>NZ_BJTC01000001.1:0-380404 GCF_006829085.1 Chryseobacterium sp. ON_d1
AATAACTCATGTTTTTTCGAGGGTATAGTCCCGAGATTCCGTACTTGTTATAAAAACCAATCCACTTGCGCAGATTGCTTTCATTAAATCCTTTCTCTGTTGCTATAGATTTAATTGAACAATGAGAATTTTTGTGAAGATTAATACATTCTAGCTTGAAAGCAACGCTAAATTTTTCTTTTCTATACATAAAAAAATGCCCCTAAAAAGTGTCTAACTTTTTGGGGGCAGTCCATTTGGGCGGGATTTTTTATTAAAACTGTTTTAATGAAAAAACAATGAGGATAAGATTGATAATAATCAATAAAGAATATACCATCTTGAATAGTATATGCTTATGGAAAATAAGATAATTTAGTAACGTTGCTCCTACTAAATAAAAGTAAATGAAGCTTTTGGTGTTGTGAATATTTATTTCAGATTCTGAAAACAAGTTTAAATTGTGCGAGATATTGGTCGTAGAATCAGGATAAAAAAATCGTAAAATAAAAATAATTGTGATACTTATAGCTGAGGTTAATGCATATGGCTTCATTGATAAAATAAAGTTGTAATAAAATTATAGATTAGCTAGAAGGCTTTTATATTAGTTCTTTAAAAATTGAGTATAACTCTTAATTTACATTATAAAAATAAAAATCCTCAGCAGAAAAAGTAGTTAAGTTTTCCATATATTCAAAATAAGAATTATAAATATAAGAATTTATTAATAAGTATTGGTTAAATATGGTATCAACAATAATATATTCTACATTATTAAATGTGTAGAGAAAATTTTTTACTTGTAAAACATATTCACTTTCAATAAATATCAAAGGATAATTTAAACAGATATATCCGATTGTTTTATTTTTCAGACTCAGGACAGCAATTTTTTCTGTATCGATTTCTATATCAATGTCGTAATGAGATGAAAGGAGCTCTATTACGGAGGTGAAAGCAGAATGTTTCCAGTTGTTATTTGAATCAATTGCTTTTCGTATGATCGGGGTGATATCCACTGTTAAATTTTATATAAATGGTTGGAAAGTGCTTTCCTGTAAGGATTCAAATCAAATATTTTCCCTAAATTTAAGTAAAATTACATCAAATGCAAATAGAAACAAGAAACCTGACCCTTCAGGATTATGATGAGCTGGCAGAAACGATGAAAAGGGCCTACCCACAGATGTCGGAATCTATATGGTCCAAAAAAAGTATCGATAAACTCACAAAAATATTTCCCAATGGACAAATCTGTATTACTGTAGATGGAAAACTGGCGGCAGTGGCACTTTCCATTATTGTCAATTATGAAGAATTTGGGGATGATCATACCTACAGCGATATTACAGGAAATTATACCTTCAATACCCATTCTTCAACAGGGAATGTTCTGTACGGAATAGAAGTCTTTGTAGATCCTGAGTTCCGGGAGTTGCGCCTTGGAAGAAGGCTTTATGACGCCCGAAAAGAACTCTGCGAATTGTTAAACTTAAAATCAATTATTCTTGGAGGAAGAATTCCGAGCTATCATAAATACAGTCACGAGCTTTCTCCCAGGGAATATATACGGAAAGTGAGAGATAAGGAGATCTATGATCCGGTATTGTCTTTCCAGCTTTCCAATAACTTTTTACCCATCAGGGTTTTGAAAAAATATCTTCCCGAAGATGAAGCTTCCAGAGAAAATGCCGTGCTTTTACAATGGAATAATATCTATTACAGCAAAAGACCGAATACGATGCAGGACAGCATTATACGGCTTGGGCTCGTTCAATGGCAGATGAGGCATTTTAAAGATATAGAGGCTTTTTATGAACAGGTAGAATTTTTTGTCAATGTGATGGGGGATTACAAATCGGATTTTGTGCTGTTTCCGGAACTTTTCAATACCCCTTTACTGGCTCCGTTTAATAATCTTTCGGAGAGGGACAGTATGATAGAGCTGGCGAAACTTACTGAACAGATTAAGAATAAAGTTTCCGAACTGGCTATCAGTTACAATGTCAATATTATCTCCGGAAGTATGCCCGTTTTTGAAAATAATGAACTCTACAACGTCAGTTACCTTCTTCACCGTGATGGCCGTATGGATGAATATAGAAAAATTCATATTACTCCGAATGAAAAAAGGTACTATGGGATGAAAGGAGGAAATGAAATAAAAGTTTTTGATACCGACTGCGGAAAAATAGGTCTTGTGATCTGTTATGATGTTGAATTCCCGGAACTGCCCAGAATTTTAGCTGACCAGGGAATGAAAATTCTGTTTGTTCCTTACCTTACAGATACTCAGAATGCTTACATGAGAGTACGCCACTGTGCTGCCGCAAGAGCTATAGAAAATGAATGTTATGTAGCGATTGCAGGTTGTGTAGGAAATCTTCCTAAGGTAAACAATATGGATATTCAGTTCGGGCAGGCTGCCGTATTTACCCCTTCCGATTTTGCCTTTCCATCCAATGCGGTGAAAGGAGAAGCAACTCCCAATACAGAAATGACCCTGATTGTAGACGTAGACCTGAATCTGTTAAAAGATCTCCATCACAACGGTTCTGTACAGGTGATGAAAGACCGCCGGAAAGATCTGTATGAAACCTATCTTAAATAACAAAACAGAATGCTGATGCATTCTGTTTTTATTTACCTAAAATTTTTTTTAATACATTAAACATACTGAGGGCAAACTACCGCAGGACAGATCAGTCTTGGGCATCTTGGTCTTCCGTCAGTAGGACAGCACTCGTTAGAGCAGTTTGGAATAGTAATGCCACTAAGACCGCTTCCTGCGATCCCTTTTAATTGCTCTCTTGAAAGTTTGTTGTTACGTAAATTTTTCATGTTCTAATACTTTTAGTTTGTTTTATTGTACCTTGTAAATATATTAAATTTTATGAGAAATGATATTTTTTTATTATTATGAATATTTTTAATTCTTTAAAATTTGATTATGTATTGTTATTTTTAATTTTTGACCTCCTGGCATTTGGCTTTAGAAATAACATCATCAATGCTGTCATTCCCCAGCTGTTTGCTCTTTATAAAACTTTTGCAGGCTTTTTCCTGCTGTCCTGAAGATAATAAAACTTCTCCCTGATAATATAGAACAAGAGGATTATTCGGATTATATTCCAGTGCCTTTTCAAAATCCTGCAATGCAGCATCATTCTTTCTTAATAAGGCATACGCCATTCCTCTGTGTTCATAACCTTTTTCTGATTTTTGAACCGCTAATGAAGTGCTGAGATCTTCAACGGCTTCAGCATATTTGTCCATACGCATTTTAACATAACCCCGGTTCAGATACCCTCTGTAATTTTTTGGTTGTTTTTGTACAGAGATATCAGCATCGGCAAGAGCTTCACTATACATCCCGAGTTCAGCTTTAGCAGCTCCTCTTTCACCATATAATCTATAATCATCAGGCATTCTTTCCAATGCAATAGTATAACTTTCAACAGCCTTGGCAAACTGATTGGTTAATGAATAATACTTACCGTAAAAAGTATAAACCATTTTATTTTTAGGATCTAATTCCAGAACTTTATCAAAATCTGCCCTGCACTTTTCAGCATCATATAAATACAGATAAGACATCCCTCTGTATAAATAAGAATCAGAAATATTTTCTCTGGTATCGATCGCTTTGTTAAAGTAATATATGGCTTTTTGAAAATTTTGATTGTCGTACTCTTTGTACCCTTGGCTATAGTTGGATTGTCCCGAAAGAATGCAGAAGGTAAGAATCGAGAACAATAAAGTAAAAGTTTTTTTCATAAGTAATGGTAGTTAGTTTTAAGTTCCCTAATTTAATAAAAATAGGAACAGTTTTTGGAGTAAATTGCACCTACTATTGATACACTATGTTTGACAAGCAGCAAAGAAAACTGAAGAGATCCGCAAAACTGATTTCCGTATTGAGTAAATATGGATTCAAAGATCTTCTGGCGAGAATGAACGGAGGGAATAAGCAGGAGGACGTTTCAGGCAATTCAGATGAAATTATTTCAAAAGGAACCGTTTATGAAAGAATAAGACTGGCTCTTGAAGAGCTGGGACCTACCTTTGTAAAGCTCGGCCAGACATTCAGCAACAGGGAAGACTTGCTGCCACCGGAACTTATTCAGGAACTGCAGAAACTTCAGGACAAAGTGGAAACAGTAGATATGGATGTAGAAGAAGCACTGGAAAGTGAGTTTAATATTTCTGTGAAAGATTACTTCCTTGAAGTTCAGAAAAAGCCTTTAGCAACAGCTTCCATTGCACAGGTGTATAAAGCGGTTTTACTGGATGGCAGTCCGGTGATTCTAAAATTAAGAAAACCTGACGTGCAGTCAGTAATTGAGGATGATTTACTGTTAATCAAAGATATTGAAAAACTGATATCCACTTATTCGGAAATAGGAGAGAAACTTAATCTGAAACAAGCTATTTCTACGTTTGAAAAATCATTGCTTGAAGAAGTTTCTCTGATCAATGAAAGAAATAATATCCAGCAGTTCCGTCTTAATTTTAAGAATAATAAAGAGACCTATGTTCCAAAAGTCTATGAAGAATTTTCCAACAACAATATTCTCTGTATGGAATTCATAGATGGGATAAAAGTTACGGATAAATCAGTTCTTCTGGAGAATGGTATTGATCCTGTAAAGGTTTCTGAAGTAGGATTAAGGCTTTTTGTTTCTCAGATTTTGGATTACGGATTCTTTCATGCTGATCCTCATGCCGGAAATATCTTAGTGAAAAAAGATGGCAAAATCGTTTTCATTGATTTTGGAGCAGTAGGGAAAATTCAGCCCAATGATAAAGAAATTCTGGAAAACCTTATCGTAAGTTTTGTTGCCAAAAATTCCCATAAAATAGTCCGCTATCTTAAGAAAATGGCAGTCAGCTATGAAATTCCTGATGAACGCAGGTTCGAAAATGATGTGGAGGATATCCTGAATTTTGTTCACAGTTCATCATTACAGGATATCAATGTGCAGGTGATCCTCAACAAGATGAAGGATATTCTGAAAGACAACAGGCTTTATATGCCAGATTATTTCTATCTTTTATTTAAAGGAATAAGCCTGATAGAAGGGGTAGGAAGAAATATCAATCCTGATCTGGATATTGTGAAAAGTCTGCATCCTTATACCAAAAAGATTTTCACCAAAAAAATCAACCCAAAGAATCTTTTAAAAACAGGGATGGACCGGATGATGAATTTTACGGATAATGTAGATGAAATTCCAAAAGAACTCCGTTCTGTACTCCAAAAGCTTGATGAAAATAAATTTACGGTTTCCAGTGAGATCAAAAATATAGAGAAGACCAATCAGCTTATTAAATCCAGTGTAATTAATCTGATTCTGGCTATGGTTTTAGGAGCGAATATTATTGCAACGGCTATAGTTTTTACTTCAGAATCCGGCCCGAGAATTGGAGAACTGTCTCTGATAGCAGTTTTAGGCTTTATTTTTTCAGTAATTTTAGTTTTAATACTTTTGTTGCGGGTTACAAGAAAGTAAGCTCAAACTTTAAAGTAAACTCTATAAATATTGCACCCGTAACCCGAAAATCATCCGTCAAATTCCATATCTGAAAACCACGACCACAATGAAAGCACTTATTATAACTGCATTTACATTATTGAGTTCCTTTTGTACGGCTCAGGAAAATAGCGAAGAGAAACTTCAGGGAGACTTTGACGGAAACGGAACAAAAGAATATGCCTATACAAAAGTCAGCGACTGTGGTGAGGAATGTGAAGGAAAATGTGAAACTACTATCTATTTCAGCGATAAAAATATCCCTTCTATAACGGTTACCCCTGCAAACCAGGGGAGCCTGTATAATGTAGGTGATCTTAATGGTGACGGGAAAGAAGAGATTGGATTTTACCCGAATTGGTGTACCAGCTGCTGGCATCCGTTCTATGTATATACTTTCAGTAAAACAGGCTGGAAACCATTATTACCCTCTATTTCAACTCATTGTAACCAGTGGGAAGAAGATAAATTTCCTATTAAAAAAGATCCTAAAAAGAAAGGCTATGTCATTATTACCTCAAGCAAATGGATAGATGATGATATTAAAATTATCAGTGAAAGTGTTAAGGTGAATTGAGTAAAATAGCTGGATGGATGCTGCGAGAGGAAAGAAATAACTTTGAATAATCATCAGTTGTTTAACCAATAAATTCAAAAACGTAAACAGGGCAGCTGATAATCTTCCGGCTTCCGGCCTTCTGCTTCTATACTAAAAAATTAAATACCTATCTTTGCAAAATGGAAAAACTCACTTTTGCAGATTTTGACCTGCCGGTTAAAATTCTTGATGTTTTAGCGGATTTGGAATTATTTGAACCTACCCCGATTCAGGAAAAGAGCTTAAAACCTATTCTTTCAGGAAGAGATGTAATGGGAATTGCACAGACCGGAACCGGAAAAACACTAGCATATCTTTTACCCGTTCTTAAAACATGGAAATACAGCAAGACAGGAAATCCAACTGTTTTGGTGCTGGTTCCTACCAGAGAACTGGTAGTACAGGTAACTGAAATTCTTGAGAAACTGACAGAAAATATTACGGCAAGAGTAATCGGAGTTTATGGTGGAAAAAATATCAATACCCAGAAATTGCTGTTCAATGACGGATGTGATATCCTGGTAGGAACTCCGGGAAGAGTGATGGACCTTTCCATAGATAACGCAATTTCTCTGAAAGAAGTTCAGAAGCTGATCATTGACGAGTTTGACGAAATGCTTAACTTAGGTTTCAGACCACAGCTTAGCCATATTTTTGAAATGATGAAAGAGAAGAGGCAGAACATTCTTTTCTCAGCAACCATGACAGAAGCAGTAGATGAAATGCTGGACGTGTATTTTGCCAGTCCGATAGAAATTTCATTGGCTAAATCAGGAACACCACTTGAAAAAATTGAACAGATTGGTTATAAAGTAGAAAACTTCAATACTAAAATCAACTTGCTTGAACATTTGTTGAAGACAGATACAGATATGTCTAAGGTGCTGATCTTTAACAATAATAAGAAACATGCTGATCTGCTTTTCACTAAGATTGATGAGCTGTTCCCTGAACAGTTTGATGTGATTCACTCTAATAAATCGCAGAACTACAGGCTGAAAGCGATGAAAAGATTTGAAAATGAAGAGATCAGAGGTTTGATTACCACAGATGTAATGGCGAGAGGTCTTGACATTTCAAATATTACCCATGTTATCAATTTTGAGACACCTGATATTCCTGAGCAGTATATCCACAGGATCGGTAGAACGGGTAGAGCGGATAAAGAAGGAAAAGCTTTGGTTTTTGTTACCAAAAAAGAAGAACCTCTGATTCTTGATATTGAACTGTTAATGGATAAGGAATTGAAATTTAATGATTTCCCGGAAGGCGTTAAAATCAATCCTAATAAAATAGCTTCCGAAAAAGACGAAGTGGTGATGAAAAATCCTGTACAGGTAAAACTGAACGAAGGAGGAGGAGCATTCCACGAGAAGAAAGCTAAAAATACAAAAGAAAACTGGGGAGGACCTTCTAAAAGAAAAGCACCCAAAAAGTTCGGAGCAAACAGAGCCCAGCAGAAAGCAAAATCAAAATCAAAAAGAAAGAAATAAAATAAAAACGATTCCCGCAAAAGGAATCGTTTTTATTTTTGAAGTCGTTTAAACTTATTTGAATTTAAATATTCTAATAAATTTAAACAATTTTTAATCAAATTGAATATTGTTATTCTTCAAGATTTCTTTAAACTTGTCAGTTTTACCTTCTTCTTTCATACTTTTGTAAATATAGCCTATCATTTTTTCAGCATCTGATCGGTAAGGCGATTTCTGTTCAGAATAAATCCTGTATGCTTTACAAATATTATCAAGACCTTTCTCATTATTCTTCAGGTGGGTAAAATAAACTTGTCCCATTCCATAATAAACTTCCGGATCGCCGGGATACATTTTGTCAAAATCCCCATATGCATCAATTGCTTTTTGATATTCTTTTTTATAGACATAAGTGATGGCTATATTCTGTAAAGGCATTTTGCCTTTAGGGTCAATAGCTAAAGACTGTTTATAAGCATTAAGAGCTTTATCATATTCTTCAACTCTCCTGTAGCAGATTCCCAGGTTGTCCCATGCATAAATGAATTTCGGATCAATCTTTACAGCCTGTTCATAGTTCTGGATTGCTTCTTTCCAGTTTTCCTGTTTGGATGCGTCAATGGCTTTCTGGTATAAATCAAGTGCTGTATTATTCTTTGAGAACTTGTCATAACTGGTTTCTGAAGTTGTAGTAGCTCTCTTTACGCTCTCACAGTTTTGCATCAGATAGCGCTCAAGTTCATTATAGCTTTCTTTATACTGCTGTGAATTTTTATTGGTATTAAATGTCAGATTGATCTGCTTTTTCCCGTTTACTTCAGGTGCGTTTTCAGATTGTTTTTCTGCTCCTTTCAAAAGTGTTGAAATTTGAAGAGCACCTGTGTATTTATCAATACATCCATGAACATCTTTAATGATATCTTCCTTCTTTCTGTTAGATAAAGCAATGGAATCAGTACACTTACATGCGTTTTCTGAAAGTTCCCGAAGAACTGTTTTTTCATTGGGCTTCTCCTGAGAAAATGAAAAAGAATAGAGTAAAACAGAAAATAAAATGGTTATTGTTTTTTTTATCATAGGTTTTAGTTTATTTCAGGTAAGGAGTAATCACTTTCGTCCAGATCTTGTATCCTTCCGGCTTAAAGTGAAGCATATCTTCCACAAAAATATCTTTTCTTACATTCCCGTTAGCATCTTCCATTGCTTTAGTAACATCAATGAATTCAGCATTAGGTTCTTTTTTCATAAAAGCTTCAATCTTTTTATTGGCGATTTTCATCTGTGGCCAGATCACTTCTCTGCTCGGCGAGTATTTCATTGAGATATAATCTACTTCAATATCAGGAAATCTTTCACGTATTTTTTTGTAGAAAGCTTTGTACCGGCTCACTGCTACTTTTGCTTTTAGCTGATGATTGTCAGCAAAATCATTTTCTCCACAGTAGATAATTATCTGTTTGGGCTGATATGGAGCCAGGAGATCATTGGCAAAATAATTGAGGTCCGTAAGCCTGGAACCTCCAAATCCTCTGTTGATAATTGTTTTATCAGGAAAATAATCTGCAATATCAGTCCATCTTGTAAATGATGAGCTTCCGATGAACAGGATAGCATCTTTGGGTGGTGGATTTTGCTGGTCCTGTTTTTTAAACGCCTGGATGTCCTGCCAATACATGGGTTTCTTTTCCTGTGAAAAGACAATCGTACAATACAGCAATAGAAATGCTGATAGAATCTTCTTCATTATATTCAGTTTTAAATTCAGATATAAAAATAATAAAAAACTCCCGGTTTAACGGGAGTATATGATTTATCTTTTGTAAGTAACATAAGGAATGTCCGGAATCTTATCTCCGTCCATATCAAAAATTCCTGATTGCTGAGCAAGTTTTAAATCCTTGCCTGTCAGAATATCTACTCTGTAATTAACTGAGGCATCATCTCCAAGTTTAATTCCAATAATTTTTGAATCAGCATCGTAAGTATATCTTCCTTCGTTTTTCACTGTAGGAGTACAGTTTGCTCCTTCTCCTGTATATGCTGTATAGCTTACGTAATAATCCGTTCTTAAGAAAAGAGTATTTTTAGCAGCACATCCTGTTAACGTTTCAGTATAAAGCACTGTTTTATTATCTTTCCCAGAGATCACTTCTCTTTTAACCTCTTTCCAATCTCCCTTCATGATATCCATATCGTAAGCTTCAAGATTGTCATCTTTACAAGAGGTAAGCGCAATGGCAGAAAAGGCAAATAAAAGTAGCTGTTTTTTCATTTTCACAAATTTAAGAATATGCTAAAATATAAATAAATTTGAAATATTTATAATGAAATAACGAATTTTTAAACAAATGTTTGTAAATTAAATAATTTTATGAATGCTGTGATACGAGATACGAGTTTTGGGTTATATATTTTCAACTTGAAAATAAATATAAACACATTCATCCGAATCTCAGAATAACGTAGCTCAAACCTCAAACCCCGTACCCAGAAACATGCATCCTGAGTCCATTAATAACTCATCTCTACAATCTTATAAGCATCCTGAGGAGTCAGCTTTTTGTATTCTCCAAGTCCAAGCCAGTTTCTTTCTGTAAAAGCTTTTTCAACTTTTTCTGCAGTGCTTTTAAAATCTTCTGTATATTCAGAAAGTTTGGTTTTAATGTGAAGACTGTGGAAGAATTCCTCCAGTTTTTTGATACCCAATTCTGCTTTTTCCTCTACACTTCCGTCTTTAATTCCCCAGACTCTTTCTGCGTACTGGGCCAGTTTCCCCTTTTTATCTTCAAAATTGTAGCGGTAGTGGGATGGAGCAATAATGGCCAGCGTTCTTGCATGGTCAATACCAAAATAAGCTGTCAGCTCGTGACCCATGGCGTGTACTGCCCAGTCTGTAATCACTCCTTTCTGGATCAGTCCGTTCAGGGCCATTGTACAGCACCACATAAAGTTTCCGGCAGCATCATAGCTGAAATCATCAGCCAATACTTTAGGAGCCGTTTCCTGAAGGCTGATCAGAATGCTTTCTGCAATTCTTTCCTGAAGGTCGGCAGAAGAAGGAGCAGTCATATACTGTTCCAGAACATGGGTGTAAGCATCCGTAATTCCATTCACGATTTGATTTTTTGGAATAGATCTGATTACTTCAGGATCCAGCACAGAAAACTGAGGGAAAAGTCCCGGCCCTCCTGATGAAAGTTTTTCATGTGTTTCTCTTCTTGAGATTACATATCCGGAGTTCATCTCAGAACCGGTTGCAGGAAGTGTTAAAATACTTCCGAATGGCATTCCTTCCCCTTCAAAAGTTCGTACCGATTTTCTGAGGATATCCCAAGGCTCACCATCGTAATAGGCTGCTGCAGAAAGGAATTTCGTTCCGTCAATCACAGAACCACCGCCTACCGCAAGAAGATAAGTGATATTTTTTTCTTTGATAAAGTTTAAGGCATTCAGCAATACTTCATACTCAGGATTGGCAGGTACTCCGCCAAACTCATACAGCACATGATCTTTCAAAGCCTCTTTTACCTGGTCATACACCCCATTGTTTTTGATACTTCCGCCACCATAAATCATTAATATTTTGGCATCTTTAGGGATTTCTTTGGAAATTTTGGTGATTTCACCTTTTCCGAAAAGTATTTTTGTTGGGTTTTTAAACTCGAAATTAAGCATTGTTCTAAATTTATTTTATTCCAAATTTACGGAATGAAAAAGGAAAAATGAGTTAATGAAATTTTAAAATTGCTATTACTCAATTTTATGAAAGCTATGATGCTGTCTGCCTATTAAACAGTTGATAGAAGATAGGCTTTTGCTCTCTTAATAAATCCCTCTTTATCTTTTTTTATCTCTTCAAGGAGCTTTTTCCTGTCATCAGGAATGGTGAGATACTGGTCTCCCCAAAGATTGATTTCAACGATCACAGGAATAAGATCGACTCCCTTTTGTGTCAGAAAATAAAAACTTTTCAGTTTGCTGTCAGGATGGTCTTTTTTATCAATAATCCCGTGATCCAGCAGATTCTGAAGTCTTGACGCCAGAATATTTGTTGCTATTTTTTCATCAGCCTTCAGAAAATCACCATACGTGCATTCCTTTTTCAGCATAAGATCTCTTATGATGAGCAGAGACCATTTATCTCCCCAGATTTCGAGAGAACAGCTGATCGGGCAGCCGGATCTTTTTTTACTCATATTGTTAATTTTAAAATAATACTTGCAAAATGAAAGTGTTTGTTTTAATTTTGCTTTTATTTTGCAAGTAAATTTAATCATAAAAAATTAATACATCAAATGGATCATTATGATATTGCCGTAATCGGCTCAGGACCTGGTGGATATGTGGCCGCTATAAGAAGTGCACAGCTGGGATATAAAACAATAATCATAGAAAAATATGATACATTGGGAGGAACATGTACCAATGTGGGGTGTATTCCGACTAAGGCCTTACTGGATAGTACCCATCATTATGCAGAAGCACAGCAAAAATTTAATGAACATGGCATCAGACTGGACAAAATAGAGCTTGATTTTAAGCAGATGTACAGGAGAAAAGCAGATGTCGTTTCAAAAAATACGGGAGGTCTCGACTTTTTAATGAATAAAAATAAAATTACGAGGCTTAAAGGAACAGCAAGCTTTATCAATAATTCCACGATAAAAATTATCAGCGATTCTGAAGTAAAAGAGATTACTGCACAGCACTCCATCATTGCAACAGGTTCAAAGCCATCAAGCATTCCGGGGGTGAAAATTGATAAGCAGAGAATTATCACTTCTACAGAAGCATTGTCTTTACAGGAGAAGCCTGAATCTATGGTAATTATCGGCGGTGGAGTAATCGGTGTGGAAATGGCGTCTATTTTCAACCGTATCGGAACGAAAGTGACCATTCTGGAATATGCAGATCACCTGATTGCGGCTATGGATCATGAGCTTGGGAAAAGTCTGCAGAAAATTCTTAAAAAAGAAGGAATAGATATCCGTCTTAAGCAGGGCGTTTATAAAACAGAAAATATAGGCTCTGCTGCTAAAGTCTTTTTTAAAGATCAAAATGGAACAGAAGGCGAGCTGGAGGCAGATTATGTATTGGTAGCAGTAGGAAGAAGTCCTTATGTGAGAGGTCTTGGGCTTGAAAATACAGATGTAATGCTTGATGAAAGAGGCTTTATTAAAGTGAATGAAAAAAATCAGACTTCAGCATCCAATATCTATGCTATTGGCGATGTGATCGGCGGCGCAATGCTGGCGCACAAAGCGGAAGAAGAAGGAGTTTTTGTCGTTGAAACCATTAATGGACAAAAGCGCCATATTCATTATAACCGTATTCCTTCAGTAGTATATACCTGGCCGGAAGTGGCCTCAGTAGGATATACCGAAGAATACCTCAAGAAAAATAATATTGCCTATAATGTTGGGAAATTTCCGTTTTCTGCCAGTGCAAGAGCCCGGGCTTCAATGGATATGGATGGCTTTGCCAAAGTTTTGGTAGATCCGAAATATGGAGAAGTATTGGGAGTTCATATTATTGGTGCCAGAGCGGCTGATCTGATTGCACAGGGTGTTATTGCCCAGGAATATGAAGTGACCGCAGAAGATATGTTCCGTATTTCCTATGCCCATCCAACCTATTCGGAAACGCTTAAAGAAGCTTATCTGATAGCGTCGGGACAGGGAGCTGTCAATATATAAAATTTATACATCAGAAAATAAACCATTAAGATCAATAAAGGCAATAAGAATAATTAAGATGCATCTTTGATGAAGAATAAGGTAGCGCTCAACAAATAATTTTAGCTGTTTCTCTTAACTACTCTTATCCTCTTAAAAAATCTTAATGGTTTAAAATGAGATCATCAATTTTATCTCAGATAAAATCTCGGTATTTTTCAAAAGGGTCAGTTACAAAGAAGAACAGTTTTCATCTTTTGCGTAAACTCCATTGCTTTTTGCCTCCAGTTTTCCGGTTTTTCTGTTGATTTTAATCCAGAAAGATTCTTTTACCGCCGGGCAGCCTTTGGACTGCATCAGATACATTAAGATATGATGGTCCTCAATTTTATAGGATCCGGTAAAACGGTTGCCGGTATCTACCGAATAGCCATATGTTTTTGCCAGTAAAATAGCTTCAGGAAGATTGTCTACTGTCCCTATAAAGTCTCTTAACTGCTGTTCACTTGAAAAATAAACCGGTTTTTCATTTTTGCATGCCAGAATGTATGAAAAACAATTGTTACCCATACATTTCTGGAAAAAGCCTCTTTCCGGAACCGGCTCATTGATGGTCATAAAGTCAGGAGCCTGACTCTCATAAATAACTGCTTTTTCATAATCGGAATCATTGCTGAGCACCCGCCAATAAGCGTAAGTTTTATCCGGTACAATGAACGGATAGAGTAGTTCTATATTATCCAGGATTTCCGGGATTTTTTTGAAATCAGCAGGAACAGCTTTCTGACCGAAAATCAAACCGCATGATAAAAATAAAGTCAGAAATACTACTTTCATTCTGTTGTTTTTTTACAAATTTAACAAAGCCAGGATTTATTGCAAAACGATCTTATAATATCCTTTTTCATCAGTGACATCAATATTTATACCTGTAAAAGTTAATTTATTGATTTGATATCCGTCACAACCTCCTTTAAATTCTGATGATTGTATTGAAAAATCAAAGGTTTTGATATCAGAATAAAATGTATATTTTTTTGTTCCATTATAGGCCCCTACATTTTCCAGAATAACCTTATTGTCCGATGTTTTGGTTAGCTGTACATTCATATTGTTTTCATCCTGAACCGAATAATTGGTCAGTGTCCCGTTGGCAATAAGATTTTCATTGTTGGAATTTACAAACTCAAAAAGAATAGGCAGCGGCGGATTGTAACAATCTTTTTCACAGGAGATGAACAGAAGTGTTATAAGTAAGAAAATAAATGTTTTTTTCATGGTTTATGGATGGTATAAAGAGTAAAATTAATTATTAATATTTGGTAATCAAAATTATAGTACACCAGAATTATTAAAACGGTCTCTAAATATTTTCAAAACCTGTGAAAGGTAGTAATCTGTGATATCAAAATCATCAATGTTAATTTCTATCTTTTCATTATTGTGAAAAAAGTATATGTTATCTTTTTCTAAGAATTAAAGTGAAAATTAGTGTTATTTTTTGCACTTTGGTCTCAATTTTTGTCATTTGTCAATCCAACTCATTTGAAAATCGCTTACATTTGTTATTATGATACACGACCAACGCGCAGAAAAATTCAGGCAGATCGTGGAAAATAAATTCCAGATCTATAATTCATTATTTATGAGCCTGCCTTATGATAAAATGACGAATATCGGAATGCTGCTTCCGTTTCTTTATGAAGAAAGCAGAACCGGCTATGAAGCAGGAAAAACTCCTGAAAATATCGTCGAAGAATTTTTTAAGAACCATACGGACCTTCATACTGAAGAGCAGAAACTGGAACTGCTTTTCAAAATTATTCAGTATATAGAAAGACAGGTAGTATTGTTTGACAGTATTGAAGATGCGGCTTTTCCCAACCTTCATTCTGAAAGTGACAACGGTACCGTAACCAACCTTTTTGAGCGTTCTTTGCAGGATCATAAAATTGAAAAAGTGCGGGAAAAACTGAAAGATTTCAGTGTAAAAGTTGTGTTTACAGCACACCCTACCCAGTTTTATCCAAGCTCAGTACAGAGAATTATTCAGGACTTACGAGGAGCAATTACCCATGACTCTGTTACACAGATTGATATGCTTCTTCAGCAGTTGGGAAAAACCCCTTTTGTCAATAAAGAGAAACCCACCCCGATAGATGAAGCTTTAAGTATTATTTCTTATCTGAGATATGTTTACTATGATACCATTGGTGAACTGTTTACGAAGATCAAAAAAACTTTCGGAAACGGACATTTTCACCTTCATGAAGATATTATTCAGCTCGGCTTCTGGCCTGGCGGAGACAGAGACGGAAATCCTTTTGTAACAGCAGAGGTAACAAAAAGAGTAGCGGAAGAACTTCGTTCAGCGATTCTGAAATCCTATTACAGCCATTTGAAATTTATCAGAAGGAGATTAAGTTTCAGAGGTGTTTCGGAAGTCCTAACGCAATTAAGCGAGGAGCTGTACGCTGCTATTTTTGACGGAAAGAACATTACAGCCAATGATATTTTAAAGAAGGCTGATGAGGCGGAAAAAATATTGGTCAATGAACATAATTCTTTGTTTTTAGACCTTTTGGTTAATTTCAGGGATCGTGTGATGATTTTCGGAACTCACTTTGCAACATTGGATGTCCGCCAGGACAGCAGGATTCATCAGAAGGTTATTGATGAGGTTTTTGAAAAGGTATACGGAAGTGAAGATGCTGATTATGATCAGAAATTCAATAAGCTCATTCAGATTTCACAAAAAGTAAATCCTGAAGATTTTGAAGATATTGTGAAAGATACTTTATTAACCGTTTCACAGATTACAGACATTCAGAATCTGAACGGACTGAGAGGAATGAACCGATATATTATCTCCAATTCGGATGCTGTGAAAGATGTCATGAATGTGTATGCATTCTTTAAGATATGCGGTTATAAAGATGAAGATATCAATATGGATATTGTTCCTTTATTTGAAACCATGGAAGGTCTTGCCAATGCTGAGCAGGTGATGAATGAACTCTATCAGAATCCTGTTTATAAAAAACATCTTCAAAAACGGGGAAATCAGCAGACGATTATGCTTGGATTCTCGGATGGAACCAAAGATGGAGGATATTTAAAAGCCAACTGGGAAATTTATAAGGCCAAAGAAGTATTGACAAAACTTTCTGAGCAGAATAATATTAAAGTGGTATTCTTTGACGGCAGAGGCGGACCTCCGGCAAGAGGAGGAGGAAAGACCCATGATTTCTATGCTTCTCAGGGAAAAACAATTGCCAATAATAAGATTGAACTGACCATCCAGGGCCAAACCATTACCAGTATTTTTGGAAACAAAGAACAGGCAAAGTATAACTTTGAACAGCTTCTCACCGCAGGGGTTGAAAATGATGTATTCAAAAATGCCAAAAAAGAACTTACAGAAAAGGAGAGAGCCTTAATTATAGAACTGGCGGATATCAGTTATGGGAAATATTCTGATCTGAAAGCACACCCTATGTTTGTTCCGTACCTTCAGGAGATGAGTACTCTTGAATATTATGGGAAAACGAATATCGGAAGCCGCCCTTCAAAAAGAGGAAATGGAAGTGAACTGAAATTTGAAGATCTGAGGGCTATTCCATTTGTAGGTTCATGGTCACAGCTGAAGCAGAATGTGCCTGGTTTCTTCGGCTTCGGATATGCCATGCAAAAGATGAAAGAGCAAGGTAGATTTGAAGAAGTAAGGGAACTTTACAAAGGATCGGATTTCTTTAAAACGTTAGTTTTGAATTCGATGATGAGTATGAACAAATCTTATTTTCCTTTGACTTATTATATTAAAAATAACCCTAAGTTCGGAGCGTTCTGGAATGTCCTTTTTGATGAATATGAGCTTTCAAGAGATATTATGCTGGAGCTTACAGGATTCAAAATGCTTCAGGAAGAAGATCCGCTGTCCAGAAAATCAGTGAAGATCCGTGAAAAAATCGTGCTTCCATTGCTGAGTATCCAGCAGTACGCTTTAATGAAAATTCAGAAAGGGGAAGGAAATAAAGAAGCTTATGAAAAGCTTGTAACGCGTTCACTATTCGGAAATATTAATGCCAGTAGAAACTCTGCATAAATTATTAAGAAATTTTTGTGCATATCGTACAATATTATATCAATAGGAATGGGCTTTAGCCCATTCTTTTTTTTATCAGTCAATCCTTCGGCTTCAGCCAAAACATAGGATATGCAGTTTGAGAATAATATCTTCCGCACATTCAACAAAACCTGTTGAATCTGCGGAAGACAAAATAGTTATTCCTTCAAGAATTTTTCATAGAAGACCTTATCCTTCACCTGAATTTTCAGATAATACGTTCCTTTTGCAAAATCCTCCACTTTTATGGATTTCTGCCTGTTGCTTGTTCTGATCAGCCTTCCCAGGTTATCATAGATTTCTAAAGACAGAATTTCCTGCTCTGATGCAATATTGAGGATACTTTTAACTGGATTGGGAAATATGGAAAGCTTTTCCTTTTTTACCATTTCGGAAGTATTCAGAACAAGGTTGTATAAGCTTCCGAAATTAAGGATACCGTAACCTGTCTGATCTGAATGTGAGGGGTAAAGTGATGCGGTTTGTCTTAATTTTGTTCTCATCTGTTCTCTATCCATTGTTGGAAATGCCTGAATAAGACATGCTACACCGCCTGCGGCTATGGGGGTGGCAATAGATGTACCATTCACTGTTAAAGTAGCATTGTCGTAAACGGTTGTGGTTCCTGTTCCCTGGGTACTTCCGTCTGGCTTTACTACCCCGAGAGCATTCGGCCCGAAAGAAGAAAATCCGGATGCATTTCCGGCAGCGTCTACAGAGCCTATGGAGAATACTTTTGCATTATCAGAAGGTGTCAAAAGATAATGCCATGGCTGCTGCCCTGAATTGCCTGCGGCAGCAAGAACAAAAATTCCTTTTTCAGCAGCAATACCAGCACCTCTGGCAATAAAAGAAGTATTTCCGTTCATATTGGCATAGGTATAGTTGTAACGGCTGTCGTCAAAAACATTGTATCCCAATGATGAGGTAATAATTTCGACACCTTTTCTGTCTGCTTCTTCAGCGGCTTCAATCCAATATAATTCCTCTTCAGGAATTTCTACAGTGGCATTTTCACTGCGGTAAAGGTAGAAATCTGCATCAGGTGCTGCGCCTACAAAAGTGTCTTGGAGGTACCCTCCGATTGTCCCTAAAACAACAGTGCCATGTGTGCTGAGAGTCGTATTGTAGATATCTCCGGTTTTGGTCACAAAATCGTAGGCTGCTTTGATATGGTTGCCGGTCCATAATCTTGAAAAAGCAGTTCCTGTATTCACTGTAGGAAATCCTGCGTCAATCACTGCAATGGAAATCCCCGTTCCGGTATATCCGGCCAGATGAAGCGGTCGTATATTAACCTGATCAATTTGTGCTGCACCGGAACCATAATTAAAGTTGGTGAGTGTTTTATTGATACTTGCGTCATCTTTCCATTTTCCGGGTGCTGTTTTTAATACCGGTGAATTGTTTCGGGCAAAGCTCTCAACTGATAACACATAAGATTGAGCCTGCAGCAAAATTTTCTGTGCAGGAGTGGCATTTACGGCAGCTCCGTTAAGCCATTTTGAATAATCTGTAACGGTAAATCCTAAATTTTGCAGGTTCTGAATATAAGACTGTTCAATGGGAGCATCCTGATCATTAAGTGGTATTCCCAGCATAGTCCGTCTGTTGAGTGATTTCTGGCTGAGTTCTGAGAGTGGATTTGCATAAAATGCAGCCTTATTCGGCTTATCTGTGAAGTGCACAAAAACAAGCTCTGTCTGTGCAGAAGCAGTAAGATAACCTGTTAGGAAACAAAAGAGTAAAAGTTTTTTCATAAAATTTATTTGTATAAAGATAAAAACAAAATCAATAAAATTTTTGATAGGATTTTAAATTCCTTATTTTTACAGAAATATTTATTTATATGAAAAAAATTCAGATGGTCGACTTGCAGAGTCAGTATTACAAAATAAAGAATGATGTAGACAATGCAGTTTTGAATGTAATGGATTCTGCGGCATTTATCAACGGTCCTGAAGTAAAGTCTTTCCAGAATGAATTGGAGTCTTATTTAGATGTAAAACACGTGATTCCATGTGCCAATGGTACAGATGCACTACAGATTGCCCTGATGGCTTTGGATCTGAAAGAAGGAGACGAAATTATTACAGCTGATTTTACTTTTGCTGCAACAGTGGAAGTTATTCACCTGCTTAAGTTAAAATCTGTACTGGTAGATGTAGATTATGATACATTTACAATTTCTACGGATCAGATTAAAAAAGCAATTACCCCAAGAACAAAAGCAATTATCCCGGTACATATTTTCGGACAGTGTGCCAATATGGAGGAAATTTTAAAAATTGCTGAGGAGCACAATTTATATGTCATTGAAGACAATGCCCAGGCAATCGGTTCAGAATATACATTCTCTGACGGAACGGTAAAACAGGCCGGAACGATGTCTACTGTTGGAACAACTTCTTTTTTCCCTTCCAAAAACCTTGGATGCTACGGGGATGGAGGAGCTATTTTTACCAATAATGATGAGCTGGCTCACCGTTTAAGAGGAATTGTAAACCACGGTATGTACGAAAGATATTACCATGATGAGGTAGGTGTAAACTCTCGTCTGGACAGCATTCAGGCTGCGGTTTTAAGAAAGAAACTTCCTCACCTTGATTCCTACAACGAAGCAAGAAGAAGAGCTGCAGACTTTTATGATGAAGCATTTTCAGGACATCCGAATATCCTTACTCCTAAAAGAGCCGAAAATTCTACCCATGTATTCCACCAGTATACCTTAAGAATCCTGAACGGAAAACGTAACGAACTTCAGAAATTTTTGGCAGAAAAAGAAATTCCAGCAATGATCTATTATCCGGTGGCACTGAGAAAGCAAAAAGCATACTTCCAGGAAAGCAATCCGGCAGACTTTGTAAATACCGATAAACTTTTGGATCAGGTAATTTCTTTACCCATGCATACGGAATTAGACGAAGAGCAGCTGAAGTATATTACGGATGCTGTGCTTGAGTTTATGGGATAATGAAAAGAAAGATATTTAAATATAAGCTGGTATACTACTTAGCGGTAATCACCAGCTTACTACTTTTTATAATATCAGCATTTTGGATTCTTGAAATATTTAATGACTTTAGCCTGTTTAAAACATTACTTATTATTATTTCGTTAGTTATTAATTCATTTGCATTTGTCAATCTGATTGAAAAATATGATAAAGCTATTTTGTTTCTGAATCTCAGTTTATTATTATCCATAATTGTTTTAGGTTATCCTTTATTGTTTGGATTTTTAAACGGATATTATGTTTTGGAACATTTTACTTTTAGATTTTTACTCATATTCATATTGTGTTTATTGATTGTAAATGTTTTTAAGGTGAAAAAAATTGACGGAGTATATGAAATAGAACAAATAGGAAAAAGCGAAGATTAAAAAATAAAAATGGCAATACTTGTTACCGGAGGACTTGGATATATTGGTTCTCACACTGTGGTAGAACTTATCAATAATGGCTTTGAAGTGGTTATTGTTGATGATTTATCCAATACGGAGAGGTTTATTTTAAATAATATTGAGGAAATTACAGGAGTAAAGCCTGCTTTTTATCCTTTTGATCTGAGAAGAAAAGAACTTCTTAATCAGGTTTTTGATGCTCATCAGATTGACGGATGTATCAATTTTGCAGCTTCTAAAGCCGTAGGAGAGAGCCAGGTAATACCTGTGGATTATTATGAAAATAATTTATTTTCTTTGATTAATATTCTTCAGGAATTTAAAGAAAGAAAGATTTCAAACTTTATTTTCAGCTCATCATGTACCGTGTACGGGCAGGCAGATGTAATGCCAATTGATGAGAATACTCCTTTAAAAATGCCTGAAAGTGTATATGGGAAAACAAAACAAATGGGAGAGGAGATCCTGATTGATTTTGCAAAAGCCTATAAAAGTAAAATATCGTTATTGAGATATTTCAATCCAATTGGGGCGCATCCCTCTGCGAAAATTGGCGAATTGCCAATCGGAATTCCCAATAATCTGGTACCTTATGTAATGCAGACCGCTTCAGGAGTGCGTGAGAAATTAAATGTATGGGGAGATGATTATCCTACAGAAGACGGAACAGCTGTGCGTGATTATATCTATGTTGTAGACCTGGCAAAAGCGCATGTTGCAGCATTGAAAAAACTGATAGAAGATTCTTCAGCAGAAACAGTGATTGATATTTATAACCTTGGAACAGGAAAAGGATCATCCGTACTGGAAGTGGTTAAAGCATTTGAAAAGGCCAATAATGTAGAAGTTCCTTATCAGATCTGTGCCAGAAGAGAGGGGGATATTACTATAGCCTACGCCAACCCTGAAAAAGCAGAGAAAGAACTTAACTGGAAGTCTGAAACGTCCCTGGAAGAGTCTTTGAGAACGGTTTGGGAATGGCAGAAATATTTAAGCAGCAGAAATTCATAGAGATCAAATATTGAAAAATATTTGATTATTTGATTATCACATGAAATAATAATTTAAAAGATCATAAAACAAATTACAAAACATCTTCCCTGAAAATTCCCTAAGAATATTTATTTCAGTGAAGTTTTAATTTAGAAATTAATATGAAGACACAGAGAATAGGTATTACATTTTCGTCATTTGACTTATTGCATGCAGGGCACATTAAAATGCTTGAAGAAGCTAAAACCGTATGTGACTATTTAATTGTTGGGCTTCAGATCGATCCATCTCACGATCGTCCCAACAAAAATAAGCCAAGCCAGACTATCGTTGAAAGATATATTCAGCTGAAAGCAGTGAATGCTGTGGATGAGATCATTCCTTATTATACAGAAGAAGATCTGTTGGATATTTTAAAATCTTTTGTGATTGATGTAAGAATCATAGGAGATGATTATATGGACAAAGACTTTACCGGCAAACAATACTGTGAAGAAAAGGGTATTGAGATCTTTTACAACAAAAGAGATCACAGATTTTCTACCAGTGATCTTAGAAGAAGAATCTATGAAGCGGAAAAAGAAAAAGATACAAAAAAAGAACCTGTAAAGTAATTTTCTAACAAATAATTTAAAAATTACACGCGATAAAAAACAGTTGTAGAGAAAACTCTTTACAACTGTTTTTTATTTTACAGGCCGGTTCATAGCGGATATGTTCTCTAAAATTTTTCTATTTAAAATCTTTTTCAACAAAGTTGATGAAGTCAAAAAACATTTCTTTCCAATGGTTTATTTTGGTTCCGTCTTCTTTTATTTCTTCAAAATTATGATTGCAGTTCAGATAGACCTTACTTTTCAGATTTGTTTTTCTATGACGGATAAATTCTGCAGTAATTAAATCGCTGGTTTCTACAGGAACCTTATCATCATGGCTTCCAATAGTGATGAAGATAGGAATTTTCAATTTCAGAAGATTTTCTACAGGAGGTTCATTTATAGCAACATTCCATTTGTAGGTATCGCCATTAAAATAATCTTTTACCGAGTCAGGGTTCTGATACATCTGATTATATCCCCTCATCAATTCATCAATTTTATCCTGGGCCTGGCTGGCACTTAATTTTCCTTCCTGCATTTGTCTTCTGGTAAAAAGTATGTCATTAAATATCTGAGGTGTCGCATTCCCTGCTGAAAAACAAATATGAGTAATATTTTTATTGAGAGTTGCCAGTTTTGCTACCACATCACTACCTTCAGAATGGCCGAGCACAGCGATTATTTTAGCATTGGGATAAATTTTTTTCTTTATGAAATTAACAACCTTATTGGCAACTTCAGCTCTGTCTGACACATTGTTCCTGCGAATAAATGTAGAGGAGGGTGTATAGTTATTTAATGTTTTTGAGTAATAAGGCAGTCCGACTTTCTGTATATAAACGAATGCATAATCTTTTGGAAACTCTGCCATTAATTTTTTGGGATAGTTATTATAACAGCAGGGTTCTGCATCATCACCATTTACCATAGGTAAATCACCACTTCCCTGCAGATAGATAAATACTTTCTCCTTTGGTAAATTATCTGCAGTATGGATGTAAAAACGTACCGTATCCCCTTTATCAGGAATAATGTATTCTTTCAATTTTTGTTTGTCAGGCGTCTGTGCTAAGGTAAAGATCGGAAAGGATAGCAGTAGTATTGGCAGAATTCTTTGAAATAGGTTCATAGGTTATTGTAGTTTAAAAAATATTTTTATATTTTATGAGGTAAATATAAAAGTTTTTAACCTTATTATCAGTTATTTATATTCTTGTTTCGTAATTTTTGCCATTGAAATGCAAATGGACATTAATAAAAAAATCCCGAAAATATTTTCGGGATTTTTTAGCTGTATTACATTCTGTTACATTGGACCGCCCTGTTGGTCGTCGCCCGTTGCATTGGAATTGATATCCTTTTTCTTTTTAGGCTGGTCAATTTTTTCTCCCTGCTTAAATCTATAAGTAAATGACAGGGCAAACTGTCTTGGCTGCCATTGCATATAACTATCTCTGGTGTAGTTAGGACCATATGCTGTAGACCTCATAGATCTTGTATTGAAAATATCCTGAATATTAAAACTGATGGTTCCGTTTCCGTTCCAGATTGTTTTTGAGGCTCCAAAATTAAGTGCATACATATCTCTTCTGTCTATACTTGCCGTTTTTTGACCTCCTCTGTAGAATCCTTGAAGCTGGAAGTTCAGAGTTTTATCGATTTTGAACGTAGAAGTAAGCCTTGCTCTTGTGGAAAATCCACTTCCTTCAAAAGGTGCCGGTTTTTCCATGATTTCAGGATCAAAATAAACTCCAGTTGTTTTATATCCGAATAAGTCTACATTTCCTAAGAATTTAAGCCATTTTGTAGCATCCCAGTTGAAGTTAAGATCCAATCCGTAACGATCATCAGTTCCCAAGTTAATTGGCTTGGTATGGAAAGCAACCAAAGTCTGTGGATTTCCATTGGCATCAGTATAGGCAACATTTTCATCATATACCAACATTTTTACATCATCAGTGGTATGCCTGTAATAAATTGTAGGATTGATGGTAAAATTCTTTTTAGAAATACTGTACCCAATCTCATAAGAATCTACATAAGAGGGATTCAGATCAATGTTTCCGTCAAAAAGATTCTGATTATCATTATAATTTGGATTCGGGATTAAAAAGAAAGAACGAGGCCGGTCTATCCTTCTTGAATAGTTCACTAAAAACTGATTGTCCTTTGCAATTTCATAACTTAAAAATACACTTGGGAAAAGGTTGTTGTAAGTTTTAGATTTATTTACAGCAGTACCCTCACGGTTTAGATAATCAACATCTACTTTTGATAATTCGTCTCTAAGCCCGATCTGATAGCCTAACTTTCCTATTTTACTTTTAAACTGAAGATAAAATGCATTAAACATTTCTTTGTAATTTGCATTGTAGGTGTATTTATCAAGATACACCAATGCAGGGTTTAATGCTGGTCTTTGTCTCACATCATTGCTATAATCATTGTCGTTATGATCCAGTCTGTAACCAGCTTCGATTTTGGAGTTTTCCCCGATAGGAAGCTCGTAGTCGGCTTTAGCAATAATAGATTTATTAAGTGTACTCTGATTGACAAGGTCCTGAAGCTGGAAAATACCGTTTGTCGTATCATTGATGTCATTATCATTGTTGGAACGGTTTCTCTGTAAGCTTAGTGAAACAGATAAATTCTGGCCATTATCATCAAATTTATGATCTAAACCAAAATCTCCCTGAAATGCAAGATTATTTCCTGTTCCAATACTGGCTCTCTGTCTGAAAATATTTCCTCCGCTGAAAGGATAGTCAAAATAGTTAATATTTCCTGTGTTGTCGCTGTCAAAGGTTCTTACGGTACCGGATGCATTTACAGATGTTTTATCAGAAATATCATAAGTCAGACCTCCGGTAGCATTGTAGTTGTCATTTTTATTTTTGCTGATGGACTCATTATGGGTTTCTTTGTTGATCCCGCTGTTGAACCAGGCGTCATTTCTGTTTGTATTTTTAGACTCTCTGTAGCCGCCACCGCCGTTTAGGAACCATGTGAATTTACCCTTTCTCCAGCTTAAGTTGGTATTTAGAGAAGTTTGTGGAAGGTATCCTAACGTTCCTGTAACACTTCCGTTAAAACCTGTTTTTTTATTCTTTTTTAAAATAATATTTAAAATACCGGCAGTTCCGCTGGCTTCAAACTTAGAAGAAGGATTCGTAATAACCTCGATCCTATCGATCTGATCAGCAGGAATACTTTGCAGTGCATTTGCACCATCGTCAATCCCAAGCAGGGCAGAAGGCTTCCCATTGATCAGGAACTTTACATTGGAACTTCCTCTCATGGATACTGTTCCGTCTGTATCTACAGAAACTGAAGGAACATTGGTTAAAACATCCTGAAGGGTTCCTCCTTTACTTACAATATCCTGTGAAGGATCATATGTCTTTTTATCAAGCTCTACTTTATAGGGTTTGGTAGCGGATGCGGTAATAACAACTCCCTGTATTTCCTTCGTCTTACCATCAACAGTAGAGGTAGGTTCAGCTTCAATAGATAATGCCCCGATATTTCCTGTTGCTGCTATATTTTTGTTGACAACACTTTTTTTGTAATCAATAGCTTCTACTGTGATTTCATAGTCACCAGGCATAAGCTGAAGCTTATACTGTCCCTTTTCATCAGTCAGAGCAGCATCACTTAGCGTTTTGTTGGCTTTATTGGTGAAAGTTACAGAGGCATAGGGAACCGGTTGGTTTTTTTTGTTGACAATAGTTCCTGAAATTCCTGCTTTCTCCTGTGCAAAAGCCATTGCAGCTGCTGAAAGTACCAACGTAAGTCCTAGCGTTTTTCGGGTGAAAATATTGACAATTTCTGTCTTATTCTTCATAGGTTATTTTTTTGTATAAGATCGTGAAAGAATAACCCTTAATATTTTGAATATCCATATCAATTTGATCATCAAAATATTATGGTTGCGTTTATTGTTTTTCTAACTGTATAAATTTTAGGTGCTTTCTAAGCTTATTTTATATTTTTTGAGTTGAGCCAGTCCTGATAAGCCTTTGCATTTACAGCATGCTCTTCAGCGCTTGCTGTAAACTTATGGTATCCAAACCTTGCCGGATCAGCACACATAAAAATATAATTGTTGTTTTCAGCATTTAAAACAGCATCTATTGAATTCTTATCCACTACACAGATAGGTCCCGGAGGAATACCTGCATTAGCATACGTGTTATAAGGTGATGGTGTTGACAAATGCTTATATAATACCCTTTTTATGGGTTCTTTAAAATTCGTCTGTTTATTGATTGCATAGATCACCGTAGGATCAGACTGAAGCTTCATTCCCTTTCTGTAACGGTTTAAATATAATCCGGCAATCGTTTTCATTTCATCTTTTTTTCCTCCGGATTCTTTATAGACAATAGAAGCCAGGGCATAAATCTGATCTCTTGTAAGACCGGATTGCTGTTCTTTATTTTTTCTCTCACTTGTCCAGAAGTCATTATACTGATCTTCAAACTTGGCAAAAAATTCTCTCGGACTTACAGTCCAGAAAAAATTATAAGTGTCAATGAAAAAATATTTTTTTAAGTCTTCAACATTTTTATAACCTTTCTCCTGTGCAACGGCGTCGAGATCATTTACAAAATGCAGTGAGTCAATTTCCGTTTTTTTAGTAACCTTACCGATCATTTGGTACATGTCTCCAAAATCACCAATTCTGTAAGAGTTGGCCGTCTGGTTACCTGCTTTAATCATATTGACAAGGTTCTTGTTTCCAGTTCCGCTTAGGATATGGTAACGCCCAGCTTTAAAGTTGGTATCAAGACCTTTTTCCTTAGCTACAGCTTCAAAAGATTCCCTGTCTTTGATATAAGGAGCAATAGAATCTAGGATCTGCTTAAAACCTGCTCTGTGAGGAATCAGTACATAGCCTTCTTTTTCTACGTTGTTTCCTAAATATTTATTATAAAATCTCAAACCAAAAAATCCTGCTACTACAAAAACAAGCAGAATGATAATGAGAATAGCTTTTTTCATTCTTATCAATATTGATTAAAAGTTTTTGTTTTTAAAGAAGATCAGTTTTACCTCTAAAAACTTGCTTTGCAGGACCTTCCAGCCATATATTCTGGAATGCATCACCGCTTTTTTCAGCATATACTTTAAGGTTTCCGCCTAAAGTTTTAACTTTTACAGAGGTTAGATTATGTTTTTGCAGAAAAGTTAAAGCAGAAGCTGTAACTCCTGTACCACAACTGTAAGTTTCGTCCTCAACGCCTCGTTCATAGGTTCTTACGAAAATTTCATTATCAGAAATTTTTTCCACAAAGTTCACATTGATTCCTTTTTCTTTATAAGTTTCAGAATTTCTGATACCATATCCTTCGTCATAAACGTTATAATCTTTCAGATTTTCTACATATTTTACATAATGAGGAGAACCGGTATTCAGAACAAAGTCGTTTCCGTCATGTGAGACTGTGTCTACATTGATCATTTTTAGTTTAATGATTCCGTTGTGAATTTCAGCTTCATGTTCACCATCTGTAGCGATGAATCTGCACTTATCTTCAAAAATGTCCAGAAAAAATGCAAAAGCTACAAGGCATCTTCCTCCGTTTCCGCACATGGTACTTTCTCCTCCGTCAGAATTGTAGTACACCATTTTGAAATCATAATTGGGATCATTTTCCAATAGAATAAGTCCGTCAGCACCTATTCCGAAACGTCTGTCGCATAGTTTTTCAATAATATCCTTATCTTTAGTAAATTGCAGATCTCGGTTATCTACCATTACAAAATCATTCCCTGTTCCCTGATATTTATAAAATTCCATATTATCTTGTCTAAAATAAAGTAGCAAAATTAATATATTTAAAATGAAAAACGAACAGTGTTAGCTGTTCGTTTCCTTATTTATAATCGTTTTATCTAAAGCCGCCTCCGCTGCTCTGCTGTCTGTTTGAGCTGCTGCTTTGGCTGCCTGAGCTGTTTCTGAATCCGCCTCCTGAAGATTCTGATCTGCTGCTGCTCTCAGAATTTCTGAATCCACCACTGTTTTGGTTTCTGAATCCGCTGTTATTCTGGCTTCCCTGATTGTTCTGGTATCCGCTGCTTTGATTTCTGAATCCGCCACTGTTCTGGTTTCTGAATCCACTGTTGTTTTGGTTATTCTGATTTCCCTGGTTGTTCTGATAGCCATTGTTCTGGTTTCTGAATCCGCCATTATTATTTCTGTTGCCATTATTATTGAAACCGCCGCCATTATTATAAGATCCGTTACTATTGGTAGTACGGGTATTCTGGAATCCGTTCTCAGGTCTTTGTGAAGTTACCGTAGATCTTCTTTCCACATATACTTTTCTTCTGGAGTTATTATAATTGTAGTAATAATAAGGAACTCCATTATCATAGTAGTAATTAACGTTGTTTCTGTAATAATAGCCGTCATTGCCCCAATATCCACCGCTTCCATAATATCCGGAAGGTGCATAGTAGTAACCGTTGTTATAATAGGGATCTCCGTAATAACCTCCGTTATTGCTGCCGTATCCGTCGGTATATGCTAAACAAGATGTTAAACTGGCAATAGCAAAAATACTGACTGCTATTTTAAATAAATTTTTCATGACTTTATTGTACTTTTTTCTTTAAAACTTTTTTTCCAATTGACGTATCCTAAGATAGCCATTATAGTAAATACCAAATATTGAACCGAAGTGATTCCAAGTCCCTTAAAAATCATCATAGGCATGCAAATAAAATCTCCGATGATCCAGAAAATCCAGTTCTCAATGCGCTGTTTGGCCATCAACCACATTCCTACTAAAAATATTGAAGTGGTAAAAACATCCATCCAGTTTGCCCAGTCCAGATGATATAATCCTAAACTGGTTCCTTCCATGGAGAATTTATTATCAATATAAGGTTTGTAATAATAAATAAGAGTAACGAGAGCAAGACTCAGAATAAAAAGTACAGTGGCATAAATCCATTCTTTTCGTGTAGCCCATGTGACATCAACATGAATATGATCTTTAGAATTTCTGGCCCATAATATCCATCCGTAGACACTCATTACGGTATAATATACATTGATCAGACAATCACCCAGTAACCCGAAGTTGAAGAGTATATAAACATAGATGAGTGTAGAAATAATGCCGGTAGGGTATACCCATATATTTTTTTTGATTGAAAAATATACACTCAGCATTCCGAAAACGGCTCCCGAAGCTTCCAGTATAATCTGCAAAGCATTATAGCTCTCATAAGGCTTTATGAAAAGATCATATAAATTCATGTGATCAAAAATAAAGAAAATTTAACACTTTCAGAAATACTATAACGAAGGTGCTGATCAGATTTTTAGAGCCTTTAATGTAAAATAAATGATGAAATTTTAACGATTAACGTGAGAGTTTATAAATTTTTTATATTTTCGTAAATCCTTAATAAATAAAAAAACATGTCGAAAATTTGGGTTAAAAAGCCACTAAGTGCCTATGAGGCAGATATGAAGAAAAGTGAGCTGAAAAAAGTCCTTGGAAAATGGAGTTTAACAGCTATTGGAGTGGGTGCTATCATCGGTGGTGGAATCTTCGTTCTTACCGGAACGGGAGCCTATTATCATGCAGGACCAGCACTTGCAATTTCCTTTATTATAGCAGGGATCGCCTGCGTTTTTGCTGCATTATGCTATGCAGAGTTTGCCTCCATTATACCTGTAGAAGGTTCAGCTTATGCTTACGCGTATGGAACTGTTGGAGAAATTTTTGCATGGGCCATGGGATGGTGTCTCATCCTTGAGTATGCCATGGCAAGTATGGCGGTTTCCGTGAGCTGGTCCGGATATTTTAACAAATTTTTGAAAATTTTTAATATTCATTTGCCTGCATATTTAACGTCAGATCCGGCAAGTTATACCGGAGAAGGGTTTTCTATGAACCTGCCTGCATTCATTCTCGTTCTTTTAATTACTGCATTATTGGTAAAAGGAACTAAAGAAGCTGCCGGAGCCAATAACCTGATCGTTTTAATGAAGACTTCAGCCGTTATCTTTGTAATTATAGCAGGGGTCTATATTATTTTTTCCAATACTGATCTTTATAATGCTGTAGATGGGGTTAAAAACTGGAAACCTTTTATTCCGGATCCGATCAAGATTAAAAATTCTGAAGGCGATATGGTCTCTGCATATGGGATTAAAGGAATCATTTCCGGAGCAGCAGCTATTTTCTTTGCCTATATTGGTTTTGACGCTGTTTCTACACAGGCAGGAGAGGCTATTAATCCTAAAAAAGATGTGCCTTTCGCCATCATCGCTTCATTATTGATCTGTACAGCTTTATATATCTGTGTGTCTCTTGTGTTAACAGGAATGATGCATTACACAGACTTCAACCCGGAAGGGAAATATCCGGATGCCATTAAAGCTCCTGTAGCTTATGCTTTTGAAATTGCAGGAAAACACTGGGCCAGTAATATTGTAACAATTGCTGCTACTGTAGGATTGATTTCCGTAGTAATGGTAATGATGATGGGACAGTCAAGAATCTTCATCGGAATGGCAAAAGACGGATTGATTCCTAAATTCTTCGGACAGCTTCACCCAAAAACAAAAACGCCTTACAAAGGAATTATTTTGCTGGGAATCGTAGTAGCATTTGTAGCTGCGTTTACTCCAATTTCTACACTGGCAGATATGACAAGTTTCGGGACCCTGTTTGCATTTACTCTGGTGTGTATCGCCGTTTGGATAATGAGAAAAAAAGAACCTAATCTGATAAGACCTTTTAAGGTGCCTGCTTATAAGATTGTAGTAGCATTAGGAGTAATTATCAATCTGTATTTGATCTTCAACTTAAGTGCTCATGCATTGGAACTTTCTGCAGTATGGCTGTTCTTTGGAGGTTTGGTGTATTTCCTTTACGGAAAATCAAACAGTAAACTTAACAATCCTGAAAAATATCAGAATCAAGATTAATCATATAAACCGCTTCGGCGGTTTTTTTTGTTTTAAAAATAGTATATGAAAAAAACTTTCACCATTTTATTTCTGTCCTTAGGACTTACCGCGTTTTCCCAACAGGTGGAAAGCCTTGAAACGATTCTTAATGATAAAATCAGCATCAGAGCTCTGGAGTTATATAACAATAAGGTCTGGTACAGTGGTACAGATTCCAAATTCGGGTTTGTAGATCTTAAAGATTATAAAAACCAGAAGCAGATAAAGCTCTCCGAAGAGAAACTTGAATTCAGGACTTTGGGACAGGATAAAATTTCTTTTTATGCCATTAATATAGTAAGTCCCGGCCGTTTTTTTAAAATCAACAAGCATGATTTAAAATCCGAAATAGTTTTTACGGATACCACCAAAACAGCTTTCTATGATGCCCTACATTTTGTCAATGATAAACTGGCCTACACATTTAGTGATGCAGATAAGGATAATATTCTGAAAATGGCAGTATACAGGAATGGAAAATGGAGCATGTTTAAGAATAATCTAAAATTAAACGAAGGGGAAGCTGCCTTTGCTGCAAGTAATACCAATATATCATCAGCTAAGAAATATCTGTGGATTGCCACAGGAGGAAAAGCTTCAAGAATTTTGAGAATGACTCTGAAAGATGAAAAGTTTGAAGTTTTCAATACTCCTTTTGTACAGGGAGAATCTTCTCAGGGAATGTATTCCATTGATTTTTATGATGACCGTTTCGGAATTGCAGCAGGAGGAGATTATACCAAACAGGACGCTAATATTAATAATATTGCAACTACAAATGATGGAGGTGAGACCTGGCAGATTCAGGCTTCAGGGCAGAATGCGGGGTATACCACCTGTGTGAAAATAAAGCCGGGATCAAAAGGAAAAGAAATCATTGCTGTAGGGGACCAACATATCAGCTATTCCTCAGATTTTGGTAAAACATGGAAGAAGATTTCAGAAGAAAAAGGTTTCTTTGTCTGCCAATGGATTGATAGCAATAGGGTGGTTCTTGCAGGAAATAGTAAAATTGCGGTAATGAAATTAAAATTTTAAATAGCAGGAATAGAATTTATCACTATTGGTCAAAAGCCTGATCAAACGTATTTAGACTCATTATAAAATAGAACCTAATATAATTCATAGGTTAAAATTCATAACTAATGGTTAATTTTGTAAGATGAAATTTAATGATGTTTCAATTTCATGCCCTTATAAAATTTTAATTTTCAAATGAATTCTTTAATAGATAAGTATAATATTCCAGGACCGCGTTACACTTCTTATCCTACTGTTCCGTACTGGGATGAATCAACATTTTCACCGGAAAAATGGAAAGAAACTGTCATCAGGTCTTTTGATGAGAGTAATGCAGCGGAGGGAATTTCTATTTATATCCATTTGCCTTTCTGTGAGGCATTGTGTACGTTCTGTGCCTGCCATAAGCGTATTACAAAGCAGCACAGTGTTGAAGTTCCTTATCTTGAAAGTGTTTTAAAAGAATGGAAACTGTATCTTGATCTTTTCAGCGAAAGACCAAAACTGAAAGAATTACACCTGGGAGGAGGAACACCTACGTTTTTTTCTCCCGAGAATCTGAGAACATTGCTGGAAGGAATTTTCTCAACGGTAGATATCGCAGAACACCCTGAGTTTTCTTTTGAAGGACATCCCAATAATACAACAAAAGAACATCTTCAGACTTTATATGATCTTGGTTTCAGAAGAGTAAGCTTTGGTGTTCAGGATTATGATCCTAAGGTTCAGAAAGCGATTAACAGAATACAGCCTTTTGAAAATGTAAAAAATGTTACTGAATGGGCAAAGGAAATCGGATACAGAGGAATCAGCCATGATTTGGTTTTCGGATTGCCCCACCAGAACTGGGAAGCAATGGAACATACCATCAGAAAAACAATGGAATTGAAACCGGACAGATTAGCTTTCTATTCTTATGCACACGTTCCATGGGTGAAGGGAGTAGGACAGAGAGGTTTTGATGAAAATGACCTGCCAAGCGGTGAAGAAAAACGCCGTTTGTATGAAGATGGGAAGAAGCTTCTTCAGGATTTAGGATATATTGAAGTAGGAATGGATCACTTCTCTCTTGAGCATGATGATCTTTACCAGTCTTTGATTCATAAAAAGCTTCACAGAAATTTCATGGGATATACTTCCAGTAAAACCCAGCTGATGGTAGGCCTTGGGATGTCTGCAATATCAGATTCATGGTATGCTTTTGCCCAGAATGTGAAAACAGTGGAAGAATACCAGAAAATGGTTGAAGAAGGTGAAATTCCTGTTGTAAAAGGACATGTTCTGAGTGATGAAGATCTGACAGTAAGAAGACATATTCTCAATCTGATGTGCCAGCTTGAAACCACTTTTGATATAAACAACTCTTTCCCGGAGCTTGAAAATGCGCTGGAAATGCTGAAAGAGATGGAAAATGACGGGCTGGTTGAAATCCACGGAACAGAAGTCAGAATTACGGAAGCAGGTAGAGCATTTACAAGAAACGTAGCCATGGTTTTTGACCTGAGAATGATGAGAAATAAACCCGAAACGAGGATTTTCTCCATGACAATATAATAAAAGCGGTTCAGAGATGAACCGCTTTTTTATTGCCGCTTGAGCTTTTTTATTTAAATACAATGTCTGCAAAGATTTATAATGTTTGATTGATCTTCATGTTCGCAAAGTCTCTGTATTGAGCGGGATTTTTTCTGAGTGAAAAACCCTGGCGATCTTTTTCATAGAATTTTAAAAATCTTAGCGTTTCGTTTGTGTTTACAGCCAGCTGTTGCTATTTGATAACCAATTTCTGACTATAAGATTTCAATGTTCCAGATTTAAGATTGATAAAATATACTCCGGCAGGAATTCCTGAAATATTGATTCCTGTTCCATTAGAGATTTTATCTGCTGTCAATACTTTTCTTCCTTCGGAATTTATAATCTCCAAAGTAGCTTTTTCATCTTTGATTCCCTCAATAAAAATTTCTTTAGAAGCTGGATTAGGATAAACTTTTATAGTTCCTAAGGTATTATTTTCCTGAGTTGCTAAAGTTCCTGTGGTGATTTTGAAAATCTTTCCGCTGTTCACGGCTGCCACATATAACTCTTTCTGATTATCCTGCCCGAAAGTGGAAAAATTATTTCCGGAATAAGGAGTCGTCCATGTGATGGTATTATTGCTGTCAAGAATCCCGATCTGCGTAGAGCAGTAATCTGCAAAGAAATATTTTCCCTGCAGTGTAGGATACTGAGTTCCCCGGTACACATACCCTCCTGTAATAGAGCATTTCCCTCCGGAATGATCGTATACCGCAACAGGGAAGGTCATGGTGGACTGTGCGGCACATCCTGCCGTATTGTAGGCATTATTACCCTCATAACAACGCCAGCCATAGTTTAAGCCAGCCTGTGTAATAGGCATTTTATTGATTTCTTCTATAGCTCCCTGTCCGACATCTGCAATCATAGCATTACCTGTTGTCAGGTCGAAAGAAAACTTCCATGCATTTCTGAGCCCATAAGCCCAGATTTCGTCTGCACCGTCTACCCCTGCTCCTGCAAAAGGATTATCTGGAGGGATATTATAGGGACCGGTAGCATCTACATCTATTCTCAGCATCTTTCCCAGTAATGAATTTTTGTTTTGGGCATTATTATTCGGATCCCCGCCGCTTCCTCCGTCTCCTGTGATGATCCAGAGCTTTCCGTCAGGAGCAAAATGAATGCTTCCTCCATTGTGATTGTCGAAAGGTTTCGGAATACTCAGAAGGATTTTCTCAGAATTGGGATCCGCAACATTGGGATCTGCTGTACTTACACTGTATCTCGCGACAGTAACATTTCCGGCTGTATTGTTATAATACACAAAAAAATACCCATTAGTAGAGTACTGTGGATGAAATGCGAGACCAAGAAGACCTCTTTCACCGCCAAAAATAATTTTTGAACTTATATTCAGGAATTGAGTGGAGTTAACAGTCCCATTAGGCTGAATAATTTTAATGATACCGTTCTGCTGAACAACAAAAAGACGGCTGTCATTGGCATTCGTAATCTCTACAGGATTGGTTAGTCCCGTGACAAATTCTTCCAAATTAATACTTTGAGAATTAACAATTAAGGAAGAAAAAATACTGATGCTAAAAAGTAATTTTTTCATAATATTTTGAGAGTTAGTGTGTTGAGAAATAGTATGAAAATTTTATACCAATCATATTTTGAAGACTTCATTATGATAGTATGGAAAAATTGTTAAATCTTAAATAGAAATCACAATACCAATATATCTGGAAATAAACCATTTCTGTTGTTAAAAATTCATAAAATACAAGAAAATCATTATATTTGCCGACTTAATTTAACGTAGTTATAACAAAATGCAAGGAAAAGGACTTATTACAATTGTCGCTATTGTACTAGGGTTGATTTGCTTAAACGAGCTATTACCAACATGGTACGCCAGCAAAATTGAAAAGCAGGCGACTGCTATTGCAGGAGACAATCCGGAGAAGTATCAGAAAGAAATCGCAAGACTTTCTAAAGATACTTTGAACTTAGGATTCACAAAACTTTATTACACTAAAGCCAAAGACAAGGAAATGAAACTTGGTCTTGACCTTAAAGGAGGGATCAACGTTCTTTTGGAAATCAACCAAAGGGATCTTGTGAATGATTTAACCAATTATTCTACAAACCCTATTCTTATAGAGGCTTTAAACAAAACTGATGAAGCACAGAAGAATTCTACTAAACCTTACATCGACAACTTCTTTGAGCAGTTTGATGTAGTGAACAAAGCTAAAGGTGCAAACCTTAAGTTGGCAGATCCGGAAATCTTCGGAAATACAACCCTTACTGAGGTGAAATACAATACTCCTGATGAGCAGGTAAAAAGTATTGTTAAAAGAAAAATTGATGCTTCCGTAGGAACAGCTTTTGAGGTGATCAGAACGAGAATTGACAAGCTGGGAGCTATCCAGCCCAACGTTCAGAGAGTACCTGGTACAGCGAGAATTTCTGTGGAAATGCCTGGTATGAAGGACATTGATAAAGTGAAAAAAATGCTTCAAACCTCTGCAAAACTTCAGTTCTGGGAAGTACAGCAGGTTCCTGAAATTGCACCTTATTTCCAGACTTTAACAACTATGGTTGCTGCAAAAGGAGATTCTATGGGAGTGGCAAAGAATGTCAACTTTATGAACCTTTTACAGCTTGACAAATTAAGAAGTAATGGGGTTGCCAGCGTAAAATTATCTGATACAGCAGTTGTAAACAAAATCTTAAACAGCAAAGTAGCTCAGTCTTTACGTCCGGCTAACATTAAATATACACAGTTCATGTGGGGTTACAAACCTGAGGCTACTGATGCTGAAAGCTTGGTATTGTATGCGATCAGAGGTAACATCAATCAAAAAGCTCCGGTAGATGGTGCTGTTGAAACTGCGAATATCGGCTACGATGAACTAAGCAGAGTAGTGGTAGACATGCAGATGGACTCTAAAGGAGCAAAAGAATGGAAAACATTAACGGAAAAAAACGTTGGAAAACCAGTTGCAGTAACTCTTGATAACAGAGTATATACTGCTCCGAACGTTGTCGGTGCTATTCCTAACGGTAGAACTCAGATCTCTGGTAACTTCTCTCAGGAAGAAGCTAAAGAACTGGTAGACGTGTTAGGTGCCGGTAAATTGCCTGCAGGTGCAAAAGTAGTTCAGGCTACGGTTGTAGGTCCGTCTTTAGGACAGGAGGCTATTGACTCAGGTTTAATGTCATTCCTGATTGCATTTGCGATCATCATCGTTTATATCATTTTCTACTACGGTGGTGCTGGTGTGTATGCGGTAATTGCAATGGTGATCAACTTATTCTACATTTTCGGTATTATGGATTCGGGAGACTTTACGCTTACGCTTCCAGGTATCGCGGGTATCGTTCTTACGATGGCAGTAGCAGTCGATACGAACGTTATTATTTACGAGAGAACCAAAGAAGAATTATTTGCAGGGAAAAGTATTCTTGAAGCTTATAAAGATGGTTTCAAACATGCATTGAATGCTATTATTGACGGTCACACTACGACTTTCCTGACGGCGGTTGTATTGTTCTTCTTCGGAACAGGACCTATCAAAGGTTTCGCATTAACGCTGATGATCGGTATTGCAATGACATTATTTACATCAGTATTGCTTTCAAGAGTAATGATCTTCTCAAGATTAAATAAAGGAAAAGGTCTTTCTGTATGGACTCCGGCAACAAAAAATCTATTCAGAAATACCTGGATCGATTTCATCGGAAAGAGAAAATATGCCTACATCATTTCTGCTGTTCTTACAGTAGTGTGTATCATTTCAATTGCAACACACGGCTTCAAGTATGGGATTGATTTTACCGGTGGTAGAAACTATGTGGTAAGATTTGACAAAGATGTAAAAGCTGAAGATGTTGAAGAAAAATTAGTGGCATTATTCAAAACGGAAGACGGAAAAAACTCTTCTGTAGAAGCTAAAACTTTCGGAAACAATAAACAATTAAAGATTTCTACAGATTACCTTATCCAGGATGAATCTTTAAAAGCTGACCAGATTATCGAACAAAAATTATTTGAAGGATTAAAATCACAGTTACCGGCAGGTACAACCTTGAAGGATTTCAAATCTGCTGATAAAGACCACGCAGGAATTATTTCTTCTGAGAAGGTAGGTCCTTCGGTTGCTGATGATATCCAGACTCACGGTATTTATGCGGTATTGGCTGCATTGGCTATGATCTTCATCTATATCCTTGTAAGATTCAGAAAATGGCAGTTCTCTCTGGGAGCAGTTGCTGCTCTATTCCACGATGCGGTAATTATCTTAGGAGCATATTCACTGCTTCACAAATATATGCCGTTCAACATGGAGATCAATCAGGATTTCATTGCTGCAATCCTTACAGTATTGGGTTACTCAATCAACGATACGGTAATCATCTTCGACAGAATCAGAGAATACCTGAGAGAGAAAAAATCTTTAACATTGGCAGGTCTTTTTGATGATTCTATCTCAAGTACACTGGGTAGAACATTCAACACCTCATTCACTACAATTCTGGTTATCCTTGCGATCTTCATTTTCGGTGGAGATAACCTGAGAGGGTTTATGTTTGCCATGTTAATCGGTATTGGATTCGGTACTTACTCATCCATCTTTATTGCGTCTGCAATTGCTTATGATTTCCTTAAAACCGGAAAAGAAGAAGAGGTACACGGAAGATCTACTTCTGCGAAAGAAGAACTTGCTTCAAAGTAATACAAACTACAATAAATTAGTAAAGACCGTTTCGCAAGAAGCGGTCTTTTTTTTAGTATTTATATTAACAATTCATTATTTAGAATCATTATTTTTCAGATTTGATTAATTTTGCACCATCATGGAAAATTCAAAGAAAAAAGCAGCCATAGGCTTCATATTTATTACTTTACTGATCGATATTACGGGGTGGGGAATCATCATTCCTGTTGTTCCCAAATTGATTGAGGAGCTTATTCATGCAGATATTAGTGAAGCCGCAAAATATGGAGGCTGGCTGGGATTTGCCTATGCATTTACACAGTTTATATTCTCTCCGCTTGTCGGTAACCTGAGTGATAAATATGGACGGAGGCCTATTATCCTGATTTCTCTTTTCGGGTTTGCCATAGATTATATTTTCCTTGCACTGGCTCCCACAATCTGGTGGCTGTTTCTGGGAAGGATTATTGCCGGAATTACCGGTGCAAGTGTGACCACTGCCAGTGCCTATATTGCCGATATTTCCACTGATGAAGACAGAGCTAAAAATTTTGGACTGATAGGAGCGGCATTTGGGCTCGGATTTATCATTGGTCCTGTTCTGGGAGGTGTTCTGGGGCATTACGGTGCCAGAGTTCCTTTCTATGCTGCTGCAGGTTTGTGTCTTCTTAATTTCCTCTACGGTTATTTCATACTTCCTGAAAGTTTAGATAAAGATAAAAGAAGAGAATTCGACTGGAAACGTGCCAATCCTATAGGTTCGTTTAAGTTTTTAGGGAAACATCCTGAGATTTCCGGACTGATCGTTTCACTGATCTTAATTTATATTGCAGGTCATGCTGTACAGAGTAACTGGAGCTTCTTTACGATGTATAAATTCAGCTGGACGGAAAGAATGGTAGGAATCTCCTTAGGAGTAGTCGGTTTATTGGTTGGTCTTGTACAGGGAGGTCTTATCAGATGGACAACTCCAAGACTTGGAGAGCAGAAAAGCATCTATTATGGATTAGCTTTTTATGCGGTTGGAATGTTCTTATTTGCTTTTGCATCTGAGGGCTGGATGATGTTTGTCTTTCTGATTCCATATTGCCTGGGAGGAATTTGCGGGCCGGCTTTACAGTCTGTCATTACGAAAAGTGTCCCTTCGAATGAGCAGGGAGAACTTCAGGGTGCATTGACGAGCTTAATGAGTGCTACTTCCATCATCGGGCCTCCTATGATGACGAATCTGTTTTATTTTTTCACGCATGATGAAGCGCCTTTCAAGTTTTCAGGAGCACCGTTTTTCCTGGCATTTATCTTAATGGCAATCAGTGTGGTGATTACCTACTCAGCTTTTAAGAAAAAAAATAAAGATTTAATTGATATGACATCAGAAAAAGATTTTTGGAAAGAATAGATGTTTTTCTATTCTGAAAATACAGATCATTTCAGGATGTCAATCTATCAATAATTATATTGGATCAGTTTTGTGTATTTTTGAAACAGAAAAAGCAAATTATGAATACATCAGACCTGGAAAAATATTTTGAGCGGATTCATTTCTCGGGTGTTCCGGAGGTGAATATGGAAACATTGAGAAAAATTCATCAGCTTCATCCTAAATATATTCCTTTTGAAAACATAGACCCTTACACAGGAAAAGTGCCTTCTTTGAATGTGGATGATGTATTTAAAAAACTGGTTGTGGAATCAAGAGGAGGATATTGCTATGAACAAAACCTGCTTTTAAGTGAGGTCTTAAAATATCTGGGATTCAATGTAAGGCTCCAGTTGGGGAGGGTAGTATGGGGAAGGCAGGAAGACAGTGTTGCCCCGCAGACTCATCTGTTGCTTATTGTTGACTTTGAAGAAAAGAAATATATTGTCGACTGCGGATTCGGGACGGCTACCCTTACGGCTCCTCTGCTTTTACATGAAGAACAGCAGCAGACGACTCCGAATGGTATTTTTAAAGTTTCCCAAAAAGAAGACGTTTATACGCTTTGGATGTGGAAAGATCAATGGCTTCCGGTGTACCGATTTGTACGTGAACATGTGGAACCTGCTGATCTTGAAATTTCCAACTGGTATCTGTCTACCCATCCTGGTTCACATTTTAAAAATAAGCTGATTCTTTCAAAAGTAGATGAAAATGCCCGGTATACCTATACGGATCATGTGCTGAATATCCGGTCTGATGATGGGGCAAAAGAATCTATAGCGATAGGAAATGATATACAGCTGTATGAAATACTGATCAATACTTTCGGACTACGGGAAAATGCAGTAGAAGCCTTAAAGTCAAAAAACAAAAATTGATAGAATATTAATTCTGTCTTTAAAATATAAAGCCGGCAAGTTCTCTGAACTTGCCGGCTTTTACACTGATTTTTACGAAAATTATGGATAGAGGGATTTTGTCCCGTTGCTCACAATATTACTGCCAAGTCCTGAGAATGACACTGAGAAATTACTGGAATTGAAGCTTAAAGAACCGGTAGGTGTACAAAGCCCCAGTGCGTAACGGCACTGTCCGTAGGCTCCCGTTTTCTTTATAATCTTACTCTCGCTTTTTGCCTTTCCTAAGCTGATATATCCCCAGTCATTAACATCTGCATTAGACACAGTTGCCCCGGAGTAATAAATGGTAATCTGATAGCCCATTTCACCTCTCTTGGATCCCCACAGCCAATTTGCTGTCCACCATTGTTTATACCATGTAGAAACGACTCTTGCAGCCTGATTGTTGCTGGATGCTTCAGAATTCCCACGGATATCCATCATCACCAGACCTCCGAAGATATTGTCCCAGATAATTCCGGAATCACCGTAAAAACACAATGTTTTAAATGTTCCGTTTTTACTGTTCCAGGTTATTTCCATAACATTTGTACCTGACTTGACCTCTTCGGAGATGGCTTCTTTTAATCCCTGACGGGCGATTGTAAGGTCATCCCCGCGATAAAGATCCCCGATTTTTCCGACCTTTACTGAAGAAGGCTCCATGATATTCCCGGAGGCAATAAACTGGTCTTTATCAGAAATGATGTTTTGAGCAAGCTCAAGGCCTTTCTGGGTTGTGATTTTTCCCAGTGCAGCCACTCCTGTAATCTGTAAATCATTTTTCAGATATGCTTCAAGATTTTTTCCGGATTCATTCAGTTGAAACTGTACCGCTTCAGGAATAATTTGAGAGGAAAGAGGAGCTAGTTCTTTTTTCAGGTCATCGGTGTTTACCTTTGCCTGAACTGTTTCCTGCTGGTTGATCTCGTTGTTTTCACTCTGGCAGCTGTTAAGTGCCAATACCGATAAAACGGCGAAAACCTTAAAAGTAGTCACTAGTTTTTTCATAATAAATATTTTGGTTGTGCTACGTAAATATAGTAATTTATACTATAATTCTCATTGTTTTGAATTAAATATTTATTAATTAATAAGTGAAAGAGAATATAGGCTATGCAGAGGTATTGCGATAGAACTCTTCAGCATAATCAGTCATACTCAATTTCTTAACCTCAAACCTGAAACCCTGAACTTTGCATCATGAAACATTTTATAAAATCTTAAAATTTGTTTAAATTTTTAGTTTACAGTCAATAAATGCAATAATCTTTCGTAATTTTACCCCATGGAATTAAGCATTGGAGAAATGGCACTCATTGCCATTGCAATCGTTGTATTATTCGGTCCGGATAAGCTGCCTCAGATTGCGCGTGACTTAGGTGCAGGCGTTAGAAAAATGCGTGGAGCAGTGGAAGATATCAAAACTGAAATTATGAAGGAAACAGATAATCCTGTTTCTGAAATTAAACGTGAAATTGAAAAGGTAAAAGATGCTGCCAAAGATTTCAATCCTGTAAATGATATCAAGAAAGATATTCTTACAGAGCCCGGTACTATTGCTTCTGATGAAACTCCAAAGCCAAAACCTGCGGATGATGAAACTTACGAAGGACCTGTAAGCAGATAATCATGGAGGAAATCATTCAGGAAGATAAAAAGGTATTTCTTTACCTTAATAATTTGGGCGATTCGTCTTTCGATCAGTTTTGGATGATGATTTCAAGTACCTGGATCTGGGTACCTCTTTACATCATATTTCTTTATTTTTTATATAAAAATTACCAGCTAAGATCGTTGGTTTTTATCCTGTTGTTTTTAGCTATCGGAGCAACGGTTTCTGATCAGTTGGCAAGTGTTTTCAAATATGGTGTGGCAAGGCTAAGACCCTGTCATGATCCTACATTGGAGCATCATATGAGAATTGTAAAATGTGGCGGACAATTTGGATTTTATTCTGCTCATGCTTCCAATACTTTCTTTTTAGCCTCTTTTTTAAGTATTTTATTAAAAAAGAAACTTAAATGGTTTCCATATGCTATATTTGTATGGGCTCTGGTAGTTTCCTACAGCCGCATATATTTAGGAGTGCATTTCCCGATAGATATTTTGGTGGGGGCGTTTGTTGGATCTTTATTGGGAGTGATATTTGGTGCACTCGCCAAAAAAGTGATCAACAAACAAGCAATAACCTCATGAAAAAAACTTTATTATTTGTAATTTCCCTCAGCTTCTCTCTTAATTTCCATGCCCAGGATAAGAAACTGGCAGAAGATTGTTTTAAAAAAGCTGACTATAAGTGTGCTGAAGAACAGTATTTAAAACTGGCAGAGAAAGAACAGATCCAAAAATTCCAGTCAGAATATTACGACTATCTTGGAACGTCTCAGAGAAGGCAGGGGAAGGCTACCCAGGCTTTCAGATCTTATGAATCTGCTTTAAAAGCCAATCCTATGTCGGTTTCTGTGTATGTAAATTTGTCATCACTGTACAGCCAGAAAGGAAATAAGGCAAAGGCTCTGGAATATGTTGAAAAAGGGCTCAAAGTAAATCCTGAAACTCCTGATTTATATCTTACACGGTCCAAAATCTACGACAGCCAGGGGAAAACAGATCTTGCGATCAAAGATCTTAATCAGATTCTTACTTTTGCACCCGATAATATTTTCGCTAAAACCGGACTGGCCAATCTGAAGAAAAATAATGGAGATCTTGACGGAGCCTTAAAGGATTATAACCAGCTTATTTCTGAAAAACCTGAATCACTGCTTTATAATGGCCGTGCAGATGTATATTTTAAAATGAAAAAATATAAAGAAGCACTGGCAGATGCCAATAAAGCCATCTCTATAGATCCAAAATTTGCCCAGTCTTATGTGAGCAAGTCTATGATTCTGTTTGAAGCTTCCAAGCTGAAGGAAGCCTGCGAAAATCTCGATAAAGCGGTAGCTTTGGGATACGAAAAAGCAGTGCTGACAGCTTTTTATGCTAAATGTGTAAAAAAGTAATTGAAAATTAATTCTTCCAAATCATTCAATAAACCAACCAAAGCAATAACCGTATAACGGTTAAATAAGAATAAAGAGATAGAAAGATGTTGAATATTGTTCTTGTAGAACCCGAAATACCTAATAATACAGGAAATATCGGAAGATTGTGTGTAGGAACCGAAAGCAGATTGCACCTTATTCATCCATTTGGATTTATAATTAATGATAAAAACCTGAAACGTTCCGGATTGGATTATTGGGTACATCTTGATGTTTCTGAATATGCGGATGTAGAAGAATGGATTAAAAATATACCCGACATGTCACGTGTTTTTTTAATGAGTTCGCATGCTGAAAAATCTTATCTGGAAACTGATTTTCAGGATGGAGACTGGCTGGTTTTCGGAAAGGAGAGTGCAGGATTAAGTAGAGAGGTTTTAAGCCGTTTTGAAAATCATCTGACAATTCCTATGTCAAAACTTATCAGGAGTTTTAATATTGCTAATTCTGTTGCCTTTGTAGTAGGTGAAGCAAAAAGACAGATCAGCCTGAAATAATAATTCTGAATCCTCAACGCTCAAAGGAATAGAACGTTACTTTTGAAGCTACTTTTTTTGTCTTAATCGTTATGGTAAGGTTTTCCCTGCAGAATCTGATCAGCACGGTAAAGCTGCTCAACAATGAACAGGCGGATCATTTGGTGGGTAAAGGTCATTTTGGATAAAGACATTTTTTCATTGGCTCTGCTGTACATATCCTCTGAAAAGCCGTATGCACCACCGATGAGTATATGTACTTTTTTGACTGATGAATTCATCCATGTATCTATTTTCTGTGAAAATTCCCGGCTGGTCAGCTGTTTTCCTTTTTCATCAAGGAGTACCACCAGATCATTTTTATCGAAATGGTTTAGAAACAATTTTGCTTCTTCTTTTTTGAGAAGTTCGGGTGACAGATTTTTCGCATTTTTAACATCCGGTATTTCAGTAATTTCAAAATTCCAGTGTTTGGGAAGGCGGTTCAGATAATAATTGATTAAAGAGGTAATTTCCTTATCATCTGTTTTACCGATACAAAGTAAGCTGATTCGCATTGTAAGAAGTTTCAGATGCAAAGATAGGACTTCAGGGAGTAAATTTCAAAGTTTTGGGTTCAATGTTGCTGGTTTAGGTTATTATTCCTTAATTCCGGCCATCTGATTCCTGCTGCCTATTACCTTTTATCTTTTCCCTATTTAATTTAATTCCCCTACATTTGTAAAAAGACAAGCAGATAGATGAGTATAAAGGTTCCAAAATTTATTTTGAAGATTCAGGAGTTTTTTGACAACATTCATATTCCTGTTTTGGGAATATCGCTTTGGCAGATGTTTCAGATCTATATTTCAGGGATTTTTAAAGGAAAGATAGGAAGAAAAGCAGCGGCTATTTCATGGAGCTTTACGATAAGTCTGTTTCCGTTTATTCTGTTCCTGCTTTCGGTCTTACCGTATATGCCGCATTATGCGAAACTGCAGTTCTATATTTTTGAAGTATTAATGCATAATGTTTTTCCATCCAACATGGAAGGAGATATACGGGGATATATTGAGGCCAATATTGTTCCCAATATGAAAGGCATCAGTAATCTGACCATTGTGCTGGCACTGCTTTTTGCAACCAACGGAACGTTTTCCCTGATCAACGGGTTCAATGAAAATTCTGATGAAAAACTCAGTGATGTGAAAGAATTCATTCTTTCGTTTTTTATTACAATAGGCTTTATTACTATTGTATTCCTGGCTCTTTTCGGGGTTTATTATGCAGAAGTGGTATTAAAGCCTTTTACACCGGCTTACGATATTTCATGGCTGGTGAATAACCTCTCCAAAATTATTGGATTTGTCTCTTTTCCGCTTTTTTACTTTATCCTTTTAACCTTATTTTACTGGTTGGGAACTGTAAAGATTACAAGATTCAGGCAGGCGGTTCCGGGAGCTATTCTGACCACCGTATTGTTTGTGGTCACTACTTATATTTTCGCTATTTATGTGAAGGATATTGCAAGGTATAACGTGCTCTACGGATCTATTGGAAGCATGATCCTGCTGATGGTGTGGGTAAATGTGAATGTCTATCTCCTTCTGTTTGGGAATGAACTGAATATGGCGATCCGAAAACTCAGAATAGAAAAGCTGCTGTCTGATGAGATTCAGAAAGAAGCTATACAATATCACGGCCAGATTAAAGAACCTGACTTCGAGAGTGATGAAGAGCACAAAAGAAAGATGGAGGACCGGAAAAAAGATTAATTCTCTTCCAGTTCCGGGTTTTCTTTTGAGCTTAAGCTTAGTATAATAAATCCGGCAACTGCAGCGATGAAGGAAGCTATTAAAATGGCAAATTTAGCCTCATCCTGAATCTGTATTTCGTCTTTGAAAGAAAGCAGGGCAATAAAGATTGACATTGTAAATCCGATTCCGGCCAATAATCCTACACCCATCATCTGCAGCCAGGTACTGTTCTGAGGCAGAGAGCTGAGTTTTAATTTAATGGCAATCAATGAGAATAAATTAATCCCAAGCAGCTTGCCTAATACTAAACCACAAATAATGCCCAATCCCAGGGTGCTTGTAGCTCCGGCAACCATTTCATTGGAAAAAGTGATATTCGTATTCGTTAAAGCAAATATGGGCATAATCAGAAAGCTTACCGGAATATGAAGCCGGTGCTCCAGTTTTTCCAGCGGCGAAATCTCAACATTGGAAGCATTGGTAGGAATTGAAAAGGCCAGTAAAACACCTGCTATGGTAGCGTGAATTCCGGAATGATGAAGGAAGTACCATAGAAAGAGTCCCGGAATAATGTAAAATACAGTCTTGGTTACTTTTAGGAAGTTTAAGATAAAAAGTAAAGCCGTTACCCCAAAAGACAGGAGAAGATAGCTCCAGTGAATTTGTTCTGTATAAAAAACTGCAATTACAAGAATAGCTCCCAGATCATCTACAATAGCCAATGCTGCTAAAAATATTTTGATAGAATTCGGAATCTTTTTACCCAACATTGAAATGATAGCCAGGGAGAAAGCAATATCGGTTGCCATAGGAATTCCCCAGCCATTGCTGTATTCTGTCCCTGTATTGAAAATGCTGTAGATTACGGCTGGAACGAGCATTCCGCCTACGGCAGCAAAAATAGGAAGGGAAGCGTTCTTAAAAGATGAAAGCTCACCTTCTACAAGTTCACGCTTTATTTCAAGACCTACCAGAAGGAAGAATATGGCCATCAGTCCGTCATTGATCCAGATGCTGACAGGATATTCCAACCCAAAAAGATGAGTGCCCACTTCTTTGTCTAAAAAATGCTGAAATCCTTCTGCTAAAGTTGAGTTGGCAATAAGCAATGAAATCAGCACACAGAAAATAAGAATAATTCCTGAAGACTGACTGTTACTGAAAAATTTTTTAAAATAAAGAGTTAAATTCATGCTATGATTGTAGTCGTCTCACTCTGGAAACTCCATTAATACTTTTAAGTTTTTTAAAGGTTTCCTCTAACTGACCTTTATTTTTGACTTCCAGATTGATATTTCCTGTAAAAACGCCGTTGTTGGATTCAATAGACATACTTTTCATATCCATTCCCATACTTCCGCTGATGACCGTCGTAATATCGTTGATCATCCCCATTCTGTCCAGTCCTTCAATCTCAATTTTTACTCTGTTTTTGAAGCTTTCGGCATTCACCCATTTGGCAGGAATAACACGGTAATCATACTGTGCTCTGAGATTGATGGCATTCGGGCAGTTGTCACTGTGTACCTTGATTCCATCTGAAATGGTGATGAATCCGAAAATTTTGTCTCCCGGAATTACGGTACAGCATTTTGCATAGCTGTAGTTAAGTTTTTCCTCATCTTTTCCAAAGACAATCATATCAAGGTTTTCCTCTTTCGGTTCCTCAAAATGCTGGCTTTTATTAGGCGATTTTCTGAATCTTGAAAGTAAGTTGTTGAATACATTTTTACTTTCTATATATCTTCTCAGGCTGCTTACATCCAGTTCATTACTTTGGAATTTAAGGAAGAGTTCCTGAGATGATTTTAAATTGAAAAATTTCTGAAGTTTGTTGATTTCTTCATCATTGAAATTGATTTTCGCATGACGGAGCTTTCGCTGCAGAATTTCTTTTCCTTCTTCTACCAGTTGATTTTTCTGAGAATTCAGGTAACTTTTGATTTTGGACTTGGCTTTTGAAGTTACCACAAATTCCAGCCAGTCAGATTTTGGCTTCTGATTCTGAGAAGAAAGGATATCCACCTGATCTCCGTTTTGAAGGATGTAGGAAATGGGAACCAGTTTTCCATTGATTTTGGCTCCTAAGCATTTCATTCCCAGGTCCGAGTGGACAGAGAAAGCGAAATCCAGAGCTGTAGCATTGGTCGGAAGGATTTTAATCTCTCCTTTTGGTGTAAAGACAAATACCTCTTTTGAATATAGGTTGAGTTTAATATTATCCAGAAGTTCTGAAGTGGAAAGGTTTTGCTGTTGCTCCAGTACTTCACGGATTTCGGTTACCCATTTTTCAAAGTTTCTGTCATCAGAACTTTGTTTATAACCTTCTTTGTATTTGTAGTGGGCGGCCACCCCTTTTTCAGCGATTTCGTCCATCCTTTCTGAACGGATCTGTACTTCAATCCATTTTTTATCAGGGCCTAAAACGGTTAGGTGAAGACTTTCATATCCTGTAGAACGGGGTTGTGTAATCCAGTCACGCATTCTTGAAGGGTTACTGTGATAAACATCCGTAACGATAGAATAAATCTTCCAGGCCAGGAATTTTTCATTTTTGGCATCCGATTTATAAATAATCCTGATGGCATAGTTGTCAAAAACTTCTTCAAAGGAAACGCCCTGCTTCAGCATTTTTCTGTAAATAGAAGAGATGGCTTTTGCACGGCCTTTGATTTTAAAGTTTAGGCCTTCTTCATGAAGTCTTTCGGATACTTCTTTCTTGAATTCTTCAATATACCTTTCACGGCTTTCTTTGGCCAATTCCAATTTTTCCGTGATTTCGTTATATACTTCGGGATTATTGTATTTTAAAGAAAGATCTTCCAGCTCGGATTTGATGTTGTACAATCCAAGACGGTGGGCCATCGGAGCATAGATATACACCGTTTCTGAAGCGATTTTTTTCTGTTTATCCGGAGCCATGCTTTCCAGGGTCCGCATGTTGTGGAGGCGGTCTGCAATTTTGATCAGGATCACTCTGAAATCTTCGGATAAGGTTAATAACAGTTTTCTGTAGTTTTCAGACTGAACAGAGATATTCTGATGGTTCATGATGGATATCTTGGTGAGTCCATTCACGATATTGGCAATCTTTTCCCCGAATATTTTTTTCAGATCTTCATAGGTATAGTCAGAATCTTCAATTACATCATGCAACAGTGCACAGGCAATAGAAGTAGCTCCCAGACCAATTTCTGTCGCTACGATTTTAGCAACAGCAATAGGGTGGTAGATGTAAGGCTCTCCGGATTTTCTCCTTTGATCCTTGTGGGCATCCAGCGCAATATCGAATGCCTTTCGGATGAGTTTGTTGTTTTCCTCATCCAGTGTTCTGTATGTGTTAGAAATCAGGTCCTTATATCTTGCGAGGATCTCCTTATTCTCTTGTTCTAAATCGTAACTCATTTGTGCACATGCCTATAATTAGACGAAAATACGAAATTTTTTAGTTTTTTCAAACATAAAAGATCCGCAGAATACACTGCGGATCTCCGGTTATCAAGTTTTTATATGATTAGAATTTTACTTCAGAATTCATCCCGTCGCTTGATGTTTTGATCTTAATATCAGGACTGTTGTGAATTTCTGCTCTGTTTCTTGCGTCGATATACTTTTTAATCGTGTCATAATTCGTTTCGCTGACGTTCATATTTTCAAATAAGTATGATTTCAGGGCTGCATTCTGAATAAATACATTCCGTGCAAGATCAATCTGGTTATTATCTTTTACTGTAACACTTGCCAGGTATTGAGGATTGTTAGAATCACTATTAAGGTATATAATGTAATCTTCATTTTCAAATCCCGAATTTTCCAGATCACTCTCTAATTTCTTGTAGTCGCTGTGATGCTCAAATAGTCCAGCTAGTATATTTGACATAGTTAATTGGTTTAAAGTTATGACTAAAGTTAGTAATTATTTTCCGATTATCATTGTATTTAAAGCAATAAAATTTGTTAATTAACATTCTGTTTGTAATAGAGTAGGGCAATGTTTAAAAATAATTATTGAACGGGTGTTTAATTTTAGTGATTGGATAATACCTGTATTTTGAGAACTTTTCGTCTCTTTAGTTTTGTTTTCCATTTGAAAATAGAAAGTTACAAGCAAAAAACCTTGCAAGTTGCAAGGTTTTTTATCTATCTACCACACGATGCAATCATGCGGTAGCGAGGAATAGGAACAGCTATTCAAAAACAGATCCTGATGCTTCTTTTATGCGCATGAAAGAGGATCATATGGGGAACGGGCAGCTCAAAGCGGCTTACAATCTTCAGTTGAGTACCGAGAATCAGTTTATCATTAATTATACTCTGCATCCTAATCCTGGTGACACTAAAACCCTTCTTGCTCATATTAAAAACTTTGAACACCTTTATCATAAATCTCCCAACGAAATAGTAGCTGACGCAGGATATGGCTCAGAAGAGAACTATATTTTTCTCCAAAAGAGAAAAGTCAAAGCTTACATCAAGTATAATTATTTTGATAAAGATCAGAAAACCAAAACTATAACATCTTCGCCTTCTAACCCAAAACTTTCAAAACTCAGGCATAAGCCTCTTGTTTACTATTAATTTGTTTTTAAATTTCATTTATTTTCAGCAGTTAATAATTAAAAATAGCCCTATCACTAAATCTGATACATTACCCGCTTGCGTCGTCGTAAAATATGATTCAGGGAGCTTTCTTTAAATTTATTATATTATCCTTATACAATAAAATTTTCCCATTATCATCTATTGGATAAAAGTAATCACAATTTTTAGGTACAAAAGAACTTAAAAAATTATTTCCTTTTGCAATAATAATTCTTTTGTTTAATTCAATTTTAAATATTGGTTGATCTAAATTTCTAATAATATTTAAAATATTTTTATCTGTAATTTCAATATCTAATACAATATTATTATTTATAATAATATTGTATTTCGACTCAGAAATTATTAAAATATTTTTGGTCTCATTCATATGTTTTGAAATATAACTTTGACTTTTGCAATTATTTATGCTCATAATAGCCAGATTGATTAGAATTAATACCCTTGACATTACCATAACTCGGAATTTTTGTTTGTAAATCAGATAATTTCATTACTTCAGGCTTTAGTTGCCATCCATTTTTAGTATAAACATATGCGGTTCCATTTTGGCTTTTTCCATAAAAAACAGCACCATGTTGAGTTTCATTTTTCACATTTGTAAATCTTAATACTGTTGTGCCAAATTTAGCATCTTTTTGAGTTGTTGATGTATAATCATTTTTAAGATTTTGATCAAATGTTGCTGAATCTGGTATACCAACCCCTACTTTTATATCTTTTCCTTGACTCCCTGCACAAGCTGAGCCCCAGCAATTATAATTATCTTCTGGTGTCGGACCCGTTTTGCTTGTTCCTGCTAAAGCAACATCTAATGTTAAATCACTTTTCGAATTTTCAATTGACTTAGTGTAAACATTATCTAATTTTACTTTATCAACAGTTTTTAATGTCGACTTTCCATTTTTTTTCAATATAACCTTGATCACTTAATTGTTGTGTAGCTTCTTTTTCTGCAATCAAATTCCCCCCCCTGCTACGGCACGAATCCCTTCGTGTGGTTTAGTTTAAAACTATAGATCAAACTATCAGACTGAATTCCTAAAAATTTTTGTTTTTTATGATCTTATATTTTTAGCAGAAGCTCTTTTCTGAATTACTATATCGACATCACACACGATAGATATTGATTTGATAGTATAAGTTCTACACAATGATTTGTGCGACAGCAGGGGTATTGAAGATATCGACAAGTTTGATCCTGCAACAAAAGAATATCTGTTCTTTCTCATTGGTAATATTATACAAAATTTTAAAACTAAACAAGCAAAAAAAAACTCGCAAAATGCGAGGTTTTTTATCTGTCTGCCACACGATCCAATCGTGCGGTAGCGGGGCAATCGTGCGGTAGCGAGGGGAACTCCACAAACAAGCTGAACTTATAAAATCAGTTCCTGGAATAGGGGAACAGACATGCCTCTATTTCATCATTGCTACAAAGGGTTTTACAGCATTTAAAAACTGGAGAAAATTCGCTTGCTATTCTGGGGTAGCTCTTTTTCAATACTCCTCGGGTTCAAGTATAAAAGGAAGAACAAAAGTCAATCATCTTGCAGATAAAAAAATGAAATCTTTACTACAAATGTGTGCATTGACAGCTATTAAATATGACATTCAAATAAAAGAATACTATTACAAAAAGAAATAAGAAGGTAAAAATCCTATGCTTATTTTAAATAATATTAGATGCAAACTTATAAGCAGGGTATTCGCCGTAATAGAAAGACAAACTCCTTATATTAATACTTATAAATTTGCATCTTAAATTTTAACAATTTTTATTTGCTTAGTGTCATAGAATGCGCAGCGGGGGATTAATCAATTATTCTGATAAGCTCTCCTAAGTACAGTTTTTTATTACTCAAATTATAATTTGAAGGAACATTTAATAAATATTCTTTTTTATTTTTTAAGTTTCCTCTTCTCAAAACTATGCCTGTATTTTCTATTCCATTATAATTCTTAATAAAATCAGATACAGGAAGACTATCTTTATCAACAACATACAATGTGTCATTAGTATGGATATCTTTTACAATATAAAAATTTGATTGCTTTTTATCTTTTGCTGGATAATAGTACAATAGTTCAATATAAATATTTTTTTGGGGTTCAGTCAAATTTGAAAAAAATATTTTTTTTTCAGTTAAAGTATCTTTTTCTTTACAAGAAAAAGCAATTAAAAATAGTGTTAAAATTATGTTTTTCATTTTTCAAGTCTAGGTTCAATTTTTCTATTATTTAATTTACCAGTCTTATATAACCTATACATTCTATTTATTTGATGTACATTCAAACCAGTCGGTTTTCGTATAGCTCCTTGTATCATAAAATTACTTTTAAGTGTTGAAGATGTTTCAGATAAATCAAACAGAGTTTCCCTTGTTGCCATGGCTGGGTGTTGTAATCCACCCGTATGCCCTATTTCATGTGGTAATGTTTTGCTATTCCTTCCACTCATTAAATCATCTACATATTTCTCATTTACATAAATTTCTTTTCCATTCATAGCTCTTCCTACAACATCTGTCTTTTTGTCTTTATAAACATCGAATTCTTTAGAGGAAGAATCTTTTATTTCAATTAGTGTATCCGTACTTTTAAGATCTTCTTTATCATCTATAGTTCTAATGTTTATATTTGCAGAAACTGTAATGTTAGGATTATTATCTATTTTATTAAAAATGGCTTCGGTTTGTGACTGTACAGCACTAGCAAACTTTTTCATATCAATTTTCTTATTTGAAGAACTATTTAAAACAGCTCCAGTAAATGTTATTTGATAATGAGTTGTATTTGTTTTTTTATCATAACTTTGAGTAATACTCCAATCTCTACCATCAGTATCTATAAAAACTATAGGATTATTTGCTGCATACATCATTGGATTTAATTCAGGATGTTTTTCCGCCAATGGATCCACTACTCCCCATCTTCCAATATCTGCCATATACATTCTTGCACCATAATCATACATTCCTGTCTCCTGCAGTTCCTTTCCGTTGTACTTATAATTTTTATAACTACCTGCTCCAAAATAAGCATTTCCAGTTTTCAGGTGATTCATTCCAAAAGGATAATAGTCGTTAGCATCTGTTATTTCAAGAGATCCCGTTGTATTATTCATCCCATAGCTTACCCTTACATTTCCTAAATGATCTTTATACTGGTAAATATACATTTTTCTCTGGTAATCATAAAACCCTTCTGCTGTTGGAAAGAATTGTAATTCAGGATTATGAGGATTTTGAACAATCGGATCTATTGGAGTGGGATCAATATCAACAGGGGAACCAATTGTAAATGCCTGCATTTCTAATGCCCGTTTTGTGTCCATAGGAGCCATAGAGAACATGTCTTCGGATGCCCCACCACCTGAAGATGTTATATTCAGATATTGGAAACCGTCAAGATAATCTGTGATTTCTTTGGTCCAGGTTGCTCCGGCAACTCCTATCATTGTTTTTGTGCTTTCTTTTCTTAATTTGATTCCATCTGCCCTGTATTTTGTTTTTATCTGGGTTGTTATCGGATCAAAGCCGATATCCACAGTATTAGGAAGGTTCAGGTAATTGTAATTAATTCCTGTAATCTGTTTATCCATCATACTTTTCATATTTCCGTTCAGATCGTAATCAATGGGCATGCCTGCAGTTCCTTCATATCCTGTCTTGTTATTGCTGTTATCTTTGATCTTTACAGCCTGATTCCCTGCATAGGTATATTCCAGTTTGTCAATGACAGTAGCGGTAGTATTCCCATTTTCCATAACAGATGTTCTGTAAAGGTTAGTAATATTTCCATTTACATCATAATCCAATGATTCTGTATTTTCCTTGCTGTTTGGATTATTAGGATTCTGATAATATCCTGCTGTTAACCTATTTAAGCCATCATAAGCATAACCATATCTTTTGGGGGGTACAGGTGGATTCGCACCTATGGATTCAACAGCTCTCCAATCTACTTCTGTGATATTTCCGTTATATTTTGGCTTTACATCTTTTCCTGCAAACAAAACGGGATCAGGATTGGTGATACCATCCTTCTTATTGTACTTGATTTTATAAGAAAATAATTTCCCGCCCAAATTGGGAACAGCCATCTGATCTTTATTTATATCTGTCATCCAGCCCCTGATATTGTAAGCATAATCTATGCTTTGTAATGCGGGGCCTCCGTTTACAGAACCGACTTTTTTATTGGATAACTGGGATAGCTCGTTATAGGAATTGTCTGCCAACAGCTGTTCTGCCCAGTTGTCGACCTGATGATAATGTTTTAGTAACCTGTTCTGATTATCATAGACAAAACGTTCATTCACGGTAACCCCTGCTTCGCCTCCTTTTCTCACCTGAAAGGTAAGGGTCTTTTGAGGAACGCCCGCAAAATCCAGCTGGGTTTCACTTCTGGTATATCCTCCCAAATGGTTGATGGAATAACTTCCGATTGCTCTTCCCTTGGTGTCGTAATAGGTGTAGTTCCTGGTCCAGTTATCGTCTTCGATGTTTTTAACAAGACTCATCACAGGAAGTCCTTTGGTACTTCTTCCTTCGCCTGATGGAGTTTCTGTTAATACCGGTTCTCCCTGAATAGTTGAAGGGAAAGAGGGATTGAAACTGTATGGAGGATAGGCATCATAATAGTTAATACTCAGAACCTGTGCCAGATTTGCAGGAAGTGCCCTGTTTGTATAATAGATTGGCATTCCACTTACAGTAAAAGAACCTACACTTCGTATTTCGAATGTGTAAGTGGCGGCTGTAATATTGGCCTGAAGAGTTGACCTTGAAGCAGTATTATTAGTGATTCCTGTTAAAATTATTCTTCCAAATTGATCATATTTGGTAAGCATCCATTTACTCTGTGTTTTCATATTGGCATCCTGAGCCATAACCAGCCTGTCTGCTTTGTCATAGACCATATATTCCCAGCCCTTACCTGGAAGCTTCTTTTCTACAAGCCTGCCCCTTCCATCATAGCGGTACTGATAGCACAAGTCATTTAATAAAGTATCCGTTAAAGGCTGAAAAAGTGCTTTTTGAGGAAGTACAAAGGCAAGTTGATCATATTCATTATACACATAGTAAGTATCATTATAAAAGGTCCCATCATGTTTTCTTGCCATAATGATTTGTCCCTTCCCGTTTTTGTATTCTATATTGATATTACCATCTTCATCCGTAACTGTATTTTTGTATAACTGATTAGCTGGAAAAGTTCCCGGTAAACTTAAAACAGAAGAAGTAGCATTATTAACCCAGGTAGTATTGGTTGCATATTGAAAGACTTCTCCATTAACATTGGTATCATATTGAAAGGTTACAGGTTTGTTGGCCCAGTCATTTCCTACCTGAATCTGCTGTTGGATCCTATCCAGTGGTGAATTTTCCAATACCTTTTCTGCAAAGATCTTTTCTGATCCGTATACAGATGTAGCATTTCCCTGTGGATTCAGAATGATAGCTCCGTTTTGTGTTCCTGATTGTGGGATAGGAAGGTAATCTTTGGTCGGTCTTCCAAATTGATCATATTCTATAGGAGTGACAACGTCTTTCCCCAGTGGAGAGGCTTTTACATTCACTGTTTGTTTAGGTCTTCCGAGTCCGTCAAAATACTGGACGGTTTCAGAAGACTTTGTTGGTGTTGTTCCGCTATAATCCAGATAGGTCTTGGACTGGATATAGTTTTCAGTATTAGGAAGCAGTGTAAGCTGGGCACTTACTAAATTTGATAGAAGTAAAGTTCCTATCGGGATTAATATTTTTTTCATCGTTTGTTAGTTTTTGTAGTTGTACTTTATTTCCTTCAACACTTTTCCATTCACATCAATTACTTTCTGAAGCCTGTTTGCTGAATCGTAGATATAATTTTCCCTGATTCCTGAAGGTGGGGTAATGCTTCTTACTCCAATCAATGGATCATATGTATAAGTTGCAATTTGATAATTTGGTAAACTATTTCTAAAATCCCTGAAAGCATTCAGTAAATTGGTTTCATCATTATTAGGAGCAGCTTGTGCTTCTGTATCCGAAGCACTTACAATCGTGTTGATTAAAGACTGATTAATATCAGACAATTTTGCTCCTTCTATCTTTGCAATTGGGTGGGTTTGGTTATAACCCCAGATAATTACAGTTGAGATCCCATCTTTTGTGGTATACTGTTTTAAGTTTCCTTTGGAATCATACTGATCGTAGGTAACTTCTGTTGTTGGAGAGTCAGGATTTTGAAGATCATAGGATAAAACCGAAGTAGGTAGTAATGTTCCAGAGTTATCATATTTTGTTTCAATTTTTGAAACAAGTTTACCAGAAATATCATTGGCATTCTGCCTTTTTGTGATTGACGTTTCTAAGAGAATTCCAACCATATTGGCATTAATCAGCTTTTGGTTGCCTTTTTCATAAGCATAATTATACTCAGTCTCATTAATTACTCCATCAGGCATAATGTTTTTCTGTTTCTTTAATTGACGATGAGAAGGGCTACCATAAAAATATTCTGTCTTAGTTTCAACAGGTGTACCATTAAAGTAATCCGTTGTTTTCTGAGACTGTAAATAGGTAAAACGGCTGATATTTTTATAATATACAACATCCATATGTGGATAATCAGCATCCCAGATGCCATTATTGGCAATAGGCTCATAAATTTTACGTCGACTGATACCTCCCAGATAAGATGTTCTGGTAGGATCTTCAGCATACAGATTTTCAACAGTTTTTAAGGTAGTTCCCCCATTGTCTTTATAAACGGTTAATACCTCTTTTCCATTCTTCCAACCTGAGTTCGTCCAGGGAGCAGAGATAATAGAACCTCCTTTAATAGGATTACCCGGGTAATCCGTCTCGGAACTGAAATAATGGACGCTTTTTCCTTTTCCTTCTATTTGTTCTTCCACGGTATCATAAAAAATATTCGGATTAAAAGAAAATAACCTGCCTATGTTGGATGAAGTAATGGCCGTATAGGTGGACATAGTAGGTAACGAATTTGTAGAGCCTATACAAAGTGAGCCTACCAACCTATCTTCAACAAATACAGGATCTCTGGTAATATTAATAGAATACTCCCCATTATCCCTGATATACTTATATTTTCTGGTTATAGGAAGTCCGTCAACAGGAGTGTCAACCGTTGATGCAACTCTATATCCCCCTTTTAACACATCTTGTAATACAGACTTATCTTCCTCATCATAATAATATACTTGAATATATGCCTGACAACAAACGAATAATGCTTGCACGGTGACTTTAATGGTCTGATTTTTCTCAACATATACATAAGCTGTTTGACTATTATTCAATGAAGATTCTGCCGAAATACCAAGAGAGGTATATCCGATACCAGGAAAATATTCAAATAAAGGCATATAATTGCCTGCCTGATCTTTAACCCACATTCCACCTTTCTGTTTGTCAGTCTCCAAATCAGGACTATCTTTACAGTTCCCATAAGGATTAAGATAGTTGGATAATTGAATACGGACATATCCCGGCTTTACAGGGGTAATAGTTAATTCCTGTGTTGAATCATAAGTGTTAGAGTTATTGACAGTCGATGTACCTAAAAAAACTTCAGGTGCATACACCAAAACATTTTCCTTCCTAACATGACTTTCGTAATTAAACAGTGTGTTGCCACCAGTTGGGTAAGTAATGGTTTTTAATAACCCGTACTGTCCATAGGAAGGTTCAACTTTCTGATTAGCGCCACTATACTGAGGCGCTGTAATATCGTTACTCGAAAACAATTGAGGTACGAGACTGCTGTTGCTGGCCCCATTATAAAATCCCCACATATCTCTGGAAAAGCTCAATCTTGAAGGAAGTCCCTCAGGGTTATTGTAGGTAAATTTATGTAACGAATTCGTTTTATTATTTCGTATTTCAGTTAAGAAAAGTCTTGATGCTCCAGTGGTGGCATAATTAAAACTATAATCATCCACATCTATATTATTATGATATTTTTTGATACTGGTGAGTTTTGAGTAATCACCATTTTGTGCCGAATAGGAAAAAACGATAGAATTATTATTGGAATCATATATTTTTTTGAGTTGTTTGCCCAATACATACTGCTCTGAATCTGCAATAAGACCTAAATCAGGTGGTATTGTATATGTTATAAGAGGGCAGTAAGGCAGTCCCAAAGAACCACCATATAATACATCTCCATATTTCTGCTGTGGTTCTTTGGTATAAGTCATTGTTTGAGACTGTGAAAGAATAGTGGTATAATTCACATCCTGATACTCAAAGGTAAGTGTCTGGCCATTAGGAGTTATGATGGAAGTTAAATACCATGATTGTATATATTGTTGTGGTGGCTGATGTCCTCCAGTATTAAGTGTCCTGTTTTGTATATATTCTACAGCATTGAAATTATATCGCACACCATTATCCAAGATAATTGAAAATAAGTTTCCATTGTCATTTCTTTTAATTTGGTAATCTTTCTGATCAATCATAATAATATTACCTGCTTTATTGATCACAAATTTCACATTATAACCAGCAAAGTTGGCAGTATACAGATCAGGTTCAGAATCAAAATCATCATTTTCACAAAATGTCAGGTACGTATTCAGTTGTGTAGCAAAGTTTTCAGTTAGTGGTACATCCCCGCTATTAAAACTACTTTCTTCATCGGGTCTATCCCGTATGGTTCTGGTGATTACTCCACCTGAAATAAATGTCCAGCCTAATCCAACTGAGCCATTCATCTCATCCACATTAATACCGTTGGAAGCATAATTTAGAGAAATGGGAATACTGGTTCCATCAACTGAAAGTTCTGTAATTGGTATATTAATATTGGGAGCACCTGTAAACATTCCTATAGGAACATTTCCAAATTGGCTGAATTTAAATGATTCAGGGCTGGTTGGAGATATCTTAGGAATGTGCTTACCAGCATCATTCGTATTGGTAGTATAATCTTGTGGAGTATTACTTTGGCTATACATTAAAGCAGAAAGAATAATCCCTGACAATGTTAAAGTTTTTTTCATCGTGTTATTTCTTAATTAGTTTGGCGCTTGCCGTTTTATTGGTATCAGTTTTTATCGTGATCAGGTAAGCTCCTTGTACCAAAGCCTGGGTATTGATCTTAGTCACTTTGTTCTTTGTTTTAATACTCTGCAACTGTCTTCCGCTCATGTCATACAAAAGAATATCCGCATCTTTAAAATCAAAGCCAATTTCTACATAAGCATAATCAGAAACAGGATTCGGATAGATTTTGATATCGTATTTTTCAATTAACTGGTCAACCTGTTTGTCTCCCAGCTTTACAATCTTCCAGTTCTCTTTTCCGAGTTCTTCTGCACTGGTCCCTGCAAGAATAATTGATCCGTCTCTGTTTAGTTTAATGTCTGAAAGTCTCTCTTCCTTCTTTCTGGATTCTCCTTTTACATGTTTTCTCCACTGTTCATTGCCATTCTGATCCAAATACAGCATCCAGAAGGTTTCATCATCATTTTCTATTCTTCCTTCTGCCTGGGTATAGCCACCCAATAAGATTCCTTTGGAAGATTTGTCATCTGCAGAGTGAAGAACACTCATGCCCATCAGAATATCACGGTTTTTGAAATTGTAAGATTTCTGCCACTGTTCATCGCCTCTTTCATTTAAAGAAATTAACCATAGGTCTGTTCCTTCTTCTAATCCTACCGTTTTATTCCCTGACCTTTCTGATCTGGATTCTCCACCGATAATGAATCCGGTTGAGGTCAATGCAAGGGTTCTCAAATGATCATCACCTTTTCCTCCGAAGTTCTTTTCCCATTCAATTTTTCCGTTTTTATCCAGCTTTACGATCCAGTAATCGCCTTCGCCAAAGTTGTCGCTTTGTTTTTGTACCGTTGTCAGATGTCGGGTGTCGGATGTATTTTGAGGACTTTGTACATTATACATTTTACTTTGTACAGCTGAACTTCTTGAATACATTCCAAGTAAAGCTCCGCCGTCTTTTGTTGGAATCATTTTCTCTACCTCATCTAAACCTTTTCCTCCCAAAATAAGCTGTGAGAGCTCTTTTCCATCTTTGTCCAGTTTTGTGATGAAGACATCCTTGGAACCGTAGCCTTTTGCAGCGTTTTGTACGTTACCTGCAACAAAGAATCCTTGATCTGTAGTCTGGATAACCGCTCTGGCTTCTTCATCTGAAGAACTGCCTAAGGTCTTCTGCCATAATTCATCTCCAAACTCGTTGATTCTAATAAGCCAGATATCAGATCCTCCTTTGGAATCCTCTTTTTTATCCAGCCCTTTTCCTGAATAAGAAGTCCCTGCTAAAAGAAATCCGCCATCCTGTGTGGTAACAGTGGCTGACAGATAATCATGATTTTGTCCTGAGAAATATTTTTCCCAGATTTCTTCTCCCTGCTGGTTCAGCTTGACCAGATGAAAATCATAACCGTTGTTCTGCTTACTTCCAGCCTCCAGCTTCCCGCTTCCTGACTGTATAGAACTTCCTGTAATTAAATATTGCTGATCGATGGTTGTGGTAACCTGGCTCAGGAAATCCTGGGTAGAGGATTTGATGTCTTTCTGCCATACCACTTCCTGGGCAGATACTCCCGGAATCATGCACAAAGTAAGTGCACTGAGATAAAACTTTCTCATTCAATGTTGTTTTTTTGAGTTAGTAATTAGTTTTTTTTGAAACTTTGCAAATTTAACACTTTTTAAGAAGTGAAACTCACGTTAATGCGATTTAATATAAATCATACTATACATTATTTGATTATATTCATATTATAATGATTTTGTCTGGTTCTGATGCAAAATTATCTAAACACAGCGACAAAAGCTGTCGTGTTTTTTGAAAACTAAATAAAGTATGACAAAACAAAAGCCCCGGAAATAAACTTCCAGGGCCTCACTATTGGTTAAATAATGATTAATTTAAATTCTTTCATTTTTAATTTCCTCTACAATTTCAGGATTCAAAAGAGTAGTGATGTCACCGAAATTACTGAAGTCACCTTCTGCAATTTTTCTCAGGATTCTACGCATAATCTTTCCGGAGCGCGTTTTAGGAAGTCCTGAAACAAACTGTATCTTATCCAGTTTGGCAATTGGGCCAATCTGATCTGAAATAAGCTGGTTAATTTCTTTTTTCAGGTTTTCCTTATCACGGCTTTCCCCGGTTTCTTTAAGCATTACATATCCGTAAAGTGCATTTCCTTTGATATCGTGAGGATAACCGACAATAGCGGATTCTGCAACGGCAGGGTGCTGGTTGATGCTGTCTTCAATAGGTGCCGTTCCAAGGTTATGCCCTGAAACAATGATTACATCATCTACACGGCCTGTAATTCTGTAATAACCAACTTCATCCCTTAATGCGCCGTCTCCCGTAAAATATTTTCCCGGGAAGGCTGTGAAGTAGGTTTCTTTATATCGTTGATGGTCTCCCCAGATCGTTCTGGCAATTCCCGGCCATGGAAAACGGATGCAAAGATTTCCGGTTACCTGGTTGCCTGTAATTTCATTTCGTTTATCATCCATCAGAACAGGCTGTACACCCGGTAATGGGAGGGTGGCATAGGTAGGTTTTGTTGGTGTTACAAAAGGAAGTGGGGAAATCATAATTCCTCCTGTTTCTGTCTGCCACCAGGTGTCTACAATCGGGCATTTTTTTCTTCCTACATGATCATTGAACCAATGCCATGCTTCGTCATTGATAGGTTCACCCACAGAACCGATTACTTTAAGGGAACTGAGATCATGCTTATCTACCCATTCTGCACTTTCTTTTGCTAAAGATCGGATGGCAGTAGGAGCAGTATAAAACTGAGTGATCTTATGCTTTTCAATCACTTCCCAGAAACGGTCCGGTTCAGGATATGTAGGGACGCCTTCAAAAATTACTGTCGTTGCACCATTCAATAAAGGCCCGTAAAGGATATAAGAATGTCCGGTGATCCATCCGATATCTGCAGTACACCAATAAATATCATTTTCCTTGTAATTAAAGACATTTTTGAAAGTATAAGCGGTGTATACCATATAGCCGGCGCAGGTATGAAGCATTCCTTTTGGTTTTCCTGTAGATCCTGAAGTGTACAGAATAAAAAGCGGATCCTCAGAATCCATAATCACAGTGACGAAATCAGGAGAAGCTTTCTCATATAGATCAGCCATCCAGTGATCTCTTCCTTCTTTCATTTTTATTTCGTTGTGGGTTCTTTTTACCACAAGGACACTTTCAACAGTAGGGGTCTTTTCCAATGCGTCATCCACTATACTTTTCAGATCCAATACCTTGTTTCCTCTATAGCTTCCGTCTGAAGTAATGACCATTTTTGCTTCGCAGTCATTTACTCTGGAAGCGACAGCTGAAGCTGAGAACCCTGCGAAGATAACCGAATGTACAGCACCCAGTTTTGCGCACGCAAGCATCGTAATGGCAAGTTCAGGAATCATAGGAAGGTAAATGCAGACTCTGTCTCCCTTTTCAATGCCCATATCACGAAGCACATTGGCTGTTTTATTGACACGTGTATAGAGTTCATTATAGGAAATATGTTGTGCCTCTTCCTTCGGATCATTGGGCTCCCAGATGATAGCCGTTTTATCTCCTCTTATCGCCAGGTGCCTGTCGATACAGTTTTTGGTAATATTGAGTTTCGCGTTTTTGAACCAGGTAATTTTAGCTTCATTCATATCGTACTTAACAACCTTGCTCCATCGTTGGTACCACACGAAATTCTGATCTGCTACCTTATCCCAGAATTTTTTCGGGTTTTTGATAGATTTTTTATAATCTTCAAAATATTGTGGTAAATCTTCTATTAAGTAATTTCTCATATCCCTTTCGTTTTTTGAAATTTGAATTTATTATATTTTAAATTTATGTTTAATTTCCCGTTTAAGCCTTATATTCCTTGATTTTTTCCTGAATTTCATCAATGATTTTCTCATCATCAATGGTTGATGGAATCTGAAAATCTTTTTCGTCCAGTAAAGTCCTGATCAGTTTTCTTAAAATCTTTCCGGATCTTGTTTTGGGTAAACGTTTGACAACCATTACATTTTTTAGAAAAGCTACTGCTCCGATTTTGTTGCGGACCATCTGGATAATATCTTTTTCAATGTCTTCTTCAGGAATAGCGGAGCCATTCTTCAAAACAACTGTCGCAAAAGGAACCTGTCCCTTGAGGTCATCATCAATACCTACCACAGCGCATTCGGCAACATCAGGATGAGAAGAAACAATTTCCTCCATTTCAGAAGTGGAAAGCCTGTGTCCTGCCACGTTGATCACGTCATCCACTCTTCCTGTAATAAAGATATAGCCGTCCTCATCCTGTATGGCACCGTCTCCTGAGAAATAGTAGCCTTTGTACTGAGAAAGGTAGCTGCTTTCAAAACGGTCATAGTCTTTCCAGATTCCAAGCATAGCACCGGGTGGGAGAGGAAGTTTGATCACAAGGTAACCTTCATGGTGAGGATCCAGTTCAAAGCCATTTTCGTCAAAGATTTTAATATCATATCCTGGAACAGGTTTTCCGGCAGATGCCCTTTTGATCTGATAGCTTTCATCATGAGTCAGCAATCCAAGCATAGGCCATCCGGATTCTGTCTGCCACCAATGATCTATTGCCGGAACGCCAATATGTTCTGCAAACCAGTCCAAAGTGGCTACATCACACCTTTCACCAGCCAGAAACTGTTTTCTGAAGTGGGTTAAATCGTATTTTTTTACCAGTTCTCCGCTGGGATCTTCTTTTTTAATAGCTCTGATAGCAGTGGGTGCCGTAAACATCACCGAAACTTTATATTCTGAGATGACTCTCCAGAAAGTTCCGGCATCAGGAGTCATGATGGGTTTACCTTCGAAAATGATCGTTGTGTTTCTGTTGATTAATGGTCCGTACACCGAAAAACTGTGTCCTACAGCCCAGCCAAAGTCTGAAGCTGCCCAGTAGGTTTCTCCCGGCTCAACCCCATAGACATAAGTCATTGAGAACTGTAGTGCAGTGGCATATCCTCCGGTATCGCGAACAATGCCCTTGGGTTTACCGGTTGTTCCTGAGGTGTAAAGCAGATACAGCGGATGGGTTGATTCTAAAGAAATACAGTCTGCCGGAGCTGATTTCTCTACCAGTTCTTCATAATCTATCAGTCCGTCAAACATTTCATTCTGATTGTCGACCAGCTTCCTGTTGTATACAATAATGTTGTCCACTTTATCCTGTGCCAGTTCAATGGCTTTTTCTACCAGTGGCAGATAAGGTATTCTTTTGGCAATTTCCACACCGGCTGTAGCAGTGATTAAAACTTTAGGTTTACAGTCATCAATTCTTACCACAAGCTCATGGGGAGCAAAACCTCCAAAAACTACATTATGAATGACGCCAATTCTCGCACACGCAAGCATAGCGAAGAGAGTCTGCGGAATCATGGGCATATAAATAACGGCCGTATCTCCTTTTTTTAATCCTAAAGAAATTAGGCCTCCCGCCAGTTTTGCTATTTCCTCTTTGGCCTGACTGAAAGTATAGGTTTTCTTTTGATTGGTTACAGGTGAATCATAAACAATGGCAACCTGATCTCCGAAACCGTCCTCAATATGTTTGTCAATGCATAAATAACACATATTGAGTTTTCCGTCAGCAAACCATTGTGAATAATCATTTTCATCTTTGGAAAGAATCTTTCCGGGAAATTCAAACCATTGTATTTTTCCGGCCTGTTCTTTCCAGAAATCTTCTTTATTTTCTATGCTTTGTTTAAATAAGTTATCTATATTCATATCATTAGTTGTGTTTGTGTTTTTTATCCTTGTCAAGGTTTTAAACCTTGACAAGGATATGTAGTCATGTCATTGCGAGCGGAGGCGAAGCAGTCTCTTAAAACATTTCCTCAATCTGCTGGATCAGTTTCTTGATCGAATAGGGTTTTGTGACATAGGCATCAGCGCCCATTTCCAATCCTTTTTCAATATCTCTGGGATTGTTTTTGGCACTCAGAAAGATGACTTTGGTGTCTTTCAGCTTTTCATCCTGTCGGATAATATCCAGAGTGCTGTACCCATCAAGGTTAGGCATCATGATATCAAGAAGAATGACATCAGGAACCATTGTTTTCAGAAAGTCGAGGACTTCTGTTCCGTCACGGGCAATATAGACATCATATCCGTTTTTCTTAAAGCTGTATTCCAGCGACATTAAAATTTTGTGCTCGTCATCCGCAATGATTATCTTTCTCATAAAAGGGTTTTAATGGTGTTCAACTTCATTTATAATCTCTTTTTTAGTTTTTTTGGGTAAGCTTATGGTGAATGTTACGCCTAATCCACTGTTTTCAGCTTTTATACTTCCTCCGTGTGCCTGTACTATTTTTTTTGAAATAGCCAGCCCTAATCCACTTCCTGTAGGCTTTAAAATATTTTGATTTTTCGACTGATAAAACTTGTCAAAAATCATTTCCAGATCCTCTTCGGGAATGTGTTTCCCGGTATTGAAAATATTAATGATCAGCTGACCGTCTTTTTCAGATAATTTGGTTTGTATGGTGCCCTGTTCATCTGTAAATTTTAAAGCATTTCCCCAGATATTCTGGAACAGTTGAATCATTCTGGCTTCATCGTACTCAAATATAAACTGATTCAGAAGATTAACTTCACTTAAATGAATATTTTTCTGCTGTATCATGTGAAGAAGAGGATTGAGTGCTTTTTTATAGGTTTCAATAATATTATTTTCCTGAATGTGTAAAGAGATTTCACCATGCTCTAATTTGTCCAGATAAAGAATATCGTTGATGATTTCACTCAATCTGTCAGATTCTGTAATGATGTTGTTTAAAAATTCCTGTTTAATGTCAAAGGGAATATCATCGTCATCCGCTAAAATTTCTCCTGCAGAACGGATCGCTGTAATCGGAGTTCTCAGCTCGTGCGCAACAGAATCCAGGAAGTCATCTTTTTGGCGGTCTTTGATGATAAGGCTTTCGTTAGCGGTTCTCAAATCATCGGAAAGTTTCTGAAGTTCTTCAGACTGTTCCGTAAGTTTCTTGTTCAAACTGATATTTTCCTGAGATTCTTCAAGGATATTCAATACTTCTTTTAAGGATATTTTATCTTCTTTGGTAACGCCTTCAATCAATATTTTTGCTGAAGCAGTACCGATTCTTCCTGCTAAAAGGTTTTCTGAAAATTTGATGAATCTTGAATCAGCAGTCTCCGTATTGGAATCGATATTATATTTTAAATTAAAGATTCTTAAGGCCTGTTCCGTTTTGTTTTTACCTAAAAACCGTTCAAGAATATTCTGAATGTCTGAAATATAAGCTGTCCCGCGCCAGATAAAGGCATTTTCATGATTCTGAATATATTTATCAATATCCACGTAGAGTTCAGCAAAGTTTCTTTCGCGGTAATTTCCTTTTGAGCTTACGGAAATAATAGTAAACAAGCCTGTATTTACCAGCATTGACCAGAAAAATATCTGTGGAATTCTTCCTAAATAAGGAATCGTGAAAAAGCCGAAAGCATTATACATGTCTCTCAGCACTCCTTTGAATTCCTGGTTGTACGAAAAATAATACTGAGGAATAATCAGTCCGAAATAACATATTATTAATCCGGCTATAAGTCCTGTAACAGCGCCTTTATAACTGCCTCTTCTCCAGAATAAAGCTCCGAAGAATGCAGGAGCCAATTGTGCAATCACTACAAATGAGATCAATCCTACGGAGTCCAGTGAAGTTTTCAGAATGAAATATTTATAGAAAGCAAAAGCCATGATGATCAAGGCAAAAATGCTGAATTTTCTGATATTGGTGATACTTCTGGTATTTTGTTCCTCGTTTTCAGATTTTAGTTTTCCCAGCAATCCATAAGGGATGATGAGGTTGTTGGAAAGCATGATAGAGAGGGTAATAGCCGAAATAATAATCATAGAAATACACGAGCTCAATCCTCCAAGAAATACAAAGACAGTAATTAAGGTATTGTCAAAGTGCTGAGGAATCAGAATGGAGTAGAACTCAGGATTTACTTTTTGTCCGTCAAAAATCAGTCTGCCACCCCAGGCAATGGGAAAAATAAATACAGTGAAGATCAAAAGATAAAGAGGGAAGAACCAAATGGCTGTTCTGATGTGTTTCTCCTGTCGGTTTTCAACAATGGCCGTATGAAACTGTCTTGGCAGGATACAGATCGCCGTGGCAGAAATCATACAGAGAATCATCCAGTTTATAGCACCTTCAATCCCGTTGAAGGTATTTTTTTCTTTGAAATCTCCGAATTTACTGGCTTTCTCATAAATGTCTGAGAATCCATCAAAAACATAATAAATGACAAAAAATCCCAGAATAATAATGAAAAATAGCTTTAAAAAACTTTCCAGCGCGATTGCCGAGATAATTCCCAGCCTTTTTTCAGAAGCATCCACATATCGGGTTCCGTAATAAGAAGAAAATAAAGCAATTAAAATCACAACAAAAGTTGAATTATCTGTAAGGATATCTTTTGACATAGGTGTTTCCGTTACCAGATGGAAGGTTTCAGAAATCGCTTTGATCTGCAGTCCGATGTAAGGAACAATTGCCAGAAGACAGACCACCGTGATGATGGCACTCAGGCTTCTGCTGTTACCATATCTTAATGAAATAAAATCGGCAAGGCTGCTTATTTTGTTGACTCTTGAAATTCTTACAATCCTCGTATTAATATAGATCCATGCCGGAATAATCATGATAGGGCCAATGTAGATCGGAAGATAGTTTAATCCGCTTGTCGCAGCAACGCCAATGCTTCCATAGTAAGTCCAGGCAGTACAATAAACGGCAAGAGATAAAGCGTAAATATAGGGATTGTTGATCCAGATTTTACTTCTTTTCTTCTCTGCTAAATAAGCCACTAAGAACAGAAGTGCCAGATAAAACAAAACCACAAAAAATAAGGCGAAGCTACTCATCATATCTTTTTACAATTACAAAAGAAATGATAATGGAGATCATCCATACCGCGAACAGATAGATCAGGATCATGGGATAGCCGGAAATCTCTCTTTCACTGTTAAAAAGCAGTGAAATAGGAATACTGAAAGCTATCATGAGTCCTACACTCAGTATGATTAGTTTTTGTTCATGTCTCTTTTTCATAACTGTTTTAGTTCCTTACCGAAGCATATAGCTTCTTCGCGTCCGATGTAAATTCCGTAATTTTCAATGACCTTATATTCATTTTTCAGATAAAATTTCACGGCATTGTCATTTTTTTTACGGGTTTCCAGATAGATGTATTTATAGTCAAATTGTTTTGCTGCCGTTTCTAATGCTGAAAGGATTGTTCTGCCTAATCCTATGTTTTTTTCCAGGGAGAACATGCGTTTAATTTCACATATTTCTGGTGAAAGGGGGCGAAAGCCTCCACAAGCTATGGCTTTTTCATCACTTACAGCAATGAGAAACAAAGCTTTCTCCTGAGTAAAGTCGTCAAGGTCTGCACTTTTGCTTCCACTCTCACCAGAGATTGTAGTAAGAGAAGTATTTAATCTGTGGATGAGATCAATAACTCTTTTATCTTCAGAGGGACGGGGAATTGCTTTAATCGTGATGTCCATTTTTTATAATTGATAACAGATAATTGATGAATGTATCACCCACCAATTATCTGTTTTATTGTTTTTAAATTTTGTCGTCAGAATATTCTCCTGTTAACGCATAATACCCGAAAACTGCCATTCCGCCAGAGATAATCGGCATCAATACAAAAAGTATGATGATGCCAAAAACAAGATCTTCCTGTTTTCCGGATGCTATTTTAGGAATTCCCAATACTGTAATTCCGAAATACCCTACAATCACCGCAACGGCGATCCAGAGAATACCTAATATTTTTTTTAGTCCGTTCATTTTAGTAGTTTTAAAATTAATAAAAATTTGAGTGATTCAGTGCTTAATCGTGAAGATTGTTGTTCTTATTTTTAAGATAAAATAATCCGATGATGAGACATACTGTAGCCACTCCGATCGGATACCATAATCCTTCAAGGTACCATGTCGCGTGTCCCGCTTCTTTTCCGGTGGTTACCAGATATGTTGCTACTGCTGGTAAAAGACCTCCGAAAACTCCATTTCCGATATGATAAGGTAATGACATTGAGGTGTAGCGGATTCTCACAGGGAACATTTCTACTAGAAAAGCAGCAATAGGTCCGTATACCATGGTTACAAATATCACCTGGATGAACACAAGAAAGATCAGGTACCATTTGGTGTTGTCACTTAATTTCAAGCTTTGGGAAACTTTGGGTTCTTCAGCTTTTCCGTCTTTCATGACAACTCCTGCAGGGGACCAGTGAACAATACTGTCTTTTTTAATCAGAGTTCCATCTGTATAAAGTGTTTCTTTATGGAAAGTAACCAGGCTGTCTGTTGCAATATCATTGTGAATTTTTGCTGTTCTTTTTTCAGTAATTCCATTAGCGGCAACAGTTTTACTCTCAAGGCTCACACTTTTGAACATGCTGTCATAAATAGGCCTGTACGCTAAAATGGCAACCAGCATTCCGGTCATCATCACTGCTTTTCTTCCGATTTTATCAGACAGCCACCCGAAAAAGACAAAGAAAGGTGTTCCTAAAAATAAAGCAGTAGCCATCAGTGAATCTACCTGAGCAGATTCTACATTCATCACCTTTTGAAGGAAACTCATGGCGTAGAACTGCCCTGTGTACCAGATTACCCCTTGCCCCATAGCAGCCCCGAATAAAGCTAGCAGTACAAATTTGAAGTTGTATTTATTTCCAAAGCTTTCCTTTAATGGATTTTTAGAAGTTTTTCCCTCGCTTTTAGCTTTCGCAAAAAGCGGTGACTCTTTCATATTTTTTCTGATGATATAGGATACAGCAACCATCAGAATAGAGATCCAGAAAGGAACTCTCCATCCCCAGGTATCAAACTCTTCTGCAGACAATGTGGTCTTGGTAATTAAAATAACAATCAGTGAAATGAACAGCCCTGCAGTAGCAGTAGTCTGAATCCAGGAAGTCCAGTATCCCCGGCGGTGAGGTTGCGCGTATTCTGCAACATAAGTGGCAGCTCCTCCGTATTCACCTCCCAGAGCAAGTCCCTGAAGTAATCTTAAAATTAAAACTAAAACCGGTGCCAGGAATCCAATGGTTTCATAGCTTGGAATACATCCGATCAGAAAAGTGGAAAAACCCATGATCAGAAGTGTTACAAGGAAAGTGTATTTTCTTCCGATAAGGTCTCCAAGCCTTCCGAAAAATAAAGCCCCAAAAGGTCTTACAACAAATCCGGCAGCAAAAGTTGCCAGAGTAGATAAAAATGCCGCAGTAGGATTGTCTGCAGGGAAAAATTTGGTCGCTAAGACAACGGCAAGACTTCCGAAAATGTAAAAGTCATACCATTCTATTAATGTCCCGAGGGAAGAGGCGGTGATCACACTCCAGATGGTGCGGTTTTTCTGCCTGTCGGTCATATTTTCGTAGCTTTCGTGATGATTTTCGCTCATATTGATTAGTTTTTGATGTTAGTGGAATAGGATATTAATTTGAATTTTTAACCGTTACGGGTTTTTAGGTTGGTTTGATTTTTATAGGTAAATCTGGAACTGTACAATGAATTCCCCTTTTGAAGAAGGACTTTCCGTAGGGCTGGTATACACTGGCCTTGTTGAATATTGTGTTGTTATTTTCGCATGATGTCCATCTATAAACCAGTTGGCTCCCACATCAAACTGGGATGATGATTTATCAAAAGCCTCAAAGTTTTTGTGAGTATATGCCGCAAAGGGCTGTATTCTGATCTTTGGCTTTTCTGCCTGACTTGGTAAGAGTAAACCTGCCTGTGCGTAGATAATATTACCTGTTCCGATAGTCGGCTGCAGATTTCCAGGCCCTGCGATGGCTTTATTCCCGATGAAATTCGGATCAGATGCTGCGATATTCATGGTTCCCAGGTTTCTTACATAGTTAGGACCGAAATTATAGTTATAATATCCGGCATAGGCAGAAACAGCCATTTTGTTTTTTGCATCTCCCAAAGGAATATCTGCGAAGGCATCAACTGCAAAAAGCGTTATATCGTGTTTTTCAATATTTGAATTTACGGAAGTTCTCGTACCGTCAGCCTGGTGATAAAAACCGGCACCTACATTAAATACTTTCTTTGTCCCCAGATAAGATCCCACTTTGAAAGGCAGAGTATTGGATTCTTCATCCAGAAACTGGTATTCGACATATCCCGCCTTTGAAAAACTGGGATTTCCGTTGTTGTCTACGGCTACGGCTTTCGAAGGGTCTGTCACATTCACAGGAACGAGATCCGTAGCAAATGGTTTATTTAAGCTAAAGCGGTATTCGAGTTTTCCATATTTTCCTTTCGCAAACATTCCCAGCTGCCTTGCAAACTGATCGGAATTATCAATTAATGGCCACGAAAAAACGGGAGAATCCAATGTGAGGAAATTAAGTGTAGATGCCATGGTCATGCGCGAAAGTCCCATGTAGTAATGAAGTCCTGCCCCTAAAGATAAACTGAATTTTCCCGCTTCTCCAGGTAAAATAACTGCATATTCGTTCCAGGCGTCATGGAAAAACAGCTGGGTTTTTTTTCCGTTTCCGTATCCTCCTGTTCCGGAAGTGCCCGAAGCTCCGCCATTAATGAAAGTTTGGTTATTGATTCCAAAGTGCAGGAGAATCATGTATCTTTTAGAGATCTGTGCATAGGTGAGAGCACGTAATCGCCTGTTTCCTATACTCCAGGAGTTGTCTGTAGGTTCACCGCCCACCATACTTCCGGGATTCATGGAAGTATTTCTTAACCAAAGCTGGTCCCATAAAATAAATCTGACAAATTTATCACCATCCTGGTTAAGGTTGATTTTTAAGCCACTGCCGTAATCAGGAGAACCTTGTGAGTATACAGAACTGCTGATTAAAGCTACTCCAATAAATGTAAGTAATTTCTTCATAAATTATTAATTTTTGGCGTTATTTTTTGTGAATGCCAAATTGTAATTAATAATTTGTTTATGAAAGTTTAATATATATTAATGGTAATGATATAGCTATGGTATAAATGATATGTTAAATATATTATCTGTCAGTTTGTTATCTCTTAATCTGATGCTTCAGTTTTTTACTTATTTCTTAAATCTTTCCCACTTGATCAGCATATATTTATCCGCGAACTGAGTAATAATAATCCCGGAATTTTTAATATTTTCTTCCTGTGCTATATAATCGATCAGCTCATGCTGCTTTAATATTTTATAAACAGGATGGAATTCGGAATGAGGTGGCCTTGTAATATTGTATTTTTTAATCCATGAACTTATAGTAACATGAGAAACCCCGATGATTCTTTCGATTTCGCGGTAGCTTAAGCCTTCAAGGTAAAGCTGAAGAGCTTTGGTGACATAGTAGTCATCAATTTGTTTCCCCAGTTTTTTAACGGTAAAATAATAGTTGCAGTCTTTGCAGTGGAAACGTTGTTTCTCATTGATGATACCGCTTTTTACTACTTTGGTACTCTTGCATTTGGGACAGGTATTTTCCATAGCTATATTATTTTAGCAAATATATAATAAATTAGCAAATGTATAATTTTATTTAAAGATAATTTTACCTGTTTAAAATTTTAAAACAAAAAAAATATCTTTTTTATTTGGATATAAAAGAAATTATATTTTAAATTTGCCAAAAAATTTAGATAAATAAATGGAAATAGAAATTTCCTCATGCGAACATCTAGTGTATGTGAGTGAAATACAGCAGGAAATGTATGATTCTGCACAGCGTAGAGGAACGGGAATCGCAAAACGTTCCATAGAATATTTGAGCAAGAAGATTTCAGAGGGCAATGCTGTGGTAGCCACTGAAAACGGGGAGTGGGTAGGTTTCTGTTATATAGAGACCTGGTCACACGGGAAGTTTGTGGCCAATTCGGGACTGATTGTGTCGCCGAAATTCAGGAACGGAGGAGTAGCGACTCAGATCAAGCAGAAAGTTTTCCAGTTATCTAGAGATAAATATCCTGATGCGAAAGTATTTGGATTAACAACAGGTTTGGCAGTAATGAAAATCAATAGTGATTTAGGATATAAGCCGGTCATCTATTCTGAACTGACTCAAGATGAGGAATTCTGGAATGGCTGCAAAAACTGTGTGAACTACGAGATCTTGATGATGAAGGAGCGCAAAAACTGTTTATGTACAGCCATGCTGTTTGTTCCTGACAATATAAAAAAGAATGAGGCGGTAAAAAATGATCAGCCTGAAAATAAATATAATGAATTGAGCCAGACAGATTTTACATATTCTGTACAGAATCCTGCTGGGGAATTCAATGCGGCAATTAATAAAAATAAAAAGAATCCAGATGAAAAAGAAAGTCATCTTAGCGTTTAGCGGAGGTTTAGATACTTCCTACTGTGCTAAATATCTTAGTGAAACACTAGGGTATGATGTGTATGCAGTTACTGTAAATACCGGAGGTTTTTCAAAAGAAGAGGAAAAAGAATTGGAAAGAAAAGCCTTAAACCTTGGGGTAAAAGAATACAGGTGTGTAGACGCTCAGGAAGATTATTACAATTCATGTGTGAAATATCTGATTTTCGGGAATGTATTGAAGAATAATACCTATCCTCTTTCTGTAAGTGCTGAGCGTACCATTCAGGCGCAGGAGATTGCAAAATATGCTATTGAAGTACAGGCTGATGCCATTGCTCATGGAAGTACAGGAGCAGGAAATGACCAGGTTCGTTTTGACCTGATCTTTCAGGTGATGTGTCCGAATATCGAAATCATTACGCCTATCCGTGATATGGCTTTATCGCGTGAAGAAGAGATTGAGTTTTTGAAGGAACATGGATATGAAATGGAATTCCAGAAAGCACAATATTCAGTAAATAAAGGGCTTTGGGGAACTTCCGTAGGAGGTAAAGAAACACTAACTTCAAGAAATTATCTGCCGGAAGAAGCTTTTCCGTCACAAATAAAAGAAACCGAGCCTTCAGAACTGGAGATCGAATTTAAAAAAGGTGAAGTAGTAGGAGTAAATGGAGAAAGTTTTGAACATTCCGTATATGCTATTCAAAAAATAGAAGAACTGGCTTCAGCGTACGGAATCGGGCGTGATATCCACGTGGGAGATACCATTGTTGGAATCAAAGGACGGGTAGGATTTGAAGCAGCGGCAGCATCGGTGATCATCAAAGCGCATCATTTATTAGAGAAACATACACTTTCAAAATATCAGCAAATGATGAAGTCCCAGTTATCCGACTGGTATGGAAACTGGCTTCATGAGGCTCTTTTCTTAGATCCTGTCATGAGAAATATTGAGTCTTTCCTGACCGATTCTCAGAAAACAGTAAGCGGGAAAGTATTTGTAACCCTTCATCCCTACAGATTTATTCTTAATGGAATTGAGTCTGATCATGACCTGATGTCCGATCAATTCGGAAGTTATGGTGAGGCCAACAGAGCATGGTCGGGAGAGGATGTGAAAGGATATACAAAGATTGTAAGCAATTCTTTAAATATATACCACCAGATTAACCAGAATATCAACTAGTTCCGAAGGGACGATTTAATGAAAGGCAGAACAAAATTCTGTCAGAATCAAAATGAAGAAAACAGTAGGAATTATAGGTGCCAACGGTTATACAGGAAGTGAGCTGATACGCTTACTGGCTTTTCATCCCCATGTGACATTGAGTTTTTTATATAGTCGTTCGAATTCGGGAACAAGCATTTCTGATCTGTACCCGGATTTAACGACGGTCTGTGAAATGGTTTTAACAGATAAACCTGAAGATGTAGATATTCTTTTTCTGTGTCTGCCTCATAAAGAAAGTCAAAACTGGTTAACGCAGAATCCTGTTAAAGAGGAAACGTTGGTGATTGATCTTGGAAACGATTTCCGTTTAGAAGGAAATTTCGGAAACAGAGATTTTATCTACGGATTACCGGAAATCAATAAAAAACAACTGATGGGGGCTAAAAGTATTGCCAACCCGGGATGTTTTGCAACAGCAATTCAATTGGCCTTATTGCCATTGGCAGAAAAAGGAATGTTAAATGAGATTTTTACCACAGGGATTACAGGTTCTACAGGAGCCGGACAGTCCTTGCAGGCAACGACTCATTTTACATGGAGAAATGATAATGTATCAGCCTATAAAACATTAACTCATCAGCACGTAGATGAGATTTTGCAGCAGCTGGTTTCATTCAATAATAAAGAAGTAAACCTGAATTTTGTTCCATGGAGAGGAGATTTTGCAAGAGGGATTTTTACAAGTTCCACCATGAAGACGGATTTGGAGCTGGAGGAAATAGAACAGATGTATCAGGATTTTTATGCGGAGGAGCCTTTCGTTACCATAAGTAGGAAGGCGGTTGATTTAAAGCAGGTTGTCAATACTAATCGCTGTGTGATTCAGATCGAAAAGAGTGGAAATGTTGCCGTTGTTCACTCAGCGATTGACAATTTGTTGAAAGGTGCTTCGGGACAGGCGGTCCAGAATATGAATCTGGCCATGAACTGGGACGAAAATGCGGGACTGAACCTGAAACCGATAGCATTCTAAGGTACAAGTAAAATGTACGGGAACGCAAAATCTCGAATCCCGTATCATTAAACATTTATCAATTATCATTTATAAAAAGACATGAATTTATTCAACGTATATCCATTATTCAACATCAATCCGGTAAAGGCTCAGGGATCATTTCTTTGGGATGATAAAGGAGAAAAATATCTTGATTTCTACGGAGGTCATGCGGTAATCTCTATTGGCCATAATCATCCGTATTATCAGAATAAGCTGAAAGATCAGCTGGAAAAAATATCTTTTTATTCCAATTCTGTTCAGAATGAATTGCAGAGTGAGCTGGCAGAAAAGCTGGGTGAGCTTTCAGGATATGAAGAGTATAACCTTTTCTTATGTAATTCGGGAGCTGAAGCCAATGAAAACGCTTTAAAACTGGCTTCATTTCATAACGGGAAAAGCAAAGTGCTGTATTTCTCAGGCTCATTCCATGGAAGAACTTCTGCAGCGGTTTCGGTAACAGATAATCCGAAAATTGTAGCTCCGGTTAATTTTTCCGAAAGATTTATCAAATCAGAATGGAACGATATAAAGCAGCTTGAAGAAACTTTCGAACTTCACGGAAATGAAATTTCTTCTGTGATCATCGAAGGAATTCAGGGTGTAGGAGGAATTATGATTCCGACACCCGAATTTTTATCTAAAATCAAAGAGCTGTGCGAAAAATATGATGCTGTTCTTATTTTGGATGAGGTGCAGTCCGGATACGGAAGAAGCGGATATTTCTTTGCGCATCAGGAATTTGATGTAAAAGCAGATATCATTACTACAGCAAAAGGAATGGGGAATGGATTTCCTGTAGGCGGAGTTTTGATCCATCCTAAATTTCAGGCAAGCAACGGTTTGCTGGGAACCACATTTGGAGGAAATCACCTTGCCTGCGCTGCTTCTATTGCTGTGCTGGATGTGATGAAAGATGAAAATCTTATCGAAAATGCTCAGGAAATGGGTGAGTATATTGAAAATGAAATTAAAGATTTGCCACATATTAGATCGATCCGAAGGAAAGGATTGATGATTGGAATAGAACTTGACAGGGACTGTTCTGAAGTAAGGAAAGAATTACTGTTCGGTCATCATATTTTCACCGGAAACTCTAATGATAAAACAGTGTTGAGGATTCTTCCGGCACTTAATATCAAAAAAGAGGAAACGGATCTTTTCATCAATGCTTTGAAAACAGTGCTTGGAAATATTTAAAAGGCAAAATGACGAAATAGCAAAAAGGTTAAAAAGCTTTAACGCTGCGTTTGTCATTCTGATTGTAACGAAGTGAAATGAAGAATCTCTTAAAATATAATAATGCAAGATTCTTTCTTCGTCAGAATGACAAAAACAAATGTCAATTGCTGAGTGAAACGCCCTTGTGAACGAAAAAAGGATCGGTGAAAAGTTTTGCGCCCTTGCGTTAAAACTCTCAAAAATGTGTAAACACAATCTTTAAAATCAATTCAAAATGAAGAAATTTACCTCTGTAAGTGATGTGGAAAACTTACAGGAAATCATAAAAAAAGCTTTAGAAATAAAAGCAAATCCCCTTACCGAAACAGAAAAAGGAAAGGGAAAAACAATCGGGCTTGTATTTTTAAATTCAAGTTTAAGAACCCGTCTGAGCAGTCAGATTGCCGCTCAGAATCTTGGGTTGAATGTATTGACATTAAATGCAGCCCAGGAAGCCTGGAACCTTGAATTTGCTGACGGAGCCGTTATGAACGGTGATACCGTAGAGCACATCAAAGATGCCATTGAAGTGTTGAATCAATATTGTGATATCATTGCGGTGCGTTGTTTTGCAGGAATGAAAAGCAAAGAGGATGATGTGAATGAAAGTATCTTAAGCCAGTTTGAGAAGCATGCAAATGTGCCTGTGATTTCTCTGGAATCAGCTACGCGCCACCCGCTGCAAAGTCTGGCGGACTGCATCACGATTACAGAAAACTGGAAAAAAGATCACAAGCCGAAAGTGGTATTAACATGGGCGCCGCACATCAAACCTATCGCGCACGCTGTTGGAAACTCTTTCGCCGAGTGGATGCAGGAAATGGATGTTGAGTTGGTTATTGCCAATCCCGAAGGGTATGATTTAGATAAAAACTTTACCAAAGATGTAAAGGTAATCCATGATCAGGATGAAGCTTTGAAAGATGCAGACTTTATTTATGTGAAAAACTGGTCTTCTTTTGATGATTATGCTGCAATGCCGGAAGTAAAAGGCGACTGGATGCTTACCAACGAGAAACTAGCCGGTACCAATAATGCAAAAGTGATGCACTGCCTTCCGGTTCGTCGTAATGTGGAACTGAGCGATGAGGTAATGGATGGAGAGCATTCTATCATTTATCAGCAGGCTAAAAACCGTATTTTCTCTGCACAGGCGGTGTTCAGTGAAATTTTAGATGAATTGAAAGCTTAAAAAATAATCCTTGTCAAGGTTCAAAACCTTGACAAGGATAGGAAATAGCAAGGATCTCAAAAACGATTACAATGAAAGAAAAGTTATACATCATAAAAATTGGCGGAGCTTTAATTGACGATGAGGAATTATTAACCCAATTTCTAGAGCAATTTTCTGAAATTCAGGAAAAGAAAATCCTTGTACATGGTGGAGGTAAATTGGCGACAACACTTGCTGACAAACTGGGAATCGAGCAGAAAATGATCAATGGAAGAAGGATTACGGATAAAGAAACTCTGGATATTGTAACGATGGTGTATGCGGGAGGAATCAATAAAAATATTGTTGAAAAGCTGCAGCAGAAAAAATGCAATGCCATAGGTTTTTCCGGAGCAGACGGAAACTTAATTAAAGCTAAGAAAAGAGAACATCCTGAAATAGACTTTGGATTTGTGGGAGATATTACCAAGAAAAGTGTAAACAGGAAGCTGGTTTCAAAACTTATCAAGTTGGATCTTGTTCCGGTATTTTCAGCGATCACTCACGACAGAAAAGGAAATCTTTTCAATACCAATGCGGATACCATTGCTTCTGTGATCGCGCAGGCTTTGTCAGAGAAATATGAAGTCGAACTTTTGTATTGTTTTGATAAGGAAGGAGTTTTAGAGGATGTCAACGATCCGGAATCAGTGATCAAAAGTGTGACTGAAGAAGACTTTACCGTATTAAAAGAAGAAGGAAAACTTCACAAAGGGATTTTACCCAAACTTGAAAATGCTCTCGGAGCGATAAAGAATAATGTCAATAAAGTGTTTCTGATCAAAGAAACAGAACTGAAAAACCATATAGAAAATCATCATGCAGGAACTGAAATCTGTTTATAATAAAGAAGAACTGTTGAATAACGCAGTTGGATTGCTTAAGAATTTGATTGAAATTCCTTCATTCAGTAAAGATGAATTCAATACGTCGGTAGAGATTGAGAATTTTTTCAAAAAACACCAGATTCCTACAAAGCGTTTTAAAAATAATATCTGGGCGGTGAACAAGCACTTTGATGTATTCAAGCCCTCTGTTTTGCTGAATACCCATCACGATACAGTGAAACCCAATAAAGCTTACACGCTTGATCCGTTTGTACCTATTGAGAAAGAGGGTAAACTGTTCGGATTGGGAAGCAATGATGCCGGAGCTTCTCTGGTTGCTATGGCGCAGGTTTTTTTACATTTTTATGATAAAGAAGATTTAAAATATAATTTAGTTATTGCTTTGACGGCCGAGGAGGAGATTTCAGGATTTGATGGAATCGAAGCCTTATTTCCGCAGCTACCCAACGTAGAGCTTGCCATTGTAGGAGAACCCACGCAGATGAACCTGGCGATTGCAGAAAAAGGACTTCTTGTGATTGATGGAGAAATGAAAGGAACTCCTTCTCATGCCGCTCATCCTAATGATGATAACTCAATTGTAAAATGTATGCAGGATCTGCAGAATATTCTTTCCTTTAAATTTCCAAAGGTTTCAGAATACCTGGGAGAAGTTAAAGTTACCTTATCAGGAATTCATGCAGGAGTACAGCATAATGTTGTTCCGGAATCGTGCAATTTTACACTGGATGTGAGGGTGACAGATGAATACTCCAATCAGGAAGCATTTGAAATCATTCAGTCTCAGATGAAATCTGCACTGACGGCAAGATCTTTCAGACTCAATTCTTCAAAGATCGAAATGGATCACCCGTTTGTAAAAGCTGGAATTGAAATCGGAAGGACCACTTACGGATCACCTACCTCTTCAGATCAGGCAATTATACCATGCACATCAGTGAAGTTGGGGCCTGGAGACAGTAGGCGCTCCCATACTGCGGATGAATTTATCTATATCCATGAAATAGAAGAAGGAATAGAAATCTACATCAGCATTTTAGAAAAAGTGTTATAAAAAGAGAATTTAGTAACTAGAAACTAAAAGTTAGTAAAAAGGGCCACATAAAGGCTATAACTAATTTCTAACCTCTAATTTTCTAACCTCTAAAATATATGTTTTGACTCCGTCCGGCAGGCGCTAGAAGTTTAGTTTTTAATAAGATTTATGCAAAAAAGAAAATTAGAAATGAAAACTTTACATAAGGAAATGTTTTTTTATAGTTAATAGTAATAAGGATTGCCTTGCCGGGCATGTCAAGACCAACAAATATTTAAATCAAATATTATCATGAAAAAAATATGGCAGAAGGATGACCTTGCCACCAATATATTAGTCAATAACTTTACAGTCGGTAAAGATCTTGACTTTGACGAACGTTTAGCCAAGTATGATGTTAAAGGTTCTATGGCCCATTGCAAAATGCTGGCAGAAACCGGGATTATCGCTCAGGAAGAATCAGAACAGATGTTATCTGTTTTAAACAGTATTTTATATAAAATTGAAGAAGGTAGTTTTGAAATTGATAAGGATGCTGAGGATATCCATTCTCAGGTAGAAGCTATTCTTATAGAAGAATTAGGAGATACGGGAAAGAAAATCCATACTGCGAGATCAAGAAATGACCAGGTTTTACTGGATATCAAATTGTATTTGCTGGATGAAATCCGTGAGATTACAGTGCTTACTGACGAATTTTTCCAGATCTTAATTCAACTGGCGGATCAGCATAAAAACATTCTGCTTCCTGGGTACACCCACTTGCAGATTGCGATGCCTTCATCATTCGGATTGTGGTTTGGTGCTTATGCCGAAGCCCTTTTGGATGATGTGGAAATGCTGTTTTCAGTAAAAAATATTATTAATAAAAACCCATTGGGATCGGCAGCAGGATATGGATCGTCTTTTCCGATTAATCGTGAAAGCACAACATATAACCTGGGCTTCCAGTCAATGAATTATAACTCGGTATATGCGCAGATGACCAGAGGTAAGTCAGAAAAGATGCTGTCTATGGCGATGGCTACTTTGGCAGGAACACTTGGAAAGTTTGCTTACGATGTATGTCTGTATCTGAGCCAGAATTTCGATTTTATCAGCTTTCCAAAGGAATTTACTACAGGAAGCAGCATTATGCCTCACAAAAAGAATCCGGACATTTTTGAGCTGGTTCGTGCACGGTGCAACAGAATTCAGTCTCTTCCAAACGAACTGATCCTTTTAACAAGCAATCTGCCTTCAGGGTATCACAGAGATGTGCAGCTGACAAAGGAAATTCTTTTCCCTGCGATAGATTCTTTAAAGGAGTGTCTTGAGATTTTAAGCTATACCTTACCGAATATTCAGGTAAAGGATGGAATTCTGGAGGATGAGAAATACAAATACCTTTTCAGTGTGGAAAAGATCAATGAGGAGGTGAAAAATGGAAGTTCATTCCGGGATGCTTATGTAAAAGTAGGGCAGGAGATTGAAAACAATGAGTTTGAATTTGAACCCGGAAATCTTGAACATACCCACCAGGGAAGTATTGGAAATCTTTGTCTGGACAAAATAGAATATCAGTTCAATAAACTGAAAAATAAATTATTGGGTTAGAATCTAAGCCATTAGGGTCATCAGAAACTTAAGCAAAAATCAGTGGAATTTCTAAATTATTTTAGCCTGCTGTCTTTTCGTTGTGGAAACCTTAATCTTATAAATCTTATCTGCTTAAGTGACCTTAATGGTTTGATTTTATTCCGCTCTTTGAATTTGATGATTGATCTTTAAACTGACTATGGTTGGAAATTGAAAGTAAAGCTGCTGCATAAAATTTTATAGGATATAAAATCTTTGCGCCTTAAAGCATAAAGTTAATAAATTTCTTTTGCGTCTTCTAACAAAATAGTAGAAATGAAAAGTGTTGGTATACGCAAAGGCGCAAGGAATTGTATAATAGATATTACCTTTAAGACGCAAGAAAATCAAAGATTTTCATTAATTGAAATAGGAATGAATAATGAATTTAAAATAAAAAGGATTATTCCAGATCAATTTTGAATTTGGTAGATTTTTTTACCTCGTGAAGCACAATGGAACTGTGGTATTGCCCGATATTGGGAATGTTTGAAATAACATTAACCGCAAATTCGTTATAAGAATTGATGTCCTTGGCAATGATCTTCAGCATATAGTCATACTCTCCGGAAAGACTGATGATTTCCTGTACTTCATCATATTTTCCGATATGTTTCTCAAAAGTTTCCAATACTTTCTTGGATTGTTCCTTGAGACGAACATTACAGTAGACCACGATATTTAAACCCAGTTTTTCACGGTTTAAAAGCCCGACATACTTCTGAATGATCCCCTGTTTCTCCAATTGTTTGATTCGCTCATACGTAGGAGTGAAGGTAAGACCTATCTTTTCGGAAATTTCTTTAACCGATAGTGTAGAGTCTTCCTGAATAATGCTGAGAATCATTTTGTCTTTTAAATCCATAGAATATATTTGAGTGTTAACAAAAATATTAATTTTAAATGAGAATAAGGAAATACTAAAGTTTTAAATTTATTTTAAACATAATTTTTGTAGGTTCATAAAATTGTTGTATCTTTGCACCTAATGAATAAAAAAGCATTTATATCATTAGATTTACCGGGCGAAAGCGCCCTTTACGATATTTATTGTTATTAAGCGAAGATAGTTGTCTTCGCTTTTTTTTATGCCAAAAAATAAGAATTATGTTTACGATTACAGAACTAAGCACCGAGAGAATCAACAGTATACTGACAGAAGCAATGGCTTTTGCCAATGGTAAAACTGCTAAAATTGAAGGAGAAGTTTTTTGCTCAAACCTTTTCTTCGAAGACAGCACAAGAACAAAAACAAGTTTTGATCTTGCAGAAAGAAAACTGGGGCTTCAGGTAGTTCCTTTTGATGCATCACACAGTTCGGTAAACAAAGGAGAAAGTCTTTATGATACTGTAAAGACCATTGAAAGCATAGGAGTAAACCTTGTAGTGATCCGCGATAAAAAAGACAGATACTTCGAGGAACTGAAAAATATTAATATTCCGGTGATCAACGGAGGAGACGGAACTGGAAACCATCCTTCACAATGCATGCTGGATCTGCTGACCATCTATCAGGAATTCGGAAAGTTTGAAGGGATGAAAGTAGGAATTGTAGGGGATGTAAAACACAGCCGCGTAGCCAACTCAAATGCAGAGGCACTGAGAAGATTGGGTGCTAAAGTTTACTTCTCAGGACCGGAACAATGGTTTGACGAAGGAGCCCTGATCAACGGAACTTATATGTCCGTAGATGAACTGATCGGTGAAGTGGATGTTCTGATGCTGTTAAGAATACAACATGAAAGACATGATTCAGCAATGAGTTTCACCGCTTCGGAATACCATAAGAGATATGGGCTGACTAAAGAAAGAGAACATGCGATGAAAAAAGAAGCCATCATCATGCATCCGGCTCCAATCAACAGAGGAGTAGAGATAGATTCCGACCTTGTAGAATGCGGAAGATCAAGAGTCTTCAAACAGATGCAAAACGGAGTATTCGCCAGAATGGCGATTTTGAAAGATGCGCTGGAAAGCAAAGGATATACCTTTAAGTAATTGTAAGAAGTAAAATGTACAAAGTACAATGTAAAGTAAAATGTAAAGAATACATTATAGATTTTACAGATGATATTGTACAAAAGAAAAATAATAGAAAATCTAATTTTTAAAAATGAAGAAAAAATTAATACTGGAGTCCGGTGAAGTGTTTCATGGAGAAGGTTTCGGAGCTGAATTGGAAACTGCAGGAGAAGTAGTTTTCAATACCGGAATGACAGGGTATCAGGAATTGATTTCTGATCCGTCGTATTGCGGTCAGATAGTTTGTATGACCTATCCGCTTATCGGAAATTATGGTATTAACCGTGATGATTATGAAAGTATTGAGCCGGCAATCAAAGGGCTTATCGTAAAAGAACTTTGCGATCTTCCTTCCAATTTCCGTACTCAGATTACTTTAGATGAATTATTTAAAAAGAAAAACCTTTCAGGAATTTCAGGAATTGACACCAGAAGGCTGACAAGAGTTCTTCGTAACCATGGAGTGGTAAAAGGAAAAATTGTAAACGCTGATGCAGATGAAGCTGCAGTAGCTTCTGAACTGAAAACAACAGTTTTCCCAACCAATCAGGTAGAAGAGGTTTCTACAAAAACACCTTACGCTAACCCAAACAGAGGTTTCAAAGTGGTATTGGTAGATTTCGGTGCCAAACTGGGAATTATCAGAGAATTATCTCAAAGAAACTGTGATATCATTGTGGTTTCTCAGGATACCACAGCAGAAGAAATCCTGTTGATGGATCCGGACGGAATTATGTTGTCAAACGGTCCTGGTGATCCGGAAGATGTACCGCATGCTTTAGATATGATCAGAGGATTGTTAGGAAAAGTTCCAATCTTCGGAATCTGCTTAGGTCACCAGTTAATTGGTCTTGCCTGCGGAGCGAAAACGTTCAAACTGAAATTCGGACATAGAGGAGGAAACCACCCGGTATTGGATTTAGAGAAAAATACAGTAGCCATTACTTCTCAAAACCACGGATATGCGGTAGATCAGGAAAGTTTAAAAGGAACAGACCTTATCGAAACGCACATCGCATTGAACGACAGAACAAACGAAGGGCTAAAACACAAAATCCACCCTTGCTTCTCAGTTCAGTACCACCCTGAAGCGAGCCCGGGTCCTGAGGATGCAAACTACCTGTTTGATGAGTTTATCGATTTAATGTACCAATTTAAAAATGTACCAGTTTAACAATAATTAAAATGATCAATTTCGAAAACAATCCTTTAATTGAAAAGACTGTTAAGTTCTCATTAGACATTATAGAGTACTGTGAATTATTGGAAAGTAAAAAGAAATTTATTATTGCTAAACAATTATTACGTTCCGGAACAAGTATTGGAGCAAATTCTTTTGAAGCACAAAATCCATACAGTAAAAAGGATTTTGTGAATAAAATCAAAATTGCGGCTAAAGAGCTTGAAGAAACAAAATATTGGTTATATCTGTGTAAACACTCTCAAAGTTATCCATTTAATGAAAATTTGGAAGCGCAGATTATAGAAATTGGAAAGATTATTTATAAAATTTTAAGCACGAGTTTATCAAATGAAAACAGTTAGTAACATTGTTACACTGTTAGACTGATAAATTGTTACATTTTAAACCCCTATGAAAAGAAACGATATAAAAACAATTTTAGTAATCGGTTCAGGACCTATCATCATCGGTCAGGCAGCTGAATTTGATTACGCAGGAACGCAGGCTTGTCTGTCTCTGAAAGAAGAAGGCTACAAGGTAATTTTGATCAACTCAAACCCTGCAACGATCATGACGGATGTGGAAATCGCAGATAAAGTATATATTGAGCCGATTTCATTACAGTTTGTAAGCCACATCATCAGAAAAGAGCGCCCGGATGCATTATTACCGACGCTGGGAGGCCAGACAGGTCTGAACATGGCCGTAGAATTGGAGAAATCAGGAATTCTTGAAGAGTGCAAAGTAGAAGTATTGGGAACAAAGCTTTCTGCGATCAACAGAGCAGAAGACAGAGACCTTTTCCGTGAGCTGATGAGAGAACTGAACGAACCGGTGCCGGAATCTGATATCGTAAATACAGTAGAAGGAGCCCTTGCTTTTGCGGATGAAATCGGTTATCCTGTAATTGTTCGTCCTGCCTTTACAATGGGAGGAACAGGAGGTGGTATCGCTTCCACAGAAACTGAATTGAAAGAAATTGCTGAACTGGGATTAAAGCACAGCCCGGTTACACAGTGTCTTATTGAAAAATCAATCGCAGGTTTCAAAGAAATAGAATATGAAGTAATGCGTGATGCAAACGACAACGCCATTGTGGTTTGTAACATGGAAAATATAGATCCGGTAGGAGTTCACACAGGAGACTCTATCGTAGTGGCACCTTCTCAGACGCTTTCAGACAGAGAGTATCAGTTACTGAGAAACGCTTCATTGAAAATCATCAGAGCCTTAGGAATTGAAGGTGGATGTAACGTACAGTTAGCTTTAGATCCGCACTCATTCAACTATTATATCATTGAGGTAAATCCTAGAGTTTCCCGTTCATCGGCACTGGCAAGTAAGGCAACAGGATATCCTATTGCAAAGATTGCTGCAAAGATTGCTGTAGGATTAACGCTGGATGAAATCATGAACCCGGTAACAGGAAAAACTTATGCATGTTTTGAGCCTGCTCTTGACTATGTGGTAACAAAATTCCCAAGATTCCCATTCGATAAATTTGAAACGGCAGACAGAAGACTTTCCACCCAGATGAAAGCAACCGGTGAAGTAATGGCGATCGGAAGAAACCTTGAAGAATCTTTACAGAAAGCCATCCGTTCATTAGAAACAGGAATCAAGCATTTAGGATTAAAAACAAAGCAGGCTCAGGCACTTACTGCTGAAGAAATCGAAAGAAGAATCAGAGTGTGTGATGATGAGAGATTATTCATCATCGGGGATGCTTTAAGAAGAGGATACGACTGGGAACAGATCGTAGAATGGAGCAAGATTGACAAGTTCTTTATCTGGAAGCTTAAAAAGCTGGTTGATTTTGAAAAAGTAATCGCTGCCAACAAATTTGATAAAGAAACACTAACTGAAGCCAAGAGATTAGGTTTTGCAGATATCAATATTGCCGTTCTTTGGGAGGTAACAGAGCGTGAAGTCTTCAACTTCAGAAAAGAAAACGGTGTAATGCCGGTTTACAAAATGGTAGATACCTGCGCCGCTGAATTTGAAAGTGAAACCCCTTATTTCTACGGAACATACGAAGAAGAAAACGAAAGTGTAGTTTCTGACAAAGAAAAGATTGTTGTACTGGGTTCCGGACCAATCAGAATCGGACAGGGAGTTGAGTTTGACTACGCAACTGTTCACTCAGTATGGGCAATCAAAGAAATGGGGTATGAAGCGATTATCATCAACAACAACCCTGAAACAGTTTCTACAGACTTCTCAATCTCTGATAAACTATACTTCGAGCCACTTACTGAAGAAGATGTAATGAACATCATCGAGCTTGAAAAACCAAAAGGAGTAGTGGTACAGTTCGGAGGACAAACTGCGATCAACCTTGCAGATAAATTAGCCTCTCACGGAGTACAGATCCTGGGAACTTCCCTGGAAGATCTTGATAGAGCTGAAAACAGAGATAAATTTGAAAAAGCACTTCAGGAGCTTGGAATTCCTCAGCCAAAAGGAAGAACTTCAACTTCTAAAGAAGAAGCTATAAAAATTGCCAACGAAATCGGTTACCCGGTATTGGTGCGTCCAAGCTACGTTCTTGGAGGTAGAGCAATGGAAATTGTATACGCAGAATCAGAACTGGCTCATTATATGGAGCACGCTGTAGATGCGAGCCCTGAACACCCTGTTTTGGTAGACAAGTACATGGTAGGAAAAGAAATCGAAGTAGATGCCATCTGCGACGGTGAAACAGTGGTGATCCCTGGAATTATGGAGCATATCGAAAGAGCAGGAGTTCACTCCGGAGACTCTATCGCAGTATATCCGCCACAGAACATCTCTCAGAGTGAAATCGATACCTTGGTGGATTACACGAAGAGACTGGCAAAAGGACTGAATGTTATCGGATTGATGAATATCCAGTATGTTCTTTTTGAAGGGAATGTTTATGTAATCGAAGTCAACCCTCGTTCTTCAAGAACAGTTCCTTTCTTATCTAAAATTACGGATGTTCCTATGGCTAACCTTGCAACAAAGGCAATCTTAGGACAAAAGCTGAAAGACTTAGGTTACGAAAACGGATTGGTTCCAAACAAAGAAGGAGTTTTTGTAAAAGTGCCCGTATTCTCATTCTCTAAACTAACGAAAGTTGATATCTCCCTAGGGCCGGAAATGAAGTCTACAGGAGAAGTTATGGGGAAAGATACAACCCTTGAAAAAGCATTATACAAAGGATTGGTAGCAGCAGGAAGAAAAGTTCCTATGCACGGTTCTATCCTGTTCACAGTAGCAGATAAGCACAAAGAAGAAGCGGCAGCGCTTGCAGCAAGATTCCATGAAGTAGGATTCAGAATCTGGGCTACGGAAGGGACTGCTAAGTTCTTTGAAGAAAAAGGAATCCCTTGCAAGATCGGATACAAAATAGGAGAGGAAAATGTAAATCTTATCGACCTGATTCAGAAAGGAAAAGTTCAGTATGTTGTGAATACCACTACAAAAGGTAAACAGGCAGAAAGAGACGGATTCCAGATCAGAAGAATGAGTGTGGAAAACGGTGTTCCTTGTTTAACTTCAATGGATACGGTAGAAGCCATTCTAAAAGTAATCGAAAGCATGAGCTTCAAAATGGAGACGATGTAATTTTCGAACAGAAATAAATACTTAAATTCCGCAAGTTTTCTTGCGGAATTTTTTTATCATTTAATCTAAACACAGAGGATTCTGTTTATTTTTGCAAAAAACCATGTAAGCTAAAATTATATGAATGCAATTTTTAAAGGTATTTTGAGTGCTGTTTTTGTGCTCGTATTTTGCGGATGTTCAATCCCAACAGACTTTTATATTCAGAATTTAACAGAAACAAAAAAAACAGTAAAAGTTCATTATACAAAAAGAACCTTAGCTGAATTGGCAGAAGACTCATTTGGTACATTTAGTTTCAATTATGAGAATGAAATTGTAAATCCAAGTGTTTTCAAAAAAAATAAAAATTTAAAGTCCCTTGAAAAAAAAGTTGATAGTTCCGGAATAACGATAGAAATTGCACCTCATTCAACCGTACGAATTGAGAAAACCCATAATTATATGTGGGACTGGAATATTCTTGGTGTTGATATTGATAACCAGAATTACAATATAAATGAAATCAAAGAAAAGGCAGAAAAAGTTAAAGATGATTATATTTTTAAAATTGAATAAATGAACCAATAGTCAATAATTTATATACCAGAAAACAGACATTGGTAAAGGGATACTATATGAATTCTATTAAAAGAACTGTAGATCTGTATAAAATCGATAATTTAGGATCAGTAAATATATCCTAATTAAAAAATATAATGTCTTTATCAATCGCATTATGAAAAAAATAGCACTATACTCCATACTGTTTATCGGTTTATTATCCTGTAGTAACCATCCGGACTCTATTGAAAGTTCTTCAGCTTCTCAGGATGATAAGATCTTCATTGAAAATCTAAATATTCAAACCAGTTCTTTTACTGAGATTGATAGTACAGGGATTCTGATGTTCCCATTACAAATGGGGCAGAACCCAAGAAAGGATGGTGGCTATTCTTACAAAGAAATGCCTGATAACGGATATTGGAACATTGTTTTTCTCAATTCAAATACGAATGAGTATCATTTGCTCACCGAAAATAAAGTTTTGATTCTTAATTATGATTATAAATATAAGGCTGAAGAAGGGGTGAATTTTTCCCAGAAAACAGATCATATTTTTTATAATATAAGGAGTCAGGACTATAATAAAGATAAGATTATCAATGAAAAAGATCCTGTTTATCTGTTTGTTACTGACAAGCTCGGTAAGAATTTAAGACGGATTTCGCCGGCAAATTATAACCTAAATAATTGGAAGTATATTCGATCCTCCAATAAAGTTATTATGACAGCTACAAAAGATACTAACAACAATAATGAATTTGATGATAAGGATGAGATCTCAACTTTTGAAATTATTTTAGATCAATCCGAAACCCCAAAAGAAGTATTTCAGGCAGATATGAAAAATAAACTGAAGAAACTTTATGATAGAGATTGGAAAAGAATAAAGTAATAAGCAGTTTATATCATTTGTAAAATTAACTATGAATTAAAAGTTACCTCAAATAGAGAACGATGGAGTCTTAATAGTAAATGATAAAATAAAATTGATTCCGGGCTATTGCTGAAAATGCGCAATTTATTATTTACTGATTTCCGGACTTGATATCTGTTCTGATACTCTTGACATAAGTGCTTGGGGATACTCCCATAATTTTTTTAAAATTTCGGTTAAAACTGGTTTTGGAATTAAAGCCACATTCAAAAGCCAGTGATAACAAGGTGTACTGTTTGCTTTCAGGATGTGATAATAATTGTTTGAAAGCTTCTATTCTGAGTGTATTGACAAAATCATAAAAGTTTTTGCCTTCTTTCGAATTAATAATCTGAGAAAGGATTCCTGGAGAGATATTCATCATTCTGGCAAGATCTCCCAAAGTAAGTTCAGGATCTTTATAGCATTCATGCTCTTTCATCAAGTCTATTAATTTTGCCTGAATTTCAGAGGCTTTATCTTCACTTATCTTTGTCTTTTCATACTTGGTATAATCGGATTCCTCTGCAGAAATTCTCATTTTTTCGGGTTGGGAAGCTATTTCCAGGTCTATCGGAAGAATCACTTCGTGCGGTGGTAACGGGCTGGAGAAAACTCCTGTCTGATGAATCCCAAAGTATCCGATAAAGAAAATAAATAATGCCACGGCAACATACAGAGCCTGTACTGATTGTAAAAAAATCACGACAATCCAGATTATAGCCATTCCTGAAATCAGATAACGCATCCAGTTAAGGGTAATTTTATCTGTATTGGAGAATTGTCCTACAATATTCTGTTGATGCTTTTTCAGGAGTATAAGAGAGAATATCACGTAAACCACACCGGAAACCATAATAGCTGTAACCATTCCCAGAAATAGAGGTTTAAAGGCTGATAATGCAGAGATACTCGAATGTATTTCCGGTAATATAAAGGCTAATATGACTGCTGATAATACCGCAGGAATAAAATGAAGTAAATAATGCCAGCTGTAGCACTGTTGGTCACTTAGAAATAAAATGTACAGATATAAGAAAGGACCGTGCAGAAAGGGCAGTGGCATTTCCCAACCCATAAAGGCAGAAGTTTTATGGATTAGCCCGCAAGCATAGCATGCAATAAAAACCAGATGCACCAAAGCAAAAAAGAGCCAAATGCATAAAATCTTGTCTGCAGTGGTTTTTCTCCGTTTACTGATCAATATTATAAAAAGAAACAGCGAGATTGAAATTCCAGCTACGTAAATGAGTTGCCAGCTTGTTGCCATTATGATATAATAATCAAAAAAGTAAAAATAGCAAATAATAAGTCTGTATTCATCTTTTTTGTTAAGGAGGATTCATCTTCTGAAGTATTATCTTTTATCGGTATAGTTTAATACCTATTCCCATTTCTACATAGACCAGATTGCTTAAGGTGCCCTGAGGATAATAACGAATAGGACTTAGTGGAAAATAAAGCCTGGTATCAAATGTGTATCTTTTTTTTCCTAATGAGAATTCGTACATCAGACCATAATCAGCTAAAGTACTTTGAGTGCGGACCGTTATCTTATCCAGATCCGGATTTTCCATAGTTTCTTTAAAGGCGATATGTTTAATGCCTCCGAGTGCAAACAGACTGTGTCTTGATTTTTCTTTTTTTCCGTATAAAGAATAGCCTATTCCCAGCTTGTGTGAAAATGTATAATTATAATTAATTTTGATAAATTCAGGACTGTTTCCGGTGAGTAGAAAACTGATCATGGAATGTGAGACTATTAAAAATCCCTGATTCAACGGATAAAAAATTGCTACAGATAGTATAGGTTTCATAGGGGTTCCTGTTGCCCCTACAGCTGGTTTTACCTCAATAACAGCATTCTGCCTGGTAGAATCCTGCGCTTGTGCATAGGAAACAAGGGTAAAAATAAAAATGAATAACAGACGCATATAAAATATTAAAGTTGTTGAAAATAAAAAGAGATTGCTTTTTTAAGGTTGGTTTTTTTGGAGCCAAGGTGATCCAGCCCGTTAGCGATAGTATAATGGTGGGAGAATCCTTTATAATACTGGCCAAGGATGTGTCGGAATGATTCTATAGGAGGAAGCATTCCCCCTTCTTCAATCCCGCCTGCAGCTAGAAAGAATCTACCATTTCGGGTCTGATTGGCAATTCTGTTTTTTTTTTCATTGCTGAGAACAATTTGATCTCCTATCCAAAGCGAAGGACTTAAGCAAAGATAATTACCAAAAAGATCAGGATAATTGGTGAAGCAGTGTACTCCGAATAACCCACCTGCAGAATGCCCCAGGATTGTCCGGTCTTCCCTTAAATTAGCTGCATGAAAGTTCTTTTCCAATTGAGGAATCAATTCTTCATGAATTACCTTTACAAATTCATCAGCACGACCTTTTCCTTTTTTGAAGGGAACAGGAAGATAATCATCCAGTCGGTCATTACCCCAACCGATTCCTACAACCAGAATATCATTTCGATGGAAGTTTTCAGATTGCTTTTGAACTTCCCGTGCTACAAAATCAAAATCCCATTTTGAGTCCAGAACATAAATGGTTTTATATTTTTTTGCTGAAGTATAACCTTGAGGTAATGCCACTTTTATAGGATAATTACTTCCGTTGACAGCAGAACTGAGCGTAAATTCTCTTACAAGTTCTTGATCAAATTCGTTCTCCCGGCATGCTGTTAAAAGCGATAATACGCTTAATAAAATAATATAATATCTGCTCATGTCTTTTGATTTTCAATTGTTTAAATATCATAAAGATGAGGCAAAAATACAGATGCCGGCTATACAAAGCGCTTCATCCTATAAGGTGGTCGTTATTTTAATCAATTGATAATCAGTTAAATGATATTTTATTGATTATCATTTAAAAGAAATATCCTGAATAAGATTATGTATCCCTGGTTTCATTAAAAATCAGAGATACTAAATCATTGAATGAATTTCCGGTACCCATAATTTTATAATTCCTATATCATTTTATAAAAAGATCTTTAGAAAAAAATGGATTTTAATTTAGGTTACTTTTTTGCCGAATTATTTATAAATTAGAGCGTTAAAATTCAGGCCGTTATTACTATTTGAAAAACTAATAAAAATTCACCAAACCAAAATATAGCCATGGCAGAATATTACGCAAAATCAAAGAATTCTTTATCCTTTGAAATCACCAAAGAAAGCCAGATCATAGGCAGGCTTATTTATGAAAGCTGGTTTAAGTTTAATGCTGAGGTTGAAATTGCCAACCGTTTTTATCTCGTTGAGCCCAAAGGTTTCTGGGGAACCACTATTGAACTTAAAGACAATGAAAAAGTACTCCTGAAATTTCGCATGAACTGGAACGGTGAAATTGTAATACAGACTTATTTTGACAGTGTAAAAGAAGGTTTTCTTTTTAAGCACCGCGGAATCTTCAAAGAATCGTTTGTTCTTACCGATCAGCAGGGTAATGAACTTTTTGTAATGAAACCGCATCTCAAATGGAGCTCCATGAACTATGAATATCAGATTACCACAACAGAAAAATTCGAAATGTACCCGGCCAAAGAGATATTACTGATCAATGCATTGCACTGTGCCAATTATTATATGTCAATGATTGCTTCAGCAGTTGTATAATTGATGAACACTATGAAAATACATATATAGGTTTGCTGTTAATCTGTTGATAATGTATTTTCATAATGTATGGTAAGTTCAGAACCGCATTTTTACCATTTGTTTTTATCCCTTATTTAATGTCTGTTATCACAATTGATCGGAAAATCCTTCTCCTTTTTATCTAAAAAACTGATGGAAGGACAGCCAAAAGACTGTGCAATGAATCCGAAAATAACAGGAGGTTTTCCTTTAAAAAGATAGCCTGTATATTGGAATATATTAGCTTCATCAGCATCTATTCCATAAAGAGGAAGGAATTCCCCACCATCACTTTCTGCAAGGCTGAATGTTTTTTCAGCAATCTTTTCCTGATGATCATTAATGACCGCAAGTCTGCGTTCCACAGTATTTCCTTCTTCAAGATAATCCTGCAGATAATAGGTCATGTTTTCATACTTCGCCTGGTAGGTATTTCCCTGAGTAAGTTTTGAATGGCTAAAGTATTTTTTTGAAACATCAGTACCGGCTTTTTGCCATTTTACAGCCTTCATTTTATTCGCTACGAAAGGATTTTTATTCCCAAAGTAAGCGATAGCATTGATGTACCGGTCGTACTCTGTTGTTTTTTGGTGAGTGGCTACCTGGAACCCCATCATATAAGAATCCGGATCCAAATCTTCACTGTCTGAATAAGGGCTTAAATAGGCCACCGCCTTTAATTGGCTTACCGGCATTCTCTGAAGTTTATTAGACCAATACTCAAAAATATAAAGGGAATCATTTTCTGTAAGATGAATCCCGTTGAGCAGTTTTTTCCTGCTGGAAGCATCCAGCTCAAAATGCCGGAGTTCTTCATAAGTCATCTGCTTATGGTTTTTTATAATGCTTTCAGGAACAGGCTGAACTCCTTTATAAATATCCGAGACCGAAATGAAAATATCGATATCAGAATCTTTTTCAGCTGATGAAATGACAGAGAGATTAAAAATATTGAAATCCGAGTAATCTATTTTCTCTTCTGCTTTTGTCGTTTTTATAGTGTCATTGGTGATTTTTGTTTCTGTGGCAGCTGTTTTTTTCTCTTCTTTCTTGCAGCTTACAATAGCCAATGATAAAAATAAAAGAGCAGCAGCCGTTTTGGGTTTCATAATTTTTTTTAACATTAAAGTGTTTATCATTTTCTAATTCATTTTGTAATAAGGTTCTGAAAAATATTTGCTGGGTTTGATGTAAGCCGTTTTCCTGTCGGTATCAAATATCCATATAAACCTGCGGAGCATATCAGCACCGAGATAGCTTACATTTTGTGTTTTCAGCTCTCCTGAAAAGAATCCCACGGCAACATCTTTGAATACATTCTCTCCCAATTTAAAATAAGGGAGAACGGCCTGTTTGGTAGTTAAAGTTTTACCTTCAGAATTTTTCAGTGTTTTTTCTCCGGTTATTTTTAATATTTTATCAAGATGCTTTTCTTCTGCAAATTTATTACTATACAGAATCGCTCCGGAAAACCCGGATTGCAGTACAAAATAAGCTTCCTGCTGCTGTTTTCCATCAATAACATTATCTGCAGCAAGATAAAATCCGTCATGATCTAAGATAATACCGATGGGTTGGTAGCCACTCACATCCGGCATAGCATCATATATCACAAACTGATTGTTGTCATAATCAATTTTAAAGGCTTTGCCCTCAAAAATTCCGGTTCCGATCTTTCCGTCAGCTTCATGTCCGGTTAACTGATTGTCAAAAAAACGTGCATTTTTTTGTGTGATTTTTCCGATCTCAACTGTATTATGGTCGCTGAGTTCTTCCTTGTTGAAAATAATATGATCAGCTTTCCTTTTTCGTTCGGGGGAAAGCGAATAATCCTTCATCGCAATCTGAAACATCAGATCCAGAGAATCTTTTTTGTTGACAAGGGTTTTCACAATGATATTATTGTGTTTTGTAATCCGGAAGGGGATAGTCTGCTGCGCTTTCATTCCAAAAAATCCAGATGAAAGCAGTATAAAAAAGACTGTTCTTTTGAGCATTATGAGTGATTAGTGTTTTAAAACTTTAAAATTACCCATTATCTTTGGAAAAGCAAATAATAAAATGAAATGGTTGAAAAATTGCTTCAAAGCGGAATCCACTGGGAAAAGAAAGAATTCAGACGGAATGAGTTCCTGAAAATCTCAGGAAGTACAGACACCACTATTTATTTTATTGAAAGCGGAAGCGTGCGGATCTTTATGATGGATGAAAATGAGGAAAGGATTATTCGTTTCGGATATACCGGAAATATTATTGTCAGTCTGGATTCCTTTTTATCGGGTAAGCCTTCGGATCTTTATATTCAGGCGATTAAAAAGACAATGGTAAAAACAGCTTCAAAAAAGGATTTTTATGAGTTTATACAATCAGACGAAGAACATATGAAGTTCTGGATGAATATTCTGGAAGATCTCGTATTACAACAGCTGGAAAGAGAAAAAGATCTGCTCATCAATGCTCCGGGAGAGCGTTTTGAAAGAGTTTTGAAACGAAGCCCGAAACTGTTTCAGGAAGTACCCAATAAGTATATTGCCAATTACCTGAGAATGTCACCCGAAACTTTATCCAGACTCAAAAAATCTTGAGTTCAGTCAATATTTAAGAATTATAGGATCCGGATATTTGTATAAAAAAAGTCATGAAAATTTCAACCTCAGAATTATTGGATGAATTAAAAAACAGGACAAAAGAGCATTTAGAGTTTGCTGCAATGCTGTCTTTAAAACCGGAAGATGATCTCAATTTCAGAATTTCAGAAGACAGATGGAGTGCATTGGAATGTCTGGAACATCTCAACCGCTACGGAGCTTTTTATATTCCTGAAATCAACCGTAATATTAATTCAGCCGAAAAATTTTCACGATCTTATTTTAAACCCGGGATTCTTGGGAATTATTTTGCCAAAAGCATGCTTCCCAAAGAAAACCTGAATAAGATGAAAACACTTAAGGCAACGAATCCTATCCACAGCCAACTGGATAAAAGTACTATAGATATATTCATACAACAGCAGGGAAAATTGCTTGAACTATTAGAAGAAGCAAAGTTTATTGATTTGGAAAAAACAAAAACAGGTATCAGTATTTCAAAGCTGATTAAACTGAAACTGGGAGATACTTTTCGTTTTGTTATTTATCATAATGCAAGGCATATTGAACAGATAAAAAGAATTTTAATGCATAAAAAAGAAGAAACAATCTCCCAAAAAGCTTAATTTTAAGCTGATGGAAATTATATCTCAAAAAAACATATCAACCCCGCTGGGAGAAATGATTGCCTGTGCTGTAGATCAGGGGATCTGCCTGCTTGAATTTACAGACCGGAAGAATATGGATAAGCAGCTAAAATCTTTATCAAAGGCTTTGAAAGCAGATGTCATAGAAAAAGATCATCCTCATTTCGAACAGCTGGAGGAAGAGCTGAAAGAATATTTTGCAGGAAAAAGAAGCCATTTTGAAGTGCCATTGTTTACGACAGGAACAGCATTTCAGGAAAAAGTATGGCAGCTTTTGCGTGAGATTCCAATGGGAGAAATACGAACCTACAAACAACAATCAGAACTATTGGGAAATCCCAGGGCGATACGTGCTGTAGGAACAGCGAACGGAATCAATAAAATTGCGATTTTAATTCCCTGCCACCGTGTAATAGGTTCTAACGGGGAATTGGTAGGCTATGCCGGAGGAATCTGGAGAAAGCAGAAGCTGCTGGAACTTGAAAAAGCCATCTTATTTTAGAAGATTATTGAAAAAATAGATGTTCATTTTTCGGTTGTATAGCACTCGATAATCTTTCTACTTTTGAATAAAAAAATTATGAGCAGTTTTAAACAGTTACATCATGGTGAAGAGCCATTGCTTTTGGGTAATGTATGGAATGTAGAAAGTGCAAGAGTATACGAAAAACTAGGGTATAAAGCATTAGCAACCTCAAGTTCGGCAGTTGCATTGAGTTTGGGATATGAGGACGGGGAGCAGATGAGCTTCGAAGAATACTTTTATATTATCAAAAGGATTAAAGCTTCAGTTTCAACTCCTCTTTCTGTAGATCTGGAATCCGGGTATGGCAGTGACATTGATACCATTGTCTCCAATATTCTGAAACTGATTGAAATCGGAGTATCGGGAATTAATATTGAAGATAGTTATGTGACAGGCAGGACAAGAAAACTGATGGACAGAAATGTCTTCCATGAAAAGCTTAAAGATATTTTTATCAAATTAGGAGAGAACAGAGATCAAATATTTATCAATGTGCGTACAGATCCTTTTTTACTGAAGATGGAGAACGCGCTGGAAGAAACCCTGGAGAGAATTAAACTCTTTGAAGAACTTAAAGCTGATGGTGTTTTCGTTCCAGGAATGACTTCTGAAAATGCTATCAGAACCATTACAGAAGCTACTTATCTTCCCGTGAATGTGATGTGCCTTCCTGATTTGCCGGATTTTGACACGCTTAAAAAATCAGGTGTTAAAAGGATTACTTCAGGTGCTTTTATGTACAGACATATATACAGAGAGCTGGAGAAAGCGGGACAGACGATTACAGATGAAAAAAGTTTTTCAAAGCTTTTTATTTAATCATGGAACTTACAGAAAAAATCATGTACGAGGCATCTTATATGAAAGATGTTTCATTTGAAGGGATATTCTGGATGGGGGTAAAAACCACGGGAATATTCTGCAGACCTACTTGTACGGCCAGGAAACCCAAATTTGAAAATGTAGAGTTTTTTTCCAGTACCAAAGATGCAATACTGAAAGGCTACCGTCCCTGCAAGGTATGCAGGCCCCTTGAAAATCTCAATGCCACCCCACCATACATTAAAAAACTGCTTAAAGAAATTGCGGATGATCCGATATTGAAAATCAGAGATTATGACCTTGTGAAAAGAGGAATGGAACCGGCGGCTATTCGCAGATGGTTTCTGAAACATCATGGAATAACTTTTCATGCTTTTCAGAGAATGTCAAAGCTCAATACAGCATTTAAAAAACTTCAGCAGGGAGAATCGGTTACAGAGGTAGCCTTTGACATGGGATATGAAAGTCTGAGCGGCTTTAATGAGAGCTTTAAAAATATTTTTGGAGCATCACCTAAGAATAATACTATGGAAAAGATCATTGATCTGAAGAGAATAGAAACCATGCTGGGAACCATGATAGCCTGTGCTGATGAAAACGGAATCTGTCTGCTGGAGTTTTCAGACAGAAAAGCACTTCCGACAGAGCTGAAAAGTATCTCGGAATATTTTAAAGCAAATATTATACAAGGTGAAAATCCTCATTTTGATACCCTGGAAAAACAGCTTTCTGAATATTTCGAAGGAAAAAGGACCGTATTTACAGTTCCTCTTTCTCCTGTAGGAACAGCTTTTCAGAAAGAAGTCTGGAACATTTTGCAGGAGATTCCCTACGGCACAACCATGAGTTATCAGGAACAGGCTGATATCCTGGGAAGTCCTGAATCTGTGAGAGCAGTAGCCAATGCAAATGGTTTAAATAAAATATCCATTATAATACCATGTCACCGTGTGATTGGCAGTAACGGTCATCTAACCGGATATGGCGGAGGAATCTGGAGGAAACAAAAATTACTGGAGCTGGAAAAGGCTATTTTGTTTTAATATCTAAAGCCATAACGTTATAGAATAATATCGGTAAAGTGAAAATTATTGGAACAGGGGAAAGCTATTTTGTTTTGATTTTTGTAATTTTAAACAAAAATTTACACGTGAAAAATTTAATAATAGCAGTTTGCATTTCAGTTTCAGCATTCAGTTTTGCGCAGGATTATTCTGTGCCGGCGGCAAGTCCGCGTCAGAGAGTAGAGCAGCAGTTTTCTATGTCTAAAATCACCATTGATTATGGAAGACCGGGAGTGAAAGGGCGTAAAATCTTCGGAGAACTGGTTCCTTATGGCCAGGTTTGGAGAGCTGGAGCAAACTCTTCTACAAAAATTACTTTCGGACAGGCCGTTAGTTTCGGAGGGAAGATAGTTCCTGCGGGGACATATGGACTATTCATCGTTCCTGCAGAAAAAGAGTGGAAAGTAATTCTGAACAAAGACTTCCAGCAATGGGGTGCTTATACTTACGATCCGAAACAGGACGTAGTAGACGTTACGGTACCGGTAAATACATTGGCAGACAAGCAGGAATGGTTTGAAATAACCCTGAATCCCACAGACGAAAATTCTGGAAACCTGGTGATCAAATGGGATATGGCTCAGGCAGAAGTTCCTTTGAAACCATCAAAATTAGACACTGTAATCAAGATTTCTGACAAACTGAAAGAAATCAAGAAAATAGAATCAGATTCTGCTAAAAAAAGCTAAACAATGAATTTTTCTGTTCAGCCTGTTTTAGAGAATGAAGAATTTCAATTAATCCCCTTACAGCAAGGGGATTTTGAATCTTTATATGAAGTGGCTTCCGATCCTGAAGTCTGGGAACAGCACCCGAATAAGGACCGTTATAAGAAAGAGGTTTTTGAAAACTTTTTTAAAGGAGCTATGGAGAGCAAAGGAGCTTTCAAAATTATTGAGAAAGCGACCGGAGATGTATTGGGAAGCACCCGTTATTATGATTTTGATGAAAAAGACAGCCATATTTTTATCGGGTATACTTTTTATGGAACAAAGTCATGGGGAAAAGGAATCAATCCGCAGGTTAAAAAGCTGATGCTGGATTATATCTTTCAGTTTGTAGATAAAGCTCATTTCCATGTCGGAAAAGAGAATTTCCGTTCTCAAAAGGCTTTGGAGAGACTTGGCGGTCAAAAAATAGCTGAAGAAGAAGTCGCTTATTTTGCGGAACCTACAAGAACCAATTTTGTTTATGAAATCAAAAAAGAAGACTGGATATGAAAAAATATAAAATCCAACAATCTCCATTTATAGTGCCTACCACAGATGGAAAACTGATTGAAGAGCACTGGGGAAATTCTACCGGAAACTCCAATGTTTCGATCGCTCATATGGTCGCTCCTCCTGATTGGAGTGAGCCTCATCAGACACCCGAATTTGATGAATTTACATATATCATTTCCGGGAAAAAGCAATTTGAAATCGACGGTGAGATCGTTACACTGGAAAAAGGTCAGAGTATTCTTATTGAAAAAGGAGCGAGAATCCGTTACAGTAACCCGTTTTCAGAACCCTGCGAATATCTTGCGATCTGTCTTCCTGCATTTTCTATGGAGCTGGTGCACAGGGAAGAGGAAGGAGTGGACTAAGAATCGGTTGAAAAATATATAAAAGCAAATCTACACCCCAGTAGATTTGCTTTTTTCTTACCATACATTATTATTTCATTCTTTTAATAATTCGAAGAAACTCATCTTTTTTTCTCTGAGATACCTGTAAAGAAGTTTCATCACTCATGATGATATAACCACCACGGCCGCGGATGTATTTTTCAACATGCTGAAGGTTAATAAGGTGCTGATGATGAATACGGACAAAACCCTGATCTTTCAGTGTTTCTTCAAAGTAGGCCAAGGTATGGGATATCATCATTTTTTTTCCTCCTTTGAAAAAGATGGAAGTATAATTATCATCAGCCTGGAGACGTACAATATCCATCGTATGAACATATACAAGACCCTCGAGAGTAGGAAGTGCAATTTTGGTCTGTTCAGCCGGAGTTTTAATATGCTGAAGCAGGGCTGATAATTGTTGTATTTTGTTTTTGTCCTCCAAAAGTTTGGCTACCCTATTGACCGTAATGATGAGCTCATGGATCACAATAGGCTTGAGAAGATAATCTACTGCATGATGTTTAAATGCCTGTACAGCATACTGATCATAAGCTGTAACAAATACTGTATAAAAATGAATATCAGATATCTTTTCAAATAGTTTAAAGCCGTTTTCAACAGGCATATTGACATCCAGAAAGACCAGTTCAGGTGAGAGCTCTCTGATGGCTTCAGCAGCTTCGTTTACAGAGCCTGCTTCTCCAACGATTTCAACATCGGGGCAATATTTAGATAAGAATCGGAGAAGCGTTTCACGGGATTCCTGTTCATCATCTACAACAATAGATCTTATTCTGCTCATAGAAAAGGTGTGTTTTTAATGGTTATTCTGACTATGGTACCCTGTATTGCAGGGTTTATCTTTTTTTTATCAGTGATTTCTGTCGAAATAGATGTTCCATAGAGTTCATTGATGGCAGAAATCCTTCCTGAGGTAATTTTCAGTCCCATAGATTTGTAATCGTCCGGCCTGCTGTCAAACTCACGGGCTTTTTCAAATCCCACTCCGTTATCTTCCACAATGCAAATGATAGAGTCTTCACTCCGGCTGCAGGATATTCTGAGAATTCCTCCTGTTTTCAAATGTCTCAAGCCATGGCTGATAGAGTTTTCAGTATAGGTCTGAAGAAGCATAGTAGGAATTTTTATTTGTTCTAATCCCGGTTCTACAGAAATCTCATAGGTAAAATGATTTTTAAAACGCATTTGCTCCAGCTCGATATATGTTTTCAGCATGCCCATTTCTTTTTCTATGGTATTCCAATGTTCTTTGGAATGGGTGAGGGTCTTTCGTATCAGGTCTGAAAAAGCGGCCATATAATAATTGGCGTTTAATTCATCTTCTTTCCCATAATAATTCTGGATGGCATTCAGAACATTGAAAATAAAATGAGGATTGATCTGAGCGCGGAGCGCCTGCATTTCCAGTTCGGCGATCATCTTTTTTCTCTCGGTTTTCTCAGCCTCTTTTTTGCGGATAATATTGATACGATGTCTGTATATTATGATGATAAAAACCAGCAATAGCAGAAATATTCCTCCTATAAACCAAAGTTCTTCCCAAAATGGAGGCTTTACAACAATGGCAAGCACAGCGGGAGCTTTATTCCAGATATTATTTTTTCCGGAAGCCCAGATCTTCAGATGATAATTACCGGGTCTCAGAGCTCCGAGGGTTAATGTGCTTTCTTCTGTAATCACCGTATCATTCTCCGCTCCGGACAGAAGATATTTGTATTTAATATCCTTTTCATCCAGATAAGAAATAGCAGTATAGGAGATTTGAGCATTATTCTGGTTGTATTTGAGACTGATCTGCTTTGGATAATAGACAATACTGTCTTTAAAAACGGCTTTCAGAAAATACACTTTGTAAGGCTGACTTTTACTGACCTGATCCTGATCGATCATAATAATTCCATTCGATGTGGCAAGAAAAGCCTTTCCTTCCCCGAATGTAATGTTATTGATCATATGACTCGGAACTCCGTCAGCTGCCGAAAAGTGATAAATAGAGTAGTGCATCCGGTCATCAAAAGTGATCCTTGATAGGCCTTTGTCCGTATTAACCCATAATCTTTCCTTCTCGTCTACATAAGCTTTTTCGCAGATATTACTGATGAGCCCATTGGTCTTATTTAGCTTAATTATTTTCTGGCCATCACGAATAAAAATACCATCAGAATGAGTACTGATAACAAGTTTGCCTTTCAGGAAATTCAGCGACGTTATCCGGTTCTTGCCTAAAGATGGATCGTGAATGAATTTTTTTAAAGTTGAATTATAATAAAATAAACCCTGTACTGTCCCTAGCCAGTAGATTCCTTTTTCGTCAATAGCGGTTGCCGGAGCAGCTATGGTGGTGGTCGTCAGTTCCGGCAGTTTGGTAAATTTCTTTTCTTCGAGATCATAAATAAGCTGATTCCTTTTTTCATTGCTGGTTTGACTTACCAGTACAGTGTTATTTCTGATAGATGCTGATTTTTGAGAAAATTCCAGAAGTTTTGTGTATTGATTTCCGGTCAGGTTGCATTGGTATAAACCTTTGTCTGTTCCGACAAAAAATGCATCATTATCAATAGGTAAAAAATACCGTAGTCTGTTCCATTGTCCATCACCCAGTGTATATAAAGGTTTGAAGCTGTTTTTATCCCTGATCATAATAGCACTGTTGCTATATCCTGCCAAAAGTTTTCCTCCCGGCAAATATTTTACAGTGAGAACATTATTATCTATAAGCCCGTCAGCTGTTGTATATACAAGGGTTTTATTGGCTGGCTGCATATAGACCCCTTCATTGGTTGGATACCAGCTATTACCCTGTCTGTCTATGAAACTGCTGTAGCTTACAATGCCTTTCACGGCAATATAATATGGATTTTGACCTGCCGGTCGATCAGGATCGTATTCCAGAATTCCACTTGTTGTACAGCTCCATATTTTACCATTTTTGCCTATCGTAAGATCAAGAATGTTGCTGGGCATTTCAATTTTTTTGACTACCGGTTTATTTCCCTTAAATACAACATCATACAAGATATTAAGATACCTTGTATAAAGATGACCTTTGAAATAGAAACATGTTCTTACTGCTTTTTCTTTGAATGTATGAATGGTTGTTGATCCCGGATAATTCTTCCTTATGATTCTCTTTTCTGAAACATAGTAATCTTTCCCCTGATCAGAAAAATGTAAGTAAGGAGATTGTGCAGTGCTGTCTTTGGGGTTGGAAATGCTATTTTTACCTATTATATATTTCTTATGCTGATCAGAATAAAGATCCCATCTTGGAGCAATATCATAAAAGCTGATTCTTCTTTTTTCCAGGAGACGGCACAGTTTATCATTCTGTGCAGAATATACTTTTCCATTATAAATATAGGTTGGGCTTCCGTTATAGGTGCTTACCCATAATCTCTGCCAGGAATCCTCCCACGCCCGAAAAGTTTCATTATCCGGAAGACCATGATTACTGGTAATGGTCTCAAAATGATGCCCGTCAAATCTGGAAATGCCCCAGCTGGTACAGAACCAGATAAATCCTTTGCTGTCCTGATACACGGAGTATACCGTATTACTGGGCAGTCCGTCACTTAAACTATAATGACGAAGTTGCGGCTTCTGACTGTACATCAGGAGGCTATGAAGCAACAGGAATAATATGAGACGGTAATGATACATAGTTTTCAGGCTAATATAGAAAAATCTCCAGAATGAGAAATACCTCGATGTGTCATATTTACAGCTCTTTTTCTCATTAAAAAGATCAAAATACTCGCTTAGGTTTATATCCTGCTCACTTGCTCATTAGTCCTTTTTTTTCCATTAAAAAATAGACAACTTGTACCTGTTTATCGGTAACGGCGTCCCGTGATAATAAAGAACGCCATCACAAAAATATTATCTTATGAAAAAAACTTTAACAGAGATCTTGAGATCATCAGAATCATTTTTAGGAGGACGAAAAGGTGGTCTTCTTCTTACAGTGGCTGTATTTTGCAGCACATTTTTAAGCGCACAGTTTGTTCCCATCGAGCCATCTGGTACAAAAGTAACAATAACCAGACAGACTGTGGGGTCTACCGTACCCGGACATGTACCTTCACCTGCATTATTGGAAATTAAGTCAGGTTCACTAAAAGAATCTTTTTCGTTTTCTCAAAATAAAGTTCTAGGTGCAGATCCAAAGTATATTTACACATTTCCAGAATTATTTTCTGTTGTTGGGCAACCTCCTGTAATCCGAACATTTAAAGTTTCTTTTTCTAATCCAGGACTGGCTAGTCTTTATTATCCAGTTCCAACGGCCATTGGAGGTTCTACAACCATTATTCCCGGGTGTTGGACGCCTGAGATGGATCGCGGATTATTTTATTATATAGGACAGACTGGAAGCTACGGATATGGAGTAACTCTTACCCGGACTGCTTCTACAGAATATCTTCTTCAGTGTACCAAATTTCTTTGCCACATCTGTGATCCTTGTCCGCCTATAATTCCAACAGTAAGTAAATCAGCTAATACCAATCAGAGCAAAACGAAAATTTATCCAAATCCAACCAGTGGATTTTCAGAGCTTGAGTACACTGCTTCAGGAAGAGAAACGATTACTGTAATGGTTACAGATATTGCAGGTAAAACTTTATATGGATATAAGACAGATATTGAGTCAGGAGTTAATAAACTGCCTATAGATCTTCAAAAAGGATTGTCGGGAACTTACTATGTGAACTGGCAATCCAGTAGCGGAAATGCCGGTTCTTTACCCATCATAAAAAAATAATCTTGTGGATAAAAACTAATATTGATGAGAAAAGCGCACCTTGGTGCGCTTTTGCTATTTTGATCATTCAGAGGGATGAGCTGAAACTATTTCAGAATTTCCTTTAAAAACATAAGGGTATGATTCCATGCTCTTTTGGCCATGGTTTCATTGTAATCCGGTGATTTCGGATCTGTAAAGGTGTGTTTTGAATGGGCGTAGGTAATAATCTGCCAGTCGGCATTTCCTTCATTCATCTCTTTGATGAGATTATTGTAATCATCAGGAGTTACGCTTTTATCATCAGCCGGATTTTCAACCAGGATTTTAGCGGTTAAGGCTTCATTTTTTCTGCTTTGGTCTTTGGCCAGACTTCCGTGAATGGAAACCACACCGGCAACAGGTAAATGTCCTCTTGCAGATTCCAGAGCCCCGGTACCTCCGAAACAATATCCGATGACAGCTACCTTGTCAGAAATAGCTCCGTTTTTCTTCAGCTGCTCCAATGCCAACGATATCCTTTTCTGGTATTCCTGATAATTCTGTTTGTAATATCCGGAAGTTTTAGCAGCAGATTCATTGTCTGCAGGAATTTTTCCCTCACCATAAATATCAGCAATAAAAGCAATATAGCCTTGCTTTTCAAGTTCAATAGCTGCTGTTTTAGCTTCTTCGTCAATACCTTTCCAGGCTGGAAGAATCAGAACTCCCGGAAGTTTTTTTCCAGCATTGGAGGTAATGAGGCCATTTAATTTCTGTGAACCGTCCTGGTAGGAAACAGGTTTAAGTTTTTGACTGAAAAGGGATCCAGAAGCCATAATCATTGCGGTTAATAAGATGGAACGTATCATATTTTGTAATTTATATTCATATAAGCTACACTAATCCTTTTTCACCAATACACAGCATAACAATTGTTGTGATTCATGTAGAAGTTTGTGATATTAGTGTCTAGAAAAACCTTATCGAAATTAATAAAAATAACTCAGAAAGAATATGAATAGAATATTATTTAAATTCTTTTTTTAATTCTGTTCTTATCTCAGTTTGGTCTGTAAAACTGATACTGCCCTTCTTCATAATAGGCATTGATATGCTGAAGTCCATTGGTCAGGATGATTTCCTTTGCTCCGATAATAGAATTATACCTGGCAGTCTGTTCAAATGTTTTTTCCGTTAATTTTATTTGTGGAGCCTTGCATTCAATCAGAATTACAGGTTCTGTTTTTTCAGTGATAAGAAGATCTATACGTTTGGTAAGACCGTTCAGAATGATTTTTTTTTCAGTAATCAGGGCTGATGTAGAATACGATTTTACAGTCAGGTAATAATGAATCCAGTGCTGTCTGACCCATTCCTCAGGAGTGAGCAGAAGATAAGTTTTGCGAACCAAATCATAAATAAAAAACTTATCTTTGTCTTTCTTGAATTTAAAATCAAAAGTTTCCTGAAAATTCAGTTTTGGAAGTTCCATTAATAAGATGAAAGAATTAGATTTAATCCTCAAAAATATTAAAAATAAAGAAGTTTTACCGATTTATTTTTTCCACGGAGAAGAACCCTACTTTATTGATGTTGCAGTAAAAGCCCTTGAACACAACTTTTTGGAAGAAGATGAAAAAGCTTTCAACCAAACGGTTACTTACGGAAAAGATACTACCTATCAGGAAGTCCTTTCTCTGGCAAGACAGTTTCCGATGATGGGAGATAAGCAGGTGATTATCGTGAAAGAAGCTCAGGATTTAAGATTCAATGAAGAGGAAAACAGAATTCTGGAATCGTATGTAGACAATCCGGTACCTTCTACAGTACTGGTTTTCGCACACAAACATAAGAAGCTGGACAGCAGAAAGAAGGCTGCCAAAGCTCTGGATAAAGCTAAAATGCTTTTTCTGAGCGAATCTGTAAAGGAAAATAATCTGCCCAAATGGATTTCGGATGAATGTGTAAAGCTTAAAATCAATACTGCTCCCAACATTTCCCATCTTCTGGCAGAATATCTTGGAAACGATCTGTCCAGAATTGCCAATGAGCTGAACAAGCTGAAGATGATCCTTAAAGAAGGAGAAATTCTTGACGGTACCATTGTTGAAAATCATATTGGCATCAGTAAGGAGTATAATATCTTTGAACTTCAGAAGGCTCTCGGGACAAAAAATGCCAATGCAGCTTTTAAAATTGCCCATTTCATGGGAAAAAACCCGAAGAATAATCCCTTTGTCATGATGCTGGCAAGTCTTTACAATTATTTTTCAAATGTGATTATCTATCAGACCATGGCAGGTCAGTCGCCGCAGACAATTGCCTCGCAAATGGGCGTAAATCCTTATTTTATCAAAGATTATGCTGAAAGTGCCAGACTTTATCCCTTAAAACATGCTACAAGAGTGATTTCCATTTTACGCGAATTCGATATGAAAGGAAAAGGGCTGGGGGCAGTGAATATGGGAGAAGCCGAACTGATCATAGAACTTGTGTACAAGATCATCAATGTAGATAAGATTAAGATGAAAGTGTAGTGAGGGAGATGATAGATGATAGATGATAGACGGAGAGATAATAGATAAAGAACAGGTGTTTTTAAACCCGTACCCTGCATTGACTCTTGACTCCAGCATCTTGTAGCCTTCATTGACAATCCGCATATCTGATATTGACAAGTATCATTAAAATAACTTTAAAAAGAAATTAAAAATTCCGAAATTAGCGGTCTTAATTCAAATTAAATCTTTTCGAACAAAGCAAATTATGGAGCAAAACATTTTAGATTGTGTGATCGTTGGATCTGGGCCTTCTGGTTTCACAGCTGCTATCTATGCAGCAAGAGCAGACTTAAAACCTGAACTGTATACAGGTTTGGAGCCGGGCGGACAATTAACAACCACTACTGAAGTGGATAACTTTCCAGGGTATCCAGCCGGGATTACAGGTCCTGAAATGATGATGGATCTGCAAAAACAGGCAGAAAGATTTGATACCAAAGTTCATTACGAAATGATCACTAAAGCTGAATTCGCTAAAGAAGTAGGCGGTGTTCACAAATTATATGCAGGAAACAAAGAGATCCTTGCCAAAACAGTAATCATCTCTACAGGAGCTACAGCAAAATATTTAGGTCTAGAAGATGAGAAAAAATATGCAGGGGGAGGTGTTTCTGCCTGTGCTACATGTGACGGATTCTTTTACAGAGGAAAAGACGTGGTGGTAGTAGGAGCAGGAGATACAGCAGCAGAAGAGGCTACTTATCTTGCAAAACTTTGTAAGAAAGTGACTCTCTTGGTGAGAAAAGACGTTTTCAGAGCTTCAAAAGCAATGGTTCACAGGGTAGAAAGCACTCCGAATATTGAAGTGAAATTTCACCATGAATTAATCGGAATTGAAGGGGAAAACAGCCTGGTAGAAAGAGCGGTAATTATCAATAACCAGACTCAGGAGAAGTCTACTGTAGACGTTGAAGGAATCTTCATCGCCATTGGCCACAAACCGAATACGGATATCTTTGCAGGTCAGGTGGATCTTGATGAAAACGGATATATTGTTACTGAAAAAGGTTCTTCAAGAACGAATCTTCCGGGCGTATTTGCTGCCGGGGATGTTCAGGACCACATCTACAGACAGGCTATTACCGCTGCTGGAAGCGGATGTATGGCTGCTATGGATGCAGAGAAATATTTAGCTGAACTACACTAATATTATTCAGTTTATATAATATAAAGCGTGCCCCGTGGGTGCGCTTTTTCGTTTTACTTATGTCTGCGCATTTCTTTTGCTTGAGAATCGCAAAGGCGCAATTTTACGTTTTATGCTTTATTTTAAGACGCAAGAAAATTGAAGATTTTCAGCAGATGATAATACTGTTTTCACAGATCACACAGGTTTTTATCAGTATCTGCAAAATCAGCGTGAAATGGAATAAATTTCACAATAATTTTTTGGGTATAAAATCTTTGTGCCTTATAAGAAGTCCTTTTAACATCACTTTTGCCATTATGTTTTCCAATAAAAAATCTCCATATTAAGTCTCTAATGAAAAAATAATAAAATCTCTAATGAAAACATTAATATATTTGTGAAACTGCAAACGATCATACTTTGCATCTCATTATATGTAAACTGAAAAAACGAATCAAAAATGAAAAGAGTAACCGCTATCGGAGGCATCTTCTTTAAGTGTAAAGACCCGGAACAAGTAAACGAGTGGTACAAAACCCATCTTGGGCTGCCCACCAGTCCATACGGTGCTAAATTCGACTGGAAAGACGCAGATTCCAATAAAAAAGGATATACGCTGTGGAGCCCTTTTAAAGAGTCTACCCAATACTTTGAGCCCTCATCAAAAGAATTCATGATCAATTATCATGTAGAAAATATTGAAACACTGGTAGAGGAGCTGAAAAAAGAAGGTGTAACGGTTTTGGATGAGGTGACTTCGTATGAATATGGGAAATTTGTACACATCCTGGATCCGGAGGGAAACAAAATCGAATTATTTGAGCCGGCAGGAGAGTAATTTCTACACTGTCATTCTGACGAAAGGAGAATGTTACTCAGGTTTGAGATTTTTCTTTCGTCAGAGTGACCGTTTTACTTCATTATTGTCTTTAATCCAGAATATAGATCTTTTTATCTTTAAGATTAAATCCCAGTTTTTTACCAAGCCAGTTGATGCTTGTTTTACCTTCATAGATAAGACCTTCTACAAAAAAAACGGCAGGGTTTTCAACGGTGGCAAAAGAGGTGGAAATGGAACCAATATTTCCCTTATAAAACTTGGTTATTAGATCAGGGTTAAATTCACTTTTATTTTCAATTACCTGGAGGTTCCCTTTTTTGATATCCAGTGTTTTCATCAGGCGTTCACTCAACCAGAAAGAATCTTTACCGGATCCGGAATCGAGGAGAACATTAATCCTGTATTTGTTATTCAGAAGCACATATGTTGTAATATCCAGAGACTGGTCAGCATTGGTTGACAGCTGGATATCCATCACTTTCTTACTGTTCAGTTTCTCTTTGGGAAAAATAAGCTCATTGGTAGTATAATCTATGATGAACTCAGTGTCATAAAGCATTGGAAGGGAAATTAACCCGTCAATTCCTTTAATTTCCATATCGTGGGTAGAATACCAGATATTTTTAAACTTTTTACCGTTAAAAATAATCTCCTTTGATTTGAACAGGGGAATGGTCATCTTTTCTCCTGTGGCCCTGAAGGCAGTCAGATAATTATAGGTTTCTTTGGCTCCCAGTTCTTTGGAAAAGTTTCCAAGAAAAAGATTGATTCCTCCTCCCGTATCAAAAATAAAATTTCCTTTTTTACCATCCACTTCAGCGCCAACTACAAGATGGCCGGAAGGAAGAACAGACATGGGCGTTTTTTGACAAAAAGCCATAAAGGAGAAAATTAGCGAGACGGTAATAGCAGTGTTTTTAGTGAAAGATTGAGTAAACATCTGAAAAATAGTATTATTAGTTTTAAATGCCACAAATATAGTCTATTCTGATGACTGATTGATTATAGCTTTTAGACAGGGACTTATGGTATCCTTTTATATTTATCAGTCCGTATCTCTTCCTGAAATATCTTTATACTTAAAGTAAAATTCCTAAATTTAGGGCCTAATCAAAAAGAATATGGAAAGAAAAATCATAAAAATTAACCATGTTACAGGAACTTATATTATTGAGGTTCCCGATGGAACTCTTAATGACATGAAGACCCAATTGGACAAATGCCTTAACGATGAACAGGCCGCTATTGTGGTGAAGGGTAAAGATGGAGATCAGTTTGTATATCCGTCAGATCTTTTAAAAAACAGCTTCATTGCGATCATAGACCGGGAACAGGGTATGAGTTCCTCAAAATAATTCCCTTGATTTCTAGTCTATTATTAATTTTCGTTAAAATTTGTGTAAGAAAAGTTTTGCGGAAACTAAAAATCGCTCTATATTTGCACCACTGAAAACAACGGTATAGCCGGAGTTTAGGGAGAGTTGGCAGAGTGGTCGATTGCGGCAGTCTTGAAAACTGTTGACTGTAACAGGTCCGGGGGTTCGAATCCCTCACTCTCCGCAAAAAGGTACAAATCAAAGATTTGTACCTTTTTTATTTTACACCTCCAATAATAGGAGATCAGGTGCAAAAGTTGGGGGCTAGTACAAAATCTATACTTTTTATTGAACTGACAGGTCATTTTTTAATCGCAAAGAAAAATGATTCAAATGTTTTATTTTAGAAAGCTAAGAAGTACGACTTTGTCGCTTAAGAAGCTTAATGGATATGTATTAGCTTAGAAAGAATCATTGAAATTGATTTCATGCTTTGCTCCCTTGAAAATATGAGATAAGAGGCTAAAAACTTTGCGTTAGTTTAAATTCCATAAATACAATATTCCCCAGTTTTTGAGACTGATCCGCAAAAAGTCACCTCCTCGGATGCCAGTGATGAAACTGCCTCGTACTGCGTTTACTTGTCTTTTTTTAAATTATACAGCTGAAATAAGTTCATATTTTCTTATTGCATATGGAGCAGTGAAAATAAAAAATCCCTAAATTTAAGACTATAAAATATAAGGTTTATTCCCATCATTTTTTTCCTACACAATGCAACAACCAATCAGAAAAACAACCTAGTGATTATATGACAGAAATATTTGATAATATCAGGAAGTTTTACCGGTTTTTAGCACCACAGGAAAGCCTTTCTCCACATATCGAGTTTTTTTCTGAAACTGATCTTGTTTTCGCCAGATCATTTATCCAGGATGAACGTTTCACGGTTAAACTTTTTCCGAGTTTTACTCCCACCATCTGGCTTAATCTGGGAAGTCCCTACCAGCTTTGCAACGGAAAACATATGCATCAGATCAATGAAAATGGTGATGTTTTGGTTCTGCGCAGCGAAACAATTGAAAGGCAGAATGCCCCAACCGATAATATCTTCACCATTAAATTTCTACCGGGTGGTTTTGAAGCCATATTCGGTATCAGTCAGACCAGAATCGCCAGCGATGTCATAATGCTTGACGAACTGATTCCCAAGCGTGTCATCAACAAGATCAAACAGGCACCCGATTTTGAAACGCGGGTGCAGCTTTGGGAACATTACCTATTGGAAAGAAAAGCTAAAAGCCCCGGAAGCCATTACCTATCGATGGTCCAAAGGAGTATCGGCTGTTTTTTGGATACGGAAATGGGCCTTTCAACTGCTCAGCTGGCAGATTGTGTTTGTATGAGTGAAAAAACACTCAACAGGTATTTCCATAAAGTGGTGGGCACCGGCCCAAAGAATTATTTCGTCATCTTAAGAGCACGTACTGCACTTACCCAGTTTCTCAGCGACCGCGGTAGCTTTTTACCGACAGACTATGGCTATTATGATATGAGCCATTTTTACAGGAGCGCGGTACTGTTTACCGGAACAAGGTTGGCCGACCTTAAGTGATTTTGTCTGTTTTTTACCTTTTGAGGTCAAAATTGATATGGTAGTTTTGTATAAAATCAAGAAACATGAAAATTTATACATTGCTGGCTTTATCGTTTCTCTTTTTTAGTTCAAATGTTTTTTCACAATCTTACACTCCAAAAATAGAACCCTACGGATGTAAAATCAAGGTAGAAAATGGTGTAGTGGCAAAATGCGGTTATCTGGTAGTACCGGAAAGCAGAGCAAGGCCTACAAAAAACCTGATCAAAATCCCCTTTATTTTTGTAAGGAGAAAGAATCAGGACTCCATTAAAAATATTTCCCTATATACCACAGGCGGTCCGGGATATAGTACTACACTGGGGATTAGCAAGATCGGACCGAACTCAGGCTTTTTAAGATATGGCGGTTTTATCGCTTTCGATCAGCGCGGTACCAAGCTGGCTGTCCCTTCACTAGAGTGTCCTGAAGTGGAGGAAGCCATTAAACGTTCGTATAGGGAAAACCTTCCCAAAGACAGCTTGGTAAAGCTCGCGGTAACATCAGCACGGAAACGTTTCACGGCAAAAGGCATCGATCTTTCAGCATACAATACTACGGAAAGCGCTGCGGATATCAGCGATCTTAAAAAAGCCTTAAAAATCGAATCCATGATGCTGGTCGGCATTTCTTATAGTGGTGGATTAATGCTTACTGTTGCTAAAAACCATCCCGAAGGTATAAAGGCACTTATACTGAATTCGCCCCTTCCCAGTTTTGTAAATTATGAAGAGCATGGACTGATCAATATGAACGAAGCTTTAAATCAGGTAATTGGTAATGTGGATGCCGATTCAACAAAAACCATATATAAAGATCTTAAGTCGCGTTTCCATGATTATTTCACCAAAATTTCCTCCAAACGTTTTACTGCACGCTATCTTCCCAAAGGAAGTAGCGATAGTATCAAAATCAGCTATGGGAAAGCCGAGCTGCTAGATGCCATTTTCGGAAAAATGGAGAATGGAACAGTTCAAACAGTGCCATCTGTAGTGAATGATATTATCAATGGCAAACATCAGCCGTATATCACCGAAGTTATGGATGGTATATTTTCTGGCGATCTGAACCGAACACTGGGCATGCGTTATTCGGTATATTGTTCGGAACAGATTGCTTATTCAGATCCCAAACTGATTGCCAAGCAGGATGAGATCCTTCCTTGGCTTGCCGGTTACCCTTTTAATAACGTCAATAAAGAAATCTGCGATTGCTGGAAGGTTAATCCCCAGCCCCAATCGATAAAAACACCTGTTTATTCGAATATTCCGGCACTGATATCAGCAGGTGATGCCGATCCGTTTTGTAGGCCCTTTTATAATACGCTTATTAAAAGATATATGCCCAACGCGCAGCTTCTTATTATCCACAACCGGGCACACGGGGCGGGCTTTGGTAACAGCAATGCTGATTATCTTGATGAATTCTTAGCTGATCCGTACAAAAAACTGGTTTCAAAAAGTACTGATGTAAAGATTGAATAGCTCTGTATCAGATTAATGTTCGGATGAATGAGCAATGAAAAGAAAAATCTACCAGAAAATCCGGGCGAAGTGCAAAGTTGTGGGCCAAGCAAAAGCTTAGCTAATCTGAGAAAAAACTACTGCCAACTACTTGTTTTTGTTTCTGGAGATTGTCTTACAAGGCTTTACGGTGATTAAGCTTCTTGTAAGCTTGTTGGTTCGTCAATAGTTTATTAACCTTTTTAAGTACCCACACATAGGTAATTACGGTTTACTTTTCTTCAGACAGCGATAATTTTAATAAAAATTGAACATTTATATTTACCAAAAAGAGTGACATTTTATAAATCGTATATTTTGAAAATATAATTGAACTTTTTGTAACAATTTATTATTGATCTGTTTATTATTTTGTAATAGTCCTGATTATCTTTGTGTCAGTACAAAAGCAATTCACTGAAATGGAAGAAGTTAATCTTTGGTTAGACCAACCAAAAAAAGGATAAACAAGAATTAATTTCAAAGATTTTTATATAAAATTATTGAATATGTTGTCTTGAAATTATTTCAAGGCAATACTTGTTTAATTCATTTATCAAAGCTTTCGATAGCTTATCATTAACTTCACCAACAGATAGAATGAATACAATTTTGTGGATTATACAGGGACTTCTGTCTCTATTTTTTATCATGCCAGGTTATGGAAAAATTACAGGCAGTAAAAACACACACGTCGAGAACGGGCATCTAAAACCTGACAGCTCTATAATACCAATCCGGATATTAGGTTTTCTTGAATTATTGGGCTGTTTTGGAATCATATTTCCTTGGCTTTTCGGTATTTTGCCAATTTTGACACCGATGGCAGCGACAGGCTTTTGTTTGACCATGCTGGCAGGTATTTTTGTTCATATCCAAAAAAAAGAATACGAAATGCTTCCCATGTTGATTATTGTTTTTATTCTGTCAGCAATAGTCGCATATTTCAGATATTAAATCTATCTTTTAATAGGAATAATATTACAAAATTCAGCATTAAAAAGCCTCTCATTCTTTTGAGAGGCTCATTTATTCCAATGTCGCATAACTTTTTGATGCTCTGCCTGTACACTTTAGCAGAGGTTTGTGAAAGAGTAGTAGTTTTTTAAGATGAAAATAGAGCTGATTGATCCGACATAAGTGATTTTACCTAAATTTGTAACGGATTTTTTGATCATCTATGGCGGATAAAAGAGCGCAGGCCTATATTCCTTGGCTTGATACAATCAGCGACTTTTTCGATACCTTCAGGATCGGTAAAGCAGATAATAATTTTTTTACCATTATGCGGGTGGAAGACCAGGCAAAAGGCAAATTATTGTTCATGCCGTTGTTCCGGGGTAATTTTTTCCGGCTTTTGATCTGTAGAACGCCTGGACTTCGATTTCTGCTTCCGGATGAAACCGTCAATACTTCAGCGAACAGTATTTATTTCGCATACCCCGGCAAAATAGAAAGCTGGCAGCGGGTGGAAACTATCTATGGTTACCTCCTTTGTTTTACCCCCGAATTTGCAAAAATAGATCCTTTAAAACCCAAGTTTGAAAAGGATTATCCTTTTTTCTTGAACGGAGCAAATTCAATCCTGAAATTGTCACAGGAAGATATGGATGCTATAGGATGCACCGCCGAAAAGTTGCTCGGCGAAATGACATCAGGCAACGAGGACAATTTTGAAATGATACAGTCTTTGTTAAAAGTGTTGCTTATCCAGATCCGCCGTCTGTATTATAAAGATAAAGAGGTGAAAACAGCTTTTCAGTTGAAGCAGGCTTCGTTGATGGTCAGATTCAGAAGAGTGCTGGATACTTACGCTGTTGATGCTCCAAATAAAAGGAGAGAAGAAAAGCCAACAGTGAGAACCATTGCAGATGAACTGAACCTTACCCCTAGCCATTTAAACTTTTTAGTTAAAAAATATACAGGACACACAGCCTTATACCATATCAATGAAAAAATATTGCTGGAAGCAAAAAGCCTGTTGACACATACTGATCTACAGGTGTCGGAAATAGCAGATTTGCTTAGGTTTACTGAAGCAGCTTATTTCAACCGTTTTTTCAAGAAAATGACAGGCATAACTCCCACAGCATACCGGAGAGATGCTCTTCAACTCATGCGCAGCCCGCTTGACAGCCAAAATCGATAAAAAATCCAATAATTGCCTGAATATGGACAAGCCTTGTGCTGTTTAAGTTCTTGAAATTTGTACGATCAAACAAATAAGAATGAACGAAATTAATACAAGCGACACAACAGGCACGCAAGTATCCATGCTGCCTGTCTATATTCTATCTCTGGCTACTTTTATTGTCTTTTTTCAAGGATTCATGGTTGCACCATTGCTGCCTTTGTTATCAGAACAGTTCGGTACCAGCGCCCGGCATGTGAGTTTTATTGAACCAGCCTATCTGCTCGGTTATGGATTGTTCACACTGGTGTATGCGCCTCTAAGTGACCGCTTTGGCAGATTCCGGATAGTGGCTTTCTGCCTGATCATATTTTCCTTGCTCACGTTGCTGACCGCTTTTGTCAGAGGGGTCGACCAGATGATTTTTCTTCGGTTACTGACGGGCATCGGTGCAGCCGGTATTGCTCCTACAACCATTAGCTGGATCAGTGATGGCTATCCGTACGAAAAGCGGGGGCATGCACTGGGGATCTTCTTTGGCAACATGGCCGGAGGTACTGCCTTTGGTTCCAGTGCAGGGGCCTTAATTACATCAGTGATAGGTTGGCAATGGCTTTTTATAGGTGTTGCAGGCGTAGCTCTGCTTATTTTTTTCCTCATAGTGATGTATCAGAAAAATATATTCAAAGAAGGAGGGGAATTAGCGGAAAGCAATGATAATATTTTGCTGTCCTTTCATGGTATACTGTCAAGCAGAAGGGCAAGGCGTACCTATTTTTATGTCTTGCTTAACGGGATGTTCCATGGTGGTATTTTCGCCTGGCTTGCCTATTTTTTCTATAAAAATTACAGTTTGAATGAGTTTCAGATTGGGTTAGCCTTATTGGGTTATGGAATTCCCGGGTTATTATTGGGGCCATTGCTGGGCAGACTTGCCGATCGTTACGGAAGAAGCAGGATAATACCTTTAGGTCTATTCCTGGGAAGCATCACTGTATTGCTGCTCAGCCAGAATTTGAGTCTTACTGCATCCTGTATTATAGTGGCATTGCTTTCTCTGGGATTTGATCTGTCTCATCCTTTATTTGCTGCTATAATTACTACATTCAGTTCCCGAAAAGGTGCTGCAACAGGCCTCTTCGCATTTTTTCTTTTTTCAGGCTATGGCCTGGGAAGCCTCGGATTGAGCCTGATCATCAATGTTGGTCTGGAAAGGGCATTCCAGTTATATGGTGCAGGCGTTCTGATTGCGGCAGTTTTTTCTGTATTTGTCTTCAGGAATGAGAGGTAATATTGACTCTATAGATGAACAAGATAATACTTGTAAAAATAAAATAGGTTAATCAATGTGATATCTGACTGAATAATACATCTTAAAACTCAAGTGTCTATAAAAAATTACAGATTGAACCTGCCCCATTCATTTAATAACCAAAGGAAAAGATAAGAAAATGTAGGATTCAAATTAAACAGGATATACCTAAAAGTGGATCCTGACAGCCCGTCAATCAGAAGAACAAAAAGAAACAAAGCAGAAGTGCTGAGATTTTGTACTGATAATACGGTTTCATGAATGTTGAAATGATGTAAGCTGATACTTTTTATTTTAGTTTAAATTCAGAAGGTCTCATATTAGTCAGTTGCTGAAAATTATTGCTAAATGCAGATATATTGGAATAGCCGACTTCATAAGCTATTTCGGTAATATTCAGATCAGTATCTTTGATTAATTCCATAGCTCTGATAATCCTCAGCATTTTTAAATATTGAATAAAAGTAATGTGAAGTTTCGTTTGGAATAATCTTGTCAAACTTCTCACACTCATCCCAAATTGCTGCGCAATAGTGTCTAAGCTGAGGTCCTCTCTTAAGCGATTTCTGACATGATCGATAATGGCATTGAGCCGTTGGTCATCTGTTGTAGGAAGTTGAATAGAAAATTTTTTTAGGTTTTCTTTTGATAGCACATTCCGCAGCGTTGTTAAAAACTCAAATTCCCAGGACCCTTTATAATAATTTCCTTGCCATTTTTCACTGAATGAAAGCATTTCTGAAAGAAGCTTACTCACAGGATAAATACCTAGTTCATCATAAAAACCACTCACTCCATCACTCGGGAAATAGAGATTGATAATATACAAATCTTGTGTGTTAAACATCAGGTTATGAGGATAATTCTTAGGTATCCAGATATAATGATTAGACGGAATATAGAAATCTTTCTCATTAGTTTGCAAGTAAGCAATACCACCATAAACCAATAACAGCTGCGCTTTGTCATGCTGGTGTGAAGGCAAGCGCTGTTCTGTCTGCTGTCGTATCACCAGGATAGATTCAGGATTTTGATCAACAATGTTTATTAATTGGTTAAAAATTTCCATTTGGCCAAATATAGTAAATATTAGGCTAATTATATAAAAAGAAGACATTGTACGTTGGATAATTTTGCTGTGTAAATAATAGTAAATCATTATGAAACAGAAAAAGATGTGCTTTCACCAAGAACCTGAAATTCAAAATAAAGATTCTAATACATCATCCCATTTGATAAAAAATATTAAGGCAATAAATGCCTGTTGGCCTGCTTATGCCTATCATACTGTTTTTATACCGGGAACCGATTTAACCTTTGCCTTCGATGCATTAAAAGAGGCGGTCAAAAAATGGCTAATACCGAGTAATAAAAATAAAAATCATTTAAAAAATAATGAAAAAATATAGTTCAATCTCGATTTTGGTCATAGGGTGGGTGCTGTTTGCACCATCCCTCCATGCTCAGAATACAGAAAATGTCCAAGCATTAAGTTTGGAACAGATATGGAAAATCGCTGAAGCGAATAATCACCAGCTGAAACTTTCTGATTTAAATCTTCAAAAAGCTAGTTTGGAGGTACTTGAAGCAAAGGATCGCTTGTTACCTGAGATTGCGGTAGGTGGGGATATAAAACTCAATTCCAGATTTTTGATTTATGATAATGGTTTATTCGCATCACCTCAGGATGTACCTGTAAAAGGCTATGGATACGGACTGGGATACAGCTTAAATTTCAGTCTTTTTAATGGAGGCAGAGAGAGAAGAAATATCGCCATGAAAAAAGAAGAAGAGATACAGAAACAATATGAAGCTGAACTCCAAAATCAGAGTATAAAATATAATGTGGCAGCTGCATATTTTGAGTTATATAAATTTCTGCATTTCCATGATTTTCTTGAAGCAGAAATTGATACAGAAAAAAAACAGCTGACCCTGATAGAAAGCCTGTATAAAAACGGTACCGTGCTTAAGAGTGATGTGCTGAGAATCTCTGTAAAATTATCTCAGCTGGAACTTAGTTTTTCTGATATTGAAAAAAAGATAGAAATTGCCAGACAGCGGCTCAATATTCTAATGGGGCGTGAAGCTAAAAATGAATTAACCATCAATTATCAGGATATTGTTAAAACAGGTACCATCACAGATACAGTTTACAGCGACTATATAGATATCGCACTCCATCAGTCTCCTGAGTATAAAATGGTCAATAGTGAAATTAAATGGAACGAATTGAACATCAGACAGATTAAAGCCACAAGATTTCCCAAAATATCGCTGTACTCCAATTACAATTATACCTATCCGCAGATCTCGTTCTATCCATATTCGAATGACCTGTGGGGATTTGGTCAAACAGGAATTAAAGCACAGTTTTCTATTGACAATCTCTACAAGAGTAAACATTCAATAGCCCGTGCCCAGGTTATAAGCCATCAGGTAAAAGAAAAAGCTGAAATGAAGAAAGATGAAATTTACCTCCAGGTAAAAGAAGCTTATCTGCAGCAGCAACAAGCTTTGGAAAGTGTTGAAACAGCCGCAAAAATTATAGCAAAAAACACCGAAACGGTTCGGGTTATCAGAAGTAGTTATCTGAATCAGGAATCTCTTCTGACTGATCTTCTGGAGGCTGAAAATAATTTATTGGAAGCCAGATTCAATTTAACAGCTGCACAAACAAACGTAAAACTCACAAAGATCAGATTGCTGGCGATCGTAGGAATTCTTTAATACAACATTATGAACAAGAATAAGACAGATAAAATCATTATAATCCTTACCAAATGGTTCGGAATCACATTATTGGCAGGAATTATTATTTGGGGAGCAGCCTGTTTCTTAGAAAGACTGGATTATGAACAGACTAATGACGCACAGGTGGATGCCTATTTGTCCCCCGTCAATGCAAAAGTGGGCGGATATATCAGTAAAGTATGTTATAAAGACAATCAGCAGGTTAAAAAAGGAGATACGCTTGTGGTGATTGAGCTGGGCGAATATGGGCTGAAAAAAGACGCTGCGTCAGCAGAACTCATGAGTTCGCATGCCAAATTACCTATCCTGGCGGCGAATGAAGAAACGCAAATTAAAAATATTGAGGTTATAAAGGCACAGTTGGCAGGTGCTGAAGCGAGATTGAATCAGCAGCAAAAAGAATTTGGCCGTTATAAAAATCTACTGGCTGATGAATCCACCACACAACAGAAATTTGATAATGTGAGTACTTCTTTATCAATCACGCAATCTGATTATGATCAGGCAAAAGCTTCTTTACAGGTAGCTGAATCCAAACTAAATGACTTCAGTGCACAACGCAAAGCGATACAGGCAGAAATAAAGCTCAAAGAAACACTTCTTCAAAGACAGGAATTAGACATTCGATATACCATTGTCACAGCACCTTTTGATGGGCAAATTGGTAAAAAGACCATTCAGGAAGGGCAACTGGTCCAGGCAGGTCAAACATTGGCATTTATACTGAACAGAGCCGAGGAAAAATGGGTAACGGCAAATTTTAAGGAAACACAGGTTGCTGGCTTTCAGATCAGGCAAGCGGTATCTGTCGAGGTCGATGCTTTTCCGCATGAAAAATTTAATGGTATTATTGAATCACTTTCACCTACCACAGGTTCACGCTATTCTTTGCTTCCTCCTGATAATGCCACAGGCAATTTCGTCAAAATCATCCAACGCATTCCTGTTCGGATCAAACTGACGGATCAGCCTGCCAAATTATCTAAACTTTCAGCAGGAATGAACGCAAATGTTTATGTTTTAAAAAATTAAAAAATGCAAACCCATAAAATACCTGTTTTCAAATCATGGGTGTCCGAATGGATGGCAAGATCGGTAATATTTGCCATTCTGATGACTAGCCTGTTTAGCTTCGCTTTTTATGGCAGTCCGGTAGCAGCGATGGGCTTTTACGGTATACAGCCTGCCGATGTACAATATGGTATGGTGGTTATCTATGGCTCAACTGTAGCTTTCTTGGCACTTGACTCCCGTATTGTAAAGTATTTTGAACCCAGAAAATATTTACTGATAGCACTGGGGATCAATGCGCTGAGTTCAACACTATGTTTTCATTTTAAAGATTGGACATTGTTTGTTATTTGCCAGTTTTTGCAAGGAATTACCTGTGCATTAATGTCAGGTATCGTGTTACAGCTCATTTTCCCAAGGCTGGATTCTGTACGTGCCCGTGTCATTGCTTATAGTCTTCTTTATGGCAGTATACAGATTGCTGTGCCGTTTTACACCATCTATACCAGTGTAATAATTCATTTCTTTGATTTTAATTGGCTATTCTACGGACACAATAACCTACTCATTATCCTTACCTCTGTTGTGTTGCTTACGATGAACAGTAAGGCCCGATTTACCAAAAAAATTCCGCTCTATCAGGTGGACTGGATAGGCTATCTGTTTTATGTATCGTTTATCTTAATATTAGGATACATTCTTGTCTATGGAAGACCATTGGGCTGGTTTGGCAGTCCGTCGATACTTATTCTAAGCTTAGGTAACTTAGTCATTCTCTCTCTCTTTATTATTAGAGAACTGAAACTTAAAAGACCATTAATCAACTTGCAGATTTTTAAAGCAGAGAATTTTGCTATTGGCCTTTTACTTCTTTTTACCTTTTACCTTTTCAAGGGAAGTACGGGACTTGCCTACGGCTATCTTGAGGTGATTTTAGGAAATGATCCACTGAGTACGATTCCAATATGGACTGCCGTAATAACAGGAACAGTTTTGGGCATGTTTGTTACCTCACGCTTTATTTTGATTGGGTATAACCTGATAAGAATTATTATTGTTGGTTTTGCGATTATGGCGGTGTATTATGCCTACATGATACTATTCGTTTCCATACAGGGAGAAACAAATGATTTCATTCTGCCCCTGTTTATCTATGGTGTGGCAACAGGAGTATTATTTGTTCCGATTGTTTCATTTACAATCTCATCAGTGCCCCCTAAAATTGCAATAAATGCATCACTTATTGGAATATTCGCAAGGTTTACAGGGTTTACGGCTAGCCTGGCTCTTAATAATGAACTTCAGTTATTTGCGAAATCAGCAGTTAGGGAAAAAATCCGGGAAACGCTAACGGAAATCAACCCTCAATTGCCAGTTACTTTACTGGATATCCAAAATCAATATATGAAATCAGGCAGTGATGCATACGCCTCAAAATCAATGTCGACAGGCTATTTTAATCAAATGGTAGGACACCAGATCTTGGCTCGTGCCACCCGAGATTACTACGATTTGATGTTAATAGGTGTAATTTCTGTAATCATTATTTTACTCGTGCTACCCCGAATTCAAAAAGTTGTTCTGAAATTGAGGAAGACAAATATTCCTTATTAAAATTTATTATGTCAGGAAATACCGTATAGAAGGTTAATTCATATAGAAATTGCCATGTATTGATATATTTTAGAAACGTAATCTCTATACTTATGGACCATGGTTTTCATCCGTACTTTTGATATTACCAATATGGAGGCTTTTTAATCTTTCGTTTTCTTACAATTTCTTGTTCATGGACGTATCTACATTTGTCTCAGAAAGAACGTAAAAATCTGTCATCATGAAATGTTTATACAAAGAGTATCTGTCAGAAAATAAAAATATCCGTGTTGAAGAAGGTATGATCATCATTCCAGACATTAGTGGTTATACTGACTTTGTCAACAGCATATGCATTGAAGCAGGTCGTTATATCACCAGAGAGCTGCTTTCTGCAATTCTGCAAGCCAATACAATAGGGATGAAAGTCTCAGAAATTGAAGGTGACGCAATATTATTTTACAAATTTTGTAAAAAGCCTTCTGTACAGAAAATCTTAAAACTGTATGAAACAATGCTAAGAAGTTTTACGGTCAGACTTAAAGAAATAGAAGCTGTAATTGGGCATGAGCTTGGGCTGTCATTAAAGTTGGTAGCGCATTATGGGACTTTCTCAGAGTATACTATTGGTGCTTTTAAAAAACTTTATGGGGAACCGGTTATTAAAGCACATACTCTTTTGAAAAATAATATAAAAAGCAAGACTTATATCCTGATGACCTATGATATGATCTGTAAAGAATCAGACGAAAAAGAAAAAGAATATTTTTTTGTCAATTATCAAGTAAATAACAATTTTATAACAACCATAAAAAATAAAACAAATGAAACAAACAGCAAAAACAACATTCGACCCATCAGTTTACAATCCGGTATTGTTCAAAAGCTATAAGGTAATTAAAAAATTAATTAAATATGGTTTTTACATTACTTTAATTTATTTTGCCTGCGAAGGTTTTATGGCCTGGGATTAATTTCTCATAAATGTAACTGACCGCCATTGATGGGAAAATCCATCAATGGTTTTTATTATTAATTGGCATTGTAAAATTTTAAATACATTTGTTTAGACTAAGAATCTATTTCAAAACCAGGAATATGGAAGGTTATAATAATTACAGAATATCTGCTCCTACAGAATTTAAAGAGGTTTTTTCGCATTTTTATTATGCAGAAAACAGATCAGAAGAATCTGTAGAAAAGACACTTTTACCTTCATATCAGACCATGATGATTTTCAGTTTTGGTCATCCTGCATCGTTTATTTCTAACAATAAAGAAAGCATTGAAGTTGAAAAATGTATCGTACTGGGGCCCATAAAACATGCTTTTAACTATATTCTGCCAAAAGGAGCAGAGATTCTGGTTTGCAATTTTAAAGATGATGCTTTCTTCAGGTTTTTCGGAAATACAGATTTTACAAAGGGTTTAGCCATACATCCTGATGAGTTGATTCATCAGAATTGTTTTACAATGCTATGGTCCGAATTGAAAAAGATAAGTTCCAATGAAGACCGGGTTCAGGCTCTGCTGGATTTCTGCCGGCCTTATTTACGGGATCGTAATGGTATCGCAGAACAAATAGCTGCATTTGACCGTACGACCTTCAGCCCGATCAAAGAAATTTCCAGAAAAAATAAGCTATCCGAAAGATCACTGCAGACGAATCATAAAAAACATTTTGGCTATACCTCAAAAGAAATTCACCGATATCAGCGTTTTTTAAAAGCAATTCAGATAATCCAGACCACTTCCTGTCAACATATTAAAATAGATTGGTTTGATGTCATCAGCCAATGTGGTTATTATGATCAAAGCCAACTTATTAAAGATTTTAAATATTATATTGATCTCAGTCCTTCAAAATATCTGAAATTCCAGGAATCTATATGTGATCCTAAGAATTAACCGGACCTTCATCACTTTTATAACACCATCTCATTATATGCTGATCAGGCACTAGGATGGGTTGAGTTTATCCATATTGTTTTCCTCATAAAAATATGTAAAAGAAGACTTCGTTTTCTTACAATTTTAAATCCTGCAATACACTGAATTTTGAAGGAATAAAAAACAGTTTTTATGAAACATACAAATCTTCTCATAACAGGAGCAACGGGAAGTGTAGGTACACAACTTGTTAAGAAATTGGTTAATATGAATGTCTCTTTCAGAGCACTCGTCCGAAGCAATGATCAGGGAGATCTGATGGCTGGTTTGCCACAGGCTGAAATAGCTCTTGGTGATCTGTCGGATAGCGATAGCCTTGTTCAGGCATTACAGGGAATTGAAAAAGCATTTTTGCTTACCAACTCATCGGAATATGCTGAAGAACTTCAGCTTAATTTTATTAATGCTGCCCAAAAAGCAGGGGTAAAGCATATTGTGAAATTATCTCAGCTGGCTGCAGACCAGGCTTCTCCGGTACGTTTTCTCAGATATCATGCCGCTGTTGAAGAAAGAATCAGAGAGTCGGGAATGGATTATACATTTTTACGCCCGAATTTGTTTATGCAGGGACTTATAACGTTTGGGCATTCTGTCAGATATGAAAGACAATTTTATGGCTCACTGGGTAATGCCGCTGTCAGTGCTGTTGATATTCGTGATATTGCAGGAGTGGCAGCAAAAGTATTAACAGAGAATGGGCATGAAAACAAAATCTATAATATAACCGGAAATAAGTCTCTCACTCATTTTCAAATGGCCGAAGTACTTTCCAGAGTATTGGAAGCCGAAATTACCTATGTTGATTTAAATTCTGAACAAATGCGTGAAGCATTAACGGTTGCCGGGTTTCCGGAATGGCAGGTAGAGGGGCTGATCGAAGATTATGCTCATTATGCAAAAGGAGAGGCCGCTGAAATCTTTAATACAGTTCACGAGATAACGGGAAAACCGGCAATTCAATTCGAACAGTTTGTTCATGATCACTTAGAGTTTTTCAAATAGTTTAATCATCCTAAAAATAATATATAATGAAAAAGTTCGTTTACAGTTTTCTTTTAATCGCAGGAATACTTACGGTAATCATTATCTGTCTGGAAGTTTTCACTTCATACGCTGTGACAGAATCTATCAATAAAAATGCTCCTGTAAAAACCTATCAGGAAATTACAATAAATGCTCCTGCACAAAAAGTTTATCAGATGATGAGTGATATAGGTCATTGGAAGGATTGGCACAGTGATGTTGAAGATCCTAAGCTAAATGGTCCATTCAAAAAAGACAGCTCTTTTGATTGGAAAAGTGGTGGTTTAACCATTCATTCTACCTTGCATACCGTAGTGCCAGGACATAAAATAGGTTGGTCAGGTAAAGCTTTCGGGGCTTTTGCAATCCATAATTGGTCATTCATAGAACACGATGGCAGAACAACAGTAAAAGTCGAAGAAAGTATGGAAGGCTGGCTGGTATCACTGCTAAGCAGTACATTTCAGAAAGGCCTGGAAAATTCATTGCAGATCTGGCTGAAGAATCTTAAAGCTAAAGCCGAAAAATAGGTTTTAATTAATTTCCGGAAAATCTTTCGTTTGCTTTTTACACTGTGGCTGATAAAATTTCCTGTCATTGGTGGCCAAGATTGCCATTCACGAATGGATGGTAAAAAAACATTTAAAAATAGATGTTTATGGTGGCGCAGTTTTCTTTTTGGCTACAATAAACTAACTTTCGGCTACATCAGGACAGTTAAATCTGTGCAACTTTGCTTCAACAAAAAATAGTAATGCAATGAAAGTATTTGTAACAGGAGCATCGGGTTTTAATGGCTCCGCAGTTGTAAAAGAATTAATAGGTGCCGGATACCAGGTCGTTGGTCTGGCCCGTTCGGAAAAATCGGCAAAAATCATTCATGATTTAGGCGCTGAAGTACTGAAAGGCAATCTTGAGGATACTGAAATACTGAAACAAGGTGCTGCTGATTCGGATGGTATCATTCACTGTGGGTTTAACCACGACTTTATGAAAGGTGGGGCAACTACATTTTCAGAGGCAGCAGTAACAGACAAAAATGCGATCATTACAATGGGGGAAATGTTTGCAGGCACAGACAAAACTATGGTAGTTACTGCCGGGATGCTGGGGCTGCCTTCTATCAATGGTTTTATAACCGAAGAGAGTATTGCAGAAAATTCTCTCAGATCATCGGAAGCAACTGCATTGGCATTGGCAGAAAAAGGCGTCAATACCTCTGTTGTCAGGCTGGCACCTTCAGTTCATGATAAAGGAGATGAAGGCTTTATTCCTTTTATGATCCATCAGGCGCGCAAAAACGGAGTTTCAGCCTATCCGGATAAAGGAAAAAACCGTTGGGTAGGTGTACATCGTCTGGATGCTGCCAGAGCTTTCCGTTTGGCTTTAGAAAAAGGTCATAAAGGGGGAGTATATAATGTGGTTGACCAGGACGGCATTGAAATGAAAACCATAGCTGCCTGTATTGCGGATAACCTTAACCTTCCGGTTGTCTCTGTTTCCGGTGAAGAACTTCAGAAACACTTTGAGTGGATGAGCCATTTTATCACAATGGATTGTCCTGTGAGTAATGTTAAAACACAGGAAATGCTGGGCTGGAAACCTTTGCATATCGGGCTTCTGGAAGATATGAAGCAGCATTATTTTGAGAAGACAGGTACACAAAGTATATAAAATAAAAGTATATTTCACATGAAAAAAATATTTATAACAGGCGCCAATCAGGGAATTGGTTTTGAAACCGCCAGACAATTGGCCGCACTTGGTCATTATGTTTATCTGGGAAGCCGCAGCCTTTTAAATGGAATAGAAGCACAGGAAAAACTAAACAGGGCTGGCTTTCATAATGTAGAATGTATTGAAATAGATGTTACAGACATTCATTCCATACAGTCTGCAAAACAGACACTGGAGTCCAAAACACAGCAGCTGGATGTGCTGATCAACAATGCGGGTATTGCCGGCGAGCAGCCACAGAACATATCTACAGGCAGCATCAGCAATCTTAGAAATGTCTTTGAAACTAATTTTTTCGGAGCTGTACAGACTACCCAATTGTTCATCGACCTGCTAAAAAAATCGGAGGGACCAAGAATAATTAATGTGTCAAGTCCTTTGGGTTCCCTTTCTCTACAAAGCGATTCCCAAAACCCCAATTTCAGGACGTATGATGCGTACAGCGCCTCTAAAACTGCTCTCAATGCTTTTACCGTTCTGCTCTCAAAAGAATTTGAGGAAACGGATTTTAAAATAATCAGTGTAGAACCTGGATATACGGCATCAAATCTTAACCGATATCAAGGTACCCAGACCCCTGAACAGGCGGCAGGTATCATTGTAAAATTTGTAACTTTACAGGACATACCAACAGGTAAATTTTTCGACAGGAACGGGAATGAATTAGGCTGGTAATGCAAACCGTCTATAAATCAGTTTTTAATTTTAAACTATGGAAAAGCGTCAGATCCAAAGGATAAAAACCATTAGCGAATTTCACAGGCTGAGGGGATTGCCCAAACCTGATCATCCTCTGATCAGTGTGGTCGATTATTCGGCAATTAAAAGACCTTCAGATATTGATGAAGTCAGTATGGTGCTTGATTTTTATATGATTTCCCAGAAAAAAGGAATTGGTGGGAAAATGTATTACGGGCAGCAGGAATTTGATTTTGATGAGGGAGTGATGGCATTTATAGAACCTAACCAGGTTTTCAGGATACAGACTGATCCTGCTTCTACCGAAAAACGTTCGGGCTGGATGTTGCTGGTTCATCCTGATTTTTTATGGAATACACCGCTGGCCAAAACAATTAAACGGTATGATTATTTTGACTATTCGGTCAATGAAGCATTGTTTCTTTCGGAAAAGGAACAAAAAACGCTTGACGGCATCATTGATAATATTCAGCAGGAATACCATACCAATATAGACCAGTTCAGCAAGCAGATTATTATTTCACAGATTGAGAGCCTTCTCAATTATTCGGAACGTTTTTACAACCGCCAGTTCATTACAAGAGAAAAGGGCAATCATCAGATTTTAGCCCTTTTGGAGGACCTGCTTACAGACTATTTTGACGGTGATGATTTAGCCATAAAAGGATTGCCAACGGTTCAGTATATTGCAGATACCTTACATATTTCGCCAAAATATCTGAGTGGTTTGCTTAAAACACTGACCGGGCAAAGCACACAACAGCACATACACGACAAACTCATCAGCAAAGCGAAGGAAAAGCTTTCCACCACCAGTTTGTCCGTCAGTGAAATTGCCTATGAGCTGGGTTTTGAACATTCACAGTCATTCAGTAAACTGTTTAAGACCAAAACAGAGATGTCGCCATTAGAATTCAGGGCTTCTTTTAATTGAGAATGGATTGTACAATATTCGCTCAATATTTATTCAATTCCATAGAGCATTTTAACTTGCTTTTTCGTTTTTTCGTCAGCTAGCTTAAATCCGAATCCATCACCCTGACTTCCAAAGACCTGGTAACCGTACTTAAGTCCATAAAACCGATCAATAAGCATTTTCAAAGGACCTACTTCTATTTCTTTGTCAAAAACCGCCTGTTTAATAACAGGTAAATATTTTTCCATCATTTCAACGTTAGAATGTTGTACAACAGCCCACATAACATTTTCAAATTCCTTGCCTACTAAACTTCTTCCTATATATGTTTTGTGTTTTTTGTAGAGGGTATCAATGATTGATTGGTTTTCTGTGTCTAAAAGCTGTTGTTTGCTTTGCAACTTTAAGTTTCTGTACTTCTGGTCATTGATATTAACAGTATACATTTTTTCAACCAGGGGAAAATCCAGGTTATTAGATTGGCAGTACTTTACAATATCAAATTTTTCAGCGGTAGGATTGGATTTGCATTGAAGTAGCTGCTGGTCATAATCTTTTCGTATAATAGTGTATTTAGGATTAGTTTTAATTGAATTTTCAAAAGATAAAATATATTCGCAGCTTCCTTTGGTATCAACAAATTTTCTAAATGCAACGTCAATATTTTCTTTTGTTTCTTTCAAACTGAGAAAAGCATTTAGGATATTAAAATAGTCTGCCAGATTAAAGTTTTCGGTTTTATTTTTTACAGCACTCTTTGTTTCTTCTAAAATCATAATGCCATAATTATAATCTTTATCCGAAACATTCTGATTTTTCTTCGGATGATAATTGAGGACCTGGTTTTCAAAGTTTTCTTTTGTAAATCCGGAAGATACTTCTTGCGAATTGCAGGAAGTAAAACCCAGGATGCAGAATATAATAGTTATTATTTTTTTCATTTGGAGCTTTTAATATTTGTCTAAGTTAGGATTTTCGGACAACTTTATTTCGTTTATTCTGAGAACAGAGTTAAATTTTTTTATAAGTAGTGGTCATGACAAAAGAATAGTATAGAACTGAATATGAAGCTCTGACAAAAAAAATGAAATTTTGGCAGTATTTATGAAAAAAATTCACTTTTCAAAATTTGGTATTTTTTTTGAATTTTACTGATTAACAGCTGGCCAGCTGAAGTTTAAATAATAAATTGTTTAACTTTAAAAGAGCATTATTATGAATCTTATTAAAAGAAATTGGAGTAACGTACCAACGGTTCCTAATCTTTTCGATGATTTTTTTAATCGCGAATTTTTTAACTGGGGAAACAATAATTATTCATCAACAAGTACCACAGTTCCTTCAGTGAACATTAAAGAAAATGCCGATGCGTACGAGGTACAGGTAGCTGCTCCGGGTATGGATAAGAATGACTTCGAAATTAAGCTTGATGGAAATCTCCTGACGATCTCATCATCCAAAAAGGATAATAACGAAACAAAAGGAGAAAACTTCACCCGGAGAGAATTTAGTTATCAATCGTTCCGGAGAAGTTTTGAATTGCCAAAAGATGTTGTAGATCAGGATAATATTCAGGCAAAATATGAAAATGGATTATTGAAACTGACTATTCCCAAGAAGGAGGAAGTAAAGCAAAAACCACCTAGGTTAATTGAAATAACATAAGAGTGCAGCCCAATGCACCGCTGAAAATAAGCCCCATAGCGGGGCTTATTTTATCCTCAGAAGAATTTTCTGGATGACTGATCGGAGCCCGACAGGTTTGCGTATCAGAACATTCGAATGTGTAAATTCAGATGCGCTGTAAGGGGATTTTCTCCTTAAAAGTTATTCTTCGTAAATAAATCATGGTAAATTTTTAACAGCTAATGCTATAATACAGGAAATATGCTTTGGACAGTATGTATTTTGTGTATGACAACGCTGGGATTGATGATTTTGCTCAAAAAGCTGAATCAGCCCTATCTTATTGCCTATCTTATTGCGGGTATACTGCTTGGTCCGTATGTTCTGAAACTTTTTACCAAGCCGGAAGAAATAGAGGTTGTTGGGGAAATAGGCATATTGCTTCTTATGTTTTTCATAGGAATGGAAATTAATATTCCCAATAAAAAAAATTTAATTATCAAACCATTATTGGCACAGGGAATCAAAATACTTCTCAGTTTTGTTTTTGCCTGGTTCATAGGGTACCTTCTTAAGCTTGATTATAAAAGTATTGTTCTTATCGGAATGCTGTTCACATTTAACAGTACCGCTGTGGTTGTAGAGTTTTTAAAGAAGCATGGAACAATACATACAGCATTCGGGATTGTTATCCTGAATATTTTACTGTTGCAGGATCTTCTTCTTGCCCCTGCGCTAACAGTATTAAAATTTTGGAATGGTGATGAATTCAGGTACTGGGATTTTATTCTGCCTCTGGCTGCCTGTGCAGGTATTTTCTTTATATTCAGAAAGATCAGGCATCTCAGGGAAATTAAAACATCCTATGCTTTTATAGAAAATGATCACGATTTACAGGTATTCACCGGACTTTTTATCTGTTTGGGATTTGGGCTGCTTGCAGAAGTAATTGGGATGAGTGCTGCATTAGGAAGTTTTATAGCCGGAGTGATAGTAGGGAAAATGAAAGCTTTTCATTGGCTTGAACATTCATTGATGCCTTTTAAAGTGTTTTTTGTTTCTCTTTTCTTTGTATCCATTGGACTTCGGATGGATATTCCATATGTATTATCAAATTATAGACTTATTGTTTTAGGTACTTTGGTGGTATTGATCAGTAACAGTGTTATGTCTTCTGTTTTCTTTCGGGTGCTGAACTTTAAATGGAGAGACAGTCTGTATGGAGGTGCACTGCTTTCACAGACAGGAGAATTTGGAATTCTTGCGTTATCCATTGCTTATAAAACACATATTGTAGAGTATGAACTTTATAAAGCAGGACTGGGGATTACGTGTCTTTCTCTGCTGTTTTCCACAGTATGGATAAGTATTGGAACGATTTTCAAATGGCGTAAGAATGGCAATGTTATTTCTGAATCCTGAATATAATCCGGATTTCTGATTAATCCGCCTGTCATGCATTACTTTAGCAATATTGCAGGCAGGATGGGAACGAGATGCAGATCAATTCCTTTTTTTCATTAAGATTATTATTCAGGCAGAAGCTTTTGCCAAAATCACCTCCGTATATTGCGAAGCATTGTTTCGGGCAGATGTGGTGTTGATCTTGCTTTTTTTGAAATTTACAAAGGAAAGAGGTTGCATTTATTGAATTGTATAATCCATGGTATCCACTTCAGACAGCCGGAAGTAACCCAAAGGTGCGTTGGAAGAATGGGTCAGATTAATAATGTTTCCGTTAACAGAAGTAGGAGTTGTAGAAAACGGGCCGCTTTCTGAGCCGGAGGCATTCAGTATTTTTCGGAAATAATCATAATATCTTTTGGAAACAGCAATTAACTTAATATTGATAACATCCCCTGCAGCCAGGTCTTTATCAGAATAATAGATCGGATTCAATCCACCGTTGTTATTTTCATCATCTTTTACCTTATACTGGGGAAATGCAATATGCGGGTTTTTGTTGCTGAAAACATAGTAGTTTTTTTCATTGATATTATCCTGATAATAGTAGGTGATTTCAATTTCGTCACCCGATATTCCACCATTATTGTTTTGGATAATATTATCTTCTATTTCAGGTGCACCGGTTAATGTTTCTGTGGCTCTGTAGGTCTCTCCGTTTAAACTGATTGTTAATCTATAGCTTTCCCCAACTACCGGCAGGAAGTTATTGCAGATATATTCTCCGGTTCCTGGATCTTCAACAAAATTAAAAGCCATATCCGCTGAATTGGTAATGACTATATTGGCTCCTGAGACACTTGGGAAATCTGAATTATAATATCCTGTGGTTGTGGAAAGCTTTATTTTCTGCCGGTTTCCGGATGTGTTTTTTATCCAGTCAATGGATGCATCTATTACCAGTCTGGGTTCTGCTGTCTCAAGGTCTACATCAATTACTTTTTCACAGGCAATAAGCAATAATTCCATTGCGATCAGTATATATATTCTTATTGTTTTCATTGTACTGGTAAGAATTTTTAGAATTTAAAATTATAAGTAACACTTGGGATAATCCCGAAAATAGATATCTGCCTTGCCTCACTGATTCCGGTATCCGGATTCTGGCCAAAATTAACGGCTGCAGCATTGTTTCTTCCATAAACATTATAAATACTGAATACCCATTCTCCTTTCCACTTTCTTATTTTATCAGGTTTCGGGGTATAGGTTGCAGATAAATCCAAATGATGGTAAGCAGGGATCGAATTTCTGTTTCTTTCTCCATAGTTGGCTATTGTGATACCCTGATACTGGTATTTTCCATTGGGATAGGTGGCTGCTTTTCCTGTCTGATAGGTAAAAATTCCTCCAAAGCTCCATTTTTTTGAGAGCTGATAAGCAGCTGTCAGTGAGAAGTTATGCGTTTTATCGTAATTAGCACGATACCACTGACCGTTATTGATTCCTGGTTCGTCTGCATTTCTGCCGGGGGTTCTTTGTTCTGCACGGGATAGAGTATAGGAAAGCCAGCCTGTTAATCTGCCTGAATTTTTTTTAGTCATAATTTCCAGGCCATAGGCTCTTCCTTCACCATTCAGCATCACCTGTTCAATAGCTTTATGGGCAATAAGCTCTGCACCGTCAATATAATCGGCTTTATTTTTTATCTTTTTATAAAAAGTTTCCACTTCCAGAGAATAGTTTCCGTTATTGAAATTCCGGAAATATCCCAATGCTACCTGATCCAGAATCTGAGGCTTCAGATAGCTGTCGCTGGGTGCCCAGATGTCCAGCGGGGAAACAGAAGCGGTATTGGAGATGAGGTGAACATACTGTGCCATGCGGTTATAGCTGGCTTTAAATGATTGATTGTCATCTAAAGCATAAGATATCCCCAAACGCGGCTCCAGATTTCCAAAGCCGATAATTTTTTTATTTTTTCCGTAACTGATACTGCCTGTAGGGGTTCCCTCTTCATAAATCTGCATTTCCTGATTGTAAACAACAGCTTCATTATGGGTATAAGTATTGACCTGCTGTGCCCCTAAACGCATAAAATTACTGTATCTTAAGCCGTAATTGACAGACAGGTGATCTGAAAATTTTTGTTCAGCATTAATATAAATGGCATTTTCCATTGCATTTTTTTTTGCGATCTGGTCTGGCTTTATTGTTGAATTTTCTCCAAAGGGGGCAATGGTACCGGGATTGAACTGGTAATAAATAGAGTTCAGTCCGTAATTCAGACTCAACTTGTCAGACAGATAATGTTTGAAGTCGTATTTAAAATTATAATTTTTGATGTTTGATTTCCAGTCGATTCCTGCGAATTTTATCTGTAATCCATAATTGTAATCGCTGTAAATGACTGACGCATTGGAAAATAATTTATCAGAAAATATATGATTCCATCTTAAATTAAGAAGCGTATTGCCATAATCGTTCATGAAGCTGTTATTGAAGCTCATATCGTCTTTCCCAAAATATCCGGATACATAAAGGCTGTTTTTAGTATTCAGCTTAAAATTCAGCTTTGCATTTAAATCATAGAAGTAAGCTGAGTTAGGTTTTTTGGCCAATTTCATAAAAAGATGGGCGTAGGAGGCCCTGCCTGCTATTACGAAAGAACTTTTTTCTTTGACAACAGGACCTTCTATCAGCAACCTGCTGGAAACAGCTCCAATACCTCCTGTAGCATGATATTCTTTATTATTTCCTTCTTTCTGATAAATATCCAGAACCGAAGAGATACGGCCGCCATAATTGGAAGGAATTCCCCCCTTATACAGTTTCAGGTCTTTGATGACATCAGCATTGAAAACAGAGAAGAATCCAAACAGATGGGAGGTGTTATAAACAATTGCTTCATCAAGAAGAACAAGATTGCCATCTACAGAACCGCCTCTTACATTGAATCCTGAGGATCCTTCCTGCGCATTGGCAACTCCCGGAAGCTGCAGGATGGACTTCAGAATATCCACTTCACCCATTACTGCAGGCATTTTTCTGATCGTTGCGATGGACAGTTTGTTGACGCTCATTTCCGGAGTTCTGATATTGGTTTTTGTACTGTTCCCTTTTAATATCACTTCTCCTATTGATTTTGTACGGCTGCTTTCCGTTAGGGTAAAATTTCTCTGCATATTTTCTGTTATGGAAATTTTCTCTTCAGTTATATCAAAATCAGGGTAATTGATCACCACTGTATAATCACCTTTAGGAAGGCTGATAGAGTAGAAGCCATAGGAATTGGTAACCGCTGTTATATTGGCTTCAGGAACTGAAATAGTGGCCCCGATAAGTGTTTCATTATTTGATCTGCTGGCAATGATCCCGCTGAGTGTCACTTTTTCCTGTCCAAAAGCTGCTGCTGAAATCATCACAAAAAGTGAAAGGTATGATTTGTTCTTCATTAGGATCCCGTTAATTATAAATCTTGAGCGAAAGTATTGTTTTGAAAAGCCCGGAATTCAGGTAATTATACCAAAGTGTTTGATTATTATATGAAAGGATGTTTTTAAAAGATCAAAATTCAATGTGTTTTTTTTATAACTTTTAGAAATTGAATGACAGTATTGAATTTTTTGTATACAAAAGATATGCTTTCGTATAAAATGTCATCTGCCTCTGCTGTATGATTTAATTTTGTAATATATTATTGTTAAAACAATGAGCCAAAATCTAGATAATCAGTTCAAGGATGAAAATTGGATATTTCAGTTTTTTGTTTCCGCCAGATACAGAATCATCAGGCATTTGATTCTGTTTCTTTTTATAAGTGTTGTATTGTATAACAGCAGACCGGAAATTACAGAACCAACCCCCGTTTTAATGCTGGTCATATTGTTGTTTTACTGTAATATGTATATTCTGGTGCCGAGGCTTTTATTTAAAAATAAATATATATGGTACTGCCTGGCTGTCATTACAATTCTTGCAGCCATTGTTATTTCAGCAAAAGTATTGCTGGCATATTTTGGACGTTCAACTTCTGATGATCTGAATATCCTGCTTTTTTCAACCCTTATCTTGGTTCTCTTTGCTGCTTCTGCTTCAATAAAATTATTTCAGAAATGGATGTTGGATAAGCAGCTGATTTTTGAGCTTGAAAGATCCAGAACATCTGCTGAACTTGAGCAGCTGAAAAACCAGATCAATCCCCATTTTCTTTTCAATATGCTTAATAATGCCAATGTTCTTACTAAAAAAGACCCTGAAAGGGCATCACTGGTTTTATTGAGATTAAGTGACCTGCTGCGGTATCAGTTATATGACAGTACCAGAGAAAAGGTCCTGCTGACATCAGACATCCATTTTTTGGAAGATTTTCTGAACCTGGAAAAGATCAGACGGGATACCTTTAATTTTATCCTTTCCAAGGAAGGTAATATAAGTGGTGTACTGGTTCCCCCTTTATTATTTATTTCGTTTGTTGAAAACGCTGTAAAACACAATAATGATTCAGCAAGATCATCGTATGTAAATGTTTTTTTTGAAGTGAAAGATGATGAATTGATTTTTCAGTGCATCAATTCAAAACCACAGCATAAAGCGGTCCCTTATTCCGGAGGGTTAGGCCTGGCTAATATTAAACGGAGACTTGAATTATTATTTCCATTAAGCCATTCATTAAAAATTATAAATGATGTTGAATCCTTTACTGTCTATTTATCCATTAAATTATGAATTGCATTATTGTAACCCAGGATTTTCTGATAGAAAAAAGCATCAGAAAACTCGTTCTGGAATCGGATTACCTGTATCTGCTGTCTGCCTTTCAGGCATTTGATAAAGCATCAGCATATATGGCAGACCACTGTATTGATATTCTGTTTTTCGACATTCAGATGTATGATTTTGGCAGTATTGAATTTATTTATACCATTCCTGAAGATACTTTTGTCATCTTTGTTCCCCAACCTGATCCATTTATCAATAGTGCCATCAATGAAAAACCTTTCTCAAACCTGATCATGAAACGCTTCAAAAAAGGACTGGATGAAGCAAGGTTTTTTCTCAGCCTTGGTAAGAAAGAAAAATATAACAGATCATCTGATTACTTTATTATTTAGAGAAAGTGCAATGAGAAAATATTAATTTTATATCTGTAAATCCTGAAATATGAAATGTATAATTGTAGATGATGAACCCCTGGCAAGAGAAGCCATTAATATGCTTATAGATGAAACCGAGGACCTGCATCTGCTGGGTACATTTAATGGTGCTGAACCTGCCGGGATCTTTTTAAAAGATAATCCCAATACGGTAGACCTTGTTTTTCTGGACATTCAGATGCCCGGTATCAACGGTATTGAATTTTCAAATTCTTTTCCGAAAGAAACTCTGGTGGTGTTCACCACTGCGTTTTCTGAATTTGCGGTAGACAGCTATGAGGTGGATGCGGTGGATTATCTTATAAAACCCATAAGGCTGGAACGTTTTCAAAAAGCGGTAGAAAAGGCAAGGAGCTACTCCAAATTAGTGAAAATAGATCACAGTTTTTCCAATATAGAGACCAGTACAGATGATTATCTGTTTGTCCGGGCGGAACGGAAAATGTTTAAACTTCATTTTAAAGATATTCTTTTTATCCAGGGTTTAAAAGACTATGTGATTTTGCATACAGAGAACCAAAAAATCATTACGGCAATGAACATTAAAACAATTCAGGAACAGCTGCCGAAAAACATTTTTGTAAGAGTGAGCAAATCATATATCGTTAATTCCTTACACATAAACTCTTTAGATAATAATACCATTTACATTAAGGAAAGTGAAATTCCTATTGGAAATATATACAGGGATTATTTCTTTAAAGAATTTGTCACCAAAAAGATGCTGGGCAGATTTTAATATAGATAAAATTACTAAAGGAATTATGGAGGTTCAGCAATGAAAAATCTGATAGCACAATTATTTATATAAATCCTTTTCTATAAAATTATTAAATCGTTTCAGAAACTCTTTTGCACGTGTTTCTTTGTTCCTGATTAACTCTTGTTTGGTCAAGGGATTTCCGGTATTTGAATCAAATAATATTGTTTCTGACATTCCGGAAGAACTGTGCATGAGTTTGATATTTTTAGCAGGATCTTGTAAGTATTCATTCCAAAGCTTGTTGAATTTTTCCTTTGTCAGGAGAATTTCTGCCGTTTTTGCATCTATAAGTGAAAAGCCGTCTTTGAGTTTCATACTCCCGGCCAGATTGAAAATATGAGTTCCTTCTTCATCTTCGATCTGTAAAATCAGGCCGGGCAAACCACAAAATTTATAAGGTCCGTCCTGGATCTGAATTTCATGGGTAAACCAGGCAATCCAGTTTCTGCCGCCAAAATATGTAGTCGCTTTCTGAGCTTTAAAAACTTCAATGCTTTTTGTTTCAGGTAGAATTGTCCAATTTATTTTATCCGGTTCCTTTACTGCAACATTGCTGGCGTTCAGTGAGGTATGATATATTGTTTCTAAACCTGGGTATGTTTTGGATACCCGAAAATTGACTTTGGGATGTTTGATCTTCCTGAAATCAATGTTGACGGAATTTGAAGCCTTTCCTTTTTCAACTTCAGCATTGAGAAGAGAGTCCCGCGTAATCAGCAATGCACTGTAAAAATAGGAGCCTTCTTTGGTGATATCAAGATTCATTATTTCCTTTTCTGCTTTATCCTTGTTTAAGGTATCCATCTTAAATGAATATTCGTAGACAAATCTTTGATTTTGAGAAAACAAAATTCCTGAGATCAACAGGAACAGTGTGATGATGATTTTCATTTTTAAAATTAACAAGCGGTTATTAATATCGTTCAAATATAACAATGTTTCTGAAACAGACCGTCTGGATATCTGTAAAACTAACTCAATAAACGGCAACTTCAAAACGTTACCGGTAAAATAAAATCAACAAAAAAGCCTTGGATCGAATGTTCAAGGCTTTATGTTATCTCTGGGTGCTTTCGTTTTACATACAAGATTATCGTGATTTTTATTATTCAATCCACAAGTACCCCACAGAATAAGTTTTGGCTTTTCCTGCGACAATCACTCTTTCATTTTTGTTTTCACAATAGAGTTGGCCGCCTCTTTCGGACAGCTGGCGTGCAAAAAGCTTATCTTTTCCTAATCTTGATGACCAGAACGGGATGAGTGAGCAGTGTGCAGAGCCGGTTACAGGATCTTCAAGAATGGAAGACTGCGGTGTAAAGTATCTTGAAACAAAATCACTGTCTGTACCTGCTGAGGTCACCACAACACCGCCTGGATCCAGATTGATAAGATCAAAAATTGATCTTTCAATTTTGATGTTTCTTATATCTTCTTCAGAATCATATACCAAAACGTAGTCTCTTGCTTTGAACACCTCTTTAGGCTGTATATTCAGTGATCTGATTATTGTATCCGGGAGTAAGGAGATTTCAGGCATTCTGGATGGGAAATCCATATAATAAACCCCATCTTTTACATCAACGGTTAATGCACCACTTTTTGTATCAAAAATGATCCTGTTATTCTTATAGTTTAAAATGGATGCCAGGCAATGAGCTGTAGCCAGGGTAGCATGCCCGCACAAGTCCATTTCTATTTCAGGGGTAAACCATCTCAGCTGAATAGTATCACTTCCATTATCAATAAAGAAAGCCGTTTCTGCCACGGCATTTTCACGGGCTATTTTTAACAGTATTTCATCGGGTAACCAATTTTTTAAGGGAACGACACATGCCGGATTTCCATGGAAAATTTCTTCTGTAAACGCATCTACCTGATATAATTCTAACTTCATGTTTTATAAAAATTTTGGTCTGTTGGGTATAAAGATACTCTATTTCTGAATGGAATACTAAGATCATCAGTATTCCGGAAAAATATTTTCACAGTCAGCTAAAAGATCAGATTCATTTATGTCTTTTGTATACAAATAAATCATGATTTTTTTCTTATTCATCTTGTAATAATTTTTCCACACCAATGTAGCTGTTTTCTTTCAGGTGTTTTTTTTAATAAGACTTTGGAAAATTTAGCTTTGTAATATTAAAAAAAGGGAACAATGAAAAAATATTTCTATCATTTCTTCATGTTAAGTCTTTCAGAAATACAGATTACTGCAGTTTCCAATCTGTATACAGAACCCGAAACAATTCTTGATCTGACCATTACTACAGCAGATAATAACTGAAATGACAAATGCTTCCCCGGGACTTTTACTTTATTAAACTCATAATTATATAATAATGTTTAAAAACTTTACTAAATTATCAGTAGCCGCAGCTTTGCTTTCATATAGCATTGTGTCTGCACAAAGTGTAGGAATCAATACCGCACAACCCGGATCAACACTGGATGTTAATGGTTCTTTGGCAGCAAAATACACCGCAGTGACAGCTGCAGCATATGCGATGACTTCCGGTGATTTTCATATCTCATATAACGGAACCTCCAATGCTGTTTTTACTTTGCCAACTGCTATATCTGGTACAGGTAACTTCAGTGGCCGTATGTATACGATCAAGAATAATACAGCTTTTACGGTAACGGTAAATCCTGCAGCCTCAGAGACAATCGATGGTAATGCCAGTGTTACGGTAGGTCCTAATCAAAGCCTGCAGCTGATCAGTACCGGTCTTACAGGAGCTGCAGCTACATGGGATATATCAGGAAATAATTCGTCCGGCAGCACCGGTGTAACGGCAAGTAACGGACTTAGTACCACTGGTAATGATGTGAGGCTTGGAGGCACACTTTTACAAAATACCGCAATTGATTACGCTGATAAAGCATTATATTTCAGAAGCAATGTTGACGGAGCTGGTCTTACCTCGATCAGTAACCTGAGCTCCGGCACCAATGCCTCTGCACTTTTAAGGCTTACCAATGACGCAGGAAGTTCCATGGATATGTTTCTTAATTCCTCTACCAAAACCGCTGATGGAGGAGCCAATGGAGGAACGATAAACAATATTGCGGGAGCCCTTACTATAGCAGGAAATAATAATGCGGCCCAATTTAAGCTCAGTCAGGCCAACGGTGGTGATTATCTTTTTAACGCTGACAGAAAACTGAATTTCAACGGAGATGGGGATATTACAGCCTTTGGAGCGGCAGGTAATGCCGTTAATGCTTATAATGGTCTTCTTACGCTGAGAGGTAACAGCAACAGTTCTTCATTTGCAAAGGTAACGGTAGGAAGTACCGGCTTCAGATACTATTATGGAGATAATGTCAATAGTAAGACGGATATTGACGGGAACGGAGATATTAATATGAACAGACCTGAAGTAGCCGGAGTAGGAGGAAATAAAGTTGCAGCTACAAAAGGGCATCTTGATCTAAGCGGATATAATACGCTGAACGGTTCTGTTACCCAGGTCTATCTTGGAGCTGAAGGATTTAAATACAGCTATAACGGCAGTACCAAAGTGATCATTGACGGAAACGGACAGGTAAGTGCCGCAGGAGGTTTTGTAAATACTTCAGATATGCGTCTGAAAACCCAGATTAAAGATATCGGATATGGGCTCAGTACTATCATGGCATTGCAGCCTAAGCAATATGAACTGTCAGCCAATAATCAGATTAAAGATGGAAAACCTGCTGTAAACCCAAGTCAGAAAACGCAGCATAAAATCGGATTCCTGGCACAGGATCTTTATAAAGTAGTTCCTGAAGCAGTCTATAAACCGAAAGATGATACAAAAGAAGCCTGGGCGGTTGATTATTCCGCGCTTGTCCCTGCGCTGACCAAAGCTATCCAGGACCAGCAGGCTGAAATAGAGCAGCAAAAAGCTAAGATTAAAAAGCTGGAAACAGAAATGGAAGCCATCAAAAAGAAACTGGGAATGTAAATTAATTACATTAATGCTGAAATTATTATTTTACTGATTTGATTCTAAGAACACGTACACGTCATATTCCTATTTGAAAGAGAAGGAGTTGAGTGAAAACAGCCCTCTGTTTTTATTTAAAACAATTCCGGACGTTTTGAATTTTAGATTTTTTCCGATATGTTGCAAAAAGCCTGCAGACAGCAGGCTTTTTTCTGGCTTTACAAATAATCTTATTTCAGATTTTCCTTAAAAAAAGCTTCCAGCTTATCGAAAGGAATAATATCTGTTTTATCGTAAAGGTCTACATGTACAGCGTCAGGAATGATCATTAACTCCTTAGGTTCGGCTGCCATTTTGTAAGCATCCTCACTGAAATACCGTGAATGGGCTTTTTCTCCTGCAATAATCAGTACCGGACGGGGAGAGATTTCTTTGATATAAGTAAGCAATGGCATATTCATAAAAGAGAGTGCATTGGTTGCATTCCAGGAGCCGGCTGAGTTTAAAGAACGTTCGTGAAATCCTCTCGGAGTACGGTAGTAATCAAAGTAATCCTTTACAAACTGAGGCTCATCTCCTTTCAGCTTTTCAGCATTCAACCTTGGTCCGGGCTGAAATGTTCCCTTTTCTGCATCTTTCCAGCGCTGTTCGCCAAGTTGTTCTAACAATTGTGTACGTTGTTCCGGAGTAACTGCATCGTAATAGCCTTTCGCCATTACCCGTGACATATCATACATACTGGTTGTAGCGACTGCTTTTACACGTTTGTCAATTGCGGCAGCATTTAATGCAAAACCTCCGAATCCACATATTCCGATAATTCCTATACGACTTCTGTCTACATGGTTCTGTAATCCCAGAAAGTCTACCGCAGCACTGAAGTCTTCTGTATTGATATCGGGAGATGCCACACTTCTCGGTTCCCCTCCGCTTTCTCCGGTATAAGATGGATCAAATGCCAGTACAATAAATCCACGTTCTGCCATCTGGTTGGCATACAGACCGGATGACTGCTCTTTCACAGCTCCAAAAGGCCCGCTTATGGCAATTGCTGCTAGACCTCTATTTTGAACAGGGGATGCAGGACTGTAAAGATCGCCGGTAAGCAGTATCCCGTAACGATTTTTAAAATGTACTTTTTTCCGGGTAACTTTGTCACTCAATATAAAAGTATAGTGTTCTTTTGCTTCTGTATTTTTCATTTTCGTTTCATTTTGCTGTGCGTAGGATTTTCCTGTGAACAACAGTACAAGAGCTGTTAAAATTGTCCATTTTTTCATGGTAATGTTTTTCTTTAAATAGGTTTGATGATTTTTGCAGGTACTCCTCCTGCAATGACATTGTCCGGAATATCTTTATTAACAACAGCTCCGGCGGCTATTATTGCATTTTCACCTATAGTAACTCCTGGCAGAATGGTTGCATTGGCTCCAATCCAGACATTCTTTTTAATATGAATTGCTCCGGGAGCAAGTGAATGACGGCTGTCTGAAGAAATGGGATGTCCTTCAGAGAGTAAATTTACTTTGGGAGCAATCAAAACATCATCTTCTATGGTAATGCCTCCCAGATCCAGAAATGTGCAGCCAGAATTGATGAATACATTTTTACCGATTTTTGTGTTCCTTCCGTAGTTGATAGAGAACGGAGTAAAGATGGTGGTGCTTTCTTCGATACTTTTACCGGTGATCTGACTCAGAAGTTCCCTGATTTCTGCCGGGTCAGAAGAATTGTTCATCCTGATCAGTAATTTCTTTGTTTCAAAAGAGACTTCAAACATTCTGAAGGACTGAGGATCATTTGCAGGGATTGTTTCCCCTTTTCTGAGCCGTTCAAAAATATCCTGTGTTTTCATTATCATTTATTTACAGGACAAAATTAAAGAGCGAGCCTCACAGTAATATTACTGCGAGGCTCAAATAACTTTTCTCAGAAGCTCAGGTTAAATTTCTGTTGGTGGAAATCCGTATTGTTTTTTGAATGCTGTGGAAAAGTGTGATGGATTTTTAAATCCAACCTCTACATAGACATCCTGTACTTTCATGCCTTCGTTTTTCAGTTTGAAATAGGCCGCTTCCAGACGTTTTCTGATCAGCCATTTTTGTGGACTCAGATCACTGATCTTTTGAAAATCGCGCTTGAATGTGGCAAGACTGCGGCCGGTATAGGAAGCAATCTGTTCCATGGTAAGATCATCCATATAATTTTCATTCATGAATTCCATAATATCAATTTTCCACGGCTCTGTAAAATCGAACAAAATAGGAAAGAAGATCTCTGAATGATTGAGCAAAGCGTAAATTCCCTCCTGTAATTTAAGATGAACAACCCCTTCTGAAGGCTTTGTATTTTCATCAAAATAAGGGGTAAGTGACTGAAAAAGGCTTGTAATATCGGCACGAGAGTCTATTTTAAAAACATTTTCTTCAGAAAAAGGAACTTTCTGAGGCAGGTCCGATTTATTCAGTTTATTATAAAAATCCCGGAGTAATGTACGGTTAAAGGTAAGAGAAATTCCTTTGTAGAGTTCATCTCCTTTACTGTTTTTATACATCATCAGACGGTGGTTCCGCCGGATAAAAGCGCATTCTCCCGGGGTTATGGTTGTTTTGGTATTTCGGTCCTCAATGACCTGCTCTCCTGAGTACAAATAGAGCAGTACATGTTCTGGGGTTGCATGAATGCATTTTTCACTATAATCCGAAAAGCAGGAAAAAAATATTCCTGAGTAATTTATGGTTTTTAATTGGTCAGTCTGTTCCATCTTATGCCAAAAAATTATGGGTCTGTAAAGACAAAGTTAATCATTACATGCTTAGCTCTCTTTTCTTTACGGCTCAATATAGCTTTCTTAGAAGCTCACCAACTGACAATCTGCGGATTATTTAAAGGTGAGAATTGTTTCTTGTTTTTACCCTTGATTGAAATTCATTATATTGGCAATTCCAAAAGTATTTAATAAGCATTTTTTGATTTCTGTTCAATAGATGCAGTAATTGATCTTCAGTGATAAAAATTAACCACAAAGAATCTGACTATGAAGCGGACTTTTCTTACAGCTTTCTTTTTCTTTATTGCCCTGAGTGCCAAAGGGCAAAAACAGGCTGTCTCCCCTGATACAATTGCTCTTTTTTTCGATGAACTTGCAACAGCTTCCAGCAGGAATGCCGGACTTTGGAACAAAGATTTATATGGTCCTGTAATTTTAATTGACCCGAAAACCAGAGAATTTTTTGCCAACGAACCCGATTCAGAGGGAATTTTGAAACGGAACGGGAAGATCTATTCAGGTGTTTTGCCTGCTTCTATCAATATTGCGAATACGGCAGTCAATTGGGGTGGAAAAAGATGGGCGATGATCATGCTGCCTCTTTCTCAGGATAAAGAAAGCAGGATTAACCTTTTGGCACATGAGTCATTTCACAGCATTCAGCCTGCATTAGGATTTACATTGAACAATGCGGAAAATAATCACCTTGACCAGAAAGAAGGCAGGATATATCTGCGCCTTGAACTTGAAGCATTGAAGCAGGCAGTCCGCTCAACCTCACAAAAAGAAATGAAGCAGCATCTGACCAGTGCATTGACCTTTAGGAAATACAGGAACATGCTTTATAAAAATTCTGAAACTGCAGAAAATCTGCTGGAACTGAATGAAGGAATTGCTGAGTTCACCGGCCTTATCGTGAGCGGAAGAAATAATGAGCAGACAAGGTCGTCTCTTTTGAATGGAATAAATGATTTTATGAAAAATCCAACATTTGTCCGTTCATTTGCTTATTATACAACACCTGTTTATGGGTATTTGCTGTACAAAAAAGATAAGGACTGGAATAAAAGGATTGATGGGAAAACAGACCTCACCGGTTATTTCATTAAAGCATTTAATGTAATAATTCCGTCTGATCTGAAAAAAGCAGCTGGAAACCTGGCGGATCGTTATAATGGTAAATCAATTACAGAAGAAGAAACAGAAAGAGAAGAAAAAACCAGAAGACTCATTGCGGAATATAAACTGAAATTCATTCAGCAGCCTCATTTTGAAATCAAATTTGAAAAAATGAATGTCTCCTTTGATCCAAGAAATATCGTACCGATAGAAGATAAAGGAACGGTATATCCCAACATCCGGGTGACGGATTTATGGGGGATTCTGACTGTTGAAAACGGAGCATTAATGAGTCCGAACTGGGATAAAATTTCCATATCTAATCCAGTGAAAACAGAAAATAAAAAAATATCCGGAGACGGCTGGATTCTTGAGCTGGCAGATGGCTATACAATAAGTAAAGATGAAAGCAGCGGAAATTACAGGCTGGTCAAAAATTAATATCATTGATCATAATAAGCTTCATTATTTCAGTGAAGCTTTTTATCATAATGAATTAAGAGTACCATTTCTTTTTCATGAACAGACTGGCTTTTACAAGCAATATTAAAACCGGAACCTCTACCAAAGGCCCGATCACTCCTACAAAAGCCTGCGATGAATGAATACCGAAGACTGAGATCGCAACCGCAATGGCCAGTTCAAAATTGTTTCCTGTTGCTGTAAAGGCAATGGATGTATTTTGATCATACGGAATATGTAAAGACCTGTTGATAAAAAAGCTCACAAAAAACATCAGCACAAAATAGATAATAAGAGGAATTGCAACTTTTGCCACATCCATAGGTAATTCAAGTATTTTATTTCCTTTAAGGCTAAACATCAGTATGATCGTAAATAGGAGAGCATAAAGGGTAACAGGAGAAACTGCAGGTACAAATTTTCTGTTATACCATACAGCTCCTTTTGCTTTTATCAGGATATAACGGCCCAGGAAGCCTGCCAAAAACGGAATCCCCAGGTAGATCAATACACTTTCGCTAATATCTTTTACAGATATATTTATTGTAAAGCTGATTAAACCTAACTGATGGGGAAGAACATTCATGAACAGCCATACCATAAAGCTGTAAGTAAATACCTGGAAAATACTGTTTAATGCAACCAGCAAAGCAGCATATTCTCTGTTGCCTTTGGCAAGGTCGTTCCATACAAGTACCATAGCGATGCATCTTGCCAGTCCAATTAATATAAGCCCTGCCATATAATCCGGCTCATCTCTTAAAAAGAGGATGGCCAGACAGAACATCAGAAGAGGCCCTATGATCCAGTTGAGAAATAAAGAGACCCCAATTGCTTTTTTATCCCTGAATACAAGAGGCAGGAGAGAGTAGTCAACCTTAGCCAATGGCGGGTACATCATAAGGATAAGGCCAATTGCCAATGGAATATTGGTTGTCCCTGAAGACTGCGATTGAATCATATCAGGAATAGAAGGAAAGAAATAACCTAAAGCAATCCCTACGCCCATTGCCAGAAAGATCCATAGTGTAAGATAACGATCAAGAAACTTTAATTTGGGCTGCATGATTATTTTTTGATTTTTGAAAAGACATAGAACATTTCTTCAGCGATCTGTAAGCTTCTTTCAGCATAGACCACTGCTTGGTCTGGAGTATCATCTGAAATTTTCGGATCTTCAAATGTAATGGGGATTCTTTTTTCAGCACCGGGGATAAACGGGCATCCGCCGTCTGCCTGTGAGCAGGTCATGATAGCAGCAAATCCGGAGACAGGATTGAAAGGACTGTCGTATTTTTTGGAAAAGCCTATAATGGAGAGATCATTATCACCGGATTTTATGGCATAGATCGGATTATCTGTATCTGCAATACTGAAAACTGTAAATCCCTGGTCAGTTAAAGTTTCTGCAATTTTAGGGAATAAAGCCGTTGTTTCTGTTCCCCCTGAGTAGCAGTGTACTCCTGGAATTGTAAAGTAAGTGGCCGCTGTCTGGGCCCAAACCTGTGCCAGATGGCTGCGGCGGGAATTGTGGGTACAGATAAAATTCAGGTTGACTACTTTGCCTTCATTCACTTTTTGCTGTATAAAATCTACCAATGGTTTCAGAACTTCTTTCCTTTCAGTGCCTATGTTTTTCCATTGCAGAGCGTGGACTGTATCTAATAATTCTTGATGCATAACAGTATACTGATATTAACAGCAGCCCGAAGAAGGGTTGCATGATGAAGAGGTTACGGATAGCTCAGACAGGTTTTTCTTCTGTTTTTCGGAAGGAATTCCACAAGCTTCCTGAGCAAGACAGGCTGTAGTTTTATTTTTCAGCACGAAATTTTTCCCATTAAATCCTAAGTCATATTTACCAATGGTTTCTCCCTGATATTCTACCTCAATTTCCGAATCTTCTATTCCTAACTTCTCTTCCGAAAGCTGTATAATATGAAGCAGTTTCCCCGGCTTCAGGCGATGTTCAAAGTCATCAGCATTCCATAACTGAAAGCTGACCACTTTCTCATTTCGGATTACTCCTCCGCAGTCAATAAATTTTTTTATGATCTGGCCTACTTCCGTTACATGGAAGTGTTCGGGTACAAAAGAGCCGTTTTCCAACTGAAATTTAACATTTTCCAGCTTGGGCAGAATTTCTTTGATTTCTGATAATTTCATAATGAATTAATTTTGTTGAGATTAAACGTATGAATTTAAATAATTATATATTGCAATATTACGATGTTGAATGACAAAAAAATGCCTTAACAGCATTGTTTGATAGTGACATCCTGATTGAAAAACAGGTTGAATTCGTTTTGAAATTGTTTCCATGTATTTTCATTGATACAGTAGCATACAGACTTTCCTTCAATTGACCCCTTGATGATGTCAATATTCTTCAATTCTTTTAAATGTTGTGAGATGGTAGCCTGTGCCAGGCCAAGCTCTTCAACCAGATCATTACAAATGCATGCTTTTTGGTTGATGATATACTGTAAAATGGCTATTCTGGCAGGATGTCCCAAAACCTTAAGAAGAGAAGCCAACCTGTTTTGTTCTTCTGTGTAAATCTCGGTTTTTGTAACTCCCATTATTTTAATTTTAATATTGCAATATTACGATATTAAATTTATAAATCAATGAAAAATTGTATTAATATCTGGGATTTATATTTAATGGTTTGAAAATCAATTATTAAAATAATAAAGCAAAAGAGTACAGTGAACTTTTTATTCTTCAAAATAACAATCAGGGCTTCCCCAATTTGTATGGATAATTTAAATATCTTTGAGATATAGAATATGATATGACACCTCCGTTGCTGTTTTTTTCTACCGGTTACTTTATCTATATAGGCAGTGCCATTGATACTGCTGTTCATGATCATCATGCCATACAGATTGCCATAAGCATTGATGATGAAATAGAAGTGATTTCATCCGGATCGGTTATTAAGAACAGATCTGTTATTATCAGTTCTGATGAACCTCATGAATGCAGAACGGGAGAGCAAACATTTCTATTGATCAATATTGATCCTGAAAGCAAAATAGGCAATGGCCTTAAAAAGATATATCTGACCGGTCAAAGGATAGCAGTTCTGCCGGAAGCTATTGTAAAAGAATTATTAAAAGATATAATTCCGATGCTTTCTGATGATGAATCTGCAGAGCCTATTTTTAACCGGACACTGCAGTTTCTTCATGAACTTTCCAGTACAACAGGAAATGATAGCATGGATGAAAGGATCATAAGACTTCTGGAAATCCTTAAGCAGAAATGGGATGAGCCGCTAAAGATTGAAGATTTATCTGCTTTGATTTTTCTTTCTCCGGGAAGACTCATTCATCTGTTTACAGAGCAGGTGGGTATTCCTATCAGGAAGTATATGCTGTGGGCAAAACTTTTAATGGCAGTTCAGCACCTTACAGAGGGTAATAATATGACAGATGCTGCTCTTGAAGCAGGTTTCTCCGATGCCCCACACTTCAACCGGACGTTTAAAAGAATGTTCGGACAGACTCCTTCGCTTTTATTGAAGAATAGCCAGATCATACAAGCTTATATAAAATAGCTGTGACATCTTTGTATCCATAAACCATTCTATTATGTATGCAATAAATCATGCAGCAACAGCTTTGCTGATAAAGAAAAACGCCCCTCAATTGCCATTACTTCCATTATTGATCTCCGTACAGCTTTTGGAAGTATTTTGGGTATTTTTTAATTACTTTGGCTGGGAACATTTCTCAATTTCCGGGGGTAGAGTACATCTCGACTTTCTACCTTATTCACATTCTGTTTTTTCTGGAATTGTAGCTGCTTTACTTTCATTTTGTCTCATTAACTGGGGGTATAAAAACAGAAAGCTTGCTATAGCCTTTGCGATTGGTGTTCTATCTCATGTTATTATTGATATGATATTCCATGAAAAGGATATTCAGTTATCACCATTCTCTGCCCAACCTGTTTTAGGGCTTGGAATTCTTGACTATCCGATCCTTAATTTTATGATTGAACTGGCTTATGGAATATTTTGCTGGTGGTATTTTAAGGGAAGTAAAGCATTGCTTTGGGTAATTATTATATTTAATGTCATTGATCTGCCGATGATGCTGGCAAAAGGTGATACATTGAAACCTTTTGTAGATTATCCGTTTATTCTGCCAACGGTTATACTCTTTCAGATTCTGATCACCTGGTATTTTGTTTATCGTTATGCAGCCCCTAAAGTAAAATATGAATCTGTTGTAGGGGAAGGTTAAATGACTGAAACATAATAAAAAAGATGAAGCCCAAAAAGGCTCCATCTTTTATCTGTTATTATGGTAAACTGATCTTTTTACCCTGTTCAGGAAAGATATAATGTATCTTTAAAGGATTGTTTTGTAATAATTCTTTTTTGATCAGTTCAGGATTATCTCCTGTTGGTTTTCTATGGGTAACCACAATGTTGAGGTTCTCAAGATTATTTTGTCCGGTCTTTTCTTTCAGTTTACTCAGCTCCTCAATTAACAGGTTGGGAGTAAGATGTCCGAACAGCAGATGTTCCGGCTGGCTGTTAGGGAAAGAAACTTCAATTAATATGGTATTTAACTGTCTTTTTTTAACCAGGGGAGCTATTGTCTTCCACAGATTCTCAAGACGGTCGGATTTTTCAATACGGTCAGCGCCTGTATCTCCCAGGTAAAGCAGATAGTGATCGTCTCTTCTGACCAGTGCAGCACTGCTTTTGTAAGGATTCACATGGCTCAGTTCATAGCCTGTTATAAAAAATGGTGTTTTAGGTGCCGGGATCTCTGCTCCTTCCTGAAGCTCATTGTAATGATATTTTCCAAGGATGGGTTTCTGACCCTGATCTGCAAAATTGATCCAGGTATCTGTGATAAAATAATGATTTTGCAAAATCCGGATCACCGGAGCTATAGCGAAAATATCTTTTTTAGAATCAGCAGGTGAGTTGATGATAAGGCCTGACAGATGATCAAGATGACCGTGTGATATAAAATATCCTTTTATCTGATCTTTGAGTACGGTTTCTGCTGTTCCGTCAAGACTTTTCAATTGAATCGCTTTTCGAATTCCCGCGTTGACGGTACCTGCATCAAGGCATAAAAATGCATTGTCCTTTGGGGCACCCACTAAATAAGCGGATAAATTATCTTCCTGCTCCCCACCATATATTCCTAAGGGAATCATATCAAAATTTTGTGCCTGACAGACAATATTCAGAAGAAGGGCAAATAAAGAAACTGCTGTTTTTTTCATAATACTTAAACTGGAAAACCATCTTTTATGAGATGGACACGGCAAATTTACATTATTTTCAGTGACTGGCATTCTCTATGAATAAAACCTGCTGAAAATCAGCAGGCTTTCTTTTTTACTGAGGCTGTTGCTGGGTCACACAATGTACCATCCCGCCATTGGCAAATAAATTACGACAGTCTATACCCACCACCTGTTTGCCGGGATACAGCTGCTGGATGATATTGTTGGCAACCGCATCATTCGGGTCGTTATAATTGGGAACCAATACACGGTTATTCGCAATATAATAATTGATATAAGAAGCACGCCCTACATTCTTTCCGTATGTGGTAATCACATCATTTCTGGTTAAAGGAACCTTTACAAACTGATAAGGAGAACCGTTTTTCGCGGTAGCATCATACAGTTTATCAATATCTCCATCCGGTACCTGCCAGTAAGCCAGATCATCAGGACTCATCGTGATAATGGTGGAAGAACTGGCAAACCGGGCAAAACCATCAATGTGCATATCTGTAATATCAAGACCGGCTTTTCCATTCAGCCAGATAAATTTAGTCACCCCTAAATTTTTAGTAAATATAGCTTCTGCCTGCTGTTGGGTCATTCCGGGATTCCGGTTGTTATTCAGGATAGAACTTTTACAAGCCATTAATACTCCGTTTCCGTCAATTTCTACACTTCCGCCTTCATTGATCATCACAGAGTTAAGATTGATTTTCGGAATATTGGTATCGGCTGCTATTTTAGAAGGTATTAGGTTGCATTTGCTGTAATCGGCTTTGTTTCCCCAGCCGTTAAATCCCCAGTCCTGAATGAATAACTGTCCATTCTGATCTTTTACATAGATAGGACCATTATCTCTTACCCAGAAGTCATCGGTCTGGTAAAGTTTAAAATTAATATTAGTAAGGGAAACACCGGCACTGTTTAATAGTCCCGTAATTCGATTTTTTTCTGTTCCGTCATAGGCAATGATATGAACCTTTTCACTTTGTACAAGTTCTTTGGTCATCGCTACCCAGGTGGCATCCAGTCTGTTGCGGTAAGTCACTCCATACTGATACTGATGAGGCCATTGAAGCCAGGTTCCTTCATGTGGGGCTGACTCCTCAGGCATTTTGTAAACAGCTGTTTCCGGATTTACAGTGCCCGGAATTTCTGCAAGTTCTGCTGCAGAACATGAAAGTAAAAGAAGAGGTAATAACGGGAACATGATTTTCTTTTTTTGCATAACTGATCTATTTTTAACAGGGCAAAATTAGATCGATTGTTTTTTTTAAAGTTGTCCTAAATTGACAACTTACTTCAAAGGTAATAAAATATAGGTCAGCTGTTCCTCTTGATTTTCTGCATGTTCGGAATATCTTTCGTATTTTTCTATAATGGGAGTGTGTGAAAATTCAAGCCCCGAATGAAAGATCCAGCGGGAATAGATTTTGGTGTAGGTCTCATCTATTGTTTCATAACTGCCCGGATGAGTAAAGCGGGCATATTGACCACCCAATATAATTTTTGAAGGAAGTTTTTTATTCACAGACTGGACGGAAGAACATGCATCATAACGGCAGTTGATTTCAGTTTTGATTAAGGGTTCATCTGCTATGACTCCAAAATATTCTGTCCCGGAATCAGGAAATTCATTCTCCATAAACTTTTCCCACAGAACTTCAATTTCCTCGTTGTTGTAGTAGGTATTGATGCTCTGATAGTATACCGGTAGAGGTTTAAGATATACAATTTCAGGTTCCAGCAATACATCCGATGTAATCGGAATGATCTCGTGTCCACAAAGAAGCTCTTCCTTATTTTGTCTTGCAGCTTTGGGAGAAATTCCGAAATGTTGTTTGAAAGCTTTTGAAAAGGAAGCGATATTGGCAAAACCTACTTCAATTGCAATGGTTGTAAGATTTTCCTGGGTATACAAAATCCGTTTATAAGCATTTTCCACTTTTAATCTTTGCTGGAAAGCGCCAATGGTTTCTCCGCAGCTGTACTTAAAAATGCGCTGGATATTCCGGTAAGAATAATGGGAGAGATCTTCCAGTTCCTTTACAGATACGGGCTGATCGTAATTCTTTTCCAGGAAACTGATAACTCTGTAAATGCAATTCAGGCTGTCTTCCATAGCTTTGATTTTTTCAGAAATAAATTACAAATAAAAGAAATAAAAAATGTCTCAGCATTATTGTATTTTAGCTTATAATAATGGACAGATTCAATGAATCTTATTATTTTAAAACAAAATAACCAGGAAGTGTGAAACAAACCAGAGGAAAACATTTATCAGAATTAACGGATCAGGAACTGTTTGAGAAGAAGAAAACTCTTGAAGCGAATGTTATCGTCAATGCAATAATGGTAGGACTATTAGCGGGTATTGGCATATATAGCACCATAACCAAAGGCATCGGATTGATGACTTTTTTACCATGGATTCTTGCTCTTTGGACGGTGAGCAACTGGAATAAAAATAGAAAGGCACTGAAAAGAGAACTAGGTGTCAGAAATTTGAAATAAATACAATAACAGGATGGTCCATTTTTAACTGTAAAAAGCCTTCAGGTCGAATCTGAAGGCTTTTTTCTTATCGTTTTTGCCCGTTATGTCAGTTGCGTAAGAACTGTCCGATCCCCGGAGAATCAAAAGTGAAGGCATTCTGGTTTTCAGACTTATCAATTTTATTACTGATGGTCAGTGCCCATAACACCAGTTCTTTACAGAAATTCTGGTCTTCAGCACTCAATTCGGAAGTATTTTCCTCAACAACCGTTACCAAAGGTTCTATCTTATTAAGTTTAGCATAGAATGCTTCGTCCGTGTCATTATAATGAAGTTCTAAATGATTTTTATTGAACCATCTGATCAGATCGGTATATGGTGTTTTGATTCCTTCTTTTTCCAGTTTGGAAATGCGGGGGAATATGCTTTCAAATTGAGTCATTACTGCTTTATCGATCAGCATTTTGGCTACATAATCCGCACCTTCCTGTTCTCCCTCATATACAAGTTCAATTTTTCCTGTAATTGAAGGGATGATCGACATAAAGTCAATCAGGCGGACAGTGGTTTTCTCTTCGCCGGATTCAATCAGGCGTAATTTGGCTGCTGCGATTAAATTTTCCATAGCACTGATCGTAAGACGGGCACTTACACCGCTTTTTGCATCTACGTATTCACTGATACGGGCTGCAAAAGCAACTTCTTCCAAAAGATCTTTCGCCAGGTCAGGAATTTGTATCTGGGCTTTATCTTCAGCAGAAATCAGAGCTTCCTGTTCTGTAATCTGCCGAGCAAGGGCTATTGTTTTTGGATAATGGGTGAAAATCTGTGACCCGATTCTGTCTTTCAACGGGGTTACAATACTTCCTCTGTTGGTATAATCTTCAGGATTGGCAGTAAATACAAACTGGATGTCAAGAGGCATTCTGAGCTGGAATCCACGGATCTGAATATCTCCTTCCTGTAAAATATTAAACAAGGAAACCTGAATTCTTGCCTGTAAATCCGGCAATTCGTTTAAAACAAAAATAGAGCGGTTGGCACGCGGAATCATTCCGTAATGTAAAACACGTTCATCGGAATACGGCAGCTTTAATGTCGCTGCTTTGATAGGGTCTATGTCACCAATTAAATCTGCAACATTCACATCCGGAGTGGCCAGTTTTTCATAGAAACGTTGAGAGCGGTGTACCCAGGAAACCGGAGTGTCATCACCCAGTTCCTCAATAAGGTCTTTAGCATATTTTGAAATGGGATGAAATGGACTGTCATTAATTTCTGATCCTTTTACAACGGGCATGTATTCATCAAGGAGGTTGACCATACTTCTTGCAATTCTTGTTTTTGCCTGGCCGCGCAGCCCAAGTAAATTGATATGGTGGCCGGCAAGAATAGCTTTTTTGAGTTGTGGGACAACGGTGTCTTCATAGCCCCAAAGTCCTTCAAATACAGGTTTTTTAGCTTTAATTCTGGCAATTAAGTTGGCCTGAATTTCCTCATTAATCGTTTTATGGGTGTAACCGGAGTCCTTTAATTCTTTGAGTGTAATATCGTTTTTCATTGTCTTGTAATACTAATTATCTGGTAAGATTTGTATGTTGAACGCTTTTCTTTATATTCTTCTTATTCTGTTTTTTTCGTAATCTTCAAAAATCATTTGCCCTAAACCGGATAGTCCTGTCAGGAAGGCTTTTCCTTTATTCTGAGCCGTAAATTCTTCTACAAACTGACGCAGGTAAGGATCCTGGGCAATCATAAAGGTGGTAATCGGAATTTTGAGTTTTCTCGCCTGTGCCGCTCTGTTAAGACATTGGTTAACGATCCTTTCGTCCAATCCAAAACTGTTCATATAAAACTCACCACTGGGCAGCTGAATACAGCTCGGCTTTCCGTCGGTGATCATGAAAATCTGCTTATTGGTATTTCTTTTTCTGCGGAGAATATCCATGGCCAGCTCCAGTCCTGCTACTGTGTTGGTATGATAAGGCCCTACTTTCAGGTAGGGAAGGTCTTTGATCTTGATCGGCCAGGCTTCGTTTCCAAACACTATAATATCGATGGAATCTTTCGGATATTTCCGTTTAATCATTTCCACAAGAGCCATGGCTACTTTTTTGGCCGGGGTAATGCGGTCTTCTCCATATAAAATCATAGAGTGGCTGATGTCAATCATCAGAACAGTACTCATCTGTGCCTTATGTTTGGTTTCCTCTACGATGAGGTCTTCTTCTGTCAGCCGGAGATCTGAGATTCCGCTATTGATCTGAGCATTTTTTAAACTTTCAGTCATATTCACTGCTGCCAGATCATCTCCATATTGGTAGGAACGGTTTTCGCCATCACGTTCATCCCCGATTCCTGTTTTATTGGTGCGGTGATTTCCGGCTCCGTTTTTCTTCAGCTTTCCGAAAATCTGATCAAGGGCATATTCACGAAGAGCAGCTTCAAGTTTAGGGGTTAATATATTTTTACCTTTTCCGCTTCCTGTATTTCCTTCTTCCGGATCTTCTTCTCTGATATAGCCCCTTTTTTTCAAATCTTCTTCAAAATCCTGAAGGGTGTATTCGTCACTGAAAATATCATATTCCTGATCAAGCATATCAAGCCACTCAAAGGCTTCCTCAATATCCCCGGAGGTGTGGGTAAGCAAATCTTTGAAAACATCAAATACCCGGTCAAAATGTGATAATTCCTCCGGCACATGTTTGCTGAATATAAAGCCTCTCTGAGGATTAAAATTTTTATCTGTCATGAGATGATAAAGCTGTTTTGCTGTTATTTTGTTTTTGAATATCCCAGATGACTCAATGAATTCTCTGAACTATTCTTTCATTCGTTTCAAATTGAAAAGTTAGGAAAATATCATCTCAAGATTCTCTTAGAAAAATAGAAAATACTAATGATGGTGATATAGATAAGAATATAATCAGCGTTAGTAGCTGAAAGAGATTTTAATCTGTTATTTACAAGCCAATAAAACAGTCAATTACCTTAATTGCAGGCTTTACAATTTTAAATCTATTTTTAAAGATTTGATTATTAGATTGTTTTCGATGGGGTAGTATGAAAAAAGCAAAGCCCCGGATATCCGGAGCTTTGTTTATCATTATCTTACTGTTTTTATGATTACCAGCCTAAATAATAGTCGGGATCCAGCCAGTAAGGCCAGTCTAGTTTAAAATGAGTCTGAAGCATTTTTTCAGCTTCACAGAAGGCTCCTTCCACCCAGCCCTGCTGATCAGAATAGGCTTCACCAATAATATGAATCTGTTCCTCAACCAAAGGTTTCCTCATATAAGGCATGACGTCCTTTACGGAAAAACCTGCTTTCCATGCATGATATCCGGCTCCGTAAGGATCATCTGTCCAGTCCCTGAAATAGGTTACATAAGGTTCCGGAATGTCTACACCATGTAATTCCCTGAGCTGGTTCATCAATTCATTGACCATGAATTCTGTAGCCTGAACATCATCAAACTTATGCAGTTCCTCCAATGATGCAGATTTAGCAGCTCTTACCTTAAACAGGACTTTGTCATCAGAAAGAGCTTTCCAGAATGTTTCCGTTTCCATATCACCATAGCTTCCCAGCAACATTGAATTGTTGTTCTCCGGATCAGTTCCGAAATAATAACACTGCCTCATAGGCAAATCCGTAATAGAATGCCCGGAATCTATTCCAAGATCTTTCCACCAGGGACGTTCGAAGCCCATCAGAATTTTAAAGGCCGGTTCCATAATAACAGAGCGGATATTGTCATTGAGTTCCTGGCCGTTAAAGATAAAAGTATTCTGATCAAGAAGCTCCAGTGATTTTCTCGGCATACCCAATACGATGGCATTGGCATAGACTTTCCATTGGGTATTGCTTCTGATATTCAGGAAAGTCAGTTCATAGGTGTGGGTATGGATCAGAGGGTGGTCTTTGGTGAAAGTTATCAGTTTATTTTCAGACCAGATGCGTGCTCCTTCATGTTCCATATAGGTATTCGCTACGGCATAGGCAATGCTGTCATAGCCCTCTTCAATGGTTTTATAGGTGGTATCAGCTGAAAAATCTCCTACCATATAAGGAAATGCTTCTGCAGAGTTCCAGTTAATAGTATTGGAATAATATCCTCCGGCATTGGCTAAGAACTCATACCCTTCCTGAGAAACCTGGTCTTTGATTAAGTTCCAGAAACCGATATCGTTTACTTTACGTTGATCATAAGGAGACCCCGGGAAATTATACATCAGCCTTGGTTTTATGGCATCCCAGTCCCGGCTGGTCAGTTTGAAAGTATAATCATAACCATTGGGGTCTGCAATAATTAATTCTTTATAGGTTTCGGCTACCCAGGGATCTGCCATTAAAACATTATAGATAATTTTATTGAACAGCTGATCTGAACTGAAACCCTCATCTTCTTTATTCAGGTAATAGCGGGTGATCAGTTTTTTATCCTGTTTCTGATCCTCTGTCCAGGCATTCTGTTGGAATCGTTCTTTTCTGAGATACATGAAGAGCTTTTCCGGATCACCCATATGGAATGGGATTGGAGTCATCTTATCTTTCAGAACAGGAGTTCTTTTATTTAAATCCTTTTCTTTAAGGGGATATCCTTCTATCAAGGTGGTTACAATTTCCTGAGAAGTCAGATAACGCATTCCCCCGAGTTCGCCCCAGAAATTCATTCCCGGCATGATTACAGATTCCAGTCTCCCGCCCAACCTGTCACTCATATCGAAGATCTGTACCTCATGACCTTTATATGTATTGTCTGTTACCAGTCGAAAAGCAGTGTATAATCCGGAAGTTCCGGCTCCGATAATGGCTACTTCTACTTTCAGGTCAGGCTGCATTCCCGGGTACAGTGGTGTATTTTTATTAACGTTTTCTTGATTCATGGTTTTATAATTTTAAAGTGCTAAGAAATATTTATATCCTAACCGGAATGGGGTAATGTCAAAATCGGTATGTCCGTCCAATGCAAGATCAGACATGATTTTACCTAAAAAAGGGGTGAATTTTGCAGCCCATCCGGTGGCGTAGACCACAATGTTTTTATGATTGGGAACATAAGACGGAGCAAAATCAATCAGCAGTTCTTTATTCGGGATTGTACTCAAAGCGATAAGACATGTTGAGGTATATTCCGGAATAATGCTTAGTCCGGTCATATGATTTTGTATCCATTCGGAGGTATAAGCCAGTTCCTTAGGGTTAGGAATTAACGTTCTGTCGCTTGGTTCCTCCAAAGGTTTGATAACAAAATCAGGTGCTACACGGATGTATTCAGGATGGTCCCACTCAACTGAAGGGAAACCGTAGAATTGATTGCCGTTTTCTCCGCTTGAATTCTGAAATACAAACCATGTAGGATATTGTATATCAGGATCTGTCTTTTTAAAATAAGCGGAAGACATATTCCAGTAGGTGGCTTCTATTTTAAAATCAAGCAGGTTGATAACGCTGTTGATATAAGGTCCGGGAATGATCGCCAGTTTTTTGGCAATATAAATTCCATTGGGAGTGGTAAGCTCAAAAAGATCGCCGTTTTGTTTGATCTCCAGTACGGGAGAATCTTCTCTAAGTTCAACAGTTTCTTCTTTCCGGCAAAGGCCTAGCAGTGTTTCTATGGTTGCTTTGAAGTTGATACTGGCACCATCTGGCTGAAACAGCCCTGTATAATTATCCGGCAGATTTTTAAAATGATACTGATCTTCAATTTCCCTTGAAGTCAGCGTGGTATAGGGAACTCCTAATGCTTTAAGTGCTTTTTCTGCTTCAGCAATATTTCCTTCGGTAGAATGTACTTCAGGATCACCAAACCAAAGTGTTCCTACTTTATCAAGCAGTTGGGTGTCTGTCTTTTTCTGCAGCTCCTCCCAATAAGGCTCTGCATCCAAAGCCATTTGTACCATATATTCATCCGGATAAGGAATCCGGAACTGGCGTGATACTCCCGCAGAACTGCCCAGCTGGTTGACAAAAGTATATTGTTCCAGTACTAAAGTTCTGGCCTGGCGCTGGCCGAGATGGTAAGCTGTAGCCAGACCTATTGCTCCTCCGCCAATGACGATTACGTCATAGTTTTCTGTAATCATAGGTTATTGTTTTACTTTTTATAATCGTATTGAGCGGATACAGGAAAAGTAAAGAGATCAATATGAAAGAATATACAGTCATTAATGATCTTTGACAATCTCTGAATCCTATTCTTTACCACAGATTAGGTATAGACATGAATCTGCCGGTACATATGAATATTCTGGTTTTCTATTGAATATTGCCAGTATTAATAAGCATTTCAAAGTAACAAAGAAGAGGGTATATGTTCTTAGAGTGTAAATTACCAATTGTGGTATTGAGTAGAAATACTGAATGGCAAAAGGGACTCTTTGAGAGGAGGAGTACTGGTCTTTCAGAATGGTATAATAATTGAGATGCTGCTTGCAGTTTTTTACAACTATCTGATCATCAATAATTGTTATATGCAATAAAATAGACAGATACAGAATATTTTACGGACAGCAGTTTTTTACAATTGCTCTAAAAAAATAGATTTACGTGAATGAAACTTAAAATTTACAGGGTGTTTTGATAGTAAAAAGAATCCAATTTTATCGGTTTTTATTAAATATTCATTATTATAAGAAGACAAAAATTACTTTAACTTTGCCAATTGGATGATATACCCCTATTATGAAATTGTTTAAAATAATGGTATATTGTTGAAGGCTAATATCTAATGGACTTATGCAGTCAGGAAATTAATTTAACTGATAAACGAATATGAAATATAAATTCTTAAATTTTAAATTGAGAAAACTTGTTCATTACTCATTGATCCTTTGTATTTTGCTGATACAGGTCATTATTGCCATATTTTTTTATAACGAATTTGTCAACGGTAAGAAGCTTAAGTTTATTAAAGATCAGCTTGAGGAAAGCCGCGCACTGGGAGGGTTGACCGATAACTCCAGGAAAGATTTTCTGGATGCTCAGGAACATCTTCAGAAATATATGGCAACCCAGGATAATAAGGAACTGCAGTTATATTTCCAGTCGTTAAGAAAACTTAAAATCAATTTTGATAAAATTGGTGAATATGAAAACACAAGTCCCAGACTGAAAAAGACCTTGGCTCTTCATAGCCAGGATATGGTGAAGACATCAAAGCTGAAAACATTAATAGATTCAGTGTACCAGACTTCACTCAATCCTCCTGCAAAAATTGAAGATAAGCAGTATGAACCTGCCAAATATAAAAATGATTTTGAAGATTTCAAGATCCAAACCCGCACCTATGCAGATACCGTTAAAAAGAAAGGCTTTTTCGGGCGTTTAAAAGATGCTGTAACAGGAAAGGTAGATGTTCAAAAGGAAAGTACTGTGATTACGATGACCAACAACAAAACACTGGATCTTTCTCAGGTAAAATCCAAAATGGACAATACTTTGAAGTCTATGGATAAGCATTATGCTGCTGAAGTAAGGAAAGTACAGCTGCTTGCTGCTCAAAATCAGAAAAATAATTTACAGTTTTACAGCAATTTCAGTAAGCTGCTGGTGTACAGCAACGGCCTGATAGAAGTGTACGAAAATGCAATCAGGGATTTTAAGTCTCAACTGGAAAAAGAGTATAATGATCAGAGTTCAAATAACAACAGAATAAGAACCTATCTGGTATTGGGGTTGATGGTTCTGATGTTTATCGTATCCATTCTGATCATGTATTTTACAAGGATGGCGTTTATCTATGAGCAAAAGCTTGATGCCGCAAATAAAGAAATTAAAAAGAACCTTAATTTTAAGAACAGGATTCTGGGAATGCTGAGTCATGATCTGAGGTCTCCTCTAAAAATCATTAATATTTTCATCGACAAGATCCACAGAACGACTCAGGATGAAACGATAAAGGATTATCTTAAATCTATCAAGTTTACCAACAGTACTCTGCTTCTGCAGTCTAACCAGATTCTGGAGTATACCAAAAATGAGAATGCTGAAAAAGAGCTTATCCAATCGGTTTTCAATCTTAAAGATGAGATCGGTTCTATTGTAAAGGTAATTACCCCTTATCTGGAAACCAGAAACAACAGGTTTGTGGTAACAGACAGAATTCCTGAAAATGTTTTGGTATATTCAGATAATATCAGAATCAACCAGATTTTTATGAATATTCTCGGAAATGCCAACAAGTTTACAGAAAACGGACAGATCGATCTTGTGATGTCCACAGAGCCGTTGGGAGATCATACAATTGCCCTGGTTACTTCTGTGACAGATACCGGAGTAGGAATATCAGAATCTGATCTGGGTAAAATTTTTGATCCTTATTATCAGGGAATGGTCTCTGATGAAGTAGATAATCTCGGTGCCGGACTTGGTCTTAATCTGGTTAAAGAGATCGTAGAGCTTTTCGATGGGGATATATCGGTTGAGAGTAAACTGCATAAAGGAACGAAAGTGACATTCAGGATCAATTTAAATCGTAATCATAATGGAAACACCAATGCAAAATAAAGAGATCATATTTCTGCTGGCTGACGATCACAGTATTGTACGCCAGGGAATGGAAATTGTTATCAGCGATATTGCTCCCCATGCTAAAATTTATCAGACTTCATCCTTACACCAGGTTTTGGAGCTGATCGAATCAAAAGGGGTGGAAATAGCCGTTATTGATGCCCACTTCCCGGATGGAAACAGCCTGCACATCTTACCACAGATGAAAAGCATCAATCCTGCCATTAAAATATTGATTTTTACGGGGCTTGAAGAAGAACTGCATGGTCTTAAATTTATCAAAGCAGGAGCCAATGGCTACCTGAGTAAATTGAGTGAAGAGGAAGAGGTGAGGGAAGCCATTACCACCTTTATCGAGAAGGGAGAATATTTTTCTGATGTATTGAGAAACTTATTGGTACAGTTTGTATATAACCCTGATCTTATAAGTCCTCTCAGCAGTTTAACCAAAAGGGAACTTCAGATTGCTGAGCTCTATGCCGAAGGATTCGGAAACCTGGAAATTTCAAACAGTCTGAATATCAAACAGAATACAGTAAGCACAATCAAAAAAAATATTTTTGAAAAACTAAAGATCGAAAATATGGTTGAACTTGTTGATCTTATCAAAACCCATCATAAACTTTAGTTTTTTGGATTTTTCGCTTCATATTCTATTTTATCGATAAATATCTATAACGTGATCGATATGTATCGATGGGGTTTATAGGGAATATTATTTTATAATGTTGTTCCTTTGTACTGTGAGATTTAAGTAATGAAAAAGTACATGAGAAATACTTTGAATGATTAAAGTTTCATACACAAAAACAACAAATGATTATAGCTATTCAAATAATAAACAATAGTTATAAAAGAGCACAAATGATGAAAATCAATTAAAAACACTGATGAAATTAAAAGAAGTGTATGAATAACCTTAGGAGGGCCTTTTAAAAAAAACCAAATGATAAAAAAAACACAAATACACATAATGAGGTTCGGTTGATAGGTTACAGTACAAACAAAAAGGAGGCAGAAAGCCTCCTTTTTGTTTGGCAGCATTTATTCAACATACTGATGAATATGATTATAAAGGAATTTTTTAGGGTTATCTCTGGTAATCAGTTCCAGCTCATGATCTGTCAGTCTTCCTGCTGTATCTGCCCACATCTGTTTGTCACTTTTCTGGCTGCGTACTACGTAAAAATCGCTGCCATACAGAATGCGGTCACTGATTCGGCTGTCTTTTTTCAGAAGTGATTTCAAAAGAGGAAATATATTTTCATCATGCAGGATATAGCTGATGTCAGCATATACATTAGGATGTTGCAGCATCAGGCTGTAGATGATAGCAAACCATGAATTATGGCGCCATGAGTTTTCAAGAGCTGTAGGAATAAAATTAATCCCTTTTCCCACAGGATTGGTAAAGCCGTTTTCAGAAAGGTATCTGTCACGTTCCATATATTTTGCCCATTCATCTTCACCTCCGAAATGCCCGAAACAGATTTTTAGTGCATCAAGATTTTTAGCAAGTGGCTGATCTCTTCCCGCATAGCCGAAGAGGGCATATAAAGAATCATCATGATAATATTCAAGAAGCTGTTTCAGATAATCTTTATTCAACAGGCAAAGGTAGTTGAGAGGATGGGTGAAATTCGTAGAAAAATCACTGTTGCTCAGCTCATACAGCTTTAGGGGTTCCCTTTTGCCCTTTTCTCCGGTTGACTGCGTAAATACAGGATGACTGTTCCATTCTTTCTTTTTGCTGCCCCGGTAATAGATAGTTCCTCTGATACAATGATTAAGTACCGGTACCTGATTCTCACAGGCCCATAACATCAAAGGCAGAATATCCCTGTCAAACGGATAATACCCAAGGGCAGGGTAGGTTTTAATTCCTCTGAACCTTTCATGAATAATACAGTTTTTGATCTCATCAAAATAAGCCGGATTGTCCTTTATTCTTCTGGGATCAGCAAATACAAAAGGAAGACATGTCCGGGGTTTCTTCCTTCTCAGGTTTTTAAGTTCTTCAAGCTGCAGAGGATAACTGAATTTGGCGGTGCCACCATCCATATAATCCATATCCATGGGAAGAACTACAAAACGGGAATCTGCAGGATATTGCTTCTCCAGCATTCTGAATATGGTCATTTGACTTTTATGAAAAGCAAAACGGCCTATGCTGATATAACGCTTCAGATAGGCTTTTGTTTCAGGACCGGGAAGAATGCGCAGGATCTGAAACAGGCTTTTTGCAATGAATATAATAAGCTGCCTGCCCGATTTGATCAGTAGGAATAAAGCTGAAACAATCAGAATTCTTAAAAAAATATATTGTGGAGCAGGAAGCAGATAAATATTCTGCATCAAATGATTCAGTGAACTGATATATTCAAACCAGCCCTCATTGTTATATTTCCCCTCAAAATAGCCGAAAAAAAGAATCAGCAGCGTATCCAGAGTAAGTACAACTGCAATAGGAACAGTGATAAAAGGAATTTTCTGAAGGAACCATCTGATATGAAAACGGAAATTCTCCAAAACCTTATAAGGACGTTTATACTGCCACTTCGTGGGAACCCGGTAATACCATCTGAAAAAGCTGATAATAAGTCTTATCGTGAGAATATGCTCAAGACCAAACGGCAGAAGTTTTTTACCAAGAAACTGAGGAATATGATCTCCTGTAAAAGTATGGGTATGACAATTGATGAATGGATTTCTCTTTTTGTCTGGGGCCGGTGGATCTGGTGTAGTTTTCATGAACAGATGAGGGATTAGTTTTGCTTCTAATTTACAAACAAATTATCATATGCAGACCCTCATATTTTGAAATGGAGAAATCATGAAATAAATTAAGTTTGCTTTTAACGATCAGAATTTGCCCCTTGTTTTTTATCAAATGATAAACAGAAGTTGCCTTCTATACCTTAGTTTTGTATCCAAAAAGATGTCAGGAGAAAAAGATTTAGCTGTATTGATTCAAAATATGGAACCGGTATTGAATATCGGAGAATATGTGTTTTGTACCGTTCAGAATCTGGGAGAAATACCGGATATAGAAAAGATTCTGTTTTTATTCAGGGAGCATGAAGCTGTTACCATTGTATTGGAAAGAACCATAGCTGATGAATGGAGTTTTGCTTACAGTTACATTTCTTCCTGGATCACTCTGAATATTCACTCCTCCCTGGAAGCAGTAGGACTTACGGCTGCTTTTGCCAATGCTCTGAAACAGGGAAATATCAGCTGTAATGTAGTGGCTGCATATTTTCATGATCATATTTTTATCGCCAGAGAAGATGCTGAGAAAGCACTGAAAACCCTTATTGCATTAAAATCAGGAAAAAGGGTTTAAAATTATTTTTTAAAACTTTACACTTTTAATTTTCACCTTCTCAAATGTCTAATTGAATCCTTAAAATGTCCTGTTGGTAAAGCTTTTGAGTGTTCTGCCTGTTTTTGTGTTTTATGTTTGCACCATAATCATACAAAAATAAACTACAATGAAAACAATCAGAAAAATCTCAGCCGTAAGCTTATTGTGTTTAACTCTTTTTACCGTAGTGACAATGTCCTGCACTGAAGAAAATGAACCTCCCACGGTCCAGGAGGTACAAAACAGAAACCACCAGACAGCCAAAACCCAATTCATAACTGTTAAAGGAAATGCTATTGCGTACCGTGTTTTAGGAAAAGAAGATGGTATTCCATTAGTGTTGCTGCCAGGTCTTGGAGGTTCCATGGATGACTGGGATCCTGCCGTAACGGATGGATTGTCAAAAAAATATAAAGTCATCATTTTTGACAATAAAGGAGTAGCTTCCTCAAAAGGAACAACTCCTAATACAGTGCAGATTATGGCTGATGATGCCGTAGACTTTATCAAAGCACTGAATTTGAGCAAAGTGAATATTATGGGGTTTTCTATGGGAGGGTTTATTGCACAGAGAATTGTACTGACTTATCCATCGCTGATCAATAAAGTGATTTTAACCGGAACAGGACCGCAAGGAGCAATCGGATTGTCCAATTTGCCTAATATTGTGGCTGGAACAGCAGGATTAAGCCCTGAAGCTTCATTTTTGAAATTTGGATTTACAGAATCTGCTCAAAGTATTGCAGAAGGAAAAGCTTCTTTTGCAAGAATCCAGCTGCGTACCACAGACAGAGACCTACCGTTAAGTGATACTGCTTCCAACGCACAATTTACTGCAGTACTGAGCTGGGCTCAACCCAACCCTGATGCGCTTACAGAAATAGAAAAGATCAAAAATCCTGTACTGATTGTTCATGGTGAAAATGATCTTCCGGTATCTGTTCAGAATGCTAAAAATATGGCTCAGCATTTAGATCATGCAGAACTGGTTGTATTTCCGGATTCCGGACATGCTTCTTTTTACCAGTACCATGATACATTTGTAAGCAAAGCCATTGAATTTCTGGCGAAATAAGACAGACTTTTAACAATTAGGACAAAAACCTCGCTGCTTGGTCAGTGAGGTTTTATTTTTGATCATTAAGTTGTTTAAATTTTACAAAACCACAAAAGTTTTCATTTGAAAATACTTCAGTTCACCTAAGTAAGTTTAAAATGATTCCGAGGAAAAGTTCACACACGATGAAAAATCAAGGGTTTTATAAGATTTAGAGTACCTATGATGCATAAAGCTTGGTTCTAAAAAGTTTAAGTGGTTAAACTTTAGCTGAATTTTTTCAAAGCTTCCTCACTTACAGGAGTAAAAAAGTTAATCATATTTCCATCCGGATCACAGAACAGGAGAGACCTGTTTCCCCATGGCATCGTTGTCGGCTCCTGGATAATTTCAGACGCTATAGCTTTTATTCTTTCATATTCTTTATCTACATTGTCAACCATAAATTCAATAATGGTTGATTTTGTACCTGTGAAGTCTGTCAGGTCTTCTGAGAACATCTTCATCGTCCGGGTACTTCCGATTGCAATTGTAACGGAACCGGCAGAAAGTTCAGCGAAGTCTTCAGTATACCATCGGCTCGTCACTCCAATGGCCTGTTCATAAAATTCTACTGCTGCTTTGATGTTTTTGCTGATGAGTCTTAGTGAGGTAAGTTTCATAAGAGTATTTATTTGTTAAACAATTTTAAACAAAGGTAACAGATACTTATGACAACAGGCTGTCAGCAGATGCGGACTGTAATTATTTTTAATTAAATTTGATTGCACCAAAATAGTAACCTATGAAAATCAAAGTATTACTTTTTATTTTCTTTTTCCTAAGCCATACCTTTTATGGCTGCAGTATGTTTAAAATGACCCACAAAGGAAAGACGATTGTTGGAAATAATGAAGACTGGGTGAGCCCGAACGCTGAGATCTGGTTTGAGCCGAAAATACAGGATCAATATGGGGTAGCTTATGTTGGGTTTATCAATCGGTTTCCTCAGGGAGCAATGAATGAAGCAGGGTTGGTTTTTGATGGATTTGCCACTCCTGAAATACCTGTCCCCAAACAGGAAGGAAAAATTCAGAAACCTGTGCGGGATATTGTACACTATGTGATGGGCAATTTTAGTACTGTTCAGCAGGTAAAAGAGTATCTGTCTACGATAGATATGAGTTTTCTGACTTCCAGTGTGATGATGTTTGTAGATAAAACAGGAGCATATTTACTTGTAGAAGGAGGAGCTTTAGTGTTGGGAAATCAGGAATACTATATTCAGTCAAATTTTAATCCCACTAAAAATACAGTGGAAGAGGATAAGAAAAAGCTGGACTATTATATGAAAGGAGTTAATTTTCTGAAAACCAATCAACCCAATGGAACTCCTGCTTTTTGTTCATCCGTAATGGATCAGATGCATGTGAAAGATACACAGTATACCAATATTTATAATTTGAACAAAGGAACGATACAGCTTTTCCTTCATCATGATTTCTCTAATTCGGTCGAAATTAACCTTGAAAAGGAATTGGAAAAAGGAGTACACTCTTATATGATGGCAGATCTTTTTCCAGCTTCTTCAGAAGGCGTAATATTTTATAAAAAATATAATGATGCTGACAATCCGGAGGGCTATCTTAAAGATATCTGGGCAAAAGAAACAGCTGGCAAAACCAAAGAAGAAATTGAGAAATACAAATCTACCTCCGGATTGGCATGGCTCAGCAATTATATAGGATATGAATGGATGAGGGACAAGAAGCAAGTACCTGCAGCGGTCAAGATCTTTACTTTTGCTACAGAAATTTATCCTGAAAATGCCAATTTATTCGACAGTTTGGGAGAGGCTTACTGGAACGCAAAAGATTATAAATCAGCTATTGTCAACTATGGTAAATCACTATCGCTTAATCCTGAAAATCTGGATGCGATTGATAGGCTTGTGAAAATAAAACAGGAGGTAGAAAAGGCTGGAAATAAGAATTAATAAAAATTAGCAATATGAATTAACCGTTTAAAATTGATGATCTGTATTTTTCTCCCTTCAGATCTGATCAGTTTTTCCTGCTTAAAATCATTGATAATGCGGGCTAAAGTCTCTCTGGCAGTTCCTACCATATTGGCAAGATCCACACGGGAGAGAGAAATGAATACATCTTGGTCGGAAGCATCATTTGATTTATACTTATCATGAAGGATCAGCAAACTGAGCGCAACCCTTTCTCGCACTGTACGATGAGATAAAACGGCGATAAGATTGGCCATTACACTGAATTCATGACTTAAAGACTTTAGCAGCAGCCTTGAAAGCACAGATGACTGGCTCAGAATATCCAGAAAACTGTCTTTAGAAATAAATGAAATAACAGAATTCTCCAGTGTTGAAGTGGTGTCTCCATACGATTCATTACTCAGAATGGCAGAGTATCCGAAAAACTCACCGGAACTGTAAATATAAATAATCTGTTCTCTTCCGTCATTATCAACCTTGTATTTCTTTATTTTTCCTTCATTTAGGTAGTAAACGCCGTTGGGTTTGGTCCCGTCAGTAAACACGGGTTCATTTTTACGGTAGTTTTTGGTTTTCATAGCGCCTGTAAGCAGATTTTTATCATACTCAGGGAGTTCGTCAAAAAGATACTGATTATTAAAAATAAATTTTGAGATCATAATTTTTTATACAGACTATTGAATCCGGGCTCGGTTTTTAACTTAAATCACATTTTAAACAGACCTACATCACAAGTTTTTTTTCCTGAACGAATTACTTTTACAAAAGTAATGAAATTGATTCTGAAATAAGAATCAGAGCATTTCAGAGGGATCTAAGGATGCTATTGCAGATCTTTCATTGATTACTAAACACAGTAGGAGGGATATTGTAAACCTATAAGAACACTGGATAAATATTTAAGCGGACATGTTTTTCACAGTTTGACACTGACATTTCTAATTATTTTTTTTTACTTATTTATTTTATCCAGCTGTTTTTTTAAAAAGTAATGCATAGGCTTTACAGAGATTAAAAATGTTCAGGCACAGAGGGAAAAACAGAACTTATTTTCACAATCTTAAACTGGCATCAGCACTTTCATTTGTTGCCGGGATTGTGAATATTGTGGGAGTATTGTCTGTGAAAGTTCTTACTACTAATATAACAGGACATTTTGCTTTCTTTTCTGAGAAAGTTCTTCTGGATGACTACGGCGGTGCTCTTACTTATTTTGTTTTCATTCTATGTTTTCTGGGAGGAGCGTTCTGTTCAAGCTTTATGGTTGAATTTTCTTCCGGACGGAGGATGTTCCGTCCGCATCTTATTCCTTTAGTCACCGAAATTCTGCTTTTGGGTTTTGTAGGGATATCAGGAGAAGAATCATTAAAAATCTCAGTATCTCCTTATACAGTTGCCGGTATTTTACTTTTTGCAATGGGAGTTCAGAATTCACTGGTGACAAGAGTATCACAGTCTGTCGTGAGAACGACTCACCTTACGGGGCTGTTTACTGATCTGGGAATAGAACTTTCAAAACTGTTTTTCAAGGAAAGAAAAAATGAACAGAGTCAGCTTAGGAAGAATATCGCTCTGAAACTGGTGATTATTGCCTGCTTTTTTTCAGGATGTATCATTGGTGGTTTTAGTTATAGCATGATTCGTTTAAAAACACTGATACTAACTGCAGGCCTGCTGTTCTGTGTGATCCGGTATGATAAACTTCTCTACAGGTATTATGCCCTGAAAAGGAAGTTGAGATAAAGCTGAAAATAAAAAAGGATATTCCGGAAATTGGAATATCCTTTTTTTAATTATGGTGTAACAGGCTGAATTACAAAAGTCTTTGTTTCTGTGGTATGAGCCGAAAAATATCCCAATGCCCCGTTGCTGATATTACTTGGAGGGTTGGTTGGGGTAACGGTTCCGCCATTGCCGCCAGAAATCTGAAGTAAAGCGCTGTAATAGGTAAATATATTGGTATCGATACATTGCATTTCTACATGGATCTTGTCTCCTGCCACTACTTCATGGTCCCTGCCTTTATTATCGTCATTAGGAAGAATCAGGGGCTGCTGGTTGGGTAATCCGTTATTTACATTGTCTGAAAAGGTATTCATATATTTTTTAGTAAGATCATTGATTGTAAAACTAAAAAGATAACGGTTCCCTAATGGCGTTGGATCTGTGAAAAGAGGCAGAAGGGTATAGGTAGTCTTATCACCAAATTTGAAGGAGCTCTGCTGCAGTCCTTCAAAATAAACCTCTTCAGGCATTTTACTCTCTGCAGTATATTGTTTTCCTTCAGCCTGTACCTTCAGGGTATAAGTTCTTCCGGGGGTTCCCACAAAAGTAGTGGTTTGGTACATTCCGCTTCCTGCATAATGAAGAATTTCGGTCTGTCCCGTATTATCGCTTAAAATAACCTGGGCTCCTGTAACGGCCGGATATTGATTAGGTTCTGAAAAATCGACTGATTTTGTAATTTTTACGGTATAAGGACCAGACTGGTTGGTTACATTCCCTTCAATGACAATATTTCCGCTCTGGTCATTCAGATCCAGATCGATCTCCTTTTCACAAGAGCTTAATATAAAGACAGATAATATGATATAAAATGTATTTTTCATGATTTAGAATTTGAAATTATAAGTGATGTTAGGTACCCATCGGAATAAAGAAGTCTGCATAGCGCGTGTTGTTCCGGGACGGTCAGGATTGTCTTCAAAGTTAATGGTATAGGCATTTTCACGGCCATACAGGTTATAAATACCGAAGGTCCAGGACCCACGGAAACGTTTATTGGAACTGGGTTCATAGGTGGCACTTAAATCCATCCTGTGATAAGCCGGCATTCTGTCTGCATTTCTGTTGCTGTATTGGAAGACGGTCTGTCCGTTCAGCTCATATTTTCCGGTAGGGAAGGTCACTGCATTTCCTGTGCTGTACACAAACAATCCCGAGAAAGTCCATTTGGGATTAAGCTGATAAGTGGCAACAATGGAAAGATCATGAGTCTTATCCATTCTGGCATTATACCATTCATTGTTATTGATTCCGTTGATCTTTCTTTCCGTTTTAGAAAGAGTATAGGAGATCCACCCTGTAAGCTTTCCACTTTTCTTTTTGGCAATAAGTTCCAGGCCATAGGCTCTTCCTTTTCCAAACAAGAGCTCACTTTCTACATCGGCTCCGGTGTCAAAGCCAATCTGGGCTCCGTTTTTGAAGTCGATCTGATTTTTCATGTCTTTATAGTAAACTTCAGCATTCACTTCATAATTATTATTCTTGAAATTCCTGCTATAGCCAAGGCTGATCTGATCCGCAATTTCCGGTTTTACCGTATAGCTGCTTCCAATCCACTGATCGGTAGGGTTTCCACTGTTGCTGTTGCTCAGGAGGTGAAGATTCTGGGTATTTCTGGAATATCCCCCTTTCACACTGCTGACTTCATTGATCCGGTAATTGGCGCTGATACGCGGTTCAAGATTCACATAGGTTTTCCCGAATTTTCCCTTCTCTAAGAATTTACTGTCGGTAAGCACCCCATTCTCATAGGTATTGAATGTGTCACCTCCCAATACACTGAACATAGAAAGTCTTGCTCCATAATTGATGGTCAGTTTTTCCGTTGCCTTATAATCATCATTGATGTAAACCGCATTTTCCCACGAATATCTCGGGTTTCTTGCAAAACTGCTCACTGTAGTACCGGAAGCACTGCTCGGGGTAAGTGTATGATAAATAGACTGCAGACCGAATTTTACAGAGTGTTTGTTTCCTGCAAACCAGGTAAAGTCCTGCTTAAGGTTCCAGTCACGGATTTTTGAATTTAAGTCAAATACGGTATCATCATTTTTCAGACTGATTTTATAATCGTAATTGCTGTAGATGAAAGATGTATTGGAAAACAATTTACTGCTGATAATACTGTTCCATCTCAATGTTGCTGTAGTATTTCCCCAGTCTGTATTGAAAGTATCTCCCAGCCCCAAAACATCTCTTCCGAAATATCCGGAAAGGTAAATACGGTTGTTTTCATTGATCTGGTAGTTGGCCTTCAGGTTAAGATCATAAAAGTACAGCTTATTGTCTTTATAGTCTTTACTGGTCTTAAGGAACAAATCTGCATATGTTCTTCTTCCTGAAACAATGAATGAAGATTTTTCTTTCTGGATAGGACCTTCTACACTCAGTCTGCTGCTGATCAGGCCGATTCCTCCGTTGACATTATAATCTTTATTGTTTCCGTCTTTCATTTTGACATCGAGTACGGAGGACAGTCGGCCTCCATATTGGGCAGGGCTGTTTCCTTTAATAATGCTGGCATCTTTCAGGGCATCACTGTTGAAGGTGCTGAAAAAGCCAAGAAGGTGAGAGGCATTGTAAACAGGCGCTTCATCCAATAATATCAGGTTTTGGTCGGTAGCACCGCCTCTTACACTGAATCCGCTGCTTCCTTCACCATTACTTTTAATACCTGGGAGAAGCTGTATGGTTTTCATAACATCCTTTTCTCCAAAAAGGACAGGAAGTTTTTCTATATTTTTAATATTTAATGTCTCTGCTCCCATTTGAGCAGATGTTAGGTTTTTATCCTTTTTTATAGCGGTTACAACTACTTCGTCTATGGCTTTTGTAACTTCTTCCTGCGGAACAAGAGGAAGGTCAAGCTTTATATTCTGATCTACTTTGATCTGCTGTTCAAAATCTTTGTATCCGGGATTTGAAATAATGATGGTATAGTTGCCTTCAGGCAGTGAAAGTGAATAGAAGCCATACTCATTGGCAACCACGTTGATGGAAGGGGCTTCACTTACTTTTACAGAAACTCCGATGAGCAGTTCTCCGTTTTTTTTGTCTTTCACGGTTCCGCTTACAGAATAGGTTTGCTGGGCCATTGCCACCGTGCTGAAGCAGAGTGCAGCAGTGGCAGCGGTAATTTTTAAAAAGGATGTTTGCATTAGTTTATTTTAAAGTAGTAGATCTCCTGTATATGAATTAATGTTTTGGTGATGTACGATTAGTTGAATGAATATGGGGGTTCGTTACATGTAAAGGTTTAATTATGAAATAAATCCATTGAAAAACAAGGTTTGCAGAAAATGTAAGAGCAAGGATACAATAAGATTGTTACATAAAAGGTAATATTATGCAGTGTATATTGATTTTTATGTTTACTTTTCACTGGTTATGTTAAAAATTACATTATTAACGGGATTTAGATGGATTTTATTACTGTTTGCTGTGAAAGTTCCCGCTTAATGGTATTTAAGCCCAGGAATTAACTTTCTACTTTATAAACCATTCTTATGGATTTCTGATCAAAATATTAGTCTTATATTGGACGGGAATTAAGTGGAAGAATATGGAAAATCTGAAAATTTGGCTAAAGAAAAATGGTTCTGCTACAGTACTTACAGTGTTGTTTATTGTCATATTTGTGAATAAAGATGCAAAGGCATGGCTGATGAGACAGGTTGCTTCCACCGGAATTCTCAATTCCACTATATCAGCATCAAAAGAAACACAAGAGATCTCAACAAAAGCTTCCTACGCTGGTTTTATATTGAAAAATGAAGATGGACCTATTATAGACCCTTCTGCTTTACAGAATAAAGTCATCTTCATTAACTTTTGGGCCTCATGGTGCCCACCCTGCAGGGCAGAATTTCCGTCTGTCCAGAAATTGTATGATCGGTACAAAAACAATCCGGATATGATATTTCTTACGGTGAATCTTGATGATAATGTTGCTTCAGGAAAATCTTATTTAAAGGAAAAAGGCTTCACAGTTCCTTTTATCGTTCCGGCTGGCAATATTCCAGGTGTGCTTTACAGTGGATCATTACCTACAACTGTTGTATTGGATAAAAAAGGAGAAATCCGTTTGCATCATAAAGGACTTGCCGATTACAGTAAAGATTCATTTTATAGACAGATTGAAGAACTGCTGAAAGAAAAGCCTTAATTTAATTTAATGATGACATTCTTTAGGCTATATGCTCCTGCAGAAATAGAAACTGAAATTCTGAGAGAAAAATAATTCTACAGAATTTCCCGAAGGCCATAATATATCCTTTCTCTGAAAGATTCAGGGTTATAAGCAACAGAAATGTCTCGCTGAAAAAAGAGTACTTTTACAAAATAAGAAATTGAACATGCATGACCAGTTAAGGACTCATATCGAAAAAATACTCCCCCTAAATGATGATGAATTTGAATTCATATCATCCTGTTTTACGCATAAGAAATATAAAAAACATCAGTTTCTGGTACAGGAAGGAGAAGCAGCTTCCTATAATTATTTCGTTCTGAAAGGCCTTCTGAAGCTGGTTTACTCTGATGAAACCGGAAAAGAGCACATTGTCGGATTTGCCATGGAAGATTGGTGGGAAACAGATTTTCCAGCTTACTATCTGGAAACTTTGGCGACAATGTCACTGGAATGCATAGAAGATACAGAGGTATTGTGCCTTAATCTTGGCGATTATAAAAGACTCTGTACCCAACTTCCAAAACTGGAACATTTCTTTCTTGAAAAAGCCTATAGGGGATTCATTTCTGCCCAGCAACGTACCATTTCCATGATGACCGTCGGAATAAAGGAACGATATGAACAGCTTTTGGAAAAATATCCCTCCCTTGTTCAGAGGGTTCCGAAGTCTCTCCTGGCAGCTTACTTAGGGGTTTCAAGAGAAACGCTGAGCCGTTTGCCTCTGTAAATATTGATAAAGCTCACAGCATAATCGTGATCTCGGTCACGGAAATTTACAGTATCTGTTATGCAATTTTGTCCTGTAACCTATAACAAATTCAAGACAATGGAAAAAAGAACAGTCAACCCATGGAAATGGCAGGATGGAAGAAGTTATTCTCAGGCTGTAGAAGTTAAAAATGTTGAAAGTACTTTATACTGCTCCGGACAGGCAGCGGTTGATCCTGACGGGACCTCCAGTAATAAAGATATGAAATCTCAGCTGGAACAGGCTATTGCCAATCTGGAAGAAGTAATCACCTCAGCAGGATATGAATGTGAAGGTATTGTCAGATTAAATGTCTATACAACTTCAGCAGAAGAACTCTGGCCTTATTTTCCTGTTCTTCAGGAATGGATTGCCAGGCACAGCATCCGTCAGGCATTAACAATGCTGGAAGTAAAAGGTTTATTTGAAACGTTAAAAATTGAACTGGAGGCAACCGTGGTCAAATAGATTATCATTGAAAATTAAAAGAAACCTTCTTATATATTAAGGAGGTTTTTTTGTCTTGTTAGAAAATATTATCTGAAAGATTGATAAATCTGATTTTTTCAAAAAAAATACAGGTTTTATATAAGAATAACAATCTTATGAATATAAATAAAAATTCCTAAATAGCTATGCTCATTATATAATCTGTGAATGAAATGCTGATAATGAAAATTGAGTTCATTGAAAAATTAACAATTATTTTTTATGAAACCTAGTTCCCTTTTGTGTGAAATTTATTATATTTGTTTTAATATAAAGTGATTATTTAAGTCAAATATTTAATTTTATCGTAATAATCTTAGCTTTATGTTTCAAAAATCATTTTAATATTAATCGGAAATTATTTATTATGAAACGTAAACTCATCTATTTTTTATTTCTTTTGACGGGAAATTGTATTTTCGTGAGTGCTCAGGTAGGTATTCAGACTTCCAATCCACAGGGCGTTTTCAATATTGATGCAGCCAAAGACAATCCGGCTACAGGAACACCTTCAGCGGCACAACAGGCCAATGATGTAGCTGTTACTGCCGCTGGAAACATGGGAATCGGTACTACTGTTCCTACGAATAAGCTTCATATCAATGGAACCGATCCGTTGCGAGTACAGGGGCTTTCTGCAGGAAATACCACTACAGATCCTCTGCTGGTAGTGGATGCGACTGGTGTTGTTAAAAGTATCGGTACATTAGGCGCTTTATCTATTCCAAATCCTGCGGTTTTCAGGCTGGAAACTGCACAGGCCAATTTCTTGCAGGCACAAGGTGCAGGCGGATCACAGGTAGTCCCTATGTCTGTGGTTAAAAATACCATTCCCGGCATGAGCTTTAACGCAGGAACAAGTACTATTACATTTCCTGCAGGAACTTATCAGATGACTTTTGTGTATGAAGCAACTCATAATGTAACAGGATGTACTATCAGCTCATATTTTATAGATTTCCCTCTTAACACAGGTTCTACCCGAATTCACAGTACGGCTTCACACTCAGAAGGAGCCCTTTCCAATCACGGAGGTACCATAACCTATGCTACCACTGTTCCAGCCAACAGAACATGGACGATAACTCTTGGAAGAGGCCAATCCGGTAACTGTGGAGGAGCAGGAATGAGTCTGGCTGCAACCTCAACCCAATTACTTGTTTTCCGTATCGGAGATTAATTCCTTTATAGTTCCCATATCAGGCATTATTCTTTCAGCAAAAATTCTAATAACACAAATACTGAAACACCGGCTTACGCTGGTGTTTACTGTTGTATGAAATAGTGCCTGCTGTCCATTTAAATGATCATTAAAATAAAGATTCCTTATATTTATACAGATAATCAATACTCATTACAAGGATGAATATTCAACTTTTTTCAAAAAATGCTTTAGTAGGCGGAGCCACTCAGGGAATTGGAGCAGGAGTTGCCATAGAACTTGCAAAATGCGGAGCCAGTGTAACCGTAATGTCACGCAATGAAGAAAAACTGAAAGCCTTTGTTTCTTCACTGCCGGTAATTAATCCGGAACAGGAACATGAATATCTGGTGGCTGACTTTTCAGACTTTGAAAATTATAAAAAAATTATAACAGGATATTTTAACGACCATTCGGTAGACATTCTTGTTAATAATACAAACGGTCCGGAGCCGGGTTTAGCACTTGATAAAACCCCGGATGATTATCAGAAAGCATTTGATCTTCTTTTTAAAACGGTTTGCGAAACAACTTTATTGGCTTTACCTCATATGATCCGACAGAAAAATGGCCGCATTATCAATGTTTCATCTTTGTCAGTAAAAGAACCGATCGGGAATCTGGCATTGTCCAATTCGATCCGTTCTGCAGTAATCGCCTGGGCAAAAACTCTTTCCAATGAGATTGCACAGCATAATATCACAGTAAATAATGTTTTAACAGGATATTTCGATACTGAAAGAATTCAGAAGCTGGTGGCCCATGAAGCCCTGCAAACCGGTGTTTCTGCAGAAGAAATAAAAAAAGCAAGAGAAAATAAGATTCCCATGAAAAGATTCGGACAGCCGGAAGAATATGGTCATCTTGTAGCTTTTCTGGCCTCAGAATATTCAAATTATCTTACCGGAACAAGCATTCCTTTGGATGGAGGATTGAATAATACCTATTAAAAACGACTATTTAAGAAGCCAATAAGTTTCTTAACCACAGAAAAGTTCACATAAGGCTTGGTTCAGAAAAGCTTAAGGGTTTAAAACTTTTGTACCTTTTGTGGTTTTAAAAATAAACAAGGTCCATGTAATAAACCCTTTTCCCCAGTTGTCCTATCTATATTGGAAAATATAATATGAGAAACTGGTCTTTTAAAAAATGGAACACTGTAGTAGGGTGGTTCCTTTTCGCTGTTGCGCTTATCACTTATCTTTCTACAATAGAACATTCTTTAAGCTTTTGGGATTGTGGAGAATATATCTCTTCGGCTGTGAAACTAGAGGTAACCCATGCTCCGGGGGCTGCTTTATTTCAGATTGTAGGGGCGGTAGCGAGTATTTTTGCTTTGGGAAACTCAGAACATTATTCTATTGTGATCAATGCCATGTCTGCGCTGTTCAGTGCATTTACCATTCTGTTTCTGTTCTGGACAATTACTCATTTTTTAAGACGCCTTTTACATAAAGATTATGCAGAAATTACAAGACATCAGGAGATCTCTGTTCTTTTTGCCGGAGTCATCGGGGCTTTATGTTTTACCTTTTCAGATACCTTCTGGTTTTCAGCAGTAGAAGGTGAGGTGTATGCAATGGCTTCTCTGTTTATTGCATTGTTAGTTTGGCTGATCACCAAATGGGAGAATGAATCTAAAGCTGCTGACAGCGAAAGATGGATTATCCTTATTTTCTTCATCATAGGGCTCTCTGTGGGAGTACATATGATGTGTATGCTGGCTATTCCGGCTATTTGTCTGGTGTATTATGCCAGAAATTATACCTTTTCCTGGAAAAATTTTATCATAGCCAATCTGATTACTCTGGGAATTCTTGCATTTGTATTCAAGATTATTTTTCCTCTGATTATGACCCTATTCGGAAAGCTTGAAATTTTCTTTGTGAATGGTTTAGGGTTTCCTTTTCATTCAGGAACAATTGCTGCGTTTGTTCTCATGACCTTAGTAAGTTATCTTATGATTAAGTATGCCAGGAAAACCAAAAAGAAGGTATATCAAACTGTAGTTTTATCCCTTGTTTACATGATCATTGGTTTCTCCTGCTGGCTGGTCATTCCCATCAGGGCTAATGCCAATCCCCCGATGAACCTTAATGATCCGGATACCGCCATCGGAATGAGAGATTATTATAACAGGGTGCAATATGGTGACTGGCCTACCATTTACGGTCAGAATTACACTGCATTTCTGGACAAAAACGGGTTGGAAAAAGATGAAGAGGGAAGCTACAAAAGAGAGATCACCGGAGATATTTATGAAAAAGATGAAAAAACCGGAACCTACAGAAAGACCGGTGAAAGATTCAACTATGTTTTTAATAAATCCCATATAAGTTTCATGCCAAGGATGTTCAACGAGGACAAAGAGGTAATGGCTAATTATATCTCTTTGTACGGAGCTCCTGATTTTACTTTCAATTATGATAATGAAGACGTGGCAGACAATCCTGAAGCGCACCGTATTTTTGATGAACTGAGAGCAAAATATGAAGGCGATTCTATCACCGCAGAAGACTATCTGAAAGTACAACCGTATGATCTGATCAAGGTACAGCGTCCTTCCTTTATCAAGAATATGGATTATTTCATTTCTTTCCAGAACGGATATTACTTTGTCAGATATCTGCTATGGAATTTTGTTGGAAGACAGAACGATCTTCAGGGGCACATGGAAAATACCAATGGAAACTGGATATCAGGCTTTTCTTTCATTGATAATGGCTTACTGGGGGATCAGGACCATATGCCTGCCCAATTTAAAAATGAAAGCACCGTGAAATTTTTCTTTCTTCCATTGATTTTAGGTTTGATTGGATTCTTTTTCCAGCTTAGCAGGGATTTCGGACGGTTTTATGCGATTCTTTCACTGTTTATTCTGACCAGTGTGGGAATTGTTTTCTATACCGGAGTAAAACCTTTTGAAGTAAGGGAAAGAGACTATGCAATGGTGGGTTCATTCTATGCTTTTGCCGTCTGGATAGGTCTGGGAGCAGGGGCAGTACTTTGGCTGGTTCAGTCTAAAGTTAAATCCAGTGCAGCAACTATTGTTCTGGGAGTAGTACTGTTAGGAATACCCTTTATGATGGGGTTTCAGAACTATACTCCGCACGACAGAAGCAAAAAAACAGCAGCCCGTGATTATGCCTATTCATTGTTACGTTCGCTGCCCAAAGACGATATTATTTTCATTTATGGTGATAATGATACCTTTCCGGTATGGGCTATTCAGGAAACGGAAAGATTCAGGGATGATGTGAAAACGGTCAACTTTACACTTTTAGCTACCCCATGGAACATTGACCAGGTGAAGAGAAGAACCTATCATGCAAAAGGAATTCCCGGTGAATTAACACATGAAGAATACAGGGATGGCGTAAATGACCAGGTGTTTCTGATGAAAAAAGAAGATTGGGAAGGACTTTTCCAAATGCTGAAAGAGCAGGGAGCACCGGATACCGCTTTTCAGGATTTCAGGAAATATCTGACTCAGGATTCTCTGACACTCAAAGAGGCCATTAAATTCCTTAAACTGAAATCATCCGAAAAAGACGAATTACTGAAGATGTATTTCGGAGAAAAGCAATATGAAAAGTACAATATTCTTCCGGTGAGTAAATTTATTCTGCCCGTCAATAAAGGAAATGCTGTCAAAGCAGGAATTATTACTCAGAGTGACCTTCCCGATGCAGTGGATCAGATTATGATTAATTATGAAGCTAAAACCCTTTATAAAAGCAACCTGATGATGCTGGATATGCTTGCGAATTTTGATTGGAAACGCCCTGTAAATTTCTCGTCAGGCGGAATGTATGACAGTGAAAATATTTTTTATCTCGATGAATATCTGCAGTTTGACGGCTTCAGTTACAGATTGGTGCCTATCCATACTCCTCAGAGTCCCGGTGGAGATAAAGGAAGAGTAGAAGCCAACTCTCTTTACCAGATAGTAAAAAACTTCAGATGGGGGAATTTCAAAGACCAGAGTATTTATTATGATGAAACGGCTACGTCAAATATTTTAGGCTACAGAATGTCTGTGAGCAGAGCTGTATCTGCACTCGTTCTGAACGGACAAAAAGCAAAAGCGCTGGAATTAATTGATCTTGCGACAAAAGAAATTCCTGTAGAGAAATATAATGAACCGCGTTCATCAAGCGCTATGGTTACCGGATATATTGTTGCAGGGCAGGAGCAAAAAGGACTTCAGCTGGCGGAAATGCTCAAAAAAGGAATATTTGAAGAATACGACTATTATCAGAATCTTTCCCCTTCATTTAAAGCAGTGGCCAAAAGGCAGATGAGGTCAAAGCCGATGGAATATGCACTCGTTGTTTCAGCCGTTACAGAAGCGTACAAAACGCTGGGACAGGATGAGAAAGCACATGCATATATTCTGAGATCATTGGAGCCTGTTGACAAAAAGTTCAATGTTTTTATAAAAGGACTCCAGCTGATGGGGAAAGAGAAAGCGGTGGAGGAATCTGAAAATGTCCGTCAGATCGCTCCTTTTTATCAGTATTTATTCAATGTTATGGAACCTTTTGATTCCTCTTATTCCAGGAAAAAGGAAAATGAGATAACCAATGTAATGATAAAAGTGACGCAGTAAATAATAAGCGAAAAGCCTTTAGATCATTTGTTTAAGGGCTTTTTTATTGAATCCAGTGTTGTTTAATCGGTAAAGCTCCGGATGACTTTATTGCTCTTTCTCAAATCGGAAGGTCTGGATTGGGTGAACTCATGAAAGGTATCGCTAAAAGCACTGATAGAACTGTAGCCAACATCATCGGCTATCTCGTTGATGGGTTTATCAGTATTTAAAAGCAGTTCAATCGCTTTGATAATTCTTAATGTCTTCAGATACTGTAAAAAAGAAATGTCCATATCTGTCTTGAACAGGCGTGACAAAGTGCGTTCACTCAAACCAAATTTACTGCTTACATGAGCCAGGGTAAGTTTTTCCCCGATATTCCATTCCAGATAAGATACAATTTTCATCATCTGCTTATTGTGAGTAGCCGGGAGGATAATCGGTAATGGCTGATTGTGGGTTTTGGGAAGTATTTTTTTTAACGCTACCAGAAATTCGAAGTTTTCGTCTTTTATGGTAACATGTTTCTCATCCCATATTTCAGTATATTTTATCATCTGGATCAACAGTTCAGATGCCGGATATATTCCCAGTCTGCTGTAAAAGGGATCTGAAACATCATCATAGGCATAAAAATAAAGGGAGCGCAGTACCGTTGCAGTATGCCCGATTTCTAAAATATGCTCCATTCCCTGTGGAATCCAAAAGAAGTGCCTGGCCGGTACTACATAGGTTCTGTTATCGATAGTGATATAGGCAATACCACCTTCTACATAACTCAGCTGTCCTTTTGTGTGTTTGTGAAAGGGAATCAGTTTTTCCGATTTTTCATGCATGACAAATACACTTTTATCGTCTTTATCAATGTCCGGAAGCGCAGCAATTAATCCCATAAAAAATACAATATCAATGAAAGTGCAAATATAAACCATTTGGCCGGAATCATGTAAAAGTTGACTATTTTAGATAAAAATAATCTCAGGATTGCCAATAAATTTGCAGAGCAATAATTCAAAAATTCAAATGAAAATTTATGTCGCCGGACTGCTGATGCTGGGAGTTTCCTACACCATATCGGCCCAGACAGGCAGTCCAACCAAGGATACCCTACGACTCTCCTTAAAAGATGCTTGGCAGAGAGCTGAAGAAAACAGCCGTCATATCAGAATCAATACCATCAACGCAGACATTGCTGAAGCCGAAGTAAAAGATGCCAAAAGAGAGCGTCTTCCGGAAATAGAGATCAAAGGGTCAGCCGAAAAGGCTTCCAACATTCCCATTTATGAGAACGGAATCTTTTCCAAACCCACCCAGCATGAAGTCATCCATACGCTGTACAGAGCGGGGGCAGACTTTTACCTGAATATTTACAACGGGAACAAGCTGAATCTTAAAATTAAGGAAAGCCAGACCCTTCAGAAAATTAAGGACATCCTGAAAGAACAGTCGGTTTCTGATATTCATTATAAAACAGCTGCACTTTATCTGGAGTTGCAGAAAACATTAATCTTCAGAAATCTTATTAAGCAGGATATTGAAGATCAGAAAACCCAGCTGAAAGAAATACAGGCGCTTTATAAAAACGGAGTGGTTTTAAAAAGTGATGTTTTAAGGATTGAACTTGAGCTTTCAAAAAGGAAAATGGCCTTGGTGACTATAGAAAATGATATTCTCATCGCTACACAAAAGCTTAATATTATTCTTGGAATTCCAGATGACCAGATTGTTATTCCGGAAGCACCATCTGAACAGTGGAATGAGAATACTTCTTATCATGAGTATTTGAAAATGGCGCTGGATCATTCTTTTGACTACCACGTTTCTGAGCAGCAGACCGCATTAAGTGTAATTAAACTGAAGCAGGTAAAAGCCAATGTAAGACCTAAAGTCGGGATGTATGGTGAATTCTATTACGCCAATCCACAGATTTTCCTGTATCCTTACAATCCTTATTGGTATTCGTTGGGAATAGTGGGAATAAAAGCTTCGTTTTCCATCTCTTCCCTGTATCATAATACGCAAAAGGTAAAAGCCGCCCGGCTGGAGTTTGAAAAAGAAGAGGAGGCGCATAAAGATACAGAGGATAAAGTAAGACAGCAGGTAAAGGAAGCCTATCTGAGATATCAGGAAGCTCTGGAACAGATCAAAGTGGCGGAAGCCAATGTAGCCCAGGCAAAGGAAAATGCACGAATCATCAAAAATACTTACTTCAGCCAGACTTCCCTTATTACAGAACTTTTGGATGCAGATATACAGCTTCTTCAGACAAAATTTGAACTTGAAGCAGCAAAGATTATGGCACAGAACAATTATTATTTACTACAAAACATCACAGGCATTTTATAATACAATGAAAAAAAAATATACCCCAACAGACCGAATGATCACGAAGATCACAGGATGGATTTCTGTTGTAATCGTTGCCGCACTTGCTGTCTGGGGCGGTTTTACCTTAAAGAATTATTATGCATATGAACAGACCAACGATGCCCAGGTTCAGGAATATGTAAACCCTGTAATTTCGAGAGCCGGAGGATTCATTGTCGCAGTGAAATTTGAGGAAAATCAGGAGGTAAAGAAAGGCGATACCCTTTTAATCATAGATAACCGTGAATATATCCTGCAGGAAAAGCAAACTCAAGCCGCTCTTCAGAAGGCCCGGGCTCAGCTGAAAGTATTGGAAAGTACTACAGGTACCACAGAAAAGGAAGCCGCTGCAGCAATGGCTCAGATAGATGCCAATAAAGCAAAGGTTTGGAAACAACAGCTTGATTATAACCGGTATAAGAAACTGTATGATGAAGAATCTACTACCAGACAGCGATTGGAAGATGTGAAAGCAACCCTGGATGTGAATGAAAGTGATTATAAATCGTCACAGGATAATTATGCAGCTTCGGTATCTAAGATCAATGATATTAAAGCAGAAAAAACGGTTGTTCTTGCGGAAATTGCCAGACTTGAAGCATTGCTGGACCGTCACAAGCTGGATGTAAGTTATACAGCCGTTACTGCAGCCTATGACGGAAGAATGGGAAGAAGGACTGTTGAAGTAGGGCAGATGATTGATGCAGGAGAAACACTCGCATTTATCGTCAATAATGAAACCGATAAATGGGTAGTGGCCAATTATAAAGAAACACAGATCAGGGATATGCATATCGGAGATCATGTGAAGATTGTTGCAGATTCCTATCCTGACAGAGAATTCAAAGGAACCATTATTTCACTATCCCCTGCGACAGGATCAAGTTTTTCCTTGCTTCCTCCGGATAATTCCACAGGGAATTATGTGAAAATTGTACAGCGTATTCCTGTGAGAATCAGAGTGGACGGGCAAAGAAAAGATATCGATATTCTGAAAGTGGGAATGAATGTAAATGTATATGCCAATAAAAAGCATTCCAATGGCTAAAAGACAGATGCCTTACTTCAAAAAATGGGCTCCGGAATGGCTGGTTAAGATCATCCTTTTTTCAATGACCCTTCCGGGAATTATTATCTTTTTTCTTCCGCTGTCCAATGTGAACGCAGCAGCAGGATATTACGGATGTGAGCCGGCTGATATTCAGTTTTCAGTGGCATTATTTTATGCCGGATATGTAGGATTTTACAGTCTGGAAAGAAGATTTTTCAGTTTCCTGGCTGCGAAAGAATATTTTCTTCTTTTTACCACACTGCAAATATTAGCCTGCCTGATATGCTATCTGACCCGGGAGATTTACATTCTGTTTCCGGTGCGTTTCATACAGGGAATGTTGTTTGCAGGAAATGTGAATCTCTCACTGACGCTTATTTTTACAAGATTGAGCAGTGAAAGAGCGAGGGAGATCAGCTTTTCAGTATTCTTCGGAATTCTGATTTGTGCTTTGCCTTTTAATAACCTGATCACTGCAGATCTCATTGATTCCTATAATTTTAATATTGTATATAAAACGGCCATATTCTCATACCTTCCGGGACTTGTTTTCCTGACACTTACCATGAGCAATTACAGAACCCATGCCAGGTTTCACTTGTATAAACTTGACTGGCAAAGCTTTGGGTTATTCAGTGTTATGCTTGTACTTATTGGATATATAACCATTTTTGGACAGGAATATTATTGGCTGGAAGATAGCCGGATTCTGGGAAGTGCCATTGCAATTGTTGTGCTCGCAGGTATTTCAGTATTTCGTCAGCAAGCGATTAAAAGACCTTATATCGATCTGAAGGTTTTCAGATACAGGAACTTTAAAGTAGGTCTGCTGGTCCTCTTTGTGATGTATATCTGCCGGTTTGCCTCAGGAATTACAAACAGCTATTTTTCAACAGAGCTGCATCTGGATCCATTTTACATGTCTTATATTAATATTTTCAACCTTGGAGGATTGGTTATTGGAGTCATTGTCGCATGCTGTATGGTTTTGCAGAAGAAAAATATACGGTATATCTGGGGGGCGGGATTTTTGATGCTGCTTATCTTCCATGGGGTAATGTATTATTCTTTTGATGTTCAGGCCGATGAGTTTAATTATTATATCCCATTATTCATTCAGGGACTGGGGGTAGGACTGATCATGGTTCCGACGGTTATATTTATTATTTCTTCTGTTCCTGCTGCCATTGGCCCTTCAGCTGCTGCAACAGCCCTGGCAATACGATACCTCGGATTTTGTATCAGCATCGCCCTGATCAATTTTTTTGAACTGTTTGAGAAAAGTCGTCACTATAATGCATTTCAGGATCATTTAAGTGCTGTGGATCCGGCTGTTAAAAATTTTCTTCATGAGCAGACCGCTAAACTTATTTCAAAAGGAATGCCTGAAGATAAAGCGGTAAAAGCGGCCAATAAGCTGCTGGTAGGCAGAATGAATGTTCAGGATCATGTCCGCTTTGCAATGGACTATTATGAAATAATGGTGTGGCTTCTTGCTGCGTCACTGTTATTGATTTTTCTTTTCCCTTACCTGAACCGTACCGCCCTTTACTTAAAGTCCCGCAGACTTTCACCTGCGTAAGGAAATGGTTTAACAAAAAGTATAGCTTGTCAGCTAATTTTATAGTAGAGTGCTGAGACTGTCTGAGAGGACAGTCTCTTTGTTTTGATAAAGAATAGATGACCACTTCTGGCCGGAATTGTATGTTTTTTGTCATTGCAGACAAAATCCTTTCTCTCTACATTTGTACTCATATAGAACGAGAGATGAAGAAAGAATGGCAAACAGGAATGAAAAATATAGTACTCTTAGCATTGCCGGAGGTACAGCTGCTTGATATTGCCGGACCATGGGATGTCTTTACATCTGCAAACCGTTTTCTGAGTGACAAACAGGATTTTGGGTATCATGTTTATCTGGTTTCCGGAACTTCGGAAAAGGTAATATATTCCGGTTCAGGAATGCCTTTATCATGCAGCCATACTATTTATAATATTGATTTCCCCATAGATACTTTACTTGTGGCAGGGACTGCATTGAGTGTGCTGGATGAGATCAGTCCCGATATTTATCATTACCTTCAAAATATTGCTCCGGAGGTGAGACGAATGGGGTCTGTCTGTGTTGGGGCGTTTGTCCTTGCCAAAGCAGGGCTGTTGGATGGTAAACAGGTCACTACTCATTGGAAGTTTGCGGATGCTTTACAGAAATCTTATCCAAAACTGGATGTGAATGTTAATCCTTTCTTTATCCGTGACAAGCCGATTTATACTTCAGGAGGTGTTTCTTCAGGGATGGATCTTGCATTGGCTCTGCTGGAAGAAGATTTTGGGAAACCTCTGGCAGTGGAAGTTGCCCGTCATCTTGTTCTGCATTTAAAAAGATCGGGAGTACAGTCTCAGTTTGGAAATGCATTACCGGAATATGAAATGATGTCTCCTTTTACAAAGAACGTCTGTGATCTGTTGAAAGATAAGCTTGGTAAAGCCATTACGGTGGAGTATATGGCAGAGTCCCTGAACATGAGTGTCCGTAATTTTTCCAGGGTATTTGTAAAAGAATCAGGAATGACACCCGGTAGATTTCTTGAAAAAATGAGGCTGGATCAGGCTATGAATATGTTGGAATATACTGATATAAGTATTGATATGATAGCTGATAAATGTGGATTTGGTCATGCTGTTTCTCTTCGCCGTCTGTTTCTTAAACATATTTTTCTTTCTCCGGCACAATACCGGAAAGCATTCAAAACGACAGAATAATAGTTTTTCTTATTGATTTTAAATAAAACTGATGATCATTAATCGTCAGCAGGGAAGACTTATATCATCATCTGAAAAATAATCATCTTAAATATAAAATTATGAAGCACGTACAAAACAGTAAGACAATGAATGTTGCATTTTTAATCTATGACCAGGTTGAAGCTCTTGATTTAAATGGTCCTTTAGATGTTTTTGTTAAAGCCAATGTAATACAACCTGGCAGTTATCATTGTTTTACTGTCGGAAAAACAAAAGATCCGGTTTATATGGAAGCGAATACAATGGCTCTTATTCCCACTTATGATATCCATACATGCCCTCAGCCGGATATGATTGTTGTTCCGGGGGCCAATCCTGAATTCATTATGAAATATATTCAGGACAGGGATTTTCAGGAAACTGTCCTGAAATGGATTAAAACCCATTATGATGCCGGGACCGTTGTATTTACGGTATGTACAGGAAGTATGTTGCTCACCGGAACAGGCATGCTTACGGATTGTGTTATCACTACACATCATATGCTGTTGGATGCTTTAGAGCAACATAATCAGGAAGCTGATGTGGTCAGCAATGTACGGTATGTTGACCAGGGGCAATTGATAACTACCGCAGGAATTACAGCTGGGATTGATGCCGCTCTTTACCTTGTTGGAAAGCATCTTGGGCAGAAAACTGCTGATACGGTGATAGAGCTTTTTGAATATCAGAATGCCAAATCTGAAAATTGAGTGTAAAAAATAGACGGATTTGAAAATTTCGCCGATCGGAGATCGGCGAAATTTATTTTTTTAGATGATGGATATTTTCGTTACTGGCGAAAACTGAATAGTTTAATACAAAGAGGTATAAAACCTAATGATATAGCAATATAAACCGCTACCCGGATAAAATTAAGGGTTTTCCAAAGTGATATTCTGCTTATTATTTCTGCTGAAACAGTAGGTGCTGTTGCAAGATTTTGGAATTGAATAATATTGGGTGCGAAAAATATTAAAGTCCAGACTCTTACCGCTGCATGAATGACAAATAAAACCAAAAGCCAGTTTCTTACCGGATCAATTTTCCAGCAGAAAATAATAGCAAGAATGAATGCTATTTCATGTAAAGAATGAAGTATGATCCAGAAAAACTTCAGGCTTAATCCTTCTCCGTCCAGAAGAAATCTGAAGGTATAGGGTGGGGAAGAAGACCATTTGGGAACAAATAGTAAAGTCTCGAAAATCTGAGCACCATTCATAAGAAAATAAAGCAGTGTGGTAATGCAAAGCCAGATTTCTGCGCGGGTTATATAAGGGGCAGTTAAATTTTCCATGGTTTTATATTTATGGGTTGTTGTTTAAATGATCAGCCGTTTCTTTCATCAGTACAGTTGCTGCTCTGAAATAACGCTCAATGGTTTCTATTTCCTTTTTGGAAAAAGTAGAGATTAAACTAACTGTTTTTTGCTGCAGCTCATCGAAAATAGGACCCAGTAATTTTATGCTGTTCTCAACATTCGGGATAATGATTACTTTTCTTCGGTCTTCCCTGATGAACTGTCTTTTAAGAAGGTTCTTTTTCTCCAGGCGGTCTATCAATCCGGTTACAGCACCGGTGGTGAGACCTGTCAGCTTAGAAATTTCACCTGCGGTAATCGATTCATATTGCAGAATGAGTCCCAGATATTTATGATCAGTACTGGAAAGTCCTGCTTTTCTGGCAATGGCCTCGTGCATGAAAATACTGGCATCGGAATAGGCTCTGCTCGCATCTCTGAAGTTTTGGGCATTATATTTAGTCATTAATTTGCTTATTTAATAATTATCTTAGTTGCTAAGATATAATTTGTTTTTTATTCTGCCAAACATTTTCATTACCCTAAACGACACTTTATTTGTTAACTATGATTATTACTGAAAAAATTCAATAAAAAAATAAATAACGTAATTGATTTATAAACAGATGTTTGACTTTTTTGAGTTGAAATTTATTACAAAAAAGCGCCGGAAAATTTGGAATTAAGGAGGGTTTTCCTATCTTTGCAGTCCCTTAAACAAAGGGATTTACTTGAAAAAGTAAGCGGCCGACTCGGTAGCTCAGCTGGTAGAGCAATACACTTTTAATGTATGGGTCCTGGGTTCGAATCCCAGCCGGGTCACTTGTTGGGACAAATCTAAAAAAGCTAGGTTTGTCCCATTTTTTTTGCTGTTTAATTTGTTGCTATTCTGATAGATAAGATGAATAGCAGAATTTAACCTTGGAGTTCGATGTTTATTGCCATCAAATTCCAAATATTCGGGGAACATCGAACTTATTATTTGTCTCTTTTCTTCTGTGTTGCCTTTCTGATAACGGATATCAAGATTAGCAATCTGTTTTAATCCAGATTTAAATAGATCCCTTATTTCTGAATTGACAGAAGATAAATTATTCAGCCTATTTTCTAATTGTTCAATTTTCACAGTACAATCATTTTTCAGAAAAAAATATTCATCTTCTTCAATTTTTCCATCAACCTTTTCTATAAGAGCTTTCCTTTTACGATGAGTTAATTCTTCAATCTGATTTAGCAGATTCGTTCTTCCTGATTCTGCGTTTTTGTTTGGGTGTTAAAATCTTCAATGAATGCTTCTGTAAAAATATCAATCATACCTTCTTTAGGAATTAAATACTTAAGTTGCTTGATGAAGATATCATTTGTAATTTCTGCTTTAAATCGGACCCCACAAGAGCTTGAGCAATGATAATAGTTGTAATACACTCCCATTTTCCCTTTTGATGCACTTCCGGTAAGCATTTTACCGCATTTATGACATTTCAGGAACCCACGTAAAGGCAAATTGTCAATTGAAACTACCTTGGGCTTGATTTGTCTTTTTCTACCATCGAGTATTTGCTGGACTTCATTGAAAATACTTTCTGTTATAAGTGGTTCATGCTGATCCCAAACAAAATGTGCTTTTTCATCTTTATGGGCAGGAACAAAAATTTTCCCACAATACAATGGATTTCTAATAGCAACCCAAAAATTATTTTTACTGAATCTGTATTTACCACATGCTTTAAGGCGTACCATTTTCCATATTTGTTCGGTATTGTATTTGTTGAGAATAATCTGTTCAAAAGCCCATTTCAATAAAGGACCTTCCACTTCGTGTATACCGATGTATTTCTTTTTGTCTTCAGTTATTTTATTGGCATATCCTAGAGGAGCGGTTCCCATATATCGGCCTTCTTTTTTAGCACGGCGCATACCATAGAAGGTATTTAGTGACCTGCGGTCATTCTCTACTTCTGGAGTGGCGAGATAAAATGCAAGCATTATCTTGTTTTCCGGAATGTCAAAATCAAGTGGCTATTCAATGGCTTCCGGCTCTACGTTGAAGGACCGTAGTAAATTGATCATCTGGTATGCATCACCTGTCTTACGGCTAAACCTGTCCATTTTGTGAATAATAATAGTAAAGCTGTTGTATTCTTTTTTATTTTCCGTAGCGCCTCTAAATATTTTTGCCACTCTGGTCTATTAAAAGTCTTAGCAGAGTAGTCCTCGATATAAACATTTCTTATAGTAATGCTTTTAATTTCGCAATACTTTCTCAGACGATCTTCCTGATCTCGTTGAGAATATCCTTTATCTGCCTGTTCGTCTGTGTATACACGTACATATAAATCAGCCTGTCTCATACCATCAGCATTATTGTTAGGGGTAATTCAATTTAAATACATTTGGTAAGATACTGATTTACTGTAATATTGCAATTATCTTAATGAAGTTGAGTAGTGTCTCAGCCTCTTCAATAGTTACAATTGTTCCTTTTTTTTCCAGTATTTTAACTACTTTTTCAGGAGTTAGTTTCCCCGGCTCTGTTCTTTCCATGTTAACTCTATTTCCCCTTAATTTATAGAGTAAGAGGTTTTGGAAATTACAAAATGGTTTTGTTTGGCTGTAAAAGGTTCTGTTTGACTGTAAAAGGTTCTGTTTGACGTTTAGTGAGAATTATTGAGTGTTTTAAATTGAAAAATTAAAAGTATATACTGTATTGTTGTTCAATTACACCTCAATTATAATCAGCTTATGTCAGGAAATATAACATTAGTTCAGGCTTATACCACTCTATTTGTGATTTATGAATTTCTGTTATCTGTTGTTAACTTTTAGAATGTACTAAAAACATGTAGAGTTGTAAATTTTTATTTCGAAAGTAGTTTCAAGTTCATCATAAGAAAAAGCAATAATTTGAAATTATTTTAAGAAAAAATGCAGGTGATATTATTCATGTTAAATATAATTCATAAATATTTTTATAATGATATGAAAAGGATACTTTTGCACAGTTAAAAATTAATAACAATAACTCAAATATAAACACTGCGTATGACGAAGTTCTACAATAGTGCATTATTTCTATGCACTATTTTAAGCGTATCTGCTCAAGAGGTTGTTTGGCAGAAAGAGTTCAAATCCTCAACACAGGATTTTCTTTCTCAGATTACAACTACTATTGACGGACAATATGTGATTTCAGGAAGTTCAATTCAATCCAAAAAAATTTCTACAGAGAATAACCAAAATAATGGTTACGATTTTCATTTGATCAAACTCAATCAGCAAGGCGAAAAAGTTTGGGAGAAATATTTCTCTGGTCAAAACCATGATTTTTTATCAGCAACTGTGAATACCCAGGAAGGTGGATTTATTGTGACAGGTACTTCCTATTCAGGAAAAGGTTTGGATAAAAAACAAGAGTCAAGAGGTGGGTCAGACATTTGGTTGATAAGGATCAATGAATTCGGAGATGAATTGTGGCAAAAAACAATTGGAGGAAGTTCTGATGAAGAAGCAAGATCTGTTATTCAAACTACCGACTTGGGATTTTTTGTTGTAGGAAATATTCAAAATTCCGCAAAGACTTACGGTTCAAAAGATGTTTTAGTTGTAAAACTGGATAAAGATGGAAAAGAGTTATCCCAAATAATCTTGGGGGGAAAAGGATTGGATGAAGTCGAAAAAATGATACCGACGAAAGATGGCGGCGCTTTATTAGGTGTTTATTCTAGAAGCAATTCAGGAGGAACCAAGAAAACTGAAAATTTCGGCGAAGGTGACTACTGGATCATAAAACTAGACAAAAACGGAAAAATAGAATGGGAAAAGAATTTTGGAGGGAAAGGCGATGATCATATCAGAACGCTGGCCTTAACTTCCAATGGGTTCATCATTGGTGGAGAATCCAGATCAGAAAGATCAGGGAACAAAACAGTAGGATTAGAAGAAGGATCAGACCTTTGGTTGATTTCTTTAAATGAAAGAGGAGATGAGCAGTGGCAAAAATCTTATAACTTCAAAAACCGTGATATTCTGATGAGTATGAGCGTTCTTCATTCAGCTAATGACACATCTACGAAAGGAATCTTATTGGGGGGCTATACCCAAGCCGAAGGTAGAATAGAAACTAATGATGAAACATTCTGGATGTTATACCTTGATCAGAATGGAAATGAGCAGTGGAGAAAACATGTAAAAGGAGAATCCAGAAAGAAGGAAGAAAGGCTTTCTGATTTAAAATTAAACAGAGATGGTTCTATTGTTTTAGCAGGAACCAGCGCAGAAGAACTAGGTAAGGAAAACTGGAAAATTGTAAAGCTGGGGGATAAACAGGTAGATCAGTTGATAGAAAAATATGATATCAAAATTTATCCAAACCCTGTATCAGATTATGCTTACGTAGAAATAGGTTTTGATTTCAAGGATGCAGATATTCTGTTGTACGATATGGGAGGGAGGCAGTTGCAAAGCCTGAAAACAAAAAATAAGGTGACCAAAATAAATACCCAAAATCTGATTCAGGGAGCTTATCTTCTTGTCATTAAAACGGATACAAATAAAACTGCAAATGCAAAACTCATAAAAAAATAAATATGAAAAGAAATAAAATCTTGGCATTATTGCTGGTAATAAGCACTGGAACAGGTATAATTGCTCAGGATAGGCCATCAGAAAGCTTATTTTTAATTGATAAGGTTTCAACAACTAATGATCTATACAAAGGAACCGTAAATGTAGATATTCCTTTATTTGAGTTTGCAGTAGGAAATTTAAAGCTTAAGAATGAAATAACTAACAGCTTTAAAGGATTTGATCCCAAATCGGACGAGAGTATTTATGGATTAAATTGGTATGGTAATTTATTTGGGCAAATTACAAGAGAAGTAAAAGGAAATTATCTTCTAACAAATTATTTTGTTGCAGATGAAGCTAATTACAATTATGGTATCATTGCAGGAACAGAAGAAGAGAGGAAGGAAGCGACAACAGATTGTATATTGCCAAAATCTAATTTAACTAATGGTTATAGTAAAAAGCAATTATTATTTGGAGCAACAAATAGCAATGTATCATCAGACTTTGATCCGGATAAATTTTATTTTGATTTTTTTGGATACAGTGGTTATTTTACATTTGATAATAATAGAAATCCTATAGTCTATTGTGAAAATGCCAAGTTAAAAATACAGTTAGTCTACCCTGTTGTTTCTAATAACAGCAATTCAATGTGTTATTCAGTAAGATCACCTCTAAATAATTCTACTAACATTGTAAAGGAAATTATTATAACTGATGATAAAGGAAATAAATTCTATTTTGGTGGAACAAATGATGAGTTGGAAATAAATTATTCGCAATTCGATATCAATGGGAAATATTATCTTGGTTCTAATATACGTAATTTTTATAGTGGTACAAGAGCAAATTTTATTATTTCATGGCAACTAAAAAAAGTAGAAACTTATAATGGAGATACAATCGTTGGTAAATATGAACAGCAAGGTAATCTAAATATTTTAGATCCATTTTTTGAAAAAACACTTATAAACTCTAATAATACAAATCTTGTTTTTCCTACTAACTTTCCATCACAATCTCAGTTGGATCAAGCTGGAATATACGTAACAAGATCTAGATCTGTTGATTATAGAACCTTTGTAGTCTCGCCATTTTATGCTACGGCAGTTATTAATACTTATACTAAAAGATCAGTTTTAAAGGAAGTAGAGGTACTGGGTAAGAATATTAAAATTAATTATAATTATTTTAAAGATAGTAATAATTTAATACACCTTAGTAGTATCAATTTAAGCAGTTTTGGAAATAATAAAAGTTTTACATTTAATCAAATCCCTCTGGGGGGACAAAATTACAGATACTTTCTGAAATCGGTCGAGGAAAATAATGGCGAGAAGTATTATTTTGAATATAATAAAACAGAATCTTTCCCTGACAAAAGCACTAATTTTATAAATGATTTTGGCTATTGGACTGGAACTAACACAATTAATAATGACAATAATTTTTATGATGCTACATCTTTGAAAAAAATTGTGTATCCGACCAAGGGATTTACAAGGCTCTATTACGAACCAGCAGATTATAATGTCGTATCGAAATACTCTTCACAATTACAAAAAGATGTTTTCACAAATCCTACTAATACTACAACTCATGCGCTTTTGAGATTGAAAAGTAAAATTGAATACGATGGAAATAAGCAATACCAAACATCTTATACTTACAAACTGAACAATGGTTTGTCATCCGGAATTTTTGGAGCAGCTTCCAAAAAAAGCCCGATAGTATATAGCCAAGTTCAGGAAAAAGTAAGTAATAAAGGAATGGTAGAATATTTTTTTGCAGATTATTATACAAATCCTGATGATTTAACTTTAAAAAACTTCTCTAACACGGATTTCGATAAACGGAAAGGAATCACGCGAGTAAGTAAAGATAATGAAAGAGGAAAGATTTTAAAGAAAAAAATATTCGATTCGAATAATACAATATTACAGGAGCATATTTATGAATACGAAAATTTTTTACGCCCAGAAAGCGAGCTTTTAGATGTTGATCCGCTTACATGTACTACTTGTAAGTTATCTGACGTTAATTATTATGTTTATACTGATATTTCGAAAGTTTTTAGTACAAATCCAACTTCCGCTTTTTCAATGTATGTACCTGTAATACCTTATTTACTAAAAAAAGAAAAAATAATCAATTACCTGGGTAATAAACAGCTTACAAGCGAGAAAACTATTAAATATAGAGAATCTGGTAATTTTTGGCATCCATATCCGGAACAGATTGAAACAACAGCAGCAGAAGGGACAACTATTAAAAAGAACCTTTATGCTATTGATTTGTATAAGTCAGGCCTTGCAAATAATATTAACAATGTGGGAGAAGATTATACACTTTATAATAATATGATAAGCTCTAATATTTTACATCCTATTATTGAAATTGAGAAAAACAAAGATGCTAAATTCTCTTTACGGGAGAATCTATTCTATCCTGTTTCATTTACTCATAAAAAAAGGAGAGACTCAAAACTTAATGTCTCCTTAAATAATTTTACAGATTATAATATCCCGGTAAATCAAACATTAGAAAATATCAGCTATGATGTATTGGATAATAAAGCGAACTATCTTCAAGTTACAGATAAATCTGGTATATCAGTTGTCACACTATATGGATATAAGCAAACTTTACCAATAGCAAAAATCGAAGGGGTAACGTACTCACAACTTATGCAGTTATTAAACCAACCTACTACCCCTATAGGTTATTTAAACTTAGACATCGTGAGTAAGTCTGATGTAGATTACAATAGTACATCAGAACAGGAATTAAAAGATGCTTTAGATACATTTAAAAAGAATCCTCTATTAAAAGGGTATTCCATAACTACCTACACTTATGATCCATTAAAAGGTATTACAAGCACTACAAAACCTTCTGGTAAAAAGGAATTTTATAAATATGATAATTTAAATAGGCTAGAACGAATATTGGATAATGATTTAAATATCATACAAGAATTCAAATACAATTTTGCGCCGCTAAAATTTTACAGTTCCGAAAAAAGCCAGCCTTTTACAACAACGAACTGTGCCCCGGGAACACTTCCGGTATCTGGAATTTATACTGTTCCGGAATTCAAGTATTCTTCTACTATAAGTCAGGATGATGCAGAGCAAAAAGCACAAAATGAATTAAATACAGAAGGTCAGAACTATGTAAATACACATTATAATTGTACACCTTATGTATGTACGATTACGCCAACTTATCTAGCCGATATTTATTATTCTTCTTTTCAGGAAATTTCTTTCGGGCATATAAAAGCTATTTTAAGTCTTCCATTAACTAACTCTAGTGGAGGCTCTGCCCCAAATTGGTCAAGCGGTGTTTTTATAGGAACCTTGGGTTCTTTATGTACACCGAATTCTTATAAAAATATAAGTGTGTCCTCAACTAATGGCTCTTGGAATGTTTCGATAGCACCAAGTGGAGGTGTAACTTTAACATCTATGGGAGGAGGAAGTCCTTCGGGATCAACAACATTATATTTTGAATACGATAAATAACAAATCATGAAAGGAATAATTTTATCAATCATCACGCTATTAGTAAGCACTTTTTCTCTTGCACAGACAACTACTGAAAATTTTATACAAACTAAAACTTATCTTGAACCAGTAAAAGATTCAAGCCTTACGGCTAAACAATCACGGATAATAGAGTACTTTGATGGATTGGGGAAAACAAAACAAATTATTAATGTAAAATCAACACCGTTAGGTAAAGATTTAGTAACTATTATCCCATATGATGACTTTGGCAGACAAGTTGATAATTGGCTGCCAGTCCCCTTAAACAGTTTAGGTGGGGCTATTCAGGATGGAATTCAAGGTGCGGTACAAACCTATCATAATGACAGTAGACCTTTTTCACATACTAATTTAGAGACTTCTCCTTTAGATAGAACATTGTCTCAAGTGCGTCCAGGAACGATATGGCAAACACATCCTGTACAGTTTAAATATGAAGCAAATGAGGACGGCGAGGTAAAAAAATATATATCCTCAACGAATTGGGTAAATAATGAAACTTCTTCAGATGTTATTGAATCCGGTTTTTATCCAGCAGGAAAATTGTATAAAAATAGCGTAATTGATGAGGATGAAAATAAAACGATAGAATATAAAAATAGTAAAGGGCAGGTCATATTGATAAAAAAAATAATAAGTCCTACAGAAAGTGCAAATACTTATTATGTCTATAATGAATATGACCAACTCGTATTTGTAATTCCTCCAAAGGCTTCAATTGTTGCTGATGTAAATTCTGTACTAAGTCAACTTTGTTATCAATATAAATATGATAATAAAAATCGCTTGATTGAAAAGCAACTTCCTGGTAAGGGTAAAGAATATATGGTTTATGATAAGGCAGACAGATTAATTTTATACCAGGACACAAATTTAAAAGAAAAACAAAATAAATGGCTTATCACTAAATATGACCAATTAGGTAGAGTTGCTTATACTGGATTTTTGAACGGAGGTGATAGAATAGATAGGCAAAACGATATAAATAATTTAGTAATAACAGAAACTAGAAGTACAACTGGCTTTACAAGCAACGGCATTACAGTTTATTATACACAGAATTATTTTAATAATGAAATCCCTACAATTCTTTCTGTAAATTATTACGATGTATATCCACAATATGATTTTAATCCTACTTTTCCTGCGGATATCTTAGGGCAACCTACTTTGACAGAAGCCATAGATAATAAAGGGTTTAGTACAATAGGTCTGCCAGTAATGAACTTAGTTAAGAATATTGAAGATGACAATTGGACTAAGAAATATATTTACTACAACAAAAAAGGACAACTTATAAGGTCATACTCGATAAATCATTTAGGCGGGCGAACTCAGATCGATTCAAAATTAGATTTTACTGGAGCGGTACAGCAAACAGTAACTTGGCATAAACGATTGAATGCTGACCCTGACAAAGTGATAACAGAAAATTTTACTTATGATCACCAGAATAGATTATTAACACACACTCATCAGGTTGATAATAATAGTGTTGAATATTTGGCTCAGAATAAATATGATGAACTTTCTCAAATAGAAAGTAAGAAAGTAGGGGGAACTTCTCCAAACGCTCCCTTACAACAGATAAATTATCAATACAATATCCGAGGGTGGATGACCAAAATTAACGATCCGTCTAATCTTGGAGGAAAATTGTTCGGCTACGAAATGAAATTTACGAATCCAGTTAATTCAAATATAGCACCTGGAAAATTTAATAGCAATATTACAGAGATCGATTGGAAAATTTCATCAGAGGATGTATTAAAAAGATATAATTATGAGTACGATAATTTAAATAGACTAAAAAATGCTTTCTATAAAGAACCTACAACAGGGAATAACAATTTCTTTGATGAATATATGACCTATGATCTTAATGGAAATATCGAAACTTTAAAAAGAACTGCACCATTAGTATTTTCTCCGACAGCAACAACAGTTGACGACTTAGAATATAAATATACAGGAAATCGTCTAACGAAAGTAATTGAAAACGCGTTAAATGATGCAGGTTATGAGGGAGGAAATAATATAATTGATTATGATCCGAATGGCAACATGACTACTATGAAAGATAAAGGTATATATGAGATTGATTATAATTACATTAATCTGCCAAGTACTTTTTCTATCACACAAAATGATCCGTTTGGAACTTCCATTAGTTTTTTCCTAAATTATTTATATAGAGCAGATGGGACTAAAGTACGTAAAACTTACACAACAGGAGGAGGCAAGGGCCAGCCAACTGTTAATAAAATGACTGACTATTTAGATGGTTTTCAGTATAATGGTACGGAATCTATTGCACCCTGCCCATGGTGCAGAACAGAATTTGCGTATGAAGAACAAGCTTTTAAAGGTCCAATTTTAGATCCAGAAATAACAAAAGGATGGACGCTTGGTTTTGTGTCAACTGCTGAAGGTTTTTATAGCTTTACTGAAAAACGTTATATTTATCAATACAGAGATCATTTAGGAAATGTTAGGGTAAGTTATGCCAAAAATAATGAAGGTGCAGTTGAAATTACAGGTACAAATAATTATTATGCTTTTGGAGCAAATCACATTGGAGGAGTAAAAAGTTTACTGGGGGGGTATCAAAACTATAAATACAATGGTAAGGAACTTCAGGAAAGTGGTATGTATGATTATGGAGCACGATTTTATATGGCAGATTTGGGAAGATGGGGAGTTGTAGATCCCTTAGCAGAATCGTATAGAAGACACTCTCCATACAATTATACTGTTAATAACCCGATCAATTTTACTGATCCTGACGGAAGATGGGTCAGAGGGGCTGGATTTTGGAACAACCTTACCAAATCAGATGCTAGAATTTATGCAGAACAATGGTCTGAAAAATTAGGTTCAGGCTTTTATAATGTTGCTGTTAACAAAGGAGATAATGGTACTTGGAAAGTAAGTTCTCACACACTAAATGTGAGTTACACAGATAGTTTTAATTCTAAAGGCTATATAAATACTCTTGCCGTTGGCTATTCTGAAGGTGGTGGATTAGGTACTCGTCCCTCAGCAATTAACCCTTGGGGGCCTACAATTGGATCAGTACCTGAATCCCGTGGTAAAAGTGATATTCAAATGCTAGTTTCTGAAAATCCTTTGGTTCAAGGAGCTGCAATAGACCTTTTGACTGCGGGGACGGGAAAAGTTATTAGAGGGCTACTTCAAAGTGAAAAGGAAGCCGTAAGGGTTGGTCATCTTACTCCATGGGCTGAGATGGTAAAAGAAGAACGAAGAGCTTTTCAACACAGTTACAAAAAGGCTGCAGAACTTGATCTTCCTGTTTGGCATGAAAAAGAAGCGGATATTTTACAAGAATTATTTAATAATAAGGTTAGTAATATCAGAGAAGCAGGAGCAAATAGCTTTTTTAAATCAAACGAATGGGTGAGAGGTGTTAGGACAACTGTTAATAGAACAGAACCAATAATTGGTGGAGAAAAATATTATTATTATGAAACAATTCAAGGTAAATTTGTCAGTGCAGGAAAAATGCCTTAACTAAAAAAAAAGATATGTCACAATATATAGATTCATATTACTTGGTTGAAAACAGAACTTTGGAAGTTATAAATACTTTTTTTTCGAAGTATTTGCCTTCGGGAAAAGAGGAACTAGCAATGGATTATCCCTTTCCACAATATTCTGATACACCTCAAACAATATATCATTCAGTTAAAGAATTATTACTATATCTGGGAAACAATCCTGATTCTGAATATATTATTTATTTTAAAAATAAAGATGAATTATCAGAAATTAAGCAAATTGTTTTACAATATACTGATGATGGAAAATTAATATTCGGTGTATCAAGTATCGGAAATGATCCTTCATCAAGCAAAAGTATTCAACTTTTTAGAGAAATTAAAAACTTTTTAAACTCTCATAATGCCTGTGCTACAATTGAAGAACCACCGCCAACAAATTCATTGGATTTTGTTGACTTTTGTGATGAAAGATATAGGATTTAGGTATTAGTATAGATGTAAGATATACTATTTATTTATGACCAAAGAAATTTTTATCTTAAATAATTTTTATGGATTAAGATTTATAGTATCGAATGAAAGCGGACTGTTATACAAATAACAGTCTGTTTTTTTATTAGAAGATGGTAATTTGAGTGTTAAATCAAGATTAGATTATAGGAGCAATATTGACCACTAAATTCTAATTAAAAGTGAATTTAAATTGATCACCTTTGTTTTTGTAAATTATAAATTTGATGACAAAACTAATTTAATTTAATTGATGACAGCATCTTTTTTATCCTCTTCTAAATAATCAATTTTTTATAATCTATCAAAGATATTTAAGTCAAGGTAAATCGTCATGATTTTTGATTTTTGAAAATGTACAAAACTCTTTTCTTAAATTTTTACGGTTTTCTGTAAAAACAAAGAAATCTTAATTTTCTAAATGTTTGCTAAGTTTGCATTTTTTTATCTGATTTAAAATACAATCTCACTATTGTTTTTCTCTGTGGTAGTAAATTTTTCGGCAATAATATATGGTTGATTAAGGAAATAATTATCTGGAGATATAATTTCGTTCCCGAAAATTAAGACTTTCATATTGCTATAATTACTTTCGTATTCATCTTCGATCTGAAGCTGTAGATTTTCAGATTTACAAAGTGTTTCGAATGGGCTTACCAAAATTTTAGGTAAATTGATGTATTCTGCGTTACTTTCCACATCAGTTAAACCTTTAAACCTTTCAGGAATTTCTTTTTCTCCAAACAGATCTTCCGTATTCCAAAAAAAGTCTTCCACATATTTCCAAGAACCTATTTCCTTTTGTAGTAGTTGATAAAATTTCCCTAGAAACTGGAATTTATTTTCCGGTACACCAGTTATCTTGCATTGAATTTCTGTGCTTTCAATTATTTTTAGCAGCGGATGATCTTCGTAAAGATTTATTTTCAAATAAGGCATCAGATTTCCTGAATCAAAATTTTTAAAACCAAAAACATTTTCTGCATTTATAATCCATTCAACTTCTTTTTCTGTCTCATCAATCAAAGTGATTTGAAGTTGAAGCTGAGAATTCTCTACTTCAAAAATTAACTTTTTTAAATATATGAAACCTTGTGATGAAAAATTTTCTGAATTCGTTAAGGTAATTAGTTTTTCCATTATTTTATTATTGATTAAAATAAAAATATTAAAATATTGTAAGTCTTACAACCATTTCATATCGATGTAATAGTGAGAGGATCTTTGAAATAATAAATCCCAACTCCCGTCAGGATTTATTATCAGATCATCCCTTTACAGTGTGGTGGAAAGTTTCAAGAACCGTAATCCTTTAATTATTGGTATTTCTGTATTAATACTGATGATGATCACCGCCATATTATATATAAACCGATTTCTATATTCTTTAAAGTAACTGCGCTCAATATAAATGAATTGGGACTATCTATTTTTATAGCAGCGGTTTCTGTTTTATGATTTATAAATATGTCAAAAGAAGAAAAATAATCTTTTAAAAGAACGAGCTTTAAGACGGGGTGTTTATCTGGTAATATTATTTTTTTTAGTGACTGATATCATTTCCTGGAATTAATAATTTATTGCTGAATTGACGACCGGTGTAATCAGCAAGGCGCTATACAGGTATATTTTTCTCTCGCTCTTAATCATTTTTACAAAAAAAGTAAAATATTGAAAGTAACAATGCAATAAACAGGTGAAACTGTAAAATCGGGTGGCGAAAGAATAAATTCTGGAGACCATTCGATTTCAGGGTTTTTGAAAGAATATTCATAGTTATTAACTTTATTTTTTTTGTTTAAGCACTGAATAAATGGGTTGTAGCAATAGCTTTGAGAGATCAATATCCCATAAAGGCTGGCTTTTATTAACAACAACCCATGTTTTGCTGTGGATGTCAAATTGTTCAATAAAGCAGTGGTAAACCCATTTTGAAATGGTAATCCGGGTATTTTTTCCCTTGTGTCGCACTAAACAATAAAGTGAATAGGTTGATTCGGTATTGGGGGATATTATTTGAGAGAGAATCTGTTCTTTGAGGAAAACAGTTCTTCCCATAGCAGTCCATCCTGTCAATCGTTTGACTCGTCCTTTACTGGATATAACAAATCGGTTATCAAAGCCTGGGATGGTTTTCCAGTGTTCTCCGGGAAGATCTTTTAGAGACAAGTTCAGACATGCGGGAGGATTATCGTGATCAATAGTAGGTTTTCCTAATTTTTTCCACAGATCATTATTAAACAATTTGCGCGAAGGGTTTTGATTGTCAGTTACTATAAAGTCCTCTCTTGTAGGAGTATAAGATTTTAAAAACCAACGGTAGCTGCCTGCTGTTAAAAATTGTTTATTGATAACATCCATAATACTTTCCGGAGCAATACCCAGTTTTTTTCTGCAGCATACATAGTTTCAAAATCAGATAGTAGTTCCCCTTCAATACTGTACTGGCTCACGGCCTGACTGTAAATAACTTTTCGGTTTCTTGCTCTGTTTTTTTCAAACATACTGAGCCGCATCTCATGGGATGAAATTTTCTCTAGATTCTTGTAATATATATGAAGCCTGTTCTCATCTTTAGTGCTGATAAGAATGGATCGGTCACTGTACTCAAACTTTTCAATAAAATGATAATACACAAGACGTATTACGGATTTCCTGTACTTATGGCCGTCTGATTATAAAGTGCAGTGGACACTATAGTTATAATTCTGTAGGTACCTGTTAGAATGTTTTACAAAAATCAGTTTCATGATCAGTTCCGGCATTTTCCATTCTTTGCCGCTTGGAAGAGGAACAAAACGTTCTAGGCTTTTTACACGACCATAATTGGAAATCATATAGTTTTCATAATTCTCAATAGGCTTCCATTCTTCATTCGGAAGATTTTTTAAAGAAGTATTGTATAAAACTTCTTTTACATATTGGTCTTCAAATTCAGGAGGCAGTTTCATAAGTTCAATTGATGAAAAAAATTAATAATACTGAATAACAAAAATAGAAAACTCAGTTTAAAAAAATTTAGATATGGTATCTAGACCCTATATTGGATACGATAGATAATAACGAGCAATGGTCCTGTCATCATTACTATTATTACCACTATAAAAATAATTTCTATATGCTAAGGAAACTGAATATTCTATAAACGACATGTTTTGTCGTTTACGTAATATATTTTTGTTAAATAAATATAGATTATATGTTGTAAAAATAATTGTAATCATTTTAATTATAATAAAAGCAAATGTTTGTCGTTTCTTGAAAAATGTTAAATTTGCAACGTTTTAATAAAACTAATCACTAACTCAAAAAACAACAATACGGGAATGAGAAAAATCTATCTCGGAGTGCTTACCTTATGCGCTTTTATGGGCACTTCCGCCCAGGAAGTGGTATGGCAGAAAGATATTAAATCCTCTACTCAGGATTTTCTAAGCCAGGTTACCACAACCATCGACGGGCAGTATCTTATCACAGGAAGTTCTATACAGTCTAAAAGCCAATCGCAAGTGGCTGGCAGTCAAAAGCAAAATAACGGTTACGATTTTCATCTGGTAAAGCTAAATCAACAGGGAGAAGAGGTCTGGGAAAAGTATTTTTCAGGATCAAACCATGATTATTTGTCAGCAACTGTTACTACACAAGATGGTGGATTTTTAGTAGCAGGCACCAGCTATTCTTCCAAAGGGTTGGATAAGAAAGATGATACTAAAGGGGGCTCCGATATCTGGCTGATCCGGATCAATGAATTCGGTGATGAACTATGGCAGAAAACATTAGGTAGTTCTTCTGATGAAGAAGCAAGAGCAGTTATTCAGACTACTGATTTAGGATTTTTTGTTGCGGGTAACGTACAGAGTTCTTCAAAAGGTTATGGTTCTAAAGATGTCTTCATTACCCGACTGGATAAAGATGGAAAAGAGTTATCCCAAATAATCTTGGGGGGGAAAGGATTGGATGAAGTCGAGAAGATGATTCCAACGAGAGACGGAGGAGCACTACTTGGAATGTATTCCAGAAGTTTGCTGGGAGGAACAAAGAAAACTGAAAACTTTGGTGAGGGAGACTATTGGATCGTGAAATTGGACAAAAACGGAAGGGTAGAATGGGAAAAGAATTTTGGAGGGAAAGGAGACGATCATTTGAGAACCCTGGCTTTAACTTCCAATGGTTTCATTATCGGCGGAGAATCCAGATCTGAAAGATCAGGCAATAAAACTGTTGGATTAGAAGAAGGATCAGACCTATGGCTGATATCATTAAATGAAAGAGGCGAAGAACAGTGGCAGAAATCCTACAATTTTGCGAATCGTGATATTCTGATGGGTATGAGTGTTCTTCATTCAGCCGATGACAAATCTTCCAAAGGAATTTTATTGGGAGGCTATACCCAGGCAGAAGGAAGAGTAGAAAACGATGATGAAACTTTCTGGATGCTGTATTTGGATCAGAATGGTACTGAGCAGTGGAGAAAACATGTTAAAGGAGAATCCAGAAAGAAAGAAGAGAGGTTATCTGATTTAAAACTTAACAGGGATGGTTCAATTGTTTTGGCAGGAACCAGTGCTGAAGAACTGGGGAAAGAAAACTGGAAGATCATAAAGCTGGGAGACAAGCAGGTGGACCAGCTGATTGAGAAATACGATATCAAAATCTATCCAAACCCTGTATCTGATTATGCTTATGTAGAAATTGGCTTTGACTTCAAGGAAGCAGATATTCTTTTATATGATATGAGTGGAAGACAGCTTCAGAATATTAAAACCAAAAACAGAGTGACTAAGATCAACACCCAGTCACTTATTCAGGGAGCATATCTGGTGACGATAAAAACTGATACCAATAAAACAGGTAATGCAAAGCTGATCAAAAAATAAAAACTAATTATTTTCATGAAGAAAACTACAATAGCTATAATTTTATTATTAGCTACATTAAATAATGCTTCAGGGCAAACTACAGTCAACCAGTATGATCCAAGTGTGAAAAATGTTCCTACGTCTCCTGAAGTTGCATTGTTAGGACGATTTGGAGATATTCCAGTAGGTCATTATACCGGAACAGCAGAAGTTTCAATACCTCTTTATACTCTTAAAATAGACAATATTGAAATTCCATTAGCTTTAAGCTATCATACGTCAGGTATTAAAGTTGCTGACGAAGCTACATGGGTTGGCCTCGGGTGGAATTTTTTACCCGAAGGAACCATTACACAGGAAATTAGAGGAAGCGAAGACTTTGTAACAGGAGGAGATGGTTTTGCCAGCACATCGGGTTATAGTATTTTTAAAAGTAACTTTCCCACTGTACTTTCAGAAAATCCAATGTACAGACTTCAATACGGAGCAAACGACTACAATTCAGGCCTTCTTCCAGGAGGCTCACAGCCATCTACAGATGACTCTTATGATATTATAAGCAGTTTAAAAAATAAAAAAGGACAGCCAGATATTTTTTCTTATAATTTTTATGGATACTCAGGTAGATTTTTTTACAATCCGGAGAACAATAGTGAAATACTTTTTTTAGAAAGTAACGATGATGTGAAATTCTCCAGAAATACGGACGGCTGGATAGCGACTACCAACAAAGGTGATAAATTTTATTTTTACGCTATTGAAAAATCAACAACTGATCAGACCAGCACAGCTGACTTATCGTATACTTTTAAAGTTAGCCGAATTGAACTTGTAAGTGGTAAAGTTGTTACATTCGCATATCAGGATGAAAGTACCTATCAGCAATATCCTACACAAGTTGTACATCTCACTAATTTTACAATGAATCCTGCTTTAAACAGTAGCTCTAATGCTGTAATTAACGATAAAAAAACATTAATTAGGATAGAAACTGAGGATACTAAGATACAATTCAATTTGGATAACAGGGAAGACATTCGCCCCCATTTTACTGCTACGCCCATCAAAAAATTGAGTTCAGTCGATATTCTGTCAAAACACAGTAATAAGAAGATTAAAAGTTTTGTATTAAATCAAGATTATTTTCCAATTAATTCCATAAATAATACACCTGAAGAAGGTTATAGAAATAAGAGATTAAGATTAAATTCTATTCAGGAGGTCAACTATGATCAAATGGGTAATTCTGTCCCGACGTCTATTCCTCCTTATACATTTGAATATGACACATCCAAAATAATGCCTGATAAGATGAAAAGTTCAGATTTTTATGGGTATAGTAATGGTGAAGGGAGTGAAAATCTTCTTCCTGATTTAACCTATTTTGATTACTTTAAAACTGCCCCCTATAAAAATTACGGGCTAACACCAAGTTCATATTTAGGGACTATGAGATATACAAATGTCAGTTGTGTTACAACAAATATATTGAAGAAAATATCTTACCCTACTGGAGGCCGTACTGAATTTGAGTACGAATCCAATACATTTACCAACCAGTTTATACCCACTATTACTCAATTACAAACTGGTAATAAAGCTCAAAGTATAACGCACAGGGGGGCAAGTACAGAGCCAGGAGGATCTATTACAAAGCAAAGTACTTTATTTAAATTACCCAATAATATTATAAAATTTAATAATACCATATATGACGGCTATATGGGTCCCCTATATCCTGAGGTTCACTATGGTGACTGGACGGAGATCGCTAAATGTAAAATACAGTTTCGCAAAAGAAAGACCATCAATGGGCAGCCTGTTGATACTGTAATTAAAGAATGGAAAGTAGATGTTCCTGGAAGTGTATTTGAACAAACACATCAAATGACCTGGAGTGAAGAAATAACAGTGCCAGTAGATACTGATCCTACTACAGAATATTATGTATTTGTTGAGAATGGTATTAATTACCGAAGTACTGATGGAAGTCATAGAGCTGTAGTATCAAGTGATATTTCATATTTTGATAATACGAATATTGATACTTCTATATCTTATGGAATCGGTTTAAGGATAAAGTCATTAAAGAATTATGAAAATAATACATTATTGTCACATAAAGAATATACTTATAATGGTGGGAGATTAATTTATGCTTTTAATCCTATAAATCTTATCAGTGGTGCAACATCTAAATCCCAGCCTTCATCAACTACTGGGGGATGTCCTAGTGAATCTATTTCAATATTTAATGACATTTCAATCAATTCCAGTGATTTCGGAGTAGGGGGAAATAAATCTTTTGGCTATAGTGAGGTTATTGAGAAAGACATTAGTGTCATTGACGGAACAGCTAAAGGTTACACGAAATATTATTTTACCAATATCCAGGGAACTTACTTGAAGGGTATGCCGAAAGTAGATGTTCCTTCCAATGGAGAGAATACATTGATAGAAATATTTGACCAGAATCAAAATAAGCTGTCATCGAAAATAAATAATTATGATAATTTACCCAATACCTATGGGGTATACCCGTCATTTGGTATCGTTAAAACATCAACCGGTATCTATGACCCAAGTAATAATTTTTACCCCTATCAATTTAATTCAGGTTGTCCTGTGATTGGAGTATCCTACACGGGAGACAATTATCAAAATCCGTTGCCTGTCACTAAATATAAGTTTTTGGTGAGTCCTCTTATTACAGGTAAAAGAAGGCTTAAATCCACCATTGAAACTACATTTTTAGGAACCTCGGCTTTGGTGAAAAAAACAGAATTGACTTATAATGCCTCTGGAAATCTGGATATAAGTAAGCTTACAACCTCTGACAGCCAAATTATCTATACCGATTATGATTATGCCAATGATTGGGGAAATACCCGTTTGATTAATAAGAATATGACTGGTATTCCATTATCTACAAAGGTTACTTCGGATAATAAAACCCTAAGCTTTATACAAACCAAATATGATAGTCAGGACAACTACCTTCCGACTTCTGTCCAGTCGTATGATATCAAAGCTGGCAGCTGGGATACTGAAGTTAAATATGATAAATATGATGATAAAGGAAATCTCCTGCAGTATACTACAAAGAGTGGGGTTCCGGTTTCTTTAGTTTGGGGATATAATAAGACGTATCCTATTGCTAAAGTTGAAGGGCTTACCTATGAACAGATTGGAGAAGCAGCTTCGGCTCAGTTGGCAGATATTCTTACAGCTTCTGAAAAAGATGCTAATCCCGCATTTTATAACATGCAGCCAGAAGATGCAGAAAACCAGCTTGTTAATAAATTGGATGCTTTCCGTACTTATTTCAGGCTGTTAAACTATAATATTACTACGTACAGTTATGATCCTTTAGTAGGGGTAAGGAGTATTACTCCGCCATCAGGAATCAGAGAGCGCTATATTTATGATGCTGCTGGCAGGCTTGAAAAAGTTGTTGACATGGATGGCAAAGTGTTGAAAGAGATGAAATATAACTATAAAAACTAATACCGTTGAAGAAACTCATAATTCCAATCGGTGCTTTGATGATATCAGGTTTTGTACAAGCCCAGTTGAGCACTACAGAAAACTATACTTACAGTAAGACATATCTTGATTATGATACCAATAATCAACCCACTAAAACAACTGAAACTGTTCAGTATTTTGATGGATTGGGCAGACCCAAGCAAATTGTCAATATAAAAGCATCTCCTGCAGGAAAAGATGTCGTAACGACAATTCCTTATGATGGATTTGGAAGGCAGGTTGATACATGGCTTCCGGCGCCAATGAATACGTTAAACGGTGGAATTCAATCAGGAGTACAGGTGGCAGCCCAGACTTATTATGGTGATAATACACCTTTTGTTCACAAAAATTTAGAAAATTCCCCTCTGGACAGAATTTTTGAACAAAAACAAGTGGGTACGGCATGGAGTACAAAACCCGTGAAATTTGAATACAATGCAAATGCTGATGGCGAAGTAAAGAAATATAATGCGGTTTTTAATTATAGTACTTTCGAAACATTGATTACGGTTTCTGCTCCTTATACAGCCAATCAGTTATATAAAAGTACAGTAACGGATGAAGATGGAAATAAAACCATAGAATTTAAAAATGGTAAGGATCAGGTTGTGATGGTAAGAAAAATGATCAGTACAACCGAAAGTACCGACACATACTACGTTTATAATGATTATAATCAATTGGCTTATGTTTTATCTCCTAAGGCAGTAGATCTTATTAAAAACTTAAGCCCTGGAACACAGGTCCCAGATACTGTTTTAAATACACTTTGTTATCAGTATAAATACGACGGAAAGAATCGTTTGGTTGAGAAAAAACTTCCGGGAAAAGACGTGGAATACATGGTATATGATAAGGCAGACAGGCTGATACTGACCCAGGATGCTAATCAAAGAGCTGCTTTTAGTTGGCTTATCTACAAATATGACGTACGAGGCAGACTTATCTATACTGGAATTCTAAACTCAAACAACACTCGGACCGGAATGCAGAACCAGATTAATGATGTTGTTGTAGTTGAATCCCGAAATACAGCTGGTTTGACGGCAAACGGCATGGCATATTATTATACCAATACATACTTAGGTTTGGATACGCTTCTTTCGGTTAATTATTATGATTCTTGTCCATCTCAATACTTGTTTAATCCAACTGTTTCAAATATTCTGGGAGAACCTGTACTTACAGAAACTCTTAGTACAGATGGAAGAAGTACAAAAGGGCTCCCTGTGTTAAGTCTGATAAAGAATATTGAAGATGATGGCTGGACAAAGAATTATACGTATTATGACGTCAAAGGGCGAGTAATTGGAAAGCATTCTATCAACCATTTGGGAGGATATACCAGAACAGAATCTAAACTGGATTTTGCAGGGCTCCCGAAACAGACCATTACCAAACATAAGAGATTAGAAACAGATACCGAAAGAATTATCACAGAAAACTTTGAGTATGATAATCAGAATAGGCTTTTGGTACACAAACATCAGGTTGACAGTAACCCAGCAGAATATCTGGCTCAAAATACATATAACGAAATTTCTCAGTTGACATCTAAGAAAGTTGGAGGTATTGCAGTAGCCTCTCCGCTTCAACAAATAGATTATCAGTATAACATTAGAGGTTGGTTGACAAAGATCAATGATCCTTCGAATCTGAATGGAAAGCTGTTTGGCTATGAAATAAAGTATCAAAATCCGGTAAATCCTCAGAGCGTAGGAAAATTTAATGGTAACATTACTGAAATTGACTGGAATAACGGATCGGAAAATCTTTTGAAACGTTATAATTATGAATATGATGCATTGAACAGGTTAAAAAATGCTTTCTATAAAGAACCACCTACAGGAAATAGCGGTTATTTTGATGAGTATCTGAGTTATGATGCAAATGGTAATATCATGACATTAAAAAGAAATGCTGCTCCCATATCCCAGGGAACTACGTTTGTGCAGGTAGATGATCTTAGCTATCAATACACTGGAAACCGTCTCGATAAGGTTATAGAGTCAGCAATGAATGATACAGGATATGAAGGGGGCAATAATATTATTGATTATGATTCAAATGGGAATATGACCACCATGAAGGATAAAGGAATCCAAAGTATTGTGTACAACTATCTCAATTTACCTAGTACTTATACAATCAGTCAGAACAGTCCTCTTGGGGTGGCCACTGGTTTTGGGTTAAATTATCTCTACAGAGCTGATGGAACAAAAGTCCGTAAAACTTATAGAAGTGAAGGCGGTAAAGGAAGCACAATGATAACCACCAATATGACAGATTATCTGGATGGTTTCCAATACCAGTATTCAGAAATATCAACATGCCTTTGGTGCCGGACAAGTGTTGCATTTGAGCAGGAAGCTTTTAAAAACCAAAGTGATACCAATGCTCTAAAGCCGATTCAGCCCTCGTGGATACTAGACTTTGTTTCTACGGCGGAAGGATTTTACAGTTTCACAGAAAACCGCTATATTTATCAGTACAAGGATCATCTTGGAAATAGCAGGGTAAGTTTTGCTAAGGGAAGTACAGGAACTGTAGAAATAACCGATACTAATAATTATTATGCATTCGGAATGAACCATATTGGTATCAACAAAGGATTTTTGGGAGGTTACAAGAATTATAAGTACAACGGGAAGGAAATACAGGAGTCAGGAATGTATGATTATGGCGCAAGATTTTATATGCCAGATCTTGGAAGATGGGGGGTAATTGATCCGCTGGCTGAAAAAGGACAAAACTTTTCTCCTTATAATTATGCCATTAATAATCCAATACGATTTATTGACCCAGATGGAATGTGGATAAGTATTTCGGATGGACAGAATACATATCGTTATGCAAATGGTCAGGCGCAACAACAAATTGAAGGGAAATGGTTAGCGGTTGAAAATAAAGCATTATCAGAAAACGTACTTGCAATTATAGATGGTTTAAATAAAATATCAAGTGGAGGTGATGCAGGGAATAATCTAATATCTTATTTTGAAAATGATAAGAATAATGCTAGTATTATTTATGACAAAGGAAATGCAGGAGATGCGGGTAAAGATAGTTCAGATCCTATTAAAATAGATCCAAAGGCAACAGCAAAAACCCCTACGACTCAGGGGCTTATAAATTCACCATTCTTTGTAAGTCTTAGTCATGAACTTGGGCATAAAAGAGATGAAAGCAATTATTTGTTATTTGGGCAATGGTACGGGGTAAGCAGAGGCGAAATTTTTGCTTCCCATATAGAAAATATGATACGTGCGGAAAATGACTTGCCTCTTAGAACATCATATAGAGTAGATCCTACAGTTGTTGGAGGATTAGATTCAAAAACAGTCTTAATTGATTGTGCTGGAAATAGTTTTTATTATAAGTCAGCCAGCAATCCTTTTGAATATAATGGACGTAATGGGAATGAAGGCGAAGATAGAGGAAATGCTGCAAGATCAGCATACGGCTCTGCACCTCCATCAGTTTTACAAAAAAGATATAACTACTATGATAATGTTAAACACACAAAGAAGAAATAGTACTTTTACTGTTTTTTTTGCCTTATTCTTTTTACAATTCTGTCATGCTCAGAATCAGTCAGTTAAGAGTTTTTTTGAGAATAAAAAGAAAAATTCTTATAAACATTGTATTCAAGAGTCAGGTATTAGTACAATTAAAAATACAAATGAAAATAAAACGTATATAGAGTTAGTGATTAACGGTTGCAATCATGAGGGAGGCATTTTTAACAATTTTATAGATGGAACCAGCACTTTATTGGCTTTATTACCCAGTACAGAAGATATTACAATTTTTAATTGGAAAAAGTATGACACCTATATTCCTGCTCCGACTGTTACAATAATGCAAACAGATAAGCTTAGTGTAGTGGAATTTACATACTACGATGAAGAAAAAAATGCCTATGATATTCCTTTAAAAAGGAAGGTCTATGAAGAAAATGAAGGAAAATTTAAAAATGAACTTATGTACGCTAAGTCCAAGTTAAGTGGTACCAAGATTGACAATGATTTACTTAGATATGAAAGAAATGACTACTATATTATAAAACGGTTGAAAGGAAAATACACGTTTTTTACTATTGTTGATGGGCAGGTGAAAATGGTGAAATAACTTCATTATTACCAATAATAAGCAGGAGATATAAAAACTAAATCAGGAACAATTACCAAAATACAAGTTTATTTATATAGGAAAGAATAAAAAGCATTATACAATACAAGAGTCAAGTTTTGAAAAAACAGGTTAAATAATTTCGAAAATAAGTTCACCAGTTTTAAACTGATACTACAATGAAATTGATAAGTAAATACAAATCCTAAATTAAAATTTAGGATTTTCTCTTATTTTTATTTTTAAACTCTTTTTGTAAACAATCAATTTCTAATTCTATTTTTTGTAATTCTTTTGCGTCCAATTTTGTGAAAAGAAATAATATATCGATGCCTAAAAAGTTGCTAAGTTTTACTATATTTTCAATTGTTGGATTTGTCAATCCTCTCTAAAAGAAAAAAATAAGAGCTTTTTTACAATGGGTATATGCCAATTTAATGCTTGATACTGCTCTTGAACATGGTTGTGACTTTGATAAAAAATCATTTGACGCTATTTATGAATTACCAGATGATTTAAAATCTATCTACAATCAGTTAACCCAATCAACCAAAGATCTTCTAAATTACAAAAATGGTAACGATCTATTTAAAATTTCTCAAGATACAATAGATAAAATTACAGATAAATATATTCACATCTCTTCAAATTGGGATGTATCACCAATTTCTGGTGATACATCCCAAACTACTCCAGTAAAAATAGATAGTACAGAGTCAGAGTTAATAGGATCACCAGATGATATTATTAGAGTGTATCGTCCTGCAAAAAACTGGATTAGAAAGATATTATTTCAAAACACAACTATATCTAATCCCATTCATCAGACAGATGGAAATTGGAGCCATTACTGTAAAACGGCTGTTGTCTTTGTTTCAGGTGGGAAGAATTACCTATTCGCCCAATCCTCTTCAAAATATTGGTTTATATCAAGATATGAAGAAGAAAACAACATAGTATATTAAGTTGACAGAAAGAACTATTCAAAATTTGCAAATAATTTAACAAGCGGAGATAATCACTCCGCTTTTTATTTTAGTATGTTAATAAGGTAATTGTGAAGATATAAGTTGGTGGAATAACCTTACATGAAGACAGTTTCTTAAAAGGTTTATATAGTGAGAAAATATTATTTATATTATCTTAAAATCTCACAAGGCCATAAAAGTGTTTAAGAAGATTACATCAGATTAAATATCAGGTATCAAGAGTACATAATCGTCTCAAATCTTCTAACAAAGAGTTCGAGTTTTGTACCAATGAGGTCACTGAAAGAGACAACTATTGAGTTGTCTCTTTTTTTATGAGTATACATGATTTTTTTTCATCATGTTAATGATGGCTGAATTTTTAAGCCATCTGTCCTAAAGCTGGTAATATTGGGGGAAAGATTTAATACTGTCTTTAATTATTTTAGAGTAACTATTTACTGCTTTTTAAATTTTCATACTTAATCTCAGCCTCTTTATCCAGTGGTTCTCTCTTTAAATAGATTTTCAAAAATTCAAGGGCTTTTTCCTTTTGATGAGATAATCTATAAGCTTCGCTCAGGTTGTAATAAGGTGTGGCAGAATCAGGAAACTGAGCAGTAGACAGCTGAAACAGATCAATTGCCTGAATATATTTTTTTTCGAAGAGGAACTTTTGCCCGTATCTTTCTATTAAATTCTCTTTAAGGATATATTTTTTGTGTGAATCAGCTTCTAACTTTTTTATTCCGGCAGAAAGACCATTTTTTTCCACTGTTCGGATAACATCTTTTGTATAGAAAAAGTTATCTGTTGCATTTGTACTTCCGGTTAATTGCTTTTTAATGAGATTGGAAACTTCCCAATAATTTTCAACTTCTCCGTTTGTTAAAATTACAACAGTATAGCCAGACTCCGGGAAAATCATCAGTTCATTTGCTATTCCGAAATGTCCGCCTGTATGTCCAAGCATTCTTTGACCGTTTAAAAAACTCTCAACAATACCATAAGCGTAAGAACCTTCTTTATATTTCACTTTACCAGTGGAATACAGCTGTGTAAATTCTTTCTTCAGTAATGTGTTTTGTTGAAGAGCCATGGAAAATCTCAACAGGTCCTCTGCTGTCGAATATCCTCCACCTGCTGGCGTGCCTTTGGTTACATTGCTATACATATTGTTTTTCCAATGCCCTGGTTTTTCCAATAACATTGTATATCCTATTGCCATATTCGGGATTGCCTCTTCCAAATCATAAGAATCTGTATCCTTCATTTTTGCGGGTTCGAAAATGTAAGTTTTTACATAATCGGAATAACTTAATCCAGAAACTTTTTCAATGATCAGTCCTAAAACCATGTATCCCGAATTGCTGTATTGAAAACCTTTCCCAGGAGAAAATAGTAATTCCTGATGTGCGTAAAGCGGCAAATAATCGCTAGCTGTTTTAAACTTTTCTTTCGCTAGTTTGTCGTGTTCGGCCCAAAAGTTTCCCATTCCGGAAGTATGTGTCAATAATTGATGGATGGTAACGGAATCGGCTACTAGTTTATTGGGGAATTCAAATAGATATTTACCAACTCTGTCATTTAGCGAAATCTTTCCCTTTTCTACCAATTGCATAATGGCTAAACCCGTAAACATTTTATTCATAGAAGCCAAATTAAATTTGGTATTTACTTTATTGGGAATTTTGTCGGCTATATTAGCGTATCCGAAGGCTTTCTTATAGATCGTTTTATCACCTTTGGCAATCAAAACAACACCATTAAAGTAATTCTCTTTCTCAAGGATATGCAGTTGTTTTCTTATGAAAGACAGGTTAACTGATTGTCCAAAAGTTAATGTTCCCCAAAGTATAAATAGTAATCTTACCAGAAAGTATCTATTATAAAAAAAAATATAGTGGTTGTTCATTATTTCCTTTTTCTTTTTGTCGTAATTATTGAACAGTCATTATCTAATTTTGCCAATCAACCAATTGTTATATCCATGCGACTATAAATTTTTTTAGCTCATGCAGAATTGCAGTTGCTGCAAATTCTTTAGTTGATAAATACAAAATTATAGATACAGATACCTTGAACATTGTATGAATGTAAACCATTAAACAAAAAGCCAGAGCATATCTTTTGAAACATTAATATTTTTGAAAAATACGGTAGGAACAACCCCCGTTAGCGCTTTGAATTCCCTGTTAAAATGGGGCTGGTCAAAAAATAAATTTTCGTGCGATAAAGAAATGAATTTTTCATTGGTTTGAAGAGAAGAGGTAACTTGTCTGAAGCGATGTATTCTTTTATACAGAGATGGAGACTTTCCTGTATATTTAAAAAATATCCTATGGAGATATTGCCTGGATATACCCATTGATCCAGCAATATCATTTAATTTCCATCCTTCTTCAACTTTTTGCAGTATGTTTCGAATCGTTTCGAGTTTCGGAGTACAAAGTTTGGAGATAAGATAATTTTCTAACATATTGGCCTGTTCATCTTTGTTATTTATTTTAAATAGATCTTGAATTTTAGTCTGATAATCAGGGTACGGTTTGAAATTCTCCAAATGGTCCCTAGTTGATGATAAAGAAAGTTTAGGGAAAAAATGAAAAATTGCAAGGGGTTTGAAATATATTGTAAGTTCATTTCTAGGTTCCTCGTAAGTAACGTTAACGGGCTTGGAAATGTTATAGAATAGAAATGAATCGATCCTTTTAATGGTTGATCTCCTTATTGTGATTTTGTCTTTTTCAGGAATTAACTCTGTGTCCTGACAAATCGTTGCAAGGCAGAAATTACTGGGAAATGTCCAATATTGATTTGATTTTAGGGTATCAAGCTCAGAAATAAAATAAAACCCCTCAATATATTGGCTTAATAGATCTGATTTTGGTTTATAAAAAGTGATACTCATATAATTTTCATTTTTTTCAGAGGACTTTAATATCCTCCTACTTAGTCTGTCATTGCGGAAGCCTTTCATTCTACATGGCAGAATTTAATACGCACTTATATTACAAAAAATATTTTTAGATCAATTATCTATCTTAAAATAAAGAAAATTTCTCTTTAATTGATATAATTGAGATTAACAAAAAGATATCAGAGAATGACGAAAAAAAATAACATTCAACCAAAAATAATGTTCCTACAGTAAATCTGATATTCTTAAAATTTTAGACTTTCAGAAAAAGAGCCAGTTAAACAATTCAGCTGGCGATTTAAATTCAGCAGGAATGCTGGTAAATGGAAGAAAATATTTTTAGTGTGACTACAGTAAGCTGTAAAAATTTTGAACGTACTTTGGTGTGCCCGGCGGGGTATAAAATAAAAAGGACCAGAAAGATTTCCGGTCCTTTTATAATAAAATACTTACTTTTTGGGATTCAGATTTTTCCAATCACTGCTTGTCCAATAACGTGTGTCATCAATATTATATTTTTTTTCACCTTTATAGGCTGGCTCAGATGCTCTTTTCTTAAAAAAATAATTTTTTATTTCTTTTGAAATATGTTCACGATCATATGAGTTGGTATAATTGGGGCCAACCCATTTAAGGGCAAAAGAATCCTGTATTCTTTGTCCTATATAGCAGGTTGCATCATAATACCATTGAGAGCTCTTTTCCGACTTTAATTGTTTTTTTACCAGATTTTTAGTGATTACAAAAAATGATATTCTATTGAAGTCTGAACTATACATAATCGTGTCAATAATGATTTGTGTGGAATTATCATACTCCCCGGAATGAAAAGATTCTCTATGCTCTTCAATAAGACGGTGCATCTGACTAACTAATTTCAGGCTGTCTGATGCATACTTTTGGGACGTTGCCTGAGTTCCGGATTTGTATTTCTCCGGTGTATTCCTGAAAAGCCTAAAATCATACCCACTGATGTAAACAATATAAATAATAAGCGCTAAAAGAATAGCTCCGATAATAATTATTTTTTTGTTTTTTTTCATAGACTAATCATTAATGGTTACAATCTGTACATTCCCAGGAACTTCCGTTCCATTCGTAGGTTCCTTCCTGCAATTTACTGATATCTTTGAAAAATGTATCAATAAAATGGTCTGTACTTGATCCTGTATTGATATAAGTATCTTTATCACTTATTCCTTTTTCTTTTTCATTGGCAAGAAAACCGAATCCGGTAATATTCCAGGTATCTTCGTGGATAAACTGTTGGGTTTTAATATTAGGATCCACCTCCAGACTTCCGGCCTGGAAAGGATCGAAATCTGCCACAAGAGTTATTTTAATCTGTTTCTGCATCTCTGCTGGAAGTGTAGAAACATATTCTTTTAATGCTTTCACATACCCTTTCCCATAAGCTCCACCCATACTATGGGTAACCACTTTAATCGTTTCTATGATCTCTCCGGTACTTGAGTCTCTTTCGAGGTTTTTAATTATTTCTGCAGCATCTTTTTTACCTTGGTCAAAACCTGTATTGATCCTGTTTTCAACGGATATATTTACATTTTTTGCAGCGAAAAATGTATTGCTCCAACCTCCAAGTCCCCCATCTCTGTAGATGGCATTGTAATCATTCAAATGTCGCATTGTAGCCATATCAAAACGTTTATAGAGTGGGAGAGGTGCTCCTCCTTCTCCTATGCTAAGATGTCCTATCAGGGTACCACTTGTCCAGTAATCAGGAGTACCGCCGTTACCACTGTGCTGTCCGTTAATAAAAATAACTAAATTTCCATCCGGGTCCACGGCATTTACAGGAGTATTATTGGCATAGCTGTAAGGAGATTTGCTTAAATAAAGCTCTCCTTTGCCATCGGCTGAGCCCCATCTTCCCAGTTCAGGCATGTACATTCTTGCTCCGTAATCATACATTTTAGTGTCTGTCTGAAATTCTTTTCCATTATATTTATACTGATATGAAGCTGTTGCTGACAATCCGGAGCTGTTTTCATTGTACTTCAACCCAAAAGGATAGTAATTATTTTCTTCTAGGACTTCTATATTGCTACCGTTATGAAAATAACTTAACCTTACATTTCCTAAATGGTCTGTATAGTTATAGATATATTTATTTCTTACAAAATCATAATATCCTTCCGAAGTTGGAAAAAACTGTAATGCCGTTATAAAATTACCTGTTTTGTCTTTAAAGGTTTGATATTGAAAGCCATCCAGGTAATCTGTTGTTTTTGGGGTTAACTCATTGGCACCACCGAACGGATCTGATATTGCCTGGTTATATATTTTTTTCACTTTTACTCCATCGGCCCTGTAGAGGTAAGCAGAATTTTCGGGGATTAAGCCTGTCGGGGTTGATAATTGTCTTGTGAATACCAATGAGGAAGGGAGATTGAGATGGTTATAATTAATCTTTTTAATTTCCTTATCCAGCTGGCTGGTCATATTGGCATTTCCATCATAGCTGATGATATTTCCACCGCCGGGGTATCCGGAGAAATTTTGTGAAGCATCATTTACAGAAATCAGTTTATTTCCGTAATAATTAAGATTCAGATCGTCGATGTACTCGCTGGTGGCTTGATCGGATTCGTTTCCTGTTCTCATCAAAGAAGTGATATTTCCGTTAAGATCATAGGCCGCCTCCTCTGCGAATGTATATTTCATAGGAATTGTAGTATCCGGCTCAAGATAAAGACCTGAGACCAGTCTGTTTAAATTATCATACCGGTAATAATATCGTTTTAAAATACCGTCATTTGCCGTTTTCCAGCTTATATCCGTAATATCGCCATTGTATTTGGCTTTAGAATAAGAACTGGTATGGGGATCATGATATTTGATTTCGTATCCAAACAGCTTCCCACTGAGATTTCCGGGGTCATTGATTTTAGTAAGCCATCCTCTGATATTATAAGTGTAATTGATATTCTGCAGATTATTACCTACCTTTTTACTGGTTAACTGTGAAAGTTCGTTATAGGTATTGTCGGCCAACAGTTCGGGAGCATTTCCATCTACCTGGTGATAATGTTTTTTCAATCTGTTTTGAGAATCATATTCGAAGGTTTCAGCAATTACTTTTTCTGTATCAGCTGCAAGTCTTTTATGCTTAATGACTGTTTTTTGCAAAGCTCCTGCAAAATCCAGTTTAGATTCTGTTCTTGTATAACCCAGTAAGTGGTTAATAGAATGTACAGCGATAAGTCTTCCTCTGAAATCGAAATAAGAATAATTTTTGGTCCAGTTATCATCCTCAATATTTTTTATCAGATTCATTACTGCAAGTCCTTTAGTACTTTTCCCATCTGTGCTGATATTATCCGTTAAAACAGGCTGCTCCTGAATATTGGGAAGGAAAGACGGGTTGAAGCTATATTGTGGATAAGTATCATAGTATCTTACACTGAGAAGTTTGGTAATGGAGGAAGGGTAGGTTGAAGAGCTATTATCATAATACACACCCATCCCGCTGTTGGTAAAGCTTACGGAAGCTGTTCTCAGTGTATTATTGCTTCCTTTGGCATTTACATTGGTCTGCTCTGCAACTCTTCCTGTTCTGCCATAACTTTGTGGGCTTGTGTAGATACCGGTATAAGCAACTCTTCCCAACTGATCATATTTTGTAAACATCCACTGTTTCAGGGCACCAAGATTCGCATCCTGTGTCATTACCAAACGGTCCTGCATATCATAAATCTGGTATTCCCAGCCTTTTCCTGGGAGCTTTTTCTCTACCAAACGGTTTCTGCCATCATAATTATACTGATAACATAATTCACTTAATAGATCATCGGTTAAACTATCTCCGGGGTTTGCCTCATAAGTATTAAAGAACTCATAGACTGCCTTAGGAGGAATAATTAGAACAAGCTGATTATATTCATTATAAACATAATAAGTATCTGCATTTTCTGTATCACTTATTACTTTTCTTGTCAGAATCAGTTGTTCCTGCCCATTTTTGAATTCAATGGTTTTGTTTCCGTCTTCATCTATGGTCATGTTTTTATACAATTGATGGGTTCCGAAATCATTTAAGCTCCAGATCACACTGGATACAGCAGTATTACCGGACCAGGTGGTAGTGGCCGTGAACTTTCTTACCTTATCATTTACCGAGTTTGTCTGATATTCAAATTTTACAGGTTTACCCTGCCATGCAGTCCCTATCTGTTTTTTTTCTAAAATTCTGTCTAAAGGCGAGCTTTCCAATAGCTTCTCTGTAAAAGCCTTTTCTCCGGTATATATACTGGTGGGATCTCCTACGGGAAAATCTGTAAGACCCTGCGCCTGTTGATATATCGCTCCATTAGTTGTGGAAGCTTGTGGCACTGCGAGATATTCTCTTGTCTGCCGTCCCAGTGCATCATAAACAACAGGAGTGACCATATCTTTTCCTGAAGGAGAAGCTTTTACATTGACAATTTGTTTAGATCTTCCCAATCCGTCAATATATTCCACAGTCTCCTGAATTTTGGGCGATTGCCCGGCAGGGTAGTCGAGATATGTTTTTGTCTGGATATAGTTTTCCGTATTAGTGACTTGTCCGTATGCAAGTCCTGCTAGAAGTATGGCACCTGCAGGTATTATATTTTTTCTCATAATTTGAATCTGGTTATTATTGTTTGTAATTGTATTGGTATTCTTTAGAGATTTTGTAGGCATAGTTACCGTTGCTGTCTTTTTCCATGACTTTTACTTCTTTAAGCCTATTGGTATAAGGGTCGTAGATATATTTTTCTCTTACACCGGATGGCGAAGTGATGGAAGTAACACCTACCAGCGGATCATAGGTATAAGTGGTGATCTGGTATCCGGATACTGCCGGGTTCTTTCTGAAGTTGTCCAATGCAGTCAAAAGAACTTCTTCTGAAGCAGCATCTACATCGGCATTGGATTTCTGGCATATTTCCAGGTTATCATAGCCCGAAGCATTAACTCCAAGTCCCGGAAGACTCAAAAAAACCGTATAATCCAGTCCTTCAATCTTTGCAATGGGCTGTGTTTTATTATATCCGTATAACAAGGTTACCGGAACACCAAACTTTGTAGTGTACTGCAATAAATTTCCCTTATTGTCATACTGGTCATATTTAATCTCTTCAGTCCATTCATTATCAGGAATCAGTGCATTCATATTTGTTTTGGAGATCCCCGAAGGAAACAGCTTCTCATGATGCCACCACACTTTGCTGAATCCATAGTAAGTTCTTGCAATTATTTTATTATTTTTATATTCTTCTGTTTTCACAGGAATTCCAATCATATAATTTTGCAGGAAATCTCCGGTATATGAATAGGTGAAATCTTTTCGGTCTGTGGTTGCATCACTGTATTTGTTTTCAACAGATTTAAGGTTGTTATATCCGTTGATATCATAATATTTAAATGTAGTTTCCTGAGTTAATTTTCCACCATCCTCTAAAATTGTTGTTTCACTTTTCTTGTAATTATTATACCACCTGTTGGGGAATATGTATTTTCCTACTGCATATGCATTCAGGTTATCTGTATAATAGGCTGTTCCAAAATGATTTACAGGAATATAATCCCGATTGATTACATAGTTATTGATAAACTGGTAATCTTTATAGTCATAACCCCAACGGGAAAACCGTTTAACACCATACAGACTGTTGGATATTTCTCCTTCATATTGATCTGACATTAAGTTGGCAAACCAAAAGTATTCGCTGTTAGGAGAATAGGAATTGAGCTCACCCAGTAAAGGCTGGGTAAACCAATCTTCCATAGTGATATATTTTTTTATTTTAAACCTTTTACCATTGGTAATTTCCGTTACATCACTGTAGCTGATGAAGTCTCCCTGAAATCTGTTGAGATCATATATTTTGTTCGAATTGATTTTCATATACCGATCAATATAGAAAGAGCCATACGGACCTCCACCTCCGCAATTGGTATCCTGTCCTGCATCATATACAGATGAAACATGCCCTCCAAATTCATCATTCAAAGAAAATAAAGAGGAAATAGCTCCAAAAGTGATGTTGTTATTGATCGAATCATATTCTGCTATAGCATATTTATATTCTTTTGTGATCATATCACCAGTATTGCTCAAGAGCTCTATTCTTTTTGTTCTTACCCCATAGAATTCGGATTCTACAGGAGTATTAGAATCCTTAATTACGGTATTGGGCTCATACAGAATGTTCTCTATTCCGCCAGTAGGGTACTGAATTGATGCCATCAATCCATATGTAGATTGAGGAAAGTGTGGGCTTCGGTCACTGGAAGGAATTCCGGGAATTGGCCAGCCTTCAAGAGGAGAATTAACTACCGTGAAAATAGGTTGAGCTTTCTGGACATATTCAGTAGGAAGAAAACTGCTGCCCGCAGTACCATTATAAATTCCGGCAAGATCCTGAGTATATGAAAACCTTGCGGGTAGCTGAGGTAAATTGTTATAGGTAAAAGTATATTTCTGGTCCAGGCTTTTTCCGATGGAAACCTTATTGAGAAAGTATCTTACGGAATATCCCCAGTTATTATAGGCTGCTCCATTATTGTTTCCAAATTTCTGATAATCAAATTTAATTTTATTAACGATGACATTTCCTTGGTTTTTAATTTCTATATGATCCAGAAGTTTTTCAGTCATGATATCTTCACGATCCGTATACAGGTAGTCAACCGTAAAATCCTGCGAAGAAACCTTAGTAAGATATTTGGTATCAAAGATTTTATATCTTGTGCAGGTGTTGGGGGCAAACAGGTATTTTAACTGATGGTTCCAGCATGGTGCATCTCCAGCATAAGTCTTGTTTTTTATAGTGATGGTTTCGCTTTTATCTTCCGTATAATAATTACTTATGCTTCCGTATGTAAAGTTAATAATATTGGAGGCGTTGAGATCTTCAATCTTAGTCAGGAACCAAGCTGTTTTCTGCTTAGGCAACGGAGCTATTTCATCATTACACTGGGTATCATAGGTCGTATATTCTATCGTATTATTGTTCCCGAAATAATATCTGTTACCATTTTTCAGGGTGATTGTAAAGCTTGAATAGCCGCTTCCTACTTCTATTTTCAGTTTTTCCGAGTAATTAATTTGAAGAACCTGACCGTTTACAATCACAAAGCTTCCGGTTAAACCGAAAATATTATAATGAAAAATATCCGATTCTCCGTCTCTGCCTGCTGTATTATTGTTTTCCAGAGCATCAGCAGTTTCCTTGATTACCAGATATTGGTCTAAAGTATAGCTGCCTCCCTCTAATCCTGTAACTTTGGAGCCGGCATATTCATCCGGTTGTCCTCTTACTGTTCTGTATATAGCTGAAGTAAAATTGTCACTCCATAACAGTCCCGTTCTTGCTCCCCAGTCATTTATCTTTAAACCATTACTTGAATAGGAAAGTCCTATATTGTAATTTAGCTCTCCGGATTTCAGACTGGCAAGGTCTATTGAAGTATTATATTTTCCTTTGTTATCCACACCGGATTTGTCACCATATTTCCCCAAAGAAGCAACTGTGGCAGTCGGGGTTATTGCTTTGTCTACTGTAACATTGGAAAGGCTGGTTTGGGCATAATGAATTTGCAATCCTATACAAAATAACAGAACTGAATAAATAGGTTTATTCATGATTTTTAGTTTCTATAATTTATGGTTTATAATTGTATTGGTACTCTTTTGAATTTTTGTATATATAATTTCCATTACTGTCTTTTTCCATCTGTTTTGTTTCTTTAAGACGGTTGGTCACAGGGTCGTAAATGTACTTTTCTGTTATGCCGGACGGCGAGGTGATCGAGGTCACACCTACAAGTGGATCATAAGTATAGGTCGTGATGGGATAACCTGAAACAGCAGGATTTTTTCTGAAATTATTTAATGCAGTCAGAAGAGTTTCTTCTGAAGCAGCATCTACATCGGCATTGGATTTCTGGCATATTTCCAGGTTATCATAGCCCGAAGCATTGACTCCGAGAGATGAGAAGCTTAAAAAAACAGTATAATCTAATCCTTCGATCTTTGCAATAGGCAGTGTTTTATTGTACCCGTATAACAAGGTTACCGGAACGCCGGACTTTGTGGTGTACTGCAATAAATTTCCCTTATTGTCATACTGGTCAAATTTGATTCCGTCAGTCCATTCATTATCGGGAATCAGTGCGTTCAGATTTGTTTTGCTGATTCCTGAAGGAAATATTTTTTCATGATGCCACCATACTTTGCTATATCTGTAATAAGTTCTTCCGGTAATTTTATCGTTTTTAAATTCCTCGGTTTTCACAGGAATTCCTACCATGTAATTTTGTAAGAAATCTCCTGTATATGAGTAAAATAAATCTTTTCTGTCTGTAGTTGTATCACTGTATTTATTGGCAACTGATTTAAGATTATTGTACCCGGTGATATCATAATAGCTGTATTCGGTTTCTTTTGCTATTTTTTCTCCGTCATCCAGGATGGTGGTTTCTGTTGTTTTGGTTTTATTAAACCATTGGCCAAGTAAAAGATATTTAGCAACTGAATAGGCTTTAAGATTTTCGTCAATGTAGGCTATGTTATTCGAAAACTCGTTCATAGGCACATAATCTCTGTTGATCGTATAATTATCAACTATTTTATATATTCGGTACTGATAATCATTCACAAGATATTTCTTCACCAGATAACCGTTATTTATTGTGCCAAAATAGTTGGCAAAATTGAGATTACTATTCCATCTCAGATTACTTAAAGGATAAAATAAGGAATGATATCCTACAAGATCAATCGCAGTAGCTTCTTCCCAGACACTGTAAAAATTAGAAGTATATGAGCTCTGATTCAGTACCTCGGTTACATTTTCATAAGCAATAAAATCCCCGTAAATATTATTATCATATTTGCTGTAAGAGTTTATTTTATAAAAATTGAATATTGCCTGTCTGATATAGCTGACACCTGGACCACTACTTGAAGAGGCGCAATTAAAAATAATACCGTCAACGGGAGTTGTAAGAAATCCTCCAAATTCATCATTATACATTTCCACTGCATTGAAATAACGGGATGATGGCTTATTTTCAGAAACCAGTTTGTTTACATTATTAAATTTAAACTTGTCGTAAATATAATTTTTTACAACTGGCTGGGTACCGTTTCCATCCAGAGTGATTGTTTTTGTTCTTACACCATAATAAGGAAGAACAAGATTGCTTATTGTATCTTTTATGATTTTATTCTCTTCATATTCAATTGATTCCGTTCCTTTTGTCGGAAATGTTATTTTTTTTAATAAACCGTATTGGGAATGTGGAAAAGATGGAGTTCTGTCTCCGTACGGAATAGAAGGCATAAATGATCCTCCGGCCAATAAAGGATAGAGCTTTTGAACAAACTCTCCCGGTAAAAGACTGGTATTGTTTTTACCGTTATAGAATCCCATTAAATCAATATTATTACTGAAACGTCTTGGAAGAAGTTCCGGATTATTATATTGAAACTGATAAGAAACATCGGAATTCATGCCGGTTTTAACTTCTTTAAGAAAATACCTGATCTGAATTCCTTCCTGATGAACCGGTACACTTAAATTGCTCCCGTATTTGTCATAGCTGAATTTTATTTTATTAACGACGCTTCCGAATGTATTTTTGATATCAATATGATCTAAAAGCTTTTCATTACCAATATCTTCCCTGTTATTGTAATAAAAATCTATGGTAAAGTCATCGGATGTTATTTTTGTAAGTACTTTAGTTTCAAAAATTTTACTTCTTGTACAGTAAAAGGTTTCCATGATCTGAGGCACGGGAGGTACAGGATTTCCCCAGGGATCTACACAGTATTCATCTCCCGGATAAGCTTTATTTTTTACTAAAAAAGATTCATTATAATCATCTACATGTTGTGAACTAATGCTAGCGTATTGAAAGTTGATGGTTTTTGTATCCATACTTTCAATCTTTGTGAGAAACCATGCACTTGTTGTTTGCATAGGAGTTGCATATTCTTCCCGGCATAAGGTATTATAGGCTGTTTTTTCCAGCATTTCGTTTTGTCCGTAAGAGTATTTTGTACCATCATCTGTTGTAATGGTAAAACTGCTTAGGGAAGCTCCTGCTTCTATTTTTATTTTTTTGTTGTAGTTGAGTTGAATTACTTCGCCATTTACAATAATAAAGCTACCGGACAATCCAAAAATATTGTAATAAAAAATATCGGATTCTCCGTCTTTTCCAGAGGTATAGCCACTGCTGCTGGATTCATACATGTTTCTGATGGTCTTGTATTCTTCAAGGCTAAAGCCTCCGCCACTTCCCAGTTCATTTACTTTTTGACTGGAGCCATCTGCTATTCCCCGGACTACCCTGTAAATAACAGATGTAAAGTTATCACTCCACAATAAACCAAGTCTTCCACCCCAGTCATTTAGTTTGAGGCCATTACTGGAATACTGCAGATTCATGCTATAACTCAGGTTACCTGTTTTTAAGTTAACCAAACTGATATTCTGGTTGTATTTTCCTTTGTTATCTACAGAAGAACTGTTACCATATTTTCCAAGTGAATATACTGAAGCAGTCGGAGTGAGGGCATTATCAATATCGACACTATGCAAATTATAGTTCTGGGCAAAAAAATCAGCCTGTCCGGTTATTAGTATGATAACGGGTATAATTATTAGGAAAAACTTCTTCATCACCTTATTTCTTTATAAGTTTAGCATTCGCTGTTTTATTCGCATCTGTTTTTATCACAACAACGTAAGCTCCCTGAATCAGTGCCTGTGTATTAATCTTTGTCACCGTATTCTTTGTTTTAATACTTTGAAGCTGTCTTCCACTCATATCATACAACAGAATATCTGCATCCTTAAAATCAAAGCCAATTTCTACATAAGCATAATCAGAAACAGGATTCGGATAGATTTTGATATCGTATTTTTCAATTAACTGGTCAACCTGTTTATCTCCCAGCTTTACAATCTTCCAGTTTTCTTTTCCAAGCTCTTCTGCGCTGGTTCCGGCCAGTATAATAGAACCGTCTCTGTTGAGTTTCAAATCTGAAAGCCTTTCTTCCTTCTTTCTGGATTCTCCTTTCACGTGCTTTCTCCACTGTTCATTTCCATCCTGATTCAGATACAGCATCCAGAACGTTTCATCATTGGTTTCTACTCTTCCCTCAGACTGAGTATAACCTCCCAATAAAATTCCTTTTGAAGATTTGTCATCTGCAGAGTGAAGAACACTCATTCCCATCAGAATATCACGGTTTTTGAAATTGTAAGATTTCTGCCACTGTTCATCGCCTCTGTCATTTAAAGAAATTAACCATAGGTCCGTTCCCTCTTCTAATCCTACCGTTTTATTCCCTGATCTTTCTGATCTGGATTCTCCACCGATAATGAATCCGGTTGAGGTTAATGCAAGAGTTCTCAAATGATCATCACCTTTTCCTCCGAAGTTCTTTTCCCATTCCACTTTTCCGTTTTTATCCAGCTTTACGATCCAGTAATCGCCTTCGCCAAAGTTGTCGCTTTGTTTTTGTACCGTTGTCAGATGTCGGGTGTCGGATGTATTTTGAGGACTTTGTACAGCTGAACTTCTTGAATACATTCCTAGTAAAGCTCCTCCGTCTTTTGTTGGAATCATCTTCTCCACCTCATCCAATCCTTTTCCACCTAAAATAAGCTGTGAAAGTTCTTTTCCGTCTTTGTCCAGTTTTGTAATCAAGACATCCTTGGAGCCGTAGCCTTTTGAAGAACCCTGTATATTTCCGGCCACAAAGAATCCTAAATCTGTAGTCTGGATAACCGCTCTGGCTTCTTCATCAGAAGAGCTGCCTAAGGTTTTCTGCCATAATTCATCTCCAAACTCATTGATTCTAATGAGCCAGATATCAGATCCTCCTTTGGAATCCTCTTTTTTATCCAGCCCTTTGCCTGAATAAGAAGTGCCAGCCAAAAGAAATCCGCCATCCTGTGTGGTGACTGTAGCTGATAAATAATCATGATTTTGTCCTGAGAAATATTTTTCCCAGATTTCTTCTCCCTGCTGGTTCAGCTTGACCAGATGAAAATCATAACCGTTGTTCTGCTTACTTCCAGCCTCCAGCTTTCCGCTTCCTGACTGTATAGAACTTCCTGTAATTAGGTATTGCTGATCAATGGTTGTTGTAACCTGGCTCAGGAAATCCTGGGTGGAGGATTTGATGTCTTTCTGCCATACCACTTCCTGAGCAGACATATTAAAGACTATGCATAGAAATGCACTTCCGAAGAGTTTTTGCATGTGTTAGTAGTTTATATTTATCGGGATCGAAAATATTGGAATATTTTGTATTTTGTAATAACAGAATATTACATTAATAATAATAGATCCTTTAGTTGTGATAATTATGATCAAATACAACCACTTTTGAATAATATTTAAAGAAGAGACTTTTATTGAGTTGGAAAAGTGTTCTTTTTCATACATTAATATCTCTCCAAAAAAGCGTGTTTAGATAATTGGCTTATTTATAAATAGATGATTTTGAATGCGATATGCATCTTCAAGAGCACTTGGTTTTCGTAAATCTTGCAATAGCGAGTTCGAGTTTTGTGCCAGTGAGGTCACTAAAGAGGCAACTATAAATAATTGCCTCTTTTTACAGGTATAAAAACCTCTTATCAAATTCTTATAGTCTAATCTGTATTGTTTAATCTGTAAAATATTGGTCTGTTTGAAATAAATAGTGTAAAAATGATTACGTATAGAAAAAAAATATATTTATAAGACAGCTTTAGGAATTTAGATTAATTTCGGTAATGATTATCACTTCATTTTTGCCCTGAACATTTTGGGAGACATTTTCATTTTCTTTTTAAAGAATTTACCAAAGAAAGACTGGTCGCTGAAATTAAGTTCTTCTGCGATCTGGGTGATAGAAAGATTAGAATTCAAGAGGAGATCACGCGCTTCAATAATGACCGAATTGGTAATAATGGTACGGGTAGATTCACCAGAGGCTTCTTTTACGATTCGTGTCAGATAGCTAGGAGTCACAAACAGCTTCTCGGCATAAAACTCAACAGCTCTCTCTTTTTTGGAATGTTCGGAAAGCAGGATAAGAAACTGATTGATAAGATCCTTCTTTCTTGATGTTTTAGAATCAATGGTCCTCGTGTCATTGTAGCGGTATATTATCATCAGTTCAAGGAGCAGCGCATTAAAATAATGATTGATGATATCTTTTGAATAATAATTTTCCTGCTCATCCGCCAGACTGATCTTATCAAGCAGGAACCTTATGGTTTCCCTTTCATTAATGCCGGGATGCAAGATCGGGGTATTTCTTTCGGAAAAGAAGATGACCTCATTAATATAGTGCATATGGCGAATATTTTTTTGAACAAAAGAATCGCTGAAGACAATACCTCTTGCCCTGATGTAAGAATCTTTGTGGGCTGGATGAATAATTGAGTTGGGTGTAAAAATAACAATATCATCTTTTTTGACGATTATTTCTTCAAGATTAATCTGTATTTTACCTTCTCCTTCCACAACCAGCATAATGGCGCAATTATCTGTTCTGAAAGGATATTTGTAAGAATTTTCATCCAGGTCATGAGATTCCCGGATGATGAAAAAATCATTGTTGTTTTTTTGAAAATCACCATTTTTGTCAATCATTTTAAACAGATCGTGGAGATTATGAAAAACAATATCTTTATGAGTCATAGCTTTTAATATGAACGTTAGTAAAGTTAATAAATAAGCCAAAGGATTATGCTGTAAACTGGAAAATTCATCATATAGTTGATTTTCCCAATTTCATATTTACTTTAAAAATAAATTTATAATCTTTTCAGCTCGATGATGATAGAAAGATGATGACAATACAATATCTGATCTTTTCCTGAAAAAGTCAGCAGAGATATGGAAACCTGAAACCATGGAAACAAGATCGATAAGGAACAATAAGGGATTGTTGTAGCTTGTTCTTCCTTCACAGATACAAACTGAGATCTCGGGTATCATTTCAGTGAGTGGGAAAAATAACTTCTGCCCGAACTCTGAGTATTCATCACTCTGTGTAATAATATAAATATCCAGATAGGGATATTTTTTGCTTTTCTCAGTATTGAAATCAATATATCTTTCCAGTTTCTCCTTTAGAGAGAGCTCTTTAATATCATTCCAGGCGGGTGCGGGAAATTCATTGATGATCTCCCCAATGGCGATGTTAACAAGATTGGCTTTCGTACGGAAATAATAATGTATTGCTGTCCTGTCCATACCCGCGCTTTGTGCGATATGTTGTGTTGTGGCAGAGAACCTGCCTTTCACGAAAAGCAGATATTTGGCAATTTCCTTTATTTTTTCTTCAGTATTCAAAATTTTTGTTGGTGGAGTATTCATTATCTGGATATAATATGTTCTGACCTCATTTTCGAACTGTTTCTTTCCAAAATAGAGAATTCCGTTTCATACAATTCAAATACAGGTTTAAGCTCATTTTCCGAAAATAAAGTTTCAGAAGATACACTCAAAAGTCTGAAATTGTTGTCGAGATACTCACATTCACAGTTGGGAATTGTTTCCAGGATATCTTCCCTAAGCCAGAAAGCATCTATAATTTTTTTGAATTTTGTTTCAAAAAGTACATTGTTTTTCATTTCTATTTTTTATCTGTTCAACGATTATGGTAAGATCTTCGGGAGTATCGCTTACAATTTTTTTTACCACCAACAAATACCATAGTCCGGCCAAAAATCCCGAAACAGAAGTAATAATGGTTATTTTCAATCCATCTTTTGTTTCTTCCATTGTGTATTTTCTGTACAGTTTGGCTCCGGCAAGCCGGATTCGGAATGTGAAGTTTTCATAAGGTATAAATTCCTCAACAATACCTCTCGCTGTAAGAAAATTACGGTGTTTAAGTACAAATGAGCTTAGTTTGCCGACTTTAGTTTCCCTGTTTTCTGAGCGTTCAATGTTGAAATCCCATTTATTCCAGTGGTCAATATCTGTAATCAGTTCCCAAACTTCTTTTTTACCAATCAGATTACTGGTCACAGATACGGCCCGGCGTTTCATTTATTTCTTCCATATTGGTTAATAATGCAAATTTCCGTAGTGAAATGGTAATAAAAAAGGTCTGAATTCGGTGTAAACTGGTCAAAATCTGAACAAATAATGATATCTAGAATTATCCTTATATAAGAGATGAGATGCTTTTGCAACAGTTATTATTTTCAAAGGAGGGGCTTTAGCGCAATTTGTTTTTTAAATAGCAGCGGATGTGCTACCCTTACTACGATTTGTGGAAAGGAAGTAACATTATACGCAACCCTTGGAGTACTAAAAAACGCAGTCAGCAGATTTTACAAATGATAAAAATATGCAAAGGTCTTTGTATAGTGTAAAATGTTTTGTGTCAATAAGATCGGCATTATTAAGCTATTGTTTTATCTAGAATAATCGTTTCGTTTTAGACCAATATCAGACAAAAACAGACCTTTTATCTTGTATTTCCTTACCTCAAATTTGCAGGGTGAACCAATTTACAATTGAATTCTCTTTAACGGTAAAAATTTATTTTATGATAGTCAAAAGAACGAAAAGTCTTTTTTTATTAGGAAGCCTGCTGATGCTTTCATCATGTGGAGGAAAAGAACAAGCTACGGTCAAAGCAGACCCTATAAAGGTAGGTATACAAAAAATAGAGGTAGTTTCCCAACCTGAAACATTCTCTTACAGTGGAAATATTCTGGCAGACAACAGCGTGAACATTGGTTTCGGAGTTTCTGGTCGTGTTACCGCAGTATATGTTCAGGAGGGGCAGCGGGTCTCTAAAGGTCAGCTTTTAGCGGCCATTGAAACCAATACCTATCAGAACGCCCTGGCTGTTGCCGGCGCAGGGATGGATCAGGCCCAGGATAATTTCAACCGACTTAACCAGCTTTATCTTAAAAAAAGCTTACCGGAAAGGGATTATATCGCTGCAAAAGTAGCGTTGGCACAGTCTAAAGCCAATCGGGATATTGCCATGAAGAACCTGAGAGATACAAAGCTTTATGCATCGTTTTCAGGGATCGTCTCCCAAAAGCTTACCGAAGCCGGCGCTGCGGCAGCACCCGGAGTTCCGGCATTTACTATCGTAAGGACCGATAAAATATATGCGACTGCATCCATCACGGAGAATGAGATCAGCGCTTTGAAAATAGGAACTCCTGCAGAGGTTTCCATTCCAAGTCTCAACCGTACAATCCACGGAAATATTACGATTATCAATCCTCAGGCAGATGACAATTCCAGAACCTATACGGTAAAGATACGTCTCGACAATCCCAGAGGACAGATCCTTCCGGGGATGATCACAGATATCAACATCAATACAGGTAAAAGCAAAGATGCCATTATCCTTCCTGCTCAGGCAGTACTCAAAGACCCGGACGGTTCAAGCTATGTGTATACCGTAAAATCTGCTAAGAATGGTACCACTGCCTTTAAAAAGCGAGTAGAAATGCAAAATATGGCAGGTGCAAGCGATGTAGTTATTAAAAGCGGGTTGGCTCCCAATGATCAGGTAGTTATTTCCGGGCAGACACGGCTGGAAGATGGCCAGCCTGTTAAATTTTAATTCAAAAGAAATAAAAAAATGACGAAGAAAAAAGTGCATTTTCTGGAGGCTGCGATGAAATACAAGCAGGTAGTGATCGTGATGGTAGTCCTGTTGATGGTAATGGGGATCAATTCCCTGATGAATATGCCCCGAAGCGAAAATCCACGGATCGAGATTCCGACTGCTGCTGTATATGCATTTTATCCCGGAGCTGATGAGCACCAGGTAGAGGAGGAAGTGGCAAAAAAAATAGAACAGTATCTCTTCTCCTTTGAAGAGATCAAAAAGAAAAAAGTCAAAGCTGAAGTGAAAGAAGGACAGGTATTTTTCACTGTGGAAATGAATACTGATGTCAAAGACCGAAAGAAATTCTGGCACACGCTTCAGCTTGATATGGATGCGAATCTCCGTCCAAAGCTTCCTGCCGGAGTTGTCGGACCGTTTATCAACAGTAATTTTGCCAATGTAACGGCAATGATCATTTCTGTATCTTCCAAAGAAAGAACATATGCTGAGATCGAAAGATATGTTGATAAGCTGGAAGATGGTCTGAAGGTAATACCTACGGTTTCCAAGATCAACCGATCCGGAGGTCAGAAACAACAGATCTACATTAAGATCAATGACCAGAAACTACAGCAGTACGGTTTTGGAATTAATACACTGGTCAGCGCCATACAGCAACAGAATGTAACGGGATACAATGGGGAAATATCCGGAGGTTCCAATTCCATCATCCCGGTCTTTACCAACAGCCGATATAAAAATATATCCGATATTGCTGAGCAGATCGTCTACACCACGCCGGCAGGCGATGTTGTAAGGCTGAAAGATGTGGCTGACCTTGAAAGGCGTTTTGAAGAACCTTCTTCATTGGTAAGGGTAGGAGATGAAAAGGCCATGGTACTTACCGTTGACATGCAGCCTGGAAACAATATCGTAGCCTTCGGGAAGGAAGTGGAGAAAAAGATTGAATACATTCAGAAAGATTTCCCACCGGATATTCATATGAAGACGATTGTGAATCAGCCGGAAGCGGTTGGGGAAAGTATCAGTCATTTCATGGTGGAGTTTGCTATGGCAATAGGTTCTGTGGTGCTGGTGGTGATGTTACTGCTTCCTGTGCGGGTAGCCGGTGTGGCTTCTGCAGCAGCACCTATCTCTATCATCATTACGTTTGGGCTCATGCAGATCGTGGGGCTGGAGCTTCACCAGGTAACCCTTGCAGCCCTGATCATCGTCCTCGGAATGGTGGTGGATAATGCCATAGTGGTCGTCGATAACTATATCGAAAAGCTGGATGAAGGCATTACCCCATGGACAGCAGCATGGCAAGCTGCCCAGCAGCTGTCGCTCCCAATATTTACAGCAACAATGGCTATTATATTTGCATTTGCTCCATTAGCTTTATTTATGGATGGTATTGCAAAAGATTTTATGTTTTCACTCCCGATTACGGTAGCTATTGCATTGATTACCTCAATGCTGGTCGCGCTGTTCCTTACGCCATACACCTGTTATGTATTCATTAAAAAAGGATTGAAGCATAAAGTAAGTGACAGGCCTCCGAAAAAAAATATGCTGGACCATCTTCAGACCGTTTTTGATAATGGGGTTGGATTAGCATTTAAATGGCCTAAAACAACAATGTTTATTGGTGTGCTGTCTATTGTTAGTGCTCTCTTTATTGCTACCAAAGTAGATCCGGAGTTTTTCCCGCTCACTGAACGGAATCAGTTCAATATGGAAGTCTGGATGCCTAACGGAACTTCTTTGGAGAAAACGGAAGCTAAGGTAAAAGAACTTGAAAAGATCCTTAAAAAAGACAATCGGGTAGTGGATATCACCAGCTTTGTAGGAATGAGTTCACCGCGATTCCATACTTCCTATGCGCCGGAATCTCCAAAAAAATATTTTGCACAGGTTTTCATTACGACAATCAGTAACGATGCATCTAATGAAATGGTGAAAGAATATCTGGGAAAACTGAAGAACTTTATACCTGATGGCTACATTAAGTTGAAGCAGCTCAGCTTCCAGGAGGGTTCACCTATTGACATCCGTGTGGTAAGTGATAATGAAGCCGATCAGCGTAAAGTAGCCCTTGAGGTGAAAAAGATCCTTGAGAACACGCCGGGAACCAACAATGTGCGTCTTGGCAGTGAGTATGATTATATGGGCGTAAAGCTGAATGTGGATGATGTAAAGGCCAATCGTCTTGGCATTACCAATCAGGCCATCACCCAGACCCTTGGGGCCGGACTGAAAGGATATTCCGTTTCTACCTTATGGGAAGGAGACAAGCCTGTTGATATTTTTCTAAGATATGATTCTATCAGCAGAAAAGATATGAATGCCCTGGAAAATCTGCATATACAGTCATATTTCGGTGGAAAGATTCCGCTGAAGGAAGTAGCAACATTACAACCGGAATGGCATACGGGTGTTATTTTAAGGAGGAATGGTATCAAATACACCAGTGTATTGGCAGAAGCGCAGCTTGGCCCTAAGCCTTCAAAAATCCTCAAAGAGGCCCAGCCAAAAATTGAGGCACTTGCGCTCCCGGTAGGAACGACCATTCAATATGGAGGAGATGCGGAATCAACGTTGGAAAATACACCGGGAATGATGCTTTCACTTTCTGTGAGCCTTATCCTGATCTTCCTTACGCTGCTGTTTCAGTTCAAAAATCTGGGTAAAGCCCTCATCATCCTCTGTACTTTCCTTCTGAGCCTTTTCGGGGCCTTCTTCGGACTTTTCATTACCGGAAATCCATTGGGAATGACAGGTTTTATGGGAATCATCAGCTTGATAGGTATCGTGGTAAGAAACGGAATCATTCTGGTAGATTATGCCGATGAGCTTATCAGGGAACATGGATATAAACACAAGGCTGCGGCTATGGCGGCTGCCAAACGAAGAATGCGTCCTATATTCCTTACATCCGCTGCGGCGGCCGTAGGTGTAGTTCCGATGATCCTTGGTAAATCCCCGATGTGGGCACCGCTGGGAAGTGTGCTGGCTTTCGGGCTGATCTTCTCCATGATCTTTACTCTTTTCATTGTTCCGGTGATGTATTACAAGCTTTTAAAAGATCCGGTACCTAAAGATGAAACACCTGAAGATCAATCGGACGACGAGGTTATTTTATACAAACCCAAACCTCATCACTAATAATGATAATATCAATTTTTTAACCGGTTGCTCTGCGTTGATTCCTTGTTATAAACTCATTTGTTTAGTGTTGCAGGGCAACCTTTATGTAAAAAAAATGAAAATAATATACGATACAATATCAAAAATAGTCCTGGTGCTGTTGTTTACAGCGTCAATAGGTGCTCAGGCCCAGGAACGTATAGTTTCTGTGGAGGAAGTCAAAGATCTGGCATTAGAGAATAATAAAAAGATCAAAAAAGCACAACAGAATATAGAAGCTGCCAAGGCTGCCAGAACGGCTGCAGAAGCAGGTGGGAAACCTATCGTGGACGGAAGTGTGGGAGGATATTATTTCTCGAAACCGCTTTCGAACCTGATACCGGAAGTACTGGGGAGTGCCAATGTGAATGTTACCCAGGTTCTATATGCCGGAGGGAAGGTAGAAACCGGGAAAAAGCTTTCTTCAACAGCAGTAGATCTGCAGATGGCGCAGAAGGACCTTACCAAAGAAGAGGTAAAACTCTCTGTGGAAACCATGTACTGGCAGATTGTAAATGCCAAGGAGAAAATAGCGCTGGCAAAAGAATACATCAAACTTCTGAATCAGCTCCATACCAATGTAAAGAATTCTTTTGATGCAGGGCTGACGTATAAAAATGATCTGTTGAAAGTGGAAGTTCAGCAGAACGAGGCGCAGCTCAATCTGAAGCGTGCGGAAGATGGTCTTAGCATCGCCAAACTAAACCTTGCCCAGATTGCAGGACTTCCCAATTCCGATTTTGATGTGGAAGATGCTGTAAACGGCAGTTTCACTGGTGTTTTGGCCGACAGTCAGCTAAAACCGACGAACAGGCCAGAACTGTTTATTCTTGCCAAGGCAGTAGAAATAAATGAACTTCAGGAAAAACTGCTGGATGGAGACAGAAAACCTACGGTAGCTCTTTCGGGAATAGGCTTTTCCAGTTTTGGTAAAAATGTTAATCCTATCGATAGGAAAAATAATATGCAGGGATTTGTGGGAATGCTGTCTGTAAACATTCCGATTTATGACTGGGGAGCAAGAAAAGAAAAAGTAAAAGAACAGGAGTATAAAACCAATGCTCAAAAGCTTGAAATGGAAGAGACGAAGGAGCTTCTGGTGCTGGAATTACAGAATGCCGTGATGCAGCTCAACCAATCTGTTAAACGCATCGAGCTTGCTGAAAAATCTCTTGTTCAGGCCACGGAAAATCTCAGACTGAACCAGGACAGATATGACGCAGGAACCGTTGTAGCAGAAGAAGTATTGAAAGCCCAGGTTCTCTGGCAGGAAGCGAAATCGGAGATTCTTGATGCCAAGGCAGAATATAAGATCAATGAAGCTAAGTATAAAAAAGCTTCAGGGATCAATGGTGAGCATTAAGTGTTTTTAAAAAAAAGAGAGCCCTTTTCCTTTGCCATAAAAATAACATGTACCGCTGACATCACACAGAAGGGCGAAGCATTCAAAAAATGCTTCGCCCTTCTTTTTTTAGCTTTTTTTCTTATTTTAGCCAATAGAGGGGTGAGGTAGTCCGTTTGGTGGCATGCCCTGAAAAACAGCAGCCGGTTGATTTTGCCTGATTTTAAGGGAACGTCATTGGTTTTTGTAAATAAAATTTTTATTATGGAATTACTGGAATACTTACAAAAAGCAGCAGGTCTTTCAACCGAAAAGGCACAGATCGTTGAAGAGTTTTTTGAATATATAGAATTACCAAAAGGGTACCAGTTATTGAGTGAAGGTAAGCAGTCAAAGAAAATATTTTATGTTGAAAAAGGGATGATGCGTTTATATTACCTTAAAGACGGCAAGGATATTACACACGATTTTTTTGATGAAACTAAATTTTATGCTCCCATTGAAAACATATTTTTACATCAGCCATATCCATATTATCTTGAAATGTTGGAAAACGGAATAATCCGAACAGCGGATTTTATGAAAGTTGAAAAAATTATAGATACTGACACTACGCTGCAACGGTTTTCCAGACATGTTCTGGTTAGCACCATTAAACGTCTTGCCGAACAGCTTTATTCGATCCAGTTTCAATCGGCACAAGAACGTTACCAGCTATTAATCAAAAGGCATCCCAATATTCTTCTTCGTTCATCACTTGGACATATTGCATCCTATCTGGGGATTACCCAATCTACCTTAAGTGTAATCAGAGGGGAAAAGTCAAAATAGTTTTTTACGACGTCGTCATTTTTTTAGATATCGAAAAAATTCCCCCAAAAATGTTGCGCAACTTTGCTGTATAAAAGCAAGGTAATGCAAGAAGATAAAGTAAATGATTACAAAGCATATGATATCATAGTATGCGGTTTAGGCCCTGTTGGGTTGCTTACCTGCAACACATTAGGTTTGCGTGGATACCAGGTTTTAGGTGTTGACAGATTTGAAAAAGCGTTTAGTTTCCCGAGAGCCATTCATATGGATGAAGAAATTGTTCGTATAGTGCAGTCTGTAGGCTTACTTGATGAATTGCTGCCACAGTTGAAGCCTTCAGGCGGTTTAGAACTGACTGATGAAAAATTCAATGTGCTGTTTCGTGCTAAAAGCGTTTTTCCGGGAGGCTTTTCTTCTGATCATTTTTTATTTCTGCAACCCGAACTGGAAACTATTTTACGCAATGGTTGCAAACGCTTTCCCAATGTCAATCTTGTTTATAAGGACATTACTGATTTCGAACAAAGCAATGACGGGATAACCGTTTTTTCAAATACCGAAAGATTGGCATCTGCAAAATACATGATCGCTTGCGATGGTGCCAACAGTTTTACCCGAAATAAATTAGGTATTAACCGGGAAGATTTAAGATTTGATAAAGACATTTTGAAAATAGATGCGTTGGAAGTAGTCCCCACGCCGGATCAATATAATACTGTTCAAAAAATATGCAGCCATAAGAAACCCTGGGTAAGGATGAATGGTATAAGCAACCACAAGCGCTGGGAATTGAATTATACAAATGGTCTGAGCAAAGAAGAAATCCAGAAGCCCGAAAAAATCAAACAGCTTTTGTCTGAAATAGGTGCGGATACCGGCAACCTGCAAATCCAGCATGGGGTGTTATATTCTGTGAAAAGTGTTTTGGCAAAAGAGTGGCAGCGTGGAAACATCATTTTGGCTGGTGATGCTGCACACACCACACCGCCTTACACCGGGCAGGGTATGGCAGCAGGTTTCAGGGATGTAATGAACTTTACCTGGAAATTGGATGCTGTTCTCCAAAAGCAGTGGCCTGATTCCATCCTCAAAACCTATCAAACGGAACGATATCCACATGTAAAGTTTAATATCCGATTGGCAATTCTGGTAGGCTGGATCTTTACAACACGGCTTTGGATGGTGTTGAAAGTGCTGTCAAAAATCCCATTGATCAAAGGTTGGCTGCTCAATTTTCATTTGCCAAAAAATCCGCTGGGAAATGGGTTCTGGGGTACAGGAAAAGCGAAGCGTTATCTGTTTCCGCAAGTGAAAATTGACCCAAACAGATATTCCGATATGCTTTTATCGAATGAATGGACATTGGTATCAATCGGTAAAAGCAGAGCGCCACATATTGCTGGCCTCTGCGAAAAATTAAAATTGAAATATGTAGTATTTGACACCGAACCTTATGCTGAAGAGTTACGGAAATGGGCGGAAAGAAAAGCTTATTATTTCATTGTCCGTCCCGATCTGTATGTATTCTCATCAGGTAACAGTGCTGAAAAACTGTGCAGGGAATTTCAACTAAAAATGAAAAATATATCATCAGCACCAACAAAAAAGATATGATAACTTCAATCACATACAGCATTGCTTTCATTTTTGGTTTGGCAATGATCAGCAAATTGATGGGCAAATCAAAGCCGACTTTTCAAAAGGCAGGTTACAGTACAGCATCCATGTATATCGTCGCTGTTTTACAAGCCATTCTTACAGCAGGTTTATTTACGCAATACTACGCTTTGTGCTCGGCTATTGGTTTGTTGCTTATTATGGCAGGTGTCTTTTATACCTTAATCAAAATAAAAGAAACCTGGCAGAGCTATATATTGGCTGTTTTGGTCACGGTTTTATTGGTTGCATTAGTCAGCTTATCAGTAATTAAACAGATTAATAAAATATGAATATAGCAAACAGAAAAGATGTCCAGGATTTTGAGCAGAAGCCATTACCTGATTTGCCAGACAGCACTTACGAAGCGGTTGCCCTAAATGCTACGAAATATCCGAATCGTGTTGCATTAAAGTTTTTCCTGCAGGGCACTAAGTTCAAACATTCGGCAGAGTGGACATACAAAGAGATACTCAAAAAAATTAATGCCACAGCCAATATGTTCCGTGATTTAGGCATTCGAGATACCGATGTTGTTTCCTACATTTTACCTAATTCTCCCGAAACCGTTTTTACACTTTTTGGCGCAGAAACCGCAGGCATTGTGAATGCTGTAAATCCGTTGTTGCAACCCTCGCAAATGGCGGAGATTATGAATGCAGCAGGCACAAAAGTTTTGGTTACGCTGTCACCATTCCCTAAAACCGATATTTGGGAAAAAGTATCGGGCATTTTTGCTGATGTACCCACTTTACAGACAGTTATCACCGTAAATCTTGCCCGATATCTAGATTTCATTCCAAAAATAGCTGTACAGCTCACAGTCAAAAAGCCCAGAACATCGCATAACATCCGCCTTTTGGATTTTCACAAAACGGTAAGCCAGTATCCGGAAGATCATCTTTCTTTTCAGCGTACTTTTTCACCCGATACTATTGCTTCTTACTTTCATACAGGGGGTACAACAGGCAAACCGAAAATAGCACAGCACACCCACCGCAATGAAATTGCCAATGCATGGTCGCTTATGAATTGGGCTGATTTAACCGGCTACAAAACACTGCTTTGTGGTTTACCGTGGTTTCATGTTAATGGCGTTATTGTTACAGGCATCGCGCCGCTTTTAAGTGGTGGCTGCATTTTGTTGGCAACACCGTCAGGCTATCGGGGTGAAGGCGTTATCAAAAACTTTTGGAAAATTGTAGAGCATTACAAGATTTCCTTTTTCAGTTCCGTGCCTACTGTCCTGCAGATGATACTGGAGACACCAATGGAGAGGGAAGACATTCGCAGCCTGGAGTATGCTTTGTGCGGTGCGGCTCCTTTGCCGGTTAAATTGTTCAACGACTTTGAAGCAAGTACCGGAGTAAAGATCATAGAGGGCTACGGGTTCACAGAAGGTGCCTGTGCTAATTCTGCCAATCCTGCTTTCGGTAAGCGCAAAGTAGGGTCTATTGGTCTGGCGTTGCCACACCACCAAATGAAAATTGTGGTTTTGGAGGAAAAAACAGGACAATATATGCGTGATGCCGAAACAGATGAAATCGGGATCATTGTCTGCAAAGGCATCAACATTTTCCCCGGTTACAAAGAAGCCCGGCACAATGAAAATATATGGATTAATGACGGAAATGATGTTTGGTATAATACAGGTGACACAGGCAAACAAGACGCAGATGGCTATTTTTGGATAACAGGCCGTAAAAAAGAGCTGATCATTCGTGGCGGGCACAACATTGACCCAAAAGCCATTGAAGAGCCATTGTCGCAACATCCGGCTGTTGCAATGGCAGCAGCTATCGGCAGTCCCGATAAGCGGGTAGGCGAAATGCCTGTTGCCTTTGTGCAGCTCAAACCCAATCAGCAGGTTTCAGAAGAAGAACTGAGAACTTTTGTACAGGAAAACATTGCCGAAAAAGCAGCAATACCAAAAGAAATTTTTATTGTAGAAGTCATTCCGCTTACCGCGGTAGGTAAAATTTTCAAGCCCGGGCTTACACAAACTGAAATAAAAAGGGTGTTCAGCAATGAATTGAAATCTATCAGCGAAATCGAAAACTTTGAAATTAATGTAGACCAGACACCTCAATGGGGTATGGTGGCATACATTACCACAACAGGAAAAAATCCTGGTATCATTGCCGAAAAGGTAAAGGATGCATTAGGAAATTACACGGTTAAATATCAATTAAAGTAAATGGTTATGGGAATATCAATCGTAAAATACAAAAAAAATGGCAACACCCTGTGGGGGATTCTATCTGGCGAAAAAATTTCGCAACTTGTTCTTCAACCTCCTAATTTGATGGCAATCATAGAGGCACCACAGACTTATCTGATTGACAAAAATTTGGAAAAGGAAACATTTGATTTTCAACAAGTAGAAATCCTTGCGCCGGTTTCGGGTCCATTGCGGGTGCTGTGCCAGGGCGTAAATTATGCTTCTCACCGCAAAGAATCAGGCTTGAGCAGCCAATCAAGCGGCAATGTACTGTTTACAAAAGATTCAAGTTCCATTACCGGAGCTTTCAGCCCCGTGATCCGTCCCAAAGACTGCCAATGTCTGGATTATGAAGTAGAGCTGGGTTTAATCATCAGGAAAGATATTACTCAACCTGTAAAAATTACCGAAGCCAACTTACATGAGTACATTGCGGGCCTTGTGCTGGCCAATGATTTTTCAGCAAGAGACCTGCAATACAAAGATGATTATGCACAGTGGTATAAAGGCAAAAGTTGCCGGACCTTATTGCCTTTGGGGCCTGTTTTTTATCTGCTGGACAAAGAAGAGTTCAATTACCTGAACAATCTTACTATTCAGCTTTGGGTCAACGACCAGCTTCGGCAGGAAGCCAATACTTCTCAGCTTATTTTCAAACCCGCCGAAACGCTGACCGAAATTTCAGAATTTCAAGACTTGTCCGCAGGTGATCTGCTTTTGACAGGCACGCCGGGAGGAGTTGTGATAAAAGCTCCAGGCAAGTTTCTGCAGGGGATTGCAACGTGGCTGCTGAGCAATGAAAAAAAAGTAAATGTGCTCCGTAAAAAGAAAGCTGATTATCTGCAAGACAATGATATTGTAAAAACAAAGATCTATTCGGCTGATGGGAAAATTGATTTACGTACTCAACTCAACAAAATTATTTCTTATGGTTTCTAAATTACAGCACCATGTTTTTTATGTAGAAGATCTGAAGCGTTCAAAAGATTTCTACATGCAGTTATTCGACCTGCAGTTTTCAGCACTCAATCATCCTGACAGCAGTGCCGCAATGAAAATATCAAAACAGGAAATGCATTTCTTCAGTTTCGGGTTTTACCACCACGACATTTGCATGGTAAAGCACCATAAATTAAAAATGGATAACCATTCTATGTTACATTATTCAATGGTAGTGCAGGATAAAAACGGTTTTGGAAAAATAAAGCAACAGGCTGAAGCCATGAGCATTCCATTACGGGAAGGGAGGATGTTGAAATCGGCACAAATGCAGCCTGATTGGCTGGCGTTCTGTTTTCAGGATCCTGACAGACATTGGATAGAAATTTTATGGAAACCTTAAATACAAAGAAGATGAGACAAAATACATACATACCGCCCAATGTTATTTCACCATTTAAGCAAAAGATCTCGTTTTTGCTGCGCAAAAAATGGATAAGAGAATTAGTGTTGTTGCCAGGCACTGTTACCGGCAAAAGGTTTTCTAATAAAACCGCCGATTACGGAGTGTTTAAACCATCATTGATTTCGCATTTAGACCAGCTTTCAATATATGTGCAAAGTATTGAGGATAGCCGGAAATGGTATAGTGACCTTGTGGGATTAAGCACAAGCCGGATAACTGAAACAGAACCGCATCCATTCAAAGAAGGATATACTATCCGATGCTGTTATATGAGTGCTGACGAACATGAAGAATGCCTGGTGCTGATTGAGGAAAGGAATGGGCAGGGGGAAATTACCATTCCTTCTGGAATGAGCTTTTTTCATTTTGCGTTTGAAGTAAGTGGAAACCGCTTGGAAGATGTGAAAAATTTTGAAAAACAAGCCAGGGAAAAAGGGTATATACCTAATTACGGAACTGTAACCCACAACGATAAACCGCCCATGGGAGATGGTGAAACAGGGGGTAACACTGCTGTTTATTTCTATGATCCTGACTGGAATAATGTAGAGTTCTGCGGAACGATGGATACGATTGAGAATTATAAAAGGAAAAAATAATTTTCAGCCAAAAGTGTTTTTTTAGATATCTAAAAGAGATGCAGGAAATAAAGATTGATCTTTGTGTCATCAATTAACTTAAAAAAAAATAAAAAATGAAAAAACTTATTGTATTGGTATTCTCCATGTTTTTTGCCGCCCTATCTTTTGCCCAAACTGCAAAAGATGATTTTACAGGAAAATGGAAAACTGAAGATGGCGTTACCATCACTACTTCCAATAACAACGGAAAAATTTCAGGTTTGGATCCCAAAGGCCGTCCTACGCTCTATAATGTACGCTTTGAAAAAAAGGAATGGAAGGGAAATGTAGAAAATCATGAGACAGGACAGAAAGGAAACTGTGAAATTTATCTGGAAGGGAAAAAGCTGAAAGTTGTAGCACACAAAGGTATTTTTTCAAAAACCATGTATTGGGTAAAACAGTAAACACTAAAATCATTTATTTTAATTAAATTTATATATCTCTAATTCAATGGGTATGAACATCAAACAACTCACACAGGATGCAGCATTAAAGCTGAAATTGTATTTAGCTACACTTGGTGAACCCTTAGAAAAATCACACGACGTGATTACCGATGCCGATGCCGGGCTACGCAGTGGCAACCTTTCGGAATTGACTATTATCACTGACTTAAAACCCGAAGGAGCAAGAAACCTTAAGTTGATATTTGAAACATTAAAAGGCAATCTTACGGGAGCTAAAAAAGTGGGTACACTGCACGATATGCGTTTTGTATTTTTAGAAAATGACACCAAGCTGCTTTTCTGTACTTGCTATGACGGTGATTGGGATACCTATATCAATGACTTTGCCACCAAAATACCGGAGATGATGGATTTGATTTTTGGAAATATTGAAGGATGGCCCGGTATTAAGTCGCCCACAGTAAAAGAATTTATACTCAGCAAACAAATTACAGCTTCTGCCTGGTTTGTAAGTCACCCTAACCTTACCGTTGCCGATATTACAAGATTAGAAAAGATTGGTGACGGTCTGAATAAACTTTTGGAATTATAAGTTTCAAAAAAAATGCAATGAAGTCAGAATATATTTTGTTTTCGGAAGAAGCGCAGATTAATGGGAAAGAACGGAAAGAACCCAGAATGCTGAAAGAACTTTTTTTGGTAAAATTTTACATGCATTAAGCAATAGTGTCGCTTTGGGGTCAAATATTTAACATCAGTAACAAATCATAATCAACAATAAAAAAATAGAATTGTATGAGGAAAATAATTTCATTTATGCATATATCGCTTGACGGCTTTGTAGCAGGACCGAACGGAGAAATGAACTGGATTAACGTTGATGAAGAAATTTTTGATCATGTTGGCGAACGGATAAGCAAGACAGACACTGCATTGTATGGACGAGTTACTTATCAGATGATGGAGGCTTACTGGCCAAACGCAGGAGATAAGCCGAACGCATCCCAACACGACATCCACCACTCAAAGTGGTATAACAAGGCTCACAAAATTGTTTTATCAAAAACATTGAATGATGCAGGTTTGACAAATACAACGATTATCAGTGATGACCTTTCCAACGAAATCAATAAAATAAAGCAAGGGGCAGGGAGTGAGATCCTGATTTTCGGTAGCCCGACAGCAACACATTCACTTATTCAACAGAATTTAATTGACGGCTACTGGTTGTTTGTTAATCCAATTATTCTTGGACAGGGCATTCCATTGTTTATAGACATCAAAGACAAAATAAATTTAAAACTCCTGGCTACCCGGCAATTTACTTCCGGGGTAACCGAACTTAATTACACCCTTTAAAAGAAATAATCTAAGATGAAAAAGAAAATAGAACAAGCAGACAGAACCCATCCAGCTTTTAAAAATAAAAATGCTGATCCTTTTTACAACATCGTAATGGAAGGTTTGGCAGATGAAGTTGATGGAGAACATTTTTGGGATGCCGTTGCGGAAGATGCGGTGTTTGAATTTCTATACAATTTTGAAGGATTTCCCAACAGGCTTGAAGGGCGTAAAGTTTATATGGACTGGTTCAGTGGATATGGTAATGTCCTGCATTCTGCTGATGGTCTGCGCGTGTATAAATCTGCAAACCCAGCTAATGTAATTATTTTGGAGTATGCGGTACACGGTAATGTTCCTTCAACAAAAAAAGAATACCACAACCGCTTTTGTTCAATCATAACGATTAAAGACAGAAAAATAATTCATTGGCGTGATTATATGGACTCCCTTGCAGTAGTGCTTTCAAGTTCGCGTGATTAACAGCAAGCTGCCAAAGCACCATCTATAGCATTGTATTGGTGTCATGTCAGTGGACATTAAATGTAACTTCTTTATCCATCTTCGGTTCGGGCTGGACGCTATGAATTGAACAGTAAATAACAATTAACTTTTAAGCATCATTCTTGGCTGACATTCTTCAAATTCCGCAACATCATCAATGCTTCAACATTAATAATTAATAGTCTTATGTTCTTAAAAAAAATATTCAAACGGACTGCCGAAAAAATAGACTTGAAGGATATTCAAGCTATTATATTGCGTGACAGACCATTACCTTATCATGGTGTCAATGTTTTTTTGGAAATTCTGGATACTGTTTCCGCTAAGGCATTTTTGAAAGAAATAGTTCCTTATGTTACCAGTGCAAAAAATTGGTGGGATAATGATGATGCCTGGCTTGCAATTGCCTTTACCTATGAGGGATTAAAGAAGCTTGAACTTCCGCAGTCTACCATTGAAAGCTTTCCGGAAGCCTTTAAAAAAGGAATGGCTGCCCACAGCGAAAAACTGATGGATATTAATGAAAACGCTCCCGGAAAGTGGGATTCCGTTTTTAAAGCAGCTAATAACCATATTGCCGTTTCGATCGTTGCAAAGAATATGGATGACCTGAACTCCAAAAAAGCATTTGCTCTTCAGGTATTGGAAAAATACCCAGGTGTTAAATTGTGTTTTCAAGCCGATTTTGATACTCCTATAGAAGGTAATTTCAATCATTTTGGTTTTCGTGATGGGATCAGTAATCCTGAAATTGAAGGCAGCGGGGCAGAGCAATTAAATTCAAAAGAACGCCCCATAAAGGCGGGGGAATTTATTTTGGGATATACTAACGAAGCTGGCAATCATTATCCTATGCCACAACCCACTGAGTTAGCCAGTAATGGGACATTTGTCATTTTTAGAAAATATCACAGTCATGTTGCAGCTTTCAATAAATACCTCAGCGAACAGGCAAAATCGAAAGATGAGCAGGACCTGCTGGCTGCTAAAATGATAGGCAGGTGGCGGAGCGGAGCCCCATTAAATATGTGCCCGTTTAAAGATAATGCCGAATTAGGGGCTGATGCTACAAAAAATAATGATTTTGATTTCAGTAATGACCAAAATGGTAAGGTCGTACCTTACTCAAGCCACATGCGCCGCATGAATCCACGTAACAGTAAAATGTCAGTAATGTCAGATGTAAACCTGCACCGCATTATACGAAAAGGCGTAGGATATGGACCTGCACTACCCAATGGCAGTATTAAGGACGATGGCAAAGAGCGAGGGCTTTATTTTATAGCGTTTAGTGCAAAAGCTATGGAGACCCTTGAGTTTTTACAAAAAGAATGGGTGAACAACGGGAATTTTGTCAGCCTCAAAAATGAAAGAGATCCTATGATAGGACTCAACGAAGGCAAAGGAACTTTTACGATGCCCGACAATCCTTTACCAAAGCGCTTTATTGGAATGCCGACTTTCATTACATTAAAGGGAGGCATGTACCTTTTTATGCCAGGAATCAAAGCTGTAAAGTGGATCAGTGAAATATAGGAATTACGATTTTTTCACGTCTACAGGATTGGCATTAGTCTCCACTAACAGGGTGTAATAACCTGATATACAAAACATTTTTTGTCATCAGATATCAAATATGCCGGGGCATATTTTCAGCTATTTCTTTTATGGTGAAAATAGTGGTCCGCCAAAAAAATTCAAAGTGTTTTCTAATCGTTTCTGTTGGAAAGTTTTCAATGTTTACGGTCAGCTGTGTTTGTCTATCAACGGATGTCAGAATAAATTCAATAACAGTATAGTTTTGTTTTTTGTCTACAAGTTTCGACACAGAACTGAGATGGCTGAAGCTTAATCTTTTTTCTTTGTCATATTGAAGTATAATTCCTTTATTTTCAAAATTGACATGATGAAATCCACGAATTAAAATGGGTGAATTAACTTTCCAGTCGGTCTGCACTTCTATATTCATTTCAGGATCGCCTAACCATTCTGACATTAATCTAGTGTCGGTCAAAGTCGTCCACAGCTTTGAAGGGCTGGAATTGATTTTAACTGATATGGAAAGTTGGTCTGTCATTTTGTAATGTTTTATGATGTTGTTTTATTGTTGTGGGAGATCTTCCATTACAATAACCAATTTATTGGTATAACAAAGCTACATGAAATTTCTATACATGGCTAACCTGGAAATATCTTTTGTATCGGTATCCTGTAATAGTTTTGAAAATATTTTTTAGATGCCATCAATAGGTTTTTCCTTACATTTTAAAGAAAGACGTTCGTGCTGGTACTAACGGGTGTAAATAAAAAATAGATTATTACTGAATCATCCGTTTTTTGTTTGTGACCGGGATGCACTGCTCATTTTTACAGGAATTGAAACTCAAAAATTATAGCAGCTGAAACAGTACGGAAATTTTTTGTCTCTGATTTCGTAAAAGTTAGCATTATTAAGGTGGTGAAATGCCTTAAAAGTATTGTAAATAAAGAAAAAGTTTCTATCTTTGCAGTCCCTTAAACAAAGGGATTTACTTGAAAAAGTAAGCGGCCGACTCGGTAGCTCAGCTGGTAGAGCAATACACTTTTAATGTATGGGTCCTGGGTTCGAATCCCAGCCGGGTCACTTAAGGAGATAACTGTTAAAGTTGTCTCCTTTTTTATTTCTTAAAAGCCTGAACAGAATTTTCTAAAAAGATGTTGTGTAGAGCAAGCTGTTTATTTTCAAGTCGTATTATTATCCCTTTTTGGTTTTGATTGCTTTTTAAATGAAGCTAGGGTTTTATCTCTTATTGATCGTCGAAATATGGGGTTGTGCTGAAACGGTGAGAGGCAGAACGGGATATAAGTGGGTAAGTTTTTCTTTTTATATTTGCTATATTTTGAATACCAGTAAGATATAAGATATAAAGCCTATGATTATAAATAGAAAAACCTTAGCTTATCAACTTATTTTAATAATTGTGCTGGTGGTATCAAGCATAAGTTTAAGCTATTCTCAGGAGCCGCTTCCAGTTAGGAATCAGATTAGTAAAGTATTCCATTCAAAAGTTTTAAATGAGGAACGTCAGTTTTGGATTTATCTTCCGGAAGGTTATGATAGAGGAGAAAAGCTGTATCCGGTAATTTATCTTTTGGATCCCGACCAAAACTTTGCCTATGTTACCGAAATGGAAAGATTTCTTTCTGATCGATATCGTATGCCTAAATCTATTGTTGTAGGAATAGTTAATACGGATAGGGTGCGTGATTTTACTCCGGTCCACTCCATGACCTTTCATGGAAAGTTTGACAATAGTTTGCGTAATACTGGCGGCGCAGAAAAGTTTTTAAGTTTCTTGAAGCAGGAGGCTATTCCTTTCATTGAATCTAATTTCAGAACAGTACCTTATCGTACACTGGAAGGACATTCCCTTGGAGGCCTGTTTTCACTGTACTGTAAGAAAGAGAAGCCTGAGTTATTCCAATCATATATTATCATCAGCCCAGCCATTTATGACGGAAATACTGCAATTTTAAAGCAATTTCGCGGAGCATTACAAAAGAATGGGAATCATACTAGTTATTTATATCTTTCCATTGGTGACGAGCCTGATGGCCTTGCTCCTGTTAAAACATTGCATGAGAGCCTGAAAAAATATGCAGATAAGAACTTGATTTGGTATTTTAAACAATATTCTGGTGAGGATCATTTCTCCGTAGGGTATCAGAGTATGTACGATGGATTAAAATTTATATATTCAAAATGGTATCTGAATCCCCGGGATGCTTCAATGGTGAAATCATATGAGGATATCAGAAATCATTTTGATGCTCTTTCGCGACAATATGGTTATCAGATCATTCCAGATGAAGATCTCGTTAATGAGAGTGGATACCAAAGGCTAAATAACAACGATTTTGTTAATGCTATCGAAATTTTCGCAGAGAATGTAAAAAATAATCCAAAGTCTGCAAATGCTTACGACAGTCTTGGAGAAGCATTTATGAAAAATGGGAATAAACATAACGCGATTGAAAATTATGAGAAATCAATAAAGTTAGATCCGGACAATCAGAATGCAATGTATATTTTGCAGGAGCTTAAAAAATAGTTTTTAGGAGTTAAAAGACAACCTCATTTCTATTGAAAATGATCTGATCATAATAAAATATTTATTATGTTGCTGTCAGAGCAAGGTAAAGTATTTGATAAAAATTCAAGGAGTTCTTTTCTTTTCAAATAACAAATCATATGATTTTTCTTATTGGAGATTCAAGGTCTATCGTCCTGTCCACTATGAATGGTGATCTGTATGAAAACAGTAATCATTGGATTACTAAATCCACAATACCACTGAAGAGAAGTATTAAGAAGAGAAGTATTAATATGATGTTTAAATTACTTCTTGACATCTTTAATCCTAATAAATATCTGAATATATCAATAGTCCATAAAAAGTGGTTTTAATGAATAATAACTCTTGCTTTACCATGGATATTTAAACTGTTTAATCAACGAATGGTGTCTATTTTTGAAGTTTTTATTTCAATATGGATTATAAATCACATTTTTTGTGATATTTTTAATGCGTGAGAGGGCAGCCTGTACAAAAAATACTCCCAAACAAAGAACAGAGATCATAAATTTAATAGAACAAGAATCTAAAAGATAAATTATGAAAATACTTAATGGAATGATTTCTTTTTTATTATTTGCTTTTATCGGATGTACAAGTGTTACTACTTCTGAAAAGTATGGTATCGAGGCGGAAGTTGTTGATAATGTGAGATCTAAAGTGCTAATTGAAAAATTTAACGCATATGATAAAAATAAATCATTTTTGACTTTTACATCCGAATTCGATAATTTTATAACGGTTAAAAACGGAGATAGTTTGATTATTAATAAAAGGGGTAAAACCGCACCGATGCTTGGGTTTACAGCTGCCTGCATAATTGTAAACAATAAAGATGTTGTGATTACTATCGATAACAAACAAGATATAAAACTGAATAAGGAACAATTACCAAAATATAAGTTTATCTATATAGGAAAAGATAAAAAGCGCTATACAGTTGAATATACAAACTTAGCCAAGTCTTTTTTGTAATTATATTGGAGACCGATTGCTTATCATTGTACATACTCTCAAAAAATAGTAAAAGCAGTCTTTAAGAACTGCTTTTTGATGTTTATTAAATTTAAAAATGAGAAATGCAATCAAAGTAAAATCAGAGATGATATCTAATTTTATCTATGGTTACTAAACCTGAAATCCAGCTTATATAAGATTCTTTTTTTTGTAGGTAACGCTTGTTTTAAAACTCTATTTTAGATAAGTATGATTGAATAAGCCTGACAGCTTTGAACATTTCATGTTGATTGAATGTATCGGACGACCCTGATATACCAATGGCTGCGACCAGACGCATTCCTTCGAATATAGGAACAGCAATACAATTTTGTCCCTTTTTGAACTGCTCAGTTTCAATAGCAAAACCATTCTGCTGAATGAATGCTATTTTTTCATTTAATAACCTTAGATCTTCCTTTGAGCAGTTTTCTCCTGATACCATCTTTTTTAAATGCATAGAATACGTGATAAAAATATTTCCCAATGCAGAATTTTTGAGATGCGTATCTTTACCTGGCTCCAGAGAAATTTTAACATTACGATCAGGCTCACAGATAAGTTCGTGACATATTGAACTTCCTTTCTGAACTGTTAAATAAGAGGTCTCTCCCGTTTTTTCAGTTATTTTTTTCAGAATAGGGCGGAAATATTGCTTTAATTTAAAAACATCTGCAGATGGGGGGATTAGATTCTTAATATTAGAATTAATCCTATATCTTGGTGTTCCATCATTTTTTTCCATGTATCCCAGTTCAGTAAACGTTTTAAAAAAGCTATGAACCGTGTTTTTCTTCATATCCAATGAATTGGCTACATCCTGAAGACGAACATTATTTCCATTTTGAGCAACATATTCCAAGATTAATAACGCTTTTCTTACAGATTCTATCATTTTTTATTATTTACGTATTAAAATACCTAAGTATCATTTATCAATTACTTTCTTTATTTTTTTATGAGAGAGAAAAGATGGTAAACTATGTTTTCCAGATCCATACTCTATGAGGGTATACAACATAATAATATAATATACATTTATTTCATATCCATTGTTTGCCGCGGAAAAGCCATTCCCCAGGTGGGCTGTAAAAATAGCAGTCAGCATTACAAAAATTAAAATAATGGACGTACTTCTTGTAAATATACCTAATATAAGGAAAACTGACCCAATCAGCTCTATACATCCTGACAACCATGTATTAACAACTGGAAATGGAATGCCGATACTTTCAAACCACATAGCATTGGACGGAGCATCTAATATTTTCATAAAACCAGCATTATAGAAACCATATCCGACAATTAGCCTTATTAATAGTAATGAAACACCCTTCATCGTTTCTTTTATTTTAAAATTTTCTAGTATCATTTTTTATTTTTTAATCATTATTAATTTCGAATTCTGAATAACACATTATTATTACTGTTCCTATTAAACAGGTTACAGTGTTTGTCATTTATTTTCTAAAACTGAAATAATAGCTTCTGCTACAAGTCTTCCAGATGCCGGATTTTGTCCTGTGATCAGTTTTCCATCAATTACTATATGAGATTTCCAGGGAGCTGCAGAACTGTATTTAGCTCCTCTTTCTATTAACGCTGTCTCTAAAAAAAAGGGAGTGTCTGTCTGATAATCTTTTTCTTCCTGGTTGCTAAGACAAGTCAGGTATTTTCCTTTTATCAGATATTCGTTATTGCTTAACTTGATATTGAGCAAGCAAATGGGGCCGTTGCATATTAATCCAATTACAACTCCTTTTTCATACATATTGAGTAAAAAATTCTGCAGTTTCCTATTATTTATCATGTGAGCAAGCCCTCCCGGAATATAAACAGCACTATAATTTTCTACATTGATTTCTTCGAGAGAAAATGTTTTCTTATAATACCCTCCATTGAGAAAACTAATATCAAGCAGATCGTTTGTTCTACTGATTCTGGATAGACTTTGTTCCTGGCTTACCGCAAAGTCAACTGAATATTTATTTTTTATAAAAATAAAATAAGGACGAAATGTTTCAGTGAGAAAACTTCCTAAAGAATTGTTACAGGGAATAACAAATAAAATCTTTCTTTTCATAATACCATTACTTTTTTTGACAAATTTTAGTAATTGCAGGTTGTTTCTCAAGTATTTGGAAGTAAAGGCTTTAAAAGTTCTGAACAAAAGAACTTTTAAACAATTTCTGATATTATTCTGCAGATTGGCATTGAATACTGCAGATCAACCGGCAAATAAAAAATCTGGATTTTCACAATTATTGAAAATCCAGATTTAACTATTGATAGCAAGGTAATCCCAGTTACAGAACCTTCATGGTTATTTTAATGCAGATTTATGAATGAGGATCTTTGCTTTAGTAATCTGTGCCAGCTGGACAATAGTAGTCGCGCCAAGTATTTCCATAATGGATAAATTAATGCCCATTTTAGATTGAATGGCTACAACTAATTCAACTGACATTATAGAATCAAATCCAAGATCTGTTAATTTGGTATCGGGAGTTAAAACATCTTTATTCCCTCCGGTAATCTCAGCAATTAAATCCTTGATCCCTTCTATCATAGTATCATCCCATTTTGTCTCTTCCATGGTAAAAAGATGACGTACAAAAGGAGATGAAGATTCGTGCTGTTGTTTATCAAGCAAGCCGCTTAATCTTTTCCAGGAACCCGGAAGTGAGTCTGTCATTGTATTCCAGTCTACATCGATAATGCCAATATGATTCTGGAAATTCTTTAGGGCATCACCCATGATGTTGAGTCCGAATACCGGAGATATAAGTTTAAAACCAATATTATTCAAATGTGTCTGTGCCATTTTTGTTCTTGCTACCATACCTGTTTCGGCAATAGCCCCCCAGCTGATGCTGGTTGCCGGCAATCCCTGTCTTATCCTGTCTAATGCAAGTCCATCTAAAAAGGAGTTGGCTGTAACGTAAGCCAGCTGTCCCGGATTACCTGTGTAGCTTAATCCGGATGAATAGCATACAAAAAACTTTAACGGGATATCTTTGGTTTGCTCATGGAGGTATAATGCACCTTGTGCTTTAGGCAGAAATACCTTGTCAAAAACAGCTGGGGTAATTGTTTCCACAAGACAGTCTTCAAGTACAGCTGCTGCATGAATAATACCAATCAAATGCAGATCTTTCTCAGCAGAAAAACGTACAGCACTTTTAACAGAATATTCATCGGTAACATCTAATTGAAGTGGATAAACTCTACAGCCGTAGGATTCTATTTTTTCCTGGATCGTTTTTTCCTCATGAGCGATCTGGCCTTTTCTGCTCGCCAGAATCAGATGTTTCACCCCTTGTTCTGCAAACCATAGCGCAGTTCTCAGTCCAAAACCACTACAACCTCCGGTGATTAAAACACTTTCATCTTCCTTAAAGCTTAAGCTTTCTTTTACTTCAGGAACGGTTTCAAGTGTCTGGTCTGTAAAATCGATGACTGCTTTTCCGGAATAAGTCCCGGAAGCTAATTTTTTAAATGCTTCCCTGCTCTGTCCTGCCATAAAAACCTCATAGGGAAGTGGTGGCAATTGTTTTTCAGAATAAGCCTGAAGGAAGTTGTCAAAAGAATCCCGAAAACGAAGAGGTGATATGAGGAAACTTTTATCAAGATCGAAAGCAATAAACTGTATACTTTTGTTGAAGGGAAGAAGTGATAATTTATAATTGCTTGTAATGTCCTGTTTGCCTATTTCTATAAACCTTCCTGAAGTACGGATAAGACGTAAGCTTCTGTGTAAAGCAGGGCCAGCCAGTGAATTTAATACCATATCAACCCCTTCTCCATTAGTATCCCTTAATATTTCGTCATAAAAATTTAGTGATCTTGAATCATACAGGTGTTCAATGCCCATTTTTTTCAATAGCGCTCTTTTTTCATCAGTACCCGCAGTTGCAAATACTTTTGCCCCCTTACTTAATGCTATATTGCAAGCGGCCAATCCTACACCGCCTGCGGCTGCATGAATAAGGATACGTTCTCCTTTTTGTAAATGTCCGAGTTCAATCAATGTAATCCAGGCAGTAAGGTAAACCAGGAAAGTTGAACTTTCCTGAAAAGAAATGTGGTCAGGCAACTTGTGTACAAAATCACGGTGTACATTAATATGGGTTCTCAAACCATTACCGTTGAAATAAACTCTATCCCCAACTTTAAATTCGGTAACGGATGGATGTAACCGGGTGATAATACCAGCGCCTTCCATTCCAAAATGAGTTCCGAAGAGGGTATTTTCCAGCGCTGCTTCATTTAATAGTCCCATTGCCTTCATAGCGTCTTTAAAATTAAGGGAAGATGCAGCGACTTCGATTTGTACTTCGTGGATGCCGGGGTTTTCAATTTCTATGTTTCTGAAAACCAGACTGTCAATTTTGCCTTTTTGTAATATATCGAAACTGAACGCCTGACCGGGCTTCTTCTTTGCTGCGCTTTTGGCTCTTTGCGGAAAAGAAACATCATCCAAAACCAATTTACCCTGATTCCATCCGGACTGTGTATAAATCAGTTCTTCTTCTTCAAATGAACTTTGTAAAAGTGTCTGTAATTCATTTTCATTCAGCGGACTTTGTATATCGATTGTTTTTAATTGTATATCAGGAGTCTCAATAGCAACTACCCTGGCAAAACCGGCCAGTGCTGTGTGATGGGGATTTATTTTCTCCACTACAGGAACCGTTTCATCAGCAAGACCATATTGTACCAATAGCAATAAACGCTTCAGATGTTTCTTTACACCCTGATGTTGCAGTAATGTAATCAGTTGATGGTAATCAGCTGAGGAATCAGTTTCACTATTTTTTTCCCCGCCAGATGCCAGATATAATAGCTGAAATTCTTTATTTTCTATTGAATCTAATTCACTGATCGGGACAAACTCAACAGGAAATGCGGGAGGAAAAGAAAGACTGTTAAATACCGAATAATCACCGGTAGCCAATAAGGGGATATTCACAAAATCATTATTCCCACTAAGCTGATATGGAGCAAAACTATATTTGTAGATCCAGTTTTGCTGTTGGCTGATCTCACTGCTGACCTGAGCCTTTTTACAGAATAAGCCCTGAATGTCAGCCAATATGTTTCCGTTTTGGTCGAGCAGCTGTAAATTTCCTGAAAGATTATTTATATTTTCTTCAGTGATCTGTGCTATACAATAGACGGTAGAAGGCAAAGGAGCAAACACCTTAATGCTATCAATTTTAACGGGTAAATAGGTTTTACCTGGATGAGTATTGGCTGACAGTAATAAAAGAGACTGAAATGCTCCATCCAGAATCGTAGGATGTAAAATAGACTGTGTATCTGATGTTTCTGTTGTTGTATTGTGTAAAACAGAAAAAATCTCATTGCCATTAAAAAATGAATAAGATGAAATCGTTTGAAAAGCTGCCTGATAATTTAATCCAATCGATGCAAAATAATTATAAGCGTCAGTTTTACTGAAGACATCAGGAAATAGGAGTAATGCATAAATGTCTTTGGCAGGTAAAGGAACAAATTTGTCCGAAGCCCATGCAATCCCTTTTGAATGAACGGTCCAGTTATCATTGATTTTAGATGAAATAGAATAAGCACCGTCAGAATTTAGCGCTGTAAAAAGCTCTGGAAATTCTCCCTCTCTAAAAGATAAAGGCGAGATGAATTCTATAAATTCAATAATGAATGTTCCTGAGTTTGACTTAGTGGATAGTACAGATAATATACTTTCTATATAGCCGGCTCCCGGAAAAATAATGCTGTTTCCGATCTGGTGGTCTTTGAGGTAGGATAGTGCCGGCCTGTTGACCTGTGTTTTCCAACAAATATCGGGACCTTCCAGTTTTTCTTGCAAAAAAGGATTTGGATTATTCTCACCAGTTAAGTAATTACTGATTTCAGCAGCTTGTGTCCAGCAATATTCTTTATCCCAGGCATAAGCAGGTAATCTGATCACCTGAGCTTTAAGCCCGGAATTTAACTCTACTTTAATACCAGCACCTATCAGTCCTTCTATATTAGTATTGATGGAAGCATTTTCTTCTGTGTGACGTTTTAAGGTGTAAAAAGTATTTACCCTTGTCCCTTTATCTGCGGCAATTTCTCTGATAGAACCGCTTAACACCGGATGAGGGCCAATTTCCATAAAATTGGTATATCCTTGCTGAATAAGCTTTCCAAGAGCCTGACTGAAAAATACCTCATACCGTATATTCATCCACCAGTAATCAGTATTATGGATCACTGAGTCTACAAGTTCGGCAGTTACAGTGGAGTATAATGGGATTGTAGGTAAAGTGGGCTTTACAAAGGAAAATGCTTCCATAGATTCCTCTTTCAATTCTTCAGCCTGTGAAGAATGGTAAGCAACTTCTACCCGTACAAATTTTGAGAAAACACCATCAATGGTGAGCTTTCTGTCGAGTAGGCTTAAGTCATTTTCAGTGCCGGCAATCGTTAGAGACTGAGGAGAATTAATGGTTGCTATTTCCAGATCAGGAAATGACTGCAGATAATACGTAGCCTTCTCAAAGCTTAGTCCTACGGACAGCAAGGTACCTTTCCCTGCTATTTTTTGAAGGATTCTCCCTCTTTGATACACCATGCGGACTCCGTCTTCCAATGTTATCGCTTTAGCAACCACTGCAGCAGCAACTTCTCCTACGCTATGCCCAATTATTGCATCCGGATGAACTCCTTTCGATGCCAGCATCTCGCTTAACCCTATTTGTATAAAAAAATTAGCAGGTTGAGCCAAATTGTTTTTTGTAATCTGAGATAGGGCCTCTGGCTTTTGCATTTCAGCAAGCAGTGAATAACCGGCAACAGCACTGTAAAGAGCGTCACATTTGTCCAGAGTATCTCTAAATATAGTATTCTCATTGTACAGCTCTTTTCCCATATCATACCACTGGGGCCCCATGCCTGTAAATACCCATACCAATCTTTGGTCATTGGTTGCAGATGCTTTAGGGTATTCCTCTTTCTGTAATTTTAGTTCCAGAGCATATATTAATTCCTCCTGGGTTTCAGCTTCCAGTAACCAGGCAAACTCGTGTATGGTTTTTCTCCGGGTTAAGGTATATGCTAAATTACTTAAGGATATATCCTTCTTATCTTCAAGGAATTGTAACAAATTAGAGGCATTTTCTTTCAGTGATTTTAATGATTTTCCTGAAATAACAAATTGATATGGCTGAGGTTGTTCTTTAGGAACAGGAGCAGAGATGGGATCGAACCCTGATAAAATGGCGTGACCGTTTGTTCCTCCATAACCAAAAGAATTGACAGCAGCATAAGCAGGCCGCGTTTTTGAATACCAGCTGTCTCCTTGTAGCGGAATATTGATGTTGAGCTGCTCAAAAGGTATATTGGTGGCCAGGGGCCCAAGATTCATATGAGGTAAAATTTCTTTGTTTTTCAGTACCAATGCAGCTTTTATAATTCCGGCAATACCGGAAGCCGCTTCTGTATGTCCGATATTTATTTTTACAGAACCGACAGGCAGGGGCGCTGTTCTATCTTTGCCATATATACTGCCTAAAGCTCCCAGTTCAATTGGGTCACCTGCTTTTGTGCCGGTACCGTGAGCCTCTATATAATCAATGGAAGCTGGAGAGATATTACCTGCCTTAAGAGCGTCTTTAATAACATTGATTTGAGCTTCCTGATTGGGAAGGGAGATCCCTTCTGTTCTTCCGTCCTGGTTAATTGCAGTGCTTTCAATTACAGCATAAATAATATCATTGTCTTCTATAGCTTTATCCAGCTCTTTTAATACGATCATACCGGCACCTTCACCTCTTCCATACCCGTCAGCCTGTTCGAAAAAAGCCTTGGAGCGGCCATCTTTAGCCAGATATTTTCCTTTGCTCATCAATATGCTGGCCACAGGATTGATCATTATATTGACTCCTCCTGCAATGGCAAGTTCAGTTTCATTATTTTTAATAGCCTGACAAGCCAGATGAACAGCTACCATAGATGAAGAACAGGCTGTATCAACGCTAAAGGAAGGGCCCATCAGGTCGAAAGTGTGGGATAGCCTGTTAGAAAGTAAGGTAGCTGTACCGGCCGTAGGTGTATGCGTGTTGATGTATCTCAAGGTGTCACCTGAAGTCCGTAACAATAAATTGTCCAGCATAAATCCTCCAATAAAGACTCCGGTTTTTGTTTTTTTGAGCATATGAATATCAAGCCCAGCATCGTCAAATGCTTCATATGCTATTTCAAGCAAAAGTTTTTGCTGAGGATCAAGTGTCATACTTTCCCTGGCAGAAATGCCAAAAAAATTATAATCAAAGTCATAAATACTTTCTTTCAAAAATGCCCCCCGTTTGGTATACATTTTTCCCGGGGCATCTTCATTTTGATCATAGAATTTGTCCAAATTCCATCTGTCTGCCGGAACATCAGTTACAGCATCTTTACAGTTTTTCAACTGATTCCAGAAACTTTCAGCATTGTTCATATTTCCGGCATATCGGCAACCAATTCCAATAATGGCAATTTTTTTTTGTTTCATATCTTATTTTAAATGATTAGGGTAAGTTTCTTCTTTAAAATAGTCTAAAGTGATCTGAATTCATTTTCGTAAGCAAACGCATATAAATCCTTCAGCCCTTTTTCAACATCTATATCAGGAATATCTGTCATGATTTCTTTGAGTGTACTTGTATCAAACTGATGAACAGGTAAGGTTAAATAATAAGACAGTATGGGAGCCATTACTTCATAATACTGCTTTTCTGCTTCCGTCATCGTTTCCCATAAGGGAGGGTGTTCTGTCAACTCACATTTTACTCCTGTATAACTGCAGATGGATTGAAGTAAATAGGCAACAGAGACCTGACGCTGGCTCACTGCATTCAGTTGGTCAATGGCATCGTTTTCAAATGCACGGATTATTGTTTTGGCTACATAATCAACAGGGACAATATTCATAGTGCCTGTAGGATTTGATTCAATTCTGAATGTTTCCCCTCTGTGAATAATGTCTGTGGAAGAGCATGCTAACAGAAACTTACCTAATAAGTAAAATACATTAAACTCAGGGGTGTAATATAATGGCTCATCGAGCATGCGTCCGCATATAGTGGAAGGCCTTATGATCTGCCATTTCTTTTCTTGCTGCTGGCAATACTGTATAAGCTCCTGTTCCATTTTTATTTTGAACTCTTCATAAGGAATCCGGTGGGATAATATTGGCTTCAGTACCGGATGGTTATTGGCATCAAATGAAATATACTGATCATAGACCACAGGATCATAATGACCTATTGAGAAAGTGGTACTGATAAAAATAAACTTATATAGATTGGGAGAACACCATTCCAGTAAATGTTTGGAGGCTAAATAATTATTGACAAATATTTTTTCATGAGCGGTGGAAGTGTTGGATAAGTCGGTTTCTGCAGCGGCATGAATTACATAGAGATTGTCATAGCTCTCCAGGGTGGTGAAGTGTGTGTTATCCAGTGCCTCAATGTCTGATTCAATTGATATAACATACTGTAACAGCTCATTTTCAGTATAATTATTTAAATATGCTGGTCTGAAACGATGCCTCACAATAGATCGTAATCGTTCATACGCAGTCTGCCCTGCCTTGGGTCTTATAACAACAATCAGTGTTCCCTTTTTTTTATTATTTGCATATTCATGCAGGAGTTCATAGAAGATATGTCTTCCCAATATTCCCGTTATTCCGGTAAGTAAAATATTTGTTTTTTTCATAGGAAAAAGTTCTTCATTAAGAATTATCTCAATGATTAGTGAAAATGAATTCTGTTTGTGAATATTCGTAAAATTATAGGTTCATATTGGAAATGATGATGTATGAATCCCATAAGATCAAAACATATATTATATATGTCTTGTTTATATTTTTTGAATGTTTTTTACTGGTGTATGATAAAATTAACCAAAGCTCTTTTTTTAGTTAAAGCTTTTTGAGACTCTTTTTTGTACTGTTGTAATTGTGATTTAGAAAATTAATGAATGCAATGCCTTGTTAGATAGATATATAGTTCAGTTAAAATCTCAGGATATTGACTGGAAAACTGACGCTGAAAGATCTTAAAAGCACTCACGATCATCTTTGTGAACAGAAAAAGAGCTGATTCTCAATTTTAATTACACTGTAATATGTCTCTAATTAAACTTTAATTTTGCTCTTAACTGTTACTAATATTTGAGTAATAGTTTTGCACTATGAAATAAAAGGAGTTTTAAGAATTCTTTTTATCTACAATTAATCCATGGATTTTGAAATAAAACGAATTGGATTGACAAGTCTACAGAAGATCCGGAATAGATAAAGTCTTCATCAGGCGTTCTTGCGAACCTGTAGTACTTGAAAGAGCAGATAAATACTCAACAGTTTCAGACCCAGGACCTTTATATCAGAGATCCCGTATCCTGTACAGAAATTTAAAAAAATGTAACCTTACTATACTGTTGTTATCATTTTTAGAGAATTTCTCGACTTGCCTTTTAAACCATTTATCTAAAAAACTGACAATATGAAAAGATGGCCATCCTTTCTTCAGTATCACTATTAAAATAAGCGATTATGCACAAGAGTATCAGTACAAAATTATTTTTATTACTTATAACAACGTATAGCTCATTCCTTTTGTCACAGGTAGGAATAAATACGCAATCACCCAACAAAATGTCGACATTGGATATTGTCTCGAAAAATAACGATACCGGAATACTGATTCCAAGATTAACAGAGAACCAGAGAAATAAGATGTCTCCCGGAATCAAGGAAAATAGTTTATTAATATTTAATACGGATGAAAACTGTTACAATTACTGGAACAGTACAGAAAATGAATGGAAAAGCCTTTGTGGCAAACAGGGGAAAGCTGTTTTCACAATGGATTGTACACAGATAGAAATTAAAGGTAAATATACTACCGGTAAAGAACTTACTTCTTCTGATTTTCTCCGGATGAAAATAACTGTTACGAAACCAGGGTATTATCATATAACAGCTAAAACTGCCAATAGTAATGGGTACAGCTTCCAGGTGGAAGGAGAGGTATTGGAGGCAGGAACCTTCACCATAGAGGTTCCAGGCTATGGAACTCCAATCAATGCAACCCCTTCAGGAGGAGCTGGGGATCAGATTTTAATTTATAATTATGAACAACTACTTTGTGATACCTTAAAAATTTCAGTTGAAGATTCCACCATTATTCCTGAATTTACGATCAATTGCTCAAGCACAATAGTCAATGGTCAGTATATTGCTGGTAAAGAGCTTACAGCAGGAAATACCATCGCTTTAAATATAACATCACCTGCGGCGGCGGCAGGGGCTCTTTATGAAATTTCTACATCTGCAGTAAATGGCTATTCCTTTAGTGCCAAAGGAGTATTGTCCGGAGGAGTACAACAGGTTACTTTAATAGGAACAGGAAAACCTGTTATGAATGGAAATGATGCATTTGTATTGACAACCAATATTTCGTTGGGAAAAGTCAGCTGCAGTAACAGTCCTATTCATATAAAAGTTGCCGCAAGGAAAATGAAAATTATCGGACTTTCTGATAATTACAATAATTTATATAACATTGCAAGAACTGATAACCTTCTTAATAAAGTTTTGGGCGGCAGTAATTATTTTGGTAACAATCAGTCAGCAACATATCCTATCAATGGCTTTGAATTTTTACTACTTACCAGTTTAGGCGCTTCACAACAGTCACAGTTTACAACATTCAATCCTGATATTGTATTGGTTCAGTTTAATTATATAGCATACACCAGTGAGGAAAGGCAGTTTTTAGCAGATTATGTAGCGAAGGGGGGAGTGCTTATTTATTCCTCAGATGGAGATGCAGCTGCTTCACCAAGGAACAGAGCAGCCAGAGATTTGGCGCGATTAATTTTTAACGATAATCTGATGGAGGTTACTGATAATGATAACAGCATCGTTATTGATAGAATTCAGGATACGAACAATATGATCACCAATGGTCCATTTATGAATCTCACAGGGAAAGCCCTGGGAAGAGATTCCGGCTGGAATTTCAGATTTACAATCGCGGGATTCCCATTTGATAAAGCGAATGTTATTGCATATGATGGTGTGGATGATAGCAGCATTAGAGCATTTGTTGGTAAAGATAATGGTTTTGCTTTTTTTGGTGATGGAGGTCCTTTTGTTGCTAACGAAGGAGTTCAGCCCTACAACTGGCCTGCCAAATTTAGGACGACTAATGGAGTTACTGTTGCCATTCCGAATACTTACGGACAGGTGATAACATATAACTCACACCTTTTTCTCAATTTAATGGCATGGGCAATCAACTATGCTCAGAAGAAAAGGCCTTAAAGTCATTTTTTTGAATTTGAGAAAAGGTAAAATTTAGTTTTACCTTATACTTTATGTAATAAAATTAATCTGCTATACAGAATTTGTGAAATCTTATTAGTATGACTGCAGATAAAAACACATAATAGATTATAAAAAATGAATTTTGTAGTAAAAATTCATGGGAAAGGGCAAATCATTTTATGATTTGTCCTTTTTGTATTTGGATTAATTTATTAGAATTCCTTTGAAACCCATCTTAAAACTTATAATCCGGAAAATGTTGAACTTTACCCATTGCCTAATTCCTGATTGTATTTGTAACAAATTCTATTTCAGACAGTCTTATTATATATACAACAACTTTTTTATAGCAGAACTTCCTGCACAAACAGCCTGAAAACTTTAAAAAACTGATTGTATAAAGAAAAAATAAAATCCTTATCTGAATATTACATTTTTGCAAAATATGCATCTTATTTCATGATAAGCATGATAAATTATGTATATTTATAACACATATTAGGGAAAAATATTAAAATAGCAGTAGAAAATTATCAACATATTTAATTAAATATGCGTAGGTAGATATAGGGAAAAGCAGTGCTGATGGGAAAAATTATATTGATCATTTTTAAGAATACAAACACACCGTTGACCAGCATAAAGAAAATGATATCCTCTGTAATCTCCATAGGGTTATGTTGGAGCATGCTTTCATGCGGACCTGATTTCAGGGATAAAGAAAGAGCAGATTTTGACGTTTCTTTATTGACCCAAAGTTCACAGTTGCAGCTTTCCGGTGAATATGAAGCGCTTATCCGGCTCAATATAGAATATCTGAAAAAAGCTGCCAGGATGAAATATACAGCAGGAAAAGGTCTATGCTATCTGAATATGGCTGACGTAAATATTTCGGCAGGCAATTATGAAAAAGCCCGTTTTTTCTTTAATAAAGCAGAGAAAGATCTGGTAAAGTCAGGAAATATGTTTCATAAAGCGACATTCTATGACGATTATAGCCTGTATTATTCTCATCTTAAAATAAATGATAAGGCGATAGAATGTAATGATAAAGCATTTTATTACTTAAAACAGGCCAAAAAGACAACACTGACTCAAAAACTCCTTCCAAGACTTTATATCAATAAAGGGATTTATTATGCCTGGAAAGGGTGGTCTGGAACTTCTTTAAAATGTTTCATCAAAGCAAATTTACTTGAAAATTCTGCCTACAGCAACTGCATGGTGGCACAATACTATCTGTTTATCCACAAACCTGATTCTGCTGGAATATATATCGCCAGATCAGATGAAAAAATGCTGAGCCAGAAAACGACCGACGTAGAATCACTGTGGGTGTATTATACAATGGGCTATTATTACAATGAAATAAATAATAGTGAACAGGCTGAGAAGTGCCTTAAAAAAGCTCTGGAAATTAATATTAGGACAAGGCGTACCTATTCTTCACATATAAAAGAAGTTTACAAAGCACTTGCTGATCTGTATAAGAAAAAGAATGACGGAGGTAAGGCTTATTTCTATCTTAAAAAATATATGGAAGAAGAGGGAAGATTTGATGCGGCAAGATTTGCTGCTATGAATAAAGCTACCGAGGATTTTATTTCAGAAGTGAAGCAGGAATCAGACTGGCATAAAAATGATCTTCCATTATTTATCGCTCTGTCAATTACTGTGCTTACTGTTTCAGGAGTATATGTCCGGAAAGTAATCCATGTACAGAGACAGAAAAAGAACCGCTTAAAAAAACAGACAGAAGATCTAAAAAACCATGTACATACAAAACAGCGGGAAGAAGTCATTCAACTTGCCAGAAGCAATGATTCTGCCTTTTTATTGAAGTTCAAAGAGTTATATCCTGATTTTGTAAAAGTACTTCTAGATATCAACCCTGATCTTGAAAATTCAGAACTGAGCTTCTGTGCTATGCTGAAACTGCGGTTTTCAGCCAAGGAAATTGCAGATTTTACTTTTGTACAGCACAGATCTGTTCAGCAGAAAAAATACAGAATCAGGAAGCGACTGAATATTCCCGGAGAAACAGATATTTATGAGTTTTTTGAAAATCTGCCCCAATAAAGAGAATCATCACAATAAAAGCTGTCAAATCCTGTTTTATGGAAAGGTTATTGCTGATCTCATAAACCAGCCAATGAAAAGTTTGCATTAAACCTGAAATATCACCCTAAAATAAGTATAAAAAAATCCAGCTTAAATAGAGAAACATATGATCCGTATTTTTCTTTCTGTTTTACTTATCATTTTAATGTCGTGTCATTCCAGTTCCAGGAAAGAGACTGAAAAGAATTTTGATATTTCCCTGCTGAAAAAGAACGAAAAATTCAGGCTTGCCGGAGAATATGATTCTTTGATTAACCTCAATAAAAGCTATTATAAAAAGGCTGATAAGATGAATTATTCAGATGGAAAAGCCCTTTGCTATATTAATCTGGCAGAGCTTAATATTTCACTGGAAAACTATCAGAAATCCCAGGTCCTTTTTGATAATGCCAAAGATATCCTTGACGATTCTGAAGATCCCATACATAAAGCCAGGTTTTATAATGTTTATGCGCGTTTCAATTTTGAGCTCCGAAGAGTAGATAAAGCTTTTGAATATAACAATGAGGCGATGCGTTCCATACAAAAGGTCAGTTCTTCTGAGCTTAAAAATGACCTTCTTTTCAGTATATATTTCAGGCAGGCAATTTATTTTGTCAGGAAAAAAGAATATGAAAAAGCGCTGTTTTTTTTTAACAAAGCAAACAAGCTGGATAATACGGGCTTAATGGATTGTGCCATAAGTGATTATATTTATATGCATAAAAATAAAGACTCAGCGTATAAATATGTAACTCTGGCATATAATAAAGCGAACAGAAGTGGTAAGGCAGATGGAATTGCATTATATGCCAATACAATTATGGGAGAATATTATATAACCTATAAACAATATGATAAGGCTGAGGAGGCGCTGAAGAAAGCATTGGAAATCAATGAAAAAACCAAACGTATCTATGCCTATTATGGTAAGTATATTTATAATGACCTCAGGACGTTATATGAGCGTACAGGAGATAAAGAAAAGGCTTATTTTTATTTGAAAGCCTATACTGATGCTTATTATAAAACCAATACATCTTTGCTGGCAACAATTAATCAGGATATGGAATCCTTTATTGAAGAAACCCGGAAGGATGCTGATCATCATAAAGGCAGGATATACTGGATAATTTCCCTGTCATTTACAGGACTTTGTCTGCTGGGAGGATATGCCTGGAGAATTATCAGGGTACTGAGAAAAAGAAAAAAAGTTCTTGCCATGGAAGCTGAAAGCCTTAAAATAAGAATGAATGATAACAAGCAGGAAGAGATTATAGAGCTTGGTAAGAAAAATGATCCTGAATTTCTGAATCGTTTTAAGGAAGTTTATCCTGATTTTATAGAGCAGCTTTTAACCATTAATCCTGCACTTGAAAGTTCCGAACTGATTTTTTGTGCAATGCTGAAACTCCATTTTACTTCCAAAGAAATTGCAAGTTATACTTTGGTGCAACACAGAACTGTTCAGCAGAAAAAATACAGGCTCAGGAAAAAATTAAATATTCCGGGAGAAACAGATCTTTATTATTTTTTCGATACCTTATAATAATTCAAAAAAAAACTGTCTGATTCATCACATCAGACAGCACTCGAAATATTCTCTTTTCACCACTTGTATTTTTTTTGTGGTCTCAGCGTCAAATATGAAAAATTTTAACGTAAACATAAAAAATCACGGTACTACACGGATACTACACCGGGTATTTTAAGGTTTAAATACTTGATAGTTAGTGTTTTGTGTTTTTGGCTGTTTTTTACATTTTATTGTTGAAAAAGTAGAGTAATTTTCTTAATCCTAACATTTTTTATCCCGTATTTTAATCATTGCCATTTAGAAGTATTTTCTTATGTGATTTTTTTACCTCCTTTTTCAATGCTTAAAAAGGAGCATTAACTTGAGCTGGTTCTACAATTGAGAGCAATAAAAATTTATTTATAATTTATTGAAAATCAATATTTTGAAGCAGTGCTGTATCCGTGTAGTATCTTCTTTTTTTGTTTTTTATGAGAAATAAATAAGCTTTGTAGTGAGTTTTGTTGCGGATTTAATATGATATCTTCTTTTTTGTTGAATTTGTAGCAAAAGTTTCTTTTCGTCTTTACTATACTGGTTGTTTTTTTGATGGAAAGCTTAAACATACTATCCAAAATAATTTTAAATATACCTATGAAAAAAAGAATTTTATTCGTTTGTGCGTTAGCATCATGCTTTACGGTTTTCAATGCTCAGAGATGGGAAACGGTCTCTAAAAAAACTTCACAGATCCGAAATGGGGTAGAAGTTCAGTATTCCTACAGAGTAGACCTGAAGTCCCTTAGAGAAATGCTTAAAAATGCAGAAGAAACAGGGAAAAATGCAAGACCGGTTATTATTTCTTTACCCACTGTAGAAGGAAAGATTGAAAAATTTGCCGTATATAGCAATCCGGTAATTGAGAAATCCCTGGCAGACAAATATCAGTTAGGGTCTTATGTGGGAATTGGAGTGGATGATTCTTCCAAGTATTTAAGATTCAGTACTTCTCCTGCTGATATGCAGTCTATGATCATCAAAGATGGTGTTTTTCAGTTTATAGAACCTATAAGTGCTGATAGACAGACCTATGGAGTTTTCTATAAAACAAAGAATGACGGAGAGCATGGATTTAAATGTGATACAGGGGAACATGATTTTAAGGATATTAATAAGCTGGTAGCGAATGGTAAAAAAATGCTTTCCGGAGTCGGAATTACCAGCAGACCTACCAATACAAAATACAGAGATTTCAGAATGGCATTATCCGTTACCGGGGAATACAGCCAGTATCAGCTGACAGCTGCAGGAACTCCGGCCAATGCCAGTGACGATGTTAAGAAAGGTGTTGTTCTGGCCGCCATGAATAATACCATGACCCGTATCAACGGAGTTTTTGAGCGTGACTTTGGAGCTCATCTGACCGTTCAGAATCTTCCTCAGATCATCTATCTTGATCCGGCAACAGATCCTTACACAGGTAATTTAAACCTTCAATTACAGCAAACCCTTACTTCTGCCGTAGGAAATGCCAATTATGATATCGGACATGTTCTTAATCAGAATGCGGAAAGGAGCGGTAATGCCGGAGGAATTGGAATTGTCTGCACAGATCCGGCCAATAATACAGATATACAAAAAGGTTCTGCCTATACACAGGGACCTGTACCTACAGGTGAAGTGTTTGATTTTACAGCAGCCCATGAGATGGGACATCAGCTGGGAGCCAATCATACATTCTCAAATACTTCTGTCACAGATGCCAATAAGGGAGCCAATGTGGAACCCGGAGGAGGAACAACCATTATGGGATATGCAGGGATTACCTATGATAATGTACAGGCCAACGCAGATGGATATTTTCATTATAAATCAATTGATCAGGTTTTGACCAACTTAGAAAACAAGCTTAATTGCGGAGTATCCCAGGATATCAATAATAATACAGCTCCGGCGATCAATCCGCTGTCAGCATACAATATCCCTAAAGGAACCGCTTATTATCTTGAAGCTTCTGCTACGGATGCTGAAAATGATCCTGTGAATTATACCTGGGAACAGAATGACAGTACAGATGAATTTTCTACGATTTCCGGAGACAGCGGATGGGGATACAATCCAAAAGGAGCCTTAGCCAGATCTGTTCCCGGAACACCCAATGGCAGAAGATATTTTCCGAAGCTGGAGAGCGTGATGAATGGAGTACTCACAGATAAACAGGGCTGGGAAACGGTATCATATATCCCCAGAACATTAAATTATGCTGTAACGGCTAGAGATCAGAATGCTCAACGTCCGATGGTTTCCAGCTCAACTACTACAGTGACAGTCGGAAACGACGGTCCGTTCAAATTCAATGGGCTTACTGCAGCTTCAGTACTGTATAATGATGCGGTAAATACAATCTATTGGGATGTTGCCAATACGAATGCTGCCCCTTATAATGTAGCCAGCGTAAAAATTGATTATACTTCTGATAACGGCGCTAACTGGACAAATCTTGTGGCAGCAACTCCTAATACAGGAAGCTATAGTATACAAATGCCCGGTAATATAAACGGAGCTGTAAAATTAAGAATCTCAGCTGTAGGTAACATTTTCTATGCCGTCTCTCCTGCCATTACTGTGGGTACTGCACCCGCGTCTTCTGCTTCAGCACCTACAGGGCTATCCACTATAGATACTGAAGTTTTTAAGACAACAGCAAGGGTTTCATGGAACAGTGTTCCTGGAGCTGCCTATTCTGTTAATTACAGAAAAGCAGGGACTGCAAACTGGTCTAATGCTGTTAGTCAGGCAAATTCTGTAGTCCTGGATAATTTAGAAGACGAAACAAACTATGAAGTACAGGTTGCAGCAGTAGTAAATTCTGTTGCAGGAGCATTTTCTAATAATTATACATTTAAAACAAAAGGATTAAAAACTGGGATCGATTACTGTTTTTTAAATTCGGGTTCGCCTTATGTAGGAGCGATCTTAAAGCTTACGGTGGCTAATATTGATTACAGTGATCTTACCGCTAGATCTTATAAGGATTTGAGTGAAGATGCTACTAAAATTATTAATTTGACACAGGGAAGCACCTACACTGTTGCCCCTAGAGTAGGAAACCTGCTGCAAAACGGACTTCCGGTTAATCTGTCTGCATGGATCGATTATAACAGGAATGGAGTATTTGAAGCTACCGAAAGAGTGGGACAGACTTCCGCAACAATAAATGCAGGAAATGCGGGATTGAGCAGTTTTAATTTTACAGTGCCGGCAACTGCCTATTCAGGAGATAAAACATTAAGGATGAGAGTGGTTTGTAAATTTGCAACCAGTTCTCTGAACAGTGTGTGTGGTGAACTGGCAAGCCAGGCTGGCGGTATTATGGACCTTCCGGTGAAGATTACTGCCAATACCCTTGCCGTGAGAGAAACAGCAGACACAAAATCATCAGAAATATCTGTTTACCCTAACCCTGCAGACACATTTGTAGAAGTGAAAAACTTTAAAGGTAAAGGAGATTACAAAATTTACAGCGCAGACGGAAGACTTGTCCAGGAGGGTAGAGTTGAAGAAAAAATCAATGTTGCTTCCCTGGTAAAAGGTGTCTATGTGATCACCATAAAAGATGATAAAAACACGTATAATACCAAACTGATCAAAAAATAAAATATAAATGAATCTCCGCATCAGGATCTAAAACGGGGAGAAATAAATTATTTCAGGAGGGAAAAGGCTGTCTTCGCTAGAAGGCAGCCTTTGTTATGATGAATTTAATGGCCATTAAAAAAATCAAGCATGGTTGTTAATGAGTTTTCAGAATGCATCCGCTCTCCATTCTCAAGGGATTCCTGTGTGGCAATGGCAGCTCTCTTGCGCATCTTTTGTTCATAATCTGCAATGGCTTCCTGTAAAGTTTCATAGTTTTTATCCGTTAAATGTTCGCTCAACTCCAGAGCATCAAGCATAGCCATATTAGCCCCTTCTCCTGCAAACGGAGGCATTACATGGGCTGCATCACCAATCAGAGTCAGATTGGATTGAGTTTCCCAGGTCTGATCAAAAGGCATATAGTAAATCAGGCGTGGAATAAAAGGAGTGACTGCATTTTCAAATAATTCCTCCCAGACAGGGCTCCATTCAGAATATTCTGTTTTAAACCATGCCAGCATCTGGAGATTATCAGAAAAATCAAGACCGCTGCTGGCAGGCCAGTTTTCATCGGCTTTAAAGCTTGCATAAAATCCAAGATCTCCATTACCTTTCTGACCAAGCAAAATATTTTGGGTATTTCCGAAGGCCATTATTTTTCCGCCTTTGACCAGAGCATCAATCTGAGGAGCATTTTCTTTTGAAACATTTCCTTCCAGCATGATCACTCCTGAATACACAGGTTGAATATCTGTAAGATAAGGCCGGATTTTAGAATTGGCTCCGTCTCCGGCAATGACAAGGTCGGCATACGCAGTAGTTCCATTTTTGAAATGCAGCAACCAGCCTTCGTTTTGACGTTCCATAGAGAGAAAGTGACTGTCCCAGATCACTGTTTCAGGTTGCAGGGAGTCCAGCAGCATGTTTCTTAAGGGGCCACGGTCTATTTCCGGACGGAAATGCTCATGTCCAAAATCTTCTGCCGGTTTTGTTTCATGATCATTAAAGAATATTTGAGCCTTCTCATTCATGATCAGTGTTCTGTCTGCTCCGGGACGGAATGTTTTCTTGAATATTTCCAATAATTCGGCCTTACGGATGGCTGCCAGTCCTGAGTCTTCATGCATGTCGAGAGGAGAGCCCTGAACCCTTGCATATTTATTAAGATCTCTTTCATATACTTTTACGTCAGCTCCTTTCAGCTGTAAAAGTCTTGCCAGTGTAAGTCCTGCGGGGCCTCCACCAACGATTGCTATTGATTTATTGTCTATCAGCATTGTTAATTTAAATTTTACAATGCAAATTTATTTTCCTTTCAATACGGATAATAGTATAAATCGGTCGTTTTTATTCCTTGATAATTCTTTTGGGGCAACTCCGGAAAATTTCTTTACCTCTTTGATGAAATGATTCTGGTCGGTGTAGTTGAGTTCAGGGAAAAGTCTTCCCTGTGCGATATGCTCCAATGATGTTCTGAAACGTAAAATAGTAGAGTAGGCTTTTAACGATAATCCTAGCTGTCTGGTACAGTAACGGTTGATCTGTCTGCTGCTCCAGCCTGTTTTATCAGAAAGATCCTGCACGTTTATTTCACCTTTTGAGACATAGACCATTTCAAAAAGTCTACGTTTTCTTTCATCTACTTTCGCAGGAAGCAGTTCTTTTATTTTTTGGGTTGCTTTGGTACAGCAATGACTGAAATTCTTTATATCCTCAGCTTTAAAATCCCAGAAATCAGGAGAAAGTTCTTTTCCAATATTTAATAAATCAGCGATACTGGTATTCAAAATATATTCAACTGCAAGAGGCTTAAAACTTACCACAAAAGCAATTGTACGAGGGGCAATATACCTTTGTTCAGGATAAGTTTCTAAGCCAAGAAGGGTAACATGAAAAGGTTCCGAAGCTGATTGTGAAAAAAAGAGATCAATTCTTCCGTCAGGAATAATAACCACTTCTTTAGTTTCATCCGAAAGGTTCTGAAATGTTCCCAGATTTTCCACAAAATCAGCGATTTCTTTGTCGGGTTCGATGAAGTTATAATAGAAGTCGTTATCCATATTAAACATGATCTTTTTTAAAAAAGAAAATTACAAAATTACCCTCTGACTTATAAAAAAAAATTAAAGGTTTACTGCAATGGCTTATAAATGCTATTTTTGTTCTGACAGATTTTAAAAGTAAATAGGCGACAGCCTTTATTCTATGGACAAAACATCACTTAATACATATTTTCATTCTTTATTCACTATCAGAAAAGAAATCGTTGAAAATATCACAGAAAAATTCAGCCGTTTTGAACTAAAAGCAAATACCGTTCTGCTGGATAAAAATGTGATCAGTACCCAGACTTATTTTCTGGAAAAAGGGTATGTCCGCTCCTATATTCTGAACGAAGATAATGAGGAAATTACAACGAATATCTATACAGCTCCCTGCTTTGTTAATGATTTTCTGTCTTTTTTCAGACAACAGCCTACTAAAGAAATTTATCAGACCGTGACGGATTGTGTTTTCTGGGAAACCGGACTGGAGAATGTACAGCATAATTTCCATAATATTCCTGAATTCAGAGAGTTTAGCAGGCTTCTTTTTGTCCTCAATTATTATCATATCCATAACAGGCTGATAGAAATGGCAAGTCAGAAGGCCTCCACTAGATATTCCAACCTGATGAAAAAAGATCCCGATATTTTCCAGCATGTTCCTTTGAAGGTCATAGCTTCTTATCTGGGAGTTAAGGACAGTTCATTAAGCCGGATCAGAAGAGATATTCATAAGCTGTAATTTCTTTTCATTTGTCAAGTGATACTTCCGCTGTTATCACTGATATTTGTTGAAAAATAATTTCATGAACAAAAAGCATATTGTTGTTGTAGGTTTGGGTGGCGTAGGCGGATATTTTGGTTTTAAAATAAACCAGACCAATGAAATTTCAGGAAAATATAATATTTCCTTTGTTGCCCGTGGAGAAACTTATGAAAAAGTAAAACAAAACGGACTGACGTTGTTATCTCCTGAGCATTCCAATCCGAAGACTCACCCCGATGCTATATTGCAGAACATCAGTGATATCAAAAATCCTGACCTGGTGTTGATCTGTGTGAAGGAATATGATCTTGAAAATGTCTGCAGGCAGTTGTTGCCGGTCATCAGTGAAGAAACCATATTGCTTCCCATGATGAACGGAGCAGATATCTACGACAGGATACGTACTGTAATTCCGGACCATACCGTTCTTCCAACCTGTGTTTACGTGGCTTCCCATATTAAGGAAAGAGGAACTGTAGAGCATAAAGGAAACCCGGGAAAAATTATTGTGGGAAGGGATCCTGAACATTTTTCTGTCCCTGTGGAATGGATTTCGGAACTCTTGAATGAAAGTAAAATAGAGTTTGATTTTAAAGATAATTCATTAAAAGATATCTGGACAAAATTCATATTCATTGCAAGTTTTGGACTGGTTACAGCTCGACATAATTCTTCAATGGGAGCTGTATGTACTGATGAACAGCAGAAGAAGGAAGCTGCCGGAATTATGAAAGAAATAAAACTGATTGCTGTTAAAAAAGGTATTGATCTTCAGGATGATATTATGGAGAAGACATTCGAAAAAGCCTCTACCTTTCCTTTTGACACTCCAACTTCTCTCCAGCTTGATATCAATTCAGGAAAAAAAGAAAATGAACTGGAGCTGTTTGCCGGTGCTGTGCTGAAATATGGTTCTGAAACAGGTATTGATACTCCTTTCACTCAGAAAATCTACACTGAGATTAAAGCCAAATAAGTTTTGGCTAAAGCCGAAAGAAAAAGAAATATAAGAAGGCGGGTTAAAACCCGCCTCTTTTGAAATTAAATATAAAATATTGAAATTTTTGACAATTTCAGAGTTTAATCATACTATCAGAACTCCCGGTCCCGGTCTGTAATAATTCTGAATTTTGTTTTAAAAAAAGTATCTGCTTCAGTATTAAATTCATCAGTGTACACCACTAAAGTACTGTGCCCTGAGTTGGGTAATATCCATAAATTAGCTTTAGGAATGTTCCGGAAAATTTCCAGGGTATGTTCAGGTCTGATCACATCATAATCTCCTCCGATAACAAGGACGGGGGCTTTAATGCTGTGGAGTGCCATGGGATCTATATTCGGTTGCTCACTTAATAATCTTTTATATTTTAGGACCATATAATCCAGATCCGTTTTATCTTTCTTCTGGGCAAACAGTTCTTTAAATTTTAAGTAATTACTGCTTACTCTTTTGAATACATCAGCTTGTACCGCGGTGGAATCCGGCCTTAAGTTCGCTCCTGTAATGATCAGTTTTTTTACCTTTTCAGGGTGCCTCATGCTCAGCAAAAGCCCATTGATGGCACCATCACTCCAGCCTATGACAAATGCTGAATCAATTTTCATTTTCTGAAGCAGCGCAGCGTAATCATCCGACATCATTTCATAGGTAAGTGCATCTCCTTTATCAACAGACTTTCCATGTGCTCTGCTGTCAGCGACAATCACCTTATATTTTTTGGAAAAATAAGGGATCTGTTTAGAAAAATCAACAATGGATCCTCCGTTTCCGTGGATGAGAAGCAAAGGCTGTCCCTGGCCATAGGTCTCGCAATACATTTTGATTCCATTGACATCATAATATTTACCGGCTTTTGAATTATTTCCATATGAGGAACTTTCTAAAAGCCGGGTGTATTCTTTTTTGATCTTTGGAACCTCCGTCTGAGCGGATATTAAAGCCGGCAGTAAGGCAAGAAAAAATAATATCGGTTTCATAGTAATAGGGGCGTTGTTTAAGTGACTGATATTCTGTTTCTCAATAAGTAGAAACTGCTGGCTTCCTGTTACAAAAATATTGGGACAATCTTCAGGCGCTGTGCATGAATTTCTGCCGCTCCAATAATACTTCTTCCGTTTCACGATGATCAGGATCATCCACACAGCAGTCTACAGGGCATACCGCCTTGCATTGTGGCTCTTCATGAAAGCCTTTACATTCAGTACATTTTCCGGAAACGATATAATAGACTTCATCCGAAACTGCTTCGTTATATGCATCAGCATCAGCTTCTGTACCATCCGGGAATTTGATATGTCCTGAAAGCTTTGTCTTATCTTTCCAGCGCCAGTCAATGGCTCCTTCATAAATGGCTGAATTGGGGCACTCAGGTTCACAGGCTCCACAATTGATACAGGCATCTGTTATTTTTATAGCCATATCACGAGATTTTAGGGGTTTAAAAAAGGGATTTCTTCAGAATGAACGGGTCGGAAATCCCTTCAACTTAATTACAGCAGTTCAACACTGTTCTTTTGAAATAGCAGCATAAAGTGTGCTAGGTTTTATTTTTTAAATCATTAATTTCCAATAAAATACTGTCTGCCTGACTATAAGATGAATCAGGCGCCTTAATCTGTAGATTTATTGAGATTTTCTATTTTTTTAGAGGTTGCAATGCTGATAAGCTGATCAAACTTACCGGAATATAATGCTGAAATTTCGGTTGGATGATCAGCGGTAAATAATGATGATCTGACAACAGGTACACTGAATGGTATTGGCCAGGCACGCAATGACTTGGCAATAGCATCCATGGTATTGATTCCCTGCATAGCCTGAAGACCGTCGGCCCAGCATACCAACCCTACCATTTTATCAGTAAGATAAGGTTCATACCTGTTGGCAGTCACTTCAAGCCAATCCAGACAGTTTTTCATCACTCCCGGAATACTCCCATGATAAAGAGGAGCCAGCCATATATGCAGATCGGCATCAGTAAACATCTGGACCATGCGTTCTACTGCCAAAGGAGTTTTGGTAAGGGTGACATCGAATAAAGGGATTCCTGAATCTGCAAGGGTAAAGATATCAGTCTGAAACCCCAACATTTTCAGCCGCTCCGAAAAATAATCCGAAATCAGTCCTGAAGTGGATAAAGCTCTTCTTTCCAATGATCCGTTGAATATAATTGCTTTCATTTTTTATTGTTTAAAAATTACTTTAGGTAATCCTATTTCACCATACATCAATGTTTTAACCAAAGGTTTCAGAAGTCCGGCGGCTAGTAAATACAGTGAAGGATCATAATTGGCATTGGCCCGGACAACAACTTTCTGATTTCTATACTGTTTCAGATCGGCATAGATGAGACGGCGTTTCCAGAGATCGAGCAGAATGGTTTCTGCATTGTTTAAATCTACATAAGAAGCGTATGGAGAAAGTTTTTCCATGATCATCATGTATGCCCAGGGTGGGATGATAGCATCCGTAGAGCAGATAATTCCTACTGCTTTTTCATCATAGACAGAAAAATCCACCGCAGCAATGGATTCTTTAAATTCTTTCTCCTTGACAATCATTCCCATGAAAAGATGATCTTTAATATCCAGTACTACAATTTCCGTGGTCGGTTTGTAATCTGCAAGGTCAAGAGCAATAATGCCTGAAGCCTTTGCTTTATTGATAAAAATTTCCTCAGTCATAGCTTATTTATAAATCCATGTTAATTATCTTATTTTTGATAATGCCTCTTCATATTTTTTTTCAACAGCAGACCAGTTCAGTACAGACCAGAAGGCATCCAGATAATCTGCACGTTTATTCTGATAATTCAGATAATAAGCATGTTCCCATACATCTATTCCTAGAATTGGAAAACCTCTGTTCATTGAAAGGATGTCCATCATCGGGTTATCCTGGTTAGAGGTCGAACTGACTGCCAGAGATCCGTTGAATTTTACACAGAGCCAAACCCATCCTGAACCAAACTGAGCCAAACCCGTTTTTTTCATTTCTGCTTTGAGGTTTTCAATGCTTCCAAAAGTGGCTGTTATATCGTCATGAAGTATACCTGTGGGATTCAGTTTAGGCTGTGGAGACAGAGTTTCCCAGAATAAAGAGTGGTTATAGTGCCCACCTCCGTTATTTCTTACAGAAGGACTGTATTCACTTACCCTTTGCAGCAACGAATCAAGATCAGCATTAGTTTCATTGCTTTGTTCCAAAGCTGTATTCAGATTATCTACATAAGCCTGGTGATGCTTCTGGTGATGAATGGTCATTGTTTCTTTATCTATAAAAGGAACCAGGGCATCATAAGCATAAGGTAACTGTGGTAATGTAAATGGTTGCATCGTATTTATTTTTTTTGATTAATGTATCACAAAGGTAAAAATATATTTAAATAAAACAACTATTATGTTGTTTTATTCATTAGGTGAATGATGAAGGTAATATCTTGTGAATGTATTGTTTAAGTTTTGTATTTTAAGATTATAGAAAATGACTATCTTTGTTGTTGGAAAATAAAACAACCTAAATATTGTCAAATGAAGAAGCCGGCTGCAGATCGAATTCTGATGTTCTTAAAGATGAGAGGGGAAGCTACTTCGCTTCTTATCGCAGAAGAATTATCGATCACCAAAGAAGGAGCAAGAAAACACCTGCTGAATCTTGCCGGAGACGGATTGATCAGGTCTTCCGTAAAGAGTGAGGGTGTAGGACGCCCGTCTACTTATTATACCCTAACTGAAAAAGGATGGGCTCAGTTTCCTGATACCCATGCAGATGTAACGGTTCAGCTTCTGAAATCTGTGAAAAATCTTTTAGGGGAAAATGCTTTGGATTTACTGATCAGTGACAGAGAAAAAAATACTCACGAGCGATATGAAAAAGTTTTATCCAGGACAAAAACTCTTGAGCAGCGTCTGGACTCTCTTGCAAAAGTCCGCAGTGAAGAAGGTTATATGGCAGAATGGAAAAAAGAGGGCAAGGAGTATTTTCTGATTGAAAACCATTGCCCGATATGCGCTGCTGCTGCAGAATGCCAGGGTTTCTGCCGTGCCGAGCTGTCTAATTTCCAATCCCTGATAGGAAAAGATTACAAAGTCGAAAGAATAGACCATATCATTTCCGGGGGACAGCGCTGTGTTTATAAAATCAATCAATGATTACCATTTATAACTTATCATAATTTATCATACAGAAAATGGCTTTGAAAGCAGTAATATTTGACATGGACGGTGTGCTGATAGATTCAGAAAAATTTTGGACTCAGGCAGAACTGGACGTCTTTTCATCCTATGGTGTGCAGGTTACAGAAGATCTTGCGGCACAGACTAAATATATGACGACTCAGGAAGTAACAGAATTCTGGTATGAAAGATTTCCATGGGAAAATTTTGATGCATCCGATTTGGAAAATAAAGTGGTGACAAGAGTCATTGAAATGATACAAAACCAGGATTGTACAATGTCTGGTGTAGAGGAATTTATCAAAAATCTTAAAAATAAAGACTACAAAATAGGATTGGCGACAAACGCTCCTTTACGTGTGGCCCATGCCGTTCTTGAAAAGCTTCAGGTTTATGATCTGTTTGATACGATCCATTCTTCAGAATTTGAAACTCAGGGAAAACCTCATCCTGCCGTTTACCTTACTTCTGCAAAAAACCTTGGTGTTTTTCCCGAACATTGCATTGCCATTGAAGACAGTCATTCAGGGTTGAAAGCAGCCAAAGCAGCAGGAATGCAAACCATTATTTTTACCAATAATAATGAAAGCATAGACTCAGATCTTGCCGACTTTAAAATACTGGACTTTAACAGGACTTTACCTGCGGTGTTTAGTGGAGAATAAAAGGTGGGTGGTGAATGGTGAAAAGTGAATCCGCTTCGCTGTGAATTTTATTGGGTATTATAAAAACTGACGATGGACTGCGCAGCCAATTGACGATACCCCGCACCTCAATACCTCGTCAAAATCTCCATCAGAAACAGGATAGAAACCAGTTTTTTAGATGACTGATACTCAGGATTCAGCTGTTCGCGGATTTCTCCCAAAGCTTTGCTTAATTTATTACTTACCGTCTTGTTGCTGATTCCCAAAGCTTCTGCAGTTTCATTCACTGACATATTTTTTCGGATTCTCAAATCGTAGACCTGCTGTTCCGTTGAAGGAAGCTGGGAAACTACTTCATCAATCATAGATAACAAAGCAGAAATCTCGTTTTCTTCAAGGATTTCAAAATAATCCGTGTCTGCCGTATCAATTTCATGTGGAATATCAAACTCGTCAATGCTCAATATGGGAGGGGCTTTTTTATGGCTGTTATAAAAATCAATAATACGATAGTGAAGATGGCGGAGAAGGTAGCCTTTTGCACTTTCAGAATCGTCAGTCTGTATGGTATCGGTATGCTCAAGAAGCTTCACCCACAGGTTCTGGAGGATTTCTTCAGTGATTTCTTTATCCCGGGTCCGAACAAAAACAAAGCTATATAGACTATCCCAATATCGGTCATACAGCAGCATAAATGCAGGACGGTCGCCTGATTTTATTTTCTTTAATAATGTATAGTCTGTTGGGCTCATATTCTGTTACAAAATTACCTAAAGGAAAATTAACTTTTTGTGAACTTTGGGGATGTTAAGATTAAATATTTCTGAAAAAAGAGGCATAAATGAGATGTTAATGTTGAGTAAATGTGAAAAAGAGCGAAAATTATTAACAATTGGGTTGTAATGTGAATATAACATTAAGAATGTCCCGGGGAAGTTTTTCATTTTCACTGTCTTATAGATAGAAGTATCTGTGAATACGATGAAAGACTCTATGAAAAAACGTTTGACCTATAAAAATATTGAATCCTTTGTTTTCAGACTTTGGGAACGGGAAGTTTCGGAAGATCCGGTTTCTGAAAAAGAAAATGAACTTTTAAAACAATGGAAAATTCATGCTGAAAAAGAGCTGGATGCTGTTCATAGGAAAGCATCCAGAGAAAGGGTTTTATCCGGATTGGAATATTATTTTTCTCCAACAGATATTATTTCGGTTTCATCTGCAAAAAACTTAAAAACACATCTATTATATAAAATTGCTGCGGTTATTATTCTGCTTTTATCATTAGGTGGAATTTTCACCTATACCATGTTCATCAGGCCTGATGTGTATCTGGCCAAATCGGGAAACCGTATCGTTCATCTTGAAGATGGATCTGTCGTTACCCTTTTACCGGGAGCTGAACTAACCGTAGCGAAATCATTTCCTGCAGACACCAGAGTGGTGGATTTAAAAGGAGATGCCATATTCTCCGTGGCAAAATCCAAAGTTCATCCTTTCATTGTTCATGCGGATGGCTTCAGTACCAAAGTATTGGGAACAGTATTTAAAATTTCCCAATCTGGCAAGAAAAAAGCGGTTGATCTTTATGAAGGGAAGGTGGCTGTATCTTCTCCGGGAGTTCCGGTTTCTTTCCTTACACCCAATCAGAAATGGACCAATTTCGGGATTGCCCATACGACAGCCGTTATTTCATTGACACCAGTAAAAAAATCAATAGACAAAGTATCTGCAATATTGTCTTTAAGCTTTAATGATGTTCCTTTAAAAGAAGTAGCGGCAGTTCTGGAGAGCAGTTATAATACCAAAGTATTGTATCCTAAGGAAGCTGAAGACAAAAAGATCACGGCAGACTTTACCGGAGGAACAGTCGGTGAAAATATTGAATCACTGGCCTTCATCCTTGGACTGGAAGTACAGAAAAAAGAAAACACCTATATCCTGAAGAAATAATTTACTATTAAAAAAATTAAATAATCATAATCAAGAGAACACTTTAAGTATGAAAAGTTTGAAATGTGGGATTACCATAGCAGCCTTATTTTTTACTGTAGCCGCAGAAGCTCAGGAGCTGATTCAGAAAGTGACATTTTCTGTACCAGCCAACAGACCGTTGATTGAAGTTTTGGAAGAATTTGCAGGAAAAACGGGGATGAGACTGGCTTATTCCAAAGTAGACATTAAAGAGCTGAGGGTAAAAGGGGTGAAATGTGAAAATACTTCTGTTAATAACTGTCTGAAGGATATTACCAATGGCCTTCCGGTTGTATACCGTCTGCATGGTGATCTTATTTCGATAAAATATGAAAGTTCTAATATTTCTGTACCGGGAAACGGACGTATTTCCGGTAAAATAGTAGATGAGGTAGGGAATCCCATTACCGGAGCTGAGGTTAGTATCGCTCAGAAAACAGCTGTAACAGATAATAACGGTGATTTTACGATAGATCTTCCCTCAGGAATTTATAGCCTGACGATAAAAGCTACCAAATACAATACGCTGAGAGTTCAAAAATTATCGGTTATCAATAACGAAACCAATTCTGTTTCATTTGCTTTAAACAAAGCGTCTGATAAAATTACAGACATCAAAGAAGTTGTGATTACCGCAGCCCGCAGAGCAGATACCCAGGCAGGTCTTCTTGCCCAGCAGAAGAAAGCGGCTCAGATGAGCGATGGTATCTCAGCGGAACAGATTTCCAAAGCTCCGGATAGCGATGTGGGAGGAACTCTGAAAAGGGTAACAGGAATTACTACTATTGATAATAAATATGTGGTCGTAAGATCTATGGGAGAACGCTGGAATACCGCAGCCATGGATGGAATAAACCTGCCAAGTACGGAAGCCTACAATCAGAACTTTTCATTTGATATCATTCCCACCGCTATGGTGGAAAGCGTGGTGGTAAGTAAATCCGCAACACCTGATATGAATGCCAGCTTCGCAGGAGGGTATGTGGAAGTGAGAACTAAGGATATTCCCAACGAAAATTTTACAACGGTAACAATGGGAACTTCTTATAATGACCAGTCAGCTTTCAAAGAATTTCTGACCCGTAAGCGCGGAAAGTACGATTATTTTGGGTATGATGACGGGACAAGGGATTTTCCTAAAGGGCTTGAGCCGATGAACTGGACAGATCCCAGGTTTTTTGAACAGTCCAGACAGTTTACGAATGACAATTTCAGCACCTATAAAACCAGAGGTGATATGGGATCTAATATACAGTTGGCATTAGGAAGGACCTACGCTCTTAAAAACAATAATAAATGGGGATTTGCCGGAGCATTTGTCATCAGAAATGAACAGAATAAACTGGACATTGACCACACCGGGAGAGGAAACTGGCTGGATACAACGGGAATGCCTGATGGAAACGGACAGATTCCATTCTATAATTTCAAAAACAGCGGAGCTTCCTACAACTATAATTCTACGCTGGCAGGGATGTTGAATTTTGGATTTCAATTTGGAAAAAACAGAATCTCATTCCGTAATTCCTATACCCATATTTTTGACAATACCCTCACAAGAGTAACCGGATGGAATGAATACTCAACTGGCAGTGGGATGGCAGCCAATGCAGAATTAGCCTATAATTACTTTTATAATGGAATTATCCCCAATAATGATCCGGCACAGATCAAAAACTTAGACAGACCTTATACCGATAATACCAATTACCCGATTTTTCAGACCCTTTTACAAAATAAACTGGAAGGAAGCCATAAAATAGGAAATACAGAGATCAGCTGGTTTGCAGCCCGCACAGGAGTGGCTTCCGATACCAAAGATTATACCCAGTATATTACCAGGTATGATTTTATAGGAAATGAAATTCTGACTTTTCATAAAATCTACAATTCCGGAGCAGATTTTTACAGAGGATATATTGAAAACAAAGAAACGGATTACAATTATGGCGCTTCTGTCAAGTGGGATATGGACGCAGGAAGTTTTAAAAATACCATTAAAGCCGGGTATGCCGGAGCCATAAAAAACAATACCAACCAACAGCAGAAGTTTTTTCTTCGTGTTGACGAAAACCGGGACGTTCCGAACAGCGAGAAGAACTATTTGACGATGTATGGTTCTCTTGCTGAATGGTTTAATGGCTCCCATTATGTTCCGGGTGGTATTGGTTGGGAAACCCGAGGACTGTATAAAAATGATAAGTATGAAGGAAAAGTTAATCAGCATGCCGTCTTTGTGATGCTTGATAACCGTTGGAAAAAACTAAGGTTAGTCTGGGGACTTCGTGCAGAATATTTTAAGTATGATATGATTTCCCAGCAGCTGGATCCTTCCGATTCCAAATACATTATGAGAGCAGCTATAGATGATCAACCATGGCAATGGATGCCTTCTGCAAATTTTACATACAGCCCTACCAATAAAATTAATCTGAGGCTTGCCTACAACAAATCTGTCATCCGTCCTCAATTCAATGAAAGAACAGGTTTGCCATACTTTGACCCTATTGCCAATGGATTGATTTATAATACAGAACTGAGCTCATCAGTCATCAATAATTATGATTTCAAGTTTGAATGGTTTCCCGGATTGGGTGAGATATTTTCAGCAGGACTGTATTACAAAAACATTGACAGACCTATTGAACGTGAAGGTCATATTTCCAGTGAAGGAAACCTTTTTCTCTACAACGGTAATTCAAAAAATGCCAGGCTGATAGGAGTAGAGGCAGAGGTAAGAAAAAGTTTAGGCTTTATAGCAGACGGAACTTTTCTGGAAAAGCTTTTCATAAGCGGAAACTTTACGTATAACCATACCAAAGTAGTAGCATTTAAAGACCTGTATAAAACCGGTGATAATGATGAAACCTATGAAGTGAAAAGGCCCCTTTACGGACAGACTCCTTATGCTTACAACCTTGGACTTATCTATGATGGAAGCCGGTTAGGTATGAGCTTTTTATATAACGCAAAAGGAGATCAGTACATCACCGTTGGGTATGCCTACAAAGGAGAGGAAATCCAGCGTCCTTATGCAGTGGCAGACGCTCAGATCTCTTATAAATTCCTTCGCAACAGAAATTTTGAAGTGAAATTTAATGTAAGAAATCTCTTCAACAGAGTGAAAGAATATTATAATAATTTCAACTCTTACCTGGCCGCAAAAGACGGAGGAGGAAGTAATGTAGGTACAGAAAGAGAAGCGTGGGACCTTCTTCCGGGAGCAACAGACAGGTATGATAAAAATATAGATAAAATTATGTTTCGGGCTTATAGCGGAAGAATGTTCAGCCTGAGTGTCAATTATACTTTTTGAAAGAAGTATAGCAACAATATAGAAAGATATCTTCATTATAGAAGCGTACAGGTTTCGGGTACCTGATCAAAAACTGAAAAATACTGATGATGCGCACACCAGTACAGTTCTGAATAAACCGGACGTTAACCGCTTTTCCCAGGCATTAACGGATTTAATGGGGCTCCCGCAATGCAGTTCCTCCTGCAGCGATGGGATGAACACCAAAAAACAAATCGAAGGAATAGAGAGGAAGATATTCCTGAATAGTAAAAAACTGATCTGGTATAAAAAACAATACGACCGGATTGTACTAAAAATTATAACAATGAAAAGACTAACTCTAATTGCAGTGGCAGCATTATCTCTTACAGCTTGTCAACACGATCAACTGGCAGATTCATCATCTCCATTCGAAATGAAATCTACTTCTGCTGAGTACCTTACAGCTTCGGCTCTTCCGGTAACCAGCGTAAGCGGCGCTATTACTACCAATACTACATGGAGTGGTGTAGTTGAATTAGATGGAGTTGTAACCGTAAAAGATGGTGCTACCTTAACAATCCAGCCGGGTACATTCATTAAAGCTAAGCCAAACACCAGCAATACGGCTACAGGAGTTTTGGTAATTGCTAAAACAGGAAAAATCAATGCAGCAGGTACAGAAGCTCAGCCTATTATTTTCACCAGCTACAAATTGTTGGATGGAAACGAAGATACAACTGCTGCTCCTGGTGACTTCGGAGGGGTTATTATTTTAGGGGATGCTCCTACCAATACGCCTTTCACAAAAACAATTGAAGGATTATCCGGTCCTGATTTCTATTACGGAGGTACCAATCCTTCTCATAACGGGGGAACCTTGAAATATGTACGTATTGAATTTGCAGGATATGATCTTTTAGCTCCGAATTCAGGAAACGAAATCAACGGTCTTACATTAGGAGGAGTAGGAAACGGAACTACTCTGGATCATATTCAGGTATCTTTCGGGAAAGATGATTCTTTTGAATTCTTCGGAGGTACTGTAAACGCTTCCAACCTTGTTTCTTTTGCAGCGGATGATGATAACTTTGATTTCGATAACGGATATACAGGAACGATCACTTGTGCATTGGCTCTGGCAGATTACAATTCTACGCACAGTCTTAGCGGATCAAGCCCTGATTCTAACGGTATCGAGCTTGACAACAACGCCGACGGTTCTTCTACCTCATTGCTGACCCATCCGGTGATCAACAATCTTACCATCATCGGAGCAAAAAACTCAAATAAAGGTGCTTTGTATGAAAATGGTATCCACATCAGAAGACACGGAAGATTAACACTAAATAACGCCGTGGTTACAGGATATCCTGTAGGAATCAAAGTAGAAGGTACAGGTTCTGAACTTTCTTCAGCTTCAGCATACAACACCATTCAGATCCATGGATTTACTACTTCAGTTACGGGTACAGGAACATCAGGAATTCCTGCAGCTAATCTGTTAACAGGTACTCCTGCAGCACTGTGGGGGATGAGTCAGCCATTCTTCAACGAAGGAAGCTGGAATGTATCTCCAAGAAACTGTGGAAACTTCCAGGGAATCTGGACAAAATACAATTTCACGATTGTAGAATAACAAAAAACTTCAAAAAGCAGGGAACAGCATATGCTGATTCCTTGCTTTTACTTCAAAAATCTTAATCATCAGCATTATGAAAAAAATAATTTTATCATCTGTTCTGTTTTTATCTCATCTGGCTGCAGCGCAGTCTCTGGTGTGGGGAAGTTCTTTTGACACTCCTGCTGATCTTCAGGGATGGACCTTCCATGATCTGAACAATAATGGCAACGGATGGGTGCAGGGACAAAATATCTATCACAACGGAACATCGTTAACCTATGGAACGGCAGGTGTTCTCCGCCATTCGATCAGTTTGGTTCCAACCGGAAATGCTACAGGATTTGCAACGGAAAATGACTGGATTATTTCTCCTCAGATAGATCTTACAAATGTTTCAGGAACTGTCACTTTAGCAGCTTATATCGGAAGACAGAGAACTACCCATGTTCTTGTTGCCAGGGATCTTTTTATTTATGTAAGCACACCACAGAAAGAAGTTCCTGCATTATCAGACTTTCAGGCAATGACCGTGGATGCCAATGGGAATGATATTCCAAGTGCCTATAAAATACAGGTAGGAGATTCTGCCAATCCATTTCCGGCAGATCTTAACGAGTTTGTAGAATCTCTTGTAGACCTTTCTGCTTTTGCAGGGAAGAAAATCTATATCGGAATGTGGGCCAACAGAAAAGCAAGCGGAAATAATATCCAGAACATTAATATTGATGAAATAGGAATTTATGCCAATTCATTTTTAGGAACTAAGGACGTAAAAACAAACAAAACTGTAACACAAATAGCAGAAAATCCTGTAAAAGAATCTTTACAGCTGAAGCTTAATCCGGCATTAAAAGAAAATATAACCGTAGTCAGTATTTACAATGCAGCAGGGCAAAGAGTATTGGTTGCTCAGTATTCCAAAGTTATTGATATAGCTGGTCTTACATCAGGAGCGTATATCGCAGAAATTACAGACGGAAAGACTACGGAAAGGCTGAAGTTTATTAAGAAGTAATCATTCTATCCCCCTTAGAACCTGATGTTAGAAATACCATGAAATTTTAATATAAAATAATGGATAGCCTTGAAAAAGGATATCCGGAACATATCCAACTAGTTTTTTTATAATTATATATTGCCCGGCTCAAGGGTTGGGCAATATTTTTTAAGTTTTACAAGAATAATTGAAGAAAGATGAATAAAATCTTCGCATTACTGCTATTACTCACTGTACTGTTTTCATGCACAGACAGCAATACGATGGAGCTGTATGATAAAGTACAGAAACCGGGAGAGGTTAATATCAAAGGATTTTCCAAACCTGATGTACTTCAGCTGAGATTCAATGGACAGCCTGTAGCCATTGATGGGAAAACGTCTTATACCAACAAAATAGAAACCCAGCTTCAGTTTGTTCTTGATCAGGGAGAAACCAATAAACTCTCTGTGTATAACAATGAAACAGGAACCGAAATTGCAAAATACAATATTACCTATGACAATATAAACGATTATAAAAACCTTTACTTTTTTAACCTTCCGGGAATTTATCTGCAGACTTACGCTGTAAAACCACAGGTGAATCTCGGGAAAGTAGGTTTTGAATTTATTTTTCCTAACCTGGGCGAATTTTCCGGAACATCCCTGGTAAATGTGAAGGGCATTTTGAAAAGAGAAAATGGAGTGGTGCTTGCCGAGTTTGATAATATCGGAAAAGATAGTTTTACAGCAGTAAAAGTCTATAGTTTCTTCAGCTCTACAGCTCCGGTATATCTCGAATTATATAAACCGGGAACTACAGAACCCTACGCAGGATCTAAGATGGTTCAGGTAAAATTAAAACAACACACGGGCGCCAATATGATTGTTCTTCAGGAAAAAATGGAAAATGGAGAATGGGTAGTAAAAGGAGATATTGACGTATCAGAATATCTGTAATCACCTATGAAAAACTATTTAACATTTCTATGCTTTGCCATGGCAGCCTTTCTTATTTCATGCACGAATAATGATGAAAGTGCACCTGTTTTCCCTGAAGGAAGTACAGAATCTGTGAATCTCTGGGTTCAGGACAGTATGAAACGGTACTATTACTGGGCAGATCAGATGCCTGCAAAACCTGACTACAGCCTCCCCGTAAAAGATTTTTTTAAAAGTCTGCTGTCTTCACAGGACCGGTTTTCTTTTGTGGTTAATACTGAAGATTCCTCCACCTATCCACGCTCCATAAGAAATATGTATGGTTTTGATTATACTATTGTCCAGCTGGCCAATAATGAAGTGGTTACTGTGGTTAAGCTGGTTCTCCAAAATTCTCCGGCTTTCAATGCAGGGTTGGAACGGGGTATGATCATTACTAAAGTCAACGGAAAAGTAATGACGGCTGCAAATGCTGAAGCTATGGCAGCATCTATTAAAGATCAGACTGTTGTGGAACTTACGGTAGGAAAGTGGCAAAATGGAATGGTTACCAATGAAAACAATATTACTGTTTATTACGGTTTCTCTTTTGAACAGCCCATTTTATCTAAAATTTTTAATAAAAACGGTAAAAAAGTGGGTTACCTGTATATCTATGATTTCCCGGACGGAATGACGCAGGCCCTGAATCAGAAGTTTGCAGAATTTAAAGCCGCCGGAGTACAGGAGCTTATCCTTGATCTCCGATACAATTATGGCGGTTCAGTATCATCTGCGGCTGCACTTTGTTCCCTGATCCCTTCAGGTTTATCATCCGGCTCGCCGTTCATTATTTTTAAAGGAAATAAAAACGGAGGTGAAGTAAAAAGGACATTTGCAGAGCAAATTGCCTATGATTCCAAAGCTTTGGACTTTACCACCTTACGGGCCAATGCATTGGGGTTACAGAAAGTATTCATCCTTACCTCAAACAGTACAGCATCTGCCGCCGAAATTGTCATCAACAATCTGAAACCGTACATGCAGGTCATTCAGATCGGAAGTACTACACTGGGGAAAGATATGGCAGGATTTGTAGTAGAAGACAAGCGTAAACCCAGAAAAGTTTCCTGGCAGATTCACCCGGTGATTTATAAAGTATTCAATGCCAATGGTGCCGGAGAATATAGCAATGGGATTTCACCACAGATGATCGTGAATGAATACGCAGGGCTTCCGGTATTACCTCTGGGTGATCCTGATGAAACCCTTATTTCTTCAGCCCTCAACGGAGGTTATTTCAAATCTGCAGGTCAGGAAAAGAGCGGAAGCATTACAATTCTCTATCAGAGTGATGTGCCTCCGGTGATGATGGAAAAATAGAATTTGAATAGAGAAATGTAGTCATATTTTTAAACCATTAAGAAGTTTGAAGAATTAAAGTATAGTTAAGACCGATCATTCTGATTTTAAGTTAAAGCGAAGCTTATCTTAATAATCTTAACAACTTAATACAATCTTAATAGTTCAAGAAAAAATTAAAAGGTTTATTTAATAATAAAAAATAATATCGAATAGTAAGAGGCTAAAACCTTTTTGCCCTTTTACCTATTCAGGAACACCATAAAATCACAAAATCATGCAGGGAATAGAACCAAAACTTCACATGAACCTGACCAGCCGTATTGAATATTACCGTCTGCTGATAGAAGCTGCGGAAGATCCTGAAAGCCAGCCTTCAGAGGTGATTACCCAGATTTCAGAACTGAGCCATCTGTATGAAGAGTATCTGCTTAATAAAAAGAATCTGGAAAACAGCATCAAAAATTACCGGGAATATCATAATAATTTAAGAAAAAAGCTGACGTCAAGACTGCGGGAGCTTAGAAGAAAGGCACGACAGAAATAGCACAAATAAGGACTTATAGCTGACTTTACGGTGAAATTCATACCTTTATGAGGTCAAGTAGAAGGATGAGGGATTTATGAATTTTAATCAAGCTGAACTTTCCGGTTACCTAAATATATTCTGGCAGTTTTCCTGGCCACAATGGATTGTATTCAGTCTGGTTATGAATTTCATCCTGTACCTTTTTTCTATAGGTTTGTATATTTTTATTGAAAAAACCTGCCGTAAAAGCCAGCTACAGGAGAAAAATCATCCTGTAACAAGATCCGATTTTTATCTCAGCCTGTTGACTGTTCTATGTAACAGCTTTGTCATGTTACTGGGAGCTTTCTTGTGGAAGAGCGGATGGATTGTACTTGGAGAAAATCAATCGGGAATTGGGATAGCAGCTGAAGTCATTGCCCTGCTTCTTTTGATGGATCTTCTGATGTATTTTTTTCATTTTGCAGCTCATTTACCGTTCATCTATAAAATCCTGCATGGGAAACACCATGAGCATGTCAGTACGAATTTTTTGAGCCTTTTTGTGCTGCATCCTTTTGAAACGATAGGGTTCGGACTCATGATACTGGCTTTACTCATAGGATATGATTTTTCTGTCATTTCCATTTCAGTTTACCTTATGCTTAATTTGACCTGGGGAACCATAGGGCATCTGAACAGAGAATTTTTTCCAGCTTCCTTTGACCGCTTTTTTGTGGGAACAACAAGGTTTCACAATCAGCACCATTTGGATGAAAGTAAAAACTTTGGGTTTTATACATCTATTTGGGATAGGGTGTTTGGGACGTATAAGTAGAAAGGAAGAGGGGCTGGAAGATGGAAGTTGTTGCGGTGATATAACAATGCAATTATTATTCAAACGCAAAGTTTAAAAATTAAGCTTCTTATTTCTAAGGTTGCAAAGATTTGCCGCAAGCGGCTTGAAAACTTATGGATAAAAATTTAGCTTCATTAATTGAATGAAATGTCTATATAATTTTACTGTATAAATGAATAGAAAAATTAATTATAGAGTACTTACAAGCAGGATTAACTTGGCAAGAATTATCCAAACAGTTTAAAATGATGGCATTAACCCAAACAGTCTAAGTTCAATTGAAAAGCGAAACAATAAAATCAATGAATTTTATGAAGCAAAAGCATTGTTTCACCTTGCATGTATTCTATATAATAAAAAAGTTTTAGTAAATACTAATTCCCGTAAGTGTGATTAATAATTAATTCATATAATTGTAACCAGATTGCAATCACAAATATGTTATTAATTTAAAAATTAAACATTTATGAAAAAAACAATTTTATTAGGTGCTATTTTATTAGCTGGTGTGGTAAGCGCATTTCCATTCAGAACTTCATGTGGAACAGTAGTAAATGTTACCCAGACAGAAGGATATACAATGGAGCAAATAACAAACTTCTTACAATTTGTTAATTATAATGAATGTGGTACAAAACCTAAAGGAATAACTCTTTATATTCATTAATTAACTCTAATTCAAAGTTTCAAGCAAAGCTTTATTTATGCTTTGCTTGTATTATTTAAATCATGAAAATTTACTACAGCCTATTTTTCTTTTTCTTTATAATCATAATTAAATCTCAAGGAGGGTTTAATGTTGTATATGAAGCCGATTATAAATTGATTTATAAAAACCAAACCAAAAATGCTATTGTTCAAGATGCTGCGTTTGCTCTTTTGATGAATGAGAAAGAATCCTACTATAAAAATATTAATCAATATGTTGGGGATTCACTTCGTTTAGAAAAAAAGCTTCATGAAAACAGCCCGATTGACGAGCAAATGAAATATATTTCTGACTTTCCAGAAAATATAGGAACAACAACAGGAAAAATTTATGTGACCTTTAAAACATCAAATGAATACTTTAAATATGAAGAAACTAATGATATCAAGTGGCAGCTTTTAAATGAATTTAAAACAATTGGAAAGTATAAATGCCAAAAAGCTATAACAAAAAAGTATGGTAGAACCTGGATTGCATATTTTACAAAAGAAATACCCTTACCTTTTGGTCCATACAAGTTTAGTAAATTACCAGGATTGATTTTAGAGGTATTTGATGACAAAGATGATTATCATTTTACAATGTATAACTTTAGAAAAAGGAAATATTATTGTAGCTCTGCTAATTTACATCCTAATGCTAAATTAGTGGGAAAGGAAAAAATATTTGACTATCAGCGTAAAGAATTGACAAACCCAACTCTTTATAACAAATTTATTGAAGACCCTGAAGAGCGACGTAATCTCCTTAAAAAAGCAGAAAATAGAGCAAAAAATTACAATCCTATCGAGTTAAATATATATTAGGATTCATGGTTATTAGTTTTGAAAAAAGCACCTGCGAAGGTGCTTTTTTATTATTTATATTCATATAAGTTAAAAGAAAATTTAAAATTAAGCACTAAACATTTAAAGTAAATTTAACGTCTTTACTTTCTATTAATTGTTTTGTAGCATCACTATTATTTTCGTAAATATGGACGTTCCCTAAAAACAATGTTGGTTAAAATTATTTTTATTTACCAGCCTTCACAGCGGTTTTAATTGCTTTTTCAACCATTCTCCAGTCATAATAATGAAATACTCTGCCATTGCTCATCGCAACAAAAACGCCTTTTGGAAATTTCGGACCTAAGTTAGCATTGGTTACTTCGGAACCGTCACTTTCCAGTGTGGAAACCGGAATTTCTGCAATCCTTCCTTTAGACTGATCTTCCCTTAAATAGACATTGAAAGTATCATTCTGTTGATTCGAAACCAGAATATATCCTTTCCTTTTGGAAGTAGGATAAATGGAAATTCCTTCCACATCAGATTTAAAATCACCTTTTCCGAAAACTGCCAGTTCCTCATTTCCTTTTTCCGGATCAGCATAATATTTATGAACCCCGAACTGCTCATCAGAGTAATAGATATAACCCATTTCGTCATCTACGGCAATGCTTTCAATCTCCTTCAATCCGCTGTATTTCCCGAATTTACGGACAACTTCACCAGTGATAGAACCATTTTTCTCAGAAAGCTTATACTGCCATAGATAGCCGTCAGCCGGGCCGGATTTTCTTCCGACAATCACAAATATATCTCCCGTTTTCGGATTTTTATACATTGAGATCCCCATGGGGCCACGTTCTGATTCTCCTTCAAATACAGAGATTTCTCCCACTTTTTTCAGTTCAGGAAGCGAATATAATTTTATTGTATTGGTTTCTCTTTCAGTGACTGCTGCAATATCGATTTTCTTTCCATTTAAAGTAAAACCATATTCAAGATCAACATTGTTAGGACGTTTTAATCCTGAAACTTTATTGATGATTTTTCCGTTAAGGTCAAAGGCGTACAACCCACCGTCAGTATCTTTATCTGTTCCGATGATGATACTTTTTGAAGCGTCCTGCGGATTAATCCATATCGCAGGATCATCGGTGTCATGAACCACTGTCTCTGTAACTACCATTGGTTTTAATTTTTCTGTTATTTGCTGTTGCCCGTTACAGCTGATCACAAAAGGAAGAACTGAAAGAGCCAGTATATAATGTATGTTTTTCATGTATATATTAAAAATCAAATTTCACGCCCATCGTAAACCTCGGTCTGTAATATTCAGCCTGAGCGGTTCTGCCCGGGATTCCCTGATAGTATCTTAACGGCTGATTCGTCAGATTATTGGCCTCTGCAAAAACTCTGAGCTGGCTTGTAATTTTATAGGAAGCATTGGCATCAAGGAAAAACTGTTTGTCATAATAACGGTCATCAAATGCCTTGCCACCAAGCTCATCAATATAATGAGAAGCATAATTCATGGAGATTCTGGCTGAAAAACGTTTGTTTTCCCATGAAAGAGACCCGTTGAACATATGAGGCGCTGCTCCCGGAAAACCTACATCTGTTCTTTCAATGCCTTCTTCATTGGTAATTCCTTTTGCTTTAGATTTGGTGTATGTATAGTTGACGTACACTCCAAGTCCTTTCCAGAAAGCTCCGGGAATAAAGTCAAGCTGTCTTTGTAGAGCAACCTCGAAACCATAAATATCTACATTGTCACCGTTACGCTGCTGGGTAAATTTCCAGTTGCTTTCTCCGGCTGGAATCGGGTTGGTTTGTCCTGCAAAATCATTGGCAAAATCATTGGCCGTATAATTCCTTTTCGAATAGGTATAAATAAAATCGTTCAGGTTTTTGTAGAAAACACCTCCGGAAAGAATCCCGACAGATTTAAAATATTTTTCTGCCATAAAATCAAAATTATAAGCATAGGTTGCTTTCAGATTCGGATTTCCGGCGGCAACGATTTCATCTTCTGAAATTACATTCAGGTAAGGAACCAGCGAATAGTAATTCGGGCGTGCAAGAGCTGTCGTAAACGCTGCACGAAGTACAAGATCCTGCACTGGTACATATTTGAAGGAAATATTCGGAAGCACGTTTGTGTAGGTATTGGTATTATTGATTTGTCCTACCAGATCCTTTTCATTCATGACATAGTTTCCGGTGTAATCAATCTGTGTTGTCTCTATACGGGCTCCAACGATCATCGATAGTTGATCATTAAAATCCTGATCCCAGCGAATATACCCCGCATAGATCTGCTCTTTTGCATTGTAGTTGCTGGATAAATACTTTTCAGGCTTCAGCTTGCCATTGAATAGCGCCGGATTGAATAAATCCAGATTTCCAAGGTAAGAAGGATCAACGAATGTTCCCGGAACATAATTTCCCGGCTGGAAGTTCTGACCGTCAAGATTTATTGTCGGAACGGATAAAAGGCTTCCCATATTGTTGACAGGCGTAAAAGCGTAGAAATCATTCTCTCTTTCCTTTTTCTTCAGACGCATACGGAAACCTGTACGAAGACGTCCTTTCTGCCCCTCAATTACAGAAAACGGAAAACGTACATTCACTTTTGCTCCCAGTTCCTTCTCCTGTGTAAAGCTGTTGGCATCCGAAAGATCACTCAGTTTATAGCTGCCCAGATTATTTGCTGCGAGAAGGTTGATTATGGGTTTCTCGGGATTACTGAGGTCGGGAGAGAAATTCATTTTGCTGTTTTCAAACTCTATATAACGCTGGTGAGGCTTATCTTCACTTGCGATGGCATAGTTGACAGACCAGTCAAGATCTACTTTAGAGCCTAATAAATGTTCCCCTCTTAAAGCATAATTCTGAACTTTCTGCTTTTCCAGACGGGTGTTGTCATTATCAGCATCACCCCCTTTATTCTGTCTTGTAATGCTTCCTTTCCAGTCTGTAATTTCAGTTTCATCAGCACTGTAAACAGGTTTTATTTTATATCCTAGTGCGTATCGGGTTTCCCTGTCATTTCTGAAATTGTACATCGCAGAAGCATAGATCTTGTTTTTGGAATCGAATTCATAGTCCATATTAAGATCAAAGCTGTGTCTGATACGGTGCTCATTATAATAGCGTACTCCCATTTTACTTACATAGACCGTCTGCTTAAGATCATTGGCCTGGCTCCATACAGGTTCTATATTATCTGAACCAAAATTGTTGTTATTATAAGAAAAGCTGAATACAGCACCTAATTTTTTATCTAAAAACCGGTTTCCATAGACAAAACCGGCTGTATAATTTCCTTTTTCACGGATCGGGTTGTATCCTCCGGCAAGGGTAGCTGAGATTCTCTGTCCGTTAGGGGATGCTCTGGTGATAAGGTTTACAGAACCTCCGATAGCATCAGCATCCATATCCGGAGTCAGGGTTTTATTAACCTCTATCGTAGAGATCATATCTGAAGGAATCAGATCCATCTGTACATTCCGGTTATCACCTTCAGCAGAAGGAATTCTGTCGCCATTGAGGGTAACGGAGTTAAGGTTGGGTGCAAGTCCCCTGATAATAAGATTTCTTGCCTCTCCCTGGTCATTCTGTATGGTAATTCCGGGAACACGCTTCAGAGCATCCCCAATATTGGCATCAGGGAAGCGGCCAATCTGATCGGAAGAAATTACATTGGTTATATTGGCGTTGTTCTTTTGCTTGTTTAATGCTCTTGCCTGATTTTTTAATGTTGCTCCTGATACTACAACTTCTGCAATAGATGTTTCTTTCTTGTCAAAAATAATATTCTGACGGGTATTTTTTTCAGGCTCCACGGTCACTTTGTACTCATGAGTTCCATACCCCAGATAATCAATTTTCATGGTATAAGTTCCTGGAGGAACGTTTAGGAAAACAAAATTTCCGTGTTCATCAGAAGTTGTATAGATATTTCCCGGGCTTAGGGAGATCTTGGCTCCCGGCAGGGCTATTTTCGAATCATCGTTGATGTTTCCGGAAAGAGAGCCGGATTGTGCATAGAAAAAGACAGAGGCACAAAATAAAACAGTTGTAAAAATTTTTTTCACTTTTCCTTTTTTAGATAAAAATTGAAACAAAAGTAATCTTCAGTAAGGAAAAGGGGTTGAAGAGAAAATTAAGGTTTTTTTAATAATTGTTAATACAGAGAATTGATAAAAGATAAAAGATAAAAGATAAAAGATAAAAGATAAAAGATAAAAGATAAAAGATAAAAGATAAAAGATAAAAGATGTTCCTTTAAACATCTGAATTCAATAGGGATGGCTTTAGCCTAAAATTAAAATTCTCGTTTAATGTGGAGTATTAAGTAGGTCATATACGATGATCTTAGATTTTTCGATCAGCTCATTAGACCTGTAAAGCTGGCTGGTAAGTATAGAGCTTTCAAAAAGAAGATAGATATGAGCCGAAGTAATATCATTCTGAATATCCTCATTAAAGCCTTCTCTCAGTTTATTTTTATGATGACGGATGACCTTGTGGATTTCTTCTTTATCGGCAGGAATCTCAGACAGGATATTCAGAAAGCTGCATCCCCTGAAATCTTCTCTTTCATTCATATGAATCAGAAAATCAAAGGATTTCTGAAGTTTTTCCTGTAATGTTTTTGATTCTGATGTGAATTTTTCAAGTTCAGATACCCAATAATCGTACCTTCTGTTGAGGAATTCGATACAAAGATCATCTTTGGATTTAAAATGCTGGTAGAAACTTGCTTTTGATACATCGGCCTCATCAATAATCTGATTGATTCCCGTATTGTTATAACCCTGTCTATGGAAGAGTACCATTGCTGTGCTTAATATTCTTTCTCGGGGTTTGGGCATGATGTGAAATTTTTACAAAGGTAAGCAAAATATGAACAGACTTGTATGTATTGGTTTCTAAATGAATCCTCTGGCATAATAAAGCTGGACCACAAAAAAGAGGACTGTGAAAAACCATACCACATATGGGTGATAGCTGAAATTATTCTTCAGAATATAATGGAGCGCTTTGAATAGCTTAAAGACTCCAATAATTCCAATGATAATAAAAACCAGAAAGACCAGAAAAAACAGATAATCTCTTGTTCCATATTCATTCACTTTACCAAGACGGTCCAGATAAGCTTCTACATTCAATGTTTGCCCCAGAAACATAGCTGAACTGATTAATATAAAAAAAGGAGTAGAGGTATAAACGGTTGTATAAATAAAAGAAAATAATAATGTTCGGAAAGTTACTGTATTTACTTTCTCCCTTTTGTACCATAATAAAGCAACACTGAATATGACAGCAGTAATATTATTCATCAAAAATATAAAGAGTGCTTTTTCTACCATGCTTAATCCCTTAATCTTCGAAATAATATTGTGCTCACCGCTGTAATCCATTAAAAGCACAGAGACAATTACAGACGTATAAACAGAAAGCTTAATAGGAGACAGGTAGTCATGAAAACGTTCGGTTTCTTCTTTTTCCATTTCGTGTACAGAAAGATCGTAGCAGCGGCGGGGATCCTGAAACAACTTGAAAATGGTGACCGGAACCAATAGTATTTCAATAATGATCTGAAGGCATAGCTTCTCAAAGCTGTCTATCAACTTTTCAAACATATACGAAGTATTAAGGGAACATCTTATGCAATTTAGTTAATTTTTACGTTATATTTTAAAAGGGAAATAAAAAAGAGTGGATGCTTGAATCAAAATCACCCACTCTTTTTTATTTAAAAGTTTTTTTACTATTTGGGAAGCCCTTTTTTCAAAGCAATATTGGCTTTTTCTACGGCTTTTCTTTCTTTCCAGTCCATATACCTCTTTTTGTAACGGCCTTTCATAAAGTTGTCAAAATTACGCTGAATGGCAAGATTCCAGAGAGAGTGAGCTTTTACCGCCCAGCTTTTATCCCATGCTCTCAGAGAAATAGAGAAAGATCCGTCCAGATATTTCATCCAGTGCCACCATCCGGTAGGCATGAATAAAGTATCTCCGTGTTCCAGAAAACACTCAATCCCTTCAATCCCATCCAGTGCCGGGAATTTTTCAAAATCAGGATTGGCGATATCATAATCTTCCAGTGCATAGGTAGCATAAGGAAGTTTATACAGACGTGTTTTCCATTTGTATTCAAACAGAAGAACGTGCTTTCTTCCATTGAAATGGGTATGGAAAATATGTGGCATATCAATATCATAATGAAGGAAAGTTACAGAACCTTTACCTCCGAAAAACATACTTGGATATTTATCTAAAAACCCCCCCATCAGATTCTTTGGCGGAACATAGTCTTCTAAAAGTTTTGGGGCAAATTTGATAGGATCAAAGAAAAATATTCTCAGGTCTGTAGGCTCCTTCTGAATAAGATCAACATATTCACTGAAAGGCATTTTTGTCGTTGGCGTATTGATAGGAGCTGCAGGATCTGCTTTCGAACTGTCGTAAAGGGGAACTATAACATCACCAACCACTTCTTTCATATACTCCATCGTCCATTTTTGATAAGCAGGCCACTTTCTTGCCATATTTCTGATTACCACTGGCTTACATGGCTTTAGATATTTTTCACGGAATTCTTCTTGTGAAATGTCATCTACAATATCAATCGGTTTAAGGCGTATTCCCATTCGTTTAAATTATTAAGCTAAAGTATTAAATATTTACGATAATAAATGAAAATAATTGAAATTATTTGGAACTATTATAAATAGAATTAAAAAATAAAATAATCTGCCGGTTTTGATAAATAATTAAAAAGGTATATTTGTATTTCATAAATAAGAATATCTTTTGATGGGTATTAAGATATACCATTGGAAAACTATACCTGTTAATATTAAAATAACCATGAAACGCATTTCAACAATCATTCTTTCACTTGTATTTGCAAGTGCTTTCTCACAGAAATCAGCAAAAATTTTTACTTCAGATATTGACAATTTTTGGGTAGCCTATGACAGCATTCAAAAAACAAACGATCATACCCAAAAACTTGCTCTGATTAAGAAACTCTATACAGACAAAGGAACACCAGGTCTGAAAGCCTTTATGAAAGCCAGGGATTATAATGATACGGTGTTTGTAAACATCATTGAAAAGTATCCTAAATTCTTGAACTCAATCAGACCCAACACTCTGACGATAAAAACCAAAACAAATGAACTGGAAGCCAGTATTATCAAGCTGAAGGAGATCTATCCGGACCTTAAAGAAGCCGAAATGTATTTTACGATAGGCGGGCTTAATTCAGGAGGAACGGTGAGTGGAAAAATGGTGCTGGTAGGAGCCGAACTTGCTACAGGGCTTCCTTCTACAGATATTTCAGAATTAAAAGATGAATGGCTGAAAAGTGTTTTTGCAATGCAGTCTCTGGATAATATCGTCTCTTTAAATGTTCATGAATATATCCATACCCAGCAGACCGGGGACCGCAGAAGGGTTTTAAGCCAATCTATCAAAGAAGGTGCCTGTGATCTGATGGCCGAGCTGGTCATGAATAAGCCTTTGGAAAGGAAGTATCTTTCTTACGGAGCAGCGCATACAGCTGAGGTGAAAAACCTGTTTAAAAAAGAAATGTTCACCGGAAATTTCACAAACTGGCTTTATAATGGAAGACAGAAAGGAGAAAGTGCTGATCTTGGCTATTATATAGGATATGAGATCTGTAAATCCTACTACCGGAATGCCAAAGATAAAAAAAAGGCAGTTAAAGATATTATTGAACTTAATTATAATAATGATAAAGCTGTTGAAGATTTCCTTACCAGATCAAAGTTTTTTACTGAAAAAATAGATAAGCAAAAATTGATCAGTGAATATGAAAAAAACTTACCCTATGTTGTAAAAACCGACCCTGCAAACGGGACAGTGAATGTAAATGCAGATATAAAAGAAATAAGAATTACTTTCTCAAAAGAAATGGTGCCGGGAAATTATTCATTCAATCTTTCCGATAAAGGAAAAGAATATATGCCGATCACCAAAGTTATCGGAATGGAAAATGGTGATAAAACTTTGGTTCTGGGAGTAGATCTGAAACCAGGTAAAGAGTATGAGTTTGTCATTACGAATAAAAGTTTTGCTTCTAAAGACGGTTACCCTTTGAAAGATGAAAACCTTCTTATAAAATTTAAAACGGGGAATAAATAATTTGGTGATCAATGAATGAAAACCAACTTTTATATACAGTTTCAATAGTCTGTTTTTTATTTATGATCATATCCTTCAGACACAATTGGAAGCTTGGCAGTGTCAATATGATATTATTTTGTTTATACAATTCAATATTATACTATCATTTTATATATGACAGCAATGGAGGAGCCAGGCTTGTATGGTGGTTTTTTCTGCTTGTTGTGTCTGGAGTCCATATGCTTGTGCTTCTGATTTATTTTGTCGCAATAACTATTATAAAGGACAGTCGCAAAAATCAGGATCAGAAGTAAGCATTATTCCAGAAAAATCTAGAGTAACCATGTATGGATGGGTCAGTATGAAAAAAAATATTTTAAAAACATTTGTTGTAAACATTCTTATATTATCTCTTATAGTCTATATTCTGGGGCTTACTGATTCGGCTTTCCAACAGGTATATCCATCGGATAATGTTGTGTCTTATCCGATCAATTCCCTGAAATACTTTATTCTATGGGTTTTACCATACTGGTGGTTAATGATCATAATTGGGGCGGTATTGCTGACTTTTATATACAGTATCTTAAGAAAATAATATTAATAGCCTGAAACAAATTTATTCTAAGTTATTTATGTTATATTGCCTTTAAAACTATTTTTTTCTGAAAAGCAGCATAATCAGAGCAGGAACAAGACCTAGGATGCCTGACCACATTATATTTTCTATACCATAATGAACAATCCAGACTCCTCCAAACAGCGTTCCGGCTGTAACAGCAAAATTTCCGCAGGAAGTAAAAATACTGTTGATGAACTCAGAGGTTTCTGATGCAGATGATGTTACATTGATATTACTGATCAGAAATCCTCCGGAATGAACCAGACCCCAACATCCTGTAATCAAAATCGCAGGTGCAAAATCGCTGCCGTAATGCCCCATCAGGAGATGAATACCTGATAATAAAATTAAAAAAAGAAGAGTCGTCTTAAACGGAAATCTGCTCATATATTTTCCGGCAATTTTATTTCCGGCAATGCCTGCCGTTCCGAACAGGAAAAGCATCATACTGATTTGTTTTCCATCCATTTTGGTGACATTCTTTAAAAAATCTGCCATATAGCCGTAGCTTGAGTACATTGCTGCAATGGTAAAGAATGCAAGAAAGAGCCCATTCCATAGATTTTTATTCAGGAATATTCTGTTTGGAAACTTATTTAATGATATGCCTGTATTTTGAAGAGATGGCAAATAAAACCATACTCCGGCAAGAGCAATTCCATTAATGAAAGCGGTAAGTAAAAAAGAAGATTGCCAGGAAAAAAGATCAGACATAAAAGCGGCTAATGGAACTCCCAGAACAGTTGCTGAGGTAAGCCCGGAAAAAATGATGCTTACAGCTCTGGATTTTTGCGCAGGATCTGAGGTTTGTCCGGCAACAGATAAAGCAATGGACCAGTATACAGGATGGAAAAATGCAGGCATCATTCTGATACCAAGAAGCAGATAAAAATTAGTTATAAAGGCAGACAGGATATTGGCTGCCACAAAAACCGATAAAGAAAGGATCAATAAGTTTTTCCTTTTGAAAGAAGACAATACAAGAAGCATAAATGGCCCAAAAACAGCAACGATCAAGGCAAAAGCACTCAACAGCCACCCCGCTTTTTCAATGGAGATTCGGAATGAGGAAGCGAGTTCCGGCAATACTCCTATCACTCCGAATTCTGTAGTGGTGATTCCGAAAACACCCAGTGCCAGCACATAAAGATTTCTATTCATTTTCATTATTTTTTTGCAAATTTGCAGAATAGACTTTCAAAAAATGATATACTTACCTTTTGGTTCTATACTTACTTTTTTGAAAGTTCAATTAAAAATAAGATTGCCATGCCTCAGTTTTTCCATGATAAAAGATTATATTATACTCCTATTGAATTCGCATTAAGCCATATCGGCGGAACCTGGAAAATGCCGATTCTGTGGAGGTTGCAGGAAAAGCCACTCCGTTTCAGCGAGCTGAAAAAGGATATTCCCCATATTACAGATAAGATGCTGACCAGCCAGCTGCGTGAACTGGAAGCAAAAGGTATGGTTTATCGTGAAGTATTTCCCGTAGTTCCTCCGAAAGTAGAGTACAGCCTTACAGAGAAGGGGAAGAGAGCCATTCCGGTTATTGAAACCATTATGAGTTTCGGATATGAGCTGATCAGAGAGGAAGGAATTATCTTTCCGCCGAAAGAATAATAAATAAGTATTTCTCTATCAGATAGAGCTTTTTTTATAACTTCACCATAAATTCATTTGATACTATGAAGTTGAAATTAGGGATATTAGATCAGTCACCTACAACAATGGGAGATCATGCCGCATCTGCCTTGAAAAATAGCCTTAATCTTGCAGTATTGGCTGAAGAAACGGGGTTTCATAGCATTATGTATTCCGAACATCATGGAGTAGAGGCCTATGGAAGTTCCAGTCCTGAAATTCTGGCAGCAGTTGTCCTCAGTAAAACAAACCGTATCAAAGTAGGAACAGCAGGTATCATGATGAGAAACTATTCTGCCTATAAAATTGCAGAATGGGCCAAAATGCTGTCAACTCTATATCCCAAGCGTTTTATTCTGGGTTTGGGAAAAGCACCGGGAGGGCTAAAAGATGCTGTAATGGCTCTCAATAACAACAGGCCTGTGATTTTATCCAATATGGAGACTAAACTGGAAGAGATTATCCAATACATCAGAGATGAAGAAGGTCTGTATGACGGGCTTATTGCCCAGCCCGCCCATGTAGACCATATCCCTGAAATCATGTGGCTGGGGTCAGGAATGACTTCTGCCATGGAAGCTGCAAAGCATGGGATTGGATATTCGTTCGCTGCTTTTATGAACAATGAAGGTGGGATGGAAAATACCGATGCTTATCTCAGAGAATTTGACAGAATAAAGTATTTTCCACAGCCTTCCTTACAGGTAGCAGTGGCTGTATCAGTAGCAGATACAACTGAAGCAGCCAGAAGAAATGCTTATGGAATGGCTTATCAGTTTTTGCAGTCCCGGCAATTGGCAAGTCCCAATGCTGTTCTTTCTCCTGAAGCTGTGGAACAGAAGATTTTGGGAACAAAAGATGAAGAAGAGTTCTTTACTGTTTTAGACCGGATTATTACAGAAACACCGTCATCTGTCAGTCAGAGGCTAGATCAGGTTTCAGAAAAGTACAATACGGATGATCTTCTGATATTGTGCAATATGCACCGGGAAGAGGACCGGATTAACACCTATAAAAGTATCATTAGAAATAATAAATAGTATCTACAGTGTAAAATTTCTGTTGTGCTGTGTGGTTGTTTTTTAATATAATCCAAATCTATGAAGCAGAATATGTCAGCATTATATATTATTACCGGGGGCCCGGGAGCGGGAAAGACAACCTTACTGGATGAATTAAACCATCAGGGATTGATAACAGTCCCGGAAGAAGGAAGGAGAGTCATTAAGGAGCAGATGGGCTCCGGTGGTGAAGGGCTTCCGTGGCTCAACAAAGAACTTTTTGCAGAACTGATGTTTGAAGAATCTGTAAAAACCTATCAGAAAATAAGTCAGGCAGTTCATACAAAACCTGTTTTCTTTGACCGTGGAATATTGGATACACTTGGTTATATGAGACTTGAAAATATTCCCGTTCCGGCATCAATGGCATCAAAAGCTGGGGATATGGTTTATCAGAACAATATTTTCATTCTTCCACCGTGGAAAGAAATCTACGAAAATGATGCTGAAAGAAAACAGACCTTTGAAAAAGCAGGAGAAACCTTTGAATGCATGAAAGAAATTTATCAGGAATACGGCTATACTATCATAGAAGTTCCGAAGCTTCCGGTACAAGACAGAGTAAACTTTATTCTTGGTAAAATCATATAGAGAATATTCAAACTCATCATTTATCTATCACCAATGATCATTTATACTATGAATTATCTTCCTTTTGAAAAAGAACTGATTGATCTGGCTGACAAAGATCTGGTAGTCAGAGAAAAACTGTTAACAACCGGAGAGCTTTATGGAGGCTATCATCCTGAAATGGAAAAAATCCATAAGGCCAATGCAGTGCGGCTAAGGGAAATCATCGCTGAAATTGGTTATCCTACCATCTCAAAAGTAGGAGAAAAGGCAAATGATGCTGCCTGGCTGATTATTCAGCATGCCATCAGCGAACCTGAATTTATGAAAGCATGTTATGCCATGATGGAAGAGAATTATCCTGATATCAGCCCTGTTCACAAAGCTTATTTATACGACCGTATCCAGGTTTTTCAGAGCAAGCCCCAAAGATATGGGACACAGTTAACCGCCGATGGAACCATTTATCCTGTAGAAAAGAAAGAAAACTTAAACAAAATGCGTGAAACAGTAAGCCTGCCGGCATTATCCATGACAGATATCAATAAAATTCCGGAACCTGAAGACATTCCGGAAATTGACAGCAAAGATGTTGAATATACGGTTTGGAGAAAAAAAGTGGGATGGATTTAATTAAAAGATGTTCAATGAAAAACACTTCAATTGTCACAACTTCCAGTCCCAATCTTCCATCTTATTGATTCACCTTCAAAACTTCACGGACCTCAATATTTCCTCCGATTTTAAAAATGGGATTTTCCTTCGCCATTTCGACGGCTTCCTCAATAGATTCAGCCCTTACAATAATATATCCGCTGATGAACTCTTTAATTTCAGTATAGGGGCCATCCGTTACAATATGGTCAGGTTTTACGGTTTTAGCTTTTCCCGGAGCAGGTAATAAAGTATTTCCCTTATCCACCAGTTTATTTTGAGCAGCAATATTTTCCAGCCATATCATACGTTCCCGGATCTGTTCCGAAGTAGGTTTAAAATCAGAAATATCTTTCAGTCTGAAGATCAATGCAAATTCTTTCATAAAACTATATTCTTTTTTATATAACGACTAAGGGAGAGGAATGGAGACGATCTTTTTAATATTTTTAAAACCACCTTTTACCTGTTGAAATATCTGTGTCCAAAAATTATAATCGGATTCAGTATTTATCAGGATTTAAATCATTCTTTATTTGTCCAGTAAAGGTCTGGGATCAAACAGTACCTTTAATGTTACGATTTTCCCATTCTGTATATGATACCATCCTGAAGATTCTATTGTTTTTTTTCCCATGTTGATATTATACCAGAAACATACATCTTCTCCGGATGTAAAAGCCTTAAGAATTTCATATTTGAATTTCATCTGCTTCATATCTTTTATATAAATAGAAGCTCCCTCTCTTTTTCCCAATACTCCTGTAAATTTAAAATCAGGATCAAGACAGCTTTCCGCCTTATCAAAGTTTTCTTCATTTAAATACTGGATAAACTGTTCTGCAATGTTTTGAATGGTATGGTCCATAAATATTGTTTTTTATTGTTGAATACAAAATTAACAGATCAGTGAATGTCCCACTTGTGACTATAATCACAAAATGCTGTACCCGTTTTCTGATTTTATTTTAAAGCAGGGATTCTTCCTTTTGCATAAGCAATCTGCTCTTTTTCCTTTTCCTGGTCCGGACTGTTTTTAAGGTACATCTGATAATATATTGCTGCATTTTTAGGCTGCTTCAGATTGAGATCATAAAGAAGTCCTAAACGGTAATAAATAATATTGCTGGTGCCAAAGGTTAGTCCTCTTTTATAAGCTGTCACTGCGTCATTATACTGGTTTTTAGCTTCATGAATACCTGCCAGCGCAGCATAGTAAACAGTGGTGTGCTTTGAAACCGCTTCATCAATAGTCTTTTGTGCATAGATTTCAGCTTTATTGTAATCTTTCAGCTCACGATAGCTCAATGCCATGTAATAGAAAGTGCCTTCATTTTGTACACCTATATCTTCCAAAGTTTTGTAAAGCGTGATACATTTCTGATAATCCTTTACATAGAAATAAGCCTGTCCCATATCGTTCATTACATTGACATCAGCATGATTTTTCAGCAGCTTTTCACCAATTTCAATCACTTCCTGATATTTCGTGAGCTGGTTAGCAACCGGCAGTAATGCCTGTTGTAAAGTGAAGTTTTCAGGATCAGCTGCGATAGCCGTTTTCAATACATCATAAGCAGGTTGGTATTGTTTAAGACTGCTGTAGGCTAGAGAAAGATCATAAGCAACATCAGGATCAGCAGCATTAAGAGTATTTGCTTTTTTGAGATAATTGAGCCTGGATTCAGGATTGTCTGCATAGGCTGCAAGCTGTTTATAAGCACTGAAGTTAAGGCTGTCAAGCTGAATGATCTGCTCAAGATAAGCTTTGGCATTGGCCACATTTCCCCTTCTGGAATTGATGCTGGTCAGACTGAATAGAGTAGGCAGGCTGTTCGGCTGAATGGTATTGATTTTCTGATAATTTTTTTCTGCTTCCTGCAGCTTTCCGGCCATCATATTGCAATAAGCTATTTGTGAAAGGGCTTTTATATCCTGTGTCTCTCCGGGATATATGCTCTGAAGATAGTTAGCAGCATCGGCATAACGCTGTGTTTCATAATATTCAAGGAGCTTTTCAGTATCAATTTTTGTGGATTGAGCCGTGACACAGCTGAAACCAGATAATATAATACACAAAGATATTCCTATTTTCATCATGGTTATTTTTTAACTAAAATATCGGTTATTTACGGAGATTCCAAATTTTAATATCGCTTATTGGTGATTTTTTTAACCTTATGGATGATTTATAATAAAAATCAAAATCTTATTTTCATTAGATTTCTTATATTCACTTGATAGAACAGGACCTGACAAAACAAAAATATGGAAATAAAAACAGTACAGTCATTCATAGATTATTATGGAAAAATAAGAGAGAGAACCAACCGTATTATAGAAGCTGTTCCTCCGCAGCATATTGATTTTTCCTATAAACCCGGAAAATTTACCATTGGTGACCAGATAAGACATATTGCAGCCATTGAGCGATATATGTATGGAGAAACCATTGCAGGGAGAAAAAGTGCTTATCCTGGATGTGGAAAAGAACTGGCTGACGGTTACGAAAATACAGTTACGTTTTTTAATGAAATGCACAGGCAAACCCTTGGAATTATTAATGGGCTTACCGACGAAGACCTCACCAGGAAATGCCTGACTCCTGCTAACAGTGAAATTTCTATATGGAAATGGCTCCGTGCTATGATAGAGCATGAAATCCACCACCGGGCAGAACTATACATCTATCTGAACCTTCTGGATGTAAAGACACCGCAGATCTATGGTTTCTCCGCAGAAGAAGTACAGGAAATGAGTGTGAAATTATAGTGTTGAAAAGGAATGACTGAGGTTAATTTGTATATTAGCCCATTCAAAAAATAATAATGGCCAGACCTCTTATCATTCCTCTTTTACTGTTTTTAAACAGTACATATGCACAGACCAATTCTATAATCAAACCGGGTGATACCGTGAAATATTTGCCACAATCTCATAAACCTTCATGGATCTCAATACAGTCTGCTGATGCCAATCTGGGAGTTGCATTGTTGATGGATGGAAAAAAAATAAAAGAACAGGATGATTCCCGTGGAATAAAAAGTATTGAACGTTTATATTTTACTCCTGAAAAAGGAAAAAAATATGAAGTAAAAATATGGGCCAAATCTTATCTTGAAAAGAGCAAAGCGGTAAAAGTCACTATCACAGAATCCAAAAATGTACCTGTTTTGAATGGCCAGTTCACTTCCGATCAGTTTGTAGAAGATCTGAGAACATTCCGTTCTATCAGGGAAAAAGCAAATTCCGGACTGTATGTTTACAGAAATAAAAAACAAATAGACAGCATCTACCAGCAGGCGGAAGAAAAAGCCCGGAACAGTAAAAATATTTTCGATTTCTATAAAGTTATTACCCAACTTACCGGATTTGAAGGGAGCTGTCATAATTATACAGATCTACCCAATCATGCTTCATATTATCTTACTCAGAAACCAGAATACCTTCCCATCACACTGAAGAATATTGATGGACGCCTGCTTCAGGACTCTAAAGATACAGCCGTGCCTCTTGGGGCCGAAATCCTTTCCATCAACGGAGTTTCTGCAAAACAAATGATAAGACGCTTTTCCCAGTACTATTTTTCTGACGGGTATTCCATGCCTTACAAGGAAACCACAGGTTTTGAAAGAGGGATGCTGGATAAATTTTATATAGAATTCGGAAACCATAAAGAGTATTTGATCCAATATCAATGGAATGGAGTTGTAAAAGAAGTTTCCCTGCCGGGAATACCCTTGGAAAGCTTTAAAAAACTTCAGGAATCAAGATATTCACTTACTTTTGATAAAAAACTGTTGTCTGAGAAATATAGTTTTAGTAAAGAAGGAGAAGGAATTTACAGACTTTCTTTGAGAGGCTTCGATTTTGCAACCGGAAAAGAAGATCCTGCTTATAAAAAATTCAGTGTTTTTCTTGATCAGATGATGGATACTCTGGAGCAGGAAAAAATACAGAATCTGATCATTGATCTCAGAGGAAATACAGGAGGTACGGGAGCTCTTTATGAAAAAGTATTTTCCTATCTTACACAAAGACCTTTCCGCGACAGCCATTATGCTTATACTCAATTTAACGAAGTTCCCCTGGAAGAAAAACTGGTCATAACACCTCTTTTTCTTTCCAATGGAGTACAGGATAAACATGGATTGAATGCCTATCTGAAACAGCTTTATCCTAAAAACGTACAGGGAAAATATTATTGGGCGGATGGCAAAAATCCATCCATTATGCCTAATGAAAGAACGTTTAAAGGACAGATTTACCTGCTTGTAGACCAAAGGGTAGCTTCCGCAGCTTCACATCTGGCTTCACTTATTAAATCTTACACCAATGCAGTAGTGATTGGGAAAGAAACAGTAGGTGGATATTATGAACATAACGGACATCTTCCGCTGGTATATGAACTTCCCAATACAGGGATTCAGACAGGATTTTCTATTGTCCACGTGATTCAGGATGCGCAAAATCTTCCGGATCAGAAAAAAGGACAGGGAATCATTCCCCACATTGCAATACAGGAAACTGATCAGGATTTTCTTGACCAGACCGATGTTTATCTGAAAAAAGTATCAGAACTGAGAAAACAGTAAGAAAAATATATACCGAATTTAATATAAACCAGCTGTCGTAATGCAGCTGGTTTTTTAATTGTTAATGATTCAGTATATTTTAGTTTATTTCTATTGATAGTGATAAATAAATTGCTTTTGTTTATTAAAAAATGTTAAATACTGATCTGGTATTGAGATATTTGTTTGTTTATTTTAATCATTTGTTTTAGAATTATTAATGGAAAGTCGTAGAACTACTACAAAATTTCAGATTACATGTAGAAAATTTTCTGAATAGCGGTTGCCGTTTTATATTTGTAATACCACCAATCCAATTACAAAAATTAATAATGAGAAAAATCTGCTTACCATAAAGTAAAACCAGAAAGAGTCTTAAAATTCAACGGGGATTTAAGCAAGACTACAGCTTTACTTTATTCATATCATATTACCCTGCTTTGACCTCAACATCTGGTTTCACTATCATAGAGGAATGGAACACGGATGATATCTAACTGATTTTTTATTTCAGATAGATTCAGATAAAAAAACTTGACACCCAATCAATCAAAATATTACAATTATGTTTCAGGATGATCGTTCACCTAAAATGCCTGTTTCCAAAGATAAAATTTCAGCTGTAAACAGTGTTGAAGAAACATTGACAGAGCAGGCAGTCAGCAAAACTGCTCAGAAAGTACAGGAAAAATCTAGTGGAACCGTTAAGAAAGCTACTGAAAAAATGGTTCAGGCCCAAGCCTATACCGGAATGGTTCAAAACGGTTCTCAAATGTTTATGAATCAGGTTAAACAGCCTAATCCTCCCACTCTGGTAGAAGATAGAGTATGGGCAAAGCAGCCAACTTCCGGAATTTATAATGCCAATACTATTCCTGGAAATCAGGTGGCTGGTATTAATCGTGTGGTAAAACTTGAAATTGTAATTGACGGAAAAGTGATCAAACATTTCAAGAGTTTTCAGCTAAAACAGAGTGCCGTAAGACATCATGAATTTGATCTGATGCTGGCCCATGATACACTGGGAAGTTCAGAAAACCATAATCTGGAGGAAGCTCAGAATTTTCTTGGAAAAAGAATGACGGTGATCTTCAGATATAAAGATGTTGAAGACGGTCCGGAAAGGAATTTTGTAGGAGTGATTACAGAAGTAGGTTTCAGCCAGGAAAAAGGAAGCCTGGGAAATATAGTTCTTACTGGTTCCAGTCCTACTGTTCTTTTAGATGCTGCACCCCATATTCAAAGTTTTGGAGGGGCACAGGAAATCAGTCTGAACAGTATTGCGGATCAGGTCATCAAAGAAGGGCTGGGACAAAATACCTTTGATTTCAGGGTAGATGCAGCTCATGGAAACGTTTCCTACAGCTCACAATATGAAGAAACCCATTATAATTATCTGGCCAGAATTGCAGAAGCCTATGGGGAACAGTTTTATTATGATGGTGAAGTACTGCATTTCGGAAAGCTTCCCCCCCAGGAAAAACCTGTAAAACTTACCTATGGAAGCAGTGTGAGTGATGTCAAGATAAAAATGAAAGCACAGCACGTGAATCCGTCATTCTATGGGTATAACAGCAGCAAAAATGAAAAATTGATGGCCGGAAGCTCAAAGATCAGCCATACCTCAGATATTGCTAAAAGGGCTTATGAAATTTCAGAGAGGATCTTTACCACTCCATCGCTGAGAGTGGCTCCTATAAAAGCCGTTTCTTTCATGGATGTTGAAAACTCCCAAAAAGGAACAGCAGGCAGTAAAGCTGCTGAAGTATTTGTTATTTCAGGGGTTACAACGGTGCCATTTCTTTATCCCGGCTGTATTGCCGATATCGAGATGAGAAAAGCTGAAAGCAGTGAAACCACCTACTTTACCAAACTGATGATTACAGAGATGTATCACGAAGTAGATGCAAGAGGATATTATACAGGAACCTTTGAGGCCATTGCTTCCGATACAGGATTTATTCCCCGACCGGAATTTCACATCCCAAAAGCGGATGCTCAGTTTGCGAAAGTGATTTCTAATGCAGACCCTTTGAACCAGGGAAGAGTGAAAGTACAGTTTGACTGGCAAAATGGTTCTACCACTACTGAATATATCAGAGTGATGACTCCTGATGGCGGAGGAAGTGAAAAAGTAAGTAAAAACCGCGGATTTATGGCCATTCCGGAAGAAGGAGATCAGGTGGTTGTTAATTTTGCCCACCAGCACCCTGACCGTCCGTTTGTGATGGGTGGAATGTTCCATGGAGGAGTTGGCGGAGGCGGAGGGGCCGGAAATAATATTAAAAGCTTAAGCAGTAAAAGCGGTCACACCATGAGCCTGGATGATGGCGGAGGAATTACAGTGAAAGATAAGGACCAGAACTCTGTTTTTCTGGATGGAGCCGGAAATATAACCATAGACAGCAAGATTTCCATTACCCTGAATTGTGGAAGCAGCTCTATTTATATGGATAAAGATGGCAATATTCAGATTAAAGGAAAAGAAATATTGGTTCAGGGAATTAATATCGGAGTGGGAGGAACATCAAGTATTGGAGTTGGAGTAGGCCCTGAGGACGGTGATCCAACTTCGGGTGTCGGGATCAAATCAGATACACTGGATATCGGAACTAAAACATTGTCTATGAGAGGAGATACCGAGGCCAATCTCAGCAGTGGGAGTAAAATCAATATCGGTGGAGGAAGCGAGACGAATATTGTAAGTGGAACTGTAAAACTGAATTGATGCAGATGAATCCGGTAGATTTGGAATTGGTTAAATTAAAAAGACAATGGCAGAAAGTTGTTTCAAAGAACGAAGAAAAACCCATGCTGATCTGTTTAGGAGAAAAACACGAAACTGATCTTTTTGACGGGTTTATCAAATCGAAACTTTCTGAAGATGAAGAAGGTGATGATGTTTTTTTACTCCATTATCAGGAATTTAACGGAATGAATTCTTTTGGACAGACCTTATTGGATGAATGGACAGAGTTTTATGAAATGCTGAAGAAAAGTGAAGAGAATATTCCGGATTGGGAACTTAAATCTCCGGGTGAAACTTTTAAAACAGATGCTTACAAAGCATTTTATCCTCTGCTGGAACTGAAGAAAAATTTCCCCAATATTAAGGATTCCAGGATTTACATTTATATAGCTCCGTTAAGAATTTGTGATACCGAAGAGCTTTCTTTGTGGGTAAAAGAATGGTGCAGGATCTGTGAAGCTTCAGAAAATAAAGATATTAAACTGGTCTGGGCAGAGCATCACACTTATAGGACACTGTCACAGATTCCTTCAGCCCATAGCTTCAGGGTAGAAGTAGACATTCACCAGTTAATGCAGAATACTGCTGCTCATACCAACCGGAAGAAGAACAGCCCGGATACAGATTTTCAGCAGCAGATTCTTATTGCAAGTAATCACTTAAGCAAGGAAAGATTTAAAGAAGCGGAGTACGCCCTGAAAACAGCAGTAAAGCTGGCCAGGGAGCAAAAGAATAAACAGGGAGAAATCTCTGCCTACTTTATGCTTGCCCAAGCTTATACTGCAGACAGGAAAAAAGACCGCGCCGAAGATACTTACAGAACAATATTGGAAGAAGTAGAGCCGGATACGCCCCTGGAAATTCAGATGTATATGAATTATGGCAGCCATTTATTGGGGAACTCCAAAAAATCTGCTGCGCAAAAAGTATTTGAAAAAGCTGCAGAAACCGCTCAGAAGATTGGAGAATATGCAATGGCTATTGAATGTTACAGAATCATTGGTACATTGAATGACACTGTTCTGACAAAAGACAAAATGATCAGGTACTTTGAAAAGTGCCTTGATATAGCAAAAATAATGGATCCTTCAGCACGGGAACAGAGTAGTCTGAGGTTTGTAGCCTCAATGCTGATTCTTAAATATGAAGGTGACCAGGATAAAAAAGCATTACTGGAAAGTGAAATGACAGCTTATTTTGGTAATGACTGGAGGGTAAGCGTGGAAAGACCAAAAGCTGGGTAATCTCAAACTAAAAGAATCATGGCAGATCTGGACAAAAAAACAGTAAAAACCATAAAGGTTGAAAAACCGGATATGAATCCGGACCGCTCCTTGAAGGTGAACGCAGATGTTACCTCAGTGAGCTGGGATAAAACCACGCAGGGCTGGAAAAACGGAATGAAAAATAATTTTGATTCCCTGAATCCTCTTTCTATGGCTAAATCCATTGCAGGAGGAGACAGCGCCCAGCCGGAAAAAAGTGGAAGTGGAGGTGGTGGAGACAGTGCTGTAACAGCAGAAAAAGCTGCTCCAGAAAGTAAAGTAAAGCTGATCAAAGTTAATACACCGGCAATGTCTTCCTCAGCGATTCAGCATACAAGCAAGCATTTTGATATTGTGCTGGCTATTGATATCCATTGGACGCTCATTCCGCCGCCGCCTTCATTTATGCTGATTCCACTGCCATTACCACATCCGTTTATCGGGATTGTTTTTGATATCATGGATTACATTACAATTACCATCCCAATTCCTCAGTTTGCCAGAAATCTTATGCCGTCACTTCCGGAAAGTATTCCGATGGGAGGTTCTATTTATGTTCATGGAAGGCACAAAGCAACTACGACTACGAGTGTTATGGGAGTTTTAATTCCGTTCAGGCATATCACCTCTCTGATTCCTGTTTATATTATTCCTTTTCCTCAGGAAGCTCCTCACGAAGGAGAAGTCTATTATGGATCACAGACCGTTCTGGCGCAGGGAAGTAAGATGAGTGGAAACCAGCCTCAGCAGGTCCTTACCTGTATGGGATTTCCTTTCGGAATGACTATGCTGCCCGCCATGCCAAATAAACCAAAGAAAAATCCACTGGCCTATTTTGCTTTCTATAATAACTTCTCAAGTATGTATATCCAGATCAATACGGGAGGTCCCGTACTGGTGGGAGGAGCGTTTGTTCCCCATGTTTACACACCCGGAGAAATGCTGATGCGTCTTGCCGGAATGTTTTTAATGAGAAGCTTAACAAAAAAGATAGGAAAGTTGGGAGCTAATGGTTTGAGAAAACTTAATAATAGTGTCCTTAAAAAAGCCCCACTCAATAAATTCAAATTTGCGAATGCATTATCCAGGAAACTATGCCATTTTGGACTTGAACCTGTGAATTTTGCTACGGGTGCAATGGTTTTTGAATGGGATGATTTTGTCATCCAGGGGAGTACACCTTTAGCCTGGAGAAATATATGGCACAGCGACAGACCTTATGATTTTGGGCCACTTGGAAACGGTGTTTTCAATAATCATGATCTGTTTATTATTCCGGATGAGGAAAATAAATGCGCCGGATGGATGCATCCTGATGAAAATATCGCTATGCTTATTCCTGTTCCTGAAATTGGGGAGGGAATGACTTACTTCAGAGATCAGAAAATCTGGCAGTACAGGCCCAGCAGCAGTATCTGGGTTGTGCGTAAAGGAACAGATATTTATACCTACAGACGTTTTCATCATCCTACAGAAGGAACAGTATATAAGGTAGCCCGTATTGAATATGGAGATGGAACCATTAGAGAATATGAATATGAAGACCGGAATATTATACTGAAAAATATAAAAGATGTCAAGAGTGACTGTAGTATAGAAACTGTTATTCATCCGGAATATAAAAAAATAACGGAAGTTTATTATTGTTATAAAAAACAGAAAGACTTACAGGTTCGCTATGATTATGACGAACGCGGTAATCTTACCCACGTCTGGGATATTCATAAAAAGGCCATTGTTTTTGAATATGATGGAGAAAATCATGTCGTAAGAAGAACCAACCGTAACGGAATGGGCTATCAGTGGAAATATGATAAAAAAGGAAGGGTAATCTATACCAAAGGTTTAGATGGATATATGGAAGGAAGCCTCAGTTATGACGAAGAGGAAGGATTTACAGAAGTAATATATCCTAAACAAAACAATAAAACAGAACGTTATTATTATGATGATAATTTTCTTGTTTACAGGAAAATAGATGGAGAAGGTGGAGAATATTGGTATGATTATACTGCTCATAACGAATTGAAAATGACAGGAACCCCAGAAGGGAAAGTTCAGGGATTTACTTATGATGAAATGGGTAATATTAAGATTTTCCATACCCTGGATGGAGAAGAATATCATTACCAGTATAATGAATTTGGACAGGTCATTGCACGTTTATCTCCTTCAGGAGTTTCAGAAACATGGAGCTATGATGAAGATGGAAAACTGATAAGCTATACCGATCCTGCGGAAGACCGTATTTATTACGAATATGCTGATGGAGAAAGGCTTCCGGAAAAATGTATAAGAGAAAATATTACAGCATATTACGGATATAATAATAGAGGCCAGCTCCTTCAGTTGACTAATACTGCCGGAATTGAACAGTATTGGAAATATGATGAATATGGAAGACTTTTGGCCTTCAGCCCGGAACCTTTGAACAGAATCCTTTGGAACAGGGATGCTATGGGAAGAGTGGTAGAGGTGATTGAACAGGGACAATTGCCGTTAAAGCTCCGCTATGATGCCTATGACCTTCCTGTATACGCTACAGATGGGCGTGCAGAATGGCTGATGAGCTATACTCCAATGGGAAGCCTGAAACGACAGGTCCGCCGGAATGCCATTACCGGTAAAAAAGAAGAAACGTTGGCTTTTGGATATGATGCTTATGAAAACTTAATGAGCATTACCAATCAAAAAGGAGAAAGTTACTCTTTTGAAAGAAATAACAATAGTGAAATAATCGGTGAAACAGGTTTTGATGGTCAGAAAAAATTCTTTGTAAGAGATAAAGACGGTCTGGTAACCCAAACCAGAACCCCACAAGGCAAAAATATTTTTTATGAATATGATCTGGCAGGCAGACTGACACAGACCCATTATCCTGATGGTTCCTGGGAAGCTTACCAGTATAACACTTCGGGGCTATTGATCCAGGCTGATAATGAAAATAGCACTGTCGCCTTTCAGAGAAATAAACTGGGACTGGTTACGAGTGAACAGCAAGGTGAGCATTCCATTCAATATAAATATGACAATCACGGGAATCTGACCTCTCTGAAAAGTAGTTTGGGTGCAGAAATTAATTATTCCTATAATGATCTTGATCAGCTAAAAATGGTGACAGCTGCCAATCAAGGTACTGAAATGCCCTGGCAGATGAACATTGAGCTGAGCCGCAACGGACAGATGCTTTCCCGTAAAATGGCAGGTGGTATAGAAAGTACTTTTGAATTTGACCATCTGGGAAAACCAATAAGTCAGAAAATAACAGTCAATAAAACAAATACTACATTCCATAAAGATTATGATTGGGGTGCCGGAAACCGTTTGCTACACATTCTGGACAGGATAACCGGCGGGAAAACAAGATTTGATTATGATGCTTATGGGAGCCTTGTGGCTGCAGAATATTCTAATGGCGAAGTACAGTATAAAAACCCGGATGAAATCGGCTGCTTATATGAAAGTGCCAGACAGAGAGACCGTATATATGATAAGGGCGGAAGGCTGATGCGTGATAAAAACTGGTTTTATCATTATGATGATGAAGGGAACCTGCTCTTAAAAAGTAAACGTCCTGTCAACAATATTAAGCCGGAGCGTGCCGAAAAACAAGATGAGGCTCACCCTTATTACAAACCCATAGCTTCAGACTGGCTGAACAATCCGAAAATGTCAGAAGGAATTAATTTGCCTGATGTATATACAGATTCCTTATCGGAAATTGAGAAGGCCGAATGGGAATCCGGGGACTGGGCTTACGCTTGGTATGCGAACGGAATGCTTGCCAGAGTAAAACGTCCTGATGGAAAAGAAGTGAACTTTGAGTATGATGCGCTGGGACGGAGGATTTCAAAAATTACAGAAAATAAAGTAACGCGGTTTGTATGGGATGCTCATCTTATTTTGCATGAATGGAGCTATGATACAGAAGGCATTCCTAAAACGCACATCAGTGATGCCGGTGAGTTAGAATCTGAAGATGAAATAACAGACAATCTTATCACATGGGTATACGAGAGAGGAGAATTTTTTCCCTGCGCAAAAATTATAAATGGAGAAAAATTCAGTATTGTTTCAGATTATATTGGCAGACCACTACAGTCCTATAATGAAAGAGGAGAGTTAATCTGGAGTGCTGAGTTTGATATTTATGGAAATATGAGAAACAGTATAGGAGATGCTTCTTTCATACCATTCCGGCAGCTCGGCCAGTACGAAGATCAGGAACTCGACGGGCTTTACTATAACAGATGGAGATACTATGATTCTTCTTCCGGATTGTATATATCAAAAGATCCCATCGGTTTATTAGGAAATAACGATACCATGTACGCCTTTGTGAGTGACACTAATACCTGGGTAGATATTTTTGGACTGCATAATGATCCTGTTAACTTTTTACAGGAACTGGTGAGGGATGCACACAGTACACTTGGTGATGCCAAAGGATTTAGTGTTACTGCGGTAGGAACTGATGGTAATGGTAACTACTACGTTTCTTCAAGTAAGAAATATGTGCCAAGGCAGATAAAAGAATGGGCAAAAGAAATGGGAGTCACTGTGATACAAAGTAAAGCAGACAATGTTCACGCTGAAGAAGCTTTAATTAATGCTAAAAAAGGAATTAAGGAAATTGAACCCAGCACGAAAATTTGTATTGATTGTGAGCATCACATGAACAATAATAATGTTAAATTTGAAGAAGGTACAACAGGTAAATTTAGTAAAAACAGACAGGAAGGAGGAAAGTACCATATTCCTGAAGGAAAATATCAACCAAAATATAAATAAACAGACATGAGCGAAAAGTCAGTTAAGGAAAAATCATTAAACCTAAGTAAAGAAAATAAAATCAAATTTAATCTGTCATCACTTATAAGAATTAAAGATCTTTATCAGCTTTTTGAAGAAGAAATTCAGGATGATGACTATGATTATGCCCAACGTTTTAAGAATGGAAGCACACAGCTTACTGAGTTTTCAGATTATGTTTTAAATAATGTTTTTAGTCGTAGCGAACTGAATTCCTCAGATATTGAGAGGTTTAATACCCTTGATAGTTTAGCTCCTGAAGACGATGAATATAGTAGCTATCAGGCCGCAATTGCTGTAAATATTGTCCTGATAGCAACCAATATTATAAAAATTGTAAAAGGAGAGGAGGCGAAGATAAAATCAACAATAGATTATACTTTGGATGTAATCAATAACCTGAAATCTGAAGAATTTTTTACTAACAATCCTGATGGAGATGATGAAGAAAGTGAAGAATATCTTGAACAGTTTTATGATAAAGAAATCTCAGCAGAAGATAGGTTGTTAGATACAATTGACAATATTTCACAAAATGATTTTATAGCATTTAATGAAGAAAATATAATCAATTAATAAAAAAGAAATATTTGTTAATCGACTAGTTTCAAAGATAAAACTGCTGGATTAAAAAACTCAGCAACATATTGATCAATAAGCACTATCTTCTATTTATGATCATCTGACAGACAATATAACTGCCTGTCATGCTTAAAATGGCAGGCAAAATCTAATCCAAATCCAATCCATATATGAAGAAAATATTCTCTGAACTTAAAGGTTTCGTTATATTTAGCCCACAACTTTTAGCAAACTATCTGCAGGATCATCATCTTTCAGGTAACAACATTTTAAAATATTTTGTAGAAAATGAACATGGAGATGAAATCACCAAATCCGGAATTGCTATTCCTATCATAGGAGTGGAAGAGGATTATTATGCATTCCAGATTTCGGTAAATGATGAAAAGATTTTGAATGATGATGAGGTAGAGGTAGAGTCGAAAGGATGGATATTTCAGACTGCCAATAATGAAGTAAAAATTGTTGGCATTGGTTATTTAAAAGATATTGCTGCTATTAATGAAGGTAATAGCATAACCCTTCCTCTGGAAAACGGATGGCATTCTTTGAAAATACGGGGTGGAAATAAAAATGGTGAAAGAGTATTTGAGCTGAATATGCAGAAACAGGGCATACATCCGGCTTTTAGCGGTGATGTAACTACAGAATATTACTATGATTAAAGATATTTTAGAAGATGGTAGTGTTTATGATGAGGCTAAATGTCTGATGCAGAGTAATTAACAGCTGTTTTTTTTCTGTTCAAAAAAGCGCGATTCTCTTTAATGCTGTAGAAATACAAATTTTCTTGAAAAATATTTTGTCAGTAATAAAAAACTTTCTATATTTGCACCACTGAAAACAACGGTATAGCCGGAGTTTAAGGAGAGTTGGCAGAGTGGTCGATTGCGGCAGTCTTGAAAACTGTTGACTGTAACAGGTCCGGGGGTTCGAATCCCTCACTCTCCGCAGCAAGGTACAAATCAAAGATTTGTACCTTTTTTATTTTCGACCTTCAAATAGGGTAGAGATTGGGGATCAGATGCAAAAGTTAGAGGCCAAGCAGAAAGTTTGGTTAATCTGAACAACAAAAGCTAAAATTCACCAGGAAATCTGAACAAAAGAAAAAATAAGCGAATTGAAAAAAGACAAAGGGAATAAATAAGATATTAACGATCAAATGATTTTATTTCTAAGTTCTTTATATTTTGATCGTCCTATCGGGAGTATTTCACCGGTTTTAAGCTGAAGTCCATACCGGGTACCTGGATTGATGAGTATTTTTTCAGCCTGCTGGAGATTGACGAGATAGGATTTATGAATTCGTTCGAAATCACCTGGAAGAAGTTGCTGCAACAGCTCTAATGATTTATCATGCAGTTCCTGTTGTCCGTTGTTCAGATGAAGCTCAGTATAAATTCCGGCTCCTTTAATATAAATGATATTGGTAATATTGATGAGGCGGATTTGCCCTGCTCTCTTTACTGCCAGATATTTAATGCTGTCATCAGATTTTAAAGAAGGATTGATAAAGCGATTCAAAGCCCTGAAAAGCCTTTCCTCATCAAAGGGTTTAGGAACGAAATCAAGCACGCCATAGGCAAAAGCGGTAATTGCTTTATCAGTATTGGCTGAAACAATAATTGTATGAAAAGAAGCCGCTACCATTTGTTCTAATACCTCAAAACCATTGTCACCATTGAGATTCAGGTCTAGGAAGAGCAGGTCCGGAATTTCCTTTGCTATATGCTCAAGCCCTTTTTGTAGGGAATCGCAAATGGTAATTTGAGCAGGTGTACTTCCGAAGAAATTAGCTGTCATACGCTGTATACGGTGAGCAATTCTGGATTCGTCTTCTATAATGAGTATATTCATGGCCTAATAATTTTGATGGTGGATATCCAGCCACTTTCCGTTTTACCCGAATCGAATGTCCAGTTCGTTCCATAACTTTCAGTTAAACGTGCCCGGATGTATTTAAACCCATTACCGCCCACACGTTCTGTTACGATTTGACGGTTTTGGGCAATGGTTTCAAATAGATATCCATAACTCTCTTTCGATACAAAATAACGAAGCACGAATTTAACGGTGTTTCCTGGCAGTGGTTCGCTATGGGTAATACCGTTTTCAAGCAGTGTATGAATAATCGCTGGTGGAATCAATTGTGTTTCGTCTATTCCAACCTGTTCCCATACATAATTGATTTCTTTGCGGAAGCCCATTACGGACAGGTGCTGACGGCAAAGTGCTAATTCCTTGGTTATCGGGATCAGGGTCTGCTCAGAAATTTCGTTCATGATATCAAACTCTGAAGCAAGTGCCTGTATAAAGCGTGATCCTTCTTTGGGAGATTCTTCTACCCAATCCATCATGGATGTCAAGGTATTCCTCAAAAAATGCGGCTGTATATTTTTTTTTAATAATTCCAACTGCAGTTTTGAAGAAAGCAGAATGGCATTCCGATGTTCTGCTTCTATCACATTTGTCCTGATCGAATGCAGGTAAAGCATGCACAATACAATGATCGTAAAGCTAATGAACAGGCTGTAATCATAAAACATAAATTTATTCATCAGAGCGCTTATCAAAAGACCCATCAATACAATGAAACCGCCCTTTTCTTTTTGAAAAATGCCATTAAGCACTATAATAAGAGAAGCGATGAGCATGGCCAGGCTGTAGAACCGGGCAGTAAGATCGTAATGTCCGTAATTATAAACATAAAGTAATAAAAGAGTGACGAGAAGGGCTGTCATTAACCATCTTCTCCATTTAAAATTAAATTGGATGATAAAATATAAAGGAACCAATACGGCATTGGTAAAGGTTAGCCAACCAATAATTTCTAATCGGATAAAAAAATCAGAGTAAGGAATGACCACATGAAATTTCAGGTATTCCATTATAAGTAAAGCAAAAAATAGCAGGCATATAGTACCAAATATCAGAATGTCCCAGGGCCTGCGTTTGCTGTTCAGATAGAGAAAAAAATAATACACAGCTGCAATAAGAAAGGCTCCGGCCATCAGGTTCATATAAGACATTGTGACCAATGGTTGAGTCAGTAATATTTTATAAGGATCTATTTTAAATCCAATGCTGCGTTGAACATGCGGAAGTAATGACTGTGAGCTCCGAAGGGCAACGGTATGAAAGCCGGGCGTGATCAGGTTGTCGGGAATTCTGTAGTAACTGCTCTCAGTGCCTGGTACTTCCGGCTTGCCATTTTGAGGTATTCTGCCATTATTCCCAATAAGTACCCCGTCCCAGTACACCTCAAAGGCACCAAAGGATTCGATCTGAAGCCCCAGTGGTAATGCCTCATTTTCAACCTGGCGAAGATCCAGATGTGTTCGTGACCAGAATATATTATGGGCAGTATTACCTCTATCTTTTGACCAATCCTTATCATCATAATTTTTGGCTGCCCATGCCGAATTATCGCCTGTTTTATAAACAGGGACGGGCTCCTCATTACGAATGGCGGGAGGGTTGAGTATACTGAGCCATATTAACAAAAACATAAAATTATGCATCATGTAAATATACAAGGTATTTGCATAAGATAATAGCAGTTTGAAAGTTTATAGAGCCGTTCACATGGTTTTGTTTACGATGGGAATAAGAGCGTTTTAATTTTACATCATGAAACAGATAATAACCTTTTTGCTGACCATGATCATTGCTCAATATTCCTTTGCCCAGGAAGGTCAGATAACCGGCATCATTCATGAAAATCCAGGTATACCATTACCTTATGTAACGGTAACATTAAAAAATAATGAAGAGAAATCAGTTATAGTGAGTATTTCAGATAACAATGGAATATTCAGATTGGAAAATATCCCTGCTGGAAATTATAATATCATATATAGCCTTATAGGATTTCGAACCTTAAGTAAGCCGATACACATTGTGTCAGGGGCTATGGCTAATGTTGGAACCATAATTTTAGAACCTGATGCAAAAATTCTTCAGGAGATCGCATTGACAAGTAAAAAAGGGCCCATCAGCTTAAAACTTGATAAGAAAATTTTCGAAGTAGGCAAAGATGTCCTCTCACAATCGGGAGCGGTAACAGATTTGCTGAATATCGTTCCGTCGGTAAGTGTCAGCCCTGGCGGTGGGATTAGTTTACGGGGAAATAGTAATGTGCTGGTATTGATAGACGGACGACGAACAGGATTAACTCAAGGGAATGCTTTGGAGCAATTGCCGGCGGATCAGGTAGAACGTGTTGAAATAATTACTAATCCTTCTTCCAGATTTGATGCAGCCGGTTCGGCAGGGATTATTAATATTATTCTGAAGAAAAATAAAAAAGCAGGTTTCAGCGGACAGTTGCGTTTGGTTGGTGGTATTCCCAATGAAACCCGCATGAGTCCCAGCCTTAATTATAAATCTAATAAACTTAATGTGTTTGCCACTTATGGACTGAGGCTGTCTGATTATGTCGGCTTGTACACAATGCAGCAATTGACCGGAATTTCAGGAACGCCGGTCTCTCTTAATCAGCGTCAGGATGAGAACAGGCATGATGATGCCAAATTACTCTATTTTGGAGCAGATTTTCAGATTAATGATCATAACTCTATAACAGCAGCCTTTCTTAGGAATTCAACACGTGACCATGACAAAACTCAGCTAAACTATCTTTATTCAAACAGGAACGGAACCCTCGACAGCAGCCTGAGCAGAAGGGGAGAGTCATGGGAGAGACGGAGTTATAATCAGCTGGAATTTAATTATACCAGAAGTTTTGATAAGGCTGGGAAGAAACTGACGGTGGATATGCAATACGATTTTTGGGACAGTGATAAAGAGTGGAATTTAACAACCAGTAAGGACTTTCCCTCCCATCAGATCTTTCCGGTGATCAGAACAGGGTCCATTGGAAGCAGTAAGGATCTGATGATTAAAACAGATATGATACAACCTTTAGATAGTACCTTTACCCTTGAGTATGGCGTGAAATTGGAGGATCGCAGGGTCAACAGTGACTTTATTGCCGAGCAGCAAAACCTGTCAGGCTGGGAGGTTATTGATCAGATTGATAACCATCTTTTATATAAAGAATTGATTGGAAGTGCCTATTTGCAATTTTCCGGAAAGAGGAAAGATTTCAGCTATCAGGCAGGGCTGCGAGGTGAGCTTACCCGTATCGGTATTGAAGATCGGGTGGGTACTTATGCCAATAGTAAGAATTACAGCCGGTTATTTCCAACGTTAAACGTGAGTTACCGCTTTAATGAGGCAACAACCTTACAGGCAAGTTATAGTAAACGAATCAACAGGCCATCACTGAATATGATCTATCCCTTCAACGAGCTCACTGATCTGAGCACCCGTTATATGGGTAATCCTGATCTTAATCCTTCCTATGCCCATGTAATTGAACTTGTTTTTTTGAAGAACTGGAAAACGCTTACTTTTAATCCTTCTCTTTATTATCAGCGTAACAATGGTGTGATTGAGGATTATACCTACAGAAATGCTGATGGACTGTTTATTACCCTGCCGGTCAATATCAATAAAGAAACAAGGAGCGGCATGGAACTGTCAGTATTATATAATCCTGTTAAATGGGCACAAATAAATTCAGAACTTAATGTATTTCATTATGCTAAAGAAGGTGTCTACCAAAATCAGATTTTCGATTATTCCGGGAATACCTTCACAGCCCGTTTAAGTACTCAGCTGAAATTGAAGAATAAACTGTCTTTTCAGATCCTGTATAATTTCAGAGGCGCTAATGCTACTGCTCAGACACGTACAAATGCTGTTCACAGTATTGATTTTGGATGCAGTAAAACATTCTTAAAAGATAAAGCAACGGTCACATTCGATGTGAGTAACCTTTTTGAACTACGAAAGCTGAGCAGTAGAACCATGGGGACAGATTATGTGATCAATCAGACCAATATTCCCAATGCAGCCCGTTATCGGTTGACACTTGTTTATCGTCTTAATCTCAAAGATAACCAGAGTATAAGACAAGCTAAAAGTGGTAACCGTAATTAAGGGTCATCTGTAAAAGTAGAATTTCAGCTAAGATAACCCGAATAAAATACCCTGCAATTCCGACGAATTGCAGGGCTTATTTTTTAGAGAATAAGTCTTTCTTAACTTAAAATCTCACAGGGTACTATACAAATCACCCATGGGCATCTTTTGATTCCCGGAGGTGGGCAGCATGCTTCAGAGCAGCTTACCGCTCCGCCGTTAATACTCTTTAACTGGTCTCTTGAAATTTTTTTAGAATTTTTCATAGTCAAGTCATTGAATTAAACGAAATTATGGCTGGTTGCCGCCTCCGCATCCATCATATGGCATGCATTGCCATTTTCCCCCAATTAAACATAGCTGACCTCCTCTGCAGTCAATACCGCCTTTAATAGTTTTCAATTCCTGTCTTTCGATTTTCTTTAAATTTTTCATAATATTTTGGAGTTTAGTTCAATCCGAAATTAGTAAATTTTTATCAACTGTTGTAGAATTATTACAAAAATATTTATTTATTAAAAAATGCTCGTATGGTATTGGGCTTAAATTTTATGAATTTATATAAATTTTGGAGCACATGTGCCTTGCTAAAAAAATCATAAAGGCCTGATGTATTTACCAAAAATCTTGTCTTGTGGCAAGTAGTATATGATCATCACTTGCTACTTTTGACTAAAAGTTTAATTGACCCAATACCAATACGATTATGAAAACTACATTCAAACTCTCCGCGCTGGTGAAACCATTATTGATGGTAACCCTTATCGTTACTGCATCCCATATGTATGGACAGAAATTAAAACCTTCTGAAAGCGGCTATGCGCCGGTTAATGGAATCAAAGTGTATTACGAAGTCTATGGAAAAGGGAAGCCTGTCGTGTTATTACATGGTGCTTTTATGACAATTGATACCAACTGGGGCGAACTGATTCCGGAACTTTCAAAAAACAGAAAAGTAATCGCTGTTGAATTACAGGGGCATGGACATACTCCGTTTTCCGAGCGAAAATTATCACATGCCATGTTAGCCAGTGATGTTACCAAAGTAATGGACTATCTGAAAATTGATAAGGCAGATGTTGCAGGATATAGCTTTGGTGGAGAAGTGGCTTATCAGCTGGCTATACAGAGTCCCGAAAGGCTGAACAAGCTGGTAATTATTTCGTCAACCTATAAGAGCAGCGGCTGGCTGCCAGAAGTAAATAAAGCATTTGAAGGGATGAAACCGGAACTCTTTACAAACAGTCCCATGCATACCGCCTATAATGCTGTAGCACCCGATAAAACAAAGTGGACAGAATTTCTGGAACAGATGATGGCTTCTGCCGGGAAGCCTTTCGACCTTGGAGACGATCATATTTCTAAAATTCCGGTGCCTGTTTTAATCATTGCAGGTGATAATGATGGACTGGATAAAACTGAGCTGTCAAAAACTTATCAATTATTGGGTGGCGGAGTTTCTGCAGACATGGGGCCTATGCCGAAATCTCAGCTGGCGGTTGTTCCGGGACAAAGCCACGTCAGTCTGATGATGCAGACTGCTACGATTCTGAACTATTTGAACAGCTTTTTGAAATAGTCTGATACAAGTAGTCTATTGAAATTAATTTACAACAGTAAAAACCTATCCTATGAATATAAAATTTGAAGCCGGAATTAATATTGCCATAAAAATTCCCAAAAATAAATATGAAAAAACAGTTCGCTTTTATAGAGATATTTTAAAGCTGAATGTTGAGGAAAAGCCGATAGATAACCCCACTGTTTCCAGAACCCATGAAGTGAAATTCGGAAACAATATCATCTGGTTAGACTGTGTGGACAATTATACTCATTCCGAAACCTGGCTGCAGCTTACGGTTGCCGATGTAGAAGCTGCTACGCAATACTTGCAGTCGAATGGTGTGGAAACCTGTGACGAAATTGAAGAACTGCCGGAAAATATGCACTGGATAACTGATCCGGCTGGTACCGTATTTAATGTGCAGCAAATGCATTAGATCCTAACTTTAACTATTATTAATGGAATCTGTTTTTGTATTCATTCCGTTTGCAAAATTGAAGAAATTTCTCATTGAAAAAAGAGAAATGAACTGTAATTTTAAACAATAAGCATAATTACAGTTTAGGAAAAATGTATAAATTTTTGTATTATAGGTATTTATGTTGTAAGTTGAAGAACTTATTAAATTTGAAATATGAAAGTATTAAATATCAATTTTTACTGGATAAAATTTTTTACTGCTGTTCTTATATGGAAAGCAGTATCCTTTCCTGCTCAAAATAAATTGAGCAAAATTGATGACTACTTTTCAGCCTATGCCAGGCATGGAGATTTTAATGGAATTATTCTTATTGCAGAAAAAAGTAAGATTTTCTACAAAAAAGCTTTTGGTTTTTCAGATTTTGAAAACAAAATACCAAATGCTTTAAACACCCGTTTTCCTATAGCTTCAATAGGTAAATTACTGACGGCAACCGCAGCTCTTCAGCTTGTAGAGAAAGGACTCTTGAAGCTTGATAATCCTGTTCAGGAGTATTTGCCTGATTTTCCATATCAGGATGTTACGCTGCTACATCTTCTGTCCCATACTTCTGGTTTACCTTCCTGGGATGTTGTATTTAAGAAGAAAATTCAGGAGGTTCCAAAAGCTGTTTTCAGAAATAATGATCTTTTAAAAGAATATTCAAAGGCAAATATTCCATTGTCTTTTACTCCAGGCTCAGCACATGAATATAATAATGTTAATTCTGCATTTGTTGCCTTATTGATTGAAAAAGCTTCAGGTATACCCTATGAGACTTATATGAAGCAAAATATCTTTATCCCGTCCGGAATGAAGGATGCTTTTATACCTGAAATTCCTTTTTATAATTATACCCCTTCAGAGCAAAAAAATATGGCCAAATTATATGTAGATCACATGTATACTTCACTTAAAGAAAGTGTGGATAGCATGAGATCCAACAGAGATTATTGGCGGAGGTTCAATTTTAAAGGCTTTGGAGAATTTGTGATGACAGCTGAAGATTTATTCAGATTCAATAACGCATTAGCCGCAGGGAAGCTTCTGTCTCTTTCGATGTTAGAAAGAGCTCAGACAGCGATACAGCTCAATAATGGTACACCACTAAGAATCGGGCTTGGCTGGCAAGTTGAGCAGGATCATATTTTAGGGAAAACAGTAGGACATACTGGAGGAATTACAGGCTTGTCAACCGGTTTTATTTATCAACCTGATACAAAGCGTCTCGTTATTGTTTTTGATAATACACAGCAAAATGTGGAAGAACTTGAAAATGATGCTTTAATGCTTATGATGGAACAGCGTTTAATTCCACCTAGAGAAAATATTGCTCGTATTTATGGACCTATTTTACTCCAAAAAGGTCCGGAGGCAGCTGATAATAAGCTTAATGAATTGAAACAAATTCCTGTTCGCTATCAATTGTCAGAACAGCAGTTTAATAAATTGGGCTATGATTTTTTACGTTCTGGCAAAATGTCTCAGGCCATTGAAACCTTTCGTATCAATACAGAACTCTTTCCTCAGAGTTATAATACATTCGATAGCTATGGTGAAGCACTTTTGAAAGATAATCAGAAAGAAAAGGCTTTAATAATGTATCGAAAGTCAGTTGAACTTAATCCCGAGCATGAGAAAGGAAAAAACATAATCAGGGAATTGGAAAAATGATTTTATTCTCTTTTTATAGATTAGGTTAATTTTAATATCTTTAGCAATGAAATCATTAAAATTTTAAATAACCTATGAAGATGAAGTCTTTCCCTTTTATTATAACAGTGTTTTTTCTGGTATTGAGTATAAGTGTATTTTCTCAGAAAACGGCAGCTTTAAACTCATTATTAGACAGGAACTCAGAATTTATTTTTCCACAGACTGCTGATAAAATCTCAAGAGCACTGAATATAAAGCCTGTTTTTTATGAAGATGCGAATGAAGAAAAATATGTAAAATGGCCTATGAAAACAGGATTGGAAATGTATAGCAGCCTGGGAAAGGATAATACTGTTAATGAAATGTTTTTCGCCACTTCAGATAACAAACCTCTGGTAGTAGAAGGGCTGCCTTTCGGTCTTATCATGAACAAAAGTACTTTGCAGGACTGTAAAACCAAGTTCAGTAAATATGGTGCGAAGACACAGAAAATGGGAACAGGCAGTGAATTTCCGGGAGGATCAAAACTGATTTTTAAAAAAGGGAGACATTATGCAACGTTGCATTTTGACAGTAAAAACCTGTTAAAATCATTAAGCTTAACAACAGAAGTTATAAATCCGGCAGCAAATTAACCTGAACCGTAAAAAATATTACAAAATCCGTCATTATTTGATGGATTTTCATTTTAAGGTGAACTTTAGAGAAGATTATATCGTCAGCCCATGGTTGTTTTTCACCTCAGCCATGACAAATGTACTGTGTGTACTTCCTATAGAATCTACAGATCCAAGTTTATTAAAGACAAAATCCTGGTAATGCTTCATATCCCTTACCTGTACTTTCAGAAGGAAATCAAAATCTCCTGAAATATTGTAGCATTCGGCTACTTCTTCAATTTCCAGAATTTCTTTTACAAAATCATAGCCAACAGATCTGTCATGGATTTTCAGCTTGATCTGACAGAAAACCGTGAAGCCACGGTTTAGTTTTTCAGCATCCAGAACTGCTGCATACCTTTTAATAAAACCTTCCTGTTCCAGCCTTTTTACTCTTTCAAAAACCGGTGAAGTAGAGAGACTGATTTCTTTTGCAAGTTCTTTGACGGTCAGTTTGGCATTTTTCTGGAGCAGCCTGAGCAGCTGTAAATCCTTGTCATCGAGTTGTTCCACAGAATATTATTCTTTTAAATTATAAAAACATTCAAATGTACAGAATTATATGCTTTTATATGTGATTTTTGAAGTTTTATTTGCTTAATTTTATTTCTTTGATTGTATTTTTATTCTGTATTGTTAATTTTACGCAAAATTAAAGACTTTTACTGATGATGGTGTCAGAAGTAAAAGTACGTTCTTTATAGATACTTCATCAAACAGGAAAGGTTTTACTTAAGGTAGATTAATAGGGAATCGTGTGAGAATCATGAGCTGTCGCGCAACTGTAAGTAACATGACAAAGGTTTCTGTCCTAGCATATCCACTGCCAAAAACGGGAAGGATGACAGAAGCTGTTACAAGTCAGGAGACCTGCCTTTACTGAATTGACAATGCTTTCGCGGTCTGAAGCTTTTAGGTCATACAGATGATATATCAGATAATACATGCTCTCCTGGGAGAAGCTGTATTCTGCTATGTCACTTTCCTGAAATTTCTATTCGTTAATGCATTCTGAAGCATTTAAAAAAGACTTTACATCAAGTTTAATATAAAAGTTTAAAAAATGCAAACTCACATTCTGGGCTATCCGCGTATTGGTAGCAAGAGAGAACTCAAAAAAGCCTGCGAGCAATATTGGTCAGGCAAAATTCTTCTGGAAGAACTTCTGAATACAGGAAGAAATATCTGTAACCAAAACTGGAATATTCAGAAAGAGGCAGGAGTAGATCTTATCCCGTGTAATGATTTTTCATATTACGATCAGGTATTGGATATGAGTCTTGTTGTAGGAGCAATCCCGGCACGTTATCATGAAGTAATACTTAAAAAGAATAATTCTGAGCTGGATCTTTACTTTGCGATGGCAAGAGGATACCAGAAAGAAGGACTGGATATTACAGCGATGGAAATGACCAAATGGTTCGATACCAATTATCATTACATCGTTCCTGAATTTTATAAAAACCAGCAGTTTAAACTGAGCTCAGATAAAATTTTCAATGAATTTGCGGGAGCAAAACAGTCTGGAATTATTGCAAAACCAGTCATTATCGGTCTTGTTTCTTATCTGTTACTGGGAAAAGAAAAAGAAGAAGGATTTGATAAGCTTGATCTGGCCGGAAATCTTCTACCGGTCTATACAGAGATTTTGGCCAGGTTACAGGATCAGGGTGCGGAGTGGATTCAGTTTGATGAACCTTTTTTAGCACTGGACCTGACAGAAAAAGCAAAAGAAACCTATCATTTTGTTTATGCTGAATTAAGAAAACGTTTTCCAAAGCTGAAATTTATTATTGCCACTTATTTTGAAGGATTGAGAGATAATGCCTCATTGGCTGTTTCACTTCCGGTGAATGTACTGCATATTGATCTTGTCAGAAATCCTGAACAGCTGGAGGGTATTCTGAATAGTATTCCTGAAAATTTAAGTCTTTCATTAGGAGTGGTTGACGGAAGAAATATCTGGAAAAATGATTATGAAAAGTCACTGTCTTTCATCGGAAAAGCTGTTGAAAAATTAGGATCTGAAAGGATTTTGATTGCTCCATCATGTTCATTGCTTCATTCTCCTTGCGATCTTGATTTTGAGACCGGCCTAAATCATGAAATTAAGAACTGGCTGGCTTTTGCTAAACAGAAAGTGAAAGAAATTGTCACGCTTAAAGAACTGGTATCAGGTACAGAAAGTAAAGAAATTCTTGAAGCATTGAAAGACAATAAAAAAGCAATTGAGAGCAGAAGAACTTCTTCTCTTATTCATAATGAGCAGGTGAAGAAAAGAGCAGACACTGTAACAGAAAAGGATGCCCAAAGAATCAATACCTTCAGGATCCGTAAAGAACAGCAGCAGAAAGTATTACAGCTTCCTTTATTCCCGACAACTACTATCGGATCATTCCCGCAGACGGCAGAGGTAAGAAGCTGGAGAGCGAAATTTAAAAAAGGAGAACTGACAGCAGAGCAGTATGACACGTTACTGAAAGAAGAAACACAGAGAACAATCCGCTGGCAGGAAGATATCGGAATTGATGTGTTGGTTCATGGAGAATTTGAGCGTAATGACATGGTGGAATATTTCGGAGAACAGCTGGAAGGATTTGTATTTACTAAAAACGGTTGGGTACAAAGTTATGGAAGCCGCTGTGTAAAGCCTCCTGTGATCTTCGGTGATGTTTCCCGACCGACTCCAATGACGGTATATTGGTCCCAATATGCACAATCCCAGACTGAAAAGTGGGTAAAAGGAATGCTTACAGGACCTGTTACGATTTTACAATGGTCTTTTGTACGTGATGACCAGCCCCGTTCAGAAACATGTAAGCAGATTGCATTGGCGATTCGTGATGAAGTAGCAGATCTGGAAAAGGCCGGAATCAGAATTATTCAGATTGATGAGCCTGCAATAAGAGAAGGTCTTCCACTAAGAAAAACTGACTGGCAGAGCTACCTGAAATGGGCAGTGGAAGCTTTCAGAATTTCAGCAAGTGGAGTGGAAGATGCTACCCAAATTCATACCCATATGTGTTATTCTGAGTTTAATGACATTATTGAAAATATCGCTGATATGGATGCAGACGTGATTACAATAGAATGTTCCCGTTCCCAGATGGAGCTGCTGAATGCCTTTGCAGACTTCAAATATCCCAATGAAATAGGCCCCGGAGTATACGATATCCATTCACCAAGAGTTCCGTCAAAAGAAGAAATGATCGGACTGCTCAGAAAAGCTCAAAATGTAATTCCTGCTGATCAGCTTTGGGTAAATCCGGACTGTGGGCTTAAAACAAGGCATTGGGAAGAAACCGAAAAAGCTCTGATTGCAATGGTGGCAGCAGCTAAAGAAGCCTCTGTAGAATATGCACTTTAAAAAAACTTACAATAATTAGATTCAATTCAGATCGTGTTATGATTTTCATAGCACGATCTGTTATTGTAAAGGATAAAACATGGATAAAATGTAATACTGTATTTGTTTTTATATCTTATTTTTGCTGACGAAAAACCTATAACCAACAAACTACATATTTTAAAATCATGAAAGAATCATTTCGTGAAATGAGATCAGAAACCTATAGTCCCGAATATATAGCCAGATGGAGATGGAGCATTGTTACTCTTTTTGCAGTCATCGCTGTTATTTTATTGGGTTTCTTTATTGACGCTGTTTCATCCCCCTCTACAGGTGAGGCTGTTATGATATTCCTTTTCCTTTTTTGTATTGCAGGATCACTGGCGGGTTGGCTGGCCTATGAAATGATCAGAAATAAGGATGAGAAAATCAGCGGTCTGCTCATCAATCATCAGGGAATTCTGTTTCTTAACAGGAACGATAAAGTATTGTCAGCAATCAAATATTATGATCTGGTAAAAAGTGATAATCCCTATACAAAGGATATATTTTCTGAATCCCGGGCTTCCGGAAAATACAGTGATTTTAGAAAAAATCTCTATGTATATGAAAAGGATGAAAACCAGAAATCTAAAAAGAAACTGGTCAGCCTGGATGTGATTCCACTTAAAAACCGATATGATCTTATCGGACATTTTCTGAAGGGTATACAGGCATTTCGTCCCGATCTGAAAATTGACCCGGAAGTGTACAAAGATTTTTATCTTGATGAAAAAACACTGCGTTACGCTCCGCAAAACCTTAAAAGTGATATGAAAGTGAAGATTGTGACCATAGCTGTAGTCATTATGGTAATTCTGGCTTTCAGGTACTTTTTTTTGGATGAGGTCTAATTATTTAACCTGTAATGAGCTTGGAGGATATCCAAATTGTTTTTTAAAGGCAAAAGAGAAATGGGATAAATTTTCAAATCCCAGATCCAGGTAGATATCAGAGACAGATCTCCCTTTTTGGGTAAGCAGAAAATGAGCTTCCTTTAATCTTCGGAGCTGCAGCCATTGTCTGGGTGGAAGACCAAATATTTTTTGAAAATCCCTTTTAAAAGCAGACAGGCTTCTTCCCGTTAAATAGGCAAACCGCTCCACATTGACATTGAAATGAAAATTCCTGTTCATAAAAGATTCAATATCAATTTTATGAGGTTCCGAGAAATCAAACAAAATATCCTTAAGACCCGGATCATCATTCAGCATCAGAAGCAGGGCTTCTTTTTGTTTGAGACGCAGAAGCTCTCTGGAAGAAGGAAGTTCCTCATAGGCAAGCAGTGAGTACATAAAAGAAGTTAATGCCTTTTGATCAGGTTTTATATACGCAGGTACATTTTCTTTCTTCTCAGCCTGATATCCATATTCACGGCTGAAATCCCTTAAGATGTCTTCATCAAAATAGATCGTTACTGTTCTTATTTCTCCATCTTTAGGAGGATATTTGGCAAACTTCAACAAGCGGTTTTTCCTCGCAGAATAGAGTTCCCCTTCCTTAAATATCGTTTTTGTGATACCATCATTCAGTTCCATTTCTCCGGAAAGAACAAGCCCCAGGCTATGGATCTGTGCAAATTGTTCTCCCTCCCTGAATTCTGTAAAGTGGCAGGAGTAATTGATGGGAAAAGGAATTGTATTTTCACTCATAGGTCAGGCAGTTATTTTTTTGATCGATTCTTTTTCAAACTTACAAAACTTTAAGCATCATCACAGCACAATATTCCTGAGAATATTGTGCTGTGATGATATAATGTTACATAAGGATAGCCTTTGGCTCCAGATAGGCTTCCAATCCGAACACCCCATATTCACGGCCGATTCCGCTTTGTTTGAAACCTCCGAAAGGAGCGTAAGGATCATGTGAAAATCCGTTGATACAGATTCTTCCGGCATCAATACGGGCAGCGATACGTTCCGCATGTTCCTGATCAGACGAGCTGATGTAAGCTGCCAGGCCATAAGCCGTGTCGTTGGCTATAGCAATTGCTTCCTCTTCATTTGCATAAGGAATGATAGATAGTACAGGACCAAAGATTTCCTCCTGAGCAATACGCATATCGTTGCGTACATTGGTGAAAATGGTAGCCTTTACAAAATTACCTTCTTCAAGACCTTGCGGTTTACCTTCACCACCTGCAAGCAGAGTAGCTCCTTCTTCCTGCCCCAGACGGATATAGCTTTGTACTCTTTCAAATTGTCTGGTACTCACCATAGGCCCGACAAGAGTGTCCTCTTCATCAGGTTTTCCGACTTTTACCTGTTCTGCAGCTTTTTTAGCCAGTTTGTTTACCTCATCCAGCCGGTTTTCAGGAACAAGCAGACGGGTAGGAGCTATACAGGCCTGTCCGTTGTTCATATAAGCCCCAAAAACAGCCATAGGAATCACTTGATCAAGATCGGCATCTTCAAGAATGATATTGGGAGACTTTCCGCCAAGTTCTAAAGTTACTCTTTTCATCGTATCTACAGCTCCTTTAGCAATGGCTTTTCCTGTCAGGGTAGAGCCAGTGAAGGATATTTTAGCAATATCAGCATGCTGGGTAATTTCTGCTCCCACCACATTCCCTAATCCGTTAACGATATTGAAGACTCCTTCAGGCAAACCGGCTTCATGGAAACACTCAGTGAGCAGCTGGGTCTGGGCTGCGCTCATTTCGCTGGGTTTGATGACCGCTGTACATCCTGCGGCAATGGCGGTTGCCAGTTTGTTACAGATGAAGCTGTTGCTGGCGTTCCATGGAGTGATGATCCCAACGACGCCCAATGATTCAAAGCGTACTTTAGAATGTCCCACGGTTTTTTCAAAGTCATAAGATTCCAGTGTATTAATGGTGGCTGTAAATGCTGATATTGCATTCTGAACACTCATTCTGCAGAATTGTAATGTTCCTCCATATTCATTAACCATCACAGAAACAAGCTCATTTTCACGCTTGCTTACCGATTCATGCAGCTTTTTAAGAAAATTAATACGCTCTTCTTTTGTCGTTTTCGAAAATGTTGTAAAAGCTTTTTTCGCAGCAGCGATGGCCATTCGGGTATCTTCTGCGTTTCCCAGAACAACTTCCCCTGTTTTTTGATTGGTAACCGGACTTATAAGATCAAAAGTTTCTGTTCCTTTTGGCGTAACAAATTCGCCATTGATGTAAATTTTATTAATCTGATTCATTTTGATGATTTTAATACCACAAAGTTCGGCAGAAACAGAAAAATCAGGTTTGTTGTATGGTTCAAATTTTGTTTGTTGTATGGTTCATTTTTTTCTAGCTAAATGTTTTTGGTAAATGAGGCAGTAAATTTTTTTTGAATTTAATATAAAAACATGCTGTTCTTTGATAAAATTAATTATTTTTACCATAACCAAGTAAATAACTCGTTTTGAGGACCACTCTTAAACTTATTATAGCTTAGTATCAGTCTCAGTAACCACAGGCTGATCATTCTTTCGTTCGGGTAATCCTATCCGGGCAGGTTTTCATTTCATCATATTATTTATCGTATTACCTGTTAAAGTTGACTTTATATCAGCTATTTTGGCTTTGACAATATGGGGCAAAACTGAAATATGCAACAAGATATAGCTTAAGAAATAATCTTTGAGCTATAATCCGGATGCATCTAATCCTTGTAATGCGTGAATAATATGGAAAAATCCAACAAAGAATATTAAGCACGATTATAAGTAATGAGTACAATATATATTTGGGAGGTAAAAGTAAAAAATACTCCCTTACTAAAAAAGAAATGCAGTCATTGTAGCAGCAACAGATTCCAGTGCAGTGATAAATTCAGACTGAATGCCCAAAAAAAGAATATTGATATATGGCTGATTTACCGATGTGTAAAATGCAACAATACCTACAATATGACAGTATTTTCAAGAATCAGGACCGAATCCATCAGTAAAGATCTTTTGGATAAGTTTTCAGAGAATAATAAGAAACTGGCATGGGAATATGCATTTTCACAGGAAATAAGAAGAAAAAATAATGTGGATGCAGACCTGGAAAATGCAGAATATGAAATCCTTTATGATGATCTTTCTATCGAAGATCTGATGAATAAGGACGGCGAAATGATTTTCTTTCAGATAAAGTACCTTTTGGATTTTAATATAAGAGCTTCAACGGTTATAAGAAAATGCTTAGGCCTTTCATCTTCTCAGTTGAATCGGATGCTGGATACAGATTCTGTTTACTGTAATGAAAAACCGCTGCAAAAAAAATATAAGATTAAAAATGGTGATGTACTTCAGATCAACAGACAAGAGCTTATCAACCTTTATCTCATAGGAAAAGAGGAATTGTTTCTCAGTGCCATAAATGATCAATAATACTGAAGAAAGCCTTCAGTCATTAACTGGAGGCTTTTTATTTTGATTGTCTTAAAAGATCAATCTGTTTCTGTATGGCTTGTTTTTCCGGTTTTGATTTAGTCAGGCGGATGGCTTCTTCATAATGATAAATAGCTTTATCTGTATTGAGTTCACTATATAAATAGCCCATTAATCCATGATAATATTCGCTGTTGATAAGGTTGATTTTTTCTGCTTCAATGACTGCTTTCTCTTTTCCATAGACTTTTGAAAAAGCAAAAGTTCTGTTTAAGCCTATGACAGGGGAGTATTCAATAATAACAAGCTGATTGTACAGATCTAAAATGTGCTGCCATTTATCTTCAGCTGATGAAGTATGCCAATAGGCAATACCTGCTTCCAGATGATATTTTGAAACAGAAGAGTTATTGCTCTGGCAAGCCTCTATCAGGTAATAATTCCCTTTTTCTATTAAAGCTTTATCCCATAATGTTTCGTCCTGTTCATCAAAAAGAATGGCTTCACCTTCATCATTGGTTCTGGCCTCGAGTCTTGAACTCTGAAAACACATCAGGGCCAGTAATGCGTTGGCTTCAGGGGTGTTGGTGAACGGGTTATCAGTGAGGATCAACGTGAGTCTTATGGCTTCCAGGCAAAGATCTTTACGGATTAAAAAATGATGGGTTCTGGAAAAATAACCTTCATTAAACAGTAAATACAAAGTAGTTAATACAGTTTCCAGACGCTTATGAATATCCTGCTCACTTAAAGAATTTATTTTGAAATGATGTGCTCTTAGAGCTTCTCTGCCCCGTTGTAAACGTTTCTTTATGGTTTCATGTTTGGATAGAAAAGCATTGGCAATCTCTTCCACACTGAAGCCACAAAGAATCTGCAGAGCCAGGCATATCTGGGTTTCCTGGGAATTGATGGGGTTACAGGCCGCAAAAATCATTTCCAGTTGGCTGTCTGTAATGCTTTTGGTGTCAAAATCGATCATTTGATATTCATGATCAGATGTTTTTACTTCTTGCTGCTTGTTTTTTTCAATAACGGAAAGGTGTTTGAAATAATCTTTTGCTTTATTCTTTGCTACGGTGTAAAGCCAGGCCGCAGGATTATCGGGAAGACCGTTCAGTGCCCAATATTCTGAGGCTTTCAGAAAGGTTTCACTGGCAATATCTTCTGCAATTTCAATATGCTTTATATCAAAACTTCTGCACAGCACAGCAACAATTTTGCTGTACTCGGTCCTGAATAAATGCGGTGTTATTTCATTGGGATTTACCATAGTTTGTGAAAGGCTGTACCAAAGATAATTATATTGGTTCTGGAAAAACAAAAACACAATAAAAAATGAAATCATAAAGATCTTGTGCTTTTGTTTTTTCCAAAATAAATTTACAGCTTACTGATTGCTCTCACTTCTACACTTCCACCCAGTAGAAGGATAGGACATTCCTTGCATAAAGCTGTTGCTTCTTCAACAGATTCTGCTGTGATGATTGTATACCCCATAATTGATTCTTTAATCTCAGTATATGGACCATCGGAAATTAATCCGTCAGATTTCAGGACCTGTCCTGTGCTTTCCAGGCGGTTGCCTCTGTCTGCCAGTTTATTCTGAGCAGCGATTCCCGCAATCCAGTTCATCCATTTTTGAGTATTGGCCTGCATTTGTTCCGGTGATGTCTTAGGCATAGACTTGTAGTCTGCACGAAAGACTAATAAGAATTCTTTCATTGTATTCAATTTTTTGATTCACCTTAATGACGACTGATTATTTTTGACAGGGACATTTTTTTAATTTAAATATATTATTACAAATCCATGGTTGTTCTGAAAACACTTACTGCGTTCCCGGTAATACGGATTATATGGGGCTGGCTGTCTTGTATACTGACTTGTACTTTCACTTTACCAATTCTGTTGATGGCTTCGCCCTGTTTTCCGGTAAACTCAAAAATGGCATCAGAGGTTTCTTTGATTTTGTTCTGAATAAGATAACCTCCCAGGGGACCATTGGCATTTCCTGTAACAGGATCTTCAGCAATGCCTATGGCAGGGGCAAACATTCTTCCATTGGTTAATATTTCTTTCTCTCCTGTTTCAAAAGTAAATACAAAATACCCGTTACAGCCGATTTCTTTGCTAAGCTTTGCCAAAGTATTAAGGTCGGGTGTCAGATGCTGTAAAGTCATATTGCTTTTGATGCCGACCATTACTTTTGAATGGCCTGTAGAGGCAATTTGTACGGGACATTTTTCATCAAGGTCATCCATTGTCAGTCCCAGAGCCAGCAGGATTCTTTGGGTCATTAAAGGATCAAAAGAAGGGCTCAGCTCAAATCTTCCCTGAGTCATGGTGATGAGATAATCATCGTCATTTCTTTCAATATGAATCGGTAATATCCCGATTGGTGTATGTATTCTAATGGTACAGGAATCCAGTTGATCTTCCTGTGCTTTTGCATAGAGTGCAGCAATCGTAGCATGTCCGCAGGAAGGAACTTCTGTAGTAGGAGTAAAATAGCGGACGTGATAATCAAAATTTTCTTCAGGATGATGGGGTCTGAAAACAAACGCTGTTTCAGAATTATTAAGTTCTCTGGCAATCAGCTGCATTTCTTCAGTCGTCATATTTTCAGCATTTAATACAACTCCTGCAGGATTTCCTTTGAATTTTTCTTTGGTAAAAGAATCAATTTGATAGACGATTACTTTTTTCATCATGACGATTAAGTTTACTGTAAAAGTACGGAATGAGCAGGAGAATGAATGTTTTATTTTAATCATCATTCAGCCATTGCAGGAAGCTCTGAACTCTTACACGGCTTACAATCACTTCATGGGGACATTGAGGATTAAACTCAATATTCAATCTGCTGTTTGCTGCTTTTTTTATACCTTTAATTGATTTAATGTTAGTGATACAGTTGCGGGAAACCCTGAAGAATAAATCTTCTCCAAGCTGTTCTTCCAGCTGATCCAGAGTATAATTGACAATATACCTTTTATTCTCAAAGGTATGAAGCATGACTACCTTTTCTTCACTGTAGAAATAAGCCACATTTCCGGATTCTATATACAGATATCCATCGCGGGAATGTACAAGAAATCTGTTTTTTACCTTTTTCATCAGTGAAGATTCTACCATCCGGATGCCTATTTCCTTTTGCTCTTTATCAAAATGCAGGCCTTCAAGTTTAATGACTGCCTGTTCCAGATCTTCTTCAGAAATAGGTTTCAGCAGATAATCTATACTGTTTACTTTGAAAGCCTGTATTGCATATTCATCATAAGCCGTTGTAAAAATAATAGGAATATCCAATTTAATATGATTGAATATCTCAAAACAGCTTCCATCCGAAAGACTGATGTCCATCAGAATAAAGTCCGGACTGTTTTCCTGAAGAAATTCAACAGATTCCAGAACGCTTTGGGTTCTTTTCATCAGCATGTGCTCCGGACGGAGTTTATCCATCATTCTCTTCAGCTCAGAAAAAGCAAGACGTTCATCCTCAATAATCAGGTATTTTTTCATTCTACAAAAGGTATTTTGACAATAAATTCATTCTGCTCCTTCATTATTTCCAGCTTTTTGTGATAGCGGATGTACTGAGTATTCAGAAAAGACAGACCTATCCCTTCTCCTCTGGTTGTGTCATTTCGCAAAGATATTCTGTTTCTGAAAGATATTCCGTTTTCATCAGCAGAAATAGAAATCTGCAATGGATCTGCGGCTGAACTTATATTGTGTTTGAAGGCATTTTCAAGAAGAAGCTGAAAACTGAAGGCAACCAGTTTACGGTGCTCCCACTGTTGAAGAGAAGGGATCTCAATGGCAAAACCTTTTTCAAATCTGATTTCCATTAAAAACAGGTACTGCTGAAAGAAATGCATTTCTTCCTGTAATGTATTCAGCGGTTTTTTGCTTACAGAAAGAACTTGTCTGTATATCTGTGACAGGGCCTTGGTATATTTGTTGGCCTGTTCCTGATTTTCATAGATCAGAGAAGAAAGTACATTCAGGGAATTGAAAAGAAAATGTGGGTTTACCTGAGCTCTCAGTGCATTATACTGATACATCAGCATGTCATGTTTTGCCTTTTCAGACGCTTTAATGGCTTTACGCTCTGCCTGAAAATAAAACAATAAATCAAGCACCAGCAGAATGGGAAGATTGGCGGTGATGTTAAGAATAAGGCCTGACTTATAAGAAAGCGATTGCCTGATTCCTAAATCAAATATTTCAGTAACAATAAAGTTGAAAGCAAAATACAAAAGGATGCACAGCAGAATATTGCTTACAAATAATGAAGAAGCATGTCTGTACATACTGGTGTGCATAGGAGTGATCTCATTGATGAGCCTGATCAGCAGATAATCCAGCAAGGTCATCACCAGGACAATAGGGTATATCAGTACAAACTGCAGCAGGAAATTATCCCACAGGCTGACTTTTGACAGAATACTGCTTTTCATAATGGTGTTGAAGAAAAAAATCTGGTAAACAGTATAAATCGAGGTGACTATGAAATAATAGAGGATGATCACATATTTTTTAGCCTTTGTTTCCTGATCACTGAAGATTTCAGCAAAATCCATATTTAATGTTGAGTTGATTATAAAAGTTGATAATAAGATAGGGTGGCCATTTCTGTAAATAGATAGAGAAATTAGTTTTATTTTCCTGCAAAGTTATACTTAATCCCGGCAGAAATGTAAAAAGAAGGATCAAAAGTAGCATTTCCCCATTTCAGGAATTGGGAGGGGTGCCTGTCTCTATATCGGTCGGTACGCCCAAAATTAGCTCCAAATGCACCATTTACTGTCCAGTTTCTTATTTTATACTCAGGTTCCATGCCCAGGCTTACATAATGGTGATCAAAATATTTCTTCTGACCATCAATTTCAGTTAACGCAAAGAAAAACTTCGGACGGTTTACAATGCGTAAAGCAAGTGCTTCATTAAATCGGTATCCTACAGAAAATTTCGGAGTATAGCTCAGCTCAGCATGATATTCCATGCCTTGTGTTTTTTCACTGTGATACTGAAAATACGGCATGGGAATCAGCATAGGTTTATCAAATGCATTATTGGCGATAAGAGCTGCGCCCACTTTTATCTTGGGGCCTATCTGCCAGATCAATGAAGAATGGATATTCACAACAACCTGATCTATTCCCAGTTTCTTAAGATCAGTGTGGGTAGAATATATTCCTGTAGAAAGGCCTCCTATTAACATCAGTTTTTCATGAAGTGGAGTCATGTAAAGAACCCCCAGATCTGCTGCTGCTATTTCTTTAGGCAATGCCACTGCAGCAGCACCGTTATTACTGAACGAGGTATAGGAAGCATTCATAGTTACGGCCCAAATTCTGGGCTGATGATAAACGGTAGGTTTTACATTGACAGGAATAGTTGCTGTGAGCGTTGTTGTAAAGGCAGAACTTTTTCCATCTGTTTTGTCGCGGTTATCATTGATATATTTTTGCTCCGGCAGATATTCTGATCTGATTTCTATCTGTGCAAAAGTATGAGCTGCCTGCATAAGGGCTGCCATGATGATCCATTTCTTTATCATATTTTTCTTTTTTGAAAGCACAAAGAAACTTGAATATTTATTTAATTTACTATTAATCAATCTGTTAAATGATTGACTGAAGGAAATGATGGATGAAATGCAGTATTAAGAGGATAAATTGAGGCGATAAGTATTGAAAACAGGCAAAAAAATAAACCAGAATTTCGGGAACCTGATTTATCAATAGCGAATGGAAAGTTTTTTGTGTATTTTAATCCTACTTATTTTTGCGATTGGCTACTAAAGTTTTAAAAAAGAAGGCCACAATTTGCAAGCAAATTGTGGCCTTCTTCAACTAAGAACTATTTAACTACGATTCTGTTTTCAAATAGCCATAATGTAAAGCGGTTTCTTTTCCGAATAAGCATGAGAAAATATTCTGAAACTCATGGATGTATTTACATTTAATGGCGTTTCCATATATTTTCAACCCTTCCATTATTTTTTTGGAACTCAGGTCGATATCGTATTTTATAAATGCTTCCGGTCTTTCATACCGTATACTCTGATCCGAGCTGTCAGTCCGTGAAAATCCCAGCTTTTCTAGCCATTCTTCTGTTATTCTGATAGGCTTGATGGAAGCGGCCGGGACCGAAATACTCTGAATATCATTTTCAATTTTAACAAAATAAGCCTGGTCGACATTCTGAAAGATCTCAGTGATCGTATAAATCTGATTTTTGTACTCGACTAAGTTCTTGATTTTTAGATCTGCTACGTTCATAATATTTTGATTTTTTTAGGTGATGATATGGTCTCTAGTAAACAGCAAATAGTATGCCCGGCATTACATTGTTAATCGCTGTTTTATGGAAGCTTAGGTTAAATTTTTACTATAAAAAATTAACAATGTGTTAAAATAGTACACTAATACGCGAATTATAGCATTTTTCTGGAAAACCAAATGTGGTATATATGTGGTATCAGTTCTTTATTTTTTCCCTTGGATTTACATTCGCTGTGGTCAGGAGAAGGGCAATAATGATGGACACAATAAGAATACCTATGAAGATATTCCAGGAATAAGCATGGAGAACATAACCGGTACCACTTCCCAGAATACTGGAACCAAAATAATAAAACAGCCAGTAAATGGAAGTTGCTGAGGATTTCCCGCGTTTGGCATACAGAGCAGTCATTTGGCTGGCCATCGTATGTGCCGCAAAAAATGAAAGCGTGAAAAGACCAAGCCCAAAAATAAGAATATAAATGTTTTCTGATAATAACAATGCGGCTCCGGTAAGCATAAACAAGATAGAACCCTTCAGGATATTGTTCATGGGAAATTTTCTGGAAAGACGGCCCACAATCATAGTTCCAAAGACTCCGAAAATATACATCAGAAAGATAAAAGCAATGATAAAATGACTTAATGAGAAAGGTTTTGCCTCTAATCTGAATGTCAGATAATTATAAACACTTACAAAAACACCCATCAGTAATGCAGCCGTAAGGTATAAACGAAGCATATAGGGATTGGTTAGGAAAAATTTCATCTGTTTTACCTTAAGATGATAATCTGTTTTCTGAGGGTTGAAAAACCTTGATTCCGGGAAAAGTTTCCAGAATACAGCACCCAGAATAAGACTTTCTATTCCGATAAGCAGTACAGCATTACGCCAACCGAATTCTCCTGCATACAAAGTGGCCAGTATTCTTCCGCTCATTCCCCCGATTGTATTACCGCTGAGGTACATACTGATAGCAGCAGGCACTGCGAGGGCATTTACTTCTTCTGTAAGATAAGCAAGAGCCACTGCTGAAACTCCGGAAACAACAAAGCCTTTCAGTACGCCAATTGCAATCAGAAGGCTTAAGCTGGGGATCCAGGTGGAAATAATGGTAAGTGCAGCAGATGAAACCAATGAAAAGACCATCAGACTTTTTCTTGAGTAACTGTCGGCCTTAAAAGCAAAAAACAGTAATCCCAATGCCATGCCTATAGTGGAGGAGGAGACAAGCAGTGAAGTATCCCCTACAGATACGCCGAACTGTTCAGCAGCCATAGGAAGCATAGGCTGGAAGAGATAAAGCTGTGCAAAAACCGAAAGTCCTGAAAAGAAAATACAAAGTTTTATGTATCGGAGACGCCGGCTTCCCTGAATCGCTTTTTCAGATGAATTCATGAGTGTTTGCAATTATAGTGCAGTGGTTTGACAGAAAAATTAGATTCCGTAAATTTCCGGATTATTTTCCTGATTTAAAAATTATTGTCTCAATGATTTTTATTGGTGAACCCAATCAGTGTATCTGTAAATTACTGATATATTCTGATGGAGTAATGCTTTCCATCTGTTTGAATACTCTGTTGAAAGTTGACTGGTTGGAGAATCCTGCCTCGGTATAAATATACATCAGAGTAACCTTTTCAATGTCGTTTTCATTGAGCAGTCTTTTTACACATTCAATCCTATGCCTATTCAGATAATTGTTGAAGTTGGGATACCCTTTCGCGCGAATTGATTTTGAAATATAGCTGCTGTTGATATTCATTGCTGTAGAAAGCTTTGAAATATTGAAATGAACATCTTTATAAAGCTGTTTTTCCTCCATCACAGATTCAATTTTTTCAAACAGTTCATCAGCAAAAGGTATTTTGTCAGCCACTGAAATGGCCTGAACTTCAGGGGTGTGGGTCTTTCCTTCAATTTCATGGTAAATTTCAACTCTCTTGATTTTATCCTTAAAGTACAGCAGTAGTGATATGACCGCGACGTTGGAAATCATGAGGATTGTATCTGTCACCCTGACATCTTCCTGACTGTGCTGAGGGAAGTTGAAGCTGAAGTTTTTTGATATCAAATAGCCTGCTGCAATATTCAGTAAAACAAACATACTGTAAATGAAAACATACTTTCTTTTGAAGAAAACATATGCGGCCAGCGGAATAGGGATAAGCCAGACAAAGCTTGCTATAGAGTTATCCCAGAAAACCAGCATGATATAAAAATTATATAGGGTAGCAATAATGATGTAAGAATGCACCATGACATTTACTGAATAGGTCTTACGTACAATCAGGTAAGTATAGACCAGTAGAAAAAGTCCTCCATATAGATACCATGCCATCACTTTATCCGGAATGATAAAAGTGAATATTAAAGCAAATATGGCAAGAATAACAGACATCAGACTGGTGTAGTAATAAACCAGCTGTCTTTTGTACTGCTCTATTTTTATGTCTTTAGTGGCAGTCATTTATGATAAGAGATAATTTTTTTAATCATACAATACAATTCATTTCAGCCAGATTTCGGAAAATGGCTGGTTTAAATATTTGATTATTAATTATTTGTGTTTTGTTGAGCTGTTTCCTGTTTTTCATTGGTCATTCACAAAATTGATTGAGTAATGCGAATAACTTTGCACCAGGCTAGCTCACTAAGGCTGATTGATGATATGTCAATTGCCTGCATGATTGATTTCTTTTAATAAATCAATAATTTCTAAACAAATATACTAAAATGAAGAAAATAAAATTAACTCTTTCCGGCGTCATGATGTGCCTTTCAATCGTTGCTTATTCCCAGGTAGGTATCAATACAGATTCTCCTAAAGTAACATTACATGTAGAAGGAAAACCTGATGTTGCAACAATCCCCGATGGAGTAATGGCTCCGAGAATAACCGGAGATCAGCTGAAAGCTAAAGATGATGTTTATTTGGCCGCACAGACCGGAGCATTGGTTTATGTGACTCAGCCTGTAACCGTGCCTTCTGTAAAAACAGCAAAAGTAGATAAAGCCGGTTATTATATGTTTAACGGAACAACGTGGAAGTTTGCATTTGGAGGAAAAGATGATGATATTACTGTAGGGGATTTAATTTACTACCACGGGAGTATCCCTGCGGGAACTTCAGGGACTAATATTTTAGCCAGTACCTATCTTTCAGATCTTCCTGTCCTGGGAGGTTTCTTAAGGCTTGATGCCCAGTTTGACGGCAATTCGTCAGGAACAGGGGCTGCTACAACTTTTAATCCGAGGCTGTATAATGCAGGAACGTCAGATGTGAAGATCTGGGTTTCAGAAATGTCGACTCATACCGGGGATTCTGACAATGGAAACATTAAATTGTCACCAGGTGCCTACAGACAGTTTGATGATGGCGTCTATCTTACCCAGACACACAATGAGACTGTTACGTTTGATATCACCATACAGGAACCGGAACCAAGATGGTACAGAGTGTACTATGCATTTCGTGTAGATAACAAATCTAATACAGGAAGCAGCAATGCAACCACAACCGACTCCAATACCTCTGACAACACAAGAGAGCTGTATCTTTCTGTACAGAGACTTTATTAGACAGCTTTGTATAAAGCTGCCCGATGATTCTAAAAATGCAATGATATAAAAAAATAATAGATTATCTGTTTAAAAACGGATAAGATTTGTGTTTTTTCTGGGGGCTGGAATAGAATGAGATTTCAGCCCCGTTTTACTTTAATGCATCATTTCATATACTTTGATCAGCTCTGCAATGTTACTGACATCAAGCTTTTGAAAAATTCTTTTTTTGTAGGTACTTACTGTAGACATCTGGATGTTGAGTTTATTGGCAATTTCCAGGTTTCCATTTCCATCGGCAAGAAGTTTGAAAATTTCATATTCCCGCGAAGACAGTTTTTCTACAGGATTATTTCTTTTGTTTTGAATGATAAGGCCGATGAGTTCTGCCGGATAAAAATATCCTTTTTCAATAACGGTTTTCACCGCATTTCTGATTTCCTCCTCACTGCTCTGTTTATTCAGGTAACCTTCAGCGCCTTCTCTGATATATTGTATGGCGACATCTTTATCATATCCTGAGAATATAAGGATCTTCAGGTCATGCTGTATGCTTTTAAGCTCCGGAACCATTTTTTTATATTGGGTTCCCGGCATGTCAATATCCAAAATAAGAAGATCATATTTTTGATTTTCCAACTTATTTTTTACCTGACCATAGTTTTCGGCAAAATCTATTTTCAGTCCCGGATATGCAGTTTCAAGAACCAGTGAAGTACCTGCTCTTACTACATAGTGATCATCAGCGATTAAAATTCTTTCATTCATAGGGGTTAGTTTTTATTGAGTGTTATTTCCACAATAGTCCCTTTTGGGGTGTTTTGTCTGAAACTGATTTCAGCATTGATCTTTTTTACCAGGTGGATTACCATATGCAGGCCTAGCCCTTTTCCTTTGAAGCTGGGAGTTTCCAGCTTAGGATTTCTGAAAAGATTCATATAAACGGCAATCTGTTCATCCGGCATACCTGTTCCTGTATCAGCAATTACTATTGTAGATTTCTGTTGGCTTTCTATAATATTCAGGGTTATATTTCCTTCAGTGGTATTCTTTACCGCATTGTCAAGAATATTATGAATAATAGCGGTTAGAATACTTTCATTTACCTGGGAATACACTTTATATTCTGTAAGATTGGTGATCGACGTCCCTTTTTCTTTCGCAATTTCATAAAATAATTTGTTCTTGATTTCCAGGATTCTGTTGATGACATATTTCTTTTCCTCAAAAATGTTTTCAGCCTTATACAGTTCAGTATATTCCTTTAAATTGAGCGTAAACTGATAAAGCTGTTCAGAAGATTTATAGATGCTGTCAAAATATTTCTTCTGAAGCTCCACATCATCAGATTCATGAAGCTTCTGGGAAAGCATGGCAATAAATCTGATCGGAGTGGTAATATCATGGCTGATGGTTTCCACCAGTTTTTTCTGATATTCCGTTTCTTTCTGCAGATTATTCTTCACGACTTCAAGATGAAGAGAGGTTTCTTTAAGTTCAGAATTTTTATTATGAACAAGCTGTTTTAAAGCTTTATTTTTTATTCTTAAAAAATTAGTGGTCAGCTGTACAATTACAATGATGAGGATCAGAATAATAATAGAAGCTGATACCCTGAAGAGCAGTGTCTGATAAAAAAGAGGTTCAATTTTGAAGCGTATTTTTTTTTCTTCATATCTGCCATCCGGAGAAACCAGAACTCTTACACTTAATGTGTACTCTCCGGGAGAAAGATTGCTTATCGTATATTTCAGCTCTTTTCCGGCTGTTACCTGCTCCCATTCAGAATTTTCTTTTCCTGATATTCTGGCTTCAATATAAAGATTTTCCAGATTAGAAAAATAAGGAATATCAATAAAAATATCTGCAGTTTTATAGTCATTTTTTAAATCGAGGACCTGATAAAAATACTGAGGCTCAGAATTTCCGATTTTTACTCTTTCTAAATAGATCTTATTCCTTTCAGGATAATAAGTATGAATACTTTCCGGATTGAAAAATACAAAGCCATCCATGGATGGAAATACAAAATCTCCATTTTTAAGGGCATAGGCATTGGGTTCAGAGCTCCCATTGAACTCATTCGTCAGGAAACCGTCTTTTTTGGTAAAACGGTAATAGAAAACCTGGGTTTTTCTGTTTTCGGCATACTGAAGCAATTGCTTTTTAGGAACTTTGAAAAGTCCATTGTTGGAGGAGATCCAGTAAAATCCCTTCTGATCTTCAAGAATATAATGAGCCGACTGCAGATGGTTGTTTCTGTCATTCGGCATCCTGATAAGTTTTTGGTTCCTGAAGAGGTAAAATCCGTTTTTATTCGTTGTAATCCAGATGAGATTATCCCTGGTCTTTATAATATTTTTTACCTCGATGTTTCTGAGTAAAGGGGTAACTGTATTATTTCCTGTCTTTACCAAATACAGTCCATCACTACAACCTGCAAGGATTTCATTTTCACTATATTGATAAAAAGCATTGACCGGATTTTTAAACTGATACTTGACTTCCGGATGGACAAACTGATCATTTTTATAAACATTAAGCCTTGTACCTGAACGGTCAGTAAGTGTTGCAGCATAAAGATTTCCACTTTTCATGAACGTTTCAAATCCTTTACCGATAAAGACAGAGTCTTTCTTTTTATACTCCGAATTTTTATAAAACCTTATTATTTTATTTTTTTTTCTGATCAGAATGTTGCCGGAATTATCATACATCAGATAGTTGTCATTTACCCCGAATGGGCGTTGGGTAATAAAGCCGTTTTTTCCAAACTCAGTTCCGTCATCCGTGACAATCGTGTTTTCACTGAAAGGAAGGGAGGCATAAAATACGTTGTTTGAAAAATCGGCTTCTTTTTTCGCTACATAAAAATTCGAAAGTTGAAGTATATTCAGACCGTTATTGAGCGTTCCCAGATACAGTCTGTCAAAATCCTTATCATAAAACATAGAGCAGTAAGAGTGCCTGCCTATTTCCTCAAATTGGACAAGAAATTTCAGACCGGGGTTCTTTCCATTGCTGTTTACAATATAAATATTGTCATGATTGATTATAAAAGTCTGATTGGTGATCTGCTGCCAATAGATCTTGGTATCAGGATCATTAAAAAGGGTAGGCCTGTCAGATACTGAAAGATTTCCTCTGTAGATAGAATAGGTTTTTCTTCTTTTCAGATCATTAATGTAAAGAGTATCATTCAGCACAAAAGTATAGTTCAGATCTCTGTTGGTAAAAGGAATTGTAATTTTTATTCCCCTGTTTCCCTCTTTATAAATGATCTGGTTTTTTTCTTTAAAATAATATGTTGAGTTTTTGAGTTGTATAAAATACTTAAAATCATTATTAAAATCTGATGTTATAATATTATTCGCAATCCGATATATAGACTCAGAACTATTGGAATACATGATTTTGTCGCTTCTTTTGCTATTGCATAATTGGGGGAATCTGTTTTTGATAATAATTTTATTTCCCTGAAAATTATTAATAACAGTGATGCTGTCCAGAAGCGGATTGCCGGTAAACTCTTCAAAACGGAGATTGTTTACCCTGAAATTGTTAAACGTAATGAATGAACTTCCGTCATAGCGTACAAGTCCGTTGTCTGTAGAGATCCAGATAAAGCCATATTTGTCTTTGACAATAGCCTTTGCGCTGCTTTGCGGAAGCCCATTGTCTGTATTGTACCACATAGAAGTGTGGCGCTGTCCGTAACTGTTTAAATATATGCAAGCAAAAATAAATGCCCAAATTCTCATATATGTGCAAAACTGATGTAATGCCTGCTGCTAAAGCAATAGGCGGTTAATAATAGTATTTGTACAAGTCAAAGTTTTTTTAACGGGCAGGAACGATTGAGAATAAATTTTTATCATTGAAGTTTTCTGGTCTTTTGTGTTTTATATTTTTTGATTGTGTAAAAATAGTGAAATTATGGCGATAAATAAGTATCTTATGACTGTTTTGCGCAAGTTTTATCCCGGTTTTCCGGCAGGAGGACCATGATAATTTTCTGAAGCAATATTGTATTTCAATAATAAGTGATAAATTTATTTGACATTCATTTTAAAAAGTTTTTCGTAAATATCAGTGATATACCGGATTTATAATTTATTTAAAAAAAATATAAATAATAAATAGTGATGTGGATTTATTATTTTTACAGATGTATTGATTAACGGTTTAAGTGATGTTAAATTGCTTTTTGTAGTAAAAGTTTGACAAAAAACTGAGGTTTATTCTACATGTTATCTTTGCCACGCCTTATGGATATTCATATTTTTGCAAAAAAATTATCATAACAACCTTAAAAGTTTTATGGTAAATAATGATTCTAAGAACGCAAACGGTTTTATCTCAAAAAAATAAAAGAGACTGTATCATATCAAACATATGCAGTCTCTTTTTATGAACAGTGCTTTAAGTAATATTATTAACATAAAAAACCTCCCGTAAATGTGGGGAGGTGAATAAAATTGACTGTATATTGAAGTGTAATTCAATCGTTATTTGTTCGTTTCAAGCCATTTTAATCTGCGCTGATCCGGCAAGTGCTTTACTTTGAAGTTTTCAAAAACTGCATTAAACCCATCTCCGTCAGGACATGCAGCCATTAGGCCTACCATGACAGGAGTATTATCCTGAAGAGGTGCATTTCGCATCATGATATAACTTTTATCATCAAAAGAATAGAATATTTCCACTGCATCCAGTCTTCTTACAGCTTTTATCCAGACTGCAGGGGGAGTTTTTTCTAATGTGATAACACTCCAGTCACTTTTGTTGTGGGTAACCACAGTGCTGAGGTTATATTTGCCATCTACAAATTCCACTCCGGCCTTGACATAATGCTCTTTATCTGTTCTCAACATCAGCCCCATCTGATCAAATCTCGCTTTGTAGCTGCCGGTTATTTTTACTTTTGCCTCAAATTCGCCGCCGTAAACAGTATAGTAAAAAGGAGCATCATCTACGGTGAATCCATAATGGGATATTCTCCAATAATCACTTTGAGGGGTTACAAACATTGACAGGCTGTTATTTTTGATTTCCCATTTTTCAGGTTCATTAAACCAGGTCATTTTCTCAAGAGTCTGTGTGGAAAATTTTTGAACAAGGAATACTGTACAAAAGCCTAAAATCAATTTCTTCATTTTCTTATGGATAAGTTCTAAGGGTAAATTATTATTTTAGCAAAAGTATTATTAAACATCAATTGCATCAATACTGATAAATAACCATTATGAAGATCCGGGAACAGCTCAGTGATAAATTACTGGATACAACCTGTAAAAAATGTATGCTTGATATAGAAATATACAAGCAGAGAGCGCTGGCGTATTCTCATATGGAAGGCGCTATATGTGTGTTGAGCGATATGCAGGAAAATAAAAGCTATATTTATAAATCTGCAGCGGCAGCAGAACTGGGGCTCAGTATGAGAGATAACCCTGCAGAGATAGATTCTATCTGGGAGGAAGAAATGTTGGGAAAAATCCATCCTGATGACCGTTTGAAAAAATACATCCATGAACTCCGGTTCTTCAAATTGCTGGACGGCATGGAAATGAACCAGCGTGCAGCTTACAGCGTGGTTTCGAAAATCAGGATAAAAAATAAAAATGAAGAGTATTGCTGGGTAAAACATCGCATGTTTTACATCTATTCACCGGACAACGGACGGTTAAGGCTGGCGTTCTGTCTTTATAATATTGCCCTGAGCTTATCTGTAGCCTCTGATTTTATGATTATCAATACAATAAAAGGAGAAATCGTTGTAAAAGATAAGCTTGATTATGGAAATATATTAAGCCCCAGAGAAATGGAAGTGTTGAAATTTGTAGGAGAAGGATATGCCAGCAAAGAAATTGCAGGGCTATTGTCTATAAGTATCAATACCGTAAACAGGCATCGTCAGAATATTTTGGAGAAGCTGAAGGTGAAAAATTCTGTGCAGGCATTCAAAGATAGTTTTTATTAGTTGCCAGATTGAAATATCCGAAAAGTTCACCATGCTGTTCTGTTTCTTATGATTAAATTTATATTTTACAACACTTAGCAGTAACCCTACAGATGAAAAGAAGTGAAGAAATTACCTTTCAGTACTTTGCCTTTTTAGACCGGCATATCCAGGATGTTATTTCAGGAGTTACTCCTGAATTCATGGAGCTTAATGAAATTGCCGTAGAGCTTGCTGTTTCCCATAAACATCTTACAGATACTGTCAGGAAAGAAATGGGGCAGCATCCCTGTTATTTTTATGATCAGAAAATTATTGAACAGGCCAAGAAGATGCTCATTACTTCCGATAAGTCCATAGCAGAAATTGCCCGCATTTTCACTTATGATCCATCCAATTTTTCAAAATTTTTTAAAAAAATGACAGGCTCTACTCCGGGAGCGTTCAGAAAGTCCAGCCTTTAAATACATTTTGTTTCTTCAGCCAAAAAGGATGACCGGATTTTTCTTTAGGTAGGGATTTAATCATATAGAATAGGGCTGTAAATATACATGTAGTGAATTATCTTGTTAAAATTGTTAAAAAATAATCTTTTATAAATGAGAGGGTTGTGAAAAAATAAACACATTTTTTTATTATTTATCTATTAATATTTCTTTATTGTTTACTTTTTTTATTAAATTTAGGTAAGAAAAAACTAATTAATTCAATAGAAATAAATGTTAAAAAAGACAGGTGTATTAAATTAGTTTGGTTTCCAGCGCATAAGAATAAATTATTGTGTTTTTAATAATATTTAATCTTAATAAGGGAGCTTAAGCCCTTCAAATAGTTATATATTTGTTTTTTTTAAACCACAACAAACAAGATTAAGGATGAGCATCAATTTCACAACAGCAACTATCAAAGACTTTGAGAATATACCAGATAACGATATGGCTCAAAGGGCTGAAATTTTTTATGAATATTTAGACTATGTAAAGTCTAATGGACACATGAATTACAGACTGAAGAATACTTCAGGAACCAATGCGATACTGAATGTAAATATTGCAGACCAGAACAGAGAATTTGTTAGTTTTGTATCAAGTGATTATTTGGGATTTACACAGCACCCAAAAGTAAAACAGGCAGCTATTGAGGGAATAGAGAAATATGGTACAGGTACAGGAGCAACTCCTCTTATCGGTGGCTATTTTGATTACCACAATGCTTTGGAAAAAAAAATCTCCAGTTTTTTTAAACGAACAGAAGATGAAGCCGTGGTCTTTACTACGGGGTATACTGCTAATAGCGCCACTTTGCAGTGCTTAATGCAGAAAGAAGATCTTGCTATTTTAGATATGGCTGTACATGCCAGTGTACATGAAGGATGTGCTTTTACCAATAAAAAAACATTTCCTCACAATAATTTGGAATCTTTGGAACACATTTTGAAGGTATCTGAAAATCTGTACCGTACGAAACTCGTTGTTGTAGATGGAGTGTATTCCCAGGATGGAGACACCTCCCGTATCAATGAGATCTATAATCTTGTGAAAAAGTACAATGCCTTTCTCATGGTAGACGATGTGCATGGCGTCGGTATCCTTGGAGAAACAGGAAGAGGTACTCTGGAACAGGCTGGATTATTGGATAAAGTAGACATCATCACAGGTACATTCAGTAAAACTTTCGGCAACCTGGGTGGATATGTTATTGCAGATAAAAAACTGTCAGCATTCATCAGATTCCAATCCCGCCAGCAGATTTTCTCAGCAACAGCACCACCATCATCCGCAGGAATCGTAAAAGCTATTGATTTAATTGATGAAGAACCTATCTGGAGAGAAAAGCTCTGGAAGAATATCAACTATTTCAAAAAAGGGCTCGATGATTTAGGGTTAGATACCGGAATTACCTGCTCCGCAATTATTCCTGTAAAAATTGGAGATCCTTATGTAACAGGAGAAGCAGGAAAGCTACTAATAGAAAAAGGAATCTATACCAACCCGATTCTTTACCCGGCTGTACCAAGAAAAGATGCACGTATCAGGATGAGCGTGACCGCAAGACACGAAAAAGAACATCTCGACAAAACGCTTAACGCGTTTGATGATATTAATAAAAAATTGCATATTGCGAAAAAATAATAATTATGCCTAGAAAAGTAGTGCAGGGCCCCATTAGGGACAAAGAAAAAACAAAACAGAAACTGCTTGCTGCAGTTGGTAAAATTTTAAGAGTAAAAGGATATTCCGGATTAAAAGTAAGTAAGATCGCTGCCGTTGCAGGATTTGATAAAAAATTGATCTATGAGTACTTTGGAAGTACTGATAAGCTGATTGATGAGTATATCAAATCCCAGGATTACTGGAGTCAGGTGAACCAGGATGTAGACATGGATTTTTCTGACGGAGGACATGAACTTACCAAAATGGTGGTGCTTAATCAGTTCGAAAACCTGAAGAAAAATAAGGAACTTCAGAAAATTATTCTTTGGGAACTTTCAGAAAGCAAGCCTATCCTTAAGAAACTGGTTGATCAGCGTGAGGAGGTAGGCGAGGTTTTATTTGGAAATATCTCAGATCCTTACTTCGGGGAAGGTGTGGCTACAAGACACAGGGCAATTATGGCTCTGATTGTTTCCGGTGCCTACTATCTTAACCTGTATACAGGGTATAATGCCAGTAAGTTCTGTGGGATTGACCTGAAAACTGAAGAAGGCAGAAAAGAAATTGAAGGTGCTATCGTTGAGTTGATTGACTTTGCATACAGCAAGAAAAAGTAAGGGTTAAAAGTTTTCTGATTAGAGCAGAAATATATTTTTTGTTGATAATTTGAAAACTTTTAATTTTCAAATTAAAACTATATTTCTTACTTTTGGCCAATGGAAAATTTTATAGTATCTGCAAGAAAATATCGTCCTCAGGAGTTTGATACGGTTGTAGGACAATCCCATATTACGGATACTTTAGAACATGCAATTGAAGAAAGCCAGTTAGCTCAGGCATTGCTTTTTTGCGGACCTCGTGGTGTGGGTAAAACTACTTGTGCCAGAATTCTGGCAAGAAAGATCAATGAGAAAGATGGTTCGGTTTCAGAAGATGGCTTTGCGTATAATATCTATGAGCTGGATGCAGCATCCAATAACTCTGTAGATGATATCAGGGAACTGATAGATCAGGTACGCTTTGCTCCTCAGGTTGGTAAATATAAAGTATATATCATCGATGAGGTGCATATGCTGTCTTCTGCCGCTTTCAATGCTTTCCTTAAAACTCTGGAGGAACCACCTGCCCATGCCATTTTTATTCTGGCAACTACGGAGAAGCATAAGATTATTCCTACGATCTTATCCCGCTGTCAGATCTATGATTTCAAGAGAATTACGATTGAAGACATTCAGAGCCACCTGAGAAATATTGCCCAAAAGGAAAATATACAGTACGAAGATGACGCTTTGTACCTGATTGCTCAGAAAGCTGATGGAGCATTAAGAGATGCACTTTCTATTTTCGACAGGCTTTCCACTTTCTCACAGAAAAATATAACGCTGGCCAAAGCTGCTGAAGTACTCAATATTCTGGATTATGACCAATATCTGAATATCGTGGATCTTGCCAAGGAAAATAAAATTCCTGAAGTGCTTTCTGCATTCAATGAGATTGTGAAAAAAGGATTCGATCCCCATATCTTCATTGCCGGATTGGGAAATCATTTCAGAGATCTGATGATGGCGCAGAATGCTTCTACAATGGAACTTATTGAAGTAGGAGAGAAGACAAAGGTCAAATTCGTGGAACAGGGACAGAAGTGGCCCGCCCAGCAGCTGATTGATGGTATTGAGATCTGCAATCATGCGGACATTAATTATAAGAATTCCAAGAACCCAAGACTTACAGTTGAAATTGCGTTAATGCAGCTGGCTTCACTGACAGCTAATTTAGGTGATACTAAAAAAAAAAGTTCCTGATACTGGCTCCGTTTCTCAGTGAGAAACAGGAAGTGAAAATGCCGGAAAAAGCTCCGGAAAAAAAAGAAGTTAAGAGGGAACAGGAACCTGCAGTTTCTCAGACGGTTCAGGTTGCTTCAATAGCAAAAACAACCAAGCCATTATCCAGACCGGGAATTTCTTCCGGTTTCAGCATCAATTCATTTTTGAACAAGGAAGATAAAGAGGAAGCAGCAGAAGATGTTGTTGTCAGAACTGAAAACCTTCCTCAAAACCATTTTACAGATACAGATCTGCAGATGGAATGGAAAATTATGCTTAAGCAGCTTCAGGTAAAAAATAACTTTGTTTTTAATGCTGTAAAAACCTTTAAACTGGTAAAAGCTGAGGAGCATAAAATCAAAGTTTTATTCCCTTCAGACTCTGCTAAAGTAGAATTTGATAAAATAAGTGGGGAATTTTTTAATCATTTTAAAAGAAAAGTTCAGAACCATATTATTGAGGTAGAATACGTCAGAGACGTTGAAAATCTGAAGATTGAGGTGGTGACGAAAAGAAAAATGTTTGAGAAGTTTATCGAAAAAAATCCACTTTTGAAAGATCTTGATGATTTAATGAAGTTTGATTTGACATAATTTTTATATATTTGTCAAATATTTCTGTCGAAAATACGTTTTTGACAAGAACAATTTGCAACCAGAAACGCTAAAATAAAGACATTTCCAGAAGAAAATGGAAAAATTGACTCACACATATCTGTCTTTTTTTGCACCCGCTAATTACTTTTTTAGCGGTTATTTTAGTTTTTCTGCTTCTTATTACAGAAATTTCAGAACCTATTACCGATTTTATTGGTATTGTTAACTGAATTTCTTTCCAAAAAATACAGGAGAAGTAGAGCCCTATTATTTTCCTGATTCCTTTAAACAATTTTGAACGGCATTTTTTGAAAAGAATTATAAATTAAATTTTATAATCCAAAGGGCTATTGCTGTCAAAGAAAAATTATACAAAAAACAATAAAATTTAGAATAATGAATTTAAATGATTTAAAAAATGAGTGGATCGAAGGGCTTACGCAGCCTCTGATGATTGCAGGACCATGTAGTGCGGAAAGTGAAGCTCAGATGCTTGAAACTGCAAGGAGAATTAAAGAATCTAATGCTAATGTATCGGTTTTCCGTGCAGGAATCTGGAAACCCCGTACCAAACCAAACGGTTTTGAAGGAGTTGGAGTGATTGGTTTGAACTGGCTGAAAAAAGTAAAAGAAGAGTACGGTTTTAAAACAGCTACTGAAGTAGCCAATGCACACCACGTGTTTGCTGCTCTGGAAGCCGACGTGGATGTTCTTTGGATTGGTGCACGTTCTACAGTGAACCCGTTTACGGTACAGGAAATCGCAATGGCTTTAAGAGGAACAGATAAACCGGTATTCGTGAAAAATCCTGTTAATCCGGATCTTGCATTATGGATCGGAGCGTTGGAAAGGCTTTTGGGACAGGATATTAAAAATCTGGGGGTAATCCACAGAGGATTTTCAACCTACCAGAAAACAAAATACAGAAACAACCCGAACTGGCAGATTGCCCTTGATTTCAAGAGTCAGTTTCCGAATATTCCAATGCTGATTGACCCATCACACATCTGCGGAAACAGAACAGGTCTTGCTGATATTACCCAGGAAGCACTCAACGTAGGATACCAGGGAGCTATCATTGAGTCTCACTGTAATCCTGATGAAGCGTGGAGTGACGCTTCTCAGCAGATTACTCCGGAAGTTCTGGCAGAACTTATTGGTAACCTCAAAGTAAGAAGCTCTAATCTTGCAGGTTTTGAAGGAGAAATGGGAAGACACAGAACCTTGATTTCAGATCTTGACTTCCAATTAATTGAACTTCTTTCTCAAAGGATGAAAATTTCTGAAAAGATCGGTAAGCTTAAAAAAGAAAATGATATTGCGATCTTCCAGCCTGAACGTTGGAAAGTAATCACAGAATACGCTACACAAAAAGCAAAAGAAACAGGAATGTCTCAGGAGTTTATTGAAAAAGTATTCAAAGCGATTCACGAAGAATCTATTGAAGTTCAGAATAACATTATGATCGATAAAAGATAAATCGCAGATTACAGGCAGAAGAACATAAAGCTTCTCCTGTATTTTCGGTACAAGTATAATTTAGGGCTTAGAGATCAGTATTTAGGGTAATTGAAACATTTGTTTTTAAACCCATTTCCTGATTCTAAGCCCTAATTCCGTATATTTGCATCAGTATTATCTATGAAAGGAAAAATCATTAAATCTACAGGCAGTTGGTACCAGGTTTTGGAATTGGAAACACATAAAATTTTCGAGGCCAGAATCAGGGGTAAATTCAAATTGATAAAAACCAGACTTACGAATCCGCTTGCTGTAGGAGATTTTGTTGAGTTCCAGCTGGAACAGGATGATATTGCATGGATTACGAAAATTGAACCACGTTCCAATTATCTGATCAGAAAATCGGTGAACCTTTCAAAAGAAGCTCATATTATTGCTTCCAATATAGATCTGGCATGTTTTATTTTTACCCTGAAGCATCCTGAAACATCCTTAGGATTTCTTGACCGCTTTCTGGCTTGCTGTGAAGCATATAATATTACACCGCTGATTCTTTTCAATAAAATTGACGTTTTACACGAAGAAGAAATTGAAATTGTAAAAGACATTGAGTTCCTATATCAGGAAATCGGTTATGAAACACTTGAAATTTCTTCCTATTCCAAATTAAACCTGGATCAGCTTCAGGAAATTCTTAAAGATAAAACTTCAGTATTCTTCGGCCACTCCGGTTGCGGGAAATCTACTTTAGTGAATGCTTTGCAGCCGGGGCTGAATTTAAAGACGTCTGAAATTTCAGATACCCACCTGAAAGGAAAGCATACTACAACATTTGCACAAATGCACTTCTGGGATTTTGGCGGAAATGTTATCGATACTCCTGGTGTTCGTGAGTTTGCGATGATTGATATTGAAAAAGAAGAAGTACAACATTACTTTCCTGAGATTTTCAAAAAGAGGGAAGAATGCAAGTTTCACAACTGCCTTCACGTTAATGAACCGAAATGTGCCGTTATTGATGCCCTTGAAACAGGCGAAATTCAACATTCCCGCTATGCTACTTACATTAAATTGATGGATGAGGCTGAAGAAGCTTCCCAGAAATAAAAGGACAGACATTTCTTTTATTATGTCACATGAATCCGGATAATCTGTATCATTTTATTTTGGTGTCATATAAAATAATATTCTAATAAATTACTTCCTTAAAGATCAAATTTAAGATACATAGAAGCATTTGTTTTTTATGAATTATTTTTTTTGAATTTTAATGAAAAAAAATCTGTTTTTGAATAATTCCACTTTTTGGCACTATCTTTCTCATAAATAACTCCAATTTTGTCACATTTTGATTGAGCTTGAAAAATGATACTAAGGTAATTTTGGCTATTGCAATAATAGCAAAAAAAATGATAAAATTATTTCATTTGACTTTTTATGTTGTTGAAAATTATGGAATTAGTAAAAAAATGTGGTATTTTTTTTGAAATAAAAAACCCAGCCGAAGCTGGGTAAAAACTAATAACCATGAAAACTCAAATTAAACATGAGAATCGCAATAGAATAAACAATTACTGTGCCAAAGTTTAGTTCATGAATTCTTAATAAAAGTTATTTTTATGTTAAAAAAAAATTAAAATAAAAATCAAAGATATTTTTTGTAATTTTGCGCCACTAAAAAAATATACATTTATGTCTAACATTACATTCACTATGATTAAGCCTGATGCAGTTGCTGACGGACATATCGGTGCTATATTGGGTAAGATTGCTGAAGGAGGTTTTAAAATCAAGGCTTTAAAATTAACTCAGCTTACAGTTGCTGATGCAAAAAAATTCTATGAAGTACACGCAGAAAGACCATTCTACGGAGAATTAGTAGAATTCATGAGCTCTGGTCCTATCGTAGCTGCAGTTTTGGAAAAAGACAATGCAGTTGAAGACTTCAGAACATTAATCGGTTCTACCAACCCTGCTGAAGCTGCAGAAGGTACCATCAGAAAAATGTTTGCAAGAAGCATCGGAGAAAATGCTGTTCACGGTTCGGATTCTGACGAGAATGCATTAATCGAAGCTCAGTTCCACTTTTCAGGAAGAGAGATTTTCTAAGAAAATCGTCTTACAAAATAAAAAATCCGGAGAACTTCTCCGGATTTTGTTTTTATATGAATTTGTATTTCATTTCCTGTTAGAGATTATTTTCAACAGCTCCCACATTTTCTCTGTACAATTCAACAGGTTTATCCAGCAAAACTGCAATGACCGTCATCTGTTTATCCTGCCTTTGTTTAGGAATATCAATGTAAATGATTCCCGGTCTGTCGCTCCAGTACAGCTTGTTGTAAACCGTGTGAGTAAGCATACTTCCTTCACCTACGATTCTTATTCTGGCAATGTTATTTTTTATTCCTTTCAGCGCAATAGGACCGGTGGGAGTTCCTTCTACAAAAAGATAAAGAGTCTGTTTGTCTTTTGATAAAGCGCTCATTCCCGGGAAGTGGCCTGCCGGCAGTCCTTGCCCTGTCTCAAATAAGGCTTCTGCGTGCTTGCTTATCCATTGCAGTGTTTCGGGGTTGGTGGTAGGCGTTGTTTTGATTTTCATGTCAAGGCCATCCTGAGTGAGACCGCTATGAGTCAGTAAATTATGGCCATAATTCAGGGCGTTGGCAATATCATAGGCGGCTTCCTGAGTATCTTTATTTTCCAGAATTTCAGCCAGCAGATATTCTTCCTTTTTAAAATCATTCAGAAATGTAGGCGGAGTGTCAAATATAAGTTCTGCGACAGTGACATCTTTGTCAAATTTTATATTGGAAAAATTCAGTGTCAGTATTTTTTCAGTATTATAATTCATTTTAACCTCAGCGGTCGGATCTCCAATGATCTTTACAGAAAGAGGTTTGGTTGCCAGTCCGTAAATCTTTGCAAAGTTTTTGGCTTCTTCCAGATAAAGGAATAGAGATTTTTTGGAGGCTGACCAAGAAGATTTTCCTTTATAATGATCAAAAGGAATTCCGCGGGTTGTTTCATAAATAGCCTGTTGATTTTTAGACGTCCAGCGCCCCAGGTTTTTAAGAATTTCCACTTGTTCCTCAGGAATAGTGCCATCTGATTTCGGACCGATATCAAGCAGCAGATTTCCCCCCATGCTGATGACATCTGCGAGAGTTCTGACAATCATATTGGGTGTTTTGTAGTTTTTGTCGTATGGTTGATATCCCCAGGAGGCATTCATGGTATAGCAGAGTTCCCAATATGGATTCTGTGGCGGAATTACCGGAATCCCCTGTTCAGGAGTATCATAATCTCCATGATTGTTGAGCCTGGAATTGATAATAATATTAGAATTGAATTTTCTGAGTAAATCCAAAGTTTGAGTTGCTTTCCATTCCTCGGAAGTATGCTCCCAGTCTCCATCAAACCAAAGAAGGTCAGGAGCATACTGAGAGGAGAGTTCATTAAGCTGACTCTGATAATATCGGATAAATTTCTGCCAGCGCGCCGGCTCATTTTTGAGTTCGTAACGTTTTTTTGTCCGGGTATTGATGTCATAATACGGATGGCTCCAATCCGGCAATGAGAAATAAAGCCCTGTTTTTAATCTTGACTTTTTCAGGGCAGAAATAAAAGGACTTAAAACATCTTTTTTCGCCAGTGCGTTTTGGGGAATGCTTGTCGCTTTTTCTGCCTTTGAATTCCACATTGAAACTCCGTCATGATGTTTGGTTGTAATAACCGCATACTTTGCCCCGGATTCTTTAATAAGATTGACCCATTGCTCAGGCTGATATTTTGCAGCTGAAAAACCATTCAGCTGTTTCATATAATTTTCATGGTTAATGTAATTATTGAAGAATGACCAGGATTCGGAGATTCCATTGACGGAGTAGATTCCCCAATGAATAAAGATACCCAGTTTGGCATTTTTAAACCATTCCATCTTTTTGCTGTTGTCAGCTGTTTGTGCTTCTACATCCATACTACCCGCAGATAATATCAGTCCAAGGAAAACAGCTTTAATCAGACTGCTTTTCATATATAAATTTATTTTACATTAAATATAAATAAAGAAACATTACAGGATAAAATAGTTTTTAATATTTATTGATAATTGTTATCCAAGCGTTTCTTATTATTGTAATTTTATAAATGGAACGTTTATTGTAAAATTACCTGAAAAAAGAAATTATGAAAATTCCGGCAATATTAATGGCAAGTTTGTTGGCAGCAGGAGTATCTGCACAGACTACTAAACCTTTGACTAAAACAAAAAAGCCTGTTAAAAAAGTAAAAAAAGCTGCGGCTTCGGATACGGTCGAAAAGAAAAAACCGGGAACTCCTAAACCGGTCGTAAAAAAAGATACACTTGTACTTCATGGATACGGCTGCCCGGCCTGCGGAATGGGGTAAGGATGAAAAGACCAATGTTAGGATTGTCAATGATGGCAGAAGCTGATTTTGTTTCTGCTATTTTGCCATTGATGCAGAATAATTCCATCGATGTGCTGGAGTGGTCTTTTGACACTCTTTATCATACCCATGAACCAGACTGGCTTCGTGATCTGTTAAACTTTTATGCAGAGAACAGCCGTTTGATAGGGCACGGAGTTTATTACTCTCTGTTTGATGCAAAATGGACAGAAAGACAGGAAGAATGGCTGCAAAAGCTTAAAGAAGAAGTCAGACTGCGGAAATACAATCATATCACGGAACATTTCGGTTTCATGAATACCGAAAATTTTCATCAGGGAGTGCCATTGCCGGTACCTCTGCATTCCAGGATTTTACAAATAGGTAAAGACAGGCTGTGCAGACTTCAGGATGCTGTAAATATTCCTGTAGGTATAGAAAACCTGGCTTTTTCATTTTCTATGGATGATGTTAAAGAACAGGGAATATTTCTTGACAGACTAACGGAGGATACCAATGGCTTCCTGATTCTTGATCTTCATAATATTTACTGCCAATCCTGTAATTTCGAAGTAGGGATGCAGGAGATAATTAATTTATACCCTTTAGATAAAGTAAAAGAGATTCATCTTTCCGGAGGAAGCTGGCAGGAGAGTGTGTATGGGAAAAAGCAGGTGAGGAGAGATACCCATGATGGTGTTATTCCACAGGATATTCTTTCTGTTTTGCCGTCTGTACTGAAACAATGTCAGAATCTGGAATATATTATTATTGAGAGACTCGGTCATACTTTAAAAACTGAACAAGAAAAGGTTGATTTTCTGAATGATTTTAATACCGTTAAGATGATTATTGAAACTTCAGGGCTGAAACTGAGACAAGGGGGTACCTGGAGTAAAAAAGAAATGAAACTCTCAGAGAAACCTTTGGAAGACCTGGTTTTATACGAAGAACAGTCAAGGCTTACCAGGCTTCTTTTTGATAAGATGGGAGCAGAAGCTATTCAGGGGCAGGACTTTCGTTATTTTAAGACAGAAAATTGGGATTCCGAAATGATTCTTACCGCACAGAACATTATTAAAAAATGGAATCCTTATTAATTTTATTCTGATAACCAAAATCAAATTATATGAAAATGACAACATTGGTATTGATCATTACTGCCGTTCTAACTGCCTTGATAGGAGGGCTTTTTTATGCTTATTCATGTTCGGTAGTTCTGGGGTTGGGAAAACTCTCTGATATGGAATACCTGAAGGCAATGCAGAACATCAACCGGGAAATCCTTAATCCTGTTTTCTTTATGAGTTTTATGGGTACCGTAGTTCTCCTTCCTGTTTCAACGTTTTTGTTCCGTGGGCAGCAACCTGTCTTTATTTTTCTCCTTCTGGCTACATTGGCATACCTGATTGGAGTTTTTGGAGTCACGGTTGCCGGGAATGTTCCGATGAATGATGCACTGGATAAGTTTGATATTACGGGTTCCACTACGGAAGCGATCAGACAGATGCGGGAAAATTTTGAAAACAGATGGAATTTCCTGAATAATTTAAGAACTGTTTTTTCTGTCATTTCTATCATTTTTGTGGTCTGTGCCTGTGTCTGGAATAAGGAAGTATAAAATTATAAATGGAATTAGGTAAAAATACGCAAATGTCAGATTCAGTATTTCTACGGATGCGTATATGTGGTTTTATTCAGATCTTTGTCTTGTTAGTAAGACAGTTTTAAACATTTTCAGCGAGTTGAAAAAAAGATTATAACCAAGACGACTTAAGTTTCCAAACAAGAGAAAAGGCAGCCAACGGCTGCCTTTTGTGTATGATAAAAGATAATCTTAAATCTTTAAAAGTTCGATTGTTCTTTCCGGGCTTTCAGCTGAGAAAACAGCATTTCCTGCAACAAGAACGTCGGCGCCGGCTTCAAATAATTTAGAAGCGTTGTCAAGATTTACACCTCCATCTACCTCAATAAGTGCTGTAGAATTGTTACTTAAGATCAGATCTTTGGTTTCAGCAATCTTTTTATAGGTATTTTCGATGAACTTCTGACCTCCAAATCCCGGGTTTACGCTCATTAATAATACAAGATCCACATCTGCGATAATATCTTCAAGCATTAATACCGGAGTGGATGGATTTAAAACCACACCTGCTTTTGCTCCTTTGCTCTGAATATGGTGGATGGTTCTGTGAAGATGGGTACATGCTTCATAATGTACAGAAACAAGGTCTGCGCCAAGATTGATGAATTCATCAACGTATTTTTCAGGTTCCACAATCATCAGGTGAACATCTACAAACTTTTTAGCATGCTGCTGAACGGTTTTCATCACAGGAAAACCAAATGAAATATTGGGAACAAACCTGCCATCCATCACATCAACGTGTATCCAGTCGGCCTGAGAATTATTCAGCATTTCAATGTCTCTTTGCAGGTTCCCAAAGTCTGCAGATAAAAGGGATGGAGCAATAAGCTTCGTTTTCATTTTTACTTTTTATACTTTACTTTATATTATCCTATTGAAAATGAACGGTCATTGGTGAAATAATAATAGGCTAGGTAACCTGCTGTAAAAATAACTTCTACAACAGATAATTTCTTCCTGTTGAAATTGAGGAGTAGAAACCTGTCAATTATAAGGAGTCCGAAAAGAACCAGCAAGAAAATTACTTCTATTGTAATTCCTAAACTTGCACTTGGGTCGATTGTGAATAATTGATAGACAATTAAAGGAATTCCTAACCCGGCAAGCATTATAAATACAATAGAGATAAATGTTGGCCTTTTTACTAAATCAGAAATAGGGTTCATTTTTTAATGATATTTCAGTTTCATTTCCGGCTTGATCTTAAGGACCGTTTCGTAGATAAGTTTAATAACATTAGCTACATCTTCCTTAGACACCATTTCTACCGTAGTGTGCATATAACGCAAAGGTAAGGAAATTAACGCACTTGGTACTCCGCCGTTCGAATGGGCAAAAGCATCTGTATCAGTTCCTGTAGCTCTGCTGGCTGCGGCTCTCTGGAAAGGAATTTTTTTAGCCTTTGCAGTATCAATGATTAATTCTCTGATGGTGTGATGAACACTTGGAGCGAAGAATACTACCGGACCTGCGCCGCATTTCTGATCACCTTCTTTTTTCTTTTCAATCATCGGCGTGGTAGTATCATGGGTGACGTCTGTTACAATGGCAATATTCGGTTTGATAGTATCAGCAATCATATCTGCTCCATATAAACCTACTTCTTCCTGTACGGAATTAGTGATGTAAAGCCCGAAAGGAATTGATTTCTTATTTTCTTTTAAGAGTCTTGCTACTTCAGCAATCATAAAACCTCCGATTCTGTTGTCCAAAGCTCTGCACACAAAATAACGGTCGTTCATTTCAAAGAATTCGTCAGGATAAGTAATCATGCATCCTACATATATTCCCATTTCTTCCACTTCCTTCTTGGAAGTAGCGCCACAGTCTATAAAAATATTTTCGATCTTTGGAGTCGGCTCATTCTGGTTTGTTCTTGTATGAATGGCAGGCCATCCGAATACTCCTTTTACAATTCCGTTTTCTCCGTGAATATGCACTACTTTGGAAGGCGCAATGGTCTGGTCTGAGCCTCCGTTCCTGATGACATAAATCAATCCATCGTCAGTAATATAATTAACATACCATGAGATTTCATCAGCATGCGCTTCAATCACTACTTTAAATTCAGCTTCCGGATTAATAATTCCATAGCAGGTTCCATAATGGTCTATTTCTATCTTATCTACATATGGTCTGATGTAATCCATCCAGACTTCCTGTCCCTTATGTTCGTAACCTGTTGGTGATGAAGTGTTTAGGTATTTTTCTAAAAATTTCAAAGATTTCTTTTCAAATTTCATAAAAAGGAATGATTTTTGCGTTCAATTTTTGTTCTTATAAGTGTAAAAATAATGAATTTTAGTAAGATTATCTGCCTTTTTATTCTCTTTTTTGGAGTCAGTGTTTTTGGTCAGAAGGATGGTATTGTGGCAAAGCCGCTCAATCAGTACCCGCCTGAATCCCTTAAAGTGGATGAATTTGGCAATAAGTATTATTATGACGAGCAGCAGAAGATCAAGGTTTATGAAATCAATGGAGAGCCTGTAGTTGTTTTGGATGAATTGGTTTTAGTGAATAAACCCCGGTTTAATAATCAACTTGATAAGAATTACTATTATTTTCTGAATAAAAAGCTGTACAGAGTTTATCCATTATTTGTCACTGCATTGCAACAGTACAGAGATATTCAGAAAGATATGACTGATATGGACAGCAAAGCCAAAAGAAAATTTGTAAGAGAAAGACAAAATATACTGGCTGACCAATATGAAAAGCAACTGAGAGATCTTACGACTACCGAAGGACAGGTTTTTGCAAAACTGATGAACAGAGCTACCGGAAAGAATGTATTCGAAATCATCAAAGAACTGAGAGGAGGATGGAGTGCTTTCTGGTGGAATGTAAAAGGAAAAATGGCTGATATTGATCTGAAAGACCGCTATGATCCCCATACGAACAGAAGTGATGAATTCATAGAATCCTTACTGCAGTCTAACTGGAACTCAGGGTATCTGCAACCTTATCCGGGAGCCAATGATTTTAAAGTAAAGAAATAATAATATAAATTCCTGTAAGAATGCTTACAGGAATTTTTCTTTTAACTTATCAAATACAATTTTGTCTATGGGAAGCGGGAAAGGATTGTCAGGTCTGTCGATTTCAATCCATTCTGTTTTTTCAATGCAGGGGTCCAAAATAAGAAAGTCTTCTTCATTGATGATATCTACTATATAATATATGGTAAGAAGCTGCTCATTTTCTCTGAAGCGGGAAACCAGGAAGTTTTCCTGAGTATAGAAATGTTCAAGAACATTTATTTTTACATTCAGTTCTTCGTCAAACTCACGATGCAGACACTCCAGCACACCTTCTCCATATTCCAATCCGCCACCCGGAAATTTCATTAAAGGTTCGCCGGCATATTCTTCAAATAAGGTTAAAACCTGTTTGTCTTTTACCGCACATGCATACACTCTAATGTTGATCTTATCTATCATATAATATAACGTATAATATTTGTATAGCTAATGTAAGGAAAATTTATAGAGGTAAAAAAGTTAAATAGTGAAATACTTTTGCCTTTCTAGAGTTTCACTGCATTGATCATCTCTCTTTTTCCCGGCGGGCCCTGTTTTTTTTCAACCTGGAAATTCAGCTCCTGAAGGATTCTTCTAACACTGCCTTTCGATGAATAAGTTGTTAATAATCCGTTAATGGCCATTTTGTCAGAAACGAGTTCGAATAATGGCTTTTCCCAAAGGTCAGGCTGTACTCTTGCGCCAAAGCAGTCGAAGTAAACAAGGTTGATTTTAGGCAGATCAATGTCTTTCAGGTCAAAAAAATCACATTCTATCTTTTTTAAGTTGAATCCACTAATGATTTCTACTGACTTTTCCCAATCTGACAGATGAATTTTCTGATAAATATTTTTTAACTCTGGGTTATCAAAAAGTTCAAAGTAGGCTAAATCTTTAACTTCGGATTCATTTATGGGGTATTTTTCGAGTGAAAAATAATTGATGACATGATTTTTGTCAGTTTTTAAATATTCATTAATTGTTACCAAAACATTCAAACCTGTTCCAAAACCGAGTTCTAAAATATTAATTTCGCAATCGTTTATCAGATTTAGTCCATTTTTGATAAACACGTGTTCGGCTTCCTGTAGCGCTCCGTGATGAGAATGGTAGTTTTCATTTAATTCACTGATAAACAGTGTTTTACTTCCGTCGTTTGTGGTCTTAATTTCTCTTTTCAAGCTATTTTTTTGTCAAATTTACTCTAAAATTTTTATATTTAGAAAATTATGTTAAATTTGTAGAACATCGTAAAAATTTTAAAAAATGATAATTCAAAAAACTGAAAACTCCAGAATTTCTACATTTGACCCTAACAATTTTTCATTTGGTAATACTTTCATTGATCATATGATCATTTGTGAGTATGAGAACGGAAAATGGGGGGATGTAAAATTAGTTCCTTACGGTCCGATTTCATTTACGCCTGCCATGATGGGGGTAAATTATGGACAAGCTTGTTTTGAAGGTATGAAAGCCTATAAAGACAAAGACGGGCAGGTTTTCCTTTTCAGGCCTGAAAAGAATTTTGAACGTATCAATAAGTCAGCGAAGCGTCTTGCTATGCCTGAAGTGACTGAAGAAATGTTTTTAGACGGATTAAAAGCATTAGTAGATATAGACAGAGATTGGATTCCACAGGGGGAGGGAATGTCTCTGTATATCAGACCTTTGATTTTTGCTACAGAGGAAGCTTTGAAAGCAAGAGTTTCTAATAAATATATGTTTGCTATCGTTGCAACGCCAGCGAAGAGTTATTATTCAGAACCGGTATCAGTGAAAATCTCTGATCATTATTCAAGAGCTGCAAACGGGGGAGTAGGTTCTGCAAAAGCTGCGGGGAACTATGCTGCTTCTTTCTATCCTACACAATTGGCCATAGAGGAAGGGTATGAGCAAATCATCTGGACAGATGATGCTACTCACGAATATTTCGAAGAGAGTGGTACAATGAACGTTTTTGTAAGAATCAACGATACGATCTATACCCCTCCAACTTCTGAGAAAATCCTTGATGGGGTAACAAGAGACAGCTTTATTCAATTGGCTAAGAGAAGAGGAATCGAAGTGAAAGTAGAGCCTATCGCTGTGAAAACAGTCATTGAAGCTTTAAAGAACGGTTCCCTTAAAGAAGTTTGGGGAGTAGGTACGGCTGTAGTTACCACTCAGTTCCAGGCTTTAGGATACCAGGGAGAAAAACTTGATCTTCCAAGATTATCTGATGAAGAAAGCTTTGCAGCGATCCTTAAGAAAGACCTTGTGGACTTACAAACCAACCTGTCTGAAGATCCTTTCGGATGGAGAGTTATTGTAGATCACGCTTTAGAAACAGTATAATAGCTTATAAATAACAATTGGAAAGCCGGGGTTTTTCCCGGCTTTTTCGTATCTATGTATTTATAAAAATGAGTGGGTAGTTTAAGATCAGATACATATTTTATTACATTCGCACATTTCTTAACCAAGTTTTGTAATTGATTCACGAAATGTGTATTTTCGCAAAAGTTTATGAAAAAAATACTCTTCATATCAGCTATAAGCCTGTTGAGCTGCAACAGGAATGCCCAGACGGCCCATCCTCCTGTAGGTGGTGTTTTAAGCCAAAAAGATCTGGATGTTTCTAAAAACAGGATGAAAAATTTAAATACGATAGAACGGGGACAGATCCAGGATTGGATCAATGGTCAGTCTGTAAAGTATTATCCTACGCAGCTTAATTACTGGGTAACGGTAGAAGGTTATGATCAGAGAGAAAAAAGGAAAGATGAGACCATGATTTCCTATTCCTATGATCTGTATGATTTTGACGAGACTAAAATCTATGATAAGCCTTTTGAAAGGAGAGATGCCAGATTTGGGCATTTTGATGAGCTGAAAGCGGTGGAGAATGCTTTACGTTTTATACGTGATGGGGAGGAAGTAACGCTTTTGGTACCATCTTCTCTGGCTTACGGAACCTATGGAGACGAAAAGAAAATAGATAACGATATCCCATTAATCATAAAATTAAAAGCTCTATAATACATGAAATTGTTTAACAAGAATATAATTCTGGCAGCGGCAAGTATTTCGCTGATGAGTTGTACCCCAATTTATAAAAAAATGAACGTAGACAAAGAAACTTACGAAGGTCTTAATGACGGACTTTATGCCAATCTTCAAACTACAAAAGGTAACATGATTGTGAAGTTTGAGGACAAGAAAGCACCAGTAACTGTAGCCAATTTTATCGGTCTTGCAGAAGGGAAAATCGATAACAAAGCTAAGGCTAAAGGAGTTCCTTACTATGATGGAACGATTTTCCACAGAGTGATCAAAGATTTCATGATCCAGGGAGGAGATCCTCAGGGAACAGGAATGGGAGATCCTGGATATAAATTCGAGGACGAAAGAAACGACCTTAAGCACACTGGGAAAGGGATCCTTTCTATGGCTAACTCAGGACCTAACACAAACGGTTCTCAGTTCTTTATTACTGAAGTGGCAACCCCTTGGTTGGACGGAAGACACACGATCTTTGGAAAAGTGGTAAAAGGTAATGAAGTGATTGATGCTATTGCTAACGTTGAAAAAGGAGCTCAGGATAAACCTAAAACGGATATCGTTCTAGAAAAAGTTTCTGTTTTCAGCAAAGGTGACGATTACAAACACTACGATGCAGCTAAAACCTTCAACGAAGGAAAAGCTAAAATCGCAGAAAACAATAAAGCTTTTATCGCTAAAGAAGAAGCTGAAAAGAAGAAAAAAGAAGAAGAATTTAAAGCTAACCAGGAGAAATTGGTTGAAAGCCTAAAAGCTGGTATGCAAAAAACTGAATCAGGTCTTTACTATAAAATCACAAAGACAGCTGACGGTAAAGCTCCAAAAGCTGGTGATAATGTATCTGTACACTATGCAGGTAAATTGGTAGACGGTACTGAGTTTGATTCTTCATTCAAAAGAAATGAGCCGATCGAAATTCCAATCGGAATGGGAAGAGTAATCAAAGGATGGGATGAAGGTATCCTGTTATTGAAAGAAGGTGAAACTGCTACATTATTGATCCCGCCTGCAATGGCTTATGGGGAAAGAGGTGCAGGAGGTGTGATCCCGCCAAACTCCTGGTTGGTTTTCGATGTTGAGCTTGTAAAAGTAAAATAATTGAATCTTCAAAATATTGTAAAAAGCCGTCCGAAAGGATGGCTTTTTTATTTTGCTCAAAATATTCTGTAACGATCTGAGTAAATAGTACGACCTATTTTAACAGTTGGAAAGGTTAATAATTTTTCTGGCGGAAATATAACACCCTTCAATCATGAAAACCAAACCACTTTTCTTTCTGTTCGTTTTGCTGTCGCTTACGGTTTTTTCGCAGACCAAGATAAATCCTGACGATGCAGCGATAAAAAAATCACTTACCTATTTTGTAAACAGTATTCAATCCAAAGAGATAGATCAGGCAGTAAGCTGTATTTATCCAAAATTCTTCACCATCGTTTCAAAAGAACAGATGACTCAGATTTTGAATATGACTTACAATAATCCATTTATGAAAATTGAAGTACAGGATCTAAAGTTTGGAAATATCGAAAAACCTGAACTCATTACCGGTGAGTATTTTTCTATTACCCATTATTTTTTAAAACTGAAATGCAATGTCAGCTCATTAAATGATGATATGAAAAAGAAAATGAACAGTGCCTTAACAGCTAAGTATGGTACAAATAATGTAAAATATTTGGCGAGCGAAGGTTCCTATCTTATCAACGCCCATATGAAAGCCTGCGCTGTTGCAAAAGATAAAAAAGCTTGGAAATTTGTTATCCTTGAAAAGGAATATAAGAAAGAACTGGTAAAAATCTTACCGAAGAAAATTCTGGATCAATTCTAAGGATTGGAAATGAGCTGTTTTTGTTTTTCTGTAAATACCGTAAAAATACGGATTTCAGTAAGGAGTTATTACTTCTATCTTTATCCGGCACTTATAAGAAACAAAATATAAAACATGTTTGATCTGAATTACGATTGGATAAAAAAGGAAATAGAGTCGGAGGTATGCGATGAACACAGTCTGCATCCGGAACTGATTAAAACAGATGAAGGCTTCGGTATCAAAGCCTGCTGTGAGCCTTTCAGGGAGAAAATGGTTGAAAAATCCGGAAAAATGATTGAAGAGGAGACCCAAAAGATCCTCGAAAAAATGCTGAAGAATATGTTTAAAGAATAAATTTTTACGATGTGATGATAGCACTTGTTGTTATCACGGGAGCTGCTCCGGACGGGGTGGCTTTTTTTGGTCGAGAAATGTGGTGGCTTTACGGGTTTCCGTAAGGTATATTATATACAACTAATTAGTTTTGAGGTTTAAAACATTTAACAAATGAAAACAATACTACTTGTAGGAAATGGATTTAACTACATGATTGAAAACTGGATTAAAAATCTTTCAGAAAATTTTGTAAAGGAAACAACTGGTGAGGAAACTGTCAGCATAACAGAAAAAATCCATGAAATAACTACGCTATGGCAAAAATTCAATGAAATTTTTGAAGAAATTAAAACTAAGAACCCTAAACTTAATGAGGAGGAATTAATAAGGATTATTTATTCAGTTATTGATCTTTTTTCTTCCATGGATGGACTTGAAAAGATTATGGGACGTGATAAACTTGAGCAGCTAAAAGGTTTGTTTGACTCCTTGCTTTTGGAAAAAATTAGAGATATTGCTTTAGAGTTTAAAAATCACCATGAATCAGTGGGATATAAAAATATAAAAAAGCTATTTCCTGATTTTGGAAGTAGATTTTCTAAGATGCTTAGTGATAAAAAATCTAAATATTTTCACATTTTTACAACTAATTATGATGGAGTTCTGGATACATTATTAACAGGTAATCCTCATGGATTTATTTTTCAAGATGGATTTGGAAGCTATACAAGAGAGTTTTTAAAATTTTATAATTATAATATTGAATACGATAAAATTATATGTCATTTGCATGGGTCATATCTTTATCAAAAGATTTATGGTATGACTTATAAATTAAGAGATAATATCGAAAATACGGATCCAGTAATGATTTTTAATAATCCAGATTTTAAGGAAGATATAATTAAAAGAGATACAGTATTGTTGCAGTATTATGAAATTTTGAAAAATGATTTAAAAGATTCCGACCAACTAATAATATTTGGAAATTCTATGATTAATGAACCTCATATTAAGAGTTTAATTAATAAATATGGAAATAGGGAGGATTTGAAAATAATTATTTTTTCTACTAGTCCTGAAAAGGTTTCTGAAGAATTAAAAGGTATTTATAAATTTAATGTTGAGCAAGTAAATACAAAAGAGGTTTTAGACATGGATGCTTTTTTTACTGAACTTGAAAATAAACTATAAAAAACCGCCCCAAAAGAGCGGTTTTCCAAGTAAAAATAAATTGAAAGTTATATGTTTTGTTATCTTTTCTTCATACTCGTTCCGGCTAAAGAACTGATGAATACAAGGCCAAACCCGATATAAGCGGCAAATGCCGTCAGGTATATAATTAAGCTGTTAAAGCTTGGTTTTGTGGCGTATACCAACACAGAAAATGCAGCAAAACTCAACACCAGCATTAGGCTCCATATATGCAATTTCGCAGCATCTTCATTTCTCTTAAAAATCATTTCAAAAAACGCTCTCATCATTACTAACATTTTAAGGGTTATACATTAATTTATATGATAAAGGCACTCATCACGGTAAAAAGAATAAATTCCTTTACAGGGCTAAGGTTCATGATGACTTTGCCATTTATTTATATCATGATACCGGGCTGAAAGTCCGGGATATTTTTGTTTTTGAATCAATAAATGATTCCTGGTTATTGTGATACCAGTTAGATACGGGTGCAAAACTGCTGTGAAAAACTAACGGGGGTTAGTCAGTCACGGGCCCGTATCTTTTACGGCATCGTAGAAAAAAAAGGATTCATATACCAGATATGAACTTGAATCGGTGGAAAAACTGAAAATCCACAGAAAACCTTTTTTCTCATCCTTAGTGTTTTTTTAATTTTTTCTCAATAATTTACATGCCAATATTATGCCAAAGTTTGCTTTCTCCGATTAACACTTTGTTTCACGGGATCGTTAAGGCCAGTATTGGAACGTGTTTTCATCTGTTATTTCCTTAAACGTAGAAAAATTTTCTGTTTTTTAGGACTAATGATTGTTTACGAAGAAAATATTACGGAAAAGAATTATTTTTATGTATTTAAAATAGCAAGTTATTGAACATCCCATAATAACTATTCAATTCGTATCATTTGTGAAAACATTAATGACATTTGTGTTTAATTGAATAAACCACGAATAACACCAATTAAACAGTTCAACAGAATCAATAGGAATGGGCTTTAGCCCATTTTATATTTTATGAATATCTTTCGATGGCTTTAGCCGAAACTTATAAGAGTGCCACAGATTGACATGGATGCCTGCGTATATTTTTTTACAAATATAATTGGATAGTTAAAAAAATATTCATCAAAAGTATCAATCATTCTTATCAATCTGTGAAATCCAGTTAAAAACATTTTTACAATTATTATAAGTTTCGGCTAAAGCTAATGGATAATACCTTTTAAGTAAACAGGCTTAAGCCCGGCCCTAAATTAAAGCGAGTATCATAATATTCTGTGTTTCCTGCTGGTGTATGGTTCTGTCATAAATATTTAAAAAGAAAACCGCCTTTACAGACGGTTTCATATTTTACCAGTTTTTATCGATCATATAAATTATCTGTGTTAAAGCTGCAGCGCCTAATAAGAGTTCTCTCCGGTTCACTTTTTCAAAAGTATCTTCTTCGGTATGGTGAATATCAAAATAACGCTGAGAATCCGGCATCAGTTCGGCAGCGGGAATTCCCATATCGTGAAGGGGATAAAGATCTGTTCCTGAAAAACGCTCTTCAAAATTATAAACTCCGTAAGGAAGGAAGAGATTTGACCAGCTCTTGATCTGGTTTCTTTTGGTGTCATCCATATCCAGGGCAATTCCTCTCGGCGCAAAGCCTCCGGCATCTGTTTCTATGGCGAAAATATGTTTTTCATTCTTCTCTTTTACTGTTTTGCCGTATTGGATTCCTCCTTTTACTCCATTCTCTTCATTGGCAAAACAAACAACACGGATGGTATGATTATTCGGAATTCCTAATTTTTTAAAAGTCCTCAATACCTCAATGCTCTGCACAATGCCGGCTCCGTCGTCATGCGCTCCTTCACCCACATCCCATGAGTCTAGGTGACCACCTACCACAATGATACTTTGGTCTTTTTTTCCGGTGATTTCACCAATGACAGAGTGGGAGAGTTTCTCTCCTTTCATTCCACAGTTGGAGTTAAGTTTTGCATTAACTTTTTGGCTTTTTAATAAGGCTTCCAGTTCATCTGCGGTGGTACTTCCAATGGCTACGGCAGGTATTTTAGACACTTTTTCTTCATATCGCATTGCTCCGGTATGGGGAACATCGTCAAATGCAGAGGAAAGTGATCTTACGATGGCAAATTTACCTCCTTTTTTAGCTGTTAAAGAAGCCGCGGTAGTTCTGTACTTTGCAGCATCACCGTATGCTTTAAAGGTTTCTATGAAAGACTGACTGAAAGCATAGTTAAAGAATACAATTTTATCTTTCACCTTCTCAGCAGGAAGTTTATCATATTCTTCCATGGATTTTACCATGATGATTTCTCCTGAAATATCTTTTCCTCCGGTTCCTTCAGAGTTTCCGAGAGAAAGCATTTTAAGGTTTTTCCATTTTCCGTTACCGGTTTGGATGTGCAGGGATTCTTTTCCTCTTACCCATACCGGGATCATCACTTCCTGAAGCCAGACTTTATCAGCTCCGGCATCACGAAGCTTTTGTTCAGCCCA
>NZ_BJTC01000001.1:380499-803866 GCF_006829085.1 Chryseobacterium sp. ON_d1
AGGTTTTTCCATTTTCCGTTACCGGTTTGGATGTGCAGGGATTCTTTTCCTCTTACCCATACCGGGATCATCACTTCCTGAAGCCAGACTTTATCAGCTCCGGCATCACGAAGCTTTTGTTCAGCCCATTTTACTGATTTTTCGTAAGCCTCAGATCCGCTTAAACGGTGTCCGATATTTTTTGTAAGTTCTCTCAGCTCAGCATATCCTTTTCCGTTGTTCAGGATTTCTGTAGAGATTTTTCTGAACTGGATGGAATCATCTTTGGTTTGGCCAAAAGCAGTCAGTCCAAAAAGCAATAACGAAGTTGCTACTATCTTTTTCATTGTTTACCAATTTTTATCAATCATATAAATAAGTTGTGTCATCACCGCAGAACCCAATAGCAGTTCTCTTCTGTTGACTTTTTCAAAAGTGTCCTCTTCAGTATGGTGAATATCGAAATAACGTTGCGGATCAGGAACCAGTTCAGCGGTAGGAACTCCCATTTCGTGAAGCGGAGCAATATCTGATCCGGAATATTTTCCCTCAAAATTATAGACTCCATAAGGCAGAAACAGGGTGACCCAGCTTTTGATCTGGTTTCTTTGAGGTTCATTCATTTCCAGAGAAATTCCCCGCGGTGAAAAGCCTCCTGCATCTGTTTCTATGGCAAATATGTGTTTTTCATTATTTTCTTTGGCGATTTTGCCATATTGTTTTCCGCCTTTTGTGCCATTTTCTTCGTTGGCAAAACAAACTGCACGGATGGTATGGTTATTTTGTATTCCTAATTTTTTAAAGGTTCTCAATACTTCAATACTCTGCACAATACCTGCTCCGTCATCATGAGCACCTTCCCCTACATCCCAGGAATCGAGATGCCCTCCAACTACAATGATGTTTTGGTCTTTTTTTCCGGTGATTTCACCAATGACAGAGTGGGAGAGTTTCTCCCCTTTCATTCCACAGTTGGAATTAAGTTTAGCGGTTACTTTTTGTTTTTTCAATAATGCCTCGAGTTCATCAGCTGAAGTATTTCCGATGGTTACCGCCGGCACTTTGGGAATGTTTTCATCATAGCGCATATTGCCGGTATGGGGTACATCGTCGAATGCGGAAGAAAGTGACCTTACAATAGTAAATCTGCCCCCCTTTTTTGCGGTTAAAGAAGCGGCAGTTCTCCTGTAAGCACCTGCTTCACGATATGAAATGAACGTTTGTACATTTCCCTGGTTAAAAGGGTAATTGAAAAATACAATCTTATCTTTTACTTTTTCAGCAGGAAGCTTATCGTACTCTTCCAGTGATTTTACCATAATAATATCTCCTGAGATATCTTTTCCTCCGGTTCCTTCAGAGTTGCCAAGCGAAAGCATTTTGATCTTTTTCCATTTTCCGTTACCGGTTTGGATGTGCAGGGATTCTTTTCCTCTTACCCATACCGGGATCATCACTTCCTGAAGCCAGACTTTATCAGCTCCGGCATCACGAAGCTTTTGTTCAGCCCATTTTACTGATTTTTCGTAAGCTTCAGATCCACTTAAACGGTGTCCGATATTTTTTGTAAGTTCTCTCAGCTCAGTATATCCTTTTCCGTTGTTCAGGATTTCTGTAGAGATTTTTCTGAACTGAATGGAATCATCTTTGGTCTGGCCAAAGACAGCCATTCCAAAAAGCAATAACGAAGTTGCTACTATCTTTTTCATTGTTTACCAATTTTTATCAATCATAAAAATTAACTGTGTCATTGCAACGGCACCCAGAAGAAGCTCTCTTTTATTTACTTTATCAAAGGTATCCTGCTCGGAATGGTGATAATCAAAATATCTTTGTGTATCTACAACAAGTTCTGCTAAGGGTATGTCAAGTTTTTTTAAAGGAGAGATGTCCTGTATTGCTTCTGTTTGATCGAAATCATAAACACCATAAGGAAGGAAATAGTCTTTCCATGGATAGATCAGCCTCCTTCTTTGAGGAGACATATCCAAAGAAAATCCTCGTGGAGAATATCCTCCGGCATCAGTTCCTAAAGCAAATACATGTTTTTCCTCTTTCTTTTTTACATAAGCGGCGTACATTTCGCGGCCCTGTCCTCCGTTTTCACTGTTGGCATACAAAACTACTCTGATGGTGTGATTATTTTCGTATCCAAGCGCTTTTAACGTCCTTAAAACTTCAATACACTGCACAACACCTGTTCCGTCATCAATGGCGCCTTCGCCAACATCCCAGGAATCAAGCTGGGCACCTAAAACAATTACTTTAGAATCTTTTTTGCCCTGAATTTCAGCAATGATATTGGGATTGGTGGTATCGCTTTTAGACTGTGCGGTCATATTGATTTTAGCGGTAACTTTTTGACTTTTCAGGGTTTTCTCCAATTCATCCGCAGATCTTACCCCGATAGACAAAGCCGGAATTTTAATTTTATCATCCGGTTCGTAGTAAATCATTTTGGCATGCGGAGTATCATCATTGGCTGTTGTCAATGATCTTATAATTAATGCTTTGGCACCTGTTTTAGCGATGACAGAGGCAGAAATTAATTTTGATTTTGCGGTCTGTAAATAGGAATCACTGGTATTGATGATTTTAGGATCTATAGGAACATTCACAAAAACTATTTTGTCCTTTAACTGGCCTATTGACATGGCATTAAGCTCCGAAGTGGAATTAATTAAAACAATTTCACCTGTCAGGTCTTTGCCGCCTGTTCCTTCGGAGTTTCCAAAAGAAAGCATCCTGATATTTTTCCAGTCTCCGTTTCCGGCTTTTATCTGCAGGGATTCTTTTCCTCTGATCCAAACCGGGGTTTTGGCTTCCTGCCTCCAGATCATGTTTATGCCGATTTCCTTAAATTTTTTTTCTGCCCATTCTACGGCTTTTGCATACCCTGGTGTGGCACTGAAACGTGGTCCGATTCCTTTGGTAAGCTCTCCCAGATTTTCATAAGCAGCGCCGTTGGTCATAATTTCATCCGAAATTTTTCTGAACTCATCATGATAATTGAATTTGGCAACCATTCCTTTTTTTGCCGGATTTTTTTGTGGCTTTTTTTGAGAAAATAAAAATCCACTCAAAAAGAGTGGAAGTATAATGAATATTTTTTTCATTTATTATTTACCTTTCTTTTTCCATTGATAAAATTAGGGAAAAAATAGGAAATTATTAAGGTTTCATATCATACATTACTAAGGCTGTAATCAATTTTGGCTCAATGAATGTACATTTCGGAGGCATGCTTAGTTTTAAGTCTGAAATTTTAATCATATCATTAAAACTTACAGGATAAATTCCGAAACCGACTTTACCTTCACCGTTATCCACTTTTTCTTTTAAAATATTGATTCCGTTGATATTGGAGGTTCCTTTTACATAAGAAATAAGCTCAGAGCTGTCCGGATCTTCAATTTTCAGAATATTTTTGAAAATATACTTGTCTAAAAGGTGGTGATCCAGATTGTCCAGAGACATTTCCTTGGAACGAAGATCATGCTTTACGTGAAGAGAATAAAACTTACCGTCCATATACATCGAAATGTGGAACTTTTGAGAAGGGTAGTATGGTGTTTCTCCTTTTTCGTGAATGAGGAAGTACTGCTCAAGTTCTTTCAGGAACGTTTCGGATGAAATACCGTTCAGGTCATGTAAAATTCTGTTATAATCATGAATTTTAATGGATTGGTTGGAAACGATAAAACTGTATACAAAGTTATAAAGCTCTGTGCCGTTATGTCTTTTATTTTTATCTTTATGACGTTTTGCGTTCAATGCAGTAGAGCCAATTCTGTGATGTCCGTCGGCAATATAAAAAGAGTCTATCTGATCAATCACTTCTTTAAACTGCTGAAGTTTAAGACGGTTATCTATTCTCCATATTTTATGTCTGATACCGATAGAGTCAACATGATTAAAGATGGGAACATTTTTTTCCTCATGATTCATCAGCAACTCGATTTTTGAGTTAGCAGGATAGGTAAGAAGCACAGGCTCAGCCTGTAAATTTACTTTCTCAAGATAATGAGCCAGCTTTTCCTTCTTCTGAGGAATGGTACTTTCATGTCGTTTGATTTTTCCATTCCAGAAATCTTCAATACTCGCTAATCCCAGAAGTCCTCTGAACACCTGTTTGTTGGGGTAGATCTGCTCATAAAGATAATAGGCTGAATTGTCCTGAACGAGTTTCTTCTCTTCCAGAAGTTCTTCAAATGTAGAACGGATTTTTCTCAGATTCCGGTCAATATCTTTAGATTTACTTACGACATATGGTTTGATCATATTGATGTAAGTATTTTCAACTTGAGCTTTCTCTGCAATCTCTTCCTGGGTGAAATTATCCAGTGGATGGGTAGGGAAAGTGCTCTCAAAGTCTCTATGAGGTCTTATTCCACGGAAAGGTTTAAAAACAGGCATATTTATCTTATAGTTTCTTTTTGTAGCTTAATAATTTGTTCCGCAAGTTCGATACCGATTTTCTCCTGTGCATCCACTGTATTTCCTCCAACGTGGGGTGAAAGGGATAGGGCAGGATTCATCAGTAAAGGTAATTCCGGGTTCGGTTCATTTTCAAAAACATCCAATGCCGCTCCGGCTACTTTTCCTGATTCGATAAAATCAATCAATGTTACTTCATTGATGACGCCACCTCTTGCAGTATTCACGATATAGACTCCGTCTTTCATCTTTTCAAACTGGGGGGTGTCTATAATATATTCGTTCGTTCTCGGCGTATTGATACTTATAAAATCTGCATTTTTAAGGAATGCATTCATATCATTGGTGGAAGTAATTTCAAAATTGACTGACTGTCCGTCGAAAAAGTTCAGGGTAAGAACTTCTGTTTTCGGGCTTCTTGTCAGAACAGTGACCTTCATTCCCAAACCAATTCCTATTTTCACAACTTCCTGGCCAATACTTCCAAAGCCGATTACTCCTAATGTTTTTCCTGAAAGTTCATACGCATTACCGAATGATTTTTTCATTGCATTGAAATGGGTCTCTCCTTCCAGCGGCATCAGTCTGTTGGATTCATGCAGAAATCTCGCCAGTGAAATGAAATGTCCGAAAACCAACTCAGCAACCGATTTTGAAGATGCAGTAGGGGTATTGATTACTCTGATCCCTTTACTTCTGGCATATTCTACATCAATATTGTCCATCCCGATACCCCCTCGTCCGATAATTTTAAGGCCGGGACATGCATCGATAAGATCCTGTCTTACTTTCGTTGCACTTCTTACCAGAAGAACGTCCACATTATTATCGTTTATAAAATTAATAACGTGATCCTGAGCCACTCTATTGTCCAGAATTTCAATTCCGGCTTTTTTCAGAGCATTTTCTCCGGCTTTTGAGATACCATCGTTTGCTAAAACTTTCATGAATTATTTGATTTAAAGATTGAAAGAGTTAAATATTTCAAAATTTTAAAACTGGGGCGCAAATTAGTAAAATTAAATGAACTGATTTTATATCTTTCAATCTTTGAATTTTTTATTTTTAATTTATTTGATAGATTTCATTACATCTACCAGAACCTGTACACTCTCAATCGGTAAAGCGTTGTACAAACTTGCTCTGTACCCGCCAAGACTTCTGTGTCCGTTCAATCCACTGATTCCCGCAGCTTTCCAAGCATTGTCAAACTCTTCTTTCTTATTTTCATCTGTAATTCTGAAAGAAACATTCATCAATGAACGGTCTTCTTTTACGCAGAAAGTTTCGAATAAAGGGTTGTTGTCGATCTCATCATATAAAAGCTTGGCTTTAGCTTCATTTCTCTGTTCTGCAGCAGCAATACCTCCATTTCTTTCAAGATACTGAAGGGTAAGTAATGATGCATATACAGGGAATACTGGTGGAGTATTATACATGGATTCTTTAGCGATGTGCTGGGAGTAATCCAAAATAGAAAACATATTTTCTCTTCCCGTTTTACCAAGAATTTCTTTTTTTATTACCACTAATGTAACACCTGCAGGCCCCATATTTTTCTGTGCCCCGGCATAGATCAGATCGAATTTAGAAAAATCAAGCTGTCTGGAAAAAATGTCAGAGCTCATATCGCAAACCATCAGGGTATCCACTTCAGGGAAAGTCTTCATCTGAGTTCCATAAATGGTATTGTTGGAAGTACAATGAAAATAATCATATTCTGAGCCCACCGTATAGTTTTTAGGAATAAAGGAATAGTTTTCTTCTTTTGAAGAACCTACCACATCTACCGTACCTACTTTTTTTGCCTCTTTGATGGCTCCGGCTGCCCATGTTCCTGTATCCAGGTAAGCTGCTTTTCCACCTACTTTCATCAGGTTGTAAGGAACCATTGCAAACTGCAGGCTGGCACCTCCTCCTAAATAAAGTACTTCATAATCATCACCAAGATTCATCAATCTTTTTACAATGGCACGCGCTTCATCCATTACAGCAACGAAGTCTTTGCTTCTGTGAGAAATTTCAAGAAGAGACAATCCAATTCCGTTAAAGTCCAGAATAGCCTGTGCTGATTTTTCAAATACCTCCTGTGGTAAAATACATGGTCCTGCGCTGAAGTTGTGCTTTTTGCTCATATTTTTATTTTTTGGTTGCTTCCGGATTTGAAATTCCTTTAGCTTTATTTTTTGGTTAAGTTGGGATTGTTGGACAAAAAAACCGTCTCACAGATCATGAGACGGAAATTTTTTTATTCGCCGTGTAAGAATGCTTTTTTATTAAGCAGCGCTTCTTCAGATTCTACATGGTCTTCGTCAGGAACACAGCAGTCTACAGGACATACAGCCGCACACTGAGGTTCTTCATGGAATCCTTTGCATTCTGTACACTTATCTGTTACAATGAAATATACATCATCACTTACAGGTTCCTGTGGTGCATTGGCATCTACAGTAAGTCCCGACGGCAAAGTAATGGTACCTTGAAGAGCCGTACCGTCAGAAGCTTTCCAATCTACAGCTCCTTCATATATTGCATTGTTTGGGCATTCTGGTTCGCAAGCCCCACAGTTAATGCATTCATCAGTTATTTTAATAGCCATCGCTAATTTTTTTTAAATTTGCACAAAATTACAAAATATTCCCCAATTTTAAAGTAATTATGAATACCGAAAATCAAGTTTTAGGACTTATTAAGTTAAGCGATTATATAAAAGCGTTTTTAGCGAAGAAACCGGAAGATCACAATGAAGATGATGCCGATATTGAATTATTGTTAAAAAGGTCTGAAATAGAGAATCCGTGGTTTACTGTTGATAATCAGAAATTTGCTTTGACGCAATGGGCTGATCTTCTTACTGAAGAAAAGATTAAAAACTGGCTAGGAAATTATTCAATCTCTAAAACTTCAAAAAGAGTTGGACTTATTTTGGCGGGAAATATTCCTTTGGTAGGACTTCATGATGTCATTTCAGTAGTTTTGAGCCATCATATTCCTGTTATTAAGCTGTCTTCAAAAGATAAATATCTGATTCCGTTTTTATTAAAGAAGTGGAATGAGTTTTCTGGCGGAAATATTTCCTTTGAGTTTGTAGAAAAATTAGAGAACTTTGATGCAGTTATTGCCACTGGAAGCAATAATACGGCAAGATATCTGGAATATTATTTCAAGAATCATCTCAGCATTATCCGTAAAAACAGAACTTCTGTTGCGGTACTGAAAGGTGATGAGACAAATGAAGAGCTGCAATTGCTGGCAAAAGACATTTTCCAGTATTTCGGATTAGGATGCCGCAATGTAACGCGGATTTTTATTCCGCAGGATTTTGTGATTGACAGGCTGTTTGAGAACTTCTTGGGATTCCAGGATATTATCAATCATAATAAATATGCTAATAATTATGACTATAACAGAGCGGTTTATCTTCTAAACCAAGATAAATTCTGGGATAATAATTTTGTGATGCTGAAGGAGGATGATAAACTTTTCAGTCCGCTTTCAGTAATCAATTTCAGCAGATATGAATCCCTGGATGATGTGAAACACTTCATTGCAGAAAATGAAGAAAATATCCAGTGTGTGGTAGCAAAAGAGGAGTTGGGCTTGAGTGCTGTTCCGTTTGGAGAAGCGCAAAATCCGGACCTTGATACCTATGCGGATAATGTAGATACAATGAAATTTTTAGAACTGGTCTGATTTTCGTATCTTCCATCACTTATTTCACCAAAAATAAAATGGATACTATGAAAAAATTATTGCTAGGGCTTGCTATTTTGGGTGGACAGTTGGTTTTTGCACAGAAAGTAACAGGTGCAAAGATTGAAAACGGTCCGCAAAAGGAAGTGCAGGCTACCATAAGTAAGGATAAGATCACTTTGTATAATGATAATTTCCAAAGATTTGTTGAGGCTTTACAGGCTTCTGACCGAAAAACTATTGATGGACTGATTTCTGATAAGGTAAAAGAAATTGTGACTGATGATGTACTTAAAAAGGTCAAAGATGGTATTGATCCCAATAAAAAGCTTGAAGTCTTAAAGGCCGGATATTATAAAACAATGGACGGAATCAATCATCCCAGTATTAAATATAAATATGCAGGAGAATCTTCTAAGGAAGTTATTGCTGCTGTCTTTGAAGATAATGGGAAAATCCTTGGGGTATTGCCTGTGAAATAAGGCTTCAATTTTATTTTTGATTAACTAAAAAAATATTAACTATGATGACAGATGTTTTAGTCGCTCATTCTTCGGAAGTGGAGAAAGCGAATTTTTACAAGAAGACGTATTTGCATGTTGCTTTATCAATACTTGCATTTATTGGAGTGGAAACAATATTATTGAAAACGGTTCCGGCAGAACTTATTGCGATGATGTTCGGTCAGCGATATATCTGGCTGTTGATTATCGGAGTTTTCTGGTTAGCTTCTGTTTTAGCTTCAAAATGGTCTCTTTCACAAAGTAAATCTACTCAGTATTTAGGGTTAGGATTTTATATTCTGCTGGAAGCCATTATCTTTATGCCTCTGCTTTTTATTGCTACTAATATTGAAGGTGGGGCTAATGTGATCTTTCAGGCTGCTACTCTAACTGTTGCCATGTTTGCAGGTATTTCTGCTGTAGCATTCACTTCCAAAAGAGATTTTTCTTTCTTAAGAAATATCATTGTAATCGGTGGGTTTATCTCTATCGGACTGATTGTAGGAGGAATGATCTTTGGTTTTAACCTTGGATTATGGTTTTCAGTAGGAATGGTGATCCTGGCCTCAGCTACCATTCTGTATCAGACAAGTAAACTGAAAGATTCTTATGGTACGAATCAGTATGTGGGAGCGGCATTGCAGCTTTTTGCTTCAATTATGCTTTTATTCTGGTACATTCTGAGTATTCTGATGAGCAGAAGAAACTAATAATTTATAGATAGATTTTATCTTTCAAAATATAGTCCCGGTGATACTTTCATCGGGATTCTTCTTTTTAACACTTATGATGCAAATGAATTCAAGAATGACACGAATTCAATAGGAACGGGCTTATCCCGTTTACATAAATACATTCCAACCAAAGGCTTTATCCAAAACGTATAATGATTTAAAATCTATTTTATAACCACGGATTTCACGGATTTGTACAGATGATTACGGATGTAATGAATAAATTCTAGTTATTGTATTGTGAAATTTGTGAAGATATTAGTGTTATCTGTGTTCTGAAATTTAAACCCAAAAAATCCTGATGAAAAATATCACCGGGATTTTATTGGTTATTCTTTAAAATTTTCCATACAACTTCCAGCTCCATATGACCGTTTAGTCCCTTGAAGTACATTTTGCAGTTGAAATAAAAGATTCTTAAAGAATAGAAAAAGTATAGTAACGAGGAAAACCTCAGGTATTGTATTTTGTGTTTTTTAATTCTTCGGTTAGGAATAATCGCAGAATATTACTTGTCGATTGATCCCAAAACCTTTTGGGCAAAAGAGTTTAAAGCGTCTTTTTCACTCATTCCGTTCTGAACGTTGGCATGAACTTCTAAAGCTCCGCAGATGTTGGTAATCAATTCTCCTGCAACATTTAGATCTTCTTCGCTTGTTCCTCTGAATTCGCAGAAGCTTTCCAGAACTTCTAATGTTTTTTCAAGATTTTCAGGAGTCTGATTCTGATAAAACTGTCTGATTACGGGTAATTTCATTATGCTAATTCATTAAAGAGGTTGATTAAACTTTCTGCCTGGTTAGATTGAACCTGGTTTACCAATTCACCGTTTTTAAAGATGGCGAAAGTAGGTAAGTTGTCTACTTTTGCTAACTTTCTGCTTTCAGGAAGTTTCTCAGCATCTACATATAAAAATGGGATGGAGTCATTTTCAGAAGCTAATTTTTTGAATTTAGGCTTCATGATTCTGCAGTTTCCGCACCATGTTGCGCCATACTGAACAACTACTTTTTCGTTGTCGTTTACTATATTTTGTAATGTATCTTCGGTTAATTCTGTGTACATAAGTTAAATTTTAAGAATTAAAATTTAACAATGTAACAATTTAATAGTGTCTCGATGTACCAATAAAAAATATTTATTGCTACGCCGATACATTGCTACATTGTTAAATTATTAGATTGTTAAATTGAATTAGTTCTTTGCTAAGTATTCTGCGGTAGAAGTTCTGTCAGCTTTCATTGCATCTTTTCCTTCTTCCCAGTTTGCAGGGCATACTTCACCATGTTTTTGAACGTGAGTGTAAGCATCGATTAGTCTTAAGAATTCTTTTACGTTTCTTCCTAATGGCATATCATTTACCGCTTCATGGAAAATTTTTCCAGTTTCATCGATAAGGTAAGTTGCTCTGTATGTTACGTTAGAACCTGTGAAAACTTCGTTTCCATCTTCATCATATTCGAAATCCTGATCAACGATTCCCAAAGTGTTTGCCAATTGTCTGTGAGTATCAGCTAAAAGTGGGTAAGTTACTCCTTCAATACCTCCGTTATCTTTTGGAGTGTTCAACCATGCGAAGTGTACTTCGTTAGTATCGCAAGATGCACCGATTACTTTAGTGTTTCTTTTTTCGAATTCACCTAAAGCCTCCTGGAAAGCGTGAAGCTCTGTAGGACATACGAAAGTGAAATCTTTAGGGTACCAGAATAAAAGAACTTTTTGCTGGTTGTTTACTGCTTCATCAAGGATGTTGATTTTAAGATCGTCACCCATTTCAGACATTGCGTCAATTGTTAAATTCGGGAATTTTTTTCCTACTAAAGACATAATTTTTCTGTTTTTATATTTAAATTTCTTATGCAAAGATATAAAAGATTCATCTATCGAACAAACAAATATTGATAAATAAAATCTATAATTGTTTTTGACGTGTTGTTACATCAAAAAGCCCTGATATCAGGGCTTTTTGTTTTATTTTAATAACCAAATATTTCAGTTAAATTAAGTTTTTTTACTTCCCCTAATTTCTGCATATCGGCTTCATTTACTTTGTCTTGTGAAGCAACAAGGCAATAGGTATAGTTCTTGTTTTTCATTTCCTTATCATGGAAAGTGTTGATGTCTGCAAAAGACAGCTTTGGAGCCTGTTCATATACCGTCTTTCTCATATCAAAGTTATTCCCGAGTCTTTGGGATTTCAGATAAGAGAAGATAATTCCGTCCTGGGTAATTCTTTCGGAGGCAATTGATTTTTTCAATCCGCTTTTTGCTGTTTCGAATAATTGTTCAGATTTCGGAAGCGTTGTTAAAAGCTCATTCATGGCTGTGGTAGACTCATTGAATTTGTCTGCCTGTGTTCCTACATAAGCCATGATCATATCCTTATCTGTTTTCTTGCCTGGGAGTGCAAAATAAGAGTATGTAGAGTAGGCCAGTGCCTTAGATTCTCTGATGGTCTGGAAAACAATAGATCCCATACCGCCTCCGAAATAATTATTGAATAAACTTACCGTTGGAGTCGTAGAAGGATTGTACTGGTCAGAATTTCTCACCCAGAAAACTTCAGCCTGTACCATGTCATAATGGGCAAATAATACCTTGTTCTTGTCTGTCGGAACCTGAACAAAAGTTTTTGACTTAGGAAGATCTTTCAAAGTTGCAGGAAGTTTGTGGATCGGTTTTAAAGAAGCCACCACTTCGTTACCTGATTTCGGACCGTAGTACAGTACTTTATGTTTGAAATTGAACAGGTCATGAAGAACACTGATCAGGTCTTCAGCTTTTAATGCGTCAAGTTCAGCATCGCTTAATACATTGTTAAAGGGGTTCTGAGGGCCGTATTGCGCATAACTTCTCAATCCGGACATGATGACTCCTTTGTTCTGTTTCGCATTTGCTCTGGCTTTTTTCAATCTTGTTTTGTAAGCATCAAGCGCTGTCTGATCTGCCTGGCAGTTTTTAATCAGATCTTCAAATAGGGCAACTGTTTTATCGAAGTTTTCATTTAAACCTTCCAGTGATACATAGGTCTCTTCGTTTCCTGCGCTCACATTAAAGCTAGAGGCAAGTTTGTAGAATTCCTTACTGATCACTTCAGAAGATTTATCTTTCGTTCCTAAATACTGCAGGTATTCTGCTGCCAACGGAAGGATTTTGTTGTTCCATTTTCCTGAATCAAAATGATAATACATTCTGAACAGGGCGTTATCTGTATTTTTTACAGAAAGTACGTCTACCCCTGCTAATTTGTTTTTATCAATGTCCTTATCATAATTCAACCATACCGGAGCGATAGGGTTTTCAGGCATTTCATCAATTTTCTTAAGGAAAGGCGACTGATCTTCTCTATTAACGGAAACCGGAGTGATGGTTGGTTTATCAACTTTTACAATGCTCTTGTCTTCTCCTTTTCTTTTGTAAACAGCAACATAGTTATTGTTCTGAAGATATTTGGAAGCGAAATCCATAATATCTTTTTTCGTAAGCCTGGAGATTTCGTCTACGTATTCCAAGGATGTTTTATGATCAATGTCGGAAGTAAATTCATCCATCAGGATACTTGCTCTTGACGAATATTTTTCATCCTTCTGAATGATCCCTTTCTTCTCATTGTTTACAATAGACTGGATCAGATCATCGGAAAACTCACCTTTTCTCAATTTATCAATTTCCTGAAGAAGAAGATTTTTTACTTCATCCAAAGACTGTCCTTCAGTAGGTTTCCCTTGTAAAAGTAAAACGGAATAGTCTTTTAAAGCATAAGATCCGGCATAAGCGCCAAGTAACTTCTGTTTTTTTACAAGGTCAAGATCAATTAATCCGGCTTGCCCGTTAGTAAGCATGTTTCCAACAAGGTTCAGCATTCTTGCATCTTTGGTGGAAGCTCCCGGAAATCTGAAGCCAAGCATTACATTTTCAGGATTCGGTCCTACCACTTCTTTTACAATCGGTGCTGTAATTGCTTTTTCCTGTCCTACTTTGTACTCCGGAATCGTTTTAGGCTTCATGTAGGAAAAAGCTTTGTCGATCTTTGCTATCACTTCATCCGGATTGAAGTCTCCGGACATGATGATCCCCATATTATTAGGAACATAATACGTGTTGTAATACTCTCTGATAGCCTTCAGTGAAGGGTTTTTCAGGTGCTCAATCGTACCGATGGTCGTTTGTTTTCCGTAATTGTTGTTAGGAAACAGATTGGCAAACATTGTATCAAAAACTTTATCTCCATCATCATCAAGAGATCTGTTTTTTTCTTCATATACAGCTTCCAGTTCTGTATGGAAAAGTCTCAGGATGGGTTCTCTGAATCTTTCAGCCTGCACAGCGAGGAATTTGTCAAGAACGTTGGCCGGTACATCTTCTGTGTATACGGTCTGTTCAAAAGACGTGAAGGCATTGGTGCCGTCAGCTCCCATGCCAGCCATCATTTTATCATATTCATTTGCGATGGCAAATTTTGCAGCTTCTCCTGAAACCCTGTCAATTTCTTTGTAAATCTCTTTTCTCTTAGCTTCATCCTTGGTCTGATTGTACTTTTCGTAAAGAGCGTCAATCTGGTCTAGCAACGGTTTTTCCTTTGCCCAGTCCTTAGAACCGAATTGATTCGTTCCTTTAAAAAGCATATGCTCAAGATAGTGGGCGAGACCGGTATGATCAGCAGGGTCGGTTTTACTGCCTGCTTTTGTAGCAATATACGTTTGAATTCTCGGGTCTTTGTTCGTAGGACTCAGAATAACCGTCAGCCCGTTTTTCAAAGTATAGTACCTTGCGGAAGTAGGGTCATTGGTTACATATTTGTACTTGTAGCCATTCGAAGTGGCTTCTTTCCATTGAAAGTCCTGGCCAAAAGCATATCCCGCAAAACTTGCTGCGGCAATACTTGTGGCGATGGTCAGTTTTTTTAACAGATTCATAGCTGTTGTGTTTTATTTGGGGTTATTAATTTTTTAACTGAATTGTTCCAATAAATTTTTGATTCGTTTCATTGCTTCTCTTAATTCCTCCTCAGAAGCAGCGTAAGAAAATCTGATACATTCAGGGCTTCCGAAAGAGAATCCACCAACACAGCCAACATGTGCATTTTCCAGCAGGAACATGGCGAAATCATCTGAATTTTTAATTTCAGTTCCGTTCAGGGTTTTCCCAATGTAGTACGAAATATCAGGGAAGAAATAGAAGGCTGCTTTGGGAAGCACTACTTTAAATCCTGGAATTTCTTTGATTAATTCATAGACAAGATCTCTTCTTTTTTTGAAGGCATCAATCATATATCTATATTCAGAAGGATCTGTTCTCAATGCAACAATAGAAGCTCTTTGAGCCATCGTGTTAGCACCGCTCGTCATCTGTCCCTGTACCTTTTCACACGCTTTTGCCAGCCATTCCGGGCATGCAGAATATCCGATTCTCCATCCTGTCATGGCAAATGCTTTCGACATTCCGTTGATCACGGCTGTCTGTTCATATACTTCAGGAAACTGGGCGATAGATGTCGTTTTTGTTTCGTAGTTGATATACTCATAGATCTCATCGGAAATGATTGTTATCTGAGGATACTTTGCGATAACTTTCGCGATAGATTTTAATTCATCATAGGTGTAATAACCTCCTGACGGATTACATGGAGAACTGAAAAGTACTGCTTTGGTCTTTTCTGTAATCGCTTCTTCAAGCTGCTCTGCAGTCACTTTAAAATCGGTAACGTAAGATGTCGGAAGAATCACAGAGGTGCCTCCCATCATTTTTACCATTTCATCATAGCTTACCCAATAAGGAGCAGGAAGAAGAACTTCGTCACCATCATTGATGATAGCAGCGAGAACATTGATAATGGCCTGCTTGGCACCATTTGAAACACAGATCTGGGTAGGTTTATATTCCAGGTTGTTGTCTCTTTTTAATTTATAAGCAATCGCCTCACGCAGTTCCAGAAATCCCGGAACAGGAGAATAATGGCTGTAATTCTGATTAATGGCATCGAAAGCGGCCTGTTTGATATTGTCCGGAACATCAAAATCCGGTTCGCCAAGAGTTAAGCTGATCACATCTATTCCGTTGGCTTTCATTTCTCTGGCTTTGTTTGACATGACAAATGTCTGTGAGTATCCTAATCTTTTTACTCTATCTGAAAGTTTATCCATGTATTTTTTGAATTTTAACAAATATATAATAAAAACGTTTTGTGGAAGTAATAAAAGTAGGGCTGTTTTGAAGATTTTTGTCAGGTTTTGATGTTAAAAGGTCTTTTGATTTCTCTTCCTGATGTGAGCAGTTGGGTATGTGTCAATCAGGATGGAGTCTCATTATGAAATAAAAAATATTCCAGAAACAAAGGGTTTTGTATCTTTAAAGAATCTAAGATCTATCCTATGAAATATTCCGTTTTTTTATTGCTGGTTTCCTGTACTGTTTTCGCACAGAAACAATCAAAAGATGATGAAGTGAAAAAATATGTGAGTCAGGTGAATGAAGATTCGCTAAAATCTTACATCGGAAAAATGGTAAGTTTTGGAACCCGTCATACTTTAAGCTCCACAGATGATCCTAAGCAGGGAATTAGCGCAGCGAGAAGTTGGGTGATTAAAAAATTCAACGATTATGCTAAAAATTCCGGAGGCAGAATGGAAGTCTATCTTCAGCAGGAAGACATTCAGCCGGATGGAAAAAGGGTGGATAAATCTGTTAATCTGGGAAATGCTGTCGCTTGTCTGAAAGGAACAGATCCGGACGACAAAAGAATTTTCCTGATCGGAGGACATCTTGACTCAAGAGTGACGGATGTGATGAACAGAACTTCCATAGCATCCGGAGCTAATGATGACGGCAGCGGGGTAAGTGCGGTTATAGAATCTGCGAGAATATTGAGTAAATCTTCATTTCCTGCATCCATCATCTTTGTGGCTTTTTCCGGAGAAGAGCAATCGTTATTGGGCTCTAAACAGCTTTCTGAAAAGATTAAAAGAGAAAATCTACAGCTGGAAGCTGTTCTGAATAATGATATGATCGGTAATCCCAAAGCAGGAGAAACGGGAGAGGTCAATACCCGCATACTTCGCGTATTCAGTGAAGGGCTGCCTTATAAAGATCTTGACAAAAAAGCAATCGCCATCAGGAATCTGGGTTTTGAAAACGACAGTGAATCCAGACAGCTGGCCCGTTATATCAAAGAGATTACGGAGCAGTACGTAAAAGGGCTGGAGATAAAGCTGATCTACAGAAATGACAGATTCCTGCGTGGGGGTGATCACACCAGTTTTGTCGTTAACGGATTTCCTTCTGTAAGATTGACAGAGTATTATGAAAATTATGATCATCAGCATCAGGATATCAGAGTGGAAAATAATAAACAATATGGTGATCTTCCTGAATTTATAGATTTTAAGTATTTGAAAAAAAATGTTTCAGCCAATGTTGCGGTACTTGCCAATCTTGCAAAATCCACTTCCCAACCTGAGAAAGTGGAAATGGATGTAAAAGAACTGACCAATTCCACAACGCTTCACTGGGAAAAGCCAAAATCAGGAATGCCAGCGGGATATTATGTACTGGCCAGGGAGACAGACAGTCCGGTTTGGCAGAAAAAAATATTTACAACAGGACTTTCTGTTAAGATTCCGCTATCAAAAGACAATTATATTTTTGCGGTACAGACGGTCAGTCAGTCCGGGAATCCCGGTGTACCTGTCATTCCGGGAATTGCGAAATAATGATGTGCTGATTGGGTGCTGTCATGAAAGTCGATTTGAATACAAGAGAAATAAAACTTATTTTTGCAGTTTATAATAATTCACATGTCTGCATCGTTACTATTAAAATATTTCCCGGATCTTACTGAAAAACAGAAGGAACAGTTTTCCCAATTGGAGAAACTATATAATGAATGGAATGAAAAAATCAATGTGATTTCCAGAAAAGATATGGAATCGCTGTATGAAAAGCACATTCTGCACTCTTTGGGAATTGCAAAAGTGATGCAGTTTGCACGCGGAACAAAAGTTTTGGATATTGGAACAGGAGGAGGTTTTCCTGGAATCCCTCTGGCAATTCTGTTTCCTGAGGCAGAATTTACTTTGATTGATTCTATCGGGAAGAAAATCAGTGTAGTTCAGGCTGTGGCGGATGGAGTGGGATTAACCAATGTAACGGCTATCCACGGAAGAGCAGAGAAACTGAAAGAAAAATTTCACTTTGTGGTCAGCAGAGCGGTAACCCAGATGCCGGAATTTTTAAGATGGCTGAAAGGAAAATTTGAAAAAGAACAGTTTAACCCTAAACATAACGGAATTTTATATTTAAAAGGCGGTGATCTTGCGGAAGAGCTTGCCGGAATTAAATGTGAAATTTTCAATCTTAAACACTATTTTGATGAAGAATTTTTTGATACTAAAAAAGTGGTTTATGTATCAAAAGGTAATTTTAATTCCTGATTTTATGTAAATAAGGAATAATTTTTGCTAAATATATATTAATAATCAGAAAATTAAAGGTTATGAAAAAACTTTTAAATATTGGATTTTCAGTATTCGTTTTTGGCGGGCTTCTGGTTTCGTGTAATGATGACGATTACCACACGGTTGAATCTATTGGCAAGATCAAAATAGACAGTGTAAAAATTGTGAATGATACGATGGCTGTTTTTGCGATCCAGAGCATCAAGACGTATTCTACCTATCCTTCTCACTGTGAGGGCTTTTACGGATATGACTATGTTTACAATACCAATCTGGAAAGGACGGTTACTGCTTATAAATATATCACCAACGGACCTTGTACGCAAGGAAATTATGTCGGTGCCAGCCAGATCAATTTCAGTCCACAGAGAAAAGGAACCTATACTTTTAAATTCTGGAATGGAGGAAATAACTGGATTACAAAAACAATTGTAGTAGAATAATGAGATTGACTTTCGTATTGTGTATATTGGCTGCTCAGATGGTTTTCGGACAGAAAGTCACCTGGCAGGAAGATAAAAAGCTGACCTGGGATAATTTTAAAAGTCCGGTCAGTACCAAAAAAAATCCTGATGTGGCAGCATATACCCATTGTGGCTGGGAGTTTTCTGCTATAAAATCTTCGGATCCGAAGGCACCCGTTACCATCACGATTAAAACCATATTTAACGAAGAAAAGTCCTGGAAAGATGCCAAAAGAATGAATGATTACATCCTGCTGCACGAACAGAAGCATTTTGATATTGCAGAACTATTTGTAAGAAAGTTCAGAAAGGCGGTTGCTGAAAAAATTAAGACTTCAGGAGACTATAACAAATACTTTAAAACAATTTATGATGGGATATCCACTGATTACCAGAGTTTTCAGGTGGCTTATGACAGAGAGACCCGTCATGGAATTGATAAAGAAAAACAGGCAGAATATAATAATTTAATCTCTGAAGAACTGGACAACTTAAAAAGCTATCAAGCCCTTTGAAATTCCTCAATAAAATCATTCACGAACTGCTGGCGCAAAACCCGGATCTTTCTGCGTTTAATATCATTCTACCCGGAAAACGTCCCATTGTGTTTATCAGGCAGATCCTGGAAGAAAATCATTATTCGGGGCTTCTTCCCAATTTTTTTACCATAGAAGAGCTTATCAATACAATTGCAGATCAACAGCCTATCCAGGGAATTCCGTTGTGGCTCTTTTCGTTTGATGTATACAGAAGTCTGAATCTGATTCCCAGAGATGACTTTTCGGATTTTCTGAAGTGGTTTCCTACACTCCAGAAGGATTGGGATGATATTCTCAAATTTTCAGATAGTGATCAGGCTGTACTTCAGTATATGTTTGATGAGGAAAGAATTAAGGAATGGGCTCAAAATCTTGGTGACGATGATGATGTTCCAAGAAAAAAGTTTCTTAACTTCTGGCAGAATATGAATGTTTTTCTTCCGGTTTTAAAGCAGAAATTACAGGAAAAAAACTGGGCTACTTCAGGAATGATCCATGAAACGGCCAAGGCTAAGATTGCTGACTTTGCTAAAAATACCAATCAGGAGTTCATATTTTGCGGATTCAATGCTTTTACTCCGGTAGAAGAAAAGCTGGTGAGAAATCTTTTGCAGTGGAATAAGGCCCAATGTTTTTTTCAGGCTGACCGATATTATTTCAATGACGAAAGACAAGAGGCCGGAAAGTTTCTGAGAAATCACAAGACCTGGAAAGAGTTTGATGACAACAGGGCTTTCCAATGGATTGAAGATGATTTTAACCAGCCTAAAAAAATTAAAGTCTATGAAGTTTCCGGAAATGTTACTCAGACAAAGGTGCTGCCTGAGATCTTTAAAGAAATCAATAATAAAACCTATTCCAATACAGCTGTAGTATTGCTGGATGAAAATCTTCTTCCTGCAAGTCTCGATGTGATGCATGGTGTTGATAATTTGAATATTACAATGGGGTTTCCATTGAAAAATTTATCTTTCTCCAATGCTGTTAAACGTCTTTTCTATCTGCAGAAGCAGTTGGAAAAAAATAAATCTTCTTATTATTACAGAGATGTTTTTCCCATTCTTGAAGAACTTCCTAAATCTGTTGAGGATGAGCAGATTATCAATGATTTTAAAGCTAAAGTTGAGGAACGGAACATTGTTTATATTTCTCATAAGCTTCTGAATGAACTTCTGAGCAGTCTTTCTTATTTTGGCCTTCTTCAGAAGGCTCCGGGAACAAATGCTTATCTGGACATGCTTATTGAATTCTGCCAGAAAGTAAAATGGCTGCCAATAGATGATATTCAGTATGAAAATGTCTCTCACTTTGAAAATGCATTCAGGATTATCAAAAACCAGCTGACTCCATACAATATTGAGATCAAAATGGAAACCCTGGAAATTCTGATTAATCAGCATATCAATTCTGAAAGTATTGACTTTCAGGGAGAACCTTTGAGAGGATTACAGATTATGGGATTGCTGGAAACCCGTCTCCTGAATTTTGAAAACGTTATTCTGCTTTCTGTAAATGAGGGTAAGCTTCCTCTCGGAAATTCCCAGAATACTTATATCCCTTTTGATATCCGAAGATTCTTTGATCTTCATACTTTCCTGGAAAATGACAGCATTTATGCCTATCACTTTTACAGGCTGATTCAGGATGCAAAGAATGTACATTTATTGTATAATGCTTTGAGTTCCGGAGTAAATACCGGGGAGAAAAGCCGTTTCATTACCCAGATTGAAATGGAGAGCGCCCACGAGATTGAACATCTTATTATTGAAAATTCTTCTGAGCCTATTGCCACCAACCCAATAGAGATTTCCAAGACACAGATTGTGCAGGACCGCCTTCAGAAATGGAAGGAAAAATTATCTGCATCCCACCTTACAAGTTATCTTTATAATCCGATTGATTTTTATCTTTCCAAAATTTTAAATACCTCAGAAACGGATGAAATTGAAGAAGAACTGTCGGTGAAGAATTATGGAAACTTAGTCCATTATTCACTTCAAGAAGTATATGAAGTATTAAAGGGTAAGGTTTTAAAAGAAAGTGATTTAAGGAGTTCAATTAAAGCGATAGATCAATATATAAATACAGCGATTGAAAAGCTGAAACATCAGCCGGAGTTTTATGAAAAAGGAATGAACTACATTCATAAAGCCATTGCTAAAAAAGTAATTGAGAATGTACTTAATCATGATCTTGAGCTGATAAAGCAGGGCAATAAACTGGAGATTGTTGATATCGAAAGAAGATTTGAGAATATAGATTTTCCTCTTGATGGGAATGATAAAATTTCTTTCTTCGGATTCATTGACCGTATTGATAAGCTCAATGGGACGCTAAGAATTATTGATTATAAAACAGCCAGGATCAAAAATCTTAATGTAAAAATTGATGAAGACAATGTCTCTGAATACTTCCATAACAGCGACAGAAAACAGGCCCTTCAGCTTTGTATTTATCATTACGTGGTACAGCATCTTCCGGAATTTTGGGGATTTCCTATTGAAACAGGAATCTGGAGTTTTGCTGATGCTAAAAAGGGTATGGTTTCCCTGCAGTTTGACAAAGGAAATATTGATGATGCTATGAGATCTGTCAAAAGCCTTATTCTTGAAATTCTGAATCCGGATATCAATTTTGTCGAAACCATTAAAGCATATTAAAAATATTTAACAGATCATTTTTACTTAAGGATCAAAAGGTTATTTGCTTTGGTGAACTGATGATAACAGAATTGCTTACTTCATGAAAAGTGCCGGGCAAGCAGGTGACTTTTTTGTGTATCTTTACCCATTATTACTTTTAACGTTTCAAATCGGATACCTTAAGAATCACCAATGAAAAAGATCCTGATATTTTTTGCCATAGTTTTCTCTATTATTGTCAAATCTCAGCAAAAGAATGATTCCCTGGCCGTGGCCCTTCAGAATGTAACCAAAGACACTAAATTTGGTCTTGCTCTCAGTGGCGGCGGGGCAAAAGGGTTTGCACACATTGGGATTCTGAAAATGATTGATTCGCTGGGAATCAAGGTAGATTATATTACGGGAACCAGTATGGGAGGAATTCTGGGAGGCTTATATGCCATGGGATATAATGCTGATCAATTGAAACATACCATTTATAAAATGGACTGGAACAGGATTCTGAGTAATAAAATTCCTTACAGCAAAGTCAATATCAGTGAAAAAGATGAATATGACAAATACATCCTGGAATTTCCTGTTGTAAAAGGAATTCCTACTCTACCCAGCTCTTATATTGAAGGACAGTATATGGGAGAGGTGCTCAATACCCTTACTTTTAATGCCAAACATATCAATGATTTCAGCAGACTGAGAATTCCTGTACAGCTTACTTCTTCAGATATTGAAAATGGAGGGCTGGTGATGCAGAAAGAAGGATCTCTGCCGCTGGCTATTCGTGCTACATTAGCAATTCCTGCAGCTTTTGCCCCAGTTTATATTGACGGGAAACTGTTGGTGGATGGTGGGCTGGACCGTAATTATCCGGCTAATGAGGTTCGCGAAATGGGAGCAGATTTTGTGATTGGTGGATATACCGGTTTCCGCCTTTTTACCAAAAAAGAAATTGAGAATCCGATGAAAATGATTTATCAGACTCATGCCATCCGTTCTGTAGAAGATTTCAAGCATCAGAAAGAATTATCCAACATCCTGGTAGATTTTGTGGATCCATTGGGAGAGATTACGACTAAAGATTTTGCCAGATTCAGAAAGATTATAAAAATAGGAGAGGTAGAAGCGAGAAAACATCTTCCTGAATTTGTAGCCCTTGCTGAAGCACAACGAAAAGCTGGTATCAAATATGAGCACGAAATGATTGAAGAAGTAAAGCTGCCCACAACAAAATTTACTTTCAATGAAGAAGATGGAACTCCCATTAATGATGTAGCTGAGATTGAAGTGCTGAAAAAGCAAATGGGCCTTACGGAAGGGAAGTATTATGATGCGAAAACGGTCAATGAAGCCATAGACAGAGTATTTGGAATGCGCCAGTACGTAAAGGTGTATTACACATACACAAATGCCAATGATGGTCTTGTGATGAATGTTTTTGTGAAAAGAGCCAAAAAAGGAGCTTTCAAACTGGCCCTGCATTATGATACAGAGCAGTCCGTAGGGATTATTGTCAACTATACCTACAGAAATATCCTTTTGAACAGATCAAGATTTCTGGCAACTGTAGATATTTCTGAACGTTTTAAAGCCAAAGTTGCTTACCAGCAGTTTTTAGACAGTGGAGAACGTTTGTGGTTGGATCTGGAAGCTAAAATGATCCATCTTAAAAGTAATGACCTGAACTTCAGGTTATACGATGTAGGAGGAGAGAGTGGTGACCGCTTTCCCAACCATATTTACAGAAATATTACCGGAAAGATAGCCCTGAATTATAATATCAGTCCCAATGCCTTTTTCTCCTTGGGAACAGAGTTCAGTACAGAAAGAATGTACAGTTTACTGGATAAAGTGGATCAGGCAAAAGTAGATAACTACAGTAAAAAACTATATAACCACAGTAATTTCAACACATTTTTGAAGTTTGAACAGAACAATCTCAACAAAAGATACTTCTTCACAAAAGGGAATCACCTGCAGATGAGTGCAAGGTTTTATTATGGAGATCAGTATCAACTGTATGATCTGAGTACCGTACAGCCACTTTTATATCCTATATTGAACCCTAAAGACCCATACTATTATCAGCCTAAAAACCTGGTTTCTTTCACTTTGAATGAAAATTTTGCCCACCCGATCACACGGAGGTTAACTGCTAAGGTAAATCTTTTCCTGGGAACAAGTTTTGGGGCACAGAGAGAAGATCAGGTCCCTTATCTCTTCCTGAATCAGAAATATAATTTAGGAGGGAGTGAATATAATTATGATTTGCTAAGTCCGGAATTTAATGGCCTCCGTCAGAAGGAGCTTCCTATGACTTCTGTGGCAAAAGCATCGGCGTCATTACAGTACAGAATTATGAAAAGACTTTATGTGACTCCTTCTTTCAGTTATGGTAAGGTAAGTGAAGAGTTTTCTCCTTTTAATAACAGTTTTGATATGTTTGGTTACGGAGTGAATCTGGGGTATGAATCTTTGATCGGACCTATCAGTTTGAATATTTCCAGAAACAGTCAGCTTGATTTCTCAAGGATATACTTGAGTATTGGCTTTAAGTTTTAGGGCTAACTGTATTCTCTGTTTAAAGTTAATTATTATCATAAAAAAGCACTTCATTGCTGAAGTGCTAAAATTAACTTGAAATGAGATATAGAAGAGTGATTGAGTTTACAGTTTTACTTTTTTATTAATGACTTTACCATTAGACAATGTAATTTGTATCAGGTATATGCCGGATTCTAAGCTTCGGGACTCAAACAATGGCTTGTTAACTTCCTGCTGAATGACCAGAGAACCGGAAATACTGTAAATGCTGATGTTTTTAATATCACTGCCGGCTTTTGCAATGATTTGCTGCTTTTGAGAGAAAATATCAGCATTGTTTTCAGAAAATGGCTTACCCCCAACGGCTTTATCAAACTGAAGATTATAATAAGGAGTTACCACTTCAAAAGTATAATTTTTATTTTCCAGATCTTCTACATTGATTCCTCCGGCTTCATGGTATTGTTTTTTAGAAATGCTTTTAATCAGTGTTTTATTTTCATCGAAGATGTTTACAGAAGAAAGTTCAGCCTGATCAACTTTCAGTTGTAAAACCGATGGGGTTGCAGACTTTATAATTTCATTTTCATTTACTTTTTGGGGGGTGTTTTTGATATATGGAATTATTTTATCTTCGTTATTTTCTGATACTTTCAACAAATAAACGCCATCCTTTAAAGTTGCTAAATTACGGTTGTCAGCAGTTCTGCTTTTGGTCTTTTCCTGATTGAAATCTTTAATTTCCGCCAGCTTCATTGTTCCGAGATCCGGTTTTATCTGTGAAGAAAGAACAATAGGCTTTTCAGAACTTTTCTCTGTAGACTGCCTGCCAAAAACAGATCCTGCAATAGCCCATTCATTTAGCAGCCCACCGCTTCTCAGGGTATTAAATTTGGCATTTGATGCCAGAGTAAACGGAAGAATTCCTCCTACATGGCCAATAGGCCCCCAATAAAAAGAATCCAGTTTGTATTTATTAAGATCCCACCACGGATAATACCCACGCTGAACATCAATGGTTTTAGATGTGTTTTCAGGTGGAATAGCCAAATCTACAGTCGAATGTCCCAATGTCATTGGGGTTTTATTGTACCAGTCGTATACATCCTTAGGTTTCAGGCATTGTCTGAGCTTATTGTTGGGATTATTCGTAACATCACTGACAAAGTTTGCGGTAAAGAGATTTCTCCAAATGACGGGCCCCCATAGAAGTCCGCCGTTATCCTGAACAACATGATAATTGTACTTATCGAGGTATTCAGCGGAAATAACCTCTGAGATATCGTTGCTGTATGTCTTATATCCTGTATTGTTGCAGGTATGGAGAACATTGGCCAGAAATGAGGTAAAAGGGTATATGTCTTTTTCCAGCACCCCTTTATTCAAGGTCACTCCGGAAAAATCATACGGCCCGTCACCCATGTAGGCATACTTGAATTTGATATTATTGGGATTTGAAATACTTAATCTTTTTAAAGTAGACATAGCAGCATGTGCTCCCTGGGAATAACCGGCTAAAAAGTATTCATCATAACGCTTAATATTCAGTTGTGTCAATACTTTATTGGCCGCTGTGATAAAATCTATGGTAGCACCGGCTTCTGTGGCATAATCTACATACGGGTGTACTCCGTCTCCTGTTCCCATCCCTACATAGTCAGGTGCCATTAAAATATATCCGTTAAGAACATAAGATAGCTCCACTACAAATCCTGCAGTTAGAGCCCCTTTGAAATTAGAAGGCACATTGTGTCTGCTGTCAGTAGTGCCATGGTCGGAGACTACTGTCGATAGCTTAAATGGTACATTGGGGTACATGAGTAAGCCGGTGGCTTTTACAAGGACATTATTTTCATTTTTGGTGTAATAGGTGATCTTGTAGCCTTTTAACCCAACATTAAAGCTATTGAGATAGCTGGCGAACTCCGGAGCATCCTGATTGCCAAGATTACTGGCTATAAAACTGATAACTCCTTGAGGGGTTAAATCCAGTTTCTGTTCGGCACTTATAACATCACCAGCCTGCTGAGCAAAGTAAAACGGAGCTGTAAGGCTTAATAAAAAAGTTGTGATTTTTTTCATATTGTTTGTTTTTACCTGGTATTAAAGTAATAATTTTAATAAAATCACAAAAACTTTACAATATCAATAATTATTCATTGAATATCAATTCTCAGCAAAGTGAGTAAAATAAAAGAGTCTGACCGGTGGCCAGACTCTTTATTTATATTTTTCTGTTTTTTAGAAAGCGTTGATTCCTGTAATATCTAATCCGGTGATCAGTAAATGAACATCATGAGTTCCTTCGTAAGTGATCACAGACTCAAGGTTAGCAGCGTGTCTCATCATTGGGAATTCACCCATAATTCCCATACCTCCAAGGATCTGTCTCGATTCTCTGGCAATGTCAATCGCCATTTTTACATTGTTGCGCTTAGCCATTGAAATCTGAGCAGGGGTCGCTTTATGGTTATTTTTAAGGTTTCCTAACTGAAGACACAGTAACTGAGCTTTAGTAATTTCCGTTAAGAATTCAGCCAGTTTTTTCTGCTGAAGCTGGTAAGAACCGATGGGTTTTCCAAATTGCTTTCTTTCTTTTGAATACTGAACAGCAGTACAGTAGCAGTCGATAGCAGCCCCGATTACACCCCATGAAATTCCGTATCTTGCAGAGTTCAGACAAGAAAGAGGTCCTTTCAGCCCTGTTACACCAGGAAGTAAGTTTTCTTTAGGAACTTTTACATTATTGAATACCAGTTCTCCCGTTTTTGAAGCTCTTAAGCTCCATTTATTATGAGTTTCAGGAGTTGTGAATCCTTCCATTCCTCTTTCAACGATTAATCCCTGTACTTTTCCTTCCTCATTTTTAGCCCATACCACAGCAATATCGCATAGAGGAGAGTTGGTGATCCACATTTTAGCTCCGTTTAAAAGATAATGATCTCCCATATCTTTAAAATACGTTTCCATAGAACCCGGATCAGAGCCATGATTAGGTTCTGTCAATCCAAAAGATCCGATCATTTCTCCGGCAGCAAGCTTAGGAAGATATTTCTTTTTCTGCTCCTCGGAACCGAATTCATTGATAGGAAACATTACTAAAGAACTTTGTACCGAAGCAGCAGAACGCACTGCAGAATCTCCTCTTTCCAGCTCCTGCATAATCAGACCATAAGAAATCTGATCTAATCCTGAACCGCCATACTCAACCGGGATATAAGGTCCCAGTGCCCCAATTTTCCCCAATTCTCTCATAAGATTGGGTAAATCCGTATGATTTTGAGCGGCCTGATCTATCTGCGGCATTACAAAACTTTCAACCCAGTCTCTTACAGATTGGCGGATCAGTTTATGTTCTTCAGTAAGTAAAGCATCAATTCCATAATAATCAGGGATGCTTGTAAGAGGATAATATGACATGATTTTTTGATTTGGTTAAAAGTAACATTTTTCGTGGTGTCCTGAAAATTTTTTTAAAAACTTGTCTTATTGTTGATTTTCAGTGAGATAATGGTCTGTTTCTTTATTTAGAAGGCAAATTCTGTATTTTTATGATTCCTCATCATTGGATATGGGGTACTGGCTCGTAGAGTTGTGAACCTTACTTTTAAATTTATACAGATAGGGAGCTTTATTAGCTGAACCGTCATAAAGTTTTTCCAGTCTGTCCAGGATATTTAAGCTTAAAATTTTACGCTGGAAATTATTTCTTCTGAATTTTTGGCCTAAAATCGTTTCATAAAGTGACTGAAGATCCTTCATGGTGAATTTCTCAGGAAGCAGATTACTGGCTGCTACTTCTGTATTGATATTCATTCTCAGATACTCTAACCCGGTTTCTATAATTCTGTCATGATCAAAAGCCATCTTTGGCAGATTGTTGACCTCAAACCATTCACAGCTTTCATTGAAAGCATCAGGAAAAGTATTCGCCAATGAAAAATCAATAAGACTGCAATAGCCTACCGTAACAAACCGCTGAAAGATCCAGTGTTCTGCAGGAAGTTCTATCCCTTTGTTTTTAAGCAGAATCTGATGCACATTGTTTTCTGTACGGTCTATTCTTCCAAAGGTATGAAACTGCTTTAAAAACAATCCTTTGAGATGGGTTCTTTCGTGCAAAACCCTTTCAGCAGCTTCTCTGAGATCTTCATCATTGAAAACGAATCCACCTGGAAGAGACCACAGATCCAGATCGTGATACTTTAGAAGAAGAACTTTCAAAATGTTATTATGAAACCCGAATATCGTACAGTCAACAGATATATGGGCTACAAAATCTTTTGTATCAATCAGTTCCTGAAGTGTTTCCTTACTTTTTGTGTCTTTGATTTTCATGGCAGTAAAAATAAAACTATTTTCTTTTTGAAACGTTAAAAAATACCAAACTCATCCCAAAAAGAAGAATTACCGAGGATAAAATGTATAAAGGATAGAAATTTAGTAATTGTTTTTCAAACAGAACAGCAATAATGATCGAGCTTACAGAGCTGCCCAGAGAGGAAAAGATGACAATAAGCGAGGTGAAAAGATTGACTTTTTCCTTATCGATCTGTGCAATCATCTTTGAATTGATAACTGGATACAGGGGAGACAAAAATAACCCAATCACCGGAAATAAGAAAAGAATTATTTTTGAATCTACTGATTCAAAGTATTGGATTCCTACAATAACAGCCAGTAAAGAGATAATGAAAATCATGCACGAAATATAGTAACCGGGTAACGAAAATCTTCGGATAATATTTGCTGTTATGGTTCTTCCTACATAGGAAAATACTGCCAGAAAGGAGGTTGCCTGAAGCGCGAAGAATGAGTTGACCTTCAGATGGTTTTTGTAAAAAGAAGGAAGCCAGGAATTGAATCCCTGCTCTACAAAAACGATGAAAAATATGACACCAAGAAATAATGCCGCGGCGGGGGTCATGAATCCTGACAGTTCAGAGAATATGCTCTCATTTTTCTGTGGTTTTGACTCAGAGATTGCAATTTTTGAAAGGAGGAATATCGTTACTGCGGATAAAAAAGCAATCAGTAAGAAGCAGAACTTCCAGTATTCTGAATATTCGCTCGATACGACCCAACCAAAACAGGTGTTGATAACAAAGATTCCTATCATAAAGGAAGCTTCGACGCTGTTCATCGTTTTTGCCAGTGACTTTTCGTCGGAAATATTATTCCTGATAATCCCAAAAACACAGATTTTACCAATTGCAAAACAGGCCCCGATGATCGCAAACCATAATTTGAAGAACCAGAAAACTTCTACAAATGGTAAAAGGCAGGAACACAATCCCACAATGACCAAAGCTGAAATCAGTGCTTTTTTTGTGCCTGTCTTATTGATGAAACTTACTGCAAAAAGTGAGATAAAGGCTATCGGCAGGTCTTTAAAAGATTCCAAAAATCCCAATTCACCATAAGTGATTTTCTCTTCGGAAAGCTGTAGTATGATAAGCCCTATACAGTTTAAAACCATTGAAAAAATAAGAAAGGTAAGTTTTAAAGGAAGAGAAAATTTTGAAAGCTTGATCGTCATTTTGGGAGATATCTTTATTGATTTTTTCTGAAATTTTATGAAATATTGATGCGAAGATAAGGCTTCTAACCCTGAAAAATAAAAGAAAAATTAAAATATTTGTGAATAGAATGTTAATTAATTGAAAAAAAATATATTTTTATTGTCTCAATTTGAGAATTAAACAATAACTGTATATGAATGTAAGAATATCAAGAAGCGTAGGAGTAGTTGCCGTCCTCTATTTTACGGCCAACTTCAGTGCCCAGACCAAGGTGAAGGACACACTTGCTAAAGAAAACAAAATAGACGAAGTTGTAGTCATCGGTTACGGTACCCAGAAAAAGAGTAATGTAACAGGAGCTATTGCGAGTATTAAAGCCAGCGACATTGAAAACATCCCGGCAGGTAAACCCGAACAGGTATTGCAGGGTAGAGCAGCAGGGGTTTCTGTTGTTACGAATTCGGGTCAGCCTGGTGCTGCTGCCACCGTACGTGTAAGAGGGATCACCAGCTTTGGAGCAGGAAGCAACAGTCCTCTGTGGGTAGTAGATGGTATTGTTGTAGATAATATCGGCTGGCTGAATCAGTCCGATATAGAAAGTATTGAAGTCTTAAAAGATGGAGCCTCGTCCGCAATCTATGGGGTTTCAGCCGCAAAAGGGGTAATTCTGGTGACCACCAAAAAAGGGAAAAGAGGAAAACTGACCCTCTCTTATAATGGGTTTTATGGTTTTTCAAATGCTTCCAAAAAGCTTGATCTTTTAGATGCTACACAATATGCCAAAATTATCAATGAAGGTTTCGTTAATGATGGTCAGGCACCAAGGTTTGCGAATCCGGAATCATTTGGAAAAGGTACCAACTGGCAGGATGCTATTTTCGGGACCGGTGAAAAATCCTCTCACGAAGTAAGCATTACAGGAGGGAATGAAAAATCAACATACTATACCTCGTTCGGATACTTTGATCAGACAGGTATTGTAATGAGTGATATTTCTTATTACAAAAGAATCAATGCAAGATTCAACTCAACCCATAAAGTGACAGATTACCTGACCATAGGGCAAACCTTTGCGTACACGCATGTGAAGTCTCAGGGGGTAAGTGCAAACGAAGAATTTGGCGGACCGTTGGCATCAGCAGTTAACCTGGATCCTACGACTCCGGTTGTGGTGACAGATTGGTCAATGGTTGACCCAAGTGGCTATACCAACCCTTATATCATCCGTGATTCCGAAGGGCGGCCATATGGAATTTCCAGATATGTAAATAATGAAATGACCAACCCTCAAGCTTTCCGCCATATTCAACAGGGAAACTACAACTGGTCTGATGATTTCGTGGGAAATGTTTTTGCTGAACTTAAGTTTCTGGATCATTTCACATTTAAGTCCAGCCTTAACGGTAAGAAATCCTATTGGGGAAGCCGTACTTTTACTCCAAAATATTATTTAAGTCCCAACTATAACAATACCAGCTTCAATAGTCTGAACAAGATAGAGGAAAATAAATTCGAATGGAGTATGGAAAATACGCTGACATACCAGAACAAGTTCGGTGATCACAACATCAACATCATGGTTGGTCAGGGAGTATATCGTTACAATATTGCTGGAGGAACAAGTCTGACGTATAGTAATCTGCCTATTGATAACTGGCAGGATGCTTCTTTCAATTTTGATATTTCTCAGGATAATATTGTGGCAAAAGGATGGGATGGAATTGAAACCCGTAAAGCATCTTATTTCGGTAGAATTATTTATGATTATGCAGACAAATATTTATTCACCGGAACGATTCGTAGAGATGGCTCTTCAAAATTTGCAACCAATCAGCATTGGGGAACTTTCCCATCTATGTCCCTGGGATGGAATGTACATAAGGAAAACTTCTGGCCGGAGAATAAAGTAGTTAATAACTTAAAATTAAGAGGAGGTTACGGAGTATTAGGAAATGATGAAATGGATAATTTCAGATTTGCAAGTTTCATGGTTTCCGGAAGTAATTATACCAATTCCAGTAATAATATCATCATTGGTTATGCACCAAGTACACTGGAAAACCCAAACCTGAAATGGGAACAGACCAGCCAGCTGAACATCGCTGCAGATTTAAAATTGTTCAATAATTTTACTCTTACAGCAGATTGGTACAAGAAGAAAACAACCGATATCCTGAGACAAATTAATATTCCCGGTTACGTAGGAGTTCCGAATCTACCTTGGTCAAACGTAGGAGATATGCAGAATAGCGGATTAGAACTTGAACTGGGATACAAAAAGAACTGGGAGGATTTCGGAATTTCAGTTAATGGTAATTTCGCTACTATAAAGAATGAAGTTCTCCGATTGGAGGATGATATTCAATATTTCAACCTGGCTTCTTTCCAGACTATGGGAGCTGTATCCAGAGTAGCAGTTGGGCAGCCGTACGGATCATTTTACGGATATACATATAGTGGAGTCTTCCAGAATCAGGCACAAATTAACAATTATGTAAATGCCAATGGAGTAAAATTATTACCGGATGCAAAACCGGGAGACTTTATCTGGCAGGATAATAATGGAGATGGTAAAATTGATGACAATGATAAAGTAAACCTGGGAAGTTCTATTCCGAAGTATACTTTCGGACTTACAGTGAATCTTAATTATAAGAATTTTGATCTGATGATGTTTGCACAAGGACAGGCTGGTAATAAGATTTTCCAGGGCTTAAGAAGATTGGATTTGCTTGATGCCAATTATCAGACAAGAATTTTAGACCGATGGACAGGGGAAGGATCTACCAATGATAATCCAAGAATTACCCGTAATGATCCTAACCATAACTATTCATGGATGTCCAATTATTATCTTCAGAAAGGAGATTACGTGCGTTTGAAAATTGTTCAGTTAGGCTATACAATTCCTCAGGATGTTACGAAACGTTTCGGAATGAGTAAAGTAAGATTGTATATCACTGGAGAAAATCTGGTTACTTTCACAAAATATACAGGATATGATCCGGAAATTGCAGGAAGAAATAATTCTGAACAAGATATTATCGGTGTTGACAGAGCGTATTATCCGCAAGCCAGAACATTCTTAATAGGAGCTAATATTCAATTTTAATGACCAACAAAATGAAAAATAAAAATTTTATATATAAAGGACTTGCCGTTGCGTTTCTGACAGGTCTGAGTTTTACTAATATAGGCTGTAGTGGTTCATACCTGGATGAAGTACAAAATTCAGGGGCATTCAGCACTGATTCATATTTTAAAAATGAACAGCAGTCTTTTAGTGCACTGATTTCCGTATATGATGTTTTAAGAAAATATTCTGCGGGATTTGAAAACACCGTTACTTTCTTTAATGCCGCGTCTGATGACTTTTATTCCGGTGGAGGAAGTTCCAATGATGGTGCAGGTATCCAGGGGATGAATAATTATATGATCAATCCCAATACCATGCCCGCCAGCTACTGGAAAGATTACTACCAGGGAATTGCCCGCGCTAATCTTGTAATAGAAAAAGTTCCGGGAGCTTCCATGAATGAAGACATAAAAAAGCGATATATTGCAGAAGCCAAAGTTCTCCGTTCTTTGTATTATTTTGAGCTCGTAAGAATGTTTGGAAATATTCCTCTGATTCTCAAAAGTATAACTGTTTCAGATGATTACTGGCATATACCACAGGCAAAACCAGGCGATGTGTATGCACAGATAGAAAGTGATATCAACGCTGCCATTCCGGACCTGATGATGACACCGGGCAGTGGCGACAAAGGACGAATTACGCAGGGGACTGCCAGAGCTATATTGGGGAAAATTTACCTTTACGATAAAAAAATGCCTGAAGCTGCTGCTCAATTTGCTCAAGTAAATGGCACACCCGGGGGAACCAGTCAGTATGGATATAAGCTGGTGGCAAATTATGCAGATTTGTTTAAAGTTGCACTGGAAACTGATCCGGATCCAAATAAATACAAATTCTTATCAGAATCTATCCTTGAAGTTATGCATACCAATAAAGGAAGTTCCGATTGGGGATTCTGGGGACAGGGTAAAGATGAAGGAAACTCTATCAATGTAATGGTAGGTCCTCGTTCTTATTCATTAAAAAATATTCCGAATAATGACGCCCCGGATATTTATTCAGGTTGGGCATTTAATACCGTAACGGAAAACTTTGTCACTTTTATGCAGGGTGATCCAAGATTGGATGTAACGGTTTTCAACGCAAAAAAACTGGTGACAGAAGGCAAAATCTCTTATGGTCCTGCTTTTGCAGATACAGGATATTTCTTAAATAAATATTTGCCAACAAATGCTTTAAAGAGCTCGCTTCCAGGACCTGCAGAACTTAATTTCCGTCAGAATTATATTGCAATAAGATTAGCCGATACTTATCTGATGGAAGCTGAAGCATTAGGAGGAGCAGGAGCCAGAGCCCAGGCTTTGTTAGACGCAGTAAGAGCAAGGGTCGGTTTAGCATCAGTTCCTGTTTCTTTGCAGGCGATTAAAGATGAAAGAAGAAGAGAGCTTGCCGGAGAAGGACACCGATGGTTTGACCTTGTCAGATGGGGAGATGCTCCATCAGCGCTTGCATTCAAAGGGTTTAAAGCCAATAAAAATGAAATTCTTCCAATTCCATTCAATGAATTGCCGAATACATCTTTAAAACAAAACCCCGGATACTAACCCATGAAGTTTCACAACTTATATAGTTTCTTTAGAGGTGCCGCACTGCTTAGTGGTGTGGCCCTTTTTCCTTTATCATGTACTTCACTTGCATCCAATAAGGACAATGAAGTGCAATATTGGCTTACCAAGGGGGATGAAAGTGTAAAATTACAGCAGCAGAGTTCCGTTAAATTTGTAAATAGCTCCAACAGCTATCAGAATATTGAAATTGATGATACTCAAAAGTTTCAATATGTTGATGGTTTTGGATATACATTAACAGGAGGAAGTGTTGAGGTAATCAACCGTTTGTCGTCTTCCAAAAGAAAAGCACTGCTTAATGAACTTTTTGGAAATGGTAAAAATTCAATCTCAGTCAGTTATTTAAGATTAAGCATAGGAGCTTCCGATCTTGATGGCGAAGTTTTTTCCTATGATGATCTTCCTGAAGGACAGGCGGATGCTTCTCTTTCAAAATTCAGTCTTAAAAAAGACAGGGCATTGATTGCTATGCTGAAAGAGATTTTAGACATCAATCCAAAAATTAAAATCATCGCAGCACCATGGTCAGCTCCGGTTTGGATGAAAGACAATGGAAAATCAAAAGGAGGAAGCCTGAAACCTGAATTTTACAGAACGTACGCCCAATATTTCGTGAAATACATTCAGGGAATGAAGAAAGAAGGCATTACCATTGATGCAGTAACGCCCCAGAATGAACCTTTACACCCTGGGAATAATCCCAGTTTGTATATGCCGTCTGCACAGCAGGGGGATTTTATCAAAAATCATTTGGGTCCGGCTTTTAAAGAAAATGGAATCAATACCAAAATTGTTGTTTACGACCACAACTGTAACAAACCTGAATACGCTATCGATATTTTAAAAGATGACGGGGCAAACAAATACATAGATGGATCAGCTTTTCATCTGTACGAAGGCGATATTTCTGCATTAAGTACTGTACATAATGCTTTTCCGGACAAAAACCTATACTTTACCGAGCAATGGACGGGTTCAAAAGGCACTTTTAATGAAGATCTGAACTGGCATACAAAAAATGTAATCATCGGTTCTATGAGAAACTGGAGCAGGATCGCTTTAGAATGGAATCTTGCCAATGATCCTGAATTCAAACCACATACGGATGGCGGATGTACAGAATGTAAAGGCGCTATTACAGTTTCCAGCAGTGAGAATTTCACCAGAAATGTTTCCTATTATATTATTGCACATGCCTCAAAATTTGTTCCGGCAGGGTCCCGGCGTATTGCTTCCACACAGACCCATACACTTTCAACAGCCGCTTTTAAGACTCAATTTGGGAAAATAGTTTTAATTGTTCAGAACGATAATAAAGAAGATGAACATTTTAATATTAAATTTGCCGGAAAAACCGCTGCTGTAACAATTTCTGGACGTTCTGCAGCAACCTATATTTTTTAATTTGATACTATGAAAAGAGTTTATTTCTTACTGGCATTTTCTGCATTTGGACTGAATGCTTACGGACAAAAGACAATTGATCAGAAAGTAGCAGAGTTGCTGTCTAAAATGACCCTTGAAGAAAAAGTAGGACAAATGGTTCAATACAGCGGGTTTGAATACGCTACAGGTCCCCAGCATTCTAATTCGGCAGCTGTTTTAGAAGAAATTAAAAAAGGAAAAGTAGGTTCTATGCTGAATGTTGCCGGATCAGAAGAAACCAGGGCCTTTCAGAAGCTCGCAATGCAGTCAAGACTTAAGATTCCTTTACTGTTCGGGCAGGATGTTATTCATGGATACCGAACAACATTTCCTGTGAACATAGGACAGGCAGCAAGCTGGGATCTGGGAATGATTGAAAAGTCAGAAAGAATTGCTGCGACCGAAGCCTCAGCTTATGGGATTCACTGGACTTTTGCTCCGATGGTAGATATTGCCAGAGATCCGAGATGGGGAAGAGTAATGGAAGGTTCCGGGGAAGATACTTACCTGGGAACAAAAATAGGATTGGCAAGAATTAAAGGATTTCAGGGCAGAGGTTTGGGGAATCTTGATGCTATAATGGCCTGTGCAAAACACTTTGCAGCATACGGAGCTGCTGTAGGCGGGAGAGATTACAATTCTGTGGATATGAGTCTCAGACAGCTCAATGAAACTTATCTTCCACCATTCAAAGCGGCCGCAGAAGCAGGTGTAGCTACTTTTATGAACTCTTTTAATGACATCAACGGAATTCCGGCAACGGCCAATCAATATATTCAAAGAACCCTTTTAAAAGGGAAATGGAATTATAAAGGTTTTATCGTTTCAGACTGGGGAAGTATCGGGGAAATGATTCCTCACGGCTACGCCAAAGATGCAGCCCAGGCAGCAGAAAAAGCGATACAGGGCGGGAGTGATATGGATATGGAAAGCCGTGTTTATATGGCAGAACTTCCCAAACTGGTTAAAGAAGGAAAAGTAGATCCCAAGCTGATTGATGACGCAACAGGAAGAATTTTAACCAAGAAATTCGAAATGGGACTTTTCGATGATCCTTACAGATTCAGCAATGAAAAAAGACAGAAAGAGCAGACTGACAATCAGGAAAACAGAAAATTCGGGAGGGAATTTGGTTCAAAAAGTATTGTTCTTCTTAAAAACCAGGGAAATATTCTTCCGCTTTCAAAAAGTACAAAGACAGTTGCCCTGATTGGTCCTTTCGGGAAAGAAGCAGTAGCGAATCACGGTTTCTGGTCTGTTGCCTTTAAAGACGATAACCAAAGAATTGTTTCACAGTTTGACGGAATTAAAAATCAGCTGGATAAAAACTCTACTTTATTATATGCCAAAGGCTGTAATGTGGATGATCAGGATAAAACACAGTTTGCAGAAGCTATTGAAACAGCCAGAAAAGCTGATGTGGTGATTATGACACTGGGAGAAGGACATGCGATGAGTGGGGAAGCAAAAAGCAGAAGTAATATAGGGTTTACAGGTGTTCAGGAAGATCTGTTGAAAGAAATTGCCAAGACGGGTAAACCCATCATCCTGATGATCAATGCCGGAAGACCTCTGATCTTCAACTGGGCATCAGACAATATCCCTGCAATTATGTACACATGGTGGCTGGGAACTGAAGCCGGAAATTCTATTGCGGATGTCCTGTTCGGTACTGTGAATCCAGGTGGAAAGCTACCTATGACTTTTCCAAGAACAGAAGGGCAGATTCCTGTCTATTACAATCATTATAATACAGGAAGACCTGCAAAAAATAATACAGACAGAAATTATGTTTCAGCATACATCGATCTGGATAATGATCCAAAATATCCGTTTGGATATGGCTTAAGTTATACAGATTTTAAATATTCTGATATGGTTTTAAGTTCAACAAACCTTACTGGAAATCAGACACTGAATATCAGTGTTACTGTTTCCAATACAGGAAAGTATGATGGCGAAGAGGTTGTGCAGCTTTATATCAGAGATCTTTTCGGAAAAGTAGTAAGACCAGTAAAAGAGCTGAAAGGGTTCCAGAAAGTTTTTATCAAGAAAGGTGATCGTAAGAATGTAGACTTCAAACTGACGCCGGAAGATCTGAAGTTTTTTGATGATGATCTGAATTTTGACTGGGAAAGTGGTGAATTTGATATTATGGTTGGAACCAGTTCTCAAAATGTACAGACCAAAAGAATTAACTGGACAAAGTAAATTCAATAGGAGCGGGCTTTAGCCCGCTCAATAAAACGTCAGAAAATGGCTTTGGCCAAAACTTAAAATTTACTACATATGAATTTTAAAGCTAAAAATATCATCAAGATAAGAGCAGCAGGAATCTTTTTCCTTTCTATTCTTAGCTGCGCTTCGCATAAACCGGATTCTGGCAGAACCCTGATTTGGAGTGATGAGTTTAATGGAAAGGGACTTCCGGATTCATCAAAATGGAATTACGATGTCGGAGGTGGAGGTTTTGGTAACGAAGAAGCCCAGTTCTATACCAAAAACAGACCTGAGAATGCCAGAATGGAAAAAGGAAATCTGATCATTGAAGCCAGAAAAGAAAATTGGGAAAACAATAGATATACTTCCGCCAGACTTTTAACCAAAGGAAAATTTGCTTTTCAGTATGGAACAGTTGAGGTAAGGGCAAAGCTTCCCAAAGGACGGGGAACTTGGCCAGCCATCTGGATGATGAGTGAAAATATGAAGAAATGGCCGGATGACGGCGAACTGGATATCATGGAACATGTTGGTTATCATCAGGGATATATTCATGCCTCTGTTCATACCAAAAAATACAACCATATCCAGGGAACACAGAAAACGGATACTCTTTTTGTAAAGGATGTAAGTGAAAAGTTCCATGTCTATAAAGCAGACTGGACACCGGAAAAAATAGATGTTTATATAGATGATCAGAAGTTTTTTACCTATGAAAATAAAGAGAAAAATAATGATGCATGGCCTTTCAACAGACCTTATTTTATTATTTTAAATCTTGCTGTAGGGGGCTTTTGGGGAGGAAAGGAAGGCATTGAAGATGCTGTTTTTCCACAGAAGTATTATATAGACTATGTAAGGGTTTATCAAAATAAATAATGAAAATGAGGACCAGGTGGTCCGGAAACAGAAAAAAATCATGAGAAAACTAATTGTAAGTTGTTTTGTAGTAGGCGTTGTCATCAATGTCAATGCACAGAATTATTGGAAAAAAAATGCAGGAAAAACAGCTAAGGTAATTCTTACCAACTCAAAAGTGAATGAGAAGATGGTGGATAAAGGAGCCGTTAAATTTGAACAGTTTGGACAGCCCAAAGAAACAGATGCCTGTATTTTTGTGGCACCCACTTTTAAATATCAGAAACTGATAGGAATTGGGGGCGCCATTACGGACGCATCGGCAGAAACTTTTTATAAAATGCCAAAGAACAGACAGAAAGAAATTCTGGATGCTTATTTTGGGAAAAACGGGTTGGGATACACTGTAGTCCGTACCAATATGAATTCCTGTGACTTTTCCAGTGATTCCTATACCTATGTAGAAGATAATGATACTTCTCTGAAAACTTTTAATGTTGCTCACGATGAGAAGTATAAAATTCCAATGATCAAAGAAGCACAGAAAGCCATTGGAAATAACTTCACCTTCTATTTTTCTCCCTGGAGCCCTCCGGCCTGGATGAAATCGAATAGAAGTCTATACAAAGGCGGTAGGTTAGAAAATCAATATTATCAGACCTGGGCAGATTATTATATCAAATTTATCAAAGAATACGAAAAAAGAGGAATTAATATCTGGGGATTGACTGTTCAAAACGAGCCTATGGCTACCCAAAGCTGGGAATCATGTATCTATACTGCCGAAGAAGAAGGTGAATTCCTGAAAAATAACCTTGGACCCACTCTTTGGAAGAACGGATATAAAGATAAAAAGGTGATGATCTGGGACCACAACAGAGATCTTATTTACCAGAGAGCAACCACAACGTTAAGCGATCCGGAAACATCCAAATATGCTCACGGAATCGGCTATCACTGGTATGAAACATGGAACAATAAAACGCAGCTTTTTGACAATTTAGCAGAAACACACAGGGCTTTTCCGGATAAATTTCTTGCCTTCACTGAAGGATGTAAAGAACAGTTCAGCATGGATAAGATCTATGATGTAAGTCTGGGTGAGCTTTACAGCAAAAATATGCTGAATGACTTCAATAAAGGAAATGCACTATGGACCGACTGGAATATTCTCCTGGATGAAACCGGAGGACCTAATCACAAGGGAAATTTCTGTTTTGCTCCGATTATTGCAGACACCAAAACAGGAGAAGTTTTCTATACTTATGAATATTATTATATAGGACATGTTTCAAAATATATCAAGCCGAATGCACAGAGAATCGGAAGCTCATCGAACAGAGCTGCACTGACCTCTTCTGCTTTTATGAATGAAAACGGACAGTTGGTAACCGTTATTATGAATGATTCAGATAATGATATCGAAACCAATCTTTGGATTGAAGGTATGGCGGCCAAACTGAATGCTCCGGCACACTCTATACAGACCGTAATTTTATAAATATCATATTAACATTATTTTTGACAGACCCGGCGGCCTCATAGAGGCCGCCGGGTTATTTATTTTCATAAATAAAAAGTCCCATGAAATCATTTCATGGGACTTTTTATTGTAAACGAAATTGTATCAGTTCGTTATTTTTCAGTATCATATTTGCTGATCACTTTCTGAGTAACCCCTGAGCTGCTGAAACCTCCATCGTGGAAAAGATTCTGCATCGTTACCTTTTTAGTAAGATCAGAGAATAAAGTTACACAGTAGTCTGCACATTCAAGAGCTGTAGCATTTCCTAGCGGAGACATATCTTCAGCATATCCAAGGAATCCTCCGAAACCTTTCACTCCGCTACCGGCAGTAGTCATTGTAGGAGACTGAGAAACTGTGTTGACACGCACTTTTCTTTCTCCCCAATAGTTTCCGAAAGTTCTTGCGATACTTTCCAGATACGCTTTATTGTCAGACATATCATTGTAATCCGGGAATGTTCTCTGAGCAGCGATATAAGTAAGTGCCAAAATACTTCCCCATTCATTCATACAGTCTTTTTCCCAGGCTACACGCATTACTTTGTGGAAAGAAACCGCTGAAATGTCCCAGCCTTTTTCCAACCAGTCGTAATTCATTTCCGTATAATGTTTTCCTTTTCTTACGTTGATAGACATTCCGATAGAGTGAAGGATAAAGTCGATTTTTCCAAATTTTGCAACAGCGGCATCAAAAAGTTTTTCAAGATCTTCTACAGAAGTAGCATCAGCACCTATTACTTCAGAACCCGTTTTTTCTGCTAAACCATTAAGTTCTCCCATTCTCAATGCGATAGGTGCATTGGATAAGATAAATTCAGCACCTTCTTCATGGCATCTTTCAGCAACTTTCCATGCGATAGATTGTTCATTAAGGGCTCCAAAAATAATTCCCTTTTTGCCTTTAAGTAAACCGTATGACATAATTTTTTAATGTTTATTATAATACAAATGTAACAATAATTGTGCTTATGGCATAATAAAAAATGGAGCCTTAGCAATTTAAGGCTCCATTTTATTGAAAATATTTATATGACTGAAATACTAATTGGTTTTCTTGTTCCATTCTGCCTTTACATCTTCTGCTGCATCTTTCGTTTTTTCCCATGCTTCATCCGCTTTATCTTTAATATCTTCCCAGGCATCGGATACATTAGCTTTTACCCTGTCTAGCCAGTCTTCCTGGCTGGCCTCCTGATCATGATCCCTTTTTTCATTGATATAATCTTTGGCCCTGTCTGCCAATTCATTGATTTTCCATTGGGCTTTATCTGCTGCATTCTGTAAAGAGTTTTCTACATTATTGACTGCATTTTCCGCTTTGTTATACTCTGAATTGTTCATAATAATATAATTTAAGTTTGGTATCAGTAATTAAACAATAACCATTCCTAAAACCGAGAACCTTTGTTAAACTTTTCATAATCTTTTGTTATTTTTTTCCAAATCAGTAGTAACTTTAACACTATAAAATATGATAATTATGGAAAAAATTCGTTGCGGCTGGTGTGAAAAGGACGATCTCTACAGGAAGTATCATGATGAAGAGTGGGGAAGACCGGTCTATGATGATGAAACCATATTTGAATTCCTGATTCTGGAAAGTTTTCAGGCTGGATTAAGCTGGTACACTATTTTATCTAAACGGGATAATTTCAGAAAAGCATTTGATCATTTTGATTACAGAAAGATAGCTACCTATTCTGAAAAAAAGATAGAAGAACTGATGGATGATTCAGGTATTATAAGAAACAGACTGAAAATCCTGTCAGCAATTACCAATGCTCAAAAATTTATGGAAATTCAGAAGGAGTTCGGAAGCTTTTCCAAATATATATGGAGCTTCATTGAAGGAAAGCCGATTGATAACAGTCCTGAAAAGTTGTCTGATATTCCTGCCACTACCGAAGTTTCTGACCGTATTTCCAGAGAACTTAAGAAAAGAGGATTTAAATTTGTTGGTTCTACAGTAATTTATGCCCATATGCAGGCTACCGGAATGGTAAATGATCACTTAAAAAGCTGTTTTGTCAGGAAATAATTTTTGAATTTTATTCAAATTTCGGTGATGTTTTTTATTAATAATATAATTTAAAAAATTAAGCGATAAATTAGAAAAATCTTGAAATACTGATGAATGCCTTGTTTTATAACTTGCTGATATTTAAACAATTTTCATAGTATTGTGAATTGATTTTATTTTAATCACTTTTGTGTGGTTTTAATTATTAAGTTTTCAATAAAATTATTGTATTTGTTGAAAATTCGTATATTTGCACCCGTGAAAAACGCAATGATGCAAAATAGATATAAATTTCAGTACATTTTTCTTTTATTATTTATCAGTTGTTTAATGTATGGTCAGGTTGGGATCGGAATATCTAATCCGGCCGCTTCTGCAATGCTTCATGTGAATGCAGATAATAAAGGAGTACTTCTTCCCAGTGTTGCACTGACCTCCACTACAGATAATATTACCGTTCCTTCACCGGCGGATGGACTTATAGTCTGGAATAACGGAAACGCTACCCTGAAAGATATAGGCTTTTATTACTGGTTCGAGTCAAAATGGAATAAAATTCTGGCCAATGGTGGAAATACCACTAAAACAGAGGATGGAACAACCTGGAACCTTTCTGGTACAAATGTCGGAAATTATGGAGGAGCCGGTACAACTTTGGCTTTAGGGACAAAAACATATGATGATTTAATTTTTAAAGTCAATGCGCAGACAGCAGGAAGATTGGGTGTTGATAATTCTGTAAGCCTTGGAATAGGATCAGCAGCAGGACAGAATGGGATTGCTATTGGAAGCTCAAGCTCTGCATTTATGGGAATTTCAATAGGTAATGCTACCGTAGTTTCAGGGAATGAAGCACTGGCCATAGGAAACAAGTCTACCGCTGATGGATTCCGATCTACAGCAATAGGATATCATGCCCAAACCAGTAAAAATGAATCCGTGGCGATGGGGAATAATTCTTCTGCAGATGGATTTCAGTCTATTGCATTGGGATACAACGCAAAAACGAATACAAATAGTGAAACTGCCTTAGGATATAATGCCGTGACCAATAGTCAGAACTCAACGGCTTTAGGTTCAGAAGCTAATGCGTTGGGACAATATTCAACAGCAGTAGGATATGGAGCAGCTACTTCACAGGCCAATGCCATAGTGTTGGGGAATAATAATGCAAATGTAGGTATTGGTACAGGTGCTCCGAATACCTCTGCGAGACTGGATGTCAACGGAAAGTTTAAATTGGGAGAGAAAGGAAGTGTGCAGAAAAATCAAATCAGTTTTGAAGCATGGCCGGGAATATCGATCAATAATTTGCAGCCTGGAAAATCTACTACCATAGAAATTCCGGTTCCGGGAGGATATGAACCGGGATCTACCAGGGCTGTTGTAGTAGTTTCTCCGGCAGGAGACTTTGCCGGAAATTCATCATTTTCTATTTCAAATCCAAGGATGACATCTGTTTCCAGTATTACAATTAATCTCACTAATATTTCCGGGAGTGCCAGCAGTTTATATTCAGGACATTTTTATGTAATGATCAATGAGTTTTAAATAATAGTTTTTTTATATAGTTGATTTGGTGTTAGGACTTTCGTTTTTCGGAAGTCTTTTTTTTATTTCCAGCTTTTAAATGCTGATTTTAATTGGATTCTTTTTAGATAAAAAAGGTAAATAGATTATTTTTGTAATGTTTAAAGAAAAATCCTTTTGGTATATGAAGAAAATAGGAATTATTGGTTATGGCTGGGTGGGCGAGAGAATCGCATCCAATTTCACAGGAAAATATACAATATCAGCAACCACGACTACACAGAGCAAAGCAGATGATCTGAATTATAAAGGGATACATGCTGTTGTAGCTTCTTTTCCGGATTATCAATTGGCTGAATCCATTTCGCAATGGAACGAAGCTAAAGATGCTGATGTTTTGATTATTACAATTCCTGTTTCTGAAAAAAGCTGTTGTGTAAGCTCCTTATATAATAGGATTCAGAATATGTCTGCATTTATCGGGGATTTTAAAGGACAGATGTTTCTGATGAGTTCTACAGGCGTTTATCCCGATCTTCAAAAAGATTTTACAGAAGAAGATATTCCTTTGGAGAGTGTTTCAGGAGAAAGAATGCTTAGAAGCAAATATCCTCAGCTCAATATTCTGAGATTGGGTGGTCTGATGGGTGACAACAGGCTTTTGAAAAATTATAATGTAGAAAATCTGGATCATGCCGTGAACCATATTCATTATGCTGATACCGGCGGGATTATCTCAGAAATGATTGAGCAGAAAACTGAAGCTAAATTATACAATGTAACGGCTCTGATTCATCCTTCGAAAAGTCAGGTAATCAATGCACAGAAAGGTATTCCGAATGAAGAAGAATTTGAAGTGAAAGGGAAGAAGGTTTTGTCTTCAAAGCTGGTTTCAGAGCTGGGTTACGTATTTCAGTATCCGGATCCTAGAACTTTTCATTTATAATTGTTGATTGTTGTTTCGTTCATTTTCACATGCTGAATTTCTTTTGACAACTATGTCATTCCGCAGAAATCTCCATCCTGTTTTTACTGTGTTTATTTGGAATCCTAGGGAATGACAGGTGAGTGGTAAGTTCATTCATCGTAAAATGAATAAGATCCTACAATACAAATTCAATAGGAACGGGCTTTAGCCCGTTTTCAAAATAAATAAAATTCCATCGGCTTTAGCCAAAACCTAATAAAAAACCTCCGGAAAAATTTTCCGGAGGTTTTATTTGTATAATAAATAAAATAATTACTTAATAATTCTTTCCAATACCCATTCAATAAGGTTTTTCTCAGAAGCATGATGGTCTGCAGAGAATTCTCCACGTCTTCTGTTGGCAATAACGTTATTTACGGTAATGGCCTTGTGCCCTAATAATTTTGAAAGAGCATAGATGGCAGAAGTTTCCATTTCAAAGTTGGTGATCCCAAGATCATTCAATGTTTCAAGGAATTGATCATCTACTGCTTTTAAACGAAGCTGTCTTCCCTGTGGCGCATAGAATCCCGGGAAGGTTGCTGTATTTCCGTGGTATTTGGCATCTTTATAATATTCGCCCATTTCCTCAGCCCAGTCTGAGAAGTAAAGCATTGGCTTGATTCTTTCGTAAGGGAATCTTTCCAGGAAGCTTTTAGAAAATTCATTCTCGAAGTGGTAGTCCTGATAGAAGTGCATCAGCCCGTCTAACCCTACTACATTCTGAGTGACAAGCATATTGTCTACCTGTACATCCGGGTTTACACTTCCACATGTTCCCATACGGAAAAGTTCAAGGGCTTTGTGTTCTGTTTTAAACTCTTTGTTTTTAAGGTCGATATTCACCAAAGCATCCAGTTCGTTCATCACGATATCGATGTTTTCAGTTCCGATCCCCGTTGACATTACGGTAATTCTTTCTCCACGAAGCGTTCCTGTATGAGTATAAAATTCCCTTTTATTTTTTTTAATTTCTACTGTATCAAAGTATTTTGAAACTTTTGCCACTCTGTCAGGATCACCTACAAGGATGATTTTGTCAGCAATGTCTTCAGGTAAAAGATTCAGGTGGTATACACTTCCGTCTTCATTCAGAACAAGTTCTGAGGCAGCAAGTTTGTTTAGCATAATATGTATATTTTTTGTTTTTTAATTAATGATAATAGCGTCTTTATATGGTGATGCCATAACCTCATAGATGTCATTATATTCTTCTACAATTCTTTTCTGACCATTCATTATCTCATATACAGTAACGACGGTTTTTTCAATATTTTTAGGATCTTTCCTCTGTGATGTGATTTCATAGAAATGATCATCTTTTTTCAGAACAGAAATCAGTTCTTCCTTCGTTGAATTGTTGGAAGTCATCATTCCGGGAAACTCTGCAACAATATCTTTCAGGTCCGAATAGTTTTTATAAGGTTTGGTCACCCCATTGGAATACACATATACATTAGGAATGTTTTTATCTTTTTCCAGGCGGACCAGATAATAATCAGAGCCTCTTTTTTCAGCATATACAGCCATTTCCTGCGGTTTTCCGGATTGTTTTTCCGGTTGTTTTTTCTTTTGTGAAAAGGCGGTCAGAGAAAGGAAACTTGCTGCAACAGCAAACCATAGTTTTGTTTTCATACTTTTATTTTAGTTTTTTTGATGTGTTGAATTTAATTTAAAAATCCTCTCCCCATAATCTCCCGCCATTATTTTCCGGTATTTCGAAAAACCGTTTTTCAGAATAATGAATTTTGATTTTCGGGGTTTAAAATTAGTGAAAAATATGATACCGGAAATATAAACATTATTTAAACTGTCATTAAAACATAAATAATATCAGATTTACAGCTTTGCCGTTAAAATTCATGAGATCTTATCCACTGCTGATGATGATCCTTCTGAACAGGATTTACAGTAATGTCCTTTAATCGTGTTTATAAAGGAAAATAAACCGAAAATGGCCTTACAAGTATTAATCCTAATCCTGCAAAAATTCAGAACTTATGGGCAGTACCAATAACCTGGATACTTTTCCAGAAGCCCTTATGGAGATTCCGGTACTTGAAGAAATTAATCTTCAGGGAAACCAGGTCAATGACCTTGGAAATTTGTCTTTTCCGGAAAACCTAAAATATCTTGAATTGCAGCAGAATGCCATCATCAGGCTGTCGGAAAATCTTTTCAAATCAAGACGTCCTGAATTTCTGAATGTAAACGGAAATCATATCACAGAATATCACCCAAAGTAAAAGGGCTGAAAAGTATTATCAGCATGAACCTGGTTCATAATAACCTGAAAGACATTCCTGTAGAAATCAAACAGCCTGAAAGCCCTGATTCTTACAGGAAACCCTATAGAAATTCTATGATTGAAAATTTAAAAACCATGCTGGCGGAAACCCGGATCTATTTCTAACTATCCGCCGACACGTTTGGTTTTATATCCCATTTCTTTAAGGATATTCATTATTTTATCACGGTTATCTCCCTGAATGATAATCGTTCCGTCTTTCTCAGAGCCACCTATACCCAGGGTGGTTTTTATTTTCTTTGAGATTTTTTTCAGGTCTTCCTCACTGCCTTCCCAGCCTTCAACAATCGTTACGGGCTTACCATTCCTTCCTTTTTTCTCAAACTTGCATACCAAAGGCTCTTTTTGCTTGAATTCTTCTTCAGGCATTTCAAAATCCTGCTCTTCATGATCAGGAAAAAGGTTCTTCAATTGATCTCGTAAATCCATAGAGCAAAATTAAAAAGATTTACCGATTAATAAATGAAAATTGAGCTGAAATTTTCATTTTAAAAAGTAGTATTGAATCTGGATAAAAACTCATAAAAATTCCGGGATGAATATTATCTAATTAATTCATATCAGGTTTAAAAATCTTATATGGATTGTAACTTAAAGAAATTTTAATCTTTAATTTTTTATAAAAACTTAGATGGCCTTACTTAATAGGATTCTTATTTTAAAGAATACATAAAATTCAGGACTTCAAATTCTTCTATTCATAGGAAATTAGGTAAATTTGTATAACAAAAGTTTTTACAAAATGTCAAAAAAAGCAATACTGGCCATTCTTGACGGATGGGGATTGGGAACAAACCCTGACGTTTCTGCAATAGATAAAGCAAATACACCATTCATAGACAGCTGTTACCAGAAATTTCCACATACTACGCTTGAAGCAAGCGGATTAGCTGTAGGCTTACCGGCCGGACAGATGGGAAACTCTGAAGTAGGACACATGAACCTGGGAGCCGGAAGAGTGGTTTACCAAAACCTCGTAAAACTGAATATGGCGGTTGAAAACGGTACATTGGGACAGGAAAAAGTCATTCAGGATGCTTTTGATTATGCTAAGAAAGAAAATAAAAAAGTACACTTTATCGGATTGGTTTCCAATGGAGGAGTACACTCGCATATCAATCACCTCAAGGGGTTACTTACTGCTGCCAAAGAATCCGGATTGAATGAAAATGTTTTTGTTCATGCATTTACCGATGGAAGGGACTGTGATCCGCATTCAGGATTAGGATTTATTGAGGAGCTTCAGAAACATATGGAAGCAACTACAGGAAAACTGGCAACAGTAGTGGGAAGATATTATGCAATGGACAGGGACAAAAGATGGGAGCGCGTAAAGCTGGCCTACGATGCCCTTGTAGAAGGGATAGGAGAGCAGTCAACAGATGCTCTGGCAGCGATTAAAGCTTCATATGATAATAATGTGACTGATGAGTTTTTGAAACCCATCATTTTAATGAATACTACAGCGACAGGAAATGTTGTCCCTGTTGCAAAAATCATCGATAATGATGTGGTGATCTGTTTCAACTTCCGTACAGACAGAGGCCGGGAAATTACAGAAGTTCTTTCTCAGAAGGACTTCCCGGAATACGGAATGAAGAAGCTGAACCTTTACTATATTACATTGACAAATTATGATAAAACATTCCAGAATGTACAGGTCGTTTTTGATGAAAATGTATTGACAGAAACAATGGGTGAAGTTCTTGAAAAAAATGGTAAAACCCAGATCAGAATCGCAGAAACGGAGAAATATCCTCACGTTACTTTCTTCTTTTCAGGAGGAAGAGAACAGGAATTTGAAGGGGAAAAAAGACTGTTATGTCCAAGCCCGAAAGATGTTCCTACTTATGATTTAAAACCGGAAATGTCAGCATATGATATTACCAATGCTATCGTACCGGAACTGGAACAGGGAACTGCTGATTTTGTATGTCTGAATTTTGCCAATACAGATATGGTAGGACATACAGGCGTTTTTGAAGCGGCTGTAAAAGCTGCTGAAGTTGTAGATCAGTGTATTGAAAAAGTCGCAACGGCTGCTTATGAAAATGGATATGCTGTTTTCATCCTTGCTGATCATGGGAACTCTGATGTAATGATCAATGCAGACGGTACTCCAAATACACAGCACTCTACCAATCTTGTCCCTTTTATCGTGATGGATAAAGACCATACCTGGAATTTAAAACCTGGAAAACTGGGAGATGTAGCCCCTACGATCCTTAAAGTAATGGGGGTTGAAAAACCAGATGCTATGACAGGTGAAGTTTTGGTTAATTAAAATTCAGAAATATCTTGATAAAAATGCCGTTATCGCTTTATAACGGCATTTTTTTTATGATTTATGTCAGATAAAGTATGAGTTGCATACTTTATTATGCGCCAAATAATAAATAAATCATATCTTTGTAAATTAAAACTGAATAGTAAATGTATCAAAAGCTTGTTAGGAAAGAAGTAATGGGAATATTGGAAAAGGAAGTGAGTTCTTTTCTTGATAAATTTTTAACGCCAATTGAAAAAATTTGGCAGCCTTCCGATTATTTGCCAGATCCATCGAGCGAAGAATTTAAACATGATCTAGAAGAGATTCAGACTTTTGCCCGTGAAATGCCTTATGATCTTTTTGTAACATTGATCGGAGACTGTATTACAGAAGAAGCTCTTCCTTCATATGAGTCCTGGCTGATGGGTGTTGACGGAATCAATCAGGAAGAAAAAGTAGGATGGGCAAACTGGGTAAGAGCGTGGACAGCTGAGGAAAACAGACACGGAGATTTATTAAACAAATATCTTTATCTGTGTGGGAGAGTAAACATGAGAGAAGTTGAAATTACCACTCAATATCTTATCAACGACGGCTTCGATTTGGGGACAAGTATGGACCCTTACAGAAACTTTATTTACACCAGTTTCCAGGAAACTGCAACCAATATCTCTCACAGAAGAGTAGGTACGCTGGCCAAACAGTCCGGAAACGGAAAGCTGGCAAAAATGTGCGGTGTCATTGCTGCGGATGAAGCCAGACATGCTAAAGCATACAAGCATTTCGTAGCAAAAATCCTTGAAATAGATCCTTCAGAAATGATTCTTGCATTTGAAGATATGATGCGTAAGAAAATTGTCATGCCTGCTCACTTAATGAGGCAGTCAGGACAAAAAGCTGGTGAACTTTGGGGACATTTCTCAGATGCTGCACAAAGATGTATGGTGTATACAGGCCAGGATTATATCAATATTATGAAAGATCTTTTGGATGAATGGAAAATTGAGCATGTAAAAGGACTTACAGAAAAAGCAGAAAAAGCACAGGAATACCTGATGAAACTGCCTGCAAGACTTCAGAAGATCACAGACAGGGTTTCTACTCCGGATCTTCAGTTCCAGTTTAGCTGGGTAAAGAGTTAATAAGAACTTTATTATATTTAAATATAAAAGTATTGAGTGCCTTTCTTTTTGGCACTCTTTTTATTTCTTATCTTTGCAAAGCTAAAATAAGAACAAAATGTTAAATAATAAAAAGATTGCTGTTGACTTTGACGGGACTATTGTTGATGATGCTTACCCGGCAATTGGAAAACCGAAAACTTTCGCTTTCGAAACATTAAAGAGGCTTCAGGCTGAAGGATTCAGACTTATTCTTTGGACATACAGACACGGAAAAACATTAGATGAAGCCGTAGAATTCTGCAAAAAGAATGGAATAGAGTTTTACGCAGTGAATTCAAGTTTTGAAGGAGAAGTTTTTGATTCTGAAACGCAATCCAGAAAATTAGATGCTGATTGGTTTATTGATGACAGAAATCTTGGGGGATTCCCGGGTTGGGGTGAAATCTATCACATCATTCAGGAAAGAATAGAATTCCGTGTAGAAGGAAAAGAAGTTCTTGCCTATTCAAAACTTAAAAAAGAAAAGAAAAAAGGACTTTTCTGGTAGTAATATAACAATTTAGCAGTGTTCCAATTCATGAATAAGTATGGTTACACTGATACATTAATACATTGGTAAATTAATACAATGATTCAATTAAAAACGATAGACGAATTACGTCTGATGAAGGAGAGTGCCCGTCTGGTTTCTAAAACATTGGGAATGTTGGCAAAAGAAATTAAACCGGGGATCACAACTTTATATTTAGATAAACTGGCACATGACTTTATTAAAGACCATGGTGCTGAGCCTGCATTCTTAGGATATGGAGGGTTCCCGAATTCCCTGTGTATCTCTCCGAATGAGCAGGTAGTTCATGGCTTTCCAAACAACGATGTAGTAAAAGAAGGAGATGTCCTTTCTGTAGACTGTGGAGTTATTCTGAACGGTTTTGTGGGAGATCACGCTTATACTTTTGAAATCGGGGAAGTAAAGCCGGAAGTTAAAAAATTACTACAGGTAACCAAGGAATCTCTATATAAGGGGATTGAACAGTGTATCAGAGGAAAAAGAATCGGAGATATCTCCCATGCCATCCAGGCACACTGTGAAAAAGAAGGCTATGGAGTAGTGAGGGAGCTTGTAGGGCATGGTCTGGGAAGAAAAATGCACGAAGATCCGCAGGTTCCTAATTATGGAAGACAGGGAAGTGGAAAAGTAATCAAAGACGGTCTGGCAATTGCTATTGAACCGATGGTTAATATGGGAACTGAAAAAGTAAAATTCCATAATGATGGCTGGACAGTAACTACCCTTGATAATATGCCATCTGCTCACTTTGAACATGATGTTGCAGTGATCAATGGTAAACCGGTATTGCTTTCAACATTCGAATATGTATACGAAGCTTTAGGCATTGTAAGTGATGAAGAAAAGCAGTTCCAACTGGATTTTTAATGAAAAAGGTAACTAAGCTTTTACTGAATAAAATTCCACGTCCGATGCTTATTAAAATGAGCATCTGGGCAAGACCTCTCATTTACCAGTTTTTCAAAGGAGATCAGTTCTATGATCCTATTGATGGAAGATCTTACAGAAAATTTCTTCCGTATGGATATGGAAAACAAAGAGAAAATGCGCTGTCGCCAGGGACTCTTAGTTTGGAAAGACACCGTCAGATGTGGCTGTACCTTCAGAATGAGACTGATTTTTTTATTAAAAATTATAAAGTTCTGCATATTGCTCCCGAACAGGAATTTTTAAGAAAATTCAAGAGAATGAGTAACCTGAACTATATCTCAGCAGATTTGTATTCTCCCATTGTAGATGTGAAGGCTGATATTCTTGATCTACCTTTTGAAAATGACAGTTTTGACATTATTTTCTGCAACCACGTTCTGGAGCATATTGAAGATGATGCAAAAGCAATGAGCGAGTTGTATAGAGTAATGAAGCCCGGAGGATGGGGAATCCTTCAGGTTCCCATGAAAAATTCTCTGGAGCAGACCTATGAAGATTTTACTATTAAAGATCCCAAAGAACGTCAGAAACACTTTGGACAGTACGATCACGTCCGTTGGTATGGTATGGATTATTTTGAGCGCTTAAGAAAAGCAGGTTTCGAAACAGAACCGAATTTCTACTCACAGAAATTCTCTGAAGAAGAAATTAAAAAATACGGGTTAAGACATAATGAAATTTTACCGGTAGTTTATAAAAAATAAAATAAAGCCCGTTTCAATCATTGAAACGGGCTTTTATATAATAGGATATGTCCTGTTTTATTCTTTGATAAAAGGATAGGACTTGTAATTTTCTACTGATACAATATATTGTCCTTTATGTAGGCTGCTTGTATCAATTGATATTTTACTGCCACTGGTTGTCGTTTCCAGTACTAATTTGCCCGAAAGATCAAAAATTTTAAGAGGAAGGTTTTTCTCAACATTTTCAATGTTTAAAACTTCTTTTACAGGATTTGGATATGTTTTGAAAGTTTTCTTTACAGCTTCTGTTTCTTTAGTACTCAGCTGTGCGGTATTGTTATAGTATACCTTGTTTCCTGATGGATCCGTAATGATCAGCGTCTTTACATTGCCGTTGGTTATTATTTGGTAACTGTAAATTGATGCATAGGCTCCTAAAACATAAGTATCACAGTTTTTCTGATCATAGGCCCGAACAGGTCCCGCATTTCCTCCATTATAAAACAAAAGTGTACATGAACTGGCTGTTTTAATAAGATTGTTACTCCCAGGCATAACTCCAAAACTCATCATCGATGTGTTATAATATCTGGAATTGATAACATAGCTGGTACCCCCTGCTGAATTGAATGTGGTAGCAGGCACTCCATTGTCTATTAAAGGTGTATTGGTTGTCTGTCCGCTGCTTGTAACCATCTTGGAAATATACCAGTTGTTGGACAGTAATTCAGCGGTTTGCTGGGCAGTCAAAACGCTGCTCGCTAAAAGGAATAATAATTTCTTCATAGTTAAAAGTTTCCGGCAAAGATATAAAAGAATTTGTTCTTCCTTATTTGTTTTGTCAGGATAATTAGAAATGAAAATGTGAAATAAACAAAAAACCGCCTTCAGTGGTGAAGACGGTTTTCCATTTTTAGATATTGATAAAAGTTTATGCGTTTTAATGTGATGAAGATACTGCTTTCAGGCCAACCACAGAACCGATCAGTGTTACAATAAAAAATATTCTCCAAAAACTGACAGGATCCTTAAAGAAAATAATTCCCATTAAAGCAGTTCCTACAGCTCCAATCCCTGTCCATACAGCATATGCCGTACCGATAGGTAAAGTTTGGGTTGCCTTGATCAGTAAAAGCATACTGATTGTCATCGTTACCAGAAATCCTGCAAACCAATAATAGGATTCTGTTCCGGAAGTCTCTTTTGCTTTTCCCAGGCATGATGCAAACGCCACTTCAAACAATCCGGCTACAATTAAGATAATCCAATTCATTTTTTCATTTTTTTCTACTGCAAATTTCAGAATTTCACAGAAGAAAAAATTTTACAATTGTTAAAAAATGAAGATGGTTGTATAGAAGGAATATGGAAGAAGGAAAGATGGAAGTTCGAGGAGGGAAGAAAAAAACAGCAGATATATCAATATCAATATCAATATCAATAAGGGCGGACTTTAGTCCACTCTCACTATAAAAATCATACCTCAGGCTTTAGCCGAAACATAAGAATTTTTAAATATTTCAATTCTTCAATCTTTGAATTTTAAAATTTATTTTATTTCTGCCCGAATTCTGCTTAAACTTACTTGTGTAATGCCCAGATAAGACGCAATATAGCCCAGCTGGACTCTTTTAAGCAAGTCAGGTTGATAAGCAATAATATCTTTATACCGTTCCAGAGAAGTTTTAAACTGCCTTGAAATAATCAGTTCTTCAGATTTTATCATTTCTGCTTCTGCCAGCTTTCGTCCCCAGTTGGCAATATGAATGTCTTCATTAAAAAGCTTTTTGAGCTGCTCCGTTTCCATTCTGTAAAGATCACAGTCTTCAAGAAGTTCAATACTTTCATAGCCGGGTTTGTCTTCTACATAGCTTTTCATAGAGAGAATGCACTGGCCTTCACTTCCGAACCAGAATGTAATATCATTATCAGATGTTGATGAGTATGCACGGGCAATTCCTTTTCTTATAAAATAAAGATAGGGGATCACCTTATCAGCCTCCATCAGGCAAAATCCTTTTGGATGAGAAACTTCGGAGATATGTTCCTTTAAACTGTTTTTTGATGCTTCAGGCAGAACGAAGATCTGATCAAGAATCTGGTCTATATTCATAAAGATGAATTCTAATATTCAAAAATATCAGTTTTAGGTAATGCAATACAAATTATCTGAGCCTTTTTACAGGTATGAGAAAAAATATCAATCACGAATTCCTTTCAAATTTCCTTTATTACAGATATTTAAATGGATATAATTCTCTTTTGCTCTTTAAAAATTAAGATTAACAGTAAAGACCAGTTTTGTTTTATTAACTTTGCAGTTCGTAATATTATTTTTATGCACAAAGCTGGATTTGTAAATATAGTCGGAAAGCCCAATGCGGGAAAATCAACACTGCTCAACCAATTGATGGGAGAGAAGCTGGCGATTGTAACGCAGAAAGCGCAGACAACCCGTCACAGAATTTTTGGTATTTATAATGAAGATGACCTTCAGATTGTATTTTCTGATACTCCGGGAGTATTGGATCCAAAATACGGGCTGCAGGAAAAAATGATGGATTTTGTAAAAGACTCCCTGCAGGATGCTGATGTTTTCCTGTTCATTGTAGATGTTACTGATAAGGCAGAACCATCAGAATTTTTAATTGATAAGCTGAATAAAATTCCTGTACCAGTACTTCTTTTACTCAACAAAGTGGACCAGACCGATCAGGCAGGTCTTGAAAAATTGGTAGAAGACTGGCACAACAGAATTCCGAAGGCTGAAATTCTGCCTATTTCTGCCCTGAATGCCTTCAATACAGAGGTTATTCTTCCTAAAATAAAATCATTACTTCCTGAGAACCCTCCTTACTATGATAAGGATCAGTTCACAGATAAGCCAGAAAGATTTTTTGTAAACGAGGCAATCCGTGAGAAAATCCTTTTGAATTATGATAAAGAAATTCCATATTCTGTAGAAGTTGTTACTGAGCAGTTTAAAGAAAAAGAAGGAATTATTTTCATAGATTCTATTATTTATGTAGAAAGAGATACCCAGAAAGGAATTATTATCGGGCACAAAGGAGAAGCTATCAAAAAAGTGGGAACTGAAGCAAGACTGGACCTCGAGAAGTTTTTCACCAAGAAAATTCACCTTAATCTTTTTGTAAAAGTGAAAAAAGACTGGAGAAAGAACGACAGAGATCTTAAAAACTTCGGTTACCGATAAACTAAAAACAGCTGTACTCCCGTTGTATTAAAAGATTTTTATTACCTTAGACTAAATTTTTTAGTAGATGAACTATAATAATTCAAATTGGAGCTCAATACCTAAAGATATTATTTTATTAGCAGTGAGGGTATTTGTGGGTTTTGCAATGCTTTCTCATGGTTTTCCAAAACTTCAGATGCTATTGGCAGGAGGTAAAATTGAATTTTTTGATTTTATGGGACTGGGACCACAGATATCACTTATTCTTACGGTTTTTGCTGAATTTGTATGTTCAATACTACTTATACTGGGGCTTTTTACAAGAGTTTCTCTGGGATTTTTAATCTTTACAATGATTATTGCCGGATTTGTAGTGCATGGTGCAGATCCTTTTGAAAAAAGAGAAATGAGCCTTATCTATCTTTCCGTTTATCTTTTATTGATGGTGATCGGGGCTGGGAAAATTTCAGTTGACCATATGATTGAAAGAAGGAAGAGAGCTTCAGACTGGTAATCTTAGAATAGTAACAATAAATAATAAAGGCACTTCAGAAATGAAGTGCCTTTTCTGTTCTTAGGGTGTGCAAGATGGTAAACACTCCCAGATAGAGAATGATAAAAACAAATATGACACTAAAAAGAGTCTTATTTATTTGGTTTTATCAATCTGTTAAAATTCACTACATTCGTAGAAAATGAATTATATGAAGATAAAACTGACTATTTGCCTTTTGGCATTTCTCAATTTTTATGATGCACAGGAGAATATTACTTACCAAAAGCCATCTGCTGAAATCCTGAAACTGGCAGATTATCAAAGGCCACCAAGTGTTCTGATGAATAACAAAAAAGACTGGGTAGTTTTCACTTATCGCCCTACTTATAAGACGTTACAGGACCTTAGCCAGCAGGAAATGAAATTGGGTGGATTAAGGATCAATCCGGTTACCAATATCGGAAGTACAGTTACTTACTTTAATGATCTTAAGATCAGAAAAATTAATGATAAGAATGAAGTTCAGGTAAAGAATCTTCCTGCAGAAGCTAAAATTACATATATTTCATTTTCACCAGACGAAAAGAAACTGGCTTTTACCAATACTACAAATAAAGGGGTAGAGCTTTGGATCATAGATCTGGAAACTGCAGAAGCAAAAAAAATTACTGAAGATAATCTGAATGCCAACCTGGAGAGCCCTTATATCTGGAATAATGATTCTCAAAGTCTGCTGATCAAGAAGCTTCCTCAAAACAGACCTGCTCTGATTGATGCAGAAAAAGATCTTCCAACAGGACCTATTGTTTCTACTGCTGACGGAAAAGTATCACAAAACAGAACCTATCAGGATCTTTTGAAGAATCCTCAGGATGAAAAAAACTTTGAAGTTCTTACCGCTTCTGAAATTTATAGCGTAGATCTTAATGGAAGTCTTAAGAAATTAAAAGACCAGGATATGTATTATGGATTGAGCTTTTCCCCTGACGGCAGCTACCTGATGGCATCCGTAATCAAAAAACCATTCTCATATATCGTTCCTTTGAACAGGTTTCCATCAACCACTACAGTGTATGATATAAAAGGAAATACTGTAAAAGTGGTGAATGAAGTGCCTTTGAATGAAATCATGCCCAAAGGATTTTCATCCGTAAGAACAGGTAAAAGAAATATGGTATGGAGACGTGATGCACCGGCAACTCTTGTTTTTGCAGAGGCACTTGATGGTGGAGATCAATATAAAGTAGCTGAATACAGAGATGAAATTTTCACGTGGGAAGCTCCGTTTACTACAGCACCAAAATCTTTCTTCAAGACAAAACAACGATTTGATGGAGTAGACTGGACCAATGATCACTATGCCATCGTTTCTGAAGAATGGTATGATACAAGGAATACAAAATCTTTTCTGATTGACCTCAACAACGGCGAATCAAAAGTTATTGATGACAGAAACTCTCAGGATGTATACAGTGATCCTGGTAACTTCAATACAGTGAAAAATCAGTATGGAAGAACGGTTATTGACATGAAAGGAGGAAAAGCCTATCTGATCGGTGCCGGATTTACCAAAGAAGGGCAGCATCCTTTCATTGATGAAATGGATGTTAAATCATTGAAAAAGAAGAGACTTTATACTTCCAATCTTAAAAATGCCAAAGAAGGAATCATAGATATCCTGAATCCATCAAAAGGAGAAATTTTAACAACTCAGCAGTCTCCAAGCCAATACCCGAACTATTTTAAAAAGAATATCAGATCCAATAAAACAGAAGCGGTAACCCATTTTGCCAATCCTTTTGAAAGCATCAAAGATGTTTATAAAGAAGTGATTACCTACAAAAGAAATGATGGTGTAACCTTAACAGGAACTTTGTATCTCCCTGCAAATTATGACAGGAAAGCTAAAAAAGAAAAACTTCCTTTATTGATCTGGGCATACCCTAGAGAATATAAAGACAAAGATACTGCAGGACAAAGCACTCAAAATGATAATGATTTTACTTTTCCTACATATGGTTCTTTTGTATACTGGACTGCCAAGGGATATGCTGTTTTGGATAATGCGGCTTTCCCAATTGTTGGAGAAGGAAAAACAGAACCGAATGATACTTTTATTCCTCAGCTGGTAGCCAATGCAGAGGCGGCTATTGATGCTGTAGACCATTTAGGATATATCGACAGAAAGAAAGTGGCTATTGGAGGGCATTCTTACGGAGCTTTCATGACAGCAAATCTTCTGACTCATTCCAACCTTTTCGCTTGTGGAATTGCAAGAAGTGGAGCGTACAACAGAACATTGACACCATTCGGATTCCAAAGTGAGCAGAGAAACTATTGGGATGTTCCTGAGGTTTACAACACGATGTCTCCGTTCATGCATGCTGATAAAATGAAAACCCCGCTTCTTCTGATCCATGGAGACGCGGATAACAATCCGGGAACCTTCACTTTACAGACTGAAAGATACTTCCAGGCACTGAAAAATCTGGGTGCTCCTGTAAAAATGGTCCTTCTTCCCAAAGAAGCCCACGGATACCAGGCCAAAGAAAATATCTTACACCTTTTATGGGAACAGGATCAGTTCCTTGAAAAGTGTCTGAAGAAATAAATTACAAAAGAGACTGTCCATAACGAACAGTCTCTTTTTTTGATTGAAAAATATAATAAGGAAGTTAGAGGCACACAACTTAAAAATTAAGCAAAGTTTAGCTTAATAATCTTATCTTCTTATGGCACTTTAACAGCTTAATATGAAAGATATTTCAGAATTTCATCAATACTCTTAAGCTCCATAAAATTCGGATGTTCAAGGTTAACGTCATGCTGCTCATGCGTCCAGGTGACATGATAAGGAATGTGAGCCGCAGAACCCCCGATTTCCAATACCGGTAAAACATCTGATTTTATGGAATTACCAAGCATTATGAAATTTTCAGGCGGGCAGTCCAGATGTTTAAGGAGCTTTTTGTAATCATTTTCCTTTTTATCACTCATGATCTCTATGTGATGGAAATATTCCTGTAATCCTGATTTTTTCAGTTTACGTTCCTGATCCAGAAGATCTCCTTTTGTTGCCACAACAAGCCTGTACTTTCCCTTTAAATTTTCAAGAGTCTCTGTAACTCCATTCAGTAACTCAATAGGTTTCTGCAGCTGGTCCTGGCCTAACTGTATGGCTTTATTCACCAGTTCCAGGGAGGCGGTATTATTGGAAATTCTGCTGATAGTTTCGATCATACACAGCATAAATCCCTTTACTCCATATCCGTACAAATGAAGATTCTGCATTTCTGTTTTAAACAGTTCCTGGGAGACTGAATGCTGCGGTAGGTAGTCCTCAAGCAGCATACAGAATTCATTTTCAGCCTCCTGAAAATAAGGCTCGTTGATCCAAAGAGTATCATCCGCATCAAAAGCAATTGTAGTAATATGATTATTCATTTTTGTTTTGTAATTTTCTGAGCTCAAAATTCAGTATTAAAACTTAATAAGCAAAGGACATTTGTCCCGGGATCCATATGTTACGAACCAATCAGGAATTTTTAAGCTATTTCGAAGAGCTTTACAGTCAACAGGAGAGTGAGAAAGATATCCTGTTGAAATCTTATCCCAAAGGAGAAAAAATTCTTGTACAGGGACGGTTTCTTTTAAAACCTATGATTATTAAAGAAGGAATTACCAAATGTTATTTTACTGAAGAAAATGGAAAAGAATATATTGTAGAGTTTTCGGGAAGCGGTGAAATTGTTGGAGAAATAGAGATGATCAAAAATACACCTTGCTTATGCAGTATAGAAACATTAACTGAAGTTTCCGTTTATGAGATTGCTGTTCCATATTTCAGGTTTTTGCTTAAAAATGATATTATTTTAAATAACTTATTGCTTGATACCTTTGCCGAACGGATTATCAATACTTCCAGCAGAGCTTCTTACCAACAGCTTTATACAACAGAACATACTTTAACACAATTACTGAAAATGCAGGCTAAAGAAGGAATTCAGATTTCAAAAGAAGATATGGCCGCTTACCTGGGAATAACAGTAAGAAGCCTGAATAGAATCTTAAAAGACTTAAAATAGTTTTTAAGTTTAAGAGTAAAAAATGAAATTTTCAGCAATTATTATTAGCAATTAAAAAGCGACATGTAATTTTATCACAGATAAAATCCTCGCGCCTTTGTGTATTGACAAAAAATATTTTTATAAATGTTATAAATAGTATTTTATTGGGGGTGATCTCTTAAGAATGTTGAAATTGGGTAATTGATTGTGAATTTATAGGGTATTTTTCGAAATTTAGTATTTTTGTATAAAATTAAGCCGAATATTCGTCCATGGAAAAATTGAAGTTCAGGAATGCTGAATTAACAGATTTAAATAAAATCGTAGCCATTTATAATTCAACAATTGCCTCAAGAATGGTAACTGCAGACATGGAAGAAGTTTCTGTGGAAAGCAAAATAAAATGGTTTGAAGAACACAACTCTCAGACCCGACCGCTTTGGGTGGTTGAAGATAAACAGGAGCAAATCATCGGATGGGTAAGCTTCAGTTCATTTCATGAAAGAGCGGCATATAATGGCACAGTAGAGGTGAGTATTTATCTGGATGAAATCTGTAGAGGAAGAGGATACGGTAAAACAATTCTGCAGTACTGCATTGACAATGCAGGGAAATTTGGAGTGAAAAATCTCGTTGCCCTTATTTTCCTTCATAACGAGCCAAGTCTGAAACTGTTCAGGCACTTCGGATTTGAGGACTGGGGAAGCCTTCCTAACGTAGCAGTTTTGGACGGAATAGAAAGAAGTCTGAAGATTTTAGGAAAGAGAATCGATTAAATGGTAAAAGAGGCAAAAAGTAAATTTTAAAAAGCCTATATCAACCTCTTATTAGTTTTTATCTGTAATTAAAAATTGGAAAGAATAAAAAATAGCCGTTTCAAAACTGAAACAGCTATTTTATTTTATGAATTCTGCTTAATTCTTTTTGCAGACATATTCAAAAATCGTTTTACAAGAAAAACTGCGGATACCGTCAATCCTAATCCAAGTGCGACCCACATACCCAATGCTCCCATTTCCAGAGTAACACAGAAGAAATATCCTAAAGGAATGGTAATTACCCAATAGGCAATAAAAGTATAGATAGACGGAATTTTCACATCCTGCAATCCTCTAAGCATTCCCAAAGCCGTCACCTGAATTCCATCTGAAAGCTGGAATAGGGCAGCGATGATCATGAGCTTGGATGCTAATGCAATAACTTCTACTTCTTCTTTTTTTGTGAAGAAAGTCGGAAGGATATTTCTGCCTAAAATAAATACCAATCCACAGATACACATGAAAATAAATGCAATTTTCAGATTGTTGATTCCTACTTTTCTCAACTCAACAAAATTCTGTTCTCCCAGTTTTCTGCCGATCATGACTGTGGAGGCAACACTGAACCCAACACATAGATTGAAAGTAAATGAAGCCATACTTAAAGCAATCTGGTGGGAAGCAATATCATGAGCAGAAATCAGCCCGCAGATGAATGCAGCCCCGGCAAAAGCAGTTACTTCAAAAAACATCTGTAAAGCGGTAGGCAATCCAAGTCTTACCATTTTATCAAACATCTGCTTTGAAAAATCCTGAACTTTTAAAGAGAAATCTTTGATATAACGTCTTGTTCTTTTTTCTTTAAGCAATACAAAATAAAGGAAAACAACCATGAAAATTCTGGAAATCAGAGTTGCCAGGGCCGATCCTTTTACCCCCATCGGAGGTATTCCCCAGAGTCCTTTGATAAAAACATAATTCAGTGCAATATTGATGATATTGGCAATAATGGTAGCTTTTGTAACTCCGATCGTGTATGATAATCCTTCAGAAACTTCACGAAGCGTCTGAAATGCCATGAACGGAATCATACTGATTACCATGATACTTAAGAAGCTTACCGTATCGGGAATGATCTTGGCAGGCTGCCCTGAGTGATAGAGGAGCGGCATTCCCATCAGTAAAATAACCATGAGAATGATCCCAACAGACATATTGATAATAAAACCATGACTGAATACAGAATTGATCGTAGCGTGATCTTCTTTCGAGTGTGCTTCCGAAACCAATGGCGGTATAGCAAATGAAAACCCAAGGGCCAATACAAAGATGGAGAAAAATACCGCATTCCCCAATGAAACGGATGCCAGAGCATCAGCTCCCAATAATTTTCCGACAATAATATTATCGAATAAGTTTACTGAAACCTGCCCCACCTGGGTAAGCATCACAGGCAGAGCCAAAGTCAGGCATTCTTTCGTATAGTTTTTGTTTAAAAAGTTCATAATATTTTAAGATTCATATAGTTTATAATTAAAATAGGGGCAAAAAAAAATTTGCAGTGTTTATACTGCAAATTTTTATAATATTGTAATAATAGCTTTATTATTTCCTTACAAAACTTGCAACGTCACTTTCAGAAACAGTATTTCCACCAAGAATAATCAATCTTTCCACAACATTTCTTAATTCCCTGATATTTCCAGTCCATGAAAGAGCTTTTAAAGCATCAATCGCTTTATCATCAAATTTTTTCGCAGCAGTACCATGCTCATCAGCAATCATACCTGCAAAATGCTCAACTAATAATTTGATGTCTTCTTTTCTTTCATCCAATGGCGGAACATAGATTTCAATAACAGAAAGTCTGTGGTAAAGGTCTTCTCTGAATTTCCCTTCCTCTATTTCTTTCTGCATATTCTTATTTGTTGCCGCAATTACTCTCACGTCAACTTTAATTTCTTTATCACTTCCAACAGGAGAAACTTTGCTTTCCTGAAGAGCTCTCAATACCTTAGCCTGAGCAATAAGGCTCATATCTCCAATCTCATCAAGGAAGATCGTACCGCCGTTTGCCTGTTCAAATTTTCCCTGTTTATCTTTAATGGCACCTGTAAAAGACCCTTTTACGTGTCCGAAAAGTTCAGATTCAATCAGCTCAGACGGGATAGCAGCACAGTTGACCTCTACCATTGGGCCTCTTGCACGCTCACTTTGATTGTGAATAGCGTGGGCTACCAATTCTTTTCCTGCACCATTAGGTCCTGTGATCAAAACTCGGGCGTCAGAAGCAGCTACTTTTTCGATCATATCCTGGATCTTTTGAAGAGCAGGAGAAGTACCGATCATCTGATATTTTTTGCTTACTTTTTTCTTTAGAGTTTTATTCTCGGTCTGAAGATTCTTATTTTCTTTTTTCAGGGTTTCCTTTACCAATGCATTTTTTACACTTGTAATAAGTCTGTTGATATCAATGGGTTTGGAGATAAAATCGTATGCACCCTCCTTCAGACAGGAAACAGCAGAATCGATATCTGCATGGCCTGAGATCATGATAAAAGTAGTTTCTGGCTTTAATGCGAGACTTTGCTTCAAAAGTTCGGTTCCTGAAAGTTTAGGCATCTTGATATCAGAAATCACCAGTGCGAAATCTTCTTTTTCTACCTGTTTGTACCCTTCAAGGCCGTCTTCGGCGATAACAAATTCATAATCGGTTAGTTCATCCGAAAGAATACTGTGAAGTACTCCCGAGATTGCTTTTTCGTCTTCTACTATAAGGATTTTTTGCATAGTTGCAAATTTAAATTTTTTGTTTCAATTATTAGCAAAAACTGTACCTAAATATTCTATTTTGAATAGTCTCTCCTTCCGAAAATAGCAGATCCAACCCTTACAGAATTAGCCCCACACTCAATGGCTACCGGAAAATCATCACTCATTCCCATAGATAAAGTATTCAATGCTCTTACTGTACTTAGTTCATCAAAAAGGCCTTTCAGAACTAAAAACTCATTTCTTACCTGCTGTTCATCATCCGTGAATGTGGCCATTCCCATTAAGCCGGTGATTTCAACATTAGGAAAATGTCCGTCAATATATTTTCTGAAGAGATCTTTCGCTTCAGAAATGTCAAGCCCGAATTTACTTTCTTCTGCCGCAATTTTCACCTGTAAAAGAACTTTGATAATTCTGCTATGCTTTCCTGCTTCTTTGTTGATTTCTGCTAATAATTTTTCAGAATCCACACTTTGTATGGTATCAATAAAAGGAGCAATATACTTGACTTTATTTGTTTGCAAATGACCGATCAGATGCCATTGGATATCCTGAGGAAGAAGGGGGAATTTCTCCATCAGTTCCTGAACTTTATTTTCTCCAAAGACTCTCTGTCCCAGATCATAAACCTCCTGGACAGCTGAAGCGGGATGGGTTTTAGAAACAGCAACCAGCTGCACAGTGGATGGCAGCTGGTTCTTTATAGTGTTATAGTTCTCTTTAATACTCATAAATACAAATGTCCGAAAATTCCCTGAATGTTCAAAGCTCAAAGATCATCAGATCTTCTGTGCATATTAATTCAAAACCTCATTGATTTTAGGGTACTGTGAAATTTTTCTGAAAACAAACCTGTTGCTTTTCTGCAGTTTTTCAATGAAAAGATCCAGTTCATTGATAGAATCTGCATCTCTCAGATACTGATCATGGGTAAGAAATACAAGGTGTCGTGAAGTCTTTTCAAGATCGTTTAAGAAGATACTGTCTACCTTTTTGATCATGGCTTCATGACTTCCCTTTAAAGTCATCTTTTGGGAAGGTCTCCATTCCAGGTCCCAGCCAATTACTTTATATCCTGCTTTTTTGAGGCCGTCTGCAGCTGCAGTAGAACTTTTGATATCCGTTACATTAATATTGTTCAGCCTCCATATATTTCTCCCTGGAGTTCTTGCTATTTTATCATAAAGCTTCAGGCTGTCTCTGGCAATGTCAAAATCATGAACGACGGCATCAGCATTTTTATAAAAATCGGTGTACTTATTGTGGGCATGGGTAAAACTGTGATTAGCCAGTTCTATCAGTGGATTCTGCTTAAGCAGCAGCAGATCATCTTTCTGTTTTTTGCTTCCATATGCATGTTTCCCCACGAGAAAGGCAGTTGCGCAAACATTTCTTTTATCCAGGATTTTTAAAAGATTTTCGGTTCCCTGATTGGGACCGTCATCGAAGGTAAGGTAGATTATTCTTTTATCAGGGTCTACGCTTTCTTCGTCCATTTTGGGGACTATTTCTGCGGCAGGATGTTCCTGTGATCTGACGACGGGGTCATGATTCACTTCATTCTTGAAATTACAGCTGTTCAATAAAACTGAAGTTGCACTCACCAATGCAAACATCCCGAGGAAAGTCTTATTTCTTGACTTTCCCGCAAAAATTTTTCTCATAAAAATAATGGAATTTAAATTGTTAAAAATCGTTAAAAATAACAACAGAAAGTTAACAAATTATATGCCATGCAGTACAGAAATTTTTCTTTTTAAGTTTATTTTAAGAACTTTATTTTAAAGGAGATTTCCATTGTCATTATGAATTATTATGTATGGTTTTCTTTTATTTAAAATTTAACATTTATAAATACAAAAGCAATAGTTGTTTTCTATCTTTATTGAGTTTTTAACATTCTTCATTGGATGGAGAAATATTTTTATTTTAACAAAATCAACGACATCCAGTATATTTGTTATTCTAAAATTGTCTTCAGAAGCAATGAATTTTTAATGGCTGCCGTTCCCCAGGTATTATTGAAAAAAATAAAAGAAGTTAGCCCGGTATCTTTAATCTTTTCAGCAAGCCCATTTAAAAAGCTTTCACTGTATTCTGATTTATAAAGAACAGGTTTCCCATGAAGTCTGTAATACAATATTCCCGGATGGTTGATGATCAGATCTTCCGGAAGGTCGCCCGGAAAACTTACACCGGAAAAAATAATACGATGTTTTTGTAAAAGATCATATATTTCTTTTTCCCACCATGAGTTGTGCCGGAATTCTATGACGTTCAGAAAACGGTGATCAATATTGTTGAAGATACGTTCCGTGTTTTCAGGAGTCCTTTTGAAGGAAGGAGGGAGTTGGTATAGAAATCCTGAAAGCTTATCCTTCAGACTGCTTTGAATATGACTGCAGAAGAGTTCAATTTCTTCCTTTGAATTTTCAAGCCGGTTCTGATGGGTAATGGATTTAGGAATTTTAATAAAAAATCTAAATGCATCCGGTGTTTCATCATACCACTTCAACAGTGTTTTTGAGGTCGGTTTTCTGTAAAAAGTAGAATTGATTTCTACAGTGTTGAATGTCTTTGAGTATAAGGAAAGAAAATCTTTACTTTGGGCATTTTCAGGATATAAAGACCCTTTCCAGTCATTATTATAAAATCCCGAACAGCCTATGTAAAGATTTTCTTTTGTCATAATATTATTGTATGTCCAGATCTACGGAGTTTAATCTCAATGAATTAAGGATCACTGAAAGTGAGCTGAAACTCATTGCCGCTGCTGCAATCATTGGTGATAACAGAATTCCAAAGAATGGATACAATAATCCTGCCGCAACCGGAACTCCCAAAACATTGTAGATGAATGCGAAGAACAGATTTTCTTTTATGTTTTTAAGAAGCTTTTCACTGAGTAGTTTTGCTTTGGCTACTCCTAAGATATCTCCTTTTAATAAAGTGATCTCGGCACTTTCAATGGCTACATCCGTTCCTGTTCCCATAGCAATTCCCACATCAGACTGGGCAAGGGCAGGAGAGTCATTGATCCCGTCTCCGGTCATAGCCACTATTTTACCTTGCTGCTGCAGCTTTTTAACTTCATTGAGTTTATCTTCAGGAAGGCAGTTCGCTTTGAAGTGTCTGATTCCCAGTTCATCGGCCACGGCTTTGGCCGTATGTTCGTTGTCTCCGGTCATCATGATTACATCGATGCCTTCGCTCATTAATTGTTTAACAGCTTTTTTAGAACTTTCCTTGATTTTATCTGTAAAACTTATAAAGCCAAGTACCTGCTGATCTTGTGCTACATAAGAAATTGTATGCGCTTTGGACTGTACTTCTACAGCTTTTTGTTTTAAAGTCTCCGGAATCTGGATCTGATGTGAGGTCAGCAGGCTTTCATTTCCTAAATATGCTGTTTTGTCATTGATGTTTCCTTTCACTCCTTTTCCTGAAATGTTTTCGAACCGGTCTACTTTTTCAGCAGTTATATTTTTTTCTTTTGCTCTTTTTATAACCGCATTGGATAATGGGTGTTCAGAATTTTGATTCAGTGAAAAAGCAAGTTTTAAAATCTGATTCTGTTCACCGGCTGCTGTTTCTATATATTCTACCGACGGTTTTCCTTCCGTTAAAGTTCCTGTCTTGTCAGTGATCAGAACATTGACTTTATTCATCTGCTCAAGAGCTTCAGCGTTTTTGATCAGGATTCCGTTTTTGGCCCCTTTTCCAATTCCTACCATTAACGACATTGGCGTTGCCAACCCAAGTGCACAAGGACAGGCTACAATGAGTACTGCTACAGCATTGACGAAAGCAAATAAGCTTCTTTTCCCTTCAGGACCGAAAAACTGCCACAGAATAAAGGTAAGCACAGCAATAAGGATCACCACTGGAACAAACACTTTTGAGACCTTGTCCGTCAGTTTTTGAATAGGGGCTTTGCTTCGGCTGGCTTCATTGACCATTTTAATGATCTGTGAGAGCAAGGTTTCGTCGCCTACTTTTTCTGCTTTCATGATGAAAACCCGGTTTCCGTTTATTGTTCCAGAAGATACTTTATCATCAGTGTTTTTTTCAACAGGAACAGGTTCTCCCGTAATCATGCTTTCATCTACGATAGAATTGCCTTCTGTGATTTTTCCGTCTACGGGAATCTTTTCACCAGGCTTTACTTTTAATAAGTCTCCTATTTTTACCTGCGAAAGCAACACTCTTTTTTCTTCGCCATTGATCATAAGATTGGCTTCATCTGGTGAAAGATTTATTAATTCTTTGATGGCATTTCCTGTCTTCTTATGAGCTGCCGCTTCCATTAACTGGCCTAAAATAACAAGGGTTAAAATCACGCAGACCGCTTCAAAGTACAACGGGATTTCATGATTATGCCCACGGATTTCATGAGGAATAATGTCCGGAAAAATTAAAGCAACAATACTGAAAATAAATGCTGCAGCCACTCCCAGCGCAATAAGACTGAACATATTGAGATTCCATGTCTTAAAGGAAATCCAGCCTCTTTTCAATAAGAACCACCCGGAATAAAACATCACCGGAAGAGTGAAGGCAAGCTCGATAAATCCCTGAACCTGATGGGAAAAAGGAAAATTGATAACCATCCCACCCATCGAAAGAATGAAAACGGGAATGGTAAATGCTAATGAAATAATGAATTTTCTCTTTAATATATGGTATGTTTCATCCTCTTCATCATCACCGCTGTCAGGCATTCTTACGAGGTCCATTCCACAGATAGGGCAGTCTCCCGGTTCGTCACGAATAATTTCCGGGTGCATTGGACAGGTATATTTTGCGGTTTTCTTTTCTGGGTATTTAACAAGATCCATTCCGCAGACCGGGCATCCCACATTGGAATCATAAGTTTTATCCCCTTCACAATACATCGGACAGTAATATCTGCCTGCCATTTCATCGGTTACTTTTGGAGCTTTATGGTGGGTATGATGATGGTCGTGATGCTTGTGAACGTGTGAATGAGAATGTAAGCCTCCTTTCTGAATAAGTTCTTCAGTGATAGGTTCCAAATGCATATGACAAACCGGACAGTCTCCTTTTTCATTGTACACCTTATCTCCTTCACAAAACATCGGACAATAATATTTTCCAAGATTGTCTTTAAAGTTTTCCGGAAGGTTGTCTGCAGAATAAGTAGGTTTGTGATGGGGATCTTTGGCCAGTTTTTCTTCAATAGGTACAAGATACATATTACATACAGGGCATCTCTCTCCCTGTTTGAAATACACTTTATCTCCTTCGCATTCCATCGGGCAATAGTATACTGAAGACGGCGATACACGATCCTGAGGCTTTAAAAAGGCTTTTTCGGGATTGTGGGGATCTTCAAGCCTGTATTTTCCTATTTCTGCCAGGGCATCATTTAAAACGGAAAGCTGGACTCTATGATCAGAAATGATTGTTGCGGTATTGGTTTCCAGATTTATCTCTGCTGTAACACCATCAATACTGTTCAGTTGATTTGAGATCTTTTTCTGGCAGCCGGAACAGGTCATTCCGAGTATTTTATACTGTTGTTCCATGATTCTTAAATTTATACTACAAATTTCCAAAATGGATATCTAAGGCTGTTATAAATTTAAGGATAATAGTTATAAAATTAGGTTAGAGGGTAGGAGAGTTTGAGGGTGGGAGAGTATAAGAGTAAGAGGGGTTAAGAGTTGTAGAGCTTTAGAATTTGAGCGTTTGTAAGTGAAATAGGAATATTTAGCTCCTTTGACCCTAAACACTCAAACTCTAAAACTTACAGATTATCAAGCGCTTTGCGGTGGTGTTCTTTAAGTTTTTTGAACTCTGTGGGTGTGAATCCGGTTACATTGCGGAATTGGGTAGAAAGATGCTGAACACTTTTATACCCCAGCTTACCTGCAATTTCGGTAAGATTGAATTCGTTATATAAAAGAAGTTCTTTTACCTTTTCAATTTTCTGAAGGATAAAGAACTGTTCTAATGTAATATTCTCGTTTTGCGAAAATGTTTTTGAAAGCGAACTGTAATCTTTGTGAAGCTTTGAGCTTAAAAATTCTGAAAGCAGAAAGTCCTCCGCAATATCCAGTTCACTGATCTTTACAATAATCAGATTTTTGATCTTTTCCACAACCTGGCGGGCAGAATCCATGATTCTTTCAAAGCCTGTATTGAGGAGTTCTTTCTCTATGACCTGCATTTTTTCCGGAGAAATGTCAGTTTCGGTTTCTACTTCTCCCAATAAGATATTGGTAATGTTTACATCCGCATTACGGAAAATGTTTTCCACTGCCGCAATGCATCTGTTGCAGACCATATTTTTTATGAAAATCTTCATAGGCTGCTGTTTAACCTGTCTTTTACAAATTCGATTTTAGTTTTGCCATGAGGGACAGGATTACCTTCTGTATCAAGATTTACCATGACAATTTTATCTACGGTAATAATGGTCTGGTGGGTCATTTTGTTTCGGACATCACATCTTAACGTAATAGAGGAAGATCCGAAATGTGTAGCCTCAATTCCTATTTCTATAATGTCTCCCTGTTTGGCAGAACTTACAAAGTTGATTTCAGAGATAAATTTAGTAACCACTTTTGTGTTTTCCAATTGGATAATGGCATAAAGAGCAGCTTCTTCATCAATCCATTGAAGGAGTCTTCCTCCGAAAAGTGAGTGGTTTGGATTTAAGTCTTCGGGCTTTACCCATTTTCTGGTATGGTAGTTCATGTCTTTTAATAATTTGAAGTACAAATTTAGTGTTAAAAGCTGATCTTTTCAAAACAATAGTATTTATTGATCTGAAAAGTATTATTCATTTTCTCAATTATTTTCTTTTGGAGCGCATAGCTTTGGTTTTTGCTGTAGAGACATCATTCAGCAATGACTGATATTCTTTACTTTCCACTGGGATCAGTGCCACTTTTTCTTCTGAATTATGATGAATTCCAAATCCGTATTTTTTTGCTAAAGGAGAGCAGCGAAGGCAAGGCTGGCCTTTGGAAAAGAAATTTTCTCTTTCCTGCTGTTTTTCATTTTCTGAAATATCATGTTTAATGGCATAGCAGTCAAAAATAATATCATCTGAAGTATATTGGTAAGGATTCTTTGCAAGTTTCTCATATTGAAGGTTGGCAAGTGTTTTTTCTTTTTTTTCAGGGGGGATCTGTGACTGAGAAACTGGGCAGTCTTCAGCAATTTCAATAAGCGTGTTGATGTAATTGGTGGTATACTTTTTCATTGAATGTGAGGGTTAAAATTTTATAGAAACTAGATGGAGGAAGGGAGTAAAAACCATATGATTCTCTGCTTTTATTAAGATTATAGAAAAGTGTTCAGTATTTTACTTTATGTATTAAATAATTTTAATGATAAAAAGAGATTTTATGTAACTTATTGTTAATCAGTTTGTTTGTGTTTATTGGTGTTTCTTTTTAATATTTGGATTCAACATAATGTGAGAAATATGTAAAAAAAGCTTTGATTTGAAATTTTTAATTGTATCTTGCATACGTTTATATTTGGAATCAATATTTGTTCATTAATTTATGTTGTTTTTCTTTTATATACCAAATTTTTATTAATTTTTTAATTTATTTAAAATGAACATTTTTGTTTCAAACATCAATTACGCAACTAAAGAGTATGAGTTGCACGATCTATTCGCAGAATTTGGAGACGTATCATCAGCTAAAATCGTTACAGACAGAGAAACTGGTCGTTCCAGAGGTTTCGGTTTCGTAGAGATGGGTGATGAAGAAGGAAAGCAAGCTATTGAATCTCTTAACCAAAAAGAATTCAACGGAAAAACGTTAAACGTATCTGAAGCTAAACCAAGAGAAGAAAAACCAAGAAGAAGCTTTGATAACAACAGAAGCGGAGGAGGTTATGGTAATAACAACAATAGAGGCGGAGGCTATGGTAATAACCGTGGCGGAGGCGGAAATCGTTGGTAAAAATATGAAGCGGCTTTTGAGCCGCTTTTTTTGTAATTATATAAGACTGCTTTTAGAGCAGTCTTTGTTTTTATTTTTTTGAAACAGCTTAAGAATCTCAGGTTCAAAATTCACTTTTCCAACCTATTTAAAGTTTAATGTTAATGAGGGGTTATCTGTTAGCTGATCGATCAGTTCAAATTCATCTTCATTAATTTCCTGAGCCTCTCTGTTGTTAACGATGGAAGGTATTATTAACTGTCAGGTTAAGGGAGAGAAGAGAGTTGTGGCAATAATGATATGGTATCTGCAGAAGCTAATAAAGCCATCAACAGAATCTCATAGGATATTGGAAAATGACTTCATTGGCCCGGCTTACAGTTTCCTGGAATTTTGTTTTCATGATTTGGTGTTTTTGGGGGATTGGGATTAATCTTTTTTCTTCTTTTTCTTTTTCTCCTTGTCTTTTTCTTTTCCTTTCGTTTTTTTCTCTTTTTTCGGACTTAAAATTTCTTCGGCAAACTCGAATGTCGGTTCTTCAGTTTTGGATGGTTTGATTTCGATTTTAAGATCAAAATAACCTTTCATATCTTCCTGAGAGATTAATTTTTCGCTTAATAGAAGCTCCAGAATCTCCTTTCCGGAATGATTGAAGAAATTATGCGAAAGTTCTTTTAAGAGAAATTTTTTATATTCCTCCAACGGCACAAGTACTGAGTACTTAAAGATTCGTCCTTCTTTTACAGTTGACAGATAGCCTTTTTCAACCAATATTTTCAAATAAGTGGAAACCGTGTTCTGATGTGGCTTCGGCTCCGGATGCTGCTCCATAACGTCCTTCAGATAGAAAGATTCCATTTTCCAAAACAGCTTCATAAAGTTTTCCTCTGCGGCAGTAAGATGATTAATTTTCATAGAGTATTCTAATGTTGAAATTGAATATTGCAATAAAGATAGATAAAAGATACCATAAATGCTATTGCAGCACCCATAAATACTTCTTTTACCGTATGTCTTTTCAAAATGATACGGGTAATTCCCACCAAAATTGCTATTCCCAGCCATATCAGACCCATTTTCCAGTCGAGAGAGAAAAATAAGGCTGCTACAAATACATTAAATGCTGTATGCATTGAACTTTTTATAAATAGGTTGCTGATCTGAAGCGCAAACAGAAGGATTAAAATAAACAGCATAACCCAATCAATATATCCATTTCTGATATAATTAAAAATAAGGTAAGAAATGACAGCCCCGGCAATAAATATATACAGCGTTTTTCTCTGAATCCGGTTGGAAACATCCATGTTTGTATATCTTCCCGTTTTCACATTCCATACCAGCCATATGATAACCGGGATAACAATCATTAATAATACAGGAAGAAAATACAGCATAGATTCTTTAAGGGAATATTCCCGTATGCTCATATATATAAAAAACAGGATCAGAGAGATCAGGGGATTAAAAAAATCAGAAATGATTTTTGAAAACGTGTGTAATAATGAAGATTTCTTTTCTTCCATAATCTGGTTTAAAAACCAAATATAACACTATAACCTCAAAAACCAAATAAAAGCAATGATAGAGAACGATTGAATACTGTTAAAATGTTTTGATTACCAGGAGTTTTTGATAAAGTGAAATATTTTTCAGCCTTTGAAATTCTAGCATTAGAATATTAATAAATGTAAGGCTTAAATCTGAATTTATTAAAAAATGAAGCTGCTGAAATACCCAAAACGTATGTTAACAATAATTAAAAATAAAAGATACCGAAGGATTAAGTATCAAGAATTTTTACTGTTTCAGTATCCTGTATTATTTTGTAAAATTCACATAAACAGGGTTTTTCTAAATGTGTTGAAACAGAAAAACAGCATGTTGAAAATCGTTTTTTGAATGCGTAGAGGTCTCGAAAATTAAGAATAATCCACTCAGCCCGCAAATAGAATTTGCAGAAAAAACGAAAAGTTATCTATGTATAGAATAAAAACAAAGTTTTTTTCATAATTTTGCTCAACTATTTCATCATAAAAAAGCAAGAGCTAACACATGAAAGAATTTTCTAAAGAGGTATACCTGAAGTGGTATGAAGATATGACAATGTGGAGAAGGTTTGAAGACAAATGCCGTTCTCTTTACCTAAAACAAAAGATCAGAGGTTTTTTACATTTGTATAACGGTCAGGAAGCAATCCCTGCCGGGTTTACCCATGCAATGGATCTTACAAAGGACAGTATGATTACTGCTTACAGGTGCCACATCCATCCAATGGCGATGGGGGTAGATCCTAAAAGAATCATGGCAGAACTTTGTGGTAAAGCTACGGGAACATCCGGAGGAATGGGTGGATCTATGCACATTTTCAGTAAAGAACACCGTTTTTACGGAGGACACGGTATCGTTGGAGGACAGATTCCTTTAGGTGCAGGTATTGCTTTTGCAGATAAATATTTCGACAGAAAAGCAGTGAACATCTGTTTCTTTGGAGATGGTGCTGCAAGACAGGGGTCTTTACATGAGACATTCAATATGGCAATGAACTGGAAACTTCCTGTCGTATTTGTTGTGGAAAACAACCAGTATGCCATGGGAACTTCCGTAAAAAGAACGGCCAACCACGAAGATATCTATAAATTAGGATTAGGATACGAAATGCCTTGTCTTGCTGTAGATGCAATGGATCCTGAAAAAGTAGCAGAAGCTGCTTATGAAGCTATTGAAAGAGCGAGAAGAGGAGACGGGCCTACTTTCATTGAAGCAAGAACTTACCGTTACAGAGGACATTCTATGTCTGATGCTGAACCATACAGATCTAAAGAAGAGGTAGCTGTTCATAAAAATGATGATCCGATTGAGCTTGTAAAGCACAGAATCCTGGAAAACGGTTGGGCTACAGAAGCAGAATTGGAAACAATAGACAACCAATCAAGAGACTTCGTTGAAGAGTGTATTGAATTTATGGAAAACTCTCCGTATCCGGATGCAGAAAAAATCTATGAATATGTATATGCTCAGGAAGATTATCCATTCCTAGACAAATTAGAAAACTAAAAAATAAAAATTAATTTGAAATTTGAAGTTTGAAATTTCTGAAATCTCAAATCTCAAATCTCGGATCTCAAATCAATATAGATTATGGCAGAAGTAATTACGATGCCCCGCCTGTCCGATACAATGACGGAAGGTAAAGTGGCAAAATGGCATAAAAAAGTAGGAGATAAAGTAAAAGAAGGAGATATTTTAGCTGAAATTGAAACTGACAAAGCGGTTCAGGATTTTGAATCTGAAGTAGAAGGTACTCTTTTATACGTAGGTGTAGAAGAAGGTGGAGCTGCTGCTGTAGATTCTGTTTTAGCAATTATCGGTAATGAAGGAGAGGATATTTCAGGATTGACAGGCGGAGCTGCTGCTCCTGCTGCAGGTACTGAAGAAAAAAAATCAGAAGAACAGCCAAAAGCTGAAACAGCTGCACCTGCTGCTGCAGAAGTTCCGGCTGGGGTAGAAGTTATTACAATGCCAAGACTTTCTGATACAATGACAGAAGGTAAGGTAGCTAAATGGCATAAAAATGTAGGTGATACAGTAAAAGAAGGAGATCTTCTTGCTGAGATCGAGACTGATAAAGCAGTACAGGATTTCGAATCTGAATTCAATGGAGTACTGTTGAAGCAGGGAGTAGAAGAAGGTGGTGCAGCTCCTGTTGATTCAGTATTGGCAATTATAGGTCCTGCAGGAACAGATGTTTCCGCTGTAGGGGCTCCAAAAGCTGCTGCTTCAACTGAAAAACCAGCTGAACAAAAAACAGAAGCTAAAACTGAAGAAAAAGCAGCTCCGGCTATAAGTTCTTCATCTTCTGACAGAGTAGCCATCTCTCCACTGGCTAAGAAAATGGCTCAGGATAAAGGGGTTGACATCAACAGTGTTCAGGGATCTGGTGAAAACGGAAGAATTGTTAAAAAAGATATCGAAAATTATCAGCCGGCTGCAAAAGCACCTGCTTCAGCTCCTGCAGCAAGCGCTGCTCCTGTTGCAGTAAGTTTTGTACAGGGCGAAGATACAGAGACTCCAAACTCTCAGGTAAGAAACGTGATTGCAAAACGTCTTTCTGAAAGTAAATTCTCTGCTCCTCACTACTATCTGATGGTTGAGATCAATATGGATAAAGCGATTGAAGCAAGAAAAGAAATCAATTCTTTACCAGATACCAAGATCTCTTTCAATGATATGATCATTAAAGCCACTGCGATTGCTTTGAGAAAACACCCTCAGGTAAATTCAAGCTGGGCAGGGGATAAGATCATCCACAGAGGAAATATCAATATTGGTGTAGCGGTGGCTATTCCTGATGGATTGGTAGTTCCTGTATTGAAAAATACAGATCAGATGACGTATACCCAAATCTCTGCAGCGGTAAAAGATATGGCTTCAAGAGCTAAGAACAAAGGTCTTAAAGCTAACGAAATGGAAGGATCTACATTCTCTATTTCCAACTTAGGAATGTTTGGTATCGAAACATTTACAAGTATCATTAACCAACCAAACTCTGCCATCCTTTCAGTAGGAGCAATCATTGAGAAACCAATCGTTAAAGACGGTCAGATTGTAGTTGGAAACACGATGAAGCTTTCATTGGCTTGTGACCACAGAGTAGTGGATGGTGCTACAGGTGCGCAGTTCCTACAGACATTAAGAACCTATTTAGAAAGTCCATTAACCTTGTTACTGTAATTTTCTAAATTAAAAATAATAAAACCTCCTGAATGATTCGGGAGGTTTTCTTGTTATTGAATAACCTTAAAGTTTTAAAAAAGTATAAAAGGAAATAATCTTTATATATAATTTTCACCAGTGAAAAAAGAAGAAAATAATTAAAAAAATTAATAGAAAAGACTCATATAAATGGATTAAAAAAATCGGATATCTTTAAAAGCAAAATAAAATATAAACCGTTTCAAAAAGCGGTTTTTTATTTGCAGGCAATTCACTATTTTTGAATCATGATTAAAGCAAGAAATATCCATAAATCTTATGGGAATTTAGAGGTACTGAAAGGTGTTGATATTCAAATCAAAACAGGAGAGGTGGTTTCTATTGTAGGAGAGTCAGGAGCAGGTAAGTCTACATTGCTTCAGATTTTAGGAACGCTGGATCACCCGACTCAATCAAACAAATATGATACTGAAATTGAAATAGCAGGAGAGTCATTTATTAACATGAATGATAAGCAGCTGTCGAAATTCAGAAATCAGAATATCGGTTTCGTATTTCAGTTTCATCAGCTTCTTCCGGAGTTCACAGCACTGGAAAATGTACTGCTTCCGACAAAAATAGCCGGAGCCAATGAAAGAGAAGCTATTGAAAAAGCATATGCTTTATTCGAAGATTTAAAGATAGAGCAGAGGCTGAATCATAAACCTAATCAGCTTTCCGGTGGAGAAGCACAAAGGGTGGCTGTAGCAAGAGCTTTAATCAATTCACCAAAAATCATTTTTGCAGATGAACCTACAGGTAACCTGGATTCCAAGAATGCAGATGATCTTCACAGGTTATTTTTCGATCTTAGAGACAAATATAACCAGACTTTTGTGATTGTAACGCACAATCCGAATCTGGCAGAAATCACAGACCGTAAACTTGTCATGAAGGACGGTATGATTATAGAGTAACATTGATAGCACCGGATGATGAAACACTTTATTTTCTTTTTTTTAATTATAATTTCCTGCTCAAAAGCTGAATCTCAGCAATTGAAGCCCATAGGCGTGCCACAGTCAAAAATTTTGGAGGTCAAAAATTATATTAAAGGAAAGGATTTTAATCAGGAACTGGCTGTTTTTATCAATTTTAGAATTTCTTCCGGGAAATACAGGTACTTTGTTTATAATCTTAAAAAGAATACTATTGTACAGCAAGCTGTTGTTTCTCACGGTTCGGGTTCCGTTATTCCCCGGTCAGATGCTTTAAGATTCAGTAATACTGAAGGTTCTTACCAGTCTTCATTGGGGAAATATGTTATTGGAGAAAGTTATATAGGTAAATTTGGCAAGGCTTACCGTTTAAAAGGCTTGGATTCTACCAATAGCAATGCTATGCAGAGAGCAGTTGTTCTTCATTCTTACGGCTGTATTCCTGATGTGGAATCCGAGACTCCGGCATGTTTGAGCTTGGGATGTCCTATGCTTTCAGTAAACGCTTTTAAAGAAACATCCAGATATATTGATCAGTCAGTAAAACCCATGATCTTATATGCATTCTATTAATTTATAATATTTCTATTTCGATGGCCATAAAATTTCTTGCAGAAGATGACAGACCCAGAGAAAAGTTTTTGCAGAAAGGCAAAAGCTCACTTTCTGATTCTGAATTACTGGCTATCATAATGGGGAGCGGGAATAAGGATGAAAATGCCATAGAATTAGCCCGTAAAATTTTAAGTTCAGTCAACAATAACTGGCATCAGTTGAGCCTGCTTTCTGTTAAAGACCTGATGAAATTCAAAGGAATTGGAGTTACAAAAGCCATTTCAATTATTTCAGCTTTAGAGATCGGCAGAAGAAGAGCTATCCAGGAAATTCCCGAAAAAACAATTATCGGCAACAGTCATGACGCTTATATGGTTCTCAAAAACCAGCTTTCTGATTTGAGGACAGAAGAATTCTGGGCTGTTTTCCTGAACAGTAACAATAAAGTAATTCATATTTCACAATTGACCCAGGGAGGAATAAGCCAGTCTATTGTAGATGTAAGAATCTTATATAAAACAGCATTGGATCACTTCTCAACGGGTGTTATCATTGCCCACAATCATCCGTCCGGAAGTTTAAGACCAAGCCGGGAAGATATCAACATTACCCAAAAAATAAAAGAAGCAGGAAATACGTTAAGTATTCAGCTTTTAGACCATATTATCATTACACAGGATTCTTATTTTAGTTTCTCGGACGAAGGATTATTATGATTAGAAGATTGAAATACAATGAAATTGATTTTGTAAAATATGCTCAATGTTTAGAAAATTCTGAACAAAGAAAATATTCTGCTACTAAAGACTTTTTAGATACTGCTTCAACGATTCCGTGGGAAATTCTCGTCTATAAAGATTATGAAGCAGTAATGCCTGTACCTTTTGTAAGAAAATACGGCTTGAAAATCGTGCACAATCCTAAACTGTGCCAGCAGCTTGGTGTGTTTTCCCATAAGGATAATGTGGATCTTAATGAGGCTTTTTTAGAATTTCTGAAAAGAAATTACATGATCAGGGCCTACCCGTTCAATGATATAAACCAGCTTCGTACAAAGCTCAGAATCAAAAAAAATTTTTTGCTGTATCCTGATTCTTATGAGAAAGTTTACAACAGGTATTCTCCAAAGCGAAAACGGAAACTGAGGTTAGATGAATCTGTTTTAAAAGATTCGGAAATCAAAATCATTTCTTATGATCAGGCAAAGATCTTTATAGAAGCAAATACCCTGGGATTAAGCAAAGACAGTGATCTGCCTGACTTTATGAGGATTTTTGAAAGTTTTCACAGATCAGGATATCTTAAGTTTACTGCTTTTTACTATCAGCACAGGATAATCAATGTAATTGCTACTTATAGAGATGGTAATATGGTGGCGCTTCTTGGGAATTTTAATGATAAGGATTACGTTAAATTATCCGGAGCATCCGTCTTGATAGACCATGTCATCAAAGAAAATATCGAAACTCATATCTTTGATTTCGAAGGAGGTGAACTTCCCAATATTGAAGAGTTTTTCAGAGGATTCCGCCCAGAGTTAAAACCTTATGGCATCATTGAAAATTCAAAAAAGAACCTTTTTAAAAAGCTGGGCTGTCTTATCTTGGGTGGAAAGTCTTTTTTATGATGAAAAGCATTGTTTAGATTGGTTCTAATTAAGTAATATTCCGTAACTTTATAAAATCCTTAGCAAAACAGTTATGTTACAACAGATTCGTCAGTACAAACTCTCCTATATGCTTTATAACCTTTTTAAAAAGAGCAAGTTAAAGCATAATATTCCACTGTATAAAAAATACGGAATCAATAAAAGCTATTTTTCAAGCATTTCAAGTAAGGATTTTGCCCATCTGCCTGCCAGTGAAAGAAAAGTAGACTATACAAAGCTTACGGAAACCCCCTTTTTTAAGAAGCTGTCTGAAGAAAATAAAGCAAGCGCTCTTCAATATGACGATAACGGGTATATGATTCTCAGGAATTACCTTACTCCGGAGACAGCAGATCAGATCAATATGGAAATTGATAAACTGATGAAAGATGGAACTTTGAAGTTCATTTATGGCGGAAAACTGATGTTTGCCATCCATCATTCAGAAATCATTAAAAATATAGGGAGTGACAGAGAGCTGTTAGACTTTTTATCTGTTTTACTGGATGGTAAATCCAAACTTTTCCAAAGCATAAATTTCATTAACGGGAGCCAGCAGAAAACACATTCTGACAGCATTCACATGACAACCTACCCATTGGGAGGTTTACTGGGAGTCTGGATTGCGCTGGAGGATGTGGATGAAACAAACGGAGCTTTACATTATATTCCTAAAAGCCATAAACTTCCATATTTCCTGAATTCGGATTATGATAATGAAGGAACTGCCTTAAAAATTGGCAAAAAAAGTTACAGGGCTTACGAGACTTTCCTTGAAGACAAAGTAAAAGAGCTGGGATTAAAAAAAGAGATTTTTAAAGCTAAAAAAGGCGATCTGCTGATATGGCATGCCAATATTCTTCATGGTGGTGAACCTCATACCGATAAAAACAGAACCCGTAAAAGTCTTGTGTACCATTTCTTTGATGAAAACAGTGTATGCTATCACGAAGTAACCCAAAGACCGGCCCTGTTTGAACTTTAATCTAAGCTGATTCCTTAAGGTATAAAAGCTTTTATAAGAATGCAGATTTAAAAAGATAGTTTTTTTACATTTGTGTCCTTATATATCATGTATGAAAAAAAGGAATATTCTTGTTTTTATATTTTCCATCTATGTATGCATTATGTCATACTACCTGTATACCCACCAGTATTACAATACGGATATGGAAGCATACATGGGACTGATTTATAAAACGGAATATCCCGAAATGAAAATTGAAGAGATTCACCGGAAAGTCTATGCTGAACTGAGAGAAAAGAATCCTGATTTCGCCGGGTTAGGTCCTGTGAATCCCATGGCTGAGGAAGTTGCTGAAGGAGAGCGTACCTATTATAAAATATTATCAGAAAATCCTAAAGCCTATGAAGAAGAACTGCAGCTTTTTGTGGTAAAACCTTTCTATAATTTCATTAATTGGCTATTCTTTAAACTGGGATTCAGTGCCTCTGCTTCTACTTTTTTAATTTCAATAATTTCCTATGCCCTGATTATCATCCTGATTTTCAGTTTTCTGATCAGGATTTTGAAAAATTATCCCCTGGCATTGATCATAACAATTCTAATCTCTCTGTTCAAACCTCTTTTAGAATCAAGCAGGCATGCTTCTGCAGATTCTTTATCTTGCCTGCTTCTGCTTTTAAGTTTTTATGCATTTTCTGTTAAAAAGCATTTTTTTTCAGCTGGTATATTTGCCATGCTATGCGTACTGACCAGGCCGGAGTATTTTATTCTCTATTCATTTCTGTATGCACTGATCTATCTTTATAAAAACAAACTTCAGATTAAGACCGTTCCAATACTGATCTCTTACGGATATCTTTTTCTTTCCTTCTTCCTGATACAGGCTTTTAACCAGGTCTCATGGTCCACACTTTTTATGAATCAGTTTACCAAAGTTCAGATTTATCCTGTGTCGCAGCCTGATCCGTTCTTATTGTCAGACTATATTCATTTTATTAAAAGCAAAGTGATGCTGGAGTTCAATGCTTCATATTTTCCTCTTCTGCTGATTTTTATTGTGGTTATTCTGGCCAACCGTTTTTCATTCAGGGACAAAAAAAATCAGGCTCAGGTCTTATTTTTTGCTGCTATTTATGCTACAGTCATGTTGAGATTTCTGGTTTTTCCCTCCCTGGTCAACAGGATGATGCTGGGCTTTTATCTCATCATTATGCTTGCATTGATCTATATACAGAATTCTAAAGTGGATATCTTTAAAAACTCTTTAGAAGACGGAAAATAATTAGTAATTTTGCAGTCTAAAATTATGATGAATCTTTCAGGATATCTACCGTATGCATTTGCATTAATTATTGCAATTCCTTTTTTGGTTTTGCTACGACAATTTGTACATTCATACATTACCCTTAAAAATCAGGAAATCAAACTGCTTAGTGTGAAATCAAATTCAGAGAACAAAGCACATTCCTATGAAAGAATGACTCTGTTTCTGGACAGAATAAAGCCTTCAAACCTTATTCAGAGATTTGATAGAGAACTGGCTGTTCATGAGTTTATTTTCCTTACAGAAAAAGCAATCCATGAAGAATTCGAATATAACTCTTCACAGCAGCTTTACATCACAAAAAATTCATGGAAGAATATTGTAGATTCTAAAAATGCAATCATCGAACTGCTTCACAAGACCTATGACGGATTGAAAGGAGAGGTCCAGCTGGATGAATTCAAAACGATTTTCATCATGAACTATATGGAAGGCAACGACTATATTGCTGAAACCATAGAAGATTTAAGAAAAGAAATTTTAATAATAACTTAAAAAATAACAGATAAATAATGATTCCAAATTTTAAAGCACATCCATGGCACGGAATTTCTGCAGGGGAAGATGCGCCAAATGTTGTAAATGTATTTGTGGAAATTGTTCCTTCAGATACTATTAAATATGAAGTAGATAAAGAAACAGGATATTTAAAGGTAGACAGGCCGCAGAAATTTTCTAATATTATCCCGGCTTTATATGGTTTTGTTCCAAGAACATACTGTGATAATGAGGTGATGAAGCTTGCTGTAGAAGCCGGAGCTGATGATGTGACTATGGGAGACCATGACCCGCTTGATATCTGTGTTTTAAGTTCTCACAATATCCATGCCGGAGGTCTATTGATGGAAGCTATTCCAATCGGTGGCTTCAAAATGATCGACGGGGGAGAAGCTGATGACAAGATCGTTGCAGTAATGATCAATGACCATGCTTTCGGACACTTCAGAGATATTGCTGAATTACCAGAAGCGGAAGTAAAAAGATTAATGCACTATTTCCTTACATACAAAAACCTACCGGATGAACCGGCAAAATGTAGAATTCAGGAAGTTTACGGTGCAGAACATGCAAGAAAAGTGATTAAAGCTTCTCAAATAGATTATGCAGATAAATTCGGAGGATAAGATCTTCTTAATTCAATACCAAAAAAGGATAGACAGCCGTTGTCTATCCTTTTTTATGATATAACCGTCAATTTTCCAGTCATTTTCAGGACTTTTTTCAATAATTTTAATCATAATGATTCTTATACAGTCATATTGTTTTTTTCTGATTTTCAGCCCGTAAAAACAGAACTGTTATATTTTTTAATGCTTTGCTGGTAATTATTTATTATATTTAATTTTCTATTACCAAAAAAATATTAAACTATGGATCTATTTGTGTTAGTGCCAATTTTTGGTGTCGTAGCTTTGATTTATACATTTCTTCAGAGCAACTGGGTCAATAAACAGAATGCCGGAAATGAAAAAATGAAAACAATCAGCGGGCATATTGCAGACGGTGCAATGGCTTTTCTAAAGGCTGAATACAAAATCTTAACGTACTTTGTCGTAGTGGTCGCCATTTTACTGGCAGTAATGGGATCCAGCAATGCCAACTCTCACTGGAGTATCGGAATTGCCTTCGTGGTAGGAGCCATATTTTCAGCATCCGCAGGCTTTATCGGGATGAAAATCGCTACCAAAGCCAATGTAAGGACTGCGGAAGCGGCAAGAACTTCACTTTCAAAAGCTCTTAAAGTATCTTTTACCGGTGGTTCAGTAATGGGAATGGGAGTTGCAGGGCTGGCTGTTTTAGGACTGGGAGCGCTGTTTCTGATTATTAAGCAGATTTTTGCTCCGGATGCTACCGTAGATTCTCACGAAATGGAACGAACCATAGAAATTCTTACCGGATTTTCTCTCGGAGCAGAGTCTATAGCCCTTTTTGCAAGAGTAGGAGGTGGTATTTATACAAAAGCGGCTGATGTAGGGGCCGATCTTGTAGGAAAAGTAGAAGCCGGGATTCCGGAAGACGACCCAAGAAATCCTGCAACAATTGCAGATAACGTAGGAGATAACGTAGGAGATGTCGCCGGAATGGGAGCCGATCTTTTCGGATCATATGTTGCTACAGTGCTTGCCACTATGGTTTTAGGAAGAGAAACTGTTTCTGATGATGCCTTCGGAGGTTTTGCCCCGATTCTTTTACCCATGCTGATTGCAGGAACAGGAATTATATTTTCAATGATTGGAACTTTATTTGTAAAAATTAATGATAATGAAGGCTCATCAACATCCAGCGTACAGAACGCGCTGAATCTTGGAAACTGGGGCAGTATCGTTATTACTGCCATTGCATCATATTTCCTGGTAACCTATATTCTTCCCGAAAAAATGGTTTTGAGAGGCCACGAGTTTACTAAAATGGGAGTATTCGGTGCGATCATGGTAGGATTGGTTGTGGGAACTTTAATGAGTATTATCACAGAATATTATACGGCTATGGGAAAAAGACCGGTTTCCAGTATTGTGAGACAGTCTTCTACAGGACACGCAACCAACATTATCGGAGGGTTATCCGTTGGTATGGAGTCTACCTTGCTTCCGATTATTGTATTGGCTGGAGGTATTTATGGTTCCTATCTCTGTGCAGGCCTTTACGGAGTTGCAATTGCAGCGGCAGGTATGATGGCTACTACAGCTATGCAGCTGGCTATCGATGCCTTCGGGCCTATTGCAGATAATGCAGGGGGTATTGCTGAAATGAGTGAGCTTCCTAAAGAAGTACGTGAAAAAACAGATATCCTGGATGCCGTAGGGAATACAACGGCAGCTACCGGAAAAGGATTTGCCATTGCTTCAGCCGCTTTGACCGCCTTAGCCTTATTTGCGGCCTTCGTAGGAATTGCAGGGATTGATGGTATTGACATTTACAGAGCAGATGTTCTGGCAGGGCTGTTTGTTGGCGGAATGATTCCCTTTATCTTTTCATCTTTGGCCATTACAGCGGTTGGACAGGCTGCAATGGCAATGGTAGAAGAAGTAAGAAGGCAGTTTCGGGAAATTCCGGGAATTTTAGAGGGAAAAGCGCAGCCGGAATATGAAAAATGCGTGGCTATTTCCACCGATGCCTCTATCAGAAAAATGATGTTACCTGGAGCTATTGCTATCATTTCACCTTTACTGATCGGATTTATTTTCGGACCTGAAGTACTGGGAGGATTCTTGGCAGGAGCTACAGTTTGTGGTGTTTTGATGGGAATGTTTCAGAACAATGCAGGGGGTGCATGGGATAATGCTAAAAAATCATTTGAAAAAGGAGTGGATATCAACGGGCAGACTTATTATAAAGGTTCAGAACCTCATAAAGCATCGGTAACAGGAGATACTGTTGGAGATCCGTTTAAAGATACATCTGGCCCGTCGATGAATATCCTGATCAAATTAATGTCAATCGTTTCCTTAGTGATTGCACCTACTTTAGCAGTATTGCATAAAGATAAAATTGAGGCAAACAGAAAAGCAAAGATTGAAAGTCTTACCAGAGTATCCGCAAATGCCACTGTAGTTGCAGATTCTAATGCAGCTCAGGTTGTTCCGGGTCAGGTTCAGGGACACCTTAATGAAAACGGAGACTTTGTATACGAAACAGGCAATATCCAGAAAATAAAACTGGATGGAGGAAAAACAATTGCTATAGGAGACGGAAGCCAGCTTTATCAGCTATATAACGCTGTTAAACAAAAAGATAAATCTGTTTTAGATCCTAATAAGTGGTATACCATTGAAAACCTTTATTTTGAAACAGGCTCAAGCGATTTAAAACCAGGTTATGAACTTCAGTTAAACACCTTGGCTGAAATTTTAAATGCGTATCCTGATCTGAAAATAAAATTAGGAGGCTATACCGATAACAGTGGAAATGAAGAAAGCAATCTTCAGTTATCCAGCCTAAGGGCACAAACCGCTAAGCTTAAATTACTTGAGCTGGGAGTTTCAGCAGACAGAATAGAAGCTGAAGGATATGGATCTCAACATCCGGTATGTGAAGCTAATGACACTGATGAATGTAAAGCAAAAAACAGAAGAATTGATGTAAGAGTTTTAGCGCTCTAAAATCAATGTAAAAATACTGAAAAGCATCGCTCTGGCGGTGCTTTTTTCATATCTATTCTGGTTAAGTTAAAAAACATGGAAAAGAAAATTCCTACAATCATCTGTAAAAATCTGGGTAATCTAATCTGTGGGAAAAGCCATGTAGGAAAATTAAAGATTCTTTTTCAGATGCTCTAATGCCTGGATAATCAGTTCATCTTTTTTAGCAAAACTGAACCTGACGTAATCCGAATTCTGTCTTGCATTATAAAAAGCAGAAAGTGGGAGGCAGGATACCTTTTTCTCAACGGTAAGCCATCTCGAAAATTCTACATCTGTCATGCTTTTGGAAACACTTCTGAAATTGACGATCTGGAAAACGCTTCCTTCTGTTTGGTGCTCAATCTGTAGAGAAGTTTCCTGCAACAGATTATTGAAAATATCCCTTTTTTTCTGCATGACTTTTTTGTTGCGATCCGGCTCGAACACATTAAGATACATAGCTACTGCATATTGAGCCGGAGCATTGACACTGTAAGAGATATATTGCTGATGGCAACGGAATTTTGCTGTCAAAGCTTCAGGAGCAAGTATATAACTGACTTTCCATCCGGAAGTATGGAACATTTTTCCAAAAGAAAAAATACAAAATGTCTTCTCTCTAAGCTCAGGATGAATGAAAGAACTGTAATGATCGGTCTCATCGTAGCAGTAAGTGTCATATATTTCTTCGGAAACCAGATAAATATCCCGGTTTTTAATCATTTCATACAGCTGATGCCAGTCTTCCTTTTTCCATACTTTTCCGGTGGGATTCTGGGGAGAATTGACAATGATGGCTTTTGTTTTTTCAGTAATGCAGTTTTTAAAACGGTCCCAGCAGATACTGAAATCGTTTTCAAGATCATAATAGACAGGAATTCCTCCATTCATCACAACCGCAGGTCCATAGGTGTAATAAGATGGCTGAATGATAATAACCTCATCGTTCTGATTAAGAATTGATTTGAGGGAAGTATATAAAGCAAAGGTTGCACAAGGTACAACAGTGATTTCGTCAGCCGTAATGATAATTTTATGGATTCGTTTCGCGTTGAAATGAATAATACTTTCAATCAGGAGAGGATTTCCGGCAAGAGGCTCATAATGATAGGTAGCCTTTTCTGCAGCTTCTTTTAAAAAAAATGTCAGACGTTCATCAATATCGAAATCGGGAAGTCCCAGAGAAAGATCATAGCTTCCGTGTTTGGCTGCCAGTTCAGACATTTCTGTAAAAAAAGAGTAATGAGTAAATCCGTAAATTTCATCCATCTATTTTGTATTTTCATCAAATATAATAAAATTCTAATATCAAATTATATTTGAAACTGATATGCTGTTAAATTTATAACGAAGAGTTTTTTAAATTGTCAGATTCACTAACCAGATTATGATTCGATAAAAATTGTTATTTTTAAGAAATTTATTCTTTATGAGAAAAATACTTATCCCGTTATTGGCAATGGCGTTAGTGACCAGTTGCGGAACGGCAAAAATATCTGATGGGAACGCGTCCCATCCTGTTTCTAAGAAGCATGATAAAGCATTTAACAAGGCATATGAGGCCATTAATGCAGAAGACCTGAAGAAAAACCTTTATGTAATAGCAGCAGATGATATGGAGGGGCGGGACACCGGAAGCAAAGGGCAGAAAAAGGCGGGTGAGTATATCGTTAATTACTATAAAAATCTGGGTATTTCAGCACCTAAGGTATTAAATTCTTACTATCAGAAAGTTCCGTCTGACTTCATGAAAAAAAGAGGGGGAGGTAATCTTCCTGATTCCGAAAACATTCTGGCCTTTATCGAAGGAAGTGAAAAACCGGAAGAAATTGTTGTCGTTTCTGCACACTATGATCATGTAGGAACAAAAAACGGAGTGGTATACAACGGAGCAGACGATGATGGAAGCGGAACGGTTGCCGTAATGGAAATTGCCAAAGCATTCCAGCAGGCTAAAAAATCAGGAAAAGGACCTAAGAGATCTGTCTTATTCCTTCATGTTACCGGAGAAGAGCACGGGTTATTTGGTTCTGAATATTATTCTGAAAATCCTGTTTTCCCGTTAGCCAATACCGTTGTAGACCTTAATATTGATATGATTGGGCGTGATGATCCTGCCAACCGGGGAAAACAGTATGTGTATGTAATTGGCTCTGACATGCTGAGTTCTCAGCTTAAAGTAATCAATGAAGCGGCGAATAAAAGAACCAATAACCTGGAATTGAATTACAAATATGATGATTTGAATGACCCTGAGCAGCTCTACTACCGCTCAGACCATTATAATTTTGCCAAGCATAATATTCCGGTAGCCTTTTTCTTTGATGGTATTCATGAAGATTATCACAAACCGACAGATGATCCTGAAAAGATTGATTACCAGTTGCTGGAAAAAAGAACCCAGCTTATTTTTACCACAGCTTGGGATATTGCCAACCGGGAAGAGAGACTCACGGTCGACAGAAAATAATCACCCGTTTTATTTCAGAGAGGAATTGAGTGGGGAAAAATACAAATACTATGACGCCAACATTAAAATCCATCAGACCTTTTATCGGGGCTCAGAACTTTGAGATCAGCAGAAGCTTTTACAGGGATCTGGGATTTGAAGAAGTTGTTCTGGAACAAAAGCTATCCCTATTTATAAGAGAAGAAACAGGTTTTTATCTTCAGGATTATTATACAAAGGACTGGGTTGACAATACCATGATTTTTGTAGAAGTTGCCAGCACAGATGATTTCTGGATCGAACTATTGTCTTTGGGACTTACAGACAAATATGAAAATGTAAAGCTGACCCCCGTAAGAACAATGGATTGGGGAAAAGAATGTTTTGTACATGACCCGTCAGGGGTTTTATGGCATTTCGGTGAATTTTTTTAAGAATAAAATATGATTTACGCGTTTGATACTTACTATTATGAGGATTATGCCAATACGGTATGTATTGCATTTGATGACTGGACATCTGAAAAAGAAGTGGAAACTTTTATAGAGCAAACACCTGTGGGGTCGGAGTATGAAAGCGGAGCCTTTTACAAGAGAGAATTACCCTGCATTTTAAGTCTGCTGAAAAAAATAGCATTAAGACCCGAAGATATTATTATTGTTGACGGATATGTCACTTTGGATAATGACGGAAAGATCGGTTTAGGAGGACATCTTTACGAAGCATTGGAAATCAAATGTCCTATTGTTGGAGTTGCAAAAAATGAATTTACAACTCCGGATTCCCAGCGTAGAAGCGTATTCCGTGGGGAAAGCAAAACCCCGCTTTTTGTTACTGCCAGGGGAATTGATGTGGATGAAGCCAAAGGAATGCTGGAAAAAATGCATGGTACTTACAGAATACCCACACTGTTAAAGAAACTGGATCAGTTGAGCAGATCATAAAAATTGAAGTCTTACCCTAAAAAGTAAGATTTTTTTTTCTTTACTAATATACCAACCGGTATATTTTTATTATATTTGTTGTATTCCTTCTAAAAATGAAAGGGCTTTTTTTTAATGATAAATATACCGATCGGTATTTTGTAAAAATAAAATCTATGAAAGAAGTATTTATAACAGCAGTAAAACGGACACCTGTTGGTGGTTTTATGGGAAGTCTGTCTGGATTTACAGCCTCTCAGTTGGGGGCTACAGCAATAAAGAATACATATGAAAGTATCGGACTTTCTCCGGAGTATGTAGACAGTGTTTATATGGGAAATGTATTGAGTGCAGGCCTTGGGCAATCGCCGGCAAGACAGGCTGCAATTTTTGCAGGAATTCCGGTTGACAAAGATGCTTCAACCATCAATAAAGTTTGTGCATCCGGAATGAAATCAGCCATGATTGGCGCCCAGCAGATCCAGCTTGGAGTAGATAATATCGTTATGACAGGAGGAATGGAAAGTATGAGCAATGTCCCTCACTATGTTAAGCTCCGACAGGGAACAAAACTTGGGGACACCCGTCTTACAGATGGTCTTATAAAAGATGGTTTGTGGGATGTATACAATGATTTCCATATGGGCAGTGCAGCCGAATTGGGTGTGAAAAAGTATGGATTAACCAGAAAACAGCTTGATGAATATGCTTTGTTTTCATATCAAAGAGCTCAGGAGGCTACCAAAAAAGGAAAGTTTAACAATGAATTGATCCAGATAACAGTTGAAGGAAAAAAAGGAACAACAATTGTTGATCAGGATGAAGATATTGATAAGCTCATTCCTGAGAAAATAGCACTGCTGAAACCTGCATTTGAAGCAGATGGAACTTTGACCGCTGCTAATTCCAGTAATCTGAATGACGGAGCCGCAGCATTGCTGTTAGCATCTAAAGAAGCCCTGGAACGTCATCACCTGAATCCGTTGGCAAGGATCGTTGCGTATGCAGACGCAGCCCAGGCTCCGGAGTGGTTTACCACTTCTCCTTCTGTAGCGATTCAGAAAATTCTGAAACACACGGGGCTTGCTTTATCTGATATTGATTTTTTCGAAATAAATGAAGCCTATTCCTCAGTAATTTTATCCAACCAGCAAATTCTCGGCTATGATCTCAGTAAAGTGAACGTATATGGTGGAGCCGTTGCTTTGGGACATCCTATTGGCGCTTCAGGAGCAAGAATCGTTACCACTCTCGTCAATGTACTTCGTCAGGAAAAAGGAAGATACGGTATAGCTGCCATCTGTAATGGAGGAGGAGGAGCTTCTGCAATTCTTATTGAAAATATGAGCTAAACAGTTTAATACTTAGATTACTATTATATAGAGCAGACCTTTCTTGAATCAATTCAGGATGGGTCTGTTTATTTATATTGTATTGGTTATCTGCTGTTAAATATATTTTTTCTAATCATATGAAGTTATTTTTCATTGGATGATAAATATCATTGCATTATTATTTTTATTAATTCTAAATAAATATAAATTTGCCTCAGGAAAAATAAATAATCATTTTTAAAGCATTCTTCAGTAACGCAGCAAGGAATTCAGAAAAAATAGTACAGCAGACACATCATATCTAAATCATATCCATATCAATTTTTGTTTTTTAATCGACAGGCCTTTTACCCTGTCGGTTTTTATTTTTAAAAAACTGTAAATAACTCATCTGTTTTATAAGCCATAAATAAAGAAATGTATATTATGAGCTGGATTCAAGCAGATCCATGAGGTCCTGTTTAGACAGCCCCTGAAGTTTTTTTCCATCAGTGGTAAGCAGATGCTGAGCCAGGATTTTTTTCTTTTTCTGAAGGGTAAGAATTTTTTCTTCCACGGTATTGGAACAGATCATTCTTACAGCAATTACATTTTTGGTCTGTCCTATACGGTAGCTGCGGTCGATAGCCTGATTTTCTGCTGCAGGATTCCACCAGGGGTCCACCAGATAAATATAGTCTGCCTGAGTAAGATTGAGACCTACACCGCCAGCCTTTAAACTGATCAGAAATACACGGATATTTTCATTGTTCTGAAAATTAGCTACTTTTTCTCCTCTGTCTTTCGTCTGTCCTGTCAGATATTCAAACTCAATATTGTGACGTTCCAGCCCAGTTTTTATAAGATCCAGCATTCCGACAAACTGGGAGAAAACAAGGATTTTATGATCTTTTGATTTTCCCAGGATCTGTTCTGTTAAAATTTCGATTTTAACTGCATTTTCACCGGAATATCCCTCTTTCATCAAAACAGGCGAATTACAGATCTGTCTGAGCCTGGTAAGACCTGTAAGGACATGCATACTGTTTTTGTTCAGGTCATCATCATCGTTGGCTGCAATGAATTCGCGAAGTTCTTTTTCATAGGCATCGTAGATTTTACGCTGTTCCGTATTCATTTCACAGTAAATCACGGTTTCAGTTTTATCCGGGAGCTCTCTGGCTACTTGTTTCTTGGTTCTTCTGAGGATAAATGGCTTAATCTTTTGCTGAAGCTCTAACGCACGTTTACTGTACTCAAATTTATCGATAGGAACCGCATAGATATCTTTGAAATACTGTTTGCTTCCCAGCAGCCCGGGACACGCAAAAGAAAGCTGGCTGTAAAGGTCAAAAGTACTGTTTTCGACAGGAGTACCGGTCAGTACAATTCTGTTTCTCGATTGAAGAAGGCGTGCTGCTTTATATCTTTCTGAATTGGGGTTTTTAATAATCTGTGACTCATCCAGAAAAACATAATTAAAATTAAAGTTTTTTAAAAACCGGATGTCTGAAAGGAGCATCCCGTACGTAGTAAGGACAACTTCATAATCAGCCATATGAGCCGTTGTTTTAGGCCTGTCTGCACCATAATGAAGGAGAACTTTTACCGAAGGGGCAAACTTTCTGATCTCTTCCTGCCAGTTGAACAGCAGAGAAGTGGGAACTACAATCAGATTGGTGGTATGTCCTCTTTTTTCCCTCTGTGAAAGAATAAAAGCTATGATCTGAATGGTTTTTCCAAGTCCCATATCATCGGCAAGGCATCCGCCGAAGTTGAAATCATCCAGAAAGTTGAGCCAGTTAAGCCCGTCATGCTGGTAATCCCTGAGCTTGGCATTCAGATCATAAGGAACAGCGACTTCCGGAATGTTCTTTACTTTTGAAAACTTTGCAGAATAGGAGTTGAGTTCTTCCTGAACTTCTTTGCTCAGAACTTCTTTTTCAAACAGGGATGTCACCTCGGTAAAATTGATTTTTGGAATCTTTAAAAGTTCTTCATCAATTTCTCCTGCCCTGAAATAAGCGGAGATCTTTTCCATCCATTCTTCAGGGAGAATTCCCAGGCTGCCATCATCCAGCTGGACAAATTTGCTTTTATTTCGGATGGACCGGTGGAGTTGTTTCAATGAAGCTTCTTTAGGTCCAAATCCTACCTTTAATTTGGCATTAAACCAATCCAGTCCGCTGGTAATCTGAATATTGATTTTAGCCCGGTGAGCATTTAGTTTATTGTTTTTTAGCTCGTTAAAGCCAAGGATGATTACTCCTTCATTTCTCCAGATCTCAAACGTATCAAGAAACCAGTTGTTATCCAGGAACTTATCTCTGTGAAGGTAAAAATACTGATAGCCTCCCATCTGTTCTTCAAAATCAGGGTGCTGCTGCATAACCAAAGAGGTAAAGCGGGCTTCTGCAGATTCATTTCTTTCTATTTTAAATGGGTTTCCGTTCTGATCAGTATCAAAGATCTGCTTTCTGGAATACACGGGAATTTCTACATCTCCATACTTCATAACGGGTGTGATTCCTATATAATTTTCCTGCTGACGGAGATAAATTACTTTTTCAACTTGATAATTCTTATCTTCAAGCTGTGCTTTTGTTGCGGGTTGTATATAGCTGTAATTGATATGGATACGTTCCTCTATAGAAGAGAGGATATTCTGCGTAAATGCTTCGTATTTAGAAGAATGGACCAGCAAAATCTCATTGTTGGCCTTAAAGAACCTGATGATTTTAAGCATGTCCGAATCATATACAAAGCTGAAAGTGTTACGGTTATAGACAAAATATTCATTTCTGAGAATGACATTGCCAAATGGTATGGAAATATCATTAAACTGCAGTTCTCCGGTTATTTCATAAAACGGATCTTTCTTAAATACAGTTAATTGAATCTCGGCATCTAAAGTGTTTAATTCAACCAGGGAAAGTGACTTTGCGGAAACCGTTTCTGCGATTTCCCGGTTATGATAATACACATCCAGTTTCAGAGGGTTCTGTACAATAAGCTTTAAAGCTTCCAGTTCTGATGGGTTGTAGTCTTCATTATAATTGTTCTGAAATGCAGCAATAGCTGTATAAAATTTGATTTCCGCAGGTTTTTCAGCTTTCCAAATCAGCTGCATGGCATCAACCGGGTTTACCGGATTTTTGATCTTTCCTGACTGTGTTGTTTCTGCCTCCATCAGTGAGAAGGTCAGGTGATTGTAATACCGGTGTTTACCCATCACCAACAGTTGTTTTTTGCCGGTTTCGAGGACAGCCAGTTTGTCCAGTTTAGAAGGATGCTGGGGAAGGAGATCTCTTTTTAAAATGACATCATCCACAGGAAGCATTTCCTTGATTCTGGGCAGGATCTCAATTTTCCCATCAGTATATTTCAGCTCAAAATACAGATCCAGATCCGGCTCGCTTTCCAGACCATAACCTTTTGCTTTGAGAAGCAATGCCTTTTTACGGAAAATATCATCGAAAAAAAGGCGGTAATTTTTATCTTCTAAGATACAATGGATAATTTCCGCCTGATGGGAACAAAGCTGATCTTTTTCATTGTCACAGGTACAAGAGCATAACAATGAGCTGCCGACCCTGCTTATACTAACCATAGGAAAATCCTGTAGTGAAGATTGCCTGGTAAATATTCCTGAATTGTTTTCGATAGCAACAGGATAAATATCGCGGAAATCCCTGATCCCGATAAATGCACTGTCTGAGGTATGTTTCAGCAGGTCGTATACGGAAAGTGTACTGATATTGACGTTGTCAAGAATATATTCTGCCATAAAATTGATAAAACAAACTTACAAAAAACAAATCTATTTCAACATCCGTTTTGGCTACAGCTTACCCCATTTTGGCAACTTCCGGATTTCTCCCAATGCAGAACTTTGTCATGTAATTTTAAACCAAGAAAAAATGAAAACAATTTTTATAACAGGTGCTTCTACAGGACTAGGAAAAGCAACTGCCCAATTATTTCAAAACAAAGGATGGAAAGTAATCGCTACCATGAGAAACCCTGAAGCGGGTGCTGATCTTGCTGCACTGGAAAATGTTACTGTACTTCCGCTGGACGTTACCAACCCGGAACAGATCAAATCAACCGTTAAGCAGGCTCTTGCACTGGGAGAGATCGATGTCGTTTACAACAATGCAGGATATGGACTTATAGGGCCTTTGGAAGCTCTTTCTGATGATCAGATTGTAAAACAGCTGGATACTAATTTATTAGGAGTTATCAGAGTAACACAGGCATTTATTCCGTATTTCAGAGAACAGAAAAAAGGAATATTTATTTCTACAACATCTATAGGAGGGCTGATTGCTTTTCCGTTAGGTTCTACTTATCATGCTACGAAATGGGCACTGGAAGGCTGGAGCGAAAGCCTTGCTTTTGAGCTTAATCCATTTGGGATAGCTATTAAAACAGTGTCTCCTGGAGGGATTAAAACAGATTTTGTAAGCCGTTCTCTGGACTCAGCATCCACTCCGGCTTATGATGAAATGACGAACTCTCTGTTTTCTAAAATGGAAGGAATGATGGAAGCCGCCTCTACACCGGAGCAGATTGCAGCAGTCGTATATGAAGCCGCTACAGATGGTAAAAAGCAGTTGAGATACGTTGCAGGAGAAGATGCAAAAGCATTGTATGCCCAGCGTCTTGAACTTGGTGATGAAGCTTTCAGGGAACAGTTCGGTAAGCAGTTTATTTAGTCAGAAACTTTAGAGACAGTATAAAGTATATTGCATTTATACTGTCTTTTCCTCTAATAATTTATAAATTTATATCATGGAAAAGAAAGATAACGCTCCTTTGAAAATTTCATCCATCTCAGAACTTCACAACATGCTGCAGCTCCCAAAATCGCTTCATCCCCTGGTAAGCCTCGTGGATAATACAAAAATGACGGTGAATAAGGACATGTTTAAAAGAAGCTTTATACTGGATTTTTATAAAATTTCCTATAAATATTCTACTGTTGGAAAAATGGGGTATGGACAGGGATATTATGATTTCAATGAAGGGGGAATGATGTTTACCGCTCCTGGGCAGGTCCTTTCAACGGATGAAAATGCGGAATACAGTGGATATACTCTGCTGGTACACCCGGATTTCATAAGAAGTTATCCGCTGGCAAAGAATATTAAAGGGTTCGGTTTCTTTTCCTACGATACTAATGAAGCCCTGCATTTGTCTGATCAGGAGAAAGCAACTATAATCGGTATTCTTGATAATATTGGGAATGAACTGAATACTGCTATTGATGAAGTGAGTCAGGATGTTATTGTTTCTTATCTGGAAGTTCTTCTCAATTACAGCAATCGTTTTTATAAAAGACAGTTTATAACAAGAAAAGCAGTAAATCATGATTTGCTTGCCAAGATGGATGCCGTACTGGAAGAGTATTTCAATAAACAGGAAACATTAAATAAGGGACTTCCTACCGTTGAGTTTCTGGCTTCCACACTGAATCTGTCGCCTCATTATCTGAGCGATATGCTTCGGAACCTTACCGGACTGAATGCACAACAGCATATTCATGAAAAACTGATTGAAAAGGCTAAAGAATATCTTACCACTACAGGTTTTTCTGTATCCGAAGTAGCTTATGCTCTCGGGTTTGAACACCCGCAGTCGTTCAATAAACTGTTCAAAAAGAAAACGGATAAAACTCCTCTGAGTTACAGACAGTCATTTAATTAAAGATATTTACCCGGCTCCGATGCCGGGTATTTTTTTGCTCATATAAATTAGTGATTTATCATGAGAGAAAAAATACCTGATTTTAGGTAGATAAAAATACTTTTTTTTTAGGATTGATAGCTTTTGGAACTAAAAATACATTTGTAGTAACCAAATTTTAAACAAAATAATATGAAAAAGCTAAATTCTGTTTTATTTCTTGTTACAGGAATTATAGCGTATGCACAGCCGTCCGTAACGAGATCTGCTGTTGACAGGGTTAATATACCTTATACGTTCAGAGCAGGAGATGTTGCACTTACTGCGACTGCAGGTCCTTCCGGAGCGAATGTCACATGGGATTTTTCTGCCTATACAGGTCCAAATACCAATACAAATACAACGAAGACCTGCCCGGGTGAAGTTAACTGTTTCAGATTTCCGGCGGCCAACAGGATAACCAGGCCCACTCTTTCTGATGTCTACGATTTTACTTCCATATCTGATACACAGGATGTAATGCTCGGGACTTATGCCAACCCCGGAGATATACTGATGTCTTATTCGGATCCTTTAATTAATTTTAATTTTCCGATTACCTATCTGCAGCAGTTTACAGATACTTATCAGTTCAATATAACTTCTGGAGGGGTGCCTAATGGGGCAGAATCAGGGCAGGTGGAGTACACCGTAGACGGCTATGGGACAATTACGACTCCCACAGGAACTTATCCGAATGTTCTGAGAATAAAAAGAATGAGGACTGCCACGCAGACACCCGGGCCTTTCAACTATACCAATGAGTCTTATATGTGGATAAGCCAGTCTGCGGGTATTGTATTTAATTTTGCGATTAATACTTTTACCATCAATGGGAATACAAGTGTTGTAAAAAGTATTTCTTATCTGGAAACAACTGCTTTATCTACCGCTGATCCGGAAATTGGACATAAAGATTTATCTGTTTATCCGAATCCCGGTTCCGATTTTATAACATTAAATTCCAGAGAAGACATAAGCAGGATAACCGTGATATCTCTGGATGGCAGAACTGTTTTAACTCCTGGGAATTCTAACATTATCGATATTTCCAGTCTTCCGAAAGGGGTATATATCCTTCAGGGGGAATTAAAGAAAGGAGGATCAGTTTCTAAGAAAATTATAAAAAAATAATCCAATTCAGTTTTAAAGCCTTATAAAGTGACAGTATATTATCTTTTCCGGCTGGGATTGATTGTATACTGTCTTTTTTATTTTACAGGTTTGGGGTACGCTGCTTTTCTTTGATTAAAGTCTCTATTTTATGCTGTGCTGCATTCCATTCATTATCCAGAATACTGTAATAAGCTGCATTTCTTGTAGTCCCATCACCCAGTACTTTGTCTTTGCGCAAAATACCCTCGAAAACGCCGCCAATTTTTTCAATAGCTTTTCTTGACCTGAAATTGTTGTCTTTTGTTTTCAATTGTACCCTGTTGGTTCTCAGTGTTTCAAAGCAGAATGTTAAAAGTAATAGTTTACATTCGAGATTAACGGATGTTCCCCAGAACTCTTTTGTGATCCATGTCCATCCGATTTCCAGTTTTTTATCTGCAGGATATATCTCAAAAAAACGTGTTGACCCTATCAGCTTCCGGGTTTCTTTATGGCGTATTACAAAAGGATACTGGTTCCCGGACTCTCTTTCGGATAATGCCAGCTCATAGCTCTTGTAAAACAGTTTTTTATCTGAACAGTCTGTGGGAATCAGCTCCCATAGCTCTTTATCAGCAGCTGCAGCATATAATTCTTCAAAATGTTCTTTTTCAAGGGGAATTAATTCAACTGTTTTCCCTTCTAAAATCGTGGGATAAGGAATCCATTTCTCTCTCATGGTTCAATTTTTATGGACGAAATTAGTAAAAACTGAAGTTCTGTAGACCAAAAGTAAAGTAATATTTTACCATAACGACAGGTGATTTATTCTTTAGTGGTCAAAATGGAACGTAAAAATGACAAAAACGGATTATATTTTAACAGAGGTGTGTATTTAACTTTGCAGCAAGGAATTTTATCACCCTGTTATGATGAACGAGAGAGACTCTTTTAATGCAAAAATGCCAACAGCCTGCTTCTTACTTTTTTTTGCCCATGGGCTTGTTTTTTCTTCCTGGGCGAGCAGAATTCCGATTATCAAAAATACACTTTCAATCAGTGAAGCAGAGCTCGGTACCCTTTTACTCCTGATGCCGATAGGGCAGCTTTCAACAATGGTTCTGGCAGGGAAGCTGATAAGCATCTATGGAAGCACCTGGGTGATTAAAAGATGCTTTTTACTATATTCCTTTTTTCTCCTATTAATTGGCTTAGCGCCTTCTTACTGGGCACTGGCGGTAGTTCTGTTTTTCTTTGGAGTTTCCGGAAACCTGTGTAATATAGCAATTAATACTCAGGCTATTGAAATTGAGTCTCTTACAAAGAGAACGCTTTTATCGTCTTATCATGGCGCCTGGTGTTTTGCAGGACTTACAGGGGCAGTGGTAGGTTTATTATTGATTAATATCCATGTAGGTACCTTTTACCATTTTGTGATTATTTTTATCCTTGTTATCATGCTTTGGTGGTACAGCAAAAGAAATCTGACCCATATTATTCATAAAGCAGAACCACAAACCCGTTCGATTTTTAAATCTTTTAATCCTACATTGTTTGGATTGGGTATTATCGGTTTTCTGAGTATGGCCATTGAAGGGGCTATGTTCGACTGGAGTGGAGTTTATTTTCAAACTATAGTTAAAGTGCCTGAAAACCTTGTCATACTGGGATATACAAGTTTTATCTTAATGATGACTTTAGGTCGGTTTATCGGGAACAGAATCATTGAGAAATATGGAAAAAGGATTGTTCTGCAATGCTGTGGCTTACTGATGAGTGGAGGGCTTTTCTTAAGTGTGTTCTTTCCGGAACTATGGATCTGCGTTATTGCTTTTATGATCATTGGTCTTGGAAGCTCTCTGAGTGTACCGTCAGTATACAGTACGGTAGGCAAGGTAAGTACGGTAGCGCCGAGTATAGCTTTATCGTTTGTGTCCAGCATTTCATTTTTAGGGTTTTTAATAGGACCGCCTCTTATCGGATATATTGCTGAGAGTTTTGACCTCAGGTATTCATATGCTCTTTTTGCCTGTTTTGGAATTTTGCTTGCGGTGATGGCCGGGCAGATGAAAGTATTCAGAAACAGTAATTGATGTTTTTGAGGAAATTTCACATCTTTCAGGTATTTTGTACTGATGATTGGTACTGCATTTGCGGATATGCAGTACCATTTAGTGGAATCTCCGGATTATATCCATTTCTCTATAAGATGAAGCCATAGGGCCTTTTCTGCATTAATCAGGAAAACAGCTGATGATTTTCTTTTGGTAATGGCTTCTCCTGTAACCTGAGTTTCTGTATACGTAGCAATCCCATGATAATCAGTATGGTTTGTTTCAATATTTTCAACCTGAATGGTGCGTTCCGGAAACTTTCCAAATACGGCTGGAAGCCAATCCGAAAGCATAGATAATGTAACGGCATCACCATTTCCACTGATCATTCTGAATTCCGGTGAGAATCCGGACAGCAGCGTCCTGTAAAGAGCTTCATGATTCTCTGTTTTGCCCTGGAACCATTTCTCAATATTCTTATGGAATTCTATGATTTCCCGGATAATTTTTTCTGTATTCTTCATGTTTAAATGTATTGTATTTTTCGAATTAATCTTTATGTTGAACCAAAATTTTTCTTAATCTATTTCCTGCCCATATTCCAATGCACTGAAAAGCGCCAATCGTTCCTATGGCGACAGTAAATGCTTCTGTGAAGCCCATAACTTTTATCAGATTAAAAAATAAAGTGCCAATAACGGCCCCTCCTGTAACGCTTCCAATCTGGATTCCTATGCTCACCAGTCCTGAAGCCTGTCCGGCTTTATCCCTGGAAACCAAAGAGATGGCTGTCCGCATCATGACTGGCATCACCGTACCATGACCCAATCCGGCCATGAAAAGGGTAGTATGGGTGATAAAAGATGGCTTTTGCTGAAAATAAAAAGCTACTGCACTCCCTACAAAACCTATTATCAATAATCCCAATCCTCCATTGATCATTTTTACAGAGGCCATTTTTATCCGGGAACTTACTAAAGGGGCCAGGAAAAAAGCCAACCCATAGGGAACTATAGCGAGCCCTGTCTGCATTGAGTTTTGATGAAGAAATTGCTGAAGATAGTAAGGGTAGCATATAAATAAACCCGCAGTGAAATTGTAAAAGAAAATAATCAGAAGGCTTAATGCAAAAGGTTTCTGCTGTAACAGTGCCGGATCTATCAGTACCGGATGATTTTTTTGAAGTTTTTTTCTTTCATATTTTATAAATAGAATTAAGAGCATGATCCCGGAAAGAAGGATCCCAAAAACCCACCAGGCCCATTCATATTTCTGTCCGAAAATAAGAGGGCAGATGAACATAAGCAAAGCCAGGATTAATAGTAAAGCGCCAATAAAATCAATCCCCGTTTGTTTGTTTTTGTTACTGTTATCCATTGTAAAATGTATACCAATAATACAGATAACCGTGATTGGTACATTCACAAGAAACACCATTTCCCATGAAAAATGTCCCCAATGCATGCTTAAAAGCGCTCCGCCCAGTAATTGCCCGATAACAGAAGCAAGTCCGAATACTGAACTGAAAAGACTTACAGCCTTAGGCTGCTCCTGACTGCTGAAAAGGTCTTTTATAGAAGCCAACACCTGTGGGGCAAGCAGTGAAGCCCCAATACCCTGAAACATTCTGGAAGCAACCAGCCATGTAATATCAGGGGAGAATGCGCAGGCGAGAGATGAACCCAAAAAAGTGTACAATCCCCATACAAATACCTTTTTGCGGCTGTAAATATCACCCAGCCGTCCTCCGCAAACCACAAATGCTGCATAGGTAAGGCCATAAATGGCAATAACCATCTGGAGCTCATGATCACTGGCGCTGAATGCTTTTTTTATAGAGGGCAGAGCCATATTGACAATAAAATAATCCAGTGGCGAAAGAAAGGCTCCTATGATGAGGAAGTTGAGTGCCTGCCAACGTTTCGGATATATATTCATAATTTTTTTATACAAAAATACCCGCTAAATATTCTGCTAAAATTGTACTTTTGGAGGAAAATATAGTGTAATATGAAAGGACTTCCGCTTGAAGAAATTGACGTAAAAGACGTAGAATTAAAAGATGAAGAGATCATGTTGAAAACAAAAACTTTTCTTTCGTTTGTTTATGTTGTCAGAGGGAAGGGTGCACTTAGGTATGATGACCGCAGTATTACTTTCTCTCAGGGTAAGCTTTTCATTATCCCGCAACAGGAAGTATATTGTTTTCAAAGTGAAGGATCCCGCCTGATTAGTATTCAGTGTCCGGTTGAGTTTATTGACAGAATCCGGTTGGAGGCAGACCGTATTGAAAGCTGTGAAAATTTGTATAAACTGCAATACATCAGCCATAATTATCATGCAAGGGCTGGCTGTGTTTTCAGGAATAAGAATGATGAACAGTTTGCGGAAACCCTTATTCTGCAGATTGCCAATGAGTTTAAAAACAAAGCCGAGGACTATCTTGTCATCCGCAATTGTATGTCGATCCTTCTGAATCTTATTGCCAGAAATATCCTTCAGAGTGAAACCTCAGACCTTCAGGAAAACCGGAAAGCATTTTCTATCATGAAAATCATCACTTATATTCAGCAGCATATAAAAGACCGTGAGAAGACCGGAATCCAGGTTATTGCTGATCATTTTGGAATTTCCGGGAACTATTTCGGGGAATATTTTAAACAGCAGACCGGAATTTCCTATCAGGATTATCTGCTGGACTATAGAATGAAGCTGGTAGAGACCTATTTGAAATACAGCAGTGTACGATTAAGTGAAATTGCCTATGAACTCCAGTTCAGTGATGAAAGCCATCTTTCCAAACTTTTTAAAAAACATAAGGGAGTAACTCCCGGAAATTACAGGAAAAATTTCAAATAACTAAGCTCTTTGAAAAGGATTTTCCCTGATATTTATGTTCAAATTAAAAATAATATAAAGTCAACTATATAGTTGACTTTATATTTTGTATATTTACAGCAAAATAGATTTCAAATGGATTTTGATTTTATTAAAGAATTAGGGTATAAGGCGCTGGATAGCAGACTTAAAAGAATCAGTGACCGAATGTCTCATGATGTCAGAAAATTTTATAAAGAATTCGGAATTGATGTTGAACCCAATTGGTATCTGGTTTTTATGTTGCTGCAAAAAAAAGGTGAAATTTCTATTACCGATATTGCTGAGCCGTTGGGATATTCACATCCGTCTGTCGTGGTTATTGTTAAGAAAATGACCGAAAAGGGATATCTCGTCATCAAAAAAGACAGTATAGATAAAAGGAAACAGATCATTTCGTTATCTCCTAAGGCAATAGAAATGCTGCCTGAACTGGAGAAGATATGGGACAGCTGCGAAAAAGCAATATTGAAACTATTGTCAGATGACCTGTCGGTTTTCAATTATCTGGATCGTATTGATCAGGAACTTAAAAGTGAATCTTTCCATCATCGTTTCAAACAGGAATATTTAAAATCAAACCCATTATGAGAATATTACTTTTTATCACTGTATTTCTTTTTTCCCATCTTATGGTCTCTGCAACGGAAACAAAAGTTATGATAAGGGCTAAAGCAAGAGATGCCAAATTTATCGGAACCTCATTGGGAGGAGCGCATATTATTATAAGGAACAAGCTGAACCAGCGAATCCTGGCAGAAGGAAAGACAACAGGCAGCACAGGGAACACAGATCTGATTATGAAGACTCCTAAAGTCAGAGGAAATTCCATTGCAGATGAGCAGACAGGTGGGTTTATAGCCGCAGTAGATATTGATGAGCCTACTTTTGTCAATATAGAGGTTATTTCTCCTCTAAACAGCAAACAGGCGCAAGCAGTTGTAAGTACAGAGCTGTGGCTGATTCCAGGGAAACATATTTTGGGAGAAGGAATTATTCTTGAAATTCCGGGGTATATTATTGATATTCTGAAACCCAGAACCCATCAATATATTGCTTTGAACAGTATTAAAGACAAACCTTTTCTGTTTCAGGCCAATATTGTGATGATGTGTGGCTGTGTCATAGAAAAAGGAGGAGTATGGAATTCGGATGACATTGAAGTGAAAGGCATTCTCAAAAAAGACGGGAAATTTATAAAGAATATAGACCTGTCACTGGTTTCAACCAACCTGTTTGAAGGAAGCTACGTCATCAGCTCTCCAGGCAACTATGAACTGGTATTGTATGCTTACCATGAGAAAACGGGAAACACCGGAGTAGATAAAGTAAACTATGTGGTTTTTGAATAGCCCAACTACAATTCACCAGAATTAGAAGAGATCCTGAAGGGTCTCTTTTATGTTTTAAACCTTCAGGAAACAAATTATAAAACCTGAAGTTCTTTGAAAACCTCTATAATAGCTTCAATAAGCCCTTTTTCTACTGTATGTTCTGAAGCAGCATCAGGTAAGAAAGCTCTTAAATCACCGTGATCATCACGCTCTATGATAACTTCAGTTCCATTTACATCCACATAAAGTTTATACCCATAAGAGTAGGTGGCCAGTCGTCCATTGAAAAAAAGCTCCTGACCTTTGTATGTTACCGGCACTTCAAATTCTTCCATTGCAATGAGTTTCTTTTCGTTTAAAATCGGGGCAAAGGTCGGAAATTTTTAATAATAAAGCTGAATGTAGAAATAGATTAAATTAAAATATGTGGTTTTCCCCATGGCTGCATTGATATATTTTTATTATACTTGCCCTTATAAGCATTATGATTTTGATATGGAAAATCTTAATGAACATTCACTCAATAATTTGAAGATGATTGACAATAAACTAAAACCTGGAATCTGAAATTTAAAAGATGAGAAAAAAGGCCGGATTATGGATCCTGTTACTTGTATTATTTGCTTTAGGAGTTGATTATTTCTTTCAAAAAGAAACAGCTTCTGTTTACAGCAAATCTGCCGGTACAGCTTCTGCAGATCAAAACCAGGGAGAATTTGTTCCCAAGCAAAACACCGATTATATTTCTGTTACAGAATATTCAGAATTCGCGTTTAATATCCGGAATATTGTAATCTTTATTATTGTTTTGTTTCTTATCTCTTTCATCATAAGGAAATTACATTCCGCAGGAAAGCAATAGCCTTCTCTGCTATCCGGTTCAATGGTATATCTCAATACGGCTTAGAAATAAAAAAACGATTCACTATAATTTTACTTCTGTTAAGTATTTTCAGTTTGAATGGTCAGAATAAAAAACTCAAAAAAACTACGTCTATGATATCAACAAAAGATTTCAGTGCGCTGCCTGATAGAAAAAAGCTGCAAAGCATTTGTAAAGCGATATCCGTTTTGGATGCTATTCTTTGTCAGGAATGGGAATACCGTTATTATTCTTACAATAACAAATGGGCGGATCATGAAGAGGTTTTTGAGATGAGGGATGGCTCTGGTGATCAAATGCTTATTTTATTCCTGCGGGACGGATGTGTAATCAATGGTTTTGCACATGAATATAAACAGCCTGATAAAAAAGCGCTTACCCAAAAAATGCCTTCTGTTTTTGACGAATTTATATTGGGGGAACCTGTAAAGTCAATCGGGACAACATTCTGTTTGTGGACAACTGAGAATGAAGGCTGGAAGACAGGAGATATCGGAAACAACAAGGACCGTTCTGAAGAAATGTTAAATATTTTTGATGGAAATCCGCAGACCTATATCGATTGGGCAGCAGAATATTTTGAAAACGATGGAATACAGGCAGAAGCTTTAATGAAGATCTATAGTGGCCAAACTTTAACAAAAGAGATGGTATTAACTATTGTTGACAATGTTGAAGATTGGGAACAGCTTAAGGATGATCTTAATAAAATTGGCTATCCTTATTATTTTGAATAGATAATGATAAAATTAAAACCATGAACGCGAAAGGTTTTCGAACCTGTTTCCAAGGTTGTCTGCTATTTTATTCAGAACAGCTAAAATTCAACGGCAAAGCTATCATATTCTGAAATTTGTTTTGGAGTAAGTAAGATAAACAAGCTACCTTTGAATATGAAACATAAAGTCACCTTATTCTGGTTCAGACGTGATTTAAGGCTGGAAGACAATATTGGTTTATCCCATGCGCTTCAATCAGGTACTCCGGTAATGCCTGTTTTTATATTTGATTCCGATATTCTCGGTAAATTGGAAGATAAGAATGATCGCAGAGTAGATTATATCCATCAGGCTTTGACAGGAATTAATATTTCATTAAAAAAATACCATTCGAGACTCAATACATACTCTGGTAAACCTCTGGATATATTCAGAAAATTATCAGAAGAATATGATATCGAAGGGGTTTTCTGTAACCGGGATTATGAACCTCAGGCCATTGAAAGAGATAAGGAAGTCTATTATTTTTTTACCGAAAAGAATATTCCTTTTAAAGCTTATAAAGATCAGGTGATTTTTGATAAAGACCAGATTGTTAAAAAAGACGGTTCCCCTTATACCGTTTACACCCCTTTTGCCAAGAAATGGAGAGAAGCATTGACTGCTGAGCATTATCAGTCGGTAAAAACGGACTTTACCCATCTGTTTTCCCAGAAGCATACTGATATCATCACATTGAAGGATATCGGTTTTAAAAAAACAGAAATGGATTTCACAACACCGGTTTTAGATGCTTCCATTATAGATGACTATGACCAATACCGCGATTATCCGGCATTACAGCATACAACACAGCTGGGAATTGCTTTACGGTTTGGAACCATCAGCATCAGGAAATGTGTGGCTTTTGCATTGAAACATAATGCTGTATGGCTTTCTGAACTGATCTGGCGTGAGTTTTTTATGCAGATTTTGTATCATTTTCCTCAGGTTGTCCAACAATCTTTTAAAACCAGGTATGACAACATTCATTGGCGGAACAATGAGAATGAGTTTAAGCACTGGTGCGATGGCACTACAGGATATCCGATCGTAGATGCCGGGATGAGGGAGCTTAATCAGACAGGCTATATGCATAACCGTGTGCGGATGATCGTTGCGAGTTTCTTATGTAAACATTTGCTGATTGACTGGCGGTGGGGCGAAGCTTATTTTGCTTCAAAGCTGAATGATTATGACCTTGCAGCCAATAACGGAAACTGGCAGTGGGCAGCAGGGAGTGGTTGTGACGCAGCACCTTATTTCAGGGTTTTTAATCCGGCAGCTCAGACAGAAAAGTTTGACAAAGACCTGCATTATATAAAAAAATGGCTGCCCGAATGGAATACCCCTGAATATCCTTTCCCCATTGTAGAGCATACCTATGCCCGTGAAAGAGCTTTAGCCGAATACAAGAAAGCGTTGGCATAAATAAGATGATCAGTAAAAATGCCCGGCAACAAAATATTCCCGGGCATCAACCAAATTGATAATATGAAAAGTTACTTATCAGAGTAACATAAACATCAAATTGTTTTAAGATATAATTCCTGCAGTTCCTGGGCTGTAAAAGCCTTGGAAGGTAAGTTCTGTACAAGTTCTCCCTGTTTCATAATTCCAATGTTGGTAGCAACACTTACTGCATTGAAAATATCATGAGTTGCCATTAATACCGTTCTGCCTTCCTGACCCAGCTGCCGGACAATTTCTGTAAATTCAGCAGTGGCTATTGGGTCCAGTCCGCTGGTGGGTTCATCAAGGAGAAGTACTTTTGCATCTTTGGCGAGAGCAATAGCAATACCTACTTTTTGGCGCATTCCTTTAGAATACCCTCCCAATGCTTTCTGGTGAGCGGTTTCCTGTAAACCGGTCCGTTTAAGGAGTGCAGACAGCTCATCTTTCTGATAATCGAATCCGGCAATTTTGGAAAAAAAATCAAGATTCTCCATTCCGGTAAGGTGGGGATATAAAAGAACTGTTTCAGGAATATAAGCCAGATGCTTTTTTATTTTCTGAGGTTCATCTTTTACTGAGATCCCATTAATAAAAGCATCTCCGGAAGTTGCTTTAATTAACCCGAGAAGAATATTGATCGTGGTACTTTTTCCAGCGCCGTTCTGACCGAGAAGTGCAAAAATTTCTCCCTTTTTTACTTCCAGGTTTAGAGAATGAAGCGCGGTGAAGCTGTTGTATTTTTTATGGAGATTGATTGTTTTTAGCATAGTTTTCTGTATTTGTTTTGTGAAAGAATGATAAATAAAGCGATGAAGATGAGGTATGGGAGAAATATCTGAACATATCCGATGTGTTCAGAAAATCTGAAGACTTCTGTAATCTGCTGTGCCCAGTTGACAGACTCAGCATTTTTTTCCGAGAAAATAAGAGGGTAGAAGAACAAACGTTTTTTCTCATGAAATTTTTTAAGAGAAGAAGCATATTGTAAATGATTGCTCATATCTGTTTTTGCAAGATGGCTTGATACAAGCTGGGTATGAAGATTCGGCAGGAGATAGCCGAGGTAGCCGGCAGCCAGATTTCTTTTCTGCATTTTTTCGGTGTACTGTTCTGAGGATTTCGAAGATTCCAGATCACCCATATGCTGCATGGCATAATACCACGTCCAGGTAAATGCATCATTTTCTTCCACTGTGAAATTTCTGTATTGGGGATATGCTTCGTAAAACTTTTCCATAGTGGGCTGTTTGGCTTCATCCCACTTATTGTGATAACCCTCTCTCTGTTCCATTACTGCTTTGAGAGATTCGTGAACAGGATAAATCTTCTGAATCAGGATATTGCTGCTCATAGGAATGATAAAATTGATGGCTACCCATACGATAAGGAGAATCAATGCATTCTGAGCCGATGATTTACGGAAAGAAACAATCCATCTGCACAACGCAAACCAAAATAGAACATAAAGCCATCCGCTTGCTGCAAAAGCAATAAAATAAAGGTCCAAGGGTATCTTTATCCAGGCAGAGGCAATAATCATTAAAATCAGATATACAGCTGTGACTGCTAAAAGGCGGATAAGCATCTTCTGATCTAAAAAACTCTGCAAATTGCCGCTTTGAACCGACAGCAGCTTCCAGGTTCCTTTTTCTTCTTCTTCAGAAATCAGGTTATAACAAAATGCTACAATGACCAATGGAAAGAGGAAAACAATAACAAAACTGAAATCAAAGTTTCCAACCGCTGCATTGGCCGGATTATAGAAATCAGCATTGTAGCGCTGTTCTTCCAGATTCCGGATGGTTACTCCCTGGATAGAAGGGTTTAAATCACGCATTCCGATATTGAGAGCAGCCAGTTTGGGCGTTTCATTGACTAAATTAAATTTGATATAATATAGAGCCAGTCCCAGATCATCTTTATGAAATTTAGTATTTCGTGCTATGCTTTCTTTCTGAAACGCTCCGCTTTTGGAGATGATATCTTCGTTTCTGTCAAGAAATTTTTTCCCAGTATAAATAGCCATTAATCCGGCCATGAATAAAAACAACAATGCTATGAGATATGCTTTGTTACGGTAAAATTGGATATATAAATAACGGTTCATTAGATCAATTTTAATTTTCTTCCACTTATTTCGATGGCAACAATACAGATAATGAGCCATAAGACTAATGCTGCTGCAGGTATTGGCTGTGCTTTCAGGCTTTCAGAGACAGAAGTATATCGGTATTGAAAATCCGGAAACTTCTTCCAGTTGTCTTTGTCGATGACAGCAGGAGGTCCGCCTTTTTCAGGTTTAATATTGCTGATATGCTTTATCTGAAGGTCATTTAAATGCTGGGCCATTTGATAGCGGTATTCTTCCGCCTGCTTTTGAAATTGGGTGTAGGAAAAAAAATCAGTGCCGGTGGCCATCATGGAAAAGTTTTTAACAGCGACAGAAGGATTGATCAGCCCTGAAATATCAGTCAGATTCTGTTGTCTGTTGTAAATGGTCTGCAGTTCTTTCTGATGTCTGATATAAATCTGTGAACTTATTTTCTCTCCTTCTTTCATGACAAATCCACCATAATTGAAAGGAAGCTCGTTCGTTGTTTTTACATTATAACGGGTAAGTAGGGAATCTTTGATTTTCTTAAAATGAGGATCGTCAGGATTGTGACTGTCTCCGGATTTTAAAATATCCTTTTCAAGATCGGTCTCAAAAGCGATTCGGGAAGGCGCCGGATACAGATTCTGAGCAGCAAACTGAACTCCCTTCGGCAAAACGATAATGAAAAGAAGCCAGAATCCGATAAGGCTGATCAACGCTGAAGAGGTGTTTTTACTGTTCGCTGAAATGATAACTGCCAGGGCACTGATAAAAAAATAATAGATCATATAAGCAGGAAGAAGAAGCGATAATCTTATTAAAATATCAGTGGAATCTGTAGTTTCTGACATCATTGCTGCCCAAAACACAACAGGAATTACAGGAATCAGAAAACATAAAGAAAACAGCCAGAGTCCCAGAGTTTTTCCCCAGACGATATCTCTTCCCGAAGCACCCTGTACGCTGATGATTTTTAATGTAGCATTCTCCCGTTCCTGTACAATTAATCCAAACCCCAGAAAAAGAATGATAAGTGGCACAATACTCTGCAGAATAAAAGCACTGCTGAAAGCCCCGAATCTAATCAAAGTCCCTGAGCTTCCTGCTTCCGAAAGGTTAGCGGTATTTTGTTTGTGAGCCTCCAGGAATATGACATTTCCCAGATAATCATCTAAGCCTTTGTCAAAAATATTCAGCGGATGACCGATCCTGAAAACCAAATAGCCGTAGTGAGCCATACGGTGGGGATGCTTATCCGGTCTGTGTTCCCAATGTTCGCGCACTTCTTCCCGGTATTCCTTTATTTTTGAAAAAGAACCGGTATATTTTGTAAATCCTATGCCGATGCTCAGCATACAGAAGAGAAGTACAGTAACCGTGATGATGAGGTTCTGTTTTCCTTTAAACAGATCCTGCAAGGTTTTTCTCACGATCAGCTGTAGGTTTGAAATAGCCATAGTTTAAAATTTATAAGTAGCGGTTAGTAAATAATTTCTTGGAGTTCCCGGAAATAGCCTCAGATAATTCTGAGCTCCGATCCAATAGACTTTATTGGTAATATTATTCAGGTTAAAAGCAAGCTGAATCGTTTTTGCCGGGCTGTAATATAAGGCTGCATCTATTGTAGTATAGGCAGGAAGTTCAAAACTTCTTGTAAACCACGGAACTTTTGAACTCTGATAAAGCATTCCTGCCCCGATTCCAAAGTCTTTGATCACTTCGGTGTTTGAGAAATTGTAGCGGGTCCAGATATTGACCGAATTTTTAGAGGTATTTTCTTTTCTTTTTCCCACAAGATCAAGGTTGGAATCATCCAGTATTTTAGCGTCAATATAGCTGTATCCTCCGTAAATATGCCATTGAGGAAGGATATGTCCGGAAAATTCGGCCTCAAATCCACGGCTTCTGTCTGCCCCTCGCTGTATAAGTTCATCAGGTTCTGATGGATTATTGGCGTTGATGATGATATTTCTCTGGTTAATCTCATACACGGCCAGATTTAATGAAATTCTGCCAAAAATCTGTGCTTTGATACCCATTTCTTTAAGATCGGAAGTCAAAGGTTTAAACCTTGCAGCAGATCCTGTAAGACTGGAGGTATTGGGCATTAATGTTACCGTATTGGATTGCGGCTGATAACCGGTAAGGTAAGTTCCATAAAGGTTGATGTTATCGGTTATGCTGTAGGTAATCCCGAATCTGTACAGCAGTTTGTTGTTTTTAAAAGAAGATTCGTTGGTTTCTTTGAAATTAGTAGTATCCTGAAACCACTCCTGACGGATTCCTGATAATATTCTGAACTTTTTCCAGGTAAAAATATGCTGGATATAAGCTGCATGCGTAGTGGTACGAGCGGAGGGTAAGGCGGTGATCACATTAAGCGTATTAAAATCAGGTCCCTGATAATTTTGTGCTCCGGGATTCAGATCAAACGGTGTGACATTAGGCTTTGGAATGATCGTTCCATTGTAATTGACGGTCTGATAATCTGAAGCTTTTGCAGGATCGTAAGAGGATGCTACTGATCCGCTCTTTAAAAGAAAACCTCTTGCGGCATTTTGCAGTCCTCCTTTTCGTTTGTCCCAGATCTGCCCGTCATAGCCTATTAAAGCCTGATGCTGAACAGCTCCTGTTTTAAATTTAAAATTAAAATAGGCATTTATATTATCTGTTGCCCAGTTTTGTCTTCTCTGCACAAACTGCATCATGGCGAGACTGGAAACCGGTTTGTTGTCCATGTCAGGAACAAAAGAATTGGTTGTTCTGTGCTCCTGAAGATTTTCTCTCCAGTATTGCTTCATATATGAGGCATTAAAACTAATCGATTGGTTAAAATGGTGAGCAACACTTCCTATCAGAATAAGTTCTCTGGTTTTAAAAAAGTCATCAGGAGCTCCCAGGTTCAATGTTCTTGGAGTACTGTACAGATCTGTTTTTCCGGCTACAGCACCGAAAATAGGCTGCCCACGGTCCAGGTTTCCATAGAGATCATTGAAAATCATTTCTACATTCACGGAGGTCTTTTCATCGGGAATAAATGTCAGGGATGGCGAGATCAGAATACCGCTGTTTTTAACATGATCCCTGAATGAGTAAGCGTTCTGGTAAGCTCCGTTAAAACGGTAAAGCAAGGTTTTACTCTTATTCAAAGGACCTGTAAGATCTGTGGAGACACGGTAAGTATCAAAGCTGCCTCCTGATGAAGTGATCTCATGTTGGGAAACGGGCAATGGTTTTTTAGTCACCATATTAATCGTTCCTCCAGGATCCACACTTGACATGGTAATGCTTGCCGGACCTTTAAAAATTTCCACACGTTCTATATTGGAGGTCATCGGCTGTAGAAAATAGTATTGCCGGGTTCGCATACCGTTGATAATCTGGCCCTCCTCATTCTGGCTGATTCCACGGATATTGTACTGATTATAATAGCTGGAAGGAGAGACCCCGTTAACATTTTTCATTACATCTCCAAGCTGAAAGGCTTGTCGGTCGGTAATCAGTTCCTTGGTAACCGTATTGAGAGTTAAAGGCAGATCTTTATTTTTCATTGCAATCTTGGTGGCTGCAAAAGAGTAGACGGATGTATAATCTTTAGACTTTCTTCCGATAACCTCAACGGTTTGAACCACTGTAGATAAAGAATCTTCAGAACGGGACTGTGCATACAGAAATGACGATGCGGTGATGAAACTTAGACTGAAAAGTTTCACAGAATTTGGGGAAATACAATGAATTATTCCCGAATAATTAAAATTACTGGTAGTCATGAACAGGGAAGTAGGGGCAGTGAATTTGCCTATTAATAAAAGGATATCCTTACTAATTTGAAGACACAGGTATCCAAGGAATTACAGTACAGATTAAAAAATCTGTAAACGAAATATTAGGGCAGCATAGATTACGCTACCGCAGAAAATGTGGATGGGGGAGCTCTGGAGCTGAAAAAATCGAGAAGACAACGATATGAAATGGCTTTCGGCTGTGGCATCTCGTTATCATTAGTAGTGTCGATAGCAAAATCCAGATTCAAAGGTTCAGGAAGAAGAACATTGGTCATATGCAGATGAAGTGCACACTGACATTCGTCGTCCTGAGAAAAGGTAGGAATTTTCTCTTCTTTTGAACCTTTTTTATAGATCACTTTACTTTTGGAGTGTCTGGCATGATCAAGACATGTCGTTATCCCGCTGACATTCGAAACAAATATCAGAAGTAAAGAAAAAACAAAAAAGACTCTGAGAAATTTTTGCATAATAGAAAAGCAAATGTACAATTTAATTTGATAAAAACAGAATCAGGAGCAAAAAGTAACAGATATTTTTGGTTTTTAAAGATCTGATAAGATTTAAATAACTTCAATTATAATCACTTATTTATTGACAAATTATTTATATTTTTGGTTGATTAACTTATTGAGTAAAATTATGTTGATACCGAATTCTACCTTTATGGGCTTAAGTTGTGCAATCGGTTGCATTGCTTCGTGTTTTTTATCTGCCCAGCGATCTGTACAGGTGACCAATTTTTTGGATTTTCCAAGAAATGAGGTGGCCGCAATTCCAGTGGCTCAACTGCATTTGTTCTTAAACAAGCATAGTGAAAACGAACTTAGAATAAAAGATGCAAAAGGAAAATGGCTTCCGATTCAATGGATAGATAACGATGGTGATGGTAAAAATGATGAATTGCTTTTTCCTGTTGCTATTGGCTCCGGAAAGACCAATACATATAGTGTTGTAGCAGACGGAAACGTTCATATTCCGGAAAGCAGAATTTCCACCTATTCTAGGCTGGTTCCTGAAAGAGTAGATGATTATGCCTGGGAAAATGACAGGGTTGCCTTCAGAGTGTATGGCCCAAAAGGCCAGCAGGAAGCTTTACAGGGAATAAAAAGCAGTACGCTTTCCAGTGGTGTTGATATCTGGCTCAAAAGAACAGATCTGCCCGTAATTAATAAGTGGTATAAAGGCTATCTTACCGATCCTATGTATTACCATAAAGACACAAGAGGAGAAGGCTATGATCCTTACCATGTGGGAAACAGCAGAGGAACCGGAGGCATTGGAATCTGGAAAGATGACAAGCTTCAGGTTTCCCAAAATTTTGTAACCTCCAGAACAATTGCTGAAGGTCCTTTGAGAACTGTTTTTGAACTGACTTATCAACCATGGAGCGAATATGGAGTGAAAGAAACCAAAAGAATTTCTCTGGATCTGGGTTCCAGCTTTTCTAAGTTTGAATCTGTTTTTGAATCTGAAAAGCCTGTTCCGAATTATACAATAGGAATTACCCTGCATAAAAACGAAGGAAAATCTCAATTGAATGATCAGTATGGATACTATCTTCATTGGGAGAAAATAGACGATGCTTTTGTGGGAGAAGGAATTATTGTAAATCCGGAAATCGTTGAAAAGTCAATCGCTTTTACTTCTGATGTTCCTGATGAAAGTAACCTGTATGTCATTACAAAACCCAATAAAACCTTAACCTATTATGCAGGATTTGCCTGGCAGAAAAGCGGACAGGTTCAAACACAGAAAGACTGGGAGAATATGCTTCAGAAACAGGCTCAGATCATCGCAAAACCATTGTTGATAAAAGTAAAAGAGTAATTTTTAAATAATAAAAAATGAATCTAAAAATATACACATTTGCATTAGGATTGCTGGCGGTCCATTATTCTGCCCAGAGTAAGGATACCCTGGCAGAAAAAATGCTGATCTATCAGCTTCCCAATGGCGGCTGGGGAAAACAGCTGGAAGATAAGTCGGTGGTAAACTATAGTCTGCGCATAGATAAAGCCCTTTTAAGAAAGATAAAATCTACTGGGGATGATCATGCAACCATTGATAATAACGCAACTTCGAGAGAGATCAATGGATTGATTAAAGCGTATGCAACTACAAAAAATCCGGAATATTTAAAAGCGGCAGAAAAAGGAATCGGCTATCTTCTTATGATGCAGTATGATAACGGAGGTTTTCCGCAATATTACCCCAATACAGGACTCTACAGAAAGCAGGTGACTTATAACGATAATGCAATGATCAATGCTCTGACTGTTTTGTACAATGCTGCGGAAGGCAGGAATAATTTTGATGTGATTTCGCCTTCCCTGCAAGAGAAATCAAAAATAGCGGTCCAGAAAGGTATCGGATGTATTTTAAAAACTCAGGTGCTCCAAAAGGGAAATCCTTCCATTTGGGCGGATCAGTATCATGAAATTACTTTGCAGCCGGATAAGGCGAGAGCCTTTGAACCTGTTTCATTAGCTACAGGAGAATCAGTAGGAATTATAAGGTTTTTGATGCAGCAGCCCGTGACTCCTGAAATAGAAAAGTCCATAAAAGCAGCAGTAGCATGGTTTAAGCAGAATAGAATTGAAGGATACAGTTACAATGTTGCCAGGCAGAACGGGAAAGCGGTGAGAATACTGGCTGAAGATAAAAATTCTGTGATCTGGGCCAGATTCTATGACATTCACACCAACAAACCTCTGTTTGGAGACCGTGACGGCAGTGTAAAGTATAATTATAATGAAGTTTCGGAAGAAAGGAGAAATGGATATAGCTGGTTTGGGAATTTTGCAGAAAAACTGCTCGCCAGAGAATATCCCAAATGGCTGGAAAAAAATAAGATAAAGGAATAATTAGCGTCATTCATGAAGCAGGCTGAAGTCTGCTTCTATTAGAAACTAAAGAGAGTACCTCAGAAATGAGGTACTCTTCTTTTTTATTACTACTATTATTAAAGTCTTCTGTTAAAAAGCGTCACAGACATTTCCGCCTAACGTAGCTCCTGCATTAGCCGTAACATCAGCTTTTACATCAGCTGCATTCAGTTTTGTTATGCTGTATGGCGGGGTGAATGCGGTTCCGCTTCCTGCTGTATTTCCGGTAACATTAATAAAGCTGCTTCCGGTTTGCGTTACGGCAGTAAAGCCGCTCATTAAATTAATAGGCTCTTTTACGTTTTCAAAAACATTTCTTTCGACAAGAATATTAGCCTGTACCCCTGCTGCAATACATTTATTGCTCACAGAACTGTTGAAATAACTGTTCAGGATATGAATCTTTCCAAACCGCACTCTCGGCATACGCTCTCTGCATCCAGGAGCCCACCAGCAGCGTACAAAAGTTACATTCAGTTTTCCGGCATCCGCTGTAGCACCATCACTGGAGCCGATAAGGTTAGAAAATCTGTGGTCATCTGTCCCTCCTGAACCTCCAGGTTTCGGAGCTTTCAGATAATGGAACTTGGTATAGGAAACCGTAACGTAGTCGGATTTGTTTTTGATATCAAAATTTCCATCCACACCATCTCTGAATTCGCAGTGGTCTATCCATACATTTCGACAGTCATCAAGGATAGCATTGTCCCAGCCATCCGTATCATAGGCTCCCGGACCTTCGAAAATAAGGTTTCTGATGATGATATTGTTACATCTTTTAATGTTGATAATTCCGGAACCGTCTTTAGTCTGGTCTGTAGAAACAAGCTTTGCTCCTGCAGTCCCGTAAATTGTTTTTCCGGTCTGATCCTGAAGAGATAAACGGGTAGTGATGGTAATGGTTCCGGTTACTTTAATCACTTTTACAGCTGTATTTTCAATAGCCGCTTTTAACTGGGCATAGGTAGAAACCGTTGTTTCTGCAGCGGTTCCCCCTCCAGTAGTTCCTCCGTTTTGAGAAGCCCATCCCGGAGCTACACAATTAGCCAGAGGAACAATCTTTTGGGCCAAAGTGTTTTTAGTATTGATTTCGCTTTCTGCCAGGTCATTACTGATCTCTTCGTGACCGCATCCGGTAAGGGCAAAAGCAGAGCTTAGAGCTGCCGTAAAGAAGGCAGCCTTGAACATTGTTTTCATAGTTTATATTTTGTGATTTGTTCTGATGTAAAATTATGAATTTAATATGTAATTATTTTATATTTTAGTATATTAATATTTATATAATTATAATATTAAATATTTAATTTGGTTAATCGGTTGCATTTTATTGTTTGTTTAAAAGTTTATTTATTGTTTGCAATAACCGATAAAAATCAAGAGTTTTGATGTGTGGATTCAACGAAATAACTGATTCTTATTATAGAATATATTATTGATAGAATTTTTGTTATTGTAGGCATAGGTTTAAAATGTAAAAACAGCCTCAACAGTATGATATAAATTTCCTTCTTCATCTCTTAAACCAAGATATCCGAATTCTCCATTTCTTCGTTATGAATTGTAAATCACTGACCTTGATTTCGGTTGTCAGGTCTTGTTATTTTTCACATAACATTATCTGATTTTTTCCTTTGTTTATGGGGGAAGTTGGATTATTTTTGGGATAGCTAATTATACTTAGCAAATCTAGTAAAACTAATTTCCAATCGTACTCAGCCAGGGTACGGTTTTTTTGTTGGCCGTTAATTTTATAGCTGTCCGGATAAGTACAGAATGACAAACGGGGCACATCGCAACGTTTTTTATTTAATATAGGTCTCCAATCCTGTTTTCATCTTTTTCAAAGAAGCAGCTGCCAGTTTTGCAATAGATTCGGCTCCCAGTTTTGATAAATGAGTATCATCATCTTTTCCCTCAGGATAATAAGTTTCATCCCCTTTTTTATAGTGCAGATGCAGCTTTTTTGAATTTTCCGGACCATAAGAAATCTCCAGTTGCTCCGATAATAACTGTAAATCAACAAAAGGAACATGAAGATCATTCGCTACCATTCTGACAACTAAAGGATATTCTCTATGGGTATCTACCAAAACTCCGTTTTCATTAAAATTTCTTCTCACGATGGAGGTGAGCAGAATGGGAATTGCCCCTTTTGACCTTGCTTCGGTTACATATCTTTCAAGATTGGCTCTGTATTGAGTATAGGGATTGGTAAATCGTGCCGAATCATTGACTTTCTGGTCATTATGTCCAAACTGGATGATGACAAAGTCTCCTTTCTTAAGCTGATTCATCACTTTATTCCATCTTCCTTCCGTTCTGAAGCTTTTTGAACTTCTCCCGTTAGTAGCGTGATTCTGAATAGAGATCCCGGAAGTCAAAAGAGAGGGAAGCATCTGTCCCCAGCCATGTTCCGGGTTTTTATCAGGATTTTCTTTATTGGCCATTGTTGAATCACCGATCAGAAACAGGGTAGGTTGTTGTGCCAATGTCATGATTGAAAGGAAGAAAAGGAGTAGGGGTAGCTTTTTATACATAGTTGTTTTTTATAAATTTTTTTACGTCTGCTCAAGAATTCATTAATTAGGGTTCCAGCCATCCAATATTTTTTTCAGGGTATAATTTTTCAAATCTTTTTGGGTGAGCTGATGAGACCATTTGATGCGTTTTGAAGTGTTTCCGCCTTCTCCTTTACTTGCGGACTCTGCATAATAGGCGGTTTTTTCTTTATCGGGGAACATTTTATCGCCTTTCCATGGATTCCAGCCTTCAGGGAGAATGTGTTTTCCCATTTCTGTATTGATAAAAACTGTTTTGGCGTAGGGCCTCCAAGGTCTTCCCAGAAAAACTTTGGTAATGCCATCTTTTGCAACCAGTGTACAGTGTAAGAATACAAAACCATATTTCCTGTCAATTTCGGTGGCAGCAGCAGTGATATAAGAATCAGCAAGACTTTTAATTGTACAGTTTTTAAATACGGCAGTGGCCTGTCCGAAAATAAAATCTGTAGTTCCTTCTATATAGCAGTTTTCAAAATACTGCCTGCTATGATTGGTCGCAGCATATACGGTGTCCTGGCAGCCCAAAACAGCAGCGTTGGTGATGATAAAACGATCACCTTCTACATGAAGGGCAACAGCCTGCCCTTCGTTGCATGAGCTGTTTTGAATCGTAAGATTGGTAATTTTAATATCATCTGCCATCACCAATACCGTATATGAATTGAACGTTGTCATCTTTTCATTGAAGGCATCAGGCTTTCCGGAGAAATCATTATAGGTAATGACCGTATTTTCTCTGTTTTCGCCTTCCAGAGTAATTTTATGTTTCGAAGAGGGAATCACTATCTTTTCATGATAGATTCCCGGCTTTATTTTGATCAATGCTTCAGCAGGTCCCAGATCTCTTATAGAATTGATGGCTTTTTGAATGGTGGTAAAATCCCCGTTTCCTTTCTGATCAACCGTTATGATAATGTACGGTTCACCAGCCCACAAACATTGAAATGTTGTTATGAATAGAATTAAAAGTAATTTTTTCATACCATTTATCGGATACGTTTGAGCTTAAGACTTATTTTAAAACTTTATTTAAAAAATCTACAATATAGTTCAGTGTTTCTGTAAACCAGGGTTCTGCCGACCAGAATGAATGCGGCGAATCTTTGATCTCATGAAATTCAGTAGGGATGTTATAAGACCGCAGTTTCTTCATCATATCATCTCTTCCTGCGTGGAATCTGGGCTGCGAACTGTTGATGAAAAGAGTAGGCGGTGTATGCTTATCTACATATTCCAGGGGTGAGGCTTCCGTCCAGTTTTTGAGATTAATGTCCCTGTCACCATCCAGCCAGTAAGAAGCATATGTACTTTCTTCAGCTTCAGGGTGGATAAACGAAACAATCCCGTCCACATTGATGATGGCCTTTATTTTGTTTTTGGCTTTTACTCCTGCCAGGGTAGCCATCTGTGCACCGGCAGATTCACCTAAAACCGCTATTTTATTTTTATCTACAGCGTATTTTCTGTGGTTTTTCCTGATCCATTGAATTGCCGTTTCAATATCTTCAATGCCAGCAGGATATTTGGCAATATCAGCAAGGCGATACCCAACGGCAATGACGACAAAACCTTTTGAAGCCAGTTCCATTGCCATGTATTTTTCATTTTCTTTACTTCCGGAAATCCAGCCTCCGCCATGTACCATAGCAATTCCTGCATGTTTTGTTGATGTGTCAGAAGGGTAATAAACATCAGCTTTTAAAGAAATTCCGTCAACAGTGCCATATTCAACATCTTTGTCTATTCTGATATTGGGAGGGATGGGGCGATCAATAGGAGTAATGAAGCTGTATTTCTTTTTGAGCTTTTCAAAAGTTCCTTCATTGGTGTAAGGAGTAGCATTCGGCCTGCTAGTCTGCCCGAATGCCATCATCCCTACAAAGAAAATAGAAATATAAGTATGTCTTTTGTTAAAAATCATGAGCCGGATTCTTATATTTTTACACCTTTAAAAATGCGTAATGGTTTGAATTATATTATTTAACTGCATTCTTAGGCACATCCGTTCCTATAGAAAGTAAACTTTTGTCAGATAGTATTTCTTTTGGCAAGACCACAGTTCCGGTTTTGTTTCCTAAAACTTTGATATAAGGTGGAGTTGAGGATTCAAACTTTACGGCAGCAAGGTTGATATTTTTACTGTTGTAAACCGTAGCACCTGTACCTTCAGAATATTTCAACGTTACATTTTTCAATTGAATTCCGTCTGCATCTACGATAGTCAGTGCTTTTTTTGTATCAAATTTTGAATCTTCAATCACAATATTTTTAAGGTTCATTTCAGCCAGACCAAACAGGGTGATGGCTTCATAAGAATTAACGGCATTGATGTTTTTAAAGAAGATGTTTCTGAAAACCGGAGTTTCTTCCGTTACAGGATACATTTTTTCCGGGGTTTTATTTCCTTCCTGTTTTTGTCCCTCTTCTAAAACCGGTGAAGAACCTTCGTAAAACATATTAAAACCAATGGTTTGGGTAGGAATATTAATCATATCAATATTTTTAATGTAAATATTTTCTACAATTCCACCTCTTCCACGGGTTGTTTTAAAACGAAGCCCGATGTCTGTTCCGATGAAAGTACAATCTGATACCTGTATATTTCTTGCTCCACCGGACATTTCGCTTCCCACGACAAATCCTCCGTGGCCATGATACACTACATTATTTTTGATGATCACATTTTCCGTAGGCATTCCTCTTTTTCTGCCATCCTCATTTTTCCCGGATTTGATACAGATAGCATCGTCACCCACATCAAATGTATTGTCATAGATCAGAACATTTTTGCAGGATTCGAGATCTACACCATCGCCGTTTTGTGAAAACCATGGGTTTCTGACGGTAAGATTTCTTAGGATTACATTAGAACACATCAGTGGATGCAGGTTCCACGCGGGGGAGTTCTGGAAAGTAGGACCATCTAACAATATTTTGTCGCAACCCACCAGACTTACCATTACCGGGCGCAGAAAATCTTTTACAGTGGTCAGTTCATCTTTGGATATTTTATCAGGAACATTGAAGCTTGAACTGCTTTCAAATCCTTTTTTATAACTTTCTGAAGGATACCATGTTTTGCCGTCGGAAGATAGGATTCCCCCTGATGTTATGATTTCTTTCCATTCAGATTCTGCAACTTTACTTTTTTTGATGGCTCTCCATGCGTCACCGCTTCCATCAATGACCCCTTTTCCAGTAATGGCAATATTCGTGGCATTTTTTGCGGAGATAGGAGACTGGCATCGGATGGTATTGAGGCCTTCAAAACTTACATCCACTAAGGGATAATCATTTTTATCTTTACTGAAAATAATAAACGCTCCTTCTTCTACATGTAGATTGATGTTGCTTTTCAGCTCAATAGGACCTGTTAACCACATTCCCCTTGGTACCACCAGTTTTCCGCCTCCTTTTTTACTAAGGTCTTCAATGGCTTTTTTGAAAGCGGCCGTATTTTTTACAGTTCCACCGGAGATTCCGCCAAACTGCGTGATGGAAACTGTTTGGGCAGGAAAAGAGGTTTCTGCAACCTGAGGCATTGTAAACTCAATATTTTTGTAAATATCCAGGTTCTGGGCAAAAGCCTGCCCGGAAAACATCATTGCTGCGGCCAAACCGATAATTGTAAGTGACTTCTTCATGTTATTTTTTTTGAGTTTTAATTATTTTTTTAAATTCCTGATAAACCAAAGAGGCGACTGCTTGGGCTCCTTCAGGCTGAAAATGAGTATTATCTTTCTGTCCTTTTGGGTAGGCTTCATACACGTTCTCCGGAAGGTTCATGAAATAATGACTGGTGGTAAAATCCTGTCCTTTTTTTGTAAAATAATCCATTGACAATCTATTAAGATCGATATAGGGAACGTTCATTTCCTTTGCAACATCAATCGGTGCCTGCCAGTAATCTCCGTGCACATTGTCCAGTTTTCCGTCTTTCCAGGGGTAATTTCTGGCGACCGGAGTTACAATAACGGGATTTCCTCCTTTCTGCCTCGTCTGAGAAACGAATAAACGTAAAAATTCTTTATATCCCTGAATATTTACATAACGTTCCGGATGCTTTTCTGAACCGTCGTTGTGGCCAAACTGCATGATCACATAATCACCAGCCTGAAGGTGTTCATAGACATAACGCCATCTTCCTTCCTGGAAAAAAGTTCGTGTGCTTCTTCCACCGTGAGCTCTGTCTATAACCGCCACAGAATCACTTGTGCTAAAGGGCTTCAGAGATTGTATACTGTCTTTTGCAAAAAATGGCTGAAAAACCTGTCCCCAGCCTGTGATGGGATACCGGACTTTCATATAGTCTTTGCCGGGATCATAATCTCCGGTATAATCAGCCATTGTGGAGTCTCCGATGAGGTAGATATGGGTTATTTTTCTGTCCGTTTTTGTAGCTGTTTTCTGTGCTTTATCCTGTGACTGACATGCTGACAGAACCAGGGCACTTAATAAAAATAAAACGGGTTTACATATTCTTTTCTTCATGATTATTTTTGTTGGATAATCGGAAAGGCATCTTTTTTTATTCTCTATTTTATTTCTTAGTAACCCTGAACCAGTCAAAATCGGCATATCCTCCTCGTGGTGCTTTTGCCGTACTGATGCTGTAAAGTCCTACTTTTGCTCCAATCCATTTTCCCGGTTTTGCCTGGAAAATTTCACCTGCTTTGATGAAATTTTTGCCATTTTCGCTGTAACTGAACTGACATAATCCATTGGGCTCGGTTATATTCACTTTTAAATAAGCTTCATTGCTTTTCAACTGAGTTTCCCAGAGTATCTTCTCCTCACCGCCTTTATCTGCTTTTTCAGCTTTCCTTAGTTGTACATAATAACCATCCGGTTTGTTGGTGATAACCAGTGATGCATGATCTAGTCCCATGATCAATAATCCTGCAGTCTTGCCATCTTTAGCTTCTTCGGGAACTAATTTTACCTTTGTTTTGGCGGAAAAATTAGGAGCGGGGAATTTTTGGGTTAACAGATTCGGAACGTTCCAGAGGTTTTTTTCACCTTCAGGAACTTTTATCGCGAATAATCTTAAAAATTGCTGTCCGGGAAGTTTGGAGGACCATATAATATTTTCATTCGCACTCCATTGCCATTGTAACCCTAATTTCTCCCCATCAAATTCGTCAGTCTCAACAGGAGTAATTATAGGAGAGGATTGACCCGTATCAGGTTTTTTATAACGTTCAACAGGCTCTCCGATTCCGTTTTTATTATAGTCTGTTCCCATTACAGGCCAGTCTTTTTCCCATTTCATAGGCTGAAGATGAATAATTCTTCCTCCGGCATCTACATCCTGAAAATGATAGAACCAGTCTTCTCCGGAAGGTGTATCCACCCATGCTCCCTGATGAGGTCCGTTGACGGTTGTTGATCCCTGTTCCAGAACAATTTTTTCTTCGTAAGGACCATAGATGTTTTTTGATCTCAACGCAAGCTGCCAACCTGTTGCAACACCACCTGCCGGGGCAAAAATATAATAGTAGCCGTTTCTTTTATACATTTTGGGACCTTCAACAGTAGGATGGGCGTCATGACCGTCAAAAACATGAATTCCTTTGTCGAGTACTTTTGTTCCCTCAGGATTCATCTTATTAAGGGTTAACATACTTTTTACTCCGGCACGGCTTCCGGCCCAGCCATGAATAAGGTAGGAATTGCCGTCTTCATCCCAGAAAGGACAGGAATCAATCAAACCTTTTCCTTCCATCACCAACACGGGTTTTTCCCAAATTCCCAGAGGATCTTTAGTTTTTACCATATAAATTCCGAAATCCGGATCACCCCAGTAAATGTAAAATTCTCCTTTATGAAATCTGATGCTGGGCGCCCAAACACCATCGCCTCTTTTGGGGGTTGAAAAGTGTTCAAGAGGTAAGATATCCTGAATGGCATAATTAACCAGTTTCCAGTTGATCATATCTTTGGAATGTAGAACAGGCAGTCCGGGAGCTTCGTTGAAACTGGAGGCTGTCATATAATAGTCATTTCCCACACGAATCACGTCCGGATCTGAATAATCTGCATATAAAACGGGGTTTCTGTAGCTTTTCCCCTGGTCGGCAGTCCATACTTCCGAAACATAGTTTTTCTCCTGTGCCTGAAGATAGGTGGAAGCAGCCGAAAAGGCAGTAAGGAAAATGATATTTAAAATACTTTTTGTCTCCATACAATCACATTATACTTTACCTCAATCCTTTTTTTATTTTTCAAATTCTAAACAGGCAAGAATAAACGGACCTGTTCCTTTTGGATCATTGGAGCGGACTTCTTCATTCACATAATATTCGTAAGAACCGCTTCTGTAGGGTGTTCCGCCCAAGCCTGCCACGGCACAGCATTTATTTAAGCTGACAATGCCGTTTTCATCTACTGTTATCAGGTTTTTGATAATGCCGTCGTATCCTTTTTTTGCATAGGCTTTATACGATTTGGGTAAATATCCTTTGTTGACGGACTTTATCATGGTGTACACAAACATAGATGAGCCTGTTGCTTCCAGATAGTTACCCTTTTCTCCTCCTTTATCCAATACCTGATACCACAGTCCTGTCCTGGAATCCTGAACTTTGATAACGGCATCACAGTAAGATTTCAGGTAGGTAAATAATTTTGCTCTTCCCGGATGGTTTTGAGGCAGATAATCCAGTACATCTACGATAGCCATTCCGTACCAGCCCATTGCTCTTGACCAGAAATTGGGGGAAAGCCCGGTTTCTTTATTCGCCCATTGCTGTTCTCTGCTTTCGTCCCAGGCATGATAGAGCAGTCCCGTTTTTTTATCCAAAAGATGTTTCTGAATCAGTTCAAACTGATTGATGATATCGTTATAAGCTTTTTCAGCTTCTTCTCCTTTTGAAAAATCATGGGTATAATGAGCATAAAAAGGTTCTCCCATGTATAATCCGTCCAGCCACATCTGGTTGGGATAAATTTTCTTGTGCCAGAAACCGCCTTCGGAAGTTCTGGGCTGACCGTCAATCTGGGAACGAAGAGTTTGCAGGGCTTTTAAATATTTGTCCTTTTTCTCCTGCTGATAAAGGTAAAGAAGAACATTTCCACAATTCAGCATATCAATGTTGTATTTGGAAAGATCGTAAGAAATAATGCTTCCGTCTTCTTTCACCATGGTGTCACCAAAGGTTGTGATATACCTGTAATACTCTTTGTTTCCGGTTTTTTCAAACAGTCTTTCGGCTCCTTCCAGAACGATGGCTGTGGGATAGCTCCATTTGGGTGCTTTGTTGTAATCCAGCATCCATGCCTGAGGAAATCGTTGTATCTCAGAAAGAAGCATTCTTTCAGACCATGGAAGTTTGGCTGAGATTTTTCCGTTTACCGCTGAATGTATTTCGGATGAAGAATTTGGCAATGGTTGTTGTGCACAGGAAAAAAAAAGTCCTGAACATACTGCTGCCAATGCATAGATTGTCATAGAATTATTAATAAAGTTCATGCTTTTAAACTTTAAAGTTGTTGGGTTTTATCCAGAGTATCCAGTTTTTTATCCAGATCCTGGTAGAAAGCGTCTTCGGTGGTTATGCCGTTGGGTTCCTGTGACCAGGCTCCTAAAAAGTAATAAGATACATTTTTTGTCTTTTTGAAAATGATCGTATGGGTAGATTTCGTCTTTACATATTGATCAAAACTTTCAATAGGATAGAAGACTGCCATTCCCAGATTGTCTTCTTTTTTGGCTAAAGTTTGCGGCCCATAAGTCGCAATATAGCCCCATTTTTTATTCTTACTGATTCCCTGTTTCAAGGGAATATCTTTAAAAGCAACGATTCCCGTACATAACCCTGAAAGGCTGCTGCTTAGGGTAAGGTCTACTTTTACGAAACGGTCTTTAGGGAAAATAGTAAGCTTTGACTGCAGATCTACCGGATTACCCCAGGTTTTCCAGCTTTTGTAATCAATAGTGGCATAAGACCGGTCTTTTTCATTCACCACTTTTGCGGTAGTCTTTTTTACGATTTTAAAAGTTTCAACATAATCATTCTGCTCATCATATCTTCCATAAGACCCGATTCCGATGGTACGGCCGGACTTCAGGATATCCTGTCCCCACGGAGCATCATGATGATAGGATTCAAAACCATCCTGACCAACTTCCTGTAATACCGGAGTGGTTACTTTTTTACCAAAAATATCCGTAGCATTTCTCCAGTCCAGATAGAGCCTGTAGCCGATCTGATTGTTTTCCAGGCCAATTCCTTCATATCTGATATATGAGGAGTGATCTGTATGGGCTTCCGGCAGGGTAAGTTCCTCAACATTTTTAAAAGTTCCGCCAATGTATTGATTGCCTTCCCATTGGCCGCCTTCTTTTACGGAAAGTTCCGCATAGGAAAATGGAGCCTTAGGGTTTTTCTTACTGTTTTCATTTACAGAAGTCTGTGCTGAAAGGGTTGAACTGATAAAAGCTCCTGCAATACATATTGTAAATAAGCTGAATTTCATACTTTTTCTTATTAGTTTACCGATTTGTAACAAAGAGTTGTCATGGTTATTAGCGTTGTTTATCGGTTATTTCACTCACGATATCATTGAAGTATACTTCAATATTGTCATAATTTTTATCCAGATCTCTACCATTGGCATTGGCGGATTTTGGTTCTAAATGTTGTCTGATTTCCCACGCATCAGGCATTCCGTCGTTATCTGAATCGGGGAGTGGTCTTTCCTTCCTTAGATTTGGAAATCCACCAACGTCTTCCTGAGAGTCGATGATTCCATTTGTACTCCCTTTTGATCCTGCATAAGTAAAACTTCCGGTTTCGATGTCCTTTATAACATGAAGATCAACAGAATCACGGATGAGGCTTGCTCCTCCGTATTGTAAAGTTTTATCATATGCTTCCTGTGCAGAATGGGTGATGATATTATTTTCAATATTGTGAGGCTGATTGATCCTGATGGCGTTTTTATCCTTTTCTGTCAGGTTGTAAGAAGGCTTCATCTGATTAAAAACACCTTCTTTCCAATTGTCTTTAGTTGCTTCAGGGCATCCTTCCATGATATTTCCATGGATGTAGTATTTCCCCCAGATATCATAAACTTCTGTTTTTGGATTTTCATTTTTGTCGATGGCGACAATCCGCTGTCTGGTGATGGTGGCAGGCCCTGGTTTGTAATAATTGTTGATGATATTGACGTTCATCCCTTCGCCTCCGTATAGGCTGTTATGCCCCCAGTTGTAGATCACATTATTCCTGAAATCTGTCAGGTCGGTGAGAGCAGATCTACTTCCTGCATATTCGCCTAGCCGTGGATTCCTGCTGTCGTGGTGAGCATATATATTGTGATGGAATGATGCCCATTTACCTCCGGCAATTCCCCCATAACCATGAGCTCCTTTCTGATGGAAGCTGTTTCTGAGGCTTTCCGCAATAATGCACCATTGCAGGGTTGTATTTTCGTTGGCGTAGATGGAAACGGTTTCGTCTGTGGACCAGCTCATTGAGCAATGATCTACCATCAGATTTTTGATAAATCTGGCTCCCAAGGCATCACCTTCATATTTTTTCTGATCTCCCATTCTGAATCTCAGATAACGGATAATAACATTGTCGGCTGCTACAAATGTTTCATAGTTGGCAACGGTAATACCGTCTCCGGGAGCGGTTTGCCCTGCAATGGTGACATTGCCTTCTTTTATTTTTAAAGGAGACTCAAGATAGATGGTTCCGCTGGTTTTAAAAACAATATATCTCGGCCCTTTCTGATTCAGGGCATATCTTAATGTTCCTTCAGAATGATCATCTTTCAGATTGGTTACGAAATAGACCTTTCCGCCACGACCTCCCGTTGTGAATCTTCCAAAACCTTCAGCACCAGGAAAGCTCAGGACTTCCTGCGCGTGGTTCAGCGGAGAAATACTGCATGCAATTCCTGTAGCGAATAGTCTGATGAAACCTTTTATCATAATTGAAGATTCTTATTAACCTGGATTTGAATTATTGTAAGTTTTTTTTAGCATTCCAGCTATCCTTGCCTCTAAGGATATTATCTGCCGTATATTTTTTTCTTTCCTGCTGGGTCAGCTGATGTGACCATGAAACTCTCTGGACGGCATTGGCTCCTGGGCCATGGGAGTTGCTTTCTGCATAAAATGTTGTCTTTTCAGCTTCCGGTTTGCTCCAATTGTGCCAGCCTTCAGATTTTATGGAGGAATTAAGCTCACAATCAATATACACTGTTTTAGCAAAAGGTCTCCACGGCCTTCCAAGATACACCGAATGTTCTTTTGCATTTCCTGTAATTTTAGAATTGATAAAAACAAATCCAAACTCATTTTCCTGTGGAGTAGAAGCGGCTGTAACGTAACTTGCTGTTTCTTTGGAATAAATGACACAGTTTTCAAAAACGGCTGTTCCTGCCCCGAAAATATAATCGGTAGTGCCTTCTATATAACAGTTTTTAAAATAATTTCTTGACGGTTTTGTCTTATCCTGAAGATCCTGAGCTCCTTTCAGATATAAAGTATCCTGGTTTCCTAAAAATCTGCAGTTTTCAAAAGCAATCCTGTCACCTGAAGTCAATACTGCAACCGCCTGTCCGACTTTTCCTGAGCTGTTTTCAAATGAAATATTTTTAGCACTGAAATCATTGGAGTAAATAAATAGAGTAGACGAGCCTGTAGTTCCGATTTCCTTTCCTTCGGCATTTTTTTTAGAAGCAAAATCATCATAAGTAATGATTGTTTTTTCAGGATTTTCGCCTTCCAGAAAAAGAGCTCCTTTCGATTCAGGAATAACAATTTTTTCTTTATAAACTCCTGCTTTAATAACAATTTTTGTCCTCAGAGAAGAATTGTTGTCAACGGCATCTATCGCTTGCTGAACGGTTGTGAAGTCGCCTTTTCCGTCTTTCGAAACCACGATGGTTTTATCTCTGGTCTGGAAAGAAAGAAGGGTACATACAGCAATTAAAAAAGCAGAAAACAGCATACAGTTTCTAAAAAAGATAGAATATCTCATAAAGCATTTTGGTTTAAAATACAGACTGCTTTCCTGGGGAATACAGCCTGTATCTTGATATGAATGTAAAATTAAACTGTCTAGTATCCGTAATCCTGGGTAAGATTATAATTTGAATTGATCACGTCCAGTGCTATAGGAAGAAGTTCCTTTTTATTAGGCTGGAAATAATAGGCATAACTTTTCACCGGATCTCCGTTGATGTAAGGCTGTGTCATGGCAAGTCTCCAGTTGATTTTTGTATATCCTGAAGGCGTGGCAACACTCTGGTTAGGATTGTAGAAAACGTCAGCTTTGTTGATTCCATTCACATACAGATCCATATCCAGTACATTTTGCTGTGCTGTTTTTGTCGGAACATAATTGACAACGGTTGATGCCGGTTTTTTATAAAAGATATATTCTGGAACGTTGGCATAAGCTCCTGTACCGTTCATGAAATCTGTTAATTTCTGTCTGGTTTCATTGATCTTTGTTTCCAGAAGATTCCAGCGGATCAGGTCGTATTTTCTCAACCCTTCACCTCCGAATTCCAGCAGTCTTTCCTGTACAATATAATTAAAGAATGCGTTTTTAGAAGTCGGAATTGTTCCTACCTGGCCTAAATTTCCCGCGTATGCTCTCTGTCTTACAGCCATTACCGCATCAATAGCTTCCTGAGATGGTCCGCTGTGAAGTTCATTATCTGCTTCCGCAAACATTAGTAAAATATCGGCATATCTCAACAATGGCCAGTCTATCCCTAAATTCTGTGAAGTTCCTGTAATACTGGTCCATGATTTTCTGAATTTCCCGTCATTCCAGTTGATGGAGGTCTGAAGATCTTCCTGCTTGCTGGTGCTTACTCTAAAGATGGCAACATTGACGTCTCTTCTCAGGTCATATTTGCTGAATTCATAGAAATAAGTGGGTATCGCACTGATTCCGCCTGCTGATTTCCAGTCTGAGTCATCATGTCTTAATCCGTTATAATAACCAATCTTTGAATCTGTTCTTGAGTTCCCTCCAAACGCTCCGATGGCAAAAATAACTTCATTCGTTGTATCCTGACTGTTGGTATGCAGGGATCTGAAAAGCCCTTCATAACTAGGATTTAATTTATGCTGCCCGGAATTGATGATTTCTTTACATTCATCATAAGCAATCTGATAATATTTTTGAGGATTAGTACCCTGTACCATCAGTTGAGGACTTCTTCTGAGAGAATATCCGGCTCTTGCCAAAGCAATTCTCGCTCTTAATCCTTTTACCGCAGCCTTTGATAATCTTTGAGCCGTGGTGCCTCCTTCTGATTTCCAAGGCACTAAAGCAGATGCCTTTGCAAGATCTTCCAGCATCTGATCATAGATAATGTCACGATCGGTTTTAGGCAGATATACTGAAGGAAGATCTGCTGAAGGACGGTCCTGGAAAGGAACATCACCCCAGTTTTTAATAAGATCATAGTAGAACAGTGCTCTTAAGGTCAATGCTTCTCCAAGATAACGGTCCATCAGCTTTTTATCAGCTGCGGATCCGGTTTGATAAACAGGGGAAAGGGGAATATTTTTAATCACAAGATTAGCTCTTTCAATACCCGTGTACGTATCCAGAAAAGGTCTTAACAATTCTGTATTGGTGGGAACTGCTCCAAAGCAGCTTACACCTCTTCGGTCATTGGCGTTGTAGTCTCCTGATGTCCTGAAATCGTCTCCTGACTGGGAAAGGATAAGGTTCATTCTCTGTCCATAGGTATTGTCACCCATAGCACTGTTATAAACTCCCACAAGCGCAGCAAAAGTATCCGGTGCTGAGTCGAACTGTTGTTTTTCTGCGGTATTGGAAAGGTTTTCTACCTCTAAATAGTCGCTGCATGAGTTCAGGGTCATCGCGCAGAAAAGAGATAAGAAAAGGCTTGCAAATTTATTTTTGTTCATAGCGTTCGTTTTAGAAAGTGATATCTACTCCTGATAAGATGAATCGGCTTCTTGGGTAAGCTGAATAATCAACTCCCGGAGTTAATGGGTTTCTTCTTGTATTGGCTTCCGGATCAAATCCTGAATAGCCGGTAATCGTAAATAAATTATTCACAGTAGCATACAGTCTCAGGTTTTTAACTCCGATGGCTTCCAGAGATCCTTTGGGAAGGCTGTATCCTATGGTCAGGTTATTCAGTCTTAAGAAAGAACCGTCTTCAATCGCATAAGAATGCAGAAAGTATGCTCCTGCAGGTGGAGTCCACATCGTTGTATTGGCATTCAGAGCTGCAAGGGCGGTTGGGTCGGTTACTTTATTTCCCGCATTGTCAAACCATCTCCAACGGTCTGCCACTTCAGCCAGCATATTGTTATCTTTATACAGATATTGAGTTGTATATTCTACTTTGTTGGCATTATACACCTTATTTCCTATGGAGAAATTGAAAAGAAGGCTCATATCCCAGTTCTTATAGCGGAAGGTCTGGGTAAAACCACCGTAGAATTTAGGCTGTGCGCTTCCAAGGTCAGTCATGTCTTTACTGTCAATTACGCCGTCACCGTTAAGGTCCTGAAGTTTAAGATCCCCAGGCTGTACAGCTTTAGCGCCGTTGGCCACAGCAGCAGAACTTGCAATACCAGCTTTTAAAGTATAGAGCTGAGTGTCTGCATCATAGTTAAAATCACTCACCTCATACCTTCCCGCCGTAACATATCCCCAATATGTACCTACAGGTTTACCTACCTGTACCAGAAAGTCAAACAGGTTATTCTGCCATCCGGAAGGGTAGTAGTAAGAATTGGAACTTGCAGAAGCATTGTTTCCTAAACTTTTGATTGTATTTCTGTTGGAAGAGATATTGGCATCAATTTTCCATGAGAAATTTTCCTTATTGATAATAGTACTTCCCATTGATAATTCTATTCCTTTGTTTTCACTGCTTCCTGAATTCTGATATTGGAACTCATACCCCGAAGTCTGTGGTATTTTGGCCAGTAATAAAAGGTCCTTTGTATGCGTTTTGTAGACATCAATAGTACCATAAAGTCTTCCTTTAAATAAACCAAAGTCAAGACCCGCATTATAAGAAGTTGCAGTCTCCCATCTCACGTTGGGGTTTGCCATGATATTTCCTGTTGTAGCACCGGGGGTAACACTGGTCCCGAAAGCATATCCATAGTCTGAAGAAGAGGTGAAGAAAGTATCATATAAAAAGGCCCCGATTCTGTTATTTCCCGATTTTCCGTATCCTAAACGAAGTTTCAGTTCATTGACAAAATTGCTCTGTTTTAAGAAGTTTTCTTCTTTGATTTTCCATGCTAAAGAGGCCGCCGGGAAGTACCCCCACTGGTTGGGTCCAGGCTTGAATACGCTGGATCCGTCAGCTCTCATGGATACTGTTGCAATATATTTATTATTATAGATATAGTTTACTCTTCCGAAGAAAGACGCAAGGCGGTCTACTTCTCTTGCTGTTTTAGGAGCATCCTGAATCATTCCTGATGGAGGAGAAGCCAGCTGTGAATTGGCAAATGCTTCCTGTGCTGTAGAAGATTTCGGGAACCATTTGATATTGATAGACGTCGATTCTCCATCTGTTCTTACTGTTTCCTGGCCTGCCAGCAAATCCAACTTATGATTTCCAAATGCCCTTCTATAATTCAGGGTGTTGGTATTAGTAATTCTTCTGGTTTGAGAATTGCTTAAAAATACTACAGGCTGATCATTATTCTGTCTTGCAAGGCTGGTCACCGGACCGGAAAACTGATTGACAATCTGGTCTCTCTGCACATATCCGATAACACTTCGGAAAGTAAAGTCTTTACTGATTTTATAATCAAGCGTTGCATTCAGCAATAAATCGTTTCTTCCGCTTTCTTTTACTTCATCATTGGCCAGGAGTATCGGGTTGACAAGATTGGTCTGGTCTGCAAATAACGGATCAAAATCATCCACATTTACGGTAGAACCGCCTTCAAAAGGCTGATACCTCACGGCATTTCTCAGTCGGTTGGTGGTTTGCGAACCGGAAGCAGAGGTCCCGGCCCCATAAATCATTTGACGGCTGTAACGGGCATTAAGGCCTATGCTCAGCTTTTTTGAAATATCATAATCGTACCTGAAGTTGGCCATATTTCGTTTGAATCCGGAACCGATCATGATTCCGTCTTCTTCCACATTATTTAAAGTCAGGGAAAAGGCAGAATTTTCATTTCCGCCGGATAATGATACGTTATGGGTAAAGTTGAATGCCTCTCTTCCAAACAGCTTATCCTGCCAGTTTACATTCTTCACAGATTTATATTTATCCAGCTGGTCAAATGTTCCGTATCGGGTGTTGAAGGTTTCAATATCTTTCAGGTCTCCATTCTTGTAGTATTGTTCATACTGGTATAGTACATACTGATAAGGATCCAGAACACCTATTTTATTCTGAATGCTTCTTACGCCTACAAAACCATTATAATTGATCGTTGTCTTTCCTTTTTTACGGCCTCCTTTTGTTGTGATCAGAACAACACCGTTGGCTCCCCTTGACCCGAATATGGAGGTTGATGAAGCGTCTTTTAACACTTCAATTGATTCTATTTCCTTGGGAGATAAGATCGTCAGGGCATTATCCATCTGTACACCATCTACAATATAGAGTGGGGCATTGCTTTGGGTAATGGAGTTTCCACCGCGGATTACAATATCCACATCAGCTCCGGGAGATCCCTCACTCAGGGAAACCTGCACTCCGGCCAGTCTTCCCTGGATGGCTTCAGCAGCATTGGTGGACGGCATATCTTTAAGCGCTTCGCCTTTCACCGAAGAAACAGCGTTGGTAACATCTTTTTTAGAAACCTTTGTATATCCCACTAAAACCACATCATCCAGTTTGGTTTCTTTATCTTTTTTCGTTTCTTTTTCTTGAGCCATTGCAAGGACAGGAAGCAGAAAAACAGTTAAATATAACCACTTTATTGATTGTACTCTTTTATCCATTGTGTATCCTTATAGTTTTAATTCTTGGTTGAAAGTTTTTTCAATCGTTCTTGTTTAGGACTGTTAAGTATTCTGCGGATTTTAGTGGTCATGAAGCTTTTTAATATTTCTTTACGCTTTAGTGCAATCGATTGCGTAATTTTTTGTAAAACATTATTCTGGCTCCTAAACTAATATTATTTTTCAATATGCAAAGAAAAAAATATTATTTTTTTATTAATTTGATGGTTTGAATAAAAATATTTAAACTGGATGTTGCGGGTTTTTATCGTCTAACCTGCTGTAAATAAGGGTAATGTTTGTTTGTACTGAATGTTTTGTGTTTAGGTAGAAATTTTTCTTTTTTTAATGTTTATGATTTAGAAAACTTAAAAATAACTTAAAATTCATGCGATTTTTGTATCCTTAAAATCCCTAAATGAGCATCCGGGAATAAAATTTTGATGTATTTTCTGATTTTTGTCATCTTTTTGATCGGTTTTTTGAATGTTGATTTTATTGTTTTTAATAATATATCCCAATATATATAGTATATCCTGTAAAAGTGTTTAATTTTTGTGGATTCAATATCTTGAAAATGTCGTTTTATTTTGGCATGATTTTATATTTTTCAGCTCGCTTCGTCCTGTTTTTGGTTAATTTTTTTTAACGAAACAGTTTTTAATCTGATGAGAATTGGGGTTGTATTTAATTTTATATACCTGATAATCAGTTTATTTAAAATTTAAATTAATTTTTTGTTAACTAATTGAAGAATAATTCTATATTTATCCCACAAGTATTTCTGCGAATTTTAGTGTAATTTTATGCAATCGATTACACAATGTTTAACAGGTTTGAGAAAACCGCAAAAAAGAAAAAGTAAAAATAGAAGTATGGTACAGTCAGAATTTCGTTACGCCCACCATCCGGAAGATGTTAAAAAGTATACCACAGAAGATCTTAGGAGGGAGTTTCTGATCGATGATTTATTCAATGAGGATAAGATAAAATTAGTCTATTCTATGTATGACAGGCTTATTGTAGGAGGGATAATGCCTTCTTCAAAAGCTTTGACGCTGGAACCTACAGAGGATCTGAAAGCTGAACATTTTCTTGACAGAAGAGAGCTTGGAGTCATCAATGTGGGTGGCCCCGGAAAAGTAACTGTAGATGGAACGGTATATAAGCTTGGGAACAAAGAAGCCTTATATGTTGGAAAAGGAGCTCAGGAAGTCATTTTTGAGAAAGATGGCGAAGAACAAACCTATTTCTATATCAATTCAGCGCCGGCGCATCATTCATATCCCACAAAGAAAATCACGAAAAATGAAGCGGAAATTGTGAAATTGGGTGAGGAAAAGTACGCCAACAAACGTACGATCAATAAACTGATTGTGAATTCTGTGGTGGAAACATGTCAGCTTCAGATGGGAATGACGGAACTGCACCCGGGAAGTGTATGGAATACAATGCCTGCCCATACCCATGCCAGAAGAATGGAAGCATACTTCTATTTTGAGCTGGAAGAAGGGCAGACGGTAAGCCATTTTATGGGACAGCCTCATGAAACCCGACATTTGTTTATGACCAACAGACAGGCTGTACTGTCTCCGGAATGGTCTATTCATTCAGGAGTAGGAACAACTCATTATACTTTTATCTGGGGTATGGCCGGAGAAAATATGGACTACGGTGATATGGACGGTATCAAAACAAACGAACTAAAGTAATTTTTCCCATGAATTTATTTGATTTATCCAATAAAGTAGCTGTTGTAACAGGCGGTACTCACGGATTAGGAATGGCCATGGCGGAAGGCCTGGCTGCTGCTGGTGCTGAGCTGGCAATTACCAGCACTACACCATCGAAACTAGAAGAAGCTTTGAATTATTACCACGAAAAAGGGTATCAGGCAACCGGTTATGTTTTTGATGTAACGGATGAGCTGGAAGCTGCTCAGAAAGTAGCTTTGATGGAAGCTGCCCATGGAAAAATAGACATCCTTGTCAACAATGCGGGAATCATCAAACGTATCCCGGCTATTGATATGGAAGTGGAAGACTTTAGAAAAGTAATCGATGTGGATCTTACCGGACCTTTTATCATGTCGAAATTAATCGGGAAATATATGATCAAAAGAAAATCCGGGAAAATTATCAACATCTGTTCGATGATGAGTGAGCTGGGACGCGATAATGTAGTGGCGTATGCTTCTGCAAAAGGCGGCCTTAAAATGCTTACTAAAAATCTGGCAACAGAATGGGCAAAACATAATATTCAGGTGAACGGAATAGGTCCCGGATATTTTGCAACGTCCCAGACAGAACCCATCCGTGTGGATGGAAATCCTTTTAACGATTTTATCATCAGCAGAACTCCGGAAGGAAGATGGGGAAACCCGGAAGACCTGGCAGGAACAGCTATTTTCCTGGCTTCTGATGCAAGCAGATTCATCAACGGACAGATTATTTACGTTGACGGCGGAATTCTCGCCACCATTGGAAAACCTGCTAATGAATAACTACAGATTAGACTAGAATGAAACCTTTTATAACAGATCAATTTTTATTACAAAATAAATACGCTGAAGAACTTTACTTCAGATTTGCAGAAAAACAACCTATCATTGATTATCATAATCATCTGATCCCTAAAGACATCGCAGAAGACACCGTTTTTGAAAATATCTCCAAAGTATGGATTGCCGGTGACCATTACAAATGGAGAGCCATGCGCACCATGGGAGTGAACGAAAAATTCATTACAGGTGATGCTACTGACAAAGAGAAATTTGAAGCATGGGCAAAAACGGTTCCTTATACATTAAGAAATCCATTATACCACTGGACTCATCTGGAACTAAAGAGATATTTCGGAATTGATGAGTTATTAAGTGAAGATAATGCATCGGAGATCTATGAGAATATCACTGCTCAGCTTCAGACACCGGAAAAATCCACCAGAGGTTTGCTGAAAATGATGAATGTAGAATCTTTATGTACCACAGAAGATCCTACAGATATTTTAAATTACCATCAGGACCTTGCGAAAAGCGATTTCAGTATTAAAGTAAGCACTGCATTCCGTCCGGACAAAGCAATTTTGATTGAAAATCACAATTTTGCAGATTATATGGTAAAGCTTGGGGTATCTGCAGGTATTGAGATTACCTCATACCAGACTTTATGTGATGCTTTGCTTACAAGAATTGAATATTTCCATAACAATGGCTGCAGGCTGTGCGATCACGGCTTAAACAATATTTCTTTTGAAGAAGCTTCGGAAGCGGAAGTCAATGCTATTTTTAATGATAAACTGGCAGGGAAAGTCATTGCCGAAAAGCAGGTTAATCAATTTAAAACAGCAATTTTACTATTCCTTGGGCAGGCTTATCACAAATACGGATGGGTGCAGCAGTTTCACCTGGGAGCTTTGAGAAATAACAACGAAAGAATGCATAGAATTCTGGGACCGGATACCGGTTGGGATTCTATCGGAGATTTTGTTCAGGCAGAAACCTTGTCTAAATTCTTGAATACACTGGACGGAAAGGATCAGCTGACAAAAACCATTTTGTATAATCTGAATCCTGCTGATAATGAGATTTTCGCTACGATGATCGGCAATTTCAATGATGGAAGCATCAAAGGAAAAGTACAGTTCGGTTCCGGATGGTGGTTCCTGGATCAAAAAGACGGGATGATCAAACAGATGAATGCCCTTTCCAATATGGGATTGATCAGCTGCTTTGTAGGAATGCTTACAGATTCCAGAAGCTTCCTTTCTTATCCGAGACATGAATATTTCAGGAGGGTATTGTGTAATCTTTTCGGAGAAGAAATGAAGAATGGCGAACTGCCGGATGATATTGAACTGATTGGGAAAACCATTTCAGATATCTGCTATCATAACGCGAAAAACTATTTTGATTTTTAATTGAATACCATGAGCAAAATAGTCACATTCGGTGAAGTGATCATGAGGCTTTCCCCACCCGGAAACAGAACCATGAAACAAAGCCATGAAATGGAGTTCTTTTTTGGAGGAACAGAGCTGAATGTCGCTTCTTCATTGGCAACAATGGGCTGCGAAGTACAGCATATCAGCTGTGTATCCGATGACTTTGTCGGAGAATCTGCGGTTTCTTTTATTAAGAGTTTTGGTATTGATACCTCCTTTATCAAAAGGAATGAACATCCTCTGGGACTGTATTTCCTTGAGGTAGGGTCATCGGTTCGTGCCAGCAGAATTGCGTATAACAGGCTGAACGGTTCTTTTGCGAACATCCGGCCTGAAAAAATAGACTGGGAAAAAGCGCTTGAAGGATGCGGATACTTCCACTGGACAGGAATCAGTCCCGGTATTTCGGAATCTGCCTATGAAGCTTTGAAAGAGGGGTTGAAAACCGCTCAACACATGGGGGTTGAAGTTACAACCGATCCTGCCTACCGTTCAAACCTTTGGAAATATGGTAAAAACGGAGCTGAAGTGCTCAAGGAACTGGTTTCATATTCCACTGTTTTTATCGGTGGAGTGAATGAAATTAACGAAATTCTCGGAACCCATTTTTCTTCAGATAAAGAAGGTTTCATGGAAGCCTGCAAAGAATTAAAACAACAGATTCCTTCTGTTCACAGGATTTTTGATAAAATCAGAATAGGTGTTACCGCGAGTTCCCAACAGACACAGGGAAGAGCATGGGTCGACGAGAAGTATTTTGAAACCGATCTTCTGGAAATCAATCCTGTTGTAGACAGAATCGGGACAGGAGACGCTTTTGCCGCGGGGTTGATTTATGGGTTGAAAAATTTTGATGACGAAAAAGCATTGAATTTCGCAAACGCAGCCTGTGCTGTAAAACATACCATCCCCGGGGATATTAACTATTCAAGTACAGAAGATATTCTGGAAGTGATGAACGGAAATTCAGGAGGAAGAATAAAAAGATAATTATGGCAAGATTTAGTCGTATAGAAGTAGCCCTAAAAGCTAAGCAGACAGGCATCGTTCCTGTATTTTATCACGCAGATGCTGAAGTTTGCAAGAAAATTGTAAAAGCCTGTTTTATGGGAGGCGCCCGCGTTTTTGAATTTACCAATAGAGGAGATTTTGCTCATGAGGTTTTCGCCGAGCTGATACAATATGCAGCCAGAGAAATTCCTGAAATGATATTGGGAATAGGTTCTGTCATTGATCCGGCAACGGCCTCTTTATATATTCAGAATGGAGCCAACTTTATTGTAGCGCCTTCTTTAAACCCGGAAGTAGCAAAAGTTTGTAACCGGAGAAAAATTGCGTGGATGCCCGGCTGTGGTTCCGTTTCTGAAATTTCTTATGCAGAGGAATTAGGTGCTGAAATTGTAAAAATATTCCCGGCAACACAGGTGGGAGGTCCGGAATTTATCAAGGCGGTAAAAGACCCGATGCCATGGTCAAATATTATGCCTACAGGCGGAGTGATTCCCACCAAAGAAAATATTACCGAATGGATTTCTGCAGGAGCCTATTGTGTAGGATTAGGTTCGCAGCTGTTTGTGAAAAATGAGGGAGGAGAATATGACTATGAAAAGATTACAGAAGCTGTTGCCCGTTCGATTCAGGTTATTAATGAATTAAGATAATGATCCTTACATTTTGTTTTAAACCAGCAAGAAATTTAAAAACTAAGTAAAAACTTTGAAAAGAGTTACCATTGAAGCTCAACTTAATTGTTTTTCAATTCTTTAATTAAATAATAATGGTTTAAAAAATTAATAGATTCTGTGCTTAAATAGCATGGAAAGGATAGTTTTTGTCTTGTTCTATTGTTAAAATCAATAAAAATCAATACTATTAATGATTGATATGAAAAAAGAAATATCTCCGAAACCGAGTACCTTCAGATGGACGATCTGCCTGCTCCTTTTTATTGCAACGACCATCAATTATATGGATCGGCAGGTACTGTCACTCACATGGAAAGATTTCATCGCTCCGGAATTTCACTGGAACAATAATGATTACGGAAATATCACCGCATTGTTTTCTATTTTCTACGCAATAAGTATGCTTTTTGCCGGAAAGTTTGTAGACTGGATGGATACCAAAAAGGGATTTCTCTGGGCTATCGGAATCTGGTCTGTAGGAGCGGTACTTCATGCGTTCTGCGGAATTGCTACTTCAGGGGTCCTGACAGGAAGCTGGTGGGTAGGTTTTGAAGAATCCAAAGAGATTATCGGAAGGGTAGATCATGTGGGAGCCATTATCAGTACCAGCGTGACATTGTTTATTTTTGCCCGTTTCGTTCTGGCTGTTGGGGAAGCAGGTAATTTTCCTGCTGCAATAAAAACCACTGCTGAGTATTTTCCTAAGAAAGACAGGGCGCTGGCTACCAGTATCTTTAATGCCGGAGCTACGGTTGGAGCATTGGCTGCGCCGGTTACGATTCCTTTTATCGCAAAATCGATGGGTTGGGAATGGGCATTTATCATCATCGGAGCATTAGGTTTTGTGTGGATGGGGCTTTGGGTATTTTATTACAAAAAACCTCACGAGCATCATAAGGTTAATAAGCATGAGCTTACCTATATTCAGCAGGATCAGGATGATCTGCCTGCGGATTCGCCAGTGTTGGAAAAGAAATTTTCTTTCAAGGAATGTTTTAGTCACAGACAGACCTGGGCTTTTGCTTTTGGAAAGTTTATGACGGATGGCATCTGGTGGTTTTTCCTGTTCTGGACACCGGCATATTTAAGTTCCGTTTACAAAATGGATTCTACACAGAGTGCCTTTCCTCTTTTCGTTCTTTATATGATCACTTTATTGTCGATTATAGGAGGATGGCTTCCTAAATATTTTGTGGAGAAAAAAGGCATGGATGCTTATTCCGGAAGGATGAAAGCGATGTTGATCTTCGCATTCTTCCCGCTGCTGGCTCTGCTGGCACAACCGTTAGGTTCTGTTTCCTACTGGATTCCGGTTCTGATTATCGGAATTGCAGGAGCAGCACATCAGGCATGGTCTGCCAATATTTTCTCTACGGTAGGCGATATGTTTCCCAAAAAAGCCATTGCAACCATTACCGGAATCGGAGGAATGGCAGGTGGAATCGGTTCATTTTTAATCAATAAATCTTCAGGAGTTCTGTTTGATTATGCTCATAAAGCGTGGACTACTGTGGACGGAATGCCTTTACTGGAAAAATATCCGCAATACATCAATGAACGTCTGCCTGAAAATTTTGTTCATGATCTGGAAAAGTCAGGAGTCATTATTTCCGATGGAATAGATAAAGGATACATGATTATCTTCTCCGTATGTGCAGTGGCTTACCTGATTGCCTGGAGTGTTATGAAGACTTTGGTTCCGAAATACAAAGTAATTAAATAGAAATACAAACTATCATACGCAAGGATAGTTTCATTCAAATTAGAAAAAATGGAAAATCAGATAAAACAAAAATTAAATCGTGAATTCAATGGTTCTCAGAAAAAGCTTCCGATTAAAATCATACAGTTTGGAGGAGGGAATTTCATGCGGGGATTCACTGATTATGTGATTGATCAATTGAATAAAAAAGCAGGCTTCAATGCTGGAATTGCCAATGTTCAGCCTACACAGGGTGGTTCTGTTCATAGACTGGAAGAGCAGGATAATCTGTACACCCTTTTTACAAGAGGAATAAAGAAAGATGAAATTATTGATGAAAAGCAGATCATTTCTGCCATTCAGAAATCAATCAATCCGTATACGAATTATGACGAATTCCTTGCACTGGCAAAAGAAGAGGAACTGGAATTTGTTTTCTCCAATACTACAGAAACGGGAATTGCGTATGATGAAACTGAAGATCAATATTCCGGCCCACACAAAAACTTCCCGGCGAAAGTGACGGTTTTATTATATGAAAGATTTAAACATTTCAAAGGAGCATCAGAAAAGGGATTGAGAATCATCCCTTGTGAACTGATTGAAGATAACGCCTTTGTTTTAAAAGATATTATTATTCAATATGCCAGATTATGGAATTTAAAAGAGGACTTTGTGCAATGGATTGAACAGTGTAATTATTTCCACAATACGTTGGTTGACAGGATTGTTCCGGGATATCCAAAAGAGGATGCGGAATCCTACGAAGAGCAGCTGGATTATGAAGACCAGATGATGGTTGTTTCGGAAGTGTTTTTACTTTTTGTCATTCAGGATGCCCATCATCTGAAAGAGAGAATCCCTTTTGATCAGATCAATGAACAGATTCTGGTAGTGGATGATATTGAGCCTTATCGCCTGAGAAAAGTGAGAATTTTGAATGGCGGCCATACTTTAATGCTGGCTCCGGCACTTTTATCAGGAAAAGAAACGGTAAAAGAATCTATTGAGAACCCATTTATCGGACAGTTTTTAAGAGATTCAATTTTCAATGAAGTAAACCCCACTTTAGGGCTGGATGAAAATGAACTGAAAGAGTTTGCGGAAGAAGTGTTTGACAGATTCAGAAATCCTTTTATCAAGCATTACCTGGCAAGCATTGCCTTATATTTTGTTTCTAAATTTAAAGTGAGAATCCTTCCGAGTGTATTGAGATACGTAGAAATTAATCAGAAGCTGCCACTTAATTTAACCTTCTCTCTGGCGGGATTAATCAGATTCTACCAGGGAAATTTTAATGAGAGAGCCCTTCCGTTGAATGATGAAGAGGTCATAATCAGCCGATTCAAAGAAATCTGGGATACCAACGATTATGAAAAGGTAGCAGAACTGGCATTAGGAGAAATTTCTTTCTGGGATACAGATCTTACCTTAGTTGAAGGTTTGAAAGATGCAGTAGCAAAAGCATTGTGGGAAATTGACCATCATGATGTGGAAACAGCCTATCACAATTTTGTTCAATTCTATTCTTAAAAAGCATGCAAAAGAAAATACTGAAGGTAAACCCTGACGATAATGTAGCAGTAGCATTGGTAGATCTTGCAGAGGGTGAAGCGGTTACACTGGGTGATCTTACCTATGAGATGATAAAAGATATAAAAGCCAAGCATAAGTTTGCTACGGAAGATCTTTCAGCAGGAGATTCCATTATGATGTATGGTGTTTTAGTGGGAAAAGCCAGTCAGCCCATCCAAAAAGGCGAGGTGATTACCACCGGAAATGTAAAGCATCAAAGTGCAAAGGTAGAAGGCAAAACAGAAACTGTTTCCTGGAAAGCTCCGGATGTGGAAGAGTGGAAGGATAGAACATTTATGGGCTATCACAGAGAAGACGGGCAGGTGGGAACAGAAAATGTATGGCTGTTTTTTCCTTTGGTTTTTTGTGAAAACAGAAATGTAGAGATTCTAAAAGATGTTTTTGAAAAAGAACTTTTATTTGATAAAGTAACAAAACATCAGCTATTGCTGAGATCTCTGATCAATAACTCAGAGGAAGAAATGATCACTGAAGAAGATCAGGATTCCAGAGTTTTTAAAAATATTGATGTTAAATTCATTACCCATCAGGGAGGCTGTGGAGGCATTCGCCAGGATGCTGAAGCCTTGGGCCGTTTATTGGCGGGCTACGTCAACAATCCCAATGTTGCCGGAGCAACCGTTTTAAGCCTTGGATGTCAGAATCTGCAGGTTCAGATTTTTAAAGATGCCCTTGAAAAGATCAGTCCCAACCATAAAAAACCGATTATCGTGTATGAACAGCAGAAGTCGGGAACAGTGGATGAAATGCTGAGCGGGATCATCAAGGATTCCTATGAAGCGATTAAAAAAGCCAACGAAATTGAAAGAAAACCGGCATCTGTTTCAAAGCTTGTATTAGGATTGGAATGTGGTGGTTCAGATGGTTTTTCAGGAATTTCTGCCAATCCGGTTTTAGGGCGTCTGTCAGATCTGATGGCAGGAATCGGAGGTGCTACTATTCTTTCAGAATTCCCGGAATTGTGCGGAGTAGAGCAGGAATTGGTGAACCGCTGTGTGAATGAAAAAGATGCAGAAAGATTTTTACAGCTGATGAAAGATTTTGAAGAATCAGTCGTTGCTGCAGGATCTGGCTTTGATATGAATCCGTCACCGGGGAATATTAAAGATGGATTAATTACGGATGCCATGAAATCTGCAGGAGCGGCTAAAAAAGGAGGTTCATCACCCATCAATGATGTCCTTGATTTTACGGAATACATTCAGAAACCGGGACTGAATTTATTATGCACACCCGGAAACGATGTAGAATGTACCACTGCTTTGGTAGGTTCAGGCTCTAATGTTGTGTTATTTACAACAGGCCTGGGAACACCTACCGGAAATCCTGTAGTTCCTGTGGTAAAAATATCGTCCAATACTTCTCTTTCCGAGAGAATGCCTGATATTATTGATTTTAATACAGGAGATGTCATCACAGGAGAAAAAACGATCGATGAAAAGGCAGAGGAACTGCTGGAATTTATCATCAAAATAGCCAGCGGAGAAGTAAAAACCAAAGCTGCTATTTTAAACCAAAATGATTTTATCCCCTGGAGAAGAGGAGTAAGTTTGTAAAATGTTTTTTTAATTATAAATATTAATTAGGATTGAAAATGCTTTCTGCGTAGTGCAGAAGGCATTTTCTTTTACCATAGATAAAAAACGCTGTATATTTGGGCATTATTCAAAGACTGAATGATCGGTTTGATAAGAAGGAATTGTGTTAAACTGGCTGATTTCTGATGTATTGATAATAAAAGAGACATATTTACTATTTACAAAAAAACTATGGATAATCCTCTAGAGCTCTATCAGACTATTTTTATATCCGAAGAATTTGAAAATGCCATTTTTCAGCATAAAGACGGAAAAGTATATACTGCTAATCAATATAATATTACAGGAGAACTCAACGTATCAAAAATCGTTGATTATTCAAATGGGATGGTTAGGTTTTATAATAATATAGAAGGCAGGAAAAAATGGGGTGTAATGCAGATAACAGGTTTAGAGATTATACCTCCTGTTTATGATTATATTTCTCCTTTGATAGACGAAACATATTTTAAGATTTTTACAGGAGATTATGACTGGAAATATGATGAAGAATCCAGTAACCTTTTTTATGACTTTTTATGTGATCACGGATCTTGGAACGGCGATCAGTATAAAGGACGATTAGGCCAGGGAAAGTGGGGCTTAATTAATACTCAAAATCAGATACTCATTCCTGTGGAATACCAGTGGATAGATCTATTGGATAAAAACAGCGTATGCTGCAATGTGGGAGACAGCCCCATTATAAAATGGTACCTGGGAGATGATAAAAAAGATATACTGTCAATAGGCGGCGGATTATGGAAAGTCGTCCATCTAAGCCGTTTTTGGGACATAGAAACCGAATTGGGGCAGTACTATGATGTCATAAGCCAATTCCCTGAAGAATATAAAAAACATACAGGACTTGATTACTATAGTCTTTCCTATGAATCCCAAAAGATTCATCAGTTTTAAGCTTATAGGTTGCTGTCTGTATGAACATGAAAAACAGCAATCGTATTCAGTAGGAACGGGCTTTAGCCGTTTAATAAAAGTAAAAGTACAATAGGCTTCAGCCAAAACTTATACAAAACACATTAGATTTTTTTTTATCAGAATGACAAGTGTAGTGTTTTGATTTACAATGATTTGTGAAATTGAGACACAAAGAAAATTACTTCTTTTTTGAAGACTTTCTGATATGAAGCTGTGGAGTAAGCACTACCTTTTTCTCAATAGAAACTCCCGAACCGTTTTCTTTTACGCTTTCTAAAAATACCTGTCCGGCCATTTTTCCCATCAACACAGGAGTCTGGTCTACCGAACTGATCGGAAGTTCCATAAACTGGGTGAAAGGTTCATTGGAAAAACCAATAATAGCGACTTCCTGCGGGATTTTAATGCTTCGTTTTTTCAATTCCTGGCATGCCCCTAGAGCTGCAAAGTCACTGGAAGAGAATATAGCATCAGGAACCGATTTTTTACCCCAAAGTTTTTTGATCGCTTCCGTTCCTTCATCAATGGAGCTGCCTGTAGAAATAATATTGTCTTCTTTTACAGGAAGATGATGATCCGCTAAGGCCTGTTTATAACCATTAAGACGGTTCTGATAAATTTCAAGATTAAGATCGCCGGCAAAATGACAGATATTCCTGTAACCTTCTTTGATCAGGTGTTCTGTCGCCATATATCCTCCGCGATAATCATCAATAGTTACTGTGCTGACACCTGCAATATCTTTTTTACGGTCAAAAAAGATAATCGGAGTATTGGAAGTATCGAGAATATTTCTGATGTGGCTGATATCTGTTGTTGTTTTGGATACCGACATGAAAATACCATCTACCTGAGCATTCAGTAAGGTGTTAAGCTGTCGTTTTTCAATATTGACATCTTCGTGGCTCTGGCAAATGATAACATGATATCCCAATGGAGAAAGCTCTTCCTCAATTCCCCTTATTACTGAGGAGAAGAAGTTGGTGTTGATGTAGGGAACAATAATCCCGACATTTTTGGTTTCACCACTTTTCAACGCTTTGGCAAGGTTGTTTTGCTTATAGTTCATTTCCTTGGCCGTTTTACGGACCAGCTCTTTGGTAGCCTCACTTATTCTCGGATGGTCGTTCAATGCTCTCGAAACAGTTGCCACACTTACGTTGAGCTTGTTGGAAATATCATAAATGGTGGCATTTTTCTTATTCATACCGTTTTTTTCTGAACGTTTTTAAGATGTCTGAGTGAAAGACGTTATTGACGTAAATTTAATCAAATTATGGCTATTTGAAAGGAAAAAAGCATTTTTTAAACCGGTTTTATATGGATTATAGGTTATTTTGATTTTTATTGAATTTAAATGCTTGGTTTTGCGGTGGATAGGGTTGTTTTGAATGAAAATAAAATACAATAAAGATCAAAATGGAAGCATCTGGAAAAGTTCTGCTGTAAATGATTTCCCGATAAAAAAAATCATACAGAGAGGAATAAAAAACCGGAAGCAGTAATACTTCCGGTATATATTGTATGTTCATTTTCATTATGGGATAAGAACAGCTCTTCCTTTGATCTTGCCGTTCCTCATACGATCATAAACTTCATTGGCCTGATCCAGCTTGTACTGCTCAATTTCAATATGAATTTTTTTCTGACGCGCCAGTCCTACAACCTCCATGAGTTCAATTCTGGAACCCCAGTAAGGATTGGTCATGCTTACTCCAAACGGAAGGCCCGACATGCTGTACTGATAGTGTCCGCCTCCTAATCCCACAATGGTAAGATCTCCGTCTAAGCTCACAATTTTGGTTCCCAGTTCAATGGTTGACGTAGCTCCCACAAAGTCAATCACCACTTTAGCTTTTTTGATTCCAGTGATTTTTTGAATCTGTTCTGCAGCATCTGTATCTTTGGAATTAACGGTAAATGTGGCTCCAAGCTCTCTTGCAAAGGCCAGTTTCTCCTCTGTTACATCACAGGCAATGATGGTACTGCCACTTACTTCTCTCAGAATCTGCAACGCGACATGTCCCAGTCCTCCGACACCTATTACCACTACATATTCATCAGGAGTCAGTTTAGGCAGCGATCTTTTAATAGCAGAGTAAGGCGTTAATGCAGCATCTGTAAGCGGTGCGGCAATGATAGGATCTAAATCATAGATCGGAACCAATAAACGGGAAGAGGGGACAAGCATATATTCTGCCATACCGCCATCAAGCCCTAAACCACCTCCATAGGCCATTTCTGACTGGTGATCACAATAGTTTTCTTTGGATTGCTGACAAGGTTTACAATGGCCGCATCCCCATGGGCCATAGACCAGAACGGCATCTCCTTTTTTATATCCTTTAACATCAGGGCCCAGTTCTTCGATCCAACCCGCATTTTCATGCCCTAGAGTAAATACTGAACCTCCTACAGTTCCCTCATCAATAATATGAAGATCAGAATGGCACACTCCGGCGCCTCCGATTTTCAATACAACTTCATCTCCTTTAGGAACTGGTTTTTCCATATCATTGATCACACGGACATCTTTGTGTCCGAAAAAACGTACTGCTTTCATGACTTAAGAATTTAAAACTTATACCTTAAAAATACGAAAATAGATTCTAAATAACGAGCAATTCGCTTGTTAATAAACTAATATATATCAGTAAATCAAGAAATAAATTCAAGTGTTGCTTGTTTAGGAATTCTTACATTAAAAGAAATATGAAAGGTTTTTCATTGCGGTATGATCCGGATCATATTTTGTGATATAAGCACTTATTATATTTGCCCCATTGAAATTTCATATTTCTGACAAATTACAGTATAACCTTCCGATGATTCGGGAGGTTTTTTTGTTTGGTAACAGAAATAGATACCACAAAAAGTCAATTTTCATTAAACAGTGATATGGTTGGCATATGCATTGTTAATGTTAAAACAAGTTATTAAGAGAACTTTTATTTAACACCACATCATTTAACTTATAATTCATTTTTGCACTTTTTACCTCCCAGTTGCTCAGGAGGTATTTTTATGATGTCACACATACATATTACTTCATAAAAATTGTATATTCAGGTGTTCTTTGAATGTTTTCGACAGAACATATTTTCAGCTCCTGGGCAACCAGGAGTTTTTTTGGGGGTACTTATAAAACCATATTTTAATATATCTCGTATATCCAATCACAACTCATACTTTTTTGAGTTTTCATGGTTATTAGTTTTTATCCTCGGAGAGATCCGGGGATTTTTTTGAAGCTACCGGTTAAGAATCCGGTGACAACTTTCCCGGGAAGAGTGTCCGGAGATTTATTAAAAGACATCGGTATTTTAAATGAAGATTGGTTTTGATACAAAAAGGTATCAGTTGAAAAGCGGGTAATTTAGATTGAAACTTTTCAATATTGGGTATTTAATTGGGGGTGCTTTGAGTAAAGTAATGATTTTCAATGTAAATTGTAGCCCCATCAGGGATCGAACCTGAATCTAAAGTTTAGGAAACTTTTATTCTATCCATTGAACTATGAGGCCTGTTGTAAAAGAAGTACTGCTTTTATTTTCCTAAATGACGTTCTCTGAAATTGTTATTAAAATTAGGAACAATATTCAATTCATTTATTAATTAGGGAAGCTATCCGCTAAACCAACGAAGTTTGCTGCCTTTGGAATACAGTAAAGTTACGAAAACGCTTCTATAAAAGGGCTACAGGATAAAAGAATCTGCCCTTTAGGGGCAGATCCAGTAGATAAATACATCTCATTTTTTTAATTAGACAACAATAAAAAGCACAGCCGACAATGCTGTGCTTAAATTTTTATTTCAAATTTAATTGCAATTTCAATAGTAGTAAGAAAAGCAAATAAAGTTTCCACTTCGATGTTTATTACATAGTAAATGTAGTAATAATTTTAATACGAAATATGAATTTAATGTTAAAATTCACAAGTTATCCACAATTTATTGTGGATAACTTGTGGAGTGCCGTAAAATTATTGTTCAGCAAGGTATTTTAAAACAAAATCATTTAAGGTTTTTTTCTCTTCATCACTCCCTTTATTGTCCATCTGACCGTGATTGATGGTGGTAGATTGTACGGTTATATGATATTTTTTTTGTTCCATTTCATTGGGCAGTACGCCTTCATCAGCCGGATAGTCATCAGAACGTAAAGTATAGACTTTGGGAATAGAAGTTCTTGGCAGGAACATTCTCCGGTTGTCCATTGTGATGAGTTTATAGACCAGATTAGGGTGCTGATTAGCGAACAAAGCTGCCATATCACCGCCATTGGAGTGGCCTATTAGCGTCAGGTGTTTATAATCGAGTTCCGGCTTTGTTTTTTTTAGTTCATTAATTACAAATAGAATGTTATCCGAACCATTTTGCCAGAAAGGTCTTCTTACCCTCTGTAAATTTACTTCTGTTGGCAGCAGCCTGTCTGTAATCAGCTCATGCTGAATGCTTACTGTAAAATAGCCTTCTGAAGCCAGTTTTTCGGTTAAATAAGAATAAACAAAGTAATCCCCGCCTTTATTGAAACCATATCCATGGTTGAAGATAATGATCTGCTGGTTAGGAATCTTTTTATTGGTTTTCGGATGGTAAAAGGCAACGGGAATCTTACGTTTTCTGCTTTGATCAAAAAAGGTTAAAGTGTCCAGTTTTACTTCATAATTACGACTTTCAGTGTGTTTATTTTGTACAGTACAGCTGGTTATAAAAAGAGGAATGGAAAAAAGGATAGCAAAGAAATACTTCATGGGTTGTTTTTATCAGACAGAATAAAAGAATGATCTCAGTTCATCTGCAAATATATGAGGTAATTCCAGGGCGGCAAAATGCCCTCCTTCATTCATTTTTTTAAAACTGGTCACATTTACAAACCGTTCTGCCCATTCTTTGGGAAACTGAGCTTCACGGGGAAAAACAAGCACTCCGGCAGGGACATTGCTTTTTTGATGAGCCTGGGTTCCACTCCATAAAGCGGCTGCATCTTCCTTATACATTCTGGCCGAAGAACCTATGGTTTGGGTTACCCAGTAAATCATAATATTGGTGAGCATTTCATCTTTTCCGCCAAATGCAGTTTCAATGAGCTCCGGAGGAGCTCCGGCGTTTACAAAGCTTACGATCCAGCCTGCCAGCCCGACAGGGGAGTCGTTCAGACCGTAAGCGAGTGATTGAGGTTTGGTAGACTGTACCATAGCATAGGCGCCTTCACTATACCACCATTGCTGGACAAACTGAGCAAACTTTTTTTCTTCCTCACTCATTGTTGCGGGGTCTTCCTGGCCGGTAGGATATCCCACATCTGTAAGATGAACAGCTTCCATTAGTTCGGGATATTTTGAAGCCAGCGTCTTTACTACACCCATCCCTATATCTCCTCCGGCAGCACAGAATTTTTTATATCCAAGAACCTCAGTCATCAGTTTTTTCCACAGATCTGCCACTTTTTCACTGCTGACAGCTTTTTTATCTGAAAACCCAAATCCCGGAATGGAAGGTATAACCAGATCGAAGCTCTGTTCGCCCTCAGTAAGCAATGGAATGATCTTATGAAAGCGGTAATAGCTGTCCGGCCAGCCATGAGTAAGAATTAAAGGTTTGGGATTAATGCCTTTTCCTCTGATATACTGAAAGTGGATCAGAATTCCGTCAATATGGGTTGTATACTGAGGATGTTGATTCAGCTGCAGTTCACTCATCCGCCAGTCGTAGTCGTTTATCCAGTATTGGGTAAGTTCTTTCAGATAAATTTCGTTGGTGCCGTAATGCCAGCCGGCACCCTCAGGTTCGTCCGGCCAACGGGTGTTTTGTAAGCGGTTTTTCAGGTCGGTTATCACTGATTCAGGAATGTTAACAGTAAATGGTTCCATATTATTTTATTGTATTTGGTGTAATTGTGTCTGATGGAATATGCTGATAGTAAGAATGTTATCAAAGTTAAAAACTTTATCTTTTAAAAAGTGTTGTCAAAATCATAAATTTTTGAATTTTTAATGATGAAAAGATGTAACTTTAATTCATTAAAATCTCGTAATACATATTACTCTTATTCGGGGAGTATACTGATCCCTGAAATCTTAGGTTCAATCTTCTGAGCCCGATACATTTATTATATCATAGACAAAGCAAAAGCATAAGTCTTTTATCATTTTTATTATCAGCAGTATTTATAGCTGTTGAGGATTAATGTTTAATATTAAAAAATTCATTATGAATACTTATAAAATTGCCGTTATCGGCGGAACCGGAAAATCCGGAGAATATCTGGTGCGACATCTTCTGGAGAAGGGATATTCGCTAAAACTTTTAGTAAGATGTCCTGAAAATCAATCCTTTGAAAGTCAGCTAATTGAAGTTGTAAAAGGGGACGCCAGGGATGAAACAGCAATCTATAAATTGATTGAGGGGACCGATCTTGTAATAAGTACTTTAGGTCAGCCAAAAGGAGAGAAGTCTATATTCAGCGATGCTGCAAAAAATATTATCAGAGTAATGAACCATTTGGGTATAAGCCGTTATATTGTAACTACGGGCTTAAGTGTCAATACGCCATCTGACCAAAAGAATGAAAAGGTAAAGATGGCTACAGACTGGATGTATCAAAATTACCCTGAAACCACTGCAGATAAACAGAAAGAGTACGAACTCCTTCTGGAAAGTAATCTGGACTGGACTTTGGTAAGGTTACCATTAATCAATCTTACAGATGAAAATTTCGCAACGGAAGCAAACCTGACAGATTGTAAGGGGGAGAATATAAGTGCTGCAGATCTTGCCGGTTTTTTGGTTTCCCAGATTGAAAATTCAGATTATATACGGAAGAGTCCGTTTTTATATAATAAAGTTGTTTAAACCTTACAAAACCACCATAGTCAAAAAGTTGTCATTTTAAAACACTCAAGTAAGTTTAAAATGATGCCGCAGAAAAGTTCACCTAAGATGAAAATCAAAGATTTTCACAAAACTTAGGTGTGCTTATTACGCATAAGGTTTGGTTCTCAAAAAACTTAAGTGTTTAAAACTTTTGCGCCTTTTTGACTTCGTTGAATCTTCGATTTGTGGTTAAAATAATGAATATAAAAGTTTAAAAAATCTCAATCTGAAAATTAAAGAATGCTAAAAGATAAGCTGTCACAAAATAGTGACAGCTTATTTAACAGATAAAGATCTTTTATTTCTTATATCCATACATCAGAATACGCTTGAATGCATAAATGGCCGGATATTTTGTAAACCTTTGAGCTATACGGGATTTAAAATCGCGGATGAATTTTTCTTTCTGTTCTCCTTCCAGACGCTCCAGATAGGGTAATAGTGCTGTTCCGGAAATAAAGGCATATAAAGCTTCGTGATCATCTGCAATGATTGGATAAACTTTCTGAAAGATTTCTATATCCTGAATTCGGTTATCAAATAATATCTGTGCATAATCATCCATTGAAAGCACAGGAGAATTACGTTTAAAATGATTTAAATAAGAAACATAAGGTTCTTCATCCACCATCTGCATCAGTATCTGGTTAAGAACATTTTCATTCTGTACAGGCATCTGGATGGCTAACTGACCATTCTGTGAAAGTAATCCAATGATCTTTGGAAATAAAGTTTCGTGATCATCTGCCCACTGTAAAGCAGCATTACTGAAAACGATATCCCATTTCTGGTCAGACTGGGCTGCTTCTTCAATGGACTGAAGCTTAAAATGCAGGTTTTCATTTTCATACTTCTTTGATTTTTCAAGCATTTCTGCTGATGAATCAATTCCTGTGAATGTAGAACCTGTCAGTTTCTCTGCCAGAATGGAGGTTTGTTCTCCGGTTCCACAGCCTAAGTCAATAGCTTTTATATTATTTTCAGGTTTAATTAATGCTGCCAAATCGTAAAAAGGTTTGTAACGCACATCTTTGTACTGATCATATAATTCAGGATTCCAGGGCATAAAAATAATTTTTGTAATGGTTTAATAAAGATAAAGAAATCTCAATAAAAAATCGGCTGTTTTTAAAAACAGCCGATTCTACTTATTGTTCAAGTTTTTCTTTGATATATTTTGCCGTATAGGACTTTTTGTTTTTGGTCAGATCCTCAGGGGTTCCTGTAAAAACAACTTCTCCGCCATGTTTTCCTGCTTCAGGGCCGATGTCGATAATATAATCGGCACATTTGATGATGTCAGGCTGGTGCTCAATAACAATCACTGAGTGTCCAAGATCGATCAACGCCTGTAATGATTTCAATAACTTCTGAATATCATGGAAGTGAAGTCCTGTAGACGGCTCATCAAAGATAAATAAAGTTTTGTCTGTTGTTACCCCTTTTACTAGGAATGAAGCCAGCTTCACACGTTGTGCCTCACCACCGGAAAGGGTAGAAGAGCTTTGTCCCAACTGAAGATAGCCCAAACCTACTTCCTGAAGGGGTTTCAGTTTTGTTACAATTTTTTCTTCATTGTTATCTTTAAAGAATTCCAACGCTTCATCCACAGTCATATGAAGGATATCTGAGATGTTTTTCTCATCAAATTTCACTTCAAGGATCTCATTTTTGAACCGTGTCCCTTTACAAACTTCACATTCAAGTTCGATGTCTGCCATAAACTGCATGGAAACGTTGATCACACCTTCTCCTTTACACTCATCACATCGTCCGCCATCTACGTTGAAAGAAAAATGTTTAGGCTTATATCCCATCATTTTGGCTACTTTCTGTTTGGCAAAAAGATCTCTGATATCGTCGTAAGCTTTCAGGTAGGTTACAGGATTTGAACGGGATGATTTCCCAATCGGATTCTGATCAATCAGTTCAATATTCTTGATCAGTTTTTTTGGGAATTCTACAGAATCATAATCTCCTTTTTTACCACCCATTCCCAGCTGGATCTGAATATCATTGGTAAGAATCTCTTTCATCAAAGTAGATTTACCGCTTCCTGAAACTCCGGAAATTACGACAAGATTTTCCAAAGGAACATCTACATCGATATTTTTAAGATTATTCTGACGCGCTCCTTTGATGTGGATCCATTCTTTTGCTTTTCTGCGTTTTTCCGGAACTTCTATCTTCAGCCTTCCGGTAAGGTACTCTGAAGTAAGTGTGCTGGCTTTTTTCAGATCTTTATAGTCTCCGGCAAATACCAGCTCGCCACCAAGATAACCTGCTTCGGGACCAATATCAATAATATAATCTGCTGCCCTCATGACATCTTCGTCATGTTCTACCACAATAACAGTATTTCCGAGGTCGCGGAGATTTTTCAATACTTCAATAAGATTTTCAGTATCTTTGGAATGCAGTCCGATGGAAGGTTCATCCAGGATATAAATAGAACCTACCAATGAACTTCCCAAGCTTGTTGCCAGGTTGATTCTCTGGCTTTCCCCTCCCGAAAGAGTGTTGGAAGTCCTGTTTAAGGTTAAATATCCTAATCCTACCTTTAATAAAAATTCCAAACGGGTAGTGATTTCATATAATAATCGTTTTGCAACCTCTTTATCGTGCTCAGAAAGCTTTAATCCATTAATCAGCGGAGCGAGTTCGTCCAGAGGAAGTTCAATCATCGACTGGATATTATGCCCGTCTACTTTCACCCAGCTTGTTTCTTCACGAAGTCTTAATCCTTCGCATGTTGGGCAAAGAGTTTTTCCTCTGTAGCGGGAAAGCATTACTCTGTACTGGATTTTATAGAGGTTTTCCTCAAGCATTTTGAAGAAATTATTGATGCAGGGGAAATTACTCCTTCCATCACCTTTCCAAAGGAAGTTTTTCTGTTCTTTTGTTAACTGATGGTAAGGTTTATGGATAGGGAAGTCACCCGCTTTTTTGATGAAATCTTTTTTCCATTCACTCATGGTTTCCCCCCTCCAGCAGACAACCGCATCTTCGTAGATGGACAGGGTTTTGTTGGGAACGACAAGATCTTCATCAATTCCGATTACCTTTCCGTATCCTTCACATGCAGGGCATGCTCCATAAGGGTTATTAAAGCTGAAAAAATGGACGTTCGGTTCAAGAAATTCCATTCCGTCCAGCTCGAACTTATTGGAGAATTCTTTCACCTTTCCGGTATCCGTATTCTTTAAAGAGCAATAGCCGCGTCCTTCGTAGAATGCCATTTGAATAGAATCTGCAAGTCTCTGTAAAAAGCTCTCATCTTCTTCATACGAGAAACGGTCGATTACAAGATTGATGGTCATTCCTTTTTCAGGTGTAAAACCAAAACTTTCCAGATCTTCAATGCCTGCTACATTTCCATTGATTTCAAGTCTTGTGAAACCTGCCAATTTTAAAACGTTTAAAGTCTCTTTAAAATTATCGGTATCATATTCCAATGGCGCTGTGAGCAGGAAAGAACTGTCTTTTTTGGATGCTTTGATAAAATCTACCACATCCGAAACCGAATCTTTTTTGACTTCTTCCCCGGAAACAGGAGAAAAAGTTTTCCCAATCCTTGCAAACAAAAGCTTCATATAATCATAGATCTCTGTAGATGTTCCTACGGTAGATCGTGGATTGGATGAAATGACTTTTTGCTGAATCGCAATAGACGGAGCAAGTCCTTTGATATCGTCTACTTTTGGCTTTTCCAGTTTTCCCAAAAACTGACGGGCATAGGAACTTAAGCTTTCCACATATCTTCTCTGTCCTTCAGCGTAAATAGTATCAAAAGCCAAAGAAGATTTACCGCTTCCTGAAACCCCTGTAATAACAATAAGTTTGTTCTTCGGAATCAGGACGTCTATATGTTTCAGATTGTTAAGATGGGCATTCTTAACGAAAATCTGTTTCTTTATGTCTATTTCTGTTGTGTTAGCCATATTTTGTTTATTCATAAAAGTAACTGTAGAGCCATAAAGCCTGCAGTATAATGGTGTTTTGCCTCAGAATATTCCAGGGCTGTCATCAATTGAACCATTCAATATATTCCTGAATTCTCCTGCCCTTTTATTACAGCATTTTTTTTAGAATGCTGTTAAAAAATACAGTTGAAAAAGAATGTTTTCATCGTAAAATTAAGACCAACAAAATTACGAATTTTTAGTGAAAATCTGATGAATATCTTAATGTTAAAAATTCTTTAGTGAATGTTAAATTACATCGGTAAATTCAAAATTTTACCTTCAATAAATACGAAAAAGAAGCCTGTTTTGTTGACTTATTTTTATTTTTATGGTTTATTTTACAGGATTTTACTTAATTTTTTTTAATATGTTGTGTTTTTTTATTTAACTATTGTTTTATATTATAAAATTATTTAAAATTGTACCTGTAAATATGTAATATAGAAATGAGAAAATTATTCAGAGATCTAGTTACACATTTAATGAGAAAAAGATAGAAATTACTCCCTCACACAGATGCAGCTTAATGTTGCATCTTTTTTTATGACAACTATCATTTGCCTGTCTTGGTGAACTCCCTTACTTTTGGACTCTGTTAAAAAAACTACGGAAACAATTATGATCAAAAAGATAGGAAGTGCTTTTTTTCTGGGATCTTTACTTTGGATACATGCACAGGAAAAGACAACGGATATTGAAAGCATTGAATTTCAGGGGAAGTTTATCTCTACACCTTATAAAAGTGCCAATCAGAATATCAGTGTCGTTACCAGAGAAGATATTATCAATTCTCCGGCTAAAAGCATTGATGAAATTCTTCAGCAGGTACCGGGAATGGATATCAGAAGGAGAGGTGCTAATGGGGTGCAGAGTGATATCAGTTTCAGGGGAAGTTCTTTTGAGCAGGTTCTTCTGCTTCTGAACGGAATCCGGATGAATGACTCCCAGACCGGACATAATAATATGAATATCCCTGTAGATCTGGATGATGTAGAAAGAATAGAAATCATAAAAGGACCGGCTGCGAGACGTTTCGGGCAAAATGCCTATGCTGGTGTTATCAATATCATTACGAAAGCTGCCCCCGGGAAAAAAGTGAAGATCAGTGCAGATGGAGGAGACTACAGTACTTATGGCCTTGGATTCAATGCGCAGATTGGAAATGACAGGTTTACCAGTTCTCTTCAGGCCAATTCAGCGTCTTCAGAAGGTTATATGTTCAATACCGATTATGAGATCAGAAATGTATTTTACCAGGGAAAACTGAATATTAAAAACGGAGATTTAAGAGTACAGGCAGGCTTTTCGGAAAAGAAATTCGGAGCCAATGGTTTTTATGCTTCCAAAGACGCTACAAAACAGTATGAGGAAACTCAGGCTTCTATTGTAAGCGTAGCTCACCAGCAGACTTTCGGTAACCTTAAACTTAACTCTAATATATATTGGAGAAGAGGACAGGACATGTACCTTTATGACAGATGGAATCCCGGATTATACAGAAATATGCATATTGGAAATAACGTAGGCGGAGAAATGAATTCCAGCTACCAATGGGGATTGGGGACAACCGGAATAGGAGTTGAACTTAGAAAAGAGCTTCTGGCGAGCAGCAATTTAGGGGATAGAAACCGTTTTGTTTCCCAGGTTTTCTTTGAGCATCATTTTTCATTACTGGATAAAAAGCTGAACATCAGTCCGGGGATTTCCTGGGCTAATTATTCTAAGGAAGGAAATTTCTTTTATCCGGGACTTGATGTAGGATACAACTTTAACCCTAATCATAAAGTGTATGGAAATATCGCAAAAGTACACCGTATTCCTACTTTTACAGATTTGTACTATATGAGCAAAACGGAACAGGGAAATCCTGATTTACATCCGGAAAATGCAGTGTCTTCAGAAATTGGATACCAGTACCAGAATCGTAAGATCTTAGCCAAAGTAAGCGGGTTCCTGAGAAACTCCAGCAATTCTATTGACTGGGTAAAAAAAGACCTGAATGATAAAATATGGTTGGCAGAAAATGTAGGAGACATCAGAACCAGAGGAGTAGAGATGGAGTGGAGCCACAGACCTGCTGAGTGGGTAAAATATACGTTGGGGTATACCTACCTGGATAGTAAATTCCAACAGTCCAATGGCTTGGTTTCAAGATATATACTGGATAATCTGAAGCATCAGCTGGTTTCTAAGTTAGAATTAAAATTCCTGAAAAGCTTCACGAATGAGCTGGTATACAGGTATAATGAAAGGGTAAATCTAGGCAGCTATAATCTGCTTGATGAAAAATTGAGTTTTGCCAAAAAAGATTACTCTGTGTATGTGCTGATTAACAATATTACGAATACACAATACACAGAAGCTTTTGGAGTAGCAATGCCGCAAAGGTGGTTCCACATTGGATTTTCTTATACAATTAATATTAAGTAGATGTTAATTTGATATGAATAAAAGTTAATATTAACAAATTGTTAAAAAATTTACATTTGCAAAAATTTTTTATGAAACGTCTTATAGGCCTAGGTTTATTACTTGGAATATCTTTTTTTAAAGCACAGGAACACGTTTCCAGCTTCAATGCAGTAACCCTGACCTATAAGTTTCATCCGAAGTTTTTCCTCTATGCTGAAGGTCAGATGCGTGGCAACGAAGATTATACCTACCCGGATTATTATGAAATAAAAGGTGGATTAGGATACAATCTCACCAAGAACCACAAGCCTTTTGTGGGACTGGGAAGATATGTCAATTATAAAGATCATAGTTTAAGCAGGGAAGAATTCAGGGTGTGGCTTCAGGATGTCATTGATCTTAAAAAAGGCATCGTGAAATTTGAAAACCGTTTTCGTGCCGAAAAAAGCTGGTTTTATGAGCCTAAAACAGATCAGACCTCCCAGAGAATGCGTTACAGATACCGTCTGAACGTGAGTGTTCCCTTAAATGCCAAAACCATTAAGAAAGGAACTGTTTTTGCCAATGCGTATGATGAGGTTTTCTTTGTTTCCCCGATGAAGCCTACTTTCGCCAGAAACAGAGTCTATGGTGGTTTCGGCTATCAGATTGATGACTATTTCGGTATTGTAAGCGGATATCTGTGGCAGCGTGAATTTGAAGCAAAAGGAAACAGAAATTTGCATTTTATTTACCTTGCGTTAAACATTAACATCGACGGAACAGAACATCATACGAAGACTTACGATTTCCCGGGGGCGGATTAATTTCTGCTTAATTCTGCCTGGAAATTTAGCAGGTTCAGTTTAGCATTAAGATAATGATCATTCAGTAATGCCTGGTACTTTTCAATTACTAATGAGATTGCATTTACTTCATGTTCAAGGTATTTGTCTTTATTAAAATAGATATATTCAGAGTTTACAAATTCCTGTAAAAGAATTTTATCCTCAATGGTTAAAGCTTCTTTATACGCTGAATTTTCAATCAGCTCTTTGGTCTTTTGTTTAAAAGGTTCCTCTGCTTTCAAAAGCTTGGCTCTGTGTTTGCGGATTTCCTCAAAAGGCAAAGTGACCGCCATGAATTGCAGATATATGGTAAATTCATTAAGGCTTTTCTGAAAATCATCAAATTCTCTATCTATTACTGCGAAGTTTTTATACCTGTTAAGAAGATCTTTCCTGATATTTTCATCAGAAATATGATAATAATGCCGGAAAATTGCTTTATCATTTTCCAGAAGTTCTTCTTTTACTCTCTTTAATTCATTTTCCAGATCAGGAATAAGGTTTGCTGCCTCTTTCGCTTTATATAAACTGCCATCAAACCTGAATGTTTTTATTTCTTTCGGATAGGAAGCCAGATATTGCAGGGTCCGGATGTCATTCTCTATTCCTGATTTTTCGTAGACTAAAGATACTTTTTTGTCACTGAAAAGATCAGCATCATCATGAGAAGAAGCGTCGGAAATGACAGATTCAATATTTTCTATAACAGGGTTGTGCCTTTCGTAATATCCATTGAAATTTGAACTAAAGGTCTGATAGATGTTATTATCCAGGTAAAGCCTGATGAAAGTCTCATCCTCTATGACTTCACCTACATTTTTTACTGTGCGTAAAGTCAGATATTTTGAGGTCATGATTTCGCAGATTTTATCAAATCCGCTGATTATTTCTCTTGCATACCTGTGATCTGCTGCTGTATTTCTGGTTTTGTTTGTTTTAATTCTTTCAATTCTTTTTAAAATATCAGGGTGCGATGTCCACTGGTCTTCAATTTCAATTCTGGATTTATTATAGCGGTTAAGATCTTCAGCATCTATTTTCGGAAGCCCATTTACATACGGGTGGTTATTCCTTTCTGATAAAATTTTCATTAAGGAAATCTGGTTCTTATACAGATCTTTTGGGAGGTATTTCTGATTACTTTCAACGTAAAAATTAAAAGAATGATTAAATGCCAAGTCACTTAATTCCAGTCTTAACAATGATGAAGCCTGTTCCTCAGCATTGGTAATATAGGTTGAAATAGCATCTGCATGGTATTCCATTTCTCTTTGCAGAGATGCATGATTTTTGAACAGGAAATTGGACATACTTTTAAGAACAGATTGAAATGCATTAATGAAACTGACTGAAATCAGGCCAAAAATTTTAAAAATAGCATTCCCTCCCGAAAATTCCATGATAAAGTTTTCGTAGTCTTTATTATTGTAAACCGTTTCAAAAATTATTTTTTCAGCCTGGTTCACATAACCGCCGACCTTCATGCTTTTCTGAGAGAAATGCCCGAATTCGTGAGCCAGAATTGTCCGCAATTCTCCTACGCTTGTAGTATTGATTAACCCAACGCCAATCGTTAGATTTTTCTTAACAGGCAGAAACATGCTCCAGAAAATAGAATTATAGCTTACACTGGCATTTACATCCGGAGAAAGAAAAACTTTTTGTGGAGCCTTCACTTTTGTTTCAGCTACAATTTCGTCAATGATAGCAAACAGTTCAGGCTGGTGAGATCTGTTAACTTCCAGCAGATGGCGTGTACTGTAATGGTTTTTTCTGAAAATAAATTTGACAAGAAATATAAAAACAAAAATTCCTACACTCAACAGTCCTGCAGCTCCCAAAACTGTAAAATAATTGACAGAAACACTCAGCATTTTTATGGCTCCATATCCTAATAAGAATATCATGAGCAAAGAGGTGAGTATAAGTACCAGATAGATCAGGAAAAAAACTGAAATAGATACAATAGCAGAAATCAGCTTGGATTGATAAGCTGATGAAATTTTGGGTAGGTTATTAGTCATGTGTTTTTTATTAATATTTCTCTATCAAATAACGATAGGCTTTCAAATATTTATTGAATCTTTTAATATCCTTAGGCGTAAGTTCTCTGTTTACTCTTCTGAGGTCCATGTTGTCACGCAGGTCATTCAGTTTTACGGCAACAGATAGGAGGGATCTTTCAGTTCTTTTGATAAATTCGTCATAATCTTCTTCAGGATCAAGTTTCGTAAGGCAGCTGATGGCGAAAATAATATATTCAGGAAACCCTTCAGATCTTAAATAATCAAGACTAAACTCCTGTGGATGATCTTCCACAACATCGTGCAGTACCCCAACGATCTTTTCGTCCAGCGTTTTACCGTAATTCATCACACGCATTACGTGGGCAATGTATGGAGCATGGTATTTATCGGTTTGTCCTTTATGAGCCTTATCGGCAATTTTGATTGCTTTATTCAGTAATTCTTCTTTTGTCATTTCTAATGAAAAATAGAGTACAAAAATAAAAAATGCCTTAAAAAGTAAGGCATTTTTATTGAGAATATTTCAGATGATTTTATAAGTTTGTTTCATCCTCTATATGGGCATGCGGAGCATTGTTTTTTACGGATTCTATTCCATTTTCCATACCGTTATCAGATTCATACATCTGACTTGTTCCTATGATCTGTCCGTTACCTGCTTTAAGGTTAAAATAGCATCTGCCATCCTTAGCTGTATTTCTTTCGAATTTTGAATCTTCCTGTGAATTGATTTTTACAGATCCGATTCCATTTTCGCAGGAGGGTTTTGTGCTGTATCCCTGGCTCGTTAAAATAACCTGTCCGTTTCCTGCTTTGAGGTTGAACTGAAAGTCTCCGTTTGTTCTTTTAGAGATAATAAATTTTCCCATGATAATAGTTTTAATTTGATGTTGTGTTATTTTGATGGTATTGTTTTTTGGGGATTCACCTGGAGTTTGTCAGGCGTGATGGCATTTAAGATCTTATATTGTAAATAATCCTTTGAAGGTTCCTTTAAGGCCAGATAAAGGGTAGAGTCCTTTGGTGAAATTGTCAGTATCTTATACAGTTCTTTCCGTGGTTGATCCGACTTCAATGAAAAGTATCCCGGCAGTTTTCCATTCTTTACAATGTTAATGGTATCTGATTTGGGAACAGGAATTAGCTTTTCCTTTTGTTGGGCTGTAAGAACCGCTGAAATAAAGAAAAGAGGAAATAATAATATTTTCATGTGTTAATTAATTTAAAATAAAAATAATAAATTTTTCTGAATAATGTCAGGAGATGGCGGGAAATTCAATGGTGGTAATAATAATTGAGGGTAAAAAACAAAAACACCTCAAAGAAATGAGGTGTTTTGAATCAAATTTATGTTATTAAAGACTAATAAGCTCCTTTTTCAATATAATGAGCTGCCACTTTTTCAGTAAGCGCTACTACATTTGGATGGTTGGTATATTTGGTAAATCTTCTTAATCCTGAAAGCATCATTCTCTGCTCATCCCCTTCAGCAAAAGAAACGATTCCTTCTTTAGCAGCGGTGATGATTTTCTCAACAGCTTTGTAAAGGTTAAGCTGAGCCATTGCTGCTTCCACAGAATCAGGAGAGAAGTGTTTCTCTGCTCTTAATACGGCAGATTCTGCCATATAGATCTGATTCAGGATTTCAGATGCATTCAGTAATAAATGCTGTTGTTTCTCAATGTCCATCATGTATTTCTGAAGAGCTGCTCCGGAAACCATTAAGAACACTTTCTTAAGGTTAGCGATAATCGCTTTTTCTTCGCTCATGAATTCTGAATAATCAGGAACTTCAAATGAAGGGATACCCATCAGTTCTTTACTGATTGCCATTGCAGGAGATAAAAGATCCAATTCACCTTTCATTGCTCTCTTGATAAGCATTCCTACCGCTAATAATCTGTTGATTTCGTTGGTACCTTCATAGATTCTTGAAATTCTTGAATCTCTCCAGGCTGCTTCCATAGGGGTATCTTCAGAGAATCCCATTCCTCCGTATACCTGGATTCCTTCATCTGCAGTATGCTGAGCAAGGTCAGAAACGAATACTTTAAGGATTGAACATTCTACAGCAAATTCTTCAACTCCTTTCAATTCTGCTTCCTGGTGGCTTAATCCGCCTGCTACCAGCTCGTCAATTTTATCCTGAATATTTTTTGCCGCTCTGTAAGAACCTGCCTCACTTACGAACACTCCGGTTGCCATTTCAGCCAATTTTTTTCTGATGGCTCCGAAAGTAGAGATGGATACCCCAAACTGTTTTCTTTCGTTAGAGTACTGGATAGAGTGGTTTAAGATTCTTCTCTGAGCATCAAGGCATGCTGCAGCCAATTTGATACGGCCTACGTTCAGGGCATTTAATGCGATTTTAAAACCATTGTTTCTTTCACCCAAAAGATTTTCTACAGGAATTTTCATATCATTGAAGAAAACCTGACGGGTAGAAGATGCACGGATACCCAATTTGTGCTCTTCTTCACCGAAAGTTAAGCTTCCGGGGTTTTCAAGCTCAGATCTGTTGATTACGAATCCTGTGATATTTTTATCATCATCAATTTTAGCGAATAATGTAAATGTATCTGCAAATCCTGCATTGGAGATCCACATTTTCTGTCCATTGATGATATAATGTTTTCCGTCTTCGGAAAGTTTTGCTCTTGTTTTTCCTGAGTTGGCATCAGAACCGGCATCCGGCTCTGTCAGACAGTAAGCTCCGAATTTGGTCCCGGTTGCTAAATCCGGAAGATATTTCTTCTTCTGCTCTTCAGTTCCATAAAGAACGATAGGAAGGGTGCCTATTCCTGTATGTGCCCCGTAAGCAGTTGCCAGTGAACCTGTTGTTCCGGAAAGGTAGTCGCACGCTAGCATTGTGGTCACGAATCCCATTCCAAGACCTCCGTACTCTTCAGGAACTGCAATTCCCAACATGCCCATTTCACCAAGCTTACGCATTGTTTCTTCCGTGAATGCGTAGTCTTTCTTTTCAAAACGTTCTCTTTGAGGAACTACCTCTCTGTCGATAAATTCTTTTGCAGAATCACGAAGCATCTTTTGCTCCTCATTCAGTTCTTCAATACTGAAAATTTCATTTGCTGGAATTTGTTTGATCAGGAATTCCCCGCCTTTTAATGTAGCCATATCTGTTTTTTTTATTTTTTGTAAAAAGTATAATGTAAAATGTACATTGTACTTTTTTATGAAATTATTATTATGTAAGATTTAATACTTTATACATTGTACAACGGACATTATACAATTATAAAAGTTCAAAAATAGAAGCCGCTCCCTGTCCGGTTCCTACACACATAGAAACCATTCCGTATTTGTTACCGCGTCTTTTCATTTCATCAAGAAGCTGGACTGTCAGTTTTGTTCCTGTACATCCCAGTGGGTGACCAAGAGCAATAGCTCCTCCGTTTACATTTAAGATATCCGGATTTAAGCCCAATTCTTTTTTGATAGCAACCGATTGAGATGCGAATGCTTCATTAAGCTCGATCAGTTCTATATCTTTTAATTCTAAGCCTGCCTGTTTCAACGCTTTTGGAATAGCATAAATTGGTCCCATACCCATGATTCTTGGCTCAAGACCTGCAGCTGCATAGGCTACTAATCTTGCTTCCGGTTCAAGGCCTAATTCTTTTACCATTTCTTCACTCATTACCATTACGAAAGCAGCTCCGTCGCTCATCTGAGAAGAGTTTCCGGCAGTTACACTTCCTCCGTTGGCAAATACAGGTCTTAATTTTGCCAAACCTGCTAAAGAAGTATCAGCTCTTGGGCCTTCATCCACTGAAAAATCAAATTTTTTACTCTGAAGTTTCTGATTTTCGTCAAGGAAATTATATTCTACAGGAATCGGAACAATCTGGTTGGCAAATTTTCCTTCCTGATTGGCTTTTAAAGCTTTCATGTGAGACTCAAATGCAAACTGATCCTGCTCTTCTCTTGTAATGTTATACTGTTTTGCTACTTCTTCAGCAGTATAACCCATTCCCCAGTAGTAATCAGGGTTTGTTTTTGCGATATCTGTTTCAGGAACCGGCTTATAACCTCCCATCGGAATATATGACATAGATTCAGTACCGCCTGCGATGATACAATCCGCCATGCCAGCCTGAATTTTTGCAGAAGCAATGGCAATCGCCTCACTTCCTGAAGCACAGTATCTGTTTACGGTAACTCCCGGAACTTTATCGGTATTTAATCCCATCAGAGAGATCAGACGTGCAACATTCAGCCCTTGTTCAGCTTCAGGCATTGCATTTCCTACGATAAGGTCATCAATTCTGTTTTTATCTAATTGCGGAAGCTCAGCCATTAATTTTTCAATAACGGTAGCCGCCATGACATCAGGACGTGTAAAACGCAGAGAACCTTTTGGCGCTTTTCCTACTGCTGTTCTGAATCCTTTTACTATGTATGCTGTTTTCATTTTTTTTTGTATTAAAGTATTTATAAAATGTATTTATGATTAAAATGTTTAAGTATTAAATTTCTGCTTCAACTTTGCTAACATATTTTGTATATGTTTGATTTCTGAATTAATAATATTAAAATCATCATTTTTAAAGAAACCTAAATCATTTGCAATTAATATCTGGGTTTCAAATTCAAATGAAGAGCCTAATGCTATATTTAAGAAATGTGAAAACTGAGCATCTGTATCTCTGCCCGCACCCTCAGCGATATTAGAAGGAATTGAATATAAACTTCTTCTTGACTGGGAAGTTAATCCGAACATTTCATCTTTTGGAAAACCGTTTGAAGCCAGATAAAATATTTTACAAAGTTTCATTGATTTTGACCAAACTTCTAAATCTCTAAAATTATGCATCGTGAATACATTAATACTTTTTACATTTTACATCCGACATTGTACAAATTAATTTCTCAACGGTTTTCCATTCTGTAACATGTACTGAATTCTTTCCAGAGTTTTTCTTTCTCCACAAAGCTGAAGGAATGTTTCTCTTTCAAGGTTCAGCAGATATTGTTCTGTAACAACTGTCGGTTCAGACAGATTTCCGCCTACCATTACGTTGGCCAGTTTATCTGCAATTTTCTTATCATGTTCAGAAATATAGTTTCCGGTTAGCATTTGGTCTGTTCCTACATAGAACATTCCTAATGCGTCTTTACCAAGAACTTTTACTTTTTGCTCAATTGGCTGGGTGTATCCTTGTTCTGCTAATAATTTTGCTACTTTTTTAGCTTCAGCAATCTGTCTGTTTTTGCTTACAGAGACAATGTCTTTCCCTTTTTCAAGGATTCCCATATCGTAAGCTTCATAAGCAGAAGTGGCAACTTTACCCATTGCAATGTTCATGAACGCATCACGAAGTCTGTTATTCTTAACATCATCATTGTGGAATTCTCTGGAAGTTCTTAAGGTAAGCTCTTTGGTACCGCCACCGCCAGGAATTACCCCAACTCCGGTTTCAACAAGTCCGATATACGTTTCTGCAGCGGCAACCACTCGGTCTGCATGCATGGTCATTTCGCAACCTCCACCTAGAGTCATTCCGTGAGGAGCAACTACTACAGGAATAGAAGAGTAGCGTACTCTCATCATAGACTTCTGGAAGTAAGCGATAGCCATATTCAAATCATCCCAATCCTGTTCGATGGCCATCATTAGGATCATGGCAAGGTTAGCACCTACAGAGAAATTAGCCCCCTGATTTCCGATTACTAATCCATCATATTCTTTTTCAGCTAAATCAATGGCTCTGTTCAATCCATCCAGAACTTCGCCTCCAAGGGAGTTCATTTTTGAACGGATCTCAAAATTGATGATACCATCTCCTAGATCTTCAATGGCAGCCCCTGAGTTACTCCAAAGCGTTTTGTTTTTTCTGATATTATCTAAAATGATGAAAGCATCCTGGCCAGGAATTTTGTTGTATTCTCCTGAGTTTTTATCAACGTAAATGCTTTGTCCCTCGTCATTGACTTTATAGAATGTTTCCACATTTTTTACCCAGTCAGAAACCTCATATCCTGCATCTTTAGCCAGTTCAATACCTTTCTGAACACCTACTGCATCCCAGATTTCAAATGGACCGTTTTCCCATCCGAATCCTGCTCTCATAGCATCATCAATTTTGTATACTTCGTCAGAGATTTCAGGAACTTTGTGGGAAACATAAGCGAATAATGCTCCTAATGATTTTCTGTATAATTCGCCAGCTTTATCTTTACCACTGATCAGTACTTTAAATCTGTCAATCGGCTTATCAATAGATTTCGTTAATTCCAGAGTGGGGAATGATGATTTTCCTTGCAGTTCATATTCTAAAGTATCAAGATTTAATCCGTGAATTTCAGATTTTCCTTCTGCATTTTTCACTTTTTTATAGAATCCTTGTTCTGTTTTTGAACCCAGCCATTTGTTATCCATCATCTTCTGGATATAAGGAGGAAGGGCAAAAACATCATTGAAGTCATTGGCTTCAGCACCGCTCTGACGAACTCCGTTGGCTACCATTACCAAAGTATCAAGCCCTACTACGTCAGCTGTTCTGAACGTTGCCGATTTCGGACGTCCAATGACAGGACCTGTTAATTTATCGACATCGGAAACCGTAAGTCCTAATTTTTGTACATTATGAAGAAGATCCATCATAGAGAATACTCCGATTCTGTTGGCGATGAAAGCAGGCGTATCTTTCGCTAAAACGGTCGTTTTACCTAAGAATTTCGCTCCATAATTCATATAGAAATCAATGATCTCAGGATCAGTATCGTTTGTAGGAATAATTTCTAAAAGCGGAAGATATCTTACCGGATTGAAGAAGTGTGTTCCGGCAAAGTATTTCTTGAAATCCTCACTTCTGCCTTCTGTCAGCAGGTGGATAGGAATACCGGATGTATTGGAGGAAATTAATGTTCCCGGTTTTCTGAACTGTTCAATCTTTTCATATACAGACTTTTTAATATCAAGTCTTTCTACTACCACTTCAATGATCCAGTCTGTGTTTTTGATTTTCGGTAAATCGTCATCGAAATTTCCGATTTTGATTCTGTCTGCAAACTTTGGTGAATAAAGAAGTGCAGGACTTGCTTTTTTAAGTTTTTCAAAGTTTTCGGAAGCAATTCTGTTTCTTACTGCCTTATCATCTTTGGTCAAACCTTTTTTCTGTTCAGCTTCAGTAAGTTCAAAAGGAACAATATCCAAGAGTGATACTTCAACACCAATGTTGGCGAAGTGAGCTGCGATACCGCTTCCCATAATTCCTGAACCAAGAACCGTTACATGTTTGATTCTTCTTTTCATATGTAAATTTTTATTTTGAGAAGATTAGATAGAACCGAAAGGTTCATCATAATTTATTTTCTGTTATTTAATAATTCGTTTGCTATTTTCATGATTTCGCTCATGACGTCTTTGAACGTTTCCATCTTTTCAGGAGAGATCTTTTCCATCACCTTCTTGTTAAAGTTGACAACGACTTCTTTAGACATATTTCTGGAGTTTAACCCTTTATCTGTAAGTTTAATGATAACCTCTCTCTTATCGGTGGTTGTTTTTTCCTTATAGATATAACCGTTATCTTCCAGAAGTTTGATGATTCTCGTTAAAGAAGTTGGCTCAATAGCCATCTTTGGACCGAGATTGGTGCTTCGGGTTCCTTCTTTAGGGTCTATTTTAAGAAGAGTAAGGGCCTGTACAGCCGTTGAATCATGTTCCTGAGCTAATTCTGTGTACATTTTTGAAACAGCCAGCCAGGTCTGCTTTAAAATTAAATCTACGTTTTCTATTTTTTCCTTATTATTATCCATCATTTTTGCGCCAATGGTTTTACCCAAATTTAGTAAATATTATGCATGCATAGTATTTATTAACGTTAAATTTTGTTAATAGATTGATAGTAAGAAGATTAAATTGTATGATTAGCATAATACTATGCATGCATAGTATGTAAATTAATCAAAGAAAACTGTGTATTAGTGAATGTTTTTAACCAAATTAATGATTTCTTCAAAAGATTCACATTGGTATTTCATGGAATCTTTAGTAATTACCCAAAAAGGGCTCTGAAATTCAAAATTGAGAGCAGAAAGATCTTTTGTGAAGGTTTTCTGAAGCAAAGAATACAGCATTTCTTTATGAAACTGCGGAGCAGAGATAAAAGGGGGAATAAAATTTTCGTTGATTTGAAATAATGAGGCATTGGTAAGTTCATCATGCTGAAGCAAAATATCCTCAACAATTCCCGAATAGAGATGGTTTTCCTTCACGTACCATATTTTATCCGCAAACTCTTTGGCCAGCCGCCAGTCGTGGGACGAAAACAGAATGAGTTTGTTCTGTTCCTTGGCAAGCTTTCTCAGAGTTTTAAGAATAATGATTTTGTTTTTTTCATCCAGATGGGTTGTTGGCTCATCCAGAATAATGATAGGAGAGTTTTGGGTAATGGCACGGCCGATAAATGCTTTCTGCAGATTTCCGTCTGAGAGGTTTTTAAGAAGTGTATATCGGTATTGATTTAAGTCCAGTTCTTCAATAATATGGGCAACTTCTTCGCGGTCTTGCTTTGTTAGTTCAAAATAAAAAGGATAGTAAATGTACTTTCCCAGGGAAATGAGGTCCTCAACTGTATAATGTTGCGGTATTACCGACTTTGAAAAAACGATGGCAATGTTTTCTGCAATTTCCTTTACCGAAAGGCTCTTCACATTTTTGCCATTAATAGAGATTTCACCATCCAGTAAAGGAAGCTGGTGAAGAATAGACTTGATAAGCGTTGTTTTTCCTACACCATTATTACCAATCAGCAGGCATACATCACCAAGCTTTAAATCCGCATTGGCATTGGAAATTAAAGTTGTATTGTAGCCGATATCTGCCTGTTTGATCTGTAGGTGCATGTTTAAAAGAAGAATAGTATTAGAAATAAAAGGATAGGGAGAAAACTTAAAAATAGATATAAGAATTTATTTTTTTTAACTTTCCATAAGGTATAACCACCTAAAATAAGAGAGCCCCAGAATGCTGTAGGTAACGCAAGCATAATCCACCAATTATTACCCCAAGAATAAATCCAATGTAATTTCTGATTCATCCGAAACATTTTTGAATACTCCAGAAATACAAAACTTACTACAAACAAAATGATGTTTGCAGAAATTAGTTGTTTTTGTGTTATTTCAATTTTCATTGTTTCGTTTATAACTATATAAGTTTTACTTAATAAATCATGTTGAAAGCATCTCTGCAAAGTTGATTTAGATTCCTTCGGAATGACACAGTATGATTGATTTCCTTTTTTATCCATTGAAGTAAGTTATAAAATTATTCTCAAATTCTATGAGTTATTTTCCTGGTCTGTATTATTTTGAAATTGGTTGCTCGGTTTATACACACCATCATTATACTTTATTCTGTTTCAATAGCATCATCAAAATCACAGGTATTCCAAAAACAGAGCTTATGACATTCAAAGGAATCTGTGTTTTTTCTGCAATGACGGAGAAAAGCAGCATGATCAGCATTCCCAGAAACATATTAAGAATCCATTGCTGCCATAATTTGGATGGGTTATAAACCAATCTGCAGAAGTGAGGAACAATGATTCCGATAAATAAGATCGGGCCCAGAAATGCAGTAATAGAAGCGGATAGGAGAGAGGATGCAATTATAATTAAAAGCTTGAGCTGCTTCAGGTTTACTCCTAAACTTTGTGCATAAGAATTGCCGAGAGAATTCCCGATAAGTGGCTTTATAGCCTTAAAACAGATGAACATACCGATGAAAACAAGGACAGACAATACATAAATCTGGTTTCTCGTTACCATATTATTGGCCCCGAAAGACCATAAAATATAGTTTTTCAGGCTTTGATTCTCTGCGTAAAACTGAAGCAGTGATACAATAGCCCCCGCAAAAGCGGAAACTAGGAATCCAAAAATAATAAGATAAGACTTATCCTGAAATCTATTGGACATGGATAGAAGTATCAGCATCAGCAGTAAACTTCCTCCTATAGCAGATAAGCTAAGGAAACTATTCTGCAGAAACTCTGGCAGCAGAATATTGTGAGAAAAGAAGATGTAAAAAGCGACAGACAGGCTGGCAACCGATGTTATTCCCAGTATATCAGGCCCGGCCAGCGGGTTTTGAAAATATTCCTGCATCAGAAAACCCGAAGTAGGAATTGAAATGCCAGCCAATACCATTACCAGAACACGATTGATGCGGATTTCAGCAATTTGATTGTGAGCTGAATCCTGAAAGAAATCATGGATATTTAAACTTAAAAATCCCGTGTTCAGATTAATGACCGCACTTACAATAATGGCAATCACGAATAATAAACTCAGGATTTTAAATCTTTTTGACATGATTCAGAAAGCGTTCAGTCTGTTTTTATTTTAAGAAAGAATCAATTTTTGAATTCAGTACCTCTTCCGTCATCATTCCCAGATATTCATCAGTTTTATTACCTTTTCTCATGAAAGTAAAGGGAATAGAACCTCCGTCCCATTGCTTAAAGTTATTATGGAAGAAGTTTTGATCCAATTTTTGTCCATCCAGTAAAACAATACTGCCTCCCAGTTTATTTTCTGTGGCGAAATTCTTAACAGCACCGGCCCATTCAGTTTTTTCATCAAGATTGATGAAAGTAAATTTTACAGGCTTTCCTTTTAATTCTTCCATTTTGCTTTTGAAACTTGGAATCTCCCTCATACATGGTCCACACCATGTTGCAAAGAAATTGGTAATATATAAAGTGTCATTGCTTTTTACTAAATGCTGGCTTACAGTTTCAGGGGAAAGCTCTTTAGGGAGTACAGTACTTTCCGCAGATTCCGTATTTTGAGATACAGAAAGTGAATCTGAGGCAGTTGTATTTTCAACTTTCTGACCTTCTTTTTTACAGCTGTACAGTGCCGCAAGAAGTAACGTGGATAAAATTATCTTCTTCATAAATTATTTTTTATCTATTTTTGAATTGAAGTTATGGAACAACAAATCTATAAAGGGAAACTGATACAGTTTCATCCGTTAAAAATAGCGAAAAAGGAAGAGCTGACCAAAAATACTTTTTCTCTGGAGTTTGATATTCCTGAGAATCTAAAAGAAAATTTCAGGTTTGAAGCCGGGCAGTTCGTCAGTATAAAATTTCAGTCACATGGGAAAGAGGTTATTAATGATTATTCAATGACTTCGGCACCCTATGAAGAAAAAATAGGTCTGGGAATAAAGATTAACTCTTCTGAAGGAGCTACTTTTCAGTTATTTCAAAACTACAATGTGGGGGATGTTTTATGGGTAAGTGAACCGGCCGGAAGATTTACGCTTGTTTCTAAACCAAGTGAGTTCAGGACTATTGTTGCTTTTGCTGCCGGAATCGGAATTACTCCTATTTTAAGTCATTTTAAAAATATCCTTCATAACGAACCCAGAACCCGCTTATTTTTATTTTTTGGAAATAAAAGCTCGGATGATCTGGTATATCGTGATCAGTTGGATAGTCTTGCCAGAACATGCGGAGACAGGCTTCAGATATTTTACTTTTTCTCACAGGAGAAAATCGCCGATCAGTTTTTCTACGGCCGTCTGGATGAAAAGAAACTGAACCTTATTATCAATCAGATTCTTCATTTGGATGATACAGACGAAGAATCTACAATCTGGGATGCCGTAGATGAAGTGCTGATCTGCGGAAAAGGTGAAATGATCAAGACATTAGCCAATGCCTGCTACCACCATGGAATTCCAAAAAAGAATATTCATTTTGAACTTTTTGAAGAATTTAATGATACTATTTATCCCGTAGAAAAAGAATTTCCTCTTATTGAAAATATAGAAGTTGAATTTACCATGCTGGGAAAAAAATATAACACCCAGCTTCCTGATAATAAGGATAAAATCCTGCAGCAGCTTTTGATTCAGAATTTCCCTGTACCTTACTCCTGTAAGTCCGGAATTTGTGGAAGCTGTGAATGTTCTTTAGAGGAAGGGGATGTGGAACTGCTGGAAAACGAGTATCTTACCGAAAAAGAGGAAGAGCAGGGACATATTTTAGCCTGTATGTCTATTGTGAAAAGTAAAAAAATAAAGCTTAACTTTGATCTTAGTTGAGAGTTATTAAGAACATATTTAACCTTGGGTTTATATCACTGGAATTGGGAATTCTGATGATATGCTTCTGTAATGTGTGGGTTTTCGGGCTCACCAACGGGAGAACCTATACCAAAATTTCAAAAATTCCTCCAAGGGAAATTGCTCTCGTTCTGGGAACATCTCCGAAAATGAGATCCGGAAATTCGAATCCCTATTTTACTAAAAGAATGGATGCCGCAGCTCTTCTTTATCATCATGGTAAAATCAAGAAAATTATAGTGAGTGGAGAGAAGAGTAAGGGATATAATGAACCGGGTGCTATGAAAAACTATCTGATTAATCAGGAAGGTGTTCCGGAAGATGTTATCATGGAAGATCCCAAAGGTTTCAATACCTATAAAAGTATTCTTCGTTGTAAGGATGTTTATAAAAAGAAAAATGTCATTATTGTATCTCAGGGATACCACAATCTTAGAGCATTGTTTTTTGCAAGAAATAATGATATGAATGCTTTGGGGTTTGATGCGCAGGATGTCACAAAACCAGAAAGTTTTTACAGAAATCAGGCGAGGGAAATCCTCGCCCGTGTAATTGCTGTGGTCTATTTTATTTTAGGCGTTTCTCCGGATTAGAAAGGATATCCGAACGCGATATTAACTGTTGGTTTGAAAGGCTGGATATACTTGATTCTCCATCGGTCGCCTTCAGGTTTATTGGGATCATAGATCTTATAGGCAAGGTCAATTCTGGCTGTAACGTAGGCAATATTTAATCGTAATCCAAATCCACTTCCGATACCTACCTGTTTCCAGAACTTACCGAATTTAAATTCATCACCATATCCATCGTTGTAGTTACGAAGGCTCCACGTATTCCCTATGTCGGTAAATAGGGCTCCCTCATAGGTTTTATTGAAAGGAATCCTGTATTCAATGTTGGTGGTAAGCTTTACGTTGTCGGTCATATAGGTACGTACTCTTTCATCAACCTGGGAATCTGCGGGCCCCAGCCCTCCAAATGCGACCCATGCTCTGATATCATTGGAACCCCCATTGAAATAGGATTTGATGATCGGCATATCCTGTGAATTCCCATACGGTATTCCGACTCCGATAAACTGGCGCAGCACCAATGTCTGGTTTCTGTTAAATCTGAAGTATTTTCTGGTATCAATATCAAATTTGACAAACTGTGCATAAGGCAGTCCGAAAATAGTTCTTTGCGGACCAATAACAACTCCGCCGCTATTATCTTTTTTATTGAATAAGCTAAGAATATTGCCGGCAAGCTCAACTTTTCCATTGAAATAAAATGCATTTGGATATTCTTTTTTTCCAATCTCACTGTATACAAAGTTGTAGATCATGGAAGAAATAAGGACATCCTGGGTCTGTCTGTCTTTGTTTACCAAAGTCCCTCTGAATGCTGTTAAAAGATCTGTCCCCTGTTGGTTAAGACTCGCACGGTAAGCATCATTCTCAATAATTTTTTTGGAAACCTCGTCTACGCTGAGCTTCCCATCTTTATAATCCTGTCCGGTTTGTGCTGTTTCTGGGTTAAATTTAAAATAATCGCCGAAGACTTCATCTTTTACTCTTCCATCGTTTACGAAATAGTCATAATAAGCATCTTTATTTTTGGTCAGACTGACCTGAGTATTGAATAATATAAGCTTATGATATACCTGGTCATTTACACTGGCCTGATAGTTCAATCCCGTATTAAAAATGATTCTTCCCAAACCGATATTGTTCTGAATGGATGCTCCCAGCAAAATAGATGAAGTGGGCGTATACCGTTTAGGAATCAGTTTGTAATAATTAAAAGGCAGCAATAGTCTTGGGAAATTCAGAGAAGCCTGTGCTGATATTTCGTAAGCAGCCACTCTTTTGCTGATATCTTTCGTACTTCTTATAGATCCGAATGTTCCTGAAAGACTGGTAGAAAGGTTTTCTGCTCCCCTGAAAACATTCCGGGTGGTAAGGTCAACAGAAGGAGAGATCCCCAGGTTGAGCACCTGAGAATAATTAATATCAGTTCCCACCTTAAGTTCATATTTTGGAAGTGGTTTCAGTACATATAAAATATCAACAATACTGTCGTTAGGGGAGGTCATTCCACCTTGTCTCAGAGAATCTCTTGCTTTGACAATACTGAAGTTGTTCATCGCTAAAAGATTTCTCTTGGTAACATCCAGCTTCGTTTGATCAAAGACTTTTTTACTGTCCGGAATAATAGCTCTCCATATAGATGAAAGTTTGTACTTATCATTCATCGTGTGGAATCGTATCCTCCGTAAACTGTCTTTTTTCGTATTTTTAGGATAATCTCCGGGTTCGTCCACAATAGCAACATCAATATTTCCAAATGTGGCAATTTTATATGGAGTATCCAGGGAATCTTTATGAATTTCCAGTGTTAAAGGAACTTGTTTTCTGCTTTTAAGAGAATCTGCCACAAAATAAACTTCATCATTGGAAGCATTGAATCTATAGTAACCGAATTCTCTCATCAAATCAGTAATTCTTGTTACTTCTCTTTCAAGAACGGTCTGATCAAGAATCTGTCCGGATCTCACAAGACTTTTGTTCAGAAAAGAACTGTAGTATCCTTTGATCCCCTGATCGGGAATATTATAGTAATAATCTTTAATGCGCGTAGGATCATTATGTCTGACAAAATAATTGACAGAGGCTTTTTTAGAAGCAGAGTCCAATGTATGTTTAAATTTTACATCTGCATCCCAATACCCTCTGTAGGTAAGTCTTTTCTTAATGGATTCAGCACTTTTTTCACTTCGCGTCTGATCAAGAATTACAGGTGGTGTTCCCCAGTTGTGCAATAAACGGTCAAAAAGCAGACTTTTTCCTACACTGCTTTTCATATTATATTTAAGGAATAAAGAATCTCTCAGCTTTTGATTTCTCATCTCACCAGGATAGGTCATATATTCGTTAAGTATAGTGTCGTACTTTGGGGTAGCCATATTGTACAGAAGAAGACTTAACGGCATGAAAAGGAATTGCTTTTTATTAGGCTTCTGCTGAATATAGTCTTTGAGTTCCTCATCAAAAAATTCTCTCTTATCCTCAAATTCCAGACTGTTTTTAGTAAGCAGGTATTCACCGTCAGGAACTTTTTTTGTAGTACTACAAGCATAAAGGAGACCAACAAATGTTGCAAATGAGATAATTTTATAATATTTTTGAGGAGAATTCTTATAATGCTTACAGCTCATACAATAAAAGTTTTACAATCTTTAGATAAAAAGAAGTTCAGACAAAAATACAATTTGTTTTTGGTTGAAGGCAATAAAATCATTTGTGAACTTTTTAATTCTAACTTTAAAGTTAAAGAAATATTATCAACCGATCCACAAAAATTGGACCGTACTGATATTCCCATTACCCATATCTCTGAAAATGAATTAAAAAAAATCAGTTTTCTGAAAACGCCGAAAGATTCCGTAGCAGTATGCTATCTTGCTCAGGAAGAAAAGCTGGCGGATAAGAATATACAGCTGGTTCTGGACGGGATACAGGATCCCGGAAATTTAGGAACCATTATACGGTTGGCAGACTGGTTCGGAATTGAACAGATCATCTGCAGTGAGGATACTGTAGATTTTTATAATCCAAAAGTAATTCAGGCAACAATGGGATCATTTACCCGGGTGAATGTTGTGTATACTGATCTTGTGAAATACCTTTCTGAAACAGAAAATGTAAACATCGGAACAGATATGGAAGGGGAGAATATCTATACTTTTAGAAAACCGGAAAAGATCAATCTGATTTTAGGAAACGAAGGAAATGGAATGAGACCAGAAACAGAAAAACTTTTACAGAAAAGTATCAGTATTCCGAGATTTGGAAAATCCCAGTCTACAGAAAGCCTTAATGTATCTATGGCAGCCGGGATTATTTTAGGACAGTTATTTTCAAAATAGAACTTAGAAATTAGGGCTTAGGATGTGAAAATATGAAACTATTTTTAAATCCTAAGCCCTAATTCCTTAAATCAGTTGTTCCATACTGGAAACACTTTTATTTTTTTGATAGACTTCCATCTTTTTTCTTACATATTTCAGGGCTATAGGAGCAAGATAGATGAGTGCCGCACCAATCAGTTTTTTCTTCCAATTGGAGCTTTTCATATTCTTCTTGGCATAGTTTCCTATAATGGCAGTTACTCCCAGCTTAACAAGGCTGTCTGTAATGCTGCTTCCTTTGAAAGCAGAACTGGCAAGTCCTACAGCTGTATTTTTGCTGATGAGAAGGTCTTTTACTTCTGAAGTAAGCTGTTTGGCAATGACATCTTTTCTAAGAACTACTTTTTCATCACCGTCTTCATCTACTTTTTCCTGAAGATACTGGTCACTTAAACCATTGGTAAACGCACTTAGACTTTCCTTTGTGTTTTTGAAGGTGAGAAGATTTTCCAGGTCGCTTATTTCACTTTGAAGCAGTTTTTTCTTTCTTCTTAATTCTTCTATGCTCTCGTATTTTCTGCCCATAGCTTAATGATTTAAAAATTTAATAACCTGATCTGCAACAGCATTGACAATTTTACCTTTGAATGCAATGACAAATGCCATTACCAAAGCATAAAACCCAGCAACAATTAAGAATCCGTAAGAATAATTATCCAGTGCTTTTCCAATAAGAAAAGCAATTCCAAAATTGAAAAGGATAATAAAAAAAGCAAAAGCAACAAGCAGTACTACAAAGTAAGTAATGAGCCCGGCAGAAAGAGACGACTTTTCAGTCGCTTCAATTTTCAGAAGATCTATTCTTTTGGAGGCGTATTCTTTAATAGTTTCTATCATTGTTTTTTTTTAAAGTTACAAAAAAAGGAACTTTCGCACAAAAGTTCCTCTCTGTAATTTACTTAAAAAGTTAAATTACTTATTTTTTCAGATCATTCAGTTCTGCTTCTACATCTTTTGCCAAATCTGCAGTTTTAGAAACAATCTGATCCTTGTATTTGTCATATCCGTCTTTCACAGTATGTGCTACGCTACTTGCAGTTTCTTTGAAAGTAGAAGAAATATTGCTGTACTGGTCTTTTACCTTTTCTGAAACCTCTCCGTATTTATTTTTTGCCTGATCTTTAAGATCATTCGCTTTTGTTTTGATCTTTTTTCTGGTTTCTTTACCTTCTTCCGGTGCGTATAACATTCCTAAGATTACACCTGCCGCAGCACCTGCAAGAAGTCCTGCCAATATACCTGCTGTATTATTTCCTTTTCTAGACATTTTAAGTTTTTTAATAATTAATAATAGATTAGTTTTTACAGTAATAAAACTTACAATTTGTATACCAAAGGAGGCCTGAAGCCTATTAAAAATTGTTAAATCTTTTTGATGTGAGATAAAATAAGGGCGATGGTTTCATCCTTGGTCAGTTCAGAATTATCAATCACAATAGCGTCATCAGCCTGCTTCAATGGAGCTATTTCACGCTCGCTGTCAATTTTGTCACGTTCTATAAGATTTTGCTTTACCTGCTCTTTATCTGCTTCAATGCCCAGTCCTTTCAGCTCCAGAAATCGCCTTTTGGTTCTTTCATCAATACTGGCAGTAAGAAAAAATTTATAGTCCGCATTTGGCAGAACTACTGTCCCTATGTCACGTCCGTCCATAATAACGCCACCTTTTTCTGCCAAAGTACGCTGTGACTGCAGCAAAAAGTCTCTTACTTCTTTCTGCTTGGCCACAAGGCTTACATTATCAGACACAATATTGGTACGGATTTCTTTAGAGATATCAGAATTATTAAGGAAGAGAACAAGCGTTCCGCCGTTGTTTTTAAATTCAAGTTTGATCTGGTCAAAAGAAGACAACAGCATATTCAGGTCAATCTCACCTTTTGCGTTCAGGCAATGCTGTAAAGCATACCAGGTAACTCCTCTGTAAAGCGCTCCTGTATCCATATGAATAAGTCCCAGTTGATCAGCAATGATTTTAGAGATAGAACTTTTTCCGGTAGACGAGTACCCATCGATAGCAATTACAGGTTTTTTCATACTGCAAATTTCAAGATTTTTTCTTAAAAATCAAGAAGAAGTAAGAAATTTTCGGAATAATTGAGAAATTTCCTCCAGGAAGATTATTCTCCTCTGTGGCTGGAAAGGTCCATTGAGATTCCTATCTGATTGACGTTCGAAGAGTTGTGATATCTTATATGGGCATAATCAATACGGAATCTGGAAACTTTAACTCCAAATCCGGCAGAAAGCCCTGAGAAGTTTCTCTGATCTGCAACTGCAAGCTCATTTCCTCTTTTCACATTATATCCCAGTCTTATATTGAAGTTTTTTTCCGGAAACAATTCTGCTCCCAAAGAAAAATGATCGGCAATCTTTCTTCCGGTACCCACTTTCTGTCCGTCCAGATTCTCTTCTGAAGAAATATCAAACTTCTGAAGGTCATGTGCCGTAACAGTGATGGCAAGAGGGAAGTTCTTGATGGTTTTGGTATATCCCAGATCTACTCTGAAAGGAAGGTTTTCTCTTGTTCCATTGAAAGATTTCAGCTGAAAGCCAAAGTTTCTCATGACCAGTGAAACAACTTCTTTGTTCTTTTTATTATGATAGGTAATTCCCGCTGTTCCTGAGATGGCGGAAGAAGTATAATTATCAATTTTTGAGGTAATAAAATTAAGGCCTCCACCAATAGTCCAGTCTTCTTCAAACTGATAGGCATATCCTGCACCAATCGCTACATCGGAAGCTTTGAATTCTCCGTTTTGGAAACCGCTTTCATCCGTTCTCGGAATACTTCCGTAGCTCATATACCTTGCGTTGATAGTTGCCATATGGCCATTCTCAAAATCTTTGGCGTAAGCAATAGTTCCGTATTTTGAATCGGCAAGGTAAGCCGTTGCGTTTACAGAAAGCTGTTTGTCAGAATCTTTATTTAACAGGGCAGGGTTTGCAATAGCAAAGGAAACATCATAATCTCTTACTGAAATTGCATCACCGCCTAAAGCGGCTTGTCTTGCAGATACAGGTACATTTAAGAACGGATAAACATTTGTTCCTGTTTGCGCATAAGAAACAATTCCTGATAGAAATAATGAAAAAATGATAATTTTCTTCAATTCAATTTATAATTAATGCAAAAATAATCCTTTTTCGTACTTTTCAAAATATTTCTTACATTATTTCTATTTAAATATTTTTCTTTTATCAACATTTTTAATGATTATATTTGCAAAATCAAATTCTTGGGAAACCAGTACTAATAAAAAGTTATTAAAAATAAAAGATGAAATATAAAAGAATCCTTCTGAAACTGAGCGGTGAGGCCTTAATGGGAAACAGACAATACGGTATTGATAATGAAAGACTGCAGGAATATGCTGCTGAGATCAAAAAAGTAGTTGACAAAGGATGTGAAGTGGCCATCGTAATTGGAGGAGGAAATATTTTCCGTGGTGTTGCAGGAGCGGCAAAAGGAATGGATAGAGTGCAGGGAGATTATATGGGAATGCTGGCGACTGTCATTAATGGAATGGCTTTACAAGGAGCACTGGAAGATGCAGGAATCAAAACAAGACTTCAGTCTGCCATCGAAATGGATAAAGTAGCGGAACCATTCATCAAAAGAAGAGCGGTAAGGCACCTTGAAAAAGGAAGAGTAGTGATCTTCGGAGCAGGAACAGGAAATCCTTATTTTACTACAGATACAGCTGCGACTTTAAGAGCAATCGAAATTGGAGCTGATGTGATCTTAAAGGGAACAAGAGTAGACGGAATCTACGACAGTGATCCTGAGAAGAATGCAGACGCAGTAAAATACAATTCATTATCTTTCGATGAAGTTTTTGAAAAAAATCTTAAAGTAATGGATATGACTGCTTTTACTTTGAGTCACGAAAACAAATTGCCTATCATCGTATTTGATATGAATAAAGATGGTAATTTAGAAAAAATCGTAGATGGAGAAAATGTAGGTACATTGGTTGATTTATAATCAAACTTACCGTTAGGAATATAGAAACACCTGTCAAAGCAAAAAGCTTTGACAGGTGTTTTATTTTAGACCAGTTTTCTGGTTAATAATAATAATGATTACCTAATAATCTGAAAGATCTATAACAATTTCTCTATCATTTAATTGGCATTCTCATTTATCAGCTGATTTTCCTCTGTCAGATAATGAGAAGAAATCCAACCGATGATCTGCTGTATTATTTTTAAGATCATCTCATCTTTTGTCACCTGGCTGACTCCCGGTACCAGCTGGGGTGGAGATTGCTGAGGAAGCGGTTGCTGTAAAATAAGACCGTTTATAGCAGGGACATGATCCGAAGCCGGGCTGCCGGAATACATGGTTACGTGCTGAAGGAACAGCTGTCGGACATAGTCATAAAGAGATTGCGGAGGAATATTAACAGGGACTGAACCATCCATTTTTTGAAGCGTTCCCGGAAGCGACTGATTCTGTACCCTTGTATAAGTTACTCCGGATTTAGAAGCTTCATCAATGGCTACTTTCTGTAATGCATTTAACGCAAAAGCGGTAAGCTTGTTCTGAGACGGTCCGTATAGATCAGCAATCAGTTCCAGATCTGCTTTTGGCCACGCATGAGGTACAACATCCAGATCATTCCAATGCATGGTGTTCCAGCTTTGATAATCGCCAGTTTGGGCCTGCCATCCGTTAGGCAGCGGAGGGAAGGTATTATTGAAAAGGCCGGCAAATGCCGCTTCTCCCGGAGTGGGGCCGGCAGTAGGATATACCAGCGTTATCCCGAAAGCATCAAGGTCTTTATTCTCTTTCAGATAAAGGGCAAGAGTAGGCGATAATGCTCCTGCAAGGCTGTGTCCGCAAAAGATAATGGCTGTATCGGGATCAGGATTTAAGCTGGAAAGGAATTGCTGTAATGTTGTTTTAGGCGAAGCGGCAGTATCCGGGCTTATGAGTCCCAGAAGTATACCTATACCAGTAGCGGTTCCTTTTGAAATATAAGGATCAGTTCCATTATAAGGTGATGGTGTAAAATCAGAAGGATCATACGTTGTCCAGTTGACCACTTCAGCCACAGAGAAGTCCTCTGTTTCCCAGTCGTAAAGTGAGGATGGATTGGTTGCTGCAATAGCTACAACATAGGTAGGTAATGTAGGGCCTCCGGGGAAAGCGACTGCATCACATTGGGCTACATACAGCGCATTGTCAGCAACTCCTGTTGGTTGGCCGTTTTCATCCGTTTCTTCTATAAGGGCAGGACCCCATACCAGGTTCCAGTTTCCCAGCAGCGGAGTGATTAAAGGATTGGGAGTTGATGGTTCTGTTTGCTTCATTGCGGCCACTGGTGGTACATTGCTGAAATAATAGGATAAGTCGTACTGAAGCTGTTGCTGCAATTGAACACCTGTACCGTTGTATCCTCCGGCGCGATTGGCAAGACCTGCCATACCAAAAACCTGTTGATAGGCGTCTAAAGATGGATTTTTCATGATGTGATTGGTTTAAAATTAGTTTTATAATGATTAAATACTGTCTTTTCTAAGACTCTCTTTTATCTCGGAGGTATTCAATGCATAACCTCCAAATTATTCCTTAAAAGAACATGGTAAAGGAAGCTATAAAAAATGATATCACCCTAAGTAGAAATAACCAAAATATCCTATAGGTATTTGTACCTGAACTCTTTCACACCAAAAAAGAATATTTATAAAAAGATTTGCTTTTGCTTCAAAGAAAAAGAGAAGCACACAAAATCCATCTGTGGAATAGCTATTATTCGAAAACAATCATTATTTTTGCAGCACTGAATAACAAAAAAATAGTTTTAAACAATAGAGAAACATGGATTTTTGCAGTGTTTTATTGTTTTTAAATAATTGGTAGTCAGACTGATTAATAGATGTGTAATTTATCAAACTATACTATAATAATGGAAGAATTAGATCTTATATTAGAATCTGTAAAACAGGACATGGACGCAGCTGTAAAGCACCTGGATCATGCATTTCAAAGAATCAGGGCAGGTCGTGCTTCTACGGCAATGGTTCAGGATGTAATGGTAGAATACTACGGGGCAATGACTCCAATCAACCAGGTTGCGAATGTTTCTGTTCCGGATGCAATGACCATTTCTATTCAGCCTTGGGACAGAACTGCAATCAATGCAATTGAAAAAGCAATCATCAATTCAAACTTAGGTTTTGCACCTTCTAACAACGGAGAAAATATCATCCTTAATGTTCCACCTTTAACTGAGGAAAGAAGAAAAGAGCTTGCAAAACAGGCAAAAGTGGAAACTGAGAATACTAAAGTAACGGTAAGAAACGCAAGACAGGATGGTTTGAAAGAACTTAAAAAACTGGAAGGAGTTTCTGAGGATGTAGTAAAAGGTGTAGAAGAAGAAATCCAGGCTTATACTGATAAATACGTTAAGCTTTGCGATGAGCATCTTAAGACAAAAGAGGCTGAAATTATGAAAGTATAATTTTCAGTTTTTTAAAATATTTTTAAAGAGGTTTTCGATGGGAAACCTCTTTTTTTGTGATTTTTTACTATGAAATTTCGCCTTTTGCAATGTAATGCATTATTGTTCTATACGATATTGTGAAGTATTTACGTTCATTCATTATATTTAATGAATTATTCCTGACATTTAATTAAAAAACAGGATACAGATATTACAATGATGACAAAAATAATCGGGGTAGGAAATTATATCCCATCGGAAACCATAACCAACTTATTTTTTGATAAACATATTTTTCTTAATGAAGAAGGAATTTTATTAAAGGAGAATAACGCTTCCATCACGGACAAGCTGAAAAAAATTACAGGTATTGAAGAAAGGAGGTATGCTGACAGTACTCAGGTTACATCGGATTTGGGACTTATTGCAGCGCGCTCAGCAATAGAGAATGCAGGAATAGACGCTGAAACACTGGATTATATCATATTTGCCCATAATTTTGGGGATGTCCGCTTCGGAACCGTGCAGTCTGATATGGTACCCAGTCTTGCGGCAAGGGTAAAACATTTATTGGGAATCAGAAACAATTTCTGTGTTGCCTATGATGTTCTTTTTGGATGTCCCGGATGGATAGAAGGAGTGATACAGGCTCATGCATTCATTAAATCAGGAATAGCAAAACGATGCCTGGTGATCGGGGCAGAAACGCTTTCCCGTGTGGTGGATATCCACGACAGAGACAGTATGATTTATGCTGATGGTGCGGGAGCAGCTGTTCTGGAAGTAAATCATGACGATGACTCAGGAATAAAATCTCATTTATCAGCTTCCTATACTCTCAATGAAAAAGACTATCTGTATTTCGGAAAATCTTATAACAATGAAAGATGCCCGGATACACGGTATATTAAAATGGACGGCAGAAAAATATATGAGTTTGCCTTAGTGAATGTTCCTGATGCCATGAAAAAATGTCTTGATAACAGTGGATATTCCATTGATCAATTAAATAAAATTATTATTCATCAGGCGAATGAAAAAATGGATGAAGCCATTGTCAGCAGGTTCTATCAGTTATATGGAAAACAGGTTCCGGAAAATATAATGCCTATGGTCATCCATAAACTTGGAAACAGTAGTGTGGCTACAATTCCTTCTTTATTGACAATGATCCTGAATGACGAACTGGAGCATCATACAATCAGAAAAAATGATATAGTGCTGTTTGCATCTGTAGGAGCCGGAATGAATATTAATGCTTTTGTATATCAGTTTTAAGGTACAAAAGAGGCTATCTGCTATGTTTGTGTTGTCAAATGTAAGACAGTCCGCTTATTTTTTACAGACACAGTACTGATCCTTTCCGGTCTTTATGATTTAATAGAGACTCATAGCTCTTAAAGAGTTCAACCGCATAAAAGAATAATAAGCAGTCCTGTTGTAACCAAAGGATCTTCATAAGGCTGGATGGTTATAAAGTACAAAAAATTAAAAGACATAGAAAAGGCTTTCCGATCGGAAAGCCTTTTGTTTTTTATTTGCAATTTTCGTTATAATCATAGATTACCTCATTGATAATTGAAAGTTTATCTACTGTTGAATTACTGATTTCATCTCTGATGAATTTTCCAAGCCCTGTTCTTTTTTTCTCCTCATTTTTAAGGGAGCCATATTCTCCTTTTGCTATTTTTGCCTTTACATAAGGACAGTCGGCCAGGATAATTTTGGCTTTTGCCGGGGTCAGTTCTTCTACTTTTCCTCCTTTTTTAGAAAAAATATAATTTGGGTTTTCTCTTAACCGGTCTGTTTCTGCCTGGGAGATTGCCTGTGTACTGTTTGCTGAAAGTGCGGTAGGGTAACCATAAAGTTTATAAACTGTGATCTTGCCATCTGTTACTACTTCTGCAAACTGCTCTGTTCTTGAAAGGTTATTGATTGCTTTGAAGCCCGCAGCAAGTCCCGTTGTGCTTTCGGAGCTGTTTAAAGCTTCTCTCATATTGGAGTATTTAACCGATTTAAAAACCCTGGGAGTATCGCCTTCATACAGCATATATTCTTTAATATCATCTGTATCATAAGTCTTAAATTTAATTTTGTTTTTTGCTTTGTCAATATCAGCAATGGCTGCAAATTTTACTTTTAACTGATTTTGCCAGGGGCTGGAATAGCCTCCGTGTAAGTGTACGACACCTTCAATCTTTTTTCCTGCTTTATTGATGATATATCCGTATTTTTCACCATTGTAGGTTCCGTTTTCTTCCTGATCCTGAGCGTAAGTATTCAGAGAAACAAGGCTGAATAAGCCAATAAGTAGTAATTTCTTCATGGTTTTGTTTTAAATTTCAACAAATATAAATTTTTATATTTAAAATGATATAGCATTGAAGACTTTACTCCATCAACAAAAAAAGCTCTGGAAATTTTCCGAAGCTTTTACTTTTTATTCTGATACCGAAATTATTGATATCTCTGATGTTCTTTACTTTTTGAAAACCTTTTGGTGATAGGTTTGAACAGTGCTTTGTATTTTTCAGCATCAAACAGTTGCGAATCTGTAAGGGCTTTATACGTCATCCATACTCCGAAGGGAAGGAGGATAAGATTAGGAAGCCATGCTGCAAGATAAGGATTCATTTTCCCGCTCCACGACATATTTTCCACCCCAACATTCATGACATAGAAGATAATGAAGATCACAATCGCGATGATAACCGGAAGTCCCATTCCCCCTTTTCTGATGATGGAACCTAAACTGGCTCCGATCAGGAAGAAAATGATACACGTTACGGAATAGGCTACGATCCTCTGCTGATAAATAACAACCTTGCTGAAATACTTGACATTGGAACTGTATTCATTCTTTTTAGATTCCAGTGTTGATTTCAGATTGTCCAGTCTGTTGTAAGAATTGTAAATAATATCCAGTTTTTTGAATCCTTTTACAGTGTCCAGTTTTATCTGGGTTTTAGGGGCTACTTTATGCTTGTTGCCCTTGTCCATATAACTGATCACAGAATTGGTCTGGTTAAGAACCTCGGAACCGATGTTGTCAAAAAACTGTTTATTGTCTTTCTTTGTTTTGGTAATAGTACCATCCAGCTGGTTATAGGTCTGGAAACGGTAATCATCTGTAATCTGTTCTTTTTCAATCGCTTTGTTGATGATTTCACTGATGTCAAAATGGGAGACCAATGTGTCAAATTTAATAGCCTGGTCAGGCTGTTTCTGTCTTACATTATCACCTTTTCCTGCAAAAGCGTCTTCAAATACGTATCCGTTATAGAGTACAAGCTTCAGGAAATTTTTATTGGCTGCCGGAACAAATTTCCCTTTTTCCGCAACTACAGACTGCTGATTTTCGTAAGCATTGGCTTTTTTATGGACAAAAACTCCCTCAATATTTTCTCCGTTTTCTCCATATATTTTGTCAAATTTCACCATGTAACCAGGAATCTGGTCGATAAACTGTCCGGGAGTAAAGTTGATGGCCGGCTTTGTCTGGGCAATGTTGAAAAGCATGTTTTTAGCTTTTTTCTGAAAATCCGGTATGATATTGTTGGAGAAGAAAAACAGCATAATGGCAAGAGCTGTTGAAATTCCCAGAAGAGGAGTCATTACTCTGGTCAAAGGAATTCCTGCGGCTTTCATTGCTGCAAGCTCATAGCGCTCTCCAAATTCACCGAATGACATGATGCTGGCAAGAAGTATCGTAAGGGGGAGAACCATACTGATAACGTTTACCCCAAGGTAAAAAAGAAGTTTGAGGATTTGCCAGTAGCTTAATCCTTTTCCCATAAACTGCCCCAACTGAACCCAGATAATGTTTACAATAAAAATGAAAAACAATACGCTGAATATAAAGAAAAACGGTCCAAAGAAGGTTTTTATGATATATCGGTCTAGTATTTTTAACATGCGCCAAAATTAATCAAAAAGCCACAAAGTTTACTTGTGGCTTTTTATATTTTGTTATTTTTTTAACGTAAAAAGTAAATTTGCCTGTTTGCGAATTCGCTTTCAGCTTTTTAAAGTTCTGTAATCACGTAGTTTTTAAACTTATTCTTGTCAAAAACAAACATATTGGGATCCAGATCCTGGTTTTCTTTGTATTCTTTGATCGCAATTACCGCTACATCCTTGTTGTTTCCGTGCTGCTCCAGTTTTACCATTTGTTTTTTCGCAGAATCTACAAAAAGATAGACATACTTTATTCCGTTAGCTTTTACCGGCGTCAGTTTAATGAAATCAGAATTAACGCCATTAACCATTTTTTTACCGTTATAGGTTACATTATAATCATTTCTATAGGTGGTAAGGTAGTTGATAGGGGAGAACATAGTGCTGCTTCCGTTAGGTTTGGCAATGGTCACTTCCATATCATCAGCGTTGATATTGTAAATTTTGTTTCCATCAAAGATCTGCTCTGTATCCATGATCTTCAGTTTGTACTTTTCCCCGGCAACATAATAAATACCAGGTTCTGTTTTTGTCACCTGTCCGTTAAGGCCGCTTCCAAAAGAAAATTTGAAGTAAGAATTCTTTTTAGAATTATAGTTGGCTGTAATATCATCCAATATCTTTTTAGCTTTGACATCAATTTTCTGAGCATTAGCCATACCTACTGCACCTACAACAAAACTTCCCAATATAACTTTTGAAATAATATTTTTCATTTTCTTAATTTAATAATCGTTAGATTTTCTTTAATTCTTAAGGTTAAAACGATGTGTTTTTCCTTTAACTACGCAGATCTTCCAAAAACTGTTCCAAAGAATGAAGATCACTGATCAGAACCTCTCTTGCTTTAGCACCATTGAATCCTCCCACAATACCACTTGCTTCCAGCTGATCCATAATTCTTCCGGCTCTGTTATAGCCCAGTTTCAATTGTCTCTGAAGCATTGAAGTAGATCCCTGCTGGGTAGAAACGATTATTCTTGCAGCTTCCTCAAATAAAGCATCTTTTTCGTTCGGGTCAAAAGCACCTACTGTACTTGTTGAATCTTCAGAAACGTATTCAGGAAGTAATAATGCTGAAGAATATCCTTTTTGTTCTCCGATAAACTCTGCCAGTCTTTCTACTTCCGGAGTATCTACAAAAGCACACTGAAGTCTTAAGATCTCGTTTCCGTTGAAATAAAGCATGTCACCTTTACCAATCAGCTGATCCGCTCCCGGAGAGTCAAGAATCGTTCTGGAGTCCACACTTGATATTACTCTGAAGGCTGCTCTCGCAGGGAAATTGGCCTTGATCATACCTGTAATTACATTTACAGAAGGTCTTTGTGTGGCAACAATAAGGTGAATACCTACGGCTCTGGCAAGCTGTGCAAGTCTCGCAATGGGTAGTTCAACTTCTTTTCCTGCGGTCATAATCAAATCTGCAAACTCGTCCACTACCAATACGATATATGGTAAATAACGGTGTCCGTTTTCAGGGTTTAATTTTCTTTCTGCAAATTTCTTATTATATTCTTTCAGGTTTTTACAGAAAGCATTTTTAAGAAGATCATATCGGGTATCCATTTCAATACACAGGGAGTTCAGGGTATTGATTACTTTGTTGGTGTCTGTAATGATTGCTTCTTCCGCATCAGGAAGTTTGGCCAGATAGTGTCTTTCAATTTTTGAATACAGTGAAAGTTCTACTTTTTTAGGGTCCACCATCACGAACTTCAGTTCACTCGGATGTTTTTTATAAAGAAGGGAAGTAAGAATAGCATTAATCCCTACAGATTTACCCTGACCCGTTGCTCCCGCCATCAGTAAGTGTGGCATTTTGGAAAGGTCAGCCATGAAAATTTCATTGGAAATGGTCTTACCAAAAACCACCGGAAGATCCATATCTGTATTCTGGAATTTCTGGGAAGCAATTACAGAACGCATAGAAACCATTGTAGGATTTTTTCTGGGTACTTCAATACCGATTGTCCCTTTTCCAGGCATTGGAGCAATAATTCTGATCCCTAATGCGGAAAGATTCAGTGCAATATCGTCCTGGAGCTTTTTAATGGCTGCTACCCTGATCCCTGCTTCCGGAACAATTTCGTACAGCGTAACTGTAGGACCGATGGTTGCTTTGATCTCTGCAATTCCAACATTGAAGTTCTTCAGAAGGCCGACAATCTTGTTTTTATTTTCTTCCAGTTCTTCCTTGTTGATGGAAATTTCTTCACTGCCATAATCTTTCAATAATTCTACCGGCGGCATCTGGAAATTAGCCAGATCCAGTTTATGGTCATATAGGCCGTGTTTTTCTACCAGTTCCTGGGATTTTCTGTCAGGATCATCCAGAACATCAATAACAGGCGCTATTTCTACATTAAATTTAATATCTTCCTGTGTGGAGGAACCTGCAACAGAAGAAGGAGCAGCGGGTCTGATATCAAATGCTTCCTCCGGACTCGAAACCGGAATAATGGGCTTTGTCGAAAGATTTAAGCTTACCGGTTGGGAAACTTCTTTTGGCTCAGATTCAAAAGAAGTGTGGTTGGGTGTAGTGATGGTTTCGATATCATTGGAGACCGGAACTTCAGGGAATCCTTTCGGAATATTTACAGGTTCTGGTTCTTTGATTGTATTATCAGAAGGTTGGTTGGTAATATCACTTACCGTTACTCTGGAGGGTACTTCTTCTGTTTCCTCTTCCTCTTCTTTCAATTCTTCATCTGCTTCGAAGTCCTCATCAGAGTCAGGAATCATAGATTTCACTTTCCCAATAGTATTTTCATTGATCTTATTCAGTTTCGCTTTGATAGAACTTGGGCGAAGATTAAATTCAAGAATAAAGTATAAAAGGATACTTGCAGCCAGGACTGTCCATAAACCCACTGCTCCGATAATAGAGTTAAGATAGTCCATGATCTGATAACCATAAACTCCTCCTAAAACTCCTTGTCCTTTTGTAAGGGCTCCCATAAAAATAGGAAGCCAGCAGATAAAAAATAAGGAATGGCCAATGGTTTTCCACGGTTTGAAAATCTTTTTCTTAAGAATCAGTGTTCCTACGACAAGCAATAGAAATGCGATGATAAATGAAGCTATACCAATACTCTCAAAGATGAAAATATTTCCCAGCCAATCACCTACCTTACCAAAGATATTTGAAGATTTTATACTCTTGTCCAGCATGGTTCCTGCCTGGCTTTGATCTGCTTTCCAGTTCATCAGATAAGAGATGAATGAAAATGCAAGAACAGCTGATAAAAGTATAAAAGTAAGCCCGAAAAAAATACGTGGCTTAGATAAAATTCTGCCTTTCTCAGGCGTTTCAGTCGGTTTTTTTTGTGTCTTTTTATCCATAATATCAATGTCGCAAATTTAATGTTTTATTCAACACTAAATGAATCTTTTTTATCCAAAAAATATTTTGGTAATCCTGCTTTTATAGAGGGTATTTAAAATTTTTACTTTAAAATTATTTTCTTTTATGACAGAATAAAATAAGCTTATTTTTCTGCTTATCCAAATCTGATACCGTTCAATTATATTAACTGATTATTATTTGTTTTTATTAAAAAAAGATAATAAAATTTTCGATTAAATAAGCAGAGATGAAAAAAATTAACAGTATTAGAGATTATTATTGACCCAAATTGTTTTTTGAACTAGTTCAAAGGTAAGAAGTTGATGCCTCTGTAATTTTGTCTCATAAAATTTCACATATGAAAAATACTTTCAAAATTATTCTGACCTCAGGTCTGATCTTAATTTCAATGATTACAATGAACGCACAAAAACAAAAAATGGAAAACACGGCATTATTAATTATCGATGTACAAAATGATTATTTCCCGGAAGGGAAAATGACTCTGGAAAAAGCTGAACAGGCCGCACAAAATATCCAGAAAGTTTTAGAGTATTTCAGGGAAAATAATCTTCCTGTCATTCATATCCAGCATATCTCTACCAATGAAGGAGCTGCTTTTTTCCTTCCGGATACAGATGGAGCTAAAATCAATCATTTGGTTTTACCGATGGAAGATGAAAAAATTATTGTTAAGCATTTTCCCAACAGTTTCAGAGAGACTGATCTTTTGAGTTTCCTTCAATCAAAGAAAATCAAAAACCTTGTGATGACAGGAATGATGACCGATATTTGTGTGGAGGCAACAACAAGAGCTGCTTTTGATTTCGGGTTTATTAATACCATTGTCGGAGATGCTACTGCAACCAGAAACCGTGAACTGAACGGAGAAGTGGTAAAAGCAGCAGATGTACAAAAGTCTTTTCTGGCTGGGATATCTGCTCTTGGGAATCTCTATGCCAATGTAATGAATACAAATGAATTTTTAAGCAAGTAGGCTTCTTTGGATACGCAAGGTCGCAAAATGATATTAAAAATTGTTTATCTCTGATAAAAATTTAAAACAGGTTATCTTGCTGAAAATCTTCGATTTTCTTGCGTCTTAAAATAAACAATATGTTATGATAAAACTTTGCGTCTTTGCGTTTACCCAACAAAAATTGAAGTTCTATTGCTTACATATAAAAACAACTTAACATCACTTAATTCAATAAAGGTGTCAATAATTTTGATACCTTTATTTTGCTTAAATTACAGAATGTCCGATCTGCTCTATAAAAATATCAGTAACTATGTAAATCTTTCCCAGGAGGATTTCAACCAGTTTACAAAGCCTTTTGAATACAGAAAGTTTAAAAAGAAAGAAATCGTTCTCAAAGAAGGCGACTATTGTAATTTTGAAGGATTTGTTTTGACTGGTTGCTTCAAAATCTATTACCTGAATGAAAGCGGATTTGAGCAAACCTTATATTTTGCTGTTGAAGGCTGGTGGATTACAGATATTGACAGTCTTATCAATAACGCTCCCAGTATTCTGAGCATTGAAGCCCTTGAAGACAGTGAAGTGTTGATGATTTCTAAAAAAGATAAAGAACACCTGTACGAAACAATGCCACAGATAGAAAAACTGTTCAGAATTATGAATCAAAAATCTTCGGTAGCACTGCAAAGGAGGATTCTTTCCTTAACGGGCAAAACAGCGGATAAGCGTTATCTTGAATTTCTTGAAAAGTATCCCGGATTAGAACAGAGAATTACCCAACAGCAGGTCGCTTCGTATCTTGGTATCACCCACGAGTTTTTAAGTAAAATCAGAAAGAAATTGTTGATTGGGTAAGTGGATTGATTTTTTATATTTCTATTTCAACTGTAGATCAGTTTTTTATGGAATTTTATTTGGTTTTCAAATAGAAGAGTTCAATCACTGAAATAGTTTTTATGAATCTATATTTTTTCAGAATTAAAAATTGAATTTTTCCTAATGTTTTCAAGCTTATTAAGAATGTTTCAAAATAAGCAAAACAAGGGCCAAAGTGACAAAAAACAGCTTTTTTTAAGCTCTTTATGGTTTATCATGCTTATTTTTGCATGTCAAGTACAATAAATCATGAAGAAGCTCCAAGATATTCTTATCTCAACCAGGACAATGGCTGTATTGTTGCTGGTGTACGCATTTGCGATGGCTTATGCAACGTTCTTAGAAAACGACTACGGAACTCCTACAGCAAAAGCATTAATTTATGAGGCCAAATGGTTCGAACTGATCATGGTCCTGCTTATTCTTAACTTCATAGGAAATATCGGAAGATACAGACTTTGGAAAAAGGATAAATGGCCGGTTCTTGTTTTCCACCTTGCCTTTGTTTTTATTTTTATCGGGGGTGCTATCACAAGATACATCAGTTTCGAAGGAACCATGCACATCAGAGAAGGCGAAACTTCCAACGAAATTGTAACGGATAAAAATTTCTTTAAAATTCAGATTGAAGAAAAAGGAGATGTTCTTAATTATCAGGATGTTCCTTATCTGATGTCTCCACTTCACAAAGATTTCCAGGCGACCTATGACTTCCATGGAAAAGAAGTGAAAGTGTTCGCAAAAGAATACATTCAAAGAAAAAAAGACAGTCTTGTCGCTGAGCCAGACGGTACAGAGTATCTTCATTTGGTTTCTACCGGAAACACCGGAAGACAAAATATTTACATCAAACCGGGGGAGACAAAATCGATCAACGGAACTTTGGTGACCTTCAACAGGGCGATTGACGGAGCTGTAGAATTCAAAAATGAAGGAGGGAAATTGTTCATCAAAACACCTGTAGATGCAAGCTACATGACCATGGCTACCCAGGCAACAGGAACTACTGTAAAAAATGAATTCCAGCCGTTGGCATTAAGAAGTTTATATACCATCAATGAACTGAAGCTTGTCGTTCCTGAAGGTCTTAAAAAAGGAAGACTGATGGCTATTGAAGGTGACAGAAAGAAAGATGCCAATGTACCGGATATGCTTCAGGTTGAGCTTCAGGGTCCAAAAACAAAGCAGCTGGTAGATCTTTCTGTTGAAAAAGGAAACCCAAATGCCTACAAGCAGGTAACTATGGACGGTTTAAACATTATGGTAGGTTTCGGGCCTAAAGTATACAACACACCTTTTGCATTAAAATTGGATGACTTCGTAATGGAAACGTATCCGGGAAGTTCGTCTCCAAGTGCTTATGAAAGTCATGTGAAAATCATTGATGAAGGTAAAGAAACTCCTTATAAAATCTATATGAACCACGTTCTTAACCACAAAGGATACCGTTTTTTCCAGTCGAGCTTTGACCCGGACAGAATGGGAACTGTTCTTTCTGTGAACCACGATTATTGGGGAACTTTAATTTCTTATATCGGGTACGGACTTTTATTCTTAGGAATGTTTGTGATCTTCTTCTGGAAAGGAACGCACTTCTGGAAATTAAATAAAATGCTGACTGATGTTAACAAAAAGAAAGCAGCAGGTATACTTTTACTGTTCTTAAGCTTAGGATTAAATGCTCAGAAAATCGAAACTCACGGAACAACAGATGGAAGCAGGGAACATATCCATGTAGAAGGTGACAACCATGCTCATGCTCCGTCTCCGTCTGCGCAGCCTCTTGATGGTGCTGCTCCAAAGCAGAACTCTCTGGCAACTCCAATGGGGAAAATGAGATCTATTTCTCCGGACGAAATTATTGCAAGAAACAAAATCAGTAAAGAACATGCTGATAAATTCGGATATCTTTTAGTTCAGAACTTCGAAGGAAGAATTATTCCAATAAACACACAGGCTTTAGAGGTTTTAAGAAAACTTTACAAGCACGACAGTTTCAAAGGAACAGACGGAAAATCTCTGACTGCTAACCAATGGTTTCTTTCTATTAATACAGATACGCCAAGCTGGACAATGGTTCCGATGATTAAAGTTGGGCCAAAAGGAGGTGATGAGCTGAAAAATAAAACAAAAGCTGATGAAGATGGTTACACTTCTTTAATGAACCTTTTCCCGGCAGATGCTAACGGTAATTTGACTTATATTCTGGAACATGATTATAATACTGCATTCCGTAAAAAACCTGCTGAGCAAACAAACTATGATAAAGAAGTCATTGCTGTAAACGAAAGAGTACAGATTTTCAATGAGTTCTTCAGCGGTCAGTTTATGAGAATTGTTCCTGTAAAGAACGATGCTAACCACACATGGCATTCATGGCTGGATCAGAAATTTGAACCGGATATGGAGTCTCAACAGGTAATGGGTCCTTATTTTGCAGAAGCTCTTACAGCACAAAAAACAGGAGATTGGAGCAAAGCAGATAAGGAATTGGCAAAGCTTTCAGACTACCAGCAGAAATGGGGGAAAGCAGTGGTTCCTACAAAATCTAAAGTTGATCTTGAGGTTTTTATGAATAAAGCAGATATCAATTTCAAATTATTGATTTTCTATACGCTTGTCGGAGGACTTCTTCTGATCTTAGGATTTGTTGAATTATTCAAGCCAAATAAAGTTTTAAACAAGGTAATTAAAGTAATTATTGCGATTGGTTTAATCGGATATCTGTGCCATTTCTTAGGACTTGTGGCAAGATGGTATATCTCAGGACACGCTCCATGGAGTAACGGGTATGAAGCGATTATCTTTATCTCTTGGGTAGGTATTACAGCAGGTTTGATCCTGTATCGAAATGCCAATGCTTTAATCCCGGCAGCGGGATTCATGGTAGCGGTTATCATGATGGGATTTGCGCACGGAGGTTCTGCTCTTGACCCACAGATCACACCGTTAGTTCCTGTATTGAAGTCTTACTGGTTAATTGTTCACGTAGCCATTATTACCTCCAGTTACGGATTCTTTGCGCTTTCAATGATCATTGCCGTGCTTTCCCTTGTATTCTATATTATTTCCAATAAAGAGACGTATAAAATCCACCACGATACGACATTGAAAGAATTGGTAATTGTTTCTGAAATGTCACTAACGATAGGTTTGTTTGCATTAACAGTAGGAAACTTCTTAGGAGGGATCTGGGCCAATGAATCGTGGGGCAGATACTGGAGCTGGGACCCGAAAGAAACCTGGGCTTTCATTTCCATTATGGTATATGCATTTGTACTGCACATGAGATTAGTGCCAGGATTAAGAAGCAGATGGGCATTCCATGTAGCAACGATGTTTGCATTCTGCTCAATGGTAATGACATACTTTGGAGTAAATTACTACTTAAGCGGACTTCACTCCTACGCAGCGGGTGATCCTGTTCCTGTGCCTGCTTGGGTATACATAGGAATCTCAACCATGATCATTTTATCAGCTGTTTCTTACTGGAAGTTTAAAACTTTAACGAAGAAATAAAATACTGAACCTATAAATTGAAATCCCGGAATTCACTTTCCGGGATTTTTTTGTTCATAATGTTCCCGGCTTTAAGATGATTAGTTATAAACGCTAAGTTCGCAATAGCATGTATTGTGATGAAATATCGTTCGCAAAGACGTTTCACTCAGCAAAAGAAGGAGGTGTTTTTAGTTAAGCTGGAAGTTTGTAAAATGTAAAGTGCTTGTGTTTTTTTTTAACGCTAATGTTCGCAATGATTTTATGATGATAGATATCGTTCGCAAAGGCGTTTCACTCAGCAAAGAAATAGTAGTCTTAGCTAAACGAAGTGGCTTTGCGAACAAAAATATAATGCACCCTAATAGATTAACCTCGCGAACTTTGCGTTATCTAAAATACCCGAATCCTATTCCGCACCTCGCAACCCCGAACCCCGAACCTCGCCCCTCAAAAAAAAATCAAAATTTATCATTCATAATTCAAAATTCATTACTATCTTTATGATATCAAAATAATATCAAAATAAAATTATATCATGGAAAAAACATTAAAACCCATGTCGGGCTATCTTACACTGGTTATCTGCCTTGCCTTGTTTGCCGCGGCTGTCTATTTCTTTATTACCGGGGTAGATCAAAGTATAGCCTATGTTGTTATCTCAATGCTTTGCTTTCTTCTGTCATGCTTTTTCTTAAAAGGCTTAATGATTATTCAGCCTAACCATTCGAGGGTACTGAACTTCTTCGGGAAATATGTCGGAAGTGTAAAAGAGAACGGATTATTCTTTATTAATCCTTTGTATTCGTCACAGAAAATTTCCTTACGTTCGGAAAACTTACAGGGACAGACCCTGAAGGTAAATGATAAAATGGGTAACCCTATTGAAATTGCTGTGGTTATCGTATGGAAAGTAGGAGATACTTACAAAGCTGCTTTTGATGTAGAGCGCTATTCTGACTTTGTGAAAATGCAGAGTGAGGCAGCTGTTCGACATTTGGCGATGAGCTTTCCGTATGATAATTTAGAAGATGATCATGCTCCGATTACCTTGAGAGAAGGAGGTGATAAAATCAATTCTATTTTGGAGCAGGAGCTTACAGACCGCTTGTCTAAGGCTGGTATTGTGATCCAGGAAGCGAGAATATCACACCTGGCCTATGCTTCAGAGATTGCAGGGGCAATGCTTCAGAGACAACAGGCTACTGCGATTGTTGCTGCAAGAACCAAAATTGTAGAAGGTGCGGTAGGAATGGTAGACCTTGCATTGAAAAAACTATCCGAAGAAAATATCGTTGATCTTGATGATGAAAGAAAAGCGGCAATGGTAAGCAATTTAATGGTGGTTCTTTGCGGTGAAAAAGCGGCAACTCCTATATTAAATGCTGGAACACTTTACAATTAAGAAGTAAAATTTAACGGTTAAAATTAAGTGCAGAGATCTTCTACACTGATAGTCGGAAATAATGTTAGAGAATTTAGAAAATGAAATCAGAAAAAGCTCAGAACTCTTCGGAAAACAAAGGCAAAAAATCCTTTGTCATAAGGATAGATGAGTCTACATATAAACTCCTGGAAAGGTGGGCCAATGATGAATTCAGAAGTGTGAACGGACAGATAGAATACCTGCTGCATCAAAGCCTTATCAATTCAGGGAGAAAGAAAAAAGAATAGTTTAAAAGGAAGAATCAGGAAAAAGAATAATCTTTTTGGGGAATATTTTACTGAAATCTATGATATCCTCTTTTTTTTAAATTACAGAAAACATAAAAAAGACCACTTTTTTTAGCTTTTCAATAAAGAAATAACAATTCACTTAACCTTATACCAAAAAGAAAGCAGAGAAAATTTCTCTGCTTTTTTATTTTATACAACTCTGAAGACTGTCTGCTCCAACGTAGAATATGACGAGCCAAATCAAGCCTTTAATGGTAAAGAAAGCTAATCCAGCCCATCCCACACGCTTGAACCACTTTTTAAGCTTTGAGTTATTTTCTTGTGAATTTTCCATTGGTGATTATCAAAATGATTACTCTACAAAGATAAGCATGTTTATAATTAGTCCAAATAAAAAGCATAATAAAAATTAAAGTTTTGAGGTTCACATAATATTTTTATCTTTAGAGAGAACGAAAAGTAAGATTTTATGTCAAAAAAAGTAAAGGATTTCGGAATCGAAAAAACACTTAAAAACCTTGGTATTAAAGAAGAGAACAAAGGGACTTCAGTGGGCGGGAAATATTTCGCTTCAGGAAAGGTGATAGAAAGCATTTCTCCTGTGGATGGAAAGCTGATCGCTAAAGTAAAAACTTCCGGAGAAAGTGATTATGACAAAGTAATTGAAACTGCTCAGAAAGCATTTCAGGAATTCAGGCTGATTCCGGCTCCCAAAAGAGGAGAAATCGTAAGACAGCTGGGCTTAAAATTAAGAAAATATAAAGAAGATCTTGGTAAACTTGTTTCTTATGAAATGGGTAAATCATTACAGGAAGGACTTGGAGAAGTTCAGGAAATGATTGATATCTGTGATTTTGCTGTAGGACTTTCAAGACAGCTTCAGGGATATACGATGCACTCTGAAAGACCGGGCCACAGAATGTATGAGCAGTACCACCCGCTTGGAGTAGTAGGAATTATTACAGCATTCAACTTCCCGGTAGCCGTATGGTCATGGAATACAGCATTGGCATGGATCTGTGGTAATGTTACCATCTGGAAGCCATCTGAAAAAACACCGCTTTGTGCTGTTGCATGCCAGAATATCATGATGGAAGTTTTGAAGGAAAATAACCTTCCTGAAGGAATTTCAAGCGTACTGGTATCAGACCACGAAATCGGACAGAAATTAGTAGATGATAAAAGAGTTGCCCTTGTTTCTTTCACAGGATCTACAAGAGTTGGAAGAATGGTTTCTTCTAAAGTAGCAGAAAGATTCGGAAAGTCTATTCTTGAATTAGGAGGAAACAATGCGATTATCATTACAAAAGAAGCAGATATCGACATGTCGATCATCGGAGCTGTTTTTGGAGCGGTAGGAACTGCAGGACAGAGATGTACTTCAACAAGAAGACTGATTATCCATGAAAGTGTATATGACGAAGTAAAAACAAGACTGGCGAAAGCTTATGGTCAGCTGAAAATCGGAAATCCGTTGGACGAAACCAACCATGTAGGTCCGCTGATCGATACTGATGCAGTGAATCAATATGAAGCAGCCATCAAGAAATGTAAAAAAGAAGGTGGAAAATTTGTTGTAGAAGGCGGAGTATTATCTGGAAAAGATTACGAATCCGGATGCTATGTGAAGCCTTGCGTTGCCGAAGTAAAGAATTCTTATGAGATTGTTCAGCACGAAACTTTTGCGCCTATCCTATATCTGATTAAGTACAAAACATTAGAAGAGGCTATCGCTATCCAGAATGATGTTCCCCAAGGATTATCTTCTGCGATTATGACTCAGAATTTAAGAGAAGCGGAACTGTTCCTTTCTCATGCCGGTTCAGACTGTGGTATTGCCAACGTTAATATCGGAACATCAGGTGCTGAAATCGGAGGAGCCTTCGGTGGTGAGAAAGAAACCGGAGGAGGAAGAGAGTCTGGATCAGATGCCTGGAAGTACTATATGAGAAGACAAACCAATACTATAAATTACACTACGCAACTTCCTCTTGCACAAGGAATTAAATTTGATTTATAAAAGCATAGCTTTAAAGTAATTAAAAGACAAAAAAATTAATAACCTGAATGATTAAATGCTTTATTCTTTGGATCATTTAATCATTCGCTTATTAAATCACACTACAATTTATTATGGAACAAACATTGGATATAAAAGTAAATAAAGTTAAAGAAACAGTAGGAAGACATGTGCTGGCCGACGGCTTCGATTTTGTGATGGATATTGAAAAATCACACGGTTCATGGCTATACGATAAGCTTACAGACAGAGAATACCTGGATATGTTTTCTATGTTCGCATCGGCGTCTATCGGATACAACCACCCTTATCTTGTAGAAAGATCAGAATGGCTGGGAAGAATGGCGGTGAACAAACCTACTTTGGCTGACGTTTATTCAGAAGAATACGCCCATTTCCTTGAAGTATTTGAAAGAGTAGTTATTCCTGAAGAGCTGCAGTATGCTTTCTTTATCGAAGGCGGAACGCTGGGGGTTGAAAATGCAATGAAGGCATGTTTCGACTGGAAAACCCGCAAAAATTTTGCAAAAGGATTAGACACTGAAGCAGGAATCTGCATCCACTTCAAACAGGCTTTCCATGGAAGAAGCGGTTATACTTTAAGTTTAACAAACACTTCCGATCCCAGAAAATATCAATATTTCCCAATGTTCAACTGGCCGAGAATTTTAAATCCAAAATTGAAATTCCCGATTACAGAAGACAACCTTGAGGAAACCATCAAAAACGAAAACCTTGCTTTGCTTCAGATTGAAGAGGCTATCCTGATGCACCCCGATAAAGTGGCTTGTATCATTATAGAACCTATTCAGGCTGAAGGCGGTGACAATCATTTCAGAGACGAATTCTTATTGGGATTAAGAAGAATCTGTGATGACAACGAAATCTTACTTATTTTTGATGAAGTTCAGACAGGTATCGCTATTACCGGAAAAATGTGGGCATTCCAGCATTTTACAGCAAAACCGGACATTATTTCTTTCGGGAAAAAAGCGCAGGTTTGTGGGGTACTGGCCAATAAAGAAAAGTTTGATCAGGTTCCGAACAATGTTTTCAGAGAAAGTTCAAGAATCAACTCTACATTCGGAGGGAATTTTATTGATATGCTCCGTTTTCAGCTGGTAATGGAAGTGATCGAAAAAGAAAACCTTGTGGAGAATGCAAGAATAGTTGGAGACTTTTTATTGGAAAGTTTAAAAGCTCTTGCTGAAAAGTATCCTGAGAAAATTTCAAATGCAAGAGGAAGAGGACTGATGTGTGCGATCGATCTTCCAACTGCAGAACAGAGAAACCACCTGATGAACGAGCTTTTCAATGATGGATTGATCATTCTTCCATGCGGGGACCAGTCTCTTCGTTTCAGACCTCATTTGAATGTTTCCCAAGAGGAAATTCAATTGGCTTTAACCAAAATTGAAAATAATATTAATAAAATTTAAAACAGGGGATTTGTAATTTTAAAAAAAACGTCGTATATTTAGATACTCAAACAATTAGAATATGGAAAGAAGTACGAGAGTATCAGTTTATGAAAGTGATAACCCTTCAGAAATTCAGTTGGTTAAGTCTAAATTGGATGACGCGCAGATTACAAACACCGTTGAAAATAACTATCTTACATTTACCACAACGCCAACAGCAACTTCGCTGAAGGTAATGGTAGATCTGGAAGAAGAAAAAAGAGCATTTGAAATTATTGATGCTTACCTTCAACAAAGTGAAAATCAATAAACAATTTCATAATTTTAAATTTTACTACTTCGAACCGAAAATTAATTTTAATTAGTTTTCGGTTTTTTAATTCAATAAAACCTTAAAAGATAAACATTTCAAAGATTGAAGGATAGTTCTTCTGAGTTTAAATCATTCAATCTTTTAATCAAATTTACAGTATGAATCCAGAGATTAAACTAAGACAAGCGAAAATTGAAGACAGGGACATTATTTGGGAAATCATTCAGCAATCTATTGAAAGGAGGAGACAGGACGGAAGTACTCAATGGCAGAACGGATATCCAAATCTTGGAACCGTAGAAAGTGATATTGCCAAAGGATTCGGACATGTTTTGACGGTTGATGGACAGATTGCTGTGTACGCAGCCCTGATTTTGAATGATGAGCCTGCATACAGCACCATTGAAGGAGCATGGTTGAGCGATGGAGAATTTGTAGTAGTTCACAGAGTGGCCGTAGATGAAAAATTTGCAGGACAGGGTATGGTAAAAAAGCTTTTTGATCATATCGAAGAATTTACCAGATCCCATGGCATTCAGAGTATTAAGGTAGATACCAACCATGACAATATCGCTATGTTAAAAATCCTTGAAGGCAGAGGATATTCTTATTGCGGAGAGGTTCTTTTGAGAGACGGGATGAGAAAAGCATTTGAGAAGATTATAATTTAGGTAAAAAGTTAAATCAACTTTCATTGAATTTTTAAAACAGCCTGTATTTATAAACTCTATCAGGTTTGTTCGTTTAGTTCTGAACTAATTTCTACTTTTGTTCAAATTTTTATATTATGCACCAAAGTATAGAAATTGATGAGAAAATTTTTCAGGATGCCGTAAAATTCTATGGCACCGTGTTCAGCCTACCCCCTTTAGCATCGAAAATTTATTCCTACCTTCTTTTTGACTATGAGAAAGTAGGAATTACTTTTGACGAGTTTGTTGAAGTACTTTCTGCAAGTAAAAGCTCTGTTTCTACCAGTATCTCATTACTGCTCAATGCACAGCTTATTGTAGATCATAATAAGATGGATGAACGGAAACGGTACTTTTTCATCAATGATGAATACAAAAAAATACGATTCGAAAAAATTGTCCAGAAAATGCAGGACGAATTAAGACTATTAGATGATTTAAACAATTTTAAAAAAAGTAAAGACGATGGATACAATGAAAGAATAGAAGTTTACAAAGCACTCTTAAATAAAAACATAGAAAATATTCAGGAATCTCTTAATAAACTATAAAATGAATAATAAGCTAGTTATACTTTCCATTGCAGCGCTTTCACTGACTGCCTGCAAAAAAGAAGCTCCGAAGCAGGATGGCGCCAAGCCTTATCCTGTTGTTTCCGTGGAGTCAAAAAATATAGTGGGTTATCAGACGTTTCCGGCTACCATCCAGGGTAGGGTAAACAATGATGTACGTGCAAAAATACAGGGATATATTACCCAGGTATTGGTGGATGAAGGGCAATATGTTACAAAAGGACAGCCACTGTTCCGTCTGGAAACCAATATTCTGAATGAAAATGCGGCGGCTTCCAAAGCAGGAATCGGTGCTGCAGCCTCCAGTGTTGCAGCGGCTCAGGCTTCTGTAAATGCAGCTCAGGTTGAAGTTAACAAACTAAAACCTCTGGTTCAGAAAAATATCATCAGCAACGTACAGTTACAGACTGCACAGGCACAACTGGCTCAGGCTCAGGCTCAGCTGCAGCAGGCAAACGCAGCCAAAAGACAGGCTGAAGCCAATTATAAAGGAGTAGAAGCCAATATCGAATATTCTATCATCCGTGCGCCTATTTCTGGGGTCATCGGCAAGCTTCCATTAAAAGTGGGAAGTTTGGTAGGTCCGTCTGATCAGACTCCTCTGACAACGATTTCTGATACATCTGAGATCTATGCTTACTTTGCCATGAATGAAAAAGAATATTTTGATTTCCTTGAAAAATCTCCGGGCGCATCTATGCCTGAAAAAATTAAAAACTTACCTATGGTGGAACTTCAGCTGGCCAATGGAAGTCTTTATCCTGAAAAAGGGAGAATTGAAGCCATTACCGGTCAGATTGATCCTACAACCGGGACTATTCAGTTCAGAGTTGCTTTCTCGAATGCTCAGAAATTATTAAGTAATGGTAACAGTGGAACGATCAGATTCCCTCAGCACTATGACAATGTACTTGTAGTGCCTGAAAGCGCTACTTATGAGCAGCAGGGTATTGTATATGTATACAAGATAGAAAAAGGTGATACAGCCAGAAACGTTGTTGTGAATGTTATCGACAGAATCGACAATATGGCTCTTATCAAATCTGGAGTTAATAAAGGTGAAAGAGTTATTGCAGCTGGTATCGGAGGTCTGAAACCGGGAACAGCAGTAAAGCCGAAGCCAATTAAAATGGATAGTCTTGTTCAATCAATAAAACCGAAATTCTAATGATAAAAAACTTTATTAACAGACCGGTTTTATCCACCGTAATCTCAATCCTGATTGTGATTCTCGGTGTGCTGGGACTGATCTCGTTACCGGTTACACAGTATCCGGACATTGCACCGCCTACGGTGAGTGTTTCCGCAAACTATACGGGAGCCAATGCCGAAACGGTAATGAAGAGTGTAGTAGTACCTTTGGAAGAACAGATCAATGGGGTGGAAGGTATGGATTATATCACTTCCAGTGCCGGTAACGACGGTTCTGCTCAGATCCAGGTTTTCTTCAAACAGGGAATAGATCCTGATATTGCAGCGGTAAACGTACAGAACCGTGTGGCGAGAGCTACGCCACTGTTACCTGCCGAAGTAACGCGTTCAGGGGTAGTAACCCAGAAGCAGCAGACCAGTGCCCTGATGTATATGTCTTTCTATTCTGAAAATAAAGATCTTGATGATGTATACCTCCAGAACTTTTTGAATATCAATATTATTCCCAATCTGAAAAGGGTAAATGGTGTCGGGGATGCGAACGTTTTCGGGGGTAAAAACTACTCAATGAGAATCTGGCTGGACCCTGCAAAAATGGCTGCTTACAGTGTAACACCTACTGATGTTACCAATGCCATTAATGAGCAGAGTAGAGAAGCCGCTGCAGGTTCTATCGGACAAAACAGCGGAAGTTCTTTTGAGTATATCATCAAATATGTAGGTAAATTCAACGATAAAGAACAGTACGATAATATCATCATCAAATCTCTTGCAAACGGACAGAACCTGATGCTGAAAGACGTTGCTAAAGTGGAACTGGCAGGACAGTCTTATACAGGAATCGGGGAGAACGGAAACAACCCTTCCATCAGTATGGGGATCTTCCAGACTCCGGGATCCAACGCTCAGGAGATTATTAAAAATATCAAAGCCTATCTGAAATCAGCTGAAGGGACTTTTCCAAAAGGGATAAAGTATACTTTCAACTTTGATACCAACGAATTCCTGGAAGCTTCTATTGAAAAGGTAGTCCATACTTTGATTGAGGCCTTCATTCTGGTATTTATTGTAGTATATATTTTCCTTCAGGACTTCAGATCTACACTGATCCCGGCTATCGCAGTTCCGGTATCTATTGTGGGGGCATTCTTCTTTCTGAATCTCTTCGGATATTCATTAAACCTCTTGACCTTATTTGCATTGGTACTGGCGATTGGTATTGTAGTGGATGATGCCATTGTGGTCGTCGAGGCCGTTCATGCCAAGATGGAGCATGGTATTTCTGATGCTAAAAAAGCGACTGTAGAGGCGATGGATGAGATTACAGGAGCAATTATCTCTATTACTTTGGTAATGGCAGCAGTATTTATCCCGGTAACCTTTATTACGGGACCTACAGGGGTATTCTACCAGCAGTTTGGTATTACGCTGATTATAGCCATTATTATTTCTGCGATTAATGCATTAACCCTGAGTCCGGTTTTATGTTCATTATTTTTAAAACCTCACGAAGCGCATCATGCAGAATATAAAAATCTGAATCTTTTACAGAAGTTCTTCTATAAGTTTAATATTGCTTTTAAAACGACTACTGAACGTTACGGAAGAGGATTTGTATTCTTATTAAGACATAAATGGGTAACCCTGATTATTTTCGCTGTTACCGGAGGTATCTTATTCTGGGCAAGCAGCAGCATGAAGAAAGGGTTTGTACCTACAGAAGACAGAGGGATTATCTTTACAGATGTACAGCTTCCTCCGGGAGCTTCCATGGAAAGAACTTATAATGCTTTGAAAACACTTCAGGCCAAAGCACTGAAAGTTCCGGGTGTGCAGAATGTAACGATCTCAACAGGTAGAGGGTTCTTGTCCGGGAACGGGAGTAACAACGGTCTTGCCTTTGTTAAACTTAAACCGTTCGAAGAAAGAAAAAAAGACGGACAGACTTCTGAAGATATTACCAAAAAATTATTTGGAATTGTAGGATCTGTTCCTGATGCCAAAGTGGTATTCTTCCAGCCGCCTAGTGTACCGGGATTTGGTAACAGTGCAGGTTTTGAAATGGTATTGCTTGATAAATCAGGTGGAGAATATGCTGATCTGGATGCCAAAACCAATGAATTCATCGGTAAGCTGATGCAGAGACCGGAAATTCAGTTTGCACAGACTTCATTCAATACCAAATATCCTCAGTATCAGATGGAAATAAATGTTCCTCTGAGCAAACAGCTTGGTGTTTCTGTCAGTGACATTCTTGCGACAATGCAGGGGTATATCGGAGGAATTTATACTGCAGACTTTACCAAGTATGGAAAACAGTTCAGGGTAATGGTTCAGGCGCTTCCTGAAAACAGAAAGAATATTGAAAACCTGAATCAGCTTTATGTAAGAACAGGATCAGGGATCATGACTCCGATTTCACAGTTTGTAACATTGACAAAAGCATACGGACCACAATCTGTAAGCCGTTATAACCTTTTTACTTCAGTGAAGGTGACAGGAGCGAACTCTGACGGGTATAGTTCCGGGGATGCGATTGCTGCGGTACAACAGGTAGCGGATGAAACTCTGAATCAAAACTATGCGGTAGAATTTACAGGGTTAACGAGAGAAGAATTAAATTCAGGCTCTCAAACACTTCTTATTTTCGGGCTAAGTTTGATCTTTGTTTACTTTATCCTTTCTGCACAGTATGAAAGTTATATCCTTCCGCTGATCGTTATTATTTCTCTTCCTCTTGGAGTAATGGGGGCTTACTTCGGTCAGAAGATTATGGGGCTGGAAAATAACATCTACTTCCAGATTGCCCTGATCATGCTTGTGGGATTACTGGCGAAAAATGCGATTCTTATTGTCGAATTTGCTGTTCAGAGAAGGCATCATGGAGAAACGATTGTGATGTCAGCCATCAATGCAGCGAAAGCCAGGGTGAGACCTATTCTGATGACATCGTTTGCCTTTATTTTCGGTTTATTACCGTTGGTACTGGCAAGTGGAATTGGAGCCGTAGGTAACAGATCTATCGCTACGGGTGCGGCCATCGGACTATTGATAGGAACTGTTTTGGGATTATTTGTAATTCCGGTTCTGTATGTGATTTTTGAAACACTGCAGGAAAAAATTAAACCTATCAAAAAAGAAGATATCAATTTAGCAGAATAAAATTAAGATTTAAGAAATTAGAAGTTAGAAATTAGAAATGAGTCTAAAAACTAACTTCTAACTTCTAAACTCTAACTTCTAATTAAAAATAATGAAGAGTTTATTAAACATCATAAAAGGAATCACTTTTTCAGTTTTCATACTCGGAGCCATCTCATCCTGTATGGCAAGAAAAGAGTATGAAAGGCCGAAGAACGTTGTGGACGAAAAGCTTTTCCGTACGGATATGCTCCCTTCGGACAGTACCAGTATTGCAGATATTTCATGGAAAGAAATATTTACTGATCCGATATTGCAGGGGCATATCTCTAAGGCGTTGGAGAATAATCTTGACATCAGAATTGCGCTGGAAAGTATCAATTCAGCAGAAGCGTATCTGAAGCAAAGCAAAGCAGCTTATCAACCAACACTTTCTATCGGTCCCAACTACACATTTCAGACGCAGTCTATTAACACCCAGTTTGGGCAGATCATTGGGGAAAGACGTTATGTAAACCAGTTTGACATTACGGCAAGTATCGGATGGGAAGCAGATATCTGGGGCAAATTAAAGGCACAGGAGAAAGCACAGCTTGCTACCTACCTGGGAACTGTTGCAGCTCATAAAGCGGTAAAAAGCAGCCTTGTATCATCCATTGCATCTGCATATTATCAGTTGCTGACATTTGATGCGCAGAAGAGAATTATTACGGAAACCATTGCGGTAAGAGAGAAAAACCTTGAAGCTACTAAGGCTTTAAAAACTTCCGGGACAGTTACTGAAGTAGCAGTACAGCAGAGTGAGGCCCTTGTTTTCAATGCCAAATCATTACTGATTGATATTGATACACAGATCCAGCTGCTTGAAAATACCATGAGCCTTTTGATGGGAGAGCCTTCCCATTCTATTGAAAGATCTACATTGGAAGGACAGAAGCTTCCGATTGATCTGAAACTGGGGTATCCTACTCAGCTTCTGGCCAACCGTCCGGATGTCATGAGAGCAGAATTTAACTTAATGAATGCTTTCCAACTGACGAATGCTGCCAAAGCTCAGTTTTATCCTACTTTAAAACTGACAGGAAGCGGTGGATTGCAGTCTGTGGATATTGACCACTTATTCAGCGTAAATTCATTGTTCGCGAATGTAGTGGCAGGACTGGCACAGCCTATTTTAAATAAAAGGCAGATCCAGACCAATTATGACGTAAGTCTTGCCAATCAGGAAACAGCTTATCTGAACTTCAGAAAGACTGTTCTGACAGCTGGAAAAGAAGTTTCTGATGCCATCAGAGTATTTTCTGTACAGGATTCATTCATTGAATTGAAGCAAAAAGAACTGGATGCCTACAAAAAATCTGTTGACTATTCCCAGGAATTGGTTAATTATGGTATGGCCAACTATCTGGAAGTGTTGAATGCAAGTGTGAATTCATTGAATGCAGAGCTTAACATTTCCAATGCAAGATACAGTAAAATGAAAGCAGCCGTAGAGCTTTACCAGGCTTTGGGCGGAGGCTGGAAGTAGTCTTTATTTCGCAAAATATAAAAAAAACGTATGTCACTACTGGCATACGTTTTTTTATGATATGTGTAAAAATCCTATAATGTGACCAAAATTTTCATGGCTTCTCTCTCTTTTTCTGATAGGGTTTTTAAGATATCCGAAGCCTGTTGAATATATTTTATTTCTTTTGTCTGGCTCACTTTTTCAAACAGCCGGGAAACACCCGTCCAGAGTTCAGCAATTTCTGAGAAGGCTTCATATCCTTTTTTTATCTGATCCAGTTGAAGCAGTTCATAACTTTCCTTCAAAAAATCACGATATAAATTTCTGAATAAAGCTCCGCCTGTTCCTGCTTTTTCCATGAGTAAAGCTGCTTGTTTAAATTCCCCTTCAATATTTTTACTTGTATTGAACCATTTGATAACTTCATTACTCGTTTTTAAAATCCCTTTGTAAGAGATATTGGTAATGGGAGGATCCAGATATTCAGCTGCATTATTTTTGATCGCAGTGATGATGACTATTTCCAGATTAAATTTTCTGTCTGTTTTCCTGAGGGTATAATACAGATTTCTGGAAGCCATCGGCCCTTTTTCAGCCCGTGCCATTGCCAGGCTTTTTAAGGAAGTCTGTACCTGTCCGCCCTGTTGTATGGTATCCACCAAAAAAGCATTTTCATGATCATAACCATAAATCGCGGCATAATGTCCGGCAAAATGAAAAGGATTTGAAAAGTATTCCAGATGGTAGCAATCCATTTTCAATCCTACTGGCTGGCCATTATTGATAAGTTCTTTTACTTGTCCCCAGGCCTTTTGCTGTGAAGATGTTTCTTTTACTGTTAATTCAAGATTCAGATTTTTAGCTAAATTTTGAGTCAGCAAATCAGGTTTTATTCGTCCTCCGATGAAAGGGAAATCCATCGTTTTCATATTCCAGTAGATAAAGCTGAGACCTTCACCCAATCCGAAAAGCATAGGCTCGGAAAGCTCAATTCCTATTTGCCGCAATAATGTTCCTGTGGCAGTAGTTTCACAGTGCTGGCCGTTGAAAGGCTTCAGGTTTTCTATTTTCATTTTTAAAGTAAAGTTTTGAATGGTATTAATTTTTGAGAAAATTACATAAATATCATCAGATAAAAATTAGGTTTGCTATTTTATGTTAAATTTCTTTAAACCGGAAAAATAATTTGTAAATATGTATTTGACTACGTAGTTTTATACTTTAAAATACAGACACTATGAAATTAGAGATACAGCCGATAGGAAATTCTTACTCAGAGCAGGCCATTGACCTTATTTTAACAATTCAGCAGAAAGAGTTTAATATTCCGATTAAGATACAGGATCAGCCTGACCTTTTGCAGATAGAAAGTTTTTACACAGAAGCCGGAGGTAATTTTTGGGGTGCTTTTGTAGATGGTGAGCTGGTAGGTTCTATAGCATTGGTTAAATTTGACGACAGGGCAGGAGCCATCAGGAAAATGTTTGTGAAAAGGGAGTTCAGAGGAAAAGAACTGAATATAGCCCAGGAATTACTGGAGGTTTTAATTACTTTTTGCCGTAAAAGAGGGATTGATGATCTATATTTGGGAACCATAACGGTATTGAAGGCAGCACAACGTTTTTATGAAAGGAATCATTTTGTGAAGATTGAAAAAGGAAATCTTCCGGCTGACTTCCCTTTAATGAGTGCTGATGATATTTTTTACCATTTAAATATTGACTGAATATGAATGTAATCAACGAAGCAGGAATTCTTGCCATATCTACCAGGCTGCACCGTCTCAGTGAACAATTGAGAAAAGATGGAGCACTCATCTACAAAGCATTCGGAATTGATTTTGAACTGAAGTGGTTTCCGGTGATCTTTACCATTTATAAAAAGGAAATAGCAGGTGTAGTAGAAATTGCCAACGAGATCGGGTATACCCATCCGTCTACCATAACCCTGCTTAAGGAACTCGAAAAACTGGAGTTGATACAATGGGAAAAAGATCAGCAGGACGAAAGAAAAAGACTGTTTAAACTGACTCCAAAAGGGAATGAGCTTATTGAAAGAATGAAGCCGGTATGGGAGCTGATGTCCCAGGTTTTGGGAACTATTACAGACAATAAAAATAATCTGCTGGCCGCGATTGATGAGGCAGAAGAGAAAATTGCCAGCCAGTCTTTTTACCAGAGAGCATTACAGGTGAAGAACTCGAAAAAATAATTTATACCATTATGATGTCAATCGGGTTTCTGACAGGCATGATACTTTTTAAATATTCCTGATCTTCTGTAGTTAATTCATTTATCGCCAGTGCAATATCCTCCCATGCTTTTCCGTCTTGACGTGTAAGGGCAAATTCAATGGATTGAATTTTAGGCTTTTTATTAAGTCCTAATATTCTTAAATCTATTCTTTGTCCTTCTTTTATTTTACCTTCTGCAATTTGTCCTATTAAGAAAAAGTTTCTTCCGGTTAGTTGAAATACATTATTAAGCTTAAATTGAGCAACCGTTAAATGATGCCAGCTATATCCGCAATATCTGCATTGCTTTGCTTGTGGAGTACGGGCTAATTTATTGCAATTTGGACAATAATTGAAAAAAACTTTTTCAGGAGTTTCTCTCATGATCCGTTTTACTGTATTTTGTTCAAAAGCTTCATATCCATTCTCCAATAGCTTTATGATTTCAGGTTCAGTATTAATCCACCCTCGTTCAATCATTATATTCTTCAAATAAATACTATCAGAACTTTTGTAAGTATACATATGATGATTCAATGCTAATGTTTCATTCTCTGTCATTAACCTTCTGAAATACCTAATGACATAATCTATAGTTTCCCTATCCATATCTGACTGAACAAGATAAATATTTAATTATTTATTTGGGGCTAATTTATGATTTATTTCTTTAAAATATATTTTCATATTTATTGATGAAGTTCTGAAATATTCCTCATAAGAAATTGAATTTTTACTACTGACAAACTATTGTCACCAAAGTATTTTAACTTTACATCATAGTAAAACTAAAACTACGGGAAAATGGATGAGAAAAAAACTTTTCATGTCAAAACAAGGGAGGACTGGCGTCAATGGCTGGAAGAAAACCATCATATAGAAAAGTCTGTATGGATCATCTGTAATACCAGAAAATCAAATTTACCTAGTGTTTCCTGGAGTGAACTGGTAGATGAAGCGCTTTGTTTTGGCTGGATTGACAGTACAAGGAAGACCATTGATGAAGGTTCTTTTATGCAGCTATTCAGCAGACGTAAACCGAAAAGTACCTGGTCAAAAATCAATAAAGAGAAAGTTCAGAAACTGATAGAAAATAATCTGATGATGAAAGCTGGATTTGAAACCATCAGAATGGCGAAAGAAAATGGCTCCTGGAATATTTTAGACAGTGTGGAAGACCTGGTAATTCCAGAAGATTTGAATGAAGCTTTTAAAATTCATGAAGGCTCTGAAGCCTATTTTCAAAGTTTGAGCAAGTCCATAAAAAAAATGCTGCTGCAATGGATTGTGGTCGCGAAAAGACCCGAAACCAGGAAAAAACGTATTGAGGAAGTAGCAATACAGGCGGCTCAGAATAAGAGACCCAAAAACTTTTAAGCTTCACATTGGAGGTTCGTATAAAAAAACAGGCTATTCCAAAAAGGAACAGCCTGTTCAATTCATTCATTATCAAAATGATATTATATTAGAATCTTAAAGTTGCTGCAACAGACCAGGTTCTTCCAAAACCAAGGAATCCTGTATTACCGTCTGCAACCCCCTGATACACTCTGCCAGCTTCCTGATACGTTTTTCCTGCATCCGGGCCATTAGCGATTTTATCGCCTGCAAAAATATTGGAGCTTAATTCAGAAATATAATATTTGTTGAATAAGTTGTATACGTTAGCTCTCAATGTTAAAGACTTTTTCGTATCCAATGTGAACTTGTAAGAAGCCCCTACATCAAATAAATGATAGCTCGGTAACTTTACAATTCCTTTTTCTCTTGCGGCTTCCGTAAGGAAATTGATCGGGTTGAACTGTGCATAAAGCTTGTCATAATATTCCCAGTTGGCATCAATACTGAAAGCTTTGGTAATATTATAATCAGCTCCGATGCTGGCTGTTGTCTGGGCTGCATCTCCAACCTTCAGGTCTTTAATATTGATCGTTCCGGTTGCTCCTGCAATTTCCTGGTTGTTCTGAACATCAAGAATATTAAAGTTGGCGTTTCCTTTGTACTTCCAGTTCCCCAATGATACCATTCCTCTCAATCTAAGATTAGTGAAAGGTCTTGCTTTTGCTTCCAGTTCAATTCCCTGGTGTAGCTGCCCAACGTTCAATGCATTATAGAAATAAGCATTTCCAAGGGTTAGCTGAGAGAATTTGGCAACATCTGCAGCCGTAGCATTGAATGTTCTTGAAATGAATCTGTCATCCCACTGTGTTCTGTAAGCGTTGATATTCACATCCACATAACGGGATTTGAAACCGTAACCTAACTCTACAGAGAAGATTCTTTCATTCTTCGCATCATTGTAGATGTTCTGGTTTGAAGGAAATAATGCGTTGAATAACGGCTGTCTTGAGATAACCCCTGTATTGAAAAATACATTGTGGTGATCGTCAATATTATAATTGGCACCTCCTTTTACAATATAACCCGTTTTGTGATACCATTTTGTTTCCTGGTTTCCAGGTGTGTACAGCATATAATCTCTTCTCTTGTAATATTGCTCGGAAACAGATCCCTGAACAGATGCACTTAGCTTTTCAGAGCTGTATTCAACCATTCCGTAAATACCTGCCCATTTTACCAGACCTTCGTTGTGGATAGATACTTTCTGAGCATCTTTAAGTTTGGTAAGCGGTTCCGGTTTTACAGTTTGATTGATGTAATATCCTTTTGGGGCATTGGCTGTACTTGGAACGAATAATGCATCAGATCCTAACATGTCAGTCACAATGTCATACAATGCACCTTTGTACGTTTTAAGGTCAATCCCTCCGTTGAAAGTCCAGTTGTTTTTTTTGTAATTAAGGTCAGCAATCACTCCATACCAGTCATGAGCATTGATACTCTGCTTTCTTACGATACCGCTGGTTCCGTTAAGAGTAGAAACATACTGTCCGTTGTAGTCACCAGGAGAACCTGCAGGTGCCGTAAAGGTAGATTTCTGGAAAGTATTTCCATTATAATCTGTTACCATTCCGCCTCTGTTGTAACGGTAAATCATATCCCAGTTGATCGTACCGTCTCCGCCTGCACCATAATTCATGAAGTTCATAGTTTGTCCTGCAGCGTTTTTGATAGAACCGTTAAGTCCTGTACCTCCACCACCACGTCCCCATGAACCGTAAACAACTGTAGATAACTTAAGGTTATCATTCATCGTCCAGTCCCAGTTCAGGGATGCGATAGGCTTATGGTAGAAGTTAGGAGCTAGGTTGAATTGAGAACCGTTTAACATTCCTGTTTGCGGGTTGTATCTTCTTCCATAGGTTTCAAACTGCTGCAGTGTTGCTACGTTCGCTCCGGTGGCAGAAGATCTTCTTGTGTCGTGTACCTGTGGTGCCCCGGTTGCGATTAAATTGAAAGCATGTTTTTCATTAGGCTTAAATCCTGTTGAGAAAAACCATGAGTAACCTTCTCCTTTCGTTCCATTGATGTATCCGTCACCTTGCCAACGGGAAAGCAATACGGTTGTTCCCCATTTGTTTTTTAATCCTGAAGAGTACATTGCAGAAATTCTGGAGTAGTTATCATTACCTACTTCTCCTTTGATCATTGCTTTTTGCTCAGCATCGGTAGCTTTGGTGACAATATTGATGGTTCCTCCTACAGATGGAACAACAAATTTAGAAGCTCCCAAACCTCTCTGGATCTGAATATTGCTGGCAATATCCGCTAATCCCGTCCAGTTGGACCAGTACACGGTACCTCCCTGCATGTCATTCACCGGCTGCCCGTTGATGATTACTGCAATGTTGGCACCATCAAAACCTCTCATGTTGATTCTGCTGTCTCCAAATCCTCCACCTACTTTAGTGACGTAAACGGATGGAGTAGACTTCATAATCTCAGGGAATTCTCTGTTTCCCAGTTTCTCCTGAATTTCTGCTGCCTTGATGTTGGAAACTGCAACAGGAGTTTTTCTCTCTTTGGCTGTTTGGGAAAGGTTTCTACCCACCAACATCACCTCATCAATAGATTTGGATTTTTCTAATGAATCCTTCGTACTCTGCCCGTAATACAAGGCCGCCGTAGGTAATACAAGCGCTATAATTAGACGCTTTTTAAAAATAATGCTCATGAAATAAACTAGCGTGTTTGATTTTAAGGCTGCAAAGATGAATAATTATTTTTTAATTAAGTATTAAATCTTAACGAAGTGATTTTATTCAGTTTTTGAATCATGCTTTATGACTCACTTTTTTATATATGTTAATTATTTTACATCTTTAGTTTACAATTTGTTATACAAGAAAGTGGTGGGAAAAGCGGTTTTTTTTAACGGATAAAAATAATTATGCGGTTCTCCACATTTTTAAATAAAACCCAATATTATTGTAGAATATATTATAATAATAGCTAAGTAATAAAAGCCATAGATGACTTGAATCATAATTCTTATACTGCTGTTTCGATAACTTGTATCATCATTTTATTCAAAATCGTATTATTTATGAAAAAAAATTTTTTTGAAAGATTTTCAGATCGTGTCGTTTGTATTACAGGAAGTCCCGGTGCTTTTATTACGGCAAGTGTACTGGTTATTGTATGGGCTGTTTGCGGACCTCTTTTCAGTTATTCTGAAACCTGGCAGCTTGTTATCAATACAGGGACCACAATTGTAACTTTCCTGATGGTATTTCTGATTCAAAAAACCCAGAACAAAGATTCCAAAGCTATTCAGATAAAGCTTAATGAACTGATAGCATCCTATGAAAAAGCCAGCAACCGGCTGGTTGATATTGAAGATCTGACGGAAGAGGAACTTGACCGGCTTCACAAATATTATGAAAAGCTGGGGCAGCTGTCCAAAGAACAACAATATCCGAAGGATTCTGAAAAAGAACAATAGCCGGGAAAGTCCTGATATATAAAATACAATCAATGATTTTAAAACCTTCACAAATTGCTCACGCTGATTCATTATCAGTGAAATCATTAGTGCATTTCGTCATAGAACTTGAAAAGCTCTTTAAGCGTATAGGAGAGTACCTGCTTTCGGGAAATGAAACCGTTTCGACAGCCGAAAGTGTTACTGCTGGCTTCCTGCAGTTTTCGTTTTCCCAGATGAAGGATGCCTCTCAATTTTTTAAAGGCGGCATGACAGCTTATACTTTAGAAGAAAAAGTAAATCTTCTTGATGTAGATGCTCTGGAAGCCAGACAATATAACTCTGTATCTCCTCATATTGCTGAAACAATGGCGTTGCAGGTAGGTAAACTCTATAAAACAGACTGGTCTATCGGAGTAACGGGATATGCTACTCCCGTGGAAGAATCACAAGGAAAGCTTTTTGCTTACTTCTCCATTGCTTACAAAGGAAAAGTTGTTCTTTCTGAAAAATTAGATCTGCATTCCAGAACAAAGTCTGTTAATGCTCAACTTTATTACAGTGAATTCATTCTGGGATGCTTTAAGCTGGAACTAGATAAGCACCGGAAAAACAAAGAATAAACTTATTTCAATAATCACTATAATCACACCTATGAAAGATTTACAATTGAAAAATAAATCTGTCCTCATTACAGGAGCAGACAGCGGAATTGGTAAAGCCATAGCTCTTTTGTTTGCGAAAGAAGGAGCTGATATTGCATTTATACACTATCATGACGCCAAAGATGCTCAAAAAACAAGTCAGGAAATTGAAAAACTGGGTCACAAAGTTCTTTCATTTGAAGGAGACATTAATGACAGTTCATTCTGCAAGACTGTTGTTAATGAGGTCGTTTCAAAATTCGGTGGAATAGATATCCTGATTAATAATGCCGGGACACAGGTTCCGTGCAATGCTATAGAGGATCTCAAAGAAAAAGATATCCGTAAGACTTTTGATTCAAACATTATTGGAATGATCCTGCTGACAAAATTTGTATTTCCCCATTTAAAAAAGGACGGTATCATTATTAATACAACCTCTGCCACCGCTTATATGGGGCATGAAGAACTACTGGATTACTCCGCAACCAAAGGAGCCATTGTTTCGTTCACACGCTCACTAGCACTTCAGGCTAAACCGAAAGGAATACGCGTGAATGCCGTAGCGCCCGGACCTGTAGCCACACCGCTTACGGAAAATACATTCGGAGAAGAGGATGAGGATCAGGATAAACCGCCTTTAGAACGTAATGCCTCTACTGAAGAAGTGGCAGCAAGTTTTTTATTTCTTGCTACAGAGGCTTCCACACAGTTTACCGGGCAGATTCTTCACCCGAATGGCGGCTTAATGGTTAACGGTTAATCATAATATATGAACGGGGTTATGATTCAGTTTTTCCATTGGTACCATCCGGGAAACCTTTGGAATGAGTTTGCTGAAAAAGCAGAATATTTAAAAGATCTGGGGTTTACTGCTGTCTGGTTTCCTCCTGCCAATAAATGCAGTCTCAATATGGAAGGACGTGGCTATGATGTCTATGATCTTTATGATCTGGGAGAATTTGATCAGAAAGGAAGCATACAACCCGGTACGGGACGAAAGCTGAATATTTAATGGCTATAGAGAAAGCGCATGAGGTGGGAATGTCTGTGTACGCAGATATTGTTTTAAACCATAGGATGGGAGGAGATGAAGAAGAAAAGATGGTGGTGCATCAGCTGAATGAAGAAAACCGTAATGAAAGAATCTCAGAAAATATGGAGGTTTCGGCCTATACGAAATTTACTTTTCCGGGAAGAAAAGGAGTGTATTCGGACTTTATATGGGATTATCACTGTTTCAGCGGTATTGATTATGTGATCAGAGAAGGAGAGGAGCTGAAAGGTGTTTTTAAAATCCATAATGAATATGGTGAGGAGTGGACAGATGCCGTAAGTCATCAGTTTGGTAATTATGATTATCTGATGGGTGCTGATATAGAATACCGTAATCCTTATGTTGTGGAGGAAATGAAAAACTGGATCAGATGGTATATGGATACAACAAAGGTTGACGGGATACGGCTGGATGCTTTAAAACACATTTCTTCAGACTTCCTGAAAGAATGGACTCAATACATAAAGACAGAAATTAACCCTGAATGCTATATTCTGGGAGAATTCTGGAAAGACGAAGCCGAAAAAATTGAATATTTCTCTGATCAAATGACTGATCTCATTTCCTGTTTTGATGCGCCGCTGCATTATAATTTCTTCAGAGCCTCAGACGAAGGTAAAAATTATGATCTGAGTGGAATATTAAAAGGAAGCTTTCTGGAAAAGAAGCCCGTTTTCTCTGTTTCCTTTGTGGAAAATCATGATACGCAGCAGCTTCAGGCTCTTGAGTCTGCGGTGAAAGACTGGTTCAAGCCCTTGGCTTATGCTATTATTCTCCTTACTGACGAGGCTTACCCCTGTGTATTTTATCCTGACCTTTTTGGCGCAGAATATATTGATATAAAAGAAGATCAGGAAGTACATATCATCATGCCGAAAGTAGAGGAACTTCCCGGTCTCCTTGAAGCAAGAAAGCTTTTTGCATACGGTAAGCAGATTGATTATTTTGATCATCCCAATTGCGTAGCTTTTGTACGAACTGGAGATGAAGAACATTCGGGATGCGTTGTGATCATGTCTAACAGTGAAGAGGGGTATAAAGAAATAGAACTGGGAAAAGAACAGGCAGATTCAGTCTATATTGATTTCTTAAAGAACCGTCACGAAGAAATTGCGGCTGATCAGAGTGGAAAAGCTGTATTTCGGGTAAATTCCGGTTCGGTAAGTGTATGGGTGGAAAAACAAACACCGTAATGGTTTACGAATTTGCAGGTTTCTATCCTCTGCATATATCTTCCAATAGTATCTCCGGAAGTTTTAGGTACCACATCTTAATATTTCAGGCAAAAATGGTCTTATAGTTGCAGATTTATCACCAATCAATCACTAAAATATTATATTATGGAAACTAAAACGGCAACCAAAAAAGCTCCTGCCAAAAAAACGACAACAGCGAAGACATCAACTAAAACTCCGGCTAAAAAAAATGCAGCCAAAGGTTTGGAGGATCTTTTTGAAGATTCCCTGAAAGACATCTATTGGGCTGAAAAAGCACTACTGAAAGCATTACCTGTAATGATGAAAAATGCAACCGATGAAAAACTTAAAAAAGGCATCGATAAGCATATCAGTGAAACGGAAGGTCATGTTGAACGATTGGAAGAGTGTTTTAAAGCATTAGGTAAAAAAGCTCAGGCAAAGAAATGTGATGCCATGCAGGGGTTGCTTGATGAAGGAAAAAGCATTATGGAAGAGACGGAACCCGGAGCAGTAAGAGACGCTGGGATCATTGCAGCAGCACAAAAAGTTGAACATTACGAAATTGCAACCTATGGTACATTGGCAGCATTTGCCAAAGTATTGAAAGAAGAAGAATGTCTTAAAAACCTTTTAAGTACACTGGAAGAAGAGAAAAAATGCGATGAACTGCTAACAAAAGTTGCTGATACCAATCTTAACAGCAAAGCAATATAAAAGTACTCATTGATTATAGGAAAGGAAACTGATATTTTGGTTTCCTTTTCTATTTTATTGAGGTTCTTTAAACTTTTATAACCATTATTTTGATCATAAAGGTACAAAAGTTTTAAACACTTAAATTTTCAGAACCCAAACTTATGCGTAATAAATACCCTAAGTTTTGTAAAAATCTTTGATTTTCATCTTATGTGAACTTTTCTGCGGTATCATTTTAGGCTTATTTAAGTGAACTCATGTGTTTTAAAATGAAACCTTTTGTGGCTTTTGTGGTTGGTAAAGTTTAAACAACTTTATCATTTCAATAATTTATTCAGAAAAGATAAATAATAGTTTTGGTTTGTTTTGTATCAGTATTAATATATTTGCAGATATAATTTGTATCGGGTTTTTTTTGATCCTGGAAGAAAACAGGAGAGATACAAATTTTTATTATTTAAAAATGTAAAATATGACTCAACTCAGCTTGTTTGATTCTGAAGAACTGTATGAATTTCCAAAAGATCTTCTGGAGTACAGAGCGCATTTCCTGAGTCAGAAAGAGGCTGGCGAACTTAAGGCCCATCTGCTTGAAACTGCTCCCTGGAAGCAGCGTACCCAGAAAATGTATGATAAGACGGTCTTAACGCCACGGTTAACTGCATGGTATGGTGACCCAAAAACTGATTATCCATTAGGAGACGGTGAAGTGGAGAATAATCTCTGGACACCTGAACTGTTTTCTTTAAAGGAAAGGATAGAAAAAATATTTGGCTATCAGTTCAATTCCGTATTGCTCAATCTTTACCGTGATCATAATGATTCTGTTGCATGGCACAGGGACAAGGAAAGCCGATACGGGAAACGCCCTGTGATTGCATCATTAAGCTTAGGACAGACCAGAAACTTTGATTTCAGGAAAAAGGATCATCACCAGAGCAGATACAGCCTGCCACTTCCTCATGGTTCCTTATTGATTATGAAGGGAGATCTGCAGGAGCATTGGGAACACCGGATTGCCAAATCTGCTGTTTCTATGAAAGAGCGTATTAATCTGACATTCCGATTGGTTCATCAGTTGTAGGGTGTTCATTTATAATGTTTTATAACTGGTCTGATCTGTTTTTGGCAGATAAATTGTTGCTTTTTATCAATAGTCATTATGACTTCATGTCTATCACCACTTAAAATTTATTATTATGAAAAATTTTGTAGTTACACTTTTTGCACTGGCTGCATTGACGGCCTGCAAAAAAAATGAACCCACATCGTCCGCTCAGTCTGCGGAAAGTACAACAGTATCTCCGCCAGCTGAATCGGGCATGACAGTAAATGATTCTGCCAAAATATCTGAACCTAAAAGTCAGACGGCTTCTCTGGGCGATCAGGATAAAAAGTTTGCAGATGCTGCCGCTATAGGAGGATTAATGGAAGTTATGATGGGGAAACTGGCCGCCACAAATGCTGAGAATTCAGTAGTGAAATCTTTGGGAGCAATGATGGTAACAGATCATACCAAAGCGAACGATGAGCTTAAGAAATGGGCTTCAGCAACAGGTTATACTTTGCCTGCCACCTTAGATGCCGAAAAGCAGAAGATGTATGATGATCTGAAAGCAAAGAAAGGAAAAGACTTTGACAAAAAGTATACGGATCTCATGGTAAGTGATCACAAAGAAGATGTAGAAGCATTTAAAAAAGAAGCTTCAGAAGGAAAAGAAGCCTCCTTAAAAGCATTTGCCGGTAAAACTCTTCCGACATTAGAGCACCATCTGAAGGAATCAGAAAAAGCTAAGAGTACGGTACATTAATGTATCATAAATTTCTGACTTTATGACCTGCATCATAACATGGGCAGAATATATTAGATATTTTTGAAATGATTAAATATTATTTTGTTCTTGATTATTAAGCTCCTCTTTTTAAGGGGAGTTTTTTATTGATTATTCTTTCTTTTTATATTCTTCAATTTTTTTAAACTGCCGATAAGAACTTTTCAAATTGCGAAGTTGCTCAGATACAATGGCAGTAGTCTTTTCACTAAGATAACCTGTATCCAGTGCATTTTGATAAGCTTCTATAGCTGCTTTTTCGCCAAACACTACATTTTCCAATGTAGACTCTACCAGATTACCCATCGTAAATGAGTTTTTTATATCGATCCATGTTCTGTGAACAGCTCCGGCTATGGATGGAGAATCCTCAGGAGCACCTTGTTTTTCTGTGATCAGATTGATCAGCTCATTTTTCATGATTTTCGATTGAGAAATCATATGGTCATATTCATCTTTTACGTCAGGGTACATTTCCCAGACTTTTCCTTCTACCTTTTCAAAACCTTCTATCCGGTCATTGGTGATGTGAAGCAGATCATTAAGTGTTGATATTTCCTGTTGATTATTCATAATATAATTTTTGAAAGGGTTCAATCAGCTAAATTATCAATTGTTTAATGGAATATTTATAATCCTGATCATATACCATCTATTTCAGGATTTGCTTTAACTATAATTTTGAACATGAATGCAACTTCAGCTGTCAGAAATTTAAACTTAATATAAATTTAATATGATTGCCATAGCTTTTGGATACTTTTGCATCATTGAGATTTGGTTTCAAAAGACATTTAAAAGGATGGATCATTTTAAAGAAATATATTCCGGTTACAAGCACAGGGTGTATTTTTTTGTGGCAAAATACCTTACGGAAGAGGAAGATATTGAAGAAATTGTTCAGGATATTTTTATGCATGTCTGGAAACATCTATCCAAAAAGCATTCTCCGTCAGAAATCGAAGCACTTATCTTTAAAGCTGCCAAACAGGAAATCTCCAATTTTTACCGCAAAAGAAAAATGATCTTTGTTCCTCTTGAAAGTTCTCCGGAAAATCAGCAGGAAGAAGAGAGCTCAGAAATTGAAAAGCAGCTGCAGCAGGAAGACCAGCTCAAAAAGATAGAAAGTCTTCTGGAACAGGTTCCAGAGAAAAGCCGGGAATTTTTCATTAAAAATAAAATCCAGAATCTCAGCCTTTTTATGATCGCCCAGGAAAATGATATTTCCAAAACAGCCGTGGAAAAGCATGTCAATAAAGTATTGAAGTTTCTGAGAGCGAATTTGAATTTTTTCTTCTAAATATTCAGTTTATATGAATATCATATTGGTATTAAGCCCTCATTTCCGCTTTCTGTTTGATTGAGAATATTTTTCAAAGATTCAGTCTTAAAAATTCCCTTGGTAACGTTTATCCATAATTTTCAACATTTATGCTGCATTACCCAATATGAACAAATCGTTAAATCAAAAAAATAGGGGTTGACGATTGTATACTTCCTGCGTATTCTCTAATAAAGATCAAAAAGGAGAGTATGGATTTCGAAAACCAATGGAAATCGGTCAAAGAAGAAAACCGGAAAATGAAGGATTCGGCAGATCAGCGGATCTGGAATGGACTTGAAAATAAAATCCGATCCAGAAACAATACGAAACGGCTGTTATGGGCTGCGGCTGTTCTTTTACCTTTATTTACGGTGATCACATTCTTGACTGCAGGCAGTGAAAGCAACTCTTCGCATGATGATCTGATGGTTTTCAGAACGGAAAAGAAACAAAAAGAATTTACACTGCCTGACGGAAGCAGAATTACACTGGAACCGGAGAGCGAGTTGAAGCTGGCTGAAAATTTCGGAAAAAAGGGCAGAAATGTTTCTTTTAAAGGGAAAGCCTTTTTCAGTGTTGCTAAGAATAAAGCATTGCCGTTTATTATTGATGCGGACGGATTTAAGGTAAAAGTATTAGGAACAAAATTTTTGCTTGACCAGAGATCTGAGGATAAAAAGGTTTATTTAAAAGAAGGAAAAGTGAAAATTGATTATCAGGGTCGTACAACATTCCTTTTGCCCAAGGAGACCTGGCTTGCTGATAAAGACGGAACCGAAAAACATTTCTATGATAAAGATGTTGTAAGAACATTTGATTTTAATGAGGTAAAATTCGGGCAGGCAATTGCTCAGCTGGAGAAGACTTATAATATTTCCATCACATATCCTCAGCAGTATCAGGAAAATGTAATAAACGGAGATATTACCGGAGATCTGTATAAAGCAGCAACAACAATAGGATTTCCATTCAGTCTTAAAATAAGAAAAGAATCAGAGCATCATATCATTTTAGAAAAATAATGCACCGGTAATTGGGGTTACCGATGCATTGAATATAATCAGTCAAATAACAACTAATTTCAGCAAATCTATGAAAAAAACAACAATTAGCATGATGTTGTTGGGTCTTTTGTGTGCGCCACAGTTTTCCTACGCAGAAGCTAACAAATGTTTTCAGCAGTCCGTCAGTCAACGGAAAACGCCTTTGATTAAAATTTTTGAAAAACTTTCCAGGGAACATGGCGTAAAATTCTTTTATTCGGTTTCTGACCTGAAAGATATTCAGGTGGATGAATCCCAGCTTAACTATCGATCTCTGCCAGCATCTTTAGATTATCTTAAAAAAAATGTCGGTCTGGATTTTAATGTAGATCAGAAAACAGTCACTGTACGTCTCAATCAGAAAGCTATGGCTGCCATTCGGGAAAATAATGCCATTCAGTCTGCAGTATCTTTAAATCCGATAAAAGACACGGTAAAATCCAGAGAAAAAAACATTGATGAGGTTGTTTTGGTGGGCTATGGGAAACAAAGCAAAAAAAATAACTCAGGGTCTATTTCTTCTATTGATGAGAAGCAGATGAAAGGGGTGGCATCCAGTAATTTTGGAGATATTATCGCAGGAAAGGCAACGGGGGTTCAGATTACCCAGGCCAATGCAACGCCGGGAGGTTCGCCATCAATCAGAGTACGGGGAATCGGGACGTTAACTGCAGGCTCCAATCCTTTGATTGTGGTAGATGGGCTTCCTTTAACTGAAGGTTCCAATCTGAATGCTATTGATCCCAATTCCATTGCAAAAATCGATATCCTGAAAGATGCCGCTTCAGCAGCCATTTATGGTTCCAGAGGAGCGAATGGAGTCATCATCATCGAAACAAAACAGGGAAAAAAGGGAAGGATGGCCATTTCTTTTGATTCCTATTACGGAATGCAGATGAGAAGTGATAATGTGAAATTGGTGAATGCTTATGATATGGCTACTTTTCTGAAAGAAGCCAGAGACAACAATTATCTTTCTAAAGGAAGCAACAGAAGTATTTCTGATGACAATGCCACAAGAATAAGCAAAGGAGCCTCTTTAAGAGAATTAATTCCCGATTATCTGGCGCCTTATCTGGCCAAGCAGCCTGGATTGACAGACACCGACTGGCTGAATACGGTCATGAAACCGGCACCCATCAGCCAGACTTCACTGAATATTACCGGTGGAAGTGATAAAAGTAAATATGCTTTTACCATGACCTATTTTAATCAGAAAGGATTGGTGATCGGGACGGACTACGAAAAATTTTCCACCAGTGTTAACCTCTCCACCGACCTTACAGACAAATGGAAAGTAGGGGTTACAATGACTCCGTCTTATGCAACAGGGACAGTCAACGCTGCAGAAAACTCCAGAAGCTACAATCCTTTACAGATGGCTACAGCCATGTATCCTTTTTTTAAACCTTACAATGATGACGGAAGTCTTGCCATTTCCGGGCAGATTTTAGGAAATACTGCTACTGACGGAGCATTGGTAGAAAATCCCGTTGCTGTTCAGAAAATGACTGACAGAAAGTATACTTTATTTAAAACCTTCGGAAATATTTTCACTGAGCTTGAACTGCTGAAAGGTCTGAAATACAGATTATCAGTAGGAGGAGATTATACAAATTACGAATATAATTTCTTTGATCCTTCTACAGTAGGAGCCTACAGAGCAGCAGCTCCGGATGTTACCTTTGCCAACAGAACAGAGTATATCCGAAAAAATTATTTAATTGAAAACTTACTTTCATTTGATAAAAAGTGGGGTTCGCACAGAGTGGATGTCATTGCCGGGCAGTCTTTTCAGCAGGAAGATAATACTCAGCTTTTAACAGAAGCTACAGCTTTTCCGGATAACAGCATCCGGAATATTGCAGGAGGAACTTCGTTTAAAAATACTTTAACCCAATATAAATGGCGGTTACTGTCTTATTTTACCAGAGTTAATTATACATTCGACAATAAGTACAACCTGATGGCCTCTTATCGTCGTGATGGCTCTTCACGCTTCGGGAAAAACTCTAAATGGGGAGATTTCTATGCATTTTCAGCCAGCTGGACAATAAGTAACGAAAATTTCTTTCCCGAAAATACATTGGTGACAGATCTGAAATTCAGATACAGCCTTGGAAGTAACGGAAACAATCAGATTCCCAACTTCGGAGCTCTTTCATTGATGAATCCGGATAATTATAACTTTGGCGGAGCTTTGGTACCGGGGTATACCACGGCAACGGCCCCCAACCCGAATATTTCCTGGGAAAAGTCCAGATCAAACAACTTCGGGATCGACTTTTCTTTGTTTAAAAATATACTGAACATTTCTGCAGACTATTATATTCTGAACAGGGATGGGTTGCTGTTGGATGTTCCGGTTCCGCAACAGTCCGGCTTCAGTACATCCCTCCAAAATATTGGGAAGATCAAAAATTCCGGCTTTGAGTTACAGATTGCTTCAAAAACTTTCAAAATTGCCAATGACTTTACTTACTCGGGAAGCTTTAACTTTTCGACCAACAAAAATGAGGTTCTGGCTTTAGCAAATGGGCAGAACCAGATCATAACAGGAGAAAATAACTTTTCAGTGACGAAAGTGGGCAGTTCTATTGGTGAAATGTATGGTTACAATATTATCGGAATTTATAAAAGTCAGGATCAGATCAACAATTCGCCACATATTACCGGAACCATGGTCGGAGATTATATTATGGAAGACCTGAACGGAGATGGGAAAATTGATGTTAATGATAAAAGAAGCTTTGGCAGTGGTGTTCCAAAATATATTCTGGGCTTTAACAATAATTTCAGATATGGTCTTTTTGAGCTGAGCTTCTCATTATACAGCGAGATTGGTAAAAAGATCTATAATGCTGATGCAGTCACCACTTTAGAATCCGGAGAAGGTTTCGGAATGGCTTCACAGTATTATTTTGACAACCGCTATAATGCAGTAACCAATCCCAATGGCTTTTTTGGGATGCCGAATATGAACTTTTCCAATAACAGGAAAGAAGCCAGAACCTCAAACTTATATTTTAAAAATGCAGATTATGTAAGATTAAGATCACTGCGACTGGCTTTTAACTTCCCTAAATCTATGCTGGGAAATATAGGCCTGGAGAATGTACAGATTTATATGGTAGGAAATAACCTTTTCACCCTGTCAAAATACAAAGGAATGAATATAGATGCTACGTCTGACAATGTTCTTACCCAGGGTTTTGATCAGGCCTATTATCCTGTTGCTAAAATTTACTCTATTGGTTTTAACCTTCAATTTTAAAATTATGAAAAAAATATTCATTACAATATGCTTCCTTTCATTAATCGTTTCATGTTCGTCTGATCTTTTGAATGTAAATCCGGAAGCACAGAAAGTTTCATCACAATTTTATACCAACGCTTCTGAAATCGAGCAGGGTATTATTTCAGTCTATGGATCCCTTCAGTATACGGGACAGTATCAGCTGGCAATGCCGGCTTTAGGTGAGCTGCCTTCTGATAACACCTATGATGAGGTGCCTGCCAATGATTCTTTTACGTATGGTGAGCTGGATTTTTTTACCATTCAGCCTAATAACAGCCTTATTGCGAGTGCCTGGAAAGACAATTATATCGGAATTCAGCAGGCGAATATTATTCTGACCAGGATTGATAAAATTCCTGATATGACTGATGCACTGAAGAATATAAGGATTGGCGAAATGAAATTTCTGAGAGCGCTCATGTATTTTAATCTCGTGAGAATTTATGGAGATGTTCCACTTGTTTTAAAAGAAACTACGAATGTTAATGATTATTTTGGACAGCCAAGAACCCCTGTAACAGAGGTATATTCAGCTATAGAAAAAGATCTGAAGGATGCCATTAATCTCTTGCCGGCTACTGCCGCTCAAAAAGGGAGAGTGACCAAAGGTGCTGCTTTGGGGATTTTGGGTAAAGTGCTTCTGACGCAGAAAAAATTTGCTGAGTCATTGACCTATCTGAGTCAGGTGGAACCTTTGGGCTACCAGCTTTTGACCGATGTCAATAAAATTTTTGACGTTGCCAATAAAAATAATGCTGAAATTATTTTCGATGTCCAGTTTACATCCGGCTTAAACGGAAATTCTGAAGGAAGTACGGCATTTCAGATGTTCAGTCCCTCCGGATCTGTTTCAGGTGCGAAAGGCCATAATCTTCCTACTAAAGAAGTCTATAATCTTTATTCTGCCGGAGATACAAGACGTTCTGCATATATCGGACTTACTTCAAACGGAGTCCCTTTCAGTAAAAAGCTGGTAAAAACTTCGAACACCATTGCGGATGGGGGCAGCAATTTTGTAGTGCTGCGGTTAGCTGATGTTTTTCTGATGATGGCAGAATGCTTTGCAGAGCAGAATGACTTTGCCAATGCCAATATATATGTAAATAAAATTAAAGGGAGAGCAGGGATTGCCCCTGTCAGTCTTTCCACAAAAGACAGCCTGCTTAATGAGATTGACCGCGAAAGAAGGCTGGAGTTTGTAGGGGAGGGACACCGTTGGTTTGACCTCCTCAGAACCGGAAAAGCAATCTCAGTGATGACAGCTTACTTTAATAATAACGCAGGATACAGTACGGCACAGATCAAACCCTATCATCTTCTGATGCCTGTCCCACAGGGACAGATCAATACAGACCCTGCCATTAAACAAAATCCCGGATATTAATAAAAAACTTGAATTATGCTAAACAATACATTATTACCATTATTTTTTCTTGTATTCTCTTCTCTGTTTGCTGCACAGCACAGGAATGTTTCACTCTCTGAGTTTCCCGATGACAAAGTAATGGTGGTTGCTCACCGGGGTGATTGGAGAGAGGCTCCTGAAAATTCAGCGTGGGCTATAAAAAAAGCCATTGAAAAAGGAGTTGATATGGCTGAAATAGATCTTGCCATGACAAAAGACAGTGTTTTGATCCTTATGCACGATAATACCATTGACAGAACAACAACAGGAAAAGGAAAACCTTCTAACTTTACACTGGAAGAAATTAAAAAACTGCACCTTAGAGATGGATTGGGAGTGGAAACACAAATGAAAGTTCCCACGTTACAGGAAATTCTTGAGATCTCGGAAGGAAAAATTCTTCTGAACCTGGATAAAGGCTTTGATTATATAAAACAGGTATATCCTTTAGTGAAAAAACGAAATATGCTTGATCAGGTTTTATTTAAAGGTCATGAATCTTATACTGAATTTAATCAGAAATACGGTGATATAAAAAAAGATATTCACTATATGCCGATTATACAGCTGAGCAAAAGTGAAGATCTTAAAAAGATCTCAGAATATATCAAAAACTATAAGGTTTATGGTTTTGAATTTACAGTAGGGACAACAGAAAAGAATCTGATTGATTTTAAAGAATTGAGAGCAAAAAAGGTCAAAATATGGGTAAATGCATTATGGCCTCATCATAACGCCGGAAATAATGATGATCTTGTTCTGGATAATCCTGATGTTTATGACTGGTATATTCATAAAGGCATAAACATTATTCAGACGGACAGGCCGAAAGAGCTGATCAGTTACTTGAAACGTAAAAAACTTTATTTTTAGAAACTCCTGAGCTGAAATTGAATATTTCAGCTCTTTTTATTGCTAAAGATACCTCATCAAACCTGACCTAATGCCCCTAACATATCAATTTCCCCAAAAGGTCCATACCGAACCATTAAAGACAGCAAGTTGTTTTTTGGTGGTGTCATAAACCATCATTCCTGCCGCCGGAGAAATAATATTAAGGTGAGGGCTTGCGACTTTAGGCAGGATCATCGCTTTATTTTGATCTTCAAGAACAAGAATGCCGGGAGTGGAAGAGGGAGTTCCTATGGATACCTTTGCACCGGGGTGATCATTTAAAACATCCTGCAGGCTGGTATCGGCTGCTCCGGAAGAGTCTACGGAAAGGTCTTTCCAGCCGGTATCCTGGAATACTTTTACCTTTTTATCTGCAATATCGAAGATCAGGGTTCCTTCAACAGGATTTTGTACATCCGTTGTACTGCTCACCCACGGAAGTACTATTCCTCTGTTTTCCGTCCCGAATTCTAAAGACGACGATTCAGATTCCAATGTTGTTTTTCCTATTGCTACCTGTGAATAAAAGCAGCTTGACAATGGGAGAAGGAGCAGTATAATTATTTTTTTCATAATTCAGTTTTTTATTAATCAGGACAGGTTTGATTATTAAAGCATTTCCATCCGCCAGGAGTTCCGTCAATATTCACCTGAAGACAATGTTGAGTGGTGTTGTAAACGATCATTCCTTCTTTTACATCTGAAGCAGGAATAGCAGCTACTTGTGTATCTGTAAGCCTGTTGATGACCAAGCCTTTCGTTTTTGATTCCAGCACAGTCCATGCTCCCTTTCTGGCACCAGGCCAGCTGCTGTCTCCGGAATTGGCTCTTTGGAGGGCCGTAATTCCATGATTTGCAGGGAGAGCAGTTCCGGCTGTTAAAGCAGGCTTATAACATGGAACCGCACCGGGTACGATGATCGTATCAGTTGCTGTATCACAGTTTGAAGGTGATGCCGCCTGGCATATCTGGTATTCCAGCGTATACGTTCCTGGAGGAGTTCCCGGAGCTACATTTATGTATCCGGTTCCCGGATCAAGATTAATGTTGGTGGTGGTTGTGGAAATCTGGGAAAGGATTACATTGGTAAGTGTAGCCTGAGCACCGTTGTATGTTTCAAAATCATTATCGAGAACATTTCCTGCAGAAGAGCTGCCTGCGGGAATGGTATAAGTATCCTCTACCGCCATGGGAGGCAGCTCTGCGTTGATGGTAGGGCAAAAACCTACTGAAGTGACCATCGGTGCGCTGCAGCTGTTGGTTGAAGCACAGTCATACGTTACGTTTGACAGCATGACAGGATTGCTGTTCAGAAAAACAGTTCCGGCATTGGATGGACCTGAATTTCGTTTAAAATCAAGATTCGGTCCTATGGATACATTATTTACCTGTATCGGGTTCTGAACTTCAAAATAACCTTTTTTACTGGCAGATGCCGGACCATGTATAGCAGCATTTCCTCCCTGATACTGATTGATCAGAAACCGTCCTTCATTATACAGTATGGCATCAGCCGGTGCATTGTTCATATTTCCTGTAGAAGAAAATACGCCAAAATTATATATTTCACTGGAGTTACCGGATAGATTGATATCTCCTCCGGCGGTAAAAGTTCCGGTATTGATAATTTTTCCGCCATTTATATTAAAACCGCTTGCAGAATTGATCGTTCCGCAGTTGAGATAAAAGCTCTGTTCGTTGTTGCTGTAGTTACCAAGAATGGAAATAGAACCTGTCTTCTGGTTTCTGAACTGTGTCATTGCAGAATTGCTCATATTAATATTACCGTTGATATTTAATGTGCCATAATTATCAACAATATTATCTGTATTATCCCCAAACTGAAGAACTCCTATATTTATAATGCCTTCATTGACAATTCGGTTGTTTTGTCCTACAATATTCATATTACCGTTCCCTCCACCGACAATAATGGTTCCCGTATCATATATGTGTACATCCAGATCTGCTACAGTAGTTGTGGCCTGATTGAATACCAGTGAACCATGTACGTCAAAAAAGACAGGTGCGTTGGATACTCCGCTTATATTATTTTGAAATATTACCAATGCGTTTGTTCCGATGCATATTTTAGTATTGGCTCCAAAAGTTGGATTGTCAAAAGTTGTTGTGGTTGTGATACACACCGTTGTATTGTCAGGAAAATGATAATTGGGATCCGTGGGATTGGTTATAGTACATCCTGTACATTGAGCACTAACACTAAAAGGGAAAAATATAAAGAATAAATAAAGATAATATTTCATTTTGTGGTGTGTTATATCCAAAAATAATTAAAATATTTTAATATTGTTTGTCTTGAATGATACTTTTTTTGCCGGAAATTGATAAAAATAAGACGTATTAATTTTATATTATATAACAGTTAATATTATAAGGCATTTTGAATGACTTCTTCATATTTAAAATAATACCACCAAAGCAAAAAATGTTTTGGTGGTACGGTTATTCTTTACCCTGAGTAAATGCAGATAATCAGTTAGAATAAGCGCTTACTTTTTACAGATAGGATTACATAAAAAGATAAATGAACCTTTGGAAAATCTATTCAATATTTAAATTAACGCCATAAAGAAAGTCGAACTGTTTACGGGTAATATTATCAGGAGTGCACCGAACCAGAAAATTACGGAGGAGGCTGCAAGGCAGACTCTTCACACTGGTAAGACGGCCCAGCATCCAGGATGCATCTACAACCCGTTGGGCACGTTTTAACCGTCTTGCCTGGTATTTGGCGAAAGCAGTTGAAGGACCAGATTCCCTGCTTAGATAGGCAGCGAGTATATAAGCATCTTCAATTGCCTGGCTGGCTCCCTGTCCCAGATTGGGAGTAGAAGCGTGGGCTGCATCTCCTACTAATACAACATTGTCCCGATACCATTGGTTAAGAGGATGTATATCATAAAGATCTCCATGTATCAGAGTCTCAGCATTCAGTTTTTTTGCTATATCCTGTATATGCTGGTCAAAAGGCATTAATTCTTGTTGTATATAGGAGAGTGCCTCGTTGGGGGTAAACCGGCTCCCTGCGTCCATGGCTTTGGTCATCCAGAAATATGCCTGATTGACACCTACCTGTGAAATGGATACACGTACACCACCTTTACGGCTCCATACTTCTCCACTTCTTGATTGTTCTGCTGATGGAAGAGTGGTATTGATAATGGCCCGCCAGCAGGTCTGACCTGAATAGCGATATTGCGCTTTAGCTACATGCTGTTCCCGTATGACAGACCGGATACCATCCGCACCTATGATCACATCCGCATGATCAGTGGTACCATCATCAAAATATACCGTATTGTTTTTAATATCTACGCATCTTTTACCAAGATGTATAGTCTGTTTTACAGCATTCATCAGAATCTGTTGTAAGGTACCACGATGTATGGCTTGAGTAGCATTACCATAGCGCTTTTTAATGTCTGTATTATCAATATTTTGCAGAAGGTTGCCTTTTATGTCTTTTATAAATACAGATTCGAGAAATATGGAATTATCTTTTACTATTTCTGCCAATCCCAGACGCTCATAGACATTCATTGCATTACCACCTAACCATATACCTGCTCCCACGGCTTTAAGCTCTGTTGCCGCTTCGTAGATTTCAAAAGGGATTTTGTTGTGCTGTAAAGCAATAGCAGTGGTAAGCCCTCCTATGCCTGCACCGATGATGATTACTTTCATAATTTCTATATTTTAGTACAAATGTACTAAAAATTTCCACACTTGTACATTTGTACTAAAATTTTTATTTTCGCTGTTATGAATACAAAAGAAAAAATACTGATTACTTCTACTCATTTATTCAATGAGCAGGGTATAGATGTAATAACGATCCGGCATATTGCTAAAGAAATGGGAATCAGTCACAGTAATATTCAGTATTATTTTAAGAATGCTGATGATATCATTGCCACCATCTATAATAACCATATTAAGGAACTGGATGAATTACCTGTATTCAAAAATCTAACTCTTGATGCATTAAAATCATCCATAGTACTGGTCATGGAGCATATTTATAAATACCGGTTTATATATATACATTTTGTAGTAATTGCCAGACGTTTACCTTCTGTGAAAAAAGAATATGCCAAACGGTTTGCTATCCGCCAGCAGCAGTTTATGGATCTGTTTGCTTATTATCGCGAAGAAGGTATTATGCGAAAGGATATTCCCATTCCTGTGTGGGAAAGCTTAATCAACAATATTTATATCATTGGAGATTTTTGGATTTCAGCTAATGAACTCAATACCATGTTAAAAGGAAGAAAAGCAGTTGATTATTATGGTAGGCTGATTGAACAATTGTTTTATCCTTATTTAACTGAATTGGGAAAGTCACAGATAACATTGTCCAAGTGACAGAATACGGTCTTCCAGGATTGCTGGGGCATATAAATAGGTAAGGTATTCTTTAATTCAGCCTGCTTAGTTAAATTTTCTGGAGGCCAAATTTTGTATCTGTAAAAACATGACGCTGTGTCAGAAGTCAAATAATTTGGCTTTTGTCACTGACTACATCGAACCCTCGATTTCTGACGAAGGAAGAATCTCATTGATAACCAGAAGCATGAGATTCTTCATTACAGTTCATTTCATCAGAGTGACACTTTTGAGACAGTTTCTTGTTTCTTTTTGATGAGATCTTCAAAGTCCAGTATCTCAATTTATTAAGCCGTTTAGCAACTATGTGAAAGTGATCTTATATAGATGGATACAGCCACATCGCTTTTTTGCTTTTGTATCCGGGTAATCTTAATCTATAAATTCATTGTTTCATAAAACTTTTGCTGCTGGACTAGGAAAAGTGGTAAAAAAAAGGAGGGTTTTAGTTGCATTTTGATAATAAAAAGTGTGTTTTTTACATTTTTTTTTCAGTCAAAATGAAAAAAAAAATCATTCTTCTTATCATACTATTTATTCAAAAAAAAAAGATCATTTTTTTGACGTTATGCTGTTGCAATTAATTGTTAATTCATGTCTTATGAAATAACTAAGTGTAAAATTAATGATAACCTTATCATATTTTTTATACAATTGATATCATAAAAAATCGATATGTAATGTATTGATATGCAGTAGATAATGATTGATTTGTTTTTTTTATTCAGATGAATTTTTATATTTGTAATGTTACCAAAATGTTAACGAACTAATGAATCAAAACTTTATCCATACCTATGTCTCTGTGGACTGTGTTGTTTTCGGATTCGACCATGAAAACCGGTTGAATATATTATTAGTACAGCGCCATGTTGATGATGTTCCCTTGGAAAAACAGATCAAACTGCCAGGTAGTTTGATTTTCAGCGATGAAGATGTAGATGATGCCGCTCAAAGAGTTCTTCATGAACTTACCGGAATCAAAAAAATGGTTCTTAAACAGTTCAAATGCTTTGCAGATCCAATGAGAGCAAGTAATGTACATGATATAAAATGGATGGATAAAGAGTATAAACATCATATAGACAGAATCATTACAGTAGCATATCTTTCTCTCTGCAAAATAGATCATAAGATCAACAGCACAAAATATGATACCGTAGACTGGTATCCTATTGATGAGGTTCCGGCGTTGCCATTTGATCATAACAAAATCATCAGTGAATCTCTGATTGAGATCAGAAAATGGATTGAATCTGATTTCTCCATTATTTTTGAACTGCTGCCAAAAAGGTTTACCATAAGACAGCTTTATCAGCTCTACAGTGCTCTGAGTGAAAAGAATATTGATATTAAGAATTTCCATAAAAAAATATCTTCCTTCCCCTACATTGTTCCTTTGGATGAGATTCAGAAAGATGTCTCACACCGTGCAGCAAGATATTACAGATTTGATGCGAAAATCTACAAGAAAAACAATACAAAACTTATAAAATAATTCCTTTAAAAAATTATGTACTTACTAGGCTATGACATTGGCAGTTCTTCTGTGAAAGTTTGTCTCATCGAGGCATCCAGTGGAAAAGTGATTGCTTCTGAATTTTCTCCCAAAAAAGAAATGAAAATCACTGCTATAAATCCAGGATGGGCAGAGCAAAATCCAGTTGACTGGTGGATCAATCTGAAGTTGGCTCATGAAGCTGTCATGCATGAATCCGGTGTACATGCTGAAGATATTAAAGGAATTGGAATCACCTGGCAGATGCATGGGCTGATTCTGGTAGATAAAGATCAGAATCTTTTAAGACCGTCAATTATATGGTGTGACAGCCGTGCTGTTCCTTATGGAGAAAAAGCTTTTAAGGAAATAGGGGAAGAGAAATGTTTATCACATCTTTTAAATTCACCGGGAAATTTTACTGCATCAAAGCTTGCATGGGTAAAAGAAAACGAGCCTGAAATTTTTGAAAAAATAGATAAAATAATGCTTCCGGGAGACTATATTGCGATGAGACTTTCCGGACAGATCGGAATGACCATCGAAGGATTATCAGAAGGAATATTCTGGGATTTTAAAAACAACTGCATATCGGAAGATATCATTAATCACTATGGAATTCCCAAAAGTTTTTTCCCGGAAATTGTACCTACATTTGGGATTCAGGCAACCGTTTCAAAAGCAGCAGCTGAAGAATTAGGCTTAAAAGAAGGTACCCCTATCTCTTACAGAGCCGGTGACCAGCCCAACAATGCGCTTTCCCTGAATGTTTTTAACCCGGGTGAAATTGCCTCTACAGCAGGAACTTCCGGAGTAGTGTACGGAGTTCTGGATCAGCTGGAATATGATAAATTGTCAAGAGTAAATACATTTGCCCATGTCAACTACACACCGGAACAGATCAGGCTGGGCGTTTTACTGTGTATCAACGGAACCGGTATTTTAAATTCCTGGCTGAAGCATAATTTTGCAACCTCACTTTCTTCTTATGGTGATATGAATGATATGGCTTCACTTTCACCGATTGGCTCAAAAGGATTAAGCATTATTCCTTTTGGAAACGGGGCCGAAAGAGTGCTGGAAAATAAAGATACAAGCTGTTCTATTCATGGAATTAACTTCAATATACATACTAAGGGAGATATACTGCGTGCAGCGCAGGAAGGTATTGTATTCTCTTACGAATACGGAATGGATATCATGAGAAATATCGGAATGGATATTCAGGTGATCCGTGCAGGAAATGCCAACATGTTTTTAAGTTCAATTTTTCGCCAGTCGCTATCCAGTGTCAGCAATGCGGTCATTGAACTTTATGATACCGATGGAGCGGTAGGGGCAGCAAGAGCTGCCGGAATGGGAATAGGGTTTTACTCAGATTCCAGAGAAGCATTTTCTTCACTCGAACAAATAGCGGTGATAGAGCCTGAACACGAAAAACGAGAACAATATTTAGAAGCCTATGGCAGATGGAAACATCATCTTAACGAAATAATCTAGGACAATTACAACCGTATTTTTCATCCTCTTACTGACTTTTAAGACGCAGTGAGAAGGGTATCTCTACGCAAAAATTTAAAATTAAATTAAAAATAATCAAATAAATATGAACACTTTAACAGGTACAAAAGAGTTTTTTACGGGTATTGAAAAAATTAAGTTTGAAGGGAAGGAGAGCAAGAACCCGTTGGCATTCCGCTATTATGATGCGGAAAAGATCGTGATGGGAAAACCTATGAAAGACTGGACAAGATTTGCGATGGCATGGTGGCACACCCTGTGTGCAAACGGAAGTGATCCGTTCGGAGGTCCTACCATCCACCACCCATGGGATATCGGAAATGATGCTGTGACCAGAGCAATGCATAAAATGGACGCAGGCTTTGAATTCATGTCTAAAATGGGCTTCAGTTATTACTGCTTCCATGATATCGATTTGGTAGATCCTGCGGATAACTGGAAAGACTATGAGAAGAATATGCAGGCGATTGTAGAATACGCAAAACAAAAGCAGCAGGAAACCGGAATTAAGCTTTTATGGGGAACAGCCAATGTTTTCACGCATGAAAGATACATGAACGGCGCTTCTACCAATCCAAATTTTGATGTAGTGGCATGCGCAGGAACCCAGGTGAAAAATTCAATAGATGCTACCATAGCACTTGGAGGTGAAAATTACGTTTTCTGGGGAGGAAGAGAAGGATATATGAGCCTTTTAAACACGGATATGAAACGTGAAAAAGACCATCTGGCCCGTTTTCTTTCCATGTCAAGAGACTATGCACGCCAGCAAGGCTTTAAAGGAACTTTCCTGATCGAGCCAAAGCCGATGGAACCTACCAAACATCAGTACGATTATGACTCTGAAACAGTAATAGGATTTCTTAGACATTACGGATTAGACAAAGATTTTAAACTGAACATCGAAGTAAACCATGCTACATTGGCGGGGCACACGTTCGAGCATGAACTTCAGGTTGCAGTAGATGCAGGACTTCTAGGAAGCATTGATGCCAACAGAGGAGATTATCAGAACGGATGGGATACCGACCAATTCCCGATTGATTACTATGACATGGTTCAGGCATGGCTTGTACTGCTTCCGGCAGGAGGACTGGGAACAGGAGGCGTAAATTTTGATGCCAAAATCAGAAGAAATTCTATTGATGCTGAAGATTTATTCATTTCACACATTTCAGGAATGGATGTATTCGCAAAAGGTCTTCTTGCTGCAGCTGATATTCTTGAAAATTCGGATTACAAAAAACTGAGAACAAACCGCTACGCTTCTTTTGATAACGGAAATGGAAAAGCATTCGAGGAGGGTACACTTACACTGGAAGATCTTCAGAGAATCGCTCACGAAATAGGCGAACCACAGCCAAAAAGCGGAAAACAGGAATTGTTTGAAGCCATCGTGAATATGTATATATAATAATAAAATAAAAGGCTAATAAACACTAAGGATTTTTATAAACTATAATTATTAAAACAGCCTTTTATTCAACAACTAATACTAAAAATAATAATTATGAACCGATTTTATTTCAATAAAAGCAATAGAGCGGCATTATTTTTTGCAATGACTTTATTGCCTTCCGGTATTGCATATTCACAGGTTAAAAAAGATACAGTAGCTAAGGAGAATAAAATAGATGAAGTTGTTGTGATAGGATATGGAACCCAGAGAAAAGAAGCTGTAACAGGTTCCGTTGCTACTGTTAAAGGAGATGCTTTGCGTGAAGTGCCTTCTGCCAACATTACCCAGGCATTACAGGGAAGAACAGCAGGGGTAGATATCTCACAAACCTCTACAAAACCGGGTGCTGCCATGCAGATCCGTATCAGGGGAACAAGGTCTCTGACCGGAGATAATAACCCGTTGATTGTATTGGATGGTATTCCTTTTGTGGGATCACTGGGAGATATCAGCTCAAGTGATATCAAAAGTATTGACATCCTGAAAGATGCCTCAGCTACAGCCATCTATGGGTCAAGAGGAGCAAACGGGGTTATTCTCGTTACCACCAACAGAGGAGCAAAAGGGCAGAGGCCTAAATTTACCTATAACACCTTTACAGGAGTTCAGACTCTGTTTTCAAAATATCCTATGATGGATGGCCCTCAGTTTGCAAAATTGCGTGCTTATGCCATTCCTGCTGGAAATACGACGCCTTTGTATTCCAATGGGGTGGATGAGAACAACAGTGTTAATACAGACTGGCAAAGCCTGTACTATAAGCCGGCAATGATGACCAGCCATGATATCGGGGTTTCAGGAGGAACAGAAGGTGGAAACTATAATGTGGGATTATCTTATTTTAAGCAAAATGCATTAATTCCGCTTCAGAGTTATGAAAGATTTGCCCTGCGTACAGCTATCGATCAGCAGGTAGGTTCTTCTTTCAGATTTGGTTTTACCACCAATACCAACTATTCTGTCTCCCAGGGAAATGGAGTAAATCCGGGAGCAGTTCTGGGATATTCTCCTATTGCCAATCCTTATAATTCGGATGGAAGCCTTAAAAGAGTAATGAGTACGGCTGGTGGAATTGATCAGACATGGATTTATACCAGAAGAAGTCTGGAAAATCTGGGAGATAAATATATTGATGAAACCAAGGCTTTTGCATCCTATAATAATCTTTATGGTGAGGTCAACCTGCCAATCAAAGGATTGAAATACCGATTGAATGTAGGTTTGGATTTCCGTACCTCAAACAGCGGAAACTATGCCGGTGTAGGAGTTTTCAATACCAATGCACAGGGACCCTCAGCGGCAGGAAGAGGAAATAACCAGACTTATCACTGGGTGTTGGAAAACCTTTTGACTTATGACCGTACATTTGGTAAGCATAAGATTAATGCTGTAGCATTATATTCTGCGGAAGGAAATAAGTATACAAGCTCATATATGAGTGCAAAGAACGTTCCGGCAGACTTTTTCCAGTATTATAACTTAGGACAGTCACCACAGGCAGATATTACCGTAAGACCTGAAGATCAGATTTATTGGAAAACAGGTTTGCTGTCTGGAATGGGAAGAATCATGTATACCTATGACAACAAGTATATGCTGACAGCAACACTTCGTGCAGATGGGTCTTCAAGACTGGCTCCGGGTAACAAATGGCATACTTATCCTGCATTATCATTAGGATGGAATGTTACCAACGAATCTTTCATGCAGAATATTAAAGCTATTAATCTCCTTAAATTCAGAGCGGGATGGGGACAGACTTCCAATCAGGCTGTAAATCCGTATTCCACACTGGGAGCACTTACAGTTACTCCTTATAATTTTGGAGGGACCAACAGTACAGGAGTTTATGTAAGCCAGGCACCAAATCCTAATCTTGGCTGGGAATATTCAAAAACCCAAAACTATGGGGTAGACTTCGGCCTGTTTAACAATCGTCTTACAGGAAGTGTGGAATATTACAAAACCCATACATATGACCTGTTGACACAGAAAAGCCTTCCGCCATCCACAGCCATAGGTTCTATTGTATCCAATGTGGCAGAAACAGAAAATAAAGGTTTTGAAGTAAGTCTTAACGGGGTCATTTTTGATAACCCGGATGGGTTTACCTGGGAGGCCGGAATTAACTTCTATACCAACAGAAACAAAATTTTATCTCTTGCATCCGGAACACCGCGTGATGTTAATAACTTATGGTTTGTAGGGCATAATATCAACTCTTTATATGATTATCAGTATATAGGGCTTTGGCAGGCCGGAGATCCTTACCAGAATATTCTGGAACCAGGAACAGCAGCTGATGTTGTAGGATCTATTAAAGTGCTGTATACAGGAGGTTATAATCCTGACGGGACGCCGGTAAGAGCCATAGGACCTGATGACAGACAGATCTTTGATACCGCTCCGAAATTTCAGGGAGGATTCAATATGCGTTTTGCCTATAAGAATTTTGAACTTAGTACGGTAGGAGCTTTTCAGCATGGAGGAATCCTGATAAGCTCTCTATACGGATCTGCAAGTTATCTTAACAGATTAACAGGTCGTGGTAATAACGTGGATGTTGACTATTGGACAGAAGATAATACAGGTGCCTACTTTCCGCGTCCCGGACGTCATTTAAGTGGTGACAATCCAAAGTATTCTTCCACTTTGGCAATGTTTGATGCTTCCTATCTTAAGCTTCGTACCATAACATTAGGGTATAATATCGATAAAGACTTTTTAAAGGATTTGAAGATCACCAGTTTAAGAATCTACTTTACGGTAACCAATCCTGTGGTATTATTTTCTCCTTATCATAAATTCTCAGGAATGGATCCGGAACCTAACTCTTTAGGTAATGAAAACCAGGCTGTAAGCGGATATCAATCGAGACAGCCGATTATTGGAACCAATAACCCTTCTACAAGAAATTATTTAATGGGACTTAACTTAACCTTTTAAAACCGGACAGTCATGATAAATTTTAATAAAAAACTGATAATTGGAGCCATCTTCTTATCACTTACATTTACAGGATGTAATGAAATTCTTGACGAGCAGCCAAGATCAAGCTACACCGTTGACTACTTTAATACACCGGACGGAATCAACCAGAGTTTTACTTCCCTGTACAGACAGCTGAGATTGCTGTATGGAAACGGATATTTTATGAGCAATTGCCAGAATGGAACGGATGAGTCTACCTGGGCACAAAGTGCTGATGGTAATTTTAAGGAATTGGATATGTCCGGAAACGGAATTATCAATTCCAATACTTTTCCAACAAGCATGATTTGGGGGTCGGTTTTCCCTTATATTAATACGGCTAACGGGATTATAGAAAAAGGACCGGGATTCGGAATTGCAGAATCTATGATTTCTGAAGCCAGGTTTTTCAGAGCATTCGACTATTTCATGCTGGTGCAGACCTATGGGGGAGTTCCATTGGATCTTGGAGCTGGAGAACTTAAGTTTAATACTTTACCTGCAACAATTTCCACAAGAAATACAGTTACTGAAGTTTATACAAAGGTGATTTTTCCAGATCTTGTTAAAGCTATTGATAATCTCCCTGCAGCACCAAGAGTAACAGGCGGAGTTACAAAGAATGTAGCAAGATTATTTCTTGCCAAAGCTTATCTTACTTATGGCTGGTGGCTGCAGAATCCTAACAATATACCTACTTATCCGGAAGTAGCGAGAAATGACCCTGACGGGCACAACGCCCAATGGTATTTTCAGCAGGCCTACGATATAGCTATGGCAGGAATTAATAACCCCGGAAGTTATGGCCTTCAGCCCACTTTTTATGATGTAAATGTTGGAGCTAATGACAGAAACAGTGAGTCTATGCTGTATGCAGACCACACACAGTCAAGCTCCTATTACAATGAAAGTGACCCTGTAGGATTTGGATCTGGCTGGGCCCCTGACAATTTTGCCGCCTGGATGCAGACATGGAATTATACAGCCATCAAAAGCAGCAAAACAACAGCATGGGCAGGAGCAGACGTGGTAAGCTCAATACAGCGTGAAGCAGCCCAACCTCTGGGACGCCCATGGGTACGTATGTGTCCTACTCTGGGAGTTATTAAAAATACTTTTGCCGATAAAACCAATGATTCCCGCTATGATGGAACTTTTGTAACCACTTACAGAGGAAACTGGAATAAAAACGGAACAGGGCTTACAGGTGTGGCCGTATTGTATAACGCCAATAACCTTCCGGTACAACCTGGAGGAGCTATCCTGAGTTTCCTTAATGATGACAGCCAGACCCCTACCTATCCTTCAGGATCAGGACAAAGCGGCGTAGGTGCAGGGACTCTGCCGGGAAGAGCAGACTGGGTGATTGCGCCAAACGGAATCAGCAGAATTGTATACCCGGGATTATGGAAGATAGGAACTTACCGTACTGATGATCCAAATGGTTTAGGATATCCGAATGCAGGATTAACCCGTCCTTTCAGCGTTGCCAAATTCTCAGAATTCTATTTTATTGCTGCGGAAGCAGCCGTTAAAGGAGCTTCAGGAGCGATGACAGCCAGAGATCTTATCAATGTCATTCGTGCCCGTGCCGGAAAATGGAAGTTCAATAATGCCCAGAATGCTGCTTATGTAGCAGATAACAGTGCAGCGATGACTGCTGCTACACCCGCTGTAATTACTATTGATTATATCCTTGCAGAGAGATCCCGTGAATATTACGGAGAATTTTACAGATGGTATGATCTGGTACGTACACAGAAATGGGGAGATTATGCAGCTACCTACCAGATCGGGGGAGCTTCTTATGGAGATCATACTCCACAGACAGTAACGAGAACCATCAAGCCTTTCCATTATCTGAGACCAATTCCTCAGAATCAGCTTGATGCAATGGAAGTTTCTGCTGATATTAAGGCAAAATATCAGAACCCCGGATACAATTAATTTCATTCTACATTCATATCAGCAACAGAGTAGGTGTGAAAGCACCTGCTTTGTTTACTGAATTAAAATTTAAAAATTATGGAAAAAACCTGGCGTTGGTTTGGAAAAAAAGACAAAATAGAACTGAGCACGCTTCGTCAAATAGGAGTAGAAGGAATTGTTTCTGCGCTGCATGATATCCCAAACGGAGAAATCTGGAATCCGGAGGCCATCAATGATTATAAAAACTATATAGAAAGCCACGGACTTCGCTGGTCTGTTGTGGAAAGTCTTCCCGTGAGTGAAGCTATCAAATACGGAGGTGAAGACCGTGACTCTTTAATAGAAAATTATATCACAAGCCTTGAAAATTTGGGTAAAGCAGGCATTACAACAGTTTGCTACAATTTTATGCCTGTTCTGGACTGGGCACGTACCGATCTTTTCCACGAATGGGAAGATGGTTCGTCATCCCTCTATTTCGACAAAGCCAAATTTGCGTACTTCGAAATTCATATCCTTCAAAGAGAAGGGGCAGAAAACGACTATAATCCGGAGATCCTTCAGAAGGTAGAAGAATTAAAAAATACATTAACGGAGAAAGATAACAATGACCTGATAGATTCAGTCATTGTAAAAACACAGGGATTCGTGAACGGAAATATCAAAGAAGGTGAAATAAATCCTGTGGAAAAGTTCAAAAGTTTATTGGAATTGTATGATGGTATCGATAAACATCAGCTTCGTCAGAACATGAAATATTTCCTTGAAAAAATAATGCCTGTCTGTGAAAAATGGAATATCCAGATGTGTGTACACCCTGATGATCCTCCGTTTTCACTATTGGGTTTACCAAGAATAGTGACCAATGAAGAAGATATTGACTGGCTTCTGCAGGCTGTTGACAATCCTCACAACGGGTTGACTTTCTGTGCGGGTTCTTTAAGTGCTAATCTTCAGAATGATGTTCCCAAGCTGGCTCAGAAATTTGCCCACCGGACGAAATTCGTTCACCTGAGAAGTACCAATGTCTTTGAAAATGGTGACTTCATCGAGGCCCATCACCTGGGAGGAAGAGGAAAACTCATCGACGTGATCCGTGTATTTGAAAAAGAAAACCCTGATCTGCCCATGAGAATTGACCACGGAAGACTTTTAACAGAAGATGTTGATAAAGGATATAATCCCGGCTATTCATTTTTGGGACGAATGCTGGCATTGGGTCAGATCGAAGGAGTAATGGCCGCAGTACAGTCGGAATTACAGAAAAATTAATCTGCGTTTGTAATAAAATAGTAAAAAGTAAAATGAAAGACCTGTTTAGTATTAAAGACAAAGTCGCAGTCATCACAGGGGCTTCAGGTGTTTTAGGAGGAAGTCTTGCTAAAAGTTTTATAGAGGCCGGCGCCAGAGTTGTGGCACTGGGAAGAAACCAGGAAACACTGGACGCACGTGTAAAAGAACTGACAGACTTGGGAGGAGATGCATTCGCTATAGAAGCCAATGTGATGGATATAGAAAGCCTTGAATCTGCTGCAGAGAAAATAAAGGAAAAATATGGCAGCATTGATATTCTGCTCAATATAGCCGGTGGAAATATTCCGGCTGCAACCTTATCTCCCGAACAGTCATTTTTTGATATGGATATGAAGGGATGGGCAGAAGTTACCGATCTTAATATCAACGGAACCGTTTACCCCAGCTATGTTTTCGGAAAAGTAATGGCTGAGCAGGGGAGTGGAAACATTATCAATATTTCTTCCATGGCTGCCTATTCAGCCATTACAAGAGTGGCAGGATATTCTGCAGCCAAATCAGCAATTACCAATTTTACCCAATGGCTGGCCTCTGATCTTGCATTAAAATTCGGAGATAAGATACGTGTGAATGCCGTGGCACCAGGATTTTTCATTGGAGATCAGAACCGTGCAATCCTTCTGAATCCGGACGGAAGTTTGACAGAGCGAAGTAAAAAAGTAATAGCCAAAACACCCATGAAGAGATTTGGAGAAGTAGAAGAGCTGAACGGTGTTGTACAGTTTCTGTGCTCAGAGGCAGCAAGTTTCATCACAGGCGCACTGATTCCTGTTGACGGAGGTTTCAGCGCCTTCAGTGGAGTATAAAAGTATAAAAACTAATTTCTTCATATATAATAATTGGAACAGGACCTTAATGGTTTCATTCAAGGTCTTGTTTTTAAAATGTAGACACCAAAGTGTTGTGAAAATCTTTGATTTTCATTTTATGTGAACTTTTCTGCAGAATTATTTTAAACTTTCTTAAGTGAGCTAAAGTGTTTTAAAATAAAGATTTTGTGACTTTGCAGAGTTTAAACAAGTTAATTAAAATCCAGGATTGTAAAAATAAATAATGAGTAATTCCATTAAAAATAAAAATGTTTTCGGAGAACTGTTTTTGCTTGAATCAGCAAAGGCAGAGAATCTGTATTTCGGCTATGCCAAAGAGATGCCGGTTATCGATTATCACAATCATCTTGAGCCGGATGTTATTTCGGCCAATCAGCATTTCCGCTCCCCAAACGCTATCTGGCTGGATGGTGACCATTACAAATGGAGAGCCATGAGAAACTTTGGTACTGATGAACAGTTTATTTCCGGAAATGCTTCAGATCAGGAAAAATTCAGGAAATGGGCAGAGGTAGTACCTTATACCCTTCGTAACCCCTTATTTCACTGGACTCATCTGGAACTCAAAAATCCTTTTGGAATCAGCGAGTATTTATCACCCAAAAATGCAGATACCGTGTATCATCAGATGAATGAAAGTCTGCAGACACCTGGTTTTTTGCCACAATCCATTATTGAAAATTTTAAAGTAGAAGCCTTATGTACTACAGATGATCCTGCTGATGATCTGGTTCATCATAAAGCATTAAAAAACAGTGGATTTAAAACAGCTGTTCTTCCGGCTTTCCGCCCTGATGCCTATATTAATATGATAAATCCCGAACAGTATCTTTCAGGAATTAAAAAGCTTGAAAAAGTCTGTGGGTTTTCAATCACTTCAGCTTCTGATCTGTTGAATGCACTTCAGTCCAGAATCAATTATTTTGTGGAAGCAGGGGCCAAAGTGGCCGATCACGGCTTTGAATATTTTCCGGATACCAAAAAGTGGAATCAAAACCTTGAAAAAGAGTTTTCCGAATTCCTGAAGGGCAATCTCTCAACATTTTCCGATCCTGAAGCTTTATGCGGCTATATGCTGAAAGAGCTTTGCAAAATGTATGCAGAAAAAGGCTGGGTACAGCAGTTTCATGTAGGGGCAACCCGAAACAACAATTCAGAAATGTTCAGAAAAATGGGTGCCAATGCAGGATACGATGCCATTGGAGAACCATATTACGCACAGAGAATGAGTATTTTGCTGGATGAACTGAATTCGGAAGAAAAGCTGACCAAAACTATTATTTACAATCTGAATCCGGCATTTAATGAAGTTCTGGCATCCCTTGCCGGAAATTTCAATGAAGGAGGCATCAAATCCAAAGTACAGTTTGGAGCAGCCTGGTGGTTTCTTGATCAGCTTGACGGGATGACCAAGCAGATGAATACGCTTTCCAATATCGGTCTGATCAGCACTTTTGTCGGCATGCTGACTGATTCCCGAAGCCTTTTATCATTCTCAAGACACGATTATTTCAGGAGGCTTTTATGCAATATGTTCGGAAGTGAAATGGAAAGAGGTCTTCTTCCCGATGACGAAAAATGGGTAGGAAAGATCATCCAGGATATCTGTTATCACAATACAAAAAATTATTTTGAAATATAAAATCATGCAGGATTCATCGAAAATATTATGTTTCGGGGAACTGCTTCTCCACTTTGCCCCGGATTCCGAAGGAAACTGGCTGAATGAGCAGTCTCTTAAGATGTATATAGGCGGAGCAGAATACAATGTAGCAGCAGCACTTTCCCAATGGAAAAATTCTGTCAAACTGTTATCAGCATTACCGGAGAATTTTGTAGCAAACCAGCTGGAATCTCAGCTTAACAGTAAAGGAATAGAAGTCCTTGCAGAAAAAACTCAGGGAAGAATAGGAACATTTTATCTTTCTTCTGATGGAGATATGCAGAATGCCTCAGTGGTGTACGACCGTTTTCCGTCTGTTTTTACCCAATCGGATTTTGAAACTTTCAGTGATGATGAGATATTTTCAGAGGTAAAATGGCTGCATATCAGTACCATCACACCGGCTTTGAGCGACAATGCATTCCGCAAATGTTTACAGATCATGAAAGAAGCCAGAACAAGAAATATTACGGTTTCTCTTGACCTGAATTACAGGGCGTTGCTTTGGCAAAACCAGAATCCTCACAAAATTAAAGAGCTGATGCCATTTGTGAACGTTCTCATGGGAAATATCTGGTCTGTTGGGCAGTTTCTGGATATTCCGGTTGAATATGAGCTTAACGGAAAATTTGATGATGAAAATCTTCTGAAACAGGCCGAAAAAACAGCATTGGAAATCAGAAGGCAATTTCCGGGGGTGGAAAAAATAGCCAATACCTTCCGCTTTACAAACGGAGAAAAGGTCAATTATTTTGCCACCTTATTTGCTGGTGAACAGCTTTTGATTTCAGAAAAATACAATTCAGATACAATTGAAGAAAGGGTAGGAAGCGGTGATTCTTTCATGGCCGCTTTGATTCATGGAATTTTAAAAGGAAATCCTGAACAGCAGGTTCTGGAAGATGCTACAAAAGTTGCTTTTAAAAAGCTTTTTGTAAAAGGAGATACCATTGATGAAAGCATTAATATCGAAACATTATGAATGAAATAGTACAAAAAATAAAAGACCAGAAAATCGTTCCGTTGTTTTATAACGAATCGTTTGAAGTCTCAAAAAATATCATAAAAGCTTTATACGAAGCAGGAATCCGTGTGATAGAATATACCAACCGCGGCCATCAGGCATTGGAAAATTTCACTAAGCTGAAAGAAATTTCCCATACAGAATTTCCTGGTCTTCTGTTAGGAATCGGGACGGTAAAAAATATACAGGAAATGGATGATTATGCTAACGTAAAATCAGATTTTATCATTACACCGGTTATCAGTGAAGCATTGGTGAAACATGCCCTTGAAAGAAATATCCTTTTGATTCCAGGGTGTTTTACCCCTTCCGATATCAATATTGCCTATCAGAATGGCTTAAAACTCGTTAAAATATTCCCAGCTGATGCTTTAGGGAAGAACTATATCAAATCGGTACAACCTGTTTTCCCGGGAATGAATTTCATGCCCACCGGAGGAATCCATGCAGAATTTGAAGATATTATGGAATGGCTCAATGGTGGCGCCGTAGCAGCAGGATTGGGAAGTTCCCTTATTGGAAAAGATTGTAATGAAGAAGAATTGACCCAGAAAACACAGAATTTATTACAACAACTTAATCATAATTAAATGCAGGCTCCTCAAAACCGCAATATAAGATGGTGGATGCTGTCCCTTGTCTTTCTCGCCACTACGATCAATTATCTTGACCGTCAGGTAATGGGTTTACTGAAACCTGTACTGGAAAAGGAATTCAGCTGGGACGAAAAAGATTACAGCTATATCGTCATGGCCTTTACCACGACTTATGCCATCGGTTATATGGCGATGGGAAGGTTTATAGACAGGGTGGGAACCAAAATCGGGTATGCGGTTTCCCTTATTGTATGGAGCTTGGCCTCTATAGGACACGGTTTTGTGAAAAGTACCATCGGGTTTATCATTGCGAGAAGTACCTTAGGCATCAGTGAGGCAGGGAACTTTCCTGCTGCCATCAAATCAGTGGCTGAATGGTTTCCCAAAAAAGAAAGAGCACTGGCAACCGGAATTTTTAACTCAGGAGCAACGGTGGGAGCTATTTTAGCGCCGTTATTGGTTCCGTTCATTCTCGGACATTACGGCTGGAGGCAGACTTTTGTATGGATCGGAGCCTTGGGTATGGTTTGGATTGTCCTTTGGTGGAAATTCTATGCCGTTCCGGAGAAAGCCAAAAATCTCAGTAAGGAAGAACTGCAGTATATAAAAAGCGATCAGGCTGAAAAAACAGAAGAGAAAACGAAAATTCCTTTATCGGAATTACTCAAATATAAAGTAACATGGTCATTTGCCATCGGTAAAATTTTAACTGATCCTATCTGGTATTTCTTCATGTTCTGGCTGCCGGCGTATTTTTCTGATGTATTCAAAATGGATTTAACAAAACCATCTCTTCCGTTAATTATTATTTACAGCGGAACCACGATCGGAAGTATTGGCGGAGGATATCTCTCATCATTTCTGATCAAAAAAGGCTGGGCCATCGGAAGAGCCAGAAGTGTTACAATGTTATTATTTGCTTTGATGGTGGTTCCGGTCATGTTCTCAAAATATGTAGATAATATGTGGATGATCACGGTTATCATTGCTTTTGCAACAGCCGCACACCAGGGTTGGGGTGCCAATCTTATGACCACGGTCGGAGACCAGTTACCCAACAGCTATGTCAGTTCTGTCATTGGTTTTGGCGGAATGCTCGGTTCTGCAGCAGGAATTATTTTTCCTTTGTTCATCGGAATCGTTTTGGACACATTCAAAAAGGCAGGAAACGTCAATGGCGGTTACAATATTATTTTCTTTATCGCAGGAATTTCATATGTTGCAGCCTGGGGACTCATTTCGTTGATCAACAGAAAGAAAACAGTTTAGTATAACAATAATATAGTTTGAAGTTTAAAAAGTAAAAATGAAATCCGGGTTTTACATCACCATAGGTCTTCTGATCAGTATATTTTCCTTTGCCCAGAAAGGAGGAAAATATAAGCTGTGGTATGACAAGCCCGCAAAACAATGGGTGGAAGCTTTACCGGTAGGAAACGGAAACATGGCAGCTATGGTCTATGGAGACCCTTATCAGGAAAAGCTTCAGCTGAACGAAGGGACATTCTGGTCCGGAGGCCCTTCCCGAAATGATAATCCGGATGCTCCAAAAGTTCTGGATTCCATCCGGTATTATATTTTCAACGGAAACTATAAAAAAGCCCAGATCCTTGCGGATAAGGGATTAACAGCGAAAACAGTTCACGGTTCGGCATTTCAGAATATTGGTGATTTTACACTGGATCTGAATAACCTTAAAGAGATCAGAAATTATTACAGAGAACTGGACATTGAAAAAGCTATTACCACCACCACATTTACTTCTGAAGGCATTAATTTTAAAAGAGAAGTCTTTGCCTCAATTCCTGATCATGTAATCGTTATTAAATTAAGTTCAGATCACAGGAATGCACTGAACTTTACAGCAAAATTCAACAGCGAGCTCAAAAAGGAAGTCAAAGTCATTGATGCCACTACTTTACAGATGGATGGGGTTTCTTCCACATTAGACGGCATTCAGGGGCAGGTGAAATTTAATGCACTGGCAAAACTCATTACCAAAGGTGGCAAAACCCAGATCTCAGAAGACGGAATTTCAGTAAGCAATGCTCATGAGGTCATGATTCTAATTTCCATTGCGACCAATTTTACAGACTACAAAAATTTAAATACAGACGAAGTTGCAAAAGCCGGAAAGTATATTGAACAGGCAGAACATAAAAGTTTCAAAACTTTAGTTCAAAACCACCTGAATGCTTACCAGAAATATTTTAAAAGAGTAGATCTGGACTTAGGAACTTCCGAAGCTTCGAAAAATCCAACGGATATCAGGATTAAAAATTTTGCAACGGGCTATGACCCGGAGCTTATTTCATTATATTATCAGTTCGGGCGTTATCTCCTGATTTCTTCCTCTCAACCGTGTGGCCAGCCTGCGAATTTGCAGGGGATCTGGAACAATTCCAATAAACCGGCCTGGGACAGCAAATATACGATTAACATTAATACGGAAATGAATTACTGGCCGGCTGAAAAGACCAATCTTCCTGAAATGCATGAACCATTGATCCGGATGATAAAAGATTTGAGTGAAACAGGAAAAGAAACGGCAAAAACAATGTACAACAGCCGTGGCTGGGTAGCACATCATAATACCGATATCTGGAGAATAACAGGGGTAGTGGATTTTGCCAATGCCGGAATGTGGCCGATGGGCGGAGCCTGGCTTTCACAGCATTTGTGGGAAAAATATTTATACAGCGGAGACAAAAACTATCTGCGAACCATTTATCGTGTTCTGAAATCTGCAGCACAGTTTTATGAAGATTTCCTGATTGAAGAGCCTGCGAATCACTGGCTGGTGGCAAGCCCGTCAATGTCACCCGAAAATATTCCGCAGGGACACCAGGGAAGTGCTCTGGCGGCGGGAAATACAATGGACAATCAATTGATGTTCGATTTGTTCACCAAAACAAAAAAGGCAGCACAGATTCTCAATACAGATTCAGATAAAATTCAGGTCTGGAACACTATTATTTCAAAATTACCACCGATGAAAATCGGAAGTTACGGACAATTGCAGGAATGGATGGAAGACCTGGACGATCCTAAAGATAATCACAGACATGTTTCGCATCTATACGGATTATTTCCTTCCAACCAGATCAGTCCGTTTACCACGCCGGAATTGCTGGACGCCTCCAGGACTGTACTCATTCACCGTGGAGACGTGTCCACAGGCTGGTCAATGGGTTGGAAAGTCAATCTCTGGGCTAAATTGCTGGATGGAAACCATGCCGGCAAATTGATCAGAGACCAGTTGACGCTCGTAGAAAAAGACGGTTGGGGCAGCAAAGGCGGAACATATCCGAATCTTTTCGATGCACATCCTCCATTCCAGATTGATGGAAATTTCGGCTGTACTTCCGGGATTACCGAAATGCTTCTGCAGACTCAAAATGGTTTTATAGACATTCTTCCCGCACTTCCGGTTGAGTGGAAAAACGGCAGCATTTCAGGGCTGAAAGCATATGGAGGTTTCGAAGTCAGTATTATCTGGGAAAACAATCAAGCTAAAGAAATTACCATAAAATCCGGATCGGGAGGAAACTGCAGAATAAGACTTCCGAACGAAATGCAGCTTTCCGGAAATGCAGAACTGAAAAAAGCAGAAGGTAAAAACCCGAATTCTTTATTTGAAATTCCGGAAACTCCGAAACCTGTGATTTCTGACAAAGCAAAATTGAATCCAGTTGAAATTAAAACTGATCTTATCTATGATTTCCCGACTGAAGCAGGGAAGGTCTATACATTAAGAAGGAGTGATAAAAGCTCTGAAGGACAATCCGAAACTAAATCTATTTACAATAAAAACTAAAAAATCTATATATGAAAAAGAGTCTAATGAATCCTGTTTTTTTAAGAAATAAAACCAATGTCATTGCAGTGGCAGCACTACTTTCCATCAGTAACCTCTCTGCACAGACTTTTTCCGACTTCAACTACCATGGAAACGATAAAATATATAATGACAACCCTCTTAAGCCGGACGAGTTCTATTCCCCGATTTTACAGGGCTGTTATCCTGATCCCAGCATTACCAAAAAAGGTGACGATTATTACCTGGTAAACTCTTCTTTTTCAATGTTCCCGGGTGTTCCGATTTTCACGTCTAAAGATCTGGTAAACTGGAAGCAGGTGGGGCACGTTTTGGACAGACCTTCCCAGCTTAAAGTTGAAAAATCGGGGGTTTCGCATGGAATTTATGCACCGGATATCAAATACAATAAGCACAACGACACTTTTTATATGATCACTACCCAGTTTGCAGGCGGTATCGGAAATATGGTCGTAAAAACCAAAGATCCTGCAAAAGGATGGAGCGAAGTCCAAAAGCTAAACTTTGACGGTATTGATCCTTCTATTTTCTTTGATGATGATGGAAAAGCTTACATTGTTCACAACGATGCTCCTCCACAAGGTACTGAGCAGTACAGCGGTCACCGTGTTATTAAGATTTGGGACTATGATCTCGAAAAAGACCAGGTAGTTGCGGGTTCGGATAAGATTATTGTAAACGGAGGCGTGGATCTTTCCCAAAAACCCATCTGGATTGAAGGTCCCCATATTTACAAAAAGAACGGTAAATATTACCTGATGTGTGCAGAAGGCGGAACGGGAGGCAACCATAGCGAAGTGATTTTTATGGCAGATTCTCCGAAAGGACCATTTGTTCCCGCTAAAAATAATCCAATTCTTACACAAAGATATTTTCCGAGAGACCGAAAAGAAAAAGTGGATTGGGCAGGTCATGCAGATTTGGTGGAAGGTCCGAACGGACAATGGTATGGCGTATTTTTAGCAATTCGTCCGAATGTCAGCAACCGTGTTAACAAAGGCCGTGAAACTTTTATTCTTCCTGTAGACTGGAGCGGAACGTATCCTGTGTTTCAAAATGGTCTGGTTCCGATGAAACCAAAATTGAAAATGCCACAAGGTGTTCAGAATCAAACCGGGCAAAACGGATTTTTCCCGAACGGCAACTTTGCATACAACGATAAACTAACCGATAAAAACCTCGATTTCCGTTGGATTGCCATGCGTGGTCCTCGTGAAAACTTCATTACTGCAACAAAAAATGGTGTAAAAGTGAGCCCAATGGAAACGAACATCAAAGCGTTGGCTCCGGTTTCATCTTTGTTCCACAGATTACAGCACGAAGACTTCGAAACTTCCGTAACCTTGGATTATAAACCAAAATCGGAAAAAGAATTGGCTGGAATTACCCTCTACCAAAGCGAAACATTCAATTACGTTTTTGGAATTACCAAAAAAGATAAAGATTTCTACATCGTATTGGAAAGAACAGAAAAAGGACAGTCAAAATTGATTGCCAGCGAAAAGATTTCATTATCCAAACCGGTTAAACTGCAGGTTGTTGCCAATAAAGATGAACATAACTTTAATTATTCACTGGATGGCAGGAACTATAAAAACCTTGGCGGACCGGTTTCAGGAGATATACTTTCTACCGATGTAGCGGGAGGTTTTACAGGAAGCCTTATCGGGCTTTACAGCACCTCTTCCAATGATATTGTACCGAATTAAGTTAGTATTAGCAATGTCACACTGAGCTTGTCGAAGTGTTTCCTTTTAAGACTGAAAAGAATCAAATCGAACCAAAATATCAAAAACGTGAAAATCAAAAAATCTTATATAGTTTCTTTATTGGGATTTATCGGGCTGAATCTTCTTTCAGCCCAGGTAAATCCTTCCGGAAAACAGAGTACCGCATTTACCAATCCCATCATCTGGGCAGATGCACCGGATTTATCCATTACCAGAAACGGAAATGATTTTTACCTGATCAGTACCACTATGCATCTGATGCCCGGAGCTCCGGTAATGCATTCCAGAGATCTGGTACATTGGGAAATGTCCGGGTATGTTTTTGACACTTTGAATGACAACTCAAAATATGATTTATTGAACGGAACCGTTTACGGCAGGGGCCAATGGGCTTCATCAATTCGCTACCATAAAGGGAAATATTATGTTTTGTTTTCTCCGAATGATGAACCTTTTAAATCCTATTTCTATGTGACTGATCATCCCGAAAAAGGAAAATGGAAACTCATCACCAGAACACGGCATTTTCATGATGCGTCTTTATTTTTTGATGATGACAGGATATACGTTTTTACTTCCAACAAAGTTTTTGAACTGAGTCCTGATTTTAAAGAAGTGATCGGAAATCCGGATGGAACTGAGGTATTTCAGAAAGATGCTTCGGAAACCGGACTTCTGGAAGGTAATCAGATCATCAAAAGAAACGGAAAATATTATATGATGATGATATCATGGCCAAGAAACGGAAAACGCCGTCAGGTAGTCTACAGGGCAGATAAAGTGACAGGTCCTTACGAGAAAAAAGTAATTCTGGAAGATAATTTTTTAGGATTTTCCTATGCAGGTCAGGGCGCTTTGATAGATGATAAAAACGGAAACTGGTATTCCCTTATTTTCCAGGACAGAAACGGAGTGGGACGCGTTCCGCTGCTTCTGCCTGTACAATGGGAAAATGACTGGCCGGTACTGGGGGATAACGGAAAAGTTCCTTTGAAAGGAGAAGTTCCGCTTCCGCCGTTCAAAGCAAAAAATCATCTGGTGGAAAGCGATGAGTTCTCTGATAAAACAATGAAAATCCAGTGGCAATGGAATCATAATCCGGTGAATGAAGCATGGTCTTTATCTGAAAGAAAAGGCTTTCTGAGACTGAAAACCAGCAGAGTGGTAGACAATCTGTACGCGGCTCCCAACACTTTGACCCAGAGAATGGAGGGTCCGACTTCTTCAGCAGTTGTCGCCATGGACCTTAAAGGAATGAAAGATGGAGATGTAGCTGGTTTCAGTGCCTTCAACGGGGATTCCGGGATTTTGTCAGTAGTAAAGGAAGGTGAAGAAAAATTCATTGTTTTTTCAACCAACGAAGTGAGCCTGGATAATAAAACAAAAGCCATTACAGGGGTTAAAAAAGAAGAAAAAAAACGGATTCCTCTTAATTCTGATAAAGTTTTTCTTCGTATCGATGCTGATTTTAACCTCGGGAAAGATCTTGCAGACTTTTATTACAGTACTGATCAGAAGAACTGGACGGAAATGGCAAAAGATTACAAAATGATCTTTGATTACCGTAGATTTTTTATGGGATCAAAATTCGCAGTTTTCAATTATGCCACTAAAAATACCGGAGGCTTCGTAGATGTGGATTTTTTCAGAGTCAATGAAGCCGGAAAATAAGAATCAGATAAAAGTCTGTTGTAAACAGTAAGTAAAATATACGCTATTATTTTTTTATCTGAAATAATAAGTGTGAAAAATACAAATAAAAATCATGAATAAATCAGTTATATTGGCTTTAGGACTTGTTTTGTCGGGAATATTTGTTTCCGCTCAAACTCTTGATCAGCAGGCGCCGCAGGGTTTCGATGTGGAAAATGCTGCTGTTTCCCACGGGAAAATTGACACGATTCAATACCAATCGAAAACCGTTGGAACAACAAGAAGAGCTTTGATTTACACACCACCGGGATTCAAAAAAAGTGAAAAATATCCCGTTCTTTATCTTCTTCACGGAATTGGCGGGGATGAAAAAGAGTGGTTCAACCAGGGAAAACCCAATATTATTCTGGATAATCTGTATGCACAGGGAAAACTGCAGCCGATGATTGTTGTACTTCCCAATGGCCGTGCGATGAAGGATGACAGGGCGACGGGAAATATAATGGCTCCGGATAAAGTTGAAGCTTTTGCAACTTTTGAAAAAGATTTACTGAATGACCTGATTCCGTTTGTAGAGAAAAAATATCCGGTTAAAAAAGACCGTGAAAACCGTGCTTTGGCAGGACTGTCAATGGGAGGCGGACAGACACAGAATTTTGCTTTCGGAAACATTGATAAGTTTGCCTGGCTGGGTGCATTTTCTTCTGCGCCCAATACAAAAGAGCCCAATAAGCTTTTACCCAATCCACAGGATGCGTTAAAACTGAAGCTGATTTTTATTTCCTGTGGCGATGCAGACGGGCTGATGCCTTTCAGCAAGAGAACCAGTGATTATCTGAGAAAAAATAAAATCCCCCATATTTTTTATATAGAACCGGGCGGCCATGATTTTAAGGTTTGGAAAAATGATTTATACATTTTTTCACAGCTGTTGTTTAAGCCTGTTGACAAAACCAAGTTTGAAGGATTTACCGTTTTGGGAACTCCTGCAGCAACCAATATAAGAAATGCCCAGTATCCTCAGATCCTTCCCGACGGAAGGGTGATGTTCAAAGTGAAGGCACCGGAAGCACAGAAAGTTCAGATCGATTTAGGAAAAAAATACGATCTGAAAAAAGATGCTGACGGCTTCTGGACAGGTACAACTGATCCGCAAAGCGGAAGCTTCCATTATTATTCCCTGCTGATTGATGGGGTTGCTGTTGCAGACCCGTCCAGCGAAACATTCTACGGAATGGGAAGGTATGCCAGTGGAATAGATATTCCTTTCGAAGGAGATGATTTCTATGCGTTAAAAAACGTCCCTCATGGAGATATCCGTATTAAAAATTTCTATTCCAAAGTCACCAATTCCTGGAGAAGAATTTTTATTTACACGCCACCGGGTTACGACCAGAATCCTGCTGAATCTTATCCTGCACTGTATATTTTACATGGTGGAGGTGAAGATGAAAGCGGCTGGGCGAACCAGGGCAAGACCAATCTGATCCTGGATAATCTGATCGCAGAAGGAAAAGCAAAAAAAATGGTCATCATTATGCCGGATGCCAATATCGGACAGGGCGGAATCCGGAACTTTGGAGAGCGCAATCTTCAGATGTTTGAAAAAGAGCTGAAAGAATCCATCATTCCATTTGCAGAATCCAGTTACAGGATAAAAAAAGGTAAAGAAAACCGTGCATTGGCAGGACTTTCCATGGGTGGAATTTATACGCTGTATGCCGGAATTCAGAATTCAGATATGTTTTCCGGTTTGGGAGTTTTCAGCTCAGGATATATGTTGCCGATGCTTCAGGATGTTGCCAATAAACAGTACAAATTTTTAAATGAAAATAAATCTGCTTTTTCATCTAACATCAGAAATTTCTGGATTTCAATGGGTGGAAAAGATGATATTGCTTATGAAAACGGTCAGAAAATGCTGAAAGAACTGGATAAAACCGGAATTAAGTATACGTACACAGATTATCCTGGAGGCCACACATGGCCGGTTTGGAGAAATAGTCTGCATCAGTTTGCCCAGGTACTTTTTAAATAATGTTTTCAAATCTGAAATAGAATGAGCTTTACAAAGATGAACACCAAAACTTCTATCATTACGGTCATCATGTTTTCCGGAATGGTAAATGTCAGTGCACAGTCTTATCAGAAAACAGATTCTGGATTGAGGTTTTCTGCTGATCATATGAATGTTGAAGTGAAATTTTATGGAGAAAATGCGGTTAGGATTATTAAATATCCCGCAGGCAGATTATTTGTCAAAAATAGTTTGTCGGTCATTAAACAGGAGCAGAAAATCAAATTCTCAGTTTCAGAAAAAAATAATGTTATTTCATTAAAAACAAATGACCTCCTGCTTTCTATTAATACTAAAAATGGAGTGATCACTTATACATTACCATCCGGAAAGGAGCTTTTGAAAGAAATCGCAAATGACTTCAAGCCATTCAATGATGCCGGAACGCAGACTTATTCTGTAAGACAGGATTTTCAGCTTGAAAAAGACGAACCTATTTACGGTCTGGGAATTCTGCAAAATGAAAAAATGTCCCAGCGGAATACCGATGTAAAAATGATTCAGAATAATACCTGGGATTTTGTGCCTTTTTTCCAGTCTGTAAAAGGATATGGTGTTTTTTGGGATAATTATTCACCAACACAATTTACGGATACACCTCAGAAAACATCCTTTTCATCAGAAGTGGGAGATGGTATAGATTATTATTTTATCTACGGAAAAAATGCCGATGGAGTAATTGCCGGAATGCGTGATCTTACAGGAAATGTGCCGATGCTTCCTTTATGGACATATGGCTACTGGCAAAGCAAAGAACGTTATAAAAGCCAGGATGAACTGGTGAACGTTGTTAAAAAATACCGTGATCTGAAAGTTCCTCTGGACGGAATCATACAGGATTGGCAATATTGGGGAAATAATTACCAGTGGAATGCCATGGACTTCATTAGTCCCGACTTTCCGGATGCTAAAAAAATGGTACAGGAGATCCATGATATGAATGCCCATCTTTCGGTTTCTATCTGGTCGTCATTCGGGCCAATGACCAGGCAATACCGTGAAATGGATTCAAAGGGAATGCTTTTCAATATCAGTACATGGCCTGAATCAGGCCGTGATGTCTGGCCTCCGGATATGAATTATCCTTCCGGTGTCCGTGTTTATGATGCGTACAATCCTGAAGCCAGAAATATATACTGGAAATACCTGAACAAAGGCATTTTCAGCCTGGGAGTAGATTCCTGGTGGATGGACTCAACAGAACCTGATCATCTCAGCCAGAAAGCGGAAGACCTGGATACTAAAACCTACCTTGGCTCATTCAGAAAAGTAAGAAACGCATATCCGCTGATGACAGTAGGCGGTGTTTACGATCATCAGCGTGAAACCACTGGTGATAAAAGGGTTTTTATTTTAACAAGGTCAGCTTTTGCAGGCCAGCAGCGATATGCAGCCAACACCTGGTCCGGAGATGTCAATTCTTCCTGGGAAACATTGCGCAAACAGGTACCGGCAGGATTGAATTTCAGTCTTACAGGAAATCCGAATTTCAACTCTGACATCGGCGGTTTCTTTGCTGGTACTTACAAAAGAAATGGAGGTTCAAAAAATCCAATGTTCCAGGAACTGTATGTCCGATGGCTGCAGTATGGAACCTTTACACCAATGATGCGTTCGCATGGAACCGATGTTGCGAGGGAAATTTATCAGTTTGGAAATAAAGGAGACATTGTGTATGATGCGATAGAAAAATTCATCAGACTGCGTTACAGTATGTTACCGTATATCTATTCTGTTTCCCATGATGTTTCAAAAAACGGCTCAAGCTTTATGAGAGCCCTTTCCATGGACTTTCCTTCAGACAGAAAAACGTGGGATATGAATAACGAATATCTTTTTGGAAAGTCATTGCTGGTGGTGCCGGTTCTCAATGCCCAGTATACTCCTGAAAAGACAGTTAAAACCGATGAAAATGAAGGCTGGAATAAAACTGACAGCAATAAGGATAATTCGGTTTCAAATATAGATTTTACTCAAAACAAAAGCGTGAAAGTTTACCTTCCGGAAGGAACAGATTGGTTTGATTTCTGGACCAATGAAAAATACAGTGGAGGGAAAGAAATTCAGAAATCTGTTAATCTTCAGACTATTCCTTTGTATGTAAAAGCAGGAAGTATCATTCCGTTAGGCCCCGATGTACAATATGCAACGGAGAAAAAATGGGATCATCTTACCATAAAAGTTTATCCGGGAAGCGATACCGATTTCATTGTATACGAAGATGAATTCGATAACTATAATTACGAAAAAGGATTCTATACAGAAATACCTTTTCACTGGAACGAAAAATCAAAAACACTAACGATAGGTGACCGGAAAGGCAAATACAAAGGAATGATTGAGACAAGGAGTTTCAACCTGATTCTTCCTGATGGTCAGCAGAAAACAGTGGATTATTCCGGGGGAAAAACAGATATCCATTTTAAATAAACTTAAAATATAGGAGTATGAAAAATTTAAGTTTGATATTAGCATTGGGATTTTTCCAGATTTCTTTCGCTCAAAATCCGATTATCCAAACCAAGTATACTGCAGACCCGGCCCCGATGGTTTATAAGGATACGGTTTATCTTTATACGAGCCATGATGAGGACGATGCTTTCGGATTCAAAATGAAAGACTGGTTATTATACACTTCTACAGATATGGTCAACTGGACAGACCACGGTGTAGTGGCTTCGCTCAAAGATTTTAAATGGGTAAATACCGACAACGGTGCCTGGGCACCACAGGTTGTCGAAAGAAAAGGAAAATTCTATATGTATTGTCCAATGCCGAACAATATGGGGATTGGTGTTTTAGTGGCGGACAGTCCGTATGGTCCTTTCACCGATCCTATTGGTAAGCCTTTGATCAAAAATTCTCTGGATGACATCGATCCCACAGTTTTAATTGACGACGACGGGCAGGCTTATCTGTACTGGGGAAATCCGAATCTTTGGTATGCTAAATTGAATGAAGATATGACATCTCTTGCCGGACCAATCACCAAAGACCCTTCGTTTGCGAAGGCGAAAGACCAGCCAGATCCTTTCAAGTATCAGGAAGGACCTTGGGTTTGGAAAAAAAATAACCATTATTATATGGCTTACGCATCAAAATGTTGCCCGGAAGGGATTGGTTACGCTATGGCAAAATCATCTACAGGACCCTGGAATTATGGAGGCGTGATTATGGATGGCGACCAGAGATCCAGCGGAAATCATCCCGGTATTATAGATTTCAAAGGCAGATCTTATGTTTTCGGATTCAACCATATGCTTAGGATGCAGACCATGAGCAAGCATTACGAACGCCGGTCTGTCAGTGTTACAGAAATTACCTACAATGCAGATGGAACCATTCAGAAGCTTCCTTTCTGGACTGCGGATGGCGCAAAAAGAGTGGGTACTCTGAATCCTTATAAAAAAGTTGAAGCAGAAACTATGGCTTACAGCGAAGGCCTGAAAACAGAAATGGTCACAGAATGGGAACGCAATCAACCCTATAACAGAGGCAAAAAAATTACAGACCGTATCATCGTTACCTCAATTAACAATGGTGATTATATTAAAATCCAGGGAGTAGATTTTTCCAAAGGCGTAAAATCTTTAGATGTGAATGTTGCATCTCTCTATGGAGGAAAAATAGAAGTACATTCAGATGCTCTTAATGGACCTGTGCTTGGCGTTGTTAACGTTACAGGAAAAGGTGAGGGCGACTTATATAAGACTATTAATACACCTCTGAAAAGTGTAAAGGGAATCCATGATTTATATTTTGTTTTTAAGGGAGAAAAAGACCTTTTCTATTTCGATTGGTGGAAATTTAATGAAAATTAAAGCTGAATTCAGGAATATCAACAGGAATGGGCTTTAGCCCATTTTATAAAGAAAGAAATATGGGTGGCTTTAGCCAAAACTTAAGTCATTTGTTATGAGTTATAATTAATATATCAGTTACAATTTAAAAAATGTTCAGATTTAAACTCTTTATTTTCAGTTTTTTAATTGCCGGATACTGTTTAAATGCGCAGTCAACCGTTTGGTTAGACCAGTTGGATTTGAGCGTTGTAACACAGGGGCACGGAAAACCGGGCATCAATACTTCGGTGGACGGAAAACCTATAACCATTGCAGGCGAAGTTTTCAAAAGAGGCTTTGGAACCCACGCTGAAAGTTCTTTGTTGATTAGATTAAATGGCAAAGCAAAAAGCTTTACCGCAATGGTGGGATTGGATGATGAAATCAAAGGGCAGAATCCCGCTGCCGAATTTGAAATTTACGGCGACAACAAAAAACTTTGGTCAAGCGGGGTCATTAAATTAGGCGATAAAGCAAAGCCTGTTTCCGTTTTGCTGGAAGGTATAAAACAATTAGAATTAGTCGTAACAGACGGCGGAAACGGACCTTATTATGATCACGCCGATTGGGCAGATGCTAAGTTTGAAACAGCAAACGGTGCAAAACTGATAACATTTAATCCGATTTCATCAGTACCTTATATTTTGACGCCAAAACCTGCGGCAACTCCAAAAATTAATTCAGCAGGCGTTTACGGAGTTCGTCCTGGCTCACCTTTTTTGTTCAGGATTGCAGCAACGGGTGACAGACCAATGACTTTTACGGCAAAAAATCTTCCGAAAGGTTTAACAATAGATTCACAGACCGGAATCATCACTGGAAAAATAGATTCTAAAGGAAGTTATGAAGTGACTTTGAATGCTAAAAATGCGAAAGGTTCAGTTTCAAAAAAATTAAAAATAGAAAGCGGAGACAGAATCGCTCTCACGCCTACAATGGGCTGGAATAGCTGGAACTGCTTCGGACATGAAGTTTCTGCCGATAAAGTGAAACGTGCAGCAGATGCTCTTATAAAGTCGGGACTAATCAATCACGGATGGAATTATATCAATATCGATGATTCCTGGCAGTATAACAGAGATGGAAAAGACCCTTCATTCCAGGGAAAAATGCGTGATGAAAACGGTTATATCCTGACCAATTCCAAATTTCCTGATATGAAAGGCCTTGCAGACTACATGCATAACAATGGCCTGAAAATGGGAATTTATTCTTCCCCCGGTCCATGGACCTGTGGCGGATGTGCCGGAAGCTACGGTTACGAAAAACAGGATGCTGAAAGCTATACCAAATGGGGCGTTGATTACCTGAAATACGACTGGTGCAGTTATGGAGGAGTGATTGACGGGCTGCCGGATAATGACCCCAATAAAGTTCCTTCTCTTGCTTTTGAAGGTGGTGGGGATCCGGATAAAGGCGTGAAACCATTCAAACTGATGGGAAGTCTTTTGAAACAGCAGCCGAGAGACATCGTGTATAACCTCTGCCAATACGGAATGGGTGATGTATGGAAGTGGGGTGATGAGGTCAGTGCACAATCCTGGCGTACCACCAACGATATTACAGATACCTGGTCAAGCGTAAAGAATATTGCCTTTGCTCAGGACAAGGCAGCTCCTTTTGCGAAACCCGGAAACCGGAACGATCCGGATATGCTGGTTGTTGGCGTTGTCGGCTGGGGAAATCCACATCAGAGCCGGTTGAAGCCTGATGAACAGTATCTTCATATGAGTCTGTGGAGTATTTTTTCAGCCCCGTTGCTGATTGGCTGTGACCTTGAGAAACTGGATGATTTCACTTTAAACCTTCTGACGAATGATGAGGTTATTGCCGTCAATCAGGATGCTTTGGGAAAACAGGGTGTTGGTTTGCAGACCATTGGTGAGCTCAGAATTTATGTCAAAGATTTGGAGGACGGAAGCAAAGCTGTGGCTTTTGCCAATTTCGGAAGAGAAAAAGTGACGCTACCCTATAAAGATTTCAAAAAATTAGGGATTTCAGGTTTTCAGACGGTTCGTGACCTTTGGAGACAGAAGGATATTGCAGAAATCAATACGGACAAAAAAGGTCTTTCATTGGACATTCCGGCACATGGTGTTGCCTATTATAAATTCATTTCACTCAAATAAATAAGATTAAGATATGAATCAACGAAACTTAAAATATATCACACTTTCTTTTCTGTTGGCAGGGATTGGTATTTCTGCGCAGAATCCGGTTATTCAGACCCATTTTACACCAGATCCTGCTCCCATGGTCTATAAAGGGAAAATGTATATTTATACAGGGGATGATCAGCCGGGATTTGATTTTTATACGATGACCAAATGGCGGGTGTATTCCACGGAAGATATGGTCAATTATACAGACCATGGTTCGCCTATTTCTTTAGAATCTTTCAGCTGGGCGCGGGACAGAGCCTGGGCAGCACAGTGTATTGAAAGAAACGGTAAATTCTACTGGTATATCTGTGTACAGACCGTTGACAACAATATGGCTATTGGGGTTGCGGTGTCTGACAGTCCTACCGGGCCGTTCAAGGATGCTTTGGGAAAACCTCTGATTTCAACCGGAACATGGGATAATATTGACCCGACGGTTTTTATAGATGATGACGGACAGGCTTATCTGTACTGGGGAAACAGTAAATTATTTTATGTGAAGCTCAATAAAGACATGACTTCTTATCAGGGACAAATCACAGAAATTCCACAATCGGTGGAAGCTTTCGGCGGGCTGAGACGTCCCGGGAAAAGTGATGAGGTTCTGCAAAAGCAGGAAAAATTTGATGATGTATATGTAGAAGGACCATGGCTTTACAAGCGAAACAATCAATATTATATGATGTACGCCGGAATGACCGGAAGAACAGAATGTTTATCCTATTCAACCAGCCCATCGCCAACCGGGCCGTGGAAATATCAGGGGAAAATAATGACCGACCAGCCTACTAACAGCTTTACCAACCATGGCGGAATTATCGATTTCAAAGGAAAGTCCTACCTGTTTTACCATACCGGACTATTGCCGGCCGGAGGAAGCTACGGACGCTCAACTGCTGTAGAAGAATTCAGATATAATGCTGACGGGACTATTCCGAAGATCACCATGACCAAAGAAGGTGTAGCTCCGGCTGGAACCTTAAATCCATATCAGAGAACCGAAGCCGAAACTATGGCATGGTCGGAAAAATGCAGCACTTCCGAAAACAGAAAAACCGGAGTGTATGTCTCCGATGCCAGAGCAGGAGGGTATATCAGGGTCCGTTCGGTAGATTTTGAAAAGGGAACTTCAGGATTTTCAGCTTCCGTTGCCGCAGGAATTGATGGTGGAATTCTGGAAGTTCATCTGGATGATGTTAAAGGGCCAAAAATAGCCGAGATTGAAATTCCGAGAACCGGTGGCTGGGAAGAGTTCAAAACCCTGACCTCAAAAATTTCAGAATCTGTTTCCGGTGTTCATGATGTATACTTTGTGTTCCAGGGGAAAAATATTACGGCAGGAAGAAAGTTATTTAATTTCGATTACTGGAGCTTTCAGAAAAAATAAGATAAAAATTCCCCTCCTTTGGAGGGGTGTCAAAAAATCGAAGATTTTTTGACGGGGTGGTTAAAATGGCTATAACAATATGAGAAACCAAATTTCGAAAACCTTAATAATTCAACCATTTAGCTCCTACAGGCAATAGCAGCCTTAGTGCTCAAATAAAAGTTAAATATGAAAAAAACAATAAAGGCAATACTTAATCTCTGTTTAACAGGATATTCGGGAATATTATTTTCTCAGAACCCTATTATTCAGACCAATTATACTGCAGACCCGGCACCCATGGTATACAATGACAGACTGTACGTGTACACCACACACGATGAGGATGATTCTACCTGGTTTACCATGAACGACTGGAAAGTGTATTCCACCAATGATATGGTCAACTGGACAGATCACGGAACAATTCTCTCGTATAAAGATTTCGACTGGGCAAAACGCGATGCCTGGGCCGCACAATGTGTAGAAAGAAACGGAAAGTTTTTTTTATACGTTCCGATGTGGTCCAAAACCAATAACAAAGGCGCTATAGGGGTTGCCGTTGGCGACAGTCCGTTTGGACCTTTTCATGATCCGCTGGGAAAACCTCTTGTTCAGAGCGAATGGGGAGATATTGATCCCACCGTTTTTGTGGATGATGACGGACAGGCTCATATGTATTGGGGAAATCCTAAATTAAAATACGTAAAGCTGAATGAAGATATGATCTCCTATTCCGGAAATATTACAGAAGTTCCGATGACCGAAGAATCATTTGGAAAAAGGGACGGAAAGCCTAACCCGGAAAGACCCACAAAATACGAGGAAGGCCCGTGGCTGTACAAAAGGAAAAACCTGTATTATCTTTTCTGGCCGGGAGGTCCGCTTCCTGAATTCATAGGATATTCTACAGGGAAAACAGCACAGGGACCCTGGAAATATGGAGGAATTGTAATGCCTACTGAAGGGAAGTCATTCACCAATCATCCCGGTGTTATTGATTTCCGGGGGAAAACCTATTTCTTTTATCACAATGGTGCATTGCCGGGCGGAAGCGGGTTTACAAGATCAGTAAGCCTGGAAGAGCTTACCTTCAATAAAGACGGATCCATTTCGCCATTTAAAATGACTAACGGAATTACAAAAGCTATCGCGACAGTTAATCCTTATTCATTCAATCAGGCAGAAATGATTGCCTGGTCGGAAAATGTAAAATCCTATCAGAATAAAGAGGCTGGTGTTTTCATCAAAGCAAAGAAAAATGGGGCTTATAGCAGTGTAAAGAATGTAGATTTCCGGAAAAAAGGAGCTGCTGCCTTCTCTGCAAGAGTAGGAACTACCCATAACAGTGACGTCACAATGACCGTTCATCTGGATGCTGTGAACGGCCCGGTTGCTGCAACGGTAAAGGTTCCGCTGACGGGTGGAGATGACCGCTGGGAAACCGTAAAAGTTCAGATGGCTGAAAAGATTACCGGCATTCATGATCTGTACTTTGTATTCAATGGAAAAGCCTCAACAGATATTATGTATTTCGATTACTGGACCTTTCTTGAAAATAATGAGTTATGAGAAAAAAAGTTTTATATATCATATTCAGCCTGTTTCTGATCAGCAAAGGTTTTGCACAGGTAGCAGAGATTTCAAGTCCGGATGGACACCTGAAGCTTCAGGTTTTTTCAGAAGAGGGAAAAGCATCGTATAATGTTATCCTTCTGGGAAAAGCAATGCTTGAAAAATCCCCGCTGGGCATGGTAACCAATGAGTCCGATTTTTCAAAAGATCTGAAATTTATGGACAGCAAAAAGGATATTGTTTCTAAGAAATATACGAACGAAAAAATCAAAAAATCTGAGATTGATTATAAGGCCAATACTTTATTCGTTAACTTCAGTAATACAGACCAGCATCAGATAGGCATTGAATTTCAGGTGAGCAACAACAATATTGCTTTCCGCTACAATATTCCACCGATGAAAGAACGGCTGAGTGTTGTGATACAGTCAGAATCCACAGGGTACAGATTTCCGTTACAGACGACTACTTTTCTTTCACCTATGATGAAGCCGATGACGGGATTTGCCCGTACAGCGCCAAGTTATGAAAGTGGCTATAAAGCTGATGCTGAGCTGGGAATGCCATCCGATTATGGATACGTTTTCCCTGGCCTGTTCCATATTGGAAATGAGGGCTGGGTACTGCTTTCCGAGACAGGAGTGAACAGTACGTATTGTGCTTCACACCTTGAAACCACAGCAGAAAAAAATCTTTACAAAGTCGCTTATCCGAACATTGCTGAAAATAACGGTTTCGGAAGTACCGGAGCAGCCGTTTCTCTTCCCGGAAAAACACCGTGGAGAACAATTACAGTAGGCAGCTCCCTGAAACCCATCCTAGAAACTACCATTCCTTTTGATGTAGTAGATCCGATGTATGAGCCTTCACAGGAGTATCAGTTCGGAAAATCTACCTGGAGCTGGATTCTTTGGCAGGACAAAAGTATGAACTATGATGATCAGGTGAAATTCATAGACCTTGCTGCTGCGTTGAAATATCAGTTTATTCTTATGGATGCGCTTTGGGATAAAAATATTGGAAAAGAACGAATGAAAAACCTTATTCAATATGCAAAATCGAAAAACGTGGGAGTATTACTTTGGTACAATTCCAATGGGGCAGCCAATGACGCACCGATGGGACCGAGAAACAAAATGAGCTCATCCATTGAACGGAAAAAAGAAATGAAATGGCTGAAAGAGACAGGCGTAAAAGGACTGAAAGTGGATTTCTTCGGAGGAGACAAACAGGAAACCATGCGTCTGTACGAAGATATTCTTTCCGACGCCAATGATTTTGGATTAACCATTATTTTCCATGGAGCCACTGTCCCGAGAGGCTGGGAAGTGATGTATCCGAATTATGCAGGAAGCGAAGCTGTTCTTGCTTCGGAAATGCTTTATTTCTCAGAAGATGTACGGAAACAGGAAGCTTTTTTTGCCACACTTCATCCTTTCATCAGAAACACAGTGGGAAGTATGGAATTCGGAGGTACTTTCCTCAATAAATATTTAACAGAATCCAACAGAGACAAAAATAAAAGGCATACCACAGATGGCTTTCAGCTGGCTACAGCAGTCCTGTTTCAGAATCCCGTTCAGATGTTTGGTGTAATGCCAAATAACCTGACCGATGCTCCAGAATTTCAGCTCAGCTTCATGAAAGAAGTTCCGACACTTTGGGATGAGACAGTTTTCATAGACGGCTATCCCGGGAAATATGCCGTAGTTGCGAGAAGACATGCGGATCGATGGTATGTGGCAGGGGTAAATGCCGAAAAGCAATCCCAAAAACTGAAAATAAAACTTCCGATGTTCGCCGGGAAAAACTTGCAACTTATCAATGATGATGCAAAAGGAAATACATCAGAGAAAGAAGCGAAAGTAAATGCAAAAGGCGACTTTACAATTGAAATTCAGCCGAACGGAGGATTTGTAATAAGAAATTAGAGATTAATATAATAAAACAGGAAAAATGCGCTTCAAAAACTTATATATCCTTATCATTTCGGGATTTTTGGTTTCCTGCTCTTCCTCACAGAGTCTGGAAAAGCAGTCTTCCAAAGACCAGTGGCTCACTACCTGGGCAACAGCTCCCCAATTGGTGGAACCTAAAAACCTTGCGCCGGAACCAGGGCTTTCGGGGAACACCCTGCGTCAGATTGTGCGTGTATCTGTGGGTGGGAAAAAACTGCGGCTACGTTTCTCCAACAAATATTCCATGGATAGCCTGGAGGTAAAAGCCGTTTCTATTGCCGTGCCGTCCGATAGCAGTAATGTGGATGCAACCAGCATCAGATCATTAACGTTTGAGAAGAAAAACAGTTTTAAAATTGCTCCCGGATCCGATATTTATTCTGATGAAGTGAACTTTAACCTGAAGCCTAATTCGTTACTGGCTATTACAATTTCCTATACAAAAGTAACCCAATCTGTCACCGGACATCCGGGGTCAAGAACAACCTCTTTTATTGTAAAAGGTGAGCAGGCCAATGCTGCAGTATTTAAAAATCCTGTAAAAACAGATCATTGGTATTCACTTTTTAACATTGATGTAAAGACCCGTGAACCTTCGTATGCGGTGGCTATTATGGGAAATTCCATTACAGATGGAAGAGGATCGGGAACCAACAGACAGAATCGCTGGCCGGATATTTTTTCTCAGCGGTTATTGGCTAATCCTTCTACCAGGAATATAAGTGTCCTTAATTTCGGGATTGGTGGGAATTGTGTAGTGCGTGGTGGTTTGGGTCCTACAGCATTAGACCGTTTCGATTATAACATCCTCAATCAGCAGGGCGTAAAATGGCTGATCATTCTGGAAGGAGTGAATGATCTGGGAGGAACAGGAGATCCTGATGACGCTTCCAAAAGAACAGAAGAACTGATTGCTGCTTACCAGGTGATGATTGATAAGGCACATGCTAACGGAATCAAAGTGTACGGAGCAACGATTCTTCCTTTTGCAAAGTCGTTCTACGACAAACCTTTCCGTATCGAGGCCTGGAAAAAAGTAAACGACTGGATCAGGAACAGCGGGAAGTTTGATGCCGTCATCGATTTTGCCAAACACATGCAAAGTGAAAATCCGGAAGTCATCTTAAACGATATGCACGATCATGATTTCCTTCACCCCAATGAAGCGGGCTACAGGAGAATGGGAGAATTTGTGGATCTGAACTTATTTAAAAATTAAAATCAAAAAGATATAGTATGAATTTTACAAAAAACATTTCGCTGTTTCTTACGTTGTTGTTTATATTTTTTGTAAAAGCAACCGAACCATTTATTTCTTTTGCTAAGACAGAAAATTCGATGGTATTGAAAGAGCGCAATTCAGGTTTGATGCTTTTTTCAGACAGTGATTCGGATAAAGGAATTCTGCGGGCCGTTGCGAACCTTCAATCTGATTTTCAAAAAGTAACCGGTGTTCAGCCTCATCTTATTTCCCAAAACTCTGGCTTGAACGGAATGATCATCATTATTGGTGAAGCAGGTAAAAGCAAGACCATTGATAATTTAATTCGTCAAAAAAAGCTGGATGGAAAAGCATTAACAGGGAAAAGGGAAAAATATATCATTCAGAATGTCAGTAATCCATTTCCGGGCGTTTCTGAAGCCATTGTGATTGCAGGAAGTGATAAAAGAGGAACGATTTACGGGATTTATGAAATGTCTAAGCAGATAGGTGTTTCACCATGGTATTATTGGGCAGATGTTCCGGTTGAGAAAAAAGATAATGTATACTTTAAAAAAGGAATATATACTGATGGTGAGCCTGCTGTAGAGTATCGCGGTATTTTCCTTAATGATGAAGAACCTTCATTGGGAGGCTGGGCCAGAGCAACATTTGGTGGAGTAAACAGTAAGTTTTATGAGAATGTTTTTGAGCTGATCCTGCGCCTTAAGGGAAACTATATCTGGCCGGCAATGTGGGGGAAGGCATTCTATGACGATGATCCTCTGAGCGGACCGTTAGCCAATGAAATGGGTATTGTCATGGGAACTTCTCACCATGAGCCTATGGCTTTGGCACAAACCGACTGGCACAGGTATATCAAAAAAAATAACCTCCCTAATGTCTGGGATTATGCTAAAAATGCGGAAGTTTTACAGAAATTCTGGAAATCCGGACTGGAGAGAAGCAAAAACTGGGAAAAACTCGTAACAGTAGGAATGCGGGGTGATGGTGATGAAGCAATGGGAGAAGGAACCAATATTGCCCTGCTCGAGAAAATTGTAAAAGATCAGCGTAAAATCATTGCAGATGTTACGGGGAGAAAAGCGGAGAAAACACCGCAGGTCTGGGCATTGTATAAAGAAGTTCAGGACTATTATGATAAAGGAATGCGGGTTCCGGATGATGTGATCCTGCTGTTCTGTGATGATAACTGGGGAAATGTAAGAAAGCTTCCGGACCTCTCAAAACCTTTGCATAAAGGCGGCTATGGAATCTATTACCATTTTGATTATGTAGGAGGTCCGAGAAATTCCAAATGGATCAACATAAGCCCTATCCAGAGAGTATGGGAACAGATGAATCTTTCCTATGAACATAAAGTAGATAAGCTTTGGGTCGTGAATGTAGGAGATTTAAAACCCATGGAGTTTCCGATCAGTTTTTTCCTGGAAATGGCCTGGAATCCGAAGCAGTTTAATGCTAAAAACCTTTTGGAATATACTGAGAAATGGTCTGCTCAGCAGTTTGGAGAAAAACACGCCAAAGAAATTGCCAGGATGATTAATCTGTATGCCAAATACAACAGAAGAGTAACTCCTGAAACCCTTGACAGTAAAACGTACAGCCTTGAAAATTACCATGAATTTGAAACGGTCTTAAATGATTACAGAGCATTGGCCGTAGACGCCTTACGGTTAAAAGAGCAGATTCCTGCAGAATATCAGGATGCGTATTATCAGTTGGTTTTGTACCCAATTGATGCATGCAGTAATTTATACGAAATGTACTATGCGGTGGCAAAAAACAGGGAACTGGCAGCAAAAAAAGATCCTGAAGCCAATTTCTACGCAGATAAAGTGAAGACATGTTTTGAAAGAAACGCTTATCTGGATAATCAATACAATAATGTGATTGCCGGAGGAAAATGGAAGCATATGATGGATCAGATGAGGATAGGATATAAAAGTTGGGCAGACGGAAAAGAAAATATAATGCCTGAAGTGACCTATATTTCTGACGCTGAGGTTCCCAAAGAAAAGGTATTTCAGGAGAAAAACGGCTATGTTTCCATTGAAGCAGAAAATTTTGCAAGAATGAGCAATTCTGACCGAATCCATTGGGAAGTGATTCCTGATTTCGGAAAAACAAAATCCGGTGTGACAACCTTTCCACAGGATTTATATCCAAAAAGCGATGAAAATATCTGGCTTGAATATGATGTCAATTTTGAATCAAAAGGGGAGTTTGAAGTCCAGTTATTATTAGCACCGACTTTAAATTTTAATCATAATAAAGGATTGCGTTACGAAATTTCTTTTGACAACGAAACTCCGCAAATTGTCAACTTCAATGGCCATTACAAAGGAGAATTGGGAAGATGGCAGTCAGAACATATTATTAAATCCGTTACAAAACATTCGGTTCAGCAGGCTGGAAAACATACATTACGTTTCAGAGTGCTGGAACCCGGCATTGTCCTTGAAAAGATACTGATCAACACCGGAGGATTAAAACCCTCTTACCTGGGCGCTCCGGAAAGCGAAATGCTTCACTGAGTGACCAATACTCATCACAAACAACACTTTAATTATGAAACACTAATCTTAATTCACATTCCAATCTGAAATACAGTTCCCTCACAGAGAATGAAGAGAAAGAACAGCGAATGATTTTGTAAGCAACTTTATTTAACAGATCGCTGCCTGATATTATTCAGGGTATTTTCCTGACGGTTTTTGAAAATGAACCGTCTTGATGGGGAATCTATTGCCCTTACTTTAATTGTTTATGATCAAAATCACGACTATCTAAAACTAAACCATTATGAAAAAAATTTTAAGTCTTGTAACCATTCAGTCTATAGCTCTGTTTTGCAGCCTGATGCTGCATGGACAGCTTACAACCGTAAAAATTGATAAGAATATTCCTTATCAGAAAATAAAAGGATTCGGAGGATTTGTCTGCAGTCCCCAGTTTGCGTATAATCATATGTCTACATCAGAGATTCAGACGCTTTGGGGAGCTTCCAGTGAAGGTGGGTATAATATTATGAGATTGTATATTCCCGAGAACAGCAGCAACTGGAGTTCTGTATTAGCTACAGCACAACTCGCCAAATCTATGGGACTTACCATTTTTGCTTCGCCCTGGACCATGCCCGCAGCCTGGAAAACCAATAACCATGTCAATGCTGTTTATACTGACGCTAACGGAGTACAACAGATCGGATATTTAAAGCCGGAAAATTATCAGGATTATGCGCTTTATCTTAACAGCTTTGTTACCTATCTCCAGAACAATGGAGTAGATCTTGATTATATCTCCATTCAAAATGAACCGGATGAAATGGCACAGTATCAGGGATGCATCTGGACTCCTGCGCAAATTACTACCTTCATCAAGAATTACGGACAGCTTATCAATTGTAAAGTGATTGCCCCGGAAAGTGTAGGATTTACAGATAATTTTGCCAGTGCTTTGCTGGATCCTGCGGCAATGGCCAATTTTGAAGTGTATGGCGGGCATCAATACGGGCTTATGCAGTCTACCTACAAACAATTCCAGAATTACAACAAAGAAATCTGGCAGACAGAATATCTGATCAACTGGAACTCTTCGTCCACCCAGCCGGCAAGAGATTTCAGCTGGAATACAGATGCATTTACCTTTGCCAGCAGTGTCAACAATGCATTATTAGGTAATGTCAATGCGTGGATTCATTATTCTGCCAAACGCTATTATGGCTTAATGGGTGACGGAACTTACGGAACTCCCGCAGGTGTAATGACCAAAAGGGGCTATATCCTTTCACATTATGCTAAATATACAACAGGAAAAACGAGAATAGAAGCCAAATGGGATGATAAAACCGGAGCTTTACAAGGGTCTTCCTATATTTCCCAGGATGGAAATCAGATTGTTCTTATGGTCATCAACTCTTCTCAGAATGCTTATAGCCTTAAGGTTGATCTGCCTTTTTATACGACTTCAGGAACAAAAGTACTGACCAATACGCAATCCAATATGGTGAGTACACCTATCACTATGAGTACGGCAACATTCCGTCCTACTGCTGATATCAGCCCCTCCAGTGTCATGACTTTTGTTTTCAATAAAAGTGGTGACAGGCCTGCTTCTCTCATGACAGGCGGAGATATTCATTATAATAAAATCGAAACACAAACGGCTACCAGTACAGCTTTTGGGACAGGATTCAATATCAGCAATACAACAGTGACGTTCTCTAATCCAAGCCCTCTTATCAGTAATAATATGACTGCGGCTAACGGATATCTTCAGCTTAATGACAGGTACAATAAGCTGATTCTGCATGTAAACAGCTATACAACGGCGGGACAAAGTTACTCAGACAATACGACTTTATATTACATCAACAGTCAGGGCGTAACGAAATCATATAATTACGGCAAGATTAATTTTCCGCAGGGAGGAAACTTCGATATCACCTTAGATATTTCAAGACAGGTGCTTACAGACGGATGCAAAGGAATTTTAGGACTGAGAAATTCCAATTACAGCTCTGTGCTTACGATTAATCTGGGAGATGTTTATTTCAATGTAGGAAATGAAATTGCTTCTAAATTCGGAGGAACCTACTCAGCAAGCGATAGCTATCTGATGGATGCCCTGGAAAACGGCTATTATACTTCTGTAGACTTCAGAAATGCATCAGGAGTTACATCCTCCAACAACTGGCAGCCTATGAGTGCCAACACTAACAGCATTTATTATGTGAATTCAAACGTAAGTTCATCTGCCAATAATGTGATCTCCGGTACTACATGTTCAAATCTTGTCCTTTCCGGTCAGGGTATGGATTTTCAGGTGCCGTTTAACTTTACAGCGAATACAGCTTCTTACAGCCGTACCTTTAATGGTTATGACGTCCTTATCTTGCCATTCCAGGCTAATATACCTTCCGGTGTTACTGCTTACCTGATGTCTCCGGATGCAGGTAATATCAATTGTACTGCAATTTCAAACGGGATCATTCCTGCAAATACTCCGGTAATCATCAATGCTACAGGAAATATTACTTTCAACGGCTCAGGAAATGTTTCCACACCCAAAGCAATCACTGTGAATCAGATGAACGGGGTTTATCAGAGCATCAAAGTTCCGGCGAATGCTTATGTGCTGAAAGCAGAAAACGGAGTAACAGGCTTCTATAAAGTAACTGCAGGAAGCGAACCTGCAATAGGATCTTTCAAAGCATATCTTACAGAAGAAAATACTTATTCTGCCAACGTTCTTCCTTTAAACTTCGGATCGTTAAGCACCAGAAATATTTCTGCTGAAGCTAAAAAAGAGGATGTAAAAATATATCCTAATCCGGTAAAAGCAGACCTTTTCATTGATTCTGATTTGTCAGAAGCAGCTGCCACCATTTTTGACGGAAGAGGAAGTGTCATCAGGTCCGGATTGAAAATAAATCCAGGAAAAAACCATATTAACGTGGGAGATTTCCCGGCTGGTATTTACTTTATTGAGGTTACTCAAAAAAATAATATAGTCGTAAAACAAAAATTTATCAAAGAGTAAATTGAATCCAAAGCCATCATGAGCACTGTTTATGGTGGCTTTATTTTTTACAACTTAATGGATGAAAACGAAAAGTAAGTGGGATTTATCACTAATTTAAGTGTGTTATTTACATTTATTTAAAATAGAACGTTATATTTGTTTTTTAGTCATTGCTGCTCAATGATGCCGGAAATTTGTATAAAATAAGAATGAAAACATAATTATCCGTGAAAATCTGTGAAATAAGTGGTTTGAAAATGATTAATCACAAAATCAACAGTCATTTTCCGGACTTTATTGAAACCGTACTACCTATGAAAAGAATTGTATTAATCCTATGTGCAACACTGACAGCACCTTTATTTATTGCCCAGAGCCATTATAAATACCCATTCAGAAACCCGGAGCTTCCGGTTAATGAAAGAATAGAGAACCTTCTTTCTTTATTGACCACAGAAGAAAAGATAGGAATGATGATGGATAATTCCCAGGCAGTTCCCCGTCTGGAAATTCCTGCCTACGGATGGTGGAATGAAGCACTTCACGGGGTAGCAAGAGCAGGTACAGCCACTGTTTTTCCTCAGGCAATCGGGATGGCGGCCACATGGGATGTTCCGGAGCATTTTAAAACTTTTGAAATGATTTCTGATGAAGCACGGGCAAAATACAACAGATCTTTTGATGAGGCTCTGAAAACAGGGCGGTACGAAGGACTGACCTTCTGGACACCCAATATCAATATTTTTCGTGACCCAAGATGGGGAAGAGGCCAGGAAACCTATGGTGAAGACCCTTATCTGACCTCTGTTCTGGGCGTTGCAGCAGTAAAAGGCCTGCAGGGAAACGATCCGAAATTTTTTAAAACCCACGCCTGTGCCAAACATTTTGCAGTACACAGCGGACCGGAATGGAACCGCCACTCTTATAACGCAGAAATATCAAAAAGAGATCTGTATGAGACGTACCTTCCCGCTTTCAAAGCATTGGTTCAGGAAGGGAATGTAAGAGAAGTAATGTGTGCCTACAATGCTTTTGACGGGCAGCCATGTTGTGCAAACAATACTTTACTTACTGAAATTCTCCGTGGAAAATGGAAGTATGACGGAATGGTGGTCTCAGACTGCTGGGCACTGGCCGATTTTTTTCAGAAAAAATACCATGGCACTCATCCTGACGAAAAAACAACCGCAGCAGATGCCCTGAAACATTCCACGGATCTGGAATGCGGAGATACCTATAACAATCTGAATAAATCTCTGGCAAGCGGACTGATTACCGAAAAAGATATTGATGAGTCGATGCGCAGAATCCTGAAAGGGTGGTTTGAGCTGGGAATGCTTGATCCGAAATCTTCCGTTCACTGGAATACCATTCCTTATTCTGTAGTCGATTCTGAAGATCATAAAAAGCAGGCACTGAAAATGGCACAAAAATCAATAGTGCTGATGAAAAACGAAAAGAATATTCTGCCTCTCAGCAGAAGTATTAAAAAAATTGCCGTTATAGGACCAAATGCTGATGACGGATTGATGCAGCTGGGAAACTATAACGGAACGCCTTCTTCCATTGTAACGATTTTAGAAGGAATCAAAACCAAATTCCCGAATGCTGAAATTATCTACGAAAAAGGAAGCGAAGTAACAGATCCTTCTTCCAGAACGTCATTATACCAGAATTTTATCAGTCAGAAAAACGGCGCAAAAGGAATGAAAGTAGAGTTTTTCAATAATAATGAATTCAAAGGGCAGCCGGCCAATACTTCCGTAAATTCTACTGCCATCAGCTATAACAGCTTTGGAGGAACCCAGCTTGCACCCAATGTAGGAAGAGAAAATACCTCAGCCATCATTTCAGGGATTTTCAAAAGTACCTACACAGGAGAGGTCGTGTTTTCTGCTTCCACTTCCGATATCTATACTCTTTTCGTGGACGGAAAAGAAATCGCAACAAGAAAAGGACCTGATGCAAGACATCCTTCAGAGTTTCCTGTAAAAATGGAAAAAGGAAAAGACTACCAGATAGAACTGCGTCATACACAAAAAGGAAAATATGTAAGCATCAGCTTTGAAGTCTACAGAAAAGACCCTGTTAATTTTGCTTCGGTGAGGGAAAAGGTGAAAAATGCAGACGTCATTGTCTTTGCAGGCGGACTTTCTCCAAGCCTGGAAGGTGAAGAAATGATGGTGAATGCAGAAGGCTTCAAAGGAGGTGACAAAACTTCGATTGCTCTTCCTAAAGTCCAGAGGGACCTGTTGGCGGAGCTTAGAAAAACCGGAAAACCTGTTGTTTTTATTCTTTGTACAGGAAGCGCCTTGGGATTGGAACAGGATGAGAAAAATTATGATGCCCTGTTGAACGCCTGGTATGGCGGACAATCCGGAGGGACTGCAGTGGCAGATGTTTTGGCAGGGGATTATAATCCTTCGGGAAAATTACCCATTACTTTTTATAAAAACCTTGAACAGCTGGATAACGCTCTTTCAAAGACAGGCAAGCATGAGGGATTTGAAAATTATGATATGCAGGGGAGAACCTACCGTTATATGACGGAAAAACCTCTTTATCCTTTCGGGTATGGCCTGAGCTATTCAAAATTTGTTTACGGAGATTCAAAACTGAGCAAAAATACGATCAGTACCAACGAAAATGTGACGATCACAATTCCGGTAACCAATATTTCAGAAAGGGATGGTGAAGAAGTTGTCCAGGTCTATATCAAAAGAATTAATGATACCCAGGCACCGGTAAAAACATTAAGAGCTTTTGAAAGAGCTTTAATCAAATCTAAAGAAACAAAAAATATTCAGCTGACCCTCTCCAAAGACTCATTTGCGTTCTACAATGAAAAAGCAGATGATCTGGTTTCAAAACCTGGCGACTATACCATTTTTTATGGCGGAACTTCTGATGATGCGGGGTTAAAAAGTATTCCGCTAAAAGTAAAATAAAAATTGATTCAGGACAAATTGAGACATGCTTTAGCTTTCAAAATATACGATCTATGACAACAAAAAATAAAATATTCTCCATCACGATTTCCCTAAGTGCTGTTTTTTTTTCGGCTCAGAATAATACGGTTCGTACTTATAACCTGGATCTGAAAGAAACTCCTGCACCTGTTAAAATACAACCTACCATGTACGGGATTTTCTTTGAAGACATCAATTTTGCAGCAGACGGCGGATTGTATGCTGAACTGATTAAAAACCGAAGCTTTGAATTTGACGAGCCTTTCACAGGATGGAGACAGCCCAACACAAAAACACTTTCTCCTAATCTGGATTCCGGGTTTCTGACTATTTATACGGATCATTCCAAGACCAATAAAAATTATGCACGAATTACCGTTCTGAATGATAAAAATTATATTCTGGAAAATGAAGGATTCAGAGGAATAGGCCTTCATCAGGGAGAACAATATGATTTCAGTTTTGATCTGGAAAATGTTTCAGGTAATATTGCTGCAGTAAATGCAAGTCTTGTTGATGAAAACGGGAAGGAAATTTCTTCAGTCTCCACACTCATTAAAGGAAAGGGATGGCAGAAATATACAGCCGTTTTCAAATCACCACAAACTGTAGAAAAAGCAAAACTGCGGATTATATTTACCGGAAACGGCATCGTGAACATGGATATGATCTCACTCTTCCCGCAGGATACCTGGAAAGACAGAAAAGGAGGCTTGCGAAAAGACCTCGTTCAGAAATTATATGATCTGCAGCCCGGATTTTTAAGGTTTCCGGGTGGCTGTATTGTAGAGGGAAGAACTTTGGCAGAACGCTATCAGTGGAAAAAAACAATAGGAAATATAGCAGACCGCGAATATCTTATCAATAAATGGAGTACAGGATTTCCGCATCGTCTTACACCGGATTACGGACAGTCTTTCGGGTTAGGATTTTATGAATATTTCCAGCTTTCCGAAGATCTGGGCGCAGAACCTGTTCCTATTCTGAGCTGCGGAATGGCATGCCAGTTCAATACCGCAGAACTGGTGAAAATGGAAGACCTTGATCCCTACGTTCAGGATGCCCTGGACCTGATTGAATTTGCCAACGGAGGTTCTGGCACAAAGTGGGGTAAACTCCGTGCTGAAATGGGACATCCAAAGCCTTTTAATTTAAAATTTATCGGAGTAGGAAATGAGCAGTGGGGAGCGGATTATATTGAACGTTATAAAGTATTTGAAAAAGCCATTCACACAAAATATCCTGACATAAAGATCATTTCCGGAAGCGGACCGTCACCTGACGGCGAATTCTTCGAGTATGGCTGGAAAGAACTGAAGCAGCTTAATGCGCAGATTGTAGATGAACATTATTACAATTCTCCCGAATGGTTCATGCAAAATGCAGGCAGATACGATAAGTATGACCGCTCCGGGCCAAAAGTTTTTGCCGGGGAATATGCAGCTCAGTCTGTAGGCGTGGTAAAGCCTGATAATAAGAATAACTGGTTAACAGCCCTTTCAGAAGCAGCTTTCATGACCGGTCTTGAAAGAAATGCAGATGTGGTCTATATGACTTCCTACGCACCGCTTTTTGCCCATGCTGACGGCTGGCAATGGACACCCGATCTCATCTGGTTCAATAATCTGAAATCCTACGCGACCCCGAATTATTATGTTCAGAAATTATTTTCCAACAATAAAGGAACGGATGTATTAAAAATAGAACATAACGGAAAAGCAATATCCGGGCAGGAAAAATTATACGCTACAGCAGTAAAAGATGCAAAAACTCATGAGATCATTATAAAAATGGTCAATACTGATACTCAGGGTAAAACGATAAATATCAAACCAGGAACTTTGAAAACAGGTAAGAAAATAACCAAAATCCTTCTATCCGCACCACAGCTTTCTGCTGAAAATAGTTTCGATGCTGAACCCATAAAACCTAAAGAAGAGATTTCTGAAGCCAAAAATGGGGAAATTTCAACGGAAATTCCTGCCAATTCTTTAGTTGTTTTAAAGGTAAAAATAAATTAATTATTTGATATGCAGTATTTTGTGAAAAATAAGTGTGTTTTTTACATTTATTTAAAATAGAATCTTATATTTGTTTTTATCTCATCACGAGAATTTAAAATCTCAATAATCAAAAACGTTTCACCACCATGAAAAAATATGTTATCGGGCTGGACTACGGTACAGATTCCGTACGGGCCGTTCTTATTGACACTGAAAACGGTTCTGAAATAACTTCTTCAGTCAGCTATTATCAAAGATGGAAAGAAGGTAAATTCTGTAATCCCTCAGCCAATAGTTTCAGACAGCATCCTTCAGATCATATTGAAGGTCTGGAGAAAACTATTTCAGAAGTTGTAAGAGAAAGCGGGATACCGGCAGAGCAGATCGTTAGTATCTGCATTGATACTACAGGCTCTTCACCGTTACCAGTAACAAGTGATGGAGTAGCCTTAGCACTGGTTCCGGGATTTGAAGAGAATCCGAATGCCATGATGGTTTTATGGAAAGACCATACCGCTATCCGCGAAGCTGAAGAAATCAATACCCTTGCAAGAACCTGGGGTGGAGAAGATTATACAAAATATGAAGGCGGTATTTACTCTTCAGAATGGTTCTGGGCCAAAATACTGCACATCAGCAGAGTGGATGCAGGGGTAAAAAATGCTGCTTATAGCTGGATGGAGCACTGTGATTATCTGACTTTCCTTTTATCAGATCATAAAGACCTGGCTACCTTTAAAAGAAGCCGTTGTGCAGCTGGCCACAAAGCCATGTGGCATGAGACATGGGATGGTCTGCCTTCCGAAGAATTCCTCAACAGGCTTGACCCTTCTCTGGGAATGCTCAGAGAAAGATTATACAGGGAAACCTATACTTCAGATGAAGTTGCCGGCTACCTGAATGAAGAATGGGCTGCAAAAACCGGTCTTACCACCCAAACCATTATTACTGTAGGAACTTTTGATGCCCATTCAGGCGCAGTAGGAGCCAGGGTGGAAGAAAATACCCTGATCAGGATCATGGGAACTTCTACCTGCGATATTATGGTTGCCTCACAGGAAGCTATCGGGAATACAACCGTTAAAGGAATCTGCGGACAGGTTGACGGCTCCGTAATTCCAGGACTGATAGGGCTTGAAGCAGGACAGTCAGCCTTTGGAGATGTGCTGGCATGGTATAAAGATATCCTGATGTGGCCGGTTCACCAGGTTATGATGCATTCCGAAAATATTTCAGATGAACAGAAGACAAAGCTCGCAGATGAAATGGAGGCAGTACTTATCAGAAAACTAACCCTTGAAGCAGAAAAAATTCCTCTTTCAGATAGTGTTCCGATTGCATTGGACTGGGTAAACGGAAGAAGAACACCGGATGCAGACCAGGAACTTAAGGCAGCGATCAGCCAGCTTTCTCTGGGAACAAAAGCTCCTCATATTTTCAAAGCTTTAGTCAATGCTATTTGTTTCGGAGCTAAGAAGATCGTTGACCGTTTTGAGGAGGAAGGTGTGAAAATCAATAAAGTGATTGGAATTGGAGGAGTAGCAAGGAAATCACCGTTTATCATGCAGACACTCGCTAATGTTCTGGATATGCCGATTGTTGTTGCCGCTTCGGACCAGACTCCTGCGTTAGGAGCTGCTGTTTATGCAGCTGTATCAGCAGGAATTTATCCGACCGTACAGGAAGCAAGCATGAAAATGGGCTCCGCATTTGAAGCGGAATATCAGCCGAAAGCGGAAGAAGTACAGCACTACAGAGAATTAATGCAGCAATACCAGAAGCTCGCTGATTTTATAGAATACAATACCAAACCGAAAAACAACAGGAAAGAACTTCAGAACTCCTGATTTTCCATTTTAACCTTTTGAATGATACTCAAAATGAATACCTATAAAGAACTCCAAAGAGAATGTTATGAAGCGAATATGCAGCTGGATGCCCTGAAGCTGGTGGTCTATACTTTCGGGAATGTAAGTGCTGTAGACCGTGATAAAGGCATTTTTGCCATTAAACCAAGCGGTGTCCCTTATGAAATTTTAAAGCCTGAAGATATGGTAATTTTAGACTTTGATGCCAACGTCATTGAAGGCAGGCTCAGACCCTCTTCCGATACCAAGACCCATGCTTACCTGTACAAAAACTGGGAAAACATCGGTGGAATTTCCCACACTCATGCGATCTATTCCGTGGCGTGGGCACAGGCACAAATGGATATTCCTGTTTTCGGGACCACCCATGCAGACCATTTAACAACAGATATTCCCTGCGCTCCACCTATGCGGGATGAGCTGATTGAAGGAAACTACGAATACAATACAGGAATACAGATTCTGGAATGCTTTAAAGAAAAACAGCTCTCCCCGGAAGAAGTAGAAATGGTTCTGATCGGTAATCACGGTCCGTTTACCTGGGGTAAAAATGCAGAGAAGGCTGTTTACAACAGCAAAGTGCTGGAAACCATTGCCGAAATGGCTTATCTCACCAGGCAGATCAATCCTGATGCGGAACGTCTGAAAGACTCACTCATCAAAAAACATTATGAACGTAAGCACGGCAAGAATGCTTATTACGGACAGGAATTTAAACACTAAACACTTCAACATAAACAACTATTAACGATCAACAAAATTATGTTAACACCTCTCAATACCAAAGAAGTCTGGTTCATCACAGGAAGTCAGCATTTATACGGACCTGAAACACTTGCCCAGGTGGCAGACCACTCACAGAAAATTGTGGCAGAACTTGAAAAATCTTCTTTCATCCCGGTAAAAGTCATTGTAAAACCAACGGTAAAAACTACCGAAGAGATATTTGAAACCATTGCAGCCGCTAATCATGCAGAAAACTGTATAGGAGTAATCACGTGGATGCACACCTTTTCACCCGCTAAAATGTGGATCAGAGGACTAAAAATTTTACAGAAGCCTCTTCTGCATCTGCATACCCAGTTCAACAGAGATATACCGTGGTCTACCATGGATATGGATTTTATGAATCTTAACCAGGCCGCTCACGGAGACCGTGAATTTGGTTTTATGGTAAGCAGACTCCGAAAGAACAGAAAAGTAGTGGTAGGGCACTGGTCAGAAGAAAGAGTTCAGAAGCAGATCGGTGACTGGAGCCGCGTTGCTGCAGGCTGGGACGACTGGCAGGGAGCTAAATTTGCTCGTTTCGGAGATAATATGCGGTTTGTAGCCGTTACAGATGGAGATAAAGTGGAAGCTGAAACTCAATTCGGATTTTCAGTCAATACCTGGGGAATCGGTGACCTTGTAGGCGTTATCAATTCTGTAAGCGAAGGAGAAATAAAAAGCCTTATGGAAGAATATGAATCTTCTTATCACATGGCAGCTTCCCTTTTGGAAGGAGGAGCCAACAGAAGTTCGCTGTACACCGCCGCAAAAATTGAATTGGGCCTTGAAAAATTTTTAAAAGACGGAGGATTTAAAGGATTTTCGGATACCTTTGAAGACCTTCACGGGCTGGAGCAGCTGCCGGGAATTGCCGTACAGAGACTGATGCAGAAAGGATACGGATTTGCAGGCGAAGGAGACTGGAAAACAGCAGCACTCGTACGTGCCATGAAAACAATGGGGCAGGGCCTTGAAGGTGGAAATGCCTTTATGGAAGATTATACCTATCATTTAGACCCTTCCAATCCTTCTATTTTAGGCTCCCATATGCTGGAAGTAGACCCTGTGCTGGCCGCCGGAAAACCTTCGTGTGAGATCCATCCGCTGGGAATCGGAGGAAAAGCAGATCCCGTTCGTCTCGTTTTTAACTCCAGAGGAAATATTGATTCTCTGAACGCTGCCCTGATGGACTTTGGAAACCATTTCAGACTGCTGATCAACAAAACCAGAGCATTGGAAATTACAGAAGAGCTGCCAAAACTTCCGGTAGCAAGAGTTTTATGGAAACCTCTTCCTGATTTATATACGGCAGCAGAAGCCTGGATACTGGCAGGAGGGGCACACCATACATGTTACAGTGAAAATATTTCAGCAGAGCAGCTGGAAGATTTTGCTGAGATAGCAGGAATTGAATCATTAGTCATTGATGAAGATACCAGAATGCGTGATTTTAAAAATACACTTCGTTGGAATGAAATGTATTATCGTTAATTAATTTTAAAAAATATGTAAATAATTATGAAAAAAACAACATACAACGGCATTTTTATTTTATTATTTTTAATTATTTTCGGCTGCAAAAAAGAAAATAACAACCAGGATATTTCAGGAAAAATGGAGAATGTTCATACTTCAGACTATGGAGTGACGCCAAAAGGCGATTCTATTAAAAAATATACGTTGACCAATAAAAACGGGATGAAAGTTGAAGTCATCAACTTTGGTGGAATTATCACTTCTTTAACCGCCCCGGACAGAAACGGGAAATACGAAGATGTGGTACTCGGCTTTACAAAACCCGAAGGATATTTCGATGGCAACCCTTATTATTTCGGTGCTTTGATCGGAAGATATGGCAATAGGATTGCTAATGCAAAATTCTCACTGGAGGGTAAAGCATACGAAATTGATAAAAATGACGGTCCCAACAGCCTTCACGGAGGAAAAGAAGGATTTCATACCAGATTCTGGAATATTGAGGCAGTAAAAAATGCAAAATTTCCGACATTAAAATTATCTTATACCAGTGCAGATGGTGAAGAGGGATATCCGGGGAAATTAACAACAACTGTTTTTTACACGCTTACAGATGATAATGCCTTGGAAATTTCTTACGAGGCTGAGACCGATAAACCTACAGTGGTAAATCTTACCCAGCATTCTTATTTTAACCTGTCCGGGAATTTTACTACAACGATTACTGATCATGAACTGCAGATTAATGCAGATCATTTTCTTCCGGTGAACGAAACCTTAATTCCTACGGGTGAGCAGAAAGCGGTAAAAGGGACTCCTTTTGATTTCACGGTATCAAAAGCCATCGGAAAAGATATCAGTGCAGAGGATGATCAGTTGAAAAAAGGAAAAGGGTATGACCATAACTGGATTCTGAATGGGAAAGGTATGAGAAGTATCGCTAAGGTATATCACCAGGGTACAGGAAGACTGATGGAAGTTTTCACCGATGAGCCTGGTGTGCAGTTTTATTCCGGAAATTTTCTTGACGGAAAATTTGATACTAAAACCGGAGGTAAAAATGAATTCAGAACAGGGTTCTGTCTGGAGACCCAGCATTTCCCGGATTCACCAAACCGGCCTTCTTTCCCTTCTACAGAATTGAAGCCAGGACAGAAATACCACTCGAAAACCATCTATAAATTCTCCGTAAAAAAGTAAACTATGGGAAAATTAGCAACTATTGATATTATCATATTCCTGATCTATTTCGTAGTGGTAGCTTCCTACGGACTATGGATCTATAAAAAGAAAAAATCTGAATCTACAGGAAGTAAGGATTATTTCCTTGCGGAAGGATCTTTGACCTGGTGGGCCATTGGAGCCAGCTTAATTGCTTCCAATATTTCTGCTGAACAGTTTATCGGAATGAGTGGTGAAGGTTTCTTTGTCGGAATCGCTGTTGCCGCTTACGAATGGATTGCTGCTCTTGCGCTGATCATTATTGCGGTCTGGTTTATTCCAATCTATCTTAAAAATAAGATCTATACCATGCCCCAGTTTCTGGAAAGAAGGTATAACAAATCTGTTTCGCTGATTATGGCCGTATTCTGGCTGTTTCTGTATGTTATTGTGAATCTTACTTCCATTCTTTACCTTGGAGCTCTTGCCATCGATACTTTACTGGGAGGAGAACATCTTCACGGCATTATGATCGGTCTTTTGCTTATGGCTCTTCTGATTGGTCTTGGAGGGATGAAAGTGATAGGATATACAGACGTTATACAGGTAGCAGTGCTTATTATCGGCGGTTTTGCAACGGTGTATATGGCTTTGCAGATTGTGGACCAGAGAATCAACGGAGCGGCTGTAGGAAATGCTTTAGCAGGATTTAATACCCTGATCAATGAGGCTCCCCAGCACTTTAAGCTGATTCTACAAAAACCAACAACTACTACCACTACTTTGGCAATGCCTCAAAACCTTGATGTACAGAAGTATGTCGTGTTACCAGGTCTGGCCATGTATTTTGCAGGTCAATGGATTGTTAACCTGAATTATTGGGGCTGTAATCAGTACATCACCCAGAGAGCTTTAGGGGCAGATCTGAAGACGGCAAGAACAGGAATTTTATTTGCAGGATTTCTGAAGCTATTCATGCCTGTGATCGTAATGCTTCCAGGAATCGCTGCTTATGTATTGTACTCGAAAGGACACCTTCCAGGATTCAACGGGGTGAAAGACGGTGCTTACTCTGCGATATTAGGATTCTTACCCGTAGGACTTAAAGGATTGGCAATTGCCGCTTTGACGGCAGCGATTGTGGCTTCACTGGCAGGAAAAGTGAACAGTATTTCAACCATTTTTACGCTGGATATCTATAAAAAATACCTTAAAACAGATGCCACCGAAATCCAGATGGTGAGAACAGGCCGCTGGGTTATCATTATCGCAATGATGGCAGCATTGGCCTTTACCTGGACGGACGTTTTAGGAATTGGAGGTGAAGGAGGTTTCACATTTATCCAGAAATATACGGGCTTTATCAGTCCGGGAGTTTTTGCCATGTTCCTTCTGGGAATGTTCTGGAAAAGAACAACGGGAACGGCTGCTTTGGTAGGGGTTATCTTGGGCTTTGTTCTGGCGATTTTCTTTAACAGCTTTGCTGTAGGTATTTTTGGGAAAGAAACCTGGATGTATACTGCATTCACTTATGAAAAACTGGAGAACGGAGTAGTGCATACCATTACCGAGATTCCTTTCCTGATCAATATGGGATGGTCATTCTTTATCACGATAATCGCGATGATCCTGATCAGTCTTGCAGGTCCGAAGGTAAATCCTAAAGCTTTTGCCATTGATGTAACGATGTTTAAAGTGGACAACAGAACTTTAGTTTTGATCGTAATGACGCTGCTTTTACTGACGGCCTTGTATGTGAGGTTCTGGTAAAAGTGAATGGTCAATAGTGAATTCGTTTTCACTTGTCACTTTTAAAAATTCACCATTGAGTTGCGAAGCAAAATTGACTTTTCACCTATAATAAAAAAACAGGATGCTTAAAAAGCATCCTGTTTTTTTATTATATCTTAAACATAAATCCCCTTGAGATTTTCTTGTTGTATTTTTTTTCGTCAAACCGGTAAAGAAAAGAGCCTTTTCTGGAGGAACTCATATCCTTTTTATTAGTATTGACAAGGATATCCATACTGTTGATCTTGCTGGTAAAGTTCCGTTTGTCAAACTTTTCGTCAAAAATAGCTTCATAAAGATTCTGAAGATCCTTCATGGTAAATTTTTCAGGAAGAAGCTCAAATCCTATTGGCCCAGTGGAAGCTCTTCTCCTCAGTCTGGCCACAGCATCTTTTACCATCTTATTATGATCGAAAATAAGCTCGGGTGCTTTCTGAAGTTCCACCCATTTTGCACTGTACTGCTCGTTGATCTGAATATCTTTCTCAATATTAATCAGTGCGTAATAAGAGATAGACATAATTCTGGCTGTTGGCTCACGGTTAATTTCAGTATAACACTTCAGCTGCTCAAGATAGATGTTCTCAAGACCGGTCAGCGTATACAAAACCCTGTTGGCCGCTTCATCTGATGTCTCGTCACTTCCGATGAACCCCCCCATCAGCGACCATTCGCCCATCTGAGGTTCAAAATTTCTTTTTACCAAAAGGATTTTAAGATTTTCGCCATCAAAACCGAAAATGATACAGTCAACGGCAACAAGGTGTTTGGGATATTGGGAGTAATCCTCAGTCATCTTTTATATTTTACTACAAAGGTAAAGCTTTTATGAATACGATATTATATAAATGTGATTCATACACTTTTTATTCTTAATGATTTATTTCATTAAAATTATAGCCAAAGGATATTTTGGGAGGTGAAACATCCATCAAAACCAGAAAATATCCCTGAAATCAGGTTAATCAAGTATGAATTGAATGTTAAAGTTGTGTTAAAATTAAATTAATAGTTAAAAATAATTAGATAAAACAGCTTAACGTTAAAAATACGATAAGGTATTTGCTGTATTATTAAAATTTTGAATAAAACATATCCTGAATTCATTTTTACAGGGAATCATATGATCTTAAGGTTTTGTTTTTCTTTAAATTAAATATCTTATTTTTTATGATAAGGTAGTATGCTTTTTGTTATTTTTAGGGCTTTATGGAAAGTTTTAAATGAAAAAATAGATCGAACAGACCAGGGAAATGTTTCGTATATTGATTCTTTCCATTATTTTAGAAATGTTGAATTAACATTTATAATGGCCCCGAAACTTTCAGTTTTTTTATTGTGTTTTGCTGCATTTACTTCAGCGCAGGTGAAGGAGAAAATTCATTATTTTCCTTTAGGAACTGTTAAGCTGTCAGAGAGTGTTTTCAATAAAGCCATGATGGCAGACCGTCAATATCTCATGGCTTTGGAGCCGGATAGGTTGCTGGCTCCTTACCTTAAAGAAGCGGGGCTGAAACCAAAGGCTGATAATTATCCTAATTGGGAAAATACCGGTTTGGACGGCCACATAGGAGGACATTATATTTCCGCATTATCCCTGATGTATGCTTCGACAGGGGATTCTGCAATAAAACAGAGAATTGATTATATGATCAGTGAGCTGGAACGTTGCCAGAAAGCCTCTCCGGACGGATATATTTCAGGAATTCCCGACGGAAAAAAGATCTGGAAAGAAATAAAACAGGGAAATATACGCGCTTCAGGCTTCGGCTTGAACGACCGGTGGGTACCTTTATATAATATTCACAAACTGTACTCAGGATTGCGTGATGCCTATTGGTATGCAAAAAGTGAAAAAGCAAAGACAATGCTGATCAGACTCACAGATTGGATGATGAATGAAGTGTCGGATCTTTCTGATGAACAGATACAGGATATGCTGCGCAGTGAACATGGAGGACTCAACGAAGTTTTTGCAGATGTTTACGATATCACTCATGACCAGAAATATCTGAAACTGGCCCATCGCTTTTCTCATCAGGCTATCCTTAACCCTCTTTTAGCAGGAGAAGATAAGCTTACAGGCCTTCATGCCAATACACAGATTCCAAAAGTAATCGGCTACAAGCGCATTGCTGATCTTGAAAACAATGCCTCCTGGAGTAATGCCGCTGATTTTTTCTGGCATAATATTACCGAGAAAAGATCGTCTGTTATTGGCGGAAACAGTGTCAGTGAGCATTTTAATCCTGTCAATGATTTCAGCAGTATGATAAAAAGTATTGAAGGCCCCGAAACCTGCAATACCTATAATATGCTGAAGCTGACCAAAGAGCTTTATGCAACACTACCCGAATCTTACTACATAGATTATTACGAAAAAGCATTATACAATCATATCCTTTCCACAGAAAATCATGATCAGGGAGGTTTTGTCTACTTTACGCCAATGCGTCCCGGACACTACCGTGTGTATTCACAGCCTCAGACCAGTTTTTGGTGCTGTGTAGGATCCGGAATGGAAAACCATGCCAAATATGGGGAAATGATTTATGCCCGGTCAGATAAGGATTTATATGTGAACCTGTTTATCCCTTCCACACTGACATGGAAACAGCAGAAAGTAGTGCTCCGACAGGTCAATAATTTCCCGGAAGCTCCTGAAACAACATTGATTTTTGATGCTGCAGGAAAGTCAGAATTTGATTTAAAACTGAGATGTCCGGAATGGACGACACCTTCGGAAGTAAAAATTCTGGTCAACGGAAAACAGGAAAAAGTACAGCGTGGTTCCGATGGCTATTTTACCCTGACTAAAAAATGGAAAAAAGGAGATGTTGTGAAAATGACCCTGCCGATGCATCTTTCTGCAGAACAACTTCCTGACCATTCCAATTATTATGCATTTAAATACGGACCTGTGGTGCTTGCCGCAAAATACGGTACCGAAAACCAACAGGGACTTCTTGCGGACGATAGCAGAGGCGGCCATATTGCTCACGGTCCGCAAATCCCTTTAAACGAAATTCCCGTTATCCTTGGAAGCCCTTCCGAGGTGGTCAGCCATGTTACGCCTTTGAACAATAAACCGCTCAACTTTGCCGTTAAGGGTCTTTATCCGTCTGAAAAATTCGGGGAAGGACTAAATCTTGTGCCGTTTTACAATATTCAGGCAGAAAGATATATTCTGTACTGGCCTCAGGCTGACAAAAACGAAATAGAAAATACATTGAAGCAGAAGGCAAAAGAAGAAACGGAAACCAGAAAGCTGGACATGATCACCGCAGATAAGATCCAGTTAGGTGAACAGCAGCCGGAATCAGATCATTTTATAGAAAGCAAAGACTCTGGCACAGGATATATGGAAGACAGACATTTCCGTGATGCCAAAGGCTGGTTCAGTTACCAGATGAAAAATAACGGAAAAAATGCTTCATACCTTTACCTGCTTTATTTTGATGCGAATGCCAACCGCACGCTGAATATTGAGATCAACGGAAAAAAAATCATGGCTCAAAATCTGGAAGGAAAGTCCGGAAGTTTACCCCAATATCTGATTGTTCCGATTCCGGATTCAGAAAAGAATGAAGAAAATCTTAGTGTAAAATTCCTTGCAGATGAAAAACTCATGACTGCTAAAGTCATTGAAGTCCGTTTACTGACAGAAAATTACGAAAAGAAATAAAGCTGAACCAACATTAAAAACAGATTTTTTCCATGAAGAACAGAACTCTATATTTATTATTTTTTCTTGCAGCTATTTGCAGTTTTCATGCAAAGGTAAGGCTTCCCGCATTGGTTTCAGACGGAATGATCCTTCAGAGAAATCAGGATCTTAAAATCTGGGGATATGCAGATGCAGGAGAAAAAATTACAATTAAGTTTATCAATAAAACGTATAGTGCCACAGCAGACCAAAGTGGAAACTGGGCTCTTATGCTTCCAAAGCTTAATGCCGGAGGCCCATATACCATGATGATTAATGAGATCACCCTTAAAGATATTCTTATTGGTGATGTGTGGGTAGCTTCAGGACAATCCAATATGGAACTTCCGATGCGCAGGCTGACACCTCTGTATGGAGATGAAATTAAAAAGGCGAATAATCAGAATATAAGATTCTTCACCGTTCCGCAGAAATACAATTTTAAAGCTCCGCAAAATGATCTTGACGGCGGGAAATGGGAAAGTACAAATCCTCAGACAATACTTGATTTTTCCGGGGTTGCCTATTTCTTTGCCAAAGAACTGAATGAAAAAAATAAAGTTCCGGTAGGAATCATTCATACCAGTCTGGGAGGCTCTCCGGTTCAGGCCTGGATGGATGAAAAATCACTGAAAAAATACCCGGAATACCTGGGTGAAGCAGAAAAATGGAAAAACGATGACCTGATACAATCTACAGAATCCCAGGAAAGATCATTAAGCAAAGCATGGTATGCAGAGCTGGATCAGAGTGATATTGGGTTCAATCAGCACTGGGAAAAAGATAACGGAAATGATGCAGGATGGAAAACCATAATGCTGCCTGGATCATGGGAAGATCAGGAAGGCCCGTTTGACGGTTCGGTATGGTTCCGTAAAGAAATTATCCTGCCCAAGGGAGCAGATCAGAAAGCAGCATTTTTAAATATGGGAAGGATAAAAGATGCTGATGTTACTTATATTAATGGGATCAAAGTAGGAAATGTAACCTATGAATATCCACCACGCTGGTACGATATTCCCAAAGGGGTTTTAAAAGAAGGAAAGAACATCATTACGGTAAGAGTCATCAATGGCAGTGGAAAAGGACAGTTTATTGCTGATAAACCATATTACTTAGAAATTGACGGACAAAAAACAGACCTTAAAGGGGAGTGGAAATATAAAATAGGAGCAAAAATGGAAAAAATGGCTCCTGGACAGACATTTATCCGCTGGAAACCGGTAGGGCTTTACAATGCTATGATTAATCCGCTGATCAATTATAAAATCAAAGGATTTATCTGGTACCAGGGTGAAAGCAATACAGGAAAGCCAAAAGAATACGGAGATTTATTGTCAACAATGATCTCAGACTGGCGTTCAAAATGGAAAAAGAATGATCTGCCGTTCTTCATTGTACAGCTGGCTAATTTTATGGAGAAAAAAGATGAGCCGCTTGAAAGCAACTGGGCTGAGCTGAGAGAACAGCAGAGACAGGTTTCTCTTCATATTCCTTACTCTGGCCTTGCAGTAATTATTGATGTAGGAGAGTGGAATGATATTCATCCGCTCAATAAAAAAACAGTGGGTGACAGGCTTGCTTTACAGGCTCTGAAAATAGGTGAAGGCAAAAAAATCATAGCTGACGGCCCCGTTTATCAGTCGATGAAGACAGAAGGAAAAACCATTATTCTATCCTTTAAACCCGGAACAGATGATCTGGTACAGGGAGAACTGAAAGGTTTTGCCATACAGCAGAAAGATGGCAGCTACCAATGGGCCAAAGCAGAAGCAAAAGGAAATAAAGTGATGGTATGGAATGATCAGGTCACAAGCCCTGTCAATGTACGCTACGACTGGGCAGACAATCCAGACGGCAATCTTAAAAACAAAAGCGGGCTTCCTGCTTCACCTTTTACAACAGAAAAAAATTAATTTAACATAGAAAACCTTATCAAAATCAATGGATAATCAGCCACAAAAAATATCGGTAATAGAGAAAGTAGGGTATAGCCTGGGAGATCTGGCGGCCAATCTTGTTTTTCAGACCTTAGTGACCTACCTGACCTATTTTTACACAGATATTTACGGACTCAAAGCAGAAGATGCTTCTGTCATTACCCTTACCGTAGGTTTAATTGCCGGGTTTGGCTTTAATCCGCTTATCGGAGCGCTGGCAGACCGTACAAGTTCACGATGGGGGAAATTCCGTCCATGGATTCTATTTACCGCCGTACCGCTTGGTATTGCAGCACTATTAGCTTTCAGTACGCCTCACTTTTCCTATCAGGGTAAAATGATTTATGCTGCGGTTACCTATTCATTATTATTGTTATTATACGCTTCCAATAACCTGCCTTATGCTGCATTGAGTGGCGTTATCACGGGAGATATGGGAGAAAGAAACAGTATTTCTTCATACCGTTTTGTAGCAGTAATGTTTGCACAATTCTTTGTACAGGTATTTATGCTTCCTATCATTTTATATGTAGGACATGGAGACAAAGCACAGGGAATTGAGACTGTTATGACTTGGCTGGCTGTGATCGGATCCATCATGCTTTTGATTACCTTCTTTACCACCAAAGAAAGAATCATTCCCAAACCGGACCAGAAATCAAGTCTGAAAGAAGATTTAAAAGATTTATTCCAGAACAGACCCTGGATTATTATGCTTACCGTGACCGCATTTATATTTATCACACTGGCCATGAAAGGAGGATCGTATGTATACTATTTCAACAACTATGTGGATGAAAATGCACTCAAAAGTTTTATCTCACCCATTACAGCATTTTTTAATTCTGCAGGGATGAATTTCTTCGGAGAAGACCCGAAATCTGCCGGGTTCGGATTGTTTAATGCAGGAGGAATTGTAATGATGATTGTAGGCATTACTTTTTCTAAAAAGCTGGCAGACAGATTTGGAAAAAGAGATACTTTTATCGCTTCATTATTCATTTCTACACTGTTTATTCTGTTCTTTATATTTTATCCTCCGAAAGCTGTGGGAATTATGTTCCTGTCCCAGATTTTACACGGATTCTTTTATGGAATCAGCACACCGCTTTTGTGGGCAATGATTGCTGATGTGGCCGACTATTCGGAATGGAAGAACAATCGCAGGGCAACAGCTATTATCTTTTCTGCCATGATGGTAGGACTGAAAGTAGGCCTGAGCATTGGAAGCTCTCTGGTAGCTTTAATTATAGGAAAATACGGATACATTTCTGTACATGGGAATGAACAGGTTATTCAGCCTGAAACAGTGGCTGCAGGAGCGAAAATGCTCGTGAGCATATTCCCGTCCATACCGTTTTTCATTGCCTGCGGACTGCTTTTATTTTACAAAATCAACAAAAAAATGGAAGTTCAGATTGAAAAAGATCTGGCTGAAAGAAGAAAATAAAAACTCAATATGAAACGTATTTTAATAGGTTTGGCGGCTCTTACCGCTTCCGGACTGTCGGCGCAGAGGTCTGATGGTACTTTAAAAAGAGCATTTCAGGATAAATTCTACATCGGGACGGCGATGAATCTTCCCCAGATTGACGGTACAGATAAAAAAGCGGTAGCCATTATCAGAAATCAGTTCAGCTCTATTGTCGCCGAAAACTGTATGAAATCTATGTTTCTGCAGCCAACGGAAGGAAAGTTTTTCTTTGATGATGCTGATAAATTTGTTGATTTCGGAATAAAAAACAATATGTTCATCATCGGGCATACTTTAATCTGGCATTCGCAGCTTCCAAAATGGTTTTTTTCAGATAAAAATGGAAAAGATGTTTCTCCGGAAGTATTGAAACAGCGCATGAAAAGCCATATTACAACGGTAGTTTCCCGTTACAAAGGGAAAGTAAAAGGATGGGATGTGGTGAATGAAGCCATTCTTGAAGACGGAACCTACAGAAAAAGTAAATTTTACGAAATCCTGGGTGAAGATTTTATTCCTTTGGCATTTCAGTATGCACAGGAAGCTGACCCCAATGCAGAACTATATTACAACGATTATAATGAATGGTATCCTGAAAAGGTAAAAACAGTCATTGCAATGGTTGAAAAACTTAAATCAAGAGGAATCCGTATTGATGGAGTAGGAATGCAGGCCCATGTCGGAATGGATAACCCTTCTATCGATGAATATGGAAAAGCAATTCTGGCCTATTCCAATGCGGGAGTTAAAGTTAATATTACGGAACTGGAAATTAGCGCACTGCCTTCTCCATGGGGCAGTTCTGCCAATGTTTCAGATACCGTTGCCTATCAGAAAGAAGTGAATCCTTACACCAAAGGACTTCCCAGGGAAGTAGAAATGAAGTGGGAAAAGCGTTACCTTGATTTCTTTGGTTTGTTCTTGCAACATAAAGATAAAATAAGAAGGGTAACCTTATGGGGAGTTACTGATAAACAATCCTGGAAAAATGATTTCCCGGTAAAAGGAAGAACAGATTACCCGTTACTTTTTGACAGGAAAGACCAGGAGAAACCTGTGGTACAGAAAATAATAAAACTGGCAGAGAAAAATTAAAATCAATAGAATTTTTACTTAATGAAAAAATCAAAATATTTATTCCCGGAAGATTATATGGCAGACCCTTCCGTTCACGTTTTTGAAGATAAAATCTATATTTATCCCTCTCACGACCGCGAAAGCGGAATTGAAGAAAACGATAACGGGGATCACTTTGACATGAATGATTACCATGTTTTCTCAATGGATGATGTAGACAGAGGAGAAATTAAAGATCATGGCGTAGTCCTTTCGGTAAAAGATATTCCATGGGCGGGAAGACAGCTTTGGGATTGTGATGTAGCCTTTAAAGACGGAAAGTATTATATGTACTTTCCCCTGAAAGATCAGAATGATATTTTCAGAATCGGTGTTGCTGTGAGCGACAAACCTTACGGTCCTTTCATCCCTGAAAGACATCCGATGATGGGAAGCTACAGTATTGATCCCTGTATTTTTGAAGATAACGGAAAATATTATATATACTTCGGAGGAATATGGGGTGGACAATTGCAGCGCTATAGAGATAATAAGGCCCTTGAATCTGCGATAATTCCTGAAAATGACCAGCCTGCAATCCATTCAAAGGTAGCTTTGCTAAGCGATGATATGCTTCAATTTGCTGAAGCTCCTAAAGACGTTGTCATTATCGATGAAAACGGAAAACCACTGCTTCATGGTGATAAACACCGCTTTTTTGAAGCGTCATGGATGCATCAGTACAATGGCAAATATTATTTTTCTTATTCTACAGGAGACACCCACCTGATTTGCTATGCAACAGGGGATAATCCTTACGGTCCGTTTACTTTTCAGGGAGAAATTCTTACTCCGGTGATAGGATGGACAACGCATCACAGCATTGTGGAGTTTAAAGGAAAGTGGTACCTGTTTTTCCATGATTCTGTTCCCAGTGGTGGTAAAACATGGCTGAGAAGCATGAAAGTCATTGAACTGGAATACGATCATGAAGGGAAAATCAAAACGATTGAAGGTCTGGAAGACCAGTCATAGTCATCTGTAATAATTTAAAATTTTTCAATGCGATATCTGAGACTCAATATTCTATTTTTTCTGATATTTCCTTTGCTGGTTTTCGCGGAGGACGGAAGTCAGCTCTGGCTTCGGTTTCCTGCAAAAAACGGAATATCGGCAGATAAAATTATTTCCAAAGGGAACAGTTCCACGCTGAACATTGCCAGAAAAGAGCTGAGTAGCCACTGGCAGGGGCAGGCTGTGGAACTTCGTACAGAAAACAAGGAGAAAAATCTGAAAGACGGCTACAAAATTATTTCCACGTCTGAAAAAATCGTTATTTCTGCAGGGAAAGAAATAGGACTGCTGTATGGAGTCTATCATATTTTGCGATTACAGCAGACAAAGGCCGACCTGTCTCACTTAAACACCATTGAAAAACCTTCATATGACGTAAGGATTTTGAATCATTGGGATAATCTGGACGGAAGTATTGAAAGAGGATACGCAGGAAGATCACTTTGGAAATGGGAAGATTTACCCGGTAAAATTTCTCCGAGCTATGAAGAATACGCGAGAGCTAATGCCTCTGTAGGAATTAATTCCGTTGTTTTGAATAATGTGAACGCATCGCCCAATATGCTTAGGGAAGACTATCTTAAGAAAGTCAAAGTTCTGGCCGATATTTTCAGACCTTATGGCATCAAGGTGTATCTTTCTGTAAATTTTTCTTCACCTAAAGTGCTGGGTGGATTACAAAATTCAGATCCATTGAATAAAGATGTACAAAAGTGGTGGAAAGATAAAGCAGCTGAAATTTACAGATTAATTCCTGATTTCGGCGGGTTTTTGGTGAAAGCCAATTCCGAAGGACAGCCTGGCCCTCAGGATTATGGAAGAACGCATGCAGACGGAGCCAATATGATGGCTGATGCTCTGAAACCTTACAGTGGAATCGTGATGTGGAGAGCATTTGTCTACAGTCCGAGCAAAGACGACAGAGCCAAACAGGCTTATCTGGAATTTGTTCCTCTGGATGGTAAATTCAGGGATAATGTCATTATTCAGATCAAAAACGGTCCGGTTGATTTTCAGCCCCGCGAAGCTTTTAATCCGCTTTTCGGAGCATTAAGAAAAACTTCTGAAATGGTAGAATTTCAGATCACCCAGGAATATCTGGGCTTTTCAAATCATCTCGTTTTTCTGGCTCCTTTATTCAAGGAAACACTGGATAGCGACACCTATTCTGACGGCCAGGGATCCACGATTGCTAAAATTACAGACGGTACATTAAGACCCGCAAAAATTTCAGCTATTTCAGCCGTTGCCAATATCGGGGAAGATACCAACTGGACAGGACATCATTTTGCACAGGCCAACTGGTATGCATTCGGAAGGTTGGCATGGAACCATCAGCTGAGTTCAGAGCAGATTGCGGATGAATGGATTAAAATGACCTTTACAGACGATCAGAAATTCCTGGATCCGGTAAAGGAAATCATGCTTTCTTCCAGGGAAACTGCTGTGGATTATATGATGCCTTTGGGACTTCACCATATCTTTGCTGGAGGACATCATTATGGTCCTGAGCCATGGGGAGATTATAAAGGCGGAAGACCGGACTGGTCTCCTGTCTATTACCATCAGGCTGATGCTAAAGGAGTAGGTTTTGACAGGACAAAAACAGGAAGTAATGCTGTTTCACAGTATTTTCCGCCACTGAATGAAAGATATGGAAATATCTCAACCTGCCCGGAAAATCTTATTCTATGGTTTCATCATGTTCCGTGGGATTATGAAATGAAAGACGGAAAAACACTGTGGGATGAGCTGTGTTATACCTATGATTCAGGGGTGAAAAAAGTAAGGGACTATCAGAAAGTCTGGGATAGAATGGAACCTTATATAGATAAACAGAGATTTGCTGATGTACAGTCAAAACTCAGAATTCAGTCAAAAGATGCAGTCTGGTGGAAAGATGCCTGCCTGCTGTATTTCCAGACCTTTTCCAAAAAACCGATTCCTTATGACATCGAACGCCCTGTCCATGAACTGGAAGATCTGAAGAAGATTAAGCTGAATATGGGTCATCACAATTAAAAAATGAGGCAGCTCTTTTTCCTGATCGGAAATGGAGCTGCCTCAAAACAATAAACTGTAAGTAAAATTTTAATCCAAAATAATTGGAATGATCGATATGTCAATCTATCTGTAATAGTTGGGATTACCTGAGTGAAATCAGTCGGTTAAAAACATTTCCGTTTTCTTCAACCCGGATGATGTATTGGTCTGCTGTCTTAGGATCAAGATCAAAAGTAATATCCACTTTGCCATCAGCATATTTTCTGTTGGAGTTATAATAGGTGGTATTGGAAAGGTCATATACTGAAATGCTTACAGGACCTTTTACATCAGACATGTGAAGTTTGGCCATATGCCCTGAAATGGTGTATTCAGGTTTATTGACTGAACTTACCGGCTTTTTTTCCACTTCCATTCCATTTTCAGCATTGATTTTTATTTTGTATTTCTCTATCTTCATCTCTGATTCCGCTACCAGATAATAAGTTCCCGGTACCAGACTCTGAAAATCATAAGTCTTCGTTACATGATCCCCATCTGCAAGATTTTCGGAAAATAATTCGTCATGGGCACTGTTATAAATAAAAACAGATACACTTCTGGCGTTCGAAAGCTCAAAATTCAGTGTTTTGGCCTGTACGTTTCCAAAAGAAAGGGAAAAATCCCTGTCCTTACTCATTAAGCTTGCAGAAAATAATAATGACCCTGCAAGAAATACGGTTTTTAATAATGTACTCATGGGTTAAGGCTTTTAGTGATAATTGATAATGCAAAGCTAGGACAGTAGTATTGATCATGCTACAATATAATTTTCGTATATATGTTCTATTTTAACCTTGTTTATATTTTATTGATATATTTTTGTTAATTTTGTGTAGGATAAAATATTTGAATCCATGAAGCATCTACATCCTTCGTTTGAAGCAATACGGCCCACGATTGGCAGCAGCTTTACCAGCCTGAAGTTTCTTGCCAGCGAAAATATAAAATCCCATGTTTGGCACTACCATCCTGAGATTGAACTGATCTTTGTCTGTAAGGGTTCCGGAAAAAGACAGATCGGAAGCAGCATTACCTATTTTTCAGATGGAGATCTGGTTCTGATCGGAAGCAATCTTCCCCATTGCGGACTTACGAATGAAAATACTAATAATGACTACGAGATGGTCATCCAGTTTAAACCTGATTTTTTAGGAGAACCTATATGGAACTTACCGGAAATGCAGAGGATTTCGAGTTTACTAGAAAAATCTAAGGCCGGGATAGTATTTGGGGAAGAGGTGAAGAAAAAAATCGGACAAGAAATTGTTGAAATGCATGAAGCTTCCTCTTTGGATAAGCTGTGCAGATTTCTGAAAATATTGGATGATCTGTCTGTTACTCAGGATTACAGAATTTTAAATGCAGGAAAATATTATCTCCAGACCCAGATCGAAGACAACGAAAGGATCAATCTTATATTCAACTACGTGAAAGATCATTTCAAAGAAGCCATTACGCTGGAGGAAGTTGCTGATCTTGCCAATATGAAAGTACCTTCTTTTTGCCGCTATTTTAAAAAAATTACGAACAAGACTTTTACCCGGTTTGTTAATGAGTACAGGATTACCCACGCGCTTAAGCTTCTTGCAGAACAGCCTTTAAGCATTACTGAAGTCTGCTTTGAATCCGGATTTAATAATTTCAGTTATTTTAATAAGACATTTAAAGAATATATTCAAAAAAGTCCTTCTCAATACAGGAAAGAGTTTAATTATTTCATGGAATAATTTTTGAAGAACAATAAAAAAGTCTGTTATCATACTAATTTATTAAAATATAAGTGTAATTTTAACACTTATAAATAATTAGTCACATTTATGAAATTTTTTATTGATACCGCCAACCTGGCGATGATAGAGGAAGCCCATGCTCTTGGAGTTTTGGATGGAGTAACTACAAATCCCTCACTGATGGCGAAAGAAGGAATTTCCGGAAAGCAGAATATACATCATCATTACCTTGATATCTGTAAAATTGTGGATGGGGATGTAAGTGCTGAAGTATTGGGAATTACTTTCGAAGAAATGGTTAAAGAAGGAGAAGAGCTTGCTGCACTCCATCCAAGAATTGTTGTAAAAGTACCCATGACTCAAGATGGGATCAAAGCCATCCGTTATTTTTCTGAAAAGGGAATAAAAACAAACTGTACGCTTGTATTCTCTTCCGGACAGGCACTACTGGCCGCCAAAGCAGGAGCTACTTATGTTTCTCCGTTTCTGGGAAGGCTGGATGATGTCTCTACGGATGGTCTTCATCTGATTTCGGAAATCAGAACAATTTATGATAATTATGCTTTTCAGACACAGATACTGGCTGCCTCAGTACGACACAGTATGCATATTATCAATTGTGCCAAGATAGGTGCTGATGTGGTGACATGCCCTTTGGCTCCTATACTGTCTCTTCTCAAACATCCTCTGACAGACTCAGGATTAGATCAGTTCATCAAAGATTCACAAAAAATGAAATAAGATTGGGCAGAAAAAGTATAATCTCTGTTATAAATTCAGTAGTTTTATTACACAGATCACCTAAGATCTGCTTTATCAGAAAAGATTGATATGCACGAACAGTTAATCAACCCAACTATAGAAAAGTTTAAGGCCGAATTCAAAGCAGAGCCTGAACACATTTTCCTCTCCCCGGGAAGAATCAATATTATTGGTGAGCACGTAGACTATAACGATGGTTTTGTGCTTCCTGCTGCCATAGACAAATACATCTGTTTTGCTGTCCGCAGGCGGCCCCAGACAAATGTATGTACCCTCATTGCTAAAGATCTTGGAGAAGAATATACATTTGATGTCACCATGGAAGTAAAGCCGGTACAGCAGATGTGGGCGAATTATATTCTGGGTGTTTTCAGCCAGCTTCAGAAGCCGGAAAACCCGTTTTGTGGAATGGAAATTGTCTTCAGCAGTACCATCCCGATGGGCTCCGGACTTTCTTCTTCTGCAGCACTTGAATGTGGTTTCGCCTACATCCTCAATGAGCTTTTTGATCTTCAGCTATCCAAAAAAGAGATTGCAGTGATCGGGCAAAAATCGGAACATACTTTCGCCGGAGTTCAGTGTGGTATTATGGATCAGTTTGCCTCTGTTTTCGGAAGGGAAGATAAAGTAATTATGCTCGATTGTCACTCCCTGGAATATCAGTATTTTAATGCGGATCTTAAAGGATACAGTCTGTTGCTGTTTGACAGCTGTGTAAAGCATACTCATCTGACATCCGGTTATAATGAAAGACGTAAAGATGTTGAAAACGGTAAAAAAGTCCTTTGGAAAAAATTTCCGGAAATAGAAAAATTCAGAGACTTCACGGTGGCGATGCTTGATGGTGTAAAAGAGGAAATGGGAAGTGTTTCATACAAAAGATGTCTCTACCTGCTGAAAGAAATCCAGAGGGTGGAAATGGCAGCAAAAGCGATTTCAGAAGGAGATGTTGAATATCTTGGGACACTGCTCACGGAAACGCATGCCGGTCTTTCAACTGAGTATGAAGTCAGCTGCAATGAACTTGATTTTTTAGTGGAACATGCATTGAAGCAGAAGGGAGTATTGGGAGCAAGAATCATGGGAGGCGGTTTTGGAGGCTGCAGCATCAATCTGATTAAGGAAAATAAAGTTGAAGAAGTGATCAGCGCCGTTCGTGAAAAATATCTTGAACATTTTAATATTCAGATGAAAGTTTATCAGGTTAAAATTTCCGAAGGGATAAAAGAGTACACCAATGAATACATCATTTGACCGTAAAAAACATCCCCACAGAAGATACAATCCTCTTTTGGACGAATGGATACTGGTTTCCCCGCAGCGGGCAAACAGGCCATGGCAGGGGCAGAGAGAAGAAACAGCAGAAGAAAACCGTCCTGTATACGACCCGGACTGTTATCTCTGTTCGGGAAATAGACGTGCTAACGGAGCCAGGAACCCAGAGTATAAAGGAACCTATGTTTTTAATAATGATTTTGGAGCATTGCTGAATGAAGAAGTTGATTTTTCCAATGAAGATCCCGGATTTTTTACTCTTCTTCCCGAACGTGGTATCAACAGGGTGGTCTGTTTCTCTGAAGATCACAGCCTTACTTTACCGGAAATGTCTGTAGAACACATAAAAAATGTAGTGGATGTATGGCAGGAGCAGTTCAGTGAACTGGCCGCTCTGGAGCATATCAACTATATTCAGATTTTTGAAAACAAAGGAAGCATCATGGGTTGCAGCAATCCTCATCCGCACGGCCAGATATGGGCACAGTCGTCCATTCCGGCAATGGTTCAGAAAACCCAGACTCAGTTGAAATCGTATTTTGAAAAGAATAAGAGAACATTACTGGAAGACTATCTTGAGCAGGAAATTGCGGCTGGCGAACGTATTGTTACAGAAAACGAGCATTTTGCAGCACTGGTACCGTTTTGGGCATCATGGCCTTATGAGACGATCATGATCAGCAAACAGAAAAGAGAAAATATTGCGACATTTTCTGAGGATGAAAAAGAGTCTTTTGCAGCGATGCTCAAGGATCTGACCACCATGTACGACAATCTTTTTGAAACATCGTTTCCTTATTCTGCAGGAATCCATCAATCTCCTACAGATGGTAAGGAACATCCGGAATGGCATTTTCATATGCACTTTTATCCTCCGCTGCTCAGGAGCGCAGAAGTTAAAAAATTTATGGTAGGATATGAAATGCTGGCAGAACCTCAGCGCGACATTACCCCGGAACAAAGTGCCGAAATATTAAGAAACCTTCCCACCATTCATTACAAGAAAAAATAATAAAATCAATATCTTTGGAAAGAATATGCAGATTGTAATTCTGATAAACGCAGAATATCGCATAACCTTAATAAAATTATGGAACAGATTAAATTAATTGTTACCGATATGGATGGGACATTTCTCAATTCCAGTCATGAAATGAGTCCTGAATTTTCGGATGTTTATAAAGAACTGAAAAAAAGAAATATTGTATTTGTACCCGCAAGCGGAAGACAGATGCCCGGGATTACCCATTATTTCGGAGATATAGAGAGTGAAATCGGTTTTATTGCTGAAAACGGAGGTTATGTCATCTATAAAGATCAGGAGCTTTTTGCCGATGTATTGGAGTATAAATATATTGTTGAGATCATCAAAGCGGTTCGGGAAATACCGGGTGCTAAAGCAGTACTGTCCGCTAAAAAAATGGCGTATTATGAAACTGAAGATCAGCAGTTTGTAGACTTTTTCTCAAAGTACTATACCGAGAATATGAAAAAGGATGATCTGACAGAAAGAATTGATGATACAGCTTTCAAAATAGCGGTTTACCATCCGGATGGCTCTGAAAAATATCTGTTTCCGGTCCTTAAAAGATTTGAAGAATTCGGTCTGGAAGTGGTTGTTTCTGGCGAGTACTGGCTGGATATTATGAATAAGGATATCAATAAAGGCAATGCCCTTAAAATCCTTCAGAAATCGTTGGGAATCTCACCTGAAAATACGATGGCTTTCGGAGATTATATGAACGATATAGAAATGCTTAAGAATGCTAAATATTCTTACGCCATGAAAAATGCCCATCCGAACGTAAAACAGGTGGCCAATTTTGAAGCATGTACCAATGACAGCTTCGGAGTGCTGAAAACAATTAAGGATTATCTACATCTGAACTAACATTTCCTATAATAAACTTAATAACCAATACAATATGAACAAATCAACCGGCAGAAAACCCGCTAAAACCTGCTATGAGCATATCGGCGGAAAATTAGGGCAGCTTCTTTTAGAACAGTTCGTTGAGAAAGGCTGGATTGCCAAAGAGAATCCTGCAGATCGTAACTATTATATTACAGAGAAAGGACAGGAAGAATTTACAAAACTGGGGCTTGATCTGTCACAAATAAAGGCAGAATAACGGATATCATCATAACTTCCGGTATTACAAATAGTATAATAATATTAAAAAAATCAGACCTGAGTCTGATTTTTTTGTTTTTAATCGTATGTAAGCAGGAATTTAGATTGGTAACACATGCTTTTGGATTTTTTCTGTGCTTAAATTTTCTATGTTTTTATATAAATACTGATAGCTGAATCATAAAACTACGGTATTTCGTAGTATAATTTATGAGTTGTTTTTATTAATATATTGGAAATCAATTGGTTTGTTGTTTTGGGTTGTTTTTTGGCATTATGCTCATAAGTTTAATTCAAAAAATACTACAACAATGAGCACACTAACCTTAAAAGACGGAACAGAAATTTTTTACAAAGATCAGGGGCAGGGACCTGTACTGATGTTTCACCACGGATGGCCTTTATCATCTGATGACTGGGATGCACAGGTGATTTTCTTTTTACAGAGAGGATACCGAGTGGTTACCCACGACAGAAGAGGCCACGGGCGTTCCAGCCAGAACATTTATAATCATACTATCGAACAGTATGCTTCTGATGCTGCAGAACTGGTTGAATTCCTTGATCTGAAAGATGTTGTACACATCGGGCATTCAACAGGTGGCGGGGAAGTGATCCGTTATGTTAACAAATATTCAAACGGGAGAGCTAGGAAAGCGGTTCTGATCAGTGCCATTCCACCGGTAATGGTTAAGAGTGAAAACAATCCTGACGGTGTTCCTATGGAAGTTTTTGACAATATCAGAGAACAGACGATGAACAACAGAAATCAGTTTTATTACGATCTTACTATTCCGTTCTATGGCTACAACAGGGAAGGTGCTGATGTAAAAGACGGAATACAGAGAAACTGGTGGAGACAGGGGTTAATGGGAGGAATTGTTGCTCATTATGATGGGATCAAAGCCTTTTCAGAAACAGATTTAACCGAAGATTTAAAAGCTGTTGATATTCCGGTATTGGTTCTTCACGGTGAAGATGACCAGATTGTACCGATTGAAAATTCAGCGATAAAATCAGCCAAATTACTGAAGAACGGAAAACTGATTACCTATCCTGGTTTCCCTCACGGTATGCCGACAACAGAGCATCCAACCATCAACAAAGATATTTTAGCTTTTATCACAGAATAATCAGCATTCTTTACCAATGAATACGATACAGCCAGCTTTTGATACGTTGACTGAGGCCGTTCAGTGGCTTAATCAAAACGGATATACAGAAGATTTTAACCTTAAAAATGATTGCATCAGGCTCAATAATTTTCTTGATGTTTCTCCGGAAGACTTTAAAATACGATATACATTCCGCTTTGAAGGAGATACCGATCAGGGAGATGAAGAAGTAGTCTACGGCATCGCTTCCGACAAGTATTCTGTAAAAGGCATCCTGACGAGCGCTTACGGAATCTATGCCGATACTGTAAGTACAGAACTCATCAGAAAACTATCATCCAATTAACTTAACCCCAATTATTTAATAAAATAAACTTTATGAAACCATCATCAAAACTCCTTTCCCCTGAAAATCATGCACTGGTACTGATTGATTTTGAAGGACAAATGGCATTTGCCACCAAAAGTATCTCCATGAATGAGCTGCGTAATAACGTTGCGGTACTATGTGGTGCTTCTAAAATATTCAATGTTCCGACTATCGTCACCACAGTTGCTGAACAAAGTTTTTCAGGTCCTGTTTTCCCTGAAATTGAGGAAGCATTTCCTATGGCAACATCAGGGTATATCGACAGAACTACTATGAATACATGGGAAGATGAAGCCGCTTATAAAGCAATTGTGGGAACACAGAAACAGAAGCTGGTTTTCGCAGGATTATGGACAGGCGTTTGTATTGTGGGTCCTGCATTATCTGCGCTTGAGGAAGGCTATGATGTGTATGTCATTACCGATGCCTGCGGAGATGTAAGTGATGAGGCGCACGAAAGAGCAGTACAGAGAATGATCCATTCCGGAGTAAAGCCTATGACTTCCATTCAGTATATCCTTGAACTTCAGAGAGACTGGGCACGTCAGGAAACATACAGTCCTGTAACTGACCTTATGAAAAAATATGGTGCGTCTTACGGATTAGGAATCCATTATGCTCACCATATGCTGAATCATTAAAATCCATATACCATTTTCAATGTTGAAATCTGCACCTTCAATACTGTTCTTAAAAGCTTTTATCATGACAGTTCTTTTATGTTCTGAAACATTCTCCTCCCAGAGTTTTAAACTTCTGCGGTATGACGAAAATTATGAATATCTGAAAGATTCCACAAAGAGCTTTTATGACAAAATTAAATATCTCCCTCTCAATGAAAAGAAAGATATCTATCTCTCATTGGGTGGCGAGGCAAGGTATGAATATGTGGATTTCAACAATGAAGATTGGGGAAGGCTTAAGATAGGACACAACGACTTTTTTCTCCAACGCTATGACCTTCATGCAGACTGGCATTTCGGGAAAAACTTCAGAATATTCTCACAGATCAGAAGTGCTTTGCAAAACGGAAGAAAAAACGGTTCAAGAGGCATTGATGAAGACCAGCTAAGTATTCAGAATCTCTTTCTGGATGCAGGTTTGGTGAATAAGGAAGATCAGAAGCTGATAGTGAGGCTGGGAAGACAGGAGCTGGACTACGGTTCCGGCAGATTAATTTCTGTAAGGGAAGGACCGAATGCAAGGCTGTCTTTTACAGGAGCTAAAATCATGTATTCCTATAAAAATGTTTCCGTAGATGCTTTTGCAATGATGGCAGACTCTGTCAAGACCGGAGTTTTTGATAATACCCTTTCAAAGCAGCTTAATCTTTGGGGACTTTATTCCAAAATCATTATTCCTGAAGCCGGGAATCTGGATCTGTATTATCTCGGAATCCGTAGAGACGAATCTGTTTTTGAAGCCGGAACAGCAAGAGAAAAGCGTCACACAGTCGGTGGAAGGCTGTGGAAATATGGCGGCGGATTTATTTATAACCTGGAAGCAGCCTATCAGTTCGGACGCTTCGGAAATGAAAAGATCAGTGCGTGGACAGGATCTGTAGATATAGGTTATCTTTTTGAAAACTTTACATTCAGGCCAAGTATCAATCTGAGAAACGATTATATATCAGGAGATCATTCAAAAAATGACGGAAAGCTCAATACATTTAATCCTTTATATCCGAAAGGAGGCTATTTCGGCTTCAGCCCGCAGGTGGGTCCTGTCAATTTAATTGATATTCATCCGTATATGACCCTTGATCTGACTTCCAAACTCAAAATGCAGATGGATGTTGTCTTCAACTGGCGATATTCCCTGAACGACGGAGTCTACCGGCCGAGCGGGGCACTGAACCGTCCCGGAAGCAGCTCAGATGAAAGGTATATCGGAACCGCTTATTTAACGAGTTTCACTTATAATTTCAACAAACATTTCTCTTTTGTGAGCGGGCTTCAGTATTTCCACAAAGGGCTTTTTATTGAAGATATCATTCAGGATGCAAAAAGCGGTGTTTTCTGGAATATCAGGCTGGGATTCAAATTTTAATCATTACTAAATCATTTATTATGCAAAATTCAATTTCAAAATACATCAATTGGTCAAAAATATTCTTTACAGCATTGGTGTTGGCAACTGCGGGAACCCACTTCGTTTCAGCACAGGCTGCCGCAGAAAAAACAGCTATTGGAACCTCAAAAACATGGGGAACTGTTGACGGAATTTCTGTTGTAGGGCTGGTACAGGGACCCTCTGCTGCCAAAGCAGATTTGCAGATTGCCTGTGTTTTCGAGTATACGGAAGGAGATATTTTCAATCCGCCGGCGCTTCCCAAAGAACTGAACGGAATGGTTCATCTGGATGAAGCATTAAAAGGAATTATTACAGAAGTCCGTAAAAAAGGACAGTTCAAAGGACACGCTTTGGAAACCTTATTAATTAATCCTCCGAAAGGAAGCCTTGCCTCCGGAAAACTGCTGTTGATCGGCTTGGGTAACAGAAACTCTTTCGATGCCGAACTCATGAAAGAGGTAGGAAGTGTTGCGATGAGAGAAGCTTTGAAACTGCAGGTACATACTGTATCATTTGCCAGCGATATCAAAGATGCAGGAATTGATTCTCCGACAGCCCTGGTAGCAGAAAATGTGGTCTTAGGTGCCTTTGACGCCTATCGTGCCCAATCATATTTAAATACTCAGCATTTATCCGATAAAATGAAACTAAAAAAACTGATTCTGCTGGCCGGGCCATCATTTTTCACCGTTGCCGGAGGAGGAATTCAGGAAGCTATTTCGAAATTGAACACCAAATAATTAAAGATGAAAGCAGATCTTATCGTATACAACGGAAAAATACACACTTTCAATAAAGAAACTCCGGAAGTTTCTGCAGTAGCCATTAAAGACGGGAAAATTATCGCGGTTGGAAATGACGGACTGGCACACCAGTTCGCAGATGAAGCCACAAAACTGATTGATCTTAAAAAGAAAAGAGTAGTGCCGGGAATCAATGATTCTCATATCCATCTGATCCGTGGCGGATTAAATTATAATCTGGAACTAAGATGGGATGGCGTTCCCTCACTGGCCGATGCGCTCAGAATGTTAAAAGACCAGGTAGACCGTACGCCTTCTCCGCAATGGGTTCGTGTCGTAGGAGGATGGTCAGAATTCCAGTTTGCAGAAAGAAGGATGCCAACCCTGGAGGAAATTAATGCCATTGCCCCGGAAACACCTGTTTTTATCCTGCATTTATACGACAGGGCTTTAATGAACAGAGCAGCATTGAAGGCGGTAGGATTTACCAAAAATACTCCGGCTCCGGCAGGCGGACATATTGAAAGAGATGCTAACGGTGAACCCACAGGGCTGATTATTGCGACACCCAATGCCATGATCTTATACTCAACACTGGCAAAAGGCCCGAAGCTTTCTTACGAGCATCAGCTGAATTCTACCCGACATTTTATGACAGAACTGAACCGTTTCGGAATTACCAGCGTCATTGATGCCGGAGGAGGATTCCAGAATTTCCCGGACGACTATCAGGTGGTCAACGAGCTGAATGAAAAAAAACAGCTTACTGTAAGGATCGCCTATAATCTTTTTACCCAGAAACCTAAACATGAATTTGAAGATTTCAGCGATTGGATCGATACTGTAAAATTATATCAGGGCGATGACATGTACCGCCACAACGGAGCAGGAGAGATGCTGGTATTTTCGGCAGCCGATTTTGAAGACTTTCTTCAACCAAGACCGGATCTGCCTGAAAACATGGAAGCAGATCTTGAAAAAGTAGTCCGTTTACTGGTAGAAAACCGCTGGCCATTCAGGCTTCATGCCACCTATAATGAAAGCATCACCCGGTTTTTAAATGTTTTTGAAAAAGTAAACCGCGACATTCCCTTCAATGGTCTACCATGGATTTTTGATCATGCGGAAACCATTGATGAAAAAAATATCGAAAGGGTAAAAATGCTTGGCGGCGGAATCGCCATCCAGAGCAGAATGGCTTACCAGGGAGAATATTTTGCAGACCGTTATGGTTCCCCGGCAGCAGAAAGTACACCACCCGTGAAAAAAATGCTGGAAATGGGAGTTCCTGTAGGCGGAGGCTCAGATGCCACAAGGGTAAGCAGCTACAATCCGTGGGTTTCCATGTATTGGCTGACCGCAGGTAAAACTGTTGGCGGACTTCAATTATACCACGAAACAAAGCTGGACAGAGCAACCGCATTGGAGCTCTATACAAAAGGCAGCGCATGGTTCTCTCAGGAACAGCAGAAAAAAGGTGATATCAGGGTAGGAATGTTTGCAGATCTGGCAGTTCTTGATCAGGATTATTTCACGGTTGATGATGAAGATATCAAAAATATTGAAGCGGAAATGACCATTGTAGACGGGAAAATAGTCTATGCCAAAGGAACATTCTCATCCTATGCACCACCATCTATTCCTGTGCTTCCGGACTGGTCTCCAACGAATCTTTATAACGGATATTACCCTGCAGGCGGACATTTTCAGAAAGAAATTGAGAAAAATACGAAACAGGATTTAAAAGCTCCACTAATCTCACAAATTCATAGCTGTGCAGGAAGCTGCGATATCCATCATCATAACCATAACCAGGCAAGGATGAGCAATGTGCCCGTTAATAATTACCACACATTCTGGGGAGCTTTAGGCTGTTCGTGCTTTGCTTTTTAACGATCAATACATATGGAAATTTTAAAACAAATCCTTTCATCAGATTTAGGCTCATCATTCAATGATGCTTCATTTCTGGTTTTTCGGGTACTCCTGGCGATTCAATTGTTCAGAGTGCATGGTTTAAAGAAATTCAGGCTGGAAAACGGACAAAGGGAAGTGATTCCAAATCCTCTGGGATTGCCTGATCAACTCAATGCCATAGTCGCTTCATTTGCTGATCTGGTGGTTCCATTTCTGATCATTTTAGGGCTGGGAACCAGACTTGCGGTTTTACCGACCATTGGTGTGACGGCTATCGGATATTTTGTAGTTCACAGAAAAGATTCACTGGAAGTACGGGATGTTCCTTTTATGTACACCCTTTCCCTGTTACTGATTCTTGCATTAGGAGCAGGAAGATATTCACTTGATTATTACTTATTAAATATTTTATAAAATGAAAACTTCAATCGGAATTAAAAACGAAAATTTAGCAAAAGTTGCTGAAGTACTGGTTACCACTTTAGCAGATGAATTTGTATTGTATACCAAAACAAGAAAAGCACATTGGAATGTGGAAGGACCGGATTTTTACAATAAACACCTGTTTTTTGAAGCACAATACGGACAGCTGGACGACATCATCGATGATCTGGCGGAAAGAATCAGAACGCTGGGGCATTATGCACCGGCCACTTTAAGGGAGTACCTGGCATTAACGCATCTGTCCGAACATCATCTTGAATCGAACGACAGCCTGGCTTACATCAGGGCGCTTCTTTCCGACCATGAAAGCATCATCATTCATCTTCGTGAAAATATTGAAAACTTCGCTGTTGAATTCCGTGATTCAGGGACAAGCGACTATATCACAGGGTTATTGGAAACCCATGAGAAAATGGCCTGGATGCTCCGTTCACATTTAAAATAGGAAAATGGAAATAAAACATAATATCGGCTTTGTCACCTTATTGTTAACCATGATTGCCGGATATTGCGATACCGTGACTTTTGTATCGGCAGATGCCCTTTTTTCGGCGCATGTTACAGGGAACTTTATTGTATTTGCCTATCAGTTTGTGAAGGGATCGGATATTCATGCGTGGGTAAAGCTGCTTACTTTTCCGGTATTTATTCTTGCAGTTATGGCAGGGGGAAGGATTGCCGGAAAGGTCATCAATCATTATACGCTGTTATTCTGGGAAGGAGCATTGCTTTTGTCGGCCGGAATTATTGTAGCCGTTTTCAGTTACTATGGAACATTTTCAGAAGTCGTGATGTATACTGTGGCTATGATTACCGTTTTTGCAATGGGACTTCAGAATGCTTTCGGAAAACTTTATGCAAAAGAAACCCATGGCCCGACTACCATGATGACAGGAAATGTAACCCAGGCTTCCCTGGATTTCGGAACACTTCTGTCAAGCGGCTTTCACCACCCTGAAGCATGGGCAAGCCTGAAGAAACAGCTGATTACCATCCTTGGATTTCTGGTAGGCTGTTTTTTAGGAGCTTATGCAGGGAAACAGTTCGGACTGGTAACATTGATTTTACCCGGACTGGCAATGATCATCTGCTATTTTTACCACCGTAAAAACTAGCAGTGGACTATGGCAGATTACAGGATAATAGATTACCTTTAAAAAATGAATTTCAGCCTTTATTTTTTATCTAAAAATCTACTAAAGATAGTGTGTTTTTCATTGGTTTTGATGTTTTCATGCAGTATAAAAGCGCAGACCCAGGAAAACCCTGCACTGTTGAGAAAACAGATTTCCTCTTCCACCAATACTGCTCAGAAAACTGCTTTATTATTGCGGCTGAGTAATTATTACATTACTAAAAAAGGAGAGTTGAAAGCTGATCTCGACAGTGCCGCTATTCTGAACAGACAGGCAAAAGCACTCAATATGAAATCCGGGGATCCGATGTCTGCCGGAAAACTCATATTTCTGGAGGCTAAAATAGATAAAGAAAGAGGCAGTAAAAATATTGCTTTTTCCAGAATGAAAGAGGCTCTTTCTTATTTTGAAACCCATCAATTTAAGGAGCAGGCCGGAGAAGCATACAACGAACTATCGTATATGTATGACAATAAACCTGAGTATTTTGATACTAAAATTAAACTTAAAGAAAAAGCGTTGGAACTTTTTAAAAATTCAGGATCAAAGCTGAATCAGGCAGGCATTTTAAAAGATCTTGGTGAGCTTTACTATATCAAAGAAAATTCTGATAAGGCACTGGGCTTGCTCAGGCAATCCCTTTCTGTCTATCAGTCTGTGAAATTCAGAGAATTACAGAGTGTGTACAATCTTATTTCCCAGGTTGAAATTCAGAAAGCGGACTATGAGGAAGCGCTCCGCTATGGCCTTCTGGCAGAAAAAACAGCGGAAAGTGTGAATGATTATTCATTGCAGATGTGCTCTATTTACAGCAACATCGGAATGGTGTATTATTATCTCCGCCAGAATGATGATGCCATGAAGTATTGGGAGAAATCATTGGCTACTGCGAAAAAAAATAAAGATAATAACTACATCAGAACGGTGGCCAATAATATTTCTACGATGCTGATCAGGCAGAAAAAATTTAAGCAGGCCATTACCATGATTCAGGAATACAGAGAAAAGTATCCTATTGTAGATCAGAATTTTGAAATGTCAGAGAATTATATTCTGTTCAGTACGTACACTATTCTAAAGCAGTTTAACGAAGCTGAGGCGTACTACAAAAAACTGGTAGCCTATTATGGTGAAAATGCAGAAAAAAATAACCAGCAGGCCTCATTGCTGCGAAGCTTTGTTTTCTATCACTACCAGACCCGGAATTTTGATAAAATGTATCGTGAAGCCAGACTTTTTGATTCGATAGCCAAAAATAACGGGAATGATATGCTCCGTTCAGAAAATCATTTGATGTGGTTCAAAGCAGATTCCATACAGGGAAAATACCTTGATGCCATACAGCATTATCAGCTGTACAAAAAGCTTTCCGATTCTGTTTTTAACGGTGAAAAAAGTAAGCAGATCAACAGCCTTAAAATTCAGTTTGAGACAGAGCAGAAGGATAAAAACATTCAGCTGCTAACCCAGAAAGCAAAACTGCAGGATATTAAAATTGCGAATGATACCTTTATCAGATATGTTTTCATCGGAAGCATTCTGGCGCTGATCCTTTTTGCAGCCTTGCTGTATAACCGCTCAAGATTAAAAAGCAATGCCAATAAAAACCTGGAACTGAAGCGTAAGCAGATTGATGAACAGAATGAACAGCTGAAAAAGTTACTTTCTGAGAAAGAATGGCTATTAAAAGAAATCCATCACAGGGTTAAAAATAATCTGCAGATTGTGATCAGCCTGCTCAATACGCAGTCGGCTTATCTGGACAATGAAGATGCTTTGATGGCCATACAGAACAGCCAGCACAGAATGCATGCCATGTCCCTGATCCATCAGAAGCTTTATCAGTCTGACAATCTTTCAATGATTGACATGTCGTGGTATATTTATGAGCTGATTACTTATATCAAAGAATGTTATTCATCCGAAAGGAAAATCAACTTTACAGTAGATACTGATAAAGTGTTTCTTGATGTGGCCCAGGCGGTTCCTATGGGACTGATCGTCAATGAAGCAGTCAATAATACCGTAAAATATGCATTTCCGGATGACCGGAAAGGGGAAGTTTTCGTTTCATTTAAAAATACCGGTGAAGATCTTTGTGAACTGATGATTTCAGATAATGGAGTAGGACTTCCCGAAGATTTTAATATCGAGGAAACAGAATCTTTGGGAATGAATCTGATGCGTGGACTTACCGATCAGCTGGACGGAACTTTTCATCTTGAAAACAAAGGGGGCTTAAAAGTCACCATTACCTTCAGAAAAAATACAGAAATAACACCTTCAAATTAAAGGCTGATTATTATGAAAGAAAAAATATTAATTGTAGAAGATGAATTTATTGTAGCCAATGATCTCAAACTGATGCTGATGAAGGCCGGTTATCAGGTTACAGGAATTGCTTCTTCAGTGGTTCAGGCCAGAAAACTGATTGCAGATAATAAGCCGGATTGGGTGCTTCTTGATATCATCTTAAAAGGTGACCTCACAGGAATCGATCTTGCCTGGGAACTGCGTGAAATGAATCTTCCTTTTCTTTATATTTCAGCCAATACCAACCAGTCTACCCTGGAAGCCGTGAAGGAGACACAGCCCTACGGATTTATGGTAAAACCCTTCCGGGAGCGTGATATGATTGTTATGCTTGACATTGCCAGATACCGTTATGACATGGAAAGAGGCTGTGAATTGTGTACTGATACCGGAAATCATGAAGTCATTGAAGGAATTATCGGGAAAAGCAAGGTTCTTCAGGATGTTGTTGAAAAAATAAGGGTAGTAGCTCCTACAGATACGTCTGTTCTGGTAGTCGGGGAGAGCGGAACAGGAAAGGAAAAAGTGGCCCATTCCGTTCATGAGCTTTCAGAGCGTAAAGCTCATCCTATTGTTGTGGTCAACTGTGCTGCACTGCCGCATGCGCTTATCGAATCCGAATTGTTTGGACATGAAAAAGGAAGCTTTACCGGAGCCAATACATTGAGAATCGGAAAGTTTGAGCAGGCTAACGGAGGAACCGTCTTCCTGGATGAAATAGGGGAGCTGCCATTAGATTCACAGGTTAAACTGCTGAGAGTTTTACAGGAAAAAGAAATCGAACGGCTGGGGGGAAATAACACAATTAAAGTAAACGTAAGAATTGTGGCAGCAACCAACCGTTCCCTGGAAAAAGAAGTGGCAGAAGGAAGATTCAGGCTGGATCTGTATTACCGTTTGAATGTATTTCCTATTGAACTGCCTCCGCTGAGAGAAAGAAAGGAAGATATCGTATTGCTGGCCCATTTTTTCCTGAATAAATATGCCGCTGCTTCGAGAAGAAATATCACATCTATCAGTGAAAAAGCATTAGAACAGCTGCTGAATTATCACTGGCCCGGAAATATCCGTGAGCTGGAGCATCTTATTGAAAGAAGTGTTCTATTGGCCAAAACCACAGAAATAGAAAGCTTTGATCTGCCCAAAATCGTTGAAAAGCCTACAGAAACACAAGGGCCGCTGAAATCATTGGAAGATATGGAAAGAGATCACATCATGAATGCGCTTCAGACTTCCAACGGGAAAGTTTCAGGGCCGGGCGGTGCTGCAGAGCTGCTGAAAATACAGCCACAGACTTTATATTCCAAAATGAAAAAACTGGGAATTGACAAAGGCTATAAATAATTCAGGGGAAAGCTAGCCGGAGACCCTATTTTCTTTCAATTTTTTAATCATAATTCTTCAAATAATTGGAGGACAAAATCATTATGTCTTTACAATCCTAAATCAATCAGGTAATTATGGAAAAAGAAACGCTCAGAATAGAAGGATTCAGTGATGGTGTTTTTGCAATAGCTGTAACGCTTTTGGTGCTGGATCTTCACTTTCCTGAAGAGAACTCAATACAAAACGGGAATGATCTGCTGGTCTTTCTGAAGAATCAGTGGCCGGCATTTCTGGCATTTATCCTTTCGTTTTTCAGTATTTTCATCATGTGGGTGAACCATCATAAGATTTTCAAACAGATCTACAGTCGGAATTCAGCAATTATGTTTGCCAACGGACTGATCCTTTTTCTGGTTTCGGCAGTTTCTTATCCTACCGCTTTGCTGGCAAGGTATTTTGATGGTGAAGCCTCTTCTGTTGTCGTGGCCCTCTATACCGGCATTTTTGTTCTGATCAATCTTGCTTACAATTTATTATGGTTTCTGGCTACCCGTAACAAAAAACTTTTGCGTCCCGGTATTACCGATGCTGCTATAAAAAAGATCCATAATAATTACCTGTACGGGCTTCCCATCTATGTTGTTGCATTAATCCTGTCGTTCTGGATCCCGGCCTTGTCGCTGCTGATCATTTTAGGACTTTGGATTTTCTGGGCATTGTCTTCTGGGAAAATAGAAATGGGGCTTGACAAACATTATTCAGATTCCTTGAAATAGTGCTTTTTTTCTATTCCAAGTTTCTGCATTTTGGAAATAAGCGTTGTCGGAGGCAATCCCAGTAATTTGGCAGCGCCTGTTTCCCCGAAAATGCGGCCATTACATTTTTTGATTATTTTTAAAATATATTCCTTTTCAAATTCCTGCAGTGTTTTAACCTGAACATCCTGATCTATATTTTGAGAGTTGATAACTTTAGGAAAATCCATTTCCCTGATCATATCTCCTTTTGCCGTCAGTATGCTTCTTTCAACCATATTTTCCAGTTCACGGATATTACCCAACCATGGATTGTCGATCATCATTTTGACCACGTTCCGAGAAAAACCATTAATCTTTTTGCCTGTTTTAGGATAGAGTTTTTCAAGGAAATAGTCTGCCAGCAAAGGAATATCCTCTTTTCTTTCCCGCAAGGCAGGAAGATGGATAGGAAAAACATTCAGCCTGTAAAAAAGATCACTTCTGAACCGGCCTTCCGTCACTTCTTTTTCAAGATTCCTGTTGGTGGCCGTAATGATCCTTACATTCACTTTTATTCTTTTGTTTCCCCCGATTCTTTCAATTTCTTTTTCCTGAAGAACCCTCAGAAGCCTCGCTTGTAATTCCAGAGGAAGTTCACCAATTTCATCCAGGAAAATAGTACTGTTGTGTGCCTGTTCAAACTTTCCTTTCCGCTGTTCTGTTGCTCCGGTAAAACTTCCTTTTTCGTGTCCGAAAAGCTCAGATTCTATTAAGTTGGCAGGAATAGCCGCACAGTTTATCCTGATCATCTTTTTTCCCGAAAATTCCGAAAGTTCATGAACCGCCTGTGCTATAAGTTCTTTTCCCGTGCCCGTTTCTCCAAAGATAATCACATTGGATTGTGATGGAGCTACCTGTGAGATCTTTTCAAAAATGTGCTGCATGGCTTTACTTTGCCCCACAATTCCCTGAAAGCCGTGTCTGCTTTTCTTTTCTTCTTCAGTTTCTTTCGAAAAATTCTGGATATTTCCCTGAAATGTTTTCAGTTGTTCCTGAACATCCATATTATGGAGGGTAATGGAAAGCTGGGTAGAAATGCCGTTTATAATTCTTTCCGGAATTGTATCTTTTGAAATAAAGCTTTTGTAGAAAAGGAAAAGTACATTTTTACTTTCACTGACAGCCGGAAGTCCCAATCCTACAGCCATCCGCATTCCAGAATTTTTAGCTTCGGTAAAACAGGAAGGAAGAGGTGACAGGTCTTTAAGATCAAAAAGAAGAGGCTCCGCAGAATCAAGACATTTTTTTAAATACCTGTCAAGCTGATAATCTGCGATATGATTCTGATTTTCAGTCCCGCTGCCGAGTATTTCAATATTTCCTTTTACATCCCTGATCATCATACAATCATTGAATCCCAGTTCAGTTTTGAAAGATTTATGGATAACAAGCTGAAACTTTTTCTTATCTAAAATAGTAGAAAACTCTTTGGTTAAACGGGAAATCATAAGCTGTTCTTTCTGCATTTCCTGCAGGCGTTTCATCATTTCTGCATTGGGATCAGAAGGCTTACTCATAGAAATTCTTACTTGAAAGTTTAAAGATAGGAAAAATTGAAAAAGATCTGCATGTGAATGGTTACAATACCTGAAATAAAAAAAGATGAACCATTAAAGTTCATCTTTAGTATATTGAAAAAAGCTTCGTTTTTAAGATCTGATAAATTCCAAAAGGTCTTTGTTTATGATTGGATGCTCTGTAGTCGGCATCCCGTGAGGGAATCCCGGATACGTGATCAGCTTTCCGTTCTTCAGTAATTTAATTGATTTTAATGCAGCATTGGCAATAGGAACGATCTGGTCATCTTCGCCATGCATTACCAAAACAGGAATATCCACAGCTTTTAAGTCTTCGGTTAAATCTGTTTCTGAAAAAGCTTTGATCCCATCATAATGAGCAACAATTCCACCCATTAATCCCTGTCTCCACCAGTTTCTCTGAACTCCGTCCTTTATATTCGCACCTTCTCTGTTGTAACCATAGAAAGGGAAAGTCAGGTCAAAATAAAACTGGTTTCTGTTGTTCAGGGTTTGTTCCCTGATGTTGTCGAAAACTTCCATGGGAACGCCGTCAGGATTGTTCTCACTTTTCACCATTACCGGTGGAATAGCACTGATCAGAACTGCTTTTTTAGCTCTTCCATTGGAATATTTGTTGACATAACGGATCACTTCCCCGCCACCTGTTGAATGCCCGATGTGTACAACATCTTTCAGATCTAAAAATTCAACCAGCTCAGCGGCATCAGAAGCGTATTGTTCAATAGTATGATTATAAATATTCTGGCTGGAACGCCCGTGGCCTCTTCTGTCGTGGGTAACCACCCTGTAGCCTTTCTGTAAAAAGAAAATCACCTGTGCATCCCAATCGTCTGATGATAGAGGCCATCCGTGGTGAAACATTAATACCGGGCCCTGCCCCTGATCTTTGTAAAAAATTTCTGTTCCGTCTTTTAAGGTTAATGTGCTCATGTTGTTTATTTTTAATGTTATGAATTGATTTTTAAATATTTTTCTGATTAATAGGCTGTATTTTCTCGTACCAACTGAAAAAGATCTTCGGCACCGCCGTTGAATTTATTTCCGTTGATGAAAAAAGAAGGAGTTCCGTTCACGCCGCTGATGATACCACTTTCAAAGTCTGTATCTACTTTTTCTGCCAGTTCCTGCTTATGAATATCAGCTTTGAACTGAGGGATATTTAAACCCAATTTTTCTGCAAGTTTTAGCGGGAGACTATCATCCAGATGAGCCTGATTTTCATAAATGGCATCATGCATTTCCCAGAATTTTCCCTGCAAAGCTGCCGCTTCTGCCGCCAGCGCTGCCGTTCTTGCATACTGATGCATTTCTGACAGCGGAAAATTTCGGAATACAAATCTGATCTGATCTCCGAATTCTTTCATTAATTCTTTAAGAACCGGATAGGCTGCTCCACAGTAAGGGCACTGATAATCCCCGTATTCTACAATGACTAAGCTGGCATCTGAGCTGCCCTGAGTGTGGTCAGCATTGCTGACTGATGGTTTAAGTGACATAATTATTTTGTGTTAAGGTTTTCTAATGCTTCTAAAATTCCGTCTGCCCCAGGATTGATGGCGGTGGGAGAAAGGTAGCTCCATTCGATGATGCCGTATTTATTGATGACAAAAAGGGCTCTGTTGCATTCTCCTTCTTCGTCATTGTAAACACCATATTTCCTGGCTGTTTCTCCTTTGGCTTCAAAGTCTGCAAGCAGTGGGAAGTGCAGGTTTCTGGATTGTGAAAATGCCAGGTGGCACCATTTGCTATCCACAGAAATCCCGAAAATTTCTGCATCATATTTTTTGAAATATTTCAGCATTTCGTTATACAATGCCATCTGGTCACTGCACACCGGGCTCCAGTCTGCCGGGTAAAATGCAAGAATGACATTTCGTCCTCTGAATTCGGATAAGGTAATTTTCTGATCTGGGGTTGCAAATAATGTAAAATCTGGGGCAACCGTATTTTTTTGTAGCATAGGATTAGTTTTTAATGGTTGGAATTGGAATTGTTAACGCGCAGATGAGCAGTAAGGCCGCGGGAAAAATCAGTGTCCAGTTTCCTAAACAGAAGAGCAGGAAAGGAGCAACTGAAGCACCACAGAGAAAACCCATCCACAAGAATAACAAATGAAAAATATTCACTCTGTATTCCTTTCGCTCGTCTGCCTGATCACTCATGACAAACAGAGCCGCTGTTCTTGCCAGACTGTTTAAAGTTCCCGTCACAAAATCCGTATTGATCTTTTGGTTACCCACCGAAGTGACAGCAGTATTCATAAGACCCATTGCAAAACCGGTAATGGCTATGGAAAGGCCATTGGCAAGATGCTCATAATAATCAGTGATACAGTAAAGAATCATGATTCCTGAAACCATATAGAAAATTATTTTTTTGTTTATAAATTTCTTTGATAATGATAAACAGGTGCCCATATAAATCCCAGCCAGGAAAAAGCTGATCACTGTGACAGAGCTGATGATAACATTATGTTTTTCACTGAAAAGAGCGGCTCCCAATTGTGTGGTGTTTCCACTCATAAAAGAAACATAGGTTTTCCATTGTATCAGCCCTGTAGCATCTGTATATCCCGCAATGAAAGCAAGGAATACTGCAAGTTTCTCCTGTATTCTGACAGAACTGTCATAGGGTGGGAGTTTTGTTTCTGAAACCACAGGAGGAATTATTTTCCGGGTTTGATGAATACTTTCTTTTGTGGAAACTTTTCTATTTCTCCTTCTTTCAGTCCGAAATTCGTATTAACCACATCTTTAGGGTTTCCTGCCAGCCATTCGCTGATATCAATGGATTCGTAGGTACCGTTATTAAATCCGATCAATACTTTACAGACGGTATCTCCTGTATTTTTGATATAATGTCCGGCTCCCATAGGCACATAGCCTACATCACCTGCATTGAACTGTTCTGTAACAGAAACTCCTTCTGCCAGGAATACCGACATTTCTGCCTGTCCGGATATAAAATACTGCCATTCGTCTGCATTCGGATGCCAGTGCATTTCTCTTAAAGCACCGGGCTGCAGCTCCAGTACAGAACCGGCCATTGTGGTGCTGATCGGAAATTCCTTACTCGTAACCAATCTCTGAAGACCACCACCGGGAATGATTCTTGGCTGTTGGGAATGCAGAGGATAGCGGTGAAGGCTTGTCAGCTCAATATCTGATTCCTCAGGACGGGCTGCGGCATTCACCGAGAGTTCGTCCGGAACAACTCCTGCCGCAAAGTAAACTTCTTTCTGAGGGAGTTCTGCTACCTCTTCAAGGCTCAGCCCTAAATTTTGTGCAACGATTTCAGGAGGCATACTTGAAACAAAGTCTGTAACGCTGAAGGTATGGTCTTCCGAAAAATTGCCGTTGTCAAAAATCAGGATAAAATGACATTCCTCTGTTCCGGTAGCCTGGATGGAATGTCCGTAGCCTTTCGGGAAATACCACACGTCACCAGGTTCAAAATTATCAGTATAACTTCGTCCGTCCGGATGAATAATCGTTGTACGTACCGTTCCTGAAATCACATATGCCCATTCTGCGGCATTGGCATGCCAGTGAAGCTCTCTCATGCTTCCGGGCTGTAATCTCATGGAAACTCCGGCAATACCTACAGAAGCAGGGAATTCTTTTACGGAAGCACCTCTTGTTGTACCGCCGTCACTGGTGCGCGGTTCTTTTTTTTCTAATTCGTATCTGAAACTTAATGATGCAGGATTCATAGTATTATTTTTTGTGATTAATTCTCTTTGTTTTTGTTATTGTAAAGCTATCCCGAAATCTTGCTTTTTTTTAATATTATTCGGTGAAAAGGCAAAATGAGTCGTTGAAGATATAAAGGGCTTGCTGCTTTTTAAAAAGGCTGGTTATATTGCCCTGTCAATGCTTTATTTTCAATACTTTTTGCAAAGTTTGGAGTCTCCTCATGATTATGGGCATCAGAAGCGGCCTGTCTGGATGCAGCAGCATCTGCAAGGTTGATCCCATGTTCTTTCATATATTCAAACATTTCGGGAGTGGCTGTCGCATGAATTTCATTAGTATAAAGACAGGTGTTTTCATCAATCTTTGTCACTTTCAGCTCCCATAGAACCTGAACTTTTGTACGGCCGTTTTTTGTAATTGAATCAGAGATGGAAAGCATGCGGCAGTAATCAGGACGATGAACATCTGCAATATAATGCTGAACCATCAATGCATCTCCAATCGTTTCTACATTTAAAGATACCGGCTTACCATCAAAGGTGACAGAAATAGCGGCTCCGATATGTTGGGTAGAGCAGCGTTGGTATTCGGCGTCCGGCAGATTAAGCAGCCAGTCTGCGATATTCACTTTTTCAATGGGTGCATTGATGATGGCACTTACGCTTGAGTGAGATAGTGCGTTTTCGGGAGTTTGTAAGATTTCCATAGTGGTTGATTTTGATTGTTATGTTATTGATGATGTAAAGCTACAAACCGGTTGTTTTAATTTTTAATGCTGTTCGGTCAACAGGCGAAAACGATCGTTGAATAAGCTGATGATGTTCAAATAGCAACAGGGCGGGGTTCCTGAAAACAAAAAAATCACTGTAGGTTACAGTGATTGATAAAGGATAATTTTTAAATGAGGTTATTTATATAGCCATTTTTTAATCAGTCTGGTATAATTGGGCATCACAGCAAACACCATCAGAAAGACAATGATCCCGGAATTGATGAATCCATCAGAATAATGATTGGCGGGAATATGTAAAAACCGTAAAAAAGGAATGATCAAAGCAGGAATAAGTACAGAAAGCGGATAAATAGCTGACCAGGTTGCCAGAAACTGTTTCCAGCGTACCGGAACTTTATTCCCTTCATTTTCTGTCGTAAAAAGAAAATCCAGCCCTGATCTGATCTGGTAATGGTCGTTTTTTCTGAACAGCGGATTCGCTTTCTCAATGAGTTTTTTCCGGTTATCCGACTCCATCCAGCTTTTAAGATGATTAATCGTATCAAAACGGATGATAACAGTGTACACAAAAGTCAGATCAGGAATAGGACGAACAATCTGAAGATCAATAAAGCCTTCCGAATGCCTGGTGACAGGAATAATTTCGTCCAGCCATTTTTCATATTGTGATTGTTTTCCATCCAGAATATGATGGGTAATGACTACTGAAGCACCCTGATTTTCCATAACTGATTTTTTATAGGTTAATTTAATACGCTCTTTTATACTGCCACGGAATTTCTGTTTCAATACCTAATGCCTTGGCAGAATGAATAGCAAAATAAGGATCTCTCAGATGTTCCCGGGCGATAACCACCAGGTCAGCATCTCCGTTGGCAATAATATGATTGGCCTGTTCCGCTTCTGTAATCATTCCGACAGCTCCTGTTAAAATCCCGGTCTGTTCTTTAATGGCTTTTGCAAAAGGAACCTGATATCCCGGAAATACTTTATCCTTGCTTACATGGGTAAATCCTCCGCCAGATGCGGTGATGAAATCTACACCGTTTTCTTTAAGGATTTTAGAAAGTCTGATACTGTCTTCCAGCGTCCAGGCTTCATCCGATTCTATATAATCAACAGCAGAAATTCTTACAAACAGAGGCATTTCAGCAGGAATAACTTTCCTGATTTCCTGAACAGTTTCCACAAGGAAACCGCTTCTGTTTTCAAAACTTCCGCCATATTCATCCTGTCTTTTATTGATTACTGCGGAATAAAACTGGTGAAATAAATAACCATGGCCTGCGTGAAGCTCAATGGTATCAAAACCTGCTTCAACGGCACGAAGGGCTGCCTTTACAAATTTGGTTTGTAATTCCTGAATCTTATCAATGGTGAGCTCTTTCGCAAAAACTCCGTTGAACTCGTGGGCAGAAGATGATCTTACAGTCCAGGCACCTTCTTCCGGAGTGAGAGGCTTCATTCCTTCATTGGGATGTTTCAGGCTTCCTTTTCCTCCAGCATGCCAAAGTTGTATTCCTATTTTTGCATCCTGTTCATGTACAAAATTCACGATGTTTTTCCATGCATCTTTCTGTTCATCATTCCAGATTCCTACATCGGATAATGTAGCGAGACCTTCTTCTGAAACGGCTGTACATTCAGTAAGGATCAATCCTGCCCCGCCTACAGCACGGCTTCCAAGATGAACGAGATGCCAGTTGCCGGGAATCCCGTTTTTAGCGCTGTATTGCTGCATAGGAGATAATGCAATCCTGTTCTTTAAGGTAAGACTGCGAATTTGTATAGGTGAAAATAAATTCATTTTTTCTTATTTTTAAATTGTTTTTGAAAATGCCTCAGCTTCAGAAACAGCTTCTGACAATACTTTCTGTACTTCTCCCAGAATTTTTTGAAGATCAGGGCTTTCTGCTGAAGCCGTTTCAAGGATATCAAGTTTCTCCTTTAACAGAGGATGTAACCCCATGATGGCAATGCTGGATTTCAGATCATGAGCCCAAAGTTTTATCCCTGGAAAATCCCGGTTTTCATAAGCCGTTGTCAGTTTCTGTACATGATTGGGAATATTCTCAATAAACTGTTGAGTCACCATTTGTTCGAAGCTTTTATCACCACCGCTCACCGTGTGCATATAAGTGAGATCAATATACTGATAGTCAGATGATGGATTTTCGTTTTTCTTTTCGTTTTTATTATTTTCTTTAAACCCGAATTTCGAAATCAGCATAAACAGCTCTTCTTCATTGACGGGTTTAGAAATATATTCGTTCATCCCACGGCTCAGGCATCTTTCTCTTTCCCCTGCCAGCGCATGTGCGGTCATCGCGATGATCGGAACATCCAGTTTGATTTCTTCCCGTATTTTCTGAGTGGCAGCATATCCGTCCATCTGAGGCATCTGTATATCCATTAAAACCAGATCGCATGCATTGCTTTTGAGATAACTTACGGCTTCAAGGCCGTTCGATGCAATATGAAAATCGATATTCCATTGGGAAAGCAAATGTTTCATCAGGCTTTGGTTGATCACATTATCATCAACCACCAAAACTTTCAGAGGCATATTGGATTTATCTTTAAAATAATGCGGATCAGCAGCTGGCAGCACGGTAAGCTGTTCTTCAGCAACTCCGTAAGGAATATAGAAATGAAATGTGGTTCCTTTACCCTGTTCACTGCTTACTTCGATGTTTCCGTTTTGCAGTACAATCAGGCTTTTCACTATGGATAAGCCTAATCCTGTGCCGCCGTAATTTCTTGTTGTTGAATCTTCTCCCTGATTGAATCTTTCGAATATTTCAGTAAGCTTTTCTTTGTCAATTCCAATTCCTGTATCTGAAATCCTGAATCCGAGAACGGCTTTCTTATCTGTTTGCTGTTTACTGTAGATTTCAACAGAAATATTTCCCTGGTGGGTAAATTTTATGGCATTTCCGATCAGGTTAACTAAAATCTGTGTTAGTCTTGTAGCGTCTCCCACCAATGTGTCAGGAATGGAAGAATCAACAGTACTGGAAATGGTAAGTCCTTTTTCTTTGGCCCTTTCTGTAAAAAATGTTTCGACAGAATTGACCAGTCCGTTGATGCTGAAAATTCCAGGGGTAATGCGCATCATTCCTGCTTCTATTTTGGATAAATCCAGAATGTCATTGATGATCGCCATCAGGTTTTCTCCGGAACGCTGTATTGAAGAGACAAATTCTGCTGAAGTTTCATCCAGCGGGCGTTTTTGCAGCAAATTGGTAAACCCGAGAATTCCACTTAAAGGAGTTCTGATTTCGTGGCTCATATTGGCAAGGAAATTTTCTTTGGTTTGTGCTGCTACTAACGCTTTTTTCTCAGCAATATCAAGTTCGCTAATGAGTAATCTCTGGCGTTTAAACTGTCTGAGGATGTGATATCCAACGACAGAACCGCTCAAAATCAGTAAGATCAGCAATGAGATGTCATAAAATCTTGCTTTTTGTCCCATTTCTTCACTTTTCTGGCTGAGTTCAACCATATTGAGCTTTCTGCTTTCGTATATTTTAGCTGTGATTCTGGTGATCTCATTGGAGATATTTCTTGCACGCGGATTGGCAATGGAGGTATTGTCGTCCATGTTTCCTACAGACAGGTAACGGTGCAGGAGTTTATCTTTGGTTGTTTTCTTTTCCATGGCAAGAACGCTTAATCTGTGGATCAGCTTTTCTTCCTCAGCATTTACATTGTCTTTGGAAAGAGAATCCAGAAAATTTTCGATCTGACTGATTTTTTGGTCGATACCTTCAAGATGAGTGGTGTCATTCGTTGCGATAGAAGCTCTGATCCTGCTTTCTACCCCCAAAATATCACGGTCTATTTCTCTCAAATGATTGCTTGAACGCAATTCGCTCAGCAAGGTATTGTTATTCTGAATCAGGGCTTTGGTATTTCCTGCAGAATTGAGCTGAACAGCAATCAACAGGAGTGAGCCCGCAATAAAGGTCAGGATAATAAAATAGCTGAATCGCTTGTTATCCATTACTGAAGATATATTTTTCATAATAACGGTCTGATTTAAATAAAATGCAGATAAAGGTTGATTAAACCCTAAACTGTTCAGGGATTGAGATCAAAAAAGGAAGTCAGATTTCTGATGGCCGGCAAAGGCTAAAAGACATTCATTCTCGTGTTGAGTGCTTTCCTGTAGGCATCTGCTACAGGAATGAATTTACCGTTGATCATAATACCGCCGTCCTGAAGGGTGTCAATTTTACCCACAGAAACAATATAGGAACGGTGAACTCTTATAAAATGATCTTTAGGAAGACGTTCTTCAGCCGTTTTCATTTTACCGTGGATCGCAAACATCTTTTCTTTGGTGTAAAATTTTACGTAATCACCCATAGCCTCAGCATAGAAAATATCGTCCAGCTTTAAGCGCCTTGTAATATTGGAGTCCCTTACGAAAAGAAACTCATCCCTTGTTACTTCTACATTTTCTTTTCTGCTTTCAAGAATCGTCTGCGCTTTGCTTACTGCCTGCAGAAATCTGACCGGCATAATGGGCTTCAGAAGGTAATCTGCAATATTAAGCTCAAATGCTTCCAGTGCATATTCCTTTTTTGAGGTTGTGAAAATGATGATTGTCTCTTTACCGGAAAGCGTTTTCGTGAGTTCAATTCCTGTCATTTCCGGCATTTCTATATCAAGAAATATCAGATCGACGGAATTGGACTGGAGATAATGATAGGCTTCTATAGCATTGGAAAACTCGCTGACAATAGAAAGATCAGGGACCTGTTTGGCGAGATGTGCTAATGTTGTTCTTGCAATATCATTATCATCCACGATTAAGGCTTTCATAGGTATAGTTGTTTATGATTTACACAAAGATAATTATTCCTTTTTTATTTTGTGTTATCTGAAATATGAACGGATCATCCAGGCCATTTCTTCATGGGTTTCCATCAGGCCTGTAATAAAATCACTGGTACCGTAATCTTTGTACTTTTCTGCAAATGGAATAATATTTCCACGGAGAAATTCAATGATGCTCTCATGATCATTCAATAAATCCTTCATGTATCCCAGACCATCGTTTGTTCTTTCACTGTATTCTGTTAAATGAGTCAGTTCCAGATAGATTTTCATCGTGGCCGGTGCATAATGGCCGATTTTACGCATGCGTTCTGCAACGCTGTCAATCAGCTCATCCAGCTGTTTGTACTGTTCTTCAAAGAAAATGTGGTTGGCGTGGAAGTTATCTCCGGTTACATTCCAGTGGGCATTTCTTGTTTTGATGTAAAGCAGTGTTTCATCAGCCAGTAATTTTGCCAATTGTTCTGCAACAGCTTCTGTGTTTTTTTCTGTAATTCCGATTTTTGTTTTCATAATAATAGGATTTATTATTGAGCATTATTGCCCTTTTTCTGACGTAAAGGTCAGTCATAATCCTGTGAAATTATCTGTATTTTCGATGAACGGGCAGAATCAGTCGGTGAAAAGATGGTTAATCCATCATTTCGGAATTATAATTTTAGAGTTCGGAAAATGGTAACGGACAATGGTAACGGACAATGGTTTAGCCGTAAAGATTCTTTTTTAAAAATGCAAGGCTTCCTTCGGCAAGTTCCTGGGCGTTGTAAGGGGAAGTCTGCCATAGTGATACTTTTTCCTGCATTCCGGCAATTGAAGAAGAGAAATTTTCAAGAACGAGATTCCCTTCAAAGTTAATTTTTTTCAATGCAGAGAAAAATTCTTTCCAATTGACTGTGCCTTCTCCGAGCATACCGCGGTGAGATTCTGTAACATGAAGGTGCTTCAGCATTTTTCCGGAATTGATAATCGGATCATAAAAATTATTTTCTTCAATATTCATATGAAAGGTATCAAGGTGAAGGAAAAGGTTATTTTTACCCGTTTTTTTAATAAGTTCCAGTACATTTTCCGCCGTATTGCAGACATAGGATTCATAACGGTTAATGGGTTCTATGGCGATATCTATGCTTTTGGTTTGGGCATAATCTGCCACATTACTCCATACGTCAGCAATGATTTCTTTTTCATTTTCTGTGAGTGGTTTTCCGGTAAAAACACCAATGCCGCCATGCAGGACACCTGCCAGAAGATTGGTTTCCAACTCATATACTTTATCGATGGCTTTTTTGATCAGTCTTTCTGCTGATTCGGGCTCAAATGCTATATGTGTTTCTTTGGGAAGGTTCAGTGAACAGACAGCTTCCAGATGGTTTTCTTTTAATTGTTTTTTTACTGTACCGGCATCAAAGTCCATTGAATTCGGCAACAGTATTTCGATAAGATCAAACCCTGCCTTTGAGGTTTTTTCTATGGCATATTTTCCTGATTCGGCATTCCATAACGGAGTGATCCAGGAGAGTAGGGAAGCCCCTAATTTTACATTCATAATATCTTTTTATTTTATTGTTAAAAAATCCACCATTCTGTCCGTATTCCGAAATAAGTCCCGAATCTTTTTGCCCCGGACTGTTGTAAAAATGGTGAGTATAGCGTACTCATTGCCTGGTTATTGTATCTTGAAACTTCTGCAATCAACCGGATGTGCGGTCTTGCCCAGACACTTCTTTCAGCGGTAGGGACAATAGTAGGAGCCAAAACCAGTTTCATCATTGATGCAGCATCCTGCGTTCCGTTTTTTCGGGTGGCATAATGGAACTCAGAAAGGATATGAAACCAGTTGTTGAAATAATAGGTCGCTCTTATACCGGTATTAAACTCTGTTTTTCTGTTGAAGATTTCGCGGTTATAATAGTCCATCGCTTTATCCATGCTTTCTGATCCTCCTTTACTTTTGGTAAATACGGCGTAGGGATTAAGCGACCATCTGTTTGAAATATTCCATAAAAAATGCTCAACAACAGTCAATGAGTAAGCACCTTGATATGTTTTTGTGATCTCGTCAGGGGCGCCGTAGGTTCTCCAGGTCTGTGTATTTCCATTATCACCCCCATTGGCAATTCCGCTTCCATATCTGAGGGAAAACTGGTTGAATGAACCAGGTATCCTGGTGCTGAGATCTGTGGTTAATTTAGCTCCGAAAACCCAGCCCTGATCTGATGGATATTGTTCTATAGAATTCTCTCCCGATTTTTCCACATGATGAAATTCTGCCAGAAATTTCAGTTTATACTTTGAATTTTTAAATGGAAGCGTATGTTCGAGAACAAACACTTCCCTCTGTCTATAGATCAGGTTTTTTGCTCCGCTGATCACATTGGTATAGGAATAGGGAGTAGAGTTGCTTGCCGCCGTGTCAATAGCCGCCGGGAAAAACATGGAAAATCGTGTGTTTTTGTGCCTTACACCCCAACCGGTTGCCGAATGGTCATCAAAATAAAAATAATCTGCAATATGAATATCATCATATCTCAGCCATCTTGATCCTGCCCAGACATCCCAGTCACTTCCCATAATATTTCTGGCCTCAACAAATGCTTCCGGTAAGGCAACAATCATTCCCTGATTAGATTTTGAGTCTACATTTCCCAGAAAGGTTCCTCCTGAATAAAAGCTCAGTCTTGCCTGCATATCGATCTTTGTATTTTTTGTACTGTCGCCGTTTACCACTGGACTAAAATGGAAAGCCGGTAAAAAGTCAACATAATCTCCCTGATCCATTCTGCCTCCTAAAGATCCCTGGTTATTCAGGTTGAGTTGTCTTCCTGTTTTTCCATCTGCATTTGGAGAATAACCGGCTCCGATTCTTCCGGTTGTTCCGAAGGAAAATTTTTTATTGGTAATCGTGATCTGGGCATTAATTCCCCTGCCAGCACATAAAAAGAATATGCACCAGGCTAATAAAAGCTTTGTTTTCATAGGGATTATTTAAGTGTTTTTGGCTTATAGAATTTTAATGCAAATAATAAAATAACCGCATAGCAGAGGATAGGAAGGAGATAAGCATGAGCAATATCTTTTTCTGCAATTCTACCCATTATTGGTGGGAAAACAGCTCCTCCAAACATCGCCATAACCAGGAATGATGAAGCCTGCTGAACTTTTGAACCTAATCTTTTGAGCCCCAGACTGAAGATCGTTGGATACATCACACTCAGAAAAAGGTTAAGCAAAATAAGACTGATGAATGAAACCCACCCTAAGCTTTGTGAAATAATAAGGCAGAGAACAATATTACATGCCGTAAAAATAGCCAGCAGCTTGTTGGGGGCAATAAACTTCATCAGAAAGGTTCCTATAAACCTTCCGATCATCATCATCGCCATACTTAAAGAAAAATAATAGGAAGCCTGGATCTCCGGAAGATGCATCTTTTCAACACCATAATTGATAAAATAAGCCCAGGTTCCGCCCTGTGCCGCGATATTAAAAAACTGTGCAATAACCGCGAATATAAAATGTCTCTGTTTGTAAAGTGGTGCATGAGGATCTGATACGGAAACATCTTCTCCGTTTTCATTCTCTGAGATCAGGATATCTTCTGCATGAGGATCTTTCAGATCAGGTACTCTGATAAAGCTGAAAATAATGGTAATAGCCAGAATGACAATACCAATCCACGTATAGAGATTTTTTACCGAATCCAGTGAGCCTGATCCGGAATCAGGACTTCCGAAAATGAAATATCCACCTAAAAGAGGGCCGATAATAGCTCCCAATCCATTAAAAGACTGAGCAAAATTAACCCTCTGGTCACTGGTCCTTTCGTCACCCAATGCAGCAACAAATGGATGTGCAACGGTTTCAAGAGTTGCCATTCCCATCGCCAGGACAAAAAGAGCCAGTCTGAAAAAGTCAAATGAAGAGGTATTGGCTGCCGGGATAAATAAAAAAGATCCGAGTGCGAAAAGCGAAAGCCCTAGTATAACGCCTAATTTATACCCAAATCTTTTCATAAAAAGACCCGCCGGGATACCCATCAGTGCATAGGCTCCGAAAATGGAAAGCTGCACAAGTCCTGATTTGGATTTTGAGATATTGAGGACATTCTGAAAATGCTTGTTCAATACATCACCCATAGTAAGAGCAATCGCCCAGAAGAAAAATAAAGAAGTAACAAAAGACAGAATGATATAATATTTTTTATCTGTAAATTTTGGAGTATTCATATAGTATGTTTTTAAGAAGTTTTACAGCTGTTTTTTTCTCTGAATGCTCTGAATTCTTCATAAGTATAATCAGGGCATGCCCCGGATTTGGAAGTGATAAAAGCACCTAATGACGTGGCCTGTTTCATAATCTCTTCCGGAGATTTTCCCTGAATTCTCTTAGAAAGGAATCCTGCCAGAAAAGAATCTCCACTGCCCACAGTATCTGCAATTTCAATATGAACCGCCGGAAAATTATAAGCCTTGTCACCCACAAAATATCTTGCTCCTTTGCTTCCTTTCGTAAGAACAATCTCTTTAAGGTTGAAATAATTCTGAAGATGCCTGATGCTGGTATCTTCATCAGTATAATCTTCGCCAAGATATTCAAGAATGGTTCTGAGTTCTGCCTTATTCATTTTTACGAGATCAGCCTTGTGCAGTAGTTTTCTGATAAATTCAAAATCGATAAAAGGAGGTCTGAAATTGACATCAAAAACCCTGAACTTTGACCATTCCAAAAGTTCCAGCAGAGTTTTTTTTGCGACTTCATTTCTGGTAACCAGACTTCCGAAGACAAATGCTTCAGAGTTTTGAATCAGTTCTGCATGTTCAGGGAGAGCTTCAATATAATCCCAGGCTACCTCATTTACGATTTCATATACTGCTTCCCCGTGCTCATCAAAATTGGCAAGAACTGTTCCTGTTGGCTTATCCTGATCTAGCTGTATGAAATCTGTTGTTATTCCCCAATCGTTAATTTGACTGAGAAGCTGTTGTCCTAATTCATCATTCCCGATTCTGCTGAGCATTTTTGTATCAATTCCCATTTTGAAAAGATTATAGGCCACATTAAACGGTGCCCCTCCAGCTCTGGAACCTGATGGAAAGATATCCCAAAGAACCTCTCCAAAGCAGACAGCATATTTGTTTTTATTTGTTTTCATATTTAGTTAAACGTTTAAGTTAGTATTAAAAAAAATTATTTACAGGTTAGAATTATTTTTTTACAGATTGCTTATTGACAAATTTTGCTGATAATCTTATCTTTTTTCCGGTTTCTGTATAGTCGTTAATCTGTCTGTCAAGCAGCTTAATCGCTTCTTCTGCCATTTCTTCAATAGGCTGCTGGATATAGCTTATTTCAGAAGGAAAAAGCTGATAAGCATCTGTCTCGTCAAATGCCAGTACGGAAATCTGTTCCGGAACTTTTATATTATTTTTAACGATATAGGAAAGCCCTGCCACTGCCAGTTTATTGCTGGAAAAATAAAGTGCCGTATTTTCAGGTTTTTTGTCCAGCATATTTTCAAGTTGTGAATGTACCTCGTGCGCAATATTTTCCAATCCCACCAGCAGGTATTGTGTTTCAACTGTTTTTTTTGACGATCTGACCGCTTTTTCAAAACCATGCTGACGGTCCAGCAGGTGTGGAAGTTCAGTTTCATAGCCTATATAAATTATTTTATCAAAATCTTTATTAAGAAGTAAGCTGGTTGTACTTTCAGCTATTTCCTGATTGTCAATGGTAATACCAGGAATAGCAACTCCTTTGAGATATCGGTCAATCGTAACGATGGGATATTTGATATTGATAAGATTCTCCAGTGTTTTCTCCGATCCTGCCACCGGAGCAACAATCATCCCGTCAACCTGCTGCTGCGAGAAGAGTTCTGTCAGCTTTTTAAATTTGTCAGCGTTCTCATCAGAACTGCCAATGATTAAAGTATATCCTAACTTTAATGCCTTATTTTCAAGATTTCTCGCAATATGAGAGTAGAATTCATTGGAAATATCTGCCACAATGAGTCCTAAAAGTTTTGTTTTACTGGTTTTAAGGCTTTTTGCTATTTTATTAGGAGTGTAGTTAATCGTTTCAGCAATTTCAAGAATTTTTTTTTGGGTCTCTTCACTTATGCGCTGCCCTTCTTTCCTGTTAAGCACATAAGATACTGTGGCTACAGAAACTCCAGCCATTTTAGCAATATCTTTTATCGAAGACCTTTTCATTTTATTATTTTCTGTGCAAAAATATTTGATAAAATATCAAAAAAACAATAGTGTGTTTTTTTTGGAGATGTGAGAAAAAAGTGTAATTTTGACGATTTTTACAAATAAAAATTAATACCCTGATTATCAATTATTTATATTGTTGTAGTGACTTTAAGATGAATGGAGTATTAATTTATTGTATCGTAATCATTAAATTTGGTTAAACGTTTATCCAATAAATGTTAAAAAAAATCCATTTTTAAGATTAAACAGATTTCCTGAATAGCATAAAAATCTAAGTTTTATGATTAGCTAAGGAGTAGGAATGATACTTTTAATATATTCTGATGGGGTAATCCCTTCAATTTTTTTAAAAGTTCTGTTAAAAGTAACCTGATTTGAGAATCCTGAAGCGGTATATATATACATGAGATTAACTTTATTTAAGTCTTCTTCTTTCAGCATTTTTTTGACATTTTGTATTCTGCAGAAATTTAAGTATTGGCTGTAACTGTCATATCCATTTAACTTAATAGCTGTTGATATATACATACTGTTTGAATTAATTAATGAGGAAAGGCCGGACAAACTGAGATCAGGGTTTGTAAAATGCCGTTCATCTTCAATAATCCTTTTTATATTACTGAACAAAACCATATATTTTTCTAAATCTTTTTCATCTTTCAGATCTTTTTCAGGTTTTTTTTCAGTGTTTATCGAATCGTTAATGATAAAAATCTTTTCATTCTCAATACTATTATTATGTTCATCATTTTCTTTCCTTTTTATTAAACGGTTGTAATGCATTAATAGCATGAGTATAAATACATTCGAAAAAAAGACAAGTACCTCCGAAATCTTTCTGGACGACTCTGTGATAAAAATAAACTCATTAAACTGATAGAACTGATTTAGTAAAAAAATGATAACAATAAGTAAGAATACATATATCGTATATATATATACATATTTTTTTGAAAAAAAAGTGTCAGCAGCAAGAATGATCGGCAGAAACCAGGTGGAAACAAGAATATTATTTTTCCACGCATTGAGCATTATATAAGTAAGAAACAATGAAACTGCAACCATATAGATGTGGACCATCTTATTAATATCATATTTAGGCAGAATGATTAGCCATGTATACAATACAAGGGATAAAAATCCAAAAATATAGAAAGATAAGAATGTTGTCTGAAGATAAAGATATAGATAAACAGAGTAAAAGCTTAGAATTATGGTTATGATGATAATGTAATTAGCTATCAGCTCTCTTTTCAGCTGATCAACCGATGCAGTTTTAGAATTTCTAAATAATTTCATTTAACTAACATTTATTATTAAATAATTTTAATTATTGATAATGTTTTTAATCCTTTATGTCAAAGTGATGGATTTTTAATAACAATTATTAAATATGGTTTTATATTTATAATAATATTTCTAGCAGGCAAAATAACTGAAAAAAAAATTAATTACTACTTTATTTCCATCTGCTGAGAGGAAATGAGTCATAAAAACAATAGTCTTTTTTAAAATTGTTTTATTACAACTTCCTGTTATTAAGCATATTGATGATTTAATGCTTTTTATTCTATTGCAATTCAAATATTAAATATGTTTTAACTTATTTATTTGTTTTCAATTGTTTTAAGTCGGATTATATAAATGTATTGACGCTATAATCAATATATCGATTCTTTGTAGATAACTTTGTTAGAGCCCTTTGAGGCAATTCTTTAAAAAACAAACGATCAAAAAATTTACTGTTATGAAAAAAAGTTTATTATCCCTGGTGCTAACTTGTTCCTTGGTTTCAAGCGCTTATTGTCAAGTAGGTATAAATACCTTAACTCCACAAGGTATCCTCCACATGAAAAACACTACAAAAAAATTAGGGGTAGTGATGCCTATCGTTGATTCTGCTCCTTCAACAGTTACTCCCTCGGGGATGACTCCCGTGGAGGCTACCGTAGTATATGATTCTATCAAGCAGTGTTTACGACTGAATACATCGGCTGGATGGTCAGATTGTCTTTTGGATAAATCCGCAGTTGAAGGATTAATATCTTCATCCGTTCTTGGTGACAGATTCTGGATGGTGAGCAAGTATTCCAGTGATACCAGTGAGCTTATGCAGAAGAGATTTAATTATACTTATAGTACTACTGTTTTTAATAGTATTACGGATAATAATTTTCTTACAGGAGCTGGTTACAAAACATTTGGTTTAGGGCTTTCTCCTGCCGGAACTCAGGCACCTGCCACCAGATTGCTTGCGAAATCGGCGCTTACAATGAATGGAGGGCTGGAATCAAGAACTGTAATTACCACTTCGGGGGATATCTATGTAACCGGTTATAATTATAATGGAAAACTGGGAACAGGGGGCAACGGTGATGTAATAGACAGTTGGGTAAAGGTTACTATTGCAGGTTTAGCAGCTGGTGAAAAGCCAATTCAGGTACAGCAAAGTGCTTATAATTCTGTTATACTGACCAACCTTGGTAACGTTTACGCTGCAGGTGATAATGCAAGAGGGCAAACGGGTTTAGGTACTACAACGGGAAATACCTTAACCTATACTAAAATACCTTCATTAAGTAATATTAAATCTATATGGAGCGAGCAGGAAAGAACTACCAACAATATGTTTACTGCAATAGATGCTACCGGCAAAGTGTTCGCATGGGGGTATAATTTTTACGCAGGGCCATGGGGAGCAACTGTATCATCTATTTCAACGCCACAGGATATCTCCAGTTTCTTTGCTGCAGCTACTGCCGGCGGAGCAAAAGTGGCTAAAGTAATGATTGGGTATTATTCATTGATTGCAATGATGGACAATGGTACAGTATGGGGATCAGTAGCCCAGGGATTTCCTTTATCCAGAATAGGTAAGGGTACTGGGAATGCTGCAAATAGTAATTTAATGTTGATTTCTGATGGTATTTCCGTAGCTTCTGGGGAGAATATTGTTGATTTTGATATGGATATGGATGGAGCTGTAGTCATTACCAATCATTTTGTATGGTATACAGGATTCTCTTACAATTATAGATTTGGAAATGGTAATACAGGCCAAAGTACTAGCTGGACTTTGCTTTCATCATCATTGTTTGACGGTACAGTAACTTTAAATTCTTTGGACTTAGGATATTACGGTATGATTATCGCAACCGGAAGTGGCCTGTCGGAAGGAGGAAGCCGATTAATTGTTTCCGGTAATAATGTATATGAAAATCTTGGAAGCTCACCGGCAACCGGAGATGTTCAGAACTCAACATATGCAACTTATTAATTATACGATATAAATTATAGATGTTTAAGAAATTATGGAATTTAAGAATATTCATATTGGCAGTTTAATTGAAAAAAGAGTTTTGGAGTGTGAATTAGATTTAGGGAGAATTTGTAATTTCTTTAAATGCAGTATTGAAGAAGTTGAGAAAATGTATCAGCTGAAAAGTATGGATTCTGAACTTATACTTCGATGGAGTAAACTGACAGATTATGACTTCTTCAGAGTGTATTCACAACATTTAATATTATATTCTCCTAAAGCAGTAAACAGCAGTAAAGTTAACACTACAAATCTCCCAAAGTTTAAAAAAAATATATATACCCAAGAGATTATTGAGTTCTTTTTAGAACTGATAAACTCGGGAGAGAAAAGTAAAAGGCAGATTATTGAAGAATATAATATTCCCAAAACTACTCTTTATAAATGGATTGTTAAATTTCCCGAATCTCATAATGTCTGAAACCTAATATTCTTATAATATCATGAAAAGATCTTCACCAAATTATATAAAAATTTATTCTGATATTATCCAGCGGAAGTTTCCTCATAAAAAAGAGGAATGTGAATGGTTTCTGACAAAAAAAGAGCTGTCTGCTGTGGATATAATAGAGCTGAATAAAAGAATTTTTGGAACAAAGGATGAAGAAGTCAAAAAGATGAATCAAAAACTTCGTTCCTATAATAAATCTGATATTCTGGATATACTCACTTACCAGAAAAATAATAAAATGAGTAATCTTAAAGTAGCAGAACACTTTGGATTAAGCAGAAATACAATGACAAAATGGAAAAGGATGTTTAAATAATTAAAAATTAATTGTAATAAGATTGTTATAAGTTTGGGAATGGGAGCTCTTTAAGGGCTCCCATTTAATTTATTCGATCAGTCTCTTTTTTCTAAAGTATTATACCGGTTTAATTTAAATAGTAAACAGCATTGCTACAGAAGCTGTGGCCATGAATATGAAAGTAGCCCATAATAAGATTTTTGAAAGCCATCGGCTTTTGAATTCCCCCATAATACGCTCACTTGCTGAGATCCGGATGATGAGAAACAACAGAGGGACTGCAGCCACGCCATTTAATACAGCTGTATAAACGAGAGCTTTAACAGGGTTGATGCCAATGAAATTCATGCACAGACCAATGAGTGTTGATATGATGATGACAATATAAAAACCCTTGGCCTTTCTGAATGTGAAACCAAAACTCGCATTCCAATCGAATGCTTCAGAAACAGCATATGATGCTGAGCCTGAAAGAACGGGAATCGCAAGCATACCCAAACCGATAATTCCAATTGCGAATATAATCTTGGATATCAATCCCGAATGAGGAAAAGACTGTACAAGAGGCTCTAAAGCTTTAGCTGCATCCGCAGCTGTATTGATATCGGTGATATGGCTTCCATGGAGTACCGTTCCTCCAACCAGTATAATACACCAGGTTGTAAATTCAGAAATAAGCATACCTATATTATTATCTTTTCTCATGGCATGAATATGAGCCCATCCGATTTTGGGTTTTCCGTCCCGGATCAGCCCTTTTTCATTTTCTTCTTCTACCTCCTGGGAAGCCTGCCAAAAGAACATGTATGGCGTAATAGTAGTCCCAAATACTCCTGTGATAATGAAAAGAAAACTGAAAGAAAATTCAAAGTGAGGGACAATGGTTGCTTTCAGTATATCTTTCCACGGCTGATCAATGATAAATGCCGTAAGAGGGTAAGCAAGAAGGGATAATGCGAGCCATTTAAGTATCGTTGAATAAACACGGTAATTTGTGAAAATCTCCAGAAGGAGTATGCTGACAGTAAAGAAAAGCATTAATACAATAATATCAGCAGGAATAATTAATTGTGCCGCCGCCGCCATAGCCCCGATATCTGCCCCAATATTAATGGTATTGGCAATAATTACCAGCCCGACAGCACTGTAAAGTATCTTTTTACTGTAATGATCTTTGATCACTCCAGTCAGTCCTTTTCCTGTCACCATTCCAATTCTTGCGCAAGCTTCCTGAACAGCGGTCATAAATGGCAGCATGTAAAGCGCTGTCCATAGCTGTCCATAACCAAATTGTGCACCTGTCTGAGAATAAGTAGCAATTCCGGACGGATCATCGTCGGCAGCACCAGTTGTTAATCCTGGGCCTAATAATCCAAAGAATTTTTTGATTTTTCTGGTTCGGGTTTGAACATAACGTTTAGCTGACATACCGTATGGGAAATTTGTTTCTACAATATACTATTTAAATGAGATTCATCTTTTTATTTTCATCTTTTTCTTAGAATTTCGGCTGGAAGTCAGTAATAAGGTTAAAGATAATTTATGGATTATTAAATGCTGTTGTGTAAAAGCCTCTGGATTCCGATTCTTTGCTATCAATTAAACCGAAAGATGGTTCATAAATATTATACTATTTAAATTAAAAGTATATTTATATTCTTTTTGTTATAAATTATAAGTATATTTGTATACTAATTACCAGCATATGGATTACAATCTTTTAAAAGCAGTTGTGGAATTAATTCAACAATTTGCAGAAGAAAATAGAGGTAGTACTTTATACAGTGATGACCTTCAGGGCTTTATAGAATGGATTAATGCTTCTCATAAAGAAAATTACTTATCTGAAGAACCTTCTTGGAAGGGTAAAGATATGGGGAGAAGTTCAGAAAGTGTAATCAATACTTTACTGATAAGAATAGGGAGATATGCAAAATCATATTCTAAATCTGTGATTAATGATTCTCTGTTCTCCAGTCAGGATGACTTCATATATCTTATCAGTCTGAAATCTATGGGGCCTATGTCAAAAATAGACTTGATCAGACACAATGTACATGAAAAACCTGCCGGAATTCTTATCATCAACCGTCTTATTCATAATGGATGGGTTGAGCAGGCTATTTCCGAAAATGATAAAAGAAAAAAGCATATTCAGATTACCCAAAAGGGTCTTGATATGCTGGATCAACATATGAATAAGATTCGTAAAGCTTCGAGGATCGTAGTAGGGCGCCTTACCTATTCTGAACAAATGCTGCTTATTGGTATACTTTCAAAGCTGGATGAATTTCATTCTTCGGTTTATCGGATGAATCTGGAAGCAAGAGATTTGCTGGATAATGCATACAAAAAACTGAACTGAGCTGCTAAAAAGTACCATCGTAAAATATTTAATAAGGATTATGAATACGGAGAAATCAAGAAAAAAAATAGCGGTAATAGGTTCAGGATTTTCTGGACTGTCTGCAGCTGCATATGCAGCAAAAGCAGGAAATGAGGTACATGTATTTGAAAAACATAATCAGCCGGGAGGACGGGCAAGACAGTTCAGAACACCGGAAGGATATGTTTTTGACATGGGCCCTAGCTGGTATTGGATGCCTGATATTATTGATGGGTTTTTCAATGATTTTGAAATGAACTCTGATGATTTTTTTCAGCTTGTTTCTTTAGACCCTCAGTTTGAGATGGTTTTTTCAGAAGAAAAAATCTGTATTCCCAGAAAGAACAGTGAAATCCGTGAATTATTTGAAAAAATAGAAAATGGAGCGGGCGGGCAGTATGATAAGTTTATGCAGTCTGCAAAATATAAATATGAAGTGGGAATGCAGGATTTTGTTACCAAGCCCTGTTACAGCTGGCTGGAATTTGCTTCTTTAAAAATAGCAGGGAGTGCCTTAAAACTTGATCTTTTAAGTAATTTCAGAAAATATGTTTCAGGTTATTTTTCAGATCCTAAGCTCAGATCCCTGATGGAATTTCCTGTTATATTCCTTGGAGCTTCCCCTCAGAACATTCCGGCGCTGTATAGTCTGATGAACTACGGAGGGTATGTTTTAGGTACAAAATACCCCATGGGAGGTTTTTATCAGCTTGTGCTTGCTATGCAGCAGGTTGCTGAAAAACAGGGAGCTGTTTTTCATTTTAATCATGAGGTTCAGAAGATTAATACGGCAAATGATAAAGTTGTTTCAGTTAGTATTGATGACAAAGATTATGAGTTCGATGCAGTGATTGCCTCTTCAGATTATCACCACACGGAAACCCTGATTCCTAAATCTCTAAGAAATTACAATAACACTTATTGGAAAGAAAAAACATTTGCGCCTTCATGTCTGATTTATTATCTGGGAATCAAAGGTAAAATTCAGGGTTTAAAACACCATACATTATTCTTTGAGAATGAGCTTGATGACCATATAGACTGTATTTATAAAAATAAGAAATGGCCGGCAAAACCACTTTTTTATTCCTGCTGCCCATCAAAAACAGATCCTGAGGTTGCTCCTCAGGGTTGTGAAAACCTGTTTTTACTGCTGCCTCTTGCACCGGGAATATATGATGACGAGTCTACCAGGGAAAAATATCTGCTGGAAATGCTTAAAAGGATAGAAAAACATACAGGAACAGAAGATCTCCTTTCGAGGATTGAGTATAAAAAGAGCTATTGTGTCAGTGATTTTATTTCAGATTATAATGCTTATCAGGGAAATGCTTACGGATTGTCTAATACACTGTCACAGACTGCTGTTTTAAAGCCCAAAATCAGAAACAGGAAGATCAGGAATCTTTTCTATACCGGACAATTGACAGTTCCTGGACCAGGAGTACCTCCTTCGGTGATCTCAGGGAAAATAGTAGCAGCGGAAGTTAATAAACTAAAAATAAAATAATATGAAAAAATTGTTTGATGATTTGTCTTACGATGTAAGCAAATATACCACACAAAAATACAGTACCAGTTTTTCTTTAGGGATATTGGCATTGAAACCTTCCATTAGGCCTGCTATTTATGCAATCTACGGCTATGTCCGTCTTGCAGATGAGATTGTTGACAGTTTTCACGGTTATGATAAAGAAAAGCTTTTGAAAAGATTGAAGACAGAAACCTATCATGCACTCGAGGACAGAATATCACTGAATCCTATTTTACACTCATTCCAGGAAACTGTTCATCAGTATAAGATTGATATCCGCCTCATTAATCAGTTTTTGCACAGCATGGAAATGGATCTTTATAAAATAGAATATAATTCAGCATTGTATAATGAATACATTCATGGTTCTGCAGAAGTGGTGGGGCTGATGTGCCTGCAGATATTTACAGGAGGAGACAGGCAGCAGTTTGAGGAGCTTAAACCATTCGCCATGAAACTGGGTTCTGCTTTTCAGAAAGTCAACTTTTTAAGAGATCTTAAAGATGATTACCAGCTATTGGGGCGAAGCTACTTTCCTTCTTTGAATATGTCTGTTTTTGACAATTCTGTGAAAACTCAGATAGAAAATGAAATTGAAGAAGAGTTTAAAGAAGCATTAAAAGGAATTAGGAAACTGCCGGGATCTTCTATGTTTGGGGTTTATCTTGCCTACAGGTATTACCTGTCATTATTTGAAAAAATTAAAAAAACAAGTTCCCAGCATATCCTGAAGCAAAGAATAAGAATAGCCAATTCACAAAAGCTGTTTGTTGCGTTCAAAAGTTATATACGCTACAAATCTGCTTATTTATAAGGCACTGGGAATATTTGTGCTGAATGTATTAATAAAAAAAAAAAATGGTATACAGATTATATAGAGAGCAACAGCTGAACTGTGATATTGATACGGCATGGGAATTTTTTTCTTCGCCTCATAATTTATCGAAGATAACTCCGAAAAGCATGAATTTCGTTGTCCTGTCGGATGTTTATGATGAGCCTATTTTCCAGGGAATGGAAATCCGGTACAAGGTTTCTCCTTTGTTGGGAATTCCGATGGGATGGAAGACTGTAATAAGCCAGGTGGAGGATTATAAAAGTTTTACTGATTTTCAGGAGTCTGGCCCTTACAAATACTGGAACCACTTTCATGAATTTGTTCCGGATAAAAACGGAATATTAATGAAAGATACTGTAGACTATGAGCTTCCTTTAGGAATATTAGGAACAATAGCCCATAGTTTATTTGTAAAAGAAAAACTGGAAAGTATTTTCGATTTCAGGTATAAAGTTTTGAATGATCTTTTTAATAACAAATTAGGGGAAATATGAATTTTCTGATCGTTTTGTGTGTGTTTATTGCTATGGAAGGAGCTACCTGGCTTATTCACAGGTATGTCATGCACGGCTTTTTGTGGAGTCTGCACCGTGATCACCATGATCACAGCAATGAGGGAAAGCTTGAAAGAAATGATCTTTTCTTTTTCATTTTTGCGAGTCCGGCCATCGCTTTATTGTACCTAGGTGTAAAGCAGGAATTCAGCTATTGGTTTTTTATTGGTCTGGGAATAAGTCTCTATGGAATGGCTTACTTTTTTGTTCATGATATTTTTATTCATCAGAGGGCAAAAGTTTTCACAAAAACAAAGAATCCTTATTTTCTTGCTATACGCCGTGCTCACAAACAGCATCACAGGCATCTCGGGAAAGAAAAAGGAGAGTGCTTCGGTTTTCTTTGGGTTCCGGTTAAATATTTTAAAATGTATTTTAATAAGCAATGATGTCTTATACCTACATACTGATCAATTTTTTCACTGTCATTATATGTTTTTTGGCATCTTTTGACAGAAGGATACAATTTAATAAGCATTTTGGGACTTTCCTGCTTTCATCCACAATTGTAGCGATTCCTTTTATTCTGTGGGATATCTGTTTTACCAGGATGGGAGTGTGGTGGTTTGATCTGAAATACACTTTAGGATTTAAGATCGCCGGACTTCCGGTTGAAGAATGGTTGTTCTTTTACTGTATTCCTTTTGCGTGTGTTTTTACGTACTATTGTTTTGAGAAGTTTTATAAGCTGGCCTGGGCAGAGGTCTTCAATAATCTGATTGTTTTCACATCAGTGATTATCCTTGCTGTAGCCGGACTTTTGTTTTTTAATAAAATATACACTTTGCTGACGGTGATCGTAACCATCCTTACATTGTGTTATCTGCATTTTATAGCCAAAAAAGGATGGATAGGAAAGGTGAGTCTCGTGTATCTTATTTTAATGCCGGGCTTTTTTGCGGTAAACGGAATCCTCACCGGATCTGTAATTCCGTCCCCTGTCGTTAATTATAATCCGGAAGAGTTTATGGGAATAAGAATGATTACCATTCCTGTTGAAGATGCTGTTTATGGTTACAGTCAGTTTTTACTTAACATTTATTTCTTTAAAAAATTGAATAAAAATGAAAAATAAAATAATTTTCGCCCTATTAATAGCCTTTGGATGCATATTGATTTCCTGTTCGTCCATCCCGGAAAAAGCAGAACCTGTTAAAAACTTTGATATCAGCAAATACCTGGGGACATGGTATGAAATTGCGAGGTTTGATTATCGGTTCGAAAAAGATCTTGATAATGCAATAGCTCAGTATAGCCTGAATGGTGACGGAAGTGTAAAGGTGGTCAACAGCGGATATAATTTTAGAAAGAACAAGTGGGTATCGGTTGATGGCACGGCGAAATTCCGTGGAGACAAGACCGTTGCAGCGCTGAAGGTAAGTTTTTTCGGGCCTTTTTATGCCGGATATAATGTGATTGCCCTTGAAGATTACCAATATGCTTTGGTTGCCGGAAAGAACTTGAACTATATGTGGATTCTTTCACGGAAAAAAAACATTCCTGAAAACATCAGGGTTAACTTTATGAAAAAAGCAAAGGAAATTGGTTATGACACTTCAAGGCTTATCTGGGTAAAACAGGATAGAAAAAGTCCTTTTGAAAAATAACACTTAATAACATATAATTTTAAAACGATTAATATTTAGACCATGCTCAAAATACAAGCACAATCCAATATACCGACGGATTACGGAATATTTACTGTTTATGCATTTTCAGGAAGTGAACAGGACTGGAGCCCGCATTTAGTCTGGGTGGCAGAAAATACAGATTTTGATAAGCCGGTTAATGTCCGCTTTCATTCAGAATGTATCACAGGAGAAGTGTTTCATTCTAAAAAATGCGAATGCGGGCAGCAGCTGAATGCTGCTATGAAATATATGTCTGAAAATGGAGGTGTGATTATTTATCTCCGCCAGGAAGGCCGGAATATAGGGATCATCAATAAGCTGAAAGCTTATGCGCTTCAGGAACAGGGATTTGATACTGTGGAGGCAAATCTGAAGCTGGGTTTACCTGCTGATGGAAGGAATTTTGATGCAGCAGTAGAAATGCTGAAAATTCTCAGGATCAAAGAAATTAACTTACTGACGAATAATCCGGATAAACTTAAATCTGTTGAAAAAAGCGGTATTGTCCTCAAAAGAAGAATCCCTTTGGAGATAGATTCCAATGAATTGAATGAAGGCTATCTTATCAAGAAAAAAGATTACTTTGGCCATCTTTTAGAGAAAATATAATGGGCTCTCAGCCTGCCGGAAAATTGTAATGATCTCTAAAATACAATAATTATGGAGAAAATACTGCTTACAGGAGCTACCGGATATATCGGTAAAAGGATGATCAGTGTAATTGCTGCTCAGGGATACAGAGTAGTCTGCTGCTGTCGGGATATCAGCCGTTTTACCAGGAGTACGGAAATTGATGATGAACAGATAGAGCTCATAGAGGTTGATTTTCTAAAACCGGAGACCTTAAAGAATATTCCGGAAGATATTGCAGGTGCATATTATCTGATGCATTCTATGAGCAATATGGATGATTATGAAGATTCTGAAAAGAAATGTGCTTCTAATTTTGCTCATTATATAGAAAAAACACAGTGTAAGCATATCGTTTATCTTTCCGGTCTTGTGAATGAAAAGGAATTATCAAAGCATTTGAACTCAAGGTATGAAGTTGAGAAAATTCTAATGGAATGTGCAGTGCCTGCAACAGTTCTTCGGGCCGGAATTATAATTGGCTCAGGAAGTGCTTCTTTTGAAATCATCAGAGATCTTGTTGAGAAATTACCCGTCATGGTAGCTCCCAAATGGCTCCATACCCAATGCCAGCCGATAGGTATCGCCAATGTGCTTGATTTTCTCATTTTTGTTTTGTTGAAGCCTCAGGCCTATCAGAAAAACTTTGATATTGGCTGTGATGATATATTAACCTATAAAGAAATGCTATTGCAGTTTGCAAAAGTAAGAGGCCTTAAAAGAACAATTTTTACACTGCCGGTTATGACTCCGAGGCTTTCTTCATACTGGCTCTATTTTATTACCTCTACTTCCTACAAACTGGCGAAAGCTCTCGTGGGAAGCATGAAGATAGAGGTTGTCTGCAGGCCTGAAAGTCTGGCTGAAATCAAATTGATTACCGGAGTACAGCCTTTTTCTTACGATACTGCATTGAAAAGAACACTCGCAAAGATACAGGCCAATGAAATTGTATCCAGCTGGAAAGACAGTTTTATCAGCAGCCGGAATGATTCGACATTAAAAGAATTTCAGGATGTTCCTAAATACGGATGTTTTACAGACCTCAGAAGTGAGGTGTATGACGACAGGGAAATGTGCCTGAACCGGATATTCCGGATAGGGGGTATTAATGGTTGGTACGGACAGTATCTTTGGAAAATAAGAGGTTTTCTCGATAAGCTTGTTGGCGGCCCTGGATTAAGGAGAGGCAGAAGGCATCCTATGGAGCTCAGAGAAGGAGATGCGCTGGATTTCTGGAGGGTCTTGTATGCTGACCGTAAAGAAGGAAAGCTTATTCTGCTGGCTGAAATGAAACTTCCGGGAGAAGCCTGGCTGATGTTTAAGCTTTATAAAAATAAAATCTGGCAAAAAGCGGTATTCCGGCCCAGAGGAATATGGGGCAGGCTTTATTGGTTCATGGTGCTGCCATTTCATGGATTTATATTTAAAGGAATGATTAAAAAACTTGGCGGAAGAAAATAACCTTTTGACTTTAAGAAATTTTTAACATTTTGAATAGCTTTTAGGCATGGGTATTGTTTATTTATATACCAAATTACTTAAATATTATATTATGAACAATTCAGATTACAACAAAGCGGAAAAGGCAGTTAACGAAACAGAAAACTCTTTGAAAAATGCAGCGAACGATGCAAAATGGAAAATCTCTGATCTGGCAGATAAAGCGAGGGATTATATCAATGAAAAAAGAGATAATGATCAGGAAGCGACTCAGGAAGATTGGCTTGATAGGGTAAAATCAAATTTTTCTGAGGCTTGGGAAGATATCAAAGATAAGGCAGATGAGGCTTGGGAGAAAACGAAAGATGCGGCTGAAGATGTAAAAGCTGAATGGAGAAAGAAAACAAATTAATGTTAGTTTAAAGGAATGACCGGAAATCTTAAGATTTCCGGTCATTTTATTATGTGGTATATTTATAGTCTATTTTTTTATTTGAGACATGTTCGGTTGAGTTATTTAGGTTTCCGCAATCCAGAAGATTAATATAGTATTCTCCGGCCATCAAGTTTTATCACCTCATTGGTTACCATCTTTTTCACTGTTCTGATTACCGTTTCAACCCTCAATCCAGTAAGATCAGCAATTTGCTGGCGGGTAAGCTCAATGGGAAAACAGTGCTGACAGTCCCCATCATGATAACTCTTAAGATAATCGAGTAAGCCTTTTAACCGTTGGGCAGGATCTGATGATGCCATATTACGGACCATTAAACTGTTATAATAAAGCCTTTGTGATAGACACATATTCATTTCCAGCGAAATATCGGGATTGCTTTTTAACATTTCCATGAAATTATTTTTAGGCATTCTTATGATTTCGGTGGGTTGTAAACTTACAGCATTGGTAGGATAAAGTTTCTCGATAAATAAAAGAGGATCACCAAAACTTTGATTTTTGCCTAAAATATTCAGAATAAATTCTTTTCCGTTTTCATTAAATGTATTCAGTTTCACTTTTCCACTGATAATCTGAAAGTAATACTGTGAATGCTCACCTTCCCTGAAAATAAACTCTTTAGCCCTATAAATGATATTTTCACCCCCGAATTCGTAAAGAGTTTTCTCATCGATATTCATACAACTTACTGTTTTTTTCATAGGTTTTATTTTTCTGAAAAATTAGAGAGAATTTTTTAAATCCAATAAACAATTTCAATCCTCATGCCATTGACATCTTTTCCGTAAAATGTGGTATGAAATCCCTATTGATAATCCCTTAAAAATTGCTGCTTTTTAAAATATTGTGAGTATTTTTGAGGCTAAAGTATCTGTAACTAATTATTGATTTTAACTTCTATGATTTTAATTGTTGATGACAACCAAAGTAATCTTTACTCCCTTCAAAAATTGCTTGAATCTAAGGATTTCCAGGTAGAAACAGCCAGCTCAGGTGAGGAAGCGCTTGGTAAAGCACTGAAAAATGACTACGCCTTAATCATTCTGGATGTTCAAATGCCCGATATGGATGGTTTTGAAGTGGCTGAAACACTCGCCGATTACAGTAAAACCAAAGAAGTTCCCATCATATTTTTATCCGCTGTCAATACCGATAAAAAGTTTATAACAAGAGGATATGCTTCTGGTGCCAAAGATTATGTTACCAAACCCGTAGATCCTGAAATTCTTCTTCTCAAGGTAAAAACATTCTATAATCTTCAGGAACAGAATATTGCCATGAAAAAAACACAGCAGAATCTTGAGCTGGAAGTGAAAGGAAGACGGGAATCTCAGGTAACCATGAAATCCCAGATTGATCATTTTCATTTAATGCTGGAATCACTTCCCCAGATTGCATTTACCCTGAATGAAAAAGGAACGGTTGATTTTGTGAATGGGAAATGGTACCAGTATTCTGATTCTGAACAGAGTTTTCCCGAAACCCATCCTGACGATCACGATATCAAAGAAGAATTTGAAAGATGCATGAGAAAAGGCAAAGCTCTTGAATTAGAGATCAGAATTAAGAATGTTATTTCCGGAGAGTACCGTTATCATCTGCTTCGGGTAACCCCTGTATATGATGAGAACCGTATCAAAAACTGGGTTGGAACTTTTACTGATATTGATGATCAGAAGAAAGTGGAAAAAGAAAAAGATGAGTTTTTGAGCATTGCAAGCCATGAATTAAAAACTCCTTTAACCAGTATTAAAGCTTATGTTCAGCTGCTGGAAAGAAAATTAAAGCTGGATAAAGAAAGTTCTGAAGCCGGATTTGTAACAAAAGTCCAGGGGCAGATTGAAAAGCTGAACACCCTTATTACTGATCTGCTGGATGTTTCCAAAATAGAAAACGGGAAACTGAAAATCAATAAGAAACCGGTTAATCTGGAAAGTGTAATCAGCAATGCCATTGAAACAATACTCCAGACTCATGATGAACGCAAAGTAAAAATTGAACGTCATGGCACCAAACCGGATATTCTGATTCCTTTAGATGAAATCCGTATAGAGCAGGTGTTGATTAATTTTCTTACCAATGCGATTAAATATTCACCCCATAACAATCAGGTTATTGTGACCACATTTGTAGATGAGGAAGCACAGGAGGTAAGAGTTAATGTAACAGATTTTGGAATTGGTATTCCTGATTTTAAGCAGGATGCTGTATTCAAAAAGTTTTACCGTGTAGAAGAGTCCTCACTGCAGTTCCAGGGAATGGGAATCGGATTGTTTATCTGTGCAGAAATTATCAAGCAACATCACGGGAACGTCGGTGTTTCCAGTATAGTAGATGAAGGCTCTACCTTTTATTTCACTTTACCATTAAATTAATTTTCATGCCGAAAAAAATTATAAGAAATCTCCAGTTTGGAGTCGGTTTCTCACTTTTGATTTTAATAGCCAGCTCACTGGCTTCCTATTGGAGTATTCAGAATCAGATGAATCATCGTGAGAGTCTTTCCCGAAGCAGACGGTCTGTAACAGCGGTAAAAGATGTTTTGGTAGCCTTACTGGATGCTGAAACAGGAAACCGGGGATATCAGCTGACCGGAAGAGAAGACTTTCTTGAACCGTATAAGCGCGGCTTAAGAGAATATCCCAAAGCTTTGGTACGTGCAGAATCACTAGGACTGCAGGATCAGAATCAGCTGGAAAGGCTTGCCGGCCTGAAAGCTGCGGTCAATCAGGTAATGGAAAACCTGAAACAGCTGGTTGAAAACAGACGTAAAGGTATTGTCATGACCCAGCAGCAAATTGTGACAGGTAAAGGCTATATGGATCAATGCCGGAAAATTGTCAATGATTTTGTGCAATATGAAGAAAGTCAGCTTGAGATTAAAAATAAGGACTTAAACAGGTCGTCCGATACTACTGTTCTTTTTATTATGTTCTCGGCCCTTGCAGCAGTCGTGGTAACAGTCTTCTTTTATATTAAAATGCGGGCAGATCTGATCAGGAGAGATAAGCTGGAGAGAATGCTTAAAGAAAAAGATCAGGAGATGACACGCCGTGTAAGTGCTATCCAGAAGATTGCCAACAGAGTGGCCAACGGTGATTACAGTGAAAAGGTCATTGATCATTCAGAGGATGATCTCGGAGATCTTGTAGGGTCTCTTAATCATATGACAGAATCCCTTAAAATCTCTTTCGATAAAATTAATAAAAGTGACTGGCGGCAGAAAGGTCTTGCTTTACTGAATGAATCTTTAGTGGGAAATAAATCGGTAAAAGAAGTTTCTGATAAGGCTTTAAAACAGCTTATTGAATATGGAAGCTGTATCAACGGTTCACTATACCTGTACGATGAAGGGATTTTAAAACTGAATAAAGCATTCGGACTGGAAGCCAATATGAAAAAGGTTTTTGAACCGGGAGAAGGGATGGTAGGACAGGCCTTTATCAATTCCAAAACCCGGGTTTACAACAACCTTCATGAAGATGATTTTGTAGTAACTTTTGCCAGCAGTACAATCAAGATTTATGGGATACTGCTGATCCCGATTTTTGCAGACGGACATGCTATAGGAGTTTTAGAGCTCGGTTCTACCTCCAATTTTGAAGAAGACAGGATCAGTTATTTTGAAGAATGCTGCATCAATATAGGAATTGCATTAAGTGCGGCAAAAGGCAGAGAAAAAGAGCAGCAGTTACTGGAAGAAACCCAGGCTCAGTCTGAAGAGCTGCAGGTGCAGCATTCAGAGCTGGAAAACCTCAATACAGAGCTGGAAGCACAGACCCAGAAGCTTCAGGCTTCAGAAGAAGAGCTGAAAGTGCAGCAGGAGGAGCTGATGCAGGCCAATGCAGAACTGGAGGAACGGTCAAGATTACTGGAAGAAAAAAATCATCTGATTGCTGAACGTAATAACGAAATTCAGAAAAAAGTGGAGGAACTGGCTCTGAGCACGAAATACAAATCAGAATTCCTTGCCAATATGTCCCATGAATTGCGGACTCCTCTGAATTCAATTCTTCTTTTATCACGCTTAATGGTTGAAAATCCTGATGAAAATCTTAATGAAGATCAGATAGAATCTGCAAAGGTGATCCAGAGTTCAGGAACAAGCTTATTAACACTGATTGATGAAATTCTGGACTTAGCCAAAATAGAGTCCGGTAAAATGACTCTTGAATATCAGGATGTGAGTATCGAAGAGATCATACAGGATTTAAAAAGCCTTTTTAATCCTGTATTCCAGGAAAAGAATCTTCCATTTAATATTCAGATTGATCCTGATGTACAGAAGGTTATTGAAAGTGACCGCCTCAGAATCGATCAGGTATTGAGAAACTTATTATCGAATGCTTTAAAATTTACAACAAAAGGAAGTATTGACCTGAATATCAGCAAGCCTATCGGAAAACCTGATTTTATTATGTTTTCAGTAAAAGATACCGGTGTAGGAATCGCAGAAGATAAACAGAAGATCATCTTTGAGGCATTTCAGCAGGCTGATGGATCCACGAAGAGAAAATTTGGAGGCACCGGACTGGGACTGTCAATCAGCCGTGAGATTGCCAAACTTCTTGGAGGCGAGCTTGTCCTGAAAAGTGAACTGAACAAAGGAAGTGAATTCAGTTTTATTATTCCTATATATGCCGTTACTGAAACCACTTCTTCTGAAACAGATCAGGATATTGTAGAAATCATACGTGAAGACGTGGAAGAAATCCAGAATATTCTTGATGAAGGTGAAAAAGAAACTATTCGGCCGAATACACTGGAAATTCCTGAAGATGTGGCAGATGACAGAGATGATATTAAGGATGGGGACAGGGTTATTCTTATTATAGAAGATGATATCCATTTTGCGAAAGCCCTTTTGAAATATGCCCATTTACAGAATTATAAAGGAATAGTTGCCGTAAGAGGAGATCATGGTCTGCCAGCAGCCAGGAAGTATAATCCACATGCGATCCTGCTGGACGTTCAGCTTCCGGTGAAAGATGGCTGGGAGGTAATGGATGAGTTAAAGTCGGATCCTGTCACCAGGCATATTCCTGTACATATGATGTCTGTTCTTCATCTTAAAAAAGAAAGCCTTATGAAAGGAGCTGTTGACTTCATTAATAAGCCGGTGGCGCTGGATAAAATGACAGATGTATTCAGGAAAATTGAAGACGCATTAAAAAAAGGGCCTCAGAAGGTGCTCATTGTCGAAGAAAATGCTAAACATGCCAGTGCTTTGTCCTACTTCCTGAGTAACTTTAATATTTCATTATCTGTGGTTCATAATGTAGAGGACAGTGTAAAAGCGCTGACCTCTGATGTTGTGGAATGTGTTATCCTGGATATCGGAAGTTCAAAAGGAAACGAATATCATGTTATCGAATCAATCAAAAGTTATGAGGGGCTGGAAAACCTTCCCATCATTATCTTTACAGAAAATAATCTGTCTAGGGAAGAAGAGCTGAAAATAAAACAGTATGCAGATTCTATTGTCGTAAAAACAGCACATTCATACCAAAGAATTTTAGATGAAGTAGGTTTATTCTTACATTTGGTGGAAGAAAAAAACAGTTCATCTGAAAGTACTACAGGGAGGGTATTAGGATCTTTAACGGAAGTTCTGAGCGGAAAAAAAGTTCTTATCACTGATGATGATGTCCGGAACATTTTTTCCTTAACAAAAGCGCTGGAAAAGTATAAAGTTGAAGTTATTGTTGCCATGGACGGTAAACATGCACTGCAGCAAATTCAGCAGAATCCTGATGTAGATGTTATTTTAATGGATATGATGATGCCGGAAATGGATGGCTATGAAACGATAAAGGAAATCAGGAAAATGCCGGCATTCAAAAGACTGCCTATTATAGCCGTTACCGCAAAATCCATGATTGGAGAACGTGAAAAATGTATTACGGCAGGAGCTTCAGATTATATATCGAAGCCGGTAGATATTGATCAGCTGCTGTCACTTCTTCGTGTTTGGTTGTATGAAAGTTAAACAGATATAATTCTGATGAATAAGAAAATTTTAATTGTGGATGATGATCCACGTAATATATTTGCATTGAAACTCACTCTTAAGGCCCGTGGATATGCTGTTGAAACCTGTACAATGGCCCAGGAGGCATTCGCTATCCTGAAGTCTGATCATCAGTTTTCTGTTGTGCTTATGGATATGATGATGCCGGGAATAGATGGATATGAAGCGGTAAAAATCATAAGAAGTACCCCGGAAATCAAAAATATTCCGGTCATTGCTGTGACTGCACAGGCGATGCCTGAAGACCGTCAGAAATGCATCGAAGCAGGAGCTGATGACTACGTTTCAAAACCAATTGATGTGGATCTTTTAATAACAGCTATAGAAAAATTTTCATAAATGCTGGAACCGAGTATTGTAAAAGATAAAGAAATCGAATTTCTGATCAATGATGTCTATGAGATGTATGGCTATGATTTTTCGGGCTATAGCAGGGCATCATTTAAAAGAAGAGTCAACAGGATCTGTTTGCTGGACAGGTTTACCAGTTTCGCAGAGCTCAGATATACCCTCATGAATGATCCTGAATATTTAAAACGATTTGTAGAGGAAGTTACGGTAAACGTTACTGAAATGTTCAGGGATCCTTCTTTTTTTAAAACCTTAAGAGATAAGATTCTGCCGCAGCTGGGTACTTATCCTCTGATCCGAGTATGGGTGGCAGGCTGCTCAACAGGTGAGGAGGCTTATTCCATAGCGATTCTGCTGAAGGAAGCAGGGCTTTATCATAAATCTCTGATTTATGGTACAGATCTGAATCCTTCTGTTCTGGAAACAGCAAGGGCCGGTGTTTTTCCCCTGCAGCAGATGAAACTTTATTCTGAAAATTATATGCTTTCAGGAGGGATCAGAGACTTTTCTGATTATTATACCGCCAATTATGACAGTGTGAAATTTGACGGGAGTTTACAGGAAAAACTTATTTTATCTACGCATAATCTGGTGTCAGACAGTTCTTTTAACAGCTTTCAGCTGATTATCTGCAGGAATGTTCTGATTTATTTTGATAGAGAACTGCAGGAAAGGGTATTCAAACTTTTTGACAGCAGTCTGGAAAATTTGGGTTTTCTGGCTTTAGGGGCTAAAGAAACACTTAGGTTTTCTACCATAGATAAGAATTATCATCAGGTTGAAGATCAGAAAATTTATAAAAAGATTGATCATCACTAATAGTTACTGCTATGAAATCACAGACAGACATAGAATTAATTGTTATTGGGGGGTCAGCAGGAAGCCTGCAGGTCATCATTGAAATGATCAAAAGCCTGAATGATTCCCTGGAGATTCCCATTTTACTGGTCCTTCACCGGAAGGCCCAGTCAGGTGATATTCTGCGGACTTTGCTGGAGCAGTTTACAAAAATACCGGTGATAGAAGTTGAAGATAAAACAGAAGTTAACCATCGGGCAGTATATGTTGTCCCCGCAGATTATCATTTGCTTTTTGAGAATAAGAGAAATATGTCATTGGACAGTTCCGAAAAGATGAATTATTCCCGGCCTTCAATAGATGTCACTTTCAGGTCAGCAGCAGAGGTCTACGGCGAAAATATGATCGGTGTGCTTTTGTCAGGAGCCAATGCAGATGGAGTGGAAGGCCTGAGTTATATAAAAAAATATAATGGAAAGGTCTGGATTCAGGACCCCGAAACAGCAGAAGTGGAATATATGCCCAAACATGCAATAGAAGAAATTGATTATGATTTAATTATCAGGCCGGATAATCTGGCAGATTATATCAATCAATTGCAATATTTGTAAATAGAATAAACTGAATAATATGAGTAAAAAGAAAATTTTAATTTTTGATGATGATACGGCTATTTTAGAAGTGATCACCATCATATTTGAAGAAAACGGCTATGATGTCAAAATATCAGAAACATCACATGATATTCTTGAAAAAGTGTCAGCGTATCAGCCGGATGTTATTTTAATGGATAACTGGATTCCGAAAATCGGTGGGGTGGAAGCAACAAGACTTCTTAAAAGCAGTGAAGAATTCAAGCACATTCCTGTTATTTATGTTACAGCAAATAATGATATCGTTGCTTTAGCATCAGAAGCCCAAGCGGATGATTATGTTTCAAAGCCTTTTAATCTGGATGATCTTGAAATGATGGTGGAAAAGCATATAAAAGAACAGGTATAAAAATTAAGCCAGTAAAAATCTCTCAGAATGTTGAGAGATTTTTATTTGTTTTCTAATGCCATCATGATCTGCCTTTTTGTCAGGCATAAAGTGTTCACATTATAAAGCAGAGAACGAAGTAAGAGATAAAGTTGGGGATTACCCATAATAGCATCTGAAAATGTATTGACCAGTATCAATTTTTTTGAAACTATATTCTGTGCAATAATATATTCATTGCTGACATCCACATCAATATTTAATTCTTTCTTTATGATTAAATTAAAATATTGATCAATAAGGTACTTATCATCAACAGGATCTGATAATTCAATTTTTGTTTCATCCATATCGTTTATTGTTAAACTTTAATATGCAAATTTTATACCGTCTGAACAAAAGATATCTTTTAAACAGCTGATTTATACAGTGCTTTCATTAGCAATGTTAATACTTGTTCCAGGTTACAATAAAAGAAGTATATTTGTATACTATTTTATTTGAAATGAATTTTACACTTATCAAAGACTTTATGACGCTCCTTGAGCAATTTGAGTCGGAAAATCAAACTTCTCCGGATACTTATCCTGTTACTGTTGAAGGTTTTAAGTCCTGGATCTCTGATAAGGAGAACGCAGGATCTGCGGATCCTCTTGAAGAGCCATACTGGGAAGGAAAGGAAAACGGAAGAACCCCGGAAAGTGCTATAAGTACATTGCTTGTTCACCTCAACCGGTATGCAAAAACATATTCCAAATCTGCCATCTCAGATTCGGAATTTTCCACCCAGGAAGATTTTATTTATCTGATCAATCTGAAAGCTTTTGGAGAGATGACGAAAATGGCTCTGATCAAAAAAAACATTCATGATAAACCGGTAGGTATGCTTATTATTGCAAGACTGCTGCGCCAGGGACTGGTGGAGCAGACAGAATCTGAGATAGACAAACGAAGCAAGCTCATCCGTATTTCAGAAAAGGGACTGGTTGTTCTTGAAAGACAAATGGAAAAAATTCGTCAGGCAACGAATATTGTTGCCGGAAACCTTACCCATAAGGAAAAGATGGATCTTATCCGTATTCTTAATAAGCTGGATCGTTTTCATTATCCTATTTTCTCACGGAATATTCATTCTGATGAGCTTATCAATACCGTGTATGACGAGTATTCATTCAAAATGTCATAATATATGATATAAATTTCCGCCGAATACAGCTTTATTTACTCTGGTATAGGTTATTTAAAATCATTCTTAATGGAAAAATTTATAATTTTGACAGAGTGAAAAAGCTGATTTCCATATTATTGTTATCATTGTATTTGGTTTCTACTACCGAACTGTATCAGCTTTTGAAAATGCCGCTTCTCATTGAGCACTATATTCAGCATAAAAGCCTGAATCCTGAAATGTCACTTGCCGCATTTCTGAAAACCCATTATGATCATCCTGTAAAAGACAGTGACCACGATCAGGACCAGAGACTGCCGTTTGTTTCACATGCAAGTCTGCTGTCTGTGGCTTTTACCATCAATCCTTCTTTAGATTTTCATTGTATAGAGAAGGTATTTAATCCTATTGAGACCAAGAAGACTTTTTATAAAAGTGCTCTTTACAACAAGGAAATTCTCAACTCTATCTGGCAGCCGCCAAGATCTCATCAGTCTTAATCTGTTTTCTCAGTCAGTTTTTTGGCTGGGAAGGTATTCTGTTTCTCAGAGTGTCTGTACGTAATGCAGATGCATTCCGTCTATGCTTCAGAATACCGGAATTTTATCACGAAAATTAAGATTAATCAATCATTATATGCTTACAAAAATCATTGAGTTTTCTGTAAAGAATAAACTCATAATTGCATTGTTGGTATTGGGACTCATTGGTGTGGGATCTTATCAGGTAACCCAGCTGCCAATAGATGCAGTACCGGATATTACCAACAATCAGGTACAGGTTATTACCACTGCGCCATCTTTTGGTGCGACAGATATAGAACGGCTTGTAACTTTTCCCATAGAACAGGCCAACAATAATATTTCAGGATTGAAGGAAATCAGGAGTTTCTCCAGATTTGGACTTTCTTTGGTTACGATTGTCTTTGAAGATGATGTTGATATTTACTGGGCAAGGCAGCAGGTTGCCGAAAGACTTCAGCAGATACAGTCTCTTATCCCACAGGGAATTGGAAATCCACAGCTTGGACCTATTTCCACAGGGCTTGGCGAAATTTTCCAGTATGTGGTAAGACCCGAAAAGGGATACGAAAAAAAGTACAATATCACAGAACTCCGTACTATTCAGGACTGGATTGTAAGAAGACAGCTTTTGGGTGTAAAGGGAGTGGCGGAAGTAAGCAGCTTTGGAGGGAAACTGAAACAGTATGAAATTGCTGTAAATCCGGACAGGCTTAATGCCTATGGAATAACAATCAATGACGTATTTGATGCATTGCAGGCCAACAATCAGAATACAGGAGGTGCCTATATCGAAAAAGGACCTACTGTTCTTTACATCAGGAGTGAAGGATTAGTAGGAAGTATTGAAGAAATAAACAATATTTCTATTGCAACCAAAACAAATGCTGTTCCTCTGTTTATACGGGATATTGCTGAAGTGAAAACCGGCTTTGCCACCCGTTATGGAGCCATGACTTTTAATGATCAGGGAGAAGTTTCAGGAGCTGTAGTAATGATGCTCAAAGGCGAGAACAGTAATCAGGTCATAAAAAATGTAAAGGAAAAAATTGCCCAGGTTCAGAAAACCCTTCCGAAAGGAGTGGTGATAGAGCCTTTTCTGGACAGAACCAAAATGGTGAACAATGCCATCGGAACAGTAGAAAAAAACCTTACAGAAGGAGCATTGATCGTAGTCTTCGTACTGGTTTTATTTCTTGGAAATATAAGAGCAGGGTTGCTGGTTGCCTCCGTTATTCCTTTGGCGATGCTTTTTGCAATATGTATGATGAACCTCTTTGGAGTCAGTGGAAATCTGATGAGCCTTGGAGCTCTGGATTTCGGACTGATTATCGATGGAGCAGTGATTATTGTGGAATCTGTTTTACACCAGTTCAGTCACAATTCAAAATTTAAAAAGATATTCTCTGTCGGAAAATCCGAAATGGACACTGTAGTTATAGAATCTGCAGGGAAAATGATGAACAGCGCTGTTTTCGGACAGATTATCATTCTGATTGTCTATCTCCCGATCCTTACCCTGCAGGGAATCGAAGGAAAAATGTTTAAACCGATGGCTCAGACCGTAGCTTTTGCACTCCTCGGCGCATTTTTGCTTTCACTGACCTATATTCCGATGATGAGTGCGGTACTGCTGAGAAAAAGAAGCGACAAACCAACATTATCAGACAAAATGATGAAAAAGGTAGAGAAGATCTATCTGACAGTTTTGCTCAAACTTCTCAGAATACCCAGAATAGTTTTTGGTGTGGTGGCAATCTTATTTATAACCGCTGTTTTCATTTTATCCAGAATGGGAGGCGAATTTATTCCTTCCCTTGAAGAAGGAGACTTTGCAGTAGATACAAGAGTTTTGCCCGGAAGCAGTCTGACAACAACTATTGAAAGTACCCAGAAAGCAGCACATATTCTCAAATCCAGGTTTCCGGAAGTGGAAAAGGTCGTTACAAAAATAGGAAGCGGGGAAGTTCCTACAGACCCGATGCCGATGGATGCGTCTGATATGATGGTTATTTTAAAAGATAAAAAAGAATGGACCTCAGCATCCACTTTTCCGGAATTAGCGGATAAGATGGGTAAACAGCTGCAGGAGGTACCTGGAATTACGGCCAGCTTTCAATATCCTGTACAGATGCGGTTTAATGAACTGATGACCGGAGCAAGGCAGGATGTGGTAATCAAAATTTTTGGAGAAGACCTTGATGTGCTTTCCCAAAATGCGCAGAAGCTTGGAAAAATTATAGAAACAGTAGAAGGGACCCAGAATCTTTACATCGAACCTGTTTCGGGAATGCCACAGGTAATCATAGAATACAACCGCCCCCTGATTGCCCAGTATCATTTATCTGTTTCGGACATCAACCGGGTGGTCAATACTGCATTTGCAGGACAAAGTACAGGATTGGTCTTTGAAGGAGAAAAACGCTTTGACATGGTGGTACGCCTGGATACCAAAGACCGGAAAAATGTTACCGATATTAAGAACCTTTTAGTTCCCACACCTTTTGGAAATCAGATTCCGCTGTCTCAGCTTGCTAAAGTGGAAGTGAAGAATGGTCCCAATCAGATTCAGAGGGAAAACGCTCAAAGAAGAATTGTAGTAGGCTTTAATATAAAAGGCAGAGATGTTCAGAGTATTGTAGAAGAACTTCAGCATAAGGTAGATCAGAAGATGAAACTTCCTACGGGGTATTATATGACGTATGGAGGCTCGTTCGAAAACCTTAATAACGCCAAACAGCGCCTTATGATAGCAGTTCCTATTGCTCTGGCTCTTATTTTCGTTATGCTTTTCCTGGCTTTTAATTCTGTGAAAGAAAGCTTGCTGATCTATACTGCGATTCCTCTTTCGATTATTGGCGGTGTATTTCTGATGGCGCTCAGGGGAATGCCTTTCAGCATCAGTGCGGGTGTAGGATTTATTGCGCTCTTCGGGGTAGCGGTGCTCAATGGAATCGTGTTGATCTCAGAGTTCAACCGTCTTCAGAAGAGAGAAATTAAAAATATCGTAAGAATCATTATCGATGGTGGAGAATCGAGGCTTCGTCCGGTGCTGATGACAGCATTTGTTGCTTCACTTGGATTTATTCCGATGGCAGTCAGCAACGGAGCTGGAGCTGAAGTACAGCGGCCTTTGGCAACGGTGGTTATAGGAGGTTTGATGGTTGCAACTTTTCTTACCCTGTTTGTTTTGCCATTATTGTATGTAACTATTGAAAAAGGATTTAAAAATGAAAGAAATAAAAAATAAAAAAGGAATATCCGTTCTGATCTTTATCTTATGCTTCGGTTTTGAAGGGCTGGTAAGCTCCCAGACTCCCGTTACGCTACAGGAAGCTGTTGATATTGCTCTGAAAAATAACAGAAATCTCAAAAATGAAAAACTAAAGTCAGAATATACAAAAGCTCTTATCAGGTCATCGTCTGATATTCCTCAAACGGGAGTAACAGTAGATTATGGGCAGATCAACAGCGCACTGACAGATATGAAATTCGGAATTTCACAGAATATAGCATTTCCGACAGTGTATAAAAAGCAGAAGAATGTATACACGGAAGAATGGAAAAAGTCCCTGCTGAATGTTTCTCTTAAAGAATATGAGCTGAAGAAAGCCGTTAGTCTTACCTTTTACAATATCCTGTACGCGAAACAAAAAGAAAAGCTACTTCAGGAAACATTAAAGCTGTACACTGATTTTCTCGATAAGGCCAATATCCGTCTGAAAGCAGGTGAGAGTAATATTCTGGAAAAAACAACAGCATCCAATCAAAAATCGGCTATTGAAATTCAGCTGAAGCAATTACGCCAGGAGCTTTCAGTACTGGGATATCAGCTTCAGTGGCTTTTAAATGCAGAAACAAATTTCATTCCGGAAGATCAGAGAATTTATCAGGGAAGTCTTAAAGAGGAGCTCAGCTTACATCCTGCTATTAAAGTATTGCAGCAGCAGAAAAACATTTCTGAACAGCAGATTGCCCTTGAAAAGGCAAAAATGCTTCCCGGACTTCAGCTGGCCTACAACCTCAACAGCTTCAAAGGGATGGGCGCAGATGATAAAGTGTACAAGGGTGCACCACAGTTTCACTCTGTACAGCTTGGAGTTTCAGTTTCTGTTTTTTCCGGAGGACAGAAAGCCAGAATTCAGGCCGCAAAAATTGCTGAATCTGTTGTGGAAAGTGATATTGCCAATATGGAATTCAACCTGCAGAACCAATACAGAAAGGCATCCGGAATTTATCAGGCTAACCTTGACATTGTTTCACAATATGAAAACTCAGAATTGAAAAATGCCGATATCATCACTGAAACAGCTAAAAAACAGTTTCTTGAAGGAGAAATCAACTATCTGGAATTTGTCATCCTGATCAATCAGGCGGTTACTTTAAAAAACAGCTACACCGATGCAGTATGGAAGCTGAATCAGAGTGCTATAGAGCTGGAATACCTTACTTTAAATCCATAACAATGAAACGTACATTTAAAATCATATCATATTCCCTGTCAATAATTGGATTGCTCATGTTTTATGAGTGTAAAGATCATGGAAAAACAGAGCCGGCGCCGGCAACAGTATCTTCAAAAGATGAAAATGTAGTAATGCTTACCGATGCGCAACTGAAAAATGCACCTATAGTAACAACGGTACTCTCCCTGCAGAAAATCTCCTCCGTTTTAAAGCTGAACGGAATGATAGATGTACCGCCACAAAATCTGGTTTCTGTCAGTATTCCTTTAGGCGGATACCTGAAATCAAGCAGCCTGCTTCCGGGAAAGCCGGTGTCAAAAGGGCAGGTGATTGCAGTGATAGAAAATCCGCAGTTTATTCAGCTTCAGCAGGATTATTTAATGGCAAAATCTAAAAATCATTTTGCTCAATTGGATTATAACCGTCAGAAAACGCTCAACCAAAGTCAGGCCACCAGCGATAAGGTAATGCAGCAGGCCCAGTCTGAAATGAACAGCCAGAAAATCCTGATGAACTCTCTGGCTCAGCAGCTCCGTCTTATCAATATCAATCCTGAATCTCTGAATTCCGGGAGTATTCAGAAAAGCGTACCGGTTTACAGCAGCATCAATGGCTTTGTTAGCAAGGTGAACGTGAATGTCGGTAAATATGTGAATCCTTCTGATGTCCTTTTTGAACTCATTAATCCGGATGATATACATCTTAACCTTAAAGTATATGAAAAAGATCTGGCAAATCTGAAGAAAGGGCAGAGGTTTGCCGCCTATACCAATACCGAACCTGATAAAAAATACTATGGTGAAATCCTGCTGATCAGCAAAGATGTGACCCCCGGCGGATGGGCTGAAGTACATTGTCATTTTGAAAAATATGACCAGAGCCTTGTACCCGGAATGTATATGAATGCCGAAATTGAGACCAGTACCTCTTTTTCCAATGCTGTTCCTGAAGAGAGTATTGTCAGTTTTGAAGGAAAAGACTTTGTCTTCGTAGAAGAAAAAAAACAAACCTACCGACTGACTCCTGTTACATTAGGCGAAACAGAAAACGGATTTGTTCAGATTATAAATGCAGACGATTTTAAAAATAAAAAAATAGTCATCAAAAATGCATATACACTTCTTATGAAACTTAAGAACACTGCAGATGAATAAAAATTATAGTAAAATAAAAGAACTTATAAATAAATACAAATTATGAAAACATCTTCTTTAATAAAAACAGGAGCAGGTTTTGTAGTCCTGTTACTGATTGTAATTCAGTTTTTTGATACTGATAAAAATATAGCGGTGGTTCCTTCGGAAAATGCTATTGAAAAACATTACCGGGTTCCGGATCATGTGCAGGGAATATTAAAAACAAGCTGTTATGACTGTCACTCCAACACTACTGCTTATCCGTGGTACAATAACATACAGCCTGTGAAATGGTGGCTGGCAGATCATGTGAACTCGGGAAAGCGGCATTTCAATTTTGATGAATTTTACAGTTATTCAAAAGAGAAAAAATTAAAGAAACTTGATGAAGTGGCAGAAACGGTCAGAGAGGGTGAAATGCCTCTTACATCTTATACGGTTGTTCACCAGAATGCAAAGCTGAATGATACTCAAAAGTCAGAAATTGAACAATGGGTAAAAGAGGTTAAAAAGCAGATTGAATAGAAAAAACAGAAAACATTACTCTGATATAATAAAACAATCAGTAAATTTAATATCCATATCCATTTCCTATGAATTACAATATACCGGAAGACTTAAAAGGACTTACAGACGCTGAAGTAGCCGATTCAAGAAAAAAGTACGGATATAACCGCCTCGAAGCAGTTAAGAAAGAATCATGGGCAGATCTTCTGCTCAACATCCTGAAAGAGCCGATGCTGATTCTTCTTATATGTGTTTCCTTCATTTATGTTCTTACAGGGGATTATGGAGAGGCTTTATTCATGTTTGCAGCTATTGTTGGAGTTACCGCAATTTCTTTTTATCAGGATAACCGGAGCAAAAAGGCGCTGGAAGAACTTGAAAAGCTCAATGAACCATTGAGTAAGGTGATCAGGGATTCAAAGATTATAGATATTCCCACTTTTGAAATAGCAGTCGGAGATCTGTGCATCACCGAAGAGGGAAACCTCATCAATGCTGATGGAAGAATTGTTCACAGCAACGATTTTTCTGTCAACGAATCTTCCCTTACGGGCGAGAGTTTTTCTGTTTTTAAGGACAGCAGATCTGAAGATAATAAAGTCTATAGCGGAACAATTACGGTTTCCGGACTTGCGGTTTTTGAGGTTGAAAATATTGGAAAAGAAACAAGAGTAGGGAAAATAGGACAGTCTATACTCAATATAAAAACAGAAATATCTCCTTTACAGCTTCAGATCAGGAACTTTGTAAAGGGAATGGCTGTTATCGGAGTCATCATTTTCCTGGGAGTATGCATTTTCAGTTTTGTTAAAACGGGAGATTTTGTGACCAGTTTATTGAGCGGACTTACATTGGCAATGTCTGTTCTTCCTGAAGAAATTCCCGTAGCCTTCACAACGTTTATGGCTTTGGGTGCCTGGAAGCTGATGCGGGAAGGAATCATTATTAAACGAAGCAGTATTGTAGAAACGCTGGGAAGCGTTTCTGTGATCTGTACAGATAAGACAGGAACGATTACGGAAAACTCCATGCAGCTGAAGCATCTTTATGACTTCCGTTCCGACAGGATTTATGAAGAGTCAGAGTTTGGAATGAAAGAACTGTATGAGCTCATTGATTATGCCATGTGGAGTAGTGAACCTGTACCTTTTGATCCCATGGAAATTACATTGCATAAGATCTATGAGCAGAACCGAAAGCCTGATCAGAGGAAAGACTATCAAATGTTTCATGAATACCCGCTGGAAGGTAAACCGCCGATGATGACCCATCTTTTTGAAAACGAACAGAAAGACCGGATTATTGCGGCTAAAGGAGCTCCGGAAGCCATTATCGGTGTATCCAATCTTTCAGAAGAAGAAAAAAGTAAAATAAGAACGTTAATAAAGAATTTCGGAGAACAGGGATACAGAGTTCTCGGTGTTGCCAGATCTCATTTTGAAGGAAATGATTTTCCAGACAAGCAGCAGGATTTTAAATTTGACTTTTTAGGATTGACTGTATTCTATGATCCTCCTAAAAAAGGAATAAAAGAAGTATTTAAACATATCTACGATGCCGGTATTCAGGTAAAAGTCATTACCGGAGATAATGCGGATACTACCAGGGCCATTGCATTGCAGGCAGGAATAAAAAACAGTACCCCACCTGTTAATGGAAATGAAATTGCAGCATGTTCAGAAGCAGATCTTATCAAGCTTTCTGAAGATACTACTTTATTTACAAGAATGTTTCCGGAAGCAAAGCTGGAAGTGGTTTCGGCCTTGAAAGCACAAGGTCACGTTGTAGCAATGCTGGGAGACGGTGTGAATGACGGGCCGGCCTTAAAGGCAGCTCATATTGGAGTGGCAATGGGAAATAAAGGAACTGAAATTGCCAAATCAGCTGCTGCACTGGTCATCACCAATGATGATCTGGATAAGCTCGTAATTGGTGTTGCTGCAGGACGACGGATTTATGCGAATATAAAAAAAGCGGTCCAGTATATTATTTCCATTCATATCCCTATTATACTCACCGTTTCTTTGCCTTTGTTTCTGGGCTGGGTATTTCCCCATATATTCACTCCAGTACATGTGATTTTTCTTGAACTGGTAATGGGGCCTACATGTTCCATTGTTTACGAGAATGAGCCAATGGAAAAAAATGCGATGCAAAGACCTCCAAGAGCATTGACAGATACTTTTCTGAACTGGAAAGAGCTTACCATAAGCATTATTCAGGGACTCGTCATTACAGCAGGAATATTATGGCTGTATAAGTACTCTGTTAACCACGGAAATGGTGAAGCTAAAACCAGAGCATTGGTGTTCACTACGCTTATATTTTCCAATATATTGCTGAGTCTGGTGAACCGCTCTTTCTATTACAGCATGCTGGAGAGTTTTAAGAACCGAAACGTTCTGCTTGCAGGCATTTCAGTATTGGTTGTACTTCTGATGCTGATCATTCTCTATACAGCACCTGTTTCGGGATTTTTCAGCGTAACGGCTCTTAGCATAAAAGAACTTGGATTGACGCTGCTCACGGCCTCGGTTTCTGTATTATGGTTTGAAATTTATAAACTTATAAAAAGGCTTTGCTTTAGGAAATAATTAACATGGAAAAATAATCATTCATCGTAAAAAAAATATAATTTTGGTTTGTGAAAAAGTTGATTTCCATATTGTTGCTGTCTCTTTACTTGGTTTCTACAACCGAAGTGTATCAGCTGTTGAAGATTCCGACTTTGGTAGAGCATTATTGGGAACATAAAAAACTCAATCCGGAAATGTCTCTCACTGCATTTCTGAAAACACACTATGATCATCCCGTTAAAGATGGTGATTACGGTAAAGATCAGAAATTACCCTTTATTATTCACACGGCACCCCTGGCATTGATTTTTATTATTGGAGATCCTTTTCATTTTGAAATGAGGAACGATCATTTTAAACAGATAAAATCCCGTAAGATGCCCTCAAAGAATGATAATTTCTGTTACAAAGGCTTTCTTAGAAATGCATGGGAGCCCCCAAAATATCTGTTCTCCTGATATTTTAAATAAAAACCGGCTGCCAGCCACTGGCAGTCAGTATATACTGGATACCATGAGTTGGTGTACAGCGTTCAACTTATTCTATTAATCATTATCCATTTTAAAATAATGAAAACACTGTTTTTAACCCTGATCACGGGTATATTTTCTATTGGTATTATGGCCCAGAACCGCCTTGAAAATGCCAAAAAAGAGGCTGCTGCCAAAAACGAACTTATATTACTTAATTTTTCCGGCTCTGACTGGTGTATTCCCTGCATAAAGCTTCATAAGAATATTATCGAAACAGAAGATTTTAAAAAACTGGAAACAGAAAATATTATGGTTTATATCAATGCTGATTTTCCAAGAAATAAAAAGAATCAGCTTTCTGCTGATTTGAAAATGGAAAATGGAGCGCTTGCTGATCTGTATAACCCAAAAGGGCTGTTTCCTTATACTCTTTTGCTTGATCAGAATGGGAAAGTCCTGAAAACCTGGGAAGGGCTGCCTTCCGAAAGCGCATTGGCTTTCAGTAAAGAAATAAGGGATATACAACAGCAAAGAAAATAAGAAAAGATGCTTAGAGAATTCAGAAAGCCTATGAGGCTGATGGGAAATGCTTTTGAGATCACGGTGGTAGATAATCATGAAAATATGGCTTATCAGCATATAGAAGCTGCAGTGGCCGAAATTCAGAGAATCGAAAAACTGCTCACTACTTTCAGTGAAAACAGCCAGACCAGCCTGATCAATCATCATGCAGGAATACAGCCGGTAAAAGTAGACCGGGAAGTATTTGATCTGATTGAAAGAAGCCTTCGCATCAGCCGGATTACTGACGGATATTTCGATATTTCCTACGGAGGAATAGATAAAGGTTTTTGGAATTTTGACCGCGATATGAAGCAGCTTCCTGATCCAAAGCTTATAAAAGATCATTTAAAACTGGTGAATTATGAGAATATCCTTCTCAATCCCGAAGATCAGACTGTTTTTCTTAAAGAGAAAGGAATGAGAATCGGTTTTGGAGGTATTGGAAAAGGCTATGCTGCTGAAATGGCAAAAAGGCTGCTTCAGAAAAGAGGTGTACCATCAGGAATTGTAAATGCTTCCGGTGATCTTACTACCTGGGGAATGCAGAGCAACGGAAAACCGTGGACGGTAGGAATTGCAGATCCTGACCACGCAAAACAGCCGTTTTCTTACATGAATATCACGGATATGGCTGTAGCAACCTCCGGAAATTATGAAAAATTTGTCATCATCGATGGCAAAAAGTATTCTCACACCATCAATCCCAAAACCGGAATGCCTGTCTCAGGAGTCAAAAGCGTTACTATTTTCTGTCCGAATGCAGAAATAGCTGATGCCATGGCGACTCCTGTCGGTATTATGGGAATAAAAGCAGCGTTGGATCTGGTCAATCAGATCCATCAGCTGGAATGTATCATTATAGATGATGACAATACCGTCTATTCATCTCAAAACATTAATCTACAATGAAAAATACGATAAAAAAAATAGGAATCGGCCTGGTGACGGCTATTATTATCATGCTTATCCACTCCTGTACCGCTCTGAAAGAATATGACAAAGCAAAACTCAATGATGCAGAAATGGCATTGGGCAACAGGACTATAGAAAAAACTGAACTTAGTTTCCAATCTTACAGAGAAGGGGCCTCGGGGGCTAATTCCGGAAAAGTAGGAGGGGGATGCGGATGCAATTAGAGTGCATTACAATATATAATTTAAAAATCAGAAATGAAAAAAATTGTAATAAGCATATGGGCCCTCTTTGGGTTCGTAAGCGCTAAGGCACAGCAAAATACCGATACAGCGCCGTCCAAAAAACTGAGTTTTGATGAAGCCAATCTTGTATCCAGCTATTACCGTCAGGATGGGAATAATTCTGCGGTGACCGGGGGAACAGGATCGGAGAAGCTTACTGATCTTTCCAATACGATAGATGTTACCATGGTAAAATATGACCGCAAGCAGCGGAAAAATAAATTCAATCTTAGCGTTGGTGTAGATCATTATACTTCAGCTTCATCAGATATGATCGACCTTAAAGCCAATTCTTCGGCCTCTCATGCAGATACAAGAATATATCCGTCACTTCAATGGAGCCGAGAGAATGAAAGTAAAGGAAGTACCATCTTCGGAGGGCTCTCATTTTCTACAGAATTTGACTATCAGTCTTACGGGATCAATATTGGATTTGCCCAGAAAACAGCCAACCGGATGGGGGAGTTTACCGCTAAGTTTCAGACCTATCTTGATCAGGTAAAACTGGTAACTCCAATAGAACTGCGCACAGGAACCCCAACAGGCAGAGAGCATGAAAACTATGGAACAAGCGGAAGAAATACCTTTGCATTGTCTTTAGCGTATTCCCAGATTATCAATCAGAATTTTCAGGTTGAATTTCTGACGGATGCTGTACAACAGACAGGCTTTCTAAGTCTGCCTTTTCACAGGGTCTATTTCACAGATGGTTCTGTACATCAGGAAGCCCTTCCGGATAAGAGATTCAAGCTTCCGTTGGGAGTGCGGGCCAATTATTTTCTGGGAGACCGGTTTATCTTCAGGACCTATTACCGCTATTATACAGACAGCTGGGGCGTCAGATCCAATACCTTCAATATCGAGACTCCGGTAAAAATATCTCCTTTTGTTTCGGTAAGTCCGTTTTATAGGTATTATTCGCAGAAAGGAACAAAATATTTTGCGCCTTATGAACAGCATACTGCTTTTGATGATTATTATACAAGCAATTATGACCTGTCTACCTTTAACAGTAATTTTTACGGGGCAGGGATCAGGCTGAGCCCTAAAAATGGGTTGTTTGGAATAGAACGTCTGAATATGCTGGAAATCAGATATGGACACTATACCAAATCTGTAGGAATGAGTTCAGATATCATATCTCTGAACCTGAGATTTAAATAAGACGTAATCTGTAATATAAACCGTTTTAATCATCAGATTAAAGCGGTTTATTATTCTGCAGAAGCAAATAACAACAATTTTTCTCTAATATAGCGACAAAAAATTTGCATATATGATTTAAATACTTACTTTTGTACCGCTTAATAAAAAAAGGGGGATTGGCGCAGTTGGCTAGCGCGTTTGACTGGCAGTCAAAAGGTCACGGGTTCGAATCCCGTATTCTCCACAACGGCAAACCACGCCCAATAAAAGGTTTGCCGTATTTTTTCACTCTTATAATTGTATTAATCGTGTACTAAATTGCCAGCGATACTGGTGAGGTAAATAAGAAGTTCTCTGCACCAATCTTGGCACTTACTGGTGAAGTGACCGGAAGCTTTTCCAAAGACAAAACAGGAAAAGTACTGCAGCTTAATGGAGATAAAGCAAGTGCCAACTTCGTTCAACCTCCCAATGCCAGTGAATCACTTTCTAATGAAAAGAAAGACCTAGAAAGCATCATCTACAAAATGACAAACTCTGTGAACATTTCTCCGGAAGCTTTAGAAGGATTAGGAAACATGCTGGCCACTGAAAATGCAGCTTTCCTATTCATGCTGCCGCATCTGAAGGTAATGGATAAAATGAGCGTATATGTGCCGGCCCTGAAGCGTAGAATGTCCATTGTTAAATCTTTCTTCCAGTTAATGAATACGGGTTTCCGCAATAGCGATCTGGACGCAGAACCGGTCATTACTCCTTACATCATAAACAACGAAGCTAAGTTCTATGAAATGCTAATGGCGGTCAACGGGAATCAGCCACTCTTCAGCCAGAAAGCAACAATGGAGAAAGCCGGAATCAAGGACGTGGATAAGATGCAAGAGGAAATTAAGAAAGAAACACCAGTTCCAGCAAAAGAAATTGTAAAAATACTGTATAACTATTTGGGGTTCAATAATAAATCATTATATTAGAGATAGTACCATATAAAAGTGGGAATAATATTTATGCTAATTAGCAGAACCGTAAAGAATGGAAGTAAGACTGAACATTATTTAGATGTTCTAGTGATGTATGGGGAAATCTATGGTTTTTTACAATTGGGATCAGAAGATGAATGGGATGATGACAATAAATTCCTTTATGAGTGTTGTGATCGTCTTAAGTTGATGTATGGAAGTAGGTTCAAAAAATTTACTCTAAAGCATTCAAGAATTTAAATTTACAGCCTTCTCTTTGAGAGGGCTTTTTGTTATATTTGTGGAAAACTAAGCAATGGAAACACTTAATGAAATTTCTGAAATCTATGCTAAATATCCATGGATTTGTAATGTAGTAATCATGGCATTAATTACTCTTACATCAGCTTTAATAATTGAGAAGATGAAACGTAGAAATGCGTTAAAAGACAATAAAAGACTTGTCGAAGAAACAGAAAATATAAAGGCGAACTTTGGAGTACGACTGGAAGAGCTAAAGAGAGAGCACGAGTTGGATATATCGAAAAGAAAGTACCAGTATGAAAGCAAAAAAGCTGCTTATGTAAATTTTTTTCAGAAACTTGATCAATTAAATTCAGAGATCGGTCTGAGGAGTGCAGTAAAGATGCAGGAAATGACACAAAAATTCACAGAAAGCTGTCTTAATGCGACAACAGAAGAAGAATATAATAAGGGAATCCTTGAATATCAATTATCTACTCAATCTATATTGTCTGAGTCACATAAAGATATAAACAAGCTTAAGCATGAGACATCAGAGATTAAATTACATGCTACTGATCAGATAATTGAAGAACTTAATAAGTATGAATTAGCATATGAGAGAATAATGAATGAAAGCAACTTATTAATTCAGCGAATGCCATCAATAATTAATTCTGGAGACTCAAATCTAATGACCTTAAATCAACAGAATTTAATAAGAGAAGCCGCCGCAGCCGAAAAGATAAAACAACAACTTATCAAAAATATGAGACAAGATTTGAAGGAAATATAATTATAGCCCCTATTACAGAGGCTATATTTGTTAAATGATTTAGGCATCGATGTGCTCTAAATGTAAATAAATAACAACTTCTCCTTTTTCAGTATGCCATGATCTCCTTTTAATGTGTACAAATTCGCTTTTTCCTTCTTTAGCACAGTAAGTTATGTAAATAGGTTTCTGCTCTTCATTCATAAAGTCTTTAATGTCAACAAAATCTCCAACTAAAGGAGCGGCGGGAAAATCAATTGCATCGATAGCAATATCTAGTTTATGAATTTCTGTTGATAATAATGCTACTTTCATATTATTAGTTTTAATTAATATTTTATTATTTCAAAATTAAATCTTTTTATGATAAATTACCTTTAAGTGCGAAGAAAAGGTTTTGAAGATCGGGATGGTTATTTTGCCATTCCTCTGATTGCATTGCCAAGCGAAACAATTGATTCTTTAGATTCTACTATAACTGTAGTTGACGTTCCTTGCCCGTAATCTGCAGCAACTGGGCTTATTCTAATGATTGAATGGTCTTTCTGTAAACCGAAATGCTTGCAGATAATTTCCATCAGTTCCTTTTCGTTTAGTTCTACAATATGCTTTAATCCCATAATTAATATATTTCATTGCAAAACATTTTAACCATGCAATCCGTATTTATAAGGGTTTCCGTAAAAAAGCGTATTTAGAATATTTCTATATTTGTTGAAAAATAATGCATGAAAAAAACGTTAATTGCAGCATTGATGGTCGCAATTGTTCCTTTTAATGCTCAATCCAAGAAAAGGGCAGTAAAATATACATTTGAAAAACATTTTATAGAAATCCTTAAATCACCCAATGTGGTTCCTTATGAGGTTTCAATGTTTGATAGCTATTTTTCACTAGGAAAGCAATATGAGAAACCGACTTTACTTAATGAGAAACCTGAGGTTAAGTATAATGAAAAAATAGGTGTCTATACTTATGTTTTCAAGCTTGATGATGTAAATTATAGCTTGTATTTAAAAGAAAATAGAATAGTCGAAAAAATGATTACTGTCTTTGATATTACTCATTTTGTTGCATTAATGAAGAAATACAATATAGAAAATAGTGAATTTGTTTCGGGGAAAGGGTTTAAGGTAAATGAGAATTACATTTTAGTATCTAAAGCAAGGTTTGATCAATATGATAGCTTTTCTTTTGACATTAGAGGCCCTGAGTTCTTCAATTTAAGAGATTTGTTAAATAGTGAAAAATAAGATAACCATGGGAAAATTAATTATACTGATAACAACTTTTGGGGGAATGCTGGTCTTTTCTCAGGAATTAAAGTATGAAGAGGTGGTTAAGTTAGATTCGACAATTACAAAGGACGAATTATTTAATAGAGCTAGAAGCTGGATTGGAAGAACATTTAATAAAAATACAAGCTCTATTGATATTGAAGACAAAAAAGAAGGAGAAATAACTGCAAGCGGAATAATAGATTATAGGAATAAAAAAAGGTACTATGGTTCCGGGTGTGTAGAAGGGCCTATAAGACTAAGTCTGAGTATTTTTCTTAAAGATGGAAAATACAAATATTCATTCCATTCATTTACTCATAAAGGATCAGGTGGCTATGGATGCAGAAGAACAGATTATGGACTAATTACAAATTCTGAAAAAGCACCTCAACCAAGTTGGGGCGAACCTAACGAAAAGGCTTGGAAAGATATCAAAGATTTTATTTATGAAAACGTAATGCTCAATGTAAATGATCTTAAGAATGCGATGAACAGACCTCACGCAACAAGTAACGACTGGTAATCAAAGTAAACAAGTAGAAAACAACCCAAGTGATATTAAGGTCTCTTTTGTGGAGGCTTTGCTAAAATCAATAAAAAATCAATAATTATGTTTGTACAAATTTTCAGAAGTAATAATGTGTATTTAATGGTAAACGTGAATCATATCGTATCAATAGAACCAGCAATAGGAGGAGGCAATGGATGTACTATTATATTAAGCACAGGAACATCTTTTTACTCAATAGAGAATTATAATGCAATTTTACATAATATAAGCCGTCTTAAATAATATTAGTAAGTTCTCTTCGGAGGTGTTTTATTATCTTTGTTGAAAACTAGAACTCATGGAAATTTCTATTGATAATTTAAAAGATGCCATAAAGTGGCTTGTTTTAATATGTGGAGGTTTAAGTGTCATAGTACCAGCAATCATTGTGTTTGCCTCGCAAAAGTGGTCAGACTGGAAGAACGAGCGATGGAGATTTAGTACTGAAACCAAGTTAAAACATTTGGAGAATAAACTATCCGAAAAATCTTCTTTATTAAACAATTTAATAGATGCCCAAAAGACAAATTACAATGTAAGCCAAGAAAAGCGGATCAATTCTATAGATGAAATATGGTGTGAACTTGGAAAGCTTAAGGAAAGTGTTCCCTCTATCGCTGAGATTATTTACAATGATGTAACTGATGATGAAATTGCATACTTAAATGGAAATGATATGCCAGAATATCTGCAACCGTTGTATACATCATTGAAGGAGGTGGAAGATTTGCAAGGTTTTTTTGAAGCATCAGTTCATTTTAATACAAAATTATTTTCAGTACGACCTTTTATTGGTGAAGATGTTTATTTGTCATTAAATGTGTATAACTCATTCCTAGGGCGAAAAATGGTACATTTAAAGGATTCTATAGACGAAAATTTTTTCAAACACTGGAAATATGATGCAGTACTAGTAAAAATGCTAAAAACATTTTTTCCACTTCAAGATATATCAGAAAGTTTAAAGTCTGAATTACATGTGGACCATGCTATATGTTTCTTGTTTGAGGACAAAGTGCTTCAAGAAATAAATGATTTGCTAACGGGCAGAATTGCATCAAACAATTCATTGGAACATATTAAAATGTTACAAATTGCAGTTGCCGACATTAATCAAAGAATAAATACCTAATCAAATGCTTTCCCTAATACTTCTAATACTTGGTAGGAGAGTAGAGAACAAGAAAGCCCCGGATATCGGGGCTTTAAAAGGTAATGCAATGATAGTTTTATTTATGCAGCAAGCTTTCTTTTATTTTCAGTACTATCTTTTTCTGACCATAATATATAATCTGCCTCCTTTGATCTTAAAGCTTCTAAGTGCTCAGGTTTTACAGGTTTATTAAGGTCATTAATTATGGCTATAGCTTTAACTGTTTTTTTTGCTATTCGTTCTCTTGTTGGTTTAATGTCATCCCATGAAAAAAGAAAACTTCCTAGATTAGAATTGTTTATTCTACTAAATGATTTAAGCACAATTTCTTCAGTTTTTTTTGCTATTTGAAAGTCAAAATTAAATTCTAATCCGGTTTGACCTTTGGAAATAAAATCGGGTGTATAAATTACATCGATTTCATTGAGATAATTTCTTACATCTTCCTTAAAGAAGGTACTAACATTGTTCTTTGATAGCAAATTAAAATCATTTATCTCCTGAATTGCCGATATTAAATTATGTTTTGCTTGAGCGAATTTGTCTAAATCTGTCTCAATTGTTAGTTCTCCATTACTACACTTAATCCCATAATTTGTCAAAATATTCTCAAAAAGTAATTTACGTGTTTTAACTACATTTACTCCTTGTAAGTCTAGATTACTTAAAGTTTCACCATCATCTGAAAACTTGACTTTGTTACCACTGTTTTTTACATAAATGTCAATACCATCGTTAAATACACCAACAAATGGTGTATTAATCACATGCCAGCCTGTTTGTTCATCTGCGTGAACAAAGGTCCTATCTTTCAACCATTGATAGTAGTCGTGTATTTGTTTGTCTATTTGGTTCAAAATAAGGAAGGTTTTATGTTAATTCTAGTCTGCAGATTAATTTTATCTCCAAATTTATACAATAATTCTATAAGGTCTTCATTTTGATTGATTGATTTTACCGCAAAATCATAATCAGACAATGGTACTGCCCATACAAGGGGTTTGTAACCTTCAACGTATATGTGGATATGACTTTCGTCAGGTCTGAAATATTTATTTCGATACTTCTTTAAAAATTCAGGTAATGACGGAATTTCGTGATCTGGATTGATGTGTGTCCCCTTAAAGTCTATTCTTAGTAGGCCAACATTAAAAGTCGTCTCTTGATGATGTATGGATGTTTTTAGTAGAATTTTACCGTTTGATGTTAATTCTATAAAAAATTCTTGCTCCGGTTCATCAGGAGAAATAAGTTCAATCCTGTTTTTTTTATGTCCTAAATCTACGACAAAATCTGAGTCTTTCAATAATTTAGGTAGGCCAATTAAATACCTGGCCTCTTCGTTGGTTAGCATTGCATTAGTTTTTCTCGAATATACAAATATTAAAAATTAAGTTAGTATGGTTTTCCGTAAAGGTAAAAAGGGAATATTTAAAGTCCCTTTTGCTATTTTTATGCGGTGAAATTCCGTAACAAAAAAGTAACAAAATCAGTAACAATCTCTTATCTTTACACCGGAATATTTATAAAAAACAGCGTTTAAACGCTAATTATACGCATAAATTAGTTGAATTTCTGACTGGCAGTCAAAAGGTCACGGGTTCGAATCCCGTATTCTCCACTTGGTGTGCTTGATAAAAAGTTCAAAATACACTAAATACTTATGAATCCTGCAAAATTTAATTTTTGTAGGATTTTTTTTGGTAGTGATAAGTTGCATGTTTTTCAAAAAAAATCGTAAAGTTTGTGGTAAAATCGTGGTAACTTTATGATGATAATACACGCAATGATGAAAAAAGTCTTGGTAATGTCAGATAATGTTATTAGCTTTATAATGAGTTCCTGAATGACAATATTTTATTACACCTCATTAAATTTATTAATCATGAAAAACCAAATCTTTATCGCTGCACTGTCTCTGGGAGCAATCGCCTTGGGAACCAAATGGGTTAAGGCACAACATTCAGAGCAGTTGAGTACAACAGTCAATATTATTTTATCGGATGTTATTGCAATGGATATTGGCTCTGTTGCTTCAGAAGGTGCTGTAGATTTTAACTATGGGAGCACAAAAGATTATAATTCTTCTAAAAATATAACCATTCCCAATAGTTTAGTCATTATTTCCTCCAAAAATTTTGATGTAAAAGTAAAATCTGAAGGTGCACACTTTGTAAGTGGCGCAAATGTAATTCCTGTAGATATATTACAGGTAAAAGCAATACCGGGTGGAAGTCTTATGGGGACCCTGAATGAGGTCACTTTATCTACTACGGACCAGGTGCTGGTGAGTAATGCAAGTTTAGGTTCCAAACAGTCTTTAAATATTGCCTATTCTATTTCAGCGGAAAAAGCATCCAGGGTACTTCTTGGAAAACCGCAGGGAACTTACACTCAAAAAATAACTTATACTGCAACTGCTTTATAATATAAAGAAAAGCAATTTTATATAAGCCCTCAATACTTAGAAAGTATTGAGGGCTTTTCTTTTTAAATCAGATGAACCGACCGTGTAGTGATTTTACTACATGAACTTCCTTTTTCCACTACAAAGCAACTTTTATCGCTACTATAAATTTGCAGTATACAAAAGAGAACAATTAAATAAAAATAACAATAAAATATTACCATCATGAAAAAACAAATCGTAATCACAGCCTTAACTTTTGGAGCAATCATATTTGGAACTAATAATGTTCAAGCTCAAAATACCACTGCAACCACAACGGTAAACATCACCCTGAACGATGTCATCTCTATTGATGCAGGAAGTACTGCAATTGGTAATACCGTTGACTTTAACTATGTTACTGCAGCAGATTATAATTCTGATCAAACAGTTACTAAAGCCAACTCTTTAAAAGTTACTTCTACAAAGAACTTTAATGTGAAAGTAAAAGCAGGGGGTGCTAATTTCATGAATGGAACCAACCTGATTCCTGTGAATGTTTTAACAATTAAACCTTCTACTGCTGCCGGAAGTATGGGAGGAACAAAGACCGCTGTAGTGTTATCTGCAACAGATCAGACTTTGGTGTCTAATGCTCCGCTTGGAAGTGCATTAACACTGAATTTAGATTACACTATTCCAGCAGCGAAATCATCATCATCTGATATTTTAGGTAAACCGGCCGGAACGTATACGCAGACAGTAACTTATACTGCAACAGCTTTATAAATAAATTTTCATATTAATATTTTGTGATTTGGTGTTTCGAAGGCTTCCTACGGGAGGCCTTTGATTTTGTATGTATTGATATGGTTATAGAGAAATTCAAAATCCGGGAATAAGTATCTGTCAGCTGTAAGGTAGAATCAGAAATTTATATCTGCCCTCAGTACCTAGAATTACTGAGGGCTTTTCTTTTTAAATCAAATGAACCGGCCGTGTAGTGATTTTACTACATGAACTTCCTTTTTCCACTACAAAGAAACTTTTATCACCGCTGTAGATTTGTAGTGTTCAAAAGGAACAATTAAATAAAAATAACAATTAAATATTACAGCCATGACAAAGCAAATCTTAATCTCAGCCTTAACTTTTGGAGCAATCATATTAGGAACTAATAATGTTCAAGCTCAAAATACCACTGCAACTACAACGGTAAACATTACCCTGAACGATGTCATCTCTATTGATGCAGGAAGTACTGCAATAGGTAATACAGTTGACTTTAACTATGTTACTGCAGCAGATTATAATTCTGATCAAACAGTTACTAAAGCCAACTCTTTAAAAGTTACTTCTACAAAGAACTTTAATGTAAAGGTAAAAGCAGGGGGTGCTAATTTCATGAATGGAACGAACCTGATTCCTGTGAATGTTTTAACAATCAAACCTTCTACCGCTGCCGGAAGTATGGGAGGAACAAAAACTGCTGTAGTATTATCTGCAACAGATCAGACTTTGGTGTCTAATGCTCCGCTTGGAAGTGCATTAACACTGAATTTAGATTACACTATTCCAGCCGCAAAATCCTCATCATCTGATATTTTGGGTAAGCCAGCCGGAACTTATACGCAGACAGTAACTTATACCGCGACGGCTTTGTAGTAGCTGTAGATTTGTAATGTTCAAAAGATAACATTAAACAAGAATAACAATTAAATATTACAGCCATGACAAAGCAAATCTTAATCTCAGCCTTAACTTTTGGAGCAATCATAGTAGGAACCAATAATGTTCAAGCTCAAAATACCACTGCAACCACAAACGTAAATATTACCCTGAATGATGTAATATCTATCGACGCAGGAAGTACTGCAATTGGTGGTACAGTTGCCTTTAACTATGTTACAGCCGCAGACTATAATTCTGATCAAACGGTTACTAAAGCCAACTCTTTAAAAGTTACTTCCACAAAGAATTTTAATGTGAAAGTAAAAGCAGGTGGTCCGAATTTCATTAATGGTTCAAACTCAATCCCTGTAGATGTTTTGACAATCAAAGCTGCAGAAGCTCCTGGAAGTATGGGAGGAACAAAGACGGCTGTAGTGTTATCTGCAACAGATCAAACTTTGGTATCCAATGCTCCACTTGGAAGCGCATTAACACTGAATTTAGACTACACTATTCCAGCAGCGAGATCATCATCATCTGATATTTTAGGAAAGCCGGCCGGAACTTATACACAAACAGTAACCTATACTGCCACTTCTTTATAATAAAAAAACACATCAATATATCTGCCCTCAGTACTTCCAGGTACTGAGGGTTTTTTATGTAAAGCCAATGAGCAATCCTGTAGTGATTTTACTACATGAACTTCCTTTTTCCATTACAAAGAAACTTTTATTGCTGCTGTAGATTTGTAGTGTTCAAAAGAAACAATTAAACAAGAATAACAAAAAATATTACCATCATGAAAAAACAAATCGTAATCACAGCCTTAACTTTTGGAGCAATCATATTTGGAACTAATAATGTTCAAGCTCAAAACACCACTGCAACCACAACGGTAAACATCACCCTGAACGATGTCATCTCTATTGATGCAGGAAGTACTGCAATAGGTAATACAGTTGACTTTAACTACGTTACTGCAGCAGACTATAATTCTGATCAAACGGTTACTAAAGCCAACTCTTTAAAAGTTACTTCTACAAAGAACTTTAATGTAAAGGTAAAAGCAGGGGGTGCTAATTTTATGAATGGAACGAACCTGATTCCTGTGAATGTTTTAACAATCAAACCTTCTACTGCTGCCGGAAGTATGGGTGGAACAAAGACCGCTGTAGTATTATCTGCAACAGATCAGACTTTGGTATCCAATGCTCCGCTAGGAAGCGCATTAACACTGAATCTGGATTACACTATTCCAGCCGCAAAATCCTCATCATCTGATATTTTGGGTAAACCAGCCGGAACTTATACGCAAACAGTAACTTATACCGCGACGGCTTTATAATAAAAATTTTAGTTTGTAAAGGTTCATTTTGCGATGTTTTCAGTAGTTTTGAGAATCTTTATTATTAAACTATTTACACCATGCACAAGTTTATTCACCTTTTCATTTTCTTTATTCTCACAGGATCTTCTTCACTTCTGGCACAAAGCATCTCTATGTCGCCTACACGCTTGTTTTTTACAGGTAATCCGGGAGAAAAAGTAACAAAGACAGTCACGCTTCAAAACAGCTCAGATAAGGATTATGTTTTTAATCTCAACTATAAAGACTGGTTTAGAGAAGAAGACGGAAATAAGGTTTATCTTGAGGCAGGCAGTTCAAAAACTTCCAATGCTTCCTGGGTATCCACCTTAGAAAATACTGTAACTGTTCCTGCAAAAAGTACAAAGGAGATTGCAGTAACCATGCAGATTCCTGCAAATGCATCACCATCTGCCGTTACAAACAGCATGCTGTTTTTCACTCAGCTTCCTCAGCAGGCAGATAAGGCACGTGTTCAGAATGGAATTGGTATTATCACCTTATTTGAAGTGGGACTTCATATCTTTTACACTCCACCGGGGAACCATGTGAAAAGTCTGGATATTACCAATATTGCAGAGGTGAGTAATCAGAATGCAGCGAACAGAAAAGTCGCAGTAAGCATCCATAATGATGGAAATACGATCAATGATGCCACTGTTGAGTTTGAACTTACCAACACAGACAGTGGTAAAGAAATAAAATTACCCGCAATTTCAATCTCTATGTTTCCGGATACCAATCAGGTTGTTCAATTTTCTTTACCAGAGAATATTTCAGGAAACTTCCTGGGTGTGGCTATTGTTAAAATGGCAGAATCCAATGATTTACGTGTAGGAGAAAAAAACTTTAAATTTTAAAATTAAGCCTTGAAACCACAGAATGGAATATCGATATCAGTGCCAAGAAGAACAATCTTATTTTTTGTATTTGTTCTTCTGCACTTTTCGTTGGCCTTTGCGCAGGAAAATAAGAATATCAACATCCATTTTGAAAATGACAGTGTAGCTGTTGAAAAAGGTTCTACATTTACTAATTTCCTGGTCGTTGAGAATAAAAGTTCTGAAGAGATTACCATTCAGAATATCATACCTCAGGAAAACTATCCGGGATTGCTTTTCTATCCCAAAAATGAATTATCCTTAGGCGCGGGTCAGTCTAAAACTCTTCCGGTAAAACTGATTGCCAATGTGGATTTTATGAAACTGAAATCCAATAAGATCCAATTCCGGGTTTCTTACGTTACCCCAACCGTAACCAGAACTGAAAGCACCTCGTTCTTCGTTGCTAAAGGAGACAACAAAAACATTGCAATTTATACAGCTACATACGAAAATTTCATTAACCCCGCTTTACCACAGTCCTCAATTCTGCTTACCGTAGAAAACCAGGGTTACAGTAAACGAACTGTTAAGATTGATTTGCAATCCATTCCGGATGGTTTGGAAGTAATGCCAAAACAACAGACTGTATCTCTGGAAGGTTTAGAAAAACAAACGTTGGAAATCAAAATTGCGGTCAGAAAACAGAATACAATTTATCCGGAATTTAATATTAATGCGATCGTCACAGACCTGCTGGATAATAAAATTGTGGGTAGCAACACGCTTTACTTGGTCGTTTTATCACATAACAGACAAATTGCCCGTGGAAACGAAGCGGTGAGCGGAAGTAATTTTGCTGAATTGAGCTATAATGAAAACAGCTCAGGTTTCAATTATCTTCAATTGAGAGGAAATACAGCGTTCCGGATAACTGATAACCTGAAATCACGCTTCAATATTGGTGCAGATTACTATCATGAGGACGGCCGCTATAACCTATATGATACCTGGCTGGAACTGGAGAGAAAAAATACAGTATTACGGGTGGGTAATGTTAATAGCAGCGATTACGATTACCCGGTTTTCGGAAGAGGTGGGAAAATTTCTACCAGATTCGGAAATAATAATCAGGTTGAAATTCTTGCGCTTGAAAATAATTATAATCTGTATGGTACATATTTCCAGCAGACAGAAGGGTCTACCTTGGCGGGTGCAAAATATGGTTTTGGCAATGCTAAATCTTTCAATGGGAAAGTATCCTATATATTTGAACATGATCCACGGTTTAATGTAGATACACAGATAGCGAACGCGGTTACATCATTGTTAATTAACGATAAAAACGCAATCCGCACGGAGTTGGGCGTAAGTCATGAAAAAGGACTTTTGAATCATGATGAAAACGCCGGAGCTTCAATGGGAGCCAATTACGAAGGGAAAATAGGGAAATGGGATTTACAGTCTGTTAATTCCTTTGCCACCAAAAGTTATGCAGGGATCAAACGGGGATCGTTTTTCTCAAATCAGCGTATTGGCCGTCAATTTTCTGCCTCTCAGCGTGCTTTTATACAATACCAGAATTCGCAGGTAAATCCTGAGTTCCTGAGTTATCAGGGTGCGCCTGTCCAATCTGGAAATACTGCTGATTTTCGTTATTATTTCAACAGTACAGAAGCTTTGGGGTTAGGGTATCAGTTTTCTTTAAAGAAATGGAATTTTCTGCTGTCTCCAAAAGTTGAAAAACAAAAAACAGCTAATTTTTATACCTCACAGGAACTTTTTTCTTACCGGTTGGAAGCCAATATCAGCACTACTTTAGGTGCCCACGGATTGAACCTGACGGCGGAATATTCTTATTCTAAAGAGAATAATAATCCGGACTGGTTCAACAGTCTGAAAACCACTTTATCTTACAGGTATAAGTCATTCTCTCTCAACGGAACAGCCCAATGGAATGCAACCAGTGTCTTTGATTTAAATTCTTATTATGATGTAAGCCGTAATTTTGCCAATTACAATGTATACGCTTCTTATAATTTCCAGATGTTTAATCATAATCTTACTGGATCTTTTTCAGCAGGAACCTTCTATTCGGAGCTTTATAAAAATTTAAACAGCAATATCACCGGTAATCTGGAGTATAAGATTTCACCTTCCTGGTCCACCACAGGTTATTTTAATCTTTCCGGCTATAAATCTACAGCTGAATATTCAACAAGTGGCAGTTATTACCAGTTCAGAGTGGGAATTAAAAAATATTTTACCCCGGCTACTGCTTTCGGAAATCATAAAGTGGCGTTCCAGTTCTTTGAAGATAAAAATTCTGATGGGCTTCTGGAGTCTGGCGAACCGGTACTTGCTAATGAAATTATAAAACTGGACAATTATGTAGCGATGACGGATAAGAATGGGAAAGTGGTTTTTCAGAATGTGCCTGAAGGTACTTACACTCTGAAGGTGAATGAAAGTGCAGGCGCCCGGTTGATGATGGATCCTGTCATTATGGTCCATAACAATATTAACCGCAAAGTGGGCTTGGTAAAAAACATCAGGGTAAGCGGAAAATTAACAGAGATCAAGCAAGCCTATGATGTTTTGGAAACGGATGTGACAGGAATAGTGGTGTATGCAAAAAGTGAAGATGGCACAATCTATACTGCCGTGGTTAACCAGAAAAATGAGTTTGAATTTTTCCTGAAAGCCGGAAAGTATAACCTCTATATTGAAAATGACAAATACAGCTATATACAGCCGAGCCAAACTATTCAGGTAACAAAAGAAGGTTACTCAAAAACCGTGGTTTTTGAATATAAGAAGAAAGACACCACCATTAAGGTGAAAAAGTTTTAAATTTAAAAGTATGAAAAAGATGAGGGTTTTTCTAATAGGAATTTTTACCGTGTTCTGCGGGTCTGCATTCATGAAAGCTCAGGATGTGTACCTGTCTGTTCCTGAAAATAATATTTTTAACAGGAGCGAATTTACCTCAGTACCTACAAGGGTAATGACGAATGCCAACAGAACAAACTGGGATTATGCCTTTTTGGGATTACTGCCTACAGCTCCTACATTTACCTCTGTTTCCGGATCAACTTTTACTCATTCTTCTTCCTCATCTACTTTACCCGGATCCACTCTTCTGTGGCAGTTGGAAAGTATGGGCGGGCAGCTGCCATCTACCGGACTTTCCGGGTATTTGCCAGGTTTTCAATCATTCAGTACAAGCGCTATAAAATGGTTTGAACCGCCATCCATCAGTATCGGGGGAGGATTCAACCGCGGAAATATCAATTTTACATTTAAAATTCCTGCCGCACAATTTACTGCCAATGCCTTCCGGGCCGGGAATTATTCTATGGACATTACTCAGAATTATAATGATTTCACTCCCCGTAATTTTAAAACAATTTTAGTGATTCCTTCATCGATACGATGGATTACAAGCTCTTTAACAAAATACATAGAAATATCTTCTTTGAATGACTACCGCAATGCAAGCATGAAGGTGTGGGATTTAGGGAATACAGAAATTGCGAATACGGTTGATTTTAATTTTTTAGCCAAAGCTGCTTCCGCAAACATTCAGTTCACCTCCTCCAAAGGCGTTGCAGGAACCAGAAATATAGCAAGTATTAAACTGGGTAGCAATGGATCTGCACTCACAACCAAAGCATTATCTGCCGATTTTCAGAATTTTTCTGCTGCTAATTTCAGTGTTACAGCAGGAAACAGAAACAGCTTCATTCCGCAGCTTTATGTATCTGCAGAAGATTTTAAAAACTTTTTTTTTGAAGCCGGAACTTATACTTTTGAATTGAACTTCAATGCCGGAAGTACAGATAACTCTATTAACAGTTTGCAGAATACGGCTGTTCAGTTGAAGGTGCTTCCTCTGTCGGAGATTACCATTCCAAGTTCCGGACGCACTGTCAACTTCAATTTTAATACTGCAGCCCAATACACCGATGGACAGTCACAAATGATTCCCAACCAGATTATGCTGTCCAACAATGAAAATTTTGAGCTCTATGTAAAATCGGACGAAAATTATTTCAAGAAAGGCGGCCTGCAGACCGACATCAATTCGAACATTTTACAAATTGGAGTGGATGGAGGTTCTGTAAATGTACCCTTATCCAAAACTCCTCAAAAAATACTTTTTAACGGAGCTCCGGTTCTGGACCGTGGACTGAACATAAGATATACCATACCACCTGCGGGCGCCCAAAGTTTGGTAGGAAAGGAGAATACCACTTACTCTGTCAATGTGTATTATAGCTTTACGGCAATTTAACGATGCCTTCTGAAATAACTTTTACTTTCTTTTTATGGCTGTGGCTCAGTCATAGCAAATTGCTGAACCTACAGAACTTTCCAAAAGATTTCTGACGTATTTCTATATACAAACGTTTCTTCCTGGATGATTTTTGTTCTATCAACCTCAATATTGGCAGTACCTGTAGAGGTTTTTTGGGTAGTTTATCTATCAGGTATTGCTGTTTTAGCTTGTTATTTTTTATTCTACATCATTCGGATTTTTACGATCAATACTCTCTTGATATTGTCCCAAGTTTCACCTTTTATCCATTTTCCGTAAGGCAAGTAACGGGTTTTCAGGGTGAAAGCCTGTCGGAATATTATGCCGTACAAAGTCATTTTCAGTTGAAAAAAGTAGGAGAATTGTTATTTCAGGTAAATTCTATTTGATTTTTCTTTTTACTAATATGATATTTTTTATAACTTGGCAGTTCCCGGAAGAAAGGTTTGAACGATATGTTTTTATTCAAAATTGAACAACATAACCCTTTCTGCCTTTTTTCAAAAAAATAATTTCAAACAGCTTCTAAAACCTTTGAAACGGATTTTATGAATGATTTTATCAACGAACTACAATTAAAAATTGAAAGACTGGAAAATGAGATCAATTTCAAGAACGGACTGATTTCGATATTGTCTCATGACTCAAAAGAACTGTTTGGAACTTTTCTGTGGCTTATAGAAGAGCTGGAGCAGAAGACCATAAGTGAGGAAGATTTTTTTAAGCTGTTGCCTCAGATAAAAAAAGATGCCCGGAAGAATCTGCAAACTATCCAGGACAGCGTTGCATGGCTGAAAACGCAATACGGGGAATTTAAGATTAAACCCGTTACCATTATGGTGATGGATCTTTTTCACTATTTAGAAGAAAAATACGCTGCTAAATTAAAAGAAAAAAACATTCAATTTTATTTTAAAGGAGATCACAATGCGTTTCTCACAAGTGATCGCCTGTTGCTTGAATATGTTTTGGACAAGATTTTTAACAATGCGGTAAAATATTCTTTTCCGGGGCAGGAAGTTTGTTTACAGGTAGTTACGGAGGGTGACCAAGTTGTGCTTTCTGTAATTGATTCCGGAACAGGAATAAATGAAAAGTACTTACCTGTGATCTACACGTATGGTAACCCTGTATTTCTGGGAACTGCAGGCGAAAAAGGAGTGGGATTAAGTTTGAAAATTGTAAAAAATTTTATATCCTTGCTGCATGGAAACATCCAAATCATTTCCGATGAAGATAAAGGCACTACGGTTTCCCTTTTTTTACATAAATTAATAGAATAATGGGTTTAAAAGCAAACATTCGTATTGTAGTAGCAGATGATCATGGTATCGTCCGGATGGGTTTGATACAAACAATCAAACGATTAATACCCGATGCCATCATTTCAGAAGTAGAGGATTATAAATCGCTGTACAAATTAATTCTGAATGAAAAACCGGATCTGGCCATTATGGATGTTAATATGCCTAATGGTACTGTTCAGGAAGCAATAGATTATATTAAAATTCACCAGCCTGAATTAAAAATTTTAATATTTTCTTCACAGGATGAAGAGTTATATGGGATGCGTTATCTAAAAATGGGTGCTGGTGGCTATCTGAGCAAGCTAAGCTCCACTGAAGCCATTGAGACTGCTTTAACGTCGATGCTCAATAAGGGGCGATATGTCAGTGATAATATAAAGGAAGCTATTTTTTTAGAATCATTAACTGGCGCAACAAAAAATTCTCCCCTTGAAGCATTATCAGACCGTGAATTACAAATTGCCGATAAGCTTGCAGAAGGTCTTCCCCTCAAAGAAATTTCTAACCTGCTGAATCTCCATTCATCAACGATCAGCACTTACAAAAACAGGTTGTTTGAGAAGCTTAAAATACGATCCATACCTGAATTGGTAGAGATTCTCAGGCTGTATAATCAGTAAATATTCTGTCACAATCAAATTTTTTGTGATAGAATAAAATGATGTAACTGCCCGTTTTTCTGTCTCCTATCTGCTTCTTTGTATAGAGCCACAGCCAGATGGACGTGATTACGCATCAATTAGTATCCGAAACTGAAATTTTCGGAGTTGTTGATATGTATTTTGATATAGAGCTTCTTCGGGATGCGGCAGCATATACAAACAGATATTAAAAATGAATTTAAGTTCGTTCGGTTTGTGATCATTCAGTCGGAATAAATTGGTTACCAGATTTCTATCCCTTTGCGATTCAAATTAGCTGAATCTTTTTTATCACAATTCCACGCTTGTTTAAATTCCTTCATTTGTGCCAGTGGACCGTTTATTCTAAATCTGAAAGGCACATGGGGATTGGTTAGCAGTTCATTACGTAAAGCTTCAGAACTGATGTTGCCATGCCACATTTGAGCCCATCCTAAAAAGAAGCGTTGTTGCCAGGTAAAACCGTTAATGGGGGAAGGAATCTTTTTTTTATCATAACTTTTTTCAAGTGCATGATAGGCAAGGGTAAGTCCACCGAGATCTGCTATATTTTCGCTTATCGTGAGATGTCCGTTAATATGTAAACCCGGCTGACCCTCCATTTGGTTAAAATAATTAATGTATTGTTTGGTGAGGTTTTCAAAATTATGTCTGTCTATTGATGTCCACCAGTTATTTAAATTACCTGACGCATCGAATTTCGAACCTCTGTCATCAAAAGCATGGGTTATTTCATGTCCTATTGCTGCGATTATGGCACCATAATTTATAGCATCGTCCGCTTTATGATTGTAAAAAGGTGGCTGCAGGATACCAGCAGGGAAGCAAGCACTGTTAGTATATTGATCGTAAAAGGCATCAACGGTCTGCGGTGTTGCATGCCATTCGCCTTTATCTACGGGCTTATCAATTTTCCTGATGTTTTCGTTATGATGAAAAACTGCTACAGCAATTACATTGTCTACCAAACGTGATGGCTGTATGGAGATCCCGAAATAGTCGGGCCATTTGTCCGGGTATCCGATCTTGAAAGTCATTGTGCTTAATTTTTTATGTGCGGAAGCTTTGGTGCTGTTACTCATCCATCTTAACCTGTCTATGCGCTGATGATAAACCTGGCGCACATTTTCAATCATTTCACCTATCTTTTGTTTATCCTGTTCAGGGAAATATCTTTGAACAAAAAGCTTACCCAAAGGCATGCCCAGTGCCTGTTCTAACTCTTTAATTGCCGTGTCTGCGCGACTTTTCTGTTCTTTTTTTCCAGCCATTACTGTTCCGAAAAAAGCAAAATGACGATTGCTGTATTGCTGTGGCAGGTAAGGTGCAAAATGAGATAAAAGCTGCCACCGGGTATATAATTTCAATACAGTTAACGGCGTCTTATACAGAAGAGCTGTTAAATTGCTCATATAAGCCCGGTCTTCAATAATAACAGTTTGGGTATTAATTCCCTGCGCTTTTAAAAACCCGTTCCAATTAAATTTTGGTGCTATGCGGCTGAGCTCTGGGACAGACATCTTATTATAGGTTTTTATCTGATCACGCAACATCAGACTGGAGAGCTGCAGACGGGCCACGTTTTGCTCCAATTCGTAAATTTTGGAACCGGGGGAGACTTCTTTTAGACCTGCAATTTTATACATAATATCAATGTGTCGGATCATTCTGTCTTTTAAATCAACATTTTTAGTTTCTTTTAGGGTATAATAGCTTTTATCACCCAAAGTGAGTCCGCCTTGCCCTAACGAAAGAATATTCATCTGATTGTTATGAGCATCGGCTTCTACCTTATAACTGATGAAAGTAGGTACGTCAAGCTTTTCAAGTTCCCCGGAGATGTTTACCCAATCGGTGTAATCTTTAATATGGTCAATTCGCTCAAAATACCTGTCAAGCGGAGAAATCCCTAACTTTTCTATGGTAGCAGTGTCCATGTATGATCTGTAAAAATCAGCTATCTGCTGAGATTCTGAACCTGATTTGAGATCAGGTAATTTACTTATGCTGTCTACAATATTTTTCAGTTTTATTTTGTTGTCCCGATCAAGAATTTCGAAAGCACCCCATCTGCTTTCTGTAGCAGGGAGCGGATTTTTCTTCTTCCAGTTACCATTGGCAAAGCCGTCAAAATCAGTACAGGGATTTTTAGTAGAATCAATATTGCTGCTATCAAAACCTGAATTATTGAAGACCGAATGAATGTCCGATTTCTTTTCAGTTTTGCAGGAAAATAGTATTGTTATAATAATTAAAAATGCTGTTAACTTATGGTTTTTCATACTAGTGAATATATAATTACTCAAGCATTTAGCTAAACGATTAAGATCGTTAGGAATTTTTTCTTAATATTTGCTTACCGTTTAATGATGTACTGTTTCAATTGTTTTACCTATCCAGATAATTGACTGAATTGTTAAAATTAAAAAAAATATTTGAGCCATTGATAGAATTTTGTAAAGTAAGCTGTGCTTACCGTCAATAAAAACCAACATTTACAATGCTTTTTAATTCTAGAAAAATGAATTTCAAATAAAATATTTATCAACATACAAATGCAAATGACATACATGATGATATTTATATAATTAGAAAGCGAAATCTGTATTTAGTGACGAACAAAAATATTTGAAAAGTAAGTATTGATTTATAGGCTTTGATTATGGCTAAAAATATCACAGATAAAAATCAATTACATGGTTAAGAAACCCTTATAACTAAGACACTGGAAATTGGTTTTTTATGACAGGAACTGATATTAAGTGTAATAATAAATCAGGGGAGAGTTTTATTTTAAACTAAAGAATTTCAATAAAATAATGCCAGTTGCAGCATATTCATGTAAATTTGTCAGTTTGAATCAAAAAAATAGAATATGGAATTTTCACCTTTTAATCCTGTCATCAAGCTTTGCCTGCAGGGAATGAGTTTTGAAGAAAAAGAAATGCCTGAAGAAGCGGGTAGTCTGTTTTTACAGGCCTGGGAAAGCGCAACGGATGATCATGAGAAATTTCTGGCAGCCCATTATGTGGCGCGTCATCAGAAAACAGTTGCTGATCAGTTACAATGGCTTGAAACAGCACTGGAATTTGCTCTAAAAATAAATGATGACACGGTTAAAAGTGCACTGCCTGCTCTTTATATGAATATTTCCAAATGCTATGAAGACCTGGGAGATCCGGAAAAATCAAAAAAGAATGCTGACCTGTCGTTGTTTCTTAAAAATCATCCGTCTGATAAAGGTCCTTTCTATCATGGTACAAAAGCAGATCTGCAGACTGGAGAACTTTTGACAGCAGGTGGAAATTCCAATTATCAGTCTGATCTGAAAATGAATCATATCTACTTTACAGCATTGGCAAACGGAGCTGGCCTTGCTGCCGCATTGGCGAAAGGAGAGGGGGCAGAACGGGTGTATATGGTCGAACCAACAGGAAGTTTTGAAAACGATCCGAATGTCACAGATAAGAAGTTTCCCGGAAATCCTACCCGCTCTTACCGCTCTGAAATGCCTTTGAAAATTATCGGAGAGGTTAAAGAATGGACAAAACCCAATCCTGAAGACCTTCAGAGATTCCGTGAAAAACTGGAAGACAGCAAAGGAGAGATTATCAATTAGTTTTATTTACCTCCGGACTTATTGAGTATGTATTCCAATGCCGGATCAATTCCATTGATTTTATCCTTTAGGGAAGGAGTGATAAGAACATCAGGAACAACAGGAGTATAGCTGCCGGCATTACAGTCAGCACCGATGCTCATAGAAGAAGTACTGCGCATCTGAATTTTGCTGTTAGGAAGATTAAACATAAAAGCTTCGCCAAAATCATTGGTATATTCTCCTGTTGGCTCACCTATAAGTTCGGCCAGTTTATACTGTTTCATTCCGTCTGCCACAAGGTTCGCACTCGAAAAAGTAAATGGACCGGTCAGCAGATATACTTTTCCTTTAAAAATCGTATCGTTTTTAAATTTATTGTCATCAGGTTTGCAGTCTCCGATTTCCCACACCGTTCCGTTTTTCATTTTGAGGTACTCACCTTCGGTATTTTTATCTGAGAGAAGTTTATCTTTATAAATCTGGCTTATTTTCCAGTATTTTCGGCCTTGTAAAGAATACTTTCTGTCTGTAATATAGCTCAGCAGCAGGTCTCCGAGAAGTGAATTTCCGCCACTGTTATTCCTGAGGTCAATGGCCAGCTCTTTGATGTTTTCTTTTCTGATTGTTGCAAATGTCTGGCTGAGAAATGTATCAAAATCATCTGTACTTCCGGACATACTTCTGAAATCCAGGTAGGCCAGCTGATGATTGATCATTTTAAACTCATAAGGTTTACTGATTCCGGGCATAGATAAAGTCAGAAAATCTCTGAGCTTTATGCCTTCTTTGATCGTCATATCCATCTTTTTACGGTCAGATGATTTATATCTTATAGAAAATGGAGGTGTGATATCTTCAAGATACAGAAAATAACTGAACAGTTTGAGTGATATAACATCTCTGAACTGACTGGTTCCTCCAATACTTTTTTTCATTTTCTTAAACAAAGGAGTAATATCTTTTCCGTTAATACTGATGATTTCTGCACCTGGAGGTATTGCCCCCGTATTTACCGTTGAGTAAAGCTTATCATGGTCTGAAATCAGTATCAGTGGGAAGAAAATAGGTTTAGAAAAATCCTCTTTCATGAAAGACTGTGAAATTCCCGGATTGGAATGGGCATCCTGTAAAAGGGCACTTACTTTATACATGACCAGAGTCATTTCCTTTAATGACAATTGTTCTGGCAGTTGATTTTTAATTTTGTCAACCTCTGTAATATATTGCTTCTGCGATATAAACAGAAAAGGGTTATAATGAGAATCTGAAACAATCTTACCATAATAGTCAATATCATCCTTAGCCTGCTGCCTGTTTACTGTATTTTGAGAAAAATAGAATGTTACTGACTGGAGTAATACAATAACTGTAATTATTTTCTTTGCAACCATAATAAGAATTAATGAGATTGTTATCAAAAATACTCATTAAAAAAATGCTAACATGATATTTGATGAAAATATATCCAGATAAGCTTTTCTATGGAAAAGATTTGTTTTATAAAACCGGAGAAATTTTTATCCCTGAAATATTAATAAATACCCGTTTTTATAAGAATAAATGTATGTTTAACAAATAATTTATCTAAATAAATTATCTTTACACTATTGGTAAAAAATGATTGGTTTGTTTAGAAATATTCTTGCAGTTGGTTTTCTGTTTGCTTTTCTTTCGATGTATTCTCAGCAGTATACTGTTCAGCTTTTCAATACGGATAATGGACTTCCTCAGAATAGTGTAAAAGATATAATAAAAGATAAATACGGCTTTATCTGGCTGACGACTGAAAACGGAGTTGTAAGATATGACGGACTCAATTTTCTGGTGCACAAAAATTTTCCTTTGAATAGCCAACGGTTTACCTATTTTTGTGGCGATCCCGGAAAAGACAGTATTCTTACAGCAGTAGATTATGGTAAAACAGTATTAATACATCGGAAAGCTCCTAAAGTCATCAACAATATAAAAAGGTGGCCAACAGTTATTGTTAGGAATAATAGCAATTATCATCTGTGTGTTTCAAACTACAGCTATAGTCCGTCTCCGGGAGTCAGTTTCTTTATGGACTTCCAAAAAGGAAGATATTTAATAACACAACATTCCTTTGTTTATGAAGACTTTCGTTCGAAATTACAAATTAAGCTTGATGTAAAACCAATTTACAAAAATGACGCCAATGCTTTCGTTGTAGATGGCTTTCTGTTTTATATTGACCGAGATGCCAGAAAAGTAAAAAAAATTGAAGAGGGAAAGATTACTGCTTCGTATGATCTGCCCATTGTAACGGATGTCAGAAGCAAGATATTCTGGAACAGAACAAATGGACAGGGATTTGTCCTGAATAATGACACTCTTTACAGATGTATCTATATCAACGGAATACTTCATATAGCTAAGCTGATTCATCTGGGGGGTATAAGTGAAAGCAATCTGATGAGTATTTATTATGATGAAAAATATAAAAAACTCTATCTGGGAAGCAGTACAGAAGGACTGAAGATTGTAAGTCTGACCGATTTTGTTGTATCAAAAAACAAAACCCCGAAATCACCTTCGGTGTTCTATGCCATTCAGCCTTATAATGATTCATGTGTCATCACCCCTGCAGGTGAAATCTATAGCCGAAACGGATTGGTAAAAAGTAAAAACTTTGGAAAAAATATATCGTATTTTTTAAATTTTGATCAATACAGAAATATTGCCGCCAGAAGGGAACAAACCCTGTTCATCTATAATAAACGGTCAGACTTCACAGATTTTCAGAGCATTTCTACAGGAGAAGATACCGTGAAAGATTTTTTCTTTGCCCATGGGAAATACTATGTGCTGGCTGTGAAACAGAAAAAAGGAAAGACGGAGTTCACAGGCACACTGAGCATTTATGAAGACTGGCCTTATAAGTCTTTAAAGAAACAATATTTCTTTGCAAACGAGCCCACCAAAATTGCTTTAACAGAGAATGGAGATATCTTAGTGGGTACCATAAAAGAATTATTCAGAATATCCACGAGGCTTAATAAAATATATAATATTACCGGAAAAAATGAATTGTCGGTCAGGGATATTGTGCCTACTGCTGATGGAAAGATATGGATAACCACACTTGGGAAAGGTTTTTATCTTTTAGAAAATAACCGTCTTATAAAGCTGCCCGGAGATTCTGAAGGTAATCTTTTGTCACCCCATACTTTGCTGGAAGATCATAACGGATACTTCTGGATTCCCACCAATAACGGTTTATACAAAATTAAGGAAAGTATGCTTTTGAAATACGTACAGAAGAAGATTTTTAAACTGATCTATTACAGATATTCAAAAGAAGCGGGCTTCAATACCAATGAATTTAATGGCGGGAGCAATATAAATGGGAATAAACTTAAAAACGGAGATTTTGTTTTTCCATCCTTAAATGGGCTTGTATTTTTTAATCCCTTAAAAATTAAAAGTTATTATCCCACAGACATGTATATCGAAAGAGCCATGGTAAATGATAAGGAAAAAATATTTGAAAATACCTTAATGCTCAGCCAGGAAAACAGAAGGGTTGAGATCTTTATTGATGTTCCTTATTATGCCAACCCTGATAATATTGTCATTGAAACAAAGCTGGATGATGAAGGAGCCGGGAAATGGCTGCCAATAGGAAAAGACAGAAAACTTTTACTCAGTAATCTCGGTTATGGCACTCATTTTCTTACCGTAAGAATGCTTGCTTCCGATCAGCAGGAATATGTTTTTAAAAAGATTAGGATCATCATTCCGCCTTTCTTTTATCAGACTCTTTGGTTTAAATTAATTACAGGTCTTGTTTTGCTTATTTTACTTTATCTGTCTGTAAAATGGCGGATCAGCTTTCATAAAAAGAAAAACCGTGAGCTGGAAGCGGTTATCCGATTAAGAACCAAGGCGTTGTCGCAAACAGTAGAAGACCTGGAGATGACACAAATAAAACTGGGAAAAGAAATTGAACAGCAGAAAAAACTTATCGGTACCATTACCCATGACATTACCACACCATTGAAGTTTATTGCTTTAACCAGTAAAGAAGCACTGGATTACGATGAAACGAATACGTACCGTACAGAAAGAATTCTGAATTCTATTTACAAATCATCCAACCAGCTGTATAATTTTACCAAAACACTGAAAGAATATGCTGATATATACAACGAATACCGGACTGATGAAACAGAGCTGTACTCATTGTATGAGCTGGTGGAAGAAAAGAAAATTCTTTTTGATGAGATTGCAGCGAATCATAATACAGCAATTGTCAACAAAACAGATGAAAAACTCATGATTCGGATTGGGAAAAATATTCTTGCTGTTATTATTCATAATCTGATGGATAATGCTGTAAAATATACCAGAAACGGAACGATCACGATCAGTGGGGCAGATGAGAATGGAGTGGTGATGCTGGAAATAGCAGATACGGGAATTGGTATGGATAACCAGAAGATCGAATATTATATGAAGCTTCAGGAAAATATTGAAAATGAGAAGCTGTTATTGCAAAAATACGGCATGGGACTTCACCTGGTATTGCAGTTGCTGCAAATGATTGAAAGTAAAATTATGATCAAGAAAAATGAAACGAAAGGAACTTCTTTCCAGTTAATTTTAAAAAAATCGAAAAAATGAGTAAAAAGATCCTGATAGCAGATGATCATGACATTGTATTAACGGGTACTGCTATCATTTTAGAATCACGTATTCCTGATGTTTTAATTGATACGGCGGCCGACTATCCCGAAGCGCTGGATAAAATTTCCAGGCAAAAATATGACCTTCTGATTCTGGATATCAATATGCCGGAAAGCAGGAATAAAAAAATGATCTCAGAAATAAAAGTACTTGATTCTGCTTTGAAAATACTTGTTTTTTCAGCATATGAAGAAGAAATTGCCATACAGTATATCAAAGAAGGGGCAGATGGATACATTAACAAGCTCAGTAAAGTAGATACCATTTCCGAAGCTGTCATGAAGATGTTTTCAGAAGGAAATTATTATCCTAATGGCTTTGTTAATAAGCTTTTGCAGCCTTCCAATCTTGATGCTATAAAAAGCTTGTCAGAAAGAGAATATGAGATTTTCATGCTAATGGTAAAAGGAAATGGGAATCTTGAAATTTCAAATGAAATGGATATCCAGATGTCTACGATCAGTACGTATAAAAAAAGAATCCATAAAAAGCTGAAAACAAATAATCTGGCAGATCTCATTAAGCTGTATGAAGCTTATATGTCGTAATTTTCTATGATTAAAAAGCTAATTTTTGAGTGTAGAAAATTTTCTACAAATTGCTTAGTTTTTTTCTACGCTTGGTGATGTTTCCTGTAGAATTTATTCTAATACTTTTACATTATGTTAAACAATAGTGTTTATTAATGTAAATAAAATAAGGATAAATGTTTAAAACTTCTACAAAATTAATTCTTGCGATGCTGGCTTTTAGTCCGGCTGTTGCTTTTGCCCAGGCAGGAAATGTTGGGGTCAACACAGTGAATCCCGGTTCTACAATGGATATTAACGGATCATTGGCAGCTAATTATAAAGCGGTTACTACAGCCACTTATAATTTAGCACTATCAGATTTCCACGTTTCATACAATGGAAGTTCAGATGCCGTATTCGGTTTACCGCCTTCCATCAGTGGGGTTGGAAACTTCAAAGGGAGGATTTACAGAATTAAAAACAACACAAACTTTAAGATCACCGTCAATGCCGCTACTCCGGAAACCATTAATGGCAGTGCCAGTATTTCAATACCGGCCAATCAGAGTGTGGAGCTTGTAAGTACCGGACTTACCGGTACAAATGCTACATGGGAGCTTCTTTCAACGGGAACAACATCTACAGGAGACTATATTATTGTGAAACCAAACGCTGCTCAAACAGTATCTACAGGATCAGATGTGACATTTGGATCTGTCATTGCTTCTAATAATATTACTTATAGCGCAGGTGTTTTCAATCTGAAAGCAGGTAAAACCTATGTGCTCCGTTGTCAGCTGCATGCTACAGATTTTTCGCTGGCAGGAGGATTTTTCGTATATGAATGGGTAGATGCTTCCAATAATTCTGTTCTTCCTTCCAGTACAACAGGAGTTGTGGATGCCATAAACAATTATCCGGCAACATCGCTTGGCGGCCAGCCGGAAGCCTATGCTATTTACAGACCTACAGTTGATACCTCTGTAAAAGTAAGATTGGGAGGAGCCGGAACTGCTCAGCTGAATCCGGGAATAGGATTTATGACGGTTACCGAGCTTGCCGGAGGTAATGGAAATGGCGGAACAACAATCATTAATAACAATATCACGGCAAGTAACGGTCTTACTTTATCCGGTACAGATGTAAAACTTGGTGGAACCCTTTCTCAGGCAACAGATATTGCAACGGCAGGTAATAATTTAAGTATTAATGGCACAGGAAAAGTCCTGGTAGGAACCAATACTGTACCGGCAGGAGCAGCCAGTGCAAAGATTGTTATTGATAACGGAACTACCAATGGGGCTCTTCAGATCAAAGACGGTACCCAGCAGCTGGGTTATGTGCTGACCAGTGATGCTAATGGCTTGGCAACGTGGTCATCTACTGTTACTACAGCCTTTGCCAATAACTGGACACCTTATACCGGAACATTGGTAAATCCTTATACGGCAACAACAGGGGGTAGCGGACTGAATACAGGAATTCAGGTAACCATCCCGGCAAAGGGCTGGTATTTTTTCCGATGTGGGATTGCCATCAATTCTGACTGTAATGATTACTTTTTCTATATCAACGGCATTGGTGATGTCTGGAGAAGTTACTGTGGGTCAGTCACGGCTGCATTCATGTTTCCAAGAGATCAGAACAGGGTGTTATATTTTGCTGTACCAGGAACTTATACTGTCTTGGCTGGAAAAACAAATGGAGTAGTACCAACATCCTTTAATGGAGGTAATCCTTCTTTTTATCTGGATTTTGTAAAGTTCCAAAACTAAGGCGTAGTCTGAAAATGATAAGACTATAAAAAGATTCTAAAAACATACTATGAAAATGGAGCTGTAAAGTTGATTCTTTACAGCTTTTTTGTTCGGTCTGTTTTAAAACATATTTAATATCTTGCCTGATTCGGGGGAACGCCAAACTTTTTCTTGAATGCACTGCTGAAATGCTGCAAGGAACAGTAACCCAGTTCCATGGCTATTTCTGTAGCCTGTTTTTTACCAACAAGCAAATCATTCTTTGCCATCTCTAAACGCAAATCCGAGAGATAAGAGAAAGCGGTCTGATTAAAAATCTCTTTAAACCCACGTTTCAGCTTATATTCGTTGATGCCTGCAATCTTTGCCAGTTCCGGAAGGGTTGGGGGTGATCCTATATTTTTCACCAGATAATCACGGGCAAAGATAATTCGCTCCTTATCGTAATCATGTTTTAGATACTCCGGTTTTTGATTTTCAACCGTATTAAATGCTTCTGCCTGCAAAACAAGCAATTCAATGGTTTTTGAAAAAAGAAACAGCCGCTTTGATCCACTCGAAAATTCACAGTTTAAAATTGAGTTGATACAGGTATGTAAAGGTAAATCGATATTTAAATTTGAGGCTGAAAAAGCAACGGGTGTTCCTGAAGCTATCTTGTCAGCAAACTGTTTAAGAGATTCGTTGCCATCTTTTGATATCGCAAGAAAAGCATCTTTTGAAAACTGAATCATAAATGATTTAATTTGGGGCTCATCCCATTTCATTTTACCCTCAGCACTGGTACCATAAAATAAATTATGCTGATTCCTATTCAGCTCAAAAGAACCGTTCATTCCATGTTGCTGTATGGAAGTTTTTCCCTGTATATTAAAATGCATGGTGACAAGTTCCATATCTCCTTTCCAGTCAAATTCTGTGCATCTTTGAAGATCCGTCTCCGAATATAATATTCTGATACCGTCAAAAAGCCATTGCTTGGTTGTTAACTGTCCAAAGGGAATAGCTGTTTTAAAGACATCTTCTTTAAAACCGAAGGCATTAAGGTCATTTTCATTAAAGTCTACAGTAAATGCCGTTTCGTTATTTTTAAATTCAAATCCCATTACTCCCTGATTTGCTAGTTTAACTCCCTTTTTTGCAAGTTCCTTTTTCCTTAGTGTGATACTTTTACAGCATCATATTATCAGAATTAAAGATATAAAAATTCAGGAGACGAATAGTCTGCCCAACAAAAATGTATACATACTTTGATGTAAATAAGAAAGCAATGAATAAAAAAGTAATCATAATTGGAGCGGGAGTTGCCGGGCCAATCCTGGCTTTGCAGCTGAAAAAAATAGGTTTTCAATCTGAAATATTTGAATCGAGATCTGAAAATAATACAAACGAGGGTGTCTTTTTAGGCATTACTCCTAACGGATTAAATGTATTGAAAGAGTTTATAGATCTTGAAAAGCTTAAAGAAGATTACACTCCGGGTTCAATGAAATTTTTTAATGCCAGAGGAAAACAGATAGCAGAGCTGGGGACTGCTTATCAAAAACAGCAGTACGGAGTAGAGACCCTGCAGTTAAAAAGGGCAAACCTCAACAAATATGCCCGGTTCGCTGCAGCTGAAGCCGGTATAAAAATAGAATATGGTAAAAGATTTATCAGTTATAGTGAATCAGATGATAACGTGACAGCATATTTTGCAGATGGAACTTCCGCTACCGGTGATATCATAATAGGTTGTGACGGGATGTTTTCTGAGGTCAGAAAACAAATGTTTCCGGAAACATCTGTTATCAGATACACAAAGCTTATTTCTACCGGAGGATATGCTAAGGTTGCTGAACTTTCGGAACCGCTTGATTCAATAAGGATGATCTTTGGAGAGAGGGGCTTTTTTGCCTACTCAGTTTCTGACAAAGGTGAAGTGTGGTGGTTTAATAATTATTTCAGAGAACAGGAACCGCAACCTCAGGAAATGGAAAAGACCGTGAAGGCTGAAATTAAGAACCATTTGGCAGAAATACATAAGAATGATGATCCTTTGCTTTCCAGCATTATCAGGAACAGCTACGAAATTATTGCTTACCCTATTTATGATCTGCCCAGCCTTTCATATTGGTACAAGGGGAGGGTTTGCCTCATTGGTGATGCTGCGCACGGTATTTCTCCGCATATTGGGCAGGGAGCATCACTGGCACTGGAAGATACAGCTGTTATGGCTGAACAGTTAAAATTAAATAATGAATATGAGGCTGCTTTTCAGGCCTTTCAATCCAGGCGGCAGTCCAGGGTTGAAAAAATAATAAAAAGCGCAAGAAAAGTTGGCAATACCAAAACAAAAACAAACCCAATAGCTGCATGGTTTCGTGATCTTTTTATCGGGTTCTTTATCCATAAGCAAATGCGGCAGCTCGACTGGATATACGGCTGGACTCTCAGAAAATAAAAAGTAAAGCAATTGATATTGAGGTTGTTTAAACTTTTATATTCATTATCTTAACCACTTAAGTTTTTCAGAATCAAACCTTATGGATAATAAGTATATCTAAGTTTTGTAAAAATCTTTAATTTTCATCTTAAGTGAACTTTTCTGCAGTATCATTTTAAACTTACTTAAGTGACTCAAGTGTTTTAAAATGAAACCTTTTGTGATTGGGTAAAGTTTAAACAACTTTGTGAATTAATGAATATATGCGATTATGACTGTACTCATAAAAGACTGAGGAATGTTTTACTAGATTTGAAATAAGTTTTTCATTCATCCAATAGTTTTTAGCCTCCGGACCGGGGGCTTTTATTTAACAAAAACAGCCACAATGTAACTATTGTGGCTGCCTTTTGAAATCAGATATCGGCTATTATAAAGATCTGGAGCGGGCAATATTAATAAGGTACACAAGGTGGGCGTACATGCTTCGCTTTACAGACTCTACTTTTATATCTCCTGTAGTCTGGTTAATTGTTGTTACCAGATCAGTGTTACATTGGCCGCCAAAGCTGCCACTTCCCAAATAGTTTACAGTATTGGAGCTTGGATATGAAATTCTGGGATAATCAGGGGCTATCTGATTGGCAGCCGGAGCGGTATTAGAAAATCCTTTATTGTCAATATATTTTGCTGTCCATGTTCCTAGAAACTGTCCGTTACCGGTATTGATGCCTTGCCCCACCACAATTTGGGTATCCACAGGATTCGTAAATCCGGCGCAAGAGGTATAATGATTTAAGGATACTGTGCAGGAAGATGCATTATCAGTAGGTTGAAAGCATTTTCCTTCGTAAATAGTCTGTCTTTGTTCAGCAGAAGACATCGATGTGTTGAGCAGTGCTTTAGGAGCAAAAATTTCTTCAGGCGAAATTAAGACCAAAACTCCTTCAGCATCAGCTGCAACAATTTTTTTTTCAGCATTGGAAAGCCCTCTTACCCTTACCTGACCATTGACATCCAACGTTTGAGTTGGAGTGGAGGTATTAATCCCCACCTGTGCTATCGAACTGCTGTAAACAGCAAGTGCTGCCAAAAAGAATGTTTTTGTTTTCATGTTATTTTTTGAAAAGGTTAATTTTTTTCACTAAGGTAAGAAATAACTTTAAAAGGAGAATGAAAATACCTTAAAATCTGGTAAAAACTAACTATAAACAAATATTGAAAGAATTACTATCTGTTTTTGATGATATTTTTTTGAATAACTCAAAATGTACGGAGCTGTTATTTGTTTGAAAAATATTCGTATTTTAGCCGAAATATGATGATTTTTAATAAACATATTGGAGACTAATTAAAATTCAGATAATTTGAATGAAAAAATTAGTAGATTTGCACGGAACAAAAAAATAATAAATATTAAGCAATATTCTCTGTGACTGAATTTTATAGGAAAGAACATGAGAATAACAGGATTTAGGTTATAAAACTACTGAAACTATGAAGAAACTTTTTTTACTTTTTTTAATGGCATTTTTATTGATCGGTTGCAGCTCTGATGATGATACTATTTATGACTATGTAGGAACATGGTCCGGTTCTTATGAAGGGAGTGACAAAGGAGTTTGGAACTTTGTGGTAGATGAGAGTGGTAAAGTGGTAGGAACAATGCATTCCGATATTAATGATGAAAACTATAATATTTCCGGTAATTTAAGTGAAACAGGAGATCTGAATGCAACAGTAGGACTTCCTTCGAAAGGAGAATTCAAGGGAACATTATCCAGAGATAAAAAAGGAAATGGAAACTGGACCAACTCACTTCCTACTCCTGCGAAATCAGGAACCTGGAAAGGAGAAAAGAAATAAAAAAGAAAGTCTGCAGTAGATTCTGCAGACTTTTTTATTTAAACAAATCCCATACGGGTAATCTCATTATTTTCATTCCTGAACACCATAAAATAGATCAGAAAATCATCATCAGAGAAATACTTTTTAAAAGACTTTGTCTGTTGCTGGTTCCAGATGATGATTTCTTCATGACTTTCTATACTGTAATTTTCAGAATCTAATTTTAAGGTTAATATAGTTCCTCCATCCAAAGTACAATCATCATTCTTATATAGTATCTGTTTCTGAATGCTGATACAATCAGAAATATTATTGACCGAACCCAGCTGAAATGTTCTCAGAAGACTCTTTCCTTCTTCAGTCTTTAAACCATTTTCAACCGTTCTTTTTCCTCTTTCAGAAACCCCGTCCAAATCTTTGATGGCGGTCATCACCTTTGCAAACTTCTGATAGAGCAGAGGATCACCTGCTTCCTTGATATACACTTCAAGTTTCTTTCGGATAATCTTACCGATTTTTGAACAGTGTCCGAATTCCGAACTGTTTTGCCGTACTTTCTCATACGATGGGCTCTTTTTAAAAGCGGTTTTATTGAAGCCACTTTTTTTCCGAACCACATTTTTCCCGTTCAGATTATAAAATACCAGGTCGCCCACAGCTCCTGTGATCTTGATCAGACTTTCATATGTTGCCATATCTTTAAAATAGAATCAAATATACCAATAAATAAATGAAAAAAAAATTTTAACATATATTTATAATATAGTTGTAGTATAGTTATAGTATAATTTAAATATAAAATGTATATTTGTAATGTGTTTTGTTAATTAATTATAAATCAGAAGAGTATGGGAACGGAATTATTTCAACAAAAAATAAAAATAAAGCAGATTGCTGTTATACTTGCAGCCTCTGTTTTTGTGGTTTCCTGCGGATCCTCTAAAAGTGCTTCCGCCAGCAAAAAATCGAATACGAAGACGGTGGCGAAAGCTGAAAATCTCAGAAAGCTGGATTCAAAATTTAATGGCAATATTTCCAGATCAATCAATGATATTCTGAAAGATGCTGAAAAGTACATAGGAACACCCTACAAATTCGGAGGCAATACTCCGTCAGGGTTTGACTGTTCCGGATTTACCGTAAAAGTATTTGAAGAAAACAACTTTAATCTTCCAAGAAGATCCTCTGATCAGGCTGAAGCCGGAAAGAATATTGATATCAAGGACGTAAAACCCGGTGATCTGCTGTTTTTTGCAACAGCAGGAGGCAGTAGAGTGTCTCATGTGGGGATTGTTCATGATATTGGTCCTGATGGAGAAGTGAAATTTATTCATGCCTCTACTTCAAAAGGGGTGATCATTTCATCTCTGAATGAAAAATACTGGAATAAGGCGTATCTTCATGCGCAAAGAGTTCTCTAAGGTATTGTTTAATATGTAGGATATTGAATTTCCGGAAAAATAATTCAATAGGGATGTGCTTTGACCCATTTAATCGAAAACAAAACTTCAATTGGCTTTAGCCAAAACGTATAACTATATCCTTACACCACCCCGTCAAAAATTCTTTTAATTTTTGCCATCCTTCGGAGGAGGGGAATTCTGTTACTTAAAATAAAACTTCTTGTCATTGCAATAGCATTGCATCCCAAAACGCATGAAATTTGTCCAAAACTATTATCATTATGACAGATTTCATCAGATTCTTTATTCCCTTTTATTTTATTATTTTCTTTATGGTTTCCTTTGTAGGAATAAGTTATAAAGTCGCAAAACGGATTGGCAAAAACCCTAATGTTCTTCCAAAAGACGATTCTGCATACGGACTCGTAGGCTTTTACTTTAAGCTGATTCTGTTTGCCCTGTTTACCTATACAATGCTTTTGTTGTTTTTTCCGGAAAATATTTTCCCAGCCTTTAAGATTGAGATGCTGGAAGATGATGCAGTAAAATATACAGGGATTATTCTTATGGGGCTTGCGTTGATCTGGGTGATCATCGCTCAGCTGCAAATGAAAGACTCATGGCGGATCGGGATCGACAGTACAACAAAAACAGAACTTGTTACTGACGGGTTATTCAGGTTGTCAAGAAATCCTATATTTCTGGGGATGACAGCCAGTCTTGTCGGATTTTTTCTTGTATTTCCTACTGTAATTGCTTTTTCTTTTCTATTGATCGGAAGTATGTTAATGCAAATCCAGATACGCCTTGAAGAAGAGTACCTGCAACAAGAGCATGGACAAATTTACATAGCCTATAAAAAGAAAGTGAAAAGAATGCTGAACCTTTATTAAAAGCATCATGTTAAAAACCGTTTTGCTGAACTTTTTTGTATCTTTGGCCGGTATAATTTTTCAAACTAATTTAAATAAGAAACATGTCATTACAACAAACTATTGAAAATATTTGGGATAATAGAGATCTATTACAAAATGAAGACAGCCAAAAGGCAATAAGAGAGGTTATTTCTTTAGTTGACAAAGGTGAACTTCGTACTGCTGAACCTACAGAAAATGGCTGGCAGGTAAATGAATGGGTGAAGAAAGCCGTAGTAATGTATTTCCCGATCCAGAAGATGGAAACTATTGAAGTAGGGCCGTTTGAATTTCATGATAAAATGCCTTTGAAGAGAGGTTATGCTGAAAAAGGGGTGAGAGTAGTTCCACATGCAGTAGCGAGAGAAGGAGCTTACATTGCTCCGGGAGTCATTATGATGCCGTCTTACGTAAACATTGGTGCATATGTAGATTCCGGAACAATGGTTGATACTTGGGCAACAGTAGGAAGCTGTGCGCAGATCGGTAAAAACGTTCACCTGAGTGGCGGAGTAGGTATTGGAGGTGTATTGGAGCCTTTACAGGCTGCTCCGGTAATCATTGAAGATGACTGCTTCATCGGTTCAAGATGTATCGTTGTAGAAGGAGTTCACGTAGAAAAAGAAGCCGTATTGGGTGCTAATGTAGTATTGACTGCTTCTACAAAAATTATTGACGTTACAGGAGATACGCCTGTTGAGATCAAAGGAAGGGTTCCTGCACGTTCAGTAGTTATTCCTGGAAGCTATACAAAACAGTATCCGGCGGGAGAATACCAGGTTCCTTGTGCATTGATCATCGGTCAGAGAAAAGAATCTACAGACAAGAAAACATCTCTGAATGATGCATTGAGAGAAAATAATGTAGCTGTTTAAGATTAATTTTTTAAGCTAATACCACAATCTTGAAAGAAAAATTTCTTAAAATACTATTAAACCCTAAATATATATTTGGGGTTTATCTTATTATATCGGTTGTTACCGCAATTTCCAAATATCTGAGGGGAGATTATGCAATCAATAATTACCTGATTTTTAAAAATGTATTCTTTAATACCATTCATCAGAAAAACTTGTTTATCCATTATCCTGATCTGTATTTCGATCTGAATCATTACGGCGTATTTTTCAGTGCATTGATTGCTCCGTTTGCCATGATGCCGGATTGGCTGGGAATTTCACTCTGGAATGTTGCCAATACTTTTATCTTTATCTATGGTATTTATAAACTGCCGTTTTCAGACAGTAAAAAAGCGATTTTCGGACTGCTTTGCCTTCAGGAATACATTACTGCCGCTTTAAGTCTGCAGTTCAATGTGGCATTGACCGGCCTTTTGCTTTTATCTGCGGTATATATTTACGAAAGAAAAGAAGTAAAGTCTGTAACCGCAATTTTAATTGGGGTATTTGTGAAAATCTACGGAATTGTAGGACTAACGCAGTTTTTCTTCATTAAAAATAAAACTAAATTTATTCTTTCAGGAATTGCGATTGCAGTATTGTTTTTCGTGCTTCCGATGGCGTATTCAAGTCCGCAGTTTGTGATTCAGTGCTACTCAGACTGGTTTCAGTCTATTGTAGAAAAAAATAATGAAAATCAGGTATTGGGGAACATGCAGGATATCTCATTAATGGGCTTTGTAAGAAGGATATTAGGAGATGCATCCATTTCCAATCTAGTATTTTTAGCAGGCGGATTACCGCTTTTTGCTTTGCCTTATATCAGAATTAAGCAATATAAGCATTATGCTTTCCAATTGATGATCTTAGCTTCAACATTACTGTTTTTGGTACTGTTCAGTTCCAGTTCAGAATCTCCAACATACATTATTGCCGTTGTGGGAGTCCTGATATGGTTTTTCCTTCAGAAAGAAAGAACACCGCTTATTATAGGATTGCTTGTTTTTGTCATTATTTTCACGTGTTTTTCAACTTCGGATCTGTTTCCGAAATTTGTAAAAGAAAATTATATCATTAAATATTCATTAAAAGCAGTACCTTGTATTGTAATCTGGTTGAGAGTGACATATGAACTTATGACTAAAGATTTTGAAAAAAATTACAGCCTGAATTAATAAATATGAAGAAAATTTCAATAGTAATTCCCGCCTATAACGAAGAAGGAAATGTCGCGATGATCCATCAGAAAATCAAAGAAGTTTTTGATGGACTAAGCAATTACGACTTTGAAATCATATTTGTGAATGATGGCAGCAGAGACAATACCCAACAGAAGTTAGAAGAGCTTTCCAGCCAGTATGACGAAGTAAAGGTCATCGAATTTTCGCGAAACTTCGGACATCAGCCGGCAGTAAAAGCAGGTATGGATAATGCCCACGGAAATGCAGTCATTTCTATGGATGGCGATCTTCAGCACCCGCCGGAGCTTATCCCGGAAATGATTAAGAAATGGGAAGAAGGATACGATATCGTTTTCACGGTAAGAACATATCCTAAAGAAATTTCCTATTTTAAAAGAAAAACTTCAGATCTTTTCTATAAATTGCTGTCTAGCTTATCTGATGTGAACCTTACCAAAGGTGGCGGTTCCGATTTCAGATTGATGGATGCCAATGCGGTAGAAGTGATGAGGAATTTCAATGAAGATGACTTATTTTTGAGAGGGCTTACAAGCTGGATGGGATTCAAGCAAACAGGGATTGAGTTTATGGCCAATGAAAGGTTGTCGGGGCAAAGCAGCTACAATCTTAAAAAGATGTTCACTTTTGCGTTTACAGGGATCACTGCTTTCAGTGTAAAACCTTTATATCTGGCTGCTTACCTGGGTTTTTTATTCTCAGCGCTTTCAGTGATCGGATACGGAGCTTACGTCATTCATTCATTTATTGCCAAAACAGAAATCTCCGGTTGGGCATCACTGATCATGACCATTGTTTTCTTCGGAGGGCTGCAGCTGATCATTCTGGGGATCATGGGAATTTATTTAGGGAAAATATTTAAACAGGTGAAAGACAGACCTAATTATATTATTAAAAACAAAAATTTTTAGAATGGTTTTATTGAGTTTTGATATTGAAGAATTTGATATGCCATTAGAATATAAGGGTGAAATTCCCTTTGAAAAGCAGATTTCAATTTCACAGACAGGATTGGAGAGAATTCTCAATATCCTTAAAAAACATAATGCCAAAGCTACTTTTTTTTCTACAGTAGTTTTTGCAGAAAACAGCAGACCTCTTATTGAAAGGTTATTAAATGAAGGGCATGAGCTGGCTTCTCACACCTGGTTTCATTCAGAATTTGAAGATAAGCACCTGAAAGAATCAAGAGAAAGGCTGGAGCAGCTGTTCTCTACAAAAGTAACAGGATTAAGAATGCCGAGAATGATGCCTGTAGATGAGAAAGAAGTGGAAAAAGCTGGGTATTCGTACAACTCATCCATCAATCCTACGTTTTTACCGGGAAGATATAATAATTTAAAAGTATCCAGAACCTATTTCAGCGAAGGAAGTGTCACACAGGTTCCGGCCTCGGTTTCTCCTAATTTCAGAATTCCTCTGTTTTGGTTAAGCTTCCACAATTTCCCTTTATTTTTCTATAAAAAACTGGCATCAGACAGTTTGAAAAAAGATCAGTATCTGAATATCTATTTCCATCCATGGGAATTTGCAGAGATCAAGGATGAAGCTTTTAAACTTCCGGGGTTTACTGTAAAGAATTCAGGGAAAGATATGGTAAAAAGATTTGATGATTTTGTAGGCTGGCTGAAGCAAAAAGGACATACATTCGGTACTTTCCAGGAATTTCAAAAACAGATACAGCGATGAAGATTGCCTTTGATGCCAAACGGTTTTTTCACAATACATCCGGTCTGGGAAACTACTCGAGAGATCTTGTAAGAATCCTTTCTGAGTATGAGCCGGAAAACGAATATCTGTTACTCAACAAGAACAAATCAGAACGCGGAAAAGAGATTCTGGAGCGCTCTAATGTTCACTTTATTGAAACTTCCAGAGGAAACCTGTCCCGTCAGCTTAAAATGGGAAAAGACGCCCAGAAGCAAGACGCTGATATTTTCCATGGACTGTCCGGTGAACTTCCTTTAAAGTGGGATCAGAAGCCTATCAAAAAGGTCGTTACCATTCATGATCTGATCTTTGTAAGGTATCCGCAGTATTATTCTTTTTTTGACAGGAAAATTCATTTCTGGAAATTTAAAAAGGCAGCTGACGCGGCTGATAAAATCATTGCTATTTCAGAGCAGACGAAAAGAGATATTATTCAGTATCTGAAAGTTCCTGAGAATAAGATTGAGGTTATTTACCAGGGATGTCATCACGCTTTTAAAGAACAGCAGTCTCCGGACCTGATACAGGCTGTAAAAGAGAAGTTTAAGCTTCCTGAAAGATTTGTGCTCAATGTTGGAACTATCGAAGAACGCAAAAACCTTCTGAACGTTGTAAAAGCAATCAGCGGTACAGAAATTCCTCTTGTAGTAGTAGGGAGGAGGACCAAATATTATCAAAAAATAGAACGTTTCCTGAAAAAGAACAAAATGGAAAAGCAGGTGCTGTTTCTGGAAGGAGTTTCCATGGATGAACTGGCTGCAATCTATAAACTTGCCGATATTTTTGTTTATCCAAGCTTCTTTGAAGGCTTTGGGATCCCTGTCATTGAGGCACTTTTCTCAAAAACTGTTGTGGTGACAAGCAATACGAGCTGTCTGCCGGAAGCGGGAGGAAAAGACTCTGTATATGTAAATCCGGACAACGATCTTGATATCAGGGCCAAACTTAAATTTCTCTGGGAAAATGAATCCGAGAGAAAACGCCGTGAGGAAAAGGGTTTCGAGTTTGTTCAGAAGTTTAATGATGAACCCATTGCCAGGGAGCTGATGAATTTTTATCAAAAATTGATCTGAAAAAACTTTGTATTTTAAAAAATAATCCTACATTTGCATCATAATTCAATACAATGAAACCAACATTTTTAGCATTACATCATTATCATCATCATCTCTGCTAGACGGAATTGATTGATATAAGTATGTGCTAAAATCAAAAATAATTAAAACCGTCTGAGTAAATAGACGGTTTTTTTGTTTCCTGAATTCTCCTCAGAAATTTCAACAGATCAGTTTTTATTTGCTCGGACCCAAAAAAGGCAAAATGAGTAAATTAAAAATTGCAATCCAAAAAAGCGGCCGGCTTTACGAAGAATCTCTTCAGCTTCTCAAAGACTGTGGAATTTTTGTGAACAATGGCAAAGACCAACTCAAAGTTTCAGTAGATAACTTTCCGATGGAAATCATGTACCTTCGGAATTCGGACATTCCGCAATATCTGGAAGACGGAGTGGTGGATGTAGCCATTGTGGGCGAAAATCTTCTGATTGAGAAAGGTCAGAATATCAGGACAATACAGAAGCTTGGGTTTTCAAAATGCCGTGTTTCACTGGCTGTCCCCAAAGAAGTAGAAACCGATGAAATCTCTTATTTTCAGGGCAAAAAAATTGCCACTTCTTATCCTAACACCCTTAAAAACTTTTTAGAAAAAAAAGGAATCTCTTCAGACATTCACGTTATTTCAGGTTCCGTGGAAATAGCACCTAATATCGGTCTTGCAGATGGGATATGTGATATTGTCAGCTCCGGAAGTACTTTATTCAGGAACGGATTAAGAGAAACCGTCACTTTACTGAAATCGGAAGCTGTTTTGGCCCAAACACCTCAATTATCAGCTGAAAAAGAAGCTATCCTTGAAAAATTTGTCTTCAGAATCAAAGCCGTTTTAAAAGCAAAAAATTCAAAATACATTCTGATGAATGTTCCCAATGAAAAAATTCAGAAAGTTGCAGGTGTCCTTCCGGTATTAAAGAGTCCCACAGTGATTCCATTGGCAGAAGAAGGCTGGAGCAGTATACATTCTGTGATTGATGAAGAACGATTCTGGGAAGTCATTGACGAACTCAAAGAAAACGGTGCCCAGGATATTTTAATCATTCCGATTGATAAAATGGTTATTTAAAAAAATAAGAATGGTTAATGTTGGCCAAGGCAAAGGCACAAGAAAATAAAAATTAAGGCTGTTGTAAGGCGCAATGATTTTATCTGCGATAAAATTGAATATTGTTTAAATACTCACTTACATGCTGAAAATCTAGGGGTTTCTTGCGTCTTAAAAAAGATATAGGAATTAAAAACTTTGCGCCTTTGCGTAAAAAACAATTAAAAATCAACAGCTTAATAGTTTGTTAAAATTAAAAATAGTACAATGAAAATATACCGATATCCCACAAAAGACAGCTGGAAAGACCTGGTAAAACGCCCTGTTTTGGAACAGAAAGAAATTTCAGGACTTATCACAGACATTTTTGCAGAAGTTGAAAAAAAAGGAGATCAAGCTTTAAGAGAATTCAATAAAAAGTTTGATAAAGCAGATACTCAACTCATTTCTGTGACCAAACAGGAAATTGAAAATGCAGAAAAACAGATAAGTGATGAGCTAAAACAGGCTATTCAGCAGGCTAAAGAAAATATTTCGAAATTTCACGCCTCTCAAAGACAGCAAATCCAGAAAATCGAGACTACAGAAGGGGTGGTTTGCTGGCGCGAAAACCGTGCTGTAGAGAGAGTCGGGATTTATATTCCGGGAGGAACTGCTCCTCTGTTTTCCACGGTACTGATGCTTGCAGTTCCCGCCAATCTGGCAGGATGTAAAGAAATTATATTGTGTTCACCGCCAGATAAGAACGGGAATATCAATCCTGCAATCCTTTTTGCAGCAAATCTTTGTGGTGTTTCGGAAATATTTAAAACAGGGGGAGCTCAGGCTGTTGCTGCAATGGCCTTGGGAACAGAGAGTATTCCTCAGGTTAATAAAATTTTCGGGCCTGGAAATCAGTTTGTCGTAGCTGCCAAAGAATATGCCCAGCGTTATGGCGTTGCCATTGATATGCCTGCCGGTCCGAGTGAAGTTCTTGTGATAGGAGATGAACAGGCTGTTCCTGAATTTTGCGCTGCTGATCTTCTTTCACAGGCAGAGCATGGAAGCGACAGCCAGGTTGTTTTTGTGACGACCAACCTTAAAGTATTTGAAGAGACGATAGAAGCTGTTGGTCAACAGATCAGAGATTTACCGAGAAATGAATTTGCGGCTCAGGCTTTGGAGAACAGCTCTTTTGTTTTAGTGAATTCTCTCGAAGAAGCCTTAGAGTTCAGTAATCTTTATGCACCGGAGCACCTTATTCTGGCCATTGGTGATTTTGAAAAATATATTCCTTTGGTTCAGAATGCAGGATCCGTTTTCCTTGGGAACTATTCCTGTGAGAGTGCAGGAGACTATGCCAGCGGAACCAATCACACGCTTCCCACAAATGCCTATGCAAAGAATTACAGTGGGGTATCGCTGGACAGTTTCGTGAAAAAAATCACATTTCAGTACCTGTCAAAAGAAGGTCTTCAGAATTTAGGAAAAACCATAGAGCTTATGGCAGAAGCAGAAGGTTTGTTTGCCCACAAAAATGCCGTATCCATAAGATTAAAATGATAAATGTTGGAAAACGCAAAGACGCAAAATAATATTGAAGAATATATATTTAGGACGTAAGGATTTATCCGCGATAAAATTGAATGTCAAATATCTATTAAAGATTCTGAGAAATCAATCATATAAACATGCAAAATCTGTGAAAATTGTGAAATCTGCGGGAAAAATAATGATATATCACTTGCTGAAATCTTCGATTTCTTGCGCCTTGAAGCAGCATATAGATTAAAAACTTTGCGCTTTTGCGTTTACCAAAAAAGAACTTGAACCCTTAAGAAAATAAAGCTATTAAGTAAAGCTAAGACACAAATACATTTGAATTCAGCTTTGCTTAATAAAAATCTAAAGATATTTTCTTCATTATCCTTAATAACTCAATTCATCTTAATGGTTTAAAAATGATTTAGATAAATAATACAATGAAAAATAGCAGTATCAAAACTCTGGTAAGAGAAAATATATTACAATTACAGCCCTACATCAGTTTCAGGGATCAGAATGAATTCAATGCTCCGGTAATGCTGGATGCCAATGAAAGTCCGTTCGGGGAATGCAACCGTTATCCTGATTCTACCCAGAAAAGGCTTAAAAACAGGCTTGCAGGGCTTAAAAAAGTTTCACCCTCACAGATTGCCATAGGAAACGGAAGTGATGAGCTGATAGACCTTATCATTAAAATTTTCTGTGAGCCTAAGAAAGATGCCATTCTGATGATGAATCCGTCTTTTGCGATGTATGGCTTCTATGCAGCAATTAATGAGAATAAAGTTTTGAAACTGGATCTGGATGAGAATTTTGAAATTGTAAAAGAAAATTTCTTAAAAGCTGCTGAAGATCCTTCACTTAAAATTTTCTTTTTATGTTCGCCCAATAACCCTACCGGTAACAGTGTGGAGGATATCGAATTTTACCTTCAGAATTTCAACGGAATTGTAGTGGTGGATGAAGCATATATTGAATTTTCCGGGAAAAAATCAAGTCTTGAGCTTTTAGATAAGTATCCGAACCTGATTGTTCTGCAAACCTTTTCTAAAGCGTGGGGAATCGCCGGAGCAAGGGTAGGTATGGCGTATGCATCCGAAGAGATTATCAGTCTTATCAATACCGTAAAAGCGCCTTATAACGTGAATGTATTGAGTCAGGAGCTTATTTTGAAAACATTGGAGAATGAAAACCGTCTCAGGGAAAATGTAAACCGCATTTTGGGAGAGAAAACCTGGTTGGAACAGCAGTTTGAGAATGTTGCATGTATTTCAAAGGTTTTTCAAACAGATGCCAATTTCTTTCTGATTAAAATGGAAAATATTGATTCAGTGTATACAAGAATGCTTGAAGAAGAGATTTTGGCCAGCAGAAGAGATCCTGCGATTCCCGGATGTATCAGGATCAATGTGGGAAACCGTGAAGAAAATGAAAAATTGATTAACCTTTTGAAAAGTATCTAAAATGAAAAAAGTACTCTTTATAGACCGCGACGGAACATTAATTATTGAACCTCCTACAGATTTTCAGGTAGATTCTCTGGAAAAGCTTGAGTTTTATCCGGGAGTTTTTCAAAACCTGTCAAAAATTGCCAATGAACTGGATTACGAATTGGTAATGGTAACCAATCAGGATGGTTTGGGAACTGATAGCTTTCCTGAAGAAGATTTCATCAAACCTCATAAAAAAATGCTGCAGGCATTTGAAAATGAAGGGATCATTTTTAGTGATATTCTAATAGATAAAAGCTTTGAATCTGAAAATCTTCCTACCAGAAAACCGGGAACAGGTATGATGGGGAAATATATTTATGGCAACTATGACCTGGAAAATTCCTATGTAATTGGTGATCGAAGTACGGATGTGCAACTGGCTAAAAATCTTAAATGTAAAGCTATTTATCTTAACCAAAACTTAAATAATGAAGCGGAGCTGTCTGCAACAGAATGGTCAGAGATCTATCAGTTCTTAAAATCAGGAATGAGAAAGGCGAAAGTATCCAGAAAAACCAATGAGACTGATATTAAAATTGAAGTTAATCTTGATGGTAACGGAAAATCAGATATTACAACCGGACTTCATTTTTTTGATCACATGCTGGACCAGATTGCCAGACACGGAAATATGGATCTTACAATCAAGGTAAAAGGAGACCTTGCTGTAGACGAGCACCATACAATAGAAGATACCGGAATTGTTCTCGGAGAAGCTATTTTAATGGCATTAGGAAAGAAAAAAGGAATTGAAAGATATGGTTTTCTGCTTCCAATGGACGACTGCCTTTCCCAGGTGGCTGTTGATTTCGGAGGAAGATCATGGCTGGTTTGGGATGCTGAGTTTAAAAGAGAAAAAATAGGAGATGTACCTACGGAAATGTTTTTTCACTTCTTTAAATCATTTACAGATTCTTCAAAATCGAATCTGAATATCAAAGCAGAAGGTGATAACGAGCACCACAAAATTGAATCCATTTTTAAAGCCTTTGCAAAAGCTATTAAAATGGCAGTGAACCAGTCAGATGCTAATTACAGTTTACCTTCTACAAAAGGAAGTTTATAAATATGATCGCTATTATAAAATACAACGGAGGAAACGTAAATTCCGTTCAGAATGCTCTCAACAGACTGAATGTTGACTCGATAATAACGGATGATCCCGAAAAGATCTTAAAGGCGGATAAAGTGATATTTCCAGGCGTAGGAGAAGCTTCATCCACCATGAAACTGATGAAAGAAAAAGAGCTTGATCTTTTGATTCCAAGCCTTAAGCAGCCGGTTTTGGGAATATGCCTGGGGATGCAGCTCATGTGCGGCGAAAATGAAGAAGGAAATACAGAAGGAATGGGAATTTTTAACATCAATGTCAGAAGATTTCCGGCAAAGGATATTGTGCCTCATATGGGCTGGAATACACTTTCGAAACATGCTTCACCATTATTCTCGGGGGTTGAGAGGGGTAATGATGTGTATTTTGTTCACAGCTATTATTGTGAACTTTCTGACTTTACAACTTCTGTCTGTGATTATATCCTGCCATTCAGTGCTTCTCTGCAGAAAGATAACTTTTATGCGGTACAGTTTCACCCCGAAAAATCGGGAACAGTAGGAAACCAGATAATTAAGAACTTTATAAATGTATAATGATGAAAATAATTCCGGCTATTGATATTATTGACGGGAAATGTGTCCGTCTGTCAAAAGGAGATTACAATACAAAGAAAATTTATAACGAAGACCCTTTGGAAGTCGCAAAAGAGTTTGAGAGTTTTGGTATTCAGTTTCTGCACCTGGTAGATCTTGACGGCGCAAAATCAAAGCATATTGTGAATCAGAAGGTCCTGGACAATATCGCTAAGTCTACCTCGTTACATATTGATTTTGGAGGGGGCTTAAAAACTCAGGAAGATATTGAAACAGCCTTTGATTCCGGGGCAAAGCAGATCACTTTGGGAAGTATTGCCGTTCAGGATCCTGAGTTTTGTTTTGGAATGATAGAAAAGTATGGTGCTGAAAAAATTATTCTGGGTGCTGACTGTGAAAACAGAAAGGTCAAAACCTCCGGCTGGCTGGAAGAAAGTGACAATGATATCATTGATTTTATTATTCAGTATCAGAAAAAAGGAATACAAACAGCCATATGTACCGATATTGCAAAAGATGGAATGCTGGAAGGTCCTTCAACAGCATTATATATTGAAATTTTATATAAAACATCTGTTCAGCTGATCGCAAGCGGAGGCATTTCAGGGATTGCTGATGTCTATAAAATGAAAGATATCGGATGCGCCGGAACAATTATAGGAAAAGCAATTTATGAGGGAAAAATAAGCCTGAAACAACTTCAAAATTTTATTGAAAATGCTTAAGAAAAGAATTATTCCATGTCTGGATATTAAAGATGGGGCAACTGTGAAAGGGGTCAATTTTGAAGACCTTAAAAATGCAGGAGATCCTGTAGAACTCGCCAGAAAATATGAAAAGGAAGGCGCTGATGAGCTTGTTTTCCTGGATATTACAGCCACTGTTGAGAATAGGAAAACCTTTGTGGAGCTGGTAAAAGATATTGCAAAAGAACTTAGTATTCCCTTCACTGTGGGAGGTGGAATTGCATCTGTAGAAGATGTGAGGAAACTTTTGGAGGCAGGTGCAGATAAGATCAGCATTAATTCCTCAGCAGTCAGGAATCCAGGCCTTATCTCTGATCTGGCGAATGAATTCGGAAGCCAGTGCGTTGTGGTGGCTATTGATACAAAACAGGTTGGTGATCTTGATCTTGTGCATGTTAAGGGAGGAAGAGAAGCAACAGAACTTAGTACCATAGAATGGGCACAGCAGGCTGCACGCCTGGGAGCGGGAGAAATTCTGCTGACTTCTATGGATGGCGACGGCACTAAAAGCGGATTTGACCTTAGGATTACCAAGCTGGTTTCCGAAACAATCAGTATTCCGGTCATTGCATCAGGAGGTGCAGGGAGTACAGCTGACTTTGTTAAAGTATTTAATGATACAAAGGCTACAGGAGCGTTGGCTGCCAGTATATTCCACTTTAATGAAGTAGGGATTCAGGATTTGAAACAACAGTTAAAAACTCAAAAAATAAATGTACGATGAAAATAGATTTTAATAAAAACAATGGCCTCGTTCCGGTAGTCATTCAGGACAGCAGAACATTACAGGTGCTGATGCTGGGCTATATGAATGAAGAAGCTTTTAAAAAAACAGAAAAAGAGGGAATTGTTACCTTTTTCAGCCGTTCCAAAAACAGGCTCTGGACAAAAGGTGAGGAATCGGGTAATTTTTTAACGGTAAAAAGTATCGATATAGATTGTGATCAGGACACCATTTTGATTAAAGCTGTTCCAAAGAATGTAGTCTGTCACACCGGAAGCTTCAGTTGTTTCGGAGAAAAGAAAGCCAAAGGGTTTTTATACGAACTCGAAGAAAAAATAGCTCAGAGGATAGATGCCCAAGCTAAAGATTCTTATACTTATTCGCTCTACCAGAGAGGCATTAATAAAATGGCCCAAAAAGTGGGAGAGGAAGCCGTAGAATTGGTCATAGAAGCAAAAGATAATAATGAAAACCTCTTTAAAAATGAAGCCGCCGATCTGCTGTATCACTTTTTAATTTTATTGAAAGCGAAAGGGTTCTCGTTGGAAGAAATTGAAGAGATTCTTAAAGATAGAGATCAATGAAACCTTTGAACTATTTCAAAGGTTTTTTTGTGAAAAAATAGTTTTGAATTTAAACACGACAGCTTTTGTCGCTGTGTTTAGATAATTTTGCATCAGAACCAGACAAAATCATTATAATATGAATATAATCAAATAATGTATAGTATGATTTATATTAAATCGCATTAACGTGAGTTTCACTTCTTAAAAAGTGTTAAATTTGCAAAGTTTCAAAAAAAACTAATTACTAACTCAAAAAACAACATTGAATGAGAAAGTTTTATCTCAGTGCACTTACTTTGTGCATGATTCCGGGAGTATCTGCCCAGGAAGTGGTATGGCAGAAAGACATCAAATCCTCTACCCAGGATTTCCTGAGCCAGATCACCACAACCATCGATCAGCAATATCTAATTACAGGAAGTTCTATACAGTCAGGAAGCGGGAAGCTGGAGGCTGGAAGTAAGCAGAACAACGGTTATGATTTTCATCTGGTCAAATTGAATCAGCAAGGAGAACAAGTCTGGGAAAAATATTTCTCAGGACAAAATCATGATTATCTGTCAGCCACTGTTACCACACAGGATGGCGGATTTCTTTTAGCAGGCACTTCTTATTCAGGCAAAGGGCTGGATAAAAAAGAGGATTCCAAAGGAGGATCTGATATCTGGCTGATCAGGATCAATGAGTTTGGAGATGAATTATGGCAGAAGACCTTAGGCAGCTCTTCTGATGAAGAAGCCAGAGCGGTTATCCAGACTACAGATTTGGGATTCTTTGTGGCCGGAAATATACAGGGTTCTTCAAAAGGCTACGGTTCCAAGGATGTTTTGATTACAAAACTGGACAAAGACGGAAAAGAATTATCTCAGCTTATTTTGGGCGGAAAAGGTTTAGATGAAGTAGAGAAGATGATTCCAACGAGAGATGGAGGAGCATTACTAGGAATGTATTCAAGAAGTTCAGCTATACAAAGTAAAATGTATAATGTACAAAGCCCTCAAAATACATCCGACACCCGACATCTGACAACGGTACAAAAACAAAGCGACAACTTTGACGAAGGCGATTACTGGATTGTAAAACTTGACAAAACAGGAAAAGTGGAATGGGAAAAGAACTTCGGAGGGAAAGGTGATGATCATATCAGAACCCTTGCATTGACGTCAACCGGATTCATTATCGGTGGAGAATCCAGATCAGAAAGATCAGGAAATAAAACGGTAGGATTAGAAGAGGGAACGGACCTATGGTTAATTTCTTTAAATGAAAGAGGCGATGAACAATGGCAGAAATCTTACAATTTCAAAAACCGTGACATTCTGATGGGCATGAGTGTTCTTCATTCTGCGGATGACAAATCTTCCAAAGGAATTTTATTGGGAGGTTATACTCAGGCAGAAGGAAGAATAGAAAATGATGATGAAACCTTCTGGATGCTCTATCTTGATCAGAACGGAAATGAGCAGTGGAGAAAACATGTAAAAGGAGAATCCAGAAAGAAAGAAGAGAGACTTTCCGATTTAAAACTGAACAGAGACGGCTCTATTATTCTTGCAGGGACCAGTGCAGAAGAACTCGGAAAAGAGAACTGGAAGATTGTAAAGCTGGGAGACAAACAGGTTGACCAGTTAATTGAGAAATATGATATCAAAATCTATCCAAATCCTGTCTCAGATTATGCTTACGTAGAAATCGGCTTTAACTTCAAAGATGCAGATATTCTTTTGTATGATATGAGCGGAAGACAGCTTAAGAGTATTAAAACAAAGAACAAAGTGACTAAGATCAATACCCAGGCTTTGGTACAAGGAGCTTACCTGATCACGATAAAAACGGATACAAATAAAACGGCGAATGCCAAATTGATTAAAAAGTAAAACTAACCATTAAAATATTAAAGAATAAGAGAGAATATATATTTTCTGTGCCTTTGTCCGTATTATAACTAAAAGATTCCAAGGGGTATAATATCCATAGCCAGTTCTTAAAATTATGTTTTTATCTCTTTACAATTAAAATTTAAAAAATGATAAATAATAAAATTTTCACTTTATTATTTTGTACAGCAATTGTATATGGTAATGCCCAACAAAATAATATCAATAAGGCTACTAATGTAGTTCCACCAACTCCACAGGCTGACGAAATGACTCGATATGGAAATCAGCCATTAAATGAATATAAAGGAATGGCTCAGATCAATATTCCTATCGCTGAGATAAAGGAAAAAAATATATTCAATAAAGTTGAATTAAATTATTCAAAATTGGGTGTAAAAGTAAATGATTTACCCAACAATGTTGGAGTAAGTTGGTTTTTAGATGCTGGAGGGGTAATAACAAGAACAATTAATGACCTTCCCGATGAAATGCAAGTATCATCTAATAGATTAGTATTTAATACTTCAGCTGAAATTGAGAATTTAGTCAATATACCTGACGGATCAAACAATTCATTACTCGTGAAATCATATTTTACAGATGATTCTTATGATAATGAAATAGATATTTTTAGTATTTCGGTAAATGGGTTGTCGGGGAAATTTTATTTAGATAAGAATTTAAATCCGGTTTTAACTACAGACAGTCATCAGTTCAAAATTGAAACTATTGGTGATTTTAAAACAACACATCAGTTTGTATTAACAACTAATGATGGGGTTAAGTATTATTTTGGAGGAGAAACAGCTATTGAAAAAACCTGGATTCGTGATGCTCCTATATATTCAGGATATACAAGCTTTTATTTGACAAAAATCATTAATGTTGAAAATAATGAAATTACTTTTGAATATCAGAATATTGGGGCAAAGTCATTTTTAAATTCGATAACAGAAAGAAAAGTACTTAGATCTCAGGAACTAAACGGTACTGTTTGCCAGGGAAATGGAACAGGTGCTGTTCCAAATTATGTAAAAGAAAGTAATATCCTAAGAATTCAGGATGCAAGAGTTTTAATAAAAATAAAAAGTAAAGAAAAAACAATAAACTTTAATTATAATAATGTGAATGGGATTTATTATAATAAAATTTCATCCATTGATATTGTTAATAATTTTTCAAATAAAAAATACCAGCAAATAAGTTTTGAATATTTGGATCTATACTCACAATTAAACGCTTCCGTTCTTGAACGATTTTTTTTAACGAAAATAAAAAGATATAATTTTCAGGGAGATACCCCGGTATTTGATAACGAATATTCATTCTCCTATGATGATCCCCAGGGTTTACCAGATAAATACAGCTATAGTGCTGATGTATTTGGATACTTTAATAATAAATTTAATTCAACACTAATCCCGAATTTGAAATTGTTAGGACTTCCTAATTTTTCATATGCTGTTGGTGATTTATACAGCTATGCGGACAGAACTTCTGATTTTTCGTCAGCAAAAAAAGGAACATTAACCTCTATTACCTATCCTACCAAAGGAACTACTTTTTTTGATTATGAAGCCAGACCACAGAAATATGCTCTTTTACAAAGTAAAAATGGTGAAGTCCGTAGCAATCCTTATGATGTTCCCATAACAGAAAATACTACAACTTTAGATGGAAGTAGTATTATTGATAATCAACTGGCCTTTGATTTAGTGATTACACAAAATGAAATTACTTCTATAACCACAATGCTTGAAGTTAATTTAAAAATTCTGGATGAGGTTACAGGCAGTGTTCTACTGAATGAAGTAATTAATTTACCCAAAACTACACAAGCAGATATAGATAATGGCTCCAGAACAAAAAACAAAAGTTTTACTTTTACCACTGACCCAACGAAGAAATATATTGTAAAATTATCATTAGTGCCAAAACCTAATGTTAACTATATGGGTACTTTTACGGTTTCATACAAAAGTGGCTATGGGAGTCAGAATATAGCAGGACTGAGACTAAAAAAGACCTATGATGTTGATGAAAATAACACTGTTACTAACGTCAAGAGAATACATTACTCCCTATTCAAGGATATCAACAATATGGACATTATACCAACCTCACTTTATCCGACGAGTTATATTACCTCTCAATATACCGTAGAAGGCTGTACAGGAAATATGGTTCTTGTTCCATTAGCGTATAATCACGATTTTGAATCATCAGAACTTATAGGCCCTTTTTCTGACTACTTTATGTATCCATCGTATCCTAATGTGACTATTAGCTATGGAGGTGATAATTTTGAGAAAGGTGGAGAACAAAAAATATTTAGTAATGGATATCATCAAGATCAGTTCATTATTAGGACGCCTTTAATGCCAGTCTTTGATGGAAGTTATCAGAATTTTTTTGGTCCTGATGGCTATTTAGGAAGTTTAACTTCAAATTCAATAAGCCTATTGGATAAAAGTTTTTCTTATGATGATTTTAATGGAAAACTTCTTGAAAATAGAGTTTTTTCTAAATCATCATCAGGACAATTATTTCTCAAAAGCAAAACTTCAAATAATTATGACTTGAAAACATTAAAAACTGTTTATGATTTGCGCGGAAAAGAAGTATATGCATTATTTTCATCGCATACGAACTTACCACTGGAAATGATTATTTCAAATTACAGTATGGTATCATTGCCCAAAGAAAGCTACTATTCAATTCTGTCCAATACAAAAAGTACTGAATATTATGAAAATGTACCTGTAGATGTACAAGATGACACATCATATAAAAAACTTACCACCACGACTGAATATTCATATAATAATACTTCTCATTATCAGCTGACTTCCCAGAAAACTACTTTGCCGGATCAAATTATCACAGGGATTTCTTACCGTTATGCTCACGATAAAGCCAATCAAAAATTAATCACAGCCAATATGATTGGAGTTCCTTTAGAAACTGAAACGACCCAAACTATTGGAACTGCTACCAAAACACTTTCAAAGGTTGAAACGAAGTATGACAATCCATTGAACTTACTTCCAAGTTCTGTTGTCTCCACTGATTTACAAAATATTGTTACTACAGAAGTAACTTACGATCAATACGATTCCAAAGGGAATTTACAACAATACACCACAAAAGATGGTATTTCAACGGTAATTATCTGGGGTTACAACCAAACTCAGCCTATTGCCAAAATAGAAGGAGCGAAATTAACAGATATCCAGCAGTCATTCATTGACTCTATTGTGACCGCATCCAATACAGATGCATCAGCAGGTGTAAACAATGATGAAACTTCATTTTTATCAGCATTGAATACCTTCAGAGCTAATACTGCATTATCCGTTTATCAGATCACTACCTACACCTATGACCCTTTAGTAGGAGTAAGAAGCATCACCCCGCCATCAGGAATCAGGGAAAGCTATATTTATGATTCAGCTAACCGGCTTGAAAAGGTTGTTGACGTGAATGGCAAAGTGCTGAAGGAGATGAAATACAACTATAAAAACTAAAAACCGATGAAAAAATTATTAATACCGGCAGGAGCCCTGCTTCTGTCCAACCTTGTATTTGGGCAGGCTTCTACCACAGAAAACTATGTTCAGACCAAAACCTATCTTGACTACAATGGAACTACCCCTACAAAAACCTCTGAAACAGTCCAGTATTTTGATGGATTGGGAAGGCCTAAGCAAATCGTTAATGTAAAAGCATCACCTCTGGGACGTGATGTAGTGACCCATATCGAGTATGACCAGTTTGGAAGGCAGGTAAAGGATTACCTTCCTGTTCCCCAGGGGAATACTTTAAATGGTGCCATTATTCCTAATCCTTTGAGCAATGCTGCGGGCACTCCCTATGGTCCGGAAAAGATCTATTCAGAAAAGATCCTTGAGAACTCTCCTCTGGACAGGATTCAGCAGCAGATCCAAGTGGGGAATGACTGGAGTAATAAACCTGTTAAGTTTGAATATGCAGCCAATATAGGAAATGATGCCTACAAGTTTGTTCCTACAACAATATGGGAAAACGGAGCTACAAAAACGACGTTAACG
>NZ_BJTC01000002.1 GCF_006829085.1 Chryseobacterium sp. ON_d1
TTAAAAGAAAAAGGCATTATCCAAAGTATGTCCCGCAAAGGAAACTGTCTGGATAATGCAGTAATAGAAAACTTCTTTGGAACTTTAAAATCTGAAATGTTCTATACTAAGAAATTTAAAACCGTTGATGAGCTCAAAAAAGAAATAAAGAAGTATATCAATTATTACAATAACGACAGGATAAGACTTAATCTAAAAGGAAAGAGTCCGGTACAGTACCGAACTCTTTCATATAATAATATTGTTTAATTTTGTCTAAACTTTTGGGTGCAGTCTAATGAGAGGGATTTTTGTTTTTTATAGTCATTGCGAGCAACGCGAAGCAATCCCAATTTTCTATTCATATATTTTATATTTTTCCGCATAATCTTCTTTTGCCTTAAAATGCCCTGTTTTTTTGTCGTACAGAAAAATATATTCCACAGGGATTTTTTGAAAAGGATGATCAGCAGAATAAGAAACCTGCTTCCCATTTATTGTTGTATAATCATACCAGTCACCATCCGGAGTCCGCCCACGGACCAATACTGATTTTCCTTTGAAAGCAATATCGTTGACCCCGTCATTATTATAGTCTTTGATCTTTAACTGTAATTCATACGGTTCATACACTTTGTTGTCTTCATGAGCATCATAGGTTCTTAGATTATAGTCATAATATCCTTCATATATATTTTCCAGAGAATCTGCTGATACTTTATAAAGTTCATGCCCGCCATTCCCATGTCCTGTTACAATAGTTGCCAGTAAAAATGGATTTTCTTTTGGCAAAACGGAAATAAATTCATATCGGTCAGCGGCTAATGTTTTGACCAGCTTTCCTTCCTTCGTTAACAGCAGCTGATATTTCCAGGGGTATTGTGAGGTAGAGCCAGCCTTCCAGTCATACTCAATAAAATAATAGTCCTGATCTGAACCATTGATTTTGACCTTCCTGAATACTGTTATTTTTTCACTTTCCTGTTGAGACGGGCTTTCATGGATATCAAGATCAAAAGCCTGACGGAGATTTTGAATAAACTTCGAAGAGTCTTTGATTGCCGGGTAATCCCCAAGATATTCAAATGGAATAAGGGCTTTAGGCTTTACAGTTTCTTTGTCAGTGTGTTGAATTTGAACTGTCTCTTCTTTTTTAGGCTCCTGCCTTTGAGTGCAGCTAAAAATAAACAAAGATGCAATTACTGATAAGAATGCTTTTTTCATGAAATTATTAGTAGTAAAAGGAATGATGAATATATAGGATTTTAATGTAAACTCAAAGATTAAATATTTTATTTTTTAAGAATGACTTTTTTGAAAAAAAAATCACCTCCCAAAATTGAGAGGTGCCTTAGTATTTATCTTCCGGCTGATTATCTTCTTTTGAAGCTATATGCTAATAAAATAGCTAGCCCCATAGTAACGCAGGTAATAATTGAAATAGTTTCAATGGAAATTCCACTTTTCATCTGTGTATTTTCTTTTTCACATGAAAAAAAGAATAATAATGTCATAAAAAGACATACCGATAGTAATTTTTTATTCATAAATGTATTTATTTGGTTATTAAATATTTATAGCAAAAAGTATACCGGATTTGTAGACTTTAAAAACGTAGTGTTTCAGGAATTCTTTGATTGCTTTTAGCTATCGGTAAATGGATAGGAGAGTAAGATTATGGAAGGTAATTAATTTTATGAGAAACTTATTTGATTAATCCCCGGCTTTCAAAATAGTAAAACAAATGATCGATGATAAGGCAAAAAGAGGAAGGAGCTTCCTAAAGAAATCTAGTTTTAAGCTTCGTTATTTGTTTTTCCTTCATCCCAATAATAGCTGTCCGGATAGATTCTTGCTCCAAAAACAGCAGTTCCCACCCGTACAATGGTTGCGCCCTCTTCTATGGCTGTTTCCAGGTCTCCGCTCATCCCCATAGAAAGCTCTTTCATTTCTACATTGGGAATATTTTCGCAGATGATATCCTGCTGAATATTTTTGAGGATTTTAAAACATTCCCTTACTTTATCGGTTTCCGCACTGAACAGACCAATCGTCATCAGACCTTTTATTTTCAGTGTAGAAAAACGGGAAATTTTTTTGGTAAGCTCGATCGCTTTGCTGGGATCAACTCCAAATTTGCTCTCTTCATTAGACGTATTCACCTGAATCAAAACATCCATTGTTCTGTTTTCAGCTAAAAGCTTTTGATGAATTTTCTCAGCCAGTTCCAGACGGTCCAGAGATTGAACACAGGTAACATCATATTTCAGAATATCTTTGATTTTATTGCTCTGAAGGTGACCTATAAAATGGTTTTCATGGGGTGTGTTCTTTAGATCCTCATACTTCTCTTTCAGCTCCTGCACTTTATTTTCTGCAATTAAGGTTTGTCCGTTTTCTAAAGCGATTTTGATACGGTCTGCAGAAACCGTTTTGACTGCCAATAATAGTCTGACCTCATCACTGTTTCTTCCGGATTTTTCACAGGCCTTTTTTATCCTTTCATTGATAATAGAGAGGTTGTAGAGGATATTGTTTTTCATGATGATAGGGTTTCTTTCGCTTCCAGTTTTTTAATTAAAACAGCTTTAACAGCTGTTAAAGCATAATCTTTCGCTTCAGCAAAGGAAATAGAATACTTTCTTTCAACAGTTCTCATATCTTCAGGAAACTGTGCTAATAACTGATCGTAGAAGGTATCCAGAATCTCAGCAGAAGGCATTTCGTAGTTGATCTTTAGCTGGAAACGCCTTAAAAGAGCAGTATCAATAATCTCAGGATGATTGGTGGCGCAGATTAAAAGCGCATTCTCAGGGTAATAGTCAATCAACTGAATCAAAGTGTTTACCAATCTTCTCATTTCGCCTACATCTTTGTCATCACTTCCTCTTGCTTTCCCGATCTGGTCCAGTTCGTCCAGAAAAAGCACAGATCTTTCTCTTGCGGCTTTATCAAAAATCATTTTAATATTCTGCGACGTTTCTCCGATGCGCGAAGAAACAATGTTGCTTAGATTTAAAATAATGATATTTTTTCCCAGAGCATTGGCAATGGCTTTTGCGGTCATGGTTTTTCCGCATCCGGAGCTCCCCTCCAATAAAATCTTGTGATTAACCGGAAGACCGTATTCCTGCAGTTCTTTAACATAAGTGTGCTCTTTGATAAGCTGTACAAGCTGCTCTCTGTTTTTTGTATTCAGAAATACTTCTTTAAGGTTTACCTGTTCTTTATCTTGAATAATAAGGTTATACAGATTCATGATGATAAATGAATTATTGAATAGACAAAGATAAAGCTTTATTAAGTGTCAAAAGGAATCCTGAAATATAATAAACAGATGGGCCAGAGAAGAGCAGATATTATATTATAAATATTGTAATATGTATTTCGGATTTCTATGAAGAAATATAAAGGGTGTTTTTTAATATCTGTGAAAATCTGAGAGTCTGTATTTAAAAATTTTCAAAAAAATAAAGCCAGACTTACGGCTGGCTTTATTCATTTGGATATTAAAATTTGTTATGAAACTAAGATCTTTATGTTTATGTTTTTGGGCCCTTTTACCCTGTGAGTAAAAGAGCAATCTGATCACTCAGACTAAAAACATAAAACAATATAATAAGTATAGATATTCTATAGGCTTGTTTTATTTTAAATTAGTTTCTTTCTCTTCTTACTGTCATAAAATATGAAGTGATTACTACTAAACCTGTTGCGATACCGATATAAGTTATCATTTTGTATTATTTTTAATTATTTGACTTTATTTTATCAATTTTTCAATTGCAATATTACTACTTTCAAATCATGTGCCAAAGTAAAATACTATGATGTTTATCAGTGTATTAGGGTTGTTTTGGTTCATGTTTCGGTTAATTTTTGTTTACAATTAATTAATGTATTATTGAGAATTTATTAATACTTTTATTGTTCTATCTGTAAAAATATACGAAAGTGTTAATCGTTTGCTGACTTCTATATTGGAGTTGATAAAACAAATAATAAATAATGCGAAGCATAATATTGGGTTAAAGTAAATTTTCCGGGATGGATTTTTTCACCTGTAATAGATTTTTATGTTAAGAAAATTTATTTTTAGTAAGATTTTTTTGTGCTGGAATTTTTGTCAGTTGTGACATTTCAAGACATAGGGAGATACTGATTTTATGTCATTGCTGAACAATAATGAGACCCGATGGCACATTTTTCTGGATCAGTCAAGTGTCATAGGAAAATGAAAACAATTAAAAATAAGGCACATAAGTAATTTAAGTGCCTTTAGAAAGTAGTATTGCTTATTGAGGTTTTAAAAAACCATGGTTTTCGCCGAACGCAGAAAAATGCAAACGGTGTTAAAATAAAAACTGTAATACTGTTGTCATTTGGTATTACCCGGATGCTTTCTCTATTTTTGTACAAAGAATGAATGTATGGGACGCAGTTATATTTTTCTTGCTCTGGCAATTGTATTTGAGATTATCGCTACTTCTTTCCTTAAAAAATCTGAGGAGTTTTCTAAATTTTGGCCATCTGTTGTAACGGTCATCGGATATGCCTGTGCTTTTTATTTTCTAAGCCTCACTCTTCGTCAGATACCTGTAGGAATTACCTATGCCATCTGGTCAGGAGTAGGAATTGTCTTTATAACCATGATTGGAGTCATTGCATTCAAACAGATTCCGGACCTTCCAGCTATAATTGGTATTGCCCTGATCGTACTCGGGGTGATTATTATTAATGTATTTTCAAAAATGGGAACTCATTAAAAAATAATCTCCTGGTGCTTTTGCATCTGTTTCCAATGTTTAGATCTTGTTTTGTATAAGAAAAACTTTCCCAGTTTATATTTGAACTTTAAATATCCGCGGAATTCAATACCGTCAAATAATGTAAATGGGATTGTCGGATTTTCTTCTAATGACTGTCTGATTCCATTACTGAATACAGTAGGTCCTGTCGTAGAATGTATATCATGCGGATAACGGTGACTGTTGATATTATCAATCATCAGTTCCAGTGTTTTCTTTAGGAAAGGATGATTTTTATTGAAAATAAGTGCCCATTGAACATACAGATTTTCATGTCTTTCTACACTGATTACAGCTTCGTCATGATCTTTAATCAATTTTCTGAATGGCTTGATAATACTGCTGTCAACATCCAGATATACCCCACCTTTCTTATATAAAACAGCATATCTGAAAAAATCAGCTTTTGAAGCACCAATCCTCAGTTTGCGATAGGTTTCAATATAGTTGGGGGGAAATTCTTCTTTGAGAAAATTTTCGATATCCTGATCATCATAAAAGTAATATTTATATTCCGGATTCTTTCGTTTCATATTCCAGATATGATAGCGCGTAATCAGAGGAAGTTTTTTAGTTATAAAAGTCTGAAATATCTGTTTGGGTACAGCCATATTCTATTTTTTAGTTATGCTTATATAAATCTTTAAAATCATTTTCATCAGATATGTACATGCGGCAATAAGATTTTTCATAAGGAGAAGAGCAATCCCTGAATTTGAAAAACAGCTTATGTTCAGCTTAGTTTTTGATTATATTTTATAGGAATAGTTAAATAGTAAAGAGTGATAATTTTAATTTTTTTTTAATTTGGGGATTAAAGAACTTTAACAATTTATTCGGATATTGCGAAAATTGAAAGTAAGTATGGAAAAGATCCGTTCTTATTGATTTGTTCTTCGTTTTTCAAAAGGATTATAAGAGATTCCTGCATTGAAATAAACTGAAGGACGATAAGTTCCTTTCCATATATAATCATTAAAAGAATCCTGCTTATTGAAAGCTCTGGAATTAATATTGGTTCTGAGTCCTGTTTTAAATGTTCCTATGAAATTTCCACCCAGATTATGTTCATAGATTACCCCAGAATTGATGACAACCTGTCTGAATTCATAGGTATTGCTGTCACGGTAAATATAGAACGAGGTATTATCCATTTCAGTTCCCAGCGAGATTCTTCCGTTTGAAAAAACGTCTTTTCTCATCAACACTTTTTTGGGAAGCAGAATATCCAGTACCCAGCTGTTACTGAATCTGTTTTCATATGTAAAGACAGGAAGGACAGGGATCTGGGTGCTTGGGTCAATAATACCGGCGATCCCTACACTCATTTTAACTTTTGGGGTTGCTTTTAGGATCAGGGAAGCCGTCAGCATTCCTCTGACGCGTTCAAAATGCCGGTCGCTTCCATCGGTAGAAATATTGGCTGAATATATGGCTGTTTTTTTGAATAACTTTGAAAAATAGGTTAGATTAAGAGCTTCTGAATGGTAATGGAAGTTTTTTTCAGATTCAGTTCTGGGAATAACAGGGGCCTCATTCATGATTGAGGTGTAACGGTATTGTAAAGCCGTACTCAAAAGCCAGCTTTTATTCTTGATGAAGTAGATATTGGCATTTGCCTTCATCTGTTGAAAGCTTTTAACTTTATTATCCGGTAAATCCTTTCCCTGAAGCTGAGAACTGAAAGAGGAAGGTGTTACCAGGGTATACTCAAGATTAAAGTTTCGTGCCTGCGGAATTTTATCAGCGAAAAAAGCACGGACCTTCAAAGGAATACTGTCTTTTTTCTGGCTGTATGCTGCACTTTTTAATGACAGCAGAGCCAGCGGAATAAGTGCTCTTCTCAATGTTTTCATGGGGCATTATTTTAAGCGTTGAATGATGGACTGAAAAAAGCTGAACGTAAAGATCCTGTCATAAAAGATATCCAGGCTGTTTTCAATAATGGCATCCGTATATGCGGCCATATCTGTAATATAGGTTTCCTCTACAAAAACGAACCACAGCTCAGAAAGGTCATACCTCCTCCTGAACTCTTCAGAAGCATTACTGTCAGGGACCATAGAATGCTTCAGATCACAAAACAAAATCCCCGTTTTATGCCCATGGTATTCCACAATATTAATAGGATGGTACAGATAACTGAGAATTTTTATAGTAGGATCAAAACATTCTACAAAATGATGCAGATCAATAAGCTGTATTACTTTTTCTTCCTGTTGAGATTCTGTCATGAAAAAACATTCTGATGATATTTCCTGAGTCAGTTCGTGAAAAGCTTTTAATTCCATATTTGTTCATTTTACAGTACAAAGGAATAGAGAAAAGTGTAGCAGGAATCTGTTTTTATACAAAAGGGCCGGTATTTTATACAAAATCTACAGACTTTATAATTGGTATAATAAAATTCAGGTTTTGTATAATAAAATAGTTGTAATTTTCGTTATTAGCTATTTTTGTAAATGATAAAATGAGCCTGCCCTATGAAATACAGCCCGTGGAAATTTGAAGAAACCTTTGTAATGGATTTCCTGGTGGAAGCGAAGTATGGATTCCGGAGGCACCTGCTGTTTCTGATCTTCTTTTTCTTTTTGATGTACAGTGCCAGGTTTTGGCACTGGTATTCGGGAATGTATCAGTATTATGTTTTATTCTTTGTATATGCCGTTCTGATCACTATGGTCTATATTAATATATATGTATTGGTTCCCCGTTTTTTCTTTAAGACAAAATATGTCACATATCTTGTTTTGCTGGTTCTGATGGGGGTAGTAGGACTTAACTTTATAGGATATGGTTTCAGATTGTTCTTTGAGGACTTCAGGGTTAAAAATATTATCAGAGAAAGTGAAAGAGGAGGAGTCTATGAAGGTATTCTGATGTGTATTCCGATTATTCTGACAACCACAACGATAAAACTTCTGCAGAAATGGATCAATGATAGTAAAAGAATCAATGAACTGAGCAACCTTACCCTGAATATGGAATTGAATGAGCTCCGAAATCAGATCAATCCGCATTTCCTTTTTAATATGCTTAATAATGTTAAAGCACTGATCAGGACAGATCCTGAGAAAGCTTCAGTGGTGATTGTAAAGCTTTCCGAGTTTCTCAGATATCAGCTGTATGAAAACAGTGAGGAAAAAGCATTGCTGACTTCAGAAATAGATTTTCTGTCCAATTTTTTAAATCTTGAAAAAATAAGGCGTGATCATTTCTCTTTTGATATTCAGATCCATATGGATAGAAGAACCGTTAACAGTATTTTTATTCCGCCGAATCTGTTTACCACTTTTGTAGAAAATGCAGTTAAACACAGTATAGATATCAGTGGGAGAGAGTCTTATGTGAAGACAGAAATCAGTATTGAAAATAAACAGCTTTATTTTTTATGTATAAACTCAAGAAGTGCTGACTATATTATTTCAGACAAAAAAAACAGCGGACTTGGCCTTGCCAATATTACAAGGAGGCTTGAACTTCTTTATGGTGATGCCTTTGAACTGCAGATAGAATCAGGAGATAAAGAATATATTGTAAATTTAAAAATTCCCGTGTGATGAATTGTATTATTGTTGATGATGAACCTCTGGCAAGATCAGAAATGAGATCACTGATTTCCGAGGTTTCGAATATTGATATCCTTGGGGAATTTTCGAACGCTCCATCTGCCCTTGAATATCTTAAGAATAATGATGCAGATCTTATTTTTCTGGATATAGAAATGCCCATGGTAACTGGCCTTGAATTCGCAGAAATGCTTCCGAAAAAATCACTGATTATTTTTACGACCGCTTATGCCCAGTATGCTTTAAAAAGCTATGAGCTGGAAGCAGTAGACTATCTGTTGAAACCTGTTGATCCCCAGAGACTGGAAAAAGCGATTGATAAAGCTGTACTTTACACAGAGTTGCTGTCTAAAGGCACGGTAAAAAATACGGTAGAATCTAATACTGCTGACTTTTTATTCATCAAAGCTGACCGCAGATTCTATAAAATCAATTTCTCAGATATCAAATTTATAGAAGGACTCAAAGATTATGTCGTGATCCATACCCAGCAGCAGAAACTGATTACCGCTATGAACCTGAAAACCATTCATCAGAAAATCTCAGGTGAAACTTTCATAAGGGTCAGCAAATCTTATGTTGTTAACATGAACTATATTGATTCGTTTGACAATCATAATATATACATCGAAGACACAGAGATTCCGCTCGGGGAAGTATACAGATCAGAATTTTTTACAAGATTTGCCGGAGGACTTCTCAACTCAGACTGATGGATGAGTAGTAAGTGCTTGGCAATGAGTGGTTTAATAATTAAGGTTGTGATACAAAAAAAGAATATTCATATTCATCTGTGTAAATCCGTGGGATCTGCCGTTAGAAAATTATTCAATCAGGAATTAGTTTTAGCCTGTTTTAAATACATCAAACCCTGGCCTTAATACAACTTCTGATCTTTTTCACAGAAAAAGCTCCTTCTTTTTCCAACTCCGGTTTGTTTCTTAACCAATTTTTGTTCGCAAATCGGGCACACAGATTTCGTATGAACCAGCCAGTGTTTTTTCAAAACAAACTCCCTTTTCCATTTCAGAAAATCAAAACTGTAATTTCTGGCTTCAGCAATAAGTTCCTTTCTTTTTTTAGCAGGAAGATTACCTAAAAGGCTTTCAGGCTGTACTCCAATTCTGAAGAGAACCTCATTTTTAATAATATTTCCTACACCTGAAAAAATATCCTGGTTCATTAAGGCATCACACACCATCATTTTCGGATTCGATTTTAGTTTTTCTTCAGCTTTTTTGGGATTCCATTGATCACTCATAACGTCAGCTTCCCAGTCAATGGTGGAAAGAAAATCAAGATCTACGGGTTTTACGGAACAGGTATAAAAATAGATACTTCCGGTTGGGAAAAACAGTGCCAGGCGCAGACTTTTATCCGGTTTGGTCTGCTCATCAATACTATAGGAACCAAACATCAGCAGATGAATCCGGATGGCCGATTTTTCAAAAACAAGGTAAGTCTGCTTTCCAAAAGTACGGATTTCAAGAAGGGTTTGCCCGATAAAAGAGTCTTTGTCAAATTGGGCATTCCCTGAAACTTCTGTCACTTGCTGGCCTGCAAATGGCTGCAGGCTTTCTTTCATTAATATGATGGACGGACCTTCAGGCATAAGTTTGTTTTAAAAATACAGATTCAAATAGTATTCCATTATCTGAATCTGTATTCTAAACCATCCTGCTTAAAGATTAATCATATCAGCTTTGTTTTTGCCCCACAAAGCGGATAACAGAACCTGTTCCGTTGTGAAACAGCCCTTCATTCAGTTCGATTTCTGTTTCTGCCAATTCTATAATCTCATAATCCGGGAAATCAGCTTTGATCTCTTCAATAGAAAATAAGGATTCAACATCTTTTGGTCCGCCTACCTTCTCATTCTTTGCAATATATTCCAGATGATTTTTACTGAAAGCTTCGAAAATAATGAATCCGCCTTTGCGAAGGTATTGATTCAGCATCTGATGGATGGAAGATTTAACAGCAGCCGGAAAATGCGCATAGACAAGAGCAATGGCATCAAACTGTTCCGGATGATAATTCAAATCAGAGAGTTCTCCTACCTGATAATCAATGGCGGTACCCAGTTGCTCAGCAAGCTGTAAAGCTTTGTTTCTGCCATTAGCACTGATATCGAAAGCTGAAACCTGCCATCCCTGTGCTGCTGCAAAAACTGCATTTCTTCCTTCGCCTTCCGCAGGGAAAAGTATAGTGCCGTGTTTTAATTTACTAAGTTGCTCCCGCAGATAATTATTAGGTTCTGTTCCATATGCAAGCTCTTCGCTGCTGTACCTTTCATCCCATCTGTTGAGCCATGTATTGTTCTTCATGATAAAAGAATTTAAAATTTGAATGAAGAAGAACCAAAAGTGTTCTTCAGTTGTATTAGCTGCATCAAATGTAGAATATTTTATCTAGCTTTCTGATCTCTAAAAATGGTTACTGCAATAGATTTTTTGTATGACAGATCTGTTTAATAAAAATCTAAATACTATTCCGTACAATTAAAATTTGAACTAATTTTGAAAAATGATGAATTTAAACCAGATTTTCACCAATCAACGTACAGGAAATAATCCACAGACCAAAGCTTCAAGAACTGATTTTCAAAGGGATTTCGACCGAATTATCTTCTCTTCTGCTTTCAGAAGACTGCAGAATAAAACTCAGGTTTTTCCTCTTCCCGGAAGTGTTTTTGTGCACAACAGACTTACGCATTCGCTAGAGGTATCGTCTGTAGGAAGAAGTTTGGGAAGTATTGTAGGTGAATTTATTGCTGAAGATTTTAAAAATGAGCTGACTGAAGATTCAAAAAACTTTTATCTCCACAATTTAGGAAATGTAATAGCTGCTGCATGTTTATGCCATGATGTGGGAAATCCTGCTTTCGGACATTCCGGAGAAGATGCTATTGCAAGTTACTTTGAAAGAAATGAGAAAGAGCTGAAATCAAAGTTCAATGAAAAGGAATGGGCAGATCTGGTTAATTTTGAAGGAAATGCCAATGCGATCAGAGTGCTGGCTCAGCAGCAGCAGGGGAAAGATGCAGGAGGTATTCAGCTTACTTTTTCAACGCTGGCAAGTATTGCAAAATATCCGTGTGAGGCTATAGCAAAGAAAAAAGGAATCATTCACAGGAAGAAATTCGGATTTTTCCAGAATGAAAAAGATATATTCCTGGAAATAGCCAGAGGTACTCAGCTTATTGCTGAAAGTGAAGAGCCTCATATTTTCAAAAGGCATCCGTTCGTATGGCTGGTAGAAGCTGCAGATGATATCTGCTACAATATTATTGACATGGAAGATGCGCACAGGCTGGGAATTGTTTCAACAGCAGACTGTAAGAATTTATTTTTCGAGCTGGTAAAATCTGAAACAGATGATATTCAGAGAATTGAGACAAAGCTAAGTTCTATCTCCAACGAAAATGAACAGATTTCTTATTTAAGAGCAAAAGTAATCAATGCCTTAATTAATAAGTCGATTGAGATGTATAAGCACAACTTTGAAACGATTCTTGAAGGAAATCTTGGGAATGGTTTACTGGATATCTATAAAAAAGAAAATAAAGCATTACAGGATATTGCGGGTTTTTCTGTGGAAAAAATTTATAATCATAAAGCAGTAGTTGAGATTGAAAATGCAGGATATAATGTAATGTATGAATTGCTGGATCATTTTATTCCTTCCATTCTGAAACCTGATGAGAAAAGAAAGTCTTATGATGAAAAAGCTTTGAAATTAATTCCAAAGCAATTTATTTACAGTGACGGGACCGATTATCAGAAAGTGCTCGGGGTCATTGATTTCGTTTCAGGTATGACAGATAATTATGCTACTGATTTGTATAGAAAGATTAAAGGGATAGACATCGGAATGACCGTGTAGGTTCTATTCACTTATAATAATTCAGAAGCCTCTTCGATTAATGACTTCATTAAAGTGGAGGCTTTTTTGTGCTTTAAAAGCGGGGCAGTCTGACCGGACCAGAAGAACACCAGATCATTCTTTTGCTGCTCCAAAGCAGCTTTTCTCAATGCTCCCATAAACTGAGTCTGTAAAGGAAAGGGCAGAATTTTGTCTGCTGCAGTCAGTATATCTCTTGTAATTTTTGTAGTGATTCCCCGGCCCAATCTTCCTGTGTATGCTCTGGTGAGGGTGGTGGATTTTGCAGCATCGGAAAATAACAATTCCTTATGAATAGGTAGCGCTCCGGATTCTTCAGTGGCAAGAAAAGCCGTTCCAATCTGTACCGCTTCAGCTCCCAGCCGGAAAGCAGCTGCAATTCCACGGCCGTTGGAAATTCCTCCGGCAGCTACCACCGGAATTTTTACCCTATCAGAGATCAGCTGAATCAAAGCAAAAGTTCCCGTTGTAGAAAGTTCAGAGCTGTCCAGAAATGAAGGTCTGTGGCCGCCACTTTCGAATCCGGAGGCGATAATGATATCCACCCCGTTTTTTTCTAAAGCAATAGCTTCATCCAGTGTTGTTGCATTCCCAAGTACTATTGTTCCCTGCCGATGAAGATCTTCAATGTCATTTTCATTCATCAGGCCAAACATAAAGCTGAAAACTTTAGGTTTAATGTCAAAGATAATTTCCAGCTGGTTTTGAAACCTTGACTCAAAAGAGGGTGGAGGTGCCGGAATATCTATATCCAAAAGGTCAAAATAAGGTTTGAAAGTTTCAACTGCCTTCTGATATTGTTCTTTTGTATGTTTTTCGTCAATGATATCATGATCGTTTACCCATAGATTAAGGTTGTAGGGTTTACCCGTTTTCGACTGTATTTTTTGATGAATGTCATAGATTTCCTGAGGTGACATGGTATAAGCTCCAAAGCCTCCCAGTCCTCCAAGATTGCTCACTGTAGCGGTGAGCTCAACAGTAGAAAAGTTTCCGCCAAAAGGTCCCTGGAAAATAGGATATTCAATTCCCAATAATTCTGTAATTCTGTTTTTATTCCACATAATTTTTTCGGGTTTCATTAAAAGTTTGAATTAAGGTTGTACGTTGGTCAGCGTTTTGTTGATAATAAGCCATTTTCCGTCTATGTGATTGAAAGTTATGAAATTATAATAATTGAAATCATACATTTTTACATTTAATTTTACTACAGCAATTGAATTGATGACGTCAATTGAAATAATTTCAGCTTTAAAATATTTTCCTGATTTTTCCGGGCTTATCCGGCTTTCCACTCCTTCCATATATTGTTCTGCTGTTTTGAAATAAGGAGCTCCATTGATGTCTCCGAAAAGTATGGCATCTTTATGGAAAGCCGTTTTCAAAAGTTCAGTATTCCCTTCATAAATCCCTTTGAAATAATAATTCTCTATAACATTTCTTATTTCGGTTTCTGATGTCTGTCTGGTTTTCATATTCTTTAGATTTTGTGCATAGCTGCTCAACGGAAAGATGAACAGCCATGCTATAATTAATGATAGTTTCATGACAGATGATGTCCGGCACCCATTCCTCCGTCAACATTGATGATGGCTCCGGAAATTAATTTATTTTTAGCAATAGCATAAATCATCTGAGCGACTTCTTCCGGTTCCCCGATACGGTTGATCAGATGCATGCCTGCATTGTGATCAAGGTCTGCACCATGCATCGGAGTTCTGATCAATCCTGGTGCAACCGTATTGACCCTGATATTGTCTTTTCCAAACTCTGCAGCAAGCTGTAAAGTAAGGGCATGAATAGCTCCTTTGCTTGAAATAGGTGCTGTAGAAGGAGACTGGGCAATGGCGTGATACACTAATGGCGTTCCCACATTAACAATCACTCCGTCTTTTTGCCTGATCATCTGAGGAATGACTGCCTGTGTGGTAAAAAATGTTCCTTTTAAATTAGTGGTTAAAAAACGGTCAAGATAGTCTTCGGTAACATCCAGAAAAGGTTTGTTCTCGTAAATTCCGGCATTGTTGATCAGAACATCAGCAGATCCGAATTTTTCTAAAGCTTTTTGAACCAAGGCTTCCCCTGTAGTTTTGTCTGAAATGTTTCCGGGAACCATTACCAGATTTTCTCCGGCTCCCAGTTCATGATACACTTTTTCTAATTTGGATGCTGTCTGCGAATTGATGATGACGTTATCACATTGGTTTAAGAAATAGCGGGCAGTTTCCAATCCTATTCCTGAAGAGGCTCCTGTTACGATTACGGTTTGCTTTCTCATTTTCTGTTTATTTTTTTTCTGTTGAAAATCCCTGTTCTTTTAACACTGAAACCTGTTCTCCGGCATACCCCCAGTTATCATCTTCAATCTCGTTGATGACAATATGGGTTAAATGGGGATCTTTATTTAAAACTGAGGTTACAGCTTCACTGATTTTTCTGATTAACTGTTGTTTTGTTTCGCGGTTAAGGTCTTCGCGAAGCACATCTACTTTGATAAATGGCATAATGGTAAATTGTTAAGGTTAATGAATTAATAAGTTTCTGCAACAAGATGAATGTTTAAATCAAAATTGTTGTAGATCAATGTATCACCAAGATTGGTGAAGAAATTGGAGGACCTGAATTTAATATTGAATTTTGTCCTGTCTACTATGATCGTAGTTTTTAGAACAGCCAAATTCTCTGTTATTACAATATGGAGGCTGGTGTCGATAGGGTGTGTAATGCCTTTTACGGTAAGATTTCCTTGTACGTTGTAAAGATTCGTATCACCTGGTTCTGCATGAATAATCTCAAAATAGGCTTCAGGGAATTGTTCAGCATTGAAGAAATCATCAGAAGCCAGATGACTGGCAAACTGTGCATTGGTTTCAGCATCCTCAATATCAAGGATTTTGATGGAGCGGGTATCAATGACAAACTTTCCGGACAGAAGCTTTCCTTCTTCTAATGTAAAGTTTCCATTTTTCACATCAATGGTTCCGTTGTGAGCTCCGGTTACTTTTCTTCCGATCCAGTCTATAGTGCTGTTTTCGGTATTGATTTTAAAATTTTTTGTGTCCATTTTTATTGGGTTTAAATATGGATACAAAGTTCAGCCGATCGAAAGAAATACTTACGTGATGTACCTCACAAAATGAAGATGAGAGTATAATGGTTTAAAGATGCAGATTATTGATGGAGCCTGCTTAGAGTTTCCCTTGTCACACCAAGATAGGAGGCGATCAGATGCTTGGGAACGAGATTGTACAGCTGAGGATACATGGTTAAAAGCTCCTGATATCTGAATTTTGCATCATTATTCATAAAAGAAAGCAGGCGTTTCTGCGCAGCTACATATCCTTTATTGGTTCGCCATCTGAAAAAATATTCAACCTCACGAATTTCATTACATATTTTTTCCCTGTCTTCATTGGAAATGGATAGAATTGCTGCATGTGTAATGCAGTCCACATTAATGGTAGCCCTTGTTTTGCTGTAAAGAGCATCAAAATCTGTTACCCACCAGGTAGGCATGGCAAACTGAAGAATAAACATTTTCATATGGTCATTAAGATAAAAAGCTTTTAAGCAGCCCTCCAGAACAAAATATTCATGGTTTACAAAATCACCTTCTGCAATCAGACTTTGTCCTTTTTTTAATGTTATCAGATTAAAATGTTCAAAAACATAATCAAATTGCTCTTCTGTAAGAGAAGTAAATTTGGAGATATGATCCTTTAATATTTCTTTGGAATTGACCATGATGTATAAGAATATTCAAAAGTAAGTTTTTTCAGGATAATTTTGATTTAAAAATGATGAATAATTCCCGAGGTTGATTTACAATGGATTATGCTTTATGGCTTAAATTTATTTTTCCTATATTTAAAGAGTACAGGTAAAAGATTGTTTTTAACAAAACGGGATTTATCACGACACATTAAAAAATTAAAACTATGGGTATATATTTAGCGCCCGTTATTTTCTTCGGGCTTATTATTTTATTCGCTTCGTTTTTTGTGGTAAAACAGGAAACAGCAGCGATTATCGAACGCTTTGGAAAATTCCAGGCTGTAAAACATTCCGGTCTTCATCTTAAACTGCCAGTTATAGATCAGATTGCCAAAAGACTGAATCTGAGAATCCAGCAGCTGGATGTAATGATTGATACCAAAACACTGGATAATGTTTTCATCAAGATGAAAATTTCTGTTCAGTATCAGGTCATCAGAAACCAGGTAGGAGATGCTTATTATCGTCTGGAAAATCCTGAGAACCAGATAACCTCTTTTGTATTCGATGTGGTACGTGCTGAGGTTCCGAAGCTGAAACTCGATGATGTTTTTGTAAGGAAGGATGATATTGCAGTGGCCGTAAAGAGCGAGCTTCAGGAAGCCATGAACAGTTACGGTTATGATATTATCAAGGCTTTGGTTACTGATATTGATCCGGACGAACAGGTAAAGCATGCGATGAACAGGATTAATGCTGCAGAAAGAGAAAAAACCGCTGCAGAATATGAATCTGAAGCCCAGAGAATCCGTATTGTAGCAGTAGCAAAAGCAGAAGCAGAATCTAAAAAGTTACAAGGGCAGGGGATTGCTGACCAACGAAGAGAAATTGCCAAAGGACTTGAAGAATCCGTAAGAATGTTGAATAATGTGGATATTAATTCCCATGAAGCATCAGCACTTATTGTGGTGACACAGCACTATGATACTTTACATTCTGTAGGAGCAAGCAATAGAAGTAATCTTGTACTTCTTCCCAATTCACCTACGGCAGCAAGTGGAATGCTGAATGATCTAGTGGTAGCAATGACTACTGCAAATACAGTAGGAGAAGCTACTAAAGGAAAATATCCTGATCCACCACAAAAAGAGACTGGGTTTTAAAATAAAAAGGAAAATGAAGATATAATGGTTAACTTTTCCGGATTGACCCAAAAATAACTTCTGACTTCTTTCTTCCCGCAAAATAAAAAACCGCTTCTGAAAATTCAGAAGCGGTTTTTTATTATTTCTTCGTTTTGGAAACCTGTTCTACCAATATATATTTGATGGAAGAAGCATCTGCCGGAGGATTTTCGATTTTTTCTGTTTTTACTTTTAAAACATATTCGTAACCCGGCTCATAGGTGAAGCCTTCAATGTGGCTGTAGAAATTCGTCCAGGCTGCAGAAGTGCTTTCTTTTACCTGCATGCATTGCATACGGCCGGCTCCGGCAGAACACTCTACGGTTTGTGGACCTACGATAATGGTTTTTTCATTGGCTGCCATTTCTGCTTTTTTCGTTTTAGAAACCTGCTTTACCAAAGTGTATTTTATGGAAGATCCATCAGCTGGCGGATTGGCAATTTTTTCCGTTTTTACTTTTAAAACATATTCATATCCCGGCTCATAAGTAAATCCTTCGATATTGCTGTAGAAATTGGTCCAGTTTCCGGAAGCGTTTTCTTTTACCTGCAGACATTTCATAGGAGCTACACCTGTACAATCTGCTGTCTGTGGTCCTACGATGAATGTTTTTTCATCACCTGCAGATGCATTGGCTGTTGTTGTACATTGCGTCATTGCGAATAATGCTAATACGGGAGCTGCCCCTTTTAGAATTGTTGCTATACTTTTCATAAACTTGATTTTTCTCCCATACCTCACAATTACCATGCCGAAATCGGTTTTCCTGAATTTGTAGTACTTCTGCTATTGTTTTTTACTTTTTTATTCTTTTAATTTGAATTTCTTAAGACACTAACCAAAATATAATTCTTATAAAATATGGATAATCAAATGCAAGTTGAAAATTACAGGATTCAAAAACCTGAAATATGGGCAGGAAATATCGGAGATGAGGAAATAATAAGCCGAATCAAAGATTCAGAATTTGCCAAAAAACAAATCGATGAGGGCAGGGATTACTGCTACTTTTTAGATAAAAAATATTATACAAGCAATACGGAAAACAGTGAGTATGTCTGCATGGCCTATACGCTGAACGAACCTGGGAACCTCGAAAGAGCCTCTGTTTCCGATGTCATTGTGGAAGAGAATGAGGTATACCAGATTCACAGGATCAGCGTTCTGAGAGACGGTGTCCTGATCGATAAGATTCCGGATACTAAAATAAAAGTCCTTGACAGTGAAAACCAGAGCAGCGGAGGTGTTTTGAGCAGTAATAAAAAGATCAATATTACGATTAAAGATCTCAGACTTTATGATGTACTGATTTTAGAGGACTCAAGGATTAAAGAATTCACAGACCGTGATTTTCTGAGAAAAGAATTCTCCAAATATGTTTGGGTGAGTCCCGATAATTACTGGGCTTATGGCAGTTTTAAATTCACATTTATCAATGAACGTGAACAAACAATTGCTTACAAAAAAACTTTTTTCAGAGATGAACAGGGCAATGTTCTTGAACCCCAGATAAATCATTTAAAAAAAGGAGAGCGATTCGTGATCGAAGAAGAGAATTATATCAATCCTGTAGATTCCGGGCGTGAGATTTTCCCTTATGTAGATTTTGCTACAGAAAGTAACTGGAAAGAGCTGTCCAATTATATTGTGCCTATTTATGAAGAGATTTTTAATAAAGCTTCCTTAAAAGATTTTGCTCCAAACCTGATTGAAAAACTGGATGCCATTGCTGATCAGGATGACAAGCTCCAGTTTGCCATAGAATATGTTCAGAACCATATCTATTATATTTTCAATGCTGATGAAATGAACGGGCATAAACCGCAGGAGCCATCAATCACGTATGAAAACAAGCAGGGCGACTGTAAGGCAAAATCAGTTTTATTAAAAGTGATCCTTGATTATATCGGAGTGGATGCATCCGTCATTCTGGTAAACTTTAATACAGATTATTATATCAAATATTACCTGCCATCCCTGCTAAGCTTCAATCATGTGGTGGTAAAAGTGAACTACAAAGGCCAGGAATATTTTATTGATGCTACCATCCGCGATGAATTCGGGCTGATAGAGAACAGAGGATTCATGTATTTCATGCATTATCTGGAAGTGAAGAAAGATCAGGAGCTGCAGGTAAGGAAACCTTATAAATACCCTTATTTCTGTATTGATGAAAAAGTAGATTTCACTGCAAAAGGCAATACCGGAAAGCTCACTTTGTCAACTACCTATAAAGGAAACAGGGCAAATGCCATGAGAAGGTATTTTAAAAGTACCAATAAAAGGGAAATCATAGACAGCTGGAACAGCTTTCTTTTCTATGCACTTAATTATTCGGGAGACAGGAATGGTACAGATGTGCGAAATGTTTTCAATGACGCTGCCATTGATGTGGTAAGCGATGATAAAAGACTGAATGAAGTCAAAATTCAATATTCCGCTGTTATTGAGAATCCATACTTTGTAGATCCGCAGAAGAACCGTTTCCTGATGTATTTTGACAGAAATGTAGTGAAGGCAAGTGCAAGGGATTTCATGCATAAAGATTTACCATTCTGGCATAATTTCGACAGTGAGAAATATGAGATCAATCTGCATACCGATCATAAAATTGATACTGAAGAAAAATATACCGTCCAGGAAAGTACCATTAGCAATCCGTATTTTGATTATAAAAGCCGTAAAAAAGTGCATAAGAACGGGGCAAGTGTATACATTGAATATAGTCCTCTGATCAATATTGAAATTCCTCAGAATGAATTTGAGCAGTTCAGAACAGATCATCATACCATTGCCGACAGTAATTACGGGCTGGGAATTGATATTATTGAACCAGGGCTCATGAACCAACTTAAATTCAGTTTTAAGAAAAAATTCAAATAGAAACCGAATTTTATATTCACAATTTAAAGATTAGGATTTGAAATTTAAGATTCAGCGGGCGGCGGAGCCGCCCGCTGAATCTTTATTCTGATCATTGTATATTTGTTTAAATCATATAAAAACACAAACTTTTTGATGTACAAACTGTTTTTACTTGGCTCTTTTATAGTTGTTTCTTCTTGGGTCAATGCGCAAAAATTAAATAAAGAAAATGTTATAGGGTTTTGGAAACTGAAGGAAGCTGGATTTTATGAAGGTAAAAAGAAAGTTGTAAAAGAATTCGATAACTGCCGTCTGATGAGAAATTATGCCATCAGAGAAGATGGTTTTGCTATTTATAATTATGCAGAAGGAAGTGTGGGAAACTGCAGCCCATCCGAACCAAGACTTTCTTTCTGGAGACTGGTAGACAACAGAATCCAGTTTTATGTGGATGATCATAATATCCTTGAAGAAGTGGAGGTGACAATCAATAAAGATCATACAATAACCTTTTCAAGTTATATTCCTAAACAGACAAAGGTAGAAGGAGATGCGCTCGCTGAAAAAATAGTGAACACCGTTCACTACGACATACTCGAAAAACAATATTGATAATCATTAAACCTCTGATTTATGAACTATGTAACGGCAATTTATTTCCTGAATCTGGTATTATATGCCATGTATTTCTTTGGAAGAATTGGAAGTGAGGTTGCAGTGGGCGGCCTTGATTATGCAGTTTCCGGAATTTTATCCCTTTTGCTCATCTTTGCAGGATATCTGAACGCAAAAAAAGGAATGATCTACAGAACGGTTTTATGGATGTTTTTTGTAAATGTGTTATTATTTATCTGTTCCGGGGTGTTTGATCAGTTTGGAAGTAATTTTAATATCCTTTCCACGGGTAACAGTGACAGTTTCCTTTTTTCACTGGCTCTTCTTGTTTATAACGGATATCTTTTTCCTTTGACTGTAGTTCTTGATGGTTCTGGTCTGGCATTGATAGCTCCTGTCATATTATCATTTATTCTGCCATCATCGGGATATATGATAGGGAAGAAGCTTTATCCAAATGCCCACTAAATTATGGTTATTGCGAACCGAAGGTGAAGCAATCTCAACATTATTCATAAGCAGAAAGCTGGAAAAAGAAAAGCTGCTAAGCTTCTTACAAACTATATGTATGTAAGACACAAGGATTTATATTCGATTTTCTTGCGCCTTAAAATATATCACGTATAAAAATTTTTTGAACTTTTGGGTTCCCAACACTTAACATTTTTAGTATAAAAAGTATGGGGAAAATTTTAAGGCTCCTGATTTTGAGTTTCACTACTGGATGTAAAGAATTTCTGCTTACCAATCAGCAATTCAAAAAACAGTCTGAAATCTGAGATCAGAGACCATAAAGGATATTTAAAAGTCGCCGGCTTATTTCTCTCAATCACGGCATGACTGAACCAGGCAAATCCGTAACCTACGATGGGAATGTACCATAGAAATCTTTCTTTTCCTGAACTGATAACATATCCAATAACGAAAAATACGAGAAGCGTTCCGATAAAATGAAAAATGCGGGTTCCTGTTTTACGGTGTTCTGTAAGGTAAAACTGATAAAACTCTCTGTATGTTTTGATTCTTTCAGCCATGGCGGTTAGTTTATGGGTTCTTATGAAGCTAAAGCAATAATTCTGCCGATTTTTATAAGATAGTAAAAAAATCAAAAAAGCAAAATCGCAAATCAGTTTATGCAACCTTTTTGCCATTTTGCCTTTTCGGAATTTTGTGTATTGCTATTGCTTAGCTATTTCTTAATTCTTTTCCCAGTTTGCTGTTTTTATATCCATAGCAGAAATAAATGACCATTCCGATCAGGAACCACATTCCGAACCAGAACCAGTTCTCGTGGCTCATTCCTGTAAGAAGATACAGACATGAGCTCAGTCCAACCAATGGAATCAATGATAAATTCTTTACAAATGCAACAACGCATAAGATCAGGTTAATGATGATAAAAAAGAAAATAGAAGCTCTGAATTCTCCTTCATTAGGATCTGACCAGTTCATTAGATTGTCAAAAAACTCCGGCTGCCATTTATAAAAAACAATTAATCCGCCAATAAAAACCACAGGAAAAATGATTTTACCGTTCACGTAAGGCAGGTGGAATCTGCCTTTGATCTTTTCCTTGGCAGGAAGAAGAAGTACCCCGGCACATACTAATACAAAGGCAAAAATAGTTCCGATACTTGTAAAGTCAAGGATAAAGGTTTTATCTGTAAAAAGAATAGGAATTCCCACTACAATCCCCGTGACAACAGTTGCATACGATGGTGTTTTATATTTAGGATGTATCTTCTGAAATCTTGCAGGCATCAGTCCGTCACGGCTCATGGCATACCAGATTCTCGGCTGCCCCATCTGAAAAACCAATAATACGGTAGTAATGGCAACGATGGCAACGAAAGAAACAACCAGTTCCATCCAGGCTACGTTAGCATTTGTTTTTTCGAATATGAATGAAAGCGGATCTCCTACACCATCAAATTTCTTATAATCCACCATTCCTGTTAATACCAATGTTAAAGCAATATAAATTACGGTACACAATACAAGAGAGATGATCATTCCTTTCGGTAAGGTCTTCTGCGGATCTTTGGTTTCTTCAGAAAGTACGCTTAAAGCATCAAATCCAATATAGGCAAAAAATACTCCGGAAACAGCACTCATTACTCCGGCAAATCCATTAGGCATGAAGGAAGGTGTTCCTGTTGCTGGGCTTACAGGAGTCCAGTTTTCAGTATTGATGTATGCAAAACCCACCAGAATAACCAGTAGAATGACTCCCAGTTTTAAAATTACCAGAGAGTTGTTAAAGTTTTTACTTTCTTTTACTCCTACATAACAAAGCCATGTAATTAAGCCATTGATGACTAACGCCGGAATATCTACAATGAACTTCAAACTTCCGATTAGGGGAGCTGTTTTCCAGGCATTTAATAATTCTTTGTTTTCTGAACCGTACTGAACAGCTTTTCTCGCTTCAGTATAGCTGCAGGTCAGATAATCAGGGATATGCATTCCGAGGCGTCCTAAAAAACTGGTGAAATAATCTGACCAGGAAAAGGCTACGTAAATATTTCCGAAAGAATATTCCATGATCAGGGCCCAGCCGATGATCCAGGCAATTAATTCTCCAAAACTGGCATAGGCATATGTATAGGCAGATCCCGCCGTAGGAATTCTGCTGGCAAATTCAGCATAGCATAAAGCGGTAAACCCACAGGCAAAACCACAAATCAAATATAGAAGGATAACACCGGGACCTCCTCTGAAAACGGCTTCTCCCAAACTGCTGAAGCTTCCAGCTCCGATAATAGCCGCAATACCAAAAAATACAATGTCCCATACACCTAAGACCCTTAAAAGTCCCGTCGAAGTATCTGTATCTGAATAGATTTTTCTTCTAAAAAGTTGACTCATTCAATAACTATATTTGATTTGAAAAAAAGCAAATGTAATGATTTTTTATTTTGATGTTAACAGTTGTTAAGAACATTTGAATAAAAATAGTTGACCGGAAAATCTTTAATCCTTATAAACAGGTATTTCCACATAACTGTCGTTGTACCATTTTATTTCCAAAGGCTCACCGGCATCTTTTATGGTTTCATCACTTACATTTTTCCCTGTACCATAATTGACCTGCCAGCTCTTATTTTTATTAACCCCTACCAATAAGACCAGTTTGCTTCCCTTTTCTATTTTTTTGCTGATGAAAAATGAGTTTTTGATCGGGATCTGCTCCTTTTTGCCAGGCTTAAGCAGATGACGTTTGGAATTGTTTTTTGCATAGCTGGCTCGGGTAAGATGTGTAGACAGTAAAAATATCTTACCATCCGGCTGTACCTGATATAATAAGGTTTTGGGATCAAAATCCTTCTTGTTGATGGAAACGTTGAATATTCCGGATAAATTTCCGCTTACTGTAATATCCTTCTCCAGAATTTCACTTTCAAAATAAAGAGAATTGGTTACATACACACTATCCTGTTTGCTTACTGTATGATAAAGATATTTCGGATTTCTGTCTTTAAAGTCAATGGTCTGTTTGGTAAATTGTTCAGTTTTGGGTTTCTCAAAAACTGAAGAACCGTTTTTACGATCCTGAAGATAAAATTTAAGAGAAGATGAGTGCATTTTATCAAGAGTAGGAACATGTTTCCATGTGTTACTGTTCATGATCTGAAAATTGACTTTATCTTTCAGAAGTTCCGGTTTTTTGCCATTCTTCAGAATATAATCGAACCATGAAAAAGCAAGGTTATCAATACTTATTCTGGCTACAGGATCTATGAGTAGGTTTCCATAGCCGTAAACATAAACATAATTGTATCCATAGCTTTGAGCTGCTGCATGATCATAAGGTCCTATCACTAAATAGTGGTTAGGGTTTTTATTGTATTTGTGATGTTCTTTATAATAATATAATGCTCCGATCTGATCCGCATCATAATAGCCAGTAGTTGTTAAAACAGGAATGTTTATTTTGGCAAAATCTTTTTTATAAGGAACCATGTTTTGCCAGTATTTATCATAACCGGGATGATCCAGCCATCTTTGGAATATTTTATTGGGCTTTCCGCTTAAAGAATCCAGGGCTCTGAATGATCTGCCGCTTTTGTACCACGCGGTATTGATAGAATCCCATTTTGTATCATTATTAAAGCTTGCTTCATCAGTCAGCTTATTATTGGTGACATAGTGAATCCACTGGAGCATATAGCCCTTGAAGACATTATTTTGAGAAGGATAATCTATTCCGATTCCTACCGAAACCTGAGGTACAATGGTTTTCAAAGCCGGGTGCAGTTTTTTGGAAGCTGCCCATTGGCTGAATCCTAAATAACTTCCGCCTATCATCCCTACTTTACCATTGCTCCACGGTTGTTTGCTTACCCAGTCTATGACTTCATAAAGATCCTGAGCTTCATCTTCAAACGGATGATTGGGGTCATTGCTGTCTCTTTTTCCACGGGTATTAACCACGGCTCCTACATAATTGTAAACAGCTGCTCTTTTCCCCATTCCTGCATCTACAAATTCTCCGGCATAAATATTATTGGTAAGTATAACGGGAAGAGGAGAGGTGTTTTCTTTTTTTCGTACAATCGTAATGGTGAGTTTTGTACCATTTTTTAAAGTAAGGATTTTGGATTCGATGATGAATTTTTCCTGCTCCTTTACTTTAAACAGCTGCATAATCTGGGGCTTGATGCTTGAGTAGGTCTTATAATTGACATAGTTTTTACATAAAGCCAGAGCGGAAGCATAGTCTATACTATCCTTATCTTTTTGTTTGTCAAGTGCTGCTTTCAGCCTTTTTTTATGATCTCTTACATCTGAATCAATATCCAGAGTAAGCCCTACTTTGGCAGTCAGCGGCTCGGATAAACTTTCATATCTTGTGGTAAAGGCGGCTTGAAGAGCATCAGGAAACGGAATTTTTTTATCCTTTTCCATCAGCTTAGCCATACTGTAGATTTCATGAGCAAGATGTTTGTTCCCTGCCATGTTGTGATCTGCATATTCCTTACGGTAATCAGTTATACTTACAATAGAATTTTTGTAATCTTTTGCAGCGAGCTGTAAACGAAACAGATTATCTAAAAACGTGAGTATATACTTCGGCTTGTTCTTAGGAGACTGATGTTCAGTAATTACTTTTAAAGCGAGTTCGGGAATTTGTTTTTCCAAAATAACAGAATCTGTTGTTGCTGCTTTCGGAAAATAAAACTTCTGGGCCTGCATTAGATTGACAAAAAATAATGCTAAGAGTATCTTAAATTTCATTAATGGTATGTTTTGAGCTGGTGATGAAAAAGTATCACATCAAAAAATGTACTTGATCATCGTATTGCTCAATGGGTTATTTTTTTAGCGGGCTAAATTAAGAATTTTTATTAGTAAAGAATGAAATGATTTCATTGTTGTTTTATTGCATAAAGTCTGCTGAAATGTTTTTAGAAAAGGTTTTTAGTCTTTATAAACAGGGATTTCCACATAGCTGTCATTATACCATTTTATCTCCAGAGGTTCTCCGGAATCCTTTATTGTTTCATCACTCACATCTTTACCGGACCCATAATTGATCTGCCAGTTAGGATTCTTATTAACCCCCACCAATAAAAGCAATTTGCTTCCTTTCTCTATCTTTCTACTCATGAAATACGAATTCTTAATCGGAATCTGTTCCATTTTATAAGGTTCAAGAAGCTGTCGGTTTTCATTGTTCTTTGCATAGCTGGCCCTCACGATATGAGTTGATAGTAAATAGGATTTTCCATCCGGAGAAATCTGGTACAGATAGGTATCCGTATCAAAATCTTTTTTATTGATGGAAACATTGAAAACTCCTGAGAGGTTTCCACTCATGATGATATCCTTATCAAGAATTTCACTTTCGAAAGCGATAGAATTGGTCGTTTTTATACTGTCTTTTTTGCTGACTTTATAATAGGTGTCTTTCTGATTTCTGTTCTTAAAATCAACGGTTTGCTTTGTAAAGCTCTGGCTTTCTGGTTTACTGAATACTGAAGAGGTGTTTTTTTTGTCCTGAAGGTAAAACTTCAACGCAGCATTGTGCATTTGGTCAAGATCGGCAACATGTTTCCATGTATTTGTATTCATGACCTGAAAATTGATTCTGTCTTTTAGTATTTCAGGCTTTTTGCCTCCCTTAAGAATATAATCAAACCAGGAAAAAGCAAGATCATCAATACTGATTCTGGCTACCGGATCAATAGGATTTCCATTCACATACGTAAACCCGAAATTTTGTGCCCCTCCATGATTATAAGGACCAATTACCAGATAATGATCAGCTTTTTTATTGTACAGATGATGTTGCTTAAAATAATACAGCGCGCCAATCTGATCGTCATCATAATATCCTGTAGTGGTCAGGATCGGAATATTGATTTTAGAAAAATCTTCTTTGTAAGGAACCATTTTCTGCCAGTACTCATCATATCCCGGATGATCCAGCCATTGCTGGAATATTTTGCTGGGTTTCCCGCTTATTTTATCTAACGATCTGAATGATTTCCCGCTTTTGTACCATTTACTAAAAATAGAATCCCATTTTACAGCATTGGTAAAATCTGCCTCATCGGTAAATTTATTGTTGGTTACATACTGAATCCACTGCAGCATATAGCTCATGAAGACATTATTCTGGGCAGGATAATCTATTCCGATTCCTACTGCTACCTGAGGAACAATTGTTTTTAAGGCAGGATGAAGTTTTTTTACCGCAGCCCATTGACTAAAGCCTAAATAACTTCCTCCTACCATTCCCACTGTTCCATTGGACCATGGCTGTTTGCTTACCCAGTCTATCACTTCATAAATATCTTCCGATTCATGCTCAAAGGGATTGTTTATATCATTGCTGTTTCTCTTACCCCTGGTATTGACTACGGCTCCCACATAATTATAGGTAGCAGCTCTCTTTCCAAGGAAATTATCAATGGGACCTGCATAGATATTATTGGTTAAAATAACAGGAAGTGGAGAAGTGTTTTCCTTTTTGCGGACAATAGTGATCGTTAAGGTATTCCCATTGATCTTAAGGTCTTTCGTTTCGGTAATGAATTTTTCCTTGTCTTTTGAAGCCAGCAGCTGCATGACCTGAGGTTTGATGCTGGAGTAGGTTTTATAGCTCAGATAACTTTTACATAAAGCCAGAGCTGTTCTGTAATCGATGCTGTCCTTGCCTTTTTGCTTATCCAGCAGGGTCTTCAACAATTTTCTGGATTCTTTCACATCTCCGTTCAGAGCGAGCTCTAGTCTTGGAATCAAATTTTCCGGAAGACTTTCATATTTCTGATTAAATACTTTCTGTAGGGCATTGGGAAAAGAAATGTTGCTTTCTTTTTGTTCCATCTTAGCAAGACTGTACAGTTCAAATCCAATATATCTGTATCCTCCCATATTATGATCGGCAAACAGATTGCGGTTTTCAGAAAGAGAAGCGAGTGAATTCTTATAATCCTGGGCAACCAGCTGTAAACGGAAAAGATTATCCATAAGATCAACGGTATTTTCGGGTCTGTACTTTGCCGATTGAAGTAGGGGAATCACTTGCTGGGCAAGTCCGGGTATCTGCTTTTCCAATATAACAGAGTCAGTTACAGCGGTCTTTGGGAAATAAAATTTTTGTGCCTGCACCAGGTTGACAAAAACTAATGCTAAAAGTATCTTAAATTTCATGTCTTGGTGTATTTATGGTATGTTTTTCGCTGCTGTTGAAAAAGTATCAGCTCAAAATAGGTTTTTGATAACTGTTTACTAAAATTGTTTATATTTTATCAGACGAAAGTAGTAAATTTTATCATTGAACAGTGAGAAAATTTTCATTGTTATTAAATTGTTATTTATAACCATTAAATCTGCTAAAACTTGCTTAAACAATAAGTTTTTAATATTTTCGTTAACTTATTTAGACTAATTTTCTTATATCAAGAAGAATGAAATCAAAAAAAATACTTTTAGCGGCTGCTGTAATATATTTCGGAATCTCCGATGCTCAACAGTCCCAATATTTTACCCAGAAAGAAAATTACAGGTTCAGCCTAGCAGAAAATCTTTATCAGACCAAAATATACAATGCTTCACAATACGAATATGCAAGACAGTATTTCTACAATCAGAATCTGTCCCGTTCGAAGAAAGAAGCTGCGCAGTTTTTTGATAATGTGATCGGTGTGATTCTTCAGAAAAATCATGCTGAAGAAGGGCTAACAGCGTTCATGAAAGAATATCCGAACTCTGCTTATTTTGCTCAGGCCAATCTTCCCCTGGCAGATTACTATCTGGCAAAAAAAGACTTTGACAAAGCGCTGGAGACCCTTAAGAAAGTGAACCAGTACCAGCTTTCCAAAGAGGAAAATACACAGTATATTCTGAAGCTTGGATATGCAAAATTCATGACAGGTGATTCCAAAGGAGCAACGGATGCTCTGGAAGAAGCATATAAAACAGCAGATCAGTCTCAGAAAGGAGATATTGCTTATATGCTGGGACATTTATATTACAGCAACAGGCAAAATGACAAAGCCTTCCAGTATTTTGATTCGATAAAAGATCAGGATAAGTTCTCAAAACTGGTACGTCCTTATTATGTACAGATGTATTACAATGATAAGAACTACGATCAGGCGATTACAGAAGGAAATGCGCTATTGAACGAAAATATTTCAGATTCTTATAAAGCAGAAGTCCACAAGATCATAGGGGAGAGTTATTTCATGAAGAATGATTATAATTCTGCTTATCCCCATTTAAAAAATTATCTGAGTGTGCAGCAGAATCCATCTGAAAACGATTTGTATGAGATGGGATTTGTGGCAGCACAGCTGAAAAAATATGATGAGGCGGTTTCCTATTATAACCAGCTTCTGAACAGTAATTCTGCTTTGGCACAGAATGCTTACTATCAGTTAGGAAATGCTTATCTGGCAGTAGATAAAAAACAGGAAGCACTTTCTGCATTCCGTTCTTCTTACCAGATGGATTATGATGCGAAAGTGAAAAAGCTGGCTCACGAGCAGTATGCTAAACTAAGTTACGATATCGGGAACCCGTTTGAAAGCCCTTCTGCGGTTATTCAGAGTTATATCAACGAAAATCAGAATGGGGCCAATGCCACAGAAATGAGGTCATTATTGGTAAAATCATATCTTTATTCAGGAAACTATAAAGAAACTCTTAACGCTATTGACCGATTGCAGAGTTCGACTCCTGAAATCAACAAAGTAGATCAGGAAGTTTCTTATTTACTGGGAACTGAGGAGTTCAATAAAGGAAATTATGATGAAGCGGAGAAGTATTTCTTAAGAAGTCTCGGTTTCAATATCAATAAAGAATTCAACAGCAGAGCTTTGTACTGGCTGGCACAGGTATATTACCAGAAAGGGAATTATCCATCTGCGATTGTTCGTTATGAAAAGCTTCTCAACGAAAATTTCCCTGAAAAGCAGCAGCTGCCATATGATTTGGGATATGCCTATTTTAAATCCAAAAAATTTGACCAGGCTGCTACTTATTTCAAACAATATCTTACCAATCCGAAACCAGAGTTTAAAAATGATGCAGAACTTCGTCTTGCAGATATTCATTATGCCAATAATGACCTGAACGAGGCGATTGCTATTTATGACAAGAATGAAGATGCAACGGATTATACTTTGTATCAGAAAGCAATGGCTTTAGGATTTAAAGGAGATACTCAGGCGAAGATCAACAATCTTAAAAATCTATTATCGAAATATCCGGATTCCGAATATTATGATGACGCCCAATATGAAATAGGAACGGCTTATGCGGCTCAGGATGACTTTGCCAATTCCAATGATTATTTCGGAAAAGTAATCAAAGGGTCTTCTGACAAAGATCTGATTGCGAACGCTTCTATCTACAGAGCACAAAACTACATTGATCAGAATCAGAATGATAAAGCGCTTTCTGAACTGAAATCTTTGGGTGATCGTTATAAAAATACGGCATATGCCCAGAAGATTGTTCAGGCTGCGAAACCGATCTTTACGAAAAACGGAGATGTTTCCGGATATGAAACATTTGCCCAAAATATTGGGGTGAATGTAGATACCGCTGAAATTGACGAAATCAACTTGTCTACCGGAAAACAATATTTCTCCAAGAAAGATTATAAGAACGCCATTTCTTATTATGAAAAGTATCTGACACAAAATCCGACGGGTGAAGGATTGTACCAGGCGAAGTATGAATTGGGCGAAAGTTATTATCAAACCAATAATTCAACTAAAGCTTTACTTGTGCTTCAGGAAGTAGCTGGAATTCAGAACGATTACCAGGATGATGCGCAAACTCGTTTAGCTCAGATCTTTATTGCACAAGGGAATACAGCAGAAGCGAAAAAGTACCTTGAAGGCATTAAAAACTCTTCCAATATCAGCATTAAAAATTATGCAAATGTTGAATTGATGAAACTTTATGCTGAAGAAAATAACTTCTCTGAAGCGGAAAAACTAGCCAATGCAGTAATCGCCAATTCTAAAAACTCAGCAGCCGTTATTGAAACTGCCAAAGTGATTAAGGCGAGAAGTCTTATGAATTCAGGAAAAGATAAAGATGCACAGTCTGCCTATACTTCTCTTGAAAAATCATCCAACACTTCTGTAGCTGCGGAAGCTTTGTATGCAAAAGCATACTATCAGAACAAAGGGAAAGCGTTCAAGTCTTCTAATGAGACAATCTTTAAGCTTGCCAATAACTATGCATCAGAAGAATTTTGGGGAGCAAAAGCATTGGTACTGATGGCGAAAAATTATATCGGCCTGAAAGATAATTACCAGGCAAGTTATACCTGTGATCAGATCATTGCAAACTATAAGGACTTCCCTGAAATTGTTGCAGAAGCAAAAGAGGTTAAAAAACAGATTAAGAAATAGTTCATGAAGGTTTTTAAAATTGCTGTTTATTCTTTCTTAGTTTCGGCTTCACTATGGAGCTGCATTCCATCGTACAGTGCATATCCAAAAGAGTATAACCGTGCAAAAGCTGACTTTCCTAAACAAAAGGCTTTTGTAGTGAATAAAGACCTTAAGAGAGAGTTTGAGATTTTAAAACATTCTGATATTTATGAAATCGTAGAAGACAGTACCCATGCAGCTAAAATCACACTGCATCCGATGCTGACCCGTACACCTCCTTGTGGAAATCCTATGATAGGAAGTATGCTTACAGTGGGGTTGTTGCCTTCAGGATTTCCATATGATATTTCTTACAGTTATGATGTAGCTGAGAACAGTACAACGAAAAATTATCAATACAAATTACAAGTTTATCAAAGCCTTTGGCTGTTTAATATATTCAGACTGGGGAGAACTTTTTCAAAACAGTCAGGGAAAGCTTTATTAGGCAGTTATATTGCTTCCAATAAATAAAAGCCCGTTATATATTTTTTTCAAATAAAGAAAATATGAACAAGAAAATTCAATTATTATCCATATTATTTTTAGGGGTTTCGTCGGTGGCGTTTTCCCAGATCAAGGAGGAAAAGCTGGTTCTTAACAAAAAGAGAGAACCGGAAGTGAAGAAGATCGAGAAGAAGAAAACTTCTGTGGAGACAATTAAAAATTATCCGCCGGAAGAGAAATCGCAGACTCCTGTGAAGTATACCATCACAGATGTTCCTGCTGTTTCAGATTTTAAAACTTCAACGATTCAGGGAGAGGACGTAGCACCGAAATTTGACGGGACCGCTCAGAATAACTACTTCCAGTTCGGAATGGGGAACTACGGGAAAGTCTTAGTAGATGGAAATGTTTCCAAAACCCTTGAGAATAAGCTAGAAGTAGGAGCAGATGTTCATGTTCTTTCTACGAATGGTCTTAAAAAAGATTACGACTGGAAATCCGGACAGACCTCAGCCAATATCGGAGCTTTCTTAAATTCTTACGGCGAAAAGGGTAAATTCAATCTTAATGCTGAATATGGTCTGGACAGCTATAATTACTACGGAATCTACGCGATGCAGCCAACCGGTGAACTTGATCTGAAACAAAAAGTAAATCAGTTTAAAGTAAACGGGTACTATGATTTTTATTCCAACGAAATCCTAAATGATGTAAGGGTAAAATCATCTTTCCTGAAAGATCATTTTGATGCACAGGAAAACCAGGTTTCCATTCTGGCTAATTTCTCCAAACATGCTGTTGAATTAGGAAAATCAGGGATCAACCTGAATGCTGATCTGGGAGTAGGTGTAGACGCTGTAAAGACAGATTTTGCGATCAGAGATAAAAACTCTGCCAACTTTTTTAATACCAGTCTTACTCCGAAAGTGACTTTCAGAAAAGGTGATTCTTATTTGATGTTAGGATCTTCATTCTCCTTCCTGAATGCTAAGAATTCCAATGATCAGATGGCACAGCAAAAGAACAATAAAACCTATTGGTTCCCGCAGGCTGAGTTCCAGTTTGCAGCGGCTAATGAATTTAAATTCTATGGAGGGGTAGATGGTGGTCTGAAACTGAACACTTATGGAGACATGCTACAAACCAATCCATTCATCCTTTCTGACCAGTTTTTAAAGCCTACAGAGACGAAATATCATTTTTATGTAGGGTTGAGAGGTGATATTGATGAAACGCTGAAATATGACTTCTCTGCCGGCTATGGTAAGATGAGAGATATTATGTTCTTTAAAGCCAATGACCTTTTTGACAACAGCTCTGTTAACCGTTCTGCATATAATTTTGCGAATACATTCTCTGCGGTATATGATGATGGAAATGTAAGTGATATCAAAGGAAGTGTACAGTATTTCCCATTGGCAAATCTTATTTTAGACGGAGAATTGAGATTTACGAAGTACAATTTGAAGACTTTTGATAATATTTATAACGTTCCATTGTTCAATGCGAGCATCGGAGCAAAATATACCATGCTTGACAAGAAGCTACTGTTAGGGTTCAAAGGAATATTTGCAAGTGACAGAACGACAAACTCTTATGCGATTGAAGCAGTGGGAGCTCCCAACGTGATTTTGCAGTCTACGGAGAACACAAATGATAAAGTTGGGGGGTATGCTGATTTAAATCTTTCTGCAGAGTATAAAATTCACAAAAATTTCAGTATTTTCGCACTCGGAAATAATCTTCTTAGCTCAAAATACCAGACGTACAAAGGCTACAAAGTCTTAGGTGCACAGATTCTGGGAGGAGTGAAAATTACTTTCTAAAGGGTGAATGATAGGTAATCAGGTATCTCATTACTTATCATTCATCACTGATGAATAAGGCTGCATAGTTTAATGGATAGAACTTCGGATTTCGGCTCCGACAGTGAGGGTTCGAATCCTTCTGCGGTCACTCGGACGGACGAAACATTTTTTTTATGTTTTGTCCGTCTTTTTTTTTTGAAATTTATTGGAATTATTAACCCAGAGGTAAACACAGTGGCTTTATGTAATTATTTGTACTTCAATATTTTATAGGATTTATGTAATTTTAAAGCAATATAAAATTTCACAAAATGAAGAGTACATTGATCTATTTTAAGGTTATCCTATTTTATCTTTGCAGTATGGCATTGTTTGCTACTTCAAATGCAATTTTCCATAGCAGTAAGTTCCCGGAACTATTTTCACTGATATTTGCCGTATTCTTAACGAGTGGATTAATTTATATATTCATAAGTTGGGACAAAATTTCACTGATGCAAATAGGTCTTGGCTATCAAAAAAACTGGTTTTCACGATTTGCCACAGGGCTCTGTATCGGAGCTGTGATGGTAGGTGTTATGGCTTTGATTATTACATTTTTAACCCCTGTAATTTTTGAAAGATCACCCACGTTTAGGTGGAGTCAATGTGCTTTATATATTCCGCTTTTTCTTTTTGTGGCTCTTAGAGAAGAGCTTGTTTTCAGAACATATATATTATGGAGACTGAAGGATAAAATAGGTCCAATATTAAGTTTGATTTGTGTTACAGTCATATTCATTGCGGAGCATATGATGGCGGGTCTATCTTTAAAAAATTCTTTGATCGGATCAGGATTGGGTGCATTGCTTTTCGGAATTGCTACCTTGAGAACAGGAAATATAGCATTGTCTGCAGGTCTGCATTTTGCATGGAATTCAATGCATTGGATGTTTGGTTTTAAAGATAATACAGGATTATGTATTGAAATAGTACCTAAAGGCAGCGAAAGTTCAGGCGAAATTGTTGCCTATATTACGTATAGTGCTGTGATGCTTCTGGGGATTATCGCTGTTATCTTATTATTTAGACCTCAGAAAAATGGCTGATACCTCAACAGAGAAAGTAATAAAAGTTTATAATTCTGATTTGCCTTTAACCATAATGGATGTTTTACTAAAAATGATGGTTAAGCAGTGATTTAAGACCAATTTGAGTCATGTAATAGAAACAGGTTTTTAGCTGTTTATAGTATATAACTTATAATTGTATGAAAAGGATTATTCATTTACTATTACTATTTTTTATCTTTTCTAATTTACCCGCGCAAACTAAAAGCGTGAACCAGATGTCCGAAAAATATATTGATACTTCAAGAGGGGACCGTATTCTGCTTACGGAGATCTGGTATCCAAAAGAGGTATCTGGCTTTTCTAAGACGACGGGTATCCAAAAATATCCATTGGTATTATTGTCTCATGGTACCGGAGGAAATAGATTCAGTTTAATCTGGTTAGCAAAAATGTTGGCAAGTGAAGGTTTTATTGTAGCGTCGGTAGATCATTTTGGAAATACAACAGACAATAAGATCCCTGAATATTTTGTCAGATATTGGGAACGTCCACTGGATATTTCATTTGTGATCGATAAGCTCCTGAAAGAACCGGCGTTTTCTTCAATAATAGATCATCGTAAATTGGCTGTAGTAGGCTTCTCTCTTGGAGGGTATACATCGTTGGCTTTAGCCGGGGCTGGATTAGACTGCTCTCTGCTGAAAATAGCATCCAAAAGTAAACAAGGAAAAAAAGAACTTACTGTTCCTGAAATGGGTGATCTCAGAGGACTCATAGATAAGATTGACTGTCAACAGGTGCCCGGTCATCTAAAAGATAAGAGAATCAAGGCGTTTGTTGCGCTTTCACCGGCTATGGGTTTAGGTTTTTCTTCCAGGGAACAGTTTACCGTAAATTCTCCGATCCTTATTATAGGGGCTGAGGCTGATACTATTGCTCCGATAAAAAGCAATGCTTTAAAATATCAACGGTTTATTCCTTCCTCTGAGATTCATATACTTAAAGGGAATATCGGACATTATATTTTTCTACCGAAAATCAAAAAATACGAAGCTGCTGAGGCTGTCTTTTTTGAAGACCCGTCAGGCGTTGACAGAACAATAGTACATCAGGAAGTTGGTGCAATGATAAAAGATTTTCTGAACAGAAGCTTATAAATATTTGACACATTGATGTGGTTGCAGACGAAATTTATTAGACTCTATACTATTTTCCACTAAACTCTTGGAAGCTATTGCTGAATCTACAAAGTGTCTGGATTGTGCCGGATTTATTACAATATCAGGATTCAGGCTCTTAATAACCCTATACAATATCCGGATGTTATTTTGTCTCAAAAGCTATGATGGCAATAACTATCATCAAATTGTAGCTACTTATTGTAAATTTTCAAAATTATTAAAAGTCTCTGCTATAGTATTAAAATAAATCTAATAATGCTTTATTTCTGTTTATTGCTTGTTATTATTTTTATTTTAACTAAAAGAATATATTTTTCTTAGAATAATCAAAAGAAATGATTAATTTTAAGAAAACTTATATCATGAAAGCTGGAATCATTGTCAAAGATCCGGGGGATGATGGTATGGAAAATGTGGGCGGCTCCGATGTAAATCGTATGGCTTCTGCCTTAGTAAAATTTCAAAACAGCTTCAATTCTGAAGTCAGTATTTCTTTTGCTGATCAACATCAGCTATTAATATTTCGGGTTGCTCTTTTTGGGAGCACTGATCAGTTTCTTTGCCATAAAGTCAGGCACAGTCAACATTCAAAAGACTATAAATACACATTACGATACCTGTACTGATCAAAAAATCAAAACAGCGACGGTCTCTTTAAATCATCTGAAAAACTCGTCTCTTCAGCCTATATCCTCTTTTATTGTAAGTAATAGTACCCAAAAGGGTAATTGACATGACAATATATAATTACAAAATTTGTGATAAGGATAAGCTGTGTTGTTTAATCTATACAGATATCATTCAAAAAATAAAAACCATCAAATGCATAATACCATGAATTTTAAATTTATACAGAAATTCCCCCGGTAATTATTTAAAACAATATTTACAGTGATTGATTTTATAACTGATTTTCCAGAAATCAGTATCAGCGATGGTCTTATAGCTAAAATAACGACCTGTATTTACGCATAGTTTTTCATCTAGAAATTTTAGATATGGATACAAATATTCTCAGTGAATTTAATTTAAAGCCTCTTTTTGTTTTCAAATTAAATACAGAACCTCAATATTTGGGGGCTTTTGCAGGACAGAAAGACAAAGATAAGGAGTTCCCTAAAACCTTGACCTGGGATATTCCAAAAGGAACGGAATGGTCGGAGACTTCACTTTGGATACTCCCGCTTACCCGCTCAAACGGTCTTTACAGTTTGGATTTCAATAGCAAATTTCAATTTAAAGAAAAAAAAACAGTAAAAATTCAGAACTGTGAAATTGGAATTTTTAACCAGTCTTCAGATTTAGAAAATTGGGCTGATTATAAAAATTTGAAACAGACAGAAATTAATTTTGATTTGAATTTTGAGAGCAGACAATTTTCTGTTTCAAAAGAAGCTGTTCCTTTTACGATAGCTCAAGATAATCAGGAAATATCTGGTTGGTTTTTTGGAACAAGCACTATTGATATCCGGGAAACACTCTTGAAATTTGAGGGGCTGGAATGTGATATTGTCGATAGTACGGGCCGTAAAAATGATTTCCATATATGGTGTGGGATGAGGGTAACGTCTGGAAAAATCTTTCTTTCCATTAATAATTCTGACCAGGACGATGAAACACCAGGAAATGATTGCCCTTTGGTTTGGAGCCATAAAGGATTTTTGGATGATACGATTTTTTCCACCTATAAAAATGAAAATGAGCGTAATGGTACTTTTAAACTTGAAAATGGAGAACTTGGTTTAGGATATAAAGGGAAAAACAGATTTTTATCAAAAGCTCTGGCTTATATAGATTATAATGCAATCGTAAAGCCTGATAAGTTCTATTCATGGTTTATACAGGAAAATAAAAATCTTTTCCCGTTTTTTAAAATCGTAAAGAAAGATGAAATTACAAAAACACTCGACCGTTTTATAAAAAGGGGAGGCAATAATTTGTTGTATTTTTTCCAGATTAACCGGTTTTCCGCAGGACAGAATGTAAAGTCAATACTAACCTGGATTGCCGGAGGGCTGGAAGTTTTAGAAGTAAACAAATGTATTGGAAATGTTGCTGCGGCAAGAATACAGGTAGATAAAGCAGGTGTGGAAAGTATCAGCCCTACATTTAAAAATCTGGAATTTGATAATCTGAAGCAGATCGTATTGGAACATTCGATTACAAATATGCAGGTTTCTTTTGTTGGAGCAGCAATATTTGCTAATCCACCGGTAAGTGTAGCAAAAATTACACAGCTTGAGTTTGATTCAAAAAATAAAAAACTGGAAATCCATTTATCCAATATCAGGAAAAATGATTTTGAAAGGCAGCAACTCTTTTCCGGGAAACCTCAGATAATCATTAATAATCTGACTTTCAGTACAGACAAAATAGGTAGAGAAAGTGATAATGGTACTCTATTCGGATTCAACATCTTTACAAGCAAAGATGTCCTTTCAGGAATCAAAGGGGGATTGAACGATGGTACATTTGCCTTTGGTTTGGAGGAGCGAGGCAAAATTGAGACGAAATTTTACTTCTCTCTTCAGTTGCAGAAAGCTCAGAAACCCCTATATATCTGGGAGTATTATCAGAAAATTGAAGACGGTGATACTATTGTTCCCTGCTATACAATCGAAGATTTCAAGCTTCCTGTGAATTCTGTAACTCCTTTATCTACAGATCTTTCAGGTCAGGAACGGTTTATTGTGGATGACGACAGAATTTCTATTGCCAGTACCGGAGCTCTCCGCCCTGAGCAACCCCTTATTATTCCGATATCTAAAAAGGATAAGCAAAAATATTGGCTTTCTTTCAGTGAAAATATTAACGTAGGTCAGGACTTCTTTTTCGCAACTGAACTACTTAGTAGCCCGGAAGATAAAGGAGACCAGTCGGTATTAGATATTGTGGTAGTTGGCAACGAACCGCAGACAGCTGTAAAAGTACAAACCCCTTTTGGGACCAGTCCAAAGTATGACAACGGAAAATGGGTAATAGCGCGTAAAAACAGTCTTTCAGCAGATGGCAATGTCTGGGAGATCCTCAACGAAAAAGCCAATGATGAAGGAATCACTTTAACATTCCCTCCTCAGGTGATAGGAGAAGCTTTTCGGAAAACTATTAAAGGTGAGCTTTTCCATGAAGAACCTGATGGTGAAAAGTTGGTGGATTTTAAATTCAGTCCACCTGCTGTTATTAATATTGCCAATGAACAGCTCAACCGGCAAATGGTAACTGCCCCCTGGAATCTAAGAAATCTTTTCGGAACCTACGGAGATTCAAATCCGGGATTGAGACTGCTGACAGCCCAGTTTGAACTGCTTTATGGCATGAGTGCCCATTTTGAGAATAGAGATGCTTTCATTGCCGAACTCGAAAATAAGCTGGGGCAAATGGTAAAAGCACCGAGAGGAGCAATCACCTGGGAGCACAATGGCCCACAGTCTGAGGCTTTTAAAGGAGCCTACGCCGTTTTTTTCCAGATTCTTAAACTCTATGTTTCCCGACTGGCTATTTATGAAGTGTCCGCTTTCAAAGACAAGTTTCAGCCTGCTAAATTTAATTCTGGGGTTAATTATTTCTTTAGAATTGATGAAAATAAATGGGTGGAAGAGCACCAGAGAGATAGAAAATTGATGAATGGTAAAGGAGCTAAACTACGCTTTCCCTTTAAGAACACACCAGAGTATCTGAAGGATATTAAAGATAAGTACCATAAAGATGATGCTGTTGAGGAAGGTAAGCCCGTTAATCCCTTATCCGGAGGGTTCCATTGGGGATTCGAGTCCAAAGCGGTGTATTATGAATTAATGACTCAGGGATTGCAGAAAGGTTCATCCTCGGGCGAAATAGAAAATCTTGCCTTTTCTTCTTTGGGAGGCTATGGAAAACAGGTAGCCCGCTTTGCGAATGATAAAACCATCATTAAATCTACCACCAGCATGGGAAGAACCCATTTCTATGCAGTAGAACGTATCGGAAGAATTGGGGTGTTCTGGAACAAAGCCAAACACGTTATTGAGTATGAAAGAACTGTAGTGCCTTCCGAACAGTTTGAAGGTACAGGAAATGAAGGCAGGATCATTGTAAGAAAAGTAAGAGAATTCATTGAAATTTTAGAACCCGAAAGAAAATATCCTGAATTTGGAGGCGAAAGCTATGCGGCGGGTTCAGTAATGGGAACTCATTTCAAATCTATTAAAATACCTGTTAACTCAACCTGGGGAAGGGATCTTACCCATACAATTGGTAATGAAGAAAAACCATTTGGCTGGGAAGTTCCTCTCTGGAATAAAGATGCGAAATCTTCGGTGTATCCTTTTCCACAGATCATGCTGAGTGTAATGGCAGCTAAGGAATCAGGACAGGCAGAGGTTTTGTGCAATATCGAGAACCCTGAAAACATATATTTCTACACTGATGTAACAGAACATGTGGCGGAAAAAGAAATTACGGCTGAAACCAACGACTGGCCAAGCATTGCCGGGGTAGACTTTACTTTCCAGCCTTTTACCAATATTTATGTACAGGCACCACCCTGTCTGGATTATAACGATCCCAAACTGGTCAATGCCCCTTTACCATCGCCTGTCGAAGTACTTCCGGGTTTTGAAAGATTTACGTTTAAGGTATTACCGTCCGACATGCCTGTTTCTGCGAATGGAGCCTACAATGATAAATCTACGATCTCGGCCAAGCTGCGTACAGTGACCATGCAGAGAAAAACAATCGCGGCGGCAGAAAAAAGTATAGAAGACCGGTATAAGGCTGACAAATTTCTGGAAGAAAGCAATAAAATTCTTGTAAAAAATTTCAATGGGTACAAAGGACTTTTATCGGCTGGAAGACAGCAAGATATCAATAATTTAAAAAATCACTTAAAATCAGGAGTCAAAGAACATATTATATCCTTTTTCCAAAAGAATGAGACCAATATTGATATGGTATCTAAAATTCTGGAACAGGCTAAAGCAGCTCCTGCTTTGAGGTATCTGAGCCAGTATACTGCATCAGATGGCAGAAAATATAGTGATTTTTACAGTGATATCAGCACTAAAGATACTGGAACATCGGAGGATATTCTGTGGGAGCTATCCACTATTATGCTTTGGAACCAGCTGGTCAGTATGCTGGAAGCGACAATCAGTACTGTTGATAAACATTATACCCTTATGTTTGATACCCTGAAAACAGAGCTGCATAAGTATATTGACGAGTTTAAAGGTGATGATTTAAAGGGAAAAGTAAAAAAAGAAGTTGAAGAGCTTAAAAGCAAAATCATTTCTGCCGAAAAATTCATCGACCTGCATCTTGGGTTTATGGAAAAGTTTTTTATTGACGAAAACAAAGGGGTTAATGATAACTTGAACGCCTTTGAACAGGAACTTGACAAGATCGCTGTCCAAATCAATCAATCTATTATTGAGATCGAAGACGATGTGAAAGATCTGTCAGATACATTGAGTATTCCGGAACTTAAAACCAAGGCTAAAGAAATATCTGCATCGAAGATCAATGAGCTGTTGAAATTAATTGAAAATCAGATTGATGCTTTAAGTATTCATCAGAAAGTAAAAGAAGAAGCAAAAAGAAAGCTTAAGGGATATACTGATGTCAGTCTGATAAAACTTATTAAGGATAAAGTAGAGGAAATTCCGGGCACCTCTCCTGTGGATGAATTGAAAGACAGTATTATTGCTGTGCTGAATGGATTGAAAAGCCATATAAACAATGAAATTGATCAGGTAAAAAAGCTTCCGGAAGAACTGCAGAAAGAATTAGCGGTTATAGAGTCTGAAATAAAAGGGATTAAAGAAGATATAGAGGATAGTATAAAGCAATTAAAAACTGGAATAGATGGCTGGATTGGAGATCAGAGCAAGGGTTTAATTCAAATTTTGGATAGTTTAGAAAATGACAAGGTTAAAATTAAAGAGGCCTGTGATGTTAATTTTTTCAACAAAAAGGATGAGATTATTCAGGTCCTTTCCAAAGGCTTGATTGATTTATTAATCAACAAATACAAAGAAACAGATCTTACTTTTCCACCCGTTGCTCATGTGTTTAACAAGGTTGATGCATGGATGAAAGACATCATTGCCGATTTTAATGCACTGCTTCATAAAATAAATTCGAATCTCAGCAACGACCTGTCAAATATTCAAAGTGTCGTTGATAAGTACCTTGATCCCGCTCTTGATTTATACAATGAATACAAAGCCATTGAAGATGCTATCGGATCTGGTGACAAAGATAAACTCATCCAAGAAGCCAATAAACTTTCGCAGGCCATCAATCAGGATTTTGGCCATGCAGCTGGGAAAGTAACAGAAGCTTATTATCAGCTTGAAAATGTGCAGAACAGTGTCGGAGATCTCGGCAAGGAACTTCAGAATACCCTTTTCAATTACCGTTCCGTGATGGAGGATATCAAAGCGGTAGACCTTGGAATTAACCGTAAAACGGTAGAGCTGATCTACAATTTTAAAGAATCCTATGCGCCAAAACTTCTGATGACTCCCGTGATGGGAAAACTGGAAAAACTGAATGATAGTTTAAGTGCGGTCGGGGTTAATATTCCTTATGGAGCGTTGGAAGAAAAATTTATCGCGCCTATGAAAGAATGGGGCAGCAGTTTTGCCAAATCGTTTTCAAATCAGTTTCCGATGTCCAATTTACTTAAAGATATCGGTGGTTTTAAATTTGATAACCTGCTGCCCTTCCTGAAAGGTGACGATGCCTTTTTCAAAGCCGTAAAAGTAGAGAGCAAAGTGGATGAAAAAGCAATGAAAGCCTGGGTAAAAGCAGATCTGGATTATACATTTACTGATGATAATACCTTGATGAGCATCGGTCCGCTGAAAGTGCGGATGCTCCGGAATGCCAAAATAGAAGCCCATGCCTATGAATCTATAGATATTGACAGGCATCGGAAGAGTGATAGTTTTGGCACCCTTAAATCTACCTTTGAAATTTCACTTTCAGGAGCGCCATTAATGCTGTTTAAAGAAACTGTAGTAAGCTTTAAAAACGGGAAATATGATTTTGATCTTGATCCAAGCCGTATGGAAATGCCCGGATTATTAAAATTACTGACAGATGCTTCCAAGAATATTCCTGCTTCAGATCCTTCTGCAGCCGGGGAAGAGAAGAAGTCACCTTTCAAAATGCAGATACTGAAATACGCTGTACCGAATACAAAATTAGAAATTCCTATGGGAGTAGAAGCAACATTAGATTTGCCTCCTTTATCAGTAGGAGGTGGTCCTACCGCTATTTCCAATCTTACGTTTGGAGGACATTTTCGACTGAAAGCATTAAATACAGACGTTACACCTGCCAAATTAGATTTTAATATGGGGCTTGGTTTCTACCTGGGTAAAAGAGATCTGCCTTTTAATTTCACGGCTTTTATCCTGGGAGGCGGAGGTTTTATTGATTGCAGCTTCAGCTATCATCCGTCAGTAAGTAAAAAGCCCGTTGTAACTTTTATCATGAGTGTTCACGGTAGCGCCGCATTAACAATTGCTGCAGGATGGATTACCGGAAGTATCATGGTACTGGCAGGAATAGAGGTGGAATATTATTCAGACAAGGGCAGTACAAGAATAGAAATGTTTGTCGCCATCATCGGAGTAGTAGATATTCTGGGTTTAATTTCAGTCTATCTCAGCCTGCGTTTATCCATCAATTACCAGAGCGATGCCGTTGGAACGGTATTATATGGAGTAGGAAGGGTAAAAGTGAAGATCAGGATTTGCCGGTTCGTTACCATCTCAGTCAGTAAAGACTACACAATGGTTCTTAAGGGTAAATCAGAAAGTGTGAAAAATGAAAATTCCCAAAAAATTGCAACCTCTTTAAACTAATCACTATGAGTAATACTATAACACTTCAATTGAGCTATGATTCTTCTTTTATAGATTTTGTGGTACATAAAAATCATTCTGATGATCCGGATAAAATAACTTCTGTTGATGTAAAGCTTTCACTTTTGTCCAGTGGAAATTCATACAGTATTAATCAGGATATTAATGCTGGTAATTTTGATACTTTAAGAGATTATTTACTTCCATGGAAATGGATAGGAACGGACAACCCACCTACCCATATTAGAATCTATAAAATAACCAATGGTAAAATTCTTAAGCCCTTAGAATGGATTGATGTTAAAATTGAAGACCCACAGGCCGTCGATTCCACAGACTGCAGTATGATCCAAAATTATTTTGAAAAAAGTCTTGTAAGCCAATTACGGACACCGGACCATATCAAGTTGACGATTAATAAAGAAGAGGCGGAAATAATAAATGTTGATAAAAATTATACTGTAAACACAGTAGAAAATAAGTCTCAGGCTATCATTGCCCAAATGGCACAAAAACTGACTCCTTTTAATGAAAAACTTAGCTTTTTATTTTTGATAAGTCGAGAATTGAGTACAGAAAATGAATTAAGGTTTTTTACTCCTTCAGAAGATAAAAAAATAAGTTTTCTTTGTTTTCCCGTGACGCCTGCAAATGATAATTCAATTTGGTATCCAAAACCGGATTTCTTGGGTGAGAACAATGGTAATTATTGGATTGAATACAATATACCAGAGCTTTTAAATAGGAACCATATCTCGTGCTGCGCATTTACCAAAGCTACTGATTATCCTAAGTCCGATTATCCTCCACTGCCACAGCCTACTTTTGATGCAGAGCCTGTAATCCCTGTTAATGATACTGTTATTTTAAGAAGAGATGGTAAGTTCAACGGTAAAGTAAAAATCGAAGTGGAACAGGATAATGACTGGAAAATAGGGTTTACTGATGTTCTTGCAGCTCTTTTGGATATCAGAGACTTTATTTTTTGTGGAACTCCGGAAAATAAAAAGTTTAAGGTTCCTATTGACTTTGTCCGTGAAATTAATGTCGTTAAATCCTATCTTCTCTCACCTTTTATTCATCTTTCAGACTGTTTCCCTGCAATCCAAAAAAAGTATCTGGATTTTGAAATAGCAAATGGAAATGGTAGTCAGGATAAGATAGCAGATATTATCAAACTCGTAAATGAGACGTTTAAAGATTTTTATGAAAAAGAAGACAGTTATATAAAAAAAGAAACCGAGAAAGAAAAACTTTTAAGCTCAATCCTGAATTTGATTCCCTATTCATTAGAAATAAATGAGGGATTTGGCAGCCAGGAAGAAATTGAATCTTATAAACTGTATAATAAACTGGCTGATGAAAAGGTGGTACAGACTTTAATTTCTATACTGCTGCAGTTTGACTATAAAATGGATTTGTTGCCAATAAAAGGAAAAGAAGAATATTATTCGTTGGGTACTGATGGATCAGAAATCTGGATCAATAAAATAAAAGAGGAGGGAAAAGATATACCAGGGCCTATGAAGAAAGTGAAACTTCTCAATATTTACTCTCTCAATATATACCAGGATTTTTTCCGGTTTTTACTTGATAATGCTTCTACAGATGATGATATTCCTTTATTGAAATATCTGATAAATGATTTAAAAGATTTTTCTCCTGATACAATACTACAGCAGCTTCCTCTTTTAATAAATGCTGTTTATAATAGTAAAAATGAGTCTCCTTTCTCTCCAATTAAAAATGTAAGGTCATATGATATCAAGTTTAATACAATTGTTGAAGACGTCCTGATCAATTACCTGAAAGATGAAATAACCAGATTGACAGCCGAGCCTAAAACGCCATCAACAGAGCAGCTTCCCATCCGTATCCAAATCGGAAAACCTAATCAGCTTGCTCCTAAAAAAGATGAAGAGTCTGATGATCTGGCCGATGAACTCAGTGGCTATGTTTTGCTAAGTACCCGCAGCCAGGCTGTGAATGACAGCAGTAAATATGAAAGCTGGAAATATCATAACTGGGGCAAAGCAAAACTGAGTACAGGAGATGATAAACTTACAACGCCTTTTCTTGTGCCCAGCTATCTGCCGGAACAGAACGATGTACAGCAGCTATTCCTGGAGATCAGTAATGAAAGTGCTTCACTGGTAGCCAATCTGGAAGGCTTAGGTAAAGATGATTTTATTGCAGAAGGTAGTGAAAAGAATAAAGCGCCTACTATTGATTTTTTCTTGCCTGATAATAATAATAGCAATAATCCTTACGCGTTGCGCTATGGCTATTACTACAATTTTGCTGCATTTGCCGTGATGAATTCCGGGGTTTTGCCGGAACCTTTAAGAGAAGGTGATGTTCTGAATCAATTTAAAAAAGATATTATTGGCGATATCAGTGAGTTTACAAAAACATTCCATTTTTTGCGCACAAAAGCAGTAAGCCCGCCGTCTGTTATTATAAAAGATCCTGATGATAAAACAACCCATTATCCTAAGGATTATCCCAAAGAACTGAACCCGCTTTATCACGAACTGTTTGGAGTCAATGAAGATAAAATTACTAAAGATAGTACAGGAGATAAAAAGCGTACAGATCTTAAAGCACCTATTATTTTGGGTGAAAAATTTAACAAAGAATTTTCGATAAAAATAAAAAAACCAAGAACTGATTTTTGGGACTGCTATTCTTTTGACTGGAAGGAATTTAATGGAAATAATATAAATGCCAATAAATACAAAATCAAAGATGAATCTAAAAATATCGAAGAGTTTTTAGATCCCAGTGTTGCTGATAGTATCTGGATGAAGGTTGAGGTATTAAATAGTCTGAATTCATCAGATGCGGCAAATCTTATTCAGCCCCAGACTATTGAATACAATAGCAATCACGAAATACAGCTTAACATCAAATGGGGAGAAAATGATTCTTTTATAAACAATACCCTTACCCTTTCTCAGGGGAAAATTTATAAAATCTCTTTTTTCAATTTAATTGATGAAAAATATTTTGGAAAAGATGGTGAAAATCCTACACGTGAATGCAGGTTTGATTTGAAAAGAAATTTCATACCAGATAGAGAGAAACAGGAAAGAGACGGATTGGTAATGATTGCTGAAAATAAAGGGACCGGTGATGAGCGGAGTATTAATTGTTACAAAGTTTCCGGCGAGCACCTCATTTTTGAAACTGCCTACCAAAATACATACAGTGATGACCCAAACAAAAATCTTTGGAAAGCTCTGGATTTCAATGAGGAGTTAGTTTCGGAAGCTGTGCAAATGTCTGATTCTGTAAAGCTTATACTCAACAGCGGCAGATATAAAAGTTACAGCAGAATAAAGGTGCAGCATCAGAAACTGGACTGGCAGGGAAGACAGCCTAATATTAACTTTGCAGAGCTTGGGACAATTATTAATCCTGATCCTGACAAAAGAATGCCAGATGATACCCTTACTATAACAAAGGCAATGGAATTAGATGCTTGGTGGAATTCAGAGCGGCTGCACGACACCTCCGTAATATCCTATGCTAAAATTCTGGCTTCAAGAGAAGGTAAGGATAATATACTGCATGAATATAAAAATATATTGGATAATCATGCCATGCTTCTGAAATACGCGGTCACGTTGTATAACAGATACGAATCTTTGGGAGGACCTTATGATAAGGACATTATCACAAGTAAAATAAAATTGGACAACGAAGAGAGGGCTGATAAAAAAGGTACTTTCTATCCATGGAAATTCTATCTTAAAAAATCCAGAAGGGAGGAACAGCTTCCTGCTCCGTCCGTCCGTTTCTACATTCCACTTACAGGCTCTATCAAAGAAGCAAACGAGACCTCATTACTCAATATAGCAGATGTAATGTTGGTCATGGATGATGTCTGGTACAGAGAGGCAGGGCTTGCGCAGAAATTTACACTGGGTATAAAAAACACGGCGTATAAGATAACATCAGAATCAGGAGATCTTCTTGAACTTAAACAGTATCCGGAAGCCGGATTTGATGTAACGTTAAGTGAAGCCGCAACAAAACCTCATAAGGTGAGCCGGAAAGAAGAAGATGCTTCAGCCATTATAACAGATGATATAGAGGATTTTATTTTGGTAGATGATCAATATATAACAGGTCCTTTGGGTTTTACTTTCGATTTTGTGGCCACCAATCCAAAGGTGAATTCCACTTCCTTCGTGATTTCAGGAAATGGCCTGGCTTCCTACATCAGGAATGATTATAAAGATAAAAATGATCCGTTTTATCCGATGTTTAAGCTGGCTGTACGCAGTGAAATATCACCTGCTCTCCATACAATGAATGAAGAACCCGGCCTTAAGCTGGAAGAAAAAGAAAAATGGATCAGGAAAATGACCAGCAAATGGAGTGGTGCCCAATGGGTACAGTTCCTGAAAGCAGTAGACTCTTTTGTTCCGGACCAATGGAGAAGTGATGTCCGGAAAAATGGTTTCGTAAATATTAGCAAACCACCTAGGCTGGAAGATTTTAATTTATTTGGAACTACATTTCTGCAATATCATAACTGGTACATTATCTTGTCTACTATTGAAAGTAATATCGGAGGTTTACCTGTTGAAAGATATTATGATACCTATAGAATTGCTCAGGATAATCCGGTTTCAGTACATGAAAATAAAGAAATGAAACATTTTCCGGAAGGGTATGCCAGAATAATGGTTGTTAGGAAATCAAATGATTTCGAGAATGGGGTAAAAAGAGATAATATCTGGGATGAATTGTTTGGTAAAAAGGAAAATGATGATGAAAAATCAAAAATTAAAAATGATAATATATTGGCTATGCCAATTATTACTGAGAGAATACCTGTGAAATTTAAATCATAAAATTATGAGTGCTAAAGAAGAAATTATTAAAAATCTGACTGTACTGGCTGATAATAGCTGTACCAGTAAACTGAATTTTATCTACTACGATATTATTCACGAGTGCAAAATAGAATTTCCGGCAAGTTCATGGGAAAAAGCCCGGCTGGCAGGATATACTTTTGATCAGGTCCTTGAAAATACAAAGGATGGTACATTCAATTTGTTGCTATGGATCTTAAGGTTTGATTTTAATGAAAATGATCATACCATTTTTATTAAGAAAATTATTTTATCCAGCCTGTGGAGACCTTCTACAGGGGGCACTTCCCCGCATGAAGATGGGAGAGGACTTGATATTATCGCTATACAACCTAATATTGGAAAAGAGATTGTATGCAGTACTGTTACAAAAAGTGAGCCTGGTTATTTTGTAAAGCTGCGCACAAATGCTTTGAGCCAGGGGCTGATCACTCAATTTTTTTCACCCTGGACCATGTATTATTACAATAAGGAAGGTCAACTTATTGAAGAGCCTAATCGAGGGATCACAGATAATGAAAAGATTCATTTAAATCATGTCCATTTTACGATTTCAAAATAAATACTAACCATCAAAACTAATACCGATGAAATCATTAACTTTTTTTCTGTCGCTGATCGCTATGTTTATATCAGCTGATCTTTTTGGACAGGGAACTTCCGGAACACCAGCTCCCAAACCTGTGCCAACATCTGCAATACCTCTAACCCCGATATCAGATGTTGAAAAATGGGTTGCCATTTCTCCTGTTTTACTCTTTCTGTTAATTATATGCATTGTTTTTTTAAAACTGAAAAAAGACAAGGTATCTCTGAAAGACTTGCTTTTGGATAAAGATGCCAATGTACAGATGCAAGAACAGCAAACAGAAAAGCTTAAAGCTTTTGCAAAAGCAGATTTTGTAAATCAGAAGGCATTAATGGACGCAGCTGCTGAAGTTAATAATACCGTTGATCCAACTACAGAGCAGAAGCCTAATACAAGTGTAAGTCGTTTTTTAGCTTTTATAAGTGGGTTAGTCTCTGTGGGGCTGGCCTGTGTTCTTACCACTTTTGCCATGTGGAACCACTTTGATACTAATGAATTTCCAAAATTAAATGAACTGTTAGGAGTTTTACTTTCATTGGGAATCGGGGTGATACCATATGCATTTAATAAGATCAGTACAGCAGTTAAATAACAGAATCAATATTTAATTTAAAAAGACTATGAATACCGGAAAACAACTATTGGAAGCAGCCCGAAATCATATCGGAGAAAAATATGTTTATGGTGCCATTGTACCATTTGAAAACTCAGATTATAAAGGCCCATGGGACTGTGCAGAATTTATTTCCTGGATCGTCTATCAGGGTACAGGAATTAAAATAGGAATAAGAGGTAAAGAAGCCTACACGGGATACTGGGCCAAAGATGCAGCTGCTTTCTGCAGAAAAATAACCATTAATGAAGCCTCTCAAACCTATGGCGCTATTTTATTCAGACCGCCTGGTTACAAAGGAATAAAAATAGGACATATTGCTTTCAGTGATGGTAAAGGCGGAACTGTAGAAGCTAAAAGTGCAAAAGAAGGCGTCTGTGAAAGCACTATTAAGGGAAGACAATGGGAATACGGGTTTTTGATCAATGGAGTTGATTATGAGACTAATTTAAAAACAGTTGCTGATTATCATTATCCGTCATTGAATTTTTATGTGAAATCACCAGCTATGAAACATGCTCTTGTTGAGGAGGCTAAAAAAAAGCTTTCGAAACTCAATCTGTACCATGGTTCTATTAATGAGATCTACGATAGTGAAACTGCTAAAGCAGTTGTCAATTATCAAAATATGAAAGGGCTTGTAGTAGACGGTGCGTTGGGCAGAGATACCCTGAGATCACTGAAGGTACGGCAATATACTACTGTTGAAAAGAGCATGATATGGTTTAAACAAAATTTTGAGATGAAAATTAAAGAAAAGTTAACAGGGACTCCTTTTGATTTTCATCTCATTATGGCAATTGCCTACCAGGAGACCGGCTATGTATGGAGTAAAATGATCGGTAAAACCACACTTGCAGATTTATTGATGTGTTGTACCGGAGATACACTCGATGCTCCCAACAGAAGTGCTTTTCCCAAGGATAAAGCAGCTTTGCTAGCCCATACTGACGGAGACAAAATGTTTCTTATTGCACGGGAAGCTTTAAAAAACGTAGGGCGGTGGGAAGCTGTTTATAAAAAGCTTTATGACACTCAGCCGGATAAGTTTTGTCACGGGTATGGTATTTTCCAATATGATCTACAGTTCTTTAAAACGAACCCCGGTTTTTTCCTTAATAAAGAATGGGGAAATATTGATAAAGTGATTGAAATGGCGGTTAACGAACTAAAAGCTGCACAAAACAGAATTCCTTCTTACAGAGGTAAAAACAAACTTACCATGATAGAACAAATCTATGTCGCAATTGCCTATAATAAAGGAACAGCCGATGTTACCAAAGACTTTAAGCAGGGATATCGGAATGATGCAGGGAAGTACTATGGTGAAATGATTTATGAATATTATTTATTGTCTGCTGCCCTGTGATTTATTCATTGTCTAGCAGAGAATTAAGGAGAAGATTTATTATGTTAAATCTCTTATTGGAGAATATTCTTTATATTTAAAGCTTAATTAAAATTAAAACAATGAAAAACTTAAAGAAAATCTCAAGAGATCAGTTAAAACAAGTTGCCGGTGGCGGAAACAGAGATGGTATTTGTAAACCTCAATATATGTGGGTTTGTGAAGCGACAGGTATTTGTGGCCCCGAGTCAGATGCAGCCTGCAATTGCTATTGCGTTCCTATAGTATAAAAAACATATGATCCCTCACCTGAGGGATTTTTTATTACCCATAAGATTTGAAAACCTATTTCTATCCCGCATGAAGATAGGAAATCAGTACTGAAAATAAGTTTCCGGTCCTTCTGCGGTCACTCATTGCCCCTTTTATCAGGGGCTTTTTTATTGCTATATTCATAGGGCCTATAGTTGTCATCATCATAGTACATGTTTAATTTTCCTTTCGGGTCATTTTATTTTACATTTTTCTTCTCCAAGCATTTTGACGCTCAAATTACAAATTAATATCATCTGTTTTTAAAATACTGCAGCTACCGAACAGAGAGGCCAAAAAACTTTCACAGGAACTAAAAAAAAATGAATTTTGAACATTGAAATTACGGGCAGTATCATCCGGTTCAAAAAAATAAAGGTTACTGCAACTACAGAATAGAGAGGTCAGAAAACTTTTATAAGAACAAAAGAAAAGTGAAATTTGAGTTCTGAAGAATGTAGACAGTCATTGCACTCAAAGAGTATTAAACTAAGAAAGCAGGCAAAAAGCATAATAAAAAGTATAAGTGATTTTGTTGATATGAAAATAAAATTACAGACTACCGACAGCATACATAATTTCCTGGTGATGACCCTATAAACAATTCACTAAAGAATAGTCTGATAAGAGGGATAAAATCAAATCACTCAATAAAGTAGAAAATTCCATTTGGGGTGATCGGCTTATCAATATTATATCCTTTCCCGAATTATCAATTTTATCAAAACTAATTTTCAATAATCAAATGAGTACACCATTAAATACAATTTTCAGTTGGTTTGAAACTGGAGATTTTCCCACAGAAACGCAGTTTAAAGAAACATTTTTATCTTTTTATCATAAAGATGACCCAATCCCATTCAAAAGTATTGAAGGGCTTGAAGAAATTTTTCACTTATTTGCCAGTGCGGAAGCATTTCAAGAACATTTAACAGATCCAAAGGCTCATTCTGAATATTTGGCTTTACTTGATGCCGGTAATCTAACCTCGACCCATATCAGCAGCTGGAAGGCTAAACTCGGGATCAGCAATGCTGCTACGGTTGACAGCTCTGATCAATCGGGCAATGTGTACACGAAAACACAGACAGATGGTTTTGTGAATGTACTGAAAGATGCAGATAAAAACCTGGAGCTGGAGATAAGAAAAATTAAAGAGATTCTCTTATCCAATGACCTGTCTTTAGATGAACTTCAGGAAATTGTCAATTTCATCAAAAAAAACCGTGATGATATCGAAGCTTTGAAAGCTGTCTCAGGAGAGACAAGGGAAGATAAAGTAAAACTCTTACTGGACTACAGTGGGTTAGGCAGTCCAAAAAATCAACAGGAGTTTAATAAGCAAGTTTACGATAAAGTTTTACTGATCTCACAGACTCCTACAAGTGCCATAGTGCAGGTGACAGGAAGTACCGTTTTTCCCAATACCCTTGAAACAGAAAACGTGATCATCCAAGCACGGGACAGTGTTACAGGTAAAAAAATAAATATTGACGACTACGCTACCAATCAAGTCATTGAGGTTAAGATGTTCAGCGACCCCGTTAATCCAATTAATATTCTCATTTTAAAAGTTAAACCATAAAAAAATAAAGCTATGAATAATAACGCAGTAATAAGTAATAACGCACATCAGGACAATTTTTTTGGAGAGCTGCAACATACCCGGTTTCAATATTTTGATACACTTCCCAATACGGATAAAGCCCTTCCCGGCTGGATCATTGATTATAAAAATGAACTGCATCAGTGGAACGGTTCCCAGTGGATTAATCTTGCTCAAAATTATGTACATCCTGATTATCCGCTGACAAATAATCCCTTTCAGACAGATCAGACAAGTGGGCTTCTGCTGCTGAGTCAGATTCTGACCAACAGTTCAGGGCATGTTATTAAAATAGCAGGCCGAAATCTTACCAATGCTGATATTGTATCTATTTTCCTGAACGATGCCATTCAGTCGGGTACCTTTACATGGTCCTCCAATAAGATCAGATCATATATTGAAAATTTCATAGGACAAAGCCTTACAGGAGCATTAATTTATCAGCCGGGAGGCTATATCCCTTCTGCTGTTAAAGGCTCAATGGCAGCTCCGTCACCCATTACATCTGCAGCCATTAAAACAGGTATGGTGTGGGTCATTACTGCAAACGGATGGGTGGGTAATGAACCTGTTTCTATTGGTGACCATCTTATTGCCAATACGGATAATGCTTCAAATGTTCCCGGAAATTATCAGATTATAGAGAAAGGGATTCCTGATATCGTAGATGCTACAGATGCAGTGAAAGGACTCATTCAAATAGCTACAGATATTGAAGCCGTTGCGGGAATTGATAACAGTAAAGCAATGACTCCGAAAGCGACAAAAGCTGTTTTGGATGCAAAGATCAAATCAAAGACATGGGATATTGGAGACGGCTCTTCTGCTAGTTTTTCCATTACTCATAACTGGAATACCTGGAATGTTGACTACATCTGTTACCGTAATACTGATAACAGAAAAATTAATGTAAGCTGTGTCCCTACATCAGCAAATGATGTGCAAATAGATGTTCTGGCACCTCTTACTCCGAACGAATATAGAATTACTTTAACCGCAAGACTTGATTAATGATCGCACCTGAATATTTTAATAATCACATCGCCATAGAAGGCGAAATTATTGTGAAAAGTGTTCCAAACGATGCAGGCTTTGTATTGGTTTGGAATCCTACTACAAAAAAAATATCCCAAAGAACAAAAGCTGAGATTATTGCTGATTTAGATATTATGACTTTAAGTACAAATCAGTTTGTATATGGTCACAAATCTTTTATGAGTTCTGGTGTGCCTGATGAACATGCCAATAATCTGTGGGTGAGAAGTGATGATGGCTCAGAACCGGGAATAACATTCTGGAAAACAGGATATATATCTTCTGCGCTTACTTTAAGAAATGATGGATTCCATTTTGGAGTGGGAGCCAATAATCATTATGATTATGTAAAAGCTGAAGGCTTTAGAAAGAATGGTTCTTCTGATAATTTTTTCTTAACAGGAGGAGGGAATGATTATGACTCTAGGAAAAAAGAGGATTCCTGGTTTCATTCCGGAAGAAACTTTCCACAGGGGACATTCATTGAAACCGATATTGATTATTCAGTAACATATGGAGACCAGTTCCTTTTGGAAATGAAAGGGAATATGTACAGTAATGGTCAATATTTACCTTTAGATGCTAAAATTCAGGGGTATATTTACAATGATACTATTATATCAGAAGGAGGCTATTCTACTTTAAATTATTTTAATTATGTAATATGCTTAAACTTCAATGGTAAACTGGCTGTTTGGTTTCCTGGGATGGGATACTGGCAAGGGTTTGATGCAAAAATAACAGTAGGATACGGAGGTTTAGACCAGGGAAGAAACAGAGTGACTTCAATCACGGACAGTACGGATCCGGGAGGAACAAAGAGAGTCCAAATTAACCTAAAGCATCTCCTTACAAAAGAAGAACTTATTTCTGGAAATACATTTTGGGAAAAGAAGGATGTTGGAGGATATTGGGCCTTAGATTCAGATAAACCTATAGCCGGGCTGAATGGTAGCGGGGCGCAAGTCATTTTATCAGGCGGTCTGCTTGCTTCACCTTCCTACTCTGATTCCCAATTTATTCCTGCTCATGGAATACATTCAAGAGGGTTTGTTCAATCTGACGAAGGCTTTCAAAACAGATTCTACAAAGTAAACGAAAGGAACAGAATCTGGTCATTTGCGAATGCAGATAATTATGGCATATCTTATTTTCAAGGAAGCGGGCATGTCTTAGGTGAAGGGATTAATTTTCACTTTGGTGATGCAGGCGCTACGGGTCATCAGTTTTTTATACAAAGTAACGGGAGGGTGTTTTCTGAAGCAGATGGTAATTCTGGAGATTGGAAACATAAAGAGTATAATATAAACAATTATCTGGGTGCTGATTATATCAGCGGAGGACAGGAAAAACCAAATTCTGCTTATTTTGGAGCAGGAAAATTAAAACTCCAGATGTTGGAAGCTGCTCAGATGGGGTTTTCCAATATGGGTTGGTCCGATGTATTATGGATGTCTTCTTATACAGGAAGTGATGTTAAAAAATCGACGGCTATTGTTTCATCCAAATATAACAACAGAATAGGCTTTGTAAAACAGGATTATGATTCAGACAAATGGGGAGAAGCCTACGACTTCTGGACTACCTTTAATCTCCCTAATCCGGTAGCAAAAGCTGATCTGGATAATTATGTTACATTGAATACCCAACAAACTGTTGATGCAAAAAAAACATTTAATGGGGCTACTGGAAATAGTTATTCAGAATCTGCTATTATGGTTAACGGTAACGGCTCTGGCTTATATCCGGCGATAGGTTTTCATCAACCTGGAAATTATGCAGGAACTATAAGTCTGAGAAATTCAAATCAATTTTATTTTAGAAATACTGATGATTCTGATTTCAATTATTTATTGGCTAAAGGATATGTAAAATCAGGCTCGGATGATTCTTATATACTATTAGGTGGGGGAGGACATAGATCTCTTTCAGATTTTGCTTTATCAGGACAATTAGGCAATTACCTGCCTTTAGGTGGAGGAACTTTAACAGGAGGCGGAATAATTTCTTCCAATGGAGATATCGTTTTAAAGCAGAATAATGCAGGAGGAAATGCTACAGGTGTCTGGTGGCAGAACAAGGATGGGAGTGGAAATAGAATTGCAGGAATAGGAGCATTGACCGAAAATGGAGATTTTGTCTATCATTATCTTGGTTGGGATGATTCACCCTGGAATCCTGCAACTGCTTTAGTAGTTAATGATAGTCTGCTTCAGTATAAAAATAATAAAGTTTGGCATGAAGGAATTTTAGAAGATTATCATAACTATGGTTTAGGCAGATTAAATATACCTGTACTTTCAGATCTTGACACCTATTCAGCATATCAGACCGGTATCTATTCATTTAATGATAATGCACAACATAGACCTTATGATTATGGTACGGTCATAAAAGCAATGAGAAGTACTAATGAAGGTACTGAAATTGCTGCTAACGTTTGGGGTACAGGTCTGGCATTCAGAGGATATGTTGGTGGAACTTACGGTCCATGGAGAGAGGTATGGCATTCTCTTAATTTCAACCCCGACACTAAAGTAAACAAATCAGGTGATACCATGACAGGTAATCTAATAGTACCTAATGTTGTATTATCATCAAATAGTTTATTAAGCCAGACCCTTAATGGTTCTCAAATCATTGCAGCACTTAATGATACAATGTATATTGGTAATACGGCTGGATTGGACTATTTAAATTTACAGTCCAGATATGGTTTGACGCATTATCAAAATGGAGTGCCCGGAAATATATGGACTTCACATAATTTTAACCCTGATAATTATATTCCAAAAACTCATCCGGTGTATAATATTACACAGAATCAAATTAATGGCTGGAATCATTATTTAGGATATTGGGATAACAGGATTATACAACCGGCAAATGCATTAACAGAAAAATTACAATTTGGTTTTACGTCCTGGAATAATGATGGTAATTATCCTTATGCCGACTATTTGCATTTTGGAGGGTACCAGGATGGCTCGGGAGGCAATCAAAACCTTATTACATTTAATAAAAATGGTTTTGGACTAAGACAATGGCAGGGAAGTTCTCAGGGAGTATCCCGATATCAGTCTTTTGTTGACTATTGGAATACAGGGGACTTTGCCCAGCAGGATATTAATCAATGGAAGGCATTATATAATACCTGGGGTACATCAAATCCGGATAGCTTCGTTAAATTAAGTACCGGAAGCAGCTCTATTGATATATCCGGAACGGACTTAAATGATTTACAAAGAACCGGATTTTTTAAAGGAAGTGGTTTAGGCCATTCCCCTACAGGCACAACAGAATGGTTTTTTATAACATGTGAGCATCATTATACAGGATGGGCAAGTCAAACAGCTACTACTTACGGTACAGGTGCTTCCGATTCCCAGCCAAATAGAGTTTTTAAAAGAGCTTTTATAGGTGGAAGTTACTGGACGGATTGGGTTGAAATGACGACATCTGCTAATAATAATCAAAATAAAAAGAAAACGTATTTCTGGCAAAGCCCGGCATATACAGGTACAATGGTAAATAGGGTCTATTTACCTGAGTGGACTGTAGGCGATGTAACGGTCAGAGTCAATTCATCTTACCATGATGGTTATGCAATAGGAGTCATTGAAATGCAATTTACTTATGGAATTAATACCGGAGGGGTTTGGGGATTTGAACCTAAAATAACCCAGGTATTTGGTAACATAAGACAATGGATCTATGTTGAACCAAAGATTTTTTATGATTCAGCAGAAAGCAGACCTTATATTAATGTACATAAATTTAATCCGGCATCCAACCCAATTTATATTGATGTCACTTTAAGAAGCTTTTCAAACAATCTTACAGATAATTCTGTATTTTTTAGAGAAGATGCATCTACACCTGTACTTGATTTAAGGAATAATACCACTCTTGATGATAGTCTGGATCTCAAAGCAAATAAAAACGGAAATAATGCAACGAATACCTGGATAGATTCATCAAATGGTTTGCAGAGTAACCCTACCATTATTGGTAAAATGGCAAATTCAGGAGGACAAAGTGATTTGGCAAATGCCACTTACGGTCAGGTAGCGGGGTATATAAATACGAACGGAAAAGCACAAGGGTGCCCTACGGATGACTGGTGGTATAGATTTAAAATGCTTCATGCTAATTCTGCCGGCTATTACGGAGAAATGGCCGTTCAAATGACCGGAGGCAACTCATTCAGATATAAAAGAGTAGAAGCCGGAGGTGATTACGGCTGGATTCAGGTATGGGATAAAGAGAATTTAACCCCTTCACATATAGCTCTTTGGGATCTGGCTTATAATTTTACTTTAGCGGATGTATTAAACTTCAATGACACGAATGGAGACTGGACAAGGTTCTATAGACAGGATGGAAGTGCATTCGACAGACTAAGAATGGGGATGGGGATAATAGATTCCAGGGTACAGGGTAATGGATTGGGTGGAAATGGTTCACCTGATTTACCCAACTCAGGAATATCGGCACTTAATCATAAAGTCTTGCCATTATTCCATTCTACAAAGCAATTAGGCTGGAGTTCTTCTTTAATTTTTAAGGGTTGGACTGATTCCTACAAAGCGTGGAAAATAATGGGGCCCGCTGACAATAATAATACGGAACAGGATTTTTATTTAAGCCAGACAAGATCAGACAATGGGCAATGGATGACTGAAAGAAAAATATGGACATCTAAAGATTTCAGTCAGTCTAATGTTAACACCTGGAATAACCTGACCAATGCTGTTATATTAAATCAGCAATTTACGAATTATACAGGTAACGGATTAATTATCGTTGACGACTATCAGGGGGGAGAATCCGGTATATATAATGAAAATGATAAATTATATTTAGCAGCGTTAAAAGACGAGTATTATAAATATTCAAGTGGCTATGATGATTGGGAAGGTATTAATTTTAACAGAAAGGATCACAGGATTGGTATAGGCAGACCATCCAATGATACCGATAAGTTAACCGTAGAAGGTTCAGTGAAGGCTAGCGGAAACTTTAAATCTGAAAAAGAAGACCCTAATACGTTGTTTATTGCGGATGGAAGTTTAGCCTTTCTTAATGATGAGATTACCCATGAAGACGACAGAATAAGATTATCCCATGGGATGATTGATCAGCAGCCAGGGGTCCAGTCTTATGATTCCGAAAATAGAATGTTAGTTATTAGGTGTACGGATCCGTCGGAACCTTTTATATTAAAAGAATGTTTCCGGGGACAAAGAATACTGATATTAAATACCCACTATGAGAAACCGCAATTGTTTATTATAGAAAAGACTGGTTATAAATATGATATCCCTCCCTATACCTCTGTCCAGTTATTTGCATGGGATGAAAAGACCGTCTATAAATATGCAGAAAATAAAATGTATTAAAACTGAAAAAATTCACAATAAAAGAATATACACTTAAAGCAGATTAATAATTTGAGTTTTTTTAAAAGGAAGGATGATCGGAATTTGCAAATCTCTGAATCATTCAAAAAGGGCAGATCATTTATGATTTGTCCTTTTATTTATTTTCAACATCACAGCCATCGAATACTTCAGCGCATGTAGCCTATATTTATAATCTGAATAATATCTTCCATATATATTTATTATTTTTACCGAAATTAAAAGCTTAATATGCCCACTCCGCAACAAATCCAGCAAATATTTGCACCTTACTATAATGCTGAAACCAATATTTGGGAGCGTTTTTCAGAAAAAATAACAGTCAGAGAATTTGAGAAAAATAATGTTATAAAAGATTATGATGGGGTAGAAAGATATTTGAATATTGTTGCCGCTGGTTCTGTTGGTTTATTTGTATGGAATGGGAAAAAGGATATTTGCATCAATCTTTTATATGAGCAGAGCTTTATGAGCGATTACTTCTCTTTCCTTAAACAGCAGCCTTCAGGCATAAAAACACAGGCATTGGAAGACTGTACATTATGGTCCATCAGCTATCCGGATCTTAATGAGCTGTATTCCCGGAATGAAACAGGATTGAGGATTGGTAAAGCGATCCCTGAAATACTATTCTTACGAAAACAACAGGATCAGATCAACCTCCTGACACTTAGCCCAAAGGAGCGTTATCTCAATCTTATCAGCCAGCGTCCGGAAATTTTTCAGCGTACACCTCTGAAAATAATAGCATCTTACCTTGGATTGACAGCAGAAAGTCTGAGCCGCCTCAGAAAAAGAGTTACAAAAAAGTAAAACTTACCCATCGTCAATTTTATTTCGCTTTCTTATTGCTAGTTTTGAATATTCTAATATTCAAATAAAAACTTTTATGAAAGAGAAAAAACGATTCCTGAGTATCTCTGTTTTTTATGCCATCGCCATTTTGTTCCGCTATTTGGCTGTTAAAAACAACCTGTTTCATTTTACTGATAATCAGTTGATACAGATTTTACTCCGTGGAATTGGTCCGGCTTTAGGCGCCTTTGCTTCTGCTATGGTATTCAATATCCCGTTAAAACTCTCTTTAAAAGGAAACTATCAGAATATACTTTTGCCATTGCTCATTTTCTGGATATTTCCAATAGTACTTATTGGAACAGTAACCTATATTCAGGAAGCTGAATTTCCTTTTTTGCTGCTTTTCACTGTTTTGGTGTATGGATTACTGGAAGAGATCGGTTGGCGTGGATTTTTGCAGGAACAGCTGAAAGATCTGCCAAAGCTTCAAAGCATAACTATTATCGCTGTTTTATGGTTTATCTGGCACCTGAACTTTGAATTCACCGGTTCCAATATGATTTTTCTCGGTGTCCTGTTTTTGGGAACCTGGGGGATTGGAAAAGTATACAGCAGCACCTATTCATTGCTGGCAGTAGCCGGTTTTCATTCGCTGAATAATTTTTTCAGAAATGGACTCCATGAAAAGGAATTGATTTTAATTACCATATTATTGGCAATCTGGATAGGGTTCATGATCTGGTATAAAAGAAATTATAAAGCTGCTGTTTAAATTTCAGTTCATTAGGAGTATTTATGCTGTAAAAGCCTTTAAAAAAACAAAATGTAATACTTCTGAAAAGACAATTGTCTTACCTGTAAATGTATCCACATAACCCGTTTTCTTATCTGAAGACAGAAAAATGTTGAAAGCTATGATGAATCAAAAAAATATGAAGCAATTGACCAATATTCTAATCATGAGTTTCTGCCTGTTAATCACATCCCTTTGTCAGGCTCAGAAAAAATCGAACCGGCTTATCAATGATTTTATGAAAGTGGAAGGAAACTGGACAGGACAATTAACCTATCTGGACTACAGTTCAGGAAAACCTTATACAATGTCTGCCGATATTGAAATAAAAAGAATTCCGGAAACCCATACGTTTCTTTTCGTTCATACTTATCCCAAAGAAAAAAGTGCGAATAAAACGGATACCGTTACCATCTCAAAAGATGGACAATATATAGGTAAGGAAAAGCTGGTTTCCAGAATAAAACTGCCCAATGGAGATATGAAAATCACCACTGAGAGAAAAGGTAAGGATGGAAACGAAGGCAAAGAAGCCACCATCAGGCAGACTTATACATTAGGGAAAACATTATTTTCTACACGAAAAGATATACTTTTTTCCGGAGAAAAGAGATGGATTAAAAGACATGAATATGTTTACAGAAAACAGTATTAATTGTAATTGTTCAAAATAACCTCATGAAAGTATATACAGTTATTCTCATTATATTGAATCTTTTGCTGACATCACCAGTGCATGCTCAGCAAACATTGTGGGGAAGTCAGCAGGAAAAAGAGGGTATATACAGTATTCAGGACAGTGTGATGATCCGTACAGGAGATGGAGCAGAAATTTCCGCAATGGTAGTGCGAAAAAAAAATGACAATATTCCACGACCTGTAATATTGCAGTTTACAATCTATGTAAGAGATCAGGGACGGGATATACAGTCGCTTAAGGAAGCTGCAGATAAAGGATATGTAGGAGTTATGGCTTATACAAGAGGGAAGCGCTTCAGCAAATCTGAGATTTATCCGTACGAAACCGATGGAAATGATGCCTATGATGTTATTGACTGGATCAGCAGACAGCCATGGTGTAATGGTAAAATAGGAATGTATGGAGGAAGCTACAATGGCTTCACGCAATGGGCAGCCGCTAAAAAGCTGCATCCTGCGTTGAAAACGATTGTTCCTTATGTTGCCAATCGCCCGGGGATGGGGCTCCCTATGGAAAATAATATCTTTATCAATCCCAATTACGAATGGTCCTTTTATATAGGCAACAATAAATATCTGGATAACAAGACAGGTGATGACCGGAAAAGATTCCGGAATATGATGTTCAAATGGTGGGAAGCTGGAGCAGCCTATCATAAGATGGATAGTATTGATGGTACACCGAACCGCCTTTTTCAGCGTTGGATCAGCCATCCCGATTTTGATTCTTACTGGCAGAATATGGCTCCCTATAAAGAGGATTTTGCCAGGATTAATATTCCTGTGCTGGCATTTGACGGCTATTATAATGATTCTCAGAATTCGGGAATTTACTATCTGCGCGAGCTCAATAAATACAGTCCCAAGACACCGGCTTATCTGGTAATTGGTCCTTACGGACATTTCGGAACACAAATGGGAGGACAGGAGACCATTAACGGATATACAGTCAGTAAAAAGGCTTTATTTCCGATCAAGGAATATACCTACCAATGGCTGAATTACATACTGAAAGGAGCTGAAAAACCAGCTTTTTTGAAAGATAAAATAAACTATCAGGTTATGGGAACAGATGAATGGCGAAGTGCTTCTTCACTGGAGGCTATGCACAACCGCTATTTGAAATTCTATCTAAGCTCAGCTAAAGTGAGTGATGAAGGATACCTGCTAAGTCAAAATAAACCTGAATCCAGTACATATTTAGTTCAGAAAGTAGATTTTGCAGACCGTACTGTCAGCAATAATGATTATTATCCGGACCCTATCATTCGGGAAAGTGTATCCGGTAACGGTTATATTTTCATAAGTGAACCCCTGAAGGCTATGCTGGTAAACGAATCATTCCTGGGAAATATCAGACTGAGTATTAATAAAAAAGACGTAGATCTTGGAGTAACCCTTTACGAACTCACCCCGGAAGGTAAATATTTTCATCTTTCGTACTACATCGGCCGCGCAAGCTATGCCAAAGACAATACTAAAAGACAATTATTGACCCCTGGTAAAAAAGAGATGATCACTTTTGAAAATACTCATCTGATCAGCAAACAATTGCAGAAGGGAAGCCGGCTGGTAGTTGTACTCAATGTCAATAAAAATCCTTTTTCAGAACTGAATTATGGAAGTGGAAAAACAGTAACTGCCGAAACCATTGCCGATGCAAAAGAACCGTTGGTTATTCATTGGTTTAATGACAGTTTTATTGAGATTCCTGTTTTACAATGACAAAGATAAGTTTTCGGTAATATTGAGTTTGTCTCAACGAATTATACAACACTTTCACTTGCCATATTCTGCAGTTCTTCTATAAATTCCTTAAGGCTTGTTTTGGGAGGAATATTAAGCTTCTTCCGGATTCTGTACTTTCTGCTATCAACAGCTCTTATAGAACTTTTGGTATACATAGAGATTTTTTGTCCATCCAATCCCAGTTTGATCAATGCGCAAAAATGCAGTTCAGAATCGATAAGAGAAGGACATATAGCTAATAATTCAGATCTGAAGTGAGGAAATAGCGCATCAAATTTGTCCATAAATAAGGGGGAATTGTCTTTGGCCAAATTATAAACACCGTGAAAATCATCTTCCTTAATTGCAATATTACTTATCTGATTATTAAGTTTTTTATTTGCTTTCGTAAGCATTTTAAGATCGGCGTACATATCCTGTCTGCTTTCTTTTAAACTTGAAATCAGAATATCTTTTTGAGAAATAAAAAGCATATCTATAAAAAAAATGGCCAGTAAAAAGAAAAAATTAATGAGCTTCAGAAGCTTAAAATCATAATAGTTTTTTAAAAAACGGCTTGTTATTATAAACCCACAGTCACAGAAAAGACAGACCGAAAAATTAATACATATTATAAAAGATATAAAGAATATCAGTAAGAAATCCTTCTTTAAGTTAAAGAACAGAGGAATAGTGAATAATAAACACAGATAAAAGTATTCTACTCCGGCACGTTTATACGTATAAAGAAAAAGGAAACTTGTTGTGAATGTTAATAAAAGAAAAGAAACTAAGGTCATTGATTTCAGATGCTTTATAAATAATACCGTGATTTTTTCCACACTTATTATCAGAAGATAAAGCAAACTGAGAAAAATTAAAAATATTGATATGACAATATCTTTAAAATATAAAAGGATAAAAATTGAATAAAACATAAATAAGCTAAAAAGAAACAATAGATATCTTTTTACAAATTTTAAATAGTAATCTTCTAAATTCATTGCAGCAGAAATGTTTTCAAAAAAATGATAAATCAAAAAGGTTATTGGCAAGTGATTAAATATCGGATGATCAAATACAATGTTGTTGAATCAATGCATTTAATCCATAAGTAAATCCTTCTGTTAGCCGTAGGATATGGCTTTATTTCGCGCAAAAATATAAGTTAATATTTAAATTCGTTTATAAATAATTCACATGTTTAAGACAATTATTAAATACGTTTTAATCAGAATATCAAAAATTGAATGGATGCAAATGATTAAATCAGAAATAAGGTTTTATGATTATCCTAAGTTTTAAATATTTGACAGATGGTAGAAAAATTATATGGAAAATTCCTGTTTCCATCAGGGTTTTAAAGCCCTGCCGGTGGGTTTGTCATTTTGACTGTTTTTTTTGATAGAAAATTTAATTACTATTCAAGATGTATAGTTTTTTATTCATCTTACCAATTTAATACAGCTTATAATTTTCTTTAATTTTTAAAGAAATAAAGGAGATCTAAAGATCTGTATTTTCAAGTTAAAAAGCAACATATTCCTGTTGTAATTCATTCAAAAAACACTTTTTTTCCTGTGAGCGTATCTATACGTAAGCAATTATTGCGGATTACAAATCTGCCTTTCTATTTTTGGACAACCAATGAACATTATTAAAACTGATTGACAACATCAGCTTCTTTATTCAGAGAGCAATAAGTTAATTTTTAAGCTTACAGAAAAAAGTGGATGTTAATAACAATTTTAATCAGTATAAACAGAGTAAGATCTTTTATTCTGTCCAGTATTTAATAACTATTAACTGTCTAACTAAATAGATATATTTTTATGAAAAACAAACTAACTTTCGCAATTTTTATACCGCTTTTGGTAAGTGGTATTTCAATCAACGCTCAAAGATTCATTGAGCAAAAAATTACCAATGATGATGGCAGGTCAATCTTTGTTACATTTAACAAAGGAACAGATGCCAAAAATCTGGCGTTATCTGATCAGGGAAAATTCTTTTCAGAAATTTTAAATCTTCCTGCGGGATCTAAGTTGGTGAAAACTGAATCTGCAAAATTATTCAGTGACTTTTCTGATGAAAAGTATCAGCTTTATCATGATGGGATCAAAGTGGAGTTTGCCAATTATGTACTGCATTATATAAAAGGTAATCTTGTAAGTATGAATGGGGAAGTGTATGATACAAATGATACAAACATCCACCCGGACCTTTCAGAAGCTGCAGCGCTTAAGATTGCCACAAAGTATGTAGGGGCAAAAGTTTTGATGAATACTACAGAACATGGAAAAGAACTGGGGTATCAGCCTAAAGGGGAACTGGTTTTACTTCCTGTAAAATCTTCCAACGGAAAATTCAGACTTTTGCTGTCTTATAAATTTGATATTTTCTCAGCAGAACCTTTTTTAAGATCTCATGTCTATGTAGATGCCAAATCAGGTGCTGTTCTGCTTAATGATCTGATTATGAAGCATGCCGGAGACAATGCACACGGGATAACATTGGGTAAAAAGGCTTTTATAGGGGCTGAAAATCAGGCGCAAAAAAGCTTTATGCCTTTTGTTTCTGGAAGTGCCCAAACGCTTTACAGTGGAACAAAGACTATTGAAACGACCCTTGTAAATGGAAAATATGTGCTGAAAGATGCTACCAGAGGAGGAGGAGTTAATACCTATACCAACAATAACGGAAGTGAAAACAATCTTGTGAAAAACAATATTACGGATGCGGATAATAACTGGAGCAATGAAATCGGACTGGATGTGCATTGGGGGGTAGAAAAAACATATGACTATTTCAAAGATACATTCAACAGAAACAGTTATGATAATCAGGGTGCGGTACTTAATAGCTATGTTCATGCCGGAAATTCATTCGAAAATGCCTTTTGGTCCGGAAGTGAAATGGTATATGGTGATGGTGGAAGTACCTTCAAACCGCTTGGAGCATTTGATGTGACTGCACACGAACTGGGACATGCAGTATGCCAGTCAACAGCTAACCTGGCATACCAAAAAGAATCAGGGGCTCTTAACGAAGGTCTTTCTGATATTTGGGGAGCGGTAGTGGAAAATGCTTATGCGCCCGAAAAACAAAACTTTTTGATGGGAGAAGATATTGTAAAGGTATCTCCTAACTATCTGAGATCAATGAGTAATCCAAATTCAGGGTTATCCAAACAGCCGGATACTTATAAAGGAACTTATTGGAAAGACGCAAGCAGCAACTGTTCCCCTAATGATAACAATGATTATTGCGGAGTTCACACGAATAGTGGTGTAATCAACTATTGGTTCTATCTGGTAGTAAAAGGAGGATCCGGAACGAATGATATTGGAAACAGTTTTAATGTGAGCGGAATAGGGTTTGAAAAGGCCGCTAAAATCGTATACCGCCTGGAAACTTCTTATCTGACCTCTAACTCTACGTACAATAATACTTTGACATATGGTATTCAGGCAGCAAAAGATCTTTTTGGAGCAGACTCAGCTGAACATCAGGCTGTTCAAAATGCATTTTATGCAGTAGGTCTGGGGCAGGCATATTCTGGCGGTGGAAATTCCACTGATAATCAGGCTCCTACTGCTCCTCAATTGTCTGCATCTTCCACTACACAAAACGCTACTGTATTATCATGGAGTGGGGCTGCGGATAATGTTGCAGTAACCGGATATGATGTGTATAAAGACAATACGCTTTTAAATTCAACCACATCAACTACCTATTCTGTAACAGGATTATCGCCGGCAACATCATATAATTTTACTGTAAAGGCTAAAGATGCGGCAGGAAATATTTCCCCGGCAAGTAATAGTGTAAACGTAACCACTCTGTCCGGAGGAGGAAATACATCATATTGTACATCATCTTCAAACTCTGCTTCGGATGAGTCTATCAGTAATGTTAAATTTGCCAATATTAATAAATCATCAACGGGTACATCAGGATATGAAAACTTTACTTCTGTCATCGGCAACGTAACAAAAGGGAAAACATATCCTATAACGGTGACGCCATATTGGCCAACCTATACGTATGGAGAAGCCTATGCTGTTTATATTGATTATAATGGTGACGGTGATTTTGCTGATTCGGGTGAATTAGCGTGGTCACAGGCAGCAACGATAGCCTCTTCTGTCTCCGGAAATATAACCATTCCAACGACTTCTACTACCGGAGATGTAAGAATGAGAGTAATCCTGAAATACAACTCATTACCGGCTTCTTCTTGCGGAACATTTGATTATGGGCAAGTTGAAGATTATACACTAAGAATAGCTCCGGCTGCAGCTGTTACTTCATTGGTTGATTCTTCATTAGCAGAGAGCAGTAATATAAGTGTGTATCCGAATCCGGCAAAAGACGTTATTAGCATTAAGTCATCTTCCCGTTCGGAGTTTAAATACCAAATTACGGATGCTTTAGGAAAAGTAGTATTATCCGGAAATACAGAGGCTAAATCTATTAAAATAAGCTCTTTACTTCCTGGTGCATACATCATTACATTAGATAACGGAGAAAAACAAAGCACTGTAAAAATAATTAAAAACTAATCACATTTTTTTAGCGCTATATTTTTAGCAATAAAAGCTCATAAGCAGTTGTGAAGTCATTACTTCACAACTGCTATTTTTAAATGATAATTTTTATATGCAAATACCAGATTGTTGGAATATAAAAAATAATCTGAATTTCCGATAACACTAAACACAAATTCACTATACTATTTTAAAGTCTCCCAATTTGATGGAGACTTTTTTTATCACTGATATCTGCTGAATCCGGGTATCTATTCTGCTACAGATATTTCTAAACCGTGCAGCTAAAATGCTTTTTTATTATATAATAAGATTTACCAGAATGAATTCAATTTTTAATTCCTATTTTCCTAAATTGCCAGCTGTATAATAGAGGATCAATATGAATGAAGCAAATAAAAGAAAGATATTTTTTTTATTGAAAACTGTAATTTATACATCAGGATTACTAAGTTTGATACTGGTTTCAAAGTTTTGGATCGGATCTGAAGAAAGTTGGAATACTATGGTAAAAAATGAATTTATTCCGGCTCTTATCACCAGAACTGTTTTTGGGGGCGTAACAGGATTATTCTTTTTAGGTTTATCTTTTTGGATACATTGCAGGTATCAAAAGAAGAGTGCTTTTTCAAAAGAATTGTTTGTATTACTGTTATTTTCTTTATGTCTCAATTTAATTGGAATGTTAAGAATTGCCTGATAAATAATATGAAAGGTTGGGAAATATGCAATATGAAGCTGTAAGTGAAATATAATTGATAATCAATGTGTTATTAAAGAGATTTGAAAGCCGTATAGCTCCTGGTCCTGATTTTATTATGAAAACTTATCTATGAAAGATCAGAATATGCAGCATAAAATTTTCAGATCCTGGTATATTTCGTGCACTGTTGGCTTGCAAATTGATACTACAAAATGTACTGAATTTTGATGACTAATGACTAGATCGACTGCAACTTTACTTTTCTTTTTATGTGGCTTTTTCTTTTTAAACGCACAGGAAAAGAAAGATTCACTGTATTACAAAATAGAGAAATTTTCGGACCAGAGAAAAGTTACCAAATTCCTTCATCGTTTTATATTCCGGAGAGAGCCGGATTCCACTTCTGTTAAATCCAGAACAGAAAAACTCTCACAGGAAACTTATAATAAAAAATATATCCGAAATATCCGGATTGAAACAATAGACCCTTTCGGATATGGATCCAAAGATAATAAAGAAATATCCCGATGGTATGATTGGGTAACGGATCACCTGCATGCTGTTACAAAAGTTTCCACAGTCAGTAATTATTTACTTTTTCAGAAAGGAGAGGAATACAATGCCCAGAAACTTTATGAATCTGAACGTTTGCTGAGAGCAATGCCTTTTATAAACAGGGTGAATATCAGTGTTTCTGACAGTACTTCGGGAAAGGATTCTGTCGATGTGGTGGTAAAAGTTCTGGATTCCTGGAGCCTGAAGCCCAGATTAAGCTATTCCGGAAGCAAGCTGGGTTTGGGAGTTACTGAAGAAAATGTACTGGGACTGGGCCATACTTTTGATTTCCTTTACAGAAATGATTCCAAAGAAAAACAGAATTACGTTTTGGGAAGCTATACTGCCTATAATCTTTTTGGGTCTTATATAAATGCCCAGGTTTTGGGAGAAAGAGATTTTTTCAGAAATGAAAGAATTAATTTCAATCTCAGAAGAGACTTCTTCTCTCCACTTACCAGGTGGGCAGGTGGTTTTACATTTGAATACTTTATGCGGCATGTTTTGCTTCCGATAGAAACTGACACCGCTTTTCCGGAAGTTCAGATCAAAGTGTATAATCAGGATTTATGGGGGGGATACCAGATTCCCGTTTCTTCTGATCCCAGTGAAAAAGTATCCAGCAATATTGCAATAATAGGAAGGTTTCAGAACTATCAGTACAAGGACAGTCCCGGTATCGATCAGTATAAATATTTTAGTTCCTATAACAGTTTTCTGATGTCTATAGGGTTTATTCAGAGAAACTTTTCAGTTCAGAAGAATATTTTCCAGTATGATTTGCCGGAAGACGTTGCCTACGGTAACTCGGTCAATATTATTGCAGGAGGTTTATCAAGAAATAAAGAAGTGAATCCATACGTTGGGATTTCTGCATCTTACGGCCGTTTTACTAAGATGGGATACTTCACAGTAAAAGCTCAGTTTGGAAGGTTTTTTAATGAAGACAGCCAGAACAGGGAGTCTTTCCGCTTTGACGGAACTTATTTTACAAATCTTATGGATTGGAAATTCGCCAAAGCCAGACATTTCTTTTCCCCAACGTTAGCACTGGGAAACCCACAGCATAATTACTCTTATAAAGATAGGATAAACCTTTCATCCCCGGACGAATTTCCGGTTTACAGTTCAGATTATATCGGAACTAAAAAGCTTGTTCTAAGATATCAGCTTCAATTATTTATTAATAAAACCTGGAAGAATTTCCATTTCAGCCCTTATCTGACAACCGCTGTCGGATGGTTGGGAATGCCTGATGATAAATTATTTAAAACAAAGACCAACACAAAAATCGGAATCGGTGTTTTAATCAATAATCCCTATCTGGTGTTCAACAGGATTCAGATTTCTTTCATGTATTATCCTAGCGTTCCTTTTGATAATAATTCAGTCTTTGATTTTAACAGTAACCGGAATAACCTGTTACCGATGAACAGTTTTGCAACGGATATTCCGCATTTTGTGAATTTTGGAAATTAATGATATCAGATTAAACGGATCAAAAACTTTTTCTTCTGTAAATAAAAAACCTTCCTTACCCAAAGGCAGGGAAGATTTTCAATCAGAATGTTATTATAATATTCTGAACATTACACCACCACATCAATCTTCACATTGATATTACCCCGCGTCGCTTTTGAATAAGGACATGTTGCATGGGCAGTTTCCACTACTTTTCTGGCTTCATCTATCGGCAGACCAGGTAAAACAATCTGCAAATGTGCCTGCAGAAAAAATCCGTCATCATGGGTTGCCAGATCTATTGTGGCATTGACAGACAGATCTGAAGGAAGATTGACTCCCAGTTTAACAGCTCCCAAATGCATAGCTCCGATAAAACATGCTGACCATCCGGCTGCTAGTAACTGTTCCGGATTGGTTCCGTTTCCCTTTGAACCTGGAGAAGTCAGTTCAATATCCAGTTTGTCATCACTGCTTTTTGCCTGTCCGTTGCGGCCTCCTGTTACAATAACATTACCGGAGTATAAAACTTTGCTGATGTTCACTACGGTTGTATTTTCTACTTCCTGAATGGTATTTAATTCCATATTTTTATTATTTAGATTGAATGATATTTATTGATACTTTTATTAAAGCTTTTTTCTTACCTCTTTGAAAGCGGCCCTAAGCTCTTCCGTAAAGATCTGTGGCTGCTCCCAGGCTGCAAAATGTCCGCCCTTAGGTGCTTTATGGTAATAATATAAGGTTGGATAGGCACTTTTTGACCAGCTTTCCGGAGCCTGATAAATTTCATGAGGAAATACCGAAATGGCTACAGGAACCTTAATATCTTTTGTCTTTTGTGCTTCTGCGCTGAAGTTGTTTTTATTATTTTCCCAATAGAAACGTGAAGAAGATGCTCCTGTATTGGTAAGCCAGTAAAGGGTAATATCATCAAGGATAGCATCACGTCCTATTACATTTTCAGGATGAAGGTCACTTTCACTCCATTCGGCGATCTTCTCATATAGGAATGCTGCCAGAGCACCTGGAGAATCGGAAAGTAAATATCCTGTTGTCTGTGGACGCGTTACCATCATTCCTCCATACGCTGCATTTCTTCCAAAGAAAGTACTCATGGCATTATAAGCCTTTGTTTCCGAAGCTGAAAGTCCGGATGGGGCAGGGTCACCGGCATTGATAGGTTTTACGAGTTCAGCAGGAATAGTAGCCGGCATTGTAAGATGGATACCCAGAAGTCCTGAAGGAGCCTGTTTGGCCAGTGCATCAGATATTACGGATCCATGGTCACCGCCTTCAGAAACATACTTTCTGTAACCAAGCCTTTTCATGAGTACATCCCAGGCAAAGGCAACACGGTCGGGGTTCCAGCCCTGTTCTCTGGGAATTTCTGAAAAGCCATATCCCGGGATGGCAGGTATGATCACATCAAATGCATCACTTGCTTTACCTCCGTATTTTACCGGATCAGTTAACGGACCTATAGCATCAATAAATTCCAGAGGAGACCCTGGCCAGCCATGAGTAAGGATCACCGGCATTGCATTGGGCTCTTTTGAACGTACATGGATAAACTGAATATCAAGTCCATCGATATTGGTTACAAACTGCGGGAGAGCATTCAGTCTGTTTTCCACTTTTCTCCAGTCATATCCATTAGCCCAATAGGTCATCAGCTCTTTTAACTGCTCAAGCTGAATTCCCTGAGAAGCGTCTTTTACGGTCTCTTTATCTGGAAAACGGGTTTCTGAAATACGTTTTTTAAGATCATCCAGCTGGGATTGCGGAATACTGATGTGAAAAGGACGGATACTGATATCTGGTTTTGATGATAGAGCAGCAGCCTTATTATTTTGCGCTTTAGAAATAGCAGGGGTTCCTAAGATAAAAGTTGCTGCTAACAGGATTGTTGAAATTGTTGTTTTCATTGCGTTGTAGTATTAGAGTTTAAATCTGTTTTCTTTTTTGATGAGACAAAATTATGCTCTGGAAAAATCCTGAGAAATAAGTAATTTCCTGGAACAGTCATATTTCATGACGAAATAGACATTCAGGGAGGTGAACAGGAAAATGATCAATGATGAAATAGAAAACTGAGAAAGGAATCTGGCTGCTGGTTTCAGAAAAGATAAAAAATAAGCTCTGTTTATAACAAACAGAGCTTATTTTTTATCAATATATTTTTGAATTATCCGTGAGCTTCTACGGATACATCGTTCCATTCTTCCCAAATTTTTAACCGTTGCTCATAGTTGTGTTTTACAAATGGAAGAGCTACTTTTCCCAATAATAAACGCAATGGAGGATGTTCCGTTTCTGCTAATTTTATAATTGCGGGAACTGTAGCGTCGACATTTCCAAAAGAAGTTTCAGATTCTGCGAAAGCCTTTTTAACACCATCATAAACAGGGTTGCTTTGGGTATTGATTCCTGTATGCCAGATATTGGATGCATAACCGTTAGGTTCTACCAAGGTCACATGAATTCCAAATCCTTTTACTTCTGCCGCCAGCGTTTCACTCAAGCCTTCAATAGCAAATTTAGAAGCATTGTAAAGTCCCATGGTAGGTAAAGTCGCCAATCCTAGGATTGAAGAAACCTGAATAATATGGCCGCTTTTCTGATCTCTCATAATGGGAAGTACTGCCTGGGTAAGCCATAAAGTTCCGAAGAAATTGGTTTCAAACTGTGCTCTGGCTTCCTGCTCGTTCGTTTCTTCAATAGCACCTGTTAATGCATATCCCGCATTATTGATCAGAATATCAATGCTGCCGAAGTATTGATGTACTTTCTGAACTACAGCTAAAGATTCTTCCCGTTTGTCAACATCTAAAGTCAACGGGAGTACAGAATCTCCGTATTTTTCTTTTAGTTCATTCAGTGTTTCTACATTTCTGGCAGTGGCTGCCACTTTGTATCCTTTTGCTAAAAAGGCTTCTGCCCAGGCTTTTCCAAAACCTTTTGATGCTCCTGTAATTAAAACTGTTTTTGACATTTTTTTGTTTTTTAATTAATTGTTGTGATAGTATTTTATATTGTGACCGATCGGTCATTTTTTATTTAAAAAAATTACAGGCTGTTCTCCTGTATAATTTTTTTAAGATTATGGCCAATAACTTCTATTTTGGCATTCTTCCCGGACATTCTTGCCATGAGATGTCCACCTTCAAGCATTGCAAAGAGAACGGTTGCAAAATCTGAAGCATTCCAGTCTGCCCTGAATTCTTTATTGACAATTCCTTTTTCTATAATGCCGGAAAGCAATTCTTCCCCTTGTCTGATCCCCCGGTTTACTCTTTCTTTTACAATAGGATTGGTGTCGTCAGCTTCCGTCCCAAAATTTAACAGCGGACAGCCTCCGACTATCGGAGGATGATTGGGATCACTGAAAAAATCGATATAGGCAAATAATTGTTCTTTAGCAGTTTTGAATCTGCTTAAGTGCTTCTGAAGCTTATCATTCAGCATTTTCATATTATGTTCAACAGCTGCGCAGGCGAGAACTTCCTTATTCTCAAAATGAACATACATGCTGCCTTTTGACAATTGGGTTGCCTCCATAATATCACTCATAGAAGTGGCAGCAATTCCTTTTGTATTAAAGATAGGAGCCGCTTTTTCTATAATGAACTGTCTGGTTTCTTCACCTTTTGTCATGATGAGTAAAAATTAGGATACAAATATATGACCGATTGGTCATAAAAGCAAAAGAAATTTCATATTTTTTTATCAAGTAAAATAGAATAAGCCCCAAATGTAGAAAACTTAACGGTTTTTTACGATGAAAAAGCTAAAGCTGATATACTGTATATGGCAATGCAGAGCAGAGATAAGATATGTTTAAATCAATTTACAAAACTCCAGTCACTCAATTCTCATGAGTAATAATAGATGTAGCTGGCGGTTAAAGTCTGTAAGGTTTAAACTGTTGATATCAGATATTCTAAAGATCAAAAGTCTATTGGATATAGAGTGGCTGTATTAAAAAGGATTATAAATAATTTCCTGAAGTAAGGAAAATTGATGGATATACTTGTAACACCTAGAGCTACAAAATTCCTTTATTAATAACGCAGTGTTTTTTGACATAAAATACCAAATGGTGTTGGTATAGTTGTTTCCTGAGAATTGTCCCTCCACGACAATAGAGGGACGATCCCCTGAACAGCTTAATTAAGCTGATAATTTGCAATGACTAAACTCAGAATGAAATGAACATAATTCTGTTCTACTTCTTTTCTGTTAATCAATTTGTTTTTGTACTCGTAAGAATTCAGATCTCTGGATAATTTCTGATAGGTTTCAAAATCATCACCTTTGATCTTTACTCTTATATTGCCATCCTTCCTGTTGATAATAACATCATCTAAAGTTCTTACCTTAAACAAAACTTCACATAATGTAGGGCGGGCCTTCATGGACCCGATATATCTTTCAACTATATTAATCTTGAACGAATCAAATATGATATTATTAAAAACGATTTTAGAATTAGGCTCCTGAGTGTTGAGTTCAAGTTTATAGTTCATTACTTTATAAATTTTGGCAAATATAAGTTTAATTATGCCAAAAAACAGACTGTTTTAATAGATCATTACCATAATAATGATTGAATTTTATTCTTTAAGCCCAAAATCATGTGAAAATGTGAATATTAGCAACTCATCGATAAGTACAAAACATCATACCAAAGAACTTTTTCTTTCCTTTTATTTTTTTCCTTATAGGCATTTGCGTAATTTTATTCTCTGTATAACAAAATTCATATTAATACCAATATAATGGAAAGATATAGTTATGGAATGGTTGGCCTTGGAGTAATGGGGCGAAATCTGCTTTATAATATCGCTGACAATGGTTTTTCAATCGCAGGATTCGACCTTGATCAGGAAAAAGTTAAAGAATTGGAGGAAGGAGCTGCTGCAGCGATGAAAGTAAAAGGGATAGGCTCTTTGGAAGATTTCGTATCAGCGTTGGAAGTTCCGAGAAAAATTATTCTTATGGTTCCTGCAGGAAAACCTGTAGATGCAGTACTGGAAAATATTACCCCGCTTTTAAGTGAAGGTGATATTGTCATTGATGCAGGGAATTCTTATTTCGAAGACACCAACAGACGTGTTGCTGATCTGGCATCCAAAAAACTGCATTTTATGGGAATGGGAGTTTCAGGAGGTGAAAAAGGAGCCAGAACGGGACCCAGCATTATGCCGGGAGGAGATCTTGAAGCTTTTAAACTTTTGAAGCCAATGCTTGAAGCTATTGCAGCAAAAGTTGATCATGAAGCCTGTACGGCCTATATGGGAAAAGGATCTGCCGGAAACTATGTGAAAATGGTGCACAATGGTATTGAATATGCAATCATGCAGCTTATCAGTGAGGCATACGATCTTTTAAAAAGAGGAGCCGGCTTAAATAATGATCAGCTGTACCATGTCTTTAAAGAATGGAATAACGGCGAAATGAATTCATTCCTTATTGAAATTACAAGAGATATTTTCACTCAAAGAGACTCTTTGACTGATAACTATCTTGTTGATCAGATCTTAGATAAAGCGGGAGCAAAAGGCACCGGCAAATGGACCTCAGAGCAGGCCATGGAAATCGGGGTCTCTATACCCACTATCGATATTGCAGTAACCTCTAGAATTTTATCCGCATATAAAAATGAGAGAGTCCAGGCTTCCAAGCTCTATGCTGATAATGAGATCACAAAACCGGAAGATACGGAACTTTTCATTAAAGAAGTAGGGGATGCCCTTTTCCTTTCAACATTGATCAGCTATGCACAAGGTTTATCTTTACTGGTAAAGGCCTCTGAAGAATATGGTTTTGAAATTCCGCTGAAAGATGTGGTGAAGATCTGGAGAGGAGGATGTATTATCCGTTCCGTATTGCTGGAAAAATTCTATTCTGCCTATACTAAAGATCCTAATCTTTCTAATATTCTTCTGGATCAGGAGATTTCTGAGCTGGTAAAATCAAAAATCAAAGCCCTGAGAAAGACAGCAGGATATGCCGTGTCAAACGGAATTTCCAGCTTAGGAATTCAGACAGCGTTGGGGTATTTCGATGCTTATACTACAGAATCTCTTCCTGTAAATCTTATTCAGGCTCAGCGTGATTATTTCGGGGCCCACACTTATCAACGTATTGACAGAGAAGGTGTTTTCCACACTTCTTGGCAAAGTGCAAACAATTAAAATTCGGAAAAAAATGAATCAAAATAGAGTCTTGCAGCCAACAACTATTGTTATTTTTGGTGCAACAGGCGATCTGGCAAAAAGAAAACTTTTTCCGGCTTTTTATAACTTATACATCGATGGCAGAATGCCTAAAGGCTTCAATATTATAGCGTTAGGAAGAGCAGAAAATACTGATGAAAATTTCAGAAACTACATTAAAGAAAATCTTGAAAGTTTCTCCCGAAAGAAAGTGACATCTGAAGATTGGGCAGGTTTTCAGGCCCATATTACTTACTTTCAGCATCAGCTGGATGAGGAAGATTCTTATCAGAAGCTGCAGCAGAAGCTTCAGGATTTTGATGCTGTTTACGGAATGAGAGCAAACAGGTTATTTTACTTATCTATCGGCCCTAATTTTATCTCCACAATATCCAATCATATTAAAACGACATCACTGGCTTCCGATCCGAAAAAAGACCGGATCATTATTGAAAAGCCTTTTGGTCACAATAAACAGTCTGCCATTGAACTGAACAGCCTTTTGGCAAAAACATTTGAAGAAGAGCAGATCTACCGTATTGACCACTATCTTGGAAAAGAAACCGTACAGAATATTTTGGCATTCAGATTCGGAAATTCAATCTTTGAACCTTTGTGGGATCATAAGTACATAGAATCTGTACAGATTACGGTAGCCGAAGAGGTGGGGGTTGAAACAAGAGGTGCTTTTTACGAACAGACAGGAGCGCTGAGAGATATGATCCAGAATCACCTGCTTCAGATTCTCTGTATGGTAGCCATGGAACCGCCGGCTTCAGTAGAGTCCGGTGAGATCAGAGACCGTAAAGTAGATGTCCTGAAGTCAATCCGCAGAATATCACCGGATCAGGTGGATCATTATGCCGTAAGAGGGCAGTATGCAAAAAGTACAATAAACGGAATTGAGGTGAAAGGGTACCGCCAGGAAGACGGTATTGCCGCAGATTCCAATACAGAAACTTTCGCAGCAATAAAATTCTATCTGGATAATGAGAGATGGCAGGGAGTTCCTTTCTATGTTCGTACAGGAAAGAAAATGAAAGAAAAGCACTCTTATATTACCATTCAGTTTAAACCGCTTCCGCATTCAACATTCTCAGATACGCCGCACCATTTATCGGCCAACAGATTGATCATTAATATCCAGCCGATGATGGATATCAGGCTGCAGTTTATGACGAAAAAGCCGGGACTTACCCTGGATCTGAAACCGGTAGAAATGATTTTTGATTATTTTGCCTGTCAGGAAGATACTCCGGAAGCGTATGAAACTCTGCTTCAGGATGCCCTTTTAGGAGATCTTACTCTATTTATGCGTTCCGATCAGGTAGAAGAAGCATGGGATGTTGTCACTACCATACAGGAAGCATGGGAAAATAATAAAGATCTGTCATTTCCGAATTATAAAGCAGGAAGCTGGGGTCCGGAAGACAGCAATGCCCTGGTTGAAAGACAGGGGCACAGCTGGGTATAAAAATAATATTAATATAAACAGATAAAATGAATATTACAGTATTTGACGATCTGGAAAAACTGTATACAAAAGCAGCAGACACATTTGTTGATCTTTCCAAAAAGTCCATTCAAAAGAATGACCGTTTTGTAGTGGCCCTGAGTGGAGGATCTTCTCCCAAAGCTATTTTCAAACTATTGTCCACTCCAGAGTATAAAGGAAAAGTTGAATGGAATAAAGTATACTTTTTTTGGGTAGATGAGCGTTGGGTTCCTTTACATGATGATAAAAGCAATTTCCGGATGACGGATGAAACACTTCTCAGCCAGGTTCCTGTTGATAAAAATCATATTTTCCCTATGTATGCTGATGGAGTAGCTCCTGAGGATTATGCAAAGACTTATGAACAACAGATCAGGAACGTTTTAGGTAAGGATGGGATTTTTGATTTTATCCTTTTAGGGATGGGAGATGATGGTCATACTGCCTCTCTGTTTCCTGGTGAAGCAGTGTTGGACGAAAAAGAAAAATGGGTATCTGCCTATTATCTGAAACCTCAGGAAATGTTCAGGATTACGCTGACGGCACCTGTGATCAATAATGCCGAAAATATTCTGGTGATTGCCTTTGGAGAATCTAAAAAGCATGCTTTGAATGAAGTGCTGAACGGTGAATATAATCCTGCATTATATCCTTTACAGCTTATTGAAAAAAAGGCAGGCTTTCAGTTTTATACAGACCAGAAAGCAAAAGGTTAACAGAGGTTGATCTTTTAAAATATTAGAGACTGTCCTTGGACAGTCTCTCTTCATATCAACTATTTTGATACCGAACCGTCGGCATCTGCAATTTTCTGTACATCAAAAACACCTCTAATTTAAAAACAGTATCACTAGAGATTTAATGATACTGTTGCATTTAGTGTTTTTACCTTAGTTGCTTGTTTTCGAAATTTTTAATTTTCCAATACAATAGTGCTTCTATATAAAATGGTTATTAGTTTGAAGCAAATATACAAAATAAGACACTATGAAGTGTCTAATATTGAAAAAAAATAAAAAATTTATTAATAAAAATTTGTTCAAGTAATGAAAACCTTATTCTAAAGAGCTTTTTAAGGCGAAAATTTAAATCGAAAAATGATGTTTAACTTTAAAATAAACTGAATTATTTGCTTTTTATTGTCTGGTTGAGGTCAAAAATGTTTTTATCAACAAAAAACAGCAACATTATATAATGATGCTGTTTGGGTAATGATTTACCTCAGTCATTGCATATAAAGCAATCAGGCTGAGGGAACTAACGGTGCAATCTGATCTCTCTAACTCTCACAGCTTTGATTGTCTGTTGATATAAAATGGTTATTAGTTTATGCAAATATATAAATTTAGACACTAAAAAGTGTCTAAAATGAAAAAAAATTCATAAACTTGTACGATTGAAAGTTTACCATGGAAAGAAAGCCTGCAGCAGGAAGTATCCGCAACACAGAACGCAGTAGAAAAAAATTTTTGGATGCAGTTGGAAAAATATTGAGGACAAAAGGTTATACTGCATTGAAAGTGAGTAGTATTGCTGCCACGGCTGGAGTGGACAAGAAAATGATCTATTCTTATTTTGGAGGATTTGATGGTTTGATTGATGAATATATCCAGTCACAGGATTACTGGAGTAAAGTAAACATTGATGATGTTAAAAAAATACAAACTCAATCAGAGGATGAGGAAAGATCTTTTATAGAAAATATACTGCTTTTACAATTTGACTATGTCTATACCAACAGGGAAGCACAAAAATTACTTCTATGGCGTTTGTCAGAATCTAGGAGATCATTAAAAAAATTAACCGATACCCAGGAGGAAAACGGAGAATATATTTTTAACCGACTGATGGATTCGCGTTTCAAAGATAAAATAGATACCTACCGCTCTGTCATGGCCATTATGGTGTCTGGTCTTTATTATCTGAATCTGTATGCAGCCATGAACGGAAGTATTTTTTGTGGAATAGATGTCAATACGCCCCAGGGACGGGATAAAATCAAAAAAGCAATCTCTTTTCTATTACGTCAGACTTATGAAAAGCTATAGGTTATGCAGACTCCTGATATTAAAAACAGACCATTAGAATCTAATGGCCTGTCTGTAAGTTGTGTTTCTACCTTAGTTGTTTCGTGTTCGAAATTATCTTAAAGTGAGGGAACTAAAATAATACAATCTGAATTGTCTTATTTTCAACCTAAAAGTGTTTTAAAATATATAGATGGTTTTAGTTTGTACAAATATATAAAATAAGACACTACAAAGTGTGTAAAATAATAAAAATTTCTTTGTTTTTGTTTAAGTTGCTGTATATCATTATATTATTTTTTTATTGTAAAAATTTTATCCTTTTATATAAAATATCTATTGAAAAGTATTTTATTTAATTTTTGGAACATTTTTTTTAATCAAAACAGTATCATTATGTTAAATAATCCTGTCGGTTGTATTTTTTTACACAAGCTATAGACAGCCGAAATGTTTTAAAATGAGGAAAATAGCAAAACAATCTGCTCACTTTAATTTTTCAGCTTCAGACCGGGCTTTATGTATCAAAGCGTCTTAATTAGTGCAAATATATACAAACAGATAATTTTAAACACTAAGTAGTGTCTAAAATGATAAAAAAAATTCATAAACTTGTATATTGAATGTTTAGTCATGGAAAGAAAGTCAGCATCAGGTAGTATTAGGAATAAGGAACGCAGTAAAAAGAAGTTTTTGGATGCCGTTGGAAAAATTCTGAAAACAAAAGGGCATGCAGGATTGAAGATTAATGATATTGCTGCTGTTGCCGGAGTGGATAAAAAAATGATCTATACCTATTTTGGCGGAATGGACGGTTTGATGGATGAATATGTTCGTACACAGGATTACTGGGTGAAGGTAACAAGTGAAGAGGTTGAAAAGGCAAACCCTAATTTTGAAGATGGAGGAAGAGAGTTTATTGAACAAATGCTTCTGTCACAATTTGATTATGTCTATACCAATAAGGAAGCCCAGAAACTGTTGTTATGGACCATTTCTGAACCTCGTAAATCATTAAAAAAACTGATCGATACCCAGGAGGAAAATGGGGAATATATTTTTAAGAGACTGATGGAATCCCGTTTCAAAGATAAAATGGATACGTACCGCTCTATTATGGCCATTATGGTTTCAGGGCTCTATTACCTGAATATGTTTGCCTCCCTGAACGGAAGTCTTTTCTGCGGTATAGACACCAACACTCCTGAAGGACGGGAGAAGATCAAAAAAGCAATATCCTTTATTGTAGATCAGACGTACGAAAACCTGTAATTTAAAGATCAGGGTTGAAGGTATAAAAAAGAGGCAAATGAATGCCTCTTTTTGTGTTTAATCGAAAGGGAATATTATCCTTTATGGTATGGGCATGCTGAAGCCGTACCAGTATTTCCTGCAGAATTAAAAAATTGCTCTTCAATCACTTTTCTCTGATCCTCAGGGATATCTTCTAATTTACGAAGGGTATTGACCTGGATATGCGGCCAGCTTGTAGTACCTCCGTCATTTCCGAAATCAAACTCAAAGAATACAATCTGCTCATATTGCAGCTGAAGAATCTCTTTTCCATTCTCAATTACCGTTTCAATCCACATATTCATGTCCACTTCTACAGTCGGAACAAAACGGTTGACAAAAGGAACATTCAAAATTCCGCCCTGTGCCCCGGTTTTCATCTTGGAAGACATTCTTACATGAACATAATTGCTGACCTCCTGGCCTCTCAATGTATCCCTGAGCCTCAGATCAGGACGTACAGAGTAAGGATATAAATCATCGGCCAGTATTCTCTGGGTATAGATTTTGTTTGAGCCCTGATCATTTTTATCATCTAAAGTCTCATGAACCCAGGCCGGTGCAGGTTGGTCAAGATCAATAATATTGTCAGGTGTTACTCCTGCATTTCCCATCGTACGGGAAATCGAAAGATGATTAGTATCCCATGCCTCTTTACCATAAGGAAATTTGGGGGAACCATTAATTAAATAATAGGTTTTATCAGCAATATTCTGAGGAACAATATCACCAAGTAGAGTAATGGTACTCCCATGAGGAATAACACCGCTTCGGGAAATAGAATAGTCCGGAATAAAATAAGGCCCGTCAACTCCAGCTCCCGGCTTTATTTCCTGTGCGGGGATAATTTCATAATATTCCTGTCCTGGCTGCAACTGACTTAAAAGAATATATTTAGGATTTTCCTCGCCATCCGGTGTTATTCTTACAAGAGGTTCGTCTCTGTATTCACCGGTATATCCATACTTTTCAGCATCTTCGGTTGAAACAGCATGAATACCTCGGTCTCTTTCAATAGATTCCTTCGTGGCTGCATGATTATACACATCACTCAGCCATAGATACATTCCGTTTTCTTCATGAATAGGAGTGTATTTTAAAGTTTCCTGACCCTTTACAGTATTCACACTTTTGATACTTTGTTCATATTTAACGGCTCCACAGAAAAGCTCACTGGCTCCACCACGGTTACGTACTCCACCGGGAACAATTGAAAATGTTAATTTTTCGATATATTCTTCACTGTCAAAAGCGAATTTTCCTGGTATTGTCCCTGGATTAGTTCCGGGGGAAGGCATAATCGTAGTATGTATGCCACTTGCTAATGAAGGTTGGGTAATATTCTTATTATAATTCACATTATAGCTTACCCATGTTCCATCTAAAGCAGCAAGAACTCCGTAGTCTACATTATTCTCAATAGCCTGCAGGTTCTCTTCTCTGAAGGGTCTTACCGGATCATCAATAAGAAGTTTTGAATATCCATCCATTAATTGAGCCAGATTGACTTCATTTTGGCCTGGCATTTTACGGAACAGCTGTTCTCCCCCCAATTCGGGACTCTCTTTTTTTCTTTTAAGCATGATATCTGATTTTTATGGTTATAAATTGATAAATTCAAATGTAGGGCCTGCATTATACTGAGCATCATAAGGCTGTTTCATTAATCCTACGGCCTGTTCTTTCAGAGCATACATATACATGATCGATTTTTCGAGCTCTCTCTGGTTTCCTTCCACTGCACTTTGAATAGCATCTAACAAACGTTTGTAGGTTTTATTAAACTCAGTAGCCTGTGCGTGTAATTCCTTATTTTTGATATAATCTTCCAGTTTGGGATTCGGCTTCATAGGATATGCCTGGCTCCAGTCTACAGGCAATTCTTTTCCGGTAGGTGGCGTTGTAACGGGCATCATTCCGTTTTCATCCATAAAAGGTTCATAGTTTCCTCCCAGATAGAAATGCTCATGAAATACTTCTTTGAACCTGAAATAGTGTGCCAGCTCCACACCTTCTTCAAACTGTGAGGGATCAATATCAAAAATAGAATCGTCAGCACCTTCGCCCTGTCCCTTGATTTCCTGGAAAACAGCGATTACTCCTGTTAAAGCTTCTACAGAATGCAGTTTACCGCCGCTTCCATAGTATTGCTCGGGACGGATCTGTTTTGCAGAATCTCCTGTGAAAATTCCTCCGGTATTCAATTCTTCAAAGTTCTTCGGAAGTGTTCCATGTTTTTTGTAGTAAGCAATGATTTGAAAAATAACGATATAAAAGAATAAGACATCATAGTATTCACCGATAGTATGTACGTTTTCCATGATGAAACCTTTCATATTTTCAAGAGTCCAGAAGTTATTTTCCTGCACAGCTGCTCTTTGGGAATATAATGCTGAAGAATCTGTTTCATGATCATATTTCGGTGCCTTTACCAAAGGCTTGCTTGGACTTTCAATTGCAATAAATGTTGCAATACTGTTGGTAGAGAATGTTTCCAGACCCACATAGAAATCAACATTCATCGGCAGTTTCATCGGGTATGTAGGATAGTTCTCCTGTTGGTTGACAGAAGGCCTGATATCAATTGCATTCAGGACATTGCAAACCATGATCAGGTGAAGCATTTCCTCCACAGCAACGCTTCGTATAATTTGTGAAGCCAGGGCATTGGTTCCGTCCTTGATTGAATATAAAGCAGTAAGATAGGGTGGAATGGTAGAATGTTCAATAAGAATAGCGGTCTGTAAAAGATCTTTTAAAACCGGTTTATAATCAATTTCTGTCAACCCTTTTTTAATTTCTGGAATTCCTGAACCCAACTGTGATTCGAGATAAGCATTGAACTCTTTGATCTGATCATTCAGCAAAAAGCCTGTCAGGACTGTACTGTGATGCTTCAATCCTTCTGTCCAGTCCTCTTTGCTCAGTGATGGATCAAATAGCAAAGAAGGTAACGAAACACTGTCTGCAATGGCTACCGCACTTCTGCCTGCTATTGCGGCTCTTTTTGCAGATTTTGATAATGTTTCCTGCGGTTGTTCTGTTTTATGGATAAGTCTTTGTCTCATGTGATTATTTTTTTAATTGAATTTCAAGATCAGCAAGAATAGACTCCACAGAACGGATTGTAAATGCTGATAATGTTAAAGTAGGGTTTGAAGTGCCCAGTGTAGTCATATTTCCTGCTCCTACGATGTATAAATTAGGATGATCCCAGGCTTTACAATAGCTGTTGGTTACAGATTCTTCTGCTTTGGACCCCATTCTGTGGGTTCCTACAATATGACCTGCTCCGTTATAAGAATATCTCTTATGGTTGTAGATCACAGAGTTTTTGTCTGCTTCGGTGTATTTTGTAAAATCTTCGATATGTAATCTTTCAAACATCTGGTCTGAAGCTTTTTTAGCCTGTTCCATAGCTTTCATTTCATATTCCGTCAGCTCATAATGAATGACCGGCCGAGGAATACCCAAGGCATCCAGATATTGGTCATTAATGGTCACCCTGTTATTGGGATTAGGCAGCTGTTCAATTTCAAAATGGAATAAAACCTGTTTCGAAAGCCTGTTGGTAAGTGCTTTTCTTAATTCTGCTCCGAAAAGACCTTTGCCGATGAATTCTGCAACATCAGATCCCGGAGAAAATGCAGGCCAGCCCCAACCCCAATTGTCAAGCGGGGAAATCCATGCTGAAAACTCACTTCTGAAACTTCCGTCGCGGAAGGACGAAATGTTTGTAGTAGACCCCGGACCTCTGTATGGATAAACCGGTTCAGGGAAAAGCCCCCAGGTAAGCATTACCATATGGTCCATCAGGTTTCTCCCTACCTGATCACTGCTGTTGGCAACCGTTTTTACACCATTGCTGGTAGTATATTGGGAATTCAGTAGAATCTTTGGGTTTTCAAAAGCATTAGCAGCAAGAATGACAATGGCATCCGACGTATCAATTGATTCTTCAACAAAGTCTGTTTTTTCTTTTGAAGTGTATCTTCTCAGATGAACTCTGGAAATTTTATCCTTATCATTCTGATCAACACTTAATCTGTACACAACGCTCTGAGCCTGAACCTGCATGTAAGGATTCCGGATGAGGTTTTCGTTATCATTCAATTTATATAAAGCTTTTTTCAGTGTTTTTAAAGCGTTGTATTTCGCCTGTACAGGGCATATCGGAACGCAGGAAGCATTTCCCTCACATCGTTCTCCCATGTAAGGATTCCAGACTGAACCAAGTGCTTTATATTCTTCTTTTTCAGAACTGTCCAAAACCAGTTTATATCCGGATTCTTTTGATTCAGCTTTAATGATCTTTGTTTTCCCGTATTTTGGATTCGGAACGGAGTTTCTTCCCTGTGGAGAGGGTACCAGCAGCAGAGGAATATCTCCTGAGCTTAGCGTTACGCTCGTTCCTTTGAGCCCTTCAATAATTTTGTGATCCATATAGCTCTGGGGAATTTCTTCCATCGGGAAAACATAATCTCCATAATATTTTTCCCTGCTTTCAGAAATAGGATATTCCTGTCTGGAAACTTCTCCCGAAACCCCGATTTCGAATTCAGCCATTTCATAATAAGGCTTTAGCTCATCATAATCAATTGGCCAGTTGATTGATATTTTTTCTTTCGTATCAGGTTTTTCAGTTGTAATGTTATACTTTTCAGTAAGCCTGAAATCATTCGGAAGCATTCTTGGTGTGGTTCCCAGCCAGTGAAGGGTAGTTCCGCCTCCCACTCTGATCGCATCGCTGGCAAATGGCATGGGTCCAAACTGTACAAGATACCCCTTTTTATCAGGATAAGGCTGAACAATATGTTCCATATCAAGGACATTCGGGGAAGGTGCCTGCTTCAGATTCGGATAAGGTGAGTTGGGAACTTTGGCTTCTTCCCTGTAAAAAGTACGTATATACTCATTATAGGTGGTCATTGAAGAGACGGAATCCAGCTCCACACCGGCTTCCAGACCGGCTTCGTACATAAGGATTGATACTTCCCTGATATGATCGGATTTTCCTGCATCTGCACGATGGATCATTTTCCCTTTGGCTACATCAAATACATGATCGGACAGCAGTTTTGCAATTAATGATCCTGCGATCCCCGTTCCTACGATGATCACATCTTTTTTGTTTGAAGTCTGATTCATGAGTGGGTGTTTACAGGTTTGATATTCCATGATTTGTAGCCAGGTTGTTTTGCTCCAGGCGGATGGGAATACATCAGGTTCCACACAAGACCTTCTTTGTAAGAAAGATCATTCACATAGGCACTTTCCCATGTTCCCATGTACCACATGGTCATAACCTTTCCGGCCATGGCATTCATTCCTGGATTTTCAATAATTTCGGCTTGTATGGCCTTTTTCAGTTCCTCTTCACCGGAAGATTTTTCAAGTATATTTTTAGAAATAGTAAGAAACTCTGCAAAAGTAGCTGCATCAATACTTTTGAGAACATACGTGTAATAGGTTTCTGCCAGGCCGGTAGACTGTAATTCGTTTACAGTAAACCCTGCAAGCGCTTCCGAGATAGACATAAACACATCGAAATAATAATCATCGACGTTGAGGATTTTGTTAATAATATTCATTACATTAAAATTTGGATTAGAGATCTTCAATTTCTTTCAACAGAGGTTGATCACACCAATTGTCCTATAGCTGCCGGGCTTTCAGATACCACATTTTTTCTGAAATGATTGAATGTATGCCAAGCGATCCATAGTTATCAGTTTTATTCATCCGAAATTAATCAGATCCCGGCAGATACGATTCAGTATTTCTACGTAATTTATATTGATGCAATTTTAATTTTTTGTAATAAACCCTTTGTATATAATAGTTTCAGTGAATATTGTTTTCACTTTGTTTAGAATTATTTTAAATAATGTGGTACTGATATCTGAAAGCCGGACAGTTTCAGTGATCTTTAAAAAAATAAACTGATGATCAGGATGTAACGAAACTGAACCTGCAACTGTCTTATCATTATGAGTAAGCTTTTGATACACTCATAACCCGAGATAAAACTCAAAACCATTGAACATGAAACGATTTACAGTCACTTTATTATGCTTCGCTTCCACTTTATTGTCCGCACAGGGACTGAACAGTAAAAAAGAAGCCATTTCTTCCCAAAATATAAAAGTACAACAGGTACATCGATCTGTTCAGCAGGACACAGACAGGATATTTGATAAGTTGGTTGCTCTCAGGAGAAGTTTTCATGAAAATCCGGAACTTGCAGGGAATGAAAAACAGACTCAGGAAAAAATTAAAAAATATCTACTTGATCTTGGACTGGAAGTTAATACGGATATATATGGTTATGGTGTCATAGGAATTCTGAAAGGAGAAAAAAAGGGGAAAAAGATCGCTTGGAGGTCTGACATGGATGCTCTTCCGAGTGATTATGCCGACCCCGAAGCTTTCAGGTCAAAAGTAAAAGGAGTTCAGCATGGTTGTGGTCATGATATCCATATGGCTGTTGGACTGGGAATTGCAGAGGTTCTTGCAAAAAATAAAAAATCCCTGAGAGGAACCGTATATTTTATATTCCAACCTGAAGAAGAAACTTTCAAAGGAGCAAAAGAAATGCTGAATAATGGATTGCTTACCGCCATACACCCTGATGAAATATATGGGCTGCATGTAACGGCCACTCCTGTGGGGCAGATCATGGTGAAGTCCCATGAAATGTTTGCTTATCAGAAAAAAATAAGGGTTCAGTTAAAAAATAGATTACCTGAAGATGAAACCAATAGACTGACTAAAAAGATCAGTAATTTTCTGATCCGTCTTCATGCTGAAGGTAAACCTTGGGAAATACAATCCATCGTTGATCCTACAATCGGATTAACAAATCCTGATACCATTTTCAAAGATTATCTTTTTACAGACGGAAAATTCAATGCTTATTCTAAAAATAATGAGTTTTTTCTTGAAACCTACCTGTATGAAACAAACCCTTCGAATTTAGATAAAATAATTCCTGGAGTTCAGAATGTTATTGAAGACAGTGGATATAAAAATGAGCTCTTTTCTGTTTCATTTGTGCAGGGAAATCCAACAGTGATCAATGACGAAAAGCTTACCCAGTCTGCAACAGAAATTCTTCAGAATATTTATGGAAAAAATACTGTGGCTGCAGATTATGGGCAAGTTCCTTTTTTCAATGATGATTTTTCTTATTTTCAACAAAAAATTCCAGGAGTATATTTTTTCCTGGGTGGATCTAACTTTGAAAAAGGAGTGATTGCTATGAATCATGCTCCCAATTTTCAGGTGGATGAAGAAAGCATCAGAACCGGAGTAAAAAGCTTTTCATCATTGATTATTGAACGGCTTACCAGCAATTAGCTTTTCACGGCAATGGCATCAATCTCAAACAACATTCCGGGTAAAGCCAGCTTAGTTACAGGGATAAGAGTACTGGTAGGAAGGAATGACTGTTTCCATACTTTATTAGCTTCCTCTGTCCATATCTCGAGTTTTTCCTCGTTATGATCTACGATGAGCAAAGTGATTTTAACAATATCCTCAAATCTCATCGAATGACTTTGTAAAACAGTTTTTACATTTTTCAAAGCCTGCTGTACCTGAGATCTGAAGTCATCTGCTAATGCATGGGCAATTCCCTGGCCGCCGCTCTGCCCCGATATAAAACACATTCTGAAGGGTGATTCTACAGAAATGCTGTGGGAAAAACCATAAGGAGAAGGATCAAATAATTCTGAAGGATTGATCAGTGTTGGATGTTGGTGGATTTCCATAATTTTTTCTTTTTAATGATGTAAAATTGAGAGATAAAAACTGGAAAAACCTTTACATATGTTGAGACGAATACTGTTTTTAAGTAATAAATTACGAAAATGATAAGGTTGAATGTAAAAAATGCTGCTCATAAGAACAGCATTTTTAAGATTTTACTCTACAACAATACTCTCGATTCCTTTTTGCAGGGCCGTCTCCTGAATAACGGGAACAGAAAGCCCTTCTGCGCGGACAACAGAAATATCTGTCATGCCCATAAATCCTAATGTTTTTTGAAGATAAGGAATCACGAAATCATATGCCTGCCTCTCCCCTTCAGAATAAATACCGCCACTTGAAAAAGCAAGATATACTTTCTTGTTTTTCACCAGACCTTCCGGTCCGTTTTCGCTGTAGCTGAATGTTTTTCCGGCTCTGGCAATATGGTCAAGCCATGATTTCAGGGTAGAGGTGATGTTGAAATTGTATAGAGGAGCCTCAATAACAATAATATCCGCTTCATGCAGCTCATCCACTACTGTGTCAGATAATTTTACAGTTTCAATCTGTTCTGAAGTACGGTGTTCAGCCGGGGTAAAAAATGCATTGATATGGGCTTCTTCCAAATGAGGGAAAAGAGGATTGGCCAGGTCACGCTTTTTTAATATACGGTCAGGATATTTGTCTGTAATTTTTTCTACAATTGCATTGCCCAGTTTTTTGCTGATGGATGATTCGCTTCTTGGACTTGAAATAATATGAAGTACTCGTTTCATTTTTTTATTTTTTTTAAAATTGATGTTTCAAAATTATTTATATTTACTAATAAAAATATAGTAGTTACCAAAAGGTTAGTAATAACATTTAGGTTAGTAACCAATAAATACGAGACAATGGAAGAAGAAAAAATAACATATTCACGGCCGCAATGCAGTAATCACCTGTCTGCTACAGAGGATGCTTTGTATGTTCTTGGGGGCAGATGGACCATTCGTGTAATGATTGCGATTTTGGGAGGCCATACACGTTTTAATGAATTGCAGAGGACCATTAAGGGAATATCTGCCAGGGTACTATCCAGCGAATTAAAAAAACTGGAAGTCAATCACCTGGTGGAAAGAACCGTTATTACAGATCAGAAGCCGGTATTGGTAGAATATATGCCCACAGAATATAGTGAGTCTCTGAAGGATGTCATTGCTGCGCTGGCTGATTGGGGAACAAAACATAAAAAGAAAATTACAGCATAATAAAAGAAGAGCCGTGTTGGTATTGAAATATTACTTTTTCTGTGGTATTTGATAAGTTGCAACATTGCTTATACTTTAAGTATTTTTACTCAAATTAATAATGGCAAGATGATCATATGTGAAGAGTTATTATTTTCCCGTGGAGCAAGTCTGGAAAGTTATGAAGCAGGAGAGACTATTTTTCAGGAAGGAACCGCTGCAAAATATTATTTTCAGATCAGATATGGTACTGTGAAGCTGAATACTTTATTAGAAGACGGAAAGGAATTTGTCCACGGCCTTCCTTTTGATGGTCATTGCTTTGGGGAAAGTTACTTATTTACCAGCCATCATTACGCGGTCAACGCCGTTGCGGTCACCAATTGTGAAATTATCAGGATTTCCAAAACCAGATTTCTTGAAATATTACTGGAAAAACCTGAATTAATGCTTGAAATAAATAAATATACAGCAGACAGGCTGCATTTCAGGTATATGATCTCCAGTTTTCTGGCCATTTCAGATCCTATTGTAAAGCTGGTGAAGCTTTTTGACCATCTTAAGAAATATTTTGGATTTGAGGACGCTTATTCATTCCTGATCCCCTATACCAGGCAGCAGATAGCAACCCTCACCGGTCTTCGGGTGGAAACGGTAATCAGATATGTCAAAAAAATGCAGGAACAGAAACTGGTTAAGATTGAAAGCTCCAAAATTTACTATTAATTTTCAGGATCTGCTATTTTAGGATTAATACTGGCTGATGGGTATTCTGGTAAATTCCTTCGGAAATACTTCTGCTGGCCAGATAATATAGAAAGCTGTGCCTGCCCGGTAAAGCAATAATAAGATCAGCTTCATTAGAGGCTGCAAAGGTCAGAATCCCATTAATGATATTTTCGTCATGAGAGTAATGAATGCTGCTTGGGATTTCCGTTAAATGTTCACGGATATAGTTTTCCAGTTCTCTTTTTTTGTTCTCATCCTCTGTTTCTCTGGTATTGATATTTAAAAATGACAGATGTACATCCTGATTATGAATAACAGATTTGTGATGGAAAAGCCTTTCCAGTCTTTTAATTCCTTTTATATCACAAGGGATAAATATGTTCTTAACAGGAGTATAATGATAGCTGTTTGGAACAATTAAGGTCTTTACAGGACTTGTTCTTGCAATGCTGATGATATTATCAGAAACAAAACTTTCTGTAGAAGAATTCCTGTCGTCACTTCCAAGAACGATCAGTTCTACAGACGGCTCGTCTTTTAAAAGTTCATTGATGCTCCTGGTAAGCGCCCAGTCACTTAATATTCTGGAAACCTTAATATCCGGAAACTTATCGGTTACAATACTGCTCAGCTGATCAAATAAAGATTCCGTTCTCTGTAGTAAGCTATTGACACTTTCTTCATTTACAAATGAATGCCCTTCTGCAATATGCAGATAATCAAATTCAGACTCTCCGGCAGTTTTCAGCAGGATAATGTTTTGATATTCGTAGGTTTTTGCCCAGTCTGCGGCAACTCTTACTGCATTTTCTGTAGTTGATGTAAAATCAACAGGTACAAGGATTGTTCTCATATTGTATTATGTTTTGGTCCTGATTCTTCCAGGTTTGCTGTCATTTTTTTTACTAATAGCAGTGCTTTGCTGATCTCTATTTCATCAATGCCGTCAGCAGCCTTCTTATAAAGATCCAGTGCCCAGGGATAAACGGTTTCTACAATCTGTTTACCTTTCGGGGTTAAAAAGATCTGTTTATTCCTCCTGTCATTTTTATAAGCAACCCTTTCCACCAGATCCCTTTTTACAAGACTGTTGATGAGGTAGGTAATACTTGATTTGTCTTTGCTTACTTTATTTCCTATTTCCTGCTGGTTAATCCCATTACTACGTGAAAGCAATCCCAGAATTTCAATCAGTTCAAAAGACAGATCCGGATCATACTCATTAACGGCAGCATGAATCTTCTGCCGGAGACGGCTTTTCATTTCACTCATCGCAAGGCCAAGTTCCAGAGCCAGTTCTGATATGTTATTCTGTTTTGCAGGCATATTTTATAATAGCGTAAGATAACAGGGTATTTCTGAATCGGTTTTAATCATAACTTACCCTAACAAATATACGGAAAATTAGTTTTAATTAAAACTAATAGGATAAAAAATAACAGCTGAAAAAAAAAGTACATTGAGAGGCCACTTCACGGATTTACTGCCTTGATACTTTATTTTTATTCTGAAAAAGATAACGTTAATAAAAAAGCAGAGACTGGTTAGTTCTCTGCTTTTTCTTTTTTTACAGCCTGATTCATGATGAGAATAATTCCGAAAAGGAAACATGCGATGATCAGATAACGCCAGGAAAGATCTTTCTGTTCACTTACGGTTCCGCTTACAGAAATGATAAAACTTGTTATAGAAGTGATTACATAGACCAATCCTCCCATCAGTCCGCCGGCCGTACCTGCATTTTTAGGAAAGTAAAGCATACTTGTCGTAAAGAAAGAGGTAAATAAAATTCCGGAACAGATATGAATGAAAAAGGCAAAAGGTATCATGATGAAAAGACTTTCTGCAAAATAGCTTGTGATAATCAGTCCTGCGATAAGGATCAGCTGAAGAAGAATCGGCTGTAAAATTCTTGGTTTAAAATCAAGGGTCAGTCTGCGCTTTCCGATAAAGCCTCCGATCATCCAGGAAAATCCTAAGATCAGGGTACAGTATCCAATGACTACCGGTGTAAAATGGAAAGTATTTTCAATGATAAAAGGTCCGGTAATATTAAACAGCATAACAATCGAATAGCTGAGTCCCAGAATAAAGATGCCCAGCATGAAAATTCTGTTTTTAAGCATCATTTTGTACAGGCTGATATTCTCTGAAAGATCCAGTTTCTTTTTTTGAGGAAGACTCTCTCCACTGAAGAACCATTCAAAAAGGAAAAGAAATCCGGCGTACCCTGCCAGAAAATAAAAGTTAGCATGCCAGTTAAACATTTTTTCAAGATATCCTCCGAGGAAAGGTGCCAGGATGGGGCCGCACGACCATACAATGGTAAAATAGCTCAGATAGTGCTTCACTTTTTCTGCGTCATAAATATCCACGAAAATGGCACGGGTAGCCACTACCAGGACTGAAACAGCTGCTCCCTGGAGAATACGGAGCAAACAGATCAGTAAAATGCTGTTTGTCATGGTAATTAAGATACTCGTCAGGATTAGCAGAAATAATGCGATTAGTTTGGGGCGGTAACGGCCGATGCTGTCCAGGATTCCTCCCACAAACAATTGTGAAATTCCGTAGCTCAGGAGATATGACGTTAAAGTAATCTGGATATCTTTTTCAGAAACCATCATTTCTTTGGCCATAGAGGGGAATGATGGCAGATAAATATCTGTGACAAACCCCGAAAGCGGGATTGACACGAAAGCCATTATGGTAATTAATCTGATTCGTTGCTCAGATGCTTCTCTCAACATATTCATACATTTTTTACAATGCAAAAATAAGTCAGGAAATATAAAAATGAATTTTAAAAGACAAAGTAAAAATTACAAAAATCAAATATTAAGATAAATTCTTAAATTTCAACGGTGAAGTCTGGGCGTGCTTTTTAAAGAAGTTATTAAAGTGGGCAGGCTGATCGAACCCTAGGGTATAACCTATCTGTGCAATATCCCAGTTGGTATATTTCAGCAGATTTTTGGATTCTTCAAACATCTTTTCCTTGATGATCTGGGTGGTTGTAAGATTGGTGACGGATTTTACTGAAGAATTTAAATGATTGACATGTACATTCAGATGTTCTGCAAAGTCGGAAGGTGTCTTTAATGCCAGTGGATAAGCGGGAGAGTCCAGGGGAAACTGTTTGTTGAGCAGTTCATCAAATAGTTTGTACAGACGCACATTTGCAGGAAGTTCATTAGGATTGATGTCCTCTACACGGTTTTCAAGAGCCAGATGCATCACGGAAGCCAGGTTGCTTTTGATGCTGCTGCAGCGGAAAGGATAAGCAGAATTATTCATTCTGTAAATCTGCTCGAAATAAAGAGTTGCGAGTTGGGTTTGTTCCTCTGTCAGAAAAACAACCGGCTTACTCCATTCCTTGAACATTGATGTTTTTTTAAACAGACTGAATTCAGAATTTCCATTAAAAAATTCCTGATTAAACAAACAGAAATAGCCTTCCTGTATATCGCTCTCACACTCCCAGGAATAAGGGATGCTTGGAGATGGAAAAAATAAAACAGGACGGTCAATATACAGCTGGTGGGCCCCATAATGAATAGTGCCTTTTCCAATGATAAAGCTGATTTTATAATAATCACGTCGGTTGTAAGGACTCTTGAAGCTGCAATATCTCCGCATGGAAATATTGAAATGGGATTTTCCGGTTTCAAAATCCTCAGAATCAAACATTTTGATCTGATTTTTTCGGACACGTCTGTAGTAATCTTCTATGGTTTCCAGCTGATCGCTCATAATGAAAAATTATAAAAATCAAAGATAAGCAAACTGCTGCTCAATCATGATGATTTTGTGTGAAATAATAAAAATAAGTATGATAGTTTGACTCAATAACACCAACATTAAAAGAACTCAATAACTATATTAACAGGTGCAGACATCTATGTAAACCTGTGGTAAGAATTAACTTTTATTAATCTCCAGTTCCAAAATATGAGACGGAAGCTGAAAAGGTCCTGCCTTTGAATCAGCTACAGCAATAAATCCAGAGTCTTTTAAAAACGCTGCAAGGGGATCATGATCCGGCATATTGATCCATATGATATCGGTGAAGCTTACTGCTGATCTGCATTTTTTCCAAAGTGACTGCCTTGTTTCCGGGAAATCAAACTCAGAAAGAATCACAAAGCTTATTTCTGTTGCTCTTTTTCCCTCAGGAATTCCGGGATGCAGAGAGCCGCTTTTGATGATGCTGTATCCAACAGGTTTCTGATCTGCATAGGTCATGATCAGCTGGTTAGAAAGATCATTCAGGTCATTGATCATTTTTCTAGGATCTATTCCGTTATGAATATATTTTCTGATATCTTCCTCACTGACAAAATCTTTATGTAAGCTGTAAATGGAAGAATCAATAATGGCTATAAGATCAGAAATACCCTCTTCAGAACCTACTGTAAATTTTGAAATAATATCCATGTAATTTTTTTATTCAAAATTATAAGATTAATCTATTCAAAATGGATACAGTTCGTTAAAATATCATCGGTACAGAATGGTATTTTTGTAAATTTGTTCGGTACAGTTGACGATATGATGAAACCTTATAAGTACGAAGTTTTTACAGAAACAATAGAGGAACAGATCCGCAATGGAATTTTGAAGGAAAATGACAGGCTTCCATCTGTTCGTGAGATAAAAGAAAAATACAAACTGAGTACAAGTTCTGTACAAAGCGGATTTGAATACCTTATGATCAAAGGGCTTGTCAGAAGTAATCCACGGTCAGGATATTTCGTTGCAGGAATTCAGGCGAAAAATATTCCGAAACCAAGAACAAAGCTTCCCGCTGTCGTGAGAGATGAGGTATTCATGAAAAATATAATACTGACTTCCAAAAGGACTTCCGAATCCAGCTCTTTCAATGCAGCAGCCCCCGGAGATCTGCTGATTCCGCAGAAGCTTATCCTAAGAACGATGCAGGAGGTTATTCGTGAAAAAGGGGCATCACTTCTCAGGTATTACCCTTCCAACGGTTCGGAAGAATTAAGGAAGCATATTGCCAGGCAGATGGGAGCTTACGGCTCTTTCTTAAATCCTGACAAAATAATAATCACTGACGGCGCACTCCAGGCCCTTACCATTGCTTTAAAATCAGTAACAAAATCAGGTGATGTGGTGGCAGTTGATAGTCCATGTGTATTTTCTATACTGGAAGTGATTGCTCACCTGGAGCTTAAAGTCATTGAGATTCCTGTCCATTATAAAAGCGGTTTCGATACTGAGTATTTCCGGAAAGCCTGTCAGGAAAACAATATCCGTGCTTTAGTCACTACTCCGAATTTTCACAATCCTACAGGAATACTGATGAATGATGACACAAAAAAAGAAATTCTGAACATTTCAGAAGCCTATCAGGTATGTGTTATTGAAAATGACATGTATTCTGACCTTTATTTTGGAGGACAAAAGCCCCGCAGTATAAAAAGTTTTGATGCCAGCGGTCGGGTGATGATCTATTCGTCATTTTCAAAAACACTGGCACCTGGAATCCGCTTGGGCTGGCTGTATGCCGGCGATTTCTATGCCCAATCTGAAAGAGTAAGGTTTGTCTTAGGGCGAACTGTTTCTCCTTTCTACCAGGAACTGGTACTGAAACTGCTGCAGGGAAGCAGTTACGAAAGACATCTTCGGTCATTCAGGAAAAAGCTCAACCAACAGGCTGCTCAGGTCCTAGACACTTTAAAAAATTCTTTTCCTGAAGGTTCTTATTTTCACAGGCCGCAGGGAGGTTACAGTATTTGGGGGCAGCTTCCGGAAAATATTGATATGAAAAGGTTTTACCAGTATTGTGATCAGCACCGGATTTTATTTACCCCTGGAGATACCTTTTCGTTTACTGATAAATACCATTATCATTTCAGGATTATTTTTACTGAAAGAATTACTTCTGAAAGTATGGCTTTATTGGAAGATGCAGGAAGAAAAGCACAGGAACTGTTGTTTTAACCCATTAATAATAAAAAGTAGCGGCAGGATGATCAATGCCATTACATCACTGAGTAAACAGTTTTTTTAAAAAAGACTATTTCTGTTTTTTTATTCATTTCTTGTTGATAATTAATGATTTAGTGTGTTCTTTGTTTTTGGTTTAATTCTATGGCTAATTTGCGGCAGTAATTCAATTTTAATTTAAAAATTAAAATGAATGTAAGAAAGACTAAAAAAAATAATTAAATCCACTATTTTTTTTCAACACAATTAGGCTGGAATCACCATAAAACCTATATTTGCAGCCTAAATTTTTAAATAAATGAAAGAACTAATTGAAAAAATCAACGCAGAATTTGAAGCGTTCACAACTGAGGCAAACCAACAAGCGGAAAAAGGAAACAAGGCAGCTGGTACAAGAGCTCGTAAAGCAGCTTTAGAACTAAGCAAATTGTTCAAGGAATTCAGAAAAGTTTCTGTAGAAGAAGCTAAGAAATAATTCACCTTTAGCCGGCTTTTGAAGCCGGTTTTTTTATGTCTGATTACAATATATTTTTGAATTGTTTTTTTATACAACTTATCTGAAGATCATATTCTATGGATGATCTTTTCTGTAAATACTGATATTAGTCAATTTCTGTTATTGTTTTTAAACAAAAATGTTTTATAATATCATGTGAATACCTCTTTTTTAGGACTAATCCTTCATCATTTCCCCAATTTCTGTTATCTTTAAACCAATCAATATATATTATGAGGATAAATAGATTTTTTGCAGTGCCTGCAGTATTGCTGGCTGCTCAGTTTTACTGGGCTCAGGTGAAGGTTGACCCAAAGGAAAGGTTAGACCCTATCGTAAAAAGTTTTGTAGATGAAGTCAATAATAATTCCCAGCTGGAAAATCTGGCGTATGAATTGTTGGATGGTATAGGGCCCCGTCTTGTAGGAAGTCCGGAAATGCTTGCCGCCAATGAATGGAGTGTGGGTAAGCTTCGTTCCTGGGGAGTGGATGCCAATCTTCAGCAGTTTGGAACCTGGAAAGGATGGCAGAGAGGTACTACGCATGTTGATATGACGTATCCACGCGTAAAATCTCTTTCAGCAACACAGCTGGCCTGGAGCCCGGCTACTAAAAAAGCAGTTGAGGCGGAAGTTATTATTCTCCCAAAAGTATCTTCTAAAGCAGATTTTGATCAATGGCTGCCTTCCGTGAAAGGAAAAATAGTGCTGATGGCACAATACCAGAAAATAGGACGTTCTGATGAGCAGATCAAAGAATTTGCTACCCCGGAATTATATGAAAAACTGAAAGCTGAAAGAGATCAGGCTGCGAAAGATTTTACAGCATATGTGAAAAATATTGGGTATGATAACAATACTTTACCGGATGCGCTGGAAAAAGCAGGAGCGGCTGGTATTGCCATCTCAAACTGGACGGGTATTATGGGGGCTAACAGAATATTCGGGGCAAAGACCAATAAAATCCCAATGATTGATATTGATTTGGAAGATTATGGAATGCTTTACCGAATGGCAGAAAAAGGAGGGAAGCCTAAAATAAAGATTGATGCCCAGTCGAAAATACTTCCTGAAGCTAAAAGCTTTAATACGATCGGTATGATCAAAGGAAAAGAAAAGCCTGATGAATATGTTATTCTTTCCGCTCACCTTGATTCATGGGACGGCGCTCAGGGAGCTACAGATAATGGGACGGGAACTATCACAATGCTTGAAGCGATGAGAATCCTGAAAAAATACTATCCAAATAATAAGAGAACGATTGTCATCGGACTTTGGGGAAGTGAAGAGCAGGGATTGAATGGTTCAAGAGGCTTTGTAGCAGATAACCCTCAAATCATAAAAGGAGTACAGGCTGCTTTTAATCAGGATAACGGAACCGGTCGTGTGGTAAACATCAGCGGTCAGGGATTTGTAAAAGCTTATGATTATATCGGAAGATGGCTTGACGGTGTTCCTAAAGCAGTAAAGGGCCACATTAAAACCGACTTCCCAGGAATGCCTGGCGGTGGTGGATCGGACCATGCTTCTTTTGTGGCAGCCGGAGTACCGGGATTTTCTTTAGGCTCCCTGAACTGGGGATATTTCGGATATACATGGCACACGACAAAAGATACCTATGACAAAATTGTTTTTGATGAGGTAAAAAATAATGTGATCTTAACGGCGGCATTAGCGTATATGGCTTCTGAAGATCCGGAATTCACCAGCAGAGAGAAGAGAGCAATGCCTCAGGACGACAAAGGGGAGACGGTAAAATGGCCGGAAGTAAAAGAACCCAGAAGAAGTTCTAAGGATTATAAATAATAATTTTTCTTCTTTGAAAAAATCAAGGCTGCCTAACAGGCAGCCTTGATTTTGATATACAATCTTATCTTATTTTACACTATCAGAAATATGAACCTTTAAATCAGGAAATGTAAGAATTGCTGGTTCGTAAAGTGGATCGGCCAGTTTTCCAAATCCGTATTTACAGAAAATAAAGGGCAATCCATTAGTATCTGCTGAATTATAATCGGTTTGAGTGTCACCAATGTAAAAAGAATCTTCAACAGACAGCTGATTTCTTTCCATAAGGAGCTGTATATTCTCAGCTTTTGGCTTTTGGGTCCGTCCATGAGATTCAAAATCAACAAACAGATCATTAAACTGATAATAGTCTAAAAATGATTCTATATAACCGTCCTGGCAATTGCTTACAATGAAAAGAGAGTGGGTGTTGGCAAGATTCTTTAAAGTTTCTTCTACACCCTCATATAAAATTCCACCCTGTATGTGCAGTATTTTATTTTCTTCGGCTACAATTTCAGAAAGAAGTTCCTGAGCCTGTAGGTCTGAAATATCCGGAATAATATCTTTTATAATATCATGAGCCAATAATCCCATATATTGATTCATATCTTCAGGCTTAAGCTCTCTTTGGATTAACTGATGTCTGCTCAGTACTTCATTCCATATTTTAATGATGGTCGCTCTGGAATCCCATAATGTTCCGTCCAGATCGAAAATTAAATTCTTTGTGTTCAAAATCAATATTTTGTGTTTATATTTTAATTTACAGCAGTTATTTTACAAAATCATGCTCAGCTGTACTCTTTTTCTAGCTTCATCTACTTCAGTTACCTTCACACGGACATGCTGGTGGAGCTTTACCACTTCGTTGACATCGGAAACAAATCCGTCTTTGAGCTGGGAAATATGAACCAGCCCGCTTTCTTTGATTCCCAGATCCACAAAACATCCGAAGGCTGTAATATTGTTGACAATTCCCGGAAGGATCATGCCTGCTTTTAAATCTTTAATGCTTTTTACATTGGGGTCAAATTCAAATACTTTTGCGGCTTTTCTTGGATCAAGCCCCGGTTTTTCAAGCTCTTTTAAAATATCTTGAATGCCCAGCATCCCAATCTCTCCTGTAATGTAGTTTTCCGGTTTTATCAGCGCTATTTTTTCTTTATTGGCAATCAGTTCGTCAGTTTTTATTCCGAGGTCTTTTGCCATTTTCTCAACAATTCCATATGCTTCAGGATGTACAGCCGAGTTATCCAGCGGGTTTTTGGCATTTGCAATTCTTACAAAGGCTGCTGCCTGCTGAAAAGCTTTTTCTCCAAGTCTTGGAACTTTTTTAAGCTGTTTCCTGTCCTCAAAAGCTCCATTTTCAGTACGGTAACTGACAATATTTTCAGCCATTTTCTCCCCGATTCCTGAAACATAACTTAAAAGGGATTTGCTGGCTGTATTGAGATTAATTCCCACAGAGTTGACACATTTCATCACAGTAGAATCCAGTTCGTTTTTTAGCTGAGTCTGATCTACATCATGCTGATACTGGCCCACACCAATAGATTTGGCATCAATTTTCACGAGTTCTGCCAACGGATCAGAAAGTCTTCTTCCAATAGAAACAGCCCCACGTACCGTTACATCATAGGAAGGAAACTCATCCCTTGCAATCTTACTTGCAGAATAAACTGATGCTCCGGCCTCCGAAACCACGAAAACCTGTAAAGGCTTATCAAAAGCAATCTTTTTGATAAAGAATTCTGTTTCACGGCTTGCCGTTCCATTCCCGATAGAAATGGCTTCAATATTATAGGCATTCACCATAGAACGGATCTTTTTCATGGCCATTCCGCTTTCATTCTGTGGAGCGTGAGGGTAGAGGGTTTCATTGTGCAGTAAGTCTCCTTTTTCATCCAGACAGACTACTTTGCAGCCGCTTCGGTATCCGGGATCTATTGCCAGGATTCGTTTCTCTCCCAAAGGAGGAGCCAGAAGAAGCTGGCTTAGGTTCTCAGAGAAAATTTCAATCGCTTTTTTATCTGCTTTTTCTTTGGCCTCCTGTAATGTTTCATTTGAAATAGCAGGTTCCAGAAGTCTTTTGTAACTGTCTTTTATGGCCAGTGCAATTTGCTCTGAGCTTTCATTTCGGGATTTAATAATCGCTTTTTCAATAAAATCAATCGCTTCTTCCTTGTCTATTCCTACATTTGTTTTGACAAAACCTTCGGCTTCTGCTCTTAACATAGCCAGAAGTCGGTGGGATGGTGTTCTGCTGAGGCTTTCTTCCCATTCAAAATACTGGGAGAATTTCTGTGCATCTTCTTCCTCTTTTTTAGCTTTTACCACTTTGGACGTAATCACTGCTTTACGCTGGAACAGCCTGCGGAGGTTTTTGCGGACATACATGTTTTCATTGATCCACTCCGCCATAATATCTCTGGCTCCCTGAAGTGCTTCTTCTTCGGAAGCAACCTCACTGTTGAGGTATTTTGATGCCAGAAACTGCACATCATTATTTTTCTGGCTCATGATAATTCTGGCCAAAGGTTCCAGTCCTTTTTCTTTGGCTGCATCAGCTTTGGTTTTCTTGCGCTTCTTGAAAGGCAGGTAAAGGTCTTCGAGTTCCTGGAGATCAAAGCTTTCTTCTATTCTCTGCTGAAGTTCAGGCGTTAAGGAATTCTGTTCTTCTATTGATTTTAAAATAGATTCTTTTCTTTTGACGATTTCTTCAAACTGTTTGCTGATCTTGGAAATCTGCTCAATCTGTGTTTCATCAAGATTTCCGGTTCTGTCTTTCCGGTAACGGGAAATAAAAGGAATAGTGCAGTCTTCTGCCAATAGTTGTAATGTATTGTTGATGCTCTTTTCTGAAATATTGAGCTGCTTCTGTATAAATTCTACGGTCGTCATTGTTCGGTTTTCGGATAGCTAAAATAGGGTTTTAAAACGAAAAAAGGCGAGTTGCCCCGCCTTGAATGTTTTCACAACGGAATAATCCTTATTGTGAATTGCTTTTCAAAATTATTGATACAAATATAGAAGAAAAGTGCTTAAGTTGATTTACGGGAAACCTCATTTTTAATAAATTTTTTCTTTCTATTTTTATGTGGTATCAAAAATTAATAACGATGACTAAAAATATACTTGGACTGGATTTGGGGGTTTCCTCAATTGGCTGGGCTTACGTTCAGGAAAATCCTGAGAATTTAGAAAACAGTAAAATTATCAAATTAGGAGTTCGGGTAAATCCATTAACTGTTGATGAACAGTTGAATTTTGAAAAAGGAAAACCCATTACAACTAATGCAGGAAGAACTTTAGCCAGAAGTGCGAGAAGAAATCTTCAGAGGTTTAAATTAAGAAGAGCCAATCTTATTGATGTTTTAAAGAAAAACAATATTCTTAAAGAATCTGACTTACTTGCCGAAGTTGGCAAAAATTCAACATTTCAAACGCAGGAGTTAAGAGCAAAGGCAACAAAAGAAAAAATAGAACTTTCTGAATTGGCCAGAGTTCTGCTTCTTATCAATAAGAAAAGAGGATATAAAAGCAGCCGTAAAGCTAAAAATGAAGATGAAGGACAGATAGTAGACGGAATGGCTGTTGCTAAAAAATTGTATGAAGAGAATGCAACACCTGGAGAATACTCATATCAACTTTTACAGCAGGGCAAAAAACAATTGCCTGATTTTTACCGTTCAGATTTACAGGCTGAATTTGATAAAGTATGGAATTTTCAAAAACAATATTATTCAGAAATCTTAACCGATGACCTTTATAAAGAACTACAAGGCAAAAATAAAAATGCAACTTGGACAATTCTGAAAGAACCATTTTCTCTCGTTGGAATCAAGCAAACCGGAACAATGCAGGAAAAGAAAGTTGAAAGATACTTTTGGAGAAGCGAAGCGGTAAAGAAACAATTGGATTTTGAAAGTCTGGCTGCTGTATTTCAGGAGATCAATAGCAATCTGAATAATTCGAGCGGCTATTTAGGAGCAATTAGCGATCGAAGCAAGGAACTTTATTTTCATAATCAAACGGTTGGAGAATATTTATTTCAACAATTAGAAAAGAGTCCACATACAAAGCTTAAAAATCAGGTTTTCTACAGGCAGGATTATTTAGATGAGTTTGAGAATATATGGGAAACTCAATCAAAGTATTATAAAGAACTGACAAGAGAATTAAAGGAAGAAATTCGGGATATTGTTATTTTCTATCAAAGAAAGCTCAAATCACAGAAAGGTTTAATCAGTATCTGTGAGTTTGAAAACAGGGAAATTGAAGTTACAGAAAACGGAAAAACAAAAAAGAAGACAGTTGGGCTAAAAGTAGCACCGAAATCCTCTCCCTTGTTTCAGGAATTTAAAATCTGGCAGGTTCTGAATAATTTACAGTTTCAAAATCTAGAAACAAAAGAAGTTTTCCCTATTGATTTAGATTTCAAACAATCCATTTTTAATGAAGTTAATATCAAAGGAAAACTTTCTGCAAAAGAGGTTTTAGATCTTGTTGGGTATTCAGGAAAAGAATGGAAGACGAATTTCAAAGAGATTGAAGGAAATTATACCAATGAAAATTTATATACTGCTTTTCTAAAGATTATTGCCAATGAAGGAATAGAATTTCTAAAAGAATTTAAATTGACCATTGATGACGAAATTAAGGTTTCTAAAATAAATGCTTCTGCAGAAATTATAAAATTATTCGTTAGAGAAAAGTTTTCAGGATTAGGAATTGATACATCTATTTTGGATTTTAATCCGGAGCTGGAAGGAAGTGATTTTGAAAAACAGGCTTCTTATCAACTGTGGCATTTGCTATATTCCTATGAAGGAGATGATTCTCCTTCAGGAAACGAAAAATTGTATGAATTGTTGCAAAAGAAATTTGGTTTCAGAAAAGAACATTCCCAAATATTAGCGGAAATTGGGTTTGCTCAGGATTATGGAAGTTTGAGTTCTAAGGCAATGCGAAAGATTTATCCCTATATTAAAGAGCATAAATACAGTGTAGCGTGTAGCTATGCAGGGTACAACCATTCTAAAAATTCATTGACCAGAGAGCAGTTAGAAAACCGCACTTTAAAGGAGCGTTTAGAAATTCTTCCGAAAAACTCTTTACGAAATCCTGTAGTTGAAAAGATTTTAAATCAAATGATTAATCTTGTGAATGAAGTTTCAAGGGAATACGGAAAACCTGATGAAATAAGAATAGAATTGGCGCGAGAACTCAAACTTAATGCAGAAGAACGCGCTACGATGACTTCTGAAATTAACAAAGCTACCATACAGCATCAGAAATATGTGGAAGTTTTGCAAAGAGAATTTGGCATAAAAAGTCCTTCAAGAAATGATATCATTCGCTATAAATTATATTTAGAGTTGGCAAATAACGGTTTTAAAGATTTATACACAGATGCGAAAATTGAAAGGGAAAATTTATTTACCGATAAATATGATATCGACCACATTATTCCACAATCCCGATTTTTTGATGACAGTTTTTCCAATAAAGTTTTAGCTCCAAGAAATGCTAATCTAAAAAAAGGAAATTTTACGGCTTTCGATTATCTTGAGAATGAAGGAAAGGAAAAATCAGAGAAATTTCTTAATATCATAAAAGATCTTTATGATAAAGGAGCGATTACCAAAGCAAAATATGAAAAGCTACAGAAAAAAGGCTCTGAAATAGGAGAGGGGTTCATTGAAAGGGATTTACGAAATACGCAGTATATTGCGAAAAAATCGAAGGAAATACTTTTTGGAATCACTAATTCTGTTGTTTCCACTTCAGGAAGAATTACCGATAAGCTTAGAGAAGACTGGAATCTTGTCAACACAATGAAGGAACTTAATCTGGAAAAATACAGAAAATTAGGCTTACAGAAACAGTGATCAATTCAAAAGGAGAGGAGAAGCAGAGAATCATAGACTGGACAAAAAGGAACGACCATCGTCATCACGCAATGGATGCTTTAACGGTTGCTTTTACCACCCACAGTCACATCCAATATCTGAATTATTTGAATGCAAGAAAAGATGAAAAACATAAAGAACATCAGAATATCTTTGCTATTGAAAATGCAATTACAGAAATTGTAGAAAAGAAAAATGGATCAAAAGAAAGAAGATTCAAATTACCGATTCAAAATTTCCGTACTGAAGCCAAAAAACAATTGGAAGAAGTTCTGATTTCTCATAAAGCTAAAAATAAAGTAGTTACCAAAAACATCAATAAAATTAAGAAAAAAGGAAGTGTAATTGCAAAAACAGAACTCACTCCGAGAGGACAGCTTCATAAAGAAACAATTTACGGAAGTGCTCAATTCTTAAAAACAAAAGAAGAAAAAATATCTGGAAAATTTGATGTAGAAACAATTCAGAAGGTTCAAAATGAAAAATATAGAAATGCTCTGCTAAAAAGATTGAAGGAGTTTAGCGGAGATTCTAAAAAAGCATTCACCGGAAAAAATGTTATTTCTAAAAATCCAATATTTCTTACTACTGAAAAAAAGGAGCAATTACCTGAAACCGTAACTTTAGCCTGGTATGAAAAAGGTTATACGATTAGAAAAGCTGTTAATCCTGATAATTTTAAAGATTTCAAAAATATTGAAAAGGTTATTGATAAAGGAATTCGTGATATTCTAACTGAAAGATTAAAAGAATTTAACGGAAACTCAAAAGAAGCTTTTTCTGATTTGGAAAAGAATCCGATCTGGCTTAACAAATCAAAAGGAATTTCAATAAAGACGGTTACTATTACAGGAATTAATAATGCCGAAGCTTTACATTATAAAAAAAATCATTTAGGAAAAGAAATTTTAGATGAAAACGGTCAAAGAATAGCTGTTGATTTCGTGAGTACAGGAAATAATCATCACGTTGCAATTTATGAAGATGAAAAAGGCAATCTACAGGAGAAAGTTGTGAGTTTTTATGAAGCCGTGGAAAGAGTAAATCAAAATTTACCAATAATTAACAAAGAATATAATTCTGAGCTAGGTTGGAAATTCTTATTTACAATGAAACAGAATGAAATGTTTTTATTTCCTTCAGAAGATTTTGATCCGAAAGAAGTAGATTTATTTGATGGTAAAAATCTGATTTTGATTTCAAAAAATCTTTTCAGGGTACAGAAATTTACAATTAGAGATTATTTTTTTAGACATCATTTAGAAACTACCGTCGAAGATAATTCTACTTTAAAGAATGTTACTTGGAGAAGAGAAGGGTTGAGCGGTTTAAAAGGTATTTTAAAAGTCCGTTTGAATCATCTGGGAAAAATAATTCAAATAGGAGAGTATTGAATTTGATTTATATTTTCAATTGATTAAAAATGTATTATGTCAAAAGCAGCACTGGAATTTTTAAAGAGAAATAATCTTTTACAATCTTTTAAAGCAAGAGCTGAACAATGTGTTAAATGGTCAGAATATTGTGGCTATGGTTTCGCTGATGATATGGAGTATATTTTTAATGAATATTATAGTTAAATAATTCAAACTTAAAACCATGATCACCCGTTCCATCTACATCGGTAATCCCGCTTATCTCAAACTCAAAGATGAGCAGATGAAAATCCTCTGTCCGGAAACCAAAACGGAAAAGGGAAGTGTTCCTGTGGAAGATTTGGGCTTACTCATGCTGGACCATTACCAGATTACCATTTCGCACAATCTGATTCAGAAGATGATGGGGAATAATGTGGTGGTCATTAGTTGTGATGCACATCATTTACCCCACGGCGTAATGCTTCCGCTGTATGGTCATACGGAACATTCCAACAGGGTAAAAGATCAGCTGGAAGCCAGTGAGCCGCTTAAAAAACAGCTTTGGAAACAAACGGTGGAATGTAAAATTGAAAATCAGAAAAATGTACTGATGAAGTTGGGAAACTATTACGAACCTATGATTGATTATCAAAGAAACGTAAAGTCTGGAGATATAACCAATATGGAAGGGATTGCAGCTCAGCATTACTGGAAATATCTGATCAGTCTGGATTTCCTGAGACAGCGTTTCGGAGAATCACCCAATCAGTTTTTTAATTTTGGATATGCAGTGCTCAGAAGTATTGTCGCCAGAGCTATAGTGGAAACAGGATTGCTGCCTGTTCTTGGAATTTTTCATAAAAATAAATACAATCCCTATTGCCTGGCAGACGATATAATGGAACCTTATCGTCCTTTCATTGATTTATTGGTAATGCAATGGTTAAAGATTCATCCCGATACAGAAGAGTTAACGAAAGAATTTAAAGCTCATATTTTACAGATTGCAACCAAAGATGTGAGTATTGATGATAAAACAAGACCATTGCTGGTTGCTGTTAAAACAACAGCTTCGTCGCTTTATAAATGCTATACCGGCGAAAAAAGATTGATTTCTTATCCTGAACTGTTATGAACGCCGAAAGGTTTAATGCATACCGAATTATGTGGGTTTTAGTATTATATGACTTGCCGACTGAAACTAAAGCGAATGTGAAAGATGCCAATCGTTTTCGCAAGAGTTTGATTGATGACGGATTTACCTTGTTTCAGTTTTCTATGTATGTCCGTCATTGTCCAAGTCGTGAAAATGCTGAGGTTCATATCAAAAGAGTGAAATTTATGCTGCCGAAAGCCGGGAAGGTCGCCATTATGTGTATCACGGACAAACAATTTGGAGATATTGAAATCTTCTTTGCCAGGAATAAAGAAGAGCCGCATCCGACCTTTCAACAGCTTGAATTATTCTGATTTTTAAATCCTGATTAGATAATAAATCCACTGAAATTCAGTGGATTAAATTTTGAGGCTGTGACTAATCACGAAGATAATAATTTTTGAAAGCAATTCACAACGCAACCTTAGGTAAGAGATTTTCATAGTAAGCTGTGACTAATCACGAAGATAATAATTTTTGAAAGCAATTCACAACACTCCGGCTGTTATGGTAAAGCTTCAATAAGCTGTGACTAATCACGAAGATAATAATTTTTGAAAGCAATTCACAACAGTCTGCAGGTGCTCCTGCTAATACTATTCGCTGTGACTAATCACGAAGATAATAATTTTTGAAAGCAATTCACAACTATCGTGTCGTGTGTCAGCAATTTGGCTGAGCTGTGACTAATCACGAAGATAATAATTTTTGAAAGCAATTCACAACACACTATTACTGCGCTACCACTTACGGAAGGCTGTGACTAATCACGAAGATAATAATTTTTGAAAGCAATTCACAACTTTATGGTGGTGCAGCGGGTGGTGCTAAATGCTGTGACTAATCACGAAGATAATAATTTTTGAAAGCAATTCACAACACTCGATCATTTCAGTCGCCCGGGGTTTTAGCTGTGACTAATCACGAAGATAATAATTTTTGAAAGCAATTCACAACTGCATGGAATTGAAAACAATAATGGTTGGAGCTGTGACTAATCACGAAGATAATAATTTTTGAAAGCAATTCACAACTAAGGCGTATAGTATTCCTACCAGTGAATGGCTGTGACTAATCACGAAGATAATAATTTTTGAAAGCAATTCACAACAGGAAGCGGAATATTATTTAGGGGGTTGCAGCTGTGACTAATCACGAAGATAATAATTTTTGAAAGCAATTCACAACCCTGTTTTTACAAACTATCCAATAAGGAGTGCTGTGACTAATCACGAAGATAATAATTTTTGAAAGCAATTCACAACTCCATGTAGGTGAGGATGTTACAAGTGAAAGCTGTGACTAATCACGAAGATAATAATTTTTGAAAGCAATTCACAACCGGGGCGTAATATTGTTGCCAAGCCGTATTGCTGTGACTAATCACGAAGATAATAATTTTTGAAAGCAATTCACAACTAGAGCAGATACGTAAAGGTGATGGAGGTGGCTGTGACTAATCACGAAGATAATAATTTTTGAAAGCAATTCACAACCACGAGAGCAGTACGATAGAATGTGGCGTGGCTGTGACTAATCACGAAGATAATAATTTTTGAAAGCAATTCACAACCACTATGGCGTTAGCTAATGAAGGAAAGACGCTGTGACTAATCACGAAGATAATAATTTTTGAAAGCAATTCACAACGTAATATTCTATTAGGCATATCTTCATTTTGCTGTGACTAATCACGAAGATAATAATTTTTGAAAGCAATTCACAACTACAGGTATAACCATAGATGGAACTTCTTCGCTGTGACTAATCACGAAGATAATAATTTTTGAAAGCAATTCACAACCCTTTATATTTACTAACAATCCTAACCCTGGCTGTGACTAATCACGAAGATAATAATTTTTGAAAGCAATTCACAACAGCTATCCAAACCTTTTCCATTACAACGCCGCTGTGACTAATCACGAAGATAATAATTTTTGAAAGCAATTCACAACCTAAAGCGATGGATCCATTAAATGCTATTGGCTGTGACTAATCACGAAGATAATAATTTTTGAAAGCAATTCACAACAAATACTTTAATTAATTAATAATTATACAAGCTGTGACTAATCACGAAGATAATAATTTTTGAAAGCAATTCACAACGACAGGTGTGATTGTATTTTCATCTAGATCGCTGTGACTAATCACGAAGATAATAATTTTTGAAAGCAATTCACAACAGGACTTCGAGAGTTTTGAATTTTAAAGACGCTGTGACTAATCACGAAGATAATAATTTTTGAAAGCAATTCACAACTGCCACCACCCTTCTATCCTGGCTTCATAGGCTGTGACTAATCACGAAGATAAGAATATCCCTGCAAAAAGATTTATAATTTATATAAAAATACCACATTTATTGATGTATGGTAAGGTGCCTCCCGATAGGATTTTCTATTTTTGTACCCGAAAACGACAAAATTCAAACTTTTTTAAACAGTTCAATATGAAAAAAATTAGCGTAATTGCATTAGTAGGAGTAGGATTGCTTTTAGCATCATGTAATAAAGAAAAATCGGCAGAATCTGCAGCTACTGCTCAGGAGCAGAAAGTAGCAGAGAGCAAAGGTGAAACACTTGCTGTAGATACAGCAGGGTCTGTAGTAAACTGGAAGGCATTCCATAAAGGAGGTATGGCACCTCGTTGGGGAACGCTTACAGTAAAATCAGGAGATATCAGTGTTGATGCAGGTCAGGTTGCAGCAGGAAACTTTATTATCGATATGAATTCTATTAAAGTAGATCCGGCTTCAGTAACGGAGAAAGATAAAAAACCGGCAGATCTTGAGGCTCACCTTAAAAACCCAGATTTCTTTGATGTAGCGAAAAACCCTACTTCAGATTTCAAAATTACAAGTGTTACTGATCTGAAAGAAGCACCAAAAGATGCTGTAGCAGGAGCTAACAAAACAGTAAGCGGAAACCTTACATTATCAGGAAAAACAATGAATGTTACTTTCCCTGCTAAAGTAGATGTTACTGAAAACTCAGCAGCTATTCAGGCTAAATTCACTGTAAACAGAGCAGATTGGGGAATCAAATTCGGTACTTCAGAAGCAGATCCTGCAGAATGGATGATCAGCAAGGATATTGAGATTGCTATTGATGTGAAAGCTAAAAAATAAGGTATTTAAATTTCAATACCTCTGGGCTGCCTAAATACAAGGCAGCTTTTTTATTTTACGTCAAAAAAATCAGTTCAAAATTTTTGAAGTCTGAATCCTTACACCATATTCACTTCCAAGATACAAAGGATTACCGTGCTTTTCAGACCAGAATCCATCAAGGATATCCTTGCTTAGACATCGGTATACGGCAACGCCTTTATAGATTTTATGATCTTCCCCTTCGTAGCTGAAGTTAATGACTAAAATCTGGTCTTTGTAGAATCCGGTGCCATTTTGTATATGATCACCGATCATCCATTGAGCAATGATACGGTTGTTTTCATCAATGGTTAGGGTTAATATACCGTGATAAGTGGGCAGGGAAGACTCTTCCTGGTTACTTCCTTCAATAGAGTAGCTTCCTGCCAGGTCCTGTACTGTCATTGATTTTATTTTTTAGGAACGGCAAATTTATGAAATCTGTTCTGATAGCGCTACAAATTAAACTTTGGAATTTTTCATGTGAAAAAGTTGTTTAAACTTTACCCAGCACAAAAGTCACAAAAGGTTTCACTTTAAAATACTTTAGTTCACTTAAGTAAGTTTAAAATGATACCGCAGAAAAGTTCACATAAAATGAAAATCAAAGATTTTCACAAAACTTAGGTGTGCTTAAAGCACAAGGCCTGGTTCTGAAAAGACTTAAGTGTCTAAAACTTTTGTGACTTTTATGGTTAAAATAATGATTATAAAAGTTTAAACAACCTTATAAATTAAATTTTACTTTTGCAGCAAATTAATTTTGAATGCTACCTTTTCTGTTCATCACAAATCTGATTACATTTGGAGCTTTTGGCTTTGATAAATGGCAGGCCAAAAAACATCAATGGAGAATTTCAGAGAATACTCTTTTAGGAATTTCTCTTCTGGGTGGAATTTTAGGAGCTGCTTCCGGAATGATTATTTTCAATCATAAAGTTTCCAAAAAACCGTTTCTGGTAAAATTTATACTGGTGGTATTGATTGACCTGGTATTGTTTTACCGATTGATGAGGCATTGATATATGCATAACTACCATGTTGTTTTCAAATGTTAAATATTGAAATGAAATAGTTTTTGTTAGGTATTTTTTATAAATTTATCATGCTAATAACAAATACAACAAAACAACATGAGAAATCTTAGAAAAATCTCCAGAACCGAAATGAAATCAGTTCAGGGAGGAATCGTAAAAGGAATGGTAAGATGTAAAGATGCAGACACGTGTGTCGTAAGATGGGGATGGGCCACCGGGTCATCCAGTAACTGTGCGGCATTTGACATCATATGTGGAGAACCGCCTGCAGTAGATCCATGCGAAATACAGGCTTGCGTATAAATAATTTAGAGAGTGCTTTTGGGGCACTCTTTTTTATGGTCTTGTCAATCGTATTTTAAACAAAATATTAAATATTTGGATAACTAAATATTTTTTCATTAAAAATCACTACTTTTGCACCCGTAAAAATCTTTTATGCAAAACATTAGAAATATTGCGATTATCGCACACGTTGACCACGGAAAGACGACTTTGGTTGACAAGATCATTCACGCTACCAACATTTTCAGAGAAAATCAGGAGAGTGGGGAGTTAATTATGGATAATAACGATCTTGAAAGAGAAAGAGGGATCACGATCTTATCCAAGAATATTTCTGTTACTTATAAAGACACAAAAATTAACGTAATTGATACTCCTGGTCACGCCGATTTTGGTGGAGAAGTAGAAAGAGTATTGAAAATGGCTGATGGGGTTATTTTGTTGGTGGATGCGTTTGAAGGACCAATGCCACAAACAAGATTCGTACTTCAGAAAGCTTTAGAATTAGGATTAAGACCATTAGTCGTTATCAATAAAGTAGATAAACCCAACTGCCGTCCAGACGAAGTTCATGATCAGGTATTTGATTTATTCTTCAATCTTGAGGCTACTGAAGAACAGCTGGATTTTCCAACATTCTACGGTTCTTCTAAACAAGGTTGGTTCAACACTTCATTAGAACAAACTGAAGATATTTTACCATTATTAGATGGGATCTTACAATATGTTCCGGCTCCTACTGTAACGGAAGGAAACCTTCAGATGCAGATCACTTCCCTTGATTACTCTTCTTTCTTAGGAAGAATTGCGATCGGAAAAGTGACAAGAGGAGAGATCAAAGAATCCCAGTGGATCGGTCTTGCTCAGGCAGATGGTAAAATAGTAAAAGGAAAAGTAAAAGAACTTTACGTTTTTGAAGGACTGGGAAAGAAAAAAGTAACTGAAGTACAGGCAGGAGACATCTGTGCTGTAGTAGGTTTCGATGCATTCCAGATCGGTGATTCATTCGTAGATCTTGAAAATCCTGAACCATTGGAAAGAACGGCTATCGATGAGCCTACCCTGAACATGACATTCTCTATCAACAATTCACCTTTCTTCGGTAAAGATGGTAAATATGTTACATCTAACCACCTGAAAGAAAGATTAACAAAAGAATTAGAGAAAAACTTAGCCTTAAGAGTTCAGCAGACTGATGATGCTAACACTTTCTTAGTATTCGGTAGAGGTATTCTTCACTTGTCAGTTTTGATCGAAACTATGAGAAGAGAAGGATACGAGATGACCATTGGTCAGCCACAGGTTATCCTGAAAGAAATAGATGGTGTAAGCTGTGAGCCTTACGAATCTTTAGTAGTAGATGTTCCTGAAGAATATGCTTCAAGAGTTATCGACCTGGCTACACAAAGAAAAGGAGATCTTCACATTATGGAAACTAAAGGAGAAATGCAGCACATGGAGTTCGAAATTCCTTCAAGAGGATTGATCGGATTGCGTTCTCAGATGTTGACCGCTACTGCTGGTGAAGCTATCATGGCACACCGTTTCACAGAATACAAGCCTTTCAAAGGAGCTATTCCGGGAAGAAACAACGGAGTACTGATCAGTAAAACTACAGGTCCTGCGACAGAATATTCAATCAACAAACTGCAGGATAGAGGTAAATTCTTCGTTGATCCGGGTGAGGAAATCTACACTGGAATGATCGTTGGAGAACAAAACAAACCTGGAGATCTGGTTGTGAATATCGTGGAAGCAAAACAGTTGAACAACATGCGTGCGGCTGGAAAAGATAAAGATACAGGGGTTGCTCCGAAAATCTTATTCTCACTGGAAGAATGTATGGAATATATTCAGGCTGATGAAGCGATCGAGGTTACTCCGAACTTTATCAGAATGAGAAAGAAAATCCTTTCTGAAGAAGAGAGAAAAAGAGTAGAGAGATCTGCAAAAGCATAATAAAAATTTTATATATAAAATCAAAGCCTCGATTTTCGAGGCTTTTTTTCTATACCAACTCATTAAAATGCTTATTTTGGCATAATAATCTCTGAGAAATAAAAAATAAATTTTAAAGTAGTTTTGTGACTATGAGAATGAATAAATTAAAACTTATCGTTTTATTGGGTGTTTTTGCTTCTTACACCACCTCATGTTCCGTTCAGAACAATGTTGTAAAAACACCTTCCACGAAGAACCCGACAAAACCAACCAACAATACAAACCCACCAAAAGTAAATCCTGTAACGACAAAACCAGTAACAGGAACAGCATCAACTGAAGAAAGTTTCAGGACCAATCTTCCGGAAATCAAAAGAGAATTCCGTGGTGCCTGGATTGCGAGTGTTGCGAATATCAACTGGCCTTCAAGAAACGATCTTACAGTAGAGCAGCAGAAAGCAGAGGCAATCAGTATGCTTGATATGCTCAGGGACAATAATTTTAACGCTGCAATATTCCAGATCAGACCTTCAGCGGACGCTCTCTATACAAGCAATATCGAACCATGGTCTTATTTCCTGACCGGAGAAACAGGAACTGCACCTTCTCCCAACTATGACCCGCTTCAGTTTTGGATTGAAGAAGCTCACAAAAGAGGGTTAGAGCTGCATGTCTGGTTAAATCCATACCGGGCACACCACACCAATGGAGGAGCAGTCAGCAGCCAGTCAATGGTGAATAAGCTGTCCGATATTGTGGTCCGGTTAAAGAACGGAATGTATTGGTTTGATCCGGCCAATCCGAAAACACAGGGACATGTATCAAATATTGTAAAGGATATTGTCAAAAGATATGATATTGATGCCATTCATTTCGATGATTATTTCTATCCGTATGCAGCTTATAATAAAGGTGCGGATTTTCCTGACAATGCAACCTGGAATGCTTATGTAAGCAGTGGAGGTACTTTGTCCAGAGCAGACTGGAGAAGAGATAACGTTAATAAATTTGTAGAACGTATCTATAAGGAAATTCACGCAGAAAAGAATAATGTAAGGTTCGGGATCAGCCCGTTCGGAATCTGGAAACCCGGATATCCTGCAGGAATTGTAGGTTCATCCCAATACGATGAGCTCTATGCCGATGCTAAATTATGGTTAAATAAAGGCTGGGTAGATTATTTTTCCCCACAGCTGTATTGGCCGATTGATTCCAAAGGGCAAAGCTTTGAAGCCCTGTTAAGCTGGTGGCAGTCTGAAAATACCATGAACCGCCACTTATGGCCCGGTCTGAATACTGTTGAGATCAAAGTGTCAGATCGCCCGACAGAAATCAAAAACCAGATTGCCATTTCAAGAAATATCCTGAAAAATGATGCGGGAGAAATTCACTGGAGCATTGCAGGATTGACCAAGAATCCCAACATGCTTCCTGCTTTGAAAAGCGGTCCTTACAGTGAAAAAGCATTAATACCGAAATCACCGTGGATAAAAGCTGTTCCATTACAAGCTCCCACATTGTTTATTGCAGATAACGGAAGTTTTGCCCAGACAGGCTGGAGTACAAAAAATGCTGCTGAAGTTTTCCTTTGGGTACTCTTCACACAATATAACGGAGTATGGCAGACGGAAATTTTAACGCTGGACACCCTTTCAAAAGATATTCCTAAATTCAGAGACGGTAAAAAACTGAATGCTGTAGCTATTAAAGCCATCGACAGGTTAGGAAACGAAAGTGATTATACAGCCAGAAGAATTAAATAGTTGGGCTATGACCTGCTACCCAATATGTCATTGCGAACCTTTTGGTGAGTCAATTTCAATAATAAATTTAAAAACCAGTTCTGGAAAAGAGCTGGTTTTTATTTTAGAATAACTATAAATTATTAATTTAAATTACTGAAAATCAATTGTGTTTTAAAGTGGTTTGTAAATTTTAATATAAAATAATAACCTTATCGGAACTGTTTTTGCATGAGTAATCCCATAATCACCAAAATATAACATTATGAATACTAAAAGACTTTCCGACAACATGGAAAAAGCACTGAGTGATCAGATGAACAAGGAAATTCATGCATCACACGTTTTTTTATCTTATGGAATTTGGGCTGATGATAAAGGATATCAGGGAATTGCCAATTTCCTTTACCGCCATGCTCAGGAAGAAAGAAATCATTCAATCAAATTCATGGAATATATTTTAAACAGAGGAGGAAAACCAAAAGTAGAAGCTATTCCGGCTCCTCCGGCAGATCCTGAAAATCTCACCGCTTGTTTTGACGGGGTTTTTAAACATGAAGTTGACAATACAACCGCTATTTACAGAATTGTAGATCTTTCTATGGAAGAAAAAGACTGGGCAACATGGAATTTTATGCAATGGTTTGTACAGGAGCAGATTGAAGAGGAAACATTAGCTCAGAATCTTATTGATAAACTGAAAATTGCAGGTGGTGACAGAGCCACAGATGAATCTTTATTTACTTTAGATAAAACTTTACAGGAAGCACCGAATGATGTTCCGTTGGCTCAGGAAGCTACAGGAGATAATCCATAAGACGATTCGGTGAAATCCAGCCTTTTCAAAATCTGTCGGAATACCGACAGATTTTTTTATTATGAAACTCACCCAAAAATCACTATCTTTGCACACTCGTAATTCAAGGTTCAGAGTTCAATGTTTAAAGTTGTAGAAACCTTGACTTGCTCCTAAACCTTAAACTTTGAATTTTACAATATGAAATGTGGAATCGTAGGCTTACCGAATGTGGGTAAATCAACTCTTTTTAACTGTCTGAGCAATGCTAAAGCTCAATCAGCAAACTATCCTTTCTGTACTATTGAACCGAACCTTGGAACGGTTTCTGTACCGGACCAGAGATTGTTTGAACTGGAGAAAATCGTAAAACCTGAGAGAGTTTTGCCGGCTGTAGTTGAAATTGTTGATATTGCAGGTCTTGTGAAAGGAGCCAGCAAAGGAGAAGGATTGGGGAACCAGTTCTTAGCCAATATCCGCGAGTGTGAAGCGATCATTCACGTTTTGAGATGTTTTGATAATGGAAACATTGTTCACGTAGAAGGTTCAGTAGATCCGTTAAGAGATAAAGAAATTATTGATATTGAGCTGCAGCTGAAAGACCTTGAAACCGTAGGAAAAGCAGTTGAGAAAGCTAAAAAATTCATTAAATCCGGTAAGAAAGAAGATATCCTTACTTACGAAACACTTCAGAATTTACAGAAATTCCTTGAGGATGGTAAAAATGCAAGAGAATTTGCTGTAGATGATCTTACAAAATCAATTATCGGAGAAGTTCAGTTATTGACCAATAAGCCGGTACTTTACGTTTGTAATGTAGATGAAAACTCCATCAAAAACGGAAATGAGTGGATTGGTAAGATCGAAGAAATGGCTCAGAATGAAGGGGCAGAAGTAGTTGTATTAGCGGCACAGATTGAAGCGGATATCAATGAACTTGAAACGTTTGAAGAAAGAGAAATCTTCCTTGAAGAATTAGGGCTTACAGAACCGGGAGTTAACCGTTTGATCAGAAAAGCTTATGATCTTTTAAAACTTCAGACGTATTTTACTGCCGGAGTGAAAGAAGTAAGAGCATGGACTATCGGACAGGGATGGACTGCTCCACAGGCAGCGGGAGTTATTCATACAGACTTCGAAAAAGGATTTATCCGTGCCGAAGTGATCAAGTATAACGATTATATCAATTACGGGTCGGAAGTAAAAGTAAAAGAAGCCGGAAAACTTTCTGTTGAAGGTAAAGAATATATCGTACAGGATGGTGACATCATGCACTTTAGATTCAATGTATAAGAAAAGTATTAAAGTTAGTTATAAAGAAAAGCGCTTCCATGTATTTGGGAGCGTTTTTTGCATTGGTGTATTAAAATTTAACCATGAAAATCTTTTATTTCGCAAGCCTTATTCTATTTTTCTCATGCGCAAAATCGGCAGAAGAAAACTGTTTTGTAAACCGCAGAGACCAGGTGTTTGAAAGTTATAAGGAACAAAAGCCATTTACAGTAGAACAAATATTAAATGAAAAGCCTGATTATCTGAAAATCATCAGTCTTAAAAAATACAGAAGCTTTAAGAAAGACAGCATCGGTTCCTATACTCACGAAGGATCTGAGAGATATGTAAAAATGGAAAAAAGACTGGAGAATGATTTCAAAGTGTTCAGTGAAAAGTTTTCAGATCAGTTTATGCTTTATTCGTCACAGCAGACAGCTGGTATAATGTATGGCTTGGGACGGAACAGATTGGGATTTTGGTTACTCAAAATCGAACATGATATACCTGAAGCTTATTTTCTTGGACTGAGTTTCAGCCATTACTATATAAATGAAGTTCAGGAAAATCCTATTATAAAAGATGGATTTCTTCAGTTGGAAGGAAGTCTTGTGAAAATCATAAAAGTTGAGGGACTTCCCGGCTATGATGATTATTCAGCAATGGAAGACGGAAAAATGTTTAAGATAAATCTGAAGGATTTGATGAAGGATTCTGACGATGATGGATATAATGACATTTTTGAAAGAAGTTTTGGTCTTAATCCGGAAAATAAGGATACAGATGGCGATGGGATCAATGATTTTGAAGATATGAATCCTATGTTCAGATCTGAAAACAATAAGTTCACACAGCTTTACGAACTTTTGCTGCCGGACTATGGAACTGCGGATATGAAAAGACTGCATTATACATTTCAGGTTTATAAAACTGATTGTAATTATTTTCAAGGGATTAATCCCGAACTTAGGGTTTTGTTCATTCCGGAAAATAAAAACAGACAAACCTATTACACAAGAATGACAGATATAACAGATCAGGGTATTTCGAGGATTCAGAGAAGCGATAAGGATCCTGATACATTTTATATTCATGAATCAGGAAGCAGTTTTACAAATGAGTATGAGGCAGAATATGTAAAAGGAAAATGGATGCTAAAGAATATCGGAGGTACTGTTATTTAGTCATTTAACAATAAAAAAACCGCTTCCTAACAGGAAAGCGGTTTCATTATATTATGACATTGCTGGTTCTAAATTTGGCCAGCATGGTGGCTCTACGCAATTAAATGAAATAACAGAACATACCATTGGTCCGTTTCCTGGCATGCATTCCATTGTTACACCGGGGCGACATTGCCGCTCATAACATGAAGGATGAATTTGTGCGCATCCACCACCACTATGAGTACATATCATTACTCCTCCTTTAATTGTCTTTAACTCTTTTTTATTGAGTTTTTTTCCATTTTTTAAATGTTGATTTTTCATTAATTAGTTTTTATGGTTTAGTTTTTTAGGTCTTACAATTCAATTCCAGGTTGGCATTGTATCTCTGCGCAGGCAAAAGAAATTCTCTTACAGGTAAGATCAGGAAGCAGGCACATTTCCTTTCCGCCGGTAATTACTCTTAATTGTTTTTTGTTTAATTTCTTTCCGATTTGATTGATTTGATTTTTCATTGATTTGATTTTTAATAGGTTAGTTTTAACGAATGTAAGAAAAATAAATGAAGTATATCACGATATATGGAAAAAACATGTTTTAATTGGAAATTTTTAATAGGTATAACTTCGTATATTTGAATTTTACAAATCATCTGATATGGAAAAAATAGCACACACTTCACTGGAAGATTTTTACAAAGAGATGGCTGCCAAACTGGGTAAAGATCTTGACAGTATTTTTCCCAAGGGGCTTCATAAAGACATAGGGCACTTTAATGTTTTCGATATTGCCCAGACACTCGAAAGAGCAAAAGCTACTTCTGAAATGCCTTATAACAGAAGAAAATATTATAAAATAAGCTTTATAAAAGGTAGAAACAGGGCAGAGTATGCAGATAAAGTAATTTCTATAAAAAAGAATGCCTTATTGTTTGCAACGCCTAAAGTTCCTTATCATTGGATCCCTGAAGATCCCAATCAGTCAGGGAGTTTCTGTGTTTTTACAGAAGACTTTTTTATTAAAGATAAATCGTACTACAATCTGGAAGATCTTCCTATTTTTCAGCCCGGAGGAGTACCTGTTTTTGAAATTGATGATGAACTCGCAAAAGAGATTGAGACTCTTTTTGAAAAAATAAAAAAAGAAATTGACTCCGATTATGTGTTTAAATATGATCTGATCAGAAATTATGTACTGGAATTGATTCATTATGGGCAAAAATTGCAGCCAGCATCCAAAATATCAGCATCCAATGAGGCTTCCTTGAGGGTTGTTTCTTTATTTATAGAGTTGTTGGAAAGGCAGTTTCCTATTGAATCCTGGGAACAGAGGCTGCAATTGAAAACGGCTAAGGATTACGCAGACAGGCTTGCGGTTCACGTGAATTATCTGAATAAAAGATTAAAAGAAAGCACTGGAAAGACAACTACTGAACTGATTTCCGACCGCATCGTTCAGGAAGCTAAAATACTTTTAAAACAGACGAGATGGAATGTTTCGGAAATATCTTATGCCCTGGGATTTGAAGAAATTGCCCATTTTTCTAATTTCTTTAAAAGAAAAACAACCTTTACTCCATTGGAATTTCGGTCCTGATTTGAATTTTGCAAATTTCAGATTGATTCAAGCAAACACTTCAGTTCGAAAATATCCCAACTTTGTATCATCAAAATAATCAAAATACAATGAACACAAAAACAAATATTGCACTGGTAACCGGAGGAAACCGTGGATTGGGAAAAAACTCAGCACTTAAAATTGCTCAGAAAGGATTAGATGTTATTATTACGTACAGAAGTAACAAAGAAGAAGCAGAAGCTGTAGTCAATGAAATACAATCATTGGGGCGAAATGCTGTCGCGTTTCAGCTTGATACCAAAGACATAAAAAGTTTCGATGCTTTTGTAAAGGATGTTACCAGCCATTTACAGGAAAACACAGGAAGTACTCATATTGATTATCTTGTCAATAATGCGGGAACAGCTTTATATTCACCGATTACGGAAGTGACGGAAGAACAGCTGGATGATGTAGTAGATATTCACTTTAAAGGAGTCTTTTTTCTCACTCAAAAGCTTTTGCCATTTATTAATGATGGAGGAGGAATTATTAATGTCTCTTCAGGATTAGCAAGATTTGCAACGCCGGGTTCTTCTGTTTACGGATCAATAAAAGCGGGAGTAGAAATGCTGACGAAATATATGGCTAAAGAGCTGGGCGCAAGAAAGATCAAAGCCAATGTTGTGGCTCCGGGGGCTATTGAAACTGATTTTGGAGGTGGAAGAGTGAGAGATAATGAAGAGATTAATGCCATGGTAGCTGGTGCTACAGCCCTGGGCAGAGTCGGTCTTCCTGATGATATCGGTGGAGTCGTAGCCTTCCTGTGCACAGAAGATGCAGGATGGATCAATGGGCAAAGAATCGAAGTTTCCGGGGGAATGTTTTTATAAATATTTTCCAAAAGAACTTAGCGAAAATAGGATCGGCCGGCTCAAAATGAGCCGGCCGATTTTGAATTGGTATAGATATGTTCTAGTATTATCCTACAGGATCAAGAGGTTCAGGGAGCTGGCATTCCTGCTCTGCACAGCCTGGTCCGGTGTATACGCAATATCCGGAAGAATTTGTACATCTAACACTGCCAGAGCCTCCATTGATTGTATGTAATGCATTCCGGTCCAATTTTTTTCCTTTGTTTAATTTTTTGTTTTTCATGAGATCGTTTTTTTGATTTATTCTTTTTTAATTTTTATTCGTGAGAAAGAATTTAATATAAATGAATCATCAACTGCGTCCGGAAGCCCTCAGTTTTTGCACAGAATGATAAATTCGCTATTAAAATATTACAATACGGTTCACCGTGAAGTATTTTTATATTAGATCTTTGATAGGTTTTCTATAGCCTTTTCTAACGTTTCTTTCTTCTTGGCGAAACATAGCCTGATCACATTTTCATTCAGCTTGTTTTTATAAAAAGAAGAAAAAGGAACGCTGGCTACCTTGTGATTAATAGTAAGTTCAGAAGCAAAATCAAAATCATTTTTATCAGAAATTTTATCATATTTTACTGCCTGAAAATAGGTGCCTTCACAATCCAGCAGTTCAAACGAAGTTCCTGCCAGTCCTTTTCTCAGAAAATCTCTTTTTTCCTGAAAGAATTGATTCAGATGAGAATAATGTTCTTCGTTTTTCATGTATTCAGCCAACGCCAGCTGAATAGGGGTATTTACGCAGAATACATTGAATTGATGAACCTTCCTGAATTCATCCGTTAAGTTTTTAGGAGCCGCACAGTAACCTACTTTCCAGCCTGTAACATGGAAAAGTTTTCCAAAAGAAGCTACAAGAAGACTTCTTTCTTTCAACTCAGGATATTTGCAGATGCTTAAATGCTGTTTTCCGTCAAAAACAATATTTTCATACACCTCATCACTCAAAATAAGAATCGAAGTTCCTTTTACGAGTTCAATAAGCTTTTGTATATCATTTTCTTTCAGGATTTTTCCTGAAGGATTATTGGGGTTGTTAAGAATAATCATTCTGGTTTTTTCGCTGACAAGTTTTTTTACAGCAGTCCAGTCGATTTCATAATCCGGAGCTTTCATTTCAAAACGTCTTACAATGCCTCCAAAAAGCTCTACAGTAGGTTCGTAACAGTCATAAGCCGGTTCGAAAATAATCACTTCATCATCTTTCTTAACAAAAGAGGCGATAGCTGTAAAAATAGCCTGAGTTCCACCTGCGGTAACGGTTATTTCTGAATCCGGATGGTAAACTGCCTCATGGCTGTTTTCTATTTTCCGCGCAATTTCTTCCTTCAGACCAATCATTCCTCCAAGAGGCGCATACTGATTGAACCCTTTTTTAATAAAGTGATCCACGTGATTCAATAATTCCGGATCGGGCATAAAATCCGGAAAGCCCTGGGATAGATTGATTGCTTCATTTTCATTGGCAAGCTGAGTCATCTGGCTGAAAATAGTAGTTCCTACATTGGAAAGTTTTGATAAAGGAAGTTGTATCATAAAAACAGTTTTGTTGACCGAATTTAATGAAATATTTAAAACCGTTTGAACTTATGGAAATAAAAAATAGAAAACAGCCGGTTCAGAGCTGCTATTGGAAAATTTCTTTGATGAAGTATGTTAATTCAAAGAATGAAAAATTATTAAACATTTGTTTGAATTTTTCTTTTGGATTGTGGAAAGATCCTTACATTTGTTATACAAATAATCATAAAAGCAATGACGATGAAGATTAAGAAGACAGCGTTTCCTGAAAACTCCATTTTATCCTCAGGAAAAAAAGATTTCGATTATATTGATAGCTTTAAAGGAGAGCTGACAGATACCCATCGGAATATCGATATTTCAGAAATCGGAAAAGCTTTCTTTACAAGCGGACCAAAATGGGGAAAGAAAATGTTTGCTTTCAGAAATAAAGTAGTGGGATTATTCGGGTTAAAGACAGGTTCTGAAACAGAAAAACAGCAAACGGAGAAAGATTTTAAATGTGAAATAGGAGAACACGCAGGAATTTTCACGGTATTTGATAAAACCAGTAATGAAATCATTCTGGGGGAAGATGACAGGCATCTGAATTTCAGGGTTTCTCTTTTAGTTGACAGGAATAAAAAAGATCCGGATAAAAATTTCCTTACCATATCCACTACTGTGAAGTTTCATAACTGGATGGGGATCCTCTATTTCCTGCCCGTCCGACCCTTTCATAAACTGATTGTACCCGCTATGCTGAAAAATATGATTGGCCAGCTGGAAAGCAAAAAATAAAATAGTTACTTCAAAAGAGAAAGTAAGAGTTCTCTCATTAAAGTTGTTTAAATTTTACCCAACCACAAAAGTCACAAAAGGATTCATTTTAAAACACTTGAGTTTACTTAAGTAGAGTTAAAATGATACCGCAGAAAAATTCACACATAAGATGAAAGTCAAAGAATTTCACAAAACTTAAGGGATGTGTTACAGATAAGGCTTGGTGATGAAAAACTTAAGTGTTTAAAAACTTTCGTGTCTGAAATAATGAATTTAAAAGTTTAAACAACCTCATTTTAAAGATATTCGTGAAAATTTTAATCATTAAAATAAATTTTACCTGCTTTTGTATACCAGCAAATTTAAAAGGCTTAAAATTCTATAGCTGCTCTTCTCACCGTACAATAAAAGTTAGGAAAAAATGATTTTTAAAATTCGGATAATTTTGGACAATTTTGTACTTTTGTATGTTTGCTGAAATCATATATGTCACAAGAAATAAATCCAACCTATTCCGAAGATAATATCAGAACCCTCGATTGGCAGGAACACATCCGTCTGCGCCCCGGCATGTATATCGGGAAGCTGGGTGATGGTTCTTCCGCTGACGATGGTATTTATATCCTTTTAAAAGAAATCCTTGATAACTCTATTGATGAGTTCAGGATGCGGGCCGGAAAAAGAATTGAAATAAAGCTGGACGACGGCAAAGTTACCATTCGTGACTTTGGGCGTGGGATTCCATTGGGGAAAGTCGTTGACGCCGTTTCAAAAATGAATACCGGTGGTAAATACGATAGTAAGGCGTTTAAAAAATCTGTAGGATTGAACGGAGTCGGTACCAAAGCCGTAAATGCTCTTTCTGACTACTTCAGAGTCCGTTCTTTCCGTGATGGGAAAATGAAAGCTGCTGAATTCTCCCGCGGAATGATCAAAGAAAATTTTGATGAGAAAGAGACTTCAGACAGAAACGGTACTGAAATTTCCTTTATTCCTGATGGAGAAATCTTCCTTCATTTCAAGTACAGAAAAGAGTATATCGAAAGAATGCTCCGTAATTATGCTTATCTGAATCCGGGACTAAAAATTCTTTTCAACGGGGAAACATATTATTCTGAAAACGGTCTTAAAGACCTTTTAGAAGAGGAGCTGGAAAGTGATATCCTTTATCCGATCGTTCATCTGAAGGATGATGATATTGAGGTGGCCATTACCCATTCAGACAAATCGCAGACAGAGACCTATTTCTCTTTTGTGAACGGACAGAATACAACACAGGGTGGAACGCACCTTAATGCATTCCGTGAGGCATACGTGAAAACGGTTCGTGAATTTTTCAATAAAAGCTTTGATGCTTCTGATATCAGGAAATCGATTATTGCAGCGATTTCAATCAACGTAGAAGAGCCGGTATTCGAATCCCAGACCAAAACAAAATTAGGATCCAATGATATGGGACCTAACGGGCCTACTGTAAGAACATTTATTATAGATTTCCTAAAGAGCAAACTGGACAATTTCTTACACAAGAATCCGGAAATAGCAGAAGCGATCCAGAGAAAAATATTAATTTCCGAAAGAGAAAGAAAAGAACTTTCCGGAATCCAGAAATTAGCAAGAGAAAGAGCAAAAAAGGTCTCTCTTCACAATAAAAAACTTCGTGACTGCAGACAGCATTATAACGATCAGAAAGCCGAAAGGAAAGGAGATACCCAGATTTTCATTACCGAGGGAGATTCTGCATCCGGATCTATTACAAAATCAAGGGATGTCGAAACGCAGGCCGTATTTTCACTGAAAGGTAAACCGCTGAACTGTTATGGTCTTACCAAGAAAGTGGTCTATGAAAACGAAGAGTTTAACCTTCTCCAGGCCGCTTTGAATATTGAAGAAAGTCTTGAAGACCTGAGATACAATCAGGTAATTATCGCTACTGATGCCGATGTGGATGGGATGCACATCCGCTTGCTGATGATTACTTTCTTTCTGCAGTTCTTTCCGGATCTCATTAAAAACGGACACCTTTATATCCTTCAGACTCCACTGTTCAGAGTAAGGAATAAAAAAGAAACAAGATACTGTTATACAGAAGCAGAAAGGGTAAAAGCACTGAATGAGCTGGGGAAGAATCCTGAAATTACACGATTCAAAGGACTTGGAGAGATTTCACCGGATGAGTTTAAACATTTTATCGGAAAAGATATCCGCTTAGAGCCTGTTGTGGTTGGGAAAGACCAAACCATAGATCAGCTTCTGGAGTTTTATATGGGGAAAAACACACCCGACAGACAGACGTTCATTCTTGAAAACCTTGTTGTAGAAGATGATACAGATATTGATAAAAAAGAAATTCTAAATGAAGTAGAAAACTAGGAATTTTATAGGAGAACTTAGAACCAGAGCTCTGTTAGTGAATACAAAACAGATATATTGATAAAAAACACATTTTGGATGAAGTAAGAATTATAAGAATTATAAAACTTACACAACCAAAAAATCAATGAGACTAAGTAACCGTAATAAAGTATCTATTTATAACTCGCTAAGTACTATCCTTTTTATGATGATGGTATTTGGAGTCATTGTTTTTGCTGCTAATGAGTACAGATTCAATGCGTTAGGAAATGAAAGCTATTTGCTGATCATTGTTCCTTTTCTGTTGCTGCTTATCTTTTATACTTGCGGGCGGCAGATTTTTGAATATGACAGTGATGGTGAGGCGCTGAACTTTAAGAACAGGAATATCATTCCTTTTTTAGACAAACCTCTTCATGATGAGTTTCCGAAATATAAGCTTATAAAATATGATATAATCAGTATTTTATTTATCAAAAGATTATACATTACTGTTTCAAGTAAGAATAATGGTTCCACTATACTTAAGTACCAGATTTCTTATCTGAGCAAAAAAGAAATAAACGATTTAAAACTCTCTCTGAATAAAGTAGTGAAAGCTAATAAGGAGAAAAAAGATTAAAAACAGATGACGACAGAAGAATATTCGCATGAGGGTGAAAGCTTGAAAAAAGTTTCCGGTTTGTATAAAGACTGGTTTCTGGATTATGCTTCCTATGTAATTTTGGATAGAGCTATCCCTTCGGTATATGACGGTTTGAAACCCGTTCAGCGGAGAATTATGCACTCTATGCGGGAACTGGAAGACGGCCGCTACAATAAGGTGGCCAATATCGTGGGAAATACCATGAAATATCATCCGCATGGAGATGCTTCCATTACAGATGCCATGGTACAGATCGGGCAGAAAGAACTGTTGATAGATACTCAGGGAAACTGGGGTAATATTTATACCGGAGACTCGGCTGCTGCGGCAAGATATATTGAAGCAAGGCTGACTCCTTTTGCCCTGGAAGTAGTCTTTAATCCTAAAACGACAGAATGGACAAAGTCTTATGACGGGAGAAACAATGAACCTGTTGATCTGCCGGTAAAATTCCCTCTGCTTCTTGCACAAGGAGTAGAAGGTATCGGAGTAGGTCTGTCCACTAAAATTCTTCCGCATAACTTCAATGAGCTCATCAACGCATCTGTAGCGTATTTAAAAGGTAAGAAATTTGAACTGTATCCGGACTTCCTAACAGCAGGCTATCTGGATGTTTCAGAATATAATGACGGACATAGAGGCGGAAAAGTAAGAGCCAGAGCAAAAATTACCCAGACGGATAAGCATACTTTGGTTATTTCTGAACTTCCTTACTCCAAAACAACAACCGATCTTATTGACTCTATTTTAAAAGCCAATGAGAAAGGAAAGATCAAAATTAAAAAGATTGAGGACAATACTTCAGATAAAGTAGAAATTCTGATCCATATTCATAATGATGTTTCTCCGGATAAGACCATTGATGCACTGTATGCATTTACCGATTGCCAGGTGACAATCTCTCCAAATGCCTGTGTGATTGTAGGAGATAAACCTATGTTCATGAATGTTTCTGAAATTCTGAAAATGAATACGGATCATACAGTATCATTGCTTAAGAAAGAGCTGGAAATTGAACTCCATGAACTTCAGGAAAGCTGGCATTTCTCCTCATTGGAAAGAATTTTCATTGAGAACAGAATCTACCATGATATTGAAGAGGTGAAAACCTGGGAAGAGGTACTGAAGACCATTGATGCCGGATTAAAACCCCACACCAAACATCTTTTAAGAGCGGTTACAGAAGATGATATCTTAAAACTTACCGAGATCAGAATCAAAAGAATTTCAAGATTTGATTTAGATAAATTTAAAGAAAATATTGCAGCTCTGGAAGGCAAAATAGAACAGGTGAAATACAACCTTGCCAATCTGATCGCCTATGCTATTGATTATTATTTAAATATTCAGAAAAAATACGGAAAAGATAAGCAGAGAAAAACTGAGCTTAGGATCTTTGACACCATTGATGCTACAAAAGTAGCTGTAGCTAACGAAAAATTCTATGCAAATTTTGAAGAAGGCTTCATTGGTACATCCCTGAAGAAAGATCAATATCTGTTTGACTGTTCTGATATTGATGATATTATCACATTCAGAAAAGACGGAAGTATGAAAGTGGTAAAAGTGGAAGCCAAAACCTTCATCGGAAAAGATATCCTGCATGTTGCCGTATGGAAGAAAAACGATAAAAGAACAGTATATAATATGATCTACCGTGAAGGGAGAGAAGGGCCATATTATATGAAACGTTTCTCCGTAACAGGAGTGACCAGGAATACAGATTATCCTTTAGCTTCAGATAAAAAAGGTTCGGAAACCCTTTATTTTTCGGCAAATCCTAATGGAGAAGCAGAAACGGTAACCGTACTTTTAAAACCTAATCCAAGAATCAGAAAGAACAAAATGGAGATCAACTTTTCTGATCTTGCCATCAAAGGGCGCGATTCCAAAGGAAATCTGGTGACAAAATATGCTGTGAAGAAAGTAGATATGAAAGAGGAAGGGGTTTCTACCCTCGCTCCAAGAAAGATCTGGTTTGATGATACTGTAAGAAGGCTGAATGCAGATGCAAGAGGTACGCTGCTGGGAAGTTTCAAAGGAGATGACAAAATCCTTACAATCAACACCAATGGCGAAGTAAAGCTGGTTTCATTTGATCTTGGCAACCGTTTTGATGATGAGTATCTGGTATTGGAAAAATGGAAACCTGAACAGCCGATTACCTGTATCTATTACGATGGAGAAAAGGATATTTACTTCATCAAGAGATTTTTACTGGAAAATACAGTGAATGTACAGACTTTCATGCCCTCTGAGCATCCTAAATCATTTATTGAAAATGTGATTGTTGCCAACGATGCCACTGCTGAAATTATTTTCGCAAAAGATAAAGGAAAAGAACGCGAACCGGAAACTGTAAATATTGATGAATTCATAGCGGTAAAAGGAATAAAAGCCATTGGAAACCAGTTTACCAAATTCAAAGTAAAAGCAATCAATATTACGGTTCCAGAACCCGTGGAAGAAGAACCGGAGGTTTATGAAGATCCAGAACCTGCAGGAGATCCAGATGAAGACGGTGGAATTATTGGTGATCTGTTTCAGGAGGACGGAAGTAATGAGAATGAATAGAGCATAATGCCTTTTCATAGATAACATAAAAAACAGACAGACGATGGATATAATTGTTTTAATTATCATTGCAGCCACATGTATCTTTAGCTATATGGGGTTTAACAATACAGCATTATTTGAAAAATATAAATTTAATGTTGGGGCCATTGCTAACCGTAAAGAGTATATAAGGCTTATCAGTTCAGCATTTTTACATGCCGACTTTATGCACTTGTTTTTTAATATGCTTTCCCTGTATTTTTTCCAGGAAGTAGTCATTAATTTCTTTGGTGAAACAGGATTTTTGATTCTTTATTTCGGATCCATGATCCTTGGGAATTTATTCAGTCTGCAGATCTATAAAAACCAACCCTGGTATTCAGCAATTGGGGCTTCAGGGGCTGTTTCGGGAATTATTTTTGCTTCTATAGCAATGGCGCCGAATGAGATCAGTGTGAATTTCCTTCCGGGATGGCTATTTGGAACTTTATATTTCGGATACTCCGTTTATATGATGCTGAATCCAAAACAATGGGATAACCTGGGCCATGCGGCACACCTTGGAGGTGCTTTTTTCGGACTTGTTTATTCTATTGCAATGCATCCGCAGCAAGCGATGAACAATATGGTGTTTTTAGGAATTATGTCGCTTCCGTTAATTTATTTAGGATATGAAATTTTTGTAAGGAAGCGAATAGGATAAAAGACTATTTTTAAATAAAATATCAAAACCAATGAACACATCAGAGTTAAACAGTTTCATCGTGATACTTATCTATGGTTCATTGGTTTTGCTTTCTCTGCTGAAGCTGGCCAATCCTTTAAAAGTAAACCGTAAAGCCAATTTCTGGTTCGGAATATTCCTTTTTTTGTGGTCTACCTTCTGGCTGGATGAGGTTCTGTTTCTGGTAACAGGCTCAGCAGTGGACTTCCATTCCCTTTTTTGGGTAAGATGTATTCAGTTTTTCACACCGATTGTTTTCTACTTCAGTGTACTGTTCTATACAAATCCTTCCTTTACTTTTAAAATCACGGATGTAAAATTTTTGTTGCTTCCCGCAGCATTTCTGCTTTGTCTTATATTGATCAGACTGGGTTATAAAGCACCGTTTGAATCTCTGAGCATTATTTTGATCCTGATTCAGGCACTCTTTTATACGGCTCTTTCTTATGTTACGATCAGAAAGCACCAGAAGAAGATTCAGCAGTTTTCTTCCAATACGGAAGGCATCAATCTGAACTGGCTGGAGTTTATCATTCTGGTAATGCTTATTGTGAACATTATCTACATCATTTACAACCGTTTTTATGATCCCAAATCACTCAATTTCTTTATCAATAGCGTTTTTTTATTGGTTATTTATTGTGTAGGATACTATTCTCTGAAGCAGGAAGAGATCTATCCGTTAGAAGAAAAACAGAGAGAGGAGCTTATCTCTATCAGTGAAGATAACGGTGCTGAAGAAGTAAAAAGAAAGCTGATTTCTGATGAAGAGTTGCTGAAGATTAAATTATCACTGGAAAAAATAATGGAAATACAGAAACCCTATCTTGACAGTGAACTGAATCTGATTAAGCTGGCAGAGATGCTCTCAGTTTCTACCCACCATTTGTCGTATGTCATCAATACAGGTTTTGAAAAGAATTTCTTCCAGTATGTGAATGAGTTCAGAGTAGAGTATGCCAAAAAACTTCTGAAAGAACCCAACAGTAAATTATCTATTCTTGGAATTGCTTACGAGTCCGGATTCAACTCCAAAACCTCATTTAATACCACCTTTAAAAAAATGACAGGACAGACTCCTTCTGAGTTCAAAAAATAAGTTCCGGTTTATAATTTTTTACTTTTTTTATTTGTAATATTTTGATTGTCAAATTTTTAAATATATACATTCTCTGTATTGAAAATCAGTTCTTTCAGATAATACAGAACATTTGAGGGTGTTTTTCATGATAGCTTTGTACCGTAAAATTTACATTTATGGATACTAAAGAATCATATGCTGTTGTTACAGGAGCAAGCCAGGGACTTGGCAAAGCATTCGCAGAGCATCTGGCCAGGAAAAAAATTAATGTTGTTCTTGTAAGTCTTCCGGATCAGAACCTCCGGGAGCTTTCCAAAGTATTGGAGCAGGAGTATGAAATAAAAGCCCGTTATTATGAAACCGACCTTTCTATTCATGAGAATGTCATGAAACTGACAGAGTGGCTTAACAGATCTTTTAATATCTATATCCTGATCAACAATGCAGGACTCGGTGGGACTAAAAAATTCACAGAGGCATCTTCTGACTATATTAATACCATTTTGCAGGTTAATGTTGCGGCCACTTCTTTGATTACCCATCAGCTTCTCCCCAATCTTTTAAAGCAGCCGGAAGCCTATATTCTGAACGTTTCAAGCATGGCAGCTTTCTCTCCGATAGGTTTCAAAACAGTATATCCTGCCTCCAAAACTTTTATTCATTCATTTTCAAGAGGATTGTATGAGGAATTGAAACATACCAATGTTTTTGTAAGCGTTGTCAATCCGGGTGCTATGAAAACCAATACGGATGTTTGTAGAAGAATAGAAAAACAGGGATTTATGGGGAGACTTACACTTTTGAACCCTGATAAAGTTGCATCATACTGTATTCGTCAATTGTTTAAAAAAGATTCCGTAATTATGGTGAACCCAATAAGCTGGCTGATAATGAAAATTTTACCGATATGGATAAAACTGCCATTGATGACCCAGGCTATAAAAAGAGAAATTGAAGCATGAAAAATGTGTGTATAACCGGAGCAACAGGGCTCCTGGGAACTAATCTTATTATTAAATTATTACAAAATGGTTATTCTGTTACTGCTCTGGTGCGTAAGAAAAGTACATGGACGGGTGAAGAAAATGAAAATCTTAAGCTCATAGAAGCCGACATTTCATCCGGTATCTCAACATTACTTACTGATATTGACTGCTTTATTCATGTTGCGGCAGAAACGCGCCAGAATCTTATCAATTATAATGATTACCAAAAGATAAATTATGAAACAACAGTAAATCTTTATCATCAGGCGGAGTTGGCAGGAGTACAGAAGTTTGTGTTTGTAAGCACGGCCAATACCTTAGGATTTGGAAATACCGCATTCTGGGGAAGTGAAAAAGCACCACAGATATATCCTTTCACCCATTCCTGGTATGCGCAAAGTAAGCTGGCTGCTGAAGATTATCTTTTAAAAAACTTAAAAAATACTGAGGTTATCATTGTAAATCCAACTTTTATGATCGGAGCTTATGACACCAAACCAAGCTCAGGGAAAATTATCTTTCGGGCCTGGAAAAAGAAACTGATTTTCTATCCGAAAGGAGGAAAGAATTTTGTGCATGTGGAAGATGTTACAACCGGAATATTGAATGCCATTGAAAAAGGGAGAAATGGTGAAAAATATCTTTTAGCTAATGAAAATATGAGCTACAGGGATTTTTTTAAGAAGATAAACAGAATTACCCGCCAAAAACCGATTATGATGCCCATTCCCAATATCATTCTAAACTTACTTGGATGGGTGGGTGACGGCATGAGAAAGCTGAAAATAAAGACCAGCCTCAGTACAGCCAATATGAAAGCACTGCAGGTCTGTAATTATTATAATAACCGGAAATCGGTAGAAGAACTTGAAGTTCAGTACCAGCCTGTTGATAAAGCAATCGAAGATGCTGTCCGGTATTTTATTAAAAACGGTAAGTAGTATCAATACTGCAAGAACGATAAAACCAGCTGATAGCAGCTGGTTTTATCAATTTATCTTGTTATATTCTGAGTAACATTCTTATTGGATATCACGCAGGCTTTGCTGCAGTTGTTTGTACTGGAAATATTAACCTGTATCAGTGCGGGCAATGATCTGTATTCTTCCTTATTGTAAGGAGCTTCAGTACCATTTCTTCCACCGCCTTTAATATCGTATTGTATCTGGGCCACTCCGGTAAAACCGTTTGCAGGTTTGAAAGCAAGCTTTCCGGTTGAGTAGGAATAAGTCCATGTTCCTTGATTGTTCGTATAGACACCGCCTGTTATATTCGGAATCACCGTTCCATTATTATCTAAAAAACGGAATGAATTAAAATCAAGATTGTTATAAGAAAGTGCAGGTGGATTCTGACCGTTTGCTGAAGAATACGCTGCATCATTCAGTAAAGGGGAAAAAGTGGATTTTATCCCCGGACAACCTGCAAACAGATCATCAGTTACCTCAGCTGCATAAGGTCTTGTAACCCCTAAGTTTTTTAATAGATGTATATTTCTGGCCGCTCCGGTAGAGGCCGCAAAACCGATCCTGAAAGTAGCAGGCGGCGAAGTGTCCAGTGTTCTCACGGTAGTGTTGGATAGAGTAGTCTCAGTATATTTCAGAGATGTTGGGTAATAATAATTATCAATCACTTTATCTTTCACAGTTCCATGCTGTATTTCCAGGGTTATATTGTAACCACCGGCAGGATTGGGGACCAATGTCACATATGCTTTACGGAACCTTGCATCATTTTCATTCTGGGGAATCGTAGTTCCGCCGCTTTCAATACTGAATTGCTGAAGGGTGGGGTTTTTAATGCCTACATATTTTCCTGTTGCGGTATCCAGATATGCAGATCTGTTACTGCTGGATGGCGCTGCATTGGTGGCAATACTATACAGTAATGGGTAGCCGTTGTATCCGGCAGGTTCGGCAGAAGAGAGATATTGATTTCCACGTTTAGCCCTTAAAGAAACATTGCTCCTTCCATCTGCTAGTGTTACACCAAAGATTCCGTTTCTAACCCTTTCACTCTGTTTAAAGCTTGTTTTAAAATTTCCGAATTCATCCAGCCCTATCCCCAGATAGGCACCTCTCAGTCCTTCTGTGGATTCGCCACCACGTACAAAGCTATATCCTAATCCTCCGCCAAAGTATCCAAGATTAAGCTGTTGTTTAGGAATAGATCCATCTACTAAAAATATGGAGATTCCATCTCCACCATTAGTATTTCCACCATAAATGGCAAATTCAAATTCAAACTTGATTCCCTGATCACTTTTGAATATTTTATCGGCCAGGATGACACCTCCTGAAATATTATTCACACTTCGGGTTAATCTCAGTCCGTCCGTAGTAAAAGTTGCGTCATTCTGCACACCGCTGGTAGCCACTTTATAAGCTTCCTGAGGCTGCAATCCCTGTGTGAAATTGACAAAATACGGGTATCCGGTTCCCTGTTCATTCTGTGCGTGAACATTCCGGCTGAAAATAAATAAGGAAAGAACAAACAAAAACCTTTTATACTGTACGATTGAGGTACTTTTTATCATAACTCAAATTATTTAACCACAAAAACAATATTAATAAAAGAACAGTCTGTAGCGGCTGCTTTCACATCGTATGTCATTACTCCGTCATCAGAAATGGAAATATTACTGAATACATTGGGGTCAGCATCCGTTACATAATAATAAAGATCTTTACTTGACGGGAAAAACGGAATTGAGGCTGGAGCGCTGGTACTTTTTGCTTTTGGGGATCCAAACTGATTTTTATACAGAGTATACAGATCTTTAGTCCGGCCATTAGCTGTTGTGGAAGTATCGAAGGAGACACTTGGCATATAGAACATTTTTACAGCATTGCTACTGATACATAGCCAATCAGGTTTGGCAGGGGTTCCAATATTCTGGCTTACGCATTTCTTATCAGTATCATAGATAAGAAGTGAGTTGGCCGGATTGGAAATAGCATCTCTTTTGGCTGTAGTGAGTCTTGGTATCAGGACTCCTTTACTTTGACTATAAACATCAAGAGCTGCGCTGTTATCAGGGGTAGGTGTATTTATCCCTACTTGTGCAAATGAAAATGAACTTACCAAAACAATTGGTAGAAATAATTTTTTAATCATAATGAGTTTAATAATTTTTATCTGTGTGTTTATGTTTTTTGTGCTGTGTTTTTTTAAAATGACTTCCAGTCAGCTTCATTCCTGCCAAATGAGAAATATTATTTCCGGAAATTCACTGGAATAATGATGGTACTGCTGTAACGGCATGATGGTTTCTCAGGTCCAAAAGCCAGTGACAGATATAACAAGCATGCCTCAAAAAGAGCACTCTGTCTTATCTGAAAGTGTCAAAGTAAATTGAGTTAGGCTGTCTGTTATAGTGAATAGATGCCAGTAAGTAAGTGAAATTCATAATCCTTTGTGTTTCTGCAAATATATGAATAAAACACTGGAAATCCTGTTTTTACGAGGATGTTTTTGAATTTAACATTATTTATTAGTTAAATTAATTTTTTTAATTTAAAATTTTGACAATATAATAATATATATAAAATTTTTTTAATATGTATAATATAGCAAATAGAAAGGTGAATTAAAGAAAATAGTGTTTATTCGAGGGATACAAAAGAAGCGCAAAGTAATTACTGAGAAATTTTTTCCAAAGCATCTTCCAGGGATTCAACAAAATTCACATGTTTTGTTTTATTACTTTCAAAAATAAAATCTCTCATACTCTTGCTTTCATATTTGCTGAAATTGCCTATAATGGCTAAACCTATACGATAGTTTGAGAATTTCTGGAGAATTTCTCCAGCCATTTTTGTTTTTAAATCAAAGAACTCATGAGAAATATTTTTCTCATGAAGGATGACTTTATCATATCCCTGATAATATATATTTCCCATCAGGTCTAATCCATCCTGTGCAGACTGGATGATCACATCATCAGATATAATTTCTGCAATTTTTGTATTATTGATTTCGTGAGATTGAATAATCATTTTATTGGATCGTTTTTTTTATATCATGTAAAAAATTACCTAATGGAAATGCATCCCCCTGATTGGTAAGAGCTATAATGCAGCTGTTATTTTTCAGGTCTCTCCAGAATAAAGCTTTGAAACCATTCAGTCCTCCTGTATGCATAACCGATTTCTCTCCACTTTCATTCTCTAAGAACCACGCAAACCCATAATTTGATGTCTGTCCGCTGGTCAATTGAAAAGGAGAATACATCATAATGGTATTTTCTTTATTAATTAAAGTATAGTTTCGTAACGCCTGATCAAATTTATAAAGATCTTCAGGAGTAGAGTATATTCCACCATCACCGGTTGTCAGAATGGAATAATCATCAGGTTTTTTCTGCTTATTATATCCTGAAGCTCTATTCTGAATAACGGTATTGGATTCATACACATAGGTATTATTCATTTTTAGAGGAGTGATAATCTGCTCACGGATAAAATCCGGATAAGATTTCCCGGATACCTTTTCGATAATCTGAGCAAGAATAATATATCCACTGTTGCTATACTTAAACTGACTGTCGGGAATGAAATCAAGATTTTTCAGATTAAACAGCCAATTTATTACATCCTGATTTGTTAATCCCTTTTTCGAAAACAAATTCTCATAGTCTCTGATTCCGGAAGTATGGTGTAAAAGCTGTCTGACCGTAACGTTTTCAGCATACTCAGGAAGGTTAACAAACATAGAAGCTTTATCATCGAGTTTCAACAATCCCTTTTGTTCTGAAATTAAAATTGCTATAGCCGTAAATGACTTACTGAGCGATGCGATATAAAATGAAGTATTTTTATCTGCTTTAAGCCCTTTTTCAATGTTACGGAATCCCAGAGTAGTATCACATACCATCTGACCATTTTTCACAATCAGAACGGAACCGTTGAATTCTCCTTGACTGTAATATTTATTCACAACATCCTGTGGATACTGTTTGCAGGATACAAGTTGTACAATCAGTGAAACAGCGGTGAGAATATTCCATATCAGAGTTTTCATAGGTTTATGTGTATGGAAGCAAAATTACTTATTTCCTCCCATAAATAAACCGGTCATTTTCAGATAAATCCTTCAATAATTGAGCATCAGAGAAATACTGATACAGTTCCAGGGTTTCGGACCCCAGTTTCTGATTGATTTCTAAAAAAAGCAACCCTCCGTCTTTCAGATGCTTTTTGGAGTCTTCCGCAATTTTTCTGTAAAAAATCAAAGCATCAGCAGTAGGGGAGAAAAGAGCCATTTTAGGTTCAAATTCTTTCACTGAATCTGCAATTTCAACCTCTTCTTCGATTCCGATGTATGGAGGATTTGAAATGATGATATCATAGTTTTCTGTGAGTTCATTATTGAGATAATCTGCATGGATGAAATTGATATCCAACTGATGGTGCTCTGCATTTTTTTTTGCAGTACTCAAGGCTTTTTCAGAAAAATCAACAGATGAAACATGGGCTTCCGGAAAGTATTTTTTTAAAACCAAAGGAATCACCCCGCTCCCGGTTCCAATGTCTAAAATTTTTAATCCCTGAACTTTAATCCCTGAACTTCTGATCTCTCTGATAGCAATCTCCAATAGTTCTTCCGTTTCAGGACGAGGGATCAATACATTCTCATCCACAAAAAACTTCATTCCATAAAATTCTGTTTCGCCCAGGATTTGCTGGTAAGGTTTTCCGGATTTGAGTTCTGATACAAGATGACGAAGTTTTTCTTCATCATCAGTCAGAAGTTCCTGATTGGCAGATCTTCTTTGTTGAAAATTATCAAAACCGACTATCTGATGAATGAACAAAGACGATAAAAACATACTTTCCGACTCTGTATAAAGCCTGGAAAGTTCTGCTTTGAAATATTTTTTAAAGGCTGAAATTGTCATTTATCTTGTAAAAACCAGTTTTGTATCCGTGGATTTCTCTTCATCAATTCTATACCCTTCATAGTTGAAGGCTTTTACATCCTCCAGAGTTTTGGCGTTGGTTTCTGCACAGAATCTTACCACAAGGCCTCTTGCGTGTTTGGTGTAAACCACAATGGTCTTTAACTTTCCATCTTTCAACTCGTAAAAATCAAAATCAATCACTTTGTGGTTCAGCTTTTTTCTGTCAACTACTTTTCCGTATTCATTGCTGGCAAGATGAAGAAGAATTTCTCCTTTTTTCATTTCGGAATTCAGCTGTTCTGTGATCTTTTCTCTCCAGAATTCATAAAGGTTTTTGTATTGTTCAAATTCAAAAGGGCGTCCCATTTCAAGCCTGTACAACATTACTTTATCCGAAGGTTTCAGTAAACCGTAAAGCCCGGAAAGGATTCTGTAGTTTTTCTGAAGGTAATCTACAGCATTTTTATCCAGTGTTTTGGCATCCAGCCCTCTGTAAACCTCTCCTGTAAAAGCAAACATGGCCGGAGCAGATTCTTTTGCAGTAGGCTTGGATTTCCATTTTTGATTTCTTTCCCAGTTTTCATCCGCCAGTTTAGCTGATATTTCCATCAGTTCGGAAAGATATTTTGGAGACTTCTCTTTTAAATAAGTTTGTATATAGGCTGCATCTTCAATGAATTTCGGGGTAGTGGTTCTCAACAGGTCTGTTGAATTTTCTACGTTCATCAGTTTTGCAGGGGATGTTATAATTTTCATAATGTTTAAAATACAGATAATTGTTTAATATCAATAAAATTCATGGCCATCAGGGAAATAAAGTCAATCATAAAATGACAGATGATCAGAATTTTAATATTGGAATACAGTTTATAAAACATAGCAAAAGCAACTCCAATAAAGAAAGGAATGACCACCTGGCTTATAGTGCCATAAGTACTGTGAAGGATCCCAAACAGAATAGCCGATACCAATATTCCCGCAAGCGGACTGTTGTAAATTCGTTCAATTCTGGGCTGTATATAGCCACGCATAAGAAATTCTTCTACAGTACCTGCCGTAAAGGATGTAAAAATAATTAAAAAATAATCATTTTTAAAAATGAAGTTAAGTTCCAAAAGTTTATCACTTACTTTTTCCTGAATCAAAAGCTGTATCATCACATTCAGAACAGCTCCTCCAATACAGCAGATGAGGTATAAGTAAAAGATTGTTTTTATATAGAATGCTATGGGATAAGGGCTCTCTTTTTTTAATAAAAATGACTCTTTTTCTACAAAAAGACTGTATAGAAATATCAGAAGAAAAACTCCCCAGATCGCAACCCTGGTGAGAAAAAAATTGTCTCTGGTAATTCCTTTTGTTCCTGTTATTATGCTGACAGCAGGAAAAGCATACAGCATCACAGAAGCTAAAAGCACAAAAGTGAGTAAAATTCCTACAGAATACTTCCCCATAAACCCCATAATCCAATCTCTCAAATATAAGCTTAAGCCTGAACCTTAATCAGAATTAAATAATACCTTTTCCCTGACGGATAACTTCCGGTTCTCCTGAGGTAAGATCTACAATAGTTGACGCTACATTATCTCCATATCCTGAATCAATAACAATATCTACCAAGTGATCATATTTTTCAGCAATAAGTTCAGGATCGGTAGAATATTCAATGATTTCGTCATCGTCTCTGATGGAAGTGGAAGCAATAGGGTGTCCTAATTTTTCAACAATCAGCTGTGGAATCGGGTGGTCTGGAACACGGATACCAATTGTTTTATGACCTTTATATGCTAAAGGCAGACTTTTATTAGCTTCAAGAATGAACGTAAAGGGCCCTGGAAGATGACTTTTCAGAAACCTGAAAACTGAAGTTTCAATAGGTCTTGTAAAGTCAGAAAGATGGCTTAGATCATTACATATAATGGAGAATTTTGATTTCTCAAGCTTTGTTTTTTTGAGCTGCGCCAGTTTTTCCATGGCTTTGATGTCAAAAATATTACAGCCTAAAGCATAAATGGTATCAGAAGGATAGATGATCAGTCCGCCATTATTTAATGTTTTAATAACCTCATTCACAAGATTTTCCTGTGGGTTGTCCGGATAAATTTTTAATATTTTTGCCATAAAACAAAGATACAAATAATAAAATAGTTTTCATAAAAGTCCTTTATTTAAAAGAAAAATTAGGATTTTTAAAAAATATTCGTACCTTTGCAATCCAATATCGCGGGATGGAGCAGTAGGTAGCTCGTCGGGCTCATAACCCGAAGGTCATCGGTTCGAGTCCGGTTCCCGCTACTAAGTAGTGCTTTCGGTAGGCACTCTAAAAAATACACCGCGGGATGGAGCAGTAGGTAGCTCGTCGGGCTCATAACCCGAAGGTCATCGGTTCGAGTCCGGTTCCCGCTACTAAGCAAGTGCTTTCGGTAAGCACTCTAAAAATACACCGCGGGATGGAGCAGTAGGTAGCTCGTCGGGCTCATAACCCGAAGGTCATCGGTTCGAGTCCGGTTCCCGCTACTAAAACGAGAAATCGGTATGACTTATTGTTATACCGATTTTTTTATGTTTGTTGTTTTATGAGTGATCTACTATTTGATATTTGAAAATAGCGGAAAGTAAATAAAAAACGCCTTCAATCGAAGGCGTTTCTATAAGATTATAAACCGAATTCAGCTTTATACTTACAGCCTTGTGATACACCGCTATTTACAGCATTCGCTAAGTCATCAATAAATCCTTGATTTCCAGCTTCATTAGGGAATTCACTTGCAAAAGTTACTGTCATATGGCCTCCTCCACAAGGTAAATCGAACTCTACAGTGTAATACCCTTTAAAAAGTTTAGTAACTCTAACATTTTGAACATTGGTTATTTGTTCAATTTTTGTGAAAGTTTCTTTTTTACTGGCAAAGCTGTTTACTTCAAATGTGTTTGCAAATGTTAATGAAGCAGTTAATAATGCTCCAAATAAAAATAATTTTTTCATGGTTAAAAATTTATATTAAAAAAGTTTTTATTAGTCTAAAAATACATTCTGAGAGCTCAATTCATCCTTTCTTCTTTTGGTATAGTCTGTTCCTCTATCATCTTTAATAATGATATCATCTCCTAATGAATTGATATTGGGATTTTCATAATAGGTCTTACGTGCCTTTAAAAATTCCTCCTTCGATTTTAATTTTATGATGCGTCCTAATGATAAAGGTTCGATAATTTCGGAGGACTGTCTTATTTCAGAAGCATTGATTTCTATGGTATTGTTTTTATTATACAATTTTATAATTAAACCGGGTAATCCTTTAAATCTGAAGGGGCCTTCTGAAAATGGATATTGCTGAGTATACCATGCAAAAAAAATGTCGCCAGTGTCTGTTGTGGTTTGAGCCAGATTACATTTCATTCCATCAATTGTTTTGGTGTCTTTCAACAATTCCCATTTGAGTTGGGGTTCTTCAAATGAATAATTATATTTGCTTACTGGCAGTGTTGCGGTAATTGTACTTCCATTTCTATAAACATTTCCTCTTACTTTTGGATATGCTGGAAGAGAACCTAAGTCAATTTTATTTCCTGACATTTCTCTTGTTTTCTTATATAAATAGTCATAATATTTTTTTGCATCAGGACTATAGTAAAGAGATTCGTTTTCATTACATAATAAAGTTACTTCGGCATAAGAAGCATTGTTTTTTTTTGTACTGTCGGGAATGAATTTCATACTGTAGCGAACTTCCAGTTTAGCTGCCGTCTGAGCAGAAAGTAAAATAAAGCTTAGAGTAAATCCAATTGAGAATATAGCTTTCTTAATCATGAATAAGTTGATGTCGGTATGGTTATTATGGTGCAATGATACAAATTTTTTAATATTATATATACTTAAAATACCTGATTTTTATAATTTTTTTATTATGTTAACTTATCTGCCAAGGGTGACATTTGATATATATATTGAAAAATTATCAATTTGATTTTTAATTACAGTAATTGTGCTTTTTCCAATTTTTATACGCTTCTTTCATACAGTGGCCACAAGGACGGAATTTATTTTGCAAAGCTTCCTTTTCATTGGTGAAGAAAATTCTGTTTTCTTTTTTCATTCTTTTTCCTGATTTACAGTTTAACAATCCGTAAATCTTGAGTTTTTTATTGCCTCCAAAACATATTTCCATGCTGCGGATTTTACTTCTTAAATTTTCAGGTGATATGTGGGAATGTAGGATCATAGTAGATGATAATCTGCCCATTAACTTATAGCGTCGTGAAAAATAATTCCCAACGCATACCTGTTTCCTTCTCTGATTTCACTTACACCGTGTTTCATATTGACTCTGTAATAGCCTTTGGTCCCTTTTTCCGGTTTAAATTGAGTAGTGAAAATAAGGACATCTCCCTTTTTAGGCTTTAAAACAATAGCTTTTGACTGTGACCGCGGAATCTGTTGGGTAAGTACAAATTCCCCACCTGTAAAATCTTTCTCAGGTTCACTGAGCATGAGTACAATTTGAATAGGAAAGTACATCTCTCCATATAAATCCTGATGCAGCGTATTAAATCCGCTTTTTCCATATTTCAGAATTAAAACAGTGGCTTTCTGCTGTCCGTTAGCATGGCACTGATGTAAAAATTCCTGATGATCTAGAGGAAATTGAGTATCAATATGTAAGGCATTGAACCAGGAATTGGCAATAGAAGCCAGATAAGGGTAAATGGTTGTTCTGATGGTTTGAATAATTTCAGGTAATGGGTAGGTAAAATATTTATATTCTCCCAGTCCGAAACGATGTCTGGCCATAACTACTGTTTTGCGGTAAAGAACAGAATGGTCATAGCTGGCCTTCAATGCTTCACATTCATCTTCAGATAGCAGATCAGGAATGAGGGCATATCCGTTTTGATGCATTGTTTCTGTAATGTCTTGCCAGTCTGTATTTTTTATTTTATGAACAATATTTTTCACGGGTTACATTTTATTCTGCAAAAATCTGAAGTTGTTCAGGACGATACAATCCGAAACATGCGGTATTTATTGTATGATATAAGAAAGATCAGAAACCTGTCTGGCCTATGGATTTAATATTATTCTGGATGATATGAGTGGTCATGGTTAAGGCTACTTTTGCGCTGTTAATAAAAAATATATAACAATGAATTACATTATTAAAAAGGCAAGCCTTGAGGATCTTGATGAAACAGCTGAATTATTCAATCTTTACCGTGTTTTTTACAGACAGGAATCAGATGTTGAAAAAGGAAAAGTTTTTCTCAGAGAACGCTTTTTGAACAGTGAATCTGATATTTTTCTTGCAGTGACAGATGGAAAAGCAGTGGGATTTGTTCAGCTTTATAAGTTATTTCATTATACTAAGCTGCAAAAACAATGGCTGTTAAGCGATTTGTTTGTTCATCCTGATTATAGAGGAAAAGGGCTTTCTGTTGCATTGATTGATCGCAGCAAGCAATGGTGCGAGGAAACAGGAGCGTGCGGACTCATGCTTGAAACAGAAAAGACCAATAATATCGGAAACACATTATATCCACGCTGTGGATTCGAATTTGATGGAATGCATAATTACTATCATTGGTGGAAACAGGGGAAGTAGTATTACTTCTACAGTAGTGAGCGTTTAATTCTACAGGCATTCTTCTGCCAATAAAGGTCTTACTCCTATTTTTGTAAAGCTCTTACAGATCATGGGTAGGACAGTTGATCTGTAGAGTGTATGCAAAAAAATCTCTGCCTAATTTTCTACTTTTTCCCCAAGGGTTTTATGATTAGTACCACAAAACTGCTTTTTCTGGCAGAGATTTTTTGCTTTTTCGAACAAAAAAGAGAACCGTAATTACAGTTCTCTTTTTTTATTTTATAAAACGCCAGATCTTATTGAGCCAGCTGGCCATAAGGAGCCAGCTTGTTGTCGTCAGACATGGTCTGTCCCAAAAATTCTCTTTTCTGATCAGCTTTCATTCTTCCTGCCGCATCATTGGCATTAAAGTAAGCTTCGTTTAATTTTGTAGCGATATCAGCTGGTTTAAAATCAAATTTAGTATCACCATCTACGCCTAAGTATCCGTTCTTTCTTGTAAGGTTGGTAATATAATTGTTATAATTGATCATAGTACCTCTAAACATATTGTTATGGTATTCCATACATTTTTTAGCTTTTTTAGAGGAATTGTTCAGGATACAGTTTTTCATATTGTTTCTATATAAGAACCACTCAGATTCTAAAGTGCCGTATTCTTTACCTAAAGCAATCTTTCCGTTATTCACAATATTATTATCTCCTTCTTTAGTTGCAATCGTCTGAAGATGTTGGATAACCAATGGAACGGTAGCTTCGATTTTTGATTTTGTATCTTTTAGTATGCTAAGATCAGCAGCAGGAGAACCCTTCTTTTGTGCTGTAGTAACGTTAAAAATAAGCAGTAATAGTACAATCAATAAATTATATCTTTTCATGAGAAATTTTTAAAGCACTAAAATAAATATAATTTCCCGGTTAAAACAAATTCATTTTAATTTTATTTAATAAAATTTAACAAGTTTTAAGAATTTATCCCTGAAATGACTCTTTTTCTGTGGATTAAACAGTTAATATTTTCTCTCCTTTAAAAAATTAATATATTTTATGTATTTTTATTTTATTGATTTTCAGAGTGTTGTATTTTTGTGCGAGTTTATCACTAAAAAAATAGTTGTTTGATTCAAATTTATTTCTACATTTGTATAACTAATTTCTTAGTGATATAGAATTGGATGACTTTATATCACGATAATTGATAAATGAACAGGATATGAAAATTCAGACTTTAACAAAAGCAGAAGAGCAGGTAATGCAGTATGTATGGAAAATAGAAAAAGGATTCCTGAAGGATGTTCTTGATCTTTTTCCGGATCCTAAACCGCATACCAATACGGTCTCTACCATTTTAAAAGTATTGAAAGACAAAGAATTTGTGGACTATCGTGTACACGGAAGGCAACATGAGTATTTTCCACTTGTTTCAAAAGAACAGTACTCCGGGAAGACCATGAAAAGCCTTGTGAAAAATTATTTTAAAGGCTCTTACAAAAGTGCCGTTTCATTTCTGGTAGAAAAAAATGAAATGACGGTAGAAGACCTTGAGATGTTATTGGATGAACTCAAAAAGAAAGACTAATACCTATGGAAGCAATACTTTTATACTTTGGGAAAACAATTTTATGTTCGGGTGTAACATTCTTGTACTATCAGTTGTCTTTAAAAGACAAGACATTCCATCATTATAACAGATTTTATCTGTTGGCTGCAATCGTGATATCACTGCTGCTGCCACTCATCAGAGTAGACGATTTTACGATAGAGGTAAATAATGATATGTATATGCTTCTTGACAAGATTCAGAATTTTAACACACACAAAAACATAGACAATGGTAACCTTTATTTTAACCTTATTTTTTCAGCTCTGGGACTGGTTTCTCTCTATTTTTTAGGGAAGCTGATCTATGGAATTTTCAAAATCCAGCAGTTTAAAAAAGAGTTTCAGAAAGAAAGTTTTGACGGGATCAACTTTTACCGTACAGATCTTAGCGAAGCCCCGTTTTCATACTTTAAGAATCTTTTCTGGAAGAATGCTATTACCCTGCATTCTGATATAGGAAAACAGATTTTAAAGCATGAGATGGTACATATTGAGCAGAAACATTCCTTTGATAAGATTTTTATCGAGATTATTACTTCTGTTTTCTGGTTCAATCCGTTTTTTCATATCATCAAAAAAGAAATTAGTCTCATCCACGAGTACCTGGCTGATAAAAAAGCCGTACAGCAATCGGACACCAAAGCATTTGCGCAGATGCTTTTAGCAAGCCACTTTTCCGGAACACAGTTGCCTGCTGCCAGTCCGTTTCTAAGTTCAAACCTTAAAAAAAGACTTAAAATGTTACAAAAACCAAAAACCAAGTTCGGATATGCGCGAAGAATTCTTGCATTGCCGGTGTTATTTACCGTAGCTTTTGCTTATCTGGTAAATGCAAAGAACAGAGAAATTGAAGAAACCAATCTTTCCATAAAAAAAGCAGTTTCAGAAATCAAAAAAGATACGGTAAGACCTGAAAAATCTGTTCAGGGAAATATTACAGGATTAAAATCTGTATCACCGGAAGATCATACAAAATTGACCGAGCTTGAAAAAAAGATAAAAGAAAAAGAGAAGGAGCTGGATGGATTGGATCCGGAAAGTGATGCCTTCAGTGATAAAATTGAAGAAATAAGTAACCTGGCATCAGAGATAGGAGAGATGGCTTCCAAAGTTGAAGTTGATGAATATTTCAATTCCGCTGAATGGAAAAATCAAATGAAGGAACTTGAAAATATGGATCCTCTTGATAAGAAAGCACTTCGTAAAATAGAAAGAGCGGCTAAAAAAGCGGGAAGAGCAGCTGAAAGAGCTGTAAAACACATCGTTCCCCCCACAGCACCTAATGCACCAGCTGAACCTCAGGCTCCAAAAGCTCCGAAAGTAGTTTATTTTAAAAACAATAATACGGTCTACTATAAAGATCTTAGTTCTAAAGAAAAAGAAGAAGTACGTAAAGCAATGGCAGAAGCAAAAAATGCTATGAAAGAAGCAGCAAAAGCCAGAATGGAAGGAGAGAAAGCAAGAATAGAGGGAGACAAAGCGAGAATTGAAGCAGATAAAATCAGGTTTGATGCGGATAGAATAAGAACAGACGTTGAAAAAGCCCGTGTGGAAGCAGAAAAAAGATCAATCAGCTTTAGAGATGGTACTTTTATTAAAGTAACCAACGCCTCACCTGATGTAATTGTAATGAATGCTGATTTCATTAAAAAGGATGGCAACGGAAATATTGCCATGAATGGAGTCAAAAAGTTCAGAATAAGTGGTAATGACGATGTGAAATATAAGTACTATATTGACGGGAAAGAAGCTTCCAGGGATGATGTAAATTCATTAGACAACAATAATATATCAAGAGTCAATGTCAATACTCAGAAAAAAGGAGATTTTAAACAGGGAGAAATAAGAATTGAGACAAAGAAATAAAGTTCCATCAGGCTTTGTCAGTTTCAGATTGACAAAGCCTTTTTTAATCATACATTATGAAAAGCAAAATTCTATTTTTTATATTTCTGGGCGTGCTGACCAGTGCACAGGTCAACAGGTTTTTTTATGAATATAAGTTTATTCCGGATTCCAATAATAAAACAGATGTAAAGACTGAAATGATGATGCTTGATATCGATAAAAACGGATCAAGTTACTATAGCCGTGATAAATTTGTAGCCGATTCTATAGGAAAAGCCGAACTTGAAAAACAGTTGAAAGCAGGCAGCGGAAATATCAGTGTCAACAAAAGAGAGAGGCCGGGACAGGTTTCCTATAAAGTAACCAAGCAATACCCGGATTTTAAAACTTATCTCTTCAGAAGCATTTCTACAGATAAGTATAAAATAAAAGAAGATCAGAAACCGGAATGGAAAATATTGCCTGAGAAACAAAAAATAGGAGCGTACCAGGCTCAGAAAGCCACTGCCAGCTTTGGAGGAAGAGAATGGATTGCCTGGTTTACAACAGATCTTCCTTTTCAGGATGGCCCTTATGTTTTTTATGGACTTCCGGGCCTTATCGTAAAAATTGAGGACACCACCGGATCTCACATAATGACGATAATAGGTAATAAAACAATTAATACTCCGGCCGCTGACTCGGAAATGCAGGTGCCTGATCATGTAAAGGTACTGGGAATAGGCGGAAAAGAGCTGGAAGTAACAAAAGATCAGTTCAAAAAAGTATGGAAGGCTTATGTAAATGATCCTGCAAAGAATATGAGAGAAATGTTGATGAAGAATAGTGATGGCAATACCAAATTTAGTTTTAAGCTGAGAACGGGAGACGGCAAAGAAATCTCAGATCCCAATCAGGTACTGAGGGAAATAGAAAAAAATACTAAAGAAGCCCTTAAAAAAGATAATAATCCGATCGAACCGGATCTGGTGAACTAAAATTATTATATTTTCTACTGTAAACAGAATAGCAGACATTTGTTATTCTGTTTTTTATTTTCAAGATTTAGATGATGAATATCAATTAAGATCATTGTTGCAAATTTCTTATCTTTCAATAGTCAATAATCAATGTTATATCTCATGACAGAAAAGGAAAAATGTGCAGCCGGACTTTTATATAATGCCAATTACGATAAGGAGCTCATTCAGGAACGTATTGCATGTAAAGATCTGTGCCAGGAATATAATGGGTTGAAAAACTCAGATATAAAAAACAGATACAGACTACTCAAGCAGATTATGGGCAGTGTCCAGGAAAATATTTGTATCGAACCCAATTTCTGGTGCGATTACGGATATAATATAAAAGTAGGAGAGAACTTCTATGCCAATCATAATCTTGTTATTTTAGACTGTGCTGCTGTCGAGTTCGGAGATAATGTTTTTATCGGGCCTAACTGCAGCTTTTATACAGCAGGCCATCCATTGGATACAAAACAAAGAAATGAAGGACTGGAGTATGCACATCCTATAAAAGTAGGTGATAATGTCTGGTTAGGAGGAAATGTGGTTGTACTACCGGGTATTTCTATTGGAAATAACTCGGTGATAGGGGCGGGAAGTGTTGTTACTAAAAATATTCCTGATAATGTAGTGGCTGTGGGAAATCCGTGTAGGGTTGTTAAAGCAATAGTAAAAGAAAACTAAATAATTTTTCAACTGATAATCTATGAAAAAAATAATTATTGCATTCAGTCTGCTATTGACTCTGGCAGTCAATGCTCAGAATCAAAGATTTATTTATGAGTATAGATACAGTATTGATTCAACTGCTAAAGACAAACCCGAAACTGAAATAATGTTTCTGGATGTTGTTTCCAAAGGATCCAGGTTTTACAGTAAAGATATTTTTGAGTCTGATTCACTGATGACTGCATCTATGGAAAAGCAGCTGCAGGCAGGAAATGGAGAAATCAACTTTTCCGGTATAAAATTTAAAGGTAAGGTGGTTCATAGTGTTGAAAAAACCTATCCTGATTATTCGGTACGTTTTTTTAACAATTTGTCAGCGGATGAATATATGGTACAGGATGAAAGAAAACAGGACTGGAAAATTCTTCCTGATAAAGAAAAAACAGGAGGCTTTTCTGCCCAAAAAGCAGTATGTTCTTTTGCGGGTAGAAAATGGACTGCATGGTTTACTACGGATCTTCCTATTCAGGATGGCCCTTATAAGTTCTCAGGACTTCCCGGGTTGATTGTAAAGATTGAAGACGCTTCTCATACCCATTCATTTGAATTAAAAGGAATTAAAAAACTTCCAGCCGGATATGAGTGGAAGAGCACTAAAGAAAAAGAAAGATTCAATGCACTTGTTACTGTAACTGAAGCAAAATACCGAAAAGCCTTCAAAGAATATCTTGCAGATCCTATGAAAAGTGAAAAACAGATGTTAGCACAGGGAGTTGAAATCCAGGAAATAGATGATTCCGGAAAACTGGTAACTCAAGATAAAGGAAAAAAAGAAAAAGAACTTAAGATGAAAAATGATCTTAAGAAGCAGAACAATATTCTTGAACTGGACCTGCTGAAATGATATTTTACAGGATATCATAAAATGTCTGGATTTCATTTCAGACATTTTATTTTAAAATCTGATCCCAAAGGTCTCTGTGAAATTTTATCATATTGCTGTAACCATTAGGGTTTTCACCCATTCTTAGGATGATAAGATTTTGGCTGGGAATAACATCGAGGATTTGACCGTTTTTGCCCAGTGCACAAAACATATCTTTCGGAGCATCAGGAACGAGCGACTGATTGAAGGGTTGTTCAACTCCGGGAATTTTTATAACATTTTTTCCATTAAGCCACCATAAATAACCGTAAGAAGGATTAAGATCCTGCGAAGAATCTATCATCTGCTTAAAATAATCATCATAAGAGTAATACATTTTGCCGTCAAGTTTCCCTTTATTTAAGATCAGTTTTCCAAATTGTAAAAAGCTTTTTGCGTTACTTGAAAATACAAGTCCATTTTCAAAAGGGATCCATTTTCCTGAAATTTTTGCACCTGAAAGCTTTTCATAAGTATACTGATCGATGCTTTTGTGACTCGCTTTTTCAATCACTTTAGCCAGTTGGGAATACGCTGAGGTATCATAATACCAGAAAGTCCCGGAAATATTTTTAAGCACAAAACAGCTGGCTGACCCGCATTGCTGATCCTGTACATAATCAAGTCCCGAAGTCATAGTGAGAAGGTTTCTGACGGTGATCTTATCTTCATCCTTTTTATCCATTCCTGTCCATCTTCCCAGATATTTTGAAACCGGATCATTGATGCTTAATAAATCCTCCTGCTGGGCAATACCGATCAACACTGCAGTAAGGGATTTTCCGGCTGAAGCCCAATACCAGTTGGCATTTTCGTCAAAAGGCATTTTGTTAATAATTTTTGTTCCGAAATATTTTTCATTAATGATTGCTCCATTCTGAAAAATAATAAAAGCCCGGCTTTTATGTTCAAGGTTAAATTGATTGAGTTGTTCAAGCTTTTCTTTTGAAAAGATAATGTCTTGAGAGAACACAAAAGAAAAACAGAGTAATGCGAACAGAAGAATATTTTTTCTCATGGCTTTTATTTACTATTTGATTCACATGTAATCAGGTAGTTAAATCCGGAAATAATAAGATCTGTATAAAGATAAAAAATCCCGGAACAATGTTCCGGGATTTTGTTATATCTGAGCAAAGGATCAGCTATTATGCCAATTTCTGAGAATCTGCAATAAACTGAGCCAGTCCGCTGTCTGTCAATGGGTGCTTCAATAAGCTCAAGATCGGAGGAAGTGGAGATGTAATAACATCCGCTCCGATTTTAGCACAGTCAATAATATGCATTGAGTGACGGATAGAAGCTGCTAAGATTTCAGTTTCGAACATATAGTTATCAAAAATTAATCTGATTTCCTGGATAAGGTTCAGACCGTCTGTAGAAATATCATCCAGTCTTCCTAAGAATGGGGAAACATAAGTAGCTCCTGCTTTTGCTGCCAAAAGAGCCTGCCCTGGAGAGAAGATCAATGTACAGTTGGTTTTGATTCCTTTATCAGAAAAATATTTTAATGCTTTGATTCCGTCTTTGATCATCGGAATTTTTACAACGATATTTGGGTGAATAGCAGCCAATTCGTCTCCTTCTTTGATCATTTCTTCATACGTTGTAGAAAGAACTTCAGCAGAAATATCTCCGTCTACAAGTTCGCAGATCGTTTTGTAATGGTTTCTGATCGCTTCAGCACCCTGAATACCTTCTTTTGCCATTAATGAAGGGTTGGTTGTTACCCCATCCAAAATTCCAAGATCTCTTGCTTCCTTAATTTGCTCTAAATTAGCTGTGTCAATAAAAAATTTCATTTTGATAAATAGATTTATTGATACAAAGATAGGGAATTAATTGGGTTCTGAAGTATGAATTTTGAGTTACGGAGGTCAGGGGTGAGAGTTTGGGAGTCTGAGAGTTTGAGAGCAGAGAGGGCAGGAAAAAAAATCTATTAATATTAAATCAAACAGTTAACTTTGCTTCTAGCTTCTAGCTTCTAGCTTCTAGCTTCCAGCCTGATCAGTTTAAATTTGCTATCTATGGAAAACAACCGTTTCACAGCCACATTGGAAATCATAGGAATTAATCCGTTTGTATTTGTTCCGGAGGAAATACTGGATACGATTTTTGAAAAATCCGGAAGAAATAAAAGTCCTGTTCCGGTAAAAGGAACCGTGAATGGAAAGGAATTTAAACAGAACCTTATGAAATATCTTGGGGAGTGGAGGCTATATATTAATCTCATCATGCTGAAAAACTCTCCCAAAAGAATAGGAGAAGTCATTGAAGTAGTTCTGGAATATGATAACTCCGACAGAAGTATCTCCATTCATCCGCAATTGGAAAAAGCTATTAAAGAAAGCAGTCTGGCGACAAAGAATTTCGAAAAGCTGATCCCTTCAAGAAGACATGAACTTATACGGTATATTAATAATTTAAAAACAGAAGCAGGGATCCGGAGGAATATTGAGAAAATCATCAGCCATCTCCATGGTGAAACAGATTTTTTTGGAAAGATGATTGAATAGGTAACCGGAAATGTAGAAGTGTAAATTTAAACAGCTGCACAGTATTACTAAATAAAAATGCCGGAAATTTTTCCGGCATTTTCTTTATGAATTTAAAGCTTTGCTAAGCTTCACAGCATCCTCGTTGGTAGGGTCATACTGAATAGATTTAGCAATATGCTCTTTTGCCTTGTTAGGATCAGTTTTCTGTTCTGCAAAGGCAATATAGAAATAGGCGTATGCCAGATTTTTCTTATTTTGCTCTACTTCTTCAGGTTTTACTGTTGCAATATACTTTTCGTAAGCAAGTTTTGCATTGGCATCATCTTTAGCAGACTGATAGGCATAAGCCTGACTGTAATAAGACGGAGCCCAGTCCGGTAATAAAGCAGAAATCTTTTTCCAGGTATCAATGGCATTGGTCCAGTCTGAAGCATCCTGATAAGCTGCTGCTAATTTTGCTAAGGATTCAGTATCCTTTGGATTGGCCTCAACCTGCTTTTTAAGGCCTTCAATAGTTGGATTCGTCGATTGGCTTGTTGCAGTCGAAGTTTCCGGTTGAGTTGTTTGTGCATTTACAAGACCTACACTTCCCGCTAATATTAAACCTAAGAATAGGCTATTAATTTTACTCATTTTCATAATCTTATATTTTAAATTCATAATCTAAAGTTCAATAATAATTCCACAAAAGCTTAAATTTTAGAGGCTTTAAGTTTTTTTAGAAAATATTAACGGGATTGATGTTTTTTTTAATTTAATTTTTGATTCGTTGCTGTTTGAGGCTATCTTTGTCATCCATTTTTTATTAATACCTATAATTTTGTCATATGAACATCATATTAGCTTCAACATCCACCCTTTTTGGTGGAGAATATCTGGAATATCTCAGAGAAGAATTAATCCAATTATATAAAGGGATTGATGAAATCGTGTTTATTCCTTTTGCGCGGCCGGGTGGGATTTCCCATGATGATTATACTGCAAAAGCCCGCTCTTTCTTTGAAACGATCAATATAAAAGTAAAAGGACTTCATGAGTTCGAAAATAAAAAAGAAGCTATTAATCAGGCAAAGGGTTACTTTACCGGTGGTGGGAATACTTTTTTATTGGTGAAAACATTACACGAAGAAGGGCTGATGCCTGTACTTAAAAACAATGTATCAGGTGGAAAAGCTTATCTTGGATGCAGTGCAGGAAGTAATATAGGAGGTCAGAATATGAAAACGACGAACGATATGCCCATCGTATATCCGCCAAGTTTTGAGTGTATGGGGCTGGTTCCTTTCAATATTAATCCACATTACCTGGATCCTAACCCGGATTTAAAGCATAATGGAGAGACAAGAGAAACACGCATTAAGGAATTTCTTACCCAAAATGACATTAAAGTGGTAGGCCTCAGGGAAGGAAACTGGATCAGAAGAATAAACGATTCTATTACCGTAGAAGGAAGTGAGCTGACAAGGATTTTTGAGAAAGGAAAAGAGCCTTATGAAATAGAATCGGGCAGCAGACTCTGATGCATATGAATAAAGAAGAGATCGGCCTTTTTATAGAGAGTAATCTGCTCAATTTTTCAGTAAACAGTACCGGATGGAATGAGCTGATCCGGAAATTACTGTTCGAATTTGCCGTTGCGGGCTGGAATATGGAGCACCGTGTTTTTGGAAAAGAAAAATTCGGAGAGCTGAGATGTTATACTTATTCTGAAGACGAAACGCTGAATAATAAACTTAAAAACATTAAAGATAAATATTCAGAATTGTCTGTAAAAACCTGTGAGATCTGCGGAAGTGAAGGTAAAATGCGAACGGTAGGCTCATGGCAGACAACATTATGTCTGGCCCATTTTCTGGAACAGCAGCCGGTTATTGAAATTGATAACAGACAGAATGTCAGGAAGAATAATAAAACCATTCTGAATATTAAAAATATCATTAAAGCTGAGGTTGAATATGACCTTCAGAGATTATGGCTTTATACCAATCAGGAAGACGGATTTTATTTTTCGTGGCAGGAACCGAATTATTATCTGCTTTTAAAAAAAATTGCACTTTTACTTTTCCCGGAAGATATACGGCATAAAATTTCAGAATTATTTCAAAGTTTGAAGGATTGTGAAATATGCGGTTATAAGGCATTGCATCAAAGCAATTGTCTACGCTGTCATCATGAACCCTGGAGAGATTCCGGATATTTTATTGAAAATTACAAAGACAAATCAAACTATATCAAAGAATGCCAGATGGATATTTTCATAGATGAAGATGATTATGAAAAATATTTTAAGCATGACCGGGCGTTTGAAAAATCTCCTGGCCATCAGATTCTTTTTACTTCCGATGATCTCAGGGAGTATGAGAAGCTTTTATTTTAACTATATTTGATTAGAATTTTGATATACGAAAAGGTTCAGGATATTAACAAATATAATGACAGTGAACTGTTCTGAACCCTATTCGTTTAGACCCAAATTAACAATGTAATGAAAAAAACATTTGCTGTACTTACACTTTCTGTACAGATGGTTACCGCACAGAATATTGCCCAGAAATTAGACAAAGTAACAAGGGATCTTATGGATTCTTCAGGAGCAGCTTCTTCCAGTTTATCATTTTATGTTTCAGATGAAAATGGTAATTTTATATATGAATACCAGGGAAATAAAGGCCTTTCGACGGCTTCTACGCAAAAAATTTTTACTGCGGGTGCTGCTCTGGAAACATTAGGAAAAAATTATACTTATACAACCACTTCAAGCTATTCCGGGAATATATCAGGAGGAACACTCAACGGAAACCTTTTCATCAGCTCCAACGGTGATCCCACATTGGGAAGCTGGAGGTATGAGGGCTATAAACCCGAAAATTTTAAAAAGAAATTAATTGATGCCATTAAAAACTCAGGGATAAAGAAAATATCCGGTGATCTGATTATTGATGATTCTTACTTTGATCATCAGACGATTCCTGGAGGCTGGCCATGGGACGACCTGGGCAATTACTATGGTGCCGGAGTATGGGGGATCAACTGGAAAGAAAACCAATTTGACATCACTATAAACGGAACCGATTTTAAAAGTTTTTCTTATCCTTTGGAAGGAGTACAGTGGCTCAATGACCTGAAAACGGGCGGAAATTCAGATCAAAGTCTTATTTTTACTGCTCCCCATTCGAATGTTGCACTGATTAACGGGATACTTCCGGCAGGAAAAACAGTAACGGTTTCCGGTTCTACTCCTAATCCGCCTTTACAGCTGGCGGCAGAAGTAAAACAGTGGCTGAAAGAATCAGGGATTGAACTTTCAGGAAAGGCTGTGTCCAATTCACAGCTTGAAATAGAAGGAAAGAAAGCTTTGGCAGCCGCTAAAAATAATATTCTCCTAACATATCAGTCACCGACTCTGGATAAAATTGTTTACTGGTTTCTAAGAAAAAGCATCAATCTGTATGGGGAAACGTTAATTAAGACCTTAGGAAAAGAGAAAAAAGGAGATTCAGCCTTCAAAAGCGGAGTTTCTTATCTCAGGGAATTCTGGAAATCAAAAGGAATCAGTTCTAATATGATCAACTTTGCAGATGGAAGCGGACTTTCCCCACAAAATTATGTAGCTGCAAAAGCTGAAGTACAGGCACTTTTATATGCTAAAAAACAATCCTGGTTTGATGCATATTATGATGGATTCCCGGTTCAGGATAATGGAATGAAAATGAAAAGCGGAACAATGAAGGATACCAAATCTTTTGCAGGATATCATACAGCAAAAGATGGAAAAAAATACGTATTTTCGATTATTATCAATAACTATCAGGGAAGTGGAAGTACGGAGCTGCAGAAAATTCTGAATGTTTTAAAATAAAATACCATTGAGAAAATCCATACTCACCAGGCTGAACAACTGGATCATTTTTGTGGTCATGACTACTTTGGTTATTGCTATCATTGTGGCTTCAACATCACTTATCAATTTTCTCAGAAAAGAGGAGATTAAAAGGATCAGTCTCCTGTCCAAAGCCATTAGGATACAGCAGGAAGTAAAGACTCCTGATACAGATGTACTGGACCTGCTGCCGGATATTCTTAATATCAATAATACGATTCCGTTTATTGTAACAGATAAATATAAGAATCCGATTCTTGATCTCGGGTACTACAGAAATATCCCGGAAAGCACAATAAAAGATCCTGAAAAGCTTCAGGACCTGATCCGGAATATGGAAAAGAATTATGATCCTATTGAGATCAAAGTGCCGGATGGAAATAACCAGTTTGTCTATTATGACAACTCAAGACTGCTTAATAATCTTCGCTATTCACCTTATATTTTAGGATTGTTTATTTTATTGTATTTCGGTTTTTCATTCTGGTTTTTCAGAACGATCAAGAAGACAGATGAGGGATACCTGTGGGCCGGGTTGGCCAAAGAAACAGCTCATCAGATCGGAACGCCTTTATCTTCCATGATTGGCTGGATCGAAATTATGAAGCTGGATAATCCGGATTCGGAAGGAGTACATGAGATAGAAAAAGATATTGAAAGGCTCAGAACCATTTCTGAACGATTCTCCAAAATAGGATCTGTTCCTGAGCTGAATGACAGGAATTTCAATAAAACTATCCAGGAAAATTATGATTACTTAAAAACACGGATTTCCAGAAAAATCAATTTTACTTTGAACCTTCCAACGTATACTGTTATGGTCCCTCACAATAAAATTCTGATGAGCTGGGTCATTGAAAATCTGGTAAAAAATGCAGTAGATGCCATGAAAGGAGAAGGAGCAATCACCATGTCTGTTTTTGAAAGAAACAAAAATATTCTGATCGAAGTAAAAGATAACGGAAGCGGAATGACAAAACAACAGGCACGGAATGCTTTTAATCCCGGTTATTCTACCAAAAAAAGAGGTTGGGGGTTAGGATTGTCACTGGCCAGAAGAGTTATTCATGAATACCATAACGGGGATATCAAGATTTCCCAGACGGAAATAGGAAAGGGAAGCACTTTTAGAATAACCATCAGAAAGGAGGAGTGATGCTGACCTAAAAGTATTTATAAACAGGAAACCTAACAGGTTTTCAAAATCTGTTAGATTTGCATCAGATAGTCTTAGTCTTATGTCAATCTTAGAAAATAAAAAGCGGGGAAAAAATTTCCCCGCTTTTCTGTTTATTTTTTACCAGTAAGCCACTGGGTCTGCAGTTTCAGCTCTTCAGGAGTCGGATTCGCTTTAAATACAGGCGTTTCCATAGTCATTTTATCCAGAATAGCTTTTCCTTTCAGCGTCATTTTTTCTTTCTTACCGGCGTTATCTCTCAGAATGGTTACCGTTACTTCCTGTCCGTCTTTGATCGTTCTTGTATAACCGATAAAGTCCTGTACTTTTTTGATGTCTATTGTTTTTCCATCTAAAGCTAGTACCTGATCCGTGATTTTAAATCCTATACTTTTTGCAAAAGGAGATAATGCAGAGTGATCATCAAATGCAAAGGCATTGGTTTTATCATCAAAACCTGTCTGGTTCGGATCTTTGATAAACCAGAAAATTGGCTGGCTTTCCTGCTTTTTAATATCCACACCCACCATATTCAGATACTGGGCATAAGGAGTAGGCTGATTTCCTGCGATATATTTGTTGTAAAAGTCTTTTACCTGAGGATATCCGGTTACCGTTACCAGTTCATCAATCAGCTTATCATCTTTGAATGGTTTGTTTTCTCCAAATCTTTGAGACAGCTTTCTGATCATATCACGGTATCCCATTTCTCCGTTGGAAAGTTTTCTGAGTTCAATATCCAGACACATTGCCAGAAGGGCTCCTTTCTCATATACATTTCTGTACTGGTCTTTATAAGGCTCTACCAATACATTTTTACTCATTACGGTAAATGGCATTGAATCATCATAGCTCTTGGAGTTGGCAATCTTCTCACCAATTCGCTGAAGGAACTGATCTTTATTGATCAGGCCTTCCTGGATCTGGAACAGATTGGCGAAATACTCCGTTCCACCCTCGTACATCCATAAATGCTGAGACATTTTCGGATCTGCATAATTGAAATAGTGAATCTCTTCAGAATGGGTTTTCAGAGGATTTACTGTATGGAAGAATTCGTGGGAAACTACGTCTGTTATGGTGTTATCAATAGCATCTTTCGGCATTGCCTCAGGCAGTACCACACTTGTGGATTCATGGTGTTCCAGAGCTCCGAAACCTTTCACTGCAGGGCCGTCCCCTCCGGAAAGGTAAAGCATGATAGCATACTTTTTATTTGTGTTCATATCTCCCAGGAATTTTTTCTGGGCAATAACCATTTTTTCAAGATTATCTTTGAAGTCTGCAGCTTTGTATTTCCCTGTCGGAGAATATACACCCAATACAAGATCCATTCCTCCTGCATTGAAGGTAATATAATCAGGTTTGGTATACATTAGCGGAGAATCTGTCACCTTAGCGTAATTGGCAAGGGTATAGGTATCTGTGGATTCAGATTTATCCTGATCTACCAATGCTGTTGTTCCGTAAAAATCGGTTGGTTTCTGAACAATCAGCTGATAGGGAACATCCTGCATGTTTTCAATATACCCAATAAACCCATGGGTATTGATCATGTACACTTTTCCTGCTTCAATATCAGTTCCTGACGGAGAAAATACGGCTTTATGTTTTGAAGTATCCGTTTCTTCATCAAAACTGTCATTCACAAGATAGGAGATTTTGGAAAGTCCCTGTGCATTTTTCAGTGAGTAGGTATTATCATTTACTTTAGTGTAAGTAAGTTCTTTTCCTTTATTGTCATAAAATTTAATTCCTTCGATGAATCTTCCATAGTCGTCTACAGAATAAGTGCCGGGAACCGTTTTGGGAAAATGGAATTTGACATCCCCGGATTTCATTTTCGGAAATTCCATGGTAACGGCTACTTTATCATCTTTTACATTGACCAGATCAATGGTTGTTTTAATAGACTGGGCATTTGCCAAAAAAGCAGCAAAAATACCGAGACTAAGTACTGTTTTTCTCATTAGGTTTACATTAATAGTTAAATAGTTGCTTTTTTTATCATTTTGTTACGGGAAAAGTATTAAACTTTTCTTAAATTTTTAAGTAAAAAGAAAAAGGCAGATCTGCTGATATGCAAATCTGCCTTTTTTCTCTATTTAGTATTGTAATAATTGATATAATAGTTGGGATTAAACTCAACCGGAGTATCTTTTGTGAGCTTTACGGTCTGCCATTCTTCTGTAGGGTTAATGGTCTGGCCGCCATTGATAATGATGGGTAATTTCAGATTTTTTACCACATCTGTATAGCGGAACTTTAATGTATTGCCATTTTGAGTATATTCCAGGGTTGGTATTTTTATCGTTCTCAGATACTGATCAAAAACCGTGGAAAAATCAATTCCTGATTTTGAAGAAATATATTTTTCAATCTGCTGTGTAGTTACCGTCTGATGATAAAAATCTTTATTCAAGCCCCTTAGAATCTGTCTGAATTTTTCATCATTATTGATCACCTGTCTTATAGTATGAAGCATATTGGCTCCTTTCGGGTACATATCTCCGCTGCCTTCATTTCTTACGCCGTACCGGCCAATAATAGGAATGTCATTGTCTATCAATTTCCTGATTCCCTGAACATAGATGTCAGCCGATTTTTTGTCCATATATTTTTCCGTGAAAAGAGTCTCGGAATAATTGGTGAAACTCTCATGGATCCACATATCTGCCTGGTCTTTTGCCGTAATATTATTGGCGAACCATTCGTGGCCGCTTTCATGAATAATAATGAAATCCCAGTTTAGCCCTACTCCTGTCCCTGAAAGATCTCTGCCCAGATAGCCGTTCTGATATTTGTTTCCATAAGCTACATTACTCTGATGTTCCATGCCAAGGTGAGGAGATTCTACAAGTTTGTATGAATCTTCATAAAACGGATATGGACCAAACCAGTATTCAAATGCAGAGAGCATAGGTTTTACCTGTTGAAACTGTTTTTTTGCCTTGTCCAGATTATAGTCAATTACCCAATAATCCAGGTCCAGTTTTCCTTTTTCACCCTCAAATACATCTTTGAAATTGACATATTTCCCTATACTCGGGATAATGGAGTAGGCGTTGATAGGATTTTTAACTTCCCAGGTATAAGTGGTTTTGCTGCCCGTTGTTTTTTTATCAGTGAGTCTGCCGTTACCCACACCTACCAGATCATTAGGCGTTATAATTTTCATGATGACTCCATTATCTGGTTCATCGCTCCAGATATCTTTGGTAGGAAGCCATATGGAAGCTCCTATTCCCTCATCAGCAGCAGTCATCCATGGATTTCCTTTTTCGTCTTTAGTGAATACCCATCCTCCGTCCCATGGTGCGTTTTTAGCAATGGTTGGCTTTCCGGAATAGATTACGTTGATGGTGTATTTTTCACCTTTTTTGAATTTTTTATTCGTTGTAATGAAAATAAAATCCCCATCCTGCTTATAATTGGCAATAGGAAAGCTTCCTTCTACCTTATCAGCTTTCATAGGCTGCTGAAGATCGATCTGGAAAACAGGATTGATAACATCTTTTATAATTTCAAAACTGATTGTATTATTTCCTTTGATGCTTTTCTGTTCAAAATCCGGTTCTACAGAAAGATCATATTTTTTGACATCCCAAAAATTTCTGAATTCAGTATTGGAGCCCTTTAAAGTATCCTGCCTGGTGAAAACTTTACCCTTCTCAAAGAACTGTCCGAAAACCAATCCTGATGCAAATAAAAGGGTATATGATAATTTTTTCATGTAAAATTTAATTAATAATCTTTTCAAAATTATAAAATTAAATTAACAGCCCCGTACTGAAATGAAATTAAATACATAATTTAAGAAGACATAAAAAAGCCCGGTCATTGCCGGGCGGTGGTATATTGTGATATCTAAAAGTACGGTCAATTACTCCTGTACTGCAGGAAGGGTTCCGTTACTTTTCTGTACTTTCTTGTAAGTAAAAGTACACATCATGATACTGAATTCATATAAGATAAGCAGTGGGAATGCCGCCATCAGCATACTCAAAACGTCTGCCGGTGTAATGATTGCTGCCACTACCATAATCAAAACAATAGCATGACGACGGTATGTTTTCATAAACTTTGGGGTAAGAATTCCGATGCTGGTAAGGAAATAGATCAGAATCGGGAAAAGGAAAATAACTCCCATACCCAACACTACCTGTAAAAATAAGGTGGTGTAATCACTTAAGTCATAAAGCGGAACAATAATATCTGAGATTTTAAAAATAACCCCGAAATTAACGGCAAACGGGAGGATTAAAAAATAACCGCATAATACTCCGGTCATAAAAAGCATCCATACTGCATTGATGATATAAATGGAATTCTTTTTCTCTCTCGGATGTAAAGCAGGACTGATAAAACGCCACAGTTCCCATACAATATAGGGAAAAGCCGCCACCATTCCCCCAAAAACAGAAACAGCCATCATTACATTAAACTGCTGATACAGTCTCTGTACACGGACAGGGAAATCTTTTGGAAGGTGAATACTGTCTTCCCCCAAAATCATTCTTGAAAAATGATTGACAACCCTGAAGGTAGGGAAATCATTTCTGGTAGGCCCAAAAAAGATATGGTCCATAATCCAGTTGATATTAAAACCAACTATAAAGGCCGCAATTATGATAGCAATAATCGAACGGATCAGATGCCCTCTTAATTCTCCTATATGCCCAAGAAAGGACATGTCTTTACCATCACTCACAGAATAAAATTTTTAGAGAGCAAATTTATGAAATATTTAGTTAAATGATCGATGTTGGATTCTAAAATTATCGAGGAACATATAATGCAAAATCAAAATCTCTTTCTTTAATATTCATTTCTGTTAAAAGGTCTTCTGCAGCTATATTTATTTTTTTCCACCTTTCATCGTTGCTAAGATCCAATGATTCGAAAAACCATTCTTCTTCATCCACTTCATCGGTAACCTTTTTAAAATCTTCTATTTTCAGTCTCAGCGATTCGCTGATGAACTTATTTCTGAATAACGATTCTATTTCTTCCCTGTCGGAAAATATACATAAATCACTACCGATATCTGTCAGAGATAGACAGTCTGCTACATAATTAAATTTTTTATCATCATAAGTACAGAAGATCAGGCATCGGACAACAAGATCAAAATAATCCTGGCTTTTTTGATCATAATAGAGATTTCTATCATGATGAGAATATTCATGACTATGATCAGGTTCCAAAGGCGCATGATACACTCTATTTCTCTGTGAATCCTGATAGTCAAGGTATTTTTTCAAAAATACAGGGAATAAGATCAGCAAATAAAGGATAACCATCATAATACCTTAAAAACACTTAATTAAAACGTTGAACCGAAGGTATGATATCTGAAATCTGTAATTTAAACTTTAGTTTATCCCTTCGTCTAACAGTTTATGCAGATCTATTATGCCGAAATATTTTCCGTTTTCTGTGACAACCAGCTGGCCGATATTATTTTCCTTCAGGATTTTCATCGCTTCTTTGGCAAGAGCATCTTTTTCAATGGTTCTCGGGCGGGCAGACATGATGTCTTTAGCCAATACCTTACTGATATCTTCTCCTTTCATCAGCATTCTTCTCAGATCTCCATCTGTGATCACACCGATAATCTGGTCTTCATGAGTTACCACTGTAATTCCGTGGCTGGAAGCACTGATAGAAATAATCACGTCTCTTATCGGAGAATCTTCTGCAACCTGAGGCTTTTGAGATGAAAGAAACTGCTCAACCTTAGAGGTCAGGTTCTTCCCTAAGCTTCCTCCAGGATGAAATTTGGCAAAATCGTTGGCCTTGAAATCGTTCAGTTCCATCAGGGCTACGGCAAGAGCATCCCCCAGCGCCATTTGTATAGTTGTAGAGCTGGTAGGGGCAAGTTTATTCGGACATGCTTCGACATCAACGTGAGTATCCAGAATAATTTCGGAAAACTCAGCCAGCTTACTGGTCTTATTGCCGGTCATTCCGATCAAAGCAGAAGAATAATCCTTCAGATAAGGAACCAGATTGGTAATTTCAGGAGAATTCCCGGAATTGGAGATGCATAAAACTACATCCTGCTTCTGGATCACTCCAAGATCTCCATGAATAGCTTCGGAAGCATGCAAAAATTGAGAAGGGGTACCTGTAGAGTTTAAAGTGGCTACGATTTTATTGCCAACGTGGGCAGATTTTCCTATTCCTACCACGATAAGCTTTCCTTTTGCCGAATGAATGATCTCTACTGCACGGGCAAACTGGTCATCTATTCTGTTTTTTAATTTTTCCAGTTCGGAAATCTCTATTTCTAAAGTGCTTTTTGCAATTGATATAATGTTGGTTCTATCCATTTTACGATGATAAGGTATACAAAAAAGTTCTTAAAAAACGTTATATTTTAAAAAGAATATTTAATATAAATTTTATTTTTTATAAATTCGTTCGCTTTTATTTTAAGCAGAATTTTTATAACTTTGGGTGAGATGCAAATTTAGCAATAGAAAATTAGATGAGCGCAAAAAAAGCCAATTTATCAGGCGAATTGAAAAAGTATTTTGGGTTTTCTACATTTAAGGGCCAGCAGGAACAGATTATAGACAACCTATTAGGTGGGAAGGATATATTTGTTTTAATGCCAACAGGTGGCGGAAAATCTTTATGTTACCAGCTTCCGGCACTTATTTCGGAAGGTACGGCAATTGTCGTTTCGCCCCTAATAGCATTGATGAAAAATCAGGTAGATGCAGTCAACGGCCTTTCATCTGATGATGGAGTAGCACATGTACTGAATTCATCATTAAACAAAACACAGACCAAACAGGTTTTTGACGATATCAAGAGCGGTAAAACCAAACTTCTTTATGTAGCTCCTGAATCATTAATCAAGGATGATTACCTGGATTTTCTGAAAGAAGTGAAAATTTCCTTCTTTGCTATTGACGAGGCTCACTGTATTTCGGAATGGGGACATGATTTCAGACCGGAGTACAGGAATCTGAAACAGATTATAGATAAGATTGCCAATGTACCGGTAATCGCTTTGACAGCTACTGCTACTCCTAAGGTTCAGGATGATATCCAGAAGACTTTAGGGATGACTAATGCACTGGTCTTTAAAGAAAGTTTCAACCGTCCTAATCTATACTACGAAGTACGTCCGAAAGTCAACGTAGATAAGGAAATCGTTAGATTTATCAATCAGCATAAAGGAAAATCAGGAATAGTATATTGCCTTAGCCGAAGAAAAGTTGAGGAATTTGCCCAGCTTCTCCAGGTCAACGGAATCAATGCACTTCCTTACCATGCCGGTCTTGACCAGAAGGTGAGGGTGGCCAATCAGGATAAGTTTCTGATGGAAGAGGTGGATGTAATTGTGGCAACGATCGCTTTCGGAATGGGAATTGATAAACCGGATGTACGTTTTGTCATTCACTATGACTTCCCGAAATCACTGGAAAGCTATTACCAGGAAACCGGAAGAGCAGGAAGAGATGGAGGTGAAGGCCACTGCCTGGCATTTTATGATCCGAAAGATATCGAAAAACTGGAAAAATTCCTGGCACAGAAACCGGTTTCTGAGAGAGAAATCGGACTACAGCTCTTGAATGAAGTGGTAGGCTATGCTGAAACTTCAATGAGCAGGAGACAGTATATTCTGTATTATTTTGGAGAAAGTTTTGATCCTGTGAATGGAGATGGAGCAAAAATGTGTGATAACTCCTCCAACCCTCCAAAATTGAAGGATGCAACTGCCGATCTGAAAAAAGCGCTGGAGCTTATCAACGATACTGGTGAGAAATTCAAAGCTAAAGATCTTATTTCTGTTATCGCAGGCAAAGAAACTGCAGTGACGAAATCCTATAAGCTTGAGCAAAGCTCTCATTTTGGATTTGGAAAAGAAGAAAAAGATAATTACTGGAAAACAATTTTAAGACAGGCGACTGTTCAGAATTTTTTACAGAAAGATATTGAAACTTATGGTGTTTTAAAGATTACCGAGAAAGGGAAAAGTGTCCTGAATGGTAAATCTAAAGATGTTTTCTTAATTGCTGAAGACAGAGAATTTGATCTTACTCAGGCAAAAGCAGAGAGTGATCAGGTGCAGCAGCAGGCTGGAGGAGGTCTGGATCAGAATCTTTTCAATCTGTTGAAGGAATTGAGAAAAAAAGTGGCCAAAAAACATGGAATTCCACCATACACAGTATTCATGGATCCGAGCCTGGAGGATATGACGGTTCAGTATCCGATCACAGTAGATGAAATTACCAAAATCTATGGAGTAGGAGAAGGAAAGGCTAAAAAATACGGTAAAGAATTTGCAGATTATATCAAAACGTATGTAGAAGATAACAATATCGAACGTACCCAGGATATGGTATTGAAGCAGGTGGCCAATAAATCCAGCCACAAAGTTTTTATTATCCAGAGCACTGATAAGAAAATTGATCTTGAAGATATCGCAAGAGCTAAAAATCTTTCGATGGATGAACTTCTGAAAGAAATGGAAAGGATCGTTTATCAGGGAACAAAGCTGAACATCGATTACTATATTGAAGATAATTTTGATGAAGACATTGTAGACGGATTCATGGAATTCATGAACGAATCTGAAAGTGACAGTATGAAAGTGCTGCTGGATGAATTCGGGGATGAACTTTCTGATGAAGAAGTGAGAATGCTGAGAATTAAATTCATCAGTGATGTCGCGAACTAAGATTTAGAATTAGAAATATAAAATAAGCTCTTCAGATGAAGGGCTTATTTTATTATAATCTGTACTTTTAATGATGAGATTCAAAATAGCATCATTTTAAAGCTTCGTTAATTTCTGTTAATAACCATCAAAACGACAATCTTCAGGCTTCCAATATTTGAAAGATAACTAAACTTTTTAGTAACTTTGATAGGATGAAAAAAATATCTGTCATATTTATTCTGCCGGATTTAGAAACCGGGGGCGCAGAAAGGATTGTTACCACCATAGCAAATCATCTTTCCAGAGATCGGTTTGAACCCAAGATTTTGCTCTTACGCAAACAGGGCGGATATTTGAATTTCCTGAAAAAAGATGTAGAAATTATCGATATCAATACGGAAAGAATAAGACATTCATTAAGGCCTATTTTAGGTGAAATATACAGGAGAAAACCGGATATTGTCTTCTCTGGTTTTGGTGAGGTAAATGCCTACTTATCATTATTCATAAAGCTTTTTCCAAGAACGAAATTCATCGCAAGGGAAACCAATGTTGTTACCCAGCACGTCACCCGTAAAGAAATCAAATTTTTCTACAATTTTTACAATAATTATCAGAAAATCATTGCACAAAGTGATGATATGATGAAGGATCTTGTTGATAATTTTAACATTAAAAAGAAAAAAATTGTCAAGATTAACAACCCTGTAGACTTTGATTTTATAGAGGAGAAAATGGCATTGTCCTTAAAGCCTGAATGTTTCAAATACAACTATAAAAATGTAGTTGCGATTGGTAATTTATCTTCCAGAAAAGGATTTGATAACTTACTGAAGGTCTTTTCAAGACTGAAAAATGAAAATATTATGCTTCATATCCTGGGAGATGGAAAAGATAAAGACCTTCTGCTTCAGACAAAGGAACTTTTAGGACTGAAGAAAGTGATCTTCCATGGCAGACAGGATAATCCTTACCAATATCTTAAATATGCTGATTTATTTGTTCTTTCTTCGAGATACGAAGGTTTTCCCAATGTTCTTCTGGAGGCAGGAGCCTGCGGAACTTATTCCCTTGCCAACAACTGTCCCGGAGGAATCAATGAAATCATTCAGCATCATATAAATGGTGAGGTTGCCCACATTGAAAACTATGATGGTTTTGCTCAGCAGATTGTGAAGATTCTTCAGAATAATTATAATAGAGATGCGATAAAAAACTCAATTAAATCGAGATTTTCAAAGAATATTATTCTTGATAAATATGAAAAGGTACTACTGGACCTTATAAAATAAGATAAATATATTTGATCAGCTAAAGCAGAACAGATATATTGAAGCTAAATATGAAAAAATGGTTATCTGGAATTACAATGAGACTGTGCGGGTTGTCCGATATATGAAAACAATAACTTAATATTTTTGCCCTTTATGATATTGGAAAATTTTTCTTTTTCGGGAATCATTGTTGCATTGATGTGTATGGCATTGCTGCTTTCCAAAAAGAAAAATAGTTCTTCTGATTACTACCTTATCATATGGCTCTTGGTTTGTACGGCCAATCTGGTGTACTATTTATTTCCGGCCTTTCTTCCTGAACAATTTCAGTCTTTCGGCTTTGCACTTCCGGTGCTTAGTACAGGAATGCTTTATTTGTATGTTATTTCGATCACTTTTAATATCCCATTTCATCCAAACTATTTAATCAGACATTCGGTATTCTTTATTGTTTACAGTTGTATTTTTACAGGCATTTCGACATTTTACAGCCGGATAGGATTTAAGAACAGCATTCCTTATTTTATGGACAGCCATTCGAACGAAATACTGGATTTCTTAACATTTCCGATGGCCGCAGTTCCTGTAGTATATATTGTGCTGTGTTTTCTGGCTTTAAGGAAATATCAGAAAATGCTTCCTGAATATTACTCAGCTCTGGAAAGAATCAATCTTAACTGGCTGAAGTATATAATGGTGTCTTTAATTATACTTTTTATTGGGGTTTTCTTCATGATTGCTCTGGGAACAAAAACAGACCTGATTCCCAGAGGAAGGATCTTCCAAACTGTTGCCGCTGTACAGAGCGGATATTTATTGTGTATTGTATTCTTTAGCTTAAGGCAAAGTATTGTTTTTAATCAGCAGGGAACACTTGATATCAACATTGTTACTGACAAAGAAGAGAAAGTAAATATTCAGACTCAGAAGCATTCTGATGAAAGTGCGCAAAAGCTTTTAGAATTCATGCAGAAAGAAAGGCCTTATCTAGATGAAGAGTTAAGCCTTCAGAAATTATCTTTATTAATGGAGGTTTCTACCCATCAGCTTTCACAGACAATCAACCAGGGACTTAATACCAATTTCTACAGATTTGTCAATGCTTACAGGATTGAAGAAGTCCGGAAAAAATTAAGAGATCCTGAATTTGAAAAATACTCAATCCTGGGAATTGCTTTTGAATCAGGTTTTAATTCCAAGTCCACTTTCAATAAAATCTTTAAAGAAGAAACAGGAATGACTCCATCGGAATTTAAGAAGTCCGAATCCGCAAAAAAATAGTCCTAACCGATCATTTAGGACGACGGAACCATTTCTTTAGGGGATTTTTGCCATCAAAAAAGTATGGATACACCTCTTCATTTAAGCAATATTGTTTTGCATGTTATCAGTGGAACGATAGCATTGATTCTGGGATTTTTGATCCTGTTAAAAGAAAAAGGAACAAAGCTGCATATACAATCCGGATATGTTTTTATCTGTTGCATGGTGATTGTTGTAATTACCGGAGCTTTCGGTGTCATTATCTTTAAAAGAAACTTATTTCTTCTCCTGATTACAGTTTTGGCGGGTTACAATACCTATTCAGGTTTCAGAATATTAAAGGAAAAGTCAAACCGCTTCTATATCAAAGATATGTTAGTGATGCTGGGAGCATTAATCATTACTTTTGTATTTATATATTATCTCAGGTCCATTGGATTCTATTGGAATCCGATCGTCATTTATTCAGGGGTAGGCTATTTGCTGCTGGTGGTTTTATATGATATCTTTCGGTATTTGATTCCTGAATCCAGGTATGGTAATCTCTGGAGGTATGAGCATTCCAGTAAAATGATAAGTGCGCTGGGTGCTCTTTTATCTGCATTTGTGGGAACTCTTTTACCGGACTGTAAACCTTATAGTCAAATCCTTCCGTCTTTGTTTATGACCCTGATGATGATCTTTTTCAATATTAAAATTTATATCCGGCTGAAAAAACAAAAAATATAATGGGATTGTAATTAAAAGATAAAATATTAAATCATCAGACATAAAGGTTAGAATAAAAACTCTGTGTGTAGTATTTTTCACTTGGTGAACTCATCTTGATTTTCTTTTTATGAATTTTTTACAAGCAATAACAATAAAAGCTAAATAATTGAATCCGATCAAGCTTGTTAGTATTGTATCAAATCTATTAAGTATAGACCTGAAGCTATCCAGCCAAGCATTTGTTATTTCTATGGTATAGCGCTTCTTATAAAGTTCTTCATCAAAATAATGGTCATTATCTATACCAGAATTTCTTTTATTGTGGGCAATATTAACAATTATTCCCAATTGTGAATCTTTTGAGCGCAAATTCTCAGCATCAAATCCCGAATCAAAATTCAAAAGACTATCTAGTGAAATACCTGACCTACGTAAAAAATTCGTGAGTTTCTCAAAATATTCTTCAATATTAAACAGGTCGTTATGATTCCCGCAAACCGATATAGACATAGCTAAAGGCAATCCGTTTTCAGGTAGAGGGTACCACTGAGTACTGGTTTTAAGTTTATACAATATATAGTTAATAATCTCACAAATAGGAACTTTTGATTTAAAACCTTTTTTTCCAAAGGGATATAAGGAACAATTTCGGATTCTAATGTATCTTTGATTAGTACTTGGTGCAAGGGATGGGATATTTTTTTGGTTTAGCGACTCTAATTTCCTAATCCTTTTTTTATTTGAAATAAAAAATATAATTTTTGCAAAAGTCAAGATGACTTCATTTATTAATTTATAACATACAAAAAAGTATTAATATATTTAAATTTAATAATATCAAAAAAGTATTGCTTATATTTTTAAAGGATATTCTGCGAATTTTTAAGGATAAACACAATTCAATAGCGGATACAATCAGGTTGGCAATACTTACAACCACAAAACATTTAACGACAATAATTTTTTAATGACACATATTTTCAAACTAACTTTCATTGCAACAGCATTTCTTTTTATGTCCTGCAACTTTTCAGCCCAAACAAAAGATTATTATTCTGCAAGAATTGACAGCTTAATGAATCGGTTTCACAATAACGGAATGTTCAATGGAAATGTTCTTGTTTCAAAAAATAATAAAATTATTTATAATTGTTCATTTGGATTTGCTGATGCTAATAAAACAACAAAATTAACCAGTGATTACAAATTCAACATCGGGTCGATTACAAAAGAATTTAGTGCAGTTGCCCTGATGCAATTAATAGAAAAAGGAGAGCTGGCATTAAATGATAAAATTTCAAAAATTTTTCCGGAACTGCCAGAATGGTCAAATAAAGTTTCTATAAGAGATTTATTACAGTACACCAGTGGTTTACCTGATGTAAACTGGAAAAAAATTAAAAGTAATGAGGATATTTTTGAGGATTTAAAAGCTATTGACACACTAAATTTCGATCCGGGAACTCAATATGATTATAATAACAATAATTTTTTTCTCAGACTATCTATTATTGAAAAGATTGGAGGAATGAGCTACAAAGACTATGTCCAGCAAAATATTTTTAAACCTTTGAAGATGAATTCGGCAGAAATAACTCCTATTCAAGAAAATCACAATATTGCTAAAGGTTTCAATAATAAATTGATTGAGGATAAATCTGATTTTTTGGTTGGTGGTACTTTCTTAACAACAACTGATTTATTAAAGTTTTTAGACAATCTTCATTCAAACAAAATTATTAGTAAAAATTCATTATTTGAATTAGGTCAACATTTCAATAAAGAAGACACACAATCTGCTTTAGGTGAAGCAAAATTTAAAAATAAAATATTGCTTGAACACTCACACGATGGAAGGGGGGGAAGTTATGAAGCACTAATGATTACAAATATGAAGAATAGTTTTAGTATCATACTTTTAAGTAATAACTATCAAGGTAAGATTTTTGAAATTTCTCAAGCGATTATTTCAATATTGAACAATTAGAAGTCTGGATTATCCAAAAAGCGTTTTTTTCTGCCGTGATAACCTACCGCTTCACCGCCTCTCAAAGCCGTTTCCTGGCTGAACAATTGTAATACAGGTAGAAGATACCACTGAGTACCGGTTTTAAGTTTATACAATATACAGTTAATAATCTCACAAATAGGAACTTTTGATTTAAAACCTCTTTTTCCCAAGGGGATATAAGGAACAGTTTCGGATTCTAATGTATCTTTGCTTAGTACTTGGTACAAGGGATGGGATATTTTTTGGTTTAGCGACTCTAATTTCCTAATCCCTTTTTTTATTTGAAATAAAAAATATAATTTTTGCAAAAGCCAAGATGACTTCGGTATATACAATTGACGGTAATTGCAGATTAAAGTGTTTTTATTATTTTTATATTTTTAAAAGAATGATAAAATGAAAACAATTCCTAAGATAGGATGTGCGTGTGAAAAACCTGATTTTAATTATACTGAGTTCAGAAGTTCAGAATTGGGTATCGATCATACCAACGGAAGATATGGAGAAGTAACGATTCAGCAGTGCAAGCTGTGTCAGAGAATTTGGGTTCATTATTTTGTGGAATATGAACATTATTCCAAATCAGGAAGATGGTATAAAGGAATTGTTTCTAAAAAAGACCGGTCACAGATCACCCCGGAAAATGCAGTAGAATATCTTGAAAGCCTGGAATGGTACGTATATGGAGGATCGTTTTTTGAAAGTACAGGAACAATTGGACAAGGAAAGCTGAATGTGTAATATTGTTAATGTTTAATAATGAATTAATTACCCTATCAATGAAGCCGTTTATAATGACTGTTTTAATGCTGAGTTCTATTATAATAATGGCTCAGCAGAAATCAATCTCCAGAAAACAATTACTGAAAACTATTATTGATCAGAATGTAAAATCCACGGAGATTCAGGAAATAACAATGGCTGCAGGACAGGGAGCTCCCGAGCATCTGCATCTCTGTCCCGTTTTAGGAATAATAAATTCCGGCGAAGCTGTTTTTCAGATAGAAGGGCAAGAAAAAAGAGTGCTTCATAAAGGGAATGCTTTCTATGAACCTAAGAATGTGAGAATTCTTCATTTTGATAATGCATCAGCCAAACAACCTCTTGTCTTTACCGCAGTGTATCTGAAAGAGGGGAATGAGGAAAATATAAAATTCATAAAATAATACTTTTCACGAAACCAAAGCATATAATTATCATTTTTAAAATTGATAAAACTCACTTTGGTGCTTGGTAATTTATATGTAAATTTGTGAGAATTAAGATAGATAATAATAAACAAATTCATACAATAACATGAGTCAATTCGATGTTACCGTAATAGGTTCCGGTCCCGGTGGTTATGTTGCTGCGATCCGTGCAGCACAGTTAGGTTTCAAAACAGCAATTATTGAAAAATATTCAACTTTAGGCGGAACTTGTCTTAACGTTGGATGTATTCCGTCAAAAGCGCTTCTTGACAGCTCTGAGCATTTCGAAAATGCAAAACATAATTTTGCAGGTCACGGAATCATCATCAATGAGCCGCAAGCAGACATTGCCAGAATGATTGAGCGTAAAAACGAAGTAATCAAGCAAAATACAGACGGAATCAGCTATCTGATGAACAAAAATCAGATTACTGTTTTTGAAGGAGTAGGAAGCTTCGAATCTGCCACTCAGATTAAAATCACAAAAAAAGACGGTTCTTCTGAAACCATAGATTCTAAATATACCATCATTGCAACAGGTTCTAAACCATCTACACTGCCTTTCATTACTTTAGACAAAGAAAGAGTGATCACCTCTACGGAAGCTTTAAACCTTAAAGAAATTCCTAAGCACTTAGTGGTAATCGGAGGTGGAGTTATCGGTCTTGAACTGGGTTCTGTATACCTGAGATTAGGAGCACAGGTTACTGTTGTTGAATTTATGGATAAAATCATCCCTGGAATGGATGGAGCTTTAAGCAAAGAATTGACTAAAGTTCTTAAAAAACAAGGAATGAAGTTTATGCTTTCTACGGCTGTTTCTGCCGTTGAAAGAAACGGAGATACTGTAAAGATCACTGCTAAAGATAAAAAAGGAGAAGAGGTAGTAGTAGAAGGAGATTACTGTTTGGTTTCTGTAGGTAGAAAGCCTTATACAGATGGTCTTGGACTTGAAAAAGCAGGAGTGGAGCTTGATGAAAGAGGAAGAGTAAAAGTAAACGACCACTTACAGACTAATGTTGCTAATATCTATGCGATTGGTGACGTTATCAAAGGGGCTATGCTTGCTCATAAAGCTGAAGAAGAAGGAGTTTTTGTTGCTGAAACATTGGCAGGACAAAAGCCACACATTAACTATAACCTGATCCCTGGTGTTGTTTATACATGGCCGGAAGTTGCAGGAGTAGGTAAAACTGAAGAGCAGCTGAAAGAAGAAGGTGTAGCTTACAAAGTAGGATCTTTCCCAATGAGAGCTTTAGGCAGAAGCCGTGCAAGTGGCGATGTTGATGGTCTTGTTAAGATTATTGCAGACGAAAAAACTGATGAGGTTTTAGGAATGCACATTGTAGGAGCAAGAGCTGCAGACCTTATTGCAGAGGGAGTAATTGCTATGGAATTCCGTGCAAGTGCTGAAGATATCGCAAGAAGTTCCCATGCTCACCCAACGTATGCAGAAGCAATCAAAGAAGCTGCATTGGATGCTACAGCGAAAAGACCTATTCATATGTAATATCTGATTAAAGGATTTAATCATTAAATATTAAAAAATTAAAGCTGTTTCTTATTGAAGCAGCTTTTTTTTACTGCTTTTTGGCATAAAAATGGAGATGGTTTTGAAAATTTCAAGTATGAAAAAGATTTTTATCGGCTGGATGCTTGTAGCAGGGATTAGTTCATTTGCACAGGAAGCAGGAAAGGCAGGAGAATTATTAAAAAATGAGGCCTCTACAACAGAAATGAAATCTCCCAAAAGTTCAAACGAAAGAAATAAAACTTTCGATGGAGTGAGAGCCGGAAATAATACGATGCCTCAGAGAAGTGGAAATGAAAATAGAATAAAAAATCCAAATTATCAGTGGAACAGAAATTATGGCTATGCAGAGGTTTTTCTCAGAATTCCTGAGCAAGGCTTTTTTACTGTTGAAGTGGGAGATCAGATGATGGCCAATGGTTCCGGGAAATACAGGTTCTTTGATTTGCCGGCAGGGAGAATGCCCATTTCCATATATGAAAATGGTTTTCTGATTTACAGAACAACGCTGGCACTTCGAAATAACAGCAGAATGGTCCTGGATTTTTTCACCAATGAAGGTTTATACCTTCTGGATTCTTATCCTGTTCAAAATCAATATGGCTTTAATGACTGGAATGATATCTGGAATAACCCTTACGGAAATCAGCCCGGAGGCTGGTCTTATCAGGGAAATGTAATGGATACCCATTCTTTCCGCCAGTTTTTTGATAGGATGATGAGCAATGAGAGTTTTGATGATGGAAAAATTAAGATGATCAATCAGCAGATGCGTACATCAATGTTTACTTCTGAACAAATAAGAGATCTCGTAAAAGCCATCAGTTTTGATAATAAAAAATTGGCTTTGGCTAAATCTATGTACCGTAATTGTGCAGATAAAAACCGGTATTTTCTGGTGTATGATGCTTTTGATTTTGAAAGCAGTAAGCGGGAACTGATGGATTATATTTCGAATTTATAAATATTCAATAGAAACGGGCTAAGCCCGTTTTTTCAACAACCAGATTCATTCAGGCTCCATCCAAATAGAATCTTTGACTACATGACTTTCATTTTATCATAAAATTTAGAAGTTTTTGGAGCAATATTAAACTGCACTCCAAAAGTTATTCCTTTAAAATATTTTTCTTTATGAATAGGAAAAGCATATCCGGTATTGAGAAAAATCGCATTAAATAACGAAAAACCTATTCTCGGTTCCAGTGAATACGGATTAGCTGATGCTCCAAACATCAGTCCGAAGCGTAAAAAGTTAATATTGACCTCCGGAATAATTTTATCGGATTGATTAACTCTGGTGTAAAGAATAGATGGCCCAACAATAATGGACCCGTCATAGGTTTCACCCAATCTGTATTCTAATCCTGCCTGCAGCACATTTCTTCCAGTGTATCGGTATGAAATATTCAATGCTGTTTTCTCTAATAGCTGAGCTTTTGAAAAGATAGCGGAAAGAAGCAGAGGCAGGATGAAATATTTTTTCATGTTTCGTTTTTTTATTCAAATATACAGGTTTTACAAGCTTTATTAAAGGCCAAGGCAGGGTATCAAAAGATTATAATGGGATTGACTAGGTTGGCATCTTCAAATTTCCGTACCTTTGTCAGCTAATTTTATCATCAATGCAACTCGGAAAAACTCAGACTTTAACAATTTCAGAAAAAATTAATTCAGGATGGATCCTCGTGGACGAATCAGGTGAGAAAGCTTTTTTGCCTAAAATCTTCATTCAGGAAGAAAAAGAAACAGGCGAAGAGGTTGAGGTTTTTGTATACCAGGATGACGATAAATTAAAAGCAACTACTGAAATTCCTTTGGCTGAAGTGGGAGAATTTGCAGTAATGAGCTGCGTACAGAGCCTTCCAAGCGGAGCTTTTATGGACTGGGGAATCATTAAAGACTTATTCATTCCTTACAAGCAGCAGAAAACCAAAATCATCGAAGGAAAAAGATATCTGGTCTATATTTATGTAGATGAAGATATGGAACTGATCACCGGAACCACAAAATTCAAAAGAAACCCTCAGTATGATGAACTTCCGTTCAAAAAAGGTGACAAAGTAGATCTGATTATGATGAATGAAAGTGAGTTGGGCTGGAATGTGATCATCAACAAAAAATATATCGGCTTGATCTATGCTTCAGACGTTTTCAAAAAGCTGTATCCCCTGTCAGAAGAAAAAGGATACATCAAAACAATACGTGAGGACGGAAAAATAGACGTTTCTTTACAGCCGGAAGGTTTTGAGAATATTGACGAATTCAAACAGAAAATTCTGGACAGACTGGAAGAAAACTACGGACTCCTGTATGTGTCTGATAAATCTTCTCCTGAAGAGATCAAGGACGAACTTCAGATGAGTAAGAAAAACTTCAAAAAAGCGATCGGAGGGCTTTATAAAGATAAGATCATCGATATACTGGATGATAAAATCAAATTATTATAAAAAAACGAGCAGAAATTTCTGCTCGTTTTTTTATCGGTTCTTGATCAGAAGCCATCCGTTGTAGATTCTTCCATCAGAAACTTTTATGGTATACCAGTAATTTCCGGTAGAAATAGGCTGGGAATCATATTTTCCGTCCCATTGGAAAGGTCTGTGTTTAATGGTTTCCTTATAGATTACTGCACCCCTTCGGTCATATAAACTGATTTCCGTTCCCGGATAGTTTTCTAATCCTGCGATTCTCCAGGTGTCATTAATTCCATCACCGTTAGGACTTATTGCATTAGGAATATTGAAAATTGAGAAGTTTTTCTGTCCAATAATACATCCGGATTTTGTTCTTACATACACCGTATATTCTCCCATGTTCAAATGAGTGAAGATATTAGAATCCTGCCATGTAAAATTATCTAAAGAAAACTCATAGTTTCCGCCCTGTGAAAGCATAACTGTAGCTGTATTGTTCGTAATATTCACAGAAACAATATGGGCTAAAACGGAGTAACTCACCTGAGCAGAGCTTGTGTTTTCACATCCAAAGATATTAGTCACTTTCACAGTATAAGTTCCCGGAGTGGTTACGGTGATTGTAGGGGTTGTTGCTCCTGTATTCCACTCATAAGATTTAAATCCAGGTCCTGCATCCAGAATTACAGATTTTCCTTCGCAGAAATCAAGCTTATCAGGAAGCTGAACAAAAGGTTTTGGATTAAGGGTAAGGTTTAATCTTATCACCTTAAAACATCCGTCAGGAGTGGTTACTTTTACAAGAATGAGTGTTGTTCCTACGTTTAAAATATAGGCTGAGAGATTGGATATAGCATTTCCTGCAGCATCTGTGTAAGTGAAAATATAAGAACCCGGGCTATTAATAATACTTCCTTCATAAGAGTGAAGATTAATGATCATAAAATTTGAAGTTGTAGTATTACACTGTACCTGTGTAATATCTTTTGCAGGCACATTATCTGTGGATAGAGTTACTGTAATCGCCAGTTTTTCAGATTCACAATTGTTTAATGTCTGCGTTACAAAATACGTTTGTCCATTGACAAGAAGTGTTGTCATTGGGATCACATTTCCTGCAGCATCATAAAATTTAAGTGAAGTTCCTGTTACGACAATTTTTTCCAGGGTAGGGTTGGCCGAAGCACAGAAATCCTGATTCGCATTTGCTGTCGGTTTAGCAGTTGTATTTACTGTTGCCTGGATAGCAGTTTTATTACTTTCACACCCGTTAATGGTCTTAGATGCATAATACGTCTGCCCATTGATAAGAGCAGTTGTTGATGGCAGAATATTTCCTGCAGCATCATACCATTTGATATTCTGGCCTGTGATCTGAATGTCAGAGATCTTTGGATTATTGGTGGCACAGAAGGTTTGTTGGGTGTTTGTGGTTGTTGGAACAGCAGGAGAGACTACAATTATATTCTGATTTTGAGTCACAGTATTTCCGTTTCCATCGTTATAGGTCCAATGGATGATATAGTTTCCTGGGATGGAATAGGATAAAGGATCTGTTGTTGTTGCTGTAACAGTTCCTGCACAGTTATCTGTTGCAGTAGGAAACCCCGTAATTGTCGTATGACAGTCCCCTGTAATATCAGCCAGAGTAGTAATATTGGGAATAGGAGCGATATTGTCACCCACAACAACGTTTACTGTGAAAGTACCATCACAGGCGCCGGATCCTGAGACCTGGCATGTATATGCACCGGCATTGGCTGCTGTTGCATTGGGTATTGTTGGGTTTTGCTGATTGGAAGTAAAACCATTAGGCCCTGTCCAGTTATATATTGTTCCTCCTGTCGCGCTCAGCTGAAGCATACCGTTAGGGCATACGGGAGAATTAGACGTCACAACAGCAGTTGAAGTGCAGTCCTGAAACTTAGCGATAAAAATGTCGTTTCCGCCTCCTGGTGATTGTTGAAAAGTTCCTGGTGTAGCAATGCCGGAGGTATTTCCGCCTGACATTCCGGCAAGGTAAATAGCGCCGTCATTATCTTTTGTAACTTCACTTTGTTGTGTGGCTCCATTTCCGGTATAATAAGTTCCCCATTCTTTTACATCATTCTGGTTATATTTAATTAGGAATGAAGAAATATACATTGCAGGTATTCCCATATAGGCTCCTGGGGTTGATATGTCTGGTTGTCCGCTTGAATGCAGTCCGGTAAAGAAAACGTTTCCGGAAACGTCGGGATATGCTAATAGCTGGGGTTCACCTGTGAAATTGAAATAATTTTTTGTAATAGTATTGTTGGCCAGGTTTACCCTCCAGATGCCGGGTTGTCCCAAAGGAAAAGCGGACGTAGAATATTTCCCTGGCAAAATTAGAGTATTATTTACAATCCTTGCTTTCCATATAAGTTCTGATCCTGCATTGCCATAATAGCTTGAACGCAGGATGGTATTGCCTGATTTTGAAAGCTGTATATAGAGTCCGTCTGATTCACCGCCTTTTACAGGTTGAAAAGCATTAACCATAGGAATTGTTGAAGATTGCGTAGCACCAATGATTTCAAGATTGTTATTCGAAGAGAAAATCTGAAAAACTGAAGTGGAACCATCGCTGCTCCCCAAATAAGTTGCCCAGTCAACACTACCGCTTGTTGAATTTAAAGATGCTAAAATTCCATCTGTGTATCCGATAGGAGTAGACTTTGCAGGTTGCATAGCGTTAACAGTAGGGAAATCAGCGCTAAAGGAATGCCCTCCAATATAGACGTGGTTTTGATTATACGAAACTGAATAAAGCTCACTTTGTCTGGTAGAAACGAACTCTTTTTGAAAAGCAAGGCCGCCATTACTATTAAATTTTACTAAAATAATATTTTCATTATATGGCCCTCTCTGAACTCTTCCTCCAGCATAAATGTTAAAGCTTTCATCAAAATCTACATCGCCAAAAACATCTGTCATTCCAAAGCCATAATAAGTTCCCCAAAGTTTTTGCCCATTTTTTGTGAGTTTCATCAGAAATGCATCAAGTCCGCCGGCAACATTTTGCTGATAAGTTCCGCTAGTAGCAAAGTTTGTCGTACTATTTGTGGTTCCAAATAAATAACCGGTACTCTCAATATCTGTTTTGATCCTGCCATAATCATCACCAAATCCTCCCGCATAGCTTCCCCATATTCTTGTGGGTACAGGATCTATAATCATTATTTTATCAGAAGTATTTAATGGGGTGTTAAACCCGAAAGTCTGATCACCAAGATCTTTAAAAGAAACATCAATGCTTGTTTTTGTATTTCCCAAAATCCAGCTGTTAGGAATATTTTCGTGCATTTCCCCAAAACGAACATTCATAGCTAGTTTTCCATCTTTTATCAAAGTAGGGGCACCGTTAAATTTCATTTTAATATCTGAAATTTTTCCACCAGGATTGATGATGAAGTTATATTCAATGGGTTTTAATGTATCATTGGGTTTGAAGAATACCAAATCAATATGAGGATATATATTCTTATAGATGATTTTTTGATATCGGTGAACATTCGTAATACCTTTTGAGTTTTCCGGTAGATTATAATAATTTTCGTAATCAGGTGATTTCCCTTCAGGTAAAATAGTAACTTTTTTATTTGAATTGATAAGCTCAATGTCTATTCTGTGAATCAATTTTTCATAAATGTACTGATCTATATCAGATGGCGTTGGAGTTGGAACTGTATTTTTTGTTTTTTTTGAAAAATCAGGATTTAAGGTTTTCTTAGTTTCATAAATATCATAAGAAAAACCATTAGAACGCAGCTGTACATTCAGGCCATTAGAGTGAAAAAGATATTTCACATCATTATTTTCTTTGCCATTCTGATCTATAATTTGCCCCCTGTTTTCATAAAAGTGATAGAAATTGTTTTTAGAAATCTTCTTCTGTGAAAATAGAAGTGCTATGCTCAAAATGGAGAACAGCGAAAGAATTTTCTTCATCGGTTATTAATTTTTGCGGCAAAGATATAAAAATAGACTTCTTGTTAAATAATAAGTAATCGTAAACTTTGATGCAGGAATATGACGGATGTCATAACTTTTTTGTTTAATTTTTTTGTTTAACAATTTTGTCAAAAATAATTTTTAATATAAATTTGCACAAATTTGTTTAACAAAAATGTCAAATCAAGCAAAAAAAGACCAAACACAGGAATTGATCAAGGAGACAGCGAAGAATTTGTTCTTTGTGAAAGGAAAATTTGATGCTACTACGCAGGAGATCGCAGATGAAGCAGGAGTGAACAGGACCCTTATTAATTATTATTTCCGTTCGAGGGATAAGCTTATTCAGATCATCTTTGATGAAGCACAAAGAGTAGAACAGGAAAAGTCGAAGATTATTCAGGATTCTGATCTGCCTTTTAAAGAAAAGATCGGTAAATTCATAGAAAGCAGTCTTTCTACAAGTCTTCAGTATCCGTATCTGGAAACCTATATTGTATCACAGATTAATAAAGGGACTGGCCATCACAGGGAAATTGAGGAAGATATCCTGAATGAAATGTATCGTGATATCGAAAAAGAAATGGAGTTGGGAAATATAGAAAAAATGGAACCGGTTCAGTTCATTCTGAATATGGTCTCACTGTTGGTATTTCCAAGTGCTATACGCCCATTATTGATGGAGAATCTGTTAATTAATGATGAGGAATATGATAGGATTATTTCTGAACGAAAAGAGATTATTATCAATATGTTGTTTAAAAACTAAAAAAACTAAAGTATTTCTGATAGTGATTCGTCAAATAGAAATAAATAATGAATGATTAAATAAAAAATAAACGAAGTATAAAATTATGAATAGAAAACGTATAACTGCTACAAAGCTAAAAATTGGGATAGCTTCAGCATTTATGATTTTCGGCTTTTCATTGGTGTCCGCCCAGCAGCAGGTTTCCCTGCAGGAAGCAATCAAACAGGCACTCCAGAATAAGGCAGAAGCTAAGAAAGCTGCTTTACAGGTTAAAAAAGCCGAATACAAGATTGATGAAGCCAGGGCTGGTGCTTTGCCCCAGATCAGTGCAACAATAAGCAATACTTACAATCCTATTTTACAGAAATCTGTTCTTCCCGGAGAGGTTTTGGGAAGACCAGGAGAGCTTATTCCGGTTGCTTTTGGAACAAAATGGCAATCTGTAAATGTAGTAACACTTAATCAGAATATATTTGATCAGAGAGTTTTCATCGGTCTTAAGGCGGCAAAATCAACAAGAGAATTTTATCTTTTAAATTCCGAATTGACAAATGAACAGATCATTGAAAATGTTGCTACAGCTTACTATCAGGTATTTGTTCAGGAGGAGAATCTTAAAACGGTAGAAGAAAGCTATGCTAATACAGAAAGGGTAAGGAATGTAATCAAAAGTTTGGTGGATAATGGCTTGGCAAAGCCAATCGATTTGGACCGTACCAACGTTCAGCTTACCAATATAGGTTCTAATAAGCAACAACTGATCAATGCTGTTGAGGTTTCAAAGAATTCATTGAAGTTTTATATGGGAGTTCCCATTGATACGGCTATTGAGCTTGAAGAGAAAACAATTGTACCGAATCCTCAATTGCTGGATACCAATGTGAATCTGGAGACCCGATCTGAATTAAAAGTTTTAAATAAACAAAAAGAACTTCTGGAATATAATAAAAAGGCAACAATTGCCAATCTTTACCCTACTGTAGGCCTTTCTGCCAACTATGGCTGGCAGGGTTTAGGAAATAAATTTCCTTATACTTCAGGATCAAGCCAGGGCACCAATTGGGGAGATTATGCTTCTGTTGGGCTGGCAATTAAAATTCCGATTTTTATGGGAGGATCTACTAAAGCCCAGATTCAACAGTCTGAAATTGACATCCAGGATTTAGATCAGGATATCCAAAATAAAAAACTGAACCTAAGCTTAGATTATAAAAATGCAATTTCCAATATGGAAAATGCAATCATCAATATTCAGAGCATGAAAGATAATGTGGACCTGGCAGAAAAAGTGCAGAAAAATACCCAGTCTAACTATCAGTATGGTTTAGCAACACTTACTGAAGTATTGGATACTGAAAACGCTCTTACACAGGCCAAACAGAATTATGCAAATGCATTGCTGGATTATAAGCAGGCTGAAATTAAGGTCATCAAAGCAAAAGGAGAGTTAAACACATTACAAAACCCATAATAAACAATGAAAAAAACTTTAATATATATCATCGTAGCAGCTGTACTGGTAGGTTTGGCCGCTTATAAGATTGCAGGTAACAAAGAAAAGCAGACTCAGGAAGTGAAAGAGGTTGCCAAGCAGGTAGATAAAATCAACGTTAATATTGTAACCGTTACAAGAGAAAATATTGATACAGACTACTCAGCTAACGGAACTTTCATTCCTAAGCAGGAAATGAACCAGTCTTCGGAGATCTCAGGACGTATCGTAAACGTTTTGGTAAAAGAAGGTTCAAGAGTAGGTGCAGGCCAGGTTCTGGCAACCATCAAAAGAGATGCTATCGAAGTAGATGTTACCCAGGCTCAGAATAACCTGCAGAATGCTATTATTGATAACCAGCGCTATGAAAACGCATACAAAACAGGCGGAGTTACAAAACAACAGCTTGATAACTCAAGATTACAGCTTAAGAATGCTCAGGCTGCAGTAAAAGCTCAGGGTGTAAAAGTAAATGATACAAGCATCCGTGCAGGAATCAGCGGTACGATTAACAAGAAAATGGTTGAGCCGGGAACCGTTGTTTCACCGGGGACAGCAATGTTTGAAATTGTTAATATCAACAGCTTAAAACTTTCTGTTTTAGTAGATGAAAGCCAGATCGGAAAAATTCAGTTAGGTCAGGAAGTTCCTATTAAAGTAAACGTTTTACCTGAAGATTCCTTCGTAGGAAGAATTACATTTATTGCTCCTAAGAGTGATGCTTCTTTGAATTTCCCTGTTGAAATCGAAGTTCAGAACAAAGGGAACCTTAAAGCCGGTATGTATGCAACGGCTAAATTCAGTACCAACAACGGTGCAGAAACTCAGAATATGCTGACCGTTCCTGCCGAAGCGTTTGTAAATGGAGTAAGCTCAGGACAATTATTCGTTGTTCAGAATGGTGTTGCAAAATTGATCAAAGTAACCATCGGAAAAGTTTACGGAGATAAAGTTCAGGTTTTAAGTGGATTGAATGGTGGAGAGCAGGTGGTAACCAGTGGACAGATCAACCTGGACAACGGATCTAAAGTAAACATTATAAAGTAGAACGTTTATGAAGTTAGCAGAAATATCGATTAAAAGACCCTCGCTGGTAATTGTATTATTTACAATTCTGACGCTGGGAGGTATCCTGAGTTATACGCTCATGGGATACGAATTGATTCCGAAGTTTGAAACCAATATGGTAACGATTTCTACGGTGTATCCTGGAGCTTCACCTGCAGAGGTGGAAACATCCGTGACCCGAAAGATTGAAGATGCCGTAGGTTCCCTGGAAAACGTTAAAAAAGTAGAATCTTCTTCATACGAAAGTCTATCTGTAATCATGGTTCAGCTTAATGATGGTGCTGATGTAGACTATGCCCTGAACGATGCTCAGAGAAAGGTAAATGCCATTCTTGCAGATCTTCCGGATGATGTGAAAGCACCTTCTCTGAATAAATTCTCCTTAGATGATTTACCGATTATCACCATGAGTATTTCATCTGATAAACTGAATAGTAAGGATCTTTATGACTTATTAGATAAAAAGATTGAACCTATTTTCTCCCGTGTAAACGGTGTGGCTCAGGTTGATCTTGTGGGTGGACAGGAGAGAGAAATTCAGGTGAATCTTGATGAGAAAAAATTACAGGGGTACGGGCTTTCAATAGGAGACGTACAACAGTCAATCCTATCATCAAACCTTGACTTCCCTACAGGGAGTCTGAAAACAAGAACTACAAAATCTACGATCAGATTATCTGGTAAATATAAATCGGTTGCGGAAATGAATAATCTGGTAGTTTCCAATAAAAACGGAGCCCAGGTACGTTTATCTGATATCGCCACTGTTTTTGACTCTCAGAAAGATGTGGAAAAAGTAGCTAGATTCAATCAGTTTCCGACCATCCTGATGCAGGTTAAAAAACAATCTGATGCGAATGCGGTATCAGTATCTGAAAGTGTTCAGAAAACCATTAAAACAGTAGAGGAGGCTTATAAAGTTCAGGGTGTAAAAGTAAAAGTAGTAAACGATACAACAGACTTTACCCTTGAATCTGCAAACCACGTTATTTTCGACTTATTCCTGGCGATTATTCTCGTGGCAATTGTAATGCTATTATTCCTTCACAGTATCAGAAACGCATTTATTGTAATGGTTTCTATCCCGGCTTCACTGGTAGCGGCGTTTATTGGAATGAACCTGATGGGATATACCCTGAACCTGATGAGCTTACTGGGGCTGTCGCTCGTGGTAGGTATCCTGGTGGATGATGCGATCGTGGTACTGGAAAACATTTACCGTCACATGGAGATGGGGAAAAGTAAAATCAGAGCGGCTTATGACGGAGCTTCGGAGATCGGATTTACCGTTGCTGCGATTACATTGGTAATTGTCGTAGTATTCTTGCCAATTGCAATGAGTTCAGGTTTGGTTGCCAATATTCTTGGACAGTTCTGTGTTACTGTAGTTATTGCAACATTGTTATCATTATTAGCTTCATTTACCATTATCCCCTGGTTATCATCAAGATTCGGTAAGCTGGAACATTTGACAGGGAAAAACTGGTTTGAAAAATTCATTCTTTGGTTTGAAGGCTTAATTGATAAGTTTACGCACTGGATTACTGGTATCCTTGAATGGTGTCTTAAAACCACATTAAGAAGAATTTCAACTGTAGTGATCACATTCATTATTTTATTGAGTTCATTCATGCTGGTAGCATTCGGATTCATTGGAGGTGAATTCTTCCCGCCAATCGACCGTGGTCAGTTCCTGGTACAAATGGAGCTGTCAAAAGATGCCACTGTTGAAAAAACAAACCAATTGACATTAGATGTTGAGAAGTTTCTGAGAAATGATAAAGATGTTGTAGACCTTATTACAACAGTTGGACAGCAGTCGACAGGTTTTGGTGGTGCTCAGGCAACAACTTACCAGTCTGAGGTTCAGGTGAACTTAACTGATAAATCTGAACGTTCTGAAAGTACCAATATCAAAGCTGCGAAAATAAAAAGACAGCTGGAAGAGAAATTCACAGGAGTTGAATTCAAAACAGCTCCAATCGGTATTTTAGGTGCTGAGAATGCTCCAATCGAAATGGTAGTAACAGGTCCGGATAATGCAACCGCAGTAAAAGAAGCAACAAGAATCTTGGAGCTATTGAAAAAGGTACCTGGAGCTGTAGATGCTGAATTATCAACAGATACGGGTAGCCCGGAAGTTCAGGTAAGTATTGACAGAGATAAAATGGCTTCTTTGGGGCTAAATCTTTCAAGTGTAGGACAGACCATGCAGACTGCATTCAACGGAAATACTGATGGTAAGTTCAGAGCCGGAGAATATGAATATGATATCAATATCCGTTTCGGAGATGTGAACAGACAATCTATTGATGATGTTAAAAACCTTATGTTTACAAACCCTCAGGGACAGCAGGTTCGTCTGAGTCAGTTTGCCGATGTGAAAATGGGGTCAGGACCAAGCTTACTGGAACGTAGAGATAAATCTCCTTCTGTAAAAGTAAGAGCGAAAGCAGTAGGTAGACCAGTAGGGGATGTGGCTAATGAATGGGCAGACCAGTTCATGAAGAGCGACAAAAAACCTGTAGGAGTTGATTATATCTGGAGTGGTGATATGGAGAACCAACAGGAAGGTTTCGGTACCTTAGGAATTGCTTTACTGGCAGCTATCGTATTGGTATACCTGGTAATGGTTTCACTGTATGACAGTTTCGTATATCCTTTTGTAGTATTGTTCTCAATTCCGTTAGCGATGATCGGGGTAATGGTGATTCTTGCTTTAACAGCCAACTCACTGAATATCTTTACTATGTTGGGTATGATCATGTTGATTGGTCTGGTAGCGAAGAATGCAATCCTTATCGTTGACTTTACGAATGCGAGAAAAGCGGCAGGGGCCAATACTCACGATGCCCTGGTACAGGCTAACCACGCTCGTCTTCGTCCTATCCTGATGACTACCATTGCGATGATCTTTGGTATGTTACCAATCGCATTGGCAAGTGGGGCAGGAGCAGAATTTAACAAAGGTCTTGCATGGGTAGTAATCGGTGGTTTGACATCATCACTATTCCTTACATTGATCATTGTACCGGTAGTATATTCATTATTTGACTCTCTTTTAAGAAGAATGGGACAACATAAGAAAGTGGACTACGAAGCTGAAATGAAAGCAGATTATGTACACAGAGAACTGAATGAAGACGGATTTACTCCTAAGCATTTGGATAAATAAATTAAACCTTTAATTAATCTAAAAGCCGTATCATTTTTGATGCGGCTTTTTTGTTGGTCAATGATGAAAGATTGATGTCATAGATTTTGGCTAAAGCTGTTGAATGACATTTGTAATTCTAAATGAGCTAAAGCCCATTTCTATTGATGATTATTTTACATAAAGAAAATATTCAATAGGAGTGGGCTTTAGCCCGCTTGATTCTATAACATTCATTATTCGGCTTTAGCCAAAACATAAAAAAGCTTCCAGTTTTACTGGAAGCTCTTATATATTGTAATGTAAAAAAATTAATCTGCCATAGCCTCTCCGGACTTTCTATAAACGAAGTTTCCGTAGATGTGTCTTCTTGCAAAACGGCTTGGGGAATCAGCATTGATCATTTTGATATAGGTATTTCTTGGAACTCCCATATATTCATATATATTTCCGTTCAGATGCTGAACGGTCAAAATTGATTTTTCAAGATAAAAATCCTGAATGTTAGACTTTGTAATGGTTTCTGTATACTCTTCTTTATACTTTTCCTGGGTTTCCGGGTTAATGCTTACCAGAAAATGGTAGGCCTCAATCACAGACTTACTTTTTTCTTCAGCTTCAATTTTTCCTGCCTCGTCATTAATAAATTTATCAGGATGGGTATCTTTCATCACATTTCTGTAAATGGTCTTTAATTCTTTTAAAGTAACATTTTTATCTACTCCAAGAAGCGTCCTGTGCTCACCAATTTTTTTCATAACTATGATCCTTATTTTCGGGGTGCAAAATTATGGATTTAAATCTGATAAATCATAACTTATTCATTATTAATTTATTTGAATGTTTTGTCTTTTCTTATTCGTTTTTAAAATATGGTACAACCGTTCTATTTTGCAATACAAAATAATAATTATTCCCATTCTTTACGAGAATACCGTTTTCTGATATCCAGTCGTAATCACTCTCTAAGGATTGGCCGTCATTATAAAGGATATTATATTTTTCCCCATTTTTATAAATACCAAACTTTTCATTATAATGAAAGAAAGGAGAGATATTTGCAATGCAGAGCTTATCGCTTTTCATCATAAACTGTCCTTTATTGCTGTAATAATACCATATTCCATCTTTCTTTAACGGAATGAGATTAAGGTATCCTTTTCTGCTTTCAGAAAACTCCACCGTTGATTCTTCAAACTCAGGCGGAACCCTAAACGTTCCATCATTATCTGCAATTCCGAGTCTATTATTTTTCATTGCCAGAAAAGTATTTTCAGAAAGAACCCTGATTTTATTAAATTCTCCTTTTTTGACATTGTTTTTTTTTTAAGATATACGTATTCTCTTTAGTTTTTTCGAAAGGAAAAGAGTATTTTACCGGCTCACCAGGTACTTTAAGTGGGAACGAAGGGATACAACCTTGAATAACCCCTTCGTAAAAGTAAAAAAATAAAGATTCTGTATAGTTTTTATCTGTAATATAATTAAACTTAACATATGCTTTAGAACAATTCAGTAAAGGAAATACCTCATAGATATTTTTCTGTTGCAGTAGATAACTTCCATTCCTGTCTATAGCATTATAGGAATGTGTTTCACTATCAAAAACCAATGCCGATTTACCAGCAAAAGGATATGCCTCTCTGAATTTTTTATTGAAAAGTACTTTCCCTGTTATGATATTAACATATTCAAAAGCTCCGTTTCTGTACATAGGAAAAATACTGTCTTTTTCATGAGACGGTATAATCAGATGCTCTAAAAGATCTCGATTGAAGAGTGGTTTTTCCTGAGCTTTAAGAACAGTTCCTGAAATCAGGAAGAGGTAGAATATTTTCATAGTCACATAGTTGAAGCGTAAAAATAATAAAATAGTTCAGCTTTAAATCAATAAAAAACAGCACTCAGATTGGGTGCTGTCATTATATCTGTAAGGATCAAACCTGTCATTCAGCTTTATGGCTCATCACAGGTTCTTTTTAACTTTGTGAAGATCTTGTCAAAGTCTTTGTAAGAAGTTCCTTCATCATCACGTTTCTGTCTGAAGCTGCTGTTGGCGCAGTTGTGAAAACCAAGACCAATCATGTCTATCAGGGCATAATCTTCTTTCTGAGGATCATTCATCTTTGCATCAAACCTTGCCATTACGCCTTTTGGATCTGCATTGTTTTTGCTTTTAAGTTCAGTATAGGTTCTCCAGGCAGCATACATCTTTTCTCTGTCAGGAGAAGATATTGCATCTATCTGTTCTCTGCAGGTATCATAATATTTACTGCTTTTAAGGGTGGAAGGATCAGAATAAGCAATGATTTCTTCCTTATTCAACTGGTATTCATTTTCAAAAGACTGAATGGTTTCTTCCTGAAGTTTTTTCCACTTTGGAAGGTCAATAACTTTTATGTTGTACAGTTCCTTTTTCTTTTCCTGGTATTGCTTTTCTAGTTCCTCTAAATAAGCTTCTCTGTTTTGACGGATTTCTTCAAGCTGGGAAAGTTTAAAAACGGGACGGGTATCAAATACAACACCGTTGAACTGGTACAAAAGCTTATTCACTCCGTCTATTTCTTCTTTTTTATATTTAGCAGAATCGAAATATCCTCTATTGTCACAATTGAAAGTCTGATAGCTGTACGGTGTCAGATTATTTGTTTTTGCAGGAGTTTTTTGTCCCCATATAGTAATGGATAAGGCTAATGCAAGCCCGATCATCATTTTTTTCATGCGCATAGGTTGTTGAAAGAATCCGAATTTTCTGAATTTCAGTGCAAAATTAAGGCTTTAAATTCAAAATATAAAGAATTAAATAGATTTTCTCAATTGATTTTCTATTTTTTATATAGATTTTGTAGCACGGTTGTCATTTAGTTTTTTTACTTTGCATATCATTGACTCTGAAAACCCTTTACAACAGGCGATAAATGCAGATGAACATCATTACAAAAACAGAATATTAATAATAATCAAGGAAGTTTAAAACAGCTTAAATTGATTGTAACCACAAACGTAAGAATATGCTCAATAACTTTAACCATTAAGATTCAGAAAACGAGATATTACCCATAGTGAAGTTTATTGGAATCTTAATGGTTTATGATATCCTTTATAATGCCAGCTTAGTAATAATTGCTAACTTCAATAAGATTCAGGTCCGGATCACGGAAATATACTGATTTGATTTTTCCTACAGCTCCTGTTCTGTCGACAATACCTTCGATGATGTCCACTTTTTTCTGCTTGAGTTCTTCCATAATCTCAGCAATATCTGTTTCAGCAATAAAACAGAGATCTGCAGAACCACAGGTCGGGCTTTCTGCTTTCGGTTCAAATTCATGTCCTTTCTGATGAAGATTGATTTTCTGTTGTCCAAAAATCAGCGCTTTCCTGTTGTCTCCAAAGGTTACTGCTTCAAATCCCAGGATCCGGGTATAAAATTCAATAGTTGCATCAATGTCTGCAACCGTTAATACAAGATGATCAAGGGTTTTTATTTTCATATTTTTATTTCCAAAAGATTAAACGATCTATCTTTAATTTTCCAAAACTTCTCTGACCTTGTTTTCCATGTCCTCTATATTTTCAAATTTTCTCAGTTCCAGAGACTTTCCTGAAGCTTTAAGTTCCGAAATTATATCCAGGATCAATTCTAATGGCTCAGCCTCATAACCAAACAGATGATTATCAAAATTAGTTCCTGCCAGCAGGCCGTCGTTATTCATTCCCAGACACCAGTTTTCTACAAATTCATTTAGAGAAATAAGAGAGGGTTCGTAGTGTTTCCATTCATTTTCTATGCATGACTTTGCCCTTGCGGCATCAGACCAGAAACAAATGATCTGTACCGATTCACCGTCTTCATATTCTATTTCCGTGGAATAGGAAGTGGCATAACCTTTTTCATCTTTTAAAGCATAAATTATCCCTGTTTCACAGATTTTCTTTATAAAATCTCTATGGCGGTTCTGTACTGTAATATGATCCTGAAGCATTTTATATAATTATGGATTGATAAATTGGCAGCTCTGCAGTTAAAAAATGATGTCTGATTTTTATCCTTTCCCTGTAAGACCTGTAAATATATACATTTTACATATCATCTATCATTGATTAATCATCATTGATATCATGATGTTACATAATTCCTTTTAACCTTAAGTGCTGGAGAAGCATGATGGTTTTAGCATCTCTGATCTCCCCATTGTCAATCATTTTCAGGCTTTCCTCAAAAATGAGCTCCAGAACCTCTATATTTTCACCTTCTTCTTCCAATCCACCTCCATCAGCAATTTTCATTTCATGGGAATATTCTGCAATAAAGAAGTGTAGGATTTCAGTCACAGATCCGGGGGACATATAAGCTTCAAATACCTTTTCAACTTTGGAAATTTTATATCCGGTTTCTTCTTCTGTCTCCCGTTTTATACAGTCTTCGGGATTGTCATCATCCAGAAGTCCTGCACAGGCCTCAGTAAGCATTCCGGTGGCATTTCCGTTAATATAAGTAGGCAGCCTGAACTGTCTGGTCAGAATAACAGTGCCTGACGGTCTGTTATAAAGGAGAATAACGGCCCCGTTTCCCCGGTCATAAGCCTCTCTGCTCTGTATTTCTGAAGTTCCGTCTTTTTTCAGAACCGAAAAAGTAACTTTATTCAAAGTATACCAGTTGTCTGATAAGATTTCTGTTTTAAGGATTGTAATATTAGGATTTTGCATATGGGATATCTTCTATGTTATAATAAATGGGCAGACCTCTTTCCTGTGCAATTTTTACATCCTGGTCAGCCCCTTTTGATGCGCCTTCTATACGAAGAACAGCGTCACATTTTTCCAGAAGGCCATGAGCCACCGGATATTGTATCTCCTGCCACGCTTCATCACCAATTCTGGTACTGCCTGCAAGATGGATCAATGGTAAGGCAACCCATTCACCGATAATGGGAATATGACCTTTTCTGAAAATAGGCAGAGCAACAGATTCAAGATGTTGAAGATTCTGCTGGATCAATTGCGGATCATCGTTTGTTCCGCTTCGGTAAGGGCCTGCAATAAGTATAAGCATGATTTTTTGAGTAAAATAACTGAACTTTCAGGATAAAAAAAATAAGGTAGTTTAAGAGAATCTGTTTTTTTGTTTATTGGATTTGATGAGGCTTAAAAACTCAGGTGTAATGCCTAAATACGATGCAATTTGTTTTTGCTTGATCTGTTTTACGGCTTCGGGATATTTACGAAGAAAATTATAATAACGTTCTTCAGCAGATAATGAAAGATTTTCAATTGTTCTGAGCTGCTCCCTGATATATGCATTCTGCATCATAATCCTGAAAAACCTTTCAAATTTCGGAACATTGAGATAAAGCTGGTCCAGATCATCTTTCTGCAATTGCAGAATACAGCTCTCTTCCAGAGCTTCAATATTAAGCATGGCAGGCTTTTGATTGATAAAACAGTACATATCGGTGATCCACCAATCTGATATTGCAAACATGATCGTAGATTCTTTTCCTGAAGCATCCATATGAAAAGCCCTCAAAATTCCTGACTGAACAAAATTGATTTCTTTGCAGACTTGTTGGTGCTGCAGAATCAATTCTTTTTTCGCTATCTTCTTTTGTTTCAAAAGAGACAGAAAATAAGATTTCTCCTGATTGGTAAGCGAAATATGTCTGGAAATGTTTTTTATAATTAAAAGTTCTTCCTCCATTTCAATTATTTGTGTAATACATCTCTTAAAGCTTCATCCAGATCCGGAAATTTAAAGTGAAACCCTGCCTCCTGAATTTTTTGTGATGAAGCTCTCGAACCTTCCAGGATGGCTGAAGCCAGTTCACCAAATATCAGTTTTAAAACAAATCCGGGAACATTGGGCATCCATAATGGCTTACCAAGTACTTTTGCAATCTTTTTTATAAGTTCTTTATTAGTGGTATGCTGTGGCGAAACAGCGTTATAAGCCCCATCTATGGCAGTGTTTTTTATGGCAAATTCGTAAATGGAACAGATATCGTCAATATGAATCCAGGGCATATACTGTTTTCCATTTCCCAAAGGAGAACCGATATAATATTGAACCGGAGGAACCATTTTCTTCAGAGCTCCGTCTTTTTCGGAGAGCACTACAGCTGTCCGTATTTTGACAACTCTTTCTGCGAGCTCATGTTCTTTAAAATCATCAGCAGCCCTTTCCCATAAAACAACAACTTCACTTAAAAAATCATTGCCAGGCGGATCGGTTTCCACATCAATTTTTTCTGAAGTTTTTGTGCCATAGAAATTAATTCCTGAAGCTGAAATAAAAGATTTTAATTTAATCTTGTTTTTTCTTAATGCGGTGCGAAGTAGTTCCGCAGAATCAACGCGGCTGGAGATCAGCTCTCTTTTTCTTTCCGGTGTCCAGCGTTTTTCCGAAATATTGGCCCCAGCAAGGTGAATGATATGTGAAACATTGTCTAGAGCTGCTTCATCTATACTTCCTTTTCTAATGTCCCATTCATATTCATTTTCACGCTTCTTGTTCCGGGTCAGAAACCTGATTTCATAGTCGTTACCTATTTTTTTGGCCAGTTCTTTGGCAATCATACCACCAGCTCCGGTGATCAGAACAACTTCTTTCATAATAATATAATTTAAGAGGTGGATTATGCCTGGTTTTTTACAATCAGTACAAAGTCATCTTCCAGCATTTTATAACCGTAATCATAAATAAACTTATATTCGGAACCGTTTTTATAGACTTTCAGATTAGTGAAATAGTCAAAATCAAATCCTAAGCCATCCAGCCTGGATTTGAGAATTTTTGTTTTCCCATCTGTGTTGACTTCCATAAGGATGCGGTAATTTTTACGGAGCTTGTTGTTAACATTCCGCATCAGGTTGTTAGAATCCTTATTCTGCTTGTTGTTATAGGCATTTCGGCAGGCATCGTTGCAGAACTTTTTATCAGACCTTCCGATGATTTTTTCGCCACATTCCAGGCAATTCATATTCGTTATTTTAGATGATGGGTGTGTCTTTTCTTTAAAAGTTTTTTAAATCTGCTGTGAGTAGGGTAGCTTCTGTTTGAAGTAATATTATTAAAAAACAGTGCTACAATCAGAAGGATTATACATCCTGAGAGAACCGGAGAGAGCACATACCAATAACCCAATTCAGGAATTTTTCCTGTAGAACTCACAGCAATGAGAGCTGTTGCGCCACCAGGAGGGTGTAATGTCTTCGTATACTGCATCAGCACAATGGAAAATGCAACTGCCAACGGAGCCGAAAGCCATATGATATCTGGAATGAACTGATACACGGTAACCCCTACCAGTGCTGACAGAACATGCCCGCCAACAAGATTTCTGGGTTGTGCCAGCGGACTTTGAATAGCACCATAAATAAGTACACTTGAAGCTCCGAAAGAGCCAATCAGAAAAATGTTTTCAGTTTCAGCCAATGAATGAGACTGGATAAATGCAATAATCCCAATCCCAAAAAATGCACCCAGAAACGACCAGAAATGCTCTTTATAATCAACAAGCGTTTCTTTATAAATTACATATTTTGAAACTCTGAATGTCCTTTTTATAGCCTTCTTCATTTAGTCTTCTTTATTTTTTATAGTTTGAATCAAATACTCTACAAATGGGCGGGTATAGGTTCCCTTTTTATCATAATCCGGATCTAAAATAGTAATTTCTATTCCAAAGCATAATGGATTTTCAAATAACGGCTTCAGCATTTCCCCGAGATTATCATAACTGATTCCGTCTTCCATTCTGCTGTCTACTGCAGGCATGATCTCGTCTTTCAGCACATCTACATCAAGATGAATAAAGAATCCATCGAGACCTTTTTCATTCACCATTTTCAGGAAATTTTCAGCGGTATTTCTGAAACCGTTCTTTCTGAGCTGATAAAGATCATAGTAATGAATGTCCGAATTGATGATCTGGCTTACATATTCTTCATCATCAGTTTCAGCGTTCCCACAACAGAAGATATTTTCTTCCAGTATATAAGGTTTTAAACCATTAATATTAGTCAGTTTTTCAGGCCCGTTTCCCGTAATAATAGCGAGATCCATTCCGGCAGCACCACCTGTTTCGGAAAGTTCCGGTGGAATAAAATCGGTATGCCCATCCAAATAAAAAATGCCAAAATTTCCCAGTTTTTTTAAAGCGATAGCATTTCCAATCAGAATGCTGCAGTCACCCCCCAGGATAATATTGAAGGCATTCTTTTCATAATGGCTTATAATACTGTCAGCTTGTTGTTGAGCATATCCAATGATCTGTTCTGCATTTCTGACCTTTGATTCCTCATCAAATTCCATGGAATATTCCGGAGCATTAAGCCTGAATATATTTTTAGGATTAATTCTGGTATGAAAACCAAACTTTCTGAGCCAGTCCGGAAGTTTTCGAACCCCAGGCTCAGTCTCATGTTCTTTTTTTGTAAGTCCCAGATTGAGAGGAAACTCAAAAATATTGATGTTCCTTTTCATAAAAGAATTTTCACAAAGATACGGAATTATCCGTTTGTAAATGGCTAACTGTGCGATATACAGCTATTTTATTGAAACAAATCCATCTTTAGGATGAAATAAATATTAAATTCTGGAATACAGTAAATTTTACATCTGAAGTCTAAAAACTCAACTCATTTTAGAAACTAATCAAATCTATTTCTTGAAAAGAAAAATAATACATGTATTAAAATATTGTTGAACATCTAAAGATACCTTTACTTATTTCTCAGTATTTGAAAATCAGTATTTGTCACTCTTTCGAATAGAATGCTCATTTGTATAAATCTATATTTTGGATATAACTGTCTTGTTTTCATCTAAATAAATTTAAATTTTATTTCACTTTATTGTGTTTTTTTTGTAATTTTGATATGGATATTCAAAAAAATAAATCATGAAAATTAATTTAGTATGTTGTATGTTCCCTTTTATTTAAATGAGTATGAAGAGGAATAAAAATAGATTCTCTGTAAAGAGTTCAGATACTGTCTCAGTTAAAATTAATCTCATTATTTAAAGCTTATTTTCAATTTGACAAATGTCAGACAAGAACAAACCTGATAAGTTTGTTTTTGTTTTCATGATGATCAGCTATTCCTTATATCATTGTTAAAGTCAGTCAGATGCTATTCAACTAAAAATAACCATTATGGAAAAACAACCTGTTAAACCTGAGTTTACTTTTAAAATGTTTCAGATATTAGGTGGTTTATGGCTAACCGGATGTGTAAAAACTGCTGCTGAACTTAATGTTGCCGATTTACTGGCCTCTGGTCCAAAAACAATATCCAGACTTGCTGAAGAAACTCAATCACAAATAATGCCCTTATATAGGGTTATGAGAGCTTTGAGCAGTGTCGGAATTTTTGAAGAATCAGAAAACAAAACTTTTGCTCTGAATGATTTTGGAGCTGCTTTACAAACGGACGTTCCCGGAACAGCAAAAAATTTTGTGCTAACAATTATGAATGAACATTTTACCACTTACGGAGATTTGACGTATGCTGTTCAGACGGGTAAAATTCCCTTTGAGCATATTCATGGAAAAGATCTTTGGGGATTTTATAAGGAATTTCCTGAAATTGGTGAAAATTTTGGAAAGGGAATGACAGGAATGTCTGGGATGGAGCTGACAGGAATTATAGAAAATTATGATTTTAAAGCTTATCAGAAAATTATAGATATAGGTGGCGGAAACGGCACTATGATGTATGCTATATTGAACTCGTCGCCGGAAAGCTCCGGAATTATATTTGACGAAGCCAATGTTATTGAAAAAACACTTCAGCTTATTCCTGAAAATTTAAAGAATCGTTGTACTGTTGCTACAGGAAGCTTTTTTAACGAAGTTCCGAAAGGAGGAGATTTATATACGATGAAATGGATCATACATGATTGGAGTGATGAGGAGTGTGTACAGATTCTTCAAAACTGTTATCATGCAATGCCAAAAGGAGCAAAACTACTGATTCTAGACGCTGTTATTCCTGACAATTCTTTGAATCAACCACATATTGCCAAACTTCTGGATATTGTTATGCTGGCTTGTCTTACCGGAAAGGAAAGATCATTGAGTGAATTCAAAACCATTATTGGAAGAGCAGGACTGCGGTTTAACCGGCTGATTCAGATCGGTACAGAATCCAAAAGTATTATAGAATGCGAAAAAACATAAGTTCCAATTCTAAGTTAGATGATTAAGTGAAAGGTATCCAATCATAGGGTTGGGTGCCTTTTAAGTTATTCGGATATACTGATATGATAAATCGCTGTTAACCCGGAAGTCACCGGAGACTGACTGTTATCCTGAAGATAATTTCCGGCCTTGAAATAAACAGATTCAGCCTTCCAGCTATCTCCAAAATGGAAGGTAGTAGTTTGCTGATTGATTTTTACCAAAACATCAGAATCGTTTTGCTGGATACTGTAATCAAATGTCTGATTCAATGCAACGTTTTTCTGAAGGGTGATTCTTTGCTCTCTATCATTAACTTCTTTTTTAAAGCCCACCTGAATATTACCATTATTCCACCAGATTTTTAAGGCTTCAGTCCCTTTGGAATGTCCATGAATCTGACCAATGATAATCTTTCCGGTTCCAGGTTGCTGCAGAATAGCCATTTTTACCTGTAAGCTGTGCTGATTTTCAAAGTGCCATTCTTCAATCTGGCGTAATTCCGTTCTTGGATAATGTGAACCTTGCGTTGCTTTACCGTCTGATGAGCAAAAAAAACGTATACTGTTATCTTCGGGTGAAAAATAAAAATTTTCTGAGGAAAACTGCGCAATATCAGGTCCTTTAATAATGGCAACAGAATTGTTCTTTTCAATAGGTAACTGAAGATTGAATTCTGTCAGATTAAACCTTGACTGAGGAACGGGCATGTTGATTTTTTGAGCAAAACAAAATCCGGGGAGCAATATAAGTAATCCTCTTTTGATCAGGATTTTAAAACTGGACTTCATAAAAATTCTGTTATGTTAATTAAGCAGTACTAATTTATAGTATTTCTTTGGGGAAATTTTGATTAGAATTAATTCTTAAGCTATTTTTAATAATAGTTATAAAGACTTATGAATAAAAGAATCTATGATGAATTTGTTGATTTTTTTAAACAATATAACCGACAGTAAACGGTTACAAATGAGTTTAAATAGTTTATTACCGACTGTGCCATCAGAACATCACAATCTTTGCAGCAGAGATTTGAGAAAAACAGTGAACGTCTCTTATCTGAATTATTAATCTTTAAATCTAAAAGTTATGTCACTAAGAAACAAAGTAACATTAATTGGTTACACAGGTAAAGAAGTTGAAATAGTCAACTTCGACAACGGAAATGTAAAAGCAAGCGTATCTTTAGCAACCAGTGATCATTACACCAATGCGAAAGGAGAGAAAGTAGAAGAAACGCAATGGCACAACCTTATCGCATTTGGGAAAACAGCAGAAATTTTTGAAAAGTATGTTCCTAAAGGAAAAGAAATAGCCATAGAAGGAAAGCTTACCTACAGGTCGTATGATGACAAAGACGGGGTGAAGCGGTATATCACAGAAATTCGTGTAGACGAAATTTTATTATTGGGAGGCAAATAAATTCTAAAAACACAAATGATGAAAGTAAAAATTTTTAAAATCAGACTTCCCGAAGAATTTCTCTACAAAGATCAGAAAATGCTGGATGATTTTCTGGAAGCCCACGAGATTATGAAAGTAGAAACAGCTTTTGTAAGTGAAGAACGTTATTGGTCTGTAATATTGTATTTTGAAGCGTTAAAGCTGACAAAAAATACAGTAAAAGAACCAAAAGCAGTAAAATATTCTGCAGAAAATGACTCTTTAAATACGGATGAAGAAAGAATTCTGGATGCACTGAAACTCTGGAGATCAGAAAAAGCCCGCGAACAGAATCTACCCACGTATTTCATTGCCAGTAATAAAGAACTCCTTTCTGTTGCAAAGTATAAACCTGCAAAAAGAGAAGAACTGCTTGAGATCAAAGGTTTCGGAAAACATAAAATTGAAAATTATGGTGAAGAAATTCTTGAAATCCTTGAAAGCATATGATTTTTTGAATAATTGATTCCACAAAAAGAAAAGCTGAAGGAAGATTTTCTTCAGCTTTTTATGCTGTGTAAAGTCCCTGCAATTCCGTACTTTTGCAGATATCAAAATGACATACAACAAATGAAGCCAAGTTTAGCAAAAGGGACGAGAGATTTTACAGCACAGGAAGTTTCCAGAAGAAAATATATCATCAATATTTTACAGAATAATTTCGAATTATTCGGATTTCAGCCATTGGAAACGCCAAGTTTTGAAAATCTTTCTACATTGACAGGTAAATATGGAGAAGAAGGAGATCGTCTGATCTTTAAGATTTTAAACTCAAGCATCAATGAAGCCAAAGAAGAGAAAAAAACTCAGATGCTTCATGACTTTCAAAAAGCATTGGAAAAGCCTTTCAGTTCAGAGAATTTAACCGATAAAGCTCTTCGCTATGATCTTACTGTACCTTTTGCAAGATTTGTGGCTATGAATCATGGGAAGCTGACATTCCCATTCAAGCGTTCTCAGATTCAGCCGGTTTGGAGAGCAGACAGACCCCAGAAAGGACGATTCAGAGAATTTTATCAGTGTGATGCCGATGTAGTAGGAAGTGAAAGTCTTCTGCAGGAAGTGGAGCTGGTTCAATTGTACCTGAAATCTTTTGCAGATCTGAAAGTTCCTGTAACCATTCACATGAACAACAGAAAGATTCTATCCGGATTGGCAGAATATGCAGGAATTACAGATAAACTGATTGATTTCACTGTTGCTCTTGATAAACTGGATAAAATAGGCAAAGACGGAGTGGTGAAAGAATTGCTTGAAAGAGAAATTTCTCAGGAATCTATTGATAAATTAGACTTCCTATTCAGTCAGTCTGATGACGCTCTTGAAAATCTTCTTCAGTTGAAAGAGAAATTTGCAGGAAATGAAATCGGTCTAAAAGGTGTAGAGGAACTTGAATTTGTTCTTACACAGTCTTTAAACCTTGGGGTTGATATTCAAAATTTAGTATTCAATATTACGCTTGCGAGAGGATTAGATTATTATACCGGAGCTATTTTTGAGGTGAAAGCAGATGAGGTAGCCATGGGATCCATTGGTGGTGGCGGAAGATATGATAACCTTACAGAAGTTTTTGGAGTGAAGAATATTCCGGGAATAGGAATTTCATTTGGATTAGACAGAATTTATCTTGTAATGGAGGAGCTGAACCTTTTTCCTGAAGAAGCATCAGCCAAAATAGAATATCTGTTTGCTAACTTTGGAGGTGAAGGAGTAACAGAAGCTTTAAAACTGATGATGCAGTTAAGAACAAAAGGAATTTCAGCAGAATTATACCCTGAAAATGCTAAAATCAATAAACAATTTACCTACGCAGAAAAAAAAGGGATAAAGAATCTTGTTTTCCTCGGTGAAGAAGAAATTAAAAACAATACAGTTACTTTTAAAAACCTTGAGGCAGGGGAGCAGAAAACAGTCTCTTTAGAGGAGTTTTTAGGAGAATAGTTTTTAGACCATATTAAAGAAATAAAACAACCGCAAAAGCAATTTTTGTGGTTGTTTTGTTTGATGGATGCTAAGATTTAAATACTTTTGAATAAAAAAGAAATGAGTAATAATTGTGCATTATGTAAGGCAGAATTAACATCTATGGATACACTTTTGGGAGCTAATACGCTTTCTGATGGCAATATTTTATGCAATAAATGTTTGAATATAGCAACCAATATCTATGAAGAATTGCTGTACAATCTCAATAAGTTCAGTATTGAAGATATTAATGCAATGCTGAATAATAAAAAGCCGGAACCTGTACAGACTGTGGTAATCGCAGATCAGAATCTTCCGGTAAGAAGTGATCCAGATTCAGATCAGATCTCAAGAGAAGTCTATAAAAGAAGGTATCGCAAGATAAAGTTTGAACTGGAAAAGCAGAGAACTAACCTTTCCATTTTTACAAAAGGAGAAATTAAAGAGCTGCCTTATCTGATCTCTGAAGATGAACAGATCATAACAATTACTGATGCTCAGTTGATCAATACACTGGATGCCGGAATATTACTCGTAACTCCCAAAAGAATGCTTTCTGTTTCAAAATCAATGTTTGGAGCAGCGAAGGTTAACGATTATCCGAATGAAACAATCAAAGCTGTAAGTTTTGTAGCGGATCCCAGATCTCCAATCATTAAAATACATCTTCATGAAAGGGTTGTGGAATTTGAATGTTATATGGATAAAGAAGATGCAGAACAGTTCTATGATAAGATAAAAGAAATTTATAATCATTCTCAGGAACGATCTCCAACGCAAACTGATACAACAGGCAAAGATATTTCATCAGAAGAAATTCTTAATCAGCTTGAAAAATTAGGAAAACTGAGGGAAAACGGAGTTTTAACTGATACAGAATTTACAGAACAGAAAAAGAAACTGCTGGAGCAGTTATAATGAAAATGTTCAACACCTAATCATGAAAGAAAAAGTATCAGCGGAAATTGTAGAAAAATGGCTTAAAGGATGGTGTCTGTCAAGAGAAGTATCTTTTCCTGTTCAATATAAATCCGGATTCAGAGTGATTGTAGGAGATGAAAAACAAAAAGAACGTTTTGTATTTCCTACACTTAATGATGATTTTTTTGAACTTATCCATTCAATTACTGAGCCTTGGGTTTATCTGAAAGTATCAACTTCTCCTGATGAATTTATAAAAAAAATTCCTGAAAAATGGAAACTGCAGCCCCAGGGGTATATGATGACCTGTTTTCACCCGATGAATTTTCCGGAAATAAGCCTCGCAGAAGGATATCAGTTAGAATTTTCTGAGTACAATACTACTTTTGTTGTCAGGATTATAGCGGAGAATGGAGAACAGGCCTCCATAGGCCGTGTCTCTCTTATAGATGGCCTGGCTGTTTATGACAGGATTGTTACCGAAAAAAATCATCAGAGAAAAGGACTCGCTACTTTTTTATTGAAAGAACTTGAAAAAATTGCTTTGTCAAAAGGATTTTCAAATAATATCTTAGTGGCAACAGAAGAAGGGAAATATTTGTATGAAACCTTAGGCTGGGAAATTTATTGCCTGCATACTTCTGTTGTAATACCTTCAGAAAACTGATATTTTTATAAATTAAATTTTAATGACAAAGAAATAGTAATTTAGTCCTATAAACGAATATCATGAGTGAAAAATCAAGACTTGATGAGATCAAAAATGAACTGAACAGACTGGATATCAGCCCGACTATATTTGCCAGGAAAGAAGTTCATGAATTGCCGGATATCCTTTCAGAAGATGAAAAAATAGTTTACCTTGTTGAAGGCAGGAATAAACTGAATAATCACCATATTATTTTAGTGGCTACGGATAGGAGATTGATTTTAGTGGATAAAGAATTCATGTATGGATTAAAAGTAGAAGATTATTCTTACGGCAAGATTAGCTCAATACAATATGAAACTGCTTTGTTACTGGCTTCTATCGATGTCAAGGTTGCTGATGATGATGTTGAGATTGATGGGGTAGGAAAGTATCATGCTGAACTGTTCTGCGAAAAAGTAAGGGATTTCATGTCCCGTCCTGAAACGTATTTTCAGAATAGGTATGAACCCGGCCTTTTAGATAAGTTGGAGCAGTTGGGAAGACTAAAAGAAAACGGGGTCATAAGCGAGGAAGAATTTTTTGAGCAAAAGAAGAAGCTCATGGAGAAATGATCATAAAATATGAATCAAATTAATTGATAAAGTTATAATGATTCAGAATAATTAAAATATTTAAACTTAAACAATGGAAAATTACTTAGAGATCAATAAAAAATCATGGAATGCGAAAGTAGAGCCTCATTTGAAATCGGATTTCTATTTTGTAGATGAATTTTTAAAAGGAAGGACCTCACTGAATTCAATAGAACTTGAACTTCTTGGAAATATAGAAGGGAAAAGCATCCTGCATTTGCAGTGTCATTTCGGACAGGATTCTATTTCACTGTCAAGAATGGGGGCAAAAGTTACCGGAATTGATCTTTCTGATAAAGCAATTGATACTGCCAGAGATCTTGCACAGAAATGTGGTGTGGATACAGAATTTATCTGTTCAGATGTCTATAATCTGCCTGATGTTCTGGATCAGAAATTTGATATCGTTTATACAAGCTATGGTACAATAGGCTGGCTGCCTGATCTTGAAAAATGGGCCGGTGTCATCAATCATTTCTTGAAACCGGGAGGGCAGTTTATCATGGCAGAATTTCATCCTGTTGTCTGGATGTTTGATGATGATTTTACAAAAGTAGCTTACAACTATTTCAATGAAAAACCAATAGTAGAAACCTATGAAGGAACCTATGCAGATCAGTCTGCAGCCATCGTACAGGAATATGTAATGTGGAATCATTCCTTATCAGAAGTTCTTGATAATCTGATTAAAAAGAATTTAAAGCTCAATACTTTCCAGGAATTTGACTGGTCTCCCTATCCTTGTTTCCGACATGTAGAAGAGGTTGAAAAAGGGAAATGGAGAATTCCACAATTTGGTAATAAAATACCATTGGTGTTTGCTTTAGTAGCTCAGAAAGGGTAAAAAATAAAAAGTCATCGTAATTAATACTACGATGACTTTTTCCTATATATGAATGTTAAAAAAACTGCTCTTTGTAATTAGCTTAGAGAATCTTCAGCCTTTGTTTTTACTTCGTCCACTTTATTCTGAACCTGGGAAGCCACATCATTGGCTTTACTTTTAAGGTCATTTCCCCATTTATTCAGATTGTCTTTTGCAGTATTGATTTTGTCCTTTACGGCTTGCTGATCTTCAGGGCTTGAATTCTTATATTTCCAATAAGCTAATGCACCTAATCCTAGTAAAGCTAATAAGCCTTTTGTCTTGTTTCCCATGATTTCTATTTTTTTATGGATTAATATTAAAGTTTGTTGTTATCAATAATGTAAAATACGTGCCAAAAAAATAAACGGACCTATAAAAAAATGTTAAATTTAAGAGAAGACTTCAAATTTTTCACCGTCAAAACTGGCGAAAACCATAGTAGGATAGGAATCCTGATGATATATATTCCCGTTTTTATCAATAGCGATGGCCCCTGCAAATCCATCGATGGCGGCAAGTTCGTCAAATGTTTTACTGAAAGCCTGCTCAAGATTCATCCCATCTGTAACTCTCGTTACGATTTTTGCAGCAGTCGCATTGCTGACAATATCTTCGCCTACACCGGTACAGCTTACTGCACAGAAGGCATTCGCATAATTTCCGGCCACTGTGGCAGAATCTGAAATTCTTCCCGGGATTTCAAAACCTTTACCGCCAGTAGAAGTGGCAACGGCCAGTTTTCCTTCATGGTCTATCGCAACACATCCTACAGTTCCTTTGCCCCCATTGGCCAGTTTAGCTTCATATTCTTTTCTTCTCTGAGGAATTTCCGTGGAGAAATTCTCAAAACCATTTTCTGTAGCATAGATTTTAGCGCCATTTCCTCCTAAAACCCGGTCATCCTCATTGATAAGATCTTTGGCAACAAAAATGGGATTCTGTACATTTTCAATATTGATCACTCCACTTAGTTTCTGAGTGTTTCCGTTCATAATAGCAGCGCTCATACGGATCACTCCATCACTTTGAATCTGAGAACCGATTCCTGCATTATATAAAGGATCATCTTCAAGCAGTGAAACGGCATACGCAACAGTATCAAAAGCGGAATGAGTTGTAAGATAGTCAAAAGCCTTTTTAGCAATTCCTTTTAGAGACTCCTGTTTTGCTGTTTTTACTTCGTGGCTTTGGTCACTTTCAGAGAAAAAACCTCCGTGGATAATGATTTTCATAAATGATAGATGATGTTTTTGATAAATGATATTCTTTTACGAAGTTAATTTATAAAATCTAATTAAACATTGAACCTTTAACTTTAAACAAAAAAAATGAAACCGAAGTCTCATTTTTATGGTGGTTAATAATATTTTTGATTTACAGACTATTTATCCTGCGGTATTGGGTTGAACTGAGAATTTTCAATGGTCAGTGTCTTGGTAGTAAGATCATAATGGTCATTCATAGACATGACGTGTACGGTTAAATTATCAATGGAAATAGGCTCTCCAAGATTGATATTGGTAAGATTGGTATCTTTAATAAACCTTCCGTCAACCAGAATCACAAGACCAGATCCTACGGCGGTCATCACGTCATTATGAATGAAAAGTCCTGTGTCTTCACCAAGACCAATTCCCAGAGTTCTTGGATTATTAACAACTGCCTGGAAAAGACGGCCGATTCTACCCCTTTGTACAAAGTGAGTATCAATAATAACGTTATCGATCAGTCCTAATCCCTGGGTTGTTTTGATTTCTCCTTTTAAAAGGGCTTCAGAACTGCTCCCCTGATAGATCATGTTTTCAGAAGCTGCTGCAGCACCTGCAGAAGTCCCGGAATAAATAAAATCCTGTTCCTGGTATTTCAATAAAATGGTATCATGGAATCTTGTTCCCCCAAGAATGGACGTCAGCCTCAGCTGATCCCCTCCGGTAAACATCATAACATCGGCAGCGTTAGCCCTCGCTACCATTGCATCAGAATTGGCTTCCTCACGATTGTGAATGTCAAGAACATTGACATTTTTAGCACCAAGAAATTCGAATGCTTTTTTATATTCAGAACCTACAATCTGAGGAATTTGAGAAGCAGTGGTTACAATTTCAATGACAGAGTTTTCCTTGAATTTTGATTCGTTGATGATCTTTCTTAAGATCCCACGCTCAAAAAAATTAAGATTCTTTTCGATATTCTGATCATAATCGGTCTCAGCAAAACTTCCTTTGTTTACAGCCCCTCCGATAACTATTAATTTTCCAACAGGTTTTGTCATGGTACAAAATTAAAAAATAATTAACATTCTTTGGCGAAATTCATGCCATCTTTCGCTGATTTTTAATGTTTTAAGAATGTTAATTAAAATTAATTTTTTTTTAATGAATCTTTAAACATGGTATGGTTTTGTTTTGGGTTTTGCATTATCTTTGGCTATGAAAGGAGTTATTGTTAACTGTTAAAATGCCAATAGACTATGAAAATCGAAAAGATTCAGGCACTAAGAGGTCCTAACATCTGGAGCATCAGAAGAAAGAAGCTGATACAGATGAGGCTGGACTTAGAAGAAATGGAGAATTATCCTACCAATAAAATCGAAGGATTTCGGGAAAGGATTGAAAAATTAATCCCCTCATTGATTACACACCGATGCTCAGAAGGAGTAGAAGGTGGTTTTTTTCACCGTGTGGAAACAGGAACCTGGATGGGGCATGTCATTGAGCATATCGCATTGGAAATACAGACCCTTGCAGGAATGGATGTGGGGTTTGGAAGAACCCGGGAAACAAAAACTCCGGGAGTGTATAACGTGGTATTCAATTATCTTGAAGAAAACGCCGGTATCTATGCTGCAGAAGAAGCTGTGAAGATTGCACAAGCATTGATAGAAGGAAAGGATTATGATATGAATGCCTGCATTCATAAATTGAAGGAAATCAGGGAACGTGTCCGTCTGGGTCCTTCTACAGGAAGTATTGTGGAAGAAGCTGCTTCCAGAAAAATCCCGTGGATCAGATTGGGGACAAATTCCCTTGTACAGCTGGGTTATGGAGTGAACCAGCAAAGATTTCAGGCTACGATTACCGGAAAAACAAGTTCTATTGCCGTTGACATTGCCTGTAACAAAGAATTAACCAAAAGAATGCTTCATGATGCTGCTATTCCGGTTCCTACCGGAGATTTAGTGGTAGACGAAGAGGGATTGGATGCTGTGATCAGAAAAATAGGCTATCCTGTTGTGCTAAAACCTTTGGATGGAAACCATGGAAAAGGCTCCTCCATCAATGTTACAGAATGGGAGGCTGCTAAAATTGGTCTGGAACATGCCCAGAAATATTCAAGAAAAGTAATTGTTGAGAAATATATTACCGGCTACGATTTCCGAATTCTGGTTATCAATAATAAAATGGTGGCCGCAGCAAGAAGAGTTCCCGCCCATGTTGTAGGGGATGGAGAACTGAATCTTCAACAGCTTATTGAAAAAGAAAATAAAGACCCGAGAAGAGGCTATGGACATGAAAATGTACTTACCGAAATTGAGGTAGATAAAGATACGCTGGAACTGCTTGATAAGCTTCAGTATAAACTTGAAACGGTTCCTCAGAAAGGAGAAGTTGTTTATTTAAAATCAACCGCTAATCTTTCCACCGGAGGAACGTCCATTGATGTAACAGATATGGTGCATCCGGAAAATATCACTATGGCTGAAAGAATTTCCAAAATTATCGGATTGGATGTTTGCGGTATTGATGTGATGGCGGAGAATCTTACCCAGCCTTTAAAAGAAAGTGGTGGAGCTATCATTGAAGTGAATGCAGCACCGGGATTCAGAATGCATCTTGCTCCAAGCGAAGGACTGCCTAGAAACGTGGCAGCACCTGTGGTAGACATGCTTTATCCACAAGGTAAACCTTTTACCATTCCCATCATTGCGGTGACGGGAACCAATGGAAAAACAACAACAACAAGACTTATTTCTCATATTGTAAAAAGTAACGGTTATAGAGTTGGATTCACAACTTCAGATGGAATTTATATTCAAAATACCATGCTGTCGAAAGGGGATACCACAGGACCGCTTTCGGCGGAATTTATCCTGAAAGATCCTACCGTGGAATTTGCTGTTCTGGAAACTGCCAGAGGAGGAATTCTACGTTCGGGGCTCGGCTTCTCACAATGTGATATCGGCGTTTTAACCAATATTGAAGAAGATCATTTGGGAATGAATGATATCCACTCTCTGAAAGATCTTACCAAAGTAAAGCGTGTTGTGCTGGATAGCGTAAAAAAGAGCGGTTGGAGCATTCTGAATGCAGATAATGAATATTCTATGAAGATCGTGAATGATCTTGATTCTAATGTGGCTATTTTCAGTATGGATGAAAACAATCCTCATATCGTAAAATTCGCCAAAGAAGGAAAGATCACCTGTGTCTATGAAGAGGGCTTTGTAACCATTAAAAAAGGAGACTGGAAGATAAGAATAGGAAAAGCTAAGGATTTTCCGATTACGATGGAAGGAAAAGCCAGGTTTATGATTGAAAACGTTTTGGCGGCGAGCTTAGCGAGTTACCTTTACGGATTTGGGATTGAAGATATTTCCAATTCTTTGAGAACGTTTATTCCAAGTGCTCAGCTTACTCCTGGCAGACTGAATGTTTTTAAATTCAAAAACTTTAAAGTTCTGATCGATTTTGCCCATAATCCTTCAGGTTATGAAGCGATTGAAGATTATCTTAAAAATGTTGAGTCTACCAAGAAAATTGGGATTATTTCCGGGGTTGGAGACAGAAGGGATAATGATATCAGAGAATGTGGAAAGATTGCTGGCAGAATGTTTGATCACATCATTATCCGAAACGAAAAACACCTTCGTGGAAGAACAGAAGAAGAAATTAACGGATTGATTATCGAAGGCATGCAGTCTTCCGGAAAAGATGTCAGTTATGAAATTATTCCCAAAGAAATAGAAGCATTGAAACATGCGATGGGAATGGCTGAAGAAGGAACATTTATCACGGCTTTAAGCGATGTTATTTCCAATGCTATTGATCTTGTGCAGGAATATCAGGCACGGGAGCTGCTGGAAGATGATAAAAATATATAGAAAGACCTCCGGAATTCCGGAGGTCTTGTTTTTTATAAAGCTTCCCAGGTTGTCTTTATACTCTGCATTTTTTTAAGATAAAAATATAGAGGAATGAGTTCTAATCTGAGGGTGAAGCTGATCGTTGGAATGGTGAAAGGAATGATAGCCATCATAATGAGACAAATTGCAATTCCTATGATCGCATCAGCTATGGCTGCCTGTGGTGCCCATTTTTGTTCAAACCAAAGTCCGTAGGCTACAATACCTTTGAACAGGAACAAAGTACAGATCAAAAGTCCTGTCATTGAATAGGGATGATCAGCCTTTATTCCATATAAAGATAAAGAAGAGTTAGTGATCAGAAAGCCCGCCATCAGTAATACAGCAGCTACTGCGCCTCCGATTAAAAAGATCCATAGGAAAACTTTAATCCAGGTGGGTAATAGGTTTCTTCTTCGTGTTAAGATGTTGTTGTCAAATTCAGCGAAACGTGTTGATGTTTCTTCCATGTATTATTAGTTTTTATAAGTTATTTATCCAAAAAAAGCATTCGAACTTCCGATCCAGATCGCATCTTTTTTATTGAAGTCTACATTCACCATGGCGGCTTTGGTCATTCTTCCAAGATTTTCCAAAAGGATAGGGCGCTCATCTTTTTCCCGCCAAATATACAACAAACGGATCTCAGCTTTTGAAAAATCTCCGTTAATATCTTCAAAAATGGGCTCATAGTACACTTTTCTCTGCAGAATATAGTTTTCTTTATCCTGAATAGAGTCTGTGATTTCCCGGGTAGGGTTTAAATTGACTCCACTTCCTGCAAATGAAAACAATGGTTTTAATACAAAATTTTCAAGGTTTTCACTTTCCGGGAACTCATGCAGAAAGTAACTCTTCGGTACAAACTGATGCTTCAGTAAGGGCAAAAGGAATTTTGAGATTTTAAAAAACCAGTTCGGGTGCGTGATCCATTTGACATCCACTTCCTCCCGGAAATCAAATTCTGTTTTCAGGTCAGGAATATTATCCAGTTCATCAAATATAACACGGTTGTAGATTCTTTTGATCTCTGTAAGCTTGCCATCATTTTCATAATACAGCTTTCGTCCTTCCTTCTTTATCTTTGTCAGACATACGGTTTTAATTCCTATTAATTTCTCTGTAAGCGCAAAATCAATGGCCGTTTTTTGTTTTTCAGGAAAAATTTCAAGCAGAATTACATTTTCAGGATTTTCATCTCCTACAATAAGTTCCTTTAAGTAGTTTTTAAAGGTTTCATGAGGCATTGGGTTTCTGATCTCTGAAAGAAAAGGGTAGACCTCACAGTACGTTTCTTCATAGAATTTTTGAAAAGCATACAAAGAAGGGAAGGCCTGAAGTTCTATCAGCTGAGGTTCTATTGCTCCGTTTTCACTTTTGCAGACTCCAAAATCGATGGTGAAAAAATGGGGCTGATTGGTGTCATTGGGAACCCTACAGTTGTCTGGAATCGCTTTTTGAAGTAGCTCTGCAGGCATTGCTTTAATCTGGCTGATAATACTTTCACTGGCGTCTATGAGCTTACTCTCAAATTCTTTAGTCAGAAAAATAGGACTTTCTGAGACCCTGAAAGTTGGTTCTGTACCTCCTTTTTCTGCCAATATACCTTTTAACTGATTGTATTTTTCATCTGAAAACTCCTTATTGAACTGTTTTCTGTATTTGGGGATCATATTTTTTTTCTTTTGTGGTGTTAAAAAAATCGAGCATTGATACCCGATTGTTATAGTAAGCTGCTGGAAGTTGGAAGAGGGAAGTTTTCAATTCTGAAATTTAAATTCTTAGTTTATAAATAAAAGAATAATCAATAATCTTAACCGATAGTAGCTTCACGCATTATTCCTCCAGCTTCCAGCCTTTTAAGCCAAAGATTCAGCTTTTTTCAAAATGTTTTTTTTTGCAAACTGAAGGAATCTCGGAAGGATCTGATGTCTGGTCAGAATGATTTTATCTTCATCATCGATTCTGTCCATTGTCTCAAGATATTTCTCCATACCGAAATTTTCGATCATGGCTTCTCTGTTTTTTTCATCTTTCAGATTTTCGATCAGAGATTCAGGGTTGGCTTCCGGATGAAACTGTGTCCCGAATATCTCCTCAGAAAAACGAACCGCCATTACCGCTCTTTCAAGGTTAATATGAGGCCGGAATTTTTCGATCGCCATGATAGTCATTCCAAGCTCTTCAAAACGCATATGATCGGGTTCAATAAACTGATATGCTCTTGAATCTACTGCGTAGAAAGGGTCCTGAAGGTTTTTGAATAAAAATTCATTTTTCCCTTCTTCTGTTTTATGTACTGGCATTACTCCAAAAGAATAAGATTTCCTTTTGCAGATATTACCCAGTTTCCAGTGGATACTTGCCAGCTGAAATGAATGGCAGATCAGGAAAAGATATTTTTTATCCTCATGGCATTTATTATGTTCAAAAACAGCATTTAGAAAATCAGCAAATCTGTCTTCCCAGGCCAGACCTTCCCTGTGAGGGTTTCCGGGTCCGCCTGAAGAAATAAAAATATCAAAGTCTCCGATTTCCGGCATTTCATCTTTAAACCTTACATCAAATGTTTGGATAACCACATTTTCTTCAGAGTTCTGCTGAAAAGTTTCGGAAATCTCTTTAATATTTCTAAAGCCTTGATTTACATGATTATTGTTCATGTCCAGCAGAGCAATTCGAATATCTTTCATTACATCATATTTTTTGTAAAGTTACCAAAAAATTATGAAGCAGGTTCTCCATGTGTTATGCCGTACTCCGTTTCAGAGATCATATAATCAACGACTTTCGTCAGATCACCGGTCTCCTTGAAGATCTGAAGCTGTCTGTCTGCACCGGTACCGTTTTCAAGAATTTTCCATGCATATTCAACTTCTTTTCGGCATCCCAAATCGTCTACAACATCATCAATAAACTCTAAAAGTTCTTTTAATAAGTGAGGATAAGGAACAGATTCTTCTTTTCCAAAATCAATCAGGTGAGCCTCAATACCACTTTTAGAAGCGCGCCATTTATTTTCATTCAACAGCAGTCTTCTATAGCTTCTGAAGCTCAGGTTTTGCTGGTGAAGTTTATAAATTTTTGCCACTAAACTCTGCATAATGGCAGCAAGGCATACCGTTTCATCAATCCTTAATGGCATATCACAGATTCTGAACTCAATGGTAGGATAAAACGGATGAACCCGTAAATCCCACCAGATTTTCTTGGCATTGTCAATGGTACCTGTCTTTACAAGAAGATCTACATAACTGTCAAATTCTGCCAGAGAATTAAAATAGCTTGGAATACCTGTCCTTGGGAATTTTACGAAAATTTCCTGCCGGTAAGATTTAAATCCTGTATACCTTCCGATCCAGAAAGGTGAATTGGTGGAAAGAGCATACACATGAGGCAGAAAATAACGCATGACATTCTGAATTCTCACACCCTCTTCACGGTTGGGAATCCCAATATGAACATGCAGTCCGAAAATAAGGTTTTCACGGGCAACATCTCCCATATCATCAACGATTTTAATATATCTTTCTCCCTGAGTGATATTATTTTCTGACCAATGTGAGAATGGATGAGTGCCTCCTCCGGAAACACGCAGTCCCTGCTCATGGGCAATATTAATAAGATGGCGCCTTAGATTTGTCAATTCAGCTCTGGCCTCCTGAATATTCTGGCAGATTCCTGTTTCCATTTCAATCATGGATTCGTGCATCTCGTGTTTTAAATTTTCACTTAAAACCGCTTTGCCACCCTCAATGATTTTTGAAACATGAGAAACCAGATCTCTGCTTTCAACATCAATGATCTGATATTCTTCTTCAATTCCAATAGTAAACTGATGCATTTTTCTTGTGTTTTTTATTTCTTTTCAATGTTATTTTATGGAATCTTTCACGAAAGTTCCCCAGGCAATATTGGGTTTTCCCGGAACGTATTCTTTAGCTTTTTCTACAGCCAGTTTTGCGGCATGTTCTATGATCCATGCAAAATTTTCTTCTCCTACAGAATTTCTGTCCGCATCCGGTGCCGGATTACAGAAATCAATCGCGTAAGGGATACCGTCTCTTACCGCAAATTCTACAGTATTGAAATCATACCCTAATGCTTCATTCATGGTAATGGTATAATCATGAATGGTTTTTAATAGTTTTTCAAGTTCCTGTCCCTGCGTTTTATGGGTTGTGGCATATCTTAAATGGGGTGCATTTCTCGGTTCATAAGGCATAATGTGAACATACTTTCTGCCCAGACAGTAAACCCTGTAATAATCGTCAAAGATAATTTCTTCCTGTACCATCATGACCAGCTGTTCTGTTTCCCCCAGTTTGTTCCAGAGATCATCTGGATTTTCCACTCTGTACACATTTTTCCAGCCTCCTCCGTCATGAGGTTTCATATAAGCCGGGAATCCTACATAATTGAAGATATATTCCCAGTCATGCGGAAATTTCAGATTTCTGAATGAAGTTTCTGAAGTATTATCCGGCCTTTCATGTGACGGAAGCAAAACCGTTTTAGGAAGCGGAATCCCGAGTTTGGACATCAGGGCATTGTTGAAAAATTTCTCATCAGCACTCCACCAGAAAGGATTGTTGATCACATAAGTGCCGTTAAGTGCCGCATTTTTTAAATAAGCTCTGTAAAAGGGAACGTCCTGCGAAATTCTGTCGATGATTACTGCATATCCATAATCTGCCCCCTGTTCCAATTTATCTATATTAACGGGTTCAGCGATGATATCTCCACCTCCGAGTTCATTTACTTTGTCTATAAATGCCCAGGGAAAAGTGTCTTCCATACCGAAAAGAATTCCTACTTTTTTTGTCATAATTTTTGTTTTTTAAGGTGGGTGTATATTTTTTTCTATTGGTTTTTTATTGTTTTACTTTAAGAGAAAAAGGAACCAATGAAGGTAGGGAATACCATTCTCCACAAAGGCCAGTCGTGACCTATCCATTTTCTCTCATCATACCAGAAGTCTATACCTTTTATCTTCAGGATTTCAGCCATTTCAACATTTTTATCCTTGCATATATCCTGGTCTGAAGTACTGAGTACAATATGCATATGTTTGTATTTCCACGCTTCATCATTTCGTACAAATTCCCTTGGACAGTTGAAGTATACCAGATCGTCAGAATAGCCCTCCATAAAGTTTCTGATACTGAATGCCCCGGAAAGACAAAACAAATGGGAAACCACATCAGGAAATCTGAAAGCAAAATTGGCGGCATGATATCCTCCGAAACTCGCTCCGGCAACTGCCACGCGGTGTGTTTTGTGGAGCTTCTGGATATAAGGGACAAATTCCTGAATCAGAAACTGTACATACCGTTCGTAATTTCTTATTCTTTGCTGAGGAGCTATGGTATTATCATAAAAGCTCCGGCTGTCGATGGTCTGTATATTGTAAAGTTTTACTTTTCCCTGTTCTATGAACCAATTGATGCTTCCGTTAAGATGAAAATCGTGGTTCTGGGTATACTGTCCCTGGGAAGTAGGGAACATGATGATCGGATGGCCGTAATGCCCGGTCACTTCTACTTTGAGACTAATTCCCAGTATATTTGAATAATATTCTGTATGTTCTATGTGAGGCATTTTTGGGTTTAATTTTAATATGGTGTTTTTATATTAATTTAATAAATTCAATTCCTCCAGGTTGGTCTTCTCCTAAAATATCCTGTACGATGGATCCTGATTTTGGATGTTTGAAGGTAATATTTTCTTTAAAGATCCATTTTGATCTGGTTTGTTGGTATAAGCTGAGCCAACGAACTGATAGTAGGCTTTACTTTACCATTTCCGGGTTTTTTGCTTTCTAAATTACGTTTTACCGTGGAATCTACTGGAATACTGTGTATTATAAATTCAATAACATTTTTGAATATCAATATTACGTTCCATAACTTACGAACTAAGTTTGTTGCTTTTAGGAGGAAGGATGTTCAGCATATCTGCATGGATCATTTCTGCCGCAGAGTCTAATCTGTCCTGTACGACAGAAGCATCTCCGGATTTATAAACAATCCCGACGTGATAATCTATCGGAAGAAATTTTACCACTTCTTCACATTCAAAATTACGGTAATCAGGTTCTTTATCTTTAATCAAGGCAACGATGAGCCCGGAATAGTATCCGGTAGGTGGGGAAACACTGTAATCATTTCCTCTCAGAAGGGCATCTTCAATTTTAGCCCATTCTCTCCATATATTGATGCCGCTTGATGCCTCTACCAGATCAGGGATATGAGCGCCACCTACTCTTGATGAGGTTTCCAGGAAATACCATTTTCCATCTTCTTTTCCCCGGATAAATTCTGTGTGGGTGGCTCCATTGACAAGCCCGAAGTTGGAAAGAACTTTGGCATTTATTTCTTCCAATGCTTTGAACTCCTCAGAATATCTTCCTAAAGTCTTGGATCTGAAAACGCCGCCTTCATGAGAAACCTGCATGGGTGGGGCCAGGTATTTTGAGGCAGAAGTGAATACGATTTGTTTATTAAAAGTAAGGCTGTCTACATGATAAACATCTCCGGGTTTAAAGCTTTCCAGCAAAAAAAGATGACGTTCTTCTCCAAGGTTTTCCAATGCTTCATAAAGCTGTTCTTTAGAGGTTATTTTTTTGATACCTGACGCAGAGGCTTCAGAGCGGGGTTTCAGTACCCAGGGTGCCGGAACGCGGTCTGTAAATTCATTCACCTCATCATCATTGAATACCGCTGTAAATTCAGGAACATTAATTCCTGAATCTTTTGCTTTTTGCCGCATAGCCAGCTTATCTCTGAAATATCGGTGCGTAGTCTGTCCCATTCCCGGAATACGGAAAGTTTCCCTTATCAGTGCTGCTTTTTCCACGTCATAATCATCCAATGCCACTACAGCATCTACTTTTCGGGTTTTCATCAGGTGGGAAAATCCCTGTATCAGATGCTCCAGATTCCAAACGGATGGTTTCAGCTCAGGCATGTAAAATACCTCATCAATAGCGTGCCATGGCCAGTTTTTCTCTTTGAGATTTTCGGATGTTACCAGAATGACTTTATTGCCGAGGGTCTTCATCTCGTCCATAAAATCATAACCTTTATAATAGCACGAAATACATACAATAGTTTTCTTCTCCATACAATGTTTTTTAAGATTTAGTGAATTTTCAAAAATAAAAGCATTTATTTATTATTTTATTAATATCAAAAAATGTAATATCGTGCGTTTTTGAAAATTCACTAATCAATTATACAGAGTTTTTTTGTAAAAAACTAATTTTTAGTGATAATTTTCAATTAAATTCACGAGGAGTTGAACCCCATATCCTGTTGCTGCTTTTTCTTTGGCATAGCCCACACTGCCAAAGGCTACTCCGGCAATATCCAAATGAGCCCATTTAGGGTGATTTTCAATGAACTGCTCAAGGAATTTGGCAGCTATGATACAGTCTCCGACCGGTTTAAGGGAGATGTTTTTCATATCCGCTACATCAGACTGGATATCGTCTTTCCATACATCCCATAAAGGCAGATTCCATACTCTCTGGTTGGTTTGGTCTCCGGTTTTAATCAGGTTGTTTTTCAGTTCTTCATTATTAGAAAACATGGCGGCACAGGTATCTCCGAACATTCTTACAGAGCTTCCTGTGAGCGTTGCCAGATCAATCAGGAAATCAGTTTTGTAGTTTTTAGAAAGATAGGATAATCCGTCTGCAAGAATCAGTCTGCCTTCTGCATCAGTATCAAGCACTTCAATAGTTTTTCCGTTGTAGGCTGTGATGACGTCACTGGGAAGCAATGCTTTTTCTGAAATGGCATTGTCTGTGATTGGCAGGACGGCAACAATGTTTACTGGAAGCTTCATTTCAGCAGCATAGATCAGTGTTCCCAGGACCGCTGTAGCACCTCCCATATCAGATTTCATATAATGGAGATTGGCAGAGCTTTTTATTGAGATTCCTCCTGTGTCGAACAGGATGCATTTTCCTACCAGTCCGAAAGTTTTGGCATTTTTAACGGTAGTTTTATATTCCAGAATAGTAAATGCAGCGTCATAAGCGCTTCCCTGGTTGACAGACAGGTAAGCGCCTAATCCCAGCTCTTCGCATTTCTTTCTGTTGAAAGCTGTGTATTTCAGCTCATATTTTTTAGCCAGATTTTTAAGGTATGCACTTAATATATCCGGTTTTTTGAGATTGGCAGGCTTATTGAGCCAGTCCTGGCAGGCAGTCTGCCCGTTAATCAGGGCTTCTGCTTTCTGGCTGATATGGTCCAGTTTTTTCTGGCTTAAATTTTCAAAATGTAATTCAAATTTTGTATTCCAGAAGGCATGTTTTTTGTCAAAAGGATAGTTGTAAGTTCCGGAAAGAAGTCCTTTTACAAACTCTTCAAATTGTTTTTCATTGATAAAATCTGCCAATGCCAATGTTGGAACTGCCTGAAGCTTTTCTTTGTATGTTTGTGAAAACTTGGCAGCAACCTGCTGGATTTCGAAATTTTGTAAAGTAGATTTCCCCAATCCGATAAAGTAGGTGATTCCTTCTTCATGGGCATTGACAAAAACCTCATACTTCTTTCCCGTAAAAAAAGTGGAAATATTTTTATTGAAGTTTTTACTCGTTTTCGCCCACTCTTCCTCTGTAAATAATTGAAAAATCTGAGTGTAATTTTTGTTTTTTTTGTTGATCAGTTTCATAAATAGATAGTATATGTTCTAAAGTCATATAACCCGCTGTCTTCATTTTTGCTCTGGTCTTCCTGAAATTTTTCTACAGCGTTTTTATGTTTAGTTTTTAATGCTTTGTTGTTGCGGTTTTACCTCCACAGGGTTTTCCGTATTGTCATAGAACAGCCATTCGATGGCTCTTGGGAACTCCTGTGACCAATAAAACTCATTGTGAGTGCCTTCAGGATTAATATTGGTTTTAAATTCAAAATCAAAAAGTTTTTTCTCTTCCCATCTTTTCAGATATTCTTCAAAAATATGAATTCTTTTGACCATTTTGGAGCCTTCCTGACCACCGCCATACAGGTAAATTTTTGTTTTAAAAGGAACCCGGAAATTCATCATAGGGAAGTTGTTATTCGGTTCTACCCAAAGAGACGGAGAAAATATTAACAGCTTGGAATAAACTTCAGGATAAAGAAATCCGCTGTATATACTGATCAGGGCTCCCAATGAGCTGCCTCCGATTCCGGTATTGTCACGGTCCTTTTTGGTTCTGTAATTTTCATCCACAAAAGGCTTTAAAGTGTCAGCAATAAAGCGGATGTATTTTTTTCCTTCAGAGCCATTGGCCACATGATCATTATCAAAGATATATTCTTTGATTCTTTCTGCACTGCCATGTTCTATCGCAATGATGATAAGATCACCACGGCCATATTCGGCAAGGATGGATAGTTTTTTGTCAATTTCCCAGTTACCATAACCGCTTCCTTCGTTGAATAAATTCTGTGCGTCCTGCAGATATAAGACAGGGTATCGTTTATCTGTAGTATGATAGTCATAAGGAAGCAGCGCCCATACTTTGCGGTAACGGTCAAGCTGTGGAATATAAAAGTTGTCTGAAATCACTTCTGCAGTAGGAAAGTACTCTTCTTTGAACGGGCCCCAGTTTAATCTCCATTTTTGTACGGTATCAGAAGTTTTACCTGCGGATTTTTTTGCTTTCCGGTTGGGAGTGATATTTCCGTATTGATCCAGTTCTACATTTTCCCAGCCGCCTTTTGTGAATTTGTATTCAATGTCTTCAGGCAGGATCTGATCTTCGACTTCTATGCAATAGTTGGTGGAGTCAAGTTGTTTAAGCTGGAAATTATAATCTTTAGGATTCCAGCTGTTGAAGTTTCCGGTGATAAATACCGGTCTGTCATCTATTTCTTCTGTATAAAGTTCAAACCTCATCGTTGTGTTTAATAAAATGTTGATGTTAAATTTATAAAAAAGATTGTTTTGAAATCATAAAAAATGTGAGTTAAAAAATGATATATTTGATAGATAGACGAAAGCTGAAATTGAGTTGATAATTATTTGATGAATAATTCATCGCCATTATCAGTATTTTTCGTAGTTTCAAAGAAAATATAAATATAAACTGATCTTGATGAATTCTGTTAAGACCTACACGCTTTTCACCGATCATGATGTGTATCTTTTTAAAGAAGGTAGGCATTATAAGCTGTATGGTAAATTTGGCGCACATTCAGCAGAAAAAGATGGAGTGAAAGGAGTGTACTTTTCTGTGTGGGCACCTAACGCAAAGAAAGTTTCCGTGATCGGAAATTTCAACAACTGGAATCACAAAGATCATATTCTGTTTCCAAGATGGGACGAGTCAGGGATTTGGGAAGGATTTATCGAAGGATTAACCTGGGGTACTTTATATAAATATGCTATTGAAACACAAAGTGGCGAAATTCTGGAAAAAAGTGATCCTTATGCATTGAGCTGGGAGCAGAATATTCAGGCGGCTTCTCTGGTTTCTACAACCTGGTATGAGTGGAATGATCAGGAATGGATGAACCAACGCTGGGAGAAGAACAGACTGGAAGCCCCTATATCTGTCTATGAGCTGCATCTGGGTTCGTGGGTAAGAGACGGAGAGTATCCTGATCGTTTTCTGAATTATCGCGATATTGCCAAAAAACTGGTTCCTTATATAAAAGAAATGGGTTTTACTCATGTAGAGTTTATGCCCGTGATGGAATATCCATATGAACCTAGCTGGGGATATCAGATTACCGGTTTTTATGCTGCTACATCACGTTTTGGCTCACCGCAGGATCTGATGTTTCTGATTGATGAACTTCATAATAATGAAATAGGTGTTATCCTGGACTGGGTTCCGTCCCATTTTCCAGGAGATGCCAATGGTCTTCACCGTTTTGATGGTACTTATCTTTATGAGCATGAAGATCCGAGAAAAGGCTTTCATCCCGACTGGAAATCACATATTTTTAATTATGGAAGGAATGAAGTTAAATCTTTTCTGATTTCAAATGCGATGTTCTGGCTGGACCGTTACCATGCTGACGGATTGCGAGTGGATGCGGTAACCTCTATGCTTCATCTGGATTATTCAAGAAATGAAGGCGAATGGGAGCCTAATATTTATGGTGAAAATGTGAATCTGGAAGCTAAAGCTTTTCTGCAGGAATTTAATACTGCTGTTTACAAGGAATTCGGAGATAATATCATAACCATTGCCGAGGAAAGCTCGGATTTTCCTATGCTTACAAAGCCTGTTCATGACGGTGGCGTAGGTTTTGGTATGAAATGGATGATGGGGTGGATGCATGATACCCTGGATTATTTCAAGGAAGATTTTGTTAACAGGAAATTCCATCATCATAAACTTACGTTTGCATCCATGTATATGTATAATGAAAATTATATGATGCCTTTATCACATGATGAGGTGGTACACGGAAAAGCAAGTCTTATTTATAAAATGAAAGGGGACGAATGGCAGAAATTTGCCAATCTCCGTACCTTATATGTATATATGTTTACCCATCCGGGAGCCAAGCTGCTTTTTATGGGAGATGAATTCGGGCAGACCAGCGAATGGAATTTTACCAGAAGTCTCGACTGGCATTTACTGAAATATCCTGTCCATAAAGGAATGCAGGAGCTTGTTAAAGATATGAATCACCTTTACAGATCAGAAACTGCTTTTTATGAAAATCAGTTTGACAGGAGTGGTTTTGAGTGGGTGGAAGCAGATGATCTTGAAAATTCAGTATACGTTTATCTGAGAAAAGGTAAAAAGAGAGACGATGTTGTGATGGTAGTTTTAAATCTGGCTCCGAAAGTATTGGATTATAAAATAGGAATCCCTGCAGGCACCCACTGGGAAGTTATTTTTAATTCTGATGATAAAAAATACTGCGGAAGCGGGGTAGAACCTGAAATACTGGAAGAAAAGCATGAGGAATGGAGAGGACATCAGAAATCAATGACTGTAAAAATTCCTCCGCTTGCCGGGATTATTTTAAAACAGAAAAAAGATAGAAAGTATAAATTACACAGAATTAAACACAAGAGATAAAGAATGGTTGTTTATCATTTAAGTACAGAATGTTATCCTGTCGCAAAAGTTGGGGGTCTTGCAGATGTAGTTGGAGCGCTTCCAAAATATCAGAATAAAATAAAAGGAGTAGAAGCCAAAGTGGTAATGCCATGGTACAACAAATCCTTTGTATATGATCATGAATTTGATCTGGTTTTTGATGGGTTTATTCATCAGGGAGCCAATATGCTTCAGGTTCAGGTGATGAAAGAAAAGACAAATGTCCTGGGATTTGAGCTGTATATGGTAAAAATCCCTGGGTTACTGGACAGAGACAATCCTTATGGATATGAAGATGAAAGTTTTCAGTTTCTGGCTTTTCAGCATGGAGTTCTCCACTGGCTGAGCGCAATGGAAATCCGTCCGGATGTATTACACTGTCATGATTATCATACCGGATTCGTTCCTTTTATGATAGAAAACTGTTGGGAATTCAGGTTTTTAAAAGGGGTAAAGACTATAGGTACTATTCATAACGGAGAATACCAGGGAATGATGAGCTGGAGTATGGCGAATTATATGCCTCCTTTTGATGCTTACAAATGGGGACTGATGGACTGGAACGGGCTTATGAATCCTCTGGCAAGCATGATTAAATGTGCTGATGCCTTTACAACTGTTTCTGAAGGATACCTGGAAGAACTGTTTATCAGTTTCCGCGGATTGGAAAGTCTTGTTCGTCAGGAATTCGGGAAAGCCTATGGCATCATCAACGGTATTGACACCGAAGTCTGGAATCCGGAAACCGATCCGATGCTGGATTTTAACTTTAACCGTAAAAATGCAGTGACTCAAAAAAAGAAGAATAAAGAAAAACTGTGTAAAGAATATGGGTTGAAGCCTGAGCTTCCCCTTTTTGCTTTCATTGGAAGGTTCGCAACAGAAAAAGGAGCAGATCTGCTGCCGGATGTTGTATGGAGAAGTATTAAGCAGAGTTATGGTGCCTTAAACATCATGATTCTCGGCTCCGGAAATGTGTATATTGAAAATAAACTGAAAGAGTACGACTATACGTATACCAATTTTGCATTGGATCTGGGGTATAAAGAACATCTTTCCCATAAAATTTATGCATCGGCAGATTTCCTTCTGATGCCGTCAAGAGTAGAGCCCTGCGGACTGAATCAGATGTATTCCATGAGATATGGGACAGTCCCTGTGGTAAGATATACGGGAGGATTAAAAGATACAGTAGAAGATATATCAACCGGCGGAGCAGGACTGAACTATACTTATCCGGGAGTGGATGATGTTGTACATGCTATGAACAGGGCCTTGGCAATCTATAATCAGGAAGGTGTGATGGAAGATCTTATTCATGCCAACATGAATTTTGATTTTTCATGGGAGAAATCTGCGGAAAAATACATAGCTTTATATAATAGCTGATCGGGCTCTAAATATGAAAATAAACCATGCTTTAAAACAGCTGTAAACACTAAGAACAAAAACAGTAAACTTAATAAAATAAAAACGCAAGATATTTATGAATCGAAATGTAATCTCCATAGTGTTAGGAGGAGGCAGAGGAACAAGATTATTCCCGTTAACGTATACCAGATCAAAGCCGGCTGTACCGATTGCAGGAAAATACAGGCTGGTGGATATTCCTATATCAAACTGTCTGAATTCAGGGCTGAACAAGATTCTGGTGCTGACGCAGTTTAATTCTGCTTCTCTCAATTCGCATATCAAGAATTCTTATCATTTTGATATCTTCAGCAAAGGATTTGTTGATATTCTGGCAGCTGAACAGAATGTTGAAAATGACAGCTGGTATCAGGGAACTGCAGATGCCGTACGCCAGTCGATGAAGCATCTTGAAAAATATGATTATGACTATATTCTTATTCTTTCAGGAGACCAGCTCTATCAGATGGATTTCAGGGAAATGCTTGACTTCCATATTGAAAATGGGGGAGACCTTACCATTGCAACGATTCCTGTGAATGCAAAAGACGCCACAGGCTTCGGGATCTTGAAATCCGATGATGAAGGAAATATTACCTCTTTCTATGAAAAACCGGATTTTGATATGCTGGGAGGTCTGAAATCTGAAGTTTCAGAAGAAAATAAACATGCAGGGAAAGAATTTCTGGCTTCAATGGGAATTTACATTTTCACTAAGAATATTCTTAAAAAGATGTTTGAAGAAGGAGCCGGTGATGATTTCGGAAAAGATATCATTCCGAGTTCCATAGGAAAATATAAGACCTTAAGCTATCAGTATGAAGGGTACTGGACCGATATCGGAACCATAGAATCTTTCTACGAAGCGAATCTTGACCTTTGTCTGGATTTACCGCAGTTCAACCTTTTCTCTTCATCGCCTATCTATACAAGGGCAAGGATGCTTCCGCCGTCAAAAATCAACGGTTCCTATGTAAGCAAGGCTGTTTTTGGCGATGGATGTATTATTATGGCGGATAAAATTGAAAATTCAGTGATTGGAAACAGGACGAGAATTGATAAAGGAAGTACCATTGTGAATTCCTATGTTATGGGGGCGGATTTCTACCAGAATACAACAGAAATTGTCCTGAATGACAGAGGCGGGCGTCCTAATATGGGAATCGGAAAATACTGCTATATAGAAAAAGCAATTCTTGATAAAAACTGTTACATTGGTGACAATGTAAAAATCATCGGAGGGAAGCATATTCCGGATGGTGACTATGGAACCTATTCTGTTCAGGATGGGATTGTAGTTGTGAAGAAAGGTGCTGTCATTGCCCCGGGAACACATATAGGATAGAAGAAAGGAAGCTGGGTGCTGGAAGATGGAAGCTATTGAAGGACGGAGTAGCACTAGAAGTCTTATCATGTAAATTGAGATTTATTAGATAAGATGAAATGTTTTAAATTAGAAAACTGTTAGTGATCATCCACCAAATAGTGACTTCCAGCTTCGTACATCCCGCTTCCGGCCCTTAACAAGGTTAATTATTGTTAAACATATCATTGGAGTGATCAGCATATTGTTCACTCTTTTTATTTGTATTATTTTTGTGCGATGCGTATTTTTAAAATCTTAGCGGTAATCATTATTCTTTTGGGAGGAGCTTATGCTGCTTCCATGTATTATTTTGTAGATGAAAGTAAAAACTTTACGATTGAAAAAGAGATCGATTATCCGGTGGATAAGGTTTTTTCGCAGTTTAATAACCTTCAGAATTTTACAAGATGGAACAATTTTTTTACCAGCTCACCGTCTATAGATATTGATTATTATACGCCATATGAAGGGCAGGGAAGCGCCATCAGCTACGTAGATTCTAAAAATGATACCGATGGGGAAATGTTTATCAGGTATGAAAACCTTAATAAGACGCTGAAATATCAGCTCTTTGAGGATGAAAATGAAAACCCGACATTGGTAGATGTTAAATTTAAGCCTGTTTCTGCAGAAAAAACAAAAATAATCTGGTACGTGCATACCCCGAAACTGCCTGTCTGGAAAAGAGTGGAAAACTTCTGGACTGAAGATCGTTTTGCTGAAAATATCAATAAAAGTATGGTGAATCTTAAAAACTCTTTAGGGAATAAAGTGGAAAAAGATAACCAGATGGCCGCCATTAAATATGACAGTCTTATGGTAGAAAATGAAGAAGAAAAGCTTTTATTGGGAATCAATGTAAGTACATCAAACAAAAAGGATGCGCTTTATAAAAATATCGTGATGAATTATAATAAAGTCTATAATTTTGTGACGATGGACCTTGGAAAAAGAGAGGATGAATTCGGATATCCGGTTCTGATCACCGATGCTGATAATTATAAAGACAAGGAGGTTTCTTATTTCCTCGGAATTCCACTTTCTAAGAAAGTTGGAGTATCTGACAATAATTTCAATTTTAGGTCTGTAAATCCGTCCCAAAATTACGTGATTTACTACAAAGGAAACTACGAGGGACGAATTCGGGCTATTCAGCAGCTTATTCAGAAAGCCAAAAAAGACGAGATGCGCTTCGGAGATATCCGCCAGACCTTTATTGAACGTCCGATGGACGGACAGGAGGTGAATGTTAAGCTCTCATTATCAGTGTATAAATGATTTTTTTTTAATAATTTTTTTCTTAAGTTTTTTTAACGGTTTCAGACTGTTCTAAGTCGGTTTTTTTTATTAAATTTGAAGATTAATTCTACAAATAAATTTTAATAAATAGATAAACTGTAATAATGGACAGATTTTCATTCCTAAACGCAGCTCATTCTCAGTTAATTGAGGATTTATACCAACAGTACTTAAAATTCCCGGACTCTCTAGAACCATCATGGAAAGCTTTCTTTCAAGGCTTCGATTTTGCTTTAGAGAACTACGGAGATGACGATAACACTCAATTTATTCAGGCTTCGGCCAGCGCTGCCCCGGCAGTACAACAACAGATTTCTCAGGCAGTATCCAACGGAGAAGTTCCTGAGCATATCAAGAAAGAATTTAAAGTAGTAAACCTTATTGAGGCTTACAGAACGAGAGGGCACCTTTTCACAAAAACTAACCCGGTTAGAGAAAGAAGACACTATACCCCTACTTTAGACATCGAAAATTTCGGTCTGTCTAAAGAAGATTTAAATACAAAATTCAACTGTGCTGTAGAAACAGGAATGAAAGAGCCTGCTACCTTGGCAGATCTTATCAAGCATCTTGAAAATATCTACTGTGATTCAATCGGAGTAGAATATATGCACATCAACAACGTTGAAGAAAAGGATTTCATCAAAAGATGGCTTCAGGTCAATGAAAATCATCCAAACCTTTCTGCAAACGAAAAAACAGAAATCTTATTAAAATTAAATCAGGCGGTAGCTTTTGAAAACTACCTTCACACAAAATTTGTAGGACAGAAAAGATTCTCATTAGAAGGAGGTGAAACATTAATCCCGGCTTTAGACCAGCTGATCTCAAGATCTTCTCAGTTAGGAGTAGATGAAGTGGTGTTGGGAATGGCTCACAGAGGAAGACTTAATGTTCTTACCAACATTTTCGGGAAATCTTACAAGCAGATCTTCTCAGAATTTGAAGGAAAAGAATTCGAAGAAGATGTATTCTCAGGTGACGTTAAATATCACTTAGGATCATCGAAAAAAATCAAAACGGCTTCAGGGGAAGAAGTTTGCATTAACCTTACTCCGAACCCGTCTCACCTTGAGACAGTTGCTGCTTTGGTAGAAGGGATCTGCCGTGCAAAAGTAGACGATAAATACAAAGATTACTCTAAAGTATTGCCAATCATCATTCACGGTGACGGTGCTATTGCCGGACAGGGGATTGCTTACGAGGTTGCTCAGATGATGACTTTGGAAGGATACAGAACAGGAGGTACCGTTCATATCGTTGTTAACAACCAGGTTTCATTTACAACCAACTACATGGATGCAAGATCTTCAACCTACTGTACAGACATTGCAAAAGTTACAGAATCTCCTGTAATGCACGTAAATGCTGATGATGCTGAAGCGGTAGTTCATGCGATCCATTTTGCAGCTGATTTCAGAGCAAAATTCGGTAAAGATGTTTATATCGACCTTTTAGGATACAGAAAATATGGTCACAACGAAGGTGATGAGCCAAGATTTACTCAGCCTAATCTATACAAAACCATTTCGAAACACCCGAATCCAAGAGAGATTTATAAAGATAAATTATTGAAAGACAGCATTACTTCCAATGATGTAATCGCTAAAATGGAAACGGAGTTCAAAGCTCTTTTAGATAAAGATTTTGATGCATCTAAAGAGATTGAGAAAAACGTAATGGATGTGTTTATGGCTGAAGATTGGGTAAATTATCCTATCGGAAAAAGAGGTGCTGTTCAGTTACCGGTAGATACAAAATATGATCTTGCGAAACTGAAGGAACTGGCGATTAAGATGTCAACACTTCCGGCTGATAAAAAGTTCATCAATAAAATTACAAGACTTTTCGAAAACCGTATCAAAGCTATTGAAGGAGACTCATTAGACTGGGCATTAGGAGAGTGGTTAGCTTATGCAACTCTTCTTGTAGAAGGTCACAATGTTAGAATTTCCGGGGAAGATGTGGAAAGAGGAACATTCTCTCACAGACATGCTGTTGTAAAAACTGAAGATACAGAAGAAGAGTATATCCCGTTAAGACATGTATCTGAAAGCAGATTTGATGTATTCAACTCTCACCTTTCAGAATATGGTGTTTTAGGTTTCGACTATGGATATGCAATGGCTTCTCCAAATACATTAACCATATGGGAAGCTCAGTTTGGGGATTTCGTGAACGGTGCCCAGATTATTGTAGACCAGTATCTGGCAGCTGCAGAAGAAAAATGGAAAATCCAGGACGGGTTGGTGATGTTATTGCCTCACGGTTCAGAAGGGCAGGGAGCAGAGCACTCTTCAGCAAGACTGGAAAGATTCCTTACCCTGTGTGCTAATGAAAACATGGTAGTAGCCAATATTACCTCACCTGCCAACTACTTCCACTTATTGAGAAGACAGTTGAAATGGTCATTCAGAAAACCATTGATCGTAATGAGCCCTAAATCTTTGTTGAGACACCCTAAAGTAGTTTCTCCACTTGAAGATTTTGCAAATGGTGCATTCCAACCGGTATTAGACGATCCGGCTGCAGATCCTAAAAAAGTAGAAAAATTAGTTCTTTGTTCAGGTAAACTGTACTTTGAATTATTAGCGAAGAAAGAAGAACTGAACTGTGAAAATATTGCATTAGTAAGATTTGAACAGTTATATCCGCTTCAGACAGACGCTATTGAAGCGATTTTCAACAAATATGAAAACAGAAAACAACTGGTGTGGGCTCAGGAAGAACCTGAAAATATGGGAGCATGGTCTTATATCCTGAGAAACTTCAGAGATACAGGAATCCAGGTAGTTGCTCCGGTACCAAGCGGTGCACCAGCTCCAGGTAGCCATAAAATGTTTGAGAAAAACCAAAATGCAGTGATCAACAGAGTTTTCGACAGAGATGATGCTCCTGCAAAAAGACCCGTTACCGCTTAATTTAAAATAATAATCAATTAAAAAATAAAAAATACTCGATATGTCAGTTTTAGAAATGAAAGTTCCTTCACCAGGCGAATCAATTACAGAAGTTGAAATTGCAACTTGGCTTGTAAAAGATGGTGATTATGTAGAAAAAGATCAACCTATCGCCGAAGTGGATTCAGATAAAGCAACTCTTGAATTGCCTGCAGAACAGAGTGGTATAATCACTTTAAAAGCAGAGGAAGGTGATGTAGTACAAGTAGGTCAGGTAGTTTGTTTAATTGATATGGACGCTGCCAAGCCAGAAGGTGCTGCACCTGCTGCTGAAGCTCCAAAACAGGAAGAAGCTCCGAAAGCTGCCGAACCTGCTAAACAGGAAGCTCCAAAACCAGCCGCTCCGGTAGCTGCACCACAAACTTATGCAACAGGAGCTCCATCTCCGGCTGCTAAGAAAATCCTTGACGAAAAAGGAATGGATGCTGCACAGGTTTCAGGAACAGGAAGAGACGGGAGAATTACTAAAACTGATGCTGAATTAGCTGCAGTACCTGCACTAGGAGGAAGCCCTCTTACGGCAACTGGGTCTAGATCTACTACGACTACTAAACTTTCAGTTTTAAGAAGAAAAATCGCTCAGAGATTAGTTTCTGTGAAGAATGAAACAGCTATGTTGACTACTTTCAATGAAGTTGACATGTCTGAAATCTTCAGGCTGAGAAAGCAATATAAAGAAGAATTCGCTCAGAAACACGGCGTTGGACTTGGTTTCATGTCTTTCTTTACAAAAGCAGTTACAAGAGCATTACAAATGTACCCGGATGTAAATGCATCTATTGATGGCGATTTCAAAGTAAACTATGATTTCTGTGATATTTCAATTGCAGTTTCAGGTCCTAAAGGATTAATGGTTCCTGTATTGAGAAATGCAGAAAACATGTCTTTCAGTGCTGTAGAAGCCAACATCAAAGATCTTGCTACAAAAGTAAGAGACGGTAAAATTACTGTTGATGAAATGACTGGAGGTACTTTCACGATTACAAACGGTGGTACTTTCGGATCTATGATGTCTACACCGATCATCAACCCTCCACAATCTGCAATCCTTGGAATGCACAACATCATCCAGAGACCGGTTGCTGTTGACGGACAGGTTGTAATCAGACCAATGATGTATGTGGCAATGTCTTATGATCACAGAATTATCGACGGAAAAGAGTCTGTAGGATTCCTTGTGGCGGTAAAAGAAGCGATCGATAATCCTGTTGGAATTTTAATGGGAGGTGACGAAAGAAAAGGCCTTGGATTATAGTTTTTAATGAAATTATAACATAATATATAATCTCGCCTCAAAAAAGGCGAGATTTTTGTATTTATTAAGAAAATGCTACAATGATGTTTTCAAAAATGACTTCTAATATCAAAGTTTCAGTAATACCTGAATATGATAGTAAAAACAGTTATCCATCCGAAAACCGTTACGTTTTTAAATACAGTATCACGATAGAGAATGACGGAAGTTTTCCTATCAAAGTATTGAAAAGAAAATGGTTGATTTTTGACGTAGGATTTGGATATACAGAGATTATTGGAGATGGGGTCATCGGCCTTACTCCTGAGATAGGAACCAGCGAAAATTTCGCTTATTTCTCCAATGTAATGCTTCGTTCCGGAGTAGGCAATATGAGCGGAAAATACCTGGTTAAAAACATGGAAACACAGGAGACTTTCGAAATTGATATTCCGAAATTCAACCTGTTGTCTGAAGTTTTGAGCAACTAATGATTATTCTTTAACGAATCTGTGTCTGCTAATACCACTTTGAGATTTTACTTCCATAAAGTAGCCCCCTTTTAGCAGGTTAGAGACATTGATTTTAGCATCCGGATAATGTTCCTGAAGAATTAGTTTTCCTTCCGCGTTGTATACTTTTATCCATTCTATTCTTTCCGCACTTTTAACGTAAACAAAACCTTCTTTTACAGGGTTTGGATAAATACTGTTAGCCTTTGATTCTTTCACTGTTTGATCTTTAGTCTTCAGAAATGAACTGTTATAAAAGGCCTGATCACCTTGATTATTGGTCATTACCAAAACTTTTGTACTCCCTGAATAACTGATCTGATAATGATGAAGATTAGAATTGTAAGCAAAATAATCTGAATATTTTGTAAAGAACGCAATGTTTTCAGGTAGGGTACAGGTTTGATTTAATCCTATCATATAATCCCAAAACAATATCTGGTTCGTCGTAATATCCGTATTGTATATGTATGCTGTAATTACAGTGCCACAAATTGGACTCGTCAGATTGGTATAGATACTGGAACTTGTCGGATTAAAAGCAAAGGCCATAACCGGAGCGCCCATTTCGGTATTTTGTGGCAGCATATAGGTTACATTATTTTTTACGACTTTGATAAGATTCCAGTCAGTATTGTAAAGTTCAGACTGGGCATGCACTAATGAACCTAGAACTAAGGCTAAAGAGAATATAAGTTTTTTCATGGTTTTTAATTTCTCTAAAGTTATAGCTTTTTGATATATTTCTTCAATATAGATTCATTTATTTCTTCATTTCTTGTAATAAACAATTTCTCAAACGCCAGCAAAGAAATTTTAGCACATACTTCAGCATCAGCTCCTGCTCTGTGATGGGTAAAATCTATGTTATGATATTCTGCTAAGGGCTTCAGCCCGTATTTCGGGAGATAATTCCATGATTTCTTGGCAAGCTGAATACTGCACAAATAATTCAATTTAGGAGTGAACATCCCGTAATGTTCCAGAGATCCTCTTAAAACAGAAGCATCAAAACCTGCATTATGAGCAATCATAAGGCTGCCGTACATCATGTCCTGGGCTTCGTACCATATTTCATCAAATGTAGGTGCATCTTTCACATCTTCCGGCTGAATTCCATGCACTGCAATATTGAATTTATTGAAATAAGGAAAGCTTGGAGGTTTAATCAGCCATGTTCTGGTTTCAACAATTTTAGAATCCTGCACCACACAAATCCCCATCTCACAAGCTGAACTTTTCTCGTGAGTGGCTGTTTCAAAATCGATAGCACAGAAATCCATTTTTTTAAGTTATAAATTGTTGCTGGTTGTTGGGTTAATAGTTGCTGGTTCTATAGTTTAATGCTCAAGGTTTAAAGGTTAAGGTTAATTGAAGGTATAATTTTCCCTAATCCCTGAAACCCATCATCTATGATCATCTGTCACCTGCTGCCTCCCTCCTAAAAAATTTTTAAAAATAAGCCATTTTGATTGATAGAAATCACTTTTCTGATGTTTCTGGCGAAGTTGCCATGTTCCGGGAATCTGGCCATAGAACCCAAAATGAGCTTTTAGTACAGCCCAAAGATGGGAAATTCCATATTTGATTCCAAAATATATTCCGGCAATTCCATCTAAACATAGTCTGAAAAGAATCACCCATACCAATTGAGGAAAGGGAAGGTTTTTAAGCATCATGGAAAGGTTGTTTCTCATATTGAGATAGGTCTTCCGGGCACTCTGCTTATTAAGGGTTCCTCCACCTACATGAAATACCTTTGATTTTCCGGTGTAATAAATCTTTTTTCCTGAATTGATAAGCCTCCAGCAAAGGTCAATTTCTTCCTGATGGGCAAAAAACCGGGCATCAAAACCATTCTGATCCCAAAAATCTTTGGATCGGATAAAAAAGCAGCATCCTGAAGCCCAGAAAATCTCTGTTTCATCATTATATTGACCTTTATCTTCTTCCACATCATCAAAAACCCTTCCTCTGCAATAAGGATATCCCAGGTTGTCTATCAGGCCGCCGGCAGCTCCGGCAAACTCAAAATAATTCCTGTTATGATAAGATAAAATTTTGGGCTGTACCGCCGAAATAGAAAGGTTGTTTTCCAATAATTCTATGACTGGCTCTATCCACTTCTCAGTAACTTCTACATCAGAATTGAGAAGGCAGTAGTATTCATGTTTAATGGATTTCAATCCCTCATTATATCCGCCTGCAAACCCATAGTTTTTATCATTGATAATAATATTGACTGCAGGGAAATTCTTTTGTAGAAACTCAACAGAATCATCTGTAGAATAATTGTCTATCACATAGATATCGGCATTCTGAGAAAATTGAACCACATCCGGAAGAAATTTCTCAAGCCAGTTTCTGCCGTTCCAGTTTAAGATGGCAACTGCCAGTTTTTTCTGCATGTCAATCTATTTTTTTTCAGAATCAAAATTTTTGATAGATTCCTGATATTTCCATTTTCTGTGCGACCAGAGATAGTTGTCAGGATTTTTGTGTAATGTATTTTCTAATAATTTATGGAACTTTCTTACCACTTCATTTTCTGTAAATTTTTCACCATCCGGATAGATTCTATGGTAATTAACCTGATAATATCCGCGTTTTACTTTTTTCATCTCACAATAGATAAAGATAAGATCCATCCTTGTGGCAAGCTTATCATATCCTATAAAAGCTGGCGTTCTTTGATTTAAAAATTCTAATCCGTAGGTGACATGCGCGTGGTGAGGGGTTTGGTCAGCTACGAACATATAAGCAGAATCTCCATTGTTTTTAGATCTGAAAATATTCAGGATTACTTCATTGGCTTCCAATGCTTCATTCCCGAATTTATTTCGGACCTTCTTCATCTGGTTTTCCCAGAAGTCGCTGTTTACTTTTCTGTATACAGGGTGGCAATGAGCCTGTGGGATAATTCTTGCCAATGCATTGATCCATTCCCAGTTGAAAACATGGCCCGCAAGTAAAATGATATTTTTGCCTTCCTCTTTAGCTTCGTGAAATAAGTGCTGATTGATATGCTGCATCCTCACTCTGGATTCCGTCTCCGAAATGGTGAATGATTTGATCGTTTCTACCAGATAATCGGAAAAATTAAGATAGAATTTCTTTCGGATGTCTTTAATTTCTTCTTCAGATTTATCCGGAAAAGACTTTTTAAGGTTTTGGGTGATAACCTCTTTTCTGTATCCTACAATATAATAATTCAGGAAAAAGATAACGTCCGAAAAAATATACAATATTTTAAGCGGGAGCTTAGAGATCAGCGATAATATTTTGATTAGAAAATTCATAAAACACGCAAATTTAGTGATAATAAAATTATGGTTCTATTTTTGCAGAGGGATATGTAATATTTTTTTACTTTTATATTATGAAAAAATTGATAATATTCGCTTTCCTGGGTTTTAGTGCTTTTGCTTTTTCACAGGATGTAAAGAATTCACCCGATAAAGGAAAACAAAAAACAGCCCTTATCGTACCTACAGAACAGAAAGAGTTAGATGCGAAGAAAAAAGCAGCAGAAGAAAAAGCTAAGCTTCCCAAGCCTTATGATCCAAAAGCGGATGCTCAGGCTGATATTAATAAATTAGTCGCTCAGGCTAAAAAAGAAGGTAAGAATGTCATGATCCAGGCTGGTGGAAACTGGTGTATCTGGTGTCTTCGTTTCAATAATTTTGTACAGACTACTCCAGAACTGAAGGAATTGGTAGATAAAAATTATGTGTATTATCACCTGAATTATTCTCCGGATAATAAAAATGAAAAAGTTTTTGCCCAATACGGTAACCCAGGGGAAAAATTTGGATATCCTGTATTTATTGTTTTAGATAAAGACGGGAAATTGATTAAAGTTCAACAGAGTGATGTACTGGAAGAAGGAAAAGGTTACAGTAAAGAAAAAGTAAAGAAATTCTTTACTACATGGACTCCTAAAAAAGGATAAAGTATAAAAACTGCTTCAGGAATGAAGCAGTTTTTTTTTCTGTGAATAAGTTTAAAATAAAGCTTTCATTCCCGGTAATTCAGATATTGCAAGGAATTTCCGCCATCTGAATGGGCAGCCAAAAATATTAAGCCTGAATTAAAGCAACTTTTTTATCCAGCTTAATTTTTTTTCCGAATAAGGAGGATATTTGATATCAGGTTCGCCCCATGTTGTTTTTTCAAGAACAGCTTTTTGATGTGAGAAGGTTTCAAAGCCATATTTTCCGTGATAATTTCCTATCCCGGAACTTCCAACACCCCCAAATGGCAGATTGTCATTGCTTAGATGCATCACCGTATCATTGATACATCCGCCACCAAAAGAAAGTTTACGTGTGAAAATTTCTTTCTCTTCAGCATTATGGGTAAAAAGATAAGCTGCCAGTGGTTTTTCAAGTTCGAGAACAGAGTTCAGTGCTGCATTGTAGCTTTGAAAGCTGATTACCGGCAGGAGAGGCCCGAAAATTTCTTCCTGCATGATTTCGTCACTCCAATCAATAGGATTCAGGATAGTAGGCTCGATGTAAAGCTTTTCTTCATCGAAATTCCCTCCGGAATAGATTTTTTCTTTATCAATAAGACGTACAAGACGCTGGAAATTTCTTTGGTTAATAATTCTGGTGTATTGTTCAGAGCCCGGTTCATATTGAAAATCTTTGATATATTTTCTGATCATTTCCAGAAACTGCTCCTGAATGGTTTCTTCTATCAACAGATAATCCGGAGCTACACAGGTTTGACCTGCGTTAAGAAATTTTCCCCATACAATTCTTTTGGCAGCTATTTCCAGATTGGCATCTTTGGTAACAATGGCCGGGGACTTTCCGCCCAATTCAAGCGTTACCGGGGTAAGGTGTTCTGCCGCTGCCTTGTAAATGATCTTTCCGACTTTTGTACTTCCGGTGAAAAATATTTTGTCAAATTTTAATGTTAAAAGAGCTGTTGTCTCTTCAATACCTCCTTCGTATACATAAAGATATTCAGGAGGGAAGTTTTCATTGATGAGCGAAGCCATTGCTTTCATGGTATTTTCAGCAATTTCACTGGGCTTAAGAAGACAGCAGTTTCCGGCAGCCATTGCCGCAATAATGGGCGAGAGGGATAGTTGGTAAGGATAATTCCAGGCGCCAATCACCAGCACACATCCAAGCGGCTCTGCATAAACTTTACTGCTCCCGAGCTGGTTGACAAGATTCGTTCTAACTTTTTTAGGTTTTGAAAGAGATTTTAAATTCCTGATATAATAATCAATATCATTCAGGATAAAAGATAATTCTGTGGTGAACGTATCAAATTTAGATTTTCCAAAATCCCGGTTAATAGCTTCACATAACATATTTTCGTTAGAAATAATAAGCTTTTTAAGCTTTTCAAGATACATCTTCCGAAAAGCAGGGCTCTTGGTCTGCTGTGTTTTAAAAAAATCTCTCTGGCTCAGTAAAATTTTTTCAATTTCCATTTTTAGGCTTTTGTATTCAACGTGATGGTTTAAGCAATATTGCTGCCGGAAAAATACGAACAATAAACCGGCCAAAGTGGGCTAGGTTGGAAAGATAGGAGCAGAAAGCAGAAGTTATTCATTGTCGTTCGCAAAGGTATCCCATTCAGCTAATTTATATAGTGAATAAACTCTGCTGACCGTCAATACTTTTGTGAACGAAAGCTATTCATATCATTTTATAGTCTTGTGGCGTATTTTTAACGGTTAAAAATAAATGTAGGATTTTATAACTTTCTGCCTCTTTTACATAATATTCCGTATCGCGATTTTTACAGGATGATAAAGCAATAAACAAATTGCCGTAACGAGTGCCAGCCAGAAAAGGCCTGTAAAGATTTCCATGTTGGAAAGGAGGATAGACTGGGCCGTGATTTTAGCTTTAAAAGCTCCTGCTGTCATGGATAAGGAATCATTCACTGACAGTTTTGAAATGTTGGCTCCGAAGAGCTGAGTCCATTGGCTGTAAAAGACAGGGTTGGTATCTGTAAAACTGGCGCTGAGTGCGTCAGAATGTTTTAAGGTTAAAAATAGCATCAGGTTCTGCATGAGAGCATACCCAATAGCTGTTGTCCAGAAACGGGTTGTCGTTCCCAAAGCTGTAGCATTGGAAACATACTCCTCTTTAGTCCCCGAAATCAAAAAGAAAACAAGCGGAGTAAATAGCAATCCCTGCGCAACTCCCTGCAGGAATAAAGGAGGGCAGATGGTAGAAAGAGTAGTATCAGGATAGAATGTATAGGTAAACCAGGCACAGTCTATAGCCAGTAACAGGAATCCTGTAAAGAAAACAGTTCTTGAGGAAATTCCACGTACCAGGCAGAGACCAGACAATATTATTCCCAAAAGAGTTCCTGCAACATTCCAGTACTGGATGTTCACAATATAATCCCACGGCCATTTCCATACCGTAGCCATAATGCTGTATACATTGTTAAGCCCCGAACGGATCAGGTAAAAAATAAAAAACAGAATCATTCCGGCAATCACATTTTTTGAGCTGAAAACCTCAAAGTGAAACAATGGTCTTTTTGAATTTCTCTGTTTAAGCATGAATAATCCTCCTGAAAGCAGGAATATAAACAGGCACATCACGATGGTATCAGATTCAAACCACATGAGTCTTTTGCCGTAAATAATAGCATAACCACCGGCCTGCAGAGACACCCAAAGCAAAAACCAGCTGGTAATATCCAATTGATACAAAGGTTTTTTAGGGAAAAATCTATTTTTGTTGAATAGGGCAATCCCAATGATCAGTACAAATACATGAAAGTAGACCATCATCAGGATCATATGCCGGAAGTCATAATTTTCAATACTTGATTTTAGCAGGGAAGTAGTGATGGTTCCCCCGGTCAGCATAATGGTGTACATAAAAAGGTAGGCTAAAACTTTTGCATGTCTCGTTTTTAATTCGGCAATGATTAAGGGCAGAAAAATAGCACCTTCCAGCAACCCGAAAATTCCTTCCAGAAATCTGATCACTAAAATAATATGATAATCATGAGTTACGGATAAAACATAGAGAATAATTACGGAAATGGAAGCCATCAGCAGAACGTAATATTTCACACTGAAATAAGCCATAAACCGTTGTAAAACTAAAAGGGTAACCACAAATGTCCCATACATCAAAATCATTAAATACTGGATGTCATCTGAATCGACATCCATAAAAGAAGATGTGAAGGCGCTGTTCGAATGTAAAAGCGACAACAACATCAGGTGGGGAAACAATGCCAATATAAGAAGAGGCAGTTTCAGCCATTGTGGTACCCATTTATGATAAACTGTATTGTGTTGCATAATTTTTTGAAGCAAAAGGGCAAAAAAGCGAAAAGATGAATCACAAAATTGCTGTTGAATGTAATCAGGGCATCAGTGATTCTGCTTTTCTGTCTTAACTGTTTAGCCTGTTTAAAAAATGCGAAAAGACAAAAGGCAAATGGTGTAAAAGTAAAAGGTAAAATGACAAATATGCTTAAGAAAAAATTAGCAGATTCGCTATTTGCAGTTTTGCCTTTCCGCAAAAAAAAATAATTTAATTGTTAAATCTGAATATGTTAACTAGAAAGTAATTTTGCGCTCTAAAACTCTAAAACTCTAAAACTCTAAAACTTTCCAACGCTCAAACTCATATCTTCTTTGCACTCACCAGAACATTCATACCGGAGAGCAGCTTTTCGTTGTCTTTATTGTTGTCCAGGATAATTTTTACCGGAAATCGCTGTTCAATTTTTACAAAATTTCCAGTGGCATTGTCCGGTTTCACCAATGAAAACTGAGATCCTGAAGCAGGTGAGACAGAAAGTATTTTCCCTTTAAACTCAATATCGGGATAAGCGTCAGCCGTAATCGTTACTTCCTGGTTCTGATCAATCTGTCCAAGCTGTGTTTCTTTATAATTGGCTATGATCCATTTCTCTTTGCTTACGATCTGTACCAAAGCCTGACCTTCTTTAATCAATTGTCCTTCCTGAATGGTTTTCTTACCTACCCATCCGTCATAAGGGGCGGTGATTACCGTATAGGAAAGATACAATTTAGCGTTATTAAGGCTTGCAGAACTTTGCTGAATTTGGCTTTTAACGGGTGCCACTTTAGTCTGCTGTTCATTTGCTCCGGCTCTCACTGCATTTTTTTGCTGTTCCAGTGCCAGAAGATTGGCTTTTGACTGTTCATAGGAAGCTTTTACATTTTCGAATTCCTGTTCGGTTGCAGCGTCTTCGGCCAGCAGGTTCTTATACCTTTTATAATCCTGTTCTGTTCTCCATATATCAATTTTGGCAGAAGCAATTTTGGCATCAATAATCTTTGTATCACTTTCTTTAGTATTGACACCGCTTTCAATAGTGCTGACCGTAGCTGTATTGGCGTGAAGGCCAGCCTCTGCCATCTGTACCTGATTTACAAACTCCCTGTTGTCTATGACGATTAATGTATCTCCCTTATGGACAAACTGGTTTTCATTAAATTGTATCGTTTTGATGAAGCCAGATACCTTACTGGAAACAGGCGTTATATATTGTTCTATCTGTGCGTCATTTGTTGTAACATTTTTTCTTGAAAAAAGATAAAAGCTGACCATTCCGGTGATTCCGCTGATGATCAGGATCCAGGCCAGTAATGTAATGGACTTGTTGATTCTTTTTTCCTTTTGTGTCAATTGTTTCTGTGCCATAGTTTTTATAAGTTTCCAATCGTATATTGGAGTTGATAATATTTTAGTTGTCTGTTAATTTTTACGGAAATAAGATTAGATTCAGCTTCCAGATAAGCATTATCAGCGTCTATCAGTTCGGTGATAAGGCTGAGCTTATTGGCATATTTTGTTCTTACAATACGGTAGTTTTCTTTAGCCTGTTGAATGGCTTCTTCAGCAATTTTAACCTTCTGGTCTGTTTCTTCAAACTTTTTATATGCTTCATAAACATTGTGTCTGATTTTTTCTTCATTTTCCTCAATCTGAAGTTTAGCAAGATCAATATTTTCCCTGGCTTCCTGCATTTTATACTTATTCTTGTACAGGCTTTCAATAGGATAGGTGAGGTTTACCCCAATCATTCCCAGACGGTACGCATACGGTTCGGGTGGAAAGAACATCATATTCGGATATTTTAAAAAGTATTCTCCGCCAGCGGTAATTTTGGGTAAATAATTTGCTTTGGTAATTTTTTGATCGAGCTCCTTCAATGAAAAATTTTTATGGGTGATTTCAACAGATTCGTTTTTGCTCAAAGCGGTTTCTGTCAATTCATCAACATAGGGAATTGAAGCATTATCTGAAATCAGATCTTCGGTATCAACATGCATTTCCTGGCTCTCCGGAAGTGAAAGAATGGTTTTAAGCTGATGTTCTGCAATCTGAATATCATTATCCAGTTCAGTCCAGCTCATTGTATGATTGGAAAGCTGCAGTGAAGTTCTTAAAACTTCGTTTACCGTTACAACACCATTAGCTTTCAAAGCTTTTACCTGTCTGATGTTGACGGAATCTTCCTTCATTTTATCGTTAATAAGACTCTGCTGTTCTTTTAAATGATGGATTTGCAGAAAAGCTGTGATGATCTGCATTTTAAGCTGTCTTTCATCAAGATGGGTTTTCAAAACTGAAATTTCAGTATCAATACCTGCCTTTTTTTCCGTATTTTTTATTTTGCCACCCATGTATACAGGGATAGAAGCAGATAATGTAAAGTCATACATACCATTGATTACATCATACTTGGTAGCTTTATTGAATACGCCGTTTTGATGCTGAAACAGGTTAGTCACCTGGTTGTAGCTTGTATGAAATTCAATGTCCGGTAGTTTTTCCATTTTGAGATCTTTCTCTTTGGTAACGGACATTTCCTGTTTCAGATGACTGATCTGTATATTTTTATTGTTTTTCAAACCAATCTCTACAGCTTGCTGTAAGCCGAGATGCTGGTAATCTATCATCTGTGATTGTAAAAAACTGCTCAATAATAAGCACAACGCTATGCACAGATATCTGCATGCGTTAAATATGATATTCATAAATTAATTAAAGGATTTTTGCTAAAATGATTTTGATGCAGCAAAGGTACGACGACAAGCATAGTACCTGATTTGTGAAAACAGAAAAAGATTTGCTCATTTACGCCAATTTGAAAATTCTTCTTATCTTTATTCAATGAATGACAGCCATTTTAAAGCGGTGGAAGAGGACGATGCAGAGTTTTATGTCTATCACGTCCTTACAGGGAATATAACCACGGAGATTCATTATCACAGTTCTGCACAGCTGGTCTATGCAGAAGGGGGTATTGTGCATGTTTTTACAGATCAGAAACACTGGTATCTGCCTGCGAGATGTTTTATGTGGATTCCTGCCGGAACACCTCATTATATTTTTTCTACCAGTCCCAAGGTTGATTTATATAACTTTTATTTTAAAAAAGAGGAAAATGAAAGTGGCTTTTTTGATGAAATTAATATTTACTCTGTTAATAACCTGCTTCGGGAGATGATTTTTTATACCAAAGACTGGGATGGGAAAATCACAAAAAATGATCATTCTAAATATTATTTCCTCAAAGCTCTTAAAGGTGTCTTACAGGAAAAAAAGAATAAGCATCTCTCATTTCCAATACAGCATCCTTTCCCCAAAGATGAAACATTGCTGAAGATCGCAAGATATATTCATGCTAATCTTGAAAAGCCTCTTACCATAGAATCTACGGCAAAAGAATTCGGAATGAGTACAAGAACCCTTTCAAGGAAATTTAAAGAAATTCTGGGGATGAACTACGTTCGCTTTCTGCGGGCATTACGAATTACACGCTCTCTTGAACTGATGCTGGAAGGAAAGTATAATATGTATGAAATCGCTATGATGGTGGGGTACAACAGCCTGTCGTCTTTCAGTAATATTTTTAAAAAGATAATTGGTGTAGCGCCTACAGAATATCAGCATAAACTGAGAGGGGATAAATACTGAGTGGGAGGGTTTGAGAGTTTGAGAGTTTGAGTTTCGTGATTCGGGTTATGGGGCAGCGGGTTTTATAACACCGGATAATACTTCTCTGCATAACTTTGCTTTTTAGCTAGATAAGGCGAAGAAAAGCTTATGTAACGAGTAATAATAGTTAAGATTTTCTACATTCCCCTTCTCTGAAGGGGTGGATTTTTGCTAAGCAAAAAGACGGGGTAGTTAAGAATCTATACATTCCATATCATACAAACAAAAAACCACCTCAATCAATTGAAGTGGTCTTGTATTGTGAGAAATTCTCAGTCGCTTATTAAGCTTCTTCAGTTTTAGCTTCTTCTTTTTTAGGAGCTGCCTCAACCGGAGCGTCAGAAACGATGTCAAACTCATAGTTGTACTCAACATTTCTGTGAAGTCTGATAAGAGCTGCGAATTTACCAGTTCTCTTGATCGTGTTACCAGGAATTTTGATGTATTTTTTCTCTACAGAAACACCAGCTTTTTCTAAAGCAGCAGATAGATCAGCATTGTTGATAGATCCGAACAGTTTATCACCAGCACCTACTTTTGCAGGAATAGTGATAGAAGTTTTCTTCAATTGCTCAACTACAGCGTTAGCAGCAGCGATTAATTTAGCTTCTTCTTCTTTTCTAGCTTCTAATGTAGCTTCTAAAGCAGCTTTGTTTTTAGGGGTAGCTAAAAGAGCAATTCCTTGAGGAATTAAGAAGTTTCTAGCATAACCTGGCTTTACGTTTACTGTATCAAACTCAAGTCCTAAGTTTTCTACGTCTTTTTTTAGGATAATTTCCATTGTTGTTGTCCTTTTTAAGATTTTAGAATGATCTAAAATCAAGTTAGAATTATTATTTATTCAGCAACAAAAGAAGAGGTAGCCCTCTTCTTTTATTTATTTTTTGTCTTATTTCAATAAGTCAGCTACGTATGGTAGTAATGCAAGGTGTCTTGCTCTTTTGATAGCAGCAGAAACTTTTCTTTGGTATTTTAAAGAAGTTCCAGTGTATCTTCTTGGTAAAATTTTACCTTGCTCGTTTACAAACTGTAATAAGAAATCAGCATCTTTGTAGTCAACGTGCTTAATTCCGTATTTTTTGAATCTACAATATTTCTTTTCAGATTTTGTATTGATATCAAGCGGAGTAAGGAATTTTACTTCTGATTCTCCTCCAGCTGAGGCTTGTTTAGCCATTTCATCTATTGCCATGTCTTGTCTTTTTTAAAAAATAGGGTTAATAATTAAGCTTTAGCTGCTTTTACTTTAGTTCTTCTAGTTACAGCATACTCAACAGCATGTTTGTCAAGTTTTGTAGTAAGGTAACGGATTACTCTCTCGTCACGCTTGAATGCTAATTCTAGATCAGCCACTACACTACCTTCTCCTTTGAATTCGATTAGAGTATAGAACCCGTTCTTTTTCAATTGGATAGGATAAGCTAATTTTTTTAATCCCCAGTTTTCTTTAGCAACGATTTCGCAGTTCTTTTCTTTGATAAGATCTACATACTTGTTCACTGCTTCCTCTACCTGTGACTCAGATAGAACGGGAGTTAAAATGAAAACAGTTTCGTAATTGTTCATAATGTTAAATGAATTTGTTAATTATTTCGAGGTGCAAAATTAGAAAATATATTTCTTATATGCAAGAGGATGGATGAAATAGTTGATCACGCCGGGGAGTATTTATTCTCCTTTGGTTCAATTTCTGGTCTCAATTTCATCTTTGGCTCTGACTTCTGTTAAAAAATTTACTTTCAGAACATCATACAAAGAATGCCTGCTTACCAGGATGGAAGCTATAGAAGATACCATTCCTGCGAGCATAAGATGGAATATCAGTGAATGTCTGTCTGTCATTTCCAGAACGATAATGGCTGAAGTAAATGGTGCCCTGGTAATTCCTGTGAGAAAGGCCACCATTCCGGCCAGCACTACAACATTCGTTTCGTTGGGAGTCAGGTGAATCGCACCTGAAATCACGGAACCTATACTGGCTCCTGCAGTAAGAGCCGGAGCAAAAATTCCACCTGCACCTCCGGAAGTAAAAGAAAGGGCAGGACCAAGCATTCTCAGAATAGGAACGTACCAGTCTTCATGTTTGTCTTTGGTAAAAAGAACACGCTCCATAATCTCTTTCCCCGAGCCAAGAATTTCCCTGTTGATGAAATAAGCGATTGAAGCGATAATTAAAGCACAAATGATCAGGAATATCACATTAGCCTTATCAGTTTTCAGTGTTTTCTTTTTCCAGCTGTTGATTTTGAGCATAGCAACAGAAAGCTGACTGGCGAGAATACCCGCAACTGCAGCAACAAGTACAATGGGAAACATTACCATTAATGAAACATCATTGGTCTTCGGATATCCCAGGTATAAATAAGATCCGGCTAAAGTCTGGGCTGTTAAGCCTGCAATAATAACAGCTGTAAATAGAGCGGTTTTAAAATAATTGATATGGGTTTTGGAAAGTTCTTCAACGGCGAAAACAATTCCCCCCAGCGGAGTGTTGAATGCGGCGGCAAGCCCGGCTGCGGCTCCTGTCATAATCATGTTTTTCTTGGAGATCTTTGGCCACCATTCGGGAAGATACTCGTTGACTTTTCTGAAAACAGAGCCGGCAATCTGAATGGTAGGTCCTTCACGTCCTACTGCGCCTCCTCCGATGACCAGAATGACTGAAGACAGAATTTTGAAAAAAATGATCTTAATGCTCAGGAGATTTCTGATCTTCCGGTGTTCTTTCGGATTGGCGAGTTCTACTGCGGCCATTACCTGTGGAATACCACTTCCTTTGGCATTGGGAGCAAATTCTTTCACCAGCCACCAGGAAAGCACAAATCCTGTAGGAGCAATAATGAAAATCATCCATGCATGCCAGTCAAAGATAAAATTCATGAGATGTTCACCCCAGGCAAATACCTGTGCATACATTACGGCAAAAAAACCTGTAATAACAGATCCTATCCAAAAAGGAATAGCCTGAAGAAGGTTGTGCTTCAGCTGCTCGTTCCGGATATTGTCAAAGGAGTTTTTGATAGATTTCCGTATAAGGATGAAAATTTTCAGCATTTGTCTGTTTTGAAGGATGAAATTACGGTAAAATTTTGGAATTATATATCGCTCAAAAACTTTAAAATCATTTCAGCGTGTTCGACCGTAAGAATATCAGGTATACCGAAACTTAAAATAGAATGTCTGACTTCAATTTTAAAATTTTCATTTGGGAAGGCTTTTATTGTTTCTTTTCTTTTTGGCGTTAAAAAACTCATGGTTTTAAATGAATCATTTCCCACGACATAAAAATCTTTAAAGTCAGGATCTTTAAAATTGATGGAGAAACTGCTGAAGATTCCTGCAATCTTATCCATTAGTCTTTTCTTGTTAATGGATATATATCCAAAGTTTTCCTCTAAGTTTTTTAGTCCCCAAAGCTGTATAGTGTCGTATTTGCGATCTAAACGTCCGCCTTTGGAGTTTATTCCCACTTTACTGACGATAAAAAGATAGAAAGGGTTATTGCTATTATTCATATCCTTCACCAGGTAACAGATGCGTGGAATAAATAACGGATACATATCAAAAGAGCTGAACTGTTCATAAGGGGACTCTCTGATATCAATGACTGTAATATCATATGATAGAGAAATCAGATCGTAGATTTCAGTAATAAGCTTTTCATCCTGTTCGGTGAAATCAAAAAACCTTGTGACATCATATTTCCTGTAATCCGGATCCATTTTCTTGCATATTATTTTTTAAAAATAATGTTAATCAATCTAATTTCCAAAAACTTATTATAAAATAAGATTGAATTTAAATAATTATTATTTTGCAATGTAAAGTTAAGTTTTGTTGATAATTTAATAATAATTTTATTTATTATCTGTGCTTTTGAGATATTGTACTTAATCAGATAAGTACAAAAAAACCTCCGATTAATCGAAGGTTTAGTATTTAAAATCTGCAAAATTACTTATTGCTGATTACTCTTTACTTATATTTCTGTGTTCAGATCCCAGTTTTCAAGGTAGTCGTGAACATGCTTCAGCATCATTCCTCCCAGAGATCCGTCTACTACTCTGTGATCATAAGAGTGAGACATGAACATCAGATTTCTGATGGCGATTACATCACCGTCAGCGGTTTCAAGAACTGCCGGTTTTTTAACGATTGCTCCAATGGCTAAAATAGCTACCTGGGGCTGAGGAATAATTGGAGTTCCCATCAGGTTTCCGAAGCTTCCCACGTTAGAAATAGTATAGGTTGCACCCTGAGTGTCTTCTGGTCTTAATTTCTTGTTTCTTGCTCTGTAAGCTAAGTCATTGATTGCTTTAGCAAGACCTGAAAGAGATAACTGGTCTGCATTTTTGATTACAGGAACAATAAGATTTCCGTCCGGAAGGGCAGTCGCCATACCAATGTTGATATTTTTCTTTTTGATGATGCTATCACCATTTACAGAAACGTTGATCATTGGGAAATCCTGAATTGCTTTCACTACAGCTTTTACAAAAATAGGCATGAAAGTAAGCTTTTCACCTTCGCGTTTTTCGAATGCTGCTTTGTTCTTATTTCTCCATTTTACAACGTTGGTAACATCGGTTTCAATGAAAGAAGTTACGTGTGGAGCAATTTGTTTTGCTTTCACCATGTTTTCAGCGATGATCTTTCTCATTCTGTCCATAGGAATGATCTCATCACCTGCATTTACCGGAACTGTAGCTGCAGGTGCAGATACTGCCGGTTGTGGAGTAGAAACTGCCTGCGCAGGAGCTGCTGGTTGAGCCGGCTGACTTCCTCTGTTGGCAACATATGCTAATATATCTTCTTTTGTAATTCTTCCTTCCAAACCGCTTCCTTTGATAGATTTCAGTTCAGTTTCAGAAATATTTTCCTGTTGAGCGATAGATTTTACGAGAGGAGAAAGATAAAGGTCTCCTGAGAATTCTACGTTTGAAGCAGCTGCTGTCTGCAAAGGCTGTTCAATCGTTTTTAAAGTTTCAGCATCCGGAGCAGCCGCCGGAGTTTCAGTTTTTGCTTCCTCTGAAGCTGTACCTTCTCCTTCAATTTCTAAAATAGCAATGGCTTCACCTACTTTTGCAACTTCATCTTTTTGCTTTAAAATTTTCACAATTTTCCCCGAAACTGGTGTCGGTACGTCTGAATCTACTTTATCTGTTGCAATTTCTACTACGGAGTCATCCTCCTTTACGTTATCACCCTCATTGAATAACCAAGTGATAATTGTCGCTTCCATAACACCTTCTCCCATGGAAGGAAGCAATAATTTGTATTCTGCCATTTTTGATTTTTAGATTTTGACAAATATATAAAAAAAATCGGTTTTTTTAAGAAATATATAATCTTAGCTGAATTCGATGTAAATATTTTCTCCCACATTCAATCCAAACAGGCTTTTGGCGCCGTTTTTCCTGCTTCCTTTATAGATGGTAAGCTCCAATAGCTGGCTATCATTGAAAATAGCAGCAGACTGTCCGTGGAATTCCGTCTCTCTGTCCCAGTCCGAAACCACTTCTGTATGGCTGGAAAATATCCTTGACAGGCTTAAATTCCTGAATTTTATGGTAAAACTGTTGTATCCTTTACTGATATTTTCGAAAAAATCTTTATTAATATTTGATATTATATTTCCGAAATTATCAATATAGGTGACTTCGCCAATGATCATACCTTCCGATTCATTGTAAACGGCTCTCGGGAACATTAATTGTTTCGCAGAATGTATTTTTCTTCCTATCACTTCAGGGAGCCCACCATTGGCAAGATGTACTGCTGCAGGGACAAAAATATCCGTAGAAGTAAAGTTGATGACATCATCAAAGCGGTTGTTCAGGGTAAGTTCATAGATCGCTTCGGGCTTAATATCAAAAAAGATAAGGCTTAAAAGGCCGTTATCTGCCGCCAGAAAGTAAGATCCGTCGGCTTTATAAATGATATTTTTTCTTGATTTGTGGTGAAAACTGTCTACCGAAAGGATATGAATACTTCCTTTAGGAAAATATTTGTATGCATTTCTTACAATATACGAAGTCTGTATAAGGTTGAATGCCTGGATTTCGTGAGTGATATCAATAATATTAACCTCAGGGTTTAGAGACAGAATTTTGCCTTTTACAGCGGCAACTCTGTAGTCCAAATTTCCGAAATCCGAAGTAAGGGTAATAATTGACATGAGCAATGTATAGAATAGTGTAGTATTGCAAAGTTATTTAAATAAAAAGAAAGCCCGAAAGATTGTTGAAAAGAATTTGATATAAATTTGAAAAAAAGCTTTAATTTTAAAATCTAAAAATAAAAATACTGCATGTTTGAATTAACATATGATTTGGAAGATATCGATGCGAAAATCTTCTATGGAGTTAATAACCAATATTTCAACTTAATAAAATCAAGTTTTCCAACCATTAAAATTACAGGAAGAGATCATTTCATCTTTGCCATGGGAAATCAGGAAGCTTTAGACATACTGAAACAAAAACTGGACGACATTGTCAGTTTTATCTCCAAAAATAACTCAATAGGGCTGAAGGATGTTGAAAATATATTGAATATTAAAGACGAAAATGAGAAACAGCTGGTGTTCGACCAGGATATTATCGTCAAAGGGGTCAACGGAAAAGTCATCAAAGCTAAAACGACCAATCTTAAAAAACTGGTGAAGGAAACGGAGAAAAAGGACATGGTGTTTGCTATTGGTCCTGCAGGAACCGGAAAAACATACACCAGTGTAGCATTGGCGGCAAGAGCTCTGAGAGATAAAGAAGTGAAAAGGATTATTCTTACGAGACCGGCTGTAGAAGCAGGAGAGAGCTTAGGATTCCTTCCGGGTGACCTTAAAGAAAAGCTGGACCCGTATTTACAGCCTTTATACGATGCGCTTCGCGATATGATTCCGCATGAAAAACTGGAAGGCTTCATGGAAAAGAAAGTGATTGAAGTAGCTCCTTTAGCTTTTATGAGAGGGCGTACCCTGGATGACGCATTTGTGATTCTGGATGAAGCTCAGAATACCACTCATGCGCAGATGAAAATGTTTCTTACCAGAATGGGGATGAATGCCAAATTCATTATTACAGGAGATCCAAGCCAGATTGACCTTCCGAAAAACCAGCAGTCTGGATTAAAAGAAGCCATGAGAATCTTAAACGGAGTAAAGGAAATCGGGTTTGTACATCTTACAGAAGAAGATGTAGTAAGACACCCTGTGGTAAGAAAGATCATCCTTGCTTACAATGATGAAGAAAAAAGACTGAGAAATGACTAATTCTGTATCGGTAAAAGTTCCATTAACTTTTTATTAACCTTGAATTTTAAGACAAAATTTGGTGTTTTAAAAAAAAATAATTAGTTTCGCAGTCCTTAAATGTAAAACTAATTTAACATGAAAAAACTTTTACTTGCTGCAGCAGTCGCTGTAATGGGAATTTCTGCAAATGCACAAGAATTTCGATTTGGTCCAAAAGCTGGATACTCTTACTCTACAATTAAATTAAAAGGTGACGGACAGTCTGAAACTTCAGATCCTTTACATACATTTTATATTGGTGGTATCGCCGAATATAAGCTGAGTGATAAATTTGCTCTTCAGGGAGAACTTTTATACTCACCGCTTGGAGGAAAAGTAAACGTAGCTGAAGCGGATCCGGATGATCCTACTACTTTTTTAAATGTAAAAGCAAAGCAGACTTATCATACTTTATTGGTTCCTATCTCTGCTAAGTATTTTATTACAGAAGGATTATCAGTTTCTGCAGGAGCAAGCTTCGGATTTATTCTTTCTGCAAAGCAGAAGCTTACGGCTGATTTCGGATTTGGAATTCCTGGATTCGAGCTTGATGCCAATGATGAAAGAGATATCAAAGACCAAATGAATACTCTGAACATTGCCCCTTTCCTGGGTGCTGAATACGCGCTGGAAAACGGTCTGTTCTTTGATGCAAGATATAATCTTGGAGTTTCTAACCTTGCAAAACATGCAGAAGGAAATGAGAAATTAACAAACAGCTTTGTACAGGTGGGTGTAGGTTTCAAATTCGGAGGAAACTAATTCTGGAATTGTAATTATCAGCTGATGATATAAAGCGGGACAAATTTTGTCCCGCTTTTTTATTGTATAGATCTCCTAATCAGGGTTTTCCTGATAATAAAAAAATAATTAGTATTTTTGGAACGTAAAATTTAAATTTAAAAAAATGAAAAAACTATTATTACTAGGTGCTTTTGCACTTTTAGGAGGTGTTGCTCAGGCACAGGAAGGTTTTAAATTGGGCGGACATATCGGTGTTCCTGTAGCTGATGCAAGTGATGTATCTTCGTTTACATTAGGAGTGGATGCCGCTTATATGTGGAATATTGCCAAAGGTTTTGATCTTGGGGTAACCACAGGATACTCTCACTTCTTCGGAAAAGATCATTTTGATGATTTCGGATTTGTGCCTGTAGCTGTTTCCGGGAAATATAAATTTAAAGGAGCTCCTGTTTTTGTAGGATTAGACCTTGGATATGGTATTTCTACAAAAGATGGAGTAGATGGCGGTTTTTATGCGCAGCCTAAATTTGGATACCAGATGTCTAAAGGAGAGTTGTACATCGGATATCAGTCTATCAGTAACAGACGTGATTATGGATGGTACAAACATAATTGGAACGTAGGAGCTGTCAACTTAGGATTTAACTTCTTTATCAAATAAAGAACAGTTGAAAAATAACAGGACTCCGGCCAAAGGCCGGAGTTTTTTACTTTTATATCTATTATCTATCAAGATTGTCAATGTTATTGGAAATTTATATTGATTATAAACATATGTTTAATTTTTAAGAGTTAATAACTTAAAAATTAATATTTTAAGTTAATAGATTCAGTGGTTTTTACAGAATTCATAGGGTTTTGGAAGAAAATAAAAAATCACAAAAAATAAATATATTAAACTCTTGTTAATAAAATGTAAATTTTTTATTCATAATGTTGTGAAAAGCTCAATGACTTCTCTTGACTATGATTTATTTTTATAAAACTCTCAATTTTAACAATGATATTAATCACATTAACAAATTTTAATATTCGTGGTAGCCACTGTAAATTTGCCCTCAGAAAGTATTAAAATTTTTTAAAATGAAAAAAATATTATTAGCGGGTGCTGTTGCACTTTTTGGTTTATCAAACGCTCAGATTGCTAAAGGAACTACATATTTATCAGGATCTGTTGGTTATTCTCAGGTAGAAACTAACAACGGTAACGATAAAAAAGAAAACTTCAACGTATTACCTACAGTTGGATATTTCGTAAACACTAACTTAGCAATCGGATTAGGAGTTGGATATCAGACTGAAAAGAACACTGTATCTACTACTACAACTTTAGGAAACACTACAGTTGTAAACGAGAGTGTTGTTAAAACTCCAGCTTTTGTTGTGGCTCCATTCGTAAGAAAATACTGGACTTTATCTGACAAGTTATATTTCTTCGGTCAATTAGCAGTTCCAATGCAGTTTGGTAAGACTGAAACTGAAACTAGCTCTGTAGCTACAACTACAACAGGTGCAGGAACTACGGTTTCTACTAACTCTACTTCTACTGAAGCTAAATACACTAAAATTGGTGTTACTGTGAAGCCAGGTTTAGATTATTTCTTAAACAAGAACTGGTCTATCGAAGCTACTATCGGTGAGTTCGGTTACAGCAACTACAAACCAAAAGATGGTGATGCTACAAACAACTACAACTTCGGATTGAATTTATCTTCTGTAACTTTCGGAGTTAAATATGTATTTGCAAAATAATAAACAAAGCATATAGCAAGAAAGCCCTGAGAAACTCTTAGGGCTTTTTTTCTGTAAAACTAATATAATAATCATGAAAAAAATCTTATTGATGGGCGCTGTTGCGCTTTTCGCTTTATCGAATGCACAGATTGCAAAAGGAACTTCTTATCTTTCAGGTCAGGTAGAATATTACCACAAAGAAAAGAATGAATTTGAAGCCAAAACAAAGGATGATGTAATCAGAATTCTTCCTACAGCTGGTTATTTCGTTGATAGCAACTTGGCAATAGGGCTTGGTGTAGGCTATAAAAGTGCTGTTACAAAATATACGGTAAATGGTTTTGAATTCCTTAATACAATTGAGATTAAAAATACGGATAACGCATTTGTTGTTGCTCCCTTTGTGAGAAAATACTGGACTTTATCCGATAAATTATACATCTTCGGACAATTACAGGTTCCATTGGAATTCGGTAATGAAAAACTGGATTTTAACAGTGAAGGTGATGGTGGAGATCCTATACTTTCCGCTCCGTTTACAGAAAAAAATAACTACACCAACATCGGAGTGAATATTAAACCAGGTCTGGATTATTTCCTGACTAAGAACTGGTCAATTGAAGCTACCGTAGGGGAATTCGGATACAATACTTACAAAAAAGACATGGAAGGAGCTAAAAGAACTAATGATTACAAATTTGGAGTCAATTTAGCTTCAGTGACTTTTGGAGTGAAATATGTATTTGCAAAATAATAAACAATTATATATTTTAGCCCTGGGGTTAATATCCCGGGCTTTTTTAAGTTTGAAAACTATTTAATTAATAATCATGAAAAAAATCTTATTAGCGTCTGCAATCGCTTTGTTTGCAGGTCTGAATGCACAAACTACATTCGGTGTCAAAGCCGGTTATGCTTTATCAAAATTAAATTCCAGTGAGGGCGATTTCGAATTTGGAGGATTCGAAGCTAGTTTAAAATCCAAATCAGGATTTTATATCGGAGGTTTGGTTGAGCATAAATTGAATAATAAGTTTGCTGTTCAGGGAGAGGTAGAATATGCCAATCTTGGCGGAAAAGCTGAAGTTGGGATGCCAGGTACAGGCATTACCTTAACTGAAAAGATGAACCTTAACAGAATTGTTATTCCTGTATCTGCAAGATATTATGCAACGCCGGAACTAGGAATTTATGCAGGTCCTTATGTAAGCTTTAAAACGAATAATAAAGTAAAATTTGAATTAAGTGGTCCTAATGCCGGTTTGGTAGATCCTGCCGGGCTTAAAGAAGGAGAACGTTATTTGGAAAAAGAGCTGAATAGTGGTTTGAAATCTACCGATTTTGGTCTATTCCTGGGTGCTGATTACAATGTATACAAAGGATTATTTGTAGATGTACGTTATAGCTTTGGTCTTACCAATATGATCAAGAATCCTGTGGATGGTGAAACATTAAAAATGAATTTCTTTCAGTTAGGAGTAGGATACAAGTTTAAATAAACAGATCTCTATAAAAACAAAAAACTCTCAGAATTTCTGAGAGTTTTTTTATGAATGATGTTGTCTTTCTTATTTTCCAAACATTCCGCCCATTCCAGGCATATTCGGCATTTTGCTCATCATCTGCATCATTTGCTTTCCCTGAGGTCCCTGCATCATCTTCATCATTTTGCCCATCTGATCGAATTGTTTCATCAGCTGATTCACATCTTCGATTTTTCTTCCAGCGCCTTTGGCAATTCTGTTTTTTCTTTGTGTATTAATGATAGAAGGTTTTCTTCTTTCCTCAGGAGTCATAGAGTAGATAATGGCCTCAATATGCTTAAATGCGTCATCGCTGATCTCTACATCTTTGATTGCTTTTCCAACCCCAGGAATCATTCCCATCAGGTCTTTCATATTACCCATCTTCTTGATCTGGTTGATCTGCTTAAGGAAATCGTCAAATCCGAATTCGTTTTTAGCAATTTTTTTGTGAAGTTTTTTAGCTTCTTCTTCGTCAAACTGCTCCTGTGCTCTTTCTACTAAGGAAACAACGTCTCCCATTCCCAGGATTCTGTCTGCCATCCTTTCCGGGTAGAAAAGATCCAAAGCTTCCATTTTTTCTCCTGTAGAGATAAATTTGATGGGCTTTTCAACAACAGAACGGATTGTCAGTGCAGCTCCCCCTCTTGTATCACCATCTAACTTCGTTAAAACAACCCCATCAAAGTTCAAAGCATCGTTGAACGCTTTTGCAGTGTTCACGGCATCCTGACCTGTCATAGAGTCCACTACGAAAAGAGTCTCCTGTGGTTTGATGAAATAATGTACAGATTTGATCTCGTTCATCATCTGCTCATCAATGGCTAAACGGCCGGCAGTATCCACGATCACCACATCGTGGTTGTTGGCTTTTGCAAAATTGATCGCATTTTCAGCAATTGTAGAAGGATTCGTAGAACCTTCTTCAGTATAAACAGGAACTTTGATCTGTCCTCCCAATACTTTCAGCTGGTCAATCGCTGCAGGACGATACACGTCACATGCTACCAGTAGAGGTTTCTTATTTCTTTTTGTCTGTAAATAATTAGCAAGCTTTCCTGAGAAAGTTGTCTTACCGGATCCCTGAAGACCTGCAATAAGGATCACAGTAGGTTTTCCCGAAAGATTAATTCCTTCCTGAGAACCTCCCATAAGGTCTACCAGTTCATCATGAACAATTTTCGTCATCAGCTGCCCCGGTGTAAGGGAAGTAAGAACATTTTGTCCCAATGCTTTATCCTGAACTCTTTTGGTAAGGTCTTTTGCAACTTTATAGTTAACGTCGGCATCCACCAATGCTCTACGGATCTCCTTTACGGTTTCCGCCACGTTGATTTCAGTAATTTTTCCTCTACCGGAAATATTATGCAATGCCTTGTCTAATTTATCCTGTAAACTATTAAACATATTTATTGTAAATTATAGGTTTGCAAAAATAAGGAATTTTTAGCATATCCAAAGTGTTTGAACACGTAATATTATATATATACGTAATATTATTATGCGGAGAAAAATGATAAATATCAAATCATACTATAATACGATAGAAAAAGTCTATTTTTGCGATCAATTAAAATATAGAATGAAAATTAATCCCAATATTCTTGTTGTCGTTTTATTTTTTCTGACTTTTCTGGTGCATTTTTCTCTTTGGAAATTTGTTTTTCACCTGGATGAAATAGTGATCATTAAATTTTACCTTTTTCTGAGTGTCATGTTTATGATGATGATCACTCTTATTATTTTAATCAATAGGGCAGCGCCGGAATTTTTAGGACTGTCTGTTATTGGTTTGATCCTTTTAAAATTCGGTTTGATGTACTTAATCAGAAAAAAACTGAACTTTGAAGTGATTCCAGGCTATAAATATCATTTTATCATCCCATATTTTGTCCTGACAGCACTGCTTACATACTATGCAATCAAGCTGATTAATCATGATAAAAAACAGTAAAATAATTTATTGAAACTAGAAAAAATATCATATTTTTGCACAACGAAAAAAACCTATCAATGTTTAAGAAATTCGCAGTTTTATTCTACAGTATTTTTGTATTAAACTTAGTGTCTGCACAGCACGGTGAAACTACTGCTGGGGCAGCTCCTGCTCAAGAGCTTTCAGAAAAAGACAAAGTAAGCAAAGAAAACAAAGAGTTCATCGATCATCACTTATTGGATGCACATGATTTCACATTGATGGTTGATAAAGAAGGCCACCATATCGGTTTCCCTCTTCCTGTTATTTTTTATGATAATGGTTTTCATTCTTTCATGAGCAACAAAGAAGGGTTCATGCATGGAGAGCCTACAGAAGTAGACGGTTCTTATTATGTATTACACCATGAGAAAATTTATAAAACGGATGCAAAAGGAACTTTAACACCTGGTGAAGATGGTCATCCAACTAATGAAAAGCCTTTGGATCTTTCTATTACGAAAAGTGTACTGATTATCTTACTGGTGTCAATCTTTATGTTTGTATTATTTGTTGGAATGGCTAAATCTTATAAAAAGTCAGCGATTCCTACAGGTGCAGCAAGATTCCTGGAACCATTAATCATTTTTGTAAGAGACGAAGTTGCTATTCCTAATATCGGGCATAAGTATAAGAGATTTATGGGGTATCTATTAACTGTATTCTTCTTTATTCTTTTCCTTAACGTTCTTGGATTAATGCCTTTCGGAATTAATGTTACAGGTAATATTACAATGACATTCTTCCTTGCTATTCTTACTTATTTGATTACAACGTTCTCAGCAAATAAAGATTACTGGAAGCACATCTTCTGGATGCCAGGAGTTCCTGTTCCAATGAAACTGATCATGCTTCCTATTGAATTATTAGGAACAATCACTAAACCGTTTGCTTTGATGATCCGACTTTTTGCCAACATGACAGCAGGTCACATCGTAGTAATGAGTTTGATCGGATTGATTTACGTATTCAAAAACTTTATTGCAGGTGTTGCATTCCCGTTCCTTACATTGGTAATTTATTTACTGGAGGTATTGGTAGCGTTCTTACAGGCTTATATCTTTACAATGTTATCAGCTCTGTTTATCGGAATGGCAGTAGAAGAGCACGAGCACGAACATCATGCTGCTCACTAATTGAAATTTAATTAAAGTAAAACAAATTTTTTAAAATTATATATTATGGAAATCCCTAAAATTGTAGGTGCTGGTATCGTAGTACTAGGTGTAGGTATCGGTCTTGGTAAAATCGGAGCTGCTGCTCTTGAAGCTATCGCTAGACAACCTGAGCAATCTGGAAAAATCCAAACAGCTATGCTTATCGCAGCTGCACTTGTAGAAGGTGTTGCGTTTGCTGCTCTATTCGCAGTAAACTAATTAAAATCAAACCATTATCTGTAACGGTTGGTTACAGGTAATGGTTCTTTAAAAAAGTAATAATTATTTATACATTTATATAATGGAATTAATTCATCAGTTTTCATCAGGATTATTTATTATCCAGTCTGTTATTTTTCTAGCATTATTATTTTTGTTAGGTAAATTCGCTTGGAAACCTATTTTAAAGTCTATCAATGACAGAGAAACATCTATTGTTGACGCTCTTAATCAAGCTAAATTAGCAAGAAAAGAAATGGAAACTTTAAAAGAGGATAACGAAAGAATCATTCGTGAAGCTAAAATCGAAAGAGATGCTATCCTTAAAGAAGCCAGAGAAATTAAAGACAGAATCGTAGGAGAAGCTAAAGATGTTGCTAAAGCTGAAGGAGACAAAATGATCGAAGCTGCTAAACAGACTATTAACGCTGAGAAAAACGCTGCTATGGCAGACATCAAAACTCAAATCGGTACTTTATCTGTAAACATTGCTGAGTCTATCTTGAAACAAAAACTAGACAACAGTGAAGCGCAAAACGAATTAGTTCAAAATTATTTAAACAAATCAAACCTTAACTAAGAATGCTTACATCTAAAGTAGCTAAAAGATACGCACAAGGTTTACTTGACTTCACCAATGAAGCAGGGCAAACGGCTACTGTATTTTCAGAAATGAAAGATGTAGTAAAGGTAATGGCTGAATCTAAAGATTTAAACAAGTTTTTCCTTACTCCTTACATCGATTCTAAAAAGAAAATAGAAGTAGCAAACGAAATATTCAAAGGTTTATCTGTTTCTTCTCAAAATCTGATCAGATTGGTGATTAAACACGGACGTGAAAACCAATTGAAAAATATCGCTCAGGAATTTATCAACAAAGTAGAAGACCTTAGCGGTGTACAGAGAGTAACGCTTACTACAGCAACTCCGCTTTCAAAAGAGAACCTTGATCAGATTTTAAGATCTACAAATCTTGTAAATGCTGATTCAAACTTTGATCTGAAAGTAAATGTGAAGCCTGAAATTCTTGGAGGATATATTCTGAGAGTAGGTGACCAGCAGGTAGATGCGTCTGTGAAGACAAAACTGAACCAAGTTAAAAAAGATTTCCAATTAAATTAAGAAAAACAACCATACAATGGCAGAAATAAATCCGGCAGAAGTATCTGCGATCTTAAAACAGCAATTGGCCAACTTCGATACTCAATCCAACGTTGAGGAAGTAGGTACAGTTTTAACCATCGGTGATGGTATTGCTCGTGTATACGGGTTAGAAAACGTACAATACGGAGAGTTGGTGAAATTTTCTAGTGATGTAGAAGGTATTGTACTTAACCTTGAAGAAGACAACGTAGGTGTTGCTCTATTGGGTGAAAGTAAATTAGTAAAAGAAGGTGATACAGTAAGAAGAACAAACAGAATCTCTTCTATCAAAGTAGGAGAAGGAATGTTAGGAAGAGTAGTAGATACTCTTGGTAACCCAATCGATGGTAAAGGTCCTATTACTGGGGATTTATATGAAATGCCATTAGAAAGAAAAGCTCCTGGGGTTATCTACAGACAGCCGGTAACTGAACCATTACAGTCAGGTATCGTTGCGATCGACTCTATGATCCCTGTAGGAAGAGGACAGAGAGAGCTTATCATCGGTGACAGACAGACAGGTAAAACTACTGTTGCGATCGATACGATTATCAACCAAAAAGAATTCTTTGATGCTGGTAAACCAGTATATTGTATATATGTTGCTATCGGTCAGAAAGCTTCTACTGTAGCACAAATCGTTAAAACCCTTTCTGATAAAGGAGCTTTAGCTTATACTGTGATCGTTGCAGCTAACGCATCAGATCCGGTTCCAATGCAGGTATATTCTGCGATGGCAGGTGCTGCTATCGGTGAGTTCTTCAGAGATACAGGTAGACCAGCGCTTATCGTTTATGATGATTTATCTAAACAAGCGGTTGCTTACCGTGAGCTTTCTCTACTATTGAGAAGACCACCGGGCCGTGAAGCTTATCCTGGAGACGTTTTCTATCTTCACTCAAGACTATTGGAAAGAGCTGCAAAAGTAATCGCTGATGACGAAATTGCTAAGCAAATGAACGATTTGCCAGAGTCTCTTAGACCAATCGTTAAAGGTGGAGGTTCATTAACTGCCCTTCCGATTATCGAAACTCAGGCAGGTGACGTATCTGCATATATCCCTACAAACGTAATCTCTATTACGGACGGACAGATCTTCCTGGAGTCTGATCTATTCAACTCAGGGGTTCGTCCTGCAATCAACGTTGGTATCTCTGTATCAAGGGTAGGGGGTAACGCTCAGATCAAATCGATGAAAAAAGTTTCTGGTACATTGAAGCTTGACCAGGCTCAATATAAAGAATTGGAAGCGTTTGCCAAATTCGGTTCTGACCTTGATGCTTCTACGTTGGCAGTAATCTCTAAAGGAGAAAGAAATGTGGAACTTCTTAAGCAGCCGGTAAACTCTCCACTTCCGGTAGACAGCCAGGTTGCTATGATCTATGCTGGTACTGAGAACTTATTGAGAAACGTTCCATTGAACAAGATTAAAGAATTCCAACACGAGTATATCGAGTTCCTTAGATCTAAGCACCCTGATACAATGGCTGCTATCAAAGCTGGAAAAATCGATAACGATATTACAGGTGTTCTTAAGCAGGCTGCTAACGATTTAGCTTCTAAATACAACTAAAAAATTCAATGTTTAAGGTTTAAAATATAGTGTTTTAAGCCTTAAACTTTAGACCTTAAACTTTGAACCCAAATTAATGGCAAACTTAAAAGAAATACGAGGCAGAATTACGTCAATTTCATCTACGATGCAGATTACCCGTGCTATGAAAATGGTTTCCGCTGCGAAACTTAAAAAAGCCCAGGATGCAATCGTAATGCTAAGACCTTATTCTGAAAAATTACAGGAGCTTATCCAGAATGTAAATTCTAGCTCTGATCCTGATCAGATTTCTGTATATGCTCAGAAAAGACAGGTTAAAAGAGTACTTTTCATCGCTGTTACTTCAAACAGAGGTCTTGCGGGAGCTTTCAACTCTTCTATCGTAAAGGAACTTAATATTCAGTTCCAGAACAATGCTCAGTATGAGATTGAAGTTCTTCCGATAGGTAAGAAAGTGTACGATGCTGTAAGAAAGAACCGTTCGGTATATGCTAATGGAAGTTCTGTTTATGACAACCTGAACTTTGATGCAGTTGCTCATATTACTGAAGGGGTAATGACAAGCTTCAGAGAAGGAAAATTTGACGAAGTTTATGTTATTTACAATAAATTCGTTAATGCAGCGACTCAGGAAGTGACTACAGAAAAACTTCTTCCGATCTCAATGCCTGAAAATACAGAGCCTCAGGTTGAAACTGATTATATCTTTGAACCTAACAGAGCTGAAATCCTGGATAACTTAATTCCAAAGTCTATCAAAACTCAGGTTTTCAAAGCGATCTTAGATTCAGTAGCATCTGAGCACGGAGCGAGAATGACAGCAATGCACAAAGCAACAGATAATGCTCAGGCTTTGAAGAACGATCTTGTGATCTTCTACAACAAAGCGAGACAGGCTGCAATTACCAACGAAATCCTGGAAATTGTTTCCGGAGCAGAAGCTTTGAAAAATTCGTAAAGAATTATTTTAACATACATTAAAAGCACCGAATAACTTCGGTGCTTTTTTATTTTTATAAATATTAAAACGGCAATTTACCTGTCAAAAATTCCTTTTTTATATAAAAATAAGGTAATGGGTCAATTATTTTTTTTGTTTCAAAAAAACAGTGTTTTATCGCTTCGTTTTTTCTTCCGGAAAATACTCAATCGAAATAATCTATCCGGGATTCAGGTTATTTTTATTTTACATATCTTTGTACTTAATAAAATTTATATAATTTCTAAATGGACTCGGACATAGTCAGGCTTTTGCTGGCCTTATTTCTTGTTTTACTAAATGGCTTCTTCGTAGCCGCAGAATTTTCAATTGTTAAAGTTCGTTACTCTCAAATTCAGTTAAAAGCCGCAGAAGGAAATTCTATGGCTAAGCAGGCCGAACATATCATCAAGCATCTTGATGAATATCTCTCTGCTACACAGCTGGGAATCACATTGGCATCCCTTGCCCTTGGTTGGGTAGGAGAAAGTGCCCTGCATCATATTGTTGAAAATATTTTCCATTCCCTAAATATGGAAATGAGCCAGGCTTCCATTACTTCGGTATCCCTGGTGATCAGTTTTGTATTAATTACCATCATGCATATTGTGTTTGGTGAGCTTATTCCAAAATCAATTGCGATCAGAAAATCTGAAGCAACTACCATGGCAACTGCAGTTCCATTGAGAGTTTTTTATCTTATTTTTAAACCGTTTATCTGGTTGATGAATTCCATGTCGAATGGCTTTTTAAGACTGATTAAAATCCATCCGGCATCCGAACAGGAGATTCACTCTACAGAAGAACTTCAGCTTTTGGTAAAACAAAGTGCAGACAGTGGTGAGATTGAAGAAGAGAATTATGAGATCATCAAAAACGCATTTGATTTTACAGACCATTCTGCCAAGCAGATCATGGTTCCAAGACAGAATATTACTTCCATAGATTTTGAAGAAGACATCAATGAGATTATCAATAAGATTATGGACAGCGGATATTCCCGTATTCCTGTATACATTGATTCTATTGACAATATCATCGGAATTTTCTATACAAAGGAGATTATAAGAGAATTTGTAAAGAGAAAGGGAAATCTGGATCACGAAGATCTTAAAGATTTGATGCGTGATGCTTTTTTCGTGGTGGAAAGTAAAAAAGTTTCAGATTTACTGAAAACCTTCCAGCTTAAAAAACAGCATATAGCAGTTGTTATCGATGAATTCGGAGGAACAGAAGGAATCATTACCCTGGAGGATATTCTTGAAGAACTGGTAGGAGAGATTCAGGATGAAGAAGATGAGGAAGAAAAAATTGTTGATAAAATAGCTGATAATACCTATTGGGTACAGGCCACCCAGCCCTTGGATGAAATCAATGAATTTCTCCCTAAAAAACTGCCGCTTTCTGAGGAAAGTGAATACAATTCATTAGCTGGATTCATTCTTTACGAATTGGAAGAGATTCCTGAAGAAAATCAGGAGTTTGATCTTGCAGATTACCATTTCAAAATTCTGAAAATGAATAACAAGAGTGTTGAGTTGGTTGAGCTGGTGTACCATGAACCCAATGCTGTCGATAATTTAGCAGATAAGATCGGAGAAGTTTAAAGCAAAACTGTTACAATGAATTTTTATAATAGCATAAAAGATTACGAAAACCCTAAACGTCAGTACGAAGAAGATGTTCTTGTCCTGGATGATACGGATGATGTCTATAAACTGGTGCTGCATAATGATGATATTCATACTTTTGACTATGTTATAGACTGCCTTATCGAAATATGTAAACATACCCTGGAGCAGGCTGAACAATGTACAATTCTCGTTCACTACAAAGGTAAATGTACCGTAAAAACAGGTTCAATGGATGTTTTGAAGCCTATGCATGAAAAATTAATTTCGCGGGAATTAACAAGCGAAATCGTTTAAAATAAAAAACCGGCAATCAATTTGTCGGTTTTTTTATTGAATCCGGAGAAGAATGTTGCAGAATGACAATATATCATAAAGACTAACGGGTTTCGGGCTAATCTTTCAATCTTTCAATGCTCTAATCTTTTAATTTCTCAACACTCTTACATTGTCATATTTTATCTAAAATAGTATATTTGTACCAACTATAAAGAAACAAAAAAACAATGCTTGTAATAGGAATTGCCGGTGGTACAGGATCCGGCAAAACTACAGTTGTTGACAAGATACTTCAGCAGCTTGATATTGAGGGAATGAATATCCTCTCTCAGGATAATTATTATCACGACAACCAGGGTCTTACATTGACAGAAAGAGAGGCTTTAAATTATGACCATCCCAAGTCCATAGACTTTGACCTACTGATAAAACATGTGAAAGCTTTAAAAAACAATGAGCCTATTGAACAGCCGATTTACAGCTTTGTCACTCATTCCAGAACAGGAGATCATGTCACTGTAGAACCTAAGAACGTATTGGTAGTAGAAGGAATTCTTGTTCTTACCAACAAAGAATTACTTAAAGAATTTGATCTGAAAGTATTCGTACATGCTGATTCTGACGAAAGATTAATCAGGAGGATCAGGAGGGATACCCAGGAAAGAGGAAGAGATCTGAGTGAGGTATTGCACCGGTATCAGACTACTTTGAAGCCAATGCATCAGGAATTCATCGAGCCGTCAAAAAACGAGGCCGATCTTATCATCCCCAATATGAAGCAGAATTCCGTAGCGATTGATTTTTTAACTACAGTTATTAAAAATTCGTTGAAAAAACATTAAAAAATGGAAGAAAACAACCTTATCAAAGACATTCAGCCGAAATCTGAAACCTTCAAACTTATCCAGAAATATGTTTTGAACAAGTATACCATTACGATCTGTCTGTTTTTGGTATGGATGATTTTTTTCGATAAAACATCATTTCTTGTGATTAACGAACTGAATGGCGAGATTCATAAATATGAAGAGCAGCTGGACTACTATAAAAAGGAGTACGAGAAGAATGATGCTTTTTATAAAAAACTGATGAACAACAAATCAGAAAAAGAAAAATACGCAAGAGAAAATTATTTTATGAAAAAACCGAATGAAGAAATCTTCATTTTGGTGGTAGACAGTACAAAAGTCGCCAAGAAATAAAAGCATGCTAAAGCGTCAATAGTGAACAGTCAATTAAACGTATTGACGGTTGTGAAAGAAAATTCACCATGGACAATTCACCATTTAAACTAAAACTAATGTCAAATACAGATATACTTTCAAACTGGGAAAATTTAGTCAAAAAACAGCTTAAAACAGAGGATATTTACCCTGTTTTAGAGAAACAGAATCTGGAAGGAATAGAGGTGAAGCCTTTTTACACAGAAGTTCAGAATCCTTTGGCAAACCTGCCCAGAATTGAAGAAAGTACCCATCTGGTAGCAAGATACCATGAAAGTCTGGAAGAAGAAGTATTTGCATTTGTGCTGGATCAGAATGTAGAAAACCTTGATCAGAAAACTCTTTTTGTTAATAATAAAGATCTGGCTGGGCATATCAGCCCTAAAGAAGAAGATCAGTATTTTTCGTTGATTGATGTTTTTAATGAAAAAGAAGCAAGTATTGATGATCAGCTGGCAAAGGAATTACTGGCAAAAGGTTTTAAAAGAAACATCTGTGTAGATATTTCACTGCATCAGAATGCAGGAGCAGCTATTGATCAGCAGCTTGGTATTGCTCTGGCAAAAACTAAGGAATTGGTAGAAGCATATGGTGCTGAAATTTTAAATAAATTAATCTTCAGAATAGCAGTAGGAGGAAACTATTTCTTTGAAATGGCAAAGCTGAGAGCTTTTAAAATGGTTTTTAACCAACTGTCAAAAGAATATGGACTGGATGAAGTTCCCTATATTTTTGCTGAGACTTCATTACGAAACAAGGCCGTTTCTGATAATGAAAACAACCTGATCCGTTCCACACTGGAGCTTGCTTCAGCAATGATCGGAGGAGCTGATGCCGTTTTCTCCAACAATTACCTTGTGGACAGAAGTACAGATAACTCAGAAGAAATTTCCTTCAAACAACAGATTGTTTTGGCCTACGAAAGTATCATTAATGTATTTGAGGATGCTTCCAACGGAAGTTACTATGTTGAAGATATTACCCGGCAGTTTGCAGAGAAAGCATGGAATCTGTTCGTTGAAATAGAAGAAGCAGGGGGATATCTTGAGTTATTGAAACAGGGAGTTATTCAGAAAAAGATCTATGATCATGCTGTTGAAGAACAGCAATGGATCGAAGAAGGAAAAATAAAGCTGATAGGAGTGAATTTATACCCTAAATTAGACGTTAAAAAGTCTGCTGCTGATCTATATGACGAAAAAGAAATAAAGGCGGTACGCTGGGCTGAAATGTTTGAATAATGAAAGAAAAACTGATCGATTTATTTGAATACACCTATCATTTCAATGCTGAGATGATTAAAGTTATTGCTGAGAACAGAGCGCTTGTAGATGATAAAACAATCAGTCTGATTAATCATACTCTTAATGCACAACAGATCTGGAATGCCAGGATACTGGGAGAAACTACTTTTGAAGTCTGGCAGATCAATCCTTTTGAGTCTCTGGTGGAAATCAATCATACTAATTTTCTTAAAAGTATAGATATTATCAGGAATTTTGATCCGGATCAAAGAATAGAATATCAGAATTCAAGAGGAACAAAGTTTGAAAACACTATTTTTGAAATGCTTTTTCATGCAGTCAATCATTCTACTTATCACAGAGGGCAAATCAACTCTTTGCTTAAGCAAAGCGGAATAACTCCGGTATTGACTGATTATATTTTTTATAAGAGATAATTTGATTAATAATCATTTTCGAATAAGATTTTGTATTCTGATATGTAAAATGAGACATTAAGCATCTATGGAAATCTTTTATGCGGTTTAGAAGGAATGAATAAATTCAAATATTAGAATTACGTAAATAAAACATAAGCATCTGTGAAAATCCGTGTCATCTGTGGTTAAATTAATAAACAAGGAAATTCAAAATTACATCAATGCAAATCTGAATACGGATTTACATACATTATTGCTGAAAAAATCCCCGTTTCCGGAAGTGTCAATGCATGAAATAGTTCAGCAGATCAAAGGAAAACAGGTTGCAGAAAAGAAATTTCCTTTCTTACTGAAAGAGGGAATTGTTTTTCCACCGCAGCTTAATCTGGAACAGTCTTCATCAGAAAAAACGGCCCTTTATAAATCTGAAATTTTAAATGGAAATACATTCATAGACCTTACAAGCGGTTTTGGTATTGATGCCTATTATCTGTCTCAAAACTTTGACGATATTACTTTAATAGAGCAGAATACAGAACTTCTGGAAATTGTTGAACATAATTGGAATATTTTGGGCCGTCGCGCAAAATTTATCAATAGAAAGCTAGAGGACTTCCTTGCTGAAAACAAAGAAAATTTTGATGTTATTTATCTGGATCCGGCAAGAAGGGACCAGCATAAAAATAAAGTTTTTCTGTTGGAAGACCTTTCTCCTGATATTCTTGAGATTCAGGAAAAATTACAGTCTGTTTCCAGTCTGGTAGTCATTAAGCTCTCACCACTGATTGATCTTAAATATCTTATTTCAGTGTTGCCGGGTATTTCACGGATTGATATTATTGCGGTGAAAAACGATGTGAAAGAAGTTGTTGTATTCCTTTCCAATGAGAATACCGCGAAGATGATCTGCAACTGTGTAAACCTTGAAAGCAGAGAATCTGCCTTTAGTTTTATATTTGGGGAAGAAGAAACTGCTCAATCTGACTATTCTGAGCCTGAAAAATACATTTATATTCCTAATAACACTATTTTGAAAGCAGGCGTTTTTAATTTGATTTCACAGAAATTCGGATTAAAGAAGCTTCATCCTAACAGTCATCTTTACACTTCAGGTGAAAGAATTACAAACTTTCCAGGAAGGATTTTTGAAATGGAAATTGTTGATTCTAAAAGTATTAAAAAGAAAGGCCAGTTTAATATTATTGCCAAAAATTATCCTTTAAAACCCGAGGAAATCAAAAAAAAATATAGTTTGAAAGACGGAGGTGATCACTATCTTATTTTTACACAATCCAAAAAAGGGAAAATAATATTAAAATCAGTATAAAAATGTTGCCGAAAAAAGCAGGATTTCTTACTTTTGGGCAATCAAAAATTTAAGCATGAAATCGCTTGCCGTTTGGAAAATCAGATAGACTACAAATAGTGCGGTTCCATATTACTCTTTAAAAAAATAATTTTACATATGAAAAAATTAGTTATATGTTTAGCCATTGCAGCAGTAGCGGTAAGCTGTAAAAAAGTTCCGCAGGGAGGAAACAGAGGTACTTTGAAACTTGAAGAAGGGGTAGAAAGATATTCTGATGATCCTCAGGGGGAAGCTCACGGACATGAAGCTGCTACAGCAGAACATAAAGAAGAAGCTCCTGCAAAACCGGAAGCTGCCGCTCCAAAAACAGACAGTACTGCAGCTGCAAAACCTGCTGAAGCTGAAAAGGCTCCAAAAGCTGAACACTAATTAGTAGTACAAATATATAAGTGCCCTGTTTCCGCAGGGCATTTTTTATTAAAAAAGATATCTACAGGGCTCATTAGCATAGGGTTGGGAAAATACTGCCTTTTTGTTTGTCCCTGCCAGGCATTTTTTTTAATTTTAACAAAATAAATTTTTACAATGCAAGAGACATTAAATTACATTAACGAAAACAAACAGCGTTTCGTGGATGAATTATTTGAGTTATTGAGAATTCCTTCCATTTCTGCAGATCCGGCGTATAAAGATGACGTTTTGAAGTGTGCAGATGTAGTGGCAGCACACCTTAAAAATGCAGGGGCTGATCATGTAGAAGTTTGCCAGACCAAAGGATACCCAATTGTTTTCGGAGAGAAAATTTTAGATAAAAACCTGCCTACAGTATTGGTATATGGACATTATGATGTTCAGCCTGCAGATCCATTGGAATTATGGACAAAACCTCCTTTTGAACCTTATATTGAGAAAACTGAATTGCATCCTGAAGGAGCAATTTTTGCCAGAGGTTCTGCGGATGACAAAGGACAGTTTTTCATGCACCTGAAAGCTTTCGAAGCCATGATGAAGACCAATGCTCTTCCTTGCAACGTTAAATTTATCCTGGAAGGAGAAGAAGAAGTGGGATCTGTAAGCTTAGGAGATTGGGTGAACGAAAATAAGGAGAAATTAGCCTGTGACTGCATCTTAATTTCTGATACTCATATTTATAGTAATGAACAACCGACTGTAACAACAGGGTTAAGAGGCTTAAGTTACGTAGAAGTAGAAGTGGAAGGTCCAAACAGAGATTTGCACTCAGGACTTTACGGAGGGGCCGTTCCAAACCCTATTCACGTTCTTTCAAGAATGATCGCGAATCTGATTGATGAAAACGGACACATTACTATTGACGGATTCTATGATAATGTAGAAACAGTATCAGATGCTGACAGAGCAGAGATGAACAAATTGAAAGACAATCCGGAGGAATTCAAGAAATCAATTGGATTAAGCAATATTGAAGGGGAAAAGGGATATACTACTTTAGAAAGGACATCGATCCGCCCTACATTAGACTGCAACGGAATCTGGGGTGGTTATACAGGAGAAGGCGCAAAAACAGTAATTCCTTCAAAAGCTTTTGCTAAAATTTCAATGCGTTTGGTTCCTTACCAGACTCCACAGGAGATCACAGAAAAATTCACGAAATATTTTGAAAAGATCGCTCCGGATACAGTAAAAGTTAAAGTAACTCCTCACCACGGAGGAATGCCTTATGTCTTACCAACGGGTACCAAAGAATTTGCTGCAGCAAAACAGGCAATGGAATCTGCATTCGGAAAAGAAGTTCTTCCATACAGAGGAGGGGGAAGTATTCCGATTACCGCTATGTTTGAGCAGGTTTTAGGAGCTAAATCCGTATTGATGGGCTTTGGGCTGGATTCTGATGCAATACACTCTCCAAACGAGCATTATGGATTGTTTAATTTTTATAAAGGAATTGAAAGTATTCCATTGTTTTTTGAAAATTATTCAAAGTAATTTAATAATAATTGTATATGATAAGGCATTTCTGTGAAGAAAAGCCTTATTTTTTTGTTCTCTTTAAAGAAGAAAAGGCTGTTTTAAGAACCTGATTTAGCAGATTTAGAAATTAAATACCCTGAAAATAAACGGGTTATTTTTTTATTGGCAATAAGTTATTTCACCATTCGTGGAAAGTTTATATTTTTAATACAAAACTTGATTTGCTATGAAAAAATACTACTCAATTGCATGTATATTATCATCAATTTGCTTTTTTGCGCAACAGACCGTATCATTTGAATCCAATGAAGGGTTCAACATTGGAAGCATCAATGGACAAGCAGGGTGGATCAGTACTCCAACCGGAGGTATTCCTGAAAATGTAACTCATCAGACCATTAGCTCAGATAAAGCCAGTGATGGTAGCAGTTCCCTGAAAATTGTCAAAGAAAATACTTACGGAACCCAGTCTGATCCTGTTATCGGAGGTTTTTACAACCTGTCAACCCCGCTTGCCTATAATAATTTTTCTGTATCATTTGATATTAATATATCCCAGCTTAACGGGTCTGATTTTGGCTTCCAGGGGGTCAGCAGTATTGATGATCAGTTTGTTGTAAGACTGGATTTTAATAAAACAGGGTTAGTGAAAATTCTGAATATCATAGCTGGTGTACAGAATCTCATTTCTACATCGTCAGTCTGGCTGCCCAATACCTGGTATCGGTTTAAAATCGTAGGGACTGCTTCGCAGGTAAGATATTATCTTAATAATATTTTAATTTACACAGGGGTGGCTGCAGGCTCTCTTAATATAGACCAGTTACGTTTTGTACATAACAATGCGTTGGGATTGGCTTATATAGATAATATTAAGATTAATAGTGAATTGCAGATATTGGGAATTAAGGATTCTGAGACATCAGCTAAAGAAATGACAATTTATCCCAACCCGGCATCAGATTATCTGAAGATCCATACAGACATAAAAATCGATAAAGCAGAGATTTTTGATATGAATGGAAGAAGAACAGATGCAGATATAAACGGAAATCAAATCGATATCAGAAACCTGAATCCCGGAAATTACATGATCAGCATTGAAACTAAGGTTGGTAAATCAACCGGAAAATTTATAAAAAAATAGTACTTAAATAGTTCTGTAAGGCGCTCCAATTGGGGCGTTTTTGTTTTTCTTAACACAAATAAGAATAAGTTATTTTGTATTATTTTCTATATTTTATCAATAAATGTGTTCAAAATTTATTTTATACTTTGTTTTGGTTAATATATTATTTTATTTGTGTATTTGAATTGTATTTTGTACATTGTCAATGTATAAAAATATGTATTATGAAAAAAATATTACTTTTGGGTGCATTTATGGGGTTGTACACCTTACATGCACAGACTACAATTTTTCAGGAAAACTGGGATGGTGCCGGACCGGGAATCGGAGCATGGACTCTGTATAATTTAGATGGAAATACTCCGATCAGTGCTGTAAACGCTGGTGGAGATGGCTTACCCGCATTGGTTACTAATGCATGGAATGTCCTTTCATTATCCCAAATTCAGAACTCAGGACCAGATTACACTGGCTTTGCTTACCCATCCGGAGCTACCGGAATGTCAGGTAATGTTGCCGTGTCAAATTCATGGTATGATCCGGCAGGAGTAGCGAATGACTGGCTTGTATCCCCCCAGATCAGTATACCGGCCGGATCAACAGGTGTTAATCTTACCTGGGTTGCAACCAGTCTTGGCGCAAGTTCATTCTTGGAAGATTATAAGGTTTACATATCAACAACCGGAAATCAGTCTTCGAACTTTACAACCATTTTAAAAACTGTTACCAACCAGCCCAACACAGGAAGTACCCATACTGTCAGCTTAAATAGCTATGTAGGTCAAAATGTTTATATAGCATTCAGAAATGACAGTAACGACCAGTATATTATGCTTCTGGATAATATTAAAATTACCGGGACAACTCCGTTAGCTGTTTCTGAATCGGCAAAAGCAGAAACAAAGATTTCCGTCTATCCGAATCCGGTATCTGATATGCTGATTATTAAATCTAAAGCCAAAATTAATGGGGCAGAAATTTTTGATCAGGGTGGAAGAAAAATGAATACAGTATTGGATGGAGACAGAATAAATGTCAAAGGACTGGCTTCAGGAAGTTATATTGTTACTATTGAAACCAAAGAAGGTACAATTACCGAGAAGTTCATCAAAAAATAATTACTGATAAATCTTAGTATTAGCAAAACGCTCCAATTGGAGCGTTTTTGTTATTTTAGAGAATTAAAATTTTAATCATATGTCAGAAAATAAAACAGCTTATATAACGGGAGGAACTAAAGGAATAGGCTTTGGGATTGCGAGAATTTTACTTGAAAACGGTATTTCTGTAGCATTTTCAGGAAGAAAAAGAGAAGATGTCCAGAAGGCGGAAGAAGAGCTCAGAAAGTACTCAGAAAACGTATTGGGAATTGTTTCTGATGTAAGAAGCCTGGAAAGTGAACAGGAAGCAGTGAAATATACCATTGAAAAGTTCGGAAGGCTGGATTATGTTATTGCAAATGCAGGACTAGGAATATTTAAGCCCGTAGACGAACTATCCGCAGCAGAGTGGAATGATATGATAGAGACCAACCTTACAGGTGCTTTTTACACTCTGAAAGCCTCCGTGGAGGAACTGAAGAAGACAGAAGGGTACTATATTACCATTTCCAGTCTTGCCGGCGCCAATTTCTTTGAAAACGGAACAGGATATAATGCTTCAAAATTTGGAGTGGTAGGATTTACCCAGGCTGCCATGATTGATTTAAGAAAATACAATATTAAGTCCACGGTGATTATGCCAGGTTCTGTAGCGACTCATTTTAATGGCAATATTCCATCAGAAAAAGACAGCTGGAAGATTCAGCCCGAAGATATGGGGAACCTTGTATTGGATATTCTGAAGATGAATCCAAGAGTTTTGCCAAGTAAAATAGAGTTTAGGGCAATGAAACCTTCTTAACCACAGAGAATTAAATTGCTTACATTAAAATAAGAACTGTTTTAAATCACAATCAATTAGCTAATGCATTAGTTAATATTTTTATTTCAGACAACCTTTTCAGTTTTATATTGTCTTATAGACGGAAGTGAATTCTTCTTCATTTAATTATTAACAGAAAACTTACCTAATAACTGGTATTGATTCTATTTTTAAACTGAAGTAAGTTTGGCATCGAATTAAAAATATTATATGAAAAATTTTCTATCAATTAATGTATTCTTGTTGATTTTATTTCAGACCCTGAAAGCCCAGACCCTGGAAAGTGACAATTTTAATGCTTATACCATCGGAAATGTAGGAACGGATATCACCGCATCTGTTCCTGGCCAGGGCGGGTTTTATACTGATTTTCCGGGAGGTTCCAATTCAGAAGCGCAGATTGTGAATATAGATGCTTCACACGGAAAATCTTTACAGCTTACAGGAAGTGCAGGTGCATCTGCAACAAAGTTTATGTGGAAGAATGGGTTGGGTACAGCCTGGGCTGCAAGAACCTCAGGGAATGATATCCTTAAACTGAGCTTTAGTCTGTACACAGGAAACGCAACTGGCGGTGTAGGAAGAGGAACTGTTTTAATTTATGACGGCACAACCCATAAAACACTGCTTGGGGCAGGGTATGAATATGATACGCAGCGGATTGTAGGGATTGCGTACTACACCAAAATATCAAATGGAGTAACAGGGAACTATCTTTTTTATCTGGAGCCACCTACCTATTCCTACCCACCTAATACCTGGATTACTCTGAACTGTACATTTAATAAAACTACAGGAGCAGTTACGTGGACAACGCCTGGAGGTGTTACTTACGGGCCTGCATCCACGCATGTTCCGGCAGCGGCAGGTGTAGATCCTTTTGAGCTGGATTTTGTTTCAGTAGCCGGTGTAGGGAATACTATAGCGCATATCACTTCTTTTGATGACTATATGGTAACCGCAACGAATAATGCGACATTGGTAACCAGAGAGGCTATGGCAGAAGAATCCAATGTTTCAGTCTATCCGAACCCTGCAGCTGATTTTATTCATATACAATCTGAATCGCCTGTTACTAAAATTGAAATTGTTGATATTGCAGGAAGAAAAAAGGATATGCATTTTGATCATGAAAAAATAGATATCAGAAATTTGACCCCCGGAATTTATATCATCACCATGGAAATTAAGGGAAGCAAATTTTCTAAAAAGTTCATTAAAAAATAATACAAATCATTATTTTGATAACATAAAAACGCCCTATTTCAGGGCGTTTTGTTAATTTTAATGCTCTGAATAGCAAATCAATATATATTATGCATGCATAATATATTTTTTGCTTATATTAGCAAAAATTAATTCAAACAAAATCTCTGCAAAAATCGTCATGGATTAATGCATCAAAGGGAAAATAAAATAGTACACATGAAACCGTAAGGTTACATATGACAATAAAAACAATAAGCAACATATGAAAATATTAGTTTGTATTAGTAGTGTTCCGGATACTACTTCCAAAATTAACTTTACAGCAGATAAATCTGCTTTCGACAAAAACGGAATTCAGTGGGTGATCAACCCTCTAGATGAATTTGCATTGACAAAAGCGGTTAAACTTCAGGAATCTCAGGGAGCAACAGTAACAGTAATCAACGTAGGGGATGCTGCTACAGAACCTGTAATCAGAAAAGCTCTGGCAATTGGTGCCAACGATGCGGTAAGAGTAAATCTTGATCCGAAAGACAGTTATTCTACAGCAAAAGAAATTGCAGCGGTAGCTCAAAACGGAGGCTATGATCTTATCCTTTGCGGAAAAGAATCTATTGATTATAACGGAGGTTCTGTTCCGGGAATGGTAGCCCAGTTACTGAACCAGCCTTTCGTAAACGCTTCTGTAGGATTAGACGTAAACGGAAGTGAAGCTACAGCAGTAAGAGAAATTGAAGGAGGAAAAGAAACTATTTCAGTAAAATTACCAGCAGTTATTGCAGGTCAGAAAGGATTGGTAGATGAGAAAGATCTTATCATCCCGAATATGAGAGGAATTATGTCTGCAAGAACAAAACCATTGCAGGTAGTAGAACCTTCTTCTTCAGAAGTAAAAGTTCAGGGTGTATCTTATGACAGTGTTCCGCCAAGAGCAGCTGTGAAGATGGTTTCTCCTGATAACCTGGATGAATTGGTAAGATTACTTCACGAAGAAGCTAAAGTAATCTAATCTTTAAATTTTTCAATCTTTAAATTTTTAAATGTAAAACAATGGCAGTATTCGTATACGCAGAAAATATAAACGGAGTTTACAAAAAAGCAGCTTTCGAAGCAGTTTCTTATGCTAAAGCTATCGCTGACAAGGCAGGAGATACTGTTACAGCAATCTCTGTAAATCCAACTGATTCTTCAGATTTATTATACAAATATGGAGCATCAAACGTAATCAATATCAAAGACGAAGGTCTTAAGAACTTCTCAGCAAAAGCATTTGCGCAGGCTGTAAGTGAAGTAGCAGATGGAAATATCATCGTTTTTCCTCATACTACTGATGCTTCTTCTATCGCTCCAATGCTTGCTGTAATGAAAAACTATTCATTGATCACCAATGCGCTGGAAGCTCCCGAAAGTCTTTCTCCTTTTCAGGTAAAAAGAAGAGCTTTTTCAGGAAAAGGTTTCATGCATGCTAAAGCTGAAGGAAACGGAGTAATCGTTACGGTTTCTCAAAATGCCTTCGGGGTTAAAGAAAATGCAGTGTCAGGTTCAGAAGAAGTGAAAAATTTATCTGTAGCGAATGAAGATACCAAGGTGATTTCTCATGAGCAGAGTTCAGGGAAATTAGACCTTAAAGAAGCTGAAATCGTTGTTTCTGCCGGTAGAGGGATGAAAGGTCCTGAAAACTGGGGAATGATTGAAGATTTGGCAAACGTGTTAGGGGCTGCTACAGCATGTTCCAAGCCAGTTTCTGATATCGGATGGAGACCTCACACAGAGCACGTAGGGCAAACAGGTAAAGCGATTTCACCCAACCTTTACATCGCTGTAGGGATTTCCGGAGCGATTCAGCACCTTGCAGGGGTTAACTCTTCAAAAACGATCGTAGTGATCAACAGCGATCCTGAAGCACCATTCTTCAAGTCTGCTGATTATGGGGTAGTAGGTGATGCTTTCCAGATCATTCCTGCACTAACAGAAAAAATTAAAGCAATAAAAGGATAAGAAAGTGAATTGTAAATAGTCAATTCGCTTTGCTCGTCAATTTTTAATTAAATAATTCACTTGCGAAGCAAAATTCACTATTGATCATTCACGACTGTTCACCAAATATATAAAAGCTCGGCTTTCCGGGCTTTTATTTTTGCGTAAAAAAGTGAAATCACAATAAAAAATTAATCTATATTTGTAGCTATGGATTATAAGCAGCTAATTATTCGCGGAATATCGTACAGCCAGACTCAATCAGGTGCGTACGCATTGTTACTGGAGCATGAAGAAACACACATAAAATTACCTGTTGTTATAGGAAACTTCGAAGCCCAGTCTATCTCTCTAGGATTGGAAAAAGATATTCATCCACCGCGTCCTCTTACTCATGATTTATTCACAAAATTTATAGTTTCTGCCAATTATGAGTTGGTTTCTGTCATTATCTATCAGATTGTAGACGGAGTATTCTTCTCCAATATCAACTTCAAAAATAAAGTGACGGATGAAGAACTGATCCTTGATGCCAGAACTTCTGATGCTGTTGCAATGGCTGTAAGATTCGATGCACCGATATTTACAACTCAGCAGGTCTTAAATGAAGCAGGAATTTTACTGGAACTGGAAGACGTTTCAAAAGAAGACCAGTCTTTCTCGGAAACTGTACAGACAGAAGACAACCTGAAATCTCTTTCCATGGAGGAGCTTCAGAAGTTACTGGATGAAGCCGTGAAAGAAGAAGACTATGATACTGCCCTTGAAATCCAGGAAGAAATCAAGAGGAGGAAAAAGAAAATTGACTAAAGAGATACTTTTTATATAAACTATGAATTTAAAATTACGACTGACCATCCTCAGTTTTCTCCAGTTTTTTGTTTGGGGAGCATGGCTGATAACGATGGCAAACTTTTGGTTTGGCACAAAACATTGGGACGGAACTCAGTTTGGAGCTGTCTTCGGGACCATGGGAATTGCTTCCATCTTTATGCCGACCATTACTGGAATTATTGCTGACCGCTGGGTAAATGCGGAACGAATATTTTCAGTACTGCATATTCTTTATGGGGTTATTCTTTTCATATTGCCTCATTCTGCAGATCCCAACTCCTTCTTTTCGGTAATGCTTGTAGCGATGTGTTTCTACATGCCTACCATCGCATTAGCCAATTCAATTTCTTATACAATCCTGAAAAATAATAATCTGGATGTCGTAAAAGACTTTCCTCCCATCCGTGTTTGGGGAACTATTGGCTTTATTGTAGCCATGTGGATTACTAACCTTAGCGGAAACAAAGCTACCGAAGGACAGTTTTATATTGGAGGTGCGGTGGCAATATTCTTAGGAATTTATGCGCTTACATTACCAAAGTGTCCGCCACAAAAGCTGATTGATAAAAGCTCACCACTATCAGAACAACTGGGATTGAATGCGTTCAAGCTTTTCGGAAACTATAAAATGGCATTATTCTTTATGTTTTCCATGCTTTTAGGAGCTGCACTTCAGCTTACCAATGCTTATGGAGACGTTTTCTTAAGTGAATTTGCCCATTTCCCCAAATATGCAGATTCATTCGTAGTACAGAGATCTACCATCATTATGTCCATTTCACAGGTTTCAGAAACATTGTTTATTTTGGCAATTCCTTTCTTTCTGAAGAAATTTGGAATTAAAAAAGTAATGTTGATGTCAATGCTGGCATGGGTTTTAAGATTCGGATTCTTTGCCTATGGAGTTCCGGATGGTTTTGGACTTTCATTGATTATTCTTTCATGCATCGTATACGGAATGGCCTTCGATTTCTTTAATATCTCCGGGTCACTTTTCGTAGAAACCACTACTGACAAAAAAATTCGTTCTTCAGCTCAGGGATTATTCATGATGATGACGAACGGTTTTGGAGCTGTTTTCGGAAGTTATATTGCTGGATGGGCAATCGATAAATTTTTCACCCATAAGTTTTCAACCGCCGCAGACCTGTCTGCTTATCTTGAAACGACTCCTGATAATCCTACTTTTCTGGAAATTATAAAGAATAGTTTCAATGCTGCTGTTAATTCAGACGGGACGCTTTCCTCTGTAGTGATGGTAAAAGACTGGCATCAGATATGGCTTTCTTTTGCTATCTATGCGCTAGTATTGGCGATATTCTTTGGTGTTTTGTTTAAACACAAACATAACCCGGAAGATGTTTCATCTGTAAAACATTAATTTAAACCAATATTAATAAAGATATTAAATTGCATTTTTGAAAAAAAATGCAATTTTTTTTTTATTTTCAAGGCAACCTTTTGTTAAACATAGCGTCTTATCAATAGAAACAGATCCATGAAGAACATCGAAGAGAATTTTTTATTGGCTAAAAAGCAGGACCGGAAAGGACAGAAGGCTCTTTACGAGATGTTTTCTCCCAAAATGCTGGCCATTGCAAATTCTTATGTTAACAATCTTCATGATGCGGAAGATATTCTCCTGAGTGCATTTATGAAATGTTTCACGAAGATTCATGAATGCAGAGACTGGAAGAGCTTTCCGTTCTGGCTCAGAAAAATTATTGTGAATGACGCTATCACTTTCCTCCGGAAGAATAAAAATATTCTTTATGCAGACGTGAAAATTGCAGATGATTACAGTGAAACAGATGCGGAAGAATATCCGAAAGAAATCAATATTGAAGAAATATTTTCCCATATGCCGGTAGGTTACAGACTGATTTTTAATCTCTATGTCTTTGAAGAGAAAAAGCATGGTGAAATTGCTAAGATCCTTAATATTTCCGAAGGAACCAGTAAAAGCCAGCTGAGTAAAGCAAAAAAATGGCTCGCTGAATTTTTAAAAGCAAAAGAAAATGAAACAAGAACTCCTGAAACAATTAAAATCTGATTACGAAAAGCTTGAAATAAAGCCTTCCGCAGATCTTTGGGATAGGATAGACCAAATTGACCAGAAAGAAGAAAAGAGTTCTATTTTGATCCCTAAAAAGCCATTCCGGTGGTTGAAATATGCTGCTGTTGTAGTTCTGCTGCTTTCATTAGGCGCATTACTTTATTTTAACAAAAATCATCCTGTTCATCTCAATAATCCTGTAGCTCATACAGAACATGCAAAAGAAAAGGTAGAAATAGCCCTTCCCAATCCTGATATAAATGTCCCTGACGATACAGAAGTAAAAAACAGGAAAGATCAGAAAATGGTAAAAGAAAATCTGGACATTCCGGAATTTTATCAGCATGAAGAAATTGCAGAGGAAAAGACACTAGCCGGCATTCAGAAAGAGCAGATTATAGTAGCCAATGAGAGAATTAAAGCTCCGGTACTGGAAAAAAGCATTGAAATAATGCCTGAAATGACGTCCATTGCAGAAAAGAAGAAGACTGAATATATAAAGGCCGATGAGCTTCTGCAGGGCAGAGAATTTCAAAAAAAACGGGAAGAACACAGAACCGACATCAGGAAATTCGGTGCGTTGGATATCACTAAAATTAAGGTTAAAAGTCCCAGCTCTTTTAAGGTTTTAGGGATGACAGTTTATTCCGATTCACTGGAAAGTAAATAAACAACCATTTTTTTATCACAGAAAAACTGCCCCAGAAAAAGGGACAGAACCTCAATATTGTCTTAAAATTAGTAAAATATGAAAACAAAATTAACACGGTTGGCTGCTGTAATGATCTTCAGTTATGGATTTGCTCAGGAATCTCCGGAAAATAATCTGAGCTTCTATTCAAAAAAAATCGACAGTATTGTCGGTGCTGAAAAAGAAAAGATGAATTCAGAACTGGATAAAATCGATAAGGATTTTAAGAAAAAGAAAATCACATCTGATGAAAAACAACAGCAACGTACAGCAGTTGCTACCAAATACCAGCAGATTATTAATGAAAAAATCGACGCCAATAAAGAACATCTTGAACTGGCCACCAAAGAACTTGTAAAAGATGCTGTTTTTAAGTCAAATGATTCTTTAAAACCGGGAAAAAATCAGTTTTGGCTCGGATTCAACGGGATCAATATGAAATTCAACGAAAGACAGAAAAATAATAATCCCAAAAGTTATCTGCAGACACTTGAAATTACCATTGGTATAATAGGAGCAGGTCTGACCGCAAAAAATGAACCTTTCAATTTTTACAATAAGGATTCAGATGTCAAAAATACGGTTATCAATTCCTGGCAGATTGGCTTATGGTATGGCAATCAGATAGGAAGCTATACGAGCCCGTTTTTTTATCGTTTCGGGGTTGGGATGAGGTCTGATCTGTATACGCCCAAATACGGACAGGTCTTTAAGCAGGATAAAAACAGCTTATTTATAGGTGATTTCGATCGTGGAAACCTTAAAAAAACAGCTCTTTACAGTACCTATTTAACCATTCCGGTAGACCTGAAATTTGTTTTATCTCCGAAATATAAAGAATATGAAGGTGTAAAATATCTGGATAACAGGAAGAATCAGCTGGCCCTTATATTAGGTATTTATGGAGGAATTAAAGTAGGAAACCTTAATTATATCAAATACTCCAATGAATATTCCGACAGAATTGTAGAAAGGGAAAAAATGATGCATGGATTGAACGATTTTATCTTTGGAGGAAAATTGGGAATCAGTTATGGCGGATTTAATCTGTTTGTTCAGAAAGATTTTACTCCTGCTTTCAATAACAATGCTTTGCTGAAGAAAAAATATGGACTTCAGATTGGTATAGAAATCGCAAATGTTAATTTTTAATTTAATAATAAATAAATTATTTCTTTAATTAATAAGTAAAAATAGCATTGTTTTTTTACGACTAACGAACGTTTGTACCGTAAAATTGTATTTTTAAAACACACGATCTAAAAGTGTGTTTTTTTTTGTATTTTGGCACTTTAGTAAATATGAAAAATATTCAGTTATTAGGACTGCTGTTAGTTATTGTGGGCAGTTTTTTACCTCTGGTACATGTGCCTGTGATCGGGAACTGGAACTATTGGAAACTAGATCATTATCTGGCCATTGCCTGCTGGGTTTTTTCAGCATGTGCTATGGTTGGAATTGTTAATAATAGTGGGAAAACCGTGAGATTTTTCGGGATTCTGCTCATTCTTTTATTTGGGTTTACCCTGGTGGCTGTAAAAATGCAGTCTTTACAGTACTTCAGCTTTTTACCATTCAAATCCTGGCAGGAAACTTTTGCAGGAATTGTAAAATTAAAATGGGGTTGGGCTGTAGAATTTTTAGGTGCTTTTATAATGGTTTTCACAGGAGGAAGTAAAAAAGTAAATAGAGCACAGATATAGAATGAACTTCTTACAACTATTTTTCAGCAGGAATTTTGTTTACAGCTGCTCTACATGTAAATGCTCAGACAACTGAACAGAAAAAGCTGGAGAATCCGCCTAAATGTACCCATATATAAGGAAGGAAAGTTTGTAAGGCCCAATTATCCTGAAGGAATATGGCATGTGATCATTAAGGATAGTATTCAGACCGAATATTTGAATAATGGAAAGGATTATATCAAGTCAACACTGGTTTTTGTGGATGATTGTAACTACAAAGCAATTGTCATGGAAAAATCTGATGAAAATGATCCCGCACAGATAGGAGATGTATTCAATAACAAAATTGTAGCCACTCAGGATAATCTCCTGAAAGTGAGTACAAAAATTGGAGGAACCCAATTTGATGTGGTATATGTGAAAGTAAAATAAATTCAAACTATAAAAAGGGAATTTAGGTTTCCTTTAGCTAAAATAAAAATTATATACATGAAAGAAGTATTCATTGTTTCCGCAGTAAGAACCCCTATGGGAAGTTTTATGGGAAGCTTATCAACAGTTCCGGCTACAAAACTGGGAGCAACTGCCGTAAAAGGAGCATTAGACAAAATCGGACTAGATCCTGAAAAAGTACAGGAAATCTATATGGGAAATGTTCTGCAGGCAGGAGAAGGACAGGCGCCGGCTCGTCAGGTAGCATTGGGAGCAGGTCTTTCAATCAATACGCCTTCTACGACAGTCAATAAAGTTTGTGCTTCAGGAATGAAGGCTGTGACAATGGCCGCTCAGGCGATCAAAGCCGGTGATGCAGATGTTATTGTTGCAGGAGGGATGGAAAACATGTCTTTAGTTCCACATTATTACAATGCAAGAGTTGCTACAAAACTGGGCGATATCAAGATGCAGGACGGTATGGTGCTTGACGGTCTTACAGACGTATACAACAAAGTGCATATGGGCGTTTGCGCAGAAAAATGTGCAGCAGATTATAATATTACAAGAGAGGATCAGGATAACTTCGCTATAGAATCTTACAAAAGATCTGCAAAAGCATGGAGCGAAGGAAAATTCAATGAAGAAATTGTACCGGTTTCTATTCCTCAGAGAAAAGGAGAGCCTGTGATCTTTGCAGAGGATGAAGAATACAAAGCGGTAAACTTCGACAGAATTTCAACACTTCCTACTGTATTCAAAAAAGAAGAAGGGACAGTGACAGCAGCCAATGCATCTACCTTGAATGACGGAGCTTCTGCATTGATTCTTGTTTCAAAAGAAAAAATGGAAGAACTTGGATTAAAGCCTCTTGCAAAAATCATTTCATATGCTGATGCAGCTCAGGAGCCTGAAAACTTTACTACTGCTCCGGCTAAAGCTTTACCTATTGCTCTTAAAAAAGCAGGATTGGAGATTTCAGATATCGATTTCTTCGAATTCAACGAAGCGTTCTCAGTAGTAGGATTAGCCAATAATAAAATCTTAGGATTGGATGCAGCGAAAGTAAATGTAAATGGTGGTGCAGTAGCATTAGGACACCCACTGGGAAGTTCAGGTTCAAGAATCATCGTTACATTGATCAACGTATTGAAGCAAAATAATGCAAGATACGGTGCCGCAGCCATCTGCAACGGTGGTGGTGGAGCTTCTGCTATCGTGATTGAAAATATCTAATATTCTGTTTAAGAATATATTACCATTAAGAAATGGATAATTTTTTTAAAAACTTATCCATTTCTTAATGGTTTTTTTATTTTTGTGCTACTAATATATATTTGAAATGTCTGAAACTGAGAATCGACAGCCTAAAAACATAAAGAATAATCCGAAGATTATGAAAGCCTGGGCTGTATATGACTGGGCTAACTCTGTGTATTCCCTGGTCATTACCTCTACTATTTTTCCCATTTATTATTCTATCCTAACCACGGCTTATGAGAAAAAGGAATATGTAGCAGAAACCAAATCATGGATTGATGTCCCGGTAAGGCATACAATCAAAATTTTTGGAGAAGGATATCAGCCGGATGCCGTATACGGATATTCACTTACCATATCGTTCTTTATCGTAGTATTACTGTCGCCGTTTTTATCTTCTTTAGCAGATACCATCGGAAATAAAAAATCTTTTCTGCAGTTCTTCTGCTATCTGGGAGCAACTTCATGTATGGGACTGGCTATGTTTACAGGAATGCATAACGTATTCTTGGGACTTCTGTTCAGTATTACAGCCAGTGTCGGATTCTGGGGAAGTTTAGTTTTTTATAACTCTTTCCTTCCCGATATTGCTACCCCGGACAGGCAGGATGCACTTTCTGCAAGAGGGTATGTGTACGGATATATCGGCTCTGTGGTTTTAGTAGTAATTTGTCTGGTATTGATTCAGGTTTTTGCCAAAGGAGCTGCTCAGCAATTACTGTTTACAAGAATCAGTTTCCTGTTAACAGGGGCATGGTGGTTTGGGTTTTCTCAATATACTTTCAAACATCTTCCTCAATTTGGCGATGTAAAAGATAAGCTTCCAAAAGATCTTGTCTTACTGAACTATAAAAATATCTTTAAAAAACATGAAGAGCAGGGTGGCTTTTTTGAAGTATTTAAAGATAACCTGAGCTTTTATAAAGACATTGCAAAAGAAAGTTTTCATGAACTGTTTAAAGTGGGGGGAGAGCTTTTCAAAGATAAAAACCTGAAATTCTTTCTGTCAAGTTTCTTCTTTTACAGTGTGGGAATGCAGACCATTTTCCTGATGGCAACCTTATTTGGGAAAAGTGAGATCAATCTTGCTCAGGATAAACTGATTGGAACGCTTCTTGTCATTCAGATTGAAGCGATTATCGGGGCTGTTATTTTTTCAAGACTTTCTAAGAGAATCGGTAATAAAAATGTCATTTCTATTGCCATCATCCTGTGGATTATAGCTTGTATCTGGGCCTATTTCCTTAATAAAGAAAATCCTACAGTAGAATATCAGTTCTACGGAGTCGCTGCAGTAGTAGGTTTGGTAATGGGGGGACTTCAGGCAATGTCCAGATCCACATACTCAAAGCTGCTTCCGGAAAACTCTATGGAAAATACCACGTACTTCAGCTTCTATGATGTGCTGGAGAAAATTGCCATCATTATTGGAACATTTATCTTTGCGACCTTGATTGAACATTTCAACAATATGCGTATTGCCGCATTGTCAATGACCATATTCTTCGGTGCCGGGCTTATTTTAATCCGATTCCTGAAGGTGAAAATGAGAAAAGACAGAGAAACATTATAAAATTAAAAAGACGTTATTTTTAGCGTCTTTTTTTATTGAAAAAAGAATAGGGTAACAGCTTAGGAAAAAAACTTAGTATGAAAATACCCTCCATGGATAAATCATGGATTTTATCTTTTAAATTATGTTTATTTATCATATTTTTTCCGTAATTTTAATAGAAGAACTGAAGAAAGTAAAATAGATGACAATTCGGCCTGAGTTTTGCTTATATTCAGCGGAATAATTTTTAACTTTGCAAAAAGATTTATTGTCAAAATGACCAACCCTTTATTTTATGCAAAAATAATCCTGTTTGGAGAATATGGAATGATTGAAGATTCCCAGGGGCTTGTAGTACCTTACAGCTTCTATAAAGGGACTCTAAAGTTTTCCGATTTGAGCTCTGAATTTGAACTTAATTCCAACAGGCATCTGCAGAAATATTCTGATTTTCTTACAAAACTTGATCTTTCCGATGATTTTAAACTGGATATTGAGAGTTTCAAAAAAGATATTTCAAACGGACTTTTCTTTGATTCCAATATTCCGCAAGGTTATGGAGTGGGAAGTTCTGGAGCGCTGGTAGCTGCTATTTTTGAAAAATATTCAATCAGTAAACTGAATCCCGAGAGTATTTCAAAGGATAATCTAAAAAAATTAAAAGCTGTTTTTGGTGAAATGGAAAGTTATTTCCATGGCAAAAGTTCAGGAATGGATCCGTTGATCTGTTATATGAACCTACCGATTCTTATCGAAAATAAAGAAAATTTAGACAGGGTAGACATTCCGGATGGAGAAGAAGGTAAAGGAGCTATTTTCCTGATTGATTCCGGTATGACGGGAGAAACAGGACCTATGATTCAGATCTTCTTTGAGAAAATGAAAACAGAAGGTTTCAGGAAAACCCTGAAAGAAGAGTTCATCCGTTACAATAATGCATGTATTGATTCTTTCCTGAAAAAAGATATGAATCCTTTCTTCAGAAATCTTAAAAAGCTTTCGCACTGGGCCTATGAACATTTCCGTCCTATGATTCCTGAAAGCATCTTTAATATCTGGAAAAAAGGACTGGACTCTAATGCTTATTATCTGAAACTCTGCGGAAGCGGCGGTGGAGGGTATATTTTAGGGTTTACCAAAGATTATGCAAAAGCAGAAAAAATGCTTGATGGCTTCCAAAAAGAAGTGATTTACAGATTTTAAACAGGTTGGAATGAATTCTGAAAAAGAAACTTTCCAATCTAAAAACGATCTATCAAAATCTCTATTTTACAGATTTTCACAATTCGTGGGCTTTCTGCTCGGAGCACGTTTTTTTGTAGCCGCTCTTTTGACCTTTGCCCTCTATGTTTCTACGTTTTTCCTGTTCAACCAGGACGAATCTTTCAGAAAATTCGTATTCGATTTTAAAGTACACGGTATTATTTTTTGTACCGTCCTTACCATTCTGGCGGGCGGGATTATCAATCAGTTCTATGATCTGGAGAAAGATCATGTTGTAAAGCCTTTCAGAACAAGGGTTCAGAGCTTCATCAAACAGAAATATTTTCTTTACGCTTACCTGGCATTAAGTGCTATTTCTTTGGGAGTAGCCTGGATGATTTCCCATAATGTTTTCGTCTTTTTTGTAGTCTATCAGTTCTTTATGTGGTTTTACAGCCATAAACTGAGCAGGATACTGATTCTGAATAATCTTACTTTTGTCAGCCTTACCCTGTATCCGTTTTTTGGAATGATGGTGTATTACGAAACCTTTTCTAAAAAGGTATTCCTGATGGCCGTTTTTCTTTTCCTTATTCTGCTCTGTATTGATATTGTGAAAGATACCCTTACCAGAAGTGTAGATAAAGCATTTGGATATACTACCATTCCCAATTATTTTAAAACCAGAAATACAAAAGTTATTCTGACCTCTTTATTGATGGTTACCATGGCAGTTTCTATGAAGCTTATTGCAAAAACCGGCATTACCGGGTTTATGGCATATTATTTTGCCGGAGGTCTTTTTGTGATGATCATATGTATTTATCTTCTTTTAAAGGCTTCCCGGAAAAGTAACTTCCTTACATTGAATATATTACGTTTCTGGGTTTTTGTAGGAATTATAGCAATGCTTTTAAACGGAATAGAGCATAAATTATAAAAAAATTCTTTTAAATAAACTGAGGTTATTATTACCTTTGCATAACTAAATTTAATAAATAGGAATGCCCATTTTTAATGATACTAAAATTGCATTTGCAGACAAGTCTGATGCACAATTGAGAAAGGCTTACTGGATGTTTAAAATGATTGAACAGCCCGCTCTTACAAGTCTTGGAACATCTATCCTTAATTTCACAGTACACAATAACTTTCCATTTGTAACAGGAATTGTAAAAAAAACTTTATTTGAGCAATTTTGCGGAGGGGAAACCCGTGAAGAAAGTATGAAAGTTGTGAAACAGCTGTTCAAGAGAGGAGTTGGAAGTATTTTCGATTATTCTATTGAAGGGAAGGAGGATGAGGAAACTTTTGATGCGGTGTGTAAAGAGATTAAGGACATTGTAAGGTTCTCAGTAGGAAATCCTGCAATTCCTTTTATCGTATTTAAGCCTACTGCCTTCGGAAGAATTGATCTTTATGAAGCTGTTGGAAAAGGAGCAGAGCTTACTACAAGCCAAAAAGAGGAATGGGAAAGAGTGGTAAAAAGATTTGATGAAGTATGCAGTCTTTGCCATGAAAATGATAAAAAAGTAATGGTAGATGCTGAAGAAACCTGGATGCAGGACGCAGCAGATCATCTTTGTGAAGAGATGATGGAGAAATATAACCAACAAAAGCCTATCGTCTGGAATACTATCCAGATGTACAGAACCGGAAGACTGGAATATATGGAAGCTCATCTTCAAAGAGCAAGAGAGAAGAATTATTTCATCGGTTATAAGATCGTCCGTGGTGCTTATATGGAAAAGGAAAGAGCCAGAGCAGCAGAAAAAGGATATGCAGATCCGATTCAGCCTACCAAAGAAGCTTCGGATAAAAACTATAATGCGGGAATCGACTTTGTAATGGAGCATTTGGACAAGGTTTCAGCGTTTTTCGGAACCCATAACGAAATCTCTTCAGAATTGATTATGGATAAAATGAAAGCCAAATCTCTTGAAAATAGTAATCCACATGTATATTTCGGACAGCTTTACGGAATGAGTGATAATATTACCTTCTATTTGTCAGATAAAGGCTATAATGTGGCTAAATATCTTCCATATGGACCTGTAAAGGATGTTGTGCCTTATTTGACGAGAAGAGCCCAGGAAAACACCTCTGTAGCCGGACAAACCGGAAGGGAACTTGGATTGATCAAGAAAGAACTGGAAAGAAGAAAAAAGTAATAGTGTTCTTCATAAATCTATCAGACCTGCATATTTAGCAGGTCTTTTTTATTGGAATTAACCCATTTAGGAAGCCTGTTTTTCCTGTGTGAGCAGGATTAGAATTTTAAATGAAATCAATAATAATCAATCAATCATGTATTGTATTAATTATATGTTAAAATAATATTATTTTTATTGCTGATTTGATTTTAAATATTTATATTTGATAGAGCCATAAAAAAACTAGCACATGAAAATGTTTTCAGTGACTGAGGTAATTCCAGTCATGAAGATCTTACCCATACGATAAGCCACAGTAAATTACCCTTATAAATAGTCTGAATTTGTAAATATAGAAAATGGGAGCAGGCATATAATGATCAATCCATCAGCTTGATTACCATTAATATTTTTTTAAAATAAAATAAAGCAATAGCTTTAGTTTTCTTCTTCAAATATTTTTTAACCTGATCATTTTCTTTGATCAGGTTTTTTAAGGCTCAAAACTTTCGAATTTTCCATTTTCATAAAACAAAACGATGCGTTTTATTTTACTTTGCTGATTACCAAACAGTTGACTTAAAACCTGATCGCCGGGATTTTCTAATCGCTGAGAATCCGATATTTTTTCCGGAGCTTTATTCTGGGCTGGTATAACCGATTCTCCAGGACTTGATTTTGGAGTTTCTGTCCTGGCTTCTTCACTTCCAAACTCATCATCATTCATCATGGTAAAAAGGTCGGGGAGTGGAGTCGTTTTTATTTTCTCCTCTTCAGCATGTTCTTCGTTAATTTCTGTTTCTGGCAGTTGGGATTTCAACATCTCACCTTCACCGGTAACCAGCCAGTCCCATAAAAGTTCCGGGAAACGGGATTTTATTTTTATGATAAATTCAAGAGAGGGTTTATTTCTGCCCGATGTAATATGTGAAATGGATGAACGCTGTACATCAATTTCATCAGCAAACTCAGAAGGAGTAAGATTGGAATACTCTATAATTTTGGAAATTCTTTCATTTAAACTCATAAAAATAAGCCTTTAATTATTTTACAAATGTAACATATAAAATTTACAAATGCAAAATACAAATGTAAATATGATGAAATTTCATTTGTATACATCTGTAAATTAATTTCAAATAATTATTATTCAGTATTTTATAGATAGATTACAATTGTATTTAACTTTCAAATCAAATTCTAACAGCTCAGAGATTGAGAGGGTATATCCTAGTTTAATATTGTAAATTAATAACTTTTTCAGGGTTTATTTACCTCTTAAAATACATGAAATTTGTGGTTTTACAATATTAACCCATAAAGCTCTTCTTTTTTGAAAATAATAGTCTGAATGTGTCTTATATGCTTCCTATACGTGTTATTCAACAGTTATAATTGTAAATTACTTATGTAAATGATGCTTAATTGAGCACTTTTGCCTCAGTGGATAAGAAATATTTACCTGGTAAACAACTTATTTTGTCATGAATGAAAATTTGGCTAAAAAAGTTTCTGTTATCCATAACTTTTCACCTGAATTAAATTTCTTAAGCATTTTACATTTGTATAATGGAATAAATTTCTATGTTTTCCCCATTTTCATTGTTTAATAAAATAGTCCTTAAATGCTTTTAAACAGACTCATTATTACTTCAAGTATTATTATAAATATAATTTAAATAAATTTTGTAAAGTATTGAATTGTAGATATTTAAATGTTTGGTTTTGAATTATTCACAATCCACAATTTTATCCACAGACAATTTGTCATTCTCTGTCGTTTAATGATTTTACAAAAGTTAATCAGTCAATTAAGTTTAAAAACAGCACTATTTAAATATTGTAAATTAAATAAAATACAGATGTCAAATGTAAATTTATGTGATTTGCTAATATTTACAAATGTTAATTTAAGTTTTTGATCAAAAATGGCTAAATTTGATTCTTGTAAATTATTTCTCAAAATGAATTTTGAACAGATCTACTCTCAAAACCCCGATTTCTCAAATCGCTATATTTCCCCTGAAAAATTATTTTCTTATCTACAGGCCTATCTCAGCGATTACATTCAGCAGATCGGAACATCCTATTTGGATAAACCTATTTATCAGTTAAGCATCGGAACCGGAAACATTCAGGTATTGGCATGGTCACAAATGCACGGAAATGAATCCAATGCTACTCATGCTATGCTTGATCTTTTGGTAACCCTTGATAAAGCTCCCGAACTGAAGGAGGATTTATTGAGTAAAATAAAATTCGACTTTATATTCATGCTGAATCCGGACGGATCTGAAAGATGGACCAGACTGAATGCAGCCGATATTGATCTGAACAGAGATTTTCATAATGAAGCAAGTAAAGAGATTAAATTCCTGAAAAAAGCAGCTGCTTCCAAGAAATATGATTATGCCTTAAATCTTCATGAGCAGAGAACCATCTTTACTACTGACGGTATTCATCCTGCTACACTTTCATTTTTGGCTCCCTCCGAAAATGTAGAACGTACTGTGACCGAAAACAGGAAAAAATGTATGGCAGTTATCGGAAATGTATACAATCATTTGAAGGAAATGATTCCCAATCAGATCGGAAGATATTCGGATGAGTTTTATCCGACTTCTACAGGAGATAATTTTATCAAAGCCGGGATGCCAACTATTTTATTCGAGGGAGGTCACTTTGTAGATGATTATACCAGAAAAGGAACCAGAAAATATTATACAATTGCTCTTTATTATGCTTTAAAAGCAATGAGTGAATTGAATTCTGATATTACAGGCTGGGAAACTTATCTGGAAATTCCTGAAAATAGAGAAACCCATTATGATGTCATTTACAGGAATGTAAAATTGAATACGGAGCATGAATGCATTCTTGACATCGCTGTCCAGTACAGAGAAATTAAGGAAGATGGTAAAGATGAAATCTCTTTTGTTCCTTTTGTAATGGAGGCAGGAGATGTGAAACAGAAAAAAGGCTGGCTGGAAATAGACTGTACCGGAAAGAAATTTGTTTCTGCTACTAAATATCCCAAGCTGGATGCTGTAGTGGAATTTAAAATAGAAGATTAAACGGTCAACATTTTTAAGTCCGGAACATTTATTTACACCCTTAAATCAAAATGGTTAATCAATTATGATAAAGAATTTTCTGACCTTAATTGTAGTAATAACTATGGGGCTGCCTTTGATAGCACAAAATCAGTCCTCAATCCCGTATAAAGCAAATGACAGTATGATGGTGACTGTAATACTTCGTCATATGCAGGAAAATCCGGTGGATACGATTCAGGCCAGGGTAATGAAGCAGAAATTTTATCAGAAACTCAATAAAAGCCATGCACACATCATTTCATGGAATGTGGTGATGGGAATAGGACAGATTATTACTTTAAGATTTAAACCTGAATATACGAGAGAAGTTAACCAGGTATTTGAAAGCGGAGCCTGGGGTGGATTTAAAACAGAATTTTATCCTTCTTATGATTTCCTTCCTGTTTATCCGGTAATGCTTGAAAAGGAAAAGAAAATGAGTAAATAAGATCTTCCAATATAAAAAAAACGTTCTCAACTTTTCTTGAGAACGTTTTTTTTATATTGTTGTATAGGAATTAATTAACTACTTTGATTCCATTCGCCACGAATCTGATTTCCTCTTTAGGCTGGGTAATCGCATCAATTTCAGACTGAGGTTTTTTAGCGTCTTCTGCATAGTGTTTCTGTTCATTCACAGAAATTACTTTTCTTTCAGCATTTCCTTCCAGTACTACATTTTTTCCTTTTAAAGCTGTCGGTACAAAAAACGCATAGTCTTTCATTTTCACAAAAAACTTAGAATTATCTTCCGTCTGAATGGTAAGCCAGCATCCTTTTTTGTCGCAGACGTCGGTTACTTTTCCTTTAACAGCAACATTCTCTACTTTTTTATTGTCCTTTTTAAGCTGTTTATTCAGCTTATCCACTGTGATTGCTTTGGATTCTACGGATGAAGTGAGCTGACCGCCATAAGTATCACCTACCAAAGCTTTTCCTGCCGGAGGTCCGGATTGGGCAAATGCTAATGAAGAAGTACTTACAGCTGCTGCAATTAATATCACCTTAAATTTCATGTTTAATATTTTTTTCAAAAATACTAATTAAAATCAAATCATAACCGAATTTTAAATAACAAAAAGCATATGTTTCAAGGAATTTTCAAGAAAATTCAAAATCAAAGACAGATTTGATTATATTTGACCCCTATACTTGACTATGCAGAAAAAACTGAAACTATGGGATGCCATCATGCTTGTGATGGGATCGATGATTGGAAGCGGAATATTTATTGTAAGTGCTGATATGATGCGGAATTTAGGTTCCGGATTCTGGCTGGTTGTCGTTTGGGTCATTACAGGTGTGATGACAGTGGCTGCAGCAATAAGTTATGGAGAACTGTCCGCATTGTTTCCAAAGGCAGGAGGGCAATATACTTATCTGAAAGAGATCTTCGGGAAAAAAATGGGATTCCTTTATGGCTGGGGGCTTTTTACGGTTATACAAACTGGAACCATTGCTGCAGTAGCAATGGCTTTTGGTAAATTTACTGCTTACCTGATTCCATCCCTGAACGATGCCGCACCTATTTTTCAAAGTGGTGAATTTAAGATAACCTGGATCCAGATTCTTGCTATTGGTGTGATTCTGCTGCTTACCTATATCAATACCCGTGGAGTGGAAAGCGGAAAAATCCTTCAGAATATTTTCACAGGTTCCAAAATTATTGCATTATTAGGCTTAATTGCTGCCGGTTTTATATTGGTGGATATTTCTCATTTATCTGAAAATTTCAGTTGGGGAACAGATTCATTCAATAATCTTAAAAAAGACCTGAGCGGTAATTTCCTTAAAGAAGGCTGGGAACCGATAGGGGGAATGACTCTACTGGGAGGAATTGCTGCTGCTATGGTAGGTTCTGTTTTCAGCTCTGTGGCATGGGAAAGCGTAACCTTTGTTTCCGGAGAAATTGAAAATCCTAAAAAAAATGTTGTAAAATCAATGATTTACGGAACTTCTGCTGTAATGATTCTTTATATTGCCGTAAACTATGTATACTTAAATGCCCTGGATAGGGATGCCATTGCATTTGCTGCCAATGACAGGGTAGCAGTAGCGGCCTCTCAGAATATCTTTGGAAGTGCGGGAACTATTATTATCGCTTTATTGGTGATGATCTCTACATTCGGATGCAATAACGGATTGATCCTGGCAGGAGCCAGAGTTTTTCAGACGATGGCAAAAGACGGTATGTTCTTTAAATCAGCAGAAAAAAACAATAAAAATGAAGTTCCTGAAAATGCATTATGGATGCAGGGTGTTTGGGCCTCCATTCTGTGTCTGAGCGGACAGTACGGGAATTTGCTGGACATGATCTCTTTTGTAATTGTTCTTTTTTATATGATTACGGTTTTTGGCGTTATTTATTTAAGAATGAAACAGCCGGAGCTGGAAAGACCTTATAAGACATGGCTTTATCCGGTAACTCCTGTTATTTACCTTTTGATAGGAACTTGTTTCTGTATCTTACTTTTAATCTACAAACAGCAATATACATGGCCTGGGTTTATTTTGGTTCTGCTTGGGCTTCCGGTGTACTATTTTATCAACCGAAAAAAATCAGACATTTGATATAACGAAAATATAACAGTTTAGAGGGCTTTCAATTCAGTTTGAAAGCCTTTTTTTAAATAATATTTTAAAGTATTGTAATCATTATTTGCCGGAAATGTGTATTTTGGTATCTCGTTTTTTAAAACAGGACCATGAAGTAAAAAACAATAAGCTATGGATACACCAAATTACAGAATGCCTTTCGTACCGTCTACTTTAATGACCGAAGGCGGAAGTATCGATACCTGCGGTATGGGGGAAAGTATTGCCCACAATATTATGCTGCTGATCACCACCAAAAAAGGGGAGAACAGATATGATGAAAACTATGGAAATGATGTCTGGAATCTTGAATTCGATAACGGCGTTACAAGTGCCATCTGGGAAAGCGTTTTTATCAAAAGTCTGAAGAGGCAGATTCAGGAATATGAACCGAGAATTGTAAACCCGCAGATTGATGCTCATATACAGTTTGTAGAACACAGCTACGATACTAAAGAACACACCGAAATTAAAAAGAAAGTAAGAATTGCCATCAATGCAAAAATGGAGGAAACAGGAGAACGTTTCAGTTTTTCAACAGAGCTGTTTCTAAGCCCGATGTCTATTGATTAATATTTTTAACAGCGAAAAAAATTATGAATTTAGATCAGAATATTTATTCCAAAGAATCTGTAAAAGCAAGAATGCTTCAGAATGCAACTAAAGTATGGGGATTGAGAAGTCCGCAGTCTTTAGATCCTTTTGTGAAACTCTTGATAGACGCATTCAGCACAGAGATTTTCAAAGCGAATAATGAAATACAAACGGTGAATGCCCGTATATTGGAAAAACTGGCGAAACTGCTTACACCGTCTATCTATACACATCCGAATCCCGCTCATTCTGTGGCTTTTACGCAGCCTTATGAATCTTCTGAAATTTTATTGGAACATACAGAGTTTTTCTTCCGTAAGCAAATGACTTCCACTATAAAATCTGAGTCAGATAAACAGCTGAATATTCCTTTTACTCCGGTGGGAAATGTAAGAATCAATAAAGTTCACGCCTCTATTATGTTTGTAGGGAATACCTGTTACAGTATTGATGATAGGTTTAATAAAATTCCTATTGCAAGATTCCAGGGAAGACCGGAAGATTACAGAAAAATAACAATAGGAGTGGATGTCAGCAAATATGTAAGTGAAAACTTCCCGAAATATCTGAGCATATTCTGTTCCAACCCGGCTTTTGAACATCTGGATTTTGTATACAAATTATTACCCTATATTACTGTATCAAGCAGTGGCAATCCTCTTTTTGTAAGAGAGGGTTTAAGCTACCTGGCAGAAAACCGGAACGATGGATACGAACAGATGTTCAAAGAGCAGTCTATCAGAAATAAAGTGATTGAAGATATTAAAAGTATTTACCGTCACAAATTTATTGAAGTAACAGGAATTTCTCAAAGCCTGTTTTCAGAACCGGGACAGCTACCGCAGAATCTTGAATTCCTGACAGAAAAAGAAGAAATTACTAAATTCCTGGACAATAAACGTTATCTGTGGCTTACCTTTGAATTCCCGCCACAGTTTTCAGCGGAAATCCTTGATAATTTTTCCTTTGTTCTGAACGCATTCCCGGTATACAACAGAGGTTGGAAAAAAACAGAATACACCCTTGATATCATGGGGAATAATATACCTCTGGTAACAGATGAAGGAGAACATTTCCTTTATGTGGATGAGGTGCAGGACGGAGATGGCAGGAAATATACTGAAATTCCCTTTACCCCGGCAGATGATCTTAAAAAAGGATTATATACTGTAAGAAAAGGAGGGATGGAGCGTTTCACAAGCCGAAATGCAGTTGATATGATTGCCAATGTTCTGGAGTTGACAAGGGATGAAATTGCGGCATTCTCCCTGCTAAATAGAGATAATGTAAAAGGAGTTCTCAGCGAAATGTCCGATAAAATGAAATCTATGGTGCAGAAAGTAAACAATGCCAAAAGGAATATCAGACAGGAGCTGAACTATGTGATCATGGAGCCGGTAGAAAAAACAGACCACACCTATGCTGCTTTCTGGATAACACACTGTACACTGGCCAATCATATGCGGCCCGGGACTGAACTTTCCAATCAGTTGAAGTCACAGACTATTGTCCTGCTTACAGAAACACTGGGAGGAGCCGAAGAGCAGAAAGGGACAGACAGTATTCAGGCTTATAAATATGCCCTGACAACCCGGGATAAAATCATTTCTTTGGAAGATGTCAAAAACTACTGCCGCATGATTCTGAAAGATGAGGTAAGAGAAGTAAGAGTGAGAAGAGGAACCATGATCAGCAATAAACCTAAAGAAGGCTTTGTAAGAACTGTTGAAGTGGAAATCGTTCCTCAGAACTATTCTTTCTATGGAAGAGCGTATTGGGAAAATATGGCCAATATTATCAGAAATCAGATCATTGCCAAGGCCATTGACGGAATCGAATATGTCGTAAGGATTACCAATGAGGACGTTGAGTTTCAGGATATGTAATTTTTTTTGAAAAGTAAATGAGTTTAAAATATAAAATGCCGTACCCGTTACGGCATTTTTAATTGTATCAATGGGAACTGGCTCCAGCCTGTTTTGAATAAATGAGATTTTCCAATGGCCTTAGCCTAGACACACGAAATTAATCCGTAAAAATTCAATCATTGACCGCTCAAAGTATTAACAAAACCTAAGAATTTTTTAAGAAACTTTTATCCCTTTAATATTCAAAAAAAGTCTATAAAATTTCGTATTTTTGCACGTTGTGATTTTCAGGCAAAATCACCCCAAATTATGAGTAAATCAACAGAATATATAGAAGTTTACGGGGCACGTGAACACAACCTTAAAAATATTAATGTAAAAATTCCACGTAACGAGCTTGTCGTGATTACAGGCCTTTCAGGAAGTGGGAAATCGTCACTGGCTTTCGATACTATTTTTGCAGAAGGCCAGCGTCGCTATATTGAAACGTTCTCTGCCTATGCACGTCAGTTTTTAGGTGGATTGGAACGTCCTGATGTAGATAAAATTGAAGGGCTTTCTCCGGTGATTGCCATTGAGCAGAAAACGACCAATAAAAACCCGCGTTCCACCGTTGGAACGGTTACTGAGCTTTACGACTTTCTGCGTCTTCTGTATGCCAGAGTTTCGGATGCATATTCTTTGTCTACAGGGCAAAAGCTGGTAAGTTATACCGAAGACCAGATTCTTGAGACCATCAAAGAAAACTATAAAAAAGAGAAAATCATGCTTTTGGCGCCTGTAGTGCGTTCCAGAAAAGGGCATTATCATGAGCTTTTCGTTCAGATGGCTAAAAAAGGTTATGGTCAGGCCAGAATCGATGGTGAATTACAGGATATTGAATATGACTTAAAACTTGACCGTTATAAAACCCATGACATCGATATCGTTATCGACCGTTGGATTATTGGAGAAAATGCCTCAGAAAGCAGAATGGAAAAATCATTGCGTACGGCAATGGAAATGGGGGAAGGAATTATCGGAATTCAGAAGCTGGGGAGTACAGATATCGAATACTTTTCCAAAAATCTGATGGATGCTGAAACCGGACATTCTTTGGCGCTGCCGGAACCGAATACTTTCTCATTCAATTCACCGAAAGGAAGCTGTCCGAACTGTAAAGGGCTGGGAACCATCAAAAAGATCAATACTGATTATTTCATAGACAATCCTAAACTGTCTATTAACCAGGGAGGATTATTACCATTGGAAGATATCAAGTCTAACAAATGGATTCTGTCGCAGATTAAAAGTATTCTTGAGATCTTCGGATTAGGATTAACAACACCATTAAAGGAGATTCCTGAAGAAGCACTGGATTATATCTACAATGGCTGTCACAAAGAATTCAATAAAGACCTGAAATACGCAGGAATTACCAAAAAAATTAAAATCAGTTTTGATGGTTTAATTGCTTTCATGGAAGAAATTATTGATGAAAGAGAATCTTACGAAGCCATTTTATTAGAGAGACATTTTACCACAGAAGAAACCTGTCCGGAATGTCATGGAACCCGTCTTCAGCCTTCAAGCTTAAGTTTTAAAATTGACGGAAAGAATATTGCTGAGGTGAACGGACTAAGCTTAGCAGATTTAAAAGAGTGGCTGGCTGATGTTAAAGACAAATTCTCAGAAAAAAATAAAATCATTGCTCATGAGATCTTAAAAGAGATTGAAACCAGACTTCAGTTTTTGCTGGATGTTGGTTTGGATTATTTAAGTCTGAGCAGAAGTTCAAAAACACTTTCAGGAGGAGAATCGCAGAGAATCCGTCTGGCAACACAGATCGGTTCTCAATTGGTGAATGTATTGTATATCCTCGATGAACCAAGCATCGGACTTCACCAGAGAGATAATGAAAGGCTGATAAATTCTCTGAAAAACCTTAGAGATATCGGAAACTCTGTATTGGTGGTGGAGCATGATAAAGACATGATCCTGGAAGCTGATGAGGTCCTGGATATCGGTCCTAAAGCCGGAAAATTCGGTGGAGAGATCCTTTGGCAGGGGAAACCGAAAGATCTGGTGAAAGCTGATACCATCACTGCTCAATACATCAATGGAAAAAGAAAAATTGAAATTCCTGCAGAAAGAAGAGCAGGAAGTGGTAAAAATATTGTTTTAAAAGGTGCAACAGGAAATAATCTTAAAAACGTAACCTTAGATATTCCTCTTGGAAAGCTGGTGGTAGTAACAGGGATTTCAGGAAGCGGAAAATCTTCTTTAATTAACGGAACATTATATCCGATCCTTAACAAACACTTCTACAGAGCAGTTCAGGAGCCTTTGCCTTACAAAAAAATTGAAGGGTTAGATAATATTGATAAAATTGTAGATGTAGACCAGACTCCAATCGGGAGAACTCCACGCTCGAACCCCGCAACCTATACCGGAATGTTTACCGATATCAGAAACCTGTTTGCAGAGCTGCCGGAAAGTAAAATCCGTGGATATAAACCGGGAAGATTCTCTTTCAACGTAAAAGGCGGAAGGTGCGAAACCTGTCAGGGTGGAGGATTGAAAGTGATTGAAATGAATTTCCTTCCGGATGTATATGTTCATTGTGAAACCTGTAACGGGAAACGCTTCAACAGAGAAACCCTGGAAGTTCGTTACAAAGGAAAATCAATTTCTGACGTATTGGATATGACCATTGATGAAGCGGTAGATTTCTTCCAGCCGATTCCTAAGATTTTTGCAAAAGTGAAAACATTGCAGGACGTAGGTTTGGGATATATTACCTTGGGACAGCAGTCGACAACCCTTTCAGGTGGTGAAGCACAGCGTATCAAGTTGGCAACCGAACTGGCAAAAAGACAGACCGGAAATACCCTTTATATCCTTGATGAACCCACCACAGGACTTCATTTTGAAGATGTAAAAATCCTGATGGATGCCATTAATCAGCTGGTGGAGCTCGGAAACTCATTCATTATCATCGAACATAATATGGATGTGATCAAATTGGCAGACCATATTATTGACGTTGGGCCGGAAGGAGGAAAACATGGCGGGCAGATTGTAGCACAGGGAACTCCTGAAGAAATAGTAAAATCGAAGAAAAGTTTGACCGGAAAGTTCTTGAAAAGAGAACTGGAATAAAGATTCATATGAAAACGCTGGCGCAAAAGAACGGAAGAAATGCAAGTTATTTTGAAATCAAAGAAGATGGAATCTTTGTAAAAAATGATTTTACCAAAGAGTTGCATGAATATAAAGTTCATTTTGCAGATATTTATGACGATGAGACTGTCTTTAGAAAAACAAAAGATTGGGTGCTTTTGGCAATCACTGTATCGGTCGTATTCAATTCCATATTGCTTACGATTGTGATCAACCAAACTTATAAGCTCTCTACGTCATCAGGAATGATTGTTTTTGTGATTGCTCTGTTTCCGTCTCTTATTGTAGCCGGCTTGTGTAACAGTGAATTCAAAACAGTAAGTTCTAAGAGTCTGGCCGCTGCAAAACCGATTAATTTTTCCTATTCTAAAAAAGAAAGGGAAGAAGTGGATGCCTTTATTGCTGAAATTAAGGAGTGCAGAAAAGAGTATTATCTGAAAGAGTATTACAGAGTTGACAATCTGATTCCTGTTCATACACAGATTGCAAGGATTCACTGGCTTTATGAAAATAAATATATTTCAGAAAGTGATGCTCAATTTATTATTGATGAACTTGAAACCCTAAGAATAATTAAGGGATTATAAGGTGATCAAAGTATAACGAAAAGAATCTGCGTGAGCTGATTCTTTTTTTTATCTAACTTTTTGAAATTAGTATTCTAAAAACATAATTATTTACGCTGAAAGTTACCTCCAATATTAAATTTTCAATTATTTAAAAATTTATAATACTGATAATCAATTAATTGAACTTTAATGTTAACTCAATGTTAACTCAATGTGAAATTAATATGAATTATTTTTAATAACTTTGATTAAGAGATACAAAAACAGGTTAGTATAATATTTAAAATCAGTTAGTTATGAAAAATAAAATTCAAGTATGCGTTGCTTCACTTTTGGTCTGCGGATTTGCTGCTGTTATGGATACTGCTAAAGCTCAGACTACAGATCATAATACCATTCAGGAAATCCAACTGAATAGAAGTGAAACTTTTAATGATATCAGAAATAAACTGGAAGCTAACTTTGACCTTACCAATCCGGATTATAAACAGGGAACTGTAAATTCAGTGGTGAAATTTGATATTGCAAAAAACGGAAAAATTGTTAATGTTCATTCTACAGGAGACTGCAAAACCGTGAGCAGGGAAATTGAAACGGTATTAAGCGATCTTGATTATAGAGTTGACCGCAAAAAACTGACTGATAATATGGTTGCTTATACTTATGTGATGCCCGTAACAGTAGAGATTCACAGCAGATAATATTGATTGCATATTATTCAATTATATGTGAATAATGAAAACTTATCAGATTAAGTTGTAATAAAGAATAAACAGATACGTTTTAATTTTGGGCTACCATAAAATTAAAACTATATGAAAAATTTAAAAAAGCTGACGAAATCAGATTTGAAGTCAGTGTACGGAGGAGAGCCTAAAAAATACTGTACGTTTTGCGAATGGGCAAATAAAGTAATTTGCAGCGATGTGCCAATTGTTCAATGCCCGTAAAAAACAAAGCCGCTTTTTATAAGCGGCTTTTCTATTGCTTTGTACTTTGAACAAATGCTGTTAATCTTGTTTTAAGGTCTTTAGAATTTCCTATTTTATCAAAAGTAACATTATCTACTTTCCACCCTTTTTCTGTAAGAACAAGGCATACAGTATCCGTCCATACAACTTTCGGCGAAGCTAAGCTGTATTCAAATGCAACCAACGCTTCTGCAGTGTTATCTTTTATCTTGACAGAGGTAATTTTATAACTTGTAAATCCCTCATACAAACTGGAAAAAAGAGCGCCTTCAAAGATCAATGGTTTTTCATCAGGATGATCACTTTTTTTCACCCTTTCAATATCTGCTTTTGACGCATTGATGGCGTCTTCCAAATCTCTTTTCAAGTTCGGGGAAAATAATTCACCTGAAATCGGGTGATTATAAATGACCTCATTAGACCTGCCGTATATCGTGTAAAGTTCCTTTACCTTTTCATGGATAGCCGCATCCGAAGATAGAATAGGTTGCTTCTCATCTTTTTTACAGGATACAAAGAATAGAAAGATTCCTAAACAAAGAAATAAATTTTTCATAGAATTTTTTTGTGGTATATTCAAAGTCCCAATGTCAAAATTTATACCAAATCTGTTCATAATTATTTTTTGCAAATCACAAAAAATGATACATTTGAGTAGATAAAAAAATTGTGGATCCTATTCTTAACGTTGCTGTCCGTTCCCTGTGCGTTTACCTTTTTATGGTAATTGCTATCCGTCTATTTGGCAAAAATCAACTTTCCCAGCTTAATGCGGGAGATGTAGTGCTGTTACTGCTGATTTCAAATGCTGTCCAGAATGCAATGGTAGGTCCGGATACGTCTTTACAGGGAGGTATTGTTGCAGCGTTGGTTCTGTTTGTTGCCAATTTCATTTTAAAAAGGCTGATGTTTTCCAGCCGCTCATTTCAGTCTTTTATGGAAGACGAGCCGGTTATTCTTATCAGGGATGGAATCGCAGACCAGGCAGCCCTGAACCGGGTAAAGATTACAGAAAGTGAACTGGAAGAGGCCATAAGAGAACATGGAATAGAAAATATACAGGATGTAAAGTTGTCTGTACTGGAAGTGGATGGGAATATCAGTGTCGTTTCTCAGGACGAAAAGAGTAAACAGACTCATTATTCGAGAATTAAAAGAAAAATCAAAAGAAAATATCATTAAATACGATGAATTACGAATTAAGAGAAATGCTTCCCAGTGACGAAGCCAGAGTACTGGAAATTTTCCGCCAGGGAATAGACGGTGGAATTTCCACTTTTGAAACAGAAGTTCCAACTGCTGAAGCCTGGAGCATGGGGTATTTTAACGACTGCCGCTGGGTATTGGAAAATGAAAATAATGAAGTGGTAGGATGGTGTGCCTTAAAACCGGTCAGCAAAAGAGAATGTTATAAAGGAGTTGCAGAGGTAAGCATTTATTTTGATAATGAATACCAGGGAAAGGGACTGGGTTCCGTATTGCTTAAAAAATTGATTTTGGACAGCGAGGATCACGGATTCTGGACATTACAGACCAATATCTTCTCCGAAAATGAAACTTCTATCAGATTTCACCAGAAAAACGGTTTCAGAACAGTAGGGGTCCGTAAAAAAATCGGAAAACTCAACGGAGAGTGGAAAGATCTTATCCTGATGGAAAAAAGGAGTGAAATCATCTAGAATTAATTGATGATCTTATTGATAAGCAAACTGATCTCCATAACGAAATTCTCTCTTGACTAGCGAAGCAAAATTGACCATTGGCCATAAAAGACTGTATACTCCAATTTTGCACCTTGAATTTTTAATTTTTGAGCTTTTGGCATTACCATTGTTATATTCATTAAAATTGAAAAAGTGGAAATAATGAAAAGTGCAGTTAAGATTACAGGAGCTCTTATTATATTATGCATGATGACATCATGTGTCGCTTATGATAGCGGATATCAGACCAAGAGGCTTCCTCCGGGACAAGCTAAAAAGATATACGGAGGAAGTGCAAAGGACTATGCTCCGGGACAGGTAAAAAAGAGAAACGGTTATTAATGGACATAGAAAATAAAAACATTTACAGTCAGTTTTAACATACATTAGCTTAATTTCAATTTCTTTTGGCATTAACATTGATCTATTTCGCTATCGAAATTGAAAAAGTGAAAATAATGAAAAGTTTGTTTAAAATTGTTGGGGCAGGCATAGTCCTTTTAATGCTGTCATCTTGCGTAGTCCACGAGCCGTATGGCAGAAGAATGCCGCCGGGTCACGCAAAAAGGTATTATGGCGGAAGTGCAAGGTACTATGCACCGGGTCATGTAAAGAAAGTGTACATTTATGACGATCGTGGCCATCATCACAGAGGCCGCGGTCATGGACATCACAGATAAAAAGAAAAGCACTGATTTTTTTCAGTGCTTTTCTTTTTTATAATCTGGATTTTTTCGGATTAAGGAAAGTATTAAAAATCATCACTTCCTGTCCGAACTTTTTCTCTATTCTTTCAGAAATATTCAGAAGCTCGCTTTTAATGAAATCTTCACGCAGTTCATCATTATCAAAAATTAACAGGAGATTATAATTTTTGCCCTCTTCAATATAGTCACTGTGTACCTCAGAAAGTATATATTTGTTGACATCCATCAGGTTTTCAGTCATTAAAACCAGTGTTTCATCAATATAATTTTCCCATTCTGAGAGGTTATCTTTTGTACAGTGGAAAGTTATACTTAATACGCTCATATTTTTATGAATTTTTAAGATTTTTTGGATAAATTCTACCGCAAAAATCGGCTTTTTTTTCGTAAATTAGCCCGTTAATAAAAATTGGAAATAAATAATTTTCAGACTTACAGCTAAGAGTTTGAATATCATTACAATAAAATTTGTTTATGCAAAAAGAAGGAGAAAGACTGATTCCTATCAACATTGTTGATGAAATGAAGTCGTCTTACATCGATTATTCGATGTCGGTTATCGTTTCAAGAGCGTTACCGGATGTAAGAGACGGCTTGAAACCCGTTCATAGAAGAGTACTGTATGGTATGTATGGACTAGGGGTGTTTTCTAATAGAAAATATTTAAAATCTGCGAGAATTGTTGGGGACGTTTTGGGTAAATACCACCCGCACGGAGATTCCTCTGTATACGATGCTATGGTAAGAATGGCCCAGGACTGGAGCCTACGTTATCCTCAGGTAGACGGGCAGGGTAACTTCGGTTCAATGGATGGTGACCCGCCTGCAGCAATGCGTTATACTGAGGCAAGATTGAAAAAAATCTCTGATGAGGTTCTTTCAGACCTGGACAAAGAAACGGTTGATTTTCAGAATAACTTTGACGACAGTTTACAGGAGCCTACAGTAATGCCGACTAAAGTTCCGAATCTTTTGGTAAATGGTACTTCGGGTATTGCAGTAGGAATGGCAACCAATATGGCGCCGCACAACCTTTCAGAATCTGTAGATGCAATCTGCGCTTATATCGATAACAAAGAAATTACGATCGATGAATTAATGCAGCACATCATTGCTCCTGATTTTCCTACAGGAGGTATCATTTATGGATATGACGGAGTAAGAGACGCTTTCCATACAGGAAGAGGGAGAGTGGTTTTAAGAGCTAAAGTTAACTTTGATGAAATCGGAAACAGAAACGCTATCATCGTTACTGAGATCCCTTATCAGGTGAACAAAGCTGAAATGATTGCCAGAACAGCAGAGCTTGTTAAAGACGAAAAAATCCCTGGTATCCACGAGATCAGAGACGAATCGGATAGAAAAGGACTTCGTGTTGTTTACGAATTGAAAAACGATGCTATCCCGAATGTTGTTCTGAACCTATTATATAAATATACAGCACTTCAGACTTCTTTCAGTGTAAACAACATCGCATTGGTACACGGAAGACCGGAGCAGCTGAACCTTAAAGATATCATTCATCACTTTGTAGAGCACAGACATGAGGTAATCGTAAGAAGAACCCAGTTTGAGCTTAAAAAAGCAAAAGAGAGAGCGCATATCCTTGAAGGATTCATGAAGGTGATCGGAACTCAGGATGCTTTAGACAGAGCAATTTCCATCATCCGTCACAGTGCCAATCCTCAGGCTGCAAAAGAAGGCTTGATCGAAGCATTTGAGCTTTCTGATATCCAGGCACAGGCAATCCTTGATCTTAGATTAGCCCGTCTTACAGGAATGGAGCTTGATAAGATCCGTGATGAATACGATGCGATCATGAAAGAAATAGCGAATTTGGAAGATATCTTAGCCAATGAGCCGAGAAGATTCCAGATCATCAAAGAAGAACTACTTGAAATCAAAGAAAAATACGGAGACGAAAGAAGAACTGAAATAGATTACTCAGGAGGAGAAATGTCTATCGAAGATATTATCCCGAACGAATCTGTAGTTCTTACTATTTCTCACGCAGGATACATCAAGAGAACTTCACTTTCAGAATATAAAATCCAAAGCAGAGGAGGTGTGGGTAATAAAGCAGCCACAACAAGGGATTCAGACTTCCTTGAATATATCGTTTCTGCAACCAACCACCAGTATATGCTGTTCTTCACAGAAAAAGGAAGATGTTACTGGCTGAGAGTATTTGAAATTCCGGAAGGCTCCAAAACTGCAAAAGGAAGAGCAGTACAAAACCTTATCAACATTGAACCAGATGATAAGATCAAAGCTTATATCAGAACCAACAACCTTAAGGATTCTGAATACGTAAATCAAATGAGCGTTGTGATGGTAACCAAAAACGGAACCATTAAGAAAACATCATTAGAAGCCTATTCAAGACCAAGAGTAAATGGGGTAAATGCTATTGAGATCAGAGATAATGACCAGTTATTAGGAGCTTACCTGACCAATGGAACTTCTCAAATCATGATCGCTACCAAAAACGGTAAATGTATCCGTTTCCCTGAAGAGAAAGTAAGAGAAGTGGGTAGAGGATCTATCGGGGTAAGAGGTATCTTGCTTGAAGATGGTGACGAAGCTATTGGTATGATTGTTGTGAACGATGTTGAGAATGAAACAGTACTTGTGGTATCTGAAAAAGGATATGGAAAGAGAACTGCCGTAGAAGACTACAGAATTACCAACAGAGGAGGAAAAGGAGTTATTACCCTGAACATTACCGAAAAAACAGGAAATCTGATTGCCATTCAAAACGTAACAGACGAAGATGGATTGATGATTATCAACAAATCCGGTGTTGCGATCAGAATGGGAATGGATGAAATGAGAGTAATGGGTAGAAATACTCAGGGAGTAAAACTGATCAATCTTAAGAAAAATGACGAAATTGCAGCCATTGCAAAAGTAGAAATGGATAAAGATGTAGAAGAAGATTCTGAAGAAACTGAAGAGATCGAAGAAGGAATAGGATCGCTATTTGATAACCAGGAAAACGATGAGGCACCTCAATCTGAAAATGAAAATCAGGCAGAGGAAAATGAGAATGATTCTGAAGAATAAATTGTACAATTAAATATAAAATAGTTATTATGAAGAAACTAATTTTAGGAATAGCTATCGTAGCATCTGCTTTCGTTTTTGGACAGAAAAAAGATGCCAACGCTTTGAATGCTCAGCTTCAGGAAGCTAATAAAGTTGCTATGGATGCATATAATGCAAAAAATTATGCCGCTGCAGCACCTAAGTTTATAGAAGTCTATGACTTGCTAAAGGCTAACGGGCAGGATAACAAAATATATATGTATTATGCCGGGCTTAGTCATGCGTTAGCTAATAACAGTGATCAGTCTATCAAAATATATACAGACCTTGTTAATTCTGGCTTTACAGGAGTAGAAACTACCTACACTGCAAAAGAAAAGAAAACAGGACAGGTGGTAAATCTTGATAAAGCAACTTGGGAGCTTATGAAAAAGAATTCAGACTATACTGATTTCAAAACTGAGCAGACGAAAAGTATAGAGCCTGATTTGTATGAGACTCTGGCTTCCTTACTTCTTAATGCGAAAAAACCTGAAGCTCTTACAATTATTGAGAAAGGTTTAGCAAAATTCCCAAACAATGCTAAGCTTAAAGAAGCTCAGACTACTGCATATCTTCAGTCTGGAAATACAGATAAATTTGTTTCCGGATTAAAAGAGCAGTTAGCTAAAAATCCTAATGACCCTACAAACTGGTATAACCTTGGAGTAATGCAGGCTAAAACCCCTGCTACTGTTAATGATGCTATAGAATCATTCAAAAAAGCAATTGACCTTAAACCAGACTTTTCCGATGCATACCAAAACTTAGTGTATACTACCATTGGTGATGATGCTAAAGTAGTAGGAGAGATCAATGCATTAAGAAAAGACAAGCCGGATGAAGCTTCTAAACTGATTGATGCAAGAAGAGAGAGATTTGCTAAAGCATTACCATATGCTGAAGGTTGGTATAAAGCTAACCCGAAGAGCCTTGATGCTGTTTCTGCCTTAAAAGAGATCTATGTAGTAACTAAGAACATGGATAAAGTGAAAGAAATGAAAGCTAAAGAAGCTGAACTTACAGCTGCTGGAGCAAAATAATCATTTTGAGAACAACAGATATAAGAACCGGAACAGAAATGTTCCGGTTTTTTTATTTTAAACAGAAAGTGCTGAGGTTCTTATCCGGATTTTATGTTTCATGTAAATTGTAGACCTGTTATGATTTTGAATTAAATTTATAAACCTAACAGGTTTTTAAAACCTGTTAGGTTTAATTTTTATGCTCCCTGCTATGCAGTTTCTGTTGAAAATTGTTCATGCCGAATTCATGCATTCAGAATTTCTGTTTTTTATAGAGATGAACCTTAAATTTCACCTTCAGAAATTCTCTGTAATTCCGTATCTTTGAGAAAAATTTTTATAAGATGATCGAGTGGAAAACCGCTAAGGAATACGAAGATATTACCTATAAAAAATGTAATGGAGTAGCAAGAATTGCTTTCAACAGACCTGAGGTCCGTAATGCTTTCAGACCTAAGACAACTTCAGAATTATATGATGCTTTTTATGATGCTTATGAAGATCCTTCAATAGGGGTTGTACTGCTTTCAGGAGAAGGTCCAAGCCCTAAAGACGGAGGCTGGGCTTTCTGTAGTGGAGGAGATCAAAAAGCCAGAGGACATCAGGGATATGTCGGTGAAGATGGTAGACATCGCCTAAACATTCTTGAAGTTCAGCGTCTGATCCGTTTCATGCCAAAGGTGGTTATTGCAGTGGTTCCGGGATGGGCAGTTGGTGGAGGACATTCACTTCATGTTGTATGTGATTTGACTTTAGCCAGTGAAGAACATGCTATTTTCAAACAAACTGATGCTGATGTGACAAGTTTTGATGGCGGTTACGGATCTGCTTACCTTGCTAAAATGGTAGGACAGAAAAAAGCCCGTGAAATCTTCTTTTTAGGAAGAAACTATTCCGCTCAGGAAGCTTTTGAAATGGGTATGGTAAATAAAGTAGTTCCTCATGCGGACCTTGAAGATACGGCTTACGAATGGGCCCAGGAAATCCTTGCAAAATCACCAACATCTATCAGAATGCTGAAGTTTGCTATGAACCTTACAGACGATGGAATGGTTGGTCAGCAGGTTTTTGCAGGAGAAGCAACCCGTCTGGCCTATATGACAGAAGAAGCTCAGGAAGGAAGAAATGCTTTCCTTGAAAAAAGGAAGCCTAACTTCGGAGAAGATCAATGGATATCGTAAATATTGTATAAATGTATTCATGTAAAAAGTATTAATGATATAAGTATCGTTTTTATCATTTTACATGAATACATTTTACATGAATACAAAAAAATAATATGACTGATTGGATAAAAGCCGCAAGGCTAAGAACTTTACCGCTTTCTTTAAGCGGAATTATAATGGGAGCGTTTATCGCAAAATGGAGACTTTACAGAGAGGGAGGAATCTGGGACTGGAAGATTCTTGCCCTTGCTCTTTTGGTAACACTTTTATACCAGATTTTATCAAATTATGCCAATGATTATGGTGACGGAGTAAAAGGAACCGATGCCAAAAGAATCAATGAAGCAGAAGCGAGAGCCGTTGCATCCGGAAAAATTACGGCAAAACAGATGAAAAATGCAGTCATCCTTTTTGCTGTATTATCTTTTGTGGCTACGATTGCCTTGTTGTATGTGGCTTTCATTCCGAATTATATGAATGAATTCTATATCTTCATTGGATTAGGAGTAGCAAGTATTCTCGCAGCGATTGGGTATACGGTCGGTAAAAAACCTTACGGATATATGGGGTTGGGTGATGTTTTCGTATTCATTTTCTTTGGGCTTGTTTCAGTATGCGGAAGTTATTTTCTCTTTACAAAAACTTTCAGCTGGGATATGTTATTGCCTGGAACAGCTGTTGGAATGATGAGTATGGCCGTTCTTAACCTTAACAATATGAGAGATATTGAAAGTGATAGGCTGTCAGGGAAAAACAGTTTTGCGTTGAGAATCGGATTTAAAAACGCGATGATTTATGAAATGGTGCTGTTACAGCTTCCATTATTACTGATTCTTATGTTTTTAGGAGTAAATGGATTTATGCAGGAGCAAAACTACTATGTTTTCATTGTCATGATCCTGTTGTTTCCGTTATCAAAACTCAGAAGAAAGATTTTATCCGTAAAAGAACCAAAAGAATTGGACCAATATCTGAAGCAGGTAGGTATCATGACTTTTGTAATGGCAATCCTTACAGCAGCCGGACTTAATTTATTTCACTAAATCCAAAATATTATACCATGAGTTCTAATGCATACGTTGAAGCTCAAATGCTTATCAGAAAACCGGTTGAAAATGTTTTTGAAGCATTTGTCAATCCGGAAGTGACCACTAATTTCTGGTTCACCAAATCTACCGGAAAGTTAGAAGAAGGAAAGACGGTAATCTGGGAATGGGAAATGTACGGAGTAAAAAATGCAGTGAAAGTTCACCAGATTATTCCGAACCAGCTGATCAGAACAGAATGGGGAGAGCCTTCAGTAAACGTAGACTATGAATTCAAAACGATGGAGAACGGTACTCTTGTTGTCATCAAAAGCTACGGATTCAGTCAGACAGGTGAAGACCTGCTGAAAGTAATCAATGACAATACAGGTGGTTTTACAACGGTTTTAGACGGATGTAAGGCCTATCTGGAACACAGGATCAAGCTCAATCTGATTGAGGATAAATTTCCACAGAAATAGATATGAAGACTGCTTTAAAAATAACTTCGTGTTTATCCATTATTTTAGCTTTATTGCTTATTTATTATTTGATTGAAGAATTAAGGGAAGGTACATCAATTTTTGAAATTGATTTTATTCCTGCCTTTATTACATTGATTATTATTTCTAATGCTGTTTTAGCATTTTATCTGTTAATTGGAAAATTAAAACCAATGAAACCTGTATTGGTTATGCAGATTTTAATCATAATACCAACATGTCTGTTGTTGTATGAGTTTTTCTTAAAGCCACCAATGGGATGTTCTTAAACTAAAAATATATTTCTTCACCAGGTGTGAAGAATCCTATTTATTCAAAAATTTAAAACTAAATTTAAAATGAAAATACAATTCTTAGGGCAAAATTGCTTTCTGTTCACCTATAAGGACAAAACAATTCTAAGTGACCCTTTTTACAACTACAAAAAAGCAGAATCAGGTTTTGATATTGCTGCCCAAAAAATCGACTACATCCTGTTGACTCATGCACACGGTGACCATATTGCCGATGTAGGAGAAGTATTACAGCATTATCCTGAAGCTACAATCATCGGAGTTCCTGAAGTATGCGGATATTTCAAGCAGGCTAAAAATACAGATGATGTAAACCTCGGAGGATCGGCAAAAATCGACGATCTTAAAATTTCCATGGTTCCTGCTCACCATACAAGTTCTTTTCCGGATGGAAGCTATGGAGGCGTTCCTGTAGGGTATATCTTCAGATTGCCTGAAGGTAAGAATATCTATTTGGCTGGTGATACAGGAGTAATGGCGGATATGGAGCTGTTCCCGAGATTATACGGAAACATCGATCTTTCTATCCTTCCCATCGGAAGCCACTACACAATGTGCCCGAGAAAAGCTTCTTTTGCAGCAGCAGAGCTGTTAAAAACACCAAAAGTAATCGGATGTCACTTTGATACTTTCCCTGCTATTGAAATCAATCATGAAAGTGCATTAAAGCATTTTGCAGATAAAAATGTAGAACTTGTTTTACCAAAATTAGGAGAGACGTTCGAATTTTAATCCATAACGGAACAGGAGGTAATCTGAAAATTAGAAAAATGAAAATGATGCATAAGGTATTAAAAACAAAAAAAGATAATTATCAAATTACCTCTCTTCTTACTTTAAACCAAAAAAAAATGGCAAGCTACCTAAATCACACCGCTACGACCGATTACCTTTGCTGCGTTCCCACCCTGGAGGATTCTCAGGAGCTGGTTGTTTAGGACTTGCCGTTGCAAAGGTAGGAATATTTTATAAACTTCAAAACTTTATTAGAGAAAAATAGTCGAAAAAATGCAGTAGTAAAGCTAAACGCCTGACATTTAGAGGGAAAATTTTTCAACTTTTTTCTAAAAATTTAAATATGACGAAAAGTCCATCAACACTAGGAATTATACTTTTTATCGCTACAATGATCGTTTTTTTTGTAGTGTACACTTTTTTTTCAGGGATCAATTATTTTGATATCTCTTTGAAAGCCAATGCTTTTGTTTTGCCTGTTCTGTATGCAGGGGCTGCTTTCTGGTCTGTGAAATCATACTGGAATAACCATAGAGTAGTCAAATTCAAAGAAGCTTTTAAAAGAGCATTCGTTCCAATGTTTATCGGGGGAATTCTTTCCATTTTCAGTATTTATGCTTTTCTGAACTTCGTAGATCCTGCTGCCAAAAGTCTGTTGAACTATCAATATGTTCAAAGGCAGAAATCAGAACTCGATACAGAATATACTTCTGCAAGAAAAATTCTGAAGCACCAGAAAGATATTGATGAGCTGGATCAGAAATACAAAGAAAGATTACAAAGCTTCACTCCTGAGGCTGTTAAAGGAAAAGATATGCTTACCGCAAGTCATTTTTCAGGATATTTTGCAGCAATTCTTATATTTTACGTAGTTTTGTCGGTGTTTTTCGGAGCGTTTTTCAGAACAAGAACAATGCTTCAGCCCGAAGAAACCAATCAAGCCTAATTTTTATTAAAATTAAATGAATTTATCTATAGTTATTCCGTTACTGAACGAAGAAGACTCTCTGGAAGAGCTTTTTTCAAGAATTGATAGAGTATGCACAACCAGCAATTTATCTTATGAGATCTGGTTTGTAGACGATGGAAGTACGGATTTGTCGTGGAGTATTATTGAGAATATGAAAGTACAGTATCCTCAGATCCACGCGATTAAATTTTCCAGAAATTATGGAAAATCCCAGGCACTTCATGCTGCCTTTGAAAGAACAAACGGAGATGTGGTAATTACCATGGATGCTGATTTACAGGATTTCCCTGAAGAAATTCCGGAGCTGTACAATATGGTGATCAATGATAATTATGATATCGTTTCCGGCTGGAAAAAGAAGCGTTTTGACAATGTCATGACGAAAAATATTCCGTCAAAACTATTCAATGCTGCAGCAAGAAAAGTGTCAGGAGTTTATCTGCACGACTTCAACTGCGGTTTGAAAGCCTATAAAAGACAGGTTGTAAAATCTGTTGATGTATATGGAGATATGCACCGCTATATTCCGGTACTGGCTGCCAATGCAGGTTTCAGAAGAATTACTGAAAAAGAGGTACAGCACCAGGCAAGACCTTACGGAACTTCGAAATTCGGAACAGAAAGATTTATCAGAGGATTTCTGGATTTGATAACCCTTTGGTTTGTAAGTCGTTTCGGGGGAAGGCCAATGCATTTCTTTGGAGCAGTAGGAACTTTAATGTTTATTGTCGGTTTCCTTTCAGCCCTTTGGCTAGGGATTTCTAAACTGATTGATGTTGCCAGAGGAATCTATGGACATTTAATTACCAATAATCCATGGTTCTATATTGCCTTAACAATGATGATCATGGGAACACTGCTTTTTATCGCAGGATTCTTAGGAGAAATGATTATCAGAACCAACCGTGAGCACAAAAATTATAATATTGATGAAGTGATATAATGGAAGAAAAGCTGCCAAAAATTTATTCTAAAAAAGCCATTTTAGGATTTTCTATTTTTCTTTCCACTCTTTTCGGAGGAGTGTTGTTATACCAGAATTTAATAGAGGTGAACAAAAAGAAAGAAGCTTATACAGTGCTGGCAATATCTGTTCTATTAACCATTGTCACAGGAGTTATTGTCAATATTCCTGAAGAACCTAAAAGTTCGCTTGCTTATATATGCGGCCTTGGAGGGGGAAGTTTGCTTTCCTATTATTTTATGCCGAAGTATTTTCCGGACGAAGAAAAATATCCTAAAAAAGCGATATGGAAGACTTTGATTATCGGAGTGATTATAGTTGCAGTGCTTCTGTTTTTTATAATTTATACGGCTTCTGTTGAAAATGGCTAACAGGATAAGCTTATAGGTAATTAACTATTATGATTTAATATGACATATAAAAGCACTCTGTTTTGCAGAGTGCTTTTTGTATTTTTATACAAACCTTTTAACCTAAATGTTAAGACTTAAACCCATTATTTTTTATTCCCTTCTGTTTTTTACGGCTTCATGCTCAACCCATAAACTTTCCGGTTCCTGGGAATTTATTGACATTTATGATGGAGAGATCAATCGGAAAGATACATTGAAACCCCAAACAGACAATTCCATATATGGAACAGGAATTCTGACTTTTTATCGGAACGGTACTTTCAGTTCTATGGGGAATAGCGGTACTTACAAGATAAAAAAGAACCTGTTGAAAATGAAATATAATGATGATGAAAAAGTAACTCCAATGAAAATTTCCCATATAAGTAAAGATGCTCTGCTCTTATTTTCAATGGCGGGAAGTCCTAAAACCTGGTTTTATAAAAAAGTAAAGAAAAAGGAGGAGGAACAATGATCTTTTCCAAAGAAGTATAGAATTGAAAATTATCAGGTATTTTATTGTCAAAAGACAAAGATTTTTAGAAATTTTAATCCTATTTTTGTTCGGAGTAATTATTGAAGGTCTGGTAATAGGCATAAAAACCTTTCAGAGATTTTCAGTAAAAATCGTTGCGATTGTAATGTAGAATATTTAAAATTAAATATGAAAAAAATTGTATACACATTAATGCTGGTGGCAGTAGTTTCCTGTGGAAAAGTTTCTCCAAAAGGAAATATTGAAAAGAAAGATGTGGATGTATCGGAATTCGTCAATCTTGATCTTGAAGGAAAATTCCGTGTATTTTATGCCAGAGGGCCTAAAAATTTTGTGGAGATCGAAACTTATCCTAATGTGGCAGGTAATCTGGATGTAGATGTAAAAGACAAAACACTTTTCATCAAAGAAAAAAGAGGCACAAAAGGAGTTGATTTTTATAATGTAACAATCTATTCAAAATATAACCTGGAAAAAGTAGCCGTTTCAGACTCTGTGGAAATGAATATTTCAAGTGAAATTAAAACCGATAATTTCAGGCTTACCATGAAAAATAATGCCAGCTTCATGGGATCTGTAAATACCAGAAGAGCAGAAGTGGAAATGCAGAACAGAAGCCGTGCTAACTTTTTAGGATTAACAAAAGAAGCGGTTATAAAAATTTCAGATACAGCGAGTTTAATCGCTCCTTACTGGAAGATTACCAATCTGAATATTGATTCAAAAAATGGAAATTATGCAGAAGTAAATGTAAAAGATTCTTTAAAAGGACATATTCAGAACACTGCAAAATTTGTCTATTATAACGATCCGATCAGGGCATTTAAAATTGATAAGACGACGAAAGTCGAAAACAAAAAATTAGAGTAACCGGGCTGGAAGAGAAAAGCTGGAAGCTGGTTTTTTCATACTTCTTATTTTCTATATTAAACATGTTCTTTCAAGCTTGAAAAATAAAAAAAATAAAAAACAAAGCAGGAATTTTGAAGCCTGGCAGAATATAACTTCCAGCTTCCCTCTTCCAGCTTAACAAAAATTAGACATAAATATGAATACACTGGAAAAAGCGAAACTTTGGTTAAGTGATACCTTCGATAAGGAAACGAGAGACGCGGTACAATTACTGATTGACAGCAATTCCCCTGATCTGGAAGATTCTTTCTACAGGGAACTGGAATTTGGAACAGGAGGAATGCGTGGGATAATGGGAGTAGGAACCAACCGCTTGAATAAATATACATTAGGTCAGGCTACCCAGGGATTGGCAAACTATATGTTGCAGCAGTTTAAGGGAGAGGAAATTAAAGTGGCCATCGCTTATGACGTTCGTAATAACTCCAAAGAATTTGGAAAACTGGTGGCCGATGTTTTGACAGCCAACGGAATCAAAGTATTGCTTTTCAAAGATCACAGACCTACTCCGGAATTGTCTTTCACGGTCCGTGATAAAAAATGTAATGGGGGAATTGTGTTGACAGCCTCGCATAATCCTCCGGAATACAACGGTTACAAAGTATATTGGAACGATGGAGCACAGATTGTTCCACCTCATGACGAAGCAATTATCAATGAAGTATATTCTGTAAAATTCGAAGAAATTAAATTCAACGGAAATGATGATCTGATCGAATGGATCGGAGAGGAGCAGGACGATATTTATATCGATGCATGCATTGAAAACTCTACCTATCAGAACGTTGGAAAAGAAAATTTAAATGTTGTGTTCACGTCTATCCACGGAACAACCTATACCACTGTTCCTAAGGCTCTGGAAAAAGCAGGATTCAAAAAAGTGGATCTTGTTAAAGAACAGATGATTCCAAGCGGAAATTTCCCGACAGTAGATTCTCCAAACCCGGAAGAACCTGCAGCACTGGAAATGGCACTGGATCTGGCAAGAATTACCAATGCTGATATTGTAATCGGAACAGACCCGGATGGTGACAGATTAGGGATTGCTGTAAGAAACCTTGATGGTGAAATGCAGTTATTGAATGGTAACCAAACAAACACCATCCTTACTTACTATATTCTGAATGAGTGGAGAAAGCTGGGGAAAATTACCGGAAAAGAATTCATTGGCTCTACGATTGTAACTTCAGATATCTTCTTTGATATCGCTCAGAAATTCGGAGTGGAATGCAAAGTAGGTCTTACCGGATTCAAATGGATCGGGAAAATGATCCGCGAAGCAGAGGGAACACAGAAATTTGTATGTGGTGGAGAGGAAAGTTTCGGATTCATGACCGGAGACTTTGTTCGTGATAAAGACTCCTGCGGAAGTATCCTTCTAGCATGTGAAATTGCTGCATGGTGCAAAGCCAACGGAAAAACGATGTATCAGTACATGATCGAAATCTATGAAGATCTTGGAATGTATTATGAAGGATTGATCAATATCGTAAGAAAAGGAAAAGAAGGAGCGGAAGAGATTCAGAATATGATGAAGAATTTCCGTGAGAATCCTCCAAAAGAACTGGCAGGATCATTGGTGGAAGAAGTAAAAGACTTTAAAGAACAGACAAGCCTTACTATTTCTACCAACGAGAAAAAAGTAATGAATGATATTCCGGCATCCAATGTACTGATCTATTATACACAGGATGGAACCAAAGTATGTGTAAGACCTTCAGGAACAGAACCCAAAATCAAATTTTATGTTTCTGTCAAGGATTCCATTACTTCAGAAGCAGATTTCAGAGACAAATTAAAATCATTAGAAGCTAAAATCAGAGCTGTTAAAACAGACTTAAAACTGGATTAACTTTCTGACGACAGCAGATGATAAAACAGATTATAACAATATGTATACTCTCTGCAGCTGTAGTTTCCTGTAAAAAGGAAGCTGCAGTTTCAGAAGTAAAACCGGTACATGATTCAATTGCCGGAACGGAATCCAGAGAAGATCAGTACAAACCGATAGACACAGCTTGTTCATCCGGCAACAAAACGGAGGATTATATCAAATCACTTCAATGGTACCGGGCAAAAATTGAAAAAGAAATGGCTGGAAACAGTCCGGAACAGAATGACAAAGTATATGAAGATTATTTAAAAATAAGAAGTAAGTATACAGAATGTCTGATGAATTTGCATACCGGTGTTTTGGATAAATATGTGAATTATTATGATTCTGATAAGGATCAGTATAACTTTCCGGACAATATTAAAAAAATAGCTTCAGAACTGAAGAAAGCAGGTCTTGAATTCAGGGAAGTAGGCGAAGGAATGACCGAAATATGGACCATTCCGGGTTATTATTCTTCATTATTTAAGAATAAAGTAACTCCCGATTATGAAGCCTATATTTCACAGACAGATAAGGAAAGTGAATCCTACTATGCAGCAGACGCAGGTTTGATCATTAGCTGGGAACAGCTGGGAGACAGACTCATATTCTGGGAAAATTTTATGAATAAATATCCTGAAAGCAGGCTGATAAAGACTGTAAAACAGGATTATAATGATTATCTGTCCGATTATCTTTTAGGAATGGATAATACGCCAACTTACGAAAGAGAACCGGACCAAGGAACAGGAAAATTAAACGATGAAATCAAAACGGAATTCAACAGGATGATCAAAAAATATCCGAATTCCAATACTGCAAAGAAAGCAAAAGAAATAATAACCCTTTTTGATGCTCAAACACCAATAGATCAGATATATGAGAAGATCAATGGAGCACGATAATATAAATTTTAAATAAGAATAAAGTGAAAGTTTCAAAATTAGCAGCGAACCTGATCGGTTCTGAAATTGTAAAAATTGGTAACGAAGTAAATGATCTAAAAGCAAAAGGAGCGGAAATTGCCAATCTTACTATTGGTGATCTGAATTCTAATATCTATCCTATTCCGGCATTGCTGAAGGAAGAGATTCAGAAAGCATATCAGAATAATCTGACGAACTACCCGCCTGCAAACGGACTTTTATCTTTAAGAAAAGAAGTTTCCAAAGACCTTAAAAAAAGATGGAACCTGGATTATTCTCCTAACGATATCCTGATCACTGCAGGATCAAGACCATTGATCTATGCGGTATACAAAACGATCGTAGACGAAGGAGATAAAGTGGTTTATCCTACACCATCATGGAACAACAACCACTATGCTTACCTTACTTCAGCCAACGCTGTAGAAGTAAAGACAAAGCCGGAAACCAACTTCCTTCCTACTGCAGATGATTTGAGACCTCACCTGGATGGAGCTGTGTTATTAGCACTTTGTTCACCATTGAACCCTACGGGAACAATGTTTACAAAAGAGCAGCTTTCAGAAATCTGTGAGCTGGTTATTGCTGAAAACAAAAAAAGAGGAGCAGATGAAAAACCGTTATATTTAATGTATGATCAGATCTATTCTTGCCTTACTTTCGGTGCTGAGCACGTAGATCCGGTCTCTCTTTTCCCTGAAATGAAAGACTATACCATCTATATTGACGGTATTTCAAAATGCCTTGCAGCAACAGGAGTACGTGTGGGTTGGGGATTCGGTCCTTCTCATATCCTTGATAAAATGAAGGCACTTCTTACTCACGTGGGAGCATGGGCACCAAAACCGGAACAGGAAGCAACCGCTAAATTCTATGAAAATTCAGAGAATGTAGATATTTTCGTTGAGGATTTTAAAGGCAAACTTGAGAAAAGCTTAAAAGTTCTTCACAACGGAATTCAGGATTTAAAAGCAAAAGGGCTTGCTGTAGACAGCATTGAGCCGATGGGAGCACTTTATCTTACCATCAAACTTGATTATATAGGAAAAATAAAACCTGACGGAGGAGCCATTGAAAACTCTTCAGATCTGGTATTCTACCTGATCAATGAAGCTGGTGTTGCTTTGGTACCTTTCTCAGCCTTTGGAGAAGACAAGTCAGAACCTTGGTTCCGTGCGTCTGTAGGAGGATTGGCAACAGATGAGATCAAAGTAATGCTTCCGAAACTGGAAACTGCTTTGAACAATTTAAAGTAATCAGGAGAATTAATGTATAAATGTACCAGTGTAGCAGTTTACCAATTTTCTAATGGTAAGCATTCTACACTGGTACATTGTTTTTATTGATACATTTCGAGAGTTGAAGTATGGAATTACTTTTCTGATAAAATATATAAACTGATAAAACCTTTTATTTTACAAAAAAAATTAAATAATCCTTAAAAATTAAGTAAATATTTTGTCGGAAAGTCAACTTGGAATTACCTTTGGCGCTTTACACACTTAAATATAATAAAGTCGAAAATTACACGATGAGAAAACTGAGATTTCTACTCTTACCAGTTTCAATACTGGTATGCTCTCAAGAAGTGGATAGTCTGAAGATAAGCGAGCTGCCAAAGGATGCTGATCTGCCCAAAGTACAGACCTACACGTTAAAAGACGGTTCAGTAAGAACCTATCCCAAGCCCAGGCTATTGGATTTTGTCACCAAACTACCCAGAAACTTTATCAATACGAATAAAGATTTTGTAGCCAAAGATCATGCTTATTATCTGGGAGGTGCAGTTGCCAGCACTTTAATTCTTTTGCCATTTGATCAGAAACTGATTGATAATTCTAGAGAATTAGGGGGAAGATGGGGAATGGATAAAGATAACAACTACCACAAAATTGGAGGTATTTTTAAAATCCCAAAAGATATAGGTTCTACCTTATATCTGATAGGAAATGGCTCTACTTTGGTGCTAATTGGTATTGGTTTCGGTACCTATGGTCTGATTAAAAATGATTACAGAGCACAGGCTACAGCCAGCGGTTTGATGGAAAGTTTAATTCTTTCCGGGGTTTTCACTCAGACCCTTAAAAGAATTACAGGAAGGGAAAGCCCTTTTATTGCAGAGATAAATGGTAATAAAGGTGGCGACTGGAATCCTTTTCCGAGTTTTTCAGCATTCAGTAAAAACACTTCGAATTATGATGCAATGCCATCAGGACATTTGACTACTTTTATGGCGGGTATCACTGTGATAGCAGACAACTACCCGGATGCAAAATGGATCAAACCTGTAGGGTATACCCTGGCAGGTGCATTATGTTTTCAAATGATGCAGAGTAAGGTACACTGGGCCTCAGATTATCCTCTAGCCCTATTGATGGGATATTTCATAGGAAAAACAATTTCAAAAAGCAGATATACTTCAACCGAAGGTACGATAGGAAAGACGAAATATAATCTCAACTTTATGGCATCCCGTCAGTGGGAATACAATATGGTAGGGGTAAAACTTTCTTTTTAAATTTCCAAATCTCTGCTTTGTAGTAAATAAGATACTTTTCACTACATTTGGTCTGGATAAAAGGGTTGATTACGGTTTTATAAATACCGGGATGAAACTTGTTGAATTAAAAAGAATTACTTAATATTTTTATTGGATGAAAATAATCGCTGTCATTCCTGCACGTTATGAAGCAAGCCGCTTTCCGGGAAAACTGATGCAGATTCTGGGAGAAAAAACCGTAATCACTACGACCTATCAGAATGTAGTGGAGACCGGACTTTTTGATGAGGTATTTGTCGCAACAGACTCTGAAACTATTTTTGATGAAATTGTAAACAATGGCGGAAAGGCTGTAATGACCGGGCAGCATGAGACGGGAAGCGACCGTATTGCTGAAGCAGTGGAGAATATAGACTGTGACATCGTGATCAATGTTCAGGGAGATGAACCCTTCCTTAAACTGGAACCATTACAGCAGCTGATTGACGTTTTCAGACATGATGATCAACAGGAAATCTCTTTGGCTTCTTTAAAGATACAGCTGCATGAAAAAGAAGAAATTGAAAATCCGAATAATGTAAAAGTAATTACGGATAACAATGGCTTTGCACTGTATTTCAGCCGTTCTGTAATTCCTTTTCACAGGGAAGTTTCTTATCATGTAAGCTACTTTAAACACATTGGAGTGTATGCTTTCAGGAAAGAAGCTTTGCTCCAGTTTTCGAGGCTTGAGATGAAACCTCTGGAAATATCCGAAAAGATTGAATGTATCCGTTATCTGGAATATGGAATGAAAATCAAAATGATAGAAACCAATTTCATAGGAGTGGGTATTGATACACCGGAAGATCTGGAAAAAGCCAGAAAGCTGATTTAAAAAATAATAAGGCAAAAAGCAAATGATAATATTCGCTCTTTTGCCTTTTTGCAATTTTACATAAATCCCCCTATATTTGAATTTATAAATAAAATTAATGAAGAAGTTATTATTAGTATTTGGACTGATATTTTCACATGTGACATTTGCACAGACCGCAAAGGAAATTATTGACAAGAACATTGAATTATCCGGAGGGTTAACCAATTGGAAATTATTGAATTCTGTATTGCTTCAGGGAAAAGTGGTATTGGGAATCAAAGATGAATATCCGATAAGAATTTTTCAGCAGCGTCCTAATCTTACTAAAACATTGATTACTACCGGAGGAAAAGAAACAGCAATTGAAGGTTATGACGGAACTAAAGGATATGCAATGAACTATGCGGCCAATAAACTTCAGGAATATCCTGAGTACGTACCGGAAAGTTTTGATAATGACTTTATCGATTGGGAAAATAAAGGTTTTGAGGCTAAATATCTTGGAAAAGAAAAAGTGGGAGAAATCTACTGCCATAAAGTAGAACTGACCAAGAATGTCAATAAGAATATGTATTACTTTGATGCAAAAACTTATATGCTGATCAAAGAGGTGAAAAAAGATGAAACGCTGGTATATTCTGATTTTAAAAAAGTTGGAAACCTTACCATGCCTTTCAGAATAGAATCTTCAAGTGCTAAAAAAGACGGAGACTATGTGATGCTGTTAAACAGAATTGATATCAACAAAGTATTTCCGGCTAATATTTTTAAATTTTAATTCAACGGCAGTTCGCTGCAAAAAATTATAAAATATGGAAAAGATTTTTTTACTGCTGCTTTCTTTCATAGCATTTCTGCAAAGCTGCACCAATCAAAAAAGTGAAATTTCTAAAGCTAAAACCAATGAACTTATGGGAAAAACAATATACGACTTTAAAGTAGAAAGTCTTGACGGCAAAGAAATCAATTTTGCTGATTTCAAAGGAAAGAAAATCCTGATTGTCAATACCGCTTCAGAATGTGGATTTACTCCACAGTATGCAGATCTTGAGAAAGTATATGAGCAGTATAAGGATAAATTGGTAGTGATAGGTTTCCCTGCTAATAATTTCGGGGGACAGGAGCCTGGAACCAATACTGAAATTGGGGCATTCTGCCAGAAAAATTATGGGGTGACATTCCCAATGGCTGCAAAAGTTTCTGTAAAAGGAGATGATACAGCGCCTATCTTTAAATATTTAACAGAAAAAGAGTTAAATGGAGTAAAGAATACAAGTATCCTTTGGAACTTTACCAAATTCCTGGTGGATGAAAACGGAAAACTGATCGATTCTTTTGTAAGTACTACAAAGCCTACAGATGAGGCTATTACAAAGTATCTGAAGTAATAAACTATTGCATGGATTTTTTGGATCGGTTTGAAGCTTGTATCATTAGCGGAGCAATTGGAGATGCGTGGGGAAGCAGCTATGAAAATGAAGTAGAAACTGATGATTCCCATATTTATTATTGGGGAAAAAAGAAGATAAAGAAAAGGATCTGGAGTATTACAGATGATACCCAAATGACTTTGGCGACCTGCGAAGTTTTATCTGAAGGTAGTTTTACTCCTGAAAATCTTATCAATAAATTTATAGAATATTACAGAAGCCGCAAATTAATAGGAATTGGGGCTTCAACACTAAAGGCAATTTTAGATACTGAAGCAGGCATCCATTGGAGCCAGGCTGGAAGAATTGGAGAGTTTGCCGCAGGAAATGGAGGAGCGATGAGAATTGCTCCTTTTGCTTTTTTCTCAGATATTACAAGACAAAATATTTATGAAGCATGTAAGGTAACGCACAGAAATGATGAAGCCTATTCCGGATCTTTGGCTGTTTTTCTTGCTATAAAAGCAATCCTAAATTCTGATTGGAATGGAAACAATAATCTTTTCGATATTATTATTCCGGAAATTCCTGATTCAAACGTAAAAGACAGATTAACTGAAATTAATTCAACAGGAAAGAATTCTTCAATTTCAGAAATATCAAAATTTGGCAATAATGGTTATGTTGTTAATTCAGTTCCATTCGCAATTTACTGTTCAACCAAAATTCTTGATCTGGGTCTGGAAGAAATGTTGAAACAAATTATCAGTTCGGGAGGAGATACGGATACCAACGCTTCAATCGCCGGGCAAATTGCGGGAACATTGATCGGAACTGAAAATATTCCTCATGAATTAATTTTGAAACTTAAAGAATTACCGGATTACAAATGGATCAGGCAAATTATCGATGCAACAAAACAGACAATCAGCTAAAATACTATCCGTTGCTTTTTTCTGCAAAACAAAAGATATTTCCCAGCTTTATACTGGAATAGCCATTGCTTTTTATTTTTGAGGAATTGATCATTGCCTTGGCCAGAATATCCGTTGGCAGAGGCTTTTGACTTTCCAGCAGCCCAAGCTTATTAGCAAATTTTATAATACGGCTGCCTAAGACTTCTCCGGTTCTTTCAGAATTCTTTCTTTCGAGCATTCCCGGTTTAAAAATAGTGATCTTGTTAAAATGCAGTTGTTTTACAGCTTCTTCAAGCTCACCTTTCATTTTGGAATAAAAAATTTTAGACTGCGGATTAGCTCCATACGCTGATACCAGGATATAGTCTTCCACATTATTCTCTTTGGCTGCTTTTGCAAACTCATACTGATAATCAAAATCTACTTTTTTCTGGGCTTCTTTGCTTCCGGCATCCTTTAAAGTAGTTCCCAGGCATGAAAATGCAACATCTCCCTTTACCTTATCTTTCCATTCTTCAGGCTTTTCAAAATCCACAACATGAACTTTAAGCTTATCGTTCTGAATATCGACAGGTTTTCTGACGAAAATGTTCACTTCATCGAATTCCTTATCATGGAGTAACTGATTCACCAGATCTTTTCCTGTGGCGCCTGTAGCACCTATTACCAAAGCTTTCATAATATTGTGATTGTGTGAGATTATTTCTTTCTTAAATTTACTAAATTTGAATTAAAGAGTAAAGAATTAATTTAATCATTACTTATTGCTTACCACTCATTACTCATATACACTATGGATGCCAACGAAATTTTAGATTATTGTCTTGCCAAAAAAGGGGTTACAGAAAGTTTTCCGTTTGATAACGAAACACTTGTGCTGAAAGTAGATACCAAAATGTTTTTATTGATGGGGCTTGAGAGGCAGCCGTTAGCGATCAATGTAAAAACAGATCCCGAGTGGAGCGCTGAGCTTCGTGAACAGTATCCTCAGATTACAGGTGCCTATCACATGAACAAAACCCATTGGAATTCTGTTATACTGGATGGGTTAAAAAGAGATTTGATTTTCAGTCTTATTGATCAATCCTATGATCTGGTTTTTAAATCCCTTACAAAAAAAGTACAGAATGAAGTAAATTCTTTATAAAGTATCTATTATATAAAATTGGGGTACGGAATTTGTTATCTATTGTTGGTGAAATATGTAATTAATAGTAATACAATAAATAACAAATGAGAAATCACTTATTATTATTCATGGCAGCAGGGACATTGATGCTGTCAGGCTGTACAAAAACAGAGAAGGAAAATAAGGCAGCAACTCCTAATTCTGCAGCTTCAGTTTCTGAAAATACGCTTCCTGAAAATATTAAAATAGAGTTTTCAGGAGAAGATAAGTTTACAATTAAAAGTGCGCTTCTTAAAGTAAGCTTATATGGAATAGATGAAAAACTGGCTGATGCCCCTGCTACATTAATTACAGAACAGGAATATGAGCAGAAATCGATACCTTTCACCATCGATCTGCCAATACCCAAAGATACTCAGAGTAAGATCAATCCAAAACCTGTCGGTCCTGCCAAGTATTACGTGACCATAAGCTGGGATTCTGATGGCAATGGAAAAGCTGGTGAAAAAGGCGATATCGTTATTGACTATGACAAAGAGATTCCAAATGTGAAACTGAATAATGAAACTCAGAAAATCTACTTAAAAGTATTACAATAAGCAAAAGGCTATTCGGTGAGAATAGCCTTTTTTGTAAATAAATCTTTATATCCTAATGCTTTCTTTTCGATCAGATGCCAGGAAACATATCCCAACAGAATTGATAACGGTAATGAAAGCATAAATAACAGAGCTGTATCCAGTTTAAAAAAGTACATCAGGGTCTGCTGGATCGGGAAAGAATAAATATAAATTCCGTAAGAAGTATCCCCAATCACTTCCCCAACCTTATTAAGGTATCGGGTAGAGCTTTTGCCAAGAAGAATAACCAGCACAGGCAAAGTCATATAACAGGTATATTTGAAGATATTTAAGTATATACTAACCATAATAACAATGAAGGAAAGTATAATAAGAATATGTTCTGCTTTTTTGGGAACATTCAGGTAAGTTAATACCATTCCTCCAGCGAAAAAGCACATCAGATTGTAAAAATGATTACTTCCCAATGCAAACCTGTGAAATAATCCGTAAAGAAAATAGGGATAGAAAATACTTAAGATATAACTTGATATAAATAGCAGAATTACAACAGTTTTTACAAAAGCTTTTTTACGGATAAAGAACAGTAAAGAAACCATTACATACATACTGAATTCGTAGCATATCGTCCATAAACTCCCATTGATGCTATGTTTGTAAGGATTATTTTCAAAAACACCGTCAATACCTTTCTGTCGGAAAAACAGGGTTAAATTTTGAGGAATGTAAGTGTAAACGGATTTGTTCTGTAAGTAGGGAACGGAACTTTCATAAACTGCAGGTGCCAGCAAAACGGTAAGAAAAAGTACCACCAATAAGGCAGGGAAAAGTCTTAAAAGCCTTTTCCAGTAAAAATCAGGAAGACCTTTGCATCGCAGCAGGCTTTTAAAAATTAAATAACCTGAGATAATAAAAAAACCATGAACCCCCAGATAAGAAAATTCCATTTGTCCATTGGTGAGTTGGGATAGGGGATCGCCGAGGGCTGCTCCTGAAAGTGCGTAGGAATGGGTAATAACAACAAGACTTGCAAAAACAAGCCTCAGAAAATCAAAATTATTACTCCTTGAAATCATATTCCTGTGTTATTCTTTTATCCTCGTCCAGTCTTTCAATTAACTTATCAAGACCTTCAAATTTGATTTCATCATGAAGAAAATCTCTGAAACTTACCGTAATCTTTTCATCATAAATATCACCATCAAAATCAAGAATATAAACTTCCACAGTCAGTTTTTCCCCGTTTACCGTTGGATTGGTTCCAATACTCAGCATCCCTTTATATTGGTTGCCTTTTATGAGGACTTCTACAATATAAGCTCCTTTTTTGGGTAAAAGTTTGATAGACTCCGTATCAATATTGGCTGTAGGATAACCGATGGTCCTTCCGATTTTCTTACCATGAACTACAGTTCCGGAAACAGAGTAGGAGTATCCCAGCATTTCGTTGGCCTCCTTAATATTTCCTGCTAAAAGTGCATTACGTACTTTCGTGGAGCTGATATTATTTTCATGAATATTGATGGCTTCCATTTGCTCAACCTCAAAATCAAGTTCTTTTGACAATTTTTGAAGAAGCTCAAAATTTCCACTTTTATTTTTTCCGAAAGAATGGTCATATCCTATAATAAGGTATTTTACATTGAGTTTATCAACTAAAATATGACGTACAAACTCTTCTCCGGTCAGATTTCTGAATTCTTCATCAAATTCTTTCAGGAACAAATTATCAATCCCATATTTTTCAACCAACCGTTTTTTTTCTTCCAGCGTATTCAGAAGCTTCAAATCTTCATTAGGATTAAAAACAAACCTTGGATGCGGCCAGAAAGTAAGGATAGCAGTTTCCAGATTGTTTTCTGTTCCTACTTTAGTAAGTTCATCAATAATACTCTTGTGCCCGAGATGTACGCCGTCAAACATACCTAAAGACAATGCTAAAGGCTTCTGAGAGGCGTAATCTGTAAAATTCTTGAAAACTTTCAAAACGGAAAAATTTTGATTGCAAATATAGATATAATGTCACAATCTATCAATATAACAAAGTGTCAATATTTTTTGCAGATAAATATCATGGTCAGAATGGTAAATTATACCAGGACACATTTATAAAAAGCATGATAAAAATCTTTTTTTTACCAATTGTGGGTTTATGAAGAATCACTATATTTGCACCAAGAAAAAATTTAGCAATGGCAAACCAAATTAAAGGTAAAATTTCTCAAATTATTGGTCCGGTAATCGACGTTGTCTTCACAGATGTGGAAGCTGTTCCAGCAATCTATGACGCGTTAGAAATTACAAAAGAAAACGGTGAAAAAGTAGTTTTAGAGGTAGAACAACATATTGGCGAAGATACAGTAAGATGTATTGCAATGGACGCTACTGACGGTCTTAAGAGAGGACAGGATGTAATCGGATACGGAAATCCTATTACTATGCCAATCGGTGAGGCAGTAAACGGAAGACTATTCAACGTTGTTGGTGATGCTATCGATGGACTTCAAGATATTTCTAAGGATGGTGGTCTTCCTATTCACAGACCAGCTCCAAAATTTGATCAATTATCAACTTCAGCAGAAGTTTTATTTACAGGTATTAAAGTAATCGACTTAGTTGAGCCTTACGCAAAAGGAGGTAAAATTGGTTTGTTCGGTGGTGCCGGTGTAGGTAAAACAGTATTGATTCAGGAGTTGATTAACAATATTGCAAAAGGGCACGGAGGTCTTTCTGTATTCGCCGGAGTAGGTGAAAGAACGAGAGAAGGAAATGACCTTTTGAGAGAGATGTTGGAATCAGGTATTATCAAGTATGGTGATGATTTCATGCATTCTATGGAAAACGGAGGTTGGGATCTTTCTAAAGTAGATTTAGAAGCGATGAAAGATTCAAAAGCAGCATTCGTTTTCGGACAGATGAACGAGCCGCCAGGTGCAAGAGCGAGAGTAGCACTTTCTGGTCTTACATTGGCTGAGTATTACAGAGATGGTGGAGAAAGCGGACAAGGTAGAGATGTACTTTTCTTCGTAGATAACATCTTCCGTTTTACACAGGCTGGTTCTGAGGTATCTGCACTTCTTGGTCGTATGCCTTCAGCGGTAGGTTACCAACCGACACTTGCTTCTGAAATGGGTGCGATGCAGGAAAGAATTACTTCCACTAAAAACGGTTCAATTACTTCAGTACAGGCGGTATATGTACCTGCGGATGACTTAACTGACCCGGCTCCAGCAACTACGTTTGCTCACTTGGATGCCACTACAGTACTTGACAGAAAGATTGCTTCATTAGGTATTTATCCAGCGGTAGATCCACTAGCTTCTACTTCAAGAATCCTTGCTCCTGAAGTTATTGGTCACGATCACTATAACTGTGCTCAAAGAGTAAAAGAAATTCTTCAAAGATATAAAGCACTTCAGGATATCATCGCGATTCTTGGTATGGAAGAACTTTCTGAAGAAGATAAAGCGGTTGTATACCGTGCAAGAAAAGTTCAGAGATTCTTATCTCAGCCTTTCCACGTAGCAGAGCAGTTTACAGGTATCCCAGGATCATTGGTAGACATCAAAGATACGATCAAAGGATTCAACATGATTATGGATGGTGAATTAGATCACTTACCGGAAGCGGCTTTCAACCTGAAAGGAACCATCGAAGAAGCTATCGAAGCAGGACAAAAAATGTTGGCTGAAAACGCATAAATTATTAACAATTTGAGATTTGAAATTTGAGATTCGAGGAGTAATTTCAAATTTCAAACATCAAATTTCAAATTTGTTTCTATGAATATAAAAATTTTAACACCAGAATACGTAGTTTTTGAAGGAGAAGTAGACTCAGTGTTGTTGCCTGGAAAAAATGGTGAATTCCACATCATGAAAAACCACGCAGGAATTGTTTCTTCTTTAATCGGAGGTGATGTAAAGCTTTTTGCTAATTCTATTGATGAGGCTTTTGCTAAAAATTTCACTAAAGAAGCTGGAAAAGACTCTGTTTTTGCTTATAATATCAAAAGCGGTGTTGTAGAATTTAATCATAATAAAGGAATTATCCTTTGTGAATAATTAAATGAAAAGCTAAATATATTTTCAAGAAAGTGTAACTTTGTGTTACACTTTTTTTATTTATGTATAAGTCTGATGGTATGAAGAAAGGCATAATCATATTCTTTACTGTTCTGGGTGTTTTCCTCCACGCTCAGAATATCAAAACCAAGAGAGGGATTATTAATCTTGATGGGATTCCGGTAGCTAAAATATCCAGCAAATCCAGTGAATATACTTTTATGGATCTGAAAGAAACACCGATGTATACTATAAAGTTCATTGATAAGAGCATTGTTGATTCTGTTCGTGACAGCTATATCAGCATCAATAGAGTATATAATAGAGATAAAACCATTGAAATAGATTATTCGTCACCTTCTGCCTTTTCCGGCGAAGAGAAATCAGCGGTTTTCACTTCGGTGAAGGATCTTAGAATCATTGATAACAAAGGGATCAATGTTAAAAATCTTGATGAGCTTTTTTCTAATGTACCCAAAAGGAAGCTGGATGCTAAAACAAAAGATGCTTATGCGATCAGAAAGAAAATAGATAAAATGAATATTGAGGTCAATAAAGTAGGAGAGATCCTCAGTAATGGAGTTCCGGTAGGCTATTTTACCAATTTGCCTGTAAGCTTTGGTTCAGAAGAAACCATTATGGATAAAACTCCAATAGATATTGAGATCTATGATGCTAAAAGTAAACTGATCGGAAGATATATTACGACCACAAAACAACTGAAAACTGCAGGAGGAAAATCCTTTACCATCTACAGAGAAATGTCTGGCAGGGCTTCTATTCTGAAGTTCCCGACCTACAAAGCACTGGCGGAAAGGATGGCGATCATGGATCCTAATTTTATTAAAGTTCAGGAGAAAGTATCTGTGGGAGCTGTATCAAAAGAAACGCCTAATTAATTTATGTAATACAGATTTTATCAATAGGAACGGGCTTTAGCCTGTTTTTTTATTATGGATTAAATTCATCCCGGCTTCAGCCAAAACCTATATAATTGTACTTTTAAACCACCCCGTCAAAAATTCTTTGAATTTTCGCCACCCCGCCGGAGGAGCGGAATATTTGCCGTTTATTTATAGTGGTTAGAAATTTGGATTTATATTAAATGAACTCTTCCAAAATAGAAAATACTTTATTCTCTCAAATCAAAATCAGCGTAATCCGTGAAATCTGTGGGAGATTATAATTCAATAGAAGCAGGTGTTATTCGTTCAGAAAAAATCACAAAAATCCCTGAGAAAAAAACGAAAATTTTTATAAACTTAAAATCACTCCGTTTTCCTTCAATTGCTGCATTGGTTTCGAGAACCAAAATAACTCAAAATCCTCAAAATTTTCTTCAAAATTATTTTTAAGTTGTTGAATGGTAGGTTTTTTAGAATTTTCAATTGCGTTTTCTTCCAGCACTTTCATCAGCCATTCTGCTTTCTCCTGTTCCAGCTCAACCTTTACAATATTGGTTTTTAAATGGAATGTAAGCAGCGTATATGTACCGGAATATTTCTTTTTATTTTTTATGCGATTCTCAGCGATTACGTTTTTGGTTAAAAAGACAACTTTGGAATTGGTCTTCAACTGAAACTGCCCATCTTCCAAAAGACAGTCGTGAATATAGTCCGGATGTATGGTTGTTCGTGGAATTTTAAAATCAAACCATTCCTGAAGTGACAGTTCAAAATTAACTCCGTGCATATAATTGAACAGAGATTTCTTTAATCCAAAGCTGAACTTGTTATGATCGATTCCGGTTGTATCTTTAAAATCAATATCATTATTGGCAAACAGAATTTCCTGCTTTACCGGAACTACTCCAAAATCTTCAGGGCTCATCCCAACCGGGGAATGGGCTGTCATGGCAAACTGATGCCAGAAGCCACTCTGAAGAATTCCCATTTCAAACATTTGTCGTACCATTTCTAATGAATCCACCGTTTCCTGAATGGTTTGGGTAGGGTAGCCATACATCAGGTAGGCATGAACCATAATTCCCGCTTCAGTAAAATTTCTTGTTACATTGGCAACCTGTTCCACAGAAACTCCTTTATCAATCAGTTTCAACAGTCGGTCACTGGCCACTTCAAGTCCGCCGGAAACAGCTACACATCCTGAAAGTTTCAGGAGATAACATAGATCACGGGTAAAGCTTTTTTCAAAACGGATATTGGTCCACCAGGTAACCACCAGATTTCTTCGGAGAATTTCCAGCGCTACTTCTCTCATTAAGGCAGGTGGTGCGGCTTCATCCACAAAATGGAATCCTGTTTCACCTGTTGTATGGATCAGTTCTTCAATCCGGTCTACAAGGATTTTAGCAGAAATCGGTTCATAAATTTTGATATAGTCTAAGGAAATATCACAGAATGTACATTTTCCCCAATAGCACCCATGGGCCATGGTCAGTTTGTTCCATCTGCCGTCACTCCATAAGCTGTGCATAGGATTGGCAATTTCGATAACGGAAACATACTGATCCAGTTTCAAATCTGTATAATCAGGAGTCCCTATTTCAGACTGCTTGTAATCATGTCTTTTAGAATTGTTTTTGTAAGCAACCTCTTTGTTTTCGATAAGGAAAGTTCTTTTAAACTCACCTTCTTCAGCAGTAATTTCTAAATTATGATGAAGAAGTTCCAGGGGAAGTTCACCATCATCTAAGGTAATAAAGTCGAAAAACTCAAAAACCCTCTGATCTTTAACTTCTCTTAATTCCGTATTGGGAAAGCCTCCTCCCATTGCAATTTTAATATGAGGATATTGCTTTTTGATCCATTGGGCACATTTGAAACCGGCATACAGATTACCAGGAAACGGTATTGAAAAACAAACCAGTTTTGGCTGAACAGTTTCGATTTTTTCCTGAAGAATTTTTAAGGTAAATTCATCAATAAATGTAGGTTCACCTGATAATTTGGAATACAGTTCATCGAAAGAGTTGGCACTTTTTCCGAGACGTTCGGCATATCTGCTGAAACCAAAATCGGCATCAATATTTTCAACAATATAATCGGAAATATCTTCTAAATAAAGTGTCGCCAGATGCTTGGCTTTATCCTGGAGCCCCATATTTCCAAAAGCAAATTCCATATCGTCCAGCTGGTTGAAACGGGAGGCTTCGGGAAGAAAGTTCATGCTGCAGATCTGTCTTGCCAATGTTGGTGTTTTTCCCTGTAAAAAAGGAATAACCTGATCTATCGTTTTTAAATATTCTTCTCTTAAAGCATAAATTCTCTGGGAATTTTCAGAGGTGTTCTGAAGATCAATCTCTTTATTGAAAACCTTCTGGATTCCGTCTTTTGAAAATAATTCCAGAATAACATCGATCCCCAAATCTACCTGATACGCGGAAATATTTTTGGTATTTAAAAATCCTTTAATATAAGCTGTTGCAGGATAAGGAGTGTTAAGCTGGGTAAAAGGCGGAGTAATAAGAAGCAGGTCTTTCAACAGAAATTTTTTGCAAAGTTATTCCAAAGTTTTTTTAGAAAAAAATTTTTTCTCCTGATTATAAACAGTGAAGAAAAGACTTTGGATTTCTGCATTATTACCATTTCCGGTTTGCTAAAATAAATTAGCCGGTTTATTAAACAGCGCATCCGGACTATTGGTCTCAATAAAGGTTAAAAATACATTTTCATCAAAATACCCATCTTCATCAAGGATTTCAGCTTTCAATAAGCCAATTTCACCAGGTCTTTCAATACTGATATTTTCGATGAATTTTCCTGTTTTTCCGATGATTTCGTTATGAAAGCTTATTAAATATCTGGAATATATATTTCCTTCAGATACTGTATAATGACCGTTTTCTGCAATCAGAGAAGTCATGATACTTCCTCCGATATACGTTTCATTATCATTGCCTGATGCTCCGAACAATACTTTGGACGTAACGGTTCCGGAACAGTATAACGAACCGTTGATGACTATATTTTCTGCCTGTATATTGCCTGTGACAATAAGAATTATATAGTCTTCTACAAAGAGCTGGCGGGATAAATTGAGATCTCCTTCTAAAAGTACAATTTTATATCCTTCATCTTCATGGGTAATGAGATCAAGAGAAGTGTTGCTTTCGTTTTCTATGAGGACAATTTCAGGGGTGTCGTCTTCATTATTGATAGACAGGGAAGCATCCTTTATTTTTTCTGCTGTTTCATCGTCCAGCATTTCAAGAAATTCAGTAAGACTTTCTTCGTCTAAATAGCTTTCATTGAAAAAATTATTTTCCATGGCTTCATAAACGACATTGTATAGATTTTCTGATTTTTCTTTGAGTTTTTTGTATAATTGATCTTTGGTGAGTTTTTGTAATTCTTTCATCGGCTTTTAAAAGTATATACATCTGTCTATCCAGTGGGGGAACACCTATTAATAGATAGATGCAATATAGCCAGATAAATTTTGTTATGCCAGAATGTAAGGTATTTATTTTCTCAAATATTTTTCATATATATCATTTTTTCAGCTTAATATTATCGTTTCATAAATAAACACAATTTCGCGAATTTCTGTGTAGTATTTTATTATTGTGGATATAGAAAAGAACATCATTGAATCCATCTTATGATATCATTTTAGATACCGATGTATTGCCTGATTTCTAAACATGGCCTACTTTTTTCTGATCACCGATCACATTCAGGGTAACTCCAAAAAGGATTAGAGTAATTCCGATAAGCAAATTGAGCGTAAATTTTTCATGAAACATCAGAACACTCACCAAAACAGCAACCACAGGCTCCAGGGCTCCTAAGATCGCAACAGGAGTAGAGCCGATGTATTTAATGGCATATACCAGGCAAAGACCCGATATAACAGTGGTGAGAAATGCAAAAATAAGAAAGTTAAAGAAAATCTCTGCTGAAGGAATCGTAAACGACTCATGAGCAATAACAGCTTTACTCATAAAGAACATTGAGGTGAAAAGCATAGAATAAAACGAAAGCTTGAATCCGGAAACCTTGATATTCGATTTATTGACGATAACCATATATAAAGCATAGAACAGTGAACTCAGCATTACAATTCCTAACCCTGCAAAATTGATTTCCAGTCCGTTTCCTTTTAAGCATAAAACAATTACCCCCGCGAAAGCCATAAGTAAAGAAGCGCCGGACAGCCTGGTAAGCTTCTCTTTGTAAAAGAAAAGCATAATCAGTGCAACAATAATCGGGTAGATAAATAAAACGGTAGAGGCAATTCCCGGTGTCAGAAAATCATACCCTAAAAAAAGAAACTCTGAAGAAAGGGCATAGCAGATTCCAAGGATGGCAAGAATTAAAGCTTCCTTTTTATTGATTTTAAAGGTTTCCCTGGAATACAGCAGATATCCTCCTATCATTAAAGCTGAAAAGAAAAATCTGTAAAACAGCGTAATATCCATTGAAAAGTGTGCCCGCTTGACAGGCAGTATAAAAACCGGAATAAGACCATATGAAATGGCCGACAGAATTCCCAGTGTGTAACCTCTAAGTTTCATTTGCTTTATAGTTATTAAACAAAAATGCCACTGATTGGTTTCAGTGGCATTTTTTATTTTAAGATTAGATTAAATCGGTTTAAAACTTAACCCTTGTTCCTGGAGTAATTTTTGCTCCTGCTCTTTGTAGTAGCCACCTACTAATTTATCATGAATAGCTTCAAACGCAGCCAGAGTTTCATTGATCTCAGCATCTGTATGAGAAGCGGTAGGAATCAGTCTTAAAAGAATCATTCCTTTCGGAATGACCGGATATACCACCACAGAGGTAAAGATCCCGTAATTCTCTCTTAAATCCTTTACCAATAGAGTGGCCTCTACCGGAGTTCCCTGCATCATTACAGGAGTTACACAAGTGTTGGTATCTCCAATATTGAAGCCTCTTTCTTTAAGTCCGTTCTGTAGTTTATAAACATTCTCCCAAAGTTTGGCTTTGATCTCAGGTCTTGATCTCAATAGCTCCAATCTTTTTAATCCTCCGATTACCATTGGCATGGTAAGAGATTTTGCAAAGATTTGTGATCTCAGGTTGAATTTCAGATATCTGATGATTTCTTTGTCACCCGCAAGAAACGCTCCGAAACCTGCCATTGATTTGGCAAAAGTAGAGAAATAGACATCAATCTGATCGTTACAGTCCTGCTCTTCACCCACACCGGCACCTGTTTTACCAAGCGTTCCGAAACCGTGTGCATCGTCTACTAAAAGTCTGAATTGATATTTTGATTTAAGGTCACAGATCTCTTTGATTTTTCCCTGCTGGCCTCTCATCCCGAAAACCCCTTCTGTAATCACAAGGATACCACCTCCTGTTTCTTCAGCTACCTTAGTCGCTCTCTGAAGGTTTTTCTCAAGACTTGCCATATCATTGTGCTTATAGGTAAATCTCTTACCGGAATGAAGTCTTACTCCATCCACGATGCAGGCATGAGAATCCATATCATAAACAATTACATCATTTCTGCTTACCAAAGCATCAATGGTAGAAACCATTCCCTGGTAACCGAAATTCAATAAATATGCTGATTCTTTTTTTACAAAGTCTGCCAGTTCTCTTTCCAGCTGAAGGTGCTGATCTGTTTCTCCGGACATTGCTCTTGCTCCCATTGGATAGAACATTCCATATTCTGCTGCAGCTTTTGCATCTGCTTCTATTACTTCAGGATGATTACACAGTCCTAAATAATCATTGGCACTCCAGAAAATTACTTCTCTACCCTGAAACTGCATTCTAGGGCCTATAGGTCCCTCTAATCTTGGGAAAATAAAATAGCCTTCACCATAATCTGCAAATTGTCCAAGTGGTCCTGGATTTTCTTTTATTCTTTCAAAAATATCCAACATTGTATCGTAATTTTTAAGTAAAAAAGCCTTTTTTGTCAGAACACGCAAAAGGCTTTATTTGTATCGTGATTTTATTCGTTCTTATTTGATAAACTCAGTTTTGAAAACTTCGTCATAGTTGTGAACACAGTTGTTGACAAATCCCTGCTCAGCCATCCATTTATCACTGTATACTTTGGTGATGTATCTGGACCCATGGTCAGGATATATTAGAACAACCAGATCATTTTCTGTAAGTTCATGAGACTGTGCATACTGCATCAATCCCTGTGTTACAGCTCCTGTCGTATAGCCACCCATGATTGCTTCTTTCAAAGCAATTTCGCGGGTTCTGTACGCGGACATTTCATCATTGACCCTTACAAATTCATCTACCTTGTCGAAAAGCAGGGCAGAAGGGATCAGGTTTTTACCCATTCCTTCGATCTGATAAGGATGTACATCTTCTTTGTGAATTTCTCCTGTCTCGTGATAGCTCTTTAGTATAGAACCGTCTGCATCTACTCCGATGATCTTGATATCCGGATTTTTTTCCTTCAGAAACTTTGCTGAACCAGACAGCGTACCACCAGTTCCGGTACAGGCAAAAAGGTGAGTGATCTTACCTTGTGTCTGTTCCCAGATTTCAGGACCGGTAGTCTGATAATGTGCATCAATATTCAGCTCGTTAAAATATTGATTGATGTAAATAGAATTAGGAGTTTCCTTAGCGATTCTTTTAGCTACTTCATAGTATGATCTGGGATCATCTGCCGGTACATTGGCCGGACATATATACACCGTAGCCCCCAATGCTTTCAGGTAAGCAATTTTTTCAGGTTTTGTTTTATCACTTACTGCAAGAATACATTTATATCCCTTAATGATACATACCATCGCAATAGAAAACCCGGTATTTCCGGAAGTAGTTTCTACAACTACAGAATCTTCTTTTAAAAGGCCTTTTTTCTCTGCGTTTTCTATAATATGAAGTGCGATTCGGTCTTTGGTGGAATGTCCAGGATTATATGATTCTAACTTGGCATAAACGGTTGCTGGAATATCTTTTGTAACAGTATTTAGCTTCACCATAGGAGTATGTCCTATCAGGCCAAGGATATTATCGTAAACATTACTCATTATTTGTTATTTTCAATAAAAATCTGACTGCAAAAATACAAAAAAATAAATAATTACTAAACTTTTGTTTGATTTCTAGGGCATCGTTTATAAAAAAATATTTTTGTATTTTCAGTTTTGACAGGAGTATAATCGCAAATACTACGCCAAAATTTTTAAATTTTGTTAAAACCCGCATAAAATAAGATAAAAGCCTTATTTTCGCATAATTGATTTAATACTATGAAAAATTGGACTTTTAGGCAATGGAACACCGTTTTAGGATGGGTGATTTTCGTCATTGCGTTTTTCACGTACTTGTCCACCATAGAACCCAATTTCAGTTTCTGGGATTGTGGCGAGTACATTTCTTCTGCAGTAAAACTTGAAGTAACGCATGCTCCTGGAGCTGCTTTATTCCAGATAGTGGGTGCGGTGGCAGCCATTTTTGCATTAGGGAAAGGCGAAAATTACTCCATCGTAATCAACGCGATGTCTGCATTGTTCAGTGCGCTGACTATTTTATTTTTGTTCTGGACGATCACACATTTTGTGAGAAGACTTTTAAACAAAGATTTTGAAGAAATTACAAAACATGAGGAAATCTCTATTTTATTTGCCGGAGCTGTGGGAGCACTTTGCTTTACATTTTCAGACACGTTCTGGTTCTCGGCAGTAGAGGGAGAGGTTTACTCTATGGCTTCCATGTTTATCGCGCTTTTGGTCTGGTTAATCACCAAATGGGAAAATGAGTATAAAGCAGCGGACAGTGAGAGATGGATTATTCTTATTTTCTTTGTTTTAGGACTTTCTGTGGGAGTGCATATGATGTGTATGCTGGCAACTCCTATGGTATGTCTTGTATACTACGCCAGAAACTATAAATTTACCTGGAAAAACTTTATCTGGGCAAACCTTATCACATTAGGGATCTTAGCCGTTGTTTTCAAAATTATTTTCCCACTGATCATGACGATGTTCGGAAAGCTGGAAATTTTCTTTGTAAACGGGCTTGGTCTTCCTTTCCATTCAGGAACGATTGTGGCTTTTGTTCTGATGGTGGCGATCTGCTATTTCTTAATCAAATATGCAAGAAAAGCCAAAAGAAATATTTACCAGACAGCTGCATTATCTGTAGTTTTTATGATGATCGGATTCTCATGCTGGATGGTTATCCCAATCAGAGCGAATGCCAATCCACCAATGAACCTTAATGATCCGGATACGGCAATTGGTATGCTGGATTATTATAACAGAGAGCAGTATGGGGACTGGCCAACGATCTATGGACAGAATTATACCGCATTTCTTGATGCCAACGGAATTGAAAAGAATGAGGACGGAAGCTTCAAAACAAAGAAAACCGGCGAGATCTACGAAAAAGATGAGAAAACCGGAACATACAGAAAAACCGGAGACCGTTTCAATTATGTATTCAACAAGTCTCAGGTAAGCTTTATGCCGAGAATGTTCAATGAGGACAAGGATGTAATGGCCAACTATATTTCTATGTATGGTGCTCCTGATTTTACATTCAATTATGCGAATGAAGATGTTGCAGACAATCCACAGGCTAAACAGATTTTTGACGAGCTGAGAGCAAAATATGAAGACAAATCCATTACCGCTTCTGATTATCTGAAAGTAAAACCTTATAATCTGATCAACGTACAGAAGCCTTCATTCTTTCAGAATATGGACTATTTCATTTCATTCCAGAATCAGTATTATTTTGTGAGATACCTGATGTGGAATTTCGTGGGAAGACAGAATGATCTTGAAGGAAATATGGAAAGTACTAAAGGGAACTGGATTTCAGGAATTCCATTTATAGACAATGCTATTGTAGGAAATCAGGATAAAATGCCTGCTAAATTCAGGAATGAAAGTACAGTAAAATTCTTTTTTCTTCCATTAATTTTAGGTTTGATTGGATTCTTTTTCCAGTTAAACAGAGACTTTGGAAGATTCTATGCATTGTTATCCTTATTTGTTATAACAAGTGTGGGGATTATTTTCTATACAGGAGTAAAACCTTTTGAACCGAGAGAAAGAGATTATGCCATGGTAGGTTCATTCTATGCATTTGCAATCTGGATCGGTATGGGAGCCGGAGCCATCTTATGGTTCTTACAATCTAAAATAAAATCAAACGGAACCAATATCGCTCTGGGAGTGGTTTTATTAGGAGTACCTTTCATGATGGGCTTTCAGAACTACAATGTTCACGACAGAAGTAACAGATATACAGCATATGATTATGCTTATTCCGTTTTAAAATCATTACCGAAAAACGATATCCTTTTCGTGTATGGTGATAACGATACTTACCCGGTTTGGGCAATTCAGGAAACAGAAAGATTCAGAGATGATGTGAAGGTGGTTAACTTTACCCTTGCTTCAACTCCATGGAACCTTGATCAGGTAAAAAGAAGAACTTACAATGCTATGGGGATTCCTAGCCAGCTGACCCATGAAGATTACAGAGATGGCGTAAACGACCAGATCTATATGATGAAGAAAGAAGACTGGGAAGGGGTATTTTCTATGCTGAAAGAGCAGGGAGCTCCTGAAACAGAATTCCAGTCTTTCAGAAAATATCTTACTCAGGATTCTTTAACTTTGAAACAGGCTATTGAATTCATTAAATTCAAATCTCCTGAAAAAGACGAATTGTTGAAAATGTATTTCGGTGAAGAGAAATTTGAAAAATACAATATCCTTCCAGTAAACAAATTCATCCTTCCTGTCAATAAAGAAAATGCTTTAAAGGCAGGAATTATCAACAAAGAAGATCTTCCGAATGTTGCCAATCAGATCATGATTACTTATAAAGGAAATACATTGTACAAGAATAACCTGATCCTGATGGATCTTTTAGCAAACTTTGACTGGAAGCGTCCTATCAATTTCTCATCAGGAGGTATTTATGACAGTGAGAATATTTTCTACCTTAACGACTATCTTCAGTTTGACGGATTCAGTTACCGATTGATTCCAATCCAAACGCCTCCGACTGCTGACGGAGATATGGGAAGAGTAGATGCCAATTCTCTTTATAATGTAGTGAAAAACTTCAGATGGGGGAACTTCAAAAACTTAAATGCTCACTTCGATGAAACGGCAACTTCCAATATCATCAGTTACAGAATGTCAGCGAGCAGAGCCGCGGCAGCCCTTGCGTTAAGCGGACAGAAAGCCAAAGCGCTGGAAATTCTGGATCTTGCTGCGAAAGAAATTCCTGCTGAGAAATATAATGATCCACGTTCATTAAGTTCAATTGTTTCAGGATACATCATTGCAGGTCAGGAACAGAAAGGTCTTCAGATTGCAGAAGTACTTAAAAAAGCAATCTTTGAAGAATATGATTACTATTTAAGCCTTTCCAAATCAGATCAAAGCTATCTGAGAAGACAGATGAGAACCAAACCTATGGAATATTCTCTTGTCGTTTCTGCAGTAACAGATGCTTACACAAAGATCGGACAGAAAGAAAAAGCGTATGCTTATCTTGTAAAATCTATTGAGCCGATTGATAAGAAGTTCAATGTATTTATCAAAGATCTTCAGGAAATGGGTAAAGAAAAGGCGATGAAAGAATCTGAAAATGTACAGCAGATTACGCCATTCTATCAGTATTTATTTGATGTGATGGAGCCATACGATTCTACGTATTCAAAAGAAAAAGAAAATCAGATTACTACCGCGATTATCAAAGCAACAAAATAAAATACTTTAAAACGGGACTTCGGTCCCGTTTTTTTATTATTGGGAATCCTGAATATTAAGATTATATTTGTGAAACTAAAAATACATAATGGCTGAAACAAATAATAGCAGGTTCCCCATCTATGCCGTAATTGCTACAGTTGCTTTTAAAATTCTTTTTTTATGGACACATTATATTCAGGAGGATGCATTTATTACCTGGAGAGTCGCTCAGAACCTTCTGGATTATGGAGTGATCGGATTCAATGGAGATACTAAAATTTCTGCATCTACAACACATTTATATGTTTTTGTGTCTTATTTTTTCAATCTTGTTTTCGGAAAAGAAAACTTCATTGAACCTCTTTTGATTTTTAATTCTATATTATTCACAATAGGAACTTTATTGCTGTCTCATTTGGTGCTTAAAAACCCATGGCATAAGGCGGTCTTTATATTTCTGATCGGTATTTTGCCACCAGCCATTAAAATTTCAATACTTGGCATGGAATATGGAATCCTGTTTTTCCTTGAGATGTCTCTACTGTATTATGGATTCCATAAAGGAAAAAAATGGGTGTTGACACTTCTTCCGGTATTAATCATGTTTACAAGGATTGATACAGTAATATTTCTTGGAATTGTATTTCTCGTAGATGTATTCTGGAACAGAAAAATAAGATGGAATTATATTTTTGGAGGTGTTCTGGGGGTAATCTCAACAGTGGCTTTCAACTGGTTTTACTTTGGTGAACTGGTGAACAATACCATTACGGCAAAAAAACTTCTTTACAGTGAAGACTTTACCATACAGCAGCATATCGGGTACTTTTTTAAGAGTTTCGGAAATTTCTGGGGAATGCTGAAAGTTCCCGGAGATTTTAACCCTCTGACCATTGTCATATTGATTTTTGAACTGCTTTGCTTTATTTATCTTATCAGACAGAGAGAGAAGAGAAATTATTTTTTGTGGATGATCTTTCTTTTCGGATGGGCAAAACAAATAATATTCATTTCTCAAAAAAGTCTGTTCGACTGGTACTATTGGGTGCCGCAGCTTTTGCTTTTTGTACCGATTCTTATTTTTGTACTGGAACAGAAAGAGAAAAGAAATCTTTGGCTGGCATTATTGGTTATATTCTATATTTTTCCAATGCTTGTTTTTCAAACCGTTCATTCCATTGCAACAGGAAACGGAGAATGGAACTACCGCAGAACCATTGGTACATTTTTGAATCAATATGAAAAAGATAAAAATCAGTGGATCTTATTGGAGCCAGCTGGTTATGTTCCTTATTTTTCAGGATTGAAAACAATTGATGAGGTTGGCTTGGTTGATAAACAGATTCAGGAGGAAATTAAAAAAGATAAAGTGAATTATTGGATCAACACGGTAAAAACAAGAAAACCAAAATATCTTCTTTCCTACAAAAACCTGTATGAAGGTAATGATGCCAATTCAATCTATTATCAAACCCATTATCAACTTTTGAAGGAGTTCAGAGTGAAAGATCATCTGAAAAGTGACAATAAAATTTTAGAAAGAATATACCATCTTAAGCCTTCTGGAACAGACTATAATTTGTACATTAGAGTTGATTAAAAGATTGAAATATTTAAGGATTTAAAAATTTTAAAATAAGAAGTCTCTTAACTCTTTTACCATTAAACTTAAAACCTGTAATCTATCATTTAAACCCTAACTCCCTGAAAAAATGAAATACTGTGCTTTTCTCCGTGGTGTCAACGTAAAAGGAACCAACATGAAAATGGCGGATGTATGCCTGGTTTTTAAAAAGGCCGGTATGAAAGACGTAAGTTCAATACTGGCATCTGGAAATATTGTTTTTTCGTCCGATAAAAATGCTGAGGAATTAAAAGCAATTCTTGAAAAAGCGATGTCAGAACATTTTTCCTATGAGGCATTTCTGTTTATAAAATCCAAAGAGGAAACAGAAGTGTTCTGGAACAGCATTCCTTTCGATAAGAATGAAAATTTTCATATTTATGGTTTTGTTGGAATTCCCGGAGTGGAAAAGGTTCTGATGGATGAGTTCCAAAAGGCAGCCAAGGCAGAAAATGAAAAGGCAGAAATTATCAATGATTTATTTTACTGGCAGGTTCCGAAGGGAAATACGCTGGATTCCACCTTCGGAAAAGTGCTGGGTAAGAAAAGCCTTAAAGACAAGATGACAAGCAGGAATATCAATACATTTGAGAAGATTCTGAAAAAGATGGAGTAGATCTTTATCAGCATACAATACAGTACAATACAGTACAACACAATATAGCATTCCAAGATCATTAATAAATATTGTATTGTCAATAAGATAAAACAGTTTATATAATTCAATAGGAACGGGCTTTAGCCCGTTCTTTTTTTAATCAAAATTCCATTGGCTTTAGCCAAAATCTAAAATATCAGTCATCTTTATCATCGTGAACAAAGTAAGTTTTATGTTGGAAATCACAAGGACGCTAATTTTTTTGAATATCTGCTGTTTTAAGGCGCAAAGATTTTATCTCCGATAAAATTGTATGCTACATATTCTCTGGCAAGTTTAGCGGATATTCTGGCTATTTATAACCGCAAATAACACTGATTTTTACACAAATAGCCACAAATATCTGTGTAAATCTGTGGGAAATAAAACTTTCAAGATTTAGTTTATCACGCTGATTTGTCTTCCGCCAAGAATCTATCCTCAGAAACTTAATCAATAAAATATGACAACTACCTTCCCTAAAACCAAGACATCAAAACACACTCTCTCCTCAAATAATTTCCAAGTCTGAAACTTTCTCAGTATTTTTACTGAACTTTTTAATAACATCAAAAATGATTCAGTATTTAGATAATATTTCGCACAAAGATTCCAAAAACTTTTTCCTTATTGCCGGACCTTGTATTATTGAAGGGGAAGATATGGCATTGAGAATTGCAGAAAAAGTAATCAGTATCACAGATAAATACAATATTCCCTATATCTTCAAAGGAAGCTTCAAAAAGGCTAACAGAAGCCGTGTAGATTCTTTTACATCAATAGGTGAAGAAAAATCCCTTGAAATCCTTAAAAAGGTAGGAGAGACATTCAACATTCCTACGACAACAGATATTCATGAAAATGAACATGCGGCATTGGCAGCTCAGTACGTAGATGTACTGCAGATTCCTGCATTTCTGGTTCGTCAGACCGATCTTTTGGTAGCAGCAGCTAAAACGGGAAAATGTGTTACTCTGAAAAAGGGCCAGTTTCTTTCACCGGAAGCAATGAAATTTGCTGTTCAGAAAGTTACAGATTCTGATAATCAGAAAGTAGCAATTATTGAAAGAGGAAATTCTTTCGGATATACTGATCTGATTGTGGATTACAGAGGAATTCCTACCATGAGAGAATATGCTCCCGTTATTTTGGATGTGACCCACTCTTTACAGCAGCCTAATCAGAGTTCTGGGGTTACAGGAGGAAGACCGGAGCTTATTGAAACGGTTGCCAAAGCAGGAATTGCAGTAGGAGCAGATGGAATTTTCATTGAAACACATCCTACACCGGAAACAGCATTATCTGATGGAGCCAATATGTTAAGATTAGATTTATTAGAAGATTTGTTACAAAAATTGACAAGAATTAGAGAATCGATTTTGTAATTGTTAAAAAAACATTAATTTTAGAAATTCTAAAACATTTCTTTTGAAAAAACTAGTTTTACCGCTAAGCCTTATGGTCCCTTTTCTGATTTTCTCCCAACAAAGAAAAAAGGATACAGCGACCACTAAAGTAACCGATATAGAGGAAGTTGTCTTCCAGAAAAAAGCAACAGGAAGAACAAACGACCTTACCAATGTGAGAATTTCAGCAAAAGAAGCAAAATCTGTGGCTTCTATCAACGGTGGAATTGAAGGATTACTTAAAACACTACCTTCCGTAAATTCCAATACCGAGCTGTCTTCCCAATACATGGTCCGCGGCGGAAACTATGATGAAAATCTTATTTACATTAATGATATTGAAATCTACAGACCTTTCCTGATCAGAAACTCACAACAGGAAGGGATGAGTATCATCAATCCTGATATGGTTTCTACAGTGAATTTCTCTGCAGGAGGTTTTGAAGCTAAATATGGGGATAAGATGTCTTCTGCTTTAAATATCTATTACCGTGAACCTGAAAAATTTGAAGTTTCGGGAGAGGCAAGTTTAATCGGGGGAAGACTGACAACAGGTCTGGCTTCAAAAAATAAAAAATTTACCGCCCTATTTTCAGGGAGATACAGAAATACGAACCTTGTTCTCAATACATTAAAAGAAGATACAGACTTTAACCCAACCTATTGGGATTTCCAGTCTTATCTGAACTATCATGTCAGTGATAAATTCACCATGTCATTCATCGGATATTATTCAAAGAATGATTATGAGATGATTCCCAGAGCAAAAAGTGTTACTTTCGGAAGCCTTCAGCAGCCTATTACAGTAGATATAGGCTATGCCGGTAAAGAAAATGACCAGTACAAGAATATGATGGGTACTTTCTCCATGAACTATAAGCCGACAGACAAATGGAAGCTTACATTGGATGCTTTTGCCTATCAAAACAGAGAAAGAGAATATTATACGATAAATTCAGGATATGAATTGCAGACCTTTGATCCTGTGACGCAGCAGCCTGTGACATCTTTTGATGTTGGAGGGCAGATAGAGCATGCAAGAAATGATTTGTTTGTCAGAACATACGGGACTCAGTTCAGAGCCAAATTTTCTCCTAATGTCAATACTGATTTTGAAGTTGGATTCAAATATGAAAAAGAAAACCTGAAAGACCTTACCAATGAGTGGAAATTGGTAGACTCAGCAGGATACAGCATTCCAAGACCAGAGGTGATTGATCCCAGAACAGGAACTACCGGAGATCTTAAGCTTGCTTATTATATTGCCGGACAAAATAATATTGAACCTACAAGGCTTTCTGCCTATGCTCAATACTCACAGAAATTTTATTGGGGCGCCAGTAAAGTATTTGTGAATGCAGGAGTACGTGTCGCTAACTGGAGTTTCAATAAAGAAACAATATTCTCACCACGGGCTCAGTTTGCCATAAAACCGGATTGGGACAGCGATATGTTGTTCAAAATTTCAGGAGGAATCTACTATCAGGCCCCTTTCTATAAGGAAATTAAAGACCTTGATGGTAATTTCAATTCCAATATTAAGTCGCAACGCTCTATTCAGGTGATTCTTGCCAATGATTATGAGTTTCAGATGTATGACAGACCCTTTAAGCTTACAACAGAGCTTTATTATAAAAAAATGGACAATCTGATTCCATATTACATGGATAATGTAAGAATCCGTTATTCCGGACAGAATAATTCCAAAGGATATGCATATGGTATCGACACCAGATTATTTGGGGAATTTGTTCCGGGAGTAGATTCATGGCTATCTGCGAGTTATGCGAGAGTGTACGAAAATATTGATGGCAGAGGAAATATTCCAAGACCTACAGATCAGAGATTGAGATTTGCCATGTTCTATCAGGATTATATGCCAAGCTTTCCGTCTATGCGTGTCAATCTTACGCTTGTCTATGCGATGGGGTTACCAACAGGAGCTCCTGTGATGTTCGACAGTAATGGCCAGCCGGACTTTACGTCAGCATACAGCTATCAGAAAACCCTTCCATCTTATAAAAGGGTAGACTTAGGACTGACAAAGGTATTTATTGATCCAAAAGAAAAAAATAAGCGATCAGGATTCTGGGGTAATTTTGAAGAACTGACATTAGGTGTTCAGGTTTTCAATGCATTCAACATTAATAACACAGTAGCGAATCAATGGATTACGGATTATAATACCAATTATATGTATCCTGTTCCAGTGCGTCTTACAGGACGTTTCTTTAATGTAAAGCTGGAATTCAAACTTTAAAAATACAAAACTGAGATTGAATTGTAAATTTAATCCATATGAAATAAATAAAGCTTCCGAAAATTCGGAAGTTTTTTTATTTGCCCGAATTTTATAACAACATTACCAAATTTTATAACAATGGTGTCAAAGATATTTTTAAATTTGCTTTACCAATGAAAAAGATTCTTGCCATATTGTTTTCTGTTTTCTACTTCGGATTTTCTTCCGGAGCAGCTTTCAGTATTCATTATTGCATGAAAGAACTGGTTTCTGTAAGCCACAAGACAGAAGATATCTGTGCCAAATGCGGTGTCAAAAACAAAAAAGGATGCTGCAAGACAGAGATCAAAGTGGTAAAAGTGGATGATTCTCAGAAGTCAGATCTGCTAAAAATTGATTTTTTAGGTCAGATTTCAGAAATTCCTGTGAAACATCAGTTTGCAGTTATTGATAAGTCTTTTTCGGCAACCAAGTTTACTCAGATTCAGATCAATGCACCGCCCGAATACCGGCCGGTACCTATTTACATCAATCATTGTAATTTTAGAATTTAGAATCCGTCAGTCGTTTCCGGTATCATCAATTGTATACCGTTACGGGCGACATGTCCTGACGCATTTACTGATGCGTTATCCATTCTTATTAAAAATTAATTCTAAAATTTAAAACAATGAAAAAATATATCATCACAGCAGCCTTATCTTTATTCTCAATCATTTCATTATCAGCACAATCTAAAAAGGATGCTCAGGTCTCTAAGCTGTATCAGAACTATATCGCTATCAAATCAGCTTTGGCTTCAGATGACGCGGATAAAACATCAAAAGCAGCAAATGAATTTATTAAAACAGCTTCAGCCATCGACTATAAAGTAGTTTCTGAAGGGAATCTTAATATCCTCAGAAAAGATGCTTCTTCTATTTCTGAAGCAAGAACTGTTGCAGCCCAAAGAGAGAATTTTTTTAATCTTTCGGACAATATGATTGCTTTGACCAAAGAGTTCAAACTTTCTGAAAAGCCAGTCTATGTACAATATTGCCCAATGGCAGATGGCAGCTGGCTAAGCGATGAAAAACAGATCGCTAACCCGTACTATGGGAAAACTATGCTTTCATGCGGAAGTGTAAAGTCAGAAATTAAATAATTATTGTATTGTTTTTAAAAACAACAAGTTGCATAGCTTAATCTATAATTATATTTAAGCTGTGCAGCTTCTAAAAGTTCGAAATGTTATGAAAAAACTGATAATGTTTCTGATGCTTTTGTTCTCTGTTTTTACTTTCGCACAAACTACGAAAACGTATTATACCTGTCCGATGCATTCGGAAGTGGTTTCCTCAAACCCAGGAGACTGTCCTAAATGCGGCATGACCCTCGTAAAAAAAACAGCGGTTATAAAACCCAAAGCAGCAATAAAACCGGAAGTAAAACCTATCTCTAAAACAGAGGCTAAAGCGAAGCCTACAGAAACAAAAATAAATAAGAAAAAAGCAGTAGTTAAAAAGGTTAATGATGCTGTGCAGGCTAAAATTCAGAATTTAAACCCATCGAAGTCTAAAACCGAGTTACAGGCTCAAACTATTTACACCTGTCCGATGCACCCTGAGGTGGTTTCAGACAAGCCCGGAAAGTGCCCTAAATGTGGGATGGATCTGGTAGAAAAAGAAGACCATGCTCACGCAGAAGCTGGAAGTTCAAAAGAAGAAAGTTCAGTTTTAAAACGAAACTCTGAAAACGGAAGAATTACTTTTGGAGGAAAAACAGTTCGCTATGACCTGTATGTAAAAGATACGATTGTCAACTTTACAGGAAAAAACAGAAGAGCTATTGCGATCAACGGGAAACTTCAGGCTCCGACCCTGTATTTTACAGAAGGAGATACTGCTGAAATCTACCTGCATAATATGCTGAAGGAAAATACCGGACTTCACTGGCATGGTGTGATTCTCCCCAATGAACATGACGGAGTTCCATATCTTACCACGAAACCTGTACAACCTGGAGAAACTCATTTATACAAATTCAGAATTTCTCAGAACGGAACCTATTGGTATCATTCTCACGAAGCCCTTCAGGAGCAGATAGGAATGAATGGAATCCTGGTCTTCAAAAAAAGAGAAGGTGAACCGAAAACAGAGTACAATGCCGAAATTCCTGTATTATTGGGAGACTGGAGTGATGATGATCCGATGCAGATTGCAAGGAGACTTCATATGGCCAACACAGACTGGTATGCGGTAAAGAAAAATGCCGTACAGAGTTATTGGGAAGCGATTAAGTCCGGAAATTTTGGAACAAAAGCTCTGAATGAATGGAAAAGGATGGAAGCAATGGATGTAAGTGATGTCTACTATGATAAATTCCTGATTAATGGTACCCCCAGTTCAAACTATTCAAATCTAAAAGCGGGAGATAAAGTACGGCTCAGGGTTGCCAACGGAGGTTCCTCTACTTATTTCTGGCTGAATTATGGTGGAGGAAAAATAAAAGTAGTGGGAAATGACGGTAATGATGTGGTGCCTGTAGAAGTTGACCGTCTGATTGTAGGAGTTTCCGAGACTTACGATATTGAAGTTACCATTCCTGAAAATAAAAGCTTTGAATTCCGGGCGACCTCAGAAGACAGAATAGGACACGCTTCCCTTTGGCTGGGTTCCGGTGAAAAGGTTGAAGCTCCCAATCTTCCAAGGCTTATGCTTTTTGAAGGAATGAAAATGATGAACGGTATGATGGAAATGAGTGGAAATATGAAGCCGATGAATATGACGATGGGAAATCAGATGATGGATATGAATGAAGTGATGTATCCGGAATTGTCTGAAAATCAGAGAAAAACTACAATGAAGCACATCAATGAGATGATGGGTGTGAAAACAAAAGAAGATAAGAAAGAGGACCATTCCCAACACACAGGAATGGATATGAAGGAAGAAAAAACAATTAAGAGACTGTCTTACAATATTTTAAAATCTCCCGAGAAAACCATCCTTCCGACAGACAGCATTCGTGAAATGAAATTTACACTGGAGGGGAATATGAACCATTATCTCTGGACGCTGGATAATAAAACCGTGACAGAGACCGATAAAATTTTGATTAAAAAAGGAGAGGTTCTCAGAATTAGGATGTATAATAATTCTATGATGCGCCACCCGATGCACCTTCATGGCCATGATTTCAGATTAATCAATTCAAAAGGAGAGTATTCCCCATTGAAAAATGTTGTGGATATCATGCCAATGGAAACTGTGACGATAGAATTTGCCGCGAATCAGGATGGCGACTGGTTTTTCCACTGCCATATTTTATACCATATGATGGCAGGAATGGGAAGGATCTTCAGCTATGAAAATTCAAAACCAAACCCACAGCTTCCAAACAGAAAACTGGCCTGGAAAAACTTTATACAGGACAACAAAATGACCAGCTCTATGGCTATGCTGGATGTAGCAAGCAATAAGATTCATGCAGAAACGATGACAATGTTCGGACCGAGATGGGCTAACCTTAATGAGTTTCATTCTAACTGGAATTTTGATCACTTCGAAGGAAGTGCGAAAGTAGGACGTTTTTTAGGAAAATTCCAATGGGCACTTCCGTATGCAGGAATAAGGGTTCAGAAGAATCATGAGATCATGGAAAGACAGATGGCAGAAGATATGGGGATGGATTTTCATGGTAAAAAGACCTGGTTCGGACAGCAGAAAGCGTCTAAAAACAAGTTTGCATTCATGGTAGGTATGCAGTATGTGCTGCCAATGCTGATCACTGCTGACGCAAGTGTAGATCAAAATGGAAAAGTCTTACTGGAATTGAGTCGTGAAGATATACCGCTTTCCAGAAGACTGAGAGGGAACTTCAGTGTCAATTCAGATGGAGAGTTCTCAACCGGAGTGAGATATATTCTTCAAAAGTGGTTATCTGTTTCCGGAAACTATGATAATGAACTGGGCTGGGGCGCAGGTATCACTTTAACGTATTAATTTTTTAACCATATTATTTAAGAAACAATGAAAAATATAATAACCGTATTGTTTGTGGGTGCTGCATTATATTCTTGTAATAAACCCGATAGTAAAATGCCAGAAAAGAAGGCAGCAGAACCGGAAATCAAAGCAATGGACAGAACTGAACCTGGTGAAACTTCAAATCAGGCGGTAAAAGAAAGCTCTGAAAATAAAAAAGAAGCAGATGAGCTTTCAGCTTTTCCGATTCAGCAAATCATCAAAGGCTACCTTCCTCTAAAAAATGCGCTGGCTCAGGATGATTCTAAAAAAGCTTCCGAAGCGGCCAAAAACCTGTTTTCCATAGTAAAGAAAATAGATATCAGTAAAACCGATGCAAAAAACAATTCTGAATTGCGTGATATTTTAGAAAGTGCTGCAGAAAATGCAGAACATATAGGAGAAAAATCTGATGATATAGCTCATCAGAGAGAGCATCTGCTTTCCCTTAGCAATGATATCACCGATTTAATAAAAGAACAGGGAAACGGCGGATTAAAACTATATCAGGACTTCTGTCCTATGTACAATAATGGAAAAGGAGGGATTTGGATCAGTGAATCGGAAGAGATTATCAATCCATATGAAGGGCAGAAAATGATCAACTGTGGTTCTGTAAAGAAAGTATTTTAAAAGGTATCCAGAGATGAACCGTCATATTAAAAACATATTTTTAGGGTTTCTTCTCATCTTTTTGCTTATCCAGATCATTCAGCCTGCCCGTAATATTGATTATGGTCAGGTTCCTTCAACAGATATTTCAAAGGTTTATAAAGTACCTGAGAATGTACAATCTGTTTTGAGCCAATCCTGTTATGACTGTCACAGCAATTCTACTCATTATCCATTCTATTCCTATATACAGCCTTTACGGTATTATATTGAAAAACATATAAAAAAAGGAAAAGAAGAATTGAATTTTAATGAGTGGGGGCGTTACAGCCATCGGAAACGGATCAGCAAATTAGAGTCCATAGTTCACCAGATACAACAGAAAAAAATGCCGCTAACCTCTTATACTGATCTTCACCCGGAAACTAAACTTTCCGAAAAGCAGGTAGAAGAAATAGTTCGGTGGGTAGAGCTGATGCAGACTGAAAATAAAGAATAAAAATAAGCCCTTAAAACAATAAAAGCCATCCTGTGAAAACGGGATGGCTTTATATATGGATACATAAACTTTATTTCGACGCCCTTGCTTGTTACTGGTATATAAGTCTTTTTCTACATTTCCAGTTCTATAATTTTTTTTGCCATTTTCTGATTTATGCTTTCCGGAATCAAACCCATCAGGAAATTACGTATGGAGTTTCCTTTTTCCCACTGAGAAACTTTTCCGATAGTATGACTTGTACTGACGATATAATTTACCTTTTTTCTTCTGATGCTTTGAAACGCTTTAAAAATTGCATTGAAATCCTGATTCTTTTCTAATAGCTTCCCAATAATATAAGCATCTTCAATAGCCTGACAGGCACCTTGTCCCATATTAGGTGTAGTGGCATGAGCTGCATCTCCGATCAGACATAGATTTTCAGTATACCATTTGGGAATAGGAGTGAGGTCAGAAATTGTATTACAGATAATATTATCCTGTGATGTCGCTTCAATAAGTTGTAAGACGATGGGAGCAAAATCATAAAAAATATCTGCAACCTGAAGATATTTTCCGAAGCTTTTTTCATTGATACAGGCATACCAGTATACTTTTTTATCTGATATTTTTACGAAACCAAAGCGTTTTCCTTTTCCCCATAGTTCAAAAGCCTACTGATGATATTTTTCCGGCAGCTCAAAATCTACCAGACCGCGCCAGCATTTCTGCCCGGAGTTTCTTATTGTTCCTGTTTTAAGGATTTGATTGCGGATAAGCGACTTTATACCATCTGCTCCGAAAACAATCTGACTTTCAATCTGATTTCCATTTTCAAAATCTAAAATATAGTTTGCTTCTTTTTTTATTTTTTGTAATGAATGGTTAAGCTGTATAGAATCAGAATTTAAATTTTCAGCAAGTATTTTCTGAAGTTCAGCCCGGTGAATAGCAATATTGCATGAATTATACCGAGCTCCCAGCTCCTTAACTTCTGTTCTGGAAATAGTCTTTAGAGATTCATTGGCAATAATAATTCTGTGAACTTTATTGCCTGCTTTTTCAATTTTTTCTTTTAAGCCCAGCTTATCAAAAACCTGCATTGCATTTACAGCCATCATTATCCCTGCTCCTACAGGTTTTATTTCAGGAGCCGATTCGTAGACTGTGAAATCATACTGATGCTGTTTCAGTATATTTCCGAGGGTAAGTCCTCCGATTCCGGCCCCGATGATTGAAATAGTGTCCACTAGATTGAGGATTTTAATTTAAAGCGTTAAAATATAGCTCTCAGATACTTTTTTAAAGCCATACTTGCTAAAAAAATTATGAGCACCATGATTGTTAACTCCACTTTCTAATAAGATAAAACTGATATTCCAGCTTTTAGATTCATAAATGGCTTTCTCCAAAAGTTTACTTCCAAGGGATTGTCCTCTTACAGACTGATCCAGGAGCATATCTTCCAGAATTGCATATTTCTTAAAAGGACTGTTGATCACGTTAAAAACCATCATGCCGACAATTTCGCCGTTTTCATTTTCTGCAATCAGAATATTCAGTTTGGAACTGCCGTCAGAATTAAAATCGGTGATCAATTGTTCTGTCAGAATCACTTCAAGATCAGGATTCCAGTGATGGGAATCTATAGCTCTTCCAGACATCATTTCGCCATGAGAAATATAAGCATCTGTTTTATGGGTAATAAAAAAGTCTACGAGCTCTTTAACGCAGCTTTTATCGGTAAGCCATTGGGTAGTATATTGCATGAGATGTTATGGTTTTATTTTAAATTTTTCAGTTCTTCCAGCAGTTTATTCTGTTTATTGATGAATTGATTAAGGCTGTCAGTTTTCAGAGGATGCGAATTCTGATATTTTTCAATTTCGGGAAGGGTTTTTCTGATTTTGAATACAAGGTATTGATCATGAAGTGTGGTCCTGTTTGCTTTTATTTTGGCGATGAGGTTTCTGATCGTCTGTGTTTTTAAATCATATTTTTCAGCGCTTGCTTTTATCTCTTTTTCAATTTGTTTCTTTGTAACAGAATCGGTTACCGAATTTGATAGTGCCGTTGCATCATTATAATATGTTTCCGATTTACCGATAATATCATCATATTCCGAAATGGAGGTTTCAGCATCCTTTTGAATATTGTCTATTCTTGTATCAAGATCCTGTAAATTTTTATCATTTTTTATCAGCTCCTGGTAGATTTCATGAACAAGGTTTCCTTCACGTGAGGAATATCGGGTATTTTTTTTAATAGTTCCTGAAACTGAAGATTCAGCATTGTCAACTGCGTTTTCTACCACAGGAGCCTGCTTCGATTTATTTTCTCTGCAGGAAAGTAGAGATAAAGCCAGAATAGAGGCGAAAAGTATTTTTTTCATAGTATGTTTTGTTTTGGTTGAAAATCAACATCATATCCAAAGCAACTAAAATTAATCATTTCAATGCTAATACAAGGGATTAAAGGATATGATTTTAATTAGTTGAACAAACTTTGAAAAATGTTACATCCATAAAAAAACGGAGCCTGAAAACAGACTCCGCCTATAAAATTTGTTACGCTAAAATTATTTACCCAGGTAAGATTTAAGAATCTTGCTTCTGGTATTGTGTTTTAGTCTCTTAATTGCTTTTTCTTTGATCTGACGAACTCTCTCTCTTGTAAGATCGAAAGTTTCACCAATTTCCTCTAAAGTCATTGGGTGTTTTCCGTTCAGTCCGAAGTACAATCTTACCAGATCAGCCTCTCTTGGCGTCAAAGTATTCAATGCTCTTTCAATCTCGATTTGCAGAGATTCAAGCATCAGATCTTTATCAGGACTTGGAGATTCTCCTGAACGTAATACATCATAAAGATTAGAATCTTCACCTTCTACTAAAGGTGCATCCATAGACAGATGTCTTCCGGAGTTTTTCATAGATTCTTTAATATCTTCCTCGCTCATGTCAAGAACTTCAGCCAGTTCTTCCGGAGAAGGTGGTCTTTCATTTTCCTGCTCAAGGTGAGCGTATGCTTTATTGATTTTGTTGATAGAACCAATTTTGTTCAATGGTAATCTTACAATTCTTGACTGTTCAGCCAATGCCTGTAAAATTGATTGACGGATCCACCATACTGCATAAGAGATAAATTTGAAACCTCTAGTTTCATCGTACCTTTTTGCCGCTTTCATTAATCCTAAGTTACCTTCATTGATCAAATCGGGTAAAGAAAGACCCTGGTTTTGGTATTGTTTAGATACAGATACTACGAAACGAAGGTTGGCCTTGATTAATTTCTCCAGTGCGGCTCTGTCGCCGGCACGTATTCTTTGTGCCAATTCTACTTCCTCGTCCGCAGTGATCAGTTCCACTTTACCAATTTCCTGCAAATACTTGTCTAATGAAGCAGTTTCCCTGTTGGTAACCTGCTTAGTGATTTTTAATTGTCTCATTTATTTTATCCTCAAAAAAGAGTTACTATAATATATACGTATGAAAAGATAAAAAGGTTACAAAAGATTCAGTTTTTTTTGTACAATGTATAATGCAAAAAGTATTAATGATTTTTAATGATTGTATTAAATAATTGATAGTGAGTTTGTTGTGTTTTTTATTTGTTGTTAAAAAAATAAATTCTAATAAAAGTCAGTTCATTTACAAACTTTATAATTTCCCTAAACTCTAAACAAAAAAACGAAACCGAAGTCCCGTTTTTTATATCTAAAAGTACTATTTCAGGTTATATTGAGTACCCACAAACCCGAAACCCATAACTAAAAAAGCTCGTTTAATACTTTTGCCAGCCTTAGTCCTCCGTATAGCAGTTGTCTTTCCATTGTATCATTGAACTTGTACTGATAGTCGTAAGATAATTTGGAATCGTTAGGAGTCTGTGCATAGATCTTATTGGCGATTTTGTGAGAATCGTACAACCAGTCTTCCAGAGTTCCGGCCTGAATCTGTGCTACTTCTTCCTTGGATTTAATATCTAAAAGCTTAGAATATTCAGTGTAGCTGTATTTTTGAGAATCTACAAGTTTTCCATCCCAAACAGAGTGTAAATTCGTTTTTTCGCCGAAATAGGTGACATTGATCTTGTTTCCGCCTAAATCCTCTGCTCTTCCTACGTGGAGCGGCTGCGCAAGGTCTCCCATAATATGAATAAGGAAGATCAAAGCAATCTTTCTGTCTTTTTCAGAAGTATTTTTATCTTTGATCTGACTGGACAGGGTGTTTACCTGAGTATAAAGGCTTGGTCCTGCTTGTGCTTTTAAGTTTTGTTCAAAAGTTTTAAAATCAGTCTGAGGATCAATGTTGACATAATGCCAGGATGAAGCCTGCTTCCATGCGCCTGTTGTATCAGATTTGATAAAATCCGGCCAGTTAGCCCAATAAGCCAGTCGCTCTTTTCCCATGATCTTCTTTATTTCTCTTCTTGCCTTGCGGGAAAGGTGATTTTGTGCAATGTCTGCGATCACTCTGTGTCCTGTTAATCCCCACGCATAAGAATAAAGTGAAGAGGCCATGAATGCTAAAATCAAAATTTTAGAATAAATACTTTTCATTTAAATAACAATTTTCAGTCTGCAAAGATACGGTCCGCTTTTGGAATGAGCATGGATAATCCCGAATTTATTCATATAATCATGTTAATAAAAATTAATCTAAATAAAAAAAATAATTACAGCTGACAGTAAAGTTTAATTTTTCAGTTTCATAGGCAGCCTTATAATATCATAAGTGGCTGATCTTTAATATTAAGCTTTAAATTTAAAAAAACAAGTAAACCCTTTATTTACCGTATTTTTACGGAATTTCCCACAATTAATTCCTTTTAATATCAATAAATTACTATTTTTAGAATAAAATTATTGTAAAATTATTTTTTCAAACTTATGAGATATATTATCTTTACAAGTCATAATCAGAGGAAACACTATGTATGAGAATAATATTGTAGATATGCATTACAATAAGCTGCAGACAGACTTTAAGGCTGAAGCCGTGGCGGTTAATCTGCTGAAGTACCATCGTGCGGTAAGCAATATATTCATTGAACGTGTTGGGGTGAACGACCGTGCTTACCTTAAAGATATAAAAAGTATCACAAGCAGTTTTTTAGGATTCGACGAAGAGGTATTTACGATAGAAACTTACAGAGAGGGTATTTATGATTACCTTCCTGAAGGGTTGTTCCATCCGCCGTCTCTTGGAGCTTCCAGAAAGAACGTTGATACGGTGGTAAGAGAAATCCGTAAACAGAAAAGGGTAGAGGATGATGCCCGTAAGTTTTTCCGGCCTTTTGAACTGGAGGTGTTTTTTACGGAGATCAGTGCTTTGCTTAAGGAATCAGAATTTGATATTACAAGCCATACGGATTCTTTACTGGAAACGATAAGTGAGCTCTGGCCCCTGATCAGAATGCTGGATCGGCAGAATGCCTATATATTCATGTATATTTTACCTTTCTTTCATCAGATCAGAGGCGACAAAAAATGGTTTGAGCGATGTATGACAGCTTTTCTGCAGGTACCGGTAAAAGTAACTTTTTCACCTAATATTATTGATGAGATTGAGAAAAATGATGACTCCATGTTGCTGGGAAATTCGCGATTGGGAGTAACTTATATCCCCAGTGGTCCGCATATGGACGGACAGCGGAACTGGGTAATCAATATCGGTCCTATTCCTTATGGGGATATGAAAAGATACATCCCTGGAAGTCCTTTCAGAAATGTACTTCAGGCTCTTTATGATTATTTTCTTCCGGTAACCGTGGATGTGGAAGAAAATTTTGTCACAGAAAAAGAGGAATATTCATTCAGTCTTCAGGACGATGAAAGAAATGCCAGCCGCCTTGGTTACTCTACATTCCTCTAAATTATTTTATTATATTTACAACTACCAACAAAGTATAAATTCGAAAAGAAACAAATGGAAATTTCTTCAGTAAAAGGTATTTTTTTAAGGTATATCTTAATGCCTTTAATCGCAGTTATTATGATGGTTATTCTCGGGGTAATCAGGAGAAATAAACCTGCAATAAAAATTAAAGTCATTATTGTATACGTATTGCTGTGCAGCTTATGTCTGGCTATTCCGGGCTTTTTTGGATTTGCCGGAAACCTTTTTAATCCTTACTGGTATCTTATTGCCCAGATCATTTATCTTATTTTCGGGATTATTCATGTCAATCTTTTGCACAGATATTTCAAAAAGCATATCGAATCTCTGGCTATGAGTATTCTGTTTGAATCTATACTTTCATTAACTTGTATTGCTTTGGGAGGATATCTTTTTACGCTGATTTTTAAGTGGATGGGTGACGGATTGGGAAATGCTGTAATGGCAGCTACAAGTATGCTGATCTTTGTGGTTCCTATGGTGTTTTATTACTGTTATATCCAGTTTATCAGCATTCCTTTTGATATTTATAAAACGTGGAGATATTCTCCGGAACAGAAACTTCCTGATTTCGAGGGAGCAGACTTTGACAGATTAATGGTATTAAATGTTGAACTGAGCAAAAAGCTTGAAGATACCAACCGTTTCAGAATTAAAGCGAAAACATTGCCTACGGGGGTTACTTTCGGAGATTGGTTCTACAGAGTTGTGGATGATTATAACCATAAAAATCCGGGATCTGTCATTCATCTTTCAGACGAAGGGAATGAGCCGTATTACTGGATCTTTTATACGAAAAAATCGTTTTTCAGCTTTAGAAAATATATAGATTTCGACCACGATATTACCACCAACAATATTTCAGAAAATGAAGTAGTGATTTGTAAGAGAGTCATTCAGCATGAAGAAGAAGGAGTCGCAAGAAAATCATAAACACAAAATTAAAAAGTATTAAACATGATACAGCCTATTAAACATTTTGCAATCAACTGGGTGGATGGGATGAAGGTTTCCCAGAGACACCTTAATGATCAGGATAATTTCTTAATTGATACCATCAGAGATTCCAACTCCCTTGGAATCACGACATATAATTATGGGCTTCTGCCTATTTCCAATGAATTTACAGACCGTACCATTTTTGATGTTCATAATACGGCAACCAATGACGTACAGCTGGTCATCAAACGTTGCAGCGCTGTTACGATGGCTGGATACCGTATTGAACTTACGGACAGAAGGATCAGTGTAAAATCATTGGCCAAATCAATGAATGAAGAGCAGGCAGATGGTGAATATTACATCCTGATCTCTGTAAATCCTTTTGACAAAGTACCTTTTGGAGATATTGATCCTGAAGAAATTCCGCCACGCCATCCTAGCGCACAACCTAACCATCACATTGAATTGCTTCCTGTAACCTCTTTGAACAGCAGCTATTCGGGAGGAAATTATCTGATCATCGGGAAGGTAGATTTAAAAGGAAATATTGCTCAGGTAGATTCCAACTTTATCCCGCCATGTACTTCTGTACAGAGCCATCCGGCTTTGGTAGATTATTACAGCAGCTATGCGAAGTCTATCGGGAACCTTCAGCAGTATGCTTTTAAAATCATTCAGAAAGCTTCCCATAAAAATCAGAATACGGCTTTGGCGCAAAACGTTAAGTTCCTGTGTATAACGATGATCAATACTTTTGGAGATATGTATTTCCAGTTCAGAAATATTACCCCCTGGCAGCCGCCTGTATTCCTGATTGAGTCTTTTGCCAGGCTCGCACTTCATTTATACAACTCCACCCAGCTTCTGGTTCCGGCAGAACTGGAAGAAATGCTGAATTACAGTTTAGAGTGGAGTGAGATTGCCCCTCATACTTTACTGAACCAGCTTTCTATTGTAGCAGAGACCAATTATGACCATCATAACTGTGGTGAACCTTTGCTTTATATTCAGCAGATGCTGAGAAGCCTTGAGACTATTTTCTCTAAACTGAGCGAACTGGATTACATCGGCCAGAGAAAAGAAAACATTATTGTTAACGAGCAGGAAGTTTCTGCCAATACAAATCCTAAGAGAGGCTGGAGTGTTTTAGATTAAAATCACTTATTAAATATAGAGTCCCGGGTGAAAATCCGGGATTTTTTATGCCTTATATAGAAAAAATTAAAAGTACATTTGTTGTAAGGATTGAGAGAAATGAATTTAGAAGTTATCAGACAGGAGACTCCGGGATGCTCGGATAAAATATTTTTAAACAGTGCAGGGGCGTCATTAATGCCCAGGTCCGTTGTGGATAGTACAGTTAAGTATTTATATGAAGAACAGGAGATCGGAGGCTATGCAGCAGTGATGCGAAACTCGGAGAGGATCAGCCGCTTTTATGAAGAGGCAGCGAAGCTGATCAATACAAAACCTTCCAATATTGCCTTCGTAAGCAGTTCTACAGATGGCTATGCCAAAGCTTTATCAAGCATTGATTTTAAAGAAGGAGACTGCATCATAACCACCAATGATGATTATATATCCAATCAGATAGCTTTTATTTCTTTGCAGAAAAGATACCGTATTGAAATTATCAGGGCTGCCAATCTGCCCGACCATGAGCTGGATCTTGAGGATTTTGAAAGTTTAATCAGAAAGCACAATCCTAAATTGATTGCTGTTACTCATATTCCTACCAATTCCGGGCTTATTCAGAATATAGAAGGAGTAGGGAAGCTGTGTAAGCAATATGATGTTCTTTACCTTGTAGATGCCTGTCAGTCTGTAGGACAGATTGTGGTAGATGTCGAAAAAATTCATTGTGATTTTCTGACAGCAACAGGAAGAAAGTTTATGAGGGGGCCCCGGGGAACAGGTTTTTTATATGTTTCTGATAAAGCTTTACATCATACCATGTATCCTTTATTTTTAGATAGTATCGGGGCTAAATGGATTTCTTTTGATGATTTCGTGCTCAATGATACTGCTAAAAGATTTGAGCTTTTTGAAAGACCATATGCTTCTCTGCTGGGCTTTACAGAAGCGCTGCGTTATGCGAATGCTATTGGTGTAAGCCAGATTGAGAGCTATAACCGTATATTGTCAGATACTCTGAGAACCCATCTGAAGGATAGTGGTTTCACCGTTTTGGATAAAGGAAACAGATTGGGCAGTATTGTTACCTTCTGCCAGCCAGACGGAAAGGTTGAAAAAATCCAAAAGATTCTGAGTGGTAACAATGTATTTTTTAAGGAAAACCGTAAAGGTGATGCGTTAATTGATTTTAGTTTTAAAGAGGTAGACCATGCTATCCGGTTATCTCCTCATTATTTCAATACAATGGAAGAAATTGAACGTGTAGTACAGCTTCTAAAAAGCATTAGTCTTTAGCATACTGTTTTTAAACCTTTAGGGCCCCGGCGAACGCCGGGGCCCTAAAGGTTTATTTTTTATTCAGAAGATCAAGAGTGTGTTCTACATGTCCACCGCCTTTCCATTCATCATGCCCCGGGATAATAAGGGTTGCCTGGGCGTATTTGGATTTTAGTTTTTCCATGGTTTGGGGCCATTGTGCAATGTTGGCTTCTCCGGTATAGCCGAGATCTGCTGCTGATCTGCTTTTTACAAGGCATCCACCGTCCAGTATTTTATATTTAGGAAACCAAACCACTACATTATCCACTGTATGTCCTTCACCCAGAAAGTCTACTATAAACTCTTCTCCACCAATACGGTAAGGCTTACCGGTTTTTATAATTTCACTAGAAGTTGCTTTTCCGTCTTTCTTTAAAAGTTCATTGGTCTTCTCTGTTGCATAAGTTTTGATACCCTTATTGTTATAGAAACTTAAATCTCCGGCTCTGTCTTCGTGAGAGTGGGTGGCAAATACTGCAATAACAGGAAGGTGATGGCGCTTCTGAATGGTATCCAACAGGCTTTGATATTGTGTTTTCTGCCAGGGAACATCGAACAAAACAACTCCTTTTTTAGTCACCAGATACACTGCATTGGTCGAATATTCTTTTCCGCCAAATACGCCAAAAGTCTTGTAAATATAAAAATTGGGTTTAATCTGCGGCTCAATTACAAAATCTCTTACCTGCGTGGTTTGTGCATTTGTCAATGGGCTTAGCAACATCGAAATAATAAAAAACGGAATGCTTTTTTTCATAATTCTTTTAAGTAATAATTAATGTTTGTACTTGTCAGAAAAGACAAAGTAAGTAGAATATTTTGCAAACCTAATTAAAAATAAATCTTCAGGATTTACAGAAGAGGAGTTTAACCGTTTTTTAACAGTATAACCCAATAGATGTTATTCTTTAATGACTTAAAAAAATTAAAGTTGAATTTTTAAACTGAACCTGTTTTTTAACCATTAAGTCAGATAAGTTTTGCATTAACCTTAAAATCAGAATGTTTAATCTTCATTACTTTATTCTTTTAAATGTCTCTTAATGGTTTAAATATTTGATAGGTTAAAGGCTATTTTTTAACCAATATTTTTTCAGTGGCTTTTTTGCTTAATATTTCAGTTTTGCCATCAATTTCTATGGTCATCGACTTATCAAAACTTTCAATTTTTATAATTTTCACTTTTGTATTGAGGAGAAGTTTCCTGTCATTCAGGTAAGTCAGGAAAGCATCGTCGGAAAGGGTAACTGAAGCAAAAGTTACATTTTCACCCGGTTCACAGACGCTTAATTTCTGCAGATCCTGGGCAATAATATTTCCGTCTTTATCAGGAATAGGTTCTCCATGAGGATCAAACTTAGGATGATCCAGAATCTCATCCATTTTGTCAAAAAAGATCTGTGAATGTACATGCTCCAGCTGTTCCGCAATCTCATGAACATTTTCCCAGCCAAAATTCATTTTTTTAACCAGAAACATTTCGGTAAGCCTGTGTTTTCTAACCACCAGGGCTGCTTCACGCCTTCCGTTTTCGGTAACGATCAGAGGCTTATATGTCTCATAAATCACCCATTTTTTCTCGGCAAATTTCTTCATCATATTATTGACACTCGGCATTTTTACATTCAAAAATTTGCTGAGCTCATTAATCGTAACCTTTCCTTCATTGTCAACTAAATGAAACAAAGCTTTCAGGTAATTCTCTTCTGTTAGGGTTGTTTTCAAAATGTTAGATGATTTTCAATACAAATCTAACAAAATAAAATGAAAAGTTGGCTCTTGTTATTTTAACTTTTTTTACTTTTACTCTATGAAATTTTCATTCAAAAACGACTATTCTGAGGGGTGCCACCCGAATATTTTACAGGCTCTTTTACAATACAATCTTGACCAGCAGGCTGGCTACGGCGAAGATGAATATTCATTGAAAGCTAAAGCTTTAATCAAGGAGAAAATTAATAATCAAGCATCTGAAGTTTTTTTGCTTTCAGGAGGGACACAGGCTAACTTAATTGTTATTTCAGCGATCTTAAAACCTTATCAGTGTGTGATTTCCGCTTCTTCCGGGCATATTTTAAATAATGAAACCGGAGCTATTGAAGCCACAGGTCATAAAGTGCTGAGCATTGAAACTATAGACGGGAAGCTGAGGCCATCGGATATCATTCCCGTGTTGGAAAACCATAGAAATGTTCCTCATCAGGTAATGCCCAAATTGGTTTATATTTCCAATTCTACAGAACTGGGAACGATTTATCAGGCAAAAGAACTGGAAGAGCTTTCAACATTCTGTAAGCAGAATAAATTATACCTTTTTATGGACGGAGCCAGACTGGGACATGGTCTGACTTCGGAAATCAGTGATCTTACTCTGGAAAAGGTAGCTGCTCTTACCGATGTTTTCTATCTTGGAGGCACTAAGAACGGAGCTTTGATTGGAGAAGCAATTGTGATTAATAATCCCGTTCTACAGGAGGATTTTGCTTTTAATATCAAACAGAAAGGAGCGTTACTGGCAAAAGGAAGACTTTTGGGAATTCAGTTTATGGAACTGATGAAGGATAATCTGTATTTTGATCTGGCACAACATGCCAATCAGCAGGCTATGAAAATTAAGAGAGCGTTACAGAAAAAGGGCACTGCTTTTCTTGCGGATACCTATACCAATCAGATTTTTCCTATTCTCAATAACGATCTTATTGAGGTGCTGTCTGAAAATTTTGAATTCTACGTATGGAAAAAAGTAGATGAAAACTTTTCTGCGGTTCGTCTTATCACTTCCTGGAATACAGGGGATGAAGCGGTAAATCGTTTTATTGAAGTTATAGAAACAGAATTAACATAAAAAACAGCCTAGAAGAAGGCTGTTTTTATTTATAATTACTTGTTATTTTAAAGCTTTGCTGACTATTTTACAATCTGCAGCGGTTAGTTTCTGTCCGTCTTTATAGCTGATTTTCTTTTCGTCAGCATATTTGGATTGTCCGTCTTCTTCTTTGTGGTCACCAATTCCTTCCGTTAAAGTATTGTCTTTCTGGATGAAGTAAATATCTCTCTTGCTCTTTTGGCCTTCTGAAGCGAACTCGTAAGTCAGTTTTAGCGTATCTCCTGATTTGAAACCAGTAACATCACCTTTTGAACTGTCTTTCTCACTGTTTTTGTACGATAATTTCCCTGTGATCGTTCCTAAATTGTCATCTATAGACGCAAAAACACTGTCTTTTCCGGTTACTCCGATATAACAGAACGATTTTGGTCCAAGTGTATCTACCACAGGTTCAGCAATAGCCACGGTATCAGCCTCTGCCTTGGGAGCCGGTGCCTCAGTTTTTTTATTACAGTTGATTAAAAAAGCTGATACAGCACCCAATAAGATTAATTTTTTCATATCCTTAATTGTTAAAATCAAATTTCGTATTCCAAAAATAACAATAGTATTTATATATGAAAGAAAATTGTTGGTAAATAAGGATAATTTTCATCAGACTTAAAACTTGTAAATGCTTTTAGGCATGAAAAATGATTGACCATGGAAAATTGATTTAATGAAAAAGATGACTAGAGTGCTGAGATTGGGATTTTTTATTTTAGGGGTACAGTTTGTGACCGCACAGGCTCCTCAAAATTATATTTATACTTCATCAGGAGACCTGCATGGAATTGAAAAGATGATTACAAGAGAAGATATTGGTGGTGTACAGATTGTATATAACTGGAAAGCTTTGGAAAAAACAAAAGATGTGTATGATTTTTCTGCTATTGAGAAGGATCTGGATTATCTTACAAAACTCAATAGAAAATTATTTATCCAGCTTCAGGACAGATTCTTTGAACCGCAGGCAAGATATATTCCTGATTATGTTTTGAACGATAAAGAATATAATGGCGGGCTTATTCCTCAATATGATAATCCGGGTGAGAACAAACCTGTGGGAAGCGGTTGGGCAACCCAACAATGGAATCCGGCAGTCCGAAAAAGATTTCAGAAACTGATAGGAGAGCTGGCAAAGAAATTTGACGGCAAAATCCAGGGAATTAATCTTCCGGAAACGGCGATTGACATTGACATGAAAAAAGATAAAACAGGATTTAGCTGCGATGGCTATTTTCAGGCTGAGTTGGAAAATCTAAAGTTTGCAAGAAACGCTTTCCACCATTCTTACGTTCTGCAATATGTCAATTTCTTTCCATGCGAATGGGAAAATGATCACCAGTATATGTCAAGACTTTTCGATTTTGCTTACCAAAATAATATAGGACTGGGCGGACCGGATATTGTTCCGGGTAAGAAAGCACAAATGAAAAATTCTTATCCTTTTTTTAATCAGTACAAAGGAAAGCTTTCTCTGGTAGCAATGGCCGTTCAGGAGCCGACTTTAACGTATACAAATCCGAAAACTAAAAAGCCTTTTACCAAAGAAGAATTTACAGAATATGCAGAAAATTATCTGGGCGTAAAAATTATATTCTGGAGTGTGGAATCTCCCTGGTTGAGAGATCCCAGTTGATTATTCTCCTTTATACTTTTAATACTCCTCTGAATCCTCTTGCCGCATAATAAGAATCTGCACCGTTGTGATACGTAAATACGGTATTGTATCTTCTGTCACAGAACAGTGCACCTCCCAGTTCCCGGATTTCAGGGGGTGTCTTGATCCAGCTTGAAGTCTTTTGGTCAAATTTTCCCAATTCCTGAAGATGACGGTATTGTTCTTCTGTCAAAAGTTCAATACCCATTTCTTTAGCGGTGTCGATGACGTTACTTTCTGGTTTGTTGGCTTTTCTGGCATCCCAGGCCTGATAATCATAACATAAACTTCGGCGTTTTGGACTTTCGGGGGAGCAGTCAACGAAAGAATATTCATCTGTTTTTTTATTATAATCTACCACGTCGGGTTCACCTTCAGTGGCTTCCATTCCATATAAAGACCAGATTTTTTCGGGATTGGCTTCCAATCTTTGCTGGATTTTTTCCCATTTCAAATCTTTATGTCGGTTCATATTTTTTTCAAATCGGGTTTTTAGTATTTTTAAAAACTCGTTGATTTGTTCCGGGGTTAGTTGAGTTTTCATGTCAAATTTTGTTTTATTGTGTTTGTTGGAATTCGCTTAGGCGCAAGTTTTATTAATAATGGCTTGTTTTAAGGCGCAAAGATTTTATCTGCGATAAAATTTCTGACTGTTAATTATTAAGATTATTAATCAATAATAGTGATTTTTCTTTCCATGGGACTTAAATACCGGGAAATAATAACCAGTACCAATAATAATACTGCGGGAAAAGTTCTGCTGACTGTATTTAAAAACTCGTTGATTTGTTCCGGGGTTAGTTGAGTTTTCATGTCGAATTTGTTTTGTTGGAAATCGCAAAGACGCAAGTTATTTTAATGAGGGATTGTTTAAGGCGCAAAGATTTTATCTGCGATAAAATTTCTGACTGTTAATTATTAAGATTATTAATCAATAATAGTGATTTTTCTTTCCATGGGACTTAAATACCGGGAAATAATAACCAGTACCAATAATAATACTGCGGGAAAAGTTCTGCTGGCTGTATTTAAAAACTCGTTGATTTGTTCTGGAGTTAGTTGAGTTTTCATGTCAAATTTTGTTTTATTGTGTTTGTTGGAATTCGCTTAGGCGCAAGTTTTATTAATAATGGCTTGTTTTAAGGCACAAAGATTTTATCTGCGATAAAATTTCTGACTGTTAATTATTAAGATTATTAATCAATAATAGTGATTTTTCTTTCCATGGGACTTAAATATCGGGAAATAATAACCAGTACCAATAATAATACTGCGGAGAAAAGTTCTGCTGGCTGTATTTAAAAACTCGTTGATTTGTTCCGGGGTTAGTTGAGTTTTCATGTCGAATTTGTTTTGTTGGAAATCGCAAAGACGCAAGTTATTTTAATGAGGGATTGTTTAAGGCGCAAAGATTTTATCGCAGATAAAATCTTTGACTGTTAGTTTTTAAAATTATTAATTAATAACAGTAATTTTTCTGTCTGCAGGTCTGAAATACCAGGAAATAAGTACCAATACAAATAGTAATACTGCGGGAAAAGTTCTGCCGGCTGTATCCCCCACAATAAGATGGGAAATGATAGCTCCTGACATCACGAAGAAAAATCCGGCATAAGCCCATTCTTTTAGCAACAGATGTTTAGGTATAAGGATGGCAATAACACCCAGGATTTTCCATACGCCGATAATGGTCATCAGATAAGAAGGGTAGCCGAGGTTGGTAAAATTGGCCAGTTCATCTTTGTTTTTCATTAGTTGGACAATGGCAGTGGAAACCATTCCCAGAGCCATCCACAGAGTGAATATCCAGTAGATAATCTTTGTTCTTTTTTGTGAGGGTTGTGGTGTGTTCATGATCTGTTTTTATAGTTAGTCGTTTAATCCTATTCCGTCCATGATTTGTGGGATGCATTTTTCAATGCGGGCTTCGCGGGTTTTGGACTGTTTGGCAGAGGAGAAGTGAAGCAGGTAGGCCCTTTGCCTTCCTGGTGTTAATGCTTTGAAAGCTTCCTCTAATGCAGGATCTTGATCCAGCTTTTCCTGAAACTCTTTCGCTATTTCAAACTCTTTTGTTTTCTTCATTTCCACTTTAGCGCCCGATTCTTCAATTTCAACAGCTTCAAACATATATTGACGAAGGATGTCTTGCAGATCATTAATTTGTTCCACATCGGTAAAGCGGATCTGTCTTGCGGCCTGCACATTTTTAGACTGCTGAATCAGGATATGGTCCGGATCTTTCATCAAAGCCCCCTTAAAGAAGAGTAGGGCACAGTATTCTTTAAAGCCGTGGATCAGGAAAATATTTTTCCCTTCATAGGTATAGCAGGGACAGCCCCATTTTAAATCTTCTACTAATTCGGTGCTTAACGCGATTGTCCTTAATTTTTCAAATTCTTCTTTCCACTGTGTGGCTTTTTCGAAGAAAAAATTAACTTTTGGATTCATTGTGTGGGAGGTTTGAGGGTTTGAGAGTATTAGAGTGGGAGAGTTTTGGGTTTCGGGATGCGAGATTCGGGGTTTTAGGGTTTGAGGATTTGAGAGTGGGAGAGTATAAGGGTTTAAGGTTTAAAGTTTAATGTTCAAGGTTCTGCTGTTTATCAAATAATGATTGACGATTCACTTGCGAAGCAAAATTCACTATTGACATTGATGCCCACAATTTAAACCTTGTTGCCCATTGTTTATCATCTCTTCGTCTATTATCTATTTCTCCTACTTAAACAACTCCTGCAAACGGTTATGCGCCATATTAATTCCCTGGGCAAATGGCATTTTCAGGTGCTGGTCTCTGAAGTCAATAGATTTATAAATTGTCTGGATCGTGATTTTACTGGTGTTGCCTGTTAATTTTTCAAATGTTAAAAACTCGATCTGAGCAGGAAAAGGAGTGTTCTCCATCTGGAAAGTCCTTATAATTTTCTCATTCTGAACAATATCATGAATGGTTCCATTGGCACTGAACATCACTTCTCCCTGAGGATTGGACGTTTCAAAACGGTAGCTTCCGTGGGGTTGGTTTTCAAACTTGGTGACTTTGGTGCCCATCCATTGTTCAAAAAGTTCAGCTTCTGTATAGGCTTTGAAAAGCAGTTCTACAGGAAGGTCAAATTCTCTGATGATGAAGATTTCCTGTTTGCCGTCTTCTGCGTGTATTTTTGTTTTGAGTTCCATATTTTGAGTTTGGTTTTTAAGTTTGAGGGTTCTCTGAGTATTAGAGTGGGAGAGTTCCAGAGTTTGAGAATACAATCGTTCAAGGTTTAAAGTTTAATGTTCAACGTTGTTATCCTTTCAAAAATAATTGACGATTCACTTGCAAAGCAAAATTCACTATTGACATTGAGGTTTACAGTTAAACTTTGACATCCACAGTCTCTCATCTTTTCGTTTATTATCTATTGTCTCATATTATTTTTATACGCTTTCATCACACTTTCCAGTTTGTTGAATTTTTCGTCCCACATTTTACGGAAGGGTTCTATAAAATCGGCTATTTCTTTCATTTTATTGGGATTGAGGTGATAAATAATTTCTCTGCCGTTTTGTTCAGATCTTAATAGTTCGCATTCTGTAAGGATCTGGAGATGCTTTGAAACGGTAGGTCTCGCCGTATCAAAATTAGAAGCAATGGCTCCTGCCGTCATCGACTGTGTCGCCACCAACATTAATATAGATCTTCTGGTAGGATCTGCTATCGCCTGAAATACATCTCTTCTTAAATTCATCGTGTAGTTATTTGACTACAAATATATGTGTAGTTATTTAGCTACGCAAATTTTTTTTGAAAAATTTTATTAAAGGATGTTTAATCATTAAAAGAAAAATGGAGAACTTAATGTTCTCCATTTACTATATAAACAATTGATCAGCCGCTGATTATTCTTTTATAAAAACGCCAATATATTTTCCGCTGTATTCTACAACAGAAGTCCTAATATTTTTTTTACGACAGAAATCCTGGTATGCCGAATTATCTCCAATATCATCACTGATAAAGACTGCACCGGGTTTCAGTCTTTTATAGATCTGGTGATAAGCCCACATTCTTCCGTGATAGCTTTTGTCAGAATCATAGTGGAAAACATCAAAAGAAGAAACTTTTTTAAAAATTTTAGGCAAAGATTCTCTGTCTGCAAACCGGAATAATTTCCAATATTTTTTAAGGTTTTCAGGGACAACATAGCCTACATACCGGTCTCCATCCTGTGCAAGATAAGGCATATCTGAGCTGTACAGTGTTCCGTTTCTTTTTTGAAGGGAAAGCAATATGGCCAATGATGACCATCCATAAGCGACTCCGGTTTCCAGGACATTTTGAGCTTTTGTATATTCACATGCATAGTAAATAAGCTCCAGTGCGCCGGCACCACCCATTGTAATAGGGCATTGTGCTTCTTTTGCAATTGCTTTTTCCAGAATATCAGCATAGGTATTTCTGAAATGATCAGTATCCATAGAAAAAAGCCAGGAAACTGCTAGTTTTTGAGAAACTGCTATAGATGCCGCCCAGGCATTTGTTTTTGCTTTTCCTCTGAATGGACTTCTTCTGCTTATTGTATTTTTGATGATCTTTCTGCCCAGTTCAGGATAAAGAGCAGGTCTTTTGAGATACGCTACAAATGTTTTGAGAACTGTTGACATGTGATTGACAGTGTTAAATTTACAGGGCAAATATATCTTTTTAAAACTCATATCAGATTGAGATAATATTAATTTTGAGTGTCAATCTGTTTAAAATTTTTTAATACTATCATCCTTTAATTAACCACTTAAAAATTGTATTTTATTAAACCATTAAGAGCTTGTGTAAGAGGCGATGAACATTTTTATATAAAGCTCTAAGTGATGAGTTTTTCAGCCACGAAGGAAACCTAAGTTTTTAAGAAACAGTAAAGTTCGGGTACATTTGAAAAAGGGTGTGCTGATGAATGTCTTCAGATATTCTCCTGATATCCTTAACAGTGTACTACATTCTTACAGTTCAAGCACGTGATGATATTCAGTCTCATGATTTTGATCTCTTGCCACCGCAAAGTTTTAGAATTATAGAATGCTTTACTCAGGCTAAGAATGGTGTATCTGTGAAGGAGTGTGGATAGTTTCGGCCGCCTTTGGCGGCCGAAACATATGCTGTTATGCTAATCTAAAAGGAATTGCTCCTGTTCAGGGAAAAGTTTTGTGTTTCTTTTCTTACCGGCAAATGATTTTTTAAGATTGGATCAATCTGTTTTTGGGTTATGATGTTTTTTCGGGTTGAAACTTCTTCTTTATATTGAAAGAGGCGTTTCTGTTTTTTTCTTTATAAAAATGTCTGTCCAAAAATATATGGAGTAGAGTCATAAAAATATGGATACTTTTCTGCTTTTTCACTTGGGTAGGTGTTTATCTTTTATTAACACACTTTTTAGTGTGTTGTTTGATGCCTGCAAATGTATAAAATAATTGTATAAATAAAAAGAGAAAATTTCCCCGGTTTTATCATTATCTCAATATATCAGAAAAGGATTCCTGCATTAATCATCGACAAATTTTGCTAAAGCCGAAGAATAAAGCTGTTTTTGGATGTCAGGCTTTATTGTGCTGTAAATCAGATAATGACATTGGAATATAGTTATCGATTTTTTTTATGAAAGACTTGCAGGATTAAAATGTTTTGCATAGTTTTATTAAACAAATTGATGAAAAAAAACACTTATGAAAAAATTGAGAATAATTTTTTTCCTAATTGTAATGCCATATGCTTACAGTCAGGATTCTCTTCACATCGAAAAAAAATCAGATAACTTACCTGCTAAAAAAAATCCTCTGGATATTGGAGATCTTACCATCAATCTAAATCCCTCAGGGGACAGATGGATAAAATTTACTCTTTCCAGTCAGATCTGGCTCCGCAGTATTGAAAACAATCCGGGAACACAGGTGAATGGAGTTCCGCAGGACCAGACTTACGATGCAAGTATCCGACGGATGAGGCTTACTGTTCAAAGCCAGGTAACTCCCTTTTATTCTGTATACTTTCAGGTGGGGACTAATAATGAAAGCTTTATTTCTGGTGGAGGTACCGGAACTGGAGCAACCGGGGCAGGGAAAAGAGCACCTTTTTTTATTCATGACGCATACAACGAGTTGGCGATTATTCCCCGAAATGACTTTCAAACAGGAAAACCCAATAAAAACAACGTGTATGTGGGAGCCGGGTTACACTCCTGGAATGGGGTAAGCCGATTATCGAATGGAAGCAGTATCAAAATGCTGGCAGGAGATCTCCCTGTTTTTAATTTTCCTACTATTGAAGTTGCAGATCAGTTTTCAAGACAGTTTGGGGTATTTGTTCATGGAGAATTTGATAAGCTTAATTACAGGTTCAGCATCAATAAACCTTTTGCAACAAATCTGACTCCTGCAGTAGGAGGAGGAGCTGTTGATAATAACAAAAGTGGAAAACTATCTTATGCCGGATATGTATATTATCAATTCTTCAATAAAGAAGTTACTGCAAATGCTTTTCTGTCAGGTAATAATCTGGGGAAAAGAAAGATTTTAAATTTTGGAATTGGTTATTATTTCAATAAACAGTCTACGCTCACTCAGCCGCTCAAAGATGTTTTTGAATCGCATGATACCAGTATATTGGGGACAGATATATACACAGAATTACCCATTGGAAACAAAAAGAAAGAAATGGGACTTACGCTGTACTCTGTTTATTACAATTATAATTATGGTCCGAACTATTTAAGATTAAGCGGAGTTTTAAATCCCGGTACACCTGATCCCGAATTTAAAGGAGAAACAGCACTGGAAGGTGCGGGTAATAACAGGGTTCTGATGGGAACAGGAAGCATTTGGTTCTCACAGGCTGGTTTTGTACTTCCAAAGTTTAGTAACATTTTAAAAGTTCAGCCATTTTTTAATTATGCACTTAAAGATTTGAAAGCCTTAAACCAAAGTGGAAGCTATTTTGATGCAGGCATCAATTTTTATCTATATGGTCAAAACACAAGAATTGTTGCCCAATATAGCAGCAGGCCTCTGTATGACCCTTCTACAAAAAGAATTTTCGATAGAAAAGGAGAATATTTATTGTCTCTGCAGATTGTACTCTAGAGTACAGCTTCCTGAAAATCAAATGACAGCCATTTAAAGAATCAAAGCTACTGAGAGATTCTACAGGAAATGGGGGAAATAATATAAGAGCTATTTCACTTTAGCCAAAACCAGGTATCTCAATATTCAGGCACTGATCCGTATTTTTTGCTTACAGTATAGGGATACAGATATAAGTTTCCCCCAATTCTTACTATTCTGATAAACTTTTAAAGTCCAATTATAAAAAACACATCATATGAAAAAATTCTATAAGCAGCTTTACTTTCAAGTAATTATTGCAATCATCGCAGGTATCCTTTTAGGACATTTTTATCCTGAACTGGGTGAAAAAATGAAACCGGTAGGAGACGGTTTTATAAAATTAGTAAAAATGATCATCGCACCCGTTATTTTCATTACTTTGACATTAGGGATTGCCCATATGACTGATCTTAAAAGGGTAGGTAGAATTGCTATAAAAGCAATGGCCTATTTCTTAACATTTTCTACACTGGCTTTAATCATAGGTTTAATAGTAGGAAATATAGTACAGCCAGGTGCCGGTCTCAACATTGACCCTTCGACTCTTACAGGAGATATTTCAGAATATCAGCAAAAGGCACATGATTCTACTGTTACCGGATTTATTATGAATATTATCCCTCAGACCCTGTTTAGTCCTTTGGTTGGAGAAAATATTCTGCAGGTACTTCTTATTGCAATTCTAATGGGGGTTGCTTTGGTACTCACTAAGGAAAAAAGCCATAAAATAACCAACTTTCTGCAGGATCTTTCCACTCCTATTTTTAAAATAGTCCATATATTGATGAAGCTGGCTCCCATTGGTGCTTTTGGGGCAATGGCTTTTACCATTGGAAAATATGGGATCAGTTCTGTGCTGAATTTAATATTTTTAGTAGGTACATTTTATATTACCTCTATCTTATTTGTAGTATTGGTTTTAGGTGTGGTAACATGGTATAATGGATTTAATATTTTTAAGTTAGTTATTTACCTTAAAGAAGAAATCCTTTTGGTTTTAGGAACCAGCTCTTCAGAATCTGCATTGCCGGGAATTATGGAAAAACTGGAAAAAGCGGGATGTTCCAAAACCGTTGTAGGCCTGGTGATTCCTACCGGGTATTCTTTTAATTTAGATGGAACAAATATTTATATGACGCTTGCGTCTTTATTCATAGCACAGGCTCTCAATATCCATCTTTCGTTTGAAAAACAACTGATACTTCTTCTTGTTGCCATGTTAAGCTCTAAGGGAGCCGCAGGAGTGACAGGGGCAGGTTTTATTACATTAGCGGCAACCCTTGCTGTTGTTCCGGAAATTCCAATTGCGGGAATGACTTTGATTTTAGGAATTGATAAATTCATGAGTGAGTGCAGGGCCCTTACGAATGTTATAGGAAATTCCGTTGCCACTATTGTAGTTGCCCGTTGGGAAAAGCAGCTTGATAAGGAACAATTGCACTATTGTCTGAACCATCCTGATAAAATTGAATCTAAACTTGAAGTTTAAAATGTACTGAAAGGGTAATACACATGATGAAACATCTGATTTCTAAAAATAAATTTAGATAAGGACACCTTGTATCATTCTCAATGAAGCCCAGTTATAGAAACTCTAGACTGGGCTTTAAAATATTGGTGGCTCAACTCAAAATAGACAAAATGTTTATTTCAAACCGTAATTAATTTTCAAATTAGACTTTGTCAGAGGAAATCATTAGTAATTTCAGATATACGGGAAAGGAGACCTTTTCTGATCTCCTTTTTATTGTAAAGAATTTTTCTTGTACAATTAATGTTTTTTATTTCATATACTTATCAAAGAATGCAATCATCTTTTCTGGATGTAATCCAAAATAGTTGTAAGCATCAAATCTTCGGTTTGTACCTTCAATCCAAAACAGTTCTTTTTCAGTTGAACCTATTAAATCGAATATGGCTTGTGCATCATTTGGATTGTCTGTCCAGGCATCATCTAAAACTTCCGACATAAAGTATGGGACTTTTACAGCGGGTGCAAATGGTTTTGGATCCATTTCGTAATGAGTAAAACCTCCTAATTTCAATTGTTCAAAAGCCATTAATTCCAAATACTGGCCAACGCCTGCATATCCTGCAAATTTTTTCATCATTGCCGTCATACACAAGGTCATTGGTCCAAAAAAACAGATAATATGATCAAACAATTCAGGATATCTGTACATTGCTTCATAGGCTGCATTTCCACCTGTACAGCGGTTGTACAATGCCACTTTCATCTTACTCAATTCAGGATGGCTATTTACATAATTTTGTGCGCCAACTACATCACGCCATTCATAACGTCCAATTCCGCATATATTGTTGTTTGCTGTTCCGCTATTGCCATGATTCCGTAAATCATAAGCTAAAATATTATATCCTGCATTGGATAAATGTTTCATCTCAATAACAAAATCAATTTCCAAGTCATCCACACTCGAAAACGGTTCGCCAAAATGCCCTGTAAATCCGGAACGGCTCATTGGCAGTGGATGATTCATAATGATAAGTTTGTCAGATTCGCCTTTTACGGAAGGAATATACCAGCCTTCGAGGGGAACACCATCACTGGAAGGAAAATAAATATCCTCCCAAACATTCATTCCATGATCAGCAGGAGTCTTGTGAACCGGAGTTCTGAACGGTGGGCGGATAGCTCTTTCTCCCAAAAATTTAATGGCAGCATAATCTTGTTCAGATATACTTTTTTGCTGCTCAATTGCCTTTTCATAAACCTCTTTACCCAAGCGTCCTGCAAGGGTGTGATCTATTTGATAGTCTAAAGTTTTTTCAAATGCCATTATGTTAAAATTTAATGAGTTAATGTTGCAAATTTCTTCAGATCACACCAAAAATGACGAAAACAAATAAAGGTTGTATGGATACAAATTACCGATTCAGAAAATTTCTTGCGAATTTGATTGGCTGTTTGTGGGATTTAATATGTATTACCATTAAAATTACTCTGGGCTCTCAATCTTTAACGGTATCAAATATTGATGAAAATAAATAAGGGTTTTTAGACGCAATCATTTTTTTTGAAAACCTGAAGGTGACTTTCCTGTAACTTTTTTAAACAGGCGTGAAAAATAGTTAGGATATTCAAATCCCAATTGATAAGCAACCTCTGAAACAGTATGCTTATTGTTTTTTAAAAGGCTTTTTGAGGTATCTATTATTTGTAAGTGAATATGTTCTAAAACAGGCTTACCGGTGTGAAATTTTATTACATCGCTTAAATAATTCGGAGTAACATTTAGCCTTTTGGCAAAATAGGTGACAGTCGGTTGAGTGACACTTTCGTTATTATTGCTGTAATAAGTGTCTAAGAGCTTGAAGAAGTCGCTAATCAACCGGTTATTTTTTTCTTTTCTCACACCAAACTGTCGTTCATAAAATTTTGAAATATGGGCAAACATCAGATTGCAATAGGCTAATAACAGATTCATCGAAAAATTATTACTTTCATATTCTCGCAAAGCATCCTCAAATATCCTGGTTATGACCATTTCTTCGTCTTTCTCTAAATAAAGTGGCTCATGCAGTCCATAAGTGAGAAAAGAATATTCTAAATGCTGATAATTGGAGATAACATCCTCGGTAATTTGAATGTAATATCCTTTAAAAGGCTTTTCCACGTTCCACTGTATAGGTTGATTGGGACTTGAAAAAAACATAAGACTTTTGTCACCTTCACCATTCAATTCAAATTTAATTGAAATACGATAGAAATTAGGGCAGACAGGGGGAGTCGCCAAAATAAAGCGATCAGGATAAAAACCAATGTCTATCCAATTATGCTTTGGTAATTTAGCTTTAACATATTGATTAAATGATTTAATGTCATGAAATTTCTCTGTACGTTCGGACAGATTCGTCCAGATTATTTTATTTTTCATCTCATTGATATTTTGGGTTAGAATAAAGGTATTGTTTTTACAGAATAAAAGCATTCATGTGGCAGGATTTTGTATTTTTATAAAGAGATATTAAAATGGAAATACCATTCAGAAATTAGATTCAAATATTAAACTGCTTTTATAAAAGTTAAGAAAGCCTTATGCTATATTTGAGATTCTGATGTTTGCTGAACGTAATCAATATTATCATAGATGAAATTTTTACTGGACCTTTTATTTCGTGTTGTACAGCTTTTTACAGAACCTTACTTCTTAGTGTTTCTGGGGCTGATTATAATTGCTGTGCTAAAAAGGAAAAGTAGGTATAAAAAGTTAAGAGCCGGAATTGGTATATCAATTGTTTTGCTTATCATTTTCATAGGAAATGGTTTTCTGGGTCAATTGACGTCCGGATATCTGCAGAAAAGTTACCTTAATACTGGTGCAGATAAAAATAAGAATTCTCAGCATCCTTTTATTGTCGTATTGGGTGGTGGGGTTGTAGATTTTGACCGTGCAGAAAAACTGCATATCATGTCCTATTCCAGATTGGTAAAGACTTATCAGCTGTATTATACATACAGAGAAAATCATCAGTCCTGTAAAATATTGGTTTCAGGAAAGGGAAGAGGCCGCACCAGTGAAGCGGAATTGTTCAGTGAAAGCTTAAAGAAAATGGGGGTACCAGACTCTGATATTATTAAGGAAGACAAAAGCATGAATACGTATGAAAATGCAAAATATTCCAGCAAGATTTTAAAGCAGATGGCTCCTTCCAGTGTAGATCTGGTGACTTCAGGCTTTCATATGAAAAGAGCGGTTTCCCTGTTTCAGACATTTGGATTAAATCCTGTTCCGCAGCCTTCTGACTTTATCAATACTGAAATTACGGCATTTCCTAACAGTTATAATGCTGCATTTACTTTTGTCATGCTCAAAGAAGTGTTGGGAATATGGCAGGTACAGCTTTATAACAGTCTGGGTTTGAATGGGTAGGATTAAATTTATAAACCGGACACTTAATTTAATTCAAGCGCCCGGTTTAGTTTAAACAAGTTGGGTTATCATTTTGCTTTCTTCAGCGAAATTAATGTCTGTAAAACAACAGATGCAATAATAAATCCCAACCCCAGATAAAAAGCAGGATTGACTTCCTTACTTTCACCAAAAAATAAAAAGGCCATAATAATGGCATATACCGGTTCCAGATTATAGGAGAGGTTAACAGTAAAGGCAGGAATTTTCTTCAAAACCTCTGCAAACATTACATATAAGCCTACCGTACAAAAAAGTGATAAAATGCCCAAATAAACCGTGTTTTTTAAGTCAGGAACTATGCTATCTGACTGAAAAAAGAGGAGATATACGGGCAAAAATGCTCCCCAGCATACAGTACCGGCTATCATCTGATAATAGTTGATCACTTTAGTATCAAAATGGCTTACCAGGCGTTTGTTGTATAGGGTATACAGAGCTCCCAATGCTGATGAAAATATTCCAAGAAGGATCCCAAGCTGATAGGAGGTATCAAAATGAAATATTAGACTAATTCCCGCAATGGTCAGCATACTGAGCAGCAATTCTGAAAGCCTGAACTGCTCTTTATCAATAACAGGTTTGAATACGGCCGTGAAAAAACTCGTCAGGCAGTAGCAGACCACACCAATAGAGATGTTGGCATATTTTATACTGGCATAAAAAAGAAGCCAATGTAGCGTAAGTAATAATCCGGGTTTAGCGATCTGAACTTTTTCCTTCAGGGAAATATCTGATGGAATTTTAAACAGTTTTAAAATAAAGAATAAAATGATAGAGGAGAATAGAAGCCTATACCAGACCAGTAAACCTTCATTAAGAGTGATCAGTTTTCCGAATACACCGGTAAATCCAGCCAATATCACGGCCAGATGCAATAATAAATATGATTTTTTCATTAGAGAATGAACTGTAAAAGTTGAATTAATATTTTATAAAACCAGAAGCATAAGAATACTGGCCGTTAATCAGTTAACGGCAGAAGTATGCTTCAAATTAATTTGAAAATATTAAGGGGCCGGAGGAGGCAGACAGTTCGAGCGGTTCATATTGATTTATTGAGTTCCAAATATAGAGAAAATAGGGTAAGGTTTACATAAAAAATACATTAAACTTATGTCCATCGGGGTCTGCAAACACAAAACCATAGTAATGCTCTCCAAAGCTTTCAGGTTCCGAAATAATTGTTCCACCGGCATTCTTTACTTCCTGAGCCCAATCATCTACCTGTGTTTTATTGTCGGCTGAAAGAGTGAAAATAATTTCATTGGAATCTTGAGGGTCTCCAAAATTCATGGTTTTTAAATTTCTCTCGATGATATTTTTTAAGAAAAAATGAATGACAAATTCATTTTCCCCGAAAAAGAAGCTTACCAGTTCATTGGAGGTGTGCGGATTATTAGGCTTGAATCCAAGCTCCATATAAAACTTCTGTGTACGCTCAAGGTCGGTTACGGCCAGATTGGCCCAGATCATTTTAGGTTTCATATTATATATTTTGGTTAGATAAAGGTATTATGTTTGGATAGAATAAAAGCTGTCATGTGGCAAGAAAAAGAGATTCTGACAGAATATAATTGCTTCCCAGTCTCGAAAAATTTTTAAAACAGCTCAATGTTTTTTTTAGAAAACGATTGAAGAAGAAAATGGATTTCCTCTAAGGTTCTACGTGGATTAATTTAACATAATATAATGAAAAATGAAAGGAAATATCATCTATAAAATCAATGCACTAGAAAAGCCGTAAATCCTGTTAAAAATTTTGCTGAAAACTGGGAGAAATATCAGGCAATCATCTTTATTACAAAGACTGGTAATTGTATGGGGTTGATGAGTTTTATGAAGCTCATTGGGAACTTTACCTAAAGATACCCGTAAATTTTATGAGAATCTTCTGGGACATTATTTTTCTGATCTGATCAAGTATGGTCAGAATTTTTACAAAAAAAATGTTTTTCACGCCGTTTAAAGAAAATTTTAAAGATTTTGAAGAACTTGACGACCTCGTAGAGAAAACAGATTTATGACTCAAGAAGAGCTCTTGGAAATCGTTGAAGTGTATCTCTGGAAGGAAAAAGTAAAGAATAAGGGATTCTCAACGATTAGTACTCTATTTCATTGCATTATAAAACATCCCATAATTTATATTATGTTAAATTGTATATTGTTTAAGTTCCAAAGATTCAAAGCACATCCCAGATTTTCATTATTTTAAATTCTTGATTATAACAACAGATTTTTCAAGTAACAATCAACTCTATTCCTGGTTTCCCTGCTTCATTATAATCTCATCATAATATTTTTAAAAATTAAAATGGCGGATTAAGAATTTTTACATTAAGTCTTAATCCGCCATTTTACAAATTGATTTAATTCTTCTTATTTAGTTTTTCTAATTCGGGTAATTCACTTTTATATTTTTCAACATCCCAAACTAAATCCCAATTTTTTACATAGTCAGAGATTGGACCTAGGCCAACTTCTGTTCTTCTTTTATCTACATGGTCTGGATCAATTAAAGGTAAAACATAGTAAGATTTATTGCTCTGATTGATTCCTATCTGACTTCCATATATCTGTTTTCTACCTTCCCGGATTTCTATTCTGTCGATTAACAAAGCTAAAGAACCTGGACTTGCATTGCCTTTTGTTACGGCTTCCTTCATCATAGGTAAATATTTTTTTTGTGTTTCCAGATCTGAATGTTGAATGACAAGAAATAAAGCACTGTTGGCTTGTGCGCCTACTTTGTCTTTACCAACCCAGCCTTTCTCATCTAATATTTTTTTTACTTTTATTAAGTTAAGCGAGTCTTTCTGCATTGTTATTTTCCAAAGATCTTTCATTTCTTTAGAATCCGGGCCGAATTTTTTTTGCGTATCATCCATTTGCATTCTGTATTTTTGGTCTTCCTCAAGAATTGCCAATAATTCAGCCTGCAGGGGTTTGTCATAATTGGCTTCTATTGCCGCTATTTTTTTTTCTAGCTTTTCAATAGTTTTCCCCCACTCTTTTTTTGAATGTAGATTATCCAAATCAGTATCAGAATTTAAGTGCTTTAGATTGGTCCAGCCTTTTTCTATTGACTGGTTCAGCCATTTAAAGGCTTTTTTCGTATTTCCTGCTAAAGCAGATGAGCAAGCGCCGTTATATAAGTGATTTGGATTTTCGCTTTCAATTTTAAAAGCTTTATCATATACATCAGCAGACATTTTATAATCTTTTGCTCTGTATAATTGATCAGCTTCAGTTATTAATTTTGAATATTCCTGAGCATTGATGCTTGTGAATAAAAATAATAATAACAATGTATAAATATGGTTTCTCATTTTTTTCTGTATTTAATGGCTAGTTTTTTTAAGTTTTGTTGTAATTCATATGGTCAGAGGATACAGCTTTTATGTGTAATCCATCAAATGTTGTCTGATTATACTCATCAAAGAGCCCTGTATAGATATGTTTTTGTCTCCAAAATAATATTTTGAATTTTTTAGAAAATAAAAATAACACGACGACTTGTGTCGCTACTCACTTATACTTTTGTATTAGTAATTAAATGATAAGAGTTTTTATATGCGCAATAAAAATAAACAAAAATTTTGATTACTAAAACCCTATGCCGGGGATTATACAGCAAAAATTAAAATTAACTATTTAAATTAAAAGAAAAATCATGGGAGAATTAACAAGACAACAAAAAGAAGCAATTGCTTGGGCTGATGTAGTAGCTGGATTAATGACAGCAGAGTCCGGATTTGTAAGCCTTTTTATAGCAGCAGCAGCTTCAATGGCATACTACAAAGATAAAGTAGCTAATGAGGGTTGGAAAACTATTATAACTGAAGAACCTGTCCTTCCAAGTAACAGTAATAATTATGGTATTTTACATAATCTTACATGTGAAAAGTATTTAACAGACGGATATGATCAGGTTACCTATAACGAGATTCTTATTACTGCGGTTAAAGTAAGACCTGATCTCGCGAGTGAAATTTATGGAATTGCTCAGGATTATTTCCAAGAGAAAGTAGAAATGGCGATACAGAAAAATTTGGTATCTGTAGATGATAAAGTAAATGCAATACTCGATGCTGTTCCATTGAAGGGTGTTGATATCGATAAAGTATATCAACTGTTAACCGTTATTGATAACACTGATGATGATGACGATTGGCAGACAAATGTTCAAAATCTGATACAGCTTGTACCGAGTTTTAACTTAAACGATAATGATAAGAATGTTTTAATTAATTCTTTTGAGATACTTAAGAACAGTTATCAATTATGGAGTAAATAGTTTGTGGCAGAATCAACCTTATAACCTTTTATTACAGCTCTTTTTTGGGGCTGTATTTTTATTTATCTAAAATATTTTAGAAGTTGCTACATAATTAAGATCATTTGCAAACCTAACCTAAAGTTCTTGTTTATATCGGATCGTAGTTGGCTCATATGCTTCTCTAACATTTAAATTTACCCTTTAAGTCAATCTGATTTTTTTGAGATTATGTAGTACAAATTAATAATTATGAAACTTTATCCTACTTCTTCTGAAGGATTTGAGGAAATAATTTTCTGTTTTTTTGATGAGTAAATTTACAATATAACACAAAAGGGTTATTCCATATTGCAGATTTTGATTTTAACTTTAACAAATTAATAAAAAATCATTGATATTTAAAAAAAAATGATTGATGATTTACTGAACGTACCTAGAGGAAGTTTCAGTCTAGGCGATCTAATTTATTCATCTAAAAAACAAAAGATATGAGAACATTAAAACTAACGACATTGATAATATTATTCTTTTCATCAATTGGTTATTCTCAAGACAATTTTGAATTGACAATCGAAAGAAAACTATCTTCAGACATATGTACAATGGGTTATCTTATTGCAAATGGAGAAGTGCTTTGCTACACATTGGAATTGCCTTGGGCGGATAACTTAAACAACATTAGTTGTATACCCATTGGCACTTACAGTGGCATTTTGAGATACGATAAAACTGATGGATGGAGAATTCAACTGGAAAATGTACCCAACAGAACAGGTGTTCAAATACATATGGGAAACTATACAAACCAAATTAAAGGTTGCGTTTTGGTAGGTACAAAAGCGAAAGTTGATAATTGTAGTGTTCAAAATAGTTCAGGCGCATATTCAAAACTAAAAAAAGCATTTTATGGCACTGAATCCCCCAATAGCACACCAAACAAAAAAATTGTAATAACCTTTAAATAAAGAAACATGAAAAATAATCTAATTATCTTTTTACTCTTTGCTTTCTCCACAAATTTCGTATTTACTCAGGTAACACCCAATTCAATACGATTTGATGTAGAAAACTATATCGCAATTGACAACTCTGGTCGATATTACCCATATACTTCACATGGTTTTTATGAAAATTCTACGGGTACTGCAAAATCTCGAATTTTCATATTACCTAACTTCAAACTTGAATTGAACAAAATTAAATACTTAGATAATCAAGGCCGAGAAACATATCAGGATAATGATAACGTACGCTCAATGATAATACCCGTAACTCAAGACTTGTCCCTACCTAATGAAAGTCAAAAAGCAGCAATAACTGCTGCAATAAGCAAAAACACAACAATTCAAGCCTTTTTTCCGCCAATCGCTAAGAATAATATGGGGTTTCCATTAATGAATGCAAACTTACTTCCCATTATTTCTAGTCAAATTATTACAATGGCTAATCAATACGAATCAAATTATATCAATGTACAACAACAACTTATCAATGAATACAATGCTCGTTATAACGCTGAGCTAATTTCTTTGACTGAATTGGAAATAATTTTAGAAGTTGGAAATGAAATGGTTTATTCCAAACGAATTCCCAACACATGGGTTGCAACAGGTGGTACATTAAAAAACATCGTTATTGAGAATCCCTCTGAATATGTAAAAAATGTAATTGCAGGGGGGAATGGCCAAATTATAGTAAGTTATAAGTTCAGAGATTCCAAAAAAAGTACCATTAGTGCAAACATAAATGCAACTGCAACTATCGATCAGTTTTTGAGCGAAATGTATCAAAGTAGCGTAAGTCAAAAATCAAGCGGTTGGTCATTTTTGGGATTTGGCAGTAGTAGTAGATCTATAAAATCATCTTTTGATCAGCAGGTACGACAACAATATACTTCAAATAGCATTGCTAATACTACAATTGAAATGTATGATGCAGATGATCAGATGATTAAGCAGTTTGAAAATGCTTTTTTCCCAAGTTTATCTAAACAGGAAGCTATTCAAAATCATATTAATGCAGCAGAAAAAGCAAAGGCTGAGGGAAATCAAGCTTTATATGATTTACACTTGAAGTATATTGAGGAACTAAAAAGTAATAACCCAAATTTGACACCAAATATTGATGCAGCACTCGCAGCTCTTGGTAAGAATGATTACATCGGCTTTATAGCACATGGTGTTAGATGGGGTAGTAATTCAACGACAGGAAATAATTCATTTAGAAGAGTTTTAAGCAGTAGCGAGATGGCAAGCATGTCTCAAAATTGGAATCAATCTAAGGTAATATCTATTCAACATACAGTTAATCAACCTGTACCTGTTTTTGAAGAAATAAAATTTAGAGCCTCTCTTGGTGCTATTGACGGTATACCATTTCAAAATAATTTATATATCACCAATGGATTTAGTGGTAATTGGCAAAACATAAATGGTGTACTTATTGGCCCAATAACAGCTGGTGGTGTGTTTAATCAGAATAATATACTTGCAGGTAGTTTATTGACAAAAATTGGCTCATATAATGTCTATAGCCCTCAAACATTGAATGACGCTATTTCAACTTATAGCTCGGGTGATAGGGTTTACCTTACATTTATTGTATATATAGGCAACACTAATATGTACTCTTATGGAATGGTTCCTGTGTATCAAGAACAAAAAATACAAGTGACATTAGGAGCATATCCTAAAAGAAACTGAGAATTAACTACTGCCAACAAGTCTCTTACCTGTTAAATGGATATTCATTAACCCAATGAAAACCTCTTTTGTTTAACGGATAATCTTCTTTTTTCTTTCTTGTCGTTTTTATTTTTACAAATTCACTGCCCTTATTGCCCGAAAAAATGATTGTATCTTTTTGAACACGGTAATGCAGGTAAGCATATATGTTCTGTTCATCTGTTTTACGAAGTATAAGTGTTTTTTTTCCAGTATCTAAGAAACTTTGAAATGCTTTAATACTGTCATTATTAAGAATTATATTTGTCCGCCCCGGATAACTGATTAATATTTTTTTCCAGCCCATAGAGTCATTGCAGGGTATTTCCTGGTTATTGATAATATATTGATTAATAGTATAGGCACCCTCCATTGGGACAGCCGGAGGGGTATAGAACAATGCTGATGAAGAACTCGATATAAAAAAAGCCATTACAAGCCATTTGAATGCAGTAAGTGTAATTCTCTTCCATTTTTTGTCGGAGGTTCTTTTTTGAAAACGTAATTGCGATGGCTGATGCAATACAAAAAAACGATATAAAGCAATGGCATCCCCACTTACAATAAAGAAGCAAAATAAAACAATATGACTGGAAAATATTTTTACTGGTACATCATAAAAGAAATTCAACAGCGCTACATTGATCATGACCGTCATGGAAAAAAGTGCGCCAAAAGTTTTGGTTCTCCTGAAAAGAAGCAAAAGCCCACCTATAACTTCCAGTAATCCGGAAACAAATGTATAACCAGTGGAAGCTCCCATCATAGTCCATACCACCCCCATTGGCGACATATCTCCCACTCTTTCTTCCAGTCTGCCAATTGTATTGGCGGGGAACTGCCCGTCGTGCAGTTTGGCAAAACCATATGAAAGCATGATCATAGCTACATAATAGCGTGCGACTACCACCGTAAACCAATGCAAGTCTTTAAATGTCCGCTGTTTTTTATCTGCAAGAAGTATAACGAGTGCAGCCACTACCGCTAAGCCAATATTTACAAGCACTATCCAATAATCTAATGTTGTATCGCCGCTGCCAGTCATTGTAATATATTCTACCTGTGTTTGCTGAAAAACATTTTTACACAACCACAAGACTCCACTCTTATGTATTCCTGCTAAAGGCGAAAACTGAGAGGTAAAAATAAAAAGATACCCATAAGAAATAACAAACAAATGCAGGAAACTTAGTACAGCATTATGCTTTCTCTGATTAGGAAAAGTGATGGGTTTTGTATTCATATTAACAATATTTATTTAAGATAAGAAAGCTTGCATTAATCATATAAATTTTTAGATTGTTTTTGATATTTTGGGTGAAATTTAAAAGTACTATTTTACCTCAATTTTATGATAAGCAATCCATCGTTTGAGATTGCCCACCATTCTTTTTAAATGATCTTCATTCAGGAAAATATTGGTCCAATATTCAAATCTGTCGCACTGAACACTTATATAATAGTTCATAATAGCCAGACATGCGTAAGGTAAAAGCTTTTTTTCTTCATCATTAATTTTAGTGACAGTTTCATAGCCTCTTATGAAATGATCTGCTTTTGCTTCATACTCCTCTTCGTTCAGATGGGTTGTAAATAGCTGAAATAGAAAATAAGAAATATCAAAGCATAAATAACCATTACCACAAAAATCAAAGTCAAAAAAAGTGATTTCTTTTTCGTTATCAATATGTAAATTATCAAACCAGACATCAAGATGAACCGCTCCATATCTCATTTTCTGCAGGTCTGTATTTTCCATTTTTAGCGTTAAAAAATCGGAAAGACTTTCTAAAAATTGAATTTCGGTCGTGTTTTTACAATAGAAATTTTTTGTCCTTACAACAGGATTCTTAAGCAGGTTTTGAGCATTGTAAGACATTCTCATCAGTTCTACATGTTCTGTTGATTGATGAACTTTAGCTAGTGCCTGCCCAATTAGAAAGCTGGTTTCCGGTGAGAATTTTACTGTTTTTATACCCTTAGCATATGAAAATAAAACGCCGAATCTTGTTCCTTCTGGAGCTTCAATTTTCTGAATAAAATTGTTTGATTGATCTGCTATGGGAAAAGCAACTTGTCGGTCTGCTTCTTTCAGATGGTTGAGAAGTCTTAATTCTTCTTGAATTTCTAATTCGGTTCGCCAATCATGAGTATACACTCTAAAAACGTATTTGTTTTCGCCATCATGAACGATGTATAAATGGTTCATCGCAAGCCGGAAGATCCTGCATTCCATGTTGTCGGTTAGTCCATATTTTTCTTGAATAAGTTGACCAAGTCTATCAGGTGAAAGCGTGCTGTTTATTGTCGGAAATTTCTCTGTCATGTAATTCTCGTTCGTAGCTGGTTATAGCTTGTGCAATTTCGTTAACATTTTTCGATTTTACACCTATTACATCCATTTATTTAACTATTTCGTGCAATTCCATTTCTAAATCCTTCTTTTCCTTTTCTGTATAAAATTCAGAATTTGCTAATGAAATATTGAATTCTTTAACAGTTGCAGAGTAATCCTGTTTTAGTAAGATTTTAGCCTTTATAATATTTAAATAAGCCTCTGAAAAATTTGGATAATAATCTATAAGGATTTTCCAGGCCTGAATAGCTTTATTATATTGCTTTTCATTATAAAATGCCCATCCTTTTCCATTTAAAATACCCAATGAAAAATTTAGATTAATGCCGTAATTGGAGCGTATTTCCTTATCCAATGATGATTTAATGCTCAAGTCTGTTTGCTTATTTGATATATACTTTGACTGAATGGCGGACCAATCTTCAAATATCTCGTAAAGAGCTGTATTAATAAGTAAGCCTGGCGTTGCATTATGATCTGCTTTTTTAAACTCATATCCTTTCATATCCAGAAAAGGATTGTTAATTTTCTTAATGATGGAATCCATCTTCAGGAAATCTTCGGGATAGTCGTTTCCGATTCCATAGCGATAATATTTTTTTGTATGAAAAGAGCGCTTACTGAATTGATTTATAGAATCTGTTAAGTCAACATTTTTCTGAGTAAAAAATGGGCTCATAGAAATAATTCCATTCAAATCATTTATTCTAGAATTCAATAATGAGGTTGTAAAATACCCATATCTGGAATGACCAATTAACACTCTAAAAGAAGAGGCTTTGTACTCTCTTTCAGCTAATGGGATAAGTTGTTCAAAAATAAATTTTTCATTCTCCTGTGCAAGGCCTTTGGGATCAGAAATTTTATACTGTGTTTCAAGATAGCGGTATCTTTGTTCTGATTCAATGCTTATTACGATAGAGGAAGGAATCTGTTCATTACTCGTTAAATAGTCAATGGTATTGAGAATATAATGATTACTTCTTTTATTTTGCCGATCAAATACAATAATTAATGGGAATTTGTTCCCGGACTTCTTTTGCCATTCTATGGGAACTATTACAGAAATCTTTTTCTCAAATCCCAGACTTGTTGATTTTACTATTGTGTCTTTTAGTCTTTTATATCTTTCATAGTTCTGGGCAAGCAGTGAAGACGTTGCTGAAGTGAAAACTAAAAGAAAGAGTAAGTACTTTTTTATCATGGATATCAGTTAAGACTCAAATTTACGGATTGTGTTCATATAAAATTTGCAATGATGGTAATGTTGTTCGATTTTTTCCATAAAAAGCTCCAAAATCTTTAGATTTTGGAGCTGACTTTAAACAGACAGCCTTTCAGCTGATTTATTATTGCTTGGTGATTTTATTGAAAAAAGTATCACCTTTAAAGATATAGTCTCCTGAAGGATATTCAGTAAGATCGATGGTATTTTTCCCTTTTCTAAACAATATGTTTTTAATGAGGTTACCGTTATTATCATATAAATAAACATTTTCATCTACTGAGGATTCCACGTTGATCACTCCTGTCGTTGGATTAGGATACACGGAAGTTTTCGTTTTTGGGGAAACTTCTCTTGATGACAGATAACAACCGGAAATATAGGAATCTCCAATAATATTAAAGCCTTTGTTGATGAGTTGGGCTCTGGCAAGCATCGCTTGTGGTGTAGAATAAACCAATCCTGTTGCATCTATAACTCCGGACGTTATTGTCGAATTCGCCCAGGTAGGATTATTATTCAAAGCGATGAGAAAATTGCTGTAATTCGTACATGATAAGCCGACATTTTTAAATCCAAAATAGATTGAATTCCAGCTGAAGTTCTGAAGCTTGATATTCCATGAAGAAATATCCTGGTCAAAATGTGAAGCACCTGCAAACATATTAAATCCAGCAAAATAATCAATCTTACTTACATCCCAGTTTCTGATGGGCTGATTGAATGACACTGCATTTTCAAACATATGCTCAAAATCTGTCACTTTACCTGTATTCCAGTTATCAAGTGGCTGATTAAATGCTGCTGCATTATAGAATGTATAGCGGAAATTAGTCGCATTTTCTGTATTCCATGAATTTAATGGCTGGTTGAAAGCTGTGGCATCTGCAAACATGGAGGAGAAATCAGTTCCGGATGCTGTGTTCCAGGCGGAAATATCTTGATTGAAAGAAGTGGCAGAGGAAAACATGCTGCTGAAATTGGTTACTTTTGAGGTATCCCAGTTTCCTATATTCTGATTAAACAGCGTTGCTCCGCTGAACATACCGCTCATATCCGTAATATGGTATGGATTCCAGTAAGAAAATGAAGTATGACCTGTCAAAGATGAACAGTTAAGAAACATTTGTGATAAACTGGTTATCTGTGTCATATCAGGAGTATCTGCAGCCGTTACATTAAGATTGGGACAATTGGCGAATGCTCTGTCGAATTGCTGAAGCCATGTTGTATTTCCCCACTGGCTGAGTTCTATGAGTTCCTGATTTCCACCTGGAGGCATGATGTCGGTATTGGCCCTGAAACCGTAAAATAATCCGTTACCGCTGGATACTTTTAATTCGTAAGTGGCCTGCAGAGGATCTGGATGGAATGATGGCCCAAAATATATGAGTAAAGGCTCATTGCTGCTGGAGTTTACATAATCAAACATCCCGTTATGCTCAGGATATCCTACTTCTTCCCAGTGAATGGTGTAATCGGTTCCTGTGCCGCCGAATCTTATTGAATGATCAATGATGCCGTTGGCATTGGGTTTCCAGATAGTAGTAAATTCATTCTGCGCATAGGAAATGCAAAATAAAAGGAGAAAAATGATTATTAGTTGTTTTTTACACATAAATTAAAAGAGGTTTTGTTAGGTTAAAAATTGGGTTTAGTAAGACAAATAATTTCCCGGGATTCTTTATCTTATCTCTAATACAAAGGTACTTACGCGCAGCGACAGAACTCGTCGTGTTATAATTTAATGGCTTGTTTTTTAAGTTTTTTTGATATAAAAAAACGCTGAAAATTACCCGGAAATGATAATGACACAATTTGTATTGTAATGCTTTTTTGATAAGAAAAGATGCCATAGAAACATTGGCAAATGCGGACTAAGTAAAGGAAAAATGAGGGTGTTATTCAGCAGTTTTTATAGATTACAGCAAATACAGACCTGGTTAAAACTCTTCATACCTACCATGTTGATAATAAGTTGCTGAAATGATCGGAAATAAAGAAATAAATATTCTTAAAGAAATTATGGACTAAGGGCATAAAAAAACCGCTCTTTTCAGAGCGGTAAATTTTTAATGTCAATTGTTTGCTGATTAGCAAGTAGAACCGCACTCAAGTAATTTGATGTGGATTACACCATTAACAACACATTGTGTCTGGCATAAAGCGTTAGTTACAACAGTGCTTACACCGCCTACTACTCCACCTACTGTAGATCCTACGCCAGTTACAACACCACCAACGATAGTACCTACACCGCCTACTACTCCACCAACTACACCTCCTAGTCCACCTAGAAGTCCGCCGATTGGATCTAGTAATCCGTTACCTGAAATAGCTTTTAATTCGTTTCTGTCCAATTTTTTTAAGTTTTTCATAACTATAATTTTATATGATTATTACATCACGAATATATGAATAATAATTATACAATTGCAAATTATTTTCAATAAATTAATTATATGTTCTTATTATTTAATATTTCATTAATATAAATGTATTTTAATAAAAATATGATTTTCACTTATATGTGATTGATTTACTATTTGTTAAAAATAATAACTCAATTTGTGAAATTTAGAGTTATTATTTTTGTACTAAATTTAGATTATTTATAAATATTATTTAATGCTTGAAACTGCTTCTGTATAGGCACAAAAATCAACTTTGACTGTAAAAAACTGAACCGTTCGAGGCATGAAAGTTCTCTCATTGTAATAAAAACAGATGTCATCTGGTAGGATTTGCCTATATATTGCAGTAAAAGCCGCTTCGTTGATGGATAACGCTGTCAAATTTTGTATTTTTGCTGACATACTTTTATCAATGTCAGTTTTTTCAAATAATATACGCTTTTTAAGAGCCAGAAGAAAGCTCTCCCAACAGAATGTAGCCAATGAATTAATGATTTCAAGAGTCCGGTATTCAAAATATGAAAACGGAATCTCAGAACCTCCTATTGAGCTGCTCATAAAAATTTCCAAGTATTTTCATGTAAGCATCGATCTCATGTTGTCTGTAGATCTGGAAAAGCATCCTATGGATGAAATGCTGAAACTTCCGGATAACAGGATTGTTCTTCCGGTTGCGGTAGATACTCATGGGAATGATACGATAGAAATTATTCCTCAGAAAGCCTCTATGGGGTATCTTGAGGGATATAGTGATGTGGAATACATAGAAAGTCTTCAGCGTATTGCGCTTCCTTTTCTTAACAATGGAAAATACAGGGCCTTCCCTGCAGATGGAGATTCTATGCCTCCGTTCAGAAACGGTTCTTATATTGTAGGAAAATATGTAGAGGGAATCAATGAACTGAAAGAAGGTAAAACCTATGTTTTTGTTACATTAAACGATGGTATTACCTACAAACGATTTAAAGAAAGAAAAGAAAATGCAATCTGTGTAAGCGCTGACAATTCTTTTTATGAGCCTTACGATATCCCCTTCGAAGAAGTGGTAGAAATCTGGCAGTATGCTTCAGGAATTTTTCCGGAAGATTTTGAACCAGGTGATTATGAAAGCTATAATTTCAAAGAAATGTTCCGGGAACTGAGACAGGATATCAAAGATCTCGATAAAAAGATTTCAGGACGCCGCCGCAAACAGTTATAAGTTATAATAATCAACCTCTTATCATAAAAAGCTCCTGTTAAGAAAATCAGGAGCTTTTTATATATTATATGCCTGTTTATACAGTTACAACTCATCGGAAAGTTCAATCCATACAGGAGCATGATCACTGCTTTTCTCCCATCCGCGTACATGGCTGTCTACTCCACCATTTTGTAACCGGGATTGCAGATAAGGATTTAATAAAATATGATCCAGCCTTATCCCGGCATTTCTATCGTAAGCTTTATATAAATAATCCCAGAATGTATAGATTTGTTCTTCCGGATAAAGACTTCGGATAGAATCCAGCCAGCCTTTTTTCTGAAGATCTTTAAATGCTTTTCTTACTTCTGTCCGGTATAATGCATCATTTTCCCAGCGTTCCGGTTTATACACATCAATAGGTTCCGGGATAATATTAAAATCGCCGATGAGGATCGCAGGAAGTTCCATTTCGATAAGTTCATCGGTCCGTTTTTTAAAGCGTTTGAGCCAGGATAATTTATATTCAAATTTAGGCCCGGGATAAGGATTTCCGTTGGGAAGATACAGACAGCATACCACCATCTGATCAATAATAGCTTCTATATAGCGACTTTGGATATCCTCAGGATCCCCTGGTAAAGATCTTTGTACTTCTGTAATTTCTCTGTTTTTCGCAAGAATAGCTACTCCATTCCAGCTTTTCTGGCCGTTCCAGATGGCCTGATATCCTGCATTATTAATATCCTGTAAAGGAAAGCGTTCCTGGGGGGCTTTCAATTCCTGAAGACAGACAATATCCGGTGAAGCTTCTTTCAGCCATTTCAATAAAACAGGCAGACGGCCGTTGACTCCGTTCACATTATAAGTAGCTATTTTCATGATGAAGGTTTTTAGAAATTAATTCTTTTTTAATTACGACAATAATTATTCCATCATAAATATCTATTAGTTGGTATTTTATGAAATAATAATCTTAAAAAAATAAGTTTTGATGAATAATCTCTGGGCTGTGAGGTAAAAGTTCAATATATTTGTGATACAAGATGTAGCTCATTAATACTAAACCTCAATGAAAAGATATCCGACCTTTTTATTAGCATTACTTTTTCCTATTACTATGTATGGACAGCAGAACCTCACTGCTGACGAATTGTTTCTTAAAGCCCGTACCACTGCTTTTGAACAGAAAGATTATACTACATCTATAGCGCTGGCAAAAGAGGCCCTGGAAAAAGCACCCAATTATACAGATATCACAGTTTTTCTGGGCAGATTATATACGTGGAACAAAGATCTGGCTGCAGCAAGAGCTGTATTTGAAGATCTTGGAAAAAGAGAGGTTCGGGATGAAGATTATTTCCTGGCCTATGCCTCATTGGAATATTGGAACGACCAGAATACAAAAGCTATTGAAATTATTGATAAAGGACTTTCCTATCATTCTAAATCTGAGGCATTACTGCTGCTGAAGGCGAAAGTCTATTTTGGTATGGATAATTATGAAGAAGCTGACAACGCTGTAAAGACTCTTTTATCTATCAATCCTAAAAATACGGAGGCAAGAGCCCTTGCAGTGAGAATAAATGATCTTTCCTCTAAAAATGCGGTTGGAATTGTTTATAATTATTCCCATTTTGACAAGCAGTTTGATAACGACTGGCATATTGTGGGAGTAAGCTATAAAAGAGTGACCCCTATTGGTTCTGTGATCCTTCGCGGTAACTATGCCAATAAATTTGCACAGGGCGGTACACAGATTGAGCTGGAAGCTTATCCACGACTTTCCAAAATGTTTTACCTGTACGTTGGTGGTGGATATTCTGATGATGTCGGTCTGTTTCCGAAATACCGTACCGGGGTTTCTTTAAATGCCAATCTTCCCCACAGCTTTGAAGCAGAATTAGGATACCGTCAACTGTATTTCAGTAACAGTATATGGATGTATACGGCTTCTGTAGGAAAGTATTATAAAAATTTCTGGTTCAACCTGCGTACTTATATTACGCCTGACAGTAAGAATATTTCACATTCTTATACAGGAACGGTACGGTACTATACCAAAGGTGCCCAGGATTATTTTGCTTTTCAGATAGGAACAGGAATCAGCCCTGAAGAAAATCGTAATAACCTCTTGGAAAATGAGACTTTTAAGCTTAAGACTTTTAAAGTGGGTGCTGAATATAATTTTTCATACCGCACCAACCTTTTTTCAGTGGGAACCATGTACTATAATCAGGAATTCCGTCCGGGTGAGAAAGGAAATCAGTTTGATATCACTTTAGGCTATACCAGAAAGTTTTAAAATTTTGACTTTGTTTTCTTCTTAAAGTTCACCATGACTGAGTCAGGCATCAGCTTTTTCGTAGCATAAAACTTTGCATTCATACTTTTGTACTGATTGAACCTGTCATTGATCTTACCCATAGCTGCTGCATCATTTGAAGGATCTTCTTCCAGGTTTTTAAGCGTAAAAAGCTGTCCGTCATGAATATAATACTTTTCAGATACGAAATCAATAAGCTGGTTTTTACTCTGCATCATTGGGATTCCGGCTTTGTTTATCTCGGAATCTGCTGAAAATCCTCTTCCTACCCATGTTACTGTAGAAGGCGTACTGATGTTATAATTATTTCTGTAGTAAGCTAAAATGGAAGGTGCAATATCAAAATGGCTTACGGTCTTATAAAAACGTTTTGATTCCTTCAGCAGTGGCGAATAGATCATCAGGGGTACATGGTACCTGTCAATTTTAGACTGTAGCGTAATTTCAGGCATACTGTGATCTCCTGTGATGACAAAAATAGTATTGCTGAAGTCCGGGCGTTTGCTGTAATTTTCAAAGAAACCTTTAATGGCATCATCGGCATTCAGTACTGAAATGAGCTGGTTTTTGTGAGCAGCAGCCCATTTTTTCTGTTCGGGAGCTAAAATCCCTGAATTCAGCCTTTGATTGTACAGCTTTTCATAATAATCTTTATTGTTGATTAAAAAAGGGTTATGGGTTGAAAGCGTAAGAATCATATTGAAATACGGCTGATTCTGTGGTTTTTGCTGCTGCTGCATTTTACCAAAAACAGCCTGGTCTTCATATCCCCAGCTCTCCCCGTTGTTGGCAGGCAGCTTACGGTAAGGACTGCTGAATGAAGACTCATCCACAATATGATCTACTCCGCTGTATTCCAGGAACTCACGGTAACGGTCAAATGATACATGACCTCCATAATAAAACCCTGTTTCAAATCCATTGGCTTTAAAGATATTATAAAGATTGAAGTTTTCCGGAGTTTTTTCTATTTCAAGGAACCCGTTTTTCCCGAAAGGAAGTGATCCTGTCAATGATGGCAATGCTCCGAATGTTCTTCCTGCCGAGCTTAAGCTGTTTTCCCAGTACAGGCTTTTATTGGAGAGAGAATCAAGATAAGGAGTAAAATTACCTATATACCCTTTCGGGGAAGTATAGGCATGCCCGAAACCTTCCATTACAAGGAAAACGAGATTGGGAACTGTCTTAGATGTATTGAAATAAGATCCTAAAAAGTCCGGTGTGTTTTCTTTTCTCCAGAACGGAAAGTTTTTATTGATCATTTCTGCGCTGGCTGTAAAATCATCCTTACCACTCAATAGTTCATTCAGTTCCGGGTGATCACTGATGAAATTATCTTCATTGGATTTAAAGAAATAAGCCCATTTACTTTTTGCTGCATTTTGATTGAACTCACTTTCTGAGCTCAGAATTTTGGATCCTACGATATCAGAAGGAATAAAAAAGGCTGCTACTCCCAATACGGATATTATCAATCCCGGATACATTGATTTTAAAGTGGTTTTGCCGGCAATCCATAAAGGGACAAAAGAACCGGTGATCAAAATTCCCAGTAATGCAAAGTTCTTGAAGTTGAGCATTCCGCTCGCCTGTAAGATCTGTTTTATTTCATCTTTGCTGTAATATAAAATGTCTGCACCTAATACGTTGCGGGTTTCAGAAAAATAAAGGAATAAGATATATTGAGTAACAGCTGCAATAAGCAGGGTTACAATCCCCAGGGTTCTTGCCCATCCTTCTTTGATGAAATTGATGATCAGATAAATAAATCCGGTACAGAAGGTAAACCTGAGGGCAAATAAAATATTTTCTACGAAAAGATGACCAATAATGGCTGGAGTTTCAAATTTTGGAAAGATATATTTGTACCATAATGATTCTGCAACGACTCCTACCAAAAATAAAGCAAAGAAAACCAATGCCAGCATTCCCCACTTTTTAAGCCCCACCTGAAGAATAGCGTATATTCTTTCTTTCAGAGGTAAATTCTGTGTACTTTGATTGAAGCCTTGTCTGGTCATTTCACCCCAGCCGTGCGATTTTTTGAAATAATCTATAAACCCGTTTACTCCTGCTTTCACCACAATAGGATGGAAATAAAAAGGTTCGGAAAAGGCAGTGAAGATCAATCTAAGAAAATCTTTTCTTTTGGTATAAACCTGATGACTCACCAGATCTACCAGTATGGCATAGATGGAATACAGAAATCCCATTGAGATCACCAAAGCAAAAAGAACTACAAAAAACGTCCAGTTGATAATGCCCAGCAATAAAAAAATGATAAAGATGATATACCCTGAAAATTCAACAAGCGGACCCAGGAATTCAAAGAAGAACCAATATGGAAGACTGATCATTCCCAATTTTCTGTATTTCGGATTGAACATCAGTTTTCTGTGTTTCCAGAGGGTTTCCATTGTTCCGCGCATCCATCTGTTCCGTTGTTTTCTGAGAATATCTTTGGATTCCGGAACCTCTGTCCAGCACAGAGGATCAGGGATCGTAAGCACTTCATAGGGCTCATTCTTTTCCTCCATGTATTTTCTCATCCTTACCACCAGCTCCATATCCTCTCCCACTGTGTTTTTATCATAACCACCGCATTCCAGTACGATTTTTCTGTCAAATACACCGAAGGCACCGGAGATCAGAATAAGGCCGGATGCACGGGACCAAGCCATACGCCCGAGTACGAAAGCCCTTATATATTCCAGTGCCTGGGTTCTTCCCAGAAGGGTTTTGGGCATATTTACACTAACCACTTTTCCGTTTTCAATAACGCAATTGTTGGCCAGACGAATCACTCCACCGCAGGCGATGAACTTTTTATCGGTCTGCTCCAGCATCGGTTTTGCCAGTTTTAAAATAGAATCCTGCTCCAGGATACAGTCGACATCAATACAAACCAGATATTCACCGGAAGAAATATTTACGCCAACGTTTAAAGCATCTGCTTTTCCACCATTTTCTTTATCAACAACAATAAGCTTTTTAAAGGCGGGATTTTTACTTTTATAAACTCCTCTTACTGTTTTGGTTTCTATTTTTCCCTGAATAAAATAAGCCATAGATTCCAGCTCATACGCTTCAATCAGCTTTTGTATGGAATCATCTTTACTTCCGTCATTGACAATAATGATTTCCAGATTATGGTAATAAAGGGATAACAGGGATCGTACATTTTCCACAATGGTCATCCCTTCATTATAGGCTGGTGCTATCACACTGAAAACCGGAGCATTGGGATTGGCCGCAATAATGCTGTAATCTGTAAATGTATTTTCTTTTTTATAACGCAGTACAGCACCCAGGGCATAAATTCCTATCCAGCCATAAATAAGGGTTACCGCTGTTCCGTAAATAAGAAACAGCCAAATAACAACTTCATAGATGATATGTGAAAATTCTAACATACTTTTTCCTGCAATGCGTATTTAATAATTTGAATTAATTCTTCAGAAGTGGTTTCCTGTTGGGATATTTCTGCCAGATAATCCTGTTTTTCGAGTGCACATAAAGCTTCTGCTGCACATACTTTTACCCCTGAATCAGACGTATTCAACAATTGATCTTTCAGAAAATCCGTACTGCATTGATCTTTTGACTTTTTTATGACTCTAAGGATCTCTTTCTGAACCTCAGTGGGCTGGTCAGGATATACCTCCATAAGATGGGCAATGGTAGACGGGTTTTCCAATGATAATAAAGTCTGAACTGCCTGTATCCTTACTTCCGAAGAGGGATGCTCCAGCAAATCGATTACGGAAGAATAGAGAGATAACATCTGAAATTTTCTTAACAGCTTAAGGGTAAAAATAACTACGGAATCATTAGAGCTTTCCATCCAGCTTTTAATTGTATCGCCAGAGTTCTCGGGAATATGAGTAATTGAAATAAGCAGACGAAGCTGCTGCCATTCTGATATCTTGGATGTTATGCTGTTCAGAAAATGAAGTCCTTCGAATCCTTTGAAGTGAACCATTGCATATTGCGCTTCCTGATAAACCTGAGCTGAAGGATGGCTTAAAAATGTTGAAATTTTTGGTAATGCATCTTCTACATTCATGGCTGTAAGTTCCTGTATGCCCCCTGCTATTAAATGTATCTTTTTTTGATGTAATTTTTTTAAAGCTTCTTCCTGAAGACCATACTCCCGAAATAAGTCTTTCAGCTTTTCCTGCGCTGCTCCGGAAAATTTCTTTTCGGATTCTGCCAGTTTCTGAAGGAACAGATTTCTGAATAAGGGACTGCCGGAAGCTTCTGAAAAGTTGCTGTCTGCAGATATTTTTTCTTCACCATACACGATGACTTCTGATATTCTTTTATTGATGACTTCTGACCATCTGGACGCCTGCACAGATTCCCTGTACTGATAAAAGCTGTAGATCAGCACAGCAATGATCAGTAAAAGAACCAGAGACAGCATTCCCAGAAAAACAAGAAAAAGAAAATGCACAGAAGTGGTAAGGAACATGGCGATAGCTTATTTTGAAGAAAATCTTTTAATTCTTAATATCAATTCATTGGGGCTGAATGGTTTTACAATAAAATCAGCTGCTCCGAGGTCAAAAGCATTCAGGACCACTTCTTCCTGCCCCATGCTGGAAAGCATGATCACCGGGATCTGTTTGCCCATGGTTTTGATGGCTGAAAGTATCTCAATTCCGGAGGCAAACGGCATCATAATATCTGTGATAGCCAGATCTACATCCTCAGTTTTAAGGGTTTCAATAGCGTCTTTTCCGTTACGGGTAAGAATCACTTCATGTCCTTCTTTTAATAATTTGTGTTCAATCGTTTTTAGAATCAGTTCGTCGTCTTCGGCGATTAGAATCAGCATAATTTTATTTTTTTATGGTATTAAATTTTTAATTAACTGTAATCCTGTTGTAATCTCTGAGATCATTTCTTTTTGCATGGAATCAAAATCCATCTCAGGTTCTGTTTTCTTTTCCCAGTCGGCAGTACGTTCTGTAAGTTTTACAAGTCCTGCTGTTCCTGCTGTTCCTTTGAGCTTGTGAAGGACCATTTTCAGTACTGTACTGTCTTTTTCCCCTGTGCTTTTTCTGATATTTTCTTCAGCCTGGGTGAGCTCCTGTATCACAAGGTTTAAAAATATTTTTTTGAAATCTTCATCATCATCACCAATGTGTTCATTCAGAAGTTTTATATCAAGGTATTTTTCCTTATCTGAAGAATCTTCATCAGGATCATTTTTTTCATGAAGGATATATTTCTTCAGCATTTCCAGCAGGTCAGACTGTCTTAAAGGTTTAGGCAGGAAGTCATTCATCCCGGAATCCAGACACTTTTCTTTCTCTCCCAATACATTTCCTGCAGTCACACCAATAATCGGAACATCAGCATATTCAGGAAGCAAACGGATTTGTTTCGTCGCTTCAATACCATCCATTACCGGCATTTGAACATCCATTAAAATGATATCGAAAGGTTTTTCTTTACACAGCTCCCATGCCTGAAGTCCGTCAGTAGCTTCTGTCAGCTGTGCATCCGGAATCAATGAGCGCACCATTTTATTATTCAGTACCATATTGACAGGATTGTCATCCACAAGTAAAACCCGGGGAGACTGCATCAATTTAGGAATATCTGTATCCGGCTGTGTATTATGGGTTACTTCTCTTTCAGTATTTTTTACAGCGCGTTTAAGGGTCTTATACAGCTCTTCTGATTTAATAGGTTTTAACAGAAAGTATGAATTGTTTTCCTGACGGAAAGAATTGATCACGTCATGTTCCTCGGAAGACGTGTGGAGAATGATCAGAGGTGATGTCTCATTTTGTTGGCTAAAAAGCTCTTTTATTTTTTCTATTGTTTCCAATCCGGAAATGACGGGCATATGATAATCCATCAGAATCACATCAAAACGTTCTCCTGCAAGCAGGATCTGAAGGGCTTCCATCCCGTTGGCAGCAAGCTTTGAATCCACATTTTTATAAGCAAGCATATGCTGAATGATGATCCTGTTGGCTTCATTGTCATCTACAATCAGTACCTTGTTTATTTTCAGGTCTTCTTCATGACGTTCAGACATCGCATAAGGTACCTGGATGTCAAAGTAGAAAACAGAACCTTTGTGAAGTTCACTTTTCAGCGACAGACTGCTTCCCATATAGTTTAAGATATTATTGGAAATGGTAAGTCCAAGACCCGTTCCTCCGTATCGTTTGCTGATAGAACTGTTTTCCTGGGTGAAAGCATTAAAAATATGCTGTTGCTTTTCTTTGGGAATACCAATTCCGGTATCCCTTACGGAAAATCTCAGGCTAATGTTTTGACTGTCGATATCCAGTTTTTCTACTTTAAGCTCTATCTCTCCCTGTTCTGTAAATTTTACGGCATTTCCGAGAAGGTTGATCAGGATCTGTTTGAGTCTTGATTCGTCCAGCCAGATGGTTTCAGGCAATCCCGGCTCTATATTTAAAAGTAATTCTATATTTTTTTTCTGTGACTGATAAAGAATTACGTTGATCACCTGACTGACAATGTCATATACATTGGCTTTCTCTATGGAAAGATCCATTTTCCCGGATTCTATTTTGGAAAAATCCAGAATATCATTGATGATACTCAGTAAGTTTTCACCGGATTCATTAATGTAATTAAGATATTGAGTCTGTATTTCGTTCAGTGGTGTTTTTAGCAATAGATCCGAAAAACCGATAACCCCGTTCAATGGAGTCCGGATTTCATGACTCATATTGGCAAGGAATTCTGACTTTGCTTTGCTTGCAATGTCGGCCATCTTTTTGGCATTTTTAAGTTCTTTATTGATTTTCACAGAAGCTGTAATATTCTGTGCAGAAACAATAATTCCCCCAATTACATTACTGGAAAGATACCATGGGGTAACTTCTACATTGTAGTGCTGAATAGATTGCCTGCCAGGAATTTCTATAGCCATATCTTCATTTTTATAGGCTTTTCCTGCCAGGGCTTCCTGGTATATTTTTATTCTTTCATCCGGTACATCGGGAGAAATTTTAAACATGTTTTCACCAATGAGCCTGATGTCGTTCATCTGAAACTCGTCTTTCCAGCTTCTGCTCACAGAAAGATAATTAAGATCCTTATCAAACATGGCCACTGTAGAAGGGACATATGTGACAAAAGACTGCAGCATAGCCTCTTTTTTAGCCAGTTCAAGGTAAACTTTTTTAAAATTATCAATATCCTGTATGATTCCGTAGACTCTGGTGCATACTCCTCCTTCAAATTCCGGTATCCCTTTTACTCTTACCCAGATCATCATGCCGTCATTTCGTACCAGCTGTAATTCTTCATCATAGGGAATCCCTTCTTTCACTGCTTTTTCAAATAAAAATTCCAGTTTTTCCCTACTTTTTTCACTGTAGAACCCTAAGGCATTTTCGAGATCAGGCTGAAAATTCTTATCTATTTTATGTATTTCTCTGGTAGATTGTGACCAGACTACGGTATTATTTTTAAGATTGACTTCCCATCCTCCCACCTGGGCGACAGCACTGGTCTGTTCCAGCATCTTTTTGGTATGGACAAGGTCTTTTTCCAGCGTTATTCTTTCCGTAACGTTCAGTGCGGTGCTTACCACATAAGGATTTCCTTCTTTGTTGATTTCCACAAGATTGTGGTACATCCAGATTACTTCTTCACCTCCTTTGGTTTTCAGAATCATGGTTCCGAAATCTTCCTGGTTTTTATTGATCCTCTCCAGATATTGCTCAAGAAGAGGCCAGTTTTTTTCAGGAACAAGATCTTTTAAATTCAGATCTTCTACCTCTTCAGCTGAATATTGCAGGGTTTCCCTTCCTTTTTCATTGACCGCAATGATATTTCCTTCCATATCATGCATGCTCATCAGCCCTATTGCATTTTCAAAAAAGCTTCTGAAACGGCGTTCGGAACTTTCCAGTTTTAACTTTTCTTCAATACGCTGGGTGATATTAATTCCGAAACAAAAAATATCGGAATGGCTCTGCTTCAGTTTTAAATACCATTCAACAATAATGGTTTGTGTATCATTAATAGTGGTAGAAGTTGTAAATGTTACTTCCTCATCTGTATCCGGAAGATTTTTGGCAAGTAATTGAAGCTGGGAATTATGACTTCCTATCAGATCCATGAAGTTATGATTAACGACCTGACTTTTATTCACCTGAAATGCATTTTCAAAAGCCGGATTAACATCTTTCAGCAAAAAGTCTTTGTCCAAAACACAGATGAGATTATTGGAGATTGTAAAGGTCTGCTGAAAGTATTCGGCCTGGATGTTCTTCCTTTTTCCCATCAGAACTTTTGTAATCGCCTCTCCTATTTTTTTAAGGGTTAAAATCTGTTGATCGGTAATCGTTTTTGGTTTGTAATCAATGACACAAATGGTTCCCAGAGCGAACCCTTCATCATCAATCAAAGGTACTCCTGCATAAAAACGGATTCCACCCGCAAGAATAAGCGGATTATCAGAAGATCTTTCGTCTAATAAGGTGTCATTGATGATGACAACATCTCCACTTGCAATAGAATACTGGCATACTGTGTTTTTCCTGTCTACAAAATCCAGGGCAAGTCCTACACAGCTCTGGATAGTCTGGGTCTCACTTTCCATCATGGCAATGAGCGCTGCAGGGCAGTCGGTCACCAGACATGCTGTTTCTGCAAAAATATCTAACTGGGGATCTTTTTGCAGGTTTAAAAGATCAAAAAACTCCAGTTTTTTCATTCGGCCTTCTTCATTTGCAGGAATTGGATATTTCTTCATATGTTATTTCAACAGTTAGAGATTTTTATTTTTTAATTATTAAAAAATGATAATCAGGGCCTTAAAGTTTATATTTTAAACATTTTTAAGTGCTTTAAATTATTATTTTAATAAGTAAACCAAAATACGAAATAATTTTATATTGTATTATAGTTATTTTGACAATAAAAGAATATGTATAGTTATTTTAAATGATTTCAAATGAATTTTAAAGATATAAAGAACTAATGATGATTATGAAAATAAAAAGTACCACATTTAAAATATGGTACTTACAGATGAATCATGAAATTATTTAACAAAGTGTTTTTTTAAGGCCTGACGATCGATTTTTTAAAGTCCATTTCCGGACTTGTCCGGAAATGGACACACCACTTATCATCATCCAAATCACAACTATACTATGAACAGGGAAGCAATCGTTTGTGCATCGCTGCCGCTTAAAATTTCGTCATACGCTGCAGAACCTGCCGCAGCTCCAAATAAGGTTCCTGTATTATAACCCGCCTGATTGATATTGTCTTCTCCGGCATAGACAGGATTGGTTGCTGAAGGCATATTTCCTCCATCGGCAAGTTCAATCCAGCCTTTATTTGCTCTCATTCTTCTCACCTGAGAAGCATGTCTTGCTTCCACAGAATGAATCTGTAAAGCTGCCTGAAGGACTACTTTATTGGACATTACATTTCCTGCCTGTCCCTTATAAGCCCTTACTCCGGTATCTTCAAAAGCCTGGGCAAGAATAAGAAACTGATTATAATCTGTAAAGGGCATAAACTTCCCGCCCGATGTAAAATCAAAAGTAGGTTTATTTCCCGGAGTTGTTCCTAAAGAAGTCAGTGTACTTTTCAGAAAGCCTACATGAGCAGATTCATGCTTTGAGATTTGCATAAAAACGGTTCTGTCTGCATTCGGAATAAGTCCCGGTGTAGATAATCCTATACTGTAATATTCATTTTCAAGATACTCTAGTACTAATGCGAGTTGTAGAGCATCCGTCAGGGTGCTTTTTAATGCAGTGCCTGTCATTGCCGTATGGGTAGTTTCTGCTTTGACAGAGGTAGCCATGAGTGTTCCCAATCCTAGGGGTACTGCAGCAACTGCAGCTTTTTTTCCGAATAATGACATATTCGTAATGGTTTCCAGTCTCGATGCTTCCGTTGTGAAAAATTTATCATGAGAAAGCTTATCCAGTAATCGAAGAATATTCATAATGTGAGTTTTTAAGGTAAGTGATTAGTTAATGCCTCTTTCTTTCCATGTGAAAGGTGTTTTGATGAATGCTCCGGCTGCCGATACGATATCCTTAGGCTCTTTGGCCAGATCAAGTCCGTTAGCATCAATCACATCATCGCCTGAAAAATCAGCTGATCCCGGATTGATTAAATTTCTTATAGCTGAAGCATGTCTCGCTTCCACTGATACTATTTTACCTGCAATAACAAGGTATGCTGCATTGGAGATGTATTTCCCTGCACCGTTATAAGCAGCAACACCTGTATCTTCCAAAGCTTTTGCTGTAGCCAATACAGAATTTCTGTCATTAAAATTTACATTCGGATACTGAAATTCGAGTTTAGGCAGTACATGATCTGTGGCCCCACTGATGGCTGCTTTGAAGAAATCCCTGTGTATCACTTCATGATGGTACAGGTCTGTGAAAAGCTCTTTTTCAATACTGGAAATTCCCATATAGAAATTATTGACTACTTTCGTATAAAAGTCAGCTTCAAGCTGTTCAAGGGCATAGGCGTAATTTAATACTCCTACATCTCCTGTTCCAAGATCATACTTGGATTCTTCAATAATCTGGAAGTCGTCATTGTCGTCACAGCCAATAATGGTAAGGCCTGCGATGGCTAATCCTACTCCACTTAATTTTAGAAAGTTTCTTCTGCTGGTATCAAGGGTAGCTCCCTGATTGGAAACCTGAATTGTTCTTTTCATGCTATTATTTTTTTAGTGTTCGGATGAATAAAGTAAGATAAACAGCATATTCAGTATGCTGTTTACATATTTCAGATGATTAAGGCATTAAAACCGTATCAATGACATGGATCACACCATTGGACTGGTTTACATCAGCAATGGTTACTTTCGCACTGTTTCCTTTAGCATCTTTAATGTAAAGATCTTTTCCTTTAGTCCAGAATGTAAGTTCTTCGCCCTGTACTGTTTTCATCATGCTTTTTCCGTTTCCTGCTTTTACGGCAGCCCAGATTTCTTTGGCACTGTATCTACCCGGAAGAACATGGTAGGTCAAGATAGAAGTAAGCGTTGCCTTATTTTCAGGCTTTACAAGATTTTCTACGGTTCCTTTCGGAAGTTTTGCAAAGGCCGCATCTGTAGGTGCCAATACAGTAAAAGGTCCTGCTCCCTGTAGTGTTTCTACCAGTCCGGCAGCTTTTACTGCTGCTACAAGTGTTTTGTGGTCTTTAGAATTGACGGCGTTCTCAATAATGTTTTTGGATGGATACATGGGGGCTCCTCCCACCATTACCGTTTTTTCTTTCATCGTTTGTGCAGTTACCTTCCCGCTGAATGCAAATGATAAAGCTACCATTGCTAAAACTGTGATTTTTGATTGTGTGTTCATCGTGTTGATTTTTTTATTAATTATATTTATTTGTGCTTTTAATGTCATTTACGAGGTTGGTTTTATTTTAGATTGAAAAAAAATAAAATTTATTTTATATTACTGATTATCAGTTATTTATTTTTTTGATGGAACAAATTCCAGACATATAGAGTTCATGCAGAATCGTTTTCCGGTTGGATTTGGGCCGTCATCAAAGACATGTCCAAGGTGAGATCCACATCTTCCACACAGCACTTCTGTACGCTCCATTTGATGGGAACTGTCTTTTCTGTATTGTACACTGTTTTTACGAAGAGGCTGGTAAAACGATGGCCAGCCGCAGGTAGTGGCAAATTTGGAAGTTGAAAGGAAAAGAGGATTACCACATATTGCGCAGTAATAGGTCCCTTTTTCATCAAATTGATAATACTTTCCTGTAAAAGCTGTTTCTGTAGCTCCTTCTCTTGCGACCTGATAGAGCTCAGGCTTTAATATCTTTTTCCATTCGGTATTGCTTATTTTCAGTGGATTTTTGTCAGTATGCGAATAATAGGGATTTCTGATTTTAAAAAGATTGTTTTGGGCTTTGCAGAATCCGGGAGATACTGCCATACAAAATATCAGTATTGATTTTGAAAGCAACGTTTTCATATTTGAATATTTTTTAATAATTATCATGAAATCATGTACGAAATAAAAGTTGATTCAGATTTTTTTGGGAATATGTTTTATTTTATTACATTTGGGAAGAAAAATAAAAGCTATTAAAACAACCTATTCTGAAGAGGAACTTATCGTTTTATTGAAAGAAAAAAACGAAACTGGTTTTCATTATCTGTATGACCACTATTCTGGTGCGCTCTACGGAATCATTCTTCGGATTGTTCAGTCTAAAGAATATACTGAAGAGGTTATTCAGGATGTTTTTGTTAAAATATGGAACTCCATTCATCAATATGATTCTTCCAAAGGCAGATTTTACACCTGGATGATCAATATCGCAAGGAATACAGCTATTGATTATTTAAAGTCCAAAGGATTCCAGAATCAACTTAAAAACCAATCGCTTCCGGATTTCGTATATAACACTGCAGAACTTTCGACCACGAATAATTCTTCTGATTATATCGGATTCAATAATGTGCTGGAAGGTCTGGAAGTAGACAAGCAGGAACTTATAGATCTTGCGTATTATCAGGGATATACCCAACATGAAATATCCGAAAAACTGAAGATACCGCTGGGAACGGTAAAAACAAAGATGCGGAATGCACTGATGAAATTAAAGGATTTGCTAAAAGATTATCAATAAATTGAACACTAAAGAATACATATCATCCGGAATTATAGAATCTTATATTCTTGGCCATGCTTCTCCCGAGGAAGCAGGGATTTTGGAGTGTGTGATGAAGAATAATGCTGAGGTAAAAGCAGCTTTTGAAGAAGCGCAGAAAACTTTGGAAGATCTTGCTACAGCACAGGCCGTAACGCCTCCAGAGGATTTGAAATCCAAGATCTGGGACAAAATTCAAAAGGAACAGACTGCTAAAGAGATTACTCCAGTTCTTTCAACTGATATTTCTGAAGTAAAGGATCATAAAGAGAACAGAATCCAGGAATCTGGTCAACGCAAAAATGGATGGAAGACATATGCAGTAGCAGCCTCTGTACTGTTTCTGGTGAGTGTTGCCGGTAACTTATACTGGATGAATACTCAGTCTGCCAATCAAAAAGAAATGGCTTTGTTGGCGGCAGGCAAAAAGCAGCAGGATCAGGCTATGCAGAAAATGAATCAGAAGCTTGAGATGTTTTCCAATCCTGATATGAAAATGGTTATGCTGAAAGGCGTAGAAAAGCATGCGGATGCAAAAGCAATGGTTTTCTGGGATACAAAAACAAAAGAAGTTTATCTGAATGCTGAAAAGCTTCCTAAAGCTCCTGAGGGCATGCAGTATCAGCTTTGGGCAATAGAAGACGGAAAACCTGTAAGTGCAGGAATGTATACGGAAGATAAAGATAGCAGGATTGCTTTGGCAAATATCCCGAAAGCACAGGCCTTTGCGATCACTCTTGAGAAAGAAGGAGGCAGCAAAGCGCCTACCATGGAAAATATGTTTGTGATGGGGGGAATTTAAAAACAAAACAGGGCGAACACAATCAGTCCGCCCCGCATCTCCCAAATAATTAAATATGAAAAAATATGAATGTTTTGTTTATACAGAACATGCCTTCAGCATCAGGTCATGCAGGTCTGTATTTTTAATAAATGGCTGCAAAAGTTCATTTCCGGGGCCATAGGCCGCCACTTCCACATAATCTCCGGAATGGTCCATACTGATCCATCCTACGGAATTCCTGCTTTTCTGAATTTCTGAATACAGTTTAAAAGGCAGTTTTTTGTAATTATAAAGACCTCCTTCCTCTTCTTTTTCGAGACCGTTGTAAAAACTTAACAGATGTTTGGCTTCATCATCGTTTAAAACAATTTTGTTGCCTTCATAGATCCAGTCTTTAATGTCTTTCACTGAATATTCTTTCTGAATCTTGTTCAGAATATATTCGTTGGTATATTGATAGTCTGAAATGCTGTTAAAGTTTTTAGTAGCGTCTGTTCCATAAATCGTTCCGGGGTTGGCATTTCCATGGTCTGTAGTAATAATCACCAGGGTATTTCCATCTTTTTCAGCAAAATCCATTACAGCTTTTACAGCTTCATCAAATGCCAGCTGATCATGGATCAGCGCAGCAACATCATTGGCATGGGCTGCCCAGTCCACTTTTCCGGCCTCCACCTGAAGGACAAAACCGTCTGGATGATCTTTCATCTGATGGATGGCTGTCTTTGCCAGCTCAGCAAGGGTTGGGATGTTTTTATATTCCTGAAGATGAGCTCTGTCAATACTGTATGGTAATGCTCCGGTATTGAAGATTCCTAAGAGTTTTTCCCCTTTTTTGATTTCTTTCAGATCATTCTGTGTTTTCAGAATCCTATATCCTTTTTTTTGATAGACAGAATAGAGATCTTTCCTGTCTTCCCTTTTAGCAGGATCAAAAAACTCATCTCCTCCACCCAACAGGACATCCAGTTCCAGCTCTGCATACATCTCAGCGATCTGAGGTTCTGCATTTCTTCTGGAAGAATTTACACAAAAGCCTGCAGGAGTTGCATGAGTAATGGTAACGGTGGTGACACAACCTGCTTTCTTTCCTGCTTTTTTATATTGCTGCCAGATCGGAAGATGTTTCTCACCGTTGGTACCTATATTCAACGTTCCGTTTTTTACTCTTATCCCACCCCCGAATGCCGAACTTGCTGCTGCAGAATCTGTCACAATGGAGCTTGCTGAAGCAGTATCCATTAAAGCACGGGTAACCTTTTTCTCATGGTACAGATTGAGCCAGTGACTTCCCTTTCCTAAAATATTCCGGGAATACAGGTCTGCCATCGAAAGCGTTCCGAGGCTCATCCCGTCACTGACCATAAAGATGATATTCTTTGCTTTTCCTGATCTTGGTTTTTCACTGTTATTCCCGAAGCTCCAGAGATCTGATGGTGATAAGGTCAATAATCCTGAAAGTATTGCAGAACCTTTTAAAAATTTTCTTCTGTCCATATTGTTTTGAAATAATTCCGAAAGTTATTGTATTAATCTTTTTATCGAAACTATGTTGCATTAATTAAAAGTTAATTTTTAAATATTCTTTGGAAAAGGATCTTCAAAGCCTTGTTTCTGGTCAAACAGTTCTTTTTCCCTGTCAGTAATAAGGCAATACTGGAGATCAGATAGCATTTGATCTTTATCCAGGTTCTGGCCAATAAAAACCAGTTCATTGATCCTGTCACCCCAGTTTTTGTCCCACCTGTCTTCTATCAATTTCTGGTTTTCTGCAAAGGAAGAATACTGCACTCTGTGGTTCAAAGGCATGCTGCACCACCATACCCCTGCTTTTTCCAAACGGAAAGATCCTCCGGCCTGAGAAAAGTTTAAGGCATCATCAGGTCTTGAAGCCATCCAGAACAGGCCTTTAGCTCTGATTATTCCTTCGGGATAATGATGATTCAGGTATTCCCATAATCTTACGGGATGAAAAGGCTTTCTGTCTCTGAAGACCATTGAACTTATTCCATATTCTTCCGTTTCAGGGGTGTGGTGTTCTGATTGTAATTCTCTCTGCCAGCCGGCAGATGACTGTGCTTTGTCGAAATCAAAAAGCTGAGTATTTAAAATCTTCTGAGGATCAATTTTTCCAAATTCTGAATGTAAAATAACCGCATCAGGGTTTAACTTTTTTATGGCAGCCTGTAAGAACCCAAGCGTATCAGTATCTATAAGATCTGTTTTATTTAAAATAATCACGTTGGCAAATTCGATCTGATCGGTCAGAAGGTTAACAATTGTCCGGTAATCGCCTTCCATGTCCGTAAGATCGCGATCCATCAGCAGTTCATTAGAGCCGAAATCTTTTATGAAATTAAAACAGTCTACTACCGTTACCATAGTATCTACATAACTGAAACGGGAAAGGTCAATTCCGCTTTCTTCATCAATGTAAGTAAAGGTTTGGGCAACAGGGACAGGCTCGCTGATTCCTGTACTTTCGATAAGAAGATAATCAAAGCGGTTTTCATTAGCAAGACGTTCCACTTCCACCATCAGATCTTCACGAAGTGTGCAGCAGATACATCCGTTGCTCATTTCCACCAGTTTTTCTTCTGTTCTTGAAAGGGTGTTTTGATTTTCAACAAGGCGGGCATCAATATTCACTTCACTCATATCATTCACGATGACGGCTACTTTTAAGCCTTGTTTGTTATGAAGAATATGGTTCAGCAATGTAGTTTTTCCAGCTCCTAAAAAACCACTGAGTACCGTTACAGGAAGTTTCTTTGTCATTTTTAATGTTTATGATTTTTAAAGTTAATGATATGGCCTGTAATTAAGCCTGCAGCTCCTGCATAGATCAGGGGAATATGAACATCGAATATCAGATCTGTGAGTACTGAAATAAGGATAAGAAAAACAGAAATCCAGAATAAAAGCTTTAGCCAGGGCTTTTCTATTTTTTTTGTTAACCTGAAAACAACAACAGTACCGATAGTAAGAAAAGCAAGATCGATATAAGGGTTATGGGATATTCCCAGCGGAATGATCAGTAATAAAGGAAAAACAATGCAATGAATCAGGCATAAAACAGCAGCGGAGATTCCTACAACATCAAGAATTTTTGATTTCATAATAGCACAGAATTAATTTCCTTATTGTAACTTTGTTGCAAAAGTAGAAATAAAAAATTAAATAACGCAACTTTGTTGCATTAAAATATGAAACAGGTTAGAAATACGCATGCCAAAACTGAAATTTTAAACCTTATTAATGGTTCAGATGTAGCCCTTACACACTCTGATATTCAGAAGAAATTAGGAGATCTATGCAATAGAGTTACCATTTACAGGGTGTTGGAAAGACTTGAAAACGAAGGTGCTATACATAAAATCGTCAACATTGACGGGGTGGTGAATTTTGCGAAGTGCAGCGGAAAATGTACACATGAACAGCATTTTCACAATCATGTTCATTTCAATTGTAAAGAATGTCATTCTGTAACGTGTATCGAAAACGCGATTCCGGAAATCAGTTTACCTGAGCATTTTATTGCACAGGAATACAATTTTATTATCAGCGGGATATGCCCGAAATGCGCTGATGCTTAAAAGCGAAAAGGTAAAAAACAATTTGTTTTTTTACCTTTTTGTGATTGGTTATAAGGAAGAGATATAGACTTCTATTTTGGTTCCGTCATAATTGAAGGTACCATCAGAGTTCTTTTTGCCTAACACCCATTTCATATCTACAGGTACTGACCATGCAGATCCTAATGAAAATCCATTGACAGATCTGATTTCATTTCCTTTTCCTGTAGTAACCGCTGAATGAAACCAGCTTTTATCAATCAATCGGTAGAAGCCGATTGCTTTTCCTGCCGGGATCGGTGAATATCCGTCCCACTTCTCTCCTGCCGGATAGTTAAAAACGGTTAACCATTTTTGTCCGGCTGATTCTGCCAGCTGAGCAGGACTTATAGATGCACCACGCATATACAATGCATATGCTACCACATCATGGCATACTCCACTGTTGTATTTCGAAATATTTTCTGCTCCTGAAAGAAGAGCATGCGCAACGGGCGCTCTTTCAGATAAGGATAGCTGAGCCTTCCTGGCTCCTTCCGGTGTGATAAATGACATATACTAATAGTTTGTTTGGTGTTGTAAAGATACACCTTTCAAATTTAATCACCGGTGCAGGAAAATAAGGGGGCTTTTTAAGAATAAAGAAACCCATTTTAAGCTTTGGCTAAAGCCTTATCGTTTAATAATAAATATAAATCCGATGGGCTTTAGCCAAAACTTAGATAATATAATTTTTGGTAAAGCCATTATGGTTTCTCACCAATTAATTATCTTCTAACAATAATACATGCATTCATAGCTGAAAAGTTTTCCGTCTTTAAATGTAAAAATCAAAAGTCCCGCATCTCCATTCTGGATATGATATTCATGCGGAGAAGAAATCCATCTTGCAGACAGCAGATCACCGAAATGTGTTACGAAATTCTTTTCCTCATAATTGGAATCCATACGCTCATTTCCTAAAACCAGAACTTCACCGTCGGTAAATAGCATTTTGTAAATACTCCCGGAAATTTTTCCTTTAAATTCTTCAAAAGCAGTAATAATGTTAGGGGTTTTGTAAAAATACTGAGGCTCCCAGCCACATTCCGGCATATTGGGGATATCTTTCACTTTCTGCATCTCCAGCTTCTTCATCTGGGCATCTGTTATTTTTCCGTCAAAAAGGGCGGTTTCTTTCCATATAAAATGCAGATTCAGGGCTTTAAGTTTCTTTTCGTAGATCTTTGTTTCCGGCTTTTTTTTAAACTGATCTGCCAGAAGAAGTTCAAAATCAATATCTATTTTTGAATTTTCTACGCCGGTATTGGATTCTTTCCAGAACTGTAAGGCCTGTTGGAGGTTTTTATCCTCTATCCAGGCGATTTCACGTAATCTTCCAACCTGTGTTAATTCCTTTTCTTTGTTTTTGCCTTTCACTGCCAGATAGTCTTTCAGAACTTTTTCGTAGGTAAGTTCAGAACCCAGATATTTCATTTGAATATATTCCGGATTTTCATGGAAGTGGTCACCAATATAGACCCATCCATCCTGATATAAAGGAACATAATCAATACAGATCATCTCGTTTAAAGCAGCCCGCCGCACCGGTATGCTTTCTGTCGTAGGAGCTTTCCGAACACGCAGTTCTGATACCTGTACATAGAAATGCGGACATTGGAAACCCTGTGATCCTCTGTAGAAATACTGAGCAGGCTCACCAGGTGATTTTTTCCCACGCATGGTTTTTTGCAGAGGCTGACGGTCTATAAAACCAATATCCCCGTTGCTTACCTGAACTTTATATTGTGTCTGGGTAGAGTCCAGAAGATAAACAGGTGCTTCTGTGGAAAAGATTCCTAACAGATCTTTATTATTTCCTTTTTCGCGGAAGAGATGCCCCCATTCGGATGTATAAACCGGTCTTTCACCAGATTTTTGACCCATAGTATTGTAAAAGCAGCATTGAATGATGCCGGCTCCTAATAATATCTTTTTCAACATATTGTAATCTGTACAACCCTTTTTGGGAAAGAGTTTGTTATTATTATACGGTTATTTTCTTCAAAATTACTGAAAAAATGAAGGGCTTTCCTAAGGTTATTGTTATTCAGAATGGGTATAAATTCCATCCTATTCATCGGTTTCCATTGGGTAAAGTAAATAAAAATACTATTTTTATCGGCCAAAAAAAGTAAAGACTCATTATGCCGACTGATGCTTCTCATAAGCTGATTCCGATGACAACTTTCGTACTGGAGTATTATTCACACGAAGGATATGCCGATCTTCAGATTTTGAATCTGATGAATAATTATGCCAATTTTTTAAAGAAGCGTTTGACTCTCGGAATGTTTGTTCCAGTAGACCGTAAAGGAAATATTCTGAAGGAACCTAAAAATTATAAAGAATGGAAATCCCTGGATCATAATGACGGGAAGAGAACGGATGTTGTTGGATTTGAAGAATATGCCGAATATCAGAAGGCAGAACAGAACTGTATGTTTGAAGGCTTTAAAGTAGATTATAACGGATATTCAAAAGTGAGGATTATCGCCTCATATGATCCTTCTATTGAATTATCTTTCAATAAAAATGATCTGATTCCTTCAGGATATCATGATGTGGAATCGCTTACTGTTTTTGACGATATTTTTTTAACATCCAGTGCGTTAAAAGCAATCGGAATAAAAAGATAAAATTTTAAAATAGATAATAAAAAAACGTTTATCGGTCCGATAAACGTTTTTTGTTTTTTTGATAGGCTACCGTACACACTCTCCCGAATGGCAGTGATAGCCTGAAGGACACAGCCCGTTAATGCAAGGGCCGGCAGCATCAGGATAGCACCTTTCATCTGTCCGGCAATGAGAATGAGGGGGGCATAGAGAAAGCAGATTTCCAAGGCAAACGCCTACCGGAAGAGGAAGATTCAGCTCTATACCTATTTCCCCAATAATGTTCTTCAATGTTTTTCTGTTTAATTTTTTCATGGTCTTTGTTTTAAAGTGTTATTGATTTTTTACTATTATTTCAAGTTGTGTAATGAAATCTTTCTGCGCCTCATTGATGTGCCGCTGTGCATCTTCTGAAGAGAACCACTCCCATCGATCTACTTCCGGAACCTTCATTATTTTACCGGATTTAGGAGGCCATTCTAATGGGAAGGTATTGCTGTAAAGGTCTGAAGTTTCAAGATCGCTGTCTAAAGCCCAGGCATAAACCGTTTTTCCTCCTTTTTGCTGAATGGGTGACAATTCGATAAACGCTCCGTCTATTGTTTTACCGGTTTCTTCTTTAAATTCTTTCAACGCACGATCTAATGGGTTTTCATCAGGAAGAATCTCTCCTTTGGGAATAGACCATGACCCCAGGTCTTTATTTTTCCAGAAAGGACCGCCGGGATGCACCAAAAAATAATACAGACTGTCTTTTTCTTTTTTAAAAAGCAAAATACCTGCACTTGTTTTCATGGACGTAAAGATTTGATTATTAAAGGTATGAAAAAATATATAATCCGGATGATCAATAGGATATCCTTTTCTTTTTAAACTCAGAGGGTGACATTTGCTTGTACGTTTTAAATATTTTATTGAAATGGCTGGCATCATTGAAACCCAGCCTGTCAGCAATTTCACTGATGTTATAATGACTTTGAAGTAATAGTTTTTCAGCAGTTTTTATTTTATGCTGCATCACATGCTGCTGTATGGAGAAACCTGTCTGCTTTTTAATATAAATGCTGATATAATTAGAAGAAAGCATGAATTCTTTAGCCAGGTTTTCAATTTTCATTTTATCCGTATCCAAAGCATTGACGTTGATATAATACAGTATCCTTTCAATTCTGCTGAGATTTTGGGTCATCCATTCTTTGGCAGTAATATTATTCATTGTATTTCGAATCATAATGATCATGATCCCCGAAAAAAGATCAGCAGTGATCTCTTTATTATACGTGTTTTTACGGCTGAACTCATGTAGGAGTATCCCGGCCAGCTGTAGCAGATGTAGTTTATCCGTTTTACTTTTAATTACTGATTCATACACAAAAGAATGGTCTTCCATCAGAAGCTGAACCATTTTTTTTAGCTCATTATTTTTGTTGGGCAAAAGGTTTTGCCAGATATACTGTTCCGTAAATTTTATATAAATGAAACGTGTTTTACTCGTAATGGAAAATTCATGCCCGTCACTTGGCCTCAAAAGAAAAGCATCTCCTTTTTTATATGGAAAAGTGATATTGTTGAGGTGATGATATCCTTTCCCATGCTCTATGATAATCAGCTCATAAAAGTTATGGTTATGATATTCAACGTCCCAGACTTCCTTCTCAATACTGAAAACATTAAAAGAATTAAAGTTAACGATTCGTTTCATTTAGAAATGGATTTTTACAAATTTACCATTAATTTTTACAACACAAACCGATTGATTATTGATCAATTTTGTCTTATCAAAACATTCAAAATGAAATACATCAAACAATCAGTATTGTTGCTGGCTTCAACAATAGTTTTAATGTCCTTTTCGGATCACCATGACAAGGATAAAAGAGAGAAAAAAGAGTCATCTAAGACACAAACTTCAACCAAAAAATACTGGCCTAACGGGGCACAGCTGGTCATCTCAGTTTCTATGCAGTTTGAAACAGGCGGACAGCCTGAGGGCGCTGAAAGTCCATTCAGTGGAACTCCTCTTCCCAAAGGACAGCCGGATCTTCCCGCAGAAAGCTGGTACCGGTATGGTGGAAATGAAGGAATTTACCGAATGCTGGATTTATGGAAAAAATATGACATCAAAGTAACTTCCCATGTGGTGGGAACAGCAGCTGAAAGATATCCTGAAGTTGCAAAAGCCATTGCAAAAGGAGGTCATGAAATTGCTGCTCACGGCATTGCCTGGGACAATCAATGGAATAAAAGTTATGCTGATGAGCTTAATTTTGTAAAACAGGGAGTAGATGTTGTTGAAAAGATTACCGGTCAGAAAGCAGTAGGTTATAACTGTAATTGGCTGAGAAGAGGTCCGAATACGCTTAAAGTATTACAGGAGCTGGGTTTTTTATATCATATAGATGATCTGAGTCATGATGAGCCTTTTATTACAAAGGTAAAGGAGAAAAATTTTGTAGTCATTCCCTATACGTTACGCAACAATGATATCGTTACTATAGAAGGAAAGCATTGGAGTCCGGATCAGTTTCTGGCACAGCTGAAATTTGAATTCGACCGTCTTTATGAAGAGGGAACTTCCAAAAGAAGAATGATGAGCATCAGTTTTCATGACAGAATTAGTGGAACTCCGGCAATGGTACATGCGATGGAAGAATTCATCAGATATACCAAAGAAAAGCAGGGCGTTGTCTTTATGAGAAAAGATGATATTGCCAGAATGGTGATGAATGATCCTGATACTCCGGTTGATAACAGTGAAGAAAAGTTTAATAAGTAATAAGTAAAGAAGCTGGGGGCTGGAGGAAGGGAGTTATTGAAACGATAAACACAGTAAAAGTGAATCATAGATATCTATACCTTCCCGCATCCCGCATCCCGCTTCCCTCTTCCATTCTAAAAAATGCCTTTATGAATAATACAAAAACAGCCTATTTTTTCCTTCGTGTGTCGATGGGAATCAATTTTTTAGGACACGGTTTGGTCCGACTGGTAAAATTACAGGACTTTGCCTCAGGAATGATGAAAGGTTTTGAGAGCAGCTGGCTTCCACAGCCATTGGTACACCTGTTTGGTGTTACGCTCCCCTTTCTCGAATTTACATTAGGTCTGCTGTTGATCATTGGTTTTAAAACCCGTATTGCGGCTATGGCCGGGGCCTCCCTGATTATCCTGCTCCTTTTTGGAAGCAGTACCGTTGAAAACTGGGAAGTGATGGGAATTCAGATGATCTATGCAGGTCTGTTCTATATTCTGATCAGCAGAATTGAGGATAATTACATGGCTTTGGATCGGAAATAAAAAATCAGTAAGGCTGAAAAAGTAAAAAATTATATCTGATTATTATAAAGTTGTCTAAACATTACCCAACCACAAAAGTCACAAAAGGTTTCATTTTAAACACACAGGTTCTCTTAAGTAAGTTTAAAATGATACTGCAAAAAAGCTCACATAAGATGAAAAAGATTTTCACAAAATTTAGGTGTACTTATTACGCATAAGGTTTGTCCTGAAAAAACTGAAGTGTTTAAAACTTTTGTGACTTTTGACTTCGTTGAATCTTCGATCTGTGGTTAAAATATTAATTCAATGCTTTATTTTTACTTTCTCAGCCTAATTATTTTGCTGCTTTTTTACATTGTTCAGAGATTATGTTACAACTTGCATAGATTCAGTTACCTTGTTTTTATAATTATGTCCGAATTTTGTATCAGAAATAAAGCAACTGAAAGTATTGAATTTATTTTCAGTGAAATAGCTAACCCTCAAAATGAATAATGATGCAAACTATATTGGGAGCCAATGGCCAGATTGGTGAAGAACTGGCAAGAGAACTGAAGAGAAACTATACTTCAGATATCCGTATTGTGAGCAGAAATGCTAAAAAAGTAAATGATACTGATACTGTGTTCTCAGCAGATTTATCAGACAGACAACAGGCGATAGAAGCAGTAAAAGGAAGTGAAATTGCTTATTTCACTCTTGGACTTCCTATGGATACCGAGTTATGGGAAAAGCAATTTCTACTCATTGTAAAAAACATTATTGAAGCCTGTAAAATCAATGGGACAAAACTGGTTTTTTTTGATAACACCTATATGTATCCTCAAAATAATGAGATTCTGACGGAACAAACCCGTTTTGATCCTCTAGGAAGAAAAGGACTCGTAAGAAAACAGATGGCCGAAATGCTTTTAAAAGAAATGAAAGCCGGAACCATAGAAGCCGTTATCTGCAGAGCTCCTGAATTTTATGGTCCGGGAAAAACGCAAAGTATTACCAATACTCTTATTTTCAACGCTATTAAAGATGATAAAAAACTAAAGGTTCCTTTGAGGGATGATAAAATCAGAAGCCTGATCTGGACGCCTGATGCGAGCCGTGCAACTGCTCTGATCGGAAACACACCAGACGCCTATGGACAGACATGGCATTTGCCTGTAGATGATCATAAGCTGAACTACAAGGAATTTATTGCTTTGGCTTCTCAGGTTTATGGAAAAGAATTCAGGTATTCTGTAATCCCGAAACTGCTTTTTGCAATAGGATCTTTATTCAGCAAAAATGCAAAAGAGCTATTGGAACTGCTTCCGAGATATCAATATAATAATCTTTTTGATGATTCAAAATTCAGAAAGAGATTCCCAGAATTTGCGATAACGTCTTACAGACAAGGAATTGAAAAGATTAAAAAAGAACAGCAATCCGCAAAATAATCCTTTTAAAATAAGTAACTTAGAAACACCATCACCACAACCGAAAGGGAAATATTCTCTTCCTTTGGAGGGGTGGTAAAAAAAGAAATAAAATGAAAACTCCTGAAAAAGTATCCTCGATCACAGCATTGCATAAGTATCTGAACCTGAAAAGGCCTTCACATCCTTTAATCAGTGTATTTGATTTTAATGAGGTGAATATTGATCCTGAAACGATCCTGAGTTCAGTAACTACAGATTTTTACGTAGTTTCCATTAAAAAAGACTGTGCAGGGAGATGCAAATACGGGCAGCATTATTATGACTTTGAAGATGGGATTATGTATTTTATTGCTCCTCATCAGGTATTGCAGTTTGAAGACATTCTGCTTTCTGAGGTAAGAGGAAATGTACTGGTTATTCATCCGGATTTTCTGCAGGGATATCCGTTAGCTTCCACAATAAAAGATTATGGTTACTTTTCATATACTGCCAATGAAGCACTGTACCTCTCGGAAAAAGAAGAAAAATCTGTAACGGATATCCTTGATAATATCAGCAGGGAAATTGAAGCCAATATGGATGGTTTTACCCAGGATTTACTGGTTTCAAATATAGACTTGCTGTTGAAATACTGTGACAGATTTTACAACCGTCAGTTTTTAACCCGAAAAAAGGTAAACCATGATCTTCTGACCCAGCTTGAAAGTTTACTGGATGATTATTTTAAAAATGAAAAGCTGCTGATAGACGGAATTCCTACGGTACAATTTGTGGCAGCTCAGATGAATATCAGCCCCAATTATCTGAGCGATATGCTAAGAATTCATACAGGACAGACTACCCAGCAGCATATTCAGAACAGAGTGATTGATAAGGCAAAAGAACTGCTGTCAACTACTGCAATGTCTGTTTCTGAAATTGCGTATAACTTAGGATTTGAGCATCCCCAGTCCTTTCATCGTTTATTTAAAAACCAGACTGCTGTTTCTCCCCTGGAATTCAGAAAATCTTTTAATTGATTGTACCATGATAAAAAAATACTGCTGATCGTAACGAATGTAGATCAATATGCCAGTGGTAACCTTAAAACAGGATTATGGCTGAGCGAGCTTACCCATATTTACCAAAAATAAAGACTAACAATGATATATTTAAAATTCTTTAGAATAATGCAAGAAATAAAACGCAAAGTTTTAATGGTTTCAGATTTTTACTAAAAATGAGTATTAATACGATCAATAGATCCTAATTATTGATTTTCCCCCATGATTTCTCAGATTCAAGTAAAACATTAAAATCTTTGCGTTAGTTATCGGTATGCTTAGAAAAATCAATGCAATTGATTCAGGTTTTGTTTCCTTAAAATATTAAAAGTCAGCATAATATAGCTTTGTGTTAAAATATGCTTGTCTTCTTATGATAAAAATGATTTTATTATTGTCACCAGACTCATCAGGATCACCACTATTCCCACTACCACAAACATTTTCTTTGTCGGAAGTTTTGAGGTCAGCATCGCAGAAAACGGAGCTGTAAAAACACCACCCAGCAAAAGCCCTAAAACAATATTCCAGTGATGGATACCAATGGTAAAAATGAAGGTAACCGCGCTTGTTATGGTCAGCAAAAACTTGGCAACGGTAGAGCTTCCCACTACATAACGGGGAATCCTTCCCTCTTTGATCAGGGTTCCGGTTACCAATGGTCCCCATCCCCCTCCTGCAAAGGAATCTATAAAACCTCCCGCCAGTCCCAATACTCTGAGATTAGTCCTTCGTTTGGTTTTGATGAATCCCGACTTTTTATCTTTGAATGCATTTTTTAAGATATTGATTCCAAGATACAGGGTGTAGCAGGCAATAATTGGCTTTACAATATGCGCATAATGTTCCCCATAATGAGACAGGGTTAAAGCTCCGATGACAGAACCCACAATAGCCAATGGAAAAAGTACCCACACCATTTTTTTATTCACATTTCCCAATTTATAATGACTGAAACTTCCGGCTGCAGTAGTAAAAGATTCTGCAGAATGAATGCTTGCACTCACAACAGGTGGCGGAACATTCAGCAGTAAAAGAATGGTGGTGCATATAACACCATACCCCATTCCCATAGATCCCGCAACAATCTCTGCCATAAAACCTGCAAACAGCATCCAGTAAAAAATATGACCATCTTTATTCAGAAAATACTGGATATCACCGGCAAGATTGAACTGATACACGACAAGTCCGAATAGTCCGAAAAGAAGTAAAACACCAATGATGGCCAGATAAATATTAGCTTTTCTCTGGGCTGTTTTGGTGATACTGATCAGTTTTTCAATTTCCATATCCGGTTTTGAAGAAACTTTTCCCTCAGACAGGTATTCTGTTGTAATTTTATTAAGCTGTTTTACCTTATAATTAAAATCTCCGGTCAGCTGATTACGGATGTGCTGCATATTATCCAATACATGGTCCATTTCATCAGGAATCACCTCAGTAAAAGTTTCTCTTAATCTTTTAGCAATGGTCGGAGATTTTCCGTTGGTGGAAATAGCTATTTTGAGACTTCCTTTTTTGACAATGGAACCTAAATAAAAATCACAGAGATCAGGCTTATCTGCAATATTGACCAGTACACTTTTTTCCTGTGCTTTTTCCCTGATTTCTCCTGCCAGTTCAACATCATTCACTGCAATAATGGCAAGATCTGTGTCATTAAAATCATAGTCGTTATACGCTCTTTCGTGGAGAGTTATATTGGAAAACTGATTTTGTAAAATCCTGACCTCAGGAATGATTTCTTTGGCCACCAGTCTGATGGAGGTTTCGGGTGAATTGCCTAAAACAGATTCCAGCTTTTCGAGAGCAACGTTGCCACCGCCGATGATCAGCAGTGACAGGTTTTCAAGTTTTAAAAATATGGGATATAATGAATTACTCATCCTGATTACAGTTTTAAGTCATAGGTAAAAGCCACATAATACAACCCTCCGATTTCTGGACCTGCTGCATACTGAAAGTAACGGCGGTTCAGTAAATTGGTGGCTCCAATCTTAATATTGGCATGGATTTCAGGCAGCTTCCATGTAGCCTGTGCATCAATGGTATAATAAGCCGGAATTTCTCCGGATGCTAAAGGGCTTTCCCACATAAAACTGCTCTGCCATCTTGCTACAAGGGTAAATCCTATATTTTTAACAATCTCTCTGTTTCCTACACTTACATTCACCATCCATTTCGGCGTGTTGAAAGCAGTGATAAACAGGTCCGAAGAATTGCTGGAAGCCAGATCATTGTAGGAAACATTGGTATTGACATTATAGTTTCCTATAATATTATAACGGATTCCCAGGGATGTTCCGTAACTTTTGTAAGTACTGTTGCTGTTGGTATAAACTCTGTATCGGTCCTGTTTGCTTCGGTCCAGCATTGCAAGTACAGCTGTATTGCTTCCTACCTGACTGTTTTTAGGAACAGCCACTTCTACCTGACCAAGGAACCCTTCATAGATGTTGTAATAAAAATCCCAGTCCAGCACCAGTTTATTATTGAAAAAAGTAGACTTATATCCTATTTCAAATGAATTGATCTTTTCCGGCTGTAATTTTTGCAGGTTGGCTACTGTTAAAAGCTGCTTGTTATCCTGAGCTGCCTGAGCCTGGGTTTTTCCTGCATCAACATCAGCGTTTACTGCTGAGGTAAATTTATCGATGGACGCCAGTGTATAAGAGTTTTCAAGATAGCCCAATCCGTCATTTACTTTTGAAAGACCTCCCACTCTTCTTACATTTCCGTTATTCACAAATGAAAGTGCTTCAAATAAAGATGGAAAACGGTATCCGTTCTGAAAAGACGCCCGGAAATTATGTTCTTTAACCGGAGAATAAACAACACTTATCCTGGGATTCAGTTTAGCGTCGAATTCAGGATTTCTGTCAACACGTAGCGCTGCATTGATTTTTAATTTATCATCAAAAAAAAGCTTGGTAACCTGTGCAAAAATCCCATATTTCTGATAAATAACGTCTTTTCCAAAGGTTCCATTGGCTAAAGGAATATTTCTTTCATTCACCGGACGGTTAAAATCAACAAAATTATTTCCATCCGGAGTAATGCTGTACAATCGGTAATCTATACCGGCAAGGAGATTGAATATCTTCACAAGCCTGCTGAAATCGTAAGTAAGTTCTCCCTGGTAGAAGCGGGATTTCTGTTCAAGCTTGGCTCCTCCTGTTGCCGGAGCACCGGCAACCCCTGCATTCGCTGAATCCCAGTTATTGATGCCGATGATGGTGTTCTTTAACTGTTCAAAAGCTGCAGTTCCCGGTACAGCCCTGTTTTTATCAGCTTCCTGACGGGCAAGGATAAATGCATCATTAAGATTGGCTCCGGCATTGAGGCTGTTCTGAAGCGCAGTCTGGAATATATTTCTCCAGTTGGTATTGGAAAGATTCGTCAGATCCAGATTATCTGCTAAAGGTTTAAGGTTATAAGAATCTCCTGTATTTTCTATGGATACATAAGCTCTGAATGTTAATTCTTTTCCTGTCAGCTCCACTTTATGGTTCTGAACCGTGGCATTCTGTAAACGGATTTTATTTCCTCTCTGGAAAGTTCCATCCAGTAATCCATAACGGTATACATAAGATGTTCTCCACTGATCCCCAAAACGGTAGTATAATCCTGCATCAAACTTAATATTTTTTACATCAGGACTTACCAGATCTTTTTCCAGATATCCTGTCCTCGAAACGTTGAAGGTAGTAGGCTTCCCGTTATAATCCACTTTTACAGCTACACGGTTGTTTCTTTCATCACCATATTTATTCCAAAGATCTTCAGCCGGATTGTTCGCCAGAGCAAAGTTGGGATTGGCTGTAACCAGTGACCCCGGGTTCTGATCTGTCAGGTTGTTTGAGATCCAGTCTGTTCCGCTGAAGTAAGAGGCATTGACTTTAACGGCAAAATTTTTATTGATCACTTTTGCGAAGCGGATGGCACTTTCTCCCAGAGAACTTATTTTGTGGTTGACATTGTCTACATGATTGACGCCGCCTCTGAAATATACACTTATTCCTTCTGACGTAAAAGGATCTTTGGTCTGTAAGCTTGCCAGCCCATTGATGGCATTCATACCGTACAATGCTGAAGCTGCACCCGGAGTGACCTCCATCGATTGAATATCCAGTTCGGTAGGACCTATCGCATTTCCCAGCGGTACTCCTAATGTTGCCGACTGTACATCTACTCCATCTACCAACTGCATGAAACGGAAATTATTAGGTGAATTGAATCCTCTTGAATTAGGGATTTTTAAAGTAAGGCTTGAGGTTAAAAGCTGAAGCCCCTTCACATTTTCCAGTGTTTCATAGAATGAGGCTGCCGGGCTTTCCCTGATGGTTTTAATATCAATTTTCTCAATCGCAATCGGTGATCTTAATATTTTTTCCGGAACTCTGGATGCAGAAATCACGACATCATCAATAATTGTATTTTGTGGGTTTAACCCTATTGTTATTTTGTTGGAAGGAGAAAGTATTTCAACAGTTTGACTCGTGAAGCCATCTTTTTGAACTACTACCCGGAACGGAATCGTAACTCTTGTTCTGAGCTTAAAGTTACCAAGGAGATCCGTTAATGTGGTATCCTGTGTATTTTCGATCTGTATTTTTACAGAGTCGAGACCTTGGCGTGTGCCTGTATTTTTGATGCTTCCGCTGAGCTCTATAAGCTGCTGCTGTGCTTCTGCCAGGTTAAAAAATAGAAATGTGAATGCGATAATACCTGCTTTAGGCAGAAAATTTCCCTGCTTTTTGTTTTTCATTTTTTCTTCATTTTTTAGGTTGAGAATGAAGCTGTCTGAATTTTTACTTCTATGATGAAAGTCTTCTATATTGTCTAATATTACAATTGAAGGGCTTAGAATTCCCCTCTTTTGGAGGGGTGGCGAAAATTCAAAGAATTTTTGACGGGGTGGTTTAAGCCATTAATAGTATTGCAGACTTCCATGATTCAAAAACTTCAAACAGCTTTGATTGTACTGTTATTTGAGAATCAACAACACATACACATTCGTCCGCTTAAATGAAGAGGTTGAGTTGTTTTGTTTTTTTTCAGATCATAATGAAAATTAGCCATATAATTAATTTAAGGTGTGTAAGTAACGGTATGAAAAATCACCAAATGTTTCCTCTGTAAGTCTTTTCTGTACATAAATCCCAAAAAGTTCATCCAGCGTGGTCAGAATTTCTTCCTCACCAATGTTTTCTTTAAATTTTGTATTCAGTCGCATTCCTAAACGGTCTCCACCGATGTGAAGATTATATTTCCCATAAGCTGTACCTACAAATCCGATTTCAGCATTCGGAGATCTTCCGCATCCGTTGGGACAGCCGGTCATACGGATCGTGATATCTTCTTCCAGCAGTCCATATTTTTCAAGAATAGGTTCTATTTTTGTGACCAGAGAAGGCAGATAGCGCTGGGCTTCAGCAAGTGCCAGTGAACAGGTATTTAAAGCCACACAGGCAACAGAGTTTTTGCGTAATGCGCTGGCTCCGTCTGTCTCATCCGAAATTCTGTATTCTTTTAAAATATATTCAATTTCCGGTTTATCCTTTTCCTCAATATCCGCCAGAATAAGGTTCTGGTTACAGGTAAAACGGAAATTAGCTTTTCCTGACTGTGCAATTTTCAACAATCCTGATTTTAAAGGATATTCCGCAGTGTTAAGGATTCTTCCATGCTCTACAAATACTGTATAAAACCATTTTCCTTCATGATTCTGGATCCAGCCGTAGCGGTCCTTTCTTTGTGTAAACTTAAATTCGCGCGCTGGTTCAAAGCTGAATCCTGTTCTCTTTTCTACTTCCGCTCTGTACTGATCGATACCTAATTTATCAATCGTGTATTTTAATCTTGATAATTTTCGGTCGCTCCTGTTTCCGAAGTCTCTTTGTACTGTGATGATTTCGTAGACCGCCTTCAGTACTTTTTCTTCGGTATCCACAAATCCAAGGATGGATGCAAGACGTGCGTATGTGGCATCATTTCCGTGGGTTGCACCTAATCCTCCGCCTGCAGCAATATTATAACCTACAATTTTATCATTTTCGATAATCGCAATCAAGGCGATATCATTAATGAATACGTCTACATCGTTATTGGGAGGCACAGCAATTCCTATTTTCAGCTTTCTGGGAAGATATCTGTCCTGATACAATGGATCTTCCTCTGCTTTGCGGTCTACCAGAAGTTCATCATCAATCCAGATATCATAATAAGCTTTGGTTTTCGGAAGGCACATTTCACTGATTTTTCCCGCCAGTTCGTAAGCTTCCTGCTGTAAAGGGGATTCTGAAGGATTCGCTGTGCAGGTTACGTTTCTGTTGACATCTCCACAAGCGGCAATAGAGTCCAGGTGCTGCAGATTGAAACTCTGAATGGTGGGTCTTAACTGAGATTTTAAGATACCATGCAGCTGAATCGTTTGTCTTGTCGTTACCTTAATAGTTCCTGTGGAATAATCTTCAGCGGTTTCATTCAATCCTACCCATTGCTCCGGAGTTAAAAAGCCACCGGGAAGCCTTAGGCGGATCATGTAAGAATACAGCCACTCCAGTTTTTTGGAGACACGCTCTTCCCTTCGGTCTCTGTCGTCCTGTTGGTACATTCCGTGAAATTTAATCAGAGTCTGATCATCTTCCCTTATGGCTCCGGTAAAGTTATCAGCAAGGCTCTCTTTTAAAGATCCTCTGAGCCCGTTACTGCTGGTTTTAATCCTTTCTACCGGTGAAAGGTTTTCTTTATCATTGTTCATAACTTGTTTCCTTTAATTTTTACGAGTACTTCTTTTTAATAGACATCTTTGGCATATCGGCCGCTCAGTTCCATTTCTTCGAGGTAAACTACAGCGTCTTCTTTGCTGCGTTTTCCTTCATTTTGTATAATGGTGAGAAGCGTTTGTTCTACATCACGGGCCATTGGTTCTTTAGCACCGCATACATACACAGATGCTCCGCCTTCAAGCCAGTAAAATACTTCCTGAGCTTTTTGTTCCAGCCTGTGTTGAACGTATACTTTTTCAGCTGTATCTCTTGAAAAGGCAAGATCCAGATGCGTCAGACTGCCTGTTTTAAGAAAATCCTGAAGTTCTGCCTGATATAGAAAGTCTGATACAAAGTTTCTGTCCCCGAAAAACAGCCAGTTTCTACCTTCTGCTCCTGTGGCATCTCGTTCCCAAAGAAATGATCTGAAAGGTGCTATTCCTGTTCCCGGACCGATCATGATGATATCTTTATCCGCTTCCGGAAGTTTGAAATGTCCTGCATCCTGAATATAAAATTCTACTTCTTCTCCTTCTTTGAATTCGCTTAGAAAACCACTGCATAATCCGTTATGTTTCTGATGATCAATAAAGAATTCTGATTTAGCTACCGTAATATGGATTTCGGTATTGCCATGAGCTTCCACAGAGGATGAAATGGAATACAGACGGGGTGCCTGAGCGGTTAATATCTGTATGATTTCTTCAAATTCATCGGCATTTTTTACAGGATAAATCCTAAGCAAATCAAGAAGGCTTAATCTTACTTCCGGAATGGAATGTCCTGTTATTTTTGCATACTGAGCAACAACTGATTTCAGTAAATAACTGATGTTGAGTTTTTTATGTAACAGTTCTTCAACGGAAGCTGTAATCTTCGGTGTTTCTACCTGTTTTTGAGGATCAATCCCGGTCAGCGTAATAATTTCACTGACTATTTCTTTAGCATTGAAAGGGATTACTCCCAACGCAGCACCTGGTTGATAATGAAGTGCTTCTTCTGTTTCAATTTCAATATGATACGTTTCTTTTTCAGAGGTAATGTCATTCAGATTGATGATGGCAGACACTTTTCCTTTATATTTCTTTCTTCCGGAAGAAACCTTGGGTACTGTAACATTTTTTTGACTTTGATCTGCATTTTTACTGACTGTTTCAAATACATGTTCTATCCATTGGGAAGCCTCCTGTTCAAAATCTATATCACACTTTTTCAATGGAATAATGCGCTGAGCACCCAATATTTCAAAGCGTGAGTCTACATCTTCCCCCGTTTTACAGAACAGAGGGTAACTACTGTCTCCCAATGCCAGTACCCCATATTTCAGTCTGCTGAGATCAATTTCATTTTCATAGATATAATCATAGAACTTTTTGGCAAGAGCAGGCGGTTCGCCTTCTCCCTGGGTGCTGATCACGACAAAGAAGAACTCCTCTTTTGCAAGATCTTTAGGCTTGTATTGGGAAAGGTCTGTCAGTTTTACCTGAAGTCCTTTTTTCTTCACGATACCTGCAAGGGCTGTAGCGAGTTTTTTACTGTTTCCGGTTTCCGTACCGTAAGCCAGCGTTATTTTCTTTACCGCATTCTGTGTAGTACTAGTCGTTTCCTGTGGTGGAAGAACGGCTGTAAGTGATGATCCTCCTGCAATTCCGGCCAGATATCCGCTTGCCCAGATGGCTTCATCTCTGGAGAGTTCTCCGGATATTTGTTTTAAGACGTTTAATTTAGTTTCAGACAGCATATTCAAAGAAATTTTGAGTGGCAGGGATCAGACTTCCGTTTTCCACTGATTTAAAATAAAGACCTTCCTGTTCAGCATTTTCAAGCCATGAAAATGCTTCGTGGAGATTCACAATTTTACCGACAATCACCAATGAAGGGGAAGCAAAGTTTTTGTCTCCGAATTTTTCATTAAATTCATCAAATGATGAGGTGTACACCTTTTGGAAAGGGGTTGTAGCCTGTTCAATGACTGCAATTTTTTTATCACTTGAGATCTGAAGTTCTTTCAGCTTTTCCACAAGAGGAGTAAGATTTCCTTTAGACATATAGAAAACAAGGGTATCATCCGTTAAAGCAAGCTCTTTCCAATATTCTTCACTTACGATTTCTGATTTATAATAGGTCAGAAAACGAACGGAAGTGGAATATCCTCTGGCTGTTAAAGGCATTCCTGCGAATGCTGCTGCTCCTAAAGCGGCTGTAATTCCCGGAATGATTTCGTAAGGGATATTATTCTGCTTTAAAGCCTGCAGTTCGTCAAGAATATTGGAAAATATGGAAACGTCTCCCCCTTTCAGCCTTACAATGGTTTTATTCTGACGCGCATATTCCACCATCAGCGTATTGATATGAGATTGGGGTGTAGAAGCATTTTTACTGCATTCTTTTCCTACATAGATGATTTCTGTATCTTCATTAACATAGGTTTCCAGGATTTCCGGACTCACAAGGCGGTCACATAAGATGATGTCTGCCTCTGCAATTGCTTTTACAGCTTTTACAGTGATCAGTTCAGGGTTACCAGGTCCTGCACCGATAAGGTAAACCTTTGGTGATTTTATATTTGTTTTCATTGAAGTAGGTGTTAATTAAGGAATTAGAAAAGCCCCTCTACCGACAGATATCTTTCTCCAGTATCGTAATTGATGGTAAGGATTTTAGCGTTAGGTGGTATTTCCGGTAAATGTTTGGCGATGGCTGCTAAAGCGGCTCCTGTGGAAACTCCGACAAAAAGACCTTCTTTTTTAGCTGCGTTAAGGGCATATTCATAAGCTTCTTCTTTGCCTACTGTAATCACTCCGTCTAATAGGGTAATATCCAGGATAGAAGGCACAAAGCCGGCTCCTAATCCCTGTAATGGATGTGGTGCAGGACTTCCTCCGCTCAGTACAGGAGATAATTCCGGTTCTACAGCAATAACTTTCACATGAGGAAATTTATCTTTAACCACTTTTGCTATTCCGGTGATATGTCCTCCGGTTCCTACTCCGGTAATGATATAATCAAGTCCCTCAGGAAAGTCTTTTAAAATTTCCTGAGCAGTGGTTTCTACATGTACTTTTACATTGGCAGGATTGTCAAACTGTCTCGGAATCCATGAATTGGGCGTTTCTTCAGCAAGCTCATTGGCTTTTTCAATAGCACCTTTCATTCCTTTTTCTCTTGGGGTAAGCACAAATTCTGCTCCGTACGCTTCCATGATTTTACGGCGTTCTATACTCATGCTTTCAGGCATAACAAGGATTAGCTTATACCCTTTTACGGCAGCGGCCAGAGCGAGTCCTATCCCTGTATTACCGCTGGTAGGCTCTATAATGATGCTGTCTTTATTTAATAATCCTTTTGCTTCTGCATCTTCAATCATCGCCAGTCCGATTCTGTCTTTAATGCTTCCGCCGGGATTGCTTTTTTCAAGTTTGATCCAGATTTCATGATCTGAATCGAAGAGTTTGTTGATTTTCACGACGGGTGTATTTCCAATCGTTTCTAATGCATTCTGAAATTTCATATCAATGTACTTTTTATTTTTGTTTTTTTCTTAAATCACAAAGGTTAATGATTCTGGTAATGAAGTATTATCCTTTATTTTTATTTCGCTTTTGTGGTAGACCAGAGAATTAGCAGGAACATCTTGTGTTACCCACACATTTCCTCCGATAATGCTCTCTCTGCCTATGGTAGTCTCACCTCCCAGAATGGTTGCTCCTGAATAGATAATGACATCATCTTCAATATTCGGATGTCTTTTCTGATGGGCTTTTTCTTTGGAAACATTCAATGCTCCGAGGGTTACTCCCTGATAGATCTTGACATTATTCCCGATAACCGTAGTCTCTCCAATCACAATTCCTGTTCCGTGGTCAATGAAGAAAGACTTTCCTATAGTGGCTCCCGGATGAATGTCAATTCCGGTTTTGCTGTGGGCATATTCTGAAATGACCCGTGGTAATATTTTCACCTTCTGAGTCCAAAGCTGGTGTGAAATACGGTAGACATAGGTGGCAAAAAAGCCGGGATATGCCAGGTATACTTCTTCCAGAGAGTCTGCGGCAGGATCAAATTCCAAAATAGATTTTGCATCCAGTACCAACTGATTATATAACTCCGGTAACGCCTCAAAAAACTGACTGACCTGTTTTTCTGTAAGGCCTTTGTCTCCTGTTACTGTATTGATCAAATCAGAAAGTGTTTCCTGCAGACCCTCAAAATTTATTTTCAGCTGATCTTCAGTATTGTCATTCTGAGGAAGGAAAAGTGTTTCATACAAATCCTTCACCCATTTTTTGGTCTTTATTTTATCAAAGAATCCATGAATATTATTTTGTTTGGTCTGATGAATTCTTTCTATTAATTGATCGGAAATTGCCATTTTTCTATTGAATTATACAGGCCGCTACCGTTGAATTGGACGTTTCATCCACCAAAATGGCTGAGCCCGTTGTTTTATTATGGGTAAAGCTGTCATAGACCAAAGGCTGTGCCGTGCGGAGGGTAACTTTTACAATTTCATTCAGTTTAATTTCTCCATCCGCCTGTTCTTTTACAAGGGTATTAACGTTGATCTTATAGTCTATCTCTTTTACCACTGCTTTTACAAGTCTGCTGTTCTGCTGCAGAAGGTATTTGTTTCCCGGCTGCAAAGGTTTCTGATCAAGCCAGCATAATAAAATTTCAAGGTCTTTTTCAACGGCCGGAACCTGTTCTTCTGTGGCAAAAATATCTCCCCTGCTGATATCTACATCATGAGCAAGATGGATCACTGCAGGCTGTCCTTCAAAAGCTTCCTCTTTTTCAATCCCGTTGATCTCAATCTTCGTGATTTCTGTGGTCAGATCTGCAGGAAGAATATGGATTTTGTCTCCTTTTGATAATTTTCCGCTTAATATCTGTCCGGCATATCCTCTGTAATCATGCAGCTCTTCCGTCTGAGGGCGGATGACATACTGGACCTGAAAACGGTTTCCGTTATTTTTTTCTTCATTCAGTGTTACCTCTTCAAGGTATTCCAGAAGAGAATTTCCTTTGTACCAGTCTGTTCTTGAAGATTTTGAAACGATATTATCTCCTTTTAATGCAGAGATCGGAAAATAACTTACGTCATTCAGCCCCAGATTTTCTGCAATTTTTGCATATTCTGATTTAATGTTTTCAAAAGCTTCTTCCGAATAATCTACCATATCCATTTTGTTGATGGCTACAGCAACTTTTTTCAACTGTAATAAAGAAGCAATGATAGAATGTCTTCTGGTCTGCTCAATCACTCCTTTTCGGGCATCGATCAGAATGACCATCAGATCAGAATTGGATGCTCCTGTGATCATATTACGGGTATACTGCACGTGCCCTGGGGCATCAGCAATGATAAATTTTCTTTTTGCGGTTGAGAAATAGCGGTAGGCAACATCAATGGTGATTCCCTGTTCTCTTTCTGCACGCAATCCGTCTGTTAAAAGAGCAAGATCTACCCCGTCTTCATTTTTGTTTTTAGAATGTTTTTCGAGGACTTCCAACTGGTCCTGTAAAATGCTTTTGCTATCGTAAAGCAGTCTGCCGATAAGGGTACTTTTACCGTCATCCACGCTTCCTGCTGTTATAAATCTTAATATATCCATCCGAATTTTAATTATAAATGATAAGTGATAAATTATGAATGATAATTGATGAAATACTTTGTGTAATCATTAATCAATTATTTTTTATCATTGATTAAAAGTAGCCTCCTTTTTTTCTGTCCTCCATAGCGGCTTCTGTTACCCTGTCGTCAATCCTGGTTTCGCCACGCTCTGAGATTCTGGTGGCTACGATTTCTTCGATAACGGCATCTATGGTAACGGCTTCAGATTCTACGGCAGCGGTGCATGTCATATCTCCTACAGTACGGTAACGGATTTTTCTGGTAGTGATAATATCCTCCGGCTCCAGCACTACATGTGAGGAATTGGCAAGCCACTGCCCATTGAAGTCGATTACTTCTCTTTCATGCGAAAAATAGATGGAAGGCAGTGCTATTTTTTCTCTGCGGATATAATTCCAGATATCCAGCTCGGTCCAGTTGCTTATCGGGAAAACTCTTACATTTTCTCCTTTATGAATTTTTCCATTAAAAATATTCCACAACTCCGGACGCTGAAGTTTAGGATCCCACTGCCCGAATTCATCACGAACGGAGAAGATTCTTTCTTTCGCACGGGCTTTTTCCTCATCTCTTCTGGCTCCCCCAATGCAGGCATCGAACTCAAATTCTTCAATGGTATCCAGAAGTGTATAGGTTTGCAGCCAGTTTCTGCTTGGGAATTTACCTTTGGCTTCAGTCAGTTTTTTACTTTTTATAGTGTCTTCCACTTTCCTTACCACCAGATTCACATCCAACTGCTGTACCAGCTGATCACGGAAATCCAGAACTTCCGGAAAGTTGTGCCCTGTATCAACATGAACAAAGGTAAACGGGATTTTCCCATGAAAGAACGCTTTTCTCGCCAGATGCGCCAGTACAATACTGTCCTTTCCTCCACTGAATAACAACGCCGGACGTTCAAACTGGCCTGCGACTTCTCTTAATATATAAATAGATTCAGCTTCTAACTGATCTAAATAGTTTAACTGATGTATTGACATTTTTTTCTTTTTTATTGATGAATATGCAGACCGCATTCTTTTTTATTGGCATCTTCCCACCACCATCGGCCTGCCCTGAAATCTTCTCCTTCTTTGATTGCTCTGGTACACGGTTCACATCCTATGCTTACAAATCCTTTCTTGTGAAGATGATTGTAAGGTAAATGATGATCTTTTACATAGGCTGTCACCTGTTCTGTAGTCCAGTGAAGGATGGGATGAAATTTGATGATCTTGTTATCCGGATCCCATTCCAGCTGAGGCATATGCTGTCTGTTGGGAGAATGTTCGGATCTCAGACCTGTAATCCATACTTCATAGCCTTCCAGTGCTTTTCTTAAAGGATGAACCTTTCGGATGGTACAGCATGCTTTCCTTTTTTCCACCGATTGGTAGAAAGAATCAGGACCGTTTTCTGTGACAAATTCCCTAAGCTCTTCCGCATCCGGATAATAGGCTTTGATCTTCTTTTTAAAGAAAGCTTTCGTAGAGGTCCAGGTTTCATAGGTCTGTTCAAAAAGTCTTCCCGTATCCAGGGTGAAAATTTCAATATTTAAATCTTTTATCAGATGAGTGATAACCTGATCCTCGTAACTGAAACTGGTGGAAAAGATCAACTTATCCGGGAATTTTTCAGCCAGTAATTGCAGTCCATTAGTTTGAAAAGAAGCTTCATCAGCCTCTTTTACAAGTTTTTCGAATTCATTTTTCAGACTGTTTTCCATTTTGAATTGAGATTTAAGTCTTGCAAATATATATAAAATTCTATAACTCCTATCAAAATAGTAGAATTTAAATAAAAAAAATTTTATTCTTTATTGATGAACTTGGTCAAGGTAGCTTCCATCATACTTTTTCTGGTCTTTTCACGAACGATCATCAGTTCTTTTCTGAGGTAGCATACTGCTTCATCTACACAATCATCACAGGCTTCGTAAAAGTTTAAAGAAACACAAGGGGTAAGAGCAATAGGGCCATCGAAAATACGGTAAATATCTGCTAATGAAACTTCATCGGGTGATTTCAGTAAATAGTAACCCCCTACTTTGCCCTGTTTACTGTTGACAAGTTTAACTCTTTTGAGTTCAAGAAGGATTTGTTCCAGAAATTTCTTAGGGATGTTTTCGTCCTGTGCAATAACAGAAGTTGGCAGAAAGCCCTGGTTATAATTCCTTGCTAATCTGACCATTGCTTTAAGCGCATATTTGCAACGTTTCGACATCATAATTCCTGCAAGTTAGGATAAATTATTGTATAAATGAAATGTTTTTATAGTGAAGAAGCGCGAAATGGATGTGTGTGAACCACCCCGTCAAAAATTCTTTGAATTTTCGCCACCCCTCCACAGGAGGGGAATTCCCAGTCCTTCATTTGTAATATGAGACCAGTTTACTCTTTCTGTAAAATAAAATAAGCCAGCTCTCTGTCTTCTCGTGCAAGATTTTCAGTTCTGTTGAAACCACTTTTCAGAAGTACTTTTTGAGATCCGATATTATCAAGATCGGTTACTGCCACAATATCTTTTTGGTGATTAAGAGAGGAACAGTATTCAACAAGTGCTTTACATACTTCTGTTCCGAGTCCTTTTCCCCAGTAATTTTCTCCTAAGGTATACCCTATTTCTATTTGTTCGGGATTGTCCAGGAATACTCTTGCAAGACACATTCCTACAAAATCATGGTTTTCAGCATTAAATACTCCCCATCTGCTGAAGGATCCTTCTTTATAATCTGCCAATGCTTTGTCGAACATTTCTTTGTATTCCTCCTGGGTTTTGTACGGAAGGTAGCGGGTTACATTTTCATTTTCGAAAAGATGAGAGAATAAAGGGAATTCTTCCGGAGTAAATTCGCGGATAATGATGATGTCGTTTTTATAGTACATTGAAATGGTATAATGAAATTAGGCGATACGATAAAATTACATAAATAAACTCAGAACCTATCATAAAAATCTAAACTTTCTTGTAACAAAGAAGTCTTTCAACGATACAAATCATACATTAAACCTCTAAATAAAAAACTATTCATAATATGTTTTCAGCAGCCACCTATCAGGACAGAAGAACCGTATTGCAAACCAATGTAGAAAGCGGAATTCTATTGTTTTTGGGAAATATAGAGAATCCGGTGAACTTTGAGCACAATCCTTATTATTTCCGCCAGGACAGTACTTATTTATATTATTTCGGAATCCAGGAACCCCGTATTGCGGCTATTATGGATATCGATGAAAATAAAACGATTGTTTTCGGAGATGAACTGAGTATTGATGATATTGTTTGGATGGGCAGACAGGAAACGCTGAAAGAGAAAAGTCTGAAATCTGGTGTACAGGAAACACTGCCTTATGCGGAACTTTCTCAATATATTGAAAAAGCGCAGACTTCGGGTAGAAAAGTGCATTATCTTCCTCCATATCAGTCTTTCAATAAAATTTTACTGGCAGATCTTCTTGGGATTAAAATTGCTGAATTACAGCCTTCAGTGGAAATGATCAAAGCAGTTGTAAAGCAACGTTCCATTAAAGAACCTCAGGAAATCGTTCAGATAGAACAAGCGGTAAACGTATCCAATGAAATGCATCTGCTGGCAATGCTTGCAGCGAAACCTGGAATGAAAGAATATGAAATTGCCAATGCAATTCAACATCTTGCGGGTAATAAAGAATGCCAGATGTCTTATCCTCCTATCGTAACCATAAACGGAGGTATTCTTCATAACCATTACCGTCTTAATACGATGAAAGAAGGAGATCTGTTTCTGAATGATTCCGGAGCTGAAACTTCAATGGGATATGCCGGAGATCTTACGAGAACATTTCCTGTGAGCAAGACTTTTACTACAAAGCAAAAGGACATGTATGAAGTAGTTCTGAATGCTTTTAATAATGCCCAAAGTCTTCTGAAACCAGGAATTCGATTTAAAGATATTCACCTGAAAGCAGCTCAGCACCTTGTAGAAGGTCTTATTGATCTTGGTCTGATGAAAGGAAATCCTGAAGAAGCTGTAAAGAATCACGCTCATACCCTGTTTTTCCAGTGCGGACTTGGCCATATGATGGGACTTGATGTACATGATATGGAAGATCTCGGTGAACAATATATCGGCTATACCGAAGCAGAACCAAAAGATACCAAAACATTCGGCCTGAAATCACTACGTTTAGGAAAAGAACTGGAATCCGGTTTTGTAGTAACCGTTGAACCGGGTATTTATATGATTCCTGATTTGATTGACATGTGGCAGGCTGAAAATAAAAACGCGGACTTTATTAATTATGATAAAGTAAATGAATACAGAAACTTCGGGGGGATTCGTGTAGAAGATGATTTCCTGATCACAGATAACGGTTACAGACTCCTTGGCAACGGTTTGATTAAAACCGTTGAAGACATTGAAAATTACAGAGCTGAACATTTAGCTTAATTGAAATAATACCTATGAAGAAAATAAAAAAACTAACGATTATTGCATTGTACTTCCTGTGTCTGTCGCCTCTTGCGGCACAAAAAACACAATGGACTCCGGATGGCAATGCATACTATTCTGTTACTAAAAAAGGAGTTGAAGTTGTAGATGTACTGCACCCGGGAAAAGATCAGACGCTTTTAAGCAGCAGTGAACTAATCCCTGCCGGAAGTACTGAAGCATTGCAGGTACAGAGTTTTCAGGTATCTCCCGATGATAAAAGCTTGCTGCTTTTTGCCAATACCAAAAAAGTATGGAGAGATAATACCCGTGGGGATTACTGGATTTTTGATAAAAATACCAAAAAACTTACCCAGCTTGGAAAAGGTTTACCAGATTCATCACTGATGTTTGCAAAGTATTCACCGGACGGTAAAAAAGTGGCTTATGTGTCCAAACATAATATTTATATTGAGGATCTTGCAAATAATCAGCAGACTAAGATTACTACAGATGGTACAGACGGAATGATCAACGGTACTTTTGATTGGGTATATGAAGAAGAATTCGGAACTCAGGATGGTTTCAGATGGTCTCCGGATGGCAATAAAATAGCGTATTGGAAGCTGGATGCCCGTGGTACAAAGAATTTCCTGATGATCAACAATACAGACAGCCTGTATTCCTTTACCATTCCGGTAGAATATCCAAAGGTTGGAGAAAACCCTTCCGGATGCAGTATCTGGTTTTATGATCTTGCCTCTAAATCTTCAAAAAAAGCTGATATTGCGGGTGATGAAATGCAAAACTATATTCCAAGAATGGAATGGGTGCTGGATTCCAAATCCGTTATTCTGCAGCAATTGAACAGAAAACAGAATCAAAGTAAAATTATTGTCGCAGATGCCAATTCAGGAAGCAGTAAAGCGATTTATACAGAAACCGATGCTGCATGGATTGATATAAAATCCCGCTGGAATGACAATGATCCAAAGGGCTGGGACTGGATTGATAATGGAAAAGAATTCTTATGGCTTTCTGAGAAAGACGGATGGAGGCATATTTATAAAATAGATATGAACGGTAAGGAAACATTGATTACGAAAGATGCTTTCGATGTGATTAAGCCGGAGTTTTTTGATGTTCAGAACAAACAGATTTACTTTTTAGCTTCTCCAAATAATGCCACTCAGAAATACCTGTATAAAGTAAGCATGAAAGGAGGAAATGCCCAAAAAGTGACCCCGGAAGCCTATAAAGGTTCCAACGAATATACCATTTCTCCTAATGGAAAAATTGCCATGTTTACCAATAACAGCATCAATGCATTTTCAGCAGATGCAGTGGTATCACTGCCGGAGCATAAAGAGCTTGTAGCTGCCAAAAGATCTGCGAAAGCTGATCCTGCAAAGTCTAAAACTGAATTTTTTCAGATTACGACACAGGATGGTATTACATTAGATGGATGGGTAGTAAAGCCTAAGAATTTTGACCCCAATAAAAAATATCCTATCGTCTTTACAGTATATGGAGAACCCGCTATGCAAACAGTAACAGACGAATTTTATACCGGCTGGAATTGGTTATATGCAGGAGATATGGCGGAAGACGGCTATTTATACGTTTCTCTTGAAAACCGTGGAACACCCGCTCCAAGAGGCCGTGAATGGAGAAAATCTGTCTACAGAAAAATAGGCCAGATGAATATCCGTGACCAAGCAATGGGAGCCAAAGCTTTATTTGCAAAATGGCCGTATGTGGATACTTCAAGAGTTGCCGTATGGGGCTGGAGCGGCGGAGGTTCTTCTACCCTGAACCTTTTAGGACAATATCCGGATATTTACCAGACGGGTATTGCCATTGCACCGGTTGCCAATCAGTTGTTCTATGACAATATCTATCAGGAACGTTATATGGGGCTTCCTCAGGAGAACAGAGAAGACTTTGTCAACGGTTCCCCACTCGCCTATGCTAAAAATTTAAAAGGAAACCTTTTACTGGTTCACGGAACAGGTGATGATAATGTGCATTACCAGAATACGGAGGTATACATTAATGAACTGGTAAAATACAACAAACAGTTTCAGATGATGTCTTATCCTAACCGTACGCATTCCATTGACGAAGGAGAAGGAACTTCACTGCACCTGACTACAATGTTTACCAAATATTTAAAAGAACACTGCCCTCCGGGAGGAAGATAAATAAGGGTCTCACAGCGATGTGGGACTTTTTTGTTTTTATATCCGTTTACAACAAAAAATCCCCGGATTGCTCCGGGGAAATAAAAGTGTCAAAACCTATATTTTTATAGTGGTGTGAATGATGTTGAATGGTAAACAACAATGGACATGCCAAATTAATCACTATTTTATGAAATGTGAATTTTTGTGGTATCTTTTGTTTAAACCGAAGGTTTTTGTTTTATGGATTATCACTAAATTTGAGTGAATAATTTCTAAAATCATTCATGAAACTACCACTCTCCTATTATTCCAATCAGGATGTTCTTTTTTTGGCTAAGGACCTTTTAGGAAAAGTACTTTTTACTGAAATCGACGGGGAAACTACAGCGGGAATCATTGTAGAAACCGAAGCCTATTTCGGCGTTAAGGATAAAGCTTCTCATGCCTATGGAGGCAGGCGTACAGACCGTACCGAAACGTTATACAGCCATGGCGGAGTCTCCTATGTTTATTTATGTTACGGTATTCATCACCTTTTCAATGTGGTGACCTCTGTTGAAGATGAGCCTCATGCTGTTCTCGTAAGAGCTGTTGAGCCTTTGATCGGTAAAGAAATTATGGAACTCAGGAGAAATATGCCGGCTTCTAAACCTTCTATTTCCGCGGGACCAGGATCTGCAGCCAAAGCTTTAGGAATTGACCGTTCATTTAACAGGAAAAAATTAACAGAAAATGAAATCTGGATTGAAGATCATGGCATTGTATATCAGCCGGATGAAATTATTTCGGGACCCCGAATAGGTGTTGCTTATGCAGAGGAAGATGCACTTTTGCCTTGGCGTTTCTTTGTAAAAGGAAATAAGTATGTGAGCAAACCGAATAAGGTATAAGATCAGGATTCATAAACGGAATGATAAAACTCTTTATAGTAAGTAATCAAACTATCAAGAGTAAACCCACGATTCAGACCACTGGTATTGGGTAAAACCCATACTTTTGCACCACAGAAATCTTCTTCCTGCCTACCCCAGAGAATTTCTTTCTTTTTCGAAAAAGCCTTATAAGCTGCTTTACCAAGAAAAGCTACATATTTAGGCTGGTATTTTGTTATTTTCGATATAAAACTTTCAAGGGCTTCGTCAAATTCTTCTTTTGAAAGCTCATCTGCGCGATTGGTTGCTCTTGCGACAGCGGTTGTCAATCCATATCCGAAATCCATAAGAGAGCTATCGTTTACCGCTTGAATTTCATAAGGTGTAAAACCTGACTGATGAAGGACTTTCCAGAAACGGTTACTCCTTCCGGAAAAATGAAAGCCGTCATTAGATGATTTTAATCCCGGATTGATTCCACAAAAAATAATATCGAGATGATTGGCAATAATATCTGTCAGCATAATTAAAAGTACAATGGTATAAAAATAAAGAGCAGTATGATTCCTGCTCTTTACGTTTATAAAAGATTTAGTTCTGTAATAAACTTTTCTTTAAAAATTCTTCCAGGTCTTTGCCGTGAAGATTCTTAGCTAAAATGGTTCCCTGCCCGTCAATGATGATATTAAAAGGGAGTTCATCCACTTCATAAAGCTTTGCTACAGGGCTTTTCCAGAATTTTAAATCACTGATCTGTATCCAGTTGATACCGAACCTGTCAATTGCTTTCTGCCAGCTTTCTTTATTCCTGTCCAAAGAAATCCCGAGAATTTCAAACTGATTGTTCTTTACCTTATCGGAATATGCATCATACAATGCTTTCAGCTCAGGCTGTTCTTCAACACACGGAGCACACCAGGTTGCCCAGAAATCGATCAGAACCATTTTCCCTTTCAATGTAGAAAGAGAAAATGCTGTTCCATCTGCTTTGGTCATCGTAATTTCAGGTGCTTTTTTTCCTATTTCTATTGCTTTCTGGGCATCAACGGAAACTGAAAGAAACAGTAAAAATAATATTGTAAAACAGGTCTTCATATTAATCATTTGCAGGATAATTTTTATCCAGCCAATCTGTTTTGATATTTTTCGGAAGGTTTAAAAGCTTTGCATTTTTGAAGCCCATTTCCATCAGCAATGCAAAAGCAGGACGGATATTAGGACATTTTACAAATGGACAGCATCCGCAGTAGATTACAATTTCTCTGTTTTTCGGAATATCTTTAAGGTAATTTCTTAGTTTTTCCAGATTTTCAGGCTCATGGGTAGGACCAATGTCTACAGAACCTTTAATAATCGCTTCAGGACCTACTGAAATGATTACGAGATCTTTGGTTTTATGCTTTTCAATTCTGGAAGCCAGTAACGCCGGATCCATCAGCTGACTGTCTTTCCATGGATCCTGTTTTTGCTGTGCCTGGCTGAAAAAGGAGCAGACAAAGCAAGCCATAATGAATAAATACTTCATACTTCTATTTTTCACAAAGATAAGATGAAAAGTTCAGAGTTGAGAGTCGATTGTTCAGTGTTAAAAGCAGTATTCTTTTAATTTTTCTTATTTTCAGTCTGATTCCGAATAATTTTATACATTTATGTTTAGTATCATTCAAATATTTTGACCCATGGAAGAAATATTCCAGCCGGATGCCATTATCATAGGAGCCGGATTGGCAGGACTTACTGCTGCAATGGAAATCACTGATGCCGGAAAAAAAGTATTGCTTCTGGATCAGGAAACTGAGCAGAATATCGGAGGACAGGCTTTCTGGTCATTCGGAGGTCTGTTTCTGATCAATTCACCCCAGCAAAGGAAAATGGGAATTAAAGATTCTTATGAACTGGCTTTGCAGGACTGGAAGGGAACCGCCGGTTTCGACCGTCCGGAAGATTACTGGCCCCGTCAATGGGCAGAAGCCTATCTGAAATTTGCTGCCGGTGAAAAGTATCAATATATTTCCAAACTGGGAATCAAGCTCATGTTTATGGTGGGCTGGGCAGAACGCGGTGACGGCTCTGCAACTGGCCATGGAAATTCAGTACCCCGTTTTCACGTAAGTTGGGGAACAGGTACAGGAGTGGTGAAACCTTTTGTGGAAAAAGCTTACAGGGCTCAGGAAAAAGGATTGCTTAAAATGAAGTTCAGACATCGGGTGACAGATTTCATCGTAGAGAATGGAAAAATAAAAGGGCTGAAAGGAGATATTCTGGAAGATGATACTAAAGAAAGAGGTGCTGCTACCAACAGAAATGTGATTTCATCATTTGAATATACTGCTCAGAATATCATCATTGCTTCAGGAGGAATTGGTGCCAATCATGAACTGGTAAGGAAAAACTGGCCTGAAAGGCTGGGAAAAGCCCCTGAAAATATGGTCTGTGGCGTCCCTGCTTATGTAGATGGTAAAATGATTGGTATTGCAGAAAGTGCAGGCGCCCATATCATTAATCCTGACAGGATGTGGCACTATACAGAAGGATTACAAAACTGGAATCCCATCTGGCCGAACCATGGAATCAGAATATTACCGGGGCCTTCATCTTTATGGTTTGATGCAAAGGGTAAGCGTCTCCCTGCTCCCTTCCTTCCGGGATTTGACACATTGGGAACATTAAAATACATTCAGGAAACAGGTTATTCATATTCATGGTTTATCCTGACCCAGAAAATCATCAAAAAAGAATTTGCCCTTTCGGGCTCAGAACAGAATCCTGATATTACCAATAAAGATTATCCCCTTTTTCTGAAAAGAATTTTTGGTAAAAAAGCTCCGGGACCTGTAGAAGCATTTAAAGAACATGGAAAAGACTTTATTGTATCGGATAACTTGGAAGATTTGGTTAAAAAAATGAATGTATTAGCCGGAAACAATCTTTTGAAATATGATAAAATAAAATCCCAGATCGAAGCCAGGGACAGAGAACTGGATAATAAATTCTCAAAAGATACCCAGGTCAATTATATAAGAAATACCCGGAATTATTTAGGAGACAAGCTTGGGCGTGTAGCGGCTCCCCATAAGATATTAGCTCCTGAAAACGGACCTCTGATCGCTGTACGCCTGAATATTTTAACCCGTAAAACCTTAGGCGGAATCAAAACGAATCTGAACGGACAGGTTTTAAGAGGTGATGACAGTATTATTGAAGGATTGTTTGCTGCTGGTGAAGCTGCTGGTTTTGGTGGTGGCGGAATGCACGGCTACCGGGCACTGGAAGGAACATTTTTAGGAGGATGTATTTTCTCCGGAATGAAAGCCGGGAAATATATAGCAGGACTTAAATACAATAATGAGCAGATATGAGCAGTTATTTCGATCATAAAGTCATCTGGATTACCGGAGCATCATCAGGTATTGGAGAAGCTTTGGTAAAAAACCTGGCAAAGAACAGCAATGCCAGAGTCATTCTGTCTTCCAGAAAAGAAGATCAGCTGCATTCCGTGGCTGAAAAAGCAGGATTGAGTACTGACCGGTATGCGGTGATTCCTTTAGACCTCAAAAATTATAAGAATATGCCTGATATTGCAAAAAAAGCCACAGAACAATTTGGAAAGATTGATATTCTGATTAATAATGCAGGACTGTCACAGCGTTCTCTGGCGATGGAAACGGATATTGAAGTAGATAAGCAACTCATTGATATTGATTATATCGGAACTGTAGCCCTTACGAAAGCGGTTGTTCCTTATATGATCAGAGATAAAGGAGGACATATTGCTGTAGTCTCCAGTCTTATGGGAATCTTCGGAGCCCCTATGCGAAGCGGATATGCCGGGGCAAAACATGCCTTACATGGTTTTTTTGATGCCTTAAGGGCAGAATTATTCACTCAGAATATCAGAATTACCATGATCTGTCCGGGTTTTATACAGACTGATATTTCTATTCATGCAGTAACCGGAGACGGCTCATTACAAGGGACCATGGATGATGCTACGAAAAACGGAATACCGGTGGATATTTTTTCAGAAAAAATGCTGCATGCCATTCAAAAGCAGAAAAAACAAAAAGTAATAGGAGGAAAAGAAGTGATGGCTGTTTATCTGAAAAGATTTTTTCCAGGCTTATTGGCAAAAATAATACGTAAAGCAAAAGTGGTATAAAAAAGCTCTGTTCGGTAAAGAACAGAGCTTTTTCAGAATGAAAGTTTGTATCAAAAGGTTTTCACCAGTCCTATTCCTACTGTTTTATTTTGATAAAAAGGCATAACCATGGTAGATGATAAAGTCTTTTTACTTTTATTTCCTCTCAATAAATTGTCAATTTTTGGAAACAGCCAGTAAGCCAGTTCTGTAGAAAGGATTCCAAATCCGGCTCCTGCCACAACATCTCCCAGCCAGTGCTTATCATTCAGCATTCTGTATACAGCTGTGAAAACAGCGAACGGATATCCTGAAAGACTCAGCCAGAAATTAGTGTCTTTATACTCCCTGAACATAAACTGTGCTGAAGAAAATGCTGTAGCAGAATGTCCTGAAGGAAACGATAAGGTGTTGGAACCGTCAGGCCTTTCTTCTTTTACCAGATATTTTAACGGCATGGTAAAAGCTGCGGCAATCAGTTGTGAAGAGGCATAAATAATAGTACGGTCTCTCAGATTGTGTTTTCCTTTTATCCCCATGGCATTAAGTCCGTAAACCATTACTGCCGGAGCGTATTGGGTATAATTATCCAGTTTTATCTGTGCAGGCTGATGCTCATTGATTTCAACTCTTGTTGATTGATTAAGGTTTTTCAGGTTTTTCATGCTTAAACCTGCTACACCATAAGCAATAAAAGCCGCAGGAATAATCAGTCTTTTATAGTTCAAGGTGGTTTTTTGAGCATCTCTGGTGATCATACTGTCCTGTACGGGGGTCTGAACAGATATTGTATCAGTGGTATTCTGTGCATTGATTCTGCCAATGGCTGAACTCAAAACCATTACATAAATCAGTGTTTTTTGCAAGTACTTTTTCATCCTAAATCACATTAAAATTATCCAATCTGTATTAAAATTTATAGCTGTATCCTAAACGGATTACCTGGGTTTCGTAATAATCATTGCTTGTGTAGGCAAATCCATTTCCCTGAACAGATTTCCTGATGACCATTGTGTTCAGTAAATCTGAGGCGTTCAAAAACAGTTCGCCCTTCCCTTTCTGAATCGTCTTTTTTACTCCTGCATCCATGGTAAATCTTGACTTTGTTTTTCCCTGTGGAATGATGTCTGGTGCCAGATACACCAGGGTAAACTGCATGTCCAGTCCTTTTGAAAAATGAAAAACGTTATTCATTTTGATATTTCCTGAAATGGCAGTCTGCCGGTCGGCTGAAAAAGTATTAGGCTGAGGATACAGGTTTTGTACAGTAAATGCGTTGATCTGGTTACGGTATAGATTTCCATTAACATTGAAAGAATATACATCTGATACTTTCTGGTTCCATATCGTTTCCAGCCCCGTATTATAGCTTCTTCCTGCATTCTGGAATATCGCATAGATAAGTGTGCTGCCCGGGACAATACTTGAAATTCTGGTGATGGTTCCGTTGGCAAAACGATGATACAGTGCAGAATACAAATATCCGTTATCCCAATTGTGTTTGTAACCCAATTCAACAGAATTTGTAAACTGAGGACGTAAGGCCGGATTTCCTACCTTAATGATTTCTGCGTCATCATATTTCGGGAAAATTCTGATATCCACTTCGTTGGGACGGTCTACCCTTCTGTTGTAAAAAATAGAGAATTTGTTGCGGTCATCAAGTTTGTATGCGAGCCTGAAATTCGGGAATGGCTGGGTGTAATTGTATCCATCACTTTTATACGTAGGATGGTTAGGATTGACATCGTATTGAATTTTTACATATTCCAGTCTGAGTCCCAATTCTGCTTCCCATTTTTCATTTTCAAAGACATAGTTGCCATATACTGCAGGAATAAATTCTTTATAATCGGCTTTTCCTCCGGCAGAAACATCCAACACAGAGTTAGCGCCCGGAATAAAATTCATATTGGTAGGAATGCTTCTGTTCCGTAGCTTGATCCCGGTTTCTATTCTTCCGTATTTTAAAGGTTTTACATAATCGATGTTGAAATCATATACCTGTTCATCGGATAATAATTTGAAGGCATCAGTACCTGTAGAAGCAGGAAGATAATTATCATAGAAATACTTCTCATCCTCTCTGTGAAATGTATAATTAAATCCTACGTTCAAAATATGCCCGGCTTCTTTAAATTGATGACGATACAAAGCTGTTCCCATTACTGTTGTTTTCAGCTCATCCTCAAGGAACTGCCACAGACGGAGGCGCTGTGATAAATCTCCATTGAAAAATGGCTGGTCTCCTCTGTCTGTAATTTTTTCACTTCCGTACATTCCTGAAATAGTTAATGTATTTTGTGGATCAATGGTCCAGTCGATTCCTGCTTTGGAGGTAAAGAAATTGGTATTTCTGTTTCTTTTCAGCTGGGAATTGATCACGGTTCCGTCATCATAAGTTCGGGTTACAAATTCGTTCTTGTTAAGCGTTTCCGTGTAAAGATTATCAGCCTGTAAAAATAGATTAACTTTATTTTTCCTGTAATTAACAGACAATGAAGGATTAATTTTAGGAGTCAATGTATATTGAGGTCTGATCGTAGGAAGATTTTCCTTTCTTACCCAAAGTGAGCCTAATCCTGTAGTAAACCCGGCTTTCCCGTTCCAGCCATTTTGCTTATTCTTTTTCATGATAATATTGATGATTCCGGCATTTCCGTTGGCATCATATTTCGCTGAGGGATTGTTGATGATTTCAATCTTATCAATGGCAGAAGCGGGAATGTTATCCAGCCCTGTCTGGCTTCCAAAACCTGTAAGAGCAGTCTGTTTACCATCAATCAGAACGGTTACTTTATCATTACCTCTCAATTGTACTTTTCCATCCTGAACTGTGATTCCGGGAAGGTTCTGCATACTTTGCAATACAGAACCACCGCTTTGGCTCAGGTTATCAGCCACAGAGTAGGTTTTCTTATCCAGATGGCTGTCTATTTCATTCTTTTTGGATGCTGTAATGGTTATCGCTTCTATTTTCGTTTCACTTTCCTGTTGAGGAACCAGTTCAATTGCAGGGATTTCCAGAAATTCAGAAAGGCTTCCTATAAAAAGGGGTTGTGTCTGACTCCGGAATCCCGGGAACGAAAATTCTAATCGGTAGTTCCCAGGTTTAATTCCTGTTAAAGAAAACCTCCCTTCTTCATTGCTAATTGTTCCTGCCACAAGTGTGGAATCTTTTGCACTTTTTGCCATTATATTGACATAGGCCAATCCTGCTAATTTCATTTTATTTTTTACGATTCCCGATATCGTAACGGCAGTGACTTGTGCAAAAGCCATAGAGGAATATAACAGAGTTATTAAAAAAAACACCAGCCTAATCCTATTCATAATCTATATTTAAAATTTTACGCTTTTTTATATCCATCCATATGAAGTGTTCTCATTTTATTTTGTAAAAACATTTCAATCTGGTTAATGGGTACACATTCTAAATTTGTATTCGGGTTTAATCTTTAACTTCTTTCAAAAATTTTCCTTTGCTATCGAAAATCAGATCTTTGTTGTTTACTTCAGCTTCATAAGTAACTTCCCCTTTTGCATCAGTAATTTTAGCGGCTTCTTTTATCTTTTGATTAGGATAGTTTTCAGCAATATATTCTTTAATAAGTGCAGAAAGGGAGTTGCTGTTGATCTGATTTTCAGTTTCAAGAATATTGCCTGAAAGATCTATTATAACAGAGGTTCCCGTTCCATTTGCTTTAAAGCTGGCTTCGTAATTTCCGTTTTCCTTTTCCCATTTTGCATCTTTAACCATCGGAAATTGTTTTTGAAAACCTTTTAGAACCATAACAGGAACATTTTTTTGCTGGATTTTTTGTGCATTAATAAAAACTACAGCTGTAATCATTGTTAATAAAATTGCTGCTTTTCTCATTGTATTAAAATTTTGAATTTACTATACAATATTCAGAAATGATTTAGAAGAAATTTTGAATTTTCAGATTTTTAAGAAATAAACTTTACTTTTTATTTAAATTCAGTTTTTACTTGGTGGTTTTTATAGCAAGAACCTGAAATGTTCCTTCTTTGATTTTTGGTCTTCCGCGGCTGTCCTTTTCTTTGTCGTCAAAATCAGCTGTTGGCAAATAGAGATTGTGGGTCGAGTTGTCTAATGCAATTGTACGAGCTCCTTTTTTAGTTACAATATTTTTGAGTGCTACAAATTGATTTGCATTTTTCTCCTGAATAACAGAGATATTTCCTTCTCCGTTGGAGGTGTAGATTGTATTGGTTTTATCATCGAACACAGCACCGTCACAACCTTCTCCAATAGGCATTTTCTTAACCAGTTTACCGGTTTCGGAATCTAAAATCACCAACATTTTATTACAGGTACTGAAAAGTCTGTTCGTTTTTGTATCTATTACAAGTCCGGAAGGTTCTTCTTCTTTATCTAAATTCCAATGATTGGTTACCGTAAAATTCTTGGCATCGATCACAACAATTTCGTTTTTATCTTCAATATTGACAAATATTTTTCCTTTCCCATTGCTCACCGCAGTTTCAGGTTTTCCACCAACATCAATGGTATTGACGACTGTGTTATTCTCCGGATCGATTACGCTAATGGTATTGGTTTTACCATTGCAGACAATCAGTTTTTTAGAAAAAAAATCATAGAAAATAGCATCAGGATTTTGTCCGACCGGGATTTCTGATGTAACCTTATTGGTTTTAGTATCAAATACTTTTACAGAATTCAGCTTCCCGCAAGTAATAAACCCATTCGTAGAATTTGGAGGAAATGCAATGCCGTGAACACCAGTTGTTTCTTCAATCTCACCGACATTTTCTCCCGTTGTTGTATTTAAAATATTGACCCTGGTTCCGTGACTTACATATAATAAATTGTTTTTAGGATGTATCGTTAAGTAATCCCAACCGTCACTGTTTCCTCCTATTTTGAGGATTTTAATTGTATTTGAGGAAACCGTTTTCTGGGCTGTAACATTGAGTGAAAGACACAGAAAGGTACTTGCAATGATTAAAGATTTTGTTTTCATTTTTAAATGATTTATTGATTTGTTATTCTATTTGTTTTAAATTGATTTTGTTGAGTAGTGTTGGCAAAACAATGAGTAAAAGAGGTAATGCAACGATGAATCCGCCGATAACAGCAATGGCTAAAGGCTGATGCATTTGTGCTCCCGTTCCGATTCCCAATGCTAGTGGCATTAAGGCAATGATAGCTCCCAAAGCAGTCATTAATTTCGGTCTAAGTCTTGTGCTTATGGCGTAAATAACAGCTTCTTCTTTCGTTTTTGTGGTTAAACTTTCGTGAAATTGCAGATAGGTGAAAATGGCATTTTCCCCGATGATTCCGACCATCATAATGAGACCTGTGTAACTTCCGACATTCAAAGGAGTGTTGGTTAAATACAACAGTAAAATTCCACCCGAGAGTCCCAGAACCGATATAAATAAAATGATAAGTGCCACCAGAACATTCCTGAATAAAAACAGCATCACAGAAAAAACCAGTAAGCTGGAAACCACCAGAATAATCATCAATTCTTTAAATGATTGCTGCTGTTCTGCATAGGCACCGCCATAAACCACCGAATATCCGCTTGGCAGTTTTATTTTCTGGTTAATCTGATTCTGAATTTCCTGAATCGTTCCCCCCAGATTTCCGTTATCCAGTCTTGCGGTTACAATTCCTAATGTCTGCAGATCTTCTCTGTTAATTTCTGCAGAGCCGGTGACAACATTTACGGTTGCAAATTCATTCAGAGGTTTCAAAGTTCCGTTCGGTAAAGCAATCATACTATTATTGATATCACTTAAAGACTGATTATTTTTTTCATTGTATAATAATCGTATCGGCGTGTACTGAACATTATCAAAGATATTTCCTGCAACATTCCCATCAAGATTCGCCTGCAGCTGATTCTGAAAATCAGGTAACGAAATATTATACTGTGCTAAAACAGGCAGTTTCGGAGTGACGACCATGGATGGTCCTGCAATCACAATTCCGTTAAAAACATCGGCTGTACCACTCACCTTTTCTACAATGGCAGCTATTTTTTTTGAATAATCTTCAATAACTTTCTGGTCCGTACCGAAAACTTTAATTTCAATTGGTTGAACGCTACTCATTAAATCTCCCAACATATCGGTAATCACCTGTCCAAAATCTACGGTAAGGGGCAAACCTGAAGCATCAATTCTGGAACGAATATCGTCGGTAACTTCATTTGTGGTTTTATCCCGGGTTTTCTTTAACTGAATTAAATAATCACCCCGGTTCGGTTCTGTGATGAAGAATCCCATTTGAGTTCCTGTTCTTCGGCTGTACGCCTGCACTTCGGGTGTAGACGTGATAATTTTTTCAACTTCTTTCAGTTCTCTGTCCGTTTCTTCAAGTGAAGTTCCCGGAGGTGAATTGTAATCTAAAACAATACTTCCTTCATCCATCTCCGGCAAGAATCCGGTACTGATATTGGGAAGAATAATGGCTGTTAAAATAATCAACAGTACAATAAAAGCATAACTGAATAATGGCTTTCTGATAAAAAATCCCACCCATTTTCTTTCTTTTACATCGTGATGCCGTATGTTTTTTTCTTTTTTATTTCCTGATGATAACAGTAAATAAACGATTGGCAACAAGATCCAGGTTGCAAAAAACGAACAGATTAACGTGATAATCATCGTATCTGTCATTACGTTAAAATAAGCTCCCGCAACACCGCTCATCAGCATAAAAGGCAAAAAAATCACGATCGTACTGAGCGACGAACCAACCATTGCTTTTAATAGATAATTAATGGCTTTCTGTACTAATGTTTTTGAAGATTCTTCGGGATGTTCCTCGTGAGTTCTATGGATTTGTTCCACTACAACAATTGCGTCATCAATGATTAATCCTATGGCAGCAGCAATAGCTCCCAACGTCATAATATTGAACGTCTGCCCCATCGCATACAAAACAAGCATCGTGAGACTTAACGTAATGGGAATCGTGATGAGAATAACTGCACTCGCCTTCCAGGAGCGGAGGAAAATAATGGCAACAATAATCGCCAGAACCAACCCGATCCATAAAGCATCGGTTACACTTTTAATAGAATCATTGACAAAATCTGCCTGAACATAATACGGTTTTAAGACAATATCTTTTGGAAGTGTTTTTTGCAGTTCAGTGATTTTTGCCTCCATTGCTTTGCTTACATCCACCACATTGGCATTGGGTTGCTGTATGACTGCAATCAGGATACTTTCCTGTCCGTTGGCATTGACTTTTATATATTGTTTGGCATTGTGAACAGTGATCTGGGCAATATCACCCAACAAAACGATCCGGTTTCCGTTATTGCTCACAACCAGATTTTTCAGCTGACCTTCGTTACGGATCTGAGCATCAGTAAGTGTTAAATAGAGATAACGAAAATCTGAGGAATAACCATTTGATTTAATAAAATTGGTATTATTAATTGCCTGTTCCACCGAAGCCGGCGTAATTCCCAATCTCGCCATCATCGCCTGATTCATCACAACACGGAATTCTTTATCTTGTCCGCCAATAATTCTCACTTCACTTACTCCGGGAACTTGTGAAAGAAAAGGTTTTATCGTGTAAAGCGCCAATTGTTTTAGTTCAATCGGATCTTTTGAAGTGGAGTTCAACGAATATCCCATTACCGGAAGAATCGACGGATTCATTTTTTCAACGGAAATATTAACATCCGGCGGTAATTGATTTCGAACTTCATTAATGCTGCTTTCAATCTGCTGTTTGGCTAAATCTACATTCACATTCCAATCCATAAAGGCAGAAATTTCACAGCTTCCTCTGCTGGTTGTACTTTTCAAAACCTGTAAATCAGGAACTCTTTTTACAGCACTTTCCAAAACTTTGGTTACACCAACTGTCATTTGGTTTACAGGCTGTTGCCCTGCATCGGCAATGATTTTTATTTTTGGAAAAGTAATCTGTGGAAACAAGGCTGACTGAATTTTGGTATACGAATAGATTCCACCCGCCAGTATGAGGAAAATTAATACCAGCAATGGATTTTTATAGGTTACAAAAAATGACTTTTTCATTGGTAGTTATCTATTTAAAATTGCCAAATAATTTCGCCAACGTATAAATTGACGGGATTTCAAGAGCTCATTTCAGATTAAGGTTTTTGTATTTTCACAGTTGCCGTATCACTCAATCCGAAATTTCCTGAGACAATCACCCTGTCTTTTGTCGTCAGATTGCCCGATTTTATCTGAATGTATTTATCTGTTTCCACACCTTTTGTGATGTTTGTTTTTACGGCTGTTGTGTCATTGATTAATTTCATCACCCAAAAAGAAGATTGGGTCTCATCACTTACTACCGCCATTTTAGGAACAGACAATCCATAAGCGGAAGTTTTAGAAAAGCTGATCGTACCAATCAGATTTTCAGGGATAGTATTATCGGGAACTTGTAAAAGCACTTTCACCGTTTGAGAAGTGGCATCAACAGAAGGCATTACTTTTGTAATTCTTCCCTGCAAAACGGTATTATCAGGTAAAGTAATCGGTAAAGAACCTTTATTTTTTATAATTTGAAGATATTCGTAAGGTACATCGACCACAAAACCGAAACTGCTTGCATCGGTAATGGTTGCCAGAACTTCCCCATCCTGAACGTAATCTCCGATCTGGTGATTCAACATGGCGACATATCCCGTTGAAGGGCTCATTACCGTTGTTGTTCCGCTGAAACGAAAGGATTTATCCAGTTTATTGATGGTATTTCCCAATGCTCTTGCTTCTTTGGTCTGTAATCCGAAAAGAACAGAACCTCTGCCAACATGGTCTGCCAATTTAATGGTCATTTTTGTAATATAACCTGTGCTGTTGGCTTTTACATCGGATTTTAAGAGATAAGTTGCGGTAGCATTCAGCGTTATCATATTATTGAGTTGAGCCGTATCTGACGGATAAGCAACTGTAACCAGTGTTTTTGGTTTTGTGTCTGCTGCGGGTGTGTCTGCAGAAGCCGTTTCGTTAGTTTTATTGCAACTGAAAACAATAATAGCTGATATAATAAGGACGATTATTTTTTTCATGATTTATGGAATGATTAGGTATTGCAATTGGTTTTTGAGATTGAATAATGTCGTATTGTACTGAATGATGTTTCCTTTGAGATTAAGTAAATTGTTGATTGACAGAATAAAATCCACCATTCTTACATCGCCTGTAGGAAGCTGTCTGGCATTGGCCTCTACCAAAGTCTTGGCATAAGTAGTTTGTTCGTTCGCTGTATTGATGATCTTATTATACTGTTCAATCTGGTTGGTAATCTGAATAATTTGCTGCTGATACTGTCTGTGGGTTTGCTCAAGATATTTTTGGCGGGTCTGCAGTGATAATTGATTTTGCTGTAACATCATTTTTTTCTGATGGCCATCGTAAATCGGGATCGTAACTCCAACTCCTACACTTAACCCAAAATTTTTATATGGGGTAAGCGCAAATGAAGACTGATAACCGCTATCTGAAAACGCAGTAATCTTTGGTTTGTAATCGTATTGGATGATTTTGGCGTCATTAGCAAGTTTTAAACTGTCTGCCTGAAAAGCTTTTTCATACATGCTATCATCAAAAGAAACGGGAGTGAGATTTTCCTGAAAGAAAGGAGCTTCCACAGGTTCAAAAGTATTGTCTACAATTCCCGACAAGTAATTAAGCAAAGCGTAATTGTTCTGCCAATTGGCTTTTTGCTGTTCTAAGGTTAGTTCATTCTGTTGAAGCGTTACTTTAAATGTGAGATAATCGGTTTGTTTAAAAACAGCAGCCTGAGTCAGTTTTTTAAGAACAATATCTTCCTGATTCAGTAAATGAATAATTTCCTTGCTTACATTATATTGTTGCTGACTAGCATAAGTAGCGATGTACTGATCTGTAATTTGCTTATTAAGGGTCTGAATACTGATATTTTTTTGTGCTAAAACCTGCGCAATGCTTGCATTGATACCTGCAAGTCTTGTATTAAGGTTATTCCGGCTTATGAATTCTTTGGCAACGCGTACTCCTGCAAAAAGCGATTGTCCGTTAGTCAGAGCACTGTCATATCCCCAACCTTTTATATTAGGTGAATATCCTGCAGTACCTTCTCCGGTCACAATAAATCCATACGTTGCTCTTAATTTTAAACTGTCAATCCGGTTTGATATCACTTGGTTATTGAAATCATTTAAAACCGGACTATTTGTTTTTGCTTTTTCAAGGAAATAAGGTAATGTATTTTTTGCCTGCCCGTTTATTTTTAAACAATTGAAAAACAGCATCAAAAATAAAAAGCAATGAATCAAATATGTACGAAAAGTATCCATATTCTATTAATTATGTGGTAAAGATGAGATGCGATTTTGTAGAAATTCTGAATTGTTAATAAATATTTCCGAAAATTCATATCACTTTAAACATAAAATATCCTATTATCAAGGTACAGAAGCACTAATAATAAACCCGTGAAATTACCCTGAAATAAAAAAAGGAATACAAACAGTTGCGAGAAAAAATTTTCACGTTATCTTTTTAAGCAAAGAATGATTAATATTTCTGAAAGAACGGTATAAAATAAAACATATGAAAAAGCATCATGTTGTTTTTTATTTATAATTTAACGGAGAAAATATGATGATTATTTTCAAATCTGTACCTGATAGTCCAATGATGGAACCTGCAGATTTCCTTAATGATAGAAAGCCCAAGGCCACTTCCGCTGTTATCTGTTGAAAGTTTTGAAAATCTTTTGAACATCAGATCCATATTCAATTGTTCAGTCCCGGAATTGGAAACTTCGAAAACAGAATCCGTAAGCTGTATGGAAATACATCCTCCTACAGCTGTATGACGAATGGCATTGATGATAAGGTTATTAATTAATATTTCCGCCAGAATATTATTTCCACTTACTTGTATGGGAGGGAAAATAGGTTCTGTAAGAGAAATATCTTTTTGTTCAAAATGTTCTCTGAGAATGTCAATGCTTTGATGAAGCAACTGATCAAATAAGATGGTTTCCGAACTGTCAAACTGGTTATTGTCAATTTTCGCGAGAAGCAAAAGATTTTTATTGATACGGGAACTTCTTGTAAGCGCTTTGTTGATGTCTTCTGCAATTCTGTATTGCTTTTCAGTAAGATCCTGGTCCTGAAGTAAAATGTCCAGTTTGTTTTTAATAATAGCAAGTGGGGTCTGCAGCTCATGAGATGCATTTTCAGTGAATTCTTTCTGGGCCTTATAAGTAGAGATATTTCGCTCAATCAGTTTGTAAAGGGATTGATTAAGTTCTTCAAATTCTGAAATATCAGAAGCGGGAAATTCTATGGTATTCTGATTTTTAAGATTAAATGTTTTAAGCTGATCCAAAGTGTCTCTGAACGGCTTCCAGATAGATGAAGAAAGTCTTCGGTTAAGATATAAAAGCCCCACAACAATCATCACAAAAAAGAAAATCGTGATCATGGCAATAACGGCTATGGTTTCATGAGATTCCTCAATATTGGTCTGTATCGTAAACAGATAAGGCTTGTTGTGAATGTAAATTACTTTTTCAAGACATCTGTAACGTTCCTTTTTTTGTTCCGAAATGAATGGAAGATGCTTTTCATAGGTATATACGGTATCCCGTTTTATTTGTGCGGGCGAAATTTTCTCAATATTCGTTTCTGGCTGGATGTGATTCCATAGTTCAAGACTTTTTTCCAGGGCTTCATCAGAAAGCTTTAACTGATTAAATTCAAAAGCCGTTTTCTCTACAATCATCTGGTTATGCTCATCCAGCTCATTTTTCCAGATGGTATCTACCACAAAATAATACACAGGAATACTTACCATCAGGACAATAAGTACATAGATGAGAAAAGGTTTTGTGGTTTTTGTTAATAGAGGTTTCACAATAGTTATGAATGATAAATTATGAATTATGAATTTTTGTTTTTGTTACTCTCATTTATTCTTGGTTGTAATAATAATACTACGGATTATTTTCAATATTTCTGTGGCTTCATTATTGATGCTTTCATATTCAGTGGATGATAAATAATCTGTGTGAAATAAAAGTTCAATCCAGTAAATAGATTCGTCACATTCTTTTTGAGCTATAGCCAGTTTATGAACGAATCTGCCTTGCTTTCTGCATTCTGTGCCTCTCTTACTAAAGCTCCAACTGCTGTTCCACTTCTTAATAACTGTTTACTCAGAATAAATTCATTTTTAGCAGTAGAAAGATATTTATAAAGATTAATAATCCTTATTGCAAAACTAAAACTTTTATCTTTCAGCACATTTCTCCTTTCACTCATAATAATTCATCATTCATAATTTTGAAAGTTTTCCCACTTATACCCTGTTCCGTATACCGTTTTAAGATAATGTCCGCATCCTGCGTCATACAGTTTTTTCTTAAGATTTTTTACATGAGCGTAAACAAAGTCATGATTATCAAGCATATCTGCAAGATCTCCGGAAAGATGTTCAGCAAGTGTACTTTTGGAGATTACTTTATTTTTATTTCCGATGAAATAGATCAAGAGATCAAATTCTTTTTTTGTCAGTGAAATAGATTCATTATTAACAGCCACTGTTTTGGCTAATAAATCGATCTGAAGTTCATTTTGCTTTACTACATTGGAGCTGCTGAACTGTTTCCGGCGGATTACAGAATATACTCTTGCCATCAGCTCAGAGAGATGAAAAGGCTTGGTAAGGTAATCATCAGCTCCCAGCTTCAGGCCTTCGATTTTATCATCCAGGGCATTTTTGGCAGAAATAATAATCACACCGTCCTGTTTCTGCTGTTTCTTTAATTCTTCCAGAATTTTCAGGCCGTTGCCATCGGGAAGCATGATGTCCAATAGAATACAGTCATATTCAAACACTTCTATTTTATTCATAGCCTCACCGAATGTAGCGGCAGCTTCACAGAGATAATTTTCTCCGGACAGATATTCGGAAATACTTTGAGCAAGCTCAGCTTCGTCTTCAATGATTAAGATTTTCATGCCATAAAACTATCATTTAATTTTGAAGAAATTTTGAATAGAATGTATCTCTGTTAAATAAATTTCTGATTAATATCTTTTCTTAGAGATGTCTATAGTATGAAGAATAGGATTTCATCAGAGACAAAATCCTTATTTCTTCAATATTTTTTATATGTAAAAACTCTTTTCCTTACTGCGTTTCCCAACGCTATCTGATTTTCTATCCGGTTATTTTTCTCCCGGAACATGAGCTTTTTCATAGATCAGCTTTTCACTTTTTAATTCTTTCCAGAATTCAGCAGGAATAGCAGTGTTGAGGGCATCCACATTATCTTTTACCTGTTCAGGCTTGCCGGCTCCCGGGATAATGGAGGCAAATTCATCAGCTGCCAATACAAAATGGAGTGCTGCATCAACAAGACTTATACTGTACTTTTCAGCAATGGAAGTCATCCGTTCCCGTTTTTCACTCATTCCTTTCGGGATGACATCCTTATAATTATACCGCTCTCTTCCTGCCACATACCCTGAATTGTATCCTGCTCCTGAAACCAGTTTTACACCAGCTTTTCTGACAGCAGGAAGAAGACGGTCCACCGCATCTTCATGTTCGAGGATTGAGTATTGTGTTGCAGAAAGACAGATATCCGGATCAGCAGATTCAATACAGTCTAAGATAGGTTCTATTTTATTGACACCCATACCCCAGGCTTTTATAACACCCTGATCTCTAAGTTCGGAAAGAATCTTAAAAGCACCTTTTCTGGCCTGTTCCAGAAAATAGGGATAACGGTCTCCTACCTGGTCTTCGGATAAATCATGAATATAAACGATATCAATATGGTTCAGCCCGGTTCTTTTCAGGCTTTCTTCAATAGACCTCTGTAAAGCATCAGCAGTATAATCATGCCGGAAATCATAATTCAGGGGTTTTTTCCACATGGTAGGCGGAACTTCAGATTCAGGAACTTCATGAAATAGCCTTCCCACTTTGGTTGAAAAAACAAAATCATTTCTTTCCTGATCTTTCAGAAAATCTCCAAATCTTCTTTCGCTTTTTGTTAATCCATACCACGGGGAAGTATCATAATATCTGATGCCTGTACTCCATGCTGTATGCAGGATTTCATGAGCCTGTTCATCCGTAATATTTTCAAATGCTGTTCCTATAGCAACTCCACCAATTCCCAGTCGGTGTTTTTCTGTTAAAATGTCTGTTTTCATATTGAAATATTTTATGGTGTTGGTTATAAACAGGCTGCAAACATCGTGCTGATATCATGGAAACGTTAAAAGTAAAGATAGTGTTCAACCTTTTGAAATCATTAATGAGTAAAGCTATAAGGCTTCTTTTGATATTTTAAATATTATGTTAAATGTTTTTTTCATCGCTTCTTTGGTCCTGTTATTGAATAAACTGTAATACACCATTTCAATAAATTATTTCATATGAAAAAGCATATTCTAATCGTAGGAGGAGGATTTGCGGGTATTAACCTTATCAAATCTCTCAAAAATGATAAACGGTTCAAAATAACGCTGGTCGATAAGAATAACTATCATTTTTTTCTACCCCTTATCTATCAGGTGGCTACTTCTTTTATAGAGGCTTCCAATATCAGCTACCCTTTCAGAAAACTGTTTTCAAACAATAGAAATGTGAAATTCCATATGGGCAGCCTGATTAGGGTAAATCCTGAAAACAAAACAATAGATACGGATACCGGTACTCTGGGTTATGATTATCTGGTATTGGCACTGGGAACAGAATCCAACTTTTTCGGAATGGAAAATGTAAAGAAATGTGCCTTGCCAATGAAAAATATCGAAGAAGCACTTTACCTGAGAAATCATATCCTGCTTACCCTTGAAGAAGCGGCCCGTAATAAAGATATCAAGCAAGCCGAAAAGCTTCAGAACATCGTTATTGCAGGTGGTGGCCCTACAGGGGTTGAACTGGCAGGCATGCTTGCGGAGATGGGAAGGTATATTGCTCAGAAAGAATATCCGGAAATTAAGTTAGGCCTTTCCAATCTTTATCTTATAGACGCACTGCCTACTCTTCTTTCCCCGATGAGTAAGCTGGCTCAGAAGACAGCTTATGAAAAACTGAAAGAATTAGGTGTTAAAATTGTATTGAATGTTTCTGTAAAGGATTATACCGATAACAAAGTCATCTTAAGCGACGGAAACATTATTGAGACAGAAACGCTGATCTGGACTTCGGGAGTGATCGGAAAAGAAGTTCCTGGATTACCGGAAAACAGTATCGGAAAAGGAAGAAGAATTCTGGTGGACGCCTATAATAAAGTAGAAGGAATCAATACTATTTATGCACTAGGAGACATAGCACTGATGCTTTCAGAAGAAAAATATCCTAAGGGACATCCTCAGCTGGCTCAGGTTGCCATTCAGCAGGGTAAAAATCTTGCCGCCAATTTCAAACGTATAGAAGATGGAAAAGTGCTGGAGCCGTTTCATTACAATGATAAAGGAAGCATGGCTATCATTTCAAAATATAATGCTGTAGTGGACCTTCCAAAGCATTCCTTTAATGGTTTTATTGCCTGGCTCACCTGGCTTTTTATTCACATTATTCCTCTTGTAGGGTTCAAAAACAAAATTCAGCTGGCAGTGGACTGGTTCCGTTTATTTATTACCAACAATCCATCCATCAGGCTTATTCTTTTTCCGAAAAGAAATACAACAGGCAACGGATAATTACTTAAAAAATACCAACACTTAAATCTTATAGTATGAAAAATCAAAGAAGACCTCCTTTTTTCGGAGAAACAGTGGTTATTACCGGAGCTTCAAGCGGAGTTGGTAAAGCTACAGCAGAAGCTTTTGCAGAACAGGGTGCAGATCTTGTTCTGGCAGCAAGAGGTGAAGACGCACTCACAGAAACTGCAGAATTATGCAGAAAGCTTGGTGCTACCGTGATTACAGTACCTACAGATACTTCTATTCCTGAAGATGTTCAGAATCTTGTCAAACAAGCCCTTGAATTCAGTGGCAAAATTGATTATTGGGTAAATAATGCGGGCGTTCTGGCATTTGGTAAATTTGAAGAAATTCCAGTAGACGTTACAGATCAGATTGTCAAAACAAATCTTCTCGGATATATGCACGCGGCTCATGCGGTACTTCCCGTTTTTAAAAAGCAGAAAAAGGGAGTACTGCTGAATAATATTTCTATTGGCGGATGGATGCCGGCACCGTATGGAACAGCCTATACAGCTTCAAAATTCGGAGTTCGCGGTATGGTGGAAACCTTGCAGGGAGAGGTTTCAGATTTTCCTGATATTCATATTTGTGCGCTGTATCCAGGCTTTCAGAAATCTTCAGGAATAGAGCACGCTGCCAATTATTCAGGAATAAAACTGAGTACCCCTCCACCCTCTTTTGATCCCCGGAAACTGGCTTCTGCAATTGTAAAGACCGCTAAAAATCCAAAAGAAGTTATCTATCCGGACTGGTCTGCCATTGTATTTAAAAATTTATATGAAATGGTTCCCGGAATCATCCGTTATGTCTCTTCAGCAGGAATGCGTATGGTAATGAAAAATGCTAATAAGGATAATAAAACGGGAGGAAATGTTTTGGAGCCCTCCGAAGGTAATATGGGAATAGACGGAAAAACATTGTTTTCCTTTCCTAAAAAAACTTTGCTGTGGGCAGGTGCCGGAATCATAGGAGCAATAGCTGCAGGCTTACTTTTATCAGGAAAATCCAACAAAACAGAATAACTGCAAGGAGAGGAAAACTTCATAAACCAAACGTTGAAAAGGTATTTTTAGCTGTTTTTTGTAAGATATTTCATAAATTTACGGAGCTGTATTCATTTCATAACAGCATAAAAATGTTTCTAAGGTGAAAATTCACAACAAAAAAAAGTACCTGAGTTTCCTCAAATTTAAAAGAGATTTCCAGAAATACGGATTGGAAAAAGCACGCAGCTATGAGCTTATTCTGCATTGGCTGAACAACAGACTGAGCAGAAACCAGTTTCTTGTGCTTTCAGGGATTCTTGTGGGCTGTACGGCTGGCCTTGCAGGAGTTATCCTGAAAACCCTGGTACACAATATTCATTATTTTATTACCAATAAAGTCCATTTTGAATATCAGATTTTATTCTATATCGTTTTTCCTTTTTTAGGAATCGTACTGACTACCATGATTGTTCTGACAATTTTTAAAGGTCAGGACCGTAAAGGAATCGGAGCTATTTTGTATGAGATTGCACAGAATTCCAGCATTGTAGCTTCCGTTAAAATGTATTCCCAGGTGATACAGAGTGCCGTGACCGTAGGATTGGGAGGTTCTGCAGGATTGGAAAGCCCTATTGCCGTTACCGGAGCTGCTATTGGTTCAAATTATGCGCAGACATACAGGCTAAGTTATAAAGAACGTACTTTACTGTTGGCTGCCGGTGCTACTGCCGGGATTGCTTCAGCATTCAATGCGCCTATTGCGGGGATTATGTTTGCTTTTGAAATCCTTCTAACCGGAGTGGTTTTTACTGACTTTATTCCTTTGGTAGTAGCTGCAGTCTGCGGAAGTCTTTTGTCAAGAATTTTACTTCAGGAAGATGTGCTTTTCAGGTTTTATACCCGGGATGCCTTCAACTATAAAAATGTCCCCTATTATCTTATTTTAGGATTGGTAACCGGCTTATATGCCCGTTATTTTGTGGTTATTTCTCAGAAAGTAGAACATTTTATAAAAGGGCTTCAGCTTTCAAGAATGCGGAAAGCGATGTTTGGAGGAGCTGTTCTTTCGCTGTTATGCGTTCTGTTTCCTCCTTTGTTCGGTGAAGGATATGAAACTGTGAAAGCGTTTACCAATGGGAATACCTACTCTATTATTGAAAACAGTTTTTTCAGATATTTTGAGATTGGTGACTGGACGATTATTATATTTTTGGTTCTGGTTCTTCTTTTAAAGGCATTTGCAACATCTTTTACCATATTCAGTGGCGGAAATGGTGGTAACTTTGCTCCCTCTCTTTTTGCTGGAGGAACTTTAGGGTATTTGTTCGCACTGGTGTGCCAGCATCTGGGATTTACAGATGTTCCTGTGACCAATCTTGTTCTGGTTGGAATGGCCGGAGCAATGAGCGGTGTACTGTATGCCCCGCTTACCGCAATATTTCTGATCGCTGAATCCAGTTTCGGATATGATTTGTTTATCCCGCTGATGATTGTTTCTGTAATGTCTTACCTTATTGCCAAATGGTTCTCCCCGATTTCCCCGGAACTGAAATCTTTGGCAGATCAGGGAAAAATATTCACCAATAAACATGATAAAAACCTGCTCTTTGCTTTAAGAACAGAGGATTTTATTGATCAGTACTCTCAAACCATCAATCAGAATGCTTCTGTTGCAGAATTGTTTGAAATGGTGAAAAACGGAAATAAAAATATTTTCGCCGTGGTAGATGAAAACAGAAAACTGAAAGGAGTACTTACTCTTGATGATATAAGGCCTTATCTTTTTAACAAAGAAATAGAAAGCTCCCAATCGGTTACCCAGATCATGAAAGCACCGCCTGCTGTACTTCACCGTGAAAATAAACCACTGGATATTCTTCAGACTTTTGATGATACCGGTGTATGGAATCTTCCGGTGGTGAGTGAGAATAATGATTTTATAGGATTTATTTCCAAATCTTCAATACTGATGAGCTACAGACAGCTTCTGAAAGAATATTCTGATTAAATATTGACGTACAATATGACACCTGAAGAACTCAATTCCCCTCTTCCGGAGGGGTGTCAAATCAACAGATTTGACGGGGTGGTAATAAAAAATCCGTTCAGCTATGGACTGCCCCCAAAAAGTTAGACACTTTTTAGGGGCATTTTTTTATGTATAGAAAAGAAAAATTTAGCGTTGCTTTCAAGCTAGAATGTATTAATCTTCACAAAAATTCTCATTGTTCAATTAAATCTATAGCAACAGAGAAAGGATTTAATGAAAGCAATCTGCGCAAGTGGATTGGTTTTTATAACAAGTACGGAATCTCGGGACTATACCCTCGAAAAAACATGAGTTATT
>NZ_BJTC01000003.1 GCF_006829085.1 Chryseobacterium sp. ON_d1
GGTATCTCCCCGGCCCTGTACATATATAAAGCTGATTTTCCCTTTGCCTACGATTTCAATATCCTTTAAAGAGCGAACAGCTGTATTCGTTGACGCTGTATTTATTTCCTGCATAGCAGGAATTTCTGCGTCAAACTGTATTCTCACAGGTTCACTGACAATATCATCATCCGGAAACTTTTTACTTCTGTCAATTTGGGAATATTCCGTATAAAATACCTGTTGGGAAGGGTAATAGCTGAATGTAACAAGATCAGCATCCGATGAACTGCGTATTTTGCTTAAATGAAAGGCCGAATTAATATCTCCTAAATTAGATACATTGGTATTAATATTTCCGGAAAAGCCTGTTTTATTGGAAAGCGTTGTTCGTACGGATTTTTCAGGAACATCAAAAGAATATTTATTGCCCTGCTCATCAATGATCAGAAATGCTATGGCCTCAAGGCTGTTTGAAGGATTGGTGGCACTAATGGTAATTTTCAAATTATTTTTATCCAGTTTCTCAGCATACAACTGATTGTTGGAGTCTTTTTTAACAATAAATCTCCCGGTGTATCCCATGAAGTTATATTGATACAGATCATATTCTGTATCAAATCTGTTTAAAAATAAACCCTCATAAAACAGCTTTCTAAATTGAACATTACCCGGATCTATGCCGACTCCTGTTTCCTGAGCATCCAGATATTTCCGGCTGTAGTTCTTGTCTGTAAAGTTTGAAGTAAACTCATCAAACAAAATGCCTATAGTTGCCTGTCCTCCGTAAGAAGCCGATACAGCCTGGTCATCAGGAGTACCTCTTACCGTTCTGGTAATACTTCCCCCGGCAAACAGACTCCATCCCAAACCGACTTCCCCGGACTTATCATCAGGCCTGGCATTTGAAGGATGATAATTTAAGGAAACATTCATAGAAATTTTAGCATCATGGGTTGGGATCCCTGCAAGTGGAACTTTAATATCTGGGATTCCTGTATAATAGCTTACAGGAACTTCCTCAAATTTCATTAAATTATTTGCAGTGGGAGCAGCCGGATAGATTTGTTTTATATTATCCATAGGACTGCTTACCGAACCAGTAGCAGGAGTTGTTTGGGATTGAAAAAGTTGTGCTGCCAGTAAAGGCAGTAATAAGTATGATCTTTTCATTATCTGTGTTATTTCTTTATCAGTTTAGCATTAGCCGTTTTACCTGTATCCGTTTTTACCGTCACCAGATATGCCCCCTGAATGAGTGCCTGGGTATTGATCTTAGTCACTTTATTCTTTGTTTTAATACTCTGCAGCTGTCTTCCGCTCATATCATACAAAAGAATATCCGATTCCTTAAAATCAAAACCGATTTCTATGTAAGCATAATCTGAGACAGGATTCGGATAGATTTTGATATCGTATTTCTCAATTAACTGGTCAACCTGTTTGTCTCCCAGTTTCACGATCTTCCAGTTTTCTTTACCGAGTTCTTCAGCACTGGTTCCGGCCAGAATAATTGATCCGTCTCTGTTCAGCTTTAAATCAGAAAGTCTCTCTTCTTTCTTTCTGGATTCTCCTTTTACATGTTTTCTCCACTGTTCATTTCCATCCTGATTCAGATACAGCATCCAGAAGGTTTCATCATCATTTTCTATTCTTCCTTCTGCCTGGGTATAACCTCCCAATAAAATTCCTTTGGAAGATTTGTCATCCGCAGAATGAAGAACACTCATGCCCATCAGAATATCACGGTTTTTGAAATTGTAAGATTTCTGCCACTGTTCATCGCCTCTTTCATTTAAAGCAATGAGCCAAAGGTCTGTTCCTTCTTCCAGTCCTACCGTTTTATTTCCTGACCTTTCTGATCTGGATTCTCCACCGATAATAAATCCGGTTGACGTCAATGCAAGGGTTCTGATATGATCATCACCTTTCCCTCCGAAGTTCTTTTCCCATTCCACTTTTCCTGTTTTGTCAAGTTTTACAATCCAGTAATCGCCTTCGCCAAAGTTGTCGCTTTGTTTTTGTACCGTTGTCAGATGTCGGGTGTCGGATGTATTTTGAGGGCTTTGTACATTATACATTTTACTTTGTACAGCTGAACTTCTTGAATACATTCCAAGTAAAGCTCCGCCGTCTTTTGTTGGAATCATCTTCTCTACTTCATCTAATCCTTTTCCACCTAAAATAAGCTGTGAGATTTCTTTTCCGTCTTTGTCCAGTTTTGTGATGAAGACATCCTTAGAACCGTAGCCTTTTGAAGAACCCTGTATATTTCCGGCCACAAAGAATCCTAAATCGGTAGTCTGGATAACCGCTCTGGCTTCTTCATCAGAAGAGCTGCCTAAGGTCTTCTGCCATAATTCATCTCCAAATTCATTGATTCTAATGAGCCAGATATCAGATCCTCCTTTGGAATCCTCTTTTTTATCCAGCCCTTTCCCTGAATAAGAAGTGCCTGCTAAAAGAAATCCGCCATCCTGTGTTGTGACTGTGGCTGACAGATAATCATGGTTTTGTCCTGAGAAATATTTTTCCCAGACTTCTTCACCCTGCTGGTTCAGCTTGATCAGATGAAAATCATAACCGTTGTTCTGCTTACTTCCAGTCTCCAGCTTCCCGCTTCCTGACTGTATCGAACTTCCTGTAATTAAATATTGCTGATCGATGGTTGTGGTGATCTCGCTCAGGAAAGCCTGGGTAGAGGATTTGATGTCTTTCTGCCATACCACTTCCTGGGCCGATACTCCCGGAATCATGCACAAAGTAAGTGCACTGAGATAAAACTTTCTCATTCAATGTTGTTTTTTGAGTTAGTAATTAGTTTTTTTGAAACTTTGCAAATTTAACACTTTTTAAGAATCGAAACTCACGTTAATGCGATTTAATATAAATCATACTATACATTATTTGATTATATTTATATTATAATGATTTTGTCTGGTTCTGATGCAAAATTATCTACACACGGCGACAAAAGCTGTCGTGTTATTTTATAATTTTAAAATGTTTTTTTGATATTTAAATAAAAGATACTTGATTTATTATCTTCTGATTAAATTGCTGTTGATTGGTTTTCAAAGTTCTGTAATCTTTTCAAACAATTCCGGATAGCTGGTGACTAATCCCATTTCATCTACCGAAATTTCTGCTTTAAAATCATTTTCAATATTCTCATACAGGTATTTATTAGCGGTTGTCCGGGTATATTGCTGTTTTACAGGCCGGATGCAATGGTTTAAAATATCAATATACATCACATCGATCTTCTGAGGAATGTTTTCTGAAAGTTTTAAATTATTGATGGGAAGCGTGTTGGTGAATGGGGTCAGGGAGATATCTATAAACTTAAAGTTGTTAAAATCAGGATTTATTATGCCGTTGATTTCCCACTGATTCTGATTTCTTTTTCCTCTAAAAATTCTTTTAACCGTATTGATCTCAGATTCGATTGAAAAACTCTGAACAACCCAATTTTTATCAGTGAGGATTCTATACTCTAAAGCATATATTTTATCCTCGTGACATCCGATAATTTTTGATTCCGCAGTATAGTTTTTATCCTCGGATAATAGATTAAAATATTCGAGAGATTGATAAAAGATTCCCTGCCAGATTAATGTTGTCATAGTATACTTTAAGTGTGGTATGATCTTAAATATAAGTTGGGCTACCTGGATATTCTCCGTTTCCGGATTCTGCTTAATGTTTCTCTTGCAACACCCAGAAATGAAGCCAGCTGAGTGAGAGGTATGCGCTGAATCATATAAGGGTGTTGGTCTTCAAGATATTCGAGTCTTTCCTGCGCTGTATAGAGCTTGAACAGATTGGAAAATTCTTCCTGTCTGGAAACAAACTGACGGATACAATGGCGGCCTAAACTCTCAATTTCTGAAGATTTTTCTGCAATTCCAAATAATTTTGTTTTATCAAAAATAACTGCATGAAGTTCCTCGCAGGCAATGATATTAAATTCGGATCTTTGTCCACTCCCAAAGCTGCTGATATTGGTTGCAATTTCGTTTTCAAAGAAGAATCCGGTGTTTTTAACGTTACCTTCTATCTCAAAATAGCTTTTGCAAAATCCTTTGTCAATGAAGAATAAGGATTTGCAGATTTCACCTTCCCGCAACATCAGTTCATTTTTTCTATAAATTCTTACCGATAGGGCAGGCTGAAGCATATTCCAGCTTTCGTCGGAAAATGAAGTGAGTGATCTGATATAATTCAGAAGATTTTGCATATTATTAAGGGATCCTGTTTGCGAAAGTAATAAAATTGAAGGGATATATTCTGAGGCAGGTATAAAAAAGAGCGGTAAAAACCGCCCTCAACAAAATTTTATCTAACAAATTATACTTTATATATAAACACATCCGCATCCTGTTTCCCATTCCTGGCAAAGACGCATCGGTTCATTACATCCCGGATTACCGCCTCCACCGCCGGAAACTCTGTAACAGGTACCGTCGCTGCAATAGTATGATCCTATCGTAGGAGGGCAGTTGCCATCAATATCACATAAAGCATATGGAGTATCACCACCACTAATCAGGACGAGCTGATTCCTTTTTAATTTTTTTAGATTTTTCATAGTAATACTTTTTAATTTGTTGATTACTAATGTATATAAAAATTAGCACACCCACAAGTGTTTTAATTAAACGGGATCAAATATCGTGTATTAAGTATCTGTTTTATAATATTTATTCCATGTCTAAAGTCATGAAAAGAGCAATTTCCTCAGCATTATTATACAGTCTGGTGTTCAGCCCGGTAACATTGAATCCCATTCTTCTGTAAAACTGTATGGCAGGGTAGTTGGTGTTTTGGGTTTCCAGCTCTATAACTCTGCAGTTTAATCTTCGGGCTTCTTTAATGGCACTTTTGATCAGCATAATTCCAATTCCCTCCCGTCTGTGTTTTTCGTCGATCAGAATATTTTCAATATAAAAACTGTTGTTCCATTTCCTGTGTTCACAGATGATCCAGCCTGCCAGTTTTTCATTGACAAAAGCACCGAAAGAATTTCCCTGCTCAATAATGGTATTCAGCTCCTTAAGGTCTTCGGAAGTTGTTTCCCATATTTTGGTATAAGGAAATGCTTTTTCTTTTAAAATAAACTCAAAAGAACCTCCGAATTCTATGGAAGAAACTGAATATATTCTGTCTGTTGTATAACCGTTATGTCCCCATTCAGAGCTGGGGTTGGAGGTTAGCTTTTGTAAATTTTTTATTTCCACATCAGATATTTTAGGCTTATTGGATTTCAGTACATATTTCTACAAGATAATTGTTGGGATCTTTGATATAAGCTGTTTTTTGTCCCCATGGTTTTACAGCAATATCTTCATAAAAAACAGCTCCGTTCTTTATTGCCTTTTCTACCAATGCTTCCACATTGTCTGTTGTAAATCCCAGTTCCATTCCGAAAGGCTTATCTTCTGTTTTTGAGGTTAAAAATCCCTGTTTAATATTGGAGCCTGCAAGACTTACAGAGGCGAATGCAAGAGTGGTTTCTCCGGTCAGAAGCTCTCCATAGTCTTTTTCAGGAGTGATGAATTTTATTTCAGAACCGAAAGTATTTTTGTAGAAATTCATGGAGTGTTCTACATCTTCTACATACAGAATGATATATTTAAATTTGATCATGTAATTTGAATTAAAATGGTTTTTATTTTTTGTTGATAATATATTCTTCATCTACGATCAGTTCTGTATGAGGCCCCTGTAAAGGATACTCTTTGAAGCTTCCGAAATGACCGAAATGGAGAGGGTATTTTTCAGTAAGACGGCGTACTTTACTTCCGAAAGAATTGATATCAACCTTTTGAACGGACTCTTTTTTCTGTCTGCCATTAGTGAAAAAAAGCATCAGGTTACAATGATCTTTAAAATCAAAATCATTATAATAAAATACCTGGAAGTTTTCTTCTTTGCATATCTTTACTAAATCGTTAATAAGATTGTGCTTATACAGCAAAGGCAGATTGCAATCTATTCTGACAGCATAATTCTCTGCATTATTTTTTTTGAAATCTGAACCAACCATCTGAATGAAGCGGTGTTCTATATTTTTGAATGCTTCTCTTTCCGGAAGATAGCTTTTACTGGATTGAACGGTAAAGGGAACATGGGTATCCAATGAAACAGCATGTTCAAGAATCAATAACTTTTCAATCTCTTTTGCAAACTGAAAATGAAAATCAAAAAGCTGATGATCTCCAATATTGATGATGAGTTGATTCCCGTCAATATTCAGTTGCAAATAAGTTTCTTTGAAATCTGTTTTCAGTTCTTCAAGCTTACGGATAAGATCATCTGCGTTTTCAACACGGACTCTCGCTGCCAGTTCGGCTGGGTTATCGGCGTGTCCTCCGTATCCCGGATAAAATTTGAAGAATTGAAAGTCATAAAGTTGATTAGGAAATCTGAAATACCAGTATACGCCTAGAATCATAGAAGATGAATTGATGAATTGTATAATAATCAAAATTAAATAAAATTTCACACTCCAAAACTTTCAAAACCCTTAAATTTGTGGTCAATAAAAATTTTACTTGGATGCTTAGGAACATTTCAATTGCGGCAGCTACTTTATTGTCCGTAGTTACAATCAATGCGCAGAAGAACAGAAATACTCAATTGGAAAGACCCAAATTAGTCGTAGGTCTGGTCGTAGACCAGATGCGTTGGGACTATCTTTACCGTTTTTATGGTAAATATGGAAATGACGGTTTCAAAAGACTTTTGAATACAGGGTATTCTTTGAATAATGTACATATTCCTTATGTTCCCACCATTACAGCTTTGGGACATACGTGTATCTATACAGGATCTGTGCCGGCTATTCATGGGATTGCAGGAAATGACTGGACGGATAAGGAAACCGGAAAAGGAGTTTACTGTACCGCAGATGAAAGCGTTCAGCCGGTTGGAACTACCAATACAAAAACCGGAAGCCACTCTCCGAAAAATCTTTGGTCTACGACAGTGACTGATGAATTGAGACTGGCTACCAACTTCCAGGGAAAAGTAGTGGGGGTTTCTTTGAAAGACCGTGCTTCCATTCTTCCTGCAGGCCACACACCCAACGGGGCCTTCTGGTTTGATGACAGCACAGGAAATTTCATTACCAGTACATGGTATATGAATGATCTTCCGCAATGGGTGAAATCATTCAACTCCCAGAATCTTCCGGAAAAATTAGTTGCCAATGGTTGGAATACTTTACTTCCGATTAATGAATATACAGAAAGCGCACCTGACAATTCTCCCTGGGAAGGTCTGTTGGGAAGCGCCAAAACACCTACTTTCCCTTACAGCAATTTAGCAAAAGATTATCAGGCTAAAAAAGATAATATCCGGTATACACCTTTCGGGAATACGCTGACATTAAAGCTGGCAGAAGCTTCTGTAGAAGGTGAAAAACTGGGTGGAGATAATATCACAGACTTTTTAGCTATCAACCTGGCGTCTACAGATTACGCAGGACACAAATTCGGACCGAATTCTATTGAGGTGGAAGATGTTTATATCAGATTGGATCAGGATCTGGCAGAATTCTTCAAATATCTTGATTCAAAAGTAGGAAAAGGCGAGTATACGGTTTTCCTTTCTGCGGATCACGGGGGAGCCCACTCTGTAGGATTCCTTAAAGAGCATAAAATTCCGACAGGTTTCTTCGGAGAAGATGCAGAAAAGAATCTGAATCAGAAACTGAAAGAAAAATTCGGAGCTGACAAGCTGATCAACGCCATTGATAACTACCAGATTTATTTTGACAGAAAAGTATTGGCTGACAATAAGCTTGAACTGGATGATGTAAGAAACTTTGCCGTTAAAGAAATTGAGAAAGATCCTACAGTTTTATACGCCGTTTCTGTAGATAAGGTTCAGGAATCCAGCATTCCGGAGCCAATCAAACAGAGAATTATCAATGGAATCAACAGACAGAGAAGCGGAGACATCCAGCTGATTTCTCATGACTCTATGCTTCCGCCATATTCTAAGACAGGAACTACACACAGTGTTTGGAATTCTTACGACTCACATATTCCACTGATCTTTATGGGATGGGGAGTGAAGCAGGGAGAAAGCAATAAGGAATATCATATGACGGATATTGCCCCTACCGTATCTTCTTTACTGAAAATCCAGTTTCCAAGTGGAAATGTGGGGAATCCTATTACTGAAGTTATTGGTAAATAAAGTTGAAAATTACAGATCATAAAAAACGTTCCGGCTCTGGAACGTTTTTTTATTATAGGTTATGAAGTTCTTATCATTTGCTGGATTTCTTTCTGAAACTTTTTATTTTGTCTTCTGACCTTTACAATAAAGTACAGGAGAACAGCCATTACAACACTTCCCAGTGCAACAGAAGCTATTATTATGGAATGATGATAAGATTTCAGTTTTTCGCTTTCTAAAAAGGTTTCCTTATTATGATTATCGATAATCTGATTAATGGATTTCAGTTCGTTCTGCTTTCTCCTGAAACGCATTTCCAGGTATTTTCTGTTATACTGCTGATAGAGATTCTGTTCTCCCAAAGCAAGATAATTATCAGCTAATTCTTTATAGATTCCTTCATTCAGGATGATATCTCCTGTATTTTTACAAAGGTTTTCTGCTTTTAGTAAAAGATTGATTGCTGATTGATTTTCATGTTTTTGCTTATAGATTTCAGCAATTCCTTTCAAGGCAAATGCTTCCAGACTTTTAGCGTGATTTTTCCGGGCATAGTCCAAAGACTGAACAAAAGCCTCCTGTGCTTTATCAATTTGATTGAGATTAAGATAGCAGTATCCGATGTTGTAGTATACCACACTCATATTAGCGTAAGTGGTCTTTTTGAAAGATACTTTTTCAAAATTCTGTATCGAAGTTAAAAACTTTTCCAGGGCAATTTCTGAATTAGACTGACTCTTGTAAATCATTCCTTTTATAGCATAACTTCTTGCCGTTTCAATATATTTAACAGGTGTTTTTTCCGGTATTCTGGCCAGATACTGATCGGCCTCATTCAAAGTTTCTAAACTCTTATTAAAAAGTTCCATCTGCTGATATTGTATGGCAACGGAAATAAGAACACTTGCCTGGCTTTTGGAATCGTTGGTTTTCTGTGACAGCTCCTTAGCTTTTAAAATATACTTTAAAGATTCCTCGAAGTTTCTTTTGGCAATATTCGCTGTGGAAAGCAACATATAAATATCAATGGATGTATTGATATCCGGTTTTTTCTTTAATAACTGTTCCCCGGTTTTAATAGTATAATCAGGGTTGTCATAAATGTCTAGCCGGGCTTTTCTGATCAATTCACGATCCGGTATTTTCTGAGCTTTCATGACGAGACAAAATGACAGAAAGATTGGTGTAACTATTTTAAAAAAGAGTTTCATACAGTTTTACTTTTACTGATTTCCTGAATATAGGTGTTGGGAGACATCCCGGTGACAGACTTAAAGACAGTAGTAAAGGCACTGTGCGATGAGAACCCTGAATACTCTGCAAGATAGCTCACTTTATAATTGAGAAAAGTAGAATCATTCTTTAATAATTGTACAATATGATTGATCCTCAGTTTGTTGATGTAACCGTTAAAATTTTTCTCTTTGTTATTAATAACTTCCGAAAGGTACTTCGTATTAACCTCCATCTGAGAGGAAAGCATGGATAACGACATATTTTTGTTCAGATAACGGTCGGATTGTTCAAATTCTTCAAGTTTGCGGAGAATCTCATCTTCTTTTTCTCTGGATATTTTGGTAGAACCGGAATCTTTTGCCGTTACAGTAGCCTTCTCTGGTATGGCAGATTGAGACTTGCGACTGATCTGTTTTTCAAAGAAATCAAATTGTTTTTTTAAGTCTTTACCTTTACTTTTAATACTTAAAAAATAAGCGAATAGTCCCAAAATTATCAAGGACAAAATGAGCGCTAACGGCCAGAAGGATTTAACAAACATCAGTTTTTGAAATTCAATGTTTTTATTCTGACTGGTTTCTACAAGTTTTACGATATACCGTATTCCTTCCCTTGAGCTGGCATCTGTTTTTGTTTTTAGATCATTGTAGAGTTTATTGTATTGATGGTACTTTGTATCATCATGAAGTGCATAATAGTTACGGGATAATGATTCATATATTTTAATTTTTAAATTATTGAAAGGCAGATTTTCAATCATTGAAAGCCCGGCTTCCAGCTTTTCAACAGATGCACTGTAATCCTGCTTCAGAAAATAATATTGAGACAGGTTTTCATAGGCAAGACCTAACAGAAATGGCTGGTTTTTCTGATGCTCAAGATCATCAATAATACTTTTTATAAGAGGTTGATATTCGATAAGTTTATTTTGTTTCAGCAGATAGGAAGAACGGAAAATCCTGTTTTCCAGTTTTAATATTTTATTTTCTTCATTATGACTGCTGAGGTATTGATTGCTTTTGTTCAGATTTTGAAGCGCTGTGGGATAATCCCTGTTGATTCCTGAGTTCAAAGCCTGAAGCTGATACAGTTTTGCAGCAGTAACTCTTAAAGCCGGATCGTTACTTTTAAGAAGTTTCTGATCAGACAGGAGATAACTGATAATTCTCTTAGACTGATTGTATAAACCCAGATTCTGATATTGATCAGCAAGGTTATAATCATTGAAGATCTGCATAAAATAAGAAAGATTATTATGCAGATCAGGATCTTCTTTTTGAGCGAAAATATTCACAGATTGTACATAATCACCCTTCATGGCAAAAGCCTGGGAAATAATATTCTGAAGGATCATTTTATGTTCTGTATTCTGATCGCTGACAAGAATTCCCTGAGTATAGCTGATGCATTCGTCAGAATTCTGATAGAGTTTTAAAAATGCCTTATCTGCCAAAATACTAAAGTCAGGGCCGGATTGTGCATTGGTGATAAGAGAAAATCCAATGAAAATAACAAGGAGTATTTCTCTGCTATGATGAAATAATTTTTGAATGAATAATGGGTTGTTTGTGTTTTTTTGAATAATTCGGGTAAAATCCATATTCAAAATAATTTTTTCTTATTTATTTGATTATTAATGTTTTAAAAATTGTATTCTTTTGAAATTCACGAATTATGAAAGTCAATTTCTTTGGGTGTCGTAAATATTGTATTAATATTGTTTTCACCAATTAGAAAGTCTAAATATAATAAAATATGAAAAATTTTTACAGAATGTCAATGAAAATATTAACAGCTTGCCTTTTTCTGAAATTCGGTATTGCGGAAGCTCAGCTTACTGTAATTGGCTTGGGAAATTATAATGTAGGGGCGGTTTCGGATAATGGAGTGGTAAGTATGCATACAAGTGCAGGAGGTATATATAAATGGAATATGGCGGGAGGACTTGTACAGATAGGCTCAATATCAAACGGATATCCGGCTGCGGGCAGAACCATAGTTTCGAATGACGGAAGTAAGATCTCGTCTTCTGTTACAAATGCTGCAACAGGGTTCAATGAGATATCTACTTATGATGTGGCAACAGCCACATGGGTAAACAGAGGAGGGTTGGTTCCTACCGGCTGGGATGGCAGTGTGAGTTCTACCTGGGGTATGACAGCCAACGGAAATATGATTGTAGGATTGGGATTCCTTACAGCCGCTAATGCACATGCTGTGAAATGGGACGAAGTCAACGGAATGGTAGATCTGGGAAGTATTGTTCAGGGACGCAGCTCCAGGGCAAATGCAATCAATGCTTCAGGAACGGTGATTGTAGGATGGCAGGACGAATCAAACGGTACCAGAAGCGGCGCGAAATGGCAGGATGGAGTGGAAAGCTTTATTACAGATAACAATGGGAATAATGTTGGGGAAGCGGGAGGTATTTCCGCAGACGGGAGTACCATCATCGGTTCAGCCAATCCTAACCCCTATGTTTGGAATGCGGTAAGTGGACTTACTTATATTACGCATCCTAATGCATCATTCAGTTTCAAAGGAGGAGCAACAGGAATTTCAGCGGATGGGACAAAAGTTATTGGATATTACAGAGCATTTGGAGCTCCTCCAATGTCAGGAGAAGGCTTTATCTGGACCTCAGCTACCGGAAGGGTTAACCTGAATGATTATGCTGTATCCTTAGGAATTGCCACCAATGGGGTAACAATGGGACTTCCTCTGGCTATTTCTCAGGATGGGAAGAAAATTGCGGGAATGGGAGTCAATGCTTCCAATCAAATGGTTGCTTTTTATCTGGATACATCTGAATATTTATCCGTGAATGATGTGGCAAAAGAGAAAAACAGCATGGGTATTTATCCTAACCCGGTCACTGATATTCTATATTTTAAAGGCACAGGAAAAATAGAGAAAGCAGAAATTTATAATTTGGTTGGACAAAGGGTGAAATCATTCAATACTGTGGAAGGGCAGATTGATGTTTCATCCTTGTCAAAAGGAGCTTACATTCTGGAATATTTAGTGAAGGAGGGAAAACAACAGACCTATAAATTTATTAAAAAATAACACATATAATAGTAAAGTCATGGGATGAATGGCTGTTTTCAATATTGAAAACGGCTGTTCTTTTTTGTTTATATGACAAAAGATAGTGCTTTTATGAGTAATTGCGTTTTTTGGCGGATACATATAAAAAACTATCTTTGCAAAAATTTTGGTTTCCAGTATTTTGGAATGAAAAGGGAATCGGGTGTAACTCCCGGACTGTCCCCGCAACTGTAAATCGCAATACAAGTTTCTGCAAAAAACCACTGTTTAATGACGGGAAGGGGCAGAATGCGAAAGTCAGGAGACCTGCCGGAATTATAATCAAAAACATATTGCTTTCGGAGGAAAAGTAAAAAGGTATGGATATAAAAAGATCTTTAGTACTGCTTTTTTCATCTTATGGCTGTTTTCTTTTTGGACAAGAGAAGACCATTGACACTATTTACGTCTTCGACAATCAGATGAATAGGGTGAAGCTTTTTCATCCTGTAAAAATAATTTCGGCGGAAGATGCTGAGAAAAATTCCAGCAACCTTTCAGAACTTCTGAGATTTCAGTCACAGGTTTTTATTAAGGAAAATGGCCGCGGAGCTGTTTCTTCACCTTCTTTCAGGGGAACTACTGCCCAGCAGACTGCATTTTTATGGAACGGAATTAATATCAATTCCAATTTTCTGGGGCAGGGAGACATCAATAATATTGCTCTATTCGGATATGATCAGATCGGAATAAAAGCTGGCGGCGGAAGTGTGGTCTATGGAAGCGGAGCTATCGGAGGAAGCATTCATCTGAATAATACCCTTGATTTTAATAAAGGGTTCCATGGTTCATTATTTTCTGAAGTGGCATCGTTTAATACTTATAATAATTTTATAAAAGGTTCTTACAGCAATGATAAGTTCAGTTTTAAAGCTTCCGGAAATTATTCTGTAAGTGAAAATGACTATAAAGTAAGTGATCTGAACTATATCAACAGAAACGGAAATTATTACAATGTAACATTCAATGTAGGAGCATCCTATAAAATCACAAATGATCATAAAATTTCTTGGCAGAGCCAGTTTTTTGATTCTTCACAACATTATCCTGTCTATGAAGAAACAGGAACAAAGACAAAATATAAGACTCAGAGTATAAGAAGCCTTCTTTCCTGGGACTGGAGCAGAACAAAATTCAGCAACTCCTTTAAAGCTGCCTATACAGAAGAGAATTTTCAGTATTTCGGTTCGTTGAATATGCCTAAATCCAGTGGTGGAACCGGAAAAAATTATATCTTTAAAAATGACTTCAACTATTTTCTGAATTCAAAGTGGAATTTTAATCTGATCGGAGAATTTCAGGTTAATAAAGGAGAAGGATATCAGAGCGGTATATCGGATGTAAGCAGAAATATTGGTTCTGTTTCGGGGCTGTTAAGATATTTTGCCACAAAAGATCTGCGTTTTGAAGGAGGATTTAAGAAAGATTTTGTAGAAGATGTAAAATCTCCAATTATGTATTCATTTTCCGGGAAATGGAGTACAGCAAAATGGTATGATGTGAGCATTAATGTTTCAAAAAACTTCAGATATCCGTCATTTAATGATATTTATTATGAACCGGGAGGAAATAAAGATCTGAGACCGGAAACTTCTACTCAGGTGGATATGACCCATGAATTCAAAGTGGGAGGTTTCAGGATTGCTTTGTCTCCATACTATATGAATATAACAGATCTTATTGTATGGCTTCCAACTGCTAAAGGTTACTGGCAGGCCTTTAATGTCAATAAATCAGAATCCTACGGGCTGGAGTCCCAGCTGTCTTTCGGCAAACAATTTGGTAACCATAAGTTCAGAGCAAATGCAGGATACTATTTTGCAAAATCTATTGATAAAGAAACCAAAATGCAAAGGCCCTATGTTCCGATACACAGAGGAAGTGCCGATATAGACTATGAGTATGGGTTTATTAAGTTTTTTGTACAGGGATTATTAAACGGAGTTACCTATACCACAAGTGATGAAAAGAGATCGGAAGCCATAGATCCCTATTTTCTTTTAAATATGGGTGTTTCTGCAACGGTTGCGAAAAAATATACTTTAGGATTTAAAGTGAATAATCTGACAAATACATATTATAAAACCGTTTCTTTCTATCCTTTACCCAAAAGAAACTATAGTGTGTATGCCGCAATAAATTTTTAAAAAATTAAATTGAATAAATTATGAAATTAACTAAACTTTTAACTGTATTATTTGCAGTAGTGTTATTGTTTAACATTTCTTCATGTACAAGCAGTTCTGAAGAATTTGAAGTTTCTCCGATTACGTACCAGAACGGATATTTTATCTCCAACGAAGGTAACTTTAACAGCCAGGGAGCCAAAGTAACATTCGTTACCAGGGATTTGAGCCTGAAGCAGGATGATGTATATGGTTATAACAACAATAAAGAAATTCTGGGAGATGTTCTTCAGACTATTGGTCTTAATGGAAATAAGGCTTATCTAGTTATGAATAACTCCAATAAAATTGTTGTAGTAGACCGTTATACATTTAAAAAATTAGGAGTAATTACAGATCAGATTGATAATCCAAGAGGAATTGCTTTTGCAAATGACTTTATCTATGTTGCCAACACCAACTTCTCTACCAATGCAAAAAGTATAACGAAATATAAAGCTTCCGACTATACATTTGTAAGCAAAATCAATATGACTGAGGTTTCTGATAAAACAGTAGAAGCAGGAGGGAATGTTTTTGTACAAAATGCTTCATCAGGATATGGAAACAAGATTACTTATATCAATACTTCCAACGACAGCAAAACTGAAATTACCGTTCCGAATGGTCAGATTGGAAATACAGTTTCCTACAAATCCAATGTTTATACGATTTCTTCTACCGCTACAGATTCTTATATCTATAAGATTTCAGGTACAGGAACTCTTACACCGGTAGTTACACTGACTGGAATTCCTAGTGCAACGAACCTTCAGATCGATAATGATAAATTATATTTCAGCTCAGCTAATAAAGTGTATACAACAAGTTTAGCAACTCCGACAGTTCCTTCCAGCCCATTATTAACAGCAGCAGATGGCGGGCCTTATTTTACCCTTTATGGATTTAACGTTATCGACGGAAGAATTTTTGCTTCAGACGTAAAGCAGTTTACACAAGAAAGTGAAATGGTTGTATATTCAGCAGCTACAGGAAGTAAGATTATCACTATAAAAACAGGAGGCATTGGTGCTAACGGAACTGTTTTGAATCAATAATAATGCTTTACAGCATGTAAAAATATAATTTTTTATTTTTTCATCATTTGTGTTTTTTTCCGGCCGGTTTCTTTTACAAGAAACCGGCCGGCTTTGTTTTCATAGTAAGCATAAAAAATTCCGGCGGGATGGAACATCCCGCCGGAATTTTTTGTTTTTTTATATTTAAATTATAAGGTCAGTCCCAGCTTTTCAGCTTCAGCAATGACAAACTTTGTAGCTTCTTCCTTCTCATTGGGAATTTCACCTTCCAGAATGGCTTCTTTTACCTTCTCTTTTAAAATGCCGATTTCTCGGCCCGGCTTAAGATTAAACATTTCCATAATCTCTTCACCTGTAATAGGTGGCTGAAAATTTCTTACCTGATCTTTTTCTTCCACCTCCTTGATCTTTACCGCTACATATTCAAAGTTTCTTTTGAATTTTTCCTGTTTCCTGGAGTTTTTCGTGGTAATATCTGCCTTGCAAAGGGTGAAAAGATCTTCCAGGTCTTCACCGGCATCGAATAAGAGCCTCCTCAATGCCGAATCTGATGCATCATCAGTGATCAGAGCAATTGGTCTTGACGAAAGCTTCACCATTTTCTGAACATATTTCATGTCACTTCCCAAAGGTAGTTTCAATCTTTGAAAAAGTGTTTTGACCATTTTTGAGCCTAAAAACTCATGTCCATGGAATGTCCATCCTGTTCCTTCCACAAACTTTTTAGTTGGAGCTTTTCCGATATCATGAAGCAGGGCAGACCAACGAAGCCATAGATTATCAGTATTTACGGAAATATTATCCACCACTTCCAGTGTGTGGTAAAAATTATCCTTGTGTGTTTGACCTTCTACTTCTTCCACCCCTTTCAGTTCAATCAGTTCAGGAACAATCAGCTTTAAAAGGCCGGTTTGCTCCATTAATTTAAGTCCTACAGAAGGTTTTTCAGAAAGCATAATCTTATTGAATTCCACCATGATTCTTTCCATAGAAACGATCCTGATTCTTTCTGCTTCCTGTTGGATAGCCTGTAATGAGTTTTCCTCAATTTTAAAATGTAAAGTCGAAGCAAAACGTACTGCTCTCATCATCCTCAAAGGATCATCAGAGTAAGTTTGTGCAGGTTCCAGAGGGGTTCTTAAAATTCCTTTCTCGAGATCATCGATTCCATTGAATGGATCGATCAGTTCGCCGAAATGGGCTTTATTTAAAGAGATCGCCATCGCATTAATGGTAAAATCCCTTCTTTTCTGGTCATCTTCCAGACTTCCCCCCTCTACTTCAGGTTTTCGGCTGTTTTCTGTGTAGCTTTCCTTTCTCGCTCCTACGAATTCAAGTTCGAGATCCTTATACTTGATCATAGCAGTACCATAGGTTTTGAATACGGAAACCTTTAATTTAGGATCTATATCCTGAGCTACATTCTGGGCAAGCTCAATACCGCTTTGTTCCGTTACAAAATCTATATCTGTAGAAGCTTTTCTGTTCATCAGAAGGTCGCGTACATAACCCCCTACAATGTATACGGACTGGTTATTCCTTTCTGCTGCTTCAGAAATGATTTTAAATAGTTTTAAATTTTTATTTTGATTAAGATTAATTTTCATCGTTAATAACAGTGTCAATTTCTACCAATGTTGCCATCATTAATCATAATGTGCATACATTCTACTAATTTTTCCATCTTCATTGAAAAACATGACTTCAACAGCATGTTTATCCATAATCGACTTATAAAATAATGCTATCGAATCTACTCCCGCCGTGGAATGGATCAGATCAAAATGAAGGTCCGGAAATTTATCCAGTGCCTTTCTCCAATATTCACGGACAGCTTCTTTTCCTTTTAATGAACTTTCCCTGCCACCTGTAGCCATAGCAATCATAGGAGTGATGATCTCAATATCATCCGCGTAATGGGACAGAATATCCTCTAAATGATGAGAATTCCAGACATTCACCCACGTTTGAGCAAATTTTTGATGATCCATAGCAAATAGTTTATGAGTTGAGTTTGCAAAGATAGAATTAAAAAAAAGAAATCCTGCCAAGATGAACTGACAAGACTCTAAAAATAAACAGGCAACTTCAGAATAATTACTCTCTCAGAACTTTTATCCTGTTGTCATTCCATATTTTGATTACCGAAGAACCTGAATATTTTGAAACTTTTTCTCTGTCTTCTTCTACCGCATAATCTACAAGGTTGATCATTTCCTGAGAGATATCAGAAAATTTCAACGGGCTTTTTTCACCACTGAAGTTGGCGGAAGTGGATACCAAAGGTCTGTTCAGTTTCGTAATCAGCTTTTTGCAGAAATCATTTTTTACAAGACGAATTCCGATACTTCCATCTTCAGCAAGGAGCTCTTTAGGCAGGCCTCTTGGATTTTCATAAACGATGGTTACAGGCTTTTCGCTGAGATCAATAATTTCCCACGCCATTTCAGGGACATCTACCAGATCCTGAAGTCTTTTCTCAGACTCCACTAGGATAATCATAGATTTATTCTTTTCACGTTTTTTGATTTCAAAAATTTTATTGACAGCTTCTATATTGGTGGCATCACAACCAATTCCCCAGATGGTATCTGTAGGGTAAAGAATCGTTCCGCCGGATTTTAATATTTCGATAATATGTTCCATAATTTTATATGAGTTCAAAGAGTGGATAAAGGTAGAAAATCTGTGAGTTTCAGACAAAAAATCTGGTGGTAAATATAATTAGGATGATAAGTTTCGACTAAAGCCAATGGAATAAGGGTAAATAATGTAAAAACGGGCTAAAGCCCGTTCCTATTGATGTTTAGATGATTGATTAAAGATGGTGTGAGGAATTATTAGAGATGTTATTATTCAATAGAAATGGGCTTTAGCCCAAACCTATCACATTTTAAAATTATACTTCTCAATAAATTCTTTATATTCTTCAGTAAAACTCTTGTTCTGATGATGCTTTTCCTGATTTTTAATATAATTTCTTACGATATCCACCATAGATTCGGAAACTGAGACTGCAAAATATTCATCTTGCCATGAAAATTTTCCAGTGACAAGTTTATTTTTATTAATCCAATGAGACGATTCACCTTTTATCAGTTGAACAATTTTTTCTATATTCTGATTAGATCCCAGAGAAATAAGGCAATGACAATGGTCTGAATAGCCATTAATCATATCTAAAAATAATCCTTTTTCAGTAGCATATTCTTTAATATGTTTCCAGACCTTGAGACGTATGTCGAATGTATTGAGAAACGGATCTCTGTTTCTTGTAGAGAAAACAAGATGAATATAAATTTTGATAAAAGCCATTTGTGTTGTTTTACCAAAAGTATTATTTTTTTCAATAAGTTTTGGCTAAAGCCAATGGATAGTGTATAAGGAGAAAACGGGCTAAAGCCCGTTCCTATTGATGCTTTATAGCGTTGTTAAAGATGATGCAATGAATTATTAGAGATATTATTCTATTCAATAGAAATGGGCTTTAGCCCATTTAATTAAAATATACCAATACTATGGCTTTAGCCAAAACCTATAATAATCCAAACTTATTGTTGAATGTCTACATCCATCCCAATTTCGATAAATACCTTTCCTCAATAATACTCAGGTGATGATAATTGTGTCCCACGATCAGTTTTCCGATGGTTTCCACAGTAATTTCGTGGCCATTCGCAGTACCAGTATGTTGTAAAGCGGAAGGATGAAGTGTTTCTAATAAAATCTGAGAGGACTTCCTTACCAGTTTATATTCTTCTAAAAGAGATTCCAGACTTCTTTCATTGGCAAAAGATTGGTCAGCATATTCATTTTCGTCAAATCCGGGAAGGTTTTTTTTCTCTCCTCTGGCGAAAGCTAATATTCTGTATTGAAAAACTCTTTCCGTATCTGATAAATGGAGCAGGAGTCCTTTTAAAGTCCATTTTCCTTCTGCGTAAGCAAATGTAGATTGCTCTTCAGTAAGATTGGAATAAATGCCTATGGTTTTGTCTGCGGATATTTTTAATTCGTTTAACCAGTCTTCTGATGGAATCTGATCTAAGTATCTTTGGATGTATTTTTGAAATTCGGTCATATTATTTTTTGTTTTTAGTAGTAATTTAGGGATACAAGTTTTCTGGATTCTGGGTTTGTTCGTGCGTATAATGTGAAAATTATTTATTACTTATTGCTCATTACGCATGATTAGTCCATTCGTAGAAATTTACAGAATCATAGAGCTCAAAACCGCAGGCGGGATAAAGCTGATTTCCTATGTCATTACTTTTTCCTGTTTCCAGCAGGATGCCACAGGCTTTTGAAGAACGACAGAGTTCTTTGGATATTTCAATCAGTTCTTTGGAATAGCCTTTACCTCTGTAGTTTTCATTAACGTAGAGATCATTCAGAAGCCAGTAGCGCTGCATTCTTGTAGATGAAAATATGGGATATAACTGAACAAAACCTGTCAGTTGACCATTTTCTTCTGTAACAAAAACTTCGGAATCTTTATTTTCAAGTCTTTCTCGAAGAAAGTCTTTTGCTGCGGAAATATCAGAGTCTTTATGGTAGAATATCCGGTATTGATCAAACAATTCCGCAAGTTCCGGTAAATCAGAAATGGCTGCCTTTCTTGTATTTTTCATAGTACAGTTTGTGGTTATAATAAAATGAGAAAGATTTTGCAATCCTTCTCATTAATGTATTTTCTGCTAAGAGAAAGCTCTCTCGAGATCTGCAATAAGATCTTCCGCATCTTCAATACCTACACTTAAACGGACAAGATCATCAGTGATTCCCAGTTCAGCACGTTTTTCTGCAGGAATGGAAGCGTGAGTCATCAGAGCAGGGTGGTTTGCTAAAGATTCTACTCCTCCTAAAGATTCTGCTAAAGTGAATACTTTTACTTTTTCTAAGAACTTAATGGCATCTTCTTTTTTTCCTGATTTAAAAGTGAATGAAACCATTCCTCCGGATTCCTTCATTTGAGATTTTGCCAGTTCATATTGGGGGTGAGATTCCAATCCCGGATAAATTACTTTATCAACCGCCGGATGAGTCTCTAGATATTTTGCTACAGCAAGGCCGTTATCTGAATGTCTCTGCATTCTTAAGGCCAGTGTTTTAATTCCTCTCAATACAAGATAAGAATCATGGGGACCTAAAATACCTCCACTCGCAAACTGAATAAAGTGAAGCTTTTCTCCCAGTTCGGCATCTTTGGCAATAAGAGCTCCGGCAATAACATCAGAGTGTCCTCCTAAATATTTGGTTGCAGAGTGCATTACAATATCAGTACCCAAATCAATCGGTCTCTGGATATAAGGAGTAGCAAAAGTATTATCCACTGCTACTAAAATGCCTTTCCCTTTTGCAACTTCCACTACCGCTTTGATATCTACCAGTTTCATCAATGGGTTCGTTGGCGTTTCTACCCAGATCAGTTTTGTTTTATCTGTGATAACATCAGCAATTTTAGAAACATCATCAAAATTCACGAATGTAAATTTAAGCTGATATTTTTCGAAAAGTCTGGTGAACATTCTGTAGGTACCACCATAAAGGTCATCTACAGCAATTACTTCATCACCGGGATTTAATAATTTTAAAACACAGTCGATGGCTGCAAGGCCAGAACCGAAAGCTAGACCTCTTGCTCCGTTTTCAATACTTGCTAAAGAGTCTTCCAGCGCCTGTCTTGTTGGGTTGGCTGCTCTTGAATATTCATATCCGGAATGTACTCCCGGGCTTTTCTGTGCAAATGTAGAGGTTAAAAATACAGGTACATTTACAGAACCTGTTGCAGACTCATGGTGCTGCCCTCCGTGAATTACTTTTGTATTAAAATTCATAATATTTTATAATTTATCAATCTGAATAATCTAATAGTGTACCAATACTTTTCTATTTAAAGATTGTTATATTGTTACACTAATACATTGTTACATTGAATGTGTTACATTTTACTTGATAGCCGATTTCACAGCAAACTCTTCTGCAATTTCTTCCATCCACTGTGCTACATCCTCTTCTCCTGTTGCTCTCTGATACGTGTTTCCTAAAGATATTAGAATCTGGTGGATAAACATCTTCATCTGGTCTACAGGCATTTCTTTGGTCCAAAGATCAATTCTTAGCGCTTCTCTTGTTTTATCATCCCACACAGAAATCATGGTTGCTTTGGTCTCCTGCTTTTCAATACCGCCATCCTGAGCGTTCCATGTAATGTTTTCCGGGACATGATTTTCATCAAGCTCTACATCTATCGTAATCTGAGTCTTTCTCATTTTTTCTATTTTTTCTGAATTCTAAATTTTCTTTATTTAAGTTTCGGCTTATAACCGGATTGATTAAAAATTGTGGTGGCATCCATTTTCAGAAAATCCGTGAGCTTCGTTTCAGGCTTTTCCTTCAGGTATGCTTTGCAGATTTGCCATCCTGTAAAAATTCCGATCTGTGGTGAAGATTCATTGTCAATTTCTGTGTAAAATTTTGAGAATGGTCCCGGCGAGATGAAACGTTCTCCCAGTCTCGGATCATCTCCGAAAATCAGATTGCTTTCCACAAAATAATTCCAGATATTGGCTTCATTAGCTGTTGCCCATTCATACTGCTTTCTGGTATAATTCATTTTCAGATAATCAGGAACATCAGGCAGAAAAGCATCCTGAAGAATCATTACTTTTCCATTCAGAACGATCTGGTCAATAAACTTCTGATGATCAGGAGACTCTGTTACAATATTTTCTGCAAAAAGCTGTGATACTTTCGGAACAATATTTTGTGGATTCATGGATTTTTGGAAATACAGCTCCAACCCTTTATAGTTGGCATTTCCATCTCCCATAAAGCCCGTAACATCTATAAAAAGAAGGTTTCCTTTCTGATCATAAAATATCGGATCCTGTACCATCTGTAAGGCTGAAGAAAACAGATATACTTTTGGGCTTTTGAACTGTGGGAAGTGATATTTGATATGTGAAAATAAATTCTGAAGTTCTTTTTGAAGCTTTGTCTGATCTATTTTTCCGATCGCTTCCCTGTAGATTTTTATCTCTTCAGCATCTGCTCTTCTTTTTTCGAAATCAGTATCAGAAACACTTCCCTGAAACCATGGAAATTGAGCTTTAAACTGATTCAAAGGGATACCGGGATTATAAAATTCTTTGGAAATATCTGTGATATCAACTTTTTCAGCCGGTTCTTTAACCTCTACCTTCCATTGATTTTCAGGTTCTTTTTTGCAGGAAATAAGTCCGGCAGCTAAAACAGAAGAAAGTGCAATATATCTAAAAATCTTCATTATTTTTACATGAAATTTAAGTTTACAAAAATAAGGATTAAATACACAATTTATGATGAAAATTAAAATATTTACAGCCCTTTGCCTTATTTTTACGATATATTTTTTCTATGGACAAAAGCTTGAATTTAAAGATAAAAACTTTGAAAAAGCAGTGCTGGAAAATTTTGATCTGAATAAAAACGGACTGCTGGAATCTCCTGAAGCAGCTATGGTAACGAATCTGTTTCTCGTTGACCGGGGAATTACTTCTGCAGAAGACCTGCGCTTTTTTAAAAATGTAAAAATGACTGTTATGGATGATAATGTAATTCCGTTGATAACAGTCAGTGATCTGGATCAGCTGGAGCTATTTTCGTGTACGGGATGCAAAATGTCTTCGTTCAAAGCAGACCATCTTAAAAACTTAACCTCGCTATATCTCGATAATAATAAACTGGAGAGTATTTCACTGGCAGGAATTCCAAAAATTGACCAATTAACATTATCTTTAAATCGTTTAAAAATAATTGACCTGACTCCATTTAAGACATTGAGAAAACTGAATTTGGAACATAATAAGCTTCAGGAAATTGATATTTCCGGAAATCCGGTTTTGCAAACCCTGAATATAACAGGTAATAATATAAAAAAAGGATCAGATATAAAGAAAGCAGCGAAAACAGATGTCACCATTTTTGGCGCAGAGAAGCAAAATTAATGAATATGAAAATAGAAACAAAACGGCTTATTTTAAGAAAACTTGAAGATACAGATGTAGATCGAATGTTTCTTCTGGATTCTAATCCTGAAGTGATGAAATATATTGGAATACCGGCTTTGACAGATATTAAAGAATCAGAAAATGTAATTAAAATGATTCAGAAGCAATATGAAGAAAACGGAGTCGGAAGATTGGGCGTCGTGGAAAAAGAAAGCGGACTTCTGATAGGATGGAGTGGACTGAAATTGCTTACCCTTGAAACGAATGGTTACAAAAATGTACTGGAACTCGGATATCGTTTTCTGCCGGAATCATGGGGGAAAGGATATGCAATGGAGTCCGGTACTGCTTCTCTGGAATATGGTTTTAATGATCTGAATGCAGAGGTTATCTATGCCTATGCTCATTCTGAACATGATGCTTCCAATCATATTTTAAGAAAATTAGGCTTTGAAAAGACCGGAGAATTCGAAGAACCTGATGGTACCTGCTTCTGGTATGAACTGAAGCGTGAAAAATATAATAAAAAATGATAACAATACGTCAGGAAGAAAAAAAAGACCATCAACAGGTCTTCCAGCTTACGGAAGAGGCTTTCAGGAAAATGGAACACAGTGATCATCAGGAACAGTTTCTGGTAGAAAAACTGAGGGAATCCGAAGCATTTATTCCAGAATTATCATTAGTGGCAGAAGATGAAAACGGTATTATTGCCGGGCATATTCTGTTCACAAAAATTAAGATTGTCAATGATAAAGAATCATTTGATTCCCTCGCACTGGCACCTGTTTCCGTGAAACCTGAGTTCCAGAACCAGGGAATCGGAGCTAAGCTTATTCTTTGGGGACATGATAGAGCGAAAGAGCTGGGATATGAATCTGTAATACTCATCGGACATGAAAAATATTATCCGCGTTTTGGTTACAAAAAAACGAGTAATTTTGGGATTTCATTTCCATTCGAAATTCCGGAAGAAAACGGAATGGCTATAGAGTTGGTAAAAGACGGATTAAAAAATAAAAAAGGAGTGGTGAAATACCCTCAGGAATTTGGAATAGATTAAAAAAATATATAAACGATGCAGACACAAAAAGTAATAGATCATATTGTAAACTGGTTAAAAGATTATGCAACAAATGCCGGAGTAAAAGGATATGTAATTGGAGTTTCCGGAGGGGTAGATTCCGGAGTGGTTTCTACGCTGGCTGCGATGACAGGGATGAAAACATTACTGGTCGGAATGCCGATCCGTCAGAAAGCTGATCAGGTAGACCGGGCACAGGATCATATGAATGATCTTAAATCCAGATTTTCTAATGTAGAAACAATATCTGTAGATCTGACGCCGGCATTTGAAGAAATTTATAAAACCTTCCATGTAAATGATGAGGTGTATCCAAATGAAAAACTAACTTTTGCAAATACCAGAGCCCGTCTTAGAATGCTTACTCTTTACTATTACGGACAGTTAAACGGACTTTTGGTTTGCGGAACAGGGAATAAAGTAGAGGATTTTGGGATCGGGTTCTATACGAAATACGGTGATGGCGGAGTAGACGTTTCTCCAATTGCTGACCTCTATAAGACTGAAGTCTATGAATTGGCTAAAGGCCTGAATCTTATAAAAAGCATTCAGGAGGCTATTCCTACGGACGGACTTTGGGATGTTGACAGAACAGACGAGCAGCAAATCGGAGCTACATATCCTGAGCTGGAAAAAATCCAGAAAGAATATGGGACTAAAACGGCTGATGATTACGAAGGAAGAGATAAGGAAGTTTTCCAGATTTTTGACAGAATGCACAAAGCAGCGAAACATAAAATGGATCCTATTCCGGTTTGTGATATTCCTGAAGAATGGAGAAGTAAATAAATAGCATGAAAGAACCTATTTAACAATGTAACGGTTTGTCAATATTTTATGTTTTCTTGTTGTTACACTGTTATATTGGTAAATTGTTACATTAATACAAAATTATCATGAATGGTAAAATAAGATCACTCTTTTTCATATGCCTGGGGCTCCTTTTCGGGATGGCTGTGATGTATATTTACAGGAATTTTATTGAAGACAAGAGAGATTTGTCGGGTCCTGTAAAAAAGGAGGCAGTGAGTTATGGCAGTACTTCTTCAGAAGAAGCATATAATTCATCGGCTCAGGTTTCTATTGAGCAGCTTACTGAAGAAAAAACGGTAATCAGTTATGTGAAGCAGAATCATAAGCTTCCGGATTATTATATTACTAAAAAAGAAGCCAGAAAGCAGGGTTGGGATCCGTCCAAAGGAAATCTTTGTGATGTGCTTCCCGGAAAAGCTATTGGCGGAGATAAATTCGGAAACAGAGAAGGACGCCTGCCGGATGGAAACAGATATTTTGAAGCAGATGTAAATTATCATTGTGGCGGAAGAAATGCTGACCGTATCATTTATACTGAGAACGGTGATGTATACCTTACCAAAAACCATTATAAGAGTTTTGAGAAACAGTAATTATGCATAGTGAATAGTTATTGAGAGAAGTGCAAGCGACGAAGCAATCTCTAAAAAATAACCACAGATGAAAGCAGGTTTTGTCTACATTATGACGAATAAAAATCATACTACTCTTTACACAGAAGTGACTTCAAATCTGCCCAAACGTGTTCAACAGCATAAACAATCATATTATTCTCAAAGTTTTACTTCAAGATATAATTTATATATACTGCTATACTGGGAATCCTTTCAGGAAATAGGTGATGCTATATATAGAGAAAAACAAATAAAAGCAGGTTCCAGGCAAAAGAAACTGGATTTAATCAATAGTTATAAACCCTGATTGGAAAGATCTTGCGGAGGATGTTGAAGATATTATGGATGTTTTATGAGATTGCTTCGTCACTACGCTCCTCGCAATGACTAGTGCATAATTTGTATTTAAATAATGATAAGTGTTAATTTTGGAAAATAGAAACTTTTTTTACCTTTTAATTGTTTTGCTTCTGACGTACTCATGTTCAGAAAAGAAAAATATAGCAGTAAAGGAAAAGACTGAAAAAACAGCTATAACAATACTTATACGACCATTTAAAAATATTAAACCGGAAACTGTAGCAAAAGTAGCTGAGGAAATACGAAGGGTATATCCGAATGTAACAGTGCAGGAAGCTATAGACTTTCCGAAAAATACTTTCTATAAGGAGAGAAACCGATATAGGGCAGATTCAATCATTAAATTCTTGAATAAGGAAACAAAAGAAGGTTTTGTTACAATTGGCCTGACTTCAAAAGACATCAGTGCCACGAGAGGTAAGATAGCAGACTTTGGAATTATGGGATTAGGGTATAGGCCAGGAAAAGCTTGTGTAGCCTCAAATTTCAGACTTGATAAAGAAAATTCGGATAAGCAGTTTTATAAAATAGCCATTCATGAGCTGGGACATACGCAAGGGCTGTCACATTGTCCTGAAAAAATGTGTTTTATGAGGGATGCGAAAGGCAAAAATCCTACGGATGAAGAAACGGATTTCTGCAAAAAATGCAAAACTTTTTTAATCAATAAAAATTGGAAATTTAATTCAATATGAAGACAGTATATATAGATTTTACAGACATCGGTGACTATGAAGATTTTTACACCCAGCTGAAAGAGAAGATCCAGCTTCCTGAACACTTTGGAGATAATCTTGATGCACTTTTTGATACCATCACCGGTGATCTTGAAATGCCACTCCATTTAGAATTCGTAAACATGACAGTAGATCAGCTTGAGATTTTTGAAGATCTGCTGACAACGCTGGAGGATGCCGAAGAAGAAGTGGAAGATTTTAGTTTCAGCTATTATCTGGAGCAATACGAAGACGATGATCTGGAATCCGAAGGATAATAAAAAAAAGCTGTTTCAAAGTATGAAACAGCTTTTTTTTATTATCCTTGTCAAGGTTTTAAACCTTGACAAGGATAAAGTCTTTTCTTACAAAAATGTTGAATCAAAATAAAAAGGAAGCAGGTCCTTCACCGCATGTACTTTTACAACTTCTTCATTCATACTTGAAAAATAAAGATCAATATTCTCGTTCTGCTTGGTTTCATACTCAATCAGACTCTGACGGCATGCTCCGCAAGGCGGAATCGGAGGATTCTTTTCATGGAACTCTTTAGGGCCGCCTACTACGAAGATCTTTTTTATTTTCATATTCGGGAAGTTGGCAGCTACCCAGAAAAGAGTCGTTCTTTCAGCACAGAGTCCTGATGGATAGGCTGCATTTTCCTGATTATTCCCGGAGTAGATTTCTCCGTTTTCCAATAATACAGAACATCCTACCAGAAACTGAGAGTAAGGCGCATACGCATTCTCACGGGCTTCTTTGGCTCTTTCAAATAATTTATTTTCTATATCGCTCAGTTCACCGCTATTTTTAAAATATTCGTAACTGATCTGTATGTCTTTTTTCATATATTTATTGTCAACTAAAAAAGGGGGGTAAAATTAGTTCTTTTTAATGAAGTGGGCAATATTTTATTCTTCCCCTGAAAAGTTCAATTTTTTTAAGATTAAAAATGCTATACACACCAATAAAATTCAGAAATGTAGAGTTGAAAAACAGATGGGTAATGTCACCTATGTGTATGTATTCATGCGAAAACGGAGAAGCTAACGACTTCCATTTTGTACATTATGGAAGCAGGTCACAAGGCGGTACAGGCCTGCTGATCGTAGAAGCTACCGGAGTAGAGCCCAGAGGAAGAATCACCAATCACTGTATGGGAATCTGGAATGATGAACAGGCGGAGAAGCTGCAGAGAATCGTAGAATTTGTTCATAAAAACTCCGAAAGTAAAATAGGAATTCAGCTGGCCCATGCCGGAAGAAAAGGATCTACATGGAATAACATACAGATTTCTGTGGAAGAAGGCTGGGAAACTGTAGCACCAAGCCCTATTCCTTACCATCCGACGGAAAGAATTCCGCATGCACTGACTACAGATGAGGTGAAGGAACAGATTCAGAACTTTAAAAAAGCTGCAAAAAGAGCTGTAGAAGCCGGTTTTGATATTATTGAACTTCATGGAGCACACGGATATCTGATCCACCAGTTTTTATCACCACTTTCCAATATCAGGACAGATGAATATGGAGGGAGCTTTGAAAACAGAATCAGGTTTCTGATCGAAATTGTAGATGCCGTTAACGAAGAACTGAACGAAAATACGGCCCTTTTTGTAAGAATTTCAGGAACAGAATATGCTGAAAACGGCTGGGATATCCAAAGCAGTGTGGAACTGGCAAAAATTTTAAAAGAACACGCAGTAGACCTTGTTGATGTATCCAGCGGCGGAAATATCCATGGGGCAAAAATTCCTGTTTTTGACGGCTATCAGGTTCCTTTTTCATCACAGGTGAGAAATGAAGCAGGAGTGAACACCGGAGCAGTAGGTTTAATTACCAGAATAGAACAGGCTGAAGAAATCCTTCAGAAAGGAGATGCTGATCTGATTTTTGTGGCAAGAGAAATTTTGAGGAATCCTTATATTGCTGTTCAGGGATCTTTTGAAATGAAGGAAGACTGTTTCTTTCCTCATCAGTACACCAGAGCCAAAATCTCTTCTTAGTTCCCGGATAACTTTCAAAGCAACAGAAATGGATATCAACGACTTCATGCTTACCTGTCCCAGTAAAAAATTCCTGGGAGTAGAATGCCTGGGATGTGGTGCACAGAGAGCAGTCGTATTGGTATTTGAAGGAAAATTTGCTGAAGCTTTTCAAATGTATCCTGCGGTATATACCTTATTGTTGTTTTTTCTTACGCTGGGTTTGAGCTTTATCGATAAAAAAAGAAAATACAGTAATATTTTAATGATTTTGGTGGGAGTTAATCTTATTATTATGATCATTGGCTACCTATATAAACATTATTAATTAAAGATAAGAATAGTGTAAGTGTTTGATTTTAAACAGAAAATATAGAATGTATCTTATTTTGTATTTTGATTTAAAGAGAATTATTTAGAAAAATTTCAATAAAAAATAAAATTTGTTAGATTAAAATTCTTGCTTTGTTTTGTTGTGCTGAATTTTGGAAATGTCGTAGAACTACTACAATTTATGAAACAGTGCCACAAAAACTTTTTAAATTAGAACATGAAGTCTATCTTTGTTATAAAGATTTAAATTTAAGAATATGGCAGGAAATTCAAGAGGAATCTTAAAATTCAATGGAGGTGAAGGTCAGAAGCTATTAAAGCTTAACTACAGTGTATCAAGAGCTACAGATGTTTCCGGACGTGTAGCATCTGATCCGTCAAATGCATTGATCAAAGTAACAATTGAAGCAACAGAAAAATCTGATATTTTAGAAAGCTTATTGAACAGCAAATATAAACCTACAAGCGGGGAGATCAATTTCAACAAATCTCACGAAGAGGGTACCCTGATTTCTCTGAAATGGGAAAACGGATATGTTATCCAGCATGAAGTGGACTTTGATGCAATTGACAGTAATAATATGCTGATTAGCTTCGTAGTGAGCGCTGAAAGTATCATATATGGAAATTCATTTTATGACGGACTTTGGCCGATGAGCTAAGTCTTTCATGAATAAAAAATAAAAGACTGTCCTTATAAGACGGTCTTTTTTACCTTAGACTATATTCTGCGGGATCTTTTGTTTATGTTTTTAAACTCCCGTTCTGTTGAATAACCGTTTAGAAAATTAATCAAATCACTAAAAAATATGTCAAATACACCTGGAAAATTACAAGCGGCGTCTTTTCGTCCAACGCAGAATGCAGATGGTATTTCCGAAAACCATCATACAGGTATTAACCGTTTGGTAAAGCTTTCCCTTGTTATAGAAGGTAAAATTATCAAATATTACAAACATTTCAGGCTTAAGCAAAGTACAAGACGACATCATGAATTCACACTGACACTGGCACATGATACCCTGGGAGACCGACAAACCCACTCACTGGAAGAAGCCAATAAGTTTCTTGGAAAAAGGCTTACAGCAGTGATTTCCTATAAAGATATAGACAACAGCCCTGAAAGAACATTTGTAGGAGTGATTACCGGAGTAGGGTTCAGTCAGGAGCAAATGAGCCTGGGAAATATTGTGCTTACAGGATACAGCCCTACCATTCTTCTTGACGGGGCACCTCATATTCAGAGTTTTGGAGGCTCCCAGCCTGTTAACATCGGAATTATTGCTGAAGAAGTCATCAAACAGGGGATTGATAAAAGCCGTTTTGATATCAGGATAGATGCCAATAACTATTCTCAGATCATCTACAGCAGCCAGTACGATGAAACCCATTATAATTATCTGGCCAGAATGGCTGAAGCATATGGTGAACAGTTCTTTTATGACGGAGAAGTTTTACATTTCGGAAAACTTCCGGCTCAGAATAAACCCATTACCCTTACTTACGGAAGCAGTGCCAATGATATTAAAGTTGAGCTGAAAGCTGTACACACCAAGCCGCAGTTCTACGGTTATAACAGCAATAAAAATGAAAAGCTGACTTCAGGGTCAACGCCGATCAAACATGTAAGTGACCTTGCAAAAACAGCATACAGCCATAATGAAACTATTTATAAAACACCTGCTTTGCAAATAGCTCCTATTAAAGCAACCACACACCTTGATGTTGAGTACTCTCAGAAAAGTGCTTCGGGAAGTGAAGCAGTAAATGTTTTTTCCGTTTCAGGAAATACAACGGTTCCGTTTCTGCATCCAGGCTGTGTAGCAGATGTACAGATGCGTAAACAGGATTCCAATGAAACCTCTTATTTCACCAGAATCATGATTACGGAATCAGAGCATGAAATCGACACCAGAGGGCATTACAGTGGAAGCTTCGTAGGTATCGCAGCGGATACTGGATTTCTTCCAAAGCCGGAATTTACCATTCCCAAAGCTGAGCCACAGACAGCAACTGTTATTTCCAATACGGACCCGGAAGGACAGGGAAGAATACAGGTAAGATTTGACTGGCAGACGAATGACACCACTCACTTTATCCGTATGATGAGCCCTGATGCAGGAGGAACAGACCAGATTACCCAAAACCGTGGCTATGTGGCTATTCCCGAGGTGGGAGATCAGGTGATGGTCAATTTTGTGCACAGTCATCCGGACAGACCTTTTGTAATGGGAGGAATGTTCCATGGAGGAATAGCCTTGGGAGGAGGTGTCAACAATCACCTGAAGTCTATTCAAACCAGAAGCGGGATCAGAATTCTAATGAATGATGAAGAGGGAAGCGTGACGATTCTTGATCCGAGCGGCAACACTTATTTCATGGACGGACAGGGAAATATCAGCATGAAAGCTCCTAAAAATTTCACCTTGAATGCAGGTGACAATATCAATATCACAGCAGGAAAAGAAATTTCTATAGGGGCAGGAGCAAGCATTACCAGTACCGCAAACGATAATATTGTTTCCATTGCAGGAAAAGATATGAAACTTACGGCTTCGGGAGACATTACAGAAACTTCCGATACCAGAACAGAAATGATTGAAAAAGAATTCAAGAGACAGTCTGAAACTTCCAATGAAATTGCAGGGGAAATTTCCATGTTCAGCGAGCTGGAAAATATGACCATGCAGAGTGGAAAGATCGTAGAATTCAACAGTGCTGAAAAATCAAAACTTTTCTGATATGGCAATTATAAAGACAGCAACCAATCTGCGCATCACAGTGAAAGATACTTATCATCTGAGCGTTGGAAAAAAGGTTGAAAAAATAGCAAAGAAAATCAATGTGGAAGCACATAAGGAAAATCTGGTTTTAGCAAGTAACAAGAAGATTATGTCCCATGGCCATAAGTAAATATAACATACTGATTCTTTTTATTATATGCTGTTTCTCATTAACGAATTGTCAGAATAAAAAAATGGAAGAAAAATACACATGGCTGGGAACCGTTTCTGCTCCGCAGGAATATCCCATGGAAGTATATGAAGGAGCTATTATTGCCAATGATTTCACTTATGCCTTTGATGCCATCTGGGGAACACAGAATACCGGATGGGGTAAAGAAGGAGGTACCATGAACGTAACCACCGAAAGAATGAATGCTCCTCATAAGCTGGAATTCACATGGTATTCCTTAGTGGAGAAAAAATTTTACACCGGAAAATGGGAACTGGATAAAGAAAAGATCAAAAAACTTTTGGATGAGGGATTCGTAGACCAGGACACAAAAAAGAAAGCTACTTACCATTCTTTTGTGGTAGGATTGGCTCCGAAGGGAAGAGTAGTGCTGTGGGTGAAAGGTGCTGGAAATCAGAAGGAAGTGGGCGCTTTCCAGGCACATGATACTGTCATTACCAAAGAAAAAGCATATGACAATGCCCAATACATGCTGAAAGAAGGCTTTGCAGACAGAATGCTGAAAGATCCGTCCTACAAAACATTCAAGCCGGAAGTTCGTGAGAAAATTGAAAAAGAAGGATATCCTGATGCAGACATTTATAATGTATACAGAGAAAGATACAACTGGAAACCTTCCGTAATTCTCCCGGAAGGAGCCACCTGGATCGATTTCGGGTTTACCAGCTATAACGGAGAACAGGAAAATCTTTTTGATCAGAGTTTAAAAGATAATACATACAAAAGCAGAGCTATACCAAAATTCTGCGGTTTTTACTGGAAAGATAAAAACAACAACAGGTATGCGGTATGGATAGACGCTTTTGATGACAAAGAAATATTTGATTTGTTTCAGAAAACAGGAAAAGACAAAAATATTGATCTGACCATTAAAGTCAATGAAGACAATACAAAGGTTTTGATATCCATTGACTCTGAAAAAGACAAACTTCCGGTAACCAAAGCAAAAATAAGAGTATCTCAAAAGATAGAAGAATAGGTTTCATTCAGTCAATTTAAAAACAAGAACTATGCACAATAATCAATTTGGAAGCTATACACCAACTGTATCCAAAGAGGAGGTACTGGATATTACCATTGGGATTTTTTTTGACGGAACCCTGAACAATAAAACCAATACAGACGAAAGAAAAAATAACACGAATGCCCATAAAAAACATGGTGGAAAATCATCAGACAATACAAGCTACAACAATGACTGGAGCAATGTAGCCCGTATGTGGGACAATTATGATAAAAACTTCGGTATTTATATAGAAGGTATCGGTACACAGGATAAAGAAGGAGATGCTACGCTGGGATACGCTTTCGGAACCGGAGAAACCGGGATCAGATCAAAAGTGAGAAAAGGCTGCGAGGAAATCGTAAAAAAGGTGAAAACCATTAAAGCAGAAAAAAAAGCTGATAAAATCGCAGTTCTTACCTTTGATGTGTTCGGATTCAGCCGCGGAGCTGCCGCTGCCCGTAATTTTGTATATGAAATAGGAAAAGCAAAATATAAAGCTACCGCACGTACCATTTCCAATGAAGCTGCTACAGTGACCACTTATTCAGATGGTGACGGTAAAAGTGTAGAAGGGGAAGAGCTTCCAAAATGGGGACATCTTGGCCTTAAGCTCGAAGAAGCAGGATTAAAGGTAGATGTCTTAAAAGTAAGATTTCTTGGAATTTATGATACCGTTTCTTCTTATTCAAAATACCTGTCACCAATGCCCAATTTCAGCAATGACGTAGAAGAATTGAGCCTGAATGACATCGGAAAAGCCCAGACTGTCGTTCACTTCATTGCAGAAAATGAACACAGAGAAAACTTTGATCTCACAAGAGTACATATCGGAACTGAAAAAACATTCCCCGGTGTTCACTGCGATGTAGGAGGTGCCTATGAAAACGGACAGGAAACATGGGAAGAAGTTGAAACATCGTGGACAACCAGTACGAAATTGCAGGCATTAAAGACAGAACTTGAAAACGAAGGATGGTACCAAAAAGGTGAACTCACCATTACTCCGGGATTTTACCTGTCATTGAAAGGCTCACGCTATCTGCTGAAAACATTCAGTTACATTCCTTTACATTTTATGGCAGAATATGGTATAGGTAAGAATCTTCCCATAACCATGAAGAAGCTGACAGATGAAAAATATTCCATTTCGGATGATCAATTTTTAATAGGAATAAAGGAACGTCTCAGATCTTACGTCATGGGAGACGGAAAGCCATACTCTTTCAGACATTATAAAGAACTGCGTGACGCCTATGGAGGAAACCAAATCCCGGAAAACCGCCAGGCGGCTTATCAGAAAGAAGTAAAAGAACAGGATGATTTAAGAACGCTTCGCCATAAATATCTTCATTGGTCAGCCAGAAGAGAAGGAATTGGTATGGATCCGAGACCAAACAGAACAAGAGTTATCCATTAGAATTAAATTTTAAAAAGATACCATACAAAGAAAGAAATTGAAGCAGGAACATTTTTATGCAGGAATATAACATACATACCGTTCAGAAAGATGAAACTTTAAAAAGTATAGCCTCGCTGTACGGATTGGATAAAGACGCATTAAAACTCTTCCACAACAACCATTGCGCTGTTAAGGATATGATCCTGATCAACCTGAACGGGCAGAAAGAGCTTTTTATTCCGAGAACTGCAGTTGCAGATAAAAACCTTTTGGTGAAATTCGGAAAAGGAAACAGCCTTGTCCTTCAGCCGGAAGCTTCAGTGCGAAGATACAGTGTGGTCATTACCATTGAAAAAGGAGAAGATAAAAGCGAATTAAAATATGAAACATCTGTTCGCTGGCTGAAAACAGAAAAAGGAAATCATTTTTTTGAGATAGACAGAACATCAAACCTTTATCTCAATGAAGAAGAAGTAAATGAAATTGCCGATTTGCTGGCTTACAGAACATCTAAGGTTTTATACCCGTTACAGATCAGCACCAATGAACATGGGGAATTTGAAGCCATAGAAAATGCTGAGGTGTTTTTGAAAAGATGGTCCGCTGTAAAGGAAGAACTGTATAAAGAATTTGATGGCCAAACCGTAGACGAATACTGCGGAAAGATTGAAAAAGTAATCAGCCGGCCTGAAGCCATCGATCTTTACCTGAAAAATGATTATTTCATCCGTACTTTGTTTTTTGGAATATACCAAAGCTATGGTCCAGAATATAAAACTGAGATGATAACAACCTTTCCTGTAGTAGATAATGCTATTGAACCTGGATATAAAATCACGCTGGAAACAGATCCGCTGAAAGGAGAAACCGGCCTGATTACGGTAGAAGGATCAGGAAAGTTATATGAAGAAAGAAATATTGATGACTTTATAAGAAGATCGCCCTTTTCATTGATTATAAATGATGCACCTGTAATGAATGAAGACGGAACCTTCAGAATAATAAACTATATGAAAGAAGAAACTTCACTTCCGAAATCTCTTTATCTGGAATGCAGCATAATGCTGCAGGAAGAAAAAAAGATTTCAGTATCCGTTTCAGGAATTGATGAAAACTAAATTACCATTTCACTAAAGATAAAATTAATATGGCAGAAAAACATATTGTAGTACAGGGAGCTCTATGCAAATGCCAGTTCGGACAGGTTCCGGACAAGCTGAAAGTACTTACACACCAAAAAGAATATGCCAATGATAAAAGCGCTTCCAAAAAACTGATCGTTACTACGAAAGAAATTGGAGCAGCCACATTTGAAAAAAATACATTCGGAAACTGTACCAAAATGGGTAGCCCGCCGCCGCCATGCAAAATTATGGTCACAGAATGGCAGAAGTTTTATGATAAAGTACAGCTCAGCAATGGCGGATATATCATTGTGGAAGACAGCAAGGCAGTATGTGCTGTTGCCGGTACTCCATGCATTGAAATTATAGACCACGGGCAGCGAGCGGAAGCCAGCCAGCAGAACTTTAAAAATGCTGACAAAGATGTTCAGCAGCAGATTAATCCGCTGGTAGATTCCGAAGAAATGTATAATGAGCAGCCTTCAGGAGGAGGGCAGGATGGTGCAATCTAAATGATCATACAATGGCAAAAGGCATAAAAAAAATAAAGGTTACAAGTGGATTGTATTATCCCAAAATGTCTGTATTAGGACAAAGGATTACCATAAAACCGGACCAGTGGGTGTACTTTGGCGTTGAAGAGTGGCTGCCGGGCACTACAGATGCAGATAAAAAGAAACCTCTGACCTGGATGAGACAGGACAGCAACAGGCAAAATATTGTCAATCAGGTAACCTCTGCTACCGGGTATAAGTTTTTAATAGACAAACAGTATTGCGGAAGCTATCACTTTTATATTGAAGCCAGCCTTTCAGGCGTCAGAGATAAAAAAAATAATACAGGAATATTTGTAAGAGGCTGGTGTGAGCCTAAAATTGTGAGCAGCAAATGGTCTACACAGAAAAACAGCAAAAGCATTAAAAACAATAAAAAAGTTGATTATATTTCCTATGGACATATTGTTCATCTGAACCTCATGACGGAAGGCCTGAATGGAAATACAGTCATTATTGAATTGTGGAATCAGCAGTATGCCAAAAAAGATAAGCTGGTACATGTATACAACAATGTAAAGGTCATAGATGGTGAGGTAAATCTGAAAATAGAAAATACCTTTGCCTGGATGGCATATGTGGACAACATCCAGAATGTAGAGGAATTCTATGTTAAAGTAAAGGATGTTGCATCCAAGCAGTACATTAAAGATAAACTCGGTGATGATCTTCATGCCATCTATCTGAATGTAAAAAATAAAGTTGCCACTACCAATACCAACGGAGCCCAGAACCAGACACCGACTAAAGTTTATAAGCCGGATGTCAACTCTGTAAGACTCGAACCCTGTAAATTTGAAGTGATCAAGATTACTGAAAATGAAACAAAGGACGGCAAAGCCAGCAACACAACCGTTAAAGTCTTTGATAACGGGAATGGGGTCAAACTGATAAAATCCGCCGCTTTACAGGAACATATTCAGAGAACCATCTATTATAAGTTTGACTCTACAGTTATTGATAAAGACGGGGAAGCCGTCCTGAATAATGTGCTCAAATTTCTTCTTGAACACAAAGATTCCACAATGAATCTCAGTGGCTATGCCTGCGTTATAGGAAAAGAAAATTATAACAAAGGGCTTTCGCAAAGAAGAGCTGATGTTGTCAAAAAATTCTTTGCAGACGGAGGGTTAGATCCAAGAAGAATTATCTCAGTAGGAAAAGGGGAAGTAGATCCTACCGATGATAAAATGGGAAGAGATAATATCAAATACAAAAACGAGAAAGACTACGAAAATAACCGTAGAGTAGATATTTCATTTATATTCAATGCCCATGATGCACAGACTATCAATTATGAAGTAACCGCACCAAGTGTTTCTACAAAGAAAAATCTGACTATTGACGTTACTGGCTTTGAAACAAAGGAATGTTTCAGAGACAGTAAAGGAAAGCACAAAAAACAGATACAGATTGTAGATGTAGGGCAGGCAATAGATAAAGGAGACACGGTAAAGACATTTACTACGCCATCATTTAATTATGGAGTATACTCAGATTTATCACAATTTGATGCTTTTCCTATACAATATATCTGGCCGATGTGGGCCACTCCCAACCAGTTCCATCTTCACGCACATACCTGCAGGTATTTTAGCAATGAAAAGAGAACAACCGTATTAATCAAAGCCTACCCGGACATTAAATGGACACTCACTTTCTTCGTTAATCTTACCAATGAACTGAGTGTGAAATGGCAGAATCAGCCAGCGGCAAAACATAAAGACCTACAGGCTAAAGCCGGTAAAATAGGTGCTGAAAGAAGATGGAAACAAAAGGATGCTTCCTTCGGATTCAGTCTGAAAAGTGAATGGGAAAAGAACAGAAGCGGTAGTTTTCAGAAAAGTAAAGAAGTTAAAGGAGAATACGAGACAAAATTCAAAAAGCTTTATGATCTTTTCGGCTCAATGGGAGCAATGTCTGACGGTATTACGAACAAAACTAAAGGACAGGTTAGAAATATAGGTTTTAAAGGTCTTCCGGTAACTTTTGCCATTAAACCACCTAATATCAATCTTAAAGGTGAATGGTGTTTAGAAAGAGCCAAACAGAAAAATACAGAAATTGAAAGATTAGGAACAAAGGTTGATATATCTTTTAATGCAGAACCCCTGATAGGATTAGAAGTTACAATAGACCTCCTTTGTACAGCTGTAGGACTGGTGGCAGGAGCTGTGAGTGGTGGAACCGCAGCACCAGGTGCTGTAAGGTTGTATGGAGTGATCAAAGACCGGATGAATACAGGAGTAGAGTTTGGAAATGATGATTTCGGAGCTAAAATGAGTTCAGATGTTTACATTGATCTTGTTATTTCAAGTGAAATCAAAACATCAATTGGTTTTTCATTCAACACTGTAAGCGAAAAAAATGATAAGCAAGGAAAAATAGAAGCCAAAAATACCCTTAAAATTGAATTAAAAGCAGGGGTTTGGGCAAAAGCAGAAGCCAATCTTGTCATTGTGAAAGTAGAAGGATATTTTGAAATGAGCGGAAAGGGATCAGCTTCCATTACATTCGGACATGGTGTGAAATTTGATGATAAAGGATTAAATTACCGCCCGGAATTAGGATTTGATGGACTCAACGCTGAATATGTGATTAAAGGAAAAGTAGGAATGTCTGCAAAAAAGAAAATACCTAGAGGTGGCAATAAAAAACCGGCAGAACTTAAAGGAAGTTCAGAAGACGAAGGTATTATCGCAGAAGGTAAATTTAACGAAATTGTACCTAAATTTGATGTCATCAAAAGTCTTGAAGAACTTTTCGGATTCAGTGCCGATATTCCGTTAATAAGAAATTAGATCATATGAAAAAGATAGTTTTAATAATTTTGTGTTTTATCATGTTTGTATCATGCCAGTCACAACAAAAGACAGATCTGGAAAAAGTAGATTTTTCCAAAGGATATAAAGAAGTTCTGAAAGATACTAAATATCAGACAGAAGCGAGGGAAATTGTAACTACATTGCCTGTAGCTTATACCAAAGATGTTTCCGGATATAAATTCGGAAATATATCGTTTCCGGAACACAAAGAAAATAATGTAAAAAGCTCCACCGTAGGATTACTCATTAATAATACTACAGAAAGGCTTACCAAAGGAGTGAAAATAGAACTGGAAGATACTGCCGCTGGTAACGATCTTCTAGCCTATCTCAAATCACAATACAAAAATCCTAAAGTTCTTGCAGGAGTTCCGGCAAAGAACAGTGAAGGTAAAATATTGGGAAATGCAGCCTATGCCTGGGATCTAAAAGGTAAAACAATGGTGTTGGTACAATATTATGAATACACCAATAATAAACCCAATACTTCCTCTGTTCTCTATATTGTAGACAGTCAGGTGAAGACGGCAGACGGGCAGGAAACAGCAGCAGCACACCTTCTGAAAACGTATACTTCATAGCAGTTTCTTATTGATGGATAATTATGATTATTATGCAGAAAAAGTAATTACGTATTTACCGTTAGTTATACTTTCTGTCATTGCAGTTCTTTTACTACTTCCTAATTCTAGAAAAAGATTTTTAAGAATTCAGGCATCATTACCTACATCCAAAATAAAATCTGTGGCCATGGGGCTGGTAGAAATTCAGGGAAAACTTATTATGAAAGAACCTTTGATTTCACCCGTCGCAAGAGAAGAATGCATAGGATATTATTATACAATTGAAGATGTAACCAGAGATAAAGAAGGGAAAAATTCTTATACAACAATTCATAGAGAAACCCAGTGCAATCTCTTTCTGATGCAGGATGATTCAGGAACCATTGAAATACATCCCGAAGGCATAGAATTGATATTAATCGAAGAAACCAATGTAAGTTATAACGGACAGAAAAGATATAAGGAAACATTGCTTAAATCCGGCCAGGAAATGCTTCTTGTGGGAGCTGCCGACTCAAGAAACGGAGAAGCTTTCATCAGAAAAGATACAGGGCATAAGCTTTTAGGAATTACCACTGTTGCAGGAATTTCAGTCTGGAATAAATACCAGCCCCTGTTGAGGTCATTTATTGTCACCTGTATCGTTATACTTATCGTAATGATTTTAATCTTATCACAATAATGAATCAAATTGTAGCAATTGTTATCGCCGTATTTCTTATCGTGGCCATCGTGGCTTTTTTCATCAGTTTGTACAACAAGCTTGTCATGCTGAAATTCAATGTGGAAAAAGCGTATGGGAATATAGATGTTATTCTGAAGCAAAGAGCAGACGAAATTCCTAACCTTGTCAACGTTGCCAAACAGTTTATGGCACATGAAAAAGATTTGCTTACCAAACTGACAGAACTTAGAACTTCCTATAACAACACCAATGATTCCGACAGAAAAACAGAGCTTGCCAATGAGACATCAAAAGCACTTTCATCATTTTTTGCTGTTTCAGAAAACTATCCCAGCCTGCTGTCAAACAATAACTTCCTGGAACTACAGAAAAGAGTTTCCGGACTGGAAGATAAAATAGCAGACAGAAGAGAATTTTTCAATGACAGTGTAAACCTTTATAATATAGGAATTCATGAATTTCCCAATGTTATATTGGCAAAAATGCTGGGCTATAAAGACAAAACCCTATTAGACGTTTCAAATCAGGAAAAACATTATGGAGGAGTTCAGTTTTAATACATTTTTCGGATATGAAAATATACTGATGGAAAAACCCGAAATTGTTTTGTTCGGGGCGATGCTTCTTCCTATAGGTCTGATTATGGTGGTCAGTATGATAGGCTGGGTTTTCAGAAAACTGAAATTCAATATGTATATTATTCGGGCAATACTGTATACCTTGCTTTTCACCTTCTTTTTTGGAACGGTTACCATGCTCATCCTTTTTTTCATAACAGATAAGAACGGAGTGAAACTTGCGTGGTGCTGGAGTGCTATTCTCCTGGGAATGTTCTGCTTTAGCATCATCAATACCAATACCATCAGTAAAATGTTTACAGACTGGTCTAAAATCATTAAAAACTAAAATTATGATACAGCAACCCTATTATATGATCGACTTCAGTGCATCAGCCTGTTTGTTCGAAATAAGGATTAATGATTATCCTGTGATTCATATGAATGTTGAGGGACAGGTTGCCACCAATATTCCAATTAATTTTGCCATATTAAAAAGTGGTGTTCAGACGATATCAGCAACCATTTTACCTAATATAGGCGATGTACAGCTGCATCCTAAATCAGAACTGAAATTTAATGTCAAACTTTTTGATGTGGCTAATGATTTTGTTTTTGACAAACAGTTCGGAGACTATCATTCAGAGGCTATTGAAGACAAAAAGAAACAGGTTATCAAACATGTTGGCTCCTTTAAAGCAGAAGTTCCTTATCAGCTTTCGGCATGGCAGAACGGGAGAAACCTGCAGGACATTAAAGACGGCAGAAAAAAACTGGAGCAGGCTTATGATCATATATCAAGATTAATAAGGGAAAATAAATTTGAAGATTATAAGAAATCAATTTCCAGAAGGGAAGAAAATATGGCTGCTTCTATGTATCTGTCAAAAGCAGAATCGGAAGAACGCTTTACTGATCTTGTAAAAGATTTCAAGTCCGGATTTAAAATACAGCCTGTTTCTAAAGATGCCGTTATGTTTGTATGTGCAGAAAATAAAGTCGCTTTTTTAAAAAAGGCAAACGGAGAATCTGCTTTATATCTGGAAAACCCGGAAACAGAAGAAGAACTGATGCTTGATATTTCATTTTATATTCCGGAAGGAAAGGAAGAATTTGAAATAATCTAATTACATTTATAGTATTCTATGAAAAAGCGGAACGTTTTCTTGCTGATTTTTGCAGTATTAATCAATATCTGTTGTGGAAATAAATCATTTGATCTTTCATCAGTTACATTAGGCGATGATGCGAAGAAGTATGACTTTGAAAACAAAGATTTATTTATGAAAGATGCCGCAAAAGCAGATATCATTCAATATTATGCTGATGAAAATAAAGGAGTAACCTACGGAAATATACCCTTAGACAATACGATGGGTACAAGAATTACGGTCTACAAAGGAAAAGTAGGAGCTGTAGATACCAATGCTGCAGAAAAATATTCTCTGGAATTTTTAGAAAAAATAGTGAAAAAACATGGAAATCCTACAGCTTCTATCACTGATAAAGCAATCGTAGATGCCAAACTTGTAAAGCCAATTTTTGAAAAGCTTAAAAAACTTTCTCCCGAAAAAGTGTCATGGGATCAAAATCAAAAAAATGCCTTTACTTATCCAACTTCTTTCTTCTGGGATGATGGTAAAAATTATTCCATACTCAGTATCTCCATTGAAGATGACGGAAAAATAAGAAATAAATACATCTCTGTTACTAAAGAGGCTTATCGTAATAATGCGGTATTTGGGTTAAAATTTCCTGCCCCTCCGGCTTCTCCATGGTATAAGTATATGAATTAAAACAGTCAGTAAGAATATAAAACAGTTTCCAGATACTTGAATCCTGTTTTTTCTGTTTTATTATTGATAACCGAACACTAACACTAACATTATGAAAAAACTGAAATATGTATTAATACCAGTAATCTGCCTGAGTCTTGCATCATGCGGCCGGCAGAAAAATAAAGAAAGTGAGTCTTTGGTTGAAACAGCGGGAAGTACCCAGACTGAACCATTCAATCTTGCCAAGCTGAAAGCAGGACAAAATATTAATGAAATTTTAAAATCTGCCGGAGCAACAGAAAAAGAAGCTGTACGTACCAATGAAGTTACCCTGATCGGAAATGAAAAACTGGCTTTTTCATCAAAAGAATTATTACACTTTAATGGGATAGATCTGGAAGGAAAGAATCATAAAAATACGAATAAAGTCATTTTACATTTCGGAAAAGTAGATCAGGAAATAGGTCCGCTTGCCAATGAGAAAGAAGACGAATTAGGAATGTATCAGCTTGATATCTATACTGAACAGGAAAAGACAGCACTCTTTGCCAACTTAAACAAAACACTTCAGAAACCCACTTTTGATACTATTCATGAAGGTTTTGAATCAGAGGTGAAAGATGATGTGATCATCCAGACTCATAATAAGCTCATCCAGGAAGTGGCGATCTGGAGAAATAAAGATATGCTTTACTACTACTGTGAAACCAAAATAGATAACAGACCTGATGAGTACCGCTGTAACCTCTTTGTGTTCAAAAACAAAGAATGGAAAGACCTTCTGAAAGGATCCGGATATCCATATCTTGATAAAATTCATTGAATTAATTTAAAACAAAAAATAACACATCCATTTAGTCAAATCAGCCTCCTGATTCCACTTCGCCTTCTAAAATAAAACATTAAAAAAACTTCTGTTCAATCAGGAAAATCTGTGGGAGTTTAAAATAGAAATGCCGGTCTAAAGAAGACCGGCATTATTTATAGAAATTAATATTTGAATTATTTTACGAGAAACTGCATTGTAACCTGATCCAGTTTCAGAATATAAATTCCCTGGCCGAGATTTCTGGTTTTAATAGAATTTCCATTTTTGAAAGGCTGATCGATCGTCTGAAGAACTTTCCCCTGAAGATTATAAATTTCAGCTTTCTTTACTTTCTGAAGATCTCCTTTTACAAAAATTTCCTGATTGGTAATTGGATTTGGAGAGATTTTAAAACTGCCGGAAGTCTTTTCTGTAGCCGTATTTTGAACCATCCTTGCACTTGATCCGGAATAGCATGTCCATGAAAGGTCATCAATAGCCACTCTGTTACTTGTTGAATTGTTAACCAGACTCACTGTCACGTTTCCGGAAATGTTGATATTGCTGATGGTTGTAGTGGCAACGGAAGCACTGTAAGGAATAGTTCCCACGGTTGTTCCGTTTACTTTTACATCAAAAGTGCCGTTAGTTCCTGTAAATTTAAGCTGTGTAGTGACTGTTAAAGAGCCAATACCATTGGCAGAACTGCCGGAAGTTAAAGAGCCGTTTCTTACTGTAATAGCTTTATTATTAAGAGTCTGATCCGTTCTTGCATCTGTTGCTGTCCAGGAGATACCTCCATTGCTCCATGACCTGGTCGAATAAGTGGCACTTGCTGCAGGAATTGTCTCAAAGCTTTCATTGGCACAGCTGGTCGGAGTAGTGCTTCCTGCATTGGTTGTACCAGAAACCGTTGAACTGTTTGATGATGAATTTCCAGCCGCATCTTTTGCTACAACATAAAAACTGTAAGTTGTAGAAGGTGCAAGCCCTGAAATTGTTGTTGAAGTGGAGTTTACTGTGGTTTGCAGGTTTCCGTTCATATACACATTATAGGCAGTTACCCCTACGTTATCTGTAGAAGCACTCCATGCCAGAGAAATGCTGGTGGAAGTCTTTCCTGAAATATTTACACCTGTTACTGTAGTGGGCGCCTGTGTGTCACCTGAAGGCTGTTGGGATCCCCAGATAAGATTTACATAATTAGGATTATCAATAAATGGATTTCTGTTTCCCTGGTAAGTATAAGAAGCGTTGTTTCTTTTGATCTCAGCCTGTGAAACAGGATCCTGATTGTGCCACGCTAAGAGAACATTAAGTTCCCAGGTCTGCAGTCCGGGGAATGCAGAACTGCCCAGCATGTCTCCTGACGAAAAACCGGAAAGCTTGCTTTGATAACGGGTTACAAAATAGAAAATCATACGGGCGACATCGCCTTTAAACTCATCAATCGGCTCAAAAACCGTCCCTGAATATCCCGACGAAGCGGATGTTCCAAGCTTTGATCCGTTCATTGAGGTAAAAGAAGCACTCCCAACTTTTCCATAAGGATAATTGCTTCTCATGCCATTTACTTTTCCATCTGTAGCTCTGATGAAATGAATGTCCGCAACCATTGGGGATGCCTGGTTAAAAAGACTTTGAGGAATTACATGCTCTCTGTTGTAACAGTTACCTTCTGTAGAATAAGTACCGCATTGGTCAGTTCCCGGAGTATATTTATAAGGATCAGTTCCTGAAGGCTTTTCAGAATAAATATCAAGAATGGACCCATCGTTTTCGTAGTCCTTGTCAATATCAGTGGTTTTATAGGCTGTCCATAAACCGTTATAGCCTTTGTCCTGGTGTCCGTTAGTGATAATACTGCTTAATGCAGTTTTTAAGGCAGCACCACTCAGTCCGTTGGCAGAATTGTAGTATCCGGCAGGGGCCTGAGCCTGTGCAAGTCCCGCAAATACAGAAAATAAGATGATTTTTTTCATATCAATATAAGTTTCAGCAAGAATACCACATTTTTGTGAATAAAAAATTACAGAATCGTTAATTTTAAATGTATTGCATGTAATGTCGTGAGAGTTCCTGGATCCGGAATTTTGAGATCGGAGACTCGGATTTTAGAGTTAGATTGTATATTTCAATATCTTACAAATTCAACAGACCCGGACTTTAGCCTGATTTATAATAAAGCTTGTTTCACTGGCCTTAGCCAAAATTTAATATTTCCACTCATAAAAAATCAAAAAACATCCGTTTAAATCAGCATGATCTATGATGAAAGGATCATCAAATGCATTATTTAAATAAGTATAATTTTATAAGACATAAAAAAACCGGCACAAAATGTACCGGCAGATATAATGGATGACTTATTTTATTTTCTTTGCGGCGGATAATTTTTCATAATCTCAGCCATGATTTCAGGAATCTGTCTCTGTTTTGCTTTTGGAGAATCTACAGAAATTCCGCTTCCGATACCCTGCCAAACCAATTTGTTGGTTTTTGCATCAATTAAATCGACAATCAGTGCCCCTTCGTTATAGTTTGTTGTCCACGTTCTGTTCATGCCAACACCCCATCCGAATGGTCCGCCCCATCCCCACATTCCGTAAGGTGAAGAAGAATTGATATCAGTAATCTTTTTATGATTTGCCTTTACGTTGATAATAAGATCAGGGTTTTCTCCGGACTGGAGCCCTCTGCTCTGAAGCTGTCTCGATAGCTCATTCAGCACTCTGTCTTTATCAATATCATTCAGTTTTAGATCATCAATTCTTATCTTATAGGTTTTGTAAGAATTGAAATTGGCTGTTTCAGCATAGTCTGAGCGTACCTGAAAAGGGCTACAAGAAGTCAAGCCTAAAGTAGCAGATGCCAACAAAATAAAAATATATTTTTTCATTTTATTTATTTTTTTTATCACTTTTAATGAATGTATCAGTCTTTTTATCGTACCCGTAAGGACAGTGTCTGCAGCCGCTTTTACAGCAATAACCTCTTTTCAGATGGAATTTTTCTGTAAAAACCTTGTACCCCTGTTCATTATAGTAGAAGTCTTCACCCTCTTTGATGTCATAATGGGCCATAAGTTAAATGCTAGTCAAAAAACTTTTTATATTTGTTACTATGATAATTGTATGCCAAAAGCCTTTAAAAAGATTAAAAATTAATGGCATTGCTCTCTTTCCCTTTATCTTTATTAGGAAACCCGAAGATAAGGAAAATAATGTATTGATCAATCACGAAAAAATCCATTTGCGGCAACAATTGGAAATGCTCATCATTTTCTTTTACATCTTTTATGTTATCGAATACTATTATTGGTTCTTCAAACTCAAAGATGGTTACCTGGCTTACAGAAGAATCTCTTTTGAAAGAGAAGCTTACGCGAATGAAAACAACCTGAATTATCTCAGAAAAAGAAAATTCTGGAACTTCAGGAAATACCTTTGAAATTATAAATTATAAATGATGAGTTGTGTGTTTTCGGGATTCAAGGTTTGGATCAAGGTTTGGGAATCTGGGCTGGGATTTCGGTTAACGATCACAATATTCAATAGGAGCTGGCTTTAGCCCGTTTATCAAAACAATCTAAATTCATCCGGCTTTAGCCAAAACTTAAATTAAATAATCCTTATCTTATTATACAAAATTCGTACATATTTAACACGATCATCTGTGTCAATCTGCGTTATCTGTAGGAAAAAAAGAAAACTCACACAACAATAAATCTTTTCCTACTTTTGTAAAGAATAAACCTTGAGTTGTAAAACTGAAATGCTATTAAAACTTCCCATAGAGCCTGTTCCCATTCAGGAGATTCCCATTGAGAAAAATATCAAACTTTTTATTAAAAGGGAAGATCAGATTCATCCGCTGATTTCAGGTAACAAATACTGGAAGCTGTTTTACAATGTTAATAACTATCTCGAAAAAAATCACGGAAACCCTTATATTATTACTTTTGGAGGAGCTTTTTCCAATCATATCGCTGCGGTTTCAGCAGTAGGAAGCCTGGCAGGTATTCCAACATTGGGGATTATCAGGGGAGAAGAACTGCAGCATAAATGGCGTGATAATCCAACCTTGCTTTTTGCAAAAAGAAATGGGATGAACCTGAAATTTGTCACCCGTGAAGAATACCGTCACAAAGAAAAACTGACAGAATTCCTTCAGCAGGAGTTCCCTGAAGCTTTGATAGTTCCTGAAGGAGGAACCAATAAAGAGGCTGTAGAAGGAGTGAAAATGATGCTCAACGAACAAACAAAAGATTTTGACTATCTTTGCACCGCAGTCGGAACCGGAGGAACCATTGCAGGAATTTCAAAATTTTGTGAAGATAATCAGAAAGTTATAGGATTTAAAGCCGTTGAGGATGCTTCACTGGAGAATAAAATTTTTGAATTAACTTTAAAGCATAATTTTGATCTAATAGATTCATGTTTTGGAGGTTATGGTAAAATAAATGACGGAAACGTCCGTTTTATCAATGATTTCAAAGAAAGGTATGGTATTCCTTTGGAACCGGTTTATACAGGAAAGATGATGGAGAAGATTTTTGATTTGATCGAAGAAGGGTATTTTCCTGAAAACAGTAAAATCTTGTGCTTTCACACTGGCGGATTGCAGGGAATTGAGGGTGCTAATTTACTGTTGGAAAAACAGAATAGAAATTTAATTATATAAGTAAAATTGAAAAACGTGAAACACTTAGTGTTCCATCTTTCATTTTAAAACAATAAAAAATATAAGATGAAAAGACTTTTCCTATCCATAAGCCTTTTAGTTTTATCAAAATTTTCAGCCCAGACTTGGGCAACCGAAGATCAGTATATTCAGAAGTTTGCTAAATATGCCGTAGAAGAAATGGAAAAATATAAGATTCCGGCTTCTATTACCCTTGCCCAGGGATTACTGGAAACAGGGGGCGGGCAGAGCAGGCTGGCACTGGAAGGTAAAAATCACTTCGGTATAAAATGTAAAGAAGACTGGACCGGTAAAACGATGAAACATACCGATGATGCCCCCAACGAATGCTTCCGTGTGTATGAAGATCCAAGACAGTCTTATGAGGACCATTCCATATTTTTATCCACCAGAAAATATTATGCTAATCTTTTCAAACTGGATATGAAAGATTACAGAGCATGGGCTTACGGTTTGAAAAAAGCAGGTTATGCTACCAATCCCCGCTATGCTTCCATTCTTATCACAAAAATTGAAAAGTATAAATTATACGAATACGACAATACCAATTCCAATGAAGTATTGTACGCTGTGTTGAAAATGTATCCTGATCTTAAGGATGACAGAACATTCATGGCTCAGCTGGAGCCCTCAAAAGCAACCAGAAAAGTTAAAGATCCGGTTACTGTAGAAGTTCCTTATAAACAGACTTCTTATGCACAACAGCAGAAAAGAGTGGAAAGAATCAAAACAAAAGCGGAAATTCTGAATTCCATTCTGATCAAAAGCCACCCGAATGACGGACTTAAATATATTGTTATTCCTGAAGACACCGATGTGAAATTCATTGCCAATAAATTCAAAGTCAGCGAAAGCAGACTGATGAAGTGGAATGAACTGGAAAGTGAAACTTTAAAGAAAAATGACATTGTTTTCCTTGAATCCAAAAATTCTACGGGAAATACCGCTACCTATAAAGCAGAATCCGGAGAAGATATGCATGATATCGCTCAAAAATTCGGAATCAAATTAAATAAACTGTATGCTAAAAACAGGATGGATGAAGGACAACAGCCTTCTCCCGGACAACTGATTTATTTAATAGACAAAAAACCACGAAACTAATTTAATTTTGTTGAGAGTGTATCGTTGACAGTTATATGTTAACAATTACTGTCATCAACAGCTAGTATATATGAAATATCAGAGAAGTTCGGCTTTATTTGACGAAGCCTACAAATACATTCCGGGAGGGGTAAACTCTCCGGTAAGAGCATTCAAATCCGTAGGAGGAGTGCCAGTTTTCATGAAATCAGCAAAGGGAGCTTACCTTACTGATGCAGATGACAATACATATATTGATTATATCAACTCATGGGGGCCGGCTATTTTAGGACATACCCATCCTGAAGTACTGGAAGAACTGAAGATACAGGCAGAGAAAGGATTTTCTTTTGGTGCGCCTACCGAACTGGAAACAGAAATTGCAAAATTCATCATTGAAAATGTCCCGAATATCGATCAGATCAGAATGGTTTCTTCAGGAACAGAAGCATGTATGAGTGCCATCAGACTGGCAAGAGGATATACGGGAAGGGATAAGATTGTAAAATTTGAAGGCTGTTATCACGGACATTCAGACTCATTCCTGATCAAAGCAGGAAGTGGAGCCGCTACATTTGGAAATCCGAATTCTCCTGGAGTAACAGCAGGAACCGCTAAAGATACATTACTGGCCCGTTATAATGATTTTGAACAGGTTGAGGATTTATTCCGTCACAATCAGGGAGAAATTGCAGCGGTAATTATAGAACCAGTTGCAGGAAATATGGGCTGCGTATTGCCAGAAAATGATTTCTTACAAAAGTTGAGAAAGATCTGTGATGAAAACGGAGCTTTATTAATCTTTGACGAAGTAATGACCGGTTTCAGATTAGCATTCGGAGGAGCTCAGGAGCTTTTCAATGTAAAAGCAGACCTGGTAACGTATGGAAAGGTAATCGGTGGGGGACTTCCGGTAGGTGCTTTTGCAGGAAGAAACGAAATTATGGATCACCTGGCACCCAAAGGTGGTGTTTACCAGGCTGGGACATTAAGTGGAAACCCTTTGGCCATGAGAGCCGGATTAAAAACGCTGCAGCTCATTAAAAATGATCCTGAATTTTTCAACAGATTAGAAAAGACAACCGAAACACTGGATTTCGAGATCGGAAAAATTCTGAATGAAAAAGGGATTGCTCACAGAATCAACAGAAAAGGTTCTATGATGTCTGTTTTCTTTCATATTAAAAGTGTTTCCAACTTTGATGAGGCTCAGGAAGCCAATCATTCATTGTTCAATAACTTCTTTCACCAAATGCTTCAGAATGGAGTATATCTTCCGCCAAGCGGCTATGAAACATACTTCATCAGTGATGCCATCAAGGATAAAGAAATTGATATGACCCTTGAAGCTGTAAGAAAATTTGAATATTCCAATAAGTAAATATACATGAAACCGGATTTTACATCCGGTTTTTTTATGCAGAATGATTTGAATTGGAAAGTCTGCAGTATAATCTGGATTCCTACGGAATGACAAGGGTGCTGGTAATATTTCCGTTTATCATAAGTAATAGTATTACATCTAAAAAATACACATATAGTTTGTCACTCCATAGGAGCCTCTGCAACGTAAATAACATAACCTGGATTCCTACGGAATGACAAGGGTGCTGGTAATATTTCCGTTTATCATAAGTAATAGTATTACATCTAAAAAATACCCACATAGTTTGTCACTCCGCAGGAGTCTCAGCAGCGTAAAGCAGTATAACCTGGATTCCTACGGAATGACAAGCGTTGCGGGATACACTTTGTTGTAGTGCAGAAAGATAAACTTAACATTTAGCAAGTAATCATCACAAAGCATAAATCATACAGATTTTGTAATAAACCATACACTTTGTTAAGAGTTCTTCTTTTTAATTTTGTCATAAACAGATTGGAAATGAAGACCTCGGACCATACGATCTCCCGTAAAGATTTTATTCGGAATTCAGCATTGGCTGCAGCGGGATTGACTTTAATGCCTAATATCATGGCTGCATCACCTTTTTTTGATGAAAATAGTATTTCAGCAAAAGGAAAAATGAGCCTTAAAAATGTCCGTCTGGAAACAGGTTTTGAGTACCAGGATGAGGAAGTGGTTTCTACCAGGACAGATCTGTTTTATATAGAAGTTGACAACGGAAAAATTACAAAGATTTCGCCCAATCAGCCAGGTGCTAAAGCAGTAGATGCAAAAGGATTGTTAATGCTTCCTGCATTCAGGGATATGCATATTCATCTTGATAAAACTTTTTATGGAGAGCGGTGGCAGGCTGTTAGAAAAAGGAATGGTGGAGTGAAAGGAATGATCGAACTGGAGCAGAAAATGCTTCCGGAGATGCTTAAAAATTCCACTTTCAAGGCTGAAAAACTAATTGAATTGTTGCAGTCGAAAGGAACTTCCTTCGCAAGAAGCCATGTAAATATTGAGCCTACTTCCAAACTTCAGTCATTAAAAAATCTGCAGAAGGCTTTAGACAATAAAAAGAAAAGTTTTGGAGCAGAGCTGGTAGCATTTCCACAGCATGGTGTTTTCTATACAGATTCAGCGCCTTATCTGACAGAAGCAGCAAAAATGGATATCGATTTTATTGGTGGGGTAGATCCGTTCAACATTGATGGAGATATTGAAAAAGTCGTGGATTTTACCGTTCAGCTTGCTACAGATCATAAAAAAGGAATTGATATTCACCTGCATGAAACCGGAGATTCCGGATTGAAAACGGTAGAATATCTGATTAAAAAAGTAAATGAAAATCCTTCTCTGAAAGGGAAAACCTATTTAAGCCATTGTTTTGTTCTTGGGAAATTAGAAACCGTAAAACAGGAAGAAATTGCTGAAAAATTAGCCGATGCCCAAATCGGAATTGTCTCTACAATTCCCTTCGGAAGACTGATCATGCCAATACCAACACTTTACAAACATAATGTCACTGTTCTTACAGGGAATGACAGCATTGTGGATCACTGGAATACTTTCGGAACAGGAAGTGTCCTTCAGAAAGCCAACTTAATGGCCCAATTGTATGGATATTCAACAGAATTCTTATTATCAAGAAGTTTAAAGCTGGCAACAGGAAATATCCTTCCGCTGGATGATAAAGGAAACCAACAGTGGCCTAAAGCCGGAGATAAAGCAGATTTTGTACTGATCAATGCCAGCTGTTCAGCAGAAGCGGTATCAAGAATTTCAGAGGTGGAATCATTGGTATATGATGGAAATGTTGTCTTTTAATTCAAATAAGAATTGATTAAATAAAGATATAAATATAATCTAGTTGTGTTTTTTTTGACCACAAAAGGTATAGAAGTGAATGCGGACTGAAACTAATGTAAGAGTGAAGGTAATGCTTTTATCCTTTTGTGGTTATTTTTAGTTTTCTCTCACAATTTTTAGTAATTTTAGGAGAAAATCAGGCAGAGTGGGTTACCATACAGATCATTTTCCGGTTTTAGGAATTCAGGAATTCAGCGAGAATCAGCTGAAGGGCTGTAATCTGTTATTTAATGAACTTTATGGGGCGCGTTCTATTGATGAACCCCACAAGCATGACTTTTTTATTATTAACCTTTTTGAGCACGGAGTAGGCTCACATACCATAGATTTTGCGGAATATCAAATTGAAAATTACCAGATCCATCTTGTTTTTCCTGACCAGGTGCATCAGTGGGTGATTGAAAAAGAAACCATAGGATATCAGTTAATGATCAGCAGAGATTGGTTTGAAAGCTTTCTGCCATCGTTACGGTTTTCAGCATCTTATTATCAGAATCACCCGGTAATCAATCTTTCCAAAGAAGTTTTTACTACATTTTTGTATGAGTTTCAGGAAATCCAGAAAGAGTTGGGCGGGGAGAAAATTTTTTGGGAACTCATTCAAAAAAGAAGCGAAATTATCGGTTTGCTGGTCAGTAAATCTGTGGAAGGAGCCTTTAAAGATTTTGAAGTTTATCATTCCAATCCTATTATTTCAAAGTTTCTGCATCTTATTGACAAACATTTCAAAACAGAAAGATCCGTTTCCTTTTATGCAGACAAGCTGAATATTTCTGCCAACTATCTGAATATTGTCTGTAAAAAAAGCCTTAATGTTTCGGCCTCATCTCTTATCCAGGACCGTATTTTACTGGAAGCAAAAAGACTTTTAAAAGTTTCCGAAATGTCAGTAAAAGACATTGTATATGATCTGGGATTTTATGATCACGCCAGTTTTTCTAAATTCTTTAAAGCTCAGACGGGAATGACTCCCTCCCAGTTTAAGGAATAATCTGTACAAAACAAGACATAATTGATACACCGGTTTTACCCTCAGACCGGGTTAATTTTGTATTGTTAAAATTTTAAATCATGCAATTTCCCTATCAATTAACTGCGAAAGGAAAATATACCCTGAAAAATGTCCGCCTGGAAACAGGTTTTGAATATGAAAATGAAGAGGTAATTGGAACAAAAACCGATCTTTTCAGTATTGAAATTGAGGCTGGAAAAATAAAAACGGTAAAAGCCAATGATCCGCGTTCTGAAGGGATCGATGTTAAAGGATATCTGATGCTTCCTGCTTTCAGGGATATGCACATCCATTTGGATAAAACATTATATGGGCTTCCATGGCAGGCTCTTTCTCCAAAAAGAAAAACGGTAAAAGATATGATTGCCTATGAGCAGGAAATTATTCCCGAACTGTTGAAAACTTCGGTAAGCAGGGCAGAACAGCTGATCAGCCTCTTGCAGCATTACGGGACTCATTTTGTGAGAACTCATTTCAATATTGATCCTACTTCAGGATTAAAATCCCTTGAACATCTTGAGCAGGCTCTTGAAAATAAAAAAGATTCCTTCAAAGCTGAACTGGTTGCCTTCCCGCAGCATGGTGTTTATTATACTGAATCTGCGCCTTTGATGAAAGAAGCAGCACAACTTAAGAGTATAGAATTTATTGGAGGACTGGATCCATTAAGTATTGACGGCAGCATTGAAAAAGTGATGGATTTTACTGTTCAGCTGGCTTTGGATTACCATAAAGGAATTGATATCCATTTGCACGAAACAGAAGAGTCCGGAATGAAAACGATCAATTACCTTATTGATAAAGCGATAGAAAATCCTGAGCTTCAAGGGAAAACATTTATAAGTCATGCATTTGCTTTAGCTCATCTTTCGCCTAAAGAAACGGAGCAGATAGCAGAAAGACTGGCTGAAGGAAAGGTAGGAATTGCTTCTTCTGTACCTTTTAAAGGAAAAGTAATGCCCATTCCAATCTTGAAAAAATATGGGGTCAATGTACTGATCGGAAATGACAATGTACAGGATTACTGGAGTACGTTTGGATCCGGAAGTATGCTGCAGAAAGCGAATCTGATTGCTGAACTGTATGGTTATGCTACAGAATATGCCTTGTCAAGAACTTTACAGTTTGCTGTTCAAAATATTATTCCTCTAGATGAAAAAGGAAATCAGCAGTGGCCAAAAGCGGGGGATGAAGCGGCCATTATACTGACAGATGCTTCATGTTCTGCAGAGGCTGTTTCCAGAATGTCTGAAATAAAGGCTCTCATGAATGATGGGAATCTGTTTTGGAGAAATTAACTGAAGTATATATATTTTTTATACACTTGTTTTTTGTGAATGCCGCCGGGAGTCTTTCTGGTGGCGTTTTTTTAATTATGAGTTATGAGTTTCGGGATCCGGGTTTTGGGGTTCTTCTTTATCAATAGGAACGGGCTTTAGCCCGTTTATTAAATAGAAGAATACGTCCGGCTTTAGCCAAAACCTAGCAATAAAACCCCATGATCAATTTAAAAAATTACTGTTCATATTCCCTTTTTCTGTTTTTACAATATGAACATCTCTTAATATTGATTTCAGGAGATCGTCAACATGTTGGATAATTATCATAAAAAAGTCCTCGGAAATTTTCCGAAGACTTTCTTATTTGAAATTAAATCTAGGTACTTATATCTACATGTTATAAGTTGAAGTTAGTCCATCCTGCATACCATGTATCGCTGGCATCCTTCACAGCACCTCTGTAAGTTACCTGTGTAAACCAGTTTGCCAATTTAGGGTTGGTAAATGATCCTCCCGTTAATAATGGAGACCCGGCAGTAGGAGTAAAGTTTGGAGTAGTTCCTGCAGGAGCCCAGGCTCCGGCAAGTTTTACATCAGCTGTAGAAGCAAGAATTGTGTTTCCTTTAGCATTAAACCATGTTGTAAGATCTGCTAATGTATACGTTGTTGGGGTAGATGTAGATGGTCCGAATTTTAAAGGAGTTGTATTTCCTGCCAATACGTTGTTTTCGAAGAATAATTTGTTACCTACAATATTGTTATCTGTTGGAGCACCTTTTGTAGCATCAATGAATAATCCAACAGGGAATCCTGTAAATACAGAGTTGAATACAGAGATCGAAGAGTTTCTTCTGATCTGTAATGCATTCTGGAATAAAGCGTTGATTGATCCGGAAGTTGTAGAGTTGATTGGCCCTATAATCGTCATGTTAGAGAATGTAGCCGAAGTCTGAGGCGTTAATGTAGAACCGTTGGCATCATTATCAGATTCAAAAGCATTAGAACCTGAAACGTCTGCTACCTGGGGGTCTCTTACTCCAATACCAAACTGGATGTTTCCTGAGAAACCATTATCTGTATCGAAATCATCATCAAGACCTTTGTAAGAAATAAGGTGAGAACAGTTTACCGTTCCTCCAAACCACTCAAAACTGTCATCATTGGCATAAGCAACTTCTACATAGTCTACTGTAGTTCCGTTACCTACACCACCGAATGTAAGACCGTTGATCTCTTTGTCCGGTAAGAATGCATATCCTGCGTACTCGATTCTTACATATTTTAATACGCCACTGTTGTCAGCAGCATTGTTTCCACCGTAAAGTCCAAGACCTTCAGAGTTGTTGATTCCTCCTTCAATTTCTCCAACTCCGTTTGCACCACCGAAAGAAGCATTGGTAGGAGCATTTCCTAAAATAACTACTCCAGCCCAGTCTCCTCTTTTCGGACTAGGTTTTTCAGAAGTAAAGATAATAGGGTTGGCAGCAGTACCTTCTGCCATGATTTTACTTCCTCTTGTAATGATCAAAGCTCCGTTTTTATCTGCTTCACCTACAATCTTTGTACCTGGTTCGATTGTTAAAGTAGCTCCGTTAGTTACATATACTAGTCCTCTCAGCTTATAGATTTTATTGGCTTTAAGCGTAGTATTGGAAGTGATTTTTCCTGAAAGAATAAGGTTTTCAGTGTCTCCGTTTCCGTTACCTCCATTTTGAATAATGGTAGGTCCATCTTCTTCTATATTTCTACAAGCGGTAGTGGATACTAGAGCGCCAAGCATTAAAGAATATAAAACGAACTTTTTCATGTTATAAAGAATTAAATTATTTTTATTAGATATTTGTTGAGTGTATTAAAAATTGTATCCCAGTGTTAAACTGATATTGGTTCCTGTAAGCCTTTCAATAGCAAGAGCATCTTTACTGTCATACTTACCGTTGTCGTTCAGGTCATGGTAGAATTTGGCACGACGGTTCAGGATATCTGAAACATTCAGCTTGATCTCTCCTTTGTTGCTCCACAGTTTTTTAGCAAGCTGGAAATCAAGAAGAGGTCTTGGTGCTTCCCAGATTGGCGGAACCTGATCGTTTCCTACATAAAGGATTCTTCTTCCGATCATGTTGAATAATACAGTAGAAGACCATCCTGATTTCTCAGTATCGTACTGAAGGCTTACGTTTACCGTATATGGAGACTGTCCCTGCATTGGTCTGTCAATCTTAGTGGTCTCATCTGTTACCCTGTTCCAGATTCTGGCAACATTTCCACCTACTGTAAAGTTTCTAAGCGCAGAAACGAAATCAAGTTTTTTTCTGAATTCCGCTTCAACTCCGTAAGCGTCAGCTTTATCTACGTTCAGGTAATTGAAAGTGTTACTTGTTCCTACCCCGGATTGGTTGAAATATAATTCGATAGGTTTTTTGAAATTTTTATAGAAACCTGCCACAGAGAAGATCTCTCCGTTTCTTGGGTAGTATTCCCAGCGAAGGTCAACATTGGTTATTTTGGTTCTTTCAATAGATTTGTTACCTATTACTGTAGCTCCTAAATCAAAATCATAATAGGCTAAAGGAGAAACCTCTCTGAACTCCGGTCTTACAACGGTTTGTGAACCTGCAAGACGGATATTCATTTTAGGATTTACCTTGAATGTTAAGTTAACAGCAGGCAAAAAGTCGGTAACTTTTGTATTTACAAAACGGTCGTCACTTCTTTTTGTACTCCCTACCAACTGGTCAAAGTTTTCAACTCTTAATCCCCAAACTGCTCTTAACCATGGTGTGAAATTGTTGTCAAACTGTAAATACCCTGCGTTAAGGATTGTATTGGCAATATATCTGTACTGATTTCCAGCAATCTCATCAAACGTGAATCCACCGTTAGTTCCGAAATTACCCGGATTAAAGATGGTTTCGAAAGGCTGGGAAAGTAATCCCTGGTTGAAGTTTTCAAGTCTTACAGAGAACGGTCGTGAGTTATATATTCTGTCTTTTACCTGAAATAAATACCCTCCTTTGATCGTTTGTTTCTGTCCAAACATTGTAAATGACTTGGAAACATCACCTCCTGCATTATAGAGATAGTCGCTCAGAGTAGAGTAGAATACACTTCCTGATTTTTGGGAAAGACCATTAGAAATCAATGCTAAATAGGGGCTTCCCGGCATGTTGGTATATTGATTATACTGTAAACGCTGCAGCAAAGGAATATATTGATCAAGGATCCCGAAGCTTCCGTACCAGTTTATGGCCAATCCTCCAAGAGCATCAATTTTGTGGTTACCGCTAAGGGTTGAGTTGTAAAAAGTAGTTTCTTTAAAACCGATCTCCCTTGCCATGATGTTTGTTCCGTTGATCGGATCAAATTCAAAGTCCTTTCCTGTTCTGAAGGACATGTGGTTTACCGTATTGTTGGTAATGATATTCTTCAGGGAGATTTTATTGTTGTTGTTCAGCTTTAAAGCAAGGTTCAACATTCCTCCTAAAATAATATCATTGCTGTATTTTTCTGTAAAATAATCGAAATTGGTATCAGCAAGCTGGTCGTTGATGGTAAAGAAACGGTTGGTAGATTCGGTTCTTCTTTTATTGTTGCTGTAGTTTAAAACCGCGATTACCCCTAAATCTTTTCCGAAAACTTTTGTGTTGAAACCTCCGTCAAGCTGTAAGCTCAAATTTTCCGGGTAACCAATGCTGTTATATCCTAAGTTCTTTGTATATCCTTTACCGATCTCCGTTTTTTGTGCCTCAGTAAGAATGCTGAACGCATTTTTTGCAGGCATATTAGCCGGAAGTTTTCTGTAACCGTCATCAATTCCCAGGAAGTCCCATTTTCCGCCTTTCTGCATATGGAATTCCTGTCCCATAGTAGCTGTGTTTCCTCCTACACCTACCTGTACATTGAAGAAGTTTTTATTAGGAATATCTTTCGTATTAACCTGAATCAGAGCACCTCCCCATTCTCCTGTATATTCTGGAATGAAAGTTTTGTTGATGACAAGTGTTTCGATAACATTGGCTGGGAAAAGGTCAAAAGAGAAAGTCTTTCTGTCCGGTTCTGTACTGGATAGCTGAATGCCATTCAGCATCGCCTGATTATAACGGTCAGACAAACCTCTTACTACAATATATTTTCCTTCAAATAAACTCACCCCTGAAACTCTTTTCAGAACTTCACCGGTGTTTCTGTCCGGACTTCTTTTGATCGCTTCAACACCGATAACCTGAGAAACTACACCGGCATTTTTTTGTAAACCGATGGTAGAGGCTATAGTCTCCTTTCTTGCGTTTGATTTTATGACAACTCCCTCGATTTCCTTTTCTTTGGTAGATGGCTTTTCCAGAACGATATCAAGGTGAGTGTTGCCTTCATTTTTGATAACGACCTCACTGATCTCTTTTCCGTTGTACCCATTGGAGCTTACCGTTACAATGTAATTGGTACCAGGGGAAAGGTTGATAGAGTAGTATCCGGAAATGTCAGTTGTTACTTCCTGCCCATTTACTTTTACTTTTACCCCTTGTATAGGGGTGTTGTCTTTCTCGTCCAATACCCTACCTTCCAAAATCTGACTTTGTGCAAAAGCATAGCCAGCAGAAAACAAGGCAAGTAGCATTATGCTCTTGTGGAGTTGTTTTTTCATTTTACTTCTTTTACTTCTTTTTCAAGGGCAAAATAAAGGCTAAGTTTTTAGGAAAACTTTAGGATAATCTTAATTAATTATGAAGTTTGCATTAACGGATAAGCTGAATTTACATTTGTCAAAGTTTCATTTATATAATTATAATATTTATTTTAATTTTAAAAAATATTGCCTATATTTGATTTGTGTGTGTTTATTCATTTGTTTTTTTATTGATTTTATAATTTAAGTGTAAAATGTAATTTTTTAATAATTAGTTAACATTTGCCGAATAGATGGAATCAATGGAAATAATTAATTTTGTGGGAATTCTTAAACTAGAAGATGAGCAAAAAAATTCTTTTAATAGACGATGAACTGGACATTTTAGAGATTCTGTCTTACAATTTGGAAAAAGAAGGGTATGATATCTATACTGCTACCAATGGTAATGAAGGTATAGAAAAAGCAAAGGAAATTGTTCCGGACCTTATCTTATTAGATGTCATGATGCCTGAGAAAGATGGTATAGAAACCTGTCAGGAACTTCGTAAAGTGAAAGAACTTCAAAAAACACTTATTGTGTTCCTTTCTGCAAGAAGCGAAGAATTTTCCCAGTTAGCAGGTTTTCAGGCGGGTGCCAATGATTACATCGTAAAACTGATCAAACCGAAAATCCTTATCTCTAAAGTAAATGCATTATTGCAGTTAACCTCTCAGGTTTCTGACAATGCTAAACTCATCGAAATCGGAGATCTTGTCATTGATAAAGATAACTTCAGAGTTTCCAAAAGCGGACAGCAATTTCTTCTTCCTAAAAAAGAATTTGATTTGCTTTACCTTTTGGCTTCCAATACTGAAAAGGTTTTCAAAAGAGAGGAGATTCTGGAAAAAGTTTGGGGAAATGATGTGATTGTAGGAGAGAGAACAATCGATGTTCATATCAGAAGGCTGAGAGAAAAGTTAGGAATCAATACGATTCAGACATTAAAAGGGATTGGATATAAACTGATCGTTTAATGATTTAAAAATCTTAACTTTACGTTCAATCATTAAAACGTTGTAAAATTGAAATTTTACAGACTTACCCTCGTTGCCTCCTGTCTGCTGACATTGGTAATGTTCCTTTTGGTAATCATATTTGATTCACTGAAAGATATCTATTATGAGACCCCTTTATTCAAAACGGGTCTTTTTATCTGTATTGTTCTGATCTTCCTGATCAACTGTGTAGTGCTTGAACTTCTTTTCAATTATTATGGCAGAAAACAGGTAAAAGGTCTTTCCGGTTTTCTCCCGCAGGAAATAGTACAGAATCATGACGAAAATATCACCATCAAAGAATTAGGGGAAAGGTTCTCGGATCTTAACCAACAGCAGGTATCAGAAATTGATATGATGAAAGAGATGGAGAGCTACCGTAAAGAATATATCGGAAATGTTTCCCATGAACTCAAGACTCCCTTGTTTTCTATCCAGGGATATGTAGAAACTTTAAGAGACGGTGGCGTAGACAACCTTACCATCAGAGACAAGTATCTGGAAAGAATTGATAAATCGGTAGAAAGACTGATTGCCATTGTAACAGATCTGGATATGATCAACAGGCTGGAAGCGGGTGAAATCAACCTTACCGTTTCTAAGTTTGATGTCAATCTTCTGATTAAGGAAATTTTCGACCTTCTTGATCTTGAAGCCGAAAAACGGAATACAACCCTGCAGATCCAGACCCTTCACCCGCAGATTTTTGTAGAAGCTGACAAACAGAAAATTTCCCAGGTTTTTATTAATCTGATCTCCAATGCTATCCATTATGCCAACAGACAGGAAGCAAAAGTGATTGTAAAAACCAGCATCCTGAAAAATAAGGTATTGATAGAAGTGATTGATAACGGAATGGGAATCAAATCTGAAATTCTTCCCAGAATCTTTGAAAGATTTTACCGTGTAGAAACCAGCAGAAGCAGGAGAGAAGGCGGTTCAGGGCTTGGTCTTGCTATTGTAAAGCATATTCTTGAAGCACACAACGAAAATATTACCGTAGAAAGCGTTTACCTTGAAGGTACAAAATTCAGTTTTATGTTGGAAAAAAGTAAATAATTCCGGCAAAATGTAAGAAAAAAAAATATTTTAAAAAATCCTGAAATATTTTTTTGTCACATGTCATTTATTATATATTTGCAACAGAGATTTATCATAATTATAAAGGCAAAAAGTAATTTAAGAAACTGATATGGTTTACAAAATCCGCGTAATATTAGATGCGAAAGAGGATATTTTCCGTGATGTCGAAGTTAAGGGAAAACAAACGTTATGGAACTTACATTTAGGAATTAAAAGTGCATTCAGTCTGCAGGGAGATGAGCTTTCTACTTTTAATCTGTTGGAAGATGACGGAACGATCGTAAAAAGTGTCCCATTGGAAGATATGAGTGATGATGGTGATGGTGAAATCATGTCAGATGTTTACATTGATGAAGCTTTTGAAAATGTAGGTGACAAAGCGCAATTCCAGTATGGACTTCTTGATCTTTGGGAATTTTTCTGCGAGCTTGTGGAAGTGATTGAGGAAACAAAAGGAGTTAACTACCCGATCACAGTGTACAGATTTGGAAATGTTCCATTGAAGGCTCCTAGCAAAAACGGAAATTCAGGAGGCAAAAAGAAATCAGCAATGCCATTGGTAGATGATGAATTCGGTTTTGATGAGGATTTCGGAGCCGGGGGTAATTTTGCAGATGAAGATGACAGCTTCGATGATGAGGAAGAAGAAGACTACAATGACGATGTCTTTGATGATGAGGATGACAATGATGACGAAAGATAGTCATACAATATACTTACTGGCCCTGGATTTCAATCCGGGGCTTTTTTATGCTGGGTCAACAAATTGCCATTCTGCTTTTAACGATTTTGCCTTTTTGCCCTTTTACCCCAAAAACAATCCTTAATTTTGTTAAAAATAGTTTAATGAAAAAATTAATTTTGTTAGCTGTAATTGGTCTGGGAATTGTTTCCTGTACCACTCAAAAAAATACCAGAAGGATGACAGAACTGCCAAAAGATTGGAAACATAACACAAATATCTACGAAGTAAATGTAAGACAATATACTCAGGAAGGAACTTTCAGAGCATTTGCAAAAGAAATGCCCCGCCTGAAATCTATGGGGGTAAAAACACTTTGGTTTATGCCCATTACCCCCATTGCCCAACAGAATAAAAAAGGGAGCCTGGGAAGCCCTTATGCAGCGGCAGATTATACCTCTGTCAATCCGGAATTCGGGACATTACAGGATTTTAAAGATATGGTGAACGAAGCACACAGGTTAGGATTTAAGGTAATTCTTGACTGGGTAGCCAATCACACAGGGTGGGATCATGTATGGACAAAAACTCACCCTGAATTTTATCTGAAAGATGCGGATGGTAAATTTCATATTGCTTCCGGAATGGATGATATCATTGAGCTGGATTATAAGAATCAGGCGATGCGTAAGGCAATGATTGATGCTATGAAATTCTGGGTGCAGGAGACCAATATTGACGGTTTCCGATGTGACCTTGCATCGTGGGTTGAAGTGGACTTCTGGGAACAGGCCCGTCCGGAAGTGGAAAAAATAAAACCTCTTTTCTGGCTGGGAGAATTCGATGAATTGGAAAGTCCGGAATACGGAAAAGTTTTCGATGCCAGCTATTCCTGGAAATGGATGCACAAATCTGCTGACTATTATAAAAACAATGAACCTCTTCAGGAATTAAAGGACCTGTTGAGACAATATTCCAATATTGGAGACGCTTCAATGAGAGCATGGTTTACCACCAATCATGATGAAAATTCATGGAATGGTACCGAATATGAAAAATATGGAGTAATCACAAAACCTATGGCCGTATTTTCAGTAACATGGAATGGTGTTCCGTTATTATATTCCGGCCAGGAACTTCCGAATATGAAAAGACTGGAATTCTTCGAAAAAGATGCCATCAAATGGACAAACACTTATCAGGTTGCTGATTTCTATAAAACATTATTAGATTTAAAAGCATCAAATCCGGCGTTAAGGGGAGGAGATACCAATGTGACAACCTATCTTCTTAATACGACAGCAAATGATAAAATTCTGGCCTATGTAAGGAAAAATGGTCAAGATGAAGTTCTGGTCGTTCTGAACCTGTCAAAAGAACCTGTTAATTTTTCCATTGAAGATGAACATGTATCAGGAACATTCAGAAATGTTTTTGATAAAACAAAAAGAGATTTCAATCATGGAAAAGATTTCAGCTTCAAAGTTTCTGATTATGCCGTATTTGAAAAATGAATTTTCCAACCTTTAAAGTCCCGTCTGAAAATGTAAATCTTAACAACCAGTCTTCCAGTGCACTCAATTCCCATCCTCTGGAGGGGTGTCAAAATCACAGATTTTGACGGGGTGGTTTATCTGCCACCTGTCCGCAATAAAAAAGATCATCTAATGAACAAACAGGAAATAATTAATATCATTAAAGCGAAAGCTGCGGAGAAAATCCGGTATTTTGAAAACCTTATTACAGAAACACGCGCGTCCAATAATGACACAAAAAGTTCTATGGGCGACAAATATGAAACCGGAAGGGAAATGCTTCAGCAGGAAATCAATAATCTTCAGCGGCAGCTAAATGAAGTTTTGAACCAGCAGGTTGTATTGCAAAAGATAACTTCAGAACCCTCTGAGAAAGTTCAGAATGGTGCTTTGGTGAAAACCAATAAAGGCTTATTCTATATTTCTGCTTCCATGGGAGAAATTTTTTCTGAAAATCAGAAGATCATGACGGTTTCTGCAGAATCTCCCTTAGTAAAAGCCATGTTTGGCAAGAAAATGGGAGATCGTTTTACCATCAACAGTATCAATCAGGATATTGAACATATTTGGTAAATCAATCTTTAATGATATGAAAATTAAAAATTTACTTCTCTTTGTCTTTTTATTGGGCAGTCTGACCATCAATGCACAGGTTCGTGCTACGGTTTCTGCAAAAACATATGATTTGGAAACGGTAAAACTGACAGTAGATGGTTTTGTAATTACACTGAATGCTGACGGATCAATTTCTGATTTTAATGCTCCTGATCTGAATGGGAAATTTGAGTATTATGATAATCAGGTTTTTGATAAAGCCAAATATGGTAAGCTGAAAAGTATTGGGGATGTCAAAATAGACTACTGGGATGATTCCGCATTTACAGGTGAAAAAGCAGGGAAGCTGAAAAGTATAGGAAATATTTCTATAGACTATTGGGAAGAATCTGCATTTACCACAGAAAAAGCAGGTAAGGTAAAGAAAATAGGTGGTCTCAATATAGATTACTGGCCAAATGATGTGATAGATAACAGCAGGCTGGGTAAACTGAAGACAATAGGAAATATCTCTATTGACTATGGAACAAAAGATATTATTGATGAAAGTAAATTTCAGAAGCTTATAAAATTTGGCCCGGTTAGACTGGATTATTCAAATGATAAATTTATTGATAAAAACAGATATGGCCAGTTAAAATCAATCAATGGAAACAATGAAGAAATCAGCGTTTCTGTATTATAATATTTCAGCTGTTTTAATCGCTTGAAAATATAATGTTTATACTCATTTAATAGAAAAGAGATATGCACCTTATAAAAAGCATCCATAGGTTGGGTGCTTTTTTTTTACTAAATTTGGAACTTAAAATCTCATTCAAAAATGCAAAACTACCTGGACCTTTTACAGCATATTTTAGACAACGGAACTGATAAAACCGATAGAACCGGCACTGGTACAAGGAGCGTGTTCGGGTATCAGTTAAGATATGATCTGTCAAAAGGATTTCCCTTGGTAACTACTAAAAAAGTGCATTTAAAATCTATTATCTATGAATTGCTCTGGTTTCTGAAAGGGGATACCAATATCAAATACCTTAAAGACAATGGAGTAAGTATCTGGGATGAATGGGCGGATGAAAACGGAGATTTGGGGCCGGTTTACGGAGCACAATGGAGAAGCTGGAGCGGAGCGGACGGAAAAGTAGTAGACCAGATCACAGAAGTAATCGATCAGATCAAAAAGAATCCGGATTCCAGAAGACTTATTGTATCAGCATGGAACGTCGCAGAAATTCCCAATATGGCACTGGCGCCTTGTCATGCCTTATTTCAGTTTTATGTAGCGGATGGTAAATTATCCTTACAGCTGTATCAGAGAAGTGCTGATGTTTTTCTTGGGGTACCGTTCAATATCGCGAGTTATGCGTTGCTTTTGATGATGGTAGCACAGGTTTGTGATCTTGAAGTGGGAGATTATGTTCACAGTTTTGGAGACGTTCATATCTATAATAATCATTTTGAGCAGGTAAACAGACAGCTTGCCAGAGAACCAAGAGCACTTCCGACCCTGAAACTGAATCCTGATGTTAAAAACATTTTTGATTTCGATTTCGAGGACTTTACCTTAGAAAACTATGATCCACATCCAGGGATTAAAGCTCCTGTAGCCATTTGATATTCTGTAATATCAGTCCAGCTCCTTTAATTTAATTCTATTATTTTTTGATATTAATAGACGATATAATCTGAATATGAAGGTAAAAAACGGCAATAATTATCTTGTATTATTAAATATCCTGATTATTGTTTACAATCTTTATATCAGCCTGACAATTTTTTCAGAAAAAATAATACTGACAGATGATCTGGCAAGAGTATATGAATTAAGGGCTATCTCAGAATCTTATTTCAGTTATATTCATTCCTTTCTGGATTCAGCAACGATGGCTGCAAGACCTGTATCCGGTTGGGTGACGGGAACGTTGTTTTATTTCTCAAAAAATAATGAATCTTTTTATCTTTTAGGGACTCTTTTTTTTCCGCTTTCATTAGTTGTGATATATTGGGTTACTAAAAAAATATTTACAAAAGAGCTGGCCAGTCTGATAACATTATTGTATTCAAGCTCAATAATGGGGACAAGTATTCAGTTTTCCTCTCTTATGCTTAATTCGAATCTGGCAACAATTTTCTTCGCTTTAAGTATTTATTATGCATACGTGCAGAACAAAATTATACCCAGTGCATTGTGCTTCATAGCCTCTGTACTAAGCTATGAAATTTTTATTCCTTTATTTCTTCTCCATCTTTTTATCATTAAAGAGAATAAGAAGAGGGTTTTGTTTGTTCTGCTTACTATGGGGGTGATAGTACTGTTCAGGAAATTTATTCAGCCCAACTTATTTTTGCATTCTTATCAAAGGGATATACTCAGTAAAATTTTTGATTTAAAACATATTTCATTTTCATTAGTCTGTGCTATAAAGCTATTTTTCAAAGATCTTTTTACAGGCCTCTGTAAAGGATTACTTAACATTGGAAAATTGAATGTAGTGGAAATGGTATTTTCATTGATAATTCCTGTGACTGTTTATAAAGTATTCAGCAAATATGATTTTAAAAGCAGAGTGGGGGAGTTTAAGAAGCTCAGTATCATTTCGGTTATTTCAATATTACTGGCATTAAGTATTTTCTTTTTTTCATCCTATATTCCAACTCTGTTCGGATTTGATAACAGGAATCTTGGAGCAATACGACTTTTCTATACGCTACTTATTATTTCAGGATTAATATATGTATCCGTTAAACTAAAATTACAGAACAGAACAATTTGTGTTTTGTTTACAGGAATTACTTTTATCCTTGTCACAACTAATATAAGTGTGAAAAACTCTTGGATTTATGCCAATCAGTTCAATAAAAAATTATTCAGCAAATTGAATACAGCTCTTCAGCAAAATAATATTAAGAGTGGAAACATCTGTGTGGAATATGATATGTTTAATGAGCTTAAATCCAATCCCAATCTTACACTAAGGGAACCTCTTTTTTATAATGACTGGGAAGCACCTTTGCTGAGTGAAATGAATGGCATTGATCCACAGAAAATTCATATTTACAACAATGACAAAAAAGTAAATTGTGAAGTGATATTTTATTATCAAAAAGGAAAAATAATCCGTACAAAATAATCCGTACCACAAATTATGCTTATATAAAATATGAATAGGCGTTCTTTCAGTAATTGTTTCTTAAATTTGAAAGAATAACTCCTACATTGAATCTTATGAAAAGATCATGTAGATTACAAATTTCAAATATTCAAAAATAAATCATGAAGTATTTAAAAATCAATATAGAAGAGAATGCTGATATTGAAGCGCTGAAAAATGCTGTACAACAGTTAAAAGGAGTTGCTTCAACAGAAATAGTGGACGAAGAAAACCCTGAAAGCGAGCTCAAAAAAGCCTTTGCTAAAACAAAGGAACAGCTTAAAAAGGGAGATTATGAAACTTTAGTCAATGATATTTTCGATATAATCATTAAAAAATAATTCTAAAAAATAAAGTAGACCGATGAGAAAGGCCATTTTATCAATTGCTATACTTGGAATTTTATTTTCCACTAACGTATCAGCACAAACTGAAACTTCAGGAAGGGAAAAAGTATACAGAGCTACCCATACCAAAGTAACAGAACTCAAACATACCAAGCTGAAAGTAAATTTCGATTATCAGAAAGAACAGATGAACGGGGAAGAATGGCTTACTGCCTCACCCTATTTTTATCCAGGAAATGAACTTACTCTTGATGCAAAAGGAATGCTGATTCATGAAGTCGCGCTTGACCATAACGGCAAAAAGTCTCCTTTACAATATGAATATAAAAACGATATTTTAAAAATCACTCTGGATAAAACATATCAGAGAAATCAGGATTATACAGTCTATATCAAATATACCGCCCGGCCGAATGAAGTAAAACAGCAGGGAAGTATGGCAATCAATGACGCAAAAGGACTTTATTTTATCAATGCTCAGGGAACAGATCCGGATAAGCCTACACAGATATGGACGCAGGGAGAAACAGAATCTTCATCCGCATGGTTTCCCACGATTGATAAACCCAATCAAAAGACAACACAGGAAATCTATATGACGGTTCCTGATAAATATATTACTCTTTCCAATGGCCTTCTGAAAGAATCCAAAAAAGAATCCAATGGCCTCAGAACCGATCACTGGGTAATGGACAAGAGACATTCTACCTATCTTTTCTTCATGGGAGTAGGAGAATACGCTGTGGTAAAAGATAAATGGAAGAACATTCCGGTTGATTATTATATAGAAAAAGAATATGAGCCGTATGCCAAACAGATTTACGGGAATACCCCGGAAATGATCGATTTTTTCTCCAAAAAACTGAATTATGACTATCCCTGGGCGAAATATGCTCAGATTTCCGGAAGAGATTATGTAAGTGGAGCAATGGAAAATACCACTGCAACACTTCATGGAAGTGATATTCTTCAAAAGCCGGGACAGCTTATTGATGAAAATACATGGGAAGATACCATTGCCCATGAATTGTTTCATCACTGGTTTGGAGATCTGGTGACAGCAGAAAGCTGGAGCAACCTCACCGTTAACGAGTCTTTTGCCAATTATTCCGAATACCTTTGGAATGAATACAAATATGGAAAAGACCAGGCTGATTATCACCTGATGACTGATGTGAATAACTACCTTCATAATCCGTCTGATTTTAATAAAAATCTGGTAAGGTTCAATTATGAATCCCGTGAAGATGTTTTCGATCTGGTAACCTATCAGAAAGGAGGAGGAATTTTAAATATGCTGAGAAATTATCTTGGAGATGATGCTTTTTTTGCAGGAATGAATGACTATCTCAGAACTAACGAATATCAAAACGCAGAGGCCCATCAGCTGAGGCTGTCTTTTGAAAAAGTATCTGGTAAAGATTTAAACTGGTTCTTTAACCAATGGTATTTTGGAAACGGAAATCCGAAAATCAATTACTCATCTACATTTGAGCCTGTGAAAAAACAGGTTGCTGTAACCATTAATCAAACCCAGGAAAAACTGTTTGAATTTCCTCTGGCTATAGACGTTTATGACAATGGAAAACCTAAAAGATACAATGTCTGGGTAAATGCAGAAGCCAAAAATACTTTTAATTTTGATGTCTCTAAGACTCCGGATCTTGTCAATATCAATGCAGATGGCGTTTTACTTGCAGACATTACAGATACCAAAACTCCGGAACAGAATCTGATACAGTTTACAAACTCTAAAGAATTTAAAAGCCGATATCTGGCGTTAAGCGGGATCAAGGATCAAACAGGAAAGAGTCCTGCAGCTGTAAAATTATTAGCCGCTGCACTGAAAGATCCTTTCTTCAGGGTAAGAATAAAAGCTTTGAATTTAATAGACCTTACCAATCCTGAACAAATGAAGGCATTGGGTGCTGAAGTTGAAAAACTGGCTTCCAATGATCCGAAGACATTAACTCAGGCTGCAGCTATTACGGCTTTAGGAAAGACAAAAGACAAGAAGTATCTTCCGTTATTTGAAAAAGGAATGAATGCCGTTTCAAATGCCGTGAGAGGAAGTTCAATGAGCGCAATTCTTACCATCGATCCGTCGAGAGCAAATAGCCTGGCTGATAAAATTGATATGAAAGGAGCTTCAGATGAATTGCAGGCACAACTGCTTCCGATTATTGTGAAGAACAGAATTGTATCCCAGATAGAGAATATTGCTCCTCTTGCCACTTTCTATCCGTTTATTAAATTCCAGAACCCGGAATTGGGAAAAGCAGCAGAAGACGGTTTCAACTGGATTATGACTTCTGATAATCTCAAAGCGACAGAAAGTATCACAAAAATAGCCGGATATGCCAAAAATCAAATGGCAGATAACCCACAGGCTAAAATGATGATGGTTCAAATGCTGAAAGATGGCTTGAGCAAAAAAATGGAATTACTGAAACAGAATCCACAGAACGCAGCAAGCATCAACAAGCAGATTGATGTGATTAATAAAGCCATTGAAAATTATAAATAAAAGAAGGGAGCCGGTAAATTTACCGGCTCCCTTCTTTTTATTGCCGAATACTAAACTGCCAGATTATCATTCAAAATACATTGATTTTTAATGATGTTGTAAAAATCACTACTTTTTAGCACTGTTTTTTGCGTTATCTTTCATAAATTCGTTTAAAATTTAGACAATTATGAGTTTTGGAATTGAAGCAGCGGGCTATTATGTGCCTGGTTTATATTTGGAGATTAAGGATTTAGCGGAAAAAAGGGGAATAGAACCGGCCAAATTGGAAAAAGGCTTGGGTCTTCATAAGATGGGACTTTCTGATGTTCATGAGGACGCTGCTACCTTTGCAGCAGAAGCATTACTGAAGCTTATACAAGATTTTCATATCAATCCTAAGGAAATAGCAAGAGTATATCTGGGAACAGAAAGTGCAGTGGATGCTGCAAAACCTACGGCCTCTTATGCTGTACAGATGGTAGAGAAAGTATTGGAAGAAGAGTTTGGGGCAAGATGTTTCAGAAACTGTGATGTACTGGATATGACTTTTGCGTGTGTGGGGGGAGTAGATGCGTTGCACAATGCTCTGGATTTTGTAAGAGTGAATCCTGATAAAAAAGCTGTAGTGATTGCCAGTGATTATGCCAAATACGAGCTGGCTTCTTCAGGCGAATATACACAGGGAGGCGGTGCGGTGGCCCTTTTAATCTCATCAAAACCTGACCTTCTTGAAATCGAAAATAACTGGGGGGTTGCTTCAGAAAGTGTTTTTGATTTTTTCAAACCGAGAAGATCTTATAAGAAAGAGAATCTGAATGGAGCTCCGGAAACGTACCCTGAAAAAATTGAAATCTTTACGGATGAACCTGTTTTTGACGGACAATATTCCAATCAATGCTATCAGGATAGAATAAGAGAAGCTTACAATCATTATAAAGAGATAACAGGAAAGGAAAAACCTTATGAAAACTGGGAGTATATTATTTTCCATCTTCCCTATGCCTTCCATGGGAAAAGAGTCTTTACTGAAATCTACAGTCTGGAGAATAATCTTTCTTATGAAACTGTGGATGAACAGAAATCTGTGGCCAAATCTGAAAGCTACCTGAAATTAATCAATGATAAGATAGAAAAAACGCAGAGAGCGTCATCAGAAATAGGAAATATGTATACAGCTTCTATTTTTATGGCGTTTCTTTCGGCATTACAAACATCTTTTAATGAACATGATGAGCTTTCGGGAAAAGAGATTGGTTTTATAGGCTATGGAAGTGGCTCGAAATCGAAGGTTTTTGCCGGTAAGGTTTCTGCTAACTGGAGAAGCGTAGTAGAAAAATGGAATTTATTTGAAAGCCTGAATAAAAGAACAGCTGTTGATTTTGAAACTTATGAAAAACTTCACAGAAAACAGCTGAATGAATCTGTAAAAAATTATAAGGGTTTTGGGCTTGTATCTGTTGAAGACGAAAATCCTGTATTAATAGGAGCCAGAAATTACAGCTACCAGCACTAATTTTATTAAACAATTAATATCGAAAGCATCTCTTATTTGAGGTGCTTTACTTTTTATAAATATGAAGTTACTGTAAAAAATTATAATGTTTTTACAGTCGAATTATTTTTGATTTTAATGATAAAATGGTTAAAAAAATACAGTAAACATAGATGGAAATCCGATAGGTTTTAACCCAATTTGGAATTAGATATATTAATGATTTTTTAATTTTAATCCCGGCCAGACCATCATAAAACAGGGATTAGTTGTTTGTAATAGCTTTTTTTTATATAAAAATTAAGAAAAAAAACGCTTTTTTTTAGTTTTTTGCTTGAAATTGAGAATTGGTTTTGTTTATATTTTACGTTGATTTTTTATTTTTAAATTAATTTTTTTAACCTTTTATTTAAAATGTGTGTAAATTGATTTTAATTTTAAAATTTATTAAAATTCCGTTAATGTATAAATTGACTTATTTTTTGTTAATTTTTTAAATACAATTAAAATGATTTCCCATCATTTCTTAAGTATCAATGTGAATATCTCCGTTCTGGAAGCCGGTTTTCAGCGTTTAATGAATTGATGTTACAGATATTTATCGACATATTTGTCGCTTGAATATATTAAAATCTGTTAATATGAATGTGAAGTTACATGTATTAAGTGCAGGAGCTTTGTTTTTTTTAGGACAAGCTGCTTTTGCACAAAAATCTAAGAATGATTCTGTTCTGAAGGAGAATAAGATCGATGAAGTAATCGTTACTGGATACCAGAAGAAAAAAGCAGATGAAATTACCCAGGCTCAGGCTGTTGTTGGTGGTGATGAAATCAGAAGAAACTCTCCTACAACGTCTATCGGGAACTCTTTACAGGGTAGAGCTTCAGGGGTATTTGTACAAAGTACAACAGGGCAACCAGGTGCTGCTGCGACAATCTTGGTAAGAGGAGTTGCCGGTGTAGGTGGTTCTTCGGAACCTACTTATGTAGTAAACGGAATGTATATGACTGCTAGACAGTTCAGTGCAATCAACCCTGCAGACGTAGAATCTATTTCAATTCTTAAAGATGCTGCTGCTACAGCACAGTATGGTGCAAGAGGTGCAAATGGAGTAGTTGTAGTAACTACTAAAGCTGGAAAAGCTGGGAAAACTCATTATTCATTCGAAACTAAGTTTGGTTTCAGTGAAAAGTTGAGAGACAAAAACTACACGATGATGAACTCAAGGGAGTTGATGGATTTTCAGAATCAATTGGGATACCTTGGATTTAAACCACGATCTCAGCAGGAAATGGACAGGCTTGCGGCTTATGATCACAACTGGCAAAAAGACCTTTTGAAGCCTTCAAGCATTCAGTCTTACTTATTCAGCGCACAAGGTGGTTCCAGAGAGAGTACTTTTTACTACTCTTTAGGTTATGACTCTGACAATGGAATTATCAGAGATATAGATGGTCTTAAGAGATATACAGGTAACTTTGGATTTACGAATAAACTGAGTGAAAAACTTAACGTTGGTATCAACCTTGGGGTTCAGTATCAGGAAACACAGAATTTCAGAGACAGAAACAATACACAGAACCCATTTGGAGCAATGTATAAATACGCTCCATATGAGCCGATTTATAATGCAGATGGAAGTTATAACCAGACCATGAGAGCGGGTTCTAACGTTGTTGAGCAAATCCGTAATTATAGATTAGACGATCAGAGACTAAGAATTCCGGTAACCTTATTTGCTGAGTATAAAATTATTGATGGTCTGAAGTTTAAAACCAATTTCAATGGTCTTTATGATTGGTACATGGGAACCCAATGGCTGAAAAAAGGTTCAAACCTGGATATCACCGTTAATAAAGTTCCTACAGGTGCATTAAATAAAAACTCATTCTATACATTTAACTATACCTGGAATAACTCCATTAATTATAAAAAATCATTTGGAAGCCATAACTTTGATTTCTTAGGATTTATCGAATATAATGATAACTTCAACGAAACAATGAATGGGGGTGCCTATGGATTGAAATCTTCTCAATTAAGTGTTCCTTCTATTACAACGCCTTCTGATAGAAATACATTTACTGGGGTTAAAACAAGAAATACTCTATTCAGTTTAGCGGGTCTATTAAACTATGATTATGCTGGTAAATACTTGGTAACGGGATCATTGAGAAGAGATGCTTCATCAAGATTTGGTGCCAATAATCAAAGTGGTGTCTTCTGGTCTGCAAGTGCTGCATGGAATATTGCCAAAGAGGATTTCATGAATGGAGGCTTTATTAATGATTTAAAGCTTAGAGGATCATATGGTACAACAGGTAATGATGGAACACTGCCGGATTACTATAACGTAACCAATGTTAGCTATGGATTATATGGTTCTAATGGAGCTTTATATCCGGGAACATCAAGCAGTTTTATTATTGGTAACGAAAATCTTAAGTGGGAATCTAACGCAATTACCAACTTAGGGGTTGATTTCACAATGTGGAACAGAAGAATCCGTGGATCCGTAGAAGTTTATAAAAATAAGAGAAAAGACTTTGTACAGTTAGTACCTTTGGATAAACAGGAAGGAGGATATTACCAATATATCAATGCAGGAGATATGTCTCAGAAAGGTCTTGAGGCAGAATTAAGTGTTGACGTGATCAAACAAAAAAATTTCCAGTGGAATTTGCATGCTAATATTTCCTTCCAGAATTCAGTTCTTGATAAATTAGCAAATGGGCAGACAGAAAGAAATTTAGGAGATACTTATCTTAAGGTAGGTGAAACGCCATATGTATTCTACAATGTTAGATTTGCTGGGGTAGATCCAAGTAATGGTAACGCTCTATACTATGACAAAGCAGGAAACATTACTGATGTTTACAGTGCTTCTAATGCAGTTCCACTTACTGATAAATCTCCATTCCCAAAAAGTTTTGGTGGATTTGGTACTACCGTTCAGTACAAAGGACTTGATTTCAGTGCAGACTTTGCATTCAAATTAGGTGGATATACTTATAATAACATGTACGCTGCTGCTGTTGATCCAACATTGGCTGTTGCTGGTAGAAATATGGCACAGGCTGCTGCTCAGGTTTGGCAAAATCCTGGAGACACAGGAGTATTCCAAAAAGTAGACTCTAATGGTATGCGTGACTCCGATCAGTGGATTGAAAAATCAGATTATCTAAGGTTGAGATCACTTACTTTAGGGTATACATTTGATAAAGCGTTCCTTGGAGAAGGATCTCCAATCAACAAGCTTAGAGCATATGTACAAGGACAAAACTTATTTACTGTGACTAAGTTCCACGGCGAACCTGAAGTTTCAGTAGGATCTGGTGAATCTACGGCATTATTTGTACCTGGCTCATATAACCTTTATACTTATCCAGCTGTAAGAACAATCTTGGTAGGATTGCAATTAGAATTTTAATTTTTGAATAGCTTTATGAAAAAGAATATAATAAAAATAAGTTTAGCTGCGTTAACCATGTTTGTTTCGTTAACGTCTTGCGATAGAAATTTAGATCAAACATCTTCAATTAACGAAGAACAGAACCAGGCAATGACCAGACCTGAATCATTTAGACAGGCTATGGATGGAGCTTATACAGCTCTTAAAGGAGTAGGATACTATAATGGAGATACTGGTAATCAGCTTATCATGGGTGATCTTACTACTGATAATTTAGTTCGTACGGCTTCTGGTAGAAATACCAATTCTGCAGCATCTAATTTCGAGTTTTCTTCAGATAACTCACAAACAACAGGTTTATACAGTGCCGCTTATCTTGTAGTTAGTAGAACTAATTTTGTTTTGTCATATATCAATAACGGAGTGTTATCAGGTACTCAAAAAACAAATATTGAAGCTGAAGCAAGAGCATTAAGAGCTGCAGCTCATTTTGATATTGTAAGAGCCTATTCTCAAATTCCGACTCAATCTGCAGGAGCTAAAAATGCAACGGGAATTTATTATTCAGAAAACTATAATCCTTCGAATACAACATCATCTAGAAATCTAACTGTTGATCAGGTATATGATAAAATTATAGCAGACTTATTATTTGCTGTTGATAATATCACGCAGAATGATGCGGATAAAGGAAGATTAAGCAAAGCTGCCGTATATGGATTGTTGTCAAGAGTAAACCTTTATAGAGGTGATTATGCCAATACAATCAAATATGGTGAGTTGGCATTGGGGCTTTCTCCAAGTATTACAACATTGGATAACTTTACCAGAATCTGGAAAGAAAACGAAGGTTTATCCAGAATTACAGATGGTGTTTTGTTCCAGGTATCAAATGCACCAGCTGAATTGAATACAGTGGGAGTTGCATATAACCAGTCTGTACCAAGCATTAGATCTGAATTTGTTGTGGATTATGATCTATATACTGCTTATACTGCTAACGATATCAGAAAAGGAGCTTACTTTACGACCAGTACATATAGTGGACAAAAATACAACCACGTTACAAAATATGCTGGAAACGGAGGGCCAGCCAATATTGTGCCGATCAAGTATCTTAGATCTGCTGAAGTATTATTGAATATTGCAGAAGCATATTACAGAACAGGGAATGGTGCACAGGCTCTTGTTTTACTAAACAAGCTAAGAGCTGAAAGATATACTTCATTTACTCCTGGAACAGAAACAGGACAGGCGCTTTTAGATGCTATCCTGAAAGAAAGAAGACTGGAGCTTGCATTCGAAAACGACAGATGGTATACTTTAAAGAGATTAGGGCTTTCTGTTCAGAGATCAGGTAAAGGAGATCTTTTTGACGGTACAGGAACGCCGGCTGTTGCACAGAACCTTCCAGCCGGAAGCTTAAAGTGGCAATGGCCAATCCCTATCACCGCTATTCAGGCGAATCCTAATATTAAACAAAATGATGGTTACTAATCATTATTAAAAATAACCCCGGAGTTTTTACTTCGGGGCTTTTTTTATATGGACTGTCTTACCACCATCCTATCCTGGTAGCTTTTCGGAGTTACTCCCTCCAGTTGCTTAAATACTCTGGTGAAATAATTCGTATCTGAAAACCCTGTCTGAAAAGCGGTTTCCTTGATGCTGGTCTGGCTGGCTAATAATTCTTTCGCCCGGTTAATTCTTTCCTGTAAAATAAAATCATTTGGAGAGGTTCCCAACTCGTCTTTGAACATTTTAAAGAAGTTTGACTTGCTTACGTAGGCAAGCTTGGCAATACTGTCAATCGACAATTTCTGATGCAGATTACGTTTAATATAATCTACCACAAATCCTATCCTGGATTTATTCTTGGCAATATTCTTTTCTACCATACTTCTTGCCTGGGTCTGCATGAGTCTGATCAGAAGTTCCTTCAGGGCAAAGTCTGCCATGATATCCTTTTGAGAGTTATCATCCATCGCAATTCTCATAATATTGTTAGTAGCAGAAGCGAGGGCTTTATTATTAAAAAGAAAATACTCATCCAGCTGAATATTCCATTGTGAGGCTTCGTCCACTTTGGGAAGATGATAATTCAGATAGTTGAGAGAATCCTCAATAAAATCAGGATTAAGACTTAAAGAAATACACTGTGTAGGAGTTTCATCCGCCTCCGGAAAGTCAATCACCATGGTTTCCCCCGGTGCTACCAGAATGCTTTCACCTGGATAATAATCAAAATAATTGGTTTTATTATCAAGTTTCATGTGCTTCTTCCCTCTCAGCATCGCTGTAAATGCAATATTTTCGAAATGCAGTTTTACATCATAAGCAGCCTTATGGGTTTCGTAAATATTAAATTCACAATTGTTTAGATTGAACTTCGTCTGGTTTTCAACAAGACTCAATAGTTGGTTTTCCTTACGTAATTCAGGAGTATTTAATAAAATCTTACTATTGTTATTCATTTCTAAATTTTTTTCAAAAGGAGGTAACTCAAATATAGAAAATTTGACTGTATGTTGCTGTTAATAAAATACTAAAATTCAACTCACTGTACTATTTTACACTTTTTTTGTACGATTGTGCTATACTCTTTTTGGCTTCTCAGTGTAATTTGGCATTAACGAAAAAATAAAAACAAACTAATATGAGCACTATTACAGAACCAAGATCAACGACTCTATTACAGCGTCCTCAGTTTAAAAACAGATATGATAACTATATCGACGGAAAATTCACCCCACCTGTTAAAGGCCAGTATTTTGATGTAGTCTCTCCGGTAGATGGGAAAAATTTCACTCAGGTGGCCCACTCTTCCAAAGAAGATTTGGAATTGGCGGTAGATGCTGCTGAAAAAGCATTTCAGACATGGAAAAATACTTCCTCTACAGAAAGAAGCATCATTCTGAACAAAATTGCAGACAGGATAGAACAGAACCTTGAATACCTCGCAACGGTCGAAACTATTGATAACGGTAAAGCTGTAAGAGAAACTCTGGCAGCAGACTTACCTCTGGCTATTGATCATTTCAGATATTTTGCATCCGTTATCCGCGCCGAAGAAGGATCTCATAACGAACTGGATAAAGATACTGTGTCGCTGATCGTTCATGAACCCCTTGGAGTAATCGCGCAGATTATCCCGTGGAACTTCCCGATACTTATGGCGGTCTGGAAGCTGGCTCCGGCATTGGCGGCTGGTAACTGTGTTGTTTTAAAACCGGCAGAAAGTACCCCTGTCTCCATTATGGTTTTAATGGAACTTATCGGAGATCTTTTACCGGCAGGCGTTGTTAATATTGTCAACGGATTTGGAGCAGAACTCGGAAGAGCCCTGGTGACCAATCCGAAAGTTGCCAAAGCAGCATTTACAGGATCTACCGCAACAGGACGTCTGGTGATGCAGTATGCAACAGAAAACATCATTCCGGTTACCCTGGAATTGGGAGGAAAGTCACCCAATGTTTTCTTCAACTCAGTAATGGATGCAGATGATGAATTTTTAGATAAAGCGATAGAAGGAGCTGTTCTTTTTGCCCTTAATCAGGGAGAAATCTGTACATGCCCTTCACGGTTACTGGTTCAGGAAGGTATTGCTGATGCCTTTATTGAAAGAGTGATTGAAAGAGTAAAAGCGATCAAAGTAGGAAATCCATTGGACAAAACCGTGATGATGGGTGCTCAGGCTTCACAGATTCAGAAAGATAAAATCCTTTCCTATATCCAGCTGGGAAAAGAAGAAGGAGCAGAAGTGCTGGTGGGAGGTGATGTCAATCATCTGGGAGAAGATCTGGAAGACGGATACTACATTCAGCCTACCATCTTCAAAGGAAATAACAGAATGAGAATCTTCCAGGAAGAAATTTTTGGTCCCGTCCTGGCATTTACTACTTTTAAAGACGAGGAAGAAGCTGTGAAAATTGCCAATGATACCATCTACGGACTGGGAGCAGGAGTATGGACAAGAGATGCGCATCAGCTGTACAATATTCCGCGTCAGATTGAAGCAGGAAGAGTATGGGTGAACCAGTATCATTCTTACCCTGCAGGAGCACCTTTCGGAGGCTACAAACAGTCAGGAATCGGAAGAGAAAATCATAAAATGATGCTCGACCATTACCGTCAAACTAAAAACATGCTGATTTCTTATAACAAGAATAAGTTAGGTTTCTTTTAATATTATTTAGGACGTGCCCGATTGCCTTGGCTTTTCCCAGGGCAAAACGGTCGGGCTATGCAGGACTGCACTTCGTTTCGGTGCTCCATTTCATTCCGCACCGGCTCGTTCCTCGCCGCCCTTACTATCCCTCACGCAGGAAATATCAGTATTTTGATATGATATTAACTCTCAAAAGAAATTCACTGAAGCAGTTCAGCTGTAGAGATAAAAACTAATACAAAAAAATAAACTCAATCCAAAAAATAAAATATGATCCCAAAAACAATGAAAGCGGCGGTAGTACAAGGCTACGGTCAGCCTCTGAAAATAGAAGAAGTACCTGTAAGAGAACCCGGAAGATATGAAGTCCTTGTCAAAGTAATTGCCTGTGGTGTCTGCCATACAGACCTGCATGCTGTAGATGGCGACTGGCCGGCAAAGCCGAAAATGCCTCTTATCCCCGGACATGAAGGGGTAGGTATTGTGGTGGCTTGTGGACCTGAAGCTTTTGTAAAAGAAGGAGATGCGGTAGGAGTCCCTTGGCTCTATAGTGCATGCGGATGCTGTGATTACTGTATTACCGGATGGGAAACCCTTTGTGAAGCACAGAAAAACGGAGGGTATAGCGTAGATGGCGGATTTGCAGAGTATGTTATTGCAGATTCGAGATATGTGGGACACCTGAAACCGGATGTTAACTTTCTGGAGATTGCCCCTATTTTATGCGCCGGAGTAACGGTTTATAAAGGATTAAAAGAAACAGAAACAAAACCTGGGGAATGGGTTGCCATTTCGGGAATCGGAGGGCTGGGACACGTGGCTGTTCAATATGCAAAAGCAATGGGAATGCATGTTGCTGCCATTGATGTAGCAGATGATAAACTTGAGCTGGCAAAAAAATTGGGAGCCGATCTTGTAGTCAATGCAAAAAACACAGATCCTGGAGAATATTTGCATAAAGAAGTCGGCGGAATGCACGGCGCATTGATTACAGCAGTTTCGCCTATTGCTTTCAAACAGGGAATAGATGTACTGAGGAGAAAGGGAACCATTGCTTTGAATGGCCTTCCTCCCGGATCTTTCGAGCTGCCCATTTTTGAAACGGTTTTAAAGAGGATTACAGTAAGAGGTTCTATAGTAGGAACCAGAAAAGATTTACAGGAAGCATTGGATTTTGCCAATGAAGGATTGGTAAAAGCGACGGTTACTCCTGCAAAGCTTGAAGACATCAATGATGTCTTCGATAAAATGAAAAAGGGTCAGATTGATGGCAGAATCGTTTTGGATATTGCCGGCTCAAATTAAATGAAGATGTGTTGTGGATCCCGGTTAATTATTTTACCGGGATTTTTTATACTTCAGGTAATATCAGGTTAAATATTAAGAATGGAAACAAAAATATCAAGACTTTCAGCAACAGAACAGGCGCTTGAAGTAATCCGTAAACTGGAAGATCAATATGGACCTCTGATGTTTTATCAGGCAGGAGGATGCTGTGAAGGAACACAGCCGCAGTGTTTTGAAAAAGGAGGATTTTTTCCCCGAATGAATGATGCCATGATCGGTACCGTCAACGGACATGAGTTCTGGATAGACCGGGATCTTTTTGAGTACTGGAAATATTCACACTTTACACTCGATGTGACAGATGGTTTCGGACCCGGAGGATTCTCCCTGGAAACCCCTTTAGGAAAAACCTTTAAAGTTCATTACAGGCTTTTCACTCCTGAAGAATATGAAAATCTGGAGCCGGTAAAACGTAGCGAATAAAAGTCATTAGTCAAACAGTTTTGTAAAGAAGTGTTTACAGCCACGGTATTCATCAGTCAGACCTTTACAAACCGGCTGACAAACATGGCGGCAACGATGTCTCCTACAGCATTCAGTACTGTTGCTAAAGGATCTACCAAAGTTCCGATGATCATCACAGCAGGAATAGCCTCCTGAGGTAATTTATAAACAGAGATCATCAGCATTTCCCCAATATATCCTCCATTAGGAATACCTCCAGCCACAATACTCACAAAGACTGTAATTCCCAAAGCTAAAAGAAGGTTGGCAGGATCAAAGAAATCTCTTCCGATAATCAGGAAAGCTACATAGATCTTGATGATAGATGACATGGAAGACCCGTTTTTATGCAGCGTAGTACCAATGGGAATCACCAGGTTGGCAATAGAATTCGGTATCCCGATTTTTGATGCAGCCTGTAAATTGGCGGGCATTGTTGCAAAGCTGCTGCATGTACTTATAGCAGTTAATGTAGGATATATAGCATTGGTCCAGAAACTTTTCACCCCCTTCTGTCCATTCGCCATAAAAGCATAAATAGAGAAGAACACAAGGAAGTAAATAACTCCTGCAACATAATATAATCCTAAGGGTTTGGCATAAAACCCAAAAAGCTGTGGCCCTAAAGTGGCAACCTGATAAGCAAAATAAGCTCCAAGACCAATCGGAGCAAGTTTCATAACCAGCAAAAGAAGTTCTTTCATTACTTCATATCCTGAAGCGATAAAAACTCTGAAAGGCTGACCTTTTTCTCCTGTTTTTCTTGCTGCAAATCCTGTCAGAAATGCAAATACCAGAAGAGCCAGCATATTTCTTCTCGAGAAAAGCTCTGTAAATTCCCCTACCGTAAAAAAGCTTACAATTCTGTTGCCCCATGTATCTTCATGAGCTGCTTCGGAAATAATCTCAGAACTTCCGGAGATTCCAGATACCGGAAACAGGTATACTGCGCAAATGGTAAAAATAGCAGCCGTGAGAATGAAAAATAAAAAGGTAAGTGCCATAACCAGGATGATCCTTCCAAATTTAGACTGCTGCTCGAGTGATGCGATAGAATTGGATACCGCAAAAAATACCAAAGGAACTACACTCACAAAAAGCAGATTAAGAAAAATATCTCCTAAAGGTTTTATGTATTCCACAAAACCGGGCGCAACAATTCCAATGATGCTTCCAACAATGATCCCTAAAAGTAAAAACAGGATTCCGGAGTAGTTTTTCAATACATCTTTCATGTATAGCATTTTATCAAAGATAGGTTTATTTTTAACATTCTGTTATACAATTTTCAAACCTAAATTTCATAAATTTGAGTAAACCTCATTTCTATGGCTTATATAGATTATTATAAAATTTTAGGCGTAGATAAAAACGCAACACAGGATGATATCAAAAAGGCCTACCGGAAACTGGCCAGAAAACATCATCCTGATTTAAATCCCGGCGATAAAGAAGCAGAGAAGAAATTCAAAGAGCTGAATGAAGCCAATGAAGTCCTCAGTAATCCTGAAAACCGTACCAAATATGATAAGTACGGAGAACACTGGAAACATGGTGAAGAATACGAAAAGGCCCAACAGCAACAGCAAAGACAGTATCAGCAGCAAAGCTACAACGGAGGGTTTTCCGGTGCGGATTTTGGCGAAGGAGAAGATTTTTCAGATTTCTTCCAGAGCATGTTTGGTGGAACCGGCGGAGGATTTGGCAAGAGTTCAAGAGGAAGGGCTTCCGGAAAATTTAAAGGACAGGATATACAGGCTGAACTGAATTTAAGCTTAAGAGATGCCGCAACCACTCATCAGCAGACTTTTGATATCAACGGCAAAAAAGTTAGGATCACCATTCCGGCAGGGGTATATGACGGACAGCAGATCAAACTGAAAGGACATGGAAATTCCGGCGTAAACGGAGGACCTAACGGAGACCTGTATATTACCTTCAATATCCCGGCAGATCCGGATTTTGAAAGAATAGGGGATGATCTGAAAACAAAGGTTGTGATCGATTTGTACACCGCCGTTTTAGGTGGAGATGTAAAAGTGAATACGCTTACGGGCAATGTCAATCTTAAAGTAAAACCGGAAACCCAAAACGGAATTACCGTAAGATTGAAAGGAAAAGGTTTTCCTGTCTATAAAAAAGAAGGTGAACATGGAGATCTTTTTGTAACCTATGAAGTGAAACTGCCAACGAACCTTACTGAAAAGCAGAAAGAACTTTTTGAACAACTAAAAAATTCATAAGCTATGAGTGAAAGAATATCACGGGAAGAACTCGTAAAAATATATAATATAGAAGTCACTTTTTTTGATGAACTTGTAGATTATGGGCTGCTGAACATTCAGATTGAAAATAATATTCATTACCTGATGTATGAAGACCTTCCTGATCTGGAAAAATTTGCCAACTGGTATTATGATCTTGAAATAAATCTTCCCGGTCTTGAAGTGATTTATAATATGCTGAAAAAGCTGGATGCTCTGAACCGCAGAAACAGAGAACTGATGAATAAACTTTCTGCAATAAATGATCAATATGAAGATAATTAATGTAGTTTTGTAGCTTTTAAAGCAAATTCTACAATTATGAATGAAGAAAAGGTGATTACCCTAAAACCAGACAGAAAGATTTTTGAAGCTATTTATTTTAGTGGTAATCAGGGCAGTTTGCTTTTTTCACCGACAACAAAAGGTAAGACCATTACGACCATGGCAGCAGCTGTGATCGTATTTACTGTATTTCTTTTAAAAGATTATTTGACTAAAGAAAGTGCGGGGATTTTATATTTTTTAAGCTTTATATTTTTGCTTTGTGCAGTTTTTCTTTCAGTAAGTGTTAACAAAGTTTCAAGATGGAAGAAACAGGTCAATCATTATTTAAATCGACTGGAAAAATGCAAAGTGTATGAAATCCGGTTTGATAAGAACTTTTTTACAGTAAATATTGATGGGGAAAAAGAAACAAGTGAATGGAAAGATTTTGAGTATTTTGACAGTACTCAGGATTTCATTTCCCTTGAGGGAAAATACAGCTATATGTTTCCCAGGAAAGCAATGAGCGAAAGAGAATACAGTCTTCTCAAAAATACATTGAAAGAGAAAGTAAATGTCAACCCATAAAATAAAAACGGAGCAAAATTATTTTGCTCCGTTTTTATTATTTATAAATTAACTTTTTTACCTTTTAGCAATTTTGCTTATTTACTTTCTTCCAGCCATCCCATTTCCTTCATCCACTCGTCATTGTAGATTTTTCCTACATATCTTGAACCGTGGTCATGAAGTAAAACTACAATTACATCATCTTTAGTGAACTGATCTTTCATCTGAATCAGTGATGCAATGGCACTTCCTGCAGAATATCCACAGAAAATTCCTTCTTCTTTAGCCAGTTTTCTTGCATAGATAGCACCGTCCTTATCCGTTACTTTTTCAAAATGATCAATGACAGACATATCATAATTTTCAGGAATGATATCTTCCCCGATTCCTTCTGTAATATAAGTGTATGCGTGATCATAATGCAGTTCACCTGTTTCGTGGAATTCCTTCAGAATAGAACCATAAGTGTCAACCCCGATAACTTTAATCTCCGGATTTTTTTCTTTGAAGAAGGTTCCGCATCCGGTAATTGTACCTCCTGTTCCGGCTCCTACTACAAAGTGAGTCAGTTTTCCTTCTGTCTGCTCCCAGATTTCCGGTGCTGTAGACTCATAATGAGCCGCTCTGTTGGAAAGGTTGTCATACTGGTTGACATACCATCCGTTTTCTGTTTCTTTAGCCAGTCTTTTTGAAACTGAATAATAAGAACGCGGATCTGTAGGTTTTACGTCAGTAGGACAAACAATTACTTCTGCACCTACAGCACGAAGAATATCACATTTTTCTTTTGATTGTTTTGAGTTGGTAACAAAAATACATTTGTAACCTTTGATGATTGCTGCCAATGCCAGTCCCATTCCTGTATTTCCGGAAGTTCCTTCAATAATGGTTCCTCCAGGTTTTAATCTGCCGTCTTTTTCAGCATCTTCTATCATTTTAAGAGCCATTCTGTCCTTCACTGAGTTTCCGGGATTGAAGGTCTCTACTTTTGCCAATACTAATGCCGGGAAATCTTCACCTAATACTTTGTTAAGCTTTACCAGCGGTGTGTTACCTATCGTTTCAAGGATATTTTTTGCGTATTTCATAAATGTTTTATAAGCAGTGCAAAGATAATGCTTTTAAAATTATCTGCACTGTGGATAACATGTGGATAAGTTGTGGATAAAACTGAAATTACCTGAAAGACAATGAATAACTATCTATTATCTATTATCTATTATCTATTATCACATTATTAGTTGTACTTAATAGCCTTCACCGGAGAGATCTTACTGATCAGATAGCTCGGGATAATTAAAGCCAGGGCTGAAATAATAAGAATTCCTACTGAGATAGAAATAATTGCAATGGGATTAAGATCTACAGGAACTGTACTTACATAATAGTTTTCAGGATTAAGTTTGATTACTCCGAAGAATTTCTGAATCAGAATAAGTCCTAATCCGATTGCATTTCCATACAGAAGTCCCGGGATCATAATAATAAGGGTATAGTTGATGAAGGTTGCCCTTATCTGTGAATTGCTCGCTCCCAATGTTTTAAGAAGACCTATAGAATTTGTTCTTTCAATAATAAGAATCAGAAGAACCATGATGATATTGATGACGACCACAATCAGCATGATGATAATGATGAGGGCAATATTGGTGTCAAAAATACTGATCCAGTCTGTGATCTGAGGAAATTTTTCAGTTGCTTTTTCTGCATAATTCTTATATCCGATCAGTTTTTCAATCCCAGGGAAATCTTTATCAATATCATTTACGTTTTTCAGAAAAATATCTATTCCGCCAATTTCATCAGGCTTCATATCCTGAATTTTCCTTGCGTGATTGATTCCACCGATAACAAATTGTTCATCAATAAGTTTAATATCTGTTCTATAGATTCCTATAATTCTGAATTTACGGTAAAGTGGTTTTTGATCAGCTTTTAAGAAAACGGTAACAATACTGTCATTCACTTTAAGGTGTAGGTCATTGGCTACTTTTTGCGAAATAGTAACATCATTGTTGAACCCTTTCTCTGTCACTTTCGGAGTAGTACCGGCAATAAGGAATTTTTTAAACCTCAAGCTGTCAAAATCCTTTCCTACTCCCTTAAATATGATTCCTGCAAAATTGTGTTCATTACGCATGATTCCGGTAACTGTCACGTATTTCTGAATACTTTCAACATCAGGAAGTTCTTTTATTTTTGCAATATTCAGCCCCTGATTGTCAAGCACAGAAGTATTATAAGAAGAATTTGATCGCGTAGATCTTACCGTGATGTGTCCACTGAAATCTGCCAGCCTCTCTTTAATCGCTTTTTTGGAACCAAAACCAGTGGCCACCGTAATTAAGGAAACAATGATTCCCAATGCTACGGAAAGCCTGCCAATGAAGATGATAACCCTTGAAAGGTTATTTTTGTTATCTTTGGAAAATGCTATTTTTCTGGAGAAATATAAAGGAAACTTCAAGCTTATGAATTTAGATTTCAAAATTAAAAATTTACTTCTGATTTGCCTAATTTTTTTGGGAGTATTCAACCAATATTATTCTCAGACTCAGGTTCAACAGGATTTTAAAACCGGAGCAGACCAGCCAGAAGTATATTTGCCACTGTTAAAAGATAAAACAATAGGAGTGGTAACCAATCAGACAGGCCTGATGAGCGACAGGACGCATCTGGTAGATTTTCTGGTGAAGAATGGAATTAAAATCAAGTCTATTTTTGCTCCTGAGCATGGTTTCAGAGGAGATGCCGATGCGGGTGCAAAAGTGAAAAACGGACTAGATGTGAAAACAGGAATTCCTATCGTTTCTCTTTATGGGAATAATAAGAAACCCACACCGGAGCAGCTTGCCGGAATTGATATTGTCATTTTTGATATTCAGGATGTTGGGGTAAGGTTTTATACCTATATTTCCACTTTGTCTTATCTGATGGAAGCCGGAGCTGAAAATAATATTGAGGTTATGGTATTGGATCGCCCCAATCCACACGACGGATATACAGATGGACCGGTATTGAGAAAAAAATGGGCCAGTTTTGTAGGGCTTCACGAGGTTCCTGTAGTGTATGGACTTACGATAGGAGAGTATGGAAAGATGGTTAATGGTGAAAAATGGCTGAAAAATGGTGCTCAGGTTAAGTACACTCTTGTTCCTATGAAGAATTATCATAAAAAACAGCGCTATATGATGCTTGATAAACCTTCTCCTAATTTACCCAATGATAAAGCGATCAATCTATATCCAAGTCTATGCTTTTTTGAAGGAACACAGGTTTCCGTAGGAAGAGGAACAGAACTTCCTTTTCAGATTTATGGCTCTCCATGGACTGAAAAACTTCCTTATCAGTTTACTCCCAAGCCGAGCTACGGAGCTAAAGATCCTTTTCTGAACGGGAAACTGTGCTATGGTGAAAATCTATCCGGATATCCCAAAGACCTAAGAGAATTGAATCTTGAATGGGTGATTAAAGCTTATCAGAATTTTAAAAATCCTGAACTGGGCTTTTTTTTAAAACCTGCATCAGGGAAAAATTTTTGGTTTGACACATTGGCCGGGACTGATGAATTGAGAAAACAGATCATCGCCGGAAAATCAATTCCGGAAATCAAAGCTTCATGGAAAAAAGATCTGGAAAGTTTTGAAAAGATTAGAACCAGATATGTGGTATACAAAGATTAATTAGTCAAAATTCTGAGGTGGATTTTTATCATTTCTGCCTTTATTCAATATAAATAATCCGACGGTTAATCCCACAACTCCTGCAAAAGCAGTCATTAAAGCCCTCTGTAATTTGTCAGGCAGATCATTCCCGATATAATTCATTAGAAAAAGAATCACAAAAGTGATTACTGAAATAATGATATGATTTTTTCCGAATGGCTTCATTGTATTATTTTAATTTGTAGGAAATCATTACGCCTCCTCTGTATGGGATGATCTCTCCGCTTTTATTAAATTTTTCTGCAGAATCATAGCGTAAACCGGTTGAACGGTCATATCCTTTGTAAAAACCCTGTGATGTTCCTACAGTAGCATAAATATCAAGATTTAAGCGGTCAGATAACTGAAATTGATATCCGCCTGTAATACCCAGCATAACAGTAAATCCTTTTTGATAAAGGTTAGTATTCAAAAGAACATCTCCGTTGTCTTTATAAAAATATCCGTCATGCCAATAACTCCACTTTTGAAGATTATAAGCTGCAAAACCAATATTTGCTCCTAAATACCAATTTTTAAAAGCTTCTTTAAAATAATATCTTCCTTCAACAGAGAGAGAATAGATTTGTAATTCATGTCCTGCAAAAGATTTCCAGGGCGAAATGAAAACATCCCCCTGTAAGGTGTATTTGGGACTGATCTGTTTTTCTATTCCAAGATTTAAAATTCCTATGGGTGCAAATAAAGCATTTCCTTTTATGTATAAACTCTTATCCTGTCCTCCTTGTTCCCGCTCCTGGGCACTTAATGTTCCTGCTGAGAGAGAAGCTACAATGCCTGCTGCTAATAATTTATATTTCATGTGGTGTGTATGTTACTTTATCTGTTTTAATAATTCATCTGCCAATTGAGAATCTTTATTGGTCTGAACAGCCATATTTTTAGACATCTCAGCATAGCTTTTTGCGGTTTCTTTATTTCCGGTAAGGTAATAGAGTTTAGCAAGAATATAAGTGTTTTCAGAAGTTTCTCCCCTCATCACAGATTTTTCTGCCCATTCTGTTGCTTTTTTTAGTGAAGATGGTGTCTTCACATGATCTGCAAATATCCAGGCGGCTCTTAAAAGTTCATTAGGATCAAAGGCATCCGAGTTTTTATAATAGTCTAAAGCAGCTTTTTCATATTCAGGAAAATTGCTGTTTTGTTCATAATAGCTCAATTTTGTCTGATTAAGCTTCTTAACAGCGGCTTCTTTTCCTACTAATGGCTCAGCGTTTTTCATAAAATAATCATCGTTGATCTTTTTATTTTTATCATCGATAGACTGCTCCACTATTTTTCCTAATTTTAACTGAGCATCAAACTCGCTGTATGTTTCTTCAGGAAGAAATTTAATGATTTCGGCTTTTCTGGATGCAAAGACAGGATAATTAGCATCTTCCGATGATTTTACAAAATAAAGAAGAAAGCCAATTTCATCCTTTGTGAGTTCTTCCGTTTTCTTTTTGTTCTGGAAATATCTTTCAGAAGCTTTTTTAGCGAAGTCATAATCTGAGTTGGCATTAAGTTTCATAATGTTAATCAGAAATTCCGGGTCTTTTTCACCACTTGCAAAACGATCTTTAAGAGACCCCTTTTTATTTCCAGGTGAATTGATATCCTGAGCCATTGCTACAAACAGACTTTCTTCCATGTATCCTGTATTTCTGGATACAAGCTCACCCTCACCGTTTAGGAATAGATAAGTAGGGTAGGAACGTACTCCGAATTTAGAAGCGATGTCTCTGCCTTCCCCTTTTTCCATGTCAAATCTTGCGTTAATGAAGTTGGTATTGTAATAATCACTGACCGATTTCTGAGTGAAAACATTTTTTTCCATCATTTTGCAGGGGCCACACCAGGAAGCATAGGCATCAATAAAAACCAGTTTTTTTTCTTTCTTGGCTTTTGCGATGATATCTTTGAATGGCAGCTCCTGAAACTGTATAGATTCCTGAGCAGACACAACGATGGCACAAAAAATAGATATCCCAGAGATGATCTTCTTCATTTTCAAATAAGATTTGTAGGCGAAGATAATTAATTTTCAAAATATACCATGCTGAATCTGTCGTATGAATGATGATATTAACTAATTTTATGACTTAAGACCATTGAACTAAAATTCAAAAAATAATTATTTTTATACTGCTTTAGAATTGAAATTTATTCTGTTCCCTGTTTTAGAAAAAAATAAATCTAAATTTAATTCACTTTTCGGTCCTGAAATCTTTGTTATATCTTTGCAAACGAATAATTTATATGTTGAGGAACCTACAATTTTGAGAATTTGATTATTAATTTTAAGCACGCTTTATCCAAAAAGTCCATCTATATTACCGCTTTATCTGCCTGCCTGATTGCAGTGGCGGCATTTGCTGTTTTAAGTCTTCTGATTACGGAAGACAGCCGTAAGAATACCGATGATTTTGCGAAGAAAACTTTCTTCAGGAAGTATGAATCGATAGAACATGAATTCAGAAATATTGAAGATTATCAATATATCCTTCGTGCATTGATCCAGAAAGATGGGTTGAAAAACTATAAAGACTATTCTTTGGTTTTAAATGATTTGAATAAAAAAAGAAACCTGCTGCCATACAGCTGGTATTATTACGAGAATAAAACTTCAGGAAAAATAGAAAGTAATAATCCGTTATCCGTTATTTTTAAAAATACCGGGAATAAAGAAAAATCTATTGTTCTCAAAAATAATGGTCCGGGGCATTTCAAAGATCTTTTGGTTACAAAAAAAGACAGTATGTTCTGGGTGAGCTATGATTCTTTAGAACTGCCTGATAAGAACAAACTGTATTATGGCTCTACCGTAAGCCTGGATGATCTCCATCAATATTTTATCAATGTTGATAAGAGCTCCAATACCTATGCCTTTGTCTTCACCAAAGAAGGAATCTGCATTACACATCCCGAAAAGAAATATATAGGAAAGAATATTTTTGACTTTACAGATATTAAGCCCGCCGATACATTGGCCAGTAAAACTGAAGCGGGATACACCAAAGGAACAGCTGTCTCGGAATATCTTGGCGTAGAGGTAACAAGGTTCATAAAACCATTAAAGACTGATAATTTTGACGGATATACGGTTGTGAACCATGTCAATTTTATAATTGATGAAAATATCAGTAAGATAAAAACCTATACCGTTTATATTTTTCTGGCCGCATTATTCCTTATTGTAACAGTCTTTATTTTATTCCTGCGGGCAACCAACCTCGCGTATCAGGAAAAAGAAAAAATACAGTCTGAGAAAAACTTTCTTCTTATTGAGAATGAAAAAATGCACAAAGCAGAAGTGATCAATCAGCTTCAGCAGCTTAAAAATAATATTAATCCGCACTTTCTTTTCAATTCACTGAACTCTCTTTATATGCTGATCGGAATCAATAAAGAGAATGCTCAGAAATTTACTATGAATCTTTCTAAGATTTATCGGTACCTGATAGTGCCTCCGAAAGAAAATATTGTTCCGGTTTCTCAGGAAATCAAATTTATACAACAGTATATGGAGCTTCTGAAAAGCAGGTTTGATGAAGAGATGAAATTTGAACTGATCATTAATGCTCCTGAAAGTCTGGAAAAAAGAATTCCTTATTTATCTCTTCAGATTGCCACAGAAAATGCAACCAAACATAATATAGCAACAATAGACCAACCTCTGGAAATTATCATTATTGTTGACAAAGACGGGATTACAGTAAAGAACACCTGGCAGCCTAAAACAGAACCGGTGCAGGGTGAAAAGTTCGGAATTGATTATTTGAATCAAATTTATGGATATTTTAAGAATAATCTTCTTCATATTTCTGTAGATGGTGAATATTTCATATGTTTTTTGCCTTTATTGAAGTGAAAATAAAAATCCATTCACTCCCGAAAACTCACCATTCACTCCCTAATATTATTTATATGATTCATGATACCTATAGCTTTGCTGGCTGAAACTAAGATATTTACTATTTGGAATGAATCGGACTATTTTAATGAAGAATTACAGGCTTGCACTGTATCTTGGTCTTGCTATGGCCTCACCAATGGCCGTAGCACAGAAAAAAGATAAAGATACAGTAAAGGTCAACAAAGAAAAAACGGACAAAACAGAGACCTCTTCCTCAAAGAAAACAAAAAAGATTGAAGACCTGATCAAAAAAGGAACCTATAAAAAAGGGCTTTTTAATACGATTCAGGTAAAAACGGATATTTATTTTGAGATTCCTGATAGCTTGATGGGGCGTCAGTTTTTGGTGGTTAACAAACTCTCTCAGGTACCCATGCAGGTGAATGAGGCAGGTTTGAATAAAGGAATGAATTATGAAAATAAGGTCATCTCTTTCCACCGTGATCCTGTAGCTAAAAAAGTATGGGTGAAAACTGTGGTGCCTAAAGTGTCATCTCCGAAGAATGATGCCATTACAAAATCCGTAAAAGATAACTTTTCAGAATCTGTCATTGAAGTCTTTGATATTGAAGCACAAAATAATGATTCTACGGCTGTAGCTATTAAAGTGAACAAGGTTTTTGATGGGAACCAAAAGAGTTTTAATGATGTTCTGGCTAATGTAGGATTGGGAGGATCTGTGAAATCAAGCCTTTCCTATATAGAAGGAGTGAAGACGTTTCCAAAGAACCTTGTGGTGAAATCTCAATTGTCTACTTCCGTCAATGAAGGTGGAGTAGACCTGCCGGTAACCTTGGGTGTTACGACGAATCTGGTACTTCTTTCTAAAATACCGATGAAACCAAGAGTAGCGGATTCAAGAGTAGGATTTTTCTCAGAAAAACACTGGTCGTTTAATGACAATCAGCAGAAAATGGATGAAAAATTCTTTATTACCAAATGGAATCTTGAGCCCAAAGACGAAGATAAAGAAAAATATTTAAAAGGAGAGCTGGTAGAGCCTAAGAAACCGATTGTTTATTATATAGACCCGGCAACTCCTAAACAATGGCGTGAAAAAATCATTGCCGGAGTACATGACTGGCAGGCGGCGTTTGAGCAGGCAGGATTCAAAAATGCAGTGATTGCGAAAATGCCGGATGAAAAAGATGAAGATTTTGATATTGATGATGTAAGATATTCTGTGATTACTTACGCCGCTTCGCCAAAGTCAAATGCAATGGGCCCCTCTGTAGTAGATCCGAGAAGTGGAGAAATTATCGAAGCAGATATCATCTGGTGGCATAATGTAATGACTTCTCTTCATGACTGGATGAGAATTCAGACAGGACCTATAGACCCGAAAGCCAGAGGAAATAAGTTCAGTGATGAACATATGGGTGAAGCGATCCGTTTTGTTTCATCCCATGAAGTAGGACACACTTTCGGACTGAAGCACAATATGGGAGCTTCATTCGCTTTCCCTGTAGAGTCGCTTCGTTCTAAAGAATTTACAGACAAAATGGGAGGGACAGCTCCTTCTATTATGGATTATGCCCGTTACAATTATGTAGCACAGCCGGAAGATGGTGTTACAGCTATCACTCCAAAAATTGGTCTTTATGATAAATATGCCATAGAATGGGGGTACCGTTGGTATCCGGATGAATTTACAGAGAAAAAGGCGCTGAAAAACTTAATTGAAAAACATCAGGATGACCCGATGTATTTCTATGGAGAACAGCAGAGCTATCTGGAGACCATTGATCCGCGTTCGCAGTCTGAAGATTTGGGAGATGATGCCATGAAAGCCAGCGAATATGGGATGAAAAACCTGAAAGTGGTCATCAATAACCTTTTGAAATGGACGTATGAAGATGGTAAAGATTATACGGATACCGGAAAGCTGTATCTGGGGGTAATCGGGCAGTGGGATCTGTATACAGGTCATGTAATGGCCAATGTGGGTGGAATTTATCTGAATAATACTGTTTTTGGGAACAAAAAGAAAGCTTACGAAGCAGTTCCTGCAGAAATTCAGAGAAGAGCGGTTGATTATCTTCTTAAAAACGCTATCAACCTTCCGGAGTGGCTATTCTTTAATCCAATTACAGAAAAAACGTATCCGGTAAAAGATTCACCAATGGGACCATTCGAGCAGACGCCTTATACGCTGGCAAGAGGAATGCAGTATGCGAATATCTATTCCCTGTTTATGGATGACCGATTGCTGAGATTGCTTGAAAACGAGCTGAAGCATCAGGTTTCAGGATCTAAAGAAGAGATCTACACGGTAGAAAATTTATTTGATCAGGTAAGAACAGCCATTTTCAGTAAAAAAGGAAGTCTTACAATGCTTGAAAAGATGACTCAGAAAAATTATGTGGATGCCTTAATTGTTTCGGTGAACAAATTATTTGAAAAAACAGCAGTGAAAGGATTAAAAGCAGATGATACCCTGAATATCCCGACCATCTGTAATTTTCATGAGGAAGATCACGGTTTGAGGAATATCAATTACTCATCCATGAAGAGAGTGTCTGAAGTAACTACCTACAAAAGAGCGGAACTTCAGAAAGTTCTGGATTTACTGAACAGAACAAGGTACAGAGGTGATGATGCTTCAAGAGCACATTACACAGATTTAATCATTCGTATTCAGGAGGCTTTAAACAAATAAACGGCTATGAAAAAAACTCTAATACTTTTACCTCTTTTGGCTGCTAATATAGCAATGGCCCAGCAAAAGAAAACCATCACCGGAAAAATAGAAGACGGAAACACTTCTCAGATTATTAGCGGTGCATCTATAAAAATCGAGACCCAATCGGTCTCTACAAAAACAGAACTGGAAGGAATTATCGAAAGTGTATCAGTAGGTACGGTAACCGATAAGGACGGAAAATTTATATTGGAAATTCCTGCTGATACAAAAACTGTATTGGTAAGTTACCCCGGTTATGAATCCAGGGTCATTCAGCTAAATGAAGGACAAACGAATTATACCATCAGACTGACTTCTGAAGTTTCAGATAAAAATAAAATCCAGGAAGTAATTATCACCGGTTACCAGAAAATTGAAAAACGCAAGCAGACTTCAGCCGTTTCTACCGTGAAAATGGATAATATCAGCCAGGCTGGTGTGGCCAGTGTGGATCAGATGCTGGCAGGACAAATTGCCGGTGTGGCAGTAACTCCCGAAACCGGGGCTCCTGGTAGTCCTGCGAAGATCAGAATCAGGGGTACAGCTTCTCTTTCCGGACCTCAGGATCCGCTATGGGTAATCGACGGGCTTCCGTTGGAAGGAAATGATGTGCCTAACTTTACGGATAAAGACAATATTGACCAGCTTCAGAACTTCTCTATCGCAGGTTTGAACCCTAATGATATTGAAGATATCACCATCCTTAAAGATGCGGCTGCAACGGCAATTTACGGAGCAAGAGCTGCAAACGGGGTAATCTCCATCACAACAAAAAAAGGGAAAAAAGGAAGTTTAAAATTGAATTTCTCTGCAGATACTTTCATTACAGCACGCCCTGATTTTGATAAACTGAACCTTTTAAATGCCTCTGAAAAAGTAGACCTGGAACTGATGCTTGCCAAGCGTGCAGATCTTACTTACCGTGCAGATAAGGGAGAAGTGATGAGAATTCTGACTCAGAATAATCAGCTTGATGCTTTCAGAAACGGAGGTTTTGACGCATTGAACTCTTTGACCCGGCAGCAGATCAACGGGTTAAGAAACAATAATACAGACTGGGGCAAACTACTGTACAGAAATGCTATCAACAAACAATATGGGTTAAGTGTTTCCGGAGGGAGTGACCGTGCTGATTACTATTTTTCCCTGGGATATTACGATGAAGAAGGAACAACTATCGGAACAGGTTTTAAACGTTATAACCTGACTCTAAAAAACAACTATAAATTAAGCGATAAGTTAAATGCAGGAATTTCTATTTTCGGAACGCAGAGTGAACGTACATCTTTTGTAACGGATGCCGACGCTTCAATCAACCCTGTTAATTATTCAAGAAACGCCAATCCATACCTGAAACCATTCAATGCAGACGGAAGTTACAATTATGATAGAGATATGGATGGTTTTGAAGACCGTTATATTCCTTTCAACTTCCTTGAAGAAAGAGAAAATACCAATTATTCGCTGAAGAATAACTCTTTAAAAGCTATTTTAGATTTAGAATATAAAGCTTCAAAAAGTTTAAGATTTACCTCTCAGTTAGGGATCCAGTACGATGCAAACAAAACGGAGAAATTTGCAGCGGAGAATACTTACTTCACCAGAAAAATGAAAGAAAATACCCGTTACTATAAAGATGGTAAATACAACTACTTTCTGCCGGCTGGTGCGGTAAAACAAAACTGGGATAATGATTTCTTTCAGTACAACTGGAAATTACAGGCGGCATACAGCACAAAGATCAATTCAAAACATGAAATTGATTTAATGGCTGGAACGGAAATCCGTAAAACAGAAGACAATACAACCATTACAAGAGCTTTCGGATATGATCCGACAACAAGAAGAGCTACAGCAATTGTTTTCCCGAATTCAAGTTTTGCAGCAGATAAAAGATATGAAACCTACCGTGAGGCAGCACCTATAGAGAATGCTTATGCTTCTATGTTTGCTACAGCATCTTATACTTATGATCAGAAATATACATTCTTTGGAAGTGTGAGGTATGATGGAACAAACCTGTTTGGGGTGAATAAAAAATATAAATACCTTCCGATATGGGCTATTTCCGGTTCATGGCTGGTAACGAGAGAGGACTTTATGAAAAATATCTCTGCAGTATCCAACCTTAGGTTGAGAGCATCTTATGGTCTACAGGGAAATATTGACAGAAATACCTCACCATTCTTTATCGGTGAATATAATGATGCCACAATTCTTCCGGGAGGAAAAGAATCCATTATCAATGTTCTCAGCCCGCCGAATGATAAGCTTAGATGGGAAAAAACTACAAATACCAACTTGGGACTTGATCTGGGAATGTTCAAAAACCGTGTAAGCCTTACCGCTGATGTATACAGCAGAAAAGGTACGGATATGATCAGTATGAAGGAAACTCCGCTTGAAACCGGATTTGAATACACGATGATGAACTGGGGAAGTTTGACCAATAAAGGTTTTGAATTGGCATTATCTACCAGAAACATCGATCATGAAAATTTCAAATGGACGACTACCATCAACTTTGCTCATAACAAGAGTCGGGTACTGAGTGAGCAGCCACGCGATAATTCATTGCTTCCTTCCAGAGAAGGCCTTCCTGTGAATGCTGTTTTTGCTTTGAAAACTGCAGGAATGGACGAGCATGGAAACCCATTGTTCTGGAAAGGAGATCAGAAAATTTCAGCAGCAGAGTTTTTTAAATTATACGATGTATATGCAGACTTCCTGCCAGGGCAGCTGGTGGATACAAAACTTTCAAACGCTGAACTGAGGAGCCTGTTCACATACGTAGGAGACAGGGATCCGAAATTTACAGGAGGGATTATCAATACATTTAAGGTACGCAATTTCGACCTGACGGTCTCTGCAACATTCAACCTGAAGCAGACGGTAATGAGAACTCCTTCTTACCGCGGTATGGAGTTCGACAGAGGAAGAAATTATACAAGAGATATCTATGAAGCAGGAGGTTCACTGCCAGGGATTACAAGTCCTGATATGGATGCTAATCCTGACGGATGGATGGCTAATAAATGGTTTGCCGGTAACCGTTCAAATGCATACAGTTTATTGGATGTTTGGGCGAAAGAGATCAGTTATGTAAGAATCAGCAGCATCCGTTTAGGATATACATTGCCAAAAGAATTTACAAATCCTATGGGAATTTCCAGTCTGAGGCTGAGTGTTGAAGGACGTAATCTTTTTGTATTCAGTAATGGATATAAAGGATATTTTGATCCTGAAACGTATGGTAATATTTATGCACAGCCTATCACCAAGTCGGTGACCGTAGGATTTAATGTTTCTTTTTAAAACTTCATAAAAATGAGAAAAATTACAACAATCATAGCACTAGCAGCAATCAGCCTAATCAATATCGGATGTGACAGGTTTTTAGATATTCAGCCTGAAGGAAAAATTATTCCTACAAACACTGAAGATTATCGGAAAGTTCTTACTTCTGCTTATTCAAAATATCCTGTTCACAAATCTCTGGTAGCGCTTCGTACCGATGAGGTGAATATTGATGATAATTCTGCGGATTTTATCTCCTACCGTGAAATTGCCATGTGGAAAGATTCCAATAATGATCCAGCCTCTACAGAATTTCCATGGGTAAGCTTTTATTCAGTGAACTTCTATCTGAATCAGATTATCAATGAAGGAAGCAAGACTATGCAGGATTCACCTGAGAAAAACCAGATTTTAGCAGAGGCTTATGCGCTTCGTGCCTATCTGTATTTTGATATGGTGAATTTATACGGAAAACCGTACAACAATGCTACCGCTGCTACCGACAGAGGAGTGCCGATCAGCCTGGAAATTGATCTTGAGCAGGTACTGAAGCCATCTTCTGTACAGGAAGTCTACAACCAGGTTCACGCAGACCTTAAAAGATCAGAAGACCTGATGGTAGAGCAAAAGCAGGCAGTGGGAGTGAACTACAGATTTTCAAAAACGGCATTGCTGGCCTTTGAGGCAAGAGCGGCACTGTATGAAGGAGATTGGAATAAAGCTGTAAACTATGCAGATCAGGTGCTGGCAGTGAAAGCAGATCTTGTTAATTTGAATACTGTAAATACACCCCCTAACCATTATGCTTCCCCGGAATCTATTCTGGCTTTGGATAATACATGGGATAATTCGATAAAGAATTTATCTTTTGCATCTCCGGAGCTGATTTCTTCATACAATACTACGACTGATAAAAGACTTGGCATGTATTTTGAAAAAAATGGAAGTAAGTATAAAGTGATCAAAGGAGGTAGCTTAGAATTCAAAGTGTCTTTCAGAACAGCAGAACAGTATTTTATAAAATCTGAAGCATTGTTAAAGTTGAATAAACTTGCTGAAGCGAAGGAAACACTTCTGAAAGTATTAAAAAACAGATACACTCCGGACGGATATACTTCAGTACAAAATACAGTGTCTTCAATGGATTCTACAGCATTTATGAATTTTATCCTTGATGAAAGATTCAGAGAATTTGCTTTGGAGGGGCAAAGGTGGTTCGACCTGAGAAGAGCCAATCAGAAAAAAATAAGCCACACCATCAGTGGTAAAGAGTATATTCTTCAGCAGAATGATCCGCGATATACCATTGAGTATCCAATGAGTGCAAAGAAGAATAATCCTAATTTATAGAACTTCATATCAAATTCAATACAGATGAAACCGCTTGAACTTAATTGTTTCAGCGGTTTTTTTGTACTTTTGCATCATCATGAAAATTGCCATTCTAGAAGATGAACTGCTGGCTGTGAATTATCTGAAAAACCTTCTGGATTCACAGAATATTGTCCCTGTTACAGAGACGGTTGTTCTTCGTTCTAAAAAGCAGGCAGTTGATTTTTTTGAGAAAAATTCCGCAGATCTTATCTTTATGGATATTCATCTTGGTGATGGGATGAGTCTGGAGATCTTCGAACAGATAGAGCTTTTTGCGCCGATTATTTTCATTACTGCATTCGATGAATATGCCATGAGGGTTTTCAGGCATTTTACAATTGATTATCTTCTGAAGCCCTTTGAAGAAGAGGATTTGCATAAAGCATTACAGAAATTTATCTCTATCAGGAATAATTTTGATCCCGAGCTTACTCTGAAATCTATTTCCAGTTTGCATCAGGGAAATGCTGATATGATGAAACGTTTTATGGTGAGAGATGGAAATAAGCTCAAATCAATAGACGAGCATAATATAGCTTATTTTTTTGCCTCCGGAAAATACCTTTTCCTTACCACAAAAGATCACCAGACCTATATCTATGATGATACCATTAAAGATATTATTCAGAAACTGAACCCGGATGTTTTCTTTAAAATAAACCGTAAGTTTATTATCAATAAGGAAGCTGTTTCTCAAATCATTAAGCATTCCAGTCAGAAAGTAGAAATTAAGCTCTCGCCTGAACCGGAGGTAAATGCTGACGTTTTTATCAGTAAAATGCAGATTGCTGAATGTCTGAACTGGCTGAATACTTGATAAGAATTAAATCTACATTATTATTTTTCCTTAATCATTATTTGCTAAGCGAATGAAGAAAGGAATCAGTCTCAAAAGTTGGGGGAATATTGTTTAAACTAACGCAAAGTTTTTAGCCTCTTATCTCATATTTTCAAGGGAGCAAAGGATGGAATCAATTTCATTGATTCTTTCTAAGCAAATACATATCCACTAAGCTTTTTCAGCGACAAAGTTACACTTCTTAGCTTCCTGAAATAAAACATTTGAATCACTTTTCTTTGCGATTAAAAAATGACCTGTTGTTCAATAAAAAGTATAGATTTTGTACTAGCCCTCAACTTTTGCACTTGATTCTAAATATTAAATCTTTGCGTTAAATTCTGCTTTAAGGGTACAATACAAAAAAACCTCTAAAATAAATTAGAGGTTTTAAGTGGTTTCTCCAGGAATCGAACCAGGGACACATGGATTTTCAATCCATTGCTCTACCAACTGAGCTAAGAAACCATTTATGTTTTTGTTTATTACTTCGTTGTTTTAAAGTGATGCAAAAGTATAACATTTTATAATACGGTGCAAGTATTTTATTTTATTTTTTTGAAGAAATATCGTGATAAAGCTTGTTTTTGATTTCAATGTGTTGTTCATCAGTGTTTTGATAGATTCTTTTTTTTTCCATTTTTAAATTTTTTTCTTATACTTTACTTTTTCAGATGGGTAAAATTGCCCGCTGCATTTTAAACAGAAAAAAAATAAGTCGATCTTCAATAGGGTGAAGTGACAAACACCTGATTTATAACATCTAATAATCCTAACGGTTGTTAGTCGTACTATTACTACAGTTTTTGAAATTTAATAAGAAATATAATTTGCTTTTTGTAAATACGTCTATATTTGGTGATATATAAAACGAACAATCACAATATATTAACCATTAAAATTTATAATCATGGCAGAAAGAAATTCAAGAGGAATTTTAAAATTCAACAACGGTGAAGGACAAAAATTATTAAAACTTAACTACAGCGTATCCCGATCTACAGATGTATCAGGGCGTGTAGCATCAGATCCTTCCAATGCGCTTATCAAAATTACGGTAGAAGCTACTGAAAAATCAGACATCCTGGAAAGCTTATTGAACGGAAAATACAAACCTACCGTAGGAGAAATCACCTTTAACAAATCTCATGAAGAGGGGACTTTAACAACATTGAAATGGACAAACGGTTATGTTATCCAACATGAAGTAGATTTCGATGCAGTAGATGAAAACAGCATGTACATCAGTTTTGTGGTAAGTGCAGAACAGATAGATCTTGGAAATTCTTCTTATTTCGGAGCATGGCCTTCTTAAGCATATTCAGAATTTAAATATCAGGCAGAATAGTACATCCACCCGTTTCAGGGAATGCTGTTCTGCCTTTTTTAACTTATATAACTCTTGGTTATATGCTAAAGCGTATTTGGCCAACTAGAAGTATTTTATATTTATCAACTGTCTGAAAAAGGTTGAGTCTTCACCGGAAACAACCGTGTGGTGAGGCTGGATATGGTGAATGGAAAATTATCAAACACTTCAAGCATTTTCGTCTGCAGTAAAGTGCAGGAGGCATCACAAATCTTTTTGCAAAAATAAATCATTGCAAAGATATTTTATCAAAAATTTCAGAATGCAGCTCAGAGGAGTGAAGGACAGAACATTTTTCTCTTCAGATTAACAAAACTTTTTGCTTAGCCCCAACTTTTGCACCTGATCTCTTAAAAACAAAAAAACCTCTGACTAATCAGAGGTCTTCAAGTGGTTTCTCCAGGAATCGAACCAGGGACACATGGATTTTCAATCCATTGCTCTACCAACTGAGCTAAGAAACCATTATATTTTTGTTTGACTTACTTCGTTGTTTTAAAGTGATGCAAAAGTAGTAAGTTTTAGTATACAAAGCAAGTGTTCATCGTACTTTTTTTGCATAAAATTAAAAACTTACTGATTATCAGCTGGATTATTTTCCTGTTCTTTTCTGATCTGTTCACTCATCTCTTCCAATACCGGTTTGATCGTGTTTTCCGGAAGATCACTGATTCGGATATACATCAGTCCGTCGATCGCATCATTGAAATTTGGATCCACGTTAAAAGCAATTACTTTAGCATTTTGCTTGATGTATTTTTTAATCAGAACAGGAAGCCTCAATTCAGGTTCAAGATCATCAATGATCTTGTCAAGTTTATTAAGGTCAGATTCCATTTCCTCAAAGAAAATGTTTTTATCCCTGTCGCGAAGCTTTACCTTATATTCATTTCTGGGAGTGATATATTGAGCTACGGCAGAATCAAAATAATTTGAACGCATAAACTCAATCATCAGGGATTTTGAAAATTCTGAAAACTTGTTGGAAATACTCACGCCACCCATAAGGAATTTGTGGTCAGGATTTCTCAGGCATACATGTACAATTCCTCTCCATAAAAGGAAAAGGGGTAATGGTTTTTGCTGATATTCCTGGCAGATATAGGCACGTCCCATTTCAATTACTTTTTTGAAGAAAGGATGGATGTCCTGCTCAAATTCAAAAAGAGAACTTGTATAGAAGCCTTTGATGCCATATTTCTTCATCACCTCTCTTCCCAATGCCATTCTGTAAGCCCCGGCCAGTTTTTTCTCTCCGTTGTCCCATAAGAATAAATGGTGGTAATGTTTGTCATACTCATCAAGGTCAAAAGGAAGATTACTTCCTTCTCCTACAGCACGGAAGGTAAGCTCTCTCTGACGTCCGATTTCCCTCATGATAGAAGGGATTTCCTCATAAGTCGTAAAATAGATCTCATAATTTCCGTTACTGAACAGCATTTTATCAGTTCCCCTCAGTTTATTCACATCTTTAATGATATCTTCCAGAGGAGTTTCGTCAATGATATTCTGAACAATATTTTCTTCTTTTAACAAAGGAAACTTTACTGATAAATTCTGAAGGTTGATGCTTTGAGCAAGGGATTTTCTCTTTTCATAGTAAGATTTCATCATATATACCTTACGCTTCAGAAACTCTCCCAGTTCTTCAATCGTTTCCATTTCATCCATTGCTTTTACCGTGATGGGGCGCCCTATCCTGATTCTGATAGGTTTTTCTCTGTCATTCATCATTTCAGCGGGAAGCATCAGGGTCTGTAAATTGGGATGAAGTTTAGCGACCTGATAAAAAAGTCGGCTGTTCTTGGCATGGAAATACATAGGAACTACCGGCACTTTAGCCATTCTGATAAGCTTAAGTGCCGTTTTTTCCCATTCTTTATCTAAAATTTCTCCGTAAGGATTGTTTTTATTGGAAACTTCTCCTGCCGGAAAAATACCTACGCAGCCTCCGTTCTGCAAATGCTTGAGTGTTTCACGCATTCCTGATGAGCTGCTGTAAGCTTCTTTTCTGTTTTCAAAAGGGTTGACAGCGATTACATATGGTTCCATAGGTTTGATCTTTTCCAAAAGGAAATTACCCATTACCTTAAAATCAGGGCGAACCTCTGTCAGGATCTTGCACATCAGGATTCCGTCAATAGCACCCAGCGGGTGATTGGAAACCAGAATAAACGGTCCCGTTTTCGGAATCTTTGCCAGATCCTCCTCAAAAGCTACATAGCTTAGGTTTCTTTCTCTCACAAATGAGTCGAAAAAGTCTTTGCCTTCCTTGTCTTTTAATTTATCGTACAGTTTATTTACTTCATTTATTTTAGCAATGCTCATTACAGCAGATGCTACCGGGTTCTTGAGGAACCCGATTTTATTTAAGCCGGAAGCTTTGATCAGATCGTTTTTCGAAATTAAACTCATGTGTGTTTAGTCGCAATTAATATTATTGTGTTACCATTTGAAGAGTATTCTTGGAAATTTGTTCCAATAATACATTTTTTTCATGGTAAAATTGATCAATGTGATCCATCTTCGCATTTCTTACTGTGAATAAAGATACATTTTTAATTGCTTCGGTTTTAAAAATTTTTTGAAGCTCTTCATTGAGCTCGTCAATATGATTAAACTTGTCCTCAAGGCACAATGCCAGGGAGATTGCAGAATTCTGCATCAGGGAAACCTTGATCTTATATTTGGATAAATATCCGAAAATTAAGCTCATGTGATCTTCTGCAATAAAAGAGAAGTCTCTTGTGGATATTTTCAGAAGATCCTGGTTTTCTTTCAGAATATAAGATTCCTCCTGTTGATTTTTGTCGGAAGCTCCTACTTTTGTCCCTTCTTTAGTAGGATCTACGAAAGATTTTACATAAAAAGGAATGTTTTTTTGCTGCAGCGGCTGCAATGTTTTCGGGTGAATGACGCTTGCTCCATAATAGGCCATCTCAATAGCTTCCTCGTAAGAGATATTGGAAAGAAGAGTTACATCACTGAATTTTCTTGGATCTCCGGTCATTACACCCGGTACATCTTTCCAGATCGTCATCGCCTCAGCATTTAAGCAATAAGCAAAAATAGCAGCAGAGTAATCAGAGCCTTCTCTTCCTAACGTTACGGTAAAATTATTGTCGTCAGAACCGATGAATCCCTGAGTTACATAGCAGATTTCAGGATTAAGATTCGAAATAAATTCTTCAGTTCTTGTCCAGTCTACCGTACCTTCTCTGTATGAATTATCCGTTTTAATATAATCCCTGGCATCTAACCACTGATTGATAAACTGGATTTCATTCAGATATTCACTCACGATTTTAGTAGAAATCATTTCTCCGCAGCTTACTACCTGATCATACACAAAGTTGTAGTTGGGAGACTTATTTCTTCTTAAAAAAGAGTCAATGTCATCAAAGAAGAGATTGATTTCAGCGAAAACCGCATGATTTTCAGGGAAAAGCCCTTCCGCAATCTCAATGTGTTTTCGTTTTATCTTTTCAATCTCAGTTTGATAGTTATCTTTTTTGAAATAAAGTTCTACAACTTTTTCCAATTCATTTGTCGTCTTGCCCATTGCTGAAATCACCAGCAAGCATTTGGCAAATCCCTGGCTTTGTAGAACCATAGACACGTTTTTTACACTTTCAGCATCCTTTACTGATGCTCCACCAAACTTGAAAATTTTCATTAAATTGTTAAAAATAAAATTGTTAGATAAAAAATTACATGAGTTTTTTACGGACGTCAAAATTATAAATTTACAACGAGATATGAAATAGCCAGCCGGAATGACAGAATTAAGATTTCCTTAAAATCAATAATTAATGAAATAATCATGAATTTTCATGAGCCTGATGCCCCAAATCCGGACATGAAATTTTTGATCGATATCCCGAATTATGATATGTTGCTATGTATTGTGTTGAAATACAGTGAGTAATAAAGGTTGTAATTAAATTTTCTTAATGAAATAAATTTTCCGAAATTTGGGCAAAACGTAAAAAGAAAAATATGTCAAATCAACCATTACAGACTTTAGGAGAATTTCTTATCGATAAACAGGACGATTTTCAGTATTCTACAGGGGAATTCTCTCGTCTTCTAAGTGCAATAAGATTGGCTTCGAAAGTGGTAAACAGAGAAGTGAATAAAGCTGGAATTGTAGATATTACAGGGGCTGCAGGAAATCAAAACGTTCAGGGAGAAGAGCAGCAGAAACTTGATGTGATCGCTAATGAGATTTTTATTACGGCTTTGTCTCAAAGAGAGGTTGTTTGTGGTATTGCTTCTGAAGAAAATGATGATTTTATTGATATTAAATGTGGTGAAAACGGTCATTTAAGTAAATATGTTGTATTGATAGATCCTTTGGACGGATCCTCCAATATTGATGTAAATGTTTCCGTAGGAACTATTTTCTCAATCTACAGAAGAGTTACTGAGCCTGGAACTCCGGTACAGCTGGAAGACTTTTTACAGAAAGGAATTAATCAGATTGCCGCAGGTTATGTTATTTATGGGTCATCTACCATGATTGTTTATACAACAGGAAACGGAGTCAACGGATTTACCCTGGATCCTTCTTTGGGAACGTATTATCTTTCTCATCCTAATATGACTTTCCCAAAAACGGGTAAAATCTACTCCATTAACGAAGGAAATTATATCAAATTCCCGCAGGGAGTAAAAAATTATCTTAAATACTGCCAGATGGAAGAGGGTGACCGTCCTTACACTTCAAGATATATCGGTTCTTTGGTAGCAGACTTTCATAGAAATATGCTGAAAGGAGGAATTTATATCTATCCTTCATACTCACAAGCTCCAAACGGTAAATTAAGATTGCTGTACGAATGTAATCCAATGGCATTTCTTGCAGAGCAGGCAGGAGGTAAGGCAACAGACGGATTCAGAAGAATTCTTGAAGTAGAACCTACAGAACTCCACCAGAGAATTCCGTTTTTCTGTGGAAGTGTAGAGATGGTAGAAAAAGCAGAAGAATTTATGCGTATTGACAGCGTAAAATAAATGGAAGCAACGTATTTAAAATATTTATTACAATTTAAACGCCCGAGTGGAACATCTCGCGGCGTTTTGCTTGATAAGGAAACCTTTATCCTGACTGTTTCTGAACAAGCAAATAAAGGAATAGGAGAATGTGCCGTTTTCAGAGGGTTGAGCTTTGATGACAGGCCTGATTACGAAGAAAAATTACAATGGCTTTGTGAAAACATCAATCAGGATAAGGCTATTCTTAAAGAACAACTGAAAGAATTTCCATCAATCTGGTTTGGATATGAGCAGGCTATTCTGAATCTTAGAAATGGTGATCATCTTTACTTTCCAAGTGAATTTACCGAAGGTAAATCTGCCATTACCATTAATGGACTGATATGGATGGGAGATGAAGAATATATGGAAGAGCAAATCCAGGATAAACTGGAAAAAGGTTTTCACTGTATTAAGCTAAAAATAGGGGTTGACTGGAATTCTGAATACACCATTCTTCAGAAACTAAGACAGAAATTCTCCAAAAACCAGCTGGAACTTCGGGTAGATGCAAATGGCGGTTTCAGTAAAGATGAAGCGGTGGTTGTTTTGCAGCAGCTTGCCGATCTTCATATTCATTCTATAGAACAGCCTATCAAAGCAGGAAACTGGGATGATATGGCAGAATTATGCGCAAAAACTCCTATTCCGATTGCATTGGACGAGGAGCTGATCGGGATTATAGATGCTGAAAAAAAGAAAAAACTCTTAGAAGTAATAAAGCCTCAGTATATTATTTTAAAGCCTGCTTTGGTAGGAGGTTTTTCCGGTTCGGATGAATGGATTTCCCTTGCTGAAAAGCATAATATAGGTTGGTGGATTACTTCAGCTCTGGAAAGTAATATAGGGTTGAATGCTATTACTCAATACACTTTCACCAAAAAAAATCCAATGCCACAGGGTTTAGGTACCGGATCTTTATTTGTTAATAATTTTGAATCCAATCTGGAACTCAGAAATGAACTGTTAAGATTCAAAATATAATCGCAGGAAAATTAAGTAACATGATAATGGACATAGTGCACATGATCTCCAGTACCTAACATCTGGATTCCAATTATTACATCCAAGAGGTGACCTTTCTTTTAATTTTATAATAATTTATTTGATATTTAGCCATAACAATACATTCTTACATTATGTATGTAAAAATTATTATAATTCGGATAGTTTCTGTTTAAAGTAATTTTTGTTCGAATAAATTACGGTTTTAAAAGTTGTTATTCAGTTAAATCACATCTTTTACGAAGATGGCTTTTTTTATATAATTTAATATAAAAGAAACCTTTTTTTTAATCTGTCCCATAATAAAATATTGTAATTCCCTAATGTATGAATTAGCAATCTTTATGCCATACTATAGAGCTAAGCTAATTTTAACATAGAGTTTATTTTTTTAGAGTTATTTTAATTATTTGTTAAGAAATAATTGTAAAGGTGTTTTCGTTTTCTTTAGTTCTGTTGGTAATGAGATTCCTGTCTATTCCGTATAGATTCTGGAAAATATCATGCTGAACCTGAGAGCTGGAAAGATACCCCCAGTGGTTTCCCACTTCATATTTAAAGCTGCTCAGAAGATCATCCTTCACAAAAGTGCAGTCTATAATAGACACAATATCTTTATATCGGTCAATATCACTTGGACCATTTTTTCCAAGTCTTGGGGTCAGTATATTTTTTGAAAACTGCGAAATTCCCAGAACGGCATCCTGTCTGTTTAAGTAGATAGAAATTCTGTTGGCCAATAATGGCAGTTTATTAAATGCATCCTCGGAATCTTCAAATACTTTATAGCTCACATCGGCGTTCAACAGTAAAACCTGGTCGATAACCCGTAGGATATTCTCTCTTTTAAGACTGTACAGCATACTTTGAAGCACCCTGTTTCCCATAGAATGAGCCATGATGTGAATTCGTTGATTACATGGGTTGAGATCCCGGTTGGAAAAAATATCTTTTAAAAACTGGGTATAGAAATAAAACAGTCTCATCAGAGATGTCCCGGAATTGATGCTTGATGCCTTGTCGTCAAAATAGCTTAATGGAATAATACTGCCAGATGCAGGCCAGCTAATAAATAAAATATGTTCTACAGGTGATGCCGGATTATCGATGAATATTTTCTTAAGGTCAAGAATGGCTTTTAATTCGTCATCAAAATCATACAAATAACCATGAAGAAATATCAGCACATCACTTCTGTCTTTTGTGGAAGACATATTTTTGTAGAGCTCATAGAACATTCTTTGTGTGCCTCCGAGATTATTAGCTGTAAGAGAGGATTTTTTAATTCCTTTTTCGCTCAGAAGGACATCCAGAACTTCTTCATAACCCTGTTTTTCAGGTTCGGAAAAAAGGGTGTAGTTTAAAATATTTCTATTGGTGTAATCTTTTTTCTTTTTGGCTTGTGCATTGGGCTCTTTATAGTTGTCAAAATCACACTTAGCGATCCTGAAATTAGGAATTGAATATTCATCATTGGAAAAAGAGTCTGCTTTTTCACCTTTGTGCCTGATGATTTTACGGTTGCTTAGGATATAAACGGCCATGATTGTTAATTGGTTACAATGGTTTTAGCTTTTCCTAAATTAACAAAAAATATTGAATTATAACAGATACGGCTTTTAAATTATCATTTTTACAAACGCTTATTTTTCCGTAACTTTGTGAAACTTTTTTTGCTAAAAAATAAAAGCTACTTTAATGGAAGAAGAAAAAAAATCCCTCAATTTTATTGAGCAAATTATTGAAGATGATCTGGCAAACGGGCTGAAGAAAGATCAGATCCGTTTCCGTTTTCCCCCTGAACCCAATGGTTATCTGCATGTAGGGCATACAAAAGCCATCTGCATCAACTTTGGTCTGGGTGAAAAATACAACGCTCCTGTAAACCTTCGTTTCGACGATACGAACCCTGAAAAAGAAGAGCAGGAATTCGTAGATTCTATTAAGAAAGATGTTGAATGGCTTGGGTTCAAATGGGATAAAGAATTGTATGCATCCGATTACTTCCAGCAGCTTTACGATTGGGCAGTCCAGTTAATCAAAGAAGGGAAAGCTTATGTAGATGAGCAACCATCTGAAGTGATTACCGAGCAGAGAAAGAACCCTACAGAACCGGGGGTGGAATCTCCGTACAGAAACCGACCGGTTGAAGAATCTTTGGATCTGTTTGAAAGAATGAAGAATGGAGAATTTGAAGAAGGAACAATGTCACTCCGCGCAAAAATCGATATGGTTTCACCTAATATGAATATGCGTGATCCTGTGATGTACAGAATTCTGAAAAGACCTCATCACAGAACAGGTACAACATGGAAAATCTATCCGATGTACGACTGGGCACATGGTGAATCTGATTACCTTGAGCAGGTTTCCCACTCTTTATGTTCATTAGAGTTTGAAAATCACAGACCTCTTTATAACTGGTATCTGGATCAGGTATATGATGAATCGAAGGTAGCTCCTAAGCAGAGAGAATTTGCAAGAATGAATGTTTCCTATATGATTACTTCCAAAAGAAAGCTTCAGAGACTGGTCGCCGAAGGGGTAGTAACCGGATGGGATGATCCCAGGATGCCCACTATCTCAGGGATGAGAAGAAAAGGATTTACTCCGGCTTCTATCAGAAACTTTATTGAGAAAGTAGGAGTTGCGAAAAGAGAAAATCTTATCGAAATTCAGTTGCTTGATTTCTGTGTGCGTGAAGATCTGAATAAGGTTGCCAAGCGTGTGATGGCAGTAGTAGATCCAGTGAAATTAGTGATCGAAAATTATCCGGAAGATAAGGAAGAATGGCTGGAAACTGAAAATAATCCTGAACAGGAAAATGCTGGAACAAGAGAAGTGCCATTCTCAAGAGAAATCTATATTGAACGTGAAGATTTCAAAGAAGAAGCTAACAATAAATTCTTCAGACTTAAATTAGGGGGAGAAGTTCGTTTGAAGTCTGCTTACATCATCAAAGCCGAAAGAGTGGAGAAGGATGAAAATGGTGAGATTACAACGATCTACGCTACGTATGATGAGAAGAGTAAATCAGGAAGCGGAACAGAGGAAAGTTTGAGAAAAGTAAAAGGTACTTTACACTGGGTATCTGCAAAACATGCAATTCCTGTAGAAGTAAGAATCTACAACCAGCTGTTTACTGTAGAACAGCCTGATGCAGAAAAAGATGTAGACTTCTTAAACTTTATCAATCCTGATTCTGTAACCACTGTGAAAGGATTTGCTGAGCCAAGTCTGAAAGAGGTTGCTATTGGGGAACCATTACAGTTCCAGAGAATCGGATACTTTACAAAAGATCAGGATTCTACAGAAGATACGTTGGTATTTAACCGTACAGTAACATTGAAAGATTCTTATAAACCTGAATAATTTTCAGGAATAGATCATAAAACAGAAACCAGGACTTCATTTGGAGTCCTGGTTTTTTGTTTTTGTCGGAAAATGCAAAGCTGTTAAAAATTTTATGCATGGTGAATATTTAAGGCGCAAGGAAATCGAAGATTTCCGGCAAATGCAACGCTTAATCAATCAATATTCTTAGTTCTCAAAATCAACAGTGTAAAATTTTATCATAGATAAAATCCTTGTGTCTTATATTATATAGAAAGGAATAATCTTGCTCCTTTGCGTTTTCCAACAGATACATATAAACCATGATCAATTCCAAGGGGGAAAAAATAAAAAAGCAAGACTTCATACAAGTCCTGCTCTTATTTAATAGTTTAAAAATCTGAACTATAAGACTCTACTTCAAAAAATCTTTGTCGCGGTATGTGGGGTTGGGATATTTATAAAATCCTTCTCCTGTCAGTACACCCAGCTTTCCTTTATCAATATAATCCTTTTTTAATTTTTCTACAGCTTTGATTTTCAATGGATCCTGAGTTTCTTCAGCTTCCATTTTGTTGATGTTATAAGCTGTTGCAATACCTACCACATCCAGGATGCCAAATGGTCCTGCAGGTGCTCCTGTGGCTACCATCCATGTTTTGTCAATTGTTTCAATATCTGATACTTCATCTATCCAAAGATTGACTGCCGCTCCGAGCAATGGAACCAATAATGAGTTGACTATATACCCCGGCTGTTCCTTCTGGATAGGTAGTGCTACCATTCCAATAGCTTTTGCAAATGCAATGACTGAATCAAATACTTCCTGCGAAGTTCCAGGATGGCGCATTACCTCTCCGGTATTGTGCTTCCAGATTTCATTCGCAAAATGGAGAGCTACAAACTTCTCCGGTCTTCCTGTATCTTCAGCAAACTGACTCGGAAGGAGAGTAGAGGAGTTTGTTGCAAATACAGTTTTTTCCGGTGCTGTTTCAGCCAGCTTATGATAGAATTCCTTTTTAATGGCTGGATCTTCAGGAACAGCTTCTATCAGAAGGTCAGCAGCTTTTACTGCTTCAGTAAGATCAGATGAATAACTGATTTTTTTAAATGTAGCATCAAGTTGCTCCTGTGTTGCACCTAAATCCTGCCGGTAAGCTTCACTTAAACCTGCAAATTTGCCTCTGGCTTTTTCCAATACTTCATCATTGATATCATATACGGTAACGTTGAAACCATGATAGGCTGTTTGGAAGGCAATCTGATATCCTAATACGCCACTTCCTGCTATCGTTATATTTTTAAAATCCATGAGATTTATTTTTATTTTTTGAAATGTGGAGTTTTGTTTTAACCTTTCACTCCTTTTACCCATTCCTGAAATCTGCTGAAGAAAGATTCATGTTCCTCTTGTTCTTCCGGACGGTTGACCAGAATATGCTCAAAATAAGTTCCTTTTAATATTTTTCTCAGGATTCCTTCTCCTAAGAATGGCTTGTAATCATTAAGAGCCTGAGTAGCTTTCAATAAATGTCGGATATCATACTGCAACGGATTGATATCCGGAACCTGTTTATTAAGGTTAAGCAGGTTGTAAACAGCTATTCTTGCAGTTCTCACAGAACTTTCCATGGTGAATACAACATCATTATTGGTTTCTACAAACTGCCCTACAAGCCCTAGGTTGGTACATCCTTCAGGAACGACCCTCGGACGGTCTCCCATCGCTCTTGGCATAAACATAGAAGTAATGTAAGGCATAAATGCAGTACGAACTATTGTATTTTCTGTGACATTATCCAGCTGATCTGTTATTCCAAGATGATAGCACAGCTCGGCAAGAATCTCGTTTCCGGTACATTGAGGCATTGTTTTTTTGATATAATTACCTTCCTTATCCATCAGTAAAGCATATACCCAAACTACAAGGATATCATCCGGCTGAGTAGGGAAGTGCGGCTGTCTGTTGCAGGTAAAACTCATTACCCAATTAGAGTCTGTAATCGTAATAATTCCTCCTGTAGCGGTTCTTCCGGAATAAGGATCATTCACACAAAGTTCTTTCAGTTTCTCCGTGAAGGCAGAAGGGTGACATGTTAATGTAGCAGATTCCCATGAAGATTTCTCAATGTGGCTACAGAATTTTTCAGGTTTACCAAATACTTCGGATTTTGCTGCAAGATTCTTCCATAGCTTCCATCCGGCACTCTGTCCTGCGCTGCTGTTGTCGATTGTAACTTCAGGAACAGTATTGTTATCTCCGTAGAAAGTGCTTTCAGTCATAGAACCGGTAGTCACAATCACATAATCATCCTTGCCAATCGGTATTCTAACTTCCTCTCCGTTTTGCTCGGTAATAATTCCTTCTACTGTTTTCCCTTCCGTGTTGATATGAATGTCAAGATCTTTTACCAAAGTATTGAATTGGATCTGTACTCCTTTTTCTACCAGAAAGTTCTTAAGAGGCGTTACATAGGTATCATACTGGTTGTATTTTGGAAAAACAAGACATGAAAAATCTTTCATTCCGTCGATAGCGTGAAGGAATCTGTGCATATACAGTTTCAGTTCCAATAAACTGTGCCAGTTTTCGAAGGCAAACATAGAACGCCAGAAGAACCAGAAATTACTGTTCAGGAAAGATTCAGAAAAATAATCTTCTATAGTAAGATCATCCAGTTCCTCTTTTTTCTTCAAGAGTAGTTTTACAATCGCCAGCTGATCCTTTTTCTCAAGTCCGAATTTACTGAAATCCTTGATTTGTCCCTGATTGTGGATCAGTCTTGCTTTGGAATAATTAGGGTCATTGTCATTGATAAGACGGTATTCATCCAGAACGCTGTAAGGTGCAGGTAGTTCCAAAGCTGGAATATCCTGGAACATGTCCCATAAATTTTCATAAGTCATATCCATTTCCCTTCCTCCCCGAATGATATATCCGTCTTTTGCGTTACCGGCTCCATCCAGAGATCCGCCTTCAATATTCAGCTGGTCAAGGAAAATAATGTTTTTGCCGGGAACATGACCGTCACGGATAAAATAGTAAGCGGCAGACATACCGGCAATTCCGCTTCCTACAATATAAATTTTACTGTTTTCATAAGACTGTAAAGGAATTCCTTTATTGCGCTGATAGTTTCCGATCTGGTCGGAAAAAGGCATTGTTTTTTCAGGAGTGTTAATCTGAACTTCTTTACTGGAATCCGGCTCGTGGTTTACTTTTCCAAACTGGTCAGAAGCTTTTAAAACTTTGTCGAATTTTGAATTGATCGTACTCATTTTATATTGTTTTTAATTAACAGTATAAAGTTACCTCTATTCACAAAGCGATATATATCCCCAAGTTCGGAATTATTATCCCCAAATTCTTATAACTGGATTTTTTCTTTAATCCTATATTCTGAAGGAGACAAGGTAGTGTGTTTTTTGAAAAAACGGCCGAAAGCTGATGCCGAATTAAACTGAAGTTCAAATGCTATTTCTGAGATTGTGATATCCGGATTTCCAAGCATGACATAAGCTTCTTTCAATAAAGCTTCATCAATGACTTCATGAGGCGTTTTTCCACTTGCTTTTTTAATGATTTCTATGAGATATTTACTGGAAATATGCATCTTATCAGCATAAAACTGAACTGTTCTCTCCCGGTTGATATTTTCCCGGATGAGTTTGCTGAATTTCAGATAAAGATCTTTCTTTCCTTCCTCTTTTCCGGGATTTACCAAGTTTTCCTGTTCTATTATTTCAGCGGTTTCGAGCAGCAGGTTAAATATAATGGTACGGATTATCTCCTCAGTGAATTTGCCCTTTTTCTTAGATTTTTTTTCAAGATAATCCAGAAGATTTTGCAGCAATGAAGAATTTTTTGCAGAGGTTTTTATGATGTTGTATGAACCTTTGGAAAAAAGATTCATTTTTTCTATGATAAAAGGATTGGAAATATTTTTAATCAGAAAGTTTTTGTCAAAGAAAAGCAGTTTCATCGTAAAACCGTCGCTTGCTTTTCCAAATTTCACAATTGTAGAAGGAGCAGCGATCAAAAAGCTGTGAACATTCACTTTATATTTCTGACGGTCAATCTCAATGTTGATTTCACCTGCAGTACAAATGCAAAGAGCATAGTAGTCCATTCTGAAAGGAGTCTTTGGAAATTCAAAAATAGGTTTACCGGAAGAAATATAGTAGGATTGGCGGCAGTCAATACTGTAAAAAGATAGTGTATCATGTAAATTTTCGTAGGTTATCATTTTTACGTGCTGATTAAATTTATTGTATTTTTTCAGAAGTTAGGTTTAGAGCTCCCGCTGTTACTGCAATTTACGGTTTTTATAAAAGTATTTGGGTTTTAAATATTAAATATTTTCAGATATAACCGACGGATTTTTTGATAGCTGTATTTATTAAAAGTATTTTAAATAAAGGCTTTTGAGTTATTTTTATCTAATTTTGCATTTTCAAATTACCCCCAAAATATTATTGTGAGATTAATAAATGTATATACGAGTTCTTTTAAAGGACTCTCGCAGGAGAGTTGGATGCTGGCGTTGGTAATGCTCATCAACAGAGCTGGCTCTATGGTACTTCCGTTTCTGGGAGTTTATATGACCAATCATTTGCATTTCAGCATTGAAAATTCGGGAATTGTACTGAGCTTTTTTGGAATAGGTTCAGTCATTGGATCATGGCTGGGTGGAATGGTCACTGATAAAATTGGTGAATACAGGGTGCAGAGCCTGAGTCTGCTGCTCAGCGTTCCTTTATTCTGCCTGATTCCGCTTTTTACAACGGAAGCCGGTTTGGCAGGAATTATCCTGGCCCAAAGTATTGTAAGTGAAACTTTCCGTCCGGCAAACTCGGTAGCGATAACCAAATATGCAAAGCCCGAAAATATCACCAGGGCCTTTTCTCTGAATCGTATGGCTGTCAATCTAGGATTTTCTATCGGGCCTGCGCTGGGGGGAATTTTATCTGCTATTTCCTATGAGTTTCTGTTTTTCAGTAATGCTCTGGCAGCTTTACTGGCAGGATTGATGTATATCTGGTTCTTTAAAGACCGGGCAAAATTAGCCAAACAGAAGGCTAAAAAGGTAAAAGATGCGGTTGTTATTAAAAAAGAAAGTTCACCATACAATGATGGTAAATTTTTGATTTACTGTGCATGCTGTATGCTGTTTTCCATATGTTTCTTCCAGCTGTTCAGTACACTGACTATATTCTATAAAGATACAGCCCATCTGAGCCAGCAGAATATCGGATATATTTTGGGATACAGCGGTTTTCTGATTGTACTGCTTGAAATGGGATTGGTACAGATTGCCGAAAAATATTTCACCTTAGCTTTTACCATGCTGATAGGGACTTTTCTGTGTGGATTTTCCTATGCCATGCTTGCCTTTGATTACAGTATGATGACTCTTGTCCTGTCTATGACCCTACTTTGTGTGGGAGAAATATGGACACTTCCTTTTATGTCGACCATTACAGCATTACGTTCAGGGGAGAACAATAAAGGTGCTTATATGGGGCTGAACGGAATGTCTTTTTCCATTGCATTTATCGTCACCCCTTACATAGGAACACTGATTGCAGAAAAATTGGGATTTAATACATTATGGATTGGAACAGGATTGCTGGCTGTAGCTATAGCTGTTGGTTTCTACTTTATCATTCCATGGATGCTTAAAGACAAAAATAAAGCTGAAGAAGAGATGACATAATGCTTTTGATTCATGAATTTTAAAATAAAAAGCTTCGGGCAATTCTACGAAATTGCCCGAAGCTTTTTAATATATATTAGTCGCTTATGGTTAAAATTTTGATATAATCGAATTAATAATCATATTGGCATGAATCCTGGAGTTTTCAATAAACCATAAATGAGTATCTTTTCCCCCGCACACAACTCCCGCAAGGTAGAGATGGGAAATATTGGTTTCCATGGTTTGAGGATTATAAAAAGGATTCAGACAGTCTCCGTTGAGTTCTATTCCTGAATTCTTCAGAAAATCAAAATCCGGAAGGTAACCGGTCATGGCCAATACAAAATCATTTTCAATTTCATGGGTTTTTCCATTGTTATCTTTAAAAACGACTGTGTTTTCTTTAATTTCGATCATTTCTGCATTGAAATAGGCTTTAATGCTGCCCTCTGCAATTCTGTTTTCTATATCCGGTTTTACCCAGTATTTTACACTTTTTGAAATCTCAGAATGACGGATGATCATGGTAACTTCAGCTCCTTTTCTGTACGTTTCCAATGCTGCATCTACCGCAGAATTACTGGATCCTACCACCACTATTTTCTGTCTTGCGTAAGGATAAGGTTCTGTATAATAATGTTTGACTTTAGGAAGATCTTCACCGGCAATATTCATAAGATTTGGAATATCATAAAATCCGGTAGCGATGACTACATTTTTGGCCAGGTAGTTTGCTTTGGAAGTCCTGATCTCAAATATTTCATCCCTTTTCGAGACATTCAGAACTTTTTCATACAGATTGATATTAAGTTTTTTCTGTCGCGCAATTCCCTGATAGTATTCCAGAGCTTCCTGCCTTCCCGGTTTTGGAGCGGTAGAAATAAAAGGAATCTCATCAATCTCCAGCTTTTCAGCAGTGGAGAAAAAACGCATGTACAAAGGATAATTGTAAAGAGAATTAACAATGGTTCCTTTTTCTATGATTACATGACTAAGATTGTTTTTTTGAGCTTCAAGGGCACAGTTCAAACCTATAGGCCCCGCCCCGATAATCAGAATATCCAACATTTCCATATAACAAATGTACGATGTAATTTTTAAAATAAGAACCCTGAATCCCTCAACTCTTATAATCTTTATCTCTTTAAATTATATATTTCTTGGCATCAGATTTGGTGTTTTCTACCCATTGCAAAATCTTAAATATGAAAAAATTATTGATTGCTGTATTCATTATGAGTATCATTGTAGCCTGTAAGAAAGAGGCTGGAAAGCCTGTCCCGAACGAAACAGATTCTATTGCACAAAATAAAACAGATAGTGAGGGTACCGTTCATAGTAATCCTAATAAGGAGGTCACTTTGAAACAGACTAATGATGAGGTTTTGAGAACCTTGAAAGATAAAGATTATGCCACTTTTGCTTCTTTGATTCATCCGGAAAAAGGGGTTCGTTTCTCAATGTATGCTTTTGTTAATCTGAAAGAAGACAAGCATTTTTCTAAAGCAGATTTTGAAAAATATCAGCCTACCAAGACCTTGTTTACCTGGGGAGCGCATGATGGTTCCGGAGATCCTTATAAAGCAACGATCAATGATTATCTTGGGAAATGGGTGTTTTCTAAAGATTTTACAGCATCACAATATTCACTGAATAAATTTATTGGCGGAGGTAATTCTCTTAACAATTTAAAAGAAATTTATCCTAAAGATGATTTTACAGAAAATTATATCAAAGGAAATGAAAAATCAGCCAATATGGATTGGAAAACTCTTCGTTTTGTCTTTGAAGAGTTTCAGGGGAAATATTATCTGGTTGCTGTTGTAAATGATCAGTGGACAATATAGAAGTTAGAAGTTAGAAGCTGACGACTGAAATAAACTTCCAGCTTCTAACTTCCTTTCTTTATATTATAAAATTTCAGTCAGTTGACGGGTCAGATTTTTTCTTGAAAACTGTTCAATATGCTGGGTGTTTTCAAAAGGGCTGTCATTTTTCCACAGCTCATATTTTTCAAGAATAAACTTTTTAATGGTTTCTGTGTCCTGATAACCAAAATGTTTTCCTGCCTGCGTTTCTTCCAGGATTTTGGCAACATCAGCCTTGTCCGGACCAAATGATAGGATTTGCTTTCCTGAAGCCAGGTATTCAAATATCTTTCCGGGAATGATTCCCTTTGAAGATTCATTGGGAAAGTTGGTAATAAGAAGCACGTCAGAATGCTGCATTTCCTCTATAGCTTTTCCATGCGAAAGATATCCAAGATTAAGGATGTGATTCTTCAGGCTTGAATTTTCGATAGAATGCAGGATTTTATCATCAATTCTTCCTACAAATTTTAATGTAAAATCAGCGGCAAATTCTGTGTTTTCCTTTATCAGTTCATCCAGTACTTTCCAAAGATTTTCCGGATTTCTCAGCTGTTCCAAAACACCGATATAACTTAGCGTGAATTTATTTCCTTTTTTTAGTTCTTCTGCTTTTTCACCCGAATCGCTTTCATCAAATCCATTCGTGATACAAACAGCATTGGCTCCCGCTTTCCTGAAGTTTTCGGCATCGGTATAACTCGTCGCCAGGGTGATGTCTGCATTCTTAAATACTGCATTTTCCAGCTGGCGGTGTTTTTTGTCCGAACTTTTAGTTAATTTCAGATGTTTGTAATAGGAAATCTCTGTCCATGGATCACGAAAATCGGCAATCCATTTAAGATCCTGTAGTTTATTTTTGAGCCCTAAACCAATCAGGTGAAGAGAGTGGGGAGGGCCTGAGGTTACAACCGTATCGATGTTATTTTCTTTCAGATATTTTTCGAGGAATTTAATGGATGGTTTTACCCAGAAAACCCTGGCATCAGGAATAAAAAAATTACCTCTTACCCAAATTGAAAGTCTGGATTTCCAGCTTTGATTTTTTCCGACATCAAACTGTCCGGCCTTAAATTTTTTATTGCTTTTATTCAGTTTTTCAGCCAGCTGATAAGGTTCCCATATTTTGGTTCTCACCATTTCAATGTTTTTCGGAACATCTTTCATCAGGGTCTCATCCAGCAATGGATAGCTTGGATTTTCCGGAGTATAGATGATGGGTTTCCATCCAAAATCAGGCAGATATTTTGCAAACTTCAGCCATCTTTGAACACCAGGACCTCCCGCAGGAGGCCAGTAATAGGTGATAATCAATATTTTCTTCTGTTCCATTTATTTAATTAATGGTCTTTGTCATTCTGAACGAAGCGGAGCGCAGTGAAGAATCTCACTCTATCTCTTCATTGAGAAATTTCCAATCTGGATTGAATCCCTGTATATCAACATAGTAATTATGAGTGCCTAACGTTCTCATGTTTGATTTTTGAGATTCTTCATTACGTTATGCTTCGTTCAGAATGACATTGCACTATATTTTTTGAGCTTTCCTATTATTAAGCGTTTTGTTCAGCTATAATTTCTTTTTTCCTGTTTTTGTTGATCCAGAAAATTCCAAATGCAGCCAACAGGATAAATAATCCGAATGAAAGAAGAGAAACCCATTTTCCTTTTTCAATGACTTCAGGTTCAAATACCATTCTGATATGGTGGTTTCCTGCCGGAACATGCACCGCACGAAGTAAGTAATCTGCTTTTATATAAGGAACTTCTTTCTCATCCACCAGAACTTTCCATCCATGAGGATAATAAATTTCAGAGAATACTGCCAATTGAGGAGTCTTCGACTGAGATTTAAATTCAAGCTCATTGGGCTGATATTTTGTAAGATTGATAAATGCTGTAGAATCTGCCTGAACCGGTTTGTTATCAAAATATGATTTATCAGAAGATGCAATCACAGCTGTCCTTTTATTATCAATAGTCCCGATAGATTTAATCTCCTGATTAGGTGTATCCACAAACTTTAAATCACTTACAAACCATGCATTTCCGTTAGCTTTTGGATTAGGAACAACCTGTGGCTGCTCTGGACCTCCGAAAACCATGTATTTAGCATTCAGCAAGTTTAATACATTGGGGGTTTTTACACTGTCAATGCTATTGATATATTCATTTAATACATCATCATATCTTCTTAATTTTACAGCATGGTACCCCCCAATAGAAGCTTTAAAATAAGAAGTATTGGTTTCACTTGTTATGCCCAGTGTCTGGTTGTAAATTCTATAATGGGTTTTGTCTTTTTCAGCAATGGTTTCCAATGTTTTGTTGATATTGACATTGGATAAAATGGATTCCAGATTTGGATTTCCCTGAACTTTTTCAGCAAGCAGATCTGAGCTTTCAGTCTGGAAAGGGTTTTCAGCAAAAATTTTATCTACATAATTTTCGTCATTCAAATAACGCTTGTTTACAGTCCAAAGGTCAAATAAACTTACCACTCCGATTATTATCAAAGCAATATTCTGGCTGAGTTTTTTCTTTAAAACAAGGAATAGTGCTGCTGCCGCAATTGCTACATAGATAAATGCTTTTATGGCGTCTATTCTAAATAGTTTATATCTTTCATCTACAAGATAATCAAGCAGGAAAGGAGGGAAATACGTTTTTTCGTTTTCTGTTGCAAATCCTAATAATGATTTTCCAAAGACTAAAAGAATCAATAAAAATCCTAATGTTCCTCCTCCCACATAAAGAAGGATTTTCTGTTTATATTCTTCAGTCAGTTTTTCATCGGTGAAGAATCTGTATAATCCAAGGATTGCGATCAGAGGGAACAGTAATTCCACAACAACTAAAATGGAAGAAGGTGCCCTGAATTTATTGTAAAACGGTACATAATCGATAAAGAAATCAGATAGCGGCATAAAGTTGCTTCCCCAAGCCAGTAAAATAGTAAGAACAGAAGCTCCTAAAATCCAGTAACGGTATTTTTTCCAGGCGAAGAAGAATCCCAGCAAGGCAAGAAAACATACAATCGCTCCCTGATAGGCAGGCCCTGAAGTTCCCGGCTGGTCTCCCCAGTAGGTTACCCCGCTGAAGCCTTTGGAAATTCTATCCATTTCAGCCTGCGAACCTACATTTTCCTGAACCAGTTCCTGAACTCTGTTCATGATATCTTTTCCTTCAGGTTCCTGGCTTCCACCACCCATCAATCTTGGGATAAAAAGGTTTAAAGTTTCAAGTTGGCCATAGCTCCACAGCAGCATACTTTCCTTATCCATTCCGGATTTTCCTGAAGTATGGCTTTCGTTGGTTAGAATTTGCTTTCCACGAACTGTTTCTTTTACATATTCTGAATTGGCCATGATTCTCTGCGAATTCATTCCCACTCCGATAATACATGATGCCGCAATAATTCCTGATGATATCAGGAAATGCTTCATCGGTGTTTTTTTCTGGATGGCTCTGATCAGCTCGGAAAGGAATAAAAATCCTAAAGCAAGGAACAGATAATACGTCATCTGCGGGTGATTCGCTGCAATCTGAAGCCCCATGAAAAGGGTGGTGACAATGAATCCCCAAATGTATTGTTTCCTGATATAAACCAGTAAAATTCCGGCCAGAAGCGGAGCAAAATATTCAATAGTATTTACCTTTCCGTTATGTCCGGCTGCAATAATAATATAAAAATAGGTTGAAAGTCCGAAGAAAGTAGCTCCTAACAGGGCATATTTCCAGTTTCTGACTACTACCATTCCTAACATGAAAAAGCCTGCAAACAGCAGGAAAAGGTAATTGACAGGCCTTGGCATAAAATTCAGATTGCTGTCGATTTTTTTGATGATATCGCCTTTAAACTGGCTTCCCATTTGATAAGTTGGCATCCCTCCAAACATGGAGTCACTCCAATAGGTTTCATTTCCGGTGTTGGCTCTATAGTCAAGCAGTTCTTTTGCACCACCTCTATATTGTACGATATCATGCTGGAAAAGCTGTTTCCCTGTAAATACAGGAGTAGAATATAAAAATGCTAAAACTATAAATATGACTAATGAAACTGCAATATAAATTAAGCTCTTATTTTTTGCCATGCTGGTTATTATCTTTTATTTCCTGGAATTTTTACCTTTTGTCATTACTCTCTTTTACCTCTTCGTAGTCTACAGTTTCTGCATCCCAGTTAAGGCTCTGGTTGTTATTCTTATTCGAGTTGTGTATGTCCTGCTGTCTTTTATTCTGGTCATCATTGTTGAAACGATAGCTGTAGAAAGTCTTGAAGAAGATTCTTTTAAGAATGTTCCAGACAAAGAAAATAATAATGGCAGTGAGTACTAACTCAAGAATGTACTTCATAATGTTTTTTGTTTAAAGTTCAGTGTTTAAAAGTTATTTTAAACACTGAATGTTTATTCAAGTTATTTAGCAGATGGGTTTACCATTACCGAAGAATTGGAAACGCTTTTCATAGACTGAGACTGCTTTCCATCGGAAATAGTTTCTATCTGAGTTGTTTTTACGTTGATATTCTGGTTGGTAATCCATCCTGTACTTTCGTCAAACTTAATGGCTCCGTTCTGAACCAGTTCACTGCTCAGGCTGTGAGTAATCGGTCCCTGAGCTTTCTTCTCTGTTTTCTTAGGAATTCCTCCGGTTACTGCAATTTCTGCTATTCCGTTTCCTAAGCTTTTCAGTACATAATTCGATGTTACTTTTACATTTCCACTTGGGTCAGCACTTTCGGAAGTTGACCACTTTTCACCAATTTTCACTCCTTTTTTAGGAATAATCATCAGGTTTTTATGGAATTGATCTTTCAGTACTTTTTCATTGAATGACTGTTTAAGGCTTGCTACTACGCTTGCTTTTTCATTGGCATCTTTGATCAGCGTACCTACTGCATTCCCAACTTTTGTGTATACAGCATCAAATCCTGTAATAGAAATCACATTCCCTTTCGTATCCATCTTCATCTGAAGTTTGTTTCCGGTAAGTGCTTTGTTGACATTCCAGATCATTTTAAGATCATCTTCTTTAGGAAGAGGAAGTTTAGTATCTACGATTACTGTTTTTCCCTGTGCAGACTGAGAGTTTCTTTTCGCCACAAGATTAAGGGTCATCTCATATACATTTCCTTTAATATCATCTACCACGAAATTCATTTCATCTGTAGATTCACTTGTTGCAGTGATTGATTTTCCCTGAGGGTCAGTCATTGTCTTTACATCTCTCTGATAGGTGGTAAGAGGATATGTTTTTCCTTTTTCAAGCTTGAAAGTCTGTGTGATAACTCCCGAAGAGTCCTTGATAGCCGGGTTTTCGGAGACTTTCGCCACAGAATCAGCAGGGACTTCTACAGTGACCGTTTTTCCGGTTTTAGGATCTACTTTTGTTATTTTTGCCGTTTCTTTTTTACAAGATACAAGGGCTATTGATGATATAAGCGCAAGCGCTGCAATGTTCTTCATTCGATGTTTAACTTTATTTTTTACTACTATTTCTTAATAAATTGTCTGCAATATCCTGCAGTTTTCCCTGAGATTCTCCATCAGATTCATTGGAAAGTATTACGACTCCCATGTTTTTTGAAGGATAAATCTGAAGTACACTTGAAAAACCAAATGTACCTCCTGTATGATAAACGGTTTGAGTTCCATCTTCATACGTGTGTAACCTCCAGTACAGGCCAATAGCATCTCCTTTACTTTTTACATAAGGAATATGAGAGGCTTTCACATACTTATTACTTTCATCCAAATGGTATTTCATATATTTTACCAGATCTTCTGTCGTGGATAGAACTCCACCTGCCGGGCCAAAAATTGTGGTGAAATTCCTGGGCATTACTTTTCCTTTTTCATTATAACAAGTCAATAGCTGTGCAGAATTCGTACCAAGAATAGTATGATTCATTTTCAAAGGCTTTGTAATATACTCTGCAAGGAGATCTGCATAGCTTTTATGGTATACTTTTTCCAGGATATCTCCTGCGATTTGCGTTCCCGTATTGGAATATTTATACTCTAAGCCCGGAACAAAATCCAGTTTAGCCTGATGAAGATCCTCATAAAACTTCTTTTTAGAATAGTTTTTATAAAAATCAGACAGGGCTAAAGCAATGGAGTCCATTGGCTTTTTGAAGGTTTCTGACTGATCCGGTAAAAATTGCGGTAATCCTGACGAATGATTGGTAAGGTTTCCAATGATTATAGGATGCTTTTCAAATTCAAGATTAGGATAATTTCCTATATATTTTCGGATATCATCATCCATTTTGACTTTACCGTCTACTAAGGCATGAGCCAGAAGCGTTCCGGTAAAGGTTTTGGTAATGGAAGCAATCTCATACAGACTTTTGGAGGTTGGGAGTTGTTGTTGCCCCAGTTCCGTGGTTCCATAATTATAAAAATAACTTTTACCATCTTTAAAAACACCTATTGAAAGCCCTACACGTGAAGGATCCTGCATATAGACCAGAGCTTCTTTCTGAACCATTTTATCAAGATCAGTCGTAAGCCTGTTGTCTGTTGCTATTTTTTTTGATTGGGCATTAAAAACCAACGGGACAAAAAATAAGGATAAAAGTGATTGTATTTTCATCGTTTACGGATTGGGTATTACAGTCATTTTCTGCCTTACCGCTTCATATAAAATTGCTCCACATGCTACAGAAACATTCAGGGATTGGGTTTTTCCTTCAATAGGAAGTTTTATTTTTTCGTCAGCATGATGTAATACTTCTTTAGAGATTCCGGTTTCTTCATTTCCCATCACAACAGCACATGGCTCTGTAAAGTTCACATCATAGATTAATTTCTGAGCTTTTTCACTGGCTGCATACACAGAAATTCCGCTTTGCTGAAGAAAGTCTACCGTATGTGCAAGGTTATTTTCCTTACATATCTTGATATTGTAGATTGCTCCTGCTGAAGTTTTTATGGCATCAGAATTGATAGGAGCGGCTCCTTTTTCCGGAATGATAACGGCATCAATACCTACACATTCTGCCGTTCTGCAGATGGCCCCAAAATTTCTTACATCAGTAAGTCTGTCCAGAATCAAAAGAAAAGGGGTTTTTCCCTGTTCGAATAACTGTGGAACAATATCCTCCACTTTATGAAACGGAACATCCGAAATAAAAGCAACCAAACCCTGGTGGTTTTTTCTTGTAAAACGGTTTAGTTTTTCAACCGGAACATAATTGGGACGGATTTTATTTTTCGCTAAAATGGCTTTTAATTCAGCATAAATAGGACCCTGAAGTGCGTTCTGCACAAAGATCTTGTCAATTGTTTTTCCCGCTTCAATTGCTTCAATAACGGGACGCAGCCCGAAAATAAAATCGTCTTTCATTGAAAATGTATTATATAGTTATAGAGTGAATTTGTCAATCGTGAATTTTACTTTGTAAGTCAATTTGTTGGATGTATATTCACATCTGACCATTGACTTGCGCAGCAAGATTCACTATCTTCCTTTCTCTCCTAAAATTGCTCTTTTCTGTGACAACACATACCCGTAGTGAAGACTTTCGTGCATGTTGTTGAAGATAATGGCATCCTGGATGCTTTTCAGATCCATCCCGAAACTTGTGGTATAGGGAGTATAGTCAGAAAAAAAATCGCTGTCATAATCCTTCATCAGAATCTTCGAAGTTTCTGTAAGTAAAAATTCTAAATCCTCCACTTCTGATTTCTGAACATTTAAGTTGGGTAAGGTCCCTTTCTTATAGGTTTCTATCCAATATTTATCAATACGGAACGGATTTCCGCTCAGATAGTAGTGCAGCAGCTGCTGTGTGGCAACCGTATGTGCAATATTCCAGTAAATATTGTTGTTGAAACCATCCGGAATCAGAATCAGATCTTCATGAGATGTGTTCTGAAGAATGCCTAAAAGGTTCTTTCTTACCTGTCTGTGTGCTTGAAAATGATAATTCATTTTGCAAAATTTTTTAATCTCCAAAAATAGTTTAATAAACTGGAAATGACAATTTTTGAGCGGGAGATTAAAGTGAAATTTATATATTTTTATGAAAAAAAAGGATAATCTTATTGAGTTTTAAGGCTTCAGCCATTCTTGATCTTGCATAAATGCTGGAATATTTAACAAACTTTAACTCAAAAATGGCATTTATTATGTTGATTAATGCAAGTATTTATCAGAAATTTACCACTTATTTTAAATCAAGCTATGTCAGAGATATATCAAGCTGAAGATATCCGCCAATTGACGGAAAAAGTAAAAGAAAAAAACTACTTATTTTCTCTTCTGAGACAGGAAATCAACAAAGTTATTATTGGGCAGGAATACATGGTAGACCGTCTTTTGGTTGGGCTTTTGGGGAATGGTCACGTTCTTCTTGAGGGAGTGCCCGGACTGGCCAAAACCTTAGCGATAAAAACGCTTGCAGATGCTGTTCATGGAGAGTTTTCAAGGATTCAGTTTACACCGGATTTACTTCCTGCAGACGTAGTGGGAACCATGATCTATAATATCAAAGACAATGATTTTTCTATAAAAAAAGGTCCTGTATTTGCAAATTTTGTACTGGCTGATGAGATCAACCGTGCACCGGCCAAAGTACAGTCGGCCCTTCTGGAAGTAATGCAGGAAAAACAGGTGACTATTGGTGATGAAACCATGAAGCTTCCAAAACCATTCCTGGTATTGGCAACCCAAAACCCGATTGATCAGGAAGGAACTTATCTGCTGCCTGAAGCGCAAAGCGACCGTTTTATGCTGAAATGCACGATCGATTATCCTGCTTTTGAAGATGAAAGACAGGTGATGAGAATGGTTTCAACTTCACACCAACCTACTGTGAAACCGGTGATTTCACTTCAGGACATTGTAGACGCTAAAGAATTGATCAACCAGATTTATCTGGATGAGAAAATTGAAAAATATATTCTGGATATGGTATTTGCCACACGTTATCCTGAGAACTACGGGCTTTCTGAACTTAAAAATTATATCAGTTTCGGAGCCTCCCCAAGAGCCTCCATTAATCTTGCTATCGCTTCAAGAGCCTACGCATTCTTGAAAGGAAGAGCATTTGTAATTCCGGAAGATGTTAAAGCGTTGGCAAAAGATGTCTTAAGACACAGAATGGGCTTAACATTCGAGGCTGAAGCCGAAGAGATTTCAACAGAAGAAATCATCAACAGAATTTTAGCAAAAATCCAGGCACCATAATGAGTGAAGTGATCATAAGAAAAGCAATTCTGGAAGACTGTGCTTCCATGTTGGATTTAATCAGAGAATTGGCAGAATATGAAAAAGCATTGCATGAAGTAACCGTAACGCTGGAAGATTTTATTCAGGATGGTTTTGGTACTTCTCCGGTATGGGGAGCTTTTGTGGCGGAATATGAAGAGAAAATAGTTGGGATATCATTGTATTATGACCGCTATTCAACATGGAAAGGGAGAAGGCTGTATCTTGAAGATCTTGTAGTAACGGAAAAATTGAGAGGAAAGCAGATTGGAAAGAAACTGTTTGATGCAACGCTGGAACATGGAAAATTAAATAATTACAGCGGAATGGTGTTTCAGGTATTGAACTGGAACGAACCAGCTATCAATTTTTATAAAAAATACAGTACAAAGTTTGACAGCGAGTGGCTGAATGTATCTATTGAGTTAAAAGATTAACCCGGATCCCGCATCGATATTAAACTTTGAATATTAAATTTTAAACTTGTCTATGCAGATAAAAGATATTGTAAAAAAAGTAAAGCAGATTGAAATCCGTACCAGAAAAAAGACGGAGGCTGCTTTGATGGGACAATATCACAGTGCCTTTAAAGGGCAGGGAATGACTTTTTCTGAAGTTCGTCCCTATCAGTTTGGCGATGAGATCAGGAGAATCGACTGGAATAAGACCGCACGTTTCCGTGAACCGTTCGTAAAGGTAATGGAAGAAGAAAGAGAGCTGACGATGATGATTCTCGTTGATATTTCTGCTTCCATGGATTACGGAACAAAAGTTCAGCTGAAAAGAGAATATGTAGCAGAAATTGCTGCGAGTTTAGGCTTTTCTGCTGCCGGGAATAATGATAAAGTAGGACTGATCCTTTTTGCTGATAAAGTATACAAGGTAATTCCTCCTCAGAAAGGAAGAAAACATATTCTGTCCATTATCAGTAATATCCTGACGGCAGATTATGTTCCGGCAGAATCTAAAATAGACAAAGCGCTGGAATACATGATGGGGATATTTAAAAGGAAATCTCTGGTATTCCTGTTTTCAGACTTTGAAGATGGCTATGATTCCAAAATGCTGAGAGTGGCTTCAAAGAAACACCAGCTGCTGGGAATGAGGATTTATGATGAAAAGGATAATGAAATTCCTGATGTAGGATATGCCCTTTTGTATGATGCAGAAACCGGAAAGGAGATCTGGGCTAATACCTCCAGCGCAAGATGGAGATATACTTTTGCAGAAGCTCAGAAACAAAAGCTGAGAGCTTTGGAAGAAGATTTTGCCAACAGCTCTGCAAGTTTTATGAATATCAATACAGGATCAGATTATTCAAAATTACTGTATAATTACTTTCAGAAAAAATAACATCGGGCTTTGTCCGTAAATAAAAATATCAGGCAGCTGCCTTTATTATTGTAACATTGAGAAAAATATTTTTAATACTACCTTTTCTGATCTGTGCAAATGTTTTTTCACAGATATTATCCTCTAATGTAGAAAAGAAAACCCTTGCACTGGGAGAAACCAATCATATTACCATAAAGATTGATAATCTTAATGGGCAGAAAGTTGCTTCAGCTCCGAAAAATGAGCTGCTTCCTTTTCATTTTGAAGAAACTAAAGACAGTATCGGGCAAAATGCCAATTCTTATGAAAGGAAAATTGAATTTGCTGTTTTTGATGAAGGGAAATTTACCATTCCGGAACTGGAATTCAAAGTGGGGGATAAAATACTTAAAACAATCCCCTATGAGATAGATGTCATCAATACTGCTCAGAAAGCAGACCAGATTAATGATATCATGAAAAACAAGGAAGTCAAACTTGAGGCGAAGGATTATTGGGAGCTTTATAAGTTTTATATTCTGGCAGCACTGGCAGCAATTGCTTTGATTATTGCTATTATTATGTTTGTAAAATGGGGCAGAAAGTCGAAGAGTTCCCCTGTGGTGGCTACTAACCAGACTTTGAAAGAGCTGGATTCACTTAAAAAGAAAAAATATATTGAGGGAGGTAATTTTCGGTCTTTTTATGTTGAATTGATTGATATTTCCAGAACCTTTATTACCAGACAATATCAGCTTCCGGCGGATGTCCTTCTTACTGATGACCTTATTGATGTCATGAAAAAGAATAATACAATTTCCCAGGATAACGAAAAAATTGTGGAAGATGTATTTCTGAGAGGCGATCTGGTGAAATTTGCCAAAACTTTTCCTGATAAGGAAACTATGGAAAAAGATTTTGCCAATATCAGGGAGTTTGTAAAAAGATCATCTAAGGATTTAGAATTCGAAAACTTAAGAAAGGATGTTTAATTTTGAGTTTTACAGCCCATGGTTTTTACTGCTTTTTCTGCTGTTTATCCCACTTTTAATTAAAGATATCGGGAGAAAGAAAAGAAAGGGTATAAAGGTGCCTACAATAAAAAACATGGATCACAGCGGTGGCATACAAGGGGTACTTTTTTTACTGAAAATCTCAAAATATATCATTCTTTCCGCTTTGATTATTGCCATGGCAAGGCCGAGAACGTTTACAATTTCTCAGGATAGAGATGATACAAAGGGAGTAGATATTATGTTATCTATTGATGTGTCTTTAAGTATGCTGGCAAAGGATTTAAATCCTGATCGTATTACGGCACTGAAGGATATTGCGGTAAAATTTGTCCAGAAACGTCCTAATGACAGGATAGGAGTGGTGGCTTATGCTGCGGAAGCTTTTACAAAAGTCCCTGTTACATCGGATCATCAGGTTGTTGTTGATGAAATTAAAAATCTGAATTCTGCCGGCCTTGAAGCAGGTACGGCGATTGGAGAAGGGCTTTCCGTTGCTGTGAATCATTTGATTAAAAGCAAAGCTAAAAGTAAAGTAGTCATCCTGATGACCGATGGGGTAAGCAATATCCAGAATGCGATTCCTCCACAGGTTGCTGCCGAACTGGCAAAAAATAATAATATAAAGGTATATGCAATCGGAATCGGGACCAATGGTTATGCTCTGATGCCGACATCGCAGGACATCTTTGGAGATCTTATCTTTACTGAAGCAGAGGTTACCATTGATGAAAATACTTTAAGAGAAATCGCACAGACTACAGGAGGAAAATATTTCAGAGCCACTTCAAACAGCAGTCTGGAAGAAGTATATGATGAGATTAACCAGCTGGAGAAGTCAGATGTGAAAGTTTCCAAGCTTTACAACTATGAGGAATATTTTAAGATTTTCCTTTGGATTGCTTTGGGAATGCTGGTGTTTGATGCACTGTTGAGATGGGTTTTTTATAAAATTTTAAGCTGATGAGTTGGTCTTTAGGAAATTATTGGTATTTGTTTTTACTGTTGCTTCTGCCGCTGTTAGCTTCTTTTATGATCCGTTTCTTACAATGGAGAAACAAAAAAAGAGAAATTTTTGCAGCCAGTCAGTTTCATGATAACTTATTTGAAAAGAAATCAGGATTTACAAAGTTTTTTCCTGCGCTCTATCTATTAGGGACCTTATTTTTGATATTCTCTATCATTGATCTTCTGAATGGATCGGAAGAAGTAAAGAGTACCCAGAAGCTGAATAATGTAATTTTTATGCTGGATGTGTCCAATTCTATGAATGCTGAGGATATAGACCCAAGCCGTCTCTCAGAAGCTAAGAATCTGATGACAGCCTCCTTGAAGAAAATGACTAATGATAAGGTTGGTATTGTGATTTTTGCCGGACAGGCAATGTCTATTATGCCTCTTACTACTGATTATAACTCTGCGGAAACTTATATCAGCGGTATTGAAACCAATTCAATGCAGATTCAGGGGACAGATTTTCTGAAAGGGATGCAGGCTGCAGTGGAGAAGTTTAAAAATGTAAGCAAAGGTTCCAGAAAAGTTGTTTTACTGAGCGATGGTGAAGATAATGAAGGGAATGATAATGCAGCTATACGATTAGCCAACAAAGAAGGAATAAGCATTACTTCTGTAGGAATTGGTACAGATGAAGGAGCTCCGGTTCCGGAATATGTATTTGGGCAGCTGATGGGTTATAAAACCGATATGAATGGGGGAACAGTAATCTCAAAAAGACAAACCGAAGCTTTGAAGAAAATGGCTGAATCTACAGGCGGTACTTATATTGACGGAAATAACATCAATGAAGCTCCGGACAGAATCGTAGATGCTGTGAATAAGAAGTCTGCAGGCGCAGAAACCATGGTGAAATCACAGAATGCTAATCATTATTATCAATATTTTCTTGCAGTATCTATTCTGTTTTTCTTTTTAATTTATATTTTTAATCCAAAAAAGGATTTTAATGTGTAGTTTTTCCTTTATTTATAGAAGAAATTCTACAAGTACTTTAACCGAATTTTAACAAATAAAACTCTGTTTCTTAACATATAAAGGAATAATTTTGCAAGTGATGAATACTAAAATCATATTTTTGTCGTTTATTGTTGTCATCTCATTCTCAGGCTTCTTGTTTGGGCAGGAAAGCTATAAGAATTTAGTTCATGAAGGCAATCAGAAATTTGACGGTAAAGACTATGATGGTGCTTCTTCAAAATATATGGAAGCAATAAAATCCAATGATAAAGATTTTACTGCTCATTATAACATGGGGAATGCTTTATACAAAAGTAAAAAATACGAAGAAGCAAAAGCAGAGTTTGAAAAAGCAGAAAAGCTTTCACAGACACTTCCTGATAAAACAGCAGCTCTGCATAATTTAGGAAATGCTTATATGCAGATGAATCAGCCTGAAAAAGCAGCTGATTATTATAAAAAAGCCCTGAAGCAGGATCCCTACAGTGAGGTAACCCGTAAAAATTATGAAATTGCCAAACTGAAAGAAAAAGAAAAACAACAACAAAAAAACGAACAGAATAACTCAGGAAAAGGCGGCGGCGGAAATGATCAGAACAAAGGTGACGATCAGAGAGGCGACAAAGACAAAAAACAGGATCAGGGTAACGGCCCTCAGAACGAAGGTAAAAGTGACCAGGGTGACAATCCTAAGCAGAATCAGAATAACGAAGGCAGGATGCCAAAGAATCTTGAAAATGCGATCTTAGATAAAATAAACGAAAAAGAAAAAGAAACCGCCAGAAGAATTTTAAATAAAAATTCTTATTCGATGCCTGAAAGCAACGAGAAAGATTGGTGATGCAGCACAAATTGATTTACATATTGCTTACTCTTGCGTCCGTAATTACTTACGGACAGGTAAATCTTTCTATGGATGCAGATAAATCAGAGTATGCAGGTAAGGATATCATCAATCTTACTATTGTTCTTGAACTTAACGGAAGTGACCTTGTGCAGCAGACAGGTTTCCAGCTTCCGGATCTTTCAAAATTTAATATCATAGGAAGCGGATCTGTTACCAATACCGTGATTGATCCGGCCACCAACACTTTAATTACCCAAAAGGTATCCAGAATTGCCCTTGAACCAAAGAAAAAAGGGAAAATAAAAATTGGTTCAGTATTGGTTACTGTCAATAACAGAATTTACAAAACAGAACCGTTTGATATCAATATCCGTGATCTTGTAGACAGAAGATCGTTGGCTGCCAATACCTCCAATGATGTTTATCTGAATATGGAGATCGAGGACAGAGATGTCTATCAGGACCAGCCTACAGTAGCTGTTTTGAGAGTGTACTCAAGAAACATGGATAACCTGAGAAAGGTGAAAAATATTCATCTTCCAAAACAGGATAATATCAATGTACATCCTATCAGTTTTGATAAATCTGAGATAGATCCGTCCGGATATGCCAATATGCCCTCACAGGTTCTGGCTATGTTTATGGTATTTCCGAATGAAGCAGGGTATGTGGAAGTTCCGGGAGTATCCGCATCACTAAGTACTTATTCAAATAAAACCAAAATTGTTTCCAATAAAGTTAAAATCAATGTAAGGAAGCTCCCTGAAGGAGCTCCAGAATGTTTTAAAAATGCTGTTGGAAACTTTAATGTAAACGTATATAACGCTTCTAAAGAAAAACCGGAAGCTAAAAAACCTCTGAATGTGGTAGTGAAAGTTTCAGGTGAAGGTAATTTACCGGATATGGAACTTCCCAAAATTGCGGCTTCTCCGGATTATGAAGTATTTGCTCCGAAAATTACATCTAAAGTTGCTCCGGGAACTGCAGGGATGAAGGGTGAAATCCTTGCTAATTATGTAATTATTCCAAAAAAATCAGGGGCAATCTCCATTAAAACTGAGCAGTTTGCTTTCTTTAATCCTGAAAATAAAGAATATGTAGATTTGGGGCAGAAAACACTGGATCTGAATGCATTTTCTCACGATCAGATTATGGAGGCCCGCTCTACTGTGGAAAAAGTAAATGAGTATACCAATAATCTTCTGGAGACGGTGAATACTCCGGTTTTAAAAACCACTTCATTCAAAGTAAAAGAAAAGAGCAAATTTCACTGGAATATTCTTCTGACAAATATTGCTATTCTGATAAGCTTATTTATAGCCTATCTGTTATTTAAAAATTGGCAAAAAAAACGTACATTAGTTAGGGAAACTGTACCGTCAAAACCTTTAGGATCAGTAGCTGAAACAGAAAAAGAGATCCGGGAATTGATGAAAACGGACATCAATGATTACTTTGGATATCTGGAAAATCTTAAAGATAACGGAGAGTATGAAAAGTTTTTTGCTACACTGGAAGAATTGGACGAGGAAGTAAGAAGCCAGTATTTTCAGGGTTCTGCCATGGAGTTTAAGACTTTTCTTGAAAAGCACAAAGGTTCTTCTGTTGCTGAGGAATACAGTAAATTGCAGCAGAAAGTTCAGATGGAAAAATATAATCCTGTAAGGTCTGCTGAAGGTCTTGAAGAACTTTTGAAAACAATTGTTAATTTATATTCACAAATTAGCAAATAATCAGTTTATTTTCATATTTTTGCGAAATTTTTAATTACAAAGAGATGGAAATTTTTGATGGTTTTTCTTTTAAAGAGATTGTTACCAGCTTTATGGTTCTTTTTGCCGTTATCGATATCATCGGCTCAGTTCCTATTATAGTAAGCCTTCAACAGAAGTTTGGGCAGATTGAAGCAGGAAAGGCTGCAATCACTGCCGGAGCTATTATGATTGTTTTTCTATTTGTGGGAAACAAGATCCTTAAACTTATTGGAGTTGATGTCAATTCCTTTGCCATTGCCGGAGCTTTTGTGATTTTTGTCATAGCTCTGGAAATGATTCTGGGAATTGAAATCAATAAAACAACTGAAGCAAAGGCCGCATCTATTGTCCCCATCGCATTTCCGCTGGTTGCAGGAGCTGGAACTTTAACGACTGCACTATCCCTGAGAGCTGAATTTCATGATATTAATATTATCTGCGGAATTATTCTTAATACAATTTTCGTATATTTGGTGCTGAAATCAGCGAAATGGTTGGAGAAGAAAATCGGGGATGCTACTTTAATGATCCTTCAGAAAGTTTTCGGAATCATCCTTTTGGCAATTTCAATTAAATTATTCACCGCAAATTTTGCCCAGCTGGTGCAGAATTATATTAATTTTTAAGAGTCATGAAGAAGTTTTATAAAGTATTTTTAGTACTGTTTCTTGTTTTCATCACCATCAATCTTTATGCTATCAACTGGCAGGCAACAGATATTTTGGGAGATGAGGATAATGTTAGGTTTGTATTCTCAGCTGGTGCTGCTGCAATAGGCCTTATCTTACTTTTTGTAATGGATACCTGGAGCAGAATTGGTTTAAAGAAATAAATTGAATATTTCAATATAGATATAGCCTCTTTCTTTTTTGAAGGAGGTTTTTTATTGGGTAATAGGTTGGAGGTTTTAGGTGTTAGAATGAATACAACGCAAAGCTCACAAAGTTTTTATTCATGCTTTAAAATCGTTCGCAAAGGCGTTGTCACTCAGCAAAGAAAATAACACCAAAATCAGTGCAAACCATTGCAAATTGCGGTTAGAACTTTACAACGATAGAAAATTCTACAAAATTCTATGAAATAACTAAATTTTTCAATATTGCTTCAGACTTCAGTTCGGTTTCTCTCCATTCTTTTTCAGGGTTACTTTGGGCTGTTATTCCGCCTCCTACAAAAACGTGTACAGAGTCTTTGTAGAGTCTTGCGCAACGCAGGTTCACAAAATAAAAGATGCTCTCTTGTGTTTCGATCTTAATATAACCGGCATATAACTCACGTGGAAATTTTTCGTATTTACGGATATTTTCGTTGCAAAAATCTTTAGGGATACCACAAACGGCTGGAGTAGGGTGTAAATCCTGAATGAGGCTGTCAAGATATTCGGGTTTTATATGGGTTTTAAAGTCTGTTCGCAGGTGCTTTATATTTCCGGAAATATGATCATATGTTTCCGACTGTTTTACATCGTCGGAATAACTTTTAAGAATATCCTGAATGTAAGTGGTAACCGGCTTCTGTTCTTCAATTTCTTTTTCAGACCATTCCTCGGATACCGGAAGGGTTCCGGCAAGAGCCATCGTTTCAAATTCATGGGTAGTTTTGTCAAACTTTCCTAATACTTCTGAGAAAGCTCCCATCCATGCATTTTGCCCATCATTAAAGAGATATCTGAAAGCATTCGGATAGGATGCACATAGATTTTTAAAACTTTCCTTATAATCAATTGCTGTAAAGTCTTTGAAAATCTTTCTTCGCGAGTAGACAAGCTTTGCCAGGCTATTTTCTTTAATGACTTCAATTACTTCCTGCAATGTTTTGCAGTACTCTTCTTTAGTCTCGGCAGAAGAATTGGTTGAATCATTTATCAAATTTTCATTTGCAATAAAAATATGTGAAAATTCTGAAGGATCAATTTCAGTAATATCTCCATGAAAACTGATCTGATCTAAGCCGTTATAAGCAAAAAAGGTAACTGCATTCTTTTTGTTTTTTTGATCAGCTGATAGTAGTCTTTCGTCGAATGGAAGTTTGAAATAAATCATGAGTTATGAAGGATTTTGAAAATCATCAGCGGAAAATAATAGAGAAAATTTCCACGATGATTTTCCTTTCTGCAAAGGTATTACTAGTCTTAAAGATGTCAAAATTAAAAGAGCTTAAATTTATTTTAAGCTCTTTATTTTTTTATCTAGATCAAATTCTTATCTGTGAATAATGTTATTGGTCATTGTCGTATGATTAATAAGAACGCCCTTTTCGTCGCGGATTTCAATTTCAGAAACGTGCATGGTTTTTCCTTTTCGGATAAAACGTGCTGTCGCGGTTACAATACCGTCTTTTTTGCTTCTTAGGTGATTGGAGTTGATATTGGTTCCCACTCCATAATACTTTTCGCCATCAATAAAAATATTGGACAGGCTTGAACCCAAAGTTTCAGCTAAAACACAGCTGGCCCCTCCATGCATGATACCAAAAGGTTGATGAGTTCTCGGAAGAACTGGCATTGTTGCGGTAAGGGTTTCGTTTTCAAGATCAATATCGATGAATTTTATTTCAAGTGTTTTGGCAAGGGTTACGTCTCCCCAGTTATTGATAAAAGCTAATATTTCTTCTTTTGTCTGGCCTTTCATTTTACAATTGCTAAATGATGATTGATTAATTCTGTTTTACACTGTCCTGTTCATTCCCGGTTCCCATAATATTGGGATTCCAGTTGGCCGGAACTTTAGGAACAATATCATTTTTTATATAATAATCCTGAATCTCCTGCATGATCTCAGAAAAAGGTACCGATGCTATTCTTTCATAAGGGATCGTGTATCCCAGGTAAACAATTTTTCTTTTGAAATCACCTGCTGCCAGTACGATAGGAACCTTTGCTGCCAAAGCCATATGATAAAATCCTTTTCTCCATTTCGGAACCCAGCTTCTGGTTCCTTCCGGGGTTATTACAAGACTGAAGTCCTCTTTAGAAAACTGGTTGGCCACGAAGTTCACCAGGTCGTTTTTCTGGCTTCTGTCAATCCCTATACCTCCAAGCCCTTTTACGATACTTCCATACCAGGCTTTGGTATGAGCGTCTTTAATAATAATTTTTAAAGGCTTTTCTAAAGACCAGTAGGCGAAATTTCCTAAAATGTATTCCATGTTATGGGTATGGGGAGCCACTACCAGTATACATCTGTTCAGGTTGTTGACATCGCCCTGCAGAACGACTTTCCAGCCTAATATCTTTAACATTGCTTTGCCTATCAGCTTTTTCATAGATTTCTTGGATTAAAAACAAAAAAGTATAACCAAACTTTGGTTATACTTTACAAATATATTGAAATATTATCGCTCTTAAAACAAACCGCTAATTAAATCTACGATTTTCATTACGAATTCCATTGCAAATTGTATCATGATAAGGCTGTGTTTTTGGTTGATTGGTTATTAAATTTTTAGCTTTACGAAATTAAAACATTTTTTTCATATAAGAAACTAAATACTGTTTTATTTTCACTTTTCTGAGAGAAGAAGGGTGTGAATTTCAAACGGTTGCCATCCACTCACACCTTCTACCACTCTCTGAAGTTAATTATTTAGTTTGTATGGAAATTTCGTTTTTTCCGTCTTTGATCTTGATGTCCATATCTTTATTTGATTTTTTGATATTGGACACTGCAGAGTCAATTACTTTCTTTGCCTGGCTGTTTGGAACTTTTTTGCCGTTTACAATGATGCTGTCTTTGTCATCAGAGTTGTATTCGATACTGGAACCGTTTACCGTTATTTTATTTTTTTCAATTCTGACATTGTTATGATCTTCATCTCTGTCCTGATCTTCGTCATTGATACCGTCTCCGTCTAAATCTCCGTCCATGTGGATACGATCTTTATTCATGGATAAAACAACTGCTTTTTGCGGAACCACAAGTTCATAGTCCAGGCTGTAGTCTCTGAATCTGTGCTCATATGGATATTTTATGTAATTAGGAAGTAATACTTTATTATTGACCACTTCTACTGGAACCGTCATCTGAATTGGGAAGTTATAGCCTTTTCCTTCTTTTTTAATGATCAGATATGGTGTTTTGATATCTGGTTTTCTGGTTACATCTACAGAGATATAATCTTCTTCATAAACGGATCTTTTATCTGAATAAATATCATTATTATAAGCTTTGAAATTCTGAGGGATATTAACCTGTTTTACATCTACATATACTGTATCTGAAGTTGTATTGATGGCAACATTTTCCACATCTTCCTTGCTTCCTCTGTAGATCATATCTTTCTTAGCCATGCTGATTCCAAAGTAAGTTCCCAGGCCGATCAGAAGAAGGAACAAACCTCCTACAACCCATCCGATATTTCTCAGTTTTGTTTTCGGAGAGAATATCTTGATGCTTAATAAGCTGAAAAGGATTGCCGGGATTAAACTTCCTATGACCATCATTGCTGCCAGTACTTTGTCAAGTCCCTGATCATCCATGTAGAATCTGATTTCATTAGCTCCGGGAAAGTCTGTATCCATCCCGAAAAGACCGAATAATACAAATACTCCGATAATACTTCCTACTGCCATCAATACGAAGAATCCTCCTACGATGTACTTGAATACATTCCAAACTCCGCTGCTTGCGTTGTTGATATAAGGTTTGTTTTCGTTATAGATTTCTCCGACCCTCTGAGTAGATTCATTGGCAAACTGTACCAATTTATTAGACTCATTCTTAAGATTGTCGAAGTTCATAGGCTTTCCCTGCATTTTCAGGAAATCTGCTGCGGTCTCAGCTTTTGGAAGTACGATCCAAAGAATTACATATAAAAGACCTATTAACGATGAAGAAATGGCTGCTGTAAAAATTCCTAAGATGAATATTCCCAGCCAGATTGCTCTCATCGTGGTAATGTCCATACCTACATATTGAGCCAAACCTGCACAAACCCCGGCAACTTTTTGTTTTTCCGGATCACGGAACAGTTGTTTTTTGTCTGTATAACCGGTTCCTGAATTATTTTTTCTGTTAGAAGTTTTTTCAGAAAAATAAGCCTCTTCCTGTTCTTCGATTTTTTCAGGGCTTCCGATCTGTGCGATTACCTTTTCTACATCGGTATCGTTGATCACTTCACGTTTTCCTAAAGAATCTTTGAAAATCTCCACCATTCTTATTTCTATGTCATGCATTACCTCATCTGCTTCTGAAGCTTCCAGTGAGCTTCTCAGTGCATTCAGGTAGTCGCTGAGCTTTATATATGCGTGTTCTTCTATGGTAAAAGAAAAACCTGCGAGTCCTATTGAGAGTGTCTTGTTCATAGCTTTGTTTTTTAATTTTGTTGGGTGATTTGGTTTACTGAAGCTGTCAGCTCATTCCATGTATTTTGAAGTTCATCCAGGAAAAGTTTTCCTTTTTCAGTGATCTGATAATATTTTCTGGGTGGTCCTCCTGTAGATTCTTCCCATCTGTAAGAGAGAAATTCTCCGTTTTTAAGTCTTGTAAGAAGAGGGTAGAGGGTCCCTTCCACTACATCCAGTTTTCCTTTTTTCAGTTCGTCAATAAGATCGGAAACATACATTTCGCGATGATTGATGAGACTTAGAATACAGAATTCCAGAATTCCTTTTCGCATTTGCGCTTTGGTATTTTCGGTATTCATCTTTGATAAGTTTTGTTAATTAGTTATATTTTTAGAAAGATGCTCCTAGCTAGCTGAGCCTATTCTAATTTTACATTACAAAGATATGTAAATAAAATGGTATTATGCAATACAAAGTAGTGAAATTTTTAAAATAAAATATATAATATGTTAATAATCAGATAGATAATTTTTATTCTGAATTTTGAATAAAATAAATTTAGACAGAAAATACCTGAAAATTTAAACTTTTAATAGAATGGAGAGAAAAAATAGCCTTTTACTTAATTCTTATTCCCATTACTGATACATAGCCCTGATAGAAGTGGTTACCCCACAGCAGGCATTGGATTCTTCGGTTACATTCAGAATGAAAGCCCTGGCGCGAGGAGTATGAACGGATAGCAGGAAAAGCTTGCTATAAATTTTCTGTTTAAAGAACCGGCTATTTTATAAGTCATTGGAATTTTGAGATCGGTATTATGATTCGTATTTTTGTTAGCAATTAAAAATACCTAAATCACTTACTATTACCATGGATTTATTTAATCAATATAAGCATATATCGGCTTTTGTTTTGCTTGGGCCAGCATGCTTCGGGCAATATCAGTTTGAAGTTAAAGATGTATCAAAAAGTTATGATGCTGTTATCCAGATAGAAAATTGTTATGATGACAGATGTGGAGGAAAAGGTACAGTAGAGTTATTTGATCATAAAAACAGCAAGGTACAGACCTTTATTTCTGATGACCTTGTTTTATATGCAGAGAAAGGTCAAAAACTGGTTCCGGGAAAATTGATTCCGCTTTCAAAGGACCAACGGTGTGTGATTATAGATGACTTTAATTTTGACGGAACCGAAGATGTGGCTATAAGGAACGGAAATATGGGGAATTACAGTGGTGCCTCTTATGACGTATATGTCTTCAATAAAACAAGAATGGCATTTGTAAAAAGTGAAGAGCTTACAGAACTAGGTTCAAACGGTCTTGATATTTTTGATGTGGACGCCCGGCGCAAACGCCTTATTTCTTATGGAAAATCCGGCTGCTGTGATATTTTTACCATAGAATATGCCGTCATTCCCAATAAAGGACTTGATAAAGTCTTTGAAAAAGAAGAAGATATGACCGTAGAAGGCCGCGTAAAAGTGACCACCAAAGAAAAGCTCAATAATAAATGGATTACCAAAACAAAGGTATATCCGTCAGATCAATATAACAGAAATAAGAAGTAAGATGAAAATTCAGAAAGAAATTGATTTTATCCTGGCAGTAGATGCACTTAAAAACGTGCAGAGAAGAAATTATAATGCAGACGACTCCCGAAGAGAGAATACCGCAGAGCATTCGTGGCAGATTATCATTCTGGCTCAGATTCTTTATCCATATGCCAAAAACCGTGCGGATATCGATTTATTAAGAGTGATAAGAATGCTTTCTATTCATGATCTTGTGGAGATAGAGGCCGGAGATACTTTTATTTTTGACGAAAAAGCAATGGTGGGGAAGTTTGAAAGAGAAAAAGCATCTGCCCAAAAGATCTTTGGAATACTGGATGAACCTTTACGAACAGAGTTTTTTAATTTATGGCTGGAGTTTGAAGATGAGAAAACTCCTGATGCTGTCTTTGCCTGCGGAATCGACAGAATCATGCCATTCATCCTGAATTCCCATACGACAGGAAAGAGCTGGACTGAAGCAGGAGTGACAGAGAGGCAGATCCGAAATATGCTTGAAAATGCAATCAGCAGAGCATCAGATGAAATGGGAGAGGCTTTTGAGTTTTTATTGAACAGGAATCTGGAAACGGAAAAAGTTTTGAAATAATTTAAAAAAATAAAGACCCTGTTCAATCATTGAACAGGGTCTTTATTTTTATGAGGATAGAAGTAAATAGTTATCAGGGTTTAATAAAATTCCGTTTTGAGAATAAAACCCTGCGATGCTGTTCCAGATATAAAATCTCAGTTCAAAATTCTTATAAGAAGTATCCAGTTTAAACTTTACTTCTTTTCCATCTTTAGACCAAACCGGATTTTTAACGATAAAAACTGTATTGTTTGTTTCTTTTCCATCCACATATTCGAACAGTCTCAGCTGAAGAGTAGCTGTCTTTTTCATAGGTTCTGTGAATTGTACCACCACATTGCTGAGGTCAACTTTCTTAAAATCTTTGTTGTTGGCATTAACTACGGAAGGCTGTGAAATTTTCTTTCCTGTTGTCTTCGTCCATTGTAATAATGGAGTGTACAGCTTGTCCAGGCTTTTATGCTTTTTGTAAAACTGTATAACCTTTTCAGAAAATAAATTCTGAGCAATAAATCCACGTCTGATATTCACTTTATGATAGATTGCAGAAAGACTGTCCGTTTTTTCTTTTGGAAATTTTTCTCTGATAAATAAGTCGTAAACAGCCCATGTCATATACTCATTAAATGAATTGATACCCGGATATCCTGAGTTTTTATCCCAATTTGCCAGATTGAAGTTTGCTGCTATTTCCTTTGAGTACTTATCAGAAACAGGATTCACATAGCCATGGTCTATTTCCGAAAATACAGTGTGATTATCAAGAATCCTTCTTGCAAGATTATCTTTTAAATTTCCAAGGATAAGATCTTCTCCGATATTAGGAAAGTCAACAGTTAAGGTGCTGTTGATATCTCTATGGCAATTCTGCCCGCCTACCAAAGGAGAAATGGCGATAATGTACTTTTTACCTCCTTCATTGGCAGGTCTTTCTGCTATTTTATCCAAAAAAGCATAGGTATCATTGATGTAATAATACTCTTTGTAATTGGCAATTAAAGAATGATAAAACTGCTGGTGATTTTTATAAAAAGCCCTGTAATTTGATTTCTTCACAAAATCATTGATCAGTTCCAGATTTTCATCCACTTCTTTGGGACCAAATGAATTGAATGGAAAATCTCTCGTAAGCAATCCATTTCCATCAAATGAAAAAGCATAAAAGTCAGTACGGAAGCCCAGAAATTTTTTCCAGTCTTTTCTTGAATAATTTACTTTTTTTAAGAGGGGGTGATCTTTTACAGGCTCAAAATAAGACATAATTTCATCATAATACGGAGAAACTTTCTGAACGTCATATGGATCTGTTTTACCGTATTCTGTGAGTGCTAAAATGATATTTCCCAATTCGTAACTTTCCGGGAGTTCAATTTTTACGTCTCTTTGTGCTGCTAATGATACTGAAAGGACGAGTGTAATGATTAAAATAATTTTTTTCATGTAATATCAGTTCTTCTATAGTTTTGGGAAATAGTAAGAATAATTTCCCGAGGGCTAAAATTAAAGAAAAACGTAATGAATTCCAATCATTGTTTAATGAAGATATATTATATTGCTTCGGGGAAAGTTTCGGGCGGCCTCCGGCCGCCCGAAACTTTTAGTATTTATAGTATCTGGATTGGTTTCTTGAATTCATCAATCGCTACAAAAGTAAAATCACCTACTATGGCTTTTTCTCTTTCGTAGGAATACATCTGCTCAGTGTAAATTTCAACGTTTACTTTCATACTGGTTTTTCCTACATAGGAAACTTTCCCGATCAGTTCCACAATAGTTCCGGCAGGAATAGGTTTTTTGAAATCGATCTTGTCACTGCTTACCGTTACTACTCTTTTTCTGGCAAAGCGGGTTGCGGTGATAAAAGCGACTTCGTCCATCAACTGCATGGCCGTACCACCAAAAAGGGTGTCGTAATGATTGGTTGTGTTAGGGAAAACCGCTTTAAAGATTCTGGTTTCGGATGCTTCAATTCTTTCTTCTGTAGTCATATATCATTATTAATTAAAGCGATATGAAATGATATTAAAACAACAGAATAATCACAGGAATTTGGAGAATTCCTGAAACAATTCATCAGATCAATACAACTTCAGACCGCGAAAGTTACATGTTTAAGAAAAAGGCAGGTCTCCTGACTTGTAACATCATTTATCTCCTTCCCATGCCTCGCACAGTGGATCTTTGATAAAGACTTCAGTTACTTACAGTTGCGCGACAGTCCGTGATTTTCACACGGTTCCCTTTTAATCTGCAGTGATGCAGAACCAATTTCTGTGATGAATAAGCGTAAAACTTTTTCGGATGCAAAAATAATGAATTTATTCCGGATTATGATAAATAATCTGGCTGATTACTCTTCCTTTCTTGATGGTCCACAATGTTGTGTATCTGTTTTCTCCTGAGCCGTTGATCATATACAGGAAAATATTATCGTTATCAAGGGAAGTTACTCCAACGTTCTCAAAATCCATGGTAGGCTGGAACATGTTTTTGATGGCTTCTCTTACAAAAACAGAACCTCTTCCGGGCTGTTGTACCCTGATTGATTTGATTTCAGTCATTCCTTCAGGAAGGTCATTTCCAATTCCCCAGGGTTTTACTTTATCAATGGTAAGAAGTTTCCCATCAGCGTCTTTTTCCTTTTTACGGTATCCTGCATTGGAAGGATAGATATCAATCACCACTTTGCTTCTTTGGGCAGTGGGAATTTTAGGATCAGAATTATCGGTGAAAATAAGTGATCTTCCGTTTTTGGATTTGGAGGGAGTATAGGCAGGAAGCTGATCAATATAAGCAATACGTTCTTTATTCACCATTCCTTCTTTATCAAGCGTCTCATAACGTACAAACGGTTTGTCATCATCCTGCTTTTCAGGATATTTGATCCAGATCCATTCTGTTTCTCCGGGAGCAGGCTTTACATAAACAAATACATCACCTTTACGCATACGGATCTTGTCCACAATTTTTCTGTAATTGTCTTTATGAACCCGTACATTGGCATATCCTTCCTCAGCTTTTACCACTCCGAAAGGAACTTTGTTCTGTCCTTTTACAAAAGCTAAAGAAAAAATACTGAAAGCGGATAAATAGAATGCTTTGTTTATGAAAGTCATCATGAAAATTTTTTGATTCTTCAAATATATAAATTAAATGCTTTTCGGAATATAATTATAACGCTGCAGTTCGCTTAAATCTTTTATTTGTTTCAGGTGACCCTCAGAAAGCAGATATATAAGACCGGAAATATCCATAACATCTTTAAAATTATGATCAGAAATGATAAAGCCTTTATATGCTGATTCCTGATGAATGTTTTTCTTTAGTTCTTCAGTAACCTTGGGAGAAAGACTATGGAATGGCTCGTCCAGTAAAATAAAGTCAGCTTCAGAATAAATGATCATCAGCGTTTCAATAATTCTCTGTTCGCCTTTGGAAAGGTTTTTAGGTTTTTCATGAAGGAAAGGCTGTACAAATTCTGAAGTAAAAAGCAGCTCAGTATTCCTTTGATTACAAAAAAGAGGAATCAGATTTTTTATTTTTATATATTTTGGTAAAAAAAGATCCTGTGGTAAATAGGAAATTCTGTTTTTTCTATTAGGTATGGTTCTCAAAATTTTGTTGTCACATCTTATAAACTGAGTATCACCATGCTCAGTTCCGGAGATAATTTTTAACAGTGTTGACTTTCCGCTTCCATTTCTGCCAAGAAGGCCTATGACTTGCCCTGTTTCGCATCCTATATAAATATCCTGCAGAATTTTTCTTTCATTAAAAGATTTTGTAATACTATCAACATGAAGCTTACTCATAAGAACAATATTATAATTTTTACAAAGAGTCCCAATACGATCGTTCCTGCCCAAAGAAAAGGCCTTGAAAATCCTAAATTGGCATAAAAGTAATATTCGCTTTTAAACCTTAACTCATAAATAAAGTAATGAAGAACCGGTAAAATTAAAAGAAAGCTTAATCCAAATGTTTCCAACCGGTAGGGGAGCCAAAAAGAAATAAGTAATGAAAACAGCAAGGCAGGAATAAGGATTTTTTTATAAAAAATCCAAAGAATAGTAAAGTTTCTGACCATGTTCAATATATTTAGAATGGCTGTCTGATATTTTATAGCTGAATTTCAAATGTATTAAAAAGAAAATAATAATGGGGTAATATATTATTATTACATAACTTAAAAAGATTGGTATTCTGAATATTCATTAAATTTATTTAAAATTTTGGCTAAATTTGGTGTTAATATTTTAAGCTATAATCATGATCAAAAAACTAGTTCTATTATTTCTTTTGTCAATTATTTCGTTTTATCAATGTAATGTATTGAAGGGTAAAGAAAATACAAGTTCATTATTGTTACCACCAGCAAGTGTTACGGTTACGGATATAACCCCTACGAGTGCTACTGTTTCCTGGACTCCTCAAATTGGTACAGGAAGTACAGTATCTTATAATAAGGTTGGTCTTCCGGGATCAGGTGGTACAAATTACACTACAAGCAACAGTATAACTATTACTAATTTGACACAATGTACCACTTATGAAGTAAAAGTAAGTTATGTGCAGGCTGGAGGAGGATATTCAGCTCCCGTTATATTTACAACTCCTATGTGGTATTGTATGGAAAATTCTACAGCAACAATTACTCCTTATTTATATGCATCTAATATTACACTAAATGCTACAGATTTGCCTTCAATGACAAGTAGTTCAACAGGGACAAAGGCTTATGCTGATTATCGCTCTGATCCTACTCGTAAGGTAAAATTGGTTCGTGGAAGTACTAATAACGCAATTTCTGTAACTAAAGCCGGACCTGCTACTCAAAATCCAACTACTATAGGAATTTGGATTGATTACAATGGTGATAGAGCATTCGATTCTACTGAAAGAATCTTATACTCAAGTAATAGTACTGATATGAATCCTACAGCAACTTTTAATGTACCTCTACAGGCCGGACAGGTGGATTGTAAAGTTGCTATGAGAGTCATATCTAATACGACACCTTATTTTTCAAATTGTGGACCTACAGCAGAAATACAGGATTATGAAGTTGAATTTATTGATCCTGTAAGTTTGAATGTTAATGAACGTGAGATGATAAATCGTGAAATAAATATTTATCCAAATCCTGTTGGTGATATTTTAAATATTTCAGGAGTTTCAGAAGCGATGGATTATGAAATTTATAATGCTGCAGGACAGAAATCAGGAGAAGGGAAAATTTATAATTATAAAATAGACGTACATCATTTATCAAAAGGAGTTTATTTTATTCATCTGAAAGACAAAGCAGCGAGATTAAAATTCATTAAGAAATAAATAAAAGAGAGAGCCCTGAAAAGGGCTCTCTTAGTATTAGCATATTTAATCCTTGGATTAATTAAATTCTCTCAAGTTCATCCGCATCAATCGTGGTCTTGAAAGTTCCATAATTGACGATCACTTTGTTGCGTGAAATTTTTTCAATGGTTCCTACACTGGTGCTTCCCGTAATACGGACACGCTGTCCGACTTTCATCCATGCAGCACGGTCAGTTTTACGTTTTTCTTCCAGTCTTTCATTCGTTTCAGCAATTTTTTCAATCACTTCCTCTTTTTTCAGCTGCTGGGTGATTTTTCTCTTAACAACCTGCAGACGTTTGGACTCATCCTTATCCGTGCCTAATTTTCTGAATTTCTCCTGTTCAAGAAGTTTGACAAAATCTTTTACAACATCTTTTCTGGACTTACCTTTGGTATAGCTGTCGATGAATGCTTCAATTTTATTTCCGAACTGAAGTTTGCGGTGTTCCTCTTCGTATAGTTTCTGAAAATTGAAAAGCTTCTGCTGAAGCTGGTCATTCAGTTTCTGGAGGTTATCACGCTTATCTTCTACGGATTCTTTTCTTTCTGCAAGATCGGATTTCAGTTTTTCGACCTCAAATTTTTCCTGCTGCAGTTTTACAATCGTTTTGTCAAGATTAACAATATCATGTTCTACCTTTTTCTTGGCAGAATGGATGATAAACCTTGGAATTTTATTCTTTTCTGCAACTTCAAAGGTAAATGAACTTCCTGCCTGTCCTACTTCCAGCTTATACATGGGTTCCAATGTTTCTTCATTAAAGAGCATTGCTGCGTTCTGGGCATTCGGAAGCTGCTCTATCACCAGTTTAATATTGGTATAGTGTGTCGTGATGATGGCAAAACTTTTTTTATCATAGAAAAATTCCATGAAGCTTTCTGCCAGGGCACCTCCCAGCTCAGGATCAGAACCGGTACCGAATTCATCAATAAGCAGAAGCGTATTGGCATCTGCTTCTCGGATGATTCCCGACATTTTCTTCAACCTTGAAGAATAAGTCGATAAGTGGTTTTCAATGGACTGGTTATCTCCAATATCAGTCATGATCTTCTCAAAGAAAAACATTTCAGATTTTGGATGAACAGGAACCAGGATGCCACTCTGAATCATCAGCTGTAATAATCCTACCGTTTTCAGGGTAATTGATTTTCCTCCGGCATTGGGACCGGAAATACAGATGATTCTGTTGTGCTCAGTTAAGGTAAGCGTCTGTGGATGAATCGTTTTATTCTCTATTTTGTTTCTTAACCATAACAGAGGATGATAGGCATCTCTTAATCTCAGTGTTTTATGATGATTGATTTTCGGAAGAACTCCATTAATCAGTTCACCAAATTTCGCTTTTGCTCTCGTAAGGTCAAGGTCAAAAATATACACCTGGTATCTCCATAGCTGAGGTTGAAATTCTGCCAGTTCTGCTGTAAGTTTACGGAGAACTTTATCGATTTCTTTTTTCTCTTCCTCTTCATTTTCACGAAGTTTGAAGTAATGCTTTACAACACTGTCCGGCTGAATGTAAGTAATGGAGCCTGTTTTGGATATTCCTAATGTTCTTCCGGCAACTCTTTTTTTGAATCCTGATTTTACAGCCAGAACCCTCTGGTCATCAATAATCGTTTCCCGGATATCATCCAGAAAGTCACTCTGTCCATAGGTGGTAAGTGCACGGTTGAAATTTTCCTGGATCGCTTTTTTAGCATGCTGGATTTCAGTTCTTATCCCTTTCAGAGCCGGGGAAGCTTCATTTTTGACCTCACCAAAACGGTTAAAAACCTTATCAACTTTCTCAATGATCTCTTTTCTGAATTCCAGTACAGAAACTTCTTCCAATAAAGTAGGAAAAGTTTCCGGCATGGTAGGGAAGAACTTCTGCAGTTTTCCGATCTGTTCCGTAATGGTTTTTATTTTGATGAAAGCAGCATTTTCCAGACGGTAGTTCTCAATCAGCATCAGTTTCAGCTCACTTTCAATATCTTCATATTCATCAAACGGAATCGCATTTGAACTTTCAAAACTCGACAGATATTCTGAAGTTTTTTTTAATGAAAGTTCTGCCTCGTCTATTTCCATCGGACGAAGTTGAAGAATTTTTTCTCTTGTTTTCGGAGAATACGCAAATGGGGAGATTTCCGCGAGCAATTGCGGAAACTCTAATTCGTCTAAATCTTCTTTATCTATATACACAGTGCAAATTTAGTGAGAATTTTGATTATTACGTATATCTGAGAGATTTACAGAATAAATTACCTTTGAATTTGATAATTTACTTTTTCTTGAAAATCTTTAAGTATCAAAAAAGATCAATTTCTAAGCGCACAGATTTTATTTTTTATAGGATTTTATTTCAAGAGAGCAAAGGTGGGATCAATGAAATTAATTCATCTGAGCGTGTGGATTATTCTTCTGCTTCGTCAGCGACTTAGTCGTATTTCTTTATCTGTTCCAGTCAGATAATAGAATCTAATAATCTTTACATTTAAATAAATTTGATTCCGTCTTTAGTGTTTACCTAAATTGTGATGTTCTTTTTATTACATTTGGGATATGAAACTGGAAACCGAAAGATTATTACTGAGAAATATCAACGAAAGCCACGTAGAGGATATTTTACGCATTCGGAGCAATGAAATCATCAATCAGTTTGTTATAAGGAACTCTCCTAAAAATAATTACGATGCACTCCAGTTTATTTTAACCATTAAAGAAAGAACTCAAAATAACCAAACTATCTATTTGGGAATTTCATTAAAAGAGCAGCCGAAAATTATCGGAACAATTTGTCTCTGGAATTTTTCTGAAGACCGTAAAATAGCGGAAGTCGGTTATGAGTTGCTACCCGAATACCACAGGCAGGGAATAATGTCTGAAGCCTTGAAAGCTGTTTTGGATGTTGGTTTTAATGAATTGCATTTAGAGGAAATCCTCGCTATTACCAATAAGTTTAATGAAAACTCAAAAGGAATTCTCTTGAAACATAATTTTGTTTTGTTGGAAGAGGAGAAGGACGAAGGTTTTCCTGATAATATAATCTTTAGTCTTAAGGGGCGCTCCCACGGTCATCACTAGAATCTGACAGGTTTTTTCTATCTTTATTGCCGATTGAAATTATATGAAAAAAGAAATAAAATCTTTAACGGGACTTAGAGGGGTGATGGCGTTATGGGTGACTTTTTTTCATTTTTTTGATTTCAAAAACGAAATTCTTCAGCATATTATAGGAAAAGGATATCTTGCTGTAGATGTCTTTTTTGTATTAAGTGCTTTTTTGCTGACGGTTTCCTATTCCGATAAGTTTAAAAATCTAGAGATTATAAGAATCCTGACGTTTTATAAGAAAAGAGTCAATAGGATTTATCCTGTCTATTTTATTTCAATTATTTTGATAATCCTGTTGGCAGGGAAAATCTCATGGTTTACATTTTTTATCAATGCCGGATTGGTACAATGCTTTTTTAATCCAGACCGTTTATTGAATATCGTTTATTGGTCTCTGAGTACAGAATGGATATGCTATCTGATATTTCCTTTTATGCTTTATCTGATTATTCGGTATAAAATTCGTGGTGAAATTCTGATTGTTGGAGGTTTGCTTTTAAGGGTAGCACTTCCGCATTTTCCTGATATGTACTTTAACCCGGGAGGGGCCGCCAATATGTGGAAATCTTCAAAATACCTTGATATTCCATATGGCGTAAATTCTTTAATCAGAACAATAGCTTCTTATTTTTTTGGAATCGGAGTTGCTTTACTCCCGGGATTTAAAATAAAAAGCCGCTGGCCTGTATATGCTGTATTCACGCTATCTTTACTATCACTGTTTACAACAAGAGGGCTGGTTTTTATACCATTTTTGTCGGCATTGATGATCAGACAATTATATACAGAAGAAAAGAATTATCTTCAGGTGTTTCTGGAAACCAGGCCTGTTTATATTTTAGGAAATATTTCGTATTCATTGTATATTGTACATTATATTGTTAAAAGTCAGAACTTTATAATAGTAGATCTGCCGCTTGTTAATTCCCTTTTATTAATCACTTTTTCACTACTGCTGTCTTATTTTTCATATATGCTGATTGAAAGAAAAGTGAAGATATTTAAGGTATAATTGATACTCTTATTTTAATATTATTATTTTTGCAGTATGACCTGGACAGAAATTTTAGCCCCGATAAAGAGCACGGAATATTTTAAAACCCTTTGGGAAAAAGTAAAAAATGAATACGCTACAACCAAAGTTTTTCCACCGAAAAATCAGATTTTCAGAGCATTGGAGCTTACGGCTTTTGATGATGTGGAAGTGGTGATTATAGGGCAGGATCCTTATCACAATGATTATCAGGCCAACGGTTTATGCTTTTCTGTCTCTGAACAGGTAACGGCACCGCCGTCACTTAAGAATATTTTCATTGAGTTGAAAGATGATTTAGGAGTTGTAAGAACCTCCAAAGAACTTGACGATTGGGGCAGACAAGGCGTTTTACTGTTAAATGCCACTTTAACGGTTCGTGCCCATTCTCCTAATTCTCATAAAGATCTTGGCTGGGAAAAGTTTACGGACTTTATTATTAAGGAAATTTCAGATAAAAAAGAAAACGTTGTATTTGTTTTATGGGGAGCTTTTGCACAGAAAAAAGCCGAACTGATAGATCCGGCTAAACATTTTATTCTGAAATCGGCACACCCTTCACCTTTTTCTGTGCACAGAGGTTTTTTTGGAAGTAAGCCTTTCTCAAAAATTAACGAATATCTCGTTTCTAAAGGAAAGAAACCTATTTCTTGGTAGAATCAGCTGATTGGCCGGCTTTTTTTATAGTGATTCCGATTTTATATTTTCCGGCTAATGCTTTTGTTCCATCCTGCTGCTTCGGATAGGGTGCAATCTCCTGTAATGTAACAGTATACCCGTTGAATTCTGCTGACTGATGATAGTTTCTTCCCGGGTAATCTGCACTGGCAAGGTTCAAAATAGCAGGTCGGGTAGAGGTTCCCATTACTTCCACCTGTGCAAGAGCTACTCCGGCCCAGATACAGTTGACTCCTTCAGGACAGCGGCTGTCCTCAGAAACGCCTTTGAATGTTACATTCATCTGATATTCCCTTAAAAACTTATTTTCCCCTTCATTAAGATATATAATGCCATCTTGCTGATTATTGGCGCTTGTAGATTTTGTACCTGCTGGCATTTCAGTGGCTTTTGTGTTTATCTTTGATTTCTTTTGGGCATCGCATCCTGTTAATGCAAATATTCCCAGGCTGAGTAGGACAATTTTATGGAACATAGTTTCTTATATTTAATTAAATGACGTTAAACATATTAAGTAGTACTACCAAAAACATTGCCACTCCTACCACAAAGCTGAATCCGGTTCCGTAAATAAACCCAATCAGTGCCCCTTTGGTTGATCGTAAAGCTTTATTCATATCCTTGCTGTCGTGAAGTAATTCACCGATAAATACTCCGGCAAACATACCTATCAGAAAGCCGAGTGGAATAGGAATAAATATCCCAATGATGGTTCCTACGACAGAACCCATACTTCCCCAACGCGTACCTCCGTATTTTCTGTTGGTTTTTGCAGGAATAACATAGCTGAGCACGACAGAAGCTGCCGTAAGAATTCCGAATGCCCAGATATAGATCATAGAAAGATCTGCATCCGTCCCGAATTTATAGATCAGAAGCCCGCAAATGCTCAGCAGAAGTCCTGGTAACACCGGAAGAAAAGTTCCCAATATTCCGACAAATAATAGAATAAGGCAGAAAATATTAATAATTGTTGTATCCATTTACATTCTTAAATTAGATGCAATATAAAAAAAGTGGCCTTATAAAAAGCCACTTTGAGAACTGAGTTATAAAATTTTATTACAAATTTAAGATTACATATTCCAGGATGGGTCCTGCTTTACCAATATTCCCGGTTGCATGGTTATGGAATGTGGTATAGTAGATATTACCGCTGCTGGAGTTCCCTGTACATGGTCCCATTGTATCTCCATGTGCCTGATGGGCACTCCATGCATTTTGATTAATTGTAATGGTGATATTATTTCCACTGGCTGTGTGGTGGCAGATGGTAATATGGTTGTTGTTTAAAGCATTGCCTACGGGAGTCTGTGGATCAGAAGGATTGGTATAATGTCCTGTTCTTATCATTAATGGTTCATTGCCTTTTTGAACCAGAACATCCCAGAAGGCAGGATCATAGTTTTGAATTTTTTCCCAGGCTCCGAGATCATACTCAATATCTAATGTATTAAATCCTAATGCACTTGCTAATGCTGTATTGGAAACATTACAGCCTGTATAAGTACCTGCAGCTCCTGTATTTTTCAGGCAAAGGAGATTGTCATTGATGAAACCTCCAGGAGCATTGCAATTCTCGGTATTTGTATTTCCTCCTACCAGATAAGCCGAGGCCCAATCCGAGCTATAAAGGCTTCCGCCATTGGTCACAAAAGTGGAAAGATTAGCGTAAACATTAACGTCATTGGACGGAGTGGAGGTTCCTGTCTGGGTGGTTGTGCGGGAACCACAGTTCAGGAAAATAATGTCATACTGGGAAATCGTATTGATATTTTTTAAATCCTGATAGCTGATCTCAGTTGCTGTATAGCCTAGAGAAGTTATAATATCTTCAATTTTGTCATAGCTTCCCTTTACGTAAGCCATTTTCGCAATCTGATTCAGTTTTGAATCATTAGCGGTAATGGTAACAGTTTCATTCTTTTTAACAGTAACCGGAACTTCTGTTCTGAAATTTTTACCATCACCCGTTTGAATGTGGAGTGTGGTATTCCCTTCAGGAGCTGTTAAGCTGAAACTGCCGTCAGCACTGGAATAAGTATGATAGATATTGCTCTGGGCATCTGTAGTAAATACGAGTGCTCCTCCGATAGGTTTGGTACCGTTTTTAGCAAATACCTTACCTTCCAGTTTTCCTGTGGCGACTACTTTGGCAGGATTTTCTTCAGGAGTATCATCTCCTTTGCAATTGACTAAAAGCACAAACGTGCATAGCAAGATTAACAGGTAATTTTGTTTCATATTTAATTGATTTTGATGAGTTTAGTTTTAATCAAATTTAATAAATTTTTAATATTAAAACATTAAAATTGTAATTTATTTTAATATTTTTTACTTAAATCTGTTATTTATAGTTAATTTTTCATTTGTAATGAGGTGCTGTAGAGGTTTTGATATTTTTAGTATAATTCAATCAATATCTCTCAATGAATATTTTTGGGATGAAAATTGATTGTGAATAGTAAAATGATGATTCTTAATTTCATAAATTTGCTGTAATGAATGACCAGTTACAAGAAACCAAAAATTTTATACAGGAGCTGAGTGAGCAGCTTTATATCTATATTACCCGTATTTCACCAACCGGGCTGGACTGGGTTTTTCATATCATTGTAAAACTGAGTTTACTTCTGGTCTTGTTTTTAATTACTGATTTTGCTTTTAAGTTCATCATCAATTCGGTATTCAGGCTGTTTCATAACGAGCAGAAGTTTCCGATCTTAAAATCTGTTTATCAGTCGAAAATAACCAATTCCGTAGCCCATTTTGCTGCTTTGATTGTGGTGGGAGCTATCCAGGGATCGATATTTCCGGAAAATGCACTTCCGAAAACAACCATCTTCATTATAAGATGTGTCAATTTGGGATTGGTGCTGATACTTGCAGGAATGCTTTACAGATCGCTGACCGCTTTCAGAAATTATTTTAGCATCAAACAGGATTTCTATAAGATAATGGCGCTTAATGCCATCTCAGAAACCGTAAAGATTTTAGGAATTTTCATATTTACCGTTGTAGGAATCTGTGTGATTTTCGGGATCAAAGGAACTACAATTGTAGGAAGTCTCGGAGCAATTACTGCTGTACTGGTATTGGTTTTCAGAGATACAATTCTGGGATTTGTAACAGGTCTTCACGTTGCCACTTCTAAAAATTTAAAAGTAGGAGACTGGGTAAGCATTCCCAAATACAGTATTGAAGGAAACATTACAGAGATCAATCTTCTGACAACCAAGATCACCAATTTTGATAAAACGGTTTCCACGATTCCAACCTATGATCTGATGACTACTGAAATCAAAAATATGCAGGTGATGTCTGAATCCAATACCAGAAGAATAAAAAAATCAATTTACTTCAATATTAATTCTTTTAAATTCCTCACAGACGAGGATATTGAACGCCTGAAAGAAATCAATTTAATATCAGATTATCTTGAAGAGAGAACTTCTGAAATCAAAAAAGAGAAAGAAAGCCTGATCCATAAAGATAAGATTGTGAACGGAAGGCAGCTTACCAATATCGGGGTTTTCAGATATTATGCACAGAAATATATTGAAAATGATCCTGATGTAGACAAGCATGGGACCCGCATGGTGCGTCAGCTGGATATTACTCCACAAGGACTTCCCCTTGAGGTATACTGTTTTTCCAATGATTCCAAATGGGAACGTTTTGAACAGATCCAGGCAGACATCTTTGATCATCTGCTGGTAGCCTCAAAAGAATTTGAACTTCAGGTGATGCAGGTAAGTGTGAAAGTGTAGCAGAAGCTGGGAGAGGGAAGCTGGAAGTATTATCCCTTTTAAATATAAATTTTAATTCAATTTTTAAATGATCTTGAATGCAGAAGTACCCATTGAAGCACAAGGTCCGGATTTGCTTCCGGTCCCGGGCCTCTGACTTCTGACATCTTATATCTAACATCTAAAATAAAAAATGACAAAACTAAGCGTAAACATTAATAAAATTGCGACGTTAAGAAATGCAAGAGGAGGTGAAACCCCAAGTGTTACAGAAGCAGCTGTAAAAATTCAGGAATTTGGAGGACAGGGAATTACCATCCATCCAAGGCCTGATGAAAGGCATATCACAAGAAAAGATGTCTATGATCTGAAGCCGCTGGTTACGACTGAGTTTAATATTGAAGGAAATCCTCATCAGAGTTTTATCGATATGGTGCTTGATGTGAAACCAGAACAGGTAACCCTGGTACCGGATGCTGATGATGCCATTACATCCAATGCAGGATGGGATACAAAAAAACATCTGGATTACCTTACAGAGATCATTGCAGAATTTAAAAAAGCTGGAATCCGTACCTCTGTTTTCCTGGATCCTTTACCAGAACTGGTAGAATATGCTGCTAAGGCCGGAGCTGACAGAATAGAGCTGTACACGGAAGCTTACGCAAAAGACTATCTGACCCATAAAGAACAGGCTATAAAACCTTATTATGATACAGCCATTGAAGCTACCAATTTCGGGCTGGGTATTAATGCCGGTCATGATCTGAGCTTAGAAAACCTGAAATATTTTTCAGACAACATTCCCAATCTGCTGGAGGTATCCATCGGACACGCTTTAGTATCAGAAGCGCTTTATATGGGATTGGAAAATACAGTTCAGGCTTATCTGAAGAGACTGGCGAAATGGTAATTAATGAGAACCCGGAACTTAGAGATTAGAAGCTGGTAAAACTTCGTTTCTGATCTTATCTGATTTCTGAATTCTCACCTTTAATTTGTAAAATATGGAAATTTTAAATTCAAAAATATTCGGCGAAAATTTGACCCACACGCCGCTTCTTGTATTTCATGGATTATTTGGAATGCTTGACAACTGGGGAAGCTTTGGAAAAGATCTGGGAGAATTTCTTCCTGTACATCTGATTGACCTTCGAAATCATGGAAGAAGCTTTCATTCAGACAGCATGTCTCATGATGATCTGGCAGATGACATTGCCCGTTATATGGATCATTACGGAATTCAGAAGGCACATGTACTGGGGCATTCATTAGGAGGGAAAGCAGTCATGCAGTTTGCCATAAAATACCCTGAACGTGTTGAAAAATTGATTGTTGTGGATATTTCGCCTAAAGCATATCCACCGCATCATCAAGGAATTATCAAAGCTCTGGAAACCGTTGATTTTAATACTGTGAGCTCAAGAAATGAAGTGGAAGCTGTCCTGAATCAGTACATTCCGGAAAGATCGACAGTGCAGTTTTTAACGAAAAACCTTTATTGGGATGAAAAAAAAAAACTGGGCTGGAGATTCAATCTTAAAACATTATCCGAAAAGTATAATGAATTTGTATCCAATGCTATTAAATTCGGAGTTTTTGAAGGGGATGCATTATTTATAGCCGGGGCAAAGTCCAATTATATCCTGCCGCAGGATGAATATGGAATCAAGCAGCAATTTCCTAAAGCTAAAATAGTTACAGTAAAGAATGCAGGACATTGGGTACAGGCGGAAAATCCTATTGATTTTGCAAATGTTGTTAAGGAATTTCTTGGTTTAAATTAATTTTATACTTCACTTTTCTATATTATGTTAAAATTTTATTAAAACGTAATATTATTTCTCTATAAGATGAAATTTTTGTACTTTGGATTTTCAAAACAATAAAAATATTAACTTATGGAAAACAAAAATTCAAAAAAGAAGCCGTTTTTCGCTACATTCTTGGAAAAACAGGTTAAAGATCCTGAGACAGTAAAAGGAGGAGGTATTACTTCTGTCCTTGCAGATCAGATTACTACAGCCCTGCAGGATCAGATCACTACACCTCTTAAGGATAATGTTACTAAGCCTGATAATGATAATGTAACGATGAAATATCCTTCTGACGGTGATGAGGATGTTTTAGAAGTATGAGAAAATATACAAGCATAAGCTAAATTATAAATCAAACCAAAACTAAACATTATGAAAAGCAACAACTCAAAGAAGAAGCCTTTTTTCGCATCATTCTTAGAAAAACAGGTAAAGGATCCTGAAACAGTAAAAGGAGGAGGTGATATAACCCTTGCTCAAACGGATTTGATCACAAAGCCGACAGTAGATACGGTGACATCTCCAAAAGATGATATGATGCAAACCATGAAATATCCATCTGACGGTGATGATGATGTCATCCACCTTCCACTGTAAGATCAGAAAGAATATTAAATAAAATAGTAGGGGAAACTTAAACATTAAGTTTCCCTTTTTAATAAAACCAGCAAATGATTCTCTGCATCACCCACTCACAGGATTTTTATAACATCGATATCTTTTTTGAATATCTGGCCTCTCAAAATATTCCTTATTTCAGACTCAATTCTGACCGCCTGAACCATCTTCAGAAGATCAGCATTCATGAAAACTCATTTGAACTGACTGATGAGCTTGGAAATACAATACATTCTGATGATATTAAAGGAGTATGGCACAGAAAAGCCTGGAGAATAAATGCTCCTGAAGAACTGGATCAGGATTATGAAAGACTTTTTCTGAATGAATATGGAAGTCTTAGGTACAATCTGATGACTGCCTTAGAGCATGTTCCCTGGATTAACCCTTATGAGAATGAAAAGAAGGTTGATGGTAACAAAATATTTCAGCTGAAAATGGCACAGAGAAATAATTTAACAATTCCCAAAACCATCTTTTCCAATGATGAAGAAAAAATAATGGCATTTTTCCATCAATACTGCCAGGGAAAAGCAATCGCAAAGCTTCATGGAGTAACCGCAAAAACAATGTCAGGAGAAAATATGATTTCGACTATGGTTATAGAGGAAGATTCTCTTGAACATCTTTCTGATATTGCCTATTGCCCTATGATTTTTCAGCCTTATATTGACAAAGAATATGAATTGAGAATTGTCTATATCGATGGCGGCTTTTTCACAGGAAAGATCAATAACAGCAAAAATGCAGATTGGAGAGTAGCACGTGAAGGCTATTTCTGGTCAGCATATGAACTGCCTGAAGCTATAAAAGCCAATATAACTGGTATGATGAGTGAAATGGGGCTTTATATGGGAGCTATTGATATGATCAAAGGCAGAGACGAAAAATATTATTTCCTTGAAGTGAATCCACAGGGAGAATGGGGAATGTTACAGAAAGAACTGGGGTTTCCCATCGCAGAAAGAATTGCTGATAACCTTATCAAAAGAATTAATTCCCATGAATAAAATTTTAATTATAACGCATACCGCGGATAACTTTTCTATTGAAAAAGTAACAGAATACATCGAAAAAAATAACTGTGAAGTCATTCGCTTTGATGTAGATGTATATCCCTTACAAAATAAACTGTCTACTATTTTTCAGGATGGAGAATGGGTGAGCTTTCTTGAAACGCCTGAAGCAAAACACCGTTTGGATGATATCTCGGCAATCTGGTACCGAAGAGCTTACAATATCGGAAAAGGATTAAGAGAAGAAATGGATTCTAAGTTTTACGGAGCGGCAATGGGAGAAATAAGGAATACACTTTTTGGTTTCTTTGAATCTGTGGATGCCTATTCTTTGGGAAAACCAAGTGTTTACAGAAGGCTTGACAGTAAAGAAGAACAGCTGAAAATCGCAGATAAACTGGGACTGACCATTCCTGCCACCTGCCTTACCAACAATCCTGATGAAGCCCGGAAATTTATTCTGAAACATCAGAATGTAGTGGCCAAAATGCAAACCGGTTTTGCCATCTATGAAGACGGTGTTGAAAGCGTAGTATTTACCAATGTTGTGAGCGAGGACAAGTTAGAGGAACTGGATTCATTATTGTACTGTCCGATGCAGTTTCAGCAGATGATTCAAAAGAAAAAAGAACTCCGTATTACCATCGTGGGAAGAGATGTTTATGCATTTGAAATAGATTCCCAGCAGTCAGAAGATGCTAAAATAGACTGGAGAAAAGACGGAGTCAATCTTATCGATAAATGGAACAGGACAGAGCTTCCTGCGGATGTAGAGGCCAAACTGCTGGAGCTTCTTGATATTTACAACGTAGATTATGGAGCAATAGACATGATTGTTTCTCCTGAAGATGAATATTATTTCATAGAGATCAATGCTGCAGGAGAATTCTTCTGGCTGGATAATCTTACAGAAGGAAATCTTATTTCCAGAAGTATTGCAGATGTTCTTTGCGACAAAGCTCCAAGGAGAAATAATGAGGTAATGGCTTAGCATTAAATATTTTTAATCTTAAAAGTCCTGAAAGCTGTCAATTCTTTCAGGACTTTTACATACAATCATATGCTGCATTTTAGTTTTTTTCTGATTGTTGGTAGAGGAATGATAATATTGGTTAAATTAAGTGGAATTATGCTTTAAAAATCGCAAATTTGCAGAAGCAGTTTTTCTGAAGAATTTTTATAGATCCGGAAGAATTGCCGGATAGAAAATATTGTTATATTTTAGTCAGCAATCAAGTAAAATAATTAATGATTTTTGTAACGGGTGCTACCGGAATTCTGGGAAGAATAATTGTACTGGAACTTCTTAAAAGAGGAAAAAATGTACGTGCTTCCAAAAGACCGGGCAGCAATTTAAACGACGTAAGGCATTCATACAGCTTTTATACAGAGAATCCCGACGATTTTTTTAATAAAATTGAATGGGTAAACGTAGATTTTGATGATCTTGATTCTTTGAAAGCAGTGCTGCAGGGTGTAGATGAGGTGTATCACTGTGCCGCAAAGGTGAGCTTTCATCCGAAAGACGAAAAAGAATTGTACCATACCAACATCAGGGGTACAGAAAACTTATTGTTTGCCTGTGAAGGGTCAGACGTTAAGAAGTTTCTTCATGTAAGTTCCGTTGCCGTTCTTGATAATTTTAATGAAAAAGGAGAATTAGACGAAAGTTCTGACTTTAATCCGAAAATGGAACACTCTGCCTATGGGATTTCAAAACATTTATCTGAAATGGAAGCCTGGAGAGCCTCAGCAGAGGGCCTGAATGTCATTATTATCAATCCGGGAATGATCATAGGAAGCGGAAACTGGGACCAAAGCAGCGGTGAGCTTTTTTCTACATTTGAAGAAAACAGCTTTACCTTTTCAGGAGGTTCAGCTTATGTTGATGTAAGAGACGTAGCCCGTACGGCAATCGGACTGATGGAAAACAATTTTTTTGGAGAACGCTTTATCATTGTGGCGGAAAATAACAGATATGCTGATCTTGCCAAACAGATCAGGACCCGTCTTGGGCTTAAAGAAGCAAAAATTCTTACCCAGACCCAGCTAAATATCGGAAGGGTAGCCAACATCCTTTTCGGATGGCTGATTCCAAAGCTCAGAATGGTGACTAAATCCAATATCGAGGCCATATCTTCATTCAGCACCATTTCCAATCACAAAGTCAAAGAAAAATTGAACTATCAGTTTATTCCCGTAAAAGAAAGTATAGACTTTCACCTGAATAATTATATTAACGACAAAAAGCTGAAGAAATGAATCTTGCAGAGGCAATTATCCTTAAAAATGTAGAAAAACATCCTATAAAAGCAGCCATCGGATTTAAAAAGAAAGATGAAGCCTGGAAAGAACTGAGCTGGAAAAAATTCAGCGAGATTATTTTTAAAACAGCCAACGCTTTAAAGGAAACGGGTGTTCAGGAAAACGACAGAGTTGCTATTTATTCAGATAATTCGTCCGAATGGATGATCATGGATCTTGCTTCAATGGCTATAGGAGCTGTTACAGTACCAATTTATTCTACCAATAATGCTGAACAGGCAGAGCACATCATCAACGATTCAGGGGCTAAAGTTGTTTTGGTAGGAAACCAGATGCAGTATGACGCCTGCCTGGAGTTTTTACATAAAGAAGAAAACAGCCTGGAAACGATTATTGTTTCCAAAAAAGCAGTATGGATCAAAAAGGAATTCAATAGCTTTTACCTTGAAGATTTTATAGCAAAAGCTTCACCAAAGCTGGAGATCTGTAAAAGAGAGCATGATGATACAGCCACATTGATCTATACCTCCGGAACCACCGGAATTCCAAAGGGAGTAATGCTTACCCACGGAAATTTTATCAAAGCATTTGATTCCCATTTTGAATTTTTTAAGTTTAAAAACTTTGAAGAAGAATTATCGCTGGCATTTTTACCGTTAAGTCATGTGTTTGAAAGAAGCTGGAGCTTGCTTTGTTTATATGGCGGAGCGCGTGTTTATTTCCTGGAAGACCCTAAAAATGTAGCCAAGGCACTGGAAGAAGTGAAGCCTACGGCAATGTGTGCTGTACCCAGGTTTTTCCAGAAAGTATATGCCGGAGTTCTCGAAAAGGCGGAGGAAGGTTCACCTTTAAAAAAGAAAATCTTTAGCTGGGCACTTAAAACCGGATGGGAAACTGCAGAACTGAGAAGAAATGAACAACCGGTTCCTTTTGGACTGAAATTCAAAGAATCTGTTGCGGATATGCTGGTCTTCAGTAAAATCAAAGAAAAAATGGGTGGAAGACTTTGGTTCTTACCTTGTGGTGGTGCATCTCTTTCGCCGGAAGTTACCCGTTTCTTTGAATCAGTAGGAATTCATGTAACCGTAGGATATGGATTAACAGAAACCACTGCAACCCTTACTCTTTTCCCTCTTACTCATTTTGAACATGGAACCAGCGGAAAACCATTACCGGGGGTAGAAATGCGTATCGGAGAAAATGATGAGATCCAGGCCAGAGGTAACGGTATCATGAAAGGTTACTACAATAAACCTGAAGAAACGCAGAAGGTATTCACAGAAGACGGATGGTTCAAGACTGGTGATGCAGGGAAGTTTGATGATAAAGGAAACCTGATCATTACAGACAGAATCAAAGATCTCATGAAAACTTCCAACGGAAAATATATCGCTCCTCAGCAGATCGAGAATCTTCTGACCAATAATAATTTTATCCAGCAGATCATGCTGATTGCAGAAGGAAGACAGTTTGTTTCAGCGTTGATTGTGCCTAACTTTGAGTTTTTACAGGACTATATCAAAAAGAATAATATTCCTTTTACCAATTGGGAAGAGGCTGTAAAAAATGAAAAGGTAATTGATGTTTATAAAGAGAAAATTAAAGAATTACAAAGCCATCTGGCAGATTATGAGAAAGTGAAAAAATTTACTTTAATGCCGGCTGAATTTGATATCAATACAGGAGAAATAACCCCTACTTTGAAGGTCAAAAGAAATGTGGTAATTAAGAAATATGCAGATATTATAGAGAAGATGTACTAAACAGTACCTTTAAATTAAACTATGACGACACAAGAATTTATAGGAAAAGAAAATTTCACCATTCATACACAAACGGTTTCAGAGAGCTGTCCGTCTAATATTGCCCTGATTAAATATTGGGGAAAATATGTTGATCAGATTCCTGCCAATCCAAGTATCAGTTATACTTTAAATCATTGTAAAACCAATACTTCAATGGAATTTGTAGCTAATGAACCTTTTTCGGTACAGACTTTTCTGGCTGGAAATGAAGAAGTGAAGTTTGCCGAAAAAATTGAAAAATATTTCAGAAATATAGAACAGTATCTTCCATGGATTCTGAAAGGAAAATATATCATCAGAACAGAGAATACATTTCCGCACAGTTCCGGGATTGCAAGTTCTGCTTCAGGATTTGGAGCGATTGCAAAATGTCTTATGGCTTTGGATGCTTCATTCACAGAAAAAACTTCTGAAGAAGAATCTTTGAGAAAAGCTTCCTTTCTGGCAAGATTGGGAAGCGGAAGTGCATGCAGAAGCTTATACAACGGGCTTGTGGTATGGGGAGAAACTGATGAGGTAGAAGGAAGTTCTGATCTGTTCGGGGTGCAGTATCCGGATGCTGAAATTCACGAAGTATTCAAAAACTTTAACGATTGGGTGCTGTTGATTCATGAAGGGCAGAAAAGTGTTTCTTCAACGGTAGGACACGGCCTGATGAAAACCAATCCTTATGCAGAAAGAAGATTTCAGGAAGCCAGGGAAAACTTTGTTCCGATGAAAGAAATTCTGAAAAGTGGAGATATGGAACGTTTCATCAAACTGGTAGAGCATGAAGCGCTTACATTACATGCCATGATGATGATGAGTGATCCTGCTTTTATCCTGATGAAAACAGGAACACTGGAAGTAATCAATAAAATCTGGGATTTTAGAAGAGAAACAGGATATCCTCTATTCTTCACGCTGGATGCCGGAGCCAACGTTCATCTTCTGTTCCCGGATAATGGTTCTGAAGAACAGATTAAAACATTCATTGAAGCTGAGCTGTTACAGCATACCCAGAAAAATGGAGTAGTAAAGGATGTGATGAATTTCTAAAGTAAAACAGAAAAATATTCAAATAGGAGTGGGCTTGTGTCCACTTTTTTTATGCTTAATCTTCAGTGGCAACCGTTTCACGCTCACCATCTTCCTTTTTTCCTTCCTCGATCATGATTTCTGCTTCTGCTTTTTCTTCGGCAGTAGCTCTTTCAATCAGTTCTTCTTGTTCATCATTGTGATGATCTATGAAAAATTCGCAGTATACAGGAAGGTGATCTGAACCAAAACTTTCCAGGGTTTTCAGCTGTCTGATAAAGATATCTTCACTGTGAAACATCAGATCAATAGGAAATCTTAAAAGACGATACTTGGCGTGGAAGGTAGAAACAAAAGAATGTCCTACTCTCGGATCTATCAGATGACTGGTTTTTCTGAAAAGTACAGATGATCTTGACCACGCGACGTTATTGAAATCACCTGCTACAATAACAGGCTTTCTGATGTCTTTTATACGTTTGGCAGCACTCAGAAGATCACCATCCCTTTCCTTCGATGTTTCTTCCTCTGTAGGACTCGGCGGTGGTGGATGTACACCGAAGAAAACAAAAGAAAATCCATCAGCTGTTTTCATGTGAATTTCAATGCTCGGAATATCATCAGCCACAAAATAATGAGTTCTGGCTTCTTTAATGATAACCCTCGAATAAAAATGCATTCCATAGGTGTTTTCAAGAGTCACTTTATGCTGATAGGGATATTCTTTTTCCAGTGGTCTCAGTGCGGTCTCCCAATCGCTGTTACTTTCCATCGTCATGAAAAAATCCGGATTATGCTTTTTGACAAGACTTGAGAATCTTTCATATTCCTTATTGAACTGATAAACATTGGCCGAAATAAAATGTAGCTTATCAGAAGACTTGTGAAGCTGTCTGTGCTTTTTTACAGGATACAGAGGGGTATACCTAACGAGAGTCTGACCGTGGTAGACAAACAAAGCCAATAAAAAGCCCTGATAATACCATACATATTCTTTTGATTGGATCATAAGTCCAAGCAGAAAAGTGAAAATTATAAAATAAGTAACCTGTATTTTAGCAAATTCAGGAACCCTGAATATCCAGTGAGAATGCTTAATTTTTGGCAGTATAGTTATGACCAGTAAAAGTATGGTCAGAGTCATATAAATAATCCACATATAAAAAACTGAAATAATTTTGCTACAATTTAAGGAAAATGAATTTTAAAATTTATTGATCAATTTAAATTTTATTTTATCTATTTTTATTAATCTAAATCTGTTCCATGAATAAAATAATCGTATTTCTTCTTTTGATCAGTATTTCAGGTTTCGGGCAGCAGCAGGATATTGAAAAGCCTATCCGTAACCTGTTCCTTGGTATGAAAAATGCAGATCCGTTGCTGGTAAAATCTGTCTTTGCAGAAAATGCTGTACTCCAAACCATAACGAAAGAAGGTGCTGTAAAAAGTGAAAGTATACAGGATTTCATCGCTTCAGTCTCAAAATTTCCGAAAGGCGAACTGGACGAAAAAATTATCGTGGAAGCTGTTCATACAGAGGGAAAGCTGGCCAGTGTTTTTACTCCCTATTCTTTTTATTTAAAGGGGAAAATTTCACATTGCGGCGCTAACAGTTTTCAGCTGGTAAAACAGAATAATGAGTGGAAAATTCAGTATATCATTGATACAAGAAGGAAAGAGAACTGTAAAGAAATACAATAATAAAGTAGAATTCAGAAATAATTTAAAAATAAAAAATGAAAATCCATCATATTGCCATTATCTGTTCAGATTATGCTGTTTCAAAGAAGTTTTATACAGAAGTTTTAGATTTGAATATCATTCGGGAAGTATACCGTGAAGAAAGACAGTCTTATAAGCTTGATCTGGCCATCGGGGATCATTATGTGATTGAGCTGTTCTCTTTTCCTGATCCGCCTCAGCGCCCGTCACGCCCGGAAGCATGCGGCTTAAGGCATCTTGCTTTCTCCGTGGAAAATGTTACAGAAAAGCGAAATGAGCTGATAAGAAAAGGACTTGTTTGTGAAGACATCCGTATAGATGAATTCACCGGGAAAGAGTTTTTCTTTACCCAGGATCCGGATCAGCTGCCATTAGAGTTTTACGAAATGTAAAATCTTAATGAGCGTAACCGGTAAAGAAACTCACCGCCATAATGGCTAAAACAATAGAGGAAATGACTACATAGACGTAGTCTTTTTCTTTTAAATAGCCTATAAGAGCGAAAACGATCCTCATCAGAGGAGTAATAATCAATAATAGAATACCCAGCTGAATAATGGCCATACCTTCTCCTTTGCACAGGGAATCCCAGAAATGCCCCCATACCTTTTCAGAAGAAGTGCCTACCACTAGGCTGGTATATTTTTCAGGCATTTTAAAACCTTCGAAGAACAGCTTGATAAAACCAATCAATGATGTAGCTACGGATAGAATAACACCCAGTCTCAGAAGATTTCCTACCGAACGGTTCAGATCTACATCTGTAAAATTCTTTTTCATTATCTGAAACTTTTGTTGATACCGTTATACATCATATAAATCGAAAGAATAGTAATCACAATGGCAAAAAATACTTTTAATTTTTTGGTCTTTGATACCATTAGTGTTTTTGAACCTATGAAACTTCCGATGACCACTCCAATGAGTACCGGAGCTACAATGACAGGAATAATCTCTCCTCTCTGGAAATAGATCAGTGCACTTGCTACTGCCGTTACTCCGATCATGAAGTTGCTGGTGGTTGTAGATACTTTGAAAGGCAGTTTCATCATATTGTCCATTGCCAATACTTTCAATGCCCCGGATCCAATTCCTAAAAGCCCGGACATTGCTCCCGCAAACATCATCATTAAAAACCCAGGGACTGTATTTCTTGCAGAATAGCTTTTCAATACTCCCTTATCCGGAAATGTTCCGTATAGCTTCAGTTTGTCCTCAAGACTTCCTTTAACAAGAGGCTCCTGATGGTCCGGTTTTCCTTTAAGGTTTAAAATAACCGTTAAAAGAAGAATACTTGCGAAAATAATTCCGATGGTATTCGGGTTGAGCATTCCTGAAACCAGGGCGCCAATGATAGCTCCTGCCGTAGTGGCTATTTCGAGAAACATCCCGATTCTCATATTGGTAAAGCCTTCTTTGACGAAAGCAACAGCCGCACCGGAAGAAGTTCCGATCACAGAAATGAGCGAAGCACCGATAGCATAATGCATTGGAACGCCGAATCCCAGCGTTAATAAAGGAATGATAATAACTCCTCCTCCCAAACCCGTAAGTGAACCTAAAAGACCGGCGGAAATTGCACCAAGGAAGAGTATGATGATTTCTGACATACTACAAATAATGCTACAAATATAAAATTATTGTAGTAGTCTGCCAAACATTTGAAAAAGATAAATTTAACGTATTTTTGTATGCATGAAAAATCAAATGAAATTATTTTATGTCATTCTAGGGGCAACCTCTAAAGGAAGAAATATTGAGCAGCACGATGTTTTCTTCGGAATTGCAGAGAATCTGAAAGATCTTGTTCCAGATATGAGACACTTTTGGAAAGAAGCAGAAGGAAAAATTCATGTGGATTGTTATCAGGAGGTAAGATTTGCTGACGGATATGAAGTGGAGATTGTGGAAAAGGGAGAAAAACCATCTGAAGATCAACTGTTTTTTCTCAATTTGGGAGGGTATAAGCCTGGCTTCTTTGAAGAGTTCCATGAGCAGCACCTGATGGTAGGACAGTCTATGGGAGAAATTGTAAAAAGAGCAAAAGCTACCGAATTTTATCAGACCATGGGATTTGAAGGAGCGGTAAGTCATATTGATGATAAGCATGGAGTGGATATTGATGATATTTTCAATGTGAGTGATATTCTTCCTGCTCATATGAAAGAAAAATATTCTATCGTTCTTAAAAAATCTGATGCAGAAGATCAGAAAAACCCAATGGGGCTTGGTTATTTGAAAATTGATAAAATCCAATAAAAATAAATCTAATAAAATAAAAAATGAAAATAGGAATTCTGGGTGGCGGACAGCTGGGAAGAATGCTGATACAAAGTGCACTGAAATATGATGATGAGTTTTATACGCTGGATCCGGCATCTGATGCACCATGTCATAATATCTCATATTTTACACAGGGAAATTTCAATGACTATGAAACGGTTTTGAACTTCGGAAAAGATAAAGATGTTGTCACTATTGAAATAGAACATGTAAATGCTGATGCACTGGCAGAGCTTGAAAAACAGGGAATAAAAGTAGTTCCCAATGCCAATATTATCAAAACCATCCAGCAAAAGATCCTTCAGAAAGAATTCTATAAAGCTCACAATATCCCAAGTCCGGAATTTCAGGTGGTTTGGAACAGTGATGAAAAGATCATTATGCCGCTGCCATTTGTTCAGAAAATGAATACAGGCGGATACGACGGAAAAGGAGTTCAGGTGATCAGAACGGAAGAAGATTATCAGCATCTATGGACTGAAGCATCAGTTATAGAAAGCCTTGTAGACATTGATAAAGAACTTTCTGTCATTGTAGCGAGAAACGAGAAAGGAGAAACTAATATTTTTCCGGTGACAGAAATGGTTGCAGATCCTAAGCTGAATCTTTTAGATTTTAATGTATGTCCGGTTCTTCTGACAGAGGATGTTCAGAATCAGATTGATTCTATTACGGAGAAATTCCTAAACGCGGTTAATTCTCCGGGTTTATTTGCCATTGAATTATTCCTTGACAGAGAAGGAAAGGTATGGGTGAATGAAACAGCTCCGAGGCTACACAATTCAGGACACCAGAGCCAGGAAGGAAATACCAATTCACAGTTTGAGCAGATGTATCGTGTCGTAAAAAATCTGCCTTTAGCAGATACCGATGCCATCACGTACAGCGGAATGCTGAATCTGGTAGGAGCGGAAGGATATGCAGGAAAAGTAATCTATGAGGGAATGGAGGACGTTCTTAAGTTGCCTGAAACCTATATCCATTTATATGGGAAAACAGAAACCAAGCCAGGAAGAAAAATGGGACACATCAATGTCCTTGCGGATTCCAGAGAAGAGCTGATGGAAAAGCTTGTACAGGTAAAAGGAATGGTAAGAGTGATTGCTGAGTAAATCATTTATAAATATAAAAAGGAGCGGTTTTATCTTTAAAACCGCTCCTTTTTTGTTGTAATTATTCAATGTAAGCGGGCTTTAGCCCAACGCTATTGATGATTTAAATCTTTTATAATCAAGGATTTTTAACCACCTCAATATTATCCTTTTTATAATTGTATTTAATATAACTTCCTAAAGCGGTTGATAAAATAGAGAATTCTTCAAGCGATGTAAGTGGAGCATAGAGTTTAAACGTACAGATATCTGTTGCTGAAATAAAAGGACTGGTAACTAAATGACTATGGGTAGACATGGTCACTGTTCCTCCGTTTTCCAATGATGTAAAGGCAGGAATAAGCCTTGAGTGAAACTTTTTATGGGAAATGATATTCCCTTTTTTATCAGAAACAAAAAGATAATCATTACCGAACGGAATTACTCCAGACTGTACGGTACCTGATATTAAATATACCTTATAGTTTTCATTAAACGGAATAATAATCATATTAAGACTATATCCCTGTGGTACTGTTACCTCATATTTTGAGTCAGACAGCTGTGGAATAATAGTGGAACGGATATTTTTTAAAGTATTTTCGTTTTCATTAAGCCCCCTTTCTTTAAAATTTTCCTTTACAGGTTTCATCTGGTTATTTTTGAAAGAAAGTTCTGCAATAATCATATTACCGGCTTTATTAAGAAAGGAGGTTTTAATGGTGTCGTTTTTCTGGTATGTGATATAGCTTCCTATATTTTCAGCAAGTCTTTTATTACTGCCTACAAGATCTCCTGCATGCCATGATGCATTTTCATAAGAATAGAGTAGATTTCCTTCAGTTTTAATAGAATCCAGCTTCTTTTTCAGTTCTTTATCTGAAAGAGTAAGGCTTTGTGCAGAAATAATGATGGACATAAAAAGGAAGAGAAATCCAATAGTTTGTTTCATAGGTTATTTTTTCGAGCCAAAATACGAAATTCAATAGGAATAGTCTTGAGCTCGTTCGTAAATAATTATCCATTCAAATGATTTTAGCCGAAACTTAATTTTAGGTTTCGGCTAAAGCCAATTTTTTTCCTATTGTTCATATTGGGCTAAAGCCCGATCTTATTGATCTATTGATGAGTGAAATTGTTTAATGATCTAATAAAAATGATTATTCGCAGAGAAGAAACTTCCTACATCCCTCTTCCAGCTTCCATACTATCTGAATTTCTTTTATTTAAAAATCTTCTGAATTACATTTCCGATCTCCACAAAATCCCCATGATTGCCTACAGAACGTATCTCAGGACTGTTTTTGTCATACTCAGAGAAAGGGAAGATCAGAAGGTAGTTATTATCTTTCAGATTCCTGTTCAGAAGCTCCGGAATCAGTCTCATTCGTGGAATATAGGATTTCATTCCCCGTTTGGCCATCAGAATAATCAGGGCTTCATCATCTTTCAGCTGGGCAGCCGTTCTTTCCCCATCCTGCCACGTGTTCATAATGATGAATTCTGCTTCTATATTGGCTTTTTTAATAATTTTCTGAAGGATATCCAGAATATTTTCAGGAGCATAAAATACAATCGTAGCTCCGGAGTTTCTGGCAATGTTCCATACTCTCAGCAAAGCGTGGAAGAACCCGGCTTCCTTATGAGCATTTTCCGGAATCATCACAGCATATTTCTTAATAGTGGACAGAGGCTGTGCCGCATGATATACCAATACATTCACATCATCATTCTGCAGATAACCGTTATAGAGATTGTAAACGAAAGATGGAGAGAAGCCTTTTTCATCCTCCAATCCAATGATGAGATCTGTTATTTTCTGTTCTTTAATCACATTGTTTACCCCGTTGATGACATCGTTGTCATATCTTTTTAAAGCCTGTAGTTTCACATCAGCTGCAGCCGCTGCATCGGCTGCCTGGTGGAGAAGCTTTTCAGCATTCTTTACTGAAGATTCATTTTTATCCTCATTGATGACATTTAAAGCAAACAGGTCTTCTGTATTGGAATGTGCTTTAATCAGAATTCCCAGATTCACCATTCTTTCTACAGTTGCTTCGTGGTTGATTGCCAACAGAATGTTTTCTTCTTCATGGGTAGTTCCGGAAACGGTATCTTCATTATCACTTTCAGCAATTTTCTGAGCACTTGCCATCGAAATGAAGGAGGAAATGGTACACGAAACAAGGATCAACAGAATACTTCCGTTCAGTACATGTTCATTCAGTAACCTCACGGGTTCTCCGGTTTCAGTTTCTGAGAGGATAATATTATATCCTACCATTACTGAAGCCAGTGTGGCAGCTGCAGAAGCAGAACTCAGACCGAAGATCAGTTTTCCTTCCTCTTTGGTCAGTCTGAATGTTTTTTGGGTAGCCACAGCAGAAAGATATTTTCCTCCGATAGAAGCAACCAGCATAATTCCTGCTACTTCGAGGGTTTCCCAGCTTTTGAAGAACACTTTAAAATCAATCAGCATGCCCACACTGATCAGGAAAAAAGGAATAAAGATGGCATTTCCGACAAACTCAACCCTGTTCATCAGGGAAGAGGTATGAGGAATGAGTCTGTTTAAGGCCAATCCGGCAAAGAATGCTCCAATGATGGCTTCTACACCGGCCAGTTCGGCCAGCATTGCTGCAAGATAAATCATGACCAGTACAAAAATGTACTGAGAGATTTTATCATCCACTCTTTTGAAGAACCAGCGTCCTATAATCGGAAATACAATTAATACAATCAATGCAAAAACCACAAAAGACACAGATAATTTAACCCAGAATTCTGTTCCGACATCTCCCTGAGACATTCCCACAATTACAGCAAGTACCAGTAAGGCCAGAATATCTGTGATCATGGTCCCTCCAACAGTGATGTTAACCGCTTTGTTTTTTGCAATTCCCAGCTTGCTCACCAATGGATAGGCGATAAGAGTATGGGATGAAAAAAGACTGGCAAACAGAATGGAGGTCAGCATGGAGAAGTGAAGAAGGTAATATCCTCCCAGATATCCCAATACAAAGGGGACTGTAAAGGTATAGATCCCAAAGGTGAGACTTTTCCATTTGTTCTTTTTAAAGTCTCCCATATCAATCTCAAGTCCTGCCAGAAACATAATGTAAAGAAGCCCTGTAGTCCCCGTAACAACAATACTGCTATCCCTGGATAATACATTGAATCCGTTCGGGCCAATGATAGCTCCTGCGATGATAAGTCCCAGCAGATGCGGAACTTTAATTTTATTAAGCAGCAGTGGTGCTGCCAGAATGATGACCAGTACCAATAGGAACTTCAGTACCGGATCTTCTATAGGAAGACTCAGGTTATGTATACTCAGTAAAATCATAAGTGTTTATTTTGTGGAACGTACTAATTCAACAGAGAACTTGGCGGTACAGCCATCTGAGGTGATGGTTCTTGTTCCTTTGATCTTGTTGTCCGAAATATCATTGAGAAGAACGTTCATTTCTACATTCTTTTTGGCTGTAGAGTCTGTTTTAAAAGACAATCGGATCTCATTATTTTCAAATTTGCCTGTATACAGTCTTACCAGATTGTTGTTATTGATAATTTTGGTAATAGGCTGGGTGGAATCGTTATCGAACTCCCAGGTATCGGTACGCTGGTCTCCTACAGCGTAATCACTGCAGTTGGATTCTGTACAGATTACCTTTCCGTTCCATGGCCCGGAAATCTCCGCAGGCCATGTAGCGATCACCACAGAATCTTTTTTGGCAAAAATACTGTCCCTCATTTTCAGGAGCGACTGGTATTCAGACTCTTTTTTGGCAAATAGTTTTTCCTTTTCTAATAATTGTTTCTCCCTGTCCGTCAGGTTTTTTTCCTTCTCTTTATAATCACAGCTTACCAGAAGAAAAGAGGTGGCCAGAAATAAAAAAAATGTGTTTTTCAGCATAGTGTATCGGTTGAAGTATACAATATAAGGAAAATGAAGGAAATATAAAAACCCTTATGAGGCAGATTTAATTTTAATTATTTTTAATAAGTTAAAAAACAGCCGGATAGGTTAGGTAAGATTATTGTTGGTATGTTAGCATTAAAATTGAATGGCATGAAAAATATATTTCTATCATTTTTGTTTCTCAGTACTATTTTTTCAGCACAAAATACAACCGCTGTTCAGGATCAATTACCGTTTGTGAATATTTGGAAAACGATTCCGGATGGTCCTGGTCCCGGAGGTGAAACTGTCATTTCATCCAAAGGTTCTCTCACTCACATCGGCATCCCTAAACTGATCATTCATCAGCCTGCAAATCCCAATGGAATTGCCGTTTTAGTGATCAGTGGAGGCGGATATGCCCATATTGAATCAGGATCAGAAGGGTATCCTGCCTGTGAATGGCTGAAGTCCCTCGGTATTACAGCTTTTGAGCTTTACTACAGGCTTCCAGAAGAAGGATGGGGTATCAGGTCTGTTCCATTTCAGGATGCACAGCGGGCTTTACGGATCATCAGAAAAAATGCAGGGCAGTATAAAATAAACACTGATCAGATTGGTATTCTGGGATTTTCAGCGGGGGGGCATCTGGCCGGATATATTTCATCTACGTACGATATTCCTTATTATCCTCCTCAGGATGATATTGATAAGGTTTCTGCACAGCCTAATTTTACTGCAATGATCTATCCGGTAGTATCCATGCTGCCACCCAATAATAACACCCATTCATTTAAATCTTTATTAGGACAAAATTCCAATGCTCAGGATCAGGTCAGACTTTCTGTTGAAAAGCAGGTGAATGCTAAGACTCCGATTACTTTTTTGGCTCAGTCTGAAGATGACCCTGTTTCTCCAGTAGAAAACAGCATTCTGATGTATCAGGCTTTGAAGGATTATAAAGTACCTGCAGAACTGCATTTATTTCAGTCTGGCGGTCATGGCTGGGGTTTAGGGAAAAAGGCGACTAATACGGGAGAATGGACGGACATGTTTTTAAAATGGCTGAAGGTCAATAGAATTTATAATACTGATCAGTAATTTTCATAAATAGCCTATTGTTTTTTAATTGTATGACATATTTGAAAACAGTTGTTTGTGTGAATTTATTTTTATGAATTCAAATAAAACATGATTATGATTCTATCTTTTGTTTTTTAAACATGGCAGGATTGTAATTGATAACAAAAACGCCCACAATAATCAATACTGCTGCGATGATGAATTTGGCAGAAATTTTTTCATCAAGAATCAGCCAGCTTAAAAAAATGGAAATTATCGTATTGATATAAGCTAATATGGATACCTGAACCGGAGAAACTTTGGTAAGCGCATAATGAAAGGCAAAAAATGCAGCTACAGAACCGAAACAGGATAAATACAACATGGCAGAGATGCTTTTCAGGCTCCAGTTTCCGAAATTATAATTTTCTGTAAAAAGGAAAGCGAAAATGATTTGTATAACACCCGCAAATGCAAACTGATAAAAAAGGTTCAGGGAAATATTTCCGCTTTGAATATTAAGTTTTTTTGTGAAAATTGTTCCCGAAGCCCATCCGGCAATGGCAATAAATAAAAACAGAATACCAAGGGCATAGTCCGGGTTCTTAAGATCATTGATGCCATCCCAGAATATAAAAAGAATTCCGCTGAAGCACAAAACCACCCCTGCAAAAGCCCGCCAGCTGAATTTCTGAAGTCCTAAAGCCATACTTCCGAAAAATACCAGAATAGGGGAGCATGCACTTATCAGTGAAGTCAGGCTGCTTGTGACTTCCTCTTCAGCTACGGTTGTCATCCCGTTGGCAACCACAAGCATTAAAGCTGAAAAGATAAACTGATATTTCAGGTTGTTCCATCCAATCCATTTAAATTCCTTTTTATAGGTAAGAATGAGAAACATGATTATAGCAGCGAGAAATTGCCGTATCCCTGCTACAAACCATGCGGGAATGGTTTCTACCGCAACCCTTATTGATAAAAAAGTAGTACCCCAGACAATAGCAACGGTACATACAGCCAGTGTAAGTTTATAATCTTTCAATATAATGTGGTGTAACAAACAAATGTAAAGTTTTTACAGGAAAAAGAATGGGTACAGTTCTTTCAATTTTTGATGATACAGATATGAGAAAAAAAATTGTTGATTGGGCTTTGCTTATGATAAAAGAACTTCCGGCTTCCAACTTCCGTCATTATTTTCTATCTTTGGACATCTAATAAAATTGAAGATGGTAGGAATTATTATGGGCAGTCAGAGCGATCTGCCGATCATGGAACAGGCTGCAAATTTTCTTAAAAGCCTTGATATCCCTTATGAACTGACAGTAGTTTCAGCACACAGAACACCTGAAAGAATGTTTGATTATGCAAAGACGGCTCAGGAAAGAGGTTTGAAGGTAATTGTAGCAGGGGCTGGGGGAGCAGCCCACCTTCCGGGAATGGTGGCAAGCTGTACGACACTTCCGGTGATCGGAGTTCCGATCTTGTCCAGTAATTCAATAGACGGATGGGATTCTGTTTTATCTATTCTTCAGATGCCTGGCGGAATTCCTGTAGCAACGGTCGCTTTGAACGGAGCTTTGAATGCTGGGATATTGGCAGCAAAAATTTTAGGAAGCGGTAATGAAGAAGTGGCCGCAAAACTTCAGAAATATCAGGATTCTTTAAAAGATAAGGTGTTAGGAACAGTAGATGATATCAAGGCTCAGCATCCTAATCATTTTGACAAATAGTTAATCTCAGTACTCAAAATAAAAGCCTCGCTTTTCAGCGGGGCTTCTTTGTTTTATTTCTTAATGAATTTTGAAGAGAACGTAGAGTGTTTCAGGATGAGCTGCAGAATGTAATTACCTTTTGGTAAAGATCCCACATTGATCATATCTTTATTAGGATTTCCTTCCAATACCAGTCTTCCGCCTGCATCATAAATTTTATATCCTTTTATATCATCTAATCCTTCAATGTGAATATCATCCACTGCAGGATTAGGATAAAGCAGGATTTTTTTGCTGAGTTTTATCTCTGATGAAGACAGTAAGCAGTTTCCTACAGTATCTCCAGACATTATCCAGCCTTTATTGATAAGAATATTTCTTTTATCTGTTGCATTGGAAGCGTATGTCAGAGGTGTTGTATTATCTAAATCAATGTTATTGGCCGTGTTAGGATTGTCAGCCCATCCTGCCAGTGTTTTACTGAAATTTTCACAATCCATTCCTGCCCCCATCAAAGCCTGTGCACCGATAGTCAGGGAGGCCAGATTCCAGCTTGCAAGAGAGTGATTAAAGTTCGGAGTCTCTTTAAGAATCTGGTCTATTCTGGTAACTTTTGTCATATCCCAATTTTCTAAAGAATGATTAAAAGCTGTACAGCCATGAATAGCATGAGCCATATTCGTAACTTTAGAAGTATTCCAGTTGTTTAAAGATTGATTGAAGGCAGAATCAAAGTGGAACATAAAGCGGATATCTTCAAGGCTCGAGGTATCCCAGTTGTTCAGAGGCTGATTGTAGCTTGGGCAAAGAGCAAACATCCATTTCATATCAGTCACTTTCGAAACATTCCAATTGTTTACCGACTGGTTAAATATTCCTCTTCCCGCAAACATAAAACTGAGGTCAGTTGCCGATGACATGTTCCAGCTATTAAGATATGGAGAATTGAACTGATCAGGGAGGGAGGTGTTGATACTATCATACATAATAGCAAACATAAATCTGAAGTTCTTAATTGTTGAAGTATTCCAGTTCTGCATAGAGCTGGCACCCGTAAAGCTTTTTATACCATAAAACATATAAGAGGCATCTTCAACATTGCTAAGGTTAGGAATATCAGTTGCAGTGATCTGAATGATTTTACAGTGACCGAATGCACTGTTCATAGAAGTCCAGGCGATGTTTCCCCACTGTTCTATTTCCAATATTTTATCGGCACTGCCGTTGATCTGCCAGATCGGGAAGATCTGATCCGGAAGCTGAACTTCCTGTACATCGCCGAATTTTATTTGTCTGAAAATACCGTTGCCGTTGCTTACTTTTACTCTGTATTTTGCAGCATCCTTATCTCCGAATGACATCCCGAAATCAATAAAAACCTGTTTTGTGGAAGTTACACCGATCAGGCTTCCATTGTGTTGGGGAAAGCCCACTTCTTCCCAGTAAATGTCATAGTTTTCACCAATTCCGGGAAACCATATTTGTTGATCGTTAGCCTGATAGGGAGCACTTACAGTAATAGGCTGTATCACTGTAGAAGCAGGCTTCCAGATGGTGATAAATTCATTCTGGGCTTTTATCATGCATACCATCAAAATTAAAAAGACTGCCAAAAATTTTTTCAGTATCATATTGGGTACTTTATGGTTATTTCTTAATTAATTTTGAAGAGAATGTTTTTTCTTTCGTGATAAGCTGTATGATGTAGTTTCCTTTGGGTAAAGAGCTTACATTGATGACATCACTGTTAGGATTTCCTTCTTTTATGAGCCTTCCGCTTGCCTCATAAATTTTATAATTTTTAATATCACTTAGCCCTTCAATATGGATATCATCTACTGCAGGATTAGGATAAAGCGAAAGTTTTTTATTCAGCTTTACATCTGATGAAGACAATAAACAGCTTCCAACAGTATCACCTGTAAATGACCACCCTTTATTGATGAGAATATCTCTTTTGTCTGATACATTGGAAGCATATTTTAATACTGTTAAAGGACCTAATGAGATATTGTTCGCCGTATTGGGATTATCTGCCCATCCCATGAGTGTTTTACTGTAATTTTCGCAATTAAGTCCTGATAATGTTAAAGAACCGTTACCATTGATAAGAGAAGCCAAATTCCAGTTTCCTAATGGCTGATTGTAGTTTGTGGCACCATTCAGTATATGATCAATTCTCTCTACTTTAGTCATGTCCCAATTTTCTAAAGACTGATTAAAGGATGTGCAACCATGAAATATATGAGCCATATTGGTAACTTTGGAAGTGTTCCAGTTTAACGGCTGATTGAAGACAGGAATCATATGAAGCATAAAGTGCATATCTTCAAGGTTTGAGGTATCCCAGTTATCCAGACGCTGATTGAAGCTTAAACACTGGCCAAACATCCAGCTCATATCAGTTACTTTTGATACATCCCAGCTGTTAAGAGTCTGGTTAAAATGGGTTCTGTTTGAAAACATATAGCTAAGATTCGTGGCAGATGACATATTCCAGCTGTCAAGATAAGGCGGGTTGAATTGCTCTGTCAGCCCAGGTGGCGATGGTGTATCAAATAAAAGTGAAAACATAAAACTGAAATTCCGGATCTTCGAAGTATCCCAGTTTTGCATAGAGCTTGCGCCTTTAAAATTGGTAGTACCATAAAACATGAAAGAAGCATCCTCCACATTATTAAGTTTCGGAGTATCTGTGGCAGTAAGCTCCATCAGCCTGCATAGACTGAAGGCGCAGTTCATACTCGTCCATGAAATATTACCCCACTGTTCTATTTCTAGTAATTTATCTGTACTTCCATTGATCTGCCAGATGGGGATGAGTTGCTCGGGACCGGGAAATAGTTGGGATGTTCCGAATCTGATTTGTCTGAATGTACCGCTGCCATTGCTCACTTTTACCCTGTATTTTGCATCGGGTCCGTCTGAAAAGGAAGTTCCAAAATCAATAAAAACCTGCTTTGTGGAAGTGACATTGGTAAGAGTCCCGTTGTGTTGGGGGTATCCTACCTCCTCCCAGTAAATATCATAATTGTCACCAATTCCAGGAAACCATATCTGCTGAGAATTTGCCTGATAAGGAGCATCTACGTTTACGGGCGGTAAAACAGTAGACCCAGGTTTCCAGATGGTAATGAATTCATTCTGGGCTTTCACCAGGAAGACCAGCATAAAAAAAAAGAATGTTGGAATTTTTTTTAAGATCATGTTTATCGTTTTATAGGTATTAGTTTTGTCTTTGGTTACTGTTTGATAAATAGGAGAGGATAGATCCTATTGTTCATCAAAACCTGTTAGAGAATGAATATGGAATTATTAGCACTTTCCTATAGGAATTTACCGGATATATTTTTTTGTACAATGAAATGATAATATATGTAGAGAAAAGGTAAAAGTTTTTGTACATGTCATTAGTTTGTGAAATAAACATAGCTAAAATACAAAAAACTTAATATATTTTTAACTTTGTTGTAAAATTAACAGTATTTTATGTTGTTTAATAAAACTATATAAATAAAAAACTCTCCAAAATGGAGAGTTCTGCTTTATTCCTGAATCATATTATCACGTGTATTTTTCTGGACTGCTATGGCTCCGAAGAGAGCGAGCAAAAACGCAAAGGCATAAAAACCTTTTTCACTGGGAAGAATGGTTGCATTCCATAGTCCGATCGCAAGTAATACAATAGATGATAATGTTGCAAACCAACAGATCCCATAATAAATATCTGTTACCTGAATGTTTTCCAATCTGTCTCTTACCGCCTTTTGCAGTGAAACAACGGCAAATAGACCATAAAGAAGAATGGTGAAATAATACCCTTTTTCATTCAGCTGCATTTCAGCTCTTGCAAGGCCGACAATGAACCCGATCATTCCTGCTCCCAATGCTACCCATGATGCAGCGATAAATGCATTCGATACCTTTTGTTTTTTCATAGATTAATGTTTTATTTAGGAGGGCTAAGATATTCATTTTTTATAAACAGAGCCTTAGTAAAGTGGAAATATGTGTAAAATACGGACACTGTATATTTATTAATTTTTACGCTTAAACTAAAGTCCGTTTCTTTGGGTAATTATAAAAATAAACTCAGAGAACATATCAATCATCTCAGCTGCACATCACCCGAATCTCACTCTCATAACTCATCTATCATAAAAAACTCCCCAGACCGGAGAGCTTAATCTTATTGAGTGATATATTCATAGTTGTACTGAACGGAAAGGCTTCCATCAGCTTCTTTTCCGACAACCTGAACTGGTAATCCTGAACTGTTGTATTGTATAGTGTAAGTTACAGTCTGGCTTTGCTGCCATACTCCGTTATTTTTAAAGCTTATTTTTTCTACGAGATAATTATTCTTGCTTAGAGTATAAGCTCTTCCCATCATAATTTTAATATACTTATTGATATTGGTGTAAGGATTGAGCTTGTCATCATAAGAAAAATCACTTTTGTTGCTGTAAGTTATAGTTCCTCCCAATGTTGACGTTTCAGATGAAATATTATCTCCATTATAGACATACGTATCAGTCCCGGGGTTGGAACATTCAGGATTCTGACAGAGTGTGGAGGAGATCACCTGCCCGTTAGTATTATAGGTATAGGTGACTGTCCGGTTATAATTAGAGTTTGTGTAAATCGCTTTTACGTTTGTCAGCCGATCACCATTGTAAGTATAGACTGAATAATAATCTACCGTACCATCTGGCTTATAATAGTTTGTTTTTGAAGGTTTTCCGGTATTGTCATACTCGAAGGTTGAAGTTCTTCCTTCTGAAATTGTTTTGATTAATTGTCTCTGATTGTTATAACTCAAAGTTGAAACAGTTGTTTCAGGATTGGAAGGATTATCGTAATAAACGGTGGTTATCTTACTCAATAACAGCTGAGGCTGTTCGGAAGGTGTATTCGTGCCCTCATTATCATCATTGCTGCTGCAGCTGTTAAAGAATACGACTGAGCTCATGAGTCCCAGAAATAAGAATTTTTTCATGTTATTTTTTTTGTGGACAAAAATAAGAAATACTGGGTAGTATCACATAAAAAATCCCACTATCTTATCAATAGTGGGATTATATCATGTTGTATTAAGATCTTAGTATCTGTAATATTCCGGCTTGAATGGCCCTTGTACGTCTACTCCGATATAGGCAGCCTGCTCAGGAGAAAGAGTTTCAAGCTCTACGCTTAATTTCTTAAGGTGTAAAGCTGCTACTTTTTCATCTAAGTGCTTAGGAAGCGTGTATACTTCATTTTTATAAGCTGCAGCGTTATTCCATAATTCGATCTGAGCCAAAGTCTGGTTAGAGAAAGAGTTTGACATAACGAAACTTGGGTGGCCTGTAGCACATCCTAAATTTACAAGTCTACCTTCTGCAAGGATGATCACTTCTTTTCCTTCAACAGTATAAATATCAACCTGAGGCTTCACTTCAGACTTCGTATGACCATAGTTTTTGTTCAACCAAGCCATATCGATTTCATTATCGAAGTGACCGATGTTACAAACGATCGCTTTATCTTTCATTTTAAGGAAATGCTCTCCTCTTACGATATTGAAGTTACCAGTTGTAGTGATGATGATATCAGCATTGTCTACTACAGTGTCTAATCTTTTTACTTCATAGCCGTCCATAGCTGCCTGAAGCGCACAGATCGGATCAATTTCCGTAACGGTAACAATAGAACCCGCTCCTCTGAATGAAGCAGCAGTCCCTTTACCTACATCTCCATAACCGCAAACTACCACTCTTTTTCCGGCTAACATTACGTCTGTAGCTCTTCTTACCGCATCTACAGCAGATTCCTTACATCCGTATTTGTTGTCGAATTTAGATTTGGTTACTGAATCATTTACATTGATTGCAGGCATTACTAAAGTTCCGTTCTTCATTCTTTCATACAGCCTGTGTACTCCTGTAGTGGTTTCTTCAGAAAGCCCTTTAATATCTTTTGTTAATTCAGGGTATTTATCAAAAACCATGTTTGTTAAATCTCCACCATCATCCAGAATCATGTTTAATGGTTTTCTGTCTTCACCAAAGAATAAAGTCTGCTCAATACACCAGTCAAATTCTTCTTCGTTTAAACCTTTCCATGCGTACACCGGAATTCCTGCAGCAGCAATAGCAGCAGCAGCGTGATCCTGTGTAGAGAAAATATTACAAGATGACCAGGTAACTTCAGCTCCTAAAGCTACCAAAGTCTCGATAAGCACAGCCGTTTGGATGGTCATGTGAAGACATCCTGCGATTCTTGCTCCTTTCAGTGGCTGAGACGGACCGTATTCTTCACGGATAGACATCAGACCAGGCATTTCTGCTTCAGCAAGGGTAATTTCTTTTCTACCCCATTCTGCAAGGGAGATATCCTTAACTTTATAAGGAAGGTATTGTGTTGTAGTACTCATATGTAATGAATAATTTTAAATTCAATTGATAATGAAAGGCAAAATTACGATTAATAATTAAGATATAAAAACGACAGATCAACTTAACATCTATGAGATTCAACATGAAATTCTGAAGCATGGAAGAAAGTTCTCGCTATGATTAATCTTTATACACTTCAAGCCACCTCCATCCTTCATCTTTTTTCGAATGATTTCTTTTCACTATTTTTGTCCAATAAAAAAACAATGCCCCTTTACCGAGATTTTTCAGATGATAATGCCACCATCCTTGTTTGGAAGTATGATGAAAGTGAAGAACTTGATATCAATGAACTTCTGGAACCTGAAAATGTAGAAAAAGTAAAAGATTATCATCCTAAAAAATTGCTGGAAGTTCTGATGGTGCGTAAGCTTCTAAAAGGGTTGAAGCCTGGTTCTAAAATCTTATACAAAGAGAGAGAGCCTTTTCTTTCTCCATATGATGCAGAAATTTCCATTACCCATTCTTTTCCCTTTGCCGCAATTGCCATTTCTAAAAGCAAAATAGGAATTGATATTGAAAAATTTAATCCTAAGATTTTAAGGGTCATTGATAAGTTTACCTACGAAAATGAGCGTGGGTTTATTCCTGAAGATAAAGCAGATACCTTTTATACTATCATATGGAGTGTGAAGGAAAGTATGTACAAAATTCATCATTCAAAGTACTGGTCGTTAAAGAAAAACTATGAAGTAAAGCCTTTTGAGCTGAAGCATCTTCATAAAATAAGCTGCAGGGTATATGATGATCAGTTTTCTGATGAATTCAAAGCCAGGGTAGAGTTTTTTGATGATTACTGCTTTACGATTGTGGAGGAGTAGGGGTTGTTTCGTTTCTGTACTTTTCGATCACTTTTCTCTGTTCTTTCGCTACATCGTAGATCAGTTCCAGAATATCCTGGATATTTTTAAGCTCTGTCAGGTGTGATATCTTATCAGGATCTCTTCTGTCTGTAATATCATTTTCCTCAATCTCAGTTTTTCTTTTCAGCAGCATGTCTTCAATGGAAGAATCTTCAGGCTCAAGACGGCTTTCCATTTTCAGTGTTTCATTGATATCATTTCCGTTGAGAAGGGCAGAAGTTTGCTGCATCTCTGCTTCAATCTTTCTGCTCCAGCTTTCAGCATCTATTTCCGGATACTGCTCATTGCTTTTGGAATATTGAGACAGGGAAGCGGTGTATGCTGTAATAAGATGTGATGTTGCTACAAACTGATGGACAACTTCCAGTTTTTTCTGCTGGTTTTTAGGGTCAGAAATCATCCTCTGGAAATTATCGGAAAGGTTGGCTAAAGAAATGATGGCATTCTTTCGCTTTACCTTATAATCTTCAAGGTCAAAATTTCCCTTCAGAAATTTTGAAATCACACTCTGGAAGTAGATGAGGTTATCTGTTGCGGACTTTTTCATCAGGTCCAGATTTTGTGTATGTTCCCAAACGGGCAATACAATGTAAGATACCACAAAAGCGATAATTCCGGCAATAGCCGTATCAACAATTCTGTCTTTAAAAATAATATTGACTTTCCCCGGATTCAGAAAATTAAAGCTGAGGAAAATATAGATGGTCATGAATAAAACTGCCCAGAAATACCGCCCTTTTAAAAAACTGAAACACATGATCATACTGATAAGCAGGATAGCGAATAGCAGTCCGTTGATATGTATGAAATACAGAATGGCATAAGCAATAACAGCTCCTGCAATGGTTCCGTAAAGACGAAGAAGATTTCTCTGCTTGGTAATGGAATAGGCAGGTTTCAGAATAGCTGTAATGGTGATTAATATCCAGTAGGTATGCCCCAGTCCCAGAAAATCAAACATAGAAAAAAGATATCCTAACAGCAATGCGGTTGTAATTCTGATTGCATGGCGGAAATGGGATGATGATAAGGAAATATTATTTCTTAATACCTTAGCGTTAAGCTTAGGTTCATTGGGCATAAATTTCCTTAAGTCCAGTCCTGTAGATAAACTTTTTGCCAGCTTTATATCCTGTGAAAACACTTTGTAGATTTCGTTGATTTCTTTGGTAATCTCATAAATACGCATCAGGATCTGTCGCAGGATCATGAAGTTTTCAAGGTTATCAGGAGAAAGCTGCTTATTTCTGAGTTCGAAATAATTATAATTAAGATTCTTTAATTCCAGTTCGAGATTGAACATAGGTTTTGCTCTTGTACCGCTTTGAAGAGCAATTCCAATATTGGTAATCTCTTCTGCCAAAAGATTAAGGTAATCATGAATATTGACCAGGATCATACTTTCTTCAAAGCTCTGCTGTAACTTTTGATAATCGCTTTCAGAGGTCATCAGCTTTTCATGAAGGTCCATAGAATTCAGGAACATCAACATCAGTAAACGGCTGGTTGTTGTAGATTCATTGACGATTGTTCTTGTTTTAAAAACTGTTTCCCTGGTGTCTTCCTGCAGGTTTTTTATTTCAATCTGCTTGGCAATAACCTGAGTGGTCAGCCTATTAAAATCCGGATTTTTCTGGTAATAACTGGCTTTGATCTTTAAAAATTCGGCAAGCTGAAGATAATTTTCTCCAATCATCTGGCTTGCCAGTTTATAAGGACGAATTGTTGTTACAATAAGGAATATGAGTAAAAACCATGTACAGCCGGAAGCAAATATCAGCAGGCTTTTAAAGATATTATTTCCTGTAAGATGTCCGTCAATAAAGATAGCGAGTACAACAAGGGATAGTGAACCTACTGCAGCCAGTCTTTGTCCGTAAACTCCGATAAGGGAAAAAAACATCCCAAATACGATGATTTCAAGAAGTACCAGTATCTTGATGCTCATCACGAGACTGGCAATGAGCGCTACCAATACAAAACTGCAGATTGCAAAGGTAAGAGCATTTCTTCTGCGGATGAAAGGGCCTGGCTGATCTGTGAGAGCTACAAAGCTGGTTCCGAGTGGGAATAGAAAATATTCCATTAAGATCCCAAAGTGAGCGAGAACTAAACATGGCAGAACAGTAGCTAATGTAATTCTGATCGCAGAATATACATACTGACTGGTTACGAATTTTTTGAGTTCCGCTGAATAGTTCATACTACAAAAATAGCTATTGAATTTAAGAAAATCGCCATAAAAAAGATACTTTTATCAACTTAAATGTTATATTTTTTTTAAGTAGGTTATTGTATCATTTAAAATAAACTGACAGATGAAGCAGATTCATAATGTATTGCTTGACCAGTTTTAACACAACAGCTAACAAATCTTGTTCCATGAATTCTTATCTTAGATTATCTCAATTTTAAATAATAGTTTTATGAAATTCATTATTAAAAATGTATGCATCATTTTGTGTTCTTTTATCATTTTAAGTTGTAGTTCACAAAACAAGAACAGTTTTAAAGCAAAGAAAATTTATGAATCAAAAGACTTGGTTATCACTCAGATTTCGGAAAATTCTTTTATACATACTTCTTTTAAACAGACGAATGATTTCGGGAATGTGCCCTGTAATGGACTGATTGTAAAAGATCACAACGAAACTATTGTTTTTGATACTCCTACTCAGGATAAAAGTTCAGAAGAGCTGATACGATGGATCAATGAAAAGTTGCATGCTAAGATCAATGCAATTATTCCAACCCATTTTCATGATGACAGTTTAGGAGGATTGATGGCTTTTCATAAACATAATATTCCCTCTTATTCATATGCTAAAACAATTGAATTAGCCAAAGAGAATAATTTTGTCATTCCTGAGAATGATTTTAATGATTCGTTGGTTCTGAAAGTGGGAGATAAAGATGTTACAGCGAAATTTTTCGGAGAAGGTCATACCAGAGATAATGTTGTAGGGTATTTTCCAGGTGAAAATATTTTGTTTGGAGGCTGTTTATTAAAGGAGCTTGAGGCAGGTAAAGGATATTTGGGAGATGCTAATATTTCTGCATGGTCCAAAACCGTTAAGAAAGTTAAAAAAGAATATCCCAATGTGAAGGTTGTAGTTCCGGGGCATGGAGATTATGGAGATGGAAAGCTCCTTGATTATACCATTGATTTATTCAAAGGTCAATAGTGAATTTTTGCTTTGCAAAGTGAATGGTGAATGATTGCAGTCTGTAAAAGAAATTGACAAGCGAAATGGATTGACGATTGACAATTAATAAAAAAGCCTCATTACAAAGTATGAGGCTTTTTTATTGCTGTTGTTTTTTTTAACGATCTACGTTGGATGTTTCGTCTCCAATGTTCCAGGTAAGACCGAAACGGAGTGTATTATCCAGTGCACTGTTGATTTTGGACATATTGATCAGATAGGAAAGATCCAATCCGAAAGAGCGGTATTTTAACCCGACACCTGCTGTAGCAAACTGTCTTGCTCCCTGCTCTTCACTTTCATGGAAGTAACCTCCTCTTACAGAAAATGCATTGTCATAAGAATATTCTAAAGCACCACTGTACATGATACTGTTTTTATTTTTGAAAGATTTTCCGATACCAGCCATAGGTCCTACGTTCGGGATCTGGTAAATAGGCTGTCTTGTATTCGGGTCTATTCCTGCGTATTCTGATCCGGGAACCAAAAGTTTTGAACCTTCCACAGAAATTCCGATTCTGTTCATATCATCCAGGTACATGTCATATCCAACCCCTAATCTTGCCATGGTAGGAAGATAAGATCTTGATTCTTCATTTCCTGTATAATCCAGTTTAGGACCTAAATTCTGAATAGCTAAACCTGCATTCACTTTACCATCATATCCACCGATACTGGAGAATCTTGGAGAGTTATAATATGCTGAAACGTCTACCGCAAAACTGTTAGCCGCTTTAAGTGTAGTATCTGTGTTGAATCCTCCGGCTAAATCTGAACGGATGAATCTTCCGGTAACAGCTCCGGAGAATGAATCAGAAAGCTTCAAGGCATAGGCAACGTCAATTGAGAATTCGTTTGGTTTTGATGTACCCATTGAAGCAATTTCTGTACCCACCAACTGAGTCAGGTCTACCTGTCCCATATTGAAATAATAGATACTCGCGGAAATTGTAGATCTTTCTTCCTGCCCCAGAAACTTATGGAACGAAGCATATAATAAGAATACATCATTGGTAAGTTTTCCCATGTAAGGCGTATAGTTAAGACCTACGGAAGAACTTGACCTGCTGAAAGGGTATTTAGCCGCATTCCAGAATTGTGAAAATGCATCCGGAGAGGTTACCACCCCCTGATCTCCCATACCTCCTGATCTCGCATCAGGTGCGATTCTTAAGAAAGGAGCTCCGGTAAGAACTGGGTTTACTTTACCTAAATCTTGCGAATAGCCTAAAAAACCAGCACTCAAACCAAATCCTAAAAGCAGTTTAGTAGTTAAATTCATATGTTGTCTTTTATATATTATCAGTTTTTTATTAATATTATTGTCTATGTTTTATTTAATTATTTCAAAAGTACCATTTTTTCTACAGCTGTAGCACTTCCTTTGCATTTTTCTTGATTTTGACTTTTTGCAAATATCTTAAAAATATATGTACCTTTTGCTACTGTAGACCCAAAATCATCTCTTCCGTCCCATTCTATTGCCTGACGAGGGGTTCTAAAGCCCTGTAGGAAAGGTTCTGCAACCACCGGTTGTGATAAAGTTTTTACCAGTCTTCCGGTTATTGTATAAATCTGTACGTTCACATCCAGAATATCATCACAATTGTGTTCAAACTGAATATATGTTTTATTCGTAAATGGATTGGGCCAGTTCAGAGGACGGTTGATCGTCAGGTGCTGGTCAGATTCATCTTTAACTTCAAAATTTAACGTAGCAGTTGTCGAATTATTGTTTATATCCCAAACTTTAAATGTTAATTGATGTTGCCCCACTGCCAGATTTCTGAAAGGATAGGTTACATTCCCTTTTTGATAATCGGCTAGACTTGGGTTTAAACATCCGTTTCCTTCTCCTGCAGAATAAAAATCATTCAAAACGACCGTATTGATGATCTGTCCGTCAAGATATACGGTAATGTCATGCCCTACTCCAGATCCTGTTGAGTTAATTCCTGTATCATCGGTAAGACAGGCAAGAAGCATTGGATTCTGATTCGTAATTCCGCCATCCGCAAAGTTGGTGTTATTCATGTACAGCTTTACTTTTGGGGGCTGATTATCATTGATTCCGTTTGGATTAATATCACCTACCTGTACGGCCTGGTTATTGAAAACATCAGTTGACTTATTATCTGCATAGGCAAGTATTCTTCCCTGGCCTACAGCATAATTAATATCTTTAGGTACATAAAATTCAGCAGTGAATACACCGTTTACAGCAGTTCCGGCAGCCTTTACAATAGCACTTCCTTCTTCTGTGTAATCAAGGACAGGAGATAAAAGTCCGTTGTTATTTAAGGTTTTCTTGTTCAGTCTTTTGTCGAAAATATTGATACTTACTTTTCCGTTGAAAGTATTATTTAATGTTCCGTTCGGATTATTGATGTGTCCTTTTATTTTAACGAAATCCAAACCTCTTATCAGCCCCGGAACCGGAGTTTCAATATTATCAATAATCAGGAGTCTTTGAGGTCTGCTCAGTTTCATGGCAGGATCACCCAGGAAGTTAACCTTTAGGTGATTATTATTTGGACCCTTTTGTTTTTTTGCAATTAAGTGTGCATTTCCTAAAGAGTTGAAATCATCATTGGTTAATTTAAAGATATTTTGGGTAAATGTATTGGTAAAATCACGTCCGTAATCCACTCCGATGGCACGGCTGGAGGTAATCATTGTTGAAGCCCCTCCCTGTTTCATTTTAATAAACTGCTCACCTACAGAATTGGTGGCCGGCTCATCCCATAATGTAAATTCACAGGTGATGGTAGATACAAACGGGAATCTGCTGTATACATTGGAAAAGTTATTGGCATTCTGAACCTCAGTACTTGTGAGTACTCTTTCCTGTGCCCAGCCGTTAATTCCTCCGTGTCCGAAATAAAATAAATATAAGCTGTTTCCTATCGCATTGGAGATAGCCTGGTTGACCTGTGGATATCTTCGTCCTCCGGATGTGCTCTGAGCAGGGAAGGCATCCATGTATAATTTTTTAACATTATATTCTTTCAGGTCAGTCTGGCCTGGCTGTTCAAATATACCGGCCAGAGAAGCATTCATTACATTGTGGAAAGGACTTCCTCCTTCATTATTATCATCCACTACGAAATCAAGCCTCATACGCCAGTCTCCAAACGGGCTCGATTGTCCCTGAAGGGAATTGTAATAAGCCAGTGTTTTATTGATCATATCTCCGGCTTCGCTTACATTGGCCGCAGGAATTCTCCCTACAGGAAGATCCGGAAGATTATTTTCAATTAATAATGTGTTCTGTGGCTTCGTCATTACAATGTAATCATCGGTTACAAATGATGATACGTAATCTGAAGACTGCTCACTTTGGTAGCTGGGAACAACGTTTGTATTATTTGGAACTCTGTTTTTATAATCGTAAGAAGCATCTCCCAGAATGAATACATACTGAAGCCTTCCGAGTGGCGTATTCAGCTTGCTTACGAAATCTCTTACAGCGGTAAGATCTTTGCTTCCGCTGCCGTATTCTTCATAGATCTTATTAATATCTACAATTTCTACTTTGTAATTGTGATTGGTCTGATGGTAATTGGCAATTCTTTGTGCCTGTCCCATCATTTCCGGTACAGTAAGAATCAGGTAATCTACATTTTGTATAGCCGAAAGATTCTGATTTGCAATTCTTCCTACAAACTGAGGACTGAAAGCAGCATCGGCACGAAAAGCAACAAATTCATTGTTGAAGTTCTGGTCAGCAGCAGTGTACGCAAAATTGAAAGAGCCGGCTCCGGCTTTATTCACCCTTCTGTTGGCATTGGTAATATCTGTTACATCCCACACCTGCTCTATATTAGCCGCATTGCTGATACTGAAACCATAATCTGTATTGCTTCCGCTTACAATAGAATAATCCCTGAAGTTCATCTGCGAACCATTGAAAGCAAGGTTTTCTTTGTACTGAACTTCTACATAATCAAAATAAAAAGTCCCGTTGGGATTTTTGGAGATGTCAGGATTATACACCAGTGTAAACTGGTTTCCGGTCAGATTGGTCAGCGTTCCGGAATATATTATAGGGTAGAAGGTATACTGGTAACTCGAGGTGTCCGAAGGAACCGTTTGTATCGGTTGGGGATTTAAATTGTTGATTTTAAAATCAATGGTATTCTGTTGGGAATTATATGCTACGACCTGAGTTCTGTATCGTATCACATCATTAGCCTGTATAGGAGAATTGGTCGTGAGTGTTACTGTTTTTTCATTATTGAAAGGAGTGTCTTCTACCCATGTTCTGCCTACTTTTAACAGGTTTTTCTGATCTTTGTTGATCACCTGGTAATTGTCATATCTTGTGATCAGCTGAGCAGGAAGATTTCCGTCAACAGTGGGAACTCTTTTTCCGGCACCTTTGTCAAAGTTGATATAGTAATATGAGAAATCCTCATATATATTTTTAACATTATTGCTTGTATTGATTCGGGTTTCATGTCTTTTAAAACCGTTTCCGTTGGAAGTGTCATAAAGGTTATATCCATCCGGCCCCTGCGCATAGAAAAGGGCATAATCATTATCATTCCATACACCATCATCTTCACCCACCACCTGAATCGCATTTTCCTGTAGAGCTCCATATTTTACATCCTGATTATATTCAGGAAGCATGATTCCTCCGTTTCCATAAATTCTGAAATTCTTTGGGTTTACAGAAGCGGGATTGATCCCGTTATCTTTCAAAAACTGAGAGGTGATTTTGAATATACCGGATTTGTCTACCTTAATTTTATAAAAATTACCACTCGATAAAGGATTAACAGTAGTTCCTACTTTATTGACCGTTCCTGTAGTATTGACGAAAGAAGAAGCTTCTGAAACATTGAAGGAAGATAATCTCTGAACACGGCCCTTTACATTTTTAAAAAGGGCAACACTGATACTGGCATAGCTGTCTCCATCTAATGTATAATAAGAAACATCTGCCACATCATTCGCAGGAAGCCTGCCTTTATCCAGCTCAAATAAATCCTGGTTGGAAACGTTTTCCCAGACAAGGTCTGAGATTTTTAACTGCTTTTCTCCGATTTTTTGCTTGGTTACTATAAAAACATTATTTTGGCTGAAAGAAAAACCTTCATTTTTGAAATTGGGAAGATTTAATTTTGTGTCACCAAAATCCTGGATTTTAGAACCATTCCATTCTATGGTGTTTCTTTGAGCGTAAAGTGTTGATGCAAAAGCGATTAAAGATAAAAGCGTTATTTTTCGTTTCATGTTTACTATTGAAATTGCTAAATTACAAAATAAATGAAAATTTTAGAATTAAATTGTGATACAATAAAATTAATTTGTTATCGTTTTTCAAAAAAATCAAATCTTTATTTGATTTATTGAATAATTTATTTTTTCTTTGTACTTTGAAAATATTTATATCGACTATGAAAAAACTAAAGTTGTTTTCATTAATAGCATTAAGTTCTACACTTGCATTAACCAGCTGTGGCGGATCAGGAACCAGCAAAGGTGGCGGTACCAAAAAATTTGTCAGCAAAACAGGTTGGAAACCAAACGAAAAACAGGGTTGGTTTTTTGCAGGAAAGCAACAGAAGCAGAAGGGTTGGCCTGGGATGGTATATGTAGAAGGTGGAACTTTTACAATGGGATTAGTGAAAGATGATGTTATGCACGATTGGAATAACACACCTCGCAGAATGCAGGTAAGTTCATTCTTTATCGGAGAAACTGAGATTACTAACTACGAATACCGCGAATACCTTACATGGTTGAAGTATGTATTCCCACCAAGTGACCCTAGTTTTAAGGAGATCTATAACGGTGCTTTGCCGGATACCTTATTATGGGACAACAAATTATCTAGAAACGATTATAATGAAACGTATCTGCGTTCTCCGGAGTTTGATTACTATCCGGTGGTAGGTGTTTCCTGGACCCAGGCAAACAGATACTGCGAATGGCTGTCAGACAGAGCGAATGAAAAAGCTTTGATGCAGGCCGGTATTATTGCCAAAGATTTGTATATCAACGAATCCAACAACCAGGGAGGAACTGCATTCAATATGGATAAATTCAAATCCAATGATCCTGAAATGCAGGGATATATCAATGAAAAAAGAATGCAGCAGAAAACAGGTATGAAAACGACCAACCAGAGACTGCTTGCTGCCAACAGAGCTCCAAATGCTGCAATGGTACAGAAATTCAGACTTCCTACCGAAGTAGAATGGGAATATGCAGCTCTTGGGATGGCTAAAAACAGAGAATATAACCAATACCTGGGTAAAAAGCCTCAAATTGAAAGATTAAGAGGTACCAAAGGAAGAGACAGAGGAATGTTCCTTGAAAACTTCAAAATGGGTAAAGGTGACTATTCCGGTATCGCAGGATGGAAAAACGACGGATCAGCACAAACTTCTGACGTAAGACAGTATCCATCTAACGATTTAGGAATCTATGGTATGTATGGAAACGTTTCAGAATGGACTGCTGACGTTTACAGACCAATCATTGATGAAGATTATAACGATTTCAACTACTATAGAGGTAATATGCCTCAGGCTATCGTAAGAAACGGAGACGGAACTTACAAAATGATCGATGAAGGCTCAATCAAATATGATACTTTGGCTGACGGAAGATTAGTTTACAAAGGGCTTCCGGGACAGTTTGAAAGACAAACGATTGCAGACTACAGAAACTACAGAGATGGTGACAGACAGTCTTCGTTAGAATATTACAGAGCTTCAGATTCTACTGCAGGATTCGATATGTATAACTCTCCTAAATCAAGATTCGTTGTAGACGGAAACGGTAGAGTAAAACTGCAGAAAGATACCAGAGACAGAACTTCTGAAATCTCTAACGAGGTTAGAGTAGTAAAAGGTGGTTCTTGGCAGGATACAGCATATTGGCTGGATCCGGGACAAAGAAGATATAAAAACCAAAACAAAGCTTATGGCTGGGTAGGTTTCCGTGTTGCACAGGATGCCAGAACCAGCGATAAGAGTAGAACTAGAAGATAATATTTATCAAAAAAATACTTATAAAAAACCTTCCGGATTTTCGGAAGGTTTTTTTATTTTTGAATGATGAAATCGCTTTGACTGAAAAGCCTGAAATACTCGTACAGATTTGGCGATTGCATATGACTTCTTTAAAAAAAATATATATTTCCACATGAATATAGAACAGTTTTATCCTTTATTTCTGCAGGCTGCAAAAGTGACCATTGATAGCAGAAAAATAGCAGAGAATGATATTTTCTTTGCCTTTTCCGGCGAAAATTTTAATGCGGCTACTCAGGCTGAAAAAGCGATTGATGATGGAGCCCTGGCGGTGATTGTTGAGCTTCCGGAATTTGAAAACAGAGATAAAAATATCTTCTATGTTTCATCAACGCTTGAGTTCCTGCAGCAGCTGGCGGTCTATCACAGAATTAAGCTTAGCATTCCCTTTATAGGTCTTACAGGAAGTAACGGAAAAACAACGACAAAAGAATTGATTCATGCTGTTCTTTCAGAAAAGTTTAATGTTCAGTATACATCCGGAAACCTTAATAATCATATCGGAGTTCCTTTAACGATCCTTTCCATTAAACCCGAACATGAGATGGCTGTGATTGAAATGGGAGCCAATCATCAGAAAGAAATTGAATTTCTGTGTACCATTTCCCAACCGGATTTCGGATATATTACCAATTTCGGGAAAGCTCATCTGGAAGGGTTCGGAGGCTTTGAAGGAGTAATAAAAGGAAAATCTGAGCTGTATGATTATCTTAAAAACAATAACAGAACAATAGTTGTTAATGAAAATGATCCTATCCAGGCTGAGAAAACTGAAAATTATTCCCCTAAAATTACTTTTGGAAAAGATACTTCCGATTATAATTTTGAGTCTTTTTCAGAAGAACATTTTGTAGGGTTGAGTTATCAGGGCGTAAGAGCCGTTTCAAAACTGACAGGAGAATATAATTTTACCAACCTTTGTGCAGCAGCAAGCTTAGGGCTTCATTTCGGAATCAGCTTTGAAAACATAAAGCATGCGCTGGAGCTGTATACGCCTACCAACATGAGATCTCAGGTAGTGAAAAAAGAGGGCAGAACTCTTGTACTGGATACCTACAATGCGAACCCAAGTTCCATGGCTGCGTCTTTAAATAATTTTATCAGTTTTGAAGGCAGTAAGACCATTATTATTGGAGATATGCTTGAACTTGGAGACGAGAGTGAAAAAGAACATCAGAATGTCTTAAAACTGGCCCATGATCTTAATTTCAATGAAATTATCACTGTAGGGAAACATTTTAAAGCCGTTAATTTTTCAGATCCTGCTTTTGATAGTACTACAGAATTAATAGAATATTTAAAGCAGAATAAAATTCAGTCCGAAAACATACTGTTGAAAGGATCCAGAGGAATTGCGCTGGAAAAATCGATCGACTTTATTTAGAGTAAGGAAGCTGGAGGCTGGGAGAGGGAAGGTAAACAACGAGTATTCTCTTTTCTATACCATTTTATAAATTTTCATTGTTAAAATAAAATGATCACCATAAAACGAGCGGTGCTGGATCGTAACTTCCAGCTTCATTCTTCCAACTTCCGGCCTTATGACTTATTTATTCAAATCCCAGAATTCTTTTACGATCAGTTGGATGTTTTTGAAAGTACTTGGGAAAACTTCATTCTCAATTTCTGATGTTGTCTTCCATGCCACTTCGGTAATGCCTTCTTCTATCTGTGGTTTGGAAGTATCTTCTCCGTCAAAATTCATTTCAAACCAGTGGGTGCATTTTAAAATTTTCTCTCCATTTCTTTCTATATAGATATGGTAGGTGGTATTGATGAATTTTACAAGCTCAACATCACTCAGGCCCGTTTCTTCCTCTATTTCCCGTACGGCAGACTCTTCTCTGGATTCTCCTTTTTCCATCTTCCCCTTCGGAAGGTCCCATTTTCCCAGCCTTCTGATGAAAAGAATCTTACCTTCGGGATCATTAACGAGACCTCCTGCAGCCTCAATAATCCTAAAAAGCTTTTGGAATTCCTGCCAGATTTCATCCAAATTCTCTCCATATACATTAAGTTCCTGCACAGAAGTATTCTCCAGAAGATCCAATGCGATCTCTAAAGTGGTATAATTTTCATACCCAAGCTTTTTTTCAAGTTCTTCAGGATGCTTAGATAGTAATAATTTTTTTTCGTTGACAAAAACTTTATACATTTGTAAGAGTTAAGAATTTAATACAAAAATAAAAAATGAATTTAGAAGGACGAAAGATTATTGTCAATAAATCATCTAAAGAACTTACCGAATTGTTGAAATCCCCTGAAAATTATAAAGATTTTATGCCGGATGGTCTTCAGAAATTTGAAACAAGAGATAACGGATTTAAATTCGGATTACAGGGAATGCCGGAGATCGCATTAAAAATAGATGAAGTGGATGATCACAAAGCTGTTTTAAGATCTGCTAGTTCAAGCCTGGATTTTTCATTAACCGCTACTTTGAATCCGATCAGCGAAAATCAGACTGAGGTTCAGATGCTATTTGAAGGGAAATTCAATCCATTTATCAAGATGATGGTAGAAAAACCATTACAGAATTTTATCAATACGCTTACCGATAAAATCGAAGCTTACAAATAATAAAAAAACCTTCTGCAATGAAGGTTTTTTTGTTTTTACGGTTCTTTTGAAAGTGAAATCTGTTTATACTGTTTGTGTTCTCAGTATTTTTTTCAATAATCCCCATCAACTCTGCTCTTTTTTATAAGTTTTCTTTAAAAAGACCGGCCTTTAAATCAGATCCTATGGAGCCTTCTGCCAGCTGGAGGTAATTACGTTTACTCTGATCTTTTTCAATGGTTACTGTTCCGGCAGTCTGTACGTTTTTCATTTCCAGAAAATCTGTTGAAGTGGCATCACTGTCACTTAAGGGACCACTTCCATAACCTGCCAGTTTATTATAACTGACAAAGATACAGTCAGAAGCTTTGTACCGGCGCTTACTCCCTTTTTCTCTGATCCATATCGTGCTTGTGTCAGCTATGATATTATGATGAAAGTCGAATTCATCTCCGTTGGTTCCCTGTGTCGTCCATACTCCGCAGAAATAACCGCCATATACCAATGAATGGTGCATCGCACTGCGGCTACCTGTCTTTCCATCATTTTTCCAGAAAACAACCGGAATCTTACAGTTGAAAAATACACAATGATCGATAACCAGGCCATATCCATTGGCTATAACTCCTACGTGTAAGGGTAATACATCTGCATTTCCTGCAAACAGACATTGGGCTACAAGCAGATCATCCAGGTTTTTTCCCTCACGCCATACAGGATACGAACGGCGTAGATTAGTACCATCGATATATGAATAGTCAGGACTGCCCGTAAACCTGAGCCCTTCAATGGTAACATGGCTTACCTCGGGTTGTATCCCTTTGGCTTCTTTTCCGCCAACACCGGGTTCAAGGGGTACTGCTGTTACTATAACAGGCATCTTTTGAGGAGTCCAGCCAGTATCATCAGGCATCACTTCTGCGCGGATAACCAGACGGTTTTGAGAGGTATATTTATCATTGGTAAATATAACCGTCTGGGTTAGGAGATGAATACCTTCTGAGAGGATGATCACTGTTCCTGTCTGTTCTTTGTTCAGGTTGACACGCCTTGCGGCTTCTAAAAGAGTTTTTAACGGCTGGGTTTTTATTCCGGAGTTGGTATCATTGCCGGTCTGAGGATTCACGTATAGCTGTTCTGCTCTTACCGAGAATAGGTTCAGAAAGAAGAATAAAAGACCAAGTGTTGCAGATTTTATCATATTTCTTTTTTCTGTAAAAGTAGAAACATTCCTATTCTGCAAAAAGGTCATTTTATCTTTATAATGATCATTTTACATTTTCTTTCGATACTGTTGAGGGGTGGTATTGGTAAGCTTTTTGAAGAAGCGGTTAAAATTAGATGGATCTGAAAACCCCAGCTCATAAGAGATTTCCTTTGCCGATTTATTTTGATAAAGCTGTTTCTTTATTTCTGAAATCAGCTTGTGATGAATCATTTGCTGTGCAGACAGCCCACTAAACTGCCTGCATATTTTATTAAGAAATCCCGGGCTGATATTAAGCATTTTGGTATAGGCTTCCACTTTCTGGTCCTGCATAAATCTTTTTTCCAGTAAAGACCGGAATCTGTAAAAATCAGCATGAACATAAGTATCCCTCTGAACATTATACACCCCTGCATAATATCGGTTGAGAATGATAAGCAGCTGATACAAAAGTGACCTGATCAAATGGTTACTGTCATTTTGAAGCTGCCCGAACTCACGCTCTATTTCAGATAACAGTGTCAGGCACTTTTCAAAAGCTGCCTCCGATACCTTTATTTCGTTGGGATGGGAATACTGATGGAAGTATTGAAACCGGTAAAGAAACAACTCATCTGAAAAGAAAAGATGAAGAAAATCTTTTTCAAAAAATAATGTATACCCCTTTACCATTTCTTCTATTTCCCAACGACGGACTTGTCCGGGACTGGTGAAAATAATAGTTTGCGGAGTGATTGCCATTGTATTTTCATCTAAAATAAAAGTCCCGGATCCTTCTTCGATAAAAATGATTTCATAAAAGCTAAGCTGATGCAGGGCATTATCTAAGACATAATTTTTCAGAGTTTCAATGCGCCCGATATCCAACAGCAGTTCCGAACCGTATTTATACGGGAGAAAATGATAGGTCTTGATTTTTGTGATCGGTGCCATTTCTCTTTACAATTTCTTACTGTTCAAAAGATTTTGATAAAAATACAAATTTTTGTCTGTTGGCAGTATTGATAGTACAGAATAAGCTGTTTACGTGTTGTGAACTATGAACCGGATCAAAAGGAATAATATTTTGTGAGATAGAAGCCGTATCTGGGGGTTGTTATAATTTCCATCAACATGTCTGGTATATTCATGAAAGTAATTGGCCTTACACCATTACTCCGGAGCAGTGATCAGCATAGCTTCCGGTAGCAGAAGAAAGCACATTAATCTCGTTATTCATTTTCAGAACCCCCATAAAGGCGAAGATTAGGGCTTCTTTATAATCGATAATGTCTTTTGCAGGAATGATTACTTTAGCTTTTGTTTTTGCCCTTATTTTTTCAATCAGGAATGTGTTATAGGCACCTCCTCCCGTAATCAGAATATCTTTTATATGATTGGTATTGATCACATTGGTGATTTGCTGGGCAGCGTGTTCTGTAAAGGTAGCAAGTGCATCCGGCGTCTCAGTATTGTGAAAAGCCGGAAATACATGTTCATTGCACCATTCTATTCCCAATGATTTCGGATGGGAAAGGTGATAGAAATCTAAAGCATTAAGCCTGTTCAGCAAAGTCTGATCAATTTTCCCTTTTCTTGCCAGTTCACCGTGTTCGTCAAAGTTTTTGTTGAGTTTCTGAGCCAGATGATTGAGTACAATATTAACCGGAGCAATATCGAAGGCGATTCTCTTTCCGCCTGACTGTAAAGAAATATTAGAAAATCCACCCAGATTGAGACACGCGCTGTATCCGGAAAAAAGCAGCTCATCACCTATAGGAACTAAAGGAGCTCCGTTGCCTTTCATCAGAACATCCTGGCTTCTGAAGTCATATACTACCGGTAGGCCGGTCTCCAGTTTGATAGCTCTGCCATCACCGATCTGGAGTGTAAATCTTCTCTGTGGCTGATGGAATATTGTGTGACCATGAGAAGCAATAAGGCTGATATTTTCAAGCTGATATCGATTGATAAAATCTTTTACCCGTTCTCCCAGGTAAAATCCATAATCTGAATGCAGTTCTAGTAAATCTTCAGCAGAAAGGTGAATGGAATTTCGGAGCTTGTTTTCCCACTCTTCAGGGTAGGGAAGGGTCTCAGCTTTCAGGATCTGAAAGGCCCAGGTGTCTTGTTTTTCAAATTCAGCAAAACAGAGATCCAAGCCGTCAAGGCTTGTTCCGGACATTAACCCAATTGCCAGAGCTTTCATCGTTTTTGGATTTATTTTTTACTTTCAGAGATTCTTTTTGAGCTGAAATCCCCTGAGTTGTTATAGAATGTATATTCGGAAAAATCATCTTTTGCAGTCATCCCATTGGCGCCTACCAGCGTAGAACCGTCTTCCATAGTGACATAAACGGTATCTTTGGTGTAGATCCTGTTCCTTTTCTGATCCCAGTAAATGCTCTGCATAGCAAATCTTTGCCCTTCATTGGTTTTTATTCTGACGTCCCCTTTGGCTTCATAGAATTTTTTATACTCGAAAATACGGGCGTATTTAGCGGTAATTCTTCCCGGCACCTTAGGTTTCTTTTTGTCAAAAAATTCGATATCAATTCCTTTTCTGGCCACTACGTACGGGCTGTCTATCAGTTCGTATTTTTCAATGATAGGGGCTTTGGCTTTTAATGTAACAAAACCTGAATCACGCTGTATAATATCGGCGTTGTTGATGATCTGTGACGGGAAATTTTTACTTTGGCTGCCATTGGCTTTGGTTAAATCTTCCTCACAGGATGTCAATATAAAAAATATAGCACAACTAAAAAGGCATGCTATATTTTTATATGATATTTTTTTTGAAAAATTCATTCTAGTTATAAAGAGTCTTTCTGAACCATTTATCAGCAAAGTTAAAGCCGATTCTAAGGTTGATGAAATTCTGGTTGATCAGGTTATCTTTAAGTGTTCCTCTTTTACCAACTTCTAATCCTATTTCAAGACCACTCATCCTGGTGATACTGCTGTTTTTGAATGGAAGCATAACTCCCGCAGAAATACCGAATTTATTGATGCTGTTTCCATCCAGCTTAAGGTTTCCTCTCTCGTAGAAGGCTCCATATCGGTAGATTACTCTTGAGAAATAACTTCTGAAGTTGTTATAGTTAGGAAGATACCATCCACCGGCAGAAATTCTGTAGGTATCCTGGAAGTCAAAAGTTTTACCAAAATAAGCAATATCTTCTCCTTTTTTATAATCCACCTGTCCGGATACAAACCAATGGTTTTCACTTCCGTAACCAACTCCTAATGACGCCTGCAATGGAAGAAGGTTTTTGGATTTTGTATCCTGTTGGTCTATAATGGTTTCAGAACCTGTAACTTTGGTCGTTTCCTGAGCATCAGCATATCGGTAAGTACTGTTGATGTACTCGGTAGTCATATTACTTGTATTACCAAATGTAGCCGTTGCTCCGATCGTTAATTTCTTATCAGTACGGGGATTTAAAGTCTGGTAGCTTGTACCCAGCGTAAAGTTAAAGTTTCGGACTCTGTTTTTAGTCTGATAGCCATTAACATATTCGCCTACATAGGTCCCCAGATTACTGTTATAGGCACGGAACTCGTTCAGATCACTAAGGTCCCCGAAATAAAGATTTGCTCTTGCTCCCACAGATAGCTCCTGGTTGATCTTATAAGAAACAGCAACCTGTGCAGTATTGATGGTTCCGCTTCCTTTAAAACTATTTTTATAAAGAGGAGTTACTCCGTCTGCTGCCATTTGTTCATTGACAATATCGTAGCTTTTAGAGCTGTATGGCTGATATGAGATCCCCATTTTTACTTTTGAAGATAACGGAAAAGCCAATGAGATATTGGAAAGATACGTAGAATGCTTTGTAGATTTCATATCGTTATAGTTCGATTTGAAATAATTGTTTTCGTTGGTAGCTTCCAGTCTGATACTTGTAAGTTCAAAATTGGCATTATTTGCCGGATTGGCAAAATTGAAACTACTGGTAAAATCACTTATAAAAGCAGTAGATATACCTCCCATAGAAGTAGTTTCGATCGTATTATCATATTTCACATCTCCAATTCCATAAGTTGCATAAGGAGAGTTGCTTAGACTCTGTGCGTTCAGAAAATATCCAACTGATATGAATGATACTACAAAGATTTTTTTCATTCTTTATTTTTAAAACAATGCGCAAATATCTTAAATATTAATGAATTGTAAAAATTATATGTGGTTAAAGTTTGTTAAGGGCCTTCCTTCAAAAGAAAAATGCAAATTTTCTGCAATAAAAATATTAATTCTGTTTTTACAAAAAAGACTGTTCTATGATGAACAGTCGTGGTTTACAGGAAAAACATTCCTGTTATTATTTTACCTCAAGAACAGAGCGGCTGTGGCTGAAACATTCAAAACTGTACTTCCCATGGTATTTGCCCATTCCGGAAGTTCCTATTCCTCCAAAAGGCAAATAATGAGAGCCTACATGAATAATGGCACTGTTGATCTCAGCATCTCCGCTTGTAGTATGGCTTAAAACATAATCAGCAAATTTCTGATCTTCTGTGAAAATATATAATGCCAAAGGCTTAGGGCGGATATTGATTTCTTCCAGTGCTTCCTCAATATCATCATACGTCATAACAGGAAGAATAGGCCCGAAAATTTCTTGCTGCATAACCTGATCATCCCAGGTTATATTATCCATTAAAGTTGCTTCAAAGTGGCGGGTCTCAAGATCATAATGTCCTCCGTAGATTACTTTTTCAGGAGCCGCATCCAGATAGCCTGCGAGATGTTTGATCTGGTTCTGGCTTACAATTTTACCTATTTTTCCCAAAGAATTACCTTCATATATTGTATTTAAATGAACTTTAAATTTCTCAATAAATGCCTCTTTTATAGATTCATGAATATAAATATAGTCAGGAGCAACACAGGTTTGCCCACAGTTGATCCATTTTCCGTAAGAAATTCTTGTCACAGCTTTATCCAGATCTGCATCTTTATGGATAATCGTAGGCGATTTCCCTCCAAGTTCCAGTGTTACTGGAATTAACTGTTCTGCAGCTGCTTTCATCACTATTTTCCCGACATTAGGGCTTCCCGTAAAAAATATATAATCAAAAGGAAGACTTAATAATAATGTATTTTCTTCAATAGCCCCCTGAATAACTGATACATAGGATTCATCAAAAGATTTTTTGACAATATCTTCAAGAACCTGTGCAACATGTGGTGTGTTTTCAGAAGGTTTTATGATGGCGGTATTTCCGGAAATCAAGGCTCCGATGAGCGGACTGAAGGTCAATTGGACAGGATAGTTGAAAGGACCGATAATATAGGTCACTCCATAAGGCTGATAAGTAACCTTGCTTTCAACCTCAGCTCCGGACGGATGTGGTTTTGAAGGAACAGGTGTAGGTTTTGCCCATTCATCAATATTTTCCAATAAATAATCCAGTTCGCTGATGACAATTTGAATTTCCACATATTCCGCTTCTTTTCTGCTTTTGCCCAGATCTATATCTAAAGCTTCACAGAGTGCATCAGTATGCTGCAAAAAAACTTCCCGGAATTTTTTTAATTGTGCTTTTCTGAATTCAATGTCTTTCGTCTGGTTGTTTTTGAAAAAGGTTTTCTGTTGCTGAAATATACCTTTAATTTTTTGTTCCAGGTTTGTATCCATGAGTATAAAATTTTAATATTTGAATAAAATGTGAAATAGTAATGAATTTACGAATAATTTTACTTTGTAAATGTACTGTTTGATATTAAAGTTGTTTAAACCTTACCCAACCACAAAAGTCACAAAAGGTTTGATTTTAAAACACTTGATTTTACTTAAGAAGTTAAAATGACCCCGCAGAAAAGTTTACATAAGATGAAAATCAAAGATTTTCACAAAACTTACGTGTACTTATTACGCATAGGGTCTGGTCCTGAAAAACTTAAGTGGTTAAAACTTTTATGCTTAAAATAATGAATATAAAAGTTAAACAACCTCTATATAATTTTAAACAACTTCAAAATACATCACCTATATTTTTATGCATTTTAACCAGACTTAATTTATGAATTGAATTAAGATTTTTTATCTTTGAAACATGAATTGGGAGAACATCGCCGGACAGACGAATCTTAAAAAACTTCTTAGAGAAAGCATTGCTGAAAACAGAGTGAGCCATGCCCAACTTTTTGTAGGAAAAGAAGGGTACGGAACACTGCCGATTGTATTGGCTTACGCCCGTGAGATCTTACGCCTGGAAAATGAACATGCTGCAGCGAAAGTAGAGCACCTCAATCACCTGGATCTGCATTTCAGCTTTCCGGTTTTTACAGATAATAAAAACTCTTTAAGCAAGAATAAATTTGATGAGTTCAGAGAAATGATTCTTGAGTCTCCCTATGCAAGCTATGATGACTGGACCGCTTTTTTGGAGTCAGAAAATAAGCAGTTATTTATTTCTGCAGATGAAATTGATGACCAGAATCAGAAATTTTCTTTGAAAAGTTTTGAAGGAGGCACTAAGATCCTGATTGTCTGGAGAGCAGATAAAATGAACGTTGCCGCTTCAAATAAGTTTTTAAAATTCTTAGAAGAGCCGCCCGCAAAGACCATCATTCTTCTTACGGCTGAAAATACCAATGATATTCTTCCTACCATACTTTCCAGAACTCAGATTGTAGAGATTCCGAGAATTGAGGACGAGGATATTGAAAGCCATCTTAAAACAAACTTTTCTGTTTCTGAAGAGAAATTGAGGGAAATTGTTCATGAGGCCCAGGGAGATCTTAACACTGCCGTAAAACTTCTGAATTCCGGTGATAAGACCAATGAATTTGAAAAACTATTTGTACAATGGGTAAGAGATGCATTTATGGTGAAAAAGAAACCCGAATACCTCAGAAGTATTATTTTCTGGGCTAGAGAGATTGCAGGGTGGAACCGTGAAAAGCAAAAAAACTTTCTGAACTATTGTGCTGAAATTTTCAGGCTGGCATTGCTTCAGAATTACCAGTCCGAAAATCTGGTCTATAAGAAAATCAATGCGGATGGTTTCAATTGGGCAGGATTTTCAAAATTTATCAGTGGAGCTAATATTGAAAGTATTTTAGAAGAAATCAATGCTGCTGATCTGCATCTGACAAGAAACGGAAATCCTAAAATTGTATGGACCGATCTGGGAATAAAGTTATCAAGATATATTCATAAAAGTATATAAGCTGAAACTCCGGCCATGGCCGGAGTTTCAGCTTATATAAATTCAGCCTAGGCTTTTTTCACTTTTACTGTTTTCTTATTTTTGGTTTTAGGAGAGTTTTCTGCTGTTTTTGTTTTCATATCACAATCTTTATGGTGAGTATCAGCACACGCTTTTTTGTCCTTTACGGTGCATTCCTTTTTGTCCTTTCCTGCACAGCATCCCCCTTCTTTAGGCTTTTCCTGACTATAGCCTAATGTAAATAAACCTACTGCCAGAACTGAAATTATTTTTTTCATGATTAAAAATTTAAAAGTGGATAAATGTAATACTTTTTCGGATCATTTAGGAATTTTAAATCAATAGGAAGATTTTTGATGTTTTTGTTGGTAATAATAGGATTTGATAAGTGAATATCGCATTATAGAAATCGTCTTTTGTTTATAATACATTAAATCTATATTAAAAAATCAATCAATCGTTTGATTTGAATAAAAACTTATGTAAATTTGCAGCCTGAAAAATGAATACTAACATGATTTCAAAAGAAGAGAATATATTATTCGCTGCCGAAGAACTCTTTGCGGAAAAAGGTTTCGAAGGAACCTCTACCCGGGAAATTGCAAAGGCCGCTCATGTAAATATCTCTATGATCTCGTATTATTTTGGCTCTAAGGAAAAACTTTATGAGAAATTAGTAGAATACAGAATGAATGAAGGTCAGTTTTTTTCAAAAGATCTTTTGGGAAGAACTGATATCAACGAATGGCAGAAAATTGAAAAAGTAATCGATCAGTTTTCTAATAAGATCCGGACTCAAAAATGCTTTTACAGGATTATGCAGAGAGAGCAGCTGCACACCAAGAATCCTCAGATTGTTGAATTTTTGAAACAGACTAAAATGGGATTTCTTTCCATGTATTCACAAATATTGGAAAGTGGTCTTAAAAATGGAATTTTTACCAAAAAACCACCTATTTATCTTCTCCATTCTACGGTAAGCGGAACTTTATTTTATGCATTCAATGCGAAAGAAATGTATAAAGAGTTCCTGAACGAAACAGAAGATGAAGAAACTTTTGATGAAAAATACTATACAGAACTTAATAAACATATTAAATATTTACTAAAAGACCTTTTAGGTTATGAAGAGAATAAATAACTCAGTGATTGCATTATCACTATTCGTAGGAATAGCAAATGCAAATGCCCAGGAGAAAAAAACACTTTCTCTTGATGAAGCCGTACAACTGGGAATCCAGAACAGCAAGAATCTCAAGATCGATGCAGCCAAGATCGAAGAGGCTACAGCTGATCTTTTGGAAGCTAAAAACAGGCAGTTACCGGAGCTGAAAGTATCAGGCAGCTATATGTACCTTCCGATAAAACCGAATATTGATATCAAGCTTCCCGGTGTTTCAGGAGGAGCAGGAGGTCCGGAAGTACATCAGGTACTTTATGGTTCTGCGAATCTGAGCGTTCCGATCTACAGCGGAGGAAGAATAAAATATGGCATTCAGTCGGCAAAATACCTGGTAGAAGCTTCCAAACTAAGCACTGAGAATGACAAAATTGCCATTGCTTATAACGTTGCTCAGGCTTACAATAATTTATTTAAAGCCAACCAGTCAATCAAAGTTTTTGAAGAAAACCTTGCCGCTTCTCAGAAAAGAGATGAAACTTTCCTTAAAATGGAAAATAACGGTTTGATTGCCAGAAATGACAGATTAAAAGCAAACCTTCAGACTTCGAATATTGAACTGCAATTGCTGGAAGCCAGAAATAATTACAATATTGCCAATATCAACATGGACCTGTTATTAGGGCTTCCTGAAACAACAGAACTTGAAGTGGATGAAAATTATATTGAAGAGGGAGCGGATGTAAAGCCTGTTGATTTTTATGTAAATGAAGCCAGGGAAAACCGTAAAGACCTGCAGGCTTTGGTACAGCAGAGAAAAGCTGCAGAATTGGGAACTAAGGCTGCAAAAGCTGAAAATCTTCCTTCCATTGCATTTACAGGTGGATATGTAGCAGCAGACATTCCTAAATTTCTAACCCTGTATAATGCAGTTAACGTAGGAATCGGGGTTTCTTATAATCTGTCTAACCTTTGGAAAGAAAATTCTTCATTGAGACAGTCAAAAGCAAGAGAAAAGCAATTGGCAGCTACCGATGAATTATTAAATGACAACATTAAGCTGGATGTCAACAGGGAATACCAGAATACAGACTACTCTAAAAAGAGAATTGCTGTTTTCGAAAAATCTGCTGAACAGGCCAATGAAAATTACAGAATTACAAAAAATAAATACGACAACGGTCTTGCTACCATGACTGAATTATTGGATGCAGACGCCGCTCAGATTGCTGCCAACGTAGGCGTGATCAATGCTAAGGCAGATGCTGCACTGGCATATAGAAAATTATTACAGACAACAGGAACTTTAACAATTAAATAATCAGATCGAAACCAAAATGGAAAATAATAATACACAGGCCGCTGAACCTAAAAAGAAAAAAAGTTTAGTTTTTCCAATCATTCTAGCAGCAGTAGTAATCGGAGGAGGAATCTACGGTTACAGAGCCTTTACTTACGGACAGTACCACGAAGAGACTGACGATGCTCAGATTGCTTCCAATATGGCACCGGTAATTTCTAAAATTTCAGGCTATGTAGCTGAAGTAAAAGTAAAAGATAACCAGTTTGTAAAGAAAGGAGATACACTGGTGATTTTGGATAACAGAGATCAGAAAATGGCTCTTGAACAGGCTCAGGCAGCATTATCCACAGCTAAAAGCAATATTTCCAATGCAGAAGCTACGACGACGGCGACTTCAAAAAATATCGGTTCTTCAGAAGCGGCAGTAGTCACTGCCAATGCTCAGATAGAAGCCGCAAAAGTGAATGTTTGGAAAACTTCACAGGACCTGAAAAGATATGCCAATCTTGTAAAAGATCATTCTATTACAGAACAGCAGTATGAGCAGGCTTTAGCAGCAAAACAATCTGCAGACAGACAATTGCAGGTTTTAGTTGATCAGAGAAATCAAATTGCTCAGCAAACTCACATTGCCTCTTCTCAGACGGCGGCAAGCTCTCAACAGATCAGTGTTGCCGGATCTGTAGCTAAACAAAGAGAAGTAGATGTAGAAAATGCAAAGTTGAATTTATCTTATACAGTAATCCTGGCACCGGAAGACGGTTATGTAGGAAAAGTACCTACGCAGGCAGGTCAGTATCTGCAGGCAGGAGCACAATTGTTTGCTTTGGTTAAAAACGACCAGAAATGGGTAGTGGCCAACTTTAAGGAAACTCAGGTAGACAAGATGGTAGAAGGTCAGAAAGTGAAAATTGAGATTGATGCTTTCCCTGATCAGGAATTTGAAGGAGTGGTAAGCTCATTCTCTCCGGCTACAGGTGCTACTTTCTCTATTCTTCCTCCAGACAATGCGAGTGGTAACTTCGTAAAAGTAGTTCAGAGACTTCCTGTAAAAATTGATTTTGTAAATCTTGACAAGAATATTGCAAAAAGATTGAGAACCGGAATGAACGTGAAGGCAGAGGTTGCTTTGAAATAGTATTGATGTATTTACGTAAAATGTATTCATGATGAATTGAAAATGATTAATATCCTACATTTTACATTAATACAAATATTCGAATAAAAATTATGCAAGATTCATTAGTAGAATATGGAGCGCGGAGAGTGATCATTACGATTACTGCTATCCTTTGTGCCCTTCTTGAAATTGTAGACTCCACGATTGTCAATGTTGCCTTGAATGAAATGAAGGGGAATCTTGGAGCTACACTTTCAGAAGTGGGTTGGGTGATTACGGCTTATGCTATCGGGAACGTTATTATTGTTCCGATGACGAGCTGGCTTTCACAGCAGTTCGGACGTAGAAATTACTTTGCGGCATCCGTCATTATATTTACCGTATTTTCATTTTTATGTGGAAACGCGACCAATATCTGGGAACTTGTGTTCTTCAGATTGATGCAGGGAATCGGAGGAGGAGCTTTACTGGTTACCTCACAGACGATTATTACGGAATCTTATCCGATTGAAAAAAGAAGTATGGCTCAGGCTATTTATGGTCTGGGAGTAATTATCGGCCCAACGTTAGGTCCGCCACTTGGAGGATATATCGTAGATAATTTCAGCTGGCCCTATATTTTCTATATCAACATTCCGATCGGAATTGCAGCGACGCTGATGACACTGCAGTTTGTAAGAAGTCCGAAATATGCTGAAAAAAGGAAGGCTTCGGATGTTGACTGGATCGGGATCGGTTTATTGGCTGTGACCGTAGGTTCATTACAGTTTATCCTGGAAAGAGGACATGAAGAGGACTGGTTTGCCAGTGGAATGATTGTAGCGTTTACTGTAGCGGCCGTTTTAGGATTTATTTTGTTCCTTTGGCGGGAACTTACCTTTAAATATCCGATTGTGGAGCTCAGGGTGCTTAAAAACAGTAATTTAAGAATCGGGACAATGATGTCATTCGTGCTTGGATTCGGACTTTATGGTTCCACATTCATTGTGCCTCTTTATACCCAGAGTATTTTAGGATGGACGGCTCTTCAGTCGGGAGCCCTGATGATTCCAGCTGCTTTAACGACCGCCTTCATGATGCCGATTATTGGTAGATTACTGGCGAAAGGAGCAAAACAGCAGATCCTGGTATCGCTGGGACTGTTTATTTTCTTTGTTTATAGCTTTTGGGGATATAAAATCCTGACACCGGATACCAGTAAAGATGCTTTCTTCTGGATGCTGATTGTAAGAGGAGCAGGATTGGGATTATTGTTTATTCCGATTACCTCTTTGTCATTAAGTACATTGAAGGGACAGGAAATTGGCCAGGGAGCAGCTTTTACAGGAATGATGAGACAGCTTGGAGGATCTTTCGGAATCGCTGCGATCACTACTTTTATTGCCAATGCCGGTCAGAAATACAGGAACAACTTAATATCCCATCTGGACGAAAACAGCTTTGATGTGCAGCAAAGACTGGCAACACTGAAAGCGAGTTTTGTAGCTAAAGGAATGACACCTGATGCAGCGATGAATGCTGCTTATAAAATGCTGGATCTGTCCGTAACCAAGCAGGCCACTGTTTTATCCTATATGGATGTATTTCTTTATCTGGGAGTAATATTTTTAGTATGTATTCCGTTTATACTATTTATAAAAGAGAGAAAGAGTAAAGAAAAAATAGATTTGAGTGAAGCCATGCACTAAATTTTAATCAAAAACCTTCGGAAATTCCGAAGGTTTTTTTATGCCCTTTCGTCCGTAAAATGATACTATACAATACCTTCTGTTTTCAAATTGTTAATTAAAAAATAATATCACTTATTGGAGAATTTATTTATATTTTTTAGCTTTACAATGTCAAACAAAGAATATGAACTCAACTTCTATCGTTTTTTTGATTTTTTTAAACGGTTGAGAAGTTAGCCACGATTTTTTAAACTAACCATGATCTCAAAATAGAGTAAATATGAATCAAATACAACTGCCGGAAACTTACATGGCATTATCCGATTTCAGAAAACATGATATTTATCTGACTGAAATGAATCAGGCGCAGATTATTGCAGATTTCTTTCCCGGAACCTTTACAGAGCTTACCCAGCGTTTGTCAGATATTACAGGAGCTTTTTATGGAGGAATACTTAAACAGGCTGGAAAATTATATGGAGCAGAAGCGATAGACCAGCTTTCCAGTACTTTTATGTATGACCTCGGATCAAGAATGACCCTGAGAAATCTTGAAACAAAATCTAATCTGCAGCCTGGGATCCCGGCAGTCGCAAAAATACTTATTGGAGCCGTTTTTACATCCAGTCCCGAATATAATTTTGAATTTAAAGAATTAAATGACCACAAAGGTGAACTGCTGATCAAAGGAATAGACCGTTATCACAAGATCACACAGAGTCTGCAGATTGCAGGCCTGTTGAAATGGCCGGTCATAAAACCTTTTATACAGGGAGTTTGCGATACCATGGGGCTGGATGTTTTACTTGAAATAAAAGTCCTGAAACTTGACCCGGACAGCTCATGCAGTTACCATGTAATGATTTCAGAAAAATAGATTCTTATAAATCATCTCACCAATTTTAAAGATTCTGTAGATTTCACTGTAATGGATCTTTATTTCAAAATGAGGCTGTCTCCTATGCTATATTTTGATATGCAGGAGCCAACCTCTTTTTCTGTAATGGAATTGGATTTTAAGGCAAAAACGTATAAATGTCCCGTCGATTTGGCCTATCTCCTGTAGATCTTATTTTAATAAAATCATAGAGGGATAGTTCAATAGAAATGGGCTTAGCTCGTTTGTCAAAAAAAGATTATTACCTTCAGCTTTAGCCAAAAATAAAAACCACATATCACTTCCTGAATCCTAATCTCAAACTCCTATTCAATTTTCTCTATCCATTCAATACCACTGATGTCAATCAGCTTTAAGGCATGAATTTTACTTTTCTGAAGAACATCACGGATACTCAATGTCACATCAGCTTTTGCTCCCAAAGGAACTATCAGACTATATTTTCCCGGCTTTACTTTGGCGACATAATGATTTTGTATGCTTTTCTTTGAAATTCCGGAAAGCTGATGATGATCAAGCTCTTTTAAAATATTTCCGTTTTTGTCAAGGATGTGAATACCTATTACAAAAGAGCCGTATACATCGGCACCTTCTGTTCTGTATACTTTAAATTTCAGATCTGAGTTATTATGGGAGATATTGGAAATTTCAAGCTTCGGTTTTACTGATTTATTGTGAAGGATTCCCCACACGCCGCCATGGAAATATTGATTGGTAAAAAGGGTTAATCCAAAAATAGCCAATGAACCTGTCAACACAAAAACTTTCGGTTTTGCGATCAGAAGATTTCCTGAGCCCAACCATTGAAACCATTTTTTCTGAGTAAAGCTTATATTTCTCTTTATAATATAATAGTCGAGGGAATAAGAACCACTTCCGGTAAGGAACAGAACAAAACCACCCGCTACTCCCAAAACACCAATCTGCCATTCATCAAGGCACGTTGTTCCCAGCCATCCGGAACCCAATAAAATTCCCAATGCAAGACTGAATATTCCTATACTCATCAGTCGAGTAAAGAAGCCAAGAATGATGAGTAATCCTATGATGGCTTCAATAATGGTAAAAATCATCATGGAGCGTTGTAAAGCATCGGGATGGGTAACCAGATATTCAATAACAGGTTTTATTCCGAGTGCATTTGGTAAAAAATGATTGAATTTTTCCCCGATATATCCATTTTCATCGGGAATAAGCTTGTTTTCAAGGATAAGTCGGCGCCAGAATGCTGAAAAATAAGTCCATCCGATAACCATTCGGAAGGGTAAAGTATATAGCCCGGCCAGATCCAAAGACTGGCTGTTTATGGTATGTTTCATTGAAATTAATATTGTATTGTAAAAAACTGATGACGGATTAAAAAGTTTTTAAGCCAGATTTAATTTCAGTCTTTTAAATAAGATATATTTTGGTGGACTATTTCCTGTAGCATGTCCCGAATACTTATTAAAAAAGATACTTTCTTTTCCTGTAATTTTTGAAATTACAATGGAACTCAAAAATGAGGCCCTGTACTTTACTTCAGCTTTTGAAAGAGATGTTTTTGAAGAGACGATCGAAGTATCACAGTTTAATGAAACTCCAGTTGTTGTTCTTACTTTATTTAAGCCGCTGATGTATTCAATATCAAAGAGATCAAGAACATCTCTTTTTACAGAACATGGTGATAATGAAAACACCAATATGAGCATCATAATGACGGCTTTATAAGTCTTCGTATGGGTCTTGGTGTTTGACATTAATACAAAACTACACTTTATTTTAATTTTAACTGAATAAACTGTAAAAATTCATTCTGCTGATCCACAAATAAATAATGCGAACAGTTATCTATAATCCTGAAATTTTTCTTTCCGACAGTATTTTTAAGATCATTCAGCTGTTTTTCTGAAAATATGCCATCATTTTTACCATATAGGGCAAAAATGGGAATTCCTTTTTTGCGGATGTCCTTTAAAACAGCGGTATTATCAAGATTGTTTAAAGGTTCATTTTGATAGAATTTAAGAGGGGAGCTTGGGTTTCTTATATTGTTTTTATAAAATTCTCCTGCTGCATATTCTTTTCTCAGCATTTCACTTTCGGGAGTAGGGGTCGGCATGTCAAAGAAACCAAGCTTACCAGCCATTTCATAACATCTTTTTCTGTAGGCTGCGGAATTTTTATCCAGATTTTCTATTTCAGAAATCTCTTTAAGCTGAGACGGATCATTTTTAAAATGTTCTTTTGCATTTTGAAGAATATGATCATAAGTTTCCTGCTGGGTAAATAAAGCGCCTGCAAGAGTAAGAGATTGTACTTTTTCTGGAAACTGTGCTGCGAAGAGGGTTCCTATAATTCCACCGAAGCTATGGGCAAGAATGTTGGCTTTTTTAATATGATATGTTGTGTAAATACCTTTTAAATCCTCAAAACTTTCTTTAAAAGTCATAGTCGCATTTTCATCTTTGGATCGGCCTTCACCACGCCTGTCATATACAATTACATAAAACCCTTTGTCAGCGAGTTTCTGAGCTGTGGTTCCTTCAAATAATGTTGCATTTCCACTTGGTCCGCCATGAATAAAAATGACTGGAGGATCTGTCGGATTTCCATAGGCTTTAGAATAGATAGTCTGAGCGTGTACTGAAATTAAGAATAAAGAAAATAGAAGAGAAAACAGTGATTTCATGGCTGATATTTGAGATTGCTAATCTAGTTAATATTTCTGAAGTATTGAGGGAAATTGTTGATTGAGAATGTTGTAAACCATCGTAGTTTTCAGAATAATTAAGATTAGGTATCTATTTATTAAAAGACTTTGAAAGATTTTTCATACTCAAAAAGCTCTCACCTTTCAGCCTCCATCTTCCTTTCTTCAAAAATAAATCCTACTGACTAACAGTTGTCACAACCTTGTCTTATCTTTACCCCGATAAACTAAAACATATACTTCAATGAGTTATTGCTTAGCCATAGACGGAATGCAGCCTGAAAGCAGAAAAGAATTACATAAAAACTACCATGATAATTATTATGGATTTCCTATTCATGATGATAATGAATTGTTTGGAAGACTGATTCTGGAAATCAACCAGGCAGGTTTAAGCTGGGAAACGGTTTTAAAGAAAGAAGAAAGTTTCAGAAAAGCATATGACAATTTTGATATTAAAAAAATAGCATCCTATACGGAGGAAGATCGTGAAAGGCTTTTAAGCGATAGTGGAATTATCCGAAACAGGCTAAAAGTAAATGCCGCGATTGAAAATGCCAAAACGATTATCGGGCTGCAGCAAGAATTTGGTTCATTTGAAAAATGGCTGGAACATCATCATCCAAAAACTTTACAGGAGTGGATGAAACTTTTTAAGAAAACATTCAAATTTACAGGCGGAGAGATTGTGAACGAATTTCTCATGAGCACAGGCTATTTGAAAGGATCACATCATGAAACCTGTCCCATTTATGAAAAAGTATTGGAGCAGAATCCTATGTGGTTGAAGAAGTAAATCTTTTTTAACAATATTCTTAATCGAAAAGAGTATTCAGACGTTTAGAATACTTTATCCATCATATATAAAGTATAATATGTATTTCTTTTCAAAACCAGTAATCAGAAAAGCGGTTGAGTGCACTCCAAATCCATCAGTGGAATAGCCATCGATTATAAATTGTTCTATGGTTTTAAGTTGTGTAACTGTTGCTAAGGCATGGTAAAATGAATTTGTTTTATCTTCCTTCCATGCAGAGTCTAAGTTTCTAGAAGCCCAACAATCACCGCTAAATAGCCAATGGGAAAGGATTTTTGTCTTAAAATTATTATAATCTTCAATAGGAGCTAACTCAATGTTTGCTTTTTTTGACGGAAAAATTAATTCTCTGAACCGTTCAATTTCGTTTTCTGATTTTTCAAGTTCCCGAATATCAAAAATACATCATAGATTGGAGTCAGGCATGTTTAACTGGCCATAGGTGTGCAGCATTCCTTTTAGGTATTCCAATGATAATGGATCACTCATATGTTTTTGGATTATGGTTAAAAATAGTTTCTAAATAAAAGCTTTTTTTAACTAAGATATCTCCTTTTCTAAAAGTTGTCTATGTTCTATTCCCCATTTTTCAAACTCCAGAATAATCGGTTTCAGTTTGTAACCTATTTCTGTAAGCTCATATTCTACCCTTGGTGGCACTTCAGCATAGACTGTTCGGGTAATGATTTTATCCTCTTCCAGTCTGCGGAGCTGTAGGGTAAGCATTCGTTCAGTGATATTCTGAAGCTTTTTTTTAAGCGCTCCAAATCTCATCTTTCCATTGATCAGATAACAACATATTGCCAATGCCCATTGACCTCCGATAATATTGGAAGCATAGATTTCCGGGCACTCATCAGCAAGCGCTTTTTTATTGGCAAAATTGGTTGAAGTTTCCTTTATTTTAGTCATTACTTACATTTTTTATAGTACCATACAATGGGTTGCTAATGTACGAAATGTAAGTTATGCATCGTAATTTTGTATCAGAAATTTAAACATAATGAAGACCTTAGTCATTGTAACACACCCTGATATTGAAAAATCAGCGATCAATAAAAAATGGATTGACGAGTTAAAAAAATATCCTGAAAAATATACGGTTCATCAATTATACGAAGCTTATCCCGATGGAAAAATCAATGTGGCAGAAGAGCAAAAACTGATGGAATCTTATGATAAGATTGTATTTCAGTTTCCATTTTACTGGTTCAGCAGCCCGCCGCTTTTAAAACAGTGGCTGGATGAGGTGGTTTTGTATGGATGGGCATATGGAAGCAATAGCGGTTTCAAGCTGGCCGGAAAGAAAATGTCATTGGCTGTTACCGCAGGAATCGATGAAGAAGGATACAGCGCATCCGGAGAGTATAAATATACCATGAAGGAACTTTTCAGACCTTATGAACTGACTTTTGATTATATAAAAGCAGATTACAAGGAACCATTCGTCTACTACGGCATCGAAAGAGATTCTTCCGATGAGTGGATTGAAAGAAGTGTTCCTATGTATCTGGAGTTCCTGGATAATTTATAATATTACGAAAAGTAAAGTTGGACTCATTTATTAAAATGAGTTCAGCTTACTTTTGAATATATTCAAATGGTTCAATATTCCAGTCCTGAACATATTTCTTTATGGTATTACTATCAATATTAAAAGGCACATCCTGATATTTCCACCCCTTAGCGGGAATCTTTAAATCTATGAGGTAATTCTCAATAGAATAAATACCAAGAACTTTGGCATTTTTAGGTATAACAGAATCAAAAATAACAAGAAATTTTTCTCCTTTTTTATAAGAACAATCTGTAGTTTTAAAGTATATCTTATGATTAACCTGATATTTGTAATCTGTTCCTACACCATTGTTGTTCTTTTGATGCCAGTCAGTAATAGCCTCTCCAATGGTGTATTTAGGGGTTTTGAGCATTTTTTTTACCCATACATTCTCGTCTAATATGCAGAATATGATAAATCCTAAAGTGAGTATTGAAAGAATAATATGATATTTTTCTAACACAAATTTTTTCATGCTCCAGTCCTATATTTCTTATTGAACTTCTGCAGATCTACCGCCTGCTCCTGAAAATACTCTTTAAATTTATCTGAAAGATTTTGTCTTTAAATTTTACAAGGGTATATCCACTATCAATCGCAATAATTTCTAAAATACTTTCCTGTATTAAAAAATGATTAGGTTCCCAAACGATGGAATCTTCAGCAGATAATTTAGCGATTAATGAAGTATCTGGTACTATATTATTTGGAACAGCGGATATGATTCCCCAAATCATCTGAGTATTGCTTTGATATAGCTTTTCAAATTCCGGATTATCCAAAACAAAAAAATTTTCATCAAAATTAATGGGAAGCGGTTGTTCAGAAATAAAGTCCAGATCTGTCACAATCCAGCGATAATTAATAAGATAGTCCCACACAGGCTTTAAAACCTCGTTTAGATTCGTATGGAATAGTATTTTTTTTGTACTTCTGATGATCCAGTTCATTTTTCTAATTTAAATCTTTATTCCCATCCGGGACCGTTTTTTTGGCTGCAGTGCCCACTAATGGTTGTGTGAGAATATTCTTCAGGGGGAACTCCCTGTATAGAAAACTGATACATTTCATAGAAACATTCAAAGTATTCAATACTCAGATCAGAATAGTTCTCCAGTTCAGGATTGTGAAGGTTTTTCCTTCCGTTTTCAATTGCTTTCCAGAACAACTTCTGGTTTTCTTCTGTGAGGCTTCTCGTATCCAGGCTTCTATTGATCCACTTACCTGTAGTTTCCTGATAAAAGCCATACCCTGATTCTGCTCTCTGGTCATCATCTTCCTCCTCCAAAGGGATTTGAAGGGTAAGCCACCCAGCAAGAGGCTTACCATTTTCGAGAAGGTATAATTCTTTAATGACTATCTGTATAATACCGTCATATACTGTCCATCTTCTGGAAAAGGTGGCTCCATCTTTAAAAGTAATAAAACAACTGGCCATTATTCTACATTTAAAATTGAAAACTTTGTTAATTTTTCTTCCTTCTTAGCTATTTGTAATGTTGATAAAATTTATTATCAAAGATCTCAGAAGGATCATATTTTCTTTTCAGCTCAAAAAAAGATGCTGCCTGCGGATATACCTTTCTCATTTTCTCTCTGTCAATATGAAGACGGTAAGGTAAATAGAAAGTTCCTTCATTTTTTAATGTAATATCAACAAGTTTATTGGTTAATATTTTCATGGCCTCTTCCTGCTTGTCTGTCTTTTTTTGATTGAATAAAAATACAAATCCAAATACATCTTCTCTTGCATAGTTCATATAGCTGTCTTCATCCTTTTTCACGGCGCGGATGGTAATATTAAGCAGATCTAAACCAGATTTTTTCAAAACAGGTTTTATTTCTTTAATAAACTGACTGAAATTTCTCTCCGGAATAAAATATTCCTGCAAAAGATCTGTAGAATGAGGGTCTTTATTTTCGATGAGTGAAACATGGTCATTTAACAGTTCATTTCTGGAATACACTGCATTTTTGGTCACCTTGTTCATTCCGGTTTCGAGGTCCCAGCGAAGTCTTTTTCCATATTCACTGTTTACTGTGCTTCGGAAAACCAAACGTTTTGTTTCCTCATTTTTAGCATTCTGAAGGGAAAGCGGTAATGGTTTTTCATTGGCTTTCTCAAAATAACTGATGGTTGCTTCCTCTAGGAATCGTTTATCTGATATTCTCAGTCTTCCAAAAACCAGATTGACATCAGGATTTTCTGAAATGAATTTCTTATAATAATTCGGATACTGATCAGCACTTAAACGGATATATTTATATTGAAGAGCAATATTGTCAACTACTTTTAATCTGACATCAAGAATAATCCCGAAAAGGCCATAGCCGCCAATTACCAGTTTGAAAAGTTCGGAATTTTCTTCTCTGCTGCAATTGACAATGGTTCCATGCTGATCCATCAGTGTGAAGGAAACTACACTGGAAGATACAGGAGGAAGATTTTTTTGCCACCCATGTCCGTTGACGCTGATGGATCCGCCTACAGAGAAAGAACTGAAAGCCTGCATCACAGCAATAGATTTCCCGTGTTTGTCCAGATACCTGATGGCTTCTTCCCAAAGTGCACCAGAACCGATGGTCAGAATATTGTTCTTTGTATCAAGTTCCATATGTTTATAGGGAAGCATATTCAGGAGAATACCATTAGGGTAGATGGTATGTCCGCCCATACTGTGCCGGGCCCCGGCAATAGAGATTTTTAAATTCTTTTCCTTCGAGTATTGTATGATCTGGCGAAGCTGGTTTTCAATTTCAGATTTTGAAGCCGGAACATGGATCAGCGTATCGATTTTCGTTAAATTCAGCTGACTGGCATCATTGGTATACCCTTCAGGAATTTCGGCTTTAATGCCAGATTCACTCCACTTGGTCTTGAGAACATGAATAACAGGAATTGAAATAAAAATAAGGATCATAACAATCCCCAGAATAAAAAAATGTCTCTTTTTCATGGATATTTAAATAGCTAAAATACTAAAAATCTTTACCCCACCGTAGGCGTATCCTCTTCTTTTAGTATTTTTTTATCCTTCATCGTAAGCATCATTCTTTCATATTTGTACTTTTCCCAGTCAAATGTATTGAGAAAATCAAGGGCAGCCTGGAAGCCCCTATTGAACAGTTCTTCTTTTTCTTCTCTCTTCATAAAAAAGTTAAGCCAGCTGCTTGTTCCGCAATTAACGCTTTGTATGCTGTATAATTTATAAAAGGTATGTTTGGTAAGAAATGTCTTGTCATTAAATCCTTTCAGGGTGCTGATGATATTTCCGGCATAGCTGAAGGGGGTTTTAAGAATTTCCTCACTGGTTTTCCCTTTTTCTGAAAGAATAGCAGAATCACTGGTCAGCTGTACTCCAAAAAGAGGCATTCTCGGATAAAAAACTTCATCCGCATGAAACAGATCAATGGGAAAATTGGAAATACTGCCCCCATCAATGAAAACGCCTGCAGGATTGATATCTTCAGGTTGGGTGTTCATCCAGTATCTCCAGGCATATTTTACAGAATCATCTTCCTTATTGATTTGTTTCTGGAAAGGCTCAAAGAAAAATGGAACGGCCATAGAAGCTCTTACAAATTCAGCAGGACTGATGTGTTTCAGTTCTTCTTCAGACCAGTAGAGATTGGCCATGGTGGGAAGCTCCACTTTAATTTTGGCATTGATATCCGTGGTAATAACTACATATTCTGACTTAAGGAGGTAAAACGGATTGTTTTTATAATAATCGTTATTGGCAGAACTTTCATAGAAAATTTTGTATCGGGTCTGATCAATATGTTCCTGGTTTTTGGTTTTAATCTTTTCGATACTTTGCAGGGCCATCAGATAATATTCCTGCCCGTTTCCATACCGGTAGTTGAGATTGAGTTCTCTTTCTTTCTGGATGAATTTTTTATTGAGATGGGCAACCGTTTTTATTCCGAATTGATCCAGGGCATTCTGCATCGTATTCTGAAATACATTTCCGGGATTCAGCCCGCTGTTTTCTTTTCTGAAATTGTTGTAAAGCTTTTGGATGCAGAAAAACAGGATTACCGCCGGAATCAGTGGAATCAGAAACATCAGTTTGGCATTCAGAATCGTGGTTGAGGTCGTAAGAAAAGGAATGCTGATCAGAATCATAAAAAGAATTACGGCAATAACAGCATTGATCTTAAAAAAATCCTTATTGTTAAGCATCGCATGGAGCGTCGTTTTCACATAGGTCTTCCCATCTATAAAATCTGAAAAATCCCAGCTGAAAAGAATATCTTTGATCAGCTCGCTTTTAGATTCTTCTTTGGTTTTGCAGGCTGCAATGAGCATGGTATTAATAGCTCCGGCACTTGTTCCTGCCACTTTGAGAAAACGGATACCGAATATTTCCAGTCCGTACAGATAACCTACCAGCGCACTTCCCCAGACACCGCCACCTTCCTGTACAAACTCTACATACTGATTGCCGGACTGGTCCAGCAGGTCAGAGAATTCTTTGGCTGCTATATTCCCGTGTAAGGCTAGCAGTTTATCTTTGGATGCCTGCGAAAGGGAACGATCTTCCAGGATTTTGTTGAGGTTTTCAGGAGCCATGGTATTTTGTTTTGATGGGTGTCGTTATTGTGAACTGAGGTGAAGTAATCTCTGGTATCAAATAGTCAACCAGTTTCATATTTATCGAAGATAAAATTTCACGTTCGAAAAATGATTTACCACTGTCTTCGTCTCACATAAATAAAAGTACTGATCACGACCGTGGCCATGACGCCAAGTGTTATAAAATATCCGTGTTTATGATGAAGCTCTGGCATGTTTTCAAAATTCATCCCATAAACCCCGGCAATAAAAGTGATCGGTAAAAAGTATACCGAATAAATAGCCAATACCTTCATGACCTGGTTGGCCTTTTGATCTGAAAGTGCCAGGAACATGGAAATAAGGTTGGTAATCTGAATATTCAGATGGTCAAAGTCGGCCACTACATCTTTATGCTTATCCTTTAAATCGACAATTTCGGAGTCCTGTAAATTCAGCAATTTAAATTTATCAATAGCGTCTGTAGAAATAACCAAAACCCGTGAATTGAGCCCCGACTTTCTTTTCAGCTTGTAAAGGCGGCGGATCTGGCTGGTATGATTGGTATTTTTAAGGAAAATCTCATTTTCTATATTGTCCATTGTTTCGAACAGGCTTAAAGATTCATCATCAAAGCTTTTCATGATCAATAAAGTGATCATCAGCGTGATCTGCTGAGGAGTAACATCCTCCTGGATCAGAGAAACTTTTTTCTTGGTCTCGGAAATACTCCTGGTTTTCATCCTGTGGATGGTAATAATGGTGTTTTCTACCAGGAAAATTCCAATTTTGGTGCTGATATCACTGATGGTATTCAGATTCTTTCTTTCCAGCTCTGTACTTTCACGGAGTAAGAAGAATTTTACATTTCCATCTTCTTCATATTTCGGAAGGTGGTTAGGATCCATTGTATCTTCCAGGAGAAGATTATTGATTTCATATCTTTCATGAAGGAATTTCAGGTCTTCTACAGTAGGAGCCTCTACATCTACCCATTCGCACTGGGAGGTTCTGTATATCGTATCAATTGGCATAAAGTAAAAATACTAATATTTTGAAAAACTATGTGTTAAATAAGTTTTATCTTTGCCAAAATTAAAAAACTATATGATTAAAAGTACAATAAAAGGTGTGGGATTTTATGTTCCAGATAACGTTGTTACAAATGATGATTTAGCCAAACTAATGACTACCAATGACGAGTGGATTACGGAAAGAACAGGTATCAAAGAAAGAAGGCACAGAAAAAACAGAAATGACTCTCAGGAAACCAGTGCTTATTTAGGTTTTAAAGCCGCAGAAAAAGCGATTCAGAATGCTGGTCTTACCTCAAAAGATATCGACTATATTGTTTTTGCAACCCTTTCACCGGATTATTACTTTCCCGGGTGTGGGGTATTGCTTCAGGAGATGTTGGGATGCGATACAATTGGGGCGCTGGATGTAAGAAATCAGTGTTCGGGATTTGTATATTCTATGAGTGTGGCCAATGCATTTATCAAATCCGGAACGTATAAAAATATCCTTGTGGTAGGCGCTGAGATTCATTCTTTCGGATTAGATTTCTCTGATGAAGGAAGAGGGGTTTCGGTTATTTTCGGTGATGGAGCAGGAGCGATTGTGCTTTCTGCTACAGAAGATGAAAATGCGGGAGATATCTTAGCCGTGAATATGCATTCTGAAGGGAAATATGCAGATGAGCTTTGTACCCAGTTCCCGGGTTCAAAATTCGGATGGAGTGACAGAATGAGAAAAGAACCCGAAAATGTAACGAACAAAGAAGTATATCCTATCATGAACGGTAACTTCGTGTTCAAGCATGCGGTGACAAGATTCCCGGAAACCATGATGGAAGCATTGAACAAAGCAGGAAAAACCATTGAAGATCTGGATATGTTCATTCCACATCAGGCCAACCTTAGAATTGCTCAGTTTGTACAGGAAAAATTCGGATTGCCGAACGAGAAAGTCTTCAATAATATTCAGAGATACGGAAATACAACAGCGGCTTCTATTCCAATTGCTTTAAGTGAAGCGATTGAGCAGGGAAAAATCAAAAGAGGAGACCTTGTCCTTCTTTCTGCTTTCGGAAGTGGATTTACATGGGGTAGTGTTCTTTTTGAATACTAAGAGAAGCTTTATTTTCATTTATACCACAACTGAAGAGCTCAATTCCCATCCTTTGGAGGGGTGGCAGAAATTCAAAGAATTTATGACGGGTAGTTTTATACATCATAAAAAAACGCAGAACTCTGTTCTGCGTTTTTTTATTTTAGACCTTAATAATCAATTAAAGGCTTTTCAATAATTTTTCTGTATCGGAAGAATCCTGTCCTGTGCTTTTGGCCAGTTCAATAGATTTCTCTGCCCATATCTTTGCATTTTTCTTATCACCTACTTTATTATAAAGATTGGCTAAAGTATCAGTATTGGCAAAGTTCTGATCTTTCTTTACAGATTCCTGTGCCCATGCGATAGCTTTTTCCAGAGAAGCTTTGTTATTTACATTTTCAAAGAAATTCCATGCCAGAGAATTCAGTTCTTCGGAACCTGCTGCAGAATAATCTTTGTAAAGGTCAAGAATTAATTTTTCATACTCAGGAATATCTTTATTCTTCAAAGCCCTGTTGGCTTTCATTCTTTTTAAGATCTTATCAGCCTCTTCTTTGCTCAGGAATTTCTGAGCTTCAGCCATAAAATAGCTGTCATCCCATTTTTTTGTATCCGGATTATAGGCCTTTTTAGAAACGGTATTCAGCTTGATATTTTTATTGAACTTCTCATATTTGTCTTCAGGGAAAAATTTAATGATATCTGCTTTTTTGTCCTGGAAAATTTTGTACAGAGGACTGTCTGTAGTCTGAACACCTGAAAGAAGCATTTGAATATCTTCCTGATCTAAGCTTGATTTTTGCTGAAAGTAACGGTTCATCACTTTACCGGCAAATTCAGCATCATTATACATAGTAAGCCCGGCCAGGTTCTTTAAAAATTCAGGATCTTTTTCCCCGTTTTCAAACTGCTGTTTCAGCGAAGTCAGCCTTTTGCTTGGATCTTCAGCATCTTTTGCAAACTGGATAAAGTCTTTTTCTTCCACATATCCTAAAGTTCTGTGAACTGCCTCACCATTTCCATCAATAAACAGATAAGTAGGGAATGCTTTTACATTATATTTTTTGGCAAGCTCAATTCCTTCTCCTTTTTCCATATCAATTTTAGCATTGATAAAGTGAGAATTATAATAGTCCCCCACAGACTGAAGCGGAAAAATATTTTTCACCATTAGTTTACAAGGTCCGCACCATGAAGCATATGCGTCTATAAAGACCAGTTTTTTTTCTTTTTTTGCTTTCGCAAGGATAGAGGCAAAATTGCCCTCTTCAAATTTAATTCCCTGTGCCCATGCAAGGACTCCTATGAAAATTGAGGAAAGTATTGCTATTTTTTTCATAAAACTTTTTATTCCGTACAAATGTAATAAATATGAAGACACTGAAGCCGTTCATATTGAAAATAATTATAAGGGAATATTAGTTTTAAAACAGATATCAGTTTATATGTAAGATAATCGTTTATTATTTTGGTCTTATTATTAAAATTAATGTAAATGCATGTTTTAAGTTAAATGATTAAATTTCAATATAATATTTTAATAAAAAATAAAATATCACTAGTTTTGTAAAAAACAAAAAGACACCCAGTGAAAATAATGATGAATTATTATAAAATAAAAATAATAATTTGTTTTTTTATGTCTAAAAATCTTCTGAAATTTTTGTTTTTGCTGGTAACAGCAGTCCCCATATTTGCCCAGAAAAAAAACAGCTTTGATCTTATCTGTGAGAGAACGTCTTCTGTCATGGCCTACAAAGACTTACCCAAAGCGATCAAAACTGCTGATTCACTTTATATGTCAGCACAGACGCCGCTGGAGAAAATAAAATGTCTTATGCTTTCTTCTGAGCTTTATCATCACGCAGGTGAATTTAAAAAAGCAATATGTTACAGTGAAAATGCCCATTCAATAGCCTGCCAGATTAATAATCCGGAATGGATGGCTGCCGTGACCCGATTGCTAGCCAGGCAATATCGTCAGGTAGGACTTTATGAGAGATCAAAAAAATATATCCTAAAAGGGCTGGAAGCTTCAGCTAAGATTACTGATTTTAAGAAAAGCAATGAGACTGCCGGACTTTTAAATCAGGAAATGGCTTTCTACGAAATGGAAATGGGCAATTATTCCAATGCCATACAGTACATTGAATCTTCTCTGAAATATTTTGAAAAAATAAACACTGACAATGAAAACAGAACTGCAGCAGCTTCTTATCAGTTATTGGGAGATGTTTATTTCAGGCTTAATGATTTTACTCTTTCTGAAAACTACTACCGAAAAGCTGAAGGTCTGCTTAAAAATGGAAGTTGCACGCTGGGATTAGTTTATAACGGACTTGGAGGTATCCGTCTGAAGCAGAAAAACTGGAAAGATGCTGAAATATACCTTAAAAAAGCAGAAAAAATAGCAGATACTTCCAAAAGTCTTAAATTAAAAAAGGCAGTATATTCCAATATTAATGATTATTATGAAGGAATGGGAGATAATGATAAAGCTTCTTTATATGCCGTGAAATATGTGCATGCTTATGACAGCATCGCTGCCCGTAACCAAAGTTTTGCGATGAAAGACTATGATCATCTGAAAACTAAAGTGAATAAAAAAGGAGGACAGATGAACCTGGTAAAAAATACTGCGATTATTGTCCTGTTTACTTCATTGGTGGGTTTAGTTGCTTTCTTCAGAATAAAACAAAAAAGACAGCGCTCAAAGTTCAGAAATATCATAAGAGCTCAGCTGAATATGATCAGTAATAAAACTCATTATCCCTTTAAAAAATCTGATGATTCTGAATTTTCCAATATTTCTGTAGAAGAAATTGATGAAAAAGATCCGGAGTCAGGCCGAAGGCGAAATGATTCTTTAATGACTTCTGAAACAGAATCAAAACTGCTGGAACTTCTTGAAGATTTTGAAAAAGGGGACCTTTATAATAATAAGGGAATGTCACTTTCTTTTCTTGCCGGTGAATTGAATACCAATACAAAATACCTGTCTTATGTCATCAATCAGCATAAAAGTGCTGATTTCAAAACATATATTAACCGTTTAAGGATCAACTATATCGTGGACAAGCTGATTAATGATGAAAAGTACAGACAGTATAAAATAAGTATCCTTGCTGATGAATGCGGATTCTCTTCACACAGTAAATTTGCAGCTGTTTTCAAAGCCGTTACTGATTATTCTCCCTCGGCATATATTAAATATCTTGATTCAGAGAATCCGTCAGATAAAGATGTCCGTTTTCCGGAAAATGATTAAAAAGACGTGTTTTCTTAAACTCTATCTTACCATTTTCATGAAAATGAACAACCAATTATTTTACAGGTAACGTTTGCAGCCATATCTTTGCGACAGTTTCACGGGTTCTGACACAATCCTGCCATAGTTTATGTCTTTTATTTCGTCTTCTGAACTAAGATCATTGTAAGAGAAACTGCAATTCCCATTTTTTTAATTTTAAGGAAATATTCTCATAGGGAATATAAACCATACCTCATAATCGGGGTTGATTGCCCGGTTTTTTTTCAGTCAAGTTTTTTTAAGTGCAAATCCACAGATGTCTGTGGATTTGTGATTTTATTTGACTCTTGTACTGTCGGTTTTTGTTTTTGAGGTATCAGCTGTTGATGATGAAGGTATAGAATTGGCTACTGCAGAATCACCCATTCTGTTTCTTAAAGAATCTTTATTATGAGCCTCTTTATATTCCTCTCTTTTCTCTTTGTTTTGAGCACAGCTTCCAAGGAAAAGAAATCCAAGAACGGCTCCCATGCATAATTTTCTCATAGTAATATATTTTAATGTTTGGTGTAATCAAATATAATGATTTAATAAAAGATAAAAGATAAAAGATAAAAGATAAAAGATAAAAGATAAAAGATAAAAGATAAAAGATAAAAGATAAAAGATAAAAGATAAAAGATAAAAGATGTTCCTTTAAATATCTGGATTCAATAGGGGAGTAGCCCGCCATTAGAAATTATATGTAATCATCGGCTTTAGCCAAAACCTGGAACAAGAATCTTTTCAAATTTCATGTATATTCAACATTTCTGTTTATTGAATAAAAAAATCTGCAGCACTTTCATCTGCAGATTTTCCATTTTTAGATTGAACGTTTTATAACTACTATTTGACAGGAGACGTTGCCATAGAATCCCTTTTTATCTTGATCGTGTCAGGATTCGTCATTTTTGTAGTCATTGTATCAGTAGTGGTAGGCGGAATACTTTTTTGGGTATTTCCTACTGTTGCTGAATCACGACTACTTGTTGACATTGTCGATTCTTTGGTTCCACAGCTCACTGCAAATATTCCTATTCCAACGGCTGCTAGCAATAACTTTTTCATATTATTTTATTTTGGGGTGTGTAATAATGAAAAATCAACAATTATTCCTAATAGGGGTTTGGAAATCGTAAAATATAGGTAAAGTTTGTTAAAAGATGTTAGGTAGCAAGTAGCAGATTAGGAGTTTAAGTTTATAATTATAATCCGGAAAATACTTTATTGTCGCGATACTTTACTCTCAAACGCTCAAACTCCCAAGTGCCACAAAAAAGCCCCGAAACCGAAATTCCGAGGCTGTTAAATCATTTATCAATGATCATTTATTGTTTACTACCCTAGATATGGATATTTATAGTTTTTCGGAGAAACAAACGTTTCTTTTACGCTTCTTACAGAAACCCATCTCAGAAGATTCATTTTAGAACCTGCTTTATCATTGGTTCCTGAAGCTCTACCGCCACCAAAAGGCTGTTGTCCTACCACAGCACCGGTTGGTTTATCATTGATGTAGAAGTTACCGGAAGCATTTTCCAAAGCTTTGTAAGCTTCAGCGATTGCGTAACGGTCTTGTGAGAATACAGAACCGGTCAATGAATAAGGAGAAGTAGAATCTACCAACTTAAGCGTTTCTTTCCAGTCTTTATCTTCATATACGTAGATCGATAAGATCGGGCCAAAGATTTCCTCTACCATACTTTCATAGTGAGGATTGGTAGTTTCAATTACCGTTGGGTGCACGAACCATCCTTTAGAATCATCATATTTTCCACCGATAGCTACAGTAGCTTCACCGGAAGCGTTCGCTCTGTCAATATATCCTTTACATTTTTCGAAAGAATTTTTGTCGATTACAGCGTTTACAAAGTTAGAAGTATCTTCAGGGGAACCGATTTTGATTGTGCTCATCTGATCTTCCATTACTTTTTTCACATCAGCCCAAAGAGATTTAGGAATATAAGCTCTTGAAGCTGCAGAACATTTTTGTCCCTGATATTCGAAAGCTCCTCTTACCAATGCAGTAGCTACAGCCTCTACGTTCGCAGACGGGTGAGCAATTACAAAGTCTTTACCCCCTGTTTCTCCAACGATTCTTGGATATGTTCTGTAGTTGTGAATATTGTCACCGATCATTTTCCACATTCCCTGGAATACTTTTGTAGAACCGGTAAAGTGAAGACCTGCAAAATCAGGGTGAGCCAATACTTTCTCAGCAGTTTCTTTTCCGTCTGTAAAGATCATGTTGATAACCCCGGCAGGAAGACCCGCTTCTGTTAATACATCCATGATTACTTTTGCAGAATATACCTGCTTGTCAGATGGTTTCCAAACCACTACGTTTCCTAGCATAGCCATACAAGTTGGAAGGTTTCCTGAAATCGCAGTAAAGTTGAAAGGAGTTACTGCAAAGCAGAATCCTTCTAATGGTCTGTACTCAACACGGTTCCAGATTCCGTTGTCAGAAACCGGCTGTTCAGCATACATTTCTGTCATGAATTCTACGTTGAATCTTAGGAAGTCGATAAACTCACAAGCAGAATCAATTTCAGCCTGATGTACATTTTTAGACTGTCCGATCATGGTTGCCGCATTGATCACATCTCTGTAAGGACCCGCCAAAAGATCAGCTGCCTTTAAGAAAATTGCTGCACGCTGTTCCCAGCCCAGTTCATTCCATTCTTTTTTAGCTGCCAATGCCGCGTTGATAGCGTCATCCACATGCTGCATACCACCCTGGTAATAGAATCCGAAGTCATGAGCATGATCCTGCGGAGACTGAAGCTGCACTTTTGTATCAGTTTTTACTTCCTTTCCGTTGATGATCATTGGGATTTCTACCTTTTCAGCCCACATTTTTTTATACGTGGCAATAAGGCTTTTAACTTCCGGAGACCCCGGTTCATATGAATTCACCGGCTCGTTTACCGCTAATGGTACTTGCGAAATTGCTTTTGACATATTACGTTTTATTATTTTATTAAATTAAATAAGATGTGTATACAAATTTACGATAATTATAAGGAAAGAAAAAATACCACCTTACTTTGTGAAATAAACTTAATTGTTAATTAATCCTTAGTAGATAATATTTTTTGAGCCAATATAATTGATAATAAAACATGTATTAATCTTGTTTTTTAAATAGAAGAAAAAGATAAGGTGAATATTCATAGTTATAGGAATAAGGACAAAAAAATATTTGTCATAGTTCATAAAGAGTGCTTATGTGTTGTAAATAAAGGATTTGTGATTGAATGTTAAAAATACATAAAATTGCATTTGTTGCGATTTTGAACATTTTAAATAATTTTTTTGATAGCCGGGACTTTAAGATTGTTCTAATTTTACAGCATTATTAACAGGTATGAAAAAAAGAGTCTTATTTTTCTCTTTTGTGATATTTTTCTCAGCGTTATGTGCAGGTCTTTTTGCACATAAGGGAAAAGCTCAGCCATACTCTGATATTCTTTCAAAAATTCATCTTCTTCAGCAGAAATCCGATCAGCAGACCCATCCTGAAATGTACAGTTTTTCAGATGTGCAGGATGTTCAGGATTCCAATGACTGGGAGAAAGTGAAATTTGATTACTCAGTGCTTGCGCAGCAGTGGTTATACTATTTCTTTGCCGGCTACACTTACAGTACAAAGGTTGCGGCCGTTCAAAACCGTATTTATATTACAGCACCAAGGTACATCCTGTATCATTCCCTGCAGATTGCGGGCTGCTAATTCCTTTTTTAAATCGTAATGACTTTTATGGTTTGTATTGATGTGAATACAGATCCGTAAAAATCGTTTTTCCACTTTACATTTTTGAATATTTCTATTTGCCTTTACAAAAAGGTGAACAGGATTCTCTTTGTCCAATTTTAAATAAAAAATACTATGCACTTAACACCGAGAGAAACGGAAAAGCTTATGCTGTTTCTGGCAGGCGAACTCGCTCTGAAAAGAAAGGCAAGAGGCCTTAAATTAAACTACCCTGAATCCATAGCACTCATCAGCCACTTCCTGCTTGAAGGTGCAAGAGACGGGAAAAAAGTAGCCGAACTGATGCAGGAAGGCGCTAATCTTCTTACTAAAGAGGATGTAATGCCCGGAGTGGCAGAAATGATCCACGATGTTCAGATTGAAGCAACGTTCCCGGATGGGACGAAGCTGGTAACCGTACACAATCCCATCCGTTAATACCTATTCATATGATACCAGGAGAAATTTTTGTAAAAGAAGGTACCATTATCTGCAATGAAGGCAGAGAAACGGTAAAAATAAAAGTAACCAATACAGGAGACCGTCCTATTCAGGTAGGTTCACACTTTCATTTTTTTGAAGTTAATAAAGCGATGAGCTTTGACCGCGAAAAAGCCTTCGGAAAAAGGCTGAATATTGTAGCAAGTACTGCTGTACGTTTCGAACCGGGAGAGGAAAAAGAAGTGGAGCTGGTAGAAATAGGAGGTACCAAAAAAGCAATGGGCTTCAACAATCTTGTTGACGGACAGGTAGATTCCGAAGACCAGAAAAAAGCAAGCCTTGCAAAAGTTGAGGAATTAAACTTTAAAAATCATTAAAATGAGCTTACACGTAGACAGAAAACAATACGCTAATATATTAGGTCCTACAGCCGGAGATAAAATCAGGCTGGGTGATACTGAAATTATCATTGAAATCGAAAAAGATTTCACCCACTACGGAGATGAAGCCGTTTTCGGAGGAGGTAAAACGGTCCGTGATGGGATGGGACAGAATGTTACCGCCAAAAGAGACGAAGGCGTTCTGGACCTTTGCATCACCGGAGCTGTAATTATAGACCACTGGGGAATTGTAAAAGGAGATATCGGGATTAAAGATGGTAAGATTGTAGGAATCGGAAAAGCAGGAAATCCTGATACAATGGATGGTGTATCACCCAATATGATTATCGGGGCATCAACGGAAGTTCATGGAGGAAAGGGTTATATCGTAACGGCTGGAGGCATTGATACTCACATTCACTACATCTGCCCTCAGCAGATCGAAACATCTCTTTACAGCGGAATTACCACAATGATTGGTGGTGGTACAGGCCCAAATGACGGAACCAATGCTACCACAGTAACTCCCGGGAGATTCAACATGCAGAAAATGCTTGAAGCAGCAGAAGAATATCCTATGAATCTTGGTTTCTTCGGAAAAGGAAACTGCTCGGCAGAAGAACCTATTGAAGAACAGGTAGAAGCAGGTGCTTTGGGAGTAAAAATTCACGAAGACTGGGGAGCGACTCCTGCCACCATTGATGCCGCACTGAAAGTTGCAGATAAATATGACGTTCAGGTGGCCATCCACACTGATACTCTGAATGAAGGAGGATTTCTTGAAGATACGATGAGAGCAATCAACGGAAGAGTAATCCACACCTTCCACACCGAAGGGGCAGGTGGAGGTCACGCACCGGATATCATTAAAGCAGCCATGTATCCCAATGTATTGCCGGCTTCTACAAATCCTACACGTCCTTACACGGTCAATACAATTGATGAACACCTGGATATGCTGATGGTTTGTCACCACCTAAGTAAGAACATTCCTGAAGATGTGGCGTTTGCAGACTCACGTATCCGTCCGGAAACCATTGCAGCAGAAGATATTCTTCATGACATGGGAGTTTTCAGTATTATGAGTTCAGACTCTCAGGCGATGGGAAGACCGGGAGAAGTGATCACCAGAACATGGCAGACTGCAAGCAAAATGAAAGAGCAGAGAGGTGCCTTGGATGAAGATCAGAATGCAGATAATGATAATTACCGTGTCAAAAGATACGTGGCCAAATATACCATCAACCCGGCCATTGCCCATGGTATTTCAGAATATGTGGGATCTGTTGAAAAAGGAAAATTAGCTGATTTAGTAATCTGGAAGCCTGCATTATTTGGAGTAAAACCGGAAATGATCGTAAAAGGCGGATTTGTAATCGCTGCTAAAATGGGAGATCCAAACGCGTCCATACCCACACCTCAACCGATTATTTACAGAAATATGTTCGGAGCCCACGGAAAAGCTAAGTTCGGGACTTGTGCCAACTTCGTTTCCCAAATCTCTATTGATAACGGAACAATTGCTTCTTACAAGCTGGAAAAAATGATTCTTCCGGTGAAAAACTGTAGAAATATTTCCAAAAAAGACCTTATTCATAATGATAAGACACCTTTAATTGAAGTGAATCCTGAAAACTATAAAGTAACGGTAGATGGAGAATACATCACTTGTGAACCTGCGGAAACACTTCCTTTAACACAGTTGTATTACTTGTTCTAAGATAAATTTTAGGAATAAAACCTAACAGGTTTCAAAAACCTGTTAGGTTTATTTAACAACAAAAAAAGATTTATCAGTCCATATTTTAAAACAATTATAGAACTAAGTATAGAATGAAATATTTAAATAAAACAGTTTTTTCTCTTGCCATAGCCGGTATATCTATGCTGTCAGGAAATCTGAATGCTCAGTTTCTGGGCGGGCACAGGCTTAAAAGTGATGAAGACGGACCAAAAGGTCAATTCATGGTTTACGGCTCGTTGGATTACTCAAAAATCACTACACCATCAAGCAGCAGCAGTACCGTTTCCAGTGCACCGCTTGGATTGGGTTATTTTATAAATAATAATGATCTTGTCGGGGTTAATTATGCCTACTCGCAGAATACGGTTGATCACAATGTAGTTTACAAACAGAATGAAGCGGGAATCTGGTATAGTCCTTCATTAATGCTTGGAAAATACTTTGTATTGATAGGGCAGGTAGATGCTCATTATGTTTGGGGACAGCAATTGTCAACAGCGGCTGATGCGATGCAGAACTTTAACGGATTTCGCCTTCGTGCTTATCCCTTGATCGGAATATTACTTGGAGGAGGCTGGGCACTGAAATTCAAATTTGCAGAACTGTCTATGCTTCAAACTAAAACAAAAGAAGAAGGCTGGACGAAAAGCTATATAGCAGGAATCAGTGGTTCAACATTCGGGGTAGGAATCTCCAAAAACTTAGACTTCAGAAAAAAATCCAACAATGATCATTAATCAAATCATAGGCAATCTTGCTGAAAATCCTACGGACAAAACCATAGATTATCTTGATCTGGAATGGTTTGAAACCACCAAAAGAATCCAGCGCAAAAAAACCAGACAGGGAACTGATGTTGCCATCAAATTTCTCAGAGAAGGACAGCGCTTACGTGAAGGAGATATTCTTTTTGAGGATGCAGAAAAAATAATTGCAATCAATGTTCTGGAAACAGAAGCTATTGTTATGTCGCCCACTTCACTGCTTGAAATGGGTACCGTATGTTATGAGATCGGAAATAAACATATTCCGCTTTTCATTCAGAATGATCAAGTATTGCTTCCTTTTGAAATGCCGATGTTCAGATGGCTGGAGGCAAGCGGTTTTAAGCCGGAAAAACAATCTGTGAAACTGCTGAATCTTCTTAAATCCAATGTAGAGCCCCACGGACATGGCAGTCTTGGATCCACAATTTTTACCAAAATCTTAAAAATGGCAGCCCCGAAAGATGAATAGCATGAATATAAATTTTCTGTCAGGTTTGCTTCATTTGGCGGATCCTACACTTCCGATCGGCGGATATACGCATTCCAACGGACTTGAAACCTATGTGCAGGAAAGGATTGTACATAATTTAGCGACCGCGAAAGAATTTGTACAGAATATGCTTCAGTACAACCTTAAATTCAATGATGGAGCTTTTGTAAAACTGGCTTATGAAGCAGCTGGAAAAGGAGATTTACAGGAATTGTTACTTCTTGATAATGAGTGCAACGCTATAAAATGTCCGAAAGAAATCCGCCAGGCCAGTCAGAAATTGGGCCTCAGACTGATTAAAATTTTTAAGAGAAGAGAGAATTTTCCCCTTATGGAAGCATTTGAAAAGGCAGTCCGGCATAAAGAAGCGAACTCCCATTACTGTATTGTGTTCGGGGTGTATGCTTATGTGATGAAAATTCCTTTATACGAAGCACTTTTGGGATTCTATTACACTTCAGTAGCGGGAATGATTACCAATGCTGTAAAACTGGTTCCTCTTGGGCAGCTGGACGGACAGGATATCCTTTTTTCTCTTTACCCTGTGATGGAAAAAACAGCTTTAGAAACGATAGAACTGGACAGAGACATGGTAGGGCTTTGTAATACAGCCTTTGACATCCGATGTATGCAGCATGAGAGATTGTATTCAAGGCTTTATATGTCCTAAAAAGGTAAAAGGTAAAAGGTAAAAGAGCAAATTGGCGAATTGCTCTCTGCTGAGTGAAACGCCCTTGCGATCGAAAAATATTCACAATCGAAAAAACTTAGCGCATATAGCGTTAAAAAATAAAATTTAAATAAAATGGAAAACAGAAAATATATAAAAGTAGGAGTGGCAGGACCTGTAGGGTCAGGAAAAACTGCATTACTGGAACGTTTAAGCAGAAAATTATTCGGGACCTATGACCTTGGAGTCATTACCAATGATATTTATACCAAAGAAGACGCTGAATTTATGGCAAAAAACAGTCTTCTTCCCCACGACAGAATTATCGGGGTAGAAACAGGAGGATGCCCGCACACAGCCATCCGTGAAGATGCGAGTATGAACCTTGAAGCGGTAGATGAGCTGGCAGCGCGTTTCCCGGAAATTGAACTTGTTCTTATTGAAAGTGGAGGGGATAATCTTTCAGCGACATTCAGTCCGGACCTTGCAGACGTTACTATTTTCATTATTGACGTAGCAGAAGGAGAAAAAATCCCTAGAAAAGGAGGACCGGGAATTACAAGATCAGATTTACTGATCATCAACAAAATTGACCTTGCCCCTTATGTAGGAGCCAGCCTTGAGGTGATGGAAAATGACGCCAGAAGAATGAGAAAAGGAAATCCTTTCGTCTTTACCAACCTGAAAACAGATGAAGGACTGGACAAAGTAATAGGTTGGATTAAAAAATATGCTCTTTTAGAAGAAGTTGAAGAACCGAACCTGGTAAGATAAATGGACAGTCATTTAAAAATTATTGCAGGATTCAAGGGAGGAGAATCCTATGTAAAAGATCTTTATGTCTCGCTTCCTTTCAGGGTAGTCTCTGTAGGACAGCGAAAAAATGACAAAAAGCTCTATCAGATGGTAATGAGCTCCTCTCCGGGAATTCTGGATGGAGACCACTATCATCTGGATGTTACCCTTGAAAAAGGGGCCGCGCTTCAGCTGCAGTCACAATCTTATCAAAGGCTTTTCAACATGCAGGACAAAGCGCTTCAGGAACTCTATGTCTCTATGGAAGATGAAACTTCTTTTGCTTACGTTCCTCATCCTATCGTTCCTCACGAAGATTCCAATTTTAAGAGTAAAGCGAAGATTCATATCGGGAACAACAGCCAGATCATCATCAGTGAGATCATTACCTGCGGAAGAAAACATTATGGAGAAGTTTTTAAACTGAAACGTTTTCAGAATGTAATGGAAATCTACCACAACAATAAACTGGTTGTAAAAGATAATGTCTTGATTCAGCCTGATATGATCCCGATCAGCAGCATCGGAAATCTTGAACAGTATACTCACCAGGGAACCCTGATCTTCTACAGTACGAAGGAAAGTGTAGACAAAAACGGGTTGATTGAAAAAATAGTTGAAGCATCCTCACAGCACCATGAACAAATGGAAGTAGGAGTTTCTGCAATGGATGACAATGGTTTTGTAGTAAGAGTTTTGGGACATGGAGGAGAATTGATGTACAACTTCTTCCTGCATATTCAGGAAATCCTTTGGTCTTTAGAATAAAAATTAAAATGATTCTTTATTTAAGTTACAGAGAAAATATTCAATAGAGGCGGGCTTTAGCCCGCAATACTAAAAGATATGCTTCCATTGGCTTTAGCCAAAACTTAATAGAGAACAGAACAGCAATAGATAAATAGAAAATGGACAGTACAGTTTGGGCACTTCTTTTAAGCGCCGTTTCAATAAGTTTTATACACACCGCTTCAGGGCCGGATCATTACCTGCCATTCATAGTGATCTCAAAATCTAAAAAATGGAGCGGAATGAAAACCGCAGTATTAACGGTTGTCTGCGGACTTGGCCATGTATTGAGCTCCCTGATTTTAGGCTTTATCGGGGTTTTTCTCGGTTGGCAGCTGAATAAGATCTCATGGTTTCAGGATATCAGGGGGAACTTCTCAGGATGGGCACTGCTGATTTTCGGAGGCATTTATCTGGTATATGGTCTTATTCAGGCAATCAGAAACAAACCACATAAGCATTTTGATGTGATGGGTGACGATGTGTATGTATATGAACATAATCACAGCGAAATGGTAATGCCTCAAAAAAGAATAAAAGTAACTCCGCTTGTATTGTTTATGATTTTTGTAATGGGACCAAGTGAACCTCTGATTCCCTTATTATTCTATTCAGGGGTAAAACATTCTATGTCTGAAATTGCCATACTGGTAATTTCTTTCACTGCAACTACAGTTTTGACGATGCTTGGAATGGTTCTTCTGGGACGCTATGGATATTCAACATTATTCAATACCGAAAAACTTGAAAGATATATGGGTTTGGTAAGTGGAGCGGTAGTAACCGTTTGCGGAGTGGGAATGGTCTTTCTTGGATGGTAAACGGGGGCCGGGATATGAGTGGTAGAGTTTGAGGGTAAGAGAGTTTGAGAGGGTAAGAGCTTTTAGAGTAAAGTTCTATTTCCTGTTTCTAACCTCTACTACCTTATCCAAATCATCAATACATTTTACATTGTACACAATACATTATACAAAAAAACTATGGACGAATTTTTCAGAAAACTACCTTTTTTAGACAATATATTCAAAGGAATCGGACAGATCATGCTTCAGGAAAACCGGTGGACCGGGCTTCTGTTTCTTATAGGAATCTTCATGGGAAGCTGGCAGTGCGGAGTTGCGGTATTACTTTCAACATCAGCTGGAACTTTCACAGCAATGAAGCTTAAATACAACCCATCTGAAATCAATGCGGGATTCTATGGTTTCAGTGCAGCGCTGGTGGGAGTAGCATTGGCATTTCTTTTCCAAACTACGGTATTGATCTGGATTTTAATCCTATTAGGTGGAGCGTTGGCTGCTGTTATCCAGCATTTCTTTATCCAGAAGGAAATTCCGGTGTTTACTTTTCCTTTCATCATTATTACATGGGTATTGGTTTTTGCATTGCGTCATTTTACCCACATTCCACCTTCTGTCATGTTAAGCAGTGAAGTAGTTCCTACAGAATATGATGACTTTCTAACATGTACCAATGGGTTTGGTGAAGTAATCTTTCAGGGAGGGGTACTTTCAGGAATGATTTTCTTCCTGGCTGTTTTCATCAGTTCTCCGGTAGCAGCGTTATATGGATTAGTCGCATCCATTCTTGGTGCAGGATTATCACAACTGAATGGAGAACCCATCAAAGAAATCCACATGGGATTATTTGGATTCAACGCGGTGCTTTCCGCTATCGTTTTTTCCGGAGTCAGAAAAACAGACGGTCTATGGGTGCTTATTGCAGTTCTTATTACCATTGCCATTGATGATTTCTTAATAGACAATCATTGTCTGGATATCGTTGGCGGAGTATTTACTTTCCCGTTTGTAGCCGGAACGTGGATTACCCTTTTAATTCAGAAGGTATTTCTTAAAGCGAAATCTAATGGTTAGAGAGTGGGAGAGTCGGAGGGTTTGAGAGTTTGAGGGGAGTTTAAGGTTCACATTTAAAGTTCTTTTACGATGATTGACGATTCATTTGTGAAGCAAAATTCACTATTGCTACTCCTCTGACTTCTAACCTCTGGTTTCTAACTTCTAAAATCATTAATACATTATACATTTTACATTGTACAAAAAAAATAAAAAATGAAAATAACAAAAATAGCAGCTGTATTTCTGGTCATGACGTTTGGTGGAAAAATGTCGGCGCAGGAAGCAGAAAAACAGTTGCTGATAAAAGATGCAGATGACAAATTTCCCATTGCGGATGCTTTGGTAAAATATGACAACGGAAACAGCCATACCCATACAGGACCGGACGGCACATTTGCCATTCCTGTAAAATCCCTTCCTGATACCCTTGTGATCAGCCGTCAGGGGTATGATGAGGTAAAATGGGTGGTAACCAATGATGAAGACAAAAATAAAGTTTTTTTTTTACAGCATAAGCCTTTTCAGATTTCCGAAGTAGCGATCAACCACAGTTCATTTCTATCAGCCATTACCAAGGTTGATCTGAATAAATTTCCGGTAAACTCAGCGCAGGATCTGTTGAGAAAAGTTCCGGGACTTTTTATTGCACAACACGCCGGAGGAGGAAAAGCAGAACAGCTTTTTTTAAGAGGATTTGATGCCGATCATGGTACCGATGTAAGTGTAAATGTAGACGGAATGCCTGTGAATATCGTTTCCCATGCCCACGGACAGGGATATTCTGACCTGCATTTTGTGATTCCTGAAACGGTAAATAATATCGATTTCGGAAAAGGAGCTTATTATATAGACCGTGGGGACTTTAATACGGCGGGGTATGTGGATTTTCAGACGTACAACGGTTTGAAAAACAGCATGATTAAACTGGAAGGAGGTTCTTTCAATTCAAAAAGAGTATTGGGAATGTTCAATATTCTGCATGATGATCTCGGAAGAAAAAATGCATATGTAGCAGCAGAATACAATTATACAGACGGCCCTTTCGATGTGAAACAGAATTTTAACAGAGTTAATATTTTCGGAAAATACAATCAATGGCTTACGGATAACGATTATTTCAACATTCAGTTTTCAACATTCAACTCTTCCTGGAATGCTTCAGGACAGATCCCGGAACGTGCCGTAGATGAAGGAATTATTGGAAGATGGGGAAGTATAGATCCGACTGAAGGAGGAAAAACTTCAAGAACAAACCTTCAGATGAATTTTAAGCATCTTATTTCTCCTTCCGAACAGATTGATGCTATGGCATTTTATTCAAAGTATGATTTCAATCTGTATTCTGACTTCACCTTTAATTTAAAAGACAAAGACCATGGGGATGAAATCCAGCAGACCGATGGAAGGAATATCTACGGAGCCGAAGTAAAATATACCAAAACTTTTTCCTTGGCAAACAGTTCTTTAAACTGGACTTCAGGAATAGGCCTGAGAAATGATGATATTAATACTCTGCAGCTTAATCATGTATATCACAGAGATATGCTGCTTGACAGATTATCAGACGTGACGGGAACAGAAACCAATCTTCATGCTTATTCAGGGATAGTATGGAAAACCGGAAAATGGACGATCAACCCGGCTTTGAGAGTAGATCATTTTATTTTCAATCTGCATAATCTGCTGGATGCCGAACTGCTGCCATCAGGACAGTCAAAAGAAGCAACAAGACTGAGTCCAAAACTGAATTTCTCCTATGCTCAGAATGACAATGTGATGTGGTTCCTGAAAACAGGAATGGGCTTTCATTCCAATGACCTGAGAGTGGTTGTTCCCAATAAGAATGAAAATACCCTTCCATACTCTATCGGAGCAGATTTTGGGGTGAGGTTGCATCCATTCAAATCACTGATTATTACACCAGCATTATGGTATATGGATCTGCAGCAGGAATTCGTGTATGTAGGAGATGATGCTGTGGTAGAGCCTTCAGGGAAATCAAGACGTTTCGGGGTAGATCTTGGAGTTCGTTTCCAGCCTTTGGAAAACTTTTATCTGAATGCAGATATCAATTATTCCCATGCCCGATTTACTGAAGAAGAAAAAGGACAGGATTATGTTCCGCTGGCGCCGGTAGTTACCAGCACAGGATCGGTAAACTGGGATTTCCTGAATGGCTTTTCTTTGGGGCTTCAGTACAGATATCTGGGAGCAAGGCCCGCCGTGGAAGATAACAGCATCAGAACCAAAGCCTATTTTGTGAATGATCTGATGCTCTCTTATAACCGACAGAAATGGGGTGCCAATCTTCAGGTCAATAACCTTTTCAACGTAAAATGGAACGAAGCCCAGTTTGCCACCGAAACTCAGCTGAAAGGAGAAGCAGAACCTGTTACAGATCTTACCTATACGCCCGGAAGTCCTTTTGGAGTGAGAGTAGGGGTGTATTATAAGTTCTAGTGTATAATGTATAATGTATAATGTATAATGTATAATGTATAATGTAGCGACGGTAAATTGTTTTCTGGATTAAAAATAAAAACGATGGTTCAGATAATGTCATTCTCATACATTGTACATTTTACATCCGACATTGTACAAAAACCTCCCAATAATACAATTTCAGTATTAAATTTGTAATAATCAATTCATTATGGAAGTATTATCCAATTTTCAATACAAGAAGCTCTTTCTTCCGAATATTACGGAAAAAATATTGGCCAACAATGCTGATATACAGCTGTACCGGATAGAAAATTATCTTAAAGGAATTCTGATGCCGGTAATTCCGTACCGTACAACTTTCAATTTTATTATTTTCGTTACCAACGGTCACATCAGGCAATACCTTGAAAATAAAGAATACCATGCTGAAAAAGGGGGCGTGATCTTTATCAAACAGGGGACAATCACGGCAACTGTTGAATTATCCGATGATATTGAAGGTTTCTTCCTTGCTTATGAAAATAATATTCTGTCTGAACAGGAACTGCCCAAACATAAAAGCAGTATTTTTTTCATGACACCCTTCCTGAATCTTGACAGCCTGACATACGGAACCATTACCCAGCTTCTTCCCATCATGGAACAGGAATTATGGCTGAATAACCTTAATACCAATGACGTAGTGGTAACGATGCTTCATCTCATATTGATCAAAATGCTGAGCACAGATTCTGATACTCACCATAAATCGGCAACACGCCCAATGGAGTTGTCCCTGCAGTTCCGGGATTTACTCTTTAAATATCATGTAGGAGAAAAGAGAGTGGCATTTTATGCTGATAAACTGTCTGTAACGGAAAGTTATCTGAACAAATGTGTGAAAGGTGTTACCCAAAAATCCCCGAAACAGTGGATCAACGAGATTGATATCAATTACAGTAAAGCATTGCTACACTCCAGCAAAGATATTGCAGAAATTGCCTACGAACTGAACTTTCATACTGCCTCCCACTTTACCCAGCTTTTCAAAAAGATTGCAGGCATAACCCCTAAGGAATACAGAATACAGTTTTTGAATAATAATAGGATTTCCGTTTGATATGAAAAATAATTAAATATCAATGGTCAATTTTGCTTCGCAAGTGAATAGTCAATTGGTTAATGAAGTACAGAATAAAAAATTCACTGCGAAGCAAATTCACTATTGATTGAAAAACTTACTACATCCTCTCATTTTCCAGGATTTTCAGAACCAGCCTTTCTTCCTTTGTAAGATCAGCTTTTCCGTCATTTTCTTCAATAACTTCCAGTTCGTCAAGATACTTTTTGATCGTATTGTTTTCGTAAAGGTTGATCACTAAAGGATGAACGTAATACTTTCTGCAGACGGCCGACGTATTCCCCAGATTTTCTGCAACGATGTCCAGAGCTTCTTTTACTTTCTTTTTATACTGAGTGTCATTTTCGGCATACCCGATTTCCCTGAAGGCGATCAAAGCACTTACCGTTCCGGACCATGTCCTGAAGTCCTTAGCTGTAAAATCCTCACCACTGATCTCTTTGATATACTCATTTACCATACCGGAATCTACAGAATGGCGGTTTCCTTCATCATCAAAATATTGAAAAAGCTCTTTACCGGGAATATCCTTACATTTCTGAATGAGCCTTGCCAATCTTTTACTCCGGAGATCAACATGGTGCATGACTCCCTTCTTTCCTTTAAAAGAAAAAGTGATCTTTTGCCCTTTCACCTGTACATGTTTGTCTTTTAATGTAGTGAGCCCGAAAGAACCATACAGTTTTTCATAGACATTATTGCCGATACGGATATTGGTTCTCTGCATGAGACTGACAATTAAGGCAAGGATTTTTCGCTTTTCAAAATTTCTCAGCGCAAGATCCTGCTCTACATGCAGGCGGATATTGGGTAATGAATATCCGAACTGAAGCATGCGGTAAAATTTTGTGTGATTTCTCAGAGCGCTCCAGAGAGGATGGTAACGGTATTGTTTTCTTTTTTTGACATCAAAACCTGTTGCCTGAAGATGTCCGTTTTCCAGCGCACAGATCCATACATTTTCCCAGGCGGGCGGAATGACCAGTTTATTAATCCTGGTGATTTCCTCTTTGTCTTTTATTTTTTCACCATCCCTGTAATAGGAATATTTCTTTCCTGTTTTCTTACGGGTAATTCCGGCGGTCTCTGCATCGGTGGTATATACAAGATGTACCGCCTTTGCAGAAGCTTCCGGATCCTTCATGATCTTAACAATTTTTGAAGGTTTCAGATGAGAAATGATTTCCAGGTCTGTATTCTTCTCCATAAAGCATGGTTAAGAGTTTTTACCCCTCGAAAAAATCAGTAAAAGAATCCCTACTATTACACAGACTAAGAGAATTCCCCACCACATTCCAGCCTTAAAAATTGTTTCTACGGCCTCACAGCTTGTCAATGTCAACAAGCTTAATATCATTATACTGTATAAGCTTAATTTTTTCATAGTAGTATATTTTGTGATGTTAAACTCTTAAATGATCAGCTCTCCATTTTTTGATAGATCTTTTAATTTCATCTCCTGAGATGTTTTCATGAAGTGCCTTGTATAAAAGCTCTTTGAACTCGTCATAAGCAAATCTTAAGGCAGCAATCTGGTCGAATTTCAATTTTTCAACCGTTTCATCCGATCTTATATTGAAGATTTCAAAATACCGTTGCTGAAATTCAAGAACCACTATCCGGTTTTGCAGTCCCAGTGCATAATGCTGCCGAGTCATAAATGCAAGGTAGAAAAGCAGAAAAATTACAATAGAAAACAGGAGCCAGATCAACTGATTTTCCGGGTCATTCCAGATTCTATAAATTCCGAAAATCTCCAGTAGGATCAATATCGGAAGATAAATAAAGTGATGTGGCGGATAAAATTTCCTGTGGTTACTGTAGTTTTGCTGTTTCATAAGGTAGCATGCAGCAATAATCTTTCCAAAATTTATTATTTTGATAATAAATCAACATTTGTGGTATGTTTAGTTTGTCTATTTTACCTTCTTTGTATTGATATTCTTTGTTGTAAATTTATATTGTTTGTATTTCAATATTTAAATATGCTTTCAGTGATTACGAAAGTCAAAGTTTGTATCTGATTTATTTAATATGGCATTGATGTTCAAGTGATCAATCTTCTCAATAAAGTTGTTAAACTTTACAAAACCACAAAAGTCACAAAAGGGTTTCATTTTAAACACTTGAGTTCTATTAAGTAAGTTTAAAATGAAACTGAAGAAAAGTTCACATAAGATGAAAATCAAAGATTTTACAAAACTTAAGTGCACTTATTATACATAAACCTTGACTCTAAAAAGCTTAAGTGTTTAAAACTTTTGTGGTTAAAAATAATGAATATAAAAGTTGAAACAGCTTCAATAAGAAGTCCTTTAAAAATAACAGATTATTAAGCAAAATAGCCTGTTAATTTCATCTTCAGACTTTAAATTTTTCGTAACTTTCGGTGGTTAAAAAAGAAAAGAATGACTTCAAAGGAAAAAGTTGCTGCGCTTCGTGAAGAAATGCAGAAAAATAATGTTGATGCATTTATTGTATATTCTGCAGACCCGCATATGAGCGAATACCTTCCCGAAGAATGGCAGGAAAGAGCTTGGTTGTCAGGTTTCCTTGGTTCTGCCGGTTTTGTGGTGGTTACCAAAGACAAAGCCGGACTCTGGACAGACGGAAGGTACTTTACACAAGCTGCTATCGAGCTGGAAGGTTCCGGAATTGACCTTTTCAAAGACGGTATGGAAGGAACCCCTAATTATATCGACTGGATTATTTCAGAAATTCCTTCAGGCAGTAAAGTGGCTGTAAATGCTTTGGCTGCTTCTAATGCCAACTGGGAACTGCTTTCTCAAAAATTTAATTCAAAAAATATTACCCTGATAGATCTTCCGCTTTTAAAACAAGTCTGGAAAGACAGAGGAACACCATCTGCTAACCCTATTTTTGTACATCCTGTAGAAAGAGCCGGTAAATCTGTATCGGATAAAATTGCTGCTATCCGTCAGAAAATGGAAGAGCAGGAGGCTACCGTACACATCATATCAAGTCTGGATGATGTCGCATGGACATTGAACCTCAGAGGAAGTGATGTAGACAGCAACCCTGTTTTTTTAGGATATATTGTAATCACTAAAAATGATGCTGTTTTATTTACAGGGCTGGAAAAAATGGAAGTAGCGGCTAGAAAACAAATGGATGATGCCTTTGTGAAAATGATGCCTTATGAAGAATTTTACAATTATCTGAAGAATTTCAAAAATGAAAAAGTACTGGTTTCTCCAAACAGCAACCAGCAGATTTTTGAAACATTAAAGACGGAGAACCAGTTTATCAAAGCTCCGGTTCCCGGTAACCTGATGAAAGCCCAGAAAAATGAAGCTGAGTTGGAAGGTTTCAGAAAAGTGATGGTAAGAGACGGTGTGGCTATGGTAAAATTCCTTTACTGGTTAACACACAATGCGGGAAAAGAAGCCATGAACGAATATTCTATCGGTGAGAAACTGAGAGGCTTTCGTGCAGAAGGAGAAAATTTTGTAGGAGAAAGTTTCGGTTCCATTGTAGGATATAAAGATAACGGTGCCATCATGCATTATTCTGCCAAAAAAGAAGGAAGCAAAGAAGTAACCAATGAGGATACTATTCTTGTAGATTCAGGAGGTCAGTACCTTGAAGGAACTACAGATATTACAAGAACTTTCGCTTTAGGAACCCCTTCGGAGGAATTTAAAAGAAACTCAACATTGGTATTACAGGGATTGATCCGTTTATCAATGGTGAAATTCCCGAAAGGAACAAAAGGTGTACATTTAGATGCCATCGCAAGACTTCCGTTATGGATGGAAGGAAAAGACTTTAATCACGGAACCGGACACGGAGTAGGAAGTTTCATGAATGTACACGAAGGTCCGCAGAACATCAGAAAAGATCTGAACCCTCAGGAACTTCTTCCGGGAATGGTGCTGTCCAATGAGCCTGGATACTATCTTGAAGGACATTACGGAATCCGTCATGAGAACCTTATTGCTGTAAAAGAAGCAGAAAAAACGATTCATGGAACATTCTATGAGTTTGAAACTCTAACATTCTGCCCATTCTTTAAAGATACGGTAGTAAAAGAAATCCTTTCAGAAAGCGAAATCGCGTGGTTAAATAGCTACCACAAAAGCTGTGAAGAAAAACTGGCTCCTTATCTGGAGGGAGAAGTTAAAGAATGGTTCCTGCAACTGGTAAGCCCTCTTTAAAATAAATAAAAATTAAAATCTGTTGATAATCAGTGGTTTAAATTTTCATTTTAACTGTTAAACAGAATAATTGTTAGATAAACCAAAGTCCTGTAGGGTATTTCCTGCAGGGCTTTTCTTTTTATGCAACCGTATTTTTACGGATATAATTCTAGGGATTACCCTGATGTAAAAAAAATAGGGCTGCCCTATATTTGTATCAACAAAACATCATTCATATCTTCATAAATAACTCAAGTAAATTCAAAACGGTAGATCATCTCGTCCTGAGATGATTTTTTTTTATATTAATCAAAAATTATAGTGGGTAAGCTCAAAACAATTCATGAAATTGATGCGGTCTTTACCATAATTCTGCAAAAATTAAAACTTTGTGTTGATCCGGTATGGAACCTCCGTCTTTTTATCTATTTTCGTAATTCATTAGAAACATCCTTATTTAAAAAAATGATACGTGATTACTTTCGAAGCTTTAATCTCTTTTCAGAAGATGAAATTGAAGAGTTCCTACAGCTTTTCGAAATCCGAAGGCTGAATAAAAATGACTATTTTGTGCAGGAAGGTGAAAGATGTAGGGAAGTAGCGTTTATCAACTCAGGAATCTTCCGGTCTTTCTATACTTCTGATAACGGAAAAGATATGACCTATTGTTTCAAATTTCCCAATATGATGATTGCTGCTTACTCATCATTTATTTCAGGATGTCTTAGTAAAGAAAGCATTCAGGCGATTACTGATGTAGAATTGCTGATTCTGAAAAAAGAAAAAATGGATCTCCTGGTAAAGGATGCTCTGAACTGGACTCAGTTTTTAAAAATCATTGCTGAGCAGGAATATCTCGAACTTGAAACCCGTTTTTTTCAGCTTCAAAGGGATAATGCAGTGCAACGGTATGAAGCGTTATTAAAGAATCAGCCTGATTATATTCAGAAAATCCCACTGCAATATCTGGCCTCCTATCTTGGCATCACACAGCGTCACCTTAGCCGTATCCGAAAGGAAATTTCTTTTTAGACATTTGTCCTGTCTGTTAAAACAGATGCGCTATACTTTTGTCAAAAAAAGTTATGGAGCAAAATATTTTAATTATCGGAGGAAACGGGTTGGTAGGCAAAACAATTTCCCGAATCCTGAAATCAAGAAATCCTCATCTTACTGTTTTTATCGGAGGCCGAAAAGGAGGAAAAACAGATAAAGATCTGAGAATTGATATTACAGATCCTTCTTCTTTTAAAGTGATTTCTGACAAAAAAATAAATCTCATCATTCTTTCCGTCAATGATAAAGAGGATCATGTTCTTCGTTTCGCTATTGATCATCAGATAGATTATCTGGATATTACGAAGCCTACCCCGGCCTTGGTGAAAGCCTATAATATTGCCGGAAAAGCGGAAGTGAACAGCAGAATTGTCTTCAGTTCAGGCTGGATGGGCGGTATTGTCCCCGGGTTGGTTAATATCTTGTCTGATTCAGGGGATATTAATGAAGTAAAACTCTTTGTCTACTATTCCGTGAAAGACCTGGCAGGGGAGAGTTCTGCGCATTTTATGGCGGAAAACGTAGCGGTACCTTTTGTGCATTATAAAAATGATAAACCGGTTTCTATCAGGCATTTTTTAGATACTGAAGCTTTTAATTTTTCTTTTGGAATAGGGAGGAGAAGTGCATATAATTTTGATGTGCCTGATTTGTACATTCTCAACAAAGTGGAAAGAATTTCTGATGTTAACGTAAAAATGACCTATAATTCAAAATTCATTACCTGGCTTTTGGGGGCATTTCAATACTTAAGAATTTATAATATACTGTCTTTAAAGGAGAGAAAAATGATTTTCGGGTCGAGTGGAAACGGTGACCAGTCAGTCTTTGAAATTGTAGTTGATGATCAGGCTGGACAAAAGAAGCTGAGTTTGCAGAGCTTAAAAGGACAGGCAGAACTTACTGCTCTATCTGCTGTTCTGCATACCGAAGAACTGTTGAGAAATCCTCATGAAAATAAGGTCTATTTCAGCCATCAGCTGCATGAGCCTTTATCATTACTGGCACAGCTTAATGCCTATGATTCTATCAATATCAATGTGACATCATGAAAAAAATAGCAATTATCAACGGACATCCCCATAAAGATTCCTTCAATTTTGGAGTTGCGGAAGCTTATAAGTCGGGAGCTGTAGCATCAGGAGCCGAAGTCAGGGAAATTGTGATCCGGGATTTAGATTTCAATCCCAATCTGCAGTTTGGATACCGGAAAAGAATGGAACTTGAACCGGATTTGGTGAAAGCCTGGGAAATTATACAATGGGCAGATCATCTGGTTTGGGTACATCCTGTGTGGTGGGGAGGATTTCCAGCCATTATGAAAGGATTTATAGACCGGTTATTTTTACCCGGAATGGCTTATAAATACCGGGAAAATTCCGTGTGGTGGGATAAACTGCTAAAAGGAAAAACAGCTCACATCCTTACAACATTGGACCAGCCGGGATGGTATTACCGTTTGTTTTTCGGAAGACCCAGTGTCAATCAGCTTAAAAAATCCATCCTGGAATATTGTGGAGTAAAACCCATTAAACTGACTTACATCGGTATCATCCGGAATTCGAAGGATGAGCAGCGAAATCAGTGGCTGAGAAAGGTGAAGGACTTGGGGAGAAATTTAAAGTGAGTTTTGATTTAGTCCATTAAACTATTGAAAAAATGTAATCTTTAATGGATACAACATTTTTTCAATAGTATTTTTATTATCTGTCAGTTTAAGTTGTTGCTTCTTTCTGGGGAAAAAGAAGAGACATAAGAACTGATAGAATGAGTATTCCGGCGACAATTCCCAAAGATATGGGCGATGGAATATGAACCCAGGGAGATATCAGCATTTTAACGCCAATGAAGCTTAAGATAACAGCCAGCCCGTAAGGCAGTTTGCTGAACATATGAATGAAATTTGCAAGTAAGAAATACAACGATCTTAAGCCCAGAATGGCAAAAATATTAGAGGTATAGAGAATAAAAGGATCTTTTGAAATAGCAAAAATAGCAGGAATGGAATCCACTGCGAATAAAACGTCAGTAAACTCAATAACAGCTACTACAATCAGGAGGGGAGTAGCCATTTTAATGCCGTTCTGAATGGTGAAAAATTGATCACCGGCATAGTTGTCAGAAACTTTCCAGCATTTTTTTATAAGTTTTGCACCAGCAGTATTACTGAAATCTTTTTCATCCTCATCATCTCCTTCTCCCCACGATTTGACTCCGGCATATATCAGAAATAGACCAAACAGCGTCATTACAATGTTGATCTGTACTGCTTTACCGAATATATGTGTCTCAGGGAGATAAGTTAACTGTATGATTCCGATACCAGCAAATATAAATAGAGCTCTGAAAATTAAAGCTCCAATAATTCCCCAGAACAATACTTTATGATGCAGATATTTGGGTACTTTAAAAAAGCTGAAAACAAGGATGAAAACAAACAGATTATCTACGGAAAGTGCTTTCTCTATCCAATAGGCAGCCTGGAACTGTGTGAATTTTTCAAAGGCCAGTGCATTGCCTCCTTCATCCTGATTGAATATCCAGTAGATAATACCTGAAAAAACCATTGATAGTGAAATCCATATGACTGACCATACTGTTGCTTCTTTAGTGGAAACTTCATGGGCTTTTCTGTTAAAAACACCCAGATCCAGCAACAGCATTATCATAATAAGTAATGCAAAGCCGATGATAAGTCCTGGATGTAAATCTATAATATTTTGTTGATCCATAATAAGAATTAATTATGAGTTAAAGTAATATACATAAGCCTTCCTCCTTCTTCGTCTGAAAGCATAATCTTCTTTCCGTCCCTGATTTCGACCATCGAATTAACGGGGATAACCTTATTCTCAGACAGATCTTTCATGGAAGGCATTCCCTGATTGACGAGCATCCATTTGTTTTGGTAAAATGTAAAATAACCTACGGGTTTTTTATCTTCCGGGGTGAGACTTTCATTCCGGATTACTTTCCTGGACGCATGCCATTTAAAAAGATATTGATTATGGTATACCATCAGTCTGTGATTCTCAGGTTTCCATACATTATCTTTAAATTTATAATACAGATCAATAACGGGTAAACTTCCTTTGTGAGGGGTGCCGCAAAAAGGGCATTTGGGAGCAGAGGTATTGTCAAAGACATACCATTTTTCATCACAATCCGGATTGCTGCAGGGTTGTATCAGGTCTACTGTTTTCAGAAGAGCTGTTTCCCATTCATTGGCAATGGGTCTTAGAATAGGATTGTGCAAACCATCGATAAACGCTTTTTTAAAGAGTTCTGTCAGATAAGGTCCCGTAATGGTAAAAGGTGATTTCTTAGGGTCTCCCCAGAATATATTCCACTTTTTGAGATGATCTGTTTTTACACGATTAATAGGATTTTCAGGATGTTCTATAAAAACAGCTTTTTCTCCCATAGCCAATATTTCATCCTTTTCAGCATCGAGATCCCAGATTTTTCCTCCCCTGAAAGGATGTCTCCTTAATAAATACATATAGATCAGCACAGGAAGGGCATGAAGATCTGTTTTTTGATTGGGAAGAATCCTGTTTGGATCTCCGATATTCAAATGTTTGGTTTTTAAAACTTCGGGAGCTATAAAATCTGCAGTCCCTATTACTTTGGGAGGAATAAGTCCCGGTACTACCAGACCATCAATATCTATGATGCATGCTGATTTTGTGACAGGATCTACAAGTACATTATTATAGGAAAGATCAGAATGGGCCAGTCCCATTTGATGCATTTTTTTTACCCCTCTGGAAATATTGATGGCAATCTGAAAATAGCTTAACCAATCTCCCAGTTCAGAACGGTCAAGGGATAAAGGATATTGTTTGTTTCTGAAGGAAGGGGTTGTAAACCATTTTCCAACTTTTTCACCATTTTTGATCGTTTCATTGGCTGTATATCCTTTTTTAAAGAAAAATTTACCATTATAGAAAGGAACGATGACTCCCCATTTTCCATTTTTTTCAACTGCATCATAGGGCCATCTGTAGATTTCATCTAAAAAATATTCAGATGAATTTCCGTTTTTGATATTGTTGTGGTATAAGGTGACAATTTTCTTGATACTTTCTTTATGGTTGAAATCTATAAAATCACGAAAGAAAGCGACTGCATATTTTTTGTCTGGTGAAAAATAGACATCTTTTACGCCTCCCACTTTAGGATTACCATCATCTACGTATTCGTAAATTTTTGATGGATCAATGACTGATTTTACTTTTATAATATTCATCTCAGTAAATTATAGCAAGTGTTCTGTCGTCGTGATTCCCTTTGCTCCAAAAGTCCATCCAATGAAGGAGTTGGGATTCAATATCAGAGTCTTCTTCAAAGTCAACTTTCACCAGCTCTTCATTCTCCCCATCAAGATCTCTTAGAAATTCTTTCCAATTGTCAATGTTTTCCAATTTACTTTCTACCAGGAATTTAGGATCATATATTCCATCTGTCATCAGGAATAATTTTGAGAAATCTTCAAAACAGTTGATGCCAAAGCGTGCTCCCATATCCGGGCTTGAAAATATTTCTGCCATGGTAATAAAACGGGTGGCGCCTCCTACGTCACCTACATCAAGAAAGTTTAAAAGTTGTACTTTTTCATGCTGATCAGTCATGATATTGATAGGACAGTCACCCACTCCAAAACTAAGTATCACATAGCCGAAATCAAATTTTTTTATCAGGGCAAAGATGATGGTAGTATTGAGGTCTTTGATAGGTATATTCTCCTGGCCGGCAAAATTTTTAAGCTCATGATGAAGATTTCTTACATTTTTGTAAAGAATATTGATGATGGCTGATTTTTTTTGCAGTCTGTAGTCCTCATCCAAATTTTCGTTTTTATCTTTATTCTCTTGCGGAATATCATCAATGGTATTTTGGGGTTCCGTTTTTTCTGGATCTTTTACTGAGTGCTCACTGAAAAAATCAATGATGTGTTCAGAAAGCTGCTGCAGCACTTCAGTATCATCAAAACTTCTTGTGATATATTCGGTTGCTATTTTTGAACCCATTCGTGCATATTGGGCAGATCCCGCCCCATCAGCTACGGCAATGACAGCCCAGTTGTCAGGTAATTCAAGCAGATGAAAATCATCATCTCTGAATGTCCCTGCATGGGCGTGTGAACGGCCTCTTTTTGAAGCAATCACAATTTTTTTATCCAGAAATTTTGCAGACAGGGTAGAAGTATCTGATTTGGCAAATCTACTGCCTTTATCACTGGGTTTATCTATCCAAAGATCTTTTGGATCTGCATTGACTACAAATGGAATGATTTTAATGTCATCTGTTTCATTTTTGTCATTTCTGTTATAAAATACAATTTGAATATCAATAGTATTAGCCATCATGGGAGTTCCTGTAATACAAGATTTTTCATGATCAAACTGCAGTCCTGCGATATCCAGATTTTTAATTTCACGGATAACTATATTCGGAAATTCACCTGTATTGAATGAATACTGATATTCTTTTTTTGCATTGGCATTGGGAATAGCAATATATTTTTCTTTAAACTCCTCTTTATCTCTGTACATATTGAAGATTTCTAAAACCTGTTTTTTTATTGAATGCATTGACTTTTCAAGGTCACTTACTTTTGCATTTTGCATGAGTTTGGAGATCGTGGTTTCTACAATCTTATTTTCTTCAATCTCAAAATCTTTTAAAATGTCTTTTAAAAATGTTTCCATATTATTCTCATGTTCTGTTTCCATCAAATCCATCTTTTGAAATTCAATTCCGGATTTTTTCTGTTTTTTCAATGATGCTGAAATGTCAGTAAGACCATCGTTATATTTTATACAATAATATTGAGCTCTGCTGGTGGTGGAGGCAATACCATCGTTTCTCCGGTTCCCTGAGATTTCCCACCCATTTCAATGGAAGTGCTTACCCACTTAAAGAAAGTAGCCAGTGTACCGGCATCCGTAGATTCAAGTTTAACAACATGACTGGTAAGTTCCTGTAAAAAACTTATTTCTGCTTCAGGGCCGGCAGCACAACCTACAATAACTCCGAAATCAAGTTTTTTAACGCTGGGAATTATTTCTCTGTACTTTTGAATATCAGATGGTTTCCCATCCGTAAAAACAAAGAGTAAAGGCTTCCAGTCCCCTTTACGGACCAGGGAGCCTTTTACAATTTCTTTACTGACAAGATTACACATCATGGCAAGAGCTTCCCCGGTATGCGTGGGGCCGCTGTCCGGACATGTTATTTCTACAGGCTGATAACTTGCAAGATCAACAAGAGGCACCATATTGTTCACTTCACGATTGTAAGTGATAACACTGATATGAAGAGATTCCATTGCTTGCGGATCTGACCGAAGCATACTGATAAGCCCGTTGAAACCATTATTAAGTGCCTGTATCGGTTCTCCTCTCATTGAGCCGGAAGTATCCAACAGGAAGTAAGCCAATAATCTTCTGTTCATATCTAAGCCACAATTACCAGTTCAGATGGGGGTGGAGGAAGCTGATCTATTCCTGCCAGTTCTACTCCTGTTGTTTCCACTTTGGTTGAAGTGGTTGAAATAGACGCTGTTACCCACTGAAAGAATTTTGAAATACTTTCAGAATCTGCATTATCTAATCTTACTGTAGCTTCGGTAATCTGTTTCAACACAGCATCATCTGCTCCCTGTCCGGCAGCACATCCTACAATCAGCCCTTTATTGACGGATTTCAGTTTCTGATATCCGGTTTGCCAGTTATCAGTAGGTACACCATCTGTCATGATAAAAGTTAAAGGTTTCCAGTCTCCTTTTTGTTCCGTTGTCGTCTTAATGATTTCTGACTGCATTTTATCTGCTAACAGGCTCAGGGCGGCCCCTAATGAAGTTGTACCGGAAGCTTTTAAGTCAAGCATTTGAAAAGAAGCAAGGTCAGTTAAAGGGATAATTTGGTTGGCCTGGCTGTCAAAAGTAATGATACTTACATAAGCGGTTTCTATAGCCTGAGGATTCTGACGGAGCGAATGAAGCATCATCTGAACTCCATTTTTAACGGCTTCAATGGGCTCACCGGTCATTGAGCCCGAGGTATCCAGAAGTAAATATACGGGAAGTCTTCTCATGGTAGTTTTTTTTATTGTTTTTTGATTATTATTTAGATCCCGGAGCCCATTTCATTCCCCAGCGGTACGTTTTATCACAGTCTGCGTGAGAATTATGAAAAGTTACCAGTTTTTTTACCTGCATAGAATGAGGAGAAAAAAGGATTTCAGCAATAGCACAAAACTTTCTTGAGTCATTTTGCTTACCCATTTCAACCTCTATATCGGGATTCCCTGAAACTTTTATATTGATGATCCCATTCGTTTCATTCCATCTGGCAACACCGTCATAAATAAAACAGTAGATCACAATTCTTTTAAGACTGTTGATGCCAACGGGGTTTACAAGTATGTTTTCACCTGATCCTGAATTGGCACCACGGTCATCTCCGGTATGCCAGATAAAAGGGGCATCGCTGTATCTTCCCTGCCTGGTAAGTTTGTCTCTTGAACCTCCTTTGCCATTGGCAAACTGTAATCCATCGATACAGTCTTTCTGTCCATTGTTCAGTTCATAAAAACATCCCAGATCCAGATCAATGCTGCTGTTCCCTCCTAATAGACTTGAGAAAAAGCCTTTTTTTTGTTGAGGTTGGGACCAGTTGAGATTAATGATAATTTCCTTTTTAGAAATTTCAGGTTTGGTAAGGTCAATAGAATGGATGTCTCCCTTTTTTTCAATGGTGATTTTTTGTAGATTAATAGACATGGTTTTTATTTTATAATGTTTCCTTTATAGTACTTTGATAGAAAAAAGGCAAGATCTTCTCTGTATCCGATGCCGGAAGCTTCAAATTTCCACTGCTCATTCTTTTTGTAAAGACGTCCGAATTCGACAGCCGTCTCAATAGAAAAGTCTTCACCCAGCTCGTATTTGGCTATTTCCTGTCCGGTAGAATTGTCGACAATTCTGATGTATGAGTTGCGTACCTGTCCGTAGTTCTGTTTTCTTATATCAGCTTCATGAATCGTTACAACAAATAATATCTCAGTAATACGAGGATCAATTTTTGATAGATCAACCATGATAGATTCATCATCATCCCCATCACTTGATTTTCCATCAGGATCATCACCTGTATGCACCAATGCTCCGTCCGGGGATTCTGTGTTTCCATAAAAAATGAAAAAAGGGTCAGAAGGGATAAGCCTCTCTTCATTGATCATAAAAGCGGATGCGTCCAGATCAAATTCATAACCGGTTCCTTCATTAGGATCCCAGCCCAGGCCAATGGTCATATTATTTAATCCGATATTAATTTTCTGACCTTTTTGTAAATTAATTGCCATACAATCTGTTTAAGTTTTATATATTCAAAAGTTTGTCTTTATTGAAAATGTTTTAACTTTCTGATGTGGTAAAAGTAAATACATCATATTGACAATCATTACGGAAAACCGTAAAGGCATACTGAATTGGAAATTCAGTTAATTAATGGGGAATCTTCTGACCGCTTTAAATAAAAAAAACATAACAGTATACACTATTATGTTTTTATTTTTAAAATGTTTAAACTTTACCTAACCACAAAAGTCACAAAAGGTTTCATATTAAAACACTTGAATTCACTTAAGTAAGTTTGAAATGATTCCGCAGAAAAGTTTACATAATATAAAAATCAAAGATTTTCACAAAACTTAGGGGGACTTATTACGCATAAGACCTGGTTCTGAAAAGCTTAAGTGTTTAAAACTTTTATGTCTAAAATCTGAAATAATGATTATAAAAATTTAAACAGACTCTTTGATAAAATAGTAAAGGGTCAGTTCCATCGCATCTGTAAGATTGTTTTAGATATTACTATAATCCCTTTTTTCCCTCAATCCAATACGCCTGTGATTTTATGCATTTCGGAGATACACCTCTGGCTTTAAGGAATTTTCTGATCAGCGACATTCGTCCTCCGTTTCCGGTGAGATAAAAAACAACATCATCATCACTGATGGTTTCCTTTTCTTCTCTCAGAAAATCGTTGAGTGCTTCAATCATTCTCATGGTATTGTTTTTAGGAATGTGATAACCGTATAGATTGAGATTTTCAAGCGCTGAGGCTTCTTCCAGTTCATGCAGGCATATAAACTGTAATCCATTTTCTTCAACAGCTTCTTTAATGGAAAGGGAGCTTCCGAGTGAAGTTTCATCTCCTACAGAAAAATGAATTTTTGCATGGGGTTCAAAAAATCGTTTTCCTCTTGGTATTAAAATTCTTACAGAATCTCCGGTAGATAAGCGGCTGATAAACTGGCTCCCTACAGCTTTGTCATCATGTACATGAAATATCACTTCAAAAGTTCCTGTTTCACTGTTAAAATTAAATGGTGAATAATTACGGAAATCTCTATCACTGACCCTGATCCCTATCGCATAGGCAGGTTCAAACTGAACATCCTGTAAATCACCTTCAAAATATATCCGGCGAAGATCAGAAGTGATGGATTCTATATCGGTTACAGTACAATCTTTAAATTTTGAGGACCAGACATTTTCTACAGTATCATTGATCCATTTCGGTAGGCTTGGCATAAGTCATTTTTTATTGCAAAGGACGTTGCAAAATCAGAAAATACCGATAGCTGTTTCGGGGGATTAATTGGACTATTCGTGGGTGATCTTATTGGTGTTGATTCCGGAACTCTGAAGGTGACTGGTTTTCCAATTTGGAAAATAAGCGGCTGAAGTAGGTGTGGTCACTGTATCCCAGCTCATAAGCCACTTCTTTTACACTCAGATTGGTAAAAACCAGTAATCTTTTGGCTTCAATTAAAATCTCCTGATGGATCCAGTGCTGTGCAGGCTTTCCTGTTACTTCACGAACAGTCTCTGTTAAATATCCTCTTGTAATATTTAAAAGTTCCGCATACTCAGATGGACTTTTCAAGGTTTTGAATTGCTGTCGAATCAGAATTCGGAATGCTCGTGACAGCTGTAAAGCACGGCTTTCGTTAGAACCATGAGAAATATTATTTTGAGAATAGAGCATGGTAAACATTCCCAGAAAAGCATTAAGTAAAGACTGTGCAACCAGAAAACCTTCTTTAGAGGAAAGTATTTCGTGAGTATATGAAGAATGAAGAATATCTGCTGTTGTGCTGATTCTTTCGATAAGGTTTTTATCAATGAAAAGAGGCTGTATTTCAACCAGGGATTCATCAAAAAAAGAACGGACGGTATCAGGAACAAGTTCAGCTTTAACAGCAACAAACCATCCGGAAATATTATTCATTAAAAGTCCCTGATGTACCTGGCCGGGCAGTACACAGAAAAGAACGGAACCTTTTGCTTCAACTGTTTTAAAGTCTACCATCATTTTTACATGTCCGCTTTCCATACAGGTAAAAATATAATGGCTGTCCCGATGTATTCCTTTATCCATAAGAATATTATCCTCTGGTATCTGGGTATTCTGATCCATTCTTTTGACGTGGAATTGGTGATGGGAAATCCCATTTAAATCATAGGTGGGAATTGTCTGTTTCATTACCGGAGCTGTTGTGATAAGGATAATACGCAACCACAAAATTACGTATTTTCACGGTTTCATATCCCGGATATTAATCTCAAATTCGCAGTGCATCATGATGATGCTGTCTTCAAGTCAGATTTTATATGATATACACAGGAATTCGGGACAGAAAGAAAGCTGTTCCGGATTTTATCTGGCCTTTGAAAATGCCATTTTTACAGCCAAAAAAGTCAATACACTGGCCATAAACCATTTCTGAACTTTAATCCATACCGGATTATGAGAGAAAAACAAGGCAACTCTTGCAGCGGTTAATACAATGATAAAGTTGACGCTGAAGCTGATGAGAACCTGAATTACCCCAAGTTCAAGACTCTGGGTGAATACAGAACCATAGGCAGGCTTGATGAACTGAGGGAAGAATGACAGGTAAAAGACAGCAACTTTTGGATTCAATACATTCGTTAGAAAACCAATGGTAAATAACTTTTTAGGACTGTCATGTACTCCGTTTTTATCAACCTCAAAAATATTCCTGCTCTTGGGTTTTACAGCCTGATAAGCCAGGTATAAAAGATATACAGTTCCCAGTGTTTTAAGAACGGTATAAGCCAATGGGACGGCAAGTAAAACAGCAGTAAGACCAAAAGAAACCATAATAATATGGAATAAAAAACCACACACGACTCCGCCCAATGAGATAAATCCGGACTTTTTCCCCTGCGTTATGGATTTTGAGATCAGATAAATCATATTAGGACCGGGACTGATGACTAAAATGAGTGCCGCCAGAATGAAAAATATAAGTTCGTGAAGTGGAATCATAAAGAGTATTTATTTAATTAAAGTTGTTCCCGGCGCAAAGATACAAGGTGTTTGTGATTTAATTTTATGAAAACTGACGAAACATTGATTTTTATTCAATTGTATTTTATTTTCCACTTCGATGTGATTTAAAAATGAATATCAGTCTGTTTTTTTTGTAAATTTCAACACATAAAATAATTATCATTCACAAATATATATTATCATGACTACTGAAAACATCTTTGCAGCCATCAGGAAATGGAAAAATCTTATTGATTCTTACCAAAATGGAATTGATGCGAATGGGGCAGAAATTTTGAATTATTTGAATCAGGGAACTCACTTCAGCGTTTCAGGTGAAGAAATTGAGCAATGGAAAATAAATCTTGCATCAGAAGAGCTGAAAACGATTCATGCCTACGTAGGTATTCATGAAAACCGGCTGAAATTTTTTCTGATTGATTCCAGGAGTGATAAAGATGCCAATTTCAATACCATTCTTACCAAGGAATTTTCCCGTGAGTTTACAGAAGAAAAGATGGAAAGTAATGATCTTGAGGTAACACCTCCCCCCATTACCGCAGAATCAGCCATTAACCGCAGCTTCAGGTGGAATATGTTTGGGACTGCATGGATGCAGGCCCAGAAAACCGCAGATCTTTTTCAGCTGATTTCCATTCCGTTTTCAGATTATGCAAAAATGGGTATTGAAGGAGGACAGACCTGCACCAGTTTCTTTGGACTTACTGATGATCTGGTAAAAAAAGGGTCAGATTTTTCTTATCATATTGAGATTATCACGGTGAAAAGCTTGGCAGTCAATCATATGAGTGAGACCGCAGAAAATTATTCTACTCCGAGACCTCCTTTTACCATTGATACTCTTAATGATTATCAACTTTTGAAGCAAAGCAACAGTGTTTTCGTATAACAGTTTATCCCTGTATCTGCAAATTGTTATTAATCTTGTCCTGTTTTCAGGGCTGATTGTTCTGGTGAAAGAAGGAGTAAAAACAAAACTTTCTTTAGTGGTGCTTCTTTCAGGAGAACTGATGCTGGAGCTGACGGATCTAACGGACCGGCTGATGAAATTAAATACGCTTAATACCTGCAATTATGCATTGAGTCAATTTTTTGGGTTGATTGTTCTTACCGTGATTTACAGCCGTTATTATATCCGGATTTCCCGTGGGGTACAATGGATGATCTATTGTTATGCAGTATTGACCTTGTTTACGAATATATTTTCAGCACAAAATGAAGGACTGGTTACTTTTTACTCCAATATTATCACAAGTATTATTATTTGCAGCTATGCAGCGTCTTATTTTTTGAAGATCATCAGGGAAGGCAGAGCAGAAAAGAATATGTTCATTGTGAACATCATTGTTTTTCTCTTTTTTTCTGTTGAATGCCTGATTTCTACTGCATTTAATTTTCTAATCAGCAACCATTTGAACTGGGTCGCCCCTATCTGGCTTTTCAGGGGTTTTTTACTGTTGTTTTTATATCTTGCTTTTATTAATCTGGGATGTGGCGTTGGGAAGATCAGGACCAGATAGTTGTTTGGATATGGATTGGTATAGGGCTGTTTCTCTTAACAACAGTATTAATTACAGCATTGGTGATTAATTATTTAAAAAGTATAAAAAAGAATAAACAGAAAGTCTCTCAGCTGATCCGGAATACCCAAAAAGAATATCGGGAGAACATAATGCATTTACAGGACCGGGACAGGGAACGTCTGGCAGAAGAACTTCATGATAATATTATCTCGCAGCTGAATCTCATTCGTTTGAATCTTCATGATAAAAATACTGAACAGCTTAACTGGGATTTAAAAAGATCTATGCAGCTGATACGGGAATTTTCCCACAATCTTACCCCACCTGATCTTGATGAGATTGAACTTGAAGATCTGATTGCAGATTATTTGGATCAGATCAGCAAAAATATAGAGGTTATTTTCCGGCATATCACCATAAAAATACCAATCAGCAATCCTGTAAAACTGAATCTTTTCAGAATTGTTCAGGAACTGATCACCAATATATTAAAACATGCTTCGGCGACCAGGGTTGATGTATATCTTAGAATATCAGTTTGTTATATGGTTCTGATCATAGAAGATAACGGGTGCGGATTTATTATAGAATCTCAATCGGGAGGTATCGGACTGAGAAATATCCAGTCCAGGGCACAGAAAATTAAAGCCATTTATAAAATTAAAACACAGCCTGAAAAAGGAACAAAATTTATAGCCTGTATGGCAATACAATAATATAAACATGGAATATTCAACAATTAAAATCGGCATTGTAGATGATGACCTGCTGTTTGTGCAGCTTTTGAAAAACTATATTGAAAATAATGGCAGTTATCAGGTGGTTCTGACCTCAACGGGAGGCCATCAGTTTCTTAAAGAACGGGGCTCTGTTTCTTTAGATATCCTGATTCTTGATCTGAGGATGGCCAACGGAGATGGCCTTGAGGTTCTGGGTGAATTGGTCCAAAGCGAAACTGAAACAAAAATTATCGTTCTTTCAAGCTTTTATCGGCGTTCGTTTATGGGGCAGATGCTGAAAATGGGAGCTCACGCTTTCTTACCCAAAGAAATTGAACTTGAGGAATTGTTGGCTGTCATGAACACGGTATATCAAACAGGTCATTATTTTTCCAATGATCAGATCAATGTGATGAGAACCCAGCTTTCGAATAAGCTGCCGGAGTTTCATGCCTTCTCAAAAAATGAACTGACAGACAGAGAAATAGAGGTATTACGGTTGGTTTGCCAGCAGTTCAATACTAAAGAAATTGCAGATTCGCTGTTTATTTCTCCCAAAACGGTAGAAACACATAAGACCAATCTGATGATCAAAACCGGAGTGAAAAATATGGCGGGGCTTGTTATCTATGCAGTACAGAATAAAGTGATAGATGCTGATGAAATTGTATTGTTTGATAAATAACTGTATCACCAAAAAAATATCCGGAAGCTCATACATGGGCTTCCGGATAGGAAATCTAAAAAAACACTATAATTTAGGATGTAATATTTTAGCAATAGAAACTGCATCTGCAACAGTATCCATGCTGTAGATCTGGATCACACCTTGCGTAGTGGCTGCCTGGCCTAAAATGTTCTGCTGATTTTGTGCATTCACTGCATTTTCAAACATAATTCCTGTAGAATGGGCAGCGGATTGGTAGACATTAGCTAAGGCCATTGCGGGAGATTCTCCCACTACTTTTACATTCGATTGCGTTACCGCGTCTGTGATTTGTTCGTTGACTGGCATAATGATTATTGTTTATTGGGGTTAGAAAACAACCGGAATTTCCGGTTGTCGGATAATGGAATTTAAATGATTCGTAAAAATGAATTATGGATTAAGGATTTTAGCAATTGAAACTGCATCGGCTACAGTGTCAAGGCTATAGATTTGTGCAATTCCCTGCGTAGTTGCAGCCTGGGTTACAATATTTTGCTGATTCTGTGTATTCACTGCATTTTCAAACAGGATTCCTGTAGAATGGGCAGCTGACTGATACACGTTGCTTAAAGCCATTGCAGGAGATTCTGCTACTACTTTTACATTCGATTGCGTTACTGCGTCTGTGATTTGTTCGTTGACTGGCATAATGATTATTGTTTATTTTGATTTAGAGAACAACCGGAGTTTCCGGTTGTTCGGATAATAGGATGTAAGCTGTTCGTAAAGGGTTTACGGATTAAGGATCTTAGCAATAGATACGGCATCGGCTATTGTATCCAGACTGTAGATTTGAGTTACTCCTTGCGTTGTGGCAGCCTGAGTAACAATGTTTTGCTGATTTTGAGTGTTGATAGCATTTTCAAACATAATTCCTGTAGAATGTGCTGCTGATTGATATACATTGCTTAAAGCCATTGCAGGAGATTCTGCCACTACTTTTACGTTGGATTGTGTTACTGCGTCTGTGATTTTTTCGTTTACTGGCATAATGATTATTGTTTATTTTGGTTAAAAGCACCGGGTTTTCCGGCTCTATAAAATGGTTTTATTCTGCGGACTGCAAAATCAATTAAGGTTTAAGGGTTTTAGCAATTGAGATAGCATCGGCGATGGTATCTTTGCTGTAAATTTGAGTAACCCCCTGTGTCGTAGCTGCCTGGGTCACAATATTATGTTGGTTTTGCGCGTTTATTGCATTTTCAAACATAATTCCTGTAGAATGGGCAGCAGATTGATACACATTACTTAACGCCATTGCAGGAGATTCTGCTACTACTTTTACATTAGACTGCGTTACCGCGTCTGTGATTTGTTCATTAACTGGCATAATGATTATGGTTTATTGGGTTAAAAACAACCGGACTTTCCGGTTGAGGTATTTACTTTTATCAAAAAGTTTAAAAATTAAGGCTTAAGAATCTTCGCAATAGAAACCGCATCTGATACGGTGTCCAGGCTATAGATCTGCAGGATTCCCTGAGTGGTGGCTGCCTGACCTAAAATGTTCTGTTGATTTTGCGTATTTACCGCATTTTCAAACATGATTCCTGTTGAGTGTGCTGCAGATTGGTACACATTGGCCAGGGCCATTGCAGGAGATTCTGCGACTACTTTTACGTTGGATTGTGTTACTGCGTCTGTGATTTGTTCGTTGACTGGCATAATTGTAATTTTTTTTTTTGAGATCTGATCTCGGTTAATAATTATTGAGGTAAACTAGTTTGATATTTGGATTTTAAACTCACCACAGATCCTTCAGATAAAAAGATTTCAAAGTATTGGTATATACAGATTGGTGGATGATGATTGGATCTGAAAGGCGGCTCTGAATACAATCGTTGAAACTGTCTGTAAAATCTGTGCGAGTTTAAGCTTGTTTTTTATAAAAGGATGCGGTTTTTATTTTTACGATCTGTCTTAAAAATAAATTTCTGCTGCAGGTATACTGTCAATGGCGGATTCCTTTGGGCTAAAAATGGATTCTGAATAATTGCTTTTGTACATTGGCAGTATCTGAAACACGGTGCGAAATAAATGTTGACCTGATTGTATATATGCTGAGGGCACCGGATTTCATCTTTGCAGAGAATGTATACCGCATCCGTAGTTTTTAGAGAGTTCGATTAAAAACGGTCTTTTTTTAATGTCCCTAATTCCTTGATTTTTATATTTTTGGGACTCATTTTTTTTAAGCTCATGACATAGTTGCTGATGCCGGTCATGGCATTTCGCTGTTGGTTCAATGCTGAATTGATCTGCATAGATCCTGTAGAATGTGCACTTACCTGGGTTGAAATTGCCTGAGGTACAGCGGTAGACATTCCCATGATGATGGTGTCAATTTCGTTCATAATATTTTATTTATTGTTTTTAAGGACGGATATTGTTCAGTCTGGTATTCAGCTTATTCATCCGCTCCATAATTTTAAGTTCTTTCTCCTTTACCTTGGCCCTGGAGGCTTCCTGAAGTTTTTTCAGCTGCTCTTCATAATCCATTACAGGGGTATCAGGTGGTGGGGGTTCAGGGACTGGAGGAACCTGCTGTTGTTTGACGGCTTCTTCCAGTTTTTCCAGCAGCGGAGCCAGTGACTTCATGGTCTCTTTGACCGCTTTATCCTTGATATAAGCAATGATTTCATCTTCATGTCTCAGAACAAAAGGCATGATTTCATTTTCGATGACTTCAGGCTCTGCTACAGGCACCGGAGGTTTTGTAGCAGGAGCTTTTTTTCGGATTCTTCTGCGCATAAAGATTCTGATTAAAGATTAAAGATATTACAGCAGATAATTGATAAATGCAGCAGCAGCCCTCCAGTCGGGATTGATCTCTTTAACTACATTGTAGCCTGTAATCTCCAAAGCGATGCATGCTGAAATAGCACTGGCAGACAACATTTCTTTCAGCTGATTGAGGGGAAGGGTAAGGATATAGTCATCCGGAATCACGGGAGGAGTTCCATGGTTCGGAGGTATTTCATTCACAACAATACTCAGGATCTCCTGAAAGTAATGGGCAATCAGTTTGGAGGCCTGGAATTCCAGCTCTCTTTTTAATTCTACCAATTCATCCTGGGTCACCAGTTCTGCAATAGCTGCTACATCTACATCATGTACAGAATACTGAGCCTCACCCGTATTGGATGGTGTGATTGTAATATCAGTTTTGAGTATCCATTTTGATTTCTCAAGATTGATGGTGAGAAGCTTTGAATCAAGATCCGGAACGGCAATTTCACTTAAATTGGAAAAAGGTAAAATTCTCACATTGCAGTAAAATGCTTTCGGATCATCCAGTTTGATCATAATCACGGCTATTCCTGTAGATTTATCCTTGGGTTCTACTACAAAAGACTGAAAATGATTGTATCTTTTATTGCCTCTGTTGAGGCAGTTGACCAGCCTTATAGAGGGCTGTACATTCATATTGGAGGTCTGAAGATTAAATACAGAGCGGTCTGCATTACGATCGGCCTTTTTAGGATCCAGATAAAGAGTATCGTTGCTTCTGGTCAGGTAAAGTCGTTCATTTAAATCGGTTAAGCTTTCCAGATTTAAAATTTTGGCGGGTTTGGTTACTGAAGAATAGTTCATCTTTTATTTATTTTAATTTTTTCAAAGAGTTGGGTTATTATTGTTTTTTTCTTGGGATTGACTTCAATTTCCACTGAAGGAATTACTGCTTCTTTAATCTCTGGTTTTACGAGTGGCTGTGTCAGTTTTACTGACTTTAATACTAATTTTCCTCCATGATCAGCCGTGATAAAGCTTTTTCTCATACTGTCTTTTTCGGGTAAGTCCTTTTCCGGAGCCGGATCTACCCGTTTTTTTTTTCAGAGTCTTCATTCCCAGGAGAAACTTCCGTAAATAAGGGAGAAGAGGGAAGTACATCCGGAACCGGAAGTGCATTGACATTATAAATAGTATTGGAAATTTTTGCTTTTACTTCAGCATAGTCACTCACCATTTTGAATAAGTCTTTCATCATTTCATTTCCCTTTCCTGCATCCTGGCTCTGCAGATGCTCTGAGATCTGGTTTGAGGTTTCTTTACTGCCCGGTGCCGGCCCGAAAGTCGTTCCATAGGTCAGTAGATTATTGGCCAGTCGGCTTAATGCGATCAGGCCCACCTGTTCAAATCCTTTCAAAAAAGACTGTAAATCCTGAACCATCATTCCCGTGGACTGTTCTATCATTACTTTGGTCACTCCGGTCATTGGAGAAGCTTTAGGCGGAGCCAGTACCTCACTGTTCACAAATACTACAGCTTTCTCCGCCGGAGTGCCGGCATCTGCCGCCTGGGTTTGTTGGGTTTCACTGTTGTGTTCACTCATGATCGTAAGGTTTTATATTATCCTTTTAAAATTTTAATGGCATCAGCAACAATTGCAGGGTTAAGCTGGTTCAAGTTCTGCTGATTGGTTACCGAATTCTGGATGGAAATTCCGCTGGCGTGGGTAGCCATCTGGTAAAGCATACTCATGGCCTGTGCGGGAGATTCACCAAGCACGGTAACATTGGTCTGCGTTACTGCATCTGTAGTCTGGTTATTTACGGTGTCTGCCATATTCTGGGTTTAATGGGTTATTATTGTTTTAATGTTTGAAGATCTTTTCTCAAAGATTTTTTCTTTCAACTCATCCTCTTTATTTTTTCAGTTGAGCCATCATCTATGAAATTGCTGATCTCTTTTGTCTGATACAAATTTCATCAAACAAAATAAATCTTCATTAAGGGAAAAAACGGAATTTTAAAAAATAAGGGAATTCTCTTACACGTGAAATTTAAACTTAAAACCATTTGTTTATGCGTGAATACATCAATACATTTTCCAATTCATACGGGTAAACCCTTATTTTTTGAAAATGGGGTGATCCCCTCTGTGCTCTCAGGTTTTTTACCTTGAAATTTGTTGTATAACATATAAACCGTAAAAAATATGATAAGAAACAGACATGTTACAGAACAGAGAAATACAGTACCAGTACCTAATACAACTCGTATTATTAACCGGCATCAACCGATTCATGAACCCAGACCCGTAATTATCCGTGAACGAGAACCAGATCCTGATCTGCGAGTACTTATCCAACCCGGATACGCCACAGGTGATATGTTTGGAATCGCTGCTGCTTTAATTGATGATGAAGAACTTCATGTTGTTATTTCAAAAGGCAATGGTACTTTTATAGACCATACGGATAAAGCTGATTCTATACAAAAGTTTTATAAAGATTCAGGAATAGATGAAAAAAGAATACATGTTATAAACGTAAAAAAACTACGGGGAGCGGTTACCAAAGAAAAATTAAAACAGAGGGCGGCTAAGTTTCGGCGGGGAAGGCGTATTGGAGGAGTAAACTATGGAACCGACTATATTGCCAGAAAATATTCAGAAAACCTGAAGAATAAGTTAAAAGACAGATGGGATATTAATCATCGTGAAGATGATGCTATAAAAAGATGGCTGGAACAGCAGGGAATACCGACAAGTGGAGACCGATTACTTATTTTATGGTCACGATTCAGTGGAAAAGGGGGGGACATTCACATAGAGCACGATACAAGTTATACCGGTATTAAGCAGATTGTTTACAGAGTAGCGGAGATGTATGATACAATCATTATAACAGGAGATAAGGGGTATATAAAAGAGAGAGGATCTAAATTTGATGATATAGCCAGAGAGGTTAATACAGACGTTCAATCTTCCAGAGTTTTCAATATCACCGAATTTTGGGATGGGGAGCCGGAATTTTTATCATGGATGGGTACCACCCGGTTCGGTCAGTTTAAGCTGTATGATTATTTTGAAAGACATTTTAATGAAGTAAAACACTTAGGATTCAGAAGTGGAAATCTTGAAGTGATGGCGATGTTGGGGTATAAAGTCAGGTACCTGGAAGAAGTGGGAAGTGAAAGTGGTGCCAGAATGTTTGCCTGGAGGGCTGTAGAAGGCGGTAAAACTGAAAAGAAAGGTGATGCGACCGGATATGAGCGTTTACAACTTGCTGAGCCTCCAACGCGATCAGGGAAATATCTTCAGAAGAAAATAAGAGAAATAAATACGGAAGCAGCAGAAGAAAAGGCTAAGATAAATGATGAAAAAGAAAAAGAAGAAATAGAGAAAGAGGCAGGAAGGAGAAAAAGCAAATACACGGGAGCCTATTTTGCTCCACGTAAAAAAGATGGTACAATTCCTATTCCTATTTCTAAAGATGAAAAAAGCCGTTTTTCAGAAGGATTTAATGATGGTGACATGAATATTATTCTGGGATTTTTGCGACCTGAGCGTTGGATAGACAGACAAGTTACTTATAATCCTGTCATCCCACAAAAAAGGAAAGTTTACGAAAAACTGTTAGAGAGTTCCGGGAATATTTGATCAGAATATCTGTCAGTGAACATACCGATGGATCAAAATATATGTTTTCACTATTGATACCATGAGTACTAAGCCGAAATTTCTGGCACAACCGTTACCCATCCGATACAGATTAGGTTAAGTTTTTTTTATATGAATATTTATTGAAATTCGGGACAGGACAAAAAATACTGTCCCGAATCTTGTTTTTAACGCTTTAAATCACTATATTTAGAATTACAATAAGTGACTGTACTTACATTTTAAAAAACAATAAAATATGTTGAAAATCCCTCACTTAATCAGAAAATTATGGACATCATTTGCTGCTACAGCAGCCATTTATACTCTAACAGTAGGGTGTACGGCAAAAACAGATGTTGATCAGATCTTTGTTAATGGAGATATTCTGACCATGACAGGCCCTAAAGCTTCTTATGTAGAAGCTCTTGCCATAAAGGACGGAAAAATTGTATTTGCAGGAACCCAAAAGCAGGCAATGACTCTTAAAGGAGACAAAACAAAGTTGACAGACCTGTCCGGCCGTACACTGATGCCTGGATTTATAGATGCCCACGGTCATATTTCTCAATATGCTGTTGCATCACAGATGATTGACCTCCAGCCGGAACCTTATGGGAAAGTAATGTCTATTCCCGAACTGCTGAAGGTTCTCAAAGATTATATTGTCAACAATAAAATTCCACCCGGGACACTTATCATTGGAAACGGATATGACGATGCCATTATGAAAGAACACCGACACCCTACTGCACAGGAACTGGATCAGGTATCATCTGTCAATCCGATTTATATACTACATGCTTCAGGGCATATGGGAGTGGCCAATTCTTTACTGATGAAAAATATGAATATTACCTATGATACTCCCAATCCTACAGGCGGCATTATTGGTAAAGATCCTGCCACCAGACAGCTTACAGGAAAAATGCAGGAAAATGCGAATATCAATACCCTGCAATATGCGGTTACCCAACTTCCCAGACCTGCAGAAAGTGATCAGTATAAGTCTTTGCAGGCAGCAGAACAGGCATGGTTTGCCAATGGCCAGACTACAATCTGTGAAGGACGTTCAGCACCGGACAATATTGATCATATTATAGAAGCCGATAAAAAAGGATTACTCAAAGGAGATTATGTCATATTGCCGGACTATGATTTGAATGCCAATAAACTTGCCCATTGGAAGCAATTTTATAAAAAATACAATGGGCATGTAAAAATTGGAGGAATAAAAATGACATTTGACGGATCCCCACAAGGAAAATCAGCATGGCTTACAGAGCCGTATCTGATACCTCCGGATGGAGAAAAACAAGGTTTTAAAGGACAGCCTATTTATTCAAGAGAGGCGGCCTATAAAGGACTTAAAGCAATCTTCGCACAAGGAATGCAGGTTCATATTCACTGTAATGGTGATGCTGCCATCGATGAAGGTCTTGATCTGCTGGAGCGTCTGAAAAAAGAAAAAAAGCTTACCGAAGATATGCGATGCGTTCTTATCCACAGTCAGGTATGCCGTAAAGATCAGGTTCCGCGTTATAAGCAAATAGGAGTTATGCCAAGCTGGTTCCCTACTCATGTTTACCTTTGGGGAGACTGGCACCGTACCAATGTGCTGGGAGAAAAAAGGGCCGAAAGAATCAGCCCGCTGAAGGAAGGTCTGGATCAGGGGATCCGCTTTACGATTCACCATGATTCACCTGTAACACCGCCAGATCTGATGACAGCAGTATATGCTGCGGTTAACCGGAAAACACGTTCAGGGTATTTACTGGGACCCGAGCAGCGTATCAGTCCTTACGAAGCCCTTAAGGCAATTACAATCAATGCGGCATGGCAGTGGGGAGAAGAAAAAGAAAAAGGAACCCTTGAAAAAAATAAAAGAGCAGATCTTGTTATTTTGGATAAAAATCCGATTAAAGTAAATTCTGCTGATATCAAAGATATTGTTGTGATGGAAACGTATAAAGACGGGAAGCAGGTATATAAAAAATAATAACACTCAATTCATATCATATTTCAAAAACAGCCTTCTACACAGAAGGCTGTTTTTGTATCCTATGTGGAAAGAAGGTTATTTTCAGTGTTTGTGTCAGGGAGTTCATCTCTTTTTCTCCAAAAGAAGTAAGCAACAATGGCTGTAGCAATAGGCAAAGCAATCCCAAACTCATCAATATAATAATTGGTATTTCCGGTATCTGCAGTAAGCGGCGTAAAAATAGACTGTATAAATAGGTTGTGGCTGGCATGCAAAATAGCGCCTGTCCATAAACTCCCGGATTTTAACCGTAACCACGTAAAAATAAAACAGGATGCAAATATCATTATTGTAAAGCATAAAAGAGCAAGCCATTTGGGACCTCCTGAATTATAATTGGAAAAAAGCAAAAGAGGATAATGATAAATCGACCATATGAGACCCATCCAAAGAGAAGTAGCAGTATAAGAATTGATCTTAGCTAATTGAGGGGTCAGAAGGCCCCGCCAGCCAATCTCTTCACCCAGTGCAGATCCTATAGAGCGCACCATACCAAAGCTACTCATCAGAATAATATACAATATAATGGTCAGACCATCAGAAAGATTCCAGCCCATTCCTTTGCCAACTTCCGCCACAAATTCATGATTATAGAAACCTCCAGCACCACTCATCCAGATGATAAGGTAAGGGATAAATGTATAAAGAACAGGGATGCAGTACGCCATGATTTGGTACTTCGTAAGACCCCATTTCCAGCCCAGGGAAGAAACCGGAATGTTCCGGATACGGCAGGTAAGAAGGGCTGCTATAGCCGGGCACCACATGACAATGGTGGCATAAGAAATGATACCGCCACCAAGCTTTCCGGTACGGATACACATATAATAAACCGGGAGACAGAAAAGAAGGGTAAGAATCAGGTAAGTAGCAATATTTTTCCTGATTTCGGATTTGGATATTGTTTTTTTCATAAACTGATCTGGTGTTGGAGTTTATAATGGATTGAAAAATAGAATGTTATTCTCAATAAAAATACATTTATTTTTTGATAAGAATGATCATTTATTATCACTCCATACAAAGAAAATGTCTTGATGTTTTTAATAATAGAAAACTGTAAATTAGCCAAAACAAAATATTCTTTTTCGAATACTTAAAAATGTCTAAGCTAAAAGCCATAAGAGAACAAAAAAATCTGACTCAGGAGGAGCTGTCAGAACAGTCAAAGATTTCTGTAAGAACGATTCAGAGGATAGAATCCGGCACGGAACCTAAGGGACATACGCTGAGAATTCTGGCGCAGACTTTGGGAATAGAAGAGTCTGCATTACTGCAGGATAAGGCACCGTCAAAGGTCATAACAGAAACAGTTGAGATTGAAACAGGAGCAGAAGAACAGGAAGCATCAATCAATTATTCTTATATCAAGATCATTAATCTTTCATCACTCATCTTTACACTTTTACCTCCGCTGAACATTTTCGCTCCGCTGATCCTGATGTTTACCCTGAAGCAGAAAAACGCTCTGGCCAGACAGATCATTTCAGTACAGATGATCTGGACAGTGATCGCACCCATTATCTTCATGCTTGGAATCTTTTTAAAGTTCGGAAAACAGTTCACCCTGGTTCTTATGATCCTGATTGTACTTTCCAATGTATTTATTATCCTCCGCAATGCAGCCGAAATTGACCGTCGTAAAAAATTATATATTAAATTGAAATTCAATATGATATAAATTCTGTCAGGGTTTTGTCGGGTCTTTGTCAGGTTTATTTTTAATGAAAAATTGGTTAAAAATCTAACCTTTGTCAAAAAAATAACAATGACAAAGTCTTCACAGTTTATCCTCCCATTTCTTATGCTGTTCATCAGTGTATTGCATGCACAGGTAAAAAAAACAGATTCACTTTATAAAAAAATTATGTCTGAAGACAGCCTGCTCTTTTCTGCAGGGTACAACCGATGCAACATTGGGCAGATAGAAAGTGTCTTAGACGACAGGTTTGAATTTTATCACGATAAAGGTGGTTTTGCAGACAAAAAGAAATTTATCAGTGATTTTAAAACCGGATTGTGCAAATCTCCGGAAACTTATCAGGTAAAGAGAGTTCTGATTGATACAGAGATTTATCCCATGTATAAAGACGGAAAGCTCTATGCGGCCATTCAGAATGGAGATCACCTGTTTTATGAAAGAGTTGGGAATCAGGCTGAGAAATTGGTGGGGGAAGCAAAGTTTACCCATCTGTGGATATTGGAGAATGCTGAGTGGAAACTTAGGAATTCATTAAGTTTTAATCACCATCCGAAACAGACGACCGATAATGAAGCGATGTTTGATAACGACCAGTCGATGCAAAGCTGGCTGAAAGAAAATAATATTCCTGCTTTGGGATTAGGTATTATTGAAGGCGGAAAACTACAGCAGGTCAAAGTTTTTGGCGATGTTAAAAAAGGAATTTCAGCACCCCGCAATGCTTTTTTTAATGTAGCTTCTCTTACCAAACCTGTTACAGCAATGGTCGCCTTACGCCTTGTAAGTCTGGGAAAATGGAAGCTGGATGAACCTCTTGATACTTACTGGACAGATCCGGATATTGTAAATGATGCGAGACATCAAAAATTGACAACCAGAATTATTCTCACCCATCAGACTGGCTTTCCGAACTGGAGATGGATGAATGCAGACAAAAAGCTGAACTTTCAGTTTGATCCCGGCACAAAATACCAGTATTCAGGAGAAGGGTTTGAATACCTTCGCAAAGCGCTGGAAAAGAAATTTGGAAAATCATTGGATCAGCTGGCCACAGAGCTCATCTTTCAGCCTCTCAGAATGAATGATACCAACTATATCTGGGATAAGAATACTGATACATCAAGATTTATAATGGGGTATAATGAAAAAGGAGACGCCTATCCGATAGAGAAAATTACAAAGGCTAATGCTGCCGATGACCTGCATACTACAATAGAAGATTACGGAAATTTTATGGTGAGTATCATGAAAGGAAAAAATCTGAAGTCTGAAATTTTCCGGGAAATGACAACAAGACAGGTAAAGGTTAAAGAAAATAAATATTTCGGGTTAGGTTTTGAAATTTATGACCTGGGAAATAATGAGTATGCTTTATCCCATAGCGGGGCAGACCAGGGTACCCGGTGTATTGCTATTATACTGCCGGAAACGGGTAAGGGGATCGTTATTTTTACCAATGTTGATGACGGGTATAAGGTCTACGAAAAGCTGGTTCTTCATTATCTGGGAGAAGAAGGCAAAAAGATTGTAGATATAGAAACCAGGTAACTGCCTATACAATAAAAATCTTTTTGTATATTCGGATATCAATCTGGAAATAAGCTGGATAGCAATAAATCTGTTTTTCAGGAGATGAAATGGGTATGGGCAGTAATAAAAAGAAAACTATGTGGCAATATTATATCATTCTCGGTGCAGGAATAGCGCTGTTTATTTTTGCACTCTTAAGTTTAAGAAGTACTCTTGCATTCTTAAAAAAAGCAGAAAAGGCAACAGCTACTGTTACCTCACTGCGGATAGATGATTCGGATGGAGAAGTGTATATCCCCCTTTTTACTTTCAGGACCCGGAATAATACAGAATATAGCTATGAACTTCCGGAAGGTACGAATCCTTCAGCCTGGTCGGTAGGGGAGACTGAGACTGTTATCTATGATCCGGATGATCCTTCTTCTGTAAGCTTATATACCTATTTCAGAATCTTTGCCTGGCCTTTAATACTGCTCTCAATAGCACTGCCATTACTGGTAGTGGGTGGAGGATATTTTATTGCAGAAAGGTTTTTACAATAGTCTGAATTTCTATTTTACCTTTTCCAGAAGATACAACTTAGCACCGGAAAATCCTAATTTGGGCATCAGGTTACCTTCCAGAACCATTGTTTTACTGTTGACATCAATGACAGAAATATAGTTGTTGGAATTGTATTCTATATAATTTTCCTTTTCTTTTGTTGAAGGATTTTTTCCGAACTCCATAGAATATTTTACCCAATCTTCATCCTGGGTGCTGCAGTGTACCGGCTTGAATTTAGACTTTTTAGCCTTGAAAACGATCTGATCAAAACCTTCTGTACATTCTGAAGTAAATGAGCCGTCAGGGTTCTGGTCTTTAGAAAAATCTTCAAAAGAACCACGGTAAACACCCACTACTTTCCAGGTGCCGTCCAAGCGGTCTTCATCTATTTTTCCTTTCGCCTTACTCACTGCCCAGCTGATTCCGTTGACAGTTCCTTTGACAGCTTTATATCCTAAGTTTACAGCTCCGGATACTACTTTTGTAGCTGTTCTTACTACACATGAATTGAGAACCAGTACAGCCGAAGCCAGAAATAGTATTTTTTTCATTTTGTCAGATTTTTTTATCTCCTGCGAAGATAGCATTTAAAAAAAGACTGTCTGTAATTTTATATCAGGAAAAGAACAGAAGGGTTGATGATGGTGAATGATCACCATTATTTCCCGTTAAAATATTGTTTAAGATCAGATATATTTTTGATTTGAAGCTCTTCAGCCTGGCTTCTCCGCATCATCAGGGCATAGGCATTATTGAATCCTAAAGGCTGCAGCCATCGGATTCCATAGTGTTTTTCAAATTCTGAATTCACATATCTGTACGTTTTATCGGGACTTTGGGAAATATTTCTTATTGTTTCTGCCGAAGGCTTTAAAAGAACCAGAAGTCCGGTTCCCGTATATTCAGGATAAAAATCAATCGCATCATTCATCAGCGCATCAAAACAGATTTTCGTTCCTCCTAAACCGGTTTTGGTTTCCACTTTATAGTCAGTGTAGCCTTCAATAAGCATGGTATACATTTCTGCAAGGATATATTGCTCTCCAAAGATTTTTGAGCCAATCCGGACGGTTCCTGAATTTCCTTTTCGGGGACTTTTATAAAGATTGTTGCTGATCAGAAAATCCTTTGCAATCCTCTCCGGAGTCTGGTGGAGATGATCAGCCCTGTAATTCAGATCCGTCATGAGAGAATCATTGAACTTTCCGGCCAGTAGATTCAAGGTTTTTTCCAGTTCCGGAAATTTATTCAGTGTTTGGTTTTTGATAATGGGCGCTGCATAATAAGGCGGAAATATTTTTTTGTCATCATTCAGCACATACAGATCATAAGCTTTGATTCTGCCATCTGTAGAATATCCGCTGATCAGATCCAGCTCTTTCCCATACGCTGCTTTATACATAATTGCATCACTTACAATAAGAGGATTCACACTGAGCCCATATACCGAACGCAGCCCGATATCTCCATCCTGCCTCCCCATAAATTCCGGTGTAAAACCTGCTTTAATGGTCCGGTGGGACACAAAAGTCAGAAGATAACCTGTTCCTAAAATGATAAGAACAACCGGAAGAATATATTTCAGTTTTTGAAAAAAACGGTAACCTGATCTCTGGATCACTGCAATAACCTGATCCAGTATAACAGCCAACAATGCTGCCGGAATGGCTCCTGCGAGGATCATATTCGTATTGTTGAGTGAAATCCCTCCAAAGATAAACTCTCCCAGACCTCCTGCTGCCACAAAAGAGGCAAGGGTAGCCACTCCTACATTAATAACTGCCGCAGTTCTGATACCGGCAATAATCACCGGCATTGCCAAAGGGAGCTTCACTTTAAAAAGAAGCTGGTTTCTGTTCATTCCCATTGCTTTGGCAGCCTCAATCACTGCCGGATCCACGCCCGTAATTCCGGTATAGGTATTTCTGATAATGGGAAGCAGCGCATAGATGAGTAAAGCCGCAATTGCCGGTTTGGGGCCAATGCCAAAAACAGGAATCATAAAACCCAGCAGGGCAATACTCGGTATGGTCTGTAAAATACCGGCGATGCCCAGCACCGGGCTGGAAAGTTTCTTTTTTCTGGAGATCAGTATACCTAAAGGTACACCGACTATGATGGCGAGGAGCAGGGACAAAAAGGTAAGCCCAAGATGCTGGATAATCTGGGCGGTCAGCTTTTCATGCTGTTCAGCAATAAATTGCCATAGACTCTGCTGTTGTGTCATACCCTCTGTGATTTTTTATAATGGTTAAAGGCTCTCACCACTTCTTCATACACCTCAGCATTTTGATGATCAGAACTCAATTGCTGTAAAACATCCCAGACACTTGTATTGTCTGTACTGTCCGGTCTGTAATATGAGCTTTCCGGAGTGAGAAACGGACTGATGTGATGTAGAGCGGCTATTTTATATTCTAACAAAAGCCGGTTTTCAGCAAAAAAATCACGGACAAAATGAGTGGCAGGATGGTATAGCATTTCCTTGGGAGTACCGGTCTGTATAATTTTCCCATGATCCATCAGGCATATCCGGTGTCCCAGTTCAAAAGCTTCCTGCACATCATGGGTAACCAATATGATGGTTTTACTTTTAAGTTCTTCCAGCGATTTAAATTCCGAATGAATATCAGCCTTGGTGATGGTATCCAGTGCCCCGAAAGGTTCATCCATCAGCAAAACCGGACTGTCTGCAATCAGTGCCCTTGCGATACCCACACGCTGTTGCTGTCCGCCGCTGAGCTCGTGGGGAAACCGGGAAAGAATCTCTTCCGGAAGATGCAGTTTAGCCAGAAGCTCATGCATTCTTCTTTCTGTTTTCTTTGTATCCCATTTCAAAAGTTCAGGAACTACCGCAATATTCTGCTGAATCGTATAGTGAGGAAATAATCCGGCATGCTGCATGACAAAGCCAATTCCCATTCTCAGCTCCTCGGGTTTCTGATCCCGGATGTTCTTTCCGTTAATGAGGATATTTCCTGAATCTGCTTCTATGAGACGGTTGATCATCTTAAGGGTTGTCGTCTTTCCGCAACCGCTCGTGCCCAGGAGGACAAGGATCTCCTGATCAGATGCCTGAAAAGAAATATGATCCACTGCTTTTTTTCCGTTAAAACTTTTTGAGACTGATTCTACTGTGATCATCGGTAAAAAATTACTGGGCGAGCCTGATTCCTGTGAACTGCCATTTTAAATTGGGCTGAAAAAAATTCCGGTAGGTCTTTCTGCTGTGTCCGGGAGGAGTAGCTTCAGACGCTCCTCTTAATACCATTTGATTTACCATGAATTTTCCATTGTATTCACCTACGGCTCCTTCTTCCTTCTTAAAATGAGGATAGGGAAGATAAGCAGAATTGGTCCATTCCCAGCGTGTTCCCCAGTCAAAATAGTCGGAGGCGGTTTCCCATTCTGCTTCAGTAGGGAGACGCATTCCTTTCCAGGAAGCAAAAGCGGAGGCTTCATAGAAATTGATGTGGCATAGCGGAGCATCAGGATCTATTTCCTGTAATCCGTTCAGCGCATAATGCATCCATTTCCCTTCAATATAATGCCAGTACATAGGAGATTTCGCAGAATTTTGTTTCACCCAGTCCCATCCTTCCGCATGCCAGTGTCTGAAATCTTCATACCCTCCGGCTTTCATAAATTCTAAATACTCTTTATTGGTGACCAGCTGACTGGCAATCTCAAAATCGGTAAGATAAACTTTATGCCTTCCCAATTCGTTATCAAAACAGAATCCTTCCCCCTTAAAACCAATTTCATAGACTCCTTCAGAAAAGCTGAGCATTTCGGGATCTTTTGAGCTGTTATGTACAGGTTTTTCTTCTGTGTAAACAGGGAAAAGCGGATTATGGCCTAAAATATATTTAATATCAGTAATTAACAGCTCCTGATGCTGCTGTTCATGGTTGAGCCCCAGCTCCAGAAGAGGCTCAACTGCTTCTGTAAGGAAAGAACTTTCAAGAAAAGCTTTCATGTGTTCATCCACATACCTTCTGTATTCATATACTTCTGAAACAGAAGGGCGGCTGAGATTGCCGCGGTCGGTTCGGATAACCCTTGCACCAACGGTCTCATAGTAACTGTTAAAAACAAAATTATACTGAGGGTCAAAAACTTTGTAATCAGGGAAATGGGGAATGAGAATGAACGTCTCAAAAAACCAGGTGGTATGACCAAGGTGCCATTTCGGAGGGCTTACATCTACAATAGGCTGTACTACATAATCTTCGGTTTCCAGCGGTGCACAGATTTCTTCAGAACGCCTGCGGATGTCCATATACTTTTTTGTACTGTCTTTTATGGTGATCTCTGGTGTCATGTCTTTTAGTTTTAATGATTGATTTTTAATGAAAAAGCATGATTTTATTTTTTCACTTTTAAAGAAGTGATGTGCTGTTTATCTTTCTATTTTGCCTGCCAGATCGTATCTAAAAACCATTTTTTAGAATCTCTGATCTCTCCGGTGATGGAAAAACCTGATTTTTCGCCAAGTTCCCTGATTCTTTCAGGAGAGAATTTCTGTGAAATCTCCATATCGATAAGTTCATTTTCTTCAAATGAAATCACGATATCGCCAATGGTTACCTGCTGACCGGTAAGGCTTACCAGAAAACTTCGGCAGGCTCCTGTAACCGGATCATAAGTCTGGTAATGCTGAAATTGTGTCAGGTCAAAATTACCTCCCAGTTCATGGTTGATACGGGTCAGAAGATTAAGATTAAAGGCAGCGGTAATTCCTTCTTTATCATTATAAGCATCCAGGATAATATGTGGATTTTTCTTCAGGTCAAATCCTATCAGTACACGGTCTTTAGGTGATAGATTTTTATTCAGGTGAAGGCAGAAAACTTCAGCTTCTTCCGGAGTCATATTCCCGATATTACTGCCCAGGAACATGACCACTTTTCTCCTGTCTGATAATGAAGCGGCCTTTTGAAGCATTTCAAAATAATCCCCTTCCAGACAGGTGATTTTCATTTCCGGAAACCGGCTGCTTAGTTTTTCATGAAGTATCGAAAGAATATTTCCTGAGATATCAATTGGCATATAAGTAAAATTAAACTCTTTTTTGATCAGCTGTTCCAGCAGATAGCTTGATTTCATTGCATCTCCTGCACCCAGCTCGATCAGGTCAAAAGGTTCATTTCCCGGAATGAGAAGCTCAATAAGTTCGTCTGTTTTATTCTTGAAAATATCCAGTTCACAACGGGTCAGATAATAGGAAGGCATGGCCATAATCTTCTGAAAAAGATGATCACCGGTTTTATCGTAAAAATATTTTGAAGATAGCTTTTTAGGCATATTCTGTAGTCCATTCAAAATATCTGAACGAAATTGGTCAACAGTATTTTTTTCAGTCTTAGCATATGGATCTAACTGTACATTCATAAATCTTATTTTGTGTGGTTTTGTAGATCATTGCAATTATCCTGCCTTTTTACAACATGAAAATCTTTGCTTTTATCTAATTAAATATAAACAATTTTACTTTTAATAAAATGATTTTCACCATGTTTTTGCCAGATGTGGTACTTTTTTGATTCATGATCGCATCGGGCATACCAGGCTTATCACACAAAATAAAGCCGCTTTACAATGATTCTTTATTTCCGTGATCTTCAGTGATCCCATGCAGGATCTCGCCGCCCTTCAGAGATATTTCAATCGCGTGGTTACTATACATAATCATCTGTTTTTCATACTCTTCGACAGCTTCCGGAATACTGCTTTTACTGATTATATAACGGGTCAGAAGGGCAGCATCTGTAAAGGCTGTATTGGCTCCGACTCCTCCTGCAGGGCTCATCGTATGGACGGCGTCACCCAATGCTGTAATATTTCCGGATGTCCATGGTTCCTTTGGCAAAGAAGACCGGATAGGGGTTACGGATAATGAAGGCTGATCAGCATACTGAAATAATGCTTTAAGCTTAGGGTGCCACTGATAGGTCACTTTATTGATTGCCTGTAAAATCTCTTCTGTTGAATGGCTGTAAAAATCAGACTTTGCCATTCCAAAAGCCTGTGGATTTCCGATGAATGCCCAGTAAAAATAATCGGAAATCGGACTGAGCTGATTCCAGGATGTATCTTTCCGGGAAAAATCAAAACTCATAAAATCTGTAATTAAAGAAAACCGGTCACCAATAATCACTGATGTACCTTCCTGCAATTCCTGAGCAATAGCGTTCTGAGCTTCGGGAGAACAGAAAGTTCTTCCATAGATGGTTATATTCCCGGTATTGATTTTATGGTCTTTGCAATACTCTTTTCCGATTCGGGAATGAACCCCGTCGGCAGCTATTACCAGATCTGCGGTATAGGTTGAGCCGTCTGAAAATGCGAGTTCCACTTCACCGTTTTCTGATTCTTTCCAGGCTGTGAGCTCCTTTCCAAAGCAGATATGGTCCTGTATCCCCTGAAGTAAAATTTCACGTAATGTCAAGCGGTTGGGTTTCAGGTCCGGCATTTCTTTTACTCCGTCACTCCAGGATTCTACCAGGGCATTTCGGGAACTTTCAAGGGTTGTGGTCAAAACTTTCATTCCACTGTAGCTTGCCGCACAGGTGTCCAGGAACAGCCTGTACAGATTTCCGGGAAGGCACTCCTCTAAAGCTTTTCTGCCAGGCTCATTCACCCTGATTCTGTACCCTTGTGACCGGGTGTTTATAGCAGTATCTTTTTCAAATATCGTGAAGGGGATTCCATTCTTTTTTAATCCCTGAGCAAGACACAGACCTCCCAATCCGGCTCCTATAACTGCAATACGTTTGTTTTTTAATTGTTGTACCATCATAATTGCTGATCAATCCTGTTATTTGTTTTTGATGATTGACGGGACAAAATTAGAATCTGAGGTCCGGGAGTCAGAGAGCTATTTAATGGTGATAATGGGACAAATCATGGTTTTTAGCTCTGAACTGTAAAGCAGTCATCCCTGTTCCTTTTTTAAAGAAGCGTGAAAAATAAACAGGATCATCATAGCCCAGTTCAAAGGCGATCTGCTTTACATCCATACTGGTATAAAACAGCAGGCGGCGGGCTTCCCATAAGACTTTCTGCTGTATCCAGAAACTGGCAGGATATCCGGTAACATCTTTTACAGCTTCATTCAGATAAAGCGGAGTAATATTGAGAAATTCTGCATACTGCTGTACCTGTTTGACAGTTATGAAGTGTTCTGTGATCAGCTTTTTAAACTGTCTTGTAATCGAATACCTTTGGCCCTGCTGATGAAAACCTTCTGTTTCTGTTCCTGAAATTCTTGAAATAATGATTCCAACTGCAGATTCTGCCAGTGATCTCATGATGGAAGGTATATGCAGTACCGGATCTTTTTCAGCTTTTTCAAACAGGGGTGGCAGATCGAAAATAATGTCATTTTCCGTAACAGCTGAGGACTGACGGAGCCATTGGTGGAGGTCCAGTGCTTCACGGTAAGCCTCAGGAACAAGTTCAGCCTCTACGAAAAAAAAACATCCCTCGTTGTCTTTCTGATGAATATACTGATGAATCTGTCCGGGACCGGTAAAACATAAGGAAGGGCCTTTCAATACAATCCTGTTAAAATCTATTTCCATCACAAAGTCTCCTTTCTGCTGAAGGATAAACATATAATGATCGTCTCTGTGAACTTCTGCCTGTTTTTCATGAAAAATGGATAACGGCATTAGCCGTACAGCTGAATTTTCCAGTTGATTGTGGTGGGATGGAATTACTTGTTTCATACGATTTACGAAGATACGTGATAAATGATAAATGATGAACGATGATTGATGTTGAGGCATTTTATTTATTGGATTGTCTGCTTTAACGGCTGAAAATCGGGATTCAACGTTCAATATGACCTGTTCAGAGTATTTGTTCTTATTGTAAGGGCCGCTTTACCATAATTTTACCATCACAAAAACATTATTATTATGAATAATACTGCATTGAATTTGAGCAAAAAAATAGGATCCGTTTTATCCCTGATTATTTTTATGGGAACAGGATTATGGTCTTTAAAAGCACAGACTTATACCACGGTTGAAAAAGATACGGAAAGCATCAGATCAGCTTTTCAGAATACAAAGAAGATCAGGGCCGGACTGCTGGATGTGGGGTATGCAGAGGTAGGTCCCTCCAATGGAAAACCTGTTATTCTTCTTCACGGATGGCCTTATGATATCCATAGTTTTGAACAGTCTTCCGCCATACTTGCTGAGAAAGGCTACCGTGTTTTGGTCCCTTATTTAAGGGGTTATGGCACTACTACCTTCGTATCACCCGATACAAAACGAAACGGTCAGCAAAGTGCCGTGGCATTGGATATCATTGCTTTTATGGATGCCCTGAAAATAGATAAGGCAGTCATTGGCGGTTTCGACTGGGGAGCCAGAACAGCTGATATCATTGCTGCACTGTGGCCTGAGCGTTGTTCCGGACTGGTGGCAGTAAGCGGATATTTAATAGGAAGTCCGAAGGCAAACGAAAAACCTTTATCCCCCAATGCTGAATTTTTATGGTGGTACCAATATTACTTTTCAACCGAAAGAGGATATAATGGGTATCAGGCGAATACCATGGCATTTAATAAACTCATCTGGAAAACGGCTTCACCAAAATGGGCTTTTGATGACCAGACCTATGAACGCTCTGCAGCAGCATTCAATAATCCTGATCATGTTGATATCGTGATCCACAATTACCGCTGGCGTCTTGGATTGGCGAAAGGAGAAAAACAATATGATGCGCTTGAAACCAGGCTGGCAAAATCCCCGTCCATTACAGTTCCTACAGTTACCCTGGAGGGTGATGCCAACGGAGCGGCATTTCCTGCTCCGGAAAGTTATGCTTCGAAATATATCGGCAAATATATACACCATACTTTAACAGGAGGAATTGGGCATAATTTACCGCAGGAAGCTCCAAAAGCATTTGCAGACGCAGTCATAGAAGCAGATTTTATGTCGCAGTCCAGATAAAAACTGAAGAATTTAAAGTAGCATAACCACTGCTCAGCAGCAGTGGTTTTTACGTTTATTGAATGGTAACCTATTTTTCAGATCTCTCTTCAGATTTTAGCTTATTAACCAAAGGAGTGGCATACATCGATAAGAAATACTCTCTGGAAACAGGATCAGACGGATCAATACGCATTTCAAGTCTGCGGACAAATAACTGTTTTTCCTGCTCTGTATATTCAGAGGTATAGGTATGGGTATTGTGCAAGAGATCATAGGCAATATACTTGGTTGGCCAAAGCTTATAATTGCTGATGATAGAGTGGTCAATAACCTGTGTAATCGCCTGCAGCTGTTTGTTTTTATTATCGGTGGCAGCAGCAATTTCATCCAGTTCTGGACCTATAACGTCTCCTGCATGCAGATGAATGCGTTTCTTTTGCCCCAGAATTCCGCTCAGGATATTGGTGAAATCTTCATTTTTCCCTTTAATATATTCCTCATCCCTGTGCTGGGCCAGCAGCTGTGGCATCTTTAAGGAATCTGTAGGGTCATATTCATAGGAGATGGAGATGGGAACAATCTTTAAGGATTTAAAATACTCCGTCAGTGGCTGATCTCCGGCTGCCATAGCCAGCATTTTCAAAACACCCTGCTGGGTAGCGTCGTTACCGTTTTTGGTACGGCCTTCACGCTGGGCAATCCATACGGAACGGTTTTCCTGATGCAGCTGCACTTTAATGTATTCGGACATCGTTTGTGAACTCGTCAGCTGTTCACGAAGCGAAAGGCCTCTCTGTACAAGAAAGTTGCGGTTCAGTTTGGCCAGTACATGTAGAAATTTTTTGCGGACAAGATTATCTCCGATCGCCGAGGCAGTCATAATATAACCACCTTCCAGCAAAACGAGGTTAAGCAGGGAAGTATCCAATACAATATCCCTGTGATTGGAGATGAAAAGGTAAGGGGTATTTTTGTCCAGCTTATCAAAGCCTGAAGTCGTCAAACCTTCCGAACTTTTCGCAAGGATCTGCCGAACGGCATAGGCTACAAACTGATGCTGAAAATCGCTGATGGAATGAACATTTTTAAACTGTTCCAGCCAGACCTGCTCATCCGTATCCGGAAAAGTAAAATTCATCAGTGCTTTCATCATAGGATCACGGGCTATGCTCTGTAATCTCTCGTTCACTTCCGGATCATAGAAATACCGGATTGCATCAAACTTCGACATGCGGATATAAAAATTATAATTTTTGCAAAAGAACGAAAATTTATTGGGGGATAGGGTATAATGGGTGTTAAAGTATTATGAGGGGCGTAGGAGTTAGGTTAAATAAACGGATTTATAACAAAGCGAACTATATTTGCGCCCACCTTATCATTCCGCAGGAATCTGAACTGTTTTATTTTATCATTAAATGCTTTCTGTGTCCGGATTCCTACGGAATGACAAGCATTGTGGATAGACTAGGGGAATCGTTAATATTATGTCTGGAGTAAGTAAGCGGCTATGCTCCCACATATAAGCACCACCTTGTCATTCCGTAGGAATCTAAACTGTTATTTTATCATTATTTATTATTAAATGTATTAAATGCTTTCTGTGTCCGGATTCCTACGGAATGACAAAGCATTGTGGATAGTCTAAGTGAGTAATTAGTATGAAGTCTACATTAAGTCAGTAGCAAGTAATCGGTTATACACCAACATTTGTACGTCCACCTTATCATTCCGCAGGAATCTGAACTGTTATTATCATCATTTATACCAATTAAAAGTATAGAATGCAAAAAAATATTCAACTCAAAGCCAATTCTCAAACAAGTAATTCAAAAATTCTAAATTAGGATTTGTGCTCCTTATCAATTCAAGTTTCTTAATTCTTGACCAGTTTTTAATTTCCTTTTCTCTTTCAATGGCATGATGAATCCAATTATATTTTTCGTAATAAATTAGAAATTCAAGATTGTATTTTGCGGTGAAGCTACCGGGATTTAACTTGGTTTTGTGTTGATACAATCTCCTGTGGAGGTTCCCGGTAACACCGGTATAAAGTACCTTTCTGCTTTTATTGGTAAGAATATAGATATAGTAGGTATGGCTTCTTTTTGAAAACTTCATCATTTGTGTTTGTTTTATAAAAGTTACAAAAATTCTTACTGGTGTTGCAATAATCTAAACACTTATTTTACCTTTACTTATGTCTGGAGCAAATAAGCGACTATGCACTCACATACACGCGTTCACCTTGTCATTCAGCATGAATCTAACCTTTATCATTATTTATTATTAAATGCTTTCTGTGTCTGGATTCCTACGGAATGACAAACGGTGTGGATAGGCTAGGAGAATGGTTAATATTATGTCTGGAGAAAGTAGTCAGCTATACACCAATACTTACGCGCCCACCTTGTCATTACGCAGAAATCTCGATCATTTTATTTAAGTCATTTAATTGAAAATTCAGAATTCCTACCAAATTGGTTCTCACCTTTGCCCTGTATTAATTCTAATATCACTGTGAAACAAGTAACAATTTTAGTAGCGATGCTGTGTTCAGCCTTAATGATCAATGCACAACAAGGAGCCGGTCAGGGAAAAATAAGCGGAAGAATTGTAGACTCCAAAACGGGAAATGTCATAGATCATGCCAGTATTGGTCTGCTGAATCAGGATAACAAAGAAGTGAATGGAGCTACGTCCAATGAAAAAGGGGAATTTTCTATAGATCATATTCCGTCAGGGACCTATAAAATTGCTGTTTTCTATGCAGGCTATAAAAATAAAACGACATCAGATATTCAGCTTAAAGATCATAATACCAGTATGGTTCTTGGTGATATTCGACTGGTGAATGGGGAAAACGCTATAGAAGGGGTAACGATTGTAGGAAAAAAGGCAGTGGTTGAAAATAAAGTTGATAAAATTGTATTCAATGCGGCCAATGATGTGACTTCCCAGAATGGTGCAGCTATTGATGTGCTGAGGAAAGTACCGCAGGTAACTGTGGATGCGGATGGAAATGTAGAACTTCAGGGGAATTCAAATATCCGTTTTTTAATCAATGGAAAGCCGTCAAGTATATTTGGAAACAGCCTGGCAGATGCGTTGGCTTCTATTCCGGCGAGCCAGATTAAAAGTATTGAAGTGGTTTCCAGTCCGGGAGCGAAATATGATGCTCAGGGGACTGGCGGAATTATTAATATTGTTTTAAAAGATAATAAGGTAAGGGGTATCAACGGAACTGTAAATGCTACCGGCGGGACTTTATTTGAAACCGGATCCCTGAATCTGAATTATAAGAACAATAATTTCAGCATGAATGCCTTTTTCAGCGGTAATGCTCAGTTAAAGGCAAAGACCCCTTTTTCCCAAGACAGAACTTCCAGGGATACCACTTCCAATACGGGAACTCATTTATTGCAGGATGGCTATACCGATTTTGAAAGACATGGCTACAGAACAGGTCTGGGATTTGACTGGTCAATGAGTAAATCCACTTCTTTAAGCGGTTCCCTTTCTTTTAACAGCTTTTCGAACAGAAGTACCGGACTGATCAGTCAACAGCAGTATATCACAGATTATGCTACCTCGAATGTACAGCCGATTATAGGATCCAGAACTTCTGATAACCAATCTTCCGTACGTTCCATTGATGGAAGTCTTAGTTTCAGAAAGACTTTCCAAAAGGAAGGGCAGGAGCTTACAGCAGACTATGTATTCAGCTATGGTTCTCCTGCTTCCAGTTATTTCCAGACTCAGAGTTTATCAGGAGCTTCTTTTCCGTACAATGGAATTTCAGGAAACAATCCCGGAACAGACAACAGTCACAACCTTTCGGTAGATTATGTACATCCTGTGAATGACAATATTACTTTTGAAATGGGAGCGAAAACCGTACAGCAGCATATCACCAACGCTACTGATGTTCATGTTCTGAATGCTTTATCAGGGCAGTACGAAACCGATCCTCTGCAGTCTTATCATTTGAATTATGACATGGGAATCTATGCCGCTTATTTCTCATCAAAACTTAAGCTATGGAACTGGCTGGATGTAAGAGCAGGGCTGCGGTATGAATATACGACCCTGAAAATCGATTTTCCCGATACGAATATTCCGTCCTATGGTTTATTGGTTCCTTCCTTCATTCTTTCCCACAAATTTGACAGTGGTGAAACCCTGAAACTTTCCTATACAAGAAGGGTAGAGCGTCCTGAATATACGGAACTCAATCCTTTCCTGAACTTCAGTGACCCTCATAATATTACCACAGGGAACCCTGCGTTGAAACCTGAAATAGGGGATAATATGGAGCTGGGCTATACTAAGAACTTTACCAATGGAGGAAATATTTCCATGTCGCTTGTTGAGCGGATCAACAGCCAGGATTTAAAACAGATTACCACATTTTATCCCACCTTTACAGCCAATGGTACGGAATACACTAATGTGTCTGTTACGGCAAGGGATAATATCGGGAAAGAATATAACTCGGGTGGAATCATATCCCTTTCGCTTCCGTTTTTTCATAATGCTATGAATCTGAGAAGCAATATCATGGTATTTCACCGTTATATTGTGAGCCATGCTTATGTAGGGAACCTGGATATGGGAATGCGTTACCGCGCGAATCTGAATCTTAATTACCAGTTTCCGAAAAATTTTGTACTGGAAGTATTCGGAAACTATAACTCAGCCGCTAAGAATATCCAGGGGAAAAACCCGCAATCCATCACCTATACTTTTGCCGGCAGAAAAGAACTCTGGAACAAAAAAGCAAGCATAGGCTTTACCATCACAAACCCTTTTAGCAAGTATATCAGACAGATAACTACAGTAGATACGGGAGACTATCAGTCCTATTCCGTAAGAGATCTGCCTTACCGTTCTTTCGGAATCAGCTTCAGCTATAAGTTCGGAAAAATGGATTTTAAAAAGGAAAAGGATATCAGTAATGAGTATTTGAATGGGCCGGGATCGGGAAATTAGAATTAATCTATGACCAAATAATTGATAGAAATAAAATTCCCTTTTTAAAATTTTAAATTTTAAAAAGGGAATTTTAATCGTATGGCTTATATTTCTAAATACTTGAGTTGAATTCCTCCTTCAGTTTTCCATTCTACAGGACCGCTTGATGATCTTGCCAGTATAGCTGCTGCTGCTCTTGAAGATGATGTAAAGATGTAATCTTTAGTAAGTTTATAAAAACCTTCTTCTATTTGTAAAATCCCTTCATCTAACATTTTTTTCCGTTCTGCTACTATACTATTAGGTAATGAAGGCTGTTCTGTTACCATCAAAAGAGAATCTTTGTATACAACAAAACCTTCAGTGGATGGACTTCCTTTGCTGCTGGCTCCAGCACCGTTTTTACAGAATAAGATCAGTTGATTCGTTTCGTCCTGTTCAACAGTTTCTTCCAGAGATTCAAATATTTTATGTCCCAATGAAGCTGTCAATATTTTTATATTGGACAAAAACTCTTCCAATTCAGCTTGCTCTGCTTCGGATAATTCCGGGCGAGTAGGGATATTCTGATTAACCGTATATCGCTCTGCATGGATGGCTAGTTCATACAAGCGGTTTTCCAGGTATTTGACTCCCGCTTTGTTCAGGTATTGATCTTTGCTTCCAAAGAATAACACTTCATTCCAAAATTCTTTATTGGCAATATGGCTTACAAGACGGTCCGCAATTACTTCTGCTTCTCCAATATAGGCTGCATCTTCATTATTGTCTCCTTTGCCAATCAGGATATAGACACCAGGTTTTCTAAACTCTGCTCTGTTGCTAAATTCCCTTACTTTAATACGTGGAACTCTAACGGCTATTCCTGTCCAGTTGCTAAGCTCTGCTGTAGTGAGACTATTTGGGGTGCCATCTACAAAGAATAGGCGTATGGTTTTTCCGAAGATGTTCATATGTGGTTTTTAAGGGTTATTATTAATTGGATATTGATATTTTTCGTTTTACTATGTTACTTGTAATGCTTTATCAATAAATTTTGCATTTCACACTGATGATTTTTTAAAACTTCTTTCAATTTAATTAATTCATCATCGGAATATTTATCTTTAATTAGTTTATACTGATCTAAATCATTAAATAGTTTTGTCATCTTTAATGGGGGATTAGATAGCCTTTTTCTGTATTCATTTTTTTCCAGCACATCTTTATTTGAAAAACGCGAATTTTCAGAAACCGTTATCAATATTAAATTTCCTAATTCATCTATATCAATAGTTTTTTCTTTATAATGTTTTTTTTCACTTTGTGGTAAAACATGTTCTACTGATGTTCTGGATATAATTTTTGACAGATTGCCTGTATCATTTTTCCATAAGAGATATTCTAATTTGTAAAACCAGTATCTATTGAAGTTTTTAAATGTGAAAGTATAATTGGTTAAATTAAATTCATTTTTTTGACAAAGAAAATCCGCCGGGTTTTCAAAATAGCTTTTATAGGTAGAAAATGTATTTCCATTAATGGAAATAATATTATCAATTTTCTCAAGTATATCCAGAAAGCCAGATTGTGGGGAATCTAATAGTTGATCCAAATAAATACCCAACCAATAATGATTGGTATCATTATTACTGTGATATAGCATTCTCTGGAGCTGTTCCACGGACTTATTATTTTCCTCCCTTTCTTCCTGTTTATTTTTAAGATTAATAAGTAACCCAAAGTCATTGTCTTCCAAATCTGAAAAAATAATAGATGCGCTAAGTTTTTCTTTTACGTTTACTAAACAATCTATAAAATTCTTTGCATATTGATTTTTTTGTTCCAGATCAGCTTTGTCCATACAACGGCTCAATTCACCAAATACATCTAAAAGTTTTTCTATGTTAAAGAATTTTGGAAAATCCAATTTTAAATTATCCTTTTCAATTTTTGTATAAATGAAAAGAGTATGAATCAATAAGGTACTGAAACTAATAATCTGCTGATAAGCATCTCTGGGTTCATTCTTTATACTGTTATGCTGTTTGAAGTAGCGTTTTTTTTCATCAGAATCCAAAATATCTACTAATTTCTCTTCAAAAGTTGGAAAGAAATTATCATCACCTTTATGGTCAAATATTTCAGAACATCTGTCCCATTTAACAGAATACTCATGTCTTTCTTCTTCTCTGACAGCATTTATTATCTTAGATTTTAAAATATCATAATGTTGCAGCTGTGCTCCATTTGTATTTATCTGAATAAATAATTTGTTTTCATCTGTGCCTGAAGGAGCAATTAAGAATTCAAATGTTAGGTTTGTTTTTATAAACTCTAAGAAACTTTTTTCTATTTTATTTTCATGAACCCACTGATCAATAATTTTAAAATTATTGGCAATGATTTGATTTTGTGTTAGAGATGGATCCCGGGTATTATCATCGGGTAAAAAATCAGTTAGTTCCCAAAAGTTTTTAGAACCCTTTGTGTCAGATATCAATAATGTATTTAAATATTTATCTGTTTTATCCCGTATGGCAAAGCTTAAGCGTGATCTATTATTCAGAGTACAAAACTGAATAAAATCATGATCATTGTACATTTTACTTAGATAAAGGGTTATCATCCATAAAGTAGTAAATCGCTGTTGTCCATCTACCAAATCAAACTTTCCATTATTGGAAATTACTATTATATTTCCGATGAAATAAAGGTTTTCTTCTTGATTTTCCTTTAAATCATATAAAAGTTTGGTGATTTCATCATATCCCCAGCTAAAAGGTCTTTGGTATGCTGGGATAACAAATAATTCATGACTAAAATCACTAAGTGTCTTTCTATTGATTGTAAATAATCTTGGATTCATTACTGGTTGAAAAAAGTTTGTTCATAGTGGTCTTCTTTAAATCCGAAGCTATCTTTAAATTTTTGCACTCTTCCGGTTTTCGTTTCTGCTGCAGTGTTAAGAGTTGCTTCATTAAAAAAACTGTTATAATACTCTATAATTTCATTTTTATCAAAAGCATAAAGTATTCGCTTCAGCAATTGATTTTCCTCTTCACTATTTTTAATTGAAATTTTTGAGCACGGTTTTGTTAATCGGGTATAAAAACAGACTTTGAAAAGCCCTTTTGCAATTGTAATAAAGTTATCCTCTTCAATAGCACTTATACCATATTTGCTGGCGTAACAAAGTAAGGCCATTTCATAATATTCTCTGTTAAATTCAATGCCTTCAAGTTTATCCATTTTATCAAATATTTCAGATTTTAGTTTATTTTCTACAATCAGCCATACCTCACACCAATAAACAAGATAATGAATCGTATTCTCTCCTTTATATAGCGGCTGATTTACCTGATAAGCTGGAACTGAAGATTCAGTACTATCTTTATCTTCTACAATTGTTGCGTATTTATAATCATGTTTAGACAGCATTTCAGAGTAGGCAAATTCTTGGGGAAGAAATTCATTCCAGCTATTTTCATGATTTCTTGGGAAATCCCGAAAAGGTAAGCCTGTCCAGTATCTAATTCGTAAACTTAATTTTATTATTTTATCCAAAAGATTATTGGAGAATTGATGTTTCTCAAATAACCTTGCCTTTTCTTCCTGTTTTTCTTTAGCTAATGCCTGTAAATGAAAAGGTTTAACTATATCTAATCCATTTAGTCTCTTTCCAGAGGTATTAAGGGTAGTATAGAACTTGAATGCCTGATCCTGATTTTCAGCAATAATGTAGGTAATGTTAATTTTCTCAAACTGTATTTTTTCTACATTTTTATCTTTCAGATAGTGTCTGAAGTATTCTGCATTGGCTTTAATATTATTTTTAGAAATTGTAGAATTGATCGCAAATTCATTATTGCAAGATAAGAGTTCTTTTTGTTGTAAAAGATTTGCAAGGATTAGGAGACTTGTTATTCTTTGTTGTCCGTCAATGATATCATAACCTTCAGTATTGTTTTTGACGAGGATAATATTTCCAAGATAATATAATGGCGTCGAATTTTCTAAGTTTTTTTGATAATTAATAAGATCCTCGTATAATTTCAAAAATTGTGTGAACGTCCAAATATAGGGACGTTGGTAATCTGATATTTTTAACTGAAATGTTGAAAAAAAATCTGCCAGAACAACGGAGTTTTCATTTTTATTATTCATTGCTAATTTCTGATAAAGGTAAACAAGAATACGTGATACTATGAAAGTCGGGTACTGGCATGGTTATAGGTTTTAAAAGGCAATTATACCAAAAAAAATTAAATCTCGTCTACGGGAAACCATAATTTTTAATGAATATCTGCTGGTATTGAAAATTCCGGTGGAAGCGTTTCAGAATTTTGATGGTGAGCATGCTTTCAATAGCTCATTTAATTATGATATAATTAGTTTTCATCCTATTGAAAAAATGGTTTAATTCCATGAAGATAAGATTGCTCTTTATTAAAGGATACTGAAGGAGAAGGATGAGATGATGGGTAGGCTGGAAAGGTTGATTGAGAAGGAATGACTTAAGATAAATAGAAAGGTCCAGCACATGCTGACCCTTTCTATTTATGATTTTAATTTTCCAAATCCTTCATAACACAAAATCACAAACAGTATCTACATCATCATTCTTTAAACCAATATTCTGTCAACCTCTGTTTTCCAGATTTTAATAAAATACCCTGTTCAACAGCCCATTTCATTGAAGTAGGGTGCAGAAATACTCCTGAAGTTCTGCATATAGTCTTTTCTGCTGAACGTATTTTGTTTTACTTTTTCTTTAAATAAGAAAATTCTGTCTTCAGTATACAATGTTTATTTTGAGATTGTAAAAGTATAGGGAGGTTTCATCTCTTTAATAGTATCAATGATAGAGATTTATATGAGAACCGGATAGATATTTTGAAAATAAACTAGTTATTGAAGCCTATGACTAATGACTTTTATTCTATCATTCTAACTCCCAAACTTCTTCACCCTGATCACCTTTTCCCTTACCTTAATCACAAAAGGCTCAAGATGTACTATCTTTCCGGCTTCCACTTTGAAATTATCACTGGAGCGTTCACAATAGGTATTGGAAGGCAGAGAGTTTTTGTTCAGTTCAATCCTGTAATTTCCGGAGGGTAGGAAAGAGGCAAATTCCCCGTTGTCATCGGTGATGATGTGCTGTACTAACTGTTCGTTGCGGTAAATATTAAATAGTACACCTCCGGTTTTGGGAGAGAAATCCACTGCTGTTTTCGCATCAAAATCGTAGGTTACCTTTCCCTGGGTGGTTCCGTTTTGATGAAGAGGGATTTCGAGAGCGTAGTGGTGCCTGTCTATGGTAAATTCCATTTCATCATAATACCAGCCTTGCTGGATGATCTGTTTCAGAGTATACTTTCCGTACGGGATGGAACGGTAGCTGATAGAGCCTGACGGGTCGGTTTTAAATGAAATGTTGTTGAGCATAATGAGGTAGCCTGCCGCTTCTCTGTCACCTTCGTCGTAGATATTGTTTTCGTTCAGGTCATAATAGACAAACGCTTTGATGTCGCCTTTTTTACCCGGATCCAGGGTGCTGTTTCTCAGGTTGAGGGTAACGCCGGCTTCAATGGTAAACAGATTATTGGTAAAATTTCCTGAAGAATAATTGAAGTAAGATGAATTCAGGTAGAGGGCATATCTCTCCCGTGAGTACTTCAGATTCATAAAAGCTGATGGTGATTTCCCGTACAGAACATCATCCGTATAAGAGAGTCCTGAGGTTACGTTCAGCTTATGGTCGAAAAAGTTTTTATTGACAAACGCAGAAAGGGAAAGCTTTTCGTAGGTGCTGGCTGTGTTCATCAGCCTGGAAAAGGCATATTCAGAAAGGAAATAACTTCCATGCTGGTAGATACCGTTCAGGGTAAGCCATTTGTAGCTGTAGGTTCCGCTTACTTTCATCTGGTATTGCTGTTTGTTGTTGTCCGGATATTTAACCAATCCGTTTTCCATGCTGAGGATCGAGGTATGCTGTTTGTCAGGACTCAGCCAGGTAAGGTATTCTGTAAAACGCTGTGCTTTCAGCTGTTTGGTATTCTCGTAGGGCTGTGCATTGAAGAAATTATTGTAAGAGTTGGAATTCTCTTCCTGGTACTGGTAGCCCAATCCCATCCCGAAATTGCCTTTTTTAGGAAAGTTAATTCCTGTGTCCAGTCTTAAGTTGCTTGAATTCAGGGTATTGTTGTAAAAGTAAAATTTAGGCGAAAAATGAGAAGCCATAATGTTGGCATACACATAATGGTCTTTGAAAATCATGGTGGAAAAATTCTGCTGGATCTGCAGGATTCCCCTTCTGTTTCCGGGATAGTAATCAGTACTGTAAAAATAATTTCCGTTCATGCTGATCTTCCTGATCATCCCTGAATACTGTGATTCCAAAGCCAGAGAGGGTTTGGTAGGCTGGTTGCCTTCATAAAAACTCAGACCGCCATACATCTTTGTATTCATTTTCCAGTCTTTGCCGAAAGCATACTGAAGATCTGTTCCGGCTACATGATGCCTGGCTTTTTCATAAGGATCGTCCCTGAAAATATAAGTTCCGGAGATATTACGTGAAGCGTTTTGAGCTCCCAGAGTTCCCCTGGTGTAGAATCCGTAGCCGTACTTCAGAAATGAATTTCTTTCGATCAGGCTGTAGGTCTGGTCAACGAAGCCTGCTTCAATTTTCTTGTCCTTATCCGGAGAGGTATAGGCATATTCCAGCCCTCTTCCAAATAAAGAAAGTTCCAGCAGCTTATTGATGTTTCCGACAGTGAATTCGCTGTTTTCCCGGTGATAGGTCAGGTAGGTATTGTTGACAATAGGATCGCTCTGATGATTGATCGTATAGATATTCCCCCGCATAAAAACATAGCCGGAAGGCAGGTTGAAGCCCCCGGAACCTGTCAGCTGATACATATCCAGGTTTTCCCCGGCACGCCTGTAGCTGGCAGTTATGGTATTCTTGGTAAAATTTGAAAATGCTGTGGATTCAAGATCTTCATAACGCTGTACGGAAGAAACATTCTGTATGGATACACTGGTGTTGCCGAATATTTCTCTGTCCGGTTCCCTGAAGCCTGCAATATTGACAGAAAGCTGTGAGCTTCGGGATCTGACCCTGGAAGGCATAAAGCGGAATACAAAAACTGAATCTTTCTGAACACCGATGCTTCCTTTTTTCTCTATAAAGGCATTGCCCTGTTCGGCTTCGGGAATTTTAAATACAATGGTAACATCCTGCTTTCTGTTGCCCAGATTGGAAACCCGCGCTCTGACCTCTACGGAGTCGGTGGCTTTATTCACATAGATCATCGGATTTTCTGCCGTGATGCGCATTGCGTTATTTTCAGCAACGGTATAAAGTATTTCTTTTTCAGCAGCTGTTTTATTCTGCTGGTCCGAAAGCCGGAAAGCAATTCTGGATGCTCCCGAAACAGCATTGTTGCTGACGATGATTTTTACCGGTAAGAACAGCTTTTCTCCGGATTTCATTTCGACCTGAAGATTGTTTCCTGAAATATTTCTGAATCCGTCAGGAACTGTAATGCTTACCTTTCCTTTGAAATCATTGGGGCCTTGATTTTCAAGTACGGCTATAAGGTCCAGGATACCTGCTTTATCTGTTCTGGATTCATTACGGATATCAAGACTTACCCAGGAACTGCTTTGTGCCGGAATCCATATCTGAAACGAAATCAAAAAAATGAAAAAGATTTTTTTGAACAGGTCTTGAAGCATGGTTATTGGGGGATAATCTCGTATTGAAGAGTCGTGGAGTATTCTTCTGACTTGGCATTAATTACCCTTTCGTCATTCGCTTTGGTTGAATATCGGATATCGTAATTGACACTGGAGTTTCCGGTAGACCCTCCTGTTGCAATAAGCTGTGGGGAAGCGCTCAGTAAGATAGGATATACATTACCCGTATTTCCCGAAACGGGAGTGAGATTCAGTTTTACGGTGTCTAGAGGAATGAAATTCCCGGCAGGAGAGCTGAACTGCCCCTGAAGAGAACGTAATTTGATCTGGTAATTGGTATTGCTTTTTACGATCAGTCCATTGGAATAGATGACACTGACTCCGTTTACGTAATCTGACATGCTTTTGAATTCCAGTGATCCGTTGACCGCTTTTGCGGAAAACTGAAGCGACATTTCGGGTACATCGGTCGGAGTTCCGCTGAGGGGTCCGATGTGAATCTGAAAATTATGATCAGCTCTGCCAATAATATTGTTGTACTGGTCATACGCCGTAAACTGCACCGGAACGTTAAATCTGGTCCAGGAAGGGTAGCTTCCTAGATAAGATCCTCCCATAACGGTCAGGCTGTATTTTACCTGCAGATTATAATAGCCGTTGGGCTGTGGCGGCTGATTGTACAACGCTGCATTGGACTGTGGAATTAAAAAGACTTCCTGGTTTGCCTGAAGAAAAATATTTAACGGCATTCCGATCTGAGGAATCGTGGGTACAGGTCCCGGATAAGCCTGTCCTGAAGTGGAAACCGGCTGAAATGATATTTTGTTGGCAGGCATCGTATAATTTCCGTCAGTAGAAGTGATAGGCTGTTTCAGCCTGATGGATATTTTCCAGTAAGGAATATTAAACGCTCCATTACCAGCCAGGGTAAAGGTATAAGCATCAGGATTGGTATTTCCGCTGTAGGAATTAATCTGCAGATAGCTGTTCACCCATGAGTTATAATTGACCTGTGAGAAGCAGTTCAGAGAAACCAACAGAAAGAAACAGAAGAATTTTTTACTATTCATAGCTGAAACTTAATTCTCCCAATTCCAGATTATTGTTGTCTCCATAATCAATCATTACCGAAGCGGTATACTTTCCTTTTTCAAGGCCTGCCGGAAGTGGAATATCCATTTCCCTTTTATTTCCGGGCATGGTATAAAAGATGACAGGATCAAGTGATACTTTTTTTCCGGTTTGTGTATTGACAAAATCGGTATATATTTTCCCATCTGCCCATACGTCTCCATGATTTTCAAAAAAGAGGTTGATTGTGTTGGTCGGTTTTCCGTATACCAGATTCTGGATTTCAAGTTTTTTTGTTTTGGCAGCAGGAAGCTTATGAAACAGCTTGATCCCTGAGCGGATGCTTACTTTGATATTGGCTCCTTTGTGATCTACATCATCCACAGGATTCATCTGGCTTACATAAAGGACTGCTGTGTGGGCCGCCAGTTGGTCTGAAAGGACATTCGGAACCGTAATGGTAATCTCAATGTCTTTCTTTTCTCCCGGAGCCAGCGTAAAGTAATTATCTTCTTTTTTTACAGAAACCCAGCTTGCACAGGATGCAGGAAGGGTGTTGGCGGGATACGTTACATTTTCACCTTTACCGTCATATTCCCAGTCTCCCAGACTTACAGCCAGATCCAGAGAATTCTTTGCGCTTACATTCGTTACCGTTATTTTCTGGGTGTTACTGTTTCCGTTTGCCGACTCAAAATATAGTCTTGGAGGCGAAACCGAAACTCCTGTCTGTGCGTACCCCTGAAAAGAAAATAAGAAAAGAATGCTGAAAAGGAGGAAAGAGAATCTGCTCATGACGGATATTAGTTTTAAGTGAGGATAAAGTGCTGCGGTAGGTACAACACTTTATCATTACATAATGATATATTATTGAGAAATAATCGTATACGTCAGCTCAGTGGTATATACAGTAGGATCCTGTCCTGCGATATAATTGTCCAGATAAGCGTTAGCACCGGCTCCTTTATATTCAATGTTGATTTTTTTATCTACTCCTCCGTTAGAAGAACTTACCAAAGTGGTTTCGTTAGCAGATAACTGTACATTTTGTGCATATTGAGCGCCGTTTACAGCTTCAGAACCGGCACTTGCCTTAATCTGTATCGTGTTGGCCTGGATGTTTTTACCTCCGTTCTGTAATGCAGCGTTAGCACTCTTTACTTTCACCTGGAATCCTCCTGTGCTGTAAATGCTCAAATGATCTGCATTCACAGAAGATACACCGTTTGCGTAATCGTCTTTAGTTACGTAGTCTAGGTTAACAATTTTCTGAGCATTGTTGACTACAAGAGTCTGGATAGGCTTAAGTCTTACATTCAGTGTTACATTTTGTTGTGCTTTTAATGTTGCGAATCCCAAGAGAGCAAAAGATGCCAAAATAAAATTTTTCATTGGTTTAGTGACGTTTTTTTGTATTAATAAATTTTTAAAATTGCGGTGGCAAAGGTAAATACAAAGAACGTCAGTGCCTTTGTGAAAAAACACTTATTATTTGTGAATTTTTACTGCTCAATTCGTCGTAAACAGGAACGTCTTTTTATGAAAAAGGACATAAAAAGTGTTATTTAAGTACCAATAAAATTGCCATAAAATAAAATAAATGCTTTTTTATCTTAAACATTTGCTTTTATTTAGCATATCAGGAATGGGTAAATTGTAAAATTATTATTCGGTGCATAATAATTTTTTAACCTCCTGTTCATTTTTTTACTGAGAAATTAGAGTTAATATTAAAGAATCCGGTCCGTCGCTGCCGCCGGCACCTAAATTATTTATTGCATTTTCTATCTCATTACCGATGGCATATCGCTGTTCAACCACTCCTTTCTGGTGGGTGATGAGCAGATATTCATCAGATCTTTCTCTGTTGCTTTTGGGATTGTCTGCTGTATCATAATATTTATCATATCCTGCATTCAGCTGAAATCCTGACGGGCTTGAGATCATGACAGACCGAGCCTCCTGGTAGGAAGATTCGGTTTCGCCTTCCGAAAATCCTGTCCCATAAGCCAGCATCTGTACCGGATAAAGCCTTACATTAAGACTTAACCCGTCTGTTGCCTGTGCAAATGATTTTGTAAAAGCAAAATATAATAAAATGATTAAAATGTACTTTGCAAACATATAACCTGTATTTTTCCCCAAAAGGTTACTTATGTAAATATACAAATTATTTCATTTCTGAGGGACTTTTTCCGGTATGTTTTTTTATGAAATTTGTAAAGTTTCCTTCGTTGCTGAATCCAAGTTCGTAAGATATTTCAGAAATCGTTGAATTTGAAAAACTTAATGATTTTTTACATTCTGTGATTAGTTTTTCGATAATGATCTGTTTGGCTGTTTTTCCCAATACATATTCTGTCATCTCGGTCAGTTTTCTTGAAGAGATATTGAGTTCCCCGGCATAATAGGCAACCTTTTTAGCTTTTTTGTAATCTCTTTGTAACAGGATTTTGAACCGGTTGACATAATACATATAGTCAAATTTGATATCTTTCCTGATTTCTTCGGTGGGAATATGTAAAAAAGCATCCAGCATCAGCCTTTCTATGGCGTTATGGGCAGCAGAGATATACAGGCTTTCATCCTTATTCCTGAAACTTTCCATTCGTTCCAGAAATATGATCCTCATCTGTTCTATATTAATGAACGGAGCGATAAATATTTCAGAATTATAATTGTAAAAAAGCTGTGAATTGATAAAAAGACTGTCTTTGGTTGACCGTTCATAAAAACTGGATGAAAAAGCAATTGAATAAACATCAGACCTTTTGGTCTCCCCGAAAACTATTTTCTTTTGTGGCCCTACAAAAGCAATATTTCCTCCTTTCAATGGATACGGGACATCTTCTACCGTCAACAGAATGTCTTCAAGAATGATGTAAATGCAGAAATATTCCAGGGTATTGAATTCTCTTTTGTTATTATTTCTATTAATAAGGAAGTCTAAACGATTGATACTGAAGCCTATATTTTTTAACTGATCCGTGATTCTGTACATACATTACTGATAACTCTGCCCAAGAAAATTCTTGTAATTATTTATATAAATATAAAAAAATTACTAAATATTGTGTTTTAAAGAAAAAAATTAATTTGAGCTGCAAAAATAATGAAGCTATTCTTTGGCCATATCATGTAATGCTGTCAGAGATAAAAGTTGATATTAAAATAGGCTATTGATGTAAATCCACAGCCATCGTCTGCGTTCGTTTACACATCCACCTTTTCAGCCTCCACACCGGAAGATATACAAAAATTACAGACAAAATACCTGCCAGTGTTCCTACTACCACAGCCATTGCCGTAGCATCCAGCCTGTAATCTTTTGACAAATTGTACTGTCCTAAAAAGAGCAGGCATAATACCAGTGAACCCGTAATCAGTCCGTGTAAAATACTCAGTCTGGTCATCAGTTTTTTAATATTGAGCTGCTCGTCTACCGTAAATTCTATGGCCTCCTGGTTAGCTGCATCTGTCACTCTTTTGATAATATCAATGGTAAGGACAACCGGAAGGAAAATGGCCATAGGCAGAGTAAGACGGGCCAGATTTTGAGTGCCCGAAAAGAAATGGGTGTAACCTAATTCTTTAAAACTGGCATAGGCAATGATGAAATTAAAAAATACATTCGGAAGGACATAATAAATCGTACGCCTTATGAGGAAGCGTCTTAAAGTGGTTTTCTTTATTGGTTTAGGCTTTGGAGGCTTTATTTTAAATTTCATAGAAAGGTGGTCAATAGCTCAAGGGCTTTATCTTTTATTTGTTTCGCTTCTTCTTTCGGAAGAAAATGCTCATTGGACATAAATGCAAAGTCCATCTGTTGATTGTATGTGGTGGTCACCAAGGTGTTGGAATTTAACCATGGGAAAGCTACCGTGGGGCTGAAGATGGTTTCAATCCTAAAATTTTTGTAATCATTGGAGATATTGATCTTCCCCATATTGGAGAAGGTTACATCGTGACCGCCTTCAGTGGATTTCAGCATAGAGATCATTCTGTCGACAATAGGATGCATTCTTTCACCCATCCAAAGGAGTTCCCGGGTTTCCATATTTCCTATTTTCTGAACAATATCTTTTTTGATCTCTTTCGCATTGTCCAGCAGATCTTTACTTCCTTTTTTTAGTGTCAGTTCAATAGTAGGGGCAAAGGCAAACAGATGATCCTGTTTGATTTCCGGAATAAAATGACGCACATCCACCGGACTGATCACCTTTCCCTTAGCCCGCTCCCTTTTGATCTCCTGAAAAGCCTGCATAAAAGTAGAGCATAGAAGTGCATGAACAGAAATCCCGTGGGCCTTACATTTTGCAACGGTTTCGGCGGTGATTTCCGGACTCATTTTCCAGTGAATGGCATAATTTTCTCCGAGATTTCTCTTTTTACTCTTTCGCTGCATCATAAAGAAGACTTTTGCAAACAGTAAATAAAGGCCGGCTTTGTATTTCCTGATACCTGCATTAAAATCAGAAGGCAGAAAATCATTAACAGATTCAAAAGCTTCATAAGATTCAAGCTTCACGGAAGGATCATCTACCAGGGAAAGAAGCTCCTGCATCAGAGTGACTCCCGTAGTTCCGTCAGAAATACAGTGAGGCATTACCCAAAGGATCTCTGAGGTATGCTGTCCTTTAATCCAAACCAGGCGTGCCAGAGGTTGCTTTTCCCCCTCAAATAAACGGTACCATTCTTTTTGGGATTCCAGAAGCCAGTCTTCATCTGTTTTCCTTTCCACAATGCGGAGCGGGATAGGAGTGATATCCTTTTCTTCGACGAAAAAAGGATATTTTTCACTTTTGTAATCAATAACGGTTCTGAGCATAGGGTGTTTCTGCTGGATTTTTTCGAGGGCTGTTTTGAAGTTTTGCTCAGGAAGCGTCCCGTCGATTTTTACGGTGAATATACAGTTGACTGGAGTTTCAGGATCTACATACATGATCCTTTCCACCATCATTAAAGGTCTCTTGATCATGATAGCACGGCTTGTTTTAGTTGTGAATGAATGGTCTGCATGACCTCATCGCGGACGGCCAGTGCATCAGTATATGGCAGATAGCCTTCACTTCCCATGAATGAAAAATCCATTTTTCCACGATAGGTGGAAACTACCAGTGTAGTAGTATTTCCTAACGGACCAATGACTGATGGACTGAAAATTGTGTCCACCGTAAATTCTTTATATTCATGCGGGATCTGAATACGTCCCAGGTTGGAAAACATACAGTCGTTGGATGACTTTCCGTTTTTTAACAGCTTTGTGAAATTATTCAGCGCATTGTGTCCGGATTCCATCACCATCATGGTGAGATAAGGATTCAGCTTTGAGGTCTTTTGTTCCACAGATTTCTGCATCACACGGAGATTGTCTGTGAAGTTTAGCTTTTCATCAGCAGACACCACGATCATCAGTCCGAAAGCAAAGATATGATCTTCTTTGATCTGAGTGGCAAAACGTCTGATATCTACCGGACAGGAAACTTTATTGAAGGATTTTTCCCCTCTTACTTTTTTAAATGCATGCAATACTGCTGCACTCAAAAATGTATTCACGGTCACTCCCTGGGATTTGCAATACGCGATCAGTTCTTTGCTTACTGTTTCATCCAGTTTCCAGTTGATCAGGTAGTCATTCTGCCTTTCCACAGCTTTTTTACCTACCGGAATCCATTTGATTGCAGTGGCAGCAAGCTTTCCGATAAATTTTGCTTTCAGTTTCTGTCTGCGGCTGTTGAGAATGTTGGCAGGAACTACATCCTGGATTCCCAATATCGGGTTTTCAGTTCCAATATCAGCGGCCGGATTGTCCAGAACCTTAAGAAACTCGTAGAGAAAAGCCATTGCAGAACCACCATCGCACAGGCAGTGGTGGAAGGCAAACAGCATGTCGGAAACGTCTTCCCCCTTGATCCAGACAAACCGTATCAGGGGCAATTTTTCATAATGAAAGGTGGTGTTCCATTCTCTTCTGGATTCTTCCTGCCACTGATCTTCACCTTGTCTGGTGATGATTCTTACAGGAATAGAAACCGTTTTTTCAGGAACGTTAAACCATGGTGTATTTTTTTCATCATGGCTGATCAATGCTCTCAGCCATGGATGTTTATTCTGAATCTGTGCCAGCGCCTGCTGGATTTCCTTTAAGGTAAAAGTACCTCTCAGCCTGAACGGGATGACCGCGTTAAAAGGTTCTGTACCGTCACCTAATAACATACGTTCCCCAAATAACAATCTTCTTTTCATAGGTAGATGTCTTTTTTAATTAGGTCATATGTAATCAAATCGTTTTCATCATCATGTGGAGTCTGCAAATCGTAAGAATTTTACAGGCTATACAGATGCTAATGCTGAATGTTCCTGTACAAAATTTTCTAACAGTTCTACCGCTTTATCATTTCCTCCGGCAAGAGTGAATGTATTCTGAACTTCTCTGGCAGCTTCCCTGTATTTAGGATTTTCCAGTAATTCAAAAACGGTTTCACGAAGAGCATCTACACGCAGTCTTTTATATCGGATACTGATTCCGCAGCCTGCCTGCTCAATTAATTTTGCAATATGAAAATGATCATAAGCAATGGGCGTGATCAGCATAGGTAATCCGTTTCGGAAGGTATCATTAACCGTATTAAAACCACCGTGACAGATGACCATATCCATTTGCTGCATCACTGCAGACTGGGGTACGAAGCTGTTCACGATAAAATTATCCGGCCATTCTTCAAATATTTCCGGTGGAGTAGCAGCAATTACCGTAACCGGCTGGTCTTTAAATGCAGCAATGATCTTTTCAAAAAATGCTTTTCTGATGTCAACCAGGAGTGTTCCCAATGATACGAATATCTTCGGAGTTGTGGAAGCGTTTAATTTATCCCAGTCAAATGGGGCGTCATTCGGGCGGCCTTTCACGGGACCTACGAATTTCATATGAGGTGGGACTGTTTCAAAACCGGCAAATGCCTGTGAAGTAAACACCATGTTCAGTTTGTGAGAATGGATGTAAATTCCTTCTTCATGAATGCCTACTTCTTTCTGCAGGTCTTTGATGAGGTTTTGCTGCCATTCCCATATTTTAGGGGCGCTTTTTTCAGTATCTCCCATGACATCTGGCGGAACAGGAGTCGTCGTTACACAAGGGATATTGTTTTTATGGGCAAAAAGAGCTCCTCCGAAAGTGATACAGTCATTCACAATAACATCAGGCATCCAGCTTTCTGTTAAACGGGTTAATCCCGGCATCATCATTTTGGCGAAAGGAACATACGTTTCTTCAAGTGCTAATTTCATTACTTCAGGTCCTGAACATGCCGGTCCGTCATCCTGTCTTTTTAAAATGCGGGCAATTTCCTCCTGGTATGGAATAAGATCTTCTTCAGGATAGAAATAAGAGCCTCCTTCTGGAATATGTTTACGGTCTAGGGGGGTAATCCCAAACCATTTTACTTCGTGTCCACGGGCAATCAGGCTGGCTCCTACACTTAAAGTAGGACTTACATGTCCGAAAAACGGTGGGACAACGAATAGAAATTTAGAGGGCTTTTCAGGTTTTGAAGCCTTTGAAATAGTCTGTTCCAATAGGCTCGCTGCTGTTGCTGCACCTCCTGCCTCCGCAAAAGACTGTCCCACTTTCTGAGCTGCTTCACGGTAGCCCGGGTTATTTAAAATCTGTTGTACGGCTTCTCTCAGGTGATTGGCTTTAAATCGGTTAAAATTAAGACGTTCACCCGCTTCTGTGCGCACCACACGCCCTGCAACATGAGACTGGTCATACGCAATCGGAATCACTACCAGAGGAATACCGTTGGATAATGTTTCAGAAACCGTATTATGACCGCCATGGCAAACCACACCGTCAAGATGAGGAAGCAGATCCAGCTGAGGAATCTGCTGATAGACCATAAAGTTGTCCGGCCATTGCCCGAAAAGCTGTGGATCGGAAACCACTACGACGGTTAAATCTTCATCTTTAAAGGCATCAATCACCTTCTGGAAAAAGGCTTTTTTATGGTCGTGATCGAAGGTAGTACCGATACTTACCAGGATCTTTTTGTTGGTTTTGTTTTTTAATTTATCCCAGTCAAATTCACATGAGATACGTCTTTCGGTAAGAACCGGGCCTGTAAACTGATATTGAGAAGGCAGATCATCCATTTCGCCAAAGAAATAATTGGAAGTCAGAACCAGTGTCAGCAGATCTGAGGTTGCCAGAGAACGTTCCTCATGAAAACCAAGTTCTTTTTGTAAATCGATAATCTGATTGACCTGCCATTCGTGTACTTTTGGCAATTCATTCATGATTTTGATGGCAGCCGGAGCGGTAACAGAAGTGGCATAAGGAATTCCAAGAATTTTCGCGGCAACAGGAACTGCAAACAGCTGATGATCCCCGATAATTAAATCAGGCTGCTCTATTTTTAATAAAGCGATAACTCCCTTATAGCAATGCCTGTTCAGTGGGATAAGTACATCTTCATACAGGAACTTAACGCTGTCTATACCATACACTACTTTTTTTGAAATAATATCTAGATACTGTTCGCTTTCTTTCTTTTCTTCATCGGTCTGATCATATTGGATCAGTAATAATTTTCCTCCTTCAGGAAGTTTGGCCTCTAACATAGGGTCAAGGCTGATCCAGGCTACTTCATGTCCTCTTTCCAGCAACGTAGCACCGATGCTTAAGGTAGGATTGACATGGCCTGTCAGTGGTGGAACTATAAATGCAAATTTAGCCATGGTTTTGTGTTAAAATTTTAGATAAAAATTGAGCAATCGTTTCAGCAATGAGCTGAGGTTCCTGGATCGGAATGTTGTGATCACCCGGGATTAATTCAAGTTCAGAGCCGCTGATTTGAGATTGCAGCCACTCACCGGTTGGTCTGCAGTTGGAATCAGCACCATAAAGCAACAGAGTAGCAGCCGTCAATTCATTGAAACGGGCTTCGCCAAGGAAATTTTTTTCCTTAATCATATCTGCTTTAATGCTGGTCTGATTAAACAGAAATTCATACATACGGTGGTTCTTTTCCATCTGTCTTTTGCCCATCTGTACCTTGGTGGTATCTGTAAAATTGGCGACATAGTGCTCAAGAAATTCTTTGCTGTATTCATCAATGATGTTACGGGCTTTTTCGTCCTGAGGGTCCGGAGCTTCCATCACTACCAATTGACTGATACGTTCAGGATTCTCTAAAGCTGTTTTTAAGGCAATAAGACCTCCGAAGCTATAGCCTACAAGGTGTACTTTTTCCAGTTGAAGATGATCTATTAAACCTATCAGGTCGGAAGACATATTGTCGAGGTCATACCCATCCGGAAAGCGCTCACTCATACCGTGGCTTTTCAGATCGTACATCACCACATGGAAATGTTTTGCCAGCACCGGGGCAATATTGAAATAATAAATGGACAGGTTACTGAACATACCGTGGATGAGTACCACGGTTTGTTCGGCTCCTTTGTTGAGTTCCTGTATATGAACTTGTCTGTTATTGACAGTTATTATTGGCATTCGTAGATATAATTGATGATCATACTAAGGTCAAGATTGATCAGCTGGTCAAGATCCATAGAAGACAGCCAGCCTGTAAAGTCGATCTGATCGCCAAAATGCGCTTTGATCTTTTCTGAGAAAGAGACAATCTCGATGCTGTCCATTTCAAGATCTTTGGTGAATGAACTTTCAGGAGTAATGTCCATCTCTTCTACAAATTCAGCACCTATCACTTCAGTAATGAAACCTTTTAATAAAGTAAAAAGTTCTTCGTGGTTCATTTTTAATGTTGCGTTTACAGTGTCCATCCGATAATATAATTTTTATGTTTAATAGTTTTGATTTCAATGTTATCGATCCACAGGTGATCGTCTTTTATCATTTCGACTTCGAAGGCTTTAGGATTTCCTTTGAGTCCTGTTCCCAGGAATTTTCCGTAGGCTTCCTTGGCTACCCAGAAACGGGTGGTCCATTCTGCCTGGTCTCTGTCTTTTAATAAGGTTAATTCGTTGTCAGTAAATACCATGTCATAGAATCCGGAGCTGCGTTCTTCTATCAGTTCCATGTCGATTCCTACAGATTTTCCATATCTGGCGATCCCAACAGCTTCTTTGCCTTTATGGGCTAAGGAAATATGGATATCCTCTGTGAAATCACTGATGAGGTAAGGTTTCCCCACTTCATCGGAACGGATTTCAAATGTGATCGGGAAGCAGGCGTGATTTTTTTCTTTGCGGAGAAGGTTTCTTACAGCATCTTTTACCGCTACGCGGCTTACCATCCAGTTTTTCTTCTTGTTCGGTAACAGTTGCTGGTGATGTTGTTTTTCCGTCTGGTTGAAATATCTTTTCAGGATAAAATCCCATGAAGCCACTCTGGTATATGCCTGATGGAAGAAAAATATTTCAGGAGCAATCTCTTCCGAAAGTCTGTTGTGCAGGGGTGACATAGAGACATTCCATAATGCTGCATCGATTTCCAGTCTTCTGTTTTGCCATCCGGTAATCGCGCACCATACTTTTCCGTCTCTTGTCAGAATGATATCTGCAATGGCAAATTCATCATTCAGTTCGGTCAGCATACAGGTGCATTCAAAAATACCTTCCTGATCATGCATATCTCCGAAGAATTCAATATCTCTGATTTTCACAGGGAATGCAATACGGTCTTTCACCAAAGTAAGCTGAAGCCAAAGCCCGAACAGCTGTCCTGCATTATCAAGCAAGGAGCCTTTACCTCCGTTTCCTTTTATCTTACCAATGATTCCTTTGTCTCCAACGGCTGAAACTTCAGTAATTCCCTGATATTTATCTCCATGGAACATGTGCATGTCATAGATCTCTTCAGGGGTTCTTTCAATAGGTAAAAGATTACCGATGGAAAGATTGAAGGCCGGTTTCGGAACGGGAGTAGATTTTAAGACTACTTCCGCATTGGCAAAGTTTTCGATATCGAGATAAGCGTGATTCGGTGAGCGCCATTCTCCTTTTACGGTTTTTTCAAAAGGTTGGGCAACGTTCATCCATTGGAAGACACTTACGTTCATGATTTTATGAACCTGTGTTCCCGGAATTTCTGCTTCTGCGATTTCTGCCAACTGTTCAAAGATCATTGTCATTGGAATGACCGGTTCCATATCCGCTAAATGAGCCCATCCTTTTGGCTGTCTCAATAAACTGTGATCGATCAGGTAAGGGTGGCTTTCCAGAGTTACATGCAGGTCTTTTGAGAAAGTTGTACTCCTTGGCGCCGGTTGGGCAGCGTGTGCTACAGGTGCTGGTCTTGAGATTGTGATTTCCGGACGGTTCTGGAATAAAGTTAATACTTCTTCCTGCATACGGATCATCTCAGCTACGTTATCCTGGAATGCCTGTACCAGTGGATGACCACTTTTGGTGGCAATAGCTGAAGCTTTTGCGGTATATTGTTTTGGCGTGTCAAAAGACAGAGCCAACGCTTTCACTTCTTTAAAATTACGGATAATAGGGGAGCCTAATTCCAGCTTAATGCCTTTTCCTGATGATTTTTTTGACTGATGCTGAATCTCCAGAAAATCAAGGGCAACTGTTTTACCTTCTACAAATAATGAAGCCACTACACGCTGCAGCTGAGCCAGAGCAGAACGGGTAGGAACGCTGGAAGGAATGGTACTGAAGGATTTCCCTTTCAAGGTATCATCAATAAATCCAATAAGACCTCCGGTACCCACCTGAATAAACACTCTTGCGCCTTCTTCGTATAATTTATCGGTCAGTTCACGAAAGCGGACAGGTTCAACCAAATGCTCGGCACTCAGTTTTCTGATCGCTACCTGATCTGCAGGATAAGGTTCTAATGTTGTGGCAGACCACAATGGAATTTTTGTTTGCTGAAACTGTGCTTTTTCCATTCCTGCAAGGATTACATCCAGCTTATCGGCGATAAAAGGAGAGTGGAATCCTGATTGGAAAGGCAGAATCTGATGAAATACCTGCTTTGCTTTTAACAAAGGTACCAATTCATCCAATGCCGTATTACTTCCGCAGAGAATCACCTGATTAGGGCAGTTGTCATTGGAAATATATAAGTCTGAAATTTCTGAAATAAAAGGCTGTACTACCTCAACTCCGGCTCCTATGGCAATGAATCTGGAATCTTTTAATTCAAAAGTTTCAGGATTCAGTACGTCAATTAAGGCTTTTACAGAATTGGCTTCTGCCAGTTCAGACGAATATCCTGCCAGCCATTCTCCTAAACTGTGTCCGGCGTTCATATCCGGAATAATTCCCAGTTTTTTCAGTGAATTATCGAGAATACTGCAGTTGTTGAAGATGTTTAAAGCATCAGTTAGAAGGCCTTCGCCTTCCGTTTCAATAGGTGCTTTCAGTCCGAAATAACGGCTTACCGTTTCTACCTCACCTTTTGCCAGTCCATCTAAGCCAGGAAATACAAAGGCTACTTTACCGCCATCTTTTAATAAAGGAGCAGAGGTGTACCAGATATCCTGTTTGTTTTTCCAGGTGATATTTTTGGAAACAATTTTAATGGCTTTTTCTACTCTGGCAGGTGTCGGATCGAATATCGCAATCCTGAAATCCCCTTCACCAATGGTGGTTTCATTATTTTGTAAGGCCGAAAGCAGTTCTTCATGCGTAGGTCTGGCCAATATCAATACCTGATCTTTTTTGGGCATATCATACCCTTCCAAAACAACATGGGCATTGATTCCTCCAAATCCGAAAGCATTCACTGCAGCCACTTTAGGAAGTCCGGTTTTTGACCAGTTTTTAGCTTCCTGTACCGGTTCAAATCTGGTGTTCTGCATCTCGGCAGTTGGGTTTTCACAATATAAGGTTGGAGGCAAGGTATCGTGATGTAATGCTAAACAGGTCTTAATTAATCCTGCAATTCCGGCGGCCGGCATAGCGTGCCCGATATTGGACTTTACAGATCCGATACCTGCAGCCTGAGCAGTTTCTTCTTTTCCGAAGAACTGGGCTAAGGTCTGAAGTTCTGTTTTATCTCCAAGGGGTGTTCCTGTGCCGTGAGCCTCAAGATATCCCACTTTATTTTTATCTAAATCAGCATTGATCCATGCCTGTTCCAAAGCTTTCAGCTGACCTTTTACAGAAGGGCTCATCACGCTGGTTCCGGTACCGTCGCTGCTGACTCCTACACCTTTGATCACTGCATAGATCTTATCCTGATCCCTAACGGCATCTTCCAGTCTTTTTAGCACGACGAAACCACAACCTTCACCAATCAGTAAGCCGTCAGCATCACTACTGAACGGTTTGATCTGCTGTTGGCGGGACATGGCTCCCAGCTGGGCAAAAATACTCCAGAAAGCAGCGTTCTGTCCCGTGTGGACACCTCCTGCAATCATGATATCGGAACGGCCTCTCTGCAATTCCTGTACAGCATGGTCTACGGCAATTAAGGCAGAGGCACAGGCAGCGTCTACGGTAAATGCAGCACCTCCTAAATTGAAGCGGTTCGCTACAAGAGACGCTACAAGATTAGGAATTAATCCCATCGCGGTATCTGCGGCAAAACGTCCCTTGCGTTCCTGAAATGCATGTTTTACCTTTTCAATATCAGAAGAGGAAACATTAGGCAGCAGTTCCTGCAGTAACGAAGAAATCTGTTCTCCGGTTCTTACGATTTCAATAGCGCGGGTAGCGCCCGGACCTGTATAGTTTCCTTTACCAATGATGATGCCTGTTTTTTCAAGGGAAATATTTTTCTGAAATACGCCTGCATCTTCCAGTGCTTTCTGTACCAGATCAAGGGTAAGCAAATGGTCAGGTTCCGTTCCTTCCACAGCCAATGGCAGAATGCCAAAGGCGGTAGGATCGAAAGTATAATCAGGGATAAATCCTCCGCGCTGACAGTAAAAACGGTCAACGGGACTTGTGGTATCACTGAAATGAACCGGATCTATCCGATCCGCCGGAGCGAGCTCGGTAGAATCAACTTTATTGACAATATTCTGCCAAAAAGTGTTGGCATCCTGTGCCCCGGGAAAGACACAGGATAGGCCAATTACAGCAACATCTGTTTTTTTCATACTTTGTTTATACAGTGTTTTACCAATTATTTCCTGACATGATCAGCACCTGGCTTTCCGTTCCGTATTTGATCTCGTTAAGGAATATTTCTTTTCCCTCATCCAACGGAATCATAGAAATACCTCTTCGTTCGTATTCTGATTCAAGGGTGGACGAAACCATTCCGGCACCTTTCCATGGTCCCCAGTTGATGGAAATTACTTTCCCCTTTAATCTTTTGTTTAAAGCATTGGCATAATCATCCAGTACACTGTTGGCGGCAGCATAATCTGTCTGGCCTTTGTTACCATACACGGAAGCAATACTTGAGAACAATACCACAAACTGACAGTCTGAACGAAGCTGTTCTGCCAATACACGAAGTGGTTTCACTTTGGTATCAAATACACGTCCAAAAGAGCTTATTGTCTTTTGCTTGAATAATTTATCTTCTAAAAGACCGGCTCCATGAATGACCCCGTCAAGACGGTTGTATTTTTCATAGATATGACTGATCAGATGACTCAAGCCTTCTTCGTCACAAAGATCCAGTGATTGATAAATAATCGTATTTCCAAGTTCTTCCATATCGCGTATTGTGCGTAGGATCTGGTTATTTTTGAAAATCTTCGTCGTTTCTTTTTCTATTTCTGCAGGGGATGTAAATTGACCTGACTTGATCAGGAAGCCTCTGATTTCTTCTTTGGTTTTCATGCCTTCAAAGTCTTTCGCAGAAAGTTCATTTCTGGGATCAGCGGATCTACCTACCAGAATATAAGTACAAGGATAAGCCTGAGACATATGTTTCACCAGTTCGGCAGTAATTCCCTGTGCACCTCCCAGTACCAGGACTACAGATTTCTGATCTAACTGGATATGAGCTTCATTCAGACTTGTTGATAATGGAGAGGGAATGATATCTACTTTATGTCGTTGGTCATTTTTATAAATGATTTCAACAGGTTTATCGTTGGTAAGGATTTCCTTTAAAGTAATCTCAGCAATCTGGTCTACTTCCTGAGGGGTGTTCAGGCTGATTAATCTACAAGTTGTATTATCAAATTCTCTTGCCAAACTTTTGAAAAGTCCAGGATATCCCTGATGATGACGTAATATGCTTGCATCTGTAATTTCCTGAAGGTGTGCCGGAATGTCTGAGATCAGGTATACCCATTTCGCCTTATCAAAATCCAGTTTTTTGATCAGATCTACATGATCAATAATGCTCGGTTTATCAGTTGCTGAGAACAGATCCAGCATAATTAATCCGTCAATATCGGAAAGATCTTTTTCTGTATCTGCCAATTCTACGATAGCTCCGTGTTTCTCCAAAGCTTCTTTGATTGCAGAAGTTTGTTTGCTGTCATCCTGAGTGATAGCAAAACGTTTTCCATTCAAAACTTCTGTATTCTGTACTAAAGAAGCATCTGTAGGAGTGATGTCAAAACGGAGACGTGAAAGTATGTTTTGAGTTGGTTCTGTAGTATTTTTTTCTTTCACTTTCTGAGCTGCATCGTTGGTTTCACCATTCATCTCACTGATCCAGCTCGCCAGACCTCGAAGGGTTTTAATAGCAGCCAGTTTTTCCATGACATCATCGGCCTGTTCAAGGTTTTGACCAAATCCGATCTTGGTTTTAAGATCACTGATGATTTCCATACGTTTGATGGAGTCTATACTTAAATCTGCTTCCAGGTCAAGATCAAGACCTAACATTTCTTTTGGATATCCTGTTTTTTCACTTACAATATTCAGAATGGCATTTTGAAGATCTTCCAGAGAGAATGCCGGTTGAGATTGTGATTTTGAAACTGTTGATTCAGTCGCAGATCCTTTTTTTTCAGGAGTAGCAGATGTTTCTGTTCCTGAAAATTCTGTAAGCCATGAAACCAGTCCGCTTAAGGTCTTTATTCCTGCAAGCTGTTCCATAACAGTATCTTCACTGGTATTTCCGTTACCCAGCGTCCCCAGTTCATTGCGAAGTGTTCCGATAATTTCTACTCTTTTAATAGAATCGATGCTTAAATCGGCTTCAAGATCCATTTCCATACCCAGCATTTCCTGAGGATATCCGGTTTTGTCACTTACCACCTGTAGTAATAAGGATTTGATATCTCTTGATGGTGCCTGTTGTATTGAGGCAACTGCTGGTTTTTCCTGTTGAACAGGCTGAACCGGAATAGCAGATACGGGCTGATGGGCAGGAGCGGGTACCGGAGAATTATAGACAGGAGCGGGGAATGCCTGAGGGTTCTGTCCCATAAAGGAAAGCATTACATCACGCTGTGCCTGTATCATTAATTTCATACTGTTTAAATATTCCTGCAGCATACGTTCGGCAGTAGATTGTGCTTCGGCTGCTGGTGCCTGATGAGTTGTAGTAAAATTGTTCATGGGAATAGGGTTTATGAGTGGTGGTGCACCATTAGATGGCAGATTACCGGTAGTTGGGTGGGCAGTTTGCCCGTTAACACGCCAGATAGCAGGGCTTTTCTTATAAAGTTCAGGTTGATTAAGATCAATAACCTTCACGTTTCTGCCATCAAACAGTTTGTCAATATTAAAGCTTCTGCCCGTTCCTAAATATTGTGCCAGCATGCAAAGCAGATGACTGAATTTATTGTGGCTGTTGTCTTCAACATATAGGGTCAGCTGATCTTTTTCCAGGCAGGATTTGGTCAGTCCGGTAAGTACTTTTCCTGGTCCTACCTCGATGAATATTCTTGCACCGTCATTATACATGGCCTGCAGCTGTTCTACAAATCTTACAGGCTGTACCAGATGATCGGTAAGTCTTTCTTTTATTTCATATGGATTCTCTGGATATACCTGTGCTGTAGTATTAGACCATACAGGTATCTGCATTTCCCCGAAAGGAATATCTTTCAACACTTCAGCATATAGTTCCTTGGATTTTGCCAATAAAGGACTGTGGAATGCACAGGCAACTTCCAGTTTTTTAGCAGAAATACCCTCCTGTTTAAGCATCTCAAGCAGTTTATTGATGGCTTCCGTACTTCCGGCAATAACACATTGTGTAGGAGCGTTGAAGTTCACAGGATAACATCCTTCTACTTTAGCAATAACAGGCTGAAGACGTTCCGGAGTAGCACTTGCAGCCAGCATTGAACCAGGGTCTCCGCCTTCTACTGAATCTAAAATAGACTGAGCTCTCTTAACACTTAAATCCACCAGCTTGTCTTCTCCGAATACTCCTGCAAAACATAAAGCCGGTAATTCACCATAGCTATGACCTGCCAGCATATCCGGGATAATGCCTAATGATTCAAGGAATTTAGCCAATGCAAGATCAACAATTCCTAAAAGCGGCTGAGCCAAACGGGTATCTCTGATCGTTTCTTTCTGTTGCTTTAAATCAGCTTCGTTAAAGGTTTTAGAAGGAAAAATTACTTTTTCAAGATCAGGGTATTCATCAAGAAGTTTACGCATGGCCGGGAAAACTACAAACAGGTCACGGGCCATATTAATTCTCTGACTGCCCTGTCCAGGAAATGTAAATGCGACTTTACCTTCTTTTTTATTTACAGTAAAGGTGTCTTTTGTCTCAATCCCTAGCAATACCAGCTCAAGCTTCATCATCAGATCTTCCACCGTATCTGCTACGATGCTGAACTGGATAGGCTTTTCTGAACTGATGCTTAAGCTGTACGCAATATCCTGTAACGGAATACCATCATTAATTTCTAATAAAGTTTTAATCTGACCGGACTGTTCTTTTGCCTCTTCATAAGTATCTCCACGGAAAACAAATAATTCTGAAGGCCATGACTGCATGGCAATTGAATTATCCTGTTTAGGATGGTTGGCAATGACCGTATGAAAGTTGGTTCCCCCAAATCCAAAAGCACTGATTCCTGCATAACGGTTTTTTTCTGACCATAATCCACTTTCTGAATGGAATGCAAATGGGCTGGTTCCAGCATTGTAATAGGCATTAGGCTGCTGAAGATGAAGGGTAGGTGGTTTTACACCATGATATACCGCAAGGGAAGCTTTGATTAATCCTGCTAATCCGGCGGCGCATTTCGTATGTCCGATCTGTGTTTTCACTGAACCTAGATGGGTTTGCCCAGGTAGCGCCCCTGAACGGCTGAACAGATTTGTCAGGGCACTCAATTCTGTTTTATCTCCCACGACAGTTCCGGTACCGTGAGCTTCCACTAACCCTACGGAAGCAGGGCTGATGCCTGCCTGGGTGTAAGCACGTTCTAATGCCCTTACCTGGCCTATTTTTCTAGGGGCAGTCAATCCCAGAGCTTTACCGTCACTGGATCCGCCTACTCCTTTAATTACAGAATAGATACGGTCACCATCGTTGATAGCATCTTCATATCGTTTCAGGACAAGGATAGCAATTCCTTCTCCAAGAGCGATGCCGTCTGCATCACTGTCGAACGTAGCACATCTTCCTTTTCTGGAAAGCGCATGGGTACTGGAGAACATCAGGTAATCGTTGATGCCGTTGTGTAAATCTGCTCCTCCTGCAAGAACCATATCGGATTTTCCTAAGACAAGTTCCTGGCAGGCAAGATCAATAGCGGCTAGTGAAGAGGCACAGGCTGCATCTACGGTGAAGTTTCTGCCTCCCAGATCCAGTCGGTTTGTAATTCTACCCGCGATTACATTCGCCAGGATACCTGGAAAAGAATCTTCTGTGGTGTGCGGAAATGCTTCTTTTACTTCTTCGTGAATTTCTCCGAAAACCTGCTTATAATATCCTCTGAAACTATAGCTGTTGGCAAGATCATTTCCCCCTTCAGCTCCTATAATGACAGAAATGTTTTCTCTGTTGATGTGTTTTTCACCATATCCGGCATCTTCCATGGCACGTTTTGCTACCAATAAGGTCAGTAATTGTGTAGGTTCAATGGCTGCCAATGATTGTGGCGGAATTCCAAATGCCAATGGATCAAAATCGATTTTAGGAATGAATCCTCCCCATTTTGAATGGGATACATCCGGACCGTCAGAATCCGGGTGATAATACAGTTCTTTATTCCATCTTTCATCCGGTACTTCGGTAACACTGTCTTTTCCTAAAATGATATTTCTCCAGTATTCATCAAGGTTTTTAGCACCGGGGAAGATACATTCCATCCCTACAATTGCAATATCCAGCGGTTTTTCTGTAGAAACCGGCTTTTCCGGTAATGCTGCATTCTGAATATATTCGTAATTATCTGTAATGTTTTGGTGAAGAGCTGCCAGTGAAATTACACGGTTGTGCATCGTAGCCACCTGACCGATCATATACATTCCTAGATCCAGCTGGTCGTCTTTGGGGATATTGACAAGTTTATCGCCCTGACGCTCTATACCTTTAGCAGCAATACGTAAACGGCCTACGTTTAATTTTTCAAGCTGTTCCCATACCTCTTTTTTATCCATTCCTGCAGCTAAAAGCTTTGCTTTTTCAGTATTGAAATGATGTGCAAATGCCGTATTCAGGCAGCGTGTCTCATGTCCGGGAGCTGTTTCCAGAAGGACTGTATCTTTCGCCTGCATAGCCTGCGACTGGAATTCTTCCTGAATAGCTCCGGTCTGTACCGCTTCATGGGTGTAGAGATAGGCTGTTCCCATCAGTACACCTACTTTTACACCTCTTGCGGCTAAAGGTGCGGCCATAATGGATACAAAAGCGGTTGAAAATGCGTTATGAATTCCTCCTGCAAAAAAGACACTGATATTTTCAGGATGGTCTTCTTTCAAGATACGTTCGATCTGTTTTTCCCAAAGAACCATACTGGACAGAGGGCCTACGTGACCTCCACATTCGCGTCCTTCAAAAATGAAGTTTTTAGCGCCTTCTTTCAGGAAAATATCCAGAAGGGCAGGGGACGGAACGTGTAGGAATGATTTTATTCCTGCTTTTTCAAATATTTTGGCCTGGGCGGGTCTTCCTCCTGCAATCAAAACTACAGGCGGTTTCGCTTCTAATATGTAGGAAGTCTGTTCATCTCTTAATTCCTGTGGTGCAAAACCTAAAATTCCCACTCCCCAGGTTTTCTCCCCAGCCAGCTTTTTGGTATCCATTACCAGAGACTTTGCAGACTCTCCTTTCAATAAGGATAAAGCGACAAATGGTAAAGCTCCGGCATCAGCAACTGCATTGGCAAATAAAGGAACATCACTTACGCGGGTCATAGGACCTTGGGCGATAGGATAATCTAAACCCAGTTCCTGAGCCATCGGATTACCTTTATCAATTACCTTCAGCGCCTTTGCCTGCTTCAAATGTCCATACATGGCTTCTTTGAATCCGAAAATCATTTTTTTCAGCGTCCTGAAGTCTTCATACAGGTCTGTTGCAAGTGAAATGTCCTGTCCCATAGGAATGTAGCATGTACTCAGGTTCAGTCCTTTAAAGTACTGTTTCAGATCTTCAGCGGTAACATTTTCTGGCAACAAAGGAGAGTTTGGTCTTACCAGCACCCGATGGTTGGCGATTATCTTAGTTTCTGTACCATTCAGTTTTGAGCATACATCCTTCAGTTCCTGGGGAACTGAGCTTTCAGGGAACAAAGCCAGCTGGCTGTCCAGTACTACTCCTGCAGCACCTAATGCTTTAGATGCAGCGGCAGTATGGAGACCTATTCCTCCCTGTACCCACACCGGAATACTCTGTATTTCTTTGATCACACGCTGAAATAATACAAACGTGGATTCATAACCTACCCATCCGCCAGCTTCATTCCCCTTAATAATAATTCCTTCTGCTCCGGATTGTTCAGCCTGTCTGGCTTCTTCCACACTGCTTACCTGATAAACAGCAGGCAGATGAGAAGGCCCGGAAATTCCGCATGGAAGAATCGCAAACCTGACTTTTTCAGGAATTTGCAGGGTAGTGAAATTGTTGTTAGAAAAATAAATACCATAGGATGGTACGTCTATCTGATCAAGTTGATGTAACGCTTCCTGGGCAGTTGTCAGCTCGTCACCTAGACTCAGGACGGGAAATGCACCCGCCTGATGTAGTTTAAGCATAAGGTTAACGTCAGGTTTTTCGAATGGCGTTAGTCCAATAATGGTTAAGTTTTTCATGGCGTGATAATTATTGAATGATGGCAAGAGATTCATAACAAAGTGCTGGGCCTTTCGGTAATAAGACCCCATGCTTTTCATTATGATATAATAAAATTGGTTTTTGTTAAATCGTTAACGAAATGTATCGTTTTGTGATAACTCATCAATAATTTGTTATTCTTCAATAACTTATTAGATGTAAGTTTAATGTCCGGCTTTTCAAAGGGCATTAGCCTGATTTTACTCAAGTTTTTCATAGCATTTACGGTATTGAATAGTTGGTAATATATCATAACAAAATATCAATTCAGACAGTTTTAACTGCAGATTTCTTGTTATGGTGAATAAAAATAATAAAAATATAATATATATTCAATCATAAATGAAATTTGATAATGATTTTTTAATATAAAAAATTCAATTGTTCAAATTTTATTAAAGTATATTTATTGTTTTATTATTCTTAGAAACAGGTCGATACAATCTTATTAGCCATAACTATAAATAATTATAGTTAAAGAAATGTTAAGCAAATATAGTAATAAAAAATAAAATATTTCAAAAAAGAGAGATTTGTTTTTGATATATTACAAAAAGATAATATACAGTGAATAATGTTCAGAAATGCTAGAATAGTCTTTATCAATCTGATAAAACGATAATGCGAATATAAATAAAATTAATCAATATATTGTGATTTAATTTAAATTATTTGTGAATTTTTCATATCTTTTTGATAAATAAACATATAGGTATTTTTAAGAATAATTAATATATCTTTTCGAAATTCATAAAAAAAAGTAAATATCTCATATCAGTATTTTTTTTATTTTTTAGAGTAAATAATCTGTTTGTTAATGAGTTATATTGGCGTATAACCTCTTTGGGGATTTCGAAAAACATCTGTCCTGCATTTACAATTTATGATAATACCAGTGTTTTGTAAAAACTTTTGTATTTTTGCACTGTTACAAACTAAATCATAATTTGATATCTGATGAAATTATGATTGATATATGCCTGTACTTTATAATATGAAGCTCATTTTCTGATATTGATCAATGATGGTGATCAAGAATGAGTTTCAATATTATCCATCCATTACTCATTCGTGTAAACCTGCCTTTTTTGAAATTGACCAGTTTCTGGTTGATCTTGAATAACTGCATTCAGATTCCGGAGATCTGACTTTTTGGGGGTATCATACAGAAATTTGTTTTGGATTTAAAAAAATACTACAAATGAAAACAGGTATATATATGAAACAGACAACAATTTTCAAATCAGATGCTCACAGAGAAAAGGTATTGGAGCAGTATGATACTGTGCTGGCAAATTTTAAAGGAAATATCCGTCAGCAAATGGTCCCAACAAATTTTGGAGAAACCCATGTTCTGAGTTATGGAAATGAAGATCATCCTAAACTTATATTACTTCATGGGGCTAATTCTAATGCTGCGTCCTGGATAAAAGATCTTGTTTTGTACGGCAAAGAATACAAAGTATATGTTATTGATATTATTGGGGAACCAGGTAAAAGTGAGCAAAACAGACTTCCTTACAAAGGGGATCATTACAGTGACTGGCTGAATGAGATTTTCCAACAGCTGAAAATAGCAGAAGCATCTTTGGTGGGATTGTCTCAAGGCGGATGGCTTGCAATAAAGTTTGCATCCAGATATCCTGAAAAGGTCAGTCAGCTCATTCTTCTTTCTCCGGGAGGAATTGTAAAAACGAAGCGCAGTTTTGTTTTGAAAGCGATACTCTTTTCTTTTCTCGGGAATGCCGGGAAGAGAAAAATCAATAAACTGATTATGGGTTCACAGAAAATAGATCAGCCGATTCTGGACTTTATGAATCTCATGCAGTCTTCTGTTAATGCAAGGATGGATAAGGAATATATTTTTTCTGATGAAGAATTGAAAAATATCACCATGCCTGTCTTCTTTATAGGAGGAGCAGATGATGTGATCCGGGATTCTCAACAGATAAAAGAAAGACTTGAAAGATTACTTCCGGATTTTGAATCTTATATTGATCCGGAAAAAGGGCATGTACTGGTCGGTCTTGCAGATAAAATAAATACATTTTTAATAAATAGGAGAGATCATCATTAAGCCTTTATGTAAGAGGGCTCCAAAACAAAATGTTTTGGAGCCCCTTATGATACTTTATGTGCTTTAATCTTTAAAAAATACTTAATCCGTACTGTTTGGCCAGATCTAAAATCATGTGGTAACCTGCCAGCGAATTTCCATGCTGATCTAAGGCAGGACTGAATACCCCGATTCCTATTTTTCCGGGAACACTCACTGTAATTCCACCACCGACACCGGATTTACTTGGCAGACCTACCATTCTGGAATATTCTCCGCTGAACTCATACATTCCGGCAGTCAGCATCTGTGATTCTATCAGTTTGGCCATGTCAGCATTTTTATATGTAGAATCTCCGTCAAATCTTACACACTGATTGGCAAAGAAATACCCGATTTTTGCAAGGTCTTCCGCGGTAAGTTCAATAGAACACTGTTTGAAATAATTGTCCAGCTGGTCTTCGTTTCCTGAAATAAGACCACTGTTTTTCATGATGTAAAACATGCCACGGTTGCGATGTCCCGTTGATTTTTCGGATTCATAAACGGATTTGTTATACTCTATTGAAGGATTTTTGGTAATGTACCTCACCATGTCCAGTATTTTAAGGAAAGGTTTTTCACCATCTCCTGATATTAATGAAGTGGTAAGAATAGCTCCTGCATTCATCATTGGATTGAGCGGTTTTCCTGTGGTTTCAAGATTTGAAAAATGATTAAAAGGTTTGTCTGAACCGTAGTACCCCATTTTATCAAAAATATGGGTTTCTCCTTTTTCGTTAACTGCAACCATCAGTGAAATGATTTTAGAAATACTCTGCATTGTGAATTTCTTGCTTACATCACCAGTATTGAATACCTTTCCGTTCTTATCCACCACTGAGAAAGCAATGGCTTTAGCATCCATTTTTCCCAGTTCAGGAATATAATCGGCTACTTTTCCCTGGGTATAATATGCTCTGTTTTTCTCAAGAATGGTATTTAAAGTTTTCTCTGATATGGTTGAAATATCTGCTGCTTTCTGAGCATAAACAATGGTGTTTAAGGATAAAAAAGCCGCGGTGCAAATTCCTTTTGCAGAAAATAAAAAGCTGTTGTTTTTCATAGGGAAGATCTTCAAATATATATTTATGATAAGCCTCGAGAAACAAAGATAAAATATTTTAATCGTGCCGGCAATTCTATCCTGTATATGCCTTCGGTGATCAGTATTATTTAAGGTAATAAATATGGTTATACAGATCTATATGTGGAGAGTAAGTTCATGGCAAAATTAAAGGATAGGGAATTGATATGAATTGCATGTTTTGTATGTGTAATGATTTAAGTATTAATTTATTTTAACTATAAAAAAATAACATTAATTTATATTTTAGTTATTATTTTATTTTTAATATGGTATAAATGTAGAATTTTATTTTATTTATACTCAAGAACCCGCGAGAATGCTGACTTTTCCTGCATAATTAATAGGTGTGTGAAATAACATATACTTATGAATTTCTTTATATTGTTGAAATTCAATAGTGAAATAATGTTATTTTTTCACTATAAAATGATTTTTATATTATTTTTTTTATTAATTTGACAAAAAATTAATAACACTTTTTTAATAACTATGAAAAACAACACCTATTTTGGTAGGCAGTACATCTTCAGATGGCTACTACTATGTTGGCTTTTGGTACCATGGGTACTGCAGGCACAAGCTCGAATTACATGGACTGAACAGGTCGGATGCCAGGAATTCCGTGGCGAAAAAGAAAGTCAGGTCCCTGATAATGGGATCGCCAGTTCTTACATCAACTCATCCCAATGCCTCCGTGTCTGTGAGAAATCAGTCACTCCTGTTAAATATGAGGTTCAGGGATCAAATGTTTCCAATGTACAGTGGACTGTTTCCGGAGGAACTGCAGCCATTTCCGGACCAGGAAATACGGTTGCGAACGTTATTTGGGGAGCGGCAGGCAGCGGTTCTTTACAGGCAGTTATCACCTACAGTGACGGAACTATTGAAACCCAGACGATCTGTATTGAAAAGATCAACAGGCCCATCGCCAAATTTGAATTGTTAAATCTGGATTATACCGTATGTAAAAATACAACGGTCTATTTTGATAATCTTTCTGATCAAAACGGAGGATCGGATATTATCAATTATTTCTGGGAGTTTGGAGATGGAGCTACTTCCACATCCACAGCTTTTGAACCTTCCCATACGTATACCAATCCCGGTAATTATGTTGTTCAGCTGACGGTAACGAACAAGTGCGGCTGCCAGAGCAAATATAAAAAAGAGATCAAGGTGATAAAAACGGATCCTGTACAGATCAACTGTGCTTCTGTAGTATGTGAAAACAGTTTGGAAAAATACAATGTGCAGGATAACTGTAAAGGAGAATGGAAAGTTATCGGAGGCTCAATTGTCAGCAATAATGGTAACGAAATTGAAGTGAAGTGGGATCAGGTAGATCCGCTTGATGGCTTCGGTTACGTGATGTATCGGTCTGAATGCGGCTGCCCTGAGTGGACTACTATTAAAATTCCTGTAGTGCTAAAAAATGCGAAAGTTAATGGCCAGGCAGTAATATGTGCAGGAAAACAGTATACTTATTCAATTCCTCAATGGCCTACAACCAGTGTTCAATGGAATGTATCAGGTCCTGCAGGAGGTATGCTGGTCAATACCCAGCAGAGAAATGAAATTGTTTTTTCAGCTACGCAACCGGGGACATATCATCTTACGGCTAATTATCTGAATACCTTATTAAAATGTGGGGGGAGTGCCTCTATCGATATCGTAGTGGAAGCACCTGTGGTGATAAGCGGAGGAACAGATGAGATCTGTGCAGAAACAAGCCAGGCATTTACAGCTACACCAAACGTACCTGTTATCTGGAAAGTAACGACAGGAGGATCTACTTATACATCTCCACCAACAACAGGTACATTTACCTACAACTTTGCAACAGCAGGTACTTATACCATTACAGCTACCAAACAAGGGGGAGGCTGCGAGAGTAATTCAAGAATCATTAAGGTACTCCCAATTCCACAGCCACCTTCCGGAACAATCTCTGGAGAAACAAAAGTGTGTCCGGGAAAACCTTATGTATATACCATCAGTTCTGTAGATGCAGGAATGATACCGGTTTGGAGTGTTACGAACGGAACAATTCAGGGCAGTAATGCCGGTTCTTCTGTAACAGTGATCTTTAACTCTGGCGCTTCATCATACACCGTTTCAGCGCAGAACAAATCAATCAGTAATGCAGGTTGCCTTTCGGCTCCTATTTCATTCAATGTTACGGCGCTGGATCTTAACACGATTACGATCACCCCTAATTCAGGACCTTTCTGTCCGAGCAGTACCCAGACTTTCAGTGCCAATCTGAACGGTATTGTTCCCGACTTTATGGAATGGACATTCGGAAGTGCCAACTTTGGAAGTGTTATAGGAGGTCAGGGCACCGCTAATATTACGGTAAACTTCAACGAAATTTCTTCAACAAGCAACACCATGCTGAACTTAAGAGTGGTAAAATGTGGAGTAACGAAAATTATCAGCATGCCGGTATCTTTAATACCGCTTCCGGTAGTAAGCTTTACTAATATTGGAGGAGTCTGTTTAGGCTCAAACCTTTCTTTCACCGTGAATCAGGGAACAATCACTTCAGCAACAAATGTGATATTCACTTTTGCTAATGGAACTCAGTTTCCTGCAACCTTTAACCCGACCGGAGTTTACAGCTTCCCAAATAACGGATATATCCAGAACAATTCAGGAAGCAATGTTTCCCAAACGGTTACTGTAACATATGAAGGAACTAACGGATGTAACTATAAGCCTACTGCAAGCGCAAACTTTACGATATATCCTGAAACCATTATAACAATTTCTCCGGTATATAATATCCTGGTATGTGATCCTGCAACTATGACACCATATACCCTTACGGCAAACAGTTCTACCGGGCTTACCAATATTACTTCATGGCAGTGGTTTAAAGATAATACATCTATACCAGGTGCTACTACCAACTCTTACACGATAGCTGGAGCAGGTGCTTTTGGAACCTATAAAGTACGGGCTATAGATGTTAATGGGTGTGTGGTTTATTCACAGGACGTTAATGTGGCTCAGTTATGCCCAAGCAGCGGGACATGTACAGCAGATCCTCAGATCAGTTTTGCTGCTTCGTGGTCAGGTTGTAATACGATTTCTGTTTCAGGTTTAACCTATAACGGAACTCCTGATGAGATTCAATGGTCATCAGACAATGTTCTTACTTTAACTTCTCCTCAGGGACAGCCTACAGCTACATACCAGACTGGTCTTGCAGGGGCACATATTGTTTTTGTACGTTTGAGATACGGTGCATGCTGGTACAGCAAAGCCGTAGAAGTAAGAAAAAATTATGAGCCTAAATTCAATATCAGTACAGTGTGTAATGGAAACGGGTATAATGTGACTCTTTTCAACACTTCTACAATATTTGAGATCAATCCGGCATCTGTTACCTACACATTCACCAGTCCCGGACAGCCAACTCAGACAGGTCAGACGGCTACATATAATAATCTGGCGCCAGGTACTTATACCTTCACAATGACAATGTCTGCGCCAGGGAAACCAGTGTGTACCACTACACAGACCATCACATTAGCTCCGGTTCCTAGTACCAGCTTCCTGGTTCCGGCATGGATATGTGTACGTGAACCTATTACATTTACTGCGCCAGGATACACCCCGGCTAATACATACACATGGCTTTTTGATGGTACAGCGTATGTAGCTACCGGAGCAGGCGCTACGGTTACGTATAATACAAGTGGTGCCAAAACAGTACAGCTAAAAATCACGACCCCTAACGGATGTGTGTATACTTCACCAATTGCAAACATTAGCGTGAATGAAGCTTTCATTGATGGTAATATCTCACCTGTTAACGTAGTTGCCTGTGCAGGATCTGTTCCTACACTTGTATTTAATGGTTCAGTAGGAACGGCCAGCCAGTATATCTGGATGAACGGTTCCCAGCCAGTGCCGGGAGCACCAAATTCAATGACGTTCACACCTACTCAGTCGGGAACTTACTGGCCGGTACTGGTATCATCTGATGGTTGTAGAACAAGCATCATGAGTACTAAAGCAGCAACAGTGACAGTTAAAAATGTTCCCTATGTAAATATCTCAGGTAAAGCGAATATCTGTGCAGGATCTTCTGCAACACTCAGTGGTCTTGTAACTGACAATACATTAGAATACCAATGGAAAAAAGCCGGTTCAGTGGTTGTTCCATGGACTTCTGCTCCTTATCCTATCACTTATAATACAGGAGCATTAACGGCAGGAACCTATGTTTATACACTGGAGGTAAGAACTCCAGGAACATCAGGGTGCATAAGTTCTAAAAACTTTACCCTTACAGTAAGTAATCCGCCATCATCTATTACTGCAACGTATAGTTTGGTGAGTTGCCAGCCTTATAAAATTCAGTTAACTGCATCAGGACCATCTTCAGGAGATTATAACTGGAGCAATGGAATGTCAGGCCAGACAATCACCGTAAATGAAGGTGGTGCGTACCAGGTTATTTATACAGCGCCAAGCGGTTGTAAAGTATCTAATTATGTAGAAGTGCCATTAAGTCTTGAAAGCCTGATGTGGGTATTCCCTACAGGATGCTATGACGAATGTATCAGAGAGAATAACTATATCTTAGGGCCTAAAGGAGTATTTGACCACCATGACTGGCAGCTGTTCGGAAACAATATCCAGAGCGGAAACAATGACTTCATCTTTCCGCTGTACATCATTAATGCAGGAACTTACCAGTTACAGGTTAACCATTTAGGATGCCAGTACACATCCGGAACTATGAATTACTATCCGGGTAAAGAATGTGGATCCGAAGACTGTAAGATCAAAGGAGAAATTAAAGGAATGAAGTGGGTTGGAGATCATTATGCTGTTTATGGTTTTATTTACAACACAGGAACCCAGCCGATAAGTCTTACGGTATCAAGTGTTAATGGATTCGGAATCTATGTTCCATCTATTATTACAATTCCGGCAGGAGGAATGTATGACATGAACGCAAATCCGTTGGCATTCTATCCAAACTCAAGCTTCCAGGGAGCAGATGAGATATTATTCTCTAACGAAACCTGTAAGTTTACCATTAAGGCAGTAGATCCGGACTGGATGGGGATGAAAAATGCAGGAAGAGGTGTAAGCTCAGCTTCAGTTTCTTCTCTGAAAATGATCCCAAATCCTGCAAAGGAAAAAGTGAAAATCTCGTATAATACGGGCGATGAAAAATTACTGGCAAAACAGATTACAGTTTTTGATGCTATGGGCAATATCAAATTCCGTAAGGAACTTAAAACGGCTTCAGGAGAACTGGACGTGGAAGTTTCCAGCTGGCTGCAAGGTGTTTATATCGTTATTGTACAAACGGGAGATACATCATTACAAGGAAAACTAATTAAAAATTAGTAGCTTATAAAGCAGTGTTCTCTTCGGAGAGCACTGTTTTTTTATAGTATGTTATAATTAAATGATTTTTATGATACAATTAAAAAACAAACTCTGGGGATTGCTTCTTATGATGCCGGTATTATCTTTTAGTCAGACTTACCAATGGCAATGGGCAAAACAGGCTGGTGGACAATCTGGTTCTGCCGATCCGGGATTTAATTACCAATTTGATGAATCTATCCGGGATATTGTTGTTGATAATAATAACAACACCTATTATCTCGCAAGTGTATGGAATGGTGATCAAAATTTGAACGGTGTATCTGTTCCTAATTATGGACTTCGTGATCTTATTTTGTTTGCCACAGACTGTCAGGGTAATACATTATGGTCTACCGTTATCGGAGGGTCAGAAGATGGAGAAAATGCCTGGCATATTGAAGTGGATAATAATGGTGGATTATATGTAATGGCTACTCTTTATAATAATTCATATAGTGGAGATCCAACTGCTGTTCCTATGCATTTTGATGCTGCTCATACACTGCCTTTGTATACCTATTATGATCAGACGGTAGAACCCGCACATAAAGCAGGTTATCTGCTTAAATATAAAACGGCTGATGGAACACTGGATTGGAGTAAGGCTTTACAGGGAGATGTCAGTTATCTTAGCAGACGTTGTGATGTACAGATGATGTATATGGATTCATCCAAAAATATTCATGCTATTATGGGTTTCAGAGCAGGTACTCATTTAAATGGTTTGATTACAGTGCCTTCAACATTCACTACATCGTTGCAGTATTATCTGGTCAAATTTAACTATGACAATGGGAATATGACACCTGCAACACCTTTGTTACTTCCTATTACAGGAGGATTAACAGCGGGAGGAACAGATGGTAAAGTGAATCTGCTGTATGATGAAACTTTAAACAGGTATTATCTGGCTGGTAAAAGAATGGTTGGAAACTATAGCAGTAATATGGAGAGCTTTTCATACAATAACGTTCCGTTTACAAAAAATGCCTATCTGCTTGCGTTTAATGGCAGTACCGGGGCAGAATTATGGAGAAAAGAATTTGATAACAGCTTACCTGGGTTTATGGATGATGAAATTCATTCTGTTATCAAAGCTGCAGGTTCTTCAGATATTTATATTTCAGGACGTTATTTTTCAGGAACGGTTCCTACAACTTTCGGAAGTTACTCTTTTCCTGTCCAAATATATCAGGGGCAAACTCCTTTTGTGATGAAGCTTAATGCTGATGGGATAGTACAATGGGCGAAGGTTCCCGACGGGCTTACCAGTTTTTCTGCTTACCGCTTTATGAAAGGCAAAATTGCACTTAACGGGAATGAATTAGCATTTGCTAAAGGAAGCTGGAATGAAATTTGGGGAGCTTTTTCAATGACACGTCCAAATTCGGATTTGTCTGATCCTTTGTTAGTGCGTTTTAATAAAGATACAGGAATGGTAATAGGTACCGGGGAGATTCACAGTAACTTTCAGATTCAGGATGAATTTACAGCGATTGCTGTAGACAAGAACGGGAATTATGTTTTAGGGGGTCTTTTTCATGACCAGCTGTTTACAGAATCCAATGATAATGTCAATACGATGACAGTCAATGTAACGGGAGGGAAGTCCCAGTCTTTTATTACAAAATATTCCAAATCGGCATGCAGTCAGATGTCGGTAGAGGAAACGGCTGTCCAGGCAGGAATACAATTATATCCGAATCCGGTTCAGGATGTGCTTAGCATCCGGAGTAAGGAGCCTTTGATTTCCTATGAAATTTTTGGACCGACAGGACAGCAGGTACAACAGGGAGCTCTGAATATGATGCAGGAGCAGGTGGTAGTATCTTCTCTTCAGACAGGAGTATATTACATTAAACTCAAAACCAAATCTTCGACAGTAACAGAGAAAATATTGAAGAAGTAAACTCAAAACTGAAAATCACTAACTTTATATATAAGCAGTGTTCTCCGAAAGAGGATACTGTTTTTTTATGACTCGGTCTGTCGGTTCAGAGTATATATTTGTTCGCAATTTTACAATTTTTTACCTGTAGGAAAGATTTGCTTTGTAAAAAAAATAAAATGAAAAAATTACTTATTCTAAGCGGATTACTCATGTTCACATTCTGGTGTAATGCTCAGGCTAAAGGCCCTGTGAACGCTGTAAGAAAAACTATTGAAGCCAGTAACGCAGTTTATGCTGATCTGGCTAATAAAGATGACGGATCAATCCTCACCAGGTATACCGGCGATGCCTGTCTGTTTCCTCCCAATGCAGCACCGGTATGCGGAAGAGAAGCTATACTTGGTTTCTTTAAGAACGGACCAAAGGTACATGTTAAGTTCACGATTCAGAATTTATATGGAGATGGAAAAACGGCAGTTACTGAAGAAAGTTATTATGAGATGACAGATTTAGAAGGTAAAAAAATGGATGACGGAAAGGTGATTGTGATCTGGAAGAATACAAAAGACGGCTGGAAGATGCACAGGGATATGTTCAGCAGTAATCATCCTGTGAAACCGAATTAAAAACCAATATTGAGAGCCTGCTGGAGATCTGTATCGTTTTTGATCAGCGACAGCCTGGTTGCAGAAGGGGGAATGCCGGTGAACTTTTTAAACTCTTTGATAAAATGGGCCTGATCGTAATACCCGCATTCATAAGCTATGGCTGTAAGAGATTCCGAAGTATTGAGCACGTTGTGCAGGCTTTTGTTAAACCGGATTACGGCTGCAAAAGCTGACGGACTTATCCCTATGTTCATAAGGTAAAGCTTTTGGATATATCGTTCTGATAATCCTGAACTTTTTGCGAGAGCAGGTAAATTCAGCTGATAATGGTCCATGATAAGCTGTTGGCTGAGGGTTTGAACTGTTGTTGCTTTCTTTAGTCTGGATTCATTTTTTTTCAGTTGCTGAAGAAAATAAATTTCTAAAATATTGATTTTGGAGGAGAGGTTTTCAGCCTGCATTATGCGGTCATACAAATCTCTGCTTTCGCTTTTTGCAATGTCATACATATCAGTAGCATAGTTTGTGAATTCTGATAGGGGATCAGAAAAAAATAAAGTGCTGGCATAAGGATAAATCCTTGCGATAAGCACCGAAGTTCCCTTTGCAGCTGTAAGCCGTGTGGGAAGGGTAAGATGTCCCAGCAGTTCTATATCCGGGGTGTCCTTTTGCTTTCCATTGATGATAGTTGCTGCAAAACCTCCGGAAATGTTAATGATCAGATCAACATATCCGCTCGGGTAAAATACTTCATCTTTGAGGGCCTTTTCAATCGTAATAACGGTGTAACTTTTTATATAAGGCGCTAAGCGGGGAGAAGGGAGAATCTGCATAGCTGTTTTTGGGGTTAATTGACTGATGGATCATTAATTCGAAGTTAGGAATAAATACAATACGAATAAAAAAAGAGTATATTAAAATAAAAATAACCATTTAAAAATCTATCAGAATTTTTTATAGTCAAGATTTTAAATAACCTATTCCGTATTTTTGTAAAAAAATAAGCCGCTGAAAGGTTTCTCAAAATTATGAACAATACATTTTCCGGGCATCATCAAATTGATGTGGTCTCTTCTTTTTCTGAACTTGTAAATACTCAGTTTCATGGAACCGTGAATGCAATTTGCTGGCATAGAAATTTAGCCGGGGATTTTAAAGAAATTGTCTCCAATCTTCAGTTAAAAGATAATATTACAGTAGTTTCCGCTAAAGATCTGCTGGCATTGCAATTATCAGATGAAGGAAATCTGGCAAGAGAAACCATCTTAAAGGATTTGGAATTATTGACCGATTGGGGAGCTTCTCCAGTTCTTAATTTACTTAAATGTTATGAGCGGGATGAAGAACTCGGTTTTATATCAACGGATGTATATTCCTATCATGTAGATCGTTCACCCATTGGTACAGATACTTTCCTTTGTACGTATCACGGAGCAGCCAGTGATATTATTCCCAATGATCAGGCTGAACAGAAAATTTTAGTTCCTGAAATACGTGAACAGCTCAAACAGTTACACGGAGGTCCTGAAGAAGAATTTGAAGATTTCCTGAAAGATTATTTCTTTGATCTTCATTACCAGCCTAAGCCTGGTGCAGAGCCGGTCAATTTAGAGACGGGTCATCTCTGGCGAATTGCAGTAGATCATCCTGAGCAGCAGGTATTGCCCTGTGTACACAGAGCTCCTGTGGAAAATGATGGTGAATACCGGCTGTTACTGATTTGCTGATGATTTATTTTTAAAATACTTGAGTTCACTTAATAAGTTTAAGATGATACTGCAGAAAAGCTCACATAAGATGAAAATCAAAGATTTTCACAAAACTTAGGGATGCTTTATTACGTAAAAGGTCTGGTTCTGAAAAAACTTAAGTGTTTAAAACCTGATTGAAGAACACAGAAAAAAATAACCATGCACAAAATATTTTCCAGATAACAATATCAAAATACAAATGTTTTTAATGAACTGGTGGCTAACCGGGGTGCATAATCAGCGATAGAAAAACATCGCGGATACCTTTCGTGATGAACTTTCCAGCACAATGAATTTGGATTTTTCAGCAAAACATGCTACTGACTTTTCCAGCGATCTTTGCATTATAAATTCAAAGAATATGACAAATTCAAATAATGGGATAACCGTTCTGGTAACAGGCGGATCCGGTTTCATCGCTGTTCATTGTATTATAAAGTTACTTGAGCAAGGTTATAAGGTCAGAACAACGCTTCGGACTCTTAACAGGCAGCATGAAGTGAGGGAAATGCTGAGGAAAGGAGGCATCAGCTCTTTTGAAGAACTCTCCTTTATTGAGGCTGACCTTTCGAAAGATAAGAATTGGGATAAGGCAGTGCAGGGCTGTACTTATGTTCTGCATGTAGCATCTCCAACGCCTGTTGTTAATTATAAACATGAAGATGAAATGATCATTCCTGCAAAAGAAGGTGTATTAAGAATTCTGAAAGCGGCAAGGGCTGCCCGTGTGAAACGGATTGTATTAACATCGGCCTATGGAGCGATAGGGATGGGAAATAGAAACCGCACAACACCATATACGGAAAAAGACTGGTCTAATCTTAATGGAAATCTTCATCCCTACCAAAAATCAAAAACAATTGCTGAAAAAGCGGCATGGGAATTTATCAAAAGTGAAGGGGGAGGACTTGAACTGTCTACGGTCAATCCTGTTGCTGTAATGGGGCCCGTACTCGGAACAGATTATTCTCATTCCAATCAGGTGGTGAAAAAAATGCTGGAAGGTGAGATAAAAGCATGCCCGAAAGTGTACTGCTGCTATGTGGATGTCCGTGATGTTGCTGATTTGCATCTGCTTGCCATGATACATCCGGAAGCCAACGGTGAAAGATTTCTGGCTACCACAGGGAATGCACTGTCAATGCTTGATATAGCTCAGATACTGAAGAAAAATTTAGGAGAAACAGCAGCAAAGGCTCCCGCTAAAGAACTGCCCAATTGGTTCGTAAGGGCAGCTGCTATTTTCAATCCATCATTAAGAATGCTGGCTACTTTACTTGGTCAATATGCAGAAACAAGTGGCGAGAAAGCAAGACAATTATTACACTGGTCACCCCGTTCCGGTGAAGAGGCGATTATGGCAACGGCAGAAACTATGTTACAGCTGGGGTTAATTAAAAAGTAAAAGATATTATAAGAGGTGCTGTATTAGGAGGCTGGTCTTAGTTTTTTATTGAAAAGTAGTTATATTAGGCATCTGACAAAGCAATATTTATTAAATTTATCCTATGAAAGAATCAGCTATTGCTTCCTGTTATATGACTCCGTCCCCTCATACGGAGCAGTTTATACAGGACCATTGCTTTATGTATCTGGTTTCAGGAGCTATGCTTGTTTATGATGGACACAAGGAATATAAAATCAGTTCCGGAGATTATGGAATAGGCAGAAGGAACCATCTTGCAAAATATACCAAAAAGCCTGACAATGAGGCCTTCAAAAAGATATTCATTTTATTTGAACAGGATTTTTTAAAGACCTTTAATGATACTTACAAATTCAGTGCTGAAGGGAGTAAAACAACTGATGCAATCATTCCGATGGCAAAACATAAACTGGTCAAAAATTTTATGGAATCCATTATTCCTTATTTTAATGAAAACGGGATCATAGAAGAACAGTTTTTAAATGTTAAACGGACCGAACTTTTATTGGTTCTGCTGAAGGTAAATCCGAAGCTTGCGAATGTTTTTTTTGACTTCACTAACCCTGAAAAAATAGATCTTGAGGAATTTATGAACCGTAATTACAGATTCAATGTGAGTCTACAGCGGTTTGCTTATCTCACTGGCAGAAGTCTGTCCGCTTTCAAACGTGATTTTGAAAAGATATTCTGTGCAACTCCCAAGCATTGGCTTGTACAGAAACGACTGGAAGAAGCTTATTACCTTATCGATAAGAAAGGTAAAAAGCCTTCTGAAATTTATCTTGATCTTGGCTTTGAGAATTTTTCTCATTTCTCTTTTGCATTTAGAAAATTGTTCGGGCATCCTCCGACACAATTGATTGAGAAGAGAAATAAAGATGTGAAGAGTCCATAAATTATGCTGATTTAAAAGATAATTCAAATAAAATCCCGATAAAATAGCAGATCTGTTTTCTGAAGGTTTTAAATTAATTAAGGATAGTAACCTATGGTTTCTGTCCTTTTTTATGTACGTTTGTATCCAAAGAATAAGAACCTGTAAGATTTAATTCAGTAATAAGAAAGAAGCTGTTTCAAAGTATAAAAACTTTCAATACAGCCTCTTCTTTCGTTTGTGCTATCAGAATTAAATCATTGAATAAAAAAATATTCAAAAGCGTTCAATATAGGTATTCGTATAGATACATCTCATTATTGAGCTTTCACTTGTTCCAGCTTTATAAATATTTTTGAAAGGTTAGGCTGAGCACTGCCTGTAGTAGGAGCTCCCACCATAATGGTTGCAGTATAAGCTGTTTTTGAAGAAGGATTGCTGTCTATCCAGGTATATCTCCTGTGTTCAGGTCCCCCACCGGATCCATCTATAATCCCTACATTCCCCCAGTACGCACTTCCCACTGCTCCTGTGCCTTGTGGATACCATGTAGCTGATGCATCTCCCATACCTCCCCATACTCCTGAAGTGATATTGTTTGTCGTTACAGCAGCACCAATATACCCGCCATATTCAGTATTATAATTCCAGTATAGATTAACTGTAGAACCGGTATTATTATATAATTGAACATTAGGGATTGCAGGAGTTGTTCCGCTTGTGGTATCAAATATAACCCTAATCGAATATTTACCATCCGGGGTAGGTAGCGCTAAGGTGTAAGCCTGCTTTCCGTTAGCATCAGTCGTTAAGGAAGGATAACCCATTACAGCGACAGGGGTAATATCCGCATGACTGTTGTTTCCCACGGTAGCCGTACAGTTTTGTGCTGCGGTTAAGAAAGGAATTGCTGCGGTGGTCATAGGAAGGAGCATGTTGTTATCATTAGTAGGAGTTCCCGTCACAGAAAATACCAATTCCCCATCTCCGAACTCAAGAGTCCCCGGCCTTAATTGGAAAGTTAATCCATTTACTGTAAATGGAGCTCCTGAGTTATATCGCCCTCCGTTTCCTTGGCTATAGGTAATTCTTAAGTTACCATTGAAAGGAGTCCCAGCGGTATAAGTAGAAGGATTCAGATAAGCAGAGTTGCATTGTAAAGCACTAATTGCAGGAGCGATGGTATTGGTAGCTTCTAAAAGTTTTTGCCATACCGTTCCATCGAAATAATAGTAGCCCATCGAAGTTATATTTACACGTTGTCCCGCATTATCTCCACCGGTAACATCTGTAATATAAATTAAAGCTCCTCTCTGATCACTATTATAGGTAGCTGTGTTTACTGTTAACTCGGCTCTGGTAAGTCTTGGGGCCTGCAATCCAAAAGTTTGTGTATTGTCTGTAATCTGTCCGGAATTATCTCTTTTAGCAGATATATCCATTGTTGCTTTAGGTAAGGCTGTATTAATCCCTACTTGTGCAATCGAGAATCCGGAAATAAGTACTATACTCAATTGTGTAAATTTTGCTTTCATACGATTATTGGTGTTATGTGATTGTCGTTCAGTCAAATTTACTATTATTTTTTCACAAAAAAAAATAACACATTCACATTTTAGTGAATTTTTGTCATTAAAAATCTTTTTAAAAATAAAATAGTCTATTAAGAAGTATAGCAAAGGCTTTTGCAAAACATATATTTATTTTGAACACTTCTAATTTTCCTGGTTGAAGAGTACAAAAGATGTGCATAATATAAAATAGAAAAACAAGCAAGGGTGAATAGAGGTAAGGAATATTTTAATAAAATAAAACAAAGGTTATTTCCCGATACAAAACGTAAAATCCTTAATAATAAAAGTTTTATCTAAATCGTGGGAAATAAGGTTTACCTTTTTTCAACTATTAATAATTATCACAAAATATAAATAATTTTAAAAGAAAGAATTACTACTACATCACACTAATGATAAAATCCAAAAATTACAATCAATGACTAGCCTTAATTAGAAAATTAGAATTTTGATAAATAAGTGTATAATTCTTCTTCTGGGTTAAGATTTATTTTCTTTCTAAGGCGATATTTCTTTGCGTCCACAGATCGTATGGTAGAATTAGTAAAAACAGCAATTTGTTTGGTGTCAAAATTCATTTTTAAATATGCACATAATCTAATGTCAGCTGTGGATAGTTTTGGAAATTTTTCAGTTATATTTATTATAAAGTGGGGATATATTTCTTGGAATTTTGTATAAAATGCCTGTTCATTTTTTGTAGCAAGATCTGTAAGTTGATTCAACTGTTCTATGGTGGCATATGATAAAATATTTTGTTTATGATTTTCTTTCTCAGTCGTTAGCGTTATTTCTGATCTGGGCGTTTCTACTATATCTTGCTTAGGTATAATCATAAGAATAATAAGCAATAAACATACTCCAAGTATACTGTAGTCAAAGAAATCAAAGCTTTGGTAATCTTTATTCTCAAGATTTTTTATTTTATTTATTACTTTTTTTGTTTCAAAATTCAAGCTGTCATTGATTTTCTTGTAATTATTATGTTGATTAAGAGCTTTTTGATAATCCTTTAATGCCTCATAAGCTTCTGATAGCATTGGATAGATATTTTTTAACTCGTCATTCTGATTATATTTTTTTGCAAGAAAAATAGATTTATTAAAATAATCTATGGCCAGTTCATGTTGATTTTCCTTCATTGAAATTATTCCTAATGCTTTGTATATTTTTACCAGAGTCGCCTTATCTGGACTATTAATAAGATTTTTTTCAGCATTAAGAATATATTTTTTAGCATCTTTTACATTTCCTTTATATAATAAAATATGACCTATTACAGTGGCTGTTGCTGAGAGGTATCCTTTTTTATCTGGATTCGAACTTTTGATATGGAAAGCGTATTGATATGCTTTTTTTGCTTGCGATAGCATTGAATCAGTATCTGATCTATAAGCTTCGTAATAAGAGGCCATAGTAGAACTAATGTTCATTAAAGATTTGTATTTTTGATCATTGTCAATAATATTTGAAGCAATTTCTGCAGCTTTTTTTAATTCATTTTTTGCTAGATTATATTTGCCTATTTTAATATACATCCATGCTCTATATCTGAGCGCTCTGCTTAGAATATAATTATTATCCAACTCTGTAGCCAGTCTAATTGTTTTATCAGATTTTTCATATATACCATTGATATTGTTTGTGTTATAATATATTTCCAGAAACTTAATTAATGATGCTAAACGGCCTCCATCATAGCCCCGGTCCTTTGAAAGATAATAAGCTTCGGTGATTAACCTTAGCATTTCTTTATCTCCTAAATTTGAATATGCATTTTTATTGTTTGCTACATTGATGAGGCTATCAATTTGACGTTGGGATGGATCTTTAGCATTCACGATTAATATCATGAATGAAAACATTAAGCAAAAAAATTTCATAATCTAATTTATTGTATAAATTATTTGTGTTTATAGCATGAAACTGCTGAATTGTAGGTGCAAAATTATATATAAATTATTAAAAAATAAATCTATACTGTATTCTGTACAAGCTTATACTAAAAAAATAAGGGTTTAGGCAATCTAAACCCTTGTTTTAATAATGTACAGACATCATTTAAACATCCAAAATGACTATCAGATATTAAACATTAATCCTACAAGCTTTTGATAACATGTGAATTCATAGTACTAAGATACTCTTATGTTGCGAGCTACTGGCATTTTAGTGTAAATAAGAGTTTTTATGACGGGTAATAAGTTATTTCAATTTTTTTTTAAAACTCCGTCAATTGTTTTATTGGTAATATGGTTTAAAGCAGGTATAAATGAGTATTTGTGGATAGTATATTTTTTTAGAGGAAAGATGTTTTTTTTCAATTTTGCGATGCAAAACGAATCCATTTGTATTTACGAAAGTTTAGTAATGACCTGTCAGACAGATAACTTTTGCAAAGGTGGAGTACAATAACCAGACAGGGGCTTTTAAAGTATTAAGTCCAGATATGTTTTAGAGATTACATTTTAAATTCAATTTATAATTAAAATTATATGTACTTATGAAAAAGGTTACTTTTATGGTAAGTTTTTGTTTATCAGCTAGTTTTTTTAGTCAGGTAGGGATAAATACTACTAATCCTAATGCAAGCTTAGATGTCGTAGGTAAGCCCGAAAATCCCGCTTTTTATGATGGTATTATTGCTCCAAGAATTACAGGAAATCAGCTTTCTGAAAAAAACTATACTTCAAGTCAGAAAGGGGCAATTGTATATGTTACCTCAGCAGCTAATAATTCCACAGGGCAAACTAAAAACGTTAAAGAAGAAGGTTATTATTACTTTGATGGTAGTATCTGGGTGCGATTTAGTTCTGGCCTGGATTCCACAACCTATTCAGGAAGTGGCATATATGCCAAGATCAGAGAAGGAAGTGGTTCTGTACTTGATGATGATTATACTATCATTCTTAAAGGAAATATAACTTTACCTCCGCCAGGTGGCAAAAATATTAATAGAATTCTGGTTTTGTGTACAGCAAATTCTGGAGGGAAGTTAATATCTTCTTCCTCCGGGTCACAAATATACTTGCCATTACATGGACCAACTCCAAGCACAATAGTCAATCCAAATACTAATAAATGTTTAACATTTCATTCGAAAGGAAATTATTGGTATATAACAAGCTCTTACTAAAAATGAATTCTTTTTAGCTTTAGAAAAGCTACGAAAAGTATTCATTTTACTTGAAAGTAGTTAGCTGTTTTCCCTCACTCAATGTTGACTGCAGTTTAAGAATATTAGCCAATTTCATTCGTAGATTCTAAAGACATAAATGACTAGGATAAAATAAATTATTGTGAAGAAAATTGAATATCCGGAATATAATAAAATCGATATCTCCAAAAAGTATTCTGATAAATTAAATCTAGGATTTTTATTAAAGAACTAGTAATCAGTATTATTATCTTCAAAATGTACCGGAAAGATAAAGTGATTGGTATGATGCTGTATACTTTTGGAAAAGTTTTTTTTCATTTAAAAATATTTTTTAGTCTTTTCGGTTATCCTGTCTCTTTTTTGGAGACAGGATTTTTTAATACCCTACAAAATAAAAATTTCATTGCTGTCATTGTGTTTTATCTTTATAAGGGTAGGGACAACTGGGGGGTAAATATTTACAAACCAATAATAACTATTACAAAGGACAAATTATTATGAAAACAAAACAGTCATAATTAATATAAATAATTCACTTTCAAAATAGTACCTAAATTATTTTGATAATGATATACTTAAATGTACCAAATGTTTAGTCGTATAAAATAGGACGTTAATTAACTTAAAATATTTGATCTGCCAATCTATAAAATTCTATTATTTAAAAAATAAATTTTGGTACATTCAAGTATATTGTCACCTTTTTAAAGAGCGAATTTTACAGTAAAACCAATATTTCCTTGCCAACCAGTGCCAGGAGAATACGATACGTTACCAGTGACTTCCCCTGTAGTGGATCTTGCCTTTTTTTGTTCAGCAGTAGCATTAACGGGTACATCTCCAAATTCAACATAATCCCTGCATAGAATAGAAGTTGCAGTCTGCCAGCCAAGCACCAGCCTAAAACCCTCTTCCATGCCTTCATAATATTCCTGCTGGGATTGGGTTACTACAAAATTGGCTAAAACCCAAGATTTTAAATCAGTTGCCATTTCGATGGCAACCTGTTGCAATTCGTTGTCTGAAAGCTGAAACAATTCAGCCTGCTTTTGTTTTACACCAACAGGTGTTAATGGATAACTCATGTTTTAATGATTTTATGGTTAATAAAAAGTATTTAATAATATGAATGTCTAATAAAACAATGTGATTAAAATATGATTCGAAAGTTGAACATCACAAATGTTATTGCACTATGCACTATCTTGGCGATTTGTATTCAATGACTAGTGAATAATATGTTGTAAATATAATTTTTACTTATTGTAAATCAGGTAATTATCGATAGATTTTATATATGTGTTAAATTTGAAAACCTAATTGTCTAAAGTCATTTGTATTATCAAGCAATGCTATGTAGAGCTGTGGTTTACTTTCTCAGTGACTTCATTTTTTAGAAATGAATTTTTATTATTATATATTTTGGACTCAGGCTAATTTATTTGTTTTCCTCACTCAAATTCTCTCAAAGTGGATGATATAGAATGTTGAGAGAACTTTAACAATCAGCTTTTGAAAATTGTTAATCAATTTATTAAGTATAGTAAATTAACCTTTTAATGGACGTAATAAATTCTTCAAAGTGAAGAAATAGGCCAACTATCCAAACTAAACTAATGATATGTTCTTAATCGATTATTTGAAAAACTGGTGAAAATTCTGAAAAATTCTGTTGAAATAAATAGTAATTGATTATTTATAAAGTGATAGTGTCTGTTAAGTGCAGTGAGTTAACCTATAAAATCTTGAATTTTTTACTTTAGAATTGGGACAAAACTGGAGACAAATTCAAATGATTCACAATGTTAATTTTTTTATTTAAAAAACATAGGTTTATGAGTGGAGTAGATGCTTTTTAAATTATGTCATCAGTGAAACCAAATTATTCACCGCGCCTCATGGTCTTCTTTATGCCCTTTGTTTTTTATACTTATTTTACCTCCTATACTACACATACAAAATGAATCTTCTGTAAGGATTTTATAGCTATTGATGGTATCTTTTTCTGTTGTTTTCTGCCAAGCCGTTGGTGCTGGCATACATGGTAAATATCCAGCTGAAGTAGGTTTTAATTTACATTGTCCAAAAGGTTTTATATTTACATTCGCCTGCTCATCCTGTTCTGTAGCAATATATTTTCCTTCAACCGTAGAGAAGTTCTGGCTGGTAACACTTAGAATACTTGGTGTTGTTCCTTGGTTACAGGATAATTGGGCGGTATCAGTAATTTTTTGTGGCATAAAGGTTATTTTTTTTCATATAGAATTTCAACAGAATCATTATGTTTGCCATTGATGCAAGTTACCTTTTGAATCTCACCGGTATTACCTTCAAGCTCAATTATTATACTTGAACCATATTTACCGTCATATTTTCCTCTATATTCTATTTCCCAAGTACTTTTTTTAGTTATGTCATCAACTCCTCGGCTTATTGAAGTATATTCATTATGCAAATCAATATTATTTTTGTTGCAATAATTGATAATATCGTCAGGTGTTATTTTAAAATCTTTGTCTGTGTCTGTTTGTTTGATAAGTTTTCCTGAATCGTCAAACTCATATTTGATACCGATAGCTCCAATACCATTTTTGAAATTTACCCATTTTTGATGAATAACTCCCTTGTGATTATATTCTTTATGAATTGTAAATAAAGAATTTTTAGGAGTCGTGTCATTAAAGTAGCCACTTTCTTTATCTCCAAATATTTTTATTTCTGAACCGAAGTTGTCTGTGTAAATTAAATTTTCTGCCTCATCTTTATGATTATCAAAATATTTTATGTCAAAATATTCTACTTTATCATTAATAAGATTTTTATAATTGTTTTGTGTATGCATAGCTGAATGTTTTATAGAGGTCGGTATATTTGGTTTATCTGCGGTACTTTGTTTTTTATTTTGTCCTTCGCAAGAAAGAAATAAGAATATAAAGGTTATATAAATTAAGTTTTTCATTTTATTTTTTTTATAATATTATTACTCTTTAAAAAAATCAGGCAAATTATTCTTTTTCACATCTTTTTTGTGCTTTTGTCCATTGCCAATGATAAATGCTAATAACAGGGACAGGAGGAGTTGCCATATCAGAATAGTCCATTATATTATCAGTAATATTTTGTTCAAGAGTAAATTCTCCATCATTATCAAAGCTATGATACAAACCTAAAGAATGTAAAGTTTCATGAGCCACAGTGCTGTCATTGAATCCCTTTGCGTAAACTATAATTGTTCTCAAATCTTTATCTACACTTCGTCCAATACCATATAAACCACCAGCTGATTCATTTATAAAATAAATTTTATAATAATCCCTATAATTCTTTGTTTTATCATATTTTTTATAAAGCTCATTATTTAAAAAATTGTAAATGTTATCAGACCATCCGTTTTCAATTCTCTTTTTTGCATTTGAGCCAACAATGACAAGCGTATTATTAAAATTAGTTTTGCGATTATGTTTTTGTTTCGTTATTGAATCAACATCTTCATGGAATTTTAATGTTAATTTATTTTCAAAATGTGGATTTATTAATGCTTGGTTCATGTATTGTGTAAGCTCAATACTTCGACCTACTGGTTGCGCTTTTTTTATACCATTGCCAATATTTGTCCATACTTCAATAAAAACAATTTTGGCTTTATATCTATTTTTATTTTTCGCAACTTTTAATTTACCTGCCAAAGATAGTTCTTCTTTACCTTGAGAGTCTTTATAAGTTGCGATAACCTTAATAGGCTGGTCTGTTGCAAATTCTTTCAGACAAGTAATGTTCATTTCTAATTCATGTTTTCCTATAGTTAAAGGAAAAGGTGCATGGGTTATGTTGAAAAACTTATTTTCATATTCTAATGTTAATTTTTCAGGTTTCTTTTTTATATCAACTATTACTCTTAATGTAGCTAAAGTATTTTTATATGTGGTTGCAAGTTCTTTAGGTATAACTTTTCCATTACTCTGTTTAATATTTTTGATTATTATTTTAGGATATAAGCTTAACCAAGGAACACAATAGTTTATCTTTATTTTTTTACCTTTTTTATTTTTTACAGTATAGACATGAGGATTGAATAATGACATTAATTTAACAAACTCAGTTTTATCACTAACAAAAAAACTTACAGGAGGAAGATTAGGATCATTATCATATACTTGTCGTAATGCTCCATTACTATCTCGATATTTTCCTATTCTATTTCCATAGTAAACATCTCCTGGGATTTTCGTATCACCAACTCTTATCCAGTCAAAACCATATCCTTTGCCACCCCAATCATCTTTTGGTCTAAAACTTACGAGACATCTTTCATCCACATAAACAGGAGCATATTTATAGTTTTGAGGTTTGTTAGTTTGATTATTTCCCTGTTTACCATGCATATCTACAATTCCCTTACTGTTTACAATTGTATTTTTATCAGAATGCATAAACAGTTTTTGGGTTCCAGCTACATTGGTTTCCTTTGCTTCAATTTTGATCTCATTTTCAGAATTAAATACAGCTTTACCTGCTTGTGTATGGAAAAATTCTGTTATATTTTGCAATAAAGTCGGAGAGTTAACCATCATTTTTTGTAAAATGTTGAGCATTGCATTATTCACAACATTGAATGTCATATTGTTTCCAATATTCATATCCAAATTATTTCCAGCCTCAAGTATAATATTGTTAGGAGCATTTATTCTGATATTCCCTTCACCATCTAAATAAATAAAGTTGGTACTTCCATCCTCTGTTCGTATACTTCCCTGTCCTTCAGTATCATTAAAAAGAATTTTATTTCCGCTACGTGTTTGTATGGATTTAAGATGATTATCAGCCCCTCCGCCTAAACCAATTTTACCATGAAACATTCCACCCATTGCAAAAGGGAAATCTGGATTGTGATATTCAAAACCAACCATTACCTGATCTCCGATTTCAGGGACTGCAACAAATCCTCTGTTTTGACTTACTGCATCTGTTCCGCCCGCATCAGGGCTCATCATTCTGATAAAATGGGTGGTATCATTCAACTGCCAATCAAATCTTACCTGTATTCTTCCTTGGTTTAAAGGATCAACGTTAGAGATTACAGTTGCTACTTGTGGTTCAGCTTTTGGTATTAGAAAATCAGGTTTAGGTATAAAGCCAGTTCCTTCGGCAATAGCTTCAAAATCTCCAGTATAGTATCCTCTTGCATCCACCTCATGATTTACTTCAGTTATCATCAATCTAGTGAAGTGTGAAGTTTGGTTGCTATCTGGTTTTCTCATGGCTAGATCTGCTACACAGCCTGTATATAGAAATGGTACAGTTGTTTTTCCTGAAACTTTAAAAACATCTACCGCTTTACTTCCTCTTGCACTTTTCTGTGAATCATCTATATCTAGAAACATATTAGGATTTACAGGAGCAGGAGTCAATGAGCGGGTTTTAAATATATTGTTGTTAAGTTCATAAGTTTCAGATGATAGTTCACCAAGATGCTTGATCTGATTATCAACACCAATCATCTTTGCGTGATTACTGCTATTGTATCCAAAATATTCAGGCTTTATATGTATCGCATTTAACTCTATCTGTATCCCATTGATATTACTGCCATCAATAAGCTTTATAGACTTTTCATGAGGAGGTAACTTTCCGAAGTGTAGCGTTTCTCCATCATAATAGAATTGTTCCCCATAAGCTTCTGCAATTCTGGCAAGGTAATTATAATGGGTTTCGCAATATTGTGAACTGTAGTTGATATAACTATTGTTTTGCGTATCTATTCTAATATCAAAATCATTGTTACTCAATGCTTCTTTGATCACTCTATCAGCAATAATGGAAGTATTGACTGGTTGGCTGCCTCCAAAACTTTGAGTATGCGGAGCAGAATCCATCAGAATGGTAGGACTATTTCCTTTCAATACAATATTTCCCAGACGCATCTTTTCCTGATTAAATGCTACCTTCATAATAACTCCTACAAATGTGCGTTCTGGACTTTCGTTTTCAGGGTCTTTATACTTGAAAATAACTGTTAATCTTTTTCCCAAAAACTGTTTTGTCTGCTCTAAATTATGGCTTTGTGTTTTACCTAATGAATCGTGTGCTAGAGTAAGTTCAAAGTAATGGTGTGTTCTGACACTTTGCTGTAGACGGAAATGCTTAAAGTGGCTGATGGGTTTTCCATCAATCATAATGTCAAGCTTCACCACACGGTTAATGCCTGCAATATGATTATCCGAAATTTTCTCGGCATTAGATCTATTTTTTTTCATTATGATTTGTGTGTTTTATATCACTAAATGTAGATAAAAACAATGCCAAAACTGAATTTTTTTGATATTATTTCAAAAATTGTAGTAAAACTACGATTCAAATAGCACAATGCAATTTTGACATTAAAACAATCGAAATAGCCTATTCTTTAACTATATGTCTAAAGATTGACCAGGTGTTTGTATACCTTTATTCTTTAGTACCTTGGCACTTTACCGCTTTTATATTTTTAAAACCTAATGCTTTTATTGCCTTAAGTAAAAGAGGACGTAAATAAATTTTGAAAATACTTATATTAAACTCTTACCAATGATCAAAATCGTATATTCTCGCCCCCTCGCTGGCGCAAGCGTTACGTTCGTCACCCATTATTTCATAAAACTATAAAAACAAAAAAAGCAAGCTAACAGCTTGCTCTGATTTTTTATAAAAAACTCAATTATATAATCTTAAAAACATCTACTTTCCGATACAAAACTTATAAATCCTTATCTTACAGTTTTTTATCTCGCTTGAGGGACAAATGGGGGATAAATATCCACAAACCAATAATAACTAGTACAAAGGTAAAGTTATTATGAAATCAAACCAAAAATAACTGAATTAAAAATTCTTGCTTCCCTATGAAGTTCAATATGTTTTTTTAATTGTTTGTCGCAGCATTTGCATTTGGATATCTAAATTGTTCACCAGCAATGGTCTTCAATATTTCTCATCAGAAATGAAAGATTCAACATAGTAGTGACAAAGGTTTGGGTTATTTGATTTTATATGATCATAACTTCCTGTTTCCCATTTCCTTGCCTTACTTTGTTTTTATACTTCTGAAGATTTTATATTGAGTATCCACCACAGACTGGTTAAATCCGTGTGCTGCTTTAGGCAGTAAGAAATATTCTTTTTTAGGAGCTTTCAGGGTATCAAAATAGTTTCTGGACATTTCCTTAGGCGTCAGAATATCTCCTTCACCCTGGATCAGATAAACAGGAATTTTAAAATTCAGATTATCTCTCATCATATCAATGGAAGCTCCCATCGATTGTACACCCAGTTTCTGATCTCCGACAAAATTGACAAATGAGTAATCGTCACCGTCTTCTCTGTTTTTACGGTCCTTTTCATTGTTGTATTCTGGAGCTACTACAAACCAGTTTTCCGGAGCGGGAGTAGAATTTGCTTTCTCATATTTTTTGATCACTCTGTAAAGCATGCCTGTGCTTTTTGCGCTGGAGTAGGGCGGCTTACCTATGGTGTTCAATATTTTCAGAGCGTCATTATCTTTTTGGTCTTCTGCTGTTTTGTAAAGCTTTGAATATCTTTCTGTACTGAAATTAGGATTCACAATCTGAGAATGTCCTACATACGCATAAAAAAGCTCAGGAGCTTTGGTGGCTATTTTTACACCAAGAGCAGATCCCCAGGATGTACCAGTAAGGATGATTTTTTTCTTTTCAAGGTGCTGTAGAAGATATTGGGAAAGCATAATGCCATCATTTGTCATTTGTTCCAGGGTGAGTGGGTGGGTTTTTAAATATTCTGGAGTCAGTTCATCAGGAGGATTATTATGTCCATATGTTCTTCCAGAACCGCGCTGGTCCCACTGCACAACAATGAAATCTTTTTCGAGATCTTTATACAGAACATCAATATATGGGGTAATGGGACTTCCCGGCCCACCATGCAAAAACAAAATAACAGGTTTGGAAGGATTCCCGTTAATAGTTACCCATTGTTCAATTCCATTGATGGGAATATATTGCTCTTCGTGAATCTGACGGGTAGAAATTGTGTTATTCAGGTTTTTTTTTGATTGTGCAGAAGCCAGAAATGGAAGCATGAATGAAAACAGGAAAATAGATAATTTAATGTTCATAAGTGATGATGGATATTGAAATGGTTAGTTTAGAACGGTTTAAATTTACGTATAAATTCAGGAAAATATCAGAATTATTTACATTAAATATCGATAAAAGACTTCCGGCTTCTTTTTAATATATCACGAAATGTCCGTCAAAAAAACTAATTTCATTTTTTAGATTGGTAATATTAATCACTTCGGAAATTAACTCCAAGACAAGATTTATAATGATTGTTGAAGGCGGGATTTTTAGCCAAGGAAATCGATAAAATTTTATTTCGCAGTATTGAGAATTAAAATTTTATTTCTTAAGTTGAAGGTCTAAAAATTCTCTCTAGGGGATATTGACTATTCACTAAAAATTATTACCATGAAAAACCAGATTTACAAGGATGCTATTTCGAGCATCTTGAAGTACGAACAGAAAGTCAGTGGGGAATCACTGCGAATTATTGATGAAAGTTATCGAATGACCAAGTACCTTCGAAAATTACTTGGCGAATTGAAAGATCATGTGTTACAATTTGGGTTCTCGGATAAATCTGGGGATTATCCGAAAAGTGTCCACTCATTCCTAACCAAAATGACCACTCATTTCGCTCCAAAATGTGCACAGATTACCGCTTAAAGTGTGCAGTCGGCTGATTTTTAGCGTTTTTAAACTTGATTTTTAGCCTACCGGAATCTTTTATCATCCGGGTAATAAAACGCGCTGCAGATGCTTTAAAATCCGCTTAAAAAGAAAGTGTAGATTGTGCTAGGTGATCTGGTTTAGATGGGCTGTTTTTTCGTACCTGGGCACCTTTTGAATGATGCCTATTGGGCCTTTAGAGATTTAGGGATCCAAAATCTATTCTGAACACCTGGCAGAGCGGATCGCTGCACTTAAAAACTGAAAGCTGAAATTTCGGATGAACTTTTATCTTTGATACAGATTGAATCAAATTTCCCTGGATCCAGGGACTAAACCTGGGTGCACACTTTGGATTGAAATCCGGTGTCTACTATCCCTGAAATCCCCAACTACTTTCTTTCATTTTGAAAAGTGCATCAAGATCTTTTTTTAAGATTCTAATTCGTCTGATCGATAAATTAGCATAAGGAAGCCTGCCGGACTTAATTAATCTATAGATCGTCCTAGGGTCACATTTTAAAAGCTGGGCAGCTTCTTACAGATAAATAGTCGAGTGTTTTTAAAGAAAAATAAGATTGATCATTAATCCTATCGATGAGCTTTTCATTTGAGTTTTCAGTAATTAATTGGCTTTGTGCAATTTTTTGATCTCTTTTTCTTTTTTTGTAGTATCGTTTTGCACAAATGTCACTACAACATTTGGTAACTGTTGTTCTGGCAATAAATGCTGCCCCACAATAATCACAGATACTTTTGATTTTCATATTTGAACTCATAATATTTTATTTGTGGGAGTTCAAACATCGCTTTAGATACAATAAGATACATTTAGATACAATAGGGTGCAATAAAGTACCTTAAGCGACATAATCTCTCCCGGATTAAAAAAAATAAAATATTAATCGTTGGAAGGGCAAATAGGGGGCAAATTGCGACAAACCAATCCAAATACATGAAAACCCTTACAAAACTTAATTTTTTGTAAGTAGTTGATAAATAGATGATTGGTTTGTTTTAGTTTGTTCTATTTTACCTATTTACTTGCCGATACAAAACTTAGAAAAAATATTCCCCAGTACCTCATCATTGGTGACTTCACCAGAAATTTCTCCTATATGTTCCAGTGCGTTTCTGAGCTCATAAGCAAGCAACTCAGTAGAGATTCGGAAAGAAATGGCTTCTTTCACCTTATGAACAGCATCCAGAGATTTTTTTAATGCTTCAAAGTGACGCTGGTTGGTGATCACAACGTTGTTTTCTTCGGATTTTAAATGCTCAACATACGATGAAAGCTCATTTTTCAGATCCTGAATATTTTGATTTTCAACGGCAGAAATCTTTATGAAATCAAACTCGTGAGCAATGGCGTTTCTGAAAATGTCTTCTACTGTTTCGTATTTTGTAGGAGTGACTTCATCAATTTTTGTAGCACAGATAATCAGTTTCAGGTCTTCTCTCAGTAGAGACTGGATCATTTCAATATCTTCAGAAAAATCTTCGGTGGCAGCATCAGCCAGATAGACAAGAATGTTGGCATTTTCAACCTTTTCCTTTGCCTTTTTAACACCGATAGCTTCAATTTCATCTACTGTTTCACGGAGCCCGGCAGTGTCAATTAATCGGAAAGCATGTCCTTTAATATGGAGGACTTCCTCAATGGTATCTCTCGTGGTTCCCGCAATATTACTCACAATGGCTCTTTCTTCTTTCAGAAGGGAATTTAGCAGGGTAGACTTTCCTGCGTTGGGTTTTCCGATGATGGCAACGGCTGTTCCGTTCTTAATGGCATTTCCGTATTGGAAACTTTCGATCAGGGAATTTAATTTTAATTCAATTTTATCAAGTAATCCGCTTAAGGCGCTTCTGTCTGCAAATTCAACATCTTCTTCAGCAAAATCCAGTTCCAGTTCGATTAGGGATACAAAATTTAAAAGATCGGTTCTTAACAGGGAAATCTCATTGGTAATTCCTCCTTTCAACTGATTAATGGCCACTTTTCTGGAAGCTTCATTTTCAGATGCAATGACATCAGCAATAGCTTCTGCTTGGGAAAGATCAATTCTACCATTGATAAAGGCGCGGAGTGTAAACTCTCCGGCTTTGGCCATTCTCGCGCCGTTTTTTATAAGGGTTTCAAGAATACGTTTTCCGATATGCGGCGAGCCGTGAAAAGCAATCTCCACAGAGTTTTCAGTGGTGAAACTTTTTGGGGCCAGGAAAATGGAAAGCATTACTTCATCAATAGCTTCTGCCTCGTCCATAAAATAACCGTAATGAATGGTATGGGATTTCTGTTTTTCCAGATTTTTAGCCGGAAAACTTTTCTGAACTACAGATAAAGCTTCATTTCCTGAAACTCTGATGATGCCTAAAGCACCTATTCCATTGGCCGTAGCCAGTGCACATATCGTATCGTTATTCATAATGCAAATTTACAATTTTTAATATGAATTTTTGCTGAGGTCTTTTATTCACATTATCTATTGTTTTATTCGGGATAAAACAGAAAGACCTGTAAAATTATTACGATTTTGAGTTAAACTATAACCTCATCAGGTGGAAAAAACAACATTTAAAAATTAAATAATAGAATATATTTTGATGTTTTTTGAGTGGTTCAGTGTTTTGTTTTTCAATGATTTATGTTTGTTTTGAATGATGGGTAAGAATATAAATTCTGATGAAGTATTCTATAAGGATAGAAAAATTAAACACTTGTTTGGTATGTTAATTGTTTCTTAATGCGCCAATGATGTTGAAAATTTAAATATTTTTTATTTAAACGGTAATAATTCGTTAAAATATTATAAATGTATATGGATAGATTATTTTTCTTAAATATTAATAAGAAATTTATTTTTTTATTAATGTTTGCTTTCAGTGCTTTTGCCAATGCTCAGTGTATTCCTTATACAGGACAGGCAATGACAGGTGGAAATACCTATTGTCTTAGTGGAAACCTTAGTGTAAGTACAAATATCAGTATTCCGAATGGGACGACTCTTATGATACGGTCTGGACAGCTTCAATCCAACAGTATTCAGGTGGATGGAATATTGGAAATTGGTGACGGGGCAAGTGTTCAGTCTACAGGAACCGTGAAAGTAGGTACTTTCGGATCTCAGAAAAATTCAAAGATTAAATTAGGAACGAAATCTTTCCTCTCTCTTGTTGGATCAGTAATTCAGGAAGATCCAACCTTTGGAGGCTTCTATCCCGGAACGACTTCAGTGATCGAGATGGGAACAAACAGTGTAGTGGAAATTTGTGGAACATTTACCCAGCAGTCTACTACATATCCCTCTGTTGAATACATGGGTACTCCTACCGGTAAAGCGTACTGTATTGCAAAAGCAGATGTAAGTGGAGGGGGAGGAGCTTCCATAATCAGTGATGATGCCCAGATTGTAACTATTGCGATGGGATCTGTTATAGGGTTAGGAATGGGGAACTCAAGCTTCTGTGGACCAAATGCCACGAAGGCTATGTGTCCTGCTCTTTGGCCCGAAGGATTATCAGAAGATAAAGCCAGCTGTGGGAATGCTCCAATTATTATTGATGATATCGACGGATTCTGTACTAAGCCTGGAGCTTCCGGTACACCTGACGGATACACCAGATTCGGAATTACTGTGCAGCAGAAAAGCGGTGCGTGGCCTGAAAATATCCCTAACGGATTTTTAGCCATGGAATCAAAAAACAAAGGATTTGTTATTACCAGGGTTCAGCATGTAAGTCAGGTGCCACAGTCCGGAGATGCTATCGCAGAGCCGAAAGAAGGAATGCTTCTGTATGACATTCAGGACAAATGTGTAAAGCTTTATAACGGAACAGAATGGAAATGTATACAAAAAAGCTGTAATGATTAACCCCAATGGTAACAATATGAAAAATATAAAAAACATAAGTATGGCAGTTGCTTTGGTTGCCTTTAATTCATTTTTTGCACAAGTTGCAATTGGTAAGCAATCGGTGGATGGGATCAGTACTGTCCTGGATTTTGATAATGGGTCCGGAAATACAAGAGGTTTGATTCTTCCTGCAACATCAGGTTTTCCCACAGGGAGCATTGCTAATGGAACATTTATCTTTGATGTTACAGATAAAAAGGTAAAAGTATATGAGAATAATACCTGGAAATCCTTGTCAGATACAGGGAGCTCAGGCGCGGTTGCTGTCAACAATTCAGCAGAATCCGGGAAGGGGGTTATTATAGGCAGTGATGAAAGTAGCGCTGATGGAGTATTGGTATTGGAATCCCGGAATAAAGCAATGGTGCTGCCAAAAATAGCAACGCCGCATATCATTGTAAAAAATCCTTATCCAGGAATGATGTGTTATGATACAGCCAGTAAAACGCTTGCCGTGTTTGACGGATCAGTCTGGAATTACTGGAAATAACAAGAAAATATCATATTTTAATAACAAAAGCAGCTGTGAATTAATATACAGCTGCTTTTCTTTTGACTTAAACAATCTGAACACTTTCCTTGATGCTGTTCATCACAAAAATGCTTTTGGTCTGGCCAATTCCTTCGATTTCGGATAATTTATTCACAAAAAACTCATGAAATTCATCCATATTCGGAGCCAGGATTTTGAGCATAAAATCAAAATCTCCACTGATGTTGTAAAACTCTACCACTTCTTTCAGTCTGCCGACTTCTTCAATAAATTTTCCTGCCGTTTTTTTATTGTGAACATTCAGGGCAATCATACAGATGACCATCATTCCTTTATTGACTTTCTTGCGGTCTACAACGGCGGTATATTCTTTAATGATGCCCTGTTTTTCCATACGTTTGATACGCTCGTGAGTGGGTGTAGGGCTCAGGTTGATTCTTGCTGAAATGTCCCGTACACTCATTTTAGCGTCTTTCTGAAGCAGACGGAGGATCGACAGATCTTTTTCATCGGGAATATAATTCTCAGTTGCCATTTTGTTCTGTTTTTATAGGGGGTTGTTAGCTGTATTAGGTAATTTGTTCTTTTAATGTTTTGTAATAGATGATTTCGTTCCAAATTTATGATTAAATTTTTATATACGTTCTGTTAATTTTAATTTTGCAGGAAATTTGAAATATGGATACAAGGAAAAACTTAATATTAATTTTAGCATCGGTAGGAACATTTGTGGAGGCTTTGGATATTGCCATTATTAATTTAACAATTCCTTCTATTCAGCAGCAGTTTCAGATCGGAGCAGAAACGGTTCAATGGCTGCAGACCCTTTATGTACTGTTTTTTGGAGGATTTCTGATTATTGGAGGTAAGCTTTCTGATCAGATCGGAAGAAAAAAGATGTTTTTACTCGGAGCTTTGATCTTTATGCTCACTTCATTGGGGGCAGGAGTATCTCAAAACTTTGAAATACTGTCAATATTCCGTGCTTTACAGGGGTTGGGAGCTGCTTTGGTGATGCCTTCAGCATTATCTATCGTAACGAATACCTTCAGGGAGGAGCAGGAGAGAAACCGTGCGATCGGAATTTTCAGTTCATTTGCTGCTATCGGTTCCGGCAGCGGCCTTTCGGTAGGAGGAATTATCAGTACTTACCTTAGCTGGCATTGGGTTTTCCTGATCAATGTTCCGATTCTCTTAATCACATTGGTACTTTCGTACTACTATCTTCCATCAGATGAAAAAAGTGAAACCGCTAAGAAAACAGATGTGGTATCCGGAATATTGATGGTGATGGGACTTTTAAGTTTAACATACGGAACTCATGAACTGGTTCATATTAAAGAACAGCCTTACCTGATAACAGGTTCTTTGGTTCTGGCATTGCTGCTTATTGTCATGGTTTATTACCGGTTGAGATCTGTTACAGAGCCATTGGTTGATCTGAAATTGTTTAAACATAGGTCTTTAGTCGTTTCCAATGCTGCATTCTTTATGCTGGGCGCATTTTTTATCGGGTTCTTATTCCTGATTTCACTGATGCTTCAGAAAGACATGGGATACAGTGCTGCAGCAGCAGGGTTAATGCTTGTTCCGTTCAGTATTATATCTGCCCTGACTGCCAAGTTCATTCTGCCTCATGTCTCAAAACGTCTGATTTCCTCTCAAATGGGCGTTTTAGGATGGCTGTTTATGTTGATTGGAGGTTTATTATTACTGATCTCTGTTTACACAGGACATCCGCTAACTTTGGTTTTATTGGGAGCGGCATGTATTTCGGGAGTAGGAATGACGTTCTGCTTTACTGCACTTTCAGTAATGGGAATTCAGGATGTTGAACCTTCCAATTATGGTCTGGCATCAAGTTTGAGCTCTACCAGTTACTTTTTGGGTGCCGGGATAGGGCTGTCTTTCATGACTTTGATGGGGCAGATCTTTCCGTCAGAATTTTCAGTGGGAAGCCTCAACCTGATGATATTGACAGGTTACGCTCTTTTGGCGCTTGGAATGTTATCTTATTTTATCTTGAAAAGCTTAAAAGTGAAGCGGGCAGAAGTAGCTGTTTCATAATGAGCGGCCTTAAAAATACACAAACTATATGAGGAAAGAATCGGCGCCCAGGTGTCGGTTCTTTTTTTGCAAATTTGCTTATCATTTTTACCCAATAGTTTCTTCCTCTTGCTATTTCGCTATCTTTGCTTCTTTACTATTTGTCATGAAAATACAGGTTATTAGCGATCTTCATCGGGAATTTGGGAGTACGGAATTATATTTTGATCATTCGGATATTGTTGTGCTGGCAGGGGATGTCAATCTCGGAACCAAAGGTATTGAATGGATTAAAGATGTCATTCCTGACAAACCTGTCATCTATGTTTTGGGTAATCATGAATACTATAAAGGCTCATACCCGAAAACCCTTAACAAGATCAAAGAAGCGGCTCTGGATTCCAATGTTCATGTGCTTGAAAATTCATGTGTAGATATTGAAGGAGTGCGTTTTCATGGGGCCACCTTATGGACGGATTTTTCCATCTTTGGAAATCCTGTTCAGTACGGAATGCTTTGTCAGTCCAAAATGAATGATTATAAAATGATCAGGAGAGATCCTTCCTATTCGAAAATGAGAACACTGGATACCTTTAAAATCCATCAGTTCTCAAAACAATGGCTGCAGGAAAGCCTGAAAGATTCAAGAGGACTTAAAAATATTGTCATTACGCATCATGCGCCCAGCATCAGATCAGTGCCGGAACAATATCAAGAAGATGAACTAACGGCTGCCTATGCTTCTGATCTGGAGGATGTAATAAAAGAATATCAGCCATTATACTGGATTCACGGCCACATTCACACTCCATGCAGATATAAAATTGATGAAACGGAAGTGATCTGCAACCCTCACGGTTATATTGATGAGAAGTACAACGGATATGATAAGGAATTGATTATTGTTGTTTAACAAAAATGTACTCAGCAGATGTTTCCTTAGATTTTCTTTTTTTGCTTTAGAATGATAAAGTAAAATTGAATCTGCTTCGTCTGTATTGATGAAGCAGATTTTTAATCCATTATCATTATGAAGACAAATATACAGGAGGGGATCATTCTTATTCCGGATTTCAGCGGATTTACCGAGTTTGTGTTCAGTACAAAACTGTATACAGGTGAGTATATTGTACGACAGTTACTGTCTACGCTGATTGATGTAAATAATCAGTACTTTGAAATTTCCGAGATTGAGGGTGATGCCATTTTATTTTACCGTTATGATGAAAATCCATCTTACAAAAGTATATCAAAGATGCTGTGGAAGATGAGAAGTGCTTTCAACAGGAAAATAGAGGAACTGAGCAGGAGCTTAGGGACTACTATTGATCTGGCTCTCAAGTTCATTGTTCATTATGGCTCCTTTTCCCAATATAGTATTGGAAATTTCAGAAAATTATATGGAAAAACAATTGTGGAAGCTCATCAGCTTTTAAAAAACGGAATAGCAGAGCAGCCTTCATATGCTCTTTTCAGCAATTCTTTCCTGGAAAACAGCAGAAAACAGAAATCTGATTTTAACGGGGACCCGCTTCGCCTGCCTGAAGTAGGAGTTATCCATTATTTTGAAAGTTTAAACTAACGTATATTTTAATAGTATTCCTTGTAAATTTACTATTGCTGGAGGTCCGGGTGAGATCCGGACCTTTTTTGTCAGGTCTTTGAAGATCTGCTGATGAAGAAATTTTTTCCTGTTTTAATACAAATATTCATGTGCTCGTCATTAATTTAGAAATTTTTTATGCTATACTGAAATTACATATAAAATACTTTTTTAAGAGTATTTATTATTGAGGTAATTTATATTGTATTGATTTTTTGAATAGTTTATATTTTTTTTGAATTTATGTTCTTGTTTTCAGTTGGTATCTTATTGGAAATTAAATGCTTATTTTAATTTTTTTTACTTTTTGATGTAACAAATACATGAAGATAGTGGTCTTATAGAAAAAACTATAATTTCACATGAAAATACTCATATTTCCAATCGCAATATTAACGGGTTCATTAGCAATGGCCCAGCAGGCCACAGCTGCAAAGGATACTGTAAAAGGAAATGCAAAAGAAATAGAAGCGGTCACTCTGGTTGCCAGAAAACCAACCGTAGAATCTAAAGTGGACAGAACTGTATTCAATGTAGCTAACAGTGCAATTCTGGCCGGAAATACAACATGGGATGTTCTTAGAATGACTCCTTTGGTAAGTATTAATAATAATGATGAGGTAAAAGCTGAAGGACAGCTGGTAACAGTTTATATTAATGACAGGAAATCAGTGTTTACAGGAAAAGAACTGAAAGAGTATCTTAAGACCATTCCCGCTGATAACCTGATGAAAATTGAAGTTATTACCAGCCCGTCTTCCCGTTATGAAACCTCAGGATCCGTGATTAATATTGTCCTTAAAAAAAGGGATGACGAAGGGTTAAAAGGGAGTATCTCTCTCAATAACAGGCAGAGTACCAAAAATTCACAGTACACGAATTTTAATCTGAACTACCATAAGAAAAAGTTTACACAGACCCTTATAGGAAGTTACAGTAGCGGAAATTATGTACAGAAGACTCAGACGTGGGACAACCGGTATGAGGGAAATAAGCTCACCCAGTTCAGTCTGGAAAACCTCATGCGAAATGAAAGCCCTTCTATTTCCTCTACTTCTGAATTTGAAATCAATGACAAAAATAATTTTGGGCTTGTACTGGAATACTCACAGAACAGGAATTTATCTTCGGCAGAATCCGACGGGATGACTTCCAAAGACGGAGATCCCGGTGAATCTTTTCACCAGACTCAGAATAACTGGGGCTTCAGCCGTAATCTGGGAACCAATGCTTTCTATAAGTATTATGATAAAGAAAAGAACAGAATTTTAGATGTTAATATAGGAACCAACTACTCCAGTAATAATGATGATAATTTAATTGATAAACAGATTAACAAGCAGGGAGTAATAACAAACCAGCAGTTGGGAGTGATCAGTAAAAATCAGATGCGTAATTATTATCTGAAGGTTGATTATACACAGCCTTTTGGTAAATCAGGCGGTACTATGGAAGTGGGAGGGAAAACGGAATTGAATAATCATGTTATTCCCAACAGTCTTTACGGATTCAGTATGGATAATCCAACACCTGAATTTTCTAATTTATCAAGAAATGACAGGTTTCATTATGAGGATAATCTGAGCTCTTTATATGCTAACTACAGCAAGACATTTTTTGAAAAACTGGAAACCAGGATCGGGCTGCGGTATGAGTATATCGATTATAAAGTAAGACAGGATGTGGCAGGTACGGAGAGGAGAGATTCTTACGGGACTTTTCTTCCCAATTTATTATTGAAATACAGTTTTTCAGAGAAATTTGATCTGAGCCTTACGTATAACCGGAGTATTTGGAGACCATGGTATTCAGAATTTAATCCTTTTCTGGTACCCGAAATTAACGGAACTTATTCCAGGGGGAATCTTTATCTGAATCCAAACCCTAATGATCGGCTTTATCTGAAGTTTGGAATTCTGAAAAAATACTTTATTTCTGCAAGGTATATGCATACCAATCAGGATTACTGGACGACTTATGTAACGGAGAACGGAAGAACAGTCTCTTTACCCGGGAACTTCGATGGAAAGGTTGAAAAGTATTATCTTTTTGCCAATACCAATCAGAATTTCCTGAAAAATAAGCTGAACGTAAATGCCGGATTTGGGTGGTACTATATTAACAATAAAGATTTCAATCAAAAAAATGATTTAAGAGGGAAAGATTATATCAGCTATTGGGGGGCTTCCGCGAATGTCTCTTATACCAACCTTTTCAATAAAAATATTAACCTCAGCGCATGGGTAGAATTGGCCAATCAGAATAACGGAAACTCTTATGCAAATAATACCAATGTTTTCCATAATATTTCAGTGACCAAAATATTCCCGAAAACCCAGATGGAGCTGAGCATGCAGCTGATGAATATCTTTAAAAGGCCTTATGGGGATAATACGACTTATAGCCCTGACGGAACTTTCAGAGAATATTCAAAATGGGACTGGTACGGTGTTTCGCTTACTTTTGTAAAACGCTTTGGAAATCAGAAGGTAAAAGAAAATACCAAAACAGATGTAGAGAAAAATGGTGGAGGCGGAAAATAATTCAGGCCTTGTCAGATACAATAAAAGCAAGTTTCCCATTGGAATCTGCTTTTTATTTTTGGCTGGAAGCACGAAGAGAGAATCCACTCTTGATAATCTCAAAAAACTGTGGAATCTCTGTGATCTGTGAGAAAAAAATTAACGCAAAGTTTCATTTGAGTTTCTTATTATTTTAAGGCAGCAAAGTTTTGAATCAATGAAATTGATTCTTTCTAAGCAAACATACAGTCATGATCCTTCGTAAACAAGAGTGTTGCTTTCTTAGCCCCCTTAAAAGTATTACTTTTTTCATTTAAAACTTTGCGTTAAAAAACTTTCGTAGATCTGACAGCTTTCAAAAAACCTTGGATAAAAAAACAGATCCCGATCTGGAATCTGTTTAGCATTCAATCAAATAATTATCAAATAGAGTTTATACTCTTAACGCTCAGTTTTTATTTACTTAAGGGTAAACTTCACCTTCGTTTTAATCGCATCTGACGAATTTCCAATCAGTGCTTCAAAGTCTCCCGGTTCAGCAACCCAATCGTGCTTTTGAGGATCAAAATAGCTTAAAGCCGTTTTGTCAATGGTGAAAGCAACTTCTTTCTGTTCTCCCGGATTCAGATATACTTTTTCAAAGCCTTTCAGTTCTTTTGCAGGACGGGGAACAGATGATTTTAAATCACTGATGTAAAGCTGGGCAACTTCGGCACCTGCTTTTTTACCCGTATTTTTAACCGTTATTGTAAAGGTAATCTTACCATCCTGTGATATTGTGGTCTGATCTGCTTTTGCTTTCCCGAATTCAAAAGTGGTATAGCTCAATCCATGTCCGAAACTGAACAATGGTTTTATGTTTTTGGTGTCATGCCAGCGATACCCTACAAAAATGCCTTCGTTGTATGTGATATTGATTGGGTTTTTCTGGTCTTTACCTTTTCCTGCAGCGAATTCATCCTTTTGGCCAGGGTATTCCCCGAGCTGGTGGGCCGAATTGTCTTCAAGTTTTACCGGGAATGTAAACGGAAGTTTTCCTGATGGGTTGGCATCGCCCCCTAAAATTGCAGCAATGGAATTTCCAGCCTCAGAACCCAGATACCAGGCCTGTACAACGGTAGGAACTTCTTTAATCCATGGCATGGCCACAGCATTTCCTGAAACTAAAACTACCGCAAGGTTTTTATTGGCTTTTGCCAGAGCAGAGATGATCTGATCCTGATTGTAAGGCAGTCCATAGCTTTTTCTGTCATTTCCTTCACTGTCCTGGAAATCTGCTTTATTAAGGCCGCCTACAAAAATTACATAATCTGATTTTTTGGCCAGTTCTACAGCTTCATTCAGTAATTCTGCTTCAGAACGGGTATCTTTCAGATCCTGTCCGGATTTTACACCATTATACTCACCTCCGATATCTCCTACATACCCTCTTGCATACTGTACGTCAGACTGTTTTCCAAATCTGGATCTGATCCCATCTAAAGGCAACGTTTCATATTTCACTTTTAATGATGAAGAACCGCCGCCTACCGTCATGATTTTGATGGCATTTTCTCCGATAACTGCTATTTTTTTAGCCTTATTAATATCAATTGGAAGAATATTTCCCTGGTTTTTTAATAAAACGATTCCTTCTTCACCTATTTCTTTGGCAACCGCTTTGTGTTCTTCAGAAGCAATATTTCCGAAAGGTTTATTACGGTTCATTGTTGTTTTATAGGCGAGACGAAGCAGTCTTGTGACTTTATCATCAAGTTCTTTGGTTCCTACTTTTCCTGCTTTAATCAAATCGAGATAAGGCTTTGCCAGATAATAATTGTCATAGGCATTTTTTGTTCCTGCAGAAAGTCCGTTGGTCCATGATCCGAATTCAAGGTCAAGACCATTGTGAATAGCCTGTTCCGTATTGTTGACAGCACCCCAGTCGGATACCACAACGCCTTTATAGTTCCATTCTTTCTTCAAAATATCATTTAAAAGATACTGATTCTGGCTGGCATACTGGCCTTTGTACATATCATAAGCTCCCATGATCGTCCATGAATCACCCTCTGTTACCGCTGCTTTAAATGCAGGAAGGTAAATTTCATAAAGCGCTCTGTCATCTACATTCACATTACTTGTATGGCGGAACATTTCCTGGTTGTTCAGCGCAAAATGTTTTACAGAAGTTGCAACACCGTTAGACTGTACTCCTTTGATATAAGGAACCACCATCTTTGAAGTCAGATAGGGATCTTCACCCATATATTCGAAATTTCTTCCGTTCAGCGGTGTTCTGTAGATGTTTACTCCAGGCCCCAGAAGAATATCTTTTTTTCTGTAACGGGCTTCCTCACCCAGAGCTTTTCCATAATTCCATGCCATTTTTTTATTCCATGTTGCAGATAAAGCAGTCAGGGCAGGGTAAGCAATAATGGAGTCGTTGGTCCATCCTGCCTGGTCCCATTCATCCCACATGACTTCAGGACGAACCCCGTGAGGTCCATCTGTAGTCCAAAATTCCGGGATTCCCAATCTTGGTACACCCGGTGAACTGAATTTAGACTGTGCATGCAGCATAGCCACTTTTTCTTCCAGAGTCATTTTTGATAATGCATCCTGAATACGCTGTTCTATAGGTTTGGATTCATCCAGATAAACGGGAATGGGAGTATTGGTCTGAGCCATATAAGATGCAGAAATAAAAGTGAGTAAACTTATAATGACGGTTTTCTTTAACATAATGCCTTTCAGTTTGATTAAAAACAAAAGTAAAGAAAATTTTTATTATCTCAAATTGAGAAAATAAAAAATAATGAATAAAAAAACTGCCTGCTTGTTTGCAGACAGCATATTCTTAAATATTTTATTTTTTTGGAGCTGAAAAAGAAAGAGAAAAAGAGAAATGTCAAATCTGAAAAGAAATTATCTCTAATACTCTCAGTCACTCAAACCCTCCAACTCATCAGTCCCATCCTTTCACAGCACCTCCTTTGAAAATTTCTTTGGCTTTCTTTTCCACTTCAGGAGACTCATAGGCTTTTACAAAGTTTTTTACTTTCTGACTGTTTTTATTATCCTGTCTTGCCACGACTACATTCACATAAGGAGAGTCTTTATCTTCGACAAGGATGCCTTGCTTTTCCTGATCCAAACCGGCCTGTGCAGCAAAATTATTATTGATCACCCCTACAACAACATCTCTGTCATCCAGAACCCTTGGAATCTGGGCTCCTTCAATTTCCATAATTTTCAGCTGCTTCGGATTTTCTGTAATATCAGTTACCTTTGGAAGAAGTCCAACGCCTGCTTTTAATTTCAATAACCCGTTTTTCTGCAACAGAAGCAAAGAACGCCCTCCGTTGGTAGGATCATTGGGAATAACAATCGTGCTGCCGTTCTGGAGCTCGCTAATATTTTTAATCTTTTTTGAATAGGCCACAATAGGGTACACAAATGTATTTCCCACAGGAACAAGGTTATAACCTCTCTGCTTGGACTGTTCCGTTAAGTAAGGAATATGCTGGAATGCATTGGCGTCAATATCTCCGTTGGTCAAAGCTTCATTGGGAACTACATAATCATTAAAAGGAATAAGTTCCACTTCCAGGTTGTATTTATCTTTTGCTACTTTTTTTGCCACTTCAGCAATTTCCTGCTCAGGACCATAAGTGATTCCCACACGAATAAAATTCGGGTCATCTTTTCTTCCCGAACAGGCACTGAACAGTAATATCCCCGCAGCCAATAAACCAAAAATTTTTATTCTTTTCATTCTATTTTTTATTTAAATACTATTAGGGTAAAAGATAAATGAAATTACTCTCAAACCCTCAAACCCTCTCACTCAAAATTACCTGTGGTCAAATCTTTTGGACAGCCTGTCACCCATAAACTGAATGATGAATACCAGGAGTACCAGTAATATCAGTACTGTATTCATAATAACAATATCATACCCGATATATCCGTACTGGTAGCCCACCTGCCCAAGTCCTCCGGCACCTACGGCTCCCCCCATTGCTGAGTATCCTACAAGGGTAATCAAAGTGATGGTGGCATTGTTGATTAATGAAGGAAGTGCTTCAGGAAGCAAAACTTTTCTGATAATCTGTAACGGAGAAGCTCCCAGCGCTCTCGCAGTCTCTATAAGCCCGTGAGGAACTTCAATAAGACTGTTCTCCACAAGTCGTGCAATAAAAGGAGCGGCTCCCACACTTAGCGGAACCAAAGCTGCATTCACTCCGATAGATGTTCCTGCCAGAACTCTGGTAAAAGGAATCATCCAGACGATTAGAATAATAAAAGGGATGGCACGGAAGATATTAACGATGATGGAAAGTCCTCTATGATAGAAAGTGTTTTCCAGCAACTGGCCTTTTCTGGTTAAAAATAGCAGAATTCCTACCGGAAGTCCCAGTACAAAACCAAAAAAGCCGGACAAAAATGTCATATAAACCGTTTCCCAGGTTCCTTTTGCCAAAAGGGCAATTACCGCGTCACTAAGCATATCCTTTTACTGTATTTTGAATTTTATTTTGATTGAAATAATAGATCGCCTGCTGGTTTTCTTCTGTTCCTCCCTGGAGCTGCAGCAGAAGTTTACCGAAATTGGAATTTCCGAAGTATTCTACGTCGGCTTTTAAAAGTTTATAAGGGATTTTAAATTGATTATATAGCGCCGAAAGAATTTGTTCAACGCTGATATTTTCGTTAAGTTCTATCTCTACCAGCGGAAATAGACCGTCTTTCGGTTCTTTCTGCAGTCTGGTAATGAGTTCCTGCGGCAGGGTCATGATATCTGAATTTATAAATTGGCGGATAATCGGGTTTTCTCTGTCCGAGATAATCTCGCTTAATGTACCTTTTGTTAATAATTTTCCTTTGTCGATCACTGCAACGTGGTTGCATACCGATTTGATCACTTCCATTTCGTGGGTAATTAAAAGGATGGTAATTCCCAATCTCTGATTGATATCTCTTAAAAGCTGGAGAATAGACTGTGTAGTTGCCGGATCCAAAGCACTGGTGGCTTCGTCACAAAGAAGAAGATAAGGATCATTGGCCAGGGCCCTTGCAATAGCTACCCTTTGTTTTTGTCCCCCGGATAGGCTCTTGGGATAATCGTTGGCTTTATCTTCAAGTCCTACAATCTTCAGTAATTCATTGACCTTTTTGTTAATCTGATCTTTATTGTTGTGATCCAGCTCCAAAGGAAGCGCTACATTATCAAAAACAGTTCTTGAAGAAAGAAGGTTGAAATGCTGGAAGATCATTCCTATTTTTTTACGTTCCTCAGCCAGTTGCTGGGAACTGAGTGTAGTAAAATCTTTTCCGTTAATAATGATCTGTCCCTCATCCGGTCTTTCCAATAGATTCACGGTACGGATCAGGGTACTTTTTCCTGCACCCGAAAACCCGATAATTCCCACAATATCTCCTTTTTCTATAGTAAGACTCACCTTATCCAATGCCTTAAAAGACTGTTTTTTCTGGTGGAATGTTTTTGATATGTTTCTGATTTCTATCATTCTGATTTTATATACTGCTTAAATAGGCTGATAGGGTCTGCCTGTTCTGTTTAAAAATCTTCTTATTCTTCTGATTTTGACCTTCGACCGTTTTGAAAGTTTGAAATACTTGGTCACATTTGTTAGAAGTACTCCCAGCAATATGATGAACAAACCATAAAGCTGACCTCCATTGATGCTTTGATGAGCAACAACCCAGCCTGCAATCACTGTTACGATAGGATTGATATAGGTGTGAGTGCTTACCAAAGCAGCGGGTTTTACGGACAAGAGCCAAATGTACGACAAATAAGCGACTATCGATCCAAAGAAGATCAAAAATAGAACCCCGGACCATGCAGATAACGGAACCGAAGAAACTGAAAAACCTGTCCATTCTTTTCTGAAAAAAGCGATCAAAAAAGATGCTAATCCCGCTACTATAAGCTGTTGGGCAATATTCATAAAGGTAGATTGTGACGCCGGATTTTTCTTTGAATATAAAGAACCAAGCACCCATGCAATAGAACTTAATCCCAAAACCACAAATGCAGTAATGCGGAGATTTCCGTCAACGGCTGCATGGGCTTCATTAGCGTGTACGCTGCCTTTTAAAAAGAGTACCAGCCCTACAAAACCAATAACCAATCCTATAGGAATAAACTTATCTGAAAAATAATACTTCCAGTTCTTTCTGTCGATGGCAATAAACCAGAACGGTCCGGTTGCAATAGAAATTGCAGCTTCAGAAGCCGTTACATATTGTTCTCCCCAGGCAACAAGACCGGTTCCTCCGGTAAGGATAAGAATACCGGTAATTGCATTTTTCTTCCAGTTGATCAGAGAGTTTGGTTTTTCTCCTTTAGAAAGAAGATATCCGATCATCAGAATTCCGGCCACCAGAAATCTTAATCCCGAAAGAATGAATGGCGGAAAACCTTTCAAGCCAAATGAAATAGCTAAAAACGTAATTCCCCATATCACATAGATGTTTGTAAACGCCAATGGAATCAACCATTTGTTTTTAGAATTGCTCATTTTTATGTTTTTAATGTTGTTGTGTTCAATGAAAAAGGCTCTACCATGTGGTAAAGCCTTTGAAAATATGTCTAAATAAAAGTAAGGTCAACCACAGTATTCTTGATGTATAGGCATACACATATCCTTCATCATATTTTTGATGGTATGTTTTTTTATTGAATTATTTAATTCTGCCTTCATTTTGCTTTATTTCCTGAATACGGTTGCAAATATATAATATAATTTTTATTAGTCCACTAAAAAAGTAGACAATTTAGATATTAATTTATTGTTAATGATTTAGTTTATTTAAAATCAGATTGTTATGTATTTTGTGTTTTAGCGTTTTAGAATGCTTTACCTGGTGTTTTCTGATAGTTAACCGAAACTTTACTGAAATTATACTGTTATTGATGTTATGAAAAATATAAAATAAGTCAAGATTTTTGGGAATTGTACAAATTTTATTCTAGACTGAAATATTTTGAGAAAATGGAGAATCTGCATTTATTAAACTAGTTAAATGCACAGGATTTTTGTTCACTGTAATTTAGCATCAAAATTAAAAGACATGGACAATAGAATATTAGGTCTGCATCATATTACAGCAATAGCAGACAATGCGAAAAGAAATTTAGATTTTTATACAAAAGTTTTAGGAGTAAGACTGGTAAAGAAAACAGTAAATTTCGATGATCCGGGAACATATCATTTCTATTTCGGAAATGAAAACGGAACTCCGGGAACCATTCTTACTTTCTTTCCATGGGAAGGAATCGGTAAGGGAACCAATGGAAGCGGAATGGCTACCCATATCGGTTATTCTGTGCCTAAAGGAAGTCTTGAATTCTGGAAAAGCCGTTTGCAGGATTTTAATGTCAATGTAGAAGAAGGCGAAGTATTTGGTGAAAAGATGATCTCTTTTACGGATCCGGACGGACTTCAATTGCAGTTTATAGAACCTTCGGGTGATGATAACAGAAAAGTATGGACAACTGATGATATTAAGGAAGAAAATGCACTGAAAGGATTTCACAATGTTACTTTAACCCTAAAAAAAGCAGATCCTACGATCAAAGTTCTGACTGATATTTTAGGATATGATCTTAAAAAACAGGAGGGGGGAAGATACAGATTGGCTACTGATGCCATTGATACCGCTAATCTGGTAGATATTATTGAAAACGATACCATTTCTGCAGGAAGAAATGCTGCCGGAACCAATCACCACATTGCATTCAGAGTAAAAGATGATAATGTTCTGATGGAGTATCGTGAAAAGGCTTTATCTGCGGGATTGAGCATCACTCCGAAAATCAACAGGGATTATTTCTATTCACTGTATTTCCGTGAACCGGGTGGTGTTTTATTTGAAATCGCTACTGATAATCCGGGATTCACAGTGGATGAACCTCTGAATGAACTGGGAACCAACCTGAAGCTTCCTGTACAATACGAGGGAATACGCGAGAAAATAGAAGGGGTGCTTCCGAAATTATCATAGATCATCGGCAGGCTCTGATAAAGATGCTAATTTTGAATTAAGAATTAAAAACAAACAAAATGGAAAGAACAGAAGTAGTGTTAGAAGTAAGAAAAGGAGAAATCCAGCTCTTCTCAGACGATCATAAAGCAGGTAAAATGGATATTTCAGTCATTGGACAAAAGCTGACTGTTTATCATACCGAAGTGGATCCGGAATATGAAGGAAAAGGCTTTGCCAAAATTTTATTGGAGAGGCTGGTGTCTTATGCAAGAGATAATGATTTAAAGATTCTGCCGCTGTGTCCGTATGTTCACGCTCAGTTCAAACGCCATCCGGAAGAATATAATGATGTCTGGCTGAAGGATGAACTGTAATGAGTTTGAGAGTCGGGTTTCGGGATTCGAGTTTGAGTTTGAGAGTAAGATGGTTTGAGAGTCTCGACCTTATCAACCCGAATCCCCGAATCTCGAATCCCATCATAATAACCATTTAATAATTATCAATACTATGAACCTTATCACAGGACTGCATCATGTTACGGCAATTACCGGCAATGCACAGGAAAATATAGACTTTTACACAGGAGTATTAGGACTTCGTTTAGTCAAAAAAACAGTCAATTTCGATTACTCAGATGTTTATCATTTTTATTTTGGTGACGAATACGGAACACCGGGAACAATTATGACTACTTTTCCGTATGGTAAAGATCTGATCAATGGTAGGCATGGTAAAGGAATGCTCAATACCACAGCTTTTTCCGTTTCCATAGATGCTCTGGATTATTGGATGAACCGTCTGGAGCAGTTTAATATTCCTTTTAAGCAGCCACAGCAAAGATTTTCAGATGAAGTTTTTATTTATCTTGAAGATTTTGACGGGCTGGGACTGGAATTGGTTTTTAATAATAAGGATGAAAGAAAAGGATATTATAATGGTTATATTCCTAAAGATTACGCGATCAGGGGAATTCATCATGTAGAAATCTGGCAGGATGCCTATGAAAGAACGGCTGCTCTGCTTACGACACAGATGGATCATAAAGTGATCAAAGAAAGCCCTGACAGACTGAGACTGGGAACAGAAAATATGCCGGGGAAATATGTAGATCTGCTTTCCACTCCTAATGCCTTAAAAGGATTGGCAGGAAGAGGAACCGTTCACCACGTGGCTTTTGCTACTCCGGATGCGGCATCTCAGCTTGAAATGGTAAAGAGATTAAATGCATACGGATTGGAACATACAGAAGTGAAGGACAGAAAATATTTTACCTCTGTCTATTTTAAAGAGCCGGGAGGTGTATTGTTTGAAATTGCCACTTCAGGCCCTGGATTCGATGTCGATGAAGAAGCAGAGTTTTTAGGACAGGATCTGATGTTACCGCAGCAATTTGAAAAAAGAAGAGAACGTCTTACAGAAGTTCTTCCTGTAGTCGATTATCCAACAGAAAAATTCAGATAAAAATAATGAGTCATATTATCAATATAAAAACAGCAGGAATACCATTGAATCAGGCAGAAAAAGCCTTGATCATGATTCATGGACGTGGAGGAACTGCTCAGGATATTTTAAGTTTATCCCAGCATTTGAACGTGAAAGATTATGCACTGCTGGCACCACAAGCTTTGAATCATACGTGGTATCCCTATTCATTTATGGCACCGGCAGAACAAAATGAGCCCTGGCTTTCATCAGCTCTGGAAATGGTTGGCGAAACAGTAAAAGCAGCGGTGGATGCAGGAATTAAACCAGAAAATATATACTTTTTCGGGTTTTCACAGGGAGCCTGTCTTACCCTTGAGTTTCTGGCCCGCAATGCTCAGAAGTTTGGAGGAGCAGCAGCTATTATCGGAGGAGTGATAGGAGATAAGATCAATCGTGAAAATTATAAAGGTGACTTTGCCGGAACTCCTGTTTTCCTGGGAACCAGCAACCCTGATTTTCATGTTCCTGTAGAAAGAGTATATGCTACCGCAAATATTTTAAGAGAAATGAATGCTGAGGTAACCGAAAAAGTATATGCCAATTTCGGACATTCCATCAATACAGAGGAAATTGAATTGACTAACTCAATACTATTTAAATAAGTACTTTAACAGCAAAAGCCGCAAAGATCTTATTAACTGCGTTTAAAATACCGGATAATAGTTTTGCGACTTTCGCGGTTAACTTTAATTGAATTTAAAAAAATCTTATTCTAAATCAGACACAATGAATATCACACGTATTTTTAGTGATGAAAGAGGTGAAACTCATTTTGAGGAGATAGAAATTCCTCTTGTTGATCAGGGAGATATCGGTTTCCTTTCAGAAGCTATTGATGTTAAAAAATTACAGTTCAGAAAAGTATCGGCAGATTATGATTTCGATTTTCATTGTGCACCGCAGAAGCAATATATTGCCCTTTTGGATGGAGGTGTGGAAATAGAAACCTCCCTGGGAGATAAAAGAAAATTCCTAACGGGTGAAATTCTTCTGGTAGAAGATACTGCCGGAAAAGGACACAGAACGAAAAATCTCGAAAAAAAGGAAAGAACTTCATTGTTTATTTATATTTAAAAGACTAAATTTCAATAGAAATGGGTTTGAGCCCGCCTGAAAAGTATATTTCACTGGCTTTGGCTAAAATTTGTAACCTTCAGAGAAATGCATGAACAACTACTTTTAATACTGGGGCTTTTATTACTCGTTATGATGCTGGTAATGCTGGCGCAACGGATTAAAATTGCTTATCCTATTTTTCTGGTGCTTGCCGGATTAGGGATCAGTATGATTCCCGGTGTACCCATTTTAAAACTGGATCCGGATATTATATTTTTAATTTTCCTGCCGCCTCTTTTATATGAAGCGGCCTGGTATACCTCATGGAATGATTTCTGGAAATGGAAACGCACCATCAGCCTGCTGGCTTTTGGTCTCGTATTTCTGACTTCCCTGGTGGTTGCCTATACTTCACAGATGCTGATTCCAGGCTTCACTTTGGCATTAGGATTTTTATTGGGCGGAATTGTTTCGCCGCCGGATGCGGTTGCTGCGACTACCGTTTTAAAAGGACTGAAGGTTCCCAAACGTACCATCGCCATACTGGAAGGGGAAAGCCTGATTAATGATGCTTCATCATTGATTGTTTTCAGGTTTGCACTGGCTGCTGTCATGACAGGTGCTTTTTCCATGCATGAAGCAACAGGACAGTTTTTTCTGGTAGCAGGAATGGGAGTCGTGGTAGGAATTGCCGGGGCTCATATTTTCTATGCCATCCACCGCTTTTTACCTACAACACCGGCGATTGATGCTGCTGTTACGGTGATTACTCCCTATATTCTGTTTCTTTCTGCGGAGCATTTTCATTTTTCAGGAGTAATGGCTGTGGTGAGCGGAGGGCTGTTTATGTCTTTCCGTGCGCATGAAATTTTCAAAACAGGAACCACAAGAATCAATATGACGGGAGTCTGGAATACCCTGATCTTCGTCATGAATGCTTTGGTTTTTGTATTGATAGGGCTTGAACTTCCGGATATTATTAATGGACTGGGTGAAACCTCATTAATGGAAGGAATAAAATATGGTTTAATCATAAGTCTGATCGTTATTGCAGTACGTTTGTTGTGGATCTATCCCGTAGCCCATCTTCCGAGATGGTTCAGCGAAAAGGTCCGACGTGATCCAAGTCCGGGATGGAAAAATCCTTTAATTATAGGGTGGGCAGGGATGAGAGGAGTGGTTTCGCTGGCTACAGCACTCTCAATTCCGGTCATGATGAACAGCCAGGAAGAATTCCCCATGAGAAACCTGATTATTTTTATCACATTTGTCGTCATTTTTGTGACCCTGGTGTTCCAGGGATTGACATTACCTCTGATTATTAAACTGACCAAAATCAGGGAGATAGATCCTATTCTTCCTTCTCACGAGCAGCAGGCAGGGATTCAGATCAGATTGGATAAACTGGCCGCAGACCAACTTGACAAAAAGTATGCTGAATTGCTAAATAATAATACTTTGCTGATCAACTTGAAAAGAACGCTGGAAAATGATATTAAGGCACATCAGAATCATTTAAATTCCATTGAGATGTGTACCAACAGACAGAACGATATGGCAGAATATCATCAGGTAATGCTGGATATATTTGCACTGCAGAGAAAAGAACTGTTTAAAATGAAACGCGAAAAACTCTTCAGTGATGATGAAATAAGAAAAGCTGAATCACAGCTGGATCTGAATGAGCTGAAGATTACGGGAAACAGACATTTGTAGGATGACGAGCAATGCGGGTTTGAGTTGGAGAGTCGGAGGGTTTGAGATTTACTAGGGGTGGAGGCAGGTTTCGAGGTTCGGTTATTGAGTGGGAGCATTTGGAAGTAAAAGTGTTTAGGTTTCTACTGAATGGACAAACTAGGCACTTTATTTATGCACACACTAGGTCATTCCGCAGGAATCTAAATCGTCATTTTACCTTTTACCTAAACAATATAAACATAAACCCTGAACCTTAAACTTTAAACCTTGAACTTTGAATTTTAAACCTTAAACAAAATGAAAACATTACATTTTTTAGTGATTGGAAAGAATCAGGAGATTCTTGATACTTTAAAAAGAATTATAGAGAATAATGAAGGTTGGACAGCAGAAATACAAAGTGATGAAGATTTCTGCTATGACTATATAAAAAATAATACGGTAGATATCGTCCTTTTGAGCTCCGGCTTGGAAGATGATTTTGAGAAAGATATAAAAATATTCTGTGCCGGTTTAGATAAAGATGTGAAAGTAATTGACCATTATGGAGGAGGAAGTGGACTTTTAAAGAACGAAGTTTACAGTCTTTTTCCTAATTTGCAGGGGTAAACTCTGCGCTATGTTTGAAAATATCATCAAAAATATTACCCGGTTCATCTCTATCACTCCGGAAGAAGAGAAAATTTTTACAGATTTGCTGATTTGTCAGTCATTTCCCAAGAAAACAGTTTTGTTGAGAGAAGGCGAGGTATGCCAGTTTGAAGGGTATATTCAGAAAGGATGTTTGCGAATGTATTGCCTGGATGATGATGGTACAGAAGTGACTCTTCTGTTTGCTATTGAAGACTGGTGGATCAGTGATATCGCTTCATTTCAGGAACAGAAGCCTTCTAAAGTTTTTATTGAAACGCTTGAAGATTCTGAAATTTACATGCTGAACCCGGCAACAAAAGAAAAATTACTGCAGGAAGTTCCAAAATTCGAAAGAGTCTTCAGAATGTTGGTTCAAAGGAATCTGGCTACCCTTCAAGGCAGATTGGTAGACACCATTTCTAAAACAGCATCAGACAGATATCTCGAATTTATCAAATTATATCCTTCCATCCCGCAAAGAGTGGCTCAATATTATATCGCTTCCTATCTTGGTGTTTCAAAAGAATTTGTGAGCACCATCAGAAAACGTCTTGCCTCAAAAGAGAAATAGATCTTTGAAAAATGTTTTATCCGCAGATTTACCATGACTTTACCTTTGAAACCACCCCGTCAAAAATTCTTTGAATTTTCGCCGCCTCTCCGGAGGAAGGGAATTTTTTACATCTTATTTGTTGAATTTGTGAATAGGGTAAAGATCGTGATTAAATAGGAAATTGTAAGACTGGATTCCTACGGAATGACAAATAAGACGCTTTAGTTTATCCGTATAGCTTGTCATTCCGTAGGAATCTAAATAAAGTTACTCTTTAAAATATCTATAAAATTAAATAGGTTTAAGAGTAAAACATACTTGTGTTTTCCAAAAAAACAGCAATCCACTATAGTTACAATGCCGAATACAAAAATATCCGGCATTTTTTTTTGCAAAGTCATTTATTAAACTAGTTAAATGTGCAGAATTTCCAGTATCCCTAAATTTGTCTCATCAAAAACGAAAAAACAATCTGATATGGACAGAAAAGATTTTTTAAAGAAAGGATTATTGGGAACAGGAATGTTTGTAGCATCAGGCTCTCTGGCAAGTGCTATGAAAAATGACATCGATGAGATCGAACCATTAGAACCGATCGGATACAATCATCTCCCTAATACAGAATCAAAAATAAAAGAAAACTCTGTGATCCACAGAGCAGACTCAAGAGGAAAAGCAGATCATGGATGGCTGTTGAGTAACCATACTTTCAGTTTTGCCAATTATTATAATCCTGAAAGAATGCATTTCGGAGTCCTGAGAGTTCTGAATGACGATAAAGTGGAAGCGGGAAGAGGTTTCGGAACACATCCTCACGACAATATGGAGATCATCAGCATTCCTTTGGAAGGCGACCTTGAACACAAAGACAGCATGGGAAATACAGCAGTGATCAGAAGCGGAGATATCCAGGTAATGAGTGCTGGTACCGGAATCATGCACAGCGAGTTCAATAAAAACAGCGATAGGCTGGTAAAATTTCTTCAGATCTGGATTTATCCGAAAAAGAGAAATGTGACACCGAGATATGATCAGATTACTTTAGACAAAACGAAAAGCCACAATCAGTTTCAACAGATCCTTTCTCCCAATGCAGATGATGAAGGTGTGTGGATTCATCAGGATGCATGGTTTCATCTGGGAACTTTTGACCAGGGCAAAGAAACATTGTATCAGATCAGAAAAAAAGGAAACGGAGTCTATGCTTTCATTCTTAAGGGAAGTGCGGAAATAGGAGGAGAGACTTTGGAAGAACGTGATGGATTCGGGGTATGGGATATTCAGGATCTCAATATCAAACCCCTTAAAGAAGGTACGGAAATTCTTTTAATGGAAGTGCCGATGACGCTCTAAGATGATGTAAAAGCAAACTTACACCCACATCAAAAACAATAGAAAATCATGAAAAATAACTTAAAAAAACTATATATTACCGCAGGACTGCTGCTCTTTACACTGAGCTTTGCACAGACCACAACAACTGCCATCGGAACTTCCAAAACCTGGGGAACCGTAGACGGAATATCTTTGGTTGGACTGGTACAGGGTCCCTCGTCTGCTGATGCCCAGCTTCAGGTAGCCTGTGTTTTTGAATATACAGAAGGGGATATCTTTAATGCTCAGGCTTTACCCGCAAAACTAAATGGATTAGTTCATTTGGATGAAGCTTTAAAAGGAGAACTGACCAATATCAGAAAAACAGGGCAGTTTCAGGGACATTCTTTGGAAACTATTTTAATAACACCACCTGCAGGAACGATGTCTGCAAAGAAATTGTTATTAATCGGTTTAGGTGACCGTAACAAATTTACACCCGGTTTAATGACTTCCGTAGGTGAAGTGGCAGCCCGCGAAGCCATGAGACTAGGCGTTACCAATTTTGCCTTTGCCAGCGATCTGAAAGATGCCGGAATAGATTCTCCAACGGCTTTGGTAGCCGGAAATGTAGTAAGAGGAATCGTACATGCCAACCGTTCTGAAAATTACCTGAAAGAGCATCAGCTATCCACCACAAAAAAATTAGAAAAAGTATACCTTCTGGCTGGTCCTGCCTTCTTTGAAACCGCAGGCGGAGGAATTGCCGATGCCATTTCAGAAGCTCAAAAGAAATAATGAACTGGTTTCATTACTATTGTTGATTTAGCCTCCTTTTATAAGGGGGCTTTTTGTTATATTTATAAAATTACTTAATAGCGATGAAAAAAGACAATAGATATATCAGAAAAGAAGCGAATGGATTACTTACTAGTCAGCTAAGGCGATTGTTTTTAAATAAAAATATGAGATTAGGAGAGAATCCATCAACTGCAGATGAAGATATGGGTATAGATTATTTTTTTGAGGTTCTAGATGATACTATTTCACAAGAACCTAAGCACTTATTTTTATTCTATAATCAAAATAAAGGTACGGATAAAGAAATAAAAAAAATTAAAACAAAATCTCATGAACATTTTGGGAAAATTCCTTTTACAATATCATTGAGACATGCTGAATATTTTTATAATGAGTTGGAAGAAGGATTATTATTTACTTTGTGTGATATAAATAATAAAAATATTTATTGGTATGATATTCAAAATGATCCAATGCTACCAGAAAGAATGTTGGAACAAAAGGCTGAAGGACATAGTTTTATACAAATCTATATTCCCGCAGATAATTTACTAGGCGAAAATACTTTTGAAAGATTATTTAAACAAATAGACTATGCAAAGTATAATCAGATACGGAAAAAAAGAATTGTTAAAAAAGATATTACTGCTGATTATTCAAAAACAAAAATTACTGATAGTAATATTCTAAATGAGATTTTGCATACTTTAAAACTATTTGAGGGAATAAAAGTATTACCAACAAATGTAATATCTCAACTATATCCTTTTAAAGGAAGTGACAAAACATTTTTTAATGACTGGGGTTTTTACACAGATAATGAAAAGTTTTTTGATTTTATGGATTCAATTGTTATAAATAGAAATAAGTTAGAGTCTTCAGAAAATTTAGAATATGAGAGTGATAAATTAAGAGAGGTTATTAATTTTTTTCAATATAATAAAATATCACACATAAGATGGTCAGGAAGTAATAGTAAAAATCAAATTTGCATACATAAATTATATGATTCATCTAAATGTGATTGTGAGCGATGTAATTTAGAAAATCTTAATTTTGTAAGAACTAAGGAGCTTTTAAGAGATCATAAATCTGATTCTAAACAAGATTTAATGAGAAAAGGTTATACTTATTACTTAATGGGTGACTATATTAAATCAAGTAAAATTTTTTTAGAAGTTTATAATGATGCAAATAAAACAATTAACCCAATAAATTATACAATTTCAAAATATAATTTAATTAAACTTAGAGGTTTTATTAAGTCGTCTTATTATGGTGATGATAAACATGAGATACTTGAAAAAATAAATGATTTGGAATTTGATGATGATGAAAGATTCATTAAGAAAAACGCACCTCATTTTGTAGATATTTATAAGAACATTAAAGAAATTCAGTTTTATGATGATGTTGAAAATAAAATAAATAATTGTTTTTTAGAAATCCAAAAAATACATTACAGAGATAGTAATGGAGGAGGCCAGTCAATTGACTCTTATTATAAACTAAAATCTAGTTTTTTAAGATTTAACTCTTATATAGAGCATAATTTTATAATTTTCAACTCTTACCAAGAATATATTGATATATCAAAAAAGGTTTTAGAAAGTTTATTTATTCTCTATTCTTTAAAAAATCCAAATTCTGAAAAATATGAAATATTTGAATGGTATGCTATAAAGGTTTTAATTTTTAATGTTAATGAAGAGTTTATAAAGTATCTTTTCAACAGATATGCAATATCTAATCTCAAGGTTTATGAAAATGTATTATTTAAAATAAACGAATTATTAGAGAACCTCTTATTTTCGTATGATGAACTTGCTGACCAAATTGATATTTTTAAACCTTTAAGGTTAGAAAAAATAATTAATAATTTGGTTATGATTTTAAGCATAATAGATATAGAAAATAAAGAAAAAGAAAAGTTTATTTTAAAAATTTTAATAGCTTCTAAAAAGCTTTTAAAGCTTAATTTAATACCTTATGATGGATTATATTTCTTTGTTGAAAAGGTAGATGTAAATAAAAAAACTCTTAAAAAAATACTGGATTTATTTATTTTAAAGGAGTATAAAGGAATAGGATTTACCTATATACTAGATAAGTATGTGAAAATATGTTCAGCAGATGAAGTTGAACAACTTATAAAAGATATATTTAATATTTCTGAAATTACACAACTGGCAATGGGCCATGAATATTTTGATGATTTAGTTTATTCTCTAACATTAATAAATCATGATACAAAATTGGCTTTAAAGAAAATTTTGACTGAGAAATTACATGAAAATTTTGATGTCTTTTTATTTGAAACAGCAGTATTATATGAGCTCATTGATTTTGATATGGAAATGTTTGATACTTTTTTGTCACTCATTCCTGATATGTCGAATTTTGATGAAAGTAAAGTTTATTTTAGATCATATGAAAATATTCACTTATTGAAAGCTATTAATATTGCTTTCAAGTTCAAAGTAGATTTAATACAAAAAATCAGGCCACAATTACATAAAATATTTAAAGGAGAGAAAGCTTATTTTATTTGGTTAACAGATTTAGATAATTTTGATTATAAAGAATTTAATTCTTATTGGATTTTAAGAGGACGAACAAAATATTTTATAGAAAAATTCAAAAATTCAAAAAAGCTTAAAGAAGAGATTGTAAAATCATTAAAAAATAATTACGTAGAAGGAGTAGCCAAAATGTATTTTAAAGAATTAGTATGAGTTATCAGGAAAAGGGTGAAAATTAATTATTGAAATAATGATATTAAGTAACTATAGACAGCAATTTGCAATGTCAAAAAAAATCCCGATTTTTGCACTCCTTCAATAAACCCGAGTTCATGAAATTATGTATTGCCGAGAAACCCAGTGTTGCCAGAGATATCGCCAAAGTATTGGGCGCTACCACGCCTAAACAGGGCTATATGGAAGGAAACGGCTATTGCGTGACATGGACGTTCGGGCATCTTTGTACCCTGAAAGAACCTCATGATTACGGTCCACAGTTCAAATCCTGGAATCTTTTTTCACTACCCATTATTCCCAACAGTTTTGGAATCAAATTGATCCCGAATAAAGGCGTCGAAAATCAGTTTAAAGTCATTGAAAAATTGGTCGAAGAATGTGATGAGGTCATCAACTGCGGGGATGCCGGGCAGGAGGGAGAGCTCATTCAGCGTTGGGTATTGCAGAAAGCAAAATGCAATAAACCCGTTCAGCGTTTATGGATTTCTTCCCTGACGGAAGATGCGATCAAAGAAGGTTTTGCCAGTTTAAAACCTGCAGAAGATTACAAGAATCTGTATCTGGCGGGAAATGCAAGAGCCATAGGAGATTGGTTATTAGGAATCAATGCTACGAGGCTTTTTACAAAGAAATTCGGAGGAAATAAAGCCGTTCTTTCCATTGGAAGGGTGCAGACTCCCACACTAGCTATGCTTGTGCAGCGTCAGAAAGAAATTGATGCCTTTACCACTGAAGAATATTGGGAACTGAAGACCAAATACCGAGATGTTCTTTTCAGTGCAGCGATTGATCGTTTAAAGACTTTGGAACGTGCAGAAAAAGGATTGGAATATCTTAAAGTAAATCCATTTGAGATCGTCTCTTTCGAAATTAAAGAAGGAAAAGAAAAAAATCCACGGCTTTTTGATCTGACCGGACTTCAGGTGGAAGCCAATAAAAAATACGGATACTCTGCAGAAAATACATTGAATTATGTGCAGAGTCTTTATGAAAAGAAGCACGTAACCTATCCGCGTGTTGATACCACTTATTTATCAGACAGTTTATATCCGAAAATAGCAGGCATTCTTCAGAAAATGTATCCTTATCAGGATCTGATTGCCCCGTTGCTGGAAGCTCCGATTCCAAAATCAAAAGCTGTTTTCGACGATACCAAAGTAACCGATCACCATGCGATCATTCCTACGGAAATTCCGCCTTCTCAGAATCTGAGCAGGGAAGAAAAACTGATCTATGACCTGATTGCAAAACGTTTTATCGCTGTATTTTACCCGGAATGTAAAATTTCAAACACATTGGTGGAGGGAAAAGTAGGAACCATTCCTTTCAAAACCAGCGGAAGACAGGTTCTTGAAGCAGGATGGAGAGCCGTTTACGCTAAAGAACCGAAAGAAGAAACCTCCGATAAGGAAAAAGAAAAAGAGGAAGAACAGACCATTCCTGAATTCATTGTAGGAGAAACAGGCCCTCACGATCCGATGATCCATCAGGGAAAAACCACTCCTCCAAAACCCTATACCGAAGCAACACTGCTGAGAGCCATGGAAACAGCGGGAAAACAGGTGGAAGATGAAGAGCTGCGTGAGATGCTGAAGAATAATGGTATCGGAAGACCATCTACCCGTGCGAATATTATCGAAACTCTTTTCAAAAGAAAATACATTGAGAAGAAAAGGAAAAACCTCATCGCTACCCAAACCGGCATCCAGCTGATCGATACCATCGAAGATGAGCTGTTAAAAAGCCCGGAACTGACCGGAGAATGGGAATCCAAACTTCGTAAAATTGAAAAAGGCGAGTATGAAGCCAATCTTTTCAAAGAAGAACTGATCCAGATGGTGACAGAACTGACTGAAAAAGTGGTATACGGAAAAGGAAAAGTGATCACCCTTCAGGAAGAACAAAAAGAAGAAGTAAAAGAGAAGAAAAAAAGAGAACCTGCACAGAAAAAAGAACTTCAGTCCTGGGAAGAAACGAAATGTCCGAAATGTAAGGAACACAACCTGATCAAAGGAAAAACCGCAGTCGGATGCTCCGATTTCAAAAACTGCGGCTTTAAAATTACGTTCGAAATCTTTGGTAAAAAATTATCAGATAAACAGCTTTTAGACCTTGTTTTAAAAGGAAAAACTTCAAAATTAAAAGGCTTTACCACCCATCCGGAAGCCATCGCAGAAGGTGTCCTGACTTTAAGTGATGATTTTCAGGTACAACTTAGCTAGTTGTATATCTTATCCGTGATTCAGAACAAATAAATTAACCAGAATTATTGAGTGGAGAATACGGGATTCGGACCCGTGATCTTTTGACTGCCAGTCAAACGTGATCGTTTTGTATACGCTACCCCTATAGCTTAGAAAAAAACTCTAGCACCTCTGCGTTTTTCAACCAATCTATAGAGAGATTCCTACGGAATGACGAGCAGTACGGATAAACGAAGCTTCGTATTGGTCATTCCGCAGGAAACCCGCCTTGTTTTCTATACTTTCACAATATTTATACTGTTCACAAATACAGTAACTGAAGACGTAAAAATTCCCCTCATCCGGAGGGGTAGCAAAAATTCAGAGAATTTTGACGGGTGGTTTTACAATTTTTTGAATACCTTATCATCATGAAATTTCAAGATTCTCTTTCTTCTGCTTCATAAACTGAAAAACAGATCCCATGATAAAGAGCAGGAAAATGATAAGAAGAGTCTGCCCGATTACGGGATCTTTGATATCTTTAGCCAAAGGATGCCCAATCGGAACCCTTGTGAAAGTTTCATTAATGGTAGGAACTAAAGAGAGGAAAAAGCTGAATGACAGCAAGAAATTCTCAAAATATCTGGCTTTCGTGATTTCCTGTTTTCTTGAGAAAAGAAAGTACGCAACAGAGATTAAAGCAATGATAAACAATGAGAATACATGTCCTGCGTTGAAACCTCCGTTTTTTGAGATGCCCAACGCAGTAAGGGATGTAATGGCAGTGGCATAAAAATAGACTTTTCCCGATCGTTGTGCCAGATTGATTTTACCATATCTGATAAAACCTGTAATGCCCCCAATAAGGGCAGCGATACCGATAACGGTATGAAAAATTCCTAAACCTGATAGATTCATATTGATAGTATTTAAATTGATACATTCAGCTTCAGCAGCAGATGTATTTCTGTTCCCTGAAACCGATGGTACAAAGTTGCGACGGAAACGGCGGAATGATTTTGGGATTTAGTTCAAGTATTTGAGAGTTTGGTTCAACAGAAAAGGCATCTCTTATTGTAAAAAGGAACGCTCTGTAATCACATAAAATAGAGCCTGCTATTTTCTGTGTTTCTGACGATATGCAGATGGGGAAATATGATATTTATCGCTAAAGTTTTTTGTAAAAGTGGCAAGATCATTAAACCCGCATTCAAATGCAATATCGGTAATCCGTTCATCTGATATCAACAACAGCTCAGCGGCTTTTTCCAGTTTTTTGTTTCTGATATAGTTGGCAGGGGTATCATCATAGAGTTTTGCAAATTCCCTTTTGAAAGATGATACACTGAGATTGCTCTGCTCTGCAAGCTGTTCGATCGTGAGCTGTGAAAATAAATTGGCTTCAATGATCTGCTTAAAAGAATAAGTGGTAGGAGAGAAAAGCTGTGACAGAATCAACTGAACCGAATCCGCATTCTGTGACTGAGCCAGCAATAACATGATCTCCTTTAGCTTAAGAATTAATATATCTTCATTAATGAGTGAAGGATTTTCAAAATAAAAAAGGAGCCCTTCAACATATTTTTGAATCAGAAAATCATTACTTATTTTCTCGCTTGATTGGTTTGAAACGATATTGACAGGTTTTTGCAGCAATAAAGGAAGCTCTCTGTCATAGATTTTTTTAAGAATATCCGGGTAGAAAGTAACAACGACGATCTGACAGTTGTCCTCAGATTTTGAATGCTGAATATGTTTCCCAGAGCTGATACAGTTCAGAAACAGAGAATAATTTGCAGAAATATCAAACTCCTGCTCGTCCGTTTTATAATGAAATTCACCGTTAATAACATAGAGAAAACAGGCCTGCTCTGAAACCGGAAAATCATATCTGAATGGTGCTTTCAAATCAATTTTCTGGATCAGGGTTTTTCCGAATAATTCATGTTTTTTGTAGTCATTCAGCATAATGAAAGGAATTTGTTTTTGGCTTCAATGATTTGAAAGTTAAATAAATTTTCATTTTGATTTTAAGAGGTAAACAAAGCTTATCTTAATAGTCTTAACGTGTAAATTAAATTTAAACAATAAAGTTTAAACCGTCTAAATATAAAACGTTATCATGCCGGATATTTTTTGCTTTTTTGACTTTACCTGTTTAAATGAATGTTTAAATTTACAGATAAATTCAAATTTCATGACACCAGAAAAAAAGAAACTTATTACAGACAGCTTCAACCGTTCGGAAACCTTACAGTTCTACAAAGCTGAACTGCTGGAAGTAGATACCGACTTTATATCGATGAAAATTCCTAAAATGGAAATGATGACTAGAAAGGCAGGAATGTTCAATGGAGCAATGATAGCCTCTCTGGTGGATGTTTCTTCAGGATACGCAGCCGTGAGCCATTATCCTGAGGACTGCTATGTAGTGACCGTTGAACTGAAAGTGAATTATCTTCGGCCTGCAATGGGAGATGCTCTGGTGTCGAAATCTTATGTCATCAAAGGTGGAGGCAAAATCGTTGTGGTGAGGACAGAAATTTATGTTCAGACTGAAGGTTCTGATTCAGAAAGTCACGTAGCGACCTCATTAGTGACCATGATGAAAATAAAATAATTGACAAAGGGAAATATATAATAAAATATTCCTTTAATAAAGGGTTTGGTAGAATTATTTATTCCAAAATGGAATGGCTTTTGCTCCTTACACCCCATAAATATTAAAAAATAACTCAATGAACTTAATTATCCGATTATTTGTAACAGCGATTGTAGCTTATCTTTTAACCAAAATTTTACCGGGAGTACATTTTGAAGGATTTTCTTCAGCCATTATCTTTGCTATTGTGCTTGGGGTTCTTAACATATTTGTAAAACCTATCTTAAGCCTTTTCGGCCTTCCGTTAACAATCCTTACTTTAGGATTCTTTGCCTTGGTGATCAATGCCGGAATCATCCTGATTGCAGACTATTTCATAGACAGCATGGTTGTAGATGGCTTCTGGTGGGCATTTATCTTCAGTATACTATTGTCCGTTGTAACTTCTCTTGCGAACTCGATGTTCTCAGATGGAGATTAATGAAAACATACCATATGGAAATAAAAATCCGCTCGTCTAGACTGCACCCAAAAGTTTAGACAAAATTAAACAATATTATTATATGAAAGAGTTCGGTACTGTACCGGACTCTTTCCTTTTAGATTAAGTCTTATCCTGTCGTTATTGTAATAATTGATAT
>NZ_BJTC01000004.1 GCF_006829085.1 Chryseobacterium sp. ON_d1
AATAACTCATGTTTTTTCGAGGGTATAGTCCCGAGATTCCGTACTTGTTATAAAAACCAATCCACTTGCGCAGATTGCTTTCATTAAATCCTTTCTCTGTTGCTATAGATTTAATTGAACAATGAGAATTTTTGTGAAGATTAATACATTCTAGCTTGAAAGCAACGCTAAATTTTTCTTTTCTATACATAAAAAAATGCCCCTAAAAAGTGTCTAACTTTTTGGGGGCAGTCCACAATCTGTGGGATTTTTTATATTTTATGCATTATGCGGCTTATTTCACCTCAACAAAATTGTCTGTCATATTTATATCTGCAATTCTCTGGCTGAAATCTATTCCCAGAACAGATAGCTGAGATTTTGTGTAAGGAATGGTAAGTGTGTATTCTTTCTGAGTCCATGGCCAGTAAGGCATTGTTTTGAAATCACCGTAAATATCCTTTTCTTTCCATGTATGAGTCATATTCAATGGGATCTGATACGTAACAATTTTCTTATCTGCTGTCATCACTCCAAAATCAATTGGCATTGGCACCTGACCATTATTAACTAAGGTAATGGTTGTAGACTTGGCATCATATTTTACATCCTTAATACCGTAATCGATGGTTTTTGTCGTATTGATCCAGTAATTGTGGAACCATTTCAGATCCATCCCGGAAACTTTCTGTGCAATATGAAGAAAATCTCTGTCTGAAGGATGTTTCATACTCCACTGGTCATAATATTGCTTTAGGGTTTCTGCAAGATTCTGCTCTCCCATAATATATCCAAGCTGCACCAGGTATAACTCTCCTTTCACATATGATGCATACGTATAGGATGTACCGTTATCGTGGTGATCTCCCAACCAGACAGCCGGCTCTTCAATTCCTTTTTTGACAAATTTTCTGTAGGCATCTAATCTTTCAACAAAAGGATTCGGCAGATCTTCCGGGAATAACTGATACATGGTATATCCTTCTGCATAGCTTGTAAAACCTTCATCCATCCATGGGCGTACAGATTCGTTAGTAGCAAGCATCTGCTGATACCATGAGTGGGATCCTTCATGAGCCATCAAGCCCATTAAATCCTTAACGTTTTTAGCTTCCCCTAAAATCATGGTACACATTCCGTACTCCATGCCGCCGTCTCCTCCCTGAATAAATGCGTAGGTTGGATATACATATTTTCCAAAGTGAGCATTCATGATCTGGAAATACTTCGTGATATAAGGCTGCGCCTCACCCCAGGCTTTCGTTTTATCATTTTTCTGATAAACGAGATATACTTTTGGACCTTCCGGAACATTGAAGCTTTCCACAGAATAATCTCTGTCTGCACTCCATGCAAAATCAAGAATGTTTTTTGCCGTCCATTTCCAGACTGCCTTTTTGTCTTTTTCTGTTTTTATCTTAGCATTAGCATCATAGCCTTTTACTTCTTCCGGATTCTCAAGAATACCTCCTGCACCCACTACATAATCCTTATTGATTTTAATGGTAACATCAAAATCTGAGAATGGTGCATGAAATTCTCTCCCGATATAATCAAAAGTGGCCCAGCCGTCATAATCGTATTCTGCAATTTTCGGATACCATTGCGTCATCGTCATATCCACTCCTTCCTTATTATTTCTTCCGCTTCTTCTGATCTGCTGAGGAATCACCGAATCCCAATCCATTGTAAACGTAGTCGTAGAATTCGGTTTGATAGGTTCAGCCAGATACACTTTCATAATGGTTTCCTGAACTTCAAATTTCAGATCTTTCCCATTCTGTTTAATCCAGTGGATATTCTGAGCGCCTTCCTGATCTTTTGGAATAGAAGCAAGTCTTGAAATACCATCTTTCTGCAGTCTTGAGTCTCCATTTTTCCCCTGGGAAGCCACTCTCTGATCCATCATGGAATTAGGTTTGTAAGCATTCCAGTATAGGTGAAAATAAACCACATTCAGCTCATCCGGTGAGTTGTTGGTATATTCTATTGTTTGTTTTCCCTGATAGGTAAATTTTTCAGCATTGACATCAATATCCATCTTGTACTTCGCAGCCTGCTGATAATAAGCTCCTTGCTGAGCCTGAAATTGTGAAATGATAAACGCAAAAATGATTGCAGCCGATTTTCTCATTTAAAATTTTATTTTTTCTAAAGGTAGGTAATTTAAATAAGAACCTCAAATAGGAGTTATTTTGAGATTTCATTCTGTTTATAATGGTTTTAGATAGATTTTAACCTGGATTGTTAAATTCTTTTTTGAGTTTTCTTGAAATATCCTTGTCAAGGTTTTGAACCTTGACAAGGATAAACGATTCCCTGCTTTTCAAAGATGTTATACCTATTTTCAGCCATTTTTTAACAGCTTTTTGATCAGAGTAATCTGCCCCAGGTGATAATAGCTGTGTTCGATCATTCCATCAATATTTCTCCGGTAGGTTCCATACTTTTCATCAACAAAAACCTCATCGAGTTTAGAATCAGGTATCTGTTCCAGCAATGTTGCAAATTTTTCGGAATCTGTCCAGAGTTTATTCAACAGACCCTCCCATTGTTCCTGTGATTCTATGGGTGGAAGATCAAAACTGAATTTATCTTTAATCTCAAGAGCTCCTCCTTCAAAGACATTAATAATCCCTGCAATATAATAATCAATATGAAAAGTAAGCATTGCGATCGTATTCAGAGAATCAATTTTTGCTACTGCCTGTTCCCAGCTTACATCTGAAAGCTGATCTTTAAAATTGGTATTGGCGATCCAGAGACCATCCAGCAGAACTTCTCTGAATCTTTTTGATAATTGTGATACTGAACTCATAAGTTAATATTTTTATTTTCTAAGATACACAATAAAAAGCCTCAGGTACAAAATGTACTGAGGCTGATATTATACTATTGAATTACAATTATTTTTTAGTCGAAGCTTCTTTTTTTCCGCTTCTTAAAATCTTCTCAAGGATTCTTAAAGTAATCAGATAGGTTGGTTTCACACCTGTAAGACCCAAACCGCCTGAAGATAATGTACTTCCTGTTTCCAGCGGGTTATCTGATGCATAATAAGCATAACATACGAACAGATCCGGTGAAATATGATGCCTGATCTTGGAAGCTACCTGAATGGCTTTCTGATAATGCGCTCCTTCCATTTCAAGACCGATTGCCTTCCAAGAAGTGTTCATAAAGTAAGAAAGAATGTCCTTGTTCTGAAGGGAAGTTCCCAGAACCGTAATCATTGGTCCTTCGAAAGCTTTCAGTTCATCATCGATGAAATCTTCCAGCTTTAATGCATTTTCAAAAGGATAGTTGTCTGCAGTTCCTTCAAAAATATGAGAAGTAGGGATCATGATATCTCCTTTCGCTCCGGTAAGAATACCTGCTTTTCCCATGATGGAAACGGATTTTACATGCATCATGTATACTTCACCTTTGTGTTCAAAAGGTCTCAGCAGTTCATCCATCACCTCGAAAGCCTGTTCTCCGAAAGCATAATCAAAAACCATGACCACATCATCTCCTGAGAACTTGATATCTGCAAACGGAGTATTCTTCAGATCTGTTTTGCTGAGGTCTATGATCTGAACGTCAATATTACTTCCACTCTTGTCCGCAATATGGATCATTCCTTCATCCAAAGCATATTTTAAAACTTTATCACGAAGTTCTTTCTTGTTTGAAATCTCTTCATACAGTTTATAATCAACTTCATGATGCTGTTTCTTTTTAAGTGCATGATTCGCATACAGCATATTTTTCACTGAATGCATATTGGCAGAAATAATATGCAGGGGACGCATGTGAAGGTTATTTTCAAACAAAACCTCTTTCACTTTGTTGGCCCATTTCTCACCAAAATAATGGTGACCCACTCTCTCTTTCAATATAGAGCTGAAATAAATTTCTCTTTCTCTGCTTCCTTTTGCATCTTCAAGACTTACTTTTCCAAGATTGTAAATGATTTTAAACAGACGGTCAGGATTATGGTCATCACCGAAAGTATTATAAGCTCTTAAAGTTTCATCAAAAGATCTTCCTATTAAAGAAGAAAGATGAATAAGTGCCACCTCTTTTTCCTTTCTGCTGAATTTCTTTTCACCCTTCACCACTTCTTCAATTATTTTGAAAGCACGGGTCGGTTTCCAGTTTTCATCCTGGATGAATGCCAGGTTACGGATTTTATCAGCTTCTATAAACAGGAATGTCAGGTGGGTAAGAATGTCATAAATTTCAGAACGGCCCAAAAGAACCTCAATATTCATCTGGTGTTCGTCTATTCTATAACAGTTTCTTCTTCTTTTCTTTGGAACAATAGGTTCGAAACTTCCTTTATCAAACCCTTCATCAGATGTAAGATGAATAAAAGCACATTCCTCAATCCCTTCCGGAAGCCTGTCCAAAACATACATCAAACCGTCCAATTCCAATTTGCTTGGGATATTCATGGTTCCATAAATCTCCGGATTGATGGTTTTCAACAAACTTCTGATACTCTCTCCTGAAACTCCTCCCGGCTTGAAAAACCCTCTATAAAATAAATGTCTCATAGAAATGTATAGTCTTTCAATAGCCTCTGTTGTTTCTCTTGCTCTAGAATTTGTCATAAAATAAATTTCACACAAATATACAAAATCTTTGCCCACTTTATTTTAACTGTCTTTTAATAAGTAGCTTAATGCATCAGCATTATTGTTAATGGTACAGTAAGACGTATTTTTACTTTACACCGTATAAAAACAGGCTGGGGATCTCATGTCTCAAACATTAAATCACAAAATACCCCTGTTAAAAAACACCAAACAATTGTTTAAATTGTATAAAATTTCAAACCACCCCTTAAATTTTTAGGGTTAAAATATTTTGAATTCATTTTTTTTGTAAATTTGCCCTGTAAAAAATCAACCCATTTATGTCAACCTTAAGATTCAAAGCGTTAGAAACCCTACCATTTAAGGATTTCAGAAGAGATAACTCTATTGAAGTTCCTGTAAAGTTATCAGAATTATTCTGCCAAAATGTTTTCTCAGAAGAAACAATGAGAGAATATTTAACGAAAGAAGCATTCCAGTCTATTATGGATGCGGTAAAAAAAGGGACTAAAATCCAGAGACACATTGCAGACCAGGTAGCTGTAGCAATGAAAGACTGGGCAATGAGCAAAGGAGTAACTCATTATACACACTGGTTTCAGCCTTTGACAGGGACAACTGCAGAAAAGCACGATTCTTTCTTCACTCCTATCGAAGGAGGCAGAGCTATTGAAAGATTCAGCGGAAACTTATTGATTCAGCAGGAACCGGATGCATCTTCTTTCCCGAACGGAGGAATCAGAAACACTTTCGAAGCCAGAGGTTATACCGCATGGGATCCTACATCTCCGGCTTTCATCATGGGAACTACATTATGTATCCCATCTATCTTCATCTCTTATACCGGAGAAACTTTAGATTATAAAGCTCCTCTTTTAAGAGCTTTGAATGCTGTAGATGAAGCGGCGACCAATGTAATGCAGTATTTTGACAAAAACGTAACAAAAGTAACTCCTACTTTAGGTTGGGAGCAAGAATATTTCCTGGTAGATTCAGCATTATACCAGTCTCGTCCGGATCTTGTATTAACAGGTAAAACTTTGCTTGGACATTCTCCTGCAAAAGGACAGCAGCTGGATGACCACTATTTCGGTTCAATTCCTACAAGAGTAATGAACTTTATGAAAGAGTTGGAAATAGAATGTATGAAATTGGGTATTCCTGTAACCACAAGACACAACGAGGTAGCTCCAAACCAATTTGAGCTGGCTCCAATGTTCGAGGAAGTAAACGTTGCTGTAGACCACAACTCTTTGTTGATGGACATCATGGCAAGAATTGCTCACAGACACCATTTCCACATTTTGTTCCACGAAAAACCATTCGCAGGAGTAAACGGAAGCGGAAAACACAACAACTGGTCTCTAGCTACTGATACTGGTGAAAACCTTTTAAGCCCAGGAAAAAATCCTAAGAAAAACCTACAGTTCTTAACATTCTTCGTGAATACAATTAAGGCTGTTCATGAATATGCTGATCTTTTAAGAGCAAGTATCGCTTCTGCAAGCAATGACCACAGATTGGGTGCCAACGAAGCTCCACCGGCAATTATTTCCGTATTCATCGGAAGCCAGCTGTTCAGCGTGTTGGAAGAACTTGAAAAAGTAACTGAAGGGAAACTTTCACCGGACGAAAAAACAGATTTAAAATTAAATGTTGTTGGAAAAATCCCTGAAATCCTGTTGGATAATACTGACAGAAACAGGACTTCTCCATTTGCATTTACAGGAAATAAATTCGAGATCAGAGCGGTAGGTTCTGCTGCGAACTGTGCAGAATCTATGACGGTAATGAATACGATCGCAGCAAAACAATTAAATGATTTCAAAAAAGAAGTAGATGCTTTAATTGAAACGGGGCTTAAGAAAGACGAAGCTATCTTTAATGTATTGAGAGAATACATCAAGCAGTGTAAAAACATTATGTTTGAAGGAGACGGATATTCTGATGACTGGGCGAAAGAGGCTAAGAAAAGAGGATTGAACAACCTTAAAACAACTCCTGAAGCATTAAAGCAGGAAATGGACAAAAAATTCCTTGCCCTTTATGAAGAAATGGGAATTTTCAACCACAGAGAAGTAGAGGCAAGAAACGAAATCAAATTAGAAAAATATTCTACTGTTATTGATATTGAAGCAAGAGTTTTAAGTGATATTGCAAGAAACCATATCATTCCATCTGCTTTAAACTATCAGAACAGATTAATTGAAAACGTAAAAGGCCTTAAAGATATCTTTGGCGATAAAGAATTCAAACCATTGGCAAAAGAGCAGATGAGTTTAATTACAAGCATTTCTGAAAATGTTTCTAAAATTAAGCTTGGTGTTGAAGATCTTATCAAAGCCAGAGAAGCAGCAAAAGGTATAACCAACAGCCAAAAACAGGCAGAAAGCTACTGCAATAAAGTAAAGCCATTATTTGATCCGATCAGAGAAGCTTCTGATGCGTTGGAAATGATGGTTGACGATGAGCTTTGGCCAATGACAAAATACAGAGAAATGTTGTTCACAAAATAACACCTGTAAAGTTCCATATTAGTTTAAATTCCCCGTAAATCGGGGAATTTTTTATTTAGATTAAAATACTAATAGACAAAGACTTCCAGAACTTCAAAATTCATACAGAATTTAATTTTACCTTTGCTTTCATTATGAAAATCCTGATCATAGAAGACAACAAAGAACTTGCCCAAAGTATGAGATATTATCTTGAAGGCGAGAACTACATCTGTGAATGCGCTTACCACTACCACGAAGCCCTGGAAAAACTCAGCTTCAATTCGTATGACTGTATTCTATTGGATATCATGTTGCCCGACGGAAACGGATTAAACATTTTGAATTATATTAAAACCGAAAAAATCGGCAGTGGAATTCTCATTATTTCTGCAAAAAATGCCTTAGATGATAAAATCAACGGGCTGGAACGCGGCGCAGACGATTATATCACAAAACCCTTCCATTTACCGGAATTACACGCCAGATTAAGAGCCGTCTACCGAAGGAAAAAAATGGATGGCTATAGTGAAGTCAAATTCAATGAAATCATTTTAAACACTGATACCTACGAAGTTGTTATTAACGAAACAAGGTTAGAAGTCACCCAAAAAGAATTTGAACTGTTGCTGTATTTTCTCGTCAACAAAAACCGTGTATTATCAAAACAGTCTATTGCCAATCATCTCTGGGGTGATTATACTGATAATTTAGCTAATTTTGACTTTGTTTATCAGCATGTTAAAAATCTCAGAAAAAAAATTGGCGCTGCTCAGGGAAAAGACTATATCGAAACCATTTACGGGTTAGGCTACAAGTTTAATGCTTTAAAATATAACGGTTCATGAATTTATTGAATAAAATATCTGTCTGGTTTATCGCCATTGTATTGCTGGTCACCCCCGTAAGCATGTATATATCATATACCGGCATCAAAAAAAGACTTGATAATGTTGAGATAGAAAGACTGAAATCCGTTAACAGTTATGTTATCAGCCAGCTCCGGAAAGGAGAAACTCCGGCAAAAACCTCACAGGGACTGCCTATTACCATAAGCCCCTTTCAAGGAAAAAATATTCCTTCAGAACCGCAAATTATTCACACATGTCTTGAAGATCAGGGAGTTTCCAGAAATGAATGTAAAATCCAGATCAACTCTTTCGCAGACATTGACAGCAAAATCTATAAAATTTCTTCATACGCCTACATCACAGCCACAAAAGAAATCATGGGAGGCATGCTGATTGCCCTTTTCTGGAAACTTTTATTAATCACAGCCGTTGTTTTTATTACCGCTCGTATTTTGTCTAAATTTATATTAAAACCTTTTCATCACGCAATTGACCGACTTCAGAAATTCAGCATCCAGAAAAAAGAAAGGCTTGACCTTTTACCCACAAGCACAAAAGAGTTTAAAAAATTAAATGAATTTCTGAAAACAATGACAGACAAAGCCCTGGAGGACTATGCTTCTGTGAAAGAATTTTCCGAAAATGCCTCGCATGAAGTCCAGACGCCTTTGGCCATCATCCAAAGTAAAATTGAGTTACTGGCAGAAACAGAGATCAATGAAAACCAAGCAGTTTTATTAACCGACATTCAAAACTCCATCGATAAATTAAGCAGAATAAACCGCTCATTAATCCTGCTGACAAAACTCAACAACAACGAATTCCCCACCCATGAGGAACTAAAATTCTGCCGTGTGGAAAGAGAAGCTTTATGCATGTATTCCGATCATTTAGCCTTAAAGAACATTACTTTAAACAGAAATTGCGAAAAGAATGTTTACATTAAAATCCACCCTACTTTAGCAGAAATTCTATTGAGCAATCTTCTCTCCAATGCCATTCGCCACAATCTTGAGGGTGGAAAAATTGAAATTAATTTAACCCGGAATTATTTTCAGATCAACAACACCGGTCTGCCTCCCCACGTTCCCACCCAGGAACTATTTAAAAGATTCAAGAAAAGCAATCAGGCACAGGAAAGCATTGGGCTCGGACTTTCCATTGTCAAACAGATCTGCGAGGTAAATGATTTTGCAGTTCATTATGATTTTGCAGATGGATGGCACAGTATCACGGTATATTTTGACGGCAACAATATGCATGCAGCTTCAATTTCTGAAAAAACATCAGCCGAAAATACCACCGCTTTTGAACCCATAGAACAGATGGTAAATTTTGCTAAATAATTAGGTATCGATATCAATTTTTCAACTTCAAATTTGCTTCAAAATGTATTTTTTACTTTGAAAAAAGAAAAATACGTTAGATGCTTTCAAGAATTTTTATTCTCGCCTTATCATCCGTTTTTTTTGTCAACACAGCAAAAGCACAGGAAGTCCTCACATTGCAATCTGCACTGGAAACTGCTGTTCAAAATTACGGAACCATCAAAGCCAAAGAATCTTACCGGCTGTCATCACAGGAATCGATAGAACTGGCAAAACGGCAATATTTGCCTAATCTTAACATCAGTCTGCAGCAGGATTACGGAACCGTCAACGGACAAAACGGTCCTTTGTATGGATTCGGAGGATATGGAGTCGCTTCATCCGGACTCCCGCTTCCGGATCAAAACTGGAACGCTTCTTTTGGAGCTTTATATTTAGCGAATATCAATTGGGAATTTTTCTCTTTCGGAAAAGCAAAACAAAGAGTAAAAGTCGCAGAATCCAAGAATCAGAGAGATACCCGGGACTTATCCGATGAAATCTTTCAGCATAAAGTCAAAGTTGCTGCCGCATACCTGAATGTTTTAGCGGCAAAAAAATTGAAGCAGTCTTATGCCCGCAATCTCGGAAGGACCGATACCATCAGAAGAATTGTTGAAGTAAAAGAAAGAAACGGTCTCGTTGCCGGGGTTGATCTATCCCTAGCAAAGGCAGATTATGCCAATGCTATGATTACGTATACCAAAGCAAAAGACAACGAACAGGAACAGGAAAATAAACTGGCTCAGCTGCTGGGAATCCCGGCACAGGAATTCGTTTTGGACAGTACCTTACTGAAAAGGATTCCGACCGATTTTCCCAATCAAAATATTTCTTCTTTGGAAAGCCATCCATTGCTGGCTTTATATAAAAGCAGAATCAACGTAAGCGAACAGGAAAAGCAATTTCTGAAAACACAGTACTATCCGTCATTTTCCATGGTGGGCATTTTCCAGACAAGAGGTTCCGGGTTTGGAAGCGGCTATGCTCAAAATCAAAGTGATTATTCCACCTCGTACTGGGACGGAATTCATCCTACAAGAAGCAATTACCTGTTGGGGCTAGGCGTTTCATGGAATTTTACCCAGACATACAGGTTGTCAAAGGAAATCAGTGCTCAGGATTATATAAGCCAGGGGCTGAAACACGAATATGATCTTGCTGAGCAGCAATTAAAAGCCCAATTGGATTTATCTGAAAACAAATGGAAAAACGCCATAACGGTCTATGATCAGGTTCCCATTCAGCTTAAATCCGCAAATGACGCATACATCCAAAGGTCTGTTTTATATAAAAACGGACTGACTGATCTTGTGGATCTGTCTCAGGCCATTTATGCTTTGGTAAGAGCAGAAACCGACAGAGATATTGCCATCAGTAATGTATGGAATGCTTTATTATTGAAAGCAGCAGCACTCGGTGATTTCACTGTTTTTGAAAACGAACTGTAAGGTTAACATCAATTAAAATCAATAGTATTTCAATGAACTTAATAAGATTTGCATTAAGAAAACCCATTACGATTTTAGTGATCGTTGCCGGATTGTTTTTCTTCGGAATACGGTCTGTAAACTCCATTAAAGTCGACATTTTCCCCAAACTGGATCTACCGGTAATCTATGTTTCTCACCCTTTCAGCGGCTATACTCCGCAGCAGATGGAAGCATTCTTTGCCAAACAATACATCAATATTTTCCTTTTTGTAAATGGAATTAAAAGTATTGAAACCAAAAACATTCAGGGACTGACTTTAATGAAAATTAATTTCTATCCCGGAACCAACATGGCCCAGGCCGCAGCTGAGCTAAACTCATTCTCCACCAGGATTCAGGCAGCTTTCCCCCCGGGTTCCAACCCTCCTTTTATCATACGTTTTGATGCCTCCACACTTCCGGTCGGGCAGCTTGTTTTAAGCAGTGATAAAAGATCAAACAATGAACTGCTCGATCTTGCTAACGTATATGTCCGTTCTACATTTACTTCAATTCCGGGAATTGTTTCTTCACCCCCTTTTGGAGGAAATATCCGTACAGTTGTCATTAATGCCAATCCGGAATTACTTCGCCAGCATAATATGACACCGGATCAGCTTGTGGAAGCGTTGCGGCTGAACAACCAAACTGCACCTTCCGGAAATGTAAGAATAGGAGACAAATACTATATTACTCCTACCAACACGATGATTAAAAATGTAAAAGATTTCGAAAACATTCCTCTCTACAAAGGCAGTGTTCAGAATCTTTATTTAAAAGATGTTGCGACAGTAACAGATGGAGCAGACATGACCTCGGGTTATGCCTTGGTAAATGGCAGACGTTCAGTTTACCTGAGTATTGCCAAAAGCGCTGATGCTTCTACCTGGGACGTGGTTCAGAATCTTAAAAAACAATTGCCACAAATTCAGTCTAATCTTCCGGATGATGTGAAAGTAAGTTTTGAATTTGACCAATCCACTTATGTTATCAATTCCGTTAAAAGTTTATTGAGTGAAGGAACCATTGGAGCTGTTCTTACCGGATTGATGGTCATTTTATTCCTTGGGGATATCCGGGGGGCACTGATTGTGATTCTCACCATTCCCACATCCATCATTTCAGCGGTTTTATTTTTAAATCTTTTTGGGCAGACCATTAATATTATGACCTTAAGCGGACTTGCCCTCGCCATTGGAATTCTTGTCGATGAAAGTACCGTTACCATAGAAAACATTCACCAGCATCTGGATATGGGAAAACCAAAGTCCCTCGCCATCTGGGATGCGTGTAAAGAAATTGCCTTTCCCAAATTATTGATCTTATTCTGTATTCTTGCTGTTTTTGCACCTGCATTTACAATGGGAGGAATTCCCGGATCATTATTTCTACCTCTTGCCCTGGCGATTGGTTTCAGTATGATTGTTTCTTATTTTCTTGCCCAGACATTTGTTCCCATCATGGCCAACTGGATCATGAAAGTAAAGCATCATAAAGCAAAAGACGGCCATATTCTGACAGACTCTGAAGAGCTTCAGAAAGCAGAATTGAGTGATGAAAGTGATACTTGGAGTCAGAAAGAAATTCTATTGCAAAATGAAGACAGCAACCGCGACGGAAAAGTAAGTATGTTTGAAAAAATCAGGTTCCGTTACCTGAAGTTCTTAGACAGGATCATGCCCTACCGAAAAATATTAGTCTCAGCTTATATTATATTAATGATGGGAATGGTGGCTTTATTTTTAAACAGTATCGGACGGGATGTTTTACCTCAGGTGAACGGAAGCCAGTTTCAGGTAAGAATGCGTATTCCTGATGGAACAAGGATTGAAAAAACTGAGCTGCAGACATTGAAACTACTGGATGGCATTAAGGAAATTGTCGGAAAAGATAATGTTTCTATCACCTCTGCGTATGTAGGGACCCATCCCACTCTTTTCTCGGTAAGCCCTATTTACCTATGGATGGCAGGTTCACATGAAACCGTTTTACAGGTTGGTTTAAATGAAGAGTATCATACCAATATGGATGACCTGAAAGATAAAATCCGAGAGAAGGCTAAAAGCATTAATCCTGATATGAAATTATCTTTCGAACCGATTGAATTGACAGAAAAAATTCTAAGCCAGGGATCCCCTACTCCCATTGAAGTAAGACTATCAGGAAGGGATAAAAGTGTCAATGAAGCGTATGCAAAGAAAATCGAGGCTGAGCTTAAAAAAATCCCCTATCTGAGAGACGTTCAGATCGGGCAGTCCATAAAATACCCGGCGTTGGATATAACCGTTGATCGTATTCGCGCAGCTCAGCTGGGAATCGATATGTCTGATATTTCCCGCTCACTGGTAGCTTCCACCTCATCATCCCGATTTACTGAAAAAAATATCTGGACAGATGAAAAAGCAGGTTACAGCTACAATGTTCAGGTTCAGATCCCTGAAAACAAAATGAACAGCAAAGAAGAGATTGCAGGGATTCCTTTACAGAAAAACTCCAACAGACCTAACCTGGGTGATGTTGCAACGATTAAAAACAGTTATACATATGGAGAAACTGATAATCTGGGCGCAATGCCAACCCTTACTGTGACAGCAAATCTTAATCACACTGACTTAGGAACAGCTTCGGGAGATGTGCAAAAAGTCATTGATAATATGGGAGAACTTCCAAGAGGTCTTAACATTCAGCTGATAGGCTTAAGCCAGACTTTACATGAAACCTTAAGCAGCCTACAAAGCAGCCTGATTATAGCCATTGTAGTCATTTTTCTAATGCTGGCAGCCAACTTCCAGTCCTTCAAGGTATCAGGAGTGGTTTTGGTAACAGCTCCGGCAGTCTTGGTTGGATCTCTTGCTTTATTGATCATCAGCGGATCAACACTTAATCTTCAATCTTATATGGGAATTATTATGTCCGTCGGAGTTTCAATATCCAATGCGGTTTTATTAATTACCAATGCAGAGCAATTAAGAAAACACAACGGAGATGCTCTCCTGTCTGCAAGAGAAGCCGCTGCCCTGAGACTAAGACCAATCGTAATGACAGCCTTGGCCATGGTGGTGGGAATGATCCCAATGGCATTAGGACTGGGAGAAGCCGGAGATCAGGTTTCACCGTTGGGCAGAGCTGTAATCGGCGGTTTGGTTGCCTCTACATTTGCTGCTCTTTTCATCCTTCCACTAGCCTTTGCATGGGGACAGGGAAAAGCAACAACGCAAAGCGTTTCTCTTGATCCTGAAGATGAAGAAAGCATTCACTTTATGCCTGAAATTGTAAAATAAATTACCTTAAGCTATTAAAAATAAAATATGAACCCATTATATAAATATTTAATTCCGGCAATACTGATTTTCAGTCTTCACAGTTGTGGCCATGAGGAGAAAAAAGAAACTAAAAAATCTGCAGAACCTTCTTCACCAGATATTGAATCCGTACATCCTACACAAGCAGATTTTTCATCTTCAACGACAATTCCGGGAGAATTACAACCCTATCAGAAAGTGGATATCTATGCCAAGATAAGCAGCTTTGTTAAAAAACTGTATGTAGATGTAGGAAACGAGGTAAAAGCAGGTCAGTTGCTGGCGACCTTAGAAGCTCCCGAAATTAATTCTCAGCAAAGTGCTGCATCATCAGCTTTAAAATCAAAAGAAGCCCTGTATATTGCCAGCAAAGCAAAGTATGACCGTCTAAAAGAGACAAGCAGGACTCCAGGTACAATTTCAGCGCTGGATCTGGAACAGGCTTTAGCTGCCCAAAAATCAGATCTGGCACAGCTTGAAGCCGCACGGGCTTCATACCGTGAAGTTGCAGATGTTAAAAATTACCTACAGATAAGAGCTCCTTTCAGTGGAAATATTGCAATGAGAAATGTGAGTGCCGGAGCTTATGTAGGACCATCAGGAAAAGGTTCGGATCTGCCGATGTTCAGTCTTGTACAACAGGACAGACTGCGTTTGGTCGTAAATGTTCCGGAATCTTACACCGGGTTGTTAAACAGAAACGGAGAAATTAAATTTTCAATTCAGTCAATTCCCGGAGAAACATTCACAGCCAGGGTATCAAGATTTGCCGGAGCTCTCGATAACAAACTACGCTCCCAATGGGTAGAGATGGACGTTTACAATAAAGAAAAAAGACTGCTTCCCGGAATGGTAGCCAATGTAATTCTCCCTTTAAATGAAAATAATAAATCGTTATCTGTTCCCTCTTCCGCTGTATTGAATTCAACCCTAGGAGTATTCGTCATCAGAGTAGATAAAAATAAAGCCCACTGGATACCGGTTACTTCGGGAATTGCTAATGGAGAAATGACAACAATCATTGGCCAGATATCTCCAAAAGATATAATTGTTAAGAATGCATCAGAAGAAATTCGTGATGGGCAGAATATTAGAGTTAAACTGCCAAAATAAGCTTATAATCATTGATTTATTAACAAAAATTATAATCCTTCCTTTTGATACAAAAATTAAAAAAATACCGTTACTCAGGATAAAATGAAATGATTTTGTTAAAGAGTCTTAATAAAAAAAACCGCACACTGACCAAAAATAGGCTGTTGCGGTTTATTTTTCTTTAACATATGTAAATAATATGTTAAATAGTGTTAAAATAAGATCCTGATAATTATCATAACAGGGGTCTTTTGCTCGGAATCTCTACTTTTGTAATGCTTTTGAAAATAAATATTCCTTTTTTAACACGGTTAATCAAATATATATGAAGAAAAGAGTTTTGTTTTATTTAGTTGCTATAGTTACTACAGTTTCAATGCAATCGTGTGCTACTAATTATGTGGTTTCAAAACCAGCAACTTACACAAAAGAATACAAAACAGATGCCAAACTAGCTTCTATAGATAACAAAAAAATGGAGCAGGATAAGCAGAGACTTATTGACTCTTTCCTTGCAGAAAAGGCAGCATCTATAGCCAATGCTAAAAAAGCAATTAAGAATTCTGAGATTGCCAAAGCAATCAAACATAATAAAACCATTGATGGTATCCTTGAAGAAGCTGAAACATACCTTGGAACTCCTTACAGATATGGAGGGACTACAAGAAACGGTATAGATTGTTCAGCTTTTGTTCTTTCTGTATTCGGAGCAGCAGCAGGTCTTAGCTTACCAAGAGTAGCCGCATCTCAGGCTCAGGAAGGAGAAAGAGTAGAAAGAGGAGAACTACAGAAGGGAGATCTTATTTTCTTTTCTCATGGAAGAAGAATTTCTCACGTAGGTATTGTAGAAAGTGTTTCTGAAGATGGTGAGATCAAATTTATTCACGCAGCAACATCAAAAGGAGTAATGATTTCTTCACTGAATGATTCTTATTGGGGACCTAAATTCAGATTTGCCAAAAGAGTAATCAACGAAGAAGGAGAAGCTTACAATAACTTAGCCGCTGTTACTCCAGCTACACCAGCAAATTTTTAATTTTATAAATAATTGATTTAAATAATGAAGCCATCAGAATTCCTGATGGCTTTTTTATGTGATATTTACGATAAATGCAGACTAAAGCCAATGGAATATGCATTTAAAAGAAAACACGTGAAAACTCCGCTCCTATTGATTCAATATTATATTTGTATATCAACGCACCGAATAGCCATTAGTTCTCAACTGTTCTTATCAATTTCAATATCCAGTTTATACAAGAGTCCATAGATTTCGGAAAGCGAAAATTTAGCTTTTTTAAGCCTGTTTAAAGCCGGATCTATTGAATAGTTAACAGAAGTCCTGAAATCTGTTTTTTCAAGGTTTGTACCCTCGAAAACAGCACCCGACAGATCACAGTTACTGAAGACAGCACTTGATACATCACATTCAGTGAAATCCACTTCAATTAATTTAGAATCTTTGAAAACCGTTTTCTTAATGGATGTCTGGTAGAAAACGGAATTATTTAAAGCACTTCCTTCAAATCTGAAGGATAATCCAAACGCATTACAGTCACTGAACTGAAGCCCGAACATTTTACATTCTCTGAAAATCACCTCACGAAAAGCAGTTTTTACAATTTTTGCCATGCTGAGGTTACAGCCAATAAATTCACAATCTGTAAAGCTAAAGCCAGACAGGTCTGCATACTCAAAATTACAGTTACTGAACGTACAGTTTTCGTATTCACTTTTTTCTAAAGAATGCTGTGCAAAATCTTTGTTCTCGAAATTTTCGTCTGAGAAATAGAATTGTTTCATAAAAAATGTGTTGATGAAGTCGATTTAGAAAACGAATGATCAGCAGAACAATGATAAACTTCCATCATCCAGCTTCCAACCTCCCTCTTTTACACCAAACTATTCTTATCCGAATAATTAAGCTTAAAGAAGATAAAAGTCATCATCGAGAAAGCCAGTAAAGAACTTCCACCATAACTGAAATATGGAAGCGGGATTCCAACCGTAGGGAAAAGCCCCATAACCATCCCTAAATTGATCGAAAAGTGCATCAGCAGGATCGAGGCAAAGCAATAGCCGAATACCCGGTTAAATGTGGACTTCTGCTTCTCTGCCAGATAATATATCCTCCCGATATAAACCATATAGCATAAGATAAGAATTGCACTTCCTAAAAAGCCCCACTCTTCTCCTACTGTGCAGAAAATATAATCCGTTTCCTGTTCCGGCACGAATTTACCCTGGGTAACTGATCCCTCACGGTATCCTTTTCCCCAAAGTCCTCCTGATCCGATGGCTGTTTTAGAATATAGCAGGTTATATCCTGAAGTATCTCTGAACGCCTTCTCACCCTTGTAAAGGACCTCAATTCTTTCTCTCTGGTGTTTAGGCAGCTTTTCTAAAATATAAGGAGACCCGAAAGCTAATCCGCATAGCAAAAGAACAGATCCGGCGATTCCTGAAATAGAAATCACATCCCAGGACATTCTATGATAATTCATAGCAATCAGAATACCGGCAATGACTAAAACCGCTACCGCTACGTAAACCGGAGGGATAGCCAATGAAATCAGAAAAACGCCTGCAAAAATAAATCCTATCCCAAACAAAAGTCCGCTTAGTCCCTCCCTGTATAAAGCAATAAAGAATGCGATAAATACAAGCATGGAACCTACATCCGGAATAGCGAGAACAACCGCTGCAGGAATTCCTATAATTGCAAGGGCCGTCCACAGAGACTTTTTATTTTTAAGATTAAAATCCGGACTTGAAACATAATTAGCCACCATTAACGCTGTTCCGATTTTGGCAAACTCAACAGGCTGCATGGTAAAACTACCAAACTTATACCAGTTCTTTTGTCCGAGGATTTCTTTTCCAAAGGGGAAAAGACCTACCAGCAGCAAAACACCCCCGATATAAATAATCCCCGCCATATTTTCAAAGAACTTACTTCTCCCTACAAATATAACAAGACCTACAAATAAAGAAATACAGAAGAAAACCAACTGTTTCTCTCCCAGTTTCTGGTCAACACTGTAGATATTTGCAATCGCAAAAATGCAAAGCAGGAAATACAGCCCAAGACCCAGTTTATCTATTCCTTCTGTCCATTTCATGGCTTCACCGTTTTTTTTGCAGTATTATTCTTTTTAGCTTCCTCGTCTATTTTCTTTTGCAGTTTTGCCTTTTGTTGTTTTACCAGCTCCAGGCTATCCTTAATCCTTTTTTGTTTAATGGAATCAGGTTTAGGATCTACATACAGTCCTTTACGTTTCAAATCTGCAATCCATTGCCTTTTATATTCAGGCATGAAACTGGAGGTGATCATTTTTTTATAAAGATTTTCTCTTTTCAAATCACCGGTAATATATTTTTCAGCAATCACTGTACAGGCCGGGCCTGCCCAGGTAGCACCAAATCCTGCGTGTTCCATCACTGCCACTACAACAATTTTAGGTTTTTCTGCAGGAGCAATCAGTACAAAAATTGAGTTATCTTTTCCTTGCGGCACCTGTGCAGTACCAGTTTTAGCCAACTGTGTAAAGTCGTTGGATTTCAAACCCCGGGCCGTACCTCTCAAAACCACAGCCTCCATTCCTTTCAGAACAGGTTCAAAATGTTTAGGGTCAACCAAGGTTTTATGTTTTACTTTGAATCTTGGATCAGGATTAGGCTTTCCATCAATTGCTTTTACGATATGAGGAGTGTAATACCATCCTCGGTTAGCAATAGCTGCTACATAATTGGCCAACTGAATAGGAGTTACCAATACATCTCCCTGTCCCATTCCATTATAAATAGCACCGGTTGACATCTCATCCCAGTTTTTGAAATCGGTTCTCTGAGAACCGCTTGCTTTCATGATGGCTTTAAATCTTCTTTCGTAAAAATCTCCTGATGGGATTCTTCCCCTTGCTCCAACAGCAAAATCATTATTCAAAAACTCTCCGACTCCAAAACTGCTCATGATCTTTTTCCATTCATCAACACCTTTTGAAGGGTTTCCAGGGTATTTTTTGATAATCGCAATAAAAGCATAGGTAAAGAAGCAGTTACTTGAAACCTGAATAGAAGGAATCAACGGATCTGCTCCACCATGGCCTTTAATTCTTTTACCTTTATAGAAAAACCCTCCTCCACAGGGGAAAATAGTCTTTTCATCCATTACTCCCATCTGCATTGCCGCTAAGGCAGTCAACAGTTTAAAAGTTGATCCAGGAGGATATCCTGCCTGTAATGCACGGTCAAAAGTGGGTTTATTTTCGTAAAGCGTATCTTTTGACAGGGCATATAAATTTTTAGATTTATTGGGTCCGGTGAAAAGGTGCGGATCAATATCCGGCCCGGTGGCAGAAACCAATACTTCTCCGTTATTCGGATCCAAAGCTACAATTGCTCCGTGTTTGTTGACAAGCATTTCTTCAGCGGTTCTCTGAAGATCGTAATCAATCGTTAATGTAATATCTTTACCTGTAATAACATCCTTATCCAAGGCGCCATTCTTATAGGAACCAATATTTCGGAGCCTGATATCTTTCTGGATATATTTTACTCCTTTTATTCCGCGAAGTTCTTTTTCGTAAGATTTTTCAACACCTGTTTTTCCGATGAAATCACCAGGTAAATAATAAGTAGAATCTTTTTTAATATCTCTTTCGTTCACCTCACTGGTATATCCCAAAAGATTTCCGGATGTGGAAACTTCATACTGACGCTGAGGTCTTGATACAATGTTGAATGCGGGATACTTAAAAATAATCTCCTGTACCCTTGCAATATCCTCCCTGCTGAGATCTTTGATAAAAGTCATCGGGGTCAGCTTAGAATAATACTTCTCTTTTTTGATAACATTGATTCTATTGATAAAATCCTGTTTTGTAATTTTCATTAAGCTGCAAAAAGCAAGGGTATCAAAGTCAGGCTTCATCAAAGCCTGGGTAAACGAAATTTCATAGGCAGGCTGGTTACCTACCATGATTTTACCGTTTCTGTCAAAAATCACCCCACGCTGAGGAATGATATACTCTGTCTTAATGGAAGTATTGGCAGCATTCAAGGCATAACGGTCTGTGAACAGCTGCAAATAGGCAAGCCTCGCCACAAAAATAAGGGCGATGGTAACGAGAATGGAAAAAATTTTTAAATAACGTGTGTTCAAACTTTTTGTTTGATTTTAAATATTAATGCGTAGATGACTATAAAGATAAATGAAATTACACTTGTTACCAACACATTAAATAATATTTCAAAAAATCTGCTGAACTTAAAGAATTCAATATATTGAACTAAAAGCTGATGCAGAAAAATACTTGAAAATAAAAACAGTAAAAACTGTGCCCACTGAAGGGACTGAAAAGAGAAAAAGTCTGTAGATGTATCTGTGGACGTCCTGAAGATCAACGTTCTGAAATAAGCAATTAAAGTTGTTGCAAATGCATTGATTCCCCACGAATAAAGAAAACCATCAACAGATAATCCTATTAAAAAGCTCAATGCCAGGAACTGAAATTTATTTCTGAAAAATGGATAGAACATGACAAACACAGGATATAATACCGGAGTATATTTCCCGAAAAGTGTAATCCTGTTCAGTACAAAAATCTGTAATGCAACAAGAAAGATCATGATCAATATATCGGTAAATAAAGTTCTGCTAATCATTTTCTTTTTTTATTACAGCCTGCATAGTGTCCTGAATCTTCTGTACTTCTGCTTTCTTAAGATTCTTCACTACATACACTTTATTCAACGCTCCCATTTTTTCACTCAGCTCAACGGAAATATCCCAGAAGCCGGTTTTGTTATCTACAGAGTAACCTGCAATGGTACCAATGGTCACTCCTTTAGGGAAAATAGCAGACTTACCATCTGTCACTACCGTATCCCCTATTTTTAATGCAACATATTTCGGAATATCTGCCAGGTGCATCACCCTTGAGTTATCCCCGTTCCATGTTAAAGTACCAAAATACCCTGAATTTTTTAGTGCCGCATTAATTCTGATCTTATTGACACTCAATACGGACTGAACTAATGCATAACTGTCTGTAGAATTGATTACAATTCCCGCAATACCTCTCGGCGCCATGACTCCCATCTGAGGAAAGACTCCGTCTCTGCGGCCACGGTTGATTGTAAAATAGTTGTTTCTTCTGTTGATGCTGTTGAAGACAATCTCTCCATCAACAAAAGTATAGATCTGCCCACCACCAATGGTATCATGAACTCTTTTGAAGACAGGATTCTTAGTCCCGTCTTTTCCATAGAGATCAGTCATAAGGGCTTTATTCTGAGCCACAAGATCCTCATTGATCTGTTTTAGCTTCAGATAGGAAACTCCTTCATCAATATATCCGGACACCCAGGAATTGAATGCAGCCGTTTGGCCTGCAATCCAGGATCTCTGCATGGCATTTCTGGAGAATATCAAAACCAGAGCAATAATTTGCAGGAATATAAAGAAGACGAAAAGAGTATTCTTCGAAAATAATCTCAGCAAAAATCCCATTCAGATATACAGTCGTAAAAGTTAAAATTATTTAATTAAGAAATTGAACTTATCCATATTCTTAAGTGCAATACCTGTTCCGCGAACTACAGCTCTCAACGGATCTTCAGCAACGAATACCGGAAGACCTGTTTTTTTGTGAATTCTGTCCGCAAGACCTCTTAATAAAGCACCTCCTCCGGCAAGATAAATACCTGTTTTGTAAATATCAGCTGCTAATTCCGGTGGCGTAAGAGAAAGGGTTTCCATTACAGCATCTTCGATTCTGATGATCGATTTGTCTAATGCACGTGCAATCTCTTTGTATCCAACCATAATTTCTTTAGGCTTACCCGTGATAAGGTCTCTACCTTGTACCGGGATGTCCTCGATATCTACGTCAAGATCCTCTACAGCAGAACCTACTTCAATCTTGATTCTTTCTGCTGTTCTTTCTCCGATATAAAGGTTATGGTGAGTTCTTAAGTAATATGCAATATCATTGGTAAACACGTCTCCGGCAATCTTTACAGATTTATCGCATACGATACCTCCCAGAGCTACCACAGCAATCTCAGTAGTACCTCCACCTATATCGATGATCATATTTCCTTCAGGTTTTTGTACGTCAATTCCTACCCCGATAGCAGCTGCCATTGGTTCATAGATCAATCTTACTTCTTTCGCGTTTACTTTCTGAGCAGAGTCTCTTACCGCTCTTTTTTCAACTTCAGTAATACCAGAAGGGATACAGATTACAATTCGTAATGCCGGCTGAATGAATTTACCTTTGATTCCGGGAATTTTTTTAATAAATTCCTTGATCATGTGCTCAGAAGCATGGAAATCAGCAATAACCCCGTCTTTCAAAGGACGGATGGTCTTGATATCCTCGTGAGTTTTACCCTGCATATGCTTGGCCTGCTCTCCCACGGCAATCGGCTTACCCGATGAACGTTCAATTGCAACAATTGAAGGTTGATCTATAACAATTTTATTATTATGGATGATTAGGGTATTAGCAGTTCCAAGGTCTATCGCAATTTCTTGCGTAAACATATCAAATAAACTCATATTTTTCTTCTGATTTTAAGTTTACAAAGATATAAATTTAACACTACTAAAGAAATTTCCCACCAACTTAATTTGGTTAAAATTTTATTAAAATTTATAATTCTTTATTAACTTTCAGTCTAGATATTTACAGACTTTGATTTCAACTAAAATTCATGGAGTGTTAAAAGGGTTAAAAAGCGAAATAGCAAAAGGGTAAAAGACTAAGAAAGCACAACAATGAAGACAAAATAAAACTTGAAAACAGTAAAAACTTTTTATACAATATGCAATTTGCTGTTTTACAGTTTTTCCTTTTGCGGCATTCACTTTTATAGTTTTTTACGATAATTATCATATACACTATCAGAGAATGATTAATTAAAAAAATCGTAAATTTGCGACTGCTTATGTTACAGTATTCCAACATCCATCAAACATCGAATTTTGCCGTGCTTTCCATAAGCTACGAGAAAGCCGATGTAGAAACGAGAGGAAAGTTTGCATTCTTTGATGAAAACATCAAAAACTTTGTTTCCAGAGTCCATCAGGAAGATCTTGGAGATGCATTTGTGGTTTCCACCTGTAACAGGACCGAAATCTACACCACTTCGCCCAATTATCTTTTGGTAGCTGAAGAGTATTGCAAAACCATTGGAGTACACCTTACGGATTTTCTTCAGTTTGCCAATATCCTTACCAAAGAGGAAGCGCTGATTCATCTTTTCAGGGTAGCAGCCGGACTTGAGAGTCAGATTATCGGGGATTTTGAAATCATCGGGCAGATCAAAAAAGCATACAGCCGTTTCAAAAAAGAGAGACAAAACTCTAATCCTTATCTGGAAAGAGCCATCAATGCTGCTATTCAGATTTCAAAAAGAATAAAAAACGAAACCGGCATTTCCAATGGAGCAGCATCTGTTTCTTATGCAGCGGTTCATTATATTTTAAACAGCCAGAAAAGAATTGCAGAAAAAAACATTCTTCTTTTGGGAGTGGGTGAAATCGGGCAGAATACGGTTGAAAATCTGGTAAAGCATGTTTATCAGCCAAAAATTAAAATTGCCAACAGAACTCAGGAGAAAGCTGAAAAGATTTCCCAAAAGTATAATATTCCTCACGTTGATTATTCTGATTTTGACCAGGAACTGAGAAACACTGATATTCTGATTGTTGCAACAGGCGCCAAGCATCCTATTGTCAACCAGTCACATTTCCCGAATGGCAAAGAAACACTGGTAATTGACCTTTCCATTCCGCATAATGTTGAAAAAAATGTTACCGAAAATAAAAATGTAACACTGATTGATGTAGATGAACTTTCAAAACAGATCCAGGAAACGATTCAACAGCGCGAAAAAGAAATTCCGAAAGCTGAAAAAATCATCAAGGAACTGATGAAAGATTTTATCGAATGGGAAAAAAAGAGAAAGCTGGCTCCCAATATCCATCATTTCAAAGCGGTTTTAAAAAATATGGAACGTAATGAAATGCATAATTTTTACAAAAAAAACAAATACATCAACATCACGGACATGGAACTTTCTGACAAAATGATTCAGAAAATCACCAACCGTTTTGCAAAATATATCATTGATAATCCTTTAAAAGCCGAAGAAATTAGTAAATTAATGCACGAAATATTAGTTGAACAACCAAACAACGAATTCAATGAAAAGCATTAGAATCGGAACGAGAAATTCCGCACTTGCACTTTGGCAGGCTAGAGAGGTTGCGAGGCACCTTCAGAACAACAATTATTTAACGGAAATTGTTCCTATCGTTTCTTCTGGCGATAAGAATCTTAATCAGCCTTTATATTCTTTAGGAATTACCGGGGTTTTCACAAGAGATCTTGATATTGCCCTATTGAATGACGAAATTGATATTGCCGTACATTCTTTAAAAGATGTTCCTACGCAATTGCCTCAGCATATTGAAATGATCGCTTATCTGGAAAGAGATTATCCGCAGGATATCCTGATCAGAAAAGAATCTTCAAAAAATAAAGAGTTTCATGAACTTAAACTGGCAACCAGCAGTTTGAGAAGAAGGGCTTTCTGGCTGAGAAACTATCCTACTGCTGAGTTTTCAGATATCCGTGGAAACATTCAGACCAGACTTCAAAAACTGGAAGACGGAGATTTCGATGCAACGATACTGTCTTTGGCCGGAATCAAAAGAATGAAAATGGAAATTGATTATGAAATGCTTCCATTAATGATTTCTGCTCCATCACAAGGGGTAATTTCCGTAGCCGGACATACTGATAAACCTGAGATCAACGAAATTGTACGTCAGATCAATCATAAGCAGACCCAGGTCTGTGTAGAAATTGAAAGAAACTTCCTGAGCACTTTAGAAGGAGGCTGTACTGCACCTATCGGAGCTTTTGCAGAAATCATTGGCGATCAGATCCGATTCAAAGCTGCACTTTGCTCTTTGGATGGAAAAAACTGTATTGCTGTGGATGAGAACTTTGTCTATACTCCAGCAGAAAATTTCGGAGAAAAATTTGCAAAAGCAGTTCTTGAAAACGGAGGAAAAGAATTAATGGCAGAAATCAAAAGCCAGATCTGATATTTCAGATTGTACATTCTTCAACTGTTCTTTTTCATCTTCTTAATTTTACAGACATGAAAATCTTATTTACCAAAAATATAGACCCATCTATTATATCCAAAGAATTAGGAGAGGATATTTCAGTAGACTGTATTGAGGTAATTAAGACCAATCCTATTATGATCAGTCCTTTCGATCTGAAAAACTATTCTCTGATTTTCACCAGTGTCAACGGAGTGATGTCTTTTTTTAAAAATGGTTTTAAGCCCAATGAGGATTTTACTGCAAAAAACTACAATAAGATCTATTGTGTAGGCGAAAAGACAAAAAGAGAGTTAAGAAAACATGGCTTTGGTACATTTAAAGTACTGAAAAACGCTGAGACACTTTCCAGGTTTATCATTGGAAAATGCCAGCATGAACAGTTTCTTCATTTCTGCGGCAATCTTGCCATCAACGTTCTGGACAAGGATCTTCCACTGCAAAATATTAAATACAAAAAAGTTACGGTTTACAATACTCAGGAACTGAATCCTATAATAACTGAAAAATATCATGCTGCGGTATTTTTTAGTCCGAGCGGAGTTCGTAGTTTTGCAAAGCGAAATTCTCTGGAAGGCTTAACGTTATTTTCAATAGGGGAAACCACTTCCGTAGAGTTGAGAAATTATACGCAAGACAGAATCTATACTTCTGAAGGCAATACTCTGATATCAGTTTTTGAATTGATCAGAAAAGAAATACGAAGTAGAATTTAGATTTTTTTGCGGTAATATTAGTTAAAAGATTATGATAAAAAACGACCTATATTTAAAAGCACTTCGCGGAGAAACCGTTGAAAGACCTCCTGTCTGGATGATGAGGCAGGCTGGAAGATATCTGCCGGAATTCATTGCTTTAAGAGACCAATATGATTTCTTTACCAGATGCCAGACTCCTGAGCTTGCGGCTGAGATCACTTTACAGCCTATCCGCAGATTTCCTTTGGATGCAGCGATTCTGTTTTCCGATATTCTGGTAGTTCCACAGGCAATGGGTATTGATTTCAAAATGAAAGAATCTGTTGGTCCTTGGTTAGATACTCCTATCAGAACAATGGAACAGGTTCAGAACATTGAAACTCCGGATGTGAATGATACCTTAGGTTACGTTTTTGATGCTATTGAACTTACACTTCAGAAATTGGACAATCAGATTCCACTGATCGGTTTTGCCGGTTCACCATGGACCATTCTTTGTTATTGCGTGGAAGGAAAAGGAAGCAAAGCATTTGATATTGCAAAATCTTTCTGTTTCCAGCAGCCTGAAGCAGCTCACCTTTTATTGCAAAAGATTACAGATACTACCATTGCTTATTTAAAGAGAAAAGTAGAAAAAGGAGTTTCTGCTGTACAGATTTTCGATTCCTGGGGTGGAATGCTTTCTCCTACAGATTATCAGGAGTTCTCATGGCAGTACATCAATCAGATCGTTGAAGCATTAAGTCCGCTTACCCATGTGGTAGTATTTGGAAAAGGATGCTGGTTTGCTCTGGAAGACATGACGATGTCAAAGGCTTCTGCTCTTGGTGTGGACTGGACCATTAAACCGGAATTCGCAAGAACACTGACCAACCATACAATGACGTTACAGGGGAACTTTGACCCTGCAAGACTTCATTCAACACCTGAAACCATTAAGAAAATGGTCAAAGAGATGATCAACCGCTTTGGAAAAGACAGATATATTGCCAACCTTGGACATGGCATCTTACCTAATGTACCGGTAGAAAATGCTGAGGCATTTATCAGAGCAGTTGTTGACTGGAAACCCAATTTATAAGATTACTTCTTTTAAAATAGATAAAACCTTATAGAATGCTCTATAAGGTTTTATATTGTAAGCCTATTTTTTGATAATTTTCTTCTTCAGAACTTCATTCTTATTATCCGTAATCACAACAATATAAGTTCCCTTAGGAATATCTGACACGTCATACGAATCAGATTCCTTATCAAACGTTTTTATGCGTTTTCCAGACATATCCATAACATTGATCATTTTAACCTTATTTTGGGCAGCCATTTTAATATGAATATTATCCCTTACCGGATTTGGATATATATTTATATGATCAGCATATGAAACTTCCCCCGTTGCCAAAGCTCCACTTGTGATCATTACATTATCTACTACAACGCCGTAGGAATAATCCCCAGCGTCGTCATAAACAAATCTAAGCTTAAAAGCAGCATTAGCGTATGGAGTCAAATCTATATTGGCCGCTGTATCGTAAGCTGTTACCACATATGAAAAGGTATTAAAATCAAGATCCCAGACACCTGCATCGCCTGAAAAGGTAAAAACCTGAACCCACGAAGTTCCGTTAAAAACTTCAACTTTTAAAGTAGAGTCCAGATCATAAATCATATTGGCATAATTAAACGAAAGTTTTGGATTTGCAACTCCGTTAAGGTTAATCACCGGAGAAACCAATCTTGCATTTGCGTTAATTGCAGTTGGGCCAGCAGCATCATCGTCAAAAAAAGCTGCACCATCTGGAAAGCTGGCAAAGCCATTCTGAGTACCCACGTCCCAGTTATAAGATGTATCCGGATTTTCTACCGTCCATCCGGCTGGTAAAGAATTACTATTGAAACTTTCAGAGAAAACCTGTGCATCACATATTCCCCAGGTGGATAAAAATAAAATAAATAGTTTTTTCATAATAAAAATATTTGATGTTTATATAAAATTAACAAATTATACCTTACAAAACATAATCATACACAAAATCAATACATTACTATTCATTGTAAAAAGAAACAGAATTTTTATCTATTATTTATACCTTTATGTCTAACCTTTAAATCACATCGCATGAAAAAACTAAACAAACAAAAAATGAAAAAAATTATGGCAGGAGGAGATATCTGCCTTGAATGTGCTGAAGGATACCATCAGGTAATTATTGAAGGGCGCTGTTCATGCATTCCGGACTAATAAAAAAAGCAGCCCAACCGGCTGCTTTTCTATTTATATCAGTATCGTTATTAATTAACTCAACATTCTCTGAGCTTTTTTAACTCCCTCTACCAAAATATCAATTTCTTCAAAAGTATTGTAAACCGCAAAACTTGCCCTTACCGTTCCTGCAATATTAAAGAAGTTCATGATAGGCTGTGTACAATGATGTCCTGTTCTTACAGCAACACCCATTTTATCAAGGATCATCCCTACATCAGAGGCAATCCCCACTCCTTCCAGATTAAAGGAAACCACTCCGGTTCTTTTCGCTTTTTCACCATAGATTTTAATACCTTCCATTTCCAAAAGCTGTCTCTGAGCATATTCCAATAAAGCATTCTCATGATTCTGAATGTGAGAATGACCTATTCTGTTCATAAAATCAACAGCTGCACCTAATGCAATATTTCCTCCTACATTGGGGGTTCCTGCTTCATATTTAAACGGAAGACCTGCATAAGTTGTTTCTTCAAAAGAACAGGTTGCAATCATTTCTCCTCCTCCATGAAATGGCGGCAAAGCTTCTAATACTTCTTGTTTTCCATATAAAATACCTGTTCCCATTGGAGCATACATTTTATGACCTGAAAACACAAAGAAATCACAATCCAGCTTCTGAACATCAATATTGAAATGTGGAGCGGACTGAGCTCCGTCAATAACAATATAAGCATCAGTATTCTTTCTTGTTTTTGCAATGATCTCCTCAACAGGATTGACAATTCCCAACGCATTGGAAACCTGGTTTACAGAAACAACTTTTGTTTTTTCACTTAAAAACTGATCAAAATAATCCATCTGAAGGATTCCGTTTTCATCAATAGGAATCACGCGAAGCTTTGCTCCCGTTCTTTCGCAAAGCATCTGCCATGGAACAATATTAGAATGGTGTTCAAGATATGAAATAATAATCTCATCATCTTTCTTCAGTTTCTGCGTTAAAATATAAGCGATAAGGTTCAGCCCTTCTGTTGTACCTTTTGTAAAGATAACTTCAAAATCATGTTCAGCATTGATGAATTTCTGGATCTTTCTTCTTGAAAGCTCCATTTCTTCAGTAGCCAGCTGACTTAGCGTATGAATTCCCCTATGAACATTGGCATTAATTTCGGTATAATATGCGTGACAAACTTCCAAAACCGAATTTGGCTTTTGAGATGTAGCTGCATTGTCCAGATAAACCAGTGGCTTACCATTCACTTCTCTATCCAATATAGAAAACTGGCTTCTTATTTCCTGAATGTCAAACATTTATTTATTTTTTATAAAATTAAGACGTTCTTATTTAGAACTCTTCAAATTTACATAAAATCATTTAAATTATTAATTTAAAATACAATCAAAAAGAGTCGATTATTTTTAAATTTATAATTTTTCATCAAAACAGGTTCCCAATATAATGATGATAATGACTATGCCTAACCCTGCAATAATTGAATAAGGATTTGCAAAATTAATCGTCCATCCTAAAAATTTTGTTTGTTTTGGAGGAAACAATCTTTTATCTTCTTTATTATAGTAAAACAGCCCGAATTTCCAATAACCTGGATCAGTAAAATCTTTTTTACTATTATTTATATCCGTTTTTTTCATTTTAATACACTGCTTTTAAATCGCACTGAAATAATTTTTTACAAAAAAAAATCTACCAATAAATTGATAGATTTTATGTTGTGTATTAAATAAGCAATTCTTATTCTGCAGATTTTTCTTCTGTTGTTGGAACGTCAGGAGACTGAGTTGCAACTTCTTCTGCTTCCTCTTCATCTTCATCATCCATTGCTGCTGCACCTCCTTTCATTGCATTTCTAGACATCTTAACAGCAACTACTACTGCGTTGTCAGGGTGCATGAAAGAATATCCTTCTGTTTTGATACCACCGATGTAAAGTTTGTTACCAATTCTTAATGGAGTAACATCTACAACGATTTCGTCAGGTAGGTTAGCAGGAATAGCTTTTACTTTCAGTTTTCTGAAAGACTGACGCAAAACACCACCAGCTACAACACCTTTAGAACGTCCTGTAATTCTTACCGGAACTTCCATGATAACCGGCTTGTCATCAGATAACTGATAGAAGTCAGCGTGAAGAATTTTATCAGTGATTGGGTGAAACTGAATATCCTGAAGAACAGCTGGAATTGTTTTTCCGTCAACTTCAATAGATACCGTGTGTGCTTCAGGAGTGTATACTAATCCTTTGAAAGCTTTCTCTTCAGCAGAGAAGTTTAAAGGTGCTTCACCTCCATAAACAACACAAGGAACTAATTCAGCATCACGTAAAGCTTTTGTAGACTTTTTGCCCACGCTTTCTCTTTTTGTACCTTGAATTGTAATAGATTTCATTTATAAAAATTTAAAAAATTGTTTTTAATTTCAATTTGCAAACCACTTAAAATCAATTAAATAACAAACTTACTGCTAATTGATTTATGCTCATGAACCATAGTCATAACATCCGCAAATAATGGGGCGCAAGATAGCACTTTTATTTTAGATGACAAATTATTTTTAACAGGAATTGAGTCAGTTACAATAACTTCCAAAAGTTTTGAGTTCTCAATATTCTCGTAAGCCTTACCTGAAAGCACTCCATGAGTAGCCATAGCTCTTACAGTTTTTGCTCCTTTTTCAATTAAGATATCTGCTGCTTTGCAAAGTGTACCAGCAGTATCAATCATATCATCAATAAGGATTACGTTTTTACCTGTTACATCCCCGATAAGGAACATTTCTTCCACAACATTTGCTTTTTTTCTTTCCTTATAAGCAATTACTACTTCAGCGCCTAAGTGGCCTGCATAGTTTTTAGCTCTTTTTGCACCACCCATATCCGGAGAAGCAATGGTAAGATTATCAAGGTTCAAAGATCTGATGTGGTCTACGAAAATAGTTGAAGCATACAGATGATCTACCGGAATTTCGAAGAATCCCTGAATCTGATCTGCATGCAGGTCCATTGTCATGATTCTTGTAGCTCCCGCTGCTGTTAGAAGGTTCGCAACTAGTTTTGCACCGATCGGCGCTCTTGGTTTGTCTTTTCTGTCCTGTCTGGCAAGTCCGAAGTAAGGAATTACCACGGTGATGCTCTTTGCAGAAGCTCTTTTTGCTGCATCAATCATTAGAAGAAGCTCCAAAAGATTGTCTGCAGGAGGGAATGTAGATCCAATCAGGAAAACTCTTCCTCCTCTTACAGATTCATCCAAAACAGGTTCAAATTCCCCGTCACTGAATTCCTGAAAGTTGATTTTTCCTAATTCTTTCCCATAATTCTGGGCAATTTTCTCTGCCAAGTCCCTGCTGGTTCTTGTACAAAATAGATAACTTAACTGATCGGCCATTTTTACTTTTTAAAAGATTTTGCAAATTTAAAAAAAAACCACAAGATTTACTCCTGTGGTTTCTAAGTTTTTATTTTATCAATTATTAAGGGAATTTAACTCCTGAATATTTGTTCGGGTCTACCTGCGGAAGTGTAGATCTGTATTTTGCATTAATAGATTTAATAAATTCATTAGCAACAATACCATATCCACGTCCTGTCAGGTGAACACCGTCTAAAGAGAAAGCTCCCCCTGTAACGAATTTGGCAGAGTATTTCACTCCATTAAATATAATTCCGGACTGTCCGTTAAGCTCCACCATTTTAGCATTAGCATCTACAAATGCCAATCCGTATGAATCTGCAAGTGATTTTATAGAACCGTTGTAAGCATCTGTTGCAGTTTTCACATAACCGGCTTCAGTTTTTGTCAATACATGCTGGTTCTGCAATGGATAAGAAATTCCATAAACATTTACCGGAGCTGGTACATTCGGCGCATTAGTTCCGATTAAAGAACTTGTAGTAAGAAGAATATAATCATCTTTTGTAGCCTGTCTTGCCTGTCCGAAAATCTGCCCGAAAACGGTTGCAGTAGGTAGCCCTAAAGAAGGAGTAAGAGCTGCAGTAAGCTGAGCTGATAAATCTGTAAGGGCAACATCTTTAATCAATACCGGGTTAGGATCTGTTGTGGAAAGCAAATTAATTCTATCTCCGGCACCAAAAGCAGTAAGTGCCTGCTTCAAAGGACCATAAAGACTGGTATTAAGAGCTGTTAAGTTAGCTCCTAAAACAGCAGGTGTCAATGGATTATATGGCACTGTTGTAAAGAAAGGAACCGATGTAACATAAGGAATATTTGCCACCACTCCTTTTGTTGTCCCAACGCTCTTAAGTCCGTCAAGAACCGCTTTTATAGAACCGGCTACTACCGCCGGATCAGAAATATCATTTGATTTATACGTTGCTGGATTGGTATTTCCGGTCTGAACTGTAGCAGCAGTATATGTTGTAACTCCAGCTACCGTCTGAGAATTTGTCCCTCCATTGGTAGCATATGATAATACATCATTATTCCCAATCCAAAGTGAGAAGAAAGTAGCTTTTTGGGCCATAGCATCCGCAAGAACACTGGTTGTTGCAGAAGAAGCGAATCTTACAAAATAAGGATTAGCCGTTCCTGTTGCCAGACCCGCCTGGCTGCCATATCCAGGGGCAATCAGATGGAAAGATTTTGCTCCCGGAACTCCCATATTCTGATAAGGCCCCCCAGAAGTTACATTATCCAAGGCTCCCGCCGGCGCACTTGGCACAGGTGCTAAAGATCCGTTAACCACCTGTAATGTCAGTTTTCCTGAAAATCCGGGAAGGTTATTAAATCCACCGATATCATTAGGCATCAAAGGCTGTTTAAAATCTCCTCCACCCGCAAGTTTCATCTGTGCAGCAATCATACTTGGATAAGATTCATTCTGACCACTGTTGTACAATGCACCATCACGATATCCTGAAGTAAGTGAATTTCCTAAAGAGATATATTTTGAAAAGTCTGCATCACCTTTTGTTACCGGAATATCTTTCACATCCGTATCGAAATCCGTATTACAGCTTGTTACCGTAAAAAGAAGTGCAGAAACTGCAATTGTCGATATTATAATTTTTTTCATAGTCTTCTAAAATTAAAAAGGATTATAAGATAAACCTAGACCCAGATAGAAAGCAGTTGCTTTTGACTGGCCTTCAAGTCCTATATTAACATTGTTTACCTTTCTGTACTGAGGCATTGCATATCCTCCTGCAACATCAATTCCGAACTGCTTAAACTTGAAACCTACCCCACCTGTAACAACATACGTGTCATATGAAGGAGTTTCCGGAATAAAATTATCAGTAGTGTAAGGTGCTTCATCATAATAAGCTCCCAAACGTCCATAGATCATATTGGTGAAAGCATATTGAGTCCCCAGTCTGAATGTCTTAGAGTTTTTGAAGTTCTTAGGATTGGTAAGAATAGTAGGATCTGATGGATTGTTTCCAATAGGTGCATTTTCGAAATCCAGGGTCAGCTTACTGTATCTCTCCCATCCATGATAGTTAAAGTCTGCAGAAACCTGCCATTTCGGTGTCACTTTATAGGTTAAACCAATAGTATATTCTTCAACCAGTGGCAGCATTGCTGAGAATCCGTCCTGTCCGGCCGCATTCAATTTCAGCTGATTATAAACAGACTGTGATGGGAACTGGAAGGTAGCTGTTCCATTTTTAGCTTTCATATCTACCGGTGAACGGTAAGCAATACTTACATCTAATTTAGGATCAGGTCTGAAATAGAAACCGAATCCATATCCGTGTCCGCTTGCTTTTTTATCATTGATGTTAACTTTTCCGTCAAATTGGGTAACAGCTTTATCCCAATCCACTACTCCTCGTGCATAAATATAGCTCGCTCCGAAAGCAAGCCATGGAGCCAGCTTCACAGAAATCATAGGCTGGAAGTAGAAACTTTTCAGCTCCAGCTTCTGTACCAATTCTTTACCTTCCCAGTTATCAGGCCATTTGATGGTACTTCCAAAAGGAGTGGTAACACTAAGACCTACGGTAAGTTTTTCTATGGGTCTATAAGTAATCGCTGCATAAAAAGGAGTTCCTACAGGGTTATCTGTTTCCGCACTTTGTAAAGTATTGAAATTCTGAAAAGTAACCTTATTACTTGCAGCAAACCCTCCTGCCACTACACTCAGTTTGGAAGGGATAAATGACATACCCGCCGGGTTGAAGAATGTCACACTCGCATCTTCGGCATGAGCACTAGTATGCGCCATTGCCAATTGTTTTACCCCCTGCAGGGAAACTCTGAAGCCTCCTGCGTAAGATAGAACGCCCGCCAATAAAGCAGTTGATACTAATATTTTTTTCATAGACTATTATTATATAAGCCAAATATAAAATTATTTTGAATACGTCTGTTAATATTTCCTAATATTTTAAACAATATACCAAAAGAAAACTATGTTTAAAATAATATTTCAAAAAAATCAAAACACAAACCAATCATTATGAAATAATTATGAAAAATAAGAAAAGATATGTATTACACTGTTTAATTTCAAACAAGTGTTTAACTTAAAGTATATTCACCACCAAAAGGGATTATAGAAATATAAAATAATAAGAAATGTTAATTTTTAGAAGAGCTCTGTTAAAATAAAAAAAATATATGCACTACGATTCCTTCTACAGCACTTCTTATCCCGCATCTCTCTTCCATTCTCTCTTAAAATATAGAAATGTTTTCTTCTGAATTCAGCTTATTTAAGTATTTTAGAATCACATAAAGATAAAAATACATAAATTTGCAGATTATAAATAATAGTAATATGAGTTGTGGATGTAAAACATCCGGCGATTCTGCACATTCTTGCGGACCTAAAAAAACCGCAAATGGCTGTGAAAATGTAAATACCTGCGGGAATAGTTATAAATTAAGTGTTTTTGACTGGCTTTCTAACATCAACAATCCAGCACCAAACAGGTGTGATTTTGTAGAAGTTAGATTTAAAAATGACAGAAAATCGTTTTATAAGAATGTAAACAATATTCCTTTACATATCGGCAGTGTAGTTACAGTAGAATCAAGTCCGGGACACGATGTAGGCGTTGTAAGCCTTACGGGAGAATTAGTAAAGATTCAGATGAAAAAGAAAAAGTTTTCTGAAGAATCAGCACTCAAAATATACAGACAGGCCAACCAAAAAGATCTTGAGGTATGGCAGGAAGCAAGAAAAAAAGAAGACGGCGTAAAGCTTGAGGCAAGAAAAATCGCTCAAAGGCTCAGCCTTGAAATGAAAGTAACTGATGTTGAATATCAGGGTGATGCTTCAAAGATTACGTTTTATTACACCGCCGACACCCGGGTGGATTTCAGGCAGTTAATTAAAGATTATGCCGGAGCTTTCCGTACTAAGATCGACATGAAACAGATTGGTTTCAGACAGGAAGCAGCCAAAGTAGGCGGAATAGGATCTTGCGGACGTGAGCTTTGCTGTTCTACATGGCTTACAGATTTCAGATCCGTAAATACCAATGTTGCCAGATATCAGCAGCTGAGCATTAACCCTCAGAAACTGGCAGGACAATGTGGTAAGCTTAAATGTTGTCTTAACTATGAGCTAGACAGCTACCTGGACGCATTAAGTGACTTCCCTTCTTCTTCGACGACCCTGGAAACTGAAAAAGGAAAAGCTTTTTGTATCAAAATTGATGTTTTCAAAAAGAAAATGTGGTTTGCTTACGTGGAAAGTTCCATTGCATGGTATGATTTTGATATTGATCTGGTTAAAAAATTGATTTCAAAAAATAAAAGAGGAGAAAAAACACTTCCTCTTGAAGAACTGAAGCAGCCTGAAACTTCTATACACACTATCGATCTGATCCAGGAAAACAATGTAGATCGTTTTGAAAAGAAAAACAGAGGAAACAGAAATAGAAACAATCAGAATAAACAACACAACGGGAACCAACAGGGACAGGGTCAAAAAAGAAACAAACCGGAAAGAACGGAAAGATCTGAAAAAACAGAAAACCTGAATGCTCATTCCGGAAATCAGCCTAAAGCACAAAAACAGCATCCACAGCAAAAAGCAGCTGTAGAGAAAGTAGCGGGCAGTACTGACGCTGATAAAAAACCACAAAACAACCCGAACAAGAAAAAATTTAAAAAGAAATATCCTCCAAAAAAAGATAAAAATGCGTAAAATTTTAGGATTATTTTCCCTTATCCTTTTCTTTAGCTGTACCTCTTCCTCAGGAGAAGACATCATTATGAATTCCGTTGATAACAAGTGGAATAAGAAAAGTGAGCAAAAATTTAATCTTGAGATTTCAGATCCGCAGAATCCTAAAAATATTATATTTGTTGTAAGAAATAATAACAGTTATCCATACAGCAACATAAGGTTTATTGTAAATTTCACCAATCTCCAGAACAAAAAAAAGGAGACAGACACCTTAAATTATGTATTGGCAAAGCCAAACGGAGAATGGCTTGGTACAGGCTTTGGTGATACGAAAGAAACTTTGTTTCAGTATAGAGTTAATTACAGATTTCCAGGAAAGGGAAAATATGAAATTGGACTGATCCAGGCGATGAGAAACGATAACCTTCCGGGAATTGAGGATATTGGGATAAAAATAGAAACGGCTAAACCGTAACCATAAATGGAAGAGAACAAAAAAAATGCAGGAAACAAGGGGAAAACATTTCCTCTGCCTCCCAAGAAAAAGAAAGATACCTCCTGGAAAAAATGGGTCTCATTTATTTGGATCGGACTCATTGCAGTAGTTTTGGGGATTTCAGGACTTTTCTTTGCGGTTTCCCAAGGTTTCCTTGGAGAAATGCCTGATGTAAAAGAGCTTGAAAATCCGGACATCTTTGTCGCTTCTGAGATTATTTCTTCAGATGGAGTCACTCTGGGTAAATTCGAAAAAGAAAAAACACAGCCTATCGTTTACAAGGATCTTCCTCCTTTTCTTATTTATGCACTTCAGGCTAAAGAAGACGAGCGTTTTAAAGAACACTCAGGAATCGACTTATATTCCGTAGCCAGAGCCGTAGCTTATGGCGGTGGACGTGGAGGTGGTTCTACCATCACTCAACAGCTTGCCAAGCTTCTCTTTACTGGAAACGCCTCTCAAAATAAGTTTCAGAGAGCATTCCAGAAGCTAAAGGAGTGGGTTGTAGCAGTAAGTTTAGAAAAAAGATATACCAAAGAAGAAATTATTACTCTTTACTTCAATAAATTCGATTTCCTTTTCAATGCCAATGGTATTGAAATGGCTTCAAGAGTTTACTTCAACAAAAAGACTTCTGAACTTACACTGCCTGAAGCCGCTACATTTGTGGCAATGCTTGAAAATCCAAGAAAAAATAACCCTTACAGATATCCTGAGAAGGCCAAGGAAAGAAGGAATGTAGTATTAGACCAGATGCAGAAAACCGGATATATTGATGCCGCAACATATGAAAAAGCAGCCAATACTCCAATAGAAGTAGATTTCCACCCTATCAAGACCATCACTGACGGATATTCTGCCTATTATAAGTTTTATCTGAGAAAAGAGATTGATAAATATCTTGAGACTCACGAAAAAGAAACCGGTAAAAAGCTTAATCTTTATAAAGATGGCTTAAAAATATATGTTACCCTTGATTCTAAAATGCAGAAATATGCAGAAGATGCAATCAGGGAGCACCTGACTGACCTGCAGAAAAGATTTGATGCAGAACAGAGAGGAAGAAAGAACAGACCTTTCTATTACCTTAATGATAAACAAATCAATGATGTGATGGTTCAGGCTATGAAAAGAACCGGCCGTTACAAGCTTCTGAAAGCGGATGGAATGCCTGAAGACTCTATCATGATGGAATTCAAGAAACCAATTAAAACTTCACGATTTACGTGGAATGGAGAGGAAGAAGTTGAAATGTCCCCTTGGGATTCTATCAGATACCACAAACAAATTGCACAGGCAGGCTTAATGTCTATGGTTCCGGGAACCGGAGAGATTAAAGCCTGGGTAGGAGGTATTGACTGGCAGCACTTCCAATATGACCATATCAAACAAGGTAAGAGACAGGTAGGATCCACATTCAAGCCTTTCGTATACGCAACAGCGATTATGAAACTTGGAATGACACCTTGCTCCACTGTTTCCAACGGAACTTATGATCATAACGGATGGCATGTACCAGGAAGAGGAGGAATGCTTACCTTAAAGGACGCATTAGCTCACTCACAAAACCCTGTTGCAGCTAGACTTATTGAAATGACAGGAGTAGACGCTGTTATCCAGACAGCAAGAGATCTGGGCGTAACAGAAGATATCCCAAGAAACAATACAATTGCTCTGGGTTCATCCGATATTACCATCTACGAAATGCTAGGGGCTTACAGTACATTTGCCAACTATGGGAACTACATTAAACCAGAAATGATCTGGAGAATTGAAGATGCCAACGGCAGAGTAATCAAAGAAGTAAACGTAGAGCCGAAAGAAGTAATGAACCCAATGTATGCTTACACCATGATTGAGCTCATGAAGGGAGTAGCACAATTTGGAACTGCTTCCGGGGAGCTGGGAAGAAAAGGTATATCTAAGGCAGTGGAAATTGCAGGTAAAACCGGAACAACTCAGAACAACTCTGATGGATGGTTTATGGGAATTACTCCTAAATTAGCAACCGGAGCATGGGTTGGATGGGAAGACAGAGCAACTCACTTCTTTGGAACGGGTGAAGGTCAGGGAGCGAAGATGGCTTTACCGATCTGGGCTATCTTTATGAAGAAAGTATGGGCAGATAAGAGTTTAGGAATCACTCCTGATGATAAGTTTGTAAAACCTTCAGACTGGAAAGACGGATGTTCAAACCTTAAAGGTCTGAGTGGAGGATATGGAGATGATGGAAGTCTTCAGACTATCGATGAGATTAAGAATCCAAGGCCAGCAGATCCGACCCCGAAAAAAACGACAGAAAAGAAAGAGGATAATATCAATGAAAACCTTCATTCTAATGATGAAGTAGATTTCAATAAATAAATTCTCTTTTAGAAATATACAAGACCTTTCAGATTATTGAAAGGTCTTTTCTTTTATATTTAATACCTTTGAAGCATGAATATTGAACATATCAGACAACCCTTTATCGAACATTTTCCGGGAGATTTTTCCAACAACCCCATGCAGAGAAATACTCCAAAGGTTTTATTTTCCACCATTAAACCGGCCGGCTTTGAAAAACCTGAACTGATCGCTTTTAACGAAGTCTTATCAGAAGAAATAGGCCTGGGAACATATGACGATAAAGACCTTGATTTTCTGGTGGGAAACAATCTTCCTGAAAATATTCAGACCTACTCCACAGCATACGCAGGGCATCAGTTTGGAAACTGGGCGGGACAGCTTGGGGATGGAAGAGCTATTCTTGCCGGTGAAATCACAAACGATGCCGGCAAAAAAACAGAAATTCAATGGAAAGGTGCTGGAGCTACCCCATACTCCAGACATGCTGACGGAAGAGCCGTGCTAAGGTCTTCCCTGCGCGAATACCTGATGAGTGAGGCTATGTATCACCTGGGAGTTCCTACGACAAGAGCATTAAGTCTCGCCTTTACAGGAGAAGATGTAATGCGTGATATAATGTACAATGGAAATCCAAAGCTGGAAAAAGGAGCTGTGGTTATCAGAACAGCAGAAAGCTTTCTTCGTTTCGGACATTTCGAGCTGATGTCCGCTCAAAGAGAATACAACAGCCTGCAGGAACTTGCTGATTTTACGATCGAAAACTACTTTCCTGAAATCACATCATCAGACCACCGAAAATACAGAGATTTTTTTGAAAATATCTGTACCCGTACGGCAGACCTGATGGTTGAATGGTTCAGGGTCGGCTTTGTACATGGAGTCATGAATACGGATAACATGTCTGTTTTAGGATTAACCATTGATTACGGACCTTATTCTATGATGGATGAATATGATTTGAATTTCACACCCAATACGACAGACCTTCCTGGAAGAAGATACGCCTTCGGAAAGCAGGGCCAAATTGCCCAGTGGAATCTCTGGCAGCTTGCCAATGCCCTTCATCCCTTAATCAAAGATGAAAAATTTTTAGAAGACACCCTAAATCATTTCGGAACCTATTTTTGGGAAGCCCACGATAAAATGCTTTGTAAAAAGTTTGGTTTCGACCAAATTCAGAAAGATGATGAGGAGTTTTTCACCAACTGGCAGGGATTAATGCAGGAGCTCCAGTTGGATTACACCCTGTTTTTCAACAAATTGGAGACCGTAACTCTTTATACCGATGTAAAGGAGCATTTTAAAGATATATCCTATACTTTTTTAAATGAAGAGATGATAAAAAAACTCAGCAATTTTATTGCCGGTTATGAAAAAAGATTGACTTCAAACTCAATTTCCAAAGAAGATTCAATAGCAATCATGAAAGAAACAAACCCAAAATTCATCCTAAGAAACTACCTTCTTTATGAATGCATAGAAGAGATCAGTAATGGTAAAAAAGAAATGCTGGAAAAACTAACCAAAGCATTAGAATCTCCTTATCTGGAACTCTATCCTGAGTTTTCAATCAAAAGACCATCCGGGTATGATGACACTGCAGGATGCTCTACACTTTCATGCAGCTCATAGGAATTTAACAACAAATACCATATATAACTAATACATTTTCATAACATTGATATTTTTACTATATTTAGAGAAATTTTTAATTATGAAAAAAATTGTATTTTCTTTAGCATTAGCATCATGCTTTTACAGTAATGCCCAAACCCTTCTTTCAGAAAGTTTCGAAGGAGCGACATTCCCCCCAACAGGTTGGACCAAGTCCAATACAAACACGTCAAGAGCCTGGGACCTAACCAGTACTGTTTTTTCCGGCACTTCCGCTTCCTCTATTGAATTAAAAACAAGATTTACTATTGCTGGAACGAATTCCGCTACCATTGACTGGATTTCAGGAGCCAATACAGCAAATCTGGTAAGTCCTACATTTAGTTTAGTGGGAGCAACAAGCCCAGTCTTCAGCTTCAAGGTAAAAGTAGGATGGGGCTATATGATCAGCCTGAACAAGGGTAATCTTCTGGCACAGATCTCAACAGATGGCGGAACCAGCTGGACCACTCTTTGGAATGAAGACACTGAAGCAGGATTTACTGATGATGGTGATGGCAATGTAGATACTGATTTGTATAATACTGTAACTGTACAAAGAAGTCTCTCCTCTTATATTGGACAAGCCAATGTAAAAGTAAGATTCCAGTATGTTGCAAATGATGCTGACGCAGTTTCAATTGACGATGTACAGGTTACAGCCAATGGAACACTTGCTACCAATGAAATTTCAAGATCAAATAATAATCTTTCTATTTATCCTAATCCTACAAAAGGAGAAATAAATATCAAAACAGATAATAAAATCAAATCTGCAGCAGTATTTGATATGAGCGGAAAATCTCTGCTTAACAAAGGTTCTGAAGGATTAAATATTTCTTCACTTCCAAAAGGAACTTACTTACTAAAAGTAGACTTCTCAGACGGAACTTCCAAAACCGAAAAAGTAATCAAACAATAACAAACCTTTATACAAACTTTTATAACCACCTACTTTGGTGGTTTTTTTATTTTACTTTTGCAAAAAAATCGCACGTGTCTTTTATTAAAACAAAAATCATCAATTTTTTTAAACTGATTTTCCCTTCCACCTATACTGAATTGGCGGTTTTTCTGTTCTTTATTATCTGCTATGGGATTTTAGGTTCCTATATTGCGGTTCATTATAGAATAATTTTTGACAGCAGGATTCCATGGGACGCTTACTTCAGTTTTGATAACAAGTCTATTCTCATGACGGGAGGGAGCTTCGAAAGACATCCTCTATCCTATTATTTTTTCAATTGGGTAAGAGAGTTTTCGTTATATATTTCAGGCGGAAAAATGGATACAAATTTCAGACTCACACTGGCATGGCTCAGCAATATTATCATCACCCTAAATATTGTCCAGGTTTTTAAATATTTAAAAAACATTATCAGCCTGCCTTTGTGGTTAAGCATATTCATTATTATTTTTTTTGGAACGTTTTCAACCAACATTATTTTATCATTTACTCCTGAGAATTTCACATACACTCTATTCTTACTGTCATTATACAACTACTATGCAGCCATAAAACTCAGAAAAGAAGAAAGAACACCGGCAATTGCTCTTTCCCTGGCAGGAATCACCATTGGCGGGCTTACTGTTACCAATTTTGTAAAAGTTTTTATCCCTTTACTTTTTGAGAAAAATCTGTTCAGCAACTGGAAAAAATTCGGAAACGCAGTCTTCAGAGTAATTGTTGCTGCCATTTGTTTTATACTCCTTTATTTGAATAGAATTGATTTTAAATATCAGAATATTTTTTCGAAGACTAACCAGCAGTATGAAAAATTTTCGAACGTAGAATCCATGCCTACATGGGATATGATCATTTCATTCTTTTTTGGAGGTAATATCCTTTTCCCGGGATTTATTATGTCAGACAAGCATAATATGAAAGGGTTCAATTTCAAAGGGCTTTATATGGATCTTTATTCATCCACCTTTCCTTACCTTTTTATAACAATTTTACTACTACTGATATGTTGGAGTTATCTTAAAAATTTCAAAAACAAATGGGTCCAGGTGATTGCCATTTCATTTTTGGTTGATATCATCATCCACTGTGTGATGAGGTTTGGACTTCATACTTCCTATATTTATGGAGGACATTTTGTTTTTGTATATCCACTATTGTTGGGATGGTTATTTTACGCTTACAGATCATCACCAAAAATAATATCATTTTTAACATTAATCCTGGTTGTATTATTCACTTATCTGCTTTTTAATAACATCTTTAGAATGACCGAATTCTTTTGGTTTATGGAAAATTATTACCAATAAAAAGAGCGGAGAAAGTTTTTCTCCGCTCTTTTGTTGTATGTCGTATGGATCATTCCTATTTGGCTTCTGCACAGAAAATTCTGTACTGTACGGCTACTGCAGACTTGAAATATTCTCTGATCTTAGAAAGATCACTGGCTGCACTTTGTTTGGTGAAATAACTTCCTGCTAAAATTTTATAATTCGGCCTTAAAGATGCATCCGTTTCCACTTTAAGATTAGGGAATCTTTTTCTGAAATATGACTTCACCTCATTGGCTTCTTCATTACTTTTCACTGTTGTAATCTGAATTTTGAAACCTAAAATTCTAGGATTTTTCTTACAAATTTCTGCATTGGTAAGTTCTCTGCTAGGCACAAAGATTTTAGGTGGTTTTGTATTTATTCCTGTAGAAATTCCACTGTCATTATTACTGAAATCTTTAGAAGAATTAGTTGTGACAACTTTAGCACATTTCCCTTCAATTCCTTCCAAAGCAGCATTTATTCTGGAATCCATTGTCATGACAAGCCCCGTTCCAGAAAGGGTATCTTTTTTAACAACCTGCTGTGCTTCAATACTATAAAATCCAAATAATGATAATATCGAAAATATTTTGATTAGATTTCTCATTTAAACTTGTTTCCGCAAATTTATACAAATTAAAAAACTATACCAAACTGGTTATTTAGAATCAATACAAATTAAACGTAAATGATATTTTCCCTTTTCGATATACCGTTAAATTCCTGTTAAAAATATTATTTTTGCGGAATTGATTGAATGTTCAATAATTTACTAACATAAGATAATTTAAATGATTAGTTGGAGAAAGCATTATAAAAAAACGTTGATCGCGATAGGCTTATTGCTATCAACCAGTGCTTCATTTTACGGGCAAGACGGCGATCCTAAAAACGGAGAGAAACTTTTCAAAGCGAATTGTACTGCATGTCACGCGCTGGACAAACAAGTTGTAGGACCACCATTGAAAGGGGTTGTAGAACGAGTAAAGACAGAAGGTGGTGTAGACAAAGACTGGCTTCACAAGTGGATCAAGGATAACAAAGCTCTTAGAGCTTCGGGAGACAAATACGCCAATGAGATTTTTGAAAAGTTTAATAAGACTGAAATGCAGGTCTTTCCAAATCTTACAGATAAGGATATTGACGACATTTTAGCTTTCACAACTAACCCACCTGCTCCGGAGGAGAAAAAGCCGGAAGCAACTCCTGCAACTGACGCTACTGCGGCAGCTCCTGCAGACAAAACTACTACAAACGTTGTCATTATTTCACTTTTAGCGATTGCAGGTTTACTGGTTTGGATCTTGGTAAAACTAAGACAGTTGGTAAAACTAGGCCAATCTGAAGATTTAGCCGGGCTTAACGAGACCAGAGTTCGTTCTTTCAGTGAAATGTATGAGAAGTTCCATTACATTGGCAAAGGGTTATTGGCAATTCTTGCTATTCTGGCCGCTTACGGAGTTTGGAACTGGTTGATGTGGATCGGGGTTTACAAAGGTTACAAGCCTGAACAGCCTATCTACTTCTCTCACAAAATCCACGCTGGGGAACAGAAAATTGACTGTCAGTTATGTCACTCAAGTGCTAAATACGGAAAAGTATCTGAGATCCCTTCTATGAATGTTTGTATGAACTGTCACAGAACAATCTCTGAATACAACAAAGATCACTACATGGAGCCAGGAAAAGATAAGGCGTTCTATGATGGTGAAATCCAGAAGATCTATGCAGCAACAGGCTGGGATCCTGCAAAACAACAGTACACAGGAAAAACACAGCCGGTTGAATGGACAAGAATCCACAACATGCCAGACTTCGTTTACTTCAACCACTCTCAGCACGTAATTGCTGGAGAACAGGCTATCATCAATTCTTTCAACAAAAAGAATCCTAACAACAAAATTGATGTTGTATGTAAAGCTTGTCACGGTAAAATTGATACAATGAATGTTGTTCAGATGGCTAACGACTTTACTATGGGATGGTGTATCGAGTGCCACAGAACGACTGAAGTTGATATGAACAACGGTTATAATAAAGAGTACTTCAAAAATCTACATGACAAGTTGAAAAAACAATATCCACAAGATGGAGGTAAGATCACTGTAGATGCCATTGGAGGTCTTGAGTGTGGTAAATGTCATTATTAATAACTAAAAAATTAGAAGTATAAATGGCTTCAAACAAAATACAATTCAGAAGTATTCATGAACTTAAAGATCCGGCTTTGAATAATAAGCTGGCTCAGAAAGAGTTTCAGGAAGAAATTCCGGTAGAAGATTTCCTTGGAGATGCTGAGAAAAACGGATCAAGTACTTCAAGAAGAGATTTCCTTAAATTATTAGGGTTCTCTACAGCAGCAGTTACATTAGCTGCCTGCGAAGCTCCGGTAATCAAAACGATTCCTTACGTGGTAAAACCACATGATATTATTCCGGGAATCCCTAACTATTACGCTTCAACTTATTTTGACGGTTTCGACTTTGCTAGTGTTTTAGTAAAAACCCGTGAAGGTAGACCTATCAAAATTGAACCCAACCCAGCTGGTGGTGACTTAGGTAAAACTAACGCAAGAGCTCAGGCAAGTGTACTTTCTCTTTATGATAACGATAAAGTAAAGCAGCCTAAACTGGATGGTAAAGACGAAACGTTCGATAAAGTAGACAGTTTTGTTATAAAAGGGTTAGAGGAAGCTAAAGCTTCAGGCAAAAAGATTGTGGTTTTATCACACTCTTTTGCTTCACCAACTTTCAAAAAGTTATTTGGTGAATTCAAAGCTAAATATCCTACAGCAGAACTGGTAACTTATGATGCTTTCCCTTATTCTGCACAATTAGACGCAGCTCAGGAAGTATTCGGACAGAGAGCATTACCTGTTTACGATCTTAAAGGATCTGAATTGGTAGTTTCTTTCCAGGCTGATTTCTTAGGGGACTATAACGCTTCAAGCTTAGAAACGTCTTATGCAGCGGCAAGAAAACCAGGAGCAAACATGTTGAGACACATTCAGGTGGAATCTAACATGTCATTAACGGGTGCTAATGCCGATTCAAGATATAGATTAAAACCAAGTGCTGTAAACAAAACTTTAGTTGAAGTTTACAATGCAATCGTAGGTGGTGGTACTTCTGATAAGACTGCAACTGAAATTGCTAACGAATTGAAGGCAAAAGGAAACAAAGCCGTTGTTTTTGCTGACGGTTCTAAAGGAGCACAGGTTTTAGCACACTTAATCAACCAAAAATTAGGTTCAGTAGCTTTCACAGGTAAAGCAAACTTCCTGAAAGAGTTCGATGGAGCAAAATACCAGGAATTCTTAGGATGGGTAAACGGTGGACAAGTAGGTGTGTTGATTACAAACAATGTAGATCCTATCTACTCTCATCCAAAAGGAGAAGATTTCAAAAAATCTTTATCAAAAGTTCCTTACGTAGTTGCTGTAGCAGATAAGAAAAATGAAATGTACAAAGCAGCGAAAGCTGTAATTCCGGTAGCTAACTGGTTAGAGTCCTGGGGAGATATCGAACCACAGACAGGAGTATATTCATTAATGCAGCCTACCATCCAGAAAATCTACAAATCAAGACAGATCGAAGAATCTTTACTGGTTTGGAAGAATGGTAAAAACAATGCAGCAAACAATTACTACGATTATTTAAAAGCAAGCTCTGCTTCTCTTTTAGGTGGTACTTCTTTCAACAAAGCATTGTATAACGGTATCAACGCTTCTACTAACTCAACAACATTATCTTACGCAGGTGGAAACGCTGCTCAGGCTGTTGCTGAACTAGGAAACTTCAAAGCTTCTGAATTAGAATTAGTACTATATACTAAGACTTCAATGGGAGACGGTACTCAGGCTAATAACCCTTGGTTGCAAGAATTACCTGACCCAATCACAAGAATGTCTTGGGATAACTATTTGACAATTTCTCCAAAAGACGCAGAAAAGTTCGGAATCGATAACGATCTCAATGCAAGAATGCAGCTAGACGGTTCTATTGTAAACCTTACTGTAAACGGAGTAACAATAAAAGATGTTCCTGTATTTGTACAACCAGGACAGGCTGAAGGATCTGTAGGTCTTGCGCTTGGTTATGGTAAGAAAAACTCAGGAGCAACTGCTGATACCGGGGTAAATGCTTATCCTTTATTTGACGGTTCTAACCTTGTTCTTTCAGGTGTTAAAATTGAAAAAACAGGAGAAGATCACGAATTTGCAGGGATCCAGCTTCAAAATACATTGATGGGTCGTTATGAGATCGCTAAAGAAGTTCCTTTAGCAGATTTCATCAACGTTGCTTTCGATGATGAGCACAAAGGATGGAACAAACCTTTGGAATACCACACTATCAGCGGAGCGCTTCCGGCAAGAAAAATTGACCTTTGGGATGCATTTGATGATACGGACGGTCCTCACTTCAACTTATCTATTGACCTGAACTCTTGTACCGGTTGTGGAGCATGTATTATTGCTTGTCAGGCAGAAAACAACGTTCCTGTAGTAGGAAAAGCAGAAGTAAGAATGTCCAGAGATATGTACTGGTTAAGAATTGACCGTTACTATTCTTCAAGACAGACAGTAGAAGTATACGAAGGATTAAAAGACGGAATGGCTGTACCAGAATTATACGGTACTGCTTTCAATAAAGAAGGAGGGGCATTAAACCACCCTGCTGATAATCCGGATGTAATCTTCCAGCCTGTAATGTGTCAGCACTGTAACCATGCTCCATGTGAAACAGTATGTCCGGTAGCGGCTACTTCACACGGTAAGCAAGGTCAAAACCATATGGCTTACAACAGATGTATCGGTACAAGATATTGTGCAAACAACTGTCCGTACAAAGTAAGACGTTTCAACTGGTTTACTTATAACCTAAATGACAAGTTCGATTTCAATATGAACAACGATTTAGGAAGAATGGTACTTAACCCGGATGTAGTTGTAAGAACTAGAGGGGTAATGGAGAAATGTTCAATGTGTATCCAAATGACTCAGAATACTATTCTTGAGGCTAAGAAAGAAGGAAGAAGAGTGAAGGATGGAGAATTCCAGACTGCTTGTTCTAAAGCTTGTTCTACCGGAGCAATGACATTTGGAGACATGAATGATAAAGATTCTGAAATTAGAAAGGTATATGCCTCTAACAGAAGATATTATTTACTGGAGGAGATCGGAACAAAACCAAACGTGTTCTATCATACTAAAGTAAGAAACAGAGTAGAAAAATAAAGTTTAAATAATAAATAGGTAAAAAATGTCAGGACATTACGAAGCTCCGATAAGGGAACCTCTAATTATTGGTCACAAAACTTATCACGATATTACAGAAGATATCGCACGACCTATCGAAGAAAGAGCAGGTAAATTATGGTGGATCTCATTATATGCTGCACTAGTTCTATTCCTCTATGGATTCGGCTGTATCGCTTACACTATCGGGACAGGTATTGGAGCATGGGGGCTTAACAGAACTATTAACTGGGGTTGGGATATTACCAACTTCGTATGGTGGGTAGGTATCGGTCACGCCGGGACCCTAATCTCAGCGGTATTATTATTATTTAGACAGAGATGGAGAATGTCTGTAAACAGATCTGCAGAGGCGATGACGATCTTTGCGGTTGTACAGGCAGCAATCTTCCCTGTAATTCACATGGGTAGAGTTTGGGTTGGATACTGGGTATTCCCATTACCAAACCAATTCGGTTCTCTTTGGGGGAACTTCAACTCTCCTCTACTTTGGGACGTATTTGCGATCTCTACGTATTTCTCAGTATCTACTGTATTCTGGTTCATGGGACTAATCCCTGACTTTGCAATGATAAGAGATAGAGCCAAGACTCCTTGGACTAAGAAGATTTATACATTCCTTGCATTCGGTTGGGGTGGTAAAGCAAAACACTGGCAAAGATTCGAAGAACTTTCTTTGGTTCTTGCAGGGTTGGCAACTCCACTTGTATTCTCAGTACACACTACCGTATCTTTTGACTTCGCTACTTCAGTAATTAAAGGATGGCACTCAACAATCTACCCTCCTTACTTCGTTGCTGGTGCGATCTTCTCAGGATTTGCAATGGTACAGACACTATTGTTGGTTGCAAGAAAGGTGTGTCACTTAGAAGAGTATATTACAATGTATCATATCGAAATTATGAACATCGTAATTATCTTAACTGGTGGTATGGTAACGGTAGCTTACGCCACTGAATATTTCATCGGATGGTACTCAGGTTCAAGATTCGAAGATTTCACATATCTTTCTCCAGGTGCTGCTGTAGGACCTTACTGGTGGGCATTCTGGTCATTGATCATCTGTAACCTGGTTGTTCCTGCTTCTTTCTGGTTCAAGAGACTAAGAACGAACATTATCTGGACATTCATCGTTGCATTGATCATCAACATCGGTATGTGGTTCGAGCGTTTTGATATCATCGTTATCAACCTTTCAAGAGACTACTTACCAGGATCATGGACTATGTTTAAACCAACGATCATTGATGTGGGTGTATATTTAGGAACTATCGGATTCTTCTCTGTATTATTCTTACTATACGCAAGAACATTCCCTGTAATTGCACAGGCTGAATTAAAATCGATTTTGAAAATCTCAGGTGAAACTTATAAAGCAAAAGAAGGAGATGAGCACCACTAAAATTGTATACGGACTTTATGCTGACGACGACGATTTGATGAACGGCGTTAAAGCATTCAACGATAAAGGAATCGCAATCAACGAAGTTTATACTCCGTTTCCGGTTCACGGACTAGACAAAGCTTTAGGTTTAAAGAAAACCAGAATTTCTGATGCTGCTTTCATCTATGCTTGTTATGGAGTTACTATCGGTGCTACTTTAACCTGGTATGTAATGAACCACGACTGGCCTCAGAATATCGGTGGTAAACCAGCTTTTGACTGGGGACACAACATGCCTGCATTCGTAGTTCCAATGTTCGAATTAATGGTATTCTGTGCAGCTCACATGATGTCTTTAACTTTCTTGGTTAGAAACAAAATGTACCCAGGAGCTCCTGCTCAGAATCCTGACCCAAGAACTACTGATGATAAATTCATGATGGAATTTGTAACTGAAGATGTAGAATCTGTAAAGCAGTTGCTTATTGAAACTGGAGTTGAAGAAATAACTGTTAAAGACGCTTAAAATGAAAAAGAATGTATTAAAGATTACAGCAGTTTTAGGTTTAACAACAGTTTTACTTAACTCTTGCGGACCAAAGGAGAATACTCCGTTGGTATATTTCCCGGACATGTATTTTCCGGTAGCTTATGATCCATTGATGAAAGCTCAGGATGCTTACTCAGATCATGAAAATGAAATTCCTGCTTTTGTTAAAAATAATGGTGCAACGGGTCTTTCTCCGGTAGAAGGATCAGTTCCTCAGAATAAAGACGGTGTTTTTGAAGAAAGCTTATTACCTAAGAACGTTGACGAGTACAACGCTGGGTATGATGCTTCCAAAAAACTTACCGTATCTCCTTTGAATCCGGCTAATGCAGCTAAGGATCTTGAAAGAGGGAAAATATTGTTTGATCACACTTGTGCTGCATGTCACGGAACAGGAGGTGATGGACAAGGACCTATCGTACAAAGTGGAGCATTCTCAGGAGTACCTAACTATGCTGACAGAGAAATTACTGTAGGATCTGTTCATTATGTATTAACAAACGGTAGAAATGCCATGGGATCTTATGCGGGACAACTGAACGCTGGAGACAGATGGAGAGTAGCCATGTATGTGATGAGTGCTTTCAAAAAAGGAGCAGCAGCACCGGCAGCAGCTACAGCGGCGGCACCAGCAAAAACTGAAACGACTACCGAAACTAAAAAATAAGAAAAGAAATGTATAGTTTTTCACCAAAATTAAAATCAACTTCTATAATACTTCTTGTTGTAGGTTTAGTTCTTTTCGGTATTGGTTTCTTTATGAACAAAGGAATTTCTACTGAGAAAATAGAACAAATGATGGAAGCTGTTCATGCTTCTGGTCATACAGCTCCTACACATTCAAGTGAAATGGTTGGACCTCAGGATCACGCAGCTCACCTTGAGCATGCTACATTGCAGGTACACAACCAGCCTTTAGCAGCAATACATTTTGTAGCTGTATTTTTCTTTGGAGTAAGCTGCTGCGTATTGTTCTTCTATTCTATTCAGCACGCTGCACACGCAGGATGGCCAATCATCATTACAAGAGTAATGGAAGCTATTGCTTCTTATATCCCTTACGGTGGTGCAATCCTGGTAATCCTGATGATCTTGAACATCACTCATAATGGTCATTTATTCCACTGGATGGACCCTGAATTGACAAACCCGGATTCTCCGCATTTTGATGTGATCTTATTTGAAAAGAAAAAATTCTTAAATATTCCTTTCTATGCAGTAAGAACTTTAATCTATGTGATTGGTGCTTCTTTCTTTGCTTGGAAATTAAAAGCTCAGTCTAAGAAAGTAGACGAAACTAAATCTAAAGTTGAGTATCAGATGCTGTACAGATGGGCAGTAGGATATATCGCATTCTTTGGATTTGCTTCTGCAGCTTGGGCTTGGGACTGGTTGATGTCTATTGACCCTCACTGGTATTCTACAATGTATATCTGGTATTCAATGGTTAGCTGCCTTTCAAGTGGTATCGCTGTAATTATCTTATTAAGTGTTTATCTTAAGAAAAACGGTTTCTTACCACAGTTCAACGACAACCACTTACACGATTTAGGAGTATTCCTTTTCGCGACAAGTATGCTTTGGACGTATACATGGTTCGCACAGTTCATGCTTTACTGGTATGCAAACGTTCCGGAAGAGGTTAACTACTTCTTCGGTAGATTCCAGCACTACTCTCCTACTTTCTTGCCGATGTTGATCATCAACTTCTTATTACCATTATTGGTATTGGTAAGCAGCAGCATCAAGAGAAACTACAAAGTAGTTACAACTATGGCTGTAGTAGTTCTTTTAGGACACATCTTAGACTACTTCAACATGGTAATGCCGGGAACAGTAGGACCATACTGGAACACTCCTGAAGTATTCTTGTTAATCCTTGGAGCAATCCTGTTCGTAGCTGGGTTATTTATGTTCACTGTACTTTCAGCTTTATCTAAACTGAAACTGATTCCTACAGGAAACCCATTCTTACACGAATCTGAAATTTATGAGTATCCTTTCTAAGGACTTGTAACAAAATAAAATTATAAAAGACTGATCGTTAAACGATCAGTCTTTTTTTATGCAGATAACCGTCAGGCAACTATTCTGAACGTTATGCGTCTCTATAATGAGATCAATCACTAAAAACAAATCTTATTATGAAAACAAAACTTTTCCTTTACTCATTCTGCCTTTTCATCTATAGTTTTATTCAGGCCCAGACCATTACTTTTGTTTCTGAAAAAAGTAATCATCCTCTTCCAAGGGTTTCAGTATTTGGAAAAGATGGAACTATTCTGGCTTATTCTGATATTGAAGGTAAGATTGATAAAAAATCATTGTCTCCTTCTCAGGAGAAGTTTCAGCTGGTCTATAATAATTTTCCGGTAGCTACCCTATCTTATACTGATTTTGATCAGCCCATTATTAAAATTAATGATCAGGTAAAGGAAATCGAAACAGTAGTTATCAAAAACAGCAAACCTGCCAAGTACATTTTCATCAAAGGAAATTTTAATGCCTACGTAACGGTGAATAATAAGTTGAACAGTTATGCAGATGGAATTGTAACTTATATCTTCGACAACAAAACAAAAAAACTGAAGAGCACCAATGTGGAGCAGTACAGGATATTCAGGCTTACAGAAGCCAAAAACGAAAAGAAAGAGACTTCTTCATGGGATTATGGAAATTCCCTGAATATTCCAAAACTTAAAAATGTGGGAAACCCTGAAGAATATAAAACTAACAAAAATGTAATCCGTGAATTGAAAGGTGATCGCAAAGATCAGATAGAAGTTACAGGCGGAATTCTCCGGGAAAAAGAATTTTCATTCTTCGGCTACAGATTTTATGATATCAGAACCATTTTAAATATGTCCTTCGAAAAGGGATCAGAAAAAACCTTAAAAGACTTCCTCGAATACAACGAACTGTTTTTTGTGAAACTTAAACATAAAAGTGAACCGGATTATAATCAGATTGCCGGCTATACTAATTTCTATCCCACAGAATTAAGCTTTAATAATGACAACGACATTGAAAAAGTAAAATTCAATAAAGAAAACAGTAACTATCAGATTCCCTATTGGCAGGATGCTTCGTTTCCGAATATGCAGACAATTTTTAGCAGCTTCTTTAAAGGAGACCTTAAAGAGATGCCTAATAAACAATAACACTTCACAATATGAAAAAAGTATTATCTCTTATTTTCATGACCATGCTATGTATTGGAAATGCTCAGAACTCAGCCCATCGCTTTTTTTATGAATTATCTTACAGACCCAATAAAGACTCCCTGCAATATGAAAAGGAGATCATGATTCTGGATATTGATAAAGAGCAATCTGTATATCAATCTTATGAACTTACTGTTTTAGATTCACTTTCTAATGACATCATCTCTAAAAGTGAAAAAAATGGAACTATGCCGGATTTAGCCAATATGCCGGATCGTAAACCAATACCATTTTCGCACAGAATTTTCAAAAAATATCCGATACAGAATGTGCTCTATACGGACATTATTTTCAATGATGATTACTCCTATATCGAAACACCTCCCATCACATGGACAATAAGCAATGAAAAAGGAAAAATGGGAAATTACACTGTCCAAAAAGCAGAAACAGCTTATGGAGGAAGACTGTGGACTGCCTGGTTTACAACCGACCTTCCATTTCAGGATGGCCCCTATAAATTTTATGGGCTTCCGGGTTTAATCATTCAGATAGAAGATTCAGAGAAAAATTACTCCTGGGAACTAAAGGGAAACAGAAAAATAGACCAAATTAAAAATATACTTCTTCTTGAAAAATTTAACAAAAAAAATTCAAACCCAGGAATACGCCAGCTCTCCAAAGAAAAATTTGAAGAAAAATACAATGAGTATAAAAAAGATCCATTCGCTCAAATAAGGCAGATGGCTTCACAGCTTCCTTCCAATATGAGACTGCCAGATGGTTCCTCTATTACAGATGGAATGCGGGAGGCAGATAAAAAGGCAAAAGAAATGGCAAAAAAGAATAATAACAGCATTGAAATTTCCCGGAAAAAGTAACAAAATAGGCTGGAAAGATAAAATAAAAAATAAAATCCTGTATTAATAAAGGTTTTATTAAATTTGCAACAAACCAAATAAAAATGAAAAAGTTTTCTTTTCTACTTGTTTTCAGCCTGTTGCTTTTTACAGCATGCAAGAAAGACCATGTAGATGCTACGAATACTAAAACACTGCAGTCAAGTATCAACGATATGACTTCCAGTTTACCTACCATTAAGCAGATTAAGTTTAATGAGGCCCTTTATATCCTTAAAACATTTGGTGTAGAAGCCGATGGTGATATCAATGAGCTAAAGGCACTGGGAAAACTCATCAACGGAAAAAAAGTTCCTGAGATCATGGCACTTGCTGACGAGGTTGCACAGAAAAATGGAATAGAATGGGCCAGTACGGCTCCTCCATCACTGGGAGAAATGAATATCTTCGGGGATGATAAAGCTAAAGAGAGTGACCCTAACGATGTAAAAGCAGGAGCATTAAGCCTTGTGACAAGACCTACAGGAGATGATGGAACAGGAGCTCCTACAGCCATTCAGGTTGTTCCAAGACTTGTAGATGCTGCCGGAAACCCGGTATCATTCACAGGAGCCGGTCTCGAAGCTACATTGGAAGTTTTCAGTAATGGTGTAAGATTGGCAACAGCCAAAAACCTGATGCAGGATAATAATTTCAAAGGATTCAACCTTAAGTTCTCCTCTATTCCTGCTGCAAAAGTAGTAGATAACAAAATAGACATCACTGTTTCTGTAAAAACCACTGCAAAGACCTTCAAAATGTCAAAAATAGGTCTTGATGTAAATGCCGCAGCCCTAAAAGTTCCAGCCATCCCAAAAACAGACTCTACCGCTGTACCGGAACAACCAAGTGCTGTAATAGATCCAAACAATCCGGCAGCTGCTTCCGGAACTACTACGGACCCTTCTGCAGTTGCTCCAGCAACACCAGTCACTCCAAAGCAACCGACCACAGACCCTAAAAATACAGTAAGTAAATTTTTGAATAGCGTAAGCTCTCAGAATTTAAAAGCAGCTTACGAAACATCCAGCAATCCAAGCTGGGGAAGCTATGAATCGTTCTCAAATCCCACCTCAGGTTTCGGATCGGTAAAAAATGTAAGCGTAAAAAATATTACAACCAGTGGCGCTACGCCTAACAGCGCCAGTGTAAACGCAACTTATGATGTAACGGATAAAAGTGGTAAGACTACTTCTTTAAAAGTAACTTTCGGACTTAAAAATGTAAATGGAGACTGGAAAATTTCCAGCTATAAAATCAATCAATAAATGGCTTCAGCAGAACTGATCAAGAAATTAGAGGAGACAATTGAAAATATTCCTGATTTTCCCATTCCGGGGATTCAATTCAAGGATATTTCTCCAATCTTTTTAAATCCGAAGCTTTACGAAGATGTAATCGCAGATCTTGCAGCCTTCAGTAAAGGGAAAATAGATGCAGTCTGCGGAATAGAGAGCCGGGGTTATCTTTTCGGAATTGCCATTGCAGTAGCATTGGAAGTTCCGTTTATCTTAATCAGAAAAGCAGGAAAACTACCCCCTCCCATTATTTCAGAGAAATACGATCTTGAATATGGAAGCGCTGTTATTGAAACCAGAGACGGGCAGATAAAGCCGGGACAAAGGGTTTTGATTCACGATGACCTTTTAGCGACCGGGGGAACAACTGAAGCAGCGGCAAAGCTTGTTGAGAAACAAGGAGCAACCGTTTCACAATTCAGCTTTCTGATCGGGTTAAAAGGATTGGGTGGTGATGAGAAATTGAAAAAATTTGGTGCTGAAGTCTACCATATTTTAGAATACTAGATACTGCACAGTCAGCATTAAAGATCAGAAATGGAAAATCTGAGAGCTCATTTCGAAGAAATAATTGAATTGACTGATGATGAATTTGCTTACATCCTTTCTCACTTCACTCCAAAAAAACTAAAAAAACACCAGTACCTCATTCAAAAAGATGATAATGTTCATCATACCTATTGGGTACGGAAAGGGTTATTGAAGGCGTCCTATACTGATGAAAAAGAAAAGGAACACATTATACAGTTTGCGATGCAAAATTGGTGGATTACAGATTATCAGGCCTATTTTACCCATACAAAAGCCATATTTAATGTAGACTGCCTCGAAAATACAGAGCTTCTCTGTTTATCTTATGAAAACCGGGAAAAACTGTGCAGGGAAATGCAAAAGGTAGAGCACTTTTTCAGAAAAAAAGCCAACAGTGGATTTGTTGCACTGCAAAAAAGAATGCTTTCCCTTTTATCCGATAATATAAAAGAACGCTATGAAGTTCTTCTTGCCCAATATCCTGACCTTTTTCAAAGAGTTTCAAAAACCGTAATTGCATCTTATCTTGGCGTTTCAAGAGAATCCCTGAGCCGCCTGCATTCAAAATAGTGAGATTCGTCACAAAATATTTGTGAGATTCGTCCTTTTACATTCCATCATATACATCCATTTTTGTAGTAAAATTTCACTAAAAATAGATGTAGATATGTACACCCTGAAAAAAATGATTCTCCTATGTTTGTTTATAATAAACATCACGGCTTATACTCAGAAAACAAGCCGCAAAGTTCAGATGAGCCCCTTTGCGGAAAGCCAGCAGCAATGGACTGGTATTGCTATTTCAAAAAAAGATCGCGTTTTTGTTAATTTTCCGAGGTGGTCTCAGGAAACACCCGTTTCTGTAGCAGAAATTATTGATGGGAAAGCCATTCCTTTTCCTGATCTGCGCTGGAATAGCTGGACTCAAAACACGGCAGGTAACAATCAGTTTATTTGTGTTCAAAGTATATATGCAGATCATACAAACTTACTTTGGGTGTTGGATACGGGTTACGAACTTTCCACCGATACAACGAAAGGTGCCCGTTTATACTGTTTTGATCTCAGTAATAATACTCTCACGCATGAATACTTTTTACCTGCAGAAAAAATAACAGAAAAAGCATATTTAAATGATTTCAGGATAGACCATAAAAATCATGCTGTTTACTTTACAGATTCTCAGGTAGGCGGCATTGTAATCTTAGACTTAAATACGAATGAAGTAAGAAGGGTTCTTGCCCATCATTATTCTACCTTGACCGAAGTAGACCAAATTGTAATAGAAGGCTATGAAAGAAAGCATCCTGTACATTCAGACGGAATAGAGCTTGATGCCACAGGAAACTATTTATATTATTGTTCACTGATGGGTAAAAACGTTTACAGAATCCCTGTTGCGTCATTATTGGACAAAAAGATTTCAGAAGCCATGCTGGAAACAAAAGTGGAGAAGTATGCACAGACCGGAGCCAATGATGGAATTATCTTCAATAAAAAAGGAGAACTTTTTCTCAGCAGTTTAGAAAAAAATGCCATCAGTAAAATAGATAAAAAGGGAATTTTTACCGAAGTAATACACAACGAAGATATCAAATGGCCTGATTCATTTGCTTTTGACACCCATGGAAACCTCTATTTTACAACATCCCAAATACACTTACCGAAAGAAAAAAGAAGCACTTATAAAATATTTAAATTAAAGTTTTAAAAACAAAACCAGGAAATCTTTTGATATTTAAAGCCACAAAAAGCAATAATCATAATTTATATTTTGTAAATCATTCAGAAACAATTAAATTTGCATTTCAATTTTTAAAAACTTATGGCAAAATTGGGAAAGAGTGCTCAGAACGAGCAAGAAGGTAAAGAAACAGTTGAGTTCTTTAAAGATCTTGACAGAGAAGCTTTAAACACCGAAAGATTTGTTGAAAAATATTCAAAACCTCTTGGTTTTATATTTGGGGCATTGCTTTTAGGAGTTTTAGGATTCTTTGCTTACAAGCAATTTGTAATTGCACCAAAAAACGCTGAAGCTGTGAAAAGTTTCCTTGCTGCTCAGAAAAATCTTGCAGAAGGTAAAGATAAAGATGCTTTGGGTGGAAAATCAGCAGCTAACCCTGGTTTTATAGGTACAGCTAATGAATATTCTTCTACCGATATCGGTAAACTTTCTGCTTACAATGCCGGTTTATTAAAATTCAAAGAAGGAAAGTTCCAGGAAGCTTATGATCTTTTGGATAAATTTTCTTCCAAAAATAAAACTTTAATGGCAATGAAGTACGGAGCTATGGCAGATGCAAAATCAGGCCTTAATAAAAATGACGAGGCATTGTCTTTATTAGACCAGGCAGCATCAGCATCTGACGATCCTTATACAACTTATTACTTTACAAGAAAAGCAGGTATCGTTGCATTAGGATTGAAGAAAAATGCAGAAGCCAAAAAATACTTCGCTACAATTGACGAGAAATATCAGGACTACGACAACGGAATGTCTGATTCTTATATTGAAATGACTAAATATTACTAAAAAATGGCAACAGTTAATCTTTCCGATTACAAGCCACTTCATATAACGAATGCCGAAGATTTTTCTATCGGCATTGTTTTTTCTGAGTGGAATGATTTTGTAACGTACAACCTTCGTGATGCAGCTTTGGAAATCCTTGAAAAAGAAGGTGTAAAATCTGAAAACATTAAGCTTTTCCCGGTTCCGGGAGCTTTTGAATTAAGCTATGCAAGCATGCAGCTGTGCAAAGAGAGAAAATATGATGCGGTAATCTCTATCGGATGCGTAATCCGTGGGGAGACTCCACATTTTGATTATGTATGCTCTGCAGTAGCACAGGGTATCAAAGACTGCAATATCATGACAGATACGCCTACTATTTTCTGTGTATTGACAGATGATACAAAGGAACAATCTATCGCTAGAAGCGGTGGTGATCTTGGGAACAAAGGTGTGGAAGCCGCTGTAACAGCTCTCAGAATGATCGATTTTAAAAAGAAATTATCCGATAAAAAAGGGAATATCGGCTTTGGACACTCTTAAACCAGATTCGCCTTAACAAAATATAATGAGGACTATTTTTTAATAGTCCTTTTTTATTGGTATATTTCTAAAATAAATCTTTTTAGCAGAGAGCATGTTTTTGTTTTTTTATATCAAAAGTTCTGTACAAAAACTATCTTTGTGTAAACTAATAAAGACAGTACATACATGTTTTTAAGAAAAATAAAACCGTTCCTATATTTAGGAGTTTTTTATCTTATTATTTCGTTGATAATAAGAACAATATTCTTTTTCCATCCTATTACTACAGCCAGTTTTGGATTTTTTGAAGTCATAAAGGTCCTGCTCATAGGCCTGGTGAATGATGTTTTTGTTTTCATATTGGCCAGTTCTCTTCTCGCCCTTTATTTCCTCTTCTTATCCAATTCAAAATATAGAAAACCTTACGGTTACATTATTCTGGGAGCACTGGTTCTGTTCTTTCTTTATATTTGGCTTGTACCAAACAATATTTTTAAGCAGTATGGTGGCTCTGTCATGGAAATTGCCCTTGTCTTTGTAGGAATAAAGACTCTTTTCTTCGGATTAATGCTGTTCCTGCCTACACAAAGAATAAAAATCCGGAACACATTATATTTCACCACATTATTTTTATATGTTCTCCTGATTATCTTTAACGGAGTAAGTGAATACTTCTTTTATAATGAATTCGGGGTACGCTATAATTTTATTGCAGTAGATTATCTTATCTATACAAATGAAGTGATCGGAAATATCATGGAAAGTTATCCGGTTATTCCATTATTTTCCGGGATCATGATTGTCACTCTTACGATCACATGGTTCATTTATAAAAAAACAAAAAACGAACTGCTGGAACTTCCTGATTTTAAACAAAAAATGGTACTTCTGGGCTGTTTTATAGTGCTTTGCGCTCTCAGTTCACTGGCTATACCTTCTTTGATGCAGATCAGGTCAGACAATGTTTTTGCTGACGAAATTGAAGCGAACGGAATTCCAAAATTTTATTGGGCCTTTACGCATAATGAACTGGATTATTTCCAGTTTTATCCGCAGATTAACCAGCAGCAGGCTGAAAAAAATTTCCTGAGCCAGTATCCACAGCATACATTATCAAGAGCAGTTACCGCCGAGCAGCCGGAAATGAAAAAGAATGTAGTATTGATCTCTATTGAAAGCCTTTCTGCAGATTTCATGGAACATTACGGCAATACACAGAAGATCACTCCTTTCCTGGACAGTCTTGCAGACAGATCACTGATGTTTACAAACTTGTATGCCACCGGTAACAGAACGGTACGCGGGCTGGAAGCATTAACCTTGTGTATTCCGCCTACTGCGGGAGAAAGTATCATCAAAAGAGATGACAATAAAAATAAATTCACAACCGGGAGTGTCTTTAAATCCAAAGGATACGATGTTAAGTTTTTATATGGAGGCTATAGCTATTTCGATAATATGCAGGATTTCTTCCAGGGAAACGGGTATGATATCGTAGACAGAAACAACTTTAAACCGGAAGAGATCACGTTTGCCAATGTTTGGGGTGTTGCTGATGAAGATATGGCCAAAAAAGCGATCCAGGTAATGAATGCTGAAGCTAAATCAGGGAAACCGTTTTTCAATCACTGGATGACAGTCTCCAATCACAGACCGTTTACATATCCTGATGGAAGAATCGATATTCCGGGAACAGCAAAATCACGTGAAGGAGGGGTAAAATATACCGATTATTCTCTTAAACTGTTCTTTGATATGGCTAAAAAACAGGACTGGTATAAAAATACAGTCTTTGTCATTATTGCTGACCATTGTGCTTCAAGTGCCGGAAAAACAGAGCTGCCGATGGACAAATACAGAATTCCCGCAATGATCTTTTCTGAAGGATTTATTGAGCCTCAGAAGTTTAATGCCCTGATGTCTCAGATAGATCTGATGCCTACCCTTTTCGGATTACTGAATTTCAGTTATCAGTCTAAGTTTTTAGGACAGGATGTCTTCAGACAGGAATTCCAGCCTAAAGCCTATGTGGCTACTTATCAGGATCTGGGGCTTATAAAAGACGGACGCCTCACCATTATCTCTCCGGTGAAAAAAGTAAAACAGTATTCATTGGAACTGGAAAAAAGCGACCTTGCCCCGGAATTTAAGCTGTATTACGACGAAAATTTATTAAAAAAGCAGGATCAGAAACTGGTAGATGATGCTGTATCAGCCTATCAGTCTACTTCCTACTGGCTAAAAACGAAACAACTTAACAGATAAATATCTAGATATTTTTCGCATATAGTTTGGCTTAAAATATTTAAATTAACCGATAAATTTATTAGTATGAAATGGACAGACGACAGAGGCGGAAACGTTGATGACCGCCGTGGTTCAGGAGGTGGAAGTGGCGGTATGATCGTAGGAGGCGGACTCGGAACCTTAATTATAGCCGCCATCGTATTCTTTTTGGGTGGTGACCCATCCGGTATTTTGAATTCCGGCAGTATACAGTCTTCAGGAAATTCCGGAGAGCAAAGAGAACTCACTGCCGGTGAAAAGCAGGTTGGAGAAATGGTCGACATGATGGCCAAATGGAATATCCTTACCTGGGATCAAATCTTCAAGGAAAATGGAATGACATACAGTGCTCCTCAGGTAGTTCTTTTCGAAAATACAACTTCTTCAGCATGTGGTACAGCGCAGTCTGCCATGGGGCCATTTTATTGTCCGGCTGATCAGAAAGTTTATATGGATATGAGCTTCTTCAATGAACTTCAGCAAAAGTTTGGCGCCAAAGTAACCGAATTTACAGTAGCTTACGTTCTGGCTCATGAAGTAGGCCATCATGTTCAGACACTTCTGGGAACTACCCAAAAAGTAGATGCATTAAGAAGAAGTGGAAGATATTCTGAAGAACAAATGAACAGAGTTTCTGTTGCTACAGAATTGCAGGCAGATTTTTATGCCGGCGTCTGGGCAAAAAGAACCAATGACAGCAAACATATCCTGGAACCTGGAGATATTGAGTCCGCCATAGATGCTGCTGAAGCTGTTGGAGATGACAACATTCAGAGAAGAGCACAGGGCTATGTAAACCAGGAAAGCTTTACCCACGGATCCTCTGCGCAACGTAAAGAATGGTTTATGAAAGGGTACAACACCGGAGATATCAGACAGGGTGATACTTTCAACCAACTGTTGAAATAGTTTCACCATAGCTATTATCATATAAAATAAAATGCGGCCTTAGATGAAGACCGCATTTTTCATTTATTGCAATTCGATTGGATTAGAATTTTTCTTAGCTTCTTCTTTTATCCGCTCCTCCATTCTCTTTCTCATATCAGCAGGATTCTGATTTCCTCCCCCGCCAGGGCCTCCAATTCTCATGGGTGCAGCTACACCACCACCCTGATTCATAAATGACATTGGATCTGTTTTAAACTTTTGCTGCTGTTTTACAAAATCAGCTCTTTTTACTTTTAAAGTATTTCCAAACTGATTCAAAGTCGGAAACTCCGCGATTTTGTAATTTTTCATGAGATCAAAAGAATAATCTCCTTTATCATCTTCTATTTTTACAATCAGTCCCGGAAGTCCACCAAATTTATATGGACCGTCCTGATAAGGAAGATCCGTGGTAAACCAGGCAGTCCATTTTCTTCCTCCAAAATCAGTTTCCGCTTTCTGAACTTTATATTCGCCTATTTTTCTAGTTTCTGATTCAATTTTCCAGTTCAGCGGTCTGTCTTCTTCATACGAATAGATGTCACGGCCAATCCTGTCTTTGAAGTAAGTCTTTTGACTGGTCTTATCCTTTTCTACAGAATAGTTGATATTGGATCTCAAACTTTCCATCTGGTCCCTGTTGATACTTCCTCTTCCGCCTCCGCCTTGAAATGCCTTTTGCATAATAGAATCTCTTTTGATTCTGTTTTCAGAATAAAACAAAGATTTTTCCGGAGAAATATCCAGATAAGCATTTTCAGTCTTGATATCTGTTTTATTTTCCACATCAGGTTTCATAGTCACCTGATACACAAATCTGTTTGTCTGTGCAGAAACATTCTGTATGAAGAGTGCCAATGCGATAATACCTAATTTTTTCATTTATATTTTTATTTATTTTAATTCAATTGGATTCTGGGCTGTATTGGTAAAAGAAGGTACTTCTCCAGACGAACCTGTTGAGACCGGTATTCCTTGATTTTCACCACCCATTCCTCTGTGCATTCCGCCACCGCCATGGCCACCGCCTCTCATTCCTCCTCCGTTCATTCCTCCACCCATGCCGCCACGATGTCTTCCGCCACCAAAATTCATATTTCCACCACCATTATTTCCTGCCATTGCTTTTCTGCTTTTACCAAACTCAAGTTCCAGAGCTGCTTTATCACCATGGAAATTAATCCTTGTACTTTGTTTAGCATCAGGATCTATCTGTTCTTCAAAGGCATTTTTAATCATCATTTTTTTAACAAGATCAAATTTATAATCTCCTTTGTCATCTTCCAGTTTTACAATCAGTCCTGGCAGTCCTGAGAATTTGTAAGGCCCGTCAGACAAAGGAATCTCTTTCGTGAACCATGCCGTCCAGACTCTTCCGCCAAATTCTGTCACTGCCTTTTGGGTCGAATATCCGTTTTGTTTTTCAACAGCATTTGTCACTTCCCATTTTATGGGCCTGTCTTCCTCATAGTAAATTTGCTTTCCGGCAGCTTTTTCATAATAATACACTTTCTGTTCCGGAATAACCTTGGTAATAAAATATTCAAAAAAAGTAGGTTCAAGATGTTTTCTCCCCTCCATTTTTGAAAAATCTCTTTCCTCTTTTTTCTGAGTTTCTTTCGCTTCTGATCTTATAGAAGTAAAAAGAGAGTCTCTTTTCAGTTTATTCTCACTGATAAATAGGGAACGTCCCTCTTTAATATCCAGAAAAGTTCTTTCACTTTTCATACTGACCAGATTGATTGAATCCGGGTTAACCAGTGTTTCATACACAAATCTTGTTGTCTGCCCATAAGATACCGTGATGAAGAACAATACAAAAAAAGCAGTTATTTTTTGTTTCATTACCAATTTTCTTTATAGATCGAAAATAGCTTTCAAAGTTAAAATAAGGAAAGGAATCTTCACATCATAAGATAAATTCACTTGATTTTATCATTAATAGCGGCATCTAAAACAGCTATTAATATCAGAATCATTAAAATAGATATCTTCGATTTGAGATTGCGGAAATTAGTTCGTATTTTTGCATCATTAAATCATTCTAAATAAATACAATGATAAAAGTATCAGACCATGCAAAGGAGAAAGCCATCCAGTTGATGACGGAAGATGGTTTTAACCCTGCTGAAGATTATATAAGAGTAGGGGTGAAAAGCGGCGGATGCTCTGGTTTAGAGTATGTTTTAAAGTTTGACAACCAAAAAACAGACGCAGATCAGATTTTTGAAGATAATAACATCAAAATTATTATAGATAAAAAATCCATCCTTTATTTAGCAGGAACAACTCTTGAGTATTCAGGAGGATTGAACGGAAAAGGGTTTGTTTTTAACAACCCGAATGCATCCAGAACATGCGGATGTGGGGAATCATTTAGTCTTTAGAGAAAAGACATTAGATCCTAGATTTCAGACCTCGGAGCTATTCTGACTTCTGAAATCTAAAATCTGAAATCTAAAAAAAAATAATGAGTAAATATACAGAAGACGATTTAAGAGTCGATCTAGAAAATAAAAAATATGAATTCGGCTGGGAAACGAAGATTGATTATGAAGATTTCCCGATCGGTTTAAATGAGGATATCATCCGTGCGATCTCTGCTAAAAAAGAAGAGCCTGAATGGATGACTGAATGGCGTCTGGAATCTTTCAAAATCTGGCAGAAAATGGTAGAGCCTGAATGGGCAAATATCAAATATGAAAAACCAGATTTTCAGGCAATCCGTTACTATGCTGCTCCTAAAGTAAAACCAGAGCTGGCAAGCCTTGATGAAGTAGATCCTGAATTATTGAAAACATTCGAAAAGCTAGGGATTAATATCGAGGAACAAAAAAGGCTTTCAGGAGTTGCCGTAGATATTGTCATGGACTCCGTTTCTGTGAAAACCACTTTCCAGGATACATTGGCAGAAAAAGGAATTATCTTCTGTTCTATTTCTGAGGCCATTAAAAACCATCCTGATTTAGTAAGAAAATATCTTGGAAAAGTAGTTCCGAGAGGGGATAACTTTTACGCAGCATTGAATTCCGCAGTATTCTCTGACGGAAGTTTCTGTTATATTCCTAAAGGAGTAAGATGTCCAATGGAACTTTCCACTTATTTCCGTATCAACCAGGCAGGAACAGGACAGTTTGAAAGAACTCTTGTAATTGCAGATGAAGGCAGTTATGTTTCTTATCTTGAAGGATGTACAGCACCATCAAGAGATGAGAACCAGCTTCACGCAGCCGTTGTGGAGCTTATTGCATTAGACGATGCTGAAATCAAATATTCAACGGTTCAGAACTGGTATCCGGGTAATGAAGAAGGAAAAGGAGGGGTATTCAATTTTGTAACCAAAAGAGGGCTTTGCGAGAGAAATGCAAAAATCTCATGGACGCAGGTAGAAACCGGTTCAGCAGTAACATGGAAATATCCGTCTTGTATCCTTAAAGGAGACAATTCTATCGGTGAGTTCTACTCTATTGCAGTAACCAACAACCATCAGTATGCTGATACAGGAACAAAAATGATCCACATTGGTAAAAACACCAAATCAACGATCATTTCCAAAGGTATTTCCGCAGGAAAATCTCAGAACTCATACAGAGGGCTGGTGAAGGTAATGCCTTCTGCAAAAGGCGCCAGAAACTTCTCCCAGTGTGATTCTTTGCTGATGGGTAATGAATGTGGTGCTCACACTTTCCCTTATATAGAAATCAAAGATCCTTCCGCACAGTTAGAGCACGAAGCTACTACTTCAAAAATCGGGGAAGATCAGATTTTCTACTGTAATCAGAGAGGTATTGATACTGAAAGAGCTATTGCATTGATCGTAAATGGCTTCAGTAAAGAAGTTCTAAATAAACTTCCAATGGAGTTTGCTATTGAAGCACAGAAACTACTTGAAATTTCATTAGAAGGATCAGTAGGATAATCTTTTAAAAGGATTTTCAGATAAAAACCAACTGATTTAAAGGCAAGGTTTTCAGTGTTTTTATCGGATGATTAACCGTTATCAACGGAAGATAAATTATAATCTTCACAGAAGATTATTAGTAAAATAAAATATAAAAAGCTTCTATCTGTCCGCTGAGGAAATACTTCAGTAAAAGACAAAGTGAATACACGATGAGAAGCTCACACAATTATAAAGCAAAAGTTAGCAAGAATGTTACAAATTAAAGACCTTCACGCCAAAATTGAAGATGGCGCAGAAATATTAAAAGGTATTAATCTTGAAATAAAGCCGGGCGAAGTTCACGCCATTATGGGACCGAATGGAGCTGGTAAATCTACCCTTTCTTCTGTAATCGCAGGAAAAGAAGATTACGAAGTGACTGGTGGAGAGATTCTTTTCGAAGGACAAGACATCAGTGAAGATGCTCCTGAAGATAGAGCTCACAAAGGAATTTTCCTTTCTTTCCAATATCCAGTGGAAATTCCGGGAGTTTCTGTAACGAACTTTATCAAAGCTGCTTTGAACGAAACAAGAAAAGCAAACGGACTGGAAGAAATGCCGGCAAAAGAAATGCTAGCCTTAATCCGTGAAAAATCTGAAAAACTGGGAATCAAAAAAGATTTTCTTTCAAGATCACTGAACGAGGGATTCTCCGGAGGTGAAAAGAAAAGAAACGAAATCTTCCAGATGATGATGCTTAATCCTAAGTTGGCTATTCTTGATGAAACCGATTCAGGACTTGATATCGATGCATTAAGAATCGTAGCAGACGGAGTAAATTATTTTAAAAACGAGGGAAACGCAGTTCTTTTGATTACCCACTATCAAAGATTGCTTAATTATATTCAGCCTGACTTCGTTCACGTGCTGGCAGACGGGAAAATCATCAAAACAGGTGATAAGTCTTTAGCATTAGAACTTGAAGAAAAGGGTTACGACTGGCTTCTTAATTAATTTGAAATTAAATATTTGAGATTTGAAATTATGGCCACTATAAATAATTTTGAGGATTTAGATATATGGAAAAAATCCAGGGAATTATGCCAAAAAATTTTCATCTCACTAATACAAAATTCAAATTGCAGTCAAAATATTAAAAATCAAATCGACCGTTCATCTGCCTCTGTAATGGATAATATTGCAGAAGGTTTTGAAAGGGAAGGAAATAAAGAGTTTATTAATTTTTATCTATGTCGAAAGGATCATGTGGAGAAGTAAGATCTCAGTTGATCAGAGCATTTGATAGAGATTTTATTAACGAGAATGAATTTAATGATTTGAAAAAAGATTATGCGGATTTATCAAAAATGATTTCAGGTTTTATGAAGTATTTAAAAACTACTGAACATAACGGAAATAAATTTAACCGCTCATAATTTCAAATCTCAAATTTCAAATTTCAATAAACATGAGTTTAAAAGAACAAATTATAGAGAACCATAATGAATTTTTGGAGAGTCTTCGTCACAGATTTCTGGATGATGAAAGAAAAGAGGCGCTTCAAAGATTTACCAATATTGGTTTTCCTACTAAAAAAGACGAAGAATATAAATATACCAATCTAAAGGAGATCACGGAAAAAAGCTACAACTTCTTCCCGAAAGAACACCACAATATCACTAAAGAGCAGTTTGATGAGCTGCACCTTGGAGAAGAAAACTTTGATTGGATTGTTTTTGTAAACGGTAAACTTCACAAAGAACTTTCAAAAGTTTCTATTGAAAATGTAGAGTTCCTTTCTTTCAACTATGCGTTGAACGATGAGAAGCATAAAGAGGTTTTTGAAAAATATTTTAATACCATTGCATCTAAGAAACAGGCTTTCACGAACTTAAACCTGGCTTACTGCAAATATGGATTCTTTTTAAAAGTTCCTAAAAATGTAGTGATTGAAAAACCAATCCACGTTTTCTATATTTCTCAGAATCAGGATGAAAACACGTTCTACAATACAAGAAATCTTTTGATCGTAGAAGAGGGAGCAAAAGTAGAAGTAATTGAAAGCCACCATAATTTTGACAGTACTTATGTATTGACCAACTCTGTAACAGAGATCTTTACATATCCGAATGCGAAAGCTGACTGGCACAAACTTCAGAACGATAACAACACAACCTATCTTATCGATAATACTTTCGCAAAACAGGAGAAAGACAGCTTAACAACTGTAAATACATTCTCTTTCGGAGGTAAGCTGGTAAGAAACAATCTTGATTTCATTCATAACGGATCAAATATCAATTCATTCATGAACGGAATCACTATCATCGGAAAAGACCAGTTGGTTGACCATCATACAGCGGTTCACCATAACTTCCCGAACTGTGAAAGTTATCAGAACTATAAAGGAATCTTCGATGGTAATGCCCACGGAGTTTTCAACGGAAAAGTTTTTGTTGATAAAATCGCTCAGAAAACAAATGCTTACCAGCAGAACAACAACGTTTTGCTAAGTGAAGGAGCGAGTATCGATACTAAACCTCAATTAGAGATCTTTGCTGATGACGTAAAATGTTCTCACGGCTGTACCGTAGGCCAATTGAATGAGGATGCATTATTCTACCTGAGAGCAAGAGGGATCTCTAAAAAAGAAGCACAGGCATTACTTTTATATGCTTTCGCAAATGATGCCATGCAGAACATTGATATAGAACCTCTTAAACAAAAGATCTCAAAGCTATTGGCAGAGAAATTAGAAGTTGATATAGAATTTTAAAACTTATATATATTTATACACAAAAGCACTTCAAAATGAAGTGCTTTTGTATTTTTATGACAGAATTTGCCATTCTATTTTTTTAACCAACTTTGGTTATCTTTATTATCTGAACGCTTTTTGCCATTATCAATATTATAGGCCAGACCTACACCTAATGTCTGTTTCAACTGTGTTTTCCATATCTGATTATGATCATACAACAGATCAAGAGTAACGTTGGTGGAAATATATTTATTGATTTTCATGCTTAAAACTCCGCTATATCCGAGAACCAGTCTTTCCGGATGGTCAAGATAGTTTGAGAAGACAGAAGCTGTATTTAAAAGGCTTATATTCTCCATAATCTTTAATTTATACATGGCTGTACCCAAGAACCCAAACTGGAAAAGAGAAGAATCTCCATCATTTTTAAGACCATAAGTTCCCGCTTTCTGAAGATCTTTGTCTAAAACAAAAGTCCATCTTGCGTTCGCAGGACGCAAAGTTACTGTAAGATTATCATTGGGACGATAGGTAACCCCGGCTCCTAAATTCAGATATCCAGGTGCCATAAAATTCGAAATCTTGGCAGCATCCGGATTATTGCCATCTTCGTACCCTAGAGCAAATTGAGTCTGGAGGCCTGCACCTGCTGAGAAATACCAGTGCTTAGCAAACTCTCTACCATAATTGGTTGAAAGATTGATAACATCCTGGGTCTTTCTTACTCCTGTTCCCTGGGTGTTATTTTGTCCATAGCCCAAAACAATAATATTTTCCCACAGATCTTTTCCTTTTTCATAGGTCAGGTTATAATTAACACCGGCAAGCCAGCCTACGTTATTGGCTCCCCCACCTACCCAGTTTGAAAAGGCAGCCTGATTAAGCATTAATGTATTTTGCCCCTGAATAGACCAGGCTTTCACAGTGTCTGATGCCGGAGCATCTGTTTTAGTCTCCTGGGCCAGCGCTAACGCTCCAAAAGAGACAGAGCTGATCAATAAAATTTTTTTCATAATGTCGATTTGTTACAAATGTATAAAATAATAATTTTTGACAGAATAAAATTCACTATAAAATGAATTTAACAAAGCTAAATTTCCCTTGATAATACAGTGAAAACAAACCATTTAAATGAAAGCCTATTCCGGTTTAAACTTAAACCAACTTAAAATTACAGAAGTTAAAAAGCAAAAAAGCACCTCATATCTGAAGTGCTATACTTTGAAATATATTATATTCTATACTATTTTTTGATCCACCACTGGCTGTCTTTACGGTCAGAGCGCTTCACTCCATTATCCAGTGTATAGGCGAATCCGATTCCGAGGGTTTGTTTCAGCTGGGTCTTTTCAATCTGATTATGATCGTACAGCAAATCTACTGTTACATTGGATGAAATATATTTGTTTACTTTCAGGTTCAGTAAAGCTCCATAAGCCAGAACCAGCCTGTCCGGACGGTCAAGGTAATTCGAGAAGACAGACGCTGTATTGGTCAGGTAAATATCTTCCATAATTTTTAATTTGTATATTGCCGTTCCCAGAAAACCGAATTGCAGTAAGGAAGTATCACCATCACTCTTTAAACCGTAGCTTCCTGCCGTCTGGAGGTCTTTGTCCAGAACAAATGTCCATCTGGCGTTGGTAGGGCGTAGGGTAACCGTAAGATCATCGTTTGGCCTGTATGTAATACCCATCCCGACGTTCAGGTAGCCAGGTGCCATAAAGTTTGAGATTTTTTTAGCTTCGGGATTGTTTCCGTCTTCATATCCTGCAGCAAACTGTGATTGAAATCCTGCTCCCATAGAGAAATACCAGCTTTTTGAAAATTTTCTCCCATAATTGGTAGAAACATTAATGAGATCCTGAGTTTTTCTTATTCCCAATCCTTTTGTGTCATTCTGCCCATAGCCCAGTATGATGATATTCTCCCAAAGGTCTTTATCCTTTTCATAGGTCAGATTGTAATTGACACCGGCAAGCCACCCTACGTTGTTGGCTCCACCACCTACCCAGTTTGAAAAGGCAGCCTGGTTGATCATTAATGTGTTTTTTCCTAACACTGACCAGTATTTTACTGTGTCTACTACTGCGGAATCTTTTTTCAATTCTTCTTGTGCACTTGCATATATTCCTATAAAACAGGAAAGAATCAATAAAAACTTCTTCATTACTCTAAATAATTTTCAATGCAAAAATATTAATATAATTTTTTTAAAAGGTAAATTCACCTTTAAAGAATCGATTTTCACTAAAGTTTAATCACCTAATAACAAGATATCTCTATAAAATCAATGCCAAAATAATAAGTTCAAAAATTAAATTGATACCTTTTGTCTTAAAATCAGTTTGATAGCAACCCATTCATCGACAAATTTTCCGAAATTTATCATTGGCTTTTGATTTGACGTTAAATTCCCATGTTTAAGAATGTAATTTCCAAAAGAGCGGTTATATATCCATTGCTGATGCTTTCTGCAATGTGGTTCGGGTACTTTTTACAAATGCAGGGCTTTTTCCAAAGCTGTTTTGGAGCCATTATTCCTCTTTTGCCTGAGGGATTGCTTGGTATCGTTACATCACCTCTTTTACATGGAAATACTGATCATATTATAGGGAATTCTATCCCAATAGCAGCACTTATGTTTTTGCTTTATCAGTTTTATCCTCTGGTCGCCAATAAGGTTTTTATTATCGGCTGGCTGGCAACAGGACTTTTGGTATGGCTTCTTCCTCCCATTGACATTCTAACCGGAGAATATATGTATACCTGTACTATCGGAGCCAGTGGTGTGGTATATGTTCTTGCTTTTTTCCTTTTCTTCAGCGGGGTATTCAAATGGAATACAAAACTTCTCACCATTTCAATGCTTGTAGTTTTATATTATGGAAGTTTAGTGTGGGGAATGCTTCCTGAAGAGCTGTTCTACAATATGCAGGAACCCAGTAAGATTTCATGGCAGGCCCATCTTTCTGGAGCTGTAGTGGGAAGTATTATAGCATTTGCTTTTAAAAATGTAGGTGAAAAAAAGAAAAAATTCATCTGGGAGTTTCCGAATTATTACAGTGAGAAGGACGACAAACTGTGGCAGGAATACAAGGAAAACCATCCTGAAGATTTTATGGAGCTTCCTTACAAGAAAAAAGATGACATTTGGGACCATTTGGATGAATTAAGGAAGAGATAAAACTTATTTTACTACATTTGAAAAAAAACACATATGAGTTCCGAAGAATATTTTTACGCAATCGCTCTCCGCGAATGCAGCCAGATTGGTGACATTCATTTTCATAAACTCATCCGTACCTTTGGAAGCGCTCAGGAAGCATGGAAAAGAGCAAAAAAAGAGTATAAAAAACTGGAAGGTATAGGTCAGAAAACGGTTTCCGACATCGGAAACAGCAATCATTTGAAATTCGCAGAAGAAGAAGTAAATTTTTGCGAAAAAAATAATATCAAAATAAGACTAAAACATCTTAACGAAACCCCAACTCTCCTCAAAGAATGTCCTGATGCTCCCGCAATTCTCTATCAAAAAGGAAACATTGACAATGTTCTTCCAAAAGTAAGCATTGTAGGTACCAGAAATATGACAGCTTATGGCCGTCAGTTTATTGAAGACTTCTTTGAATCCACCCGGTTTTCGAAATATACCTCAGTAAGCGGACTCGCTTTAGGAGTTGATAAAGAAGTTCATGAACAGTCTGTTCGTAACCAAAAACCTACTGTAGCAGTTCTTGCACATGGTTTTCAATATTTATATCCTGCAAATAACAGAAAGCTTTCTGAAAAGATCCTTCAGGAGGGAGGTGCTTTAATTACAGAGTTCTGTTCATCCAGAAAACCGGACCGTGAAAACTTCATCCAGAGAAACAGAATCGTTGCGGGAATGTCACCTTCAATTATTGTAGTGGAAACCAGTTTTGGAGGCGGATCTGTAAGCACAGCAGCTTTTGCCAATGATTATAACCGTGATGTTTTTGCCCTTCCCGGAAAAATTACAGACGTTTACAGCCAGGGATGTAACCAGCTGATCTTCCATAATAAAGCAACGGCTATTTCTACCATAAAAGATCTTATAAAACTATTGGGGCTGAATGCTCCCAAAGAAAAAATGGAGGAACTATTTCCTCATAGCGAGACCGGCATACAATTATCTGAAAATCAAGAGATAATATATCAATCCATCAAAAATCATCCTCAGATTTCTCTGGATGATTTGTCACAAAAAATTGACGTATCCACCCACAAAATTTTACCAATAATTTTGGAATTGGAACTTTTAGGGAAAGTAAAATCATTTTCCGGGAGACAATTCACAGCAATTTAAGATTTAATGATTTCTTAATATTGCATTATTTCACACATAACATTTCATTTTTAATAAAATTTGAAGATAAATTATCAATTTAATAATATTACGAAACATTATTATTTAATTTTTAACAATGTTAAAATATAGTGTTGTGAATCTTGAAAAAAAAATTAAATTTGTTGACAATAATATTCAACCTTAATATATGGAACAATATAATATTGACCAGAAAATCCAAGAGTTTATTGCAAAAATTGAAGCAAAAAATCCCAACGAACCGGAGTTTTTACAGGCTGTAAAAGAAGTTGCCGTAACTGTAATTCCGTTCATTGCTACGAAAAAAGAATATACCGGAATGAAGCTGCTTGAAAGAATGGCTGAAGCTGAAAGAATTATTATTTTCAGAGTTCCATGGGTTGATGACAAAGGAGAAATTCAGGTTAACAGAGGTTTCAGAATTCAGATGAACTCTGCTATTGGACCATACAAAGGAGGAATCCGTTTCCACCCTACTGTAAACTTGTCAGTTCTTAAGTTCTTAGCTTTCGAACAGGTATTCAAAAACTCTTTAACGACTCTTCCAATGGGAGGAGGTAAAGGAGGTTCAGATTTTGATCCGCAAGGAAAATCTGATATGGAAGTGATGCGTTTCTGCCAGGCTTTCATGACAGAATTGTGCAAACATATTGGTCCTGAAACAGATGTACCTGCAGGAGACATCGGTGTTGGAGCAAGAGAAATCGGATATTTATTCGGACAATACAAGAAAATCAGAAACGAGTTTACAGGAGTTCTTACAGGAAAAGGTCTTGCTTACGGAGGATCACTGATTCGACCTGAAGCTACAGGATATGGTGTTGTATACTTCGCTGAGCAGATGCTTAAAACGATCGGGCAGGATTTCCAGGGGAAAACTGTAACCGTATCAGGTTTCGGAAACGTTGCCTGGGGAGTTATCAAAAAAGCAACGGAACTAGGTGCTAAAGTAGTTACGATCTCCGGTCCTGACGGATATATCTATGATAAAGACGGTATCAGCGGAGAAAAGATCGATTATTTACTGGAACTTAGATCTTCAGGAAACAACAGAGCTGAAGATTATGCTAAAAAATATCCATCTGCTGAATTCCATGCAGGAAAACGCCCTTGGGAAGTAAAATGTGATGTAGCATTCCCTTCTGCAACTCAAAACGAATTAGATTTAGATGACGCAAGAAAATTAGTTGAAAACGGTTGCATCTGTGTTACAGAAGCAGCTAACATGCCTTCTACATTAGATGCCATCAACTATTTCTTAGACAATAAAGTATTATTCTCTCCTGGTAAAGCTTCCAATGCTGGAGGTGTTGCTACCTCAGGATTAGAAATGACCCAGAACTCTATCCGTCTTAACTGGACTTCTGAAGAAGTTGATGCAAGATTAAAGGAAATCATGATCGGTATCCACAAGGCTTGCAGAGACTACGGAAAAGACGAAGATGGTTATGTAAACTACGTAAAAGGTGCAAATATTGCCGGCTTCGTAAAAGTAGCAGAAGCAATGTTGGCTCAGGGAGTGGTGTAACAGAAAATACAAAGGTTGGGAGAAATTCCCGACCTTTTTTGATATAGCCTGTTCCCGGGGTAATGGGAAAAAAGTAAAAAGTGAAAGGAGAAAGCGCTGCTATATGCAGTGCTTTTTTTATTTTTATGCAATGAAAGACACCTTTAAAAATATTGATGAATACATTCTTCTGTTCCCCATAGAAATACAGAAAAAACTACTTGAGCTGAGAAAAGCAATTCATTCGCAGGTTCCGGATATTGAGGAATATATTGGATATCAGATGCCTGCTTTCCGCTACAAAGGAAAGCCTTTGATTTATTTTGCAGGGTATAAAAAACATATCGGATTCTATCCCGGAGCTGAGGGCATCCGAAATTTTGAGAAAGATTTTGAAGAAAGGAAGTATAAATTTTCAAAAGGAGCGGTTCAGTTTCCCATGATGGAAGGCCTTCCTCTGGATCTGATCACTAAGATTCTTTTATACAAAGTGGAAGAAGTCGAACAAAAAAAATCCTGAAATACAGGATTTCAGGATTCCGACTAGTGTTTGCTAAAGTGCTTTTACTTTTTCTTTTTCTTGTCTTTCTTTTCCTCTTTAGGGGTATCTGCAGGCTTGGTTACATCCGTAGGCGTTGTACTTACTGATGGATCAGTTGCCGGGGCAGTCTCCGTTGTAGTTGCAGGTGATTTTTCCTGAGTTTTTGGATCCGAAGGACTTGTAGTCTGGGTATTCGGTTGTTGGGTTTGAGTTGTCGTTGGGTTATTAGTAGAAGTATCGGCCGGCTTTTGTGGCGTTGATTGTGCTGATACTGCGATTACTCCGACTAATGTAAACGCTGCCGTTAAAAATAACTTTTTCATAATGATAATATTTAAATGATTGTTTAACTTAAACGAAGCTTCAAATATAAAATTATGCGTAAATAGCTTATTTAACGTACTTTATGATTATTTAAGAGGATTTTGCAAAAATAAAATCGTTTGATTTAGCCGGAAGCAGCGTACTGGAAACCGGAAGTTTATTTCAGTAAAAATTCTAACTAAAACAGCTCATTATCAAACCTTCCCTATCCTATCTTACTGCTCCCTACCTGAAATCTATTTCGAAATATTCTTCATCATTTTTTCTACAAATTCAAATGCAGCAGGACAGATCAATGTATTTTTCAGCATTAAATTATTAATCTGATAAATTTTCTTCCGGTCTGTATGTGGGTACTCACGACAGGCTTTTGGTCTTACATCATAAATTGAACAGGTATTATCACTGTTCAGGAAAAAGCAAGGAAGGTTCTGCAGTACTTTATCATTGTCTTCATCTACTCTTAGAAACTTGGCTTCAAAGTCTGCAGGTTTCATTCTCAGATGTTTGGCGATACGTTCAATATCTTTTTCTGTATAGAGTGGGCCTGTTGTTTTGCAGCAATTGGCACACTGAAGACAATCAATTTCCTCAAAAACTTCATCATGGGTTTCCTGCACTATATAATCAAGATTTTTGGGCGGTTTTTTCTTTAATCCGTCCAGAAATTTCTTGTGTTCCTTCTGCTTCTGTACAGCCTGTTTTTTATAAAAATCTAAATTCATTTATTCTTTGTTTCTCACGAAATCCGGAAGCTCTTCTCTTTTATATTCATTGATTTTGTCCAGATCCAGTATTGTGGAAAGATTTTCTTTATTCGGATAAAACATTGGGACAAATTTTGCCCCATAGACGATTTCTCCGGTAGTATATGAAGAACGCTGAACCACAGTGTTAGAAAACACTTCATCAAATGCGCGTACCTGTACGATAAGTTCAATATCCGTATTTTTAAAATCCTCTTCAGAAAAGCCATAAAAAGGAGAATTCTCATCAATTTTATGTACTACAGTCCAGTTGAGAGCTAACGTATTAATCTTGCTAAGCTGAGTTTCAAGCCGGTAAAAATTACTTTTGGCAATCCCGTTTTCTATGACTTCAATGGCTGCAGATACAATCACGTCTGCATCTGTGAGGGCATTATTTTTATAAGGAGCAAGCCTGAACATTAATGCCGAAGATTCCTGAAAAGGAGCAATCAATGCTATATCTGAAAATCTAAGATAGGCCCGTGGCCTTGAAAACCTTCCGTAAAAAAGACCGGTTGCAATGGCAAAGGTAAGCAATCCCAAAAAAGCTTCAAAAGTAGCGACAAGACTTGCCAAAAAGCCTACCGGTGCTATTCTTCCGTATCCTACTGTGGTAAAGGTCTGTGAGCTGAAGAAAAATACATCAATAAACTCGTTTAGCGGATCACTTTTGTCAATTCCGGTAAGATGCTCTACACCAATCAGATAGTAGATCATAGCAAAAAGCAGATTTACCAGAATGTAGGCAATAACCAGATAGGAAATAAAGCGGAATGATGAAAGATTCAGCATAGTATGATACCAGCTTAGCCTGTTAAAAACATTCACGCCCCTTCTCTGGACATTCGGGAGACCGTCCTTATTGATAAACCTTCCGGATGCATTGGTTCCGAAACCACTGTTCTCCGCATTTTTCTGACGGATCTTTTTTCTGAAACCTCCTGTCATTTTTAAAGCATTTTCTTACCGTTTGTGATGCAAAGATAAAATATTGTTTTGATGAATTTTATCAATTGATTCATTTGAGTTTTAAATCGATTTTGGAGTACATTTGAAGTATGAAAAAACTGGAGTCAAGAGAGGACATTGAACACCTTGTCAACTCATTTTATGCAAAGGTAATTAAAGATGATACCATAGGATTCTTTTTCAATGATATTGCTAAAGTAAACTGGGAAAAACATCTTCCAAAAATGTATTCTTTCTGGGAATCTATCCTTTTTGGACAGATGACTTATAAAGGAAATCCGATGGGAGTCCACTTCCCCATTAATGAAATGCAGGCCATGGAGCAGAAACATTTTGACAGATGGCTTGAGCTCTGGCGAATCACCATTGAAGAAAATTTCGTAGGAGAAAATGCTGATATGGCGATTTATAAATCCGAAAATATAGCAAAACTGATGGCCTTCAAAATGGATTTAGCAAGAAGACTGTAAGAGAAATCTATTCGAGAGATCCGAGATATCAATATAATTCAGCTTATTAAGGAACTATTACCGTAAAGATATAAGCCGCCAGATTCACTAATAAAACAGTACCATACAGGATATTTGTTTTTCCGCGGCTCAGGGAAAGCATTACGATAAATACTGATAAAGAGAGCAAAATAACGTCTTTTTTATCCAGACCAAGGACCAATGGGATATCATACATGATACATACTGCTGAAACTGCCGGAATAGTCAATCCGATACTTGCCAGCGCAGATCCTAATGCCAGATTTAAGCTGGACTGAATCTGGTTAGCCCTTGCCGCACGAATAGCAGCAACCCCTTCAGGAAGAAGAACAACGGCGGCAATGATAACCCCAACCAGGGATTTTGGCGCCCCCAGGCTTCTTACCATATCTTCAATTGTATCTGATAATCCTTTTGCCATAAGTACCACAATGGCGAGACAAATAAGCAGAAAAACAAAGCTTATCAGTGTTTTGCCTAACGTAGGAATATAATGTTCTTCCGGATGCTCATCAGGAACAATAAAATAGCTTCTGTGGCGCACTGTCTGTACCATAAGGAATACACCATAAATCACAAGACAGGCAATGGATATAAAAATAAGCTGGGCTTCATTGTAGAAAGGTCCGTTTACACTTGATGTAAAATTAGGCAGAACCAGCGTAAGCACCAGAATGGAAACAATACTTACCAGATAGGTAGTTGCTGAGGTTCTTGCAAAGAACTGCTCATGGTATTTAACGCCACCTACAAGAATACATATTCCCAGAATTCCGTTGAGAATAAGCATGACAGCAGCAAAAACGGTATCCCTGGCCAGCGTGATCGCCTGATCTCCGCCGGCAACCATCAGTGAGATGATAAGTGCCACTTCAATAATGGTGATACAAAGAGCCAGGATAATGGTTCCGAAAGGCTCTCCTACTTTATGCGCTACAACTTCAGCATGATGTACTGCTGATAAAACACTACCAATCAATAAAATACCTGCAAGAATATCATAAAGAACTCCTGTTCCCATCAATCCGGAAAAGTAGTACCCTACCGCAAGGAGAGGAAAAATATAGGTGTAATGTAAGAATTCTTTAGGTTTCATAAAGTGACTACAAAATACAAAAAATCTATATTATTTTCAATATCAAAAGAAAATATTAATGTTATTTTAATGAGGCCAGAAGTTAAAGTCCTGATAATCTGTCAACATGTGAAACAGAAGCCCAATTCCTATAATTCTGACATTGCCTCTGAAAAACAGCATCAAAAAATACACCGCAATGGCATAATAGGAGTGTAAAAAATGAAAGCCAATGCTTCCCCTTGACGGATCAAAAATCGGATTGGCAAAAAGATGATCCAGGTCTACAAGCATTGTAGCCAGTAGTATAAGATATACTTTTTTCCAGTTTTTAGGATAAAAAACCAATGCTATAAAGACCGGAAACACAAAATGTAAAAAGTAATGTGTGCATGTTTTGAGCACAGCAATTTCTGATGGAGCCATTAATGGATATTTTTTCAGTTTCTATGATTACCACCGTAAAATTAAGGGTAAATCTCCTTTCTTCACTTTTATTTTCAACCAGTAATCCTTTGCTTTATTTCCATACAGAACGTAATCAATGTCTGAAATGATCTTTTTCTCACTGCTGGTCAATATTTTTAAAGATGAATACAGCAAGGCATTATTTCTGATCAGGAAGTAATTTTCGTTTAACTGAGGTGATAACTTCACTTGCTTCCCTGTTGACTGTATGACAATTCCCTTATCTGTTTTACTGATTTGATTGGGTTGAAATGGAATTGCGGTGAATTGATTTTCATCATTGATCCATTTCCTGGACTGGAAATACTCCCAGGTTTTTCCTGAATCGTTGCTTTGAATAACCATTTTATAGCTGGGCTGTGTAATCTTCTGAATGGTCTTCTTTTCCACTTCATTAAAGTTATCATCATATTCATAGCCGATAATGGTATCATTGACCTGTTCGAGGTCTGCAGTGCCCTTTAAAGCAATCACCCGTGAGGAATCAGCAATACTTTTATTGAAAAAACGGCTGAAATTTCTGATATTTTCTTTGTCAAGTTCCACTTCAAGAAAATGATTTCTTTTCTGAAGCATGGAGGTAATTCTGTCAAAAATTTCCGGGTTTGAATTGTTTCTGATCTCAATTTCATCATCATTTAACGTCATGGAAAAGTTTTGAATTTTCTGTCCTGAAATGAATGAAATACTTCCCAAAGTATTTTGAATAAACTGATCTGCATTCCAAACGGTATTCGCAGAATTATGAAGCATTTGCTTCCGTATAGTCTCAAAAGCAAGATCCGAAATCCCTGCCACACAATGATTTCCTTCCACCATAAGAAAGATCTGATCCTTCTGAAAATGGTTATCTCCTTTATCCGTAAACTTCTGTTTTTTTAAAAAACCAATGAATCGCTGGGAGTCTTTAAGTTCTAAAATGGTATACCATTCGGAGAACCCGGTGTCTTTAATATGGAAAATCTGTAAAAAATCTGGAATTCTGATCCCTGAATCTTTGAATGAGCCAGAGCTTTTATTTTTTGCTTTACCTCCGGGCCACCTTGAAGGGTGCATTGCTAGGCTGAAGAGATATTGTTCCGTTAATTTCTTTGTGTCAATTAAAACAACCACATCTGCATTCTGAGGAATATATCTGAGGTTCTTATTCTTATGAAAAACCACAAAATATACCACAGTAATAAGCAATAATAGTAACGGAACAATAATCCTCTTTTTGTTCATTTATAAAATTTGTGGTTTCTTTTCTGTTTCTTTTGATTTAAAAACCTGATCAAATATATCAAAGAAGTACATTAAGCTGTTTTCTGAAGAATCTTTGATGTTATAATTCATTTCAGTCTGAATACTTTCTCCTTTCACTTCAGTTTTGTAATACAGCTCTCCTACATTTTTTCTGATGGCATCCAATGTTTTTCTTTCTTTAGGGCTTTTAAATTCTTTATCTAAACCCGTTAAAAGCTTTTGAATATCAAGTCTCCCGGATAAAGGATATTTAGCTGAGTCTTTTGCCCATTTTCTGGAAATATCTGACTGGTGTACAGATAAAATATTGTCGGCAGAACTCATCAGATATACCACTCCGTCTTTCACTGTAAAGAACAGCTGATCAATATATCCTCCATCTTTCTCTTCTTTAAAGGTGTACATGCTTCCTTTTTTAGAGAATCTTTTAGAAAATTTCTTGTTAGTCGCTAGCAGATCAAAAATACGATTCCAGTAGCCTTCATTTTCTGTTGCAAAAGCAAAAGTGAAGTTAGGAACAGCAATTTCTTTAGTTTTCTTTACTTCTTTTTCGTTGAAATCAGCATCATATTCAAAATCCGTGTACTCTACTGTTTTGGATTTCAGCTCGTTTAAAACAAAGATTCCATTCCCCGGAGCTATTTTGGCAATCGCTTCTTCATCCAGAACAATCTTCATGGTTTCCATGATCAGCTCCATTTCTTTTTTATACTCATTTTCTCCGGAATTCTGAAGAAGACTGTACATCATATCAAAACACTTTGCCCCATTTATATTCATAGCATAGTAGCCAACACTTTTCTCATTGATAAGTTCCAGCAGTTTCTTATTTTTCTTCCCTTTGTAAATAGCTGATACACTGTTTTGTATACCTGCATTTTTGTGCTGATAATTATTGACCAGTCTTACTTTATCTTTATCAAAATACAGATTGTAAGAGTAATTGGAATCATACATATTTTTGAAAAACTGTCCGTAGCTATAATACTTTGTCATCTTTCCGTAGATTCCTTCATTCACAATTCTTCCATAATCTGTGTACACAAATACATCTGAGTTGGCATCCCGGAATTTCAGCATTTCTTTGGGAACTTCAATTTCCAGATTTGAACTGAAGTATTGATCAAACCTGTCCTCAGCATTTTTTTTAACGATCCTGAAGTTTTCCCTGCGGATAGAGTCCTGTTCTTTCTGGAAAGCTTTTTCCTCTTCCTCGCCATATGCACTGTCAGGCATTTCTTCTCCATTTTCAGGACTTTCAGCATTTTCTTTTTCTTCAGGATATTTATGATGTTTTTGAAGATATTTGATATCTTTCTGGATTCTTGCGATTTCGTTGTTGTTATCTTTAATACTTTCCTTCAGGTATTTAATATCCTCCTTCAGATTTCTGATTTCTTCTTTATAATCAAATGGTTTTTCAGGTTCATCCGTATAAGCTGTATCTCCGGCATCTACGGCAGCACTGTCTACAACAGCAACAGAGGCACTGTCAGCGACAGCTTCCGTAGCCCAGAGATCTTTATAAGGTTTGGTATAGCTGATCATGCTGAGAACTGCACGACTTCCGTTCCAGGCAACAAAAATATCATCATTGATATCCACGTAAGAATAGTTCTTTCTGCTGGAGATCTCCTGCCCTTTTTTCTTTACAGAATTGATGAATTCCTGAAATTTTTCTTTATTATCAATGATAAAGTGGGTGTTGTAAGATTTAATAGAATCATTAAAACTGGCATAATGATACTGAACATCATCGTATTTAATTCCGGTTTTGGAGTAATCTGTCCAGGAAAGATTTTCTTTACTTTTTTTGCTGAGTTCATTCAGCAAAGGATTCAATTTATTCCAGTTGATTTTATTATTCAGCTGTTTCCCGTTGACTTCCATATAAAATACAGCATCAGACGGAATTTTCATGCTGTTCTGGGCAAAAGACAAAGTAAAGCCAAAGAGTACGAAAATAATTTTCTGTGTTTTTAATAAGATAGATTTCATGACTATAGTTTAGAAATTTATTGAAAAAGGATTGTATTTTGGATTTGTCTTTTCTGAAGAATCAGATCCAGAATATCAGCTTCCAGTTTGAGTGCTTTTTTATTGGGTGAAAGCATATAGGTGTTGTTGCTTTGTGATTTCACCATATTTTCGAATTGCATAATAGAGGTGTATTTTGCATCATTAAAAACCTCCTTGTCTGTCTTATTCATCTTATCATAATCAGCCTTGAATGTATTCACTTTATTTCTTGTCAATGTCTTTTTTTCAAGATTCTGGCTGTAGATCTGTGTAGGGATCATTTTTCCCAATATGTTTTGAGCTTTTAATTTTTCCAGGCCGGCATTGATGTTTTCAATTTTTTTGAAATTACAGCTGAGTTTGATGATATAATTATCAAAATCCATCGATGTCTTCACATTGCTGATTCCGGGAGTTGCTTTAAAAATTTTGGCTGCTTCATTGATCTTATTTTCAATTTCAGCCTTTTTGGGGACTTTCTTTCCGTTGACAGTTTCCATTTTAGAAATGGAGGCCAGTCTGGTTTTGCTTTTACTGGCATTAAGAATAACAGTATATTCTCCGGTTCCGTCAGCTTTTATATTTACTTTATCAAGAATATCGAAACAGCTGGTCAGGAATAATAATGAAGTCAATGAAAGAAATAATCTGAGAAAATTTTTCATGATTGGGTTTAAAAGCACAAAATTACTCAATTCTGGCTTTACAACCTTATAATCTTTGATTTTTTGAGCATAAATAGCTGTTTTCCGGTACTTTTCAATATGGAAATAATACTACAATATTTGTATTGCTTTTAAATACGTCCTTTCAGATAATCCTGGCGAAGACCTTCATCCAGCTTTTCGATCGCATACCGAAGGCAGGTTCTCGGCATTTCTTTATAATATATATTCAGATAACTGATCAGTTCGCTTTCATTCTTATTTCCCATTTCCCTCAATAACCATCCGTTTGCCTTGTGCATCAGATCATGAGGGTGCTTCATATTCCTGGTTACGAATTCTTTTGTCAGATCAAATGACCCCTTTTTTATATAATGCATCGTCCCTACAACAGCAATTCTCTTATACCACATCTCTTCAGATTCTGAAAGCTCCCTAAGCAGATTTTCTTTGTGATTTTCAAAAGCATATCTTCCTAAAATCTTATAACAGCTTGAATCTACCAGATCCCAGTTGTTAACATAAGGAAGATGAGCAAGATAAAAACGGATCACTTCTTCTTTTACAGCTTTTTCTTTTGTTTTTTCAAATTTTGAAATCAGCATAAAAAGAGCCGTTAATCTATGCTCATGATATTCTGAAGAAAGTAAGATGCTGAGTTCCTGCAGGCTTATTTGATGATAATATTCCTTTGCAACTGAGCGCTGATCCGGAACTTTTACACCCAAAAACAAATCCCCTTCGCCATATTCTCCTTTTCCGGTTTTAAAAAATCTCGGAAAGAATGCTGCTTTTTCAGGAATGGAGAGAATCGTCAGTGCTTCCTGTATTTCTTTAACAATACTCATATTTCTGAATGCTATTATGCCTAAGCTCTATCTTCCGCAGTAATATTCTCCTGTTCTTCTTCCTCTTTGGCGATCTTATTGGGATTGGCCACTTTAGCAATGGTAAGCCCCTGAACAATGATTGAGAAGACCACGACACAGTAGGTAATACTTAAAATAATCTCGCTGTATTCACTTTTGGGAATAGACATTGCCAATGCAATAGATACTCCTCCACGGATTCCTCCCCAAACCAGGACTTTTACTGTCTGCGGACTGAAACTTCTTCTCAGAGAAGTAAATTTTGAAGGTCCCCAGATGGAAATAAATCTGGCGAAAAGTACTACAATAATGGCCAGTAAGCCTGGAATCATAAAATGCTTCAGGTCTTTAATCATCAAAAGCTCAAATCCGATGAACAGGAACAGTACGGCATTCAGAATTTCGTCAATCAGTTCCCAGAATTTAATCAGATAATCCTGAGTAATGGATTTCATTTTAAATCTCACATTAAAATTCCCCATAAACAGCCCTGCAGCTACCATCGTCAAAGGTCCTGAAATATGCATCTGTCTTGCAATAAGATAGCCTCCCATCACTACAGAAAGGGTTACCAGTACGGAAATAATATAATCATCCACTTCACGCATCAATCTGGAAGTCACCCATCCCAGCAATCCTCCCAGCAGGATTCCTCCTCCCGCTTCTCTCATGAGGAGCAAACCTATATTTTCAACTCCCAGATCTACTTCTTTTCCAATGGCAAGCTGCAGCACAACTGTGAAAACCACTACTGCCATACCATCATTGAAAAGAGATTCTCCGGCAACTTTTGTCTCCAGTGATTTGGAGACATTGGCCTGCTTCAGAACACTCAGAACCGCAACGGGATCTGTAGGTGAAATAAGGGCTCCAAAAACAAGACAGTAGATAAAAGGAAGATTAATCCCTACATACGGCAGTAAATAAAACATCCCAAAACCTACTACAAAAGTGGAAATAACAACCCCTACCGTAGAAAATATCAATACCGGCCGGAACTGCTCCTTCAGATCGTTAATATTAATGTGAATTCCTCCTGCAAAAAGAAGAAAATTAAGCATAGCTCCCATCAAAACCTCTGTAAAGTCGATGCCGTTCATCAGGTTATGAAGGTGTCCGAAAGTTCTGGGAAGCACTGTTTCTCCGAACATTACCAGAAAAATAGATACAACAATGGCAATCACCATAATTCCAATGGTACTCGGAAGTTTCAGAAACCTGTAGTTAAGATATGCAAATATTGATGCTAATACGATTAATGCTGAAAATGAATAATATAATTCCACTAAGTGTTTTTTATTTTTAGATTAATTGGTTAGTTCCAGATAAAGTATTTTGATATAAATCTGATTCCCTTCTTTTTCCCAAATATCAAACATCCCATCCTTAGCAGGTTTTGAATGCCTAATGTAATCCTGTCCGATATTCAGAATATTCAGAAGGATATATTCATCTCCTACTGAATTGACGGTATAAGCTGTTTTTTCGGCTTTTCCGTCTCCCGAACTTTTTATTCCTTCAGTAAGTGCACGGAACTGATTCAGATGATGTATAAAGTTGTTTCCATCTTTTACAGAATCATATGCTCTCAGCAGGATCAAAAGAACATCCAGATTTGTAGGATCTTTGTCATACAAAGCTTTTCCCTGTTTGATACAGTCTGCAAAATTATTCTGTTTGAAGGCATCAGCAAGATTTTTAAAAAGTTCATCTGATGTACTTATTTTATCATTTCTGAAATTTCGTCCATAATACAGGTACTGTGATTCTATGCTGTCCAAAGATTTTGGATACCCCTTATATTTAAAAATAAGCTTCTCATAATTGTAGGGAGAGTCAGAATTTTTGAGACTTTTTTCAATTGCTTTTAAATCAATTTTTGACTTCTGGCTGAAACCAAAAACCGAAAACAGGATGAATAAAAGGAAAAAGTGATATTTCATTAATTGTTGTTTTCTTCTTCCTCATTATCGAAATATTCGAAAAGGAAATCGTTGTACGGAAATCTGGAAATATGAATTTTCATGACCTCATCATAGATCATTTTCTTCATTTCCGGAAAGTTTTCCTTCGTCAAGGCAGAAATGAACACCGTCGGATATTTTGATTTTGCCATCCATGTCTTTTTCCATTCCTCCAGAGAAATATTTTTACGGGTTGAAGGCGTCAGATCATCTTCATCTTTTTTCTCATAACTGAAATCATCAATTTTATTGAAAACCATAATCATTGGCTTTTGATGTGCATTGATTTCCATCAGGATATGATTTACAGATTCAATATGATCTTCAAAACTTTCATGAGAAATATCTACCACATGAATCAGAAGATCAGCTTCACGAACCTCATCCAAAGTAGATTTAAAGGATTCAACCAGCTGGGTCGGTAATTTTCTGATGAATCCTACCGTATCTGTCAGCAGAAACGGCAGATTTCCAATCACAACCTTTCTTACCGTGGTATCGAGCGTTGCGAATAGTTTATTTTCTGCAAAAACCTCAGATTTTGAAATGGAATTCATCAGCGTAGATTTTCCTACGTTGGTATATCCTACCAAAGCTGCACGAACCACTTTTCCACGGTTGTTACGCTGAGTCGCCATCTGCTTGTCAATGGTCTTCAGTTTATCTTTCAGCAATGTAATCCTGTCACGGATAATACGACGGTCGGTCTCAATTTCCGTTTCACCGGGACCTCTCATCCCAATCCCTCCTTTCTGACGCTCAAGGTGAGTCCACATCCTTGTCAATCGTGGTAAAAGATATTGATATTGGGCTAATTCCACCTGGGTTCTCGCATAAGAAGTCTGTGCTCTCTGGGCAAAAATATCAAGAATAAGGTTGGTACGGTCCAGGATTTTAACTTCCATTTCTCTTTCCAGATTTTTAAGCTGTGAAGGAGAGAGCTCATCATCGAAAATTACGGTTCCGATCTCATTTTCTTTTACATATTCTTTTATCTCAATAGCTTTTCCGCTTCCTATAAACGTTTTGGAATCGGGCTGAGTCAGTTTTTGGGTAAATCGCTTTTGTACGGTTGCTCCTGCTGTGAAAGCTAAAAACTCAAGTTCATCTAAATACTCTGTCAGTTTTTCTTCGTCCTGATTCTGAGTAATAACACCCACCAGGACCGCTTTCTCATAGTTATGTTCTTTCTTTTCTAACATTAAGTTCTGTCTATGTTTATGATTTTTACAAGTTAATATTTTTCAGAAAAAAAACAAAATCAATTTTTATTTAATAACATATTTTAATATAAATTTAAGTTTGCTGATGAAAGATGTATAAAAAATCAATAACTTTATCTAATAAATTTCTGATTTTTAATTATTTAAATCAAAAACTAATCTCCGGAATATCATGATTACCCGTATCAGATGTATGATTATTGATGATGATGAACTGGACAGGCTGGTTCTTCAGCATTATATCAAACAGTATCAAAATATTGAGATTGTTGCTTCTTTTGACTCTGCAGAAAAAGCCGTTCCTTATCTTGACCTACCTGCTGATCTTTTAATTACCGAAACCAATTTACAGGGAATGAGTGGCATTGATTTCCGTAAGCTTGCCCAAAAGATACCCGCCTGTATTTTTGTAAGCTCGCATCCTGAGCTGGCTGCCGGAGCTTTTGAGATCAACACTTTGGATTTCATTACCAAGCCCCTTACCGCAGAACGATTTCATTATTCCATGGAAAAGCTTTTTGATTTTTTTGAAACAAAAGAAAAATGCGAATGCTATGATGCCATGATAGGTGAAAACTGCCTGAAAATAAAAGAAGGAGGACATATTTTTCAGATTAAAATGAAAGATATTCTGTACCTGGAAGCTCTGAAAGATTATACCAGAATTATCACTCTCGAAAAAAATCACTGTATTTTACATTCTCTGGGAAACCTTCTGCAAAAAAACTTTTTTGATTCTTTTGTCAGAATCCACAGAAGCTATGCCGTTCCTCGACATCTTATCCGTGGAAAAAGCTGCCATGAGATAGAGCTTGCCCATCACATCAAACTTCCTATTGGCAGGACTTACAAAGAAAATCTTTCTTTTTTCAATCCATAAAAATCTAACAATAATTCACAAATAGCCATTGGTCGATTATTTCTGCCGTTGGTCTATTTTCCTGTCAATGGGTTGAAATAGGTGCTAATTTAGTCTTCCCAATTTCCCCTCAGAAAAACACACCTATTAATCACCAAAACTGTTATCCATGGAAAGAATATCTATTTACTGTATTATTCTGTCTGTCTTTTCCATCCCCATACTGCACGCACAATCTGCAGTTTTGGCAACCGGACTGGATGCTTCAGCAGCTAATGGTTTTGTTTCTTACAGCGTAGGCCAGATGACCTATCTGGAAAAAGGAACAGGGCAGATTCTGGAAGGCGTTCAACAGCCTTATGAAATCACCACACTTGCCACTCTTGAAAATTCATCTGAACAGGCCGGCATCTTACTATATCCCAATCCTTTCAGAGATTATTTATACTTAGACTTTACCTCAAATAATTTTAAAGGATCAGAATATCAGTTATTTGATTCCCAGGGCAGGCTGGTAAAAAAAGATAAGATTTCACAATCAAAATCTGAGCTTAATTTCTCCTCACTTCCCTCCGCAATGTACATCATCAGGATTACCCAAAATGGAGAAAATATTAAAACTTTCAAAATCATAAAAAAATAAAACGCCATGAAAAAAATATTATCACTGTTTTGGATCCTGATTGGTTTCTTTATGGGACTTTCTCAGGCTCCGGAAAAAATGAGCTACCAGGCTGTCATGAGAAATGGTTCCGGACAACTTTTAGCCAATCAAGGAATTGCTGTAAAGGTAAGTATATTGCAGGGATCTCCTGCCGGAGCCACTGTCTACTCTGAAAGACTCACCGGGAATACCAATGCCAACGGACTTGTCAGTCTTGAAATAGGAACAGGGACCATACTCACCGGAACTTTTGCCACTATCGACTGGTCTTCTGGAAGCTATTATTTAAAAACAGAAACGGATCCTGCAGGAGGAACAAACTATACCATAGCGGGAACAAGCCAGCTGTTAAGTGTTCCTTATGCCATGTATGCAAAAACAGCAGGTGGCGGCGGCGGAAGTTTCGCAATCCCCTATACAAATACAGTCAATAATGCTTCCACCTTATTTTCATTAACGAATGATGGTGATGGAACATCTTTGGAAGGCAACAACAGTACTACAACTTCAAACATTGCGGCAGTAAGAGGTATTGTCACCAATACTGCACCTGGAGGATTCTCCTCAGCCGTTCGTGGGATCAATAATGGTACCGGCGGATTGGGTATTGGTGTATACGGAAGCCAGGCCGGAAGCGGATGGGGCGTATATGGAGTTACCCCCAATGGATTAGGAGTATATGGTAACGCCAGTGCTAATGGTACCGGAGTTTATGCCAACAGCAATACTGGTACGGGGCTTACAGCTACCAGTAATAACGGAATTCCTGCAAGTATTTCAATCTTCAATAACGCCAATAACAATGTTGCTCTCAGTGCATCCAGTGTAGGGAATGGTACAGTTGTAAATGTTACCACTTCAGGAAACGGAGCCGGAGTAAGAAGCTCCACAGCAGCAGGATTTGGACTGCACGGAATAACTTCCGCACAGACTTCTGCCGGTGTTGTAGGCGATAACAACGGAGGCGGCGAAGCAGTAGTAGGCAGAACGACCAGTGATATTGCTGGGGCCGTGGTAGGCCGAAATGACGGAGGCGGATATGGTGTGAGAGGTTTTGTAGCCACCAATACATCAGGAAACGGTATCGGTGTTTACGGACAGGTTGGTATAAACAACAGTACCGGACGTGCTGGAAGATTTGAAAATTTCAACAATACAAATACTGATGCTAATACTTTTGAAGTGACATCTAACGGAAATGGAAACATTCCTGATAATACCAAAGGCAATGCAGCTTCTTTTTTACTCAATAATACCAATAGTGTGGGAGCCGCTGTAAGGGGTGAAGTCAATACTATTTTCGGGAATTTCGGCGCGGCCGCTATTTTCGGGGTTTCTTCCGGTACAGGGGGACGTGCAGGCTTATTTTATGCATCAAATCCTGCCGGAAACGGAGCTTCATTAATTGCCCTTACAGACGGTAACGGAAATGCAATCACCGCCAATGCCGGTAAAGATGGAAACGGTGTTGAAACGAATATTGATGGAGCCGGAAACGCGCTCTATGCATGGGTCCCTTCTTTTTCCACCGGACGTGCAGGAAGGTTTAATATTTTCAATGAGTCCAATACCAGCGATGTTATAACCGTAACTACCGTGGGAAATGGTATTGCAGGAAATTTTAAAGTAGATAAAGTTACCGGAACCTCCCCCGCAGTGAGAGGAGAAGTCAATTCACAGTTTGCCAACTTCGGTACGGCAGGGATTTATGGAGTATCTTCCGGTACAGGAGGATATGCCGGGTTATTTTACGCCAGTAATCCGGCTGGGAATGGCCCTGCACTGATTGCCATTGCAGAAGGAAACGGTAATGGGATCACAGCTAATGCATCCAACACAGGAGATGGTGTAGAAACCACTGCTGATGGAACCGGAAACGCTATCTATGCCTGGGTTCCTAATTTTGGACAAGGACGTGCCGCAAGATTTGTAAACTACAATACGGGTAATACCAATCCGCCCCTTACAGTAGAAACCCATAGCAACGGATCTATCGCCGTGTTTAAGTCTGGAAACCCAGGCACAGTGAATGTGGCGAGGATCAACTCTGCCGGACAAGGATTTTTTAACGGCGGTACCCAAAACAGTGGTGCTGACGTTGCGGAAGCTTTTGATGTCAATGGAAAAATTTCTGAATATGAGCCCGGTGATATTCTTGTCATCTCAACCAAAGCTGACAGAACTGTTGAAAAATCTTCAGCTCCCTATTCTAATCTTGTTGCAGGAGTATATGCCACAAAACCCGGCGTACTCCTTACAGAAGAGCATATTGATACTGATATTTCCAATAAAGCTCCCATGGGAGTCATTGGGGTAATTCCTACCAAAGTCTGCCTTGAGAATGGAAAAATAAAAAGAGGAGATCTATTGGTAACTTCATCTAAGGCAGGTGTTGCTATGAAAGCCAATATCAAAAAGGTAAAAATAGGACAGGTCATTGGAAAAGCACTTCAGGACTATGATCAAAAAGAGACTGGAAAAATTCAAGTATTAGTTAACATAAAATAACCCGTCATGAAAATAGCATATATTATCCCGTTATTATTTTTAAGCACTATTATCTATGCTCAGGAAAATAAAAAGGCTGCTCCTGTAGAAGAAGATCAAACACTGGCTGTAAAACAGGCACAGGAACAACAGGCAAAACTAATGCAGGAAGCAAAGGAAAGAGAAGGAAAGACAACCGTAAATTCTGGTCTTGTTTCTGATCATAGTCTGGAAGTTAAAAAACAGGATTCCAAACCTAATGCTGCGGCAGACAATTCAGGAAATCTTCTTCCCAATACGGCAAGTCTTGAAGACATTAAAAAAACCATTCCCAACAGACAGGCACATCAAAACATAAATTCTAGGAACACAAAAATGACAGTTACCGGGCTACCTAACACAGCAACTCTGGAAGAAATAAAAAAAACGATTCCCAAAAACTGATAACTCTCAAAGCTAATAACCGCAAAAAAAGCTGATAACCAAACTAGATTTTTCAAACAAAGAAGTCCGCCAAAGAGCGGACTTTTATATTAATGCCTGGGCTATTAATCCCAGTCAGCAGCTACAAATCTCATTGTATGGCCATGATCATCAGACAGGGTAAGAAAATGCCCCTCGACAGAATATCTGATCATGGCTTCAATTTTCTTCTGAAAAGAGGTTTCAAGATTCATATCCTGACAGGCTTTCGTTGTACTGATCCCTTTTGAAATCTTTACTTTTCCTCCTTTTTTAAACTTAGCTATAAAAGACATTTGGTTGCATCCCATATAGAAATTCCCCTTAATTTTACCATCAATCATAGCCCCTGTCAGATTCATTTCTGCTTTATTCGCAATTAGCTGATCTTTTGAAAATCCATCAAATGAAACCAGCATCCACTGTCTTTGGAGAGAAGGATTTTTATCTGGTACTGAAGAGCAATTTAAAGCAACACCTAAAAATAAAACTGCAAAAAGTGGTAAGAGTATCTTTTTCATGCGGAGCATCCTCCCATTTTCATACCAATCCAAGACAGAATCTCGTAAAAATTAGTAAATTAGCGACACAAAAATTATTTTATAAAATGAAAAGACTATTTCTACTATTCACTTTCTTACTGGGCTTTGCTCAGATGAGGGCGGATGAGGGGATGTGGCTGCTAATGCTCATCAAAAGACTTAACGGTGTTGATATGCAAAAAGAAGGCCTGCATCTTACGCCTGAAGAAATTTATTCTGTGAACAATTCAAGCTTAAAGGATGCTATCGTAAGTTTCGGTGGGTTCTGTACAGGTGAGATTGTTTCTGATAAAGGACTTATATTCACCAACCACCACTGTGGTTACGGTGCTGTAGCTGCTGCTTCTACACCGGAAAAAGATTATTTGAAGAACGGATTCTGGGCAATGAAGCAAAAAGACGAATTCAATGCAAAGGATCTTTATGTAAGATTTTTAGTGAGAATGGATGATGCTACGCAGAGAATCAATTCTAAACTAAACAACAATATGACTGGGGCAGAGAGAAAAGCTGTGATTGATGCTGAAACTAAAGCTATCCAGACAGAAAACTCTGAAAATGGAAAATATACAGTAGTGGTAAAAGATTTCTTCAATGGAAATGAATTCTACTATTTCGTTTATCAGGATTACAAAGACATCAGATTAGTAGGTGCCCCACCTTCATCTTTAGGAAAATTCGGCGGAGATACTGATAACTGGGAATGGCCAAGACATACTGCAGACTTCACGGTTTTCAGAGTATATGCTGATGCTGCAGGAAACCCTGCAGAATATTCTCCGGCTAACGTTCCTTTGAAACCTAAGCATTTCCTTCCTGTTTCCCTTAAAGGGATTAAACCTGGTGATTTCTCAATGATCTTAGGGTATCCTGGAAGAACAAACCGTTACCTGACTTCTTACGGAATTCAGCAAATGGTCACTAAAGATTACCCGGCATGGGTTGAAGCTTCTAAAACAGCCATGGATGTTATGAAAAAATACATGGACAAAGATAAAGCGACTCAACTTAATTATGCGTCTCAATATGCCTCAGTAGCCAACTACTGGAAAAACAGACAGGGCACAATTGACGCAGTAGAGAAAAACGGGACTATTTCTGACAAGCAAAAGATTGAAGAAACTTACAAAAAATGGGCTTCAATGCCAGGAAACGAACAATATAATGGTGTTTTAGAAGATATAGGTGCATATTACAAACAAGTATCTGACAGAAATGTTGAAAGAAACTATGCTTCACAGTTTTCAAGAAATGCAAAATATATTACCCTTGCATTACAGGTAGGATCTGTTCTTAAAGCTTATGCGGCTCAGGATATGCAGGGAAGGCTTGCAATGAAAGCTAAAACTGAAGCGGCTATCAAAGCAGCGTATGAAAACTTCAATCCGTCTTTAGAAGGAGAAATGCTTGCGGCTATGGCCAGCCTTTATCAGGCCAGAGTGAAAAATCCAGAAGTTGCTTCTTCTACTATCTTAGGTTTAGATGCTAAAACAGTTTCCAATTTAGCTTATTCTTCAATCTTTGCCAATAAAACTTCTGCAACCAACTTTTTATTAAATCCAGATGCATTGAAGCTTGATGCTGACCCACTTTGGAAAGCAGCTAATGGCATTATGGCAGATCAAAAGATCAGCACTGAAAGATTTGTTAAAATAGATGACTTTTTTGCAAAAAACAATCGTCTTTTCTTAGCAGGTCTGATGAAGGCAATGCCTGAGAAAAAATTCTACCCGGATGCCAACTCTACCATGAGATTAACTTACGGTACTGTAGATAAATTACCAATCAGAAATGACAGAAATTATTTCGGAATTACGGATAATTATTATACAGACATGACCGGTCTTGTTGGAAAATACAAGAAAGGTGATGAAGAGTTTGATCTTCCTCAAAGAGTGATCGACCTTTACAACCTTAAAGATTTCGGACAATATGCTGATGCAAAAGGTTATATGCCTGTAAACTTCCTTTCTAACAACGATATTACAGGTGGTAATTCTGGCTCCCCGGTAATTGATGGTGACGGAAATCTAATCGGTATTGCATTTGACGGAAACAGCGAAGCATTAAGTGGTGATATTGTATTCGAGCCTGAATGGCAAAAAACAATCAACGTAGATGTTCGTTTTGTTCTTTGGACAATTGATAAGTTTGCAGGTGCAAGAAGATTAGTAGATGAGTTGAAGCTTGTGAGAGATGAAAATACTCCTGCTGATACAAAGACTAAAAACTCCGGCACAACAACAATGCCTAAGAAAACAAAGAAAAAATAATATTAACTGATATATTATTGTAGAACCGTGAAAGTAATTTTCACGGTTTTTTTATTTTTGAATATTAAAAATATATTGATCATGAATTCCCAACCTCTATTATTCAAGGCAATGATTCAGCAAAACGGAGAAATGAATGCTGCGTTTGTAGAATTTCCTTTTTCAACAGAAGAGCTATTCAGCAAAAAAGGGCAGGTAAAAATTAAAGTAGTTTTTGATGAGAAAGTTGAATACCGTGGAAGCCTCACCAAGATGAAATCGGATTGTCATATTTTAGGTCTTACACAGGAGGTCAGAAAGCAGCTTGGTAAAACTTTCGGAGATGAGGTCTCTGTGTCACTTATAGAAGACAAAGAAGAAAGAATGGTTGAAATTGCCGATGACATTGCCTCTGTTTTTGATGAAAACCCTGAAGCAAAGACTTTATTTGACAAGATGAGTTACACCCACAAAAAAGAATATATCCGCTGGATAGAAGAAGCCAAGAAGCCGGAAACAAGAGAAAACAGAAAGACTAAAATGATTCTGATGATTCTGGATGGGAAAAAGGGGATATAATCCATTCTGCTTTCTCTCTTGAAAGCTGTACATTAAAAAAATTGAATAAAGAAAATATTTTTTGTCAGGATCTCAAAAAGTAACCGACTATAGTTACAGATATCATTTATAACTATAAAAATTTACTTTTATGAACAAGCTTATTTTCAGAACATCAGTTTTAGCGGCAGCTACTCTAGCTGCATTTACTCTTTCTTCATGCAGTGATTCGGATAATGACATGATGACGGATATGTCTTTTCAGAGAACTATCACTTTTGAAAATGTGGTAACTCCCAAAGATTTTGTAGAAAGCGGAAGTTTTCAGGGAACAGGGACGCCTCCCATTATTTTACCAGGACAATCTGTTTCTGTTAAATTCAGTGCAGGAAAAACACAGGCCTTAATGTTCGCCACAATGTATGGAGCTTCAAAAGACTGGTTTTTTGCTTCCCAACAGCCTGGTATCAAACTGTTTGACAACAATGGAAATGCCATTACGGGAGATGTTTCTTCAAGCGTACGATTATGGGATAACGGAACCAAAGATGACATAACCGGACAAGCAGAAAGCAAACCTATCATGCAGGTTCCTAACGTCAATGCTTCACAGCTTATGAAGCTCAATCTGGCTTATAATGATGTAACCTCAGAATTTACACTCACCATTACCAATACATCTGGCGGAACAGCCAATGAAACTCCCTTTTCTCCAGGAGTATGGGCTGTATCCAATTACAATGGCTCCCAGCTGCTGAACAGCGCTCCGTTTTTTACTCCTAATGCTTTATCAAACCCGGAAATCACAGATATTGCTCAGATGGGGAATATCAGTAAAATGATAACGAAACTGAATGCTAACACAGGAGTTATGACCGGCCTTTCTCCTGCTTTGGTCGTTGTTTACCGTGGTGACAAAAATCCTGTTTATGAATTAGGGCAAACAGACAGCGGAATGGGACTGAAAGATATTGCACAGTTTGGAAATGTAACCAAGCTTCAAAACAGTCTGAAATCTCTCCCTGCTGTAAGAGGGGTATATATTGCCGGGAACACTCCTGTAGCACCGGGAAGTAAGGTAACAACAAACTTTAATGCTGAGCCGGGAGATAAAATCGCTTATGTAACCATGTTTGGATTTTCCAATGACTGGTTCTATGCCAATGAACAGAGCATTGATGCCAATAGCAGAGGAGATATTAGTACAAAAACTTCATTATTTGACTCAGGAACAGGCATAGACCAATATCCGGGAGCCGGCAATCATCAGGCATTATTCGGCGGTACTCCGCAGAGTGAAAATAAGGTTATTTCAAAAGTAGGAAGCCAATATCCCATTCCTGCTGTTCAGAACGTGATTAAAGTAACCGTGAATTAATTTTCAGATTTAAAAGATCTTACAATTAAAAATTCCAGGCAGGTGTGCCTGGAATTTTAATATCAGTAATATTATTCAACCGGAACCCCGAGATATTTCAAATACGAGTCCAGCATTTTCTTATCAAATACAGGTTCCTCTATACCGGAGCCTTCCAAAAACTGAATAACATTGGAACAATCCCATATATAAGTATTCTGATAAAGCTCTACTGTTGATAAGCCTTCATGCATATTATCCCTGAAAAGGCTTGTCAGTGGATATAAACGATTTTTACTGTCATCTTCCCATTGTTTTCGCCATTCTTTGTATGGAATATCCTTCAGCGTAAACGGATAATACTTTTTCATCAATCCGAAGAAATCTTCCAGCGTAAGATTCGTTTCCGGACGGGCTATTAGATTGAACTTCTTCCCTATTGCTTCTTTATTTTTTGTGATATGAGCCATTGCTCTTGTCATATAGTCTACCGTGATAAGCCCTTCTCTAAGCTCTGTTAAGGCAGGATAAGATTTGAATTCTATGCAGTTTTTCACTAATCCCGACCACCATTGATAGGAAGCACTTGCTCCTGTTTCGCTATGGCACATGGCATATCCCAAACGGTAAGTGATTAATGGCAGTCCTTCTTTAGCAGCTAAATCCGCTACTGCTTCCATTACCCATTTGCTTCTAACATACCCTATATCTTTACTCACAGACATTAAGTTCTGTTCAATATCATCAGATTCAAGCATCACGGTTTTTCCTGTAAATACATGTCCCCAGCTATATACCGATATAGTGGACAACAAAGCGAGACAGGTTGTTCTCTCTGCCCCTGCCAGCTTTATGATTTCTCTTAATCCTTCTACATTCGGAGCCTTCATATAAGAATAAGGTTCAATGAAGTTTACTGAGCTCCCTGAATGGTAAATCACATCGACTTGCTTTGCCAGCTCTGTGAATACTTCTTTGGATAAACCCAATGACGGTAATGCCAGATCTCCGATGACAGGAATAATTCTCAATCTTTGCTCTTTTTTCTGAGGAATGCGGTATTGTTTAGAATATCTGTCAACCTTTTCCATTGCAGCATACTCATCCTGAGCTCTCACAAGGCAATAAATATCTGCATCTGTAGTATCCAGAAGTTCCTGCAAAAGATGAATTCCTACAAATCCTGTAACTCCCGTTAAAAATATTGTTCCGGGATTTTCTACCTGTCTGGGATCAAACCCTCCCGCAAAAACAGTTCCCGGAGCCAGGTAAACATCTTTCTGTAACTCAACATAAGGTTCCACATCTTCTGCCGGAATAGCGTCTCTCATTTCTCTGGACCGGGTAATAAGAATCTCCGAAAGCTGCTGCAATACCGGATACTGATAGATATCTCTCAGATAAACCTTTACATCAAGCTTTCTTTGTAATGTAACAGCAACAGTTGCCACCAGCAGGGAGTTTCCTCCGATGTCAAAAAAGTTATCGGTAATATTAATAACAGGACGTTCCAACGCAGAAGACCAGACGTCTACAATGATCCTTTCGGTCTCATTGGTTGGCGGCTCAAATGAAATCAATTCTTTTGCTTCATTGTCAGCAAGGTCCTTTAATGTCTGCGTATCTGTTTTTCCATTTGCCGTCAACGGAATGGTATCTATAAAAATAATCTGAGCAGGAATCATATAGCCAGGAAGTTCTTCCTTTAATGCGTTTCGCACTATTGAAACATCCTTTGCTGCTTCAGTCTTTAATACCACAAAAGCAATAAGATATCCTGTACTTTCATCTGTTTCTTTTCCAATAACTACTGCTTCTTTTATTGTTTCCTGTTGCATCAATGAGCGCTCTATTTCTCCCAATTCAACTCTGAATCCACGAATTTTCACCTGATTATCAATTCTTCCCAGGAACTCAATCTCACCTTCCTGGCTCCATCTGGCCAGATCTCCCGTACGGTATATTTTTTCTGTCTCCCGGAAAGGATTGGTCATAAATTTAGAATCAGTAAGTTCTTTATTATTAAGGTATCCTTCTGCTAAAAGATTTCCCCCAATGCATAATTCTCCTACTGCACCTACGGGCAGCAATTCCATATTTTCACCCAAAATATATGCTTTTGCATTGGCAATCGGCCTGCCTATGGATGAAACATATTTTCCGTTAACTTCTTTCACTTTTTTAAAGGTGGCAAATACAGTGCATTCTGTCGGACCGTAATAATCTATCAGCTCGTAGCTTAGCTCTGCAGTCAATACAGGTTTCAGCTTTTCACCTGCAGTAAAGAGATATTTTAATTTCAGGTTGCTATAATTCCGGGTATGCTCTACTACAGAAGGAGCCAGAACCGTAGGGACAAAGCCATGTGTAATATGATTTTTTCTATAGTAATCTACCAATGCCTGAGCATCTGTCCGCTCTTCATTATTTGCAATAAAAACAGTTGCTCCTGAGGTAAGAGCCGACCAGGTTTCCCATACAGAGATATCAAATGCCAATCCAGCAACAAGGGTCAGTCTTGAACTGTGGTCCACATGAAAATGATGATTATGCCATGTTACCAGATGCTGTATGGCCTGATGGCTTACCATTACTCCTTTTGGCTTTCCGGTAGAGCCTGAAGTATAAATTGTATAGGCAAGACTGCTCTGATGAGTTTTAATTTTCGGATACTCTGATGGTAAATGATTAAGATTTTCCATCTTACCGAGATCAAATACTTTAGCCTGTTCTGTTTCTGATAAAAGATCTTTAAGGCTTTGATTGGTAATAATAACATCAGAAGAAGTATCTGCGAGAATGTACTCCACTCTTTTCGCAGGATAAGCAGGATCTATGGGAACATATGCTGCTCCCGTTTTAATAACTCCAAGAACTGCAACAATCCATTCTAAGGAACGATCGAGCCAGATAGGAACATAATGCCCTTCCTTGATACCGCGGCTTAATAAAAAGTTGGCTACCTGGTTACTTCTCCGATCCATTTCTCTGTAAGTAATTTCTTCATCCTGATAAACAGCGGATGTCTTATCCGGATGAAGGATCGCCTGTTTTCGGAAAAGAGATTCCAATGTCTCTTCCTGACGATAATCCCAGCCAGTCTTATTAAATCCGGTTAAAAGTTTTTCTCTGTCTTCTGATGACAGCAATACTGCCAAACCTATTGATAAGGTTTCTAATGAGGGAATTGTGTTTGACATAATAATAATTTGATTTGGTTTAAAAATTTGCAATTAATAGCTTTAATTCTACATCAAATTGATTTTAGGCCTCTATGAAATAAAAAAATAAAGGCATAAGGCATAACCACAGCTTATTTACTAAATGTGTTTTCATAAAAGGTTTAAAAACTGAATGATGCAGTATTAAGCGATCCGCTCAATGAGCAGAACGGTAAACAGCGTTTAAACGTTATTTATTTCAGTCAGAAAGGATAAAGAATATATCCAGATATTCTTTGGGAATCAGATGTAAATCTTTATTCAGAATTTAAAAATTTGATTTTCATAATGTAATAATTTTAATAATTTGGTAATCAAACTTAACATAATATTTTAAGGTATGCGTTACATAATTATTATCCTCTACCACATTCCGTAATTGATATTCTGGAAGAAAATAAAAAGCTGAATTACAATTTATTGCATACCAAAAAAACAAAATTCTTTTTTATACATCTTTTAGAGGATCAATGTATGGGAATAATCTCTAAATTTGTGAAAAACAAAACACAATTCATTTTAATATGAATCAAAAACTGAAGAGCGACCATGGATTCATACATATTCCATGCAATGAACTTGATATCTTTATACTTTCTGACGGATATTTTGGTATTGGATATCACCAGCCCATCTTAGCACCCGATATTCCTCAAAATCTTGTAAAAACCGAACTCCGCAATCTTTATTTATCGGAATCTTATTATGAGGCACCCATTAATGTGATGCTTATCAAGAAGGGCGACCGCAACATTTTAGTGGATACGGGAGAAGGGTTTTATGATGATGAAAATGCAGGGAAATTATTATACAGTCTTACGGCAGCGGGCTTTGCGCCAGAGTCTGTCACTGATATTCTGATTACACATGCTCACCGAGACCATATCGGAGGAATTCTTTCTAAAGACGGTGATTTTGTATTTCCTAATGCCCATTACTATATTTCCAGCCAGGAATTTGAATTTTGGACCAGCGACGACCCGGATTTTAAAAAAAGCAAAAACCCGGAAGGAGGAAAGCCAAGCATCCCCTTAGTTAGAAAAGTACTTTCTGCCATAGACAGCCGGCTTACAAAATTTAAAATGGGAGATCAGCTATTCTCATGTATTCAGACAGAGGCCGCTCCCGGACATACTCCTGGTCATATTATATATACAGTGAATGATGGGGATTTATCAATGACCAATGTAGTAGATCTTTTTCATTCTCCACTGCTTATTGCAAAACCTGATTGGGGTACACAGTGGGATATCGACTTTGAAACAGGTGTTGAAACCCGTAAGCAAGTTCTTGAAAACTGCTATCAAAACAGAACACTTATCTGCTCTGCCCACCTTCCATGGCCAGGAGTAGGATACATTAATAAAGTAAACGGTCAGTTTCAATGGATTCCTAAAGTATACAACAACCCTTTTTCGATCAATCTTAAAATTGATCTGGAAGCAGGTACAGTATAATTTTTTTAACAAAAAAAGAGGTCCGGACCGTTTATCCATTCCAGAATTCACGGTCCAGACTTCTGTATTGTATGGCTTCGGAAATATGATGAGACAGAATATTCTCGGATTCTTCAAGGTCGGCAATTGTTCTTGCGACTTTCAGGATTCTGTCATACGCTCTTGCCGAAAGATTTAGTTTTTCCATTGCTAATTTGATAAGGCTGAACGAGGCTTCATCCAGCTCACAGAATGCTTCAATTTCCTTTGGTCCTATCTGGGCATTACTGCTGATACTAAGATTCTGATACCGTTTATTCTGAATCTCCCGGGCTTTCAGTACACGTTCCCTGATGTCTTTGCTTTTCTCACCTTTTCTTTTTTCAGAAAGCTGCTCAAATTCTACTTTCTGAACTTCAATATGAATATCGATTCTATCCAGAAGCGGACCTGAAAGCTTATTCATGTAGCGCTGCATTTCATAAACGGATGAGGTATTATTAGGATCGTCAGGAAAGAACCCGCTTGGGCTGGGATTCATAGACGCTACCAACATAAAACTTGCAGGATAATTTACTGTAAACCGGGCTCTTGAAATGGTTACTTCACGGTCTTCCAGAGGCTGTCTCATCACTTCCAGCACCGTTCTCTTAAATTCGGGCATTTCATCCAGAAATAATACCCCGTTATGCGCAAGGGAGATTTCACCAGGTTGGGGATAACTTCCCCCTCCTACAAGAGCAACATCAGAAATAGTATGGTGTGGAGATCTGAAAGGACGAACAGTCATTAGCGACGCTTCTGTTCCTATCTTTCCGGCTACAGAATGAATTTTTGTTGTTTCCAGAGCTTCTTTCAATGTCAAAGGAGGTAAAATACTGGGAACTCTTTTGGCCAGCATTGTTTTTCCACTTCCGGGAGGACCGATCAGAATGATATTGTGTCCGCCTGCTGCGGCAACTTCCATCGCTCTTTTGGCTGTTTCCTGTCCTTTAACCTCAGAGAAATCGAAAGGAAAGTCGTTGATCTTCTCGTGAAATTCCTTTCTGGTATCCAAAGTCATTTTTTCAAGCGGCCTGCCCTCATTAAAAAAATCAATGACGTCTCGTATGTTTTCGACTCCATAAACTTCCAGATCATTGACAATAGCTGCCTCTCTGGCATTTTGCTTGGGAAGAATAATCCCTTTAAACCCTTCTTCCCTGGCTTGAATTGCAATAGGTAAAACTCCTTTAATCGGCTGCAGACCTCCATCCAGAGAAAGTTCTCCCATAATAACATAGTCTTTAACGTCCTCTGCCAGTATCTGATCTGAAGCCGTTAAGATACCAACAGCAATACTGAGATCATAAGCAGAGCCTTCTTTTCTGAGGTCTGCAGGAGCCATATTAATGGTTATTTTCTTCCCCGGAATTTTATATCCTACATTTTTTAGTGCAGCTGAGATTCTGTAGCTGCTTTCTTTGATCGCATTATCGGGAAGTCCCACCAGGTGATATCCCACTCCTCCGGTATCTACATTCACTTCAATCGTAATAGTCTGAGCAGCCACTCCATGAATGGCACTTCCATAAATTTTGATCAGCATGGTGTGTTTTTGAGGTAAAAATAAACAATATATTATTTTGATAATCCGACACTTAAATGAATAATATCCTGACCAAATTGAGATATTTAAAAAGATTTTAAGAAAAATTCAGAATAAAAAAATCGGTACAAATTTCTTTGTACCGACCCAACCATTATTAAAACTAACGAAAAAGATTATTTCGTCTGAGTTGCAGAAAAATTAAGCGTGAGTCAGGAAGCCGATGCCAGAAAGAGAGAATTCCTTTTGGGGTAATTATGACGTCATTAGATTAACAAGGATGAAATTTTATCTATTGGCGTAAAGTATTAAAATAAATTACTCTAGTTCTTCTTCAATACAAGGAACATCTCTCCTCTGACATCCATTCTTCCTTCCCACAATCAATATTTTGGCATATTCAGATTACATAATCCTATTTCTTTATAAATCTATTTTTATATTCACTTCCATCCGTGCTTTTAGACACAATAATGTAATTTCCCGGCACCAGCTGGCTCACATCTATGGGCTGATTGTACCTGTGTTCCGTTTTCTTCAGGACCAGCTTTCCGGACATGTCTATAATGGTAACTTCTTTATAGACCTTATCTGATTCTTTCCCAATATAAAGATGCTGTGCAGTAGGGTTGGGATAAATTTTCAGATTGTTATCCTTAACTTTTGTCTCTCCTATTGCCAAATTGCTGCAGAATTCCCAGTTTCCGAAATTCACTTCCACAAACGCAAACGGATCCAACATCTGGCATTGATCCGGACAATATTCCGTGCAGGCATAAAATCCATATTTACCGGAAGTTGTTGCCACATAGGTAGCCCCTATGACGCCAGGAATGATACAAGGGTCTCCTGCCAACGGAGGATTACTGCTTGGTACACATCTGAACCAGGTATGTTTACCATACACCAATGGGAATATATTATCAAACTGTACAGAAGCACCGTTGCATACTTTTACTGTTCCCATATCTTCTTCATACGTTCCGGGAGTATATGTTGTCATCATTGCCGGAAGACCATATACAAAACCGTCGGCAAATACTGTCGGGCTCTCTGCTGTACAATCTCCATCGGTAACAACTACTTTGAAATAGTTCAGCTGGTCGTTACCACTAATGGTTAACTGCTGTGATGTAGCTCCCGGAATCGCTACCCATGGATTATTATTGGGAGTCTGCCAGGTCCATTCCTGCTTATACCACTGGTATGTGGTATACGTCTGTGTGGTAGAAAGTACTTCATCTTCCGTATCACAGAACAGGACGGTTCCGGGATATTTCTGCCCAAGCCTTGGGCTGGTAATTGTAGGAGTACACTGTGCTTTTATATTCAAAATACTGAATAATAAAAACACCAAAAAAATTAGTTTTGTTTTCATATATGATAATTAAGTTTGGTTTTATTTTAAATCCCCAACATTAATCCAACAGCACTCTTACACCGAATTTCATATTAAAATGAAGCGGTTTTTCTTTATAAATTGTATTGGGAGCATCTTCCTGTTTAAAATGATATCCTATTCCCGGCTCTGCATACACCCCGACTTTATCAATGATCTTCAGCTGAAAACCTGCCGCTGCGTTGACGGAGAACTGTAAAGGCTTGGGCTCCAGGCGTTCTTTCGACGATTCTTTTATTTCATCGTTCACCACATAGGTTGTTGTTATATTTCCTGCTATAGGCTTTTCCACAAGCGCCCCACCTGTAACATACCCCGTGAATCTTCCTTTCTGAATGACGTTATAATTGACCTGCACTGGAATTCCTATATAATGAACCGTCTGATCTCCCTTAATATAGTTGTTGTCACTTCCGGAATGCAGTTCAGAAGAAAGTTTGGTATAATTCAGCCCCGTTCCTATACCCCATCTTTTTCCAAGATTATAGTAAACAGAAAGTCCGAATGTAACGGGTACCTTATGTCTGATTCTCGCTTCTACCGGTTGGCTTTGATTCGCCAGTAATATGGCAGTCAGAGGATCATCATGATACTCGGAAGTAGTCCATACCTGTTCAACATTCATGGCCTTTCCTGTGATTGAAGCATAGCCAGGAAACTGCTGTTCGGCAGAGTTGGAAGCCATATTTCCTGTAAGCATACCCAGCATCCAGGACTTTTTATTTCTGGATTTCGCAGTAGTATGTTTTGTGTTTTCAGCATATACTTCCTTCAGCTTTTCCTGTTTAAAAAGAACCTCATCAGTTTCTTCTTTAGCCGGCTCTCTCACAGTATCGTCAACAGGAGATACTTTATGGACGATTTTACTCTCCTGCGGAAAAGATTCTGAATCTGTAGGAAGCTTGATCATATCCTGAATATTTCCCAGCTTATTTTTTGCTCCGTTATCAGAATCTCTCTGTACCCATGTTTTCTCTGAAGCACCTGTCCTCAATATATTTTCAGTTAAAGAGGTATTTGTTACTGATGGTATTCCACTGTTTAAAACATGCCCGGTTTCATCAATCTTTAAAGAACCTTTTTTCTTTTCTTTTTTCCCATCTTCCGGTTTCTGAGATAAGGTTTTTCCAGGATCATGATGAGGCAGTATTTTTGTCAGCAAAAACAATAATGCAATAGCAGCAGCAATACCTCCGACACGATAGAATAAAGATTTCCGTCCTGTACCTGCAATTCTTTCCTTCTTTTTCACTTCACCCTCATGAATTTCAGGAATAAATCCCGGAATGCTGTTGTCTTCTGTTCCCGAGAATAATTCATCTTTGATGTCATCCCACAACCCTTCCGGAACGTCCTCTTGATGGTCATCCATTCTGCTTCGCAGGTTATTTAGCCATTCATTATTCATATTGTGCTTTTTTTGACATTTTAAATTCTTTTATTTTCTGAACAAGCAATGCTTTTGCACGGTGAAACTGAGAGGCAGAAGAGTTTTCTGCAATTCCCAACAGCCCTGCAATCTCTTTATGGCTTTTTGTCTCAAATACAAACAGGTTAAAAACAGTTCTGTACCCTTCAGGAAGAGACCTGATCATCTTCATAATATCATCACGGGGAATCTCTTCAAAATCAGGTTCTTCTTCGCTAGGAATATCCGGAAGATCATCTACTTCAATGGCTGATCTGAAATCTCCTTTCTGTTTTATATGTTTCAGAGATTCATTAACGGTGATACGGGTCATCCAGGCTTTTAAAGAACCAATGCCTCTGTACTCAAAAGATTCTATCGAACGGAACATTTTGATAAAACTGTTTTGAAGCACATCATGAACATCTTCTTTTTCTGTCACATAACGGGAACATACATAGCTCAGATTTCCGGAATAAGCTCCAAAAAGCTCTTTCCAGGCAGCCTCCTCCTTCTTCAGAAGGTGCTTTACCAAAATCTGTTCTTTACTTTCTTCCATATATGCCAATGCTGCCGTACCCGTTAGGATGTTATAAACTGTCAAGCAAAAATAGATTGCATCTTATTAAAGTGCAATCCATTTATGATAATATCTATTAATTAATTTTTTATACAGAAAGGAAAATTATAATCAATAACCTCATAAGGAGCAACCAATGTACCATCTACAGTAATTTTCTCTGCTGTTACGGAGTATCTAAGCGTCTGATCCAGTCCTACATAATATCCTTTTTGCTTTGCAGTAAATTCCACAACGGTTTTTTTATTAACGCCGTCTACAGGAATCTGAAGTTCCATACTCTTAGGAGCAAAAGTAAGTTCTATCACATTGTTTGATGTATTGATCACTGCTGCATATTTAAGGTCATACTTTACTTTTCCAAGTGCTTTTATGGCTGTTTCTGCTTTTGCTGGGTCTTTCACTACTGTTTTTACAATTTCGGTTATTGGAAATTCGGCAAATGAGATCGTATCTTTCTTTACTTTGAATTCTTTTATTCCTTCTCTTTTACTATTTCCCTGTACAATAATCAGCTTACCTTTATAATTTCCTTTTAAGTCTTCCATTTTAACAGGAGGTATATCCGGACCGTCATTATCATTACATGAGAATAGGATAAAACCTGTTAAAACCATTAAAACTGTTATAAAAAATCGGGGTACTGTCAATTTTTTCATTGCATTACTTTTTCGTTGAACATTAATTATTTTCGAGTACTCATCTATATAAATCCAGCTTTTCAAAAATCTTGCATATTTTTTTAAAAAAAAGACAAAAATATCTATAACTAATTGATTTAGTGATTATAAAATTTCAACAGCTTTCATATATGTTTATAAAATTCATATTCAAAATCAGGATTTTTACTTAGAAAATGGTTATAACCTGTCTTCTACCTAATTTCTGGTAGAAAAAAAACATGGTTTTTATGTATTGCCGGTACCCTAAGTCTCAGACTACATTTGTCCCAACAATAAAAGGCAAAATATTAACTGTTATGAAAAGACCAAAGACAAAAAAAATTATTTCGACTTTTTTAATGATCGCAATGGCAGGCGCTGTTTTTTCGGCATGCAGCAAGGATGATGATCCTGTTGATGCAAAAGCGAACATGAAATTTACCATTACGGTAAACGGGGCTGATTCTAACGATCAGATTGACTTTCTCGTAAGTGCTGGAAATCATGATGCCAGCCAGTATGGAAGTCCTGTCTGGAAAAAGAACGGAACTTCTGAAGGTAATTCCAATACAAGTTCATTGGGGGTAAATGATTTTACCGGAAATACAAAAACATATGTGTTTGAAACCGTAAAGCCGTTTAATTTTTCAAGCCTGCACGTTGCAGTATCCAACTTTGACGGTGCCCCTATTTCTGTAAGTTACAAAGCTGAAGTGGGCGGAACTATCGAGACCGATGAAAACAAAACCTATGCAGCCGGACAGACTTTCATTAAAGATTACTCATACGTAGCAAAATAAATTTTTATTATATCAAATATTGTTTTGATTGTGGGAATAAATAGCCGGAATGGCTATTTATTTTTTTAAAAACAACAAATTATTTTTGGACAAAAAAGGAAGCCATCTGTATAGCTTCCTTTTGTTATTCCCTGTTTATATGATTATTCCACTCCACCTCCAAGTGCTCTGTACAGATCCACCTCAGCATTTAATCTTTCCAGCGTAACATTGATCGCTTCCAGATCATTCTGCAGTTTATTATTTTGTGCCGTGATCACTTCCAGATAGGTCGCCATGCCACTTTTATACAATTTCAGAGCATCATTGATTCCTTTGTCCAGAATAGCTGTTCTCTGCTCCAAAAGCTCCAGCCTTTCTGAAGACCCTTTAGATTTAGCCATGGCATCAGATACTTCCCCAACCGCAGTCATGACAGACTGTTTAAAATTAATGGCTGCTTTCTCCTGCTCAATCAATGCTGTTTCATAAGCCGTTTTCAGTTGCTTTTTCTGAAAAACCGGAGCTGCCAGATTAGCAGCAATCGCTTTGGTAATAGATCCCGGAATATCAAACCATGAGTTGAATTTATTCGAATTCAATCCTATCTGTGGGCTAAGGCTGATACTTGGATACATTGCGGCTTTTGCCAGTCCTGTTTTAGAATTTAAACTGATGACATTGAATTCTGCCATTTTCAAATCCGGCCTGCGGCTCAGCAGTTGTGCAGGTAATCCTTCGGACAGTTTATTTTCAGGAATCATTGTTTTAAGATTTCCTTCTCTTTCTATCTTGGCTGGATATTCCCCACAAAGGATACTCAATGCATTTTCCTGAACAGCAATATTCTGCTTTGCCAAAGGGATCAGCAGTTCAGCTGTTTTCTTTTGTGCCTCTGACTGCTGTACAGCCAGCGAATTGATCTGCCCAGCTTTAAACTGAAGGTTCATCATTTTAAGGGTATTGTCACTCAGTTCGATATTCTGTTCAGCTATTTTCAGTTGTTCATCAAGGCTTATGAGATTGTAATAAGCCTGAGCTACCTGCACAACAATCCTGCTTTTGATGGCATTTAAGTTTTCTTTCTGTCCAAAATACTCTGCTGCTGCGGATTCTTTCTGCATTTTGGCTTTTCCCCAAATATCTATTTCCCATGAAAGGCGCAAGGCAGCACTGAAATCATCCATGTATTTTGTTCCTACAAACTGTTCATTCAAAGAACCGTTAAGGGTATTGGTAGAAGCCCAGCTCCTGTTAGCTCCGGCAGTAAGATCCAGTGTCGGCATGAGACTCAGCTTGGCCTGTTTATAAGCAAGATCCAGCTGTTCTATATTTTTCAGGGCAACGTTTACTTCATTGTTTCTTGAAAGGGCCTTATCTATCAAACCGATCAATTTCGGATCTTTAAAGAAAGTCTTCCATGGTAACACTACAGTATCGCCTGTTACCTGTACAGATTCTTTGTACGTTTCAGGAATCTGAAGGTCTGTTCTTGTATATTTTTTCCCTACGGCACAAGACACTAGAAGAGATGCCATTGTGCCTGAAATAAGGAAATTCTTTATATTAAATACTCTCATTTGTCAATTGATTTTCTATCGTATTGTACTTCTTTTTGGCAGAAAACTTCTCATCCAGATACTGAAAGAACATGTAGAGTACAGGAATTACAAAAACTCCTAAAACGACTCCACTCAGCATTCCCATTGCTGCACTGGTACTGATTGATTTGTTTCCTGAAGCCATACCTCCTGTAGAGATCATCAGCGGAACCATTCCGACAATAAAGGCCAGTGATGTCATGATAATCGGGCGTAATCTCGCCTTGGCTCCTTCCAGTGCAGAATCCAGAATCGAAAGACCTGATTTTCTTCTTTGTATGGCAAATTCCACAATAAGGATCGCATTTTTGGCCAGGAGACCGATAAGCATAATCAGTCCTACCTGTACATAAATATTGTTATCCAATCCAATCGCTTTTATACCTAAGAATGCCCCTACAATTCCCGTTGGGATAGAAAGCATAACTGCCAGAGGAAGAATATAACTTTCATATTGAGCCGCCAGCAGCAGGTATACAAAAAGCAAACACAGTCCAAAGATGGCAATCGTCTGATTTCCTGCCGATTTTTCTTCCAAACTCAGCCCTGTCCATTCGTAACTGTAATCAGATGGCAGTTTGCTTAAGGTTTGTTCCAGCTTACCCATCAATTCTCCGTTACTTACTCCGGGTTTTGGAGACACGTTGATGTTTAATGAATTATAAAGGTTATAACGCTGAACGGATTCCGGACCGTAAACTTTTTTCAAAGTGATCAGTGTGTTTACCGGTACCATATCTCCTTTTTCATTCTTTACGAAAATATCATTGAAGGCTTGTTCATCCATCCTGAAAACGCCGTCTGCCTTAATATTCACTCTGTAAAATTTCCCGAATCTTGAGAAATTCTGAGACTGGTCTCCGGAGAAATACGTCTGAACGGTCCCCAACAGATTTGAAATGCTTACTCCCAACTGTTTTGCTTTATCTTCATTCACTTCAAGCTCCATTTGGGGATAATCTGCCCTGAACATGGTGTAGGCAAATGCCACTTCCGGGACCTGCATCAGCTGACCTATCAGTTCATCTGCCTTAGCTTTAAGAACCTGAGGGTCTCTTCCCATACGGTCCTGAAGAACAATCTCCGCATCATTGGTCATCCCATAACCTTCTACCGGAGGCATTCTGAACGTCATTACACTCCCTTCTTTGATCACTCCTAATTTGGCAGTAGCCATATCTACAACAGCCTGAATATCCTGAACTTCTCCTCTTTCTTTTTTAGGTTTCAGCTTAACAAATCCCATTGCGTAGGCCGGACCCGCACTGTTGCTGAGAAGATTGTAACCTGTAATGGAAGTATTTTCCTGTACTGCTTCTACCCCTTTTAAGATATTGTTGATCCTGTTGGAAACTTCTGTTGTTTTCGTCAATGCTGTTCCCGGAGGCATGCTTAACGTGTACATAAAGAATCCGTCATCTTCCATCGGTACAAAACTTTTAGGCGTGCTTGACATCAACCATCCTGCAACACCGATAACGGCTACTATTAATCCTCCTGCAATCCATTTTCTTCCTATTAAAAAACGGACTCCTTTTGCGTAACGGTTGGTCATATTATTAAATCCTGCATTGAATGCTACTGCAAATCTTTGCCCGAATCCTTTTGGTTTTTCACCTTCTCCTGCGTGGTTATTTTTCAAAAACACAGCACATAAAGCTGGAGTTAAAGTCAATGCGTTAACCGCTGAAATGATAATGGCTATCGCCAATGTATAGGCAAACTGCTTATAAAACAATCCTGCTGAACCGGACATAAACCCGATTGGAATAAATACTGCAGACATCACCAACGTAATGGAAATAACCGCTCCCGTGATCTCACTCATCGCTTTATGGGTTGCCTCTCTTCCCGAAAGGTCTGTTCCTTCCATATTACTGTGAACGGCTTCTACTACTACGATAGCATCATCTACTACAATACCAATGGCCAGTACAAGGGCGAAAAGAGTCAGAACATTAATGGTAAATCCTAAGACCAGAAGGAAGAAAAATGTACCAATAATCGCTACCGGAACTGCCACTGCCGGAATAATCGTAGATCTGAAATCCTGTAAGAAGATAAATACGACAATAAATACAAGAATAAATGCTTCTATAAGTGTTGATTTCACCTGTCCTGTTGCCTCATCCAATCTTTCTTTGGTGCTCATTACCTTCGTATATTTAATGCCCGGAGGAAATGATTTTGATAACTGATCAAGGGCTTTGTTGACGCCTATTTCAATCTGGTTGGCATTAGATCCTGTAGTCTGCATGATCGCTACAGTAACCGCATTTTTCCCATTAGACAGGTTATCTCCCGTATTTGAAATAGCTCCGAATTCCACACGGGCAACATCTTTAAGCCTGATAACCTGGCTTCCTGTGTTTTTAACAATGATATTTTCATATTGCTCCGGCTTGTTCTTCTTTCCTTTATATCTGATCACATACTCTAAAGCAGCATCTGATTCTTCCCCAAGTTTACCCGGAGCTGATTCTAAACTGTGATCAGCAATAGCTCTGGAAACATCAGCCGGTTCAAGTCCGTAGGATGACATTTTCTGAGGATTAAGCCATATTCTCATGGAATAATCTTTAATCCCGAATACCATAGCCTGTCCTACTCCTTTTACTCTTTTGACCTGTGGAATAAGGTTGATATTCGCATAATTCTGAAGGAAGGTTTCATCATATTGCTTATTGTCTTCCGTATAAATATTGAAGATCAATACCATACTGTTCTGCTGCTTGGAGGTGGTCAATCCCATTCTCACTACCTCCTGTGGAAGAATTGGTGTAGCCTGCTGTACTCTGTTTTGTACATTCACCGCAGCCTGATCCGCATTGACTCCCTGCTTGAATATAATGGAAATGGAGAATGTTCCGTCATTACTTGCTGTGGATTTCATATATTCCATATCCTCTACCCCATTGATCTGTTCTTCCAGTGGAGTTACCACGGAACGGATCACAGTCTCACTGTTTCCTCCGGGATATGACCCTGAAACGGTAATTGTAGGTGGGGAGATATCCGGAAATCTGGTCACCGCCAGCTGGTTTAATCCTATGATCCCTAAAATGACAATGATAAGGGATATTACCGTCGCCAGTACCGGACGGTCTATTATCTTTTTTAACATTTTTGAATTTTCTAAGAATGGTTATACAACTATTTCGAAAGAACAGTTTGGGCAACTACCTGTGCTCCGTCTGTAAGGGCATCAATTCTGTTGATGGCGATCTTATCTCCCGCATTCACTCCTTCTTTGATAAAATAATCCTGAGATGTACTTCCTGAAACAGTAATCTGAGTCATTTTAACTTTGTCTTTACCATTCAGTTTATAGACAAAAAATCTGTCCTGTATATCTTTCACTGATGTTTTCGGAAGCTTAACCACTCCATTCAGCGCATTGTGAATCATTACTCTGGCCGTTCCTCCGGCTCTTAATAATTTATCCGGATTTTGAAAAACAGCTTTCATCTGAATACTCCCCGTATTTCTGTCGAAGTTTCCGCTGGCATTTTCAAGTCTTCCTTTGAGAGAATAGGTAGAGCCGTCTGCGAGGATAAGTTCTACATCTTCCACAGTATTCCCTGATGCTGCTGCTCTGCTGTGTGCAATGAAATCAGCCTCGTTCATTGAAAAGTACACATTCACACTGTTTATACTTGAAAGAGTCGTCAACGGAGAAGCATCCGAGGGGCTGATAAGATTTCCAACCCGATTCGGAATTCTTCCTATGTATCCGCTCACAGGAGCTTTGATGTAAGTAAAATTGGCATTGATCTTTGATGAACCTAAAGAAGACCGTGCCTGGGCAACCTGGGCCGAGGCTGCCTTATAACTCGCCTGAGCTGTTTTCAGCTGCATATCTGAAACTACTTTTCCTTCTACAAGAGGTTTTAGTTTTTCTACTTCCAATCTTGCGGTTTCCTGTGCTGCAAGAGCAGATTTCAAAGCGGCTTCATTGGTATTAACCTGCTCATTGTATACCGATGGATTTATCCTGAAAAGGGTCTGACCTTTACTGACATACTGTCCTTCTTTGACATATACCGCTTCCAGATAGCCTGTCACCTGTGCTTTAATATCCACATTATCCTGTCCTTCTATGCTTCCCGGGTATCCTGTAGACACTTCTGCATCTCCGGATTTCACCTGGATAAAATCTGTAGGCAATGCCTGCTGCATCTGCTGAGCACTTTCCTGACCATTCCCGGAACCGCACGAATACAGTATTACTGCTGCCATAAGTGAAAGTGCCAGATATCCTTTTCTGTAATTCATAACATGAGTTTTTAAATTTTACAGGAGCAAAATAACTTCATCTTATAGTGATATTCATTCAGAAGTTGGGTGAAGTGTCATTAATTGCACATGAAACGTATGATAGGAAAAATGAAAGGAAAACAGTTGTTTTTCTTATAAATATGACAAAAAAGAAAGCTTATCGGGTCAAAACAAGAGTGAAATCATTTGGAAAAAATTAATAGATTCACAAATGAAATGAAAAAAATTGCTTTATGTAAAAGCAATCTCGGTTATGTTTTTATAAAGTTAATAATCCATCCAGGATTTAAAAATAGAAGCCTTTTCACGGCTTACGATCACCTCCATTTCAGGATGCTTTCTCAGTTCCAGCTTTAGTTTTCCATTAAAATGATTAAAAATATGTTTTACAGAATCAATGTGAATGATAAACTGCCTGTTGGCCCGGAAAAAGAATTTCGGATCCAATTGCTTTTCAAGTTCTTCCAGAGTTTGTGGTACATTTTCGACAACTCCTGTGTTCAACATCGCTTTACTGATTCCCAATTCAGTATAAAAGTATAGAATATCTTCCGCCAGAACGGTTTTATATCCGTCTCTGTGGGTGATAAGAAAACGTTTTCTGTAGTCTTTCGGCTGGATATAATTCAGTAGGCCTTCAATGGCTGTTCCTACCACTGGAACGGCTTCCATAAAGGTTTCGTAGCGTTTTAAAGCAGCATCCAGCTCTTCTTCCTCGATAGGTTTCAGAAGGTAATCTATGCTGTTGTATTTGAATGCCTGTACTGCATATTCGTCATAGGCTGTGGTGAATATAACCGCACTTTTAATTTCATGCTTATTAAATATTTCAAAGCTGAGCCCATCTGCAAGACGGACATCCATCATAATGACATCAGGAACAACATTATTTTCCAGCCAGTGTACTGTTGAAGTTATCGAATCTTCCACAGACAGGATTTCGATATGAGGTCTTAACTTCAGCAACAGTCTTTTCAATCTGTCAGCATTGGGCTTTTCGTCTTCAACTATTAAAATCTTATTAATCTTCATATCAATGGAAGTTTTACAGTAAATTTATCTTCGGTCTTTTCAATCACAGGCTTTGGGTATCCTAATATTTCATACCGGGCAATGATGTTGGTAAGCCCCACTCCTGAGGAGTCCGGCTTGTTGATCAAAGGCAGAAATGTATTGGAAACCACCAATTCTCCCTCGGCACTGGTATAAACATGAATCTCCAGAGGGTTTATTTTAGAGGTCTGATTATGTTTAATGGCATTTTCAACCAGCAGCTGTAAAGACAGTGGAAGCGTGTACATAGACCTGTATTCCTCTTTAATATCTATTTTAAATATAACACCTTCCCCAATCCTCTTTTCAATCAGAAAAATGTAGGATTCTAAAAATTTCAGTTCTTCTTCTACTGCGATGATATCTTTTTTGGAGTTAACCAACAGATACCGGTAGACTCTTGCAAATTTCTCTGAATATTCATAGCCTAACTGCTGATCTTCCAGGATGAGTTCTGACAGTACACTTAAGTTATTGAAAATAAAATGAGGATCTATCTGCAGCTTCAGTGCCTGAAGTTCCGCCGCCATGGCAGCCTGCTTATGTTTTGATGCCCGGAGTTTATGCTGGGCAGCTTCTACAGCCGTTTTCTTCCAGTTTTCCAATAAATAATCCACAGTATTAAAAGCACTGATAATCAAAGATATTACAATATTGGTTGCGATCCATTGTCCCAGGAGCGTATATTCTTTACGGGAATCCATTTCCGGCAATGTTACTGAGGTGCAGTCTACGATTGCATTAATGATAATCACAATCATGACACTTCCCACGATCTGCAGCAGACACTGAATAAACAACCGCTTTACGGTTCTGTTTCTCCAGGGAAGCAGCCTATTGAGCGTTCTGTCAATAAATATACTGACCTCTGAAATAATGATAGAAAAAAAGATGATCCATGAGGCGTCTTCCAGGATCATTTGCAGCGGGGTATTCAGATATCCTTTCCAAACAGGATCAAAAGGATCTATCAGATAGGAGAAAACACAGAAAGTAACCACTGCTAGAGCCCAGATCACGAGCCTTCTTTTCATAGTGGAAAGAATCTTTTTATTTCGTACTATATTTTTCCTGATGGCAGAAATCCTATTCATATCCGGAACTTTGTGAATGTAAATATAGAAATAGATTTTATATGAGTCTTTCCTGTTTCAGACGAGACCGCCAAAACGGGAGCTGAAACGTAAAATAACAGTGTTCAAATGAATATGACGGTTCATCACCTGAAAAAGACATTTCATCAGGATTTTATGTAAGATCACCCTATTTTTATCATAAGCTAATGACTGGCTGTCATAGTTTTGCTGTATTAAATCCAGTACAATGAAAACAATAATTGTCTGCACAGATTTTTCTGAGGAAGCTGAAAATGCTGTTCATTATGCAGCCTCTATGGCTAAAGAAAATACCTATAAGATTATACTGTTTAATCTTCAAACCGTTTCCATTCATGCTTTGAATGCACAGGCTTCGGCAGATTTTTTCTATACCCAGACGCTTAAAAATCAAAAAAAACTGGAGGATAAAGCAATGGAGCTTAAAAGATTGTACAGTATTGAAGCCGGATACCATCTGGCATCCGGCAATTTTATTGAAGAACTTGAAAACTGTATACAGGTAAAAGGCTGTGGTTTCCTGGTCATGGGAATGGCAGAGAAAACTTTGGAACAAAAGCTTTTGGGCAATCATGTCACAAGGGCAATTCACAGAATAAAAAAGCCGATATTAATTGTTCCTTCCAATATAGAATATACAGGAATCAGGAAAATACTTTTTGCTTATGACACGCACAGGAGTATGACCTGGTCTGCAATGAACGATATTTATTATTTTATTAATGAGTTTAATGCTGAGATTGAAGTCTTTAACGTAAGCGAAAGTCTGGAAGATTTTACTGAGGTTATTCATGATGTTGTCCTGAATTCCGGATATGATCTGGATGATATTAAATACAGCTTTAAAATGATTCAATCCATCGAAGTCATTAAGGCTATAGAAGAGGAAATAAAAATTACCAGCCCTGATCTTCTGACTATGGTTCCTTACAAATACAACCTTGTAGAATCTCTTTTCCACCGCAGTAAAACAGCTATTATGGCTTACAGGAATAAAGTACCATTACTGTCAATTCCCTTAAACATAGATTAAGATCAATAAAAATCTGTTCACATTTGAATTATCCTTTTTGCCTTTAAAGGCTAAATTTTACACTTAATCTTGTTTAACAGGCCCGGAAAAATTTCCCGGGCCTGTTTTTATTTTTAGAGATTTACAATTACTTTTCCTGTAACGCGGTTGGTTTCAATCTCCAGATGTGCCATAGCTATGTCTTCCAGCGGAAATGTTTTATAAACAAAGGGTTTCAGCACTTCTTCCTTCAATAAACCAGCAATTGCCTCCGTGGTTTCTTTTTTAGACGCTACCATCATAAACTCAATATTCACATTTCTCTGCGTGGCTTTGCCTGCAATATCCTCAGGAATCTCAGGCGACGGAAGTGTTACGATCACCCCGTTCTCTTTTACAATATCTACTGAATCAGATAAAGTTTTTCCCTGAAGGGTGTCAATGACTATATCTGCTTCCTGTACTTTTTCATGAAAGTTTTCCGTTGTATAATCAATATGTTCATCAGCCCCAAGCGATAGAACAAAATCCCTGTTTTTACCGGATGACACCCCGATAACATACGCTCCGAAATGCTTCGCCATCTGAACAGCAAAATGACCAACACCGCCTGACGCCGCATGGACCAGAACCCTGCTTCCTTTTTTAACTTTAGCAACGTCTACCAATGCCTGATAAGCCGTCGAAGCTGCCATTGATGCTGCAGCCGCCTGCTGATGAGTAATATTCCGGGGCTTTAATGCCAGATGAGCTGCTGGAGCTGCAACATATTCTGCATAAGCGTTTCCTTTTCCAAAAAAGTTAACCATTCCAAAGACTTCATCTCCTGTTTTAAAATCAGTTACGTTTTTCCCTGTTTCCACTACCTCTCCCGAGATATCCCATCCCAAAACAACAGGTCTTTTTTCTTCAAAAATCCAGTTCAGAACTCCTTCATAGGCTCTGGACTTTACATCTACAGGATTAATACTTACCGATACCACTTTTACCAACACCTCATCATTTCCTATTACAGGTTTGTCTATTTCTGTCAATTGAAAATTTCCGACACTTCCTGCTTCGTTTAAAATAACAGCTTTCATCTTTTTTAATTTTAATTGTTGGACAAATGTAGTCTCATCATATCTTTGCAGCAAGTATGCACTTTTTTGTATTCTACATACCTAAAATATACTAATACTGATTATCAAATATTTGAAAAAATGTTAAAAATAAAAAAAGTCACCAATGAGCCATCCTGTCCTGTGGATTATGCCTTTAAAAGGATTGGAGGAAAGTATAAAGGCCGTATTTTATGGTATCTTCATCTGAAAACGGTCATGCGTTATGGTGAACTTCGCAAAGCCCTTTCTGATATTACTCCTAAAATGCTTACCCAAACTGTGCGGGAGCTGGAAGATGACGGACTTATCCATAGAGAAGTCTATCATGAAGTACCTCCAAAGGTAGAATATTCTTTAACGGAAACCGGCGCCGAACTCATTCCTTTCATTGATTATCTGAGACTCTGGGGTGAAAATCAGATTGAAAAAGAGAGAATAAAAAGCTAAAACAATGACCTGATTTAGCCAGATAACAGGTACTGTTGTTTTTATGCGTTATTCGTCTTACTGCAACATGATATTGCCGTATTAAGGATTTGCTGTTTTAATTTCCATCAAAACCATGAATGTTCATCATGGTTTTTATTCTATGTAGAGTCCTGCCATTAAATATTTTTAACTAAAAAAATAAACACCGAATTCATATCCATCTGAATATCAAAAAGTCGTAAATTTAATAAAGGATAAAAACAGTGTTTTCCCCCTTTTCTATAGTTGTGCCGTTCGCTAATTTTGTTCCATAAAATTAAAAACCATAAAAAATGAAAACTTCCTTTTTTACTAAGATTTTAAGTCCGCTCTGCACAGCATTTATTCTTATTTTCTGCTTGCTAAGCTGCAATGAACCCCCTAAAGAACCCGTAAGTAACAGTTACAAAAAGAAACTGATCAGTTACCGTGAAGGCAGGGTCCTTTTTGATGAATACACCAGAACCAATCATGAAATTCTCACCAAATACCGAAACGGAGAACCCGATTCCCGATGGTACTGGTTTTCACTGGAAGACATGGAAGGATATATTCAATACGTAAAAGAAAACGCAAAAAAACAAAAATTAAAAAATGTAGGAATCAGGATTTATATGGGAAAATATCCCTTAAATCATCCTAAAAACAGAATGGCAAAACCTGAATATGCAGGCTACCAAACCATATTTTTAGTTCCTACTTCACAAAAAAGAAAAAAAGACAATGCAATGTCCAGAGGCGAGGCAACTGATGAAAATACAGATGTGCCATCTATAGAATCCATGAATATGACCAACCTTGCCCCTCCTCCAAAAACCTTATCCGGAACAATGCCTTAAAAAAACAGAAATTATGAACTGGAATATTGAAACAGGGAAACAGATATCTATGATCTTATCCATTGCAGTGATGATTTTAATGATCATAAAATACAGAAAAACCGGAAAAGAAAATTTCTTTTTTATCATCGGATACCTGCTGTCTTCCCTGATCGATATTTTCTGTTATTTCTATTACGACCTGACGAAACTGCCCACAGATATATTTTATGTAATCGGGTTTTTAATGGTTGTATTCTTTCTGTATTTGTTTTATTATTATCAGTTATTGTATGTCCCATTGCTCAAAAAAATACAGGTTGGCATTCTTGTACTTTTTGTTCTCAATATCTTTGTAATGTTTTATACCGAAGATCATCTGCTTCATCATTTTTCTTTCAATATGCTTTATGCAGATATTCTTCTGTTGCTATTTTCAATTATCTTGTTTCTGTACCAAACCTTTAATTCTGATAAGATCTTAGAAATCAAAAATTATTTACCGTTCTGGATTTCAGTGTCTTTACTGATCTTTTTTATTGGAAGTATCCCGATACTTTTTTTCAGAAATACCGTTTCGGAGAGTATTTATTTCTTTATATTATTTATGCTGAATCTGATCAGTAACAGCATACTTATATTGGGATTAATTTGGAATAAACAGGAAAAAATCAGATAAAAACCCTCAAAATGGAAGAGAATAATCTGGTCATCATCTTTACGATTACTTTATTCATCATTGTTCTGACAATGATCTTCATTTATGCGGTTTTCATCAAGAAAAAAACAACAATGCTGATAGAGCAAAAGGAAAAAGACCTGCGGTTTGAAAAGGAGCTGGCCACTTCACAGGTAGAAATGAAGGAGCAGACACTCAATTATATAGGGCAGGAATTACATGATGATCTGGGACAGAAACTTTCCGTTGTCCGCCTGCGACAAAACCAGCTGATTACCAAATTGAAAGATTCTGAGAAAGAAGACCTGATCGAACTCAATGAATTATTGGGAGAATGTATACAGGATATAAGAAACCTTTCTAAAACATTAATCACTGAGCAAATCATTCATTTCGGGCTGGCAGAATCCATAGAAAGAGAAGTCCAAAGGATCAGAAAACTCAAATTATTAAAAATAGAATTCATCACTCAAAAACAGGACATTGATATCACTCCAAAACATGGTCTTATTCTTTTCAGGATTATCCAGGAAAGTATCAATAATATTCTGAAACATTCCAAAGCCAAAAACGTTTCCATACAGCTGGAAGATGACTGTGAAAAATTACACATCAGTATTTCTGATAACGGAAAAGGCTTTGATACAAACATTATTCAGGATGGCTCAGGATTAAAAAACATGGAGCTGAGAGCCAGGCTGATCCATGCAGAATTCACAATACAATCACAACTGAATAAAGGAACACAAACTTTGATAACCTATCACAAAAATTTATTATGAAAACTATTCCCATAGCGATCGTTGATGATCATACTCTGATTTCCAAAGCCTTGGAGAATATGATCACAGAGAATACTCAGTACAGGGTCATTATGAATTATCCCAACGGAGAAGAATTTATTGCAGGAGTGGAAAAAGCTTCTGAATTACCCGCTGTAGTACTGATGGATGTCAATATGCCTTATAAAAACGGTATAGAAACTACAGAATGGCTTACAGAACATTATCCTGATATCAAAGTGATCGCCCTGACCATGGATGACGATGAAAGAATATTGATTAAAATGCTGAAAGCAGGAGCTAAAGGCTATCTGCTGAAAGATATGCAGCCCTCCATCCTTTTTCAGGCTATTGAAACCGTATTTGAAAAAGGAAGCTTTTATACTGATTTTGTAGCACAGAAGTTATTGAAAGTAAAAACAGAAGAAGCTAAAAATGCCTCTTTGCTTTCGGAGCTTAAAGACCGGGAAAAAGAGTTTATTAAATGGGCCTGCAGCGAACTTACCTACAAAGAAATTGCTGACAAAATGTGCCTCAGCCCCAAAACAATTGATGGCTACAGAGATTCTGTTTTTGTAAAACTGGATATAAAAAACAGAGCCGGGCTCGTACTTTTTGCCTTAAAACATGATCTCTGCTAAATTAATTCGTAGTTTTTAACCAACATCTTCACATTCTGATATCACTTCGGCGGCTCTTCAAGCCGCCGAAGTGATATTCGTAACTCATTCATAAACAGACAAAAAGGTGTTTTTCCTTTTTCAAAACACGGTTTTCTCCTCTGTTTTCGTCCTGCAGAATGACGGAATTTTGTCATAGAAAAAACACAGAAAGGCAGCCCCCGAAAAGCCGGAACAGAGTAGGGAATATTTTTTAAAACTAATACAATGAAAAAAGCACTTATCGTAGGTATTAATGATTACGCACCTATCGGATACGGAGGTCCGGACCTTAATGGCTGTGTAAATGATGCAAGGGATATGGCCAACACATTGGTCATCTGCGGTTTTAGTCCGGCAAAGATTAAAATCCTGACCAATCAAAATGCTACAAGAGCGAATATCCTGAATTATCTGAAATCCATGATCAGCACAAGTGTAAAAGGTGATTCTCTTGTTTTTTATTATTCAGGGCACGGAACCAGAGTAGCTAATATTGGGTCAGATCTTGAGCTTGATGGTTTGGATGAAGCCATCTGTCCGCACGATTATGCCAATGCCGGTGTCATTCGTGATGACGACTTTAAAGCGGTTCTTGACAAACTGAAAGCAGGGGTCAATATGGAAGTGATCTTTGACTGCTGTTATTCCGGAACAGGAACCAGAAAAATGGATCTGGGCCTGGAAACTGACCTTCTCAACGAAACGGCCCGTTATATTCCCCCCATGCTTGAGGACGAATTCTATCTGACCTATGCCAGTGAAATCGGGGCTGCTAAAAATGTAAAAAAATCAACTGTTCTTACGAAAGCTCTCGTCCCTGTTTCCGGAATGAACCATACGCTATGGGCTGCAGCAAAAGATAATCAGGTTTCAATGGAAGGTAATATCAGCGGACAGATACGGGGCTATTTCACCTATCACTTCTGTAAAATCCTGCGGGCGACCAATGGGAATATCGTCCGAAAAACACTTGATAAACAGGTAGCTGTTGCACTGGCCGCTATGGGAGCTGCCCAGATCAACCAGACTGAAAGCATGACCACAGAATTTTCTCAGAAAATATTTACTTAACTGATAATCATGACCGGCGGAATCCGAAAAGCCATTAAAAGAGTAGGAATATACCAGATTAAAAATAATAATCATGTCAAAAATCGAAAACAACAACCCAATGACCGCTGAAGAAGTGTTAAGACTCAGAACGGTTAAAGCAAAATCGGCTGAAAAACCGGAAACAATTGAAAAGCTATTTAAACAGGCTCCTGCCATGGAAACTATTAACGGAAGAACTTTCCCTAAGGGAATGAAAACCATAGGAATGCCCATGGACGAGAAAACAGCAGAAAACAGGACTCTGGAAACCGATCATTTTTACCCTACCCATGCTGATTTTGAATACAGTCCAAAACTGGAACCGAAAAGAGACCGTAAACCAAAATTCATTGACAGAGACTCTTTCCTGACTCCGGAAAATGCAAGAACCATTTTTGGAGCCGATCAGAGAAAGGTATACAATTCTACAGCCTATCCATGGAGATGTGTCGGCAGAGTGGAAAGTTCTTTAGGTTCAGGAAGCGGTGTGATGATCGGGCCAAGACACCTTCTTACCTGCTCCCATATTGTAGACTGGCAGCCTAATAATACTACAGGATGGCTGAAATTCATTCCTATGTATTACAACGGAAGCGCTCCTTACGGAACTGCCTGGGGCACCTTAACCTATTACAAGTATAAAGTGGCTGGCCCTACTATTGATTCAACAGAAATACAATATGATTATGTAGTAATTGTATTGGACAGGCCTATTGGAAACAGCACAGGCTGGTTAGGCTCAAAATCCTATTCTGATTCCTGGGATGGAGGAGCTTACTGGACCCATGCAGGATATCCGGGAGACCTTACAGGAACCCAAAGACCTACCTACCAAACCGGTATTGCCCTGGATGGAGATTTCTGGAGTGCTGATGACAACGAAAGCATGAGCCATAAAGCAGATATATGGCCTGGACAAAGCGGAGGTCCTTTTTGGGGATATTGGGACGGCTCTCCGTATGCTGTGGCGACTCAAAGCGCGCATAATCCAAGCGATAATTTTGCAAGTGGCGGCTCAGATTTAGTCAATCTGGTCATCAGAGCGAGAAATGAGCATCCTTAATTTATTTTTTTAGTTTAAATCTTTAGCCTGCCTTTCGGGGTGGGCTTTTTGATATAAACTAAAATATATGACCAATTGAGTCAGTATTCTCAATATTTTAATACATTTGTTTAAAACATATTTCAGATGAATTTCGAGCAGATCAACTTACACCTTGAGGCTTATAAGGAACATAACCAGATTCTGGATGCAGCAAAATACCTGATCCATTCTTTTAATCTGGAACATGAAAACTTTGCAGGATTTGGTTTCAGGGAAGAGCTTTCTCCTACCTCTATGCTTCTTACGGCAGAGGGTGATCTGGGAGGGCCACAAACCGTAATGATCCCAAGAAATTTATTTGATTTTGATCTGAACCTTGTCTTAAATATGGTTGCCCACGAAATGCTCCACGTAAGACAGAAAGCTCCCGGGCAGGTCATTGAAGACAAAAATGAAAGAGAATTTCAGGCGTATTATGAAATGCTTTTTCACAAAGTTTTCCCTCAGATTCCCGAGGTTTCGGATTTTCATAAAAAATTCTTCGGAGGAAAAGCCCTGGAATATTACAGGAGAATGGGCGAAGGTTCGGTACTACAGCAAAAATATGCAGAACAGAAAACAGAAGTTGAACATTTAATTAACGAATTGCCATGACAGTAAAACCAGATATCACCTGGGCAGATTTTGAAAAAATAGACATCAGATGCGGAACCATCATTTCAGTGAAAGATTTTGAAAAAGCAAGAAACCCATCCTACCAGCTGGAAATAGATTTCGGAGATCTTGGAATCAGAAAATCATCTGCACAGATTACTTCTCTTTATACAAAAGATGAACTGATAGGAAAACAGATTTTAGCAGTGGTGAATTTTCCTAAAAAACAGATTGCCAATTTCTTCAGCGAATGTCTTGTATTGGGATTATATGGTGAAGACAAAAAAGATGTTACCCTTTTAACCCCTTCATTACCTACAAAAAACGGAATGCAGGTAGGATAAATACAGCACAGCACATATGATACAGACCATACCCTTAGAAAGAGTTTTATTCCTTGATATTGAGACCGTTCCACAGGCCGGGTCGTGGGATGACTTATCCGAAACCGATCAGTATCTCTGGGATAAAAAAACAAAATTCCAGAGAAAAGAAGATGCCACGGCAGAAGAATTTTATGAAAGGGCCGGTATTATGGCCGAATTTGGAAAGATCATCTGCATCAGTATCGGAATGCTGGAAAAAAATGAAACATTAAAAATAAAAAGCTTTTCAGGACACGATGAAAAGAAAATACTCCAGGAATTTGGAGAAATTTTCAACAGTCCAAGGCTTTACAACGTCATTCTCTGTGCCCATAACGGAAAAGAGTTTGATTTTCCATGGATCGCCCGAAGATACCTCATCAATGGAATGCAGCCCCCGGCTCCCTTTCAGATGTTTGGAAAAAAGCCCTGGGAAATTCCTCATATAGATACGATGGAACTTTGGAAATTCGGGGATTACAAGAGCTTTGTATCGCTTGAATTACTGGCTCATGTCTTTGGAATTCCTACCCCTAAAGATGATATAGACGGCTCAATGGTTTCATCAATTTACTACATAGAAAAAGACTTGCAGAGAATTGTTGACTATTGTGAAAAAGATGTCTTAACTTTGGCAAATATTTTCCGGCGCATGCGTCAGGAAGATTTGTTGAAAAGGAATATCAATCTAGATTAAAAAATGAAATTTACAGACGATCAAATTGCTGACATTGGTGAGGAAATCATTGGTGTGCTGAAAACCGTATATGACCCCGAAATTCCGGTAGATATTTACGAATTAGGACTGATTTATGATGTCCAGATCTCCGATGATGCTGATGTAAAAATTATCATGACACTTACTACTCCTAACTGTCCTGTTGCGGAAACACTTCCACAGGAGGTAAAAGACAAAGTATCTGAGGTAGAGCATGTAAAAAGTGTAGATTTAGAGCTTACTTTCGAACCGAGCTGGAATAAGGATATGATGAGTGAAGAGGCGAAGTTTGAATTAGGAATGCTTTAATGATTCACTTAACAATATAAAACCCCGAAAAGTAATTTATTTCTTCGGGGTTTTTATTTTTAAATATCTTTTGCAATTTCTTTTCCTTCTCTCCTGCTCCATTCACTCCATGAGCCTACATACAGATCCGGAACCGGAAATCCTGCATAGTCCAGAGCTAAAATCGTATGACAGGCGGTAACTCCTGACCCACAGTGAATGATCAGATGCCCAGGTTTATTTTTTAATAATCTGCTATATTTTTCTTTTAAAGCTTCCGGACTCAGAAAGTTTCCGTTTTCATCAAGATTTTCAGAAAAAGGAATATTAACAGCCCCCGGAATGTGCCCGGCAACCAGATCTATCGGTTCAGATTCTCCTTTATAGCGATAAGCATCTCTTACATCAACAACTGTAGAAGAATCGTTTTCCAATTCATTTTCAACAATTTCCAGACTTGAAACCGGAAGAAGCCATTGCTCTTTTTGAATTAAAGACGCTTTATCAAATTTCTCTTCTCCTGAAGAGAATTCTATGCCCGCTTTTTCCGCCGCCTGCATTCCACCATCCAGGACCTGAACTTTTTCAAATCCGAAAGACCTTAGCATCCACCATGCTCTCGCAGCTGCATTTGAAGCGTTTTTGTCATCATATACAACAAGATGAGCTTCTTCTGATATTCCAAGATCTGAAAGTGTTTCTGCAAACTTTTCTACAGAAGGAAGAGGATGTCTGCCTCCAAAAGCCGCATTTTCTCCAATCTCTGCCAGATCTTTGTCCAGATCTATGAATCTGGCTCCTTTAATATGTTTATCAAGATAATTCTGTTTTACATCTTTTCCGGTTCTTGCATCAAGAATAATAAGATTTTCTGCTGGAATATTTTTGAGTTCGGATGGTGAAATTATTGGTGCCATTTTGGAGATTTTGATTTAATTAATATGTTTTGGCTAAAGCCTATTGTATTTTTAATATAGTAAAGCGGGCTAAAGCCCGCTCTTATTAATATTTTTTTTCTCGCATATTTTGAAATATAAACAGATTTCTTTTTTCTGTGAGATGTACTATTCTTAAAAATGAAAAATATCCTTTGCTTTGTTATATGAGCTTTCAAAGTTCAGCAGATTCAGCTTATGTTCTGCTTTTTCCACGCTCATAAAGTTGATCACCTGTTCTGTAGGCATATTTCCTACAAGATCATCTTTCGCCATAGGACATCCTCCGATACCTTTGATGGCGCTGTCAAATCTTCTGCAGCCTTGGTCGTAAGCTGCTTTTAATTTCGAATAGGAATCTTCATAACGGTTATGAAAATGGCCTCCGAAATTAATTTCAGGGTATTTTGCAGGTATCTTTTCAAATAAAAGCGCAATGGTTTCCGGCGTTGCCACGCCTGTTGTATCTGACAGTAAAATATCTTTCACCCCAATGTCTGAAAATCGCTGAGCCCATTGGTCAACGTCTTCCCATTTCCACATTTCACCGTATGGATTTCCAAAAGCCATCGAAAAATAAATATTAAGCTGTTTCCCTTCACTCTTCACCAGATCAAGCATTTTAATGATTTCATTAAAAGCTTCTTCCTGACTTTTATTGGTATTTCTATGCTGAAAAGTTTCAGAAATAGAAAACGGAAAACCCAGAATATCTACCGACTGGTGTTTTAATGCTTTTTCGGCACCTCTGTAATTACCAATGATTGCAGAAACTTTCGTTTTGGAACGTGATTTATCAATATTCTCCGCCACCTCATTAGAATCCGCCATCTGCGGAATCGCTTTCGGGGAAACAAAGCTCAGACAATCCAATACATCAAATCCAACATCCATCAAGGAGTTGATATAATCGATTTTTTTATTGGTAGGGATAAATTCTCCCCATCCCTGCATAGCATCTCTAGGACATTCGGTAAGAAACATTGTTACTTTTTGATTTTCTCAAATATAATAAAACTAAACTATTTAGTATACTGCACATACAAAGCTAACACTATTTTGATTTTCAAACTTTTATATCTGATTTATAATTTCGATAACTGATATTAAATCGCAAATAACGTATTCTCAGCATCAAATTTGCTAACTTTGTTAAAATTTATGATATCTGATGAGTACAATAGAATTCAACCCATTGTGGAAAGAAAAATTACTGAACCGTTTTCTTAGCTATGTAAAAATATATTCAACCAGCGACGCAGAAAGTGAAACAACACCTTCTACTGAACGCCAGTGGGATATTGCCAACTATATTACTGAAGAACTGAAGACTATTGGTCTTGAAAACGTTTCTATAGACAGTAACGGTTATATCATGGGCTATGTTCCTTCTAATCTGGAAAATGATGACAGGCCTACCATCGGATTTATTTCACATTATGATACTTCACCGGACTTCAGCGGAGAAAATGTAAGACCTCAGGTTTGGGAAAATTATGACGGGAACGATCTTCTGCTGAATCAGACGACAGGATTCACCTTATCTCCTTCAAGATTTGAAAGTTTAAAAAAATATGTCGGTCAGACTTTAATTACTACTGACGGAAATACACTTCTTGGTGCTGATGATAAATCTGGCTGCGCAGAAATTGTAACAGCTGCTGAATATCTTATTGCCCACCCTGAAATTAAACATGGAAGAATCGCTATAGGATTTACCCCGGATGAGGAGATTGGAAGAGGTGCACATAAATTTGATGTTGCTAAATTTGGTGCAGAATGGGCTTATACTATGGATGGTGGAGAAGTTGGAGAATTGGAATATGAGAACTTTAATGCTGCCGGAGCGGTGGTAAAAATCCATGGATTAAGTGTTCACCCGGGTTATGCTTACGGAAAAATGATTAATGCCGCTCTTTTAGCTGCAGAGTTCGCCCAGATGCTTCCTGCTAATGAAACTCCTGCAACCACAAAAGGTTTTGACGGATTCTATCATTTGATGGATATTACAGCTGATATCTCTGAAGCTAAACTTCAATACATCATCCGTGATCACGATGCAGATAAATTTGAAGCCAGAAAGAAATTCATGGAAGAAAAAGTAGCTGAATTCAATCAAAAGCATGGTGAAGGAACTGCTGAAGTGGAGATCAAAGAACAGTACAGAAACATGAAGCAGCAGTTTGAAGGCAAAATGCATATTGTAGATCTTGCAGCAAAGGCAATGACCGAAGCGGGTATTGAGCCTAAGATCAAGGCGATCAGAGGAGGTACAGACGGAGCACAGCTTTCTTATATGGGACTTCCATGCCCTAATATCTTTGCGGGAGGAATCAACTTCCATGGGCCATATGAGTATGTTGCTCTGGAAAGTATGGAAAAAGCGACGGAAGTTATTATTAATATTGTAAAAGCTTAATCATCATGAAAAAGGTCTTAGCATCAGTATTCATTTTCGCTTTTATTTTCGGCGGTGCCCAGGTTTCTGAATTTCAGAGGGCAGATTCACGCTATGAAAGAAAGAAAACGGCTCTGTATAATAAATATCCTAAGCCTAATGATTTAAGAACCAAGAAAGAATGGCTTTTGACAGAGGATAAGATAACGGCTTATAAGACTGCTTTAGACAAAGCTTCTCTTGATGATCAGAAAATGATCGCCGCAGATCCTCCTGTAAAAAAGAAACTTACGAAGGAAGCTGAATATGATAAAGGGAAGGCTGCTTTTCAAAAGCTTATATATGAGGCTGTAGACCTTGATTTTCTGAACTTTTCTTCAGATACTTATAAAGCAACAATGACCTTTGTTGTGGACTCTAAAGGGAATGCCCTTTATCCTCAGGTAAAAGGGAATAATGAAGATGTCAATGCATTCATTGAAGCTGCCTTTTACCGTATTAAAGATAAAGGCAAGTGGAAACCGGCAGAAGACAAAGGAAAACCTGTCTCTTCCAGCGTTTCAATTTCTTTGGCATTGAATTTTAAAAAATAGTAGAGAAAGCCCGCTGCGAAAACAGCGGGTTTCCTTTTACCTTTTTTTCCAAATATTGCTGAAAATCATTATGTTAGTAACAGTAATTTAATATGATTCTTTTGTAAGCCTTAAATAATTCGTCTAAATTAGGAAGAAACATAAAATCAACGCTTATGAAAATGAAATCTAATTACTTCAAGATTAACAGGAAATTTTATTTCTCTTTTCTTTTATCTATTTTCTGTTTGTTTATTTTAGCCTCTTGTTCTCAGGATGATCCGACGGATCCACCTGTTGAAAATCCGACGGAGTCTGCTCCAATGAAGACTTTGGGAAATCTGACCTTACAGAAGAATGTTATTATTCTGAATGACGAATCGGTTAATGCAATTTCCACTCATAATAACGGAGAAATTACGTTCAGCCGTATGACACCACAAACAGACAGTATTTCAATAGGAACTGTTCTTGTAGGAACCAAGATAGAAGGCGATCAGGTGAATACCATCCTTTCAAAAGTAAATGCTGTTTCCAAAACAAACAATCGTTTTACCGTGCAAACTTCCAGTGCAAAGCTTGAAGAATTCATCTATAGCGGAACGCTGAGCGGGGTTTATAATCCTTCTGATAAGACACCTGTAAGTATCAACGGAAAAATGGCCAACTACGTTCCTGTAGATGGCTTTGTTTCTCAGGAGTTAACAGAACGTATCAATTCCATAGAAAACAGGAATGCAGCCAATCAGAAATTGGTATCTCTGCCCCGGTTCAATTTTGACAGAACCTTTTCTTTAAGCCAGCAGGTGGGACCTGTAGGGGTTACTCCGGGAGTTAATGTAAAAGGAGGATTTACGCCAAAGATAGATTACCATATTTCTTTCTCATGGGGACATTTGTCAGATTTTTCTGTGAATTTCATTATGGATGATATTCAGTTAGAATCTACTGCCAGTATTCAGGGAAATTTAGGGTATACTGTAAGCTCTACCGATTTTATAAGCATCCCTATTATTCCAATTGTTTTAGGGCCAACCGGCCTTATCATCGGTCCCTCACTATCTGCCGGTCCATATGTAGGAATAGGGACAGCAGGTACCGCTCATTTAAAACTGTTTGACGTTAGTGGACACGCTAATTTTCTGGTAGGAAAAAATCCACAGATCCATATAGACATTAATAAAAATGCAGGGTTTGGAATCACGGATTTAAGTGGAAATGTAAACGCAGAGATCGGTATAGAAGCAAAAGGATCTGTAGGACTGCAGTTTCTGACAGTGAATCTTGCCAACTCAGGGCTAAGAGGCAGAGCAGGTATTTCTCCTTCTTTAGGGCTGCAGCTTATTCCACAAAGAAAAGGGATTCTTGATTTAAAAGCTAAAATTCAGGCTGATATGTTCTACGGTTTTGGAATTGCTCCTTTAAGATATGAAGGTACTATTCCACTTTTCAAAAAAGAATATATGCTGTATCAAAAAGATTTCATCTTCTAAGACAGAACTCTTTACTGAATATGAATATCGGAAACCGCTTTAAAAGCGGTTTCCAATTGTTTACAACAGCCAACACATATAATTCATTTACAATTCATTAAGCCAATTTTACTATATTTACAAAGATGTACAATTTTAAACGATAACATTAATACCAAATTATCATGAAAACAATGAAAAAACTTTTGAGAAAAGATTTATCTACAATTCTGGGCAGTGGAGGAAATGAGTGCCATATGGGTGGAGATTCCTATAACTGCCAGAGTGACTGTGAATGTGCCTGGGGGAAAGCCTGTGAAATGTATGAGGACGGAACTCCCGGACAGTGCATCGCTGTTGGTGGGGGTGGAAATCCCGGTGGCGGAGGCACTGGCGGATGCATTCCTCCTTCCATTTGTGAAGAACAGCCTTATTAATGATAGAGTCGGAAGCAGCACTTCCGATTTTTATTTTCATCAGGAAACAGGTCCTTGTCAAAACATCTCTGCCATTCATCAAATAAAATTTAATTCCTGGCTTCATAGCTGTTGTTTTGCAACAGATTTTTAACAACAATTATTATGAAGCAGCAATTTTTAGCGCTGAGCACACTCGTATTATGCATCAACTGCACTACAGAAATTAAAGCACAGCAGACTCCGGCTTTTCACATTGGAGTAAAGGGAGGGGCAAATTTTACAAAAACCTCAACGGAATCTTCTTCCCTGGAAGGGAAATACGGATTCGGTTATCAGGCAGGAGTAATGACAAGGCTGGATATCGGAAAACTTTATGTACAGGGAGAAGCACTGTTCAACAAAAGAAAAACATCATACCAATCCCAAGACGGAAGCTCTTCAAAGCTTTCCTGGAACGCTATTGATATCCCGGTCGTGGCAGGATATAAATTGATCAAAACAGATGATTTTAATGTAAGGGTATTTGCCGGTGGCGTTTACAGCTATGCCTTTAATAATAATTTATCTGCTTCTCAGGCGCTTCAGGAAGGTTTTAAAAAATTTGATAAATCCAATATCGGAATTACAGGAGGTGTTGGGATAGATTATAAGAATTTTACAGCAGACCTGAGATATGAGGCAGGTCTTTCAAGCATCAGTAAAGAATTTAAGTCCAAACCCAACAGCTTTTCCCTCGGAATAGGGTATTTTCTGTTCTGAAAAACTTAAATTATCTTTACCATTAGAAACTGTTTTCCCTGCAGTTTCTAATTTTTTTATCAATCTATTTCCTATTCCATGACAAAATCTTTTGTTTTAAAAGAATATATATTTACTTTTATTTTCTGGCTTGTACTGGCCATTGTATTGTGGTTTAACTTCCAGAGTACAACAGAAAAATATCTTGCGATGACCCAGGCAGCGATTATTGCAGGATTCTCTTTTATACTGACTCATTTTTTAACGAATAAATTTCTGCCGAAAGCCCTTCTGGAAAAGAAAATGAAACGGTTCCTGGTACAGGCGGTACTTGTCATTTTCATGCTCAGTCTGGTATTTTCTTTTATCTTCACCTATCTTGAATTTGCCCCCAAAGAGCAGCTTCCCAAGAACTTCAGAGATCAGCTACCCATTTTGTGGCAGGGCTTTTATATGTCCCTGCCTGCCTCGTTTCTGATTAATGGGGCAGCGTGCGGAATAAAATTTTATAAAGAACATGGAAGAATAGAGCGGGATCATATACTCCTGCAGCAGGCCCATCTGGAAAACCAGCTCAAGCTTTTACAGGATCAGATCAATCCGCATGTAGTGTTCAATATTCTGAATCATATCCATATTCTAATGAAAACGGATACCCAGCTTGCCGATTTTTTGCTGATGAAATTTTCAGATATTCTCCGGTATCAGCTGTATCATTGTAATCAGCCTATGGTTCCTCTGGATAAAGAAATTGAATATCTTCAAAATCTTGTTGAGGTAGAAAAGCTGAGATGGGGAAATGAGTTAGATGTAAAGGCCATCTGGGAGATTGATAACAGAAAGTCATTCATTGCTCCTTTACTGCTGGTGCCCTTTATCGAAAATGCGTTTAAATATGTGTGCAGACTTCCTGGGCATAAAGGGTACGTGAAAATCTCATGCAGAGAAAAAGACAGTCAGCTCTATTTTTATGTGGAAAATTCCTACTCAGATAGGGCAACCTATAAAAAGAAGGACGGAACGGGCGGAATTGGTCTTCAAAATGTAAAAAAACGGCTGAAATTACAATATCCGGACTGCCATGATCTGGATATTGAAACAGGTGATCAAATATTTAAAATTACTTTAACGCTAACACTATCTGACAGTCATGAACAATAATATTCCTAAAATGAAATGCCTGATTATTGATGATGAGCCTCTGGCAAGGTTCCATCTTAAAGAACTGGCCGGTCAGATTGACTTCTTATCCGTTGAAGGCACATGCGCAACAGCATTAGAAGCCGATGCGAAGGTAAAGGAGAGTGAAATAGACCTTCTTTTCCTGGATATCAATATGCCTTATCTTTCCGGCCTGGAGTTTCTGGAACAGCTTGAAAACCCTCCTTTATGTATCCTTACCACAGCTTACTCAGAATATGCGTTGGAAGGGTTCCGCCTGCAGGTTGCAGATTATCTTTTAAAGCCCATAGCGTTCAACCGTTTTTACCAGGCTGTGAATAAAGCTCAGCAGCAGTTTATCATCAGTGAAAAATCAAAAAAGAATACACCTCTGGACGATCCTTTTCTGTATGTAAGACAGTCTGATACTTTCATTAAAGTTTCATGGGTTGACATTCTGTATATTGAAAGCATGCAGAATTACACCAAGCTTCATTTTAAAGATAAATCGCTGATCATTCACCAGACGATGAAAGCTATTGAAGAATCACTTCCTTCAGAGCATTTTTTCAGGATTCATAAATCTTACCTTATCAATATTACCCATATCGATATGATCTCCGGAGGACGCCTTTTTATTAATAAAATTGAGCTCCCCATTTCCCGGACCCGCAAAGAAGAATTGCTTAATCAGGTGGTATATAAGAAATTAATCAGTAAGTAACTGAAAGAAGCCGGAAACGGGGAATGTAATAACTCCCTGTTTCCGGCTGTTTTTTATGGCAGGTTCCAGCGTAATGACACTGCTGCGTAAAATGTACTCGAAAATCTTGGATCAGCTATTTTCTTGTCTCTGAAAATACTGCTGATTTTCCGGTCATTTTCGCTGAAACTTCTCAATATAGCAGTTCCTCCGGTAAGACGCACTGTAAGCCTCTCATTGATTTTTAATTCCGGTCTGAGCCCTGCGGTGATCTGCTGATAACCTAACAGCATCGATTTTCCGTTTATATTTCTCTCTGCCGTCATTCCGTTCAGTTCTACAACAGCCTTTAAAGCAAATTTGTCTGAAAACAGATAACCTGCCTCCATACCTTGCGGGAAATTGATATTGAATTTAATTTTTCCGTTTGTTTTCCAGTCGAAATAAATCCACGGTAAAATCATAGGAATGCCAAAAGCGGTTGTAAGGACAGGCCCTCCTCCTAATGAAAGATTAGGATTAAAATGTCTTATAAATAAAAGACCTCCCTGCCCCAGTACATCATCGAAATTTACGTTTTCAAGATCTGTATATACTCCTACAGACGCTGTCATCATCATGCTCCACTTTTTGCCCAAAGGTCTCATATGCTGTATTCCGACCTGTGCATTCAGCATCTGATCCGGAAAAAGCTGGGTTTCGTAATTTTTGTGTGTCATCCTTGCGTAAGATCCGCTCAGCAGCATAGACCATGACCTTACTTTCCCATCGTTATCTTTTTTTACAGATAACGGAATACTGAGATTCAGATCCACTCTTTTAAAATCACTTTTGGAATTGGTCTTTGTACTGTCTTCCGGGCGGATATAATTGGAAGCTGGGATATATTCAGTTTTAAGTTCTGCGGAGAGCCCGGACTGTGCATTCACCCAGTATCCTAATGGCACTATACAGCATAGAGCTGCCGAAAGGGTTCTTTTCATATTTTAAATTTTATGCAAAGAGAACCCTTTGACTATTTTTTACAAAAATTACTTGATTAAGTGCCCGGATTGTATGACAACAGGATCAAATAGCAGGATTAGTTTCTGTGGAAGATTGTGTATGTAAGCTTTCCTTTTTCTGGGTCTTAAAAATACGATATCCGAACCACACCGCGATCAATGCCATTGCAGAACGGGTTACCACCATCGGGATTATAGAATCTGCTTCTAAAAAGCCCAGCAATGCTGACATTAAAAATGTAACCATCAGCTGCATAAAACCCAGTAACGCAGCTGCCGTCCCTCTTCCTTCTTTAAATGGGGAAAGCGCATGGGCTGACGTAATCGGAAACAAGATACCGATAGCCAGTAATGACAGATAAAGCATTGCAATTTCCAGTGCTACAGAAAGGTTTTCAGCCGCAATCAGTATGTGAAGTGTACATACCCCCAGTAAAATGACTGTAGCAGCAAATAAAAGTGTTGAATTGCTTATTCTTTTAATCAGTTTAGGTGTAATATAAGCAGCTGTTATCAATGCCAATGAATTGAAAGCAAAAATAAAACTGAACACGCTGCTCGAAAAACCGTGAATTTCCATGAATAAAAACGGAGCATTCGAGATATAAATAATCAAGGAGGCAAAAGCAATGCTTCCTACCATTGTACTGTTAATAAAGTCTCTGTTGGAAATGATCATTTTCAGCTGGTCTTTTAGTCCTTTTTCATCCAATATCTCATCATCAGGAAGACTGACTCTGGTATTGGTTTCCGGAATATACTTATAGACCATAAAAAATGTAATCAGCCCCATGATGCATAAGAAGGCAAAAGAACTGTTCCAGCCCCAGAGTTTAAGGAATACACTTCCCAGTAAGGGAGCAACAATAGGAGCAATCCCACTGATCTGTGACTGCTGTGAAAAGATAGTGACCGCTTTGTGTTTATCATACAGGTCAATAATAATAGCTCTTCCGATGACAATTCCTGCACTTCCTCCGAACGCCTGGAGAAAACGCATTGCCCATAATACATAAATATCTGAAGTGAAATAGATCGCCGTTGCCCCAATCATAAAAAGCAAAAGCCCGCAATACAACATGGGTTTTCTTCCTTTTTTATCAGATAAAGGTCCCCATAATAACTGCCCGAATGCAAACCCGGCAAAAAACACAGAAATAGATACCTGAATATGTCCTATATCGGTATTAAAAATCTTCGCCATACTTGGGAAAGCAGGAAGATAAAGATCTATACTTAGCGACTCCAGCGTGTTGAGCAGTGCAAGAATAAACACTACAATACTTAAATTCTTCTTCATAAATAACGATAAGCCTTCGCAGGCGGTTTTTCAGCTGCAAAATTGCTGTAAAAAGTATAGTCTTTCAATAAAAGAACTGAAGGAAGTATAGGACAAACTGAAGATTTAAATATAATAACAAATGAAAAACATTAATTTAAGCCTAATATCAGAGTAAATATTGAAGATTATTTTTTTTCATTATTCTTAAAACAGTCGGGAGTTTGGCCTGTATGTTTCTTGAAAAACCTTGAAAAATATGAAGCATCGTTAAAGCCAAGTCTGAAAGCAATTTCCTTCACCGTGAGGGCTCCGAAACTAAGCTCTCTTTTGGCCTCCAGGATAAGACGCTGGGAAATCATTTTTTTTACGGTCGTTCCTCTCAAAAGACGCACAATATCATTAAGGTGATGGGTACTTATCTTTAACTGATCAGCATAAAAACCCGTTTCCTTATGCATTATATAGTGTTTATCAATAAGTCCCACCAGCTCCTGAATGCGCTGACGGTCATTCTGTAAAGGCTCCTGAGGAATAATCTGCTCCCCGATGATGATACAGAATGCTTTCAGATAGGCCTTTAAGAGTTCCGTTCTTGCTTTGGTTTTGTATTCATTCTCCATCAGAGATATAATGGTCATACAGGTCTTTTCTTTTTCCGGATCTAAAAGAAAGGGAAGCTCTCCTCCTGTGAGTACTGATTCTATATCACATGCTTCGTTGAAAATTTCCCTGCTGATAGCCATGGCATATCCTTCTTCTCCTTCCAGCTTCATATTAAAAGCCTGTCCTGGTGCAATGATACAGATCTGATTATTTTCCAGTTTATAGCTTTCAAAATCCAGTTCTAACCGGCTGCTTTCATACACTTCCCTGAACCAGATAATTTCAAAAAAATTATGACGGTGAACATCATGAAAGTTTTCAGGACCTGCAGCACTCAGCGTACTCATCTGAAACTCTTCAGAGGTCAGATGGTGAACCGGGATTTCTTTTTCTGGTGTAATCATCACTGTATTGTAAAATAATTAGCTATAAATAAAAACCACAGCAAAAAAAGTGCTGCGGTTTTCTTACAATATTTAAAATTAAATATAATTTTTCGGTTTTACTGATTTAGAAAAGCATCCCATCCCTGAGCCGTAAGAGCTACCAATTGATTGGATCCTCTTGCCACCATAAAGTTTCCTTCTTCTTTTTCTACAGCATGTCCTATAATAGTAAAGTCAGGGTGATTTTTAATTTTATCAAAATCATTAGGAGAAATTGTGAACAGGAGTTCATAATCCTCACCACCGCTTAATGCAGTCATTACCGGATTCAAATTCATTTCATCCGCAGTAGAAATCGTAAGGCTGTCCAATGGAACTTTTTCCTCATACAATCTGAAACCTACATTGGAACGATCAGACAGATGAAGGATTTCAGAAGCCAGACCGTCCGAAATATCAATCATAGAAGTTGGTTTAATATCCAGTTCTTCAAGAATTTTTTTAACGTCTGTTCTTGCTTCGGGTTTCAGCTGTCTTTCCAGGATATAGTCGTAACCTTCCATTTCCGGCTGCATATTCGGATTGGCAAGATAAACAGCATGCTCTCTTTCCAGAATCTGCAAGCCCATGTAGGCTCCCCCCAGATCTCCGGTTACTACAAGAAGGTCATTGGGTTTTGCTCCGCTTCTTTTTACAATATTTTCTTCATTTTCAATTCCTACAGCAGTAATACTCATCACCAGCCCTGAATTGGAGCTTGTAGTGTCTCCCCCTATCAGATCTACTTTATATCTTGTACATGCCGCCTGAATTCCGGAATAAATCTCTTCCAAAGCTTCCACCGGAAAACGGTTGGATACCGCAAGAGAAACAAGAATCTGTGTAGGCGTTGCGTTCATTGCCGCAATATCGCTAAGGTTGACGACCACAGCTTTATACCCCAGATGCTTTAAAGGAACATAACCAAGATTAAAATGTACTCCTTCTGCCAGCACGTCTGTTGTAAGAACTACTTTTTTATTGTCAGGGTTGATCACTGCCGCATCATCACCTACCCCAAGCTCCGAAGATTCATTGGATAGCGGAAAATGCTCCGTCAAATGTTTAATAAGACCGAATTCTCCTAATTTTGAGATGGGCGTCAGTTCCTGTGATTTATCTTCAAACATGATTTTTTGTATTAATGTCCAATGTAAAAAGTATGAATGATTTTAAAATGGCTTCTCCAACATTGAACTTTGAATTTTAAACTTTGAGTTATTGAGTAAGTTCTGCCGGGTCAATATTATGAGGGTGGAAAGGAAGCTTTTTAAAATCTTCTTTCGACAGCACCACTGTTTCCGGGCTTTTGTATTTATTCATTGCCTCCACTACATCATCCGGCGGAGTGGTCATTTTTCTAAGCATCATATCAATCCATACCCCTGTAGCTTCTGATGTAGCACAGTGTACTCCATCCGGAGTATAGAACTTATGCAGGAAACGGTAGATGGAAGAATCTTCTGAACATCCGTCTATTTCCACACTTACGATTACGGTCTGATCAGCATAAATCTCTTTAAAGAAAGAATATCTTTCGTGAAGGATCACCGGTCCTATTCCCCATCTGCTCAGCTGGGTAACTCCCATTTTCTCTTTGGTCATAAAAGCCATTCTGGCTTGCGCACAATACTGTACATAGGATGAGTTGGCTAAGTGCTTGTTGGCATCAAGGTCGCTCCATCGCACTTCAAATTTATGGTAGAAAATCATTTGAAAATCGTTTTTGGTCTCATTAAATTATAATCTTCAAAAATACTCAAATAAGATGGTTTATAAAAATTGTACTTTTGAAAAAATAATCTTCCGCATAGGATTACATATACATGAAACAGATCATTATTATTGGAGGCGGTGCTGCAGGCTTTTTCTGTGCATCCAATCTTGACGAAAAGAAATATACAATTACGATTTTAGAACAGAACTCAGATGTCCTTCAGAAGGTTAAAATTTCCGGAGGCGGACGCTGTAATGTGACCCATGCCTGTTTTGACCCAAGAGAATTGGTTCAGTTTTATCCCCGTGGAAACAAAGAGCTGCTGAGTGTTTTTACTAAATTCCAGCCCGGCGACACGATGGAATGGTTTGATCAGCGCAATGTTCCGTTGAAAATTGAAAATGATAACAGAACTTTCCCGGAAAGCAATTCTTCTCAGACCATCATCAATACTTTTCTGAATGAAACCCAAAAGAAAAATGTAACCGTAAAGACAAAATGTACGGTAAAAGAGATTGAAAAGCATGATGAAAAATATCTCGTAAAAACCAATTCCGGAGATTTTGAGGCAGATTATATTGTATATACCACCGGAAGCTCTCCGAAATCATTGAAAATTGTTGAAAATCTTGGCCATAAGATTGTAAATCTTGTTCCTTCACTTTTTACATTTAATATTAAAGATGAACTGCTGAAAGAACTTCCGGGAACCAGCTTTGAAAATGCCGGAATTTCAATTCCGAAACTGAAAACAGAAGAAAGCGGACCACTGCTTATTACCCATTGGGGTCTTTCAGGACCTGCTGTTCTGAAAATTTCCGCATGGGAAGCCATAAGTCTGGCAAAACTGAAATATAATTTTGAAATTGAGGTGAACTTTATTTCGATAGAAATGGATGAGGCGGAAAACATCTTCCAGAATTTCAAACAAACCCATCCTAAAAAAACGATCGGACAGGCTAAGATTTTTGATATTACCAACAGATTCTGGCAGAAGATTTTAGAGATTTCAAAGGTTGATTTTAACAAACAGGTAGCCAATATTTCCGGAAAGGAAATGCAGAAAATATTGGAAAATCTATGCAGAAAAAAGTTCCAGGTGACAGGAAAATCAACATTTAAAGATGAGTTTGTGACTGCCGGAGGAGTTGATTTAAAGGAAATTAACTTCAAAAACATGTCCTCAAAACGGCTCCCTAATTTCTATATTGCCGGAGAGGTTTTGAATATAGATGCTGTGACAGGCGGGTTCAATTTTCAGGCATGCTGGAGTGAAGGATGGCTTATCGCACAGGATCTCAACAGTTTATAAAAAAATTATTTTTACGAAAAAACGATACACATGAAAAAAATTTTCGGTTTCTTCCTTTTACTCTGGTTCTTTTCAGGATACAGCCAGGAAAAAACAATTGTTTCAGACTGGACTTCACTCACACAGGCAGTCAATATAGAGAATAAGCAAAACTGGAACTTCCGCGTCACGGCAAAAATCAGGAAAGAAGATCAGAACAATGATTCCAATTGCGGGCTATGGTGCAGAATAGACAATAAAGATAAGTCTACAGGTTTTTTTGAAAACCAGTATTACGGAATCAAAGTAACCCATGAGTGGAAAACGTACGAAATAAAAGGAAGCATAAGCCCTTCAGCACAAACGATGTATATCGGTGCTTTTGCACAGAACAATGGGGATTTTTATTTTGATGATTTTAAGCTGGAAGTCAATGACGGTAAATCAAAAAAATGGATTGAAATCGCTTTGGAAAACTCAGATTTTGAAAAAGATATCACAGCGTCCAATGGCTGGTTTGAAGGAATACATTCTCAGAAAATAACGCACATAAAACATTTTACGATTGGAACCTCTGACTACAAACCGTTCAAGGGGAATAAGTCACTGCTGATCAAAGGCCATGATATTATAGGTTCTATGCCGGATGGGAAATTTATGGATGTTAACGGCATCAAATTATATTATGAAGTCTATGGAGAAGGTGAACCTGTCCTTATGCTTCATGGTAACGGGCAATCTATCAGTGCTTTTATGAACCAGAAGGATACATTTGCTAAAAAATATAAAGTCATTATTGTAGACTGCCGTGAACGCGGAAAGTCTACTTATGACAAAACGAAGGAGCTTACTTTTGACATTCAGACAGAGGATCTTAAACAGTTCCTGGACAAGCTGAATATCAAAAAGATAAAGATCCTGGGCTGGAGTGACGGAGGAATTCTTGCACTGTCCATGGCGATGAAATACCCTGAAGTGGTAGATAAAATTGCCTGCTCAGGAGCAAATATTTTTCCGGAGGGAGTAAAGGATGATGAGCTGAAATCCATGAAAGAAATGTTCGTCAACCTCATTAAAGAGAACAAAGATCATAAAAATGATATCCTTATTGATCTTTTGAACCTGGACCTGAAGTATCCGAACTGGAAGTATGAGGACCTGAATAAAATACAGTGTCCATCATTGATTATTGCGGGGGATAAAGACATTATAAAAACAGAACATACCGTAAAAATAGCAGAATCAATCCTGCGTGGGCAATTGGCTATTATTCCTAATTCAAGCCATTTTGTTCCGGAAGAAAAACCGGAACTATTCAATGAGTTAGTCATTGATTTCTTTGAAAATAAATAACTAAAAACCAAACATGAAAAAAACAATAACATTCTTTGTATTTCTAGGATTTGGACTCACATTTTCTCAGGTAAAGGAAACTGAAACTCTATCAGCTAAAGATCAGTCTGAAGAGTCTGTTTTGTCGAAAGACGAAAAATCTGCAGAATATCCCAGAGGATGGATGGCACTTCGAAAAGATATTGCTGACAGAATAAGGACGAAAAAAATAAATGTGAGAGGAATTGAGGGAACAATCACGGCGAGGGCAAAGTTTATAGTTAATATCAAAGGTAAAATAGAAGACATCACAGTAACTGGTGATAATGCCGACTTCAATAAAGAAATAGAAAGAGCTATAAAATCTCTGAAAGCCCAATGGAAACCAGCAGAATCCAAGGGTCGTATTGTCCGCAGCTATTATACTTTTCCTCTTACGATAAAACTTGATTAACAGCCAATGCTTTCTGTCAAAAGAAATATCTCTTCTTTCTTTAAAATCCTTCTTATTGCAGGGTTTGGGTATTTCTTTTGGCTGATGCTGAAGATCACACTGGAATATATCCCTTTTAATCGAGAGATCAGTTTTCTGATGATTAAACAGACAGAAGTATCGGCAAGGCCAGAATATCTTACGCTTTTCTATACTCATGTTTATACAAGTATTTTTGTCCTTCTCTCAGGTTTTCTGGCTATTCTGAGAAAAGATTTCGGAATAAGAAACTTTCACCGGAATATCGGAAAAGCCTATATTTTTCTTATCCTGCTCTTTGCTGCCCCTTCTGGGATTTATATGGGAATATTCGCCAATGGAGGTATTTTATCAAAAATTTCCTTTGTAATATTGGGTTTTTTATGGTGGTTTTCAACATGTAAAGCATATCAGCTGGCAAGACAGATGAGATTTAAAGAACACAAACAATGGATGTGGCGAAGTTTTGCTTTTACATTATCTGCTGTTACCTTGAGAATGTGGAAAGTAATTATTGTATATTTATTTCATCCCAACCCAATGGATGTTTATCAGATCATCGCATGGCTGGGCTGGATTCCCAACATCCTGATTATTGAATATTTAATCACAAAAAAACATATATGAAAATTGTAAAGTACACTTTTATTTCTTTACTGGCAGTTTCTCTGGTAAGCTGCAAAAAAGAAGCAAAAACCAATGAGTCCGGAAAGGATTCCCTGACTGCAAAAAAAGATTCTGTTATTGCTCCTGAAGTTCACAAAGAATATTACGGAATTTATACCGGAGAATTTGCCGGAATGGAAAAGGTAGTTGACGAAACTGATGGCTCGGAATATGATGTTGACAACTACAAAAGAATTTCATTAAAGATCAACAGAATTACAAAAGACAGTGTTTACGGACAGAGTATTGTCAATGGTAATCAACGTCCCTTCAGAGGCGTTTTCAATGAAGCTACCGCATCTTTTGTACTGGATGAACCGGGGAATGATAAAACAGATGGCAGATTTGAGGTAAAATTGAAAGGCGACAGCTTAACTGGAAAGTGGAATGCTTTTGATAAAACAGCTGTTAAAGCAACTTCAAAAACCCTCAGACTGACTAAAAAAGAGTTTGTTTACAATCCCAATTTTATGCTTGATAAAGATTCTGATCTGGTAGACTGGTCAAATTCCAAAGAATTTACGGAGAAATACACGGATGAAGAAACCGGGAAAACAGAAAGTTATAAAACAACTAAAAACCGTTTCGCTTCTGAGGCGATCTTCAAACTGAATGCATCCAAGCAGAAACTCACAGAAAAAGATCTTAAAAATTTAAGAAAACTGGATCTTGAGATCATTAAAAATTCTGTGTTTGCAAGACATGGTTACTCTTTCAAAAAAGAAACCTATAGAAATTTTTTTGAACAGACAGACTGGTATATTCCTGTTTCTAATAATGTAGACAATGATCTTACTCCTTTGGAAAAGGAAAATGTAGCTTTACTGAACCGCTTTACCAAATATGCTGAAGATAAATATGACAGTTTTGGGAGATAGGGGTTAGGGGATCGGGGTTACACCATCATTGTTGGTCGTCCTTACGAAAATATAGAGAATCAGACATCCTGTGGCATAGCACAGATTGTCAATCCATGAGAAAGAATTTCCAATAACAATATACATCAGGCTTCCAGGACGGAAGCCTAATTTCTCCGCCACATGGAAATACTGTGCAAATTCTACCATAAAAGAAAAGATAAGAATTCCCAGAATCAGCTTGTTATCATTTATTTTTACAAAACTCTTTACAAAAGTATAAAGAAGCATCACTACGATGACATCTCCAAGATAAGCTCTCACAAAAAAAATATTATTTAATTTGGTGGCAATCAATACTTCTGTCAGAAAAATAAAGACCGTCAGGATAAAATATTTCAGGCTGAATTGTAATTTCATTTTCAAATTGGGTTTAGGGCACAAAAAATCGGCATTCCAGGAACACCTATCTTATTTTTATGTAAGCAAATATATTATTTCTTTACTTTGACTGTGCATCCAATGGCAACCGTTTTTGTGGTTTTTACCGGTTCTCCTTTTATCAGAGCATTTACAGCATCCTGTGCATAATACTCAGACACATCATTCGGATTATCATAATTATTGTCTATAGCCCCAATGTATTTTACAATGTTCTTTCCATTTTCTTTTTTCAGTACAAAAACATGGGGTGTCTTTGTAGCTCCATACTGAGGATAAATTTTCTGCCCTTCATCTACCAGATAGGGGAAAGTAAAGCCTTTTTGCTTTGCTCTTTCTATCATCTGCTGATAACCGTCTTCAGGCTGTACATTGGGATCATTTGGATTGATCGCGATCACCGGATACCCCTGAGATTTGTACTTTTTATCCAGCTCAACGATTCTGTCCTCGTATTTCTTTGCATAGGGGCAGTGATTGCACGTAAATATAACAATGAATCCTTTTGCACTCTTAAAATCACTCAGAGAAACCATTTTTCCATCAATATTTTTAAGCTTAAAATCAGCAGCCTCATCTCCTACTTCATATCCTTTTAACGATGAAACATTCTCTTTCTGGTTGTTGTCTTTATCATGATCAGCCGTTGTAAAGCTCAGTAAGCCCAGCCCAACGATACATGCAGTCATTAAAATTTTCAGATTGTTCATAATCAATTATTTATTGCAGGTTTTCTTTAATTGTTTTTTCAAGGTCTTCTTTGTTCATTTCGCCGTCGTTGAAATAGAATTTTATTCCGTTTTTATAAAATAGTGTTATCGGAATATTTCCATCCCAGTCTTTTTCAAATTTTGGAATCCAGGTATTCATTCTTTTGATATCATCCAGAAGGAGCACTTCAGCAGTAAGGTTTTTATTTTTGATAAATTTCAATACCCTTTCCTTATCCACAAGTCTATCCAGTGAAACCAGGATCATCTTAAATTTTTGATTGGCAGCATACTGAGCATTCATTTCCATAAAATGAGGAAGTTCTTTTACACATGGCCCACAGGTTGTTGACCAGAAATTGACAACCAGCAGTTTATCTTTCTCCTGCTGTAAACGTTTCTCCAGATCTTCATATTTAATTATAGAAACCTCTGTCTTTTGGGCTTTAAAAACTGCACAAAACAGGAATATGGCTGTTATTTTTATTAGTTTCTCCATATTTCAAAAACATAAGCTGTTACATTTCAACAATATACAAAAAACAAAAATTTAATGCTAAAAATAATTTGCAAATGAAGAATTTATTTTCATTATCAATGTATTTTTTAATATTTTTATGCCTTTAAATAAAAACCATGAAAAAAGCTTATTTACTGCTGCCAATTTTCTTTTTGGCATCCTGCTCAAGCAGCAATGATGATACAGATTCATCTAACAACAACGGGAATAACAATAATAATGAGAACAGTCCGGTTTTAGTAACAAAAATGGTATCTGACGGAGATACATCAACGTTTACCTACAATGGTTCTAAAATTTCCCAGATTAAAAACATCAGCACTGGTGAAGTTACCCTTTTCAGCTATTCGGGAGATCTGATTGCTCAACAGGTTACAACCGGCTCAAGCAAAACTTATAAAACCACATATAGCTATGATGGAAGCAGCAGACTGAGTAAGAAAACCTATGTGGAGACTTCTCTTTCATCCGGAAGCGTTTCCACAGTAGAAACCAATTATGCCTACCTTGCCAGTAATAGTGTTAAAATCACCTATACTGCGAGCTTTACAGGATCTCCTGTAAGAACGGGAACTAAAAATGCGACATTAAATGCGGATGGTTCCCTAAGCAGCTGGACAGAAACTGCATCAGTGCCCAATAATACAGGAGGATTCCACAGTGCAACAGGTGCTTTACAGCCTATTGTATATGATACTAAGAACGTTCCTTTTAAAAATATTACAGGATTTTTAAAAATCATTGATACTGAAGACGAAAACGGATCTGCACACAATGTCCTAAGTTATAACAACGTCCTTAATTATAATAATGGAGCCGGAAGTGCCGAATGGGGAATCTTTAAATGTGTTTATGAATATAATAACAGCGGATATCCGACGAAAAATGTCAAAACATATTATAATAAGACAGGAACGGGGGTAACGAATAGCGAACTGCTTACTTACGAATACAACCATTTATAATACAGAGAGCGCCTAGGCGCTCTTTTTATTTTATAAACTCTAATTGTTAATTTTTTCACAACCCATAGAATTATACGGATCATTTTGTATATTTGAGTTGAATCAAAACTAAATTATCATGAAAAAATTAAACAATCAGAAAAAACTGACCAAAAAGGCTTTAAAAAATATTACAGGAGGAAATGGACCTGGAATATGCTGGGAAGGTCTTTGCAGGGTAAGAGGAACGGATGATGAATATACCGTAGGACCTTTAGACAGCACTGGATTCTGCTGTTAATTTATTACTTTCAAAAAAAATCAAATCAAACTAAATTAAAACGACCATGAAAAAATCAAACATTCAGAAAAGAAAACTGACAAAAAGCGAGTTAAAAAAAATTAATGGAGGCAGCGGCCCTCTCTGTCCCGGAACCTGTTTTTGTAACATTGATGGTGAGATGACAATAGGTTCATGTACTCCTAAAGGACAATGCTGTTAATAAATTCCAATACTCCATTAAATCATGAAAAAATCAAATATTCAAAAAAGAAAACTGACAAAAAGTGAGTTAAAAGAGATTACAGGAAGTGGCAGAGTATGCTGGGATGGATTCTGCCGTATGGGCGAATTTGATGAATGGCAGCTCGGAGCAGGTGACAAAAATGGCTACTGCTGTTAATATACTGCAACTTGTTAGATAAATAAGGATTGAGGTCCCCCTCAATCTTTTTTTATGAAATATAATTCACCATTAAAAAAGTTAACAATTTGACTCACAATATTTTGACCATATCAAAATAACTTGTAAATTAGCTTTTACCAAATTAAAATTATTATGAAAAATTCAAAAAAACCAAAAAGAAGGCTTAGTAAAAATGAGCTGAAAGAGATCAGTGGTGGTGCCAACAGGCCGATCTGTCCAAGAGTAATAAGCTGTACAGATCCTAATACCGGTGAAGAACGGTACGGAGTTCCCGGTATGCAGGACGGATTCTGCTGCTAATAAAGAATAAAAAAATGATTGGATTACCCTCCAATCATTTTTTTTATGCTATTGAGCTTCATTAAAGCTTCAATGGGTGTCAAAGTATTGATATCTATTTTCGTAAGCTCCTCGCGGATATTCTCCAGAACAGGATCATCAAGCTGGAAGAATGAAAGCTGCATATTTTCCTCAGTTACCCTCTTGATACTTTCAGAAGTACCTCCACTTCCCTGGGTTCTGCTGGCTTCAAGGGTTTTAAGGATTTCATTTGCTCTGTTAACCACCTTCGCAGGCATTCCTGCCAGTTTTGCCACATGGATACCGAAACTGTGCTCACTTCCACCCGGAACAAGCTTTCTCAGGAAAATAATATTTCCTTTGTTTTCCTGAATAGAAACGTGGAAATTTTTCACCCTTTCAAAATTGACGGTCATTTCATTCAGCTCATGATAATGCGTTGCAAATAAGGTCTTTGCCTGGGTTGGGTGCTGATGAAGATATTCCGCAATCGCCCATGCAATAGAAACCCCATCATAAGTAGATGTTCCACGGCCGATCTCATCCAGTAAGATCAGACTTCGCTCTGAAATATTATTCAGAATATTGGCTGCTTCATTCATTTCTACCATGAAAGTAGATTCTCCCGCAGAAATATTATCGGTAGCTCCTACCCTTGTAAAGATCTTATCCAGCATCCCGATTTCAGCATGCTTTGCCGGTACAAAACTTCCGATCTGAGCCAGAAGACACACAATGGCTGTCTGACGCAGAATTGCCGATTTACCGGCCATGTTAGGCCCTGTTACCATGATAATCTGCTGGGAATCTTTATCCAGGAAGATATCATTCGGGATGTACTTTTCTCCTAAAGGAAGTGCATTCTCAATAATTGGGTGTCTGGCTTCTTTTAAGTCGATTGCATAACCGTCATTCAAAACAGGTTTTGTATAGCTCTCGGAAACAGCCAGTTCGGATAATCCGGCAGCAACATCAAGCTGGGCAATGATATTGGAATTCCCCTGAATCTGATCAATATACACCATCGTTTCTGCGCATACATTTCTATACAGTGAAGTTTCCAGAACCCCTATTTTTTCTTCTGCGCCAAGAATCTGGTTTTCGTATTCTTTTAATTCTTCGGTAATATATCGTTCAGCATTTACCAGGGTCTGCTTTCTAACCCAGTCATCCGGAACTTTATCTTTATGTGTATTCCGGACTTCAATATAGTATCCGAAAACATTATTAAAATCAATTTTCAGACTGGTAATGCCGGTTCTTTCAATCTCCCTCTGGCACATTTCATCCAGAAATCCACGTCCTTTGCTCTGAAGGTTTCTCAATCTGTCCAGCTCTTCAGAAACGCCCTCCTTAATGATATTTCCCTTGGCAATACTTACAGGAAGTTCTTCATTAAGATGATTCTGAAGAAATTTAATCAATTCTTCCTGGTCAAATAAAGGTTCAAGCCATGCCAGCACATCTGCATGAGGATGCAGTAAAGCTTTGATTTTATGAATATTAATTAAACTTTGACGCAGATATCCCAGTTCTTTTGGAGAGATTTTCTCTGCAGCCAGTTTTCCCATCAACCGGTCTAGGTCAGAAATGGATTTCAGAAGCTGGCAGATCTCATATTTCAGATGATCATTTTCATTTAAAAAGTCAATCAGGGAGAGTCTCCTCGTGATCTCATCCACAGATTTTAAAGGAAGAATAATTCTTCTTCTCAGTAACCTCCCTCCCATCGGAGTAGAAGTTTTGTCGATAATATCCAACAGAGATTTTCCTTGTGGATTACTTGGATAAACAATTTCCAGATTTCTCAGGGTAAAATTATCCATCATCAGATAATCTTCCTGGGGAATGATCTGAAGCTTTGTGATATGGGAAAGAAGATTGTGATGCGTATCCTCTACCAGATAAGCAAAAATAGCCCCTGCAGCAGTGATCGCCAACGGAAGACTTTCCACACCAAAACCCTTTAAAGAATTGGTTTTAAAGTGATTCGTTAATTTTTCATAAGCAAAATTATATTGGAAAGCCCAGTCTTCAAGCTTAAAGGCATTTTTGTTTTTTATCTGTTCCGGAATCTGTGTACTTCTCTGAAAAATAATCTCACTCGGATCAAAAGTATTGACAATATGTAATAGCTTTTCCAGGTTTCCTTCACTTACCAGAAATTCTCCTGTAGAGATATCCACTAAGGCGATTCCGTATTTCTCTTTTTCTTTATGCAATGAAAGAAGGAAATTATTCTTTTTGGAATTTAATACCTGGTCATTGAACGTAACGCCGGGAGTAACAAGCTCAGTAACCCCTCTTTTTACAATTCCTTTCACCATTTTAGGATCTTCCAGCTGATCACAGATCGCGACTCTCATTCCCGCCCTCACCAGTTTCGGAAGATAGGAATCTATGGAATGGTGTGGGAAACCAGCCAGCTCCACACTTCCTTCACCGTTATTTCTTTTGGTAAGGACAATTCCCAGAATCTGAGATGTTTTCACAGCATCCTGCCCAAAAGTTTCATAAAAGTCCCCTACCCTGAAAAGTAAAAGCGCATCCGGGTATTTACCCTTGATGGTATTGTACTGTGTCATTAACGGGGTTTCCTTCTTTGATTTTGCCATAGTAAAAAATGAGCCCCAAATTTAAAAAAATAATTCAGGGTAATAGAATTGTTTATCGGTTAATCTTCCCTCTCTTTTCTTTATCAGTAATTAATCGTATTTTCACCATCAAATCACATTATTTATGGAATTTCCTGTTTTAGAGACAGAAAGGCTTATTTTGCGCCAGCTTACTTTTAATGATACCCAGGACCTGTTCGAGTATTTTTCTCTGGATGAAGTCATGCAATATTATGACCTGGAAACCTTTAAAACAGAAGATGATTCCCGGCGCATTATCCGGCATTTCAACAGTGAATTTGAAAAAGGGAAGGGATACAGATGGGCCTTGGAACTGAAATCCAGCGGAAAAGTTATAGGTACATGTGGCTATCATAACTGGTACAGGGAACATTTCAGAGCTGAGATCGGCTATGAACTCAATCCTAAATTCTGGCAGCAGTCTTATATGAAAGAAGCCATTCTTCCTATCCTGACCTATGGGTTTGAAACCATGAGGCTGCACCGTGTAGATGCATTCATAGATCCATCCAATATTTCTTCTGAAAAGCTGTTGTCTTCTTTAAATTTCAGTAAAGAAGGCACGTTGAAAGATTATTTTTTTGAAAAAGGAAAATTCGTTGATGCAACAATCTTTGGACTTATCAATAAATAAGCGGGAAGCTCGAGGATGGAAGATGTAAGTTTGTATGTGTCATGTAATGGCTGGTTATCTTTTAAAGGTATTTAAGTTGTACTAAGCTGTGAAGAGTCTTCCAGCTTCCAGCATCCTTTTTCCTTTCTTCTTTATTTCCCTGCCTTCAGATGTCTTTCCAATGCTTCTGAACTTTTCTTATAGGCCCATTTCTGTTTGTAATTCACCCATTTAGCTTTGAAAAGCTTTCGCATCAGCTTATCTGTGTATCTCATAATAAAAACATGATACAGCATATTGGCAAAAACATTAGGTTTATTGGGAAGAGCCCTTAAAGAAAGGGAAAAACCAGGTTCCAGGTATCGGTTAAAATGCCAGAAAGCCCCAGGAATAAAAAGGGCATCGCCATGCTCCATGAAAATCTCGTATCCTCTGGCATATTTCAAGGCGGGAAACTTCTCATAATCCGGATTTTCATAATCCAGTTCGTAAATGGTATGGACGGATAAAGGAACTTTATATAAAAAAGGAGACTGTTTCTGATCAAACAGCAGGATTCTTTTCTTACCTTCAAAATGAATATGCATAAAATCACCCAGGTCTACATCATAATGCATTAAAACATGTGCTTCGCTTCCTCCGAAAAATAAAGTTGGAAGCCTTTTAAAAAACTTCATACCAAGGTCCGGATATGTAAAATTTTTCAGCAGCTCAGGAAGTTTATCTGTGATGATATAGAAAAAGATCCGAAGATCCGAAGGTTTATTTTTTATGGTATCAATATATTCCTTCATTTTCATCCGGGTTACCGGAGCATCAGAACTTTTCGATGCATCAGCAGGTTTATTATCATACAGGGGAACTTCCTGATCTCCCGCCTTTTCACGGATATAGGCAAGATTCCATTTGTCAAAAGCATCCCATCGGCTGGCAAAATTCTTGATTAACAAGGGTTTCTGCTTTTTAAAATAATTTTTCTGAAAATCTTCTTTACTGATATCATTGACAATATCTACGTTTTCGAGGATCATGTATTTTGAATTTAATGCGAAATAAAAATAGTCTTTTTTTGAAACTTGCAAAAATTTTAAAAGAAGAGATGTAAGCTAAAGAAAAAAATTAATGCAATTCCGCAGTACAAAACAGCCCGCCTTCTTACCGTTTGAAGCTCATCCCAGCAGATACATTATGACAGAGATGATTCCTCCCAAAATAATAACCGCGCATCCCTGCGGGCTCTTAGATCTTCTGCTGCCGTATTTATTCACATAATGGCCGCTTACCCAGGTCCCGTTTTTTTTAAAGTGCCCTTTTCTGTAATATCCCATATTTTAGTTTTAAGACAAAATAAGGGGGTCTGTCAAAATAAATATTACGGTTTTCCGTAAATCAGCACTAAATGAAAAAAAATTATATTTGTGGTAACAAGTGAATTTATGAGAGTCTACAATACCAAACATTTCCTTAAAATCCTTTTCAGTTTGCACAAAAGTGATACCCTGAAAATTCTTTTTCCAAGTATGCTTCTTGTAGGGTTGTACTCATGGGGAATTCAGTATCTGGAGGTGGAATATCTGCATCTTACCTCAAAATCAGGGATCAGCAATGTGGGAATGATTCACTCTCTGCTGGGTTTTGTGCTTTCACTTTTATTGGTATTCAGAACGAATACCGCTTATGACAGATGGTGGGAAGGCCGAAAACTTTGGGGAAAACTGGTGAATGACACCAGAAACTTTGCGATAAAAATCAATACCATTCTTGGTGATAACCGTCAGGATGCTGAACAGATTGCAAGATATCTGAAATTCTTTCCTCATTTTTTAGCGAAACATCTCTCTAAGGAATCTACAAGACTGGCTTTGGATGAAGATTATTCTGAAATTGAAAGTTCTTTAAAAAATCATGGCCCAAGCGAAATGATTATCCTGTTAAGTCATAAACTGAACCAATTAAAAAAAGAAAGAAAAATCTCAGAAGTTGAAATGCTGTATTTAGACACTCAGCTTTCAGGGTTTCTTGATGTATGCGGAGGCTGTGAGAGAATCAAAAACACCCCGATTCCTTATTCTTACTCTTCTTTCATTAAGAAATTTATTATTCTGTACGTTTTTGCCCTGCCTATTGCTTACGTGATCACCATTGGGCTTTTCATGATCCCTCTTACCGTTTTTGTATATTATGTACTGATGAGTCTTGAGCTTATTGCAGAAGAAATTGAAGATCCTTTCAACAATGATGAAAATGATATTCCTATGGAAACCTTAGCCCAGAATATTGAGAAGAACGTACATCAAATCATGAACCGAAAATAAAAAATCAAGCTATTAAAGCTTGATTTCTTTCAGTTCGCCGTCCTGTTTTATTTCTACAAATTTACTTTCCCTGTTAGCTGCAGAATATCCATAGAAAAATGTACTGTATATCGGAGTTGAGTACAAATAGGCTCCATAACCGTTATAGGCATCTGAAGTTCCGGTTTGCTTCTGATAACTTGCTGTGGCTGTAAAATTGACGATGGTTTCAAGGTAATATTTCCCCGGCTTCAGCTTTTCGAATTTAAACCTTCCATGATCATCCGTTAAGGCTTCTACTCTATATTTGAAAGCTTCTTCAGACATATATACTGTAGTCTTTTTATTTTCATATTTCCTTCTCATGTCGTAAAATTCCTGAAAATAAGGTGTTACAGGAAATAGCATGACAACAGTTCCTTTGGGTGCATAATGTTTTTCTCCAAGCAATGGCTTAATACCCCAATTGTTTTTTTGTTTCGTGGAAGCTACTCCTTCAATCGTAGAATTTCCAAAGCCCAGCATATCTCTTGCAAGTTTTTTATCGAAAAAAGCCTGAGGATAATAGGTATTCTGTGCTTCCAGATACATAAATCCAAACATTAATATGAATAATGTGAATAATTTTTTCATAGTATATTTTTGAGTCAAATATAAGTATTTTACTATTTTTGAAATAAAAATAGCTATGAAGTATATTTTCTTATTATTTTTTTCTGTTTCTGCCGTTGTCACGGCACAGAAACCTTGTGGATACAAAGACGGATTACAGGAGGGATCCTGCAGAGAATTTTATGACAACGGGCAGGTAAAAAATGTGGTAGAGTGGAAAAAAGGAAAACTGGACGGTGATGCTGTTTTTTATTATGATACCGGAAAAATACAGTCAAAAGGAGAATACAAAAAGGGATTCAAAGTCAAAGAATGGTCCTATTTTGATAAAAATGGGGTACTCACTTCCAAAGAAGCTTTCAGAAACGGAGAAAAAAATATTTATGATAACAGCCTTACAGCTACTTTTTACTCTCCGGCCGGTAAAATAACTGAAATTTCGAATTATAAATTCAATAAATTACAGGGAGAAAGCAAAACCTTCTATGAAGACGGAAAATCAATAAAGGACGTGGGCCAGTATGATAATGGTCTTGCTGTAGGAAAATGGAAAGTGTTTTATCCGTCAGGAAAGTTACAGCGCGAAACTGAATTTGCCAACGACAAAAGAAACGGCAACAGAGTTCATTACCGTGAAGACGGAAGCATAGAAAAGACAGAGGTCTATAAAGACGGAAAATTAATCTCAACAAAATAATACAATTGGTACAGAAACTAAAACTGGAAGAGCTTAACAGAATAGATGTGGAAACATTTAAGAAGGTTGAAAAAATTCCGGTGGTCATCATTTTAGATAATATCAGAAGTATGCACAATGTGGGTGCAGCCTTCAGAACGGCAGACGCTTTTTTAATTGAAAGAATAATCCTTTGTGGAATTACGCCTCAGCCCCCTCACCGCGAGATCCATAAGGCGGCATTGGGCGCTACGGAAAGTGTAGACTGGTCCCATGAAACAGATACCAATACGGCGATTGCTGATCTGAAAAGCAAAGGTTATGAAATCATCGGGATTGAGCAGACGACTGACAGTCAGCTGATCACTGATTTTACGATTGATCAATCAAAAAAATATGCTTTGATTTTAGGAAATGAAGTAGAAGGAATCAGCGATGAAGTTCTTCCTGAAGTGGATGTTTTTTTAGAAATTCCACAGCTTGGAACCAAGCATTCTCTTAATGTAAGCGTATGCGCCGGAATTGTGATGTGGGAATTTGCAAAAGCGTTAAAATAAAAAAACTGCATATGTCCTTAGTAGACAGTGCAGTTTGAAATAAATCTAATAAAAAGTAAAAATGAAAGGCGACAAAGGTACTTTATTTTTCTTTACGAACAAATTTTGACGGCACTTTTTTTGTTTCACCTTAAAAAAAGTCGGGTTTTCAGAAAAAGTTTCATTTAATTTTTTATAAATTAGCACAATGTTTATCAAGGACTATATCTCAAAAGACTTTCCATGTTTTAGCCTGTCTGACTCCATAGAGTCGGCCAGAAACACCTTGGAAGATTTTGGATATTCCCACGTTTTCATCAAAAAATCCCATCACTTCTACGGAGCTCTTGCCATGGACTTTTTATATGAAGAAGACGGTGGTACCCTGAAAGATCTGGAACATCAGATTGAACGGTTTGCCATTCTGGAAGACAACAATATTATGGACAGCATCCGTCTGTTTTATACCTTCAGTTCCAATGTGATTCCGGTGATCAATAAAAGTGAAAAGTATCTGGGATATATTACCTGTGAAGATATTTTCCAGGACCTTTCCCGTTATCCGCTGTTTTCAGAAACCGGAGCTATTCTTACGATAGAAACTCCTGCCAGAAAATATTCTATGACGGAAATTGCCAATATCGTAGAAAGTAACAATTCGAAGTTTTACGGAGGATTTATAAGCTTTATGTCGGATGAAGTGATTCATGTTACTATAAAAATCAGCAATGAAAATCTGGCCTCGATAGACTCAACCTTTGACCGGTATGACTACAGAATTGTTGAGAAATACTATTCTGATGAAAAATCCGATCTGTTTAAAGACCGATTTGGTTTTTTACAAAAATTCATAGAAATATAACATGAAGGCAGCCATATATTCTCAGAAAAAAGATCTTGATACTTTTTTATATTTAAGCAAGTTTATCTCTGAACTTGAAGCAAGAGGTGTAAAATCTGTTCTGTATGATGAAATGGCTGAGGCATTGCAGTTTTCAAAAATATTTGAAACCTTCAATTCCAAACAGGATCTTCTGGATAAAGAAGTGGACCTGTTCTTCACTTTCGGTGGCGATGGAACGATTGTCAACTCTTTAACTTTTATTGAAGATCTCGAAATTCCAGTAGTGGGAGTGAATACGGGAAGATTGGGGTTTTTAGCCTTTTTCACGAAAGAAGAAGCCTTTAAAGAACTGGATTCTATCTTAAAAGGGGATGTGAAAACCAGCCGCCGTTCGGTGATTGAAGTTGTTTCTCCAAAGCTTGAAGGGGCTTTTCCTTACGCATTAAATGATGTTACCGTTTCCAGAAAAGAAACCACATCCATGATCACCGTAGATTCTTATATCAATGATGAGTTTTTGAATGTATTCTGGGGCGACGGTGTAATTATTTCAACCCCCACCGGTTCTACTGCCTACTCTCTGAGCTGTGGAGGACCAATCATCTCTCCCAACAACGAAAATTTCGTCATCACTCCTATTGCCCCTCACAATCTGAATGTGAGACCTTTAGTCGTAAATGATAAAGTAGAAATAAAATTCAGGGTGGAAAGCCGGGTACCTCAATACTCTCTTTCCTTAGACTCCCGATTGATACATATAGAAACGGATAAAGAAATCATTATCAAAAAAGCAAAATTCCAGCTTCTTCTCGTACAGCCCAACAGTTTAAGTTTCTACGAAACCATCCGCCAGAAGCTACTTTGGGGCAGAGATAAAAGAAATTAGCAATTTCTTAAAAATGATTACCTTTACACGAAATTAAAACACCTAATAAATTTATAACAAAAAGCAAAACATGAGCAGAATTTTTCCGGCAGGAGTTGCCACAGGTCAGTTAGTTACTGATATCTTTCAGTATGCTAAAGAAAACAAATTTGCATTACCTGCAGTAAACGTAATTGGATCAAGCAACATCAACGCTACGATGGAAACTGCAGCGAAATTAAACGCTCCTGTAATTATTCAGTTTTCAAATGGAGGAGCTTCTTTCAATGCAGGAAAAGGATTAAGCAATGACGGGCAAAAGTCTGCTATCTTAGGAGCAATCGCTGGAGCAAAACATATTCACACTCTTGCAGAAGCTTACGGAGCAACTGTAATTTTGCATACAGACCACTGTGCAAAGAAATTACTTCCTTGGATCGACGGATTAATGGATGCGAATGAAGAATTCTTCAAGCAGACAGGAAAATCCCTTTACTCTTCTCACATGTTGGACCTTTCTGAAGAACCTTTAGAAGAAAACCTTGAAATTTCTGCTAAATATTTCGAAAGAATGGCTAAGCTTCAGATGACTCTTGAGGTTGAAATCGGGGTTACCGGAGGTGAAGAAGATGGTGTTGACAACTCAGACGTTGATAACTCTAAATTATATACTCAGCCTGAAGACGTAGCTTATACTTATGAAAAACTAAAAGCTATTTCTGATAACTTTACTATTGCAGCTGCATTTGGTAACGTACACGGAGTTTATAAGCCTGGAAACGTAGTTCTTACTCCGAAAATCCTTGACAATTCTCAGAAGTATGTTCAGGAGAAATTCGGAACGGCTGCCAAACCGATCAACTTTGTATTCCATGGAGGTTCAGGATCTACTTTGGAAGAAATTAGAGAAGCTATCGACTACGGAGTTATCAAAATGAATATCGATACTGACCTTCAGTTTGCCTATACAGAAGGAATCAGAGATTATATGGTAAATAATATTGAATATTTAAGAGCTCAGATCGGAAACCCTGAAGGAGAAGAGAAGCCTAACAAAAAATTCTATGATCCAAGAGTTTGGGTAAGAAAAGGTGAGGATACATTCTCTGCAAGATTGGTGAAAGCATTTGAAGATTTAAATAACGTAAATACTTTAAAATAAGAACTGTACAACTGTATCAATGTAAAAAATATTCATAAGAAATAGATTTACATTGGTACATTTTACATTTATACATTAATACAAACAAAAATGGCATTCGACTGGTTTAAAAGAAAAGCAAAAAACATTACCACTTCTACTGATGAGAAAAAGGACGTTCCCAAAGGCCTGTGGCATCAGACTCCATCCGGAAAAGTTGTGGAACATGATGAACTAAAGAGAAATAACTACGTTTCTCCTGAAGACGGATTTCATGTGAGAATAGGAAGTGCAGAATTTTTTGACATCCTTTTTGATGGGGGTAAATTTACCGAACTGGATGCCAATGTTGAAAGTATTGATATCTTAAACTTCAAAGATACAAAGCCTTACAAAGACCGTCTGAAAGAAGTGAAAGCTAAAACAAAGCTTACCGATTCTATCAGAAATGCTGTAGGAACTGTAAAAGGAACTGAAATGGTCGTTTCATGTATGGATTTTGCTTTCATCGGAGGATCTTTAGGTTCTGTAATGGGAGAAAAGATCAGAAGAGCCATAGATTACTGTATCGCACACAAGCTTCCGTATATGATTATCTGTCAGTCCGGAGGAGCGAGAATGCAGGAAGCAACTTACTCTTTGATGCAGCTGGCAAAAGTTCAGGCTAAATTAGCTCAGCTTTCTGAAGCAGGACTTTTATATATCGCTTACCTTTGCGACCCTACATTTGGGGGAATCACAGCTTCTTTTGCAATGACTGCTGATATTATTATGGCAGAGCCGGGAGCACTGATTGGTTTTGCAGGACCAAGAGTTATCCGTGAAACGATCGGTAGAGACTTACCGGAAGGGTTCCAGACATCCGAATTCTTGCAGGAAAAAGGATTTGTAGATTTCATCGTAAAAAGAACTGAAATTCAGGATACAGTTGCCAAAACAGTTAATTTATTAGCTGTAAAAGCATAGTATCTGTAACAAAAACAATACAGTCTCTCTCTAATTAGGGAGAGATTTTTATTTATGAGGACTTTTAAGATATTTTTCAATACCATCAGAAGTATGAGTTTTAAAAAGATTATGCGTCTTTTATCACTTGTCCTTCCCCATCCTCTTTTCTCCCTATTAAGTTTCTATGCTACGGTGAAAGCTTTTACCATAGCACAAAAAAGATTCCCTAAAACAGCCTCTACTAACGGAATTGGAAATGCTTTCAGACATGCCCTCTGGTGCTGCTTCATCATGATGTACTGCTGTAAAATTTCGTCTCCCAAAAAAGCGCTGGATTTCTGCAAAAGAATCACAGACATGCATGAAGAGCTGTTCCCTAATGAGCCTTTGGAAACCAAAATGGATCTTCATAACAATAAATTCGGCATGGATTATTTTATGGAACTCCTACCTGGAATTCACCGCCAGTTTTTTGAGAAGAGTTTCTTTGTAGACGGATTGATCAAAAAAATGGATGATGCCAAAGTTCTGAAAAACCTGGATGATGATTTTGAAGGACATCTTGTTTACCTGGAAGAGTAATTTTATTCTTTGACGCAACGAATACGCAAAGGAAATATAAAGCTTTATGCATATTTTCGTTCGCAAGGGCATTGCATTCAGCTATGTTCTCTAACTTAAATTCTCTTTGCTTAGTGATAACGCCTTTACGAACGAAAAAATCAAACTGCATCATTAAAAACCTTTGCGGACATTGCGTTAAAATATATTTAAAACCAGCAACCATCATTATTTCTTTTTCCCAGCAGAATTACAAAAGACTTTAGTTATTTTTGTGGTTTAAAGTATTTTTGATAAGTTTAAACAATTAAATCAATCAGATGGTTCTCAGCAGAATTTGGTCGGCTTTCATTATCATTGCCATTGCCATTGCCAGTATAAAATACGTCTCGTCAGGTCACTACAAAACCATTTTCAATGACATGGTGGTAGGAAAAGGAGGTGATACAGTGAAGATTGCTTCACAGCCTATGAACAGCCTCTCTCCTGTTATCAGAGACAGTCTGATGAAAAAAAATGATTTTGCCGACAGCAGAATTCACTACAAAACAGATTCTTTAAAGCAAAATGTAAATATTTACCGAGTTCAGGAAGCAGACGGAGTGATCGGAACTTCAGAAACCGCAGTAAAGATCTGCCTCGGCCTTATTGGGATCATGACCTTATTTATGGGATTCATGAGCATTGCTGAAAAGGCAGGCGGAATCAACCTTTTAAGCCGTCTGATTCAGCCGTTTTTCTCAAAGCTGTTCCCTGACATTCCTAAGAATCACCCTGCATTCGGGCATATGCTGATGAATTTCAGCGCCAACCTTCTAGGATTGGATAATGCTGCTACTCCTTTTGGGTTAAAGGCTATGGAAAGTCTCCAGACTTTAAATCCCAATAAAGATACAGCCAGCAATTCACAGATTATGTTCCTGTGTCTCCATGCCGGTGGCATGACATTGATTCCAGTTTCCATTATTGCAATCAGGGCCTCTATGGGTTCCAAAACGCCTACAGATATTTTCCTGCCCTGTATGATTGCTACTTTCGCAGCAACCCTGGCAGCAATGATCATTGTTTCTTTTTACCAGAAAATTAACCTGATCCGCCCGATAGTAATAGCTTATGTAGGGGGAATTTCAGCAGTGATTGCGTTATTGGTTTTGTATTTGGTTCAATTGAGTAAAGATGAACTGGATGACTTCAGCAAAGTATTGAGCAATGGATTGATTCTCTTCATTTTCCTGGCGATTGTATTGGGTGCCGTTTATAAAAAGATCAACGTTTTTGATGCTTTTATTGAAGGGGCAAAAGAAGGTTTTACAACCTGTGTTAAGATTATCCCTTACCTTGTCGGAATGCTGATCGCCATTTCATTATTAAGAACCTCCGGTGTTTTCGATGTGATTATCGACGGAATGAAGTGGGTGGCCAACGTTGCCAATATGGATCCTAGATTTGTGGATGGCCTTCCAACTGCTTTAATCAAACCTTTATCCGGTTCCGGAGCCAGAGGAATGATGGTAGACACGATGACAACATTTGGAACTGATAGTTTCCAGGGAAAATTGGCAGCAGTTCTTCAGGGAAGCTCAGATACGACGTTTTACGTGATCGCAGTATATTTCGGGGCTGTAGCTGTTAAAAATACAAGATATACGGTAATTGCCATGCTTTTGGCCGATCTGGTAGGTATTATCACTTCTATCGCCTTGGCTTATTTATTCTTTGCTTAATAAAACAGTTGCTGGTTTTTTAACCATGAAAAAAGATATTAATGAGCTACGAAAAACTTGACATTTACAATATTGCTTTTGAATTGTTTATTGAAACACATAAATTATCGCTCAAACTACCCAAATATGAATTATATGAATTAGGAAGTCAATTGAGACGTTCTGCAGATTCTGTTGTGACGAACATTGCAGAAGGTTATGGAAGAAACAATTACAAAGGTGACTTTATCAGATTTCTTACTTACTCTCAGGCAAGTTGTGACGAAACAGTTTGTCACTTGTCAAAAATCAATCGTCTCTATCCGGATTTAAGCTCAGACTTTAAAGAAAAATCAGAACAATACAAACTCTTAGGAGGAAAAATCAATAACTTTATAAAATACGTCCAATTAAGCTGGCGAACCTAATCCAAACCAACAACTAGCAACTAGCAACTAGCAACAAAATACCTATTATGATTACAGATAAAGAATTTACACTAAGACTCATCCGCCAATTAACCCAGGCCCTGGAAAAACTGATTCTGGACAAACCTGAGGAAAGCTTAATGCAGAAAGAGCTGGATTTTGATACTTTGATGAGAGATATTTTCAAGATGAGCTTTACAGAAGTAGCCTCAATGACTAAAGAAGAAATGATTGCCCTGGTCAATGAGAAACAGGAAAGGGATCACAAAGACTATTATGAAATGCTTGGAAATCTTTTCTACTTTAACAGCAGACATGATCATAACAAAGATTTTCAGGATAAAGCTAAAACATTCTACGAGCGGTACCTTCAGACCAGCGGTATTTTTGCCCTTCCGGTGATTAACAGAATAAACGAATTAAAAAAAGCACTTGAATAAAGTGCTTTTGTATTTTTAGAAAGTAATTTTATAAGTACCGGTCGAAGAAGTGTTGGCCTTCTCGGCCTTTACATACTTCTTAACCCAGGCCACGGATGTAGATGATATACAAGGATCTGAAATACCTCCCGCCCTTCTTGCAGATACCACATTTCCCGCTTTATCTACAGTGTAAGAGATCGTAATCGATCCGCTTGCCGTACAGCTGTGAGACGGCTGCGCTCCTCCTCTTCCCATAGTTCCCGGGATATAACCAACGAGCTTTCTGTCAATTCCTACTTTACTGTCTCCATTTCCATCACCACCTAAAGGATCTCCAGCATTTCCAATGCCATCTCCTGTTCCCTGGCTGCCTGCTTTTGTTCCCCTTCCCTTGATCAGATTTCCTATGGCCGCCGTTCCTTTTCCGTCACCACTCCCTGTTTTTGAATTGGCCGTAGCAGCGCCCGATTTTTTAGTATTTTTAGAAGCACTTGTACTGGTAGCTTCTTTTTTCTCAGCTTTTTTTGATTCTTCTTTTTTAGGAACAGTTGTCTTTGAGTTATTTCCAGTGATCACCTTCTCCTTCACTTCCGTTTTCTTAGGTTCCGGCGTAGGTACAGGCTCTGGCTTCACAACAGTTTTCGTCTCCGGAACAGTCGTTTCCGCAGGTTCAGGTGTTACTTCTTCTGTAGCCGCAGCAAGGCTTCCCGGCTGTTCAGCAGGCTCTTCGATCCCTTTTCCGTTTCTGTTGTCCCCGAAATTCACAAGCATTGTGGTAACCACTTCAGGGTCTTTATCCAGTTCAGGTTTTAATTTATATAAAAAAACAAAAAGCAGAATAGCAGCCCAGATCAGAATAGAAAGCAGTGCACTCTTTATCCTATCTTTATTCTCTTCATTTCTGTTTGCTGTATAGCTTCTCATCTTACAAAGTAGTTCTATCCGGAAAACCGGGTATATTATTTATCTTTAACCGTTGCAATGGCTATGTTAAATTTGTGCTTTTCAGCAATTTCCATTACGAAAACAACATCTTTGTGCAGGGTGTTTTCATCAGCTCTGATTGTAAACGATTTGTTGGTCTGACCTGCTAACTTATCTACAATAATCTTCTCCAGCTCTCCTTTATTAGCAGGGTTATCATCTACAAAGAATGAACCATCCGGTTTAATACTTACCGTTAAAGGATTGGGAATATTATCATCAACTGCTCCGGCTTTAGGAAGATTCACATCAATAGCGCTCTGGTTGGCCGCTGAAGAAGTAATCATAAAGAAAATCAGCATCAACAGGATAACATCTGTCATCGCTGCTAAACTGAATTCCGGATTCGCTTTATTTCTTCTTTGAATTTTCATCGTAAGAAAACTTATAAAGGTTTATTGATAAGGTCTAAAAATTCTCCTGACATATTCTGGGCCTTCAGCACAAATTTATCAATCCTTGTCAAAAGGATATTGTAACAGAAGTTGGCAGGAATTGCCACCGCCAAACCTACAGCAGTTTGTCCCAAAGCAGTATAAATACCTTCTGAAAGCGTTTTCGGCGAGAAAGATCCTGTAGCATGAGATAAATTAAAGAAAGCAATGATCATCCCGATTACTGTTCCTAAAAGCCCCAGCATGGGAGCAATACTCGGTACTACAGCCAAAAGGTTCAGGTTTTTCTCCATATTAGCCACTTCTACCTGTGCCTGTGCTTCCATAGCACTTACAATATCTGAAACGGGACGTCCCAATCTTGAAATTCCTTTTTCTAAAATTCTTCCTTCCGGAGAGTTCTGGGTTTTGCAGTAATCTGCTGCAGCCTCTATTTTTCCAGCCTTGATAAAATCTTCGATATTATTCATGAAGTTGGAATCTGTTTTTGAAGCCAGCCGTTTAATGAAGAAAAATCTTTCAAAAAACAGATACAGAGAAAACACTCCCAACAGCAATACAGTGACCATCACTATTTTAGCAAAAGCCCCACCGTGGAACATAATCTTCCAGAATGAGAACTCTAAATTGTCCGTAGCAACTGCGGGTGTGGTGATTTGTGCAAATAAAATCTGAGAAAGTTCCGTTAACAGCATTAAATGTGAATTTTATTAAAGTTTCAACGACAAATGTAGTAGAATATTATGAATTGAACTCTTAAAAATTGCTTAAAAACAACTTAAAATTTGTTACAATGCTACAAACAGCAAATTTCTTTCCAAAAATAATTCTGAAAAGAAATTTGATATTAAAAAGAATGAAGATTTCGGTTAGTCCTCGTCTACCTCAATGTCATCCTGCTTAAACTCGCATTTTAATCTAAAAGGAATCGGAGTATCTGATCCGGTATAGAAATCATCAATGGTCCCTTTCCAGATTACCTGAAGCTCTCCTTCCTCATTTCTTTCAAAAAGAAGCTCATTGTCATAGATATAGGCTTCTTCGTCATCGAAAAGGTCAACTTCTGTATAGGTTTCCTCGTCAGAATCATTGATTTTGATAGTCTTTCCTTCTATTTCCGTCGATTCGATAGGGAAATCGAAAACTTCAAGTGAAAGCTGTGGAAAGTTGTACTGTAATGAATCATCATCTACGTGATCCAAACTGTCATCCGTAATCACTTCAACCTCTAAAAAATGTTGCTGGTTGCTGTAAACGGCCTTACAATAAGTATTTCTGATATTGTATTTTAGCGTTTCCTCCGGATGGTAAATTTTTAAAATCCCTTTCATTTTTTCTTAAAAAAGAACTGTAATAATATGATTGTTAAACGTTTTAGACAAAGATAAAAAATTGATTTAAAGTTAAAAGGATTTTGAAAATTATTTTTTTAAAATCAGGCCTTTCCATAAGCCGGAGTATTCCAATAATACTTACTTTTGCTTTATAAAGATTCTGAAAATGAAAAATATTGTATCAAAAGGTATTCTTGGATTAGGATTGATGATCAGTCTTGCTTCCTGCAAAAAAACGGATTCACCCCTGACAAAAGTGACCCCCAGCAACCTGGATTCTATTGCTTCCAACTACTATGAGCAATATCTCAAGCTATACCCTTTAGATGCTACAGCACAGGGAGATACAAGGTATAATGACCAGCTGTCTATCAATATTGATAAAGATTTTATTTCAGGAGAAATAGCATTCTATACCTCTGTACAGAAACAACTGGAGCATGTAGATTATAAAACTCTTTCAGATGATGATAAAGTAGTATATGATGTACTGGATTATACTTTAAAAGATAAAATTGAGGCCTATGCCTATCATCCGGAATATATTCCTTTTACACAGTTTGGAGGACTTCCGCTTACTTTTCCTTTGTATGGAAGCGGACAGGGCAACCAACCTTTTAAAACGGAAAAAGATTACAGCGACTGGCTGAAGAGAATGGAAAAATTTCCGGAATGGATGGATGCCGCAGCAGATAACTTCCGTGAAGGGATCAACAATAAATTTGTCCTTCCTAAAAAGCTGGTCATCAAGATGATTCCTCAAATGAAAGCCGAGGAGATTACCACTTCTGATATGGAAAAGAATATTTTCTATGGACCCATTAAAAATTTTCCGAAAAGCTTCACCCAGAATCAAAAAGACAAATTTTCCGGATTATATAAGGATGTCATTACTAAAAAAATAATCCCTGCCTATATTAAAATGGCAACATTTTTAGAGAAAGAATACCTGCCAAAAGCAAGAGATACAGATGGATATAACAGCCTTCCCAACGGTAATGAAATTTATGGCTATTATGTAAAAAGCTGGACAACCACCAAAAAATCTCCTGATGAGATTAATAAAATCGGGCAGCAGCAGGTAGCTATGCTTCGTGCAGAAATGGAAAAGGTAAAACAGCAGGTAGGTTTCTCCGGAACCCTGGAGGAGTTTATTACTTTTGTAAAAACAGACCCAAAGGCAATGCCTTACAAAACATCTAAGGAAGTCCTGAATGCATTCAATGGTATTTTAACAAAAATTACTCCGAAGCTGAAAACAATGTTTAATGTAACGCCAAAAACAAAGTTTGAAATCAGACAGACAGAGAAATTCAGGGAGGCAAGTGCAAGTGCAGAATACCTCCCGGGGACACCGGATGGAAAAAGACCGGGAATCTTTTATGTTCCGCTTCCCGATCCTGCCAAATTCAATGTTACTTCGGGAATGGAGTCACTTTTCCTTCATGAAGCCATTCCTGGGCATCACTATCAGATGTCCCTTCAACAGGAAAATACAAAGCTTCCTAAGTTTATGAGATTCGGGTGGTTTGGAGCTTATGGTGAAGGATGGGCACATTATTGTGAAACATTGGGCCCTGAATTCGGTTTGTATACAGATCCTTACCAGAAAATGGGATATTTAAGCGATCAGATGTTGAGAGCGGTAAGACTTGTCGTAGACACAGGTCTTCATACCGGAAAAATGTCAAGAGAACAAGCCATTAAATATTTCTTGAGTAATATTTCTTATGATGAAGGAGCCGCTGTAGCAGAAGTTGAACGATATATGGCAATGCCGGGGCAGGCTTTAGGTTATAAAATAGGCTCTCTGAGAATCCGAGAGCTGAGAGAAAAATATCAGAAGGAACTGGGGAACAAATTCAATCTGGCAAGCTTCCACGATGAAGTACTGAGCCAGGGATGCCTTCCTCTGGATGTTCTGAACAGAAAGATGGAGCTTTGGGCTCAAAAACAAAAATAGTTTCAATGAAACTATTTTTGTTTTTTTTAAGTATTTTCTTGATGGCTTTGAGTTGTCAAAAGGAACAGGGTTTCGAAAATTTTAATGTTGACATTAATTTACCTGATAATGATACTATCCTACTTCTCTCTAAATATCCGGAACTGAAGCTTTACAATAGTGAAATTATTGAAAGCAAGACAAGAACAGCCCATATTGTTCAGGCTGCAAGTTATTCAGATGGCTTTCGTAAAGGAATATTTCTATTCGACGATTACAAGTGTAAAGCCATCTATCAGCGTGATACGCTTAATATAAAATTGAATAATTACAATGGATATTTTGGAAACGGAGTTTTGATTAAAGTATTTAACAATCAGTTTTATATAAAAGATATTGATCCTGGAACATTAAAAGGTGAAGAAAAATTCAAAAAGGCTAGAGTTTTTAGTCAGAAACTGATTCTAAACAGCAATAAATTCAATAAAAATGATAGCATTTATGGATTCTTAGATTATAAATGTAATATTGACAGTTCAATTGATAAACACTTTAAAGGATATTTTAAAACCATAATACAATAATAATTGATATGATCACAGAAAGTCTCAGATCTCTTTACAGCAGAGATTTAAATAAACTAAAAGCAGAAATAGAAGCTTATCAAACCGAAGAAAATCTTTGGAAAACTGATAAAAACATTGCCAACTCTGCGGGTAATCTAACTCTTCATCTTGTTGGAAATCTCAATCATTTTCTGGGGACACACCTTGGAAATACAGGATATGTCAGGCAGCGTGACCTGGAATTTTCCTTAAAAAATATCCCAAAGGCGGAGCTTATTGAAAAGGTTACAGCCACTGCAGCAATGATAGATTCAGTGCTTTCCCAATTATCTGACGAAGATCTGAAAAAAGAATATCCTCTGATTGTTTTTGAAAATGCCATGACTACTGATTATTTCCTTATCCATCTGCTTGCCCATCTGGATTATCATCTGGGACAGATCAATTACCACAGAAGGTTATTGGACAATTAATCATTCTTTTGCAAAACCATGTCAAGGTTTTGAACCTTGACATGGTTGAAATTACGAAGATATCTAGAATATTACTTCTCAAACAACATTTTCGTAATAAAATCCTTCTCTCCTTTTCCTCTCGCCGGAGAATATTCTCTTCCATAGAAAATGATCTGAAGATGAAGCTTATTCCACACTTCTTCCGGGAATAACTTCTTGGCATCACGTTCTGTCTCAACAACATTTTTTCCTGATGTAAGTTTCCACTGTGTCATCAGGCGATGAATGTGTGTGTCCACTGGAAAAGCCGGAAATCCAAATCCCTGACTCATCACTACTGAAGCCGTTTTGTGTCCTACTCCCGGAAGTGCCTCCAATTCTTCATAAGTCTGAGGAACGATACCATTATGACGTTCTAACAGAAGTTCGGCCATTTTTTTAAGGTTTTTAGCTTTGGTATTGGATAGCCCTATTTCTTTAATTAATTCCTTGATCTCAAATTCTTCTAATTTGGCCATTCTTTGTGGAGTTCCTGCTACTGCAAAAAGGTCAGGTGTTACCTGATTTACCTTTTTATCTGTTGTCTGTGCAGAAAGTGCTACGGCAACCATTAATGTATACGGATCCGTATGATCCAACGGAATAGGTGTTGTAGGATATAACTTATCCAGTTCTCTCTGAACGAGTTCAGCTCTTTGCTTTTTTGTCATGTAACCCTTAAATTTGAACAAAATTAAATCATTATGCTGAAAGTTGGAGATAAATTACCTGAATTTGAAGGACTCAATCAAGACGGAGAACCCGTAACCTCATCACAATTAATTGGAAAAAAACTGGTGGTTTTCTTCTATCCTCAAGCGAATACGCCAACCTGTACGGTAGAAGCCTGCAATCTGAGCGATAATTATTCCAGGCTTAAAAAAGCGGGATTCCAGTTATTGGGAGTAAGTGGTGATTCTATAAAAAAACAGAAAAATTTTCATAGCAAATTTGCTTTCCCTTACGATCTTATTGCGGATGAAAACCGCAATATTATTGAGAAATTCGGAGTATGGCAGGAGAAAAAGACGTTTGGAAAAACATATATGGGAATTGTAAGAACCACTTTTATTTTTGATGAAAATGGAGTATGTACAAGAGTGATTGAAAAAGTTACATCAAAAACTGCCGCAGAGCAAATTCTGGAAGAATAACAATTTTTTAAACACAAAGATCACAAATCCTTTCACAAATAGTATGATTTAAAATCTATGTTATTTGTGAAAGGAATTTTTTTATAGCTGTTTTTACTCTGTTTCGTAGTAATTGAGTTCCTCAGTCTCTCCAGGAAGTATGACGTGTTTCTTGAACTTTAATCCTAGTTTTTCGATCAGTTTTTGAGAAGAGAGATTATCTTTGGAAATAATAGCAGATATTTTTGTCAATCCAAAATCATCCATCCCGATAGATTTAACCTTCTGAGCAGCTTCAAAAGCATAGCCTTTTCCTTCAAACTCTTCCAATAGGGAATATCCTATGTCTACAATATCCAGCCCGTCTCTTTCAAAGATTCCTACTGCTCCTACTTTTTCATTTCCTTCTTTAGTTATTAAAAGATAGTTTCCAAATCCCAGTCTTTCAATTTGTGGGGCAAATCTGTTCAGGATATAATTTTCAGCATCTTCAATGGAATTTACATTACGGTTGCCGATATGCTGAATAAATTTTGGTCTGTTATAAAGCTCAAAGATAAAATCTTTGTCTTGACGGGACATGGGACGGAGAATTAATCGCTCAGTCTCATATATATTATCTGCGCTTGGATGTTTTTTGGGGCTCATCTTTCTTTGGTTCTTCTTTTTTTTCGATTTTTAAAAGTCTCGGATTATTAGCACATTTTTTATTGTAAAGCTCAATATAGGTTCCATTGTCTTTTACATTAGTTACAGCACCTGTAGATTTGTTTACTGTTACTGTATAATGTGTTTTCTGATAAGGACATTCCTTTGAAGTAACTTTCCCGAGGTCCAGATAATAATTCGATTTATCTTCATGATAATTACCTGCAAGATCCTTGAATTCTTCATCAACCATGTATCCGTCAGCAGCTGATACTACGGCCGCTTCCTGGGCATTGTCGATTCTTCCTACGAATTTTTTAAGCCCGTCAACATCAGTAATATAATTCACCTTTCCTCCTTCGGAATATGCGATATAATAAAAACTGTCTTCACTGGGGAACAAATTGAATCCCGAGAATTGAGGAATATAGTTTACCTTTCCCGAAATCCTTATTTCTTCGCCTTTTCCATAATTATTGAATACCAGCACCCACGAGTCAACCTTATTATCAGGATTAATTTGCTGTAAAATGCTGTGAATACTTGAAAATTTTTTCTTCTCCTGGGAATATCCTAAGATTCCCAAAAGTAAAAATATAAGAATTGTAAATCGGGTCGCAGTTTTAATCATAGTTTAAAAATCAGCAGAAAATATACCAAATTTTACATAAACTTTTCGCCTTTCTTAAAGTTTTTAAGGTCAAGAATATAATCCTTGATAAGCTGGTCATTATCCCGGGGACAGATAAGAAGCGCTTTATCAGTATCTACCACAATATAGTTTTCGAGTCCGTCAATAATTACGGCCTTATTATTATTTTTGAGACGGATGATATTTCCTTTTGAATTATAAGTAAGCAAGTGCTTTAATTTTACAGCATTTCCGTCTTTGTCTTTTTCTGTATTTTCATACACGGAGGTCCATGTTCCAAGGTCACTCCATCCCAGGTCCGACGGAATCACATATACATTTTTGGCTTTTTCTAAAATACCATTATCTATAGAGATCTTCTGAACTTTCGGATATATAGTTTCAATGCAGCTGTTTTCTTTTTCCGAATTATATTCACAAGCCATAAAATGCTGCATCATCTCAGGGAGATAAAGACCGAAAGCATGGTGAATGCTTTTCACATTCCATACAAAAATTCCGGCATTCCAAAGGAAATCTCCACTTTCCAGGAAGCTTTGTGCAATTTCAAGGATAGGTTTTTCTGTGAATGTTTTCACTTTAAAATATTCGGACCCCTTTTTTTCCACAAACTGAATATAGCCATACCCCGTATCAGGTCTTGTTGGAGTAATTCCTAATGTAACCAGGTAGTCATGCTTTGAAGCAACCTCAAATGCAAGTTCCACTTTTTCCAAAAAAACATCCTCTTTAAGAATCAGGTGATCTGCCGGCAATACGATCATAGTTGCATCCGGATTGATCTCGGCAATTTTGTTCGCCATATACAGATTACAGGCTGCTGTATTCTTCATAAGCGGCTCACCCACAATATTCTCTTCAGGAATTTCCGGAAGCTGCTGATGGGAAAGAGGAACGTACTCTTTATTGGTAATCACGAATATCTTTTCTTTAGGAATTACCTTACTGATTCTGTCGTACGTCTGCTGAATCATTGTACGGCCTGTTCCTAAAATATCCTGAAACTGTTTTGGAAATTTCTGCGTGCTTATAGGCCAGAATCGACTCCCAATTCCTCCCGCCATTATAACGCAGTATCTATCTGATTTTAGCATTCTTAGACACATTTTTCTACCCTCGCCAATGGTTTGAAAGAATACTTCCTGCCAGTAGCCAGATTCTTACAAAGATAGTTTTTTTTAACCAGACCTTCCAATAAATACTTTTCGTTGCGGTATATAAAGAATTCGCCTTTCTTAAGTTCTTCAATAAAACAAAGACTATCATCCTGCTTTTCAGTATGAAAATATCTTACTAAATCCGGACTGGCCATAAAATTTGCTTTTGGTGATTTCGAAAATTTTATGATGATAGGTTTTAGTTCATCATCATAAATTTCGAGGCTTTCAAGGAGCATATTTCTGAACGTTTCTTTCCATTCGTTACCGTGAGGAGAGATTCTGCGTCCGTATTTTTCGAATGCAATCAGATGTGCCAGTTCATGGGTCAGCACAAAGAAAAAAAGCTGTGGGGTAAGGGTAGAGTTTACCGTGATTTCATGAGAATGATCCGGAAGTTTTCTGTAATCTCCCAGTTTTGAATTTCTGTTTCTTGTAACTTTTATATGTATATAGTAATCTGAAAACCAGATTCTTAAATATTTAAGTGTATTTTGAGGTAAATATTTTTCTAGAGATTGGATAGACATTTTACAAACTTAATGGAATTCCCGCATAGAAATTCAATAGTTTAAGACTAAAAAGATAATTATATTTTGCCTGCGCTACTGATCCCTGTGCATTTGCATAATTGTTTCTGGCCACATTGACATCATAGATAGTTGTTCTTCCTGCAGCATAACTTTTGTCAGCAAAATCAAGAGCCAGCTTGGAGCTTTTCTCTGCTTCTACAGCGGCCAGATAATTTTCATAATTGGCATCTGCATCAAACTGAGCTTTCTGAACATTCTGCCTTACCGACTGTTTCTGCTGTTCTAATGTATTTTTGGCTAGACTTTCGTTTATTTTAGATTGTTCTACCTGAAGCTTTGTGATTCCTTTATTGAAAATAGGAATATTTACAGAGATACCGGCCTGCTGACCAAAGTTATCTTTATACTGTTGAAAAAAACCTTTTTCTTTCACATATACAAACTCATTCCCTATATTATCCGTATTCAAAAGGTTGTTATAGAAGGTTCCGATTCCTGCACTTGCCGTTACAGTAGGCCAAAAAGCGGTCTTGGAAACCTCTGTCTGAGCTTCTGCTGAATTGATTCTGCTTACTGCTGCTTTTATCTGAGGTTGACCTTCATAAGCGATCGATAAAACCTCATCTACCGATCTGAGCTCAGGAGCCAGCTGATCCGGAACAGTAACATCTTCAACATCAAAATCCTTATAATCAGGCAACTGTAAAAGTTGCACTAATGCAAAAAGGCTTCGCCCTACATTGACTTCTGCTGTTTTCAGATTCTGTTTTTCTCTGGCTAAAGCGGCTTCTGCTTCTGCTAAAACAGTTTGTGCTGTTGTTCCAACACTTGTTGTTATTTTTGCCCTGTCAAATTGTTTTTGAGCATTGCTGACAGCACTTTCAGAAATTTTTACGATTTCTTTATTCAACAATGTCGTTAAATACTGTTGAGCTATTTGTAACGAGATATCATTTTTAATGGTTTCAATATCATACAGGCTTGCCTCAACATCAAACTGGCTTTTTCTAACCGTTTTTTCAAGTCTGCCATTGTTGTACACCAAAATATCCGCTCCAAGACTGGCATTATTACTAAATCTGTCGTTTCTCAAACTTCCCGTACCAAAAGATGTCTGTCCAAAACTTACTGTATTTCCAAAACTTCCGGAAACAGATGGCAGATATCCTTTTTTTGCAATTTTAAGATTGGCGTCCTGTGACTGTTTGTTATACTGATTTTGGATAACCTGAAGATTATGCTCCACTGCATAGCTTACACATTCTTTTAAGGACCATTTTTTCTGAGCGCTCAACCCCAGATAACCTAATCCAAAAACGATGATCCAAATTTTTTTCATATTGTATATGTTTATTTGTTTTTTAATGGTCATATGCAATCGTGTCAGCTTCATTGGTATTCTAACTTATAAACCACAACGATTTCATATTAAGATTTTTCAATATTAGACGAATTAAATATAAAAAAGTTACAGATTGAAAAATTATATTTTATTTTAAAAAAACTTTTGAGAATTTTGCATCATGACAAACGAACAATACCAGGAAGCTATCGACTGGCTTTTTGTACAGATGCCCAACTATCAAATTGATGGACAGAAGGCTTATAAACCCGGATTAGACAATATTACAAAGCTCTGTGCTTTCTTTGGAAATCCTCAGGATAAGATCAGATGTATCCATATTGGGGGCACCAACGGAAAAGGATCTTCCAGCAATATGCTGGCTTCCGTTCTTCAGGAAGCAGGTTATAAAACAGGACTATACAACTCTCCGCACCTTATAGACTTTACTGAGCGTATTAAGGTGAACGGGAAAAACTGTGATAAGAAATTTGTCTTTGATTTTATTCAAAAACTAAAAACAATTCCGGAAGATATCCGGCCTTCTTTTTTTGAATTCACCACCATTATGGCTTTTGAATACTTTTATCAGCAGAAGGTAGATTTTGCCATTATTGAAGTAGGATTAGGAGGAAGACTGGATTCAACCAATATTATTAAACCATTGATTTCTGCTATTACTAACGTCCAGCTGGATCATCAGAATATACTTGGTGATACCATCGAAGAAATCGCGATAGAGAAAGCAGGGATTATTAAAAGCAATATCCCTGTTATTTCCGGTGACGAAAATGAATCAGTTAAAAAAATCATCAGAGATAAAGCAATCAAAGAAAACGCTCCATTTACAGATGCTACTCTGATCAATACAAGTCTGGAATCTGATTTGAAAGGAAATTATCAGAAAAAGAATATCCGGGTCGTAGTGGTGGCAGTGGAAGAATTAAGAAAAGTGGGTATTTCTATTTCTGACCAGGCTCTTGAAAAAGGACTTCTCCATGTTCATCAGAATACAGGATTCATTGGCCGCTGGTTTGAGTTTTCTAAAGATCCGCTTACCATTTGCGATACGGGACACAATCAGGCAGGTTTGGAGTATGTTTTTTCACAGTTAAATTCAATTGACCGTCACAAGCATGTCATTTTGGGGTTTGTGAATGACAAAAAAATAGATGATGTGATGAAATTACTTCCTGAAAATTCTGAGTTCTATTTCGCAAAACCATCGGTCAACAGAGGAAGGCATCCGGAAGATTATGAAAATCTGCTTCAGGAGGCGAAAATTTTTTATAAAATTTTTGATTCTGTACAGGAAGCGTATCTATCTGCAAAAGAACGATGTACAAACGAAGAAATGATTTTTATTGGCGGAAGCAACTTTGTAGTGGGAGATTTTTTAGAAAAAAATTTGGAGATTAAGGAATAAGTCGTATATTTGCACCACTCTAAACAAGAGAACAAGTCTAGAGGGTTCTTAGCTCAGTTGGTTCAGAGCATCTGGTTTACACCCAGAGGGTCGGGGGTTCGAATCCCTCAGGACCCACAGAAAAGGAAACGAAACCTTTCAAAAAAATTCGGGTTCTTAGCTCAGTTGGTTCAGAGCATCTGGTTTACACCCAGAGGGTCGGGGGTTCGAATCCCTCAGGACCCACAAAAAATCTCTCAGATTTCTGGGAGATTTTTTATTTATCCCTAAGCAATTTGGAAGTCCCCTCTCTACTTTCCTTATATTTATTTACCTTTGTCTGCATCGAATTGGCCAGACGTGCAGGAACTTCATATTATATCATTCAATTATCCCTACCCTCCTTCTTATGGCGGAATCATTGATGTATATTATAAGATCAAGGCATTATCTGACTTGAGAATCAGAATCCATCTTCACTGTTTTATTGATCAGATTCCCGAAACAGTTGATCCGGAAGTTAAAGAGATTACGGAAACTATATTTTTTTACAAAAAGAAAAGGAATCCTCTTCTCTATTTTTCAGGAATCCCATTCGCGGCAGCCATAAGAGATTCTGACCTTCTTCTTAAAAATCTGGAAAAAATCAAAGCTCCTATATTATTTGAAGGATTGCAGACCACTTATATTGCAAAATTCCTGAAGGATAAAGAGTATCAGCTCTATCTTCGCTACCATAACAACGAATCTGAGTATTATAAAGGTCTTTCATTGTCTGAAAAAAACATCTTTAAAAAGATCATTTATAAAATTGAGTCGTTAAAGTATTCCGGATATCAGAAAAAACTTTTAAAGAAATTTGAAGCCGTATTCTGCCTGTCTGAAAAAGAATATCATGAAGTTGAATCCTATTCGGCAAATGCCCATCTGATTCACATCTTTCATGGTAATGAGTCGGTAAAGATATTGGATACAAAAGGAAAGTATTTTCTTTTTCATGGAGACCTTACCACCGCTGATAATAAAAGAGCATTGAATGAAACTATTGATTTATTTAAAACACTTCCGCAATATCACCTGGTTGTCGCCTCAGATCGCGCCAGTGAAGACATTAAAAGAAAGATTTCGACAGTTGAAAACATCAGCCTTGCTCCCATTCAAACCAACGAAAACCTACACCGCCTTCTGAAAGATGCGCAGGCTAATATTCTGATCTCTTACCAGAACTCAGGAACTAAGGTAAAGCTTTTTAATACGCTTTATAACAGCCGTTTTGTGATTATCAATGGAAATATTACAGATGATTCTGTTTTGATGAATCTGTGCCTGTATGGAGCTGACATGAACGAAATCCGCCAGCAGATTATCACCTCAGCTGAAAAAGAGTATCATGATACCGAAAAGAGAAAGGAAATCTTAGATAAAACCCACTCCGATAAAGCGAAAGCCAAAGAAATGGTAAAGATTATTTTTAAAAATTAACCCGATCCACCACCTTCTGGATATTAAACTCTTCAAGACAGGCCCAATCTCCTCTGTAACATTCTTTATCCCCAAAAACAGAACAAGGTCTGCAGGTAAGATCTTCGACCTGAACAACATCATCTTCACTTTGCCCGAATCCTAAAAATCCCGCATAAGGATGAGTGGCTCCCCATATAGAAACGCATCTTGTTCCTACAAGACTTGCAAGGTGCATGTTCGCTGAATCCATGGAAATCATGAGCTCCAACTGAGAGATCTGATTGAGTTCTTCGGTAAGATTCAATTTTCCGGAAAGATTTTTTGTATTGGGAATTTCGCTTTCCCATTTTTCAAGCGTTTCTGTTTCTTTTTTACCTCCCCCAAAGAAATACACCTTATGTTTTCTGGCCAGAATTCTTGCCAGCTCGTATGATTTTTCCAAAGGAAGCATCTTTCCTGTATGCTGGGCAAAAGGAGCAAGACCAATTCCTGATTTATGATCTGAGACCGGCCTCAGTTGATGTGAAAGTTCTACTTTAAACCCCATATTACGAAAAACATCCGCATAGCGTTCCACTGTTTTTTTCAGCTGTACTTTTTCCAGGTTCCAGACATCGGTAAGACGCTCTTTCTCTTCTTTGCCTTTATCAATTTTGAAAACCTTAAATCCTTTCCTTCTGTATATTCTATCTAAAATTTTGGTGCGGATTACATCATGGAGATTGGCAATACAGTCCGGGTGAAACTCACGGATCAGTTCATTGCTCAGTTTTCTCAGTCCAAACAAACCTTTATAATCATCCAGATCAATCCCTTTAAAGGTTACATTGGGAATTCCTGCAAACAGTGCCTCAAAATTTTTTCTGGAAACCATAATTATTTCCACGCCGGGATTCTGCTCCAGAAACTCTCTGAAAACAGGTACAGTCATCGCAACATCTCCAAATGCGGAAAAACGATATGCTAAAATTCTGGTCACCGTTATGATTTCAGTTGGTAAGCAACTGCATAAAACTTAATCTGCTTCGTCATCGCCATCAATCCGTTGGCTCTGGAAGGAGAAAGAAATTCCTGTAGTCCTATTTCTGAAATAAACTCAAAATCAGAATCCAGGATTTCCTGAGTGGAATGGCCACTGTAAATACTTACTAAAAGAGAAACGATACCTTTTGGTAAAATACCATCAGAATCTGCATTAAAGAACAGCTTCCCATCTTTGAATTCAGCATCAATCCAAACTTTACTCTGACAGCCTTTAATCAGATTTTCTTCCGTTTTTCTGTCTTCCGGCAAGCCTTTCAGTTCTTTTCCAAGATCAATGATGTACTCATACTTTTGCTCCCAGTCTTCAAGAAAAGCGAATTCGTCGATTATTTCCTGCTGTTTTTCTTTAATGGTCATTTTAAATCAATTTCTTTTGCAAAGATAACCAATTTTGTAAAATTTATTGACGGGATGCTTTTTCAAAAAGCTGCAGGATTTTCGTTTCTTCATTTTCCCAGCAAAATACATCTGCAGCCTTATTCAATTCGTCCTGATAATACAGTCTCCCTTTTTCGAGCACCCTATTGATTGCCTTCTCGATTGTTTCCGGCTGATGATCAGAGACAATTTCTCCTACATCAAACTGATTCTTTATCCTTTGCATCTCCGGGAAATTAATCATGACAAGAGGTACTCTTGACTGGATATAATCACAAACCTTATTAGGAAGTGAGTAATAGTAACTCACGCCGTTATTTTCCTCAAGGCTAAATCCCACATCAGCGGTTTTGGTTATCTCCCTGAGATTTTCCGGTTTCAGTTTACCCAGAAAAAATACTTTATCCTGCAACCCCTCCTGAGCGACAAGCGTTTCATATTCTTTCTTTTTAGGACCATCACCGGCAATTTTCAATACAGCATCTTTAATGTGATGCATCGCCACAATCATTTTTTCTATTCCTCTGGATTGATTAATCGCTCCCTGATATAAAATAATTTTAGGATGATTTTCCTGAATTTCGGGTGCCGAAAGGATTTTTCTCGGAATATTTCTTACCACTACAGGGTTGACACCATATTGTTTATGAAACCATTCGGCATAGCTTTCACTTTCTGTCATCATCAGTTCCATATGAGGAACCAGTCTTCTTTCAAGGACTCTCCAGAATTTCTGTGAAAACCTGTTCTGGACCGATGGCATTTCCGTGAAAATTTCATGACTGTCGAAGACCAAAGGAATGTTCAGTTTTCTGGAAATGAGATAATTTGGCAGAAGAGCATCAATGTCATTGGCATGAAGAATAGTATCTTTGTCCGCTTTTTTCTGCAGCTCTTTATATAATTTCCAGTTGAATTCAAAATAAGCAGTCTTCAGGCTTTTAGATTTCAATGATATTCTCGAAAAAGGGTAAGGACGCTCCATTTTTTCATTCCCCTGCCAGTCATTCCCGATCAGATTGATGGAATATCCGTTATCAAAAAGGGTTTTGCAAACCTTTTCGATCCTCTGGTCAGTATACAGATTACTAAAAGCTGAAGTAATTATTTTTTTCCTCATTAACTCTTTTTACCTAGTATTAAATGATAGATCTGAATGAAGCAGATTAACCCATTTGGAATGATAACCGGCCAAAGCGGACCGCTGAAGAAGCCATAAATGACAAAACAAAAGCAGCCAATCATATTGACAATTCTGATTTTTCTTACATCTTTCAGTATGAAACTCAATACAATAAAAAGAGAAGCAGAATAGCCGATGTAGGTGGTTATTTCAGGATTCATGGGAAAAAATTAAGGATAACAAACTTAATCATTTTCAATAAGATAATAAAATTTTTTCTGCCATAAAGTCATTAATTGATTTTTGGTAAAATATTTGTAATTTAGATAATGAATAAAAGGTAATGTTGCCTTTGTTCTAATGAGATATATTATGGATTATAAGTTTTCACAAGGTTTGAGCCAGGTGTTCAAACAAAGCAAAAGCGAAGCTAAAAGGCTGAAAAGTGAATTTCTTAATACAGAACATCTACTTTTAGGTATTATAAAAACGGAAAACTCTGCAAAAGAAATCCTTCAAAACCTTAATGCGGATTTAACACAAATCAGAAGAAAAATTGAAACTTTAAATACAGCAAGTCTTAATCCTATTTCTGAAGAGGTTACCAATATTTCTTTCACCAAGATGGCAGATCATGCCATTAAGCGTGCAGAGTTAGAATGCCGACAATATAAAAGCAATGAAATTAATACCGTTCACCTGCTTTTAGGTATTCTTTATAAATATGAGGATCCTACTTCAAATATTCTGGGAGCTTATGACATCGATTATGAGGGAGTTTCAAGAGAGTATCAGACTATGCTTAAAAATTCAGGACAGACACCGCAGATGAGTGCTTATGATGATGATGATGAGAGAGAAGAATTTGAGCAAATGAGAAAGCCTACAGGAAATTTAGGCTCTGCAAAAAGTAAAACGCCTACACTGGATAACTTTGGTAGAGACCTTACTTCTTTGGCAAGAGACGGAAAGCTGGACCCAGTGATCGGGCGTGAAAAAGAAATTGAGCGAGTTTCTCAGATCTTATCACGAAGAAAGAAAAACAACCCTCTTCTTATCGGAGAGCCGGGAGTTGGTAAATCTGCCATCGCTGAAGGTTTAGCGTTAAGAATTCAACAGAAAAAAGTGTCAAGAGTTCTTTACGGAAAACGGGTGATCACCCTGGATCTGGCCAGTTTGGTTGCCGGAACTAAGTACCGTGGCCAGTTTGAGGAAAGAATGAAGGCCATCATGACGGAACTGGAAAAAAACAGAGATGTCATCTTATTTATTGACGAGCTTCATACGATTGTAGGAGCGGGAAGTTCTACCGGAAGTTTAGATGCTTCCAATATGTTCAAGCCGGCTTTGGCAAGAGGTGAAATCCAATGCATCGGAGCAACCACTCTTGATGAATACCGTCAGTATATTGAAAAAGACGGGGCTTTAGAAAGAAGATTCCAGAAAGTAATGGTGGAACCTACTTCTATTGATGAAACGATTCAGATTCTGAACCAGATCAAAGATAAGTATGAAGAACACCACAATGTAATTTATACTCCTGAAGCTATTGCGGCATGTGTCAATCTGACATCAAGATATATTACAGACCGTTTCTTACCGGACAAAGCTATCGATGCAATGGACGAGGCAGGTTCACGGGTGTATATCAAAAATATGAAAGTTCCTACTGAAATCATTGATTTTGAAAAGAAAATCGAAGATATCAAAGAATTGAAACAGAAAGCAGTAAAAGCTCAGGATTATCTTGAAGCAAGAAAGCTTAAAGATGAAGAGGAACGCCTTCAGATGGAACTGAATGCAGCCCAGGAAAAATGGGATAAGGATGTAAAAGAGAAAAAAGAAACCGTAACGGAAGAGAATGTAGCAGAAGTGGTTTCGATGATGAGTGGAGTTCCTGTAACGAAAGTGGGCAAGAACGAGCTTGATAAACTTGCCGGAATGGATGGAAATCTAAATGGAAAGGTAATCGGCCAGGAAGATGCTGTGAAAAAGGTTGTTAAGGCAATTCAAAGAAACAGAGCCGGTCTTAAAGACCCGAACCGTCCAATCGGTACATTCATTTTCTTAGGAACAACAGGGGTTGGGAAAACCGAGTTGGCAAAAGTAATGGCAAGAGAGCTTTTCGAATCTGATGAATCTTTGATCAGAATCGATATGAGTGAATACATGGAAAAATTCGCAGTTTCAAGATTAGTTGGTGCGCCTCCGGGATACGTTGGATACGAAGAAGGAGGTCAATTAACAGAAGCCGTAAGAAGAAAACCTTATGCTGTGGTTCTTTTGGATGAGATTGAAAAAGCGCATCCTGATGTATTCAATATCTTGCTACAGATTTTGGATGAAGGCCATGTTACGGACAGTTTGGGAAGAAAAATAGACTTTAGAAATACCATTATTATCCTTACGTCAAACATTGGTACAAGAGATCTTAAAGATTTCGGAGACGGTGTAGGATTCGGAACTTCTGCGAAGAAAACATCTTCGGATTCAAGAGCAAGAAGTACCATTGAAAATGCACTTAAAAAAGCATTCTCTCCTGAATTCCTGAATAGAATTGATGATATTGTGATCTTCAACTCTCTTGAAAAAGATGACATCAAGAAAATCATTGATCTTGAACTGAACAAACTGTACAGCAGACTTGAAAAATTAGGATATAAAGTTGAATTGACTGAAGAAGCAAAAGACTTTATCTCTGAGAAAGGCTGGGATAAGGATTTTGGAGCAAGACCATTAAAACGAGCTATTCAGAAATATATTGAAGATTTATTGGCAGAAATGCTGGTAAACAAACAGTTATCTGAAGGCGAGACCGTAGTTCTTGATCTGAATGAAGCAAAAGACGGATTGATCGGAAAAACGCAGAAAGCGAAAAAATCGACAGAAAAGTCTTCTCAGTCTTAATTAAGTAAATAATTTAATTTTCAAATAGAAAAGCACCGGCAAAAATCCCGGTGCTTTTGTTTTTTCAGATTGATTGATGGCGTTATTCAATCATTTCAGAGAGTTTTTTATCTTTCATTTTTAAAAGGCGGCTTAAAGAAATAAAATGAGTAAACCCTGAAAGAGGAACGCCAAATAAGGGTATCAAAATCAGAGGCAACTGAATAATCGGAGCCATTTCATTATTTCCTGTGATGGTAAGAAAAACGCCTGTTCCTACAGCAATAATAAAATCAAGCAAACCAATGATATTAAAAATATAATAATTTAGCTTGGTACGCCCGAAAACAAAGACCGATGCGGCAAGACTTCCTGAAATAATATCACCATAAGCAGCATTATGGATAAATGTTTCAGATAATTTTCCGGTATAAGAAATAAAAATCCAGCCTGCAAAAATCCTCCAAACATGGAAAAGGGTAATCCCTTTTAAAGGAATTGAATCGGAAAAAGCCTTAAAAGACGGTTTTGTCTGATAAATAAAAATCAATCCCAAAAGAATCAGGGCGATCAAAACTCCAAAAAGTGGACGCGGAATAAGACTAAAAATATTAAAAAAACCTAATAAAAAACTCCCCGCTCCCCAAAAGATCATTATAATCCCAATACGCTTTTCCAAGCCAATCTGTTGAATATTTTCTGTTTGCATAATGTATAAATTTATTATGCAAAATTCAGCTTCATAAATTGTAAAAACTTTGCCAATTGGCAATTTTTCAGGTTGTTTTTCTCAATCTGCTTAAAGAAGTATTTGTAATTCCAAGATAAGATGCAATAAATTTTAGCGGAACATGCCTGAAGATATCCGGAGATTCTGAAAGTAAGTCTTCATATCTTTTTTCTGACTTTTCTTTAATCATAGAAATTGTCCGTTTTTTCAACTCTGTAAATCCTCTTACCAAAATAGCCCTACCAAACTCTCTGAACTCCGGCAATGTATGAAAGAGTCGTTGGCACTTTTCGTATTTTCCGATCCAGACCACACAGCTTGTAATGGCTTCTATATTTTCCTTTGATGGTTTCCGTTGAAAATATGATTCCACTTCAAAAACCATTTCATCAGGCTTGAAAATATTTGTAGTTACCTCATTGCCATCAATATCCAGCACATAAGAACGCATATATCCCTTTTCGAGAAAAATATAATCAGAATTAATACTCCCTTCTCTTAAAGTAAGCTGATACTTTGATAAAATTACAGGTTCGAAATTGTCAGCGATAAAATTTGCGGTAAAATCAGATACAGGATACGTTTTTTTGATGAAGCTTACTAAACCATTATTTGAAAGATTTTTGACATCCATATTGCTCATAGTATTTTAGCAAATTTACTCCATGATACGATCAAAACATCTCAATAAAATTACAATCCCACCACGAAACCAATATTCGGCACCAAACCACTGGAAAAAATACTCGAATTTTCTTTCCAAAGCACATTATACATAACCCCTATCTGCATAAAGGAATGATTTCCGATCCGCTGCATATATCCTCCTCCAAGATACAATGCATTTTCCTCCGTATTGTATTTATAATCGTAGTATTTATCCCTGTAATCGATAAAATAATGTTGATAATTGGCTCCTAAATAAAATGACCGGGCAAAATAATAATTGACAAAAGGTCCTACTCCGAACATTGTGGATTTATAAGAATTGGAGGTCTGCCAGGATACAGTTCCTACTACCCCACCTTCAAGATCATCAGTAAGCCTGTAACCCACTCTGGGCGAAGCGGACAGATTGAAAGAGCTGTTACTCCCGAATCCTAATCCGATACCTCCTCCGAAAGTCCACCTGTTGTTTTCCTGTGCCTGGGTACTCACCGAAACCTGGGAAAAAGCTGATCCTGAGCAGATCAGCATCATAGAAATAATAAACTTTTTCATATCTAGAGCTATTTTGTTTTGATGATATTTATCCATTCCTCCACTTGTTTATCCATGCAGGAAAATGGTGACAACGATTACCATCGTTTTTATCAATGTTTAAAATTATGGTTTTTTTGCGAATTTTTTAGTTGTATTTTTGCCGCATCAAACTAAGAACTCCCGTTAAGAGTTTCGTAAAATTGAAATACAATGAAAATAGTAGTAGGCCTCTCCGGAGGTGTAGATTCTAGTGTTACAGCATATCTGCTGCAGCAGCAAGGCCATGAGGTCGTGGCTTTATTCATGAGAAACTGGAACGATGCTTCCGTAACATTAGAAGATGAATGTCCCTGGATTGAGGACAGTAATGATGCCCTTATGGTGGCACAAAAGCTTGGAATTCCTTTCCAGGTGATAGACATGAGTGAACTTTACAAAGAACGTATCGTTGATTACATGTTTGCCGAATACGAAAAAGGCAGAACTCCCAACCCTGATGTACTGTGTAACAGAGAAGTAAAATTCGATGTATTTATGAAGACCGCAATGTCTTTAGGCGCAGATAAGGTCGCTACCGGACATTATGCAAGGGTAACCTCCACTTTTGATGAAAACGGTAAAGAAATTTTCCATCTTCTGGCTGGAAAAGACAACAATAAGGATCAGTCTTATTTCCTTTGTCAGCTAAGTCAGGATCAGCTTTCTAAAGCATTATTCCCTATCGGAGAACTTACAAAACCTCAGGTAAGAGAAATTGCAAAAGAAATCGGGCTGGTAACAGCTGATAAGAAAGATTCCCAGGGGCTGTGTTTTATCGGAAAAGTGAGCCTGCCCCAGTTTTTACAGCAGCAATTAAAACCTAATGAGGGGGAAATCGTGGAAATTTTCAAAGATTCACCTCTGTTTTTGGAAGAAAAACCTGAGTTTTCGTCTAAAGAAGAAGAGCTTGAGTATCTATCCAGAAAAATCCATTATAAAAAATCTGACGGAAAAGCAATCGGGAAACATCAGGGAGCCCAGTTTTTCACGATCGGACAAAGCAAAGGCCTTGGAATAGGCGGACACAAAGAAAGCTGTTTTATCATCTCCAGAGACATGGAAAACAACATCCTTTTTGTAGGAGAAGGAAGTCATTTCCCGGGACTTCACAAAAAGGCCCTGAAAATTGATAATTCTGAACTGCACTGGGTACGTGAGGATATGAGACTTCAGAATGGAGGATCTATGGAAGTAATGGCCAGATTCAGATACAGACAGCCTTTGCAGAAAGCAACACTGTACCAGTTTGAAAATGCATTTTATATTGAATTTGATGAACTGCAGTCTGCTATTGCTGAAGGTCAGTTTGCTTCATGGTATATTGATGAAGAGCTTATCGGCAGTGGCGTGATTTCATAGGAATTTTTGAGTTTCGGGATCCGGGGAGTCAGATTGAGATCGTTTTTTAAGAAATAAATTTTACAATTTTTCTGTAACGTTTTTTAAGTTGTCTTACTTACTGAGTAAACAATAAAAATACGACTATGAAAACATTTTCAAAAAACCAGTATGCGTATGCAAACAATATTCTGATTACCATTGTATCTGCTATTTTTGGCTATAATCTTTATCAGTTCATTGTACATCCGGAAAATTCGAATATCGCGATCAGCCTCATATTAGTGGTACTGACTTCGGTTATGGTTAGAAGGTATGGCTACAAACCTGCGAATGAAAAGAATAAAGATATTTGAGATCAACAGCTTATTATAAAGCCCGGAACATTTTTGTTTCGGGTTTATTTTTTAATAATCTCTCTATTTCATGTTTTTGTTGACCTGAGCAGGCATAAGAGCCACTGCAACAATACATTCTGCAATTAAAATCATAACCAGAAATCCAATGGGTTTCCCCAATGTAATTCCCCGGACCAGCTTTATCATTCCCAGCAGAAAAATAAATCCAGCGAAATAAAATGTTTCTTTCGAAATTTTTTCTCTCAAGGAATTGATTATAAAAACCGAAGCATAGAAACCAAGAACCAGAATAATATAGAACGTAAGAAAATCAGGTCCTTTAAGTGTAACGGGGTTCAATGTATGACAGGTTACCCAAAGCCACACAAGGCTTATTATAACTGAAGCTGAATGAATGACGATCTTTTTCATTATAATTAGTTTTTTATCCGCCGCACCCCCCACATCCACCGCAACCGCCTCCACATCCGCCTCCTCCGCTGCAGCCTGATCCGCCACAACTGCTTCCGTCATTGCTTTGCTTATCTTTTCTGTTAGGATCAGAGACTTCCTGATCTCGGGTTATGGATACAATCGCTCCCAGAATAAAAATTACCACAAATACCCCACCTGTGATGAATAATCCGGCGAAACCATTTCCTTCCGTACATGAGAACAGCATCAGCAAAAGAAAAATCCAGACAAAAGAAGCCATTTTTCTTATCCACGACTGTCCTTCAGATTTTTTTCCAAGATCTTTCCAGATTTCTTCAGGAGCTTCCTGTTGAAATACAGTCTGATAGCCTGTAAGGGTTTCTTCAAACCAGTTCTGATGTTTTTCTTTTTCTGCGATCCCTCCTTTCGATGGATGATGATGAAGCGGTTTTTTCAGAATATTCGGGCAGAATTCTTCCCAATAGTTCTGGGTATAGATCAGGTGCATGTGCCATACTTTATCCACTATTTTGCTTGGAGAAGCACCGTTGGGAAGGACACAGCAGAGATAAACAAACTTTTTATATTCTTCTATTGCCTTTCTTGCAAAATCAAGGCTCCAGCTTTCTTCTTTTGCCAGTTTTTTTGAGAAAGGAAATTCAGCACCGGGAGCATCCAGAGAAAACTCCTGTATTCTGGTCCAAAGGAATGCATCTTTTAATACCATTTTTGTTTCCATTGTTTTACATTTTATTTTCTATTCAAATATCAATGGATCCTATAATATAAAAGTCTTTAAAAAATCTTTTCAGGTTTGATAAAAGCCTTAAATTAGTCTTATAAAATCAATCCATGAAAAAAGAAGATATTCTGCACCTTGAAAAGCTTATGAATTTCTTAAGCCGCCACTTTTTAAAGAAAAACCACTGGGAGGATGTTACTAAAACCGAATGGTCCTATATAAGTGCCGAGCTGAATGAAATGATTATCAATGACCAGTCAGAGAAAACGATAAGAAAGGAACCGGATCTACTGGGAACGAATTATCTGTATGAGCATCTGATCATCAATAAGCTGAAGAAATACAGGCAGAATGAAAATGCTGTACTGAGCAGGCCTAATCTTGCCAAGCTAAGTCTAATTGTCAGAGTTCTGGGGTATTCGAATTACATAGACTTCATTAATTCCAATACGGAAACCTTCAATTTTAATGACCTGAGGATTGATATGAATAATGTTAATCTGAATACGGCTCTTCTGGACCGTTTGGTGGGCTGCTGGTATTCTTATAACAGAAATCTGCCAGACAATCCTTTAATGGCAAAAGAAGACCGTATATGGCGTTCTGCTATGGAGATTTATAAATCTGAAACAACCGGAGAATATTTTATTGAAAGGAGCGGTGGTGACCACCATAAATATTTTGGAAAAGTAACAGCCTATTCAGATTATGTATTCATCATCATGAACAGCAACACTTTTATCCGGCAGAGACATTTTATTTCAAGGATAAAAGATATTAAAGAAAAACTTAAGAACCCAGACTATAAGCTCCACGAAATCCACTTTATAAGCACCTGTATCAGTTTTAACCAGGAGCCGATTGCCCTGTTTGAAATCTTTAGAAAAGCAGACCGAAAAAATTTCATTTCGGATTCTATCAGTTTTCCGATTGACAGTGATGAAATCCCGGAATCTATTGTGAAACAACTTGAAGACACAGAGTCCAACAGAATTGATTACAGATAGTTAAGATATAAAAAAAGCCGTCAGAAACGTGGACACCAAAGGATGTATTCTATTTCTCTTATGCCTGGAATACATTTAATCATTCAAAACCAATAGATTACAGCAATAATTCTTTAACTTAATAGTTTTAATTATGAACCCATCAATGACCTCGTTATGGAATATTGTGAACTGCATGAAGTTTTGAAGAGTCATTTTGATTCCGGAAAAGACAGGATTGAAATAAAAGAGCTGAATGTAACCATTGAGGCAATTCCTTTTGAGTCCAAAGTTTCTGACCTGCTCTATGGTTCGGAGCACCAGCATTGCAGTAAACATCAGCAAGCTCTGGAAATCAACGAAAAAGGATACCTTTTTTATAATCACCCTACAATAGACCTCAAAGATTTTGATATTGAATGCAATAAAAAGTTTGAATATTATATTCTGAAGAGAGCCGATATTGAAACGGCAGATGGATGCATATTCTTTTTTCACGGGCTGAACGAGAAGAAATGGGACAAATACCTGCCATGGGCTTATGAACTGGCCCAAAGGACCAAAAAAGCCATTATATTGTTCCCGATCGCTTTTCATATGAACCGTGCAGAGCCTATCTGGAGTGACCGTCATCACATGATGGAAGTCGTTAGTTTCAGGAAGAAAAAGTATCCTGAAAACATGAATTATTCCTATGTAAATGCTGCTATTAGCTCCCGGCTGGAAGCCCACCCTCAAAGGATGTTCTGGTCCGGGCTTCAAACCTATTCTGACGTTACTGAAGTTGTGAAAAACATTAAATCCGGTACAATTAAAAGCATTGCCGCAGAGGCAAGCCTGAATCTGTTCGGATATTCTATAGGGTCCTTTCTTTCCATGATCATTAAAATGGCTGATCCCAATGATTATTTTACTCAGGCAAAAGTATTCTGTTTTTGCGGAGGAATGACCATCGACAGGATGTTTCCGATATCAAAATACATTATGGATACTCAGGCAACGGTCAAGATGCAGTCTGTCTTTACAGAACTTCTGAGTTCAGATTTTAAATCAGATTCCCGCTTGAAACACTATCAGACCGATGCATTACATTCACAGGAAAGCTGGTTCAAAAAGATGCTGCGGTATAATTTCTTTCAAAAAGAACGGGAAGAAAGAATTCGGGAGATCCAATCTCAGATCAAAGCTTATGTCTTGGAGAAGGACAGTGTTGCTCCTCCTATGGAAGCTTTAAATACACTGCAGGGAGGCTACAGGAATATCGATGTTGATATTGAAATCAAGGATTTTCCGTACGAATATTCTCATATGGTTCCTTTTCCTCTTACCCATAAGCATAAGAAAGACGTCACGGAAGCCTTTCACCATTTTATAAAATCTGCCAGCGATTTTTATGGCAGTTGATCATTCTCCTTTTTTAGGGATAAAAGATGGAAAGGAATAGTTTGAAAAATAATAATATAAGATCCATGGTTTTTGTTTTTAGCTTTTATTTATCAACTGACTAGCCAGTCTTTGAAATCTTTCACCCGGTCTCTGCTTACCGTAATTTCCTCTTCAGGCTGAAAATCCAGATCCACTTTGTAATACGGTGAAGTATGAATGTTTCTGATATAATCTGAACTGATAATAAACTGCCTGTTGACCCTGAAAAACTTTTTGCCATCGAGAACATCTTCGAGCTCATCAAGCGTAAAATCTGATGGGTAAGTGCGGTCTTCCGTCTGAAGATAGACGATTTTATTTTCACTGAAAAAACAGCTTATTTCATGAGTCTGTATAATTTTAAGGTTATATCCTATTTTAACAAGAACTCTGGAAAGGGTAGATTTTTCTTTTCTGATCAGCTGTTTGATATCCTGAGAAGCATTGGTATCATTTGCCGGAATGAACGATTTGAACTTTTCTATTGCCCCTTCGAGATCTTCATCAAGGATGGGTTTTAAGAGATAATCAATACTGTTCAGTTTGAATGCTTTCAGTGTATATTGGTCAAAAGCTGTTGTATAGATAATGAAACCTTTGGTAGGTACTTTTTCAAAAATATCGAAAGAGAGACCATCACCCAAAACAATATCGGAGAAGATCAACTGAGGATGTTCGTTTTCAGAAAACCAGGCAACCCCCTCTTCTACTGATTCTATTTTAGCAACGACATCTATTTCAGGAAAACGACCCAGCATTCTTTCCAATTTCCTTGAAGCAGGTTTTTCATCTTCTATAATGACAGTTTTGATCATTGAGCTTTAATTTTGGTTTTCAGATTTTAGGAAATAAAGGTAGAGAAAAGCAGACAACTTTTAATAATCTATTGGCTTTTTCTCTTTTCTCATTTCTTTTTCAATCATATGTCTTTCCCACTCAGAATCAAAAAGAAACAGTTTTATCGCTTTTACAAGAAGGATAAGTCCCCATATTCCAAGTATGGCATATCTGTCAAATAATTGGATTCTGATTATCTTTTCATCAAATATATCATCAGGAGCAATAAGCACAGCAACGACTGTAAATATGAAAATACTTCTGTAGAATTTTTTGATGTTTTGAGTTCTTGTGTAAGCAGTTTGGTAATCCATGATTGTATAATTTTTAAGTTATTAGGGTTAAAATGTTTTTATTTTTGGTTTTTCTTCTTTATCCATCAGTTCCTTTATTTTTCTTTCCTCCCATTCTTTACCGATTCCATAGACATTAACAGCATGAAATGCAAGTCCGATCCCCCAGCCCAGTGCAGGCCATAAGAACCATAAATAACCCGGTGCAGTAAGAATATTCAATATGGCTAAAAAAGGAATTACAAGACAGTAAGAAGTAAGATTTCCATAAAACTCTTTCAGTTCTTTTACTCTTCTTGAGGCTTTTCTGTAAGCTATCGTTTCTTTGTTGGGTAAAATTTCCATAATGTTTTGTTTTAAAGGTTAATTTGTTTTTCTTGACTCAAAGATACTTCAAGGAAGAGCTCAAATCAATTTTATATTACCGAAGGGTAGAAAATGATATCCGAATGGTAAAAACTTGTGATTAATGGAATATTCGTGTGAAATCTCTAAATTTCCTTGTTATAAAAAGCCTGGAATCAGTAGATAAAAGGGATCAGTTTCTTTGTACTTTTCCTGTACTCAATGTATTCATCCCCGAACTGTTCTACTAAAGCCTGTTCTTCAATTTTAATTCTATAGCTAAAAGCTAAAAAAGGAGGTATAAAAGCGAAGATTAATGACAGCCAGTTGTTTAAATACAGTCCAAGTCCAAGTGAAGTCAGCAGCGAAAAAGCGTAGGAAGGATGCCTCAGGTATTTATAAAATCCTTCTTTTTTGATTTTATGGTCCTGTCTGATGGTAACATCCACCGTAAAGTATTTTCCCAGAGACCTGATAATAATGTACCTGAAAATAATCCCGGCAAGAATGAAAAACTCACCAAGGTAAAGAATCCAGTGATCTTTATTGATTGAAAAACGGGTATTATAGGATATGATTACTGAACTCATGATGGAAAAAGGAATGGCTAGCCATAAGATATTCAGAGTAGATCTGTCTTTGTCTTTTTTATCTTCTTTGCCGGATTTCAGCATGTTTTTATACAATATCTCTGTAAGAAACCAGACAACCATTGAGATGTAAAACAGAATGGATAAAGTGTTCATTTTCTACGGGTTTAAGGTTATGTTTAGATGAAATGACAGATCACTAACCTGCAGAATATCACAATGCAATTTTGATGTTTTATTTTCTAATGATCTTTCTTCTTGTCTATGATTTCACGGATTTTATCTTCCTCCCATTTTTTTACAGCTCCTATTTTGGGTAAGAAAACCGCCGCCGCATGAGCCAGAAGCCCAATTCCCCAAAAAGTGGCAGTAAAGAAATTTTTAAACTGAAAATAGCTTTCTCCGGGTTCCAGATGTGAAATATTATAAAAAACAATAATAATGTTTACTGCCACATAAACGAATACATGTCCATAAAACCCGGTCAGTTGCTCTACCTGTTTTTTAGCCTGCTGATATTGAATATCATCTTCATCGAATTTTTCCATTGTTTCTGTTTTTTTGTTGATTCATAATTTCCCTTATCTTCTTTTCCTGCCATGATTCCCCGATTCCGAAAATTTTGAAAGCCCTGAAAGCCAAAACCATTCCCCATGCTAATGCCGGATACCAAAACCAATATTCTCCCTTACTGGTAAAAAGATTGACAAAGAATAAAAAGGGAATAATAATACTGAACGTAATCAGGCTGGAATAAAACTTTTTCATTTCCCTAACCCTCTTTTGAGCCCTTTTATAAGCAGCAGCTTCTTCTTCAGGTTCTTCATTGGAAACTTGAGGCTTAACCAAAAGCATCGGAAGCTTTACTTTAAAATGGTCCTCGGACTTTTCTATGAAGACATTCCGTTCTGTAAGCAGAGAATAGCGTTGTACAATATTGGCAAGACCAATCCCGGAACTTTCTTTGATCTGCTCTCTTACCTGCAGATTGTTTTCAATGCAGAGGGTATTTCCATCTGAAAAAATTCTGATAGTAAGTGGTTTTGATGATGTCGCAAAATTATGTTTGATACAGTTTTCCAACAGCAGCTGTAGAGAAAGCGGAACCACATATTTCTGATAATCTTCCCTGGGAACATCAAAACTAAAATCCACACTGTCTTCAAACCTTGTTTTTAGAAGGTCACAATACGTTTTAGCAAATTCTATCTCATCTTCCACCGTCACCATCTCTTTATCTTTCTGTTCAAGTACATACCGGTAAATCTTTGACATTGAAGCGGTAAACTTCTGGGCCTGCCGGGGATTTTCATCAATCAGAGAGCTTAACACATTCAATGAATTAAAAAGGAAATGAGGGTCCAGCTGGTTTTTTAAACTCTCAAACTGAGCATTGGCAGATTTGGCAATAAGCTTCTGTTCCACCACCTCTTTTCTGGAAGTCTTCTTCAGTTCTTCCATAAAGCTTTTCGCATGGAGAAAAGCAGATATGAGCAGGGCAATATTGATCATAAACCAATTGGTAACTCCATATTTTGATGAAAAAAACTCTTCTGCAGTAGCTGTTTTCTGAATAACAACATAGTTCATATAATTGCAGAAATAAACCAGAATGAAATTCCCGATAACAATCGAAATGATGCTTAAAACGGCCCTTGTACGGGTAGCTTCTGACCAGGGAAATTTTTTATTCAGAAATTCATTGATAAACCCGTTCCCAAATCCCAATACAAATGAGTACATCGTAGAAAGAAGCAGTGTGATCATAAAAGTCCGGAAAGTCTTTTCATCATTGAAAAACAAAAAGAAAAACAATGTGGTTCCCAATGATGTCCAAAGTAATGTTGTAAGGTATTTACGCTTCATGATCTGTTTTCTTGACTCAAAATTAGCTTTTATTAAAGGTATCAAAAATTAATTCTTACCGAAGGGCTTATTTTCCTCTCTGAATGGTATAAAAAAACCTTCACGGATGAAGGTTATATGAAAAGGGAAAACTATTTTACTTTTTCTGCCGGAAGACTTAGAAAATAATCAGCTTCTGCTTTTCCCCAGCTTGGATCCAATGCAGTTTTTGGCTTGTAGGCTTTAAATTTTGCCTGAGCATCTTTAAACATTTCCAAGCCTTTGGTTTTACTCCCTCCGTATTGTTCAGGGGTAAAATAAGTGTCTTCTGCTTTGATAAGAGCAATCCTTGGATTTGAAGGATCCAGCTTTTCTGCAGTACTAAGTTCCTCAGAAGCTCTTGCTCCGTCTGTCATGTAACGTTGCGGAGGATTCACCATCATTCTCAAAGAATAAGACATTTTTCTCAACAGGTGAATTTCTGCATTATCTGCTCCTGCCAGGTTCTGAGCCATTGAAAGATGTTTTTCAGCCTGATCTGCGATAACATCCAATTCCTGCATTTTTCCTTCTCTCATCAGGGTTCTCCCTTTCTGAATTAAAGAAAATGCAGCATAGTATGCCGGAAGCCACTTTGTACTTTCTTTACTTCCTATTCTCTGGAAATCGTTGGACAGCGCCTGGAAATCTTCCGGTGTTTTACAGGTTTCTATCTTTGCTATTTTGTCAGACATTATTTTGTCATAATCTGCCTGTGCAAAAGCCGTCAGGCTCATACAAACTAAAGCAAAGCTTAAAAGGTATTTTTTCATGAGATCTAATTTTAAAAGTTAGTGATGTTTGTTGGTCCTAAGTTATGTTTTTATAAATTATTATTGATGGCATCATCTGATTTATCCACACCAAAGCTTATAAATGCACCTATAAATACAAAAGTATTGACTGGTGGAACAGTGGCAGAACTTCTGGATCCGTCTGCAGAGAAATTATATCCATATACATTCTTTGATCCTAAAATATTGGTAATACTCAATACAAATACAGGAAAAGCCTTCGCATCTTTTTTACCGATGTTGGGAAGATAATTGAGACTGAAATTCAAGGCATTATAATCTTTCAATCTGCCTTCTGTTCTGGTATAATTAACCTCTTTGCCATTCTCAAATGCAGAAGCAATATCATAATAAGGGCGTCCCTTTGCATAAGTGTATGACAAGTTTACCCCAAGTTTCCATTCTGGAATAAATCTTTTGGCTACTGCCGAAAGTGTATGTTCTGCCGCAAAGCTTGGCTGCAGGCTCACAGGATAATTAAGGAAGTCTCTTTTTGAATCCAGGTACGAGTAACTGATCCAGTAATCAATATTTTTAAATGTTTTTTTATTGTCTCTCCAGAAGAACTCCAATCCTTTTGCATATCCATATCCATTATTGTTTAAAGCAGTCTGGATCTGCTGGTTCTGTTCTTTATCAGGGGTAACATTAAATGTTTTGATCAGCTGGTCATACTTCTTATAAAATGCCTCGAAACGTAATGTTCTGCCTTCTGAAGCCCTCTGAATCTGAAAAATATAATGCTGCGATTTCTGAAATCCAAGATCTGCAGGAGCATTGATGTATTTACTTTCAGGATTCTGATAAAAGATTCCATAGGCTAGAGAAGTGGTCCAGTCTTTTGCCAGACGATAAGCAATAGCAAAACGAGGAGCAATATTATTCTTTCCTAAAAACGAAGAATGTTCTGCCCTTACCCCTACTTTCGCTGATAAGGCATTACTGAAACCCAGATCTGTTTCTACAAAAGCTGATGAGATCAAATCTTTGTAATGTTTTTCTACAGATTCAAAATTCAGATTTTCATCGGTATTATTCAGTTCAAAGCCTCCTCTTACCGCACTGATTCTATTGATTTTCCTTTCAAGAACAGCTTTGAAATTAAGATAATTTCCATCTGTGAGAAGCTGGCTCCTGTTGGCTTCCATATTATTTGTTTCAGTAGAGAAATGAAGGTCAGATCTGTTATAAGAATAAGAACCTCCAACATTCAACAGGTATTTCCCGAATTTCTGTCTGAAAGAAAGATTATGATAGGTATTTTTCCCATTAAGCTTTACCAGGCTGAAGTCATATCCGGGCTCAAGACTTTCTGACCTTACTCCCATTTTGTTTGAGTTGTACATGCCATAATATTTGAAAAACCCTCCTGATTTTGTTTTAAATCTGAAATTCAGATCTCCGTTCAGTCCTTGGGGAGCCTCAAAAAAATCTGTATTAAAATTGAAGACTTTCTGCATCAGGCTTAAAAGAGAATAGCCGGCAGTAGCCCCGTATGAATAAGTTTTATCATCTGATAATTTCTGAAATCCAGCATTCAGGAAAATAGGTGAAATCCCGAAATTATAGGACGTCTCATCCGGAAGATCTACACTTTCCAACATCAATGCTCCTGAAAGCGCCTGACCGTACAATGCAGAATAACCACCACTTGAAAAAATATTTCCTTTAAAAAGAGAGGTATTGAACTGGTCTCTTCCCGCAATTCCTGGAACAGAATTGGAAAAGTAGTTGTTAATAAGACTTCCATCCATAAAAATTTTCGACTCAGTACCTGTTCCGCCCCTTACAAACAGTCCTTCAGTTCCTCCCACCTTCTGTACTCCCGGAAGATAAGTCAGCGCTGAAGAAATCTGTCCGTCTGCCCCTGCTGTTGTATAAATATCAATCGGGCTGAGCAGTGCGGTCGCTCTTTTTTTGTCACTTGCTTCAATAGAACCCGCGGAAACTACCACAGCATCAATTTCACTGATCTGTTCTTTAAGGTCAACATTCAAAGAAATATCCTGGTTTTCAATAGCAACTGTTTTTTCTACATTTTCATATTTCGGGTGGGTAAAAGTTATGATATGCGTGCCTTTTTCTGATGTTTCAAATGTAAAGTTACCCTGAGCATCGGTGGTAGTTCCGTCATATGTATCTTTCAGAGTCACATTAACCTCGGCCATCCCCTTGTTTTTAAAAGATACTTTCCCCGAGATTTTAATCTGAGAATATCCCATTGCAGAAATGATCAGTAAAATCAGAACCAAAATGTTTTGTCCTTGTGTTTTCATTTTTATTGTTTTCTGGGATCAAAAATAGCGTCAGAAAACCATCCTTGAAAAAAATTGTTACCGAAAGGCATTCTTTTCCTTCCGAATGGTAATTAATAAACCGGAATACAAAAATCCACAATCATTTTTCCTTCCGGATGTTCTTTAAAGTTAGTATAATAAATCTCATAAGGAAAGGTCCTCCTGAACTTGTAATTATGCTCATTCATCCATAAAAACAAAGAGACCCAGCATTTCTCAAAATCGTCGAGGGTAACTTCGCCACTTCCTACAATATATTTTCCGGCTTCTAACGTTTCAGCAAATACCTCACCTTCCTGCGTATTAAGCTGTTTATCCAAAAGCATACAGGCATGTATTCTGACCTTGTCCAGAGGTGTTATCCTGCAGCTGTCATGATATACAGAGATCATTTTCACCTTATCTTTTGGAAAAAGCCCCTTCTTTGTTGCCCAATCTATTAATACATTGAAAGAAGATTCTACGTTGGCAATTCCAAGGCTCATTACGGATGCCAGATTCATTTCCGGCATTTTTTTTACTTCGATTTTTAAATTCATTTTCGTCCAGTTTAACAGGTTTTCGATGCTGCAAATGTATTGGCTGAAAATGGTATTAACTTGTCCGTTCTTGCTCTGTTGCTGCAAAATTCTGTGAAATTTTTCCGGAGCCGATCTGCGGAACTCCGTAGGTGCCAGACCATAATGCTTTTTAAATGTTTTACAGAAAACAGAGTGGCTGGAGAATCCGAGATCCCAATAGATATCTTTGATGTCCATATTTTTATGCAAAGCCAGATGAAGAGCACTCTTTTCTATTTTCTTCCTGATAATATAGTTCTGAAGGGTTTCTCCTGTCACCAGCTTAAATATCCTATGGAAATGAAACGGAGAATAAGCACTTACCTCTGAAACTTTCTCCAGAGATAAATCTGCATCAAAATGACGATCAATATATTGTATTGTTTTTACAATCCTTTTTTTATATTCTTCCAATTCAAGGGTATGAGTTAACAAAGATATTTTCTCTGGACGGAATTTATTTGTTCAATATTGCTATGATCAGAAAGTCTTTTCATTTTTATATCCAATCATCCTTTTCAAAAGATTTAATAAAAGGCACCGCTGATTTAATTTTCTGATCTGAAGAGGCCATATAGCCCTGATAATCCTCGTGAATAAAAATCTTTTTGGTAAAGAATTTTTTATCTTCAATATAACATTCGTCATTGATCACCTCAAAAGAATCCAGTGGAAGCATCATACCTGCACCATGAGCTTTTATGACAGCCTCTTTTCTCGTCCAGTAAGTAAAAAAAGCTTTCATCTTATCTTCAGATCCCCGGATTTCCAATAGCTCCCCTTCTGTCATCTGAAAGGTAAAATCCTGATAATGCACCTTAGGATCATTAAATTCTACATCTATTCCCAAAGGATATTCTGCAATAGCACACGTCACGAGGTCTTTAGAATGCGATATATTAAAATGAAGGGAATTCCCTTTCAGATAAGGTTTTTTATTGGAGAGAATACCTGTTTCTGCATCATGGATATTATAATAGGTCCTTAATCCATACCGCAGCAAAACTTTCCCAAGTAAAGAAAGCTGTGCATCCTGCCATCTCCTGTATTTTAGAATATCCCTTTTGGTGTCATCAGGAAATACGTTGAGATATCTGTCTAAAAGAGGCTGGTGTTTTTCTTCACTGATAAAAGTATATAGGATAATCATTTTTCTAATTTTCTTTTGATGACAGAGCAATTACTTTTCACGTTAAAAATAAGCTTTTTTCCTGCCTTTTTAATTAAGTTATAAACCTTCGGGATATTCTTTATAATATAACAATTAAAACTGCCATAAACGGTGGTTTCTCAAAAAAAGACCGGAATCATAAAGTGCTTTGGAAAATCTTTTTTAATTTTATAGATAAAATCACTTTAAATCATTTAAAAATGAAAGTACAAACATTAGCATTATTGGCAGGGTGTGCGTTTTTAGCAGCTTCATGCGGAACAACAAAAACGTACTCTGTAAATGCCAAAAGCGGAACACAGACAGGAGGAACAGCAAAGTTTACTCAAAACGGAAATGAAGTAACCATGAAACTGGATATTACCAACCTTACCCCCGGGATTCATGCGGTACATATTCATGAAAAAGGAGACTGTTCTGCTGCGGATGGGACATCTACCGGCGGACACTGGAATCCTTCCAAGAATGATCACGGTAAATGGGGTGCTGAGCATTTTCATATGGGAGATATAGGAAATCTGGTTGCTGACCAGAGTGGTACCGCAACATTGACTTTCAAGACAGACAAATGGTGCCTGGGATGTACAGATGAGTCTAAGAACATTATCGGAAAAGGCCTTATTGTACATGCTGCAGCAGATGATTTTCACACTCAGCCTACCGGAAATGCAGGAGGAAGAGTGGGATGTGTAGAAATCAAGTAACCCTATTACTCAATAAAAAAACCGCTGATATTTTGATCAGCGGTTTTTTTGTATTTATGATTTAGTACCCATATCTGCTACAATATTCATTGCTTCCTGCAGGTAAAGATCTTTTTTCAGATTTTTGATCCACATTTCAGATTTTTTCTTGAAAGCTTCGTCTTTTTTCTCTCTTTCGATTTCACTTGGATACATGATAAACTGAAGTCCATTCTCGAATTTAGTTAAAGCTTTAAACTTTTCGATCTGAGATTTTCTGTTTTTCATCAGCTCATTGAACTTCGTTATATTCAGGGTAATTGTTTCTTCTTTATCCAGCTTCTCTCTCCACTGAGCAGACTCCAATAACAATTGGTAGTTGTTGTTTTTAGCCATTCTGTCCGCACTTGCTTTCTCCAGTGCCTGAATATTGAAGTAATTCAGCTTCTGGAATTTTGTAGGAGAAATCTTATCCCATGCCAATGCATAATCATCATATCTCTCTCCTACCTCTGCATACGTAAAGAAGTCCTTCATCTGAATATCAGAAACAATTCCTTTTCTCTGGGTAGATTCTCCGGTGATTCTATAGAATTTCTGGATAGTAAGCTTTAAAGATCCGAAATCATCTTCTGTGTTCAGGAATCTGTTCAGATCTACAAAGGTCTGAACGGTTCCTTTTCCGAAAGACTGCGGAGATCCGATAATCATTGCTCTTCCATAGTCCTGCATCACTCCTGCAAGGATTTCTGAAGCGGAAGCTGAAAGCTCATTCTGCATGATTACCAATGGACCTGTCCAGATAGGCGTTTCATTTTTATTCTTAAGCGTCTGTATTTTTCCGTTTCCGTCTTTTACCTGAACATAAGGTCCGGCTTCCATGAAAAGCCCCATAATATCTCCTACTTCAGTTAAAGATCCTCCTCCGTTATTTCTGAGATCAAGAATAATCCCTTCAACATTCTGAGCTTTAAGCTTAACAATCTCATTTTTAATATCATCAGAAGCATTTCTTCCTTTGGCATTTTCAAAATCTGCATTAAAACTTGGAAGATTGATGAAGCCATATTTCTTACCGTTTGGAGCATTTACAACAATACTTCTTGCAAAAGTATCCTCAATGGCTACTTCCTCACGGATCATTGTTACATCCTTGATCGTCCCGTCTTTCTTCTGAACAGTCAATGTTACTGGAGTTCCTTTTTCCCCTCTGATCAATCTTACCGCTTCGTCAGAAAGCATTCCTACAACATTTACCGCATCTTCTTTCGGTTTGGATTTTACTTTCAGGATCTTGTCCCCTTCTGAAAGCTGCTTAGACTTCCAAGCTGGTGCACCGATGGTAAGGGCTCCAAGATAAAGGTTTCCTTTTTTCTCCTGAATAAGCGCACCGATCCCGATTACTTTTCCGGTAAACTGAGTATCAAAATCCTCTTTATCTTTTGGAGAATAATAATTGGTGTGCGGATCAAATACTTCTGTATAGGCATTCATATAAACCGTAAACCAATCCATCTTTTTTCTCTTTTTGAATCTGGTAAAGGTATCTTTTACAAGATCTTTTACTTCATCAGTTGCTTTTTTGATCTTTTCGTCCTGGGTAAGAACTTTCAGTTTGATCGTATCTTTAAGTTTATACTTCTGAACAGAATCTTTCTTTTCTTTCTGCGCTTCTTCTTTACTGTTCATCGACTCAACTTCCTGAAGAATATTGTATTTGATGAATTTTTTCCACTCATTATACTGCTCCTGTTTGTTGGCAGGTACTTTTTTAAGCTTTGGCTCAAGAGTAAGGGTTTCATCTTCCTGAAGATTGATCGGCTTACTGAAAATATCCTGAGTGATTTTATCAATTTCATCCACTCTCTGGTATAATCTGTCAATCGTAAGTTTATAGAATGTGAGATCACCCTGTCCGATATAATCATCAAGCTTTGTTTCATGCTTGCTGAACTCATCCATATCAGATTGGAGGAAATATCTTTTGGCTGGATCTACCAATTCGAAATAATGCTTATAAACGTCTTTCGAATAGGCATCATTGATCGTCTTCGGGCTATAATGCAGATAAGAAAGTGTGTTTTTTACGCTCACCATAATCGTCTGCATCTTTTCATCGTCATTCTTTGGCGAGTTGAAACAAAACATTAGACTGGTTAATGGAATAAGAAGTAAAAATTTATTCAGTTTGAAATTTTTCCACATAAACTGTCTTTATTTATTAATTTTTTTAAAATAAGTATAATAATTAGTAGCAGTAAGTTTAGTACTGTTACAAATGATCAAATTTAAGACCTTATTTACAAATACCGAACAATTTTACTTATTTTTATTGAAAGTAATGTGCAAATAATAAAGAGATTGTCAGTGAGCTCCTATTATCAGGCAGTTTATCCTTCAACGAAGCGAACATCTTCTTTTTTATTGAATCTTTCTAAGTATATTTTTCATTAAAAGTAAAAAAAACACATACCACAAAAATCAATTTCCAGTCATAAAGGCACAAAATATGATAGTATTCTTATATACAAATTCAAAATATTAAGTTATGAAAAGTTTACTATGGTTAGTGGCAGTTATCTGCATCGTCGTTTGGCTTTTAGGAATGTTAGGAATAGTTCCGGGTATGAGTACTGGCTATTTAATTCATGTCTTACTGGTTATTGCCATTGTTGTTATTCTTTATAACATCATTTCCGGCAGAAAACCGCTTGATTAATTCTTTTTTAAAGCACTCAACAACAAATCCCAGACTTTGCAGGTGTTTTTCCAGCAGAATTATACAGATTCCTCGTGAAAAGACACCTGTAAAGTCATAAAAACACCAATAGATGAACATGGCTATTTAAGAATTCAAATATTCAACCCCATGTTAATTTTGCTTCACTTATATTCCGTATTTCTGAGCTCACCAATCTCCTTTCTCTCGGTTTCCATCTGCTTTTATGGTAAAATATGGCAGTCTTCATTCTGAAAACTTAGCAATTAATAAAAAATCAGCTGTTTTATCGCTTCTTATTTTTACCTACATTTGATGTGTTGAAATCTATTTGTTCTGTTCTCAAATGAGCAAATTCACTCTGTTTAAATAAAAAATTAAATATAATTTATGGAAAGACCGCTTATTCTGGTTACTAATGATGATGGAATTACAGCTCCTGGTATCAGAAATCTAGTAAGTTTTATGAACGAAATCGGAGAAGTTGTTGTTGTCGCACCAAACTCTCCTCAAAGTGGAAAAGGCCACGCCATTACCATTAATTCTACCCTAAGCTACGAAGAAGTTACCCTTGACGGTCCGCAAACAGATTTTTCCTGCAGTGGAACGCCCGTAGACTGTGTCAAAATGGCTCTTGACAAAATTCTTAAAAGAAGACCGGATATTGTAGTCTCAGGAATCAATCACGGCGCCAATTCTTCCATTAATGTGATCTATTCGGGTACTATGTCTGCTGCTGTAGAAGCCGGTGTAGAAGGTATTCCTGCTATTGGTTTCTCATTGCTGGATTTCAGCTGGGAAGCTGATTTTACCCAGGCGAAGGAATTTATTCAGAATATTGTAAGAAAAACTTTGGAAAACCCGATGCCGAAAGGAATCGTTCTGAATGTAAACATTCCTAAACTTCCTGCTGAAGAAATAAAAGGAGTAAAAGTATGTAAACAGGCTCATGCAAAATGGGAAGAAAGCTTTGATGAGAGAATAAATCCACATGGTAAAAAATATTACTGGCTGACAGGGTATTTCAATAATATGGATGATTCTGAAGATGCTGATGAAACGGCATTGGCTAACGGATATATTTCCATTGTTCCTGTGAAATTCGACCTTACAGCATATGAATATATGAAAACGCTGGAAGAAGTAATGACTTTTGAAAATGTAAAAGAGACAAAATAAGAGCCTGTAAAAATAATAAAAGCGTGAAATCAGATTTCACGCTTTATTTTTGATATTGTTTAAAATAACACTTTATCTTCTTTCCTGAGCTCTTCCAGATAAGCCTTTTTTTCATCTCTGTAAAAAAGATTCATTGTTTCAAAAGGTATGAGCTTCAGGTCTTTATTGACAATATGCACACAGGATTTTTTCACTGCCCTTACATCAAAATCATGTGCATCCATAAAGTTCATAATTATTATTCTGAAAAGGTTATCATAGTCAAGATCCGGAGCGCATACTTCCGGAAGACAGCAGAGTAATTGATTAACTTTAGGTTTTACCTTATCTACAGAGATTCCGGTACTGAAAATATCCAGCAGCTGCATGTGAAGTCCTTTATCCTGCTCGTAAACGATGGTATTTCTAGATTCATTATTCAGAAGATCGGCAGGGTTAATGTATCTCGTTAAAGGAATAATTTCTTCCTGAAGTTTTAAAATATATCCCATCGCCAAAGCATCCGGATTACATGGAACAGGAATAATATCATCGGCGTTCAGAAGTGGAAATTGGTTCAGAATCTCCTGTCTTACTTCTGTTAATGTAATTTTTTCATGTGCCGAATCATCTCTGTTTCTTCCGGCAATTTCTACCGGTTGAAAAGTGATTCCTCTTACGCATTTCTGCTTCAGGGCAAATTCAATGATTTTCCCGATCTCATCAATATTTTTCCCTTTCTGAAGGACAATTACCAGCGTCGTAGAAAGGTTAAGCTCATTAAGTTTTTCCAGCGCTTTCATTCTGACCGCGGTAAGATCCTTCCCTCTGAAATCTTCCAGGACTTCCGGTTTAAAAGAATCAAACTGAAGGTATATTTCAAATTCAGGGGCATAAGCCGCCAGTCTTTCAGCAAAACCGGGATCATTGGCTATTCTTATCCCATTGGTATTCAGCATCAGATGCTTTATGGGTTTTGATTTGGCAATATCCATGATCTTAAAGAATTCCGGGTGGATTGTCGGTTCTCCCCCACTGATCTGTACAACATCCGGCTCTCCTTCATTTCTGACAATAGTGTCAAGCATGGCTTCAATTTCTTCAAGACTTCTATGGCTGCCATAATGTGGCGATGACATGGCATAACAGGTAGGACAGGTAAGGTTACACCTGTCGGTAACTTCCACGATTGAAAGACAGCTGTGCTGTTCATGATCTACACATAGTCCGCAATCATAAGGACATCCATATTCCACATCAGTCCCAAAGTGAAGGGGCATTTCCGAAGCTTTGTTATAGTTTCTTATATTTTTATAGTAGAGTACGTCTGAAGCGATTTTGGTTTTAAAAAAACCATGATCAGGACATCTCTTGGTCATAAAAACAGCTTCATCCTCTATGATAATCTTTGCTCCTACCCTTTTCAGGCACTCCGGGCAAAGACTGATGGTATAATCGTAATAAGTATAGTTTCTTACTGGCATAGTTATTATTTAAAATGCTTATCCACAGATATATCCGCTTATTAAGCCACAGACCAATAAACAAATAACAAAAGTCTGTATAAACTGCTTTTTGCTGAATTTCCTGTTGTCACTACTTTCATAAATCAGTTTTACAATAAATGTAACAATAACAGACAAGAATGCAGCGCCTACAATCATTACACCAATGATTATGATGACCAGACCGGTCATATCTCCAACCTCCAAAAGTGTTAATAAATTCATCTTGAATATTTTAAAGTGGTTTGAGTATTTTTAATAGTATAAATGTAGTAAATAATTACACAAATACATACAAGTTGAATCGTTCCCAGATTTCCTGCAATTTCAACCCTTGGTTTAATAAAGTCTAATAAGAATCTGAATGTAAAATAGCTCAGCATAAAGATCTGAAATAGAAAACCTGAGGTATATTTCTTCTGTTTCTGAATATATTTAAGAACACCCCAAAGGCTAATAAGGAAAACTATTTCGTACAGGGCAACAGGATGTCTCAGGTATTCATCCCCCAAATGCATTCCAAAAACAGAATCTGTAGGAATACCGTAAGTTTCCTCATAAACTCCCGTAAGAAAGCAGCCAATCCTCCCAATTATCATCGCCAACATTAAGGGAAAAACCACCAGGTCGCCTGTGCTTTCTTTATGACTGACTATTTTTTTTGCCAATTCAACCCCTAATAATCCAAAGGCCAGGCCTCCTACAATTGTATTGCTGGACCAAAGCTTCTGAAAACTGAAATTATCAAATATTGTATAAGGATTTTCCAGATTTCCTATAAATTTTGAGCCCAGTAATGCCCCTGCGGTTGCTCCAATCAAAACTGCAGCAGAAGTATTGAATGACAATTTCTCAGAAGATTTTCTTTTGAGGTAAAAATAATATCTCATCCCCAGAAACATTCCGGCAGCCTCAAAAAGCGGATGCGCAAGAATTGTTTTACCGAAAATATGAAAAGCTACGGGAAAATCCATAGCATCAAAAATAATCCATTTCAGATAATTTACTACCTTTATTCTGACAAATAATTACAAAATGCGTATAGAATATGACATAAAACTGGGGTTCAAGGATGTAATGTTCCGCCCTAAGCGTTCCACTTTGAAATCCCGTTCAGAAGTTAATCTCCAGAGAGAATTTACCTTTAAGCATACCAAGAAAAAATGGACGGGTATTCCTGTAATCGCTGCCAATATGGATACAGTAGGGACTTTTGAAATGGCAGTAGAGCTGGCCAAAGAAAAAATTATTACAGCAGTTCACAAACATTATACCCCCGAAGAATGGAGCCAGTTTCTCAACAGCCAGCCTGAAAGTATTCACCAGTATATTGCTTTAAGTACGGGAACGGGAAAAGCAGATGAGGAAAAAATAAGACAGATTCTCGAAAAGCATCCTAAAATCGAATTTCTCTGCATAGATGTAGCCAATGGATACTCTGAACATTTTGTTGAATTTGTGAAGAAAGCAAGGGCTAATTTTCCTGATAAAATTATTATAGCCGGAAATGTCGTTACCGGAGAAATGGTGGAAGAACTTCTGCTGGTAGGTGCAGATATTATTAAAGTAGGTATTGGCCCAGGGTCAGTATGTACTACCAGAGTAAAGACAGGCGTGGGATATCCGCAGCTTTCGGCTATTATTGAATGTTCTGATGCTGCTCACGGACTGGGCGGCCATATCATCGCAGATGGCGGATGTAAAGTACCTGGTGATGTAGCAAAAGCCTTCGGTGGTGGTGCAGATTTTGTGATGCTGGGCGGAATGTTTGCCGGGCATGATGAAAGCGGTGGAGAAATGATTGAAGAAAATGGCAAAAAATACCGTCTTTTCTATGGGATGAGTTCTAAAACAGCCATGGATAAACATTCCGGAGGTGTGGCAGAATACCGTGCTTCTGAAGGAAAAACAGTGAAAGTGGCGTATAAAGGCCCAGTTTCAGAAACGGTAAAGGATATTTTAGGGGGTGTCCGATCTACTTGTACCTATGTAGGAGCTTCAAAGCTTAAAGAACTCTCTAAAAGAACCACTTTTATCAGGGTTCAGGAGCAGGAAAATCAGATTTTCAGTGAGCACTGATTCTAAAAAGAATAAAAAAACTGGCTGCACTATTTGTGCAGCCAGTTGTATTTTAAGTTAACATCCCACCGTCAACGTTTAACGTCTGCCCGGTAATGTATGCTGACATTTCGCTTCCTAAGAATACACATGCATTGGCAATATCCACAGGCTGTCCTCCTCTCTTCATAGGAATTTCTTCTCTCCATCCCTGAACTGTTTTTTCATCCAGAACGGCAGTCATTTCTGTTTCAATAAATCCTGGTGCAATCGCATTACATCTGATATTTCTTGATCCTAACTCCAGCGCCACAGATTTTGTAAATCCGATTACTCCTGCTTTAGAGGCTGCATAGTTGGCTTGCCCGGCATTTCCTTTCACTCCAACTACAGAAGTCATATTGATGATAGATCCTGATCTTGCCTTCATCATCGGCTTGATCACCGCTTTGGTAAGGTTAAAAACCGAATCTAAATTTACTTTGATTACTTTATCCCAATCTTCTTTGGACATTCTCAACAGCAGGTTATCTTTTGTAATTCCTGCGTTATTTACCAAAATATCAATCTGCCCGAACTCTGCCATCACTTCCTCCACCAATTGCTGAGCAGCATCATAATCTGATGCATCAGACTGATATCCCTTAATTTGGGTTACAGAACTTAAAGCTGCTTCTAATTCTTTTGCTTTGTCTACAGAACCGGCGTAAGTAAATGCTACCTTTGCTCCCTGCTGGGCAAACATTTCAGCGATACCTTTCCCGATTCCTCTTGTAGCTCCGGTAATTAGTGCTACTTTTCCTTCTAATATTTTCATATCTATTGACAATTATTTTCTTTTATAACTCATTCAGCTACTGATAGCTGACTTTCATAACTTCTCCAATTCCTTTCCGGAATTAAACGGTCTGCAAAGATATTATAAATTGTTATTCAACCCATTTAAATTGTCAAAATACTGATTTTTTTTAATGCTTAATCTGATTTTTCACTAAAGCGGCACAGAATTATTTTTAAATCTGGAGAAATAAATAAAGTCCGTTTTTTTATTTTTATCAAGCTTCAGTACTTCTTTCTGCCAAAAATATTTATCATAAATAATTTCCTTCAGGGGCTCATTCTGAAAATTGGAAACACCGAATTTTCCTCCTCTTTTAACCACGATTTCGTTTTCAGCATTCCCGAACGTTATAATATCTTCGTAAACAAAGGGTACAATTTCTGTTCCTTTCCCATCCAGAATACCATAAAAATTATCTGTATTTCTGCACACCAGAGGTTTTGAGTACTGATTAAGAGGATTAAAGTATTCAAAATCCTCATTCTTTATCCCGCTGATATTTTTTAACTCTGTCGACGACTGGTCCGTCACTGAAAATATATAATATTTACCTTCCTTTCCAATGATAAGGTTATCAGGATAGAAACCAAAAATCTGAACTCCATCACCTACAATATTCTTAAGATCCTTATCAAGAAATTTCTCTTCACTTCCTTTTTTAAGGAATATAAAATCTTTCCCGGAAATGGTGAAACTTCGGATAAAATCATATTCCTGAGGATAAATAATATTCCCTTCCAGGTCTATAATCCCGGATTTCTTTACCTTATCATTATAGACACTGAAATATTTATCCAATAAAGGATTTACATATTTAAAAGTCTGGGCGTACAGCTTTCTGCTTTTCTTACTGAAAACTGTAGTTTTTCCGTTTTTTGTAAGATAGATATACTCCTTTTTACCAAAATATTCCGGAGTAATATCGTTATAGATTTCTTCAGCAATCGTATTTTCATCTGTATCAATCAAGCCATATTTTCCTGTAGCTTTATTTTGAGTAATCAGATAAGGATAGGCATTAATATCTACCACTTGCTTTGAAAACTTGTGCAGAGTCTGGCCATTATTTCCAATGATTTCTTTTTCATTGTCTTCATTGATAATCAGCGCTCTACCCTGTTCAAAGCTATAATCTTCCTTAAATTCACGATTACTGAGCTGCTTTCCTTTAAGGTCATACAGAAACCATTTTTTATCTTTTAAAACAAAAAGTCTGTTCTTTCCTGAAAAACGGATCTTTTCTGAATATGGAATAATTTCCTTTCCGTTAAAATCATATACAGCCTCAGCATTCTGTTTTGATGAGATTATACAATCTTTACTCCACCATGGTGTATTAAATTCCTGATCATTTAAAGGGATAATTTCATTTCCTTTTTCGTCAATAACTGCTGATTTTTTACCATTTCCTTCCTCAGAATAAAGAATAAACCGGTTTTTGAAAACATGCAGAATACCTCCTTTGCCTGAAGACTGAAATGTAATCATTCCTAAAGAATCTACAATGCCCTGTTTCTTATCACCAGTATCATAAAATGTTCCATAACCTTCGGAATAAGAACTGATCTCTTTACCTGTTTTTTTCGAAAGGATAACCTTCATGTATTGATTAGTCTGTGCTGTACAGACTACAGAACATAATACAAAAACTAAATTTTTCAAGGAAAATTAAATAGAATTATTGACAATAAGAACAATCTCTCCTTTTAAAGTTTTACTTTTGGAAAATTCAATTAATTCATTGATTGTTCCCCGTTTGGTTTCTTCAAATTTCTTGGAAATCTCACGGCTTAAGCTTACTTTGGTTTCTTCCCCAAAGAACTCCCTGATCTGCTCCAGCGTTGTATTGATCTTATGAGGACTTTCGTAAAGCACGATCGTCTTTTTTTCTTCAGCAAGCTGCTTCAGTTTGGTTTGTCTTCCTTTTTTCTGCGGCAGAAATCCTGCGAACAGGAATTCATTATTAGGAAGCCCTGAAACCACAAGTGCCGGAATAAGCGCTGTTGCTCCGGGAAGGCAGATCATATCAATATTGCTGTCTGCACCCGCTTTTGCCAGCAAATAACCGGGATCTGAAATACCAGGTGTTCCCGCATCGGTAATAATAGCGATGTTCTGGCCGTTTTTAAGGTCTGTAATCACTTTCTCCGTTGCCTGGTGCTCATTGTGTAAATGATAGGACTTTAAAGGCTTGGAGATCTCAAAATGTTTTAAAAGTACACCGGAAGTTCTGGTGTCTTCACATAAAATATAATCTACTTCTTTCAGAATATTTACTGCCCTGAAAGTCATATCTTCAAGGTTCCCGACGGGTGTGGGAACAAAATATAGGATTCCGCTCAAAATTATAAGAATTTATTTTCCACCAATATCCAAAGTCTCTGTGCATATTCATCCACCTTATTCCATTTTCTTTCGTAATACAGATCGCTGAGATATTCTTTGGCTTCTTCCAGTGTTTTGAATTGATTCAGCTGATATACCGTATCGTTAAGATCAGACTGGCTTCCTTCAAAAAGCATTTTAGAGAATGCAATTCTGTCATTCAGATCCAGCTTAAATTCCGGCTTCTGCTTTTCTGCTTCCATAAAATGAGTAGGAATGTTGGATTTCAGAATACTTCCGGTATCTTCCTTCACAATAACAGGTTCTTTTTCCAGAGGAATATCTCTTTCCAGAGGGTCATCATCAAAAAGTGACTGAACAGCTTTCAATCCTTTGATATTGGCTAATTTTATTTTTTTCTCCTGATGATATTCGTCTAAGTTTTCAAAGCTTTCATCAGAACGGTGCTTTTCAGTATCTTCAGGAACAGGTTTATCAATTTCCACAATTTTTCTTCGGTCGTAGACTTCTGCAAGAATACTTTCTTCTTTTGTGTCTTCTTCTGAATGGTCATTTTTTATCTCGCTCAGAATATTTTCCACATTGGAAGTTTCTGTAGCCAACTCTCCCTGTTCTATTGAGACGTTCGAAACAATGAACTGTTCTTCATTTTCTTCAATCAGTATTTCATCTTCCAGGGTTTCGGCGTCAAAAATACTTGGAATGGTTTCTGTCACCTGTGTTTTGGTGTCATTTACCACGGCAAAATCAGTTTCTTTTTTAGCTTCGGGTTCAGGGATTTCCTCTTCCTCTATTTCGGTAAGCTGATTGCTGAAAACCGTTTCTTCTTCAGTTACTTCATGATAAAACAGGTCCTCATTAAGATCTTCATCCGAATCCGGTGTAGATTCAGCAAGAATTTTATCTTCATCTACAAAATTCAGAACAGCCTTCTCCTGTGCAGTAATTTCCGTTTCATCAATTTCATTGAGTTGGTTGTTAAAAGCAGCTTCTTCTTCCAGTGATTCCTGATCAGAAGTTTGTTTCTGAAGAATCTCAGGCGTTTTTTCAGTATAGCTTTCTTCTACAAAACTTACGATATTTTCATGGAATTCATTTTCAACAATTTCATTGAGCTGATTATTAAAAACAGCTTCTTCTTCAGATCTGTCCGAAAAAATTTCATTTTCATCTATTTCGTTCAGTTCATTATTGAAAATAGCTTCCTCTTCCGTTACTTCATTGGTATCATGATGTTCCGTTTCTCCTGTTGCAAAGGAGTCATATTTGTTCTCCTGATTCTGCTCCGGATTATCTGCTACAAAGTATTCAATATTTTTTTCCAGCAGTTTCAAAAAAGAAATCCTGTTAGCAAGCTCATCCACAAGATCTTGCTTAGAAAGTAATTCGTCTATATGACTTATTTTGTCCAGATTATCAATGATATTCATGGATTCAAAAAAAATCTTTTCCTTTAAATCTTGGATATTCTGCATAATAAGATTCTTATTAAAATTGCTTACTTTTGATGTTAAAAATATACGGCTAATTTAACAAATGTTTTTAGAAAATACAATTAATCATTCCAAACAAAGCGGTTGGATGGAAGTGATTTGCGGCTCTATGTTTTCCGGTAAAACAGAGGAACTTATCCGCAGATTGCGAAGAGCAGAAATGGCAGGACAGAATGTGGAAATTTTTAAACCCAAACTGGATGTACGGTATTCTGAAGAGGACGTGGTTTCTCATAATCAGAATAAAATACGCAGTACTGCAGTAGAAAATCCGAATGAAATTCTTCTGCTGGCTTCTAATTGTGATGTGGTAGGAATTGATGAAGCTCAGTTTTTCGATGAAAGTATTGTTGATATTGCCAATCAGTTGGCCAACAGTGGTATCAGAGTGGTAATTGCAGGATTGGATATGGACTTTCTGGGCCGTCCGTTCGGGCCAATGCCTAATCTGATGGCTACAGCCGAATATGTTACAAAAGTGCATGCTATTTGTAAGAGAACGGGTAATCTTGCCAACTATTCCATGAGAATTTCCCAGGGGGATAATCTGGTGGAATTGGGAGAAACTGAAAGCTATGAAGCAGTAAGCCGCCGTGTTTTTATTGATGAAGTACTTTCAAAAAGAAAATAAACGGGAGACAAGCAAGTAAAATTACTGTTTGCATCAAACCATAAAAATATATTCACTTAATTTAAAATGAAAAGCGGAAAAGCTCTGTAAAATATTTAAAAAGGAAACACCAGATGATGTTATAAATCTTAGCCCTTTTACTATTTTACCTTTTTGCGGTTTCGCTCAAAATAAAGCAGAAAGGGTACCAATGAACTATACAGTACAACACATTGCAGAGATCACCAATGCACAGGTTATTGGAGACGGAAATTTACTGATTAAAAATATAGCGTATGACAGCAGGATTATTTATGCTATCAAAAATACAGCCTTTATCGCGATCAACACCCATAAAAATTCCGGTGAAAAATTTATTGAATCTGCAATAGACAGAGGTATCAAAGTCATTATTTCCGAACACCATTATCCTGAGTTTGAGAATATAACCTGGATCATTGTTGAAAATTCAGTAGCGTTTCTCCAAAAATTAGCAAAATATCATTTCGAAAATTCTCATTTACAGTCTGTCGGAATCACCGGAAGTAATGGTAAAACGATTTTGAAAGAATGGTTATACCAATGTCTGTGGAATGAATTCCCTACTGTAAAAAGTCCAAAAAGTTTCAATTCTCAGATTGGATTGCCCTTGTCTCTTCTTCAGATCAACAATTCCCATCAGCTGGGAATCTTTGAAGTGGGAATTTCGAAACCGCATGAAATGGAAAAGCTTGAAAATATTTTCCACCCTCAGATCGGATTACTGACTCACATAGGAACAGCCCATGCCGCCAACTTTTCATCTGAAGAAGAATTGATTGATGAAAAAATCAGACTTTTTAAAAATTCTGAAGTAATCATTTATAATGGAGACCATACTCTGGTTGATCAGAAAATTAAAAAATCCTATTCTGATAAAAAATTAATTGCTTATGGTTTCAAAAAAGAGAACCAGGTTTTCATCAGCAGCAATATTTCCAGAGATGAAAATATAGTTGTTGATTATTTTGGCGAAGAAATCAGTTTTCCGGCCCATCAGAGAGACGAAGCGACGTTAACCAACGCTATGGCGCTTATCACAGTCCTCAAGGAACTGAATATCGAAAATAAAAAGATCGTCGAAAAAATCAATCTTTTAAAGGCCGTTGAAATGAGGCTTGAAGCAATCGAAGGAATTAAAGGAAATATTATCATCAACGATTCTTTTAATCTTGACCTCGATTCTTTAAGAACTGCCCTGCAGTTTTTGAATGAGTATAATAAATCTAAAAAATCGCTGGTCTTAACTGACATTGTAGGAGTGAGCACCAACGCTAAAGAATTATACGAAGAAGTTTCTGAGCTGGTGAACGAGCAGAATTTCGATTCGCTATTTCTGATCGGTGATGAAATTTCAAAATATAGTGAATTATTTAAATCTAAAACATATACTTTCATTGACACCAAAGAGCTTATTGAAAGTAAATACCTTACTGAATTAGAAAATCAGATCATTTTACTGAAAGGGGCCAGAAAGTTTGAGATCGAAAAGCTTAAAGATATTCTTGAACTTAGAAAACATGATACAGTACTGGAAGTTAACCTCAATGCAATTCTTCATAATATTAACTATCATAAATCTCTCCTGAAACCGGGAACTAAAATGATGGCGATGGTAAAAGCCAATGCTTACGGACTGGGAAGTTTTGAAGTTTCTGAATTTCTGCAGCACCATCATATCGATTATCTTGGCGTGGCTTATGCAGACGAAGGAGTAGAACTGAGAAAAAAAGGAATCACTACCCCGATTATTGTGATGAATCCTGAACAGCACAGCTATCAAACCATTATTGAATATAATCTGGAACCTGAAATTTACAGCTTCAGGGTATTGGATCTTTTCTATGAGGCAGTTCAGAAATCCGGATATGATAAGAAATATCCTATTCATATCAAACTGGAAACAGGAATGCACCGACTTGGTTTTAAAGATTTTGAACTGGATCAGTTAAGCGAAACTTTAAGCCATATCAATGTAAAAGTACAAAGTATATTCAGTCATCTCTCTTCATCTGATATGCCTGAAGAAAAAGAATTCACTTTGAAACAGCTGAATTTTTTCGAAAAAAATTCCAGTTACCTTATCGAGAAATTAGGTTACACCCCTATCCGTCATATCCTGAATTCTTCCGGAATAACGAGTTACACAGATCACCAGTATGATATGGTAAGAATTGGTATAGGAATGCTTGGAGAATCGGCCGATCCTGAAATTCAGAAGCAACTACGTTCCGTGGTAAGCTTTAAAACCGTAATTTCACAGATATCAACGGTAGAAGACGGTGAATCTGTAGGCTACAGCAGAAGATACAAGGCAGATCATCCCACAAGAATTGCAACCATTCCGGTAGGATATGCAGACGGAATTCCGAGACTGATAGGAAACCAGGTAGGAAACGTCGGAGTAAACAAAACACTGGCACCTATCGTTGGAAATATCTGTATGGATATGATGATGATCAATATTGATCATATCCCAAATGTAAAGGAAGGCGATACAGTAACTGTTTTCAACGCTCACCCTAGTTTAAAAGAATTCGCAGGATACTGCAAAACGATAACTTATGAAGTTTTAACCTCCATTTCGCCCCGGGTGAAGAGGATTTATATAAAAGATTAACGATGAAAAAACTCCTGATTCTACTTTTCATATTCCCACTGTTATTGATCCATTCTCAGGTAAAAAAAGATCTGGTGATTCCGAAAAACGCAAAGATAGGTCTGTCGCTTGCCGGCGGTGGAGCTAAAGGTTTTTCACATGTCGGAGTTCTTAAAGTATTGGATTCATTGGGAGTGAAAGTAGATTATATTTCAGGAACCAGTATGGGAGCCATCGTTGGCGGACTGTATGCTGCCGGTTATTCAGGAAAAGAAATAGAAAAAATAGTCATGGATACAGACTTCTATTCACTGATTATGGATCCAAAGTCACGTCAGGAAGCAAGTTTTTTCAACAAGTCCGTAGACAAATATCTTTTATCCATTCCACTAAAAAACGGTAAAATCAACCTGCCCTCTTCTATAAGCACCGGCCAGAGAAATGTTTATCTGCTAAAAGAGCTTTTTAAAAATGTTTCCAATATAGAAGATTTTTCCAAAATGCCTATTCCCTTTTTATGTGTTGCTACCAATCTTGAAAGTGGCAATATGCAGATTTTTGAAAAGGGAGATCTCGTACAGTCAATCATGGCGAGTTCTGCTTTTCCTTCTTTAATGGATCCGGTAAAAATTGGTGACAGTATTTATATTGATGGGGCTATGACGGTAAACTATCCTTCAAAGCCATTAAAAGACAAAGGAATCGATATCGTCATCGGAGTGGACCTTAACCAGGATCTTTCAAAAAGAGAGGATTTAAACAATATTATAGCCATCCTGAACCAGGTTATTGATTTTGGAATAAAAAGAGATACCAGAAGGCAGTATAAATATACAGACATCAATATCAAACCCAATCTTAAAGGAATGTCTGCTACAAGCTATGATGATAAAAAGAAAATTCTGGACAGTGGCTACGTGGAAGGCCTGAAATACTCTCAGATACTGGATCAGCTGCCAAAGCGACCTTTTGAACGTCTCAGACAACAAATAAACCCGATATACTCCAATGTATATAAGATAGACAGCATTTCTATTGAAGGAAGCAAAATCTACGGTAAGAACTATACACTGGGAAAAATGGGGCTGCGTCTCCCCTCTCTGCAGACTTATGGAAGCATCAATAAAATGATCGATAAGCTGGTTGCTACGAATAACTACCGTTTTATTAACTATGATATCGTTCAGCAGAATGATGCCAACTATCTGAAGCTTTATGTCACTGAAGATGATGCGCGACATTTTCTAAAATTCGGGTTGCATTATGATGAAGTTTTCAAAACCGGGCTTCTTTTAAATTATTCTGCCAAACGACTTTTATTCAAAAATTCAAATCTCTCCCTGGATGTTGTTGTTGGAGACCGCCTGAGATATTATCTGAATTATTTTATCGATAACGGCTATATCCCGGGATTTGGTATTTATTCATCAGGAATGAGCTTTGATTTGAAGAATGTAGATAATTATGTAGTTGACCGATGGGAATGGTTAAGAAATGAAGCCTATATACAGTCCATATGGAAGGATAAATTCGCTATTGGAGGTGGTATCAGCCACGATTATTTTAAAGCAGAAAACACCAATGGAGACAACAGACGTTACAGCCGTTTTCTGAACCCTTACATCTTTATTAAAACCGATACACAAGATGATAAAGAATTTCCGACAAAAGGGGTATATTTTGCTGCAGAAGGAAAAGTAATAGACCTTTTAAAATCTGAAGTAGATAAAAGGATTGTTCAGATAAAAGCAGATCTAAAGGTCAATATACCGCTTGGTAAACAATTTACTTACCGTCTTAATATTTTTGGAGGAGTTACAATTGGTGAAAACCTTCCACCCTACTACCAATATCGATTAGGCGGAATTTTTGAACAGAACCTTATTAATTTCAAAAGCTTCGGGGGATTCTATTTTGCCCAGCTCTATACCAATAATGTAATACTGGCATCCAACGATATCCAGTTTAAATTCAATAAAAACTATTTTATCAGTGGAAACTTCAGCTTTGCCAACCTGTCAAACGATATCAAGTTTGAAGATGCAGTTAAAGTAAATTATAGTTCACTGGGAATAACGGCAGGTTACAAATCTCCTTTCGGGCAGATAAAAGTAAACTTCAGCCACTCACTTAAAAATAACCAAAAAGGTATATTCAGTGTTATTTTAGGACACTGGTTTTAAAAAAATGATACAGTTCTTTTATGAAAACTTGCCAGAATCGGTAAGTACAGATTACAAAAAATGGCTGGAAGATCTTATTCTTTCAGAAGGAAAAAAACTAGGAGAAATCAATTACATTTTCTGTGATGACGAATATCTTCTTAAGATCAATCAGGATTATTTGCAGCATGATTATTATACAGATATCATCACTTTTGATTATGTAAAAGGAAAGACAATAAGCGCTGAGATTTTCGTATCTTTGCAGCGCATTTCTGATAACGCCTCTACCCTTTCCCGAGATTATGAAGAAGAATTGAGAAGGGTTTTAGCCCACGGAATTTTACATCTCGCAGGCTATAAAGACAAGACGGAAGAGGAAGAAAAAGAGATGCGGAGAATGGAAGATCTGTACCTGGATAAATACAGAGATTTAAAGTTTTAAAATTGAACAATCACTTAAAGTCCCATATCTAAAGTACTCAATTCTAGCAATAATATACATTTATCTAGAGTGTATTCTCCAAAAATGTTTCACGTGAAACATTGGTTATAAAGATAAGGTTTAAAGCTTAAAACAAGCGATATAAAATGATTTCAGAAATATATGATGTGATCGTAGTAGGTGCAGGACATGCAGGTTGTGAAGCGGCGGCAGCGGCGGCCAACCTCGGTTCAAAAACATTACTGATCACAATGAATATGCAGACCATCGGACAGATGAGCTGCAACCCGGCAATGGGCGGAATCGCAAAAGGACAGATCGTAAGAGAGATTGACGCAATGGGAGGATACTCCGGAATTGTAGCAGACAAATCTGCTATCCAATTCAAAATGCTCAATCTTTCAAAAGGTCCTGCGATGTGGTCTCCGAGAACCCAAAATGACAGAATGCTTTTTGCTGAAGAATGGCGATTGGCATTAGAGAATACCCCCAATCTTGATTTCTTTCAGGATATGGTGAAACAGCTGATTGTTGAAAATAATAAAGTAACCGGCGTTGTTACTTCTTTAGGAATTGAGATCAAAGGAAGATCTGTAGTTCTTACTAACGGAACTTTCCTTAATGGATTAATTCACGTTGGAGATAAACAATTAGGCGGAGGAAGAATGGGTGAACCGAGAGCATTTGGAATTACAGAACAATTGGTCACTTTAGGTTTCGAAGCAGGAAGAATGAAAACCGGTACTCCACCAAGAGTAGATGGAAGAAGTTTGGATTATTCAAAAATGGAAGAACAGAAAGGAGATGAAAATCCACAAAAGTTCAGCTATCTTGATACACCAAAACTTACAAAACAATTAAGCTGTCATATCGTATATACCAATGAAACGGTACACGATATTTTAAGAGAGGGCTTTGACAGAAGCCCTATGTTCAATGGTACAATTCAAAGCTTAGGTCCAAGATACTGTCCAAGTATTGAAGATAAGATCAATCGTTTTGCTGAAAGAAACAGACATCAGCTTTTCGTAGAACCGGAAGGATGGAAAACTGTTGAAATCTATGTAAACGGGTTCAGTTCTTCTCTGCCAGAGGATGTACAGATTAAAGCAATGAAACATATACCGGGATTTGAAAACGTAAAAGTATTCCGTCCGGGCTATGCCATCGAATATGATTACTTCCCCCCTACCCAATTAAAGCATACACTTGAAACAAAAATAATTGATAATTTATATTTCGCCGGCCAGATCAATGGAACAACGGGATATGAAGAAGCAGCAGGACAAGGGTTAATTGCAGGGATCAATGCCCACAATAAAGTACACGAAAAAGGAGAATTCATTCTAAACAGAGATGAAGCCTATATCGGAGTATTAATTGATGACTTGATTACCAAAGGGACTGAAGAGCCTTACAGAATGTTTACTTCCCGAGCAGAATACAGACTTCTTCTAAGACAGGACAATGCAGATATCCGACTGACAGAAAAAGCCTTCCAATTAGGATTAGCAAAAGAAGACAGATTAAGACGAGTAGAAACAAAAGTATCTGAAAGCCAATCACTTGAAGAATTTCTTCGGGAAACTTCTTTAAAACCAGGCATTATCAACCCAATCCTTGAATCTATTGAAAGCAGTCCGGTAGATCAGGCATACAGAGCAGCACAGATTCTTACCAGACCTAATATGACATTAGAAAAACTGGATGAGATTGATTTTATTAAAGAAGTCTCTACCCAATATAATGATGAAGTAAGAGAACAGGCAGAGATTAATATCAAATATAAAGGATATATCGAAAAAGAAAAAGAGAACGTAGCCAAGCTAAACCGTCTGGAAAACATCAAAATTCCGGAAGATTTCGATTATACAAAACTTTCCAGCCTTTCGGCAGAAGCAAAGCAGAAGATGTCTAATGTACGTCCTAAAACTATTGCCCAAGCAGGAAGAATAAGTGGGGTTTCACCTGCCGATATCAACGTTTTATTAGTATATCTGGGACGTTAAAAAGAATGTTTCACGTGGAACATTAAAAATAAAAGTAAAAAATTAAGGTATTTATAAGCTAGTTTAGAATACCTTAATTTTTATATTAAAAAGATATTTACTTCAATGAAAATAAAAGATCATTTTCTTTCACAGGAAATATTTGAAATTCAGGAAACGGAAACTAAAGGAGTTTTCAAGACCTCCCCTATCCCATCTGATATTTCCAGATATTATGAAAGCGAAGATTACATTTCTCATCATCAGGATTCAGGAAGTCTGAAAGAAAAACTGTATAAATTCCTTCAGTCTTTCAATCTGCAATACAAAAAAAATATACTGGTAGACAGAATCAAAAAGGGATCAAAAGTACTTGATTATGGATGCGGTGCCGGAGAGTTTGTAAAATATATAGAGAATGATTTTGAAACTTTCGGCTTTGAACCGGATGCAGATGCAAGAAAAGCAGCACTGGGGAAAATAACAAAAGCTTCAATTATAGATGACATTCATAAGATTGAAGAACACAGCCTGGATGCCATTACACTTTGGCATGTATTTGAGCATATTGAAAATCAGGATGAGATGCTGAAGATCTTCCATACAAAATTAAAAGAAAAAGGATTGCTTGTTATTGCCGTTCCCAATCCTACTTCATATGATGCAAAACATTATAAAGAATATTGGGCGGCTTATGATGTACCAAGGCACATCTATCACTTTTCAAAAAATGGTATGGAAAATTTAATTTCTAAAAACCGGGACTGGAAAATGAGAAAGATCAAACCATTGGTCCTTGACTCATACTACATTTCTATGTTGAGCGAAAAATACAAAAAATCACCTTTATTTTGGCTAAAAGCTGTTGTTTACGGAACGATTTCTAACGTAAAAGCTTTATTTTCGGCTGAATTTTCAAGTTTGATATATATTATCGAAAAAAGATAGAAAGTCGATTTTAGAGCCATTTCTGAAGGTCGATTTTTAACACTTTCATAGAAAAAAATAAGTTGATCAGAAACTATATAGATATTCAAATCAAAAAAATTTAAATGGTCAGTTTACTTCTAAATAATTTCACAGAAACTAAGTGAATGAAAAAAATTAAGACTCCCCTACTCCATCTTTACCTATTTATAAAAAATTTGAAATGCCCTCAAATTATAATTCTCAAAATAATTTTTATCAAGTTTTTAAATACAAAAGAATTTGACAGCAAATGAAAATTGACGAAGTAAAAAAGATTCAAATATTGATCTAAAAATATAGCACTTAGAAAACAAAAAAAATTTAATCATCAAATCAATTCTAAGTTTAAACGGAAAATATATAAAAATTTATCTAAAAATTCATAACTTATTCATTCAATGGTATTTAATGAGTAAAACAAACAAAAATAAAAAAACAAAAAATTAGCTTATTTATTGATATTCAACAAAATACATCGTATTCATACATATATGAAATAAAATAAAACCTTTAAGCCGAATTTTAAAAAAGAAAAATAGCCATAAAATCTCTCCTGAAAGATAAAATTTCAGAAACAAAAAATAGAAACATAAAATTTAAGATTATGCTTAAAAAAATAGAAATCAGGGAAAAATACTTCGATTTATATAGAATATTTTGTATGAATTAATTCAAATATAAACCCAGATTTTCTATAAAACATACTCCAAAATTATCTGGAAAAGATCACCAGAACTTACAATAAATTCAAAATCTCAGCACTGAAAAAAGAATCAATTCTATCAAAAATTCAGAATAAAAAGCTAAAATAAAATCTTAAATAACGTACAAATTTAAGGGCAGATTCTAAATAGAGATTTTTGAAAAACTTAAGTAACTGAAAGAGAATTCAACACGAAAACACATAACTATAAGTTATATCTAAATTTCTTTGAGGATGCAGATCAATACAGAATATTCTAGTAAATTCAAAAAGAAAAAAAGCCTGCTAATTATATTAGCAGGCTTTAAAATATTACTTATTTTTCTCTTAATTGTTGATCGCAGCTACCCCTGGCAACTCAAGTCCTTCAAGACTTTCAAGCATTGCTCCACCTCCGGTAGAAACATAACTTACCTGATCAGCATATCCGAATTGCTTAACAAAAGCAACACTGTCACCACCCCCAACTAAAGAGAAGGCACCAAGTCTTGTTGCTTCTGCGATACTATCGCCTAACGCTACAGTACCACCGGCAAAGTTTGACATTTCAAAAACTCCAATCGGACCATTCCAAAGAATAGTTCTTGAATTTAACAATACATCGTTGAACTGATCTCTCGACTTATGACCGGCATCAAGTCCCATCCATCCTTCAGGGATAGCATAGATATCAGCTTCTTTTCTTTCCGCATCATTACTGAAGCTTTCTGCAATGATAGTATCAGAAGGAAGGTAAACTTTCACCTTATGCTCTTTAGCTTTTCCTAAAATTTCAAGAGCTAAAGGAAGCTTATCCTCCTCAACAAGAGAATTACCGATTTTTCCACCAAGAGCCTTAATAAAGGTAAATGCCATACCTCCTCCAATAATCAGATTGTCAACTGCAGGAAGAATATTTTCTATAATGGTAATTTTAGTTGAAACTTTAGACCCTCCCAGAATAGCGGTAACAGGTCTCTCACCACTTTTTAACACTTTATCAATAGCCTCAAGTTCTTTAGCCATTAACAAACCGAAATATTTAGTTGATTGGAAATATTGAGCAATGACTGCCGTAGAAGCATGAGCTCTGTGTGCCGTTCCAAATGCATCATTCACATAAGCATCTCCAAGCTTGGAAAGCTTTTCTGCAAACGCAGCATCTCCTTTCTCTTCTTCATTATGAAAACGTACATTTTCCAATAATAAGATCTCACCAGGTTTTAATTCAGCAGCAGCCTGCTCTGCTTTCTCTCCTATACATTCATCAACAAACTTTACCTCCTGTCCTAAAACATGAGAAACTTCGCCAACAATATGTTTAAGTGAAAATTCATCTTTAACCTCCCCCTTAGGCCTTCCAAGGTGTGTGATCAAAATGACAGAACCGCCATCATTAAGGATTTTCTCTACTGTAGGTTTCACAGCAACAATTCTTGTATTGTCTGTCACCTTCAGCTGGTCGTCCTGAGGAACATTGAAGTCCACTCTTACCAGTGCCTTCTTATCTTTAAAATTAAAATCATTGATTGTTTTCATAAATAGATTTATTTTTTCTAAGTCCTGTGAAACCGCCATACCCAATCTGTTTTCATTTTCAGCAAATCCGGCAGGAACAATTTCATAAATTTCATTCAATTTTTGTTTCACAAATGTAAGGTTTTAAACTTTTTCAACAGATTGATTAAAATAAAAGTTTTCAAAAACTTTCCCCGAACCCAATCATCCACTAATCAACAATTTCTTCTTTCTTAAAAAAAATAATAATGTAGTTGTTGTTATGTATTGTTAGTTTCGGGGATAAGTTTTAAGGTAAAAATTGATAACATTCAACTTTTATTGAATTCATATTTAATTCACAATATAAATCCTTGTAAACCCGCTATTTCACACACTTATTAACAAATGTTGATAACTTTGAATAGAACAGATTATTAGTTATTTTGTTATGGAAAAATCTGGGGATAGCTGAAGAAAACATCTGGAAAGTTGTGGTAAAAAATTGCTGAAAGCTTTTCCATTACGAAATAAATTGATCTTTAAAAATAGAAAGTTGAGAAAAGTTTTCCACAGTTATTCACATTGCTTTTCACAATTAACTCCCGCTTTACTAACACGAATTGTTATTATTCTTACCTTTGTCATGAAATAGAATCTAATAAAGCTTAATAAGAGTATTATGAAAAGAAAAATTGCTATCGCAGCGGACCATGCAGGCTATGAATATAAGGAGATTGTTAAAAACTATCTTTCAGAAAGGTTTGAAGTTCAGGATTTTGGCACGTTTTCCACAGAGAGTGTGGATTATCCGGACTTTGTACACCCTGCTGCAGCTTCTGTGGAAAACGGAGAAAATGAGCTGGGAATTTTGTTCTGTGGAAGCGGAAACGGAGTTCAGATCACGGCCAACAAACATCAGAAAATAAGATGTGCATTGTGCTGGATGCCGGAGATTGCAACACTGGCAAGACAGCATAATGATGCCAACATGATTTCAATACCGGCAAGATTTATATCAAAAGAACTGGCGATTGAAATAGCAGATAAATTTCTTTCAACCGATTTCGAAGGAGGAAGACACCAGAACAGAGTTGACAAAATCGCAGTTTGCTAAAATAGAATAAGGCTTGTAAATCTCATTACAAGCCTTATTTATTTTTTATTCGTACATTTGCAGTGTCCAATAGAAATTATACTCTATTATTCTCCAAAGCCTTTCTTATATTTGAAACATATTTAATAAAAGGTTTTTCTCTTTTCTTCTCCAGAATTGTATTAAATTTATACAAAACTAAAGCTCCCGTTGTAAGCAAACTGAAAGATGACTTCTGAGTTGATACGGAATGAATCTATTGATGAAATTGAATAACCTTATAAAGGAATGGATAAGGAAGATTTAGAAAAAGGTTTTACTTGTATTAAGACCAAAACAATTAAAAAAGAAAATTAACATGCCAAAAAAAAGAAAATATATAAGTCATAAAAATGATTTAAAACTGATGGAGATCGGAAGACTGATCCTTCGTTTTATGAATGCTAATTCATCAAAAATTTATAATTATAAGCAGATCGCTGACGGAATAGATTACAAAAATCCAAGACAAAGGGAACTTGTAATTCAGGCGTTACATAAGCTTCAGGCTTCTGAAAAAATCAAAGAAGTGGAGCGTGGAAAATATATTGTCAACCTGAAAATAGCAGGAACATTAACCGGAGTAATCGACTTTAACCAAAGCGGAAATGCTTACGTAAGTGTGGAAGGAATGGAAGACGATATCTTCATTCATGCCAAAAATGTAAAGGATGCACTGCAAGGTGATAAGGTTCTTATTATAACTTATCATTATAAAGGAAAGAAACTGGAAGGCTCAGTTCTTGAAGTTCTGGAACGCACCAGAACAGAATTTGTAGGGACCTTTCAGAAGGTAGCTCATAAAGATTTTGGATTCGTTGTTTGTGATAAAAAATCTATCAATACAGATATCTTTATTCCAAAGACAAAATTCAATAATGCTGAAGATGGAGATAAGGTCGTTGTGAAAATGACAGAATGGAAACCAGGGGATAAAAATCCGGAAGGTGAGATCATCCAGGTGCTGGGAGCGCCTGGTGAACATGAAACCGAGATCCACTCTATTCTTGCAGAATATGGTTTGCCTTATGAATTTCCACAGGAGGTAGAAGCAGATGCTGATAAAATTGACAGAAGTATTACGGATGAAGAAGTTGCCAAGCGATGGGATATGCGTAATATATGCACATTTACGATTGACCCTAAGGATGCGAAGGATTTTGATGATGCATTATCGATAAGAAAATTAGAAAACGGAAACTGGGAAATCGGGGTTCACATCGCAGATGTTTCTCACTATGTCGTTCCGGGAACTATCCTAGATGATGAAGCGTATCAGCGGGCTACTTCCGTATACCTTGTAGACAGGGTTGTTCCGATGCTGCCTGAGGTGTTGAGTAATGATGTATGTTCCCTTCGTCCCAACGAAGACAAATATACTTTTTCAGCTGTTTTTGAACTGAATGATCAGGCGGAAATCCAGAAACAGTGGTTTGGAAGAACAGTGATCCACTCAGACAGAAGATTTACCTATGAAGAGGCTCAGGAACGTATAGAAACCGGAAAGGGAGATCTGGCGGAAGAGATCAATACGCTTGATAAGCTGGCAAAAATCATGCGTAATGAACGTATCAGAAAAGGGGCTATTACTTTCGACAGAAGTGAAGTAAGATTTAACCTGGATGAAAATAATGAACCGGTTGGGGTTTATTTTAAAATAAGTAAAGATTCCAATCACCTGATCGAAGAATTCATGCTTTTAGCTAACAAAAAAGTTTCGGAATTCGTATCGCTGACAAGGAAAGGTGAAATCACCAATAATACATTTATTTACAGGGTTCACGACGATCCGGATCCTGCAAAACTGGAATCTCTGAGAGACTTTGTAGCTACTTTCGGATATAAAATGAATCTTGCCAATACCAAAAAAGTGGCTGAATCTCTGAATAAGCTTCTTCATGATGTAAAAGGTAAAGGTGAAGAAAATATGATCGAAACGCTGGCCATGAGAAGTATGAGTAAAGCGGTATACTCTACAGAACCTATCGGGCACTACGGATTAGGATTTGAATACTACAGCCACTTCACCTCTCCTATCCGTCGTTATCCGGATTTATTGGCCCATCGTCTTCTTCAGCATTATCTGGATGGTGGAAAATCTCCAAACAGAGGTGAGCTTGAAGAAAAGGCAAAACACTGCAGTGCCATGGAAAGACTGGCCGCAGATGCGGAAAGGGATTCTATCAAATACATGCAGGTAAAATTCATGGAAAAACATTTGGGAGAAACTTTCAAAGGTGTGATTTCCGGTGTGGCAGAATTCGGATTCTGGGTTGAAATCCCGGAAAACGGAGCGGAAGGTCTGATCAAACTGAGAGATCTTGTTGATGATTCGTACATGTTTGACGCCAAAACACATGCTGTATATGGAGTGAGACATGGTAATAAATACCAGTTGGGAGACGAAGTTCAGATTAAAGTGGTGAAAGCCAATCTGATTCAGAAGCAGCTGGATTTCCAGATTGTGAAGTAAATGATGTTTTCAAAGTCTATAAATAAAAAGGCTGATTGTTCAATAACGATCAGCCTTTTGTTTTTTCAGATTTAGAGTTTTCTAATATGCCTCCCTCTCCTATTTCTTGAAATTTTTACATTAAAGTCTGATTAAAATCCACTTGATAAATCACAAGTTTATTGAATAATTAAATCATAAAGTATAACTTTGTATTAAACGAAATGAATTTTTTTCATTTTAAAATACCACTTAATGTTTGAACTTGTACTATCTGCCATCATATTAGGATTTATGCTGAGCCTGGTTTTTATAGGACCTATATTTTTCCTGTTAATTGAAACCAGCTTTTCCAGAGGCCCCAGACATGCCCTATCACTGGACCTAGGTGTTATCACAGCAGATTTATTATGCATTGTGGCAGCATATTATGCCAGTACAGACATTGTAACATTAATAGATAAGCATCCCGGTTTTTACAGAATCACTTCCATTCTTATTTTTATCTATGGGATCGTGATGTTGGTTACCAAGACCAAGATGCATATGCCTGGAGAGGAAAAGATCATTGGCCAAAATTATATCAAGACATTTTTCAATGGTTTTTTCTTTAATCTTCTCAATGTTGGGGTCATCCTTTTCTGGCTGGTAACGGTAATTTCCGTAAGGAATCAATATCCGGACACCAGCAGTTTTATTTTATACATTGGGATCGTTCTGGCCACTTACCTTTCTATAGATCTTGCCAAGATATTCCTTGCCAAGCAGTTTCATGATAAATTGACACAAAAACTGGCTAATCAGATCAGAAGAGTGGTTGGCTGTATTCTTATCATCTTCAGCTTCTTTATTTTCCTGCAGAGTTTCAAAAAGTTCAATCAGTTTGACAGACAGCTGGAGGAAGCCGAAAAAAAAGAAGTAAAATATCAAAAAACAAAATGAAAAAAATGATCTTTCCGAAGTCTCTTAAAAAGGGAGACAAAATAGCTGTTATTTCCCCTGCCGGAGCGGTAGATACCTCTCAATTGGAAAAGGGAATAGAAATGATTAAAAGCAGAGGTTTTGAACCCGTTCCGGGGGAACATCTTTACACTAAATTTTCAAACGGATACAATTATGCCGGAACAGAAAAGGAAAGAATTAAAGATATTAACTGGGCTTTAAATGATAAAGAAATAAAAGCCGTGTGGGCCTCCAGAGGAGGCTATGGATGCCAGCACCTGATACAGCATCTGAAAATGAAGGACTTTACAGAAAATCCGAAATGGTATATCGGGTATTCTGATAACACCGTTATACAAAGTTATCTGCTGAAAAAAGGTTTTGTTTCTATACATGGGCAGACCATCAAAACATCTAGTTTTGGAGTCACAGGTGAAAGTTATGATCTGATTTTTGACATCCTGAAGGGAAAAATGCCAAAATACAGCTTAAAATCCCATCCGTTGAATAAAGAAGGGTATATTAAAGGAGAACTGATCGGAGGTAATTTAGCCCTTATTTATGCCCTTTTGGGAACCCAATATTCTTTCGACTTTAAGGACAAAATTCTTTTCATCGAAGATATCGGAGAAAACTTCTATGCCCTGGATCGGATGATCATGAGCCTGGAGCTGGCGGGAGTTTTCAAGAAAATCAAAGGACTCATTGTAGGAGGTATGACCAATATGGGAGATGAAAAAGAAAACAAAAACTACGAAGAAAGCTTTGATGAGTTTGCTTACAAGCTGATTTCTGACAGAATCTCAAGATATAAATTTCCTGTGGTATTTGCTTTCCCGAACGGACACATTAAAGACAACCGCCCATTGATTATCGGAAGTGAAGTTAAAGTAAAGATTGATACTAAAGTAAAGGTAGAGTTTTAAAATAATCATACTACTACCCTATTTCTTAATTTCTAAATACTAATATGGCTGACCATAACGATTTTGGAAAAATAGCAGAAAATCTTGCTGCTGACCATCTTAAGAAATATGGCTATAAAATTCTGGTCAGAAATTTCCGTTTTCAGAAAGCAGAGATTGATATCATTGCTGAAAAAGATGATCTGATTATCATTGTGGAAGTGAAAGCAAGATCTACAGATGCATTTATGCTTCCTCACGAAGCTGTGACCAAAACAAAAATAAAATCAATTGTTTCTGCAGCCAATCACTATTTGGAAGAATTTAATAGGGATAATGAAGTAAGATTTGATATTATTTCCGTTCTTCCTGATAAAAACAAAAACTTGGCAATTGATCATATAATGGATGCATTTCAGGCATTTGATGCCAATTGAAATACTAATTGATTAAATACACGATGTAATAATATAAGAGTGAATGACACACCGGTTATATTTTGATACATCGTTAGATTAAAAATAAACTTATGAAGACAATATTCATTACCGGAGCAACTTCAGGTATAGGAAAAGCCACTGCGGAACTTCTTGCAAAACAAGGAAACAGAATTATTATCTGTGGAAGAAGAAGTGAGGTACTCGAGACAGTGAAGACAGAACTTTCTCAGTATACCGAAATATTTAGTTTGAAGTTTGATGTCAGCAATCTTGAAGAAGTGGAAACAGCCATCAATTCTCTTCCTGAGAACTGGAAAGAGATTGATGTTCTGATCAATAATGCTGGGAATGCACATGGATTAGATCCTCTTTCGGCAGGAAAAACAGATGACTGGAATTCTATGATCGACGGAAATGTAAAGGGATTACTCTATGTTTCGAAAATGATTATTCCAACTATGAAAACTAAAAATTTAGGTCATATTGTAAATATCAGTTCTGTTGCGGCAAGACAGACTTACGCAAATGGAGTAGTGTACTGTGCAACGAAGAAAGCAGTAGATGTTATTTCTGAGGGGATGAGATTAGAGCTTACAGAATTTGGAATCAAAGTAACCAACATTCAGCCGGGAGCTGTAGAAACAGATTTCTCTTTAGTAAGATTCAAAGGGGACAGCGAGAAGGCTTCTACCGTGTATGCAGGGTATGAAGCTCTGAAAGCTGAAGACATCGCTGATGCTATTGCCTATTGTGTAAATGCACCAAAGCACGTTACCGTTTCAGATATGACTATCTATCCAAGTGCTCAGGCGGAACCAAGAACGATTTATAGAAAATAGTCCAAAATAATGGAGTAAATTTGCAGAATATTAAAATCAATTTTGTCTTTTGCAATATTGCGTTTACCTTAAAATCAAAAAATGAAAATTCTATATCTGGAAACATCTTCAAAGAACTGTTCAGTAGCAGTATCGGACAATGAGAAGCTGCTGTGTCTGTGCGAAGAAGTTTCTGAAAATTACAAACAGTCTGAAAGTCTCCATACTTATGTAGAATGGGCAATGGAGGGAGCGGAAATTTCTCTGAAGGATATTGAAGCCATTTCTTTAGGAAAAGGTCCAGGATCATATACGGGGTTAAGAATAGGCGCGGCTTCTGCAAAAGGCTTCTGCTATGGGCTCAGAGTTCCGCTGATCGCAGTAAATTCTCTTGAAAGCATGATAGAGCCTTTTTTAGGAGATAACTATGACCTGGTAATACCTTTAGTTGATGCGAGGAGAATGGAAGTTTATACGGCCGTTTATGATGGGAAAACAGGCCAGGAATTATCAGAGACCGAAGCCAAAATTCTGGATGAAGCTTCTTTTGAAGAATTTAAAGATAAAAAAGTGCTGTTTGTAGGAGACGGAGCGAAGAAAGCAAAAGATATACTCAATCTTCCTGGTGCTGTTTTTAAAGATGACGTTTATCCGTCTGCCCAATATCTTATCAGTAAAACGATGAAAAAAATACAAAATCAGGAATTTGAAGATATGGCTTATTTTGAACCTTTTTATCTTAAAGATTTCCACGGGGTAAAGAAAAAGCCTTCGTAATTGATATTTTATAAAAGAAAGATAATAACCGTATAAAGTAAAAAAGCAACTCAATTTGAGTTGCTTTTATTATTTTTATTGAGGTCTTGGCGGCGCTTTTGATGCGGGCTTATTTCCGCCGGATTTGTCATTTTTTTTCTGCTGGGCGGGATTACCCTGCTGCAAACCCGGATCTACGTTTAGGGTTTGTGTGGCTATGTTTTCCTGCTGCTGTACTTTCCCGTTATTCATTGGCGGGCCTCCTGTATTTTGTGTATTAGGCTGAACAGGAGCTCCTCCAGGTTGTTGGGGAATTGCATTTCCTTTATTATCGGTCGCCTGAAAGCTGAGATCACTTTTCAGGTAATTCAGCATTTCCTTAGCCCTTATTCCTTCGGGGGTTTTAGAATAATTCAGGGCAATCTGTTCAAGCTGAAGAATCATTACTTCCTTTCCGCTGGATTTTCCTGCATTGAAAGCATTGAGCAGATACAGTTTCGGAACCAGTGCATCCTTTGGATATTTTTGAAGGGCCTGGTCTATGAGATCTTTACTTTCTGCAAATTTTTCCGATTCAAAAAGAGCATATGCTTTTTTATACTCGTTTTCAACTTCCTCAGTTGATTTTACAAATGATTTGTTTTTAGGATTTCTGGCAAATTCAGCATAGGAAGTATAAGGATAATCTGATAACAGAATTTGTTTTGCTCTTTCAGAAGCCTGTGGATTTTTTTCATAATTCATGGCAAAAATCTCATACAATGCCTGCAGCATTACCTTTTCTTCAGGCTTTACATCTACAAGCTCATACAGCGTTTTGGTAGCCAGGGGAGTATTGGTAAAGTAATTCTGATACATAATACCCAGGCCTAGTGAGGCAGTATCTCTGTCCTTTTTCAATTGGGATAATTTACCCTGATCCATAGGAATCTGTTCAATATAATAAGCCGGTTCAAAACGTCTCGGATTAGGAGCAGAAGTCACTCCAAGCGCTTCATTTTTCATATCTTCTATAGAAGCCATTTTCTTGGAAAAACGCCAGTTATCCGCAAGTGCACGGTCTCCCCAGATCTGTTTAAATGTAGAGGCTCCTTTGCTTACTGTTCCGGTATTACTGAAGTAGAATCCTTTAGTAGTGACCCCAAAGTCTTCAAAGGAATTAGAAGAACCGTTGGCAAAAACAGAGTTGGCACTATAGTCCCCGGTATCAAATCCTTTATTTCTTTCTGCACGTCTTCTTTCCAGTTCTTCTTTCTCCTCCTTGGCCTTTAGTTTTGCAATATATTTCGTGAAATAATCTGTTTTCTGGGCATCATTCATCTTGGCAAGAGAAAGAATACTGTCATTCTTCTTGATGAGATAGTAGTTTCTGGAAATCTTTTTAATATACTCGGATTGATCTTTTAAAAGGATCTTTGAAGGTTCATAAGTCATTACAGCAAGTGCAGAATCATAATAGCTTCCGGCTCCGATATAATCATTTTTTTCCAGGTAACTTTTTCCTATTTCATAATAAGCCAGCCCACGGATTTGAGGGTCGGATACCTTTTCAAACAATGATTTTCTGAAGAACTGCTGAGCCTCCTCTTTTTTTCCTGCCTTGTTGGCCATTAAACCTAAAGCATAGTAAAATTCATTTTTTCTGGAACCATAAGTCCCTTTCTTGCTGATTCCCTCCAGATAATTTTTAGCGCCTGCATAATCTCCTTTACCATTAAAAGTTTTAGCAATAGCAATCTGTGATTTTACTTCGAATTCAAAATCATTGGCATATTTGTATGCTGCAGTATAGCTTTCCCTTGCTTTATCATTCTGCCCCAGATTTTCCAAAACCTGACCTCTCAGATAAGCGATTCTGCTTTTCAGTTTCCTGTTGCTGTTCAACTCAAAAGCGTCATCAAGCTCTTTGGCGGCTTCTTCTTTTTTTCCCGCATCCAGCAAAGATTCAGCATAGTAGATACTGAGCAGTTTTGCATAGCTTTTATTAATATCTTCTCCTTTCAGTTTTGCAAAAGTTTCATGCGCTCTGTGATAATCCTTGATTTTATCATAAGCCAGTCCCTGATAAATTCTTGCCAAAGCAATCCTCTTATCATCTTTCATATGAGTGAAAACATAATTAAGTGCGTCCAGTGCCTCCAGAGATTTACCACGATAAATTCTCGCCTGAGCCAGGATCATATAGGCGTCAAAGATCTGTTTATTTTTCTCTTCACCGTTCCTGGTTACAGAATATTTATTAATAGCTTTTAAAGCTTTAGCCTCTGCAATTTCAAGGGTGGTTGCTCCTTTTGCCTGTTCTCCATCCGGTCTTGCCGGGGCATTCCCTGAAGGTCCGCCAGGTATATTCGGTACTCCGGAATTACTCCTTCCTGAAGGTCTGTTAGCTACTTCAGCCATTTTCATAGAGTTCTCTGCAAAAGCCTCAGACTGTCCGAGGTCACTTCCTAAAGGCTGTTCTTCATAAGTCAGAATAGGAATATAAGGCGCATAAAAGTTGTCTTTATGGCCCTTATCCCGGGTCGTAAACTCACTGTTTAATGCGTCTTTGGCATTAAAAAGAGTGTTGTAATATGTTGAAAATCCTTTCAATAGCTTTGAACGCTGCTCCGGCTTTTTTGTTTTGGTAGCACAGGAAGCGACAAGGCATATTACCAAAAGGAATAATATATTCTTTTTCATTATTCAATATAACTCGCTAATCTGCTTTTTATTATCAGCAGTTTGATGATTTTGTAAAAATAATAAAATTTTATAATGAATAATATTTATATTTCCGAAGGAAATATTTTATTTCTTCTTAAATGGATGTCAGAACCTCAATAATTTTTTTAAATCAGAGCGGTTTCTTTTAATATTTTGTAAACAAGATGGGTGGGAAGTCCCATAATGGTGTAGAAACTTCCTGTGAGGCTTCTAATCTTTGCCATTCCCAGCCATTCCTGGATACCGTAGCTTCCTGCTTTGTCAAAAGGCTTATAATTTTGAATGTAATAATTTATTTCTTCATCAGTAAGTTGATCCAGAGTAACATCTGCTACATCTGTTTCTGTAAAAGATTTATTGGCTGTTTTGATAGTAATTCCGGTATACACCTGATGCGTTCTTCCCGAAAGGCTCTGAAGCATTTTAAAGGCATCCGCTTCATCTTTAGGTTTTCCCAGAATCTGATGGTCAATAGCTACTACTGTATCAGCAGTCAGCAGAACTTCATTTGCTTCCAGACTCCTGAAAGCTTCCGCTTTTAGATCAGAAAGATAAGCCGCGGCATCTTCTATTTTGATATTTTCCGGCAGAATTTCTTCACAGTCTATTTTTACAACTTCAAATTTAAAACCAAGGCTGGAAAGAAGTTCTTTTCTTCTTGGGGATTGTGATGCTAAAAGTAATTTCATGCCTGTAATTATACGGATTGTGTATTATCATCATGCCAGTTTCCCTGAACTTTCATCACCTGTTCTATCACATCGCGCACAGCACCTGTTCCTCCTTTTTTCGGGGAAATATAATCAGAAATTCCTTTTACTTCAGGAACTGCATTTTCAGGGCATGCGGCAATAGCTGAACGCTCCATGATATGAATATCCGGAAGATCATCACCCATGGTCAGGATTTCTTCATTTTTAAGGTTGTATTTTTTCTTAAAATCTTCAAAATCATCTATTTTATTGTGAGACTTAGGATAATAGTCCTGAATCCCAAGATAATTGATCCTGTGTTTTACCATCTCATCATTTCCTCCTGTAATAACACCGATCAGATAATTGTTTTTTAATGCTTTTACAACAGCATAGCCGTCCAGGACATTCATTACCCTGCACATATTTCCTCCGGGAAGAAGATAGACGCTTCCGTCCGTGAAAACTCCGTCAACATCAAATACAAATGCTTTAATATCTTTTAGTTTCTCTTTATAACTCATACATTTTCTGAATAGAATGATTCATTGTTTTATAAATTTCAAGACTCTCATCTTTTAGCAACTGTTCATGCAGCTGTAAGATCCTTAGATCATTTCTTACAGCAGGTCCTGTCTGCGCTGCTTTAGGTTCAATTTCATGGATTTTCTGAACGGTTTCATCAATCAGCGGTAAGAAATAATCAAACGGGATATCCTGAGCATCTGAAATTTCTTTAGCCCTTGAAAAAAGATGATTCACAAAATTGCAGGCAAAAACAGCTGTAAGATGGATATATTTTCTTTTTTCGTGAGTACTTTCCATTACCTTTTCTGAAATCTTTAAAGCAAGGTCAAACAACATTTTTTGATCTTCTTGATTTTCAGCTTCTACAAAAAACGGAATTTTTTCGTATTCCAGTTCTTTTGATTTTGAAAAGGTCTGTAAAGGGTATAGGCTCGCTTTCCGATAATCGCCGGCAAGAACTTCTTTAGGAAGAGATCCTGAAGTATGAACAACCAGGCAGTCTTTTTCGGTAATAGTTTTTGAGACTTCCTCTACAGATTTATCACTCACGCAGATGATATAAAGATCTGCCTTTTCCAAACGATCAGTAGAATAGGGAATGTCTAATTCTTCAGAAATATTACTTAATTCTTTTTCGTTCCTGCCAAATATCTGAACAAGAGGAATGCTTTTCAAAATGAAAGCTTTTGCCATATGATAGGCTACATTTCCGGAACCGATGATTACAATTTGCATATAACAAATATAAGATTTTAAGCTGAGCCGGAAAAGACAGATGGCTTCAGAAATGCTGTCGCTCAATATAGGCACGTTTATTGCGTAAGTGTCTCATAATATTTTTAATATTTAAATTGAAAATTAGATTTTTAATTTAACTTTCAGCTATTTTTGTAATCCAAAACAATGAAGGCATCTTATGAAGATTAAGGACGCGGAAATTATTTCGTTGATGCAGAATCCACGGACCCAGGATAAAGGAGTCCGTGCCTTGATGGATGCCTATCAAAGCAGATTGTACTGGCACATAAGAAGAATTATTGTGGACGGAGATCTTGCACAGGATACTTTGCAGGAAACTTTTATTAAAGCTTATCAGAATTTTCATCAGTTCAAAAATGATAGCCAGCTGTATACCTGGTTGTACAGAATTGCTACCAATGAAGCACTACAGCAGGTCAATAAAATGAAAAAAATGCAGAAGACTGATGAAGATCCGGAGTATCACATGCAGAATCTTGTAGCAGATAATACAGAAGGAGATGCAGAAGAAATACAGATTTTACTGCAGAACGCTATACAGAGCCTGCCTGAAAAGCAGAAACTGGTATTTATGATGCGGTATTATGATGATTTGCCCTATGAAGAAATATCAAAAATAGTTGATATGTCCGTAGGGACCCTGAAAACAAATTATCATTATGCCAAACAGAAAATAGAAGATTATATTAAAGAAAATTACGAAAAATAATTTTTGACCCTACAAAGATGAAAGAGTTCGACATAGAAAAATTAGAACGTAAAAACATTTACACAGTTCCTGAAAATTTGTTTGAAAATATTCAGGAGAACGTTATGAATGATATAAAGACAAGTAAAAAAGCACCTGTCTTTAAGCTGAACTGGATGTATGCAGCAGCAGCATCACTGGCTTTGATCTTTGGAGCAACTTATGTTTTCAATTCAGATAATGACTCTGCCGATCAGACCCTGAATTCTAAAACAGCCTATGTTGCCAATAATGGAGAGCCCAAAACAGAAAGTGAGCTGGCTTATGAAACTTTAAAATCTGATTTAACTTCTGTTGAAAATAATAATCAAACAGTTGAAAATCAAAAAAATAACAATATATACGCTTCTGAAAGTGTAAATAAAACTGAAAAAGCAACAGAGACACCCAAACCGGTGAAAACTGTAAATAAAAAAGAAGAAACACGAATGAATGACTATCTGGATTCGTTTTCTAATTCTGAAATTGCAGAATTAGCAAGTAATTCGACCCAGGACGTTTATTTGGATATTTATAATTAAAAGAAGATGAAAAAGATATTATTGACGTTTTTGATTATTTACGGCTTTGGATTAAATGCCCAAAGAACTGATTATGACTGGAAAAAGATGGATCCGAAACAAAGAAAGGAAGTCATCAACAATCTTTCCCCGGAAGAAAGGAAAGAGCTTCTGAAGAAATTCAGAAACAATATGATCATGGATAATCTGAATGTCGATCCGGAGGATAAAGCCGAATTTACACAATTGTATAACGAATATCTGGATAGCCAGAAACAAATAAAAAGTCAGTTTAATTCAAACTTTGATCCTGAAACTTTAACGGATGAAGAGGCTAAAGCCAAATTACAGCAAAGTTTTGAAGTGGGACAAAAGCTTTTGGATAACAGAAAAAAATATGCAGATAAAATGCAGCAGGTAATTCCCTGCCAGAAAGTTCTGAAGCTGTTTCAGTCAGAAAAAATGATGAAGGATAAAATGGAAGAAAGAAAACCTCACGGAAACAATAACACTGCTTCGGGACCTAAACAAAACCCATAATAGTTTATTTTTTTAATGTTGGACGGCTCTTACAGATCTTTCTGTGAGAGCCGTTTAATTTTGCTTCAAATTCCTATTTTTGCCGAAAATTTATAGATGAAAAAATTATTTTTCTTTTTTTTACTTTCGTCTCTATGGTCCGCACAAAAAACTGAAATAATTAAGATTAATGATAATCTTAGAGACAGAAAAGGACTTACAAAATCACTTACTTTTATTGATAACAGATCAGATAAAAATATTGGAAGTATTCCGGATAAAAAAGATATAGTTGAACTGAAATTTGCAACTAATGATCTTCAGGGATTGATCGAAAACAAATTCAGAGAAGACAATAAAACAATAGGAAATAATGATATTGTCCTGATGTTGGAAGACCTTAAAGTCTATGAAGAACAGGATAATAACCGTACATTTACTTATGCAAAAGCGAGAATTAAACTTTCCAGCTTTATTAAAAGAAATGATAAATACTATTTTATCGGAAGATATAGTAATGTAATTGTCTGTAACCCGAATATTACAGTACATCCTTCTATATTTTTGGCTGGACAGATTTCTGAAATATTTACACAGTTTATAAAAGCGTCTTATTATCCAAATATTAATCCCGGATATTATATTCCTGAAAATGAAATAAACAGATATGAAGAGTATTTAAACAAGGAGTATAAAGCATTTAACAATCCTATTCTAAAGGAAGGTATTTACACAAACTTTCAGGAATTTCGTAACCAGAATCCAAATCCTGAGTATTCCCTCAAAAAAAATAAGAAAGGAAAAGTAGTGCAGTTAATAGATAAAGGCCTTGAGACTTCGCTCTCTAAAGTATATTGCTATGTAGAAAATGGAATAGCTTATAAAACGACACCTGTGGGCTTTGATGAAATAAAGAAAGATAATAAAGGCTTTTATATTTATTCTTCCAGAACCAATCTTTTTGCTTCAGCCCAAACCGGAGGTTTATTCGTTGGAGCAGTTACAGGAGGTTTGGTAGGAGCTTTAATCGGTGCTGCAATTGATTCCTCATCCAATACCAATGCTGGAGCAGTTCAGGGAGTCGGTTTCAGATCTACTATGGAATCCAATGTGTATCTTGATTCTTTAACCGGGAGTTATATATTTGAAAAATAAAAAAATCAGCAGTAAAAATTAAATAAATTCATACAATAAGATAATGAAAGACAATAATCTCTCGCTTTTTTTTATCTTTGCAAACTACAAGATTCTTAAATGAAAAACATACGAAATTTTTGCATAATCGCCCATATCGACCACGGTAAAAGTACCCTGGCAGACCGTCTGTTGGAGTATACCAATACAGTTACCCAAAGAGAATTACAGTCTCAGACGCTTGATGATATGGATCTGGAAAAAGAACGTGGGATTACGATTAAGTCGCACGCTATCCAGATGGATTATGAATATAAAGGAGAAAAATATATTTTAAACCTTATCGATACACCGGGACACGTTGACTTTTCCTATGAAGTTTCCCGATCTATTGCTGCCTGTGAAGGAGCGCTTCTAATCGTGGATGCTGCACAGAGTATCCAGGCACAGACCATCAGTAACCTTTATTTAGCACTGGAAAATGATCTGACAATCATTCCGATTCTGAATAAAATTGACCTTCCGTCTGCCAATCCTGAGGAAGTAACCGATGAGATTATGAATCTGATCGGGTGCGACTATGAAGATGTACTGAGAGTTTCCGGAAAAACAGGAGAAGGTGTTCATAACCTTTTAGAACAGATTGTTGAGAGAATTCCTGCACCGGAAGGAGATCCTGACGGTCCGCTTCAGGCCTTGATCTTCGACTCTGTTTATAACCCTTTCAGAGGTATTGAAGCGTATTTCAAGGTAGTGAACGGAAGTATTACTAAAAATGAAAAGATCAAATTCTTCGCTACAGGCAAAGAATATGGGGCTGATGAGGTAGGAACGTTAAAACTTAAGCAGGTTCCTAAGAAAACAATCCATTGTGGAGATGTAGGCTACCTGGTGTCGGGAATCAAAGATGCCCGTGAAGTAAAAGTAGGAGATACCATCACTTCTTTTGACAGACCTGCAGCGGCTCCTATTGATGGATTTGAGGAAGTAAAACCAATGGTATTTGCCGGTATTTACCCAATTGATTCTGAAGATTTTGAAGAGCTGAGATTCTCTCTTGAAAAATTAAGACTGAATGATGCTTCTCTGGTTTTCGAACCGGAAAGTTCTGCTGCTCTTGGTTTCGGTTTCCGTTGCGGATTCCTGGGAATGCTTCACATGGAAATTGTACAGGAACGTCTTGACAGAGAGTTTAATATGAACGTGATCACTACGGTACCGAACGTATCTTATTTTGGATATTCCAAAAAAGAACCAGAAATTCCGATTCTGATTAACAACCCTTCGGAAATGATGGATCCGTCTATTATGGACAGAGTGGAAGAACCGTTTATCAAGGCTTCTATCATTACCAAATCTGATTTCGTGGGGCCGGTAATGACTCTATGTATTGAAAAAAGAGGAGAAATTGTTAACCAAAGCTATTTAACTTCTGAAAGAGTGGAATTGGTGTTCAATATGCCGCTTGCTGAGGTAGTATTTGATTTCTATGACAGGTTAAAATCAATCTCTAAAGGATATGCTTCATTTGATTATCATCCAATCGGATTCAGAGCGTCCAAGCTTGTAAAAATGGACATACTGATCAATGGTGATATGGTAGATGCCCTTTCATCTTTGATTCATGACAGTAATGCCTATCACATTGGTAAAAAAATGTGTGAAAAACTTCGTGAGCTGATTCCGAGACAACAGTTTGATATTGCTGTTCAGGCTGCCTTGGGTACGAAAGTAATTGCAAGAGAAACCATTAAAGCCTTAAGAAAAGACGTTACTGCAAAATGTTATGGTGGTGATATTTCCAGAAAGCGTAAGCTATTGGAAAAGCAGAAAGAAGGCAAGAAGAAAATGAAGCAGATTGGTAGAGTAGAAGTACCACAATCAGCGTTCATGGCTGTATTAAAGCTGAATGACTAATTCATTATAAAAATAAAAACCGCTTCTGATAATGGAGCGGTTTTTTTTGTTGATTTATTTCTTACGGGTGTATTTTATTTCCATGGTTTTGTACTCTTTTCCTGTCTTGGAGTCCGGGCCGTACATTTCCAGTTTTTGATTGTTGTCATCTACAAATGTGAAAACCTCTCTGAAATCACAATCTTTCCCAGGTCTTGAAGGATCCGTCATTTTTCCTTTAAATTCAACCGATTTTGTAGAGGGACTCCATTCCCCTTCACCATGCATGATACCGGTTCCCATATTGTCGATCCATGTACTGATAAATTTCTTTTTGGAGTTGTCATATCCCACAATGCTCATTCCTTCGAAAGGCATTCCCATAAAGTTGCCTTTATGATTACTGATCTGGTAGCGTCCGCCATACATCATTTTATTGATAGTCTCAGATTTACTCATCATAGGTTTTCCTCCGTTTTCCATCCACATGGTGGTTTCTCCCGTCCAGATTCCGTCAGATTTTGCCAGCATCTTATGCATTTCTCCCGGAGTAGAGTACTCCATCCACGCTTTCATAGCTGTTGCTGAATCTACTGGTTTCCATTCAGATTCTGAAGCAGCAGGGTCTGCTTTATCGGAACCATTGACTGCTGTTGTTTTTCCTTTCTCACAGGCTGTTAATAAAAAAGCAGCGATAAGAATTGATAATAAATTTTTCATAATGGTTTAGTTATAAGATGGTTAGAATGATAACTTAAAGATAGGAACTTTTATTATACCTCTGATTATTTTTTTACTTTGCACATAAATCGTAACTTTGTGTATTCATAACGCAAATCAATTTATGGAGTCTCCAAAAAAATTACAGGATATAAAAGTGGCTGTAGATGCTGTCATCTTCGGATATTTTGATAAAAAAGACCTTCAGATTCTTCTGATTAAAAGAAATATTGAACCTTTTAAGGGAGGATGGGCTCTACCGGGAGGACTTGTTCTTGATGATGAGAGTGTAGATGATGCAGTAAAAAGAGAACTGTATGAAGAGGCAGGTATAAAACCCGATTTTCTGGAACAACTGTACACATTTGGTAATCTGGGGCGCGATCCAAGAAACAGAGTGGTTTCTGTAGCTTATCTTGGGCTTGTGAACCCGTCTTATCATGAACTTTTTGCAGACTCTGATGCCGAAGATGCACAATGGTTCAGTATTAATAAACTCCCTTCTTTGGCTTTCGACCACAAAACGATCATTGATACTGCCTTAAAAAGACTTCGTACAAAAATTCAGTATCAGCCGATCGGCTTCAATCTTCTCAATGAAGAATTCCCTTTTTCTGATCTTGAAAACCTTTATAAAACCATTGTGGGGCAGGAAATCGACAGAAGAAACTTCCGTAAGAAAATTATGAGCTACGGTCTGCTTAACGAAACCAACAACGTTAAAAAAGAAGGCAGCGGCAGACCCGGAAAACTTTTTACTTTCAATAAGGAAAAGTATAAAGAGCTTGAAGAGCAGGGCTTTTATTTCGAAATTAAATAGATTTCTAAACACAAACTTCACAAATGTTTTGCACAAATATCCACTAATATTTATGACATTCTTGAAGCCACAGTATAAAATATCAATTGAAAACATTCAATAAGAACGGGCTTTAGCCCGTTTTTTTATACCATATCATTCCATTGGCTTCAGCCTAAACGAATCAAATTTGTGTCATTTGTGATCAAAATTTGTGTTATTCGTGTTGATTGGAATTAAATTTTTATCCCTGAAAATCAATTTATTATATTTATTAGCGTAAAATTAACACAAATAAATTTGGTGCAAAGACTGATATTATTTTAAATTTGTGTCAAAATAACGCAATCATGAAATACACCATACAAAATATTACAGAACGCTTTCAAAAAAAGGAAAAGATAAAATATCTCTTTTTCTGGGGGCACACGGCAAAGGATATTGTGACCAAATCATGCTTCAGCCAATGGTTTCCCGGAAAATTTGAAGAAAACGGGATCATCTATAAGACTGCAGAACATTATATGATGGCAGGGAAGGCCAGATTATTTAATGACCCTGAAACAGAAGAGGAAATTTTAAAGGCAAATACTCCTAATCAGGCAAAAGCCTTAGGCAGGAAAGTAAAAAACTTTGACCCGAAACGCTGGGATGAACATAAATATGAAATTGTAACCCAGGGAAATCTTTTAAAATTCTCGCAAAATCAGAAATTTAAAGACTTTCTTTTATCAACTGGAGATAAAGTTCTGGTAGAGGCAAGTCCTTATGACAGAATCTGGGGTATCGGAATGCTGGAAACGGACAGCAGATCAGAAAATCCTTTACTATGGAACGGAGAAAACCTGTTAGGATTTGCTTTGATGGAAGTCAGAGATGAATTAAGAAGGTAAAAACACATCCAGGCACAAAATATTAATTATGGAAAAAATAGAACTGCACCCACAGATATTTCTGATTGAAGATTTTCTGACCGAAGCAGAATGTGATCATTATATCAGTCTTTCGCAGGAGAAAGTTTTTGAAGAGGCCAAGATCAATGTATTCGGCCGCCAGCAGATGAATAAAGGAATCAGAAATAATGACCGATTGATGATCTTTGATACAACAATAGCTGAAGAGCTTTTTAACAAGGCTGTAGAGTTTCTGCCTCAGGAACAGGATGCATACAAGGTCCTTAACTTTAATGAAATGCTCAGGATTTATAAATATGCGCCCGGACAGCAGTTTAAAATGCACAGAGATGGAAGTTATATACGGAATGAAAATGAAAAAAGCTTTTACACCTTTATGATTTATCTGAATGATGATTTTGAAGGTGGAGAAACAGAATTTGAGAACTTATTTACTGTAGCTCCAAAGAAAGGAACCGCTCTTATTTTTTATCATCCCCTGAGACATGAAGGAAAGACTTTGATCAGCGGGCAGAAATATGTGTTGAGAACAGATGTAATGTATTTAAGAAAAAGACCATGAAAAAGATATATGTTTTTGGGAACGGAAATATATCGTGGGATAATTTCCATCAGTTTTATATAGAACCTATCAAACAATTTGATTGGTCAAAGTGCGAATTTCTTATCGGAGATTTTAATGGTACAGATACCTTAATGATGGAATTTTTAAAAGATAAGACCTCTAATGTTACCATACTTCATATAGGAGAGAAACCTAGATATTTCGTAAATAGATTCAATTGTCAGGCTGGAAATTGGAAAACAATTGGAGGATTTCAGACGGATAAAGAAAGAGATCAATATGCCATGACAATGTGCACTCATTTCTTAGGCATTGATTTCAATTCTGATGAGAGAAGGAAAAGTGGAACTCTGCAGAACATTAAAGCATGCTTTGATTTAGGAAAAATAAAAATATAAAACTATGCTTTCTCTTTTTTGCGTAATAAAAACACAAAAGGATATTGATTATGGAAGATGAATTAAAACCCAGATTTATCGAATCATTACAAAGAAATAATGATCAGATCAGAGAAGACCGGGCAAGGATCATCGGAGCAGATTCCGAATTGATCTATAGACGAAGAGTTGAAGATATTGAATTAAAAATCAAAAGACTCGAGCGTGAACAGGAAGGGCTTATTGATATCAGTCCTTTAGACAGAAACAGTCTGACTTTTGCGGATTTCAATCCCGAAGTATTCGTTCAGAAAGACATGGAATTATCATTAACAATCAGAAATCTGAATATTCAGCTCGAAGTAACCCAAAAGAGATTTGAATATTTATTTGGAAAAACACTGTAGTCATGGGAAGTACAAGATACGATTTAGACGCTCGTTATGACAGAGCAAGAAAAGCAGGTTACGGAACCAAATCCGCGGGTGAGATTTTTACCCAGAATGCCAAAAGAATGGCTCATGAATCCATGAATCCTCACGGAATTTCTTTCAGGGAATCCAGAGACTCAGAAGTTCACCCTAACTCGGTTCCGATTATTTTAGGGCTGGATGTTACCGGAAGTATGGGGCATATTCCTCATGAACTGATCAGAGATGGATTGCCTAAGCTGATGGGCGGAATTATTCAGGGAGGCGTTCCCGATCCGGCCTTATTGTTCCTTGGAATCGGGGATCATGAATGTGATGACTACCCACTTCAGGTAGGGCAGTTTGAATCCGGAGATGCAGAACTGGATATGTGGCTTACGCGCACTTATATTGAGTCAGGCGGTGGCGGAAATGCTGGTGAAAGCTATCTGTTAGCATGGTATTTTGCTGCATTTCATACGAGAACAGATGCTTTTGAAAAAAGAGGTCAGAAAGGATTACTGTTTACTGTAGGTGATGAACCTTGTTTAAAAACACTTTCCGCATCTGCTATCAGGGAAATTATGGGAAAAGGGCAGCAAACCTACACCCATTCTGAGCTGCTGGAAGAGGCAAAGAAAAAATATGAAGTATACCACATCAGTGTTTTGCATTCCGATCAGGCATTGAGAGCGGACAGGGGCTGGAAAGAATTATTAGGACAAAATTGTGTATCTATAACAGATCACAGAGAAATTCCGAATGTTATTAAAAACATTATCTGTGATAAGTTTAAAAATCAAAGTTTCGGAACAACGGGAACAGGAGGGTTAGATCAGTTTCAAATGCTTTAAAAATCTGTCAATGTCATGAGCAAATAGGAATGACAGAGACAAAAGATTAAAAAAAATAAAAGTCATGAAAAAGGCACAAATAGTAATAGGACTTGGTTTTGGTGATGAAGGAAAAGGAATTACTACAGATTTCCTGGCTTCTCAGAATCCGGAGACCATTGTGATCAGGTTTTCCGGAGGCCAGCAGGCAGCACATACCGTGATGATTGATGATAGAAAACATGTGCATTCCAGTTTTGCGAGTGGTGCACTTCGTGGTCTGCCTTCTTATTTCACGGAGCATTGTACCATCCATCCGGTTTTTCTGCTCAATGAAAGAGAAGAATTAAAAGCAAAGAATGGAAATATTGAGGTCCATATTCATCCACTGGCGAAAGTTACGACTCCTTTTGATGTATGGCAGAACAGAACGAATGCAAGAAACCTCGAACACGGAACCTGCGGAAAAGGAGTAGGAGCCACCATGAAAAGAAATGAAAGTCCCTATAAACTGTTTGCTATAGACCTGATTTCACCCGGAGAAATGCTGATGGAAAAGCTGAAAGGAATAGCCTATTATTATGGCTTTACAGATGAAAACGAGATCAGTGAACTTTTACAGCCTTTTTTAGAAGCTATTGATAGTATTGATTGGAGAATAAATGATTATACCTGGTTGGCTTCATTCAATCATCTTATTTTTGAAGGAAGCCAGGGTATTTTACTCGATATGGATCATGGCGTTTTTCCCAATGTGACTTATGCGCATACGACTTCAAAAAATGCCTGTGAGATTTGTAAGCTTTTAAAGATTGAAGATATTGAAATGTATTATGTGACCAGAAGTTATGCAACCCGTCATGGAAACGGCTGGATGAGCAATGAAAAGGAAATGAACCTGAGAAACAATGAAGAAGAAACCTGTACATTTAATGAGTATCAGAAAGAATTCAGAACCGGGGAAATAGATTACAAACTGCTTAATTATGCCTTAAAGCTGGATGGAGCATATGTATTTCCGACTAAAAAGAATTTAGTTGTTACCTGTCTGGATCAGATTGATGAGCAATTTAAATTAGAAAACTTGAGTGTTGAATTTAATGCTGTTTACGGATCCTATTCTCCGTATTCAAAAGATTTTAAACAGATTTTTTAATTTCAAAAGGGAATCAGGAATAAGATAAAAAAGCATTAGTTTTATATTGAATGATAGGATAGAGAATGATTAATGATTGAAAAATAATAACCATGAAAACAACAACATTATATAGACCAGTAGGAGAAAAAGAAATGATATTGATTATGGAAAGCGGATTTAAAAAATTTCCTCCCAGATTAGATTGGCAGCCCATTTTTTATCCGGTTCTTAACGAAGAATATGCTTCTGAGATTGCTGAAAAATGGAATACCAGAGACGAAGCAGGAAATTATCTTGGTTTTGTAACCAGGTTTGAGGTGTTGGAAGAAATCGCGGATAATTATCCTGCACAGAATGTTGGAGCCAGGAACCACAATGAATTATGGGTCCCTTCTGAAGAGCTGAAAAGCTTTAATGAGGCGATTGTAGGAGATATCAAGGTAACCAAAGTATTTATAGGAGATGATTTTAAGAAAGCCGGAAATACTGGACTGGAAGAGCTGATGTTGAACATTAAAAAACTAACTATGACCAATAAAGGAATGGCAAAAGATACTTTAGATATCCTTGCCAAAAAATATTATATCAACGAACATAACGAGAAAATAAATATAGAAAACGAGCTGGAAATCAGTAAAAAAGAAACGGTTCTTTTCACTCAGGAACAACTTTCAGAAATGGCAGAATCCTCAATGCCGGAAAATACTTTCGAAACACAGTTTGAAACAAGAAACTGCAGTTCTTTAAAAGCAATTTTAGAATTGGCTGAAGAAGAAAACCAGGAAAAACTCATGTGTCTGAACTTCGCTTCGGCAAAAAATCCTGGAGGTGGATTTATCAACGGAGCGGAAGCACAGGAAGAAAGTCTGGCAAGAACTTCTGGTTTATATGAAAGCTTACTTCAGGCATGGGATTATTATACAATTCACCGGGCAATGGAATCGTGTTTTTATACGGATACAATGATTTACAGTCCTAAGGTTCCAGTCTTCAGGAAAGATAAAGGAGAATTGCTTCCTAAGCCTGTCCTGTGCAATTTCATTACTTCTCCGGCAGTCAATGCAGGTGTGGTAAAACGCCAGGAACCGGAAAGGGCACATGAAATTCTTAGTGCAATGGATGTGAGGATGGATAAAATGCTTTCTCTTGCATTGCATAAAGGAAATGAGGTCTTAATTTTAGGAGCATGGGGCTGTGGAGTATTTAAGAATGATCCAAAAGAAATTGCAGGATTGTTTAAAAAACATCTTCAGGGGAAATATAAGAATAAATTTAAAAGAGTGGTTTTTGCAGTGCTTACCAGGAAAGAAGAAATGCTGAAACCTTTTGAAGAAATTGTTTTGTAATAAAAAAGAAGATAATTATCATGAAAGTTTATAAATATAGATCAATAGAAGAAGATATTTTTAAAAGAGATTTTGAAACTATAAGTACCAATTCTTTTTACTCATCAAACTATAGCATGTTGAATGATCCGTTTGATATTTATTTTAATGAGGAAATATCCCAAGTCATAGATCTTTTGAAAAAATTATTTCCATATAGTGAATTGGAAAATCTAGAAAAACAATTTCATGAAGTTTTAAATTTTAAAGAAGAAATTGGAGTTTATTGTTTAAGTACAGATTTTTTGAATGAGCAATTATGGGCTTATTATGCTAGTTCATATTTTGGATACTGTATAGAATATGATTTAGATAAATTAGTTGATAAAGGGCAAAATTTTGATTTTCAATATCAATTTCAAATTGATTATATAGATAATATTCCAACTTTGGGAATTGAGGATCTTATAAATTTACAAGATGGCTTTATAAGAAAGATGTTTGCTACTAAGAAGTCTGCTTGGCAGCATGAAAAAGAAATTCGCTTAATCTTTGATAAGTATGGGATAAAAAAAATTCATCGCTCAGCTATTACGGGGATTTATTTTGGAGTTAAAACGCCAGAAAAAATAAAGCAGGATTTTTACAAACTTTTCGAGAATGATGATGTGAAATTTTATGAAGTTTTTCCTTCTAATTTTGAATTAGATTTTAGACTAATAAATGAGACTAAAAGAAAACTAAAGCATAATATAAATAAATTCGATTTTGAAATATTGCAACATAGAATTAATGTATCTCATGAATCATATTATATTTTTTATAAGGGTAACAAAAATGAACTAGATATTAAAGAATTTATTTTAGCATTTAGAGAAGCTTTTTTAATTAAAGAGAATAATAGTCTTTATATTTTTGATAATAAAGAGGTAGAATCTTTAATAGATATTTATCCTAAAAATGATGAACAGTATATTAATTACGCTAATTCAATAATTACTGTTTGTGACGATTGGGAAGAAGCAGGTATCAATAATCCTTATAAAGATTTTCATTATAATGAAATTATAAATAAAAGATGAAAAAACTAACCATATTAAGCGGTGCCGGAATCAGTGCCGAAAGCGGAATAAAAACCTTCAGAGACGGAGACGGTCTTTGGGAAAATCATAATGTAACGGATGTAGCCAGTCCGGAAGGATGGAGAAAAGACAGAGCGTTGGTCCTGGAGTTTTACAACCAGAGAAGACGCCAGCTTCATGAAGTACAGCCCAACGAAGCGCATCAATTATTGGCAGAACTGGAAAAACATTTTGATGTTCAGATTATTACCCAGAATATTGATGACCTTCACGAAAGAGCAGGATCCACCAACATTCTTCATATCCATGGAGAGCTGTTCAAATCTTGTTCGTGCAACAATAAAAGTCTGATTTATGAGCAAAAAGGGGATATCAATATCGGCGACAAAGCAGAAGATGGAGCGCAGTTAAGACCTTTTATCGTTTGGTTCGGAGAAGATGTTCCTTTATATCAGACGGCAAGAGAAATCGTAAAAGAATCGGATATTTTACTGGTAATAGGAACTTCTCTGCAGGTATATCCGGCAGCCGGGCTGATTCATGATATCAAAGACGACTGTCTTTTAATTGTGATCAACCCTAATGAAACAGGATTTGGTTACGGACAGAGAGCTGTTGTAATGAAAGAAACCGCAACACAGGGAATGAAACTGTTGTTTGATAAACTGGTCAACCTTGCCTGATGGAAAATAAAATAAAAGCAGGAATTATGGGTGTTTGTATAGGAGACGCTCTTGGGGTTCCGGTGGAATTTAAAAGTAGAGAAGATTTAAAACGTTTTCCGGTAACAAAAATGCTGGAATACATGTCCTGGAACCAGCCCAAAGGAACCTGGAGTGATGACAGCTCTCTTACGCTTTGCCTTGCGGATGAACTTTCCAAAAGATATGATCTGGAAAAAATCGGGCATAGTTTTGTAAAATGGAATAAATACGGTCACTGGACTGCTCATGGAAGGCTTTTTGACATTGGTGGAACGACAAGGCATTCTCTGGCGAGATTAATCAAAGGTGAGAGTGCCCGATTTTCAGGAAATATTTTTGAAGAAGATAACGGAAATGGTTCTTTGATGAGAATCCTTCCCCTTGCTTTTTATCTCGAAAAAGAAGATGATATTCAGAAGCTTTATCTGACGGTAAAAGAGGTTTCCGCAATAACTCACGGGCATTTCCGTTCTGTTTTTGCCTGTTTCATCTATGTGATTTTTGCTATTCAACTGTTGAAAGGAAAGAATAAAAAAGAAGCATATGGGCAAACACAGAATATCACTTTGAAATATGCTGATGAACAGGGTTTTAATCCAAAAGAAATTGAACTTTTCAACAGGGTTTTAAAAAATGATATTTCCGGATATGCTGAAGATGAAATCAGTAGCGGCGGTTATGTCCTTCACAGCCTGGAAGCCTCTTTATGGTGTTTTTTAAACTCGGAAAGCTATGCTGAAGCGGTTTTAAAAGCAGTCAATCTCGGAGAAGATACAGATACTACCGGAGCAATCACCGGAGGAATAGCCGGAATTTATTACGGATATGAAAATATTCCTCAGGAATGGGTTTCTGAGCTGGTGAGAAAGGATGATATCGAAGAATTGTGCAAAAAATTGGCTAAAAAATTATATAACATTGATAACCCTTTATAAATTTATTTCAGAACAGGAACTGTTTGAAATTGCAACGAATAATTTTAAAAAATTTCCGTCTCATTTCCCATTGTATTTTTATACTAGGAAAATGTCGGAAACAAGTGAAGAACAGTTGCAATTTATTGTAAAGTTTGAAACAGAAGAAAAAAAAATATTGAATCTTACTACGCTTAATGAAGGGAAATTAATTATTGATAATAGTAATAAATTAGATAGGATTAATTGTTTGATTAAAGATAAAATTAAGATAATTGAAATTGGCGGAAAAAACATTGAACTTAGCCAGAATAGCATAAGAATATTGGAGAAAGAAAAAAGGTTCTTCGAATTCAGATTAAAGACCTATCTGCATACCAATAACAGAGAAATTATTGCTTATGATTATTTTGAACAAAATTTTGATGAAAATGATATAACAGAATCAACTGAAGAAGAAATTTCAATTCAATATTATGATGAAAAGCGATCAAGAATAAATACAGTTGAAGAAGCCGTTGATTTTTTAATCAATGAAGAACTGAATGAAGGTCAAATCAATGAAATCAAGAATAAATCACTAGCTTCAAAGTTCGATGATATGGATAGTCTTTTCGGCCTAGGAATGTATCTTAGGAACGTATTCATTTATCCCAATAAAAATAAAAATTTTCTACAATATCTCAATAATTATAATCCACATTATATGGTAAATAGAGGAGAATTTGGAGAAGGTAGTATTGAAGACTTATTATGGAGAAAACTGAATTGCTGTCTGATAACAGATGAAAGTAAAAATAAAATTGCGGAACTGAAAAAGGAGCAATATGAAGAGAATTCTTTTTGGAATAACTATATAAAAGAGCAATTGCTTTCATATAATCTTGATGAAGACGATATCAGATTATATTTAGAAATGGAAGATAAAAAAGATTCTGACGATGAAGATTTTGAACGTAATTATTATGAACAGAAAAGACTTTTGGCAAAAATATCAAACGATGAAAGACTTATTTATAATCAGTTAAGTGAGGACTATTTTAATGTAAGAAATCTTATTGAAAAATTAAAACACCAACCATGAACGAAATAGAAAAGAAAAAAATAAGTAAATTTTTAAGCCTGATCCTACGGCATCAGCCGGAAAGTATAGGCCTTACACTGGATGAAAACGGTTGGGCAAATGTGGAAGAGCTGAGAGCAAAATCAGCAAAGAGGAGAATATATTTTACTCCCGAAGAACTGGATGAGGTGGTAGAAACGAACAATAAAAAGCGTTTTGCTTTTAATGAAGATAAAACAATGATCAGAGCCAGCCAGGGGCATTCTATTGATATTGACCTGGCTTTGGAAGCCAGACAGCCTCCGGAATTTCTGTACCATGGAACAGCAGAAGCTAATATTGCTTCTATTTTAGAAAAAGGAATTGAAAAAAGGACCCGTCAGCATGTACACTTAAGTGCTGATAAAGAGACTGCTGCAAAGGTGGGGATGAGACATGGTAAACCTGTGATTTTGACCATCAGAACCGGAACAATGTATCAGGAAGGATTCTCTTTCTACCAGTCTGCAAATGGAGTATGGCTTACGGATTTTGTTGATGTAAAATATATTTCTAAGTAAAATGAGCCGAACATTAGTAATAGGTGACATTCATGGGGGATTTAAAGCTTTACAGCAGGTTCTCGAAAGAGCAACAGTAACACCTGATGATCAACTGATCTTCCTCGGAGATTATGTAGACGGATGGAGCGAATCTTCCAAAATCATACAGTTTTTAACAGAGCTGTCCCAGCAGCAGGAATGTATTTTCATTAAAGGAAATCATGATGCATGGTGCGAAGACTGGCTTGAAGTGGGACAAAAACCTGATGTGTGGCTTTTCAATGGAGGGAAAGGCACCGTAGAAAGTTATGCAGATTATTCACTTGAAGATTTAGATAGTCATCTCAAATTCTTTCAAAGGATGAAAAATTACCATATTGATGATCAGAATCGACTGTTTATTCATGCCGGATATTCTTCGATGCACGGACCGGAAAAAGAAGTCTATTCCAGCAATTACCGTTGGGACAGAACCCTTTGGGAAACCGCCGTGGCAATGGATAAAAAGCTGTTGAAAAACTCAGCATTATATCCCAAAAGATTGCTTTTGTACTCAGAAATATTCATCGGGCATACGCCGACTCTTGATATCGGAATTACAGTCCCGGCCAACAAAGCTAACGTCTGGAATATGGATACCGGAGCAGCTTATACCGGAGCCTTATCCATCATGGATATTAATACTAAAGAATTCTGGCAAAGTGATCCGCTTCCCTCCTTATATCCTAAAGAAAAGGGTAGAAATTAATACTATCAAGAACACCTAACAGGTTTTCAAAACCTGTTAGGTTTCTATTTTAAAGTAATTTTGCATTTTCACTTTTTCGCAATTTTGCCTGTCAACACATTCCTATTTCTCACAAAAGATAACTACTTTTAAAGTCTGAAAATATGACTTCAATGAAACTGAAATATCTTTTATTCACGCTAAGCTCTACCTTATTTTTTGCACAGAAATCATTTCAGACCCCTTTTGAAAAAGGAAATGGTAACCAGACCGTTACCTATGATGAAATGAACAGCTACTACCGGGATCTGGCTAAAAACTTCAATACCATTCAATACCTTAAAAAAGGAGAAGATGATAATGGAAAACCAGTTTATGTTGTCGTTTATAATCCTTTTGCTGAAAAAGACCTTGAAAAATTAAGAAAAACCAAAGCCATTCTCTTTGTGAACAATGGAATTCACCCTGGGGAACCGGATGGAATAGATGCTACCATGATGCTGATGAGAGATCTTGCCACTAAGAGGATCAAAACTCCGCAGAACTTTATTGTTGCGGCTATTTCCGCTTACAATATCAGTGGAATGCTTAACAGAGGTTCTTACTCCAGAGCCAATCAGAATGGGCCGGAGCAGTATGGTTTCAGAGGAAATGCAAGGAATTATGATCTGAACAGGGACTTCATTAAAGCAGATTCCAAAAATGCCAGAAGCTTTCAGGAAATCTACCAATGGCTGAAACCGGATGTTTTTATTGATAATCATGTCAGTAACGGAGCAGACTATCAGTATACTTTTACTTATATTTCTACCTTTAAAGAACGTCTTGGAAACACTCTTGGAAATTATTTTTATAATGATTATCAGCCTAAAAATCTTGAGGATATGAAAAAACTGGGCTATGAAAGTACTCCTTATGTAAATATTCATGGTGATGTTCCCGAAGTAGGATTTGCGTCATTTGAAGATTCTCCGAGATATTCCACAGGATATGCCTCCCTTTTCAATTCTTTAGGAACCGTTCCCGAAACCCATATGCTGAAGCCTTACGACAAAAGGGTGGACGCTACTTACAAATATATGCTGGTGAATCTGCAGAATTTAGATAAGGACTATCAGAAAATAAAACAGCTTCGCATTGAAAATTTAAAACAGTACCAGGCCGGAAAACAATACGGAATCCGCTGGAAAATTGATTCTACAAAGTTTTCTACGATGGATTTTAAAGGCTACGAAGGGAAATATAAACCAAGTGAAATTTCCGGGAAACCAAGACTGTATTATGACAGAGACAAGCCTTTTACAAAAAATATAAAGCTCTTTACAACAGCTGTTCCGACGGGGTATATAACCATTCCGAAATATTATGTGATTCCGCAGTCACAGTACCGTGTGATTGAAGAATTTAAAAGAAATAATATTCAGTTGAAACCGATTCAGAAAGATAGTACTTTGTCCGTTGAATCCTATAAAATCAAAGATTTCAAGACCGTTAAAAATCCTTATGAAGGGCATTATCTGCATTTTGAAACCACAGTCAATGCTTCAAAAAAGAATATAATGTTTTCAGCCGGAGATTATCTGGTTTCTACCAGTCAGCCTGGTGTGAAATATATCATAGAAACCCTTGAACCTGAGGCATTAGACTCTTTTTTTAACTGGAATTTCTTTGATGGAATTTTAGCCCAGAAAGAATATTATTCTGCCTATATTTTTGAAGACACGGCTGCTGAACTGCTGAAAAAAGATCAAAAACTGAAAGAAGCCTTTGAAGCAGCAAAATCATCTGATAAAAAACTCTCCGAAGATGGAGATGCACAATTAGATTGGGTGTACAGACATTCCCCTTACTTTGAAGAAAAGACTTTCAGACAATATCCTGTTTATAGGGTATTGTAGAGAATTACTCATAAAAAGTCAGATTATTTTATTTTTTATAGTGATTTGTTAATCAATGTGTTAGTTTTTTTATTAAATTAGTATTCAAAACAAAACACTATGAAACAAATTTATCAATTCGTAACATTGCTGTGCTTTGTACCAATAGGTCTGCTGGCACAATATTCTCAAAGTTTTGATTCGGCAACAATGCCTGCCGACTGGACGGTAATTAATGGAGGAGATCCCGGAACCTGGGAAACCTGGACTTCCTATGATTCTTCATTCAACGCACCTCATTCAGGAACACACTTTCTGGGATTAGAATATGGCAGTACTGCCCATGATGATTATGTCATTAGTCCCGCTATAGTAGTGACTGCAGGAGTATCGGATAAGCTTACTTTCTGGGCAAGAAACAGAGGAGCCGGACTTGCAGAGACAGTGGATGTAAAAATCTCAACAACAACTCCTACCGTTGCAGGACTTACCAATACGCTTGCTGCCGCAGTAAAGCCTCCTACTTCATGGAATCAGTATACCTATGATCTGACCCCTTATGTAGGACAAACTATTTACATTGCTTTTCATTCCACTACAACCGATATCTGGTTTATCGGGATAGATGATTTTCAGATTTCAGCAAACAGTCTATCGGTTTCTGATGCAAAAGCGGATAACAGCCGGGCATCTATCTATCCAAATCCGGTAAAAGATATCTTATATATCAAAAATAAAACGAAGATATCTGAAATCAATATCTATGATTTTAATGGAAAACTAGTGAAGAAAGAAATGATGAGCTCAGAAAACGGAACGGTAAACGTAAGCGAACTGGCTGCAGGAAATTATATAGTAAAGGTCAAAGATAGAGAGACTGAAAAAGGCTATAAAATTATTAAGAAATAAAACTTTTTATAATAGAATTAAAAAAGACGTTTCATCTGAAACGTCTTTTTATTTATTTTGGTAAACCTCTTTTTAAAGCAATTTCTGCCCTTTCAATGGCAAGCTTTTCTTTCCAGTCCATGTATTTACTTTTAAACTGTGATTTCATAACATCGTCAAATTTACGCTGTACAGTAAGATTCCATAAAGAATGAGCTTTTACTGCCCATGATTTGTCCCATGCTCTCAAAGAAATAGAGAAACTTCCGTCCAGATATTTCATCCAGTGCCACCATCCGGTAGGCATGAATAAAGTATCTCCATGCTCAAGATAACATTCAATTCCTTCTACACCATCCAGTGCCGGGAATTTGGTAAAATCAGGATTTTCAATATCATAATCTTCCAGTGCATAGGTTGCATACGGAATCTGGTAAAGCCTTTCTTTCCATTTATAGTCAAAAAGAAGAATATGCTTTCTTCCGTTGAAGTGAGTATGGAAAATATGAGCCATATCAATATCGAAGTGAAGGAACGTTACTGATCCTTTACCTCCAAAGAACATGTTTGGATATTTATCAAGAAAGCCTCCCATTAACTCTTTAGGAGAAATATAATCTTCAAGAAGTTTCGGAGCATATTTTATAGGGTCGAAAAGAAAGATTCTGAGATCAGTAGGCTCTCTTTGTATAAGATCTATATAATCTCCAAACTTCATTTTTGCTGCAGATGCATTGATGGGAGCAGAAGGGTCTGCCTTTGAGCTGTCATATAGCGGGACCTCTACATCTCCTACAACCTCCTTCATATATTCCATCGTCCATTTTTGATAAGCAGGCCATTTTTTTGCCATATTTTTGATGACAACGGGCCTTCTTGGCTTCAGATATTTTTCGTAGAAATCTTCTTTCGAAATGTCATCTACAACATCTATAGGCTTTAAAATAATTCCCATTTTATAAATTTTATGTTACAAAATTATTAAATATATATTGATGTACCAGTGTTTAATTTTTTTTTAATCTATGATTCAAATCAGATTTTACTATCTGGAACAGATAAAAATATTAAAATTTCTATTACCGTTAAACATGTTCCTTTGTTACTCAATAAGACAAAATGCCTATAGATTTTGTTACAGATTTTAAAAAATAGAAAGACACCCATTTTTGAGGAATTGATATGCCAAATACAGTTTTTAAGAAAAAATAATCAGTTGAGTCAATTTTATAACTTGTCCATAATTGATTTTAAATAAGGGTGTTACTTTAAAAGCTGAAAATTGTAAAAAAATATAACTATGTTTGTAGTGATAAAGGTTTAACTTTTATCTATAAAATTCATCTTTATAAAAAGTGTAACAAAAAACAATATCCATTAACTAATTGAGCAAATAATAAGTATGAAAAAAAATATTTCCTTATTTCTGATGCTTTTCTTTACGGTGCTTACTTTCGCCCAGAAAACGATCTCAGGAAAGATCACGGATGATGATGGGGTAGCAATACCAAGTGCCAGCGTTACGATAGAAGAGCCGGGGAAAGATGCCATTCTGGCTTATGCTATTACCAATGCCAAGGGAGAGTACAAGGTAACATTTACTTCTGCAGAATCCAATGTGGATCTTAAGGTGAAAGCATTTAATCAGAAACCTCTTACAAAACAGATCAGTAACAGTGATCAGACCCTGAATTTCAAAATGCAGTCGGAAGCTACAGAAATCAAAGAAGTACAGCTGAAAACGAAAATGATCACAGCAAGAGGAGATACCATTTCTTATGATCTTAAAGCATTCAACAGTAAAAATGACAGAACCCTTGCGGATGTAATGAAAAAAATTCCGGGGATTGAAGTGAACAACGATGGTACGATCCTTTACCAGGGGAATGCCATCAATAAATTCTATGTCAACGGAAAAGACCTTATGGAAGGTGGTTATGGCACTATCAACAACTCTCTTCCCAAAGATGCAGTACAGAAAGTAGAAGTTCTGGAAAATCACCAGCCGGTAAAAATTCTTCAGGATAAAGTGCCTTCAGATCAGGCGGCTATCAATATCAAGCTAAAGAACTCTGTAACCATGACGGGAAGAGGAGAAGTAGGAACCGGATTTGGAGACCCGTGGCTCTGGAATGTAAAGCTGACCCCAATGTTTTTCGGACAGAAAAGCCAATGGGTAGTCAATTATAAAACCAATAACATGGGTGAGCAGGTGGAAAATGAAGGAAATATCCTGGCATTCGGGAGCTCATGGGAAGGAAGAAGAAGTAATATTTCTCAAAATAACTGGTTGAATGTAGAGAATGCAGAGACCCCTAACCTTCCGGTAAAAAGATATTTAATGAACAGTGTTCATTACCTTTCTGCAAATTACCTTACCAACATTGATAAAAAGAAAGAATGGGAGCTTAAGGCCAATGCAAACTACACTAATAACGCAGTGGAAAGAGAATCAAACAGTATTACCAGAGATATCCAGCAGGGAACGCAATACACAACAAGGTTCCTGAATAATTTTTATACGGATAAACTAAAAGGAGAATTGATCTTTACAAAAAACGCTAAAAAGGGATTCTTTAAAAATACGACTACATTTTCACAGTTTTGGAATGGAGATAGGGCTTTTGCAGAAAGAAATGATAAAAATGGTTACAGGATAGGAAATGAAGCTTTGGAATCACCCACAACATCTTTCCAGAACTCTCTGAGTACCATTATTCCATGGAAGGAAAAAATGGTAAATTTTAAATCTTATATCAGCTATCAGAATGATAAGCAGACCCTAGAAATTTCTCCAGCCGATTATTTGCAGTTTCCTTACAAAGAAACAAATAGTACAGATTTAACTACGATTAAATTTACGCCAGGAAGCACAGCTTTGCAATATTTCAGAATTAAATCTTTAGATACTTCGCATTCTGCAAATATAAGTTTCTCTTCTAAGGGTTGGACTTTTACACCGCAAGTAGGACTCGACTTTTCAACAGATAAACTGATAACAAATTTCGATGGAAGCACAGTTAATGATAAACCAGACTTTGCAACATTAAACTACGAAAATGATTTGAAATTTACGAGAATCAATCCATCTGCTTCGGTGGGAATTAATTATAAATCTGAATCATGGAGCTTATTTTCAAGTTTCCCTGTTAATTTTAATAATATCAAAGCTGAAGATGCTTTCAGAAATGTTTCGAAATCTTTGAGCAAAGTAACATTTACTCCTAATATTTTTGCACAATATTCATTTGCTTCATTCTTCAAAGCCAGCGTGAATGGAGGAATCAGTAACAATTTTGGAGATATTCAAACAGCTTATGCCGGATATATTTTAATAAGTCCAGGTGGATTTAATAAAATGAACCCTAAAAATCCAATACCTGAAACCAATACAAAAAATGGAGGATTACGATTGGAATACAGAAATCCGCTGAATAATCTATTTTTTAATGTAGGCTATAGGCTAAGTGATACAAAAAATAACCTTTTGGCTTCAAGCATAGTTAACGAATCAGGATTTAGTGAAATTGAATATATAGAAAAAGAAAACAAAAGAACAAACAACAGTTTATATGCAGAAATTGGAAAATATTTTCCGAAATTTAAGACGAATGCATCATTCAGCTATAATAATAGCATCTCAAAATCTCAATCAATAAGAAATACAGATCTTATTGATACTAAAACTAATGGTAATACATTAGGATTTAAATTCAATAATACCTACTTCTCGTGGATGAGCGTTGATTTCAATATGACCAAATCATGGAATAAGCAAAGTAATGACATCATCCAGGCTGACCTTGGTAAAACTGAGGGGTATACCCATAATTTAAATGTATTTTTCTATCCTTTGGAAAATCATACTATTGGTTTTTACTGGGATCAGATCAATTCAAAATTAGGGCAAACAAAATTGAACAATGGTTTTTTTGATGTTTCTTACCAATTCAGCTGGTCTAAGAAAAAAGTCGATTTTGAATTAAAATGGATGAATATTGCAGACAGAAAAGTATTTGAAAAAATAAATGTTGGGGATGCAACTATTGCCCAGACAACTATGCAACTCCGCCCTAGCCAAGTGATGTTTACTGTAAAATTCAACTTTAAATAAAATAAAAACCAATCCATCCGGATTGGTTTTTTGTTGAGATATACTTAAATATTAAAATTAAAAACTTTGCTGGTCTGCTGAAGGCCCATAGCTTCCCGGCAAAGGAATGTTGTTCAGTCTGTAATACACTCCCAGTTGAGCCCTGTGATGGGTAATCTGGTTCAAAGCATGTCGTATTGCCCCGTATTTGCTCCAGCTTGCCAGTTCATGGCCGTCATTTTTAATGGTCCAGCTTGGATTCAGATCTTCTTCGTTGCTGCTTTCCAGGGCTGTTTTTGCTGACTGATAATCTTCCTCCAGTTTTTTCATGAGATCTGCTTTTGTAGAAAGAACAGTAGGTTTATAGTCTCCTTTGGCAAAATCCAGTTCAGACGTTTTTAAAATAGTGTTAGGCCATTCAAAAACTTCTACCAGGTGGGTGGCAAGAGGCATCATTTTCATGCTTTTTTCATGGGGAGCATAATCGTTTTTCCCTTCAGGGAACAGTTCAATAAATTTTTTTGTGGTTTGGAACTCTCCCTCCAGTTCGGATTTTAATTGAGATAAGGTATCCATAATATTTTGTTTTTTAGAAACTTAAAGATAAGCGTTTTGAAAATGAAAATGTTTTAAGAGAATCATAATTTTTCAGTCATCAGAGATTTGAAAACACAGAATATTTTTAGTAAAAAATAAAATTTCAAAAAAAATGTAACAAAAGAAGACATATGATTACTAATTATATAAACTTGTTTACAATGAAAAAGTTATTGTCCGTATTTCTTATCACTCTTTTTGCTTTTGCAGGAGCTCAGGAATCAAAGGAAACAGCCAACCGTTTCTTCTATGAACTGACTTTTAAACCGAAGAAAGATTCGGCAAAATTGGATAAAATAATAACCATTCTTGATATCACACCAAAGAAATCAATCTACCAGGATTATACCATGCCAGCCCAGGATTCTATCATTAAAGTACAGATAGAAGAAATGGAGAAGACCAAATCTTTTAAGGACATGACTAAGCTTATTAAATGGCCGAAGTTTTCCTATAAAATCATTAAAACTTATCCGGATATGAAGGTTCAGTATGTAGACAGAATCAGCAGAAACCTTTTCTCATACGAGGATGATCCTAAATTACAATGGAGTATTTTGCCGGATAAACAAAAAATAGGAGAATATAATGCTCAAAAAGCGACTACAGAATTTGGAGGCAGAAAATGGACAGCATGGTTCAGTTCAGATATTCCTTTCCAGGATGGACCTTATAAGTTTAAAGGACTTCCAGGACTGATAGTAAAAATTGAAGATGCGGATAAAAACTATTCATGGCAGCTGAGCGGAAATAAGAAGATCGAAAACTATGATGAACTGTCATACGCAGACAAGATCAATGCTAAGATGGGAATGACGAGCAATACGGTAACTCCTACTTCTAAGGAAAAATTTCTGAAGTCTTATGAAGGGTACAAAGCAGATCCATTTGCTGAATCCCGTCCATATATGACTCCGGAAAATATGAGCAGACCAATGCCGGGAACAGACGGAACTGTAGGTGATTTCATGAAAAGACTGGAAAAACAGGTAAAAGATTTCTTTGGGTCTAATGATAATCCAATAGAAAAAGATCAGCCTTCTGACAAGAAGAAAAAATAAGACTTCATATCAACTAAATTATATTTCGAATCACCCCAGATACAGCAATGTGTTTGGGGTGATTTCTTTTATGTTAAAACGTTATTTAGATTAAATTTAAATAACGTATATTTGCAGGACTAAAAATCAGGCTTTGAACGAGAAAGGTTTACATAAATTAAGTGGATTCCCTAAAAACAAAATGGGGAAGATATTGGGATATGATAATGACCATCTGAAAATGCCCAATAAAATCATTGAAATGGGGCTTCTTCCGGAGACTGTTTTCAGGGTTTTGTATCAGGCTCCCTTCAGCGGGCCTATGTATGTGGAATTTGGAATAGAGAAAAGCAGGATTGCTCTTCGTGAGGAAGAAGGCGATTACATCATTGTTGAAGAATTGAATTAATGCAGGAAAACAAAAGAAAACAGGTACTTTTAGTCGGAAATCCTAATGTAGGAAAGTCAACGGTTTTCAATACGCTTTGCAACAAAAAGCAGAAGACCGGAAACTATGCCGGCGTTACCGTTGCCAGTCATTCGGGGAACTATGTTTATAATAATGAGGAGGTTGAAGTCATTGATCTTCCAGGTTCCTACAGTGTATATCCGAGTTCAGAAGATGAAGCTATTTTTTCCAAATATCTGCTTGATGAGCAGAAAAACTATGCAGGAGTTGTTTATATTCTTGAAGCACTAAGTTTAAAAAGAGGGCTGCTTCTGTTTCAGCAGATTCAGGACCTTGGAATTCCGATGATTTTGATTGTCAATCAGATTGACCAGGCAGAAAGAAGAGGAATTACTATCGATATTCAGAAGTTTTCTGAAGCATTGGGCATTAAAATTATTCAGACCAATGCCAAAGAACAGATCGGGATTGATGAAGTAAGAAAAGCTGTTTATAACAATGAATTTGTAAAAGCAGATAAAGTTTCTTTTGAAACACCGAACGAGCATCGTGATTTTATTCAGAAATTGGCTGCTCATAAAGGTTTCGACAACGAGTACAAAGCGTGGATGAGCCTTTCATTAGGAACAGACCTGGGAAGAATAGGATCTGTCCTGGAACAGCTTAACGAACCTGATGCGAAAAGCCTGGTTCCAAAGAGATTACAGGTTCAGGAAACCGTAAGAAGATATCAGAATGTAGACAGAATACTGGCTGATGTTATTTCTAAAAAAGCTCAGTTCAAGGAATTACTGACCGAAAAGCTGGATAAGGTTTTAGTGCATAAATTCTGGGGGTATGTTGTCTTTTTAGCTATTTTACTGATTATTTTCCAAAGTGTTTTCTTCCTTGCAGAATATCCGATGAGCTGGATTGAAAGTACTTTCTCATGGCTGGCGGCATTTACCGGGGAACATCTTCCTGAAGGACCGGTTAATTCTTTGATCTCAAACGGGATTATTCCGGGAATAGGCGGAATTGTTGTTTTTGCGCCGCAGATCGGAATTCTGTTGTATTTTCTTTACCTGTTGGAAGACTCGGGCTATATGGCAAGAGTGGTATTTCTGATGGACAGATTGCTTCGACCGTTCGGACTTAACGGTAAAAGTATTGTTCCGCTTGTATCAGGAACTGCCTGCGCTATCCCGGCGGTGATTTCTACCAGAAACATTGAGAATGTAAAAGAAAGATTGCTGACGATACTGGTAACACCATTTATGACATGTTCAGCGAGGCTTCCCGTATACAGCATTATCATTGGACTGATTATTTCAGAAGGAACATTTTTAGGTATAAAATATAAAGCACTGGTTCTGATGGGTATGTACCTTCTTGGCTTTCTGGTTGCTTTATTCTCAGCTGCTATTCTTAAAAGATTTATTAAAAGTAAAGGAAAAACGTATCTGGTGATGGACCTTCCGGCCTATAAAAAACCACTTTTCGGATATGACTTTAAAATGGTCCTGGGAAAAGTATGGGACTTCATTACCGGAGCCGGAAAAATAATTTTCATTGTCAGTATCATCATCTGGTTCCTGAGCTATTTCGGACCGAGCCAAAAAACGAATGAGTTTGTCGCTACAGACGTTCACCTCGATCATTCTTACCTTGCAAAAATGGGTAAAGGAATAGAACCTGTTATCGCTCCGCTTGGCTACGACTGGAAAATGGGGGTGGGAATCCTTACAAGTTTCGTGGCAAGAGAAGTTTTCGTAGGAACAATGTCTACATTGTACAGCCTGGAAGACGATGCTCCGGAAGTAAAAGTGATTGATAAAATGAGAAGAGATGTAAAGCCCAACGGAGAAAAAGTCTTCAGTTTTGCCACCGGAATTTCGGTTCTTCTTTTCTATGCATTTGCAATGCAGTGTGTTTCTACACTTGCAGTAGTCTACAGAGAAACCAAAAGCTGGAAATGGACCGGCTTTCAGGTAGTCATGATGACCGGTTTGGCATATTTTGTGTCGATGATAGTATATCAGATTTTAAAGTAATGGACTCATCATTAATTATTCAATACGTACTTGTTCTGCTTATTGTAGCATTCGCCTGTTACTCTTTATTTAAAGTGCTTAAAAAGAACTTTGCCCCTAAGAAATTCAGTTCCAAAAGAACCAACTGCGATAAAGACTGTGGCTGTTCTTAATATTGGGATGATCCGATAATTGAAAAAAATGTAGTAATTTCATTTTTCTAATGTAAATTATTAATTTGAATTACTTAAAAACAGGATTACTCGTATCATTTTCTTTATTTGCTTTTCTGCTAAAAGCACAGTCAGATACGGCCGGTATCAGGTCTTATGCAGACCAGGTAATGATTCGTGTGAATCTTGATACCAATCTTGAGAACTACGTTTTTTCTGCAGGAGAGGGGAAAGATGCTTTCGAGATGGACCTGTCAATCAATAACAAAACGAAAACTTCTGTTTCAATTGATTATAGAATTATAAGTGCAACAATATCGTTTGCACCCAGGTTTTTAGACGGAAATAATGATGATGAAATGAAAGGGAAAAGTTCTTATACCGATTTCAGCTTCAGGTTTTTTCCAGGGAGATTCATCCAGAATGTTTATTATAAAAATGTAAAGGGCTTTTATGTAGAAAATATGAAAGACCTGTCCCCTGGCTGGCAGGAAGGAAGAGATCCCTATATTCAGTTTCCGGATTTACGGGTGCAAACTTTTGGAGGTTCCACATCTTATATGCTCAATAAAAATTTTTCAGCAAGAAGTATCTACACTCAGGGAGAGTGGCAGGAAAAAAGCAGTGGAAGCTGGGTTCCGTTTGTGGATTATGACCTTACGGTCTTCAGAAATAAAATTGACGGTGTAAGAAGTAAAGAGATACAATACAATATCGGAGGCAATATGGGGTATTTCTATAATTGGGTGATCGGAAAGAAGGTCAATATTTCACCTTATCTGGCTGTTGGAATTGGAGGAAAATTTTCCAGCTATAGAGATATTCAGAATGGAGGAACCAAAGAAAATTCACAGTATGCTACCATAAGAATGCAGGGAGGCCTTCATATAGGCTATAATACTGACCGGTTTTTATTCGGGGGCAGAATGAATTTTAAAGCCTATTCCTATGATCAGAAAAATAACCAGACGATAGAAAATAATAATCTTTATGGACTGTTATATATTGGGTATCGCTTTGCGCCACCGAAAGTTGTAAAAAATACCTACGATAAAATTCAAAAAAAGATCCCTGTTCTATAAGTTCAATGGTCTTTTAAGTATCTTTGCGCTGGAAAATTTAGAAAGAACAAAATAAAAGTAAAAACATCATGTCATTAATAAAATCTATTTCCGGAATTCGCGGAACCATTGGAGGAAGAGTAAATGATAACCTGACACCGCTGGATGTGGTAAAATTTGCATCCGCATTCGGAACATGGCTTCAGAATAATAAAAACAAAAAAGATCTTACCCTTATCATCGGAAGAGATGCCAGAATCTCCGGTCAGATGGTTTCTTCTTTAGTCACTGCAACATTGCAGGGATTGGGAATTAATGTAATAGACCTTGGCCTTTCTACAACACCAACAGTAGAAGTAATGGTTCCTGAGCTGAATGCCGACGGAGGAATCATCCTTACGGCTTCCCATAACCCAAAACAATGGAACGCCCTTAAGTTATTGAACGAAAAAGGAGAGTTCATCAGTGGTGACAACGGTGCTGAGGTTCTGGCTCTGGCGGAAAGTGAAGACTTTAACTATGCAGAGGTGGATGATCTTGGAAAATATGAAACAAGAGATGATGCTTTTGATATCCATATCCAGCAGATCCTGAATTTACCAATGGTAGATGTGGAAGCAATCAAAGCGAAGAATTTTAAGGTAGTCCTTGATGCTGTCAATTCTACAGGAGGAATTGCGATTCCTATGCTTTTAGATAAACTGGGTTGCGAAACCATCAAATTATACTGTGAACCTACAGGACACTTCCCGCACAATCCTGAACCGTTGAAAGAACATTTGGGCGATATCTGCGAATTGGTGAAAAAAGAAAATGCAGACTTAGGAATTGTCGTGGATCCGGATGTTGACAGACTCGCTTTAATTGATGAAAAAGGAGAAATGTTCGGGGAAGAATACACTCTGGTAGCAGTGGCAGATTACTTATTGAAACATAAAAACGGAGTAGCTGTTTCCAATCTTTCTTCAAGCCGCGCTTTGAGAGACGTGGCACATGCCCACAACTCAGAATACTTTGCAAGTGCTGTAGGAGAAGTAAATGTAGTTACCTTGATGAAAGAGAAAAATGCGGTGATCGGAGGAGAAGGAAACGGAGGAATTATCTATCCTGATTTGCACTTCGGAAGAGATTCTTTAGTAGGGGTAGCCCTATTCCTGACCCATTTAGCCAAAGAAAACAAAACCGTTTCCAAACTAAGAGCAGGATATCCAAGCTATTTCATGGGTAAAAAGAAAATAGAGCTGACTCCGGAGATTGATGTAGATGCTATCTTAAGCAAAATGGAGCAGGAGTATCAGAATGAAGAAGTTTCTACCGTAGATGGTGTCAAAATAGACTTTGAAAATAACTGGGTTCATCTTAGAAAATCTAATACGGAGCCGATCATCAGAATTTATACTGAAGCTAAATCTCAGGAAGAAGCAGATCAGTTAGGTGATGATATCATTGCTAAAATCAAGAGTTTAATTTAAAAATATATGAAGAACGGATGCATTGTCCGTTCTTTTTTTATCATAGAAATGTTTGAACATCTCAAAGAAAATTTTCCTTTCCCTAAAGAAAAGTGGAGAAAATTTCTAGGCAGCTTCGAACGGATGGAAGTTCCTGGTAAAACATTGCTTTTAAAAGAAGGTGAGGTTTCCTATAATGCCTATTATATTGAAAAGGGTATTGTTAGAGCCTGGTATAATAACGATGGGAAAGACGTTACATTCCAGTTTTTTCTTGAAAACACGATGTTTTCTTCCCTTGAAAGCTTTAAAAAAGGGTTGCCGAGCATGGTTTCATTTGAGACCATAGAATCCTGTATCTTATACAAAATAAGCAAACCTGATGTGGACGCTTTCCTGGAAGAAGTCTATGAAAATCCTGAGCTCAGAGATTTCTTTATGGATGCTCTTTTTGAAAGAATATTTGATTATATGAAGCATTTCTTTTCATTCATTAAAGACACACCGCAGCAACGATATTTAAATCTGATTAAACAAAAACCGGAGATTATCAAAAGAGTTTCCCAACATTATATTGCCTCCTATCTTGGTATTACCACCGTACATCTCAGCAGAATCAAAAGTAAAATATTGAAAGAAAGATTGGAATAAGCGGGAAGCCGGAAGTTTACAAAGAAACTGCATAAATTCTGACTCATCTTAAACGCAATGTTCGCAAAGAATAATAAGTATTGTTAAAAATGTTCGCAAAGGCGTTCCTCTCAGCGATGTTCATTGTTATTTGCTGAATGAAGTGCCCTTGCGAACACATTAATACTTACTCTTATTTCCTGGCGTCCTCTGCGTTTTTAATCTTTTGCCTGTTTATAAACTTCCGGCTTCCTTTCCCGAAATCCAAAACTGATAACAAATGTTATCGCTCCATAGCTTTCACTCCTCATAATTTTGTATAAAAATTAAAAAGAATGAAAGCAGCAGTAGTATTTGAAAAAGGAAATATTCCTCAATACACCGATTTTCCGGACCCTGAAGTACAGGGAAATGAGATTTTAGTTTCAGTAAAAGCAGCCTCTGTTAAAAATCTGGACAGAGCCAGAGCGGGAGGAAATCATTATTCTACAGATAATCAGGAACATCAGCCAGCCATTATTGGCACAGATGGAGCAGGATATCTGGAAAACGGAGATAAAGTCTATTTTTTCAGCAAAAAAGGAACCGTAGCAGAAAAAGCAGCAGCAGATAAAAAAATGATCATTCCGATTCCTGAAGAACTGGACTTCTCTATAGCAGCAGCATTGCCCAATGCGGTGATGGGATCAGCTATGGCATTAAAATTCAAAGCGGGATTACAGCAGGGGAACACTGTTCTGATCAATGGAGCAACGGGAATTACGGGTAGAATTGCGGTTCAGATTGCCAGGCTATATGGAGCGGGTAAGATTATCGTTACAGGAAGAAATGAAGAATCCCTGCTGGTTCTACGTGAGTTAGGTGTCAGTGAGGTGATTTCTCTCAAGGAGGAAGATGGTGATTTTAAGCAAAAAATAAAAGAGATCCATAAGGAAACCCCTATAGATATTATTGTGGATTATATCTGGGGACATTCTGTAGAAATGATATTATCTGCCCTTAAGGGAGACGGAAACTTTTCTCATAAAACAAAGCTGGTAAACGTAGGAGGAATGAGCGGAGATACCATTCAGCTGTCTTCACAGATTCTGAGAGGAACTGATATTCAGATTTCCGGATCCGGATTAGGAAGCTGGACCAAAGAAGAAACAATGCTTTTGTTTTCAGAAATTATCCCCGGAATTTTTCAGGCAGCCGTAGAAGGAAAAATTAAAATGGAAACACAAGACATTGATATTAAAAATATCGGAACTGTCTGGAATAGTGAGATACAAAGCGGAAAACGCCTGGTCATAAGAATTTAACCCCAATTTCCATTTTTTTATCCACAATCCTTTTATCGGTTTTCTTTTTTTACTATTTTTATAATAGAAATTTATGAAATGGAAAATTCAAAAAAAAGTTGCAACTTTGCATAAATATTTGAATATCAGTTTCAGATGTATTATTAACTAAACGTTTGCCGAGGTTTGCAAGTAAATTCAGACATCAGGCCGACAAAGAGGACACTATTGGAAGAGTATTTTGGAAATGAACTTGTAAAGAAGTTCGAGGAAATGATGGAAAACAATGAGGAATTCTACTTTGATACAGAAGAGTTGGAAGACATTATTGTTTATTATTTGGAGCTGGGTGATTTTAATTACGCTGACATGGCCGTTAATTATGGACTCAAGCTTCATCCTAATTCGTTGGATATTAAGATCAAAAGACTTGAGATCCTTCTGGAGTGGGAAGAGTATAATACGGCGAAAGAACTTATTGATGAACTGAAAGGGGCTTCTATGGAGAACACAGACTTTTTGGTTTGCTACGCCAAGTATTATTCGAACTTAGGAAATCCCAGAAAATCCATTGAAATCTGCAAAAAAGCTTTGACATTAGAGGAAGAAGAAAACTTTCTCCACAACTTTATTGCGGATGAATATGTGAATCTCGGAGATCCTTTTAACGCTCTTAAACATTACAGAAAAGCACTGAAAGAAGATCCGGCAGATGAATATGCGCTGGAAAACTGTATGGTGTGCTTCAGTGACCTGAATAAGAGTGAGGAGGCAATAGCCTTTCTTAATGAATATTTAGATGATTTTCCTTATTCTGAAACCGCATGGTTTGAATATGGGCAATTCTATTTCAACAGAAAAAATTACGATGAAGCCATAAGAGGCTATGACTATCTGCTGGCCATCAACTCAAACTCTGTAGGAGTGTATGCCAATAAAGCAGCCTGCTATGAGGCCCTGGGACAATATCAAAAGGCAATCGAGACTTATGAGGAGATGCTTGAGCTGGAATATACAAAGGCATTTACTTTTTATAAGATCGGATTGTGCAACAAGGCATTAAAACAGCCTATACTTGCACTGAATGCGTTTCAGAAATCGTTAAGAGAAGATCCTCAGTTTTATCTTGCGATGATGGAGCAGTCTTATCTTTATGAAGAAATGGGAGGAATGACTGAAGCATTACATTATGCCAAAGAAGCTACCCAGCTGAATGAAAATAACCTTGATTATCAGAAAAGATTGGCTTTTCTGTTCATAGATTCAGGGAAATTTGAAGAAAGTCTTTCCTGTCTGAAAAAGCTGGTAGATGCTGAGCCTACAAGGTTTTATAACTGGTATGCCTATTCAGAAGTTTTGATGTTGGTAGGAGAGTATGAAGAAGCAATAACGGTCTTGAATAAAGCTATAAAGAAACATCACAGAGCTGAGCTGTTTTATCAGCTGAGCAATTGCTTTTTCAATCTGAAAGATCAGGATAAAGGAATGGAAGCACTTCAGAAAGCCTTAGACCTTGACCCTTCTTTGGTGAAAGATATGCAGAAAAAATATCCTTTTATTAAAGATGAGGTGAAAAAGGTAAAAGCAAATAAAGTGAAGAAAAAGAATTAATCAGTCTAATAAAATAAGGAAACCTGCAGTAATGCAGGTTTTTTTTATTGGTAGTTGTATTCATAAATAAATTTATCAGAAGCACTGCCCGTCGGGTTTCCGTTGGCATCGAGCGCCTGTCTGTCTTCTACAGATGGATAGCCGGCAGTATTGAATGTGGTTGTATACTTATGGCTTGTGGTTCCGGTAGCAGTTCCGCCTCCGGCTGTTGTATTGGTAAATTCACCCTTATAGCTGCTTAAGCTGTTTTTTATATTCGAAAATAACATGCTTACACCATCACTTTCGTTTCCATTGAATATGATTTTATCAAAACCCTTTACATTTTTAAAAGGATAATTTTTGTCTGTGTACGTATAAGTCTCTTTTTCGGTATAGCTAACGGTATTTCCGTTTACGGTTCCTGTTCCTGTTCCTATATTGCTTACCATATTTCCATTATTATAGGTAAATACACTGTTGATCGTAGAAGAACCGGCAGCTCCGGAATTCGTCTGTCTCTTTACGTTGATTTCTGAATTGCTGGTGTAGGTATAGGTAAATGTGACTGTGTTTTGCACTGTCCCACTGGTAGAATATTCCTTGGTAACGGCTGTTGCCATACGTCCGCTATTGTAGGTGTATTCAACCATGCTTTCCAGAACATTATTTTCGTAGTTTTTAATACCGGTCACATAATCATCGGTATAGGTGAATTCAATCCTTTGTCCATGATTAATATTGTTGATCATGCTGATGATTTTGGTACCGTTGTAATTGATTTTCATTACAATCCCATCCTTGGTCATCTTTGTAGGAAGGATCACATTTTGATTGGAAGGGTCGCTGTTGTCAAAAGGAGTATCATCAGAGCTGTAACATGAAAGGGTAAATAAGGCTATAGAGCCACAAAGTAGAATTTTTTTCATAGTTATAAGTTAAATCATTCAAATATAATTTAATTTATAATATAATTTTACTTTTTGGGATTCGCTCTTAAAAATAAAAGTCCGCCAATAATAATAGCTGCTCCTACAAACTGTAAATAAGTCAGTTTTTCACCATCTATAATCCCCCAGATAATCGCAACAATAGGCATTACCAGAGTTACGGTTGAAGCAAAAAGAGGGCTTGAAACTTTCAGCAGCCTGTAATTCATCATCATGGCAAGTCCGGTACCGAAAACAGATAAAAGGCTGACAAACATAAGACCAAGCAGGTTATCTTTTGAAAAGGTGAATTCTGAGAAGAACCCTGTACATGTCAATGCAATAACAGATGGGAAAAATAAAACAAAAGAGAAAACAAAAGCAGATAAAACAGTAGAGGAAACCTCCATGAGTTTTGATTTTACAGTAGTTGTACTCAAGGCATAACATAACGTTGCCAATAAGAGCAGTAGAATGGGGATCAGTTTAAATTCCCCACTGTCGCCTCCTCCAAATGCCAGGATACAAACACCTGTAAAGCTTATGAATGTCCCTATAATCTGTTTTTTGGTTGTTTCAAACCTCCATACCAATGCTCCTACAATAATCACAAAAATCGGCATCATAGAGTTGATGATTCCTGCAATGCTGCTGCTTACTTCAGTTTCGGCAATCGGAAACAGGAACATCGGAATAAAGTTTCCTGTAAAAGCAGCCAGAATTAACCACTTGATATGTTTTTTAGGAAACAGCTTATAATTTGAAATAGCAATCGGAAGCAGAATAATTCCGGCAATAAGAACTCTTAAGGATCCCACCTGAAAAGGATTGAAATGTTCCAGTGATTTTTTGATTAAAATAAAGGAAGATCCCCAAATGATGCTCAGGATAACCAGAAGAACCCACTTTTCTTTATCTGCGTTCATTATTTTCGTGTAAAATTTTTAGAAATTCTTTTTTAGGAATCATTTTTGCGCCCAAGCTCTCAAGGTGTTCTGTATGGGATTGGCAGTCAATTAACTCTAATATGTTTTTGTTGTTTTCTACAAAATGGATAAACCCTGCTTTGGAAGCGTTGCTCACCTTTGCGAACATGCTTTCTCCACAGAAAACACCGCCGATCTGCAGGCCATAAAAACCACCGACAAGCTCTTCGTCCTGCCATACTTCAATGCTTTTTGCCAGTCCATACTCATGAAGCTGAATAAAAGAATCCATCAGTTCATCAGAAAGCCATGTTCCTGTTTGTCCTTTTCGTGCAGCTTGCTGGCAGTTTCTGATCACTTCCCTGAAATTCTGATTCTCAGAGAAAGTAAAAACATTTCGGTTCAATATCTTTCTCATTGATTTCGAAACCTTTAATTCTGCTGGAAAAAGAACAAATCTTGGATCCGGGCACCACCAAAGGATTTCTTCTCCTGGATTGTACCAGGGAAAAATACCTAACTGATAGGCAAACCAAATACGTTCTACGGAAAGGTCACCTCCAAAAGCAACCACTCCTTCGTGACCGTCATACAGCTCAGGGTCTGGAAATGAAATCTCGTTTTCGTCTAATCGGACCATTTTTAGAAAAAAAATCCCACTTCAAAAAGCAGGATTTATATTGATCTTTATTCTTTAATTAAAAAGGTAAATCATCATCATCGTCTCCGGCAAACGGATTCTCATTAGAAACAGGAGAGGCAGATTGCTGAGGCATTGCCTGAGTAGGTTCTGAAGCATTATCAAATACTTTTTCTACTCTCCACCCTGTAATAGAGTTGAAATATTTCGTTTCACCCTGAGGAGAAACCCATTCTCTACCTCTGATGTTGATTCCTACTTTTACGTTTTCTCCTTCTTTAAGGTTATCTAATAAACTGATTTTATCAGATAAAAATTCTATGTTTATCGGCTGTGGATACTGTTCCTGGGTCAAAATAACCATTTCTCTTTTTTGAAACCCGCTCGCAAATGTTTGAGCATCAAAAAGTTTCTTTACCGTTCCTTGTAATTCCATATCGTAAATATTAACGATGTAAAAGTAAGAAAATGAAATGTAATAAAAGGTGCCGTGAAAAAAAAATGTATAAATTTTAATTTTTTTCTCTGAAAAGTTTGGTACTAAAGGAAATTGTCCTATATTTGCACTCACAAAAACGAAGCAAGCTCTTTAAAACTTACAATATAAAAACCAGCGGATGTGGTGTAATTGGTAGCCACGCCAGACTTAGGATCTGGTGCCGTGAGGCGTGGGGGTTCGAGTCCCTTCATCCGCACTATGCGAAAATAGCTCAGCTGGTAGAGCACAACCTTGCCAAGGTTGGGGTCGCGGGTTCGAATCCCGTTTTTCGCTCCACACCATGCCCTGGTGGTGGAACTGGTAGACACGCAGGACTTAAAATCCTGTGCCTCTTTTGGCGTGCGGGTTCAAGTCCCGCCTGGGGTACAAGACCCTCTGTACGATCATACGGAGGGTTTTTTGTTTTTATAGAGAGCGTTCTTTAAAAAAAACTTATATTTGTAAGAAATATAGCTGATGCTGCACAAGTAATCAGTAAAAACCAGCGGATGTGGTGTAATTGGTAGCCACGCCAGACTTAGGATCTGGTGCCGTGAGGCGTGGGGGTTCGAGTCCCTTCATCCGCACTATGCGAAAAGACTCCTGGAGTCGCAGAGAAGATTGGAACTCTTGGTTCGAATCTTTTTTTTCGCCCACACCATGCCCTGGTGGTGGAACTGGTAGACACGCAGGACTTAAAATCCTGTGTCCGCAAGGACGTACGGGTTCAAGTCCCGTCTGGGGTACAAAGCCCTCTGTAAGATATTACGGAGGGCTTTTTTTGTTTTTTAATGAGCATATTTCTCATTGATTTTATATTGAATTCATTATAATTTTAAAATATTCTACCAAAAAATAGAAACCATAGAATGTCTTTTGGTACATTTGCTTCAGAAAAAACAAAACCATGAAATTATTCAATACTGTTATAGTCGTTAGCATGATAGCTGCTTCTAACCTATTATTCTCACAAGTATCCAGCGAAAACAAAGCCAGGGAAATTATTGAAAAAGCTATTCAGGCAGAAGGTGGAAAAAAACTTCTGAGCAGTATAAAAACGCTTTATACCAAATCTGAAACGGTGATGGACGGGCGGAATGTGAATTGGATTACAAAGGAAATGGTGCCCAATAAAGGAAGTTTTGAAATTGAATATCAGGGAAGGATTGTTTACAGATCGTGGTTTGATGGTAAAACAGGTTATGAATTGGTAAAAGGAGAAAGAAAGGTGGCTGACCAGGCTGAATTTAAAGATAAGGCTGACAGAAAGTACATCATGAATGAACTTGCTTATACAGATCCCAAGTTATATAAGATTGAACTTATTGAAGAAAATTCCGAAAAGATGTATTATAAAATAAAGGCCACCTATATAACCGGAAAAGTGACTTACCTGTACTATGATGTAAAATCATTTTTTCTGAGTAAAGAGGAAACAGTGGAAAATGGTGAAAAGAATGCCTTTTCAACGGTTTTACAGAGTGATTATAAAAAATTCGGGGAACTTTGGTATGCTACTAAATCGACTTTTATTTCTGAAAGTGGAAATCAGGAAGTTCGACTTGTAGATTTGTACTATAATAAAAATATTGAGGAAAAAGATTTTAAATAAATCTTTTAGCCCTAAAATCTCATTTAATAATACCTCTAAGTAATCATTTACTTAGGGGATTTTTATTTCTGATCTGATTAATGACCGAATTTCTTCATGATTTACTTTCCAGTTTTTCCAGTCTTTCAAAAATGCCTGTGAAAATATTTTTCTCAGCAGTTGAAACATATCCTACGATCTTGTAATATTCCTGGTTGTTTTTGTTTATAGACTGATGGTCAGTTGCATACTGAAGGCTTTTGTTGGTGTACACCAGCAAATTGTTAATAGGGTCCGTTTTCAGATCTGTTTTATTCAGAAATAAAATATCACCATATTGATAGTGTTGGAGCAAATGTTTTTCAGCAGTAAATTCATAAACGAGATCAACAGATGCTAATATTTTTTGCAAAACTGCTGAATTGGGATTATTTTCTTCCGTTTTTACCTGTGCTTCTTTGCTGTTTTGAATGGCCAGCTCAGGAAAAAGCATCAATTGATCAATATCAGAAACACTTACCAGTTGATTTACCTGAATGGTTTCAGTCAGTAATTTGTCAAGATTGAGGTTAAAATGATTCGCAACCTTTAATATGGTTTCAATCTTAGGTTCGGCACGGCCTTCCTCATAAGAGCTTATGACTCCTCTGTTTAAATCAAATAAATCAGCAAAAGCCTTTTGGCTTAGTCCTTTCACCTGTCTTATTTTCTTAATATTAGTTCCGAAGAAGCTCATTTTTGTCTAATCTTTTTTGCAAAGATAGAGAATCTGAAATAAATAATTGCTAATAATATTTGCATTTTGAAAATTTTATTTTATATTTGTGTAGAGAAAATAAAACACTAAACCAGCCATTATGAGAAATCAAATATTCAGAACGGTCAAAGAGTGGTTGTTAGATTATGAGTTTAACATCACGTTGGAAGATGAAACTCAGAGAATCTTAATCATTGAAAAAGAATCCAACGGGATAAAAAATATGATCCTGATCATTTCAGACTCTATTCTGATCATGGAGCAGTTTCTTTTTGAAATCAAAAATCCATCCGAAAAAATATTTCTGAGACTGCTTCAGAAAAACAGAGACATTGTTCACGGGGCATTTGTGCTGGACGGAACCGGAAGACGGGTGATTTTCAGAGATACGCTTCCAACTGATAATATGGCACAAAACGAAGTGATGGCTTCCATCAATTCTTTAGGGATCCTTGTGGGGGAATTTACAACAGAAATGCTGGAAATGAGTAAGTAATTCACAAAAGATATTTAAAATGAACATTTTCAAAAGATTGTTAACAATAGGAAAAGCGGAGATCCATTCTGTGATCGAAAGCTTTGAAGACCCAATCAATTTAACGGAAGAGGGTATCCGTGAAATGAAAGAACAGCTGGCAAAAAGCATAGAAGCGCTTGCCCAGTTAAAAGCTCTTGCTATTCGGAAAAAGAATGAAGCAGAAACAGAAGAGCAAACGGCTAAAGATTATTATAATAAGGCTGTTGTCATTGTACAGAAAGCTGAAAACGGAGAAGTGGAAGCTGCAGAAGCAGACCGCCTTGCCAAAGAAGCCCTGAAAAAACAGACTGCTTCCCTGGAAAATGCAAAAACTCTTCAGAAAGAACACGAAAAGCAATACGATGAATGCGAAAAGATGCAGGGAAGTATCAATCATCTGAAGTCCAGTATCGCCAAATGGGAAAATGAGCTGAAAACCCTGAGGGCAAGAGTTCAGGTAAGTGAAGCCACGAAAGATATCAATCAGAAGATGACTCAGATGGATACCGGAAGTACAGTAAGCATGCTGGAAAAACTGAAAGATCGGGTGGTACAGCAGGAGGCCCTTGCAGAAGCCTATTCTGATATTTCGAAGTCAGCAAAAAGTATTGATGAGGAAATAGATGCCATGGTAAACAATAACGATACAAAAGCTGAAGAAGCTTTAAACAGATTAAAAGAAACACTAAAAAAAGGCTAAAATGACCTTTCAGGAATTTTTAAATGTAGCATTTTCTCCGGTGAATACAGTGCTGACGGTCCTGCTTGGGCTATCAGTGATCTATTGGCTCTTTACCATTCTTACAGGGCTGGATATCGATGTAGGTATTCATTCTGATCTGGATGCAGATGCAGATATAGATGTTCCGGACGGCCATCTTCACACGCCTGATCATGATCCTTCGGCATGGATGCACTTCCTGAAATTTTTGAATCTGGATATCGTTCCGGTGACGTACTTTCTTACGCTTTCACTGCTGATCACATGGCTGGGCTCATTTTATCTGAATTATTTTATACCACTACCAACATGGGCCGGAATACTGATTTTATTCCCGCTAATGATAGGAGGAATGCTGTTAACTAAAATCATTCTGAAGCCCCTGAATCCCTTTTTTAAAGAGATCAATCATAAAGGTGAATTATCGTATGCTTTTTTAGGAAGAGAGGGCCGTTTGAAATCAAGCATTCAGGATGATAAAATAGGAATGATGGAAGTCTTTATCGGAAGTGATCCTATGACTCTGATGGTGAGAAGCCAGGACGGTAGCAGGCTGGAACACGGAAGCCGCGTCATGATTGTAGATGAAGAACCTGAAAAAAGGATCTACTACGTACAGCGGTCAATGAGATATTAAAATAAAAAACTAATAACCATGATAACTATTTTTTTGATCCTGATAGCCTATATCCTGGATATCGTCTGCCAATTTTTATAAACAAAAACACAATCTATATATAAACTATAAACTTATAAAACTATGAACTTACCTTTAATTGCTGGAATAATTGTTGCCGTAGTAGCAACAGTCGGATTGATTTTCTGGATTTTATCGATGTATAAAAAGACCGTTCAGGGAATCGTTATTTTAAGAACTGGTTATGGAGGTACAAAAGTCTTCTTTAATGCAGGTATTGTCATTCCCATCATCCATCGTATGGAGTCTATGGATATCTCCGTAAAAAAGCTGGAGATTTCAAGAGAGGGAAGAGCAGGATTAATCTGTAAAGACAATATGAGAGCAGATATTCAGGTGGCGTTTTTTATCCGTGTCAACAAATCAGTAGATGATATCGTGAATGTAGGTCAAACCATTGGTTGTCAGCGTGCTTCAGATGCCCAGACATTAAGAGAACTGTTCGAAGCAAAATTTTCAGAAGCCCTTAAAACAGTAGGAAAGAAATTTGATTTCACCGAATTATACGAAGCAAGAAGCGAATTCCGTCAGGAAATCCTTGATATTATAGGGACAGACCTTAATGGGTATGTTCTGGATGACTGTGCGATAGACTATCTTGAGCAGACTTCCATTGATAAATTAGATAAAGACAATATCCTTGATTCTGAAGGGATTAAAAAAATTACAGAGCTTACAGCCACTCAGAATATTAAGGCCAATCAGGTTCGCCGTGATGAAGAAAAAACCATTACAAAACAGAACGTAGAAGCCCGGGAAGCAATTCTTGAGCTTGAAAAACAGCTGGCAGAAAAAGAAGAATCTCAAAAAAGAGAAGTGGCCAATATCAAAGCACGTGAAAATGCAGAAATTCTGAAAGTAGAAGAAGAAGAACGTCTGAGATATGAAACAGTTCGCATTGCTACAGAAGAAAAGTTGCAGATTGCTGAAGAAAACAAGCTTCGCCAGGTCGTTATTGCTGCTAAAAATAAAGAACGTGCAGATCTGGTAGAAACAGAAAGAGTACTAAAAGATAAAGCGCTTGAAGCTACGGAAAGAGAAAGAATTGTCTCTCTTGCACAAATTGAAAAAGAAAAAGCCATAGAACTTGAGAAGAAAAGTATTCAGGATGCGATCCGCGAGCGTCTGACCATGGAGAAAACCGTTGTGGAAGAGCAGCAGGGAATCAAAGACCTGGAAGCCTTCAAAACAGCAGAAAGAAACAAGCAGGTAGAAATTACCGTTGCCACTCAGGAAGCTGAGAAAAAACTGATTGAAGAAACAAGAGCCGCAGAATCCCGCAGATTGGCTGCCGAGAAAGATGCCCAGAAATACGTCATTGAAGCACAGGCAAAAAGAGATGCTGCCGAAAAAGAAGCAGAAGCCCGAAAAATCATCGCGGATGCAAAAGCCAAAGAAGAGGCTACCGTAGGATTATCTGAAGCTCAGGTAATGCATGCAAAAGCAGATGCTGCAGAAAGACAGGGAATTGTAGAAGCCGTGGTGATTGAGAAAAAAGCAGATGCCTCCAAGAAAGAAGGAATTGCGCAGGCAGAAGTGATCAAAGAAAAAGCATTGGCAGAAGCCGCAGGAATTACAGAGAAGGCAGAAGCCATGAAGAAACTGAACGATGCCGGAAAAGAACACGAAGAATTCCGTCTTCAGCTTGCTAAAGAAAAAGATGTGGAGCTGGCTCAGATTGCAATTCAGAAAGATATTGCAGAAGCACAGTCTATGGTACTGGCAGAAGCCTTCAAATCTGCAAAAATTGATATTGTAGGAGGTGACAATACTTTCTTCGACAACGTTATCAGGCAGGTTTCTGCAGGAAAAGGGCTTGACAAATTCATCAGCCACAGCGAAAACGCACAGATTGTAAAAGAAAATCTTCTGGGCGATGGAGAAAATATCATCGGAAAAGTGATGGGAATGGTAGACAAATACAAAATTTCCTCAGACGATATCAAAAATATGAGTATAGCTTCCCTGATCTTTAAACTGAACAGTGTTGCCACTCAACAGGAAAAAGGAATTCTGGAAAGAGCGCTTGATATGGCTAAACACCTCGGTGTGGAAAATAAACCGGTGAACAATAACCACGTTTAATACAAAAGTCTTTTAGATGCTTTAAGAGACTTTAAGCCTCAAACCTTATAGGTTTTCAAAACCTATAAGGTTTAGATTAAAAAATTTTCAAAGTACCAAAGTTATACAAAGACCTGCAGACCTGCAGCAGTCATGACAACCTAAATAAAAATGATGTCAGAACAACTTAATTCCGGAACTTACGAAATTATTCAGAACCGTTTAAATGAGCAGAAGAATGACCTGATTCAGAGACTTCAGCAGCTTAACGAAAGCCGTAAAAATATATTTGGCGGAGTAGATTTTTCGCTTGTAGCCAATGAAAGAATTTCTACGGATCACAGCTGTATTGCCAAAGATATCTATTCACTGGGTGACCACCTGATATTCGGATCAAATGCACACCTTGGACTTCAGACGGAAATCCATATTTCGGATGTTTTCTCAATATATACAATTAATAATGACCGGTTTGAACCTCAGGATTACACCCTGATCAATGATGAGGTTTTCATTGACGAATTCAAAAATCTTTACAAATATTACAGAAATACTTTCTTTGCCAGATTTGCTTTCACAGAAAACTACCTTTATATGGTTTTCCAGCTGTCAGAAAGTACTACAGATATCAAAGCTTTTAAATGGCTGATCAAAGATAATCAACTGATCTATGTAGATTCAAGAAGTGCCTCCGAGACCTCATACCCTCAGCAGCATGGTTTTGCATGGACAAAGGCAACGAGAGATATGCAGAGATCCGGGAAACATCCTCATATTTCTCTTGCAGATAAAGTCTTTGTAGAAAGCATTGGTGGCGATATCACCATCAAGGTAGAAGACAATACAGATACTGGGAAAGGAATTTATTCTGAAGACGTGATTCATAAAGACCAGAATCTGGACGATGCCGAGATTCATTTCTGTGATCTGGATAATCTTGTTCTGTTTAAAATAAAACCCTATCAGGAAACAGAACGTTATTTCATTTATAATCACAAAGAAAAAACAGTTTCCAGAGCAGATGCGCTTAAATATTCGGGACTTCTGCTTCCGGAAAACCAGGGTGTACTATTTTCAAACGGTTATGCTCTTCAGACAGGAGGACTAAAGGTAATTTCCCAGGATCAGAACAGGCTTTACTATCTGAAAACGGTTATAGAGCCCAACGGTGAAAATTTTTTATACGTTTTTTATGATGATAAAACCAATAATTATCAGCTGATCTCCTATAATATTATCACCCAGACCATTGAAACACCCATCCGATGCAGTGGCTTTACTTTTCTTGATGATGGAAAACTGATTTATCTTCGGGAAAGTACAGAAACCACAAAGAATCACCTTGCACAGATCTGGCAGACTCCTTTTTCTAAAGAATTGCTGCCAAATACTGAAAAGGCAGACAGCTTAATTTATAAAATCGGAAACAAGGATATCGTAAGAGTGATGGCGGAAAGCCAGGAACTGATCACCCTTCTGAACAAAAAAGATTCTTACAGTGGTCTTTATAATGATATTGTAAAGCTTTCTACATTTATTCTGGATACCTATTATTTCCTTGGTGAAGATGAGGTCCAGAAGCTGGATGTTCCATTGAAGGAGATCAGAGCCATTGCTCATTCTGCCATCAATGAATACGAAAAAGTAGTAGAACAGAGGAAAAATACAGAAGAAGCTTTAGAAAAAATAAAACAGGCCTGTGAGAAAATTCTGGATGATACCAAAAGACTTCACTATTCTCAGCTTACAGAATACATTGATGCCCTTTCTCATATCAGAGTATTAAGAGGAGAAGTTACAGGAGCAAGGGAACTCAAATATGCAGACACAGTTCTGCTGGATACACTGGAAAAATCGCTTGCAGACCGCTATACAGAACTGTCAAATGCCTGTGTGGAATTTCTGCTTCAGGAAGGAGCATTATTGCCATATGAAGAAAGAGCGCAGCAGATATCAGCAGACATTATTGAGCTGCAGAAAGCCATAGACGCTAAAACAATAGAAGAAAATATCAATACCCTTTCCGGGAAGCTGGAATTATTGGTGGATATTGTCAACAATCTTAAAATAGAAGATACTTCCCAGTCTACTCAGATCATTGAAAACATCTCAGTGATTTTTGCCAGGCTGAATCAGGAAAGGCTTGAGCTCAGCAAAAGAAAAAGAGAAATTTCAGGAAAAGAGCTTGCTTCGGATTTTCAGGCCCAGATTACTTTATTTGATCAGTCTGTAATCAACTTTCTTGAACTTTCACAAACCCCGGAAAAATGTGATGAATATCTGACCAAGCTTTCCATCCAGCTGGAAGAAATGGAGACGAAATTTATTGATTTTGAAGAATTTATAGGGCAGATTGGAAGCAAAAGAGAAGAAGTTTACGGACATTTTCAGAATAAAAGAGTACAGCTTACCGAAGCAAGAAATAAAAGGACTCAGAATCTCTTTGATGCAGCACGGAGAATTCTGAAATCCGTACAGACCAAAGCAGAATCCTTTGATTCTGAAAATGAGATCAATGGCTATTTTGCAGCAGATCTTATGGTAGAGAAAGTGAGAGACCTATCCAGACAGCTTGCAGAATGGGAAGATTCAGCAAAGTCGGAAGAGATTCAGACATTGTTAAAGACTCAGCAGCAGGAAGCAGTAAGAAAACTGAAAGATAAAAAAGAGATCTATGCGGACGGGCAAAGTATTATTGCGTTAGGAGACTATAAATTTGCCGTCAATCAGCAGAAACTGGATCTTACGCTGGTGCTGAGAAATGCCCAATACTACTATCACCTTACCGGAACAGGCTTTTATGAGCCTCTGAATTTCACTGCAGATGAATTCAAAGATGTATGGAATCAGGAATTTGTTTCAGAAAACAACAAGGTAAAAAGATTTGAATATCTTGCCTGGAACGTATTTTCCGCTCATCAGGAAATAACCTCGGAAGCAGAGAATGAAAAGGCTGTACAGGATTTTACCTCACAGCATTTTGGGGAAGGACTGGTAAAAGGGGTCCATGATAAAGATGCCGAAAAAATTGTTCTCAAACTGCAGCAGATACACAATGAGCTGGGACTGATGAGGTTTACAGCACAGGAAAGAGCACTTGCCCAGCTTTTCTGGTTTTTCCTTGGAACCGAAAGAAAGGAATATTATACCAAACAGTTTGCGGCTGCATCTATTATTGCCCAATCATTCATTGTAAAACAGGAATTTGAACATCTGAGCAAAGAGCTTTCAGAAGAAATGAAATCATTTGCATCGGCCCATGGTATTTTTAAAGAAACAGATTGTATCAATGCTGCCATCTACCTGAAAAAAGAGAACAAAGAAAATTTCCTGATCTCAGAAAAAGCAGCCATTCTGTATGAACTGTTCATGAAAGAACTCAAAGAAAAAGGCAAAGACCTGGAGTTTATGGCTCAGTTACAGGCTATGTATCAATATCCTTCGGCATGTTATTATATTGCTGAAGGCGCATTACAGGCATTTGACTCTAATGCTGATCAAAATACGGTACAGGAAGCAGCAGGATTTTTGATCACCCAGAAGTTTGATCCGAAAAATATCAAACACATTGCTTGTGAAGTAGCGCTAAAAGAGCTAAAGTCTCTGGAAAAAGATACAGAATATCATGTGAACTATTTTGAATTTGTATCCCGGCTGAACTATTTTAATACCGTTACCGTTCCCCAATATAAACGTCTGCAGGAACTGAAATACAGTTGGGTAGATGAAAAGAAAAAAGCACTAAAACTGGATACCTTTAAACCTCAGATATTAAGCTCATTTGTAAGAAATAAACTGATCAATGATGTTTATTTTCCTCTCATCGGAGCGAACCTTGCCAAGCAGTTGGGAACAGCGGGTGCCGACAAAAGAACAGACAGGATGGGAATGCTCCTTCTGGTATCTCCTCCTGGATACGGAAAAACAACCCTGATGGAATATATGGCAGAACGTATGGGATTGGTATTTATGAAAATCAACGGTCCGTCTTTAGGATATGATATTGTGTCAACGGACCCTTCCGAAGCCAAAAATGCAGGTGCGAGACAGGAGCTTGAAAAACTGAATCTTGCGCTGGAAATGGGAGATAATGTTATGCTTTATCTTGATGATATTCAGCACTGTAATCCTGAGTTTTTACAGAAATTTATCTCTCTTGCTGACGGACAGCGAAAAATCGAAGGAATCTACAATGGAGAAAGTAAAACTTATGATCTTCGGCCCAAAAGATTCTGCCTTGTCATGGCTGGAAACCCCTATACGGAGAGTGGAGAAAAGTTTAAAATCCCGGACATGTTAGCCAACCGTTCAGACACTTACAATTTGGGAGAAATATCCGGCTCGAAAACAGACCTTTTTGACCTGAGCCTTATTGAAAATGCTCTGATGTCTAACGAGTATCTCACCAGATTAACAAATCCGGGAATGGAAAACCTTTATGAGCTCTATGATTGTGTGATTACAGATAATCCTGCCGATAACCTGAAAGGAAACTTTAGTTCCAGTGAAATATCAGATTTCAGAGCAGTAATGAAAAACACGATCATGGTGAGAAATATGGTGTTGAAGGTGAACAAAGAATATATTGCATCCGCAGCCATGTCAGACGATTACAGAAGTGAACCGCCATTCAAGCTGCAGGGATCTTACCGTAATATGAATAAACTGATTGCACAGATACAGCCGATCCTGAAAGACAGCGAAGTTACTCAGATTGTCCTGAATCACTATCAGAATGAATCCCAGACGCTGACAACAGGGGCAGAATCTAATATGCTGAAACTAAAAGAGCTGATAGGAATTCTTTCGGTAGAAGAAACAGAGCGATGGAATGAAATAAAGAAAACCTTTGTTAAAAATAAAACTTTAAAAGGATTGGGTGAGAATGATAGAATGTCACAGATTGTAGCACTGCTTGCCCAGTTTGGTGACGGATTGGAAGGAATCAAGGAAGCCCTTAAAAAAGCTGAACAATAAGCATGAAACTTTAAATAGTAGCAGACAGGCTGTTTCAAAATAGAAGCAGCCTGTTTTTTTATATGCGTTTTTCTCACGTTTTTAAAAGTGAGCACTGATTGTAAATGAATCACACTTAATCCACAATAGATAAAGGTAATGAAGTAAAAAATCTGTACCCATAATATTGTATAGTTCTGTATCTGTATCCAGGATCAAATACTCCATAATTTTGTTTAGCTAAAGAAGAAAATATGGAAACAATCATTCAACATCAGAAATCGTTTCAATATGCTGAAGCTTATATATCAGACATGTTGATGCTTAAAAATATTTTTCTGGAAACGCAGAATCTGAAATTAGCAGATCCAAGTTTCGGACTTCCTTTTCTTTTGGCTAAAGAAGGAAAGGATGCTATTGCTTTTGCCAGCCTTATCGTGAATGAAAAAGATGAAATTTCTTTCAAAATCTATGATAAAAACAGGATGACAGAGGGAGAAAAGAGAAATTTCTTTTCCCGTGCCGAAAGATATTTAAAAAATAATAATACCGCCAATTTCAAAGATCCGAAACAATTAAAAAGCAGCATCAGCAGTATGATCAACTGGCTGAATCCTGAATAAATACGGGATAAAATTGTACATTTACGTAAAACCCAGATTCTATGTCTAAAGATGTTCTGTACCTTAAAATAGCCAATTCTGTCACAGAGCAGATCAAAAGTGAAACCCTGCAGTTTGGAGACCGGTTGCCTTCATTGAGAAGCGCCCAGAAGTTATATAATGTAAGTCTGAATACCATAAAACAGGCGTATATGGAACTGGAAAGTCGCTCTCTGGTAGAATCCCGTCCAAAATATGGATATTATGTAAGCCAGACTTCCCAACGAAAACTGGCGCTGCCTTCCGTAGCTCAGATGAAAGGTTCAGAAAAAAAGAATACCCCGCAGGATCTTATTGATAAAGTATTTGGAGTGATTGGAGGAACAGATATCACACAGTTTGGATTGGGAGTTCCAGGTAAAAGTCTTCTTCCGGTTGCCAAAATGAAAAAATGCATGATTGATGTGATCAAAAGAAAAGGTGACAGCGGAACAAACTATGAACCCGTACAGGGGAGTGAAGTGCTTCGCCGGGAAATTGCCAAATGGTCTATTGTAATGGAAGGCAAAATCACGGAAGATGATCTGGTGATTACCTCGGGAGCAATGAATGCGGTTTACAACTGTTTGATGGCTGTTACAAAGCCTGGGGATTTGGTAGCGGTAGAAAGTCCTGTTTATTTCGGAATCCTTCAGGCCATTCAGTTATTGGGACTCAAGGCAGTAGAAATTCCTACTCATCCTATTACAGGAGTAGATTTGGATGAGTTAAAGAAAGTGCTTCCAAAGCTTTCCGCGTGTTGTTTTGTGGTCAATTATAATAATCCGTTAGGGTTTCAGATGCCTGATGAAAACAAAAAAGAGCTGGTAAAAATGCTTACGGAATATAATGTTCCTCTCGTTGAAGATGATGTGTATGGAAATATTTACTTCGGAGCAGGGAGGCCCAAGCCCTGTAAGTTTTATGATGAAGCGGGAATTGTGATGTGGACCGGCTCAGTTTCGAAAACACTGGCTCCGGGCTTTAGAGTGGGATGGGTGGCTCCGGGAAAATTTAAAGAAAAGATTATCCGTCAGAAAATCGTTCAGACTGTTTCCGGGCCGTCTTTATTTTCAGAGGTCATTGCAGATTTCCTTGCCCATGGGCGGTATGATCATCACCTGAGAATGTTCAGAAAAAAACTGTATGCCAACTATCTTCAGATCCAAAAATCGGTGATTGATTACTTTCCTGATAATACAAAAATCTCGGAGCCCAAAGGAGGGTTTATGCTCTGGCTGGAGCTGGATAAAAGGATCTGTACAGAAGATCTTTATGATATTGCGGTAAGCCAGAAAGTAAATTTTGCTCCCGGAAGAATGTTTTCACAATATAACCAATATCAGAACTGTATGCGTCTGAACTACGCTCTGGAATGGACAGACAGAGTGGAAAGTGACCTGGAAAAGCTGGGGAAAATGATAAAAAACAGAATTTAATAAACCTTATAGTGATGAATGATATTAAGAATGAAGTAAAAATTGTAGCCTATGACCCTCAGTTTAAAGAAGCCTTCAAAGCTTTGAATGAAGAATGGATCAAAACATTTTTTGTAATGGAAGCAGGTGATTATAAACTGCTGGATCATCCCGAAGAAGAAATTTTAGATAAAGGAGGACACATTGTTTTTGCTTTGCTGGACGGGGAGGCAGTAGGAACCTGTGCATTGGTAAAAACAGAAGATCGTCCTCTTACTTTTGAACTCTCAAAAATGGCAGTAAGTCCTAAAGCTCAGGGAAAAAAATTAGGCTATCTGCTGGGAAATGCTTTAGTGGAAAAAGCAAGAGAATTACATGCAGAAAAAGTCTTTTTAGTGACCAATTCTATCCTGGTTCCGGCGATTAAGCTTTATGAAAAATTAGGGTTTATTCATACTCCTATCGGTAAAGCCGAGTATGACCGCGCAGATGTTCGGATGGAGTTGATTTTCAATAAATAAGAAAAAATATTAGAACTCGGATAGAAATATCCTTGTTCTAATATCAAAATTTAAATCTAATTGCTTTACTGTTTTATTTCTTAATAAAAGTCTTGGTCAGTGATTTTTTGCTTCCATTGATTTTAATGTAATACACACCTGCCGGAAGATTTCCCATATTGATTTTTTCATCGTAAAAACCTCTTGAAGACTGTAAATGTGACGTTGAAACAACCGCTCCTTTACTGTCAATGATTTCTGCTTTAATTTCCTTATCCTCAGATTGATACCGGATTCCGATGAATGTTGAAACAGGATTCGGATAGATTTTAAAGTCATCAGCGATTACCTTGGTCTCTTTTGCGGCCAATATCTCTTTGGAACATGCCAAAATTCTATTAACTCCATCGATTCCCCATGAAGATTGTACCGGAATACAAAGCCAGTTCAATACCGTAGGGAAATGATCTGTTTCTCTTGTTGTTGAGGTATAATCGTACACCTTAAAATTATTCACTGTACCCGCATTATAAGTAGGAGAACCCGTCACAGTCATATGATTGGCGTTTGGACCAGAGTCTGCCAATGTATTTCCTGAAGTTCCATTACATTTCCAATTGGCTAATAATTGAGAATAATAAGGATGCGAAGGCGTAATGTCCTGATTGGCCCAGTTTACGATGACATCGTTCGGAAGAACAGATTTCCAGATTCTTACATCTTTATAAGAAGCCGCCAGATTAATGCCGTAAGCATTCGTTCCGTCCTGGTTTAAAGTTAAAGGAAGCCCGGAATCAATATTTCCAATCGTTCCCATTTTAGCAAAGGTTACAGGAACACCATCTTCATATAATGTTACAAGACCATCTCTGTCAAAACTTGCAGCAATATGTTTCCACTTATTCGTTTCCACTTTTCCGCCCACAAGGTCAATTCTGTTGGTTCCATCTCCAATATTCATCTTAAAGGTCTGCCCTGAATAGCCTGAGAACACAAACCCTTTATTTTTTCCGTTCGCCCAGTTTTTATTACTGATCATCACCGGATCACTGGAATAAGCTGTGTTAGGTTTTACCCAAAATTCAATGGTGAAATCCTGATTGGCCCCGAAATTAAAAGCAGACTGGTTTGTTGGTTTTGCGTATGTTCCTGCTGGAAAGGTCAGCTGATTAAAGGTTATATTGGATTCCAGAACGGTTTTACTGATCTGCTGAGGAGTAAATCCCGGATTGGAATACACGGTAAAAATATTTCTTTCAGTAAGATTTCCGCCTCCATGAGAGCTTTCAATTGCACCATGATCTGTTGTTAACACAACCAGCCAGTCTTCGTTGCTGTAAGAAGGCCTGTTTTTCATCGCAGCAACAATCTCTCCGATATAAGTATCCGTTGTCTTGATAGAAGAAACGTACTGAGGAACTGTTGACGCAAACCCATAAGAATGGCCTGCATGATCTACATCGTCAAAATCTACGAAGAGAATATCTGGGTTGTCATTCTGTAAAGCCGTTACCGCTGCATTTTTTACTGCAAGATCCGTTGCCAGATTGGTTTTTACATCTGCGGTTTGGATGATTTTATCGTTAATAGGCGACCAATGAGCCAGAGAAATGGTTCTTAAATTAGGATTAAAGGTCTCTGCTCTGGTTAAAAAATCAGGATAGTTGACGAAGTTCGGGCTGGTAAAGTTATTGTCCTGAACATTGTGTTTGGTATGCCATACTCCGGTAAGCATAGTGCTCCATCCGTTTCCGCTCCAGGTAGTGGCAGCACAAAGCCCATCGGTAGAGTAGATTGACTGACTGATAAGGTTTTGAATGTTGGGAGTAGGAGTAGACATCATCACATCTGCACGGCATCCGTCAATACCGATAAAAAGTACTTTTTTGGTCTGAGCTCCAAGGAAACAGCTCATGACAACAGCCATTGAGAATAGTTTTGTTTTCATAGGGAAAAAGAGTTTTTTAAATATAGAAAGTTTACAAATAGTAATTTATTTTTTAGTTATTGTAAAATTAATTTACTATTTGTAAATATTTGTAAACTGAAAGTTAATTAATTGATAATTAAAAAGTTCACTCAAAAGTTTAGAAATTAACCACAAAAGTCACAAAAGAGAATGACTTTATTTATTTTAAGTTATATGCTTTACGAATATAAAGTTCAAAAAAGTTTGCCGGAAGTTTAGGCTATAACAAATATCAAATGATCCGTACGATATTCCCCTCCTCCGGAGGGGTGTCGAAAATTCAAAGAATTTTTGACGGGGTGGTAAAAAAACACAAACATTTCCAATAGAAAAACCATGAAAATATTTGTGTCAGGAAGGATTTAAAAATATGTTGAAAAAGAAGTTGCTAAAGAATTCCCGCTGCCTCAGAAATCGTATTCAGAATATAATCAGGAGATGCTTTTTCAAGCTCTTTTTTACCTTGTGCTCCGGAAAGAACCGCTACTGTCAGTCCGCAGCCTGCATTTTTACCTTCTTCAATATCAATCACAGAATCACCCGCTTTTAAAACTTTACTGGCTTCCGTAATATTGAATTTCTTCATGGCAAGATGGATCATCTCTGGGCTTGGGCGGCTTTCTGAAACATCATCCGCAGTAATCAAAGCATCAAAATGAATGTTTTCCTTCCAGTTCAGTTTGTTCAAAAGCTGATGAGCGATTTCTGAGGTATACCCTGTATTTAAGACGATCTTCTTGTTTTGAGACTTCATGTTAAGCAGGAAATCTTCCGTTCCGTTGATGGGCTTTACATCCAGATTTTGATAAGATTCTTTCAGCTGATCAGAAAAATTCTCAAAAATAGCAGGAGCATCCTCCACATTTCCATTGATTTCCTTTAAAAGACTTGTGATGGCTTCCAGTTTTTCCATCCCGGCACAGCTGGATAATACTTTTTCCAGACTTACCACATAGCCATAATCATTTACGGCATTGGTAAGTGTTTTGTAAACTACATTGTCTTCATCAATTGTTGTTCCGGCCATATCCAGAACCAGTAATTCTATATTTTTCATGTAAATGTTATGCGTAAATTTTTTCAATATTAAACTTAGAGAAGCCGCCGCTTCCCGTCATTCCTTTTCCTCCGATACCCGTTACAATATGAATATTGGAAGATGGACTGTGCTCAAAAATATCTTTTGTTTTGCATTGGGAGTAGATGCCGAACCATCTTCTTTGTATCTCATATGTAGGAAGATCAATGATTTTTTTTGCTTCATGAATCATGAATTCATCAATCTCCATATTAAGATCATAGCCAAGATCATCCGCATTTTTAGCGTCTGCATATTCATGAGAGTCTCCTATTATGACAGAACCGTCAAGAGCCTGCTTGAATAAAATATGAACTCCATATTTCTTCTCAAATGAGTTAGGGTCTTCTAAAGCCTTGATTTCCTGGAAAGAAGGACACTCGCTGAATGATTCGTATCTTCTCACGGAAAGCCCGGTAAGAATATTTCCCTGAAGCGAATAGATTCCCTGCGGTTTGGTCTGCAGCATCTGAAGCTTGCTTACTTCCAGATCGCTGTCATTGAATACTTTAGGGTATAAGGTTTTGAACTCATGTCCGCCACAGATTATGATTTTAGAGGCATTGAATGCTGTTCCATCTGCAGCTACTGCAATACATTTCTGATCATCTTCAAGGGTTTCAAGAACTGTGGTGTTATAAAAAATCTGTAATCCCATTTTCTCCTGAAGCAGCCTATGAAGTTTTACAATCATATCTGCCGAATCTACTGAAAGTTCCTGCGGAAAAAATAGTCCCCCTTTACAATAGTCAGAGCGAAGTCCGTCAAATTTCTTAATGCAGTCGCTTTTGGATAATAAAACAGATTCATAATCATTATTTCTGTTGATTTCATAAAGTTCTTCAATCAGCTGGAGCTCTTCATCATTTGAAGCGATATATACAGATCCGTTTTGTCTGATGGTAAGATCTGCCTGATCATGAAGTTCATTATAGATGGCAAGGCTTTCTCTTCCGAAATTCTGCCATTTAAGATCCATGCCGGAAGGTACTACCTGTCCGAAATTTCTTACGGTGGCACCCTGAGGAAAAGAATTTCTTTCCAGTAAAGCTACTTTAAGATTTTTCTTCAGCGCATGATAAGCGTGGAATGTTCCTAAAATTCCACCTCCTACAACGATTAAATCAAATTTTGTTGTCATTGTACTATAGTTTATAAAATTTTCGACGTATCGAAATTGATGAATTGATTAGAGTTAGATTTGGGTTTTGACTTTTTTCTGAATGCCAGAAATGCAATCATCGAAAGAACGAAAACCGTAACGGTGATGATATAATTTAAATTGATATAGAAATTTAACCAAGAAGTCTGAGCTGAACCGAAGTTTTTATACAGCAGGATCAAGACACTTCCAAGGTACCCGAAGGAATCTACAATATAGATCAGGAAACCTACATTTCCCTTGATTTCAAATGCGGCAATCATCCGGTCAAAATAAATTCCATTGAAAGGAATATAGCAAATGTACATTCCAAAGCCTGAAACCGTCATCCATAAAAAAGGCGACAGAGAACCCTGCTGAAACAGATAGGTGGAAAGTCCTACCGTAAGAATTCCCGCAAAAAGGATGTAATGATAATAGGCAAATGCCTTTTTATTGTTTTTGACTTTTACCATAAAACTTAAAATCACCAGAACCATTACGGCGATAGGAATTTCTGTTAAGGTGAAAACAGAACTGTCAAAAGTAAAATGCAGTCCGTCCCAGATCTCACGGTTGAAATTATCTCTGAAATCCCTTAGAACCGTTAAGCTGATATATAAAAAGATGATACATACGATCGGAACAAAAAATTGTTGGATCAGGGCTTTTCTTTCTTTACCATTCAATGGTTGTCTCTTGTTTTTAAGCAAAATATCTTCGTTTGAAGGTTGGGGAATTCTTTCAAGAAGCAGCCCGAAAAGGATCAGTGGAATTATGAAAATAAGTCCGGCTGAAAAAGGCATCCAGAATTCTGTAACCGAGAAAGTATCCATCAGAAATTTTCCTACAGATTTTGTAAAACCTGAAGAAACCACAAAGCTTGAACATAAAAAAAGTCCGATGATTTCTGTGGTTTTTCGTCCTTCAATATAGGAGAAAACAATTCCCCAGACCATTCCCAGCGGAATACCGTTGATGAACATAAATATAATATTGTAAGGAGCGGGAACAGCTGCAAATCCTAACAACGCAAGTTCTGCAATGGCAATGAAAACAAACAGATAAGTGAGTCTTTTCTGAGGTTTCAGCTCTGAGATAAATTTGATCCCAATGAATTTTGAGATAAAATATCCTACAGCTTGGGCAATGATAATAAGAATCTTATAATCAACCCCGAAATAAGAAAGCCCCTCGAAAGAGGCTACGGTAAAAGGTTTCCTGAAACCGTACATGCAGAAGTAAACACCAAAAGCGGCAAAGGCAGCTTTCAGTGTTACTAATGTTTTTTTACTGATGGTTTTGGCCATGGTAATGATTTAGAAGTTCAGTTTTATTCCAAGATTGAATCGTACTCCATAATATTCTACCTGCTCCGGACGGTCTTCACTTTTACCGAAATGATAGATTAGGGGTTTGTTCAGAATATTGTTTACATCCGCATACAGAGTCAGGTATTTGGTAAACTGATAAGAACCCCCGAAGTCCAGATTGCTGTATTTACCATAATAAGAATCATTAATATCCTCTTCAGCATATTCTACGGCATATTTTCCTTTGTAATTGTAAGCCAGCCTTGCGTTGAATCCTTTTTTCTCAAAGAAAAGCTGGGCATTATACAACTCCTTTGCCTGATAAGGAAGGGCTACCTTTCTTCCACCTGGCTTTTCCATTTCGGAAGTCATGAAGGTGGCATTCAACTGTACCCCGAAGTACTGTAAAAACCCTGGCAGGAAATCAAATCTTTTATTAATTCCCAATTCAATTCCCCCTAACCATGCTGCTTTTCCATTGTTTGGTGCTGTAAACTGTACTCCATTGATTCCGTTATAATTTCCGATAAAAGAGTCCTGGAAAATAGGATCTGTAATGGATTTATAGAAAACACCACCGCTCAGAATCCCGACATTGGAAAAATAATATTCTCCCATCAGGTCAACATTCAAAGAATACGTAGGATTAAGATTTGGGTTTCCCCCTTTGAACTCGTTGTCTGCTTCAATATAAGTTCCTCCCGGGGTCAGATCACCAAAATTCGGTCTTGAGAAAGTTCTTGTCGCAGCAAAACGAAGATTGGTTTTATCATTCAAAGTATATTTTAAATGAACCATTGGAAGAACAGCCAGATAATTTTTGGTATTTTCTACAGGGGTCAGTACATTATCATTTACACTGTATCCTTTTACTTTTGTATTGGTATTGGATAGTCTGATTCCTCCTAAAATGGTAATCTTATCATTCAGTTTATAGGTGGCCATCCCATAAGCGTCTGCATGTTTTTCAAACACATCAAAGTTTCTTCCTAAGGCTTTGTTATATTCTAATACTTCAGAATCTGCAGTATTGATCTTCAGATTTCCCTGATGATCATACCAGAACTGGTTCATTCCTGTGGTTGAAAGTACCGGGCCAAACGTATTGCCGATGTGTGCATTCATTTCACTTAAATATTTAGGTCCGTTAGGTTGTGTCGTGATATATTGAGAATAATCGGACAGAAGAGGTGCGGTTCCGTTGCTCCAGTTGTAAAAAATATCGGAGAATTTTGCATTACGTTCCTTATCACGGTATTTAAAGCCATATTTCAAGGTCAGTTTGTCTGAAGCATTGATTTCATGATTGAATGCCGCTACGATTTTATCCTTTTCCTCCACAAAGACTTTATAAAATTCAAGATCTGTAAATCTCATCTTGGAAGCATCCATTTTAAAGTTAGGGTCGCTAAAGAAGCCGAATAATGCATCCGGGTTTTTGTAATCTAATTTCCCACCATCTGCTTTCCAATAGGCTCTTGGGCCATTTCCATGATCTGAAATATAATCAGGATTGATGCCTACACCAGATTGGGTATATTTGATTACATAATAAGAATTGTTCTGTTTATCGGGGATATTTCCATATTTGAATTGGTTGTCATAGTAAGATAGATCCCAGTCTATTTTCCCTTTATTGAAATGATGAACGGCACCCAAAGAAACAGAGGTAAGTTCTGTGATCAGTAAATTGTGGATGTTCTGAAGTTCCACTCTTGCTGTATTATTGGCGCTGCTGAATTTATCAAACCTTATTCTGTGTTTGTAATGGGTTTCGTCATCCGATAATGTGCCATACATTCCCTTTAAATAGAAGGTCGTTTTTGGAGACAGTACATATTCAAAAGCGGTATTGATCCCTGTTGTCTTTCTTACCCCGTTATAATCGCGGAGTTCAAGTCTGAAAACACCTTCATCACCACTTCTTCGCGCTTCAAAATTATCCGTAGACCAGTTTCTGATGAAATGGGCAAAATTGAATAAATACCCGAATTTTTTATCCTTCGTTCTGCCTCCATATAAAAATCCAAGATTGTAAACTCCCTTATCAGACTTTTCATTATAACCGCTTCCTACAGTGGCCTTGAATTCTGTTTTCATAGGCGGAGTTTTAGTGATGAAATTGACACCACCGCCTATTCCGTCAGCTTCAATATCTGGGGTAAAAGACTTATTTACATGTACATATGAGATCAGTTCTGTGGGAAAGAAGTCGAATGCGGTGGCTCTGGAAGTCGTTTCCTCCTCTGCGGTGGGAAGCCTGTTTCCGTTAATGGTTGTAGATGCCCAGAATGGAGGAAGTCCTCTCAGGGAAACAAACCTTCCTTCTCCCTGGTCTCTTTCAATAGAAACACCCTGTACACGCTGTACGGTTTCTGCTGCATTTCTGTCCGGTAATTTTCCTATCCCGTCTGAGGCGATTATATTGGTAATATTGATGGCATTTTTCTGAAGACTTAAAGCTCTTGCTTCCGTATTTTTTAAGGTTCCGGTTACTACAACTTCGTCAATTTTTTTTCGGAGTTGGGAAAGTTTGATGATTCCCAGATCAACTGTTTGCTCAGGTTTCAGATCAACCGTAATATCTGAAGAATCATATCCTATATAGCTGATCTGTAAAGTATACTGGCCTTCTTTGATGTCGTTGATGGTGAATTTTCCTTCAATATCAGTGGTAATATTTTTAGATAAGCCTTTTATTTTGACTGTAGCCCCGGGGAGAGGCTGGCTGTCATCAGCTACAGCTCCTATAATTAACTGCTTTTGTGCTGAAACACAGACCATGAAACAGACAAAAACAAGGGTAAGTAAGTTCTCTAAATTTGTTTTCATTTTTACATATATTAAATTTTTTATGCAAATCACGCTAATAATTTTAATATATATAAATATTTTGTGTTAAGTATTGTTTAACAAATGAGCAAGGTTTGTTACGTCTTTTTTACTTTAAAACCAATTGTATTTTTCCTTTGGAAATTTGATAAAATAGGGTTTGAAGTAGCGATGACAACGTTTTTAGTAGATGTTTTCCAAAAATAGAAGGACTAGAAACCTACTGAAGACAGGCTTGTTTTAGTTAATATTTCGTTCATTTTGAGAAAAAGTAAAAAATCAAAAGTTGCATATTTGTAAAATTTTGTGTGTGCTGGAATTCAAAAATTGAAGAATGATGTAAATTGGAACATGATTTAAACGTAAAGTCTAATATTTATAACGCTAAATTATAAGTGTGTAAAGTTTGCGACATTGTCGCTGATGAAGCTTGATTATTATGGGTGTATTTATAGTGCATCTACACTACAATTGTCATTCTGAATGAAATGAAATGTAATGAAGAATCTCAAATTATTGAATGAAAATAAGAGATTCTTCCTTCGTCAGAATGATAAAAGTAAAATAGTAAAAAGCTTTGCGTTAAAAAAAAAGTTAAGCCGTATAAAAATAAAGAACAAGCATCACACAGCTTTCATTGCTGATGCTTACCGGAACGTGTGGAAACTTACCATTGAAATACAGGGAATCCCCTTCTTTTAAGATAATTTCTTCATTATCAATTATATATTTTACTTCTCCTTTCAGAATATATTTGAATTCCCAGGCATCCGTAATGACCTTTTCTCTTTTAGAATTGGGTTCAAGTGTTAGTAAAACGGCTTCGAAGCCCAGAGAGTGAAGACTTTTGCTGAAGATGTGCATATATTTGAATCCCTCAGCTTCTACTTCTTTTTCTATAACCTGTTGGTTTTCTTTTGGAACATAGATGAATTTGGCGTTGGATTTTTTCTCAACCCCTTCGAAAAAATAACTGGCATCAATCTCGAGCGATTGGATCAGGTCCAATAAAACAGGAAGGGAGGGAATCGTTCTTCCATTTTCAATCCTTGACACAAGACCATTGCTTACATTGGCTTTGAAAGCCAGTTCATTAATGGTTAAATTATTCTTTTTTCTAATATCCTTTAATCTCTTACCGATACCTATTAAAAAATCGTTCATACGCTGTGCAATTTAACCTGAATTATTTTTTCATCATTCTATTAAAAGCAAAGGTAATATTATTCTATAGAGTTTAGGCACAGGAGGGAATCAATTCATTGAAAATTATTATTTGCTACTTGACTCTCTGAGATTCTTCACTTTTTCTCCCCAGGAAAATTTCCCTATTTTTGTAAAACTCCTTATTTCATCTATGAAAAAAATTATTCTTATCGAAGACGAAACCAGCGTAGTGTCTTTTATTAAAAAGGGACTTCAGGAAAATGGATATGAGATTTCTGTAGCTTTTGACGGGCGTACAGGAGTACAGCTGGTGCAGGCTAACGATTTTGATCTGGTCATTTTGGACATTATGCTTCCGGAAATGAATGGTCTGGATGTATGTAAAGAAATAAGAAAAACCAATCAGAGCGTTCCTATTTTATTTCTGACAGCGTTGGGAACTTCTGAGAATATTGTTCTCGGACTGGAAAGTGGAGGAGATGACTATCTGGTAAAACCTTTTAAATTCATTGAGCTGGTTGCCCGCGTGAAATCTTTGCTGAGGAGAAGCAAGAACAATGGCCCACAGGAAATTGCCGAACCGGAGCCGGATAATGAACATGTATTTCAGTTTTCGGATCTCATGGTGAATGATTATACCAAGAAAGTAACCCGTGCAGGAGAAGACATTTCGCTTACTTCTACAGAATATAAACTGCTGCTGTATTTCCTGAATAATCCGGAAAAAGTAATTTCCAGAGCGGAAATTCTCGATGCTGTTTGGGGCGTGAATTATGAGCTGGGAACCAATGTGGTGGATGTATATGTAAATTATTTAAGAAAAAAACTGGACAGTCAGGACGATAATAAACTGATTCATACCGTTATAGGAATGGGTTATGTTCTGAAAAAGACATAATGGATGTTTAATAAAGTCATTACAAATCAGACCAAAACGATGGTGCTTTTAATGTTGGTTTTTACTGCCATCATTTTGCTGTTCAGTGGTTTGGTGTACTTTTCTATCGTTAATTTTTCACATCAAAGATTCTATGAGCTGCTGAAGATCAGGACTGCGACTATTGTTCAGATCGAAAAAAGTAAAGACCATCTCGATCTGCCGGAAAATTATGTTCTCAACAGTTTAAATGATGAGGAACTTCCAATGGAAAAGGACTATGTTTTTGCCGTTCCTGCAGATTCCAATTTCAAAAAAATATCTCAGGAAGTGCATATCCCTGATTATTTCTTTAAAAACATTATTAAGGAAGGGGAATCCAATTATAATGACAAGGAATTCTATTATATAGGACAGAGCTTCAGACATGATGATAAAGATTATATAGCAATCGCTTCAGCTAAAAATCACTATGTTGTTTATTATCTGGGCTTTTTAAAGAGAACATTAATTACCTGTATTGTACTTTCTCTGTTCTTCAGTATGATCTTTTCTTTTTACCTGTCCAAAACCTTATTCAGACCGATCTTGAAAATAACCGGTAAAGTAAAGGAAATCAGTTCTGAAAATCTTCACTTAAGACTTGAGTCCCAGCCTGATAATAAAGAACTGAATGAGCTGGTAGATACCTTCAATGATATGCTCAACCGTATTGAAACTTCATTTGAAACCCAGAATCATCTTATCGGAAATGTTTCCCACGAATTGAGAACCCCGCTTACCTCTATCATGGGAGAAGCCGATGTTGCCCTTTCTATAAGCAGAACGGCTGATGAATACAAAGAAACCCTGGGAATCATTCTGGATGAAGCTGAAAAGCTGGATAAAAAGATCAAGGCTTTGTTGATGATTGCCCAAACCGGATTCGACGGAAAGATCCAGAAAATGGATAAAGTAAGAATAGACCAGCTGCTTTGGGACGTTATTGAAACACTCAGAAGAATTGATTCCCGGAATAATATCTATCTGGATATCAGCATGCTTCCGGATAATCCAAAGAAGCTTAAAGTACAGGGGAATGAGCAGCTGTTGCATCTTGCAGTGGCCAATATCATCAGTAATGGCTGTAAATATTCTAATTTTCAGCAAGTTAAAGTTTCCCTGGGAGCTACCAATACAGATGTTTATATCATCGTAAAAGATAACGGTATCGGAATTCCGGAAGTGGAAATGAATAAAATCTACGATCCGTTTTTCAGGGCTTCTAATACGAATAACTATGAAGGCTACGGAATTGGACTTCCACTGGCAAGAAACATCGTAAGAATGCATCATGGTGAACTGATCGTAAGCTCGCATGAAAACCAGGGAACAACAGTACAGATGAAATTCCCGAATTTCTATAGTATGCAGAAAGGGGAAGAAACAAAAGGATAATCCGCAAGAACAATAGGAAAAATCGCAAAATGGCAAATTTGCTGTTTTGCTTTTTCGCCATATTAACTCCCCTTAACAATTTTCTAATCTCATTTTAATCTCTTTAATCACATTTTAATTCTATTCCAAAGATCTTCTAATATGGTCGTTCTAGTTTTGTATCATCAAAAAAGATAAACACAATACAAAATAATAAGAACATGGCTAAAACAATTTTAATTGCAACAGATTATTCTCTTGAGTCATTGAATATATTGAAAAAGGTTCTTAAAGAGAAAGACGCAGCAGAAGATCAGAACCAATATAACATCTTTCTGACTTCCGGATATGATGGCGGAGATTCTATCAGAGATCTTTTATTCAGTACCAAAACAACTATTTTCAATAAAATCAGACCTGCTGAGTTCTGCGATGCTTTAGGAATTATCAGCAATAAATATCCCCATCTGATTAATAAAATCATCTGCGACATTTTTACAGGAAGTTTCCAGAGAACATTCAACCAGTATGTGAAGGCAGAAAATATTGAGGAAGCTTATTATTCTCTTTCTGTCAAAAGCAGAGGGAAAGGGAAATTCGATCTGATTCCTTATATCAAAAAATGCAAAGAACTGAATTCTCAGGAAATTACCATCGAAGCCAGAGAAAGTCTCCCGGAAAGAGGCAGATTGGCAGAGATCTTTGTAGAGGTCTAAAATTAAACACAATTTAAAAAAATAGAAAATGTTAAGAAATTATAGTAACAGCAGAACATTGGGAGACAATATCAGATTGGGGACGCTGACTGCTTTCACAGCAGGTACTATAAATATTGCTTCCCTGTTGATATTTCTCTCTTTTACATCGAACGTAACAGGACACTATGCTATTTTAGCAGCAGAAATCAGTAAAGGAAACTGGACGCAGGTAGCTGTAGTGGGAGGATGGATTTTCCTCTTCTTCTTCGGAAGCTTTGTTTCCAACTTTATTGTTATTAATTTTAATAAGAAAAGTAAATACTTTGCCCATGCCATGCCGATTGTGCTGGAGATTATATGTCTTCTTTTCGTAGGAGTATACGGGCAGTTTTACTACCAGAAGACATTAGAAGAAACAGAATACCTTGTAGCCCTGATGCTTTTTGCGACAGGATTACAAAACGGATTGACAGCAAGTATCTCTAATTTCTCTGTGAAAACCACCCACCTTACCGGAACAACCACCGACCTGGGAATTCTCGTATCTATGTTTACACAAAAGAAGTACAGAAGAAACGGAGAACTGATCGGCAGAGCAAAGCTTCTGATGAGTATTATGCTTGCTTATGTGATGGGAGCTGTTTTCTCTGGATTAACTTATTACTATCTGGAATTCAGAGTATTCTATGTGATCAGTATATGTCTGTTGATTGTCATCGGGTATGATGCCTATAAAATTCATGTAAGGCACTTCAATACAAAATACAGGTACAACAGAATTTACAGAAAGCCCAATATCTTTGCTTATCTGTATGAAAAAATTCATGGCGCTCCTAAAAAAGAGAAAAAGAGAAAGCTTGTCTTTGAGGATTAAAATATAAACACACTATTAATTTTTTGTATAAACTAGCTGTAAGTGCCCTTATTTTATCATAGAATAGGGGCATTTTTCTTAAAAATTGACTTTAATAACTATAAATTCATTGTTTTTTATTCTGTTTTTCATGGCTGCAGAAATGGAAATTTCCCAATGGGATCAATCAACTTGCTAACGCCCTTCATTACAAACATTAAAAAAAACAGATGGGGATAAATAGGTAAAAATGTTGATAATTAAATATTAAATCACGGTTTTAGTATTTTAATTCCCGATTCCATTGACTATTTTTGTAAGTTGATTTACGTTTTTATGTCAGATATTATTCAGCTTTTACCGGATCATGTAGCCAACCAGATTGCAGCAGGAGAGGTGGTGCAGAGACCTGCATCCATCGTGAAGGAACTTTTGGAAAATGCTATAGATGCAGATGCAACGAAAATTGAACTGATCATCAGGGATGCCGGGAAAAACCTTATTCAGGTGGTAGATGACGGAAAAGGAATGTCTGAGACCGATGCCCGCATGGCGTTTGAAAGACATGCTACCTCCAAAATCAAAGGAACAGAAGATATCTTTAAAATTGCTACAAAAGGATTCCGTGGTGAAGCTTTGGCTTCTATTGCTGCTGTTTCTCAGGTAGAGCTGAGAACGAAACAGAAAGATACTTCCATTGGCACCAACATTTATATCGAAGGTGGAGTTTTCCAGTTTCAGGATCCGGTTCAGACTGCGGACGGTTCCAATTTTTTAGTAAAAAATCTTTTCTATAACGTTCCTGCAAGAAGGAAGTTTTTGAAAAATAATAATATCGAATTCAGACACGTAATTGATGAATTTCAGCGTGTGGCATTAGCTCATGAAAATCTGGAATTTTCGCTGTTCCATGACGATGAGGCTGTTTTCAGATTGAGAAAAGGAAGCCAAATGCAACGTATTGTAGATGTTTTTGGCAGAAAACTTCAGCCGCTTCTGATTCCTATCAAAGAAGATATCATCTGGTGTAGGCTTCATGGGTTTGTTGCCAAGCCCGAAGGAGCTAAAAAAGCAAGAGGGGAGCAGTTTCTCTTTGTAAATGGCAGGTATTTCAGAAGTCCCTACTTTAATAAAGCAGTACAGGAGGCTTTTGAAGGGCTTCTTCAGCCGGGATATGTGCCTTCGTTTTTCCTTTTTCTGGAGCTTGATCCGGAGAAAATTGATGTAAACATCCATCCGCAGAAAACTGAGGTGAAATTTGAAGATGAACACCTTATTTTTGCTTTGCTCCGTTCAACGATTAAAAGATCTCTGGGAATCTATAATGTGTCTCCAAGCCTCGATTTTGACAGAGATCCGGAGCTGGATGAAATGATGAATAAACCGATTCCAAGTAAAAGCAATGGCGGTGGTACCGGTGGAGGAGTTATCAAAATGCCTGAGATCATTGTAGATAAAGATTATAATCCTTTCCTTGAAGAAAGGAATGTAGTACACCCGGAGGAAATTCAGAATCTTACAGAAATGTACCACCAGAATATCACAGCTGAACCTTCAAAGATCAATCTGTTTGAAGATGAGGATTTTGACGAAGACCTGATGAGGCTCCCGAATGGCTACTGGCTTTTCAATAAAGGTGATGTAACGCTTATGCTTGATCTGGGAAGAATGCACCGGCTATTGGTATCTGAGAGTAACAAATCTGTCAGAAAATCAAGCACAAACAGTCATGCTCTTCTTTTCTCTCTGGAGTATCATATGAATGAGATTGAGAAGACAAAATACAATGCGATAAAAAAATATCTTCCGGAATTAGGGTTTGACATGAAAATTGCTCATGAAAGTGTACTTCGGATAGATTCACTTCCTGAAGGGCTGAAAGAAACCCAGGCGATGAAGTTCCTGGAAAACCTTTTTGAGATCCTGGAATACAAGACGGAAGAAGAATTTATGCTGTATTACCATAATCAATGGAATAAAATGCAGTCGAAGTCAAGATTTGACTTTATTTATAAAAAAGATGCGGAACAGCTTATTAAAGACTTTACAGCATTAGGATTTCCGGAATTTTTACCGGATGGTAAAAGATGCTTTTATGAAGTTCCGTTTAATGACTTTAAAAACAAATTTTAAAAATTATGTTTAATAATATACCGCCTATTACAAGGAACATCATTATCATAAATGTGGTAGTATTTATTGCTACTTACTTTATGGGAAATCAAATGATTGGCTATCTTGCAGGCTTTTATCCTTTCTCACCATTTTTCCATTCATGGCAGATTATTACCCATATGTTCATGCATGGAAGTATCATGCACATCTTATTTAATATGATGACGCTTTTTAGTTTTGGGCCTATTCTGGAACAGACATTAGGAGACAGAAAATATTTGCTTTTATATTTTGCGAGTGGCTTAGGGGCATTTTTTCTTTTTAATGCGTGGAATTTTGTGGAAGCCCAACAGATTTCTAATGAATTACAGCAGCTGGGATTTAATGTAAACGCTTATCTGTCAGGAGCAAGTGTCCAATTTGCAGGGGGCACTGAATCGATCCTTAAACAAAAAGAATTATTGGAAAGTTTAAAAGCTATTGTAGCAACACCAATGGTAGGTGCATCGGGAGCTATTTTCGGCGTGGTTGCTGCATTTGCAACACTATATCCGGATTCTAAAATTGGGATTATGTTTATTCCGGTCCCGATTAAAGTAAAATATCTGTTGCCGATCATTGTAGTGATCTCCGTATATCTTGGAGTTTCCGGTAATGGAGGAGGTATTGCCCACCTTGCTCACGTAGGTGGGGCTTTGGTAGGGTGGCTGTTGGCACGAAACTGGAAAAAACACCTGTACCGATTTAACTAAAATAAGTTTGTGAAGGTTTTCCGACTCATACTGTTCATCTTACATCTGGGAATTCTGTTTATGCTGCTGGGTACTTTACTGAATGCCTATGTTCCGCCTAAGATTTTTCCGTGGTTTAATTTACTGTCACTGGGATTCCCGATTCTCATCGTTATCTACATCATTCTGACGGTATTCTGGGTCTTCAGCTGGAAAAAAAGAGCTTTTTTATTTATGCTGGCGGGTTTAGCATTTATAAATCCCGTTAAAAGATGGGTTAACTACTCTTCTGATTCAAAGAACAGTTCAGATTTCAAGGTTGTTTCTTTCAATACAAGAAGCGGAATTGTAAAGAAAAAAGAAGTTACAGATTATTTAAAATCTCAGAATGCAGATGTGATTCTTTTACAGGAGGATGCAGGGAAAGAATATGAATTTGAAGGCTACCAGAAGGCAAATCCGGGAGGAGGACTGACGATTTTGACCAGGCATAAAATCATTAAGCAGCAGATCATAGATCCATTGGATGAAAGCTTGAGAATTCCTGGATTGATGGCTGATATAGAAATTTACGGCAGGGTATACAGGTTCATCGATGTATATCTTAATCCTTTTCATTTCGAGAAAGAAATGGTGAAGCTCAATGGTAATACCGATGCCGATGAACAAAAGATAAAAGATGTCATAAAAAGACTGATTCCAACCTTTAAAAAACACCAGGATCAGGTAGATTTAATCAGCCCGGTAATTGAAAACTCGCCCTATCCGGTTATTCTTGCCGGGGACTTCAACTCTGTACCAAATTCTTATGAATACTATCATCTATCCGATGGGCTTGAAGATGCATTTTTAAAAGCCGGAAAAGGAAGTGGCACCAGTTTTCATGACTATAAATTTCCGATAAGAATTGATTATGTTTTTTCTTCAAAATCATTGCGGACAATATCTTATGAAGTTGACCGTTCTATAAGTGTTTCAGATCATTACCCGGTTGTAGCTAAGTTCTCCTCAACACGTAAATAATCATAAAAAGAGTTAAAGTTTACTTGCTTGGTAGGGTTTTTGATGAAAGAAAACCGTACCAAGACCGTTTTTCATGAAGTCGAATCAGATATTACTATTCATACATATCGTTGTTGCCGTTTTGCTGTTATGCACATTGGGGAATGCGTGGATTCCACCCAATATTTTGGGCAACCTGAATCTTCTCTCTCTTGGTTTTCCTTATCTTATCCTGTCACACGTCATTCTTACGCTGATCTGGATCTTCAAAAAAGAAAAAATTGCAATCGCTTTTGCGTTAGGTACCCTTATTTTCTATAACCCCATCAGACGGTGGATTAACTTTTCCCCTAAAATAGAAAACTTAAAAACAATACGGGATATCAAAGTACTGACTTTTAATGTGAAATATGGAGAATATGGATGGGATAAGGTAAAGGATTATATCAAAGCACAGGATGCGGATATCATTCTCGTACAGGAAAAAGATACCAACCGTGTTATAAAACGCGATCTTATAAAGTACCCATCAGTAATTCTTAAAACCAAACATAAAATTGTAAGGCAGGCAGAACTGATTGATGAGAAAGCGCGAGGAAATTCATTCTATGCCGACATAGATATTAATGGAAAGGTAATCAGAATTATTAATGTTTATCTTGAACCTTTCAGACTTAATAAATCGATGTTTACGAAGCTTGACGGATTGGGTTTTGGAAATGTTTCAACATTACTTTCTCATATGACCCCTACATTTCAGGCTCATGAAGATCAGGTGAAAAGAATCAGAAAGATGGTGGATTTATCACCATATCCCGTCATTCTTGCCGGTGATTTTAATTCTGTTCCCAATTCATATGAGTATTATAATCTGGGAAAAGATCTTCAGGATGCATTTTTAGTAGCAGGAAAAGGAAGTGCGAGCAGCTTTCATGATTATAAGGTTCCTTTGAGAATCGATTATATTTTCAGCTCAAAATCAATCATTCCTTTAAGCTATAAAGTGGATCAATCTGTGAAATTATCGGATCACTATCCTGTAATTGCAGAATTTCTGTTAAATTAGTTCCATGAAAAATTTACTGGCTGCTATTTTTGTTTTTACAATTTTTTTTACTGCTTGTTCCAAAAAGGAATCTCCGGGCTTCGGAGATGAGCAGGAGGTTAAAATAACTTATGATACTGCTGCTGTTGATTCCTTTTCTACAGGAGCTGTTTCGGTAGATATTGCACGTAAAATAAGAATGTCTTCTCCCCAGTATATTGATTCTGTAAAACAGGCTAAAAAGCTTCAGGACGAAGAAAATAAAATGAAGGTGGAGCTTGAAAAAGAGAATAAAGCAAAACAAGAAGAGGAGAAGAAAAAAGCAGAAGCGGAAAAAAAGCAGAAAGCATCAGAAAAACCGGCTGCTCAGGAAGCCAAAACAGAATAAATCCAAAAAAAACATTAAACAATAAACAATATGAAAAAGCAAATTCTGGCTGTAGTGGCCATCTCTGTATTCACGGTGGCATGCACAAAATCAACAACAAAAACAGAACAGGTAGAAAATCCTGACGGATCAGTTACTACAACCACCACTACAACTACTGAAACCCCTAACGTTGTGGATACTGCAAAGATCAACAATGCTAAAGAAGATGTGAAGGCTAAAGTAGATGCCGCAGGAAATAAGATTGACGAAGCTGCTCAGAAAGCGAAAGATAAAATTGATGCCACCGCAGATAAGACGAAACAGGATCTTAACAAAGCGGGTAAGGATATCAAATCTGAAGCAGATAAAGTAGGACAGGATGCAAAAGAAGCTGCAAAAAAAGGAGCTTCAAAAGTAGAGGAAGCTGCAAAGAAAGTTAAAGAAGATCTAAGTAAATAAACGAAAGCCGTAATTCAACTGAATTACGGCTTTTTAGTATACAGAAAAGAAATGACACCATCGGTCTCTCTTACTTATTCATTTCCAGTAATGGATCAATATATTCCCTGTCATTACTTAATCTCGGTACTTTATTTTGCCCTCCAAGCTTTCCTTTAGCTTCCAGCCATTGGTAGAAAAGGTTTTCCTTAGCGATATGAACAATAGGCCTTTTTAAGGTCATATTATTGTACCTTTTCGCTTCATAATCTGAATTGATGGCTTTTAAATGCTTGTCAAAGGCATCTATAAAGTGGTCCAGGTTATCCGGATGCTGGCTGAATTCAAAGATCCATTCATGAGCGCCGCCTTCATTTCCTTTCATAAAGACTGGAGCTCCTGTAAAGTCGGTAATTTGGGCCCCTGTTACTTCACAGGCTTTTGAAAGGGCAGATTCTACATTGGTAATCATTAGTTCTTCCCCAAAGGCATTGATGTAATGTTTGGTTCTTCCTGTTATTTTGATTCTGAAGGGATTGGTTGAAGTAAAGACTACCGTATCACCAATCAGGTATCTCCAAAGTCCTCCGTTGGTTGTAATGACCATAGCATAATTTTTTCCCACTTCCACATCTTCGAGATTGACAACCTTCGGATTTGAAAAATGAAACTGATCCATCGGTATAAATTCGTAAAATATACCATAATCCAGCATCAGAAGCATCTCATCACTGTCTGATCGGTCCTGGATGCCGAAGAATCCTTCAGAAGCATTATAAATTTCGTAGTAATTGATGTTTTTTCCGATGATCTGCCTGTATTGCTCCCTGTAGGGCTTAAAACTGATTCCGCCGTGAAAAAACACCTCCAGATTGGGCCACAATTCAGAAATACTTCCTACGTGGGTTTCCTTCAGTACTCTTTGAAGAAGGACCATCATCCAGCTTGGTACCCCTAGGATACTTCCCACATCTTCATTTTTTACTTCAGAAGTAATTGCTTTCAGCTTACTTTCCCACTCTCCCATCAGAGATACCTTCTTACTTGGGGTGGTGGTAATTTCTACCCAGAAAGGAAGATTATCAATTAAAATAGCAGATAAATCACCAAATTTAGTATTGAAATCCGCATACAGTTCAGAGCTTCCGCCTAACCGTAAATTTTTATAATTAAAAAGCTGATTTTCAGGATGGTTGTTCGCATAGATGGAAACCATATCCTTTCCTGCCTTCATATGACAATATTCAAGGCTTTCTGCAGATATGGGAATAAATTTACTTTTAGCATTGGTAGTCCCCGACGATTTTGCAAAATGTTTAATGAGCCCGGGCCAGCTTACATCCTTATATCCCTGTCTTGCTTTTTCAATATAGGGTTCCATTTCTTCATAGGTAACAATCGGAACCTTATTTTTAAAATCCTGATAACTTGAAATGGAATTGAAACCGTAAAGTTTACCATATTCTGTATCCTCTGCATGAAACAACTGAGAAAAGAGTATACCTTTCTGTGTTTCAATGGGATGATCCATGAAATTCTGTATCTGGTCAATTCTTTGACGGATAAACCAGTTGACCACGGTATTGAAAAGTGCTTTGGTTGCCATTCCAACAAATATAATGATATTTGAATTTTCAGAAAATTTTTTATCTGATTAAATAAAAAAACCGTTACAGATTATGTAACGGTTTGATATTTAGTTTATTGTATATTAGCAATACTCGTCATAAGCAGCCTGAAGGTTGGCAGCAATAGCACCAGCCGGATTCCCTTCAATGTGGTGTCTTTCCAGCATGTGAACCAATTCACCATCTTTGAAAAGGGCAACACACGGAGAACTTGGAGGAAATGGAGCAAGGTGTTTTCTTGCTTCTACTACCGCTTCAGTATCATATCCTGCGAATACGGTTGTTAAATGATCTGGTTTTTTATCTCCTGTCAAAGAGTATACTACTCCTGGTCTTGCCGCTCCTGCAGCGCAACCACATACAGAGTTGATGACCAGTAATGTTGTTCCGGACTGCTTTAAAGCCTCTTCTACCTGAGCAGGAGTTGTTAAATCCTGAAAACCTTTATCTGTAAGCTCTGCCTTCATAGGCATTACTAAATCTGTTGGATACATATATTTTGTTTTTATCACCACAAAGTTAAGCAATTCCTGGCGTTTGTTCAATATATAAAAACTATCAATCGTTTAGGCATATAAAATTAACCAAATATTAATACTTCAATAATATTCAAAAAAAAGTGAATTAAGACTAGGAATAATGAAATATTATTATTAAATTTGAAATGATTCTGAAAAACAAGGACCATGAAAAAAACATTTAAGGCTTTCCCTCAAGCAATCAATCACTTAAATACTGTCTGAAATATGGTAGTAGCTAAATTCTTTTTTCAGTTTAGAATTAAAACTGATTAACAAACTTTAATATCCAAAACGAAGTCCGGAACTGAACAGTTCCGGACTTCTTTAATCAAATCGATATGCAAAGGTTGTATATCCTTAGTTATGGAGTGAAACGTGTCTAAGATTTGTAAATCAGTTCAAATCTCAAAAAACGGATCACCTTAAGACAGGAGTTTCTTAGCCATCTCGGAAATACTTTTTCCATCAGATTTTCCGGCTAATGCTTTTGATGCCACTCCCATTACCTTCCCTAAATCTTTGATAGATTCAGCTCCGGTTTCAGAAATAATGTTTTTAATTTCTGTTTCCAGTTCTTCAGCAGAAAGCTGCTTTGGCAAAAACTGCTCAATAATTTTCATCTGAGCTTCCTCTACTTCTGCGAGATCATTTCTGCCCTGGGCTGTAAACTGGTCGTAAGAATCCTTACGTTGTTTTACCATTCTCTGAAGGATGGCAATTTCCTGTTCTGCAGTTACTTCTGCTCCTACAGCTTCAGTTTTAAGCAGTAATATCTGGGATTTTACAGCACGCAGAGAATCTAAAGCTACTTTGTCTTTAGCTCTCATTGCTGTTTTTATAGCTTCGTTTATTGTATTTTCTAAACTCATGGTTTCAAATTTAACAATGTATCAATGTAACAGTTTACCAATAAATGTCTGGTAATTGTTACATTGGTACATTTCTACATTGTTATATTATTTAGTCTACGTCTTTATTTAAAAATCTGTTTTCTCTGATCTGCATAGATCCATTGTTATCAGACAGGTATGTATTGATGTTCTGGTCTGATGCATTGTTTCCGTCGATCGAAATATTTTTTCTTTTGAAAGCCGGAATAGATTCAAATTCACTTGTGCTGTCAAAGCTCTGATAGCGTGAGTTGAATTCTTTTAATTTATTTCTTCTTTCAATCACTCTGTCCTGATCAATTGTTTTATTCACGAAAGTGAATTCTGATTCTTCAGTTTTCGGAGTTTCAATTTCTGTTTTGTTTTCAGAAGCTGATCTTATTTCAGCCTTTGGTTCTTCCTGTTTCTGATAGAATGTTTCTATTTTTTGAGCGGGTTCAGCTATGGCAGCGTTTGTTGGGGTATTAAATTCTGCCTTTGGCTGTCCAAAATCGGTATTGGGTTCGTTTCTTGTAGGCTCGTTGACAAAGAAGCTGAATTCAACAGGTTTTTCCTCTGAAAAAGAGCTTGTAAGCGGAGTTCCGGATTGTGGCTCATCTTTCTTGTTTTCAAAATCAAATGAGAAAGACTGGATCTCAAGATCGTTAGGATCGTCATGCTCTTCATCAATAGAGAATAAGCTGTATTCTTCTTCTGCACCTTCTTCATTTCTCCAGTTCTGTTCAGGAGTATTCACCGTATCTTCCTCTTTATCAAAGAATTTTATTTCAGTTCTGGGCTGTTCTTCTTCAATAATCATTTTTTTTTCAGTAGACTTCACATTGAATGAGATGTCGTGGTCTTCATCATCCAGCCTGAAAAGATTTTTCCCACCAAAATCATGCGTGGTTTCAGGAGCAGATTCTCTTTCTTCTCTTGTTTTGAAAGGAGAATTTTTGGGAGCTTCAAAACTGTCGTTAAGACTGATTCTGATTTTCTCTGTAGGTCCTGCAAACTTCTTATTATCGTTGGAGAATCCTGTTGCAATAACAAGAACGCTTACTGCATCTCCTAATTCTTCATCAGCACCCACCCCGAAAATGATATCCGCTGTATTTCCAGCTTCTTTCTGGATGTGGTCCATGATCACCCCGATTTCGTCCATGGTTACTTCTTCTGCACCACTTCTGATCAATAACAGTACGTTTTTCGCTCCTGTAATCTTGTTATCGTTCAATAATGGAGAATCTAAAGCCTTTCTTACCGCTTCTTCCGCCTTATTTTCACCCGAAGCAATACCTGTTGACATCAGCGCAGTACCGGAGTTCTGAAGTACAGATTTAGCATCTCTAAAGTCAATGTTTACATCAAAGTAACCGGTAATAACCTCTGCCATTCCTTTGGCAGCATTGGTTAAAACTTCATCGGCTTTTGAGAATCCCTGTTTGAATCCAAGGTTCCCGAACTGCTGTCTTAGTTTATCATTATTGATGACAATAAGTGAGTCAACATTATTTCTTAATTTATCAAGACCGTTTTCTGCCTGTTCCAGCCTTCTTTTCCCTTCAAAGCTGAAAGGAACGGTAACAATACCTACCGTCAGGATTCCCATGTCTTTTGCGACTTTAGCAATGACAGGTGCAGCTCCGGTACCGGTACCACCACCCATTCCGGCAGTGATGAACACCATTTTGGTGTTTTGTCCCATAGCCGCTTTGATATCTTCAATACTTTCGATGGCAGATTTTTCTCCCACTTCAGGATCGGCACCAGCTCCAAGCCCTTCTGTGATAGAAGTTCCCAACTGAACTTTATTGGCTACCGGGTTGTTATCTAAAGTCTGGGCATCTGTATTACAGATCACGAAATCAACCCCGTGAATCCCTTTTTCGTACATGTGTTTCAGGGCATTGTTTCCACCGCCTCCTACACCGATTACTTTTATAATGGATGAATTTCCTTTTGGTAAATCAAATGAAAATCCTTGTGTACCTAAATTTTCCATAACTATACTTTTTATAATTATAATTGATCATTGATTGATGATAATTGATAAGGAAAAGATCGTTTATCGCTTATCATTCATCATTTATAATTTACTCTACTTCTTCAAAGAATTTTTTTACTTTTTCCATCAGCGACTGGCCGAAGGTCAATTTCGCTTTTCTGTTTTCCAGTTTCTCCTTTTCAAAAGACTGTTGCTCTTGAACGGGCGCAGCCTGCTGAACAGTTTGAACAGTTTCTGTCTGTGCTGCAGTAACTTCCGGTTTTGGCTGTTCAGTGACAACTTCTGCTATTTCATCAATATTCTGCTTTTTGTCCCTGATCTTTAAACTTTCCATCAGTAATCCGATAGATGTAGCAAATTCAGGGCCTTTCAGATACTGATTTTTATCGTTGGCAATATATTCATTCGCAAAACCGATTCTGCTGTCAAAACCTGTGGTATAATTGGCCAGCTGGCGAAGATGCTTTAAGTTTGAACCCCCACCGGTAAGAACGATTCCGGCAATCAGTTTTTTCTTTTGTTCAAAAGCTCCGTAAGCCTTCAGCTCTGTATTTACCATTTCCAGAACTTCTTCTACTCTTGCATTGATGATCTGTGCCAGCGTTTTTAAAGAAATTTCTTTGTCTGGTCTTCCGTGAAGCCCGGGAATGGTTACAAAAGTACTGTCTTTTTCCAATTCGGGAACAGCCGAACCAAACTTTACTTTCAGTTGTTCTGCATGTTTCTCTATGATAGAACAGCCTTCTTTGATATCTTCGGTAATAATTCCGCCTCCGTATGGAATCACGCAGGTATGACGGATGATATTATCTTTAAAGATGGCAATGTCGGTTGTACCACCACCAATGTCAACGATGGCTACCCCAGCTTCTTTCTCTTCTTTGGTAAGGACAGCTTCTGAAGACGCCAATGGCTCTAAAGTAAGGGCTTCCATTTCCAGGCCGGCCTCACGGACACATCTTGCAATGTTTCTGATACTGCCCATTTGGCCTACTACAACATGGAAGTTTGCTTCTAATCGTTTTCCATGCATTCCGACAGGTTCCTGAATTTCCCCCTCGGAATCCACTTTATATTCTTGAGGAAGTACGTGGATAATTTCTTCTCCAGGAAGCATGACCAGTTTTTTTACCTGATCTTTTAATGCTTCAATGTCATCGTCTGTAATAAATTTGTCAGGATGTTCACGCATAATATAATCGGAGTGCTGCAGAGAACGGATGTGTTTTCCTGCAATACCTACCGTAACTTTGCGGATAGGAACTCCGGCGCTGGATTGTGCTTCGGATACTGCAGCCTTGATTGAATTAATGGTCTGTGAAATATTATTCACAATCCCTTTATGAACACCAAGACTTTTAGCTTTTCCTACACCGAGAACTTCTATTTTCCCGTGTGCATTCCTTCTTCCGACAATCGCGACTATCTTTGTTGTCCCGATGTCCAGACCTACTGAATACTCTTGATTTTCCATTTTATATCGATTTGATTTTTTCTACTTTTTTCCTTTTTCACTATAAGGATGATCTCTTATTTGTGCATTAAATGCCCTGAAGGGCCTATTCTATTTTTACTTTTGCCTTAGGCTTGGACTGTGCCTTGACGGGTGGCTTTTTCTCGGCTTTTTTCGTTTCTTTTGTATGTGTTTTCGTTTTTGTACTTTCTTTAGGCTTTACCGTGGTGGAGGCCTTTTTCGCTTCCGTTGTCTGGGGCTTACTATCCGTCTTTTTAGCTGCTGCTGTAGAAGGAGCTTTGGCCAGTTCCATTTTTCCTGCCTTTAAAATACTGTCATTTTCTTTAAAATAAGGGTTTAAAGTAGTGACAATCTGATTTTGATATTTCACAGAAACCATACTGTATTTCTGCGGATCCTGGTATACCAGGTATTTCTCAACAAAGGTTTTAAATCCTTTTACTTTAAAGTCGATATTATCAAGATCTCCTATTTCTACTCTATAGTTTCCTTCGCTTGTAAGCAGGCTATAACTGTCTTTATTTTTTGAGATTCCAATAAAATATTTTTTACTGAAATCATCTTTGTCAATCTTTTCTACCAGTTCTGCCAGTTTTTCATATTCATCCGGCTGTACATTTCCGGTTACCAGCATACATGGGTGTGAATAGGTTCTTGAAATCGGGAATTCAATCCCCTTTTCATCTACATAAAAGTCTCTTCCGTCTTTATTCAGCCTGAAGACAGGTACTCTTTGCTTGATATCCAGATTCAGTTTTCCATTCAGATTCAGATAGACATTGGCGCTATCCACTGCCGGAAGAGAATTGATCTTTTTTTCTAAAGAAGGAATATTTAGATCTCCTACTTTTCCTGAAGGGTTTTCTTTTTTTACAATCTCCCTGATATCTTTTTCATCCACAAAATACACCGGAGTTTTCTCGCTCATTTTTACAGAAATCTTATTGTCCGTAATCTCCTCACGGCTGAATCTTCTCAATGAGAAGCTCAGTAAAAATCCTAAGATGATTACAGTGACAACAATTTTTAATATTCTGTATTTATTTTTCATACATTTTTTGTATTCATGTATTTATGTAAAATGTATTCATGAATACGTAAATACATTATTACTTTTTACAATTTATTTACAACTCGTTTTACTCCATTTTTGAATAGCATTGAATGGAAATTCAAAATCATTCCGAGTTTTATGTTGGTTATTCTTAAATAATTTAAAAGCTGAAAAAAATGATAATCATTAATCTCCTGAACTGCTTTTATTTCAATTATTAATTTGTTTTCAACTAATAAATCTACTCTGAACGCTTTAGATATCTTTAACTCTTCATATTCAATGTCAATGTTTTTTTGACTTTCTACATTCAATCCTCTATTTTTTAGTTCATAAACTAAGCACTCTTCATATACATTTTCATAAAGTCCAATTCCAAGCGTACGATGTATTTTCATTCCAGCACTGAAAACAATCTCTGAAATTTCATTTTCTATCATACATTTTGTGTTTTTCTTTTAACGCTACGATCGCAAAGCAACCTTTTTATTTTTCCGTTCGCGAGGGCGTTTCACTCAGCGAGGGCTATAACTTATATAATTTGTTTTCTCATTTTTGCTGAGTAAAACGCCTTTGCGAACGATGTTACATTTTTCTTCGCGAGCATAGCGTTTATACTCAAATTTTCTCAATCCATTCACAGATAGGATCATACAGGGTATCTATATTTCCTGCACCTACGGTGAGAAGGATATCAAAATCTTTTTCTTTTATTTTTTCAAAAGCATCAGATAAAGTCGATACCTCTTTTTTATCTAATGTCACTTTTTCCAGCAGCCAGTTTGAAGTAATTCCCTCAAAATTCTCCTGAAGCTCTCTCGCAGGATAAATATCAAGCAGAATAAGTTCATCGGCTTTGCTTAAGCTTTCCGCAAATCCGTCTGCGAAATCTCTTGTTCTGCTGAAAAGGTGGGGCTGGAAGGCTACCAGAAGTTTTTTATCAGGATAAAATGTTCTGATTGAGCTCATTACAGCATTGATTTCTGTAGGATGGTGAGCGTAATCGTCAATATAAATTTTACCGTTTTGATAAATATGTTTGGTATATCTTCTTTTAATTCCTTTAAAATTGGCAATTGCTTTTTTCAGCGTATCAAAATCTGCGCCTAAATTATGCAGAATAGCCAGTGCTGCAGTAGCATTTTCCACATTATGAATGCCAGGAATTTCCCAGACAAAATCCTTTATCGTTTCTGTTGGGGTATGGAAATCAAAATAAATTTTATCATGATCCATACGCAGATTGTCTGAATAATAATCTGCAGGCTCATTAACGGCATAAGTCTGATGTCCTCTGCCGATTTCCAGTCCCTTTCTTATAAAAAGCTGTTTGTCTTCAGGCACTAATGCTGCAAACTGTCTGAATCCTTCTTCAATATGGCTCTTATCTCCATAGATATCAAGGTGATCCGCATCTGTAGATGTCACGACTGCCCAGTCCGGAGAAAGGTTCAGGAAGCTTCTGTCATATTCATCTGCTTCTACTACAGAATAGGTAGAACCATTGTACAGGAAGTTGGATTTAAAGTTTTCAGAAATCCCTCCCAGAAAACATGAGAAAGGAAGATCTGCTTCTTTGCACAAATGGGCAACAAGGGTAGACGTGGTGGTCTTTCCGTGAGTGCCAGCTATGGCGATGCAGTCTGTATTTTCTGTAATTAATCCTAAAACTTTCGCTCTTTTCAGAACTTCAAACTGATTTTGGCTGAAATAATCCAGTATTCCAAGTGTTTTGATAGCAGGAGTATAGATGACCAGTGTATCTTCTTTCTGAAGAGAGGTTATTCTTTCATCAATAAGATCCTCAAAAACAATATCAATGCCTTCGTTCATCAGGTTCTGGGTAAGTTTTGTATTGGTTTTGTCGTAGCCCAATACTTTTTTCCCGGAGGCATTGAAATAACGCGCCAGTGCGCTCATTCCGATACCTCCGATTCCGACGAAGTAAAAAGTCTGATATGTTTGTAAAATGTTCATTTATATTTTAATCTTTAATGGCTCTTAACTAGTTCAGAGCTTTATTTTTAATATATTATAAGACTTCAATCACTGATATCCATGACTTGTTAACGGATTAAATTTTTAACAGAGTCAGGCTGAGCTTGTCGAAGCCTCTAATCTTTCATTCTATTTTTTGATAACATTGGTAATAAATCCCAGTTATCATTTATTATTGCTTCCTTCTTTTTTCTACTCCAACCTTTAATTTGTTTTTCAAAGCTTATCGCTTGAGTAGCATCATTAAATTCATGGTAGAAAACAAGTTCTACGGGTTTTCTTGTATACGTGTAACTTTCAGGATTTAATCCGTCATTATGTTCATTAATTCTCCTTTCCAAATCATTGGTAAAGCCTGTATAATAAGAATTATCAGAACATTTTACAATGTATACATAATATATTTTCATTTATTCATTTGTGTTTGCTTACTGGCCCTTCGACAAGCTCAGGGTGACAGCTCTAATACTAACTGTCTTATTTTATGTAGGTCAGGCTGAGCTTGTCGAAGCCTGACCTAATTATTTTATTACTTTAAAAATCTCGTCTACAATCTCTTTTGCTGCATTGGGCTTGGCAAAATATTTCAGATTGTCAGACATTTCTTTTCTTAGACTTTCATTCTCACAGATTTCTGATAATGTATTCCAGAATTTTTCCTGCATCTCAGAGTCTTTTACCATTCTGGCTGCATTCTTTTCAACCAGATTCATGGCATTTTTAGTTTGATGGTCTTCCGCTGCAAAAGGGAAAGGCACCAAAAGCACCGGTTTCTGTGCTACAGCCAGTTCTGAAATGGCAATAGCTCCTGCTCTGGAAACAATGATATCAGCGGCAGAATAGGCCAGTTCCATGTCTTTAATAAATTCTTTCAGATGAATTGAAGCTGGAAGCTGAAGGCTGGATGACAATTCTTTGTAATCCAGTTTTCCTGTTTGCCAAATTAACTGATACCCTTTTTCTTTCAGATTTTCAAGGTTTTCTTTCCATGCATTATTTAATGTTCTGGATCCTAAAGAACCGCCTACTGAAAGAATGGTAAGTTTGTCTTTATCCAGTCCCATTTTCTCTTTTGCCTGAGCAGTATCTTGCATTCCTGAAATAATATTTTCACGAATCGGATTTCCCAGGAATTTTATTTTCTCTGCCGGAAAGGCATCTACTTTCGGATAAGCCGTAAAGACTGCTTTAGCTTTCTTGCTGAGGATTTTATTCGTTACCCCTGCATGGGCATTCTGTTCCTGAATGAAAATCGGAATTCCCATTTTACTGGCTTCATAAAGAGCGGGTCCGCTGGCAAATCCTCCCGTTCCTACCGCAAAGTCAGGCGCGAAGTTTTTGATAATCTTTTTAGATTTGGACAGGCTTTTCAGAATCTTGAAAGGGAGACCTAAATTAGATAACAAGTTACCTCTGTCAATTCCGGCAATATCAATTCCTTCAATTTTATAGCCTGCCTGTGGAACTTTTTCCATTTCCATTTTCCCGTTGGCACCAATGAACAAAAATTCTGCATGAGGAAATCTTTTTCTGATCTCATCAGCAATAGCGATGGCCGGGAAGATATGTCCTCCTGTTCCCCCGCCTGATAATAGTATTTTTAATTTTTTGTCCATTTTAAGCGATATCGTTTATTTCTGCTATACTTTGTTTTTTGCCCATTCCTTCTTCATCATAAATCTGAATTCTTGAGCTTATATTTAGAATAATACCTAACTGTAAATAAGTCACCAGCATTGAGGTTCCTCCATAACTGATCAAAGGCAGTGGCTGCCCTGTTACCGGGATCAGATTCACTGCTACAGCAATATTTACTGAAAGCTGAATAAAGATCATTACCCCGAGGCTGAGAACAAGCAACGATCCGAAGAATGCCGGCATCTTACTGGCGATCATGACGATCCTGATCATCATAATCAGGTATAAACTGATCAGAAAGGCTGCGCCTATCACCCCATATTCTTCTACAATGACTGCGAAAATAAAGTCGGAGGCAGACTGTGGAAGCATCTGTTTCAATGCACTTTTTCCCGGTCCCATCCCGGTAATTCCGCCATGTACAATAGCTGCTTTAGCCTGCATTACCTGATAGTTTTTTGCTTTTACGCTTTCATCATCTGTGTCTGCTGTTTTGGCTTTACTGGATGTAAATGTTTCTATACGGCTCATCCATGTATGAACACGGTTTCCTCCGATCAGATTGGTGTTCAGAGCAATCAGAAGGAAGAATACAATGGCTACAAATGATGCCGAGATAAAGCCCGCAATGTATTTCCAGTGAAGCTGTCCTATTACAAGAACTATCACAGAAACCATTAAAATCATTAATGCTGTGGAGCCGTTATCTTTGGCTACCAATACAAATACAAGCAGGATAGGTCCGAAGATATACATGATATTCTCTATCGGAAGTCTTTCCCTTGTGATCTTTTTGGTTAAATATCTGCACAGATAGATGATTAGCATTAAAAATGCAAATGATGAAGGCTGAAAAGAGATGGGGGTTCCAGGAATTTTCAGCCATCTGGAGGCACTGGCTCCATCAATGGTCTGGCCTGTAAACATGGTAACCACCAGGAGAATAATCATCAGGCCAAGCAGAATACTGCTGAGCTTTCCGATGTATTCATACTTTACGGTTCCTACCAGTCTCATAATACCCAATCCTAAGACTACAAAGAACATATGCTTGATAACGTGACCTGTTGTGGTCCCGTTATTGACAATGTATTCGAGATTTGAACTTGCAGAGTATACAGGGAAAATAGAGAAGATGGAGATCACAAGGATGACCATCCAAAGCACTTTATCGCCCTTTAGAAATTCAAATCTGCTTTCTGTGTTCTGTTCGTCCATAATTATTGTATTCATGTACTGATGTAAAATGTATTGATGAAACTGATGATCATTAATACGTTACTCCATTAGAACTTTTTACATTTTTATTTTAATACCTGTTGTTTAAACTGGCGTCCTCTGTCCTCGTAGCTTTTAAACAAGTCAAAGCTTGCGCAGCATGGAGACAGTAAGACTGTATCGCCTTTTTTAGCCAGAGATTTTGAAATTCTCACAGCTTCTTCCATGCTTGAAGTGTCATAAATAAATTCTTTTTTATCTTTAAAGAAATCGATGATCTTCTTGTTATCGACTCCAAGACAAACAATTGCCTTTACTTTTCTTTTGACTAAATCTTCAATTTCGGTGTAGTCATTTCCTTTATCTAATCCGCCAACAATCCATACGGTTGGTGTTTTCATGCTTTCCAAGGCATAATAAGTAGCATTTACATTGGTTGCTTTGCTGTCGTTGATGTATTTTACGCCATCAATTTCTGTCACAAACTCCAGTCTGTGTTCTACGGCCTGGAATGTCATCAATGAATGTCTGATACTTTCGTTGTTGATTTCTAAAATCTTACCGGCAATTGATGCTGCCAGGCTGTTGGCTACATTATGATTTCCCAACAGAGACAATTCATCAACTTTCATTGAGAATTCGTCTTTCATTTTTACCACAATTTCATCTTCATTTACAAAACCTCCTTCCGGTAATTTCTCTTTTGTTGAGAAAGGAATCATTTTGGCTTTTATCTCAAGCTTTTCAAGAAGATTTTTGCTCATTTCATCATCTTTGTTGTAGATGAAGAAATTATCATTTTCCTGATTTTCAGTGATTCTGAATTTTGCCAAGGCATATTCTTCATAGTTGTAGTTGTACTGGTCCAGGTGATCCTGGGACAGATTCAGCAATAAAGAAATATAAGGTCTGAAATTCTGAATATCATCCAGCTGGAAAGAGCTTACTTCCAGTACATAATACTCATGGTTTTCATCTGCAACCTGCTTGGCAAAGCTATAGCCGATATTTCCTCCCAAACCTACATTCAATCCGTCATTTTTCAGGATATAATAGATCAGGGAAGTTGTAGTTGTTTTTCCGTTACTTCCGGTAATGGCGATAATTTTTGCATCTGTAAATTCAGAAGCAAATTCAATTTCAGAGGAAAGTCTGATTCCTTTTTCATGAATTTTATTGATAATTTCCGCCTTTTTTGGAATTCCGGGGCTTTTTACGATCCAGTCAGCATTTAAAATTCTTTCTTCGTCGTGATTTTCTTCTTCAAATTCAATTTCATTATCGGTAAGGAACTGCTTATAGTTATCCTTAATGGCTCCTTTATCTGAAAGAAATACTTCCAGACCTTTCTTTTTAGCCAAATAAGCAGCACCGCATCCGCTTTCTCCACCTCCTAAAACAACTATTTTCATATTTATTCTTTTGTAAAATGTAAAATGTAAAACGTACAATGTATCTGGTGTCTTTTTACATCAATACTTTTTACTTTTTACAAAATTTATCTCATTTTTAATGTGATCAGACATATAATAGCCAATATTACTCCGATGATGATCATTCGGTTCACGATTTTACTTTCGTGGAATCCTTCTTTCTGATAATGATGGTGTAATGGTGACATCTTGAACAGTCTATTGTTTTGGGCATATTCCAGCCCGTATTTTCTTTTTCTGTATTTAAATACCCAAACCTGAAGAATAACAGATAGTAATTCAATTAAGAATACTCCGCATAATACAGGAATCAATAATTCTTTTCTTAAAATAATGGCTAATACAGCAATCACTCCTCCCAACATCAAACTTCCGGTATCTCCCATGAAAACCTGTGCAGGATAGGTATTGTACCAGAAAAAACCTATTACAGCCCCTACCATTGCTACGGCAAAGATGGTGGTTTCCCCCATGTTTGGAAGGAACATGATATTGAGGTAATCTGCAAAGATGATGTTTCCGGAAAGGTAAGCGAAAAGGGCCAGCGTGAGCAGTATAATAGTACTTGTTCCTGCGGCCAGACCGTCAATCCCGTCTGTGATATTGGCTCCGTTTGAAACGGCTGTTACAATGAAAATTACGATAGGAATAAATACAACCCATGCCCACTCATGGGCATCTTTGTCATTCATCCAAAATAAAATTCCGCTGTAGTCGAATTCATTATTTTTTGCAAAAGGAACGGTGGAAACGGTAATTTTTTCTGTCGGCATAAAATTTTGCTCTACGTTATTTCTGTTGACCACCTTAGCATCTGCATATTTTCTTTTAACGGTGATGTCCGGATGAAAATACATGGTAATTCCGACAATCAGCCCTAGTCCAACCTGGCCTACAATTTTAAATTTACCACTTAAGCCGTCTTTATTTTTTTTGACTTTCTTTAAATAATCATCAAGGAAACCAATTGCTCCCATCCATAACATTGAAACCAGCAGCAGAACAATATACACATTGGTAATCCTGGTAAACAGCAATACCGGAATAATGGTTGCCAGAATAATGATAAGTCCTCCCATGGTAGGGGTCCCTTCTTTCTGTTTCTGGCCATCCAATCCAAGATCACGTACCAATTCACCCATTTGTTTTGTTCTCAGGTAATTAATGACTCTTTTTCCGTAGACAAGAGCAATAATCAATGAGAACAGTACAGCCATTCCGGCACGGAAGGAAATGTATTTCAACATTCCTAATCCCGGAACGTGGATTCCATGGTTGGTTAGATATTCGTATAGATAGTATAGCATGTTTCTGTTTTTTATTATTTAAAAATTTAATTTATTTAAAGATTTAAAGATTGGGCTTCTCCATATTTTCATTTAAATACTTAATGAAGTTTGATATGTTTGAAGAAACCTCTTTTGAAAGAGTAATGATTTCTTCAGCTTTATTTTGATCACCTAATTTTAATCTTTTACTTACAATCAGCATGCTTTTTACCTCAGCACAGCTGCCTTTTGCAATTTTTAAATATCTAATAAATTGTCTGTTATTATTATATTCTGAGCCTTCCGCAATATTATTGCTAATGGAAAAACTCGCTCTTTTTATCTGGTTATTAAATTCAAATTCTTTTTCAAAGCTTGGATTTTGAAGAAACTCATAAACTTTTTGAATAAGATCTAAACTTTTGATATATACTGGGAAATTTTCAAAATTCTTCGTCATCATCAAATTTTTAAATCATTAAATGAGTTTAATCTTTCAATCTATTTGCTCATTAATTTCCAGAGCTCATTAATTACTTCTTTGTCATCAAAATGATGTTTCACACCATTGATCTCCTGATAGGTTTCGTGGCCTTTTCCGGCGACCAAAACGATATCTTTAGGTTCTGCAAACTTGATGGCCATTTTTATGGCTTCTTTTCTGTCTGGAATTGAAGTGTATTTGCTGAAGTTCTGTGGTTCAACACCTGCTTCAATTTCTTTGATGATCTGTGCCGGATCTTCTGTTCTCGGATTGTCTGATGTGATGATTGCCAGAGTGGATTTTTTAGTGGCAATATTTCCCATTTCAGGTCTTTTGGAGTGGTCTCTGTCTCCTCCACAACCAAATACAGTGATTAATCTTTCGTTCTTGGTTCTGATATCGTTGATGCTGTCCAGAATGTTTTCCAAAGCATCCGGAGTGTGTGCATAGTCTACGATAAAGAAAATCCCCCCGTCGGATTTGAATGTTTCAAATCTTCCGGAAACTCTTTTTAATCTGCTGATGGCCTGAAGAATTTCATCCTGTTCAAAACCCAGTTCAGCAGCAATTCCGAAAACCAGAAGTAAATTGTATACATTGAATTTCCCGGTCAGTGTCGTCCAGAATTCTTTTCCGTTGAAGTTCAGCAGCATTCCGTTGAAATCAACTTCCAATAGTTTTCCGTGATAGTCTGCCATGGTTTTCAGGGCGTAAGACTTCTTTTTAGCCTTAGTATTCTGAAGCATGACATTGCCGTTCTTATCATCCACATTGGTAATGGCAATAGCTGTATCTTCTAATTCGTCAAAGAATCTTTTTTTCGTTTTTAAATATTCTTCGAATGTTTTATGATAGTCTAAATGATCATGGGTAAGGTTGGTAAAGCCTGCTATTTTGAAGTGCAATCCTTCAATTCTGTTCTGAGCAATCCCGTGTGAGCTTACTTCCATGAAAGCAAATTCACATCCTTTTTCTACGGCTTCAGCTAAAATCCTGTTGATGGTAATCACGTCAGGCGTAGTGTGGGTAGCCGGTATAATTTCTTCACCAATTCTGATTTCAACAGTAGAAAGTAACGCAGCAGGATAACCCAGATTTTTGAAAACATCAAAAAGAAGGGTAGAAACAGAGGTTTTTCCATTGGTTCCTGTAACACCTATCAGTTTCAGTTTTTGAGAAGGGTTTCCGTAAAAGTTCGACGCCAGGTGACCTAAGGCTTTAGACGAATCTTTTACCAAAATATAGGTTACATTTTCTGCCAATGTTTGAGGGAGTTCTTCGCAAGCAATTGCTGCAGCCCCTTTTTCAATAGCAGATGCGATGAATGAATGGCCATCCACTACAGTTCCTCTCATTGCAACATAAAGAGAACCTTCTGTAACCTTTCTGCTGTCGATCACCAATTCTGCAACCTCACGGCTGTTATCTCCGTGAATTTCCAGTACTGGGATTCTGTTTACTAATTCTGTTATAATCATCTTTATCAATAAGGCTTTGCCTTATTTGGGTTTAAATTGTCCTTACGGGCTTGTTTTTTAATTCTGCAGAGACAAATAAATTCTCTGGTTTTTACTGATCGTTGTGCCTTCCAGCGGGAATTGTTCCTTAATTCTTCCTACTCCTTTATAGTCGACGCGATAGCCTAAGTTTTCCAACTGCGGGATCACGTTTTTCCCGATTAATCCCACTACATTAGGCATCTGTTTATCATTTACTGCTATTTTCACATTAGGCTCAACCATTTTACTCAGGTTTACCTTTTTGTCTACCAGCATTTCTTTTTCAATATTCTGTGGGGTCTTCAGGAATGTTTTTCCTGCAATTTCCTTAAACACCGGTGCTGAAACGGATCCTCCATAAAAGCCTTTTGCTGTATTGGGCTCACTGATCATTACATAACAGGTATATTTGGGTGCGTCAGCCGGATAAAATCCTGCGAATGAAGCACGGTATTTCATAGGGCCAGGCAGCCAGTACTCAAATCTTGCGGTTCCTGTTTTCCCTGCCATTTTCAGGTTGGGTGTAAAAATACTTCGTCCTGTTCCTTTTTCTACGGCTTTCGTTAAAGCACTGGTCATCATTTTAATCGCTTTTTCAGAAGCCATTTTGTTGACCATTACCTCAGGTTTTGCCTGATACATTACCTTTCCGTCTTTCATGATTTTATCGATGAATAAAGGCTTAAGCATTTTTCCTCCGTTAGCAACCCCATTGTAAAATGTTGTTAATTGAAGCAGGTTGATATTGGAAGAATACCCGTACGAAATAGAAGCAAGCGTTGCAGCGTTCCATCTTTTGTTTTCCGGTGTGACAATCTTTGGCTTTGTAATTCCCGGAAGTTCGATATCCATTTTGTCGAACAATTTCCAGCGTTTCAGATGATCAAGGAAAATCTGTGGCTTATCTGCATAATACTTTGTGATCAGTTTTGAAGTACCTACGTTACTTGATTTAGCCAAAACATCACTGATATCATAAGTTCCACCGCCATGACCGTCAGAGATTCTCTGTTTTGCATATACCCATACTCCGTTTCCTACGTTTACGGTTGTATTTTCGTCAATGAATCCGTCATCCATTGCTGCCAGAAGTGAAATGGTTTTAAAGGTGGATCCCGGCTCAATATTATCTTTCAGGGCATAGTTGTAGGAGTCTTCGTATTCTCCTGATTCCGTTCTTCTTAAATTAACAAGAGCACGTACTTTTCCGGTTTCAACTTCCATCACGATAACGGTACCGTGTTTTGCTTCAAAATTAATTAACTGTTTCTCAAGAGCAGAGTGTGCAATATCCTGAATTCTAAGGTCTAAGGTGGTATAGACATCTTCTCCATCGACGGGTTCCTTAACTTTCCAGAAGTCAATGGGTTTCCATTGTGAAGAGTTAATTCTTTGCTCCAATCTTTTACCGTCTGTTCCAGTTAAATATTTTGAAAAGGCGCCTTCCAGTCCGGATTTAAATTCACCGTTATCCATACCAATGGTACCGGCCCCGATTTCTGAAGTAGCCAGTTCTCTTTTGTAATTTCTGTCAACGATGAATCCTCCTTTATTTTTACCTCTTTTGAAGATCGGGAACTTTCTGATCCTGTCATATTGATCAAAATCAAGACCTTTTACAAGGGTGTAATACTGGTTTTTCTTTTTCTTCTGTTCATCGAACTTCTGTCTGAATTCGCTTCTTGGTTTTCCGAACATTTTGCTCAGAGAATCGGTCAGCGCTCCGATATTGTTAGAGTACACCGTATCTTTCATTGTTTTGAAGTCAAGATAGATGTCATACCGCATTACAGTTGTGGCAAGAATAGAGCCGTCAGAAGCAAAAAGATTACCACGGGCGGCCTTTAAAGTGGCTTCGCGATAGTTTTTATTAATGTAATCATCTTTGATTTCCTGGACATTGGTATTCTGAAGGATGACAATTCTTGCCAAGAACATGACAAACACGCACAAAGCTACCACTGCAAAGAGGTAGCCCCATCGTAACGTTTTCTTACGTTTATTGTCGTATTCATTTTGCTTTTGCATCTGTACTGTCCAGTTTTATTAGCAATTTGTGAGGATGGTTTTCCAGGGTCATCAATGAATCCCGTGCAACCTCTTTCCCCAGCTCTGATTCCATTTTTACTTTGATCAGCTTACTCTGGGCGTAAGCGTTTCTTGATTTATATTCTTCTGTTTCTTCCTTTAAGGCGTTTACAATTTTAATTTTTTTATTGACGAGATGGTTCGTATAAATCATGGCCATCATCAGAACAAACAACAGGAGAAAATACTTGTAATGTATTTTGATCTCATCACGGTTCAGAAAGTTACCTTTTATAATATCTATAAAAGTGAGTCTTTTCTGGGGGCGATTTGTTGTTCTTTTTGCCAATTTATTGTGTCAATTTGCTTTGCAGTGAATTTACTTCGTGTCAATAGTCAATTTTATTTTGCTTAATGATTCACTATTGACGATTCACTCATTCACATTTTATACTTTTATTCCTGTTCTCATCTTGGCACTTCTTGCTCTGGAGTTTTCTTCGATCTCCTTGTCATCAGGAATAATCGCTTTACTCTTAATCAATTCGAATGCCTTTTTATAATTTCCGTAGATATCTCTTTCCGGCTCTCCTTCGAACATTCCGTTTTTCAGGAATCTTTTTACCAAGCGGTCTTCTAAAGAGTGGTAAGAAATAACGACTAATCTTCCTTCCGGTTTCAATACATTGTAAGCCTGAACCAGCATTTCTTTTAATACTTCAAGTTCCTGGTTCACTTCAATTCTTATCGCCTGAAAAAGCTGGGCATAGAATTTATTAACCTTGTGAGGCGGAATATAGCTGAACAGTTTTTTCAGATCTTCCGTTGTTTCTATACTTTTTGTTTTTCTGTGATGAACAATTTCTCTAGCCAGTTTTCTTGCTTCTCTCAATTCTCCATAGTGATAGAAAAGATCTGCAAGCTCTTCTTCTTCATACTCATTGATCACTCTTTTGGCATCAAGATTCTGCATGACGTTCATTCTCATATCCAAAGGAGCATTGCTTCTTGTTGAGAAGCCTCTGTCTGCCTCGTCAAACTGATGAGACGACACTCCTAAGTCTGCCAAAACACCGTCTACCTGCGATACGCCATACATCAGCAATGAATTTTCCAGAAATCTGAAATTCTGATTGACCAATGTAAAGCGTGGATCATCAATTGTATTTTTAAGTGCATCCAGATCCTGATCAAAACTGAACAATCTTCCTTTGTCGGAAAGTCTGCTCAGGATTTCTCTTGAATGGCCTCCGCCTCCAAAGGTGCAGTCCACATATATTCCGTCAGGATTCGTCACCAAATCATCAACACTCTGCTTCAACAAAACGGGGTTATGATACATGCTTAATTGTGTTTTTTATTTAATAATAATCAATTAATAACCGCTACAGTTATTCTTCATCGAAAGAGCCCATCACATCTTCGGCAAGGCTTGCAAAATCAGCTTCATTGGTAGCAATTACCTTTTCATAGGCCTCTTTATCCCAAATCTCAAAGAGTTCTCCTGCGCTGGTGATCACAATATCTTTCTGAAGATTTGCGAAAACCGTAAGGTCTTTGGAGATCTGTAATCTTCCTGCATTATCCAACTCTACAGTCTTTACTCCTGCCGTAAACATTCGTATGAAATCAGCATTCTTTTTTATGAACCTGTTCAGTTTATTAATTTTACCCATCAGTTTGTCCCATGCATTCATAGGATAAACCTCCAGACAAGGTTGGAACACAGATCTTTTGACTACAAACGCCTTATCGTCGAAGTTTTCCATCTGTTTGATTAAAGATGAAGGAACTTTTAAGCGGCCTTTGTCGTCAATTTTACACTCATATGTCCCAATGAAATTTTTCATTTGGGACAAATTTATATAATAATTTCCAAAATTTCCCACTTTTTCCCACTTTTTGACTTAATGTTAATAAGTTTTATTAAAGATTGAATTTCAATAATGTAAAATACTGATATGAAGAGAGTTGTTGGAAGTGTTATTTAAGCCATAATAAAGCGGTTTTGAAAAAAAAAGTTAAAAAGGAGAATATTATATTATTTTTATCTTAAATTAGGATAATCAAAATTTTTTTGAGGTTTAATTTGTATTTTTGCAGGGCTTTATTAAGGCGTTTTATGATATTTAGTACAAAAAAAGAAAAGAAATATTCCTATGTAGAAGCGGGAGAAGGGCATCCATTAGTGCTGTTGCACGGGTTAATGGGTGGTTTGAGTAATTTCGATAAAATGGTAGATTTTTTTTCGGAAAGAGGGTTTAAGGTATTTGTACCACAGTTACCCATCTATGATCTGCCGGTACTCAATACGAATCTTACCACGATTGCAAAATATATTATCAAGTTCATAGAAAGTCATATTTCAGGCCCCGTAAGTATTGTAGGAAACTCGATGGGGGGGCACGTAGGGCTTATTCTGACTCTGGCAAGACCTGACCTGGTAAAAAATCTTGTTCTTACAGGAAGCTCCGGTCTATATGAAAGAACTTTCGGGGACAGCTTTCCGAGGAAAAACGACCGTTCCTATATCAGAAAGAAAACGGAAGAAGTTTTCTATGATCCGAAGATCGCAACGGAAGACCTTGTAGACGAAGTTTTCAGTGTGGTAAATGACAGAATGAAAGGAATAAAAACGGTAATGCTGGCCAGAAGTGCCATCAAACACAATATGCTGAATGATCTTCCGAAGATCCTGACTCCCACATGTCTGATCTGGGGGAAACAGGATAATGTAACACCTCCTGAGGTGGCAGAAGATATGCATAAGTTCATTCCCAATTCCGATTTATTCTGGATAGATCACTGCGGTCATGCAGCCATGATGGAAAAGCCGGATGAGTTCAATGAAATCCTGTACAACTGGATAAAAGATAAAGTTTAAATACATTATAAATGACCATTAAGAGCTTTTCTTAATGGTTTGTTTTTCTAAAATACATTCAAAATGATTATCAAGACAGCAGAGTTTGTAAAGAGTAGCGGAAAATGGCAGGAATGTCCTGAACCCAATATTCCTGAATATGCTTTTATCGGGAGATCAAACGTAGGAAAGTCATCACTGATCAATGCAATGATGAACCATAAAGATCTTGCCAAAACATCACAAACCCCCGGAAAGACCCAGCTGATCAATCATTTTTTAGTGAATGAAAGCTGGTATCTAACCGATTTGCCGGGGTATGGGTATGCAAAGGTTTCAAAAGTTCAGCGAAAGGATTTTGAGAAGCTGATCACCAACTATATCCTGAACAGAAGAAATCTGGTAAATCTTTTTGTCCTTGTGGATGTGAGGCATACCCCTCAGAAAATTGATATGGAATTTATCCAATGGTGTGGTGAAAGTGGGATCCCATTTTCTATTGTCTTTACTAAGGCAGATAAGCTAAAACCTAATGCCGTTATTAAAAATGTTGAAGACTATAAAGCTGAGCTGCATAAAACATGGGAAGACCTTCCTGAGTTGTATATTACCTCCGCAGAAAAGAAAGAGGGAGGAGATAAAATTCTTGATTTTATTGAAAAGACCAATGACTTTTTAACACTTAATAATATAAGTTTCGATGAGTAATATTGTCTGGAAGATCAAAACATTTGATGAGTTCACGGTTCCGGAATTGTACGCTGTACTGAAAGCCCGTATAGATGTTTTCATCATTGAACAGAACTGTCCTTATCCTGATCTGGATAATGATGACCAGAAAGCAGTCCACATCTGGGCGGAAGAGGATGGTCAGGTTTTAGCTTACTGCCGTGTATTTGATAAAGGAATAAAGTACGATGAAACTTCTATTGGCAGAGTACTGACCACTGAACAGGCAAGGGGAAAAAATCTGGGAAAACAGCTGATACAATATGCGGTAGAAACCATAGAAAACCGTTTTCACACTTCTGAAATCAGAATATCAGCACAGGATTATCTGTTGAGATTTTACAGCGGATTCGGTTTTGAAGATACAGGGAAGAAGTATCTGGAAGATGATATTCCCCATACGGAAATGATAAGAAAATAGATAAAAGCGAGGAAATATATTCTTCGCTTTTTTGATTGTGAAATATATTGATGTGTTTTTTTATTTTCCTGTAATCGCTTTTAGAATGACCGGTTCCAGATTGGAGGGAAGATCTGCGGATTTGATCTGGTAATTTTTAATTTTCATTTCCTTGAACCAGTTTTTCCAGTATTCTTTAATAACAGCTTCTTCGAAAGGATTTCCTTTTTCAGGATTAATGCCGAGAACAATTACTTCTAAATTTTTGAGATCCTCATTAGCTTTAACAAATCCATAGCCATTTTTTTCAATGGTTTCTTTAAAACCAGAGGTTATTAAGTTGTTAGCTTTTATAAGTTTGGTTGTTAAATAGGATGTTTTATATGAATTTTCTTTTTTTTCATCAAACCTTGTGTTTTCATGATACATATAGCCGTCTGTCAGAATGAACAGAATATTTCTGCGATCGTCTTTTATGCAATAATCCTTTACCTTATTTTTGAAAAACTCCCAGATATCGGATCCAATATATTTCCCGTCCTTAATGGCAGACTGATAAATGCTTGATGGTAATTCTGAATATTTTTTATCCACAGAATTAAAATAGCTTTTTGGAGTATCTTTATTGAAGGAAACTTTCAGTTCTTTTGTGAGTTCGTTCATCTTTGGATCTGAAGGTTCCGGATTGAAGAAAACCTGCATCTGATCATCATAGGTGATGATTCTTTTTGATTTAATATGGTTTAAAAGTCCTTTTTCAATGGCTTTGATATATTCCATATCCCGTTGGTAATATTCCATTGTGGGATTGGGATGGACTGTCGGATCAATCCTGTCTGAAAGATCAATTAAAATGCTGACATTGATATTGTTTGAGTCGGCTTTAGGCGGGCAATTTGTACAAGGAGGAGGCGGAGTCTTTTTACAACAGGAAGCTAAAGAAATAATCATTAATAAATAGAAGATTTTTTTCATGATAGTAATTATAAAGATGATAAATACACTAAATTTTGATTGTCAGAATTAGCCCCCACAGCTTCCAGGCTGGTATTGTAGGTAGCAATACAGTCATCAATCATTGTTTGTTTTTCTGTCCTTGATACGGCTATTTTTTCACCTATAAAGGTGATCCAGCCCTGAACATATTCCGAAGCATATAATTTGTAATCTTTGGTAGGAATGATGACTCCGTCAATAATATTCTGAAGCTCCTCGATTCTGCCCCGTGTTTTGATAATGGTTTCTTTTATATTTCCGATCCCGGCAAGAATTTCCTCAATTTCCTTTTTCAGAACGTTTATTTTATCCTGAAAGAATTCAATCCTTTTCTGTCTGATTTCCTGTTCATTTCTGATCTTATCTTTTTCTCTGTGCTCTTTCATGACGAAATCGAAAACCACTCCCCAGATAATATACACGATGAACCCTGCGAAAATAATTCCCCAAAACTGAATCTTGGTAAAAGCAATTGTAAGATCAAATGGCGGTGAATCAAAAGTTTTGTTCAGCTCATAGAGTTTTGATTCAATTTCATAAGCTAAAATAGAGTCAAAGACAAAGGTTACTATAAATAATAATCCGAGCTTGATGTAATTCGCTCCTGTTTTATTCTCCCAAAACATATGAATCAGATAGCCTAATCCAAGAAAGACAAACGGAATCAGGGTTACAAATGCCCCTTCAATAACTCCTTCATCCCATGCTTTGCTGAAAGCCTGCGCATCCAGAACACTTTGGATAATAGTACTTTTTGCATCAAAGTTTTTAAAGAAAGCTGAATAAGAAGTGGAAATATAAAAAGTGGTTAAATATAAAGTAATGGGAATAAGAATGATCAGGCCGATCCAGAATTTTGCAGAAGCTCCTTTTGTTGCTTTTACGTTGTATTTTTCGGGATTTCTTGGAAGATCAAGAACCTCTGCCTTTAAAATTTCAATGCTGTGCTGATGGTTTTCAATTTCTGTGTTTTTATTTTTCAGCTGTTCCTCTTTCGTCTCCTGTGATACTGTGAGTGCCTTAATTTCAGTTTCCCTGTTTTTCTGTTCATTGACGTAGGATTCTTTAAGTTTTTGCTGTTTCTCTACCATTTCTTTTTCTTCATTCTGAAATTTCGAATAAACGGCATCCAGGCAAATCGACAGGGTAGAGTGGTTTCCGTTGGTTCGTGAGCTATCCCTGTAGCCTGATTCGTGGTAGGTTCTTTTTCGGGTTTCTTCAGAGGATTCGTTGTCCGGATCTGTTTCGTTTTTGAAGACCGGTTCCTGTTTGGGTTCTATCGGAACGGATTTTAGTTTAAATAAATTTTTTATGCTGGTGGTATCCATGATCGTTAGTTTTTTAATTCATATAAAATTTCGTTTTTGTTTTTTCCGATTTTTACGGCTTCTATCAGATAATCTACAATTGCTGTTGCGTTTTCTTCCAGGAAGCCAAACATCAGAACATATTTTTGCATGGCAGAATATTCGTCCGGAGAAACGATACCGTCAGCCCAGATCATGACGGTGAGATCATAGAGATAATCCACTTTTTCTTCAATCGTTTGCGGAACCAATGATTTTAGATTGATCGGGTTTAAAAGGATCTCGTCCAAGTTTTTTGATGAGATACCTCTTTCTTCTGCACATTTGTAAAGCATTTTCAGCTCTAATGCACTGAAATCATCATCACAGATTGCCATTTGATACAGCCTTAAAAAATGGGCTTTGAGGTTTTCTGTTATTTGATTGTTTTCCATGATGGTTATTCTTGTTTTGTTGTTTTAGGATTAATAATTCTGTCTCTGGAAACAGTTCTTTGGTGTATAGGAGGTGAAGGCTCTGATGTTTCTTCGGCAGTTTCTTCTTCTTTTTTTGTATGCTCTTTTCTTTCTATGAAGTTAATGAGTAAGAATAAAGCACCCGTTATCGTATCTATCGGGATCCAAATGCTTTTCCGGTACAGATAAATAGGGAAAACGGGATTGAAAAGAATGAGGATAACCAGAAAAATTATACTGAAATAGTGCTGCCCGGAACTCAGCGTATGGTATAAAACCAGTAAGGCTCCAAGGGAAACAAGAATTCTGAGGAAAGTATAATATTCTATAGGAAGTTTGAAAATACCCGCGAAACAGCATAGCGCACAGAAAGTGAGAAATGGTTTCATGATTTTGATTATTTTACGTCTTTAATGGAAACATATCCTTTTTTACCGTTTGATTTAATCTGTACCTTATACCATGATCCTTCCTTTGAAAGCTTTATCAGCTGGGTGCCCTTAGGTAGTGTTGTTATTACTTTTGATGTAGGGGTAGGTCTCTCATACATATTTATCGCTGCAATGCCTGCAATGTATCTGTTGTTGGTGTTAACATTAACCGTTACCTCATCGATAAAAACTTTGGGAGGTTTTCCGGAGTGGGTTTTCGAAGACCGGTAAGAATCTGGTGATTTGTGTTTTTTAGACCTGCTTTTAGCATGGTCGTCCGAAGATGATTTTCTTCCGGAAGATCCACCACGGCAGACCCCACAGGTTCCTCCACTGCTGCAGTGTCCACAGCCTGAGCAATTTGAACAGGCCGTACAGTATGCGGAGCCTGTACACCTTCCGCCATGTCCTATATTATCATTGGCTTTAAAGCAGGAATTGAAGAGAAATATGCTGAAGGTAAGTATGATGAATGGAATCAGTTTTTTCATGTTTTGAATATTAATAGTGAATTGATTTTGGACTTCAGATGAAATTTTCATTCATAGAGATTTCTCTCATAGCCTGTATTTTTATTTGATCATTGGCATTTCTGTACTGTCGGAGAGCACTTGATAAGGCAAGCATAAATATTTCAGCTTCTTTATAGCTGATACGCAGTGAGTGGTTTTTGTTTTGGATTACCAATTCAAGACTTCCTCCTCTTGCGTTGTGTGAAATCAATTTGCAGAAAGGGATTTGGAAACTCTTACCTCCGGCATTGAAAACAATTCTTGAGCTGGTAAGATACAGTGTTCCAGGATGGGTTTCCCTTACATTTTCTTTTACGGGGCGGTACCTTCCGCCGCCAATTCTTGCATTGACTCCTTTCATAACCCTGAAAGAAACACCGGTACTTGTGCGTGAATATCCTGCATGAACCAGTTTGTTTTCAATGAGGGTTGCATGAACATTCAAATAACATTGTTCATCTCTGCTTAAGGCTATGGAGGGATTGTAAACAACCGGAAAAATACCGTGATCAAGATTCCATAGTAACTTGGCATGCCGCAAGCTTTTAATTTTTCGGTCAGAAAGAAAGGCTGTAATACTCTGATGGTCAATTTTCAGATTTCTTGTCGCCTGTTTCAGCTCTGTTTCTTTTATTGGAGAAAGGCGGTTATCTGATATCTTTTCTTCAAGTATTCTGTTGAATAATGAAAAAGCGATTTTATTTTTGATCTCTCCTGCTTTATTTAACGGGAATTGAAGAAAGTTAGCCATGTTTGTAATTTGCTGTTCTTCTAAATCAGTCAGTACATGGTCTGCATAACATTTCTGCACCAGGTTTTTAACCGTTTTTTCCGAAATCCTGTTTTTTTCAAAGAATATTTGCTGATCAGATAAGTTGAAATATACCTTAATCTCATTTAGTTTAGCTATTTTGCTCTGGGTGAGAGTGAAATCTGAAATTGCAGTGCATAAAGTATTGTAGTAAATTTTTCTTCCGAATTTTATTTTTTGCTTATCACTTATTATTTTTTTGTGGTTCAATACATTTTGCTGATAGGTGGGTAAAATAGTATGAAGTTCAGAGTAATTGATAGACCGCAAGACTTTATGGGTTCCCGAAAGATTGATCTTCATTGTTTTTCTTACGATATAATCCCCAGTGATCGGAACCAGAAAAGCCGTTAAAATTAACAGTATAATTGAAGCGCCAAAACTTTGTTCTATTAATAAACCCAACGAAGTAAAAAGGAATACAGCACCCAGCATCCATCGCACAACTTTCAGAATGATAAAAAAAGTTTTCATGGTGAGTAATTTTTAGGCATAGTTTTCCAGTGTCTGATGAAGCTGGTTCCTGTAGTTATAGATTTCGTCAAGAGTATTTAATAAAACCTTTTCACCAGCTTCCTTTCCGTTGTGGAAAGTTTCCAGATATTTATTCGTTGTATTAAAATGCAGTCGGCAAAGCGGTTTTCTGTTGTTGTCATCCAACAGGATTCCGAAGTAGGATAAAGTATCCCGGTAGGCAATTCTTGAAGAAGGAATTTTCTCTCTCAAAATCGCTTTGACAATCTGAAAACCTTCCAGCTCTTCTTCTGTGGTAACGATTTTAGAATCATTATTTTGATCAATAGGCTGTGATGTTTTCACATCGTCTTCCTTTTTTTCTATCTGTTCATTGATGCTCAGTGCAGACTTTAACCGGAAACTGATCGATTCATTAATAGAAGTCGTCAATGCCTTTTTAGCATATTCTTTGAAAGAAATCATTCTGTTGGCTGTTAAAGGCTTTTCAAAGAAACGGTTCACCAGAAGTTTTACCAATTCATCAGATGGGTTTTCAATTTCTTTTTCGAATTCTTTTCTGATGGCTTTGATATACTTTAATGCTTCTGCAGAATCAAGAATGCTTTCAAGGTTATAGTCTTTCTTGGTGAAACTTTCCAGAATTTTGATGGAACTGTCTTTCAGATCTTCAATATTGATGGTGAAAAACGGTTTTTCATCCATAATATTGGGTTTTTCCAGATCTGTATAAAAGTTATAAACGATACCATTGGTCAACACACCGAACCTCGTTTTCGAAACATGATAATACCTGTGAAGCTGTGAATTATGGGCATCTGCACTTTCCTTCCAGTGCTTGCATTCGATAATGAAGATAGGTTCATCATTATTTTTGATCACATAATCTACTTTTTCACCTTTTTTAGTTCCGATATCACAGACATGCTCGGGAACCACTTCCGTAGGATTGAAAATATCATAGCCCAGGATTTGTATGAAAGGCATCACAAAGGCATTTTTTGTGGCTTCTTCCGTACCGATCTGTTCCTTAAGGCCCGTTACTTTCTGATGCAGCTGCTCCAATTTAATTTTAAGATCCATAGTTTTATTTTTTTAAAGTTTCATCAATGATTTCTGCTGTCAGAGCATTTGATTTTACAGAGGCAATACCATTCTCCATTCCGGACTTTGAACTGTACATCTGGCTGTTTCCGATAATTTCACCGTTTCTTGCTTTTAACACGAAATAGTCTTTTCCATTTTTTGCAAGTCTTCTGTCGTACCTTGAAAGATCCTGAGAATTGACTTTTACAGATTCGATGCCTTTCTGACAGGATGCTTTCTGGATATACCCTTCACTGGTCAGAATGATTTCACCGTTTCCGGCCTTAAGATTGAACTGATACTCTTTGTTGATTCTCTGTGTGATTACGAATTTTCCCATGATTAATTTTATTTATTTTTAATAAATCTCTCTGAAATCTCTGTTTCATTAAGAATTTGTTGATTCGGTAAAATGATTTGAATTTCTCCGCAAGGATTCTCTATGATATAAGCTCCGGATCTGCAGTTTTGAAAACGATATTTAAAAGCTTTTAATCCTGAAATAAATCCTTCGTGTATTGTTTTTTCATAGACGTGTCTGGAGCAGCTGGTTTTGAAAATACATTTTCTTCTTTTTGATGGGGGAACCAGCCAATAAATTTTAATAAGAAGAACTAATAGGTTTTTCATTTTCTTTTTTACTGAAAACTATCATCTGATAAGAAGTCATATAACCAGGTTTGACTGTATTTCCAAAACATCCTTCGACTGGCTGGATATAAGTAGAGACACTTTCCAGTCTTATATATTCCCAGCCATCATTGGTATGAACTTTTATTAAATTATCTAGTTGTTCTGCAATATTTTTTGAACTCATATTTTGTTGATTGGCAGTTGCAACAAACGGTATTACTTTGTATTCCATAGTTGATTATTATTTTATACTCCAAAAATATGAGCATTAAATTTTGGTCTGTTACGGAAAACCGTAAAACGGGCAAAAAATAAAAAAACCTTTCAAAAATTTGAAAGGCTGTATGTAAAATGAATTGTTTTTTATATTATTCCAATGTCCTTGCAGAAGGCTACCAGCTGCTCATTGCTGTTGATTTCAAGGTCTTCCTTCAGACTGTTTAATCTTTTCTCAACACTGCTCAGGCTGGAGGGTTTAATATTTCTTTCTTCGAGGTGGGCAGGAATGTTTTTCTGTAAGATTCCCTTAGAAAGAAGAGAGACCAGGGTAATGTCGAATGTAGAAAACTCGTAGCTGTTGAATTTTTTCATATCCTGCTTCAGATCAAAAGATAAATAATTTTCGCCGATGTATGCGGATGCAATCGCCTTTTTCAAATCTTTTGAATCGTTTCTGGCTTTACGGACATATCCGTTGATTTGATAATCAGAAAAAAGATTTTCTATTACGCCCGTTTTATGTTCTGCTGAAAATACAATGACTTTCAAATTGGGCTGTATCTCTTTTGCTTTTCTGATGAGTTCTTTTCCGTCTTTAAGGTTTTGCTCATGATGATCATCTTCATAATAAAGATCTGTAATCAACAGATCATAAGGATATTCTTCCCGTAACGCTTTCTGAATTTTTCCTATAGCATCATCACAGTAATACACATAATCTACTGTGGGAATATTCAGCTCCTCAAGGGTTTTCTGAACAGAAATATTGATGCTTTCATGATCTTCGGCAATTAAAATTTTTTTGAACATGGTTATACGGTTTAATTAAAAAATTGGTTAAGACCTCAAAAGTATATTCATTTAATTTTTCGTCATTACGGGTTCACGTAAAAGGGACGAAAAAAATGATATTTCAGCAGAGCTGATCAGATGAGACCAATATCTTTGCAGATGACGATCATCTCAATATTATTTTTTGCACCAAGACTGTCCCTGAGTTCATTCAGCCTCTTTTCAACAGACCGGATGCCATACGGGATCATTCTGTGCTGTTTCAGATAAGTGCTTATTTCACTTTGTTTGTAGCCCTTGGCTAGCAGCTCAAGCAATTTGATATCATATGCATCAAACTCAGAAGAAATATGACGCATGGTATTCAGAATTTCCTGGGGAATTACGGTTTCTCCGTTAAAGATTTTCCGTATTGTGCTTTTCAGACCTTGTCCGTCACGTCTTGCTTTGCTTACAAATCCGTCAATCTGATAGATTTTGTAAAGATCGTCAATTGTTTTTGCTTTCTTTTCAACAGAAAACACCACTACTTTTAAAGCTGGCTGAACTTTTTTTGCCTCACGAATAAGTTCCTGTCCGGAATGAAGCTTCTGAGGAATATGGTCCTGGACAAAGGACAGATCAGCGATAAGCAGATCATACGGATTTTTTCTTTCTAAAGCTGTTCTGATTCTGCTTAATGCCTCATCACAATAGGTTACATAATCAAAATCAGGGATGTTTAACTCTTTTATCGTGTTCAGGATTCCCTGGTTCATGATTTCCTGATCTTCAACGATTAAAACTTTTTTGAACATGGCTGCATAGTTAGGAGACAGGGAATGAAAGATTTACCTTCAGCCCCTTTTCAATTTTCGTTTCAAAAGTAAGGGTTCCGTTGATTGCTTCAATACGGGATGCCGCATTACGTAAGCCGTTTTTATAAACAAGATCCCCCGGAATTCCTATTCCATTGTCTTTGTACTGAATTTCAATGACATTGTTTATTTTTTCAAATTTAACCGCAACATGACTGGCCTGGCTGTGCTTTTTCATATTTACCATCAGCTCACGGACCATTTGGTAAACTTCTTCTTTTACTGTAGGAGAAACGGACTCCCAGATCGCAGGACTGTTTCCAGCGGTAAAGGTTTTTACCGTATCATTATTAAAAGAAGCAATAAGCTCTGAGACGACTTTGCTGAACTCTTTTTCTTCTCCAATTTTATCATAGGAAATATCCCTTGATTTTTCATATACAAACTCCAATTCGTCAAGTGCTTTATCCCGGTCAAAATCTTCCTGATTTTCAATCTTTGTCATCACCTGGTAAATCCCATTGGCAACCACATCATGAACTTTCTTTGACATTTTGAGCTGCGTGTTTTTTACCTCGATTTCTTTTTCTTGTTGAAGTTTTTTTTGTCTTCTTCTGTATTCAATTGTTGTAATAGTAATAAGTAAAATTAATATGCCAAGGAGAAAATATTGTCTTTGAATTTCGTTTTTAGATGATAAAACTTCAGCTCTACTTTGTTCGGCGTCGTAAATAACAGATGTAAATTGGCTTTTAGAATTATTGATAACATTTTGAATACTATCATTTAGATTTTGATATTTTTCAAAAAGAGGTTTTAAATTAATTGTTTCAACTCTAATAATTTTTCTAAGTGCATCTAGTTGGTCTTCTGGGCTACCCGTTCTTTTAGAATTCTCATACATAGCTTTTGCATAATCTAAAGATTTCTTTTGATCTCTTTTACTAAAGTAATCTGATAAATGGGCTAAGCTAGCATTTACTCCTTGTAAATCTTTTCTTTTGAATTTATTGGCAAGAATTGAAGTCAATTCATTTTCTGCATTGTAGTTAGCATTTAATAAAAATTTTGAGTATGCATAATTATCTAAAATTTTATTTCCTAAATCAATACTGTCTTTAACGCAGTTACTTTTAGATGCATTTTCAAAAATTTTTACGGCTTCATTATAATTTTTAAGCTTTAGATTAATAATTCCAATATTATTTTTTAAAACTAGAATAGAATGTTCGTCATTGCTATATGGAATAGCTTTATTATAAAAATAGATTGCTTCTTTATAATTCTTTAGTTCATCATGATTTCTTCCAAATTGATTGTAAATAGAAACGAAATTCTCATCATCTTTTTTCAAAAGTTTTGCTGCCTTAGTGGCACTTTCATTACTGCCGAGATAATCTCCCTTTTCATTTTGTATAATTGATAAAAATATCATTGCTTTTGCAGCATTTTCATTATCCTTATGATCAAGATAATCTTGGTGTGCTTTATAGAATTTTACAAAAGCACTGTCATATTTTTTTTCATAATATAAATCACTAGCTCGATTATAAAGTTTATCACCTAGCGATGGAGTTTTATCTTTATTGCAGGATAAAATAATTAAAAAAAACAAAAAAAATAGGGAATGATTTTTTTTCATTCCCCTAAATTATAAAATATTATTATTTTTTTGGAGGTATTGGATGGGTTTCTCCTCCCGTATCGCTGCCTCCCGTGTCTCCTGTATCTCCTCCCAATCCTGTTGAATCTCCCTGAGATTGAGTTGTTACAGTAGTTGGGTTATTATCATTTGCAGTTGTAGTATTGGCATTATTGTTTGAGAATGCTAAACCGATTAGCATCAATATAATCTCGATCATTTCCGTAAAATTTTAGAAGTTTTTTGACTGTTTTTCTTCCTCCTGAGATGTATTTATCTCAGGCTGTACACAATTAAAATTTCGAAGCGCTTCTTAATTTTTTAGGGAAGTGAACCTTCAAAAACGGAGGAGAAACATCTGCTTCCCAATCCGGAGTTTTCCTCCGTTTTATCTGGTGATTTTTGAAATCAGTTTTTAGATTTTATTTTTAATGTTTGTATTTGTTCCTGATCTCGATTACAAAATTGCATCAAAATGGAAAGCAGGGGGTAGTAGCTTTTTAGTAAGATTTTGGAAACTTTAAAATGTTGATATTTACGGTTTTCCGCATATTTTTTTTGTGAAAACTTTTTATTTTTCCAAATAATTACTAAGATCATGGCAGAAAATTTACAAGAGAAAAAAGAATTACTTCAAGAAGTACATTTTAAAGCAAAAAAGGATAGTTCAGAAAGCTCAATAAGTGGCATTTTTAAATACTTGTCAATAATATTATTAAACGAATTTAGATTTCCTTTGAACTATAGAACTATGCAAGGATATTATCAGTCTATAGTGGATAACAATGAGGATGTAACTATAAAACCTGCTACATTAGACTTATTCAGCAGGTATTTAGGTTTTAATGATTTCAAACATTACCGAGAAGAAAGAAAAGTACATTGTGTAAATAATACTGAAGATACTGAAGTAAATGTCACAGTGAATAAAGGCAATTCATTTTCTGATAAAATGTCAAATATCATGATAGTGGTAAAGAACCAACCTGTCTTCAATATTCCACAGATGGCAAAAAATGGAATGGGAATAGGAGCTATGGTTTTAATTTTATTTGCAAGTTTTTCTTACGGTGGAAATGGAGGTATAAAATTTGGCAAAGAGAATCAATGTATGTACTGGGATGGGAATGAATATAAGCTAACATCCTGTGACGATAAAAACCCAAAGCATCAATTAATACCTGTTGATACTGTCAAGCTAAAGTATTTTAAGAAAATTACCAGACCGGATACGCTGACGGTTGAAAATGGATTAGGTAATTCCTGGTATACAAAGTATGATAATGTGGTTGAGTTTTTTACAATGGATGGAATAAATCCTGATAATGGTAAAAGTTTGAGAGATGCAAGCAGACATATGATCACCAAATATGCTGGTAAGAATGCAGAACCTTTATTAATGGTAGAGTAGGCTATCTTTTACAATTATTTAAAATTCAATTAAAACATTTCCTTGTCAATTCCTGTAATTTCGTCTTATTTTTTAAAGATGAACAAAGGAATATTCACTATTGTATTATTGATATTTACCCTTTTTCAGGCACAGAAACCCGTGCAGATTGCTTTTCTTTCGGATGTCCATTTCCAGGATCTGTACGGGAGTTTTTCGGACCATGATTTTAAGGGAACTATCAATCCGAAAACGGGAAAATCTACCATTCTGAGAACCATGGATTCTCAGTTGCATTCCACAAGAATCTTCAATGAGAATTACTTTACCTTTCTTAAAGCGCTGGATGATATTGCTGTAAAAGGAATTAAAATTGTAGCGATGCCCGGTGATTTCTCAGATGACGGGCAGGCTTATAATCTGCGTGGACTTCATAAAATTTTAGAAGAATATCACGGGAGATACGGAATCCGTTTTTATTTAACCACAGGAAACCATGATCCTGTTGGACCGTTTCGAAATGACGGAGGGAAAGACGATTTTCTGGGAACTGATGGAAACCCACTGGGAATTTACAGCCGGAAAGATGTGGGGAAATCAACGGAGAAAGTAATTACAAAAGATATTGCTGAATCAGGATATCTTGAAATTTTAAATGAATTGAAAGACTTTGGTTTTTATCCTCAGAAAGAAGACCTGTTCTGGAGTACTCCCTTTGATGGCAGTTCATCTGAGAATTACTCTTACGAAGAAGGGCTGCAGGCTGCAGACTATTCGAAGAGAATGTATGATGTTGCCCAGGGATTTTCTGTTCCGGATCTGAGTTATGTTTTTGAGCCTGTGAAAGATGTATGGATGATTGCTATTGACGGCAATACCTATATACCGAAAAATCTCAGCGAAAACCCCGCAAATCCATCAAATTATAAAGGAGCGGCCATCGGGTATAACAATGTACTGACCAGTAAGCAGCATTTAATACAGTGGGTAAAGAAACTTGCCGATGAAGCAAAGAAAAATAATAAAACCCTGATTGCATTCACCCATTATCCGATGATTGATTTTAATGATGGGGCAACCCATGAAATTAAAAGTTTATTGGGCGAAAAAAAGTGGCAGCTGGAACGTGTTCCGGAGGAGGAAGTGTCAAAAGTATTTGCTGAGGCAGGATTGCAGATTCATTTTGCGGGTCATATGCATATTAATGATACTGGAATTAGAAAAACGGGAGATACGTTTCTGGTAAATATTCAGGTCCCGTCACTGGCGGCTTATCTGCCGGCATATAAGGTTCTGACCATACAGTCTCCCGATAAGATGGAAATTCAGACCGAGATTTTAGACGAAGTTCCCCGTTTCGATGAATTGTTTCCATTATATGAAAAAGAATATGATGCTTTACAAAGAAATACGGGTAAAATACTTTGGAATAAAGATATATTAAAGACAAAATCGTATCATGATTTCATGCTTTTTCATTTAAAAGAGCTGGTTCGCTTACGAATGATTCCCGATGACTGGCCGGAAGATTTTATTAAAAAAGCAAAGGAGTTGAATGGGGAAGATCTGCTTCTGCTTATTCAGAATAAAGGGCTAAAAGCTAAAGGAATCAAATCTGAGAATTTTAAAAATTGGTCTTTTGATGATCTGTTGTTGGATGTATATCAATTTCAGTCTGCAGATGAGCTGGCAAAAAAGGATATTCCTGAAGAAAGGCTGAAGCAGTATCATGTATTGGAAACCCTGTACAGAGATAACAACTCGAAAGATCCATTTATTCAGCAGTTAAAATCTGTTTTCAAAATCCTTTCATTACTTTCCCACGGAGATCCGGCAAACCATTTTGAAATAGATTTAAAAAGAAAAGAAATAAGGAAGCTGTAATTTACAATGCTTTAAGAGCATTCAATTCATACTTACAGATTGGTGAATATTTGTGAAAAGCATTAGCGCTATTTGTGTTTAAAATAGAAAGGCTGCCCATTCAGACAGCCTCCTCAATTATAAATCTGACAGAAACAGGATTATTTTCCTGTTATGGGGTTTATTCTTTCATACGTATTATGATCAAAGCTTACTCTATAACCGGATTTAAATAGCTTGCTCGGGTAATAGTAGTCTGTTGTAATAATTTGTGCTCCGCTTGCTTTTGCTTTTTCAAACCTTGAGTAGTCTTCACTTCTTGCTTCCATGGTATCAGCATCAGCTCTGGTACGGATGATATAACCTTTTTTGACCAGATCTTTGATCATCGCATCATCTTTTTTCGGTTCATTCATAAAAAGAACAGCAGATTCGGGAGTTCCCGGAGCAGAATTGGTAAAAATCATTCTTCCTTTCAAAGAGGGGTGACCTTTAATATATAAATCCCTGTTTTTCCCGTTATTATCCAGTACAAAAAGGAATTTTCCCTTTGCGTCTTTTACTTTCGGCCAGTTTGTGTTGATAACTGCTTCGTTCAGTGTTTGATAAGGGCCACGGATATCATCCGGGGTGATGATTTTTTCTTTTCCGAGATATTTTTTCAGTTCAAGATCCAGGTCGTCAAAAAGTTGAGAAGTATAATGTTCCGGTTCTGTTCCGAATTGATTGGCGTTTCCGTCTTTGGGCTCTAGGGTTATAAAAACAGGATCGTGATCCGGATGGCTGTCTGACCATTTTTTCAGGTCCTTCAGACAGTCTTCTAATGTAAAGTACCAGGTCTGGTAATCAATATCTGTAATATGGATCATCTTATAACCGGGCTTTTTCATTTTATTTTCAGGATCGAAAGGCTCTTTTGTTTGGACCAGATCCAGAATTTTAGGGTGGGCATATTTTCCTCCTTTACGGTCTGCATATACATCAATTTCCAGGTTCCTGAGCCCGAGATCCAGCTGCTTGAGGATAGGAATGTGTTCATACTGAATTTTCGGAAGTACATTAAGAGTATCTTTTTGAGATAAATAATGATACACTTCCGGCAGAATCGCTTTTTTATAAGAATTATGTGAACCAATGACCTGAATTTCATTGATTTTTAATTCATCAGGAAGCTGAGACTGTGACCACAACAGATTGATTGAAGATAAACAGATGCCAAGAAAGACAGCCTTTTTCATTGGATACATTTTGAATACGAAATTAATCACTCTTTACAGGTAATGATCTATATATTATGTTAAGTAATTTTTAAAATTCCGTAAAGTCGTGAAAAATATAACCGTATAAATGTTTGATAGCTAATTGTTTTCTATTTTCCCACTCCGGGATATTTATATTTTGTTGACTTTAAGATAATATTATGTTAAAATGAAATTGTGGTAGATCCTTTTACTTTGTATGCCGAAATAAAAACTAACCGTTGCCTGAAAATAAAACCACTGTTGCGGGAACAACAGCGGCTTTTTGATAAGCAATGTAACGTCTTGCAATTACTTTACTTATTGATATGTACCACAAAATTAATTTTTTTAAATTTAAAAGACTAATTCCGGTTGCATTAATTTTCCTGGTGTCTCATCAGGCCGATGCAAAAGGATTTACTTCAAAGTATCCTGTGTTTTCACAGATAAAAGAAACGATTTCCGGAAATGTAAAAGACCAGAATGGCGTTGCAGTAGAAGGGGCGAAAGTTACTGTTGTAGAAACCGGGGATACCGCTGTTACCGATGCATCAGGAAACTTTACCATCTCAGCCGGTATCGGGCAGACTTTATCCATTTCTTACGACGGATATGGAGAACAAATGATCAAAATATCCGGCACTTCGGTATCTGTACAGTTAGAGCCTAAAAAACAATCTACTTCTATTGAAGAGGTGACTCTGGTAGGATATGGTTCTCAGAAAAAGTCTGATTTGACAGGAGCAGTAAGCCAGCTGAAGGCAGAGAACTTTAAAGAGGGAATGAATATTTCTGTTGATAACCTGATGCAGGGAAAAATCGCAGGAGTCCGTATTGTTCAGTCCAGTGGGGAACCGGGAGCGGGAGTGAATGTTTCTATCAGGGGAATTGGTTCCATCCGAAGCGGGAGTACTCCCTTATTTGTTGTAGACGGAGTTCCTTTGAGTAACGATGCCGTAAGTGCTACCGCACCGAATATCGGTTTGGGAAATGCCCAGGCTAAAAACCCGTTAAACTTTTTAAATACCAGTGATATTGAATCGATTACTGTATTGAAAGATGCTTCTGCGGCAGCTATTTATGGAGCCAGAGGATCCAACGGCGTTGTTTTGGTAACAACCAAAAGAGGAAGAAAAGGAGAACCTTTGTTTACCTATGATACCTATTTGGGCTTTTCTTCAGTCATTAAAAAACTGGATCTGATGACTGCTGATGAATACAGATCAGCAGGGATCAACAAATTATATGATCACGGAGGAAACACAGACTGGCAGGATGAGATTTTCAGAAATGCCGTTTCATCCAATCACTCGGTATCGTTTTCAAAATCTACGGAAACAGGAAACTATTTTGCTTCCATATCCCATATGGATCAGGACGGTATTGTGCTGAACAGCGGTTTCAAAAGAACAACAGCCCGCCTGAATGCTGAAGAATCGTTTTTTGATAACAAGAGATTAAAAATCAAGCTCAACCTTACGGCAAGTGACATCAAAGAAACAGGAATTCCGAATGGAGGCAATGCAGGTTCTGACGGCCAGGTGATCATTCATGCTCTGATGGCAAATCCTACACGTTCCGTATATGATCAAAACGGGAACTATACGAACTTTAATATGAACGCTCATTACAATCCACTGTACCTGTTGAGTGTTTATAATGATAAAACCAATACTTTCAGAGTTCTTGGAAATACTGAGGCGACATTAAGAATCTTACCGGGACTGAATTATAAATTCAACTTAGGAATTGATAAAACAATGTCCGAGAGGAATACAACCATGTATCCGAATATCACAGACAGAACCCCGAAAGGAATGTATGTTCAGGCCAACCTTGATTCTTATAATGTATTGCTGGAGCATTATTTAACCTATGACCTGAGTTTAAACAAACATAATTTCAGCTTGTTAGGCGGTTTCTCTTATCAGAAATTCAAAACGACAGGAACCTATTTCGGGTTGAAAAATATTGCCGGCCAGGGAGCCGGTATTTCACCGGAAATCAATCCGGGATATTCTGGAGAAGCCTTTGTTCCGGCTGCGGGATATGCTCAGGAGAATGAGCTGCAGTCTTATTTTGGAAGAATAAATTACAACTATGATAAAAAATATTTATTAACAGCTTCATTAAGGGCTGACGGTTCTACCCGTTTCGGGCAGAACAACAAATACGGATATTTCCCATCTGTTGCAGTAGGCTGGACCATTTCCAATGAAAATTTTCTGAAAGATTCTCAAATTATTAATGAATTGAAATTAAGAGGAAGCTGGGGACAAACCGGTAACCAGGAAGTTCCGAACAAGATCACCCAGGCGAGTTCTTCCCTGTCACCAGCAGGAGGCTATTATCTGTATGATAACCTCAACCTCATCAATGGAGTTGTGATCAACAGGACCCCTAATCCGGATTTGAAGTGGGAAGTGGTAGAACAGACCAATATTGGTGCAGATTTCAGCTTGTGGAGAAACAAATTGTACGGATCATTGGAATATTATAATAAAACAACGAAAGATCCTATCCTGAATATTCCTTCGAGGCCTTTGAGTCCTACAAGTACAGTCTGGAAAAATGTTGATGCAAAAATTGTCAATAAAGGATTTGAATTCTCTTTAGGTTCAGAAATTATCAAGACTGAAAATTTCACATGGAATGTTGATGTCAACGGAGCTACAGTCAATAATGTAGTGAAAGACCTTCCGGTTTCTGCCATCTACTCAGGAGAAGTTTCGGGACCCGGGCTTTCCGGAGTTACCGCCAATATTTATAAAAACGGCTACGAAGCAGGATCTTTTTATATGCTGAATTATCTGGGAGTGGATGCCAACGGAAAATACATCTATGAAGACATAAATGGTGACGGAAGAATTGATCAGAATGACAGAAAAATCTTTGAAGGGGCCATCCCGAATTTTACATTCGGAATCAATTCTTATATGAGATACAAAAAATTTGATTTTGCATTTTCTTTCATCGGACAAACCGGAGGTTACCTTGTGAATAATACTGCACTGGATTTAAATATCAACAATTTAGCCTCAGACAGAAACGTGCTGAAAAACTTCTATGATTCCGGGGCAAGCTTTACCAACCAGCCTCAGCTGTCATCACTTTATCTTGAAAAGTCAGATTTTATCAGGTTGAATAATGTAAGATTAGGATATACTTTCGATACCAGCCAGCTGAAATTTCTGAGAAGCATCAATCTGTATGTCAGCGCACAAAACCTGTTGACCATTACAAGCTATTCAGGATATGACCCGCTGGTGGATACCAACAAGCAGGTAAGCGGAAACCAGTCGCTGGGAATTGATTATACCACTTATCCTTCTGCCAAGACCTTCATTCTGGGAGCTACTGTTAAATTTTAATTGAAAAAATCATGAAATCTAAATTTTTATATATTAATAAAATTGTGTTATCCTTTGCTGTACTGTCTTTAATGGGATGTACCAATCTGGATGAAAAAGTAATCGATGAGGTTTTAGGTTCTGAAACAGCAGATCCTGAAGCGGCACTTGCTGCAGCTTATGGGCAGCTTGGAGACGGTACTTTTGTTGACCATGGAAATGTCTTCGCTTTACAGGAATATTCTACTGATGAAGCATTATTACCTACAAGAGGAAGTGACTGGGGAGATGGCGGAAAATGGAGAGCCATGCACGAATTCACATGGGATGCAGGTAATGATGTTGTGAAAACAACCTGGAACTCGCTGAATTTCGGAATTACAAAGTCTCTGACGGCCATTTCGAGTATCGAAAAAAGCAACAGTACCAACAGAGCCTTATTTTTAGCAGAAGCAAAAGGTTTATTGGCCTATTACACTTATACAACAATAGATCTTTTCGGGCAGGCTCCGTACAGAGATCCGGGTAATATCAATGCTCCTATTCAGATCAGAAAAGCAGAAACCACTATTGATGCTTTGATTACTGAAGTAGAAGGACTTATTCCCAATCTGGCAGATATTAAGACCCAGAATACCCATGCCGGAAGATTTACCAAACAGGCTGCGTATGCATTCCTTGCGGATATGTATCTGAACAGGGCTGTTTTGAAGAATAAAACAGCAGGAACCTTCAACTTTTTGGAGCAGGCAGTCAATGGTTCGGGAACAGATATGGATAAGGTAATTGAATATTCCAATTTGCTGATCAATAATCCTAATTTCAGTCTGGAATCCAATTATTTCCACAATTTTGATATCAATAATGATACGAGTAAAGAAATGATCTTTTCAGTTGTTCAGAAAAAAAATACTGACAAAACTTCAGATAATGATCTGGCATACATGTCCATGGAAAGAATCCAGAAACCGTCACCGGATAACAGAGGAACGAATGCTTCCTGTATCACCCCGGAATTCTATTATTCATGGAACGGTAATCACGATGATCCGCGTTTTCAGAGATCTTACCAGTATGCAGACGGGACCTGGTTCAGGAATGACGGAACAGATGTAAGTGTACCTTCGTCCAGCAAAGTGGAGGGAACGGGAAAACCATGGTTTCATTTCAACAGAGGGTTACAGGTAGGACAGCAATACGGGCCTAAAATCCTTGCAGACGGAAACTTCGATATGACAGCAGACGGAAGAATTAAAGTGTATAAATTATTTACTGAAAAAAATACAACCCTTGCCGCAGACTTTACTCCTGACCTGAATTTTGATAACCCTTCTGAATCTGTATTTACACAGGCTCAGATCAACAGAGGAGTGAGGAACTTTAAGTTTGAATTCGATCCTGGTTATGGAAACAACGGAACCAGCGGAATGGATGTACCATTATATAGATTAGGAACCATTTATATGATGAGGGCAGAAGCTTATTTAAGAAGTGGAAATCTATCCGCTGCTTTGGCGGATGTCAATAAACTGAGAACCAGCAGAACGAATGATGCTTTAAAGAACAATGCGCCGGGAGTTGCTATTACTTCTTTGGATCTGAATACGCTGTTTAAAGAATCAGGATATGAGCTGTATTGGGAAATGTACAGAAGAAAGGCCATGATCAGATTTGGGAAATTTGATTTGCCTGGAACAGCTAAGCCGGCTTCTCAGCCTTTCAGGAGAATTTTTCCGATTCCTCAGGCAACCATTGATGCTTCAAAAGATTTTACCCAGAATCCCGGATATTAGTTTTTTCATATAACAATTATTTTTGCGCCAAACAAGAAGCGAAGAGTTCTCTCTTCGCTTCTGTTATTTTTATATGGATTTTGTCTTAATCCCGCCTCTGTTTCGATATTAAATTTCAATAGGAACGGACTTTAGTCCGTTTAATCGAAACCTCTGCCATCCTTCGGCTTTAGCCAAAAGATAAAGCTGTAAGGTTTACTCTGCATTCAGCATTCCCAATTCTCCGAAATGTTTTTTAAACTTCTGAATTTTAGGCCCTACTACAGCACTGCAATAAGGTTGTGTCGGATTTTCATTATAATATCCCTGATGATATTGTTCTGCCGGCCAGAATTTATCGAATTTCGTTAGCTCTGTGACATAAGTACCTTCCCATCTTCCGGATTCCTGAGACACTTTAATGGCTTCTTCGGCTTTTGCCTTCTCAGCATCATCTTTATAGTAAATAACAGATCGGTATTGGGTTCCGATATCATTTCCCTGTCTGTTCAGCTGGGTGGGGTCATGAAGGAAGAAAAATACATCCATTAACTGTTCGTAAGAAATAACAGCCGGATCATAAGTAATCTGTACCACTTCTGCATGTCCGGTTTCACCTGTGCATACCTCCTGATAAGTCGGATGATCTTTATGTCCGCCTGAATATCCTGAAATAGCAGATTGTACCCCTTTCAGCATATTGAAACAGCTTTCTACACACCAGAAACATCCGCCCCCGAAAGTAATCTGTTCTAAATTATTGTTGTCCATTGTAGGTAATTATATTGTTTTATTTTCTCTTCCTTTATCCGGAAAAGCTGATCAAAAATAGGAAAAACTTTTTCATTTGAACACGATTTTACGTCTTAAACTCAAATTGTAATGATAGATATGACAAATGATTTCTAAATACAGATAACACGAATATTTTCGCAAATAAACACCAGAAAAATACAGCATAATCATCTGTGATAACCTGTGTAATCTGTGGTTAAAAAATAAAAAGCACCCTAAAAAAGGATGCTCTGTATGATGTAAAAAGCTTTCTGTTATTTTTCCCAAACCAAAGCACTTGCTCCAAGAATAGCAGCATCTGCTTCGTCAAGCTCACTGAATACCAGCTTTACTTTATTTCTGAAAATCGGAAGGAGGTTCCTTTCCATATGAAGCTTGGCAGGCTTTAAAATAAAATCCCCTGCTTTGATCACTCCTCCAAAAAGAAGGATAGCTTCAGGTGAAGAGAACATAACAAAATTGGCTAAAGCTTCTCCCAACTTCTGACCCGTATATCGGAAAACCTCAATTGCAATCGGGTCTTCTTTGATGGCACATTCATATACCGTTTTAGAATTGATGGCATCCTCAGGGTATTGGTTCAGCATAGATTCCGGGAATTCTGCTCTCATTTTCTTTGCGGTGATGGTGATCCCTGTTGCAGAGGCATAGGCTTCCAGGCTTCCTTCAGATCCTGTGCTCCAATGTTTTCTGCCACCAGGTTTTACAATCGTATGTCCTAACTCTCCGGCAAATCCGTCATGTCCATAGATTAAGCTTCCGTTGGCGATGATTCCGCTGCCTACTCCTGTACCCAGTGTAATCATGATAAAATCCTTCATTCCTCTGGCTGCTCCGAAAAGCATTTCTCCAAGGGCGGCTGCATTGGCATCATTGGTTACTGTACAAGGCAGATTGAACTTGGCCTTCATCAGATCAGCGAAAGGAATTACTCCTTTCCAGGGAAGATTGGGAGCCAGTTCTATGGTTCCTTTGTAATAGTTGGCGTTTGGGGCACCTACTCCGATTCCGTCAAAGTGTGCTTCGGTACCATACTTTTCCATCATGGGATGAACATGTTCATATAAAGCGTCGATGAAATCTTCAACTTTTTCGTAGGCATCAGTTCTCAGATTTCCTTTATCCAGAACCTCTCCGCGGTGGTTTACGATTCCGAACTTAGTATTGGTCCCGCCGATGTCAACTCCAAGGGCAACTTGTTTTGATAAATCTATTAATGACATTTCTATGATTAAATTCTAGGGGCTAAAATTATAAAAAAGATTGTATTAATGGATGACTAAGTGTATTTTATTTAAAATTTTAAACCGTTTTTACTGTTTTTTTCTTTTTCTTCCCCACCAGATCATAAATCCGGTAACCGGAAGAGAAGCACAGATGAGGCTTACAATAAAAGCAATGATCTTGGTAGGAAGCCCTAAAATAGCTCCTACATGAATATCATAATTGGCATTCACAACCTTTTCTCCGAAGTTTTTATCCTTCGGGTCATGAGTGTGAAGTAGTTCCCCGGAATTTTCATCAAAGATCAGGCTGCTGCTTTTATGATATGAGTAAGAAAGATGCTTTACATATACCTCAAAGTTTGGATGTTCGTGATCATCCATATGTGGGTGGCCTAAATCTATAGCAAAACCATAGGAATCAGGATATTTTGACTCTACTGTATGGATGATTTTATCCAGTGTTCCTTCCGTTCTCAGCTCAATCGGAGCTTTTGTCTTGATGTGGGAGAAGTCAGGATATTTTGTTTCTCCACCGGAAAAGATCACATAAATCATCGCCTGTATTACAAAGAAAGCATAAAAAAGTCCTGTAATGGAAAAGATCAGAGCAAAGATGGAGGCGTAAAAGCCTAATACATTATGAAGATCATAGTTCTTTCGTTTCCAGCTTTTAATGTTTTTCCATCTGAAGGCAAAACGCTGTTTTCTGGCAGCTTTGTTCTTGGGCCACCACAAAATAATCCCGGAGATCAGCATAATGATAAAAATGATAACCGGAATTCCCACGACATAAGTTCCCCAGTCCTGTTTCAAAAGATAGCTCCAATGGATCATCTTTACGATATTGAAAAATCCGTTTTTCTCATCATAGACTCTCAGCACCTTTCCGGTGTATGGGTTTACATAAGCCTGTTTGTAGATAGGAAATTCATCAAAATAATTCCAGGCATCCGTATTATGTTCATACCAGAAGAACATGTATGACATCTTTTTGTCAATAGGAACATTTACCCAGTGGATCGGATATTTTTCCTTGACCTGCTCTGCGACAGCCTTTTCCATCACTCTGATAGGAAGAACCTGCTTCTGCTCAATGTTTTGCTCATGATGGTAGATGACATCTTTTCGGGTGATATTTTCCACTTCATCCTTAAAGACGTATAAAGCCCCGGTAATAGAGATAATAAAGATCAGAAAGCCTATTCCCAGCCCGAACCAAAGATGCAGTCTGGCAGACCATTTCCTGATAAATCCCGGTTTCTTTTTATGATGATGATTTTTCTTCATATTGCTCTGAATGTAAAGCAAAGATATGTTTTACTTTTTATTTAGTTTAATTAAAATTTATATTCAATCATACATGTTCCTCTCAAGCCCAGTGCATTGGTAAAGTCACTGTCCCTTGCTGTCCACCAGGAAATTGCAGGCTGATATACTTTGTTGAAAAGGTTTTCAATACCTAATGATACTCTCCAGTTGTTGTTAACTTCATAGCTTGACCTGAAATTAAAAATCGTATACTCAGGTACATATCCTTCACCATAAGCATACTGCCCCGTTTTAGCATTAAGTTCAAATCTGTTTTGCTGGAACGAGTGAAGCATATCAAACCCAATGGACAGTGCAGGAATAGGTCTGGCCTGAACATATGCCAAAACCTTAGGCGCAGAAATTCTGCTGTTGTTGATCTTGGTGGAATAGTCTCCGTCATCCTTTACTGAAGTGATTCCCTCCATCCAGCTGTAGCTTCCACCAAACTGCACCCATTTTACAGGAATAAAGTGTAAAAATCCTTCAACACCGTATACGATTTCAGGAGATCTCTGGATCATTAATGCTCTGTCCGGGCTTTGTACGAATGATGCGCCTAGCTTCGATGTACTTACATAAGAGGTTAATTCATAATTCAACCAAGTGGAAAGCTGTCCTGTTGCCCCCAATTCGTAATTATTAACGATGATCGGTTTGGTTTCCAGATTTTTGATCGTTTCAGAAGTTGAAGTCCTTAAAATTCTTCCTAACTCATTGATAGAGTAGGCCTGGGAGAAGCTTCCAAAAAGGTTGATATAAGGTTCAATATTGTAGCGAACACCAATGTTTCCGACCAAAGCATTATAGTTCAGCTTTCCGCCGGCTACAGGAATACTTTTGGTGAAAGTACCGTCACTTTTAAGTGTAGAAAGGGTGTTGAAATCATCAACATTTACTCTGATGTTTTCGTAGCGAAGCCCTCCTTTAATCGTAAACTTTTTAAACAGATCAATTTTTGCCAGCACAAAAGGAGCAATATTGGTCATGTTCATGTTAGGAGTCCAGAAACGTCCGTCTTCCAGCTTTTGTACAGTTTCATCATTCAGAATATCAGCTCCATATATAATTTCTCCCTGAGAGTTGGCCGAATTCCAAAGCTGAGTATCGAAATTAAATCTGGCTCCTGCTTTTTTTGAGATTACATTAGATTGTCCGCCATTGAAGAACGTATCGCTGTAGCCGTAGACGGTTTTAAAATCCTGATAATAAAGATTGATATTTAACGAAGTTCCGGCAAAAAGATTCTTATTGTCATAGCTCACTCTGATGTTATGGTTCTTCGGAGTTCCCTGAGGGGTTGTTTCCAGGCCTTTTCCGATCCCTTCACCAATGGTAGGTTTGATACCGTATTTTCCGGTTTTTAATCCCACATTCAGATCTGATCTTGAAGAATATCCGATGTAAGAAGCTTCAATTCTTTGATTTTGGCTGATATCATACCCTATCTTCAGCAAACCATTGTAGTTGTCCATTTTGGCAATGCTATAGGTAGGACTTATCAAAACACCGTCTCCGTCTTTTGTATATCCTGTTCTCTCGTAGGCTAAGGAAAGGGTATAATCAAATTTGTTGATTTTCCCGGATAACAGCTGGCTGGCCCTTACTCCCAAAGTTCCTCCGTAAGGCTGGCCGGTAAGACCCATCTGTGAGATTCCGGAGATCTTTTTATCTGTTTTGTTTCTTTTGGTAATATAATTAATGATCCCTCCGTCTGCGCCGTTACCATAAATGGAAGAAGCTCCTTTGATCACCTCAATTCTTTCGATCGCCGAAGGATCAATAGTCCTTAAATCTCTTGCTCCGTTTCGGAGAGGTGTAGACTGTGGAATTCCGTCAATCAAGACCAAAACCTGGCGTCCTCTTAATGTCTGTCCTGTATTGGAAGTCTGTCCTGAATTGGTTCCTAAACTCGGAACGGTATACTGTAGTATGCTTGTAATATCTGAGTTAACAGTCAGCTGAGACTGAATCTGCTTTTCTCCGACAATTGTGATAGAGCTTGGAACCTCTTTGATGTTTTCCTTCTTTCTGGAGGCAGTCATCACAACCTCGTCTACATTTTTAGTTTGTAAACTATCTTTTACCTGGGCAAAAACGGTAGTAGTTCCTAAGCAGGCAGCTGATAAAAGCACTTTTTTCATTATATTTTCTTTCCTTTTTTCTTTCTTTTTCCCCACCAAACCAGGAATCCGGTTACAGGGAGTGATGTACAGATGAGGCCGGCGATAAACCAGATGATTTTTCCGATGATTCCGAAGTAGGATCCGGTATGAATATCATAATTAGCGTTAGCGTATTTCTCTGCGGTACTGAGTTTGTGATGAGGTTTGTCGGCCAGAAGTTTTCCCGAATATTTGTCGAATGTCAGGATATTTCTTTCACTGTATCTGCCATCCAGACCATAAACTGTTACCGGAAGGTTTTTCAGCTCTTTTCCTTTTTTATTCTTTCCGTTTAAAGTAATTCGGAAGCTGGATGATTTTGAATACAGGTTTTCAGCCTGTGCTGCAGCCAGATCAAAAACAGCTTCATTCTTTGCCATCAGAGAGTCCGGAGATTTTCTTTCTTTTTCTTTTGGAAGTTCCCAGGAGCCGGATAATGCAAAAGTAAAAGTGTTTTTTACATAGGGATAAGCAAAATAAAGCCCTGTAATACTCAACAGTAATGCAATAAATGATGCATAAAACCCTAAGATATTATGAAGATCGTAGTTTTTACGCTTCCAGTTTTTTACGTTTTCCCAATTGAACCAAAAACGTCCTTTTCTTGCATTTTTGTTTTTAGGCCACCATAAAATAATTCCTGTAATCAGCATAATCACAAAAATAACGGTTGGAATTCCCACCGTGTACGGTCCCCATTCTGAGTTGAGCAAAAGGCCCCAGTGGATATACTTCAGAATATTGAATACATCATATTTTTCATTATAAACTGCAAGAATTTCGCCGGTATATGGGTTTACATAAGCTTGTTTGTTGATGCGTACCTGCTGAAAATAGTTCCATCCCTTTTTGCTTTTTTCATAATATTCAAACTGATAGGATTTGCCTTTGTCCAAAGGAATTTCTACAGCGCTTACAGGATATTTCTCATTCAATTCCAGAGTTACCTTTTCACGAAGCAGATTAATAGATAAAGGCTTTTTGCCGATATCCTCTTTTTTCAGATAAATAGCTTCTTTACGCAGGCTATTCTGTATTTCGTCCTTAAAAACATATAAAGTCCCTGAAAGAGAGACTATCAATACAATGAAGCCAACAGACAAACCCAACCACAAGTGCAGCCTGGCGGACCATTTTTTTGCTGAAGAAACTTTCTTTTTATGGTGATGCTTTTTTCTCATAGCAAAAAGTTAACCCCATAAGGGGCTAACCTTTGAATTTTAAAATTTATATCCTATTGATAATCTCCAGTTACGCGGGGCATTGTAGATCCAGGCATATTCACCTGCATCTCCTCTGTAACCACTATACAATTTTTTATTAAGAACATTATTCAACATTAAATTGATATCGAATTTTTTAGCAACATAAGAAACTCCGAAGTTGGTATCAAAATAGTCCGGAAGACTCTGATCTTTTGTTGCATTTACTCCATACCAGGATTGTCTTCCTCCCTGATACTGATAACCGGCTGAAATCCCGAAACCTTTCATAAGGCCATTTTCAAATCTGTAGTTGATCCAGGTATTCTGAACATTTTTCGCATTTCCCGGAGACTGAATTCCAACTTTTTTAGGATCTGTGTCTTTGATGGTCTTTGCATCAGTATAAGCGTAGTTGATAATAATGTTTAGCCCTTTGATGATCTCCCCTTTGATATCGGTTTCAAAACCTCTTGCTCTTTGTTCTCCTGTAGCAACCTGGAAAGGAGCTCCATTGTTTTCGTTTGAATTTCCTGCTACAAGAATATTTTGTCTTCTGATTTCGTATATAGAAAAAGTAGAGTTCCATTTTCCACCGAACCAGTCTTTTTTTAATCCGAATTCGATATTTTGCCCTCTGAAAGGATCTGTGATCAAAGTTTGATGAATCCCTGTTCCGGATTGGGGTACAAAGGTCTTGTCATAGATTCCGTAAGCAGAGAAGTTTTCATTAATAGAATAGCTTATCCCTACTCTTGGTGTAAACTCACCAGCTGTATCAGGTACAATAGGAGTACCAGGACTTAAGTTAGGGTATGCAGAATACGTTTTACCGTTTGTATATCTTCCTGCTAAGGTTAATCTTAATTTATTATCAAACATTTCAATCTGATCCTGAGCATAATAAGAAGTATATTTTACGCCCTGATCATTATAAAAAGGAGCAGAAGAATTTAAAGTATAAAAATCAGAAGACGGAAGTTTTGAAGGATCTACACCATAATTGACATTATAAATATCAATCGGGAATGGTCCTCCTGCAAAGGATGAAAAGTCTGCTTTGTATTTTCTGTCTCCATAGTCAAACCCTGCAATTATTTTATGAACAATATTTCCTGTATTAAGCTTTCCTCTTACATAGGTCTGGAAAATGTGATTTTTTCCTTTTGCCTGCCAGTTGCTTAATGTTCTGTTTAAAACATCCTTGTTGTTTGGATCAAAAGTTCCCCACCATGATCCTCCGTCATAATTCAGGTCCATATAAGCGTACTGTGTGCTCCAAATCCAGTCTTTAAAAAGCTTTTGGTCTAAGCTTAAGAATAAACTCTGATCTTTTACCTCCGTTTTTTTGAAGTTCGGGTCATTAAAATTGGTATGTACATTCAGTGAAGCATATCCGTCATTAGACATGAGATAAGCTCCAGGCTGATTGAATTTTAAATACTGATAGTTGTATTGTGCTGTAAATGTAGTCGTCTTTGTAGGCCTGAAAGTAATGGATGGAGCAACAATGATTTTGCTTGTTTTATCATTTTCCACCCATGAATTATTGGAACTTCCCATTAAGTTGAGACGGTAGTCTAAAACCCCGTCTTTTACAAGAACTCCGTCAAGATCAGCTTCTCCTCTGAACAGGTTATAGCTACCCGTTGTGAAACGGATACTGTTGGCAAACTTTCCGGTGGGCTTTTTAGTGACCACATTATAAAACCCGGCAGGATCTCCCATAGAACCCATAAATCCGGCAGGACCTTTTACAAACTCAATTCTGTCTATAACAGATGTGTCTGGATTGATTGGACCCCATGTAGAGGAAACATTCATCCCGTTCATAAAAGTGGCTATACTGGCACCTCTCATGAAAACATTTGAATATACATTATCCCAGTGTTCTACCTTTCTTGCTCCACTGACGTTACGTACAATTCCTTCTGACATGTTCAGGGTAAGCTGGTCTGCAAGTATCTGAGAACTTACAGACTGCACATTCTGAGGAAGTTCAAGAATCGGAGTCTGAATTCTTAATGATCCCGAAACCTCATTCAGTTTATACTTCTGATAATATCTTCCGTTAACAACTACTTCTTCAATATCGTTGGATTTGATGGTGTCTTTTTTTTCCTGTGCAAAACTGAACATGGAAGTTAGCAGTGCTGCTCCTATTGTTATTCTCTTCATTGTTTAGGGGGAGTAATTATTCTAACAGTTTAAAATTTATAAGTAAAGCTTCCCAGTACATTAGCTAATGCCTGTGCATTGGCAGTAGTATATCCGCTCCAGTAATGTTCATTGGTAAAGTTGTCTACCTTCACTCCGATTCTGAATTTTTTTGTATCATAGAAAGCATTAGCATTCAGTACCAGATATTTTGGAAGAATAAAAGTACCCATAGTGGTAGAATTGACAATCTTGTTATCACTCGCATAGTTTCCTCCCACTCCGAATCCAAGACCTTTTAATTTTCCGTCAAGAAACTGGTAGCTAGCATTGAAATTGACCAACCACGGAGAAGAAGCTGTAGCAGGTCTTCTTCCAATTACTGTTTCGTCAGCTTCCGTATATTTCATATCATTATAGCTTACTCCGGCAATTACGGAGAATCCTTTGATCAGATAAGCATTTGCTTCCAATTCTACTCCCTGGCTTCTTAATAAACCAGCCTGGTTTTGCACGGCTTGTCCTGTACCTGTCATTTCACCGGTATTGAGAAGGGTATTTTTTACCTGAATATTATAGTAGCTTAATGTAGTAGTAATTCTTCCTTTGATAAGATTGGTTTTCACCCCACCTTCAAACTGATTAGCTCTCTCAGGAGTTGAAAGGGTTACATTTCCTGCTTTATCTGAGGTATAATATCCATTTACAGTAAAGCTATTCTGGTAATTCCCAAATACGGATAATTTCTCAGGAAGGATTTGGTATACAACTCCAAATTTGGGTGACCATGCTCCCTGGCTGAATTCAGCAGTTTTATTTTGTCCAACCTGGCCTCCTTTGTAATTATTTGTTTCGTAACGTACAGAAGTAAGAATATTAAGACCTGTTATTGGTGTAATTACATTGGAAATATAACCACTGTATGTATCTTTCTTACCCTTATTTATATAAGTATAGTTTTTATCAAAATCCGGCTGGTTTCTCAGATGATCATACATTGCTCCCAGTGTCTGGCCATTCATATTAGAATAGTCTGTACCTGCAAAAGGAACCCAGTCAAAATTGGTGAACATAAAGTATTGGTTGTCATTTAATCTCATATAATCGAAACCGGCAACCGTTCTGTTTCTTACACTTCCGATATTGAAATCAAAATTGAAGTTCTGCTGGACCTGGAAATACGTTCTTTTGCTGTCTTTGGTTGACTGGTCAGCTCTGGCTATCCCAATTTCTGAACTGTTGGCTGGGTTTGGAGCAAAATAAAAATAAGGGTTAAATCCGTCAGAGTAAGAATAAGAAGTACTTACATTTGTGGAAGATTTGATATGTTCATTAACCTTATAGTTAACCTGTCCAAAAAAGTTTCTTGCTTTGCCAACTGTTTTAAGACCTTCTCCGGTGTAAGACTGCTTATAGTTATAACCTAATTTCTCCAGTTTGTCCATGCTGTCTGCTCCAAGTTGTGAACTCGGGTAATAAAAGAAAAAAGCGGTTTCAGGATATGAGTTGGTTTCAAACATTTCCAACTCTGCATTAATCTCCAGGTTATCTGTTGGACGGTAAGTAACGGATGGCGTGAATGCATAGAAGGAGTTCTTTGCATTGGTTCTCTGGAAAGTCCCCTGGTTTGTATAAGCAGTATTTAATCTGAATAATAATTTTTTATCATTGGTCAGCGGAGTATTGACATCAGCCTGTACTCTGTAGTAATTATAACTTCCTCCTGCCAGAGATACGGCCCCTGCAAAAGTTTCAAACGGTTTCTTAGTAACTCTGTTTACAACTCCTCCATAAGAAGTTACATTACTTCCGAATAATGTAGCAGAAGGTCCTTTTAAAACCTCTATCCTCTCTACATTGATGGCATCCATAGACGTAGTAATAGGAGCTACCATACCATTTCTGATAGAGTTTCCGGCTACAAAACCTCTTAAATTAAGATAGATACCTCCGTCTCCTGCTCTGTTTGTCGCACTCCACATCTTCTGTGCACCTGCCACATTCCTGAAGGCATCATCTACGGTAAATAATAATTGATTTTCCAGAACTCCCTTGTCAATAGAAGAATATACCTGTGGATCTTCTATAGCTTTAAGAGGCATTTTATTGGAATAATCACTGTCTTTCTTGACATATGTATTGATGACTACTTCGTCAATGCTTTTGGTGGTTAATGAATCTTTTTTTTGGGCAGAAACCAGCATTGTTCCCAGTGCAGAAGCACAGATCAGTACATTTTTCATGAAAGTAAAATTTTCTGCAAATATATTATTTTTAACTGTTCTAAATAAATAATAAGATTGATATTTATCATAAATTTGTTATCTACTGAATAACAAAAAACCGCTATGATCAATGCCATAGCGGTTTTTAGATGATATTATTAAATTTTCCTTAAGAAGGAATTTCTCCTTTGTATAAGAATGAAATAATTTCTTTGTTCAATTTATCAATCATTTCACTGAATAAGTGGAAAGATTCCTGCTTATAGATAACAAGCGGATCTTTCTGCTCATAAACTGCTCCCTGAGATGATCTTCTTAAGTCGTCCATCTCACGAAGGTGAAGCTTCCAGTTTTCATCAATAATTGATAACGTGATATTCTTTTCAAAGTCATTCACCAGACTTTCACACTGAGTTTCGTAAGCTTCTTTAAGATCAGCTACAATAGTCATTGTTTTGTGTCCGTCTGTGAAAGGAACCTGGATCATTTTGAACATTGAACCCTGATTCTGGTATACATTCTCAATAATAGGGAATGATTTTTCTTTCAACAGGTTCAGTTTCATTTTATAATCTTCCTGAGCTGCTTTGAATAGGATATTTGTAAGATCCTGAACGTTCTTGTTATTAAAATCACTTTGAGAAACCGGAGATTCCATCGTAAATGTTTTAATGATTTCGTATTCAAAATCTTTATAATTTCCTGATGCTTTTCCTTTCGCAACGATAGAATTGGCAACATCGAAAATCATGTTGGTAATGTCATATTTCAGGTGGTCACCGAACAAAGCATTCTTTCTTCTCTTGTAGATCACGTCACGCTGCTTGTTCATTACGTCATCGTACTCAAGAAGCCTCTTTCTGGTTCCGAAGTTATTTTCTTCCACCTTCTTCTGAGCTCTTTCAATAGACTTGCTGATCATAGAGTGCTGAATAACTTCTCCCTCTTTATGACCCATTCTGTCCATCATTTTAGCAATTCTCTCAGAACCGAACAAACGCATCAAGTTATCTTCAAGAGATACATAGAACTGAGAACTTCCCGGATCTCCCTGACGTCCCGCTCTACCTCTTAACTGTCTGTCAACACGTCTTGAATCGTGCCTTTCTGTACCGATGATGGCTAAACCTCCTGCATCTTTCACTTCTTTGGTAAGCTTAATATCCGTACCACGTCCCGCCATGTTCGTTGCAATGGTTACAACTCCCGGACGTCCGGCTTCCGCAACGATCTCTGCTTCTTTTTTGTGAAGTTTCGCGTTCAATACCTGGTGCGGAATCTTTCTTAACTGAAGTGCTTTTGAAAGCAACTGGGAAATTTCAACCGAAGTAGTTCCTACCAATACAGGTCTTCCTGCTGCTGTTAATTTTTCTACCTCTTCAATTACGGCGTTATATTTTTCTCTGTTGGTCTTATAAACCAAATCCTGCTTGTCATGTCTCAGAATAGGACGGTTGGTAGGAATGACCACAACATCTAATTTATAGATCTCCCAAAGCTCTCCGGCTTCTGTTTCAGCAGTACCGGTCATCCCCGCAAGTTTGTTGTACATACGGAAATAGTTCTGAAGCGTGATGGTTGCAAAAGTCTGAGTAGCTGCCTCAATTTTTACATTCTCTTTTGCTTCGATCGCCTGGTGAAGACCGTCTGAATAACGGCGTCCCTCCATGATACGTCCTGTCTGCTCATCAACGATTTTTACTTCTCCATCAATTACCACATACTCATCATCTTTTTCAAATAATGTGTAAGCTTTCAACAGCTGGCTCATCGTGTGAACACGCTCAGATTTTTCAGCAAAGTCAGCAAAAAGTCTTTCTTTAGCTTCAAACTCTTCTTCTTTAGATAAGTTCTTAGCTTCTACTTCAGCAATCTCAGTTCCGATATCCGGAAGTACGAAGAAGTTCGGATCAGAGTTTCCTTGAGACATGTATTCAACACCTTTATCTGTAAGGTCTACCTGATTGTTTTTCTCTTCGATAACAAAGTAAAGATCTTTATCTACGATCGGCATATCACGGTTGTTGTCCTGCATGTATTGCGCTTCAACTTTCTGAAGCAATGCTCTGTTTCCGCTTTCCGATAAGAATTTGATGAGTTGTCTGTTTTTTGGAAGACCTCTGTATGCCTGAAGTAATTTAAATCCTCCTTCTTTTGTATTTCCGGCAGCGATCAATTTTTTCGCCTCATTGAAAATAGCAGAAACCGTTTTCTTTTGTACTTCAACGATTCTGTCGATAGACGGCTTAAGAACGTCAAACTCCTGTCTGTCTCCCTGAGGAACCGGACCGGAAATGATCAGTGGCGTTCTGGCATCATCTACCAATACAGAGTCCACCTCATCCACGATAGCAAAGTTAAGCTCTCTTTGTACCAGTTCTGAAGGTGATGTCACCATGTTATCTCTCAGATAATCGAACCCGAATTCATTATTCGTTCCGTAAGTAATATCTGAGTTGTATGCTTTTCTTCTTCCGTCTGAGTTTGGCTGGTGGTTATCGATACAATCGATAGACATCCCGTGGAACTGATAAAGAGGGCCCATCCATGCGGAGTCTCTTTTCGCAAGGTAGTCGTTCACGGTTACCACGTGTACTCCTCTTTCCGGAAGTGAATTTAAGTAAATAGGTAATGTTCCTACCAAAGTTTTACCTTCACCCGTCGCCATCTCGGCAATTTTACCGCTGTGAAGAATAACCCCTCCGATAAACTGAACATCATAGTGGACCATATCCCAAACTACAGGAGTTCCGGCAGCGTCCCATGAGTTTTTCCAAACAGCTGTGTCTCCCTGAATGCTGACAAAATCTTTTCCTGCAGCTGCCAACTCTCTGTCCCAGTCAGTTGCCGTTACACGGATTTCGCCGTTCTGGGCCCATCTTCTTGCTGTTTCTTTTACCAATGCAAAAGCTTCAGGAAGAATCTGAGTCAGAACCTTTTCTTCAATGTCATATGATTCTTTCTTTAGAGACTCAATTTTTGAGAAAAGAGCTTCTTTCTCATCAACGTTTGTTGAATTTTTTATCTGCTCTTTTATCTGTTCTATTTGAGCTGTGATCTTGCTGGTTGCAGATTTTATATTCTCTTTAAACTCAGCAGTTTTTTGTCTCAACCCATCATCCGTCAATTCTTGGATGCCAGGTTCTACAGCTTTGATTTTTGTTACAACTTTTTTTACTTCTTTTAGGTCCTGCGCTTTTTTGTCTCCCAAAAACCCTTTAAGAACTTTGTTTAAAAAACTCATAAATTTTTTGCTTTATGCTTAATGCAAGATGCTTTAAGCGTTTTAAATGACACGCTTATCGTGTAAATTAATATATAAAAAGGGCAAAAAAGCTCTAAGCATGCAGCCTAAAGCTTATCGCTTTATTAATATTCATCCTCGTTCCAAAGGAAATCCTCGTCAGTAGGATAGTCGCTCCATACTTCTTCGATAGATTCATAAATTTCCCCTTCATCCTCGATGGCCTGAAGGTTTTCTACTACTTCCATAGGTGCACCAGTTCTGATTGCGTAGTCGATAAGCTCTGCTTTTGTCATTGGCCAAGGTGCGTCACTTAAATATGAAGCTAATTCTAATGTCCAGTACATAATTTTCTAATTTTTTGCAAAAGTATAAAAATAGCTTGTATAATAAACTTTTTTATACTTGATTTTCAATTCTTTTTATAATATTTTCTTATAAATGGCTGTCACAAACTGACTGCAGCTATGTCAGCAATTTACTTAATGTCGTTTTCTCAAAAACCATTCCACAAATTTTTTTATGCCATTTTGGAAGTCTGTGACCGGTTTATACCCTATTAGATCCTTTGCTTTTGTGATATCTGCATTGGTTTTTGTGACATCTCCCGGCTGCATTGGCAGAATTTTTTTGATGGCAGATTTTCCCAATGCCATTTCTATAGTGGCCACCATTTCCGATAAGGTCACCACCTGATTTTCCCCCAGATTAAGAATCTCATATACCCCGGAATTGCTTTCAAGATAAAGGATTGATTTTGTAATTCCATCAACGATGTCGTCTATATAGGTATAGTCTCTGGCAGTGCTTCCATCTCCATAGAAGGGGATTTCCTGATTCTCCGAAATAAGCTTTGTAAACTTGTGTATCGCAAGATCAGGTCTTTGTCTTGGCCCATATACTGTGAAAAACCTAAGCTGTATCATATCTATATGGTATAGATTATGGTAAACATGACCTATAATCTCGCCGCTTTTTTTGGTCGCTGCATAAGGTGATATAGGGTGGTCTACATTATCTGTTTCTGCAAAAGGAATTTTTTCATTATTTCCATAAACACTTGAAGAGGATGCACAAATGAATTTTTTGACATGATGATTCTTACACAGTTCCCAAAGATTCATAGTGCCTCTTACATTGACTTCTTCATATTCCAAAGGACGTTCAATAGAAGGACGCACTCCGGCAAGTGCCGCCAGATGAATCACCATATCAATATGATAGGTTTTAAAGATGTTTTCTAGCCCTTTGTAGTCACGAATATCCTGCCAATAGAGGGAATATCGGTCAGAATGAGAAAGCGAAACCAAACGCCGGATATCAGCCTCTTTTTCCGAGAACTCAAAATCCGGAATTTTGCCAATTGACTCTAAAGTATTTTTAATTTTTACCTGATAGCCGTAAAAATCATCAAAATTGTCAATGTTTATGACAGAATGTCCATTTCTTAATAATTGCTCAATTAAATGAGAGCCGATGAACCCACTGCCGCCTGTTACAAGATAAACCATTTGTATTTTTTATGCGTACAAAAATATAAATTTTACTTTTTGAAAAATATAATCATTAAATTTACTTAAAAAAGTAATATAAATATAATATGCAGTTTCAAGGGCAAATTTTAAAGATGACAAGCTATGATGCAAAACCCATCCAGTACTACCTTAATCTTTCAGGAGATCTTATCCATATGAATGAGCTGTTCGGGAAGGAATTAAGCATCAGACATACCGGATTTCAATGTGTAAATTGTGGAGAGAATAAGCCGATTTACAGAATGGGATTCTGCAAAAACTGCTTTTTTGAAAGTCCTTATGCAAGCGATACTATTATCCGTCCGGAACTTTCCACTGCACATTTAGATATTGCAGAACGTGATCTGGAAATTGAAAAACAAATCCAGCTGCAGCCTCATACCGTTTATCTGGCTTATACAGGAGACGTAAAAGTAGGCGTGACCAGAAATACACAGATTCCTACAAGATGGATTGATCAGGGTGCGACTTTTGCTTTACCTATTGCAAGGACAGAGAACCGCTATGAGGCAGGAATGATAGAAGTGGCTTTAAAGGATCATTTGCCGGATAAAACCAATTGGAGGAAAATGCTGCAGGATGATTTTGAAGGAGAAGTGGACCTTGCAGATTTCAGGCAGAAGATCAAGGAATACTTTCCTGAAGATTTTCAGAAATTCTACAGTGAAGGGGAAGAATTATGGATGCTGGATTACCCTTTTGAAAAACCGGAAAAAGTTACTTCATTTACATTAGATAAAAAACCTGAATTCACGGGAAGGCTTACCGGGATCAAAGGGCAGTATCTCGGATTCGAAGGAGGAAATTTCATCAATGTAAGAGGGCATGAAGGATACGTGATCGAACTGGAAATCAGAAACTGACCGATATAATAAACATCAAATCACAAAATATGAGAAAATGGGTTAAAAGGCTGTTGATAAGTTTCGGAATACTGGCAGGGATGCTTCTTGCTGCAAATTTCGGAGTCAATATATGGCTTAAAACCCAGCTTCCGGATTATATAAAAAAAAATACAGATTATAAAGTTTCCTACAAAACCCTGGATGTTGATTTAGGCACAGGAAATATATTGGCAACAGGAATTTCCGTCAATAGTAAAGACCCGCAAAATACTGATGTGATTGGACTGCAGGGGACTATTGATACCTTGAAAATAAGCCGGTTTGGAATTTATGATGCTGTCTTTAATAAAAAAATCAGTTCTTCAGATCTGCTGCTTGCTAAGCCCAGTTTAAATGTTATTCTTGCTAAACCGGTTGATCGTAAAACCGGCAAAAAAAGAAATCCTGTACTTTTTGAAAATATCAGGATCAGCAACGGAAAAATTGCTGTATTCAGACATACCAAACAAAAATTTTTATCGGTGGAACAGCTGGATCTGTTTGTAGAAAACTTACAGATGACAGAAGAATCTGTTGAAGATAAATTACCGGTTGTTTTTGACAAATACAGCATTAAAGGGGAAAGGTTCTTTTTCCGTCCGGATAATATTTATGCCATTACCATCAGTAAAATTAATACAGAGAATGGGCAAATGTCGGTGGATAACTTCAGGCTGACCCCGCTGTTTTCTTTTGCCCAGTTTAAAAAGTTTTACCCTAAGAAGGTTCAGCTTTTCGAATTCTCCATTCCAAAAATGGAATTTAAAGATGTTATTTTAAATAAAAACAAAATTTCACTGGCCAATGCAGATTTTAGAAATCCTGTTTTGAGTGTATACAATACAGGAGTAAAAGGAGTGAAAAAGGAAAAGAAATCAAATTTTGAAGTTGATTTAAAAAATATCAGACTGAATAATGCTGTTGTGCGGATCAATAAACCGGATGGCAATAAGCTATTATCTGTCGGAAATCTTAATTTGAATATCAGTCAGCTGATGTTTAATAAAGAAACTTCAGAACAGATTATTCCTGTAGGATACAAAGATTTTACCATTGCCGGAACAGATATTGAATACTCTAATCATAAAAATATTACAGTAAGAAGCCTTGCACTCAAGCCCGGCAGTGGTGAAATCCGGGATATGGTCCTGTCATCCGGGGCTTTAAAAACAGGGAAATTAGAAGACTTAAGAACTGATCATATTGCTTTTAATATCAATAAGCTGGAATTTACAGATAAAAAGCTGAATCTTGATCTTAAAGATCTTCTTATAGAAAATGCAAACGGAATTTTTACAGCGGGTGAAAAAAAACAAAGTAAACCTGCAGGGGCTGATATCGTAAAATCTGTCATTATAAGAAAAGCTTCCTTAAAAAATTCAAATATTATTTATGATCAAGGAAAAGAACCTTTAGCTTTCCATGATCTGAATGCTACTTTTAATAACATTGAAGTGTCTCCTAAACCCAACCAGCCGGGGCTTTCTTTTAAAGTAAAAGACTATTATCTTACCACCAGGAATTTTGCTTACAAAACACCGTTTTATAATATGAGTCTGGGACTTCTTAAGCTGAATAAGAACAGGGTCCAGATCAATAATTTTGCTATGAAGCCTCTCGTTTCGAGGGCACAGTTTATCAAAATGATACCCGTTGAGAGAGATCTGTATGACCTGAAAGCAGGACAGATAACAGCAGAAGGAACCTGGGAGCTTTTTTCTCAAAATAAAGCGGTGGCTGCTTCCCATGTGGTTATTCAGTCTGCAGATGCCAATATTTTCAGAAGCAAAATCCCGAAAGATGACCCTAAAATAAAGGCTTTGTATTCCAAAATGCTGCGATCAATTAAAATTCCAATGACCATCAGTAATCTTGATGTCAAAAACTCAATATTGGTGTACGAAGAAGATACTCCTGAAAGTATGGGGCCCGGAAAGCTGACATTCAGTAATTTTAATATGAATGTAAAGAATCTGAATTCTGCTAAAATAAAAGGGAAGCCTACAAGAGTGGATATTAAAATCAATTGTTATTTCATGAATCTTTCGCCACTTTCTGTAAACTGGAATTTCGATGTAGCAGATCAGAAAGATGCTTTTGCGATTTCAGGAAAAACGTCAAATCTTCCAGCCAGTGGAATCAATCCGTTTATAAGACCCTATCTTCATGTGACGGCTACTGCAGGAACTATTCAGGAAATGCTTTTTAATTTCAAAGGAAACCCTGCCGGATTGCACGGAACTTTTAATCTTAAACATAAAGATTTAAAGATAGCCGTATTAAACAAAAATAATCATGAAAAAAAGGGGTTTCTTACTGCTGTTGCCAATATTTTTATAAAATCTGATTCAGGAAGTTTTCCGGAGTCTGTTTCAGTGGAAAATGTAGAACGTGATCCGACAAAATCTTTCTTTAATCTCTTCTGGAGAGGAATTGAGCAGGGGCTGAAGAAAACCCTTATTGGTAAAAATATCGAAAAGACAGAAAAGAAAGTGAAAAACGCAGTTTCCTCTGTTAAGGAAATGAAACAGTCTGTAAAGGAAATAAAGCAGGAAATCAAAGATAAAAAAGAAACCACACAACCGGAAGTGGAGCAAAAAGAAAAAAAGGGCTTTCTTAAAAATATTTTCAGGAAAAAGGAAAAGAATGAAGAATAAATTTTTAAACCATTAAGATAAATCCGTTATTTGTTGATGATAACCGTTTTTAATTGAAATAGCCTTAATGGTTTAAAAAAATAATATAAGATAGAATTTCAGTTAAAAGCTGAATTCATCACTTTCCAGTATAGGAATTTCCCTTAGAAACTTATCAAACTCTTCACCCGGGTAATTGCTGTCTGCTCCGTAAGAATCTATAATCATTCCACGGTTACCGCTGCTGTCTTTTACTACATACAGTACAGCATTATCATCAGGATTGCTGTCACCTTCAAAGCGATAGGTTTTTAAAATTGTTAAATCTGAAGGCTGGTAAACCTTTTCAGAATTCTCAAATTTCATCTCACATTTTTCATTCATTCTGAACTCTCTGTGTATCCCTCTTTCAGAAAGCGTTTTCATGACTTGGCTTAAGGTTGTCATTCTGTCGATATTTTCCGGATTTTCCATAATAATATTTTTCTTTTTAAGTGCAATAATTAAACCATTGCAATTTCTAAATATAAGAAAAATAACAGATTGTAATTTTCCTAAAAATAAAGTTTAATGTTAACAAAATTTATAATTAAAAAAAATAAAATAGGTATGCTTTTTGCAATGGTATCAGTAATAAATCAGAGAAAATATGAAAAAAGAAGTTGGAGTTTTACTGGCAGGAGGAGTAGGTCTTTTGGCAGTACTGAGTTTAATTAGCATAAAAAAGATATTGACTAAAAAAGATAAAAAATATAGTGAGTCCTATTCGGATTATCACAGACACTTTGATGAAAAGAACCATGAGGATGAATATCATGGAGTGGAATTTTACGCAGTGAAGTAGTAAAAAAATATATTTAATTATGTTTAAATCCAGCGCTTTTGAAAGTGTTGGATTTTTTTGTGGAAAACTTTAATGTTAAAACTCATTATTTTATAAAAATTCCATTCTAATTTTACACCAGAATGCAAAACGAAAATTTCATAAAAGGACAGGGAGCTCAGCGAAACGTTATCAACCGTTTCGACAGATATACCTATGAGCCTGAAGATGAAGATTTTGAAACAGTAAAGACCTCTTTTACCGAAGTTTTTCCTAAAACAATCGTCAATCAGGTAAAAAGCGAAGACCTTCCGATGGAATATTCGATGAACCCTTATCAGGGGTGTGAACATGGCTGTTCATACTGTTTTGCAAGGCCTACCCACGAATATTGGGGGTATAGTGCCGGGATTGATTTTGAAAGAAAAATCATGGTCAAGAAAAATGCTCCTGAATTATTAGAGAAATTTTTTCAAAAAAAAGGCTATAAAGCTGCACCCATTCTCCTTTCTGGAAATACAGACTGCTATCAGCCTGCCGAAAGACAATTTGAAATCACCAGAAAATTACTGCAGGTTTGTCTTGATTACAGACATCCTGTCAATATTCTGACAAAAAATGCTTTGGTTTTGAGAGATCTTGATATTTTAAAACCAATGGCAGAACAGAATCTTGTTTCCGTTTCTTTAAGTATTCCCACAATCAATGAAGAACTGAGACGAAAGATGGAACCCAGAACCAGTTCTGCAAAAAATAAATTAAAGGCAGTAGAAATTCTTTCAGAAAACAATATTCCTGTACATGTTATGGTTGCTCCCATCATTCCGGGACTCAATAGTGATGAACCGCTGAATATACTGAAAGCTATTTCAGATGCTGGTGCTTCCGGCTTCGGATATACCCTGGTAAGACTCAATGACACTGTTGAACCTGTTTTTGTAAACTGGATTGAATCTCATTTTCCTGACAGAGCCCAGAAAGTTTTAAACCTCATTCGTTCTATGCGGGGAGGAAAGCTTGGAGACAAAAGATATTTTGAAAGACAAAGAGGTGAGGGGAACATTGCAGAAATGATCCATACTACTTTTAAGATTGGAAGAAAAAAATTTTTTGAAGGCAAGGAATTTCCAAAACTTTCAACCGCCAACTTTACCGGAACACGTGATCAGCAATTAAGATTGTTTGATTAGCCAAAACTTCGAAGAAATCATATCATATATATAGTATAGGATAATTTTACAATAGGTTTCGCTATATTGTACAGCATTATAATATAGTAATAGATTTTCAGGAGCTTAATCCTGCTATCCATTTTTACTCCTCGCGCCAGCGCTCTCCCGCGCTCAAACTCTCCCTCCCTCCAACTCCTGCTGCGGGGTAACCATTGCTATCAGGGCTAGGGTAGGAGGGATGTAATAAGTAATAAGTTGGCACAAATAAAAATAGTTTATATAGGCTATAATAAAATATACATCATAATCTGTGTCAATCTGTGTCATCTGCGGGAAAAAATAAAAAACATTCAGTAGAAACGGGTTTTAACCCGTTTACGAAAATACATTCTCCGCTGGCTTTAGCCTAAACTTATCTTTTTATTATATATAGTATATTACCATCATCCTAAACGTCACACCCCGTACACCCGCATCCCGGCATCACCATTCTCTCTTTCTCCCACCCTCAAACCCTCTCACGCTCAAACGCTCAAACTCTCCAACCCTCCACCCCAAGCCCCAAACAAATGTTTAAAATTTTTCTCCCTGCCTACCAGTGCTTTAAGAGTAAATATTACGAAACGGTAAAATTTATGTTAAATAAACTTGTTTTGCGTTGTATGAAGTTGTTATCTTTGCCCCACTGAAAACGAGAGTAGATCAGTAGCGCAGAAGAGCCTTTAGATGGGCAAAAACATTATTACTTCAAAAAGGAAACAGACGGAAAAAACTTTAAACTTTTTTTAAAAAAGAGTTGCGGGATAAAAAAGAGTTTGTATCTTTGCAGTCCCAATTAAGGGAGCGCAGGAGTAGGATGATTAAGGTTTGGTAAAGGAATTAAGGTTACTTAAAAAACTTTAAAATTTTCTTTAGAAACATTTGGTCATTAAGAAATAAAGTTTTACTTTTGCACTCGCAAATACGGAGCGACACTGACAGAGAGATTGCTTCGTTAAAAAGCGAAAGATATAAAGATCATTGACATACAATATAACAACCAAGTAAGGAAAAACTAAAGCGTTAAAAACTTTGAGTGAGTCAGACAAACATACAATGGAGAGTTTGATCCTGGCTCAGG
>NZ_BJTC01000005.1:0-290160 GCF_006829085.1 Chryseobacterium sp. ON_d1
GAGAAATTATTGGAAACTCTTGTAGAGGAACAAAAAATCCTTACTTTTGGAAGTAAGGACAATATTGGATAACTGACAACTATTTTTAACCCCTAACTGTCAGATAAAGTCGTGGCTATTACAGATAAATAGAAGGTTTTTGAAAAACCTGACATAATGTAAATGTGCTATTTTGAAATGGCGGCTAACTTTTTTCCTAGTAAATAAAAATCTCCTGTCATGGGGCAGGAGATTGTAATTTGAGAACGTAGATTTTGAAACTAATTACGTTCTTCTGCAATGAACTGTTCTATATATCTAATAATTGTTCGGCTAGAAATTTCAATTTTATACTTTTCTTCCATTGTAATGCTAATCAAATCTGCTAATCTGCTTTTAGAATAATCAACCCCTTCGCTAGAGTACCATATATAGAGAGATTTGACTAAATCTTTTATTTCAGCTCTACTGTCACCTTTAATAATAAATTCTTCTTTCTTTGCATCTTTCAGATTTGCATTCGAGATATTTTTTATTTCTCTTTGCATCTCATTAAGTTTTTCAAGAATATATTGATTTTCCGAAACAGTTTTAGTATCTAATTCCTTGATAACAAATTTTCCGAAATCCTGTAAATACATCGAGTGATTAGGTTCTTGTGATTTTTCAAATGTTGCAGTTAGTTTAGAACTTAAATCTACTTTAAATTGCTCAATTGATGAAAAACGTAAGTCCTTTCGGTAGTTAATATGTTCAACTGGGCTGGTGTCAAATGAGTACCCTGTCTCGTCATCTTTTATTATTACTGCTGCTTTATCAAATGCAAACCTTAATCCTAATTCGAACATGACATTTGGATTTTTTGAACTAACATCACAAATCACTATGTCATCATAGAAAACATTTTGTACAATAGTTTTTTGAATTACATGTGACTCTTCGCTTTCACTAACAAGTCTTGTTCTAAATCCTGCATCTTCAGCCACTGACGTTATAATTTTTTTAACTTCTTTCCAATGTCCTGTGGGATAGCCGTCCGTATCAGCAATTGGCATAATTAAACCACAGACTGGGCGCTTATCTTCATTCTGACTGTTAGCTTTCTCTTGTGTGCTGTTATCGTTTTCTAATTCGTTACTTTTTTTGGTCATGGTTAATGTTTATAAAAACAAATATAATTAAAATACTTATGTAAGGAATCCATAGATGAAAAAGTAAGAAGACCGGAATAAGAATTCTCATTATGAGATTTTCATAATAACTTTAAAACAAATTTTAATGTGACAAGTTTTGTCGTTACCCGTATCTACATTTGGCTCACAATAAATCCAAATGATTATGATACAGAAATTAGAGTATGTTTTAAGCAGAAATATTGACAGCCCTTTAGGAGAAAATAGTGTGTTTTATGAAACCTTTGTTGTTCCTCCAGAGTTAAAAGACAGCTATCCCAAATCTGAAAAATACAGTGTAGTTCATCATCAGGCTGTTTTCTGTAAAAGTGGAATAGAAGTTTTTGACAGATACGAAAAGGACAAAATAGAACCTGATTACTTTACTATTTATTATGAGGAGACTTCCAAAAATACCAGTAACTTTTTTGGTACAGCCTGTAGGGTGAAAATGGGAGATTATGCAAGACAAAGATTAATAAAGGATTATAATAGTAAAGGAAAAACCATTAATTATGATGGTAATACAATTGATGTAAGTGTTTCAGATTTTAATAGCCTCATAAAAGTAATTGCTAAAGATTACGGAATTGATGAGGCATTATTAAAAGGTGCTATTTATTTAGAAATACTTGAAAAAAGTAAAATCAACGAAGCCTTTAAAAAAGTGTCTTCATTAAACAACCAATTGGCAGATTGGTTAAAAGGAGGTATTGAAGCCACTGAAAAATGGAAATTTACAGAGGAAAACTATGATTACATCAAGTTTTATGTAGAACTTATGTATAGTAACTTTCAAAATAAAACTGGTGCAAGTGGTTTTCCTAAACAAGAAGTAAAATACAAACCCATTATTCCTGTTCCATTCCCCTGCAATGAATATAAAAACATGTCTGACAATCAACAAGAGATTGCAGAAACAGGATTGAAAAAGCTTTCAGAGTTTGTTGCCTCGTTTGATGAAATTTCTACTGCTGCTGTTTTTAATATCGTGGCAGCAACACCTACTATTGCTGATGATATTTTATTTGCTGTTACATTTCTGGTAAAGAACTTTATAGAGGATAACATGCCTGATAGCATAAAAAATATTTACAATCAGCTAAAAGCATTATTTAAAGAAGTTCAGGATATTATTTCAGATATAGGAAGTATAATTACAGAAAAATTAAACCAAGAAATTGCAAAAATCAATGCTTTTCTCTGTGGAATACTCAATGGACTTATTTCTTTGGTTCAATTGATTATCATGCTTTTAGCTATGATAGTAGACAATATCCCAATTTTTGAATTAGAAAAATTAAATCCTTTAGAACTGGCAAAGTATCAAGAGAAACTCGAATTTATAGAAGATTTTGTAGATTTATTTGATAAAAATGCAAAAGAATTTCTTAACGGAATTAAAAAACTTTTTACAGATGAAAAAACATGGAAAGATATTTCTACTTTTATCTCAGGTTTAGCTAAAAAAGTTACTAACTATAATGAGTATTTTTGGGCTTACTTTATTGGAGGAGTTGCCTTTGAATTGATTTTAGATGCTGTTATCGCTTACTTTACAGGTGGAAGTTCATTAGTTGCAGAAGCTTCTGCAAAAATTAGTAGGTTAACAGCCAAAGCAGAACAGGCAGGAGCAAAAGCTCTAAACTTTTCTAAAAATTTAGGAAAGAAAATTGTAAACACAGCACAAGACCTCTATAAATGGCTTGAAAAAGAGTTCCTTGAAATGATAGAAGCCATAAAGAATGGAAAAGTTGCAGAGTGGCTTCAAAAGAAAATTGATGCTATATTTGGAAGTGGAAATAGAATTCAAGATGAAGTAGTTGAGGACATTGAGGAGCTTTTCAGAAAAATCAATGATGGTTTTGGATTCGATGGGGGAAGATTATTAACGATAAAAGAACTTAAAAAACTTCGAAAATTACTGAAGGAGCTATATGATGTAGATTTAAAAATCGTAGATAAGGATTTTGGAATGAAGCAAAAGCTTAAAGACTGGAATTCAAGAGGTGTAGTGGGCTCTTTTAACCCAAGGCTAAAAACCATGTTTTTACGTTCGGAAGTTTCAGAGTTAACGGTTTTCCATGAAATGGTTCACATGAAGACTTGGAAAAGATTATCTCCTGAAGAATATGCAAAATTACCTCTTTGGGAGGATGAAACAATGGTTTGGGATGCAATTTGGAAAACCAAAGAAAAATGGACTAAAAGAGAGCTGGTTGATTCTTATGAATATTTAAATGACAAGATTAGAATACCAATGGGGCAACCAAAGTTAGTAATTGAAGAAATGGATGAATTAGTAAAATTAAAAAAATTAGGAATATTAAAATAAATTGATATGAAACATACGAAAGAACAAATTGAGGAAATTGCTAAAGAGGTTTTAGATAAAACAAATTTTATATATGACACCAAAGAAAAAATGATTGTTCGTGAAAATGAAGATTTCTACTTAGATGGAGAAAAAATCAACTCTTGGAATGTATCTGTATTTTTTGGAGAAGAAGATTGGGGTAAAAACCAATTAGCAGGACTAATAATTAACGATGATACGGGCCATCCGATTTACTTACAACATAGTTTTAATAGTTTCATTTATTACAGGACCAATGAGAATGGAGAAATCTCAACGGAAGTAAGACAAGGTAGTAAATAACCAATCATTTTTTATGTAAAAAAAACATTAAAAAAGAGGTAAATTTCCAATCTGCTACTTGTTTTCGATATTCGATTGATAACCAGGGTTTTAATATATAAAATAAAGCACTTATGTCATTACATATATAGAGATACAAAAATTCCCTCTACTTTTAAATGGTAAGGTTTTATGGGGGAAGGTCACACGAATACAAAGAACGACTGTTTAATAATCCTGATTGGAATAATGAAAAAGAAGAAGAGTTTTTTAATAATTATAAAAAATCTTGTATTGAAAAAGATTCCAACAAAGAAAAATATCAAGCAAAACACTATGTATTAGCATATATTTTTGATTGTTATGCTATAGAGAAAAAACTGCCCAGAGGAAACAAAAAAGAGCTTGAAAAAATTGGTAATCAGAGAATAGGAAAAGGCAGGGGAAATACATTTTATAAAAATTTTAATTTAATAGTAAATAAAAATCTTCACAGTAAAGAAGTATTGATTGATGAAGTTGGTGAAAGTTGGAGAGAAATTATATTAAAGCTTTCAGAGAATCCTGAAATCTTAGAAAACTATCTACAAAGTAAGAAAATATAGTTAGGGCGAAAATAGGGCATGATTACAGAATGCCCCCAAAATGCCCCTCTCAATTTTGGAACATAAAAAAAAGATTATGGAAAATTTTTTATTATGTTCTATTGAGCAGAAAATAATTATTGTTAAGACTACTGAAAAAATTACAGTGTATATTCTAAAAGCTATTAAAGGCAACGAGAAGGCAAGTAAACAACAAAGACAATTTTTAATTTTCGATGAAGAAAATAAACTCTTTGAAATATTTGAGCACAAAGTATCAAAGCGTAGACGTTCAACCAGAAAAAATCATAAACCGAGGAGTTTATTTATGAAAAATATCTTCATTAGCCTAAGAGATATTTTAGTTGGCTCAATCAGTGGTGCTGTTGGAACAATAATGACTCCCAAACTTCAAGAGCTTTATTACTATCTTGAATATATTTTTTCAAAGCTTTAGGCTTTTATAGGCTCTTTTTTTTATTAAGGTGAAAATAAGTCAAATATTGTTTTGAGTGGTTAAAATCGGTGTACAAAGAAGAATTATAGTAGTTTCAGAATCGTGCCTATGCTGATTTGAAAAATTCAGCAAATTCAAGAGAGCAGAGTACCTCCCCAGATCATCCCCACCTGTACGGTAAAAGAAAATGGCTTTCAAAAAGGTGTAGGGGGCATTGAGTATTTAAATTCTCAAAATAAATTTTCAACTTTTTTATTTTGGTCTCATTGTTAGCTATAATGCTACCCATCCTGTTTTCTGAGTGATGTATATGATTTTATCATTTATTTGATACTATGATAGTGATAAGGTAAAGGCTAGTAAGGGATTCTGAGATTTATTTATTTGTCATGTAAATAAATAATGGAGTAGTTACGGAAATAAATAAAAAATCAAATTGTTGCCTAAATGTTGTCTAAAAATAAATAAAACCACTGGTAATCAGTGGTTTTAGTGGAGTTGGAGGGATTCGAACCCTCGTCCAAACAAGCAATACATAAGCTTTCTACATGCTTATTCTGCTATTGGTTTTCGACGGGAAGCAGAGAGCAGACGCCCAACTTCCGGCTTATCTTCTGAGGTTTTCGTGCTTTAGCCGAAGCTTCTAAAGCCTTATTTCCGCATTCCTATATCCCAGGATCAAACGCCGCAGAACAGAGCATTTGTGGAATATCTTGCTTCCTTACTGAAATCTTCGGGAAAACGCTTGAATCTACTATACTTCGATATTAAGCTGCAAGAGCGAACTCTTCGTTGCCAGTTAAAATTCTGTAGCAAGGGATTATAGAGATCGCGCTACGGTTCTCTGCATGCTTACTTACCCATTGGTCTTGCTGTCGAAACCAGTCAACCCCATGAATAAAGTGAATGCAAAGATAATGCTTTTTGTTTACATTTCATTAATATGGCCTGTATTAAAGAAAAATTTGTCCTGGAATGAAAAGAATTAAAAGATAAGCTCTTGAATATTCAGCCGGTGTGGTAAAATATTTTTTTATGTGAACTCCCTTTAATGCGGGGTTTTCAAAAAAGATTGAATAAAGAAAGTAATTGTTTCTTGTAATATATTTTGTGTTATCATAAAAAATGTCTACTTTTGCCATCCAAAATGAGATGTAAAATATGTTAATAATTCCAGTAAAAGATGGTGAATCCATCGACAGAGCTTTAAAAAAATACAAGAGAAAATTTGATAAAACAGGAACTGTTCGTCAATTAAGATCTAGACAGCAGTTTATTAAGCCTTCTGTGACTTTAAGACAAGCTAGACTAAAAGCGGCTTACAAACAAAGAGCACTTAGCAAAGAAGAGCAGGCTTAAGATTTTTTCTTAACCATATATTAATTCACTTCTTAAATTCTTATATTTGAGAAGTGAATTTTTATTTTTATAATCTATGATGCTGGAAAAGTTTTTAGAATACTTACAATTCGAAAAAAGATATTCTCCTCATACCGTAACGAGCTACAAAAAAGACCTTGAAGACTTTTCCCATTTCTTTCTCAGAACAGAATCTTCCGATGACTTAGCGAAAGCCGACAAGAAAATTATCAGAAATTTTATTGTCGAACTGAGCGAAAACAATATTTCCAAAAGGAGTATTAACAGGAAATTATCCTCCCTCCGCAGTTTTTATCTTTTTCTTTTAAAAATTGGAGAAATTAAGGTTTCTCCCACTGAAGGCATTTCTTCCCTGAAGTTTTATGCTGAAAAACAGATTCCTATATCCAAAGAGGAAATGGCGGATCTTAATGAAAGAATTTTCGAACAGATGCATGATCTTCTTGAAAAGTGCATTATGGAGGTGCTGTATCAGACAGGAATGCGTAAAGCTGAACTTTGTGGCCTGATATTTGAGAATGTTGATATATACGGAAATGAATTGAAAATAATCGGAAAAGGGAATAAAGAAAGGGTAGTTCCCATTTCCGCTGAGCTGTCTGGACTTCTCAGAAGTTATCTGGAAATAAGAAATCCGCAGACAGAATATCAATCATATTTCTTTGTCAATAAGAAAGGGAAAAAACTCAATGAAAAATTTGTTTATGTGGTAGTTAATAAGTACCTTAGTCTTATAACAACGAAAGAAAAAAAAAGTCCCCACATCCTTCGGCATAGCTTTGCTACTCACGTATTGGATAATGGGGCGGAGATCTCCAAAGTGAAAAAAATATTAGGGCATTCCAGTCTTGCCAGTACTCAGGTCTATACGAATGCTAATATTGAACAATTGAAAAAAGTGTTTAATCAGGCTCACCCTCGAGCATCAAAAAAAGAAGAATTATGAAGATTTCAGTACAATCAATTGGTTTAACTCCACACGAACCACTAGAATCACACATCGACAAAAAAGTAAGCAAATTAGATACCTTCTATGACAAGATTCAGGAGTGTAAGGTATTCTTGAAAGTTGAAAATAATTCGGATAAAGCGAACAAAACAGCCGAGATTATTTTAGCGGTTCCGGGAGACGATATCGTAGTAAAGAAAACAACTACAAGTTTTGAAGAAAGTCTGGACCTTTGCGTTGATACTGCTAAAAAGCTATTAATCAAGAAAAAAGAAATGGCATAGGAAAAAAAGTTAAAAAAAGTTTATAAAAAATTTGAGAATTCAAAAAATCCGTTCTATATTTGCACTCGCAAAAAAGGAACAGCGATCTTTTGAATTCTTTTTTATATTTGCCTCCATAGCTCAGTTGGCCAGAGCACGTGATTTGTAATCTCGGGGTCGTGGGTTCGAATCCCTCTGGAGGCTCATAAAATATAAACTTTTGGGGAGATTCCAGAGTGGCTAAATGGGACTGACTGTAACTCAGTTGCTTCGGCTTCGTAGGTTCGAATCCTGCTCTCCCCACTTTATATTTTTAGAAAAAAAACTTGCAGGATTAAATAAGTTTTCTTAGTTTTGCACAGCGTTTACCAATAGTTTTGGAAACAAAATTGCGGAAGTAGCTCAGTTGGTAGAGCGTCAGCCTTCCAAGCTGAATGTCGCGGGTTCGACCCCCGTCTTCCGCTCAAAAAAATCACACGATAAAGGTGATTTTTTTTTAACACTGAAATGTGTAGAGTAGAGTTTCTCGATCAGTTTCAGTCCTTTATTAAAATGCCTCCATAGCTCAGTTGGCCAGAGCACGTGATTTGTAATCTCGGGGTCGTGGGTTCGAATCCCTCTGGAGGCTCATTTTAATATAAACATGAGGGGAGATTCCAGAGTGGCTAAATGGGACTGACTGTAACTCAGTTGCTTCGGCTTCGTAGGTTCGAATCCTGCTCTCCCCACATTTTATATTAGAAAAAAAACTTGCAAGCCTCAGAAGTTTTTCTTAGTTTTGCACAGCGTTACCAATAGTTTTGGAAACAAAATTGCGGAAGTAGCTCAGTTGGTAGAGCGTCAGCCTTCCAAGCTGAATGTCGCGGGTTCGACCCCCGTCTTCCGCTCAACGAAAATCACGCTCCATAGTGTGATTTTTTTAGTTGATGCCGACTTAGCTCAGCGGTAGAGTGCTTCCTTGGTAAGGAAGAGGTCACGGGTTCAAGTCCCGTAGTTGGCTCTCCATTTTTCCCGAATTTCTTCGGGATTTTTTTGCTCAAAATTCTGATATTGCACTTCTGTTTTTCAAGATCAATCGCAGAAGTTGAGGACTGGTACAAAATCTATACTTTTTATTGAACCGACAGGTCATTTTTTAATCGCAAGAAAAAATGATTCAAATGTTTTATTTCAGGAAGCTAAGAATGCGGTTTTGTCGCTGAAGAAGCTTAGTGGATATGTATTTGCTTAGAAAGAATCAATGAAATTGATTTCATTCTTTGCCCCCTTGAAAATATGAGATAAGAGGCTGAAAATTTTGCGTTAGTTTAAATTCCATATCCCTCCAGCTTTTGAGACTGATCCATAAAAGCGGTCAACATATAAATAAAATAGGAGGCAGATTAATATTCAATAGTAATGGGTTCTGAGCGTATCCGAAAATAGTCCGTTAAAAATAAAAAGCTTCCATTGGCTTTAATCTCTATCACAGGTTGATCACTTTTGCTTTAAAAATGCTTTTACTTGACCTTTAGAATCACAATCCTAAAAATTTTCGTTAAATTCGTGTAAAATAAATTTTGATGAATATTCTTTTATTGGAGGATGATCTCATTCTTTCTGCAGAACTTTGCAGATTTTTAGAATCAAATAATTTTAACTGTGATAAGATCTATGACGGGGAAACTTTTCTCCGCCAGATAAAAAACAGTACTTATGATCTGTATTTGCTTGACATCAATGTGCCTAAAATTAATGGACTTGATGTCTGCCAGACGATTCGTTCTTTTGATAAAAATACCCCCATTATCATCATTTCTGCCTATGGAGACATCTCTGATAAGAAAGATGCTTTTACGAGGCTTGCCGATGATTATTTAGTAAAGCCCTTTCAGTTTGAGGAGCTTCTGCTAAGAATCAACTCTCTGTTGAGAAGAAAAGCACCTTCTGATAATTCGGACCAGGATATTCTCAGAATTGATGATCTTATTATCAACAAGACTGAGCAGAAAGTATACAGGGGAGGCAATGAAATCACTCTTACGTTAAAAGAATTTCAGCTGTTGGTTTATCTTGCCGAAGCGCAGGGGAGAACAGTTTCCAAACAGCAGATCACGGAACATGTATGGGAACACAATTTTAATACGAATACCAATACGGTGGAAGTTTATATTAATTTCCTGCGTAAAAAAATTGATAAGGATTTTAAAATAAAATTGATTCATACCCGTTCAGGTTTTGGATATTACCTAAGTCCATTATAAATGTCTTTAAAAAGAAAGATAGCCTTAACGATTAGCATAGCCTTTTCATTACTTTTTGGAATGGTCATGGCTGTCATTTACTTATCTTTTAATGATTTCAGAAGGGATGAGTTCAAAGAAAGATTCAGGCAAAGACTTGAATTTACCTCTCATTTCATCTCAAAATCCAAAGACTTTGAAGAGGAAGCCCCGGTTTTTTTCAACGAAAATTCAGATAATATTCTTTTGAATGAGAAGATTTTGATTTTTAATGAGAAAAAAGAACTGATTTATAGTACAATCAAAGACAGAAATGTCACCTGGGACAGTGCTATGCTTAAGGAGCTGGATAAAAAGAAAATTATCTATACGGAAAAGACCGTTCCTGAGATCTATGCTGCACTCAGAAAAATTAACGGTGAAAATTATTACATTCTTACCAGCGCCTTTGATACCAATGGGAAATCTAAACTGGTCTATCTTAAATACCTTTTGATCGCAGCTTATGTGATGAGTACCATGCTTATCGGATTTTTCAGTTATTATTTTGTAGAAAAATTTCTTCGCCCGCTGGAAGATCTGAACAAAGAGATTTCTGAGGTTACTGCCCATAAACTGACAACCCAGATCCCTGTGCAGCAGTCCAATGATGAAGTGAGTGTTCTTGCCAGATCTTTTAACACAATGATCGGAAGACTGGATGATGTATTTCAGTCGCAGAAGGATTTTACTGCAAGTGCTTCACATGAGATCAGAACGCCCATTACGAGAATGGCATTTCAGTTGGAAAACCTGATTAAATTTGAAGAGCATTCTCCGGATACCCTGTCATCTTTAAAACAGATTCAGCGGGATGTCTATCAATTGTCAGATCTGACGAATTCTCTTTTGCTGCTTACAAAATTCGATAAAGAAAACATTCAGAGCATTTATGAGGAAGTGAGAATTGATGAAGTTATTTTTGAAGCCTTTGAAGCGGTAGAGAAAAGTTACCCCCAGCTTCAGTTGGATTTCATGATTCATGAAGAAAGTTCTGAAAATGCTTTTCTCACGATTAAAGGGATCCAGTCTTTGCTGGCCATTGTCTTTATTAACCTTTTTAAAAATGCCGCGGTGTATTCAGATAATACGGAAGTAAAGGTATTGATCACTGAGACCAATGATAATCTTTCTGTTGAAGTCATTTCTCATGGCAATACAATCTCTGAAGAGGAACAGGCAAAGTTGTTTCAGGCTTTCACAAGAGGGAATAATGCACAGAATATAGCAGGCTCTGGCTTGGGGCTCAGAATCGTTAAAAGAATTCTGGAATATCATGATGCTGATATAGTATATTCTTCCCCTGATGAGTACATTAATAAGTTTACGCTGATTTTTAAAAAATATCTGTAAGGCAGGTTTTAGATGCCGCGTCTTTTTGTTAAACACGGGATTGAATTTTTAATAAAAAATTCAATAGATAGAGAAAAATAGATCTTTTTTCAATGCTTTTTTTCTTCAGAACCGCCTGTTTAAGGTGATTTTAATATTTTTTTAAGCACCATTTAAGTTTCTTTTAATCGCATCAAAGCAATTTTGTATTTTAAAAAGAAAAAATAATGAACAGAATTGCAGTGCTGTGCCTCGCCGTTTCCTCATTCATGGCGGCACAACAGCAGATGTCTCTTTTGGAATGTGAAGAAGCTTTCCAGAAGAACAACCTCCAGCTGCTTGCCGAACAATACAACATCAATATGGCTGATGCAGATATTCTGCAGGCTAAAATCTGGGAATTGCCCCAATTGAGTGGACAGGTTAATGCTTATAATCCTCAGGGTAAAAAGCTTTTTGATGTCGGACACTCAAAAGGAGCGGGAATTACACAGCTGATTTATATGGGCGGGAAAAAGAAAAATGAAATTGCTTTTGCCAAATCCAATAAGGAACTGGCCCAGCTTCAGTTTTCCCAATTGCTTGTCGATTTAAGATCTCAGCTTCGCTCTGCCTATTTTAATCTTTATTACGAAAAACTGAAACTGGAGAATACCAATAAACAGCTGGGTTATATGAATGACCTCCTGAACGCCTATCGTGTACAGTCAGCAAAAGGAAATGTTTCGCTTAAAGATGCTGTAAGGCTGCAGAGTATTGTAATTCAGCTGAATCATGATAAACTGGAGATCAACAAAAATATCCTTGACTTTGAGCAGAATTTAAAAGTTTTAACAGGGATCTCTGAAGATATAGAACCAACAATGTCTGAAGCAGAAGCCAAAGAAGCCCTGGCTGCCCAGCCTTTCGGTGATGAAGAAGAACTGAAAAGCAAAGCACTGGAAAATAATGCCGATTACCGGTATAATCTGAAGCTCATTGATAACAGCAAACTGTATGCACAGTGGCAGAAATCATTGAATGTGCCGGATGTAACGGTAGGAGCGGCATGGGATCAGGCAGGGGGAACCTTTAATAATGAAGCCAATCTGACACTCGGTATTCCGCTGCCTTTATGGAGAGCAAATCAGGGAAATGTAGAAAAGGCCAACTATGCTATTCAGCAGAATCAGAAAAATGCAGATTTTCAGAAGCTTACCCTCGAAACCAAAGTTCAGTCTGCCTATAAAACATGGAAGGTTCAGTATGATCAGCTTCTGGATGTGAAAACAACAGATCTTCAGAATATGGAGCTGGTCTACAACGGAATGCTGAATAATTTCAGAAAAGGAAATGTCAATCTGATTGAATTTACAGATTTTATGGACAGCTACAGGGAAACAGCCCTTCAGATCTACGATATGAAAAATGAGATCATGCAGTCTGCAGAACAGCTTAATCAACTAGTACAAACGAAAATCTTCTATTAAAAACATGAAAACATATATTATTCCCGCATTGATGGTTCTTTCACTATTGGCCTGTTCAAAAAAAGAGGAAGAGAAAACCAATCACGCCAAAAAAGGATTTGAGCTCAGCAACACAATGTTGAATTCCATTTCCCTGGCAAAAGTTGAGAAAAAGAATATAGAAGATGAATACAGCTTTTACGGAAAGATCTCAGCGGACAAAAACAGCTATATAGATGTTTATCCGTTGGTAGGAGGAAACGTAATGAGTGTAAATGTAGAACTAGGAGATTATGTGAAAAAAGGGCAGGTGCTGGCAACCATCAGAAGTACTGAGCTGGCAGAAATCCAGAAAGATGTAAGTGATGCCAAAACTGATTTGGTGGTAGCTAAAAATAATCTTCGTGTGGCAAAAGAACTGTACGAAGGAAAACTTAATACAGAAAGAGATGTCCTGGAAGCAAAAAGCCAGTTGCAAAAAGCCGAAGATCAGTTACAGAGAGCAACAGCTGTAAGTACGGTTTATAATGTGAAAACCGGAAATATATACAGTGTGGTAGCACCGATAAGCGGATATATCGTTCAGAAAAGTATCAATAAGGATATGCAGCTCAGAAGTGACAGGAGTGATAACATTTTTGATGTTGCCAATACAACCAATGTGTGGGCCATTATGAATGTCAATGAATCAGATATTGATAAGATCAGCCTTGGAATGAAAGCTCAGGTATCTACCCTTTCTTATCCGGATAAAGTTTTTGACGGAAAAATTGATAAGATTTTCAAAATCATTGATCCCCAAACCAATGCGATGCAGGCAAGAGTAGTGCTGGATAATGCCAACGGACTCCTGATACCGGACAGTAAAGCCACCATAAAAGTTTCCAGCCTTGAGAACAATACAACATTGGCTGTGCCATCAAAGGCCGTAATTTTTGATGATAATAAAAGCTTTGTCGTTGTTTTTAAATCCAGAACAGATGTTAAGATCAGAGAAATAAAAGTATTAAAACAGGTAGGTGATGTCACTTATATTACTGATGGACTTAAAGAAGGAGAAGAAGTGATTACCAACAACCAGCTGCTGGTATACCGTTCATTGAACAGCTAGTTCCGTAAGCCAGTGAGCATATTTACATTTTTTTCAACGGCTTTTTTAGGTCATCAATCTATCGATCATGAATAAATTCATTAAAAATATAATCGCTTTTTCATTAAAAAATAAAGCATTTACCTTTATCTGGGTGGCTATTTTAGCGATTTCCGGTTTTATAAGTTTCAAAAATATGCCTATTGAAGCTTTTCCGGATGTAACCAATACCCAGATTGTTATCATTACCCAATGGAATGGACGTAGTGCGGAAGAAGTGGAACGCTTTGTCACTACACCCATCGAATTGGCGATGAGCCCGGTTCAGAAAAAAACAAGTGTGAGGAGCACCACCATGTTTGGGCTTTCCATTGTTAAAATTCTGTTTGACGATGGGGTGGACGATACTTTTGCCAGAAATCAGGTCAACAACCAGTTAAGAACCATTAACCTTCCTGATGAGGTAGACCCGGAAGTGCAGCCACCCTACGGGCCAACCGGTGAGATTTTCAGATATACGCTGGAAAGTAAAACAAAAGATTCACGGACATTGCTTACCCTCCAAAACTGGGTGATAGACCGTGCTTTAAGAGGAGTGCCGGGAGTAGCCGACATCAACGTATTCGGAGGACAGGATAAAGTTTTTGAATTGAGTATAGATCCGAGAGCATTGGATAAATATAATCTGACTCCGCTTCAGGTATATGATGCAGTGACCAAGAGCAACCTGAATGTAGGAGGAGATGTGATTGAAAAAAACGGACAGGCTTATGTAGTCAGGGGGATCGGTCTGGTAAAATCAGTAACAGACATCGGGAATATCACCATCCAGAATGACAGTGGAAATCCTGTTCTGGTAAAAAATGTAGCAGATGTTCATGAAAGCTCTATGCCCAGAGTCGGACAGGCTGCCCTGAACAACCATGATGATACGGTGGAAGGTATTGTCGTAATGAGGAAAGGAGAAAATCCGAGAGAAGTTCTGGTAGGAGTGAAGGCTAAAATCAAAGAACTTAATGAAAAAATTCTTCCCAAAGATGTCAAAATGGTTACGTTCTATGACCGTGACAATCTTATGGATTTTACCACCCACACGGTAATGCATAATCTTATTGAGGGAATTGTACTGGTAACGGTAATCGTTTTAATTTTTATGGCCGACTGGCGGACTACCCTTATCGTTTCCATTATCATCCCATTATCCCTGCTGTTTGCATTCCTATGTTTAAAACTGGCCGGAATGAGTGCCAACCTGCTTTCATTAGGAGCAGTAGACTTCGGAATTATTATTGATGGTGCCGTCGTCATGGTGGAAGGTCTCTTTGTGATGCTTGATCATAAAGCACACCGGTACGGAATGGAAAAATTCAATAAACTGGCAAAAGGAGGATGGATCAAGCAGACCGGAACCGGATTGGGTAAAGCGATTTTCTTTTCAAAGCTCATCATCATTACTTCCCTGATCCCGATCTTTTCATTCCAGAAAGTGGAAGGGAAAATGTTCTCACCTCTGGCATTTACACTTGGATTTGCATTAATGGGGGCATTGATATTTACGTTGACACTGGTTCCAGTGCTTTCTCATATTCTTTTAAATAAAAATGTAAAGGAAAAAAACAATCCGTTTGTTAATTTCTGGGACAGAATTGTTCTGAAAGGCTTTAATATGACATTTAAGCATAAAAAGACAAGTATGATCGTTGCTATTTCATTCCTGGCGGTTACATTATTTTCCGGAAAATTTCTGGGAACAGAATTCCTGCCTCAGTTGAATGAAGGATCACTTTGGATCACAGCCGAAATGCCAATGAGTTCTTCGTTAAAGGAATCCCTGAAAACGGCAGACCTTTTAAAGAAAGACATTATGAGCTTCTCTGAAGTGACAGATGTGCTTGCACAGACCGGAAGGAGCAACGACGGAACAGATCCTAACGGATTTGGATTTGTACAGTTTGCTGTTAACCTTAAACCAAGGGAAGAATGGAAACGTAAGATTACCTATGATGAGCTGATTAATGAAATTGATAAAAAACTCAGAAGCTACCAGGGGATTACCTTTAACTATTCCCAGCCGATTTCAGATAACGTAGCAGAAGCAGTAGCAGGCTTTAAAGCAGAAAACGGAATCAAAATCTATGGTGATAATCTGGAAACTCTGGACAAACTGGCTCATGAAGTTTTATTGAAAATTAAAGATGTGGATGGAGTAAAAGATCCGGGAATCATTAAAAATATCGGACAGCCTGAAGTAAGTGTTGTTCTGGACAGAGATAAAATGGCAGCTTACGGAGTAATGCCGGCAGATGCACAGGCAGTGCTGGAAATGGCTTTCGGAGGGAAAACCGCTTCGGAAATGTTTGATGGTGAAAGAAAATTCCCGATCCGCCTTCGTTATTCACAGGAATACAGAACCAACGAAAATGATATTGCCGCTTTAATGGTACCTACACAGGACGGAGCCAAGATCCCTTTAAAAGAAATAAGCACTATTGTTAAGGATAACGGAGCTGCATTTATTTACAGAGATAATATCAAAAGATATATCGGGGTGAAATTTTCAATTCGGGACAGGGATTTGGGGAGCACTATTGCAGATGCCCAGAAAAAAGTATCAGCTATTGAACTTCCCGATGGCTATTCTGTGGGATGGACCGGTCAGTTTGAAAATCAGCAGCGTGCCTCTCACAGGCTGGCACAGGTAGTACCGGTGAGTATCCTGATGATCTTCTTCCTGCTGTTTATTCTGTTTGGAAATATGAAAGATTCTCTTCTGGTATTGGCCAATGTACCTTTTGCCTTAATCGGAGGAATTATCGCATTACACGTTACAGGAATTAATTTTGGGATTTCTGCCGGTGTGGGAATGATTGCGCTGTTGGGAATTTGTATCCAGAACGGGGTCATCCTTATTACGGAATTCCATCAGAATGTCAAAAACGGCCTGGATCTCGATACAGCGATATTAAACGGAGTAAAATCCAGAACCAGACCAGTAATTATGACGGCACTTATGGCATCAATAGGACTTATGCCGGCAGCTTTGTCTACAGGAATCGGTTCAGAATCACAAAAGCCTCTGGCTATTGTCATTATCGGAGGACTTGTGACGGCTACAGTACTCACTCTTCTTATTTTCCCGATTATTTTCTGGATTTTCAACAGAACCAGAAAATCTCAGCAGATTTAATTATTCTTTCATTATATATTTGTAAAAAGACTCCCCCGGATCCAGGTCCGGGGGAGTCTGCTATTGAAATAAAATATGATGAGTTTAAAATCCTAATCCGACAGTAAATCCTCTTACTGCATTCGGGAAATCTGAAACCGGCGTGGCTGCTCCTGTTGAGGTATTGACACTGTAGATTTTTGTTGCTGTTCCTACTGTTGCCATCAGATAAGCTTTTTGGCTCATGCTTCCTATATCAAATCCATTGGCGCTGGATATATTGATTCCTAGCGCTCCTGTTTCGGTGAGTGTTCCATTGTTGGGAGGGTTTTGCTGGTAAAGATTATCCGTATTATGATCAATGACAAACAAGGTGGTTGCAGAAGCTCCTGCAGAGTTATTGGTATAGGCTGCTGCACTTATCATTGGACTTCCTGGGTTAAGAATAGCGTCGGTTGCAGTAATCCCGCCTGTAACAGGATCAAGTCTGAGATTTTGCCCCGTATTGCTGACTACGCGTATTTTGTCAACAACAGGATTAAAATCAAATCCAAAATCCGTTCCTGAAAGTAGAGTAGGGAAAGCAGAACTGCCTACAGATGTAGCTGCTCCCGTTCCTAGATTGATGGTATAAAGTCTGCTTGAGCTTCCTAATGCATAGAGTTGTCCGTTGGCAGGTCTGAAATCAATACCTAAAATGTTTTCCCCGCTTTGCAGGCCTGAAATCATTTTTGTTACCGGCATCGGATTGTTGGGGTTAAAGATCTGTAGATTATTGGAATTATCCACAGCATAGGCTACTGCTTCAGTTGGGATTGCAAGGTCAATAATCTGCTGCTGGAGCATTCCGATAGGGGTTGCCTTGCCATTATTGAGATCCAGAAGGTGCAGGCTGTTGTTTAATGCAAGCAGTGCGGCACTGTTATCATATTTTATATCAAAAGCAGCCTGTCCTGTAAAGGTTGTTCCCAAAGTGCCTATTTCTACCAAAGTACCATTATTGGGAGGGTCTTGCTTGAATAGCTTACCGGAAGCCATATCAATATCATAAAGTACAGTAGTGGATGCTCCTGATTTGCTGTTGGTATAGGCTACTCCTGCTATTGATGGAGTACCTGCTCCGTTGATGTTCATGTCGGTTGCAACAACAGCTCCTGTTTCAGGATGAATTCTGAGATTCTGTCCGGTATTGCTCACCATACGGATTCTGTCTACAGTAGGATTAAAGTCTATGGAAACCACACTCCCTGAAATGGCAGGTGTGAAAGATGTTGCGCTTACGACCCTGGCAGAGATGGTTGTTGGGTTGATGATATACAGTTTGCTGGCGCTTGACAAGGCATAAAGCTCTCCGGTAGCAGGCCTGAAGTCAATGCTGAGCAGTTTTTCCCCGGAAGAAATTCCGGAAACAGCTGTTTTGGAAACAAATACTTTGGGATTGTTGGCATTAAAAGACACCAGCTCATTATTGCCGGTAATCCCGTATACCATAAGATCCGGCCCCTGAATATTCATATCCGGAATCATCATGTCATCGGAATCTTTGCATGAAAGCAAAAAAGAAATGCTTAAAAGCATCGTGAATACTTGTAATAATTTTCTCATAATATTAATTTTAATGGTTTATATCTGATATTTACGAGAAAATAGGCTTCATGGTTTTTCCTGAATATTTTTTTAAGGAGTATTTTCTGATCAATTTATATAATTCAGAATTAAAGAGATACTTTATAAATTGGTGAAAAGGTAGGACAATGATTTTTTAAATTGAGAAATTTGTGTAAATTTGCAATCTCAATACATTGAAATATAAGGTTTGTACTTCATTTGGATGTGAATATTGAAAGTTTTTTTAATAAAAAGTTTTTGGTATTTAAAAATTCATTATATTTGCACACCGAAAATTTGAAAAACAATAAATAAATAATTTTAAATCATGGCAAAGGAAACGTTTAATCGTAACAAACCACACTTGAACATTGGTACTATTGGTCACGTTGACCATGGTAAAACTACACTTACTGCAGCTATCAGTAGTGTATTAGCTAACAAAGGTCTTGCTGAGAAAAAAGACTTCTCTGCTATTGACTCTGCTCCAGAAGAAAAAGAAAGAGGTATCACTATTAATACAGCTCACATCGAGTACGAAACTGAAAACAGACACTATGCACACGTTGACTGTCCAGGTCACGCTGACTATGTTAAGAACATGGTAACTGGTGCTGCTCAGATGGATGGAGCTATCTTAGTATGTGCTGCAACTGATGGACCAATGCCTCAAACTAGAGAGCACATCCTACTTTGCCGTCAGGTAAACGTACCAAGAATCGTTGTTTTCATGAACAAAGTTGACATGGTGGATGATGCTGAGCTTTTAGAGCTTGTTGAACTTGAACTTAGAGATTTATTATCTACTTACGAATATGACGGAGATAACTCTCCAGTAATCCAAGGATCTGCTCTTGGTGCTCTTAACGGAGACGAGAAGTGGGTTAAGACTGTTGAAGAATTAATGGATGCAGTTGATACTTGGATCGAGCAGCCTGTTAGAGATCAGGATAAGCCATTCTTGATGCCAATCGAAGACGTATTCTCTATTACAGGTAGAGGTACTGTAGCAACTGGTAGAATCGAGGCTGGTGTTATCAACACTGGAGATCCAGTTGATATCGTTGGTATGGGTGATGAAAAATTAACTTCTACTATTACAGGGGTTGAGATGTTCAGAAAAATCCTAGACAGAGGTGAAGCTGGTGATAACGTAGGTCTATTGTTGAGAGGTATTGAAAAAACTGACATCAAGAGAGGTATGGTTATCGCTAAGAAAGATTCAGTTAAGCCACACAAAAAATTCAAAGCTGAGGTTTATATCCTTTCTAAAGAAGAAGGTGGACGTCACACTCCATTCCACAACAAATACCGTCCTCAGTTCTATGTAAGAACTACTGACGTTACAGGTGAGATCTTCTTACCAGAAGGTGTAGAAATGGTAATGCCTGGTGATAACTTAACAATCACTGTTGAATTACTTCAGCCAATCGCTCTTAACGAGGGTCTTAGATTCGCGATCAGAGAAGGTGGTAGAACAGTAGGTGCAGGTCAGGTAACTGAAATCATCGACTAATCCACATCTAAAACAATATAAAAAAGCTTCCGTAAGGAACACTCTTTACGGAGCTTTTTTTAACTACGGGCATCGTCCAATGGTAGGATACCGGTCTCCAAAACCGTTGATCAGGGTTCGAATCCTTGTGCCCGTGCAAATATAAATTATGAGTTCATTTGTCGATTTTTTAAAAGGTTCTTATAACGAATTCAGACATAAAGTTGAATGGCCAAAATGGACTGACCTTCAGTCATCTACCATTGTAGTGACTATTGCGACAGTGATTCTGGCATTATTTACCTTTGGAGTTGATGAATTGTTTTCAAAAGCAATCAGCAACATAATAGGAATGCTAATCAACTTGTTCAATTAATAATTAAGTATTTTCCCATAATGAGCGAATTGAAATGGTATGTGCTGAAAGCTATCAGCGGACAGGAAAATAAAGTGAAAAACTATATTGAGACAGAAATCAAACGTTTAGGGTTTGAGCAGTACGTTACTCAAGTGGTTATTCCTATGGAAAAGGTAATCCAGATTAGAAACGGTAAAAAAGTTCCTAAAGAAAGACCTTATTATCCTGGTTACCTGATGATTGAAGCTGACCTGATGGGAGAGATTCCTCACGTTATCAAAAATATTCCCGGAGTTATTTCTTTCTTAAGTTTAACAAAAGGAGGAGATCCTGTTCCAATGAGAAAATCAGAAGTGAACAGAATGTTGGGAAGAATGGATGAACTTTCTGAATTTGCAAGTGATGTTGAAATTCCTTATGTAGTTGGAGAAAACGTTAAAGTAATCGATGGACCTTTCAACGGATTCAATGGTACGGTTGAGAAGATTCTTGAAGACAAAAAGAAAATTGAAGTTTCAGTATTGATCTTCGGTAGAAAAACTCCAATGGAATTGAGCTACATGCAAGTAGAAAAAGTATAAGTGTAACTTATTTTTATCAAGATATAAAAAGACTGCTGTAAAGCGGTCTTTTTTTGCTTTTATATACAATAGTTTTTTAAATAATTTCTGATTTTACCGGGTAATCACTTTGTTTCTTTTAAATCATAATCGAATATAAAGAATAAATTTCCATTTTTAGGGATTAAGTTTTTTTAAGTTTATTTGTGTTATTCTATTCGTATTATAAATTTTGATATCTGAAGTATGCTTCTATAGTGCGATTTGCTTTAATTTATTTATCCCCATTATGGGATTTTATCTGTTCGTGTTTCCCGAAATGTTTTTCTATGATCTGATGATCTTTCCGATGGCATGCTTCTTGCAACCAAGCTGTTAACTAATCCATAAATTTTTATATTTTTTCTTTTATACACTGATTACAGTTGTAGAAGAATTCTATGTTTATTAACTAAGGAATATAAAAATGCGGATGAGTTAAAAACACAAGTCTTATATAAACACATAACCCAATGACAAAAATTATTTCGCTGATCACTCTGGTGGGAACATCTGTGCTCGCAAATGCTCAGGTTGGTATCAATACTGCGACACCGGAAAAAGAACTTACCGTGAATGGTACTATGAAGACATCCGGAATTGTTTTCAAGCAGCCTATGGAAAAGCTGAAGACAGATGAGAATTACACTTTCATTATCAAATCTCCAGCTCCTGAAAACAAAATTACAGCGTACAATGACTCTTTTGTGCCTAATTCACCGGCACCAATTAACCTTATTCAGTTCAAAATTACCTGTGATCCTGCAGACAAGGATTGGGTCAATCAGTTTGATACAAAAATCAATTCTAAAAAATTTCTGGTGGTAATTTCTTCTTTTGGTTTTACACAGCCTACAAGAACTTTTTCTGGTGACTGGTTTACCCCTGTACCTCAGATTTTTGCATATTCTTCAGGAGGAACATGGAAGCTGAAAGCAGATTATCATGGATTCTCCCCGGATTCATCGCTTCCAACAGGAGTTTGGACACTGAACCTGCTGGTGTTTGACAGATCTTATGCCAAAGATTTCAATACTACACAAAACCTTAATGCTTCAGCAACGGGTGCTGCTGCGGCTCCTTTAATTCAATAAAAACATAAATTGTATGAAAAAAATTATTGCGATACTCTTTACGGGTTTTGCTGCTTTAAGCATAAATGCTCAAGTAGGAATCAATACTAATACTCCAAAAGGAACTCTGGATGTTGAAGGTGAAACATTAGTGGAATCTTATTTAATAGATACTGAAAATACAAAGGCGGGTGGAGATTATCTTCTGCTTACCCGTTCAAAAGACAGCTCACCGGTAGGTAAGGTTAAGCTGCTGGATATATCGCTCCGTAATGTAGCTCCTGTAAATATGTATAATGTTGTATTGAAAAATGTGAGGCAGGATGAAGTTGTGAACCTTAATACGGGATTAGAAGCAGGTAAATATGTAGTGGCTATTACAGGGGCTGTTTTTACGGCAGCGGTTTCTGCAGCGAATACGACGACAAACCCAAAGTCATTTGGCTCTTATTCTACAGAAGTTACACAGGTGACCAGTGGGGGTAAAAGTTATCATGCTATTAATTTAGCTTTTAAAGGTGCCGGAACTGTTTCATCTCAGAACGGAACATGGACGCTGAGTTTGAATGTCTTTGAAAAGTCCTTGGTTAAAGACTGGGGAACTTTTAACGGTTCTGTTTCTGCTTCAGCATCACCTGGTTATTCAGGAGTTTCAACTAATACCCCTCTGGGGCTTCAATAAACAACTATGAAAAGAAAAATTTATATCACAATAATCATGTGTCTGGGAATATTTCTGAATGCCCAGAAAGGAAAAGTAGGGATCAATACAGCAAACCCTGCAGAAACCCTTGACGTTAATGGAAAAACATATACGAATTCTTTATATCTGAGAAATCCGGGTGAACCAACTATGTCGGGAGGTAGCTTCCTGGCAACTTCACAGAATGCCTTGCAATTATATGACCCGGCTTTGGAAAGCAGTGGATTGTTTAATTATCTGAAACTTACTCTTACCGGAGTTCCGGGTACAGGAATTACAGATTATGACACAAAGATAGATGCCAATAATTTCCTTGTTGTACTTCATAACTATTCATTCAAGTTGAATGACGGGACTACCAGCGTAATGCTTGATTATGGTGATAATGGGGTCAATGATAACAAACAGGGATCACCTGACGTTGTTGCGTTCAAAAGCAACGGTACATGGCATATCAGAGCAAGATTTACAGACAGCAGGATTATTGCAACAAGTCCTACTCCCTCAAGAACTTACAATAACTTTACTGTGGACCTGTATCTGATGGCATATAAAAGATTGATCGAAAAGCAAAATATCAACGATATCAATGCCGATCTTGGCGGGAATGACGGTTCTACCCAAACGATTAACAAACCATCAGGTTTTTAAATTTTTTTGCAGTCAAGAATATATGAAACGGCTATTTACAATTTAAATAGCCGTTTTTATTTATTAAGGAGTATTTGATTAAAATTGCTCAAACGTTAAATTTCAAAATACCTTAGAAATTATTTCTGTCAAAAAACTATTTTATAAAACTTTTTAAAAATCAGCAATTTCCATTTGCTATTTCAAAAATATTTTATACTTTTGCAGTCCAAAAAGTAGGTTTATTATAGGTGAGTACAATAACCTGCTGAATAATAAATGCTTCCAAACTCATTAATTATTCAAATTTAAAAAACAAACAATGGCTAAGAAAGTCTTTAAAATGGTAAAGCTTCAGGTGAAAGGTGGCGCAGCTAACCCTTCTCCACCAGTAGGTCCAGCATTGGGTTCTGCAGGTGTGAACATCATGGAGTTTTGTAAGCAATTTAACGGGAGAACCCAAGATAAGCCAGGGCAAGTTTTACCTGTAGTAATTACAGTATACGAGGACAAATCTTTTGAATTCGTTATTAAAACTCCACCTGCAGCAATCCAGTTAATGGATGCGGCTAAAATCAAAGGAGGTTCCGGTGAACCAAACAGAAACAAAGTAGGTTCTGTAACTTGGGAGCAGGTAAAGAAAATCGCTGAAGATAAAATGGCGGATCTTAACTGTTTTACAATGGACTCTGCTCTTTCTATGGTTGCAGGTACTGCTAGATCTATGGGATTAAGAGTAACAGGAACAAAACCAACTAACGCTTAAAACTTAAAGAAATGGCAAAATTAACTAAAAAGCAAAAAGAAGCTTTAAGCAAAGTAGAAAAAGGAAGATTCTATAACCTTGAAGAAGGTTCAGCTCTTGTAAAAGAAGTGAACACTACAAAGTTTGATGCATCTGTAGATATCGCTGTAAGATTAGGAGTAGACCCTAGAAAAGCAAACCAAATGGTAAGAGGTGTTGTATCTCTTCCTCACGGAACTGGAAAAGATGTTAAAGTATTAGCTCTTGTAACTCCGGATAAAGAAGCAGAAGCTAAAGCTGCTGGTGCTGACTATGTAGGTCTTGACGAATATTTACAAAAAATCAAAGAAGGTTGGACAGACGTTGACGTTATCGTTACGATGCCAGCTGTAATGGGTAAATTAGGTCCATTAGGTAGAGTATTAGGTCCAAGAGGATTAATGCCAAACCCTAAATCAGGAACTGTAACAATGGAAATTGGTAAAGCAGTAACTGAAGTTAAAGCAGGTAAAATTGATTTCAAAGTAGATAAGTATGGTATCATCCATGCTGGTATCGGTAAAGTATCTTTCGATGCTGCTAAGATCAAAGAAAATGCTCAGGAATTAATCCAGACATTGATCAAAATGAAACCAACTGCTGCTAAAGGAACTTATGTGAAGAGCATCTATTTGTCTTCTACAATGAGCCCAGGTATTGCAATTGATACTAAATCTGTTAACTAATAATAATCCTTAAGACAATGACAAAAGACCAAAAAGTTGTAGCAATACAAGAGATCAAAGATTTGCTTCAGGATGCAAAAGTAGTATACGTAGCAGATTTAGAAGGTTTGAACGCTGGTAAATCTTCAGATTTCAGAAGACAGGCTTTCAAGCAAAATATCAAAGTGAAAGTGGTAAAAAATACACTTTTACAAAAAGCAATGGAGCAAATTGAAGGAGTAGATTACTCTGAAATGTTCCCATCTTTCAAAGGAAACTCAGCGTTAATGATTGCTGAAACAGCAAACGCTCCTGCGAAATTGATCCAAGGATTCAGAAAGAAAGAAGAAAAGCCAGCTTTAAAGTCTGCTTTTGTTCAGGAAACTTTCTACGTTGGTGACAACAACCTAGATATGTTGGCTAACATCAAGTCTAGAGAAGAAATGATCGGTGAAATCATCGGATTACTTCAGTCTCCAATCCAGAGAGTTGTTTCTGCTCTTCAAAACAAATCTGAAACTGTAGAAGCTCAAGCTGAAGAAGCTGCTCCTGTAGTAGAAGAAACTCCTGCTGCCGAAGCTCCGGAAGCTGCTGCAGAAAGCACTGAAGAAACAAGTGCTGAATAATTACACTCAAAAAATTAAATAAATAATCAACAAAAACATTACAACAATGTCAGATTTAAAAAATTTAGCTGAAACGCTAGTAAACCTAACTGTAAAAGACGTAAACGAATTAGCTGCTATCCTTAAGGATGAGTACGGAATTGAGCCAGCTGCTGCTGCTGTAGTAGTTGCAGGTGGAGCTGCAGGTGAAGCTGCTGAAGAAAAGACTGAATTCGACGTAATTCTTAAGTCTGCAGGTGCTTCTAAATTAGCTATCGTTAAATTAGTAAAAGATTTAACTGGTGCTGGTCTTAAAGAAGCTAAAGATATCGTAGACGGAGCTCCTGCTGCAATTAAGCAAGGTGTTTCTAAAGACGAAGCTGAAGCTCTTAAGAAGCAATTAGAAGAAGCTGGTGCTGAAGTAGAATTGAAATAATTTCAATTTTATTATAAATATAGAAGCCCGGGCAAATTGCCCGGGCTTTTTTTGTTGTTGTAATATCCTGTAAATCTGTACCTTAATCGATAATTGTATTTTAATATGATTAGTTCTTATTTGGTGATATTTTATTATGATTGATTATTTTGTAATTATTGTATGGTTATTTTATTTATTATTTGATTTTATTTTGTTTTGTCATGTTTTTTATTAATAAATATTTTGTTTTATTGAAAAAGTATTATATTTGTATTGAAAAAACACAACATAATTGGATAGAAATTATTTTCTTTCTTATGGTCACAGGATAGCATTTTTATTGCTGCTGGCGGCTGTAGGGAAATTCAACACTAAGTTAATATCTGTAACGATTGGTAAGATAGAACTCCCTCACTGTACAGGTACGAATGATCATCGGTGTTCAAATGATTTTCCGGCTTATCAATGGTCTGGAAATGAAAATGAAAATGATCTTTCAGTTCTGCATTATATGTCTGACGGTCAGAAAACAGACTGCGGATTCTATTGCAACAGCCCGGGATACCACCTTTTATTTTTCTGCAAAACTAATATTTGTATATCTGTTCTTAAAGCATTAAAACTTGGGGTTATACAAAGTAAATGGGCTTACTCATTGTTAAACTATAAATTAAATATTTTTTTGACATCTCAAATGGTCAGAAAATTTTATGTGAACTCTATTCAGCTTATTGATGGTTTTAAGTTTATCATCAAGATTCCCGACAAACCAAGCCATACTTTTATTCTTTAATATTTCTAACAATTTTCAGCGTTTTCTGAAACCAATATCATTTTTCATTTTTTAATCCAAATGAGAACGCTTTAAAATTGTCCTTTCCATTACAACTCAGAAATAAAAAACAAATACATTAGAAATGAAAAACAAATTATTCACATTAGCCCTTTTATCTGCAAGTTTGCCATTAATAGCGCAGGTAGGGATTAATACAGGTCAACCTCAGGCAACATTTGATATCGTAGGATCGCCTTCCAATGCTGCTAAACTTGATGGGCTGATTGCCCCAAGACTCACAGGAGTAGAACTAAAGGCTAAAAATTATACCACTGCCCAAACCGGTGCAATTGTATATGTTACTGTGGCAGAAACCTCACCAGCCGGACAGACTGCAGAGGTCCTCTCGCCTGGTTATTATTATTTTGATGGTATCAAGTGGAGCGGTTTAAGCGGAAGCTGGCGTACGGCAGGAAATACCGGAACAACAGCAACGGCAGCAACATTAGGATCCAATATCAGTACAGGTAATTATCTTGGTACGAATGATGGGCAGAATCTGGTTTTGGCTACTCAGAAGAATGTGAAAGGGATATTGGATGTAAACGGTACTTTACAGGGAGGAAATTCTAATTCGGCATCAGGGGCTTACGCCTCATTTACATGGGGATCGAATAATGTACTTACCAACAGTTCATCTTCCAATATTGCACTGGGAAAAGATAATACAGTATCTGCACAGGGAAATTTCCCGGCTGTAGCTATAGGATTGGGAAACACAGCGAATAATGGTGCCAAGATAATAGGAAATAACAATACTGCTACCGGACCCAATAACTTAGTGTTCGGAAATCTTAACACAGTAACAGGTCTGACAGGGCTTACAGTTGGGAATAATCATATAAATAGCGGAGGAATTGCCATTGGAAGCGGAAATACAACATCGTTGAATAATATCGCTGTTGGTTCTGCTAATACGGCCAATGGAACAGAAGCGTTCGCAATAGGCTTCTCAGGTCAGGCAGCAGCAGGTCAGATGGTTTACGCTAATAAAGAACATGTTTTCTTTAATAAGAATAACGGAACAGATACAATAGTAGGAATTAATATGATTCCTACTGCAGCGACCTCTACAGGTGCGGCAGTTCAGATGAAAGGAATTGCTTCAGCAGCTAATTCGTCATGCACTGCTGCTGAAGAAGGTGCCATCCGATATAATGCAACAATTAAGGCCCATGAAGGCTGTAACGGAAGTAACTGGAAAGCCTTGTACTAGTCGAAAGAAAAACACAAACCTTAAAAAAATAAAAAATGACCAGAAAATTATTCGAAAAGTTAGCTGCGATGCTCATGACATTGATGATGTCTGCGGTATTATTTGCGCAGCAGGGCTATGAGCCGATCCGAGGGATGGGCGTAGAGGCAAAACCTGTCAACAACTCAGGGATTTGTCTTGCATGTTATAACGGGAGTATGAATCCTGTAGTGGATGCCAGTCTTGACAACAGCGTAAGCATGGGGAATTTCGCTTCACTTTTAAGCGGAAACGGAATCTCTGTAAAAAATAAAAATACAACATATCCGGCGGGATATATTACAGGGTTCAACGTAGACCTCGGAACAAGCTTTATTACAGTTGATCTGTTAAGCTCTTTGAGAATCAGTACTTATAAAAATGGTGTACTTCAGGAGACCACTACAAGCAGTACACTTTTATCGGTTCCTGCATTTGGAGGAAGTAAAAACAGGATATTTCTGCACTTTAAAACATCAAAAGAATTTGATGAAGTAAGACTGTATCAGACGAATGTTCTTTCTGTTTTCAGTGCAATGAACGTGTACTATGCATTTGCATTTGATCCTGCAAAAGTACCTGCGGATAATAATGGTATTTGCGATGATATTATTGCGGGTAGCGGAGTGGACGGGAATGTTTCCGGAAGCAGCAGTTTTCTGGCGCCGCTTTCCTATGTTCAGAATAAAGAGAGAATTGGCGATGGTGATAAAAACTCTTATGGTTCCATTGTTCTTCCAGTAGGATTACTGGGCTCTTATTCAGTGGGAGTTCTTGATAAGAATCAGGTGTATCCTGCAGGAAACAAGGCTGGTTTTGTGATAGAACCAGATGACCAGGGAAAACTGCTGAGTGCTGAATTTTTGAAAAATATTACCATAGAAACTTATCTTTTCGGGCAGCTTCAGGATTCAAAACAGCTTTCTGATGGCGGAGGACTGATCAATATTAAAGTACTCGGATATGGTTCAGGAAAACAGAAAGTAGCACTGACTACGACTAAACCTTTCAACGAGGTGAGATTAAAAGTCACTCAAACATTAGGGTTTAATTTAGGAGCCTTAAAAGTGTATTATGCTTTTGAGGAACCTGTTACCTGTGAATGTGATGATAAAATTCAGACCAGTGGTTCTGCTGTTCCCGGAAATTTGGTGACAGGAACTAACTGGACATCAGGCCCTGGATTTCTCGGACTTATTCTGGCTAAAATGACCAGCCCGGAGGCTATCGTGGATAATAACCCATCCAATTATGCAACTGCTACTGTTCCTGCTGCATCTGTTTTGAGTCTTTTCTCAGCATTTGCAACAGTAAGCAGCAATGCTGTACTTCCTGTCAACACAGTGGCTGGGTTCACCGTGGAAAAAGCAGGAAATCTCCTAGGAGTAAGCGTTCTGGAAAATATTACTGTGACATTATACAACGGAAATACATTGACGGATACTTTTACAAGTTCAGGAAGTCTTATCAGTGGGAATTTCTTTACTGCAAGCTCCAATAAATTCTATGTGGGAGGAAAGGCGACAAAACCTTTTAACCGCATGAAGATTACTTTCAACAGTGGGACGGCAATTCGAATCCCTCAGAACTATTATATCTACAATGCTTTTGCAAGCAGGGATGATGATAATGATGGTGTTCCAAATTGTTTCGACCAATGTAACGGAGGTGATGACAACATAGATAATAACGGAAATGGAATTCCTGACTGTGCCGAAGGATGTACAGCTGTCAATGACAAGTCGCCTCTATTGGATACGGACGGTGATGGTATCGTAGATGCCTGTGATCTGGATTCTGATAATGACGGAATCCCTGATGCTGTAGAAGATTTTGATAAAAACGGCAAGTTTCAGGATGATGATAATGAAGGAGATATTCTTTTAACACCTGTGCTTGGTGATTCAGTTCCGAATTACCTTGATCTTGATTCCGATAATGACGGTATTTTAGATTTATTCGAATCCGGAATTCCTGCCTCTGTAATTAATCAGATTGATGCGGACCATAATGGAGTGATCGATGCCAATGTTCCGGTAGGTAAAAACGGAATCGCAGACATTCTTGAAACATCACCTGACTCAGGAGTATTGAAGTATCCGGTCAAAAATACAGATGGAGATGATAAGCCGGATTTTCTGGATATAACTTCCAATGGTTCAGAACTTGACCTTTATCAGATCGGAAAAGGAAATCTTGATACTTTAGGTGGCGGATTCATTTCTACTATCGATGATAAAGATAAAGATGGTATCCAGGCAGTTGTAGATACAGATCCTGTAAAGAGGGGATCTCCAAATTCTCCGCTTTCGCCTTATGCTTCACTGCTGAAAGCTTCCAATGTTGCTGCAAAAATCACTGCAACGGAAATCACCGATACTGTGCATGATATAAAAATATATCCGAACCCGGTAAAAGCGGGGGATAATATTAGAATTACATCAGCAGAAGAAGGGATTTACACGCTGTTCTCCGCACAGGGACAGGTGGTTAAAACAGATCAGTTGAATGCCCATACAGGGATTGATACATCTTCGCTTCCTACAGGAGTATATATTATCAAAATAGAAACTAAATCAAAAATAAAATCTTATAAGGTTATTGTGAAATAATCATAAGATTAGCTTGTGTTGTGGAGGGGTTGCTCATATCTGGGCAGCCTCTCTTATTTTAAGAGCCTCAAAATGAGATGATTTATTTGTTTTTGTGGATAACTTTTTGTATCTTTGCCCCTCTTTTGGCGCGAAAAATTGTTTGTAAATTTATAAAATACTGAAAATCAGCTCTTTCATTGTGTAAAGCATGAAGGGGATTTCTTGTTTGTAAATACAGCAGTATTACTGCCTCAAAAGTAAGGAAAATATTTTGCATTACGCTGTGAAAAGATATACCAGTGTTGCAGTTAGAAAGAGCCAAGTACAAAGTTGAAAGCGCCTAAGGTCTTTCGTGAGCGCCAAAAACACTTTTACCTTTTACTTTTGCCTTGTTTCTTTGTTCTTTTCTGATATTTTTTAATGAATCAAAATATTTTTTAACCCTTTCTTAAAAGTTTTATGAGTAAAACAAAATCAACAACTCAGGGAAATCCGAGAATTAACTTCTCGTCAGCGAAAGGAAAAATCATTACTCCAGACTTCTTGGATATCCAAATCGAGTCTTTTAAAGAATTTTTCCAGCTTGATACACTTCCTGAAGCCAGAAAGACAGAAGGTCTTTACAAGACTTTCCAGGAAAATTTCCCTATTACGGATTCCAGAAACCAATTCGTATTGGAATTCTTAGATTATCTGGTAGATTCTCCACGTTATTCAATCGATGAGTGTGTGGAAAGAGGTCTGACTTATTCAGTTCCTCTAAAAGCAAGACTTAAATTGTATTGTACAGACCCTGAACACGAAGACTTCCAGACAGTAGTTCAGGATGTTTATTTAGGTCCGGTTCCTTACATGACGCCAAGTGGTTCTTTCATTATCAATGGTGCTGAAAGAGTTATTGTTACGCAGCTTCACCGTTCACCAGGTGTATTCTTCGGGCAGACATACCACGCAAACGGAACCAAATTATACTATTCAAGAATTATCCCTTTCAAAGGATCTTGGATGGAATTTACAACTGATATCAACAGCGTAATGTACGCGTATATCGACCGTAAGAAAAAGTTACCATTAACAACTTTATTAAGAGCGATCGGTTATGAATCTGATAAGGATATCCTTCAGATCTTCGACCTTGCTGAAGAAGTGAAAGTTTCTAAAGCTGCCCTTAAAAAAGTAGAAGGGAGAACATTGGCTGCGAGAGTATTGAACACCTGGTTCGAAGATTTCGTAGACGAAGATACAGGGGAGGTAGTTTCTATTGAAAGAAACGAAATCATCCTGGATAGAGAAACAATCCTTGAAAAAGAACATTTAGATCTTATCCTGGATGCTGGTGTGAAATCAATCCTGATTCACAAAGAAAACAGCAATGAATTCTCTATCATCCAGAATACATTACAAAAAGACCCTACCAACTCTGAAAAAGAAGCGGTAGAGTATATTTATCGTCAGTTAAGAAACGCAGATCCGCCAGATGAGGAGACAGCAAGAGGAATCATTGAAAAATTATTCTTCTCTGAGCAGAGATACTCTTTAGGTGAAGTTGGACGTTACAGATTGAACAAAAAATTAGGTCTTAACATTCCTACAACCACTGAGGTTCTTACAAAAGAAGATATCATTGCTATCGTAAGACACCTTATCGAACTGGTAAACTCTAAAGCTGAGGTGGATGATATTGACCACTTATCAAACAGAAGAATTAAAACTGTTGGTGAGCAATTGGCAGGGCAGTTCGGAGTAGGTCTTTCAAGAATTGCAAGAACAATCAAGGAAAGAATGAACGTTAGAGATAACGAAATCTTTACTCCGCTTGATCTTGTAAATGCGAAAACATTGACATCTGTAATTAACTCATTCTTCGGTACCAACCAGCTTTCTCAGTTCATGGACCAAACCAACCCATTATCAGAGATTACTCACAAGAGAAGATTATCTGCACTAGGGCCTGGTGGTTTATCAAGAGAAAGAGCAGGTTTCGAGGTTCGAGACGTTCACCATACCCACTACGGAAGAATCTGTCCGATTGAAACTCCGGAAGGACCAAACATCGGTTTGATTTCATCTTTGGGTATTTATGCAAAAATCAACAACTTAGGTTTCATTGAAACTCCATATAGAAAAGTAGAAGGAGGTAAGATCGATCTTAATGCTGATCCTATTTACTTAAATGCAGAAGATGAAGAAGCTAAAGTAATTGCTCAGGCAAACGTTGAATTGAGCGATAATGGTGATTTCGAAACAGACAGGATTATTGCAAGATTGGATGGTGACTATCCGGTAGTAGAACCTAGCCAGGTAGACCTTATCGACGTAGCACCAAACCAGATTTCCGGTATTTCCGCTTCATTGATTCCGTTCCTGGAACATGATGATGCGAACCGTGCATTGATGGGATCCAACATGATGCGTCAGGCCGTTCCTCTATTGAAGCCACAGGCTCCGATTGTTGGTACAGGGCTTGAGCAGCAAGTTGCAAGAGATTCAAGAATTTTAATTAACGCTGAAGGTACAGGTACAGTACAGTACGTAGATGCTGACAGAATTGTAATTAAATATGAAAGAAGTGAGGACGAGGATTTAGTACAATTCGAGTCTGCTACTAAAACATACAACCTTACGAAGTTCAGAAAAACCAACCAGAGTACAACCATTACCCTAAGACCAAACGTAAGAGTAGGTGATGTAGTGGAAAAAGGACAGGTGCTTTGCGACGGTTATGCTACTGAAAAAGGAGAATTGGCTCTTGGTAGAAACTTAGTGGTAGCGTTCATGCCTTGGAAAGGGTATAACTTCGAGGATGCAATCGTAATCAACGAAAAAGTGGTTCGTGAAGACTGGTTTACTTCAATTCACGTAGATGAATACTCTCTTGAGGTTCGTGATACCAAATTAGGTATGGAAGAGCTGACAGCAGATATTCCAAACGTATCTGAAGAAGCTACCAAAGATCTTGATGAGAACGGTATGATCAGAATTGGTGCTGAAGTGAAGCCTGGAGATATCATGATTGGTAAAATCACTCCAAAAGGTGAATCTGACCCGACTCCTGAAGAGAAACTTCTTAGAGCAATCTTCGGTGATAAAGCCGGTGATGTGAAAGATGCATCATTGAAAGCTGACTCTTCCTTAAGAGGGGTGGTAATCAACAAGAAATTGTTCTCCAGAAACATTAAAGACAAAAAGAAAAGAACTGAAGAAAAACTTAAACTTGAAGAAATTGAAAACACTTACAAGGCTAAGTTTGACGAGTTGAGAAATACTTTAATTGAAAAATTAAATACACTGGTAAGCGGTAAAACTTCTCAGGGGGTACAAAATGACCTTGACGAAGAGATTATCGGTAAAGGGGTAAAATTCACTCACAAGTTATTAACTTCAGTTGAAGATTATGTAAACGTTAGCGGTTCAGACTGGACAGTAGACGCTGACAAGAATGAATTGATCAAACAGTTGATTCACAATTACAAAATCAAATATAATGACATCCAGGGAGTTAAAAACCGTGAGAAATTTGCAATTTCAATCGGAGATGAGCTTCCGGCAGGTATTATGAAGCTGGCTAAAGTTTACATCGCTAAGAAACGTAAACTGAATGTAGGGGATAAGATGGCAGGACGTCACGGTAACAAAGGTATCGTTTCAAGAATCGTTCGTGAAGAAGATATGCCATTCCTTGAAGACGGAACACCAGTAGATATCGTATTGAATCCACTAGGGGTACCTTCCCGTATGAACATCGGTCAGATCTATGAAACTGTACTTGGATGGGCTGGTCAGAAGCTGGGTATGAAGTTCGCAACGCCGATCTTTGACGGAGCTAGCCTTGATCAGATCACTGAATATACAGACAAAGCTGGTCTTCCTAGATTTGGTAACACACACCTTTATGATGGTGGTACCGGAGAAAGGTTTACTCAGCCGGCTACAGTGGGTGTAATCTACATGCTGAAGTTAGGACACATGGTTGATGATAAGATGCACGCACGTTCTATCGGTCCTTACTCATTGATTACTCAACAGCCGTTAGGAGGTAAAGCTCAGTTCGGAGGTCAGAGATTCGGAGAGATGGAGGTTTGGGCACTTGAAGCATTCGGTGCATCTAATATCCTGAGAGAAATCCTGACTGTGAAGTCGGATGACGTGATTGGTAGAGCAAAAACTTATGAAGCTATTGCGAAAGGTGAATCTATGCCTGAACCAGGTATTCCGGAATCATTCAACGTATTACTTCACGAGTTACAGGGTCTTGGATTAGACGTAAGATTGGAGGAGTAAGATATCAGATGTCAGACACAAGATGTCAGACTGTGACACTCTAAGAATTTTATAATCCTTGAATTTGGAATGATGATTTCGTCTGAAATCTGAAATCTGAAATCTAAAATCTAAAAAAAATTATGTCAAATAAAAATAAATCAAGTAGATTTAATAAAATAACCATCGGTTTAGCATCACCGGAGTCTATTTTGCAAGACTCAAGAGGGGAGGTTTTAAAGCCGGAAACTATTAACTACAGAACTCACAAGCCTGAAAGAGACGGGTTATTCTGTGAGAAAATATTTGGTCCTGTAAAGGATTACGAATGTGCTTGTGGTAAATACAAGAGAATTCGTTACAAAGGGATCGTTTGTGACCGTTGTGGAGTAGAAGTTACTGAGAAAAAAGTAAGAAGAGAGAGAATCGGGCACATCAACCTTGTAGTTCCAATTGCACACATCTGGTATTTCCGTTCATTACCAAACAAAATCGGATACCTTTTAGGGATTCCTTCTAAGAAATTAGATATGATCATCTACTACGAAAGATATGTAGTGATCCAGCAGGGTATTGCTAAGAAATTAGACGGTTCTGATTTTGAAAATATGGAATTCCTTACAGAAGAAGAGTACCTTGATATCATGGAAACTCTTCCTGTAGAAAACCAGTATCTTGATGATTCTGATCCAAACAAATTCATCGCCAGAATGGGGGCTGAAGCTGTTGAAGATCTGTTAAAAAGAATCGATCTTGATGCATTGTCTTTCGACCTGAGACACAAAGCTCACAACGAAGGTTCAAAACAAAGAAGAACTGAAGCTCTTAAGAGATTGAACGTTGTAGAAGCATTGAGAGGCGCTAATACAAGAATGATCAACAGACCGGAGTGGATGATTATGCGTGTACTTCCTGTTATTCCACCAGAACTAAGACCATTGGTTCCATTGGATGGAGGGCGTTTCGCAACTTCTGACCTGAACGACCTTTACAGAAGAGTTATCATCAGAAATAACCGTTTGAAGAGATTATTGGAGATCAAAGCTCCTGAAGTAATCTTGAGAAACGAGAAGCGTATGCTTCAGGAATCAGTAGATTCATTGTTCGATAACACAAGAAAATCTTCTGCCGTAAAATCTGAATCAAACAGACCATTGAAATCACTTTCTGATTCATTGAAAGGTAAGCAAGGTCGTTTCCGTCAGAACCTACTAGGGAAAAGGGTTGACTACTCAGCACGTTCGGTAATTGTTGTAGGTCCAAACTTACAGCTTCACGAGTGTGGTATTCCTAAAGATATGGCAGCTGAGCTTTACAAACCATTTATCATTAGAAAACTTATTGAAAGAGGTATTGTAAAAACAGTAAAATCTGCTAAGAGAATTATCGACAGAAAAGAACCGGTAGTTTATGATATCCTTGAAAACGTGATGAAAGGTCACCCGGTACTATTGAACAGGGCACCTACTCTTCACAGGCTGGGTATTCAGGCTTTCCAACCTAAGATGATCGAAGGTAAGGCAATCCAGCTACACCCGTTAGTAACTACGGCCTTCAACGCCGATTTCGATGGTGACCAGATGGCGGTACACTTACCGTTAGGACCAGAAGCGATCCTTGAAGCACAGTTATTGATGTTAGGTTCTCAAAACATCCTGAACCCTGCAAACGGTTCTCCAATTACAGTACCGTCTCAGGACATGGTTCTTGGTCTTTATTTCATGACTAAAGAATTAAGTTCTACTGAGACTATGAAAGTAAAAGGAGAAGGACTTGCATTCTATTCTCCTGAAGAAGCGGAAATTGCTTACGCTGAAGGTAGAGTATCTTTAAATGCTAAGGTAAGATGTAGACTGCCAATTAAAGAAGACGGACAAATCGTAACAAGACTGATCGAAACTTCTGTAGGTAGAATCCTATTCAACCAGATTGTACCTAAACAGGTAGGATATATCAATGAACTTCTTACCAAGAAATCATTGAGAAACGTAATCGGTAAGATCCTTGCTGATACAGATTTCCCTACAACGGTGAAGTTCCTGGATGCAATGAAAGACTTAGGATATTCAAACGCATTCAAAGGAGGTCTTTCTTTCTCACTTGGGGATATCGTTGTTCCTGTTGAGAAAAAGCAGATGATTGCACAATCAATTGAAGCTGTAGACGAAATTAGAGCTAACTATAACATGGGTCTGATTACCGATACAGAACGTTATAATCAGGTAATCGATGTTTGGACAAATACCAACGCCGGATTAACTGAAATGATCATGAGCAGAATGAAAACTGACCAAGGTGGTTTCAACTCTGTATATATGATGCTTGACTCTGGAGCGAGGGGTTCTAAAGAACAGATCCGTCAGTTATCAGGGATGAGAGGTTTGATGGCAAAACCGCAGAAAGCCGGTTCTACCGGAGCGGAGATCATCGAAAACCCGATCCTTGCCAACTTTAAGGAAGGTCTTTCGATTCTAGAGTACTTTATCTCTACCCACGGTGCTCGTAAAGGTCTTGCGGATACCGCTCTTAAGACAGCCGATGCCGGTTACTTAACGAGAAGACTGGTAGACGTTGCACAGGACGTTATCGTTACAGAAGATGACTGTGGAACACTAAGAGGTACAGAAGTTACTGCACTTAAGAAAAATGACGAGATTGTTGAAAGAATCTCTGAAAGAATCTTAGGTAGAGTATCTCTTCATAATATCTATGATCCGGAAACAGATGAGCTTATTGCAAGTGCTGATCAGGTGATCATTGAAGAATTAGCGAAGAAAATCGAAGAAGCAGGTCTGGAAGCTGTGGAAGTTCGTTCTCCGTTAACTTGTGAGGCTAAGAAAGGTATCTGTGCAAAATGTTACGGTAGAAACTTAGCAACAGGTAAAGTAATTCATATGGGTGAAGCGGTAGGTGTAATTGCAGCACAGTCGATTGGGGAACCAGGTACTCAGCTTACGTTGAGAACTTTCCACCAGGGAGGTACTGCAGGAAACGTATCAGAAAACCCATCTATCGTTGCAAGAAGAGATGGTATCGTTGAAATGGATGAAGTAAGAACAATTACTTCTGAAGATGAAAACGGTAATACTGCTGAAGTTGTGGTTTCACGTTCAACAGAATTCAGATTAGTTGCTGACAATGAGTCAAGAACTCCATTGATGGTGGCTAACGTACCTTACGGATCTATATTATCTGTAAAACCAGGTGATAAAGTGAAGAAAGGAGATGTGATCTGTAGATGGGATCCATATAACGCGGTTATCATTGCTGAAACTTCAGGTAAAGTAGAATACGAGGATATTATCCAGGGTATTTCATTCCAGCTTGAAATTGACGAACAGACAGGATTTGAAGAGAAAGTAATCTCTGAATCCAGAAATAAGAAAGCTGTACCTACCTTAAAAGTGGTAGACTCTAAAGGAGTTGAGCAAAAAGCATACAACTTACCGGTAGGAGCCCACTTGATGGTTAATGATGGTGAGAAAATTAAGGCGGGTAAAGTCTTGATCAAAATCCCAAGAAAATCTGCAAAAGCAGGGGATATCACCGGAGGTCTTCCGAGAGTTACCGAATTATTCGAAGCGAGAAACCCTTCAAACCCAGCGGTGGTTACTGAAATCGACGGGGTAGTTTCTTACGGAAAAATCAAGAGAGGTAACCGTGAACTTATTGTTGAGGCTAAAACGGGAGAAAGAAAAATTTACTTAGTAAAACTTTCCAACCAGATTCTTGTTCAGGAGAATGACTTCGTAAGAGCAGGTTCTCCGCTTTCTGACGGTTCTATCACACCGGAAGATATCTTAAGAATTAAAGGTCCAACAGCCGTTCAGGAATATCTGGTAAATGAGATTCAGGAAGTTTACCGTCTACAAGGAGTGAAAATCGACGATAAACACTTCGAAATTATCGTAAGACAGATGATGACGAAAGTATCTATCGTAGATGGAGGTGATACTCAGTTCCTTGAAGGAGCTCTTGAGCACAAGTATGATTTCTTGGAAGAAAACAACAGAGTATTCGGTCTTAAAGTAGTAGTAGATGCTGGTGATTCTAAAGAATTCAAACCAGGTCAGATGATTACGGCAAGAGAATTAAGAGATGAAAACTCTAAGTTGAAGCGTGAAGATTTAGCATTGGTAGAAGTAAGAGAAGCTCTTCCTGCTACAGCTACTCCTGTACTGCAAGGTATTACAAGAGCGGCACTTCAGACGAAGTCATTCATGTCAGCAGCATCATTCCAGGAAACAACTAAAGTTCTTAACGAAGCAGCAGTTGCTGGTAAGATAGACGATCTTAACGGTCTTAAAGAAAATGTAATTGTAGGACACAGAATTCCTGCAGGTACAGGTCTTAAAGAGTATCAGAACGTTATTGTAGGTTCGAAGAAAGAATTCGAGGACCTTAACTAAAATTAATGATTTGAAATTTGGGATTTGAAATTATTTTTATATTTTCACAATCTCAAATTTCGAATTTTAAAAACATAATTTATAACAATGGACAACAATCAAAATCCACAAGACGGAAACATCAACATCGAATTAAACGAAATGGTAGCTGCTGGTATCTATGCTAATCTGGCTTTAGTAAACCACTCTCCATCTGAATTTGTAGTAGACTTTATTCAGTTGATGCCAGGTGTTCAGCAGGCGAAAGTAAGATCAAGAGTAATTCTTGCTCCTCTTCACGCTAAGAGAGTATTAAATGCTCTTCAACAGAACATCGCTAACTACGAGCAGCAGTTCGGAGAAATCAAAGAAGTTGAGCCTTTCGTATTAGGAGGGAACAACGTACAAGCGTAAGATTTCTTTTACAATAAAATAAAAAATGCCCTGGTTCTGCCGGGGCATTTTTTTATTCACAAACAATTCACTCATTCGTTCCTTTTTTTATTTTTTTTCATATTTCACAATTTTATTTTGAAAATATGTCAATTAAATATGAATAATTTAATTTGTGATATTTTTGTTAATTCTCATTATAAATTATTGATAATTGATCTAAATTAATTAAAAAATATCATATTGCTTGATTAAATTTGTAAAAAATTGAATGGAATGAAACTTTACCCTATTGCGGCAGTCTTACTCTGTATGAATGTGTATGCACAAAAGCAGAATACCCTTAAGGACAGTCAGAAACACCTGCAGGAGCTGTATGCTAAATATGAGAAAGATCTTAAAAAAGCTCATAAAAATGCAAAAGCGGCAGGAATACCTCCTAATTTATACAATGAGGAGGATTATAAGAGAACAATGGATCCTGTTACAGGGAGAACCAATTTCGAAGGGCTTGTAAAAGTAAATCAGGATATCGTAACAGGTAAATATAAGGCTAAGACCCAGATGTCTTTTATTTCCAGCCATAATGCTTCTTCTGCGGCCAGCAAAATAATCAATGAACCTTGGATTGAAAGGGGACCTTACAGTGTAGGAGGAAGAACAAGAGCAATCATGTACGATCCGAATGACCCTACGGGCAAGAGAGTTTTTGCAGGGAGTGTTTCAGGAGGACTTTGGGTAAACCAGGATCCTTCTGTATCAACTAATGAGTGGCAGCCATTAAGTACATTCTGGGCAAATACTTCCGTTTCAAGTATTACTTATGATCCAAACAACCCACAAGTTTTGTATGTAGGAACAGGAGAAGCTCCAACTGCTGATGCAGTAGGATCGGGAATATGGAAATCAACGGATGCTGGTGTAACATGGACCCAGATTTTCACCATTCCGGTTACTTATTCTTCATCCGGAGTAAGAAACGGTAACTTTTATATTAATGATATCAAAGTAAGAAATAATAATGGAGTTTCTGAAGTCTATGCAGGAGTAAGCGGTTCGTACGTTGGGATTTCCTTTAATGACGGATGGCAGGGGCTAAGCCAGGCTGGGCTGTATAAATCTACAGACGGAGGTACAACATTTACGAAAAATAACAGCTTGCTTGCTCTGAATACCACTACAGGTACTACCAGTACCACCGGATATTCCATTCAGCAGATAGAAATAGGAGCAGATAATGCAGTATGGGTTTCAACCAGATCTTCAAGATTTTCAAATATAGATTCTGGAGGCAGAATTTTCAAATCCACAGATGGAAATACCTTCAACCAGGTCTATAATGTTGGAAGCAGCGGTTCGAGAGTTAACTTTACTCTTTCCAGAACAGATGCCAATAAAATATATGCATTCATGCAGGGGGCATCTTCTTCAGAGCCGATCAGAATTGCAAAATCTACGGATGGCGGAACAACATGGCAGGCAACAAATGATGCTGCACCTGTTTTAGCACTTCCTACAGCAACGGATACCAGTATTCCTGCGAATGATTTTACAAGAGGACAGTCATTTTATGACCTGATTATTGCAACAGATCCTTTAGATGACAATACCCTGTATATTGGTGGTATCGATCTGTATAAATCTGTCAATGGCGGAGCGAACTGGACGCAGATCTCAAAGTGGTCCAATAACAATAATATGGCGGCTTTACAGGTCTCTCAGGTACACGCTGATCAACACGAAATCGTTTTCAATCCTTATAATAATTATGCGACAGGACAAATGATGTTTGGAAATGACGGAGGAATTTATTATGCTGCCAACAAAGCAAATATCGGTGCTGTTGGTGGTCTTTCTGCAAGAAATACCCGATATAATGTAACGCAGTTTTATTCTGCCATGCTGAATCCGACAAAAACGCCAGCTGATGAAGAATTATTGGCAGGTGCACAGGATAATGGCTCATGGTGGCTGTATGGAGCACCACAGGCTAATAATTTTCTGACTTCCCAATCTGCTACAGGGGGTGACGGAATGTATACTGAATATGATGATCAGGATAATTATGAAATTGCAAGTTATGTATACAATAGCCATTATTTATTAACGAACAATACGTATTATCTGATAAGCAGTGCCAACAGAAATGCCGGACATTTTGTAAACGAAATTGCTTTGGACAGAAACAACGATGTCTTCTATTCTTACCGTTCAGGACTTACGCTTTTCAGAACTAGTGGGTTATCTGCAACGGCAACATCTTTTACCAATAATGTGGTTACTGTAGGAACTGCACAATCCGGAGAGCAGATTTCATGGATGAAAGTATCCCCCTATACTACAGCATCTACAACACTTTTTGTAGGAACCAATCTTGGGAGAATCTTTAAAGTAACAAATGCCAATACCACAGCATATACGGCCACTTTGCTAACATCACCGGTAACAGGAACTGTTTCTGACATAGAATTTGGAGCCAGCGAAAATGAAATTATTGTAACCTTCTCGAATTATAACCTTACCAGTGTTTTCTATTCTACAGATGGCGGAACAACATGGCAGAACAAAGAAGGAAATCTTCCTGACATGCCGGTAAGAACGGTACTCAGAAATCCGGACAATTCAAATGAAGTGCTGGTAGGAACAGAAATGGGAGTTTGGGGAACCACCAATTTCCTTGCGACAACACCTGAATGGGCATCAGTAACAGGGAATATAGGAAATGTAAGAATTACCAATTTAGATTACAGACCTGCTACCAAAACAGTATTGGTTTCCACTTACGGCAGAGGTGCATGGACAACTCAGAATACAGTAACTCCTTTGTCAACAACGGAAACCAAATCCAAAAAGAATATGAATCTTATATATCCGAATCCTTCAAAAGGGATTTCCCATTTGAGATTTGATACTGCCAAATACAGCAGTGTGGATATAAGCATTGTGGATGGCTCAGGAAGATTGGTATACAGTAAGAAAAATGTGAAGTCTGATGAAGAGTTCGGCCAAAAACTTGTACCTGGAAATTATATTTTGAAAGCCGAGTCTAAAGGTGAAATCGTATATAGTGGTAACTTCCTGGTATTAGGACGTACAGGTGGTGATGATGATTAGAAAATGAATAATCAATTGTATTTAATATTATTTTGGATGCTGGCTTCCTGCGGGATGCCGGTATCCTCTTTATATCAGGATAAGACAGTATCCGTTATCTCTGCTGAAAAAAAAGAATGGATAGGAGGAAGAGCCGGAGTAAAGGGAGTCATATATACTGTTAAATTGAAGAAAAAAAATAAAAGCAGCAGCATCACGGTTAAATCCTTAAAAGCAGAAGGAAATACAATTCCGTTTGTACAAAATAATATAGACAGTACAATAATAATAAGTGGCAATCTTCCCCATGAAAATGATGATATAAAGACTGCTGATCAAATGCCGGCAGGAGCTCCCATAGATAATCCTGTTCCTCAAAAATTAAATCCAAAAGATAATTGGATAGAGTATACTGTAAAAGGATCACAGATATTGCATAGAATAGGTTTTCAAAAATTTGTATCTGTAGAGTCATCTGAAGAGCCTGCGCCATAAAATCTATTTCATTCTTTGAACAAAAAACTACTTTTTATCTTTCTCTGTATTCCGGTTATCATATTATTCAGCAATGTGATGTATTCTGTTATTTCCCACGTAAAGAGCGCGCTTTATGAAAAGACCCAATGCAGTATTGCCCACAGTAATTTCAGAAAATCAGAAACGGTCTGTTTTACGGAAAAAGATCTCACGGAAGCAGAATGGAAAGAAGATAAAGAATTTACGCTTCATGGTTTTTCCTATGATATCATTAAAGTAAGCACTGTCAATGGGAAGAAATATTTTTTCTGCTATATTGATAAAAAAGATATTATCATCAATTCTTTATTAGACTTTTCGAAAAAATTCACTTTTAAAAAAACATGTTTAAAACTGCAGATTGATCTTCCCGGACACAATAAAGGTCTGTTTAAGACACCAGGCTCCACCGCTATTCTTGAAAAAAAAGAATTCCGTTTTTTTTCAAATCAGTTTTTAGAAACAATTTCTTTACACTATAACCAACTGGAAAACACGCATTATTTAACCATTATTATTCCTCCACCGGAGACTGCCTTATGCTAAAGTGAAAATATAATATTAATGGTAATCAATTTAAATAATGAAAAAATATATATGCATAGCAGCTTTGTTAGGCTGTACTGTTGCAAATGCTCAGCAGACACAGGAAGGATCAATTGATGAGGTCAATATCCTTGGAAGAAAAAAAATTAAACAGGAACGTGCAGAATTCAAAAGACATGCACAGTCAGTAGAAACTCTTTCAGAAGAAGATCTTAACAGAAATAATCCTGCAGCTATAGATCAGACTTTATCCACAATGCCAGGGCTTCAGGTAGATAAACGGACTAATTTCGGAGGACAGAGACTCGTACTGAGAGGGTACGGAAATGATCAGAAATTTAATAATTGGGGTGTAAAAGCATACTGGAATAATATGCCTTTAACAAATGCTGAAGGGATCACCGTTCTGGATGATGTTGATTTTGCTTATGTAACCAATGTTGAAGTAATCAAAGGTCCGGCAGCAACAATGTATGGAGGTGGAGTAGGCGGAGCAGTACGTTTCTACACGCGTCCGGATTTTACAAAAGGAGCATCGGTGTCAGAAAATGCAATGTTTGGTGCTTTCAAAACTTTTCAGTCAAGGACACAACTGAACGTTGCGGATGAAAACTATTCAATAAGCGCTGCATACGGACATCTTGAAACAGAGGGATACCGTCCAAACGGAGGAGGTTTAAAAAACTTTTTCAATGTAAACGGTACGGTGAAATTAAGCAAAAAAGACCAGCTGAGCTTCTTTGCCAGTCAGGCTTACTCCTATGAACATACTTCAGGACAGATTTCTTACGCTGATTATTATGCGGGTATCGACAACGGAAATGCAGCCTATATCAGTAAAAATGCCGGCACAAAAATAAAATCGACAAGAGTAGGACTCAGTAATTCGGTAAATCTTACTTCAAACTTTAGAAACTATACGACCTTATTTTACTATAATGCAAATACAGAAAGCGTTTCAGCAGGGGCATACGGAGTTACAAGTTCTCCAAATGTAGGGCTGCGCTCTACTTTTACTTTAAAGAATGAATTTAAAGATTTTGAAAACCGCTTAGATTTCGGAGCAGAGATACAGAATTCTGTTTCCACAACTTCCAGCTATCGCTTCGATGGGTCTAATCCATCACAACCATTACTGACCACAGGAATGTCCGGGGCATCTTATTTCAAGTATAATAATAACCAATCTACCTATTTTGTTATTGATTATCTTACATATAAACCCTGGGGACTTACGTTGCTGGCAGGAATAAGCGGTAACAGAACCAACTATGACAGGAAAGACCTTTTTGCATTGCCAGGGTTGATTGCCGGACGTAAAGATCAATCTTTCAACAAGAAATATGATATGGCATATACTCCACACTTTGCTTTACAGAAGGAATGGAAACACCAGATCTTTAACCTAAGCTATAGTGAAGGTTATAATTCTCCTACCGCAGTTTCTTCATTTATAACAGCGACCAATACGGTGAATGATGACTTAAAGCCGGAACGTGCAAGAATGTTGGATTTTAGTGTGCATGGTCTTTTACTCAATACCAGGCTGGATTACCGTATTTCAGTATTCAGAATCGACTATTCTGATAAACTTACACAGTTACTTTTACCGGGTAATACCAGTGGACAAACATATTGGGGCAATACCGGAAGCCAGAAAAATAGCGGACTTGAGTTTAGTGTAGGGTATCAATACAGAGCAGAAGATTCTTTTATTGAAAGAATCGTTCCCTTTATAAATCTTTCTTATTACGATACAAAATATAAAGATTTTTCAATCTATGATCCTAAATATCAAGATCCTGTTACAGGAAAGACTGTAGGAAAACTAATGGTATACGACCATAAAACAGTAGTAGGAGTTCCGAGGAATAAATACGCTGTAGGTTTGGATATTTTTACCAAACCAGGATTTTATCTTGTGAATACCTATAACTATCTGGGAAATGTTTATTCTGATTTTAACAATGCGAATTTGGTAAAGGGCTTTGGATTGTTTAATTCAAAATTAGGATTTAAAAAGTCATTCAATAAACTGGATCTGGATCTATATGTAATGGGCAATAATCTTACCAGCCAGACCAATTATACTTTTTTATTCTTAGGAAATAATATCAATGATTCAGATAAAGGAAGTAATTATACCGTTCCTACAGATCTCAATCCGGGTCCTGGAAAAGCTTATTTCTTTTACGGCCTCAATGTAAAATACAGATTCTAGAATATATTTTATATTCATAAACAGCTTTTATACAGCTCAATAAAAATGCCACAGTTCTTTACTGTGGTTTTTTTATATTGAATCATAAAATCATCCATAAAATACATATTGAATTGGTCTAATTGTTAATTTTCTTTAATAAAATAAAAAAATATACTATCGATATAGCAATTTTATATCTTTGTTTTAGAAAAAGTAGAGCATATGATTGATAGGTCTTTTGTCGTAAATAAATTTGGCTTCTTAGGTGCCGATTTTTTAGCTGAAATGGAAAAGCATGCTGTTATGATTGACATAAAAGCAAAAACGGAAATTATAAGGGAAGGACAGAAAAATAAGTTTGTGCCTTTTCTTATAAAAGGCTCCATCAGAGTTTTCACGCTTAATGATGGGAGAGAGCTTATCTATTATTATATTAAACCAAAAGACAGCTGTCTGATGACATTTTCTTCCATTCTTACGGATTATGTCAGCCGGGTATATGCTGTTGCGGAAGAAGATTCCAAAGCAATCCTGATTCCTGTATCAGTAATACATGAATGGCTGGTCAAATTTCCGGAAATCAATAAAGTTTTTTACCATGAATATGACCGCAGGTTCTCTGAGGTCATGAATATGGTCAATGATGCAGTTTTCCACAGACTTGACAAAAGGGTTCTGAATTATATTAAACAGCAGATTTTATCCACAGGAAACAATCCTATTAAAATAACACACCGTGAAATTGCAAACAGTTTAGGCACTTCCAGGGAAGTCGTGAGCCGTGTGATGAAAAAAATTGAAAATGAAGGGGATATTTTACAAACGAAGGCCGGGATAAAAGTGCTTGTAAATGAAAATGTTAGATCAGACTAATTAAAATTGTTCGAAAAGATTATATCTGTTATTGATAAAAACAATTCAGTCGGTGACTTTTATCACCTGATTTTGAATTGAGAACTCAATAAGTTTGTCATACCGTAATTTAATTCAAATTGTATATGACAAAAACTCTCTTATTTTTGTTGGTATTTTCTTCAGGTCTTACCTTTGCGCAGGAAGATCTGCTGAAAGATATTGACACCGTAAAGACCAATACAGAAACTTCACAACCCGCCTTCAAAGCTCTTCAGATTGCCACCGGACAGTCCACAAAACTGGCAGCTAAAAAAGAATGGTATATTGTGGTTGCCCATAGATTTGGAGATATAAGTGCAGGATTCAAAGACTTTTTTGGTCTGGATCATGCCTCAACCAAGCTGGGTGTTATCTACGGGATTTCAGATGCTGTTTCAGTCAGCCTGTCCAGAGAAACGAATATGAAAACGTTTGAAGGAGCAGTAAAATACAGGCTGGTAAGACAAAATGAAAATTTCCCGGTTGATATTGTGGGGTATAATGTAATGGCAGCCAATACGGAGCTGAAGAAAGATACTTATCCACTCCTGAAATTCAGCGACAGGCTTTCCTATCTTACCCAGGCATTGATTTCAAGAAGATTCAATGATAAGCTTTCCTTACAGCTTACCCCATCCTTTGTTCATAAAAACCTTTACGAACCTAATATTGAAAACAAAAATCAGTTTTTGGCAGGTTTGGGAGGACGCTATAAAGTTTCAAAAAGAGTTTCTGTAAATGCAGAATACTTTGTGAATTTCGATGATCACAGTTTTTATAAAAACCCATTATCATTAGGGGTAGATATAGAAACCGGAGGACATGTGTTCCAGCTTTTACTGACAAATTCCCAGATTAATTCTGACATCGGATATCTTACCAATGCCACAGGGGCATGGGGAAAGGGACATATTTTCTTTGGGTTTAATCTTTATAGAGTTTTTTAATATGAAAAAGCTAACATCCTTATTGATATTGTCGTCAGCAGTTATAATGACGGCTTGCGACAGCAGAACATATGAAGAAATTTCTGTTAATACACCTATTACAGCAACTGTAAAATATACAGCAGATGTAAAACCCATTGTAGATAACAGCTGTATAGGCTGTCATTCCGCAGGGAGTTTTAAACCTTTGGTTACCTATGATCAGGTAAAAAACAATATAGACGGAATTCTGGACCGCATCCAAAGGCCTAATGGAGATCCCGGTAAAATGCCGCAGGGAGGATCGTTATCTGCAGCCCAGATCAACATTTTTATCAAGTGGAAAGCGGACGGATTAAATGAAAATTAAAAAAAATTGATATGAAAAAATTAGCATTATTAAGCATATTACTGCTTTCTGCAGGGTATGTTTCAGCACAAAAATACAGTTCTAAAACAGGAAAGGTAACTTTTGAGGCTTCAGTACCCTTGTTTGATGATATTTTCGCCCAGGATGATAATAATATTGTGATTCTGAATGCAGATAATGGTGAAATGGCATCAGTCTCAACTGTAAAAAACTTCCATTTTAAAACCAAATTAATGGAAGAGCATTTCAACGAGAGTTATGCTGAATCTGCAAAATACCCTAAAACAACTTTCAAAGGTAAAATTGTCAATTTTGATAAGACAAAGCTTTCCGCAAGTCCACAGAAATATACAGTTCAGGGTACTCTTAATTTCCATGGAGTGGATAAAGCAGTTACCTCAGCAGCCACATTATACGCCAAAGATGGAAAAATATATATGCAGGGTGCTTTTGCAGCAAGACCGGCAGATTATAAAGTGACCATTCCTAAAATGGTTACCAAAAAAGTTGCTGAAAATGTAAATATTGAATACAACTACGTAATGGTAAAACAATGAGAAGTATAATTCTGATCGTAGGATTGCTGCTGAGCTCATTGCTGTCTGCCCAGGAAAAAGCAAAATCAATATTTGATATTGCCAGAAGCGGAACTGTAGCTGAAGTACAGGAACTGATGAAGCAGAATCCGGATGTGATTAATCAGGTTAATGAAGGGGGATTTTCGCCCCTTATTTTAGCCTGCTACAGAGGAAATGTAAACGTTGCCGATTTTCTGATCGACAATGTAAAAGATGTAAATTATAAAAGCCGTGAAGGAACAGCTCTGGCTGGTCTTGCGATAAAATATAATAAGGAACTGGTAGAGCATCTCTTAAAGAAAAAGGCTGACCCTAATATTGCAGATGCCACCGGATATACTCCTTTATTCTGGGCCGTAAAATTCGGAAATAAAGAGCTGATAGAACAGCTGCTTAGATATAAAGCAGATAAAACAAAGAAAGATTCAATGGGAATGACACCCTTTGAATATGCATTACAAACCAATAATAAGGAAATTATTAATCTTTTAAAAAATTGATATGAAAAAAACTTTACTAGCGCTTAGCGTATTGATGGCCAATTTTGCATTGGCACAGTTTTCATCCGGAACGGTAAATTTACCGGCAACTTCCATGACGGTGAAATTAGATACAACACCTTCAGGAGTAACCATTACAGTAACTGGTGACAGTAATTCTATGTTAGGAATTGGATTTGGAACTGTGGGGATGGCTTCAGGATCAGACGGATTTATTTACAACTCGTCAGCTAACAGAGATTATACATTTGTCGGAATGACAACTCCTAATGCTGATGCAGCCCAGGATTGGACACAGACTTCCAATACCGTATCCGGATCTACAAGAACTGTAGTGGCGACAAGATCACTTTCAGGAGGGGCTGGAGATTTTGCCATTGCCAATGCTGCAGGGACTATTAATATCTTCTATTCCCGTAAAAGTGGCGGAACTTCCTTAGGATATCATGATGCAGGGAGAGGATACGCAACGCTGACGATGACTGCAGCTTCTTTATCAACCAATGAAATTGCGGCCAACAGCAAAAAGGTAAATTTTTATCCGAACCCTGCTAAAGCAACAGTAAGTTTCAAAAACTTTGATAAAATAAAATCTGTTGATATTTACGAAGCAACCGGCAGAAAGGTAAAATCACTAAAGCCTGAAAGCGAAAGTATCAGTGTTGAAGATTTGAGATCAGGAAGTTATTATGTTGAAATCCTGCTTAAAGATGGAACTACATCTTACGAAAAACTGATTAAAGAATAATTTTTCAGAAAAAACACACCTAAATATTTTAAAACGGATACCTCTGAGATTTCAGGGGTATCATTTTTTTCACAAAGTACCGGTTTCAGGGGGATTGCTTTAAAATTCATATATTTGTGTATATCCGGATTGTTAACAAAAAAGACAGCTTCTCAGCCATATAACTTTTACAGCCAATGGAATTTAAAACTTTAGCCAATATCACAACAGATGAACTTTTATCAGTGTTCAATCATTCATTTTCAGATTATGTTATTCCTTTTCACTTAACGAAAGAGGTGCTTGTCTCAAAAATTGCAGCAGAAAAATTAGACATGAATTTATCCGCCGGAGCATTCGAAGAGGGAAAACTCGTTGGCTTTATCCTTCAGTCTGAAAAAGTTGAAAATGGTGAAAAGATGATCTACAATGGTGGAACGGGAGTTGTTCCGGAAAGCAGAGGAAAAGGACTGGTGAGAAAAATGTATGATTTTCTAATTCCCATTTTACAGGAAAGGAATGTCAATACATTGCTGCTTGAAGTCATTGAAGGAAATAATAAGGCGATCAGAGCTTATGAAAATTTAGGTTTTACCATTGCCCGGAGACTGCTTTGTTTTAGAGGAAGTATTCAACAGGGAAAAGAAAATGCTGAAGTTGCCATAAGTGAACTGAAAGATTATCCTTGGGAGGTGCTATGCTCTTTCTGGGATATTGAGCCTTCGTGGCAGGGATCTGTTTTCGTATTGGACCCAATGCCGGAAAACTATATTACCTTAGGGGCTTACGATGGAGAGAAACTGGTGGGGTATATTATTTATGGCCCTGTAGCAAAAAAAGTGTATCAGTTTGCTGTAGATAAGAATTACAGAAACCGCGGGATTGGCACAAAACTTTTTAATGCGATCAGAGAAAAAAATGATGGACAGGCTATAGCCATAAATAATGTAGATGATTCCTCAGTAAGCACCAGCAAATTCCTTCGCGAAAAAATAGGGCTGGACAATTGGCTGACACAATTTGAAATGAAAAGGGCAATTGAATGAACTTAATTTTGATTCAAAAAAATAACAGGTTTTAATATACTTTTAATCTCCTAAACTTTTCAGGCAGAAGTATAGAATGTAACTTTGCGGAAAATTTAAAACAATGAAGCGAGGAATCCATTTTTTACTGTTGCTGATTTCTTTTACGACATTTGCACAACAGGTGAATATTGATACTGCCCAGGTAGTCATCCCAGGAAGGCAAAACAGTACCGAGGCACAGTCAAAGCCTTATGTGATTATGATATCTACGGACGGCTTCCGTTATGATTATGCCCGGAAGTATAATGCTGAAAACCTATTGAATTTAGCTAATGGTGGTGTAAAAGCAGAAGCAATGATTCCAAGCTATCCAAGTATAACATTTCCTAACCACTGGAGTTTAATTACAGGACTTTACCCTTCTCATCATGGTTTGATTGATAATTTTTTCTATGATTACAAGAGAAAAGAAGGATATGCCTTGAGTAGTAAGAAAAATGCTGAAGACGGAAGCTGGTATGGGGGAATTCCGCTTTGGGGACTTGCTGAAAAACAGGGAATGGTATCAGCCTCTTTAATGTGGGTAGGATCTGCCAGTGATGCAGGAGGAATAAGGCCAACTTATTATTACCCATACCACGAAAAATTCACACCTTCTGAAAAAGTTGAAAAAGTGGTTAACTGGCTGAAATTGCCAGAAGATAAAAGACCTCATTTTATTTCATTGTATTTCCCTGAAGTGGATGGAAGCGGGCATCATTACGGTCCGGATACCAAAGAAACAGAAAATGCCGTTCATCTGATTGATCAGGCAGTAGGAGATCTAGTAAAGAAAGTAAACGGATTGGGCTTAAAGAATGTCAACTTTGTTTTTGTTTCCGATCACGGAATGATTAAAGTAGACGGTGGTACTCCTTTGGAAATTCCGACTATTCTTTTTGATAAAAACAGATTCGATTTCTACAATTCCCAGACTTTGTTAAGAGTTTACGTTAAAAATCAGGATGAGGTAAAAAAAGTTTATCAAGAACTTAAAGCCAATAAAACAGATGATTACGAAGTATATCTTGATAAAAAACTTCCCAGATACCTGCATTTTGCGACCAGAGACGATCAATATAACAGAATAGGACAGATTCTTCTGATTCCTAAAGCACCAAAAATTTTCCTGGAAAAGGGCAAGAAATCATCCGTTGGAAAGCATGGCTACGACCCTAAAGTAGTACCGGAAATGAAGGCTACTTTTTTTGCTTGGGGACCGGAATTTAAAAATAATCTGGTGATCAGTGAATTTGCCAACGTCAATGTTTATCCTTTGGTAGCTGAAGTTTTAGGGCTGAAAATAGATCAGCCTATTGATGGAAAACTGAAAGTTTTAAAAGGAATTCTGAAAAAAAAGAAATAATCCCGGGATTTAAAATAGGATGATTAAAATAAGTTTCGGCGCACCAAAGGTGCGCCGAAACTTATTTTAACTGCAGTCTGGGACTTTTGTTTCAATATAAAAGAAATTAAAACCTGGAAGAAAACTCTTCAGCAAACTCTTCTAGCTTAACACTGCCTGTAACAGGAGAGCCATGATCAATAAAATCTTTCTGAACAACACCGGTTCTTATTCCCCTGCCCATTTCAACATAAAGCTTCGCCATATCTTCCGGCAATCCGGCCTGAAGCATTCCGTTTAAAGAATCTTCATCAGAGAATGCTACCCATGGAAGATCTGGTTTGCCTATTGATGTTCCTAAGACCTTTGCAAAATCTGAGGCTTTTCTTATATCACTCACAATATAACGGATATTGTTGATATGTTCTGCTTTTACCAGTTCTTCAGCCGCTGCCTTGGCAATATCATTCGGATGTACGACTGGTATTTCTACACTTTCAGGATAATTCCCTCCAATGATTCCCGCATTTTGAATTAATGGAATGTCGTTGAAAAAATTATTATAAAAATAGCCGGCTCTCAGAAAAGTAAAAGAGGTATTTTTTACTTCATTATAGAGCTTTTCAATATTGTGGAGTCCTGCGATAGGACCGTTTTCGACAGGCGATTCAGCCCCAACACTGCTTAGCATTACGGCTCTTTTTACCTGGGTGTTTTTTAAGGCTTCAGCATAATTTTTCCCGACATCCGTTGTGTTTTCCACAATCCTATCCGGGCTGATAGCAGGAGGGGTCATAACAAAAACAGCGTCCGCTCCTTCAAATGTTTGTGTTAAAAACTGAACGTCTGTGACAGATCCTATGGCTGGGGTAGCACCCATAGATTCAATATCCTGCTTTCTTGCATTGCTGCTGCTTATGACTGTGATAGTATGCCCGTCGGCAATTAATTGCTGGGCTAATGGCTTAGCTACATTTCCTAATGATCCTGTGATTACTATTTTCATAGGTAAAATATTTTTTTATTTCTGAGAACAAAGTTATATTTGTACTTACTTTTATACAAGTACTTACCCTAAAGTATGTAATTATGACAGCCATCAAAGAAAGCTCCACCATTCAGGAGAATAAAAAGACAGTGCAGGACTGTCCTGTAATGTATGTTATGGAAAGAATTGGCGGATTCTGGAAACCGATTATCCTGTTCAATCTTTCCACAGGGGAAAAAAGATACAGTGAATTGAAAAAAGCAATTCCTGCCGTAACAGAAAAAATGCTGATCCAACACTTGAAACAGCTTGAAGCGGACGGCTTAATTATCAGGACAGCAAAGCCTGTAGTGCCTCCCCATGTGACCTATAAATTGAGTGAGGCTGGTAATGAGCTTGCTCCCGTTATTGATGCCATGGCTGCATGGGCCTTTCACGATATGGAAAGAAATCATAATCAATGTGCTGAAGGAAACAGATATATAACAAATCAGAATCAGAATGCTTTTAGCCAGAATCTAAAAAAATAAAAACAGGCGCTTCACTTGAGGCGCCTGTTCTGTTACTATTTTACAGAAGAATTATAAAGACTGCATGTCAATGACGAAACGGTATTTTACATCACTTTTCAGCATTCTTTCATATGCATTGTTGATATCCTGCATTTTAATCAGTTCAATATCAGATACAATATTGTGTTTTCCGCAGAAATCTAACAGTTCCTGCGTTTCTGCAATACCTCCGATCAAAGACCCTGCTACAGAACGGCGTTGGAAGATCATAGGTCTTGTACTTACTTCAGTTTCCTGGAATTCACCTACGAATCCTACAAGCACAAGCGTTCCGTTCAGAGAAAGGGTCTGCATGTAAGGATTGATGTCGTGCTCATAAGGAACCGTATCAATGATAAGATCAAATTTACCTTTTACAGCATCCATCTGCGAATCATCTGTAGAGATCACTACATGGTCTGCTCCAAGCTGTTTGGCATCATCCGTTTTTCCCGGAGTTCTTGAGAATAAAGTAACTTCTGCTCCTAAGCCTTTTGCCAATTTAATAGCCATATGGCCTAAACCACCCAATCCTACAACGGCCACTTTTGAACCCGGACCTGCATTCCAGTGTCTTAACGGAGACCAAGTAGTGATTCCGGCGCATAGAAGTGGAGCTACTGCCGCCAAATCTAAATTTTCAGGAACACTTAAAACAAAATGTTCATCAACGACTACTTTCTGGGAATATCCTCCAAAAGTATGGCCGCCAAGGTGTTTATCTTTTCCATTATAAGTCCCTGTGAATCCATTTTGGCAATATTGTTCCAAATCGTGCTGGCAGCTGTCGCAATGTCCGCATGAATCTACCATACAGCCTACAGCGGCAAGATCGCCTACCTTAAATTTAGAAACTTCGCTTCCTACTTTTGTGATTCTTCCTACGATTTCATGTCCCGGAACTACAGGATACAAAGAGCCGCCCCAGTCGTTTCTTGCGGTATGAAGGTCAGAGTGGCATACCCCGCAGTATAGGATTTCAATTTCTACATCCTTTGTGGTTACCTCTCTTCTTTCAATATTCATTTCTTTCAGATCTGCTGTGGTAGACTCTGCACCATAAGCTTTTACTGTGATTGTACTCATTTTTTTTATATTTAGTTTATTTAGGATTATACATTATTATATTCTTCATCCGTGACAGGCTCCAGCCATTCTACAATCCCGTTTTGAGTATTAGGATTAATGGCAATATGGGTTAAACCACTATCAGGAGCGGCTCCATGCCAGTGTATAACATCAGAAGGAATACTGACAATATCTCCAGGGTTTAAAATCTGTACAGGCTTTCCTTTTTCCTGATAATATCCTTTTCCTGCCGTTACGATTAAAATCTGTCCGCCCTGGTGTGAATGCCAGTTATTTCTGCTTCCAGGTTCGAAAATCACATTCCCGATTTGGCAGTTCAGGTTGTCTTCATTGGGTTTCAGAATATGAACCCATGCTGTTCCTCCGGAGAAATAATCTGAAGGAGCCTTTTCCCCTTTCGGAAAAATGTTGGTATTAAAAGTTTCCATAACGGAACAAAAATCGAAACTTTTCCATAAACAAAACTTATACAGATTACCGAATTACTTACCAATTTTACATACATCATTTAAGTTACGAATGAAAATGGTAATTTTGGGTGGTAATAAAAATGTACTTCATGGAAAATCAGGAGGTTGAAATCTATAATACGGTCTCGGAATACAACAAAATGGCAAATCATGAGACCTTACATCCGTTGGTCAGTATCATTGATTTTTCCAAATCAGATCCTATATGCCAATATAAAAGAAAATTTGGGTTTTATACCGTTTTTCTGAAAGATGTCATGTGTGGAGACATGCAGTATGGAAAACACAGTTATGATTATCAGGAAGGCACATTGGTTTTCATTGCTCCGGGGCAGACCTATGGAATTTATAATAAAGATAGGTTTGTTCAGCCTGCAGGCTTTGCCTTGATTTTTCATCCTGATTTAATAAAAGGAACCAACTTAGGGAAGAATATGAAAGACTATTCTTTTTTTTCTTATGATGTACACGAAGCCTTGCACCTCTCAGAAAAGGAAAGAGAAATTATACTGGACTGCTTTAAAAATATTAAGCTGGAACTGGAGCAGGCAATTGACAAGCACAGCAAATCTTTAATTGTTAATAATATTGAACTGTTCCTGAACTACTGTATGCGTTTTTATGACCGTCAGTTTATTACCAGAGATCATATTAACCAGGGGGTAATCGGAAAATTTGAAAATTTAGTTGATGATTACTTGAAATCTGAAAATCCTAAGAACATTGGTTTTCCCATGGTCAATTATTTTGCAGAAAAACTGAATCTGTCTGCCAATTATTTCGGAGATCTGATAAAAAAAGAACTGGGGATTTCTGCTCAGGAATTTATCCACAATAAACTCATTGATATAGCTAAAGAACAAATTCTGGATCAGGCAAAAACAATCAGTGAAATCTCCTATGATTTAGGGTTCAGATATCCGCAGCATTTTACAAGGCTGTTCAAAACCAAAGTTGGTATTTCTCCGAGTGAATATAAAACCCTGAACTAGTTTTTTAACCCGAATAACTCAGATTTTTTCACAGATCAAACAATAAAAATAAGTGAATATTAGTGTCTGCATTTGTGAAATTTGTGTTTAGATTTTTTCAACACTAATAATCTAATTTTTTCACGAATGACACAATGATGGTTTTTGAAGTTAGTGTTTAAATAATTAAATTTAAAGAGAAAAGTTTTCACAGTTGTAAAGATGACACCTAATCAGCAAAATACCATTATTTTCAAGACCCGTTTCGGAAAGATTTTAGCCTTAAAAGAAGAAGGGATTATCAGAGCCAGAAGCATCCGTTATGCCCATTCTGAAAGATTTAAAAGACCTGTTGCAGTAGAATCTTCTTTATCATCGATAATTATTTCTCCTGAAAAAACTCCGGTTTGCCCGCAGGCCCTAAGTCCGCTTGTAGAAAAGATGATCGGCGCTACACCTGTTGAAAGTTTTGAACCTGATGAATCTACGCAATACCTTTCCATAACCCGGCCCGGGATTGTTTCTGAAAATGAAAAACTGCCTGTCGTAGTCTGGATTCACGGGGGCTCTCATGAAATAGGCTGTGGTGATCTTGCCACTGCTGACCCTGCCGAATGGGTAAAAGAACAGCACATTATCGTTGTTACGGTTTCATACCGTCTGGGACTTTTCGGCTTTCTTGGGGGCAATGAGAAAAGGCCTGCTAATCTTGGGCTGTTAGATATCATTGAAGCTTTGAAATGGATAAAAAAATATATTGGGGATTTTGGAGGTAATGAAAACAATATTACTCTTCTGGGACAGTCTTCAGGCGGTGATGCTATTGCCCATTTAATGATCTCAGAAGGAGTTGAAAATCTGTTTCATCGGGTGATTATCCAGAGTGCTCCTCTGGGGTTACGTCATAAAAGGCAGAAAATGTCAGCAGAGTTTCTGAAAAAAACAGAAATACTGAAAGATGAAACCGATGTTTTAAAAATGATGGATGAATATAAGGCGTTGGTACCATCTGTCATGAAATACGGTTTGAAAGCAGCAATGCCATTTGGAACCCAATATGGATTCTTTCCTTTGTGCAAAGAGGAAGAATCGGTGGAAATGTGGAAAAATAATGCCCAGAAATTTGATGTCCTGATTGGTTTGAATAATGATGAAACTGCATTCTATCTCAAAACCTCCGGGGCTTTAAATAAATATTTTGGAAAAGGACTTGGATTAAAACTTATGGATAAGACTGTTGAAAAGACTACAGAATTTATCTATGGAGCTCCGGCAAAGCAGTTTGCACAGAATCTGGCTGATGCCGGCGGAAATGTTTATCTCTTCAGAATTCATTCAAAATTAAAAGATAATCATATCGGTGCTCCTCACTGTATTGATCTTCCCTTAATTTTTGGCAATGAAGCCGCCTGGAAATCTTCAGAATTGCTGAAAAATATTCCCTGGAACCGTATTCATGAGCATGGCAAAAAATTAAGAGCTCTCTGGGCAGAATTTGCCAGAAACGGAAAAATATCTGATACTTCTGAAAGGCCGGAAATTCTTGAACTCCGGAAAGTGTACTGATTTATATGTATTTAATTCATTGATTTATGATGAATTTTTATTCATAATTGTGATTTTTAATGTATATTTAATAACTAAACCATAAAAAATAATAATTATGAAAACAAGCAAAGATTTCAAAGTAAGAAAACTGAACCGTAAGGAATTAAAGAGTTTAAAAGCCGGAGATATCAACAGAGGCAGAGTGTGCTGTACTTCCAACGAAGACGGAGAATGCTGTGAATGGGCTAAAGATGTTTGGTACTGTCAATATATCTATTGCTAAAATATACCCTTGTCAAGGTTTGGAGCCTTGACAAGGGTTTCTGGTAAATTAGTATCACTCAGGAATCCAAACACTCACATTTCCCGCCGGAACAGGAAAATCTCCCCATCCGTTCTCATCAATGGTTACTTTTTCTTTAAACCGTTTCAGGAGGTCTTTGAATTTTTTTCCGACATAAAGCTTCCCGACTTCCATCGGTTTATTATACGCATCTTTATTGCTCAGAACTACCGCACAGCCTTTATGTGCATCATCTCCGGTACGGACCCATCCAAGACAGTTGGCGTCTTCAAAGTAATCATGCTGCTCACCGTATGCATGATCTTTTCTTGCTTTTAATAATTCTTCGATACCGTCTACTTTCGGCATAAATATCTCCTGGTCATGACCACCCGAGTCTTTATCGATATAATGGGCACCATACAAATCAGGATAAAATACACATGGATAACCGTCTTTTCTTAATAATATCAAAGCATAGGCAAGAGGTTTAAACCATGAGTCTACAGGGGCTTCAAGGTCCTGCAGAGGCTGGGTATCATGATTGGCTACCAAGCTTACAGAATGCATGGGATCTGCCTGAGTAAGAGTTCCGTCAAAAATTTTTCTCAGGTCATAAGAGCTTCCTTCTTTCGAAGCATTATGGAAATTATTCTGAAGTGAACTGTCAAAAAGACTCATGCAGCCTTCGGTCACTTCAATATATTTCTGGAGCAGATGTAGATAGCCGGGAGCCCAGTATTCTCCGACAGCGAAAATATTTTTTCCGGAATTGGAGCGGAGCAAAGTAAGCCACTCTTTATAGAAATCGAAAGAAATATGCTTTAATGCATCCAGTCTTACCCCGTCAAAATCTGTCTGGTCAAAATACCATTTTGCCCAATTGTTGAGTTCTTCCCGTACAAAAGGATTCCGGTGTTCGATGTCATTATACATCAGATAATCGTAATTTCCTTTTTCATCATGTATCATTTCCTCCCAGTCATCTCCGTATTCAGACTGTATTTTATAAATATGGGATTCCATACCTTCAGCATAATCTACACCACTGAAACAGGTGAAATTCCATTCAAAATCAGAATATTTTTTTCTTCTCCCCGGAAAGGTAAACTTGGTATAAGACTCAATTTCGATAACATCAGAAATCACTTTTTCTCTGTTTTCTTCATCTACTTTTACCACTTTGAATTTTTCCAGTTCGTCACCGCCTGCCTTATGCCCAAGAACAATGTCTACGATGACTTGTATGTTATTCTTTTTTAAGGCTTTAATAGCTTTGGTGTAATCGTTTTTGGTTCCGTATTTTGTAGGAATACTTCCTTTTTGGTCGAATTCTCCAAGATCATACAGGTCATAGGCATCATATCCGATAGAGTATCCTCCATTTGTGCCTTTATATGCTGGGGGAAGCCATACTGATGTAATTCCCAGTTTTGCTAAATATCCGGCCTGTGTTTCGGCTTCTTTCCACAACTTTCCGTCTCCTTCAGAATACCAGTGGAAAAACTGAATCATGGTTGGGTTCATAAATTTGCTGATTTGATTGATACAAGTTAGCAAAAAAATATGACCTGCCTCTATTCGAATTCTTCAAACGGGATTTTTAGTTGAACGGAAACCTGCTTTTTTTCTTCTGTATTGAGGTGGGAGAGGGAGAGTCCTAATAAGCGTACAGCCTTATCAAAAGGACGAAGTTCCCATAGTCTTTTCCCGGTATTAAAATACTGTTCCGGAGATGAAAAATAGTCTTCCTTTGTGATACTTCTTGTGAAAAGAGAGAAGTCTTTGTACTTTATTTTTAAGGTTAAAGTCCTTCCAAGAATATTATTTTTCTGTAATCTCTGATGGAGTTCCTGCCCGAGACTTTCCAGTTTTTCATTGATTTGCTGTTCATCCAGCAGGTCTTCAAAAAATGTTCTTTCCACAGCCACACTTTTCTGAATCCTGTGAGGTTTTACTTCGGAAGTATGAATTCCCCGTACTACATTATAATAATGTTTCCCTGATTTTCCGAAAATTTTCACCAGCTCTTCCAGCGATCTTTTTTTTAAATCTTTTCCTTTATAAATCCCTAAACTAAACATTTTGTTGGCGGTAACCTTTCCAACCCCGTAAAATTTTTCCACAGGCAACTCCTCCAGAAAATGCTCCATTTTATCCGGGTGGATTGTTTTCTGCCCATTGGGTTTATTGATATCAGAAGCTACTTTAGCCAGAAACTTATTGACCGAAATTCCTGCAGAAGCTGTGAGTCCGGTCTGTTCAAAAATTTTCTGACGGATTTCTTTGGCGATGAGGTTGGCAGACTCCATTCCCTTTTTATTTTCGGTGACATCCAGATAAGCCTCATCCAGTGACAGGGGTTCTACAAGATCGGTATATTCATAGAAAATTTCCCGGATCTTTTTGGAGATTTCTTTATATCTGGCAAAACGGGGAGGAACAAAGATAAGCTGTGGGCATTTTTCTTTGGCTGTCTTACTGGGCATGGCAGAACGGACACCATATTTTCTTGCTTCATAGCTTGCGGCAGCGACAACACCACGATGCTGTCCTCCTACGGCTATAGGCTTGCCTTTCAATGTAGGATTATCATGCTGCTCTACAGAAGCATAGAATGCATCCATATCCACATGAATAATTTTACGAAGAGGCAAAGAAAAATCCATATACAAAGATATGGATTCCTTTATTGACGGTAAATTTTTTATAGTGTTGAAGTTTGAAGCCGGGAGAGAGACGTTAATGAGCATGAAAATTAATTAAAAAAGCATAGATTATTTCCAGGGCATAAACTACTTCCATCTCCCGTCTTTCTGCTTCCAGCTTTTACGGTTTCAGTCTCATGGTAAGAAGGTGAGGTTTAAAACCTGATTTTTCATAAGCTTTTACAGCAGATTCATTCTGAGCATACACATCCAGCCTTACTTCATTCATTCCTCTGGATTTTGACCAGGAAATAAGTTCATCGGTAATCACTTTATTGATTCCTTTTCCTCGGTATTCCGGCTTTACATACATAAAACCTAAATAGGCATATTCTTTAAACTGATAGTAGTCTTTCTCCGCTTTTTTAATCAGAGCATATCCTGATGCAATGATCTCATTATTTTCTTCGGCAACAATTACTGTTGCGTCCTGAGACTGTATCAGATGTTTTAAATCATAATAATGGATTTCTCCTTCAATCAATGTACTGTTAAAAGGCCTTTCAGCAGTAACAATTCCCTGTTCGAATTCTAAAAGAATTTTTAAATCCTGTTCTGTAGCTTCTCTTGTGATCATGGTGTATATATAAATAAAATTTAAAACCCATTGAAAGTTGATCATTTTCAATGAGTTTTTATGTTTTTGAAGTTAATGATAACTATTTTAAAAGCTTGTCGATGGTTTGTTGAAGTTCAGGATCTTCAGGTGATATGGCATAATATTTTGCAATAGAAGATTTCTGATCAATGACCATATATCTTGGGATCCAGTTAAGATCCACATCATTATTAAAATCATTTTTCCATCCTGAAGCGAACCAGTAATTTTCTTTGTGTTTCATATCAAACTTTTCAAGGCTTTTTTCAAATCCTTCTTTTGAACGGTCCAATGACAGAAAAACAAAATCAATATTCTTATTACGCTCTTCCAGTTCTTTAGCTTTTGGGAGCGCATTTAAACAATCTCTGCACCATCCTGCCCAGAAATCAATGACTAAAACTTTCCCTTTATGCTGATCAAGAATCTGCTGAATAGTCACGCTTTTTCCCTCTTCATCTTCCAGTTTCTGCTGTAAGGCTTTTTTTGAAAATCCTGTTTTAAGAACAGCAGGGACTTTTTGAGAATAGCTTATCCCAAAAATCCCAATCATAAAAATTAATATCAACTTTTTCATCTCGTACAATTTCATTTGTACAAATCTAAACAATGAATGGCAATCTGAGATTGATTTCTTTGAAATTAGGAAAAATTTATAATATTGATGGACTCTATGAGGGAGGATGGGAGTATTGGCAGATTTTTACTGATAGTTTTTAATCAAACCTTTGACAACGGTAATTACATTCGGCATTGCTTTGTCAGCAGCATTCAACACCTCTTCGTGGGAAACGGCAAAGGCAATATCCGGTCCGCCAAGGTCTGTGATCACCGAAATGCAGAATACATCCATTCCCATATGCCTGGCCACAATAACTTCAGGAACAGTGCTCATTCCTACCATATCCCCGCCAATGGCTTTGATCATTCCATATTCGGCAGGAGTTTCAAAGGTTGGGCCCTGGAGAGCAACGTAAACCCCCTGATGGACTTTGATATGATGATCTATTGCAGCCTGTTCTGCTGTGGCAATCATTTTTTTGTTATACGGTTCGCTCATATCCACAAAACGTGGTCCTAGCTCATCGGTATTTTTTCCACGAAGCGGATGTTCGGGCATCATATTGATGTGGTCTTTCAGAATCACGATATCGGCGACACCGTACGCAGGGTTTACACCGCCACAGGCATTGGAAAGAATAAGATTTTGGATTCCCAGTAAATGAAAAACTCTTACAGGGAAGGTCACAGTGTCCATTGAATGCCCTTCATAATAATGGAAACGGCCACTCATCATCAGAACTTTTTTTCCTTCCAGTTTTCCGTAAACCAGCTTTCCGGTATGCCCTGCTACTGTAGTTTGCGGAAAATGAGGGATGTCTTTGTACTCTAAAACATGGATCGGCTCTATTTCATGCTGTAATTTTCCCAGCCCGGATCCTAAAACAACCGCAAAATCAGGCGTTTCCTGAATAATATTTTTAATAAAATCTGCAGTTTCTTTAATTTTTTCTAACATAATCCAAGATGATTTGATTGAATTCTTCTTTCTTATCAATGAGTACATTGATAGGCCAGTAGTAAACAATTTCTCTAAGATAGTCAAAAGTTTTCAGACGTACATAATCTTTCTCGGTGGTTAATATCAGCTTGTATTCCCCTAATTTTTTATATTCCGCAAGGATTTTTTTAATATCATCATCCGTGAAATTGTGATGATCTCTGAATTTTAGATGTTTTACCCTTTTTGAGAATTTTGCCAGATGCTCCAGAAGCGGTTTTGGGTTGGCAATTCCGGTGATCAGTAAAATATCATAATAATTCAGGTTGTTGTCAGGAAGTACTTTATCTTTTCCATATACATTTTCGTCATAACCGATGGATGAAAAGAAGACTTTCTGCCCGTATGAAGGTCTTATTCGTGAGATATAATACCTTTTTGTTTCCTCGGTAAGCTCATCGGGACACTTGCTGACCATAATAATGTCTGCCCGTTTATAGCCGGATCTCGATTCTCTCAGGTCGCCTGCGGGAAGCAGATAATCTTTGAAGAACGGATCATTGAAATCAGTCATCAGAATATTGAAACCTGCTTTGATGGCTCTGTGCTGCATGGCATCATCCAACACCAGAACTTCCAGATCCATATCGCTGATCACTTTTTTGGCACCGGGAACGCGATCTTCTGAAACAGCGATAACAAAACGGTTTTTAAAGCGCTCAAAAAGCTGCATCGCTTCATCACCTACCATTTTGTAGTTGCTGTCATAATTGGTTACTTCATAGCCTTTTGTCAGCCTTCCATAGCCTCGTGAAAGCACACCGGTTCTGTAATGCTTGGATAAAAACTGGGCAAGATACATCACCATGGGTGACTTTCCACTTCCGCCCACAGAAAGATTCCCGACATTGATTATCGGTGTCTTGAATTTTGTCGACTTAAAAATTCCCAGATCATACATTGTGTTTCGGATACCCGTTACCAAATGATAACCAAGGGAAAAAGGATAAAGGTACCATCTTTTCATACGTTTGCAAAAATAGGAATTTTCATAAGCATTTGGTGCAATATTCTCAAAGACTTTTCAACAAATATTTCGTTAAATTAAAGTATTTTTGTGGAGTTATTAGAATACATTGAGATACTTTATTGAATTTTCTTACAACGGAAAGAACTATTTCGGCTATCAGATACAGCCGGATGCTATTTCTGTACAGGAAGAACTGGAAAAGGCGCTGTCCACCATTTTGCGCGAAGAAATTAAAACTACAGGGGCAGGGAGAACAGATACAGGAGTTCATGCCAAAAAAATATTTGCCCATTTTGATACGGAAAAAGAATTGGATGATCAGCTTCCGCGAAGGCTGAACAGTTTTCTGCCTCCTGATATTTCCATTAAAAGAATTTTTCCTGTACAAGATGATTTCCATGCCCGTTTTGATGCAACGTACAGAACCTATGAATACTATATCTCATTGGAAAAAAATCCATTCACGCAGGAATCTGCCTGGCAGCACTGGAAAAGACCTCTGGATGTGGTCGCCATGAATGAAGCATGCAAGATTCTTTTCGAATATGAGGATTTTACCAGTTTTGCAAAATTAAAAACCGACAACAAAACCAATATCTGCAAAATCTACAAAGCAGAATGGGAGCAAAACGGAACAGAACTGAAATTTACCGTTTCAGCCAACCGTTTTCTAAGAAATATGGTTCGTGCTATTGTCGGAACTATGGTAGAAATAGGAACGGGTAAACTGAAACCGGAAGATCTCCGTAAGGTGATTGAAGACAAAAACCGGAACGCTGCAGGAACTTCAGCTCCGGGGCACGGATTGTATCTGGTGGATGTAGGCTACGATTTTAAATAAAAACTAAAACAAAATAATAATCATATTATCAATTTTTATTCTTATCTGTGCCTATAGATATTACACACAGTTAGTCGAAAGGTCTGGATAAACAAAATGGTATTACCATGTTCTGGCAATTGGTATTTATCCGGGAACTCAGATCGTTTTAGGTCTTTGCTATGGTGTTTATTTAAGCTTAACAGATCCTGAATCTTTAGATAATGTAAATTACACAGGGTTTTTCCGGAGTGAATATTTTAGGCTCGTTCATCTCTATTGCATCAGTTTGGGGAATTGATAGGCTCCTTGAAAACAAATTCATAAAAGAAAGACCGGCAAAAACCATCGAAATTGAAGTGATAGGGAAGACCTTTGATCAATAAGATTTCTCTTTTTAGTATCGGAAATTAAGATTATTTTTAGATAATATAAGGGTACTAAAAAAATAACCATGACAGAAATTGATAAACTAGCCTTTGCCTTACATCATTTTGCCGGACTTTCAGAAGAAGATTTCAGACTGTCTGAAAATTTCTGGCTGCCAAAAGAATATAGAAAAGGAGATTTTTATAATCTTCAGGGAAATGTATGTTCCTATTTAGGATTTATTGTCGATGGAGTTTTTCGTTCTTATGTCATCAATGGAGATACGGGTGAAGAAAAGAATGTTTTTCTTTATTCTGCCAATGGATTTGTAGTTCCTTTTAAAAGTTTTCTCAATCAGATCCCATGTGATTATTTTACTCAGGCCCTTACGGATGCTTGTATTATTTTTATCCGGCACGCAGATCTTATTTCTCTCTACCAGCAGTCGCATCAATGGGAAAAATTTGGGAGACTTTTGGCGCAGGCAGCATTTAACGTGACCATGACAAGGGTAGAAGGGTTTTTATTAAAGTCTCCGGAAGAACGTTATCTGGATCTGATGAAAGAGCATCCTGATATTTTCAGTAATGTTCCGCTGTATCATATTTCTTCTTATCTGGGAATTCAGGGACCTTCTCTGAGCAGGATAAGAAAAAGAATTTCAGGTAAATAGTACGATTTTAACCTGGGTTAAAGTTTTCGTCATTTTATCTGCAGAAATTTGTTTCATCAATTTAACAAAACAAAAAGTGAAAATTATGAAAACAAAAACGATCGTATTCATTCATGGGTTATTTGTGAATAATACAAGCTGGAAAGAATGGAAAACTTATTTTGAAGCTCAGGGATATACCGTACATACTCCCTCAAATCCAGGACATGAAGGGGATCCTGTACACTTGAAAAATAACATTCCCGGCGAATTAAGACATGTCGGCTTTGACGATACTGTGGACAATCTTGTGAAACTGATTGACAGTCTTCCTGAAAAGCCTATTGTTATCGGACATTCTTTTGGAGGACTTATGGTCCAAAAGCTGATCGATATGGGGAAGGCAGCAGCTGGCATAAGTATTGACGGTGCTCCTCCGAAAAATATTATGGCGCCTTTTTCTACCGTTAAAATCGTTTGGCCAGTGGTGAATTTCTTCAAAGGAAACAGTCCATATATGGGAACAAAAGAATGGTATCACAAGGCCTTTTTCAATAATTATTCAAAAGAAGAAAGTGACAGGCTTTACACGACGGTAGCAGTTCCTGAAAGCAGAAAATTGGCAAAAGATCCTTTGTTTAAAGCTTCTGCAAAATTAGATTTAAAGAAACCCCATCAACCGCTGCTGTTCATAGCGGGATCTAATGATCATATTTTTCCGGCAGCATTTTCAAAGAAAATAGCGGGGGCTTATAAAGATACTGGCAGCATTGTGGATTTTAAAGAGTTTGCAGGCAGGAGTCATTTTATATGTGGAGAAAAAAACTGGGAAGAGGTAGCAGAATATGTTTTGAGCTGGATACAAAAGAATGCTTAATATATTCATTCTGTAAATGGTAGATATCTTAAATTTTCTATGACGATTTGCAAAAGTTGTAAAGGCAGTCCGGTTATAAAGTCTTATTTTTGCATAGAATTTTATTTTAATTCTTTCTTTCGATTCGTACAATGAAAAAACAAGATACCTGGGGAATTATAAAAAGGCTGTTCTTTATCGGAATGAAATTTCGTTCTTGGTTCATCCTTACCCTTATCATTTCCATATTCCTTTCGATTGTTTCCACTTACAGGCCTTATCTTACCATGCAGGTGGTGGATAATGATATTACAAAACTTCATGATAAGGCTTTAATGATGAAGCATATCTATATCCTTGTTGGATTGGTGTTTGCTGAAACGATTTTGAACTTTTTCCTGGTTTATTTTTCCAATTTTATCTCGCAGAATGTGATCAGAGATATCAGAGAGCGTTTATATGCGAAACTGATTTATTTCAAGACTGCATTTTTTGATAAAACCCCAATTGGGCAGCTGGTGACCCGTGCGGTAGGCGATGTGGAAACAATTGCTACTGTTTATACAGATGGATTCCTGATGGTGTTTGGAGATATCCTGAGAATTCTGTTTGTATTGGTCATGATGTTCAATACCAATGTTCACCTGAGTTATATTACACTGGCCATTTTACCTTTGATGGTAGTCATTACAAGATTCTTCCAGAAAAGACTGAAAAAAGCTTTTGGAGATGAGAGAAACTGGACTGCCAATCAGAATTCTTTTGTTCAGGAAAGGCTTGCCGGGATGCCGATTATCCAGGTATTCAACAGACAGGAAGCTGAATTTAAGAAATTTGATGATATCAATATTACCCTTAAGGGAGCATTGCTGAGAACTGTATTTATTTTCTCTCTTTTCTTCCCGGTAGTGGAACTGATTTCTTCATTATTTATAGGATTTATTCTTTTCTATGGGGGATATATTACCATCAGCGCCGGGGTAGTGATTGCATTTATCCAGTATATTTCCATGCTGATCCGTCCTTTGAGACAGATTGCAGACCGTTTCAATAATATCCAGCGAGGAATTGTAGGAGCAGAAAGAGTGCTGGGGTTAATGGATGAAGAAAACGCAATGCCAAATACCGGAACGGTGAAGAAAGATCACTTTGCCGGAAAAATTGAATTCCAGAAAGTACACTTTGCATATGATGAAAAGCAGGAAGTACTTAAGGGAATTGATTTTAAAGTAAACCCGGGAGAAACCGTAGCAATTGTGGGTGCAACAGGTGCCGGAAAATCTACCATTATCAGTCTGATCACCAGATTGTATGATATCAATTCAGGAAATATCCTGATCGATGATGTGGATTTAAAAGATTATGAATTGTATAATCTGAGAAGCCATATCGGCGTAGTGCTGCAGGATGTGTTCCTTTTCCACGGAAGTATCTTTGAAAATCTTGCTTTTGGTGATGACAGGATAACATTGGATAAAATTAAAGCCGGAGCCAGAGAAATTGAAGTGGATCAGTTTATTGAACAGCTTCCTGGGGGATATGATTATGTAGTGAGCGAGAGAGGTTCATCCATTTCTTTGGGGCAGAGGCAGCTGCTGTCTTTCCTGAGAGCTTATTTATCAGATCCGAAAATTTTGATCCTGGATGAAGCAACTTCTTCCATTGATCATGAGAGTGAAAAGCTGATTCAGAGAGCAACAGAAAAAATTACTAAAAACAGGACATCCATTATTATTGCCCACAGACTTTCAACCATTGAAAAGGCGGATAAGATCATTGTGATGGAGCATGGTAAAATTGTGGAAGAAGGCAAGCATCTTGAGCTTCTGGATAAGAACGGTTATTATGCTACTCTTTACAAAGCCCAGCTTCGTCATGAAGTGGAAATGGAGGAAGAAAAAGAATCGTAATCCATCAGAAATTATAATAAACAAAAAAGAGAGTCATTATGATTCTCTTTTTTCGGTCTAACCTTTTGCGACTTGTAAATTTATACAGTTTTTTATTTAAAATATCAGCTTTGATCTATCAATGCTTTTTAAAACTGCAGAATACAAAATTCTGAACTGTTTCAAAAGGAGTAATATGATCTTCTGTAATACACTTTATTTTTGTAAAACCAGCTTTGAATTTTTCAGCTAATGACTCTTCATCATACTGTTGAATATCCAGTCCGCTGCATTTGGTGGGACCGTTTTTAGAAAAAGTTCCGATAATCATAAAGTTATTTACATTCTTTTCTGCAATATCAATATATTTTGAAACCTGTTCCGGTTTTGTAAGAAAATGAAAGGCAGCTCTGTCATGCCAGATGTCATAGGTCTCTGCAGGTTCGAAAGCTGTAATATCTGTTGCAATCCATTTTACTTTGTTAGCAGCATCTCCCAATCTTTCCTTTGCTTTTTCCAATGCTTTGGCAGAAATATCCAGTACTGTAATGTTTTTGTAGCCTTCTTCAAGAAGAAAATCAACAAGGTTGCTGTCGCCGCCTCCGATATCGATAATGCTGGCATCTTTCCCCAGTCCCGAAGATGTAATAAAATCAAGTGATGTCTGAGGTTTTTTCTGTGTCCAGCTTACCTGATCCGGATTTTTGGTTTCATATACGTTTTCCCAGTGGCTTTTGTTGTCGGAAGATATCATGATTCTTTTAATTGATTATTGATCTCTTCAAATTTATTAATTAATTCGTCAATTTTTCCCTGCTGTTTTTTGATGGTTCGCGGTCTCAGATAAAACCAGTTGAAAGCAATCCAGGCTGAGGTTACGGTATAGGTCAGAATTCCGGCGCCAAGAGTCATTCTTGATGTGTATTCATACATATAAAAGCATATTCCGAGAAACAGCATGATAAAATATATGTTGAGGATGGTGGTCTGCATAAACTTCTGCTTATTTTTTACCACATACAAACTTTGGAGATATTCGTTATTTGATTGAGTCTGATCAATTTTGTAGAATACCATAAACATTTTGTTGTAGGCAAGCAGGAAAATAACCATTCCCAAGACTACAAGTACAATTCCGATTTTTGTTGTGATCATTTCAGGCTGGTAACGGTACCAGATGAAAAGAATCAATAAGGAAGTAGCAATTAATCCAATGTTAGCAAAGACCAGTCTGCGCAGGTTCTGATTTCTGAATTTTTTCAGTTTTCCGAGAAGCTCTTCCATATTGGGTTTGTTGGAAGTCTGCTGCTTCCATATATTTTTGAAATCGATATTAGTATCCATTTTCTTTAAACTTTTGTGTTAATTTTTCTTTTATTCTGTGAATCTTTACCCGGATATTGGATTCTGAAAGTCCTACGATATGGGCTATTTCAGCCTGTTTTACCTCTTCCAGTTCCAGTGAAATGATGATCCTGTCCGTTTCCGGCAACTCAGAAATATACTGGTAGAGCATCTGTATCTGAGGCTCTATGGATTCCTGCTTTTTCTCTTCCAGATTTACCGGTAAATCTGCTTTGGCAAATTTCTTTTCCTTTTCAATCTGTCGCAGGCAATTATTGGAAGCAATTCTAAAGATCCATGTTCCTACGCTGGATTCATTCCTGAATTTAGGAAGCTGCTGCCATACAATGATAAAGGTTTCCTGTGCAAGATCCTGTGCAAGTTCGGTGTCATTCACATATCCCATGCATAAACGGAATATCCTTTGCCAGTAGAGTTCGTATATCTCTTCAAAAACCATTATTTCGAAGATAAAAAGTTAGTAAGCTGGTTAAGATACCAATCCTTGTCATCATACATGATGAAATGCAATCCTTTTGAAGCATATTGCATATTGGCATTTTTTAGATCCTTGTACTGGCTTTCAATAGTCGGTTTAAGATTAACAAAAAAGGACTCCAGAAGAATAAGAGAAGGGCATTGAATGTTTTTTATTTTCTCTCTGAGATCGGTATTGTAAAAATCACAGTACATTTTTGCAAATGTCTTCCGATCAGATTTCATGCTCCATCCGATTACGGTTTCCTGCATAGAAGTATCCGCCAGTAGGCGTGGCATTGCCTGAGTCTGCATTTTTCGGAACTGTTCATCATTCATAGCTGTTAATTGGGTAATAGTAGAGGTGCAGTCATTATTTTCTTTTGAACTGAAATTGGGATCATACATTGCTGCCAGACAGGGAAGAGTATCTACAATAACGATTTTACCTGCAAGTTCCGGATAGTCGGCTGCAATAGCCAACGCAAGGCCACCTCCCATACTGTGCCCGATAAGAATCGGTTTATCAATTTTATTATTTATGATATAAGCTGCGATTCCTTTTTCCCAGTCTTTAAAACTGGCCTCTGTCTGTGGTTTTGTTCCGGCAAAGCCGGCCATTGTCAAAGTATAACAAGTGAAGTTTTTTTCAAATTTTGCAGCTGTCTCATTCCAAACCTCTCCTGAAGAGGCAAACCCTGGAATAAAAATTAGAGACTGATTTCCTTTTCCGGTTTTCTTTACTTCAAAAGGATAAGATGTTTGCTGTCCAAATATATTGCACACCGCCAAAAAAAATAAGAGGATGATAGGAAGGAACGTGAATTTTTTCATGATTTCTAAAGTTTTAAGGTTTATTTGTCTTTTAGAGACAAACCTTCAGAAAATGTTACACTAAAATTTATTTTTTATGAAAAAAAATATTTTTTCTCCTCCAAAACCTTGTGTTCAGGACAAAATCACATGAAATTTATTGTATAAAAATGAAGGCTGTTAATCTAATATTCTTCCATAGAATCTACTGATATTAAAGTAGAACCCTGGGATTTTATATTTGCCTTTTTCAAACTCCTGATAATCACATTTTCCTTCCAGGCTTTGTGATTGAGTTTCCATTTGAAACCTGTTCAGCAGCACGTATTCATCAGTCACAGAAATAACATGAAAGCCCGTCTCACATGTAAGCCCATCACCGGATGTAAGAATAGCGCTTAATAATCCATGAAAGTTTCCTGCAATCTTTTTCGCAGTGTTATCATCATTGTTGAGATGATACAAATAGGCCAGATAATTCATGGCACGAAGGTCCAGCGGATTTTCATCCAGTACATCACGGAAAAGCTGAATTCCCTTGGAAAGATCCTTTTGTGAAATACCTTCCCCACGATAATATTTGGCTGCTTCTTCAGCTTTCTTCCCCGTTTTATAAGGCTGATATTCTTTTTGAAAGGTATACCCGAAGTACAGATGCCGGTATTGATTGCCCGTAAGAAGCGTATCACTCTGTTTTAATCTTTTTAAAAGTTTAGGGTAATAGAATTCTGAATTTTTATCTTCAATATTTTTTTGAATGGCCGCATAATCCGGAGCCTTAAATTCCATTTTCTGAGCATGCAGGAAAGTAATCAATAGTAAAAAAAATAAAGAGAAAAAAGCTTTGGTATTCATAGGTTGTATGGCATTTTTACGATTTTTCACAAGGTTAAAAATACGGAATATGTATCAATCGTATAATATTAAGTCACTATTTATAAAAAAAACAATAAAATATTGTCAAAGTGTTATTTTGTATCGATAAAATTACTAACTTTATTCAGAATTTGAGAGGTTACCCCTGATATTCAAAGGGGTAAAAGGAATTTTTAACTAAAAAACCAAAAATATTAATGAGCAGTAGTATCCAAGATGAATTTAAAGTCTTCAAAGACGAATTAAGAAAGTTGAATATCGAAGTACAGAAAGTTGTAAAAGTAGGAAACGGCAGTATGGATTTTCATGAGGTTTTCTACAAATCGCCGAGGTATCAGGAGGTAAAAAGTATATACGTTCAGCGCCATAATCTGGACAGTATGATTGAAAAATTTAAACAGGCCTATCATTAAAATAGAAGTGCGCCGCAGAGAATCTGCGGCGTAAATTTTTTATAAAATCTAAAAATTCAGTCTCTATCCAATGTAGACTTCTTTTTAGTATCTTTCATTCCTATATAAACAACCAGAGAGAAAAGAATACATCCGGTAATGTACCAGTAAAAGTATTCTTCAGAACCAATCTTTTTGAACCAGAGCGCAATATATTCTGCTGTCCCTCCAAATACGGCAACCGTAATGGCATAAGGTAAGCCGACACCAAGCGCCCTGATCTCAGAAGGAAAAAGCTCGGCTTTTACCACGGCGTTGATAGAAGTATATCCGCTAACAATAATCAATGCAGTCATAATCAGGGAAAATGCTCCCCACATTGAAGTAGTATTGCTGAGTGCTGTAAGAAGCGGAACAGTACATAAAGTTCCCAGAATACCAAAACCCAAAAGAAGAGGTCTTCTTCCAATTTTATCAGATAATGCTCCGAATACCGGCTGAAGGCAGGCAAATATAAAGAGGGAAATAAATGAGATCAATGTAGATTCTTCCTTGGTAAGATGTACGGTATTGACCAGAAATTTCTGCATATAGGTTGTATAGGTATAAAATGCAAGTGTTCCTCCTAATGTAAGACCTATTACAGTAAGAAGGGCTTTGGGATGTTTCAGGAGTTCTTTTACGGTCCCTTTTTTCTTTTCGCTCACTTCTTTTTTATTTTCGAAGGCTTCCGTTTCATGAAGATTAGCCCGAAGGTATAATGCAATAATGGAAAGCAGAGCCCCAATAGCAAAAGGAATTCGCCAGCCCCAATCTTCCAGCTGTGTTTCTGTAAGTACTAATTTTTGTAAAATAAGCTGTATCCCTAATGCGATAAGCTGTCCGCCGATCAGGGTGACATATTGAAAACTCGAGTAAAATCCTCTTCTGTCCTGTGTTGCCATTTCACTGAGATAGGTAGCCGAAACCCCGTATTCTCCACCTACACTCAGGCCCTGAAGCAATCTGGCCAGTAAAAGTATTAAAGGAGCCAAAATACCTATCGATTTATAGGTAGGGGTGAGAGCAATCAGCAAAGACCCAAAGGACATTAGCAATACAGAAAAAGTCATTGCTTTTTTTCTTCCAATCTTATCAGCAATACTTCCGAACAGCCATCCACCGATAGGACGCATAAGAAAACCTACAGCAAATATCCCTGCAGTATTCATCAGTTGTGCATTAAGATCAGAATCCGGGAAAAAAGAATGTGAAAAATAGATGGCAAAGGCTGCATACGCATACCAGTCATACCATTCGACAAGATTTCCGATAGATCCGCCTATGATAGCCTTGATTCTTTGGCCGGTGGTAACAGAGGTTGATTTCATAGATAGTATAAATTCCAGAAAGTTCTTATAATGGGATCCAAGATACAAATTTCAGAAAAAAATAACCGTACTGATAAAGAACGGTTTAGATGTTAGTGTTGAATATGTTAAAACCTATATCCTATCGAAAGTCCGCTTCTGAACCCCGCCCAGGGGCCGTCTACTTTTATTCTCGCTCCGTTGGCATTGGTTTCTACAGTATATTTTACAAATGGAATATCGAGGTTTTCGATCTCCTTTTTTAATTGAGCCTGCATATCGGGAGTCAGTACATAATCTGAAGTCATTGTAAAATCCCCTTTTCCGCTTCCATAATGGGCGCCGGCAATCCAGAAGTCAAGCACAAGGTTCTGGCTTCTTGTTAAAAAGAACTGTACGCCTACCATCAGACCACCACTGTTTCCTTTGGTGTCTCCAAAACCTTTAAGAGGTATCTGATAGGTGATTCCATTAGGGCCATTATAGTCATAATAAAAATCGAAAGTATTGGAAGTAACGCTTGAATAACGGTAATAAGGTGCAAAATAGAATCCTTTACCGTAACCTTTTCCTACATAAAATCTGGGTTCTATAGTAAAGTTCGTGGCTTTTACCCTGAGGTTCTGGAACCTTTTTTCGTCCTCGTCTTTCAGAAAGGAATTGATGAAAGGTACTTTTCCTTCAGGCATTGTTCCAAAACCTACATTCACTGAAAACCATTGGTTGATAGCCCGCTCATAAGACAGATTGATGTTTCTGAATGCATAGGCTGTAACATTGGTCTTGATGATATTCATTTTCTCTGCCGGGCTGTTTTGAATTTCCTGAGCTCCTAATGCGGAAAAAAAAGAGCATGGAATTAATATGAATAACTTTTTCATGACGCTATATTTTGTGATGTTAAAAAGTAATCAGCAAAAAACGGGCTGAATTTATCATAATAATTGGAATTTAAATGAAAATTTATGAAAAATTTTAAATATGTTGTATCTGTAAATGTAATAAACATCATGGATGTGTTGTCCTAATGGTATAATTCATCTTCAGAAATGAAAAAAACTATATATACCATTTTCTTTCTTTGCGGAGCTTTTATATTTTCTCAGGAGAAGAAAAATGATACGGCTGGTGTAGTGGCTAAAGAGATTCAGGAAGTTATTTTAAAATCACAACTTAAAAAGCAGTTTGCTGATAAAGCAGTTTATACTTTTGATAAGGAGGCTCTGGAAAGAGCACGCTATGCAAAAGACCTGCTTCGCACCCTTCCGGAACTGCAGCTTGATCCGGTATCCAATACCATTACCAGCACAAAAGGAGGAACTACATTATTTCTTATCAACGGAATTGAGGCTACAGACATGCAGATCCGGAGTGTTGCTCCCAATGAGGTTCTGAAGGTGGAATATTATGATATTCCGCCGGCAAGATGGGCAACAAGAGCTGATACTGTCGTTAATATTCTGACAAAATCTGCAGAAACAGGATATGTTTTCGGGGCTGATGTTTCTGCTGCTTTGAATACGGGATTTGTGAATGGTTCTGCCTATGCCAGTTATACAAAAGGTAAAAATAATTTTGGTTTGGAGTATTCACTGAATCTGAGAGATTATAATGACAGAAGAGTAAACAGTGTTTATGATTATCAGCTCAATGAAAAACATTACCGTTCTGACGAAAACAGAACCGATCATTTCGGATATACTTTTCAGAATATTGCTTTGCGTTTCACCAGACTTGTTCCTGATGAATATGCATTTCAGGCCAAATTCAATATGGATATTTTCAGCAGGTTTTCAAAAGGAACAGGGCAGAGTGTCTTTACGGAAGATAACCTGAAAGAAGAACATGCTATGTTTAAAAATAATGGTTCAGATTATGTGATTCCTAAACTGGATCTTTATTATTCTAAAAAAATCAGTGAAAAAGATGAACTGAGTATCAATGCTGTTGGATCTCACTATACTACCCATACTTCGGAAACAGCGAGGGAATGGGTAACAGGGTCGGGATTTTCAGTATATGATAATGATATGGTTCTGGTGGCAAAGCAAACCAGCCTGGTGGGGGAGCTTGCCCATACTCATGATTTCAAGGCAGGAAAACTTTCATCGGGATATCGCATCTCACGGTCTTCTATTTCGAATGACCTGAATAATCTTGCCGGATATTCCCGATACAGTGTCACTTATCTGGAACAGTATTTTTACACTGAATTTGCAGGAAAGACAGATAAATTCAGCTACCGTATTGGAGCCGGGCTTACCAATATTCACAACAAAAGTGCAGAGAATACTTTTGATGAATGGACTTTTACTCCAAAAGTTATCCTGGCGTATCAGCTTAAAAACAGTCAGAATCTTCGTTTTACAACAAGTTATAACCCGGTAAGTCCCTGGAGCAATGCTTTGAGCAGTAATGTAGTGCAGCTGGCTCCAAATATTGTTCAGAGAGGAAATCCTTTTTTAGAATCTCAGCAGGTTTTTTCAAATAACCTTACGTATTCCTTTAATAATAAATATTTTGACTTTAACGCAGGTTTGTTTTACCGGTATACCAACAGGGTGATCAACCAGTATTACGTTCAGGATGAGATACTGGGAGGCTATGCGCTGACGTATGAAAATGGAAAAAACGGACAACGGTACGGAGTACAGCTTACAGGATCTTACAAACCATTCGGAAATAATCTGCTTGTCGTAAAAGCTGTGATCACGCCTACTTCTGAAACGGTACGGACAAGTACCGGTGCTTTGATTAAAAATGATTATTTGGGAAATTATTTTTCACTTTCTTCAGAGTATCAATCTTTTTCTGTTCAATATCAGTTTAATATTCCGGTATACAGCCTTAGCGGCGCTTTTCTGAATACCAATGAAAATCAGAATAATGTTTTTGTAAGCTATAAGCTTAAAAACTGGACATTTTCCACAGGAATGTACTGGATAGGAATGCCTTCGGAATATAAAACAAAAAGTTTACCTGAAAGTCTGGTAGATTATAAAGTTCATACTCAGATTATGAATAATAAATCCATGTTTGTATTGGGGCTGAGCTATGATTTCTCAAAAGGGAAAAAGACAGAAATCCAGCGAAAGCTTAATAATGAAACGGCTCCAGCCGCTACTTTTTAGATGCCAATTTGAATGTTAATAAGAAATCCCCGCTCATTTGTAGGAGCGGGGATTTCGTTTTTTATTTTTTGATGAATTTTGTATTCTTTGTATCTGTATTATTTTTTCCACTGATCTCAATAAAATAAGACGCTGGCGGAAGATCAGAGATCTGTACGTTTCCGGATTTTATATCTGAAGTTTTAACCAGTTTTCCATCCAGACTGTAAATATTTGCTTTGGAATAGTTATCCGTATTTCCTTTGAAACCTATAAAGTCCTGTGCAGGATTAGGATAAACTATCAGGTTTTCTTTTTTTACCGCATTGCTGGTTGCCAGAAATGTTTCGTTTAAGGCTAATGCGGTGGCTACTGTCTGGTTGATGCTCAACAATGGAATACTGATATTTCCACTTGTAGAGTTTAGCAGTGCATATCTGTGAGAAGCATCATAATAAGAATAGGCTGTATTGGTGACTGTTCCGATAGGGTTGGAGTAAGTCACATCAAAAGACGGATACAGATTGAAGTTTTGCGTGTACTTTACTCTAAGAACGTTGCTGTACGTTTGATTCCCTATAATCAGGGTTCCATAGGCATCAGCAATGGCATTCATTGTTCCGCTGAACAAGCCGTTAGCAGAAGAGGAAGAGAAAGTTCCTTTGGCTGTATCACTCTGCGCCGGTCCGTAAGTCAGCGGGTAGCTAATATAAGTACCATTATCCACACTAAAGTTTAAAGTAGCCTGTGTATTTACAATTCCTGTGATTTCAAGCTTAGTAGAGGATGCTTTATAATAAATGGTTGTGGCTCCGTCTATCATTTTAATCGTGGAACCTGGAAAAGTCGCTATTTCAGTAGAAGTAGGAACTGAATAGGTTGTTTGTGACGAAGTTCCCATGGTAAGGGCTCCGTTTGAAAATGTAACATTAGCTCCTGTTGCAGAGTTGTTAACGGTTCCGGTTACATGATTGTAATTCACAACATTCCCGGCAATAGGGTCATTGGCCGCTTTTGTAAGCGTGATCTGCGCAGAAAACATGGCAGACGCTCCTAATAAAAGGAGTAAAGATTTTTTCATAGTCAGAAATTTTTGTTAAAAATAATTAAAAAATAGTATTCAAATGTTAAATTATATCGTTTTTAATTAAATTTTTGAAAAAACCGCCTGTTGATCATATCAACAGGCGGCTCTGTGCGTTAAAAATGTGTAAGTCTAATTGCTCATTACCATTTTACGATATGCATAAATATCTTCTATAGTGACGACGCTCATTCCTTTTTTGATAGCAAAGTCTACAATTTCAGGAAGCCTTGCCATAGAGCCGTCTTCATTGGTCAGCTCACAAAGTACAGCATCATCACCCAGATTGGCCATTTTTACAAGATCTACACTGCCCTCGGTATGCCCACGTCTTTCAAAAACGCCTCCTTTTCTGGCGATCAGAGGAAAAACGTGACCGGGGCTTGCAATATGCTCTGCCTGAGCATCTGCTGCCACTGCTGTTCTGATTGTTGTGACGCGGTCTTTGGCTGAAACGCCTGATTCTACACCTTCCCTGGCTTCAATGGAAATGGTGAATGCTGTTTGATTTTTTGAACTGTTGTTGTCCACCATCGGACGGAGGTTGAGGTGTCGGCTTTTTTCTTCGGAAATGCATAAGCAGACGATACCGCTGCATTCGCGGATCAGAAGTGCCATGTCCTGTTCTGTAATGGTGGAAGCGGGAAAGATGATATCGCCTTCGTTTTCACGGTTTTCATCATCTACTAATAGAATGCCTTTTCCCTGTTGTAATGTCTGAAGTGCTTTTTCTACACGTTCTCTGGAGGTTTCTCCGAATTGTTCTAATAATTTTTCCATGTTATTTTACTTTTAAAAGTTAAAATAGTCTTCGGTACATGGAAATGAAATACGGCACAACAAGAGTCCATAAGGAATCTTATTGGCCATCTCATTTTCTTCTCCCATCCAGACTTTAACTGTCGGTTCCGGAATTTCACCAGATCAGTCCTTTCAGAAGAAAGGAGTCGCGGACTGTAACCGCCGGTAGGGAATTGCACCCTGCCCCGAAGAAAACTTATCCTAAGTTTTGCTGTATGTTGTAATTTAAATTTTTATTTCATTGAATAGTATTTAACGCACAGACTGCTAATTTCGGGAAGTTTTTTGAATTGGAGAAAAGAATTGTTTAATTTTTGTCCGTTAAAAAGGATAGCTGAAATTCTTATATTGTCTGTCAAAGGAGTGTAGATCATGGTCATCGTTTTTTCTATTGAAGGTTCCTGTAGATAGATTAATCTCTCCCAGTCCGAAATAATACTTTTCGCTTTCATAAAGCCTTATATGATAATGTTTCACAATATCCATCATCCTGTCAGACTGATAAGACCTTGTTATCTTTTTTTTGTTTGACCAGAAGAAAGAATGATCTGAGTTTATTCCTCCTGTCTTTATCTGAGCATGTTCAAAATCAAGCTGGCTTAATATTTCTTCAAATTCACGAATAAAGTTTTGTAATTCCCTTGTATCGTCGATAAGCCATCTTTCTGTTCTTCCAAAAGAAATAAGAATATTGTCATAATAATAAGCTGGTTCCTGGGTGGCCTGAGAGAAAATTTCCGGATGAAAATAAAAATATTTCTAATCCCGCATTTTATTGTTAATGAAGTTTAGAAAACCGGTATAGTCCTCATCCAGCATGATAGCTCCGTAAAAATAATTCCATTCGTACATTGAAATTTAATTTTTTAATTTTTTCTTTTAATTTTTTCCATCTTCTTTCCCTTTGCCAGCTCATCGATCAATTTATCCAGATACCGTATATTTCTCATGAGTTCATCTTTAATTTCTTCCACACGATATCCACAAATAAGGCCTTTAATTAATGAAACATTAGGATGTATCTGTGGGGCCTGATCAAAAAAAGTGATAAAATCGTTTCTTCTATCAATTTGTTCCTGCAGTCCTTTTTCATCGTAGCCTGTAAGCCAGCAGATAATTTCATTAACTTCTGATTTTGTACGTCCTTTTTTTTCTGCTTTTTGAACGTAATGCGGATAGACGCTGGCAAAAGCAGTTGTGAAAATTTTGGTGTTCTTCATGGGCATTGAGGTCATGAGGGTTTACGATCTTAACTTTTGAACAACGGAAGTAATTATTCGTATTCTTTTAAATAGTTTACTGTTTTTTTCTCCACAAAATCATACCATGAAGAGCTTATTTTAATCATTTTAGGGATATTTTCATGAGCAAAAATATAGACATTCCGATTTTCAGGATTATAAAACAGCTGGTCTCCATCTCCATACAGCCAGAATTCTCCGATGAGCAGATATGGCTGGTCCTCTATCATTTCATAACTTAATTCTTCAAAATTTATTTCTAAACCTTCAAATTTTAATGTTGAAATATTTTGATAGAAGATGGACAGCTCCTCAGGAAATTGTAGAGAGAGTTCTTTTTCTTTGTTGTGTATTGCCTCAATTTTCACCCCATTTTTAATGCAATCAGTATCACTGTAAGATTTTGTCAGCTGCTTCAAAAACTTAGGGTAAATGGTTTTTAGATGCCCAAACTTATTTTCAACTGTTTTTCGAAGGTGCTCTTCTTTTTGTTTTTCCTGTTTACAGAAGTCGCTGAATTCTTTTTCCCATCCCTTTTTATAACGGTCAGACCATTGGGGATCTGCTTTTTGAGAGATAAGCCAGTCGTAAGCGCCCAGCTGTCCAATATATAAATTACGGACTCCGCTAAAGCTGTCTTTAGGCTTTATACTGAGAAAAGTTCTTCTGCCACATATTTTTTCAATGTCTTCTGTATAGACTTTGAACCATTCCATCCATTCCTCAGCGTTGAGTTTTCCTTCCGAGAGATCAGAGAATATATGGATAATTTCCTGTCTTGATATCATACTTTTTAAACCAGTTTTTTCAGTTCATTTTCTAAAATTTTATTGAATTCTTCAGGTTTTTCCAGCATAGGATAATGCCCAACGCCTTTAATGGTTACATAATCATAGCTTTTCAAATATTTCCGGTTGTTTTCCAAATGGGTAGGGGAAGCATCAGAGTTGATCGCTATGACAGGCACTTGAATCTGTTTCGCCAATAAGTTGAAATCTGTTTTATATAAAGGACGGAGTGCATTGATTGCCAGTTCAGGTTCATTTTGAAGAAATTCACGCTGTATCCTTTCTTTTACAGCAGGTGGTGTTCCTTCTGCAAACAAAAATTGCGGCAGAAGGTTTTCCACAGTGTATTTGAAATTTTTTCTGTACTGGGAAAGTACTTCTTCAGTTTGTTCTTGAGTAAATGATTCGTCCAGGTTTTTCAATGTATCTATCAGAAGTAAAGCTTTTACTTTTGGAATTTTTAAAGAAGCTTCCAAAACATAAGCTCCTGACATTGAATGTCCCACAAGAACTATTTCCTGAGGATCAACCGCTTCAGCGACTGCTTTAATGTCATCAGCATATCCGGCGCTTGTCCATTCCTGTCTGGAAGAATCTGATTTTCCATGTCCGGCAAGATCCATCAAAACAATATGATATTGGTTTTTGAAATATTCTTTCTGCTCTTCCCACCATTCGGTATTGCCTAGCCATCCATGGATGAAGATAAGAGTAGGAGTTCCATTTCCGGATTCTTTATAATAAATTTTTTGACCGTCTGACGAGAGTGCATATTTTTCCATTTCAACAGAAGTAAATTGGTGTGTTATATTTTAAGCCCAATTTACAAAAAGACTGTTAAACATCTAATGATCTGAGTTGAAAAACAAGATTGTCTCAAAAAACAAAAAATCTGACTTTTGATGTTGGCTGCATCGAATCTTCGATTTCTGATGTTGAAAGTACTTTTAAGACGCTCTCGCTAAATTTATTTTTTATCTTTTGACCTCAGATTTACGATAATAATAGCATAAGGTGTTCCCAGGAGATCTTTTATTTCACATTTAAAGAAAATAAGGTCTTTTAAAAACCGTTGATGAGAAATCTCAATCCGGTATTCTATTCCTGTAGGCATGGCCTTGGTAGCAAAACCTTCCAGGTTGTCTATTTCATATGGGCCGGTGTTTCCCATGAAATTGAAAATCTCTCTTAATGTACAGTTCATAATAAAAACAGAAGGTACAATAGGATAATTTTCAAAATGACCTTTGCACTGATTAGGCGTAAAAGGACTGAGTAAAACAGTAAACTGATGTTCATTTTCTATTACAATAAGTCCCTCCGGAAGATTTTCATCATAGTTTTCTATTGGCGTATTATTGTAATAATCTTTATAAAAAAGTTTAAATATATCTTTGGCGATAATATGATAATCAAGCTCGAAAGAGTAGAGTGCTTCTCCTGAATGATTATCTCTCATCAGAAGTGATGATTTGCCTTTTCTTTTGGATTCTAAAAAACTCTCACAGGTGATAGAGGCAGAATCAGATTTTTTATAAGAAAGCTGTCTTATTCTTACTTTTTCACCCATAAAATAAATCGGGTCTTTGGAGGTGGTATTTAAAAGTCTGTATAAATTACAGCTTCCTAATGATGATAATATTTTTATCAGTTTTGAAAAGTTTTCATTGCTGAAATTATAATTTGAAATTTGGGTCTCTATTCTGTTTCCATTGAAAACAGTGTTTTCAGGAATGGAAATATAAGGGTGGGTTTCTCCAAGATATGGAATGATGTTTTCTTTGATGTCGGTTGTTGTCATTTGAATGAGGGATTATTGGGTTAAATCTATTTTTCATTTGTGGATAACTTTTCATCGTTTTGCTCACTGTGTTTATGTATAATATGTTTAAATAATGTGTTTATTTTTATTGTTAAATCAGCACAGATCATTGTTAATCACTATCAATCCTATATTATTTTTCTGTAAGTAATCTTTTAAATTATTGAATATAATGATGTTGTGTTATTTATTTCTTTAGTTGGTGATTTGTTTTTTACTGCAATTTATAAAAAATATTCATAATCAATTATGAATATTTGTTTACCATATTGTAAATTTTATATGGATAAGATCCCCGTCGGAATTAAAAAATGGATTAAGTTATCCACAGTATTTTATCCACATATTTTTCTATCGTGAAATGTTCTATGGAAAACTATTTTCTTATTAAATAAATGGATTATAGATGATTATGGCTTTTGGTTTAGTGTCTTAAAAAACTTATCCATAGTTTATCCACAGCGAAGAATGAGGTGAGGAAAAGTTATCCACAATTTGTTATATTGTTATTTCATGAAAAAAGATGATTACAAAATCTTATTTTTCTGATAGAAGTTTTTCCAGTATTATTTTCCCATCAGCATTATCTGGATTTAATTGAAGTGACTTTTTATAATTTTTGATAGCCGATTTTTTATCTCCTTTTTTAAGGTATGCTTCCCCTAGGCTGTCATAAGCATTCCATGAATCTGGATGATTTTTTACATTTTGTTGAAATAAGTCAACTGCAATATTGATATTTCCTGCACGAAGTTGTTTGTATGCACGATTATTAACGAAATCTTCTGTTGGAAGAATTGTATATCCAAATTCTTTTGAAAGAGCATCAAAACGTAGCTGGATTTCTTTTGGAGTCATTAATACTGTACTATAATTATCAAAAAACCAATTCTTATAAATAAATTTTAAACCGTCAAAAATGCTTTTATATGTTACTGAGAAATGATTTTCTTCTTTATAGTACTTAAAATCCCAATCAAAAGTTGTGGAAGAAAATTGTTTAAGTTGTTCTGTAATCAGATTAACCTTTTGGAGATCTTCATCTCCGATGGTGACAAACATTTTGCCTTTTAGATTTTTTTGTTGCAAGATTCTATTAAAATCAGCCATTATCAGAATATTTTCATCATGAATGGCTGGACTTATCAGAATCGTAGATTGGAATAAATCTGGTAGCGTATTTTTGGCATACAAAGCAAATTCACCCGCCAGCGAATGGCCCATCAAAATTCTATAAGGTTGAGTTTTAAAACGTAAATTTATTTGGGGAATCACTTCCTGATCAAGAAATTTCAAAAACCTTCCAGCACCATCAGTGACTGATATACTGGAAGGGTCTTCTTTTCCATTGACTGCATTATGACGGATATTTAAATCTTTTCCTCTGTTGACATTGACTATGGCTACAACGATTATTTTAGGAATTCTGTTCCGATCATAATCTGATAGATAGTCAGCCATTTGAGACACATATTTAAAATGAGCATCACCATCCAGTAAATATAGGACAGGATAAGTTTGTGAAGAGGAATATCCCTCTGGTAAATGAACCCATATACTTCTCGGTTGATTAAGGATTTTTGATTCGATCAGAAAGGCTGTATCTTGAAAAGCTGGAATTTTTTCAAGCTGGGAAAATGCGAAAAAGAAGCATAGAGAAAAAAATAAAAGAAAAGTTTTTTTCCACATAAGAGGATAAGTTATTAAAATTATAGATATTGTATCGTTCTTTCTGATATATTGCTTTCTCAAAATGTTTTTCCTATTTATGATCTTTATAAATGTTCCAGAAGTTAAAATCGGTCATGGGAGCATCTGTTATCCCGATATTTCTTCCCATCGTTACAATCTGTCCTCTGTGGTAAGTTCCATGAAGAATAGCATGCTGGATATACTCATATTTGGAAAAGTCACACTGGAACCATTGAGATTCTATTTTTACATTTTTAGACAGATCATCTTCGGATAGACTTTCCACGTAATCGACCAGTTTTTGGGAGTTGTTTTTGATGGCATTGAAAATATCTTCTTTGGTATGTACTGCAGCCGTTTTTTCAAAATCAAATTCATTGTTTTCAGCAATGTGGCTCCACCAGTATTCCTGGGTCTGCCAGATATGATGCAACGTTTTTAAAATTGTAGGGAAGCTGGAAATAGTTTCCTGATTCAGCTGTTCATCGGACTTTGTGGACAACCAGTCAATGTATTTGTTGACTACCCAATTGTTGTACTGGGCACTTTTACTGACTAATGTTTTTAAGCTCATATTATTGATATTTAGTTGGTTTGAATGAGATGCTATAATCCAAAATGCCGGTCTTTATCGGTATTTTCAGGATGAATGAGTGCTTTGTTACTGTATGTTGCCGTTTCAAAATCACTGATGTTGACAGAAAGAAAAGAAATATCGGCAAGGAGTTCAGAAAGCCGGATGCAGATCTGTCTGGAAAGGTTAGCTTTTTGTTCTTTAGAGCGCCCTTCCATAATATACCCGAATACGTGCAGAAAACTTCTCTTATCGGTGCCCAGCCTGTAATACTGATACGGCTGAAGCCTTACTTTAATATCATTGGGGGCAAAAAGACCTGTTTCATCAGCCGCTTTATAAACGGTATCCATTAATTCGTCAGGGGATCTCTGCTGAAGAATATCCTGTGAACAATCTATAATAAAATGAGGCATCGATTATATTTTGTGGTTTGATTTTGTGTGAGATAAAAATAATAAAAATATCGATGGATATTCCAAATAAAAAACCGTTCTGAAAACAAAACGGTTTGAAAATGTGTATTTTTCGCTGTTAAATGCCGGTTTATAGATCCAATTTTTTGATGCTGTATTGCGGCTTTACGATATTGGACATATCCAGAACAATATCATAACTTCCATCTTCAGCGATAAGGAAATCATAGGCATCCAGAGCCATACTTTTACCATCATTATTAAGTCCCCAGTTATAGCTCCAGTCATTATTATATCTGAATTTAAAACGACCTTTACTCAGTTTATAATTTTTCAGGAAATAAATATCCGGATTTTTGGGATCTGCCTGTAACGGGATATCTTTTCCGTCCCAGCCATTAGGGGTGGCGTCACCAACGATACCCCATGAAGAAATATTGGTGGTTCTTTTAACTGTTTTCTCGGTTCCGTCCCGGAAACGAATGACGGCAGTATCCAATTTTTCATTCTGATCCGGTTTATATGTAAAGGAAAATTTTTCATCCAGTTGAAATGTTGTATTGCTTACAGGCAGCAAAGAGCATCTTGAATAGCCGTCTTCTCTGAAAATGATCTGCCCGTCAACAACAGATACATAGTAATTTGTGTTCCCGGAAGAATAGGTTCCCTCCATTTTTTTTAATGCCGTAAGGTTTACTTTTGCGGGAGTAGGAATGCTGTAAGGCTTATTATATAATATTTTTTCAATCTTAGGGATGATGAGATCTGTGTGTGACAATGCTGAATTGGATATCACGATGAGACAGATGTCATCTTCTAGAACCCTGTAATATCTGCTTCTGTAACCTGGTCCGCCACCATCGTGTCCTACTGTTTTTTTATCAAAAACAGATGAAACCTGAAACCCCAGCCCATACTGATCATTAAGATAAGGGGTAAAAGCTTTTTCTATGGTCTCTTTTTTCAGGATAGTGTAGTTTTTGAGCGCCTCATTGAATTTAAAAAGATCTTCCACCGTAGAATACATAGCTCCGGCACCAAAAGGATGGTCGGTTTTGAACCGTAATGCCTCATTTGATCTGTTATCAGACAGAAATTCATAACCAAATGCTTTGTTTTGATCTGTTACGTTATTGAAATTGAAACCTGTATGGTTCATATTCAGAGGTTTCAGGATATTATTTTCTATAACCTGATCATAATTCAGACCGGTAACTTTTTTAATAATATAACTCAGAATATAGTATCCGGAATTGGAGTAATCCCATTTTTTACCCGGCGAAAAATTGAAAGGCTTAGCAGAAATATATTGTATAAATGTTTTTTCATCAACAGTGTTTTCTGAACCTGTTTCATTCGGGATACCTGAAGTGTGGGAAAGCAGATTTGCGAGTGTGATACTGTCTCCTTTGGGAAAATCAGGATAATACTTTGAGAGTCTGTCATTCAAAGATAATTTTCCCTGTTCTTCCAGCTGAAGAAGAATGGTGGCAGTGAACATTTTTGTAGTGGAGAAAATCCGGTAGAGGCTGTTATTGGTATTTTTCTCTTTTTTAGGAGCATTTCTGTAGCCATAGCTTTTTTCGAAAATGATTTTACCTTTTTCAGCAACCAGGACAGAACCGCTGAACAGACCAGCCTTGTCGTAAGTCATGAATAATTGTTCCAATTTTTTTGCTTTCTGTGAGAAAAGAGGAGTTGCCGCAAGTAATAAAAAGAGGCAGGTTATAATGGGTTTCATTTAATTTTTTTAAATAAGACACTTTTAAGTGTGATAATATTACATGTGTTTCAAAAAATATTGTATTGATGGAAGGTTGGTGATGATTTATTTAATTTGAATTAATGTCTTAATACCTTGAATCATAATCATAGATGCTTTTCCTGTTTCGATAAAATATTTTACAATTTTTCCATGTTCCAGAATGATTTTTCCAAAAGTGAGTTTCTCCTCTCCGTACCCCTTAAAGTTTCCATACAATCCATTTTCGGCATGTATAATTAGACCGGATTCTAAAATTCCGTTTTCGGATGTGATCAGTTTCTGAGTTGTTAAAATGCTGTAATTTTCAGAGTTAATAATAGTAGAGCAGATCAACAATTCTTCTTCATTTAATTGGATTGGGATGTCAGAATATTCATCGAAAAAAGAGGAGTTGTTTTCATAAAACTTTGTCCATTGAAAAGCATCGTAGGGTTTAATAGTAGCTCTTTTTATTTTTGAGATACAGATACGGTGTTTTGATTGATCTTTTTTTTTCATTTAATCCGAATTTTTATTTCATCTGCTATTTCACATGCTTTGGCTTCGGTGATCCAATCTACAATTCTAGTTTCAACGCCTTTCTGTATAAGAACAACAGAATAGGTTGAGCCACTCAGAGAAATGTGATAACGGACTCCAAATTTATATTTGTCTACTTGAAAATCTTTCACCTGAACCCGATCAATTTCTTCTTTCAGATAAGTTTTTTGTTTTGTAAACAGCTTGTTTTTATATTGGACTGTTATTTTTTCAGGGTCAATAGTGAGTATTGTTTTTCCAAAGGTATTCCATAACCAGATATACAGAAATACTATAAAAAATGCTGCAAAGGGAGTGGCAAATGAAATATAGTTTAAAATGAAAAAGAAACCTTCCGCCCGGATGCTTACAACAGGAATAATAACCAGAATTAGACAGGAAAGTACGAGTAAACCTATACCTAATATAATGGTCAATATCCAATTAGTTTTATTTTTTATTTTAATGATAACTGGCATAATCGGATCTCTTTATGGAAGGTTTCTTTCATATAATTTTGTCTTAAAAAGTCCGAAATTGTTCATCCTAACCATTGATGAATCCAGTTCCCAGCTGGGAAGATTAGTAGAAAGCTGATCGGCTAACTTTATAATTCCTGGGGTTGCTTCATAATCGAATTCATAGGCTTTTTCATCGGTAATAATTTCCAGTCCGGATTGTCTGTCATTAAATGGTGAGGGAATACTGAATGAATATACTGATACAATTTGATCCCACATTATGAACTCTGTACTATGATTTTGTTGAATGTAAAACCCATCAGTTGTGTATTGGAAAATGCCGTCATATTCATGTTGTTTATCCATTTGCTTTTCAAATGAGTCATAGTCTTTTTCTTCGGGAGAATAGAGCTTAGCTGTTGAAAATGCAAGAACAATAAGACAAATAAAAATAATGGCAAACGTAATTTTTTTATCGTCAAAAACAGGGTAGTTGTAAAAGGTCAGCACCAATACAATACAGGTAAATGCAATAATCTTTTTCATGCTTATATTTTTTCAAAGTATTTACCTTTGAACTGATAACGGATTTTTTTATCTGTAATTTTATAGTTATCAAGAATCAGCGGAATACTGATGACTTTCTTTTTAGGGTCGTATTGAATATCCAGGTTTTCCAGTTTTTTGGTACTGATTGAATTATTTGTATTAGAGGATGCTGAAAAATCCAATTCATAACTGAGCTCATTCTGGATTCCGGAAGTGGTTTTTATAAGTTTAGCATTACTGTTAAGTTTACCGTTTTCAATGGAAAAAACTTTTATTCTATAATAATACAATGCTGAACTGTATACAGAAATGTTTTGAGCAAGATAATATTTTTTATGCTGCGATATGATATCATTAATCTGGTAATAATTGGACTCTGCATCTTTTTCCATATCACTTTTTAAAATTTCACTCTGTACTTTTTGTCCGGATTCGTACTGAAAAACACTTCTGTAGAAACGCATCGTTCCTCCGGTTAGGGTATTCCATGAATAAATCCTGAATTTTCCGTCTTCTGAGGAACTTACAGATAACCCATTTTTTGTAAGTAATTTGAAATCATAATTCAAAGTCTGAGGATAGGATGATGTATAATGATGTAATAGTTTTTCAAATTTTTTATTGGCAGCGTAAAGAGAGTCATACGTGAGAAAATTTTTGCGGCTTGTATCATACCAGTATTGAATCCTCCGGAAAGAACGGTCCAGCTTTTTTTCAATTGTGGAAATGCTTTGACCGAATACCATACCAGAAGTTATTATAAAGAAAAAGATTCCTGATCGTTTTTTCATGGTAAAAAGAGGCTTAGTTTTATTTTTTACTTCTCAGTTGAAACACATTCCCTTCAGGATCAGTTCCGTCGCACAGCCAGAATGGATAATTGTCAAACGTTTTGATCTCCCTCATCTGAACATTTTTTGAAATCAGTTGATTTCTGGCGGACTCAATATCGGTATCAATGTCAAAAACGATCTTGGTATTGTTGTCAAAGAGATGTCCTGCTTCTATGTTCCCCAGGTACTGATCTCCGATTTTATGCAATCCAATCTGAGCACCTCCTGCATCAAGCAATACCCAGATCGGGTCTTGTTCGATTACTTTCAGATTAAAGCTTTCCACATAGAAATTTCTAAGCAGCTGGACGTTTTGTACATACAGAATGATAGCAGTAAGTCTGGCTTTCATGATCTTATCAATTTTAGTCTAGACTTCATAAATCAGCTGTACTACACCTGATCTGAAGACATTAGTTTTAACCAGTTTTAAATTTAATCTTTCTTTCAGATCTTCAAAAAGTGGTTTTCCCTGTCCCAAAGCAACGGGATGAACAGATATTCTGTAAGTATCAATAAGATTTTCCTGAATGAATGTTTTAATAAGACTTGCGCCACCATAGAGCCAGATGTCTTTCCCGCCCTGATTTTTTATTTCTGAAACTTTTTCAGCAATATCAGAATTGATAAAAACTGCATTTTCGTTTTCTCTGCTCTGACGGGAAAACACAAATTTATTTTTTGAATGCACTGCTTTCCAAAGTTTTTGTTCTTCTGCTCCTGCATTTTCTTCCGGCTGATAATTTCCCCATGCATCATAGCTTACTCTCCCGTAAAAAATGGTATCTATCCCTGAAAGAAATCCATCAAAATCCATATCATCATCCATAATGCACCAATTGATTTCTCCATTGGGTCCTTCAATGAATCCGTCTAAGGTCGTGGCAAGGTCTAATATTACTTTTTTCATTTTAATAATAAGTGATTAGTTAGATACTGAATATTCTGAAATGACATGAAAGATAGGGATATTTTATTTTTTTCATGACGGAGCTGGCAGGTATTTTTATTCTGATGGTTCTGTCACTCCTATCATAACCCCAAAATTACCATCTTTCTGAATCCAGTTTTTCTTTGGTAAATAAGTTCTTGAAACATATCCGTCGAGATAGAGAGCCTCCTTACAACCTAGGTTTTTGAAGTATTCTGCCAGATGATAAAAACTGATTTCTTTCTTAGACATTGCAAAAACGAGTTTTCCATTTTCCAGAATGCCTACGCCATTCCGGATATTGAGATTTTTAGAATTTTTTTGAAAGATCGGATTGATTTTCCTGTTTATTATCAGCATGGGACCCGATTGTGTAGCAAACCTGATGTTTTTATTATGTTGGTATTGTCTAGTTTCTATAATACAGGCGCTATTGTTTTGGGTTAAATACAATACCCCATTGGGTTCCAAATAGAAATTGCCGGTACCTTGTAAGGTGTCTAAAGGTTTTAAGATTTTAAAATCTTCGATATAAAGGCCTTTAGGAGAGTTATCCGGTTCAAACATTCCACCGTTCATAGCAAATACTAATTTCTTATGCTGGGTTTCAACATTATTTCTCAGCACATCTATACTTTTCATGATTTCTCCCTTATTATTTTTCCAGTACAGCTGTATATCTTGCTTTTCAGGATCTATCCGGAAGGTCACAAAACGATCGTCTTCCTTTATGTTTTCTTTACAGCCAAAGCAGAAGAGAAACAGGAGTGAGATAAAATAAAAGGTATTATGCTTTTTGATGTTGGAAAATGAAATACTGTTTTTAATCATGGCCTGTTTTTCAGAACAAATATATTGCTTTCTCCTTATCTATTTGAATGTTGTTTTTTTTGTTTTATAATGCTTGTTAAAGCAATCAACAACATGATGACCACAAAAACAGAAATATAAATAATGGTTCTGTACTTATTATTTAGCTGATGGAGTGTTGCAATTTCAAGTTTCTGTTCATTGATTTTTCTGTCTGATGGATTAAAATCCTCAACAATCAGATTGGTATAGGCTGAAGAGCCAGAGTTTTCAGATAATTTTTTATATTGAGTACTTAAAGATTCCAGTTCTTTCAATTCTTTGGAGGAAAGCTGGTCCAGCCTTTTTTGAATAAAGCATTGGTCTGAGTAAAGGAATCCGGTGTCTTTTTCATCAAAGGCAAAAATTAAATACTTCCCTTTCTGTGTAAAGAGAACGTCGCAGGAGTGCAGGGGAGATCCGAAGAGAGTTGCATTCTGCTGATAATATCCTGCATCGTTGTTTGATTTGTATATCTTGCTGATGCTGATCTTGCTGAGAACATTTTGTACAGTTTTGAACCCTGAAGGAACTTCTGTCACATCATATACTTCTCCAATAAAAACAAGATCAGCATTTTTAAACGACGATTGTAAAGACAGTTCACCATTGCATTTGCAGGCTGCTATTTTTACAGAAAATAATAAAAGAGAAAGTAAGAAAACCCTGAATTTCATGAGATAATATATTTTTTAACAAAAAGAATAAATTAATCTTTACTCTCGAAATATTTATCATCGATGCTTCCATCAAATTCATTCGAAAGAATATTTCCCAATCTGTATCTGAATTTTGTTTTAAAATTACCACTTAATCGAGGCTCAAACACTGTTGCTATTTCTTTTGGTTTTAAAACGAAAAACTTAATACCTGTTCCACATGTGTATTTTCTGAAACCGTATATTTTTTTCCATTGGTGATTTTGATCCAATCCTTCAAGTTCTAATATCACATTATTACCAAAACCGATTAAGCGTTCTTTTTCCTCCATATTGAAAATGGTAACGGGAAATCCATCGTAGTACCTTATAATGATTGGGATTTCTTTTGACAGCTTTAAATCAGCATTTAAACTGTCTATTTTGGCAACATACTCTGCATATGATATTTTTGTACTATCAATATCAGTTTTAAATAATGGCGTTTTTTGAGATGTATCTACAAAAATACGGACATCTTTATATTGTCGCTTTTTAAATTCATCATTGAGAGTGTCAAAATTTTCAGATCTATAGTTATGATCCAATAATTTATTGTATCGATCATTTTCAACATACTCAAGTGAAATATTTTTAACAATTGGACCAATGTATTGTACTTCTTTAAGATAGAAAAAATAGACGTCATTTGTTTTTATAGTATTGATGCTGTTTATATCTTTTTTGTAAGTGTATTTGGGATATATTATTTCCTGAGACCATACCATGCAGGAAAAAAGAAAGAAGCAAATAATGATATAATTTTTCATCAGTTAAGAGTTTTTTGTAAGTAGTAAAAACCGTTCTTACAACGGACCGGGTTTAAATATATTATAAACATGAGTAGAATTAAAGCCTCTCAATTAATTTTTTTTGCAGGCTCAATTGCTGCGTTTTTTTGTAAAGCGTAGTGTCTGAATTGCTTTTAAAAGTTCTGTCTGGCTTTCTTTCTTCAGATTTGTTCCATATAAATTGAATCGGATTTTCCCTAAAGATCCAGTCTTTAAGCTATCGATATAAATACCTGTTATCCCTTTGCCAGCCTGTTTGGGCTCCAGAATTTTTGCCTTATACCCATCAATTTTTTTATAGGTTACTTTACTTTGGATAAAATCCTCCTGAGTCTCATTTGCATTGATGATAATAAATTCTGTAGTATCAATATCCGGATTTACTTTTAATAGCTCGTTCATGTCTTTTCTTGTGATAATAGGAGCCGAAAGCTGTTCCAGTGAATTGGAATAAGGTCCGTAGTCATAATAAATAGAGTCATGATTTTTTGTAACAATAATTCCGGCATTGCTGTCATAAGCATCCAGTCTCAATTGATGCCAGTCTTTTGGAGCCTGAAATGTAAAACTGTGAAAATCCATTGATTTTGTTGTTTGAGAACTCTCGGTACAGTTCAGTAGTATACAAGAAACGAAAATGAATAAGAATCTGTTTTTCATGGGTGTTTTTTTATTTAAACTGAACGTAGCTTTCTGATAAAAAATAATATTCATAAAAATTACAGTTCAGTTGTAAGAGAGCTGCAGGTTCTAAAAAAATTATTCATAATTTGATCATCATGTAAAATCTATGACTTTTTTAAAATAAAGGTTCACCGTTCAAATCCGTGGTCAGCACTTCACTCATATAATCAAAAAAGGGACGCATGGCAAGCAGGGTAAGAAGTACCTCTTTCTGAAAAGTATCTGATAAAACTTCTCTATCAGTAAATTTCCGCATCACCAGGAATTGCTTTTTCCTGATCAGGTCTATGGCCGGGTGATTTTTATCAAAACCGCGTGGTGCTGTTTTTACAGAATCACCTTTTAGTTCTCCAAAATATTTTATGAAAGTTTTACCGGAGGTGATTTTTTCAATTTCTGTACTGCTGATTTCGAATTCTTTGCGGATACGAAGTAAATCTTTGGCATCAGGTCCCCAAAAACCACCTCCTACAAAACTGTTGCCCGGTTCCAGCTGAATGTAATATCCGCCTCTCAGCATGGGCTTTGAACGGGAATATCCAGCGCCAAAATTGGTTTTATAGGGTGTTTTGTTTTTGGAAAAACGTACGTCATTATAAATCCTGAAAATATGAATTCCTTTGAGCTGATCATACTCCTGAAGTTCATTATAAATCTTAGTAAATAAAACTTTATTTTCTTTTACAATGGCATCGTATTCAGATTTATGTCTGGCAAACCATTCACGATTGTTGTTTTCTTTTAGCTGGGTGAGAAATTCAAATGCTTTTTTCATATCTTTTATTAAGTGAGGATTATGTTTTTATCCATTGCAATTCAATGTATTTTGTACAGTCATTTTTCATCTCATCATACCCATCGAGTAAAATGGCTGAACCTCCTTTTTTTACTATTTCTTTAACTATTTTATAAGTTTCTTTTGCTCCACTCAAGTCTTGCCCTACTAAATCAAAAATAATATTATTTGTTTTTGAAAGAGTTGCATATAAAGTTAATAAACGCCTTGGATTACCTGGAAGGGTATTGACTTTTATTTTTTTATTGATCCATTCTGTCTCATAAATTTTTGTGGCATAAGGACTTTCAGGATCTGCGTTCTTTCTTAAATATTCTCCTACAGTTACAGGAAAAAAAATGTCTCTGAACTTTGATTCTCTGAAATGCTCTGCAAAAGTCATGTTATTGTGGATGATAACATTTTCATGGCTTGTCTTACCACAGAATATATCTTTGAGAAACATTTCCGTTTCGTAGAAATGATATCCGTTGTAGAGATGCAATACTATAATTTCTCCAGAGTTTAGAGTGAACGGTGGAATATAAAAAGTATCAGTTTTTATTCCTTTATTTTCGATGATTATTTGTGTATTTCTTGTCCAGCCAAGCTGGTTAAATATGAGTTTTTCATATTCTTTGTTCCCATTTATGGCTTTTATAAGATCTTCAGTGTTGTCCGGAATATTACTTGCGTGTTTTAGCTTATTTTTATAACGTAGCTTATAGTGATATAGTTCTACTAAATTAGATGTGTTATTAGCTTTTTCTAAAATTGTATGATGTAATTGGTCTGCTTCACCATTTTCTTGTGGATGCAGCCAATATATCAAATTCGAAATTCCTATACGTTCTATGATGTCTCCTTTGTTGAATTGATCAACAAGATAATCGGCAACAGCTTTAGTGCCAAACGTTCTCAGACAAGGTCTCAGAAATATTCTGTTGAAACTGGGATCTTTATGATTTATGGCTGTTTTGAGTAAAGATTTAAATAGGTCTTTGCTAAAATTGTCATATAAATACAGTAAACTGGCTACAAAATACTTGTCTGATATTTCAGAATTATTTTGGAGAATATTTATTAATTCGGCTGTTTGTTGTTCTGATAAATTTTGATTATTTGTTTTGAATTCAGATAGTGCTTTATTCTCCTGCTCATAATCATGAGCCAATAGGTTACCTATGGTTTTATACTTTTCTAGAGTGGCTTTAATTTCCATATGTAATAATTGGACTGTATAAAGTACTTAATTTGTTGGCTTAAATAGAAAATCTTATTTCATAGAAGAAAAAACTCTTTTAGCAGTACTAAACTTAAATTCATTTTAACCATCATATTTTATAGTTTATGATATTATTAAATATTATTTTTATTATCTTCTAATCTTTCTTTCAATCCTTTAGAGATCAGGTTATTTTCTATCAGATAATTACTCATCATTTTAAGAAAATATCTGCATTCTTTTAAATAATCTTTGTCAGGTAGAGGATTACCCTTATTTTTGAGATAAGTGTTTGCTTGGTTGACGAGTACTCCAGCACTTTCGAATTCTTTGCTGATGAACAGGGTTCCAATTAAGGATATGTATGAAACAAATTCGTATTCACCTTGATTTTCTCTTAGATATTGAGAAGGCATCTTTCTGTTCATCTCCTGAAAATAGGAGGTAATTTCAATGTCTTTCAGATATTTTTCCTTTTCTATCACAAAGCAGTCGTCCACTATTTCGCCATCAAAATCTATTTCAAGATCATAATACCCGATGGGTTCTAGGTTTTTAAGATATATTTCGTTTTCCACATACAGGCCTATTCTTGCCCGGATAACAGGCTCGCTGTATCGCTGTTCAATCAGGCATTGATATCCATCAAAAAGAAAGGTGATTTCCCCAGGCTCAAAGCCCCCTATAAGCTCTTCAGGATCTTCTGAAAGTATTTTATGAAGAGTATCAAATGCAATCCTTTTTAGATCAAATGTTTTAACTCTTTCGATGAGTAATGTTTTAAGTTCCTGAGCAGCCATATTATGGTTATTAGCTTTCAAAGCTACACATAAATATTATAATAAATTGATGATATGATGATATCAGATTCAAAAAATTAAACCGCTCGGAAAGCAGGGCGGTTAGAATGGAATCTATTTTTCAGACATTATTTTATCTTTCTCCTTTTGGAACTCATCTTCAGACAGTACGCCTGAATCTTTAAGTTCTTTAATTTTTTTCAGCCTGTCATATTTCGTTTCCTGATTAAGACGTTGGGATTTATCTTTGGGCAGAAATTCATCAGGAACAATAAGCTCACCTGATCTGATTGCATTTTCAATGTCAATTTCATAGTTCATGAGACCACTTCCAATTTTAGCATAGTAGACAAAACCATTTTTCTTGCTGCCTCTCGGCATAATTTTTTTTACTTTGAATATCAGTCCGGAGTTACTTCTTCTGAAAGAATTGGCTTGATTAGCTAATCCCTGATATCCCGTCGTTGAATAATAGTTGAATAATGAAGAAGCATTGGTTCTGATGAATTTAAAATCTCCGTCATTCATAGAACCTGTCCCTATTTTTAGATCTAAATTTTCATATATTTTAAAACCAGTTGACGTTGTGAGGGTATCATTTTGAAATTTTGGTGCATTCTGAGTGTAGTACACTCCGAAAATTAGGAGTGTAAATAATACGGCTGATTTTTTCATTGTTTTATTTTAATAATCAAAATTGAAAGCCAAAAATAAAACGGATGAAAGGGATTGCCTTACGGGAATCCTTATCTATAAGAGGAAATACATCAATATAAAATATCGGAGTCAGAAATGATAAGAAGGATCGCTTCAGTAAAAGTCTCTGCAATTAACTCATAGTTTTCATTAAAATTTTTGAATACTCCTTTTTTTCCTTTTACAAAACCCATATGATGTGAATTGATCAGATAATCCGCAAATACAATGAAACTTTTATTATTTTCATTATGATATTCTTTCAGAATTCTTTCTAGTGGCCAGATAGAATACATATTTTGTGTCCAGTCCCAATCTGCAAATCCATCCAGTCTTAAATAAAATTGTTTACAATCATCCGGAAACTGAAACCCGAGAATTTCTTCAGCTTCTTTAATGGACTCAGGTGTTGCAGGTGGACTAAGTTTTATGTTTTCACTGGTCCATTTCTCTTTAATTTTATCGATCCGCAAATGTATCATCAAAGTTATTAATGAAATTATAGTACAATTTTAATCTGCTGCAAAACCCCTTTCTCATCTTTAAAACTAAAAATATAAGTTCCTCTTTGTACTTTTGATAAATCTATATTTCTGTTATAATAGGCAAAGCCCCTGCTGATTACCTCTCCATCTGTAGAATAAACGGTAAATTCGAATTGATTACTGTTATTTTTATTGCTGATGATAAAACCGTCTCTGGATGCATTGGTATAGACTCTTGTTTTAGTCTCACGGTCTTCCCCAGCTGTATTTGAAGAGAGTGCATTCTCAGAAATATCAGCTGCCTGTAAGCTTTTAATAGCTGATTTGGTTACAGAAGTTGTACTTCCGCCGATGATGTATAATTTATCATTGTATACTTCCGCAGCAGCGTGCCTTCTGGGAATCATATTGGATGTTAGCTGATGGAATTTATTGGTTGTAGTATCGAAATAGGCCAGAAAAGTCTGATTATTATAACCTCCTGCAATAAAAATCTTATTACCGGATACGGCTAATGAATGTCCTGATATGCCAGCTGGCATTGTAATCTGATCGGTCCAGCGATTGGTGTTGAGATCGAAAATATTGATCAGGCGGGATGAAGTACCGTTAAAGCCACCAATGACATACAGCTTATCATTTACAATCTTGCCCTTTGCTTCTCTGGCAGTAGGCATATCCGGTAATGGATGCCATGTATTGGAAGAAATATCATAATATTGGAACCTGTTGGAAAAGGAAGTAGTGGCAGCGCCGTTAAGTCCGCTGCCGCCAAACACATATATTTTTCCGTTATGGATGGCAGAACCTGCATTTCCTGTATAGGAATGGTTCACAGCTCCCTTCGTTACTTTCTGGGTTGCAAGATCTACAATTTCAAGATGGCTGTTTCCCCAACCGTTAAAAATATAGATTTTATTATCATACGTCTCCGAATTAGCAAATTTTTTAGGACTGATAGTAACATTGAGAAGACTCCATTTGTTGTCTGTAATATTGTATTTTTCAATATAATTGGCCATACCTCCGCTTTCCTGATAGCCGTTGCTCACATAGATATTATCATCCACGATAACACTGGTTATAGCCCCTCTGCCTACAGACATATTCGCCAGATTTTTAAATTGAAGCGTTTGTGCATGGGTTAGCAATGAACCAAAAAATGAAAAGAGTAATAATTTTGCTTTCATATGCTGAAATTTAGTTTTTGGTTTTGAAATTAATATAAATTTGATTGTTAGAGTTATAATCCTTCGTAAAAGAATATTTTTAATAATGTTAGGTTATCCATATATTAATTCTTTGGACAATTTCCCAGGCTCCATTATTTTTCTGAAGTATATAACCCGTTCCATCCCCATAAATTCCTGCATAATAATTTACTTCAATATAAGCAGTTTGTCTGTCATGAGAGAAAAAGACCTTTGAGAATTCTAAATATTCATAAATAGCATATTTTTCTTGGTCATGTTTAATTTCAGATAATTTTAAATTTCGATATTTTTTCTTTATGGTTTTACTTATTTCGGTAGCCTTGTTTTCGTTGTATTGTGATACAAAATCTTTATGGTCTTCTTTAAACAGGAATTTTTTTGCAGTAGAATCACGTTTTCCCTCTGCTCCTATGGGTAAAAAATATTTTTCAAAATCATTTTCATCCATAAAATTGAAATTTGTTTCAACTTTTATTAAAGTGCTGGAAATTTTATTCCGGGTTGGATCTGTTTTTTTTGCTTTAAAATGATTGGAATCAATAATCTTTTCAATAATCAGATCGTTATCTGAGTATTTATTTCCCACTTTTTCAACGGAACAGTTTAATATTATTATACAGGAAAATAATAACAGGAAAGGTTTCATATATTTTTTGTATTAATTTATCTGCGGTCTTTTATATGTATATGGAGTCTTCCTGTTTAGCATTATTTATTGTAATGGTAAAAATGCGGAGACTTGGTAGAGCTGAAGAAAAATAGTAAACTTTAACTGTTAAATATTTTTTTATTTCTTAAATTCTTCAAGTAACATTTCAATTTCCTTTAAAATTTCTGTTGGGTCAATTTTCTGATCCCTATTCATTGAAATAATTGATCACAAACTTTAACAAGTCTGCCTAAAAGGGTGTTGTCATTAGGCGACCAGGTTTCACCGTTCTTTATTTGCCCGGTTGTGTCAGTTGTTGCAAAATAAAAAATTGTTCCGTCAAATCCCCTTTTTTCTTTTTCCGGTTTTTTCGTTTGCTGGGTAATAATTTGAAATAATTTTCCGATTTTAGAATAAAGTATATTGTCAATTTCTGTTGTATTACTGATCAGTTTTACTTTATTACGTCTTTTTGCATACCAGAAGTTTTCTGAAAAATGATTGGATATAATGTAATGTCTGTTATTTACTGTTTCAATTGAAAAAGCATATTCATCAGAAAATGAAGGTATTGAAGTGTAGCGTGCATAAGGCTTCTTTGAAAAGCCCTGATGAAGTTTCGGAAACAGATTATCATAGTATTCCTTTAAAACCCCTTTATATTGTTTAACATCTTCTGTAGGATCTAAGTATTCTTTTTGTCCAAAACATAATGATGTCGTCAATATAAATGTTAATCGTAAAATAGTCTTTTTCATGGCTGTCTTTAGTCTTTGTTTCTACTTTCCCCAAAATCAGTATGCCTTCATATAATTAACAACGGAAATATTAATTAAAGTTTTGTTTCAAAACCTTTTTGTAGGGCTTTTAATTCCGGTTCTGTTAAGTTTCTTTCATTAATTTCTTGCCAAAGTTGCTGCGCTTTGTTAAGATCTTTTATACCCATTTTTTTAACGGCTGCACCCCACATCAATATAGTAAAGTCTTTTTGGTTATAGATAACTCCCTCAAAGTTAATGAAAGCTCCATTGTTTTTTTCTACTGTATTTCTAAAGTCTAATTTTCCTCCTCTGGATTCTGTTTTAATATATTCTTCAATATTGGTATTTTCATTAGTATGGTTTCCAGTGATTTTTTCCTTTATAATATTTTTTTCTATTTTCTCACTATTAAATATTGGATTTCCATTTTTATCAAGCTGTGAGTACAATTTTGAGCTCGTAAGAATAATGAAGAATATAAATAGTAATAATTGTTTTTTCACCGATATTAAAATTTAGTTTTTGCACTAGTTGTCCGTTTCATCTTCAGGCCATTTTATATTTCCAAATTGCAATTAGACTGTGCCTTCACAATACTTGTTTTTAGATGGTTTCCAAACATTGAGTCAAGAGGTTTTGGAAGTGTATTTGTTTTGTTTCAAGACACAAAGTCAGGAGACTTTGCGGAACGGAGACTATTTTTATTTATTTTTTCAGAATGTTTTTTATTGCAGCAGGTAGTCCATCTTTGTTTTTTACCTTCTCATAATATTTTTTAGATTTTTTCATCAGCTTTTCATCAGAATTTTTTATTCCGACCTCTTGCAGGCACAATGCGTAGGACCCATTAAATGTATCATCTTTCTTAAAGTTTGATTCTACTTTTTCAAAATACGGAATAGCCTCTTCATATTTTTCATTGAGAGTTAACAATACCGCTTTGAGGCATTGGGTATCTTTGTTGGGAATGTTATATTTACTTTCAGCAATATTTATATTGTCAAGACCATTTTTATAATCTTCTATAAATAAAGAAGTGAGCCCGATGCCATAATATCCTTCAGGACTTTCAGGAAAATATTCTGTCATTTCCTTGAATTTTCTTCTTGAAAAACTCATTCTCCCTACTTTCATAGCAAGAGAAGCAAGATTTTGCTTAAATTCTATTGATTTGTTTTGGGCAAGACTGTCTGCAGCATGGTAGAAAATTACAGCATCATTTTCCATATTACTTAATCTTAAAGTGTATCCCGCCCAGAAATAGGCATCACAAAAAGAGTTGTCAGTTTCTATTACTTCTGAAAAGATTTTGAAAGCGGCTCCGAGATATAAATTTTGCTGCACAGATTTTATTCCAAGAGGATATATTTTATTAAATCTTTCAGTGTCCGGTTTTTTGCAATAGGTTCTGTTTCCTAAAAAGTAATCTGTTTGATTTTGCTGTGCTGAAATATTGATCAGACATAACATAGCAGATAAAAGCAATAGAATTTGTTTCATGGGTTAAGTTTTATACTGACGAAAAGTATGGGCTATACAGAAGTTCAGGCTGAATTTTATTTAGTTTTTAATAGGCATTGCCAATATTTTTCCTGGACTAAACTAAGAAAAAAATGTGAAAAAGGGGAGAAAGAATATTTAAAATGGAATTGTATTTTACTGTCTCAAAGTTGAGAGGTTTTGAGGAGCTGTGATTTAGTTTTCTATGAATAATTTAAATTTGACAATTTCGGTTGGCGATTCCACAAGGATCCAGTAAAAATTATCTTCTTTGTTTATGATCTGGTACATATACCGATCTCCTTTTTTGCTGAAATTCTTTCTTCCGTTATTATTGCTTTCAATAAACTCTAACTCAAATCTATTTTTATCAATCCACTTGTAAAATAATTTTGAATATGATCCATCAGCAAAACTTTCTTTCCAAAAACTTTTGTCTGTTTGTACAGTTGTTTTTTCACCTCCATACTCAAAGTAGTGGAAAGTGGTATTTTTTTTGAAAAGATTGATTTCATTTTCAGATACTGTAATGGCTGGGTGTTCATTCAGTCTTACCCAATCATCAGTCTTGGGTGGATCGTTTTTCTGTAAATAATCCCTGAAGGACTGACATCTATTTTGTAATCTGAAATATATCTGATCAAATTTATCCTGACGTTCTGAATCCGTAAACTGAGCCAGATATGGGAGAATAAATTTCTGGTTGATACTTTCTATTTTTAATGAATCATTAAGCGATTCATTGTCTTTAAGATCTAAACACATTTTATCGATAAGTTGGTCGGTTGTATCTGAAAGATTTTGGGTGTATAAAAATGCTGAGCAGAATAAAGCGGTTATTGACATTGCGTTTCTCATGAGAATGGTTTTAGTTTTTGTTACCAAATCTACAAATTACCATAATGTTTTTGAATAAAGCTGTGGATTTTTATGTAACTATAAAATCAAAATCACCCCTGTGAGGGTAGTTTTATTTTTACAAATCCTGAGAGTTGCATAGGCCGGAGAGGATAAGATTTTTATATCTGGCACTAAAATTTTTCATCAGCGCCTTTTTTTGTTGAATTGTATTCAACCAATGTTGCAAATGCTTTCTGCAATCTTTCAACCAGGGCCAGGTCTGAACCAAAGTTGAAAGGTGATCATCTGTATTTATTATAATTGGGACCGCTTATTGAAATATAGTCATAATAATTTGCTTCGCCTTCACGGTCATAATCACAGTGGGCAAAAAGTTGTTTATTCCCCGAAACATAAAAATCATAAAAATCAGTTTTCATTCAATAAAGTATTTTAATTACAATAAATTGCCAGCCGTATCTGATTGAATCCACCTTTTCCTCTGAAACGTAATAAATAGGCACTCAAATTTTTACTTTGCCATTTAATATCATCCCTTGCCATTTCTTCTTTAGACTTTTCTAAATCTTCATATACTTCAAGGTAGGGTTTTCCAAGATTTTCAGTTATATATTTTTTTATTTCGTGGAATTTTTCGTTAAACATTTCATTCGAAGTTTCAATTTTTTCATTTTCATTCCATTCATAAGACGTGAATTTGATTTGCCCATCTTTGGTGAAAAAATAATCTACTTTAAGAATGAAGTTGTTTTCGTTTCGTTGATATGATCCCCAATTCCCCAAAAATAGCCGAGGGAGATATCTTTTGATTTTTTATCTATTTCTTCTTTTTTAATTTCAGAGAACTTTTTAAAGGAAAAATCAATTTCATCCCGGACAGGAACATTACTATATTTATTTCCTGAACAACTGTAAAATATTAATATAATAAAGAGAAAAAGAATTCTTGATTTCATTAGAATATATTATCGTGATGTATAGCTGGCAAAAAGAATTGGTGAAGTGTTGAATTTTATTTCTTGTAATCCCCTGCAACAATAGATTTTTCCATGGAGCTTATAATCTCAGAAACGGGAATGGTAAATATCCCGGCATCTCCTTTATCGAATTCTCTTTTCCAGTAAGAATATCCGTCCATTTCAAGGGAATCTGGTTTTTTGCCGGTTTCACTTTTCAGAGTGGTGACACTTTTGTCCAAAGCTTCTTCTGATATAGGAATATGGCTGAAATATTCTGCAAAACCCGTAGGACTGGCAGGGTTTTTAATTTTCAAACTACTGATGGAAATATGAATCACTTTTCCGGTTTCAGGGTATTCCTCAATCTTTAATATGGTAAGGGTAGAACTTTTTTCGGTAGGACGGGTTTTGTAGTTCCATTGCTGGCCAACACTGTATTGGTCTTTTTTTGCACAACTGAAGGACAGCAAGAATAATATTGCTATGAAAGTATAGAGTTTCATGAGGGGTGGTTATTAGTTTTGTTTTTATTTCAAATAACTTTGTTCAAGAAGTTCCACTGATTCTGCTTCAGTTAATGGTGTCTTCTTATCGGTATTATTTGTTAAATTGAATGAGATCAGATTGTTGTTTCTCACGGCATACAGCAAATAGGAAGTACGGTCCTTATTATCATTTTGGGGCATATTTTTTATGATAATTTTCCAGATAATATAATTTTTTTCTTCGTTTCGCTTTACTTCGGAAACTTCGGCTTTCACTCCGGTTGAAGAGGCCCAGTAATCATATTCCCATTTATAAAATGCATTCAGCAATTCTTTTTCGGTTAAACCTTCTTTATAAAATTCAAATTTTTCAGGTTTTCTTACTGAAATCAATAAACTTATTTTTTCGTCTTTATTGCTTAAGCGAAACTGTCCAGATTGTTTCAGTTGATCTTTATATTCCCATTTTCCGGGAACTTCAAATAATTCTCCATTGATTTGGAAAGGAGTCTTCTTTTGTGCAAAAGAAGAGGTTGAAACCAGAAAAAGAATAAAGATGGAAAAAAGTTTAATGTTTAATTTCATTTTGATAACAGTATATTGAGAGTTTAGTAAGGTCCAAATTTACATATTGTACCAATATCAATTATATACTATGATGATAATGTTGTTTGAGCCCGGAATTTTCATTTTATTTATTCTTTCTTCTTTCCAGAAGAAGATACGCTGCATCCAGCATTTTGATCAGATGAATATACGGGTTTATCATATTCCTTTCCGGGAGATTGCTGTATACGCCAAGTGAGAAATAGGCCATCCCGGATATAAAATAATCAAACTCCTGTATGCTGTATTCTTTGAATGCTTTTTTGAAGACCAGCAGAGGGTTTTGGTATTCTTTCTCAGAAAGCAGGCCAAGAACTAATGGGGAGACTTCTTCCAATGGAGTATTGATTAACACTTTCTTTTCCTTCATCGCTATGAAATAACCTGCACGGATGAATGACCGCATCGCCTGATAAAAATGAAGAATGACGGACGGATCTTCTTGTATCCGGCTGTTTCGTTTGAGAGCATAATTCATAATGTTGTTTAGCTGTTCTTTGGATGCTGTAAGGTCATTGATCTGAAAATAGGTTTCCATCAGCTGTAAGCCGTAGTATTTTTTGTGGCCTTTCCCAAGCCGGGACTGAAAGTCTGTTCTGTTTTTTTTCATGAGTTTGTATTTTTTTAGTGATTTTTAAATGATTAATTGGTGTACAATTTTTTGAACCATTAAGAATTTTTAAGGGATTAAGAATCATTAAGATCATAGCTGAAGCTTTGTATTCAGCGGGCTGCTTCATCCATCTTTGATGGATCTTAACTTACCTTATTCTCTTCACTTTTCTTAATGGTTTTAATTTTTTGTTTTATTGTGTGACTTTACTGGCCATAAAGGAAGAAGTTCTGAACTTTCTGCCCATAAAAGCCAATGAATATGATAGAATTTGTGTTTTTCTAAAAGCCTGGAAGCCGCAATGGATTGTACACCCCATTGTACTGTATCATGATACTTTATGTGGTAAAGAAGGCTTAGAAAAAGATGATTGTAGATAAGCAGAACAGCATGAAAATAAAACGGCATGAGACTCTACAATATCCGACTTGAGGTACTGGTATACCTGTACACAGATAAGAGAGCTCACGCCTAGGTCGTGAGCCTTTTACTTATCCTCTCGTGTACTTTTAAATTACCAGTTTTCAAGTCGAGATTCTAAGCAATAGCTTCTATATTTCTTTGAAGTATCGCAAAGCTACACTTATTGTAGCTAATTGTACAAATATAATATAATTTTTGAATTGTGGGTTAATTCAACTACATTTTTTTATTGTAAACTTTCCAAATTGCTTTGATAATGGTATTTAGAATGGATAAAATTGAATTTCGAATAGCTTTTGGAAAAAGGGTTGAAAAATTTAGAAAGAAGATGGGATTAAGCTATCGGGAGTTAGCTCAAAAATGTGACGTAGACCATAGTAATATCAGTAAAATTGAAAAAGGGGAAGTTGATTTAAGGATTTCAACAATACAGGAACTAGCTAAAGGTTTAGAGGTTCATCCTCAAGAATTGTTTGATTTTAAAATAGAATAAAAACCAATCTCCGAAGTCTGAAGGCTTCGGAGCTTAGTTTATTGGGTCAAAGTCGGAAAACTTTGAGCAGCGGAGATTTAGAATTTATTTGTTAAATCTCATTTTGTGAACATTTAACAAATAATTTAGTGTATTTTTATACTTTGTATTATAGGTTATTTTTGGTTTGTGATAGTGTTTTTTACTTGAAATTATTAATTTATTAGCAATCAATTCTTTTTTCGATATTAGAATTTTAGTCTCGGAATTTCTTAGAGCAAAAAAAGTATATGTTAATTCAATAAATCGCATATCACTTAATTTATTAAATTCAAAATTTTGAGCAGCTATTTGATAAAATGAACTATCATCAAATGTTATAATGAACCCTATTTTTCCGAATTTAAAACTCGCTGTTTTAAAAAATGAGTGTGAGTGATAATCATAATTTTCAGTTTCAAAACTTGTTATAAACAAAGACCAAGGTTTTCTATTTTTTAATTCAGTTTCATAGAAAATAGAATGAAGTAAAATAAATAGGGGTAATAATTCTTTAACTTGATCAAATGAAAGTATTTTTTCACCTACTTTTTTAATGTCTTTTTCAAGTGACATTTCTTTCAAAATAGTACCAAGCATTATTTTCAATGTCCATTGGGCAATTATTAATTCTTCTGCTAGCGATAAATTTTTAAAAGAATTATCTAAAATTGAAATGAAAGCTTCCTCAATTTGGCTCAGTATAGAATTATTACAATTCTTACACGCTGGGATTGTAAGTTGCTTATATCTTAAATTTGTATGGTTTCCAAGTTTGATTCCATCATCATTGTGATTAAATTTTTTAAATAACCATTTAGGTATTACATGTTCCTTTGAAGAATTGGATTTGTCTAAAGTACAAAAACATAAAAAACATTTGCTTTTGAGGTTTTGTAAATTATTTAAAATATTGTCAGATAAATTCATAGATAATATTAAAACTTATAGGTAATTTGCTTTCAGAAGTTTATGAAATTGTGGATTATTTATTTTAAATATTTTCTAATATAGATTCCAGCTCTAGAAATACTATATTTTATTTGTGCTTTTTCATAAGTGATTAATCTATTTTTATTACTTTCATTTAATGGATTTTTATATTCCTGATTGATTAATCCAGTATTTAAATAATTTTCAATGTTGGAATTGATATAACTTTCAATAAAAGGTTCTTTAATAAAAAAATTTAAATCAATAATATTAGTTTTATTAATACAATCTACACATCTAATAAAATCTACATAATCAAGTTCCTGTTCTAAAAACCATTTGAACAAAATTCCAATATATTCAGCTTTTTCACAATCATCAGTTTCATTAATAATATATAATAGTTTTTCACCTACTTTAGTTTTATAGTTTTCATTTTCATCTATTTTATTAATTTCTTTTTCTCTATCTTCTGGCTTTGTATCTTCAAGCTGTTTTAAGAATGTTAATAATTTCTTTGTATAAAGTCTTTCTTGAATTGTATTGCCGATATTAATTACCTTAGATACTAATCCCAAAATTGGAATATCTTTTATTATACCACTTTCTAAGAATGAGTCTAAAAAAACTTCATTAATATCAGTCACTAAACCTTTAAGATTCTCGTCTTTAATAATTTTGCTAATTTCAGTTTTCATTTATGGTCTATAGTTAATTAAAAGTTTAAAGGAGTAAATTACCTTTATTTACTCTATGATTTTATATCATTAAATATATTGATAAATTAATAACATTTCTTTACGCAAAACCATAAAGACAAAAAAACGCTCCACAAAAATAGAACGGTTTATATATTAAATTTCTCTTAGCAACATGCTGCTATTACATCATTCCTAGCATTCCACCATCCATTCGCATAGCTGGTTCAGCGCTCTTTACTTCAGTGATTACGCACTCAGTTGTTAAAAGCATTCCAGATACAGAAGCTGAGTTTTCATGGGCAACTCTTGTTACTTTAGTTGGGTCAATGATACCTGCTTCAAGCATGTGAACGTACTCGTCAGTTTTAGCATTGTATCCGAAGTCATCTAATATCTTATAGTTTAGCACCTTTATCGAGTGTGATAATTTTTATTAAAAAAATTAATCTCGTTCCATTATCCGGTACCAATTTTTTTCTAATTTCCAATTATATACAGGTTTTACTTTTATTAGTTCTTCATATTGCTTTTGTGTCTCATTATCATTTGTGAATATAAAATAGGTTTGTGGTGATTCGAAAAAGCCACGAGAAATCCAAAATTTGATAGTTTTTGTGCCTTCTGTTTTATTTTGATAAATCCAAATATCATTTCCGCCATTTGAAATAATGGGGAAGTCAAATGAAAGTTTACAAATGCCATTATTCATTTTTGTATTTGGTTTCAATTTTTCTGTTAAAACATCTTTTACTATTTGATTGCGCTTATTGTAAGAAATACTCCAGTCAATTTTTTCAATAATGGAGTTGGGGATTTTGTTGAAATTGTAAAACGTTAGAACAAATAAACTCAATGTTACTGAAAGATTTATTATTCTGTTTGCCTTTATGTTTTTCTTTTCTTTAATTAATTTTATGACTTGTCTTACTGCTAAAATTAGCAATGTTACACAGACTATAAGCCAGGAAAATGGTTGAACAAAATAAGGGAGATAAAAGTAGTCAGCAAAAACAAAAACTAACCAGGTTATTATCAAAACTACTATTTTTTTTGTCATTCAATTCTTTATTAAATTTTGTATATCATTAGTTTATCGGATTGCCGATAACATTCAAATTTACGTATTACGCCTATATATAATGTGTGCAATTACAAATAAAATTTCAAGTAGAAAGTCCATTGGATTTTCTGTATAAAAAAACCGCCCTACAAAAGTAGAACGGTTTAGTATATTAAATTTGTCTCAGCGACACGCTGTTACATCATTCCTGGCATTCCACCACCCATTGGCATAGCTGGTTCAGCGCTCTTCACTTCAGTGATTACACATTCTGTTGTAAGAAGCATTCCAGATACAGAAGCTGCATTTTCAAGGGCAACTCTTGTTACTTTAGTTGGGTCAATGATTCCTGCTTCAAGCATGTGAACATACTCGTCAGTTTTCGCATTGTATCCGAAGTCTCCGTTTCCTTCTGCTACTTTAGCAACGATTACAGAACCTTCACCTCCTGCGTTGGCAACGATTTGTCTTAATGGCTCCTCGATCGCTCTTTTCACGATTTTGATCCCTGTAGTTTCGTCAGCGTTAGATCCTGAAAGATTGTCAAGTGCAGAGATGGCTCTTACTAAAGCAACACCACCACCGGCAACGATACCTTCTTCTACAGCAGCTCTTGTAGCGTGTAGGGCATCATCTACTCTGTCTTTTTTCTCTTTCATTTCTACTTCAGAAGCAGCACCTACGTAAAGTACAGCAACACCACCAGCTAATTTAGCTAATCTTTCCTGAAGTTTCTCTCTGTCGTAGTCAGACGTTGTAGTTTCCATCTGAGCTTTGATCTGAGCTACTCTTCCTTTGATTTTCGCTTCGTCACCACCACCGTTTACAACTGTAGTGTTGTCTTTGTCGATCGTTACTTTCTCAGCGGTTCCAAGCATATCTAAAGAGATGTTTTCCATTGTGAAACCTTGCTCTTCAGAGATTACCTGTCCACCTGTAAGGATCGCGATATCTTCCAGCATTGCTTTTCTTCTGTCTCCGAATCCTGGAGCTTTTACAGCAGCAATTTTAAGAGAACCTCTTAGTTTGTTTACTACCAAAGTAGCTAAAGCTTCTCCTTCAACTTCTTCAGAGATAATCAATAAAGACTTACCACCTTGTGCAATTGGCTCAAGAACCGGTAACAATTCTTTCATTGAAGAGATTTTCTTCTCTACTAAAAGGATATATGGGTTTTCTAGTTCAGCTAACATTTTCTCAGGGTTCGTCACGAAGTAAGGTGACTGGTATCCTCTGTCGAACTGCATCCCTTCTACAACGTCTACTGTTGTATCAGTACCTTTAGCTTCTTCTACAGTGATTACTCCTTCTTTACCTACTTTTCCGAACGCTTCAGCGATTAGAGAACCGATGGTATCGTCGTTGTTAGCAGAGATAGAAGCAACCTGCTTGATTTTTTCTGAAGAATCTCCAACCTCCTGAGATTGAGATTTAAGGTTTTCAACAACAGCAGTTACCGCTTTGTCGATTCCTCTTTTAAGATCCATTGGGTTAGCACCTGCAGCTACGTTCTTAAGACCTTCTCTTACGATAGCCTGTGCCAATACAGTAGCGGTAGTCGTACCGTCTCCTGCGATATCGTTAGTTTTGGAAGCTACTTCTTTTACCATCTGAGCTCCCATGTTTTCTACTTTATCTTCAAGTTCGATTTCTTTTGCTACAGAAACACCATCCTTAGTTACGTGTGGAGCACCGAAAGATTTTTCGATCACTACGTTTCTTCCTTTAGGACCTAAAGTTACTTTTACTGCATTAGCCAATGCATCTACCCCTCTCTTTAGAGCGTCTCTTGATTCAATATCGAATTTTATTTCTTTTGCCATAATTTTTTATTGTATTAATGTACTTTGTACAATGTATTAATGATTTTGTATTCTGAAAATATCATTTTACATGAATACATTTTACTTTTTACAAATTAACCGATGATTCCCAATAAGTCAGCTTCTCTTACGATTAAGTAATCTTTCCCTTCTAACTTCAATTCAGAACCTGAATATTTACCATAAAGAACTTTGTCACCTACCTGAACTGTTGTAGGCTCGTCTTTTTTACCAGGACCTACTGCTACTACAGTACCTTCTTGCGGCTTTTCCTTTGCAGTATCCGGAATAATAATACCTGAAGCTGTTTTAGTTTCTGCTGCGATTGGCTCTACCAGAACTCTGTCTGCCAATGGTTTAAAGTTTACTGACATAATATATTTAATTTTTTAATTATTTCTGTCTTCTAATTCTCTAAATGTATGCCATGAGACGCTGATGGATGAAATGGCAGATTTTTATTTCCGAATGTGAAAAATTGGCAGAAAAATTATTTTTTGCGGGCTGGAAATCCGAAAAGATAACTGGTCATCACAGGGAGAAGGAACAAAAGGACAGTAACGGTTGAAACCAATATCTCCATAGTATGGCTGCCTAAAAATTGAGCGAATGCCGTGGAAGGGTAGAAGTGCTCATATAGAGATAAGCTTAGTTTAATTCCTAAAACAGCAATCACAATAAAAGCGGCAGTTTCCAGGAAAGGAAATACCTGCATCAAACGGACAAACCACTGCGCAATAAATCTCATTGCTAAAATTCCTATAAAAACTCCTAATGTAATCAGAAGTAAGTTGTCTGAAAAAGCGACTGCCGCAAAAACGTTATCTATGGAAAAAGCAAGATCCATCACTTCTACAATGGCAACCGTAGCCCAGAATGGCCCCAACAGTCCAATTGAATTTTTATACAGCCAGCTGGATTCTTTGTTGGGGCTTTCTTCCGGACTTTCTTCATCACTTGTGTTTTTTATTTTTTTGATAAACCAGTCAATGGAGATGTAGAGCAGGTAAATTCCTCCCAGGGGTTTCAGCCACCATACGGAAATCAGTACTGAAGCAAAGATCAGGGCCAGGCCGCGGAATACATAGGCGCCCAGAATCCCATATTTTAAGGCTTTTTTTCTTTGCTGTTCGGGAAGATCCATTACGATGGTAGCCAGTACTGCAGCATTGTCTACGGACAGAAGGCTTTCAATAAGAATAAGGTTGGCAACGATGGCCATAGATTTCGCAGGGTTTTGAAGAATATCATTAAGAAGATGTGAAAAATCGGAAAGTATCATTTTTTAAGAAGTGGTATTTTGATTAAGTTTTGAAATAATGGCGGCAGAAATAGTAATGCCAATGAAATTGGTAACAGATCTGGCTTCATTCATAAAACGGTCTATGCTGTACAGCAGGGCAAGGTCTGTAACAGGAATTTTTCCGAATCTGCTCAGGGTAAACATAAGGGCGAGGAAACCGGACCCCGGAACACCGGAGGCTGTCTTCGATGCAATGGAAATAATGATGAACAGCCAGCAATAGTCCTGCACAGTAAGGGAAATATTATAAAACTGAACAAGGAAAATGCATGAAATAGAAAGGTAAATACAGGCTCCGGCCAGGTTGAAATTATACCCGAGAGGAATGACAAAACGGAGAATTTTGCGGTCATATCCCTGAGATTCCATTTTATCAAAAATCATCGGAAAGGCTGTCTTGGAGGAAGAGGTGGCTACTACCAGGATGATTTCTTCTTTAATACTGATCAGAAAATCCCAGAGATTAATTTTGAAATAAGCCGTCACCAATCCCAATATTCCGAAAATAAAAAAAAGACAGGCAAGATAAACGGTGGCAACAATCTTACTTAAAGGCAGTAAAGTATTAATTCCGTAAACGGATATTGCATAGGCGATATTACAGAAAATGATTACCGGAAGAAAGATATAAACATATTTGATTAATTTAAAAAACAGATTTTTCCCCTCATCCAGAAAGTGAAGGATTTTATCTTTTCCTTGATACATGCCGATGGCAATTCCTGCAGAAATTGATATCAACAGGAAGATCAGATAATTGCTGATCCGTAAAGGATTCGTTACTCTCGTTAAAAGGCTTTCGGGCAGGCTTTTATTAATGGCAGCCAGATTAATTCCCGTGTTGGCCCCAGGTTTTAAAAGAAGACCGAAAGCAATTCCTAATACAATACTGACAGAGGTGATGATCAAAAAATAAAGAACCATTTGACCCACAATCCGGAACGCATTTTTAATACTGAAGATGTAGCTTATCCCATAAGTGACAGCAATGAAGATAACGGGAACAATCAAGACCTCAAGAAGTACAAAGAAATAATGACTTACACTTTGCAGCTGCCTGCCGGTTTCCGGAAAATAATAGCCGGTTAATGCTCCACAGATAATGGCTGTGAATACATATAAAGTAAGGTTCCTCAGATAGGAATCTGTAAAGGTTTTTTGTTTGAATAGAGGCTTCACCGTATATCTTTTTACAGGATAAGAATACAAAAAATTATAGAAATAATCTTATATAATACCAAGAATCAGTGCTCCTAACAGCATCACAATAGAGGAGCCGATGGCCCATTTTAAAGTGAATTTCAAATGATCCGAGAATTCAACTCCGGCCAGTGATACCAGCAGATATGTTGAAGGAACCAAAGGACTCAATAAATGAGAGGCCTGCCCCACAAGGCTTGCTCGTCCCAGAACATCAGGTGAAATGCCCAGCTGATGGCCGGTAGCGGTAATGACCGGTAATATCCCGAAATAGTAAGCATCATTTGTCAGGAAAAAAGTTAAAGGTACGCTGAATATAGCAGTAATTACATTCAGGTAGCCACCCCAGTTTTTAGGGATAATATCAATGATACTGTTTCCCATTGCATTCATAATGCCGGTACCGTTTAATATTCCTGTGAAAATTCCCGCTCCGAAGATCATTCCTGCTACAGATAAAGCATTTCCTGCATGTTTTGAAATGATTTTCTGCTGGTCTTTCAGTTTAGGATAATTAATTACTGAAGCAATACAGAAAGCAATCATAAAAGCAATTCCTAAAGGAATGATATCGAGAATCATGACACAAAGCAGAATAATAGTCAGGATCAGATTGATAACAATCAGTTTGGGACGTCTTAATGCCGGATCGTTCTCCCCTGCAATGTCCTGTCCGCTGTATTGGGTATATCTTCCGTGTTTACTTATTCTTTTTTTCTCCTTTACCCCCAGAATATAGGCAACAATAATTACCCAGACAATTCCGATCAGCATTACCGGGATCATAGGAACAAAAATTTCTGTATGACCTAGTTTCAGAGAGCTCATAACTCTTGCAGTGGGGCCTCCCCATGGCAGGATATTCATAATACCGCCTGCCAGCATAATAATGCAGGTAAGCACAAGAGGATTCATTCCCTGTTTTTTATACAGAGGTAGCAAGGCTGCTACTACGATAATATAGGTAGAGGAACCGTCCCCGTCCAAAGAGACCAGAGTGGTAAGAATAGCCGTTCCGATGGTAGTTTTTACCGGATTATCACCTACAGCTTTCAATATGGCATTTACTAAAGGTTCAAAAAGTCCGGTATCAATCATCAGGCTGAAATACAGAATGGCAAAAATCAGCATGACTCCTGTAAGGGCTATTTCTTTTACTCCCTCTTTCATCATTTTTCCTAAATCCGGACCGAATCCGGCTATTACGGCTATAAGCACGGGGATAAGAACAAGAGCGGTAAGGGGAGTCATCTTTTTGTTCATGATCAGGATCATGAAGATGAAAATCATTAAAAAACCAAGAAATGTAAGCATAGTGTGTTGTAAATGTTAATGAGATTATTGATTCTTTTTTCTCCAGTCAAATGTGTTTCTGAAACCTATAAATCCGTAATTGCTTGTTTTTTTGGTTTCCAGCTGATTGATGAAGGCAAATTCCAAAGCAGAGTTTTTCCCTGTTTTTATTCCAAGACCTGCTGTAATACGATTGCTGTCGAAAGGTTCCAGTTTATCCACATTCATTCTGATTTCATTTTTCAGAATACCATAGAGTTTTTCTTTCTCTCCTTTTTTATTGAAAGGAATTCTGACGGAAATGAGGTAACGGATTCTTACTTCGAATTCATCCGGATTACTGATAAAACGCTCTTCCACTCTAAGCCTGTTGGATATTGATGTTCTGCCAATATAATAATCAGCAGTTACCTGTTGAAAAGGTCTTTTTTCATATCTTATTTTTTTAGAATCGTCAGCATTATAAGATTCAAGGATCAGAAACATAGCTCCTGCAGCAGGCTTTATATTTTCAGCCACTTCATAATCTACATAGGCATTCACCAGAAAAAGTCTTGTGTCATAGGCAAGGTCAAAGGAACGGTATTGGGTAAGCGCAGTAAGGGTGCTTTTATCAGTGATCTTGGCCGACATCAGATACTGAAACCACATATTGTAATTATCTTTACTCTGGCTGTAAAGTCCGTTGAATAAACATAATGATAAAATAAGGGTTAATTTTATATTAATTTTCATATAATATTGGGTTAATATTGTACTTTTTCAAATATATTTATTAGAAGGAGCGGCTCTGGAATTTTTCAACCAATGACAGTTTTTATCAACAAACTGCATTTTGAGTTAAAAAGATATTATATTTGATGCGCTTCAAAATAGGGTGGTTTTTATGTTTTTAATCATTAATTTTATTGTTATTTTACTGATAATCAGGATTTTGTTTAATGATAAGATTCTAAGAAGCCTTATGGAGTATCGTTGGAAGCTTTTGTTGAGGTTTCAGCATATTTTTTTCTTTTTTATCTTCATTTTGATTACTTATTTTACCGAAAATTACTTCCTGGACTCCATCGAATTGATGGTAAGTATCATTTTGAATACTTTTTTTAACATCGGAATTTACTATCTGGTCTATTATTATCTGGTTCCCCATTTTTACCTTTCAAATAAATATCCGGAGTTTATACTCTACGCTCTGATTTGTTTTTTAACCTCCAGTCTTTTCAGGATTCTGTGGGAGCCTGCCGTTTTTAAGGTAGATTTCAGCAGAGAAGAGTATTATGTGGGATTTCTCTATAATGTTTATATTTCGCAGGGTATTGTGATTCTTGTTGCCTCATTTCTGGGAATTACCAAAGACAAATTTTTAATAGAACAGAATGTGATTGACCTTGGAGAAGAGAAAGAGCAGCTTTATCTTGATCTCATCAGGTCTAAGCTGAATCCGCATTTTTTACTGAATACACTTAATAATATGTATGCCAACAGTTTTACCCATTCAGAGAAAACACCGGATTCTATTCTGCAGCTCAGTAAACTTTTACAGTATATTATTTATGATAGCGGAAAGGAGAGGATAAGCATTTCCCAGGAATTTTCCTCGCTAAAAGCACTTGCTGCTCTATACCAGCTTAAATACAGCAACCGGCTTGATATTGTTTTTGATATTCAGGATCAGGATGAATTTGATATTGTGGAAATTCCGCCTTCCATATTGCTTACCTTATTTGAAAATGCTTTAAAGCATTCTGCAATAGGGGAAGAAGAAAACAGCTTTATAAAATTGTTGTGTATCATTGAAGATTCAGAACTGTTTTTTGAGATCATCAATTCTGTGGCAGAAAGCAGGACCGGGCTTGTAGATACAGGTTATCAGGGATTAGGAAATGAAGCGGTTATCCATATATTGGATAAGTTTTATTCAGACCGGTATGAGTTACATTCCGGGGCGGAAGAAAATAACCGCTATAAGATTACTTTAAAAATTAATATGAATGGCTAATTTGACTATCGTTAATGTAGACGATGAATATCCTGCATTGCAGCTTGTAAAACAATATTGTGACCAGCTTGAAGAAGTAGAGCTGCTGGTTTCATTTCAGAATCCGGAGGAAGCTTTGTCTTTTCTTAAGGAAAATAAAGTGGACCTTGTTGTTTTTGATATCAATATGCCAAGAATGAACGGGGTAGAACTTTTGCAGAAACTTCCTGAGAGGCCACTGTGCATTTTTCTCACCCTGGAATCAAAATATGCGGTGAAGGCATTTGAACTGGATGTGGTGCATTATCTGGTAAAACCGGTAGATTTTGAAACCTTTAGGAAAGCTGTTAACAAAGCAAAAGATTTTCTTCAGTTTAAAAACTCCGCAAATAATGCCCGTCAGGAAGACTATATCATGTTCAAATCCAATTATGTGATGAACAAGGTTTTCCTGAAGGATATCCTTTGGATACAGGGTTTTGGGGAGTATATAGTGCTGATGACGCCGTTAAAGAAATATATGATCCTTGACAGGATGTCAAATTTTGAGGAAAAGTTTCAGAATTTTGGATTTATCAGAATTCATAAATCTTATATTGTATTGTCTGACCGGATCAATTCTTACGACTCAAATAATGTATACCTGAAGAACGGAGAACAGCTTCCCTTGGGAAGAACTTATAAAAAGAATTTAAAAGAACATTTAAGCTGAAAATAAAAAGCCGGAAACTTCCGGCTTTTTCAAAATTGTTATCATGTGATTGAACTATGGACAATATTGTCCCGGTCCGATCCACAGGATGCATTGTCCTTTGTAGTTGTATTCACAGCAAACACGTCCTGCTGCTCCGCCATTGATTGATTTCTGAGCGTCTCTGCTTAATAATTTAGCATTTTTCATAGTTAGAATATTTTGATTTGTACATTCCTGAGCATTTAAAGTCAATCAGGATTTTGACATTTGGTGTAAAAGAAGTGAATCAAAGATACTGTTTTTCCTAATTATGTGATATATTTTAATTGAAATTTTTCCTAATAAAATTTTGATTATCAGCCTATAAATAAGATGTGTGGTAAAAAATAGATAAAGCCGGAAATTTCCGGCTTTATTCAAAATTGTTATCAGATCATCGGACTAAGGACAGTTTTGTCCCGGCCCGATCCATAAAGTACATTTTCCGTTGTCGTCGCGTTCACAGCATACAAGTCTTGCTGCAATTCCGCCATTGACAGTTTTTTGAGCATCTCTGCTTAATAATTTGGCATTTTTCATAAGTTAATATTTTGACGTGTACGTTCCTGAAGATTTAAAGTCAATCAGGTTTTTGACATTTGGTGTTATGGTGATTCAAATATAAAAATTTTTAAGTCAGACTGTTATGTTTTATATCCGGAATACAGCCGTTTGTATTGGCCGTAATTTACTGAACCCTTTCCAGTGACATTTTTCTCCCTGCCATATCCATGTCCTGTCTGATGATCTGTCTTGTTGCAGCATCAATATAATAGGTAGTTGTCGTGGTTTGGCTACTGATATCATCATTGGTTTTTACAACCCAAACCGGCTTCCCTTTATATTCTGCTTTTTGAGTATCCAGAATGTAGGCTTTCATCATTCCCTTTTTTTCAGATTTGGGATTGTAATCAAAAATAGAAATCTCAGCAGTATAGTTTTCCTTTAAAGCCAGGAAGCGTATCAGCATAGGATAGCTGCTGCTGTCAAAATAATTATTGGCAGGAATATCTATGATATCTTTTTTCTGGGACTTTTTATCAAGATAGTATCCGCTGACTTTATCTTTCCCGGATGTAAGTGCCATATCTCTCATCATATTGTAGGATGAATGATATAATGGGCTGAAATTCGAGATTTTGACAAGAGTAGAATCCGCCCATTTGGCATCCGGTACCTGCTTCAGCTTCACGGTTGTTCGGATAAGAAGATCGGTTTTGTTCAGTTTTTTGAGCTCTGTAACAATACTTCCGATTTCTGTTTTTGTACCGGCTGTTTCAGTATACCATACGGCTTCAGAAGTTTCATCTTTGATTAATTTTGAATCAATGTCTGCGTTTTTAGGAGTAAGCAGGGTTTGCGAAAAAAAACGAGCACTACTTAATAGCAAAAGGAAAAGAAATGTTCTCATGATCTTTTTACTAATAAGTAGTGCTGTACAGGTTAAAAGTTACAACCTTTTGATTTTTAGCTTTTTCCTGCTGCCTGCATCGGGTTGACTTTTCCTGTGGAGCCTCCTCTCACCGGTCCGCCATCCTGCTTTTGTTTGAAGAGCTGGAATTTTGAAGTTTCAGTACCGGATCCTGTACTGCTCCAGAAATTATTGGTTGTATCAATATCAGCCGTTTCTCTCATAGGGTCAAGCTGGATTGATTTAAGTTTTTTATCGAAGTAGTAGGTTTTGGAAACTTTTTGTTCATTCAGTCTCCAGATCTGCGCTGCAGATTTATCATATAACTTAGTGCCGTCTTCAAAAGTGAATTCAAGAATGATAGGCATTACCAGTCCGCCTTTGTTTACAAAATCAATCTGATACGCGGTAATATTTTTGAATTTCTCTTTGTCCTTAGCATCTAAAGGAAGGCCGGCTTCTGTTTTAATAGTGTATTCCTTGTTGTTATCTACCTTTTCCTGGCCTCTGTCATATCTGTAGTAAAAATCCTGAGCGTCTTTATCTCCGTCTACATAGAATTTGATATTCTTGTCTTCTCTGTTTCTGATTTTTGAAAGATCTTCAAAACTGTTGACCAATGGTTTGTCAACCTGATATTTTACTTCAGCAGCAGCTTTTGGATTGGTTTCAAGATCAGGAACAGCTACTGTTACTTTATCAATAGCAATATCTACAGGATCTGTACCATAGAACCAGCCTCTCCAGAACCAGTCAAGATCTTCGCCACTGGCATCTTCCATTGTGCGGAATAAATCTGCAGGTTCAGGATGTTTGAATGCCCATCTTTTGGCATAGGTTTTAAATGCTTTGTCGAAAAGTTCTCTTCCCATGATTGTTTCACGAAGGATATTCAATCCGGTTGCAGGCTTGGAATATGCGTTTGGCCCATACTGAACAATGTTTTCAGAGTTGCTCATGATAGGTTCCAGCTGGTCTTTCGGTAGTTTCATATAATCTACGATGGTCCATGCCGGGCCTCTTTTGGATGGGAATTTATTATCCCATTTTTCTTCTGTTAGATATTCTGTAAAGGTATTCAGACCTTCATCCATCCATGCCCATTGTCTTTCGTCAGAATTGATGATCATTGGGAAGAAGTTGTGACCCACTTCGTGGATGATTACCCCGATCATTCCGTTTTTGGTTCCTTCCGAATAAGTTCCGTCTTTTTCAGTTCTTCCGAAATTGAAGCATATCATCGGATATTCCATTCCGTTGGCAGCCTCCACAGATTGTGCTACCGGATATGGATAAGGGATGGTAAATTCTGAATACGTCTTGATTGTATGGGCAACCGCTTTTGTGGAAAACTTTCTGTAAAGACCGTAAGATTCTTTTGGATAGAAACTCATGGCCATCACCTTATTATTGTTTTCAGGAATTGTGACACGCATTCCGTCCCATACAAATTTTCTGGAAGATGTCCACGCAAAATCACGAACATCTTTTGCTTCAAAAACCCATGTTTTTCTCTGTTTTGAATGATTTTTTTCTGCTTTTTTAGCTTCATCCAATGTTACGATTTCAATAGGCTCAGAGGCATTTTCAGCTTTTCTGTATCTTGAGAGCTGATCAGATGTCAATACCTGATCATAATTTTTACATTCCCCTGTTCCCCCTACAATATGATCGGCAGGGACATTCATTGAAACTTTAAAGTCTCCGAAAACAAGCGCAAATTCTCCTCTTCCTGTAAACTGATGATTCTGCCAGCCCTGGAAGTCACTGTATACACACATTCTTGGGTACCATTGTGTCATCGTATACAGATCATTGCCGTCTTCAGGGAAATTTTCATAACCACCACGGCCCCCCATTTTCATTCTGTTGGAAATATTATAGTTCCAGTCTACTTTGAAGACGAATTTTTCCCCTTTTTTCAAAACTTTAGGAAGATCAATACGCATCATGGTTTTATTGACGGTATATTTTAGCGGAGTGCCCGAAGCATCCGTTACTTTTTCAAGAATGACTCCGTAGCCATTATCCTTTACAGGAAGTTCTGTGGCTTTAAGTTGCTGATCAGTTGTTGAAGGGCGAAGAACGGATGATGTATCATATCCGGCATTTCTGATGCTTGAGTGTTCGTTTTCATCAAGCTGCAGCCAGATATAATCGAGGTCATCCGGCGAATTGTTATAATAAGTTACTGTTTCTGAACCTTTCAGATTCCTTTTATCCTCATCCAGATAAGCAGTGATGTTGTAGTCAGCTCTGTTCTGCCAGTATCCATGACCGGGAGCTCCTGAAGCTGTTCTGTAAATGTTGGGTGTTGGCAGGATAGTTCCCAGCTGCTCAAACTTGTTACCGTGATTGCTGCCCGGATTATTCTGAATATTTTGTGCGGTGAAACCTGTATATGCAAATACAGAAAGTGAAAGTATGGCAACTTTTAGTTTCATAACCGAAAATGATTTATTAATGATCAAAGATAATAATAAGCTGTTTAAATATTGAAAATATTTAACTTTTAAAACGGAATTCTTTCCAAAGTCATTTTTAAGGATAAAGCGAATACTCCGGAAGATACAAACAGGATCCAGTCTTTCTTATTTACCTTAAAAAGATTAAGCAGAATAAAAAGAGTGACTAAAATTGCAAAAACAATTACAATTTGTCCGAGTTCCAGACCAATATTGAATCCAAGCAATGGCAGGGCAATGCTCTGGCTTTTTGAGATCATTACTCTTGCTGTATTGGCAAATCCCATTCCGTGAACCAGGCCGAAGATGAGTGCAAGATAATAATTGGCCCGCATCAATGTCTGCTTCTTGTTTTTCATGATAATATTATCCAGAGAAGTCAGAACAATGGTCAGTGGAATTAAGAATTCAACCCAGTCAGAAGGAACCCTGAAAACATCAAGAATACTTAAAGCTAATGTAATAGAATGTCCTATTGTAAATGCGGTGACAAGAATCAGGATTTTTTTCCAGTCACTGTACGAATAAACGGCGATGAGTGCCAGAACAAACAGTTGATGATCAAGAGCGTCCAGAGAGATAATATGTTCCCATCCAAGGTTTAAATAAAAAAGAAAATCCTGCATTTTGATTAAAATATTTTATATTTTGAATATTTTGTTAAAATATTATATTATTTATGTTGATTTGGTTTTTTAGGTGTGTTTTTTATTGATACTATACTTTGTTTCTGTTCTAAATAAAAATTGTATAATTGTATTGTAAAAAATGTAATATGGATATTAAAAAATTATTTTCTACAAAAGTAAACATTTCGCATGGAGGAACGAAGCTTCTGAGAAATGCCGCTGCCGCCTTTTTGGGATTATATTCTTATGCTTTTAATGCACAGGTTCAGAAACTGGATTCCCGGTTTGAGCTTTTATTAAAAAATAAAGAGAATATAGCTAACGGAAGAACTGTCAGGGAATTGGAACGTCCTGATATGAAACTTGACCGGCATTTAGTGGTGACATCAAAGGGAGCCCAGACCATGTATTCATGTATAATTTATACGAAAGAGCCGAAAAAGCTTAAAGCTGACGGTTTACTTGTTCAAAGCAGTTTGCCGGATTTTTCCACAGCTCTGGTCACAATTGAGGATATTGAAAGATTAATGAAACTGCCATATGTTACCTCTGTTATGGGACCCGCATTTGATGAGCTGCATAATGATGTAAGCAGAGCTCAGTCCGGAGCAAGTCTGTTGCAGGATGGAACCTTTAATAATACCGCTTATAATGGTACCGGTGTTTTGATAGGAATTTATGACAGCGGAATAGACTGGAAGCATCCTGATTTCAGAAAAGCTGATGATCAGACAAAAAGCAGAATTGTTTCGATCTGGGATCAGACCTTAACGGCACAGGGAGGGGAGACGTCGCCTGCCGGATTTTCAACAGGTGTAGAGTATACCAGAGCACAGATTGAAGATGAACTGGATGGAACACCAACAGGATTTGTACGTGAAAATGATATCAACGGACATGGAACCCATGTTTCCGGTACTGCTGCAGGAAATGGGTCTGCTTATACAGATAAAAGACATAAAGGATTTTCATCTGATGCAGATATTGTCTTTGTAAAAGGAGGTAACGGATCTTTTCCCACAACAAATACGATCAATGCTTTAACTTATTTTAAAAATGTAGCTACGGCACTTAATAAGCCTATTGTCGTTAATATGAGTATTGGCGGACAGGCAAGTGCACATGACGGAACTTCTTCACACGAAGTGGCTGTTAATAATTTTACCACTTCAGGGCCGGGAAGAGTAGTGGTTATTTCTGCAGGAAATGACTATGGAGCTAATCTGCACAGAAAAGTTGATATAGCAGCCGGAGCTTCACAGACCTATGCTTTTACTGTTGCCAGCAATACTTCTGCAGCAACCGTATTTTCGTTTATTATGTATGCCAATGATAATACGCCTGTCACTGCAAAGCTGACAACTCCTGACGGGCAGCAGTATACCCAGAATATAAGTACGACTACACCTCACAGCATTTTGGGAGGAGGCATTACCGCAACAATGTATAACTATTGGGGGAATGATAACAACAAAAGATATGTTCAGCTGGTTATCACCAGAACTTCCGGATCAGCCAATGTTCAGGGAAACTATACGCTGGAAATTACAAACAACGGGGCGCAGCAGATCACTACTCATGGCTGGCTGTACAGCCAGGGAGTCGCTACAACTTTACAAAATGGCGATAATGAATATATTGTAGGATCTCCGGGGAACGCTTCCAATGCCATTACAGTTGCGTCATATATGGGAAGAGCAAGCTGGTATAGTGGAGCAAGTGGCTATTATACCCTCACTCCACAGGAATCTATATCGTCATTCAGTGCACAGGGGCCCAGGGTAGATGGTTTTCAAAAGCCGGATATCGCAGGTTCCGGTCAGAATGTGATTTCATCGCGATCAGGTGATTCTTCTCCCGGAACTACGGATATTATTGCAGGTACCAGCTATTATGTAAAAAACCAGGGTACGAGTATGTCTTCACCGGGCGTTGCTGGTGCTGTAGGGTTGTTGCTTCAGGCCAATCCGGCGTTGACGGCAGCACAGGTGAAAGCACGTCTTACGGCTAACGCAAGAATGGATGGAGCTACAGGAACTGTTCCAAATTTGAGATGGGGATATGGTAAATTAGATATTTATAAAGCCGTTACCGATGAGTTAGGGTGTGTGAAATCCAATTTCGAAACGGTGGGATATGATGAACCTTATATCATAGCGAATACGGAAGCCAATTATTATTTTGATAATATAGCTCTTGCTGTAAGATATACCCCAACTCTGACAGGGAAACTGGGAGGGTTTTCATTCTTAACAGGAACTTCACTCCCTTCTGATATTCCGGTAGATATTCAGATCAGGAAAGTGGATGCCAATGGGAATCCGGGAGATATTATAGCCACTAAAACAATTACTTCATGGCTTAACAGTACGCAGAGGTTTACCTGGAACTACGTGAGTCTTTCTGATTTAAACGTACAAACGGTGACAGGAAAAGATTTTTATATTGTTGTCAATGGCCTGGGAGGAAGAATTGCAATGAAAGCTGAAAATGCAGTGGTAAATAACAGATCCAAAACATCTACAGATGGCAGCACATGGACTCCCAGAACATTTGACCTTAAAATGAGAGCTGTAGTATATGAAAATGTGGCTGAAGTAAAGAACCTGGCAACTTCCAACCAAACTAAGACCAGTGCAGCAGTTAATGGCTATAACTATTTTACCAGCAGCTGCCAGCTGATCTCAAGGGTTGAAAAACAAACCGGCAGTACGGTGACAGGAAATGTGACCTCAAAAGTATGGGTAGATAACGCGCAGCCTAATTATGTGTCAAGAAGATATGAAATAAATCCTGAAACAAACGCCGCCACCGCTACCGGAAAAGTGACTTTATACTTTAAGCAGAGCGATTTTGATGCCTATAATCTGACCAATGGAGTGAAGCTTCCTACTTCACCTAACGATGTTGCGAACAAAGCAAATCTGATTATTGAAAAATATACAGGAACAAGTACTACAGGTACCGTAGCTTCTTTTGGTGGGCCTGCTTCAAGTATTACTCCTGATATTGCAGATATTATCTGGAATGACACCTATCAGTATTGGGAAGTATCATTCCAGACGACAGGTTTTGGTGGATATTTTGTTAAAACAGGAACCACATTGGGAACTGCAGATACTAAGGTGAACTCAGAAGTAAATATTACTCCGAACCCTGCGAAGGATTTTGTGAATGTAATGCTGGGCAGACATTCCAAAGGATCAGTAACCATTTATGATGCTTCAGGAAAGCTGACTAAGACGGTACAGATTACTGCCAATTCAGGCAAAATTGATGTTTCAGAATTGGTAAGGGGAATCTATCTGTTTACCGTTACGCTGGATGATAACACAAAAATTACGAAAAAAGTAATTAAAGAATAATTCTTTATCAATCAAATCCGATAAAAAGCAGCAGTTTCTATAACTGTTGCTTTTTTTATATTTGCTGTAAAATAAAATAATTCATGCCAGGTAAGTTTTTTTGGAGTTTTCTTTTATTCGCAACAGTCGTTTTTCAGAGCTTTTCGGTTGGTAAAGCTTTTCACCCATATCATGTAGGATCTGTCGAAATTAATTATAACTCAAAGTCCAGAACATTTGAAGTGACTGGAAGATTCTTTTTGGACGACATGGAGAATGGTCTTGGGAAAAAATATGGCGGAGCTTTTCATTTCAATGATGTGAAATATAAGGCAAGATTAAATGAAGCTCTGCAAAAGTACTGTTCAGAATATTTCAAATTAAAAGCTGACAATAAATTTTTAAAGGTCAATTATATCGGGTATGAAGAAGACCAGGAATCTGTAAATATTTTTATGGAATCTGAACCGGTGGCCACTCCTAAAAAAGTGGAGACAGCAGTAAGTTTTCTGTATAACCTTTTTGATGACCAGATCAATATAGTCCATATTATTGTCAGCGGAGAAAGAAAAAGTGAAAAACTATCATATCCCAACCGTTATCTCTATAAACAGTTTTAATTTTCCAGCTGAAGCATTGCGTTGATTCCTTTTGTATGGGCAAGCAGATCAGGAAAAAAATCATGATAACACTCTTGAAGAAAATCTTTGTTTTTTAAAAAAGCTTCAAAGACAGGGATGTCCTTATCCAGATATTTAGCTTTATTCAGTACATTCTGAATGCTGAATTTGATGCCCCAGTCTTCGCGGTAGTTGTAGAGCCAGTCGTCCTGTTCCATTTTGACCAGCATCCTTTTAAAGTTTTCAGGAAGCCATTGCTGATGGGCATTCAAAACACTGTAAACATAAAGGGAATGGGTTTTCCATTCAGCCAGAGAATTCAGGGAGAGGTCTCTGGCTACAAAATGATCCATAGAAACATCTACGAATGCACCTGCATACAGTCTTACCAAAGGAGCAAAAACTTTTTTGGCTTCATGGATTGCCGGGTGGGAATCGGTAAATGTATCAATCGCCCTGTGAAGGGTAATTCCGTCCTGTATATCTTTCGGAAAAGAAAAACGGTCCCTGTTTCTGATGAAGTCTTCCAGAAACTGACCAACAATTTGACCATCAGTGAAAGAGAGAAAGGAATGTGCCAGATAATTCATAACTTAAAGGTATGAATTAAATGTGAATGTCTGATACTGGAGAATAGTGAATCCGCTTAGCTTGTGAATTTTTTTATTCTCATTCAGATGGACTATTGACCTGTGAAGCAAAATTGACCATTCACCTTAGAAAAGCCTCTCGTGAAAATCTTCAATCTTACTCACTTCTTCAATCTTAATTCCAAATTTTCTTTTTGGAATTTTATTGAGATTGGAAACAAATATCTTTTCATAGCCTAGCTTTTCAGCTTCAGTAATTCTTTGTTCAATCTGTGCTACAGGACGTATTTCACCACTTAATCCGATTTCTCCGGCAAAGCAGTAATGTTCAGAAATGGCAATGTCTTCGTTAGAGGAAAGAACAGAAGCAATGACTGCCAGATCCAGTGCAGGATCATCTGTCTTTATTCCCCCGGTAATATTCAGGAAAACGTCTTTTGCTCCCAATTGGAACCCGGCTCTTTTTTCAAGTACGGCCAAAAGCATATTCAGCCTTTTGGAGTCAAAGCCTGTGGAGCTTCTCTGAGGAGTTCCGTAAACGGCTGTGCTTACCAGGGCCTGGATTTCAAGGAGCATCGGCCTGTTTCCTTCGAGAGTTACAGCAACAGAATTTCCTGAAAGTTCCTCAAACTTTTTGGTGATCAGAATTTCGGAAGGATTCTTAATCTCTTTTAATCCCTGCGAAATCATTTCATAAATTCCAATTTCGGAAGTGGAGCCGAAACGGTTTTTATTAGCTCTCAGCAACCTGAAAAGGTGATTCCGGTCTCCGTCAAAATTCAGAACCACATCCACCATATGTTCCAGAACCTTTGGTCCTGCAATTTGTCCGTCTTTGGTGATGTGACCTACAAGGAAAACCGGAGTATTGTTTTCTTTGGCATATTTGATGATCTCATTGGAACATTCCCGGATTTGGGATACGGTTCCCGGAGAACTTTCTATCAGTTGAGACTGCAGTGTCTGAATGGAATCGATGATCATAAAGTCTGGTTCCAGTTTTTTGGCTTCATGAAGAATTTTCTCCAGTGAAGTTTCAGTGAAAAGGAAACAGTTCGGATTTTGGATATCCGTAAGCCTGTCCGCTCTCATTTTAATCTGAGAAGCACTTTCTTCCCCGGAAACATAGAAAATCTTTTTCTTCATCTTCAAAGCGAGTTGCAGCAATAGGGTAGACTTTCCGATTCCCGGTTCACCACCTATCAAAGTCACGGAGCCTAAAACGATTCCACCTCCCAGCACACGGTTCAGCTCTTCAGAAGGTGTTTTTATTCTTGGTTCCTCACTTGTTTCCACTTCAACAATATTAATCACATGCTGTTTGGATTTTGAGAAAGGAGGGGTTTTATGAGAAGTCTTTTCCACCACTTCTTCCACTAATGTATTCCATTGCCCGCAGTTTTTACACTGTCCCATCCATTGGGAGTATTGCGTTCCGCAGTTTTGACAGAAATATGCTGTTTTCAGTTTTGCCATACCGCGAAGTTATAAAAAAAGCCTTTTTCTTACAGAATCTGATTGGATTTTAATATTAAAAACTAATGCATCCACCATAGAAATAACTTTCATATCTTCGTTTTATTCAATTAAAATATTAATGTAAAATATCATTACAATGAAAAAAGTATTTTTATCTTTCGTATTTACGTTTTTAAGTATTGTTGCATTTGCCCAGGGTACGTGGGATGTTGACCCGATGCATTCTTCCGTTAATTTTAATATTAAACATATGGGAATTAGCTTTGTACAGGGAAGGTTTGATAAATTTGAAGGGAAAATAGCCAGCAGTGGAGCTAATCTGGATAATGCCGATTTAAGTTTTGCCATAAGTGTTTCTACCATTAATACAGGGGTGAACATGAGAGACAGACACCTTATCAGTGAAGATTTCTTTGATGTGGCTAAATATCCTGTTATTGAGTTTAAAAGCTCTTCCGTGACTAAAGATAAAAATAACAATTATATCGTCAAAGGAAAGCTTACAATGAAAGGGGTAGAGAAAGAGATCAGTGCTCCGGTTACATTCGGCGGTATTATAAAGAATAAAGACGGAAAAGAAGTAATGGGAATTCAGACCAAGTTTACAGTGAACCGTTTGGATTATGGAATTAAATATGATCCTTCAGGAGCTGGTATTGCGAAGGATGTTGAAGTAATGGCTTACTTTGAACTGGTAAAACAATAATATTTCCAGTGATAAAAATTAATCGGGTTTTCCATTCTGATGGGAAACCTTTTTTATTACAAAAGCTAAATTTTAATCAGATTTTATAATTGTTTGAACGGTATTTTCGTATTTTAAAAACTTAAATAATTGCTTTGTATTTCTTTTTCCCCTAACTTTGCACAAACCTAATCTAATGAGTAAAAAGAATACAAAGTACATCTTTGTGACAGGAGGTGTAACTTCATCTTTGGGAAAGGGAATCGTTTCTGCTTCTCTGGGACTTCTACTAAAATCACGCGGCTTTAATGTAACGATCCAAAAATTAGATCCTTATATCAATATCGACCCGGGAACTTTGAATCCTTATGAGCACGGAGAGTGTTATGTAACTGAAGATGGTGCGGAGACAGATCTGGATTTAGGCCACTATGAGCGTTACCTTGATGCTCCTACATCCCAAAACAACAACGTTACTACAGGAAAAATTTACCAGACTGTAATTGAAAAAGAAAGAAAAGGAGATTTTCTTGGAAAAACAGTTCAGGTAATTCCTCATATTACTAACGAAATCAAACGTAGAATTAAAATCCTTTCAAAACAGAACTACGATATCATTATTACTGAGATCGGGGGAACTGTAGGAGATATTGAATCTTTACCCTACATTGAAACTGTACGTCAGCTGAAATGGGAATTGGGAGAGCGCAATTCTATGGTGATTCACCTGACTTTACTGCCTTATCTGGCTTCAAGTGGAGAATTGAAAACAAAACCATCGCAGCATTCCGTTCGTCAATTGATGGAAAGCGGAATTATGGCAGATGTTTTAGTGTGCAGAACAGAACATAAGATTCCTAAAGATCAGAGAGCAAAACTGGCTCAGTTCTGTAATGTTCCTTTAGATAATGTTATCGAATGCAAAGACCTTGAAACGATCTATGAAGTTCCAATGTATCTTCAGAAACAGAATTTCGATGATGTAGTATTGAAAGAACTGGATCTGAAAAGTGATAAAGATGCTGATCTTAAAGACTGGAAAAGTTTCCTTAAAAAATTCCAAAACCCTAAGAAAACTGTTGAGATTGCCTTGGTTGGAAAATATATTTCCCTTCAGGATTCATATATTTCAATTGCTGAAGCGTTCAAACATGCAGGAGCTGACCTTGAAACGGAAGTTAAGGTAAGATGGGTATACAGTGGAGACATTACTGAAGAGAATATCAAAGATACTCTGAAAGGAGTGAATGGTATCCTTGTCGCTCCAGGTTTCGGAGACAGAGGAATTGAAGGAAAAGTGCTTACGGCAAGATATGCAAGAGAAAACAAAATTCCAATGCTGGGAATCTGTTTAGGAATGCAGATCATGACGATTGAATTTGCAAGAAATGTTTTAGGACATACAAAAGCCAATTCTATGGAGTTTGATACAGCAACTCCGGATCCTGTAATTTCTTTGATGGAAGAACAGAAAAATGTAGTTGATAAAGGTGGAACAATGCGTCTTGGAGCATGGAAATGTGCTTTGAAAAACGGTTCCAAATTATATGATATTTACGGAAGCAAGAATATTTCTGAAAGACACCGTCACCGCTATGAATTCAACAGTGATTATCTTCAGGAGTTTGAAAAAAATGGTTTCCTTGCTACAGGGACCAATCCTGAAACAGGTTTGGTAGAAGCCCTTGAACTTCCTGATCATCCTTTCTATGTGGGAGTTCAGTATCACCCGGAATATAAGAGTACGGTAGCGACGCCGCATCCTTTGTTCAGAGCTTTCATCAAGGCTTGCGAAAAAAAATAAGGTAAAAATTTTATCATCAACGTCTATACATAAACTCAGGCTGATTATTCTCAGCTTGAGTTTATTATATAGTAACAACGTAAAGCATAGAGTTTTGATAAAAAAACAGTATTTTTGTCAGCTCAAATTACGTATACCAGTACGTATATTTTAAATGTAAAATTTTAATATAAAATAAAATGCAACAAAACAACGGAATCGATAAGAAGCAGATGATTAGTTTCGCGGTTTTATGCCTTGTTCTCTTTGGTTTTATGTTCTACTTCCAGAACAAACAGACAAAAGAAGCCGAGCTGAAAGCTCAGGAGCAGAAAACGGAACAGGCAAAAAATGCCGTAAAACAAACTCAGGCCACCAATATCAATCCAAATGTAACTCCTGGCGCAATTCAGACGGCAAGCCTTGGAAATAACGAATTGAAGCTTGAATTTTCAAGCTTAGGAGGACAGGTTTCTAAAGTAGAGCTTTTAAAATATAAAGCTTATAATCACAAAACAGACAAAGCAGATCAGCCACTTTATCTGATCACTAAAAATAATTCAAACTACGGTTTTCAGTTTAAAGATAAAACAGGGAAGGTCGTTAATACTAAAGACTTAGTTTTCTCCCCTGCTGTTAACGGGAATGCTGTAACTCTAACTGCAGATTATAATGGTGCTGTTATTCAGTTTATTTATACCCTGCTTCCTAAATATACTCTTGACTTCAAAGTAAGAACTCAGGGGCTTTCTAAAATTACTTCGGATAATAAGGCAGATTTTATCTGGGATTATAATGTGAGAAACTTAGAAAAAGGTAGAGCCCAGGAGCAGTCTCATTCAGAATTTTCTTATGCTTTCAACAATTATAAAGACTATGATTATGATGGAAGAACGACAATGGAGGAGGAAAAAGAAACCCTTAACTGGCTTGGTGTAAAGCAGCAGTTCTTCTCTTCGGTAATCGAAGCTAGAAACGGATTCACTCAGAGTAAAGGAAACCAGGAAAATGTTGAAGAAGGAGAATATCTGAAGAAATTCAACTATGAAGGTTTTGTTCAGATGACCGGAAGCGAACTGAATCAGGATTTCACTTGGTATTTTATGCCACTGGATTTGCCATTGCTTAAATCTTATGATAAGAACTTTGATGAGATTCTTCCATTAGGCTGGTCATTCATTGGAGCTATGAACCGTTATTTCTTCATGTGGCTGTACAGTATTATTGCTGCCTGGGGATTATCAGCCGGTTGGGTAATTTTTGTAATGACCATCATTGTAAAACTGATTCTTTCGCCAATTATGTACAAGCAGCATAAACTGAGTGCGATGATGAAAGTGATCCGTCCTGAAATTGATGAGGTAAATGCTAAGTTCAAGGATGCGGATCCGATGAAGAAGCAGCAGGCTACAATGGAAGTGTACAGAAAGGCCGGAGTGAATCAGATGGCGGGATGTTTACCTGCGTTGGTTCAGATTCCGATCTTCTATGCATTATTCCGTTTCTTCCCGAACTTTATTGACCTTAGAGGCCAGGGATTCTGGTTTGCCAAGGATTTAACGGCTTATGATGACTTGATCAAGCTTCCGTTTAAAGTTCCTTTCCTTGGAGATCACCTGAGTATTTTTGCATTGGCTTGTACAGTCGTTATTTTGATCTATACCGTAATGACTTCAGGAAACATGCAGCAGCCTCAGCAGGAAGGAATGCCAAATATGAAGGTGTTAATGTATATCTTCCCGATTACATTCCTGTTCTTCCTTAACACATCGGCATCAGGTCTTTCATGGTATTATTTTGTATCGAATGCGATCAATATCCTGATCATTCTTGTTATTAAATACTGGATTCTTGATGAAAAGAAAATTCATGCTCAGATTCAGTCGAACAAGGAAAAGCCTAAAGCAGAAGGTAAATTTCAGAAGAGAATGAGAGAAATGATGGAGAAGGCTCAGGAGCAGCAGAAAGCTCAGGAACAACAGAGAAGTAAGAAAAAATAACTTCTGGTTATATGATAAAAGAGCAGCAATTATTCAATTGCTGCTCTTTTTTTTACCTGTAATCTGTATAAATTTTTTCAGGATGGGTTGTTTTATTTAGAAAGGTTTTAAATTTCCTGTAGAATTGTATGAATTTAATAATTGAAAAAATAATTATTTTCAGTCATATTTCAGTCTGAAAGATTGTCTGTGGTGTATTGTTGGGCCATGCTTTATAAGGGCTTCCTGGTGTTTTTTCGTAGCATAGCCAAAATTGGTGTCCCAGCCGTATTCAGGGTGCTCTTCATGAAGCTGGATCATGAGTGTATCTCTGTAATTTTTGGCAAGAATAGAGGCTGCCGCAATAGATAAAACTTTAGAATCTCCTTTAATAATACACTGATGGGGAATATAATTATAGGGGTGGAATTTGTTCCCATCTACCAGAATAAGCTCCGGAGTTATGGTCAGCCTATCCAAAGCACGATGCATCGCGTGAATGCTGGCATTAAGGATATTATGTTCATCAATAAAGGAGGGAGGAAGCTCTGCGATGGCGTAGTTTTTCACATTATCTTTGATGTAGCTATCCAGCTCCATGCGGGTTTTGAAGGTTAATTTTTTTGAATCGTTAACCAGATTTTGCTGAAAATCATCGTCTAAAATTACCGCTGCAGCTACCACCGGACCACTTAAACATCCTCTTCCTACTTCGTCACATCCGGCTTCGATGTAAAGGTTTGACCAGTTTTTTATTAGCTCCATGTTTGTTTAAATACTGATGACAAAATTAAACAAACAAAAATATTAATCCAATGTTTGTCCTGGTGATTTTATAAAGTGAAGTATTATTAAGATTGTTTTATGTTTGGTTTTGAATATTTTAGATTAGCAATTTCTGTTAAAAAGAAACTTTTTTTTGATAATATTGCTATTGAGTGAGATTGTTTATATTTTTCTTTTCTTTTTTTATGATTGAATAATGTAGTGCGGATTGATGATATGTTGGTGTTGTGTTGTTTTTTTTGAATTTATCTTATTCTTTTATCATTTGTTACGGTGTTTATGATTGTATTGTTGTTTATTTAATGTGATAAATGTTAATTTTTGTTATTGTTATTGTTTTCTAAATAATGTAGTTTAAATATTTGTTAGTATTTGTTAAATAAGGTGTTTTTAACAAATATTAGTATTTCATCTGTTGTGTTTTTTTAGTAATAATTGAAATCGTTGTCTTTTTTAAGAAAAAATTTTGTGATTTTAAGAAAGTTTTACAAATTTGTAGCCTGTAAAAAATAATTGAATTCAATATGAAGAAATTAACTGCAAGTGTATTTGCGGTGGTACTATCATCATCATTTGTGATGGTATCAGCTCAAAACACTAAAGATACTCTAAAGACTAAAAATATAGAGGAGATCGTTGTTACGGGTGCCTTAGGTATTAAGAAAAAAGCTGATGCTGTTACAAATGCACAGCAAATAGTAAATACCAAGGAACTTAATCAAGCTGCAGCTCCTGGTGCTGTTCAAGCATTAACAGGAAAAGTGTCTGGATTACAAATTACTAACACGAACAGTGCTGTAGATCCAAGTTTTAAAATCATTTTGAGAGGGTCAAAGTCTATTACCGGTAACAATCAGGCTTTAGTTGTTATTGATAATGTGATTTCAGACGCGACAGTTTTAAACTCATTACCTCCTGAAATTATTCAGAATGTAAACGTTATAAAAGGTCTGCAGGGAGCTGCTTTATATGGATCGCAAGGGGTAAATGGAGCAATTATTGTTACAACTAAGAGAGGAACAAAATCTGAAAAAATTCAAGTTAATTTGACTTCCGCTGTTGAAGTGACTCAAGGGTTTAAGTATCCGCTTATTCAAAAAAAATATGGAAAAGGGGTTCAGGATGACAGTTATAGTGATGTTGACTATAGTGGTACTAACTATGTGCCTTGGGAAAATATGTCTTGGGGACCAGCATATGACTATCCTGGATTTGGAGGGACGTTAGTTCCAAGTGGTTTACCACAATCTAACGGATCATTTATTTATGAAAGATTTTCTCCGGTAAAAGATCACTTCTCAAAATTCTTTACCAATGGTGTTAGCTTCCAAAATGGTGTAAGTATTAATGCGGGTGGTTCTGATGGCTATGCGTTTATGTCTATCAATAGGCTTGATAATACATTTGTTGTCGATGGGGATAAAATGAGACAAAATAACTTCTTATTCAAAGGAGGGAAAAAGCTTGGGAAGCTAAGAATTGATGGACAGTTCAATTATATAGGCAGGTTAGTCAATAAAACTGATTCTGATTTGTATGATAATATCTTACAGATGCCATCTACTAATGATATCAGAAACTATAGAAATTCTGGAATCGGAGGATATCTTACAGCTTATTCTACGAATCCTTACTGGATTGCCCAGCATGCAAGATATAATACCAACAGAGATTATTTAAATGGAATATTGTCATTACAGTATGAATTTAATAAGCATATTAACATTAGTTATACTGGAAACTTAAACCTTACTAAAACTCAACAGGATAACTGGAATGATGGTTCTACAGGGACAATTCGCTATACTAATACGGGGGTTCCTTTCTTAGATACTCATACTTTAAATGATTTTGGATCTCCAGATGTTACAGCTTACTATTTCAATAGAATTTATAATGATAGAAAATATTACGGAGATTTAATGTTGAATTTTGATTATGATTTAACATCAGATATAAATTTGAAATTTAACTTAGGAAATAATATTCAGGACAGTTATTCTACAGCTAGAACGGTTGGAGGAACTGGATTATTTATTCCAGGATGGTATAATTATAATAACGTATCCAACCCCTCTCAATACGGGAATACTGATGCTCAGGCTGATGGCGGATATATGGATAATTATACTGTTAGAAACAGAGTGTTTGCAGGATTTGCAAATTTAGATTTATCATACAAAGATTATTTATTCTTAAATGGAACATTCAGATATGAAAAGAATTCTGTTTATACTGTAAATAGTAGGGATCCTCTTACAAATGGTAGATTGACTGATAATAAGCCATATTCTTATTATTCAGTTGGGGTGTCCTTTATTCCTACTAAAGCTTTTAATTTTGGAGGAGATGTATTAAATTATATGAAAATTGCTCCGAGTTTCACAAAAGTAGGAAATTCATCAGGTATTAATCCATATAACGTTAATGCTACCGGTATAATCCCTACAGGATATCCTTTCGGACCAATGCCATCTTATATTATGTCTACTTCAATTACGAATCCTAGTATAAGACCAGAATTTGTAAATACTTTTGATTTAAATATTGCTTTAGGATTCTTAAAAGATAGAATTACATTAGAAGGATCTGTTTATCAATCTACTACGCAGGATTTGATCAGTAGTATTACCCCTTCAAATACTTCTGGATTATCTTCTTACAGAGATAATATTGGTAAATCTAGAATGAAAGGTTTTGAAGTTGATTTAGGAGTGACTCCAATTAAAACAAAAGATATTACTTGGAACTTACATGCTGGTTATGCTATGTCTAGAACAAAGTTATTAGAATTAAGCAGTGGAGCAGAGAGAGTTCCTATTTTAACCTACACGACTCCTTCGGTTGGCTTAGCAGCGGTAGTAGGAGAGAATTTCTATTCAATTGTTGGAACAACTTATCAAAGAGATCCAAATGGTAATATTATTGTAAATGCTAACGGAGTACCATTAGTAAATTCTGCAACAAAAGTATTAGGGAGTTTAAATCCTGATTATACAATGACGTTTAATACTTCTTTCAGGTATAAGGCGTTTACATTATCTGCTGTAGCTGATTATCGTAAGGGAGGTAAGTTTGTATCATTTTCAAAAAGATTGTTAGCATTTACAGGAGCGCTTGAAGAAACAGCGAGTCAGGATAGAACTCAGGGATATATTGTGCCTGGTTCAGTGCAGCTTGTTAATGGTTCGTACGTTCCGAATTCAACGCCTGCTTACGGTGCTGATTATAATGGGGCAACAACATATTGGTCAGGTTCAATTTACAGAAACGTTGGGGAGAATCTTGTTGTAGATGCAACCGCATTTAAAGTAAGAGAAATTGCAATATCGTATGATGTGCCAAAATCTGTTTTAAATTCTACTTTTATCAACAGTCTTAGTTTGAGTTTGTATGCAAGAAATCCTATTATTATTTATTCGAAAGATAATAGAAATTTTGCAGATCCGGAAACGGCAAGCAGTAATGATAATGCTGCAGGGATTGCATTAACAACACAATATCCTACGACAAGAACTTTTGGTTTTAAAATTAACGCAACTTTTTAATTAAGAAAATGAAAAATAAATTATATATAATTGCATTGGCAGGTTTGTTACTTGGAACAACTTCATGTAATGATTACTTAGATATCAATGAAAACCCAGATAGAATCTCTGTAAATGATCTAACTCCTAATTTTGTTTTTCCAGGTGCTGTTACAAACAGTTATTATGTACAGGCAAGAAGATTAAATCTTTTTTCAGGAGTTATGATGAACAGTATGGCTGGAAACTCTTATTCCTACGGAACTCCATTTGTGGATGAATATTCTCCAAACATAACAAGTGCTTTTTATGCTGATATTTGGGATCAGTTGTTCAGAAACGTTTCCAACTTTCAGTTTGTTTTAGATTATAGTGATCCAACTGGTGAATATACTCAGTATAAAGCAATGTCTAAAATTATGAAGGCTTATTATGTTCAGATATTGACTGATTTATGGGGAGATATGCCATATTCTGAAGCTTTCAAAAGAGAATTGAATCTGACTCCTAAATATGATAAAGGAGAGGATATTTATAAAGCTTCTATTGCAGATATTGAAAGTGCAATTCAAATGATAGATTCAAATAAAGGAAGTAATCCAGGAACTGCAGATGTTGTTTTTAAAGGATCTATGAGTAGCTGGAAAGCATTTGCAAACACATTAAAGCTTAGGTATCTTATTAGAATGTCTAATGTTACAGGTGACTTAGCAACTTATAGAGATCAAAAACTCGCAAGTTTGCAAGGAGCAGTATTTAATGCTACTGATGTTACTGTTAATCCTGGATATTCTCAAGCTTCTGATGCTCAACAGAATCCTTGGGTGAATTATTTTGTGATTACCAGTTCAAGAGTTCAGCCACAAAACTGGAACTTGGTTGTTCCTTCAGAACATATTGCAATTGCTTTAAATGGTAATGCTGTTCATAGAAATGGACAAGCTACAGTTCCTGACACAAGAAGTGTGTATCAGAAGTTTAGTGGAATAGTTGATGGAAGAAGAGCTAGAATGTTTACATTAGAGAAGACTACTGATAATGTTGGTGTGGAAACTAGTAATGTAGAAGGGGTAAGGCAAGGAGCTACTCCTGGACAGCCTGGAGCACCATCGCCTAGAAAGGTTTCAAGAGCTGGAGATGGTTTAATTGTAGGGTCTTTGCCAATTTTAGCAGCGCCAGATGATGAAGAGGCAAGAAAAACAGAGTTAATGCAAAAAGGATCAGCAAGAGCTGGTGTTTTAATGTCAAAAGCTGAAACAGAGTTTTTATTAGCTGAAGCAGCTCTACGTTATCCTGGTCAGTTTTCTGGTGCACAATCTCATTTTGAAGCTGGTATTACTGCTTCTTATAATTATTTAGGCTCCAATGCTGATGTCGTTATTAGTACAAATCCAACAGTAACTAAGAAAGCTGCTCAAATTTATATAGATCTTGTCAATACAAGGGCAAAACTAGGATGGACTGGAACTGATGCTAATAAGCTTGAAGCAATTATGACACAAAAATGGATTGCTTTAACAGGAATCAACCCTGAACAATCTTATTTTGATTATACCAGAACATCCTATCCAGAGACCCCGTTGCCGACAATTTCTCTTAAAACTGTTAAGCCTAACAGATTGCTATATCCAAACTCTGAATATCAATCTAACGCTAATAATGTTCCAAGTATGGCAGCTGATGATGTTTTTGCTAAAAATAAATTTACTCCATTCTGGGCTAGAAATTAATTTTATAATTACAAATTTCAATATATTTTACCGCCTTCGGGCGGTTTTTTTATTTAAAAAGATTAAATATTTCTACAGTTATAGATATATGCTCAGCATAATACCTATTCAGGATTTTTCGAATTTTCATCCTTTTTGCTTTTAATTATTTGAAAATCAGTTTGTTTTGAAGTTGGTTTGTATTTAAAATATAGATTGTATCAATTTGACTGATTGTTATTATTTCTTAAAAAAAATAAGTTTAAAATGATTTTGTTTTTGTTAAATATTTTTATTTTAACTTATTTTAATAGTTTATTTGTTGTTTTTGTTTATAAATATTGAATAAGTTGTAATTTTTTCACATTTTACTTTGTGGTATTGATAAAGTTTTACAAATTTGTAAAGTCACAAAAATTAATTTGATATGAAGAAACTAACAACCAGTCTTATTGTTTTGGTATTGTCTTCATCTGTTGCTATTGCAAATGCTCAGCAGAAAAAAAGCGATACTGTTACACAGACAAAAGAGATTGAAGGTGTGGTGGTAACTGCACTTGGAATAAAAAGAGAGAAAAGATCTCTCGGATATGCAACCCAAGAAGTAAAAGGGGAAGATGTGAATAAGAACCCTACTACTAACTTCTTAAATAACCTATCTGGTAAAGTTGCAGGTTTGGAGATTAAACAGAGTACAAACTTTGGAGGATCTATCAATGTGGTTACAAGAGGTTTTAAATCGCTATTGGGAGATAATCAGGCCCTCTTTGTTGTAGATGGGGTGCCTATTATGAACAAAAATATCAATACAGCTAGCCAGGCAACAGGTGGTGGTGGTTATGACTATGGAAGTTCAGTGTCAGATATTAACCCTAATGATATTGAAACTTTGAATGTTCTTAAAGGAGCCGCAGCAACAGCACTTTATGGTTCTAGGGCTCAAAATGGGGCAATCATTATTACAACGAAAAGAGGAAAGAGAAATAAAGAAGGTATTGGAATGGAGTTTTCTACTTCTATCACAATGTCTACAATAGATAAGTCTACATTCCCTACCTATCAGACTCAATATGGACAGGGATATACTGGAAACAGTTTTAGCAGTACATTATATCAGGGAAGTCCAAGAGTAGCTTTCGGAAACGATGCTTCATATGGATCTCCTTACGATGGATCAATGGTCTGGCAATATGGTGCATTTATTCCGGGATCACCTACCCAAGGACAGAGAACTCCATGGCAGATGGCAAAAAATGGTCCCATTAAGTTTTTCAACACAGGAACTAATTTCGTAAATAGCTTAGCGTTTAGCGGTGCCGATGACAAATCAAGCTATCGTTTAAGTTATACAAATACAGATGCAACAGATATTATGCCCAACAGTTCGCTGGTAAAAAATAACTTCAGTGGGAATGCATCATATAAGCTGACAGATAAATTGACTGCTAATCTTTATGCAAACTATATTACGCAGAAAACGATTGGCCGTAATACAACTGGTTATAATGATAATATCATGACTAATTTCAGGCAGTGGTGGCCTACAAATGTTGATATAAAAGATCAGGAATATTTATACCGTGCTTTCCAAAAAAATTACACATGGAATATGCGAGGTATTTCTGATTTAACTCCGGCATTTTGGGATAATCCTTATTTCCAGAGATACGAAAATTATCAAAATGACTCCAGAGATAGATTCGCAGGAAATTTTAGCCTAAGTTATGATGTCACGAAGGATATTAATCTATTGGTGAGAATGGGAAGAGATGGATATACCATGATTACTGAAGACCGAAAAGCAGTAGGGTCATATGCCGGAAATAGTTTTGGTTTAAATGGTGCGGTTAATCAGCCCTCAGGTTATGCAACAAGTCTTTATAAATTTTCTGAAACCAATTATGATTTTATAGGAACTTATAAAAAGAATATTACGGATGACTTTAATGTTAATGCATTGTTAGGAGGTAATATTAACGTACAGAAAACATATTCTAATCAGCAGTCAACCTCAGGAGGATTATATATTCCAGGTATTTATACTATTGCAAACTCGGCATCTGCGCCAGTTCGTCCGTTGATTTCTGACTTGACAAAGTACGTGTATGGAGTATTTGCCCAAGTTTCATTGGGGTATAAAAACACTTACTTTTTGGAAGGGACCTACAGAAGGGATCAATCTACAGCACTTCCTGATAATGATGCTGTATACTGGTATCCATCTTTATCTGCAAGTGTGGTGTTTTCAAACTTAGTGAAAGCGAATTGGCTAAGTTTCGGGAAAATTCGGGCTGCTTATGCAAAAGTAGGTTCTGATACTGCTGCTGATCAGCTGTTGAACAGATACTTTGCACAGCCATCCTACGGAGATATCCCTATATATGCTTATAATACCACTTTAAGAAATTTTGAACTTAAATCTCAGGGGCTTAAAAATTTTGAAGTTGGTATTGAAGCAAAAATGTTTAAAAACCGTTTTGGGTTTGATGTAGCTTGGTTCCAAAACAAAGCATATGATCAGATATTACCATTGCCAGTATCTTTTGCCAATGGAGCACTGGCGAAAACCCAAAATGCTGGTGAATTAACCACAAAAGGATTTGAGGTATCCATTAATGCAACCCCAATTAAATCAACTGATTTTTCCTGGGATCTTAGCTTAAACTGGTCTAATCCTTGGACAAAAGTAACAGCATTAGCACCAGGTATTGAAAATATTACAATAGGAAGACTGCAAGGAGGTGTTAGTATTAATGCCCCTCTGAATGGTGATTATGGATCAATCTGGACTTCTGATTATGTTTATGATTCAAATGGAAATCCTATCGTGGGAGCCAACGGAGCCTACTTGGTGACTGATACTCCTACTTATAATCAGGGAAGTTTCCAGGCTAAATGGACTGCAGGATTAAGCAACACAATCTCCTATAAAAATCTGTCATTAAGCTTTTTAATTGATTGGAAAAAAGGAGGTAAGGTATATTCTTTAGATCAATATTATGGATATGGAACAGGTATATATCCTGATTCTGTAGGATTCAATGATTTAGGTAATCCTATTAGAAATACACTAGCCAATGGTGGTGGTGTTATCCTGCCAGGAGTAATGGAAGATCCTAATAACCCTGGACATTTTATTACAAATACGATCAGGTTGGATAAATCTCAGTCCAGTCAGGTTTTGGGAACAGACCTTCCGGGAGCGGCTTATGTTTATGATGCAAGCTTTGTGAAATTAAGAGAAGTGGCTATTACTTACAGGTTTGATAAACATGTGTTTAATTCTAAATTTATACAGGGAATGTCTGTAAGTTTAGTAGGGAACAATCTCTGGATTATTCATAAGAATTTGCCATATTCTGATCCTGAGGCAGGCTTGTCTTCAGGGAATATTCAAGGATATCAATCAGGACCTATGCCGGCTACAAGAAATATCTCCTTTAATGTAAAAGTTAATTTCTAAAGAATATGAAAAAATATATATTAACACCAATATTAGCTCTGTTGTTTGTAGGTTGTACAACGGGTGATGATGTGAATCTAGATCAGCATGCCAACTATAATACAACCCAAGAGTCTTTGCTTACCTATGCGCAAAAAGAGCTCAGTGATTATATGAATACACCTAATGTTAATGAAAATAACTTTAGGCTTACAATGCAATACTGGCAAGAAACGATTTATGTAAATGAAAGTAATTATGATTTTACGAACAGAAACGTGTCAAATAATGTTTGGACGGATAACTATGTAAATGTATTAAAGAATTTAGATCAGGCAGAAAAAATAATCAATGCCTATGTTCCGGCACCTTCAGAACAGTCTGTCTGGCCAGGAAAGAAAAAAAATCAACTGGCTATCGTGGATATAATGAAAATCTTTACTTACCAGATTTTGGTAGATACCTATGGAGATATTCCTTATACCCAGGCATTAAATATTGACCTTTATCCGCTTCCTAAATATGATAAAGCAGCTGATATATACTCTTCATTGATTTCAAAATTAAATACGGATATAAGTAATTTGTCCAATAGTGGTGGAACTTTTGGTAATGGAGATATATTTTACAACGGAGATATTTCAAAATGGAAAAAGTTTGGTAATTCCCTGCTGTTAAAATTAGGAATTGCTCTGGCGGATGTTAATCCAACTTTAGCCCAGTCTACTGTAAACCAGGCAATTTCTGGAGGGGTTATGACATCATCTAATGATAATTGTCAGTTTGCTTATTTGGATGCTTCTCCCAATCAAAATCCGATATTTCAGGAGACAGAATCAAGAGATGATTTTATTGCAGGAAAAACATTGGTAGATTATATGAATGCTACTATGGATAGTAGAATTGCTGAATATTATACCGATGTTGATGGCGTTTATCTCGGACAGGTAATAGGGGCTCCTGGAGAATTTTCAGAATTTTCAAATGCTGGTGATTTTGCTTATACAGCTACGACACCTGGGCTTATTATGACCTATACCGAAGTTGCATTTTACCTTACTGAAGCTGCAGCAAGATGGGGGATAGGAGGAGCGCCGGCTACTCTATATAATACAGCTGTTACATCTTCTTTTACAGATTGGGGATTAGCATCTGATGCTGCTGCCTATATTGCATCACATCCTTATAATGCAGCTAATTGGAAAAAATCAATTGGTGAACAGGCTTGGGTAGCAATGTATAATCAATCAGTGACTTCATGGAACTTCTATAGAAGATTAGATTATCCACAACTTGTAGCTCCTGCTACGGCAATTCCAAATGCAGGAGGGAAAGTTCCTGTGAGACTTCAGTATCCAGCTGCAGAAGCAACAACAAATGGAACGAATTATGCTGCTGCAAGTGCTGCCATTGGAGGAGATAAACTGACTACAAAAATTTTCTGGGATGTAAATTAATATTAATGATTTATTTAACATAACTAAACCGCCTTCAGGCGGTTTTTTATTTAATAATATCGTTTGTTTAATAATTAAATGGTATAATGTGGTTAACTAAATTAAATTATTTTTCTTAATTTTTTTAAATAGTAGTATTTTTTTTATGTATGTGGTTTTTTTAACTTATTTTTTTTGTTAATTATTATGTTTTATTGCTTGTTGGTGATAAATTTTTATTTTTTTTAACATTTTTGTTTGAATTATTGAATATAATCGACAAATTTGTGCGGATATAAAAATAATTGATATGAAGAAACTAACAGCAAGTCTTCTTGTTTTGGTATTGACTTCCCCTGTGGTAATGGTAAGTGCTCAGGAGAAGAAAGATACCATTAAAGCAAAAGAAATTGAAGGAGTAGTAGTAACTGCACTGGGCATTAAAAGAGAAAAAAAATCTTTGGGGTATGCATCACAGGAAATTAAAGGCAGTGCACTTACAGACGGAACAACAAATACCGGGAATATTGCAGCGCAATTATCAGGTAAGGTTGCCGGTCTTAATGTTACTACAAATAACAATTTTGGAGGATCTTCCAACCTCTTAATTAGAGGAATTAAGACATTGGGAGGAGGTAATCCTTTAATTGTTATTGATGGATCACCTGTTAATAATGCCAGTACCCGGGAAAATTCAATTGACTATGGGAATGCTCTTTCTGATATTAATCAGGAAGATATTGAATCCATTAATGTATTAAAAGGAGCAGCAGCCTCTGCCCTTTACGGTGAAAGAGGATTAAATGGAGTAATTGTTATTACCACTAAAAATGGAAAAGGAAAGGATGACGGTTCATGGGGGGTAACGTTCTCCTCTGCAATACAAGTGGGATTCATTGATAAATCTACTTTCCCTGAATACCAGACAAAATATGGAGCCGGTTATTCTCAAAAATTCGGTACACAGGCTTCCGATGGCTTGAATAATGCAAATTTTGGAGCAGATGCTTCTTGGGGCCCGAAATTTGACCCTAATTTATTGGTGTATCAGTGGGATTCATTCAATCCCCTGTCCCCAAATTATCAAAAAGCTACTCCTTGGGTAGCCGCTAAAAATGGGCCGATTAAATTTTTTGAAAATCCAGCCTCATATATTAATAGTGTTACATTAGAAAAAGGACAAAAAGGGAAAAACATTAGCTTTAATTATGAGAATATGATGTCTGATGGGTTAATACCTAACTCACATCTTAATAAAAATAATTTCTCTTTAAAGATTAATTATGATTTAACCCCTAAATTGCATTCTTCCTTTTATTCTACAATGACTTTACAGGAAACTAAAGGTAGAAGTATTACAGGGTATTCAAACAATATAGCTACCGGTTTCAGACAATGGTGGCAAACCAATGTGGATATTAAGGATCTGCAAAACTTATATTTTGCAAATGTAGATCCGCACATAGCCAATGCATCCAATAACTATGGTAATGTCACATGGAACAGAAAGTCTGCTGCAAACGGAGCTCCTGCGTATTGGAACAACCCATATTTCCAGGCCTATCAGAATTATTCTTCAGACAAGAGATACAGAAGTTTTACCTATGGTCAGTTAACATATGATGTGATTGATAACATTTCTGTTACCGGAAAAGTTTCTTATGATAGATCAAATCTTATGGCGGAAACGAGATTGGCTGTTGGATCTTTACCTCAGGCTTTTGGACAGTCAAATAACTCTATTGGTTCCGGATATGGAAGACGTGATATACTACAGACCGAGACCAATTATGACTTAATGGTGAATTATAAATTTGATATCACAGATAATATTAACCTTTCCGGAGTTGTAGGAGGAAATATACGTCGAAATTATTATAATTCAATCTATGCTTCTACAGAGGGAGGATTGATAGTACCTGGAATTTATGCTTTATCCAATTCTAAAAAAGCACCTTTGGCACCAGATGAAAATCAGTTTACAACCCAAACAAACTCAGGGTATGTTACCGCTTCATTTGATTTCTTTAAAAAATTCTATATAGATGGAACCTGGAGAGTAGACCAAAGTTCAACATTACCTGCAGGAAATAATGTGTATAACTATCCTTCTGTAACTGGTTCAGTTATTATGTCCGAAATCTTAAATACTAAGAGCTGGATGAATTTCTGGAAGCTGAGAGCAAATTATGCAGAGGTTGGAGGAACAGCAGATCCTTACCAACTGGCTAATAATTACAGATCTTCGGGGATTTTATCTGGTGTAGGAATATATAATTCAATTTTAAATCAACCAAATCCTAACTTAAAACCTCAGAGATCTAAGGAATTTGAAATAGGAACTGAAGCTCATTTCTTAAAAGACAGAATAACTGTCGATTTTGCCTATTATAAAACCAAAACAATCGATCAGATCATTTCTCTTCCTATTTCTTCAGGAGCTGGATTTACAGCTAAAATAATTAATGCAGGTAGAATTGATAATACCGGTTATGAAGTACAGCTGGGATTGGTACCTGTAAAATTAAAAGATTTCACATGGAATATTGATGTAAACTGGTCAAAAAATAAAAATGAAGTAGTGAGCCTGTACCCGGGAATCACCAACCTTTTATTAAACAGTTTTCAGGGTGGAGTCTCTTTAAATGCAAGAGTAGGAGAGTCTTGGGGAACACTGGTAGGTGCTGATTACACTTATTTAAATGGAGAAAAAGTAATTGATCCGAAGACAGGAAAATATTTGCAAAATCCTAATCAGGTGATAGGTAATACTACTCCAGACTGGATTGGAGGAATTAGAAATAGCTTCAGCTATAAAGGCTTCTCTTTAAGTTTCTTGATTGATATGCGTAAAGGAGGTGATATATTCTCAACAGATATGTATTATGGATTGTCATCTGGTCTGTATAAAGAAACTGCTGAAGGTGACTTTAGAGACAAACCTATTGTTGTACCTGGTGTTCTTCCTGATGGAACTCCAAATACTATTGCAATATCACAGGTTGATAACAGTGGCTCTACCGGATACAAAACCCAGCCTGCACGCGAATTTGTTTATGATGGATCTTTTATTAAGCTAAGAGAGGCAAGTATTGGCTACATGCTTCCAAAGTCTCTGTTGGCAGGTACGAAGATTTATGATGCTAAGATTTCAATTGTAGGTAGAAATCTATGGATTATTCATAAAAATTTACCTTACGCTGATCCGGAAGCTATGGTGGGTGGAGGACTTAACTCTTACGGATGGTCCATTGGTTCAATGCCTACGACAAGAGATCTGGGTATTAATGTTACATTTAAATTCTAAATTACTTTAAAAATGAAAAATATTATAAAAATAAGTTTGGTGTCTGCATGTATTGGGTTGGCTTTAAGTTCATGCCAAAGTGATTTAACTTCTCTTAATGATGATCCTAAACATCCGTCAGTCCTTCCATCTGATAACTTATTAGCTACGGCCTTATATCAGTCATCTTATTATATGGATAACCCTAGTGTAAATTTTAATAATTACAGATTCTTTACACAACAATGGGCGGAAACTCAGTACCCGGACGAAACTCAATATAATTTGGTAACCCGTAATCAGCCTCGTAATCATTTTAACAGAATGTATGTTTACAGTATTAACAACTTGAAACAAGCAAAAGTGAATCTGATGAATGAAGTAGAGACGGATGATATACGTACCAATAAGTTGGCAACCTTAGAAATTGAAGAAATCTTTATTTGGGAAAATATTGTGGATACTTATGGGGATGTTCCTTATTCTGAAGCTTTCAAACCGGATGAGATTTTAACCCCTAAATACGATGATGCTAAGACAATTTATCTTGACTTGATCAAAAGAATCGATGCTGTTACTGCTACTATAAAGCCTGCAGCTACGGGTTACAGTGATTTGGTTTACGGAGGTAATATGACTAAATGGAAGAAATTGGCTAACTCCATTAAATTAAGATTAGGGATGAATTTAGCAGATGTAGATCCTGCACTGTCAAAAACTACCGTTGAATCTGCAATTGCCAGTGGTGTTATTTCTTCTGATGATGATGCTTATAAATTTAAATATGATGGCGGAACTTTTTCGAATCCGGTATTTGATAATTTAGTGGCTTCAAATAGAAATGATTTTTTACCTAGTGAATTAACAATTAATACGATGAGCGCTCTTTCCGATCCAAGAATGGATGTATGGTTTACAAAGATTACAGGAGGAGTATATAAAGGAGGCGTTTTTGGAGAATTAAATGATCCATATACCAACTTCTCTCAATTAAGCGCCTATTTCAGGAGTGCTACTGCAGCATCTAATCTGCTTAGTTATGCGGAAGTGGCCTTCTTAAAAGCTGAGGCTGCTGCAAGAGGATATTCTGCAGGAGGTACTGCAGTAGAGCTTTATGCAGCTGCTGTGAAGGAGTCTATGAGAGAGAATGGAATAAGCAGTACCATTGCAGATGCGTATGTGGTTGCACACCCTTATAATCCGGCAAACTGGAAACAGTCTATAGGTGTACAGGCTTGGATTGCCATGTTTAATAAAGGTTTTGCCAGCTGGAACTTTACAAGACGTTTGGATTACCCTATTCTTGTGAATCCTCCAAAATCTAACTTATCTTCAGTGCCTTACAGAATGCCTTATTCTGATCAGGAATATGTATTGAACGGAGCAAACGTTAAAGCTGCAGGAGATAAAATAGGTGGTGATAAAGCAACAACCAAGCTTTTCTGGGATAAGAATTAACACATATTTTAATAAACATTCATATTATACCGCCTTCGGGCGGTTTTTTTATTTCCGTATATTTGTACTTCAAAATTTTGAAATAAAATGCAGGCTATTACAGGTGGCCTTTGAAAAAATAAGTATGAACCCATGAATATTAAAGATATTATAGAGCAAAAACTTTCGGAAGTCATTTTAAATGTATATCAGTTAAAAGACATTAAGCTGGAAGTTCAGGAAAATAAAACGGAATTTGAGGGCGATTTTACCATCGTTACTTTTCCATTGGTAAAGCAGCTGAAAAAGAATCCTGAAAGCATCGGGGTTGAATTAGGAGAGGCTTTGACAGAGCAGACGGAGCTTTTCGAAAGCTTTAATGTGGTAAAAGGTTTCCTTAATGTTAAGGTGAAAAATCAATTGTTTGTGGATAATTTCAGATCCGTAAGTGAAAATTTCTCTACAATAGAAAAGAAAAACGCTACGGTAATGGTAGAATATTCTTCACCGAATACTAACAAGCCATTACACTTGGGGCATATCAGAAATAATTTATTAGGATTCTCTGTTGCTCAGATTTTAAAAGAGGCTGGATATGATGTAATCAAAACTCAGATTATTAATGATAGAGGAATTCATATCTGTAAATCCATGCTGGCATGGGAGAAATTTGGGAACGGAGAAACGCCTGAAACGACTAATACCAAAGGCGATAAATTTGTTGGAAACTATTATGTAGAATTTGACAAAAACTATAAAAAAGAAATTGCAGAGCTTGTAGAGCAGGGCGTAGGAGAGGAGCAGGCTAAAAAAGAGGCTCCGGTAATGAAAGAAGCTCAGAAAATGCTTTTGGACTGGGAAAATGAAGATGAGAAAGTAAGAGCGCTTTGGGCAGAAATGAATTCATGGGTTTATAAAGGATTCAATGAAACGTATAAAAGATTAGGCGTTGACTTTGATCAGGTTCAGTATGAAAGCAATACTTATATTTTAGGGAAAGATCTTATTCAGGAAGGGCTGGATAAAGGGGTTTTGTATCAGAAAGAAGATGGTTCTGTGTGGTGTGACCTTACCGATGAAGGTCTTGATCAGAAGTTACTGCTTCGTTCAGATGGTACTTCTGTTTACATGACTCAGGATCTTGGAACAGCTGTAGAGCGCTTTAAAGATAACAATATTCAAAAGTTGATTTATACTGTTGGAAATGAACAGGATTATCACTTCCAGGTTTTATTTAAAATTATGAAAAAGCTTGGATATTCATGGGCTGATCAGTTATTCCACCTTTCTTATGGTATGGTTGAACTTCCGGAAGGAAAAATGAAATCCCGTGAAGGAACCGTTGTAGATGCAGACGACCTGATGGCAGAAATGCATGAAACAGCAAAATTAAAAGCTATAGAACAAGGAAAACTTGAAGGTCTCTCAGAAGAAGTAAAAGTAGCTTCTTATGAAATCATTGGAATGGGAGCACTCAAATATTTCATGCTGAAAGTGGATCCTAAGAAAAAGATGTTGTTCAATCCGGCAGAAAGTATTGAATTTAATGGAAATACAGGACCGTTTATTCAATATACCTACGCTCGTACGCAGTCTTTGCTGGCAAAAGCAGATTACCAGTATAAAGAAATCTCGGATGTAACTTTAAACCAGTATGAAAAAGAACTGATCATGCTTTTGGCTAGCTACAAAACAATTGTTGAAAGAGCAGCAGAAGCATTGAGCCCGGCCCTGGTTGCCAATTATGTTTATGATCTGGCTAAATCTTATAATTCGTTCTACCAAAGTAATATTATTCTGAAACTGGAAGATGAAAATTTAAAGCAATTCCGTTTAAACCTTTCAGATCTTACAGCAAAAACAGTTAAAAAATCATTAGCTCTCCTCGGTATCGGAACCGTAAACAGAATGTAAAAATAGAAATCCTCCTGAAATTTCAGGAGGAATTTTTATATCAATTAATGGGTTCTCATGCTAAGCAATTCGAATCGAGCATCTCAAAATCCCGCATTTTATGTCTTATCATCGGGCTCACTATGCATCTGCCTCAAACTATCTGCATACAACTTAGCCGGAGTCCATCGCGCATGTTTGGAAAGCGTGACTTTATATCCCTTTTTATAAGTGTAAACCTTGGTGAATTCAGCACCGAAAAATATCAGCATACAGGAATAGTTGATCCACATCATGATCAGGATAACTGTTCCGGCTGCACCAAAGGCTGAGGTAGGTTTTACCTGGTTAAAATAAAGGCTTAATAAGAATTTTCCGAGGGTAAATAAAACGGTTGTCAGAAATGCGCCTTTCCATACAGGTTTCCAGCTAATCAAAACATCGGGTAACACTTTAAACATCAGAGCAAATAATAGCATCACCAGACCAAAACCCACCGCAAAATTGACAAGCTCTACCAGCATATAGGTTTCAAAACCAAAATATTGAGTAATGATTGTATTGAACAGACTGATCAGAGAAGACAAAATCATAGTGATCATCAAAAGAAATCCCAGGATAAGAATCATGCCTAAAGAATTCGCTCTGTCCAGTAGGAATTTAACCAGTGCTTTTTTGGGAGCAGCTTCTACTTCCCAAAGTGTATTCAATGAATGCTGAAGCTGAAAGAAAAGTGTTGTAGAACCAAAAACCAATGAGCCTACTCCTACCGCTTTCATAAAAATATTTTTTTTGTCAATCAGGGCCCCAGCCAGCATTCCTTCAATACTTTTTGCTACATCCGGTCCCATAATACCGCTGATCTGGGTACTGATCTGTCCGCGGATGGCTTCTTCGCCGAAGAAATTTCCAAGCACCCATATAATAATGATCAATAACCCGGGAATAGAAAAGATAGCATAATAGGCAAGACTCGCTGAATCTTTTGATGCAGAAGAGCTGTTCCATTCTGTAAATGTGTCTTTCAGAACCTCCCAGAAAAATTTGATGGTTTTGATCATACTAAAAAGGATATCCGATGGCAATATTTAAAACAAGATTATCTTTTCTCCAGCTTGGATCTCCGAAGTTAATTTTATCGAAGGCCCATCTGTCTCCTTTCTGATAATAAGGAACTCTCAGTGGCATTGCAAGATCCAGCCTTAAGATCAGGATAGAAAAATCCAGTCTCAGACCTACTCCGGCTCCCACCGCAATTTCATTTAAAAAATCTTTTGAAAACTTTGCTCCCGGTCTTGTGGAATCGTCATGAAGTAGCCAGATATTTCCGGCATCCACAAAAACGGCTGCATTTAAAAACTTATAAAGATTGGCACGGTATTCCGCATTTAACTCCAGTTTAACATCTCCGGACTGATCAAAATAAGAACCTTCCGGTATGGTTCTCGGATCAAAACTTCCCGGTCCCAATGTTCTTGCACGGAAAGCTCTGATACTGTTACTCCCTCCTGAGAAAAATTGCTTGGAGAAAGGTATAAACTCGGAATTTCCGTATGGATAAGCGATTCCTCCAATGAATCTCGTTGCTAATGAAGACTTTTCAGTGAACTTATGATAGAACCTGAAATCATTTTCAATTTTTACATACTGGCTGAAAGGAATCCCAAATAGTTTCTTTTCCTTATCTTTTTTTACATCGGCACCCGTAACCAATCCTGTGATATTTCCTGCCAGATCAAGGGTCCCCTTATAATAAATGGTATTGGTCTTAGGATACATGGTATTGGTGTAGGTGTAAGAATAGGTTGGACCGAAAATAAGCTGTTTTGCAACAACTCGCTGCATAGCAGGATTGTTGGCAGACTTAATCTGGTATTCTTCTGTAACATTTGCCGGAGAAACCAAAGTAATATCAATCACTTTAAGATCATGTTCTTTCCTCGCATTTTCTTTCCATAAATATCCGAATGAACCAGTGAAATTATTAAGCGTGTAATACTGTGTTCTGTTTTGGAATTCATATCCCAATGTGATATTGGTTCTGGGAACAAACTCACTGGAAGAATGAAAACGGAATGGTGCCACAATTCTCGGAATTGAAAGCTGTACATTCGTTCCTGCACGGAAAATATTATTGGCATTCTGAGCGCCTCCCATCTGGAAATCAAAAGCCCCGTAGATCGCAGCTTTAAATTGTTCTGCTCCCCGGAAAAAATTTCGGTGAGTCCAGTTGAGATTCAGTTCACTTCCTGCATAATTCGCTGAGTTTGTTCTTCCCAGTGCTTCCAGACGAAGGGATTGGATTTGTCTCGGGGTTAATAAATAATAGGCATCAAATTTATGGCTTAAAGAATCAGATACGATAAACTCATTCTTTACAAACTTGAAAACACCCAGACTGATCAGCCTGTTCAGGGTAAGGTTATGATTGGAGCGGTTATACAGATCTCCCTGTTTGAAATATAATGCCCTGTCAAAAATCTTTGGTTGGAATTTATGCTGTGGATCAATTACATAAATATCATCGAAAGCATATTTCGAAAGAGAGTCTTTATTCATAGGGATGCTGTACTTACCGTCTTTTACATCCTGAATGTTGTAGTTGGGAAATACAATCACCTTATCAATACTGAATTGCTGAGTTGCTAAATCCGGAGTATTGTCTTTCAGTTTTACGTTAAGTTCAACCTTATGATTTTTGCTTACCGTACTGTCTGCCTGTACAATAATATTATCCGGATGAAAATAATAAAAGCCTCTTTCCTTTAATCTGTTATCAATTCTTTCTCTTTCTGCTTTAATGACATCAAGGTCAAAAGGTCTGCCGTTTTTGAGAAGGGTTTTATCGGCAAAACTCTGAATTTCATGATTGACCAACGTAGAATCTTTCTGAAACTTCACTCCATCAATAAGGTATCGTGAACCTGGTCTCACGGTGTATATAACCTGGGCTTTTTTATTCTTTGAAACCGTATCATAAGTAGCTTTAGCATTAAAATACCCTTTGTTTTCAGAATAATTTTCAATAATATCTTTATTGAATTCTCTGTCTACATCACCTAATAAAACTGGTTTTTCACCCACTTTATATTTCAGCCAGTAATTAAAGCCTTTGTCTTTTTTGGGCTCTTTGGCTATGTTATAGAAATACAGCTTTGGGCGCATTCCTAAAAATGTGGAATTGGGTTTAGGAGTGAGATTCGCTTCCAATGCAGCCTGCAATTCTTTTTTTTCCTTTTTCGAAATCGTATCGTTTTCAATCTTTACTTCAGCTCCTGTGTAGAGCATCTGGCCTTCTTTCAAAAACCTGGTATTGCTGCACGAAATCACCGTTGATGCCATTCCGGAAACCAACAGATACTTACAATATATATGGAACTTATTACTCATTATTTAAATTCTACCACTTGGTTATTTTGATTCTTTTTCGGTTTTTTCTCTTTGGATTTCTGGAAAATCTCCCGGAATTTGTCATAATCCAACGTAATAATGAATCCGACTCCGGTTTCTATGATCTGCCCCTGAAGAGCTACCTGATATTCATCCTTACGATAAGCACGCAGCATATATCTACCGTCTTTGGAAAGACTGTAATCTACAGAAACATTCCCTGCAATATTGGTCATGTTTTCATTCTGACGGGCCTGGCCTTCCAGTCCGAAGTTGCTTCCCACCGTTACTTTCAGTCGGTCATTCAGTAATTTTTTACTGATATCCACATTCAGATCGGTTCTCGTATTTTTCTCCCCGCTGGAATAATCTTCTGAAGAATCAAGACCAAAATTAAGATCGACTCCTTTAATCAGACCTGCCGCGAGGTTATTCAATTGCTGAGAAAGGATTTTACTCACACTCTGTCTTGCCATGGTCTCCGCAGACATTCCTGCTCCGCTTTCAAATGGATTCTCTCCGATGAAACGGTTCAGAAGCAATAAGGCAAAAACCTGCTTATTCAGTTCTGATTCCTGGGTTCTGACCTGAGCGAGTTTCTGGTCAATAATATCTTTTACATTGGTGGACACGGCGTTATTTTTTTCATCCGTGGTAATATCGAAAGTGAGCTGAGGTTTCAATAGTTCACCTTTCATTTTCAATAACGCATTGAAAGGAACCCTTTGTTTAAACTGATTGATTGTGGAGGCACTTTCACCACTGATCTGCTGTTCTACAAGGTCAATAGGCGGAGCTTCTGTTTTGTACACGGCTGTAATATCCATCTGAGCCATTGTAGGTTCACCGGTCCAGGTAATAGTACTTCCTTTCTGGATGTCAAATTTACGTTTCAGGAAGCTTACAGAGAGATCGTAGCTTCCCTTGTCTACTTCATACACTCCTACCAGTGTGGTTTTCCCTGACGGATCTATTCCTCCGGTTAATTCTGCCTCGCCCTGAAGCTGTACAAAATCACCATTGGCTTTATCAATAATTAATGAAAGTTTTGCTTCTTTGCTGACCTCAATATTAACACTTACATCCATTCCTTTGATACGGCTCTGTGCATTAAGTGAGTCTGCTTTAATTGTTTTATTCAAAACTACCTGATCCTGGTCTACAAACTCTACAATGCCGTCTCTTTCCTGTAAAGAGGGGCTGGATTGTGGAAGAACAAAAGTGAAGTCCGTATTGTCAGCTACGCTTAACCTTCCGTCAACTTTTGGAAGATCAAGATTTCCACGGATATGAAGACCTGCATCAATGGCAAGAATACCATACATAATTGCATCGTTGGATTTCTCAGAATTAACTACTTTAAAATCTTTTGCATTTACATTAAGGTTAAAAGCAAAATCCCTATAGGTTTGAGTAAGAACCTGCCCGTCCACCACAAGGGCGTTACCGTCTTTATCTTTTACTTTAAATTTATCAAACTCAATTCCGCGGCTGGTAAAATCTATTTCATCGCTCAGATGTCTGAAATCACTTCCTGTTTTGGCAATTTCCAGTCCGGCATCATTGAATTTTACTTTTCCTAAAATATTCGGTTGATCACTGGTCCCTGTAATCTTTAAGTTTCCTGAAAGATAGCCTTCCGTATTGGTAATCGCGTTCATGGAGAATCCCTGAATACTCTTCATCTGAAGCTGGTTGATCGCCATATTCAGATCGAAAGTACTGGATGAGGTATTGTAATCTCCCAGGATTTTTACATCATTGTTATTTCCGGAAAGAGCGATATCGGCATTTAAAACATTCGGTGAAGCATTGTTCACTTTTACCGCAAGATTTCCGACAGGGCTTCCATAGACAATTAAATCTGAAATATTCAAATCAGAAGTGAAGGTCATTTTTTTAGTCACATCCCGAAGCTGAGCGGTTCCGTTAATGGTTCCTCTTGCCAGAACCGTATCTTTTTTGATAAGTTCTGTAATGGTTTCAATCTTAAAATCTTTCAACGAAATATTTAAAGGACTGCTGGGATTGTTGTTTTCAGACTGAACAGCAATTTCACTGCTCCCGTTAGATAAAATAAAGTTATCCGCCAGAATTCCTTTGCTGCTGATCTGGATTTTATTGTTTTCGGCAACATTCCAGTCAGTGTAATTCAGTTTTAAGCCATTGGGATTAAGTGATATTTCGGTAATGTCATTAAGGGATTTTGCACTTCCTGCAATCAGGAACCGCGTGGCATCCTTTTCATCTTTTGTTGTGACATTGTATCGGATTGTGTTATCCGCAACATCGCCGTCAATGTTGATTTTGTTTAAAGAAAAGCTTGAGCTTTTTAAAGCAGCAACATTCAGGCTGTACTGCAGCGCCTGATTTTCATTAGTGACTTTCAAAGCTCCTTTTTCAATAGAATTTTCACCGTATAATAATCGCGGAATCTGTCCGTCTATTTCAATTTTCTGAGAGTCAGCATCATAGTTTCCTGCTAAATTTATGGTTTCAAAATCTTTCAGATCGGGTACAAACTTCCTGATCAGATCATCATTTTTGATTTTGGCCGTAAAGGTAAAATGCTGTCCCGGATCAATCTTCTGACTTTTATCCGGTTTCTGGAATTGATAATACTGATTCACAGTTTGCGTTAAAGCCCAAAAAATCTGAGTGAGCTTATATTTTCCTTTCAGTTCCACATCAGCAATTTGGGAATTGAAAATAATCTGTGTAGAATCCTGAGTAGATGATGCTTTCAGATTGACTTCCTGTACGGGATACACTTCCTTGGTATCTGAAAAAGCGAAATCTTTAAGGTTGAGATATCCGTTCAGATTATTCGGATCTAAACTGGTGAAATCACCATCAATTTTTCCGGCAATGATCATTGGTTTTTCATAGAAACCAAGCTTGTTGACATCCAGTTTGATGACTTCTCCATTCACTTTTACCGTTGGATTTTTTTCGTCATAAACTCCGGAAGCAGTCAGCTGTAAGCTGGCGTTCGGATCTTTTGAGTCCAAAAGAATATGATATGCTCCTTTATTGATCTTTCCGGTAAGGTTCATATTCTGATAGCGGTATCCCTTGTAGACGGCAGAAGCTACACGCCCCTTTAAATCTGCATTGGCATTTTTAAAATCAAAACTTTCTCCTTTCGCTGCAATCTGCGCAGTGACAGGACCAATATCTTTATTCTGAATGATTTTTCCAACCTGTATCCCCTGAAGGTTAGCTTTTATGTCATACAGTTCGTGATTTTTTCTACGCATGTCTACCTGTGCGATGACAGCCGCATTCCCAAGAGTAGAGTAGAGGTTCAGATCGGTATTCACTACTTTTGTTGTCCCTTTTGCATTTCCTTTGATGCTGAAATGGGAAGGAAGGGAGATATTGGAAGGAATTGTATTTTTAGGGACAAGATTGAATATCGTTTTGGCACTGGAAGACAATTCACCGATTCTCAGATCATAATATAACTGGTTCGGATTCATCGCATTCCTGATTTTTCCGGAGGCCATTACCCTCAGCTGATCCAATCCGGAAACTTTAAGATCCTGAATCAAAAGATCATTGACGCTCCCTTTTACATTGGCATTTATGTTTAAAATGGCATTTGGATATTTGTTGAATGGTACCGTATTTCTTAAAGTCGGAGCCAGATTCAGAATATCTGAGAATCCGATTTTTGAATCTTTGATATTGGCCGAAATTTTTACAGCACCTAAGTTTGAACTCAGCTGATCAATGGAGTTATAGTTTAAAATAACCTCATCACGCAATAGGGTTTTCGGGGTTTGAAGATAAAGATCTTTTAGATAAGCCTCTTTTTCAGCATACACAAAATCCGTATTGAATTTCTGGATATCCAAACCCCTGCCTTCCTGGATTTCCGCAGTATTTACTGTTCCTGCGAAAGTATTATTCTCCATTTTGAAACTTCTCACCTCAACATTCATTTTTGAAAAATTAAGATGATTGAAGTCCATACCCTGCTTGGTAGGAGCAATTGCAGTGTTATTATAGGTCGCTTTTACATCATTCAGAACAAGTTTTCCTAAAAGAAGTTTTATTGCTTTATCCTGATCGGAGACTTTTGAAACCTCCGGCTCTTTTGTTTTTTTCGGATTGGCATTCTGAGCCGGAAGAAAAAGGTTGGCATTAATATCTGCACCCGAAAGGAATACATTGGCAATATTGTACGTATTGTTTTCAAGATCAAGCTTATTGACCTTTGTGCTCAGTTCTTTGAAGATAACTTTTGCAAATGTTTTGGTATTTTCATCACCGTAATCAATATCGAAATGGGTAAGCTTAATGCCTCTCAATCCAATACTCATCGGCTTTTTTTCATTGAGGGAATCTACTTTTTTCTCTACCTTTTTGGCAACTTCTTCTACAAGGTCCTGCTTTAGCTTTAATTTTAATCCGTCAAGATTAATATCATTGACAGCATAGTTGTTTTTGCTAAGATCAAAAGTTTTAACTCTCGTATCGAACGATTTAAAATAGAGCTGAATATCATTCTTCGACTGCTGGTCGTTGAAGGTAACACCAATGTCTTTTAAATTGATTTTATCAAGAGAAATAATAAAAGGTTTGGAAGGACTTTCTTCTTTGTCGTTTGTGGCAAAGGCATCGATGATATAATCAAAATTAAATTTGCCGTCCGGTTTCCGTACAACATGGGCACGGGCTCCTTCCATATTGACTGAAGTGATATCTGCCGTAGAATTGAGAAGTTTCAGCATATGTAAACCTACATCCAGTTTTTTTACCGCCAGAAGAGTATCTACGTCCTGGCCTTTGAGATAAAGGTTTTCCATGACAAGACTGTTGGGAAATCCGATGTAAACTCTTTCAAGGCTTACAGGAGTTTTGATTTTTTTCTCAAGGTAAACAATCAGTTTGTCTTTAATGAAGTTCTGAACGGCAGGAAGCCTTAAGCTTAGTATCAACAGGGTAAGAAGAACCAATATTGAAATAAAGGTTATTGCAATACGCCTTAAGAGTTTTGTGGTGTTGATTTTCAGTTTCAAATGCGATGTGGTTTCTAACAAAGATAATAATACTATTTTATTTGGTCTTTGTTGTGGTACCCTTTTGCATATGCAAAAATCCTGCCTTGACCGTCTTTTTATGGAATTTTCTAGTTTGTAGTTGTCAAGTGAATAGTTGAGTAAGACGAATCAAGGCAAGAATTGGTATTGTAAAAAACGCCCCCTTTTTATCATTTTTTTAATGTTGAAAAGGTTAGTTAGCAAAAATGAAAATTCAAATGTTAGTGTAGTAAAGGGGGCGTGGCATGGTTTATATGATAGATAATAAGTTTTTAGTCGTTTCCATTTTCCCATTTCACTTCTTCTCCCTGAGGTGCTGCTCCGCCTTGTGCAGCTGTTATAGGAGCGGTTTCCTGGTTGATATGGTAAATATAGGCTGCAATTTTTTCAGCATCTCTTCCGGTAATGGTTCCTTCCTTGATGAAAGGTCTCATGGTAGGATTGTTGGGAGAACCGTTTTCGAGCATCCAGAATACATTTTTAAACAAGCTTTTTTCTTTAATATTAATCCAGTGGGTGTCGGTAAGGTTGGGGCCTATGCCTCCTTTTCCTCCATCTCCGTGGCAGGTAACACAGTTTGTTTTGAAGAGCTCCTGTCCTTCTGCAATATTATCAGCACTGTATTTGGCAGATTCCAGATTGATCTGTGGAGCGCTTTTCTCGTATTCTTCGATGGAAGCTAACATGGTTTTTGCCTCTTTGGTATATTCTACATCCGGGTGGGCATAATCTGTGAAAGAGAAGGCTACCAGATATACGGCACAGAAGATACACCCGAACCAGAACAGACCGATCCACCATTTTGGAAGAGAATTGTCAAGCTCTGTGATTCCGTCAAAACCATGGTCGATAAGGATATCTTTTTCTTCTGTAGCGGTTTGTTTTTTGAAGGCAGAATTCCATAATTTCTGATAATAAGGAATCTTTTTTTCTTCCAGGTATTGTTTTTTCTCCTCTTCTGATAATCTGCTGAAACTTTCATTTTCCACCAGATCTCCAATTGAGTTCATAATCAGCAGAAGAATAATGGCAATCAATATCAGCGCCCAGAAAAAAGGAGAAGAAAAATATCCTGAATCTCCGGCGAACATTTCAAAGGCCATGATCGTTAAACCTATCGTTGTTGCGATATATATTGAAATGGGGGTTCTCGTTTTCATTGCATTACAATTTTAATGTTACTCTACGCTTGCGGTTTGTACCTGGGTTGTTTTAATATCGGTACCTAATCTCTGCAGGTATGCAATCATTGCTACGATTTCTCTCTGCTCAAGCGGTATATAGGCTGATCCTTTTGCTGTTTTTTCCCTGGTCATCTGATCTTTTACGTCGGTAGCTTCAGCATAAATACGCTGTACAATTGCTTTTGACTGATTATCTGCCCATTGGTTGGCAGAATCGATCTGTGCTTTTGTATAAGGAACATCGAAAGCATTTTTCATCAGTTTCATTTTATCCACCATTTGTGTTTTATCAAGTTTATTGGTAATTAACCATGGGAAACGTGGCATAATAGAGCCGGCAGATGTAATTCTTGGGTTATACATATGTTTGAAATGCCATGAATCAGGGTTTCTTCCACCTTCTCTGTGAAGATCCGGTCCTGTTCTTTTGGATCCCCATAAGAATGGTCTGTCGTATATAAACTCTCCTGCTTTTGAATATTGTCCGTTTTTCCCTTCAAACCTTACCACTTCATCACGGAATGGTCTGATCATCTGAGAGTGGCATGCATTGCATCCTTCACGGATATATAAGTCTCTACCTTCCAGTTCCAGAGGAGTATAAGGTTTCACGGCTGTAATGGTCGGAACACTTTGCTTTAGGGATAGCGTTGGAACAATTTCCACCAATCCACCAATGGCTACTGTGATGAAGGCTAATACAGAAAGGAGAGTAGGGGTTCTTTCCAGCCAAAGGTGTACGCCTTCACCTTCTTTTCTTGCACTTCCAATATTGGCCAGTGCCGGAGCTTCTGCCGGAACTTCTCTCTGGAATGAACCTGCTTTAATCGTTTTAATAACATTCACCACCATCAGAATGGCTCCTGAAATATAGAATAGTCCTCCTAAGAATCTCATTTTATAGTAAGGAATGACAGCGGTTACGGTATCCAGCCAGTTTTTCCATAACAGAGTTCCGTCCGGATTAAACTGCTTCCACATCAATCCCTGTGTGAACCCGGAAATATACATAGGTACAGCGTAGAAAATAATTCCTAATGTCCCCAGCCAGAAATGCCAGTTGGCTAATTTTTTTGACCATAGCGGTGTTCTCCACATGATCGGGATCAGGTAATAAACAATTCCGAATGCCATAAAACCATTCCATCCGAGTGCACCAATATGCACGTGTCCGATTACCCAGTCGGTGTAGTGGCCAATTTTATTTAATGATTTTGTTGCTAATAAAGGTCCTTCGAAAGTAGCCATTCCATAACAGGTAACAGCAACTACAAAGAATTTAAGAATAGGATTTTCTCTTACTTTGTCCCATGCTCCTCTTAGAGTAAGAAGACCATTCAGCATTCCTCCCCATGATGGTGCAATAAGCATAATGGAGAATCCGGTTCCTACAGCTTGAGCCCATGCCGGCAAAGCTGTATACTGAAGGTGGTGAGGCCCGGCCCAAAGGTATACAAAGATCAGCGACCAGAAGTGAATAATGGATAATTTGTATGAGAATACTGGTCGCTGAGCTGCTTTTGGCATAAAATAATACATCAGACCTAATACAGGAGTAGTTAATACGAATGCTACCGCATTATGTCCGTACCACCATTGTACTAATGCATCTTTTACGCCGGCATATACAGAATACGATTTCCAGCTTGTGAAAGATAACGGAACTTCGAGGTTATTGAAGATATGAAGCATCGCTACAGCGATCCAGGTTGCCATATAGAACCATATTGCTACATATAAATGTCTCACTCTTCTTTTAGCAATAGTTCCGAACATGTTGATTCCGAAAATGATCCATGAGAATGCAATTAAGATGTCAATAGGCCATTCATGTTCGGCATATTCTTTAGAAGTATTGATTCCCATAAGGAATGTAATCACTACACTTACAATCATCAGCTGCCATGACCAGAAGTGAATCCAGGAAAGGGTATCACTGTACATCCTGGTTTTAAGAAGTCTCTGCATACTGTAGTAAGCACCACAGAAAAAGGAGTTACATACGAAGGCAAAAATTACGGCACTCGTATGAAGCATTCTGATTCTTCCGAATCCCATAGCTCCCTGTGTATTGATCAGTCCCTGAATATTACCCGAAGCCAGGCTTTTAATAGTCGTATCATCCGTACCGAATAAAAATTCAGGCAATTCAGGATAAAAAAGCATCAATGCAGCTGTAAGCCCCAGCAGAAATCCTACAAGTCCGAATGCGATAGTCGCATAGAGGAATGCTCTGACAATGGTATTGTCATAATTAAATTTTTGCGTCTCCATAAATTCCAATAGTGTTTACCGAAGTGATATTTTCTCTGAAAAAGGTTTATTTTTTTATCCCTTTTTATAGGTTAAAAGTAAATATCATGTAACGTGTATAATGTTTTGCCAAAGGTATTTATTAACTTTGTTGAAGGCTAATAGATAATCTTCTAAAATATACCGAAAACTACTAAAACAGAAACGATGAAAGTATGTGGACAAAATATCAGAAAAATACGTAGGAGTAAAGATCTTACGCAGGAGTATATGGCCTTTGAAATGGGAATTTCCCAAAAGGCTTATTCCGATATTGAAAATTCCAAAGTGAAGATCAATCTGGAAATACTGACTAAAATATCTGATATTTTAGACATCAAACCGTCAGATATCTGTAGTATTTCGCATAAATGCGGGACTGATGGGTTTGAAGATAAATATCAAAGTCTTTTGGAGTACATGAAAGAGAATAATATATCAATTCCAAAAGAATTTTTGTAATAATTCCTGTTCTATTAAATTTATTATCATAAACAATGATCTCCCCGGACAGAGGGAGATCATATTTTTTTGCGAACAAAAAAGACTGTGTTTCTAGTATGCCTGATGATCATGGCGTTGATGAGGGAACAAATATTGGTTTTTCAAATGTATTATAATCGATGCATTAACAATAAATAATTATGTAGAAAAAAATTCACATAATTGTGGATAAATGTTTACAATAGATTTAATTTTCTATGATATATTTGTCTTAAAATGTAATGCTGTCCCACTGAATGAAGTTTATCTCCTTTATTTCACTTTTATTTTTTCTATGTATCAGCGGGCAAAGTTATACTACCCAATGGTATAATATGGACAATGGACTGCCTCAAAACAGTATCAAAGACATTGTAAAGGATAAATATGGTTTTATCTGGCTGTCTATGGAAGGCAGGATCCTGAGATATGACGGAAGTAACTTCGTACAGTATAATAATTTTAAACTTAAGAATTTAAGCTTTGGAGATTTCTATGGAAATATAAAAAAAGACAGTATTTCCGTTTTTAATATTTCTGAGAAGAAAGTTCTGCTGATTTCCCGAAGACATCCGGAAATTATAGTGGCCAATAATACGTTTGAGTACGGAGGAGCTTTCAAAGGTAAGATCTATAAAAGAATTGTAAGAAATACCATTACTGCAAGATATATTTCTTATTATATCAATTCATACTATGTTCAGCTGGATGAAGGATCATACTATTTTGAAGATGACAATATTATTTACGTTGATAAAAAAAGCAGGAAAAGGACTCTCGTTGCTGCCGGGTTTTCTTGTGACCGTTTAAAAAGAATGTTTGCTTATGGTGAGTATATATTCATCAGTGATCCGGTCAGAAAGAAAATAATCCGATTGTACAGAGGAACATTATCGGAGATAGAAGCTCCTTCTCTCTATACAGATCCTGAAACCAGAATGTACTGGCAGCAAATCTCCGGACAGGTATTTATAATTCGCCAGGGTAAAATATACAGGAGCGAATTCTCAGGAGGTCAGTTAAAACTCTCTTTTCTATTAGAGTATAAGGATATTGATAAAGATCTTTCCGGTGCTATGTTTTATGATGAGACTGTCCGAAAGCTCTATATCGGGAGTTCTATTAATGGACTGAAGATTCTGAGTTTATCGGATTTTTCGGTTTCCAGGAAAAATTTGCCCTACCAGGATGAGGTTTGCTATGCTGCAGTTGCCTATGGAGACAGCTCTGTTTTGACACAGGAGGGAATAAAGTATTCCCGTAATACTTCAGAGAGAGTGTTTGGGGCGCCTCAGTCTTATGATAAGAGGTATATATTTGAAGATAATACAGGAAATCTTGTGTACAGGGAAAATAATTCTATTCATGTAAGATATAAAAATACCGGATTTACAAAATACGATTCTATTTCCTTTAAAGGTAAAGAGATTGATGGAGTTTACAAAAACGGAGGTCTTTATAGTGCATCCATCGTCGATAGGAATCAGTTTTACCTGTATCTGTTTTATCATGATAATTTTAAGCGAATTGAAAAGATTATTCCCTGTGGAGATAATATAGATGTTGTTTTCAGGTATAATAAAGATCTTCTGTATCTGGGAAGCGGCGGAGGAATTTATGTATATTCTTTTTCCCGGAACAAAGTGATAAAGCAGATTGGAAAGGGTCTTCCTGTAAAACAGATGGCCAGAACAAAGGATGGAAATATTTGGTTTACCACTTACAACAGTGGAATTTACTTAATAAAAGATCAGAAAGCAGTCAGAGTTCCCCCTGATAAAAATAATTTTCTGGCGAATGCACATTACCTGCTGGAAGATCAGCATTCCAATATATGGATCTCTTCTGACAACGGATTGTTTAGGATTCATAAAAATGATCTCCTGCAGTATATGACAACACCGCAGGGCGCTATCACTTATTACCGGTATACTAAAAAACATGGCCTTTTAAATAATGAATTCAACGGAAGTGAAAACCCTTGTGCCCATCAACTGAAGGACGGCCAATTTGTATTTCCGTCCATGGAAGGATTTGTGTTCTTTAATCCCGAAAATATCAGAACTTATTATCCGGGCAGGAAAGATATTTATTTGGAAAGAGCAAGGGTAAAAGGGAAAATGACTCAGCTGAAAGATAAGCTCTTTCTGGAATGCGGATACAAAAATGCTGAGCTTTATATAGATATTCCCTACTATTCCGATCTGGAAAATATCTATTTGCAGGCTAAACTTGATAATGAAGATAGTTCGTGGGTCAATATCAGGAGTGATAAAACATTCCGGTTTTCGGGTATAGAACCGGGGAATTACAATCTTATTGTTCGTTTTTTGTCTTCTGAAACCGGGAAATTCGTTTATAAAACCCTTCCGGTAGAAGTTGAGGCTTATTTTTATCAGACGGTGTTCTTTAAAATTCTGATCGTTGGTATTATCATTTTCATCATTCTGGTAATCGTACAGGTAAGGACCAATTTTTTAAGGTTGAAAAATAAAGTGCTGAAAAACACCCTGGATCATAAAGACAAAGAACTGCTGGAAACGAATAATAAACTTAAAAATGAATCCGACTATCAAAAAAAACTGGTAGAAAGCATCAGTCATGATATTACAACACCTGTAAAGTTTATAGCACTCCTTTCACAGGAACTTAATGAGTCTGAAGATCCGAAAACACAGAAAAAATATTTCGACAGTATTTATAAAACCTCAGAGCAGCTCTATAAATTTACATTAAGCCTTAAAGAGTATACGGAATTGTATAAACAGGAAAATACAGAAAGCGAAGAATATTCCATCTATGATCTTATTGAAACTAAAAGATTGTTGTTTGAAGAAATAGCAGCTCAGAAAAATACATTTATATCTAATTTTTGTGATCATCAACTGAAGACCAGGCTCAATAGAAATATTCTCCTTGCAGTTTTTCATAATATTATTGATAATGCAGTGAAAAATACTTCAGACGGAGAAATTATTATCACATCAGCCTCTGCAGAATCCTATATGGAAGTCAGTATTGCGGATACCGGTACCGGAATGTCTAGTGAACAGATGACCTATTATTCCGGACTGTTCAGGAAAAAAGAGAATGAACATATGATTTTTAAAAATTACGGGTTAGGCCTTCATATGGTTGCACAGTTGGTAAGGAAGATAAATTCCGAAATGACTTTTCATAAAAATACTCCACAAGGAACCCTCATTAAAATCCTTATTAAAATATGACAAAAAAAATACTTATTGCCGATGACCATCATGTGGTGCGGATCGGAACTGCTATGATCCTAGAGAAAAACTTTAATCATTTCGAAGTAGATTTTGCCGAAACGTATGACGAGGTAAAACAGAAAATTGAATCTGAAAAATATGATCTGATTATTCTTGATATTGAACTTCCCGGAAGTATTCTGAAATCAATGGTCAAAGAAATTAAAGCCATTTCTCCGGAAACTTTTATTCTGATATTTACTTCCTATAAAGAGAATATTGCACTGCAATATATTGAAGAAGGGGCCAACGGCTTTCTTAATAAACAAAGTGACCCTGAAAATTTTGTCAAAGCTGTTGAAGCAATCTTTAGAGATGGCTATTATTACACTACCGGGATTATAAACGAAATTTTGAAAGGGAACCAAAAGAAAAAGGCAATTGAAAATTTATCAGAAAGAGAACTGCAGGTTTTTAATCTTTTGGCCAAAGGAAACGGTAATCTTGAAATCGCAAATGCCCTTAATATCGAAGAATCTACCGTGGGAACCTACAAAAGAAGAGTCTATCAGAAATTAAAAATTTCCAATCTTGTTGAACTGCTGGAAATCTATAGTGAAATTCATTAAAACAAGCTTCCTGAAGTCATAATATCACTACCGTTTTGTGGAAAAATCCGTACAGAATCTGTTCTTCAAATATTCATTTTTAGCCGTAGGTTAGTGTCTCAATAATTTTTAAAAACAATTTCAATGAAAAAGATTTATGTTATGGTTTTAGGGTTTTTTGTGAACTTTGCCGTTGCACAGGTTGGGGTGAATACTCCAAATCCCCAGGGAATGTTTCATTTGGATGGGAAAAAAAATAATGAAGCATCAGGTCCCGTGAGTCCTGCCAACCAGGCCGATGATGTAGTAATGACTGCTGATGGTCATATAGGTATTGGGAATAACAATCCGGCTGCAAGCTTGGATATCAAGACAGCAGGGACGTTGGCTGCGCCGGTATCAGGAATAAAAATTGCAGATGGAGCACAAAATGAAAATTATGTTCTGACTTCTGATGTGAATGGCAACGGTCTATGGAAACCCGTGAGGCTTACCGTTGTAAGAGGGACCAATGGTCCGGGAGTAGATATTCCTTTTATATTTACTAATGGATTCAGTTATACAGGTTCTTATATCGATTTGCCTCCCGGGAAATGGCTGGTCACTGTTCAGCAACTTATTATTCCTGCAGGAGCTGTATTAATCAGTGATCAGTGGATGTGGCTGAGAACGAGCTTTTCAGATCAGGCCGGTATTGTACCGGGAGATGTAGCTGATATTTCTGGTGATATTTCCCAGGCTCCGGTCCTTGTGAGCGGACTCATTCAGGGACCAACAGCTCCAACACTTACACGATTTTCTATTATTCAGGGAAGTCTGGTGATCAACAATTCATCAGGTGCTGTAAAAAGATACAAATACATAGCAGGAAATAATGTAATCGGAGGTGCACAGACAACGGCTACTTACTTCCAGGGATTTGGAGGAAACTTTTCCGAAAATATCATTTATGCAGTGCCTACAAACTAAATGACAATTATAAGGATTAAGGCTTTATAAAGAAAGATCAATGATTTTATATTAGTGTTCAGATAAACCTTAGCAAATTGCTGAGGTTTTTTCTGGTCTGTTCCATTACCTATTGCCAATTTCCCCGATGGAATATGAATTCCTCTGAAAAGTTTTTATATATTTAGCGACCGAATAATTCATTCAATGAACAACGAAAATAATACAGGACAAAACGAGAATTTAGTTAGAGGATTAACAAATCGACACATACAATTAATTGCCCTTGGAGGTGCCATAGGAACAGGGTTATTCCTGGGAATCGGACCAGCTGCAGTACTGGCTGGACCATCCGTAATTTTAGGCTATGCTTTAGCAGGTATTATCGCCTTTTTTATTATGCGGCAGCTGGGTGAAATGGTAGTTCAGGAACCCGTTTCTGGAAGTTTCAGCTATTTTGCGTATAAATATTGGGGAAATTTCCCCGGATTTGCTTCCGGATGGAACTACTGGATTCTCTATATTCTTGTAAGTATGGCAGAGCTCACGGCAATCGGACATTATATTCACTTCTGGTGGCCGGAAATACCGCTCTGGGTTTCCAGTTTATTTTTCTTTGTGGTAATCAATGCGCTTAATCTTGCTTCTGTAAAGGTATACGGAGAAACAGAATTCTGGTTTTCCATTATTAAAGTAGTGGCTATTATTGCGATGATTATTTTCGGAATATACCTTTTAATAAGCGGTACAGGAGGAGAAAAAGCAAGCATTACCAATCTGTGGAATGACGGAGGATTTTTCCCAAAAGGATTATTTAATAAAACAGAAAGCGGATATTCAGGACTATTTGCAGCAATGGCCATGATCATGTTCTCTTTCGGAGGACTGGAGCTGATTGGTATTACGGCTGCAGAAGCAAAGAATCCGGAAAAAACAATTCCGCAGGCAACCAATCAGGTAATCTACAGAATCCTTATTTTCTACGTAGGTGCTTTGGTGATCCTGTTTTCATTAAGCCCATGGAGAGATATTACAGAAGGATCCAGCCCGTTTGTCATGGTATTTCAAAATCTGAACGGACTTGAATTCAGCCTTTTTGGTAAAGTGATTCAGTTCAATACACTGATTGCCAATGTACTCAACCTGATCGTTCTGACAGCTGCTTTGTCAGTGTATAACAGCAGTGTTTACAGCAACAGCAGAATGCTTTTCGGATTGGCTCAGCAAGGGAATGCTCCGAAATTTTTAAAAAAGCTGAATAAAAATGCAGTTCCGATCAACGCAATCATTGTTTCTTCTTGCTTTGCAGGGATCTGTATCATCATCAATAAACTGGTTCCGGAAAAAGCTTTTGAATATTTAATGGCTTTGGTGGTATCTACATTGATCATCAACTGGCTGATGATATGCTACACTCATTTAAAGTTTAAAAAAACAATAAGCAAAGAAGGAGTTCATTCAAAATTTCCATCTATTTTTTATCCGATCTCTAACTATATCTGCATTGCATTTCTGGTTTTGATTTTAGGGTTAATGAGTATTACAGGAATGGAAATACAGGTGATTCTGATTCCGATATGGATTGGTTTTTTGTTCGCGATGTATAAATTATACAAACCGAGTTAAGTATTTAAAACAAACTTACATATGTTTTAAAAAGGTGAAAATCATTTGATTTTCACCTTTTTTTGATTCCTTTCTTATCTCAAGAAGAATTTCTGTCTGTAAAAACAATTCAGGGATATCTCATATGTTTTCGGTTATTTTTCGTACATTAGTAAGAGGTTATATTTCAAATTCAGGTGAGAATTATAATCTGTTTGAAATTCCTGCGGATAAGCCGAAAACCGTTTCAAAAAGTAGGCAGAACCAAAAAAGACACCTATGGCCAATTTATTTCAAACCCTTACCAACACCGTAAAACATTGGTATATCCCATTAATCTTCGGAATACTGTTTCTGATCTGTGGTTTTTACGTATTCAGTGTACCGCTCGCAACGTATGTTACCCTTTCTGTTCTTTTCAGTGTTTCATTCTTATTTTCAGGGATTACTGAAGTATTCTTTTCCTTACAAAACAGCAAATCCTTACAGGGGTGGGGCTGGTTTCTTGTAAGCGGATTATTAACAACCGCAATAGGAGTTTATCTTATCGCAAATCCGCAGATTTCAATGACGGTGCTCCCTTTTGTGATCGGATTTACTTTACTGTTCCGTTCCTTTCAGTTACTGGGTTTTGCTTTTGACCTGAAAAGCATGAGAATTATGAGCTGGGGAAATGTAGCCCTTGCCAGTGCAGGGGGTATTATATTTTCCCTATTACTGATATTCAATCCGGTTTTTACGGGAATTTCACTAGTGACACTTACCGGCGTTTCTTTTATTTTTATGGGAATCGCTTCCATTATGCTGGCTCTTGATTTAAGAAAAGTCAAAAAGATTCCTGGAAAAGTAAGTCAGGAATTAAGAGACAGGATCAGATCTATACAGGAAGAAATTGATGATCTTAAAAAATAATGTGCTATTGAATATAAATAACAAAGACCTTACTAAGAGGTCTTTTTTTTGCAAAATAAAAATATGTCAAAGCTCCAGAATCCATTTCTGAAGTTCAGTATTTGAGGGGAGTTTGAGTTTTTTCTTAAGTCTGTATCTTTTTGTTTCGATTCCCCGCAAACTGATGTTTTCATACTGGCAGATTTCTTTATTGGTGAGGTTTAATCTGATATAGGCACTGAATTTTATATCATGCTCTGTAAGTTCTGGTGTATGTGTAATTAATTTTTCATAGAATTCAGGATAGACTTCTTTAAAACGTGTCAGAAATAAAGGACTTCTGTTCTCCATCAATTGGATGATCTCTTCAAAAGAGTCGTTTACTTTTAATTTAAGAACATCCGTTTCCATGATCTTTTTCTCAATAATTTTATCTTTTTTGAGTTCCTTTTTGATATAGATTTTTCGTATGAAATAGAATAATATTAAAAATACAGCTATAATAGCCAGAGCTATCACATAAAATGTTTTTCTTTCTTTTTCTTTTTCCTCATGTTTTAACTCAATGAGCTTATTGACAGCAAGATTTATAGCTTCTTTTTCGTTTTTATTGATATTATCATTAAGAACAGTATATTTTCTTAGATATTCATTGGATTTGTCAATTTCATTCAAAGACTTATATACACTTGAAAGCGTATCATATATCGTCAGTAAGGAAGTTGGAGTATTTTCCGTTTTTTGAAAGATATCAAGTGACTGCAGATAATATTCTAATGCTTTTTTTTTATCTCCTTTCACATTATAGAGATCTCCATAGCTGAACAATGCAGTTGCTTTTTCAACATCAGATGCATCATCCGAAAGGTCCATGGCTTTATTCATATAATATTCAGCAGAATCTAAATGAGTTTTTTTCGCAATAAACTGATCTGCTGTTCGTGTATAGGAAGTTATATCAGGCTTTACACCCATTATTTTCTTCTTTATAGCCAGCAAAGAGTCAAGGTTTTTATCTTTAGGCAGGTTCTGCTGTTTCCATGAATAGTTGTAATCCTGAGCAAATTCTCTCTGCTTAAGATCAGAAATTTTCTTTATATAAGTTTTTGCCTGGTCAAAGGCTGCATTAGATTGTTCATAAAGTCCCAGACGTGTATAGGTTCTTCCGTATTCATTATATAAATTGGCATTTAGAAAAGGATCATTACTACGGAGCAGCTCTTTTTTAGCCTTGTCAAGATATTCCAGACTTTCCTTGTTTCTGCCAAGTCCGTTTAATAAACTTGCTATATTGGTATATGCCATAATAATCCCTTTAGTATCATTATTTTCTTCATATTGTTTAATAGCATTAATATTAAATTGTAAAGCTCCTTTTGCGTCTAATTTCTTCCTGTATTCTAATGTTGTTTTTATAGGTTCAGGTTGAAAAGAAAAATCCTGAGCGTTATAAAATATGGAGATAAAAAAGAAAATCAGATAAAGTGTTTTAATTCTAAAATTGGGGAACATATTTTTTAAAATTATTAAGACAAAAATAACTTTTTTATGAATATGTTTAAAAAAATTAAGCGATTACCAATACTTTTTAATTGAGCAATATCATAAATGTATACTTCAAAAATACTTCATGAAAAATATAAAGTATTGTTTTTTAATTCATTGTATTGTGAAGTATGTTTGGTGTAATGATACGGGGATATAATATTGATACATTTACTACGAAATATTTTTTTCATTCTACAGTGTTTGTGTTTATGGGCAGGGGTATTCTTAATCCCTGCCTTTTCAATGGATAGAATCATTGAAGCCTTAGAATACTTATAATTTCCTTCTATATCCTCTGGATTGTGTCCACCAAAAATTAATAATTCACTTTTTTTGCTTACTTCAAAGTTACTTCATTTAATATTTAACTAACTGATATTTAATGTTTTATTAATTGAAGTGTCTTTGATGTAGAATTTTTTTTATTTGCAGACAGTAAGTTTGCATCATCTAATTCGAACGTTGAAAAATTTCAGGGCCGGCCATATTTTTCAGTACGATTCTAAATACACAAGAAAAAAAAAATTAAACATCAAACCTATTTTAAAACGTAAACAAATGAAAAAAATAATCATTTCATCAGGAGTGCTTTTCTCCCATTTAGTTTTCTCTCAGGTGGGTATAAATACTCCAAATCCTCAAGGTTCTTTTCATGTAGACGGAGCAAAAGATAACGTTTCAACAGGAGTGCCAACTATAGCTCAACAGTCTAATGATTTTACAGTGCTCAGTAACGGAAATGTCGGAGTAGGAACAGTAATCCCTACTAATAAGCTTGATATCCGCTCTACAACCAATGGTGCCCTGAAAATTGTTGATGGAACGCAGGGAAATGCCAAAGTTCTGACATCCGATGCGAATGGTGTGGCAACATGGAAAGACCTTCCTGTATCTGCAAATACGAATATTTATAATTCAAACGGAACACTTACAGGAAGCCGTACAGTAGCTCAGGGAACCAACTCTTTAGCCTTTACAAGTACTGCTACTGCAGGGACCAATCACTTTTCAGTGGATGGGAGTACATTTTCAGTAGATGCAGTTACCAATAGAGTGGGTATAGGGACAACAACTCCCAGGAATATGCTGGATTTAGGAACTGGTAACGGAAAGAAACTGGCATTATGGAACAGCACTGCAGGAGATGATTTTTACGGACTAGGAAATGCAGCCAATGTTTTACAATTATTTGCAGGTGCTCCTGAAGCAGGAGATCCATTAATGACTTTAAATAAAAATGGTAGAGTAGGAATTGGTACGACAGCTCCCACAAATGTACTGGATGTTCGTTCTGCAACCAGCGGTGCATTAAAAATTGTAGATGGAACACAGGGAGCCAATAAAATATTAACCTCAGATGCCAACGGTGTGGCAACATGGCAGAGAGCTGCGTCTAATGTTGCAGTAGGAACATTGGGCGGAGGATATGATGTTCCCTTTTCTCAATTTTCTGATTATAGATATACAGGCTCTTCCATTGCTTTACCTCCGGGAAGATGGATGGTTACCATTTCATTATTATTAATACCTCAGGGAACAATTACAGCAAGTGACTGGATGTTTGTAAGAAGTACTTTTTCAGAAGCAAATCTTACAACCATTGGACAAACCGGCACTCAGTCAGCAGATGTCATAAGGCCTACTTTAATGAGTTTTCAATTGGAAGGACCATTTAATGGTGGACAAAAATATAGTGTTGCTACGGGTACAGTACAAATTAATAATACATCCGGGACAACCAAAACATATAGATATATTGTAGGAAATACTCAGGCTAGTGGTACTGTGACGGGGGCCGGATTAGGTAAAGTGGGAGGAGTATGGTCTGAAAATGCGATTTATGCAGTTGCAGTTAATTAATAAAAGAAGAAGTATATCAGATTCAAGATATTTTACTTTTTATTGATCAGAAGGCATACAGTGCAATTATGCCATAGACTACTTTTTTTCAAAAACAGCTTGAAAAAAAGTAGTTTTTATTTGTCGTACTGTTTTTCCTGAGCAGAATAGACAAAAAGAATGTGACCCTATAAAAAAACAGAATATCAGATGAAAAAAAATATAGGATTATCAGATACAATACTTTGTATTAGCACCATCGCAATGCTTATATTTTTAGTTCCCCTGGTAGCGTCAATATTTTTTAATGCCAGTGAATCTTTGCTTTGTATTTCAATTTTTTTAATTCTTATTGAAATAGAATTTCTTTTTCTTGGCTTCATCCCGATTTGGAAACTGATAATTCTATTAATGAGAAATACCACGGATGGGCAGATTAGGTCCTCTTATTTTTTAGTAGCTCTTCCTTTTTTTCTCATAGGAGAGGGTGTGACAATATGGTCTGCATCAAATTTTTGCCAGGAAATAGCTACAGTTTTCTATGATTACAGTATTGGGATATTTACACATTATCATCAAGGAGAAGTCCCGGGTTGGACCACCTATAAGATGACCACTGATCGTGCAGAATTTACAGCCGAGATGATTTTGAGGTGCTTTTTCGCAGGATTATGGGGATTTTTGTTGGAATTTGGAATATTGATGATAGCAGTAGCATTCACTTTTATTATAAGAACAGATTTCCGAAAAATTTGAAAGCAGCATAAATTATAAAATCTTGAGTAGAACAGATAATGGCTGCAATATAGATTATTGAAAAACCAGAACTATGTTGTGAATATTAATTGTATTATATGTTATTTATGATAATTTAATATTACAATCACTTTAAAGGTGTAAATTTGATTAGTATATAAGTTTATTTGAATTAAAAATTTAAAGGCTTATTAAGCAAATACTCAAATTACACCATTTAAATCTTAAAAAATGAAAAAAAACTTAATCACTTTGACAATGGTATTCTTTTCTATCATTGTTTTATCACAGGTAGGGATAAGTACCCCTAATCCTCAAGGTACGTTTCATGTTGATGGAGCCAAAGATAATCCGGCAACAGGTCTTCCAACAGATGCTCAGCAAGCCAATGATCTCACAGTAACCTCCGCCGGAAGAGTAGGTATTGGCAATATCGCACCATCATCGAATCTTCACATAACCAATAGAGGAACAGCTACCGGGATTGGTGGTGGTGAAGCTACCAATACAGGATTACTGATAGAAAATCCTATAGCCAATAGTTCCATATTATCGATCTTGAGAACTACAGGCACTACAGGAATAAAACAGGCGGTAATGGGAATAAACCCCAATTTTAATGGAAATAACGGGGTATTTATTATTTCCCGGGCCCCTGGTGGAAGTGATCTGGCAATAGATTTAACCTTAGGTAATATAGGTGTTGCTACCAATACTCCAACCAATACTTTAGACGTTGCAGGAAGTACCAGAATAAGAACCATGGATGTGGCGGCCGGTGCTACCCTTATAACACCAGTATATTCAGATACAAATGGTGTTCTGAATAAAGCTGTTACTAATGTATACGGAACAGTTATTAACAATACCGTGAATGTAACAGCAGGAGCTACAGCTGCTTTGATTACGGGAATTCCAAATGCAGGAGTATATAAAGCGGCAGTTTCTGTTGGGAATGCCTGCGGAAGAACTACAATTGCCGAATATTATGTAACCAGCAATGCTTTTAATAATGCTTTTTCTATTAAAGGTATAGATGGTCTTCTCAATACAGATACTACTTCTAAAGGTCCTGTGTTTACAGAGGTAAACAGATTTACGACTTCAGTGGTGTGGTCTGGTGTACCCAATTGTGCAGGTGGAACGGGTTCAGCATTGAGTTATACGCTAACAATGCCTTCAGCAGATATAATCAATGTTACCAATAACGGAGATGTATCTTTAGATTACAGAATAATTCTTACAAGACTTTTTTAGTTTGAAAAAATTAATATAAAATAGGCTGCTTCATCATTGAGGCAGTCTTTTTCAAAAGTAAAAGATATGATAAAATTGATGAACAGACTATACGAAAATACTTGGCTATAAAAAATGCTGAGATGTAAATCCTGATTTTCAATATTAGCATCTGGCCTTAAAAAATATAGGCAATTCAAATTCTGGTAAAAAAACAAAAACCACCCTTAAAAAGGATGGTTTGTAGACCCACAGGGATTCGAACCCCAGATGACTGAACCAAAATCAGTAGTGTTACCGCTACACCATGGGTCTCTGTTTGTTTTAGTGGTGCAAATTTACAGCTTTTTTCTTTACTTACAAGAACTTTTTGATTTTTTTTTTAAATTTACTGTAGAATTTATTTACAGAAAACATGCTGATAGACTTCAAGAATCTCAATATTAATAAATTATCATTCCATACGGAATTTGAAAAAAAAGTGAAAACTTTTTTAGAAGAATGGTTTTCAGAAAAAACAGAGGTAAGTGTCCAGACTTCAGGCTCAACGGGAGTTCCCAAAATTTTTGATATTGAGAAACAGAAAATGATTAACTCAGCAGTGATGACCTGTAATTTTTTGGGGTTAAAAGAAGGAGATGTCGGATTGCTTTGTCTTCCTGTAGAATATATCTCAGGAAAAATGATGATCGTCCGTTCAATAGAAAGAAAATTAAAGCTAAGAATTGTTGACCCCTCTTTAAAACCAATGGAACATCTGAAAGAAGAAATAGATTTTTGTGCTATGACCCCGCTTCAGGTAGAAAATTCCCTGGATCAGCTTCATCTGATTAAAAATCTGATTATCGGAGGTGCAGCTGTTTCAGAAAGCCTGAAAAACAAAATTCTGCACATGAATCTTAGCAATTCCAACCGCATTTTTGAAACCTATGGAATGTCTGAAACCCTTTCCCATATTGGATTAAAACAACTGATGCCAAATCAGGAAGATTATTTCACAGTTTTTGAAAATGTAACCATTTCTTTGGACGATAGGGGATGTCTTAAAATTTTTGCCCCTAATGTAAATGCTGAAGAACTGCAGACCAATGATTTAGTCGATATTAAGAATGAAAAGCAATTTAAATTTCTAGGAAGAATTGATAATGTGATCAATTCAGGTGGAGCAAAAATTTTCCCTGAGGCTCTGGAGGCCCTGGTAAAAAAAGTTCTCCCGAACGAAGCGGTATTTATGGGGCTGCCGGATGAGAGTTTGGGTCAGAAATTGATATTGATTATTGAAGGAAAGGAATCTGATGAGATTAAAAGAAAAATTTCAGAAATCCCGTTTGAGAAAAATTTCCACAGACCAAAAGAAATTATTTTCATCAATGAAATCCCACGAACACCTAATGGGAAAATAAACAGGCTGGAACTGTATAAATGTATAAATCCCTAACGTAGGCTATTGGCCATATATCCAAATACTAAAAAAATGAAAGACTTTTCAAAAGAACTCAGTTTCAAAACGTCCCGCAGCAGTGGAGCAGGAGGACAGAATGTCAATAAAGTGGAAACTGCTGTAACTGTACTTTGGAAAGTGGATTCTTCAGATTTTTTTAATGAAGATGAAAAAATATTGATTCAGAATAAACTGAAAAACAGAATGAATGCAGATGGCTTTTTATTCCTGACAGTTTCTGAAAGCAGAACCCAGCTGATGAATAAAAATAAAGCCATTGAAAAAATAACTGAAATCGTAAACAAAGCCCTCATTATTCCTAAAAAGAGAACCGCTACCAAGCCCTCAAAAGCCCAGAAACAAAAAAGGCTGGATAGTAAGAAAAAACTTTCTGATAAAAAGGAAAACAGACGATTCAGGTTTTAAGGTGTTTTTTCCGCGGAAAACCCTATTTTTGCCGGAAACTTTAAAACCATGATAAAAAAACTAATTCTATTGGGAACTATTTCGAGTTCTTTATTTTCTTTTGCACAGGAAAAAATAACCATCATACCAGCCGTAGGATATGCATGGAGAGTCGCTAAAACAGCACCTGAGCTTTCCATTGCAGAAAAAAATTACGTTAAAGGATTGAAAAACGGTATTCATTTTGAAATTGCTGCTTATTATAATGTAAAAAATATCGGAATTGGTGCTAAATTTTCCAATTACAATGCTTCCAGCAGTGGGGTATTGAGTGGATACAATATGAATGGACAGATGGTTACAGCTTCTGTAAGTACCAAAGACAATATTACATTCTTTGGCCCTTCCGTTATGTTCTCCAACTACACCCAATCTACGAAGCATAAAATTGTTGCTGATGTATCTCTAGGAGTGATTACCTATACTACAAAAACAGAAGCCGTAAAAGGGACGGGCTCCAACCTTGGCCTGGAACTGGGGGCAGCATATCAATATGCAGTTTCAAAAAACTTTATGATAGGTCCTAAGTTGGGAATTACTGCAGGAACTTTGAACAAGATAAAAGTGAACGGGCAGACAGTTGATCTTGGAAAGGATCAGAAAGAAGGACTGACAAGAGTTTCTTTGAGCGCAGCTGCTACATTCCGTTTTTAAATGCTATCTTTACGGGAATTATAAACATCTCATTAATAATGGCGGCAACAATTTCTTTATCAGCAGAAAGCAGACAGTCAGGATTGTTGCTGTCATTACTTTATCTTCACACAGGTTCTTTTCTGAAAAGTTCCAAGGACTTTATCAATTAAGCCCTGTCAGGATCCAAGACAGGGAATTATTCCGGATTTTTATGTATAGTTTTTGCGGTTTTCTATAGAAGGGGGCTGTAATATGCCTGGATTCTACATTGGATCATCAAGGGATAACTGCATTTAAATTTTTTAAATTAAAGGAAATGTCCAATCATATTATTGTAACCACAGGAATTTATGATGCCATAAAAGATACACTCAGAAGAAAAAAAGTGAGCATCGAAGAAGAAAAAAGATTGACCGAAGAACTTAGAAAGGCAAAACAGGTGCTGAGAAGAGATCTTCCTCCAGACATTGTAACAGTGGGCAGAAAAGTAACATTAAAAGACCATACCCTGGATTTTGAACATGAATACATTTTCGTAGCCTCCACCAAAGAAAAGCTTAAAAAAAACAAACTTTCCATCCTGTCGGATATTGCACTTGCGGTAGTAGGATATAAAGTAGGAGATGTTATCAACTGGCCTTTCAGAGATGGAGAAAGAAAAATAGAAATCCTGAAAGTGGAAGCCTGGGAAGGATAATCCTTGCTGAATAATATTAAGTTGAATGATAGTGAAAGCGTAGCTTATTTAAGCTGCGCTTTTTTATAGAGTTAATGTCGGAAAACGCAAAGACGCAAGCTTTTTATATACTATGTGCTTAAGGCGCAAAGATTTTATCTCTGATATGAAGCTATATACTTACCCTTGATGAACATCTTTGATTTTCTTGCGCCTGAGATACCCGCAATGTTTGGGAGCTCTTTACATGTTTGAGTTTCCCGATAGAACAGCTTTAGTATTTAACAAATGATAAAAAAAGACTCCTGTATCATACTTTCTTCAAGTGCGTTGACGGCATTCCGTTTTTAAGTTTTATCTTTGCAAAAATTAAAAAAATGAGCAAACCAATTTCTGAATTTATAGAGAAATATTACCTGCACTTCAATGCAGCTGCATTGGTGGATGCATCTAAAGGGTATGTTGCCCATCTTAAAGATGGCGGGAAAATGATGATCACTTTAGCTGGAGCAATGTCTACTGCTGAATTGGGTAAAATTCTTGCAGAAATGATCCGTCAGGGAAAAGTGGATTTTATTTCTTGTACAGGGGCTAACCTTGAAGAAGATTTAATGAACCTTGTAGCTCACTCTCACTATGAAAGAGTTCCTCATTACAGAGATCTGACTGCTCAGGATGAGTGGGATCTTTTGGAAAGAGGTCTGAATAGAGTTACAGATACATGTATTCCTGAAGAAGAAGCATTCAGAAGATTACAGAAACATATTGTGGAGATCTGGAAAGATGCAGAAGCTAAAGGAGAAAGGTATTTCCCACACGAATTCATGTACAAAATGATCCTTTCAGGAGTACTGGAACAGTATTATGAAATCCCAAGAGAAAATTCATGGATGATCGCTGCTGCAGAAGCAAACTTACCAATCGTGGTTCCGGGATGGGAAGATTCTACAATGGGTAACATCTTCGCTTCTTACTGTATCAAAGGAGAGCTTAAACCTACTACAATGAAATCAGGTATTGAATATATGACTTACCTTGCTGACTGGTATACAAAAAACTCAGGCGGAAAAGGAGTTGGATTCTTCCAGATTGGTGGAGGTATTGCCGGAGATTTCCCCATCTGTGTAGTACCCATGTTGTATCAGGATATGGAAATGCATGATATTCCTTTCTGGTCTTATTTCTGCCAGATCTCTGACTCTACAACATCATACGGTTCTTATTCAGGAGCTGTTCCAAATGAGAAAATCACTTGGGGTAAACTGGATATTACGACACCTAAATTTATCGTTGAAAGTGATGCAACGATCTGTGCACCATTGATGTTCTCTTATATCTTAGAAAACGCTTAAGAATATACATCTCAATAGAGATTACCCTATCAGCGCTTCAATTATCTGGAGCGCTTTTTTATTTTAGGATTTGGAAGCAGATTGGTTTTGAAAAAATAAAACTGTTTAAACCATTGAGAGAAATGGAGGCTGTAAGAATAATTAAGTTTCATCTTTGATGAAAATAAGATATGCAGCTAAATAAAAATAACTTAGCGATGCCCCTTAATACTCTTTAAAGCTTAAATAATCTTAACGGGTTAAAAAATGGTCCAATTTTATTGGAGATAAGATCCTTGCGTTCTTCAAAAACATAAAAACATTTATGAAAATCTGCCTGATCTCTGGGTCATAAAAATCAATCCAAAGAATTCACCAGCACAAAATATCTATATGCGAGAATTCCCTTCTCAATCTTAGTCAGATGATTGGGGTCTTTATTACTCAGTTTCGGAAGAACTTGTTTATTGATGGCATTCAGCAGCCTGAAAAATGATTTTTTCATATCTTTATCTTTTAATGAAACATCATTGAGCATAACACAGTTCAAAAATGATGCAAAAAAGAGAGTAAACAGATCATATGGATGAAATTTTCAAACAACAGGTATATGAAATAGCAAGGCTTATCCCCAAAGGAAGAGTGTCTACGTATGGTGCCATAGCAAAAGCTGTCGGCTATCCTAACCATTCCAGACATGTAGGGAAAGCAATGGGAGGATGTCCTGAAGATGTTCCTGCCCACCGCGTGATTTCAAGTTCAGGAGTATTATCTGTGCCGGAATTTCAGCCTAAGCTGGAAGCAGAAGGTATCACTGTGGAAAATCTTAGAATAAAAAATTTCAAAAAGCTGTTCTGGGATCCGCTGACAGAATTATGATTTGGGTGAAAATTTAATAACGAAGATTTTTTTAAGCAAAGTTTTCCTGTGCATCCGGTATATTTTTTAAGGGAGTAAAGCTGGAATCAATTTAATTCTTTCTAAGCGAACATATAATCACAAAGCTTCGTCAACGACAGGTTCGTAGTCCTTGACCTCTTAAAATACACCAATTGAATCCTTAAATGTTTTGCATCTGAAAAACACTCTGATCTGATTATAATAAAAAATGCCACCCTATAAACTAATAGGAGTGACATTAATATCTTTTTACAGTTTGTTTCAAACTGTATTATTTTTCTCTTTTTGGAAGACCTTTCAATTCCTCTTTAAGTCTTTCATTCTCTTCTCTCAATAGAGTAATATAGTTTTGTAGATTTTCTATGATGGCTCCCGGAATATTATCGTAATTATTCTGCGTGGTAATTACTCCTGCAGAATAGGATCTGTCATTAAATACAGGATGATCATTATTGATAACTATTGTAGCTTCCTCATCTTCGTAAATCTCTTCCAATGGGACATCCAGAAAATGAGCAATTTTGTCCCATTCATCTTTTACAATTCTTACATCACCGCTTTCTTTTCTGCTGTAATTAGATACATCTGTTGCGATAAAGTCAGCTACCTGCTGTTGAGTATAGCCTTTCTGTTTTCTGACGAGACGTAATTTTTCTTTTTGCATGACCTACATTTTATACAAAAATGGCAAAAAAGCATAATCTATACAACAGAAAACAGAAAAAATATGCTCATAATACTTAACAATTAAATAGATAAGCAGGAAAACATCATAATATTAATGTTTCTTGTAGTATTGTTGAATATTTTCAATGTTATAGGCTTGCCTAAAAGTTGACCACCAAAATCTATAAAAGCTTTACAATTAAACACTTTAGTGAACATAAGCAAGTTCAAAATAATTTAGTGTAAAAGTGCATATTAATAGAAAATTTTTTAATTCTCAAACGTTTAAATATTTTTCTTACCCATATGATATTACAGGGTAAAACCTTAAATGGACAACATCTTTTATGACTTTTGTGTTAAAAAAAATAAAAAAGACTGCTTCAAAATGAAACAGTCTTTCGTGTATTATTTTTCAAGTTGCTTATAGCTTTTCTGTATAAAATCTGTAAGATCTTTTCCTTTCAGTAAGTTTTGGGAAAGCTTGGCAAGATCCAGAGCATATTTGATCAAATTCTCTTTCTCTTCAGCATTCTCAGTTTTTAAGATCTGATTAGAGAGTTCACTGTTCGAGTTTACCACAAGATTGTACATCTCAGGGAAACCTCCCATTCCGAACATGCCACCTCCGCCTGTAGCCTGCATTTCCTTCATTCTTCTCATGAATTCGGGCTGGGTAATGGTAAACGGAGCATCATTGCTGTCAAGATCTTCAAGCTGCACTGTAAACTTAGAATCCTGAATAGCTTCTTCTACATTCTTTTTCAAAGCCTCTTTTTCCGTTTCATTTAGTTTTGAAATTACCGGTTCGTCTTTTTTGATCAGATTGTTTACATGATCTGCATCTACTCTCGCAAATGAGATGTTTTCCTTTGAAGTTTCCAGTTTCTGAATAACATGTGAAATAATCGGTGAATCCAATAAAAGAACTTCATATCCTTTATCCTTCGCTGACTGGATATAGCTGTGTTGTTCATCGGCATTGGTAGCATACAATACAATCAGTTTGCCATCCTTGTCAGTTTGCATGGGTTTGATTTTTTCAACCAATTCATCCCAAAGGAAGTACTTACCGTCTGTTGTAGGATATAAGGTGAATTTATCTGCTTTTTCAGCAAATTTCTCTTCTGTCACAATTCCGTACTCGATGACTACTTTAATATCATTCCATTTTTTCTCGTAATCTTCACGGTTTTCATTGATTAAAGAAGCCATTTTGTCGGCCACTTTTTTTGTGATATAAGAAGAAATTTTCTTCACAGCACCATCCGCCTGAAGATAAGAACGGGAAACGTTTAATGGAATATCCGGAGAATCAATGACTCCTCTCAGAAGCATCAGGAAGTCAGGAACAATTCCTTTTACTTCATCTGTTACGAATACCTGATTCTGATACAGTTGAATTTTATCCTTATCAATATTCAAATTGTTGCTCAGTTTGGGAAAGAACAGAATTCCTGTAAGATTGAAAGGATAATCAACATTCAGGTGGATGTTGAATAATGGTTCCTCAAACTGCATTGGATACAGCTCATGATAGAACTTCATGTAATCTTCATTGGTCAGTTCACTTGGAGCAATTGTCCATGCCGGTACCGGATTGTTGATGATATTATCTACTTCCTCTGTTTCAGCTACAGCATCCTCTGGAGCTCCTTCAGGTAAAGGAAGTGTATGTGTTTTAGTCCCGAATTTAATTGGAACAGGCATGAATTTGTTATACTTTAATAAAAGCTCACGGATTTTTCCTTCTTCTAAAAATTCTACAGAATCCTCAGCGATGTGAAGGATGATTTCCGTACCTCTGTCAGTTTTATCAGCAGTTTCTTCAAGGGTAAACTCAGGGCTTCCGTCACAGATCCAACGTACTGCCGGTTCATCTTTATAGGATTTTGTAAGAATTTCCACCTTTTCTGCCACCATGAATGCAGAGTAAAAACCAAGACCAAAATGTCCGATAATTCCGGCATCTTTCGCAGAATCTTTATATTTTTCCAAAAACTCTTCAGCTCCGGAGAAGGCAACCTGGTTGATATATTTTTCAACTTCTTCACCTGTCATTCCAATACCCTGATCAATGATATGTAAAGTTTTCTGGTCTTTATCAATCTTAACTTCAAGTTTTGGGTTCCCGTATTCCACTTTTGCTTCTCCGATGCTTGTTAAATGTTTTAATTTTAAAGTGGCATCAGTTGCATTGGAGATTAATTCTCTTAAGAATATTTCGTGGTCACTGTAAAGAAATTTTTTAATAAGCGGGAAAATATTTTCCACAGATACATTAATATTTCCTTTAGTCATCATATTTAGATTTTTAATTTTAAGATTCTTTCTCAAAAAAAATACCATGAAGAAGAATGTGACAGAATGGCATTTTTAAGTCTGAAACACACTCATCATGTAATTTGTCGGAGAAATATCTTATTTTTATTTCTTAAAATATTTTAAAAATGAAGTTGAAATGTACAGTGTTTATGCTGCTCATGATAACCTGTTGGGTTTATGGGCAGAAAAAGCCTTTGGACCATTCTGTTTACGACAGTTGGCAAAATTTAGGTACAAGAAAAATCTCAAATGATGGAAAATGGGTTGCCTATTCTGTAGATGCTCAGGAAGGAAATTCAACCCTTTCTTTATATTCTGTTAAAAATAAAGCCTCGAAGAAATTTGACAGAGCCACAAAACTGGATTTTACAAATGATTCCAGGTTTGCTGTTTTTCAGATCCGTCCGCAATATAAAGACATAAAGGCGGTAAAAGATAAAAAGCTTAAAAAAAATAAGTTAACGAAAGACAGTCTTGCCATTGTAGATTTTTTAAATGATAAAACAGAGAAGATTCCTAATGTAAAATCATTTAAAATTCCTGAAAAAGCAGGTTCTTATGTTGCTTATCTGCTGGAAAATCTAAAGGATAAATCCTCGGATGATGCTTCTGAAAAAGAAGATAGTGATGAAAGTAAGGATGAAGATAAAAATGTAAAACCATTGCAGCTGGTAGTAAGAAATCTTTTAGATGGGAAAATTACAGAATATGATAACGTAATCCGTTATGAGTTCAGTAAGAACGGGAAACAGCTGGTTTTTGTAACTAAAAAGCCAGACGAGAAAAAAGATAAAAAAGAAGGGAAAGACCCAGCAGATGAAAAGGCTGCTGACAAAAAAGATACAGACAAATCAAAGCCAAAGAAATATGCATTTCAAACGGTACAGGTAGTAGACCTGCAAACAGGGACTGTCAATAAGATTTCAGAGATGGAAGGTGATTTTTCACAATTGGCTTTTGATGAAGAAGGAAATCAATTGGCTTATGTAGGAACTCCTTCTGCACAGAATGATCTGGTGAAACTATATCAGCTGTATTACTTTAATTTTAAAGGAAATAAAAAAGAAATTATAACCAATGAAAATGCACAGATGAAGAAAAATTGGGTAATTTCTGAAAACAGACTGCCTTTGTTCAGTAAAAACGGGAAACAGCTGTATTTTGGGGTTGCTCCAAAGCCTGTCGCCAAAGATACTGCTATGATTGCAAACGATCATGCAGTGGTAGACATCTGGAATTATAAGGATGATTATCTGCAGACAGTACAGTTAAAGGAATTGAAAAATGATCTGAAAAAATCTTATGCTGCTGTAATGCAGACCGAAAAACCGGACATCTTCAGTAATATTGATGGGGAAGACCTGGATACTTTAAGATGGGTCAACGAGGGAAATGCTGAATTTACATTGGGGATTACCAGTATCAACAACCGAATTCCTTCACAATGGGAAGGTGCTACAAAGAAAACCTATTTCCTGATCGATAATAAAACGGGAGACAGAACCGAAATTATTAAAAATCTTAATGGAGCTGCTGCAGTATCTCCGCTTGGCCAATTTGTAGTGATTTTTGACAGGGAAAAAGGGCAGTGGCTGAGTTATAATGTAAAAACAAAACAAATGCTCCCGCTGAGTACAGGCTTACCTGTTTCCTTTGTGGATGAAGAATTTGATATGCCGGATTTTCCAAATTCTTATGGCATCGCATCATGGACAGATAAAGATGAATCTGTTATTATAAGAGACCGCTACGATCTATGGGAATTTTTTCTGAATGGTTCAAAAAAGCCAAGGAATGTCACGAATGGATTCGGACGCAAACATAAAATAACATTTGATACATACGATCTGGATAAGGATATTAAAAGTCTGAACCGAAAATCTTCTATCTATTTATCAGCATTTGATAATACATCTAAGGCCAATGGGATCTTCAAAACAACCATTCAGTCAGGTTCTGATCCTGTGAAAATTCAGATGGAAAATGTCTGGGGATACCGAAGTCTTCAAAAAGCAAAAAATGCAGAAGAATATATTTTAGTAAAAGAATCATACACAGATTCCCCCAATATTTTTGTGACATCTGATTTCTCAGAGCAGCAGAAGCTGAGCAATACCAATCCACAGCAAAGCCAATATAACTGGGGTACGGATGAGCTGGTACACTGGACAACACCAAAAGGGAATACTTCTACAGGAATTCTGTACAAACCGGAAGGTTTCGATCCAAATAAAAGATATCCGATGATTGTCTATTTCTATGAAAAGCTTTCGGACAATCTGAACCGTTATGTAGCACCGGCGCCAACCCCTTCAAGATTAAATATTTCTTATTTTGTGAGTAACGGATACCTGGTTTTCACTCCTGATATTTCTTATACAGATGGTTTCCCGGGAGAATCTGCAATGGAATACATTAATTCCGGAGTGGAAAAGCTCAAGCAAAATTCCTGGGTAGATGGTACTAAAATAGGAATTCAGGGGCAAAGCTGGGGAGGTTATCAGGTTGCCTATCTTATTGCTCATACCAATATGTATGCGGCTGCATGGAGTGGAGCTCCTGTTGTCAACATGACTTCCGCATATGGAGGAATCCGATGGACTTCAGGAATGAACAGACAGTTTCAGTACGAAAAATCACAGAGCAGACTAGGAAAGAATCTATGGGAAGCTCCGGATCTTTATATTAAAAACTCACCGCTTTTTACCATTAATCAGGTGAAAACTCCGGTAGTTATCATGAGTAATGATAAAGATGGAGCAGTGCCATGGTATCAGGGAATCGAAATGTTCACCGCATTACGCCGTCTCGGAAAGCCAGTATGGCTTCTGAATTATAATGGGGATGATCACAACTTGATGAAACGCCAGAACAGAAAAGATATTCAAATCCGCGAACAGCAGTTTTTTGATTATTACCTGAAGGGGGCTAAAGCTCCGGTCTGGATGACAAAAGGTATTCCGGCCACCCAAAAAGGAAAAGATTGGGGATTTGAGCTGACAGATGATAAACCTAATTAATAAAAACCCCGGGCGGAGCCAAAGGCTCCGCCCGGGGTTTTTATTAGAAAATACATCACAAAAGATAAACTGACACAATGGCATTTTTTTTATGATGAGCCTGTTGAGCACTTTTATTATATTTACCGCCAATTATAAATAACAGTATGGGAATCTTTGATTTTTTTAAGAAAAAAAATAACAGTCAGGAAAATGTAAGTACTCCGGTTCAGGAAATGGAAATGCCAGAGGAAAAAGTAGTAGAGGAAGTGGTGGAAGAAGTTGTGGAAACAATACCGGAAATTTCTTCACAGCCGGTAGAGGAGCTGAAAGTAAATGAAGAATATAAAAAAATCAGGATTTATAATGATTATATTGTGTATTCTATAGCGCTTCAGCTGAGAGGAGAATATACGCCTATTTCAGCTTTTGAAAAAGAAAACGGAGAAGTAGAAGGTTTTGCGTATATGGTGACAGAAGATGCTTATGCACTTTCTCCACAGCAGGTAATTTCCCAAATGGAAGAAAAGTTTGAAAGTGAGCTTCAGGAAGGTAAGATCCGATCTTATATGATCCTGTATCATTCTCAGTTTGATCATAACGGCAATCATAATCCGGCTATTCAGGAAGGGGAATTTAAAGGAATTTCACTTGCTTATCATTTCGCAGGTTCTGAGAAAGCCAAAACAGGACTGCCTTATATTTTCGAAAATCAAAATATTACTTATAAAGGTTTTGCAGAGTTTTCTCATGAAGAAAATAATGAGATCATGAATCATCAATTGGTAGATGGTAAAGATTATTTCCCGAATACAGAAGGAATTGCAGCTCCTGAAATGACTAATGAAGCAGGAATTATCATTAGAAAATCCAATGTTCATAATCTTGTAAACACATGGAGCGGTATTTTTGGACATCAGAATTTTCAGACTAAAGATTACGGTCAGTATCTTAGCACAGTTTTAATGCAGTCTACGGTTTCTAATCCGAATGGAGAACGTAAAAACAAAACTGAATTTGAAGATGTCAGATTTAAAACCATTGTTACCGATGAACTGAGTACAATCATTCCGGAAGTGAAAACTGATTATTCTTTGGATTTTGAAACAAGATCAATCAGAGAATGGGAAAATGCACTGAACTTACAGGCAATCGTAGCAGGTCCGGCAAGAGATACTTTTGGAGTTTGGTTTTTCGCTACCGATTATGCTGAGAACAGAAATATCTACATGACACAGCCGCATCAGAAGATAAATATCAGCGGAATTATTTTTATTCTGGATCTTCATACCAGTACTGATTTACCTGACGGTACTAAAATGAGTGAAGATTTCACAACCTATGCTCCAAGCCAGGATCTTCCTAATTATGCTTGTTTTGATTTTATTGGTCAGGTTATAGACTTTAAGGAAACAGAATTGCTTGAAGACGGAAGTATTAAAGGGTATATCCTGAAACTGAAGTTGATTACAAATGAAGAAGATGAGGATTTCTTCACTATTGATGCTTTTGTAAATAAAGAAAACATGAGATTTGAAACTCCAGCAAAAGGGATGAAAGTGACCGGAGCACTTCAGCTGCAGGGTAAAATTGCTGAATAATTTAAAAATATAAAATATCAAAGAGGTTGTTCTGTGGAATGACCTCTTTTTATTTTCTTATCCTTCATTTATTTAAACATAAAGAATAAGACTCAAAAGCTGATTATAAGAGAGCATCGCTGATGCAGCTTTGTGGTAAATGATGCGTTTGCTTAGTAAGAAGCAATGAAATTGATTCCGTACTTTGCTCTCTTAAAAATATTACAGCATACAGATGAAACCTTTACGTTAAAAAAATCTTTATTTTAAAACAGAAAAAGGCAATCCGAAGACTGCCTTTTCTATATTTTTCTGAAAAATTATTTGTTTTTCATTTCTTCCTTGATCTTACCTTCCAATTCTTCAGCAAGATCCGGGTTATCTCTTAAAACATCTTTTACAGCATCACGTCCCTGACCCAATTTAGTCTCTTCGTAGCTGAACCATGATCCGCTTTTCTTCACAATTCCCATATCTACAGCAGTATCAAGAATTTCTCCTACTTTAGAAACTCCTTCGCCATACATGATATCGAATTCTGCCTGCTTGAAAGGAGGTGCTACTTTGTTTTTCACAATCTTCACTTTCACACGGCTACCGATAGCTTCATCACCTTGTTTGATTGGTGCACTGGCTTTTCTGATATCAATTCTTACAGAAGCATAGAACTTAAGAGCGTTACCTCCGGTAGTGGTTTCAGGGTTTCCGAACATCACACCGATCTTTTCTCTCAACTGGTTGATGAAGATTACAGTACATTTTGTTCTTGAAATAGTAGCGGTAAGCTTTCTTAGTGCCTGAGACATTAATCTTGCGTGAAGACCCATTTTAGAATCTCCCATTTCACCTTCAATCTCTGCTTTTGGGGTAAGAGCAGCAACAGAGTCAATCACAACGATATCAATAGCTCCTGAACGGATCAGGTTATCGGCAATTTCCAAAGCCTGCTCACCATTGTCCGGCTGAGAAATGATCAGGTTTTCAAGATCGATTCCTAATTTCGCAGCGTAAGTTCTGTCGAAAGCATGCTCTGCATCAATGAAAGCAGCAATACCACCCGCTTTTTGAGCTTCAGCAATAGCGTGAAGGGTCAACGTTGTTTTACCTGAAGATTCAGGACCATATATTTCAATGATTCTTCCTTTTGGATATCCGCCTATTCCTAAGGCAATATCCAATCCTAAAGAACCGGAAGGGATTACTTCTATTGTATTGTCTATAGATTCATCACCTAAAGTCATTACTGTTCCCTTTCCATATGTTTTATCTAGCTTGTCAAGCACTAAAGCGAGTGCTTTTTTCTTATCATCAATGTTACTCATCTCTATTAAAATAATTTCTCAAAAATACATAATTTAAATATTAAAAGCTAATATATTTTATTTCCTAAAGTTGTTTTTAGAGTTAAAAAATGATAAAATTTTATGGCTGATCTTCTTCATAACGAAGCACATGCGGAATGTGGTATCTAAAGTGTTTTTACTAAATAAAAGAAGCTGTTTTTATTGGAAATCGCAAAGGCGCTATTTATGTAGAATACTTTTGTTTTTAAGGCGCAAAAATTTTATCTCCGATAAAATTGAATGCTGCATATCTTGACCTCTCACAGATTATGCAAATTACAATGGTGCTAATGAAAATCTTCATAACTACTTCATCTGCGAAAATTTCATCTAAAATTATATACTTTCCCTTGCTGAAAATCTTCGATTTTCTTGCGCCTTAAAAAGTACCACAATGTCTAAAAATCTTTGCGCCTTTGCGATTTCCAACAATTACTTTTAATGAAAATTTGAATTCTTAGTGATGTTCAGATAATCTTCCAGTACTTTCATCTGATCTTTATTCCCTCTTTGTATTCTTGCAGTACGACTGACCATTTTGTCATATATTGCGTTGAAAAGTATTTTCGATTTTGGAAACAGAGTTTTGTAAGGAACATCAGGAATCTGTAATCTTTTACATACTTCATCATCCAGCAGAAACCAGGTACAGCAGATGTGCAGATATCTTAAGTTCTTTCTTTGAAATTCAAACTTTAAGATAGGGTTTTCCAGTGATTCATCCAGTAAAGAATGGGCAAGAAGCACAGAATCTTTATCAGAAGACGGCTGAACAGAGGTCCATAAATAAAAATATTCCGTTGCCTGTTTTTTATTGTTGGGAAGAAGCTGCTCTGGAATTCCCAACAGGTACCCTACATATTTCCAGAGATGAAAAATTCCCTGTTCCTCCTCAGCAGAAAAACAATTTCCCAGCTTTTTAAGACTATGAAGAAATACCAGACTGAATCCAATGTACGTTGCCATCATATCCCAGGAATTGATAGGCTCTCCCCAATTATCAGTATCCCAGTCTTTATAGTGTTTTTTAATGGAAAGCCTGGCGTAAGAATGGATCAGACGGGTTTTTATCGCAAATTCATATCCTTTTGCGTGAACGTTCAGGGAATTGTACCGGGTAGCGTTTACCCAGAAATCCAATGTTTCAGAAAGGCGTTTCACTGCACCTTTTTTCAATGCTTCTGTAACAACAAGTGGTTTGTTGAGGTAGGCATAATCATAGCCGCCGATCAGACAATAATCCCTTAAGGAGATCAAGGAGTCAAGATTGCTTCTCATACATAGTTCTGCTCCGCTTTTGAGTAACTGATGATCCAGCCAATCAGGAACTTTTTGAGTTTGGCTGAACAATTTTTTTACACTTTCAGGAACGTCATCAGTTTCCGAAACCCCATTTCTGATATAATGTTCAATTTCCCTGGAGGCCTCGTGGAATTTTTTAGTGAAATAAACATCTTTTACCACCTCATCTCCGATCTCATCCGTATGATGAAAATAGGGAGCAAATTTTTCAAAGTGCTCAAAACTCACTTCTGCTCCGGAAAATTCAATAAGCTGTTTTCCATTGCCCTTTTCCCAAAAATCCCTGAAATGAGGTGCGTCTTTAAACCGGGGTTGTGTCATGTTCATTCCTTTACCTATAAAAGTACAAGTTTTATGCTGAAATGTTTTGGTGAGATTTATCATTTAAATATACCGAGATGCTCTATTCATTTTACACGCTTAAAATACTACAAACGGGTAATTTTCTCTTTTTTTTAAAAATATAAACTTTGTTATTACAAATAGCCATGAGAGTTCAATTAATAATAAGGGCTTTCAATTTTTTAAAAATATAATTTAATTCTAAAAACAATTAGCTATGAAAACACTTTTATTACTATTGATTTGTATTACTATGAATGGGCAAGTAATTATGTATGAACATTCCAATTATGAGGGAGCATCAAAAACTTATAATGGGGGTGGCAAAGTGAATTTGCTTGAAGATAAAAATCCAAGTTCTTTTTGGTGTGGATTTGGTTTTGGGTGTTGTGATTTATGTAATGATATGATTTCTTCTATAAAAGTTCCGGCTGGTTTCAAAGTCACGATATTTGAACATAAGGATTTTGGAGGAAGATCAAGAGTTTTATATACAGATACACCATATCTTGGAAATGATTGGAATGATATAATTACAAGTTTTATTATTGAAAGAACAGGGCCAGAGTTGGATAAGCCCATTCAATGCAACGGAAATGGGAATTTAATTTTTAATAATCAGACTTCAGAGTATCTCTGGATTTATTATTGGTATCTGGAAGATACTCCAAATGTATCCGATGTTTGTCAAATAAGAAAGTTTTTTGATCGTATTCCTCCTAGAGAAAAAAAAGAAATGAATACACAGAAAAATAAAAATATAGTATATCAAATTTATACATCAGACTTATGCTTACTTAATCATATTAAAGCAAATGGAACTTTAAATACCTGTACTCTGAATTCATACATACTTGATATTTTTTAATATTCGAGTAATAAATATTTTTTTATAACAAAAAACCTTCCCATCGGGAAGGTTTTATATTGCTTATCGCTCATTATTTATTATAAAGAAGCCGCATGTACAAGCATATCTACTAACTTGTTAGAGTAACCCATTTCGTTGTCATACCATGAAACAAGTTTTACGAAGTTAGGAGAAAGCATGATACCAGCATCTTTGTCGAAGATAGAAGTTCTCTTATCTCCTACGAAGTCCTGAGATACTACTGCCTCTTCAGTATATCCTAGGATACCTTTCAATTCACCTTCAGAAGCAGCTTTGATTACTGAACAGATTTCTTCATAAGAAGCAGCTTTTTCAATTCTCACTGTTAAATCTACTACAGAAACGTCAACAGTTGGTACTCTGAAAGACATACCTGTTAATTTTCCGTTTAGTGAAGGGATTACTTTTCCTACTGCTTTAGCAGCACCTGTAGAAGAAGGGATGATGTTGTTCAGAGCAGCTCTACCACCTCTCCAGTCTTTCATTGAAGGACCGTCAACCGTTTTCTGAGTAGCTGTTGTAGCGTGTACAGTGGTCATTAAACCTTCTACGATTCCGAAGTTATCGTGGATTACTTTAGCTAAAGGAGCTAAACAGTTTGTAGTACAAGAAGCATTTGATAAGATTTTGATATCATCAGTAAGTTCCTTGTGGTTTACCCCCATTACGAACATTGGAGTATCATCTTTAGAAGGAGCAGAAAGGATTACTTTCTTAGCACCTGCAGTAATGTGTTTTGCAGCGCTTTCTTTATCTAAGAATAAACCAGTAGATTCTACTACGTAGTCTGCACCGATTTCGTTCCACTTTAGGTTGCTTGGGTCTTTTTCTGCAGTTACTCTGATTCTTTTTCCGTTTACTACAAGATCATTTCCTTCTACAGAAACTTCACCTGGGAAAATACCGTGTACAGAGTCATATTTTAACATGTAAGCCATGTATTCTGCATTGATTAGGTCATTGATTCCTACAACTTCAATGTTGTCTCTTTCAGTCATTGCTCTGAAAACAAGACGTCCAATTCTACCAAAACCGTTGATACCTACTTTGATTGTTGACATAATAGTTTGTTTTATTAGATTATAAAAATAATTAAATTGCTAAAATTTTTGAAATCAGTAAAAGGTCTTTATTGATTTCATTATGTTTTTTAATGGCTTCTTCAATCGGTGTATACGTCAGATCATTAGAACGCATCCCTGCCATTACATTGGTTTGTCCTTCCATTAGCCCTGTTACAGCTCCATACCCCAGACGGCTTGCCAGAACTCTGTCTGCACAGCTTGGAGAACCTCCTCTCTGCATATGTCCCAGAATCGCTACACGAATGTCATAATCAGGGAATGTCTGTTTTGTTTTTTCGGCAAGTTCATATACGTTGGCTAATTTTTCACCTTCCGCTACTACAACAATGCTTGATGCTTTTCCTGTTTTTTCAGCATCTCTGAATTTCGCGAAAAGCTCATCAATACTGTCTTTTTTCTCAGGAATTAAAATATCCAGAGCTCCTGTTGCCAATCCGCTGTTTAGAGCAATAAACCCTGCATCACGACCCATTACTTCCACAAAGAAAACCCTGTTGTGGGAAGTGGCTGTATCACGGATTTTGTCAATGGCATCCATTGCGGTATTCAAAGCGGTGTCGTATCCGATGGTGTTATCAGTTCCGAAAATATCGTTGTCGATTGTTCCCGGAATACCGATTACCCTGATTCCGAATTCTTCATTAAAGATTTTCGCACCAGTGAAAGTTCCGTCTCCACCAATACAAACCAATCCGTCTATTCCAAGCTTTATGCAATTGTCATAAGCTTTCTGACGGCCTTCTTTAGTTCTGAACTCAGCAGATCTGGCAGACTTTAGAATCGTTCCACCCTGGTTGATTATATTTTTTACGGAACGGGCTCCCATTTTCAGGAAATCATTGTTGATAAGGCCGTTGTAACCTTCTCTCACCCCGTAGCATTCGATATTATAGTAATTAGCGGTTCTTACTACCGCTCTTAATGCCGCATTCATACCCGGAGAGTCGCCTCCTGAAGTAAGAACTGCAATTTTTTTTACAACACTCTCTTTCATCAAGAAAAAAATTTCGAACACAAATTTACAAAAACAAGTTCAGATTATCGTAGTAACTTTCCAATAGTTTTGAATATAAATTATTAAAAGCTTCTGAAGTTTGTAGGTTTAAAAAAATATCTTGCAGTTTTTGTTTCAGGAGCATGGATGTCAAGATCATACCAGGGCGTAAAATACGGGTTAAAAGGATTTGAAATCACATGTACAGACTGTGCCGGTGTGAATCCTTCACTTAATAAGTACAATCTTTTCCCTTTCTGATCCTGGCAGACCCCCGAAATGAAAACAATGTGCCCCGGACTTCCCGGCGCAATCAGAATATCACCTGTTTTCAGGTCAGAATTTTTTGTTACCGGTTTTGTTTCTTTATGTAATGAAATCGTTCCTGCATAATTAAAAATCAGATCCAGATAATTTCTGAAACTTTGATAAGAATCATCGAAGGCTGCTGTTTTTCGGAAGCTGACCGAATTTCCATTCACAAAAGCTCTTGTTCCATTTTTATAATCATTCCAGCTGAGAAGATCTCCGCTTGTAAAATGAAATTTAATTTCGTTAAATTTTTTCGCCTTATAAAGATATTCAGCCCTCATTCGGATGGCGGCATCAGCACATTGCTGCAAATCTTTATTTCCTGTATCAATATCAAAAACGGCTTCATGAAGATGCTGGGTAGAAATGGGTGTTCCGTCATATTTTACAATCTGGCTGCCGTAAGGTTTTAACTTAAAATTTTCGATAAAATACCCAAAAGATCCCGGTTTTTCCTCAAGCCATTTATAACCTTCCGGAGGAGAAAATCTTTCCCGGATGGTATTTTTATCTTTATTGATTTTTAAAGCATTTTCTGCAATTAAATGTTCGTTCTTATCTGGTTCAGCCAACAGACGGTCTGAAGATTTTTCTTTAATACAGCCTGTGAGAATTAAAAATGCTGTGATTCCGGTGATAACTTTTTTCATGTGTATTAGTTCACACAAATATCATTTTTTTTAGCTTATCTGCCAATATAATCTGAAAATCTGCTAGTTTAATGACTCTTCGTTCTCAGGAATTAATAATTTCCCCCAATCATTCAGCTGCCAGAGAATTTTCACAAGCTGTTCACCAAGTTCTGTCAAAGTATATTCAACCCTTGGAGGAAGCTCATTGAAAGAGTGTTTTGTTAAAATACCATCTTCTACCATTTCACTCAGCTGCTGATTAAGAACTCTTCGGTCCACTTTAGCGATACCCCGCAAAAATTCACTGGGACGTTTCTTCCCTTCATTAATTTGCCAGACGATAGGAATTTTCCATTTACCACTGATGGTATTGACAGCTACTTCCAACGGACAAATTTTATTTTCTTCAGCTCTCTCCTTTGTTTCCATAAAATTGACTTTTTTATCCCTATGGGTGAAAAATATGCGGTATTGTTTTTGTGCCCCCACTTTCGGACTTTTGTAAAGATAATCATTAAAATAGTATGGCAGAAAAACGAAAAGGAGCCCGCTCCATCAAAGATATTCCATCAGATATTCTGGAAAAGCTGAACAGAGGAGAAATTGAAACTGCCAATCTTACAGAATGGCTGGCAGTAGATCAAAGGCTGCTGCTGGAAAACTTACTATTGCAGAATAATCGCAAAGAATACCTGATACCGATTTTAGAGAATGTAGACCAGCTGAAAAAACAAACGGTGAATACCCTTAATGAAACCATTGGTGTTGGGCTTCTCCATCTGGCCATAAAAAATAAAGATGATGAATTTCTTCATAAATTGGCGGTATATCCTGCAGATCTGGTTCGATGCTGGTCTGCTTATACCATTGGAAGAGATAATAAACTGACCCTTAAAGAAAAATTAAACAGGATTCAGTCATTCGCTTCTGATGCTCATTTTGGAGTGAGAGAAATCTGTTGGATGACCGTACGGCCGGATATTGCTGAAAATCTTGTTGAAAGCATATCTGTTTTATCAGAATGGACAAAACATGAAAATGAAAATGTAAGGCGCTTTGCCAGTGAGTCTACAAGACCCAGAGGAGTTTGGTGTGAACATATCGATGCTTTAAAACAAAATCCTGGGTTAGGACTTGAAATTTTGGAACCCTTACGATCCGACTCCTCCAGATATGTACAGGACAGTGTCGGCAACTGGCTGAATGATGCCAGTAAGTCACAACCGGAATTTACCGTGGAAATCTGTGATGAATGGCTTAGGGAAAGCCCAACAAAAGAAACCCGATATATCGTTAAAAAAGCCTTGCGAACCATTAAAAAGTAAGAGTTATCCACAAAACACGAATTTTGATGTAATTTTTTATCACCTATATTACAGATTTTCATGTTTTTAAATGGTTTTCAAAACCCCCTTTGTTCTCGGGTATTTAACACAATTTCCTGATAAAAATCAGGTAGAAAAAATTCTTATGTTAACGGAATGTTAACTGTAAAAAGTTATCCACAATATGAGTTTTTGATTAATGGGGATTCTATCTGTCAATAAATTAATAGGTTAAATAATGTGCTTGTAAAAAACACTTGAAATGTTGTCTTTTTTGGCCAAAATAAAAAGTTATCCACAATATGGAATTTTAGTTACCATTTTTCAGTCAGGTATTTCCAATATCTTTTCGGGACGTGCTGAATATGGAGTTTCATATTTTTTCGTTCAACAATATTGGTTTTGGTAAAATACCGTTGCCAGAGTACCTGATAGCTTTTTTCTTCGTCATGGAATTTTTGCTGATAATGATTTAAATCAATTTTTTCATCAGGGTAGAAAAACTCAGAATCGTTGAGGTCATATAGAAGGCCGTAGTTTCTCCGAAGGTCATAGATCATCCATTTCTGGTCCTGGTAGCGGTTATGAAAATGTTTTCTTATCAAAGGAAGCACATTAAAGTCAGGATCTATTTTGGAGAAAAAAACACCATCCTGCATTTTTTCAAAGCGGACAAATGCAGTCATCCTATGTCTTTCCCTGTCTACCGATTTGCAGATTTTTGAAATTTTTAAAACATCAGAATCTGCAAAATTTTCAAGAATATTTTGTCCGGGATACTTGATGGACTGTTTTACAGCTGATAAAATTAAATTTTCCAGCTCGGGATCTTCAGATAAAAAAACTTTCAAAAGTTTGTAAACTCCCTGTTTCCCAATATTCTGCTCCAATTTGTTGAGAACCCGTTCAGACTTTTCTGTCTGAGTAATAACTTCATGAATTTCTGCAAAAATATTTTCCTGATGAAACCTTTCCCTGCTTGTGATTTCCACATCTTTATAACGATATTCGAAAACTTCAAATACCGCAGTAAAAAGACCGTCAAAACTTCCATCGTAGAGTAGGGTTGTCATGTGTTGAATTTAAAATTTGTTTGTGCTTGTCATTCTGAATAATATGAAATGAAAAATCTGGTTAATTGAAGAGGTTCCCTCCTCATCAGAAGGACAGGTGCAGTATAATCATGTTAGTGATCATTTGTGAAAAAATTCTTGTAGTTTGTGTTTAAAATAATGTCAGTTGCTGTGAAAACTGGTTGTGAAACTTGGAAGAGCTTCCGCCAATCAGCAGCTTTCTGAAGTTTTTGTCCGTTAAGTATTTCAGGTAAGCATTTCCCGCAGTAAAATCAATAAAATATTTTGCACGATTGACGGCTGCTCCCAGTTTTTTCAAATGGTCCATCGTTAAAATCTGAAAGCGTCTGGCACTTATAATTTTCTGAGCTGTTTTTACGCCAATTCCGGGAATTCTTAAAATCGTGCGATATTCCGCAGTTTGAAGATTCACCGGGAACTGATCTAAGTTTCGCAATGCCCAGCTTAATTTCGGGTCCATTTCCAGATCGAGAAAAGGAACATTCGGATCTAAAATTTCTTCTGCTTTAAAACCGTAGAATCTCATCAACCAATCTGATTGATAGAGTCTGTTTTCTCTCAACATAGGAACTTCGGTTGCCAAAGAAGGTAGTCTTTTATCTTCTAATACAGGAACATATCCGGAATAGTAAACCCTTTTCAGATTGAAATTTTTATAAAAATGATCGGCAACATTGATGATCTGCAGGTCGTTTTCATTGGTAGCTCCTACAATCATTTGTGTAGACTGTCCTGCAGGGGCAAACTTCGGAACTTTCTTAAGGATTTTCTTTTCATCTTTATATTGAATGATACCTTTTTGAATATACCGCATCGGGCTGATCATATCCTGTCTGTTCTTTTCAGGCGCCAATAATTTTAATCCGCTTTCTGTAGGGATTTCAATATTGACAGATAACCGGTCTGCATACAACGCTGCTTCCTGCATCAGATCATCACTGGCTCCCGGAATAGATTTCAGATGAATATACCCATTAAAATTCTCTTCCAGACGCAGTTTTTTGGCCACTCTTACAAGACGCTCCATCGTTGTATCTGCATTCTTAAAAATTCCTGAGCTCAGAAATAAACCTTCAATATAATTCCTGCGGTAAAAATTGATGGTAAGATCTACCACTTCTTCTACGGTAAAAGCAGCTCTTTTGATATCATTCGAACTTCTGGAAACACAGTAAGCACAATCGTAGATGCAATGGTTGGTCAACAGAATTTTAAGCAGGGAGACACATCTTCCGTCTTCCGTATAGGTATGGCAAATCCCGCTTGCGGAACTGTCGCCCAAAGCCCCTTTTTTATTCTTCCTCGTACCTCCGCTCGATGAACAGGAAACGTCATATTTCGCTGCATCGGCAAGGATTTCGAGCTTTTCTTTAAGGCGGTCAAAATTCATTCTTTTGGTGGTTTGATATTACTTGTATCAATATAATTTTAAATATTGTTCAAATTTAGTTCCAAAATTGATAAATGTCAACCTTTTTTCATAGAAGTTATCAACAAAAAAGAGCCTCAAAATCATTATATTTACGGCTCATTAAAGTTTATATTATGAATCATAAACCAATCGAAGGTTTTTCCAAGCTTCCAAAGCAGGGGAAAATTGACTGGCTCGTAAACGAATATCTTGAAGGAAACCAGGAATATCAAAATATATTACAACAATACTGGAACGATGATGCAGATCTTCAGAAGCTTCACGAAGAATTTTCTGAAAATACCATCTCCAATTTCTATATGCCATACGGAATCGCTCCGAATTTTTTAATTGATGGAAAACTGCTGGCACTTCCAATGGCTGTTGAGGAAAGTTCAGTAGTTGCCGCCGCTTCTAAGGCAGCCAAATTCTGGATTGATAAAGGAGGTTTTAAAACAACGATTATCAATACTGAAAAGCTGGGGCATACCCATTTTATTTTTAATGTAGAACCTCATAAACTGTTACATTTCTTTAATTTTAGCCTAAAGAAAAAACTATTCGAGGCAACAGAAGATATCACTTCCAATATGAGAAAACGAGGTGGAGGTATTTTAAATATCAGCCTGGTGGATAAAACAGCAGAAATGCCCAACTATTACCAGCTGAAAGCAAGCTTTGATACGGTAGATTCAATGGGGGCCAACTTTATCAACTCATGTCTTGAGCAGTTTGGAAAAACATTGAGACAGGAAGTAGCCACAAGTGAAGATTTTACTCAGGAAGAAAAGAATTCACTACAGATCGTGATGAATATTCTTTCCAATTTCACGCCTGACTGTATCGTGAGAGCTGAGGTATCATGTAAAATGGAAGATCTGAAGGATGACAGCGGAATTTCTCCTGAAGAGTTTGCTTCCAAATTCAAGCAGGCGGTCACTATCGCGGAAATTGAACCTTACCGTGCCACGACTCACAATAAAGGAATCATGAACGGAGTAGATGCAGTGGTGATCGCTACAGGAAATGATTTCAGAGCAACGGAAGCCTGTGCACATACCTATGCTGCAAAAGACGGACAATACAGATCCCTGACTCACTGTACAACGGATAACGGAGTATTCAGATTCTGGATAGATTTACCAATTTCTGTTGGAGTAGTAGGAGGACTTACAAATCTTCACCCACTGGTAAAGTTCTCACTGGCACTTCTTGGGAAACCTTCCGCACAAGAGCTGATGAGCATCCTGGCAGTTTCAGGACTTGCACAGAACTTCGGTGCATTACGTTCTCTGGTAACCACAGGAATCCAGAAAGGACATATGAAAATGCATTTATTGAATATTCTGAACCAACTGGGGGCTACTGAAGAAGAAAAGCAACACTTTGTGACGTATTTTAAAGACAAGACGGTAAGCCATCATGAAGTGATCAATGAGTTTAACAGAATGAGAGGAAACTAATGTTACAGATCATTTTGCCCATTGTATTCCTTCTCTTTGGTTTTTTTCTGAAGAAAACAAATAACGAAGGTTTCAGGAGTTCCAAGAGATTTGCCAACATGTTTATCATCCTGGGAATTTCTACACTGGTCGCCAAGTTTATTTTAATGTATATAAAGTCAAAATAGTGAAAAAGAGCATTGTATTTTTCTTATTGGTTTCCGGTTTAAGTTTTTCGCAGCAGAAAAGTTTAAAGATCAATGATCTGCAGCCAAAATCTGAAAATTATGTGTTTCCTGTGATAAGCTATCCGGGAAATCCAATAGCAACCAATAAGATCAATACATTTCTTCAGGTCAGTGAGCTGGAATATGTTCCGGATTCCGGTGGGAATCCTTTTAAATTAGCTTCTACAGCTACCAATTCTTACTCCAACTACCTTTATTTCTATGATTGGGAGAAATTGGAAACTCCTGAAAATATCTTAACGATAGGTATTCATGGTGAAGCTTCGGGAGCTTATCCGGAAGAATTTGCGGACTGGAAGAACTTTGATCTGAGAACAGGAAACTTTATTAATGCTGCAGATTTATTTCAACCTGGTTCAGTAAAAATTGTAGATGGGATCATTCAGAAACGAGTAAAAAAAAGAATTTCTGAATTTCTTGTCAAACTGAAAGCTGAAAAAAATCCTGAAGAAGAAACTGAAGATCAGATTGCGCTTTACGAAGATTGCTTTACAGAGCATACTTTGGGAAGTGTCAAATACTTCTTTGGAAAAGATAAACTGACTTTTGTAGCCGGAAGATGTTCCAATCATGCCATGAGAGCACTGGATGAACTCGGCAGCCATGAGATAGAATTCACTTACAGAGAATTGGAAAAATACTGGAGTTCTTATGCAAAAAATTTAATTTCTGGTTCTGAAAAAACAGAGATAACCAGTCTTAATAATAAACTGTATCGCGGTAAGATTGACGGAAAGTATTCCATCACCGTTTTGATCGATCAGGTATATGATGACGGCTCTTTTTCTGCAAAATACTGGTATGATAAAATTAAAAAGCTGATTGAGTGGAATGGGAAGATAAAAGGCAATCATATTTCTATCATAGAAAACGATTATTACAGTGAAGAAACCAGCCAATGGATTTTCAAAGCTTTAGTGGAGGCTGATTTGCAAGGAAAGAAAATCATTGGAACCTGGCAGGATTATAAAACAAAAAAATATTTAACCTTAGAATTAGAAGAGTTATAAAATGAAAACAATCACATTAGTTTTTGGAGCAGTCTACGGAATGGTGTCTGTAATCCTGGGCGCATTCGGAGCACATGCTTTAAAGAAAATATTGGCTGTGGAAAGACTGGAAAGTTTTGAAACAGGAGTAAGATATCAGATGTATGCCGCTTTTTTCCTGCTGATCATCGGGTATATTTTAAAATTTGAGACTTCAGCTGAAAAATGGACGTCCATCTTGATGATTGCAGGAACATTTTTATTCTCCGTGAGTATCTATTTCCTGAGTATGCAGGATTATCTGGGAATGAATCTTAAATTCTTAGGACCTATTACTCCTCTTGGAGGTCTGATGATGATCTTAAGCTGGGGAATGCTTATTTTTTATTTTGCTAAAAACAGAATTTAGCGAATGAAAATTAATAGAAGAAGACGGTTAATACGAACTTTCAATCTGTTAGATCAACCTATCAGATTCAATCCGTTTGTATTCAGCCGTACTTTTTTTATGTGGGCTGTTACAGGCCTGGTAGGCGGTATCATTGCCGGCGGATATTGGATCGTATTGGAACATTTTACAGAATTTTTAGCGGAATTTCAAGGTTGGGAAGTCATTCCAACCATGGCAGTCTGTGGGTTGCTTGCAGGTCTGGTGATTCACTTTATAGGCGATCCTGGAGAAATTCATCTGATTGTTAATAATATCAGATTTAATAAAGGAAAGCTGGATCCGAAAAATAATCCATCCATGATTCTTTCTTCGCTTTTTTGTGTAGCATCAGGTGGAAGTTTAGGTCCTGAAGCGCCATTGGTACAGGTCACCGGATCTACAGGAACCTGGCTGGGGAAAATTTTCAGGCTGAAAGGTGAGGAGCTGAGGTCATTAAGTATTGCCGGGATGGCTTCCGGTTTTACGGCCTTGTTTGGTGCACCGCTTGGAGGAAGTCTTTTCTCGCTGGAAATTCTGCATCACAAATATGCGGTAGAATATTATAAAGCTATTATTCCTGCATTAGTAGCAAGCTGTTTCAGTTACTTAATGTTTGCTTTGATTATCCATTTGGGAATTGGGGCAACATGGGATTTGAAAGCATATCATTATACAGGTGTGTATGATTTTCTCTATGCCACGCTGTTCGGAATGGTGGGAACTTTGTTCGGATGGATCTTCATTTTTATAGTTAAATTTTTCAAAAAGATTTTTGAATACAGGCAGTTTCCGATTTACGTTAAAACATGTGCCGGAGGAATTATTTTAGGAATCATTGCCTATAATTTTCCCATTACAAGGTATTTCGGACACAATGAGATCAATCAGTTAATCGGAGGTAATTTCGGACTGAATTTTTTAATCCTGATTCTCATTTTTAAAATACTGGCTATTGCCATTACGGTAACTTCAGGATGGAGAGGAGGATTTATCATTCCCTTGTTTTTTGTAGGAGTCACATTGGGATTAATTATCCACAATTTATTTCCGGGTGTTGATACCACACTGGCTATTGTGAGTTGTATGGCCGCCATCAATGCTTGTGTAACAAGAACGCCGATGAGTACTACAATTATACTGGGAACACTTACCGGATTTACTTATTTCGTACCGATATTGTTTGCCAGTCTTACCGGATATTTCCTGGCTCCGAAAATTCCGTTTATCGGATCTCAATCTGAGAAATTGGCGGAAGAATAAGAGAAAATAGGAAGATATGTTAAAAATCAAGTCGGTCAGACTTTAAATTTTAAGTCAATAAACTTGAACTTCCATGTCTTTTTAGTAAATTTGTCAACCTTTAAATTTTTAAATAAAATAATAAAAATAATATGAATCTTCACGAGTATCAATCAAAAGAGATTTTATCAAAGTACGGAGTAGCTATCCAACGTGGTTTTGTTGCAAACAACGTAGAAGAAGCTGTAGCTGCTGCAGAAAAACTAACTGCTGAAACTGGCGCTCAAGGGTGGGTAGTAAAGGCTCAGATCCACGCAGGTGGTCGTGGTAAAGGTGGTGGTGTAAAGTTCTCTCCAAACATGGATAAACTTAAAGAAAACGCTCAGAATATCATCGGAATGCAGTTGGTAACTCCACAAACTTCTGCTGAGGGTAAAAAAGTAAATTCTGTTTTGGTTGCAGAGGATGTATATTATCCAGGAGAATCAGAAACTAAAGAATTTTATGTTTCTATTCTTTTAGACAGAGCTGAAGGTAAAAATACAGTTGTATATTCTACTGAAGGGGGGATGGATATTGAGCACGTTGCTGAAGTAACTCCTCATTTGATCCACAAAGAAATCATTGATCCTGCTTTAGGACTTCAAGGTTTCCAGGCTAGAAAGATTGCTTTTAACTTAGGTCTTGAAGGGAATGCTTTCAAAGAATTTACAAAATTCATTACCTCTTTATACAATGCTTACACAGGTATTGATGCTTCTCTTTTCGAAATCAACCCTGTATTGAAAACTTCTGATAACAAGATTATCGCTGTTGATGCTAAAGTAACTTTAGATGACAACTCATTATTCCGTCACAAAGACTTAGCTGAATTAAGAGATACAAGAGAAGAAGATCCGATGGATGTAGAAGCGGGTGAAGCGGGTCTTAACTTCGTAAAACTTGACGGTAACGTTGCCTGTATGGTAAACGGAGCTGGTCTTGCAATGGCTACTATGGATATCATCAAATTATCAGGTGGTAACCCTGCCAACTTCCTTGACGTGGGAGGTACTGCAGATGCTCAGAGAGTACAGACTGCTTTCGGAATCATCTTAAGAGATCCGAACGTAAAAGCTATTTTGATCAATATCTTTGGTGGTATCGTAAGATGTGACAGAGTTGCTCAAGGGGTTGTGGACGCTTACAAAGCTATGGGAAGCCTTCCGGTTCCATTGATCGTAAGATTACAGGGAACTAACGCTGTAGAAGCTAAAAAATTAATTGACGAGTCTGGTCTTCCGGTACACTCTGCAATTACTTTGGAAGAAGCTGCAAACAAAGTAAAAGAAGTTTTAGCGTAAGCTGAAATTTTCAGATAAAATAGAAGAAACCGTTTCATTTTTGAAACGGTTTTTTTATTGGTAAATGAAAGGACAGAGCTTTGTAATAAATTCAGAAGAAATGTGTATTTTAAACCTAACAGGTTTTAAAAACCTGTTAGGTTTTTCTTAGCAATCACTATAAAAACACCCAGGTTTTGAAATGGTCTTTATATTGTATATGATTACTTATCCTGATGGCTTTCCGGCAAGTTAGCCTCACCACTCGTAATACTGATGCTTGTAGGGGTTACCAATTGGATTTTATCCGTATCAAAACGTTCTTTAATACCTAGATAAGCTTTACTTCTCACCTGTGCAAGATTAGCCCCTACTTTTATCCAGAATTTCACCTGAAGATTAAAGGCTCCTTGTTTAAGGTCTGTGAAAATCACCTCTACAGTATCTAACTTATCCACATTATCAAGGCTTTTTACCACATCAAGAATCCCCTTTTGCGCCTTGGTAATATCCTCATCGGCAGGAATTTCAAAATTTAAAATAATCCTCCGCTGCGGAGAAGCTGTAATATTGTAGAATGGAGCATTGAAAACAACCTGGTTGGGAATATAAGCTTTCTTTCCGTCGTCGGTAAGTATTTTCGTGGTTAGAAAACCAATTTCCTGTACTGTGCCTGAGTGGTTACCGATCGTAATATAATCTCCTACTTTAAATGCTTTGTCAATTCCAATCAGCATTCCTGAAAAAATACTTGAGACAAGATCTTTCAGGGCAACTCCGGCAATTACCCCTGCAACTCCCAAGCTTCCGATGAACTTCCAGAGAAAACCACTGAATCCCATAATTTCAAGGGAAATAAAGGTTCCCATCAGCATGATCAGGAATCTGAATATACTGATTAAAGTCACTAAAGAACTTTCTTTCTGGCTTTTCGGGAAAAATTTGTGAAATAAATTTACTGCTCCTCTGCTTAAATACTTGCTGGTAATAAGGAAAAATGTGAATACAATAATTCCAACGATCAGCTTCGGGGTAAGTTCGGCAAAGGTCATATACCAATTTTCCAAGACTTTATAAACAACATCTATATACCTCAGTCCCGTTTTCTCCATGAATAAAAATTTTAATTAAAGATATAAATTTTAAGCAAAAAATTTGCCAGTTCCAAAAAGTCTACTAAATTTGTAGACTATAAAATAGAGAACATTATGTCAATTAAATTAGGAGATACAGCACCCAACTTTCAGGCAGAATCATCTGTAGGCGATATCAATTTTTATAATTATCTGGGGGACTCCTGGGGAATTCTGTTTTCGCATCCTGCAGATTATACGCCGGTATGCACTACAGAACTAGGATATACAGCAAAACTGCAGTCAGAATTTGATGCAAGAGATACCAAGGTGATTGCCTTGAGTGTGGATGGAGTGGAAGACCATCAGAACTGGGTGAAAGATATTAATGAGACCCAGAATACCACTGTACAGTTTCCTATTATTGCAGACAAAGACAGAAAAGTTTCTGAGTTGTATGATTTTATTCATCCTAATGCTTCGGCAACGGCTACTGTACGTTCTTTACTGATCATTGATCCGGCTAAAAAAGTAAGACTGATTATTACCTATCCGGCCTCTACAGGAAGGAATTTTGAAGAGATCCTTAGAGTGCTGGATTCTTTACAATTGGTAGATAACTATCGTGTAGCAACTCCTGTTAATTGGGAAAATGGAGAGGATGTTATTATTCCTCCGGCCATTTCTACAGAGGAAGCACGGAAAATATTTCCAAAGGGTGTAACGGAAATAAAGCCTTATTTGCGATACACTCCACAACCTAATACATGATTTATTTGATTTTTTATAGTTTAGTTTTAATTTGTACGAAAAGCGCCCCAGAAATAAAATTTCCGGGGCGCTTTCATTTTTTTATAAGTATTATTACTTAACGTCGTTGATGATTTGCTTTGCTTTAGACGTTGGAAGATAAATCTGGAAACCTAAACCAAACGTAATTTTGTTAGTATATCCACCGCTTCCGAAACCTGCGTTTGCATCATATTTTACTAAACCTTCCAATCCGATGTTTGGAGTGATGAAGTAAGAATACCCAGGTCCGAATCCGAAGTTAAGACCGTTAGAAGAAGAACCTCCTTTTGAAATAGATGTTCCACCAATACCAACGTTACCTTCGAAGAACCATCTTCCGTGGTGAAGCAAATTGTTTACTCCTTGCTCTCCCGGATTAAGATAATAACGTCCTAAAGCACCTACGTTATACGTGAAAGTAGTTGGTGCATCTTTAGCGCCTTTAAAACCTAAATCCACATATCCTCCCAATGCAATATTATCCTCAATAAAATAAGCTCCTTTCGGTTGAATATTAAAATCATAACCTCCTCCTTTGTTTAAACCGAAGTTGGCTCCTGCAAGGTTACCCCCTACCATCCAATTACCTTTCTGAATCTGAGCGTTTGCAGTTGCTGTTAAACCTGCTACGGCTAATATCCCTGTTAAAATAAGTCTTTTCATAATTTATTATTTTAATAATTAAATGTTTATTATTCACGAATTATAGAAAAAACAATAAATGTGCCATACTCTTAATTTTACGTAATTTTTCTAAATAAACGTTAACATTGTCAGTGAGATATATTTTATCTTTTTAACATATTAATTGAAGATATCATAATGATAAATACAATGGAATGGGCTTTTTAAAATCGAAATAGTAAAAATAGATGGCAGATCATTAATTTGATAAGAATTCCGGTTTTACCATATTAAATAAATAAAAGGATTAAAGAGATGATGAGTCCGGCAATGGTAAACTTTATCCCACGTTTGAATGCTTTTGTCTTAGGATTAAACATCCAGAAACTTGAAATGACAAAAAAGAAAAGTGAAACCCCAAAGAATACGCTTAAAGGCGATATGGCATCTTTAGACTGTGATTTGTGAAGAGAAACCATTTTATCTAACACAAAGGGAAGTTCCTTTTTGGTGTACTTAGCCTTTCCGGTAGCACTGTCATAAGTTCCCTGCTTAAAATAAAGAACGCTTCCTTCTGTTTTCTCCACCTCAAGTCCTTTCATTTTCAGCTCTTTTTTCAGCTCTTTCTCTGAAAGATTGGGGGCGATGTTTTTCTCGTATTTCTTTTCGCTTTTCAGGAAGTCAGTGTCTCTGTATACCAGAAGAATTCCACTTAACGAGTATACCGCCATAATTCCCGCAAGGAAATAACCCAGATAGCGGTGTGTAACCCTCATGAAACTTCTTGTGTCTTTAATTTTATCCATATCTTATTGTTCTGTTTTTATTTTAAATTTCAAAAGTGGAAACTGCAAAAATGCAATCTCCACTTTTAATAAAGAATAATTTATTTTAATTCTATAGCTTATACGTCAATGTAAAATAATAGTTTCTCGGAGTAATCGGATTTACTGAATAATTCTCATGAACATTGTAGTTGACAACATCAAACAGGTTTCCGACTTTACCCTGGATAGAGAATTTTTTCCAACCATACCCAACACTTATATCAACAGTTGTGAATCCGTTAATATCAATCATTCTTGTTTGCTGAGCCTGTCCTTTTACATCATTCCAACCAGCTTGTCTTTTTCCTGTATAGAATGCAGTCGCACCTACCTTCAGACCCTTTGCAAAATCTGTAAAGGTATAGAATACGGAAGCATTTGCTGTAAGGGCAGGAGTTCTTACCAATCTTTGATCTTCAACAAATCCGTTATCCGGAGTTTTTGTATATACAGTATTATTATAAGAAATACCTCCTATCAGAGAAAGATATTTTGTAGGATTTCCTGTGATATCCAATTCCACACCTCTACTTCTTATATTACCGGCATATACTTTATATAAGGCAAGCTTATTATCTGCAAGATATGGAGAAGTGTAGGCGTCTCTGTTGTTTATTTGATACGCTGTTAAGTTAACAGCGATTGCGTTGTTCCATAAGTTCTTCTTAATACCAACCTCATACTGGTCAATTGTTGACGCTTTTAAAGATTGATTGTTTTGATCAAAACCTGAATTAGGTGAGAATGAATTGGTATATGTTGCAAAAACTGATAAGTTATCATTAGGGTTATAAATTAGTCCTACTTTTGGTGATATAGCGTGTGCTTGTAAGCCGCTGTTTACTGTAGGTGTCTCTGTTCCTTTCAGGAAATCCTTTACTTCTGTGTCTTCATTTTTTACATATGACCATCTTACTCCTGCCAATACTTTAAATTCTTTGGTAACACTGATTAAATCCTGTGCATAAAGGCCAAATCTTTTTGTAGCTATTCTATTTCTTGACGCTCTGTAGGTTTCTGGCATGGTTCCGTCAGTGGACCAGGTGGATGGGTCATTTAAATATAATGTTCCATAGTTGACACTTGTAGGATTGGTAAAATTGTAAGTGTAAGTGTCTGCCAGGCCATAGTCTCCGTCTGTTCCAAATAAAACTTTATGAATGATATTTCCGGTCTTAAATTCTCCATTTAAGTTAACCTGTAAGGAAGTGTAATTTTGTTCAGTATAATTTCTTCCTAAAGTTCTCCCCCATGAAGGATTAAAGTTTCCTTTTCCAGATTCATATTGCCATTGAACTCTTTCTGTTGAAAAATAATCTTTTGTATAATTCTGATAGGAAGCAACTGCATTTAGACTCCACTTACTGTTCAATTGATGATTTAAAATAACGTCTGTAGTAGCTTGTTGGTTGGTCTGATATTGCCAGTTGGCACCCAAAAAACTTCTGCGGTCAACTTCAGTAGCTAATCTGGATACTCCTGTAGTTTTATCAGTTACACTCCCAATTCCAAAATCTGGAGTGAAATTATGATGTAAATAGTCTCCTTCTACAATTAACTGCGTGTTTTCACTCAAATTAAAAACAAACGACGGATTGAAGTAGTGTTTCTTAGACTCTACCATGTCTCTGAAACTCTCTGCATATTCGTAGGTACCATTCACTCTGAATGCTACTTTTTTGCTTAATGGACCATAAATATCAAACATAGGCTTGTAAGAATTCCAGCTACCGCCACTCAATCCAACTGAACCACCAAATTCGAATCTTGGTTTTTTTGTGATAAGATTCACGATACCACCAGGTCCCACGTTACCATATAACATAGCATTGGCTCCTTTTAAAACTTCAACCCTCTCTAGTCCGCTTACTTCAGGGAAGACACCACTGTTTACTCTTGCCCCGTTCTTAAAAATATTATCATTTCCAAAAATAAAACCTCTTCCGCCAAAGCTATCCTGAGATCCTCCTCTTGCAGATGTTAAATAAATACCATTTACATTTTTGATAACATCACTTAGCTGTTTTGCCTGCTGCTGCTCAATGATTTCGTGAGTAACAATGGCAATGGGCTGAGGGTTCTCCATTACCGTCAGATTGGATTTTGTTGATAACGTCCTTGCCTGATTAGGATTTCCTGTTTTGTGGAGATTAATATCCTCGATCGTTTGAGTTCTTATCGTATCTGCCTCAATGTCCTTAAGCTGTGCACTTAAAGAAGTTACAGTCAGTAGAAGCCCTAGAGAAAGTAATTGTCTTTTCATTTTATTTTTATGTAGAACAGTTTTAAATAAGGCGCAAATGTAAGTATTTGTTTAGAATAGATAAAAATAATTTTCTGATTTTTATCATGTTTTTGGAGAATCAAAGATGGATTATTTCTATCCCTCCTTTATACCGGGGAAAAGAGAATTTTTTATGAATATATTTGTTAAAAATTAAAATATGCAATTGGTAAAAGCAGGGCTGTGTGCCTTTGGAATGAGTGGAAAAGTTTTTCATGCTCCCTTTTTAAAAGAGCATCCGGGATTTTTTATTTCTGCTGTCGTAGAGAGGAGTAAGGAAGAATCGAAGGAAAAGTACCCGGAAGCAACAATTTACCGTTCTGTCGAAGAGATGCTTCAGCATGCAGATGTAGAACTGGTGATCATCAATACTCCCGTTCAGACCCATTATGAGTATGCCAAAAAAGCATTGGAGGCTGGGAAAAACATTATTGTGGAAAAACCCTTTACAGTAAATGTTTCTGAAGCAGAAGAGCTCGTACGGCTGGCTGAAGAAAAGGGACTGTTTATAAGTGTATATCAAAACAGAAGATTTGACCGTGATTTTTTACAGGTTCAAAAAATTCTGAATGAAGGCCAATTAGGAAATATAAAAGAGGTTGAGATTCGTTTTGACAGGTTCCGTACCACTCCCAGCGGAAAGCAGCATAAAGAAAGCCCGGATCAGACAGGTTCAGGATCGCTTCATGATCTGGGAGCACATCTTATCGATCAGGCAGTGCAGTACTTTGGATATCCTGAAAAACTTTTTGCAGATGTATTTTCTATGAAAGGAGCTGAGTTTGCCAATGATTATTTTGAGATCCTTTTATTCTACAAAAGCGACCTTAGAATAAGACTGAAATCTTCTGTTTTCAGCAAAGAAGGTCATTATGCTTATACCATTCATGGAGACAGGGGAACTTTTCTTCAGGAAAGAACCGATAACCAGGAAAATGAACTGGTAGCAGGTGCTGTTCCCACATATGGAAAAGAATGGACACAGCCTTTGAAAGAGGCGGATGGCATCTTAAACTTCCTGAATGACCGTTCTGAAACAGAAAGAAAACTGACTTCAAGTGAAGCCGGGAATTATATGGATTATTACCAGAAGATCTATGAACACATTGTGTTTGGATATGCCTTACCATCTCCGGGAAAAGAAGTTATTCAGAATATGAAAATCATTGATGCTTCCCTGGAAAGCGCAAAAGAAGAAAGAGTAATCAAATTATAAATGATGAGTTATGAATTATGAATGAATTCAAAATTTCAGGTTCAAGGTTTAAAGTTTCAGGTTGATCGTAGTTGTGATTAGAAATTTTCAACTCATTTACACTCAAACCCTAAAACACTCAAACGCTCCGACTCATTCATAATTCATAATTTTTAACTCATAATTATTAAAGTAGCTCCTGTAGCTCCAGCCATCTCATTTCCTGATTCTCCAGTTTTTCTGAAACTGTTTCCAGCTCTGAAGAAAGCTTGGCTATCTTTTCATAATCGGCTTCGTTGTTGAGCTGATCCAGAATTTTGGATCGCTGTTCTTCCAGTTCAGGCATTTCTTTTTCAATCGTTTCCAGCTCTCTCTGCTCTTTGAACGTTAATTTTCGCTTAGTAGTGGAAGATACAGTACTTTCTACTGTGGAAATTGTTTCTTTAATCGGCTCAGGTTTTACTGTTGCGTTTTTTTCTAATGCTTCCTCTCGGCTTCTCGCTTCTCTGTATTCTGAGAAATTTCCTACAAAATCCCTGATCTTTCCATTTCCTTCAAAAGCAAGAACATGATCTACAATTCTGTCCATGAAATATCTGTCGTGAGAAACGATGATCAAAGATCCCTGAAACTGCTGAAGGAAGTTTTCGAGAACCGTTAACGTTGGAAGGTCAAGATCATTCGTTGGCTCATCAAAAATCAGGAAGTTAGGATTCTGATACAAAATATACATCAGGTGAAGCCTTCTCTTTTCGCCTCCTGAAAGTTTAGAAATTGGAGAATATTGAGTCTGATCGTCAAATAAAAACAATCTTAAAAACTGTGAGGCAGATAAGCTTTTTCCATTGGCTAAAGGATAAAACTCTGCAATTTCCTTAATGAAATCAATGACACGTTCGTCCTCTTTATAGGTAAGGCCTTTTTGTGAGAAATAACCGAAAGAAATAGTTTCTCCTGTTTCAATTTCTCCTTTATCCGCTTTTTCATAGCCTTGAATAATATTAAGCAGGGTAGATTTACCGGCACCGTTTTTTCCAACAATTCCAACTTTTTCCCCACGTTGAAACTGATAGCTGAAATCTTTTAAAAGAACTTTAGGACCAAAACTCTTATCAATATGTTTGAGTTCAAGAATTTTATTTCCCAGACGTTTCATTTCAAAATCCAGTTCCAGTCCATCTTTTCTGGTGTCAGTTTTAGCCACCTTTTCAGTTTCGTAGAACGCATCAATCCTGCTTTTTGATTTTGTGGTTCTGGCTTTTGGCTGTCTTCTCATCCATTCCAGTTCCTTTCTGTAAAGATTATTGGCCTTATCAATAGTAGCATTTAGATTCTCCTCACGGATCATCTTGTTTTCAAGATAAGTGGCATACGAACCGTTGTGAACGTAAAGATTCTGATCTTCCATCTCCCAGATAATGTCACAAACACTGTCCAGGAAATACCGGTCGTGGGTTACGAGCAATAAGGTGATTTTTGCTTTATTCAGATAATTTTCAAGCCATTCTACCATATCCACATCCAGGTGGTTGGTAGGTTCATCCATGATCAGAAGCGTATGCCTGTGCTCAGCTCTTGTTTCTGTTAAAAGTTTGGCCAAAGCAACCCGTTTGATCTGTCCTCCGGAAAGCGTACCCATTTTGGCATCCAGATCAGTAATTTTCAGCTGGGAAAGGATCTGTTTCATTTCATTTTCCAGATCCCAGGCCTTGTGAACCTCCATATCAGCCAAAGCTTTCTCGATAAAATCATTATCCGTAGAATGCAGGGATTGGTGATAGTTTTTAAGCGCAAGGATAGGCTCAGAATCAAGAGTCATCATAAACTCTTCAATGCTGAGATCAGGATCATAGTCGATTTCCTGGTCAAATAATACCACCTGGATATCTTTGTTGATGATCGCAGTTCCGCTGTCTGCAATTTCTTTACCCATTAATATTTTCAGAAGGGTAGATTTTCCACTTCCGTTTTTGGCAACAATAGCTATTTTATCTCCTTCATTGATGTGAAAAGAAATGTTTTTAAACAAAACCTTGATGCCATAAGATTTGGTAAGATTTTCTACAGAAACGTAATTCATTGGGAATTAAGGGTTGGGTTTTAATTTTGAAATGAACCGCAAAAATACAAAAATGTAATCTAAATTTTCTGTAAACTCTTTTATAAATCAATATTTATAATTTTTTAATAAACTGTATTCATTACCTGAAAAAACTATTCTGTAAATTTGATGGGATACAGTAGTTTATAATAAAGTTGTTTATATTTTACAAAACCACAGAAAAGTTCATATAAGATGAACATCAAAGATTTTCAGAAAACTTAGATGTACCTATTATGCATAAAGCTTGATTCTAAAAAACTTAAGTGTTTAAAACTTTTGTGCCTTTTGTAGTTAAAAATAATGAATATAAAAGTTTAAACAGTTTCAATATTAAAATCAGAATGAAGTAATGAAAAAAGTAATTGTTGACATGGATGGGGTAATGGCGGATGTATATCATCAGCTGGCACAATTTGAAAAAAGAGATACAGGAAGAGAAATTGAAATCAGTAATTTGGTGGGCAGGCCTGAAATAGAAGCCTTTCCAAATGGGAAAAAACACGTTAATGAAGTGGGCTTTTTCAGAACATTACCTGTAATGAAAGGAAGTCGTGAAGCAATGGAATATCTGAATAACAAATATGATCTTTATATTGTATCAGCCGGAATGGAGTTTCCCAACAGTTTAAGAGAAAAGTACGACTGGTTGGCAGAGCATTTTCCATTCATCACCTGGGAACAGATTGTTCTTTGCGGAAGCAAAAAAGTAGTCTCCGGAGATGTGATGATTGACGATTATCCTAAAAACTTAGATCATTTTTCAGGGCAGAGATTAATCTTTACCCAACCCCATAATGAACTGATCGAAAATGAAACTTACCAAAGAGTTCACTCCTGGGAAGATATTATGAATATTCTTTAATAATGAGAATTTAAATATTTTTAGAATTATGATAGAAATATGGAGATATTTAAAACAATTTTAACTAATGCAAGGATAAATTTAATAAAGAATTATGACATTAGGAAATGGGAAATAAATAAGTTTGCGTCAAACTTTTAACATGAAAATATTTCATACTCTATTTTTTCTTATTTCTGCTGTTACTCTTAAAGCACAGGTTATTTCCGGGACGGTCATCGCTAAAAACGAAAATCAACCGATTCCTTATGTAAAAATCGGGATAGAGAAAAACTCAACGGGGACCATCTCTGATGAAAAAGGAAACTTTTCGATAGACCTTTCTCAGGTGGATCCACAACAGATAATAAAAATAGAGGTGCCTGGCTATTACCTTTATCAGGAAACAGTTCAGCGTTTTAAACAAAATCATCAGCAAAAAATATTTTTAACAGAGAAAACTAAAAATATTAAAGAGATTACGATTAAGTCTAAAAAGCTGATAGATAAAAACTGGGGAGTCAATACCAAAACAAAAAGTGTTATCTATTCGGTTAATCCGGAATTGGATAAAAAAAATTTTCTTGGAGAAACAGCTTTAGAATTCAATGCTAAGAAAAGATCAAAAATCAAAAATATCAATCTGAATATTGCCAGCTATGTTTCTGCTCAGCCCGTTTTGATGAGATACAGTATTTACAGTGAAAAAAATGGTTTTCCGGATAAGAACATTTTGGAAGAGGAAATTACCGTGGCATTAACTGAAGATATGATTAAAGACGGAACATATACACTGGATGTTAACGACCGTAACATATGGATACAGGGAAAGTTTTTTGTCGGTATACAGTTTTTAAAAGATTTTGAAGGCAGAATTAAAATAAGTGCAGCTTTGTTCAGAACAGGATTTATAAGAGAGTTTTATGGTGACTGGAAGAAAATGACCATTGCTGCACCAGCCATTAATATTGATGTGAAAATGGATAAGAATGCAAGTAATAATCAGAATAAAAATGAATTTTCAGATGCTGAAGATTTTTTAATTCCGGATGTATCCAAGTATGCTGAAGAATCAGAACATACTGACTACGGCAGGAATATATCCACCGGAAATACTTTCAAACTGAAAGATGCTGAACTTTATTATGAAGTGTATGGAGAAGGGGAACCACTGGTCTTACTTCATGGGAATTCAGGAAGTATAAAAGATTTTTACCAGCAGATTCCAGCTCTTTCCAAACAATATAAGGTAATTGCTTTAGATACCAGAGGACAGGGAAAAAGTCTGGATACTTCTAAAAGAGACTATACTTATCAACTGTTTGCCGATGATGTAAAAGCACTGGCAGATCATCTGAAAATGAATAAAATCAATATCGCCGGCTGGAGCGATGGCGGGAATACCGGACTTGAATTTGCTTTGAAATATCCGGACAGCCTGGATAAGCTTATTATAATCGGTGCAAATGCTTTTCCTGAAGGGGTAGAAAAGAAAATTACTGATAATTTCATCAATCAAATGGACCAGCTGAAGCAGCTGAATGTTCCGGAATCATTCAATGAACGCAGGCTTCTGAAAATTATGCTTACAGAGCCCAGAATCAGCCAAAAAGAGCTGAATAAAATAAAAAGTGCTGTACTGGTTATTGCCGGAGACCGTGATGTTATCAAAAAGGAACATACTGAGTTTATGGCAAAACAGATTCCTTTTGCAGAACTGAAAATCTATAAAGATGCAAGTCATATGATCCCTTTTGAGAAGGCGGATCAGCTTAATACAGATATCCTGGGGTTTTTAGAAAAGACCAATTGATAAAGGCGGCAAGCTGATTAATCCAGTGTCAGTCTTTTTAGTGACCAGGAGCTGCCATTGTAAATATCAAGGTCTACCTTTGCATTGATACCATGTACAATCCCGTTTTCTGTAAACTGCCAGAAATCCCATTTGTCATCGGGAGAAGGAGAAGCAACATCATTGTAATTGGCCAGCCATAAAGGATAATCTTCAAACTCTCCTTTCAGAAAGTCTTTATAATAATGATAATAGGTATAGATAATAGGTTTTTCGTCATAGGCATCTTCTACAATTTTACACCATACCTTCAGGTCTTCAACCAGTTTTTTGTTGGTCTTACGTTTGGGGATTTTTTCAATATCAAGAATTGGAGGGAGATCTCCGCTTTCAAGTTTTACATTCTCTAAAAAATTGTTTGCCTGGATAACAGGATCCTCATCTGCTCTGTAAAAATGGTAAGCTCCGCGGATCAGGTCATGCTTTTTGGCAATTTCCCAGAACTCATCAAAATGTTTGTCGGCACTTCTGTTTCCCATCGTTGCACGCATCACAACGAACTCTAACGGAATGGTTTTATTTCCAATGCTGAGGCTGTCCCATTTGATATCTTCTCTGTTCTGGTAATGGGAAACATCAAAGCCAAAAGTTTTATCAAGGTTGCCGGCTAATATTCTCTGTATTCTGGCCGCCTCTTTTTCACTGTTATGAAGCTTTTTATGTCTGAATTTATTAAAGTACAGTGCATAATAATAGCTGACCGTCTGTTTTAAATAAAATCCGGTCCCTATTAATGCTATGACCAATATACCCAATATGATCCATCTTCGGAAAAAATACTTCTTCCGGCGGGATTTATGGACTTGTTTGGCAGTTTTTTTGGTGTACTTTCTTGGTGACATAAAGTTTTGCAAAACTAACTTTTTTCACTGCTAAATGCTAAAATAAAATCAGTAAATTTGTGTATTATGGAAACACGCGAAAAAATCATCATTATTGGAGGAGGATTTGCGGGGCTGCAACTTGCAAAAACATTGAATAACAAGAACAAAAAAGTCATTGTTCTGGATCGGATGAACCATCATATGTTTCAGCCGCTTTTTTATCAGGTAGCCTCAGGAAGGATAGAACCGTCCAATATTTCTTTCCCCTTCAGGAAGATTTTTCAGCAGTCCAGAAACACACAGTTCCGTATGACAGAGGTGAAAGAGATAGACCCTGCCAACCACAAGGTGATTACCGACGAAGCAGAGTTTACGTATGATAAACTCATTATTGCAACCGGTTGTAAAACTAATTTTTTCGGTAACAAAGAGCTGGAAGGCAAAGCTTTCGGAATGAAAAATACCCAGGAAGCAATCAGTATCAGAAATCATGTACTGATGACCTTTGAAAAGCTGATTATTGAAAAAAGCCGAAGCGATGACGGAAACTGGAATATCGTTATCGTAGGCAGCGGTCCTACAGGAGTAGAGCTGGCGGGGGCTTTTGCTGAAATGAAAAAAGAAATCCTCCCAAGAGATTATCCTTATATGAATTTTGATCATCTGAAAATTATTCTGGTAAGCTCTACAGAAAAACCACTTGCTGTGATGAGTGGTGAAGCTCAGGATAAATCTGAAAAATATCTAAAAGATCTTGGGGTCACTTTTATGAGCGGAGAGGTAGTGACAGATTATGATGGTGATAAAGTACATCTCAGAAGCGGGAAAGAGATCCCTTCTAATAATGTCATATGGGCGGCCGGAGTTACAGGAAATGTCGTAGGCGGCTTTCCCGAAGAAAAATTAGTGCGAAACAGATATATTGTAGATCGGTATAATAAAATAAAAGGGTACGATAATATTTATGCTATCGGGGATATTGCCTACATGGAAACACCGAAATATCCGCAGGGACATCCTCAGGTGGCCAACGTAGCGATTAATCAGGCAAAAAATCTAGGGAAGAATCTGTTAAAGAAAAGTCAGGGTGAGTGGAAAGAATATGAATATGATGACAAAGGGTCATTGGCAACTATTGGAAAGCACAGAGCTGTTGTCGACCTGCCGTTTATTAAATTCCAGGGATTTTTTGCCTGGTATTTCTGGATGTTTCTCCATTTAATGCTAATTTTGAGCGTTAGAAATAAACTGGCCATATTCTTCAACTGGATGTGGAGCTATATCAATAAAGATTCTTCTTTAAGATTAATTATTATACCTACTAAGAAAAACGGAACATTACAATGAGAATTGACATAATAAGCGTGCTTCCTGAATTGATGGAGAGTCCTTTCAAAACGTCTATTTTGAAAAGAGCGATGGATAAAGGACTTGCAGAAGTACATTTTCATCATCTGAGAGATTGGGCAACCAATAAGCACAGACAGATTGATGATGAACCCTACGGAGGGGGAGCGGGAATGGTAATGATGGTTGAGCCGTTGGATAAATGTATTTCAGAGCTTAAATCTCAAAGAAATTATGACGAGGTGATCTACCTGACACCGGATGGCGTTACCTTAAATCAGAAAATTGCCAATTCACTTTCTATCAAGGAAAATCTGATCTTCCTTTGCGGGCATTATAAAGGAATAGACCAAAGAGTAAGAGACCTTCATATTACAAAAGAAATTTCAATCGGAGATTACGTGCTTACAGGCGGGGAACTTGCAGCCTGCGTGCTTGCTGACTCCGTTATCAGATTACTCCCCGGAGTTTTAAATGACGAGCAGAGTGCACTGACAGACAGCTTTCAGGATGATCTTCTTGCACCACCCATTTATACAAGACCTGAAAGCTATAAAGGGCTGGAGGTTCCAAAAATACTATTGAGTGGAAATTTTGGTAAAATTGAAGAATGGCGTCATGATGAAGCGCTAAGAATCACAAAAGAAAAACGTCCCGATTTATTATAAGAAAGAGTTACTGAAACTTATTTAATTCCACGGATTTACCCAATTCCATTTGTTATTGATAAATGGAATAATATTTGTTATATGTTTGTTAAGTGTGAAAAATATTAATATTTCTAATTTTAAATTGAAAATTTATTTCTATTATTCGTGATTTTATATATTGTCTCAATTTTGATTAATATATTAAAACTCTCAAATAGTTGAAAAATTAATTTTATATAGCTGATTTCATTAGTATTTTTTACTATATTTGAATGGTTTTTTATTGGGAATTGATTTGTTGTTTTTGTGGCAAATCAATAAAATTTGAAAAATAATAATAATTTTACATCTTAAGAAAAAGAGCATAATAAATTAAAAGTATAGAAATTAGTGTAGATGGAGCTGTTCTCTTTTTATAATGTTGAAAATTTATTTTTACCCGACCCTAAGCCTGTCCATAAATTAGATCCTACCCGGTCAGGATTAAGAAATTGGGATGAAAAGAGATATAGAAATAAACTTTTTAAAATCTCTCATGTATTTCAGCTTATGAAGGAGGATAATGGTGTAATGCCATTTATCATAGGATTATCTGAAGTTTCCGGAAGGAAAGTTTTGGAGGATCTTGTAGAAATGGAACCTTTTGATTCGCAATATGGAATTGTACATTATAATTCTATGGACGAAAGAAAGGTGGATGTAGCCATGTTATATGATAAAAACAAAGTAGAGGTGATAGATTCAGAAACCATTACTTTCTTTTTTGAAATAGTAAATAAAAACACAGAAAATTACGACACAACAAGAGACGTACTTTTTTCAAAAATAAAATATAAAGGAGAAATTATTAATGTCTTTATCGCCCATCTTCCCTCTAAGCGCGAAAAAGATGTCAATAAGCCTAAAAGAGCTTTTATTTTGAATGAGATCCGGGAACGGATTATGAAAATAGTGGATGCAGATAAAGAGCATGTTATATTGTGTGGTGATTTTAATGAAAACCCGGATGATGAAAATTTAGTACAGATTCTCTATGACAATTACCATGAGAAGGTTTTGATGAATCCTTTTCAACAATTGTTTTCTACAAGAAATTATTCTACTTTTCATTATAAATCTGGATTGCTGTATGATCAGATCATGATGTCAAGATCTTTACTTGATAATAAAACGCTGGCTTTTCAGGATGCTCATATATTCAATTCTGAAAAAATCCGCAGCAGAACCAGACATTTTGAAGGACGGCCTTTCCGGACTTATGCCGGTACCCGGTATTTAGGAGGATACAGCGATCACTTTCCGGTTTTTGTAAAATTTAAAAATTTACAGTAAAAAACATAAATAATAAAAAAGTAGAAAATGAAAAATTCGAGCAACACAAGCTATCATTTAGATTCTATTGACAAGGAAATTATTTACATGCTGATGGATAATGCTAAAACTTCATTAGCCCACATTTCAAAAAATGTCGGAATTTCCACCACTGCAGTACATCAAAGAATCAAAAAACTCGAACATGCAGGAGTTATTGAAAATTCAATATCATTCCTTAATCCTAAAAAAATTGGATATAAGGTGATTTCCTACATCGGCGTATTTCTGGATCAGCCAAGTCATTATCCTGAAGTGGTAAAGTCTTTGCATGACATCAACGAAGTAGTGGAGGCCCACTATACTACAGGAAATTATACTATTTTCCTGAAAGTTCTTTGTAAAGATAATGATCACCTGATGCAGATCCTTAACAAACTTCAAAAACTGAAGGGTGTGACAAGAACAGAAACTTTTATATCTTTAGAACAAGGTATTTACAGACAATTGAAAGTATAAACGATATGAACATAGCCCAATATTTGGATTCCACTTACCTGAAAACTCCGGAACAGTCAGGTATTTCTCATGAAAAAACGCTTCAGAAGGATAAAGAACTTGCTCAGGAAGCTATAGATAATGGTATTTTTGCCGTAATGATTCGTCCGGATTATGTGTCTGAAATCAAGAAATATATTCAGGAAAGAAATTCAAATGTTGCAGTAGGGACGGTAATAGGTTTTCATGAAGGTACCTATTCTGTCGATGAAAAACTGGCAGAAGCATCAAAAGCTATTGAAGACGGTGCTGATGAATTGGATTTCGTTATTAATTATACTGCCTATCTGCAGGGAAATACAGAGCTGGTAAAAGAAGAATTTGTAAAATGTACAAGATTATCTCTTGATCATCATAAAGTTGCAAAATGGATTATTGAAATTGCTGCATTAAGTGATGAGCAAATTGCAGATCTTACTAAAAATATTGCTGTATGGGCGGAAGAGAATTTTTCTGATCATGACCTGGCAAACATTTTTGTTAAATCATCTACAGGATTCTATAAAACTGCTGAAGGGAAACCCAACGGGGCAACTTTTGAAGGAATAAGAATTATGCTTGATAATGCCGGGAAGCTTCCGGTAAAAGCTGCAGGTGGCGTAAGAACTCCTGAGGATGCTGGAAAAATGATTAATATGGGAGTAAAAAGAATCGGAACCTCTTCAGCATTGGCATTAATTAAGAATGAATCTTCGACAGAAGGATATTAATTAAATCAAAATTCAGAATAATAAAAAACCATCAGCAACACTGATGGTTTTATTTTTTATAGCTGTGCCTGATATTCTTCGTAGAATTGTTGGGTTTCTTTGATCAAACTATCCATTTCTTCCATTGTGAAAACTTCCAGGAATTTTTTTCTGAATTCCTTGAAATGAGGAATTCCCCGGAAATAGTTGCTGTAATGCTGTCTCATTTCAACAAGTCCTAATCTTTCTCCTTTCCATTCTGTGCTCCATTCCGCATGCTGACGAACAGCAAGCAGTCGGTCTGAAATTGTAGGTTCAGGTAAATGCTCTCCCGTTTTAAAGAAATGCTTGATTTCATTAAATATCCAAGGATATCCAATAGCGGCACGTCCAATCATGATACCGTCACATGCATACTTTTGTTTATATTCTAATGCTTTTTCAGCAGAGTCTATATCACCATTTCCAAAAATCGGGATTTCAATATTGGGATTTTGCTTGATTCTTGAAATATGTTCCCAGTCAGCTTCACCTTTATACATTTGAGCTCGGGTTCTGGCGTGGATTGTAAGTGCTTTGATACCGGTTTCCTGAAGGCGTTCTGCCACTTCATCAATATTAATGCTGGTACTGTCCCATCCTAAGCGGGTCTTTACTGTTACAGGTAGATGAGTAGAGCTTACCACAGCCTTTGTAAGGCGAACCATCAGGTCGATATCTTTCAAAACACCTGCTCCTGCTCCTTTGCAGACAACTTTTTTTACAGGACATCCGAAATTAATATCTACCAGATCAGGATTAACTGTTTCAACAATTCTTGCAGACATAGCCATCGCTTCCTCATCTCCACCAAAAATCTGTATTCCAACCGGCCTTTCATAATCAAAAATATCAAGCTTTTTACGGCTCTTGATAGCGTCACGAATCAACCCTTCGGAGGAAATAAATTCCGAATACATTAAATCTGCGCCGTGCATTTTACACAAACGTCTGAACGGAGGATCGCTTACGTCTTCCATTGGAGCCAGCAAAAGTGGAAATTCCGGCAGTTCTATGTTGCCTATTTTTATCATGGTGCAAATTTACGAAATTCTGAAAAAACAATATTTTATAAATTCAGATGTGGTACTATGTTTTGCTTGTGTTGTGTTATTTAAGGGATTTTATGATACGTTGTTTAGTTTTTGTTTAATATATTTAACTGATTGTCAGTATTTATTGAATTTTATTGATAATTATTTTTTATATTTAGTATAATAAAAATTAATGTCATGAGGAAAATTCTATTTTATTTGATGGCAATTTTAGTTTCATCAAATTTTTATTCACAAATCAATATTTCTGCTACAGCAGGAACAGCTACAGGAACCTATACTACGTTAAAAGGAGCATTTGATGCGATTAACGCAGGAACACATCAGGGAGCCATTACAATCAGTGTTACGGCCAGTACGACAGAAACGGCAACGGCCAGTCTCAATGCCAGTGGGGGAACAGCAAGTTATACTTCCGTAGTCCTAAAGCCTGCGACTGGAGTTACTGCCACTATTTCCGGAGATATTGCCAGTGCACCTTTAGTGAGAATACAGGGGAGTAATATTACCCTGGACGGAAGCAATGCAGCTTCAGGAACTACAAGAGATCTTACCCTTACCAACACTTCTGTTACAGCACCGCAGGTACTTACATTTATAGCAGCTTCAGCTGCTGCTGCCAATACGAATATTACGGTTAAAAACCTGAATATAGTTAATGGTATCAATACCTCTTCTGCTTTTATAATGTATGATGGTGCAACAACTCCTACAGGTGGCTTCTTTAATAATGTGACCATCCAGAATAATTCTGTGAAGAAAGCTTACATAGGAATTTATTTACTTGCTGCAACAGCTGCAGGTAACGGAGGGAATACCCTGGTGACAGGAAACGATCTGAGCACATCAGGAACAGATGCCATCCGTCTCTGTGGAATTTATGCACAGGGAACAGATGGGGTGACAGTAAGTAATAATACGATTGGTAATTTTGAAACAACAAATGCTGAGATCAAAAGAGGGATCTGGTTTGCAACTGCAACCGTTAATTCTTCAATTACTTCCAATACAATTACCAACCTTGGATATACCGGAACTTCTACCGGAGGAGCTTCCGGGATAACAGTAACCTCTGGTAATACAGGAGCCTCTGCAGTCGCCAATATTAATGTAAGCGGAAATACAATTTCCAATTTTACTTCCAGTGGAACGGGGACTCTGTTTGCCGGAATTTATGCGGCAGGTACTTTGACAACCGGTATAACCATCAATAATAATAAAATTAACGGAATTAAAAATACCAATACATCAGGATATGGAGCTCAGGGTATCTATCTTGCAACAACAAGCCTTACTTCCAATACACTGGTTGCCAATAATGTCGTGAGTGGTGTGGCAGGTTATGGATATGCAACAACCGGAGGAGTAAATGACAATGGGAACGGTATTATTATTACTGCAGGAGGCGGATATAAGCTTTATTATAATACTGTTGTGATGAATGTCAGCCAGACAGTTGCAGGGAGACCGTCTGCTTTGAATATTACAAGTGGAGTAACCGGTGCAGGAGGTATCGATGTGAGAAATAATCTTTTTGTCAATACCCAAACTCAGGCGGGAGACAGGTATGCTATTTATGCCGGAGCTGCCAGCAGTGTTTTCTCTACTATCAATTATAACAACTTCTATTCTTCCGGTACGAATCTTGGCTATATTGGCGGCGCCGCAAAAGCAACACTTACCGATATTCAGGCTGGATTCGGAGGAAATGTAAATTCATTGAACGTTTTACCTGTATTTGTATCAGCAACTGATTTCCATTTATCTGCTACAGGAAATGCAGCTCTTGATAACAAGGGAACTCCGGTAGCTGAAGTAACATTGGATGCTGATGGCAACACAAGAAATGCTGTCACACCTGATCTTGGAAGTTTTGAGTTTACAGCAACGGTATTAGCCGCCAATGAAGCTGCGAAAAAGAATACGGTAAGCATATATCCGAATCCGGTTGTGGATTACCTTTATATTAACAATGACAGCAGAATCAAAGATGTTGAACTGTATAATGCTTCAGGGCAGAGAATTCTTAGTGAGATCATCAATGCAGAAAAAGGATCTGTGGATATGAGACGTGCTCCTGCAGGAGTTTATATTGTAAAAGTGAATGGAGAAAAAGGATCCCAATCACTGAAAGTTATTAAAAAATAACATTCAGATTATATAAAAAAAGGCCCCAATGCAGAGCATTGGGGCCTTTTTTTATCATATAGCATATCAGAAACTGGCTTTTACCTGCATACTTCCGATATGAATGGTACGGTCACCGGAATTTCTTCCTTCGTAGTTAAGATTGAGCTGGATAAATGAATTAATAGCCTGTTGAATAAATACACTCCATACCTGGTTTTTTCCAGGCTTCAGGCCATCCAGCATCTGGTTTCCGACAATGCTGAAATTATTTCCTGTAAAATTGTTGCTGATGAACGAGAAGTTTCCACGGATAGAAGTCTTTCTGCGTTCCCATTGGATGGTACCGGTAACATCAAAAGCTTTAAGAAGCTCTTCACCGTCCAATCTTTGCTTCTGGCGGAATGCCGAAGATAGTTCAGCCTGAATGGCATCTGTAAATTTATATGTTGCTTTAGGCTTGGTTTCAAAATTATTGAGACGATAGTCTCTTGTTGCAAATAACTGTGAAGAATTTTTGATATCATGAACAGAGTTTTCCCAGTCGACTCTGAATTCTTTATTGAACCAATATCCTATATTCAGGAAGTGAGAAGTCTGCTCCCGCTCTTCATTGCTGAAATTGGCATTGATGAGGTTGTCATTGGTAATGAATCTGTAGTTCCCGTTCCATCCTGATTTATCTGTTGGATTAAACTGTACGGAAGCAAGGATATTCTGATTTTTAAGAATTTGATCACTGTTTTTTTCAAAAGGATTCAACACAAGAACCTTATCCTTTTTATAGAATGAGTTCTGAGAATTTAATGAAATATTGAAATTCCAACGCTTTAAAAATCCGTTTTCAGAGTTGAAAATAATTGCAGGGTTTACAAATAAGGCAAGCTGTAATTTATTCTTGTTAGATGGCAGATACCTTACAGAATTGGTATATACACGGATATATTGGGCAAGATCTGAATATTCGGCAATCTCAAATTCGTCCAGCTGCTGAACACCATCTCCGTTATAATCCGTCCATTTGTATACCCCCTGTCCATCTGTTACTTTAATGTACTGAAATTCCCTTTGTGCTTCCTGTCCGTTTCCAAGCTCATAGAAAGCCTGAAGACGCATCCCGTTTCTGAAAAGCTGCTGATTGTATAGGATATTCCCAACCACGAAGTCATTATTTCGGGTTACTTCACCTTCTGCTCCGGAATAAAAGAATTTTCTATAATGAATTAATGCATTTAAAGTAGTTCTTTCTGTTTTGATGATCTGACTTTCGGCCATGAATCCCAGAATATGGTTCATATTCTGAAGTCTGTTGTCACGCACCGAGTCATTATCTCTCATATATACTTTTGCCAATAGCTTTGTTCTCGTACTGTCACCAATTTTCTTTTGGAGAAAGATCTCTTTCCAGCTGAAACTTGTAACATCCATCAGCTGAGTATCGTTGTATTTCTTCTCGTTGTGTTCCATGCTTCCCCCAATTGCCCAGCTTCCTTTTTTACCTGTAAATTCAGTTGAAACTCCACCACGGATAAACTTCGTATCCTGAAGAGTAGCGTTGGTACTCAGGTAAGATAAATTACCTTTGGTAAAAAATTTTCCAGTGATCCATCCGAAGTCCAGGTCATTTTTGATCCCTTTGTAAGAATCCTGTTCATTCAGATAATTGATGCGGTAATTTAAAGTGGACTTATTATTCCATTTATTCAGAAAGCTGAAGATAAACCTGTTTTGAGTTTTCTTATTAAATTCCTGTGCAAGGTTGAAATCTCTGGAGAATTCCACATCATTGATACGGTCCAGAATATGAAATTGTCTGTCTATATATTGGTATTCAAAACTTGGAGTTCCTTTCCATGTATTTTTTGTAAAACTTTTATTTCCAAAAATACGCCATGCATAGCCTATGTTCTGATCAGAATCCTTTGATGAAAATAAATTGACATCATAATTACTCAGGGAAATATCAGCTCCTATTTTTCCTTCATTCAGCAAATACTCAGAGTTTAGAGAGTATACCTGAGATTTCTGAGGGGAAGGCAGTTTTCTTACCGCTCTGTAATCTCCTGCATTAGGACCTACATATTGGAAAACACGTCCGTTATTGGTAGTTTGTGCAATTTTGTAATCCCCCAGATTGGCTCCGAAATAAGTAAAGGAAACCTGGTAGAGTGTTAAGCTTGAATCCGTGGAATATTCATAGAAATTTCCGGCAGAATTTAATTTGTATAAAATTTTGTTGACATCATATTCGGTTACTACACCTGAAGGGGCATACATAAGATCGGGATTGTTTCCCGCCTCTGCAAGAATCTGCTCATCTTCCTTGGAAAGATTTAAAGAAAGAGGAGCATTCTTATTATCATTTTCCATGAACCAGTTAAATCCTATCTTAAACTTTTCTCTCTGATGCTCCAGCTTTCCGGTAAAGAGGTATCGTGAATAATTCCTGTTGGCGTAGTTATAAGAAATCGTGATGAAGTTCTGCTGGAAAATAGGACGGAAGCTGGTGAAGGTAACCTCACCGGTATTGTAATTGATAACATAGTCCTGGTTTTCTCCACGTTTCATTAAGATCCCATCAATAAAAACCTGTTCAGAACCGGAAATAAGTGTGATAAACTGCTCGCCGTTCTTCCCTGTCAGACGATAAGGTCCCTGGTTACCTTCAACCCCCTGAAAACGTATTCTGTGAAATTCACTTCGGGCAACACCGGCAGAAATATCTACAAATGTTTTGTTTTCCTTTCCGAATTCCGTCTGAAACTGAAGCCCCATACTCCGTCTCTGGTATTTGGCGAAATAATTTTTGGCTTCTATAAGATCAAGGTGTCCGGCCCGGAGGATAGACTTTTCCTTAATATTGAGCTGCATGTAGATTTTGTCGAACTCCTCTAAAGTTTGAGTATAACCATCAGCCTGAATCGGAAGATTATGATCTGAAATACTGGCTAAAATGGTAACATCCTTTGATAGCCGTCCTGAAATCTGAAGATCCATGGAACTTTGCACAGACTGCCCCTGGTTATTACCAAATGTAATCCCACGGATGATAGAACCTTTTGAATTAAGCTCTCCTAAAAATCTTTTTTTATCATTTTTTGCCAGTACAGCTTCATCGATAACGACTTTGTTGTGGGTTTTTATGAAATCCAGGGTGTCTTTTGCGAAAATATCCTGTTCAAGCCTTGCGGCAAGAATACTGTCTCTTTTAATACTGTCTTCAGGAATGTTGGGATTTTTCCATGAAAATACCTGAGCATTTCCTGAAAATATGCCAAAGAAGAATAATACGAATAGAATGATAAAATTCCGCAAGTCCTGAAAAATAATTCGTAAAAATAATTAAAAAATGTTAATACTAAGAGGTTTAACATTATTAACGGGAATTTCTGTGGTTTCAGATGGATGTAATGCTTTATTTATTGGAAATAATTCTAATGAATTTATCCTCTCTTTAGTTTATATAAACGGGTACAGATGTTCAGGGCTTCAACTATAAAGTATGTTAGAAACTCAAGAATGTGAAAATAAATTGTCATGGCAGATATGGCTTTTAAGAAGCGCAAATGTTTCTTTAAAAGTTTCTGATTGTAAAGAAGGGGGCTTGTAATATACCCAAAATTATAATTGTAAAACTGTTTCAGAGAAAATTACCGAAAAACAGAATGGCTAATTAACTAATTGTTAAATATATATCACTACTCAGTTTGAATAGCGTTTTTTTTGTAGTTTTACGGAGTATTAAAAAAAATTATTTTATGAAAAAGATCTTTACTATTTTAGGATTGGTGTCAGCAACGGCATTAATGAATGCCCAGATTGTGATTAATGAGATTTATGGAGCTGGTGGTGGAAGTAATTCTGCTATTCTATATAAGTACGACTTTGTAGAATTAAAGAATATTGGATCAACAACTGTTACTTTAACAGGAGCCTATTTACAATATGCATCATCTGGAGGGACTTTCAATGGAGGTAATAGTAATCATGCATTGCCAAGCATTACTTTGGCTCCAGGACAAACCTATCTTCTTCAGGAAGGAAGTGCCGGTACAGCAGGAGGCGATTTGCCTACTCCTGATGCTATTGGAACGATCAATTTGTCAGGATCTGCCGGTAAACTTGCTTTAACTTCTGATAATACTGCACCTACTTCTGCTACGAGTGCTAATGTCATTGACTTTTTAGGATACGGTACAGGTGCTAGTTATTTTGAAGGAACCGGACCTGCGCCTGCACCATCAAATACAACTTCAATTGCAAGACTTGCAGGAGATACTAATAATAACTCTGTAGATTTCACAGCAGGAACACCTACTCCTCAGAATTCAAGTAATGCAACTTTATCTGTCATTGACGCTAAAAACGCAAAAGCAACCAATTTTGTAAAGAATTCTTTCGTTAAAAATAATGAGATCGTTTTCGGATCTGATGTAAAAGACGTAAAAGTTTTCAATATGTTTGGACAGCTTGTAAAAGAAACTTCTGTAAAACAGAACGGAACTGTAAGCGTTGCTGAACTGGCAAAAGGGAACTATATCGTGACAGGTACGGTGAATAACCAGCCGGTTTCTCAAAAGGTTCTTAAAGACTAATCTTTTTGGATGAAAATATAAACAGCCTCTTCATTGAAGGGGCTGTTTTTTTATGGGTTATTTCCTCATTCTTAGATTTTTATATTGCTTTATTTCTTAATTTACTGGTATTATTTTTGATATTTTTATTTCAGTCCATTCCTAAAATAATTACGATGAAAAAAATCTTTACTCTTGTTGGTCTTACCGTATTATTATCCTTTTCTAAGGCCCAGATCGTGATCAATGAGATCTATGGCGGTAATGCTAACTCCGGGGCTGTATTGAAGAATAATTATATTGTCCTTAAAAATACCGGATCCACTTTGGTTTCTTTAACAGGGGCAAGCATACAGTATGCTCCGGCTATTGGTCCTTTTACGGAATATCATACATTGCCGGATCTGACACTGGGACCTGAAGAAACCTATCTTATTCAGGAATCGGTGATTGAAGGAGGAGTTGAAAGTCTGCCTGCACCAGACTTTATTGCAACTACTGTAACGAATTTTGACGGAACTCCCAACAAATCTTCAGGGTTAAAAATCTCAAATGTATCCGGGAAAATCGCTTTAGCAGGAAATATTGTACAGGTTACAGGACCCTCAGCATCCAATGTGCTGGATTTTGTAGGATATGGATCAAATGCAGATCAGTTTAAAGGCGACGGACCAGCTCCTTCTCCGACTGCAACCACTGCTATCAAAAGAACCTTGGTAGGCAGTAATGATAATATGACAGATTTTTCTCTTGAAGGAAGTGTAAAATCCAATTTTGTGCAAAATCCTTTTATTAAGGATAGTAAAGTTATCTTTGGTACTGAAGTGAAAGATGTGAAAGTATATGATACATTCAGGCAGGTAGTGAAAAAATCACCCACAAAATTAGCTTCAAGTCTTGATATTGCAGAGCTTCCAAAAGGAACATATATTGTCACAGGAACCATTAACAATATTCCCATCTCACAGAAAATTATAAAAGATTAGTTTTAATAAAAAGAACAGCAAATATTTATAAGCTGTTCTTTTATTTTAGACGAAGTGTGGTCTTTTGGAAATTTAATCCACAAAGTTTTCCACAATATTTTTTATTATTGAGGTTGTTAAACTTACATTCATTATTTTTTGTAAAGTTTAAATACCTTTATTAATAAAATTTAATACCAGCCTCTTCTTGCTGCATTAATAATGGAGCCGAGATTAAGAATCAATGTATATCTGATACGCTTTCCATAATCCTTGAATGAAGGCTCAAATCCTAAAGAAGACTGTATCGGGAAATAGATTTCCAGAAAATCAGGAATGATTCTTACCTTAACCCCGGTATCCCATATGAATTTGGCAGGAAGATTTTTATTTTTGTAAACCCCGGCATCAGCATACACATGGAATATTTTCCATACACTTGAATCTACGTTGGCAGAAGTGATCCATTGGTTAACACTTCCTGGCAGAAAAGATTTGAATCCGCCGTCTGCCAGTATAAACTGTTGTGAAAGAATTCCGCTGCTGGCGCTTTCCCCCAAAAGGGTATAAGAAAATGAATAGTTGGAAACCCTGGAAATTCCATAGTTGAAAAGGTTGGTCCGGGTATTGTTTCTTAAGAAATATCCTGCAAATAAACGTACGCTGAGCTTTTGTTTGGGAGCAAATTCCCATCTGTAGAATCCTTCAGCAGTTATTTTATTGAAATCTTCCATTCCCTGGGTGCTCAGACTGAAGCTTTTTTCATGGATCATCTGGCTGTCGCTATAGCCATATCCGATGCTCCAGAGATTATATTTGCTGTAGTCATTAGTCGCGATCATCTGAGGACTCAGATCTCTCTCAAAATAATTATAGGAAATCCCGATTCCTCTGCTTACTGTACTTCTCGGATTCTTCCTGAAATTAATAGTGGAAGATAGGGAGGTTTTTCTGTATGCAAGATCATAATCATAGTGAAAATAAGAGCCGGAAGCGCCAAAAGTTAAACTTCTGATAATACTTTCAGCCGGAAGAAAAGAGTAGGAGACTGCAGCAGATCCTGTCAGCTTCCCTGTTCCGGTACTGTAGGTAGGAGTCACTGAATACAGGAATTTCTGGTCAAAGAAAGACTGATTTTTTAGATTCACTCCCAAAAGGAATTTATCGTAGGTATTGTTGAAACGTACTCTTGGGCTGATGTAAATTTCATTGTATTCAGGGTTGGGAATATCTTTTATTAATTTAAGTTTAATTTTTTTTGCATTTGAAAACAGTCCCTTTGCATACAGAAAATTGTCCCGGTAATTGGATTCAGGGAAAATATATCCGTTATTTAAAGTGACTTTATAAATATTTTCTGATGCAGGAAGAGATAAGCTGGTAACATGTTCATTTTCCTGAGTGTCTACCCAGTAATCTTTCTTTTCCCCCTCTCTGGTTTCTGTTTGCAGTTTTACAGGAATGGAAATATCCGTATTTTTTACAATTCTTATTTGCAGAGAATCGTTTTCTTTTCTGATGTTTTTCAATTTAAAATCAACTCTGTTTTTTTGTTTGAAAAAACCAGAAAGATAAGCTGCTGATTTATTTTTTTCAGAAAGGGCTGTCAGAAACTCTTCAGGATTGATTTGTTTTCCGGAGTTCTGAGAAATATAATTTTTTACAATTTCATTGAAGCGGTCATATCCCATTTTATCAGCTGAATAGTTGAAAAGACTTCCGGTTTCAAAGCTGCTGATGGCCATATCATTGAAGTTACTCAAAACAGGGAAGTGCTCATCTATTTTCTGATCAAGATTCTGCAGCATGATATACTGATAGGACAGTCCATAACGATCAAGAAGTTTTACTTTGGAAGCATGGAATAATTTTAAAGGTTTGACTCCGAATATTCTGGTTTCAGGAAGAGTCCCCAAAAGTTTTGTGTCAGCGTAGAACTTTTTGAGATACTGAATTTCCAGATAAGATTTTAAACCGTTTTTAAACCAATGATCTTTTTCTTTATCTGCAATTACGCTTTCGTCAAGAACTTTCTTGGCAATAATTCCAAAATAATCCAGGTCGGTATTTTCTGTATCAGTAAATAAACGGAATCTGAATTTCCAGAAAGTAATATCATTATTTCCAAAAAAATCTTCTTTGGCTCTGAATTTATCTGAAATAAAAATACTTTTTGGAAGTAATCCGATGCGTTCTTTAAGAAATTTTAATTGTAAAGGAAGGTAAAATTCCAGGTTTTGTTTTTCCTCCGGTTTAAGATTATATCCAAACTTGATGTCGATTTCCTCTCCGTCAACATTGGTTTTTATAGAAGGAAAGCTGGTTGTTGAAACCAAAAATTCAGGATCCGAATCAAGATATCCTTTAAATGAATTCATTTGGATTTGCGGAAGATTACCTTCGACAAAACTATTAACAGGAATATCAAAGTTTACAGTCCAGAAAGTATTGAAACTTACAGGTTCTTCAATATCGTGGTAGTTTCTTCTGGAAATATTGTCCGGATCAAAGTGATCCGGAACAATAAAGAAATATTTTAATATGGTATTCTGAGCGGAGGTTCCGTATCCCGTAAAAGCTCTATCAGGAAGCTGCATCCGATATTGTAACCGCAGCTTAACACTTTCTCCGGGCTTCAATACATTCTTAAGAGGAATGAAAAGATTCTCATCTGAGAGTGTATTGATAGAAACAGCCTCATTTTCAGAATTTTTAATATTCAGTTCGAGGAGTTTTCCCAGCTGATCACTTTTTGCAAAATGTAAATCAGTATTTCTGTCTTCCAGTTTTCTGTAGACTAAAGAGGTCCCCCGTTTATTATAGGCAGAAACCCAGTTCAGGAGTTTTATGGTTTGCAGGTCTTTTCCGGAATGATTGTGATAAACAATTTCCTGGCTGACATCAAGGTTCTTTTTGTCAGGAGACAGTTTAGCTTCAATGTATATACTGTCTGTCTGTGCAGAAACCTGTACAGCTCCCCATAACAAAATAAGACAAATGCTGATCTTTTTCAAATATTCGTGATAAAGTCCAAATATAACTTATTTTGTATATACTTTATAGCATTTTAACCCTGAATTGCTTTTTTTTCCAAAGAATTAATATACGCATTCCATCCCTCAGTCTTATAAGTGATCGCAGATGCTTCAGGATCATTGGATTTGTAAATTCCTCTTCCTACAATAATAAAATCGGTGTGCAATGTTTTGAATACGTGTTCCGGCGTGTTGTACTGCTGTCCTTTACCATCTCCCGAATCTGCAAGGTTTACACCGGGAGTGAATAATAAAAGTTCTTCAGGAAGCTTATTTTGAGAAACACCACCTATTACATTAGGATGAGATAATGCTACTTTCAAAGCTTCTTCACGATAGCTTGCTGTTGTTAATGTTCCTTTGGAAGACATACCAACAATAGCTACCACTCCTACATTATTGAAGCAGTCTAGTGATTCAAAGCCTCCGATCACCTGGGAAGTTACGAAATCTGCCCAGTTGGTAATTTTGAAAACCCCGCTTGTAAACTGAAGTTCCTGTGTATTTCCAATGTCAGCAAATTTTCGGTCTTCCATCAGCAAAAACTGATGTTTTGCGGCAATTGCTTTTAAAGGGATGATTGTTTTTTCATATTCGAAATCAGAAATAATATCGATATGGGTTTTTAAAGCAATAATATGTGGCCCCACTTTTTCTGCCAATTCCAATAACTCCTGAGTCGTAGTGACATCTGCAGAAGCGATAAGGTTTGATTTTTTTGCTAAAGCTGTTTCCAGTAATTTTTTTGATACTGAATGTTGTGCTGCCTGAAGTTTCTGCTCATAAGAAGATCTGGTTTCTTCTTCAAACTGAATATGATTTCCCTGAAGGAAGTCCTGGATTCTTTTTACTTCTTCATCTGACAATTCACCGGTTTCCTGAAGAATGCCACATACTTCCGAAATATTAAAAAGAGTGTGTACTCTATATCCTTTGCTTTCCAGTAACTGTTTTCCTCCCTGCTCTCTGTCCAGTACCACAACGATATCTGAAACTTTAAGGTCTTCCTGTTCTATTTCAGGTATCGTTTCCAACAATGATTTTCCTGAAGTGATCACATCCTCTACCAAAAGACAGTTTTGTCCTTTCTGGTAAATGCCTTCAATAAGTTTTTTGGTACCGTAGCTTTTCGCTTCTTTTCTTTTAATAATTAATGGAATATAGCTTTCCAGAGACATTGCAGTCGCCATAGGAAGAGCGGCATAAGGAACTCCACAGATTAAATCAAAATTATCTAACGGAAGCATTTCCAATAAATAATTAGCAAGATTTTTTAAAATTTTAGGATCTGAAGCCAAAGGTCTCAGGTCTACATAAAAAGGACTTTCAATACCGCTTTTCAGGGTAAACCTTCCGAATTTGATGATGCCTAGTTTGTAGCACTCTAAGAAGAATTCTTTTTTACTTTCCATTATTTTTTATTAGATGTTGCAAATTTAAGGAATTGAAATAAGGCTTAAAAATTTATCGGTCATTTGTAAATAAAAAACCATCCCGGATGTACCGGGATGGTGTGGAAAATATAATAAACTATTATTTTACGATTTCAGCATCAATAACTTGAGTACCTCTGTATTTTTGTTCAGCTTCCCAGAGTAAAAATTTGTCAACCTCTTTGATAAGTTTAGGAATCGTCAGTGAAAGTACTGCCAGATCGTCCATCACTCCAAGCACCGGTATGGCAAATTCAGGAAGCAGATCAATGGGGGAGATGACATATAAAATACCCAGTAAAGGAAGAATAATGTCTATGGATTTCATTGGATAGATCCCTTTTCTCCACATTTTGACCATTCTGAAAATATCTGGAATCTTTTTTACAAACCCCTTGTGATTGATGGCTTCCTTTGCAAGATTTAATTTTGAATATTTCATTTTGTGTTTGGATTTAATAAATTTTTCAACGGTATAAATTTCACAAATCCTGTACCAACAAATTATAAAATTTAGTTAAAATATTATTTGATAATATTGTCAATGAACTGATGTACAGTCTCTGTGTTCCAGTCTTTTGTAGCATCTTCTTTAATGAGGATTCTTCCGTGCTTGTCCAAAAGGAAAGTGGTAGGGAATACTTTTGGAAGAATCTTCTCAGAAATTGGACTTTGGGCAATATATACAGGAACGGTATAGTTGTTTTCTTTCAAAAATTTCCTTACATCCTCTTCTTTGTCATTCATAGCGATCAATACAAAATCTACATGATCTTTTCTGGAGTCATACAGCTTCTGGATAGAGGGCCATTCTTTTCTGCATGGCGGGCACCATGTTCCCCAGAAGTTAAGGAAAATACCTTTGTCTTTAAAGTTTTTAAGGTTGGTGCTGGGCGCATTGATTCCCTTAAGCTCTATATCGTAATCTTCATCAGTGATGTGGACCGCATTTTCAATGGTGGCAACCGGAAAGAAAGTGTCCTTCAGAAAATTTCTTACTCCCGGTATCAACGCAATACCTGCGATAATGACGATCAATACAAGATAAATGACGTTTTTTTTCATGTTTCTTTTTTATAGAAGATCTAAAATTTCCTGAACTGCGTCTTTACCTCTGTTTTTGGCATAATATATCTGCAGGTCATTATAGAAAGTGTCTTTGGGGTACGCTTCAGGATCCGCTTTATATTTCATTAAAAGCTCATATCCATATTTTGGGCGCGGTCCCCATGAATTTTTTACATTCAGATCTTTATCGAGGATCAGCACTTTAGGAATAGATTCTGTACCATTGGTCAGGAACTGATTGATTAAGCTTTTATCACTGTCTCTAAGGAAAACCCTTACTTCATTGTGGCCTTCAAAAAATCTGAAAACAGCAGGAACTGTTGCACTGGCATCTCCGCACCATGCCTCGGAAATAATTAAAATCTTTCCGTCAAATTTTTTGGCAGCAAGTTCTTTCAGCTGATCTTCATCCGGAACATATTTTTTTACCGTTCTGTCCATTCTCTGAAGACCCAGTTCATAATATTGTTTATAATCAGCTTCCTGTTGATTGGAAGGATTTTCTAATCTTTCTTTTGCAATCTGAAGATATTCTTCAAATGAAATTCCTTTATCCCAGTAATTTTTCATTACCAAAAATATTTATGTTAAAAATTATTGATATTTCTTGTTTTGTTGATCAGAAACAGATCTGCCAGTACAAAAGCAGCAAGGCTTTCTACCACAGGAACCGCCCTTGGAACTACACATGGATCGTGACGTCCTTTTCCTTCTACCACCACAGGATTTCCATCTTTATCAATACTGTCCTGAGGTCTCAAAATAGTTGCCACAGGTTTGAAAGCCACACGGAAATAAATATCCATTCCGTTGGAAATTCCACCCTGAATACCACCTGAAAGGTTCGATTTAGTAGTGAAATCTGTATTGAAAGCATCATTGTGCTCTTTTCCTGTCATTTTAGCTCCGCAGAAACCGCTTCCATATTCAAAGCCCTTGCAGGCATTGATATTCAGCATTGCCTTGGCCAGTTCAGCCTGAAGTTTTGAGAATATAGGTTCCCCAATTCCTACAGGAACATTTTTGATGACACATGTAATAGTTCCTCCAATGGTATTTCCTTCTTTTTTGATCTCTTTGATTTTCGCAATCATTTTTTCTGCTGTCTCAGCATCTGGGCAGCGAACATCATTGTTTTCCGTTTGAGAAAAATCTAAAGCCTGATAAGGTTTCTCACAGAAAATATCACCTACAGAAGAAACGTATGCGTTGATCTCAATGTCAGGTAAAAGCTGCTTGGCAAGAGCTCCTGCCACTACCCAGTTCATGGTTTCTCTGGCAGAAGATTTTCCACCACCACGATGATCTCTGAAACCAAATTTCTGATCATAAGTAAAATCAGCATGACTTGGACGATACGCTCCAGCTATATGGTCATAATCTTTTGATTTCTGATTTTCGTTTTCAATGATAAAACCAATTGGGGTACCTGTTGTTTTTCCATCAAAGATTCCTGAAAGAAACTTTACAGTGTCGCTTTCTTTTCTTTGTGTAACGATTGCTGACTGGCCCGGTTTTCTTCGGTTCAGTTCGTACTGAACTTTATCGAGATCTACCTTTAAACCTGCCGGAAAATTATTGATGATACCGCCATAAGCCACTCCGTGACTTTCTCCAAATGTTGTAAGACTAAGAAGATTACCTAATGTGTTGAACATGATACAAAAATACCTATTTTTCTTCAGATAATAAAGTTTCCGGATTTGTTCTATTTATCAGTGCTTTTGATATTATTGATAACATTTTGAGCTTCTTTTTTTTCTTCTGCGGTCATTTTTTTCCAGATAATTCCTTTTTTTATATCATTTTTATCAGAAAGTTGTGGAAAAATGCCTGCTTTTACATCATCAAAAATATAAAAAGGAGTGACAGCTGGAATAGGAGTATCAAAACTGTAGGGATAATTATATGAAACATTAAATTTAAAATTCCCGACTTTAAATGTATTGAACTGGTGGTAGTGGTAAGTGGATGGCCTGTAAAGCTGCTCTTTTTCAAATCCTGTCATAAAACTTCCCATACGGAAGCTTGGAATGGATCTTTGAATGATTTCTGGAAAAGATAAAATTGAAATAAAAAATAGGCTGAGCACCGAAAAAACAACAATGGATTTCTTTTGATTGAAATATTCATGAAACAGAACAAAGAATATTACAAAAAAAACGTCGAGAAAAAATCTGTATTGGGCTGAAAAAATAAGTACCAATATGCTCTTTGTCCATAATGCAATACAAATGAAGGTGATGAGTTTTCTTTTTTTTACTCCGGCAAATATTGTGAAAATAACCAGGCTCAGAATAAAAAGAATATTAATTTTTGATTTAATTCCATCAAGAGATAACCAGTTTAAAATATAACCTGCTGTTGAAAACTTTTGAATTTCTTCATAAGAGTATTGCATGTCATATGTTTTCATTACAGCAAATTGTGATGATATTTTTAAAACTTCAGGATTGGGTTTCCAGGGCAGTCCCAGATCACCTATTGCAACAGGAAAGACCGGATACCCGAATGTCCAGATATTTTTAATGAAGAATACAAAGAGAATTAAAAATCCTGAAAGCAAATGTTTAAGGCCAGATTTTAAAATAAAAACAGTGTGTAATAGAACGAGGATTGGCAGCCATATCATGGTAGGCTTTACGGCAAAAACAAATACAGCAAAGACAAAAAGGAGAGAGGTGTTTTTATTTCCGGATATCAGTTCATCCAAAATAATCAATGAAAAAATAATAACGGGAAGATCAGGGCTTGGAGATTGTGAAAACAACAGCAATACCGGAAGAAAACAAAGATGTATCCATCTCTTTCTTTCAACAGTATAAAGGATATAGATAATCAGCAATACTGTATTGATCCTTAAAAACGGATCTGAAAAGTTTGAAAACCCAGCCTGGAAAATATGCCAGACAGACATTTGTCCTAATGTAAGATCTATATTTGAGATTCCTTTTACCAGACCATATTCTGTAAGCCATTTAATGGTAGGAACATAATATCCGAAATGATCTAATATATAAGGATAAAACGAACCTGTGAACAGGATAATCAATACAGTGAAGCTGATGAGTAATGTATCTTTTTTTGAAAAGTGATAAAGCTTTTGATAGAGCTTATTTTTTAAAAAAAAGAATAATCCTAGAAGTATAGAAACTGTTTCTGCATAAATATCTAAAGGCATAAAAAAAGAAAAAACAGTCCATATTAAGCTTATTCCAACGATCCCGGACAGAATTTTCCCGGAGATTCCCTGAAATAAAAATCCCGATAGATTTTCCATAATTTCTCCCCATCCGATTAAGACAGGGATGATGAAAAGTGAAGAAAACAGAATCAGTAACATAAAAAAAGATTGCTTAAAAATAAGCAATCTTTATTTTATATTGTACGGTTAAATTATTTATTAACGAGGCTGTACTCTTCCATCTTTTCTGTCCTGTGATCTACCAATAGTATATCCTGTAGCACCTCCTACAACACCACCGATTACAGCACCCAATCCTCTGTTTTTCTTAGCAACTAGGGCTCCTACAGCGGCTCCGCCTACAGTACCAATGACAGTTCCCTTGGCAGCCTTACTCCATCCTTTTTTCTGAGTAGTTCCCTGTGAAGTACCACTTCCGTTATTGGCATAGCTTCCGTTACTGCTTCCTCCAGAGGAATTTGAGCTCCTGTCTCTGTATATTGTTCTTGTTTCTCTAATAACTCTTGGTTTTGAATTACTTTCAGCTGCAGCTCTTGCTTTTTTGCTTTCTGATATACTGTCTGCTTTTTTCTGAGCTTCGTATACCATTTTTTCTTTTTCAATAGCCAGTTTCTGCTTTTCTATTTCAAGCTGTCTGGCCTGAAATTCAAGTTTTTGCTCTTCCAGTAACTTTTCGGCTGTTCTGTCATCTTTCTTGCAGGCTGTCATCAAAAATACAGATAAAAAACCTGCTAATATTATCTTTTTCATAATTCAAATTTTATAAACTAAACCAAAGTAACTTTGATTTTAGTTTATTTTCAATTATGAAGCCAAATTTTAGTTAATAAATGTTAAAGTTGAAAATGGAAAAGTGAAATAATTTTGGATTCTATTGAATTTTGTACTGTAGATAAGGAATTTTGAATGATTTAATATATATTTTTATAGTAATAATTTTTTGTTCCCATCAAGTTAAATTTTCCATCAGAATTCATTAGCATTTCAGATCCTTCAATGTTTTTTAAGTATTTGTAAGTTTTATTTCACTCAAAATTTTTATTGAATTCATATAAGTTGACTATTTTTGAACACCAAATTACTTTTTAACATGAAAAAAACAATTTTTACAGTATCAGCGTTTATTGGATTGCTGACTGTTACCACATCGTTTTCCTCCACGGAAATAAAAAAAAATAACAATAACTGCTCAGAAGTTTCTGACAGAATGCCGGAAACTCAGACTTATAAAATCCGTTATGGGCTTCTTTCAAAAAGCGGAACAAAAATTCTTTCGGGAAATTATGATGTCGGCAGTTTTCTTGCTGAAAATATGGCTACCGGAGAAGTATATGATACGTATTATGGAGGTGGTTTTCAGTCTGTTCCACAGTATTATGACGGTCTTCCTGCCGGAACCTATACGTTTTCTGCGATGCAGGGACAGGGAGGCTGGGTAGGTTATGGAACGGTAGTTGCTACTGTTTCAGATGCTCAGGTAGATTCAGATGGGTATATTACCGTGTATATTCCTATTATTTGGGAGGAATAACCTTGCGGGCAAAGAAATATTTAACTAAATTTACCCATTCCAGAAATGAAGATTTTTTTATTATTAAATAATTTTTTTGGATTTTATTTTATTTAATCAATTTTTTATATTGAATAAAAACTAATAGAACGCCGGGATAGTTTAAATTATTTATATTTTGTAATCTTCAGGATAGTTTGATTCTTATAGAAGTATTCATTCTCTTATTCCATATTATTATATCTTATTTTTCGATCCGAGAAATATTATAATAGGGTTGTATTGAATGATTCTGCAATATTCTGTTTGGATTTTTCTAAATAGATTTTTTTCATCATTTGTGTTTTTTAGGCCTCCGTCAGGAGGCCGTTTCTTTTTCATGAGCTGCGTTTGCTGCTTTTTATTCAGCATTTATAATAAATTGAGAATAACTTTTCGTGCTATTTTATCGATGAACCAAAGAAATACTTATTGAAAAGAAACAATAATTTTATGACTGTACTCATAAAATTAAAAAAAAGACTGATATAACTTTGACGTTAGAATTAATAGATAAAATAATTTTTATCTCTGATATAAAATTTTTTTTCATCATTTGTGTTTTTTGAGGCCTCCATTTTTGGGGGCTTTTTGATATGTTGAGCTGATGTGTCATACATCAAAAAGAATTCTGCCGTCAAAAGGAGTATCCCAGATGATCAAAATTTTATCATTTGATTTTCGTAAAGGAGTCTGAATGATTTCATAGCTTCCCTTTTCAGTCAGTTTTTCTACGATAAGATTAGATCCTACACCTATTTCGCTTATCGTGTATTCCAGCTGATATTCTTTCTCACCGGACTTTTTAAAGTCTTTTTTACTGAAAATTCTTTGCGCCATGATGATTAAATTTTAAGTTATTTGATTTAAATAAAGAATAAATTATGCCAATTTGTTTTTTTGTGATATTTTTGGAGCAGACAATAAAGCATATAAAATTTTTATTGACTGAATATCAATTTTATTTTATTAAAATGTAAATTATTTTATTTTTAATAATTTTGCCCAGATGTTAGATTTATTTGAATTAATTATAAACAATTATAATTGGCTTTTTAAAGCTTCAATTAAATCGGTTTAAAATGCTGAATTGATCAATGTCGTGTCATAATTTTTTTTTTCAATTATTGGCATTCTTGGCACGATTTTTCAATATAGAAATGTAACTCATGTTTAATTTGAGTTTTCATGGTTATTAGTTTTTATCCTCGGAATTTCCGGGGATTTTTTTTTGACCTTATATGACGGTGCTCATAAATAGCATGTTTATACATCCTTATCTTTGGATGAGATAATTTTCTATCTACCATTACTTTTTGCATTATTTATTTAGCTCTTCCAATTACAGAAGAGCTTGTTTTTTTATACATGACAAATAATATAAAGATTAGGGAGGTGACTTATTAAATAAAAAATCACTCAGAAAAGGGAATGGCAGAGTGAAAAAGTGATTTAATAACCGAGCGTTATGATCCATTTTTTATCCAATAAGAATCTGAGGAAGATTATAATGCCGTCAGTACACTTCTTGTTTAAAATTAATTCAATAGAGAGTTATTCTCTTTCTGTTTCTTTGATCCATCTTTTAACAGTGTTTTTTATTAGCTTGTAAAAGCCATAAATGCTAGAGAAGATGATTAACAGTAATACAATTGCTGAAATTATAATATGTGTTGAGGATATTGCTAAAAACATGGTTATTATTATAGAATATGATTTTTCTACAAATATAAAGATATCTATGTAGATCAGTGGATTGCTGTTGCGTTTTCATATGAATGTATAATAAGTTATTGGAAATGTTTCCTGTTTATGAAGTAAAAAGTATTACACGAAGAAGTAGTGCTAAGATTAAGTAAGCTACCAAGACACGAAAAATAGGAGATCAGTCTCAAAAGCTGGGGCTTGGCTTCGTTAGCAAAAACAAAAAACCTCTAAGTTAACTTAGAGGTTTTTTTGAGGTACCTAGCGGATTCGAACCGCTGTAGATGGTGTTGCAGACCACTGCCTAGCCGCTCGGCCAAAGTACCATTTTTACCATTTTTGAGGTGTGCAAATATAGTAAAAATTCTTTATGAACAAAAGTTTTTAAGCAATTTCTTTCGTTCCCAGAGCCTCAATTTCGCTTTTTGCTTGAATTTCAGCCTGATAATTTTTGATGTTAATTACCCGTGTTTCGCTCCATTTATCATGCCAGCCGTTTTCACCCAAAAAAGAAAGTATATCAAAAGGAACCAATCTGGAAATATTCCTGATAAAATAATCATTGAAAGTAGGTTGAGTACCATCTATACAAACGACTTTACTTCCTGTAATATACTTGCCGATAGTCCTTCCTTTGGTAAAGTATTCCATCAGAAGTGCATAAGTGAAATATACTATAGAGGTAATCAGTATATCCCAAAATCTATTTACTTGTGACAGTTTCATAGTGATATTGAGAAAAAGATCACTTCCTGTTACATTAAATATTAGGGCTGAAATTGCTCCAAAAGCAATAAAAATAAGCAGGATAATGATTCTGTCAATGATAAGATTAGCCAATCTTGTCAACTTCTGAGCTCGGTTTCGATCTACAGTTATTAAATATTTTCTCATGATCGGTTATTAGTTTTGTTTTTTTGAAATTTTAAAATCCGTTAACAAGTAATTTTAATGAAGCGTTTGTGTCAATAACGGCTGTGATTCCTGTATTGCTGAGCAGGATTTTGCTGGGCTTAAGATTGAAAACCTTTCCATTCATTTTTAATCCTTTATAATATTCTTTGTTAAAGGCTTCTTCAATACTTTTTCTTGAAGTTTCTTCCAGTTCCTGAGTTGGAATGCCATATTCTTCTTCAATCATTTTTACAATTTTCCCCTGGAATAAAAGAGATGCCGTTTTCTGTAAAATATTGGTTGTTTTCAGTTTAAACTTAGTTTCTGATAAAACAATTTTTCTTTTCGTTTCATCATACACCGGAATTCCTGAAATAATGGAAGTCCCTTTTATATAACCTTCAGTCTGTGCTTCAATGACCACTCTGTTATCCACACCATAGACTCTGATATCTGTTACTTTCACTTTAGAGTCGCGCACATCAAATTCTTTGTTTAAAAAGGTTTTTCTTGCCATGTTGCTTGCCTCTGTAAAAGGAATATTGGCGGTGGTCTGTAAAATAAATCTGTCTGCAACGGTAGGCGTTGTGTTGAAATTGGCAACGCTGGTTACCGGTGAAGAGGCTGCAGGCTTATTTCCTGTAAACGTTTCGGAAAAAATGTCAACACCAAGCGTGGCATTGATCTGATTTCCGTAAAATTTCAAAGGGGTAATATTGACCCCCACCGGACTTACTTTCAGCCACGTATTGTATTCTTCGGAAATATTGAAGGGCTGCAGAAAAGTATTCCACGCCATTAGGGCATACTGCTGGAAGTTCAGTTGTGTAGCCATCTGCTGATCTATTGTTTTGCAGAATTTTTCCTGTTGCTCCTTGAGGCTTTTTTCAACGATAGAAGTAATCGGGATCTGTATTCTTCCATAATCCAGCACAGGTTTGGTTACCCATCTGAAACCATTAGGCTGGGTATTGGTAATAATAGTCCAGTTGTTTTTAAAAGTAACCGTTGTATTGAATGACATGACGGTTTCAAAAGTGGTATTCTGATAGGTGTAGACCCCCAATGTTCCGATTCCTTTTTCTGCCCATATTTTTAATGGAACTTCAATCAACAGATTCTGGTTTGTTCCACCTACAAGACGGATAGGTCTTGTTTTCCATACTTTTACTTTAAACTGATCATTGTTATTGTCTGTATAGGAATCATCCTGGTAAATGAGATCTTTCACAGAAGCATTGATCATATTGCTTAATTCCGAAAGAGGAATGGTCACAGGCATTGTGATACTGGACTTTATCTTTGGGAAATTATAAGCTGCCAACTGATTATCAGCACCGGTCTGGCCAAAAGCGCTGATTCCGGCTACTAAAAATAATATTTTAACGAATTTCAATTTGTATGTTTTTTAATCAACGAAAATAGGAATTTTAATTTTCCGGTTTAAAGCTTTTTTCCAACTCAATGCTGGCCCCTTTCATTTCTCCCTGCATTGGAGGAGCTGTTTTAGTAATTTTTAATTTGATATAATCGACCTGTGGAAAACTGTTGTGGATCTTTGCGATAATTCTTCCACCCACATGTTCCAGCAATTTAGATTTTATTTTCATTTCGCTGTGAAGGATATCGTTGATGTCTGCATAGCTTATGGTGTCATGCAAATCATCAGATTCAGCAGCTTTCCACAGGTCGGTATGAAGTTCTGTGTTCAGAATATAATACGTTCCGATAATGTTTTCTTCAGGAAGCACACCATGGTATGCATATATTCTTACATCTTCAAGATATATTTTGCTCATTGTTTCAGATTTTATGAAGCAAAAATCGTCTTAATTCTTCAAAATCTGAATGTATTTCTACAGTTTTTTTCTCCTTTTTCATAAGCTCATTCAGTGAGTCCGGAATTTCAATCTGTGTATGGATTGATTTTTCCACTGCATCCGGGAATTTTACCGGGTGAGCAGTACCCAGAATAAATCCTTTTTGCTCTGGATTTTCCTGCAGATATTTTTCCGTTGCAGCAAAAGCAACGGCGCTGTGGGGTTCCAGAATATATCCATATTTCTCATAAACTTCTCTAATGGTACTCATGGTTTGATCATCAGCAATGGAATAAGCAGATATTTTATTTTTTAAAGTTTCAAATTGGTATCCGAAAAGTTCCAGAATTCTCACAAAATTACTTGGATCTCCCACATCCATAGCATTGGATAGAGTAGCAACTGCTTTTTGTGGCTGGTAATTTTGGGTTTTAAAATAATCTGGAATTACATGATTGGCATTACAGGCCGCAACAAAATGACTGGCAGGTAATCCTCTGAAGTAGGCCAGCAGCCCGGCGCAGATATTTCCGAAATTTCCACTTGGAACACCGATTACGGGTTTTTCATTATGATGTTGAATCCACTGTTTCAATGCTATTAAATAATATATCTGTTGAGGAAGCCATCTTGCGACATTGATTGAATTGGCAGACGTCAAAAATAAGTGACTGTTAATTGTTGGGTCGGAAAAAGCCTGCTTAACAAGGTTCTGGCAATCATCAAAACTGCCATTTACTTCCAGTGCAGAAATATTTTCTCCCAATGCTGTCAGCTGTTTCTCCTGAACCGGGCTTACCCTGTTTTTCGGATAAAGAATGACCACATTGATTTGTGGGATTTTATAAAATCCGTGAGCAACAGCTCCTCCTGTATCTCCGGAAGTAGCTACAAGAACAGTGACCTTTTTCTGCTCATCCTTTAGAAAATAAGACAGACAGCGGCTCATAAATCTGGCGCCAATATCTTTAAAGGCAAGGGTAGGACCATGAAACAGCTCCAATATGGAGATCTGGGCATTGATTTTTACTAATGGAATCTCAAAACTGACCGTTTCTGTCACAATTTCTTTGAGTATTTCTGATGGAATCTCATCTCCAACAAAGCCTTTCATGCATTTGAATGCAATTTCTTCATTGGAATATTGGTGGAGATTTTGAATAAATTCTTCATGAAATTGAGGAATGCTTTCGGGAAAAAACAATCCTTTTTCCTTTCCCTGTCCTTTTATTGTTGCTTCTCTGAAATTTATTTTTTCCAGATGATCTTTCAAGTTATAATATTTCATTTCTGCTTTATTTTTCTTCTTTTTCTTCAATGATTTGAATTCCTGCGGGATTTATTTTTGAGACATAAACAAAACTTTCTATTTCAATTTTGTCATAGGCTGATTTCATCATCTGAGCAATTTTCTCTGCTGTTTCTTTTTGCTCTGACAGCATAAAAATAGAAGGTCCGGAACCCGAAATTCCTCCTCCCAAAGCTCCCAGCTGTAAACTCATCTCTTTGATGTCGTCAAATTTCGGGATCAGAATACTGCGGATAGGTTCTATGATGACATCATTGAGACTTCTTCCAATCAATGGGATGTCGTTTTTCTGAATTCCAGCGACCAACCCGGCTATATTTCCCCATTGTTCGACAGCACTTTTTAAACTGATATTTTTCTTTAAAATCTGTCTGGCATCTGAAGTTTTGACTTCCACCTGCGGATGTACAGCGGTTACAAACAGATCAGGGCTGCTTAAGGGAATAATATCAATAGGATTTGTAGATTTTACCAGGGTAATTCCTCCATAGATACAGGGAGCAATATTATCTGCATGTCTTACACCTGAAGCGAGTTCTTCCCCAAACATAGCAAAATGAACCATTTCTTCTTTTGACAGTTTGTTCCCTAGTAACAGATTGGCTCCAAAGGCGGCTCCAGCGGCACTTGCCGCACTGGAGCCGAGCCCGCTTCCAGGTTTTATATGCTTATGGATAATGACTTCAAAACCATTTTTCAGATTGAAATACTCCTGGATTTTTAACAGGACAACTCCTGCAACATTTCCGGAAGGCACCTCAGGGAGTCCGAATGAATCAGTGTGTTTTATGATAATATCCGGAGTATCCAGCCATCGGAATTGCATTTCGTCATAAGGCTCATGTACCGCCATTCCCAGAATATCGAATCCGCAGACCAGATTGGCAACAGTAGCGGGGACTTTTAATTTTATTTTCTTCATATCAATATTTTATATAGAACGGATAATATCTGCAAAAACGCCACTTGCCGTTACATCAGCTCCTGCACCGGCACCTTTTACGACCAAAGGCTGCTCGGAATATCTTAGGGTCTTGAAAATGACAATATTGTCTTTGCCATAAAGATGAAACAGGTCACTGTCGGGAGCAATATGCTGCAGTCCTACTTTGGCTTTTCCATCTTCAAACACAGCCACATATTTTAGTATTTTACCTTTGCTTTTAGCTTGATTCAGTAAATTCTTAAAATGATCTTCATAGGCAGTAAGCTTTTCGTAAAAATTTTCGACACTTCCCTGCATACATTCTTCCGGCAGAAAGCTCTTATTTTCGATTTCTTCAAACTGAAGCGGATACCCTGCCTCTCTTGCCAGAATTAAAATTTTTCTTGCCACATCGGTTCCGGACAGATCGAGTCTTGGGTCCGGTTCTGTATAGCCTTCCTTTTGGGCTTGTCGTACTACTTCAGAAAATGTTTTGCTGCCATCGTATTCATTAAAGACAAAATTTAATGTACCACTTAATACAGCCTTAAGGGATTGTATTTTATCTCCGCTTTTGATAAGGTCGTTGATGGTCCCTATGACAGGAAGCCCGGCCCCTACATTGGTTTCAAAATAAAAATTGCAGCTGTGATTTCTTGCCGTATTTTTTAGGGTTTTGTATTGTTTATAATCTGAGGAAGCAGCAATTTTATTACAGGCGACAATATTCACACTTCTTTTTAACAAACTTTCATAAATTTCCGGAACATCAGGACTTGCGGTTACATCAACGAAAACAGAGTTTCTAAGGTTTCTGCGGATGATTTCATCAGCAAATTCTCTGGAAGAAGCCTCCCCGCTTTGCTGATTCCAGGCAATGTAGTTTTCCTTCGGTATTCCCTGATCCGAAAATAGCATATGACGGCTGTTGGAAATTCCTGCAATTCTCAAATTGATTAAGAAATTTTCTTTTAAATAGTCGTTTTGGTCATAAATCTGCTGAATCAATTTTGAACCCACATTACCTGTTCCGCAGATGTAGAGATGGATCTGTTTAATCTCAGATTCAAAGAATTCTTCATGAAGTACATTTACTGCCTTTTTGCTGTCTTTTTCTGAAATGACAATGCTGATATTTCTTTCCGAAGAACCCTGTGCAATCGCCCTTATATTGACTCCGTTATTTCCAAGGCAACCGAACATTTTTGCACTTACTCCACTTCTGCTTTTCATGCTTTCTCCTACCAGCGCTACAATAGAAAGTCCGGTTTCAATTTTTACCGGATATACTCTTTTCAAATTGATATCATCAGCAAAAGAAAGATTGATAGCGTGTTCAGCACGTAGTGCCTCTTTTTTTTCAATGGCTATTGTAATAGAATGTTCCGAAGAACCCTGGGTAATAAGGATGACATTTATCTTTTCATGACTTAAACATTGGAATAATTTTGCTGAAACTCCTGGTATGCCAACCATCCCGCTTCCTTCCAGTGTGAGCAGAGCAATACTGTTCATATTGGAAATCCCTACGGCAATCTGCTTTTTATTTTCTGAAGATTTCAACTGATGAGAAATTAAAGTTCCCACTGCATCAGGTTCAAAAGTGTTTTTGATGATCAGGTCTATATTTTTCACCATGACAGGCTGGATGGAAGGCGGATAAAGTACTTTTGCCCCGAAATGAGACAGCTCCATAGCCTCATGATAAGATATTTCCGAAATGGGTTTGGCATTAGAAGCAAGGCGTGGATCGGCAGTCATCATTCCACTTACATCGGTCCAGATCTGAAGTTGTTCAGCAGGAATTGAAGCTGCCATAATAGAAGCAGTGTAATCGGAACCGCCTCTTCCTAATGTTGTTGCATTATTTTTTTTGTCACGGGCTATAAAACCGGGTCCTACGATGATACGGTTCTGGTTTTCAGTCAGAAATCTTATAATATTATCTTGTGTGCAGTTAAAGTCTACTTTTGCATGGGTAAAATTACTGTCTGTTATGATCAGATCTGCAGAGTTCATCCACATGCAGTCCAGTCCTTCATGCTGTAATCTTGCGGCAATGATTTTTGAAGACAGGAATTCTCCATAAGACGCAATCTTATCTTTGATTCTGTCTGTAAGTTCACCGAGAACAGCAATTCCGTTGCAGAGCTCTTCAATATCATTGAAATGTTTTTTTACAAAGCTAAGCCATGAACTTTGTTCTGCGATAGGGAAAAGTTCTTTGACTAAAGTAATATGTTTTTCTTCAAGATCCTGAACAATCTGAATATAGTTTTCATCTTTTACAGAAGCACATTCTGCTGCTTTTATCAATTGATCGGTAACACCATGCAATGCTGATACAATGACTACAACTTTGTTTTGTAAAGATTCCTGCTTTATGATTTTTTCCACCAGTAAGATATTTTGAGAATGGGCGACTGATGTTCCGCCAAATTTTAAAACTTTCATCAATTATTTATTTAAGGTTGGGTAAAAAGAAGTGTTTACTCTTTAAAAAAAGAGTACGGGTACCGGAAATAATATGTGAAAATTTACCCCGTTATGGGGTAGTTGTTGTAGTTGTGAATGTAGAAACAGAAGATATGCCTGAAATAAGTGATTTCAGGGCAGAAATATCAGATATGTTTCTTAATATATTCATTGTAATGGAACAAATGTACAAATTATTTTGAAACAGCCAAGTTTTATTACGATAAATTACGATAAAATTTATTTCCTTTTTTAGAGATATATTTGTTGTAATGAGTTAAAAATCTTATATTTAGGATTCTAACCAAAAACAATTAAACATGAAAAAGTTAAAAAAAATGAACCGGAAGAATCTGAAATCAATCAGTGGAGGAGATATAAATGACTGTTTTGAATACTGTCCTCCGGGGCCATATGGACCGGGTGAGCCAAGATCATGTGCTGATTATCATGCTTTGCCACAATGCTGTAAAGGTAGAGTACTGGTGAGTTTTGAATGCTCTGATCCGTATTGATTTAAAAAAAATTAATAATGAGTTTAAATAACTTTGATAACTTTAAAATTAAATGCTATGAAAACAATTAAAAAATTATCACGCGAACAAAAGAAAAACATCACAGGAGGATTTACCGATATTCAGATTGAAGCTTGTGGTGGTGAGCAGTTTGTATGTTTCCGTAAAGGCGGATGGGGATGCTGGCTGAAGCCGGCAGGAACCTGTTATGCACCGATGCTGTAACAGCATTGTTAATGAGGTTATTAGTGAAAAAATAACAAAACCAGAAATTTATTAAAACTACTATGAAAAATCTAAAAAAATTAAACCGGAAAGAACTTGAAAAATTATACGGAGCAGCTGGCCCGTCAAGATGTGCCGGATGTCCACAGAATGCTACATTTGGTGATGGTCCGGGATACCAGTATTCCTGTGCTGCTTATCAGGGACTTCCCGATTACTGTAAGATGTGTGTTTTGGTAAGCATAGAATGTGTAGATGGAGGAGTGTCCTAAACGGATATTTGTATTAATATGATAATAAGAAAGCACTGTGAAAAACAGTGCTTTATTTTTTAACAATTGTCTGGAATGTAAAGTCCTCTTGGTACGCAGATCAATTCTCCATTGCATCCTCTTCCGCAAGTTTCATGTATTTCGCAGTTTAAACTGCATGTGTCACTGCCTCCGTTTACATTTTTAAGACTTCTTCTGTCTAATTTTTTTAAATTTTTCATATTTATTATCAGTTTGGATTCTAAATATAATAAATATTCAATAAAAAAAATTATTTTATGCTTTTAGAAAGATCAAGCATAGCTTCAATAGGTTTCAATGCTTTTAATCTTAATTCCTCGTCGATAAGAATTTCAGGAAGCTCATACTTCATACATAAATACAGTTTTTCCATTGTGTTACGCTTCATGTAGAAACATTCTGAGCAGTTACAGCTTTCATCAAAAACCAGTGCAGGAATCAGTTCCTTATGAGGGGCACGTTTTCTCATTTCATGAAGAATTCCTTCTTCTGTTGCGATAATGAATTTCTGACAGTCGTCTTTTTCCACATAATTCAACAGGGCAGAAGTGGAACCGATGAAGTGAGCCAGCTTTAAAACAGCTTCTTCACTTTCAGGGTGTGCAATCAGTTTTGCATCCGGATTGTCTGCCAATTGCTGGGCAATTCTTTCCATAGAAAATGCTTCGTGTACTACGCAGCTTCCATCCCAAAGGATCATATCACGTCCTGTTTTTTTAGATAAATATCTTCCCAGGTTCTTGTCCGGTGCAAAGATGATTGGTCTGTCTTTCGGAAGGGCTTCGATAACTGTTTCCGCATTGGAGCTTGTTACGATAATATCACTTTCTGCTTTGGTTTCCGCATTACAGTTGATGTAAGTGGCAATCAATGCGTTTGGGTGCTGCTCACGCATCTTTCTCAGTCCTTCTCCGGAACAGCCGTCTGCCAGAGAGCATCCTGCCATTGTATCAGGAAGAACTACTTTTTTAGTTGGGTTTAGAATTTTAGCGGCTTCTGCCATGAAATGTACTCCACAGAATACGATCATATCGGCATTGGTTTCTTTTGCCTGTCTTGCCAGCTGTAAAGAATCTCCAAGGAAATCAGCAATATCCTGAATTTCTCCCGGCTGGTAATAATGGGCAAGAATAACAGCGTTTTTTTCCTCTTTAAGTTGAAGAATAGCTTTCACCAATTCTTCCCCCTGAGGAATAGCAATATCTTTTATATCCAGAAATCCTCTTACAGGAATAGCAGATTTAGCTTTTTCTAATGTTTCGGTACTCATATCAACCTCAATTTTTTCTCTTATAGAAGTGAGAGATCAGAAACTAGAGGTTAGTATGAAATGAGGATAATTTTCCTGACCCTAAAAAACTAACTTCTAATTTCTAATTTCTAATTTCTTTCTATAAAACTTTTTATTAAACTTTCTATTTCTTTTTTAGCTGTATCAAGATCTTCATTGATAACGATCTTGTCAAACTCGCCTGCATAGGTCATTTCTTCTTCAGCCTTTGCTACACGGGTTTTTATAGTTTCTGCATCATCTGTATTTCTGGAGATCAATCTTCGTTCCAATTCTGTAATGGAAGGTGGTTCAATAAAAATAGAAAGGGCTTTTTCACCGAAGTATTTTTTTAATGAAATACCTCCTTTTACATCTACATCAAAAATAACAACCTTTCCCAGATTCCAGATTTTTTCTACTTCAGATTTTAAAGTACCGTAATATTTGTCAGTATATACTTCCTCATATTCTACAAAAGCGTTTTCAGAAATCTTCTGCCTGAATTCATCCGGGGTCAGAAAATGATAATCCACTGCATGTACTTCACTTCCTCTTGGTTGTCTTGTGGTACATGAAATGGAAAATTCCAGTTCTGGAAATGTTTCCAGTGAATGCTTTACCAATGTAGTTTTTCCGCTTCCTGATGGTGCTGAAAATATAATTACTTTATCCATTTTTTTTGGTTTCGGGTTTCGGGATTGTGAGTCTCAGGTTGATTCCGTAGTATTTGCATCCGGAATTATTACCCACATCTCGAACCTCGCAACTTATAATACGTTTAACGTTTGCTCTTTAATTTTTTCAAGGTCATCTTTCATCATCACTACCAGTTTCTGGATTTCTGCGTGATTGGCTTTAGAACCTAGTGTATTGATTTCTCTTCCGATTTCCTGAGAAATGAAACCCAGTTTTTTTCCATTGAAAGACTCATTGTCCATTACTTCTTTATAATATTTCAAGTGCTGTGCAAGTCTTACCTTTTCTTCAGAAATATCAAGTTTTTCAGTGAAATAAGCCATTTCCTGATAGAAACGCGTTTCGTCAACGTTTTCAAACTCTTTCAAAGATTTCTGATAACGTTCTTTTACGCTTACAATTCTTTCTTCCTCAAAAGGAATCACTTCTCCAAGATACTTGTCGATATTCTGAATATTCCTGTTTAATTCTTCATGTAAAATACCACCTTCCGTTTTCCTGAATTCTTCAAATCTGTCAACGGCATTATTGACAATTTTTGCCAAGGCCTCCCATTCACCTTCTGTAAGCTCATCAGGTCTTGAGGTAATGGCATCAGGAAGTCTTACTGCCATTTTCAGGTATTCAAAATCAGGACCGTCAGAAGCTATGTTTTTAAGTTCGTTGATATAGGAGTCAATCAGGTTTTTATTAATTTTTACATCATTGGACTCTTCAAGGTTCTCAATATTAACGTAGCAGTCTACTTTTCCACGGATAATTCTATCATTAAGAATTTTTCTGATTTCAAATTCTTTTTCTTTATAACGTAAAGGAATTTTAATATTTAAATCAAAGCTCTTGCTGTTCAGAGATTTAATGTCTATAGTAATTTTTTTTCCTTCAAAAACATCTTCGGCTCTACCGAATCCGGTCATTGATAAAATCATAGTTTTTTATTGTTCTACAAAGATAAACATTTAAGTGTATACTATAATACCATGAAATTTTAACGTAGAGTATTTAATTATTTTGTTTTTAAATTTATTTTGAACCATTAAAATCTTAATGGTTCAAATAAACAGCAGCTTTATTTGTATTTAAATAAAAAATCAAATGAGCGCATTTTCGTAAATTAGCGCTGTGAAAAAGAAAAATTTGATTTCTGTAGTAGGCCCCACCGGAATTGGTAAAACGAGGTTGGCAATTGATTTAGCCCAACATTTCAATACCGAGATTATTTCCTGTGATTCCCGTCAGTTTTTTAAAGAAATGAAAATAGGAACAGCAGCTCCTTCAGAAGAGGAACTGGCGCAGGCACCTCATCATTTTATAGGAAATCTTTCTGTGGAAGAATATTACTCTATTGGACAGTATGAAGAAGATGCTCTCCAAAAGCTTAATGAACTTTTTGCGACCCATGACACTGTCATCCTTGTCGGTGGAAGCATGATGTATGAAAAAGCGGTGATAGAAGGTCTGAATGATCTTCCGGAAGCTAATACTGAAAACCAGGAAAAACTTCAGGCTATGATGGAGCAGGAGGGAACTGAAAAACTTCAGGAAATTTTACAGGAGCTCGATCCCGAATATTTCAGTGTGGTGGATATTCACAACCATCGCAGGCTTCTGCGTGCCATAGACGTAATCTGGCAAACCAATACAAAATATTCTGAATTGATTGCAGTGTCACAGGATTCCAGAGATTTTAATGTATTCAGAATCGGAATTGAAGCTCCAAGGGAAGAACTTTATGACAGAATTAACCGCAGAGTGGATATTATGATGGAAAACGGATTACTGGATGAGGTGAAAGGTCTTGAGAAATTCAAAGAATTGACGGCTTTGAATACGGTAGGTTATGCTGAACTGTTCAAATATTTTGACGGGGAGTGGGATCTCGATTTTGCGGTTTCAGAAATTAAAAAGAACAGCCGCAGATATGCGAAACGTCAGCTGACGTGGTACAGGAAAGCAGATGATATCCATTATTTACAGCTGGGGTATTCTCAGGAAGACTTTGAGACTCTGCTGAAATGGATTGGTGAGCAATTTCAGGAATAAATTAAGCGCACTGTTTGTCATTCTGACGAAGGAAGAATCTCATCAATTATTTTTAAAGATTCTTCATTTCACTTTGTTCCATTCAGAATGACAGTACGGATGATCATTAATTAAGGCATTTTTATATTGAAAAATGCGGTCCTGAAAAGAACCGCATCTTAAAAACAAATATAATTTAATTTACTACTTCCAACCGCCGCCCAGCGCTCTGTATAGATCTACAATGCTGCTTAATCTCTGTCTCTTAATGGAAGCCAGGTTCAACTCTGCCTGTAGGGAATTTCCCTGTGCTGTAATCACTTCCAGGTAATTGGCTGAACCTCCTTTATAAAGAAGCTGTGCACTTTTAATTCCATCTTTCAGTGTAGTGGCCTGCTCTGTAGCTTTCTGTTCCTGAACTTTTAAATTCTCATTGGAAACCAAAGCGTCAGCAACTTCACCCACCGCATTCAATACAGATTGACGGAACGCAAGAACATTTTTCTCTCTTTGAATTTTAGCTACTTCCAGATCTGTTTTTAATTGCCTTTTCTGAAAAATAGGCTGGGTAATTCCTCCTAAAACCGATCCGAATAATGAAGCCGGAATCTGAAACCAGTTATCAAATTTGAAGGAGTTTACTCCTCCGTTAGCGGTAATCTTTAATGCTGGATACATATTGGCCTGAGCAATTCCCACCATCGCATTGGACTGTAACAAAACCAATTCCTGCTGGCGGACATCCGGTCTTCTGCTTACCATGGCTGCAGGAAGTCCGGCAGTGATATTCTGAGGTAAAGATGTGTCAGACATTTCAATCGTTCTGTTCACTTTATTAGGCAGTTCTCCAACCAGAATACTTAATGCATTTTCCTGGATGGCAATATTCTGTTCCAATTGGGCAATCAGAAGTTCTGTTGCCTGTTTCTGTGCTGCGGCCTGCTGAACTCCTAAAGACGTATTATCACCACTTTCCCACATTTTTTGTGTCATCAGTAAGGTGTTGCTAGTCAGTTCCAGATTGGATTTTGCAATGGCTAATTGTCTGTCAAGCATCAGGAGGTTATAGTATCCCTGGGCAATCGCTGCCACTACCTGAGTTTGTACAGCTTTTGAACCTTCATAAGTCTGAAGGTACTGCATTCTTGAAACTTCCTGCTGGTTTTTGATTTTTCCCCAGATATCTGCTTCCCATGAAAGGTTGAAGGCTGCGTTATAGTCTTCAACATGGCTTGAACCTAAAAATAAATTTAAGCTTTGCCCGTTCATGCTGTTTTTGGAAGGCCTTGAAATCTGTCCGCTTACTCCGAAACCTACATCCGGATATTGCATATATTTTGCCTGTTTCAGTTTTTCCTGTGAAGCAGCAACCTGCTTCAATGCAATCTGAAGGTCATAATTATTTTTGATTCCTTTTTCAATCAATCCCTGTAAAATAGGATCGCTGAAGAACTGCTTCCACTCCAGATTCGCGATGCTGGCAGTGTCGGCAGTTGCAGTATACTGAAACTTTTCCGGAAGTGGCAGTTCAGGCTCCGTGTATGCCAGTTTGGACACACATGATACAGAGCCTATAGCCAGCGCAAAAGTTAGAATAATATTTTTTACTCGTTTCATAGTTTTTAAACATTTAATTGAATACAAAAACTTAGAGAGGTTTCTGTGGATGCAAAATTGTCTTTAGTTAGGAGAAAATAGTTAGCTTTTGTAAACCATTAAGAACAGGCAGGTGAATAGTTAATCCTTTGTCTTAAAATTTTCTCTAAGTTTTTGTTATTCATTTTTATTAATGAGCTGAAGCTAAAAGTTCTTCCTCCATTTGTTTTTTCTTCAGTCTTTTCTGTTTTCTGCTTGGCATTTTTTCATGCAGATACTGGAAGATCACATACATTACCGGAATAATAAAAATCCCGAATATTACTCCTGTAAGCATTCCTCCTACAGTACTGTATCCAATAGAGTGGTTACCTTTTGAAGAGGCACCTTGTGTCCATACCAATGGAAGCATCCCCACAATGAAGGCAAAAGAGGTCATTAAGATTGGTCTTAAACGTAATCTTGATGCCTGAAGTGCAGACTCAATCAAAGTTTTTCCTGCTTTTCTTCTCTGTACGGCAAACTCTACAATAAGGATGGCATTTTTCGCCAATAGCCCTACCAACATGATCAATCCTACCTGAACGTAAATGTTGTTATCGATTCCGGCTAACCCTGTGAAGGCAAATACTCCGAAAATCCCTGTTGGAATCGTAAGAATAATAGCAAAAGGAAGGATATAACTTTCATACTGAGCTGCCAGCAGGAAATACACAAACAGAATACTTAAGAAGAAAATAAATGCAGTCTGTCCGCTTGTTTTGATCTCCTCACGGGTAATCCCTGTCCATTCATATCCATATCCTCTAGGAAGTGATTGCTGAGCCACTTCTTCTACCGCTTTGATGGCATCTCCGGTACTGTATCCAGGTTTTGGTGTTCCGTTGATTGTTACTGCGTTGAAAAGGTTATTTCTTGTTACTGTTTCAGGTCCGAAAGATCTTTTTAACGTTACTAATGTTTTTGCAGGAACCATTTCACCTGATTTATTTTTAACATAAATTCCTTCCAGAGAGTTAACATCAGTACGGTAAGGAATATCTGCCTGTGCCATTACTCTGTAGTATTTTCCGAATCTGTTGAAATCCGATACAAAGCTACTTCCGAAATAAATCTGCATGGTCTGCATCAATTCCGTTACGGAAACTCCCAGCTGGTTGGCTTTATCCGTATCTACATCAATAGTATACTGTGGGTTTCCTGCTGCATAAGTAGTGAAGGCGAAAGCAATTTCAGGACGTTTCATCAATTCACCAATGAATTGCTGAGTGGTTGTTCCTAATTGTTCAAAAGAGCCGTTCGTTTTATCCTGAAGCATGAATTCAAATCCGGAAACGTTACCGAAACCTTGTACAGTCGGGAAGTTGAAGAAGAAAGCATTGGCATCTTTCACCTGGCTTACCTTTCCTGTTAAAGTTCCTGCAATTAGATCAGGATCCTTCATTTCGCCACGTTTGTCATAATCTTTAAGCTTAATAAAACCTGCAGAATATGGAGAGGCATTGGCATTACTGATAAAGTTCATTCCGTCTGCTACCCAAAGGTGATTGGTTGCTTTCTCACTGTTGATGATTTTATCAATTTGTGCAGTCGCTCTGTGTGTTCTTTCCAATGAACTTCCCGGAGGCGTATTCACTGCATACAATACAAACCCCTGGTCTTCAGTAGGAATAAATCCTGACGGTGCTTTTTTGATCAGGAAGACACTTGCTGCTGTAATAAGAACAAGACCTCCTATAGCCACCCATTTATTTTTAATTAAAAACTTAAGGCTGTAGATATATTTTCTGGTCATGCTGTTGAAGCTTGCATTAAATGCATTGAAGAATCTTGCTCCAAAACCTGTTTTATGACCATGTTCCCCATGTTCTCCCTGAGGATCATTCAGGAACATTGCACATAATGCCGGACTTAATGTCAATGCGTTTACTGCTGAAATTAAAATCGCAATAGCTAATGTGAAAGCGAACTGTCTGTAGAAAACTCCCGCAGGTCCCTGCATGAAACCAACCGGAATAAACACGGCACACATGACCAGTGTAATGGAAATAATCGCTCCTGAAATTTCGCTCATTGAGTTCATAGTGGCATGTTCTACCGGCATTCCCGTCTGTTCCATTTTAGAATGGACGGCTTCCACCACCACAATCGCATCATCCACTACAATACCAATGGCCAGAACCAGTGCAAACAGCGTTAGCATGTTGATACTGAAGCCAAATAACTGCAGGAAGAAGAACGTTCCGATGATCGCAACCGGTACCGCAATGGCAGGAATTAACGTAGATCTGAAATCCTGAAGGAAGATGTATACCACGATAAATACCAGAATGAAGGCAATTACTAATGTCTCGACCACCTGATGAATAGAAGCATCCAAAAAGTCTTTGGAGTTATACATGATGATGGGTTTTACTCCTTTTGGTAGAGTAGTTTCCATTACTTTCACCTGCTTTTCAATTTCCGTAAGGATTTCGTTGGCATTAGAACCTGCTGTCTGTAGGATAGCAAATCCGGCAACCGGTTTTCCGTCTACTCTGTTGGTAGCAGTGTAGGTGTAAGAACCAAATTCTACTCGTGCTACATCTTTTAATCTTAGGAAAGAACCATCACTGTTTGCTTTGATAGCGATGTTTTCATAGTCTTCATTTTTGTTCAGTTTTCCTTTATATTTAAGAATGTATTCGTAAGTTTCCTTACTTCCCTGTCCAAGACGGCCCGGAGCCGCTTCAAGGTTGTGATCTTTAATGGCTCCCAAAACTTCCTGAGGCGAAAGATTGTTAGCTGCCAGTCTGTCCGGTTTCAGCCAGATTCTCATGGAATAATCCCTTGTCCCGAATACCTGAGCCTGTGCTACCCCCGGAATACGCTGTATCTGCGGAATAACATTAATCTTCAGATAGTTTTGAAGGAATAATTCATCATATTGTTTAGCATCTTCACTGGTCAACCCCATGAACATGATCATACTGTTCTGTACTTTCTGTGTGGAAATCCCGGCCTGTACCACTTCCTGTGGCAGCTGGCTCATTGCCTTCGATACACGGTTCTGTACGTTTACTGCGGCATTATCTGCATCAGCACCTTGTTTGAAGAAAACGCTCAGGGTCATGGTTCCGTCGTTACTGGAGTTGGAGGTCATATAAGTCATGTTCTCAACTCCGTTTACTGCTTCCTCAATAGGTGTGGCAACCGAACGGGCTACAACCTCAGCATTAGCTCCAGGGTAGAATGCCGTTACCTGAACGCTCGGTGGAGCGATGTCCGGGAAGAGGGCAATCGGTAAATTAAAGAGAGACAAAGCTCCCAATAATAAGAGTATTATGGAGATGACCGTTGAAAGGACCGGTCTTTCTATAAATTGTTTTAACATAAGAAGTTTATTTTTTTAAGCCTTCTGTATTCGGAAAGGATTATAATGGTTTTGCTTTTAATAAGCTGTCAGAAGAAATATTTTTCGGCTTGATAGAAGCACCGTCTTTTAAGTTTCCAATTCCTGTGTAAACTATTTTTTCTCCAGGAGCAAGCCCTTCAGAAATAAAATAATAGCTATCCGTTTTTCCTGATATTTTGATCGGTCTTCCGGTTACTTTCTGGTCTTTACCCATTACATAGACATAAGTTTTATCCTGGATTTCGAAAGTAGATTCCTGCGGAATTACGACAGCATTGGAAATCAATTGAGGCATACGCACTCTTCCTGTATTTCCGGTTCTTAAAGTTCCGTTGGCATTAGGAAATACAGCACGAACACTGATGGCTCCTGTAGTTTTGTCAAACTGTCCGTCTACAATGCTGAGTTTTCCTTTTTCAGGATAAGTGCTGTTATCAGCGATCACCAGTTCCACCATTGGCATATTTTTCAGCTTTTCTTCCAAAGTGGCTCCCGGATATTTATTCTGGAAAGCAATAAAGTCAAGTTCACTTAAAGAGAAATAGGCATATATTTCACTGATGTCAGATAGTAGTGTCAATGGATTGGCATCTGTTCTGGAGATCAGACTTCCTTTTTTATAAGGGATTCTTCCGATATAACCACTTACAGGAGCTGTAATGGTTGTAAAACCTACATTAATTCTGGCGTTCCCTACAGAGGCTCTGGCTTGTGCAGCGGCAGCAACGGCAGCTTCATAATTGGCTTTTGCAGTTTTAAGCTGTACATCAGAAACCACTTTTGCAGCAACCAGCGGCTGGAGTCTATCTACTTCCACTTTTGCTTTCTGTATATTGGCATTTGCTGCCTGCAGATTAGCCTGTGCCATATTCATCTGTTCACCATAGCTTCGGGAATCTATTTTAAATAATGGCTGTCCGGCTCTTACGTATGAGCCTTCTTCTACATAAATTCTATCAAGGTAACCATCTACCTGAGATCTGATTTCTACGTTGTTTTTTCCTTCCAGAGCGGTTGGGAATTCCTGATATGTAGTAGCTGGCGATGTAATAACGGTATAAACCGGAAGTTCTGGAGCTGGAGGTGCGGCATTGGATCCTTCTGCGGCTTTCGTGCAGCTCTGTAAAAGAATTATACTTGCAATAAGTACAATAAACCTTGTTTTTCCAGGTATTTTCATTTTGGTTTAATTTTTTAATGAAGTGTTAGAGGTAAGTAAAGTGTTTTAAATAAATGCTGTATTTTTTCCTAACGGTGTTAATAATTCGTTCAAAAAAAATTACAGAACTTTTAATGTGCAATTAGGTCAATAATTTCCATAGTTGATTTTTTTTTTAATGTTGCTTTATATATAAGATGAGGTGTATGTATGTTAATTTTTCTAACAGCGTTAATTTGTAAGCAAAAAATGATTAATTTTAACAGCTAAATGTTATGAATTGCTTCATAATAATTTTATTTTTTATATTAGGAATAACAGAATAGCTTAGATTAATCCGATGTTAAATTTCCTAACAGTGTTAATTTTTAATTCAAAAAAAATTTACAAAGACTTAATAAAAGCTGAAACAGTTTCGTCCAAAGTCGTTTTATTCATCGTTGAAGGAATATCAGCAGTACGCATCATCATTATAGAGATCATTCCGTGAACGGCAGAAAACAGAGCGTGAGACATATGGCATGCATTGTCCGGGTTGGATCCGTTTTTCTTAATAATCTCATAGGTACACTCATAAATAAGTTCCTGGAATGACGAAAACTCCTTTTTCATCTGCCCTTTTCCGCAGCATTGCATCCCAAGACCAAACATAAGCTGGTAATATTCCTTATTTTTAAAGGCAAAGTTCCAGTATGCATCCACAATGGCAACAAGCTGCTCTTCCGGAGTATCGTGCTTCTGCTGAGCTTTTAATAATTCTATGTGTAACTTATGAAAGCCATCTAAAGAAATTTCGAATAGAATAGCTTCTTTATTTTCAAAGTAATCATATACAACAGGGGCACTATACTCAATAGCATCAGCTATCTTACGCATAGAAAGTGAACCCCAGCCTTCTGTTTTTGCCAAAGTGAAGGCAGCCTGCAAAATATTTGCACGGATGGATTCTTTTTCTCTTTGACGACGTTCATGTAGGCCCATATATTTTTTACTAACAGCGTTAGCAAAACTACAAACTTTTTATTATAACTTCCAAGGGATATTGTGAGTTTTATGGGTTCACCTACTTTTTAAAGAAAATTAATTAAAGGCTGGAAGCTGGAAAAATGGGAGCTGGAGGTTAATTAAATTAAAAAAATACCATTAATAGAATTTAACTATAACTATTTTTGAGGGCTAAAACGTTCCTTCCTCTAGCTTCCAGCTTCCTTGCCTTACAAAAATAAAATGTCTGTTTTCAGAACCCAGCACAATTAATAAAAGAAATAATTATCTTTGCCTGTAAAGAAAAAAGGATATGAATACTCCATCAAATATGCTGGCATTAGGAACGAAAGCACCGTTTTTTGAACTTCCTAACCCGTCAAAAACAAATGAACTTCAGTCTTTGGAAGAGCTGAAAGGAGAAAAAGGAACATTGGTGATTTTTATGTGTAACCACTGTCCGTTTGTTCTTCATGTGATCGATAAGATCAATGAATTATATGAAGATTATAATGAACGAGGAATTGAATTCATTGCGATCAATTCGAATGATATTGAAAAATATCCGGCAGACTCTCCGGAAAAAATGATTGAGTTCCAGATTGAAAGAAGGTTCGATTTCCCTTATTTATTCGATGAAAGCCAGGCGGTAGCTAAAGCTTATGATGCTGCCTGTACACCGGATTTTTATTTTTTTGATGATAAGCTGGATTTGATTTACAGAGGCCAGATGGATGATTCAAGACCGGGAAATAATAAAGATGTAACCGGAGAAGATCTGATTATCGCTTTTGAAAATCTTTTAGCCGGAGAGCCACAGGAAGAAATTCAGAGACCAAGTATGGGATGTAACATTAAATGGAAATAATTACTGGTTGCTGGTTTATTTAGCTACTGGTTTTTACTCATTATAATACAGGCTGCTCTTTTTGGAGTGGCTTTTTTGTTTCTTGTTGATTAATAAGTTGGGTTTTTCTCTCACGGATTCAGTTGATAATGCAGAGCTAAACTTCTCCATCCAGTTTGTCACTCCGCAGGAGTCTCGACAAAGCTTGTATTCTTTTATTGTAATCTTATGCAAGAATTCTATAAGTAAATCTGGATTCCTAAGGAATGAACAAACAAAGCGTTTAGAATAGCCACACGAATTGTTGACAAGAACCAAACAAATTATTAAAAACTTACTTTGGCTTTGACCTCTTTTTCAACCTTCAAATCCACATTCACCTTATTGTGAGAAAAATTTTTGATAAACTCTGAAGGAGTTTTACCAGTGTATTTTTTAAACATCCTGTTAAAATAGGTCACATTATTAAAACCGCATTGATAGCTGCATTCTGAAATAGACCTGTCCTGTGCCATCAGCAAGCAGGCCTTATTGATTCTATATCTGTTGACAAATTCTGTGAAAGTAATCTGAGTCGCTTTTTTGAAGAAATTACAGAAAGCAGGCAACGTGAGATTAGCGAGTTTTGCTACTTCCTCAATATCAATTTCCTTATCGTAATGATGCTCCACAAATGTGAAGATATTCTCAAGACGGGTTTTATTTTTAGAGATAATGGTATAAGGCATGATTTCTTTGTTCAGTATATCATAATCTTCACACTTTGACAGTTCAAAAAGAATTTCCAGAAGCAGTAAATATCGTTTATAACCTTCCGATTCAAGCATGAGCCTCAGTTTGGGAAGCATCAGTTTTTTTACTCTATGATGAAAATGGATTCCGTATTTTGAAAGTTCCAACAGGTTTTTGATGGATCTGGCTTCTACTTCCTGCTGGGGAAACTGAAGGATCTCTTCCTTAAACTGAAGCACAATTTCTTCATGTGGATCAATAGAATTCAGTCCAAATCCGGAGTGGGGAATATTAGATCCGATCAATACAAGATCACCATTCGTGTAGTTACTTTTATGATAGCCGACATGGCGGGTTCCATTCCCCGAAATGACACATACCAGTTCAATTTCTGGATGGTAATGATATTCCCATTTGAATTCTGAGATAGGAGAGTTGTTATGAATAGTGCGAAATGAGCTCTTTTCATTGGGAATCACTCTTTCAAAAGTAACTTTCATTTAATTAATCATATTTATTTATTAAAAATACGAATTATATTAATATAGTTCAAATATTCATTTACTGTGTTAAATTATCGTTAACACAAATGCTTCTATCTTAGCCAGCAAGAAATAACCTGAATGAAAAATATTAACATCAAGGCCGTTTTATTTTTAAATTATTTTGTCTTCGCGATTCTCCTGAATTCTGTGGGAACAGTCATCCTGCAGGTACAGCAGAATTTTGGGATTTCAAAATCTTCGGCCAGTGTTTTGGAAGGTTTTAAAGATCTTCCGATCGCCATATGTTCATTTGTTCTCGCTTCATTTCTGCCCAGAATAGGAATAAAGAAATCCATGCTGACTGCTTTGTTGCTGGTAAGTTGTATGTGTTTTGTGATGCCGTTTACCAATGCTTTTTGGGTTTTTAAAATATTGTTTGCTACGGTAGGAGTCTCTTTTGCGCTAATCAAAATATCAGTATTTACTTCTATTGGACTGGTGACAGAAACAGATAAGGAGCATTCCAGTTTTATGGGATTTCTGGAAGGGTTTTTCATGATTGGAGTATTGGCTGGAAATGTTCTGTTCAGTTTGTATATTGATGATCACAATCCACAATCTACAGAATGGCTGAATGTGTATTGGGTTCTTGGAGGACTTTCAAGCATGTCTTTTTTATTTCTTTTCTTTTCGAAACTGAATGAGAAAGAAGCTAAAAATGAGAAAACAGATCTACTGGGAGATCTAAAGAACAGCGCAAGTTTGTTCAGTTACAAAAAAGTGTTATGCTTTTTATTAAGTGCTTTCCTTTTTGTGCTGGTAGAACAAAGCTTTCAGACCTGGACTCCCACTTTTTATAAAGAAATTTTAAAAGTACCGACATCCATGAGTATCCAGGCGGGAGCGGTTTTGGCAGGTGCTTTTGCCTTAGGAAGATTCCTGTCGGGATTTTTTTCAAAGAAATTCAGCTGGATCTATGTGGTTTCTTTTTGTGTGATAGGTTTTGCAATTAGCTTACTGTTGGTTTTACCATTGACTCACAATATCCATATTGATACTCAAACAAACTGGCTGAATGCTCCTTTGGTGGTGTATTTATTTCCTTTGATGGGAGGCTTGCTGGCACCTATTTATCCGAGTATTAACTCTGTGATCCTGGCATCAATCCCGAAATATTTGCACAGTGCAATGTCAGGATTAATTGTGGTGTTCTCGGCCATCGGAGGAACTATAGGTTCTATCATTACCGGTTTTGTGTTTCAGGAATTCAGTGGGCAGCAGGCATTTTATCTGTCTTTGATTCCACTTTCATTACTGATCACTTCAGCAGTTTTCATGAATAAATTAAAAATTAACCCTAAAAAATAACAATGAGTAATCAGCTTTATATAAACGAAATTCAAAGTCTTTTTGATGATGTACAGCGATCTGAAATTTTTGAAGATCAGAAAATGATGACGGATGCAGTTCCTCTGTTTCCGATTGTGAAGATCAATGAAGAGTATGAAAAGATGAAAGACTCTCCTGATTTTGATCTGAAAGATTTTGTGATGGCCCACTTTGATTTTTTAGGAGCCAGAGTTTCTGTTCAGAGGGAAGATCATCTTCCGATTAAGGAACACATTGAAAAGCTGTGGGATGAATTGACCCGTACAGCCTATGAAGAAAAAGGAACCCTTTTAAAACTGCCAAAACCTTATATTGTTCCGGGTGGCCGTTTTAATGAGTTTTTCTATTGGGACAGTTATTTTATTATGCTTGGATTAAAAGCTTCCGGAAGAGTGGAAATGATGGAAAATATTATTGAGAACTGTTCTTACCTTATTCAGAACGTAGGATTTGTTCCCAATGCGAGCAGAACTCATTTCCTGAGCAGATCGCAGCCTCCTTATTTTTCATTAATGCTGGATCTCCTTTTTGAAACCAATCATGACAAAGGAATCTATTCGCAGTACTATGCAACTTTGGAGAAAGAATATGCATTCTGGATGGATGGTGAAGAATGGCTGGAGAACAATTCAAGCGTAAAAAGAGTAGTCAGAACTGCAGAAGGTGATATTCTTAACCGGTATTATGATGCAGAGAATGCGCCACGTCCTGAAAGCTACCTGATCGATATTGAAGATCATGAAAAAACTACAGGAGATGAATTTTACAGAAATATAAGAAGTGCCTGTGAGTCAGGCTGGGATTTTTCCAGCAGATGGTTTGCAGACGGAGAACATATACAGACGATAGAAACGCTGAATCTTGCACAGGTTGATCTGAACTGCCTTTTATGGCATCTGGAAATGACATTGGCAAAATCTTCATCGCTTCAGGGTCTGACAGAAAAAGAAAATTATTTTACTGAAAGAGCAGCAAGCCGAAGACAGATGATCAATAAATATTTCTGGGATGGAAATACTAACAATTATAAAGATTATCACACTAAAAAAAACACAAAAACACCGTCTGAACATATTGCTGCTCTTTACCCCTTATTCCTTGGGATTGCAGACCAGGAACAGGCAGAAGCTGTTGCTAAAACTATTACAGAAAAGTTCTTATATCAGGGAGGACTTGTGACAACCACTAAAAACTCAGGCCAGCAGTGGGACCTTCCCAATGCATGGGCTCCCTATCAGTGGTTGGGCTTCAAAGCAATGAAAAATTATGGCTTTGATGAACTGGCTGAGAAGATAAAAAACAACTGGTGTTCCAATGTAGAAAGGGTTTACAAAAACACCGGAAAACTGATGGAAAAATACAATGCATTAGACACAGAAACAATAGCAGGCGGCGGGGAATACCCCAATCAGGATGGATTCGGCTGGACGAATGGCGTGTATTTACAATTACAACAAAACTGAAACTAACTATAAAAGATAAGGCTATGAAAAAAAAATCAATATTTTTAATCGCCGCAACAGCTACGTTATATTTTAATAATGCTTATGCCCAGGAAACACCGCAGGATTCTGCAAAAGTTTCTTCCATCGATCAGATTGTTATCACAGGAAACTCAAATCCAAAGAAAAAAATAGAGTCCAGTACAGCAATTTCGACATTCAGTGCCAAAGAGATTCAGAAGCAGAACCCGATCAGTGCGGCTGCTTTATTGCAGAGAGTCCCGGGATTTGCCGTGGAAACTTCGGGAGGCGAAGTAGGAAATAACCTTTTTGCAAGAGGGATTCCTTCGGCAGGAGCCTATGAATTTGTACAGGTGCAGGAAGATGGTCTTCCGGTTTTTGAAGACGGAGCCCTTCAGTTTGCCAATGCAGATAATTTTTTCAGGGTAGATAATTCGGTAAGCCGTCTGGAAGCTTTGAGAGGAGGCTCAGGTTCTATTTATGCCAATAATTCTCCCGGTGGCCTGATCAACTTTATTACAAAAGAAGGTTCCAATGATTTTAAAGGAACTGCAAAACTGGAAACCAGTACCTACGGATTAATGCGTACAGATGTCAATCTGGGAGGAGCATTGGTTCAGGATAAATTGTTTTTCAATGTAGGAGGTTTTTACAGAACAGATGACGGGATCAGAAAAACAGGTTTCAAAGCCAATAATGGAGGGCAGATCAGAATGAATCTGAAATACGTCTTTGATAAAGGCTACGTAAAAGTATATTACAAAAAACTGGATGACAGGAATACATTCTATTTACCGATCCCTTTGGTACAGGATGGAAATAAACTGAAAGGATTCCAGGATTTTGATCCTAATTATGGAACTTACAGTTACAGAGGAATCAGTCAGCTGAACATTCCGCAGGCTGGCGGAGGTTTTTTCAGCAGAGATCTGGAAAATGGAATTCATCCGAAGGTAGATGTATTGGGAGCTGAGTTTAAATACGATCTTGGACACAATTTCAGTGTTTTAAATAAAACCAGGTATACCAACATCAATATGAACTATACGGGGATTTTCCCGGCAGGAGCTCCGTACACAGCAGCAGATTTTGCTAAAAAAAGTGGGATTTCAGGAAGTAATTATCAATATTCATTAGTAAGCGGCGGTGGGACTGTTAATCCTCAATTTGTACAGGAGCTGGGATTCTGGGCTATTGATAAACAGATGAATAATTTTGTGAATGATTTGCAGTTCAATTATAAATTTAATAAAGGAAATGTAACCGCAGGTTTTTATAAATCAAACTGGAAATCTCATCAGTACTGGAACTGGAGTAATATTTTAACAACAGCTACAGACAGACCTCAGTTATTAAATCTTGTAGATACTTCTCTGTCTCCGGCTGATACCGGATACTCAAAAACCTATAACGGAGTGACAAGCATGTCTTTTCTGATCAGGGATTCACAAATTCAGGGTAGCCTTAATGATGTGTATATGAATCTGGATTATAATATTACTGATGCATGGAGCTTCAACGGAGGAATCCGTTACAGCCGTGATTATTATAAAGGATATGGAGTCAATACCACAACAGCCAATCTTAATAATTCAGGATTAACGGTTGATGGTACCCATGGCTTTGCCACTACGACAGCTGATGATAAAATGTCTGTATTAGGCAATAAATATACCTATTGGTATTATGACATCAACAAAGTTTCTTTTACGTTGGCAACAAACTATAAAATCAATCGTGAGAATGCAGTATATGCCCGTTTTTCCAATGGATTCAGATCTCCGAATGAAGAAGCATATTACAATAATATGGCAGATCTGAGCCAGATCAAGCCTGTATTGACGAATCAGCTGGAAATAGGATATAAATATTATTCCAGAACGTTTGATGTTGCAGTGATTCCATTTTATTCAACTCTTAAGAATCTTTCATTTACAGATGTTTTCTCTGATGGAACTTCCGAGAATAAATTTGCCAATACGACCAACCTTGGGGCGGAAATTGAAGGATATACAAGATTATTCAATAATATCCTGGAAGTTACTTTTAACGGAACCATTCAGAACCCGAAATATAAAGACTTCAGAGGAAGAAATGCAGATGGCTCTACGTTTGATTATGACGGGAATGTGGTAAGACGAATGCCGAAGTTTTATTTCAATATCTCTCCGGCTGTCAACATTACAAAAGAATGGAGAGCTTATGTAAGTATGAACTATTATGGCAAACGTTTCCAGAATGAAGGGAATACTGAAGATAATATTCTTCCGTCATTTACTGAATTTGGGGCAGGTATGTCTTATCAGCTGGGAAAAATACGCTTTGCTGTGGACGGAACCAATATATTTAATACAATAGGAATCACAGAGGGAGACCCAAGATCATCATCTGTTGTAGGAAATATCAGAATGGCCAGACCTATTATGGGAGCTGCTGCCAGAGCTTCAATTACATTGGACTTCTAAATTCTGTTTCTTTATAAAATAAACCGTCAGAAATTTTCTGACGGTTTTGTGTTTTTATGTTCTCTTATATTTAGTGTCAGACCCAAGTTGGATTCCATACATTTACAGAACTTACAATCCCTCTGACTCTCAATCTCTCTTACTTAAAAAATGGATTGTACTGTTTTTCAAACCCAATTGAAGTAGGATTCCCATGTCCTGAAAAAACCTGTGTGTCATCATGTAAAATGAAAAGTTTGGATTTGATTCCCTCAATCAGCTGATCATAATTGCCCTTATATAAATCTGTTCTTCCGATGCTGCCTTCAAAAAGTACATCACCTGAAATCATGAATTTCTGGTTTTCATTGTGATAAACAACACTTCCCGGAGAATGTCCTGGAACATGATAAATTTTAAACTTTTCACCATCCAGATCAAGCTCGTCACCTTCCTTTACATATTCGATATCTACTTTTACAGGATCTATCTGCATCCCGAATCTCACACCACTCGCCTGAAGCATATCCAGTACTTCCTGATCTTCCTGATGCATATAAACCGGTACTTTGAAGATATCAAAAGCCCATTGAAGCCCAATTACATGATCAATGTGAGCATGTGTCAAAAGGATTTTCTGAATCTTCAGCCCTTTTTCTGTAATAAAATTATGAATAACCTGAGTCTCCTGGGCATTCATATTTCCCGGATCAATTAACCAGGCATGTTTATTTTCGTTATAGATAATGTAAGTATTTTCGCTGGCAAAGTTGAATACGAAACCTTGAATCTGAAGCATATCTGAATATTTTTTATCCAAAAATACGATATTATTAAGAAAATGGCTATTTTTCGTTATCTTCGTCATAATGAAAACTTTGCGAATACTCTTACTTTCTTTGAGCGGACTGGTTTTTGGACAAAATATCCAAAGTGTTCAGCTGTTCAATCCTCAGACCAATGACGAAACCCCGGTAATTAGGATAGGTGAACAGTTGGTGCTGGGCTTTGATGATCTTACCAACGGCAGTCAGATCTATAGATACACATTCAAACATTATGACAGAAACTGGAATGAAGATAATCTGTTTTTTACAGAATTTGCTACCGGAAGTATGAATGCTCTTCTGGATCAGTTTCAGTATTCTTTCAATACATTACAGGCGTATACCCACTATAAACTGGTTTTTCCGAATGATAAAATTCAGCTTAAGGTTTCAGGAAATTATGAGCTGATTGTTTATAAAGATTCTGCAGACCAGCCACTTTTCAAAAAAAGATTTTATCTGGTAGAAGATGTGACATCTGTTGGTTTAAATATTTCGAGATTTGCGGATGCAAAAAATCCCAGTCTTAATCAGAGGGTGGAAGTGAATGTTTCTCCAAAAGGAGGAGATATTTCTTCCAATGTCAATTCAATCACCCTGAATGTGATGCAGAACAATAATCCGAATATGGTGCTTTCCAACCTTAAGCCTAGCAGTGTTTTAGGAAATCAGGTGCTTTTTCAGCAGATGAATCTTACTTTTCCTGGAGATAATGAGTTTTATTATTTTGATAATAAAAATATGAATATGGCAGCGGATATGGTACGTGCTACTGAGATAAAAGATGATGTCAACCAGACATATCTGCATCCTGTATGGGCGTTTCCTTTAAATTATCAATATCAGCCGGATGTCAATGGAGCATGGTATTACAGAAGAAATGATTTGGGAAGAGAGAGAGATGCGGAAAGAGAGGCTGATTATTCCTGGGTACATTTCTATCTGGATTCAGATCCTGTGGATAAAGAGATTTATGTTTTGGGTGGGTTTAATAATTTTAAACCAGGTAAAGAAAACCAGATGCAATACGATCCGGCTACAAAGCAATATGTAGCTAAAATATTTCTGAAACAAGGGTTCTATAATTATCTTTTGGCTACAAAAGAGGGAAACGGTCCTCTTAATTTTGGTGAGATCAACGGAAACTTCTGGCAGACAGAAAACCTGTATCAGGCATTCCTGTATTATGCGCCTTTCGGAAGGAACTATGATGGCCTGATGGGATATGGGGAATTCAGAACCCCAATTGCGAATAAACGCTAATAATCAGTAATTATTAATTGCCACATAAAATTTTATATATAAAAAGAACTGTCTTTTGAGGCAGTTCTTTTTTTTTACATACTAAAAGAATATTTTCCCAACCAAATTGACCCTATTTCTTCAATTATAATGCACAACATAGTGAAAAAAAATAATTCACAAAATTTTGATTTTAATTAAATATTTTAACATAAAATTCGCATTGCTGAAAAATTATATTTAAATAATTTTCTTTGTTTTAAAATCATCATTGTGTTTTCTTTATTGATTTATAATATCAATTGAATTTTTATCATATTTTATATCGTTTTATTGTGAAAAGTTTATAAATTCGTCAGCACAATCAACCAATATTAATATGAAAACGAAATTTATCTTAGTGGCAAGCGTTGCTGCCTGCTCTTTTGTCTTTGGACAAAACACACCATCAAAATTAGTTCCGGGTAAAAGCGGATTACATGCAGAGTTTATGAGATTCGAAAAAAATGAACCTGCATTCCAGGGTAGCCCTGTTTTATTTGACGAAGCATCACAAAGACTTACTCAAGGCCAGGGACGTAAGCTGGGATTAGAAAAAGATGCATTAGGATTCGAAACCCATAGATTTCAGCAGACCATCAATGATATTCCTGTAGAATATGGAATGATGGCTGTACAGACAAAAGACGGCAAAATTGTAGGGCAAACCGGTAAATGGGTTCTGCAGGCTCCAAAACAAATGAGCAGAAAGGCCAATATTTCTGAAAATGCAGCTTTGCAGAGTGCTTTATCTTTTGTAGGTGCACAGGTATACAAGTGGCAAAATAAAGAAGAGGAGGATTTCCTAAAAAAAGAATCTGCCGATCCCCATGCAAGTTTTGAACCCAAAGGTGAATTAGTATATTATTCCGACCCTGACGATGATAGACTGAATGATTTAAGGCTGGCGTATAAATTTGATATTTATGCTGAAAAGCCTTTAAGCAGACAATATGTGTTTGTAGATGCTAAAAATGGACAGGTGTTAGGGGTAGATGCTATTATCCACGAAGTAAACAGTCCGGGAACGGCTGTTACAGCATACAGCGGAACCCGTAATATAACAGCAGATTCCTATAATGGAAGCTACCGTCTAAGAGAAACAGGAAGAAATGGAGGAACAGCTGTGGAAACTTATAATCTTAAAAAAGGAACCAGCTATGCTTCTGCTGTAGATTTTACAGATACAGATAATAACTGGAATAATGTCAATACCAATAAAGATCAATATGCTACTGATGCTCATTGGGGAGCTGAAATGACAGTAGATTATTTTTATACAAAATATGGACGTAAGAGTATTGATAATAATAATTTCGCTATTAAATCTTATGTTCATTATTCTACCAATTACTTTAATGCATTTTGGGATGGTTCCAGAATGACTTATGGAGATGGCAGCTCTACAACAAACGGAGGAAAACCTTTAACAGCAATAGATGTTTGCGGTCATGAAATCACACACGGTCTAACTTCTAAAACGGCTAATCTTGCTTATCAGAGAGAATCCGGAGCTTTAAATGAAGGGTTCTCAGATATCTTCGGAAATACGATTGAGCGTTGGGCAAGACCTACACAGGCAAGCTGGACTCTTGGAGAAGATTTCAACTATGTGATCAGAAATATGGCTAACCCAAATGATTACAGCCAGCCTGATACTTATATGGGAACCTATTGGAAAACCACTACCACCTCAGGATGTTCTACTCCAAGCCAGTCTAATGATTATTGTGGGGTACATACCAACTCAGGAGTACTTAATTTCTGGTATTATTTGTTAGTAACCGGAGGGTCTGGTACAAATGATAAAGGATTTGCTTATAATGTTTCCGGAATCGGACTGGATAAAGCAGGGGCTATCGCTTACAGAACATTAACGACTTATCTGACCTCTTCATCCAATTATGCCAATGCAAGAACCTACTCTCTTCAGGCAGCCGCAGATCTGTATGGTGCCGGCAGTAATGAAGTAACTCAGGTTACCAATGCATGGAATGCAGTAGGTGTAGGAGGGGGAACATCAGCTGCAGGAAAAGTGGCAGCTGCAGATACTCCGCTTTATACTATAAGCCCAAATCCTGCAACCGACAGATTCACCGTAAACTTTGAAGGTAAAGCCGGAAAAGGAATTGTAGAACTGGTAAGCCTGACAGGTAAAAAAGAGATATCTGAAAAAGTTGAAATTACTGATGGAGTAAATAAACTTAATATTCAGCTTCCTTCCAATATTCTTCCGGGAGTATACATTGTTATGGTAAACGGACAGAAAGCAGGAAACCTTATTAAAAAGTAGCACCAAATTTTTTAATATATTCACAAAAGGCCACAAGTTAATCTTGTGGCCTTTTGTATATTTTGAGTAAAGTAAATTACACCAGATAAAAATCATTCAGTTTTTCTTCACAAAGAATTTTTACCACTTCAATCCAACGGTCTTCATCATTAAGACATGGAATGTAGTGAAAATTTTCTCCACCTCCATGGAGGAACTGTTCTTTTCCTTCCACAGAAATTTCTTCAAGCGTCTCCAGGCAGTCAGAAACGAAAGCAGGGCAGACAATGGCCAGGTTTTTCACTCCTTTTTTGCCAATACCTTCAAGCGTTTCATCAGTATAAGGTTCAATCCATTTGTCTTTTCCTAATCTTGACTGGAAAGAAACAATGGTTTTTTCCTTAGGTAAATTCAGTTTATCAATGACAAGCTGTGTCGTTTTATAACATTGATGCCGATAGCAGAACTGATGACTCGGATTATCTTCTCTGGAACAGCAGTCATTAAGATTACAGGTTTTGGTAGGATCTGTCTTATAAATATGTCTTTCCGGAACTCCATGATACGAAAACTGCAGGGCATCGAAATTTTCAGGAAGCTTCTCCTTAATACTCTCTGCAAGACAGTTGATATAAATATCTCTGTTATAGAAAGGCTGAATATAATTGATCTTCACCTGTGGAAACTTCTTTTTTCTGACTTCTTCTGCCTTTTCAATCACCGTTTCCGTTGTGCTCATCGCATATTGAGGATATAGAGGAAAAAGAACAATTTCCGTAATTCCCTGATCTACCAGTTTCTGAATGCCGGTTTCAATACTAGGTTCTGCATATCTCATTCCTATTTCCACCGGAACATCTACTACTTTCTGAAGCTTTTTCTGAATCTGTTCTGTGATAACAATCAGTGGAGAGCCTTTATCTGTCCAAACAGTTTTATAGGCTTCGGCAGATTTTGCAGGTCTGGTTTTCAGGATAATTCCCTGTACAAGAAGAGCACGGAAAATCCAGCGATAATCTATCACTCTTTCATCCATCAAAAATTCGTCAAGATATTCCTTTACGTCGTTTACAGAGGTAGATCTCGGCGATCCGAGATTGACCAGTAAAATTCCTTTCTTATTCAATATTCTAATTTTTAATTATGAAACAGATATTGTAAAATCTGTCACTAATTTTGCTATTTTAGCAAAGGTATCACTTTCCAGTAAGCCATTGCTGTCAAATTTTCCTTTTATCCCTTTTATTAATACCTGATGTTGGTCATCTGCTACAGCACCCAGAGTCTTTAAAATGAATAATAACTCATCATGTCCCTTTTCTCCACTGGCAGAAGCCGTGATTACAGCTACCGGTTTCTCAGAAAAAACCGTAGTGGAAACACACCATTCCAAAAGATTTTTTAATCTGCTTGGAATACTGAAAATATATTCCGGCGTAGAAAATATAATCCCTGCTGCATTGTTAATATCCTCTCTGATCTTAAGTACTTCTTCAGGAGTATTATGATCCGTTAACGCAGTATTAAAATGCGGAAGAACAGAAAGATCATCATACATCTGGAAATCTGCATCATCCATTTTTTCCAGTACCTGCTGCATCAGTTGCTGATTGCTGGAATTTTCAGAAGCACTTCCAATAATGACTATAATTTTCTTTCCGGGAGGCATAGCCACTGTTTTATCCGTTTACAGCTTCTACTTTTTCTACTAAATCCGGAACGAATTGCTTTAAAATATTTTCGATACCGTTTTTCAGGGTAGCTGTAGAACTTGGGCAGCCGGAACATGCTCCCTGCAGAAGCATTTTTGCCGTTTTATTTTCCTGATCATATTCCATCAGAGAAATCTTTCCTCCATCGTTTTCTACGGCAGGAGCTACATATTCATTCAAAATATCTGAAATTTTCTGCTCATCTTCAGTATAATCTCTGTTGATGATCTTTTCAACAGGATTTTCATGTTTCTGAGGTTCAATTTTTGAAATTTCACCTCCGTTTTGAAGATACTCAGCAATAAGAGCACGAACAGTCATCATCACCTGGTGCCACTCAACAGAGTTGTCTCTTGTAACTGCTACAAAGTTGTCAGAAATGAAAACTTCCGTTGCAAAATCAAATTCTTTAAAAATAGCCTGAGCCAAAGGAACTTCTTCAGCCGCTTCTTTCGATTTTACTTCCACAAAACCATCCATCAGCAGCTTGTTTGATACAAACTTCATGACATTGGGATTTGGAGTCATTTCAGCATAAATCTGATACATTTCTTTTTTCTTCTGAAGATAAATTCTCGGGTTAGCCAATAACTCATCCTCAATTACGTTTTTCAGACTTTCAGCAACATGTTCCCATTCTATGGTATCCTGTTTTGCCACAGCTACAAAATTAGCCGTAATGAAAACTCTTTCTACAAACGGATAATTGAAAAGTTCCTGTGCCAGTGGAATTTCTGATATATCTGAATTTCTGTCCAGTTCCAAAGACCCTGGGATGAGATTGTAATCAGCTACAAATTTCATCACTTTCGGGTTTTCGGTTGGTTCTATAAGTACGGTACGCATTTTTTCGTTAAATTTGAGATACAAAAATACGCATTAGAAGTTAGAAGCTGAAAATTGAGAGTTAGATTTTTGCTATCGCTGTAATTTAGAAGTTAGATACCTGAAATTATATCGCACATATCACATTCTCAAATTGGCTCATTTCAAATTTTCAAATTAATATTATGGCACTTATAAAAAAACTTTTAGGAAAAGCACCACAGATCGGAGAGAATACTTTTTTAGCAGAAACGGCAACCATTATTGGTGATGTTACCATGGGAAAAGACTGCAGTGTCTGGTATAATGCAGTGATACGCGGAGATGTTAATTATATCAGAATGGGCGACAAAGTGAATGTTCAGGATAATGCAATGCTGCACTGTACTTATCAGAAATATCCTTTGAATATTGGTAACAATGTTTCTATCGGGCATAACGCAATTGTTCATGGATGCACCATTAAAGATAATGTATTGATTGGGATGGGAGCTATTGTGATGGATGATTGTCTGGTGGAAGAAAATTCTATTGTAGGAGCCGGTTCTGTAGTGACTCAGGGAACTCATATTAAATCAGGAGAAGTCTGGGGAGGAGTTCCTGCAAAAAAAATCAAAGATATCAATGCGCAGTTGCTGGAAGGAGAAGTAAACAGAATTGCGGATAACTATGTGAAATATTCTTCCTGGTACAAGGAGAATGTGAAAGATCATCAATTATAACCTGTAAAGTGAATAGTGAATAGTCAATTCGCTGCACTTATCAATTATTTTTGGTGTCAAAAATTCACTATTCACTTGCGAAGCAAAATTTACCATTGATCTATTTAAAATAAATATAAAAGCTCTGTTTCAAAACAGAGCTTTTTCGATTTGATATAGAACCTTTGCTTTATTGTTAATTATTATCCGGTGTAATAAGCCTGATCTTGCCATTGATACATTTGAGCGATGTAGGTGGCTCGATCATCATACAGTCAGACGTAATATTATATTTTTCATTAAAAGCCTTCACTTTATCAGTATATTCATTCACTCTTTGTAAAAAAGAAGCTTCTATTTTCTTGGGATAAGCAATGTATTGCTGAGGTCCGCCACAAGGTTTTGATCCCATTGGAGTAAAAGCCCATTCACTGGCATCCGTACATTTTTCCCCAGAAACTTCAGATTCTATAGAAGCTTTTAACTTATCGAGCTGTGCTTGTTCATATTTCTGGCTGTCTTCATCAGCAGGTCGGTTTGCAATATCAACAGGAAGATTGATGTTGGCATTATTTGAGGTATTACAGGAAACAAGAGTTAATGTAGTACATAATACTATTGCTGGGATATGAAAGAATATTTTTTTCACAATAAACATTTTTCTTTTTAAGAATTTTCAAAACTTATGCCAAGGTAAGAAAATCAAATTCATTTCCGTATTTTTGAAAACGATGAATAATCATTTTTTTGACTTAATAGAGTATACCAATAGAAGTGTTTTTCTGACCGGGAAAGCGGGAACAGGGAAGACAACGTTTCTTAATGATTTTGTAAGACGAACGAAGAAAAAGCATATTGTGGTAGCTCCTACGGGAATTGCTGCTATTAATGCCGGCGGAGTAACGATCCATTCTATGTTCGGATTACCATTGAGAACCTTTCTGCCGACAACAGAAAGGATAGATACCAGCTTGGCAAATAATATTGCTGACCTGATGCCTCATTTCAAATATCGTAAAGATAAACTTAAGCTTTTAAGAGAAGTTGAAATTATCATTATAGATGAGGTTTCGATGTTGAGAGCTGATGTACTGGATATGATGGATTTTTCTTTACGGTTTATCCGAAGAAATAACCAGAGGTTTGGTGGTGTGCAGATGCTGTTCATCGGCGATTTGTATCAGCTTCCTCCGGTAGTGAGGGATGAGCATATCCTCAAAATGTATTACAACTCTCCTTTCTTTTTCGACAGTCATGCCATTAAGGAAATCCCAATTGTTACCATTGAGCTGACAAAAGTATACAGACAGTCTGATCAGGAGTTTCTCGAAATCCTGAATGCTATCCGGGACGGTGATGTTGACAATATTGATTTTGAGCATCTGAATGAAAGATATGATCCTGACTTCGACATGGGGAAAGAATCTTACGTATATCTTTGTTCTCACAACAAAATGGCAGATGAAATCAACCAGGAGAAGTTAGCGGAAATCAAGTCAGATCCTCAGGTTTATGAAGCTAAACTTGTGGGTGACTTTAAAGAAAACCAGTTTCCGAATGAGCAGTTTTTAGAATTAAAAATTGGGGCTCAGATTATGTTTATCCGTAATGATGTTTCCGGTGAAAAGAAATATTTTAACGGAAAGTTGGGAGAGATCATAGGATTGGATGAAAATGAAATCCGGGTGGTACTGGATGAGAGTGAAAATGAAATTGTGGTAAAAAGAGAAACCTGGGAACAGAAGAAGTATTTTCTTGATACAGATAAAAATATTCAGGAAGAGGTCCTTGGAAGTTTTGAACAGTTTCCGATAAAGCTGGCCTGGGCTGTTACGATACATAAAAGTCAGGGATTAACGTTTGATAAGGTCATCATTGATGCCGGTAAAAGTTTTACTGCCGGTCAGGTTTATGTGGCTTTATCCCGTTGCAGAACACTGGAAGGAATTGTTTTAAAATCAAAAATTACTCCTGAAGTTATTTTTAAAGACAACAGGATTTTGCACTTCCATACGGATACTATTGCCAATGATCATGTTGAAGCCATTCTGAATCAGGAAAAATATGACTACAGCATCAGAAAAGTATTGCGTACGTTAGACTGCACATGGTTTTTAAAAGAAGTGGAAGAGTGGAATAACCTTTCGATTGTGACTAAGAATATTGACCATGTTAAAACCAAACAGCTTTATCTGCAGCTCAAACATGAAGCGGTCAATCTGGGGAAAATTTTTGAAAAACTGGAACGAATCATTTTCCAGAAAGTCAGTAATTTTATTGAACAAAAAGAAGAATGGGCCGAAATTGAAAGCAAATCAAAAGGGGCTGTTAATTTCTTTTTTACAGAGACCAGGAATAAGATTTTTGATCCCTTAAAAGAATTTTATGCTGAAATAAAAGGTGCAAAAGGCTTAAAACAATATAATGAAGAATTTAAAAGCTGGCTTGAAGACATTGAAGAGTATCTGAACAGTTTACGGGATATTTATCTTCTTGAAACGAAACTTTTAGATGAAAAGAATGATAAGGAAATCAATCTGAAAATCGCTAAAGTGCCCTCTCAGGTTTTAACCTTCCAGTTATTTGAACAGGGAAAAACGATCGGAGAAATTGCATTGGAGAGAGGTTTGGTGAAAGAAACCGTGATTGGCCATCTCGCTAAGTTTGCAGAACAGGGATTGCTTGATATTGCAAGGGTAATTACTTCAGATAAGATTAAGGCTTTTGAAGAAGAGTTCTACAAAAACCCGCACGAAACTCTTACAGAATGGAAGAACGCACTGCCAAGCCATTTTGAATTTAATGAAATCAGAATTTTGATCAATCATTATAATTATAAAAAAGAAAAGAACTCTTAAGGGTTCTTTTCTTTTTATGTGAAAATTTTTCAATATTAAAATTAAGGATACATCGCGTTGATGGTATTGATGTCTCCTGCCGTAAACCCGGTTCTGTTATAGGTAAAGCTTGAGTTATCAGCCCTTGTAATAGTGGGTAACCCGTTTTTAGAATAAGAGGTCGGCCAATACATCATTACTGAATTGATATTGAATGGTCCTATATCTGTTCCGGAATTATAGATATTAAAATTATAAGACTGCCCGCTTTGGATATTGTTCCATAGTATTTTTACATACTGGTCCCTGTCTTTACGGGTATGTTCATGATAAAGCCCCACTGTATGTCCCATTTCATGAATGACCGATCCTACAGAAATATATTGATCCAGAGAGACTGTCTGTTTTCCTCCCTGATATCCGATATGAGCCCAGCCATCTGATCCTGATGAACTTCCGAAAATAAATTCTACATAATTAGACTGATTGGTCCGGTAAATCCATTGAGTATTGGTTTTGGCATTGTATTCATTAATCGCAGTATTGATTTTATTTACGTTGATAGAGCCCATATTGCTGGCAATGGTATAGTAAATTTTGCCATTGGGCCACCTTGAATAACTGGCACCGCCTTTATTCAGTCCGCTGCCTTCTGACAATTGTTTCTCGGTAAGAACAATATCTCCCTGGAAAAAGTTCATTCCGTTTTTCCTTTCATAGGTAATTTCCTGGCCATTCAATTGTCCCCTTTTTACATTTTCAGCACTGGAAGCACTGGCTTGTACTTCGGATGTAATTTCTTCATTATTTTTACTGCAGGATACTAATGTTGCAGCGATAATAAGAGTCATCAGCACACTTTTTCCTGTCCATAATTTTGGATAGAACAGGGAATTGGATTTTTGGTTCATATTAAAGTTTTTAAAGATTTGGTATACGAATATACTTAATAATTCTCTTTTTAATGAATTATTTTTGTTGAAATATATCTTTTTTTGCTATTCGTTTTGATAGATAAAATCATAAAAAATAAAAAAGGTCTGAAAAATATTCAAAACCCTTTTTTATTTCTATTCGTTTAGCAAATCCTGATTGACTCTGTAACCGACAATTTTTATATCTCCATTCTTATTCTTTTCTAAAGTAAAAGATCTTCTGTTTTTATACTCTTTTTACATTTTACATAAAGAAATATTGACTTCAGGCATTGCTTCCCTTTACTACCATTATTTCCCATTTTGCAAGATTGTATTCTTCAACAGGACCAATCTCATTGACTGTATTCATAAGTTTTACAAGTTTTTCTTTATCAGTCACCTCAAAAAACTTCTCACCAAATAATTTATAAATATCATCAGGATCGGAGTTCCTGATAAAATTTTATTGGAATTTTTCACCATCAGTTTTGTCAGATTCTCTGTTATTTAATTTTAGTATCTAAGATTAATTTTCTCCGATTATTGTCGTAAAAAGTAGCATAATAACTTTCGTTTCTGAGCTCAGTTTCTGTATTTTCTATTGTATTAAACCTGCTTTTATCTGTTTTGGTGAATTCAACAATTTCAAAAAACTTTTCATCAATAGTTGTAAATCTTACCAGTTTCAGGTATTCATCAATTGAATTTTTATCAATCATAATTTTTCCACCCCCAAGCTGATGTCTGTCCTGTCCATTTTTCTTTACACTCGAAATCCAATACTCTTCTCCGGTTTCTATATCAAAATGATTAGCATAGATTCCTGGGTTTTTGAGCTTTTTGATGGCTTTGTTATTGAAATAAACTGTTTGTCCGGATTTTGAAAATTCTACAAAACCAATCCAAGCCGGCCCGTGATGCCCGAAGGATTTGTTTTCGATATACATTATTTTTGGTTTCATGCTTTTTTATACATGGACAATTTACTTAAAATTCTATAAATAAAATCAGATAAAATAAAATTGAATTCCAATAGTTTTTCCCTGAAGTGATCGATCGGTTTTATTAATTACAAAAAGTAACTAATGCAGTTTTTATGTTTTAAATTTGTTTGGTTTTTTGAGACCAAAGAAAAATGAACCTCTCACTATGAAAAATTTTGAAATTTCTGTTTTAGATCTTGCTCCGGTAAAGCAGGAGAAAAGCATTCACGATACATTTCAGGACAGCTTATCATTAGCAAAACATACTGAAAATTTAAATTATAAAAGATTCTGGCTGGCAGAGCATCACAATATGGAGAGTATTGCAAGCTCAGCAACCTCCGTTTTAATAGGTTTCATTGCCAATGGAACGAAAAGGATCAGAGTAGGCTCTGGTGGAATTATGCTTCCCAACCACAGTTCTCTGATCATTGCAGAACAATTCGGTACTTTAGAATCTCTTTTCCCGGGAAGAATCGATCTGGGATTGGGAAGAGCTCCGGGAACAGATGGTTTAACGGCACAAGCATTAGGAAGAAATCCGGCAATTATCAACGAGCAGTTTCCCAGACAGATTCTTGAGCTTCAAAGATATTTTTCCAAAGAAAATTCAGATGCAATGGTTCGTGCGATTCCCGGAGAAGGATTGGATATTCCTCTGTATATTCTGGGATCCAGTACAGACAGTGCATGGCTTGCTGCAGAACTTGGTCTGCCTTATGCATTCGCAGGACATTTCGCCCCTGAACAGATGGAAATGGCATTTAAAATATACAGAGAACATTTCGAGCCGTCAAAATATTTAGATACACCTTATATCATTGCCTGCGTAAACGGCGTGGCTGCGGAGACTTCGGAAGAAGCCCATAAAATTTCCACTACTTTATTCCAGGCCTTCATCAATATTGTAAGAAACGACAGAAAACCTTTCGCGCCTCCGGTAGATGATATGGATGAAATCTGGTCGCCCATGGAAAAATCTATGGTTTTACAGAAACTGAGATATACTTTTATTGGTGATCAGGCAGAAATTCAGGAAAAGCTTAAAAATTTCCAGGAAAGATTTCAGGTAGACGAGCTAATGATCAATTCCCATATTTATGACCATTACAAAAGATTAAGATCTTATGAGATTTTCAGAGAGGCAGCAGACTCTCTATCCAAAGCGTAATAAACCATCCATAATTAATTGGCAGATGCTTATTTTTATGAGTATCTTTGTACAAATAAAAAGTAAAAATGTCCGATATTAAATTAAATACTATTCCAGAGGCTATTGAAGACCTTAGAAATGGTAAAATAATCATAGTAGTAGATGATGAAGACAGAGAAAATGAAGGTGATTTTCTTTGCGCAGCAGAACTGACAACGCCGGAAATTATCAATTTTATGGCTCTTCACGGAAGAGGGCTGATCTGTATGCCGCTGCCTGAAAAAAGATGTGATGAGCTTGGGCTTGAAGTAATGGTAAGCAGAAGCAGCGATCCTAAGGAAACGGCTTTCACTGTATCTGTGGACCTTTTAGGAAACGGAACATCTACAGGAATTTCTGCAGGAGACAGAGCAAAAACAATTTTAGCGCTGATGGATGAAAAATCCAAACCTACAGATTTTATGAGACCCGGTCATATTTTCCCGCTTCGAGCAAGAAAAGGAGGAGTATTGAAAAGAGCAGGACATACGGAAGCAGCTATTGATCTTACCAGCCTGGCAGGTTTAAAAGAAGGAGGAGTAATCTGTGAGATTATGAACGAAGATGGTTCGATGTCACGTCTGCCTGAACTTCATGCTTTTGCTCAAAAGCATGACATGAAGATCGTTTCTATCGAAGACCTCATCCATTATCAGCTTAAAAAAGGTAATCTGGTTGAAAGAATTGAAGAAAGAAAAGTAAAAACACATTATGGAGATTTTGATTTCTATGCTTTCAGGGAAACATCCAATGAACAGATCCATTTCGCTTTAACAAAAGGAGCCTGGACTGTTGATGAGCCTGTTCTGGTAAGAGTACAGTCTTCAGATTCTTATTTCGATGTATTGACAAGATTGAACAATGGTGAGAAACCCTTACTGGAAAAAGTAACCAATATCGTAAATGAAGCTGGAAAAGGAGCAATTATTTTTATTAACAATGTTTCCAATTCTGAAAATACTTTGAGAAAACTTCAGCAGTTCCTGAACTATCAGGACGGGCAGGAGCAGCACCCTACGTTAGCTTATAATTACAGAGATTATGGAATCGGGACGCAAATCTTAAAGAATTTGGGGATCAATAAGTTTAAAGTAATCACTCAAAACACAAATATCAAACCTCAGGTTGGAGGATATGATGTAGAGGTTACTGAGATGGTACAGCTATAAAACTTTTACCTCACCAAAAATCATCTATTGCATTCTATCGATAAATATTATTTAAGCGATTAACTTTAGTATAATTTTACTATTTTAGTATTGATTTTTTACATCATAGAATTTAAAATTAAGTTTATTAAAGCTTTATAGAAATTAATATATTAAATTTACTGTATTACCATGAAAAAAATAATATTTTTATTGTTTGTATCTGCATATAGCGCTTCATTCGGACAACTTCAAAATACAGCAGCTCCAACTGATGTTTTTATGCATTACCGAGTAAATTCCAAGAATGGCAAACAATTATCTTACGATGATATTAAGGGTTCTCCATATAATATTAAAGAGTTCAGATCTGCCAAGATATCTGAAAATTATGAAACAATCATGGCTAGATATAATAGTTATACAGACGAAGTAGAATTTCAAAAGAATGATAAGATATATGTATTACCTAAAAATGATGTTTTTTCTAATATAATATTTACAAATACAAAAGATAAATTAGTTTACCTGACTGATAAAAGTGATTTATCCGGATATTTCTTTGAAATAGTTAGTGGAAAAAATACTCTTCTAAAAAAGATAAAAACAGTGTTTATAGATGTTATTCCAGCCGAAAGTTCTTATTCGGAAGATAAACCAGCCAAGTTTCAAACAGAATCTCCTATATATTATATTAAGACTGAAAATGGTATTATCAAAAATCCGGGTAGCAAAAATAATATTATAGATAATTTTCCTGGAAAAAAAGAAGCCTTGGATGTATTTTTTAAATCTAATAAAATAAAGTTTAATAAAGAAGAAGATTTAATAAAACTTGTTAATTTTTTAAATACCTAAAAATAAAAAATGGCCTGATTTAATCAGGCCATTTTTATTCCGTCAAAGTTTCGGAAACCATTCAGGAAATCTTTTACCATCATTCTTTTTTTTCCTTCCAACTGAAGTTCTATCGGATAGTAAATTCCATCCTCGGTATAGATTTTAAACTCATTCTTTGAAATATCCAGTGTTCCAGCTGACTTTCCGTGGTCAGCAAGTTCAAACTTTCCTCCGAATATCTTTAATCCCTTTTCTTCATTTTCTATCTTTAACGTAGTAAAAGCAGCAGGATAAGGAGACATTCCGAGGATAAACTGATGAATAGCCTTTGAAGACTGGTTCCAATTAATCCGGGTATCTTCTTTGAAAATTTTATAGGCATTTTTAGGATGTTCTACCTGTGGCTGAGGTTTTTCTTCAATAGCATTTTCAGCCAGGCCATCTAATGTTCTTACGACGAGTCCTGCACCCATTTCCATCAGTCTGTCATGAAGACTTCCTGCGTTTTCATCGGGTAAAATTTCCAATTCCTGCTGAAGAAGAATATTTCCTTCGTCAATTTTTTCATTGATAAAGAATGTTGTTGCTCCTGTTTTCTCTTCTCCATTGATGACCGCATAGTTAATAGGAGCAGCACCCCTGTAGTCAGGAAGCAATGAAGCATGAAGATTAAAAGTCCCCATTTTAGGCATTTCAAAAAGAACTTTGGGCATCATTCTGAATGCAACCACTACAAAAACATCAGCCTCCAGTTTTCTTAGTTCTTCTAAAAATTCCGGATTTCTTAATTTTTCCGGCTGGAAAACAGGAATATTATTTTCTTCTGCATAGATTTTTACCGGTGATTGGTGAATTTTTTGTCCGCGTCCGCTGGCTTTATCAGCAACGGTTACAACTCCTGCCACCTGATGGTGAGACTGATGGATCGCCTCCAAAGAAGTTTTTGCAAACTCAGGAGTTCCTAAAAAAACGACTTTCAATGATTTCATACGGCAAAGATAAGTTTTTGATCTGAGAGATGGAAGGTATTAGTGTTTGAGGGTAGGGGAGTTGTAGAGTATGAGAGTGGGAGAGTTTTAAAGATAGGATGGAATTATGACTACTTCATATTCTGCCCATTACTCATGATTCAGTGCATAGGTTCTGAAATTCAGCATTCTTATCTTTCCTGAATCTAAGAGGTAGATCAGATTTTCCAATATATTCTCCTTAGGATGATAGCTTAGCTGTATAGACAATTCTTCAATAGTAGCAGATTTTTTTGCTAATAAATTAATGATCTGCTGGGAAATGTTTTTCCCAAAAATAGACTGTTTATTTTTCTCACAGACTGAACACTGACCACAGTTTTTTGAATTTTTCTCACCGAAATAAGCAAGAATGAGCTTCATTTTACAGTAATCATTATTTTCTGCATAAAATTTCATTTCTTCCCATTTCTGGATTTTATTCCTCTGAATATGTTCAAATAATTTCCAGTAAGTACTGTTCACAGCTCTTTCATCACGGGGTCTTAGAAACTTTATGCTGGAAAGTGCCCCATCAATATAGTCAAGATAATTTTTCTGCTGCATTTCTTTCAGTCTTTCTTTGATTAAAGGAATGCTCACATTAATTTTGTTGCTTACCTGCTGTTCACTGAACATGACTTTATGGGTCGTAATTCCCGATATAGTACGGAAAAGAAGTTCTATAAAATGAGCATCCTTTTGTGGCAACTGATCAATCTCATCAGCTTTGATAAACAGCTCGATCGAAGACAGGCTTTTATTATCATTATAGTAGACAATCTCCTGGTTATGCAGAAAATTAAGTACATTGCTGATCTTCGCTTTCGAAAGCTTTGTAAAATTCTGTATACTGAGGCTATTCAATTGAAATGTTTTTTCAGGAAGTTCAAATTCGGCTACCTGAAAAATTGAGTAGAGATAACTTACAATCTTCAGAAATTCAGCCTTATTTGGAGTCTGGTTTTTTAAAACCTGATCGAAATTCAATAGTTCCTGTTTGTTCCAGAGCATGAAGGCAAAACTGTCTTTTCCATCTCTTCCTGCCCTTCCAATTTCCTGATAATAGTTTTCCAGGGATGCGGCAGGGGAGTAGTGAATAACAAAACGGACATTGTCTTTGTCAATACCCATTCCAAAGGCATTGGTAGAAATCAGCACATGATTGTCACTGTTGTTCCAGAGATTCTGTTTTGCATTTTTTTCTTTAGTGGTTAATCCTGCATGAAAATAATCCACATTTTTCAGCTGATTTTTTTTCAGGAATTCTGCCAGCAGTTCAGCTTCTTTTCTGGTTCTTACATAGACAATTCCTGAATCATTGCTGTATTTTAAAATATCAAAAACCCGCTGAAATTTATCAGATACTTCATCTGTAAAAATTTTAATATTCTCTCTTTTGAAACTTTTTTGAAAAACAAAAGGATTTTTTAATTCCAATTTATTTTTAATCTCTTCCAGTACTTTTGGCGTAGCAGTTGCAGTGAGAGCAAGACAAGGGATTTCAGGGTTATTATTTCTGAATCCTTTAATATTTTGATAGCTCGGTCTGAAATCCTGTCCCCATTCCGAAATACAGTGGGCTTCATCCACAGCTATGAAGGATAACTGAATTTCCTCCATATTTTGAATAAATTGTGTATTGGTAAGTCTTTCGGGAGATACATAGAGTAATTTTGTAAGTCCTTCCTTGCAGCGGTCATAAATTGTTTCAGCATCATATTCATCCAGTTCGGAAGAAAGATATTCTGCTTCTATACCCCTGGATTTAAGCTGGTTGACCTGATCTTTCATCAGTGCCAGCAAAGGTGAAACTACAAGACAGGTTCCTTCTTTTAATAAGGCTGGTAATTGATAACATAAGGATTTTCCTGCTCCGGTAGGTAACAGAACCAGAGTGTCTTTTTCGTTGATCACTGCATTGATAATTTCTTCCTGAGAATCCCTGAAGCCGGTATAACCCCAGAAATACTTAAGAGTATCATATTTTAGCTTTTGAAAATCCTGCGGAGAAATCATGATGTAAAAATAAGCAAAGAATTGAGACAAAAAAAGTCACGCCTGGCGTGACTTTCATATAATATATCAATAAGTTTATTATTTAGCTTCGAAATATACTCTTCTGTTGGCTCTGTTTTTCCATTCAGGACACTTCGTTGCCGGCTCACACTCAGGATATTTAAGGTCTTTTTCACCTTTTCCTATTGCCTGTAGTTTACCTGTCTGAACACCGTTTTTGATCAGATAATTTTTAACGTTGTTTGCTCTTCTTTCAGATAGTTTTTGGTTGTAAGCATCAGTACCTCTAGTATCAGTAGCTCCGATTACATTGTAAGAACCATTTGAAGAATTAATATAGTTTACTGCATTATTTAAGATTGGAGTATTTGAAGGTAAAATTCTGTCAGAATTTAAGTCGAACTCAATTCCTTCCAGTTTAGTTTCTGTCTCCACTACTGGTCCTGTTGTTGCTACAGGACAACCATTGTTTTCAACAGGTCCCGGAACTGTAACACACTTATCGTAAAGGTCAATTACACCATCCAAGTCGGTATCAAGAGCAACTCCGGCTCCGTCAACTCTTGCTCCTGCAGGAGTATCAAGCTGTCTGTCCCAATCATCACATACCCCGTCGTTATCAGCATCTCCTTTTTTACATACTTCGATATCCTGGTTTTTATTTGCCAATACATCAAGTTTGTAGTAGATTTCCTGAAGCGGATCATGCCACATCAAATGAGACTCGTGTTTTCCAAGCTTTAAAGAAACCCCTAAAGTAGCGTTGAAGAAGTTATCAGAAACCTGCTCAGAACGCTTGTTGATAGCGCTGTATGCATCACCGCCACCGTCAAATTCGTCATCACCGGTTACGACATACATTAATCTGCCTTCAATATCAATTCTTCTGTTCACTTTGAATTTCAGACCTGTACCTGCCTGGAAGAACATAGAACCTAACTGGAAAGGTTTAACCTCAGTCATTAATGTCTGTCTATTAGTACCATCTTTCTGATATGCTCTGTAAGCAATAGTACCTACACCTGCATATCCATGAAGTGCCCATCTGTAAGGAGAATGGTTATCAACTCTTCTTAATAGGTTGGAAAAGTTAATATCTCCTAAGATTGAAATGGCGTCATACTGGGTTCTGGCTCCTACAGCTGATGCGTCAGGTGCCGAATCTTTAGTATTGAACCATCCTTGTCTGGTTTCTCCTCTGTCATATTGCAGATTGATCCCGAAAGCATGGGTAATTGCTTTATCAATACTCACATACGCTGAATATCCAAAAAGGTTTTTACCGTTACCATTTTTAATAGAGGTCAAATCTGCTGACTGAAGAAGCGGAACTCCCACCCCGGCAGAAATAGACCAATCGTTGAATCTTTTGGATTGATTGGTGAATGGGGAAACATTAGCAGATCCCGAAGAAAATGTATTAGGATATTCTCCTTTTGAAACTGCCGTTGAGTCTTGTGCATAAGTGGCAGAAGGAATTGCCAAAGCGAATGCAACAATTGCTAAACTTAATTTCATAGTGTTATTTTTTTAAGTTAAGTTATTTTAAATGATTTTTTACGCTAAAAAGTGATTTTGTATTATTATTTTTCAAAATAAACTTGCTGATTTCTAATGCGTTTCAGGCCAGTTACCCTAAAAATAATGATAAAGGTATGTAAAAAAATTCGTAGTAGAAAAAAAATAAACCGAAAAGAACAATTCTTTTCGGTTTATGGTGTATTATGAGAATTATTTCTTCTTTTTCTTAGGCTGAACTTTTTTTACTGATTTTTTTACAGGAGCATCTTCATAGTCTTTCTTTTTAATAGAATCCCATTCTGAACTTTCTATAAATCTTACAGTAACTTTTCTGTCTGCCATCCTTTCAGCATCTGAAGCAGACGCTGGGATAGTTGCTTCTGCAGAACCTACACCTCTTGATTTTAATACATTTTCGTTGATTCCTCTGCTTTCTAAAGCTCCTACTACAGCAGCAGCTCTTTCTTTAGAGAGTCTCAGGTTGTAAGCAGCATTTCCTTTAATATCTGTATGACCTGTTAACAGGTAATTACCTCCGTTTTCTTTAATAATTGAAGCTGCCAGATCCAGTTTCTCATTAGATTCAGGTCTGATGGTCGCTTTGTTGAAATTAAAGTAAATGTCTTTAAGGGTTTTTTCTACTTCTACAGCAGTTTCTTTGTTATCTTTTTTAACGATTGGGCAACCATTGTTTTCAACAGGTCCCGGAACTGTAACACACTTATCGTAAAGGTCAATTACGCCATCCAGGTCGGTATCAAGGGCAACTCCGGCTCCGTCCACTCTTGCTCCTGCAGGAGTATCAAGCTGTCTGTCCCAATCATCACATACCCCGTCGTTATCAGCATCTCCTTTTTTACATACTTCGATATCCTGGTTTTTATTTGCCAATACATCAAGTTTGTAATAGATCTCCTGAAGCGGATCATGCCACATCAAGTGAGACTCGTGTTTTCCAAGCTTGAAAGAAAGACCTAAAGTAGCGTTGAAGAAATTGTCAGAAACCTGTTCAGAACGCTTGTTGATAGCGCTGTATGCATCACCGCCACCGTCAAATTCGTCATCACCGGTTACGACATACATTAATCTGCCTTCAATATCAATTCTTCTGTTCACTTTGAATTTCAGACCTGTACCTGCCTGGAAGAACATAGAACCTAACTGGAAAGGTTTAACCTCAGTCATTAATGTCTGTCTATTAGTACCATCTTTCTGATATGCTCTGTAAGCAATAGTACCTACACCTGCATATCCATGAAGTGCCCATCTGTAAGGAGAATGATTATCAACTCTTCTTAATAGGTTGGAAAAGTTAATGTCTCCTAAGATTGAAATGGCGTCATACTGGGTTCTGGCTCCTACAGCTGATGCGTCTGGTGCCGAATCTTTAGTATTGAACCATCCTTGTCTGGTTTCCCCTCTGTCATATTGCAGATTGATCCCGAAAGCATGGGTAATTGCTTTATCAATACTCACATACGCTGAATATCCAAAAAGGTTTTTACCGTTACCATTTTTAATAGAGGTCAAATCTGCTGACTGAAGAAGCGGAACTCCAG
>NZ_BJTC01000005.1:290257-344624 GCF_006829085.1 Chryseobacterium sp. ON_d1
GATTGATCCCGAAAGCATGGGTAATTGCTTTATCAATACTCACATACGCTGAATATCCAAAAAGGTTTTTACCGTTACCATTTTTAATAGAGGTCAAATCTGCTGACTGAAGAAGCGGAACTCCAGCTCCTACTGAAACAGACCAATCGTTGAATCTTTTGGACTGATTGGTGAATGGGGAAACATTTGCAGACCCTGAAGAAAATGTATTAGGATATTTTCCGCCTGAATCTGCCGTTGAGTCTTGTGCATAACTGGCCATAGGAATGGCTAAAGCAAATGCAACAATTGCTAAACTTAATTTCATCGTGTATTATTATTTGATTTCTTCTGGAAAAAGAATTTTTTAATTATTTAATCGGGCATCCGTTATTTTCAACAGGTCCTGGCACAGTTACACACTTATCATAAAGGTCAATAACTCCGTCTAGGTCCATATCCAAAGCAACTCCGGCACCATCTACTCTTGCTCCTGCAGGAGTGTCAAGCTGTCTGTCCCAATCGTCACATACTCCATCATTATCGGCATCTCCTTTTTCACAAACAACAAGATCAGTAGAGGCATTTTCAAGAACGCTCGTTCTGTAATAAGCTTCCTGAAGTGGATCATGCCATGCCAGGTGAGATAATTGCTTTCCTAATTTGAAAGAGACTCCTAAACTTACTGTCCAGGCATTATCAGATCTTCTAGGGTTTAGCATGTTATATTTTGAACCTGGAGTAGAAGGATCATAGTCATTAGGACCTGCCCATCCTCCACCATCGAACTCATCATCACCACTGATGATGTACATGGTTCTTGCTTCAACGTCAATAAGTTTCGAAACATTATATTTGATTCCCAGTCCTCCCTGATAGAAGATAGAGTTGATATCAATATCCTGTTTGATAAATAAAGGAGTTCTTCTTGGAGTAGTGCTCCATCTGAATTCATCATTGTCATGTAAAGACGTTCTGAATCCCTGAACCCCAATTCCCATATATCCATGGAATGCCCATCTGTAAGGGGAGTGGTTATCTACTCTTCTGAATAGATTTGAAAAGTTAATGTCTCCTAATAAAGAGATATTGTCAAACTGTGTTGTTGCTGTTGCTACACCGGATTTTACACCTGCAGCACCAGGAAGCTGTGCTGTCTGTTTCGTTTCTCCTCTCATATACATTACGCTTAAGGCAAATGTATGTGTGATTTGTTTGTCTACGCTTACATAGGCATTGTAACCCCAATTGGTTTTATCCTTACGGATAGATTTTAAATCGGAATGTACCATAAATGCAGCCCCTCCTCCAACAGAAATAGACCAGTCTCTGAAGCGTCTGGCTTTATTGTCAAAAGGTTGTACATTAGCGGATCCTGAGGAGAATGTATTAGGGTACTCTGTGGAAGAGTTTACTGTAGTGCTGCTGTTCTGAGCGAAAGCTGCAATTGGCAGTGATGTAGCCAATAATAATAAACCTAATTTCATACTATATGTTTTATGTTTTAATAAAATCCTTTAATAATACTCTGGAAAAATCCCTTTCAAAAAGATGTTTTTTATGAGGGATTTCTAATCTTTCTGATTTAAAATTCAATTCATTATATTTAATGATATCAATGTCTATGATCCTGTCAGTATAACCTCCGGATATCTTTGAATCATTAATTCTTCCCATTCTAACTTCTATATTCTTAATACAATCAAGCAGTTGAATTGGTGAAAGATGTGTGAATATTATTGCTGCAATATTACAAAAAATATTGGAACTGGCAAATTCTACGGGATCAGACATTAAATATTCGCTGGTTTGTGAAATGTGATTTCCGGCAGCTTCTATTTCTTTTAGTGCAAGCTCTACATTTTTTTTTTGCTCTCCCAGGTTACTTCCTAGTAACAAAATGACCTTATGTTGCGACATATTGGAAAATTGATTGATTTATGAGAAGTTTCTTCAAAAATGTTTTGGCAAATATAGTAGCAATTATCATACTTTGCGCTGTATTTTTCATCTTTTTCATCATGATGCTTGTATTCAGTGCAATGGGGAATGACAAGTCGGTAGCGGTGAAAAAGAACTCGGTTCTTACGATTAATTTAAAGACAAATATCATTGACAGTCCTACTGAAGAAGAGATGGGGTTGTTCGGCATCGGTGCCCAAAATAAAAGTGTTCTTTTATATGATGCACTGGAAGCTATTAATAAAGCAAAGACTGATGATAATATTAAAGGGATCAGCATTGAAGCCGATGATTTATATGCAGGACTTACCCAGATTGATGATCTCAGAAATGCCATTGAAGATTTTAAGAAAAGCGGAAAGTTTGTATATGCTTATGGAAACGGAGTATCACAGTCCGCTTACTATCTGGGATCTGTGGCAGATAAGTACTATCTGCATCCGGCGGGGGGGATTGAATTGAAAGGTCTTTCTACGGAGGTTACATTCTTCAAAGATTTTGCTGATAAATATGGAATCGGGATTGAGGTGATCCGCCACGGTAAATTCAAATCTGCTGTAGAACCTTTTTTAAGAAATGATATTTCTCCTGAAAATAAAGAGCAGCTAAGTACTCTTCTCAATGACCTTTGGAAAAATACTTCAGGTAAAATGGCTGCTTCCAGAAAAATTGATACCGCTCAGTTCAGAACCATTACAGACAGTTTATACGGAATGATTCCTGAACAAAGCTTAAAATACAGGCTTGCAGATAAACTGATCCAGAAATCAGAATACGAAGATCTCCTTAAAGCAAAGCTAAACGTAAAAGATAAAGAGAAACTGAATAAGATTTCTCTGACGAGCTATATCAATTCTTATTCGGATGAAGATAAATCCGGTGAAAAGGTAGCGGTATTGTATGCTTCAGGATCTATCAATAATGGGGACGAATATAGTGATATCCACTCAGAAAAATATGTGAAGTATATTAAAAAACTTCAGGATGATGATAAAGTGAAAGCGGTTGTTTTCAGGATCAATTCTCCAGGAGGAAGTGCGAATGCTTCTGATGAGATCTTATTTGAATTACAGCAGTTGAAGAAGAAAAAACCTCTCATAGTTTCTTTCGGGGATTATGCAGCGTCTGGAGGATATTATGTAGCGATGGCAGCAGATAAAATCTATTCTGAGGCCAATACACTTACAGGTTCCATCGGAGTTTTCGGTGTGATGCCTTATTATAAAGATATTGCGGCTAAAAACGGAATCCGTGGAGATATCGTTTCTACCAATGCGAATTCTATGTATTATTCAGGATTAAACGGAGTGACTCCTTACGGTGTTAATATGATGACGAGAAGTGTAGAAGGAACATATAAGAGATTTGTACATTTTGTGACTCAGAACAGAAAGAAAACTTTTGAGCAGATTGATAATGTAGGAGGAGGTAGAGTATGGAGCGGTGTCCGTGCTAAACAAATAGGATTAGTGGATGAACTAGGTACTTTGAATGACGCCGTGAAATTCGCCGCACAGAAGGCAGGACTGAAATCTTATCATGTAGAAGCCTTTCCTAAGAGAATGTCACCGTTTGAGCAAATTTTCAAAGATCTGAACGAAGAAGATGTATCTGCAAGAATTATCAAAAACAAAATAGGGAAATCCAACTATGAGATTTTACAGCAGATCACAGACAAAAAATTACAGTCTGAGGTAAAAATGGAAATGCCATATCAGATTAGAATCAACAACTAACTAAATTTATATTGTATACAAAAATCCCGGACCTGAAATTTCAGATCCGGGATTTTATTTTTTATTAGTGTTACTTACTATCAGCTTTTCTTTGTGGCCATTCCGTAAATCCAGAGAATGATCAAAGCTCCTCCGATTGAAAGAATCCAGCTTCTCGGATTCCAGAATGAAGTGACATCTCCCCAATGCAGAATGTAAACTCCTATAGCTCCTCCTACAAATGCTCCCAGAATTCCCAGGATAATAGTGATTAGCCATCCTCCTCCCTGAGTCCCAGGCATGATCATTTTAGCGATGGCACCTGCAATAAGACCGAATAAGATCCATGTTAGTATTCCCATAGTTGCAAATTTTTTTAGTGTTAATATTTAAAAATGATTTGTTTACTAAGATAAGGGAAAACATGATATAAATCATCTTTTCTTGAAGAATGAGTCTACAAATTCCGTACCATTAAAAAGCTGCAGGTCCTGCATTTTTTCACCTACACCAATATATTTAACCGGGATCTGAAACTGATCAGAAATACCGATTACGACACCTCCTTTTGCTGTTCCGTCAAGTTTCGTTACGGCTAAAGCATTTACTTCTGTTGCGGCGGTAAACTGTTTAGCCTGTTCGAACGCATTCTGTCCTGTAGAACCGTCAAGCACCAGCAGAATTTCATGAGGTGCATCAGGAATTACCTTCTGCATTACTCTTTTGATCTTGGAAAGCTCATTCATCAGGTTGATTTTGTTGTGAAGTCTTCCTGCAGTATCAATGATTACAACGTCTGCGTTTTGTGCTACAGCACTTTGCACCGTATCAAACGCTACAGAAGCAGGATCAGAACCCATTCCTTGTTTTACGATAGGAACGTCCACTCTTTCACTCCAGATTGTAAGCTGGTCAACAGCAGCAGCTCTAAAGGTGTCTGCAGCTCCCAGAACTACTTTCTTACCCTCCGATTTGAACTGGTGTGCAAGTTTACCGATAGTCGTTGTTTTTCCCACTCCGTTTACTCCTACTACCATGATAACATATGGCTTTTTGGAAGTATCGATATTTCCTGTACCTGCATGAGGGTTTTCCAGTAATAGTCCTGAAATTTCCTCGCGGAGGATTTTATCCAGCTCGTTTACGCCTACGTATTTATCTCTGGCAACACGCTCTTCAATTCTTTCAATGATTTTAATAGTGGTAGATGCGCCTACATCGGAAGCAATCAGTACTTCTTCCAGATCATCCAGAACTTCATCATCTACTTTGCTTTTACCGACAACGGCTTTCGTCATTTTTTCAAAGAATCCCTGACTGGATTTTTCCAACCCTTTATCTAAGGTTTCTTTTTCTTCTTTTTTGAAAATATTTTTAAACCAACTCATAGTTTTAGTTTGTTCTTATTTATTTTTAATCACTGCTGTGGCTTCTACCTCTATATGTATGTCATCTCTGAAAAGCCTGTTCACTTCCACGAGACTGCTTACAGGGGGTGTCTGAAGATTGACAAACAAATCCCGTACTTTTCTGAAATCAGGTGTTTTTGTAACGTCTGTGGTATAGATTACCAGTTTGATAATATCTTTTCCTGTACCTCCATATTCTTTCAGGATGTTTTCAATATTTCTGAAAACCTGCTTTGTCTGCTCTTCAATAGTATTTCCCACAAGGTTCCCGTCAGAATCCAGAGGTACCTGCCCGGATAATAAAATCATTTTAGAACCTCCGCAGTCAATACTTACTGACTGTGAGAGTCCTCTTATGCTGAAGACTTTCGGCGAACTTTTATATTCTACAGGATTCATTGTTTTCTGACTGAATGAAAATAAAAAAGTTACTGTGCAGGCCAGAACAAGTATCTTTCTCATACTTTACTGATTAATAATCTGGTGCACAAAGATAACAAAAAAACTACCCAAAATATGAGTAGTTTTTTATATTGTAAATAAAGTACTGACTATTTTTTCAAATAACCATCTACTTCATCAGCATTCATTACTTTTTCTTCGAAAACGTAAGCTCCTGATTTAGAAGACTTAATCATTTTCACCACTTTAGTCATTTTTTTAGACTGACCGCTTTGTAGGGTTGCTACTACTTTCTTTGCCATGGTAAGTTATTATTTATAAATTACTTAATTTCTTTGTGAATGGTAGATCTCTTAAGAACAGGATTGTATTTTTTCAATTCCAATCTTTCTGTAGTGTTCTTTTTATTTTTTGTAGAAATGTATCTGGACATTCCTGGCATACCACTTTCTTTGTGCTCTGTGCATTCAAGGATTACTTGAACTCTATTTCCTTTTTTTGCCATGATTTATTAATTCTTTTTAATCAATCCGTTTCTAGTAGCTCTTTCAATAGCTTCCTCGATTCCAATCTTGTTAATCACTCTCAATCCATGAGCTGATACTTTCAGTGTAACGTGCTTATCTTGCTCCGGAAGGTAAAACTTCTTCTCTAATAAGTTAATTTCAAAACGACGCTTCGTTTTGTTATTAGCGTGAGAAACGTTGTTACCAACCATTGCACGCTTTCCTGTTATTTGGCAAATTCTTGACATATCTCGATGTTCTTATTTGTATAATATTTGAGAGTGCAAAATAACGAAGAATTTTTTAGATAGGCAAATCTTTTGAAAAATATTTATAAATAAGTGGCTGATTAATAATATTGATTTTTTTAAAATAGTAGAATCCTTGGGATACAGCAGATAATCAATGATGATATATTTCATGCGGGCTTTTTTTCCGATAAGTTATTTAATATTTTATCTTTGTTTTTAATTAATCTAAATAAAAATAGAATGAAAAAGATTTATATTTTATGCTGTATGCTACCGCTCAGTCTGATGGCCCAGGATTTTACAGAGGTACAGACCGGCATGAAAAATTTTTATTATTCTGCAGCTGATGTCGCAGATATAGACCATAACGGAACATTGGATATTGTGATTAACGGAGCAATAGATTCTGATGGAGACGGAAATGTAGACAGTACCTATAATGAAGTATATCAGAATAACGGAACGACATTATTGCCATTTGCCGGGTTGGGAGCGGATGTAACCCATCTTGGAGATATTAGGTTCATTGATTATAATAATGACGGTCTGATGGATATTATCTCTACCGGACTTAGTTATATGGATGTTGTTAATTATAAACAATACCGATTCAAAAATACCGGAACAGGATTTATAAAAGAAGAAGAACTGCCTGGTAAAATTTATGGTTCTCTGGATGTTTTTGATTTTAATCATGATGGAAAACCGGATTATGCACTTAATGGAACACAATATGCCCATGGTGGCGGTTTCAGAAACAGTCTTGATTATTATAAAAATACAGGTGCCGGTTTTGTTATGACTGAAAACTGGGTGGATGGAACTCAGAATGGAAGTTTTAAGGTGGTAGACCTTAATAATGACCACTTTCTTGATCTTGTAATTATAGGGTCAGATATCAACGGCAATCCTGTATCAAAGGTATATATGAATCAGGCTGGAACTCTGACTCCTGCCCAGGATCTTCCTCCCATAGCAGCAGGGAAAATAGATTTTGCAGATTTTAATGCAGATGGTTTTCAGGATATAGTCATAATCGGAAGGGATGGAAATGATGAAGGGTATTTGGCTGTTCTGATGAATGACGGCACCGGGGCATTGATTCCTCAGGTAATTCCGGGAAATGACGTTTCAGATATGTCATTAAGTGTAGGGGATTTAAATAATGACGGTTATTACGATTTTATCATTTCAGGAAATGAAAATTACAATGCTGTTGTAAAAACATATCTATATGATGTTTCCAATCACAAGTTTAATGAAGGAGCAGCCTCCGGAATTACTGAACTGGGAGGGCCGGGACTGGTACAGCTTTTTGATTTTAATAATGATCATCATCCGGATATTTTATTAGGTGGATTCGACTGGTCTGTTTCCGACCTGCCTTCGCAAACCAAGTTGTTTAAAAATAATTCTACGGCAGCAAACGCAAAGCCTACAGCGCCCACTCAGCTGAATCTGACCAGAAACGGCAGTAGATTCAATTTTACATGGAGCGGAGCCTCGGATGATAAAACCCCGGTGAATGCATTGCGCTATGAAATTACGGTAGGATCTTTGCCGGGAGCTTATGATATTGCCCGATATGTTGTAACGACACCATCATGGTTTCTGGAACTGGATCCGGCCATTCAGAATGTATACTGGAGTGTGAAATCTATTGATGCATCAAAAGTATATTCTGAGGCTTCCGCGCAAAGCGTCTTGGGAACAACGGAAATAAAATCTGAAAAACAGCCTGTTATCTATCCGAACCCTGCATCAGACAGAGTGTACATCAAAGGAGAAAAAATTTCAGAAGCTGAAATGTATTCAATGGATGGGAAAAAGATAAATATAACTCTGAACAGGGATCAATCTATTGATGTGTCTCATTTACCTAAAGGAATGTATCTATTAAAACTGAAGATAAAAAACGAAATAACCACAAAGAAACTTACGGTTAAGTAATTGAATCAATTCTATCTTCTATCAATGAGAAAAGCCAGACGTCCAGCTGGCTTTTCTTTTTTTGTGGAATAAGACCTGCGAAAAAATTAATGGATTATGCAGGTTGGAATTATTTGTGCAAAGATTTGTGCAGTTCGTGTTTAATTACACTTTCTTTGTTTTCTTTTTGAACCATTCAATCAGATAATAAAACAATAAAAATCCTAGTGCAAATATGGAAAACCTTGAAAGAAGGTCTCCTGCCCGGGTATAAAATGTCATGGTGTCATACAGGTTCACTTTTGCAAACAGAGCGGTTTGATCACCATAGAACGTATCAGCGGTTACTTCTCCTTTAGCATTGATATGTGCAGAAATGCCACTGTTGGCAGCACGGGCAATTTCTCTTCTGGTTTCAATAGCCCTTAATTTAGCATAGGATAAAAGCTGTTTGTGTCCCTCTGTAACACCCCACCAGGAATCATTGGTCATAATACCTAAGAAATTGGCTCCTTTTTTTACATAGTCTGTTACAAACTCTCCATAAATACTCTCATAGCAAATAATAGGAGCCAGTTTTCCTTTGTTATAAGGATTTGAAAAAGCAACTCTGTCCTTATCAGTTCCTAAAGAGGCTACAGTGCCACCCAGGTTCAGCATGGCATCTCCTAACAGTGGTTTTAAAACATTCATATAAGGAAATATTTCAACTCCTGGAACCAGTTTCCCTTTATGGTAAGCCTGTACTTTCTGACCGGGAACCAGTTGAATGGCTGTATTATAACTGCTTACCCAGACACCACTGTTGATCTGATATGCTTCTTTAGGCAAGTCTGCAGGATTATAATAAAAACGGTGTGACGAAATTCCTGTTGCAAAAACAGATCCCGGATGATTGGATAGAAACCCTTTGATGTTGTTCAGCAGTACACTCTTTTCAAAAGCTGTTTCAGAAATAGACCCTCTTCCCGGAAGAGCTGTTTCCGGTGCGATATAATAATCAATTTTACCGGTTGAGTTTTTTTCAGCAAGTGCTAATAAATCCTGTTCTATTGTTAAACTGTCTTTCGAATATTTTTCCGCATAAGGATCCAGGTCAGGCTGCAGCATCAGAACATTGACCTGGCCGGTTGGCTTGTCGTCAAAAGTATTGTATTTAACGACTGAGATAATCATTGGCAGAACAATTAAAGCTCCAACAATAGCTGAGTTTTTAATCAGTTCTTTTCTCTTTCTTCCGGCCTCCCAGGTTCTTACCGTATAAAAAATCAGCACATTAATCAGCAGTATCCAGAAACTGCCACCGGTTGCTCCTAAAGTATCATACCACTGGATCAGCTTTGGATAATCTGCAAATACATTTCCCAGATTCAGCCATGGCCACGTTAATTCCCATCCTAAATGAAATTTTTCAAAACTCATCCAGATGGCAATCAGAAATCCTAATCCCCAATATGTTCCCTGTGCATTTTTGTACCAGTGATAACATTGAAACACCAAAGAATATAAAAGAGAATTTACCAGTACCGGAAATAAAACTGCCATCAGGGAGTGGCTTCCATCAGGGTTCTTTGAACCATACAGCCATCCTGTAGTGACAACATTCCAGATCACGAAACATAAGTAAGATAATCCGAAGACCGCCCAGCTTTTTCTTTTATAATCTGAAAATTTTGAAATTCCGTGCTCCATCATCAAAAGAGGAACAAGCGCAAAAAATATAAAAAACGGGACTCCGTAAGTTGGCCATGAAACCGACAGCAGCATTGCTGAAATAAGAGTAAGCAGAACGTATTTCATTAAATTATTTTAATACACAAATTTAATGTTTTTGAAAAGAATATATTAGCAGTTCAATGTTAAAGAAAATATATAAAATTATTATTATCCCATATACTCTGTTTTTGCTCTATCTGATGTTTTTAGGGATGGGCAGATTTCAGTATGAGGATAATCTTATTACTGTAGAACCTGTTTTCTCAACGATAAAATTTATCCGGGGACCAAATAAGACCATAGATATTATCAAGATTGTTTTGGGCAATATTATCATGTTTATCCCTTTTGGATTTCTGGGCTGGATCATTCCCGGACTGAAAAAACTGAAACCCCTGATTTTTGGTTTTATCTCATGTATTGTTATTGTTGAAGCACTTCAATATTTTACAAGAATGGGTATATTTGAGGTAGACGATATCATCCTGAATACTTTTGGGGTGTATCTGGGATGGGTATTGTTCAGAATGATTGAAAGAAGATTTAACGGTTAAGTTCTTTCGCGCGTTTTTCAGCATTTAGAATTCCCTGTTTCAGAATTTCTTTAAAACTGTTTTCTTCAAATGTTTTTAAGGCAGCTTCCGTAGTTCCGCCCTTAGATGCGACATCTTTAATCAGTTCCTCAAGATTCTTTTCTGAATTATTGATCAGGTGATAAGCGCCCAGCATTGTCTGCTTTACAAAAAGTTTAGAAAGATTTTCTTCGATTCCCATTTCAATACCTGCTTTAATCATTGCATCAATAATGTAATAAAAATAAGCCGGGCCACTTCCTGAAAGTGCTGTTACACCATCAAGGAGCTCTTCCTCTTCCAGGTAAACCGATCTTCCGGTACTGTTCAGCAATCTTTCAATATTGATTAACTGGCTGAAAGAAATTCCGTTGGCTGCAGTATATCCGGTGATTCCCATTCCCAGAAGGGTAGGAGAATTGGGCATTGCTCTTACGACAAGCGGATGATTCAGTAATTTTTGAATTTTTTCAATATTGATTCCGGCCATGATGGATAAAACCATCTGGTTTTCTTTTAAAGTAAATTGGATGTTTTGAGCTACTGTTTGAAAATCCTGAGGTTTTACAGCAATGATGATCAAATCTGCATCAATGTCTTTCACTTCTTCAAAAGTGGAGATTTTAGATTTGGGGAATTCTTCAGCTATTTTGGTGATTTTCTCCTGATTTCTGATAATCAGATGAAGGTGTTCAGGCTTGATCAGTTCATATTTCAAAAATGATTTTGAAAAAGAAAGTCCCATATTTCCGGCTCCAAGAATAGCTATTTTCATTACGGATTGTAAATTTTTTAGCTAAAATAATGATTTTTCAGAGACTGGGTATGAATTTGATTTTGAATTAAGCTTAGCGTTTATCCAACAGGTTATAAAAAAGACTGTATTCATATGAATCAGTCTTTGTATATTTTTAGATTAAATAATATTTACTTCCCGTTCAAGCTCTATCCCGAATTTTTCTTTCACAGAATTAATGATCTCTGTGGAAAAATCAAAAATCTCTTTTCCTGTTGCATTTCCTGTTGCATTGATGATCACCAGAGACTGCAATTTGTGTGAAGCAACATTTCCGATTTGTTTTCCTTTCCATCCACATTGCTCAATCAGCCATCCGGCAGGAACTTTTACCATATTTTCGTTTGGATAACCCTGAATATTTTCAAATTTTTGTTTCAGTGCTTCAAACTGAGCCAGAGGAATGGTTGGGTTTTTGAAAAAACTTCCGGCATTCCCGATTTCTTTAGGATCCGGCAGTTTGCTTTGTCTGATATTGATGACTGCTTGAGAAACATCCTGAATCGTTGGATTTTCAATGCCAAGATTTTCCAGTTCGGATTTGATGGCACCATATTCCGTTTTGATATGGTGATCTTTTGAAGTCAGTTTAAAAGTTACTTCAAGAATAACATACCTGCCTTTTCCTTCCTGCTTGAAAATAGAATCCCTGTAACCAAATCTACACTGTTCAAGATTGAAAGTTTTCAGTTCAAGATCTTCTAAATCCAATACCTCACAGCTGACAAAAATATCTTTAATCTCCGTTCCGTAAGCTCCGATATTCTGCATTGGAGAAGTTCCTACATTTCCGGGAATTAAAGAAAGGTTTTCGAGTCCGCCATAATTTTTCTGTAAACAGCACATCACAAATTCATGCCAGTTTTCACCTGCTTTTGCGGTTACCCATACTTCATTTTCATTAATATACTCTTCAGAGATCCCTTTTAAATTAAGTCTGATAGCAAGGCCATCAAAATTTTTGGTAAGAAGGATATTACTACCTCCCCCCAGAAACAGAAGCTGAAGAGATTGGGTCTTGGCAAAAATGAGAGCCTCTTTTAATTCATCAATAGTATTGATTTCAGTAAAATATCGGGCTTTGGCTTCAACACCGAATGTGTTATAAGGTTTTAATGAAAAATTTTCCTGCATGTTTTATTGGTATTCTTTGGGAAGAATCTTGTCTAATTGTTCTTTAAATTGTTCTAGCTGTTTATAATGTAAAGTATCTGTATAGGCATTCACATAAATATGTGATTTTTTTGGAGTCCGGATCTGGAAGGTTTCATCAATCCCGTCTACGGACTGTTGGCTGGGAGAACTTTTGATATGATCAAGATCTGTAATATTGACTGATGATATCAGTTTTTTCCAGGTTTCGGAATTGATGGCGGATGCCCATTCTTTATGGGTTTTACCGGCTGTCATTCCTTTTTCTGCAAAAACAGAATCTTTTGTGGCCTTGATGATCCTGTAGCTTCCAAGACGGCCTCCGATTTCAGATACGCTGACAAATGTAATCTCGTACGGATTATTATGGGAAACAGATGACTCATGTGTTTTTTTGGAGTCACAGGAAAACAATGCCGACAGCAAAAGAATCGAAAACAGGATTTTCAGATAGAGTTTTTTTGTTGTCGGCATAGAGTATGTTTTTACAGGCTGAATTCTTCTCTGTACTTCTTTAAAGCTTCCTTAAGAATTTCAGCACTTCTTTTTAAATCCTCTTCTTTCAGAACATAGGCAATTCTTACCTGCTTTTTACCTAATTCAGGATTGCTGTAGAATCCTCCTGCAGGCGCAACCATGATGGTTTCGTTATTAAGAGAATATTTTTCAAGCAGCCACTGGGCAAATTTTTCAGTATCATCTACCGGAAGTTCTGCAACACAGTAGAAGGCTCCTTTTGGCTTAGGACAGATCACGCCAGGAATAGCATTTAAAAGATCTACCAGTATATTTCTTCTGTGAGTATATTCTTCTCTTACTGCTCTGATATAAGGACCGTCATTCTGGTGTGCTGCTGTTGCAGCAATCTGTCCCAAAAGAACAGGGCTTAGTCTTGCCTGGGCAAAAAGCATAGCCGCATTACGGATCTTATTGGAACGGGTAACCATACATCCGATTCTTACCCCGCACATAGAGTAACGCTTGGATTCTGAGTCAATGATGATACAGTTTTCAGCAAGTTCAGGGAAATCAAGCATTGAAATCTGCTGTTTCCCGTCATATACATATTCCCTGTATACTTCATCAGAGATGATAACGATGTCATATTTCAAAGCAATTTCTGCAAGTTTCTGTAGTTCCTCACGGGTATAAAGATATCCGGTAGGGTTTCCAGGGTTACAGATAATGATCGCTCTTGTTTTTTCTGTGATTTTTTTCTCGAACTCTTCAACAGGAGGTAAGGCAAAACCTGTGTCAATGGTAGATGGTACAGCGACTACATTCACATCAAATGTACTGGTAAATCCATTGTAGTTGGCATAGTAAGGTTCAGGAATAATCACTTCATCACCTTCGTCACATAAAGTGGAAATCGCAAAGTTAAGAGCTTCAGAACCTCCGTTAGTAACAATGAAGTTATCGGGAGTAAGATCTGAGAAGCCTAATGAATGATAATATTCAGTAAGGGCTTTTCTGTATTCGATATTACCTTCAGAAAGCGCATATTCCAATACTTTTAAATCGATATTCTTTAAAGCATTTAAAGCTGTTTCCGGAGTTTCAATATCAGGCTGTCCGATATTAAGGTGATATACTTTTATTCCTTTCTGTTTTGCTTGTAAAGCAAAGGGAACCAGTTTTCTTACCGGCGATGGCGGCATATGCAGTGCTCTGTTTGAAATATTCGGCATTGTTCAAAAAATTTGTATGACAAAAATAGGATTTAATTTCTCAATAATAAAATTATGAGCCAATAAGAAAGATGTTTAATGAACTTTACATTCTCTTTAAAATTCACCTATTTAAGGGGTTTTAATATTGATTTTTCATGTATTTAAAATAAATGTTATGATTTTGTTAAAAATAATATTTTTGTATTGTTATTTTTCCTTAATTTCGCCATAAATGTGATTAAAATGGTAATAAATTTATTTTCTAGAGTGATACCTGCTATTGCTCTATTTTCTGCCTCTGCAATGATGGCTCAGAATTTTCAAACAATGCCGGTTTCCTCAGGCTATACCGCAGATGTAATTGCAAACGGAGTAGGCTCCTCGTCAGTTTCTACAAATAATGATGTAGATGGAGTTTCTTATGCTTTTGTTTCAAAAGATTTTCAATTAACTTCCACGAGCACACCGCTTTCCTATGGTTTGCCGGTAGATGGAATTATTAATTCTGTCGTTGCGGGAACTCCGGGGCTTAGCTATGTCTTAGGAAACTACAGTGGAAATAACTCTTTAAGGCTGGCCGCTGCAAATGACAGTGGAACTCTTACTTTTACAACACCTAAACCTGCTTTTACTCTGTATATGCTTTCCACCAGCGGAAGTGGAACCTCTGCAGTAAATGTAACGGTTAATTTTTCTGATGGAAGCACACAGGCATTTTCCAATATAAGCCTTAATGACTGGTATGGAGGTGCCAATTTTGCCATACAGGGAATCGGAAGAATTAAAATAACAACAGACGGCCTGGAACCCAACACCACGGATCCGAGACTTTATCAGACAGCATTAACAATAGATGCTGCCAATCAGACAAAGTTCGTACAAAGTGTAACGGTAACCAAAGCAAGCGGTTCAGGAATACCGAACATTTTTGCTTTTTCAGCAGATGTTTATTCGGATTGTGCGCCTCCTGTATTACAGGCGGTTTCCGGAATAACTGCCAATTCCGCTTTAGTTTCGTGGACAGGTAATGCTGCCAGTTATGATGTATACCACAGTACTTCAAACACAACACCTGCAAGCTCAGTAACACCTACTTATCCGGGGGTAACAGGAACAAGTACAACAATAGGAGGGCTTAATTCCAATACTACCTATTATTATTGGGTAAGATCCAACTGTAACACTGCAACAGGTCAAAGTGTATGGTCTTTTGCAGGAACATTTAAGACAGCCTGCTCTACTTTCACTGTTCCTTATACAGAAAACTTTGATACCACAAGTACAGGTTCCAGCTCAAATACCAATGCTCCAAGCTGCTGGGCATATCTGGAAAGTGCATCATTTGCAGGGTATGGCTACGTAACTACGTCAAATAGTTATTCGGCACCCAATGCCTATTATATGACTAATTCAACGGCTACCACGGGCAGTCAGATGTTGGTTGCGCCTCCAACAGTGAACCTTTCAGACGGCACCAAACGTGTAAGATTCTATGCAAGAGGAGGAGGAAGTAATTATACATTATTGGTAGGTACATTATCGAATCCTGCAGACCCTGCGTCTTTTACACAAATTGGTTCTCCTATTGCTTTAACAACTACCCATACACAATATACAGTGAATATTCCTGCAGGATCGGATCTGCAATTGGCATTTAAGCATGGTTTAGGGGGTACATCCCGTTCTATCTATATCGATAACATTACTGTTCAGAATATTCCTTCTTGCTTTGAGCCCACTGCAATTACATCGTCAAATGCAAGTGTGAATTCAGCAACGATTGGATGGACAGCACCTTCTTCAGTTCCTGCAAGCGGGTACGAAGTATATTACAGTACAAGCAATACTGCACCTGATGCTTCTACTGTTTTAACAGCTTCAAACTCTGCAACTTCTACCACTACTTCTGCACCGTTAAGCGGACTGCAGCCTGCTACAACATATTATGCATGGGTGAGATCTAACTGCAGTGCAACTGATAAGAGTATCTGGAGTGCTACTTCCACATCATTTACAACCCTATGTGTTCCGGTAACTACACTGCCTTGGAGCGAAAATTTTGATGCAATGACAACTATTGGTTCTGCGATCATTCCGAATTGCTGGAAACAAACTCCGGGAGGAAGTTCATCTTCATATAATTTTACGTCAGCAAATGCTTCCCAGCAGACCTACAATGATCCTAAATCTGCACCAAACTATTTGACAATTTATTATCCATATAGCAATGCTGCATATTTATGGACACCTACATTTACATTAACTGCAGGAACATCATATGATTTCTCATTCTACTGGGTAGGAGATGGATATGCAGGCTGGCAAAATGAAGTATTGGTCAACAATGCACAAACGGCGACCGGAGCAACCAGTTTAACAACATTTATCACACCTGATCAAACAGCCGCCGGAGGAGGTAATAGTACCAATTATACTAAAGTTACCGTTACATATATTCCTTCATCTACTGGTGATTATTCATTTGGAATTAAAGCTTTCAATACAACAACGGATCCATATTATATGGGATTTGATGATTTTTCGCTTACACAGTCTAACTTAAGTACTGCTGAAACATCTGTGAAGAAAAAAGAGGTCAATGTGTACCCTAATCCTTTCAAAGATGTCCTTCACGTTGCGGACATCAAGAACGTTAAATCTGTAACTGTTACAGATGTAGCAGGAAGAGTGGTGAAAACTATTGATAATCCAACTACAGAACTTCAGTTAGGAGAACTGAATGCCGGTTTATATTTAGTGACAATGAACTTTAAAGATGGTTCAAGATCAACAGTAAAAGCCATTAAAAAATAAAATTTTTTGAGTTAATAATTTCTGTAGGCAGTTGCATTCGTGTGGCTGCCTTTTTTGTGATGAATTTAAATAATAACTGGAAAAAAAAATATCAAAAATTGTTGATAAAATTATTATACATTTGTGCCGAAAACTATAACGTACATGAATACATTTAAACTACTTTTTTTACTGCCCTTATTGTGTTCCGGATTTTCACAGGCACAGAGAATTGATAAAGAAATAATAAGCTTCCAGCTTTTGAAAGAACCGGTATTTCCTACAGAACTTTCCAATAGAAATTATACGATTACGGTAAAATCACCCTATAATATCACGAAAGATGATGTTGTAAGATTATCAAAAGAAGATTACCAGAGAAAGGTGGACAATTACCAGACGAATGTTGAAAATGCCAAGTACGAGCATCAGGAAAGATTAAAAGACTATGATGCTGAGGTAAAGAAACTGCAGGAAAAGTACAAACTGGAATCTGCAGAATACAATAAATTATCTGCGGTTGAAAAAATTGCAGCAACCAACGGAGCTCCTGTGCTGAGATTACCTTCAAGACCTATTCTTAATATTCCTCCAATGCCTGTTTATCAGCAGCCTGATCTTAGAGATGCCCTGATTGTGGATAATAAGATTCTGGCATCCCAAATAGATGTATCAGGATTTTCAAAAGGGGGAAACTATCTTGATATTGTTATTGAAATGGAGAGAACCAACTTTCAGGACAATCAGGGAAAAACTTTTGCCAATCAGCCTACGAGAATAATAGCAAAACAAGGTGGAGCTGTAAAACTTGATAAGACCTATTTCTCGGATTTTACTGAAGTAGCAAGTGTTCCAACGAATGAAATCAACCTGAATGCACAGGAAAAAAGATATCTGCAGAGAATGATGGACCGCACAAGGAACATTATCAATGAAAATTTCGGTTACCAGACGATCAATTCTACGGTGACATTGTCCACTGTAAAGAATAAAGGAGAATATGATGATCTGGAGAAAGCCTATATCTATGTAACAACCAATCTGAAAAAACTTCAGGCAAAATCGGATTATGCACCGAATAAAGTCGCCATGGAAAATATGCAGAAAGGAATTGATCTTTGGAAAGCAGTCCTTACAAAAGTGAATTACAATGATAAAAAGGCTGTTTACAACCAGAAAATAGGAGAATATCTTTATTTTAACCTGATCAGATTAAACATTGCTTTAGGCAATTATCAGGAAGCCGAGAAATATTTAAATGAACTGCAGGAACATCTTGTAGATATCAAACTATCCTACGATGCTAATCTTGAGCTGAAAAGATTAGAAGAAAAAATTTATAATAACTAAAGAAAAACAATATGATTAAACAGATTATTGCTTCGGCATTAATTACTGCTTCTGTGTGCGCTTATGCGCAGACAAAAGTGACTGAAGGAACAAAATTTACTGTGGATGCCAATCTTGAAACTGATGATAAACTGGTATTGGCAGATGATTACAATTCTTATATGTTCAGTGCCATCAATATTGACGGCCTGATGAGAAATGTTTTCCCTCATAAGAAATTACTGATGAGAAAACTGGATCAGAACGGAAGTCTTGTGGACACCTATGTAAAAGATTACGCGAATAAAACAAACGGCGTGCTTCACAATTATCTGGGATCACAGCAGATCGATGATGATAAATTTATAGCATTTACGGAAGAGTATTTCGGTAAAGAAAACAGGAAGGAAGTTTTTCAGCATGTTTTCAGTAAAAAAGAAGGTACTTTTACCACAAAAAGCATTGCAAAATACAGCATTGAATCTACCAATAAATCAGGAACAACGTATGTTCTTTTCTCAGAAAACGGAAAATATGCTGCGATCTTCAATGACAGATATGCCAACAAAAAGACCGATAATGTGAATGATGTGCTGGTCCTGGATCTGAGAACCCTTTCTCCGGTCTGGAACAAAGAAATCACATTAAGCAATGATTATGTTGAAAAGTCTTTGACACTGACGAACTCAGCGAAAATTGTCGTATTGCGTAAGGCTGCAGGATGGAAAGAATCTTATAAGCTGGAACTTGTTTCTAACACAGAGGACAAGGATCTTCCGTTTGATGACAAATATATTCCTGAGAAATTATATGCATTCAGTAAAAATGACAGCGATTATCTGGTAACCTTTGGAAGAAAAAATGCAGCAGTTACCATTGGTGCAAGTACTTTCGGCACAGTAATGTTTTATGATACGAAGTCAGGAAAAGCAGTGATCAGCAATACTAATTTAGCAGGGAGCAAAGATATGAGCGATGTAAAGGTCATCAAAACAATTGTAAAGGGTGATGAGACTTTAATGGCTGTTCAGCAGGAAACGGTGACAAGACCTATGCCTACGGCAATGAATCGCTTCCCTGATCCTGTGTATTCATTGGATGCCGGAATGCTGATCAAGTTCAATAAAGAAGGAGAAGTAAAGCAATTCGTTGCTGCACGAGCTTCTACAGGAAAAAGAATTCATATCGTTGAAGCTGGAGAAAAGCTTTATATTTCAGCTTTCTATCCTAAAGGAGCCTTTGGAAACACAGGATTTTCTATGAAAGTTTTTGATTTTGCGAATCTGAAACCTCTGGAAGTAAGCCTTGATTATAAAGGAAGAAATTTCTTCCAAAATTATGGTTTTGCAGACGGAAATATGATTCAGTATGTTCCGAATGTGAATAAAATGATGTTCCTTCAAAAGAGCAGCAAAGATGTTCAGATGTTCAGTGTATATAATTTTATAAAATAATCGTATTTTAGAAAAAAATACAATATGCAGATTCAGTCAGTTTCCATAGAAGATTATATCTCAAAAATTCCTGAGGAAAGACAGGAAGCTTTCAAAAAACTTTATGATACGGTGAATGACAATCTCCCGAACGGTTTTGAAGAAGCTACCAATTATGGCATGGTTGGATGGGTCGTTCCTTTGGCAACATTTCCTGCGGGATATCACTGTGCTCCCGGTACACCGCTGCCATTCATCAATCTGGCTTCCCAGAAGAATTTTATAGCCCTTTATCACATGGGGCTGTATTCAAGACCTGAACTTCTGGACTGGTTCGTAGCAGAATACCCTAAACATTCCAAAAAGAAACTGGACATGGGAAAATCCTGTATCCGTTTTAAAAAAGTGGACGATATTCCTTTTGAACTGATCGCTGAACTCAGTAAGAAAATGACTCCTGATGACTGGATCAGAATTTATGAATCGCAGTATAAGAGATAAAAAAAGCTCCGAAATCAGATAGATTTCGGAGCTTTTTTATGCTGGGAAATGGAGGCTGGAAGTAATATTTGTGTTAGAATTATTGATTGCCATTTGATGGTAATTTTTTGAGTTTTTTAAAAATTATTGATATTTATATTTATATACAATTTTATATTAATCCTGCTATCTAACGTAGTGAAATGAAGAATCTAAACTTTACATGGGATTCTTCCTTCGTCAGAATGACAATGGTGTAAAATTGTATATAGTCGTCAAATTAATAAAGTGATTTTCATCTATCCATTGGCTTCCATAAACCTCCTTCTTCCAGCTAAAAATGAATATCCCAGATTCCTGCTTTTCTTTCAAGTTCAATTAAAGCCGCTGCATTATCGGCAAGAGCCTGATAATAGTCTTTTCTCACATTGTTATAGGTTCTTTGGGCATTTAACACCTCAAGGATAGAACTTTCTCCTCTTTTATAGCTGTAAATAATGCCTTCCAGAATAGTTTTGGCCTCTGTAAGCATTCCGTTGTGGAATTGTCTTACCTGTTTCTGAGTTGCTGTGTACTGCTGATATGCCTGTATTACCTCAGCTTTGATCATCTGTTCAATCTGTTTGTATTCAACTTCGGCCTGAGAATGGGCTATTTCTGCGATTTTTAATCCTGCATTTCTTCTGTTGGAAAATTTCAGGGGAATGCTGATTCCCATTTTTACAGCATTTACAGTAGGGGAAGGGGCAATCTCGTTGACCGCTTCAGTGTGTCGTTCAGCTCCGGCGCTGATGCCTAAATCAATAACACGATTGGCTTTTTCAAGGCTGATCTGGCTTTTGGTAACCTCCGTATTTTGCCTGGCGGCCAATAGATCTGCTCTTTCATTCAATGCCTGAAGAACAAGATCATCTATACTGAAATCTCTGTTGAAGGCATTGAAATCCCCGGCAGCTTCTCTGTCTGTTATTTTGCTGTCTCCCAAAAATATGGACAGACCGGTTAGAGCTTGCTGTTCTGCGCTTTCAGCCTGATAGACTTCGTTGAGAAGGGAAGAGGCTTCAAGCTTGCTCTGTTTGGATGTAACTAATGATATGGTTCCCAAACGATACCGTATACTATCGGATTTTGCCAGCTGCAGCATATTTTTATAAGAATCCTGCTGAACTTCAAGTAAAGCTTTGGATTTTAATGCATCAATATATCCTAAACTGGCATCAGCACGAAGATTCCTGAAAAAATCCTGTAATTGTATTTTACTCAGCTCAGACTGGTTTCTGGCCAGATTTACCCTTGCTTTTCTTTTACCGCCAAGCTCTAATGTCCAGCCGATTGATGCTCCATATACGTATCCCATATTCTGATTCACACCGTTATTGGTAGTTTCCATTTCCAGTTGAGGATCAGGAAACATATTGGCGGTCTGAATAGCTGCTTCAGCCATACTGACATTATATTTCTGAGACGCATATCCAAGATTTTTATTTCCGACAAGACTCAGGTATTCCTCAAATTGTAAAAGCTCTTTTTCCTGTGCCTTTATTCCTGTAATGCTAAATAATACTACAGATAATATGATAACATGAACTTTAATTTTCATCTGATTCCAAATTTTGATTTTCCTTGCGGTGCTCAGCCATAAAATAAATAGCCGGCAGCACGAATAGTGTTAAAATAGTAGAGAACATCAGTCCGTAAACAATTACTGTTGCCAAAGGACGCTGTACATCAGAACCGATTCCTGTGGCCAATGATGCCGGGAATAATCCGATTACAGCCACTGTTGCCGTCATGAGTACCGGTCTGAAACGGTCTCCGGCTCCTTTAACGGCTGCCCGTTTCAGATCATATCCCTTTTGGCGGAGATCATTAATGTGAGAAATCATAATCACACCGTTCTGAATGGCAACCCCAAATAATGCAATGAATCCTACTGCTGAAGAAACATTCAGGGACATTCCCCGTAGGTTGAGTGCCAGCATTCCGCCAAATAAAGCTAACGGGACAATGGACATCAGAACCAAAGCCTGTCTGAAATCTCCAAATGCGCCATATAATAACAGAAACATAATGGCTAACGCCAATGGAACAATAAATGCAAGTCTTGAATAAGCCCTGTTTTGATTTTCAAACTGTCCGCCCCATTTGATCTGGTATTTCTCATGATCGTATCGGATATCTTTTTCAATTTTATCCTGGGCTTTTTTCAGGAACGAAGAAAGATCAGTACCTCTTAAATTAAGCTTTACCGTAAGATGTCTTTTGTTCATTTCTCTTGTAATAGTGCTTTCACCGGTGCTTAATTTCACTTCTGCTACCTGTGATAGTGGGATTTTCGCCCCGGAAGCTGAAGTCAGCATAAGGTTTCCGATTTTGTCCGGAGTATCGCGGCTGTCTTCGGTATAACGGCAGGAAATATCATACACTTTATTGCCGATAAAGATTTGGGAAATAGCTTTTCCTCCTAACGCCACTTCAATAAGGTCAGCAACATCCGCTACATTTAATCCATACTGAGCGATCTTATCTCTATTAGCAATGATCTGCAGCTGAGGTAACGGTGGTTCCTGATCGATAGCAAGATCTGCTGATCCCGGAATTTTATTTAAAGTAGACAACACATTTTCTGCAATACGTCTGGTTTCTTTAAAGTCTTCTCCATATACTTTTACAACCAGCTCACTGTGAGCTCCGGAGATTTTATCCATTACTCCGTCAATCATAGGTTGCGAAAAACCTACCGTGAATCCAGGCATGTCTTTATAATCTGCCGCAAGTTCTTTGATGAGATCTGATTTTGTTTTCCCGGAAGGCCATTCGCTGTAAGGCTTTATTCCAACAGATACTTCAAAGTGAGAAGCGGTCCATGGATCTGTACCATCATCATTACGCCCTGCCTGCACCATCATATAAGTTATTTCGGAATGCTTTAGAGTACGGGCACGAAGAGTATCACTCATTTCTTTTGATTGGGCTAAGGATATTCCCGGAGGCAGTTGTACCTGCAGCCATATAGAACCTTCGTCCAGCTCCGGAAGGAAATCTTTTCCTACGGTGTAAGACAGAATTCCGGAGGATATCAATACAATGATGATCGGAACAACAACTCTTTTGGGAGTCTGCATTATTTTTTCTATTCTTTTTCCATAGGCTGCAGCGAGTTTTTCCAGCCATCTATTGTGATAGATCTTTTGTGGTTTGTGGTAGATAACATACGCCAGTCCCGGGATCAGAAGTAATGCCACAGCGAGTGCGCCCAATAGGGCATATCCTACAGTAAAAGCCATGGGGGTAAACAGTTTTTTCTCTACTCTCTCAAAAGCGAATAACGGCAGATAAGCAGTAATGATAATGATTGTTGAAAAGAAAATGGGCTTGGCTACTTCAATCACCCTTTGGGTAATTGTTTTTTCTTCCAGTGCTTCTTCAGGATTCTCCTCCCTTTTCTTCAGAATGGTTTCCAGCATTACAATAGCTCCATCCACAATGATTCCGAAATCAATTGCTCCGAGTGAAAGAAGATTGGCCGGAATGTTGGTAAAATGCATTAATATGAAGGCAAACAGTAAAGAGAGCGGAATAGTGATAGCCACCAGCAATGCACCTCTCCAGCTTCCGAGAAATACGATCAGTACTATGATAACCAATACAATTCCTTCAGTAAGGGTATGAGAAACAGTCGTAAGGGTTGTTTTTACGAGGTCCGTTCTATCCAGAAAAGCATGAATTTGTACCCCTGGGGGAAGCGTTTCATTATTGAGTTCTTCAATGGCTTCATGAACTGCATCCAGTACCTGGGAGGGATTTTGTCCTCTTAATAAAAGCACGATCCCTTCCACACTTTCAGAATAATTACGTTTTCTGTCGGTGTAACCCAGAATTCCCTTTCTTTCCAGATTTCCGTATTTTAATGTTCCTACATCATTCAGAAATACCGGAACTCCGTTTTGGGTTTTTACTACAATTTTTCCGAGATCGTTTAGATCTTTTACCAAACCAATTCCCCGGATAACATAGGCAATGTTTCCGCGGGGAAGCATACTTCCTCCGGCACTGACATTGTTTTTGGATATTGTTTCGGTAACTTCAGACAAAGACAGGCCATATTGCTCAAGTTTATGAGGATCCAGCTCAATCTGAAACTGGGTGGTAATTCCTCCGAAATTGGTGACATCGGCAATTCCCGAAACCTGTTTGATACGGGGAATGATGACAAATTTTTGTAAATCTGTCAGTTCCCGAAGACTATGGTTGTTGCTTTCAATGATATACCGGTATACTTCGCCGATGGGAGAGGTAAGGGGGTCTAACCCGGGTTGTGCACCATAAGGAAGCTCTACATCCGTCAGTCTTTCCTGAATACGCTGTCGGGCCCAATAATCATCTGTACCATCATCGAAGACCATGGTAATGATGGAAAGTCCGAAGGTACTTTTGCTTCTCATCACATGCATTCCCGGAAGTCCATTCAGTGATCTTTCCAAAGGAATGGTGATCTGCTGTTCCACTTCTTCAGCGGCCAGACCCGGAACCTGTGTTACCACCTGGGAAGTTACGTCTGCAATATCGGGGTAGGCTTCTATGGATAGTCTGGTCCAAGAGTAATATCCAAAGAATCCCAGTAAAAGAAAGAGAGCGAGAATAAGCCATCTCTTCTGTATGGAGAGTGTAAGTAATTTCTTCATAGTTTTTCATTTACATTATTTAGCATCCAGCAAATAAATTCCTCCTTCGGTCATAATGGTTTCTCCGGGTTTTATACCAGATGTTATTCTTACTGTTTTCTGGTCGGTTTCTCCTGTTGTTACAGTACGTTTGGTAAACTGATTTTTGCCGGTTTTTATCCATACATACTGAAAGTTATCCTGCTGCATCAGGGCAGTTACGGGAATCATGACTGTTTTTTCGGGTGTTGTTGAAAAGTTAACAGTGGCATACATGCCCGGTTTTAATTTTCTGTCCGGATTGTCACATTCAATAAGGACTTTGATGCTGCGGGTATCTTCATCTACGATTTCATTGATGTGGTATACTTTTCCGGTAATATTTTTGTCGGGATAGGCACTTACTTTTACAGAAACCCGATCTCCTGTATTGACAAACCTGATATCTTTTTCTTTTACATCTCCGGAAATCCAGACTTTGGATAATTCTGCAATAATTATTACAGGATCGGCATCTCCTTTCAGATATTGCCCGTTTACAATTTTGTTGGAAATAATTTCTCCGTTGATGGGAGCTCTTACAACCATTGGACTTCCTATACTTCCGCCTTTACTGTTATAGACTTTCAGTGCGGAAGAGGCATTGGAGAGGGATGTTTTTTTATTTTTAAAATCGGTTTCCGCTTCATCCAGTTCTTTCTGAATACCCACTCCATGTTTGACAAGATCCTGCTGACGTCTGTAATTTTTTTCGGCAAGCTGTACGTCATTCAGAGCATCCGTATAGTCCTTTTGAACTGAAAAATAATCAGAAGAAAGGATTTCAAAAAGTGCACTTCCGGCAGAAACACGTTGCCCAAGCTGGATAAATGACTGGGTAATTCTTCCGGAAAAAGGACTGGCAATTTCCGCATAATGATTCGGGATTGCCTGAATTGTTCCTGCTGAAACAACGCCGTCACTGTGCTCCTGTTCGATAACGGGTTGTGTTTTGATTTTTTTGAAAACAGGATTGTTTTCCGGAACGGTCACCCGATCATTTTTTATACGGAGATCATGATCCTGTAAGGTTTCACTTTTTGGGTTTTTACAAGAGGTAACAAATGTCAAAAGTAGCATTGTTAAGACTGTTTTTCTCATATAAGTTATTTATAACCATTGTTTTATTTAATTTATTTTACAGATCTTCGGTTATGACTTTTATTGCTAAAGCCATTGTCCGAATTTTCTGATGAACCATTGTTTAACAAGCTGCGTTAATACACAGTATCCTGTAAGAATTCCTATTAAATAAGGAAAATAGTTCAGGGGCAGTGGCTGCATTTTCAGGTATCCTGCCATGGGACTGAAAGGAATAAGAATTCCGATCAGCATAATTAAACTCGTTAAAGCAACTACTGGTGTGGCCGCCCAGCTTTGGACAAATGGGATCTTTTTTGTTCTGATGATATGAACAATTAAGGTTTGGGATAATAAACCTTCCACAAACCAACCTGTCTGAAACAAACTTTGATGTTCCGGGGTATTGGCTTTGAAAATGAAAAACATTATCGCAAAGGTCACATAGTCAAAAATGGAACTTAAAGGACCGATATAAAGCATGAACTTTTTAATGCTTCCAGCCTCCCATTTTTTCGGTTTCTCCAGAAAATCTTTATCCATTGTATCCCATGGAATGGAGGATTGTGATACATCATACAGTAAATTTTGGGTTAAAATCTGTAATGGAAGCATGGGCAGAAAAGGCAACAGTGCACTGGCTCCGATCATACTGAACATATTTCCGAAATTGCTGCTGGCCGTCATTTTTATATACTTGACAATATTCCCGAAAGTTCTTCTTCCGTAGATTACTCCACTTCTGAGGACCATAAGGTCTTTTTCCAGGAGGATGATGTCTGCGCTTTCTTTGGCAATGTCTGCGCCTGTGTCCACAGAGATTCCTACATCTGCTTCTTTTATAGCTGCTGCATCATTGATTCCGTCACCCATAAAACCAACGGTGTGACCTTTCGATCTTAATATTTTTACAATACGTTGTTTCTGTAGCGGGCTTACTTTGGCAAAAACAGAATAAAGATCCATATCCTTTCGAAGTTCATCATCACTGATGCTGTCCAGCTCATCACCGAGCATAATGGTGTTGATAGGAATTCCTACATCATGACATATTTTTTTAGCCACAATATCGTTGTCTCCTGTCACCACTTTTACTTCAACTCCCAGTTTGTGCAAAGCCTTGATACTTGGTTCAGCAGAAGGCTTTGCCGGATCGAGAAATCCCATGAATCCTGTAAGGGTAAGGTGATTTTCGTCTGCTACGGAATAATTCAGTGGATGGTCGCCATCAAATTCCCGGATAGCAATCAATAAAACCCGCAGTCCTTCGGCATTCAGTTTTTCAGACATTCTGATAATCTGCTGCTTCATGTGAAGATCCAGTGGAACAGTGTTGTCATTCTCAATATGCAGACTGTGATCTTCTCCGGGATCCAGAGCATATTGACATAGTGGGAGCATTTCTTCCACTGCACCTTTGCAGATCATCAGGTGCCTTCCTTTGGAGGTATTAAGAATTACAGACATTCTTCTTCTTTCAAAATCAAAGGGAATTTCATCTACTTTCTGGTAAAGTTCATCTGCTTTCATCAGGTTATGGACTTCAGCATGATCCAGCACAGCCTGATCCAAAAGATTTTTGAGGCCTGTCTGATGAAAACTGTTGAGGTAGCCCCACTTCAATACTTCATCATCTTCGATACCACGAACGTTAAGGTGGGTTTCCAATACAATTTTGTCCAGGGTAAGTGTTCCTGTTTTATCTGTACAGAGAATGTCCATCGCTCCGATATTCTGGATGGCATTTAGCCTTTTAACAATGACTTTCTTTTTGCTCATGTTGACGGCTCCTTTGGCAAGATTGGCGGTAACAATCATAGGGAGCATTTCGGGAGTTAATCCTACAGCAACGGCAATGGCAAACAGTAAAGCCTGCATCCAGTCTCCTTTTACCCATCCGTTGATGATAAAAATAACGGGAGTCATAACCAGCATAAACCGGATCAGCAGATAGCTTACTTTGTTGACACCAATATCAAACGCCGTTTCGGGTCTTTTGGAGACCAGGCTTCGGCTGATGCTTCCGAAATAAGTGAAAATACCTGTATTGGCAACTACCACTGTTGCTGAGCCGCTTACTACATTAGTTCCCATAAAGCATATGTTTTGAAGACTAAGAGGACTGCGCTCTTTAGCATCTTTGACAGGGAGTGCATTTTTTTCCACAGGAAGTGCTTCTCCTGTCAGAATGGATTCGCTGATGAAAAGATCTTTGCTTTTAAGGATTCTGCAGTCTGCAGGAACCATATCACCGGCGGATAAAATAACGATATCACCGGGGACAATTTCAGTAATTTCTATTTCTTCACTTTCATGAAATTTTCTTTTGGTAAGGCAGCTTGTTTTTACCATTTTCTTTAATGCTTCTGCGGCTTTGTTGCTTCGGAATTCCTGAATAAATCTCAGAATTGTACTGAACAGAAGCATGACTGAAATAATGATACTGGTGCTGAAATCTTTCTCGCCCTCAGGAGCAAGAATGGCATCAATGAATAAAGAAATTACCGCTATGCAGGCCAGAATATAATTAAACGGATTAAAAAAAGAATGAGCAAACTGCTTCAGCCATGAAGGGGCTTTCTGTGTGGCAATTTCATTCCTGCCATAAATTTTCAGACGATCTTTTACGGTATTATCGCTGAGCCCCTCTTCCGAGGTTTCCAGCATGGCGTAAATCATTTTTTCGTTCTCAGCAGCAGCTTCTTTTAATTTGACAAGAGCTGCTGAATTGAGATTTTTGTTTGAAGATTTTTTTAACATTGCTTCAATGGTTGTTTTTAAATGTTATAAATCGTTTTCGGTGCCTATAATTTCCCAGCTCACTTTGATGACTTTATCTTCGATAGTAAGTCTGCTGGCTGTTTTTTCCATGAAACTGTCCTGTGGTGTTGAAGCGTGAACTTCCGCTGTAATGATGGCATTTTCAGGCAGGCCGTTGTCATCGCTGGTCAACGATTTCAGTAATACTTTATCATTCCCACTCAGTGACTGCATCAGCTGTACCCGGATATGATTTTCCACTTCACTTTTGCACTTGATGCTGAGAAGGTATTCAGTATAATGGCTTCTGTTATTGATATTGTTTCCCAGCTTTACTCCCAAAGGACGGAGAATGACATGGGTGAGAATTATAAATCCGCTGGTAATGGATGCTTCCAAAGGAAATCCCATAGCGCTGAGTGCCCCTACGGATGCCGAACACCATATTGTAGCGGCTGTATTGAGTCCCCTTACGGTAAGACCGTCTTTCATGATGACACCCCCGCCCAAAAAACCAATGCCACTTACAATATAAGAGGCTATTCTGCCGGTTGCATCCCCACCGATTCTTATGGAGAGAAGAACAAATGCTGCGGAGCCCAGACATACAAGAGTGTTGGTACGAAGACCTGCGCTTTTCTGGCGCCACTGTCTTTCAAAACCAATGCTGGCACCAAGGGCAAATGCGGTAAGGAGACGAAGGGTAAATTCTAATGTATTCATGACTTTTCTGTTTATGGCATGCCGCCGTTATACAGAAAAAGTATCGGCAGAATGCTTAGTTATGGTATTGTAAAGGGTCGGTGTCCATAGGGTTTTTCTTTGCTGCAAAGGTATTCCACCTTTTAGAGACAGATGGTTAGAAAAGCTTTAGAATATGATTAGAAAATCATTAGGAAAATATCTTTCCGTTCCGGAAACATTCATCCGGAAAGTAAAAAATAATAATACCGTTAAGTCTTATTAATATATGAAAACTGCACCCATTGTAAAAGATAAAAAATCAATACATTTGAGGCGGGTTATTTTATATAATGAATTTCATGATTCGTGCTATAAAACCCTTTTTAATTCCGGAAATTTCTTCCCATAATCTTTTGAATTGTATATAGTAGACATGAAAAAATCAAACATAGCAATACCGGCTACGCTTTTAGCGATTATCTGTGTGCAGGGAGGTGCTTCCATCGCAAAACAGCTTTTTCCTGCTATCGGAGCTATTGGAACGGTTACTTTAAGGATTGTACTTTCAGCTGTTTTGCTTACTTTGATCAACCGTCCGAAATTTTCAACGTTCAACCGGCAAAAATGGAAATACTGTGCTATGTATGGAGTCGGATTGGCAGCAATGAATCTCATTTTCTACATGGCTATTCAAAGAATTCCTCTGGGACTGGCGGTTACGGTGGAATTTGCAGGACCTTTGTTTCTGGCATTGGCCCTGTCCCGCAAATTGCTGGATGTCGTGTGGGCGTTACTGGCTTGTGCAGGAATTTTGCTGATTGTTCCCTGGAAGAATGATCACGTAGATCTGATAGGACTTGGGCTTGCCTTTCTGGCAGGGATGTTCTGGGCTGTTTATATCGTTATGGGAGGCAAGGTTTCTAAAATAATGGATGGAAAAGATGCGGTAACTACAGGAATGATATTTGCAAGTTTGGTAATTATTCCTTTCACAATATGGGATGGAGCTGTTTTCAGTCTTACTCCGGCTATTTTTGTAAAAGGACTAGGGGTGGCTATTCTTTCGAGTGCTTTGCCGTTTTCACTGGAAATTATGGCTTTGAAAAGACTTCCTGCCAAAACGTTCAGCATACTGATGAGTCTGGAGCCTGCATTTGCAGCACTTTCAGGTTTGATTTTCCTTGCTGAAAAATTATCTTTTTTACAATGGATTTCTATTGCCTGTGTGATTGCGGCCAGTATAGGAACAACCATTTTCAGCAGAGTTTCCAATCATTAAGAGTACTTTTATATTATGATAAGGATACATTGGAAAATACAGTTTATTCTGCTGTTGATTTCACTTTTTTTTGTTGGATTGGGTATAAAAAGTATAGTAGAAGAAAAAAGCTCTGGAACGTTTTTGTTAAGGCCTTTTTTTCAGATGATTCCTTTTGTAATCAGCAGTATGGTCTTTACGATCAATATTTGCTGGCAATACAAAAAAAGAAAATAAAAAGCTGTCTTTTAGATAATATCAAATATGACAGTGAAAGCGGTTTCATTTTGATCTGATGCCACAGTGATTTTTGCATGGTGAAGGGTAATAATTTTTTCAGTAAGAAAAAGTCCTATTCCATGCCCTTTTTCCTGTCTGGAAGTTTCGCTTCTGTAAAATGGTTCGAAAATATGCTGTAAATCTTCATCATTAATGTTGTTCCCTGTATTGATAAAACTTATTTTAAGAATTTTGGAATTGGATTTTACATCAATTAAACAGGTGTGTTTGGGCGAATATTTACAGGCATTGTCAATGAGATTGTTAAAAGCAACCTGAAGAAGATATTCATTTCCCTGGACAATAAGCTGGTGTTCTTCTACTGAATCTTCTATATTGAGCGAAACTTTATATTCTGAATTTTCTTTTGTGATTTTGGTGTAAGATTCCAGAAGAACTTCATCAAGACGGACTTCCGTAAAACTGATCTCATTGGGGTCATAGCTTGCTTTAGCCAGATCCATCAGACTGTTGGAAAGTTTTACCATATTGCGGGCATCTTCCAGGGCGTATCGGATTGTTTCCTGGTATTCTTCTTTGGTTTTTTCCTTTTCGGAAGCCAGTTCCAGTTCGGTAATAATAGCGGATAAAGGCGTTCTCAGTTCGTGTGAAATATTGGATACAAAATGCTTCTGTGAGTCAAAAGAATTTTCAAGGCGTTCCAGCATTCCATTGAAATTTTGAGCCAGTTCATTCAATTCGTCTTTTTCTTTCGTTGTTTTCAGCCGCAATTGCAGTTTTCCGGCGGTAATCTTTTTAATCTGTGTAACCATTTCACTGAGCGGACTCAATGTTTTTTTGGAAAGGAATATCCCTGCCAGGTAAATCAATATTAAAATACTGAAGAATAAAATAATGCTGATGGTAAAAAGATGAGTAAGGTAATCGTAACCGTATTTGTCATAAGCTGCAGCTGTTACCGCATACGTTTTTCCCTCATAATGGTACACCATTCCAATGACCTGCAGATCATTGAGAAAGAAATTGATTTTCTTCTTTTGAAATATCTGTGAAAGCATTTCGGGAGTTTCCTTGACATAATCTACTTTGGCATCATCATGATAAATCAGTTGTTTATCGGAATTATAAATAGCAACCTGAACTTCATTCAGGGTTCTGGTATTATTTTTATAAAGCTTGTGCATTTCCTGCTCGGGGAGTGAGCTTCGGAAAAACAGATCAGCCTTGGCAATCGCTTCGTTCTGAAGTTCGCTGAAAAAAGATTTCTCCCTGGCTTCCTTGGATGAATAATAGATCGAGATACTGTAAATACTTAAAAGCATTGCAGTGATTAGGGTAAAAAGCAATGTAAGCCGGGTTCTTATTTTCATCCTGATAATTTTTAATTCATCTCAATGATCACTCTGCAGACCTGATCAGTAGTCTTTTTTCAGAATAAATCCCATGCCTGCTTTGGTGTGGATAAGTTTCGTGTCAAAGTCTTTATCTATTTTCTTTCGGAGATAATTAATATAAACATCAATAAAATTGGTGCCTGTATCAAAATGAGTCTCCCATACTTTTTCAGCAATTTCACTTCGGGAAAGTACCTTTTCTGAGTTTTCCAGCATGAATTTTAAGAGATTAAATTCTTTTGGGGTCAGTTTTATCGGAGTATGATCACGGCTTACGGTTTTCTGTTCCAGATTCATTTCAATGCCTTCATATTTAAGAATAAAAACTTTTTGCTGCCGCTGTTGTGAAAAACGTTTCAGAAGTACTTTGATTCTGGCCACCAGCTCCCGCATTTCAAAAGGTTTTGTGAGATAGTCATCCGCTCCGGCATCAAATCCCTCAAGCTTATCATCGGTGGTTCCTAATGCGGTTAGCATAATGATCGGAAGGTTGGGTTTTAGTACTTTGATTTCGTTACAAAATTCAAGTCCGTTTTTTTTAGGAAGAACAATATCTGTCACAACAATATCAAACTGAGTCTGTAAAGCCAGTTTCAAACCTGTGGCACCGTCATAAGCTACAGTAACCTCAAATTCAGCTTCCTGGAATCCTTTTGCAATCAATTTCGAAAGCCTGTCATCGTCCTCAACTAATAAAATATGTGGCATGAAATTTTGAAAATATTTGGTTAATATGAAGTGTAGGTCAATATACCAGCAAATGTAATGAATTCTATTTTGTAATTTTGGCCCTGAAAGTATAATCAGATGTCAGAATTTGCAGTGTTTTTCAGAAGAAAAAAAGAAATCATTGTTACCGGGCTTTTGTCCTGCTTAGCAATATTGATGGTTCAATGTAGTTATAGTAATGCCAATTCCGGCAAGATACGGCTCGAAAATGGGGATCTTCTTTTTGTAACAGCGAAAGAATCAGGACTTTCCGGAGCGATCAATAATGTGACTCAAAAAGAAAAGATTGCTTCGTTTGATCATATGGGAATTCTTGAAAAGGAAGATAACCGTTTTTTTGTCCTGCACGCATCTCCTAAAGGCGGTTCTCAGAAACAGATCTTACAAGATTTTATAAAAGATCAGAGAGAAGATGGACAGGAGGTAATTGTTTACCGTTTAAAACCAGAATACAGGAAATCTGTTCCTGACGCTATACAAAAAGCTCATTCCATGCTTGGGAAACCTTATAATTTCAATTATATTCTGGATGAGAATTCATATTACTGTTCAGATTTTGTAGAAAGAGCTTTTCGGGAAAATCATATTTTTAAATTGGAATCTATGACATTTATTGATCCCAAAACAGGAAAAACGAATTCATTCTGGGAAGAATTTTATCGTAAGAGAAATCTGAATATCCCTGAAGGAGAGCTGGGTTGCAATCCCAATGGCCTTGCAGGTTCGGATAAACTGGAAAGGATAGGAAAACTTTAACATACCGGAAGAAGCTGAAGAGGCTTCTTTTTTTTATGTTAAATTTTTAAAAATATTAGTCTACTAATTTGGTAGACTAATATTTTTTTATATTTTTGTCACAGATTTAAATGCAAAGCGCAATATGATCTGAAAATGTCTAACCCAAAAATGTTTAGCGATGATTACACCTAATCCCGGCCTTCAGGTTTTACAAAATAAAGTGAACCTGCCTAAAAAAGAATTGTTACTGGAAATAGAGTTGAATGGCAAAATGAAATTTGAACATTTAATGAACACCATCTACAATCAACTGGGCATCTGTCATAGAGTGTTATCTGCTAATGTAGAGTACGTGAACGGGTATAGTTTTGGATCAGTACAGTTATATATAAATGTCAATTCAGATGATTATCAGCAGCTTGAAATCTATCTGAATAAAAATAAACTTATCAATACGACAGTAGAATATACCTGCAGAACATATTTTTAAGTGAGATTCATATAGTTTTAATTACTCAAAGTGTCCGGTATTGTACCGGGCACTTTTTATTTTGTATTAAAACCCATGATGACAAAATTCTCTTTTTTGGAGAGATGGCGAAAAATTCAAAGAATTTTTGATGGAGTGGTTAAAAAAGGCGGGTGGTAAAACAAAAAAAGCGTTCAGAACCTTCTGAACGCTTTTTAGTAGAATTATTGACTTATTCCTTTAATTAATACCCGAGATTAATAATTAAAAAAGGTTTTCTTATTGATAACCCTTCGACAGGCTCAGGGTGACAGCTCGAATATTAACCGAAATTTTTAAGCGTTGTCAGGCTGAGCCTGTCGAAGCTATTATTAAAAGGATTAGGTCAGTAAATAATTTAAATTCTTTCGATATCAGCACCGATTGCTCTTAATCTTCCATCAATATTCTCATATCCTCTGTCGATCTGTTCGATATTGTGGATTATAGATTTTCCTTCTGCAGAAAGTGCTGCAATAAGAAGTGCGTTTCCTGCTCTGATATCCGGGGAAACCATCGTTGTTCCTCTTAACGGAGCTTCCTGGTTCAATCCGATTACCGTAGCTCTGTGTGGATCGCATAAAATGATCTGAGCTCCCATATCAATCAATTTATCCACAAAGAATAACCTGGATTCAAACATTTTCTGATGCACCAGAATACTTCCTTTGGCCTGAGTGGCAACGACTAAAATAATAGATAATAAATCCGGTGTAAATCCTGGCCATGGCGCATCTGAAATGGTAAGAATAGAACCGTCAATGAATTTCTGGATTTTATAATGTTCCTGAGCCGGAATATAAATATCATCATTGCTCTGCTCAAGCTGGATTCCTAATTTTCTGAATGTATTCGGGATCACACCAAGCTGGTTCCAGTTTACATTTTTGATGGTAATTTCAGATTTTGTCATCGCTGCAAGACCAATCCATGATCCGATTTCTACCATGTCCGGAAGCATAGTGTGTTCTGTTCCTCTCAGGTAATCTACTCCTTCAATGGTAAGAAGGTTAGAACCGATTCCCGAGATATTGGCTCCCATTCTGTTCAGCATTTTGCATAACTGCTGAAGATAGGGCTCACAGGCAGCATTGTAGATTCTTGTTTTGCCTTTTGCCAATGCTGCAGCCATTACAATATTAGCCGTACCGGTTACAGAAGCTTCTTCCAGCAGGATGAATTTTCCTCTCAGTTCTTTCGCTTTTAAGGAATAAAAATATTCTTCTTCATCATAATTGAATTCAGCGCCTAATTCAACAAGTCCCTGAAAGTGAGTGTCCAGCCTTCTTCTCCCGATTTTGTCACCTCCCGGAGTTGGCATATAAGCTTCTCCATAACGGGCCAGCATGGGACCCATCAGCATAATAGATCCGCGTAATTTTGCTCCGTCCTTTTTGAATTCGTTGGATTTTATATAATCGAAATTTACCTGATCTGCCTTGAAAGTATAATCTCCCTGTCCGTTTTTCGTAATTTTTACCCCAAAATCTCCAAGAATTTCAATCAGTCTGTTCACATCATGAATGTCCGGAATATTTTTGATTCTTACTTCTTCGTCCGTCAGGAGAACCGCACATAAAATTTGTAGGGCCTCATTCTTGGCCCCTTGTGGAGTTATTTCACCCTGCAGTCTTTTTCCTCCTCTTATTTGAAATGTTCCACTCATTATTTTCTGTTTTTATGATTGTTGTTATGCCTTCTCTTGTTGGGCTGGTTTTTATTATTGTTGTTATTGCTGCTGTTCTTGTTGTTTCTGTTGTTATTATTGGTATAATAAATCTTACTTTTTTCAAGAGAATCAATTCCGGTAAGATCCAACCTGTTTTCAGACAGTTCTTTCAGATGTCTGAAAATCACATCATCTGTGACATGTTCTTTATTATAGACATTGTAAGACTTCTTCATATTATTGGCAATGACTTCAATAAGAGCTTCTTTTTCATCTCCGGGTTCCAGTTCAATTGCTTTTTCTATTAATTGAAGAATACTTTTTCCGTAAAATTTAAAATCACCCTGAAGTTTAGGGTATTCCATCTTTTTAGGTTTTTCCGCCAATTGCTCTCTTGTAGGGAATGGATACGGAGATTCTACATCCAGATCATAATCTGCAAGAATAAAAAGATGATCCCAAAGTTTATGTTTATAATTTTCTTCGTCACGAAGTTGTGGGTTTCTCTGACCCATAAAATCGATGATTGCCATAGCCATCTCATTCCTTTCCTCTTTGGTAGGAAGTTCTTTGCAGCGCTCAACCAACTGTTGTATTATTCTGCCATATTCCGGCATATGAAGCTGAGTTTTTTGGGTATTGTATTCCATAGTATGCAAATATATGGATTAAAAGAAAAATTGCTTCGAGAATCTGAAAAATTTATGATTTTTTAATGAAAAATTTAAAAGCTTATATTCTTGATTTATTAGTAATAATTAAAATATTTCCCATTCATTTGAATTTGTTTTTAATAAAATTGTATCTTGGTTAATAGATTGATAATTATTTATTACGATGAGAAAAACATATTTTTTCCTTTCCCTACTGGCTTTAGCAGTAGCTTATTCATGCCAGAACAGTGATGAATTGATTATGGAGCCTGCCCAACAGCAGGAAGTTCATAATAAAACAGTGAATGTGACACACCACGACGGCCGTCCTTTCAGTACAGGAAAAAGTCAGGAATCCACGCAGGGTAAATTTGTTGCCGGCCCGGGAGGAGGTGTACTAATGCAGGGTTTTTACTGGGATGTTCCTGATGGTGGTAACTGGTGGAATACGGTTAAAGATAAACTGACCTCATGGTCTGATGCAGGAATTGGTGCAGTGTGGCTTCCCCCGGCATCGAAAGCACAGAACGGGGCATATTCTATGGGGTATGATCCAACCGACTATTATGATTTTGGAAATTTTAATCAGAATGGCAGTGTAGAAACACGTTTTGGTTCAAGAACAGAGCTGGAAGCACTGATTACAAAAGCTCATGCAGAAAATATGCAGGTATATGCAGATATTGTCATCAATCATAACAGTGGTGGACAGTCGGAAGCTAACCCTTTTACCGGAACCAATACGTGGACAGATTTCTCGGGGGTGGCTTCCGGAAAATTTCAGAGAAACTATAATGATTTTTATAAAAATGCCTATGGTAATAATGATGAGGGAGCTTTTGGCGGTTTCCCGGATCTGTGTCATGCCAATCCACATGTTCAGGACTGGCTTTGGGGAAGAGATGATTCTGTAGCAAAATATTATAAAAATGTGATGAAATTTGATGGCTGGAGATTTGATTACGTAAAAGGATTTGGCCCTTGGGTGGTCAATACCTGGAACGCAAAAGTGGGAGGGTTTTCTGTGGGTGAGCTATGGGATTCCAATGTAAATACGCTGGAGTGGTGGGCCAATAATGCCAACAGTTCCGTATTTGATTTCGCTGCTTATTATAAAATGGATGAAGCTTTTGATAATGGAAATTTGAATGTTCTGAATGATGATATGATGTGGAAAAGAAACCCATACAAAGCCGTTACTTTTGTGGCCAATCATGATACAGATATTATTTACAATAAGATGCCCGCATACGCTTATATTTTAACCCATGAAGGGTATCCTACTATTTTTTACAGGGATTATGAAGAATGGCTGAATAAAGAAAGACTGAACAATCTGATATGGATTCATAATAATAAAGCTACCGGAACCACTTCTATTCTCTATACGGATAATGATGAATATATTGCGAGACGAAACGGCTATAATGGCAACCCGGGACTTGTTGTTTATATCAACACTTCATCAAGCTGGCAGGAGAGATGGGTGGAAACCAATTGGAGCAGTCAGCAGATTAAAGATTTCACCGGGCATTCAGGCTGGTATCCGACAACACAGGGAGATAAATGGGTGAAAATCCAGTGTCCCCCGAATTCATATTCTGTATGGTCGCTTAATTTATAAGTAATGAGTATTTAATTATCCATCAGGCTTGTCATTCCGTAGGAGCTTCTATGGTGTATTGTTTTTACGCTAACTTGTCGGAGGCTCTTACGGACTGATATTTTTTATCTATGATAAAGCTATACCTGAATAAACTTCCTTCTCTGGTGCTGATCCGGCAGGTAACATTTCTGATTGGCAAGTTTCATTCTGTTTCTGGAAACAATATCATAGGCTTTGTCACTAAGGAATCCTGGTATGATTTTGCCTATAAAGGAGAGTGAATAGATTCCTCCTAAAAGTTTGGCAATCTGTAATATTGCTTTTGATTTAATCAGGTAATACTTTCCAGGTTTCCATAAATATATCGTATTGAAAACTTTTGTTTCCAGCCCTCTTTCTGACAGAAATTTCTGTCCGAAACCGGACTGAAGTGAAGCAAACATGAATTGGTCTTTCCTGTCCCGCTCCAGAATCCACTGTACCCAGAAATTGCAGACTCCACAATCTCCGTCAAAAAATACAATATATTTATCGTCCCAGTTTTCCACGACTTTATTTATTAAACATGATTCCTCTTTCTGTGTCTTCTTTTATCATTTTGAAGTATTGAACAAGATCTGCACGTTGTTCATCCGAAAGTTTGGCTGCCTGATGACCTAAATAATAAGACTCAAGCGGCATTTCTTTTTTTTCAACCATCTCAATACATTCTTCCAGTTTATGAAGTTGCCTTTGAGGTTCATATACTGCAAAGGTAGAAAAATTAAGACTTTTTCTGCCTTCATCAATGTGATTTTTTACCCACCAAGATGCAGGAGAAATATTGGCATACCATGGATATGTTGTTTCATTGGAATGACAGTCGTAACATGAAGTCCTGATGGTGCGGGCAATTTTCTCAGGAGTTTTTTTTACCTTCAGAAAATCCATTCCCGGGGTAAGCGGTGGATTTGTTTTATCAATAGGAAAAAACTGAATAATGATAAAGATAACGAGAATGACAACAATTATTTTTTTCATAAGGATTCATGTTTGGTACCTATAAAGATAGTTAATTTATTTTTACTTTGACAAAGCTGGAAGTTTGCAGTTCCAGATTGTATTATTGAAATTTTCTTTTTTCTGTTCATTTAACTTCCTGCTTCCTGATACCCTGTTCCCCCTCATCTCTTACATTGAGTTATTCTAAATAGAGAACAGCTGGCTGGACGAATTTAAAAAATTATTAACTTAATACCACATTTATGTCTCGGCTTTTGTACTGTTTGGAAATTTCTATAAATAGTTTTTAACTATCATTGAAATAAAAATTAATAGATTGTATTTATTGAATAAACGTTGTAGGTTTGTCATATTCTACAACAAGGAATTTAAACTGTATTAATCAATATAAAAATAAAATAAACGACAATGGAAAAAGATTTGAATGACATCAGTAAATGTCCGTTTCATAACGGAACAATGAAGAAGAATAATGTAGCGGGCGGTGGAACCCAGAATTCAGACTGGTGGCCGGATCAGCTCAGGGTAGATCTTCTGCGCCAGCATTCTTCCCTTTCTGATCCTATGGACAAGGATTTTGATTATGCCAAGGCATTTGAAAGCCTTGACCTGGAGGCGGTAAAAAAAGATCTTCATGCATTAATGACAGATTCACAGGATTGGTGGCCGGCGGATTTCGGGCATTATGGCCCTTTGTTTATCCGTATGGCCTGGCACAGTGCCGGAACGTATCGTGTAGGTGACGGAAGAGGTGGAGCAGGAGCAGGGCAGCAGCGTTTTGCCCCGTTAAACAGTTGGCCGGATAATGTAAGTCTTGATAAAGCAAGAAGATTATTATGGCCAATCAAGCAGAAATATGGCAGGAATATCTCATGGGCAGACCTTTTGATTCTTACCGGAAATATTGCTTTGGAATCAATGGGCTTTAAAACATTCGGATTTGCCGGAGGACGTGCCGATGTATGGGAACCGGATGCCGATGTATACTGGGGATCAGAAAAAACATGGCTGGGAGGAGACCTGCGTTATGCTCATGGCTCAGAAGGAGTGGTGGAAGGACATTCAGCGGTTCTTCCTACTGATGACAATGCAGATGGAGATATTCATTCTAGAAATCTTGAAAATCCATTGGCTGCCGTACAGATGGGGCTTATTTATGTAAACCCGGAAGGTCCGGACGGAAACCCGGATCCGATTGCAGCCGCTAAAGATATCCGTGATACTTTCGGGCGTATGGCGATGAATGATGAAGAAACCGTTGCTTTGATTGCCGGCGGACATACTTTTGGTAAAACACACGGAGCGGGTCCTGCAGATCATGTAGGAAAAGAGCCTGAAGCAGCCGGAATTGAACAGCAGGGGCTTGGATGGGCAAGTACTTATAAATCAGGAAGCGGAAGAGATGCTATTTCCAGCGGTTTGGAAGTAACCTGGACTGAAACTCCAACTCAATGGAGTAATTATTTCTTTAAAAATCTTTTTGAAAATGAATGGGAACTGACAAAGAGCCCTGCCGGAGCTCACCAATGGGTAGCTAAAGATGGAGCAGATATTATTCCTGATGCATTTGATTCTTCCAAAAAGCATAAGCCAACAATGCTTACGACAGATCTTTCTTTAAGATTTGATCCTGTTTATGAAAAAATTTCAAGACATTTTTATGAAAATCCTGAGGCGTTTGCTGATGCATTTGCAAGAGCTTGGTTTAAGCTGACGCACAGAGATATGGGACCACGTGCCCGCTATTTGGGGCCGGATGTACCACAGGAAGAGCTTATCTGGCAGGATCCTATTCCTAAAGTGGATCATGAATTGGTTGACGGAAACGATGTGGAAGCATTAAAATCAAAAATTTTGAATTCCGGATTAAGTATTTCTGAACTGGTATCTACAGCCTGGGCTTCTGCCTCTACTTTCAGAGGAAGCGACAAACGTGGCGGTGCCAACGGAGCCAGAATCAGACTGGAGCCTCAGAGAAACTGGGAAGTAAATAATCCTTCACAGTTGAATAAAGTATTAAGTGTACTGGAAGGCATTCAAAAAGAGTTCAACGATTCTCAGAACGGGGGTAGAAAAATATCACTAGCAGACTTAATTGTATTAGCAGGTAACGCTGCAGTTGAAGTGGCCGCAAGAAACGCAGGTCAGGATGTAAAAGTTCCTTTTACACCTGGAAGAATGGATGCTTCGCAGGAGCAGACGGATGTAGAATCAATGGGATATCTGGAGCCTGCCGCTGACGGATTCCGTAATTATCTGAAAAGAAAATACACGGTATCTACAGAATCTTTACTCATTGATAAAGCACAGTTGTTAACGCTTACTGCCCCGGAACTGACTGTCCTGATCGGAGGAATGCGTGCTTTGGATACGAATTTTGACGGGTCAAAACATGGAGTATTTACCAGCCGTCCGGGCGTTCTTACTAATGATTTCTTCGTAAACCTTTTGGACATGGGAACGCAATGGAAAGCAATGTCAGATGATAAAGAACTGTATATGGGAAGTGACCGCTCAACCGGTCAGCCAAAATGGACCGCGACCCGTGCAGATCTTGTCTTTGGATCCAATTCTGAATTGAGAGCCGTTGCCGAGGTGTACGGAAGCGCCGATGCACAAAGTAAATTTGTAAAAGATTTTGTAGCTGCATGGACGAAGGTGATGAATCTGGATAGGTTTGATATATAGAAAATAATTTTTTAGAGAGTAAAATCGGCTGCCCGAAGGGCAGCCGATTTTAATTTATGAGTATGAGTTAAGTTTTATTGATTTTACAAAATATTCTGGTAAAACAATTAAATAATTAGTGCAAATATCAAAAACAATCAAAATATTTGACTGAAAAATATTACAGAAAATGAATTCGATTGAGAATAAATTAAATCTATTAAGGGTTAGAAATGAGATATTTAAGTGGTGTAAAAAAAATCATAACTAAAAAATTGTAGTTGATCAGAAACTATTTTACTTTCGTAATTATAATCAGATATAAAAAGACTTATCAAGAAATATCCTTGGATCAGGTTGATGAATATTCTGAAGTGGCTGATATTCTCAATATAAAGTTGAAAAAATTAGGATCATTAATCAGATGCTACGAATTCAATAGTATTGAAGCAGTTTTTTTGAAGTTTTTCTATATAGAAAAATAACACGACAAGCTTTGTCGTTCTACAGGCATATCTTTGTTTTGTTAAAGAAAGTTAATGAATTTTCTTTGAGATAAAGATTAAAAAGTCCTAATTTTGAACGCGTTAAAAACATAACTATGAAACAATAATTTTACTCTATAATTTGGGTATTTCTATATACACAATAAATACAATCAACATTTAGTTAACATTAATAACACAAGTATGAAAAAATTCTACATGTGTGCATTGTCTCTATGCACTATTACGGGCATATTTGCTCAAGAGGTACTCTGGCAGAAAGATATAAAATCCAATTTTCAAGATTTTTTAAGCCAAGTCACCACAACAATTGATCAACAATATTTGATCACAGGGAGCTCAATTCAAAGCAACAAATTACAACAAGGAAACAAGCAAAACAATGGCTATGATTTTCACTTAGTAAAACTCAATCAACAAGGAGAAGAAGTTTGGGAAAGATACTTCTCAGGACAAAACCATGATTATTTATCAGCCACTGTTACCACACAGGATGGCGGATTTCTTTTAGCTGGCACCAGTTATTCATCCAAAGGGTTGGATAAGAAAGAGGATTCCAAAGGAGGATCTGATATCTGGCTCATTAGAATCAATGAGTTTGGAGATGAATTATGGCAGAAAACCTTAGGCAGCTCTTCTGATGAAGAAGCCAGAGCGGTTATCCAGACTACCGATTTGGGATTCTTTGTCGCGGGTAACATACAAAACGCTGCAAAAGGTTACGGCTCTAAGGATGTCTTGATTACAAAACTGGACAAAGACGGAAAAGAACTCTCACAGCTTATTTTAGGTGGAAAAGGTTTAGATGAAGTAGAGAAGATGATTCCAACGAGAGATGGAGGAGCTTTACTAGGAATATATTCAAGAAGTTCAGCTGTACAAAGTCCTCAAAATACATCCGACACCCGACATCTAACAACGGTACAAAAACAAAGCGACAACTTTGGCGAAGGCGATTACTGGATTGTAAAGCTGGATAAAAACGGAAAAGTTGAATGGGAAAAGAATTTCGGAGGAAAAGGTGATGATCATTTGAGAACTCTTGCATTGACCTCAACCGGATTCATTATCGGTGGAGAATCCAGATCAGAAAGGTCAGGGAATAAAACGGTAGGATTAGAAGAGGGAACGGACCTATGGTTAATTTCTTTAAATGAAAGAGGCGATGAACAGTGGCAGAAATCTTATAATTTCAAAAACCGTGATATTCTGATGGGAATGAATGTTCTTCATTCAGCAGATGATCAATCTTCCAAAGGAATTTTATTAGGCGGTTATACCCAAGCAGAAGGAAGAATAGAAAATGATGATGAAACCTTCTGGATGCTGTATCTGAATCAGGATGGAAATGAGCAGTGGAGAAAACATGTGAAAGGTGAATCCAGAAAGAAGGAAGAGAGGCTTTCAGATTTAAAGCTGAACAGAGACGGTTCAATTGTTTTGGCAGGAACCAGTGCAGAAGAACTCGGAAAAGAGAACTGGAAGATTGTAAAGCTGGGAGATAAACAGGTTGATCAGTTGGTTGAAAAATACGATATCAAAATTTATCCAAATCCAGTATCTGATTATGCTTACGTAGAAGTTGGATTTAACTTTAAGGATGCAGAAATTCTGTTGTATGATATGAGTGGGAGACAATTACAAAATCTTACAACGAAAAACAAAGTTACCAAGATCAATACCCAGGCGCTCGTTCAGGGAGCTTATCTGGTGACGATAAAAACGGATAACAATAAAACGGCGAACGCTAAATTGATTAAGAAATAAAAATACATAATGAGAAAAATTAGTACAATACTGGGTTTGGCTGCTCTTATTTTCAGCCAATATGCAAAAGCCCAGCAAGAAATTAACTTTGGAGATTTTTCTAAGCCGGTGCCATCGGTTTCTTCTTTGGCGACCTATTCCAATACACCTGTTTCCAATGCTACAGGATTACCAGATATCTCTTTGCCTTTATTAGGGTTACCCACGCATAATAAGGCAATCAGCCTTAATCTTTCATTATCTTACAATCCCCTGAATATAGCAGCTGTGGAGCCAGCGAGTGAAGTAGGGACAGGATGGTCACTTTTTGCAGGAGGAGTAATTTCCAGAAGTATTGTCAATGAACTCGATGAAAAATTTGATGATACCAGTAACGGAAATTATATAAAGAATCATTTTAATGACGTATACTATTATAATTTACCGGGTATTTCAGGAAAATTCAGAGTTATAAGGAATATAGCGGCCAATACTTTTGAACTCATCAACCTTTCTTCAAACAGGATCAAGATCGAATATACAAGAGATAGTAATACTGCTACTCTGATTTTTAATTCTTTTACCATTACTGATACCAAAGGGATTAAATATATCTTTAATGATTACAGCAGAAGTAACCAGCAACAGGATCTGTATGGGATTTCAGGTAAAATATATAAATCTGCATTTTTCTTATCTCAGATAAAAGATGCCAATAATGTTGAACTGGCTACCTTTACGTATCAAAAGGACATAAAGAATAAGCCTAACAGTTCAACTTTGCTTTACCAAACCTGCAAGCTGAAAACCATTACTTCGGCTGATATTGGAAAAATTGAGATCAATTATACTTATGATGCCAGTTTAGAGCAAACATTAAATGACCCTTACAGTATCAATAATATTGTTCTAAAAACCAAATATGATGCAATGGTTTCGGGGTATTCATTTGAGTATTCTACTTACCCATTCGTTTATTTTAATGGATCGACATCAGAAAATATATATAAAAGGACATTAACAAAACTTAAAAAGCTCAATAAAAATAATGTCACCTCAGAAACGACAGAGTTTACGTATGCAAACCCTGATCCTAATTTACCTGATGTCAAAACAGGATATAATGGAACATTTCTTTGTCCTGATCCCGATCTGACTAATAATCCTCACAGGGCAGCTTTAGGTTCTTTAAAAAAAATAATAAATCCGACAGGGGGAGTAACAGAATATAATTTTGAGCCTAATGAGAGCTATGTTGATAAAAGTAATGCAGATTACCTGGCTCCCATCTTAAACGGAGAAAACTTTGTAGATCCTGAAGTCCAATATCCTGAAATATTCAAAGAAATTAATTTTAATACGAATCAAACCAACAATTATAGCTTTACAGTTTCCGGTACAGCGGGTAAAGCAAAAAAGATATATATACTTTATCATCTGGGAGAAAAATTCCCTCCTCCAATCTATTGGGATGATTCTCCAACTTATGTAGCATGGAACATAACCAATCCCGGCACTAATTATTATGATGGCGGTTATTGCAGTGCTCTCGGCTATACTGAAGATTACTATGTAAGAACATTTAATTTAATGCCCGGAACATATACCATTCAATTTACCGGTTCAGGAGGTAAGGGGCAAGTACAGTTATATGAACTAAAACATAAGCCTCAGCCTTTTACCAATAAGAGTTTTAGCAACACTTTGCGGATTGGAAACATCAAATATTACAAAAGTACCTCTGAAACGACTCCTGTGAAGATCACAAATTTTACATATGATAGTTTTACAGATAGCAGCAGTTCCAGCGGCTATACCTTTTATCCTGAAGTAGAAGGTCATGAGGAGGGACAAAGCTATGTTTTATATCGAAATGTAAAAATTTCCAATGCTGATGACGGAAACGGATATATAAAGTATTATTATAAGACTCCTAATGAATATCCTGCCGAGCCTTATACCGTTAATGGGGTTACAGCGTCTTACCAGCCGTATTATGGTATGGTGAAGGGTGGTGTTTTAGAAAAAGAAGAGGTCTATAATGCTCAGAACAGCCTTCTTACCAAAGAACAGTTTGATTACACTTTTGAAGATATTCCCGGTGCTCATGATTATCAGCTTTTCGGAAACGGGGCAAGTGTTTATAGCAAAGCAGCGTGGCTCAAAAAATCATCCGTTACCTCTAACAGTTATTTTGACAATGGACAAAATATGGAAGCTAAGGCTGAAACTTATTTTAATGTGTTCAATTTTGAAGTGGCTTCTACCAAAAAAATATTGGACGGAAATATCATAGAACAATTTTATACTTATCCTGAATCCGGCTATGCTTCCCTTTTCAATGCCAATATGCTGGGTATTCCTGTAAAGGTTGAGGAAAAGAGTGATGGGAAAACCGTTTCCAAAGCCGAAACAAAATATGATAATGTGGCAAGTACGCTCCCTAATTCCGTATTGGCTTACAATATCAATGATAATACAACAAAAACAGTAAAAAAAATAGATTTGTATGATACCAAAGGAAATATCCTTCAATCTACCTCTGAGGCCGGCATTCCTACTACCTATATTTACGGATATGATAATACCTTAGTTATAGCGACAATAGAAGGGGCAACATATGCTCAGGTTTCATCATTCGTGCAACCAATCATTGATGCTTCCAATGCAGATGCTCAGAGCCCCTCTAGTGAAGCCGCACTCATTACTGCTTTGGAAAACTTCAGGAAAAACCCGGCATTACAGAATACACAGATTGTCACCTATACCTATGATCCTCTCATTGGTGTGACAACAGTTACTTCACCGGAAGGAATACGATCTGTCTATAAATATAACGCAGATAACCAACTGGAGAAAATAACAGACATCAACGGGGCGACATTGAAAGAATATCAATATCACTATAAAAACTAAGCACAATGAAGAAAATAATAATATTACTCAATTTGCTTGTGACTGGTTTTACCTATGCGCAAACAAACTTTACCACAACAGAAAATTATATTTATGAAAAAAGTTGTTTAACCGAAGACTGTTCCAAAAAAACAGAATCCGTGCAATATTTTGACGGGCTCGGACGAGCTAAGCAAACCATCGCTATAAAAGCAACACCCGCCGGAAAAGACATCACTGTTCCTGTAGAATATGACGCCTACGGAAGACAGATAAAAAGCTATCTTCCTGTTCCGCAGTCAGGGACACAAAACGGGGCTTTATATGCCAATCCTCTTTCTAATGCATCTTCCCTATATGGCAGTGAGAAAATCTATGCTGAAAAAGTACTGGAACCTTCTCCCCTGGGAAGGGCATTGCAGCAAAAACAAATCGGTAATGACTGGAACGGGCATCCCGTACAGTTTTCATATGCGGCCAATACCGCAGCAGAGGCTGTGAAAAAATATACCGTGGTAACAAGCTGGACTGAAGGACGAACCAACAGTGAACTGAGCCTTTCAGGAACCTATCCTGAAAACACCTTATACAAATCTACGGTTACGGATGAAGATGGTAATATAACCATCCAATACAAAAATAAGAAAGGACAGACCGTCCTAACAAGAAAAAAAGACGGAACCCAGAATGCCGATACGTACTATGTATATAACGAATATGGGAGGCTGGCTTATACTCTCCCTCCATTAGCCTCTGCTTCTGCATTAACCTTAGAGATGGTAGATAATCTTTGTTACCAGTACCGGTACGATGGATGGAACAGGTTGGTAGAAAAGAAAATTCCGGGAAAAGGCTGGGAATTTATGATCTATGACAAACAGGACAGGCTTGTAGGAGCCCGGGATGCAGTATTAAGTGCAAAAGGACAATGGCTGTACACTAAGTATGATCAATTTGGTAGGGTTGCTATTACGGGAATATGTACCGGAGGTGAAAGATACCAGGAACAGGATATTGTCAATGGTTATGGTTCTAACAATGTCAATAGAATAAATACACCCTTTTTTGAAAGACAGGGAATGAATGTCTATTATAACAATCCTGATACGACTTATCCCAATGCAAGTAAATGGGTTGCTTTATTGTCTTTAAACTATTACGATTCTTATCCTTCCTACAGCTTCAATCCGGTTTTCCCTTCTGCTATTATGGGAAAAGCGCCGCTTTCCGATAATTCTACAGCCAATGCAGTAAGTACAAAAAGTCTTCCTGTTATGAATTTTGTAAAGAATATTGAGGATGATAACTGGACAAAAAATTATGTTTACTATGATTCTAAAGGAAGGGTTATTGGTACTCATTCTATCAATCACTTAGGAGGTTACACTAAAACGGAATCTGAGCTTGATTTCATAGGTGCTCCTCAAAAAAGCAGTGTGTATCATATAAGAAAAGATGGAGAGCCGGGAATAACGATTAAACAACGTTATACATATGATGATCAAAACCGATTACTGCAGCATTATCATCAGATAGATGATAAACCTGAACAATTATTATCGGAAAATACCTATAACGAACTTTCCCAGCTGACCAACAAAAAAGTTGGAAACAATCTTCAAAGCATTGATTATACCTACAATATTCGTGGCTGGCTAAGTGGCATCAACAAAAACCAGATGACTTCGGCAGATTTAGGTGGTAAATTATTTTCCTACCAGATCAAGTACAATCAAAAAGACGGGGTTGATAATCCTGATCCTGTACAGTTTGCCGGGAAGAATGTAATCCCGAAATATAGCGGAAACATTACAGAAGTAGACTGGAGAGCGGTAGAAACAGTAGGGGTAAATCCTTCACTGACTCCAAAAAGATACGGCTATGCCTATGATTCTTTAAACAGGATTACGGCAGGGTATTATCAGAATCCCAATAATCCTTACAGTAAAGAGAATACGGAATCTTTGCAGTATGATTTGAACGGAAATATTACCAGCCTTTACAGAACTTCAGTATTTAATACAGGAAACAATACGGCTACTGTCATTGACAATCTTACTTATTCATACAAAGGAAATCAGGCTATCAGGATCAAGGATAATAGCAATAATAATACTGGTTATGAGGGTACAGCAGGCTATCCTATTGAACACGATGCGAACGGGAACATGAAAAACATGCAGGATAAGCAGATCTCGGACATCAAATACAATCATTTGAATCTTCCCCAGGAAATGAGTTTAGATTTTGGCACTTCCGGTACCGTTATAAATACCAGATACAGGGCAGACGGTGCAAAGCTGGAAAAAACTGCTGTAAACAGTGTTGCAGGTTATAATACTGTGACCACCACTACAGAAAAAACAGAGTATCTGGATGGGTTTCAGTATTATAAAAAAGAGATCATTACTTCAGGAGGAGATCCTGGAGGAGGAGGAATTGAAATGATGACAGCAAGGGCAATGGAACCTCAGGCTTACTCCCTGGAAAATAAAACGGTTAATCCTGCTACAGCCAAAACTCCGGATTTACAGTTTTTCCCAACTGCGGAAGGATTTTATGATTATCAGAAAGATCAGTATATTTACCAATACAAAGATAACTTAGGAAATGTAAGGATTTCTTATGGAAGAAACAGCACAGGCGCTCTTGAAATTGTGGATAATAATGATTACTATCCTCTAGGAATGAATCACTTAAAATCTGGAACAGCATTCTTTGGCCAGGGAAGCTATAAAAAGCATAAGTATAATGGTAAAGAACTTCAGGAAACCGGTATGTACAGTTATGGCTGGAGAGATTATATGCCAGATGTGGGAAGATGGAATGGGATAGATCAGCTGGCGGAAGCCTACTCTTCTACAAGCACGTATGCGTATGTTGCCAATAACCCTATCTCTAATACGGATCCGGACGGAAGATGGATCAATGAAGATGGAAGCATCCGTCCTTCCACAACATTTGATTATATGCCGGGTTCATACAAACCTATGTATTCATTCAGCACGTCTACTGGGATGAGCTATAACAGTGCAGGTGGTGGCGGAGGTGGCTACACGCCATTCGGGAAGACCCAAGCATATGCAGATCTGATGGACGCATGGAGAAATGGAGCAGAATTTTCGCTTAAAGTTAACAACGGCTATATGAGCTGGTGGACAGGAGGAGTTGAAGGAAATGCCAATACAGCTCAGGAAATGATAGCGCATATGATGAAGCTTGTTGGAGATGGAAATAGTCTTTTTAATACTATTGATTTTTCTCAAACAACATCCAATACTACCTGGTGGGTAAATACTGCGATAGGTGCAGCTTCTACAGCAAATGTGCCAAGAACAGGTGTTTTTAAATATAATGACTTATGGCATCAAACCAAAACAAGAGGAACCTCATTCAGATGGCAAAATAGATGGGGTAACTCTGGCGCTAAATATTGGAGAGGACAACAGGTAAAAGGATTTCAGGGAGCAAGAAGTTTAGGAACGAAGCTGACAGCCGTTGGCGGTGCTTTACTGGTTGCTGATGTTGCAATGTCAGGTGAATTAAAAACATCACATTTGATAAATGGAGCAATGTTAACTATATCAATGTCAGGAGTAGGCTCTATTGTTGCCGGAGCATGGTTTGTAGCTGATATGGGAACAATGGGAGTAAATTATCTCATTAATGGTGAAGCTAAAGGTTTGGGAGATATGATTGACGAAGCAACTGGAGGTCCTTTAGTAGAAATGTATGATGGACTTTATTAAATTAAATTTATGATCAAAAGTAAAATACACCGTAATTGGTATTTGTGGTTCTTTTTTCTGGTATTCTGCGAATTTGGAATACTATTCGGCTTAATAAAAGCAATTATAAAAAAGACAAATAATATTCATGAAAATAATGAATCATTTATTCCGATAATAATTCTGGTTATAATCATTTTAGCATTACTATTGGTAATTAAAGATTTTAAGTATGTAATTATAGATAAACAAAGAAACTCATTGAAATATTATTCTATATTAAGGCCTTTGGGAAATACTTTAAAATTAGATGATTTTGATAACAAAATCAAAACATCAGAAACAAGTGTAAGAGGAGAATATGAAGTTGTTTATCTCGTCAAGAAAGGATATACAGCTTTTAAAATTAGTGGTCTCTTCTATGATAATCTTAAAGAATTAGATTCTTCCATAAAATTGAAAAGAATTTATAGTTATAAATTTAATTTGAAATTGTATTTACAATTATTATTTACTGGAAAAATAAGAATAGAAGAAGAATAGGGTAATGTTCCAAATATGTTGGTAATAAATTAGAGTATTGCAAACCAATACTCTAATTTATTTAAATACAACGGGAAAGAGCTTCAGGAAAACGACATGTACAGCTGTGGCTGGAGAGCTTATATGCCGGATCTTGGAAGATGGAACGGGATAGACCAGCTGGCGGAAGCCTACTCTTCTACAAGCACTTATGCGTATGTTGCCAATAATCCTATCTCTAATACGGATCCGGACGGAAGATGGATCAATGAAGATGGAAGTATACGTCCTTCTACAACATTTGATTATATGCCGGGTTCATACAAACCAATGTATTCATTCAGCATGTCTACTGGGATGAGCTATAACAGTGCAGGCGGCGGCGGAGGAAGTATCACTGGCGACCCCACTCCTAAAAGCAATAAAGGTCCCGGAGTTATAGAAAGATTTATAAGTTGGCTGTTTGGGGGGAAGAAAGGTGCAGGAATTAGTACTTTTGCACCTGGTGCTACCATTAGAAGAATTCCTATTGTAGAAGTTGGTGAACCAATACGAATTGGAGAATTTTTCTCAACCGTAAGCGCTGCCTCAGTAGCAGTTGGAGCTGCAACTTTAGGAGCTGTGTTAACACCTGTCATGATGAAAGATCCAGAATATAACTGGACAAGGGATTTACCTTTAACTGTACCTGTTACAACAACGGCTGATGAATCAGAGCCAGAATTTGAATATTTTTATAGGGCAATGTCATATAGTGAGTACAGTAAAGCAGGTGGATATTTAACACAACGATTAAATGATTCAAGAATAGAGATGGGAGAAGGACCATACGTAACACGAAGGTTAGAATATGCACAAAAAGCAAGTTTCAGTTTTGGATATTCTGATCAATATGATATTATTGTTCAATATACTGTCCCAAGCGGTACTTATGAAATGTTTAAAAATATTTCTCTTCCTGCCAGAGGAACAACAATGAGACAAAGTGAGCAATTAGGACTACCCATTAAAAAGAGGGAAGATGGCGATTATAACTTTTCCTTTTATGGTCGGAACACAGCAATTTTTAATTCAATCATTATAGGATTACCACAAATTATTTCAATAAAAAAATAAAACATGCAAAATTTTAATTTATTTATTTCAGCAATTGATAATGATGATGATGATCAAATTGAAGATTATAAAAAAATATTATTAAATAATCCTAATAATTTTTTTACTGAATTATCATATTTCGTTGTTGATAATTCAAAAGAATATGATAGGCTACAATATATTGTAGATTTATATAACATATTTGATAGTTCTCAGAAAGAGTTAGATATTGTGAAAAAAGTTGGAAACCTTATATTGTCATTGTATTTAAAAATAATTGATGATCTTATTAAAAATAAGGAAGAATATTCTATATACAGTTATATAGACTTTCTATACACTAATAATTCTTTTTTAAAAAAACACGAACAACTTTTCTTTGAAAAAAGTTTTAATGTTCTAAGCTCAAACTTAAATAAAGAAGAATCAAGTTGGTTTATTATTTCCTGCTACAGATTAGTTGATTTATATTTTCAATTTGATAAGGATAACTTTTATATTGAAAAATATTTAGACGTTGGTGATAACGAATTAATAAAAAAATATATACGGCTTAAGATCCACTAGCTAAATATTTTAATTTTTGATACATTAAAAAATTATTATTAAAGTTTTTAATTAAAAAGATAAGTATGATAACCACTGAAGAAGTTTTTAGTCTGATTAAACAAGAAAGAAAATTTTTGGGAGATATTAAAAAATATAAAATTAAGATTAGTAATAGTAATAATTTTGAAAGAGAAAATCTGATTGGAGTATATAAAATTAGACAATATACTGCTACTCGAACAGGAAATAATAAGTTGTCTGATGAAATGGGTACTCTGATCTTAAACCTGGAAAATTATACTGGAAATAAATTAAGATTAGTGAGTTTATTAGGAAAAAAATACTATGGAATATATTATATGAGTGAAAATTTTGATAAAGTTATTGGATATTTAGATAGAGAAATTGATGATAACGAATTTAATTTAATGAAATAATAATCGTTACTCCAAGCTGATTTTTGTACAGCTTATCTCCAAATTAATTAAAACCACTGTTTTTCAGTGGTTTTATAATCTGAAAACTATAAAGTAGTGGCAAATATGAACAAGAAATGTTCATTCCTACAATAGTAATAGGAGGAACACCAATAGTCGTAAAATAAATGGAAACAAGCAATTTTCAAAAAATATTAAATTTATTTAAAAAGCGAAGTGATAATTATTTATGTGCAACCATATATAATTATTTAAATTCCATAGATAAACTTGAATATATTCTTATTGATAAAAATAAGGCAAATTCTATATATACAGTAAGAAATGAAATCAATAATACTGTAAATGAAAGTCTAAAAATTCAAGGTTATGATGAGTTATTAGATAGTCTTAATCAATTTAATAGTAAAAAAGTAATTATTAGCAACTTTGATTATAACAAAAAGGATTTCACCATATTTATCAATGACAAAGAGACCCAAATATTAGGAATATTATGGCGGGATATCAATGAATAAAAATAATATCCTTTGTTAATGAAGAGCTAATTAATTGAGTCTTTAAGTATAATATGTTATTCTATATTTGGACAACAAAATAAATTGTTAGTAGAGAAATGAAAGAACTAATTTATTCTAAAATAAAAGAATATGATCCTCAATTAGATGATTTTGAAATCTCATATTCAAATCATCCTTTATTGTTGGATGATATGATTATGTCCTATAAAGGAAGAAATAAATTAGCTAAAAGCGAAAATATAAAAGAATTAACATCTGAGATCTTAAATAATCTTCTTTTAATCAAAAACGAATCTGTTGAATATGTAAAATTTGTTGTTGTAAGATATAATATTACGAGTAGGCTGTTTGTTTTCGCAGAAGACTATTCAAAAGTTTTTTTTGATTTTATATTTCCAACACAAAACAATTCAGAATTCAATTAGAAATTAAAAACTACATATTCAGGAACAAGTGAAGACTTCCCCTTTTTCAAACTGTTGATAAATATAAAATATCTTCTAATAGATTAAATATTCTTAGCATATAACCAAGGGCTAAGTCCATTCAAAGATTTATGTGGATGATTACTATTATA
>NZ_BJTC01000006.1 GCF_006829085.1 Chryseobacterium sp. ON_d1
AATTATTACAATAACGACAGGATAAGACTTAATCTAAAAGGAAAGAGTCCGGTACAGTACCGAACTCTTTCATATAATAATATTGTTTAATTTTGTCTAAACTTTTGGGTGCAGTCTAATGAGCCTGAGGATTTTTTTTGATTTATTATGCAGAAGAACTCATTGATTCTTTGATTTTCTCACGATGAAGGATTCCCCAATTGACTAATGTTTCTGTTACCGGAAATACAGATTTTCCATATTCTGTGACAGCATAGGTTACCGTAATAGGTTTTGTATCCTGAATGGTTCTTGTGATCAGGAGATTGGTTTCCAGCTCTTTTAATTCTTTGCTCAGCATTTTTGCAGAGATCCCTTCAATACTGCGTTCCAGCTTTTTAAAATGAATCATCTGATCCGGTCTGTTCGTCAGATACCGTAAAATCATCAGTTTCCATTTTCCTCCCAAAACATCCAGACTGTCACGCATTGCAAACAGTTCTTCTGTACAGCTTGCTTCTCTTTCGATACCGTTTTCAATAATTTTTGCCATAATAGTTTCATGAAGGTAACTAGTTACCATTGGTTAACTAGTAGCAAATATAAACTATTCCCTTTTTACATTTGTGTATCAAATTAACAATAATGAAAGCAGTTATTTTAAATAAGAACGGAACACTGGAAAACGCACTGGTAGAGCAGCCAAAACCCAAAAGCAATGAAGTTTTAATCCATATTAAAGCAAGTGGTTTCAATCCCATCGATTATCAGATGCTGGAAAATGAACTGGAACGAAAACTGATCAGTTCCCCGATATTAGGAAGAGAATTATCCGGAATTGTAGTTGATATAGGTTCAGAGGTTACAGCATTCAATATTGGGGACGAAGTCTATTGTGGAAGCGGTTCTATGGGAAGTAACGGTACTTATGCAGAGTACATAAGCGTTCCCGAGGCCATTGTTTCTTTTAAACCAAACAATATTTCGTTTGAGCAGGCGGCTGCCATTCCTTCAGCAGGGCTTACTTCTTTACAGATCTTTAACCGTTTGAAATTAAACTCCGAAAATACAGTTTTAGTAACAGGAGCAACCGGAGGAGTCGGTTCATTTCTGATCAAAATTTTATTAGCACATAATATCCAACAGATCACAGCCACGGTTGGCAGCGAGGAAAACAGACAGATTCTTCTCAATCTGGGATTGAAAAATCATCAGATCATCAACTATAAAGAAGAAAATCTAATCGGTAATATTCTAAAAGCCAATAATGATCAACCTTTCGAATATGGAATTGATCTGGTGGGAAACTATATGTCTGAAGTGACCGCAGAGGTTTTGAAAATTAACGGAACCTATGTAGATGTGACCGCTTTAGTCACTAAAGATGCTCATGAAGCCCTGTTCAATAAAGGAACTATGATTATGAATATCTCCAATTATGCTTATGGGAAGATCAAAAAATATGATTACTATAAAAACAGCTTATTTGAAATAAAGAAACTTATCGAGAATGAAACAATTCCCCCTCCACAATATAAAATAGTTGGAACCCTTTCTTTGGATACTGTTATGCAGGCACATTCCATTCTAAAAAATAACCAGACCCAGGGTCACAAACTAATCATGAAACATTAATCTATGAACAAAATACCAAGACGGATCGTAACAGGAATAAAAGATGGAAAATCCGTTATTATAGAGGATCAGCAAGTAGAAAACGCGGTGGAACATTTTCCAGGACTTATCATTTCGGATGTATGGAATACTCAGACAATGCCGGCAAGCTTAGACTTTGAAATCAGAATTCCCAATACAGGATTTCCGCAAACGCCTAAAAATGGCACTTATTTCAGATATGTGGTGGTTCCGCCAGATAAAGATTTAGGCGTAGAGTGGAAAAAGAACAAACCTCATCCGATGATGCATCAAACGCCAACACTGGATTATATCATTATTCTTTCCGGCGAACTTTACCTCATCATGGAAGAAGGAGAAACGCTTTTGAAACCTGGCGACATCGTTATCCAGAGAGGAACGGATCATGCATGGAGCAACCGCTCTCATGAGCCTTGTATTCAGCTGGCTGTGCTGATCGATGCAAGTGGTCAGTTAGAATAATTGAAAGATTTAATGATTTAAAAATTTAAAGATTGGAATAGTTCTTACTCATTTTAAAATTCGTTAAAGAAAAAAATCTATGGGATCTGTGTAATTTGTGGGAAATAAAAAAGACTTTTAAAGTTGGGAAAACGCAAAGTCGCAAAGAAAAAATAAACAATAAGTTGTTTTATGGCGCAAGAAAATCAAAGATTTTCAGCAAAGATTAATCCATATAGTATTAGGAATATACAATTTTATCGCAGATAAAATCTTTGCGACTTAAAAATATCACCAAAGAAAAAACTTGCGCCTTCGCGTTTTCCAACAAAATTCAGAAACCTTAACTCACACAGATAAAGCAAATTTTGCAGATTTTTTTTTACTCAAACATCTGCGTTATCTGTATAATCTGCGGGAAATAAAAACAACTTTGCGTTTTCCAACAAAAACCTTCCAATTTATAAAGCAGAAATTTCCAACAGTTTCTGCTTCATTTTTTCAGGCGTCATCTGCCCTTCCTGATAATACACCAGATTCTGATGCTTATCCAGAAATACCCACAAAGGATACACAGGCTGATTTTTATTTTTTGACAAAGCCAGCGCCAGCTTATGAATTCCCGAATTTCCATTCTGCAGATATTCAAAATTCTGATGTTGGAAATGAATTTTCTCTTTTGTCTTCTCTGCCTCGAAATTGATAAAATAAAAATGTTCATTCATTATATTAACCAGCTCTTTATCTTTATTCAAACGGAAAGTTTCAATTTTACAGACCGCACACCAATCCGTATAAAGGTGAATAACTACCGGCTTCGGATTTACTTTCTGCAAAACCTCAAGATCAGAAAAAGTGCCTGTCTTCATCTGAGACAGACAAAAACAGGGCACTAACATTAAAAATAAAGCCAATTTTTTCATTTCAAAGTATATTTTACTCCCAGGAAACCTCTTATTCCCTGCATCGGTGCATAGCCATATGCCGTATCAAAAGTATAATGATTAGGATTATTGATGGGATCATCAACATGTTTATCAAATGGGTCAAATGGTCTCATCAGAGGATCTTTAGGTCTGAAATTGAACAGGTTTTTCATTCCGCAATACACCTCAAATCCTGATTTAAAGCTCTTAGACACCTGAATATTAGCCAGAGAATAAAATGGTGAATATTCCGGACGGAAGTCATTTACCAGAACAGGAAGCCGCATTGGTCCGTAAAACTGTCCTGTAAAATCAATGGTCAGATTATTCGCAAACTTGTAGGTCAGGCTATAAGTACCACTCCACTTCGGGGCATGCAGCTGTTGTGTCTTTTGATTTTCATTATCAAATTTCTGATACACATCCAGATAGGTCACTCCCAGATTAACACTCAAAGGAAACTGAAAACTAAAATCCACATTCAGGGAAGCGCCCCTTGAAATTCCGTATCCGTGAAGATTGTCATAAATGATTTTATCAGGATCAGAATCAAAATCACCTACGATTTTATTGCTGAAATACGTATAGAATGCGGAAGCATCAAGATTCAGCAAACGGTTTCCTAACGGAATTTTCCAGATATAATTCAGATTTCCGTTGACAGATCTTTCCGGTTTCAGGTCCGATTTTACCACAACCTCCCTTGAGCCTGTAAGCGCTGCATGATCTTCCGTAAACAGATTCACCACCCTGAAACCGGTTCCAAAGTTGAAACGTAAGGTATGATATGGATTAGGATTGAATTTCCATGCAAATCTCGGTGAATGTACGGAATGATGCACTTTATCATAATCATATCTGTATCCGAGCAGTATGGTATTTTTTTCATTGATCTCCCACTGATCTTGGATAAACGCACCCCAGATCGGAGATTTCATCGGCGCATTCGTGATACCGTCTGCAGCCAATGTTCCTGGTGTATTATCATCATAATAAGTTCTTTTGAAAGTAAGTCCGGCAGTGATATCATGCTTACCAAAACTTCTGTCCCAATAGGTTTGCACAAAAGCTACCTTTTGTGTCGCATTGAACGGATTGGTACCATAAAATGAATTCTGATCATGATAATTGTAAGAAAACTGAGTAACAATATGTTCCTTCATCGGCCATTCGTACAACCCGAAAACCTCTGCTCTGTTGGTATAAATACTTTCTCCATACACTTCATCGCTTCCACGGAAAGATTTGTTCCACTGCATTTCTCCCCCAAAACGGTCTTCATACAGATATCTCATCGCAAAACTGGCCTGTCTGTTTTCTTTTCTTTTAAAATTCCATTTGTTGAAAACCGAAATCCTGCTTTGCAATGTAGCATCCGTAAAATTATCTTTATTCTGATCTATCCTTTCCTGAAAACTGAAATAATTCAAACTTAATAATGAAGCTGCATTCTTGCCCACATTAAACTTCGTAGAAAGATCCAGATTATTCTCACTCCATGTGCTGGTCATCAGATCTACACTCAGCTTGGGAGCGGTCAAAGCATTTTTAGTGATAATATTAATCACTCCTCCCATGGCTTCAGAACCGTAAATGGAAGACGCCGGGCCTTTTACCACTTCTATTCTATCCACCAAGCTATTAGGGATTCCGCTCAGTCCATAAACAGTGGAAAGTGAACTTACAATCGGCATTCCATCAATCAGGATCATCGTATAAGGTCCTTCCAGTCCGTTGATATGAATATCTCCTGTATTGCACACAGAACAGTTCAGCTGAGGTTTTACCCCGTTCACCATTGCAATAGCCTCGAAAATACTGGGAGTCGGATTTTTCTGAAAAAATTTCTGACTGTAGATCTCCACTGCCACGGGACTTTTGGATCTGCTCATGGGTTTTATAGTACCGGTCACCACTACATCTTCGATGTTACTTGTCTTAAATTCCTTCTTCCTCACTTTCACTGAATCCTGGATTTTAGTCTGCTGTAAACTCAAGCTGTCGGTCTCCTGCGCAAAACAATAAGTTGATAAAAAAATGACAGAAAATAATATTCGCTTCATGAAATTAAAATTGTTAGACAAATCTAACAATTATTTTTCAAATACAAAACTTTGACTGAAAAATATAGATTCATCCAATTCATGAAAAATGATTAAATTTGAGAAACTACATATGAAAGTAAAATGAGATATCATCAATCGGGAAATATCCCACCAAAAAGGCATACGATCTTTAAGTCTCCGGAAGATAAATTTTACTATGAGCAGCTTTTCGGTACGGAAGGCTTCCATGGTATTTCTTCTCTGCTATATCATATCCACCGCCCTACTCAGATCAAATCTATCGGTGAGCCGAAAGATGTCACTCCTAAAATCGCTGTGGAAAAAAACATCACTCCAAGAATGTTTAAGGGAATGAATGTCACACCTGAGGACGACTTTATGGACAGCAGAAAGATCCTTTTGATGAACAGTGACCTGAAAATGGGATTGGCAAAGCCGAGAAAATCGATGGATTATTTCTACAAAAATGCAGAATGTGATGAGCTTTTATACGTTCATAACGGAACCGGAATTTTGAAAACATTTGTAGGAGATCTTGAGTTCGTAACGGGAGATTATCTTATTATTCCGAGAGGAACGATCTACCAGGTGGAGCTGAAGTCTGATGATACCGTATTTTTTGTCTTAGAAAGCCACTCTCCTATTTACACTCCGAAAAGATACAGAAATGAATTCGGGCAGCTTCTGGAACATTCTCCATTCTGCGAAAGAGATATTATCGCTCCAGCTTTCAAAAAACCGATCGATGAAAAAGGAGAATTCCTGATCAAAGTAAAAAAAGAAAACCAGATTACAGATTTCATCTACGCAACACACCCGTTTGATGTAGTGGGCTGGGATGGCTATTTTTATCCTTATAAATTCAATATTAAAAACTTCGAACCGATTACCGGAAGAATTCACCAACCGCCACCGGTTCACCAGAATTTTGAAGGACACAATTTCGTAGTCTGCTCATTCTGTGCAAGAATGTATGACTACCATCCACAGGCAATTCCTGCTCCTTATAACCACTCCAATATTGATTCTGATGAAGTATTGTTCTATACGGAAGGTGATTTCATGAGCCGTAACCATATTGATCTCATGGATTTTACCCTTCACCCGGGAGGCATTGTACACGGACCACACCCTGGTGCTATGGAAAGAAGTATCGGTAAAAAATTCACGGAAGAATATGCTGTAATGGTAGACCCTTTCCGCCCTTTAAAAATTACTGAAGAAGCTTTGAAAGTAGAAGATCCATCTTATAAAACTTCATGGCTGGAATAAAACATTAAAATACTTTTCTTTTAATCGAAAAAGTATTACTGAATACATACAAAAGACGCTTTAAATCCTTTATTTAAAGCGTCTTTTTTCGTAAATTTGTAAGGTATGGTTAACATATTAGCCATCATTATTTTTCATGACGCATCCTAAGTAATGGTGGTTTAAAACAAAATCAATATTACATGTTAGAAAGAATCAGATTAGAAAGTCTACACCAAAAGGTAACAACAGCTGAAAACGCTGTAAAAATGATTAAAGACGGCATGACCATCGGGTCCAGCGGTTTTACAAAAGCAGGTGACAGCAAAGCTATTTTGCCGGCACTTGCAGAAAGAGGAAAAACAGAAGATCTCAAGATCACCCTAATGACCGGAGCTTCACTGGGGCACGGTACAGACGGGAAACTGGCAGAAGCCAATGTCCTGAAAAAAAGAATGCCCTTCCAGGTAGATCCTATCCTAAGAAACAAAATCAACAACGGAGAAATTCTCTTCATTGATCAGCATTTAAGTGAAAGTGCCGAGCTTCTTCACACCAAAAACCTCCAAAACATAGATGTAGCCATTATTGAAGCAGCCTATATTGAAAGAGACGGAAGCATTGTTCCTACCACTTCTGTAGGAAATTCGGTAACCTTTGCAGCTTTGGCAAAAAAAGTCATTATTGAAATCAATACAGAAGTTCCGGAAGAAGTCTATGGAATCCATGACATTTACCAGGCAGAAGATTATCCTTACAGAAATGTTATCCCAATTGTAGCTCCTTGGAATAAAATCGGAAGAAAAAGCATTCCCGTTGACCCCAATAAAATTGAAGCCATTGTTTTTACTAACCGTAAAGACAGCCCGGCAGATATTGCAGAACCAGACGAAAAAACAACAGCCATTGCTAAACACCTTCTTGCATTCTTTGAAAACGAAGTTCTTTTGGGTCGCCTTACAGACCGCTTACTTCCCCTTCAGGCCGGTATCGGTAAAGTAGCCAATGCTGTTCTGACAGGTTTCAAAGACAGTAATTTTTATGATCTGACCATGTTTTCCGAGGTACTTCAGGACAGTACATTTGATCTGATCGATTCCGGTAAACTGAGCTTTGCTTCGGCATCGTCCATTACCGTTTCTCAGGAATGCTATGAAAGAGTTTTAGGAAATCTTTCAAAATATAAAGACAAATTCGTTTTAAGACCTCAGAATATTTCCAATACACCGGGACTGATCAGAAGATTGGGAGTTATCGCAATCAATACAGCTATTGAGTTTGACATCTATGGAAATGTGAATTCTACCCATATCGGAGGAACAAAAATCATGAATGGAATCGGAGGCTCCGGAGACTTTGCGAGAAATGCCTATCTAAGTATTTTCGTGACTCAGGCCGCATCAAAAGGCAACAACATTTCGCATGTCCTTCCCATGGTTTCTCATACAGATCATACAGAACATGACGTTGATATTCTGGTAACGGATATCGGATTGGCAGACTTAAGAGGACTGGCTCCTAGAGAAAGAGCCCAGAAAATTATTGACAATTGTGTTCATCCTGATTATAAAGAAGAACTCCAGTCCTATTTCGACAGAGCCTGCGAAAGAGGGGGACATACACCTCACCTGCTGGAAGAATCTTTCAGCTGGCATCTGAGATTTTCTGAAACAGGAAGTATGAAACAGAAAAAATCGGTTGAAATTTCTAATTAACCTGAGATTAGTTTTAAGAAAAATTAAAAAATAACTGGCCGTCATTTACTCTCTTCGAGTGAATGACGGCTTTTTAGAATGAACCATATATATCGGAATTAATTTTTATATTTAAAAGATTTTAAAAAGCGTAATCCGAAAAGCTATATGAGTAGGAAAAAACTAAATACAATTATCTATGAAAAATCTTAAAAAAATGAAGAGAAACGAGTTAAAAAATGTAAAAGGAGGAGATAATCCTACCCGCGTTGTTTGTTTACAACTTATGAATCAATTTGTAGAAGCAATTCCCGAAGATTTTTGTGCTAATCCAGAAAATTCATCTCATACAGTATGTGTATGTAAAAGACTTTATGGTCTATAATATGATGCTAAAAGTATAATCGTCGCATTAATAAATTAGCTTATCAAAAACTACTGTAAGCGATGAATATAACTTTTGTATAAATTATCAGATTCTTAAAAAATATTTTATTCTAATTAAACTGAGTCAGGTTTAAGTAAAGTTAAAAATAATAGACCGTCATTTACTTTCTTCAAGTTGAATGACGGCTTTTTTTTAATAAGCAAATACGATCAGGCTAAAAGCTTCAACTGATTAAAGCAATAACTTTTAATCCCAAATTCTATTTCTATTCTTCTTATTCCGAACTAAGTCTAATTAATGACCCACTATAAAAAAAAGCAAACAAATCACTAAATATCAAAAAAATTAAATCCTAACCTTTCACTATTTATTTGTTTTTTACAAGATGATAAAAGTCTTTTCAATAACTTTAAAATATTTGAAAAGGATATTATTATAAAGATTATCTTTGAAATAAGAGAGGTATTTTATGAAGTGAGAAACACGATTGACACCCTGTTAAAAAGATAAAATATGAATAATTACATCAGCGCAGAAGAAGCAATATATACGGTAAAAAGCGGAAACCGTGTCTTTTTTCACGGTAGCGCCTGTACTCCTAACTACCTGATCGATGAACTGGCAAGACAAGCTGGCAGACTGCAAAATGTGGAGATGGTTTCTATTACCCAACAGGGGAATGTGGAAGTTGCAAAACCAGAATACAAAAACAGTTTTTTTATCAATTCTTTGTTTGTTTCCACTCCTGTACGTGATGCCGTAAATTCCGACAGAGGAGACTTTGTACCAGTATTCTTAAGTGAAATTCCTATTTTATTCAGAAAAAATATTTTACCGCTGGACGTAGCTCTGGTTACCGTTTCTCCACCGGACAGACACGGCTTTTGTACATTGGGCACCTCTGTAGATATTGCAAGAGCAGCAGTAGATACAGCAAAAATCATTGTGGCCACTGTCAATCCGAGAATGCCGAGAACACATGGGGACGGAATGATCCATATCAGCAGAATTCATAAACTGGTCTGGCATGAGGAAGAACTTCCTACGGTAGATTACGGCTCAAAAGTGGGTCCTGAAGAAATGCTGGTCGGAAAAAATGTTGCTGAACTCATTGAAGACAGATCTACTCTTCAGATGGGTATCGGAACTATTCCTGATGCAGTGCTGAAATGTCTTACCAATCATAAAGACCTCGGAATTCATACAGAAATGTTGAGTGATGGTGTTATCGACTTAATCCAGAATGATGTGATTAACAACAAATACAAAGGTTACAACGATAATAAAACCATTACAAGTTTCTGCTTCGGAACCAGGAAACTCTACGATTATGTGGACGACAACACCGTATTTGCTTTCAGAGATGTAAGTGAGGTCAATTTTCCGATTAATATTATGAGAAACAAAAAAATGGTGGCCATTAATTCTGCCATTGAAATAGACCTTACAGGACAGGTTTGCGCCGACTCTATCGGAACACTGCAGTACAGTGGAATCGGAGGACAAATGGATTTCATGCGTGGTGCCGCTTTAAGTGACGACGGAAAACCCATTATTGCAATCACTGCGAGAACCAAAAAGGGGATTTCCAGAATTGTTCCTTTCCTGAAACAGGGAGCCGGGGTGGTAACAACAAGAGGACACATTCATTATGTAGTTACAGAATACGGAACGGCATATTTATACGGAAAAAATCTTCGTCAGAGAGCACAGGAACTTATCAGCATCGCCCATCCGGATGACAGGGAAATGCTGGAAAGAGCTGCCTTTGAAAGATTCAAACAGTGACAGTCAAATCAAAGAATTTCAGGCTGTTTTTGTATCTAAAAACATAAAACATTACGCCTGAATGTATAAAATCATAAAAAAAGTGCTAATATTTTGGCAGTATTTTTGATAAAATTCTTTCAAAAACAAGGAAATTGAAAACTATATATAATTCGATACGAGAAGAAGTTGTAAAGCATTCGAAAGTAAGAAATTCTGTTTTGGGGAATGTGAATGAGTGGAAGAGAAGCCATTATATTATTCTTTCCGAAATTATTAAAGATGAACTCTCGGAAGCAGAAGAACTGAAGGGAGGGAAAAAATTCGAAATCGGAAATACCATTTCCCATGTCACTCTGCAGCGTTTCTTTGAAAATGATTATCAGGATAAAACCCATAGTGATCTCAGGTTTTTAAAAACATTGGATAAAATATGTATTTTCTTAGGATATAAAGATCTCAATGATTACATACTGACGATCAAACATAAAAAAGAAGATGACAACCGGGAAACTGATGAAATTTCATCCATTATACAGATGGTTTACGACTATTGTGCTACCGCTTTTGAGTTCTGCAAGCAGTTTCCTGATCATAACACCAGCCTGTTTAAAGAACTGGTTTTTGATGATTCTCCATTTTTAGAACGGGTTTCACAATTTAGCAAAGAATTGTGTGATAAAGATTTTCATCTGGTAACTAAAAACAACAGATCCAACTACGAAGTTTTTGACATTCATGTCGTTACTGATGAACCGGATAAGAAAATCCTGGAATCCCAGGAATTCTGGAACCTGTTGTTCAAAGTAGGAGAAACCGGAGAAGAGCATTTTGTAAATCAGCTGAGTACCCAGATCTACTTTATACGGAAAGTAAATGACTCCTGGAAAATCTGGGACAATTATAATCCCGATGCCGGAATGCTTAACAGAAAAATAGAAACCATCTAAAATAAGAAAGCCGCAGAGAGTATCTACGGCTTTCATGTTTCGAAATATTTTTTCTCACTTGTATTTTGTATAACAAATGTAGGTAGACGATTTTAAACGTAAGAAACTTAAATATACTTAAGTAAACTTTTCTTTAACATTATGTTAAATATCTTCAATGAATCCGAAGTAATATTTTCGCAATGTCCAAGTTTTTTGTAATTTGCATACCAATAAAATAAAAGTAAAAGAGAAAATATGTCAACACTTACATTTGCCGAGAAAATAGCTCAAGCAGAAAATTTCTTGCCGATTAACGGTACAGATTATATTGAGTTTTATGTAGGAAATGCAAAACAGGCTGCCCATTATTACAAAACCGCTTTCGGTTTTCAGTCTGTAGCTTATGCCGGTCCTGAAACAGGAGTAAGAGACCGTGCATCTTATGTGCTTCAACAGGGAAAAATCAGATTGGTATTAACAACAGGACTTAAGTCTGATTCTCCTATCAGTGAACACGTAAAAAAACATGGTGACGGAGTAAAAATTTTGGCACTTTGGGTAGATGACGCCTATGCAGCTTTCGAAGAAACAACTAAAAGAGGCGGAAAACCATATTTAGAGCCTGTAACGTTAACTGATGAGCATGGTGAGGTAAGAATGTCCGGAATCTACACCTATGGAGAAACCGTTCATATGTTTGTAGAAAGAAAAAATTATAATGGAGCTTTCATGCCTGGTTACGAAAAATGGGAAAGTGATTATAACCCTGAAGAAGCAGGCTTGTTATACGTAGACCACTGTGTAGGAAATGTTGACTGGAACAGAATGATCCCGACAGTAGAATGGTATGAAAAAGTAATGGGATTTGTAAATATCCTTTCTTTTGATGATAAACAGATCAACACAGAGTATTCTGCATTGATGTCTAAAGTAATGTCAAACGGAAACGGATATGCTAAATTCCCGATCAATGAGCCGGCAGAAGGTAAAAAGAAATCTCAGGTAGAAGAATACCTTGATTTCTATGAAGGTGAAGGTGTACAGCACATCGCTGTTGCTACAAAGGATATTATCCACACTGTAACCGAACTGAAAAAACGTGGTGTTGAGTTCCTTTCTGCTCCACCTGAAGCTTATTATGACATGGTTCCTGAAAGAGTAGGCCATATTGATGAAGATCTTAAAAAACTTCAGGAGTTAGGTATACTTATTGATCATGATGAAGAAGGCTATTTATTACAGATCTTTACGAAGCCTGTAGAAGACCGTCCTACTCTATTCTTCGAAATTATTGAAAGACACGGCGCACAGAGTTTTGGTGCCGGAAACTTCAAAGCTTTATTCGAAGCATTAGAAAGAGAGCAGGAAAGAAGAGGTAATCTTTAATTTACATTTACAATATAGGTTTTGTCAGAATATAGTATTCTGGCAAAACTTTTTTATAAAACACAGTATATGAGAAAACTTTTAATTGGAATTTTCCTTCTGGGAGCATTAGGGCTTAAAGCTCAATACGGAACACTGAACGAAATTCTCAACCGACTTGAACAAAGAAAAGGCATCAATCAGCATCTTGAAAATGTAAATATTGACAGCAAAAAATTCGTCTTCATTAAAGATGAAACCGATCATACAGAAAGGGACTTTATTATTATCAAAGGAAATAATGCCACTTATGTAGAAGTTTTTGATGATAAAGCAACAGGAGAAAGCAGCTCCAATGTTTTCACAGGTGATATCATCAGGAAAAAAAATATTATTTCTTTAAGAGCAGATATGCTTGAGAATAAAAAAATCCCAATGCCAGTCACCAAGACGTTATTGCTGACCCAGCAGGATAATATCCTGTACCTCATCGATATCAATACCAGAGACAGATGGATAGACGAAGCCTCTTACTCAAAAAAGACAAAATAAATGTTCCGGGGAATGCTCCGGATGATATTTAATCTAACTAAAATCTAAACTTATGAAATCATTTGTAGACTATTCCTCAAATTCGGATTTTTCTATACACAATATTCCTTTCGGAGTCGCAGTTTTTAATAAAGAATACATCGGATGCTGTACAAGAATCGGAGATCAGGTCATTGATCTGGCTACCTTGTATGATCTTGGCTATTTCGAAGATATCGAAGGATTGGACGATAATGTTTTTGAAGCATATACCATCAACGAATTTATCGAACTGGGGAAACCGGTTACCAACGCCGTTCGTACCAGAATCCAGGCTCTATTGCAGGAAGGGTCAACTTTATCAAAAGACCAGAAAACGATTGAAGAAGCATTCTATGATCTGGATAAAGTAAAAATGATGATGCCTGTTCATATTCCTAACTACACAGATTTCTATAGCAGTATTGAACACGCTACCAATGTTGGAAAAATGTTCCGTGATCCGGCCAATGCTTTATTACCTAACTGGAAACATTTACCGGTAGGTTACCACGGAAGAGCATCCTCAATTGTTGTTTCCGGAACAGAAATCAACCGTCCGAAAGGTCAGATGAAACCTGCTGATACAGATAAACCCGTTTTTGGACCATGCAAGCAGTTGGATTTCGAACTGGAAATGGCATTTATCATCAATAAAAATACGGAGATGGGAGAAAGTATTTCTACCAAAGACGCAGAAGATGCTATCTTCGGAATGGTCATTTTTAACGATTGGTCTGCAAGAGATATCCAATCATGGGAATATGTTCCGCTGGGGCCATTCCTTGCTAAAAATTTCGGTTCATCCATTTCTCCATGGGTGGTTACCCTTGAAGCTCTGGAACCATTCAGAACAGCTTCTCCTGTACAGGATCCTGAAGTTTTAGATTATTTAAAATTTGAGGGTGATAAAAACTACGATATCAATCTTGAAGTATACATCAAGCCAGAAAACGGCGAGCAAAACCTGATCTGCGAAAGCAACTACAAACATATGTACTGGAATATGACCCAACAACTTGCACACCACACCGTAAACGGTTGTAACGTAGAAGTAGGTGACATGTATGCGAGCGGAACTATTTCCGGAAGTGATCCGAAATCTTTCGGTTCTATGCTTGAGCTTACATGGAGAGGCCAAAATCCTTTATCATTAAGCAACGGAGAAGAGAGAAAATTCATTGAAGACAATGATACGGTTACCATGAAAGCATGGGCTGAAAAAGATGGTGTGAGAGTAGGCTTCGGGGAAGTTTCAGGTAAACTTATTCCGACACTTTAATTTTTATTTAAATTTTAACTTTGCACAATAACTATTAAACCTTATAGGTTTTGAAAACCTATAAGGTTTAGTGTATGACACTGCTAGAGATATGCTGTTAAACAGTTAATATTAGAAGTGTCATGCTAAGCGGAGTCGAAGCACCTTTTTAATATCATTTGAATACTTAAGTTAAATTAAGTGTTAAAACCAAAAACATGAAAACAGTAATCCCCTCAGAGATAACCTCTGTACAGCTACAGACCATTATGCAGACAGCCGTTTCACCGCGCCCGATTGCACTGGCTTCTACTGTGGACAAAGACGGTAACAGTAACTTATCTCCATTCAGTTTTTTTAATATGTTCAGTACAGTTCCTCCGGTTCTGATTTTTTCACCATCGAGAAGAGTACGTGACAATACCACTAAGCATACACTGGAAAACGTTCTTGAAGTGCCTGAAGTAGTAATAGGAACAGTGAATTTCCCGATTGTACAGCAGATATCTTTAGCCTCTACAGAATATGAAACCGGAGTCAATGAATTTATCAAATCCGGTCTTACGATGAAAGATGCAGACCTTGTACAGCCTAGACTGATAGAAGAGTGTCCTGTTAATTTTGAATGTAAAGTGTTAGAGGTAAAACCATTAGGTGATCAGGGTGGCGCAGGAAACCTTGTCATCTGTGAAGTTCTGAAAATTCATATCAGGGAAGAATACCTGAACGAAGCCGGAAATCTGGATCAGAAAAAACTGGATATGGTAGCCCGTTTAGGCAGTAACTGGTATTCGAGAAGCAATGAGAGCAGTCTCTTTGAAGTACCAAAACCTTTGGTAACAAAAGGAATCGGTTTTGATCAGCTCCCGGATGCCATAAAATACAGCAAAGTATTTACAGGAAATGACCTTGGAATGCTTGCCAATACCGAAATATTACCTGCCGGAGACTTTCATGCTGATGAAAACATTCACCTTGATGCCCAGAGATTACTTCTGGAAAGTAAAGTTGAAGAAGCATGGACCGTTTTGACCATTAAATAAAATAAAAGAAGCCTGAAATTTCAGGCTTCTTTTATTTTATAATGGAAGTTAGAGGCTGGAAGTTTATAAAAACTTAAGTAACTTACAGTTTTATAACTATTTTTGATTTCAATAGATGTTGGAATGCCATTACCCCAGCTTCTGTCTTCCAGCTCCCTTTCTTATTTTGCTTTCAACGATTCAGAAATAGTAATTTTTCCTTTTTCAGCAAAGTCTGTTATCTTGCCATTTTTATCAATAGAAACATTCAGATTATCATTTTTGGCATCATAATAAATGCTTGTAGCATATCCCGGGCAGTCGTGCTGCTTACAGCCTGTCAGTTTATAAATTCCATTCTCTGATGCAATAGGGCCTTCCACATTGAAATTCTTCACCATTTCATCGTATTGGGATCCTGCCAGTTTTTTCAGTCTTTCTGATATCCCCTTATCTTCAAAGAATTTAATATCATGTGGATATTTACCCACATTCTTGGTGATAATATTATCAGGAGCCGGAGCAGAGGGAGATGGTGATGCAACAGAATCATTTTTTGGAGTTGAGACAGTGTCTGGAGGCATCGCCGTAGTAAGAGTATCTGTAGTGCTTACAGAAGATTCTGTTTTTGTTTCTTTTTTACACGAAACAAGACATAGTGAAAGTGCAAATGCGCCTGCAATAATTTTTTTCATAATGATACTGATATGGTGGTTCATTTATAATAACGTGTTTTTAAATGTTTTATTTCAATTTTTCTTTGATAAAATCAATACATTTTTCGGTTACAGTATTCAGATCTTTGGGTAAATCATTTTCTGTCCATGGTTCTTTTGCTCCGAAAGTATGGTTGGCATTTTCAATCAGAAAAAGTTCGGAATTCGGGTGAAGAAGATGTAGATGCTCAGCCTGTTTTACTTCTACTGCTTCATCCTCTGTTCCATGAATAATCAGCAAGTGGGCTTTGGCCATTTCTGTAGCCCTTTCCACATCAAAACGGTGAATATCCTTTTCATAATCCTCATAAAACTGATAATAATGCGGCATTTCCTGTCTGGTACGCCCGTTCAGTGCATAATATACGCCATTATTTTTCCAGCTTTCAAAAGATTCTCCTTTAGGAAAACGGTCTAATGTATCTACACTCGCCAATGTAATCAAACCGTTGATTCTTTCATCTTCGGATGTTTTAATAATGGAAATCCCTCCTCCCCTGCTGTGTCCTATCAGAACTATTTTTTCTTCGTCCACATGCGGATCTTTACTGAAGTGATCGATTACCACACTAAGGTCAGATAATTCTTTAGAATAATTATTATGGCCAAAAGCCTCAAGATCTCCAAAATTCAGTGGATCATCTGTTGTCGTTCCGTTATGTGAAAAATTAAATTTCACAAAGAAAAATCCGGATTTCGCAAACTTTTCAGCCATCAGACTCCAGGCTCCCCAATCTTTATAGCCTTTATATCCGTGAACAAATATCACTAAAGGAAGCTTCTGCACGGTATCCTGATAAAAAGCATCTGCAAGAAAACCTCTTGTTTCTTTATTTTCCAGGTATATATTATTTTCGGTAATCAGATTCATAAAACAAATTTTTCTTTCCATTTAAAATGGAAATTTATGAAAAAAACTCTGTTTTAAAATCTTCAATTCCTTATTTCTTTTATTTAAAGTCAGGTTAAAGTTTATAAAAATAGCCTTATTTTTGCCTCATGCAGAATTTAAGAACGGTAACCGTGATGCGTTACATTCTGCCCCTGAGAGAAGGAGGATCTCTTCCGGCTCTGGCAGAAGCTGATGATGATTTCAAATATGTATTAAAATTCCGTGGTGCAGGCCATGGAGTTAAAATGCTGATATCCGAACTTTTAGGGGGTAAGATTACCGAAGCTTTAGGGCTTAAAATTCCTGAGCTTGTTTTTGTCAATCTTGATGCTGATTTCGGCAGAACAGAAGCCGATGAAGAAATCCAGGATCTGCTGAAATTTTCCGAAGGTCTGAATCTTGGACTGCATTATCTTTCCGGTTCTATCACCTATGATCCCGGAGTAAGTGTGGATCCGCTGCTGGCTTCAAAAATTGTATGGCTGGATGCATTTATCACCAACATTGACCGTACTTTTAAAAATACAAATATGCTGATGTGGCATAAAGAACTCTGGATCATTGATAATGGTGCTTCGTTCTACTTTCATCATTCATGGCAGAATTTTGATACAGCAGCAAGAACACCTTTCAAATATGTGAAAGACCATGTGCTTCTTCCCAAAGCAAAAATGCTTGATGAAGCAGACAGGTTTGCTCATGAAGTTCTGAACGAAACATTATTCAGGGAAATTGTCAATATGATTCCTGAGGACTGGCTGCAATGGAATGATGCTGACGAAACACCGGATGAAATTCGTGAAATCTATTTTCAGTTTTTGAAAACCAGATTGGAAAATTCTCAAATCTTTGTAAACGAAGCTAAAAATGCAAGAGGATAAAATATATGAATATGCGGTAATACGCCTGGTACCTAAAGTTGAAAGAGAAGAATTTTTCAATATCGGACTGGTGATGTTTTCTAAAAAAGAAAAGTTCATCAGGGTAGAGTTTTATTTGTGTCCGGATAAATTTAAGCTGATGCACAGCAAGCTTGATTATGACGATATCATCCATAATCTGGAAAGCTTTCAGAAAATTGCGAATGGTGATAAAGATGGCGGTCCTATTGCGCTGCTTGATATCCCGGAACGTTTCCGATGGCTGACGGCTGTAAGGAGTGCTGTTGTTCAGACCTCCCGCCCTCATCCGGGAAAATCCAAAGATCTGGATGCTACTTTTGGTAAGCTTTTTGAGGAGTTAGTAAAATAAAGCATCCTTAAAAAATTTAATATGAATTTATCAATAAACAACATATCAATTTACAGGTTTTTCACAAACCTGTTTTTTATTTCATTTTTAAGTTTTTCCAGTTTATTTTTTTCACAAGACCTACCATTAAGACCAACTAAAGCTCCTGCTGTAAAAAGCACATTACTTCCTGAAATAGCAACAGTTTCTGAGAATATTGTTTACAAAACCAACAGAAAGAGCCAACCTCTCGCCCTTGATCTCTATACTCCTAAGAACAGTACTGATGAAAAACTTCCGGTATTGATCTACGTTCATGGAGGCGGATGGATAGAAGGCGACAAAATAGTTAATGCCGATAACTATCTTGAAACGACTATAAAAAAACTCATAGGCAAACAATATGCGGTGATCAGTATCAACTATACGCTTTTAAATGACAGCACTCATTTTCCTTTGCCTTTGGAAGATACCAAAGACGCTGTAAGATGGGTCAGAAAAAATGCAGAAAAATATCATTTTGATACCAGCAACATCGGCCTTTTCGGAGCTTCAGCGGGAGCTCACCTTTCTCTGATGGCAGCTTATACACCAGACAATACTTATTTGGGTAATCCTGAGCTTTCATCCTATTCTGCTAAGGTAAATTATGTAATTGATCATTATGGCCCTGCAGACCTCAACAAACTTTTCCATACAAGATTAGGGACAATTCCGGTAGGAATGATCGGACTAATGTCCAAAAAAATTGTCGGGTTACAGGAAAATCTGGTGAAAGGGATTTCCGGATATGATATCAGAAAAGATCAGGACAGGGCAATAGATTATCTTAAGACGATATCCCCGGTTAATTTCGTATCAGGTGGTGTTCCTACTTTAATTGTTCAGGGAAATAATGACAAAATTGTTCCTTTGAGTCAATCCAAAAAGCTTCACAGAAAATTAAACAGAGTAAAAATTCAAAACTCTTTAATTGTGGTTGAAGGTGGAGTCCATGGCTTTGGGACTACAGACAAGGGTTATCTTGATAAGATAACAGATCAAATGGTAGACTTTATTCTTTCCCAGAAGAAATAATATACATAAAACTACGCAAAAACAATTAAATCACTACATATCAATACAATAAATAACGACAAATAATAAATATGCTAGATTGATATACATATTGGTATTTTTTATTTAAGAATTAATTACCTTGGCTAATGATTAAACTATTGACAATAAAAACAATAATAATTTAATCATTCACTAATAAAAACAAGCAATATGGATTCACTAAACAATATCAATGCGCTTACTCTCATATTTGTGTCTGTTCTTATTTTCGCAATTGCTTACCGGTTCTATGGTATTTTTATTGCCAATAAAGTTCTCCGTTTAAACGATCAGAATATGACCCCTGCTGTCGAGTTTGCAGACGGGAAAGATTATGTCGCTACCAACAAAAATGTGCTTTTCGGACATCATTTTGCGGCCATTGCTGCTGCCGGGCCATTGGTAGGGCCTGTTCTCGCGGCACAGTTCGGATACCTTCCCGGTGCATTATGGATCCTGATCGGATGTGTGCTGGGTGGTGGTGTGCATGATATGATTGTACTCTTTGCTTCTGTGAGGCATAAAGGGCAGAGCCTTGCTACCATTGCTTCCAAAGAAATCGGAAAAGCAACGGGAACTGTTGCAGGATTTGCTATTCTTTTCATTCTTATTCTTACACTCGCAGGATTATCATTAGCCTGTATCAATGCAATGCACGAAGCTTCATGGTCTCTTTTCACAGTAATCATTACCATGCCTATTGCGATCATTATGGGCCTGATTATGCGTTACAAAAAGAACAGTGTCCTGTTTGCGAGTATTCTTGGAGGCATTCTTCTGGTGGCAGGAATTATCAGCGGACACAGTCTGATGCAGAACCCTACAATGAATAATTTATTTTCATGGGATATTAAAACAATTTCTATAGCGATTCCTCTGTATGGTTTTATTGCTTCTGTATTACCGGTATGGCTTCTTTTGGTTCCAAGGGATTATCTTTCGACTTATTTAAAGATTGGAACCATTATTATGCTGGCGATCGGTGTAATTGTTATTCACCCTACCATACAGATGCCTGCCATTACAGCTTTTGTTAATGGTGGTGGTCCTATTATTGGCGGCCCGGTACTTCCTTTTATTTTTATTGTAATTGCCTGTGGAGCGATTTCGGGATTCCATGCAGTGATTGCTACGGGAACAACTCCTAAAATGCTCAATAAAGAAAGAGAAATCCTTTTCGTAGGATATGGAGCTATGCTCGTGGAGGGATTTGTTGCATTAATGGCACTTATTGCAGCCTGTACACTGATGCCCGGCGATTATTTTGCAATCAATACTCCTAAAGAAGCTTATGACTCTTTCCTTGCTGCACATCCTTCACTGCACGGAGTAGATATTGATTATTACTCACAGAAAATAGGTATTGATCTCTATGGAAGAACAGGAGGTGCCGTATCTCTGGCTGTGGGAATGGCTCATATTTTCAATAAAATCCCATATATGGATCAGCTGACAGCCTATTGGTATAATTTCGCCATCATGTTTGAAGCGGTCTTTATTCTTACAGCGATTGATGCAGGAACGCGGGTGGGACGTTTCTTTTTACAGGAAATGCTGGGTTCTGTGGTTCCAAAATTCAATGATAAAAACTGGATTCCCGGAATCATTATCAGCAGCCTTCTTTTCACTTTTGCCTGGGGATATCTTGTGTATACAGGAAATGTCAACAGCATCTGGCCCTTATTTGGAATCAGTAATCAGCTATTGGCTGCCTGTGGACTGATTGTCAGTACAACGATGCTGATCAGGATGAACAGAGGAAAATATGCCTTATGTTCTGCTGTTCCCGGAGTTTTTATGGCAGGGATTACATTTTGGGCCGGTTACATTCAGGTGACAGCCATTTATATTCCCAAAGGACAATATTTACTGGCAGCTTTAGCGGTAACGGCAGTGGTTCTGATGCTTATTGTTTTTATCGGAGCTTTCAGGAAATGGTATCAGCTCCTTCAGATCAATAAGACAGAGATTGATCATTATGGGGAACCTGTGAAGGAGCTTGTGGAAAGATAAGATTCACATTAAATAAAAAGAAAAACAGTTCAGAAATTCTGAACTGTTTTTTTATAAGCATTATCTGTTATTATATTAAAAATTGAAATTAAGTCTTGCAAAAACATATCTTCCGTTCTGTCCAAACTGAGAAGTGGAACGTGAATAAACGAACTGATCATTATTTGTAGAAGCGGGAAGGTTTTTCGTTGGATAAATATCAAATAGGTTATTGACCCCCAAAGTTAATCCTAAATTTTTGGTAAACTGATAGGCAGCAGAGATATCTGTAATGATTTTATCTCCGATCTGCTGATGTTCGTTAAAATCAATAATTCCGTCTCCGTTTACATCAATAACATCAGCACCTGTTACTTTTCCGAAATAGGTATTTCTCAGATAGAAGCTGGCATTCTTCCATGAAAGAGTATGGGAAAGACTTGCTTTTACTCTAGGTACAGCTTCTTCCAGATACACTCTCGATTTTTCAGAGAAATAAATCTTTTCAAGTGCCGGAGACTGCAACAATCCTGATGAGTGAACCGTTCCTACCTGTTTGGTTTTATTAAGATTAATAGCAAAGTTGTTATCCAATTTAAATCCTGAGAATCTTAGATTGTGTGAAATCACAACATCTACCCCTTTTGTTTCTGTATCAATCGCGTTGGTAAAGAACTGGGCGCCGTTTACATTTAATTTATCATATTCTTTTTGTGCATCAGAAGGCACGTCCTTTTTTAGGAACTGGTCCGTAAGAATGATACGGTTATCAATTCTTGTAAAATAACCGTCTGCTGTGAAACTAAGCCCTGCTGACGGAATTCTGTAGGTAAATCCGACACTGGCAGATTTTGAAGTTTCCTGCTTCAGCTTTGGCATATTCAGCTGTTGTGCCAGCTGAGAATCATTACTGAAAGTCCCTACTTCCAATAGTTGATTATTGGTAAACAGTGTAGAGGTTACATTATAATAAATCTGGTGGATGGATGGCGCTCTGAATCCTGTAGAACCAGCAAATCTCACATTGAAATCAGGAGCGACTTTGATCCTTGAGGCCAATTTATAATTGAATGTTGATCCGAAATCAGAATAGTTTTCATATCTCGCCGCTGCATCTACCAATAGCCAGTTGGTAAAATTAAATTCAATATCTGCATAAGCTGCTAGTGACTGTCTGTTTTTATTCACTGCATTTTCAGGTTTAAACCCGTTGAATACCTGTGATCCTCCCGGCAAGGGTTGTCCGAAAAAGTCTGTGGCTCTCTGACTTGGATCTCCGTTCCAGATATTTCCAAACTGGTCATAGGTCTGATAGGAAGCTTCTTCTCCCTGGTTAATTTTAAAGTTTTCATAACGGTGCTCTCCTCCGAAGGCCACGTTAATCCCTTCCCATACATCATATTTTTTAGAGAAATCTAAATTGATGGTATTCTGAGAAAACCTTAAACCACCTGCATTGAATTCATTGGGTGAAGCAAAGCGCATTGAAGTGTTTCCTGTATTTCCGATGTTGTATGTAAAAGAGTTTTGTCCGAAAGTATTACTGAAGTCAATATTCCAGCCATCCCATTTCCCCTTAATTCCTGCAGCCAATGAAACATCCTGAATGTCCGTTCTGATCTGTGGAAGGTAACCGTTAGGATATAATCCTGTAAAGGTTCTGCTTTCTCTTGGTCTTCTGTAAAATCCACCGGAAGTTCCGTGTCTTAAGCTGTATCCACCAAAAGTATACACTTTCCAGTTGTCACTGACAGGGATCTCAGCATTCACAAAAAACTGATGATTATTCAGTTTAGACTGCCCAACCTGCATATTAAAATCTTTTCTGGTCTGTCCTCTGTAGCTCAATTCCTGATCTGTTACATCAGCACTGAGTAAAGACCAAAGTCCTTTCTGAAGAACATTCCCTGAGGCGTCAGTAATGTCTTTGAATGTATTTGCATTTTGTATATCAGAGAGTTGAGCTGCACTAAAGTAGTTTACCCCCTGAGCATACTGGTGTACATAATTAATAATTTGCTGTGAATTGGGAGTATTATTTATATTGGTAAAAAGAGAAGATAAATTGACTCCATCATTCAAAGCACGCTGCTCTATGGCATTATAAGCATTATAGATTTTTCCACTTTCAGTACCCGCTCGGTATGTAGGATTTCTGAATTGTGAAGACCAGGTAATATTAAAGAATCCACCTTTGGTCCCGATTTTATTTCCATAGTTCAAATCCAGCTGAATATTCTGACCGTCAAAATCTCCGGTATGGTCATTGGCCGTAGGGGTAAGATTACCACCATAGCTGATCTGACCTGTCAGTTTACCCGTATCTCTTTTCAGATCCAGGTTAATAACACCGGCAATCGCATCAGATCCGTATTGAGCTGCGGCTCCATCTCTCAATACCTCTATCCTGTTTAAGGCAAAAGACGGAATAGCATTAAGGTCAGTACCCACCGTACCTCTTCCCGGTGTTCCGTTCACATTCACCAATGCTGAAGTATGTCTTCTTTTTCCATTCACCAGCACCAAAACCTGATCTGGTCCCAGACCTCTCAGCTGAGCAGGATCCAGATGGTCCGTACCATCAGAATTGGTCTGAATCGTGGAAGTAAAGGAAGGTGCCACAGCATTGAGTATTTGTCCAATATTGGTCTGTGGAAGGATTATGGAAGACTCCTTCACATTGAATACATCTACAGGAACCGGGCTGTCGGTTTTAGACCTGGCTCCGGCCCTTGAACCCAATACTACTACTTCTTCTACATTATTGGTCTTTATGCTGTCTTTATTTGTTTTTATACTGTCTTTTTCCTGTCCGTAAGTAAATACGCCGAGGAAAAATAAAACAGAGGCCGAAAGAATAGTTTTCTTATTATTCATAGTTTAGAATTTGATAACATTTATGTTTTTACAGGGTGCAAATGTAAAATTTATTTATTAGTCTACAAAAACAATAGACTTTGTTTTTGTAAAAAATTGTTATCGTTTCTGTCTATCCCTCACTTAAAGTTAAGATAAATTAAGGAAATATTCATAAAAAATATTGCACTTATCGGTTATTATTTCGGCCGCAACGGCACTTTGTTCAGCAGAGGATTTGTCTTAGCTAAGTGAAACGACATTGTGAACGAAAAAATGAAACAGTTCAAATAGAAACTCTGTAAACTTCGTGTTTAAATAAAGACAACGGATCCAATAATTGAATCCGTTGTCTTTATATTTTTATTTTGAAATTAAATCTTAGTCAGTTTTGCATATTTCAGGATCAGGTTTTTCTCTCCTTCATGCATGAAAACTACTTTTGCTTTGATATTCTGTGGATCTGTTCCGTCCAGGAAAGTGACTTCTCCAATACCAAAACGGTCGTGTCTCACCTTATCTCCTACTTCAATATCCTGAGACGAGGCTCCGCTTGGATTGATAATTTTAGCTGTGCTTACAGGTTTCAGTTTTCTTACTTCCGGTGCTGGTTTCGAAGTATCACCTCTGTCAATGGTTTTCTTTTCAACCTTTTTAAAAGATCTCATTTCAGAAGGATGTTCATCAAAAATATTGGACTTTACCCCTGAATTATTGATAAACCTCTTTTCCATAGCAGGATTAAGGAACTCAATATATTCATCATCAATTTCACTTAAGAATCTTGAAGGTTCCGCATCGGTGATTTTCCCCCATTGGAAACGGGAAACAGCATAGGAGAAGAAGGCTTGCTTTTCAGCTCTTGTCAGGGCTACATAGAATAATCTTCTCTCTTCTTCCAGGTCTTCCCTGGTAGCCGAACTCATAAAGCTCGGGAACAAGTTTTCTTCAAGACCAACCAGATGAACCACCGGGAATTCCAGTCCTTTTGAAAGGTGAATGGTCATCAGTGAAACCATATCATCCTCCAGCTCTTTATCCTGAGTATCTGCAGAAAGGGCAATATTTTCAAGGAAATTGGAAAGACTCGGATCACCGTCTTCAAGCTGCATCTGTTCTTCAATGAATCCCTGCATAGAGTTCATCAATTCCTGAACGTTTTCTACTCTGGAAATTCCTTCAGGCGTCTGATCATCTTTTAAAAACTTGATTAAACCGCTTCGTTTTGCTACTTCCATAGCAACGCTGTAAGCTGTTTCTGTTTTCAATAGTACCTGGAAGGCCTTGATCATGGACCAGAAGTCGTTCAGTTTGTTTAAAACTCCATTGTTAAGCCCTAACTGTGGTGCATACATAGGAAGATTATCCAGTACTTTTGAAACTGCAATATTGTGGGCATCTGCAAAAACGATCAGCTTATTCTGTGTCGTTTCTCCGATCCCTCTCGCCGGATAATTGATAATCCTCATCAATGCTTCAGAATCATTTTCATTGATCAGAAGACGAAGATACCCGATAAGGTCTTTTACTTCTTTCCTTTGATAGAAAGAAAGTCCTCCATATACTTTGTATGGAATATTTTTACGTCTCAGTGCATCTTCAAAAGCACGCGTCTGAGAGTTGGTTCTGTATAAAATGGCAAAATCGCTGTATTTTCTCTGGTCACGGTTACGAAGTTCCCAGATATTTCCGGCAACAAAATTGGCTTCATCAGCATCGGAAAGAGAACGGTATATTTTGATCTTGTCCCCTTCTTCATTATCACTGAATACGTTTTTCTTAAACTGCTGCAGGTTTTTTGCAATGACTACATTGGCAGCATTTACAATATTCTGTGTAGAACGGTAATTCTGCTCCAGCGATACCGTTTTGGCATCAGGATAATCTTTTTTAAAGTTTAAGATATTATAAATATTGGCTCCACGGAAAGAATAGATAGACTGAGCATCATCCCCTACGACACAGATATTCTCAAATTTTGAAGCCAAAGCTTTTACAATAAGATACTGGGAGTGGTTCGTATCCTGGTACTCATCCACCATGATGTACCTGAACCTGTCCTGATATTTCGCCAGTACTTCCGGGAAACGGGTTAATAATTCATTGGTTTTCAGAAGAAGATCATCAAAATCCATGGATCCGTTTCTGAAACATTGCTCAACATATCTCTGGTAAATCTGCCCGATGAATTTCATATTTGCTTTTTCATCAGCTTCCATCAGCTCCGGATTGTTGAAATAAGCTTTTACTGTAATCAGATTATTTTTGTACGTTGAAATTCTTGCCTGAACTTTTTTAGGTTTATAAAGATCAGCATCGATATTCATATCCTTCAGCACTTTTTTGATCACGTTCAGAGCATCCTGCTGATCATAAATCGTAAAGTTGGAAGGATATCCAAGATAATGAGCTTCAATCCTTAAAATCCTTGCAAAAACAGAGTGAAAAGTTCCCATCCAGAGACTTCTTGCATTGCTTTCCCCTACTACTTTTGCGATACGGTCTTTCATCTCACGGGCCGCTTTATTGGTAAAGGTAAGGGCCAGAATATTGAAAGGGTCTATCCCATTATGTATTAAATGGGCAATACGCATGGTAAGTACCCGCGTTTTTCCGGAACCTGCCCCGGCAAGCACCATCAGAGGTCCCTGTAAAGAGGTAACGGCTTCATATTGTGATTCGTTGAGTCCTTTCAAATAGTCCATACAGCAAAAGATTTTGGGAACACAAAATTAAGGTATTCAGAGGAGAATTCAAACTTTCATAAAGAAGTTAGGAGTATGAAGTATTAAGATTGTATTTGTCAATGGTCAATTTTGCTTCGCAAGTGAATTGTGAATGATTATTCTTGATCTCATATCCTGCGTAACATATTGACAAGCGAAGCGAATTCACCATTCACCATTCGCTATTCACTATTCACTATTCACTATTCACCATCACCAATATATTTCTACATATTCTGTAACATTTAATTCACTTTTCATACTAATTGATAAACAATTTCTAAATTTTATGAAAAAGCGACTTCTTTCTGCAGCTGCCGTAGCTTTCTTCGGGCTAATGCTGAATGCACAGCAAATCAAATTCGAAGAGTATGACCTTCCCAATGGTCTCCATGTAATCCTTCATCAGGATAACTCAGCACCGGTTGTAACCACAGGTGTAATGTACCATGTAGGTGCAAAAGATGAAGTAAAAGGCAGAACAGGTTTTGCTCACTTCTTTGAACACCTTTTATTTGAAGGAACTCCTAATATCAAGAGAGGAGACTGGTTTAAAATCGTTTCTTCAAACGGAGGGCAGAACAACGCCAACACCACCAATGACAGAACTTATTATTATGAAACATTCCCTTCCAATAACGAACAGCTTGGACTTTGGATGGAAGCCGAAAGGATGCGTCATGCAGTAATCAACCAGATTGGTGTGGATACCCAAAGAGAGGTCGTAAAAGAAGAGAAAAGATTAAGAATGGATAACCAGCCTTATGGAAACCTTTTCACCACTATTCAGAAAAATTTATTTACCAATCACCCATACAACTGGCCAACGATCGGTTCTATGGAAGATCTGAACTCAGCAAAACTGGAAGAGTTCCAGGCATTCTACAAAAAATATTACGTTCCTAATAATGCTACTTTGGTCGTTGCAGGAGATATCAAACCTGAGCAGACTAAGAAATGGATCGAAACCTATTACGGGGGAATTCCAAAAGGAACACTTTATCCAAAAGATTTCCCGAAAGAAACTCCTATCACTCAGGAAAAAGAAGTAACCGCTACTGACCCGAACATCCAGCTTCCTGCTTATATTTTCGCGTACAGAACTCCGGCTAATAAAGAAAAAGATGCTTATGTTTTAGATATGCTTTCTTCTTATTTAAGCAGTGGAAAGTCTTCAGTTTTATATAAAAAATTAGTAGATCAGGACAAAAAAGCACTTCAGGTAGCTGCTTTCAACCAGGGTCTTGAGGATTACAGTATCTTCGCATTCTTTGCCATTCCGATGGGGCAAACTACCAAGCAGGCTTTACAGACGGACATTGATGCGGAAATCAAAAAACTTCAGACGACTTTAATTTCTGAGGAAGATTATCAAAAACTTCAAAACCAATACGAAAACCAGTTTGTAAATGCCAATTCGAGCATTCAGGGAATAGCGGCTTCATTGGCAACCAACCACGTATTGATGGGTGACACGAACCTGATCAACAAAGAAATCGACATTTACAGATCTATCACCAGACAGGATCTTCAAAATGCGGCTAAAAAGTATCTTAATTCCAACCAAAGAGTAATCATTAACTACGTGCCTGAGAAAAAGTAACCATTTCAAATTTCAGGCTACCCTATGATTATTAAAAATTAAATTTTTACAAATGAAAAAGCAATTAACATATATAGCTGCAGCGTTTTTCTTTACAGGAATGGTTTCAGCACAAAAAATAGATCTTAATGCAATGCCGAAACCGGGACCTACTCCTGCAATCAACATCGCGAAACCCAAAACCTTCCAGCTAAGCAACGGGCTTACAGTAATGGTAGTTGAGAACAACAAACTGCCAAGAGTAAACGCAAGTCTTTCTATGGACAGACCTCCATACAATGAAGGTGCTGTAACCGGTGTAAGCGAAATTATGGCTGAACAGTTCGAAAACGGAACAACCAACATCAGCAAAGATGATTTCAATAAAAAGGTGGACTATCTTGGAGCGAACCTTAATTTCTCTTCAGGGGGTGCTTCTGCCAACTCACTTTCAAAATATTTCCCTGAAGTATTAAACTTAATGGCTGATGCGATTATCAATCCGAAATTCTCTGCGGAAGAAATTCAAAGTTCTAAGGAAAGAGCTATCGAAGGATTAAAATCTGAAGAAAAAAACGCTTCTTCTATTGCTTCAAGAGTTTCCAATGCTTTGATGTATGGAAAAAATACGTCAAGAGGTGAATTTGAAACCATTGAATCAATCAACAAAATCCAGCTTGCTGACGTACAAAATACATACAAAAAATACTACGCACCGGACAATGCTTATTTAGTCATCGTGGGAGATGTAAAGTTTGATCAGGTAAAACCTTTGATTGAGAAAGCTTTCAGTGGCTGGAAAAAAGCAAATACTCCTGTTACCCCGTTAGAACCGGCTTCTAATGTTGCTAAAACAGAAATCAACGTAGTAGATGTTCCTTCTGCAGTACAGTCTGTTGTTTCCTTAAACAACCTGAATACCCTGAAAATGAAGGATGCTAATTACTTTCCTGCAACAATCGCCAACTACATTCTTGGAGGTGGTGGTGAAGCAAGACTTTTCATGAATCTTCGTGAGAAAAACGGATTCACTTATGGTGCTTATTCTAGTATGGTTGCCAGCAAGTATTCTCCACAATTCTCTGCAAGTGCAAGCGTAAGAAATGAAGTTACAGACAAAGCTGTTAAAGAATTCATGAATGAACTTAACGCTATTTCTACAGTAAAACCGGAAGAACTGGAAAATGCTAAAGCTAAGCTAAAAGGATCTTTCATCATGTCTTTGGAACAGCCAGCTACTATCGCAAGATTTGCTTTAAATCAAAAGGTTCAGGATTTACCTGCTGATTTCTATACCAATTACTTAAAGTCTATTGATAAAGTAACGGCGGCAGATGTTGCCAATGCTGTAAAAGCAACTATTTTACCCAACCAGAGCAGAATTTTCATAGCAGGTAAAGCCTCCGACATTTCTGAAGGACTGGAAAAATTAGGTTACCCTGTAAAATATTTTGATAAAGATGCCAATCCGGTCGCTAAACCTGCTGCGCAGAAAGTAGATGCAAATGTTACCATTGGTTCTGTAGCTGATAAATACATCAATGCAATCGGAGGGCTTGCCGCTGTTCAGAAAGTGGTTTCTATTACGACAGATGCCTCTACCAAAGTTCAAGGAATGGATATGACCATGAAACTGATCCAGGCTAAAGGCGGAAAAATGGCCATGGATATGAAAATGATGGGAAATACTGTACAGAAAATCATTTTTGACGGTAAAGACGGATATATGGAAGCTCAGGGAAAAAAAATGCCTCTTAATGAAAAGCAGAAAGCTGAAATGGCAGATCCTGAACTTTTCCCGGAACTTACTTTTGCTAAGAATCCAGAGTTTAAACTGGCAGGAATTGAAAAGTATAATAACGAAGACTCTTATGTTGTGAAAGGAGCCAAGGACACCTACTATTACAGCGTAAAAACAGGTCTTAAGACTGGTGAAGTAAAAACCGGAGAGGGAGGATCCATCCCTACAAGCTATACAGATTACAAAGAGGTTTCCGGAGTAAAACTTCCGTTTACCATCATCCAGAATATGGGAGGTATGGATATCAACCTTGCCGTACAGTCTTATCAGATCAATCAGGCTAAAGATGCTGATTTCAAATAAAAACACCTTATTTTTATATAAAAAACGGCAACAATTGTTGCCGTTTTTATTTTTATCAATATTTGACGGCATCTTTTTTTGTCATTCAGTAAAAAAAGATTAAATTTGCCCATTCAAAAAGATATCAGAATTAATGGATACTATATTTACACTATTGATGGTTCTTGTTATGATTGCCAGTGTCTTATTGGTAATTATTGTTATGGCACAAAATCCAAAAGGAGGAGGCCTTTCCAGTACTTTCGGAGGTGCGTCATCTGCACAGTTTGGAGTACAGAGAACCAATGATTTCATGGAAAAAGCAACATGGACTCTGGGCGGGACTATCATTGTTCTTATCCTTTTAAGCGTTGTTATTACAGGTAAGCCTTCTCAGGCACTTCCTACCCAACAGCAGCCAGCGAAGAAAGAAGCACCTGCAAAACAGTCAGCTCCGGCTTCTTCCACAACTACTCCGGCACAGACTCCTGCACCGGCAAAATAAGAAGAATATCATCTTATATAAAACAAAAGCAACTCCATGGAGTTGCTTTTTTATTTTAATTTAATCTTTTCAAGCTGATGCCTGAGCTTTAAACCTGCTTTCAAAAAAGAATACTGTACAGGTTTTGATTGTTTATAATATTTATCAATAAAGATCTGCATAGCCCCATAGAATCTCTTGAGATAAACTTCATCTTTAACTGTACTTTCCCCTTTGTGGTGAAGAATTGAAGCTTCTCCATAATAGAAATTTTTATATCCGTTTCTTAAAAAGGTATAGCAAAGATCAATATCTTCACCATACATAAAATAAGCTTCATCCAGACCACCTATTTTTTCATAGACATCCTTTTTAGCCAATAAAAAAGCTCCTGTGATCACTTCTACTTCAGCAACTGCATTTTCGCCTATATCATTTCTGTAATAGGATTTTGAGCTATTCTTTTTAAAACTGGTAAAGAGCTTTTCAAATGAATTGATCATATCCGGCACTGAGCGCTTGCTTTCAGGCAGAAATCTTCCTTCCGCATCATGCATTCTCACTCCCAGACATCCGAATAAAGGCTGAGCATCTGCAAAATCCAGAAGTTCTTTCATATAAAAGCCTTCAAACTCGGTATCTGGATTCAAAAGTAAAATATATTCCCCTTTTGCCGTTTGGATGGCCTGATTGTTGGCTTTTGAAAAACCGCCATTTGTTTCGGAAGCAATAAAGTGTATGTTTGGAAACTCAGTAACAAGCTCTTGCCATGAAGCGTCTGTAGAAGCATTATCGATGACAACGACTTCATATTCTATCTCCCGGATGTATTTCTGAAGTGACAGGAGACAGCTTCTGAGCAATTGAGTAACATTATAGTTGACGATGATAACAGACAGCTTCATATTAATCCTTTTCGTTGTATGGCAGCCTGTTGATAATAGATCTTCCTAAAGAAATCTCATCGGCATATTCCAATTCGTCTCCCACTGAAATCCCTCTTGCAATGCTCGAAAAATTCACATTGAAATTTTTAAATTTCTTGTAAATATAATAAGCCGTTGTATCTCCTTCCATCGTCGCACTTAATGCAAAAATAAACTCCTTCACATTCCCTTCATTCAGTTTCTTTTCAATGCTGGGAATATTCAGCTGGCCGGGCCCCACTCCTTCCATTGGAGAGATTTTTCCGCCAAGGATCAAGTATTTTCCGGTGTATTTTCCTGTATTTTCAATAGCAATTACATCACGTACATCTTCCACTATACAGATCAACTCTCCGTTTCTTTTTTCATTGCTGCATATTTCACAGATGTCAAAATCTGAAAAATTATGACATTCCTTACAGTATTTTATTTCATTGACAAGGTTGATCAGGGAGTTTCCAAGACTTACAGCTCTTGAATTGGGCTGCTTCAACAAATGGAGTGCTAACCTCAAAGCCGTTTTTCTTCCAATCCCAGGCAATCCCGAAATCTCATCTACTGCTTTTGCCAATACTTTACTAGGGTAATCCATAGGTACAAAAATAAGGATTAAAGTTGATAATTTACAGTGTATCATAAATCGTCGATTCGCTTTGCATGTGAATTTTCATACAACATAAATAAATTTTAACGCAGTGTTCGCTAAGATTTTTTTTAAATTCTTAAAAACGATCGCAGGGGCGTTTCACTCAGCAATAGTTGAAAGTTGATATCCTGGCTGAACGAAGTGCCTTTGCGACCGAAATAAATAAAAATAAATATCAACCTTGCGAGCATAGCGTTTTTTTTTAACAAAAAACATCTCCAATACAATGTCTCATTATGATATTTTATATTTCTCCCCTATCTGAGAACTCTAAAAAAACCTCTATATTTGCGGCTTAAATTAAATATGAAAAAAATAAACTGACATGGTACTTAACAATCTTAATTATCCTCTGGATTTCAAATTCAAAATCACTACTTTAGCAAGTGACTTCAACATTACTGACAAAAACGGAAATTATGTGGCATATGTCCGTCAGAAAATGTTTAAGTTGAAAGAAGATGTTATCGTTTTCAATGATGAGAGTAAGTCTAAAGAGCTTTTCAGAATAAGAGCCAACCAATGGATTGATTTCAATGCTTCCTATTCTTTGAATGATCTTATTGACAATAAAAACTTCGGCAGACTGGCAAGAAAAGGGATGCGTTCCCTATGGAAAGCAAGCTATGATATTCTGGATGCACACGATCAGCCCAAGTTTAAAATCCAGGAAGACAGTGCATGGGTAAGATTCTGGGACAGCTTTGTAGGAGAAATTCCTATTATCGGAATGTTCACCGGCTATTTCCTCAATCCGTCTTACACTGTAACCGGTATTGATGGTAAAGCTTATTTTAAACTGAAAAAAATGCCTTCATTCTTTGGAAGAAGATTCCAGCTGGACAGACTGATCGACATTGATGATGAAGAAGAAAGTCTGGTAATCCTTTCTTTACTTATGATGACCCTTCTTGAAAGAGCAAGAGGATAAACCCGTTATAAAACCACAAACACATGAAATATTTAATCATTTTATTTTCTGCATTTTTACTGGTAGCCTGTAAAAAGGAAAAAGAAACCATTCCTGGCGCTGCACCAGCTGATTCTTTACACATTGCTAAAGACTCTGCTTCCACTGGACCTTCTTCCGGAAATATCCTGGTAGGGACAATTCCGTTTCCAAAAGAAATCAAAGAATGTTCCTGTTATTTTGCTGTGAGCAAAACCGATTTTGAAAATGAAAGATACATCTATGCAGATGATGCCGGGAAGACAGCTTATATGAAGCTTGACGGTAAAAGACTGGCTCTGAATCTTATCTCATCAAGCGATATGGAAGTAGACGAACTGCTTACCAAAGAAATAGAAAATGATGATTATAAGATTTCTGTAAAAGGAAAAAAAATAAAAGGCGAAGAAGCTTTGTTGTTTGAAGGTACTCTGACTATTGAGAAACCAGACGGTACCACTTTCACCACTCCGATCTACGGAGAGTGTGGATGTTAATAACAGCGAAAAAGCCCACCCGCAAAAAGGTAATAGTGTAAAAAAACAGATCAGCACATTTGCCGTTTTGCTATTTCGTCTCCAAATGCATACAAAAGTGCTTCTGTATCCTACAGAAGCATTTTTTATTTTGTAAATTTGAGAAAAATAAATTTCAATGGAATTATCGAATATAGAACCGCAGATTATCTGGAAAAATTTCTCCAAATTAAATGCTGTTCCAAGACCTTCGAAAAAGGAGGAAAAAGTAATAGCTTTCATCAAAGAATTCGGTGAGAAATTAGGGCTGGAAACTACGGTAGATGAAGTAGGAAACGTTATTATTAAAAAACCTGCCACGGCAGGAATGGAAAACCGTAAATCTGTTGTGCTTCAGTCGCACCTTGATATGGTTTGTCAGAAAAACAATGATGTCAATTTCGATTTTGAAACAGAAGGAATCAAAATGGAAATCGACGGTGACTGGGTAAAGGCTAAAGGAACTACTTTAGGTGCTGATAACGGCCTGGGAGTAGCAACCATTATGTCTGTTCTTGAAAGCTCAGATATTCCACACCCTGCATTAGAAGCTCTTTTTACCATTGATGAAGAGACAGGAATGACAGGAGCTTTAGGATTAAAGCCTGGGCAACTGACAGGACAAATTCTATTGAACCTTGACACAGAAGAGGATGATGAAATTGATATCGGCTGTGCAGGAGGTGTAGATGTAACCATCACTCAAACTTATGCTGCAGAAGCTTCAAAAGGTCAAATTGCAAGAATTGAAGTAAAAGGTCTTCAGGGAGGACACTCCGGAATGGATATCCATAAAGGTTTCGGAAATGCCAATATTATTTTAGGAAGGCTTCTTTATACCGGATTGGAAAACCAGAATATTGAACTGATCTCTATCGACAGCGGAGGCCTGAGAAATGCTATCCCAAGAGAGGGTGTTGCCGTTATTTCGGTGAGAAACGCTCAGGAGTTTATCGAAAATGCGACTGCTCTTAAAAAAGATATTTTAGAAGAGTTTGCATCAGTAGAACCGGGAATTCAAATCAATATTGAGAACTCCACATCTTCTGACAAAGCTATTTCTAAAGAAGATTCTAAAAAAGTGATCCTTACCTTAAAAGCACTTCACAACGGAGTTTACAGAATGAGCCCGGACGTTAAAGATCTTGTAGAAGCTTCCAACAACGTGGCAAGAGTAGAACTTAAAAGTGGAGAACTTAAAATCTTAAATCTTACGAGATCTTCTGTAGATTCTTCCAAATATTCAGTGGCAGAACAATTGAAATCTGTTGCAGAACTGGCCGGAATGAATGTTGAATTCAGTGGCTCTTACCCTGGATGGAAACCAAAACCAGGTTCAGAGATTGTACAGCTGATGGAGAAACTTTACACGGAAAAATTCAGTGAAAAACCTCATGTGGTAGCTTGCCACGCAGGTCTTGAATGCGGAATCATCGGTGCCAACTATCCTGAAATGGAAATGGTAAGCTTTGGACCAACCATCAGAGGAGCACACTCTCCTGATGAAAGAGCCAATATTCCTTCAGCCCAGAAATTCTGGAGTTTCCTAAAGGATATTTTAGCAAATATTCCTCAGAAATAGAATATTAAAATACTATATTGAATATCCAGAGTCTTATGATTTTGGATATTTTTAGTTTCAATCTAAATATATTTATTTATAAGATGCTTCGACAAGCTCAGCATGACATCCCTAATACTAAATGCTTTTTTAGAGATAAATTTTCAGCAGTGTCATACTGAGCCTTCCCAGGCATCTAAACGTAAAATAAATTTTATACAATGAAAAGTATCACCGTATTCTGCGGATCAAGTTTTGGCGCAGATAAAATATATGAAGAACAGACATTCCTGTTGGGGCAAACCTTAGCAAAACAAAATATACAACTGGTTTATGGCGGCTCAGAAACCGGCTTGATGGGAACGGTAGCCAATGGAGCTTTAAGTGAAAATGGCAAGGTAATAGGAGTTCTTCCCCAGTTTTTGCAAACCAAAGAAATTGCCCATAAAAACCTGACCGAACTTATCATCGTGGAAACCATGCACGAAAGAAAAACTAAAATGAACGAACTCTGTGACGGGGTTATCGTTCTTCCCGGTGGCTATGGTACGTTGGAAGAGTTTTTCGAGATGATCACATGGGCACAGCTGGGACTTCATCAAAAACCTATCGGAATTCTGAACATTGACGGATTTTATGATGACCTGATTCAACTTATTCAGACCATGGTGGACAAAGGATTTTTAAAACAAATCAACAGTGATATGGTACTCCTCAGTAATTCAATTGATAATCTGCTGGAAAAAATGAGAAATTATCAGGCTCCTACAGTCTGGAAAGTGATCAGCAAAGATGAGGTATAAAGAAAAAACCCGTCCAAATAACTCGGGCGGGTTTCTTTATTAAGATTAAAAAATATTTTCTAAGGATAAGGAGCAATCTCCACTTCAAGCCCCTCCATTTCATATGCAATATGCAGCTGGCAGCCTAATCTGCTGTTGTCTTTCACATGGAAAGCTTCAGCCAACATAGCATCTTCTTCATCTCCCATCGGTTCCAGACCAGGATCATTGATTACATAAACCTGGCATGAAGCACACATCGCCATTCCTCCGCATACCCCAATAGTACCTTCTTCCGCCAATTCATAGGAACGGATAATTTCCATTAAGTTCATGGACATATCCGTAGGAGCTACGACATCGTGGGTTACCCCTTCTCTGTCGGTAATTTTAATATTAATATCTGACATAATTCTGCAAAATTAGTCAATTTTTTTAACAACAGCTTTCTCTGCTTCTTTACGGCTTCCGTCAAATCCGTCAACACCACTTACCGTTGTATATTTTAATACGAATTTTTTACCGGGATTTAGCCTGTTATAAACACTCTGGCACATCAAAGTAGCTTCGTGGAACCCACAAAGGATCAGCTTCAGTTTTCCAGGATACGTATTGATATCTCCGATAGCATAAATACCATCAATGTTGGTCTGATAATCAAGGGCATTGTTGACAACAATAGCATTCTTTTCAATATTTAATCCCCAGTTTCCGATTTCTCCTAATTTTGGTGTCAATCCGAATAAAGGAATAAAATAATCTGTTTCAATATCGTAAGCTTCCTGCCCATCCACTTCTACGGTGATTGCTTCTACTTTTCCGTCACCTTTAATACCGGTAACTTCAGCAGGAGTAATTAATTTAATTTTTCCCTGATTTTTCAGGTCCTGAACTTTTTCTACAGAATCCAAAGCTCCTCTGAACTCATTTCTTCTGTGGATCAAAGTCACTTCGCTGGCTACATTGGAAAGGAAAATACTCCAGTCAAGGGCAGAATCGCCACCTCCCGCAATAACTACTTTTTTGTTTCTGAAGTGTTCTGGTTCTTTAACGAAATATTCAAGACCTTTTTCTTCATAATCAGCTATATTATCGAAAGTAGGTTTTCTCGGCTCAAAAGTTCCCAATCCTCCTGCAATAGCAATCGCTTTACATCTGTGGACAGTACCTTTGTTTGTGATCACTTCAAACCACTCATCATCAATCTTTGTATAAGAAACAGCTGTCTCCCCTAAAGTAAACCCAGGCTGGAACTGCTTGATCTGTTCCATCAAATTATCCACCAATTCTCCAGCATTTACTGAAGGATAACCAGGGATATCGAAGATAGGTTTTTTAGGATAAAGTTCTGCCAGTTGCCCTCCCGGCTGTGGAAGTGCATCAATAATATGGCACTTCATTTTTAATAAACCAGCTTCAAAAACTGCAAAAAGTCCTGTAGGCCCCGCACCTATGATCAATATATCAGTGGTTATCATAATATTTAAGATAATTTAATTATACATGTAGCTGCAAATTTACTAATTTTAATGCGAAGCATATTTAATTGATTCTAAATAAAAACCTGAGATTTGTCAAATATCAATCATTTAGGATTTTAAATTTGGCAATGTTTTTGTAAATGTCTTGTTATGAAGAAAATTTTAAACCTTTTTGCAGTATTTATATTCTTTTTAGGCTCAGCCCAGATTGATAATATCGCAGACGGCGAATCGATCACTCTTAGAATTCATTACGGCTTTCTGAATGCGGGAACAGCAAACCTGACTACCAAACAGACCAACTACAAAGGCGTACCCCATCTGTATGTAAAAGGTACAGGGCAGACGACCGGCGCAGTAAAGGCATTCTTCAAAGTAGAAGATTTATATGAAAGCTTCATCAATATGCAAACAGGATTACCGAGTTTCTATGTAAGAAATGTCCGCGAAGGAAGCTATCGTCAGCATCTTGAAACGGTTTTTAATCACGATAACAATACTTTAATTCTAACTGATAAAAAAACACCCGCCAACGGTTCGAAGGTTTTAAAATCAGTAAAAGGTGTACAGGATATGCTTTCATGCTTTTATTATTTAAGAAGTAAAAGCCCGGACGAATTGAAAGTGGGAACCGTCATCAATATGAACGTTTGGATTGATGATGAGATGTTTCCTTTTCAGCTGAAAGTAACAGGAACAGAAAATTTAAAGACTAAATTCGGGACGATCAACTGTTTAAAGATTATTCCATCTGTAAAAAGCGGAAGGGTATTTAAAGATAAAGAAGGAGTAACCATGTGGGTTTCCAATGATGCCAATCATCTTCCTATGCTTTTGAAAGCGGAACTTGCAGTAGGCGCACTGAAAGCAAGTATTGACGACTATAAAAATGTGAAATATCCTCTAAATTTCAGTAAGTAATTATCACCGATTTTTAAATATCAGGTCTGTAAAATTTTACAGACTTTTTTATTTTCATGTAATATATTCTTAATATGGATTGTCTTTATTATAGAGGCAGTCAAAGAACTGCGGCATGTCAATACTTCACTGAGATACTTAGTGTATTCGAACCGAAGTATAAGCATAAGAAACAGACACGTGTAAATTTTTCAATAAGATCAGTTTTTAGTTACGTTTTGTTTCTTAGGTCAGTAATTAAAAACAAAAAACCTCCGGAGCTCCGGAGGTTTGATTTTTTATAGTGTTTTGAACTGTTCCAGTGTTCTGATATCATTTTCAAAGAACATTCTGATGTCACTCATCTGGTAAAGCAGCATCGTAATTCTTTCAATTCCCATTCCGAATGCATATCCTGAATATTTCTCAGCATCAATATTTACATTTTTCAGTACGGCAGGATCTACCATTCCACATCCCATGATTTCCAGCCACCCAGTTCCTTTCGTGATTCTGTAATCCGTTTCAGAGTTTAATCCCCAATACACATCAATTTCAGCACTTGGCTCAGTGAATGGGAAGAATGAAGGTCTCATTCTGATCTTAGATTTCCCGAAAAGCTCAGTGGTAAAAAACTGAATGGTTTGCTTTAAATCTGCAAAACTCACATTTTCATCAATATATAGCCCCTCAATCTGGTGGAAAATACAGTGAGAACGTGAAGAAATCGCTTCATTTCTGAATACTCTCCCCGGAGATAAAATCCTGATTGGCGGTTGGTTTTCTTCCATAAAACGGGTCTGTACAGAAGAAGTATGTGTTCTTAAAAGAATATCCGGATTCTGCTCAATGAAGAAAGTATCCTGCATATCTCTTGCCGGGTGGTATTCCGGGAGATTAAGCGCTGTAAAGTTATGCCAGTCATCTTCAATCTCAGGACCGTCTGCTACAGCAAACCCGATAGATTTGAAGATTTCTATAATTCTGTTTTTTACCAGATTGATCGGATGTCTGGAACCCAGATCCAATGGAAAAGCGGGTCTTGTAAGATCTTCTTTTTCTACCACGACAGAAGAAGCTGAAGCATTTTTCAAATCCTCCAGTTTTACAGCAACTGCCTGTTTTAAAGTATTGATCTTCTGCCCGAATTCTTTCTTCTGGTCATTAGGAACTTCTTTAAATTTTTCAAAAAAATCATTCAGAACCCCTTTTTTACCATTGTACTTGATTCGGAAGTTCTCGATCTCTTCCTTAGAGGTGGCATTGAAGCCATTTACTTCGATCAGTAGTTCTTCTATCTTTTCTATCATTGTTTTACCCTTTCAAAATGTTTTGCAAAAATACGATTTTTAAGTTGAATAATAAGTCCGTCATAAAAAAATCTGCCTCTTTTTCGGGAGGCAGACTTCAATCACTTATTTCACTTAAATAAAAAAATTATTTCTTTTCTAAAGCTTTAACGCTGATCTGAAGAGTCACCTCATCTTTAATCACACCGTTTTCAGCAGGAGCCTGGAACTTCACGCCAAACTCTTCTCTTTTGATATCTTTCGGTTCAGTAGCTACACTCACCTCCCCGTTTTTCACGGAAACATTAGCCTTAAACTGAACAGGCTTGGTAATTCCTTTAATCGTCAAATTACCATCCAAAAGAGTATTATAATCACCTTCTGTAGCGGGAGTTACTTTTGTAATTTCGTAAGAAGCTGTCGGAAACTTTTCAACTTCAAAGAAATCACCACTCTTCAGGTGACCGTTTAATTTTCCTAAATCTTCCGGACTGTCTTTCAAATCCACAGAAGTTAAGGAGTTCATATCAGCAACGAATTTTCCGCTTTCCAGTTTTCCGTCTTTCACCGTCACATCTCCGCTTTCAAATCTGATGGTTCCAAAATGACTTGTATTTTCAGATTTAAATACTTTATATCCCTTCCATTCAACCTTACTGTTTAGCGTATCCAATGTGAACTGGCTCCCTTCTTTAGTAGTCGTCACTTCATTACTTTCACTGGTAAGCGGTTTGTCTTTTTTACAAGAAACCGTTACAACAGCAACAAATAATGCAGGAATAGCTAATGAAAACAGTTTTTTTCTCATTTTTGATTTATTTTTATTAGTTCCGCTAATATAATAAAAAAAATTATGTTTTCATAAAAACCTTACATTTGTAATATGCTATTAGAAATAAACAATTTATTTTTCTCTCACAACAAAGAAAATCCCCTGTTTCAGAACCTTAACCTGAGGTTTGAAGCTGACAGGATCATTGCTCTTGCAGGAGAAAGCGGATGTGGAAAATCTACCCTTCTCAGTCTGATCTATGGGCTGCTGGACTGGGAAAGCGGAGAGATCATTTTTAACGGAACACGACTGTTAGGTCCGAAAGGAAATCTTGTTCCCGGAGAAGCAGAAATGAAATTTGTAGCTCAGAATTTTGACCTCATGCCTTACGCTACAGTAGCTGAAAATGTGGGAAAATTTATTTCAAATATCAATTTAAAACAAAAAAAAGAAACTGTAACAGAGCTTCTTGAGGTAGTGGGACTTCAGGAATTTGCCAATGTACTTCCCAAATACCTTAGCGGTGGACAACAGCAAAGAGTAGCCATTGCCAGGGCCCTGTCTGTTCTTCCTCAACTTCTGATTCTGGATGAGCCTTTCAGTAATCTGGATTTTCCGAGAAAAATTGAGCTCAGAGAAAGACTTTTCAGATACGTAAAACAGCATGGGGTATCTCTGATTATTTCTACCCATGAACTTCAGGATATTATGCCATGGCTGGATCAGATCGTTATCCTCCAGGATGGAAGACTTATTCAGAATGACAGCCCTGAAGAAACCTACAGACATCCTTATAATTCTTATGTGGCTAAATTATTTGGGGAAGTAAACATTTTCAGCGAAACAGAAGCCGCAGAGTTCCAACTTTCAAAATTTTCTTATTATCCTAAAGAAATAAAAATTACTGAAACAGGTTTCGAAGCAGAAGTTCTGGAAAGCAGATTTGCAGGAAACTACTATTGGAACAAGCTGAGAGTAAAATCAAAAGAACTGGTTGTTTATACTGATGAGAAAATATCGGGAACAATAAATATTTCATTTATTTAAGAGAAAACGCTAAATCGTAAAAGAGCAATTCGCTGTTTTGCCATCCCGTTACCCACCCTTAACTCATACATTTACTTACACTTATCAATAAAAAAATACAAACATAAGAAGCTGTTTATAAAACTTTTTCTTACATTTGTATTTCTACAGCATAAGGAAATCTTTGGTTAATTCTCTTTCTGCCTTCCGGACGGACATTAGCAGTTTTGCAATTAAGTCTTATGAAAGATTACACTGTCCAATTTTTTCCTTTTCTTTATTTTTAAGCCATACAAGCAGCCTTGATCTTATGCTTTCTTTACAAATTCAGACTTAAGAGCCATCGCTCCAAAACCATCAATTTTACAGTCGATATTGTGATCGCTTCCCGGTCTTAAACGGATATTTTTCACTTTAGTGCCCGCTTTTACCGGTTTGGGTGCCCCTTTTACAGGAAGATCTTTTACCACAACTACAGAATCTCCATCCTGAAGTTCATTTCCGTTGGAATCCAATATTTTTCCTTCACTGGCAACCTCAGAAGCAGCTTCTTCAGGGTTCCATTCGTAAAAACACTGAGAACATACCATCATATTATCGCTTGGGTAGGTAAACTCAGAGCTGCATTTCGGACAAAGTACCGTATCACTCATATTTTAATTTTTTTGCAAAGGTAGGGCTTTTTAAAGGTTGAAGTCAAGAGGTAAAGCTCAGTATAGTAGACAATAAGCGCATCTTTATTTAACACCGCTTGGTGAATTAAAGCGAATTAAATAAACCAGACGCAAAGAAAGTAAAGTATAATAATGAACAGTGTATATTTTGCTGGCAAATATTTTTCATTAAGCAAAAACACAGGTTAATTCTTCATAGAGTGAAGGCAATGGTAAACCAATAAAAATATAAACATATTTGATATAAAAATTTATCCGAAAAACGGATTGACCATTCAGAATTCGCTATCCTTCATCAACTCTCCCACCCCAAATTCTAAACTCTCAATTAAAAGTCGTATTTTTGCAGATTCAAACAGCGAAGCAAACTTATGGAACTTATTCACAGAAACTTGGCGATCGGAATTCACGATGCCTTACAGGAGACATTTTTTGAAAAAAACAAATATGCCGATAAAGTTATTGAAAGACTTTTGAAAGCTAACAAAAAATGGGGAAGCCAGGACAGAGCTGTTGTTTCTGAAATTTTCTACAATATTATCCGTTGGAAAAAACGCCTTGAATATTATATGGGAGAAGGCGTAAAACCCAACAATATCTACAAACTGATTATTGCATATTTACTTTGGAGTAAAACCAATTATAAAAAATTTGAAGAATTTGACGGAATCAAAATTGCTGATATTCTTACCAAACTTAAAAAAAATACGGTTCCTACAAAAGCAATAGAACATTCTATTCCCGACTGGCTGGCTGAAACCCTTGAAAAAGAGCTGGGTGCCAACTGGGAAAAAGAAATGACCGCTTTGAACGAACAGGCTCCTACTGTTTTAAGGGCTAATTCTTTAAGAACAACAACTAAGGAACTTATTTCTGATCTTTCTGATGAGGGTGTTGTCTCTTTTCCTGTTAACGGCTATCCTGATGCTGTACAGCTGGAAGAAAAGAAAAACGTTTTCCTTACTACAGCTTTCAAAGAAGGTTTATTTGAAGTTCAGGATGCATCTTCACAGAAGATTGGCTATTTCCTTGATGTAAAAGAAGGACAAAGAGTGGTGGATGCCTGTGCCGGTGCAGGGGGGAAAACACTTCACCTGGCGGCATTAATGAAAAATAAAGGACAGATCGTGGCATTAGATATCTTCGAATGGAAGCTTGCCGAACTGAAACGCCGTGCCAAGAGAGCCGGAGCCCACAATATTGAAACCCGTATGATCTCTGACAACAAAGTGATCAAACGTCTTCATGAAAAAGCAGACAGACTTCTGATTGATGCGCCATGTTCAGGTCTTGGTGTATTGAAAAGAAATCCGGACAGTAAGTGGAAGATTGATCAGGACTTTATTGACAGAATTAAAAAGGAACAGCAGCAGATCCTTCAGGATTATTCCAGGATGCTGAAAAAAGGAGGAAAAATGGTATATGCCACCTGTTCTATCCTTCCTTCCGAAAATAATCTGCAGGTAGAAGAATTCATCAAAAATAATCCTGGATTTAAAATGATTAAAGATGAAAAGGTGATGCCTAGCGAAGGATATGACGGATTTTATATGGCCCTGATTGAGAGAGTTTCTTAATCTAAATTCAATAAACAATACATAAAACTACTCTATTTTCTGGAGTAGTTTTTTTTTGAAATTATAAACATAGAAATAGCTTTTATTATCAAATAAAACTATTTTATCCTGAAAGTTATCCCTTGAAACCTGAAAAGGATACCATGAGCTTTTTTCAACTTCTATCTTATCTGATATGCATTCACTATCACCATCAAAGTAGGTAAATATATTGGGAGTATGAAAAATCAGAAAGAAATCTGAGTAAGCAGAATCCACATAGTATTTGAAATCTTCAATTTCAAAATCATTCATTACAAATTCCGGATAATTACTACCTGTTGGAGAGCTATTATCAATTCCAAACATAAATTTCCCGTTTTTCCATGAAATTTTAGTTCTTAAAAATCCGTTGTTCAATAATTCAATATTGTTATTAATAACTTCATCCACTAATTTCGATTGTGCTTTACAGATCTTTCTAATAAAATCCTCAGAATTAACAGATATTATCAGCTTTGCTTCTCCATAATAGTAATCTGCAGGAATATACTTTTGATTAAGTTTCTTCCGATTCAGAATAGAATACTATATTGAGAGTTATTGTTTTCCAAAATAAAAGCTTTTGATTAATATCATGAGAATAGTAAGTTTTTCTTTCAATCATAATCGTATCAGAACATCCTAATTTTTCAGCGATAAGCTTAGATAGCCTTCCAACAACCTGCATTTTTAGCTCTTCTGACTCAATCGTTTTGGGATTAAAATTAAATCCTGATGTAAAATAAGTTTTTATATTTCCGAAGTTTCCTATCCTTACTTTAGGTTTATGTGCTTCTACAAAGTTTGATAATACAAGAAATATAAAAAAGAGAATTAACTTTTTCAATGGTATTGTTTTTTAATTGAACGTAAGGTGGATAATTTATTTCAAACTCAATATTGTATTAATTTTCTGAAAAAATGTAACAATTTTTGTAACATTTAAAGCATATTGTCTACTAACTGTTTAGATTAAAACCGTATTGATGCTGTTAAAAGTTTAGAATACCTTTGCTGCAAACTCATTTATTTATGAATACAAGAATTGTTTTCAATTTTCTGGCTGTTTTTTTATATTGTCTGTTTTCCGCACAGACCTATGAAATCCAGTACATCAGTTCTTATAACGGAAAAACAATAACGGATCAGCCCTCAACAATAGTCTGGGTCAATGAAAAAGAAAATCTCATTCTCAACAGCTCCATCAAAGAACAAAAAAGCAGCTACCCTTATGAAATCACTAAGGTAGAAAAGCCATCCAACACTATTGTTTCTTATGCTTTTTTAAAACCTGGATCAGTCATTTCTACATCAGATGCTGAATCAGTAGGAAAACAGGATTTTGAACCTACTCATGAAACGAAAAAGATCTTAGGATATAACTGTAAAAAAGCAGTTACAAAGGTCAATTCAAATACCATTGAAATCTGGTACACGAATGATCTGAAGCTAAAAGGAGGACCTTCTGTTTTAGGACAGAATTTAGGACTGGTTCTGGAAGTGGAAAGAAACAAAAATTCTTTAATGACAGCAGGATCTGTCAAAAAAATCAAAAATACCGGGATTGAAAATATTCTGAAAGGAAGTATACAGGCTACAGATCAGTTAGGATATAAAGACCTGCTTTGGAAAAGCAGATTTACTACCCTGAATGTTTTTGACAACGAAACCATCAACTTTTCTGATGCCTCCAGATCAGATGACCAGATAAAAAGATACGCCAACGGAACGGTTATTCTGAAAAAAATAAAATTCCCTGTTATCACTGAGGGAGAAAACATTTTTGTAGAACTGAAGCAACAATCCAACGGAGATGCTTATGACAGAACCGGAACTGTATTCATCATTCCACAGGACAAAGAAAAATCTTTTTTTGATGGATTGGAAAATGGAGTAAAAACACTCCCAACTTATGAAAATGGAAACCGTAAACAATATTACGGGGTAAACGCTACAGACCACTACAGCCCTGCTCTGGAAATGATGAGATTCTTTACGGCGTTTGGAATTCAGAAGTTCAATCATATTCAGCTTAAAGGAAAAACCTGGCAGAACATCAATCCTTACCGGCAGGATATTACAGATCTGAAACCGGCCTTATCAGGAAAAGAACTTTGGGTAGGAACATTTATCGGCAACTATGATAAAGGAGGACATAAAGTAAGCCTTGACATTACGATCCATAAAAGCGATCAGACTGTTAATAAAAACAATGTGGCCATACCGTTATTCAACACTTTAAACATTATGGAAATGGCCGGACAGGACTATTCTACTATGTTCAGTCAGGATAAAGGTCTTCTCGTCAATTTCACTTTAGATAAAGACCTGAAAAACGTACAGCTAAGATATACCACTACGGGACACGGAGGTTGGGAAAACGGAGACGAGTTTGTCCCTAAGGTCAATTCTGTCTTTGTGGATGAAAATCCGGTATTCTCATTTGTTCCCTGGAGAACAGACTGCGGCTCTTACCGTTTATACAATCCGGCTTCAGGAAATTTTCAGGACGGGCTTTCATCATCAGACCTCAGCAGATCAAACTGGTGCCCGGGAACAGTCACCAATCCTAACTTCATTCCCCTGGGAGACTTAAAAGCAGGAAAACATATTATTCAGATAAAAATCCCACAGGGACCTACTGAAGGAACAAGCTTCAGTTCATGGAATGTTTCGGGTACGTTACTTGGAGTCCAATAAAAACAAAACCTTCTTGCATGAGAATTGCAAGAAGGTAAAAACACAAATGATGAAAAAAAATTATTTCGAGCCACAAAGTAAGGGGTAAAATTCATATAATAAATTACCATATATTAATAAATATGTCATTTTTATTTCGTATAGAGATTACCTCAATCCTACTCAAGTGAAAAAAATTAATCAAAAGCATATCAATTTCAACAAATAGTTAAAATTTTTAACTATTAAAAACAATCTAGTTAAAAATTTTCGCTTTTAAATATTTTTTATTGTTATTTATAAACATCACCTTTACTTTTGTTTCATAAATAATAATAAAATTATGTGTGGAATTGTATGTTTATTTGACGCCAAGCAGAAAACTGATATATTAAGACCTCAGGTATTGGAAATGTCAAAGAAAATCCGTCACAGAGGACCGGATTGGAGTGGAGTTTTTCAGGACGAAAAAGTAGTTTTCTCTCATGAAAGACTTGCCATCGTAGATCCTACCTCCGGAAAACAACCTTTATTTACGAAAGACGGAAAAGTAGTATTAGCCGTAAATGGTGAAATCTACAACCATAGAGCATTAAAAGAAGAGTTTCCTGATTATGAATTTCAGACTCAGTCTGACTGTGAGGTAATCCTGGCTCTTTACAAAAAATACGGAAAAAATTTCGTTGAAAAACTGAACGGGATTTTTGCATTTGCATTATATGACACTGAAAATGACGTTTATCTGATTGCCCGTGACCATATGGGAATCTGTCCGCTGTATCAGGGTTGGGACAAAAACGGAAACTACTATGTAGCTTCTGAATTGAAAGCTCTTGAAGGAATCTGTAAAAAGATTGAAACATTTTTACCGGGACATTTCGTATACAGCAAAGACGGCGCCGAACTTCAGCAATGGTACAAAAGAGACTGGGAAAGTTTTGACCATGTAAAGGACAATGAAACTGATATTGAAAAACTGAGAAAGGGTCTTGAAGATGCTGTTCACAGACAACTGATGAGTGATGTTCCTTACGGGGTTCTTCTTTCCGGAGGTTTAGACTCCTCTGTTATTTCAGCCATCACAGCAAAATTTGCACGCCAGAGAATTGAAAGTGGTGACACACAGGAAGCCTGGTATCCGAGACTTCACAGTTTTGCAGTAGGCCTTGTAGGTTCTCCTGATCTGGCAGCTGCCCAAAAAGCTGCAGAACATATAGGATCTGTTCACCATGAAGTTAACTTTACGGTGCAGGAAGGGTTAGATGCTGTACGTGATGTGATTTATCACCTGGAAACCTACGATGTGACAACCATCAGAGCATCCACTCCGATGTATCTTCTGGCAAGGGTGATCAAATCTATGGGAATTAAAATGGTTCTTTCAGGAGAAGGTTCTGATGAATTATTCGGTGGTTATTTATATTTCCACAAAGCGCCCAACGCAAGGGAATTTCATGATGAAACAGTGAGAAAACTGAACAAACTTCACCTTTACGACTGTTTAAGAGCCAATAAAGCGCTGATGAGCTGGGGAATTGAAGGCAGGGTACCTTTCCTTGATAAGGAATTCATGGATGTTGCCATGACTCTTAACCCAAAAGATAAAATGATCAATGCAGCCGAAGGGAAAATTGAAAAATGGGTATTGAGAAAAGCTTTTGAAGACATCCTTCCTGATTCTATTGTCTGGAGACAGAAAGAGCAGTTCTCTGACGGTGTCGGATATTCATGGATCGATACTTTAAAAGAAGTCGCTGAAAAAGAAGTAACAGATGAAATGATGGCCAATGCAAGATTCAGATTCCCGCTGAACACCCCACAAAACAAAGAAGAGTACAGATACAGAACTATTTTTGAAGAACATTTCTCAAGTGAGACAGCTGCGGCTACAGTACCGTCTGTTCCATCAGTAGCCTGTTCCACTCCTATTGCACTGGAATGGGATGAAGCTTTCAAAAAAATGAATGATCCTAGTGGAAGAGCGGTGAAAGTGCATGAAACTTCGTATTAAAGTGGTATATTGATGAATATCCACTAATCAATTCGCTGCACTTGCCTATTTATTGTGGGTTTCGGGATATTTTAACACAGAGTACGCTAAGCTATTGTCTAATATCCAAGAACGATCGCCAGGGCGTTTCACTCAGCAATAGATCAACTGATATCCTGGCTGAACAAAGTGCTCTTGCGAACGAAATATACAAAATGAAATATAAACCTTGCGACTATAGCGCTTATTTCAACTGTTCAATAGTATTAGTTAGCTATTGAAATGTATATTTTTTTATTCAAACCTATAACTCCCTCAGTTATAATTTATCAATCCTGTAGCAATACAGGATTTTTTCTTGAATTAACCATAATAATATAGCATAATTTAACTCACAATCCAAAATAATATCTAATAAATAATTATATTTGGAAAATGAAAATATCAATTATAAAAAAATGAGAAGAAACCTTACTGTTTTGTTTGCTTTATTAGCCATAACTTTTGCTTTTGGACAGGGAAAATATGGCAAATATCTGAATTCAAAGAAGCTTGCTTTAGCTTACAAGAGTGTGAAAGACGCAGATAAAGATGACTACTACCAACAATATTATTGGCTTGTAAAGGCAGAGCAACTGAAAACTTACCCTCACCTTAAAGACATAAAACCTGTTGTTTTATACGAGTTTGTAAAATATGTAAACCCTCAGAACCCAACAAAAAAACTGGATGCCAGAGGTAAAGAATTGAGAGCCACAGCAGAATTATCATTGAATCAATATTTTAAAAACAAGAATTTTGAAAACAATTCTGTTTTAATGTACAACCTTGAAACCTATGTAGATCCTTCAAAAGGCCAGTATTATACTAAGGTTGACCCGGAAAAAATCAAGGAACTTGTACCGAAAGAGTTATTTGCATTCAACTCATTCAACAGAAATATAGGAGAAGAAAAAACGTATTATCTTTGGATTGACAAGAAAAAAGATGATCTGAACATTGTCGATATTATTCCTAGCGAAAAAGAAGATAAAGCTTTCTACACCAGATTAAAACAATACCTTCCCAGTTACAAATTTTCAAAATATGTTCCTTCTGTAAAAAAAGGAAACAAGTCTGACAAAACGGATATCGAATACTATTATATCATGCCGTTTGAGCAGAATACGGATAATATCGAATACAAAACAAAGGATTTCAAAACTTTCACTTTAAGCCAGTACAGAAAAGCCGGTGATGAATGGAAAGGAGTAGAAAAACCCAGAAAATAAATCAAAAAGTCCTGTGAAATTTCACAGGACTTTTTTAATTTTATATGGATTTCTTTATCTAAAGATTTAACTGCTTAAAGCAGGCAGTTTCTTCAACAAAAAAAGTCTGGAAGTTTTTGAACTATCCAGCCTGTAAAAAATGACACAAACAAATACACAACAGACATCCGTAAAGAAAATACTACCCTTAATTCTGGCCACTGCCATTTTTATGCAAATGCTGGATTCTACAATCCTTAATACTTCCCTGCCCGCTATTGCAAAAGATCTGAATGAGTCTCCGCTCAATATGCAGAATGCTATCATCAGCTACGTTCTGACTCTGGCAGTTTTTATGCCTGCCAGCGGATTTCTTGCAGACAGGTTTGGAACAAAAAAAGTGTTTATATTTTCTTTAATATTATTCAGTCTGGGTTCTTTGTTCTGTTCCATGTCTCAGAATCTTACGCATTTAGTAATTTCAAGGGTTATTCAGGGAGTCGGAGGAAGTCTGATGACCCCGGTCGGAAAGCTGGCGCTTATTAAAACCTTTGATAAAAATGAGCTTCTCAAAGCCATGAACTTTGCGATCATTCCTGCCCTTATCGGGCCCGTACTTGGTCCTTTGGTTGGAGGTTATATGGTAGATTACCTTTCATGGCACTGGATATTTCTTATTAATATCCCGATTGGTATTCTGGGAATTCTTCTAGGATTGAAATTCATGCCTGACTATAAGTCTGATGATGTTGATTTTGATTTAAAAGGCTTCCTAATCTTCGCAGCAGCCTCACTCCTGCTTTCTGTATCACTGGAACTTTTTGGAGATATCCAGAATATTACCCCTGTCTTGCTTGTATTTATTATGGGATTCCTGTTCCTGTATTATTATTACAAACATGCAAAAAAAGGAGGAAATCCTATTTTCCCTTTAAACCTTTTTCAGGTAAGAACTTTCCGGGTAGGTATTGTGGGAAACCTTGCCACCAGATTAGGGATCAGCTCTGTTCCTCTATTGCTCCCGTTGATGATTCAGATTGCCTATAAACAGTCTGCTGTAACTTCAGGCTGGATCATTGCCCCTATGGCTTTAACTGCTATCTTCGGGAAATCATATGTCATTAAAATTCTGGATAAGTATGGCTACCGTCAGACTTTAATGGTGAATACGTTCATCATCGGAACCCTGATATGTCTTCTTGCCATTCCTGATATCCACACTTCTCTGTACTGGTTTGTTCCTATCATAGCGATATTAGGTTTTTTCAACTCTATCCAGTTCACTTCCATGAATACTATTTCTATTGCTGACCTTCGGAACTTCCAGACCAGCAGCGGAAACTCTTTACTCTCCGTCAATCAGCAATTAGCGATTGGTTTCGGAATTGCCTTCGGACTGATTGTTTTAAAACTTTTTGAGAATACAGATCTTGTCAAAGGAGAAATCCATAATGCATTCCGTCTCACGTTTCTCACTGTAGGTATATTAACGATTTTATCAGGGCTGGTATTCAGAAGACTGCATATTTCAGATGGGAAGAATATGAAATCGAAGGAGGATTAAATAGAGAAGATTCTAATTCCGGCCACTTACCTTTCACTCTTTAGCTCTCTACGAACTTAACACAGGTCAATGCCTCTCACTTATAACTATGGTAATTTTGTTTACACAAATCAACAATGTGATGGCAACTAAAAAAATAGAAATCGTAGTATCTCCAAAACCTGCACACTTTGTAGGTGATGGATTCAGGGTTCATAACTTCATTCCGGGCGTACCTGGATTGGATATGAAAAGAATGGACCCATTTATCATGCTGGATTACAATTCAAAATTTCATTTCAACGGATCAGACAGACCAAGAGGAGTTGGAGTTCATCCGCACAGAGGTTTTGAAACCGTAACGATAGCATATAGCGGAAAAGTAGAACACCATGACAGTGCCGGCGGTGGCGGTGTTATCGGAGAAGGTGATGTTCAGTGGATGACTGCCGCCAAAGGGGTTTTACATAAAGAATATCATGAAACGGAATGGGCAAAAGAAGGAGGAATCTTTCAGATGGTTCAGCTTTGGGTGAATCTTCCGGCGAAAGACAAAATGAGCTGTCCAAAATATCAGGCCATTGAAAACTCTAAAATGGAAAGGGTTGATCTTGGTGAAAATGGTTTTGTAGAGATCATTGCCGGAGAATATGCCGGTCATAAAGGACCTGCCAGTACCTTTACACCAGTTCACATGATGAATGCCAAACTTAAAGCGGGAGGAAAAGCTGATTTTAGCTTCCCTGCCCATTTCAATACTGCAGCTTTGGTGATTGAGGGGAGCGTTATTATGAATGGTGAGGAAACAGTGAAACAAGATCATTTTGTCCTGTTTAAAAATGAAGGTGAAACATTCAGCATTGAAGCAAAAGAAGACACTGTTGTTCTGATCATCAGTGGTGAGCCTATCAACGAACCGATTTATCCCCACGGCCCTTTTGTCATGAATTCCAGAGAGGAAATCATGCAGGCTTTTGAAGATTTTAATACCGGCAAATTCGGATACCTGGAAGATTAAAAGAATTAAATTTTTCGTAATCTTTAATTATTCCTTTTTTATTAACTTTATATGATGGCAAACCTTACAGGTTTTGGAAACCTGTAAGGTTTAATTGTTATAATAAACCATTTCCTGTTTTACAGGAAACGTGACACCTCTAGCATAAATATTATGAAACCTGAATTTGAAAATATACCTCTTGTAAAAGCAGAAAAAAGATTTGAAATAGAAGTAAGCGGACACTATGCATTCATTGATTATCGGGAAACAATGCACCAGATCTCTTTAATACATACTGAAGCAGATCCTGAACTGGCAGGAACAGGTGCAGCCGCAGCAGTAGTGGAAAAAACACTTCATTATATTGAAGAAAGCGGGAAAAAGCTTCTTCCGTTCTGTCCTTATGTTTTTGCCTTTATCAGAAAACATCCTGAATGGAAGCGTATCGTAGATAAGAGATTTGAAGGATTTAACAAACTTTAGTCTCCATAAACACTCAATTTATTAAAAACAACATTTAAAAAGTATCACATTATTATGTCAAATATTGGACTTATCATTGAAGAAAAAGCAGCTGATATCGGAAATTTCCTGGTAGGAAGGCTTCTTCCTTTCCGTGAAAAAAGAGCGGTCGGACCTTTTGTTTTTATTGATCATATGGGACCTTCAGAATTAAAAGATTACCAGAATCTTGATGTTCCTCCACATCCGCATATCGGTTTATCTACGTTAACTTATCTGCTGGAAGGTTCTATTTTCCACAGAGACAGCATCGGAAGTGCTATTGAAATAAAACCGGGTGCCGTAAACTGGATGACTGCCGGAAAAGGAGTTGTCCACTCCGAAAGAACGCCTGAATATTTAAGACACAGTGATAAAAGACTTCACGGTTTTCAGATCTGGGTAGGGCTTCCCAAGCATCTCGAGCAGTCTGAACCTACCTTTCATCATATTGAAGCAGATGATATCCCGGTTTGGGAGGAAGACGGCATTCAGTATAAATTAATTGCCGGTGAAGCATTCGGAAGAACATCTCCCGTTCCGGTACACAGCAAATTATTTTTCCTTGAAATCAAAACAAAAGAAGCAAAGAAAATCAGCATCGGAAAAGATCTTTACGGAGAAGCTGCCATGTATGTTCTGGACGGAACAGTGACTACAGACGGAAACTCTTATGGTTCAAAACAGCTGATGATCGCTAAAGACACCAAACTTTGCGAGTTTGATATGAGCGAAAACGGAACAGTTTATCTTTTTGGTGGCGAACCCTTCGATGAAGAGCGCTTTATATTCTGGAATTTTGTTAACTCTGATAAGGAATTGATCGATCAGGCAAAAGTAAACTGGAATGACCAGAATCACGAGGCATTTCCTCTGGTTCCAGGCGACGAAAATGAGTATGTTCCGCTTCCTAAGGCTATTCTAAACAGAAAATAACTTCAGTTCGATTTACGACCATGAAAATATTAGCATTTGCAGGAAGTACATCTTCCACATCTATCAACAGGGAGCTGGTAAAATTTGTTCTGAAAGATTTTCAGGATGAAGAGATCAATCTGATTGACCTCAACGATTTCACCATGCCCGTTTTTTCTGTAGATCTTGAAAAGAAAGGTTTTCCTGATCAGGCACATCAGTTTTTAAAAGCTATTGAGGAATGCGATGTGATTATCTGTTCTCTTGCGGAGCATAACCGCTCTTACAGCGCAGCTTTTAAAAATGTTTTTGACTGGGCTTCAAGGATTAACGTAAAAGTATTCCAGAACAAACCAATGCTTCTGATGAGTACCTCCCCCGGAGGGTATGGCGGCGGAAATGTAATGAATACTGCGAAAACCTTTTTTCCTCAGTTTGCGGCAGATATTAAAGACACTTTTTCATTACCAAAATTCTATGAAAACTTTGATCTTGAAAGCGGAGTCATCAATCCGGAAATGCTGAATGATCTGAAAGGTAAAATACAGAATTTTAAAAATCAGATAAAAACGAATGACTAAGGGAAGACTGGAGGCTTTCAGTGACGGTGTCCTTGCTATTATCATCACCATTATGGTACTTGAACTGAAAGTACCGGAAGGAAATAACTGGGCCAGTCTCAAACCTCTCCTTCCTAAGTTTTTGGCTTATATCTTCAGTTTTATTTATGTAGGGATCTACTGGAACAACCATCACCATTTGTTCCAGACCGTAAAAAAAGTAAATGGCAGCATCCTTTGGGCCAATCTTCATCTGTTGTTCTGGCTCTCCCTGATGCCTGTTGCTACAGAATGGATCGGAACTACAGGTTTTGCAAAAAATCCTGTTGCGGTCTATGGTATCGGGCTCATTATGTCAGCAATTGCTTATACGATTCTGGAAAATGTGATCATCCGCTGTGAAGGGGAAGATTCAAAGCTGAAAGAGGCCATTCATTCAAAATATAAAGAATATATCTCCATTGTATTTTATGTCCTGGGAATCGCCACTTCATTTTTTTATCCTTATATTGCCATAGGTTTTTATTATATCGTGGCTCTCATATGGCTGATTCCGGACAGAAGAATCGAAAAATCATTAAAAGAAAATTAATATGGAAACACACGAATATCCCAACGGCGACATCACTGTCATCTGGCAGCCCCAAAAGTGTATCCACTCGGCTGTATGTGTAAAATTACTTCCGAAAGTCTACAATCCCAAAGAAAGACCCTGGATAAAAGCGGAAAATGCAAGCCCGGAAGAACTTAGAAAGCAGATAGACCAATGCCCTTCCGGTGCATTAAGTTATAAATTCAACACAGAAAAATAATGGCAGTAACAGTAAAAGCAAGTTTAGGAAAAACAAAATATTATACAGAAGTAACAGCCGGCGAAAATCAGATTATTACTGATGAGCCGATTGATAAAGGCGGGCAGAATAAAGGCTTCAATCCTCTGGAAATTTTGGCAACGTCACTGGCAAGCTGTACAGCAGCTACATTGAGAATGTATATCGAAAGAAAGGAATGGGATGTGGAAAATATCAATGTAGAAGTAGAGCTTGAAAATTTCCCTTTAACAAAAAGAGCCGTCTTCAAAAGAGACATCAGCTTTGAAGGTATTCTGGATGATGAACAGAGAAAAAGGCTGCACACCATTGCAGACGCATGCCCTGTTCATAAAATCTTAACCAACGACATAGAAATATTAACCAAATTCTCATAGTATGATCGATGTAAAACAAAACAACGACGAAAAACACGGAAGTTTTGAAGCTTTCATAGACGGAAGACGTGCAGGAATGATGACGTATACCTGGGCGGGAGAAGAAAGATTTATTATAGACCACACTGAGGTGGAAGAAGCCTACAACGGAAAAGGTGTAGGCAAGGAAATGCTTCTGGCAGCAGTAGATTTTGCCAGAAAGAACGGGAAAAAGATTATTCCTCTTTGCCCTTTCGCAAAGGCAAGTTTCCAGAAAAGTGAGGAACTTCAGGATGTTTTAGTGAATTAACCACTGTTTCCACCCTTACAATACAAACCTTCCAGAATAGATCTGGAAGGTTTTTTATGCCGTTATTTTTATTTTTAATATGAGTTTCTCCCGTAAAAATTGTGTCTGAACTAAATTCACGATTCACGACTGATCTTTTTTATATATTTGCTAAAATTTAAAAATCAGGCATGAATCCAGGAACTATCCTTTTGCTATTTGTTTTCGTCTATTTTATTGGTCTTTTGGTGATTTCTTATTTCACCAGCCGCAACTCTGATAACCAGTCATTTTTTATCGGTAACAAAAAGAGTAAATGGTGGCTCGTAGCATTCGGAATGATCGGAACCAGCTTAAGTGGCGTTACTTTTATTTCAGTTCCGGGAACTGTCGGAAAAATGACCGGCTCCGAATATATCTACGGAGGTTTTGAATACTACATGATGGTCATCGGATTTTTCATAGGATATTTTATCGTTGCAGCCATACTCCTGCCGCTTTATTATAAAATGAATCTGACTTCAATTTACACCTACCTTGGAAAAAGATTCAACGTGGAAGCTCATAAAATAGGCTCGATCTTTTTTATTATTTCAAGAGCAATTGGTGCTACAGCAAGATTATATCTCGTGGTAAACGTTCTACAGATATTTTTACTTGAAGGATTGGGAGTTCCGTTCTGGGTAACTTCACTTGTTCTTTTGCTGATGGTACTTCTGTATACTTTTGAAGGTGGGGTAAAAACGATTGTGATTACGGATACGCTGCAGACCTCTTTTATGATCATCAGTCTTGTGGCATGTATCACTTATATTTTATCAAACCTTAATTTATCTTTTGGTGAAGCATACACGATTCTGGAGCAGAAAAACTATACTCATTTCATCAATTTTGATCCTAATTCCAAAACCTTTTTCCTGAAAACAATTCTGGGAGGAATTTTTATTACGATTGCCATGACCGGACTGGATCAGGAGATGATGCAGAAAAATATTTCTGTGGATAATCTTAAGAACTCCAAGAAAAACATGCTTACGTTTGCAGGAACACTTCTTTTGGTCAACCTTGCCTTCTTATTCCTTGGAGGATTACTGTATCTTTTCGCTATCCAGCATGGTGCTGAATATGGAACCCTGAAATCTGAAACGGTGACGAATATTTTCGGATTTAAAGATGCAACAGGAAATATTAAAAATATAATGGGGGATGATCTTTTTCCAGCTCTATCTCTTCAGGGATACTTCCCGATGGCTATTTCCGTCATTTTCATTATCGGATTAATCTCAGCATTATTCCCTTCTGCTGACGGAGCTTTAACAGCTGTAACAAGCTCATACTGCGTAGATCTATTAAACCTTAACGAGGATAAAACCAAAACTGAAAAAGAGAAGAAACGCCTTCGTATGAAAGTGCATTTAACGTTCACTGTTGTTTTCTTTATTCTGATTATGGTTTTCAAAGCAATGAATGACAAGTCTATTGTTTATCTGATTATGGAAATTGCAGGGTATACTTATGGACCGCTTTTAGGACTTTTTGCCTTTGGAATTTTCACCAAATTTAAGATTTCAAGGAAATATTCTATTCTTACCGTAACGATCTTAGCTCCTGTACTGACGTATTTGATCAATCTGGCTGTAACAACTTACACAGATTACAGAATTGGGGTGGAGCTGATTGTTCTCAATGGATTATTAACCTTTATTGGGTTGTGGCTGGTAAAAGACAGACAACATTTAAGAGTCGTTTAATTCAATCGTAAAAAACATAAAAAGGCTGTTTTCAATTGCGAAAACAGCCTTTTTTATATTTATGGTCAAATGGATTATTCTTTAATCCATTTAATTGTTTTATCTATATTTTTAGATTTAACCTTGATCAGATAGTCACCTTTAATCAGGTGAGATAAGTCAAATGTACCCGTTTTATCATGACTCAGTTTATTATTAGCCTGGCTGAATACCAATTTTCCACTTACGTCATATACGGTAATATCATACACTTCATTTGAGCTGGTAAATTTAATATTCAGAAGTCCTTTGCTTGGATTAGGATATACTGCAAACACATCTTTATTTCCTGTAGTTTCATTCACTCCCAATGTCTGGGTAATGGTAAAATTAACAGGGTTGATGTTATAGAAAACGTTTGTCTCTGCTGCTACCATAATTCTTGCCTGTGTCGTATTTATGTTAGGAATAGTAACCGTCTCAGAACCATCGTTCGGTGTGGAACCCAAGATCAGTGTAGGATAAGTAAGACCTCCGTCTGTTGAAAGATAAATATTGACAGTGGCGGCATTCACCGGAAATGCAGTTGTATTGGCAACATTCCATGTTATGGTCTGGGTAGAGTTCCCTGCCCAGTTTACTGCTGTGGTAGGTGCTGTTACAGTAAATGGTCCTGAATTGCCATCAACAGTAATAATAGCATCATCGTTAGCAACTCCTGCACAACCTGCATTGTTATCCCTTACAGTTAATCTGAACTCCATCGTTCTGGCATAAGTTGGCTTAACTTCACCTTTAGAAACAGTACCATTGATTACATCTGTAAGTTTTGGAAAGTATCTGTAAGGAACTGTTACCGGTACGTATGATCTGAACAGAGGAGCATTTCCTGTAGGGGCATTCCAGTCACCTGCAGGCCCTACATCATTCTGTTCCCAACTGTAAGTAAGTGGATTGTTATCAATATCTGAAGCAGATCCTTCTAATCTGAAGGGAGTGTCTAAAGGAATTGTATAATCCCCACCAGCATTTACAGTAGGAGCAAAATTATTGGAAGGAATAGTCACCTGACATGTTGTTGACTGAACTTTTGTCGTAATAGACTGATATGATTTGGTATGGAAAGTAGGAATACTGTTGGCTGCCAGGTTATTTACACTACCGCAAATTCCTGCGTAAGCCATAATTGTAATTCCACTTCCAGGCTCTACAGCATTGGCTGCGCTGCGATTTCCACCGCCACAGCTTCCTGTAGTTGCATTAAAGGTATGTGGCCCTCCAAACTGATGCCCTACTTCATGGGCAACATAATCAATATCATAAGGATCACCCACTGGATTTGGCGAACCCGTGATTCCTCTTCCTTTATTGGTACTGTTACAGATGACACCTAATCCTGCTAATCCACCACCACCGGTACTGAAGGTGTGCCCGATATCATAATTGGCATTTCCAATCAGTAAATCAATTTGAGTCTGGCTTTCATTGATTAGCGTATTGGCATTATTATTTCCATTAAATGGATCTGTAGCTGCATTTGTAAAAACTACATTAGCTTCATTAGCTACTAATACCAGTCTAGATGCTACCTCCTGCTCATAAACTCCATTGACTCTGTTTACAGAGGTTACAATGGCCGAAAGTGTCTGTGCAACAGTAGGAGTAGCTGAACCAGTTGCTGCCACCGCATATTCACCCGTACAGGCGACTGCCAGTCTGAAAACTCTAATTTGAGTTCCTACGCTTGGACTTACGGTTTTTTGAGCGTTTTTTTTTCCTAATGGAGAATCATCCTCATCTTTTACTCCACAGGTTCTGGGATTTTTATCAATTAAATCACTTTTTCTGTAAATGATATAATTATTCACGTCCATTTTGGCATAAGGATCAATATAAATATCACCAGTGACTACGGATTTTATCTGCGCATGGAATCCAAGCTCGGTAAAATCCAGTTTTATGGTAGCATACTTATCATCAATTCCCTGCCCGGTAAGGGTAACAATCTGAGGAAACTGATTGGCCAATCCCGGAGCCATCACAGAAGACTTCCAGATTCTGAATTTTGCTTTTGTACCATCCGGCATTGGCAGTACAATGATAGGCGCATTGTCTTTACGGTCACTGTCTTTCAGTTCCGGAACGGAATTAAAATAGCTTTTCATCCCGGCCACATCTAAGGTATATGTCAGTGATTTTTCCGGTTGTACAGTTCGGTTTTTAGGATCTGCCTTAATAGACCTTTCGCTGATCACTGTAAAAAAATCCTGAGCCTTACTCAAGGAAACGGATATTACAAATATCCCCAAATAAAATAATTGTTTAATTTTCATATATAATGGTGTGTAATTTATATTAATTCAAACAATAAGGCCAAAAACTAAAAAACAATTAGTTAAAGGATTATAATTCTAATAGTCTGGAATTATAAAATTAGTTAAATTAATCTAATTATCATTTATGAAAATTCAAAAAGTTGCTGTTAATTTGTAAAAAAACAAACGATCCGGTTGGTATAAAGCATTTCACTTCATACAATATTTTTATTTTTTTCTTCATTAAAAGCAACTGATTTTATAGACTTTTGCTTTTTAATTATCTTTGAAGCCAGGATTAAAAACAAAAATTAAAAACCATGAAAAAAATGATCTCAATTTTCATTTTCGCATTAACATTTGGGTTTATGAATGCTCAGGAAAACTTTGAAGTATCGACCTTAAGAATCGGACCATTTAAAGTATTTATGCCAAAGGCTGAGGCTGAAAAAATAGCAGGTATAAAATTGGTGAATTCAAACGGAGAAAAGAAAAATATGGTAAAATATCAGGGTGAAACTATCCAGATTGATCTTTTTGACAATTACATCAATGAAGCCAACCCAAGTGTTCCTTCTATCACTTATATGACAACAACGAGTAAAAAATTTAAGACCAAAAGCGGAATTGGAGTTGGAAATACCCGGGAGGATCTTATCAATGCCTACAAAAATTACCCCAACTTCAGTGTACGTCCGGATTGGGAAAATGACAAACCGGTTAAAGATTCCGGTTATTTCAATATTGAAGACAGCCAAGCGGGAACGCTTCTAAGCTTTAAGTTTGTTAATAATATTGTTACTGAAATTTCCGTTTACCTCAATGAAGGCTGCTAAAGCGGAGCATTAAATAAATCTTACAAATCCGGGTTTTTACATTCGGATTCCGGACATTTCCGGTAAAAAATTGTAAATTCGCATACAAATAAATCAGATATAATGAGTAAAAGTATTGAGGAGTTAAAAACTCTTACTACGCAGATCAGAAGAGACATTTTAAGAATGGTTCATGCTGTAAATTCAGGGCACCCAGGTGGGAGCTTAGGCTGTACAGAATTCTTCACAGCCCTTTATGGAAAGGTAATGAACTATAAACTTCCTTTCACTATGGAAGGCAAAAATGAGGACCATTTTTATCTATCAAACGGACATATTTCCCCGGTATTCTACTCTACTTTGGCAAGATTCGGGTTCTTCCCGGTGGCAGAGCTGAGTACTTTCAGAAAATTGGATTCAAGATTACAGGGACACCCTACCACACATGAAGGACTTCCGGGAGTTAGAATTGCTTCAGGTTCTCTGGGACAGGGACTTTCTGTAGCGCTTGGAGTAGCGCAGGGTAAAAAATTAGATGGTGATCAGTCTATTGTTTACTCTCTTCACGGAGATGGTGAGCTTCAGGAAGGTCAGGTTTGGGAAGCCTTGATGTATGCTGCTGCTAAAAAAGTAGACAATATCATTTCTACTATTGATTATAACGGACGTCAGATTGACGGAGATACAGATGATGTATTAAGCCTGGGAGATCTTCATGCTAAACTGGAGGCATTCGGATGGATTGTTTTAGAAGAAAAGAATGGTAATGATCTTGAAGCGGTAATTGCAATCCTTGAGAAAGCAAAAACAGAAACTGGTAAAGGGAAGCCTGTAGCCATCCTTCTTCATACAGAAATGGGTTATGGAGTAGATTATATGATGGGATCTCATGCATGGCATGGTAAAGCCCCTAATGATGAGCAGTTAGACACAGCATTCAAGCAATTGTACCTAGAAGCTCCGGCTGATTACTAATATCTTAACATCTCGATTAATACAATAAAAATGAAATATACATATACAGAAAAAAAGGATACACGTTCAGGATTCGGAGCAGGATTAGCAGAACTCGCTGACAAAAATCCTAATGTAGTAGCACTTTGTGCTGACCTTATCGGTTCTTTGAAAATGGAGAAATTCATTGAAAAGGCTCCTGAAAGATTCTTTCAGATAGGAATTGCGGAAGCTAACATGATAGGAATTGCAGCAGGTCTTAGCATTACAGGAAAAATTCCGTTCACAGGAACTTTTGCTAACTTCTCTACCTCAAGGGTATATGACCAGATCCGTCAGTCCATCGCTTATTCTGACAAAAATGTAAAAATCTGTGCATCTCACGCAGGTCTTACTTTAGGAGAAGACGGGGCTACCCACCAGGTTCTTGAAGATATCGGTATGATGAAGATGCTTCCTGGGATGACAGTGATCAATACTTGTGATTACAACCAGACCAAAGCGGCTACATTGGCAATTGCAGATTTTGAAGGTCCTGTATATTTAAGATTCGGAAGACCAGTAGTTCCTGTATTCATCCCTGAAGATATGCCTTTTGAAATCGGAAAAGGAATCATGCTTCAGGAAGGTACTGATGTAACCATTGTTGCAACAGGACACCTTGTATGGGAATCTCTTGTTGCTGCTGATGAACTTGAGAAAGAAGGAATTTCCTGTGAGGTTATCAACATCCACACCATCAAACCTCTTGATGAAGAGATCATTTTAAAGTCTGTTGAAAAGACAGGTAAAATTGTAACGGCTGAGGAACACAACTTCCTTGGTGGTCTAGGTGAATCTGTTGCCGGTATGCTTGCAAGAAGAAGACCAACAAGACAGGAATTCGTAGCAGTGAATGATACTTTCGGAGAATCTGCAACACCTGCAGAACTGATGAAAAAGTATAAAATAGATGCTGCTGCAGTGAAAGAAGCTGTAAAGAGAATTTTAGCTTAATATCAGCTGTTTTATATAAACAAAATCCGGCGGTTTCTCCGAAACCGCCGGATTTTTTGTTGGTAGATTTGTGAAAATCTGTTTTTATGATGTATAAACCACCCCGTCAAAAATTCTTTGAATTTTCGCCACTCCACCGGAGGAGAGGAATGGTTACACCTCCATCCTTCATCGTATTAGTTTTACCCTGCTTATTATTGCTCTTCCTGATTCAAGGGAATTCCTACAGCAATCAGAATGGGAAATAAGATTTCTTTGATGTATTCATCTTCTCTCCTTTCCGAAGCTTTTGACCCTGAAAAATAATTGCTGATTCTGTAGTTTTTCACAAACTGATTTCTCTTTTTTCCGATTGAATAATAATAACCGCCTCTTTCATCATTCACAAAATAGGTCATCTCATCAAAATTCATGAGCTTTCTGGAAAATAACACTTTTCTGTAAATGCATTTTTCCGATTTATTAAAGATATATTTCACGGGAACTCTGAAAAGAAGATCAAACAGGAAGTAGATCATATACACACTCCATAATCCCATTGCAATTTTAAACTGGTCACCAGACATTTTATCCATGAAATAATACAAAATGACAGGAAGAGCAATCATACCCAATACCAGCCACCATAACAAAGCACGCAGGAAACTATAATTGGGCATCAAACTTATTTCACTTCCGTTTTCTTCAAACTTATAGCGGTCTCTGATATCCATTCTCAGGATTATTAACATTCATTATATCTTCTGTTTCGTTGACCATTTTCTGTATCCCTTTCTGGGTAAGGGCCTGGCCAATCGTAAGCTGTTTCTCCTTACCATCTACTTCAAAGTACATAGACAGCATTACATTTGTAGTGATAAAGCCCATATATTTTGTGGCCAAAACATGAAAATTTCTGAAATTCTCTATGGGATAGGTTCTTACCGGAACAAAAATGGAGTGTTTTCCAGTAATCGTTTTTCGGTCCAAATCAATGATAAATTTCTTAGTAAAGAAATTGACTAAAATAAGAGCTACCACAGCAATGATAATATAGGTTCCGGTTCTTACACTGTTAAAAATCAATCCTGCGATGATGAGAAAAATAATGCAGAGTACCGATACAAATACCGGCTGGTTTTTAAAAATATATTGGTTCCCTTCTTGTTTATAAAATTGATAGTTATTCATAATTAATGTAATTTGTTTAGTAATTAATTTTATCTCTTAATTTTCTTTCCTAACCATTTTTCCATTTCTGAAAACATTTCATCGATAGACAAAACCCTAAGGTCAGGATGACTTTTCAGCCACTGAGAGTGAAGCTCTGCCAGATTTTCTTCCAGCAGGTAAAATGAATCGTTATTCAAATAGTCTCTTGTATTGTTGGGTCCGAAATATTCGCTTTCCAAAAAGTTCTTCAGTTCACCTTCTTTCAGATGTTCAACTTTTGAAGATTGTTCCACAAACAATTCAAGATGTTTTTGTGCATTGATTTTGTTTAATCCTTCTTTGATAATTCTGTTTAATTCTGCTGACCAGCCTGAATTCCAGACAAACTGAGAAAAATTCCCGTTTTTATATTGACTGACATAGTAATCAATATAGTAACTGGTAATTGAATCTTCAAACATATTCTCTTCTTCCATTCCTTCTTCATGTAAAAGATTTACAACAGAAATATTGGAGTTAATAATATCATAAGGATCATTACTTTTAAAAGAGGCTTCTGAGACAATTATTTTATCGGGCTTCATATGTATATATTTAAAGTGTTTTTTTAATTCATCATACTTTTAATTGCCCCAGGTAGCCATCCAGTTCAGATATTCACTTTTGTATTCATTGTCATTAAGTCTGATAATAAGATCTTTCAGATCTTTTTTTTCAAACTCATAATCTGAAACAGTGAAAATCAGAAATATATCTTTGCCTGTGATCTTTGTGAAAAAGTTTTCATTTTTAAGTTTCTCCAGCACTTCAATGCAGGTGGAGAATAACTGAGTCTGAAAACCTTCAAACCATTGATCATCGTCATCATGTTTGTTAAGTTCTGCTCTCAATTGAGTGCAGATATCATTGAATTCTTTATCAGCCCCTTCCATTTCATAGGTCCACTCTGCCGGCTCATACTTATAATAAAGAGCATCATCTTCATCTACATCTTCCATTACTTTCATCGTATTGGCTGCCGGGCATACAGTCATTGCTCCTTCATCACTGTACAATGCAAAACAGTAAATTTCTTCTGCTCCATGCTTTTCGTACACTTCTAAAAAAGCTTTTTTAGCAGCTTCTTCAATCTGTTGTTTCAAAATTTCAAAATCCATACTTCTTTTCTTTTTTAAAACGGGCGTTAAAAATACCTTTATCCTGTCAAATCAGCACATTATATTTTATAAAGGTATAGCCAGTTTCATGATTATAGCTATCTGTTTTTATTATACATGAGCCATCCGGGAATCAAAACAGCTGCTCCAATTAGCATCGGAGGCAACTCTCCATATCTGAATAACCACGAAGTTTCTCTGGATGGTCCTATTTTAATGACTACTATCAGGCAGAAACTTATAATAATAAGGATAACTCCTAATGTTTTTTTCATACGATAAGATTGTAATGGCTCATCAGTCAATCTACAAAAGTGTTATAACGGTCAAGAACATATCCTGCTTCTCTTTCCAGATTATCAAGATTACGGTTCAGTTCCTGATTACCTTCATTCAGGCTTCGTTGTACAATCCTCATTTTACCCAGAAAATCATTAACAGAATTATTAAATGCCTGATAACTGCTTTCCTTCTGCTTCTCTGAAGACGGAATCTTTTCGCTGATATTTCTATTGTACAATTTTTCCATTTGCAGATACTGCTGTGAAAACTTGTTTTGATAAGCATTCATATCCGTTACATCATAAGAATCATCAATAATCTTCTGAGCCAGCTCCATGATCTCTCTGGATTGGATGATCTGTGTCTTAAGCGGATGATCTTTAAGCACCTCTATTTCGGCCTTATTTGCTTTGGGGGAAAGCCGGATAAATAAATCATTGGCTGCGGTCCGGTTTTTCTTGATAAGTTTTATTGCCTTTTCATTAATTTCAGCAACCTTTTTTCCTTTATCATCTTTCCAGTCCTCTGCCTGTTTATAAGTGTCCAGTTCCTTTTTCAATGATTCCAGTTGGATCATTGTATCCTTCATCTTATCAACAAGTGCCTGAAAATCTTTTCCCAATACATCCGGAGCCTTTAATTCCTGACGGGTATACATCATCACTGAAGGGGTAAAAATAGGCACTACACCAGAAAACTGTGGATTTGCATCAGCATTTTTTACATAATCTTCCATCTGTATCAATATACTCTGAAAATCTTTGATAAAATCTGACTGCTCATCATCCATTTTCACGACTTTGTTATTAAAAGAAATAATATCTCTGTTGGTATCCCCGGAATTAACACTGAAAGGATTTACCTGGCTGGTATCATTCTGAGATAGTTTTGCTTTAACTTTTTCCAGTTTATCACATGATATAACAGAAAAACTAAAAAGAAGCACTCCAGCGATGATTAATGGTTTTTTCATTATTCTATATTAAATGTTAAATAGGTATTTTCTCAAAATCTTCGAATCCTATCCGATAAAAGAGAATTTATCTTCAAACATTTTCCCGATTAATGGTAAAGGTTTTTCAACATTATTGGCCGCATTGATAATTCCTATAATCATCAGCACCAAAGGAATAATGCCAAATATTCCTAAAATTCCGATTTTGGTCACCATCAATATAATATTGAGAATGACAGATAATACAATTGAAAAAAAGATCAGTCCCAAAGATTGTTTCAGATGGTATTTTAAAAAACCGTTTGATTTTTCTTTTCCGATAACAAAGGAAATAAGCCACCCGAACAGAGTGATGTAAGATACAATTGATAATGTTTTATTGTCCATAATGTAAAAATTTAAGTGAATATTTCTGATTTTTTATCTGTTGTAAAATTGCCACAGAAAAATGTGTACAGCTTCTTTTCTGTAGCTACAAAATATCTTCAACTCAGATTTCAGGTGACTACAAAACGACTACACAAACAAATAAACAACTCATTAACAAATACTTAAATAAATAACCTGTTTTTATTTTTTCATAGGGAAAATTGACAGGTGTCTACAATTTTTGTACTTTCACCCCTATGAAACTGAAGTACTCATTTTTATTTTGTCTACTTTTTATCTGCACCCTATACCAAGCACAGAATACATTTATTGACAGCCTCAAAAACCAATTGAGAGGAGATGATATTTCTATTGAACAAAAATTCAGGGCATACAATGAGCTTACAGAATATTACAGGGTTAGTGATCAGTATAGTACAGCCGAAAAATATATTCAGCTACAGCTGCAGCTTGCCAGAAGAGAAAAAAACAATGCTGAAGAAGTAAAGGCTCTTACTCAGCAGGGCATTATTAAGCTCAATCAGTCTGAATATGATAAGATTCCTGGCATTATTGACGCTGCGAACTTAGTTGTTCAAAAAAGCAATGATAAAACAGCTTTATTATATGCCGGTTATCTGAATATTTATTATATCAATGCTTTGGGGGAAACTGAAAATACAATCAGGCAGGTACAGAAACTCCTTCCGCTTGTTGAAAGGCAGCCTTCAGAAATTCTTCTGAATGCAAAGCTGAATTATCTTCTCTATGCAATCTATACAGAATGGAATGATGCTGAAAATGCCAACAAATATGCAAAAAAAGCAATTGAACTTTCCGAAAAATCAGGAAATAAGAATATGCTGAGCTCAGCCTATTCTGCCCTAGCCGTATGCTATTCTTTTCTTCATGAAAAAACAGGAAATCTAAAAGACCTTGAACCTGTAATACAAACTTGTAAAAAAGCTGTTTCTTTATATTATAAATTCCCTGGCCGCATTTCATCCCATGTACATGCCATGGCATTGCTTAATCTTATCAATTATTATTTAAACTATCCTGTCATGACTCCTGCAATCCGTGAGGATATTCAGAATAATGCCAACGAAATTTTAACGCTTACCCGGCACACGACCCTTAACCAGGGAATTCAGGCAGGGGCGCTGGGAGTTTTAAGTAACCTTGCTTCACGGGATCAGAATGATGCTTTATCTGAGCATTATCTTCTGAAAGCAGAACAAATTCTTCTTACTCAGCAGCCGGTTTATTACCATGTCATGATCAACGTAGTGAAAGATCTTGCCAAGCTGTATGCAAAGCAAAAAAATTATCAGAAAGCATTTGAATATGAATCAAAGGTAGCAGAATACAGTAATCTGCTGTTTGATGAAGGGCAGGCAGAAACTGCCAAAAGGCTGGAAGCACAATATCAGTCCCGGAAAAAAGAATCTGAACTTCAGATTCTTACAGAAAAAACAGACCGTCTAAAAAGAGAGAAACTATTATACATTATTCTGGGGATTATTGGATTGGCTGGTGCATTTTTTATGTTCCGTTCTTATCATTTTAAACTGAAATATTCTATTGAAAGAGAAAATAAACTTGATACTGAAAAACATGAGGCAGAAATGCAGATCAAACTGCAGGAAGAAGAACAGGCAAGATTAAAAGCTGAGCAGGAGCTTCTTACACTTCAACAGCAAAAACTTCAAAGCGAAGTACTGGCCAGTCATCTGCATCTCCTGCATAAGAATAAAGTCCTTCAGCAACTTCAGACTCAGCTTTCTGACGCTGATATTAATATTCATCAGGTGGTAAAGGGAGAAAACCGAGTGGATAATGATTTTGAAAAGATCAGATTCACCATTCAGGAACTTCATCCGGATTTCTTTAAAAACATCGATGATAAGGCAAAACTGAAGCTCACTGCACTGGACCTGAAATACTGCGCCTATATTTATCTTGGAATGGATACCAAACAAATTGCCAACCTTCTCAATGTGGAACCGAAAAGTGTAAGAATGACTAAATATCGTTTGAAAAAAAAGTTCGGACTGGATGAAACTACAGCTTTAGATACTTTTTTTAGAGGAATATTTTCTGAGTAAATATTTCTGCTCTTTTACAGCCTCTATTATCAGCAGACCAAAAATTTCTTACAACCAGATGGTTCATCTTCTGCTTTTATTTTTTACTTTTTGCATTATTGTACAATAGAAAATAATACACAGTACTTTATTGGTATATTTTATTTTTTTTATTCGCTTGTATAAGTTTAGTTTATATTTTTTTTAATTATAAATATTTCACCAATACTCAATTATATTTTATATTAAAATTTGTATTTGTGTACATAAAAAAAACAAATCATTTGCAAATTTTATCCCATCAAAGTGATCTAATATTTTATAGATTTGGAAGCATCAACGTTGATGAAATATATTCTTCAGCTTTAAAATGTATGTGTACAGTACATGATAAATATGAGAATTATTCAACCCAAATGTCAGGGTTTGTATGACACAAATGATTTTACACAACACAAAAATTTTATCACAATGAAAAAATTAAATGGAATGAAGGGTGGCTTCTCTTCTACAGAAAACAAAAAATTACAAAGAAAAGATCTAAAATCTATTTTAGGTGGAGATGATTATAAATATGTAGAAACAGATTGTGGTTCTACATGTTATGATAAAGAGACATGGAAAGATGGCGTTCGTATCAGCACTTTGAAAATAGATACCAGCATTAATTAATATTAATACAGATAGAGGGGTATCCCTCTATCTTTTTCTATCAGATCATATTCGTTAGAGAATTTATGAAAAAAGATATTTGGAACTATACTTCATTTGCTTTAATAGCCATAATTTTTGCTCTTACAAGCTGTAAGAGCAAAAATTTAAACTATATAACCTATTATAATAAGATCAATGAAATCGACAGTATATTTCGTTTTCAAAAGGATACAATATTGACGATCAAGCAGTACAAAAAAATATTCAGACAATATCCTCCCAAAAACCAGGAACGGAGAGAAGAATATGAAAATTATATAAAGCTTGCAGATCAACATCACAAAAATTTCGGAGGAAAGAAAAGTCTTTACAAGCTTATTCCGTTAGTTGCACCTAATTGGAAATATAAAAAGCAAGATACTAGCTTTATACAACTCTATCAAAAATATGGTATTGACAGACAAGAAATGGAATTGAAAGTTGAAGAATGGAAAAAAAGACTTAATCAAAAACTTGTAGATTCTTTTACAGTCGCGTTTAAACGTGATCAAGACAGTCGTATTGATTCAAATTATGCAGATATCAATAAAAATGATAAAAAGAATGCTGAACTTCTTAGGTGGATGTTTGAGAACTATGGATTTCCAGACCTGCAAAAAATAGGTTTATGGAATGGTGATTTTTTTATGCCCTCCGGCCCCATGTTACTTCATATGGCCGATTATGAAGAGTATTACTCATATTTGAAAATAAAAGTATTAGAGTATGTAAAATCCGGTGAATGTCCCCCACGAGACTACGCAGCTATGATAGATAGAAATAATTTACACCATAAAGTACCTTATACTTATGGCGTTTATCAAGGATATGAAAATATAAAAGACTCCGCAACCGTCAATCGTAATCGCAAAAGCATAGGGCTGCCAAGCTTAAAGCATGCTCAGTTGATTACAAAAGATTTCTTCAAAAAAATAAAAAAGAAAAATTGATACTGATCATTTCTCAAAATAACGAAATAACGACTACAGAAGTCATTAAATGGCTACTAAAATTGGATAAAAGCTTTATCCGGGTGCATGAAGATGAAATTTTTGATATTAAAATCCAAGAAAAACGGATTTATCTAGAAAGCCCGAGAAATTGTTTTTTTATTGATGAAATTACTAGTATCTGGTATAGAAGAGGTGGGTTGAAGTTTAACCGCCTGCATTATAAAAATGAAGCAATTAATCTTAATATGAATGAATATCAACACTGGTTGGAAGATTATATAATAAAGGTTTTAGAGTCAAAAAAACATATTAATAAACAAAGCAATAGTGATATCAATAAACTTCTCGTGCTTGAAGCGGCTCAAAAAGTTGGATTAGATGTTCCGTCTTATTTTCTGGCTGACACCACAGATGATGTTACTTTAAATAAAACAATCATCAAAACCATTGGTGGAAATCCGCGAATGGAAAACATACTCAAAGATTCCAGTGGTATGATGTATACAACAATTGTTCAAGAAAATGAAGACGAAAATTTTTTTATCACTTTCTTTCAGGAAAAAATTGAAAAAGATTTTGAGATAAGAAGCTTTTATTTAAATGGTAAAGTCTGGTCTACAGCCATCTTTTCGCAAAATGATAACCAGACTAAAATTGACTTTAGGAGGTACAATGATGAAAAACCAAATAGAAAAGTTCCTTATAATCTTCCGAAAAATATTGAACAAAAAATACATCAGCTAATGAAGTCATTAGATCTTAATTCCGGTTCTCTTGATTTCATTAAAAATGATCGTAAATATTATTTTTTAGAAATCAATCCTGTAGGCCAGTTTTTGGGAATATCAGTAATATGTAATTATTTATTGGAAAAAGAAATAGCTGATTATTTATGAAAAGAGATTTTACTAGCAAAGAAAAACATACACTTCCTCTCACATTTAAATATATTGACGTTGTAAAAAGTAAAAGTCGTGAGAAAAAGCATTTTAGCATTACCATTCCTTGTGAAAAATATTTTACGGATTCTTATGCTAAACTTAATCCTTATAAATTTCTGACAAGATTACTATGAAATACTTTAATCTTTTTTCAACAATTGTGATCACAAAAGGAGCCACCAGAATTCTTATTTCAGATCTACAGAGAAATGTATCGGAATTATATCCCTTGGAATTGTACGAACTGATAGAAGAAATTAAAAAACATTCTCTTGAAGACATACTGCAAGATTATGATGAAGAATCCAGGTCAATTGTTCAGGAATATATTAATCTTCTGCTGGAAAAAGAATATGGATTTATTACTGAAAACGATTGGGACAGGAACTTTCCTCCTCTTTCTTATGAATATCATGAGCCCAGTGCTATAACAAATCTCTTTATCGAAATGGAAGATATAGAGCTGCTGAAAAAAATAAAACCTTCTGTAGAAAACCTTGGCATTAAACATCTGGTGATTTATAGTTTAAAACCTTTAACAATAAATGAATTCATAGAAATTGATGATACTTTTAAAACCTCAGTGCTGTCAGGAATAGAAGTCTTTTCACCATTTCATAAGGAAACCAATCTATCTTTTATACAGGCTCTTCACAAAAATACAGTCAGAATATACAGTCTCATTTTCTACAATTGCTCGAACCCTCCTTTCAAAGCTAAAGATGAATACAGATTTTCGCTGAATTTTCTGAAAGATGACCTGAAACTATCTGCCTGTGGAAAAGTGGATCTGAAATATTTCAACACGAACCTTCCAAAAATACTGGAAGCAATGAATCACAATTCCTGCCTGTATAAAAAGATAGGTATTGACAGACATGGCAACATCAGAAACTGTCCTCTGATGAATGAAAGCTATGGGAATATCCAAAATCAAAGCCTTGAAGCAGCCTTATTTCAGCCTGGTTTCAAACAATACTGGAACCTTACCAAAGACAGCATAGAGACCTGTAAAGACTGTGAGTTCCGGTATGTCTGCACAGACTGCAGGGCATATACCGAGAATGCCGAAAAAAACAAGGAAGGTCTGGATGTATCAAAACCCCTTAAATGTGGTTATAATCCCTATTCAGGTGTATGGGAAGACTGGTTAGAGAATCCTTTAAAACAACAGATTTTCCATTCGCTTGAGCTTAAATAGTATTTTTCTCATCCCTCTTATTATTCGAAAACCGCTTTTAAATAGAATTTAAAAGCGGTTTTATTATCTTATTGCCAATGCCTAAGCCTTGCCTTATTTAAAAAATTTCCATTTCGGAATAATAGCCAGCATTCCGAATCCTGTAAACAGGAAAAGATTGGTAACATCCGTATAAAGGAATGTAGAAAGATAATAATTGTGCATAAAGAAATGCAGTACCAGTAAAGCCGGAAACATAACTATTCCCACTTTTCTGTAAAAGAACATCAGCACCAGCCCAATCATCATCAGTACGTCAATGGAAAAAATAATATAGAAGTACCACCTAGGAATCTCCAGGTATTCATGCTGCAGATACTCATCCACATCTATTCCAAGTCCCATTATAGTAAACAACATCAAGGCAGCAAATGCCAGTATGAATCCCCATCCTTTCTTTGGGTCTTCGTCAAAATAGCTGTACTCTTCCATACCTGCAAAAATAAAGAACTTATGAGTAATTTCATAAGTTCTTTTATAATTATTCGTTTAAAATTTGATTAAACAGAGATCGCGTTGATCAGTCTGTTTTTGTCACTTAAGAATTCTTCCATAGAAATCATACTTTCAGTTCTCATTACGTCCTGAATGTCATCGATCTGATAGATAATTCTTTTAGCGTCATCGGTATTTTTAGCTCTTACTTTACAGAAAATATTATATTTTCCTGAAATTACGCTAGCTTCGATTACGTTAGGAATAGTTGACAACTCTTTCAATACTTCCTGAGTACGGTTTGACTTTGTCAAAAGGATACCTATGAAAGCTGTAAAGTGATAATCCAGCTTACCATAATCGATATTAAGAGATGATCCCAAAATAATACCTGCATCTTCCATCTTTTTCACTCTTACGTGAATTGTTCCAGCAGAAACATCCATCTGCTTTGCAATTTCAGTAAAAGGCATTCTTGTGTTTTCTACTAAGAAATCAAGAATCTTCTTGTCTATTTCGTCCAGTTGATAGTTCATATTAGTTAAATTACAATTTTTTTAAAAAATCTATGTATTTTTTGCAAATTTACGAAAAATAATTTAACTAAAAAATATATATCAAATATTAACAATAATTAACACAGATGATAAAAATCATTAAAATATTCTAATTATTTACCTTGCGATTTTATAGAATCTGTTTTTATTTCACCTTTTGCATCTGAACTTTTTTTGTCTTTTTTCTTCTTTTTAAACAAAGAATTGAAGCTTTTACTCCACACAACCCCTCCTCCATACGCTTGATTAGTAGAACCGTTTGTACTCACCATTCCGATGTTGGTAGGCTTGGAATAAGCACGGATGACCAATGAACCGTCATTCTTTTTAGACAGGTCATACTCGACTGAACCTTCCGTAGAAAGGTAATTGTTTTGTGCACCATCTGTTTTTGATAAAGGAATACCCAAACCTGTCTTAATATTAACCCTTGGAGAAACAGCAACACTCACCCCTGCATTAGCCCTGTCTCCGAAGTTTGAATTCTGATCACCTTTTACATAGTTAAGGTCGATCTGGAATTCATTACTCATGGTATTAAGAACAGATCCCAACTGTTTCAGAAGCATATTATACCCTGAAGACTCCGCTACATTCCCTACATTCACATCCACCCCACCGGTATTGGAGACATTAAAAGTACTCAACAGCAGGACAGATCCAAACTGAAGGACCTTCTCTCCCTCCTGGCTCATCTTTGCGGCGAGCGTTTCCCTTACCTGGCTGGACACATCCATGGCAGTTACGTTAAGATCAATCTGAGGATCCACCAGCGACTGGGTTATATGGGCCTGAAGCAGGATACTGATAGGCTGCAGTTTTCCCATACTAAGATACTCTCCGGCATTGGAAACCATTCTTATGTAGTTGGCGTTAATATCTAATGCGGGTTTCATTGCATCACCATCCCATCTGATACTGCTGTTTCTTTCAATCTGGAATGTTTTGTTAAGAATAGCCTTAGAAACGAATGTTCCGTTATCTACTTTATAAGTACCACTCATGGCAATATTCCCCTGCCTGTTCATATGGAACCTCAACGGATCAGCAGAGCCTTTTACCGTAATATTTCCTACATCATCTCCTACCAGTACGTTGACAGTAGTTCCTTTGTCTACAGCCAGGTTGAAATCAATATTCATATTGGCTCCTGTTTTTTTCTTTTCCTCGAGTGTGATCAGACCGTCTTTTCCTTCTTTAAGGAACCTCAGCATTTTAAATTCTTCAACATTGGACGTAGAGCCGGAATTGAAGGTAAAAGTACTTCCGTTAAGCGCCTTCATGTTAGGAGTTGTTATACTTAGCCCCGAAACCGGTCCATCCACATACAGGTCTCCCTGCCCGTAAACTCTTCCCCAAAACAGGTCAGAATCTTTCTGTGTGGTATTAAGCATCAAAAGATTGTCAGCTCTCATTACCAGAGATACCCCCATTGATGAAAGTGTTTCAAACTGGATTGCCCCGGAAATATTCCCCTTAGAATTGGTTCTTCCGTCATGAACCTCAATATTGTTGAGGATAGCAAGTCCTTTCGACAGCTGGATTACAGTATCATCAAATGAATAATCTACTCCTGTAAACAAAAGTTTTAATCCAAAATCTTTCAGAGCAATATCACCGCTATAGTCAAGGTTGTTAAGCTTTCCATTGATTTTCAGATCTCCCGTAGCTTTTCCACGAAGATTTCCGAAAATAGTCTGCACAAACTGCTGTGTAAATGACAGATCAAAATCACGCATTTCTGCGGTAAGGTCGATAATAGGAGAAGACGTATTATTGTTAACAGTTCCTGTCAGATTAAGACTGTTATTTCCCAACACTCCTGCAGAATGCACTTTTACATCAATATCATAGACATTCAGTGAAAAACCATTGGTAGCAGCAATAGAAATATCTCCCATATCGTTACCATTCATCTTAATATCATCAATATTGAGATCTACCAAAGGCTGAAGGGTGCTTTTATCCATTTTGATCTTAACACTTCCGTTGGCAAGACCCTTTATATCCATGGTATTCCCTCCTGACTGCATTTCCAGCAGTTTTTCTACAGCAAAATCATTGATATCTGCATCTACGTAAAAATCTTTTGCTGATTTAAACTGCGCTTCTTTAATAAACAGAGCACTCTTATCAGAATAAACGCGCAGATTCCTGATATCAAAATCCCCTGTCTTCTTTCTGTACGTAATGGAATGATTCAGTTCAGGACTTGTATCTATAGCCCAGGTAACTTCATTGAATTTTACTTCAGTAGGTTCAAACCTGAATACATAATCACCCACGGCATCTGTAGACTGGTCAACATTGATGGCATATTCCTTAAGTTTTTCATTAATCTCATCATCAGGACTTCCATGCTTAAATACGGTGGCCAGATGCAACGTATTCCCATTCTCATTATTTCCTTTAAGCTCGAAATCTTTAATGACATTTTTATTATAGATCACTCTATTGATCTTGGCATACAACTGCTGATTAAGATCTGCGGTATTAATTCTGATCTTAACACTATCCACCATAGCACTGTCCCTGTTGACATTCTTCCTGTCGTTCACTTTATAATCAGGATTAGAAGCAGCAAGTGCTTTATCAGCATCTGTAATTTCTTCTTCCTTTGTCATGATATATTTTAAAGAAGCTGCATCAAGATTCAGGATCAGATTATTTGAATTTCCGTCATATTCCCCTTCCACCACCGCTCCCTGTGGTAACCTCAGGTCAGGCAAGAAGTAGTTGATTAATCCCTGCTGAACATCAAACTTAAGGGCAAAATTCTGTCCACGGTATAATTTTCTCGGAGGGGGTCCTACCAAAATTTTTCCGACTCCGTTTTCTACCATTCCGGCAAGATCTGCCAGGCTGTATTTCCCGGATATTTTACCGGTAGCAGCACCTGGCGCATCTACATCTATTACACGGGACCCTCCTTCTACAAATGTTTTTAACTTGGCGTTCGGAATATTATATTTTTGAGTGGCAGAAGCAAAGTGAAGATTATTGGCATTAACATCTAAAGTGAGGTCGTTAATGGAAGACATTGCCATTTTCCCTTCAACCTGTCCGCTTACCACCTGACTCCCCGGTTTATTGGTAAAGTAGTTCATATTCAGATAAGTGACATCAGCATTGACATCCATTGCAATCCTTGATGTACTGAAGTCTATTAATCCTTTGATGGTAGCTTTTGCCTGCTCATCATTTACAGTAATGAGTCCATTGTATTTTTTATGATCCAACAATCCGTCCAGATAAAGATTATTGATCGTTTTATCCATAATTTCAACACTTGCAATCTGAGATTTTGTGGTCAGACGCATGGTATTAACATCAAAGCTTTGCCCGTTAAGATCAAATTTACCCGAAATTAAACCCACTGTTTTATTCTTGGTAATCACAGAGGTATTAAGGTCTTTCACGTCAAGATAACCTGAATATTTTGGCATAGCCGTGCTGTAACCTGTCAAAGTAAGTCTGGAGATTTTCGCCTGTCCGATTCCTGTCATCAGGTTTCCGCTATCCACATAGATCTGGTCCGGATTTACTTTTGCTGTTCCGTTATACTTTAACTTCCCGAAATCATCAGCAAAATTCTTCATCTTTTTGGAAATAAATGAAGGCATCATTGCTTTTAAATCTTTGTAGGTAAAATCTGTGGAAAGATCCTTCGTTTCGATTGCAAAATGTCCTTTCAGTAAATGGTCCACCTTCATTGTTTTCGTGGCAATATTAACATCGGGATTTCTGATCAGGAAGTTTTCCAGATGGAACTTATTTAAAGGCCCGGTCATTGTTCCTGAAAGATTGAACGGCTTAATATTATCCCAGTTCGTCACAAAATAGCTGATATCGTAACCGCTTAACTGGCTTCCCTGCTTGATATTCATATCCCAGCGTACTTTATCTGCAAAATCTGCCCACGATCCGTCATGAAGATTAAATTTAATATCACCCTGAAGTAAAGTATGATCTGTATTCAGCGTAAGATCTTTTAATGACAAAAACTGCTTCGTTAAGGAAAGTTCTGTTGAAAAAGTATCTACAATATGGTCTTTCCCCCATCTTGAAGTGACAAATGACATATTATTGATTAACGCCGAAACATTCGGACCGTTGACTTTTACATTAGGCGCTTTTAAGTTGAATTTTGTTGCTGTAAGCCATTTGCCATGTTCTCCTGAAGAATTTTGATTAACAATAGAAACTTTGGAATCAATAATCTGTATCCTGGAATTCAGCTGAAAAGGAGGTTTTTTCGGATCTCTTTTCTTTCCGTTATCAAAAAGTTCTACAAATCTTACAAAATTAGAAATGCTGTCACCCTTATAAGTAATTACTTTTACATCGGCATTAACAAGAGCGAGAGAGTTAAAACTTAAGGAATTGCTGTTTCCGGAAATGGCATTCACAGCAAGAGATATCCAGTCTGAATCAGCACGAAACTCACGGGCTGTAATAAAATTAAAGCCTTTATAATCTTTTACTTTTAAACCTTTTATGGTAACATCTCCGAAGTAATTCACATCTACACTTTCCGTAGAAAAGTCAGATTTGAAATCGTTATTAACAAGTTTCAGCGCCTGATCAGCCGCCCATTGCTTTGTCACCGGAAGATTAATGGCAATAAGAACTCCTCCAACAAAAACAATCCCCAGCCAAAAGAGAATCAAAAGAAGCTTTGCCCACCAGGTATAGCTGGTAACGTCTTTCATGGCCTGCTTCCCAAACTCTTCAGCCGTTTCCACAGGATGATGTATGGCATCTGAAGCAAGCTCAGATGCTTCTTTCACTGTCTCCCGAACTTTCTCCTCTACATTTTCGACAGTCTTTTGTACCTGATCACCTAAGTTTTCAGCTACTGATTTTTTATTCTCATTCTCGTTATTATTCTCTAACTTTGCCATTATTATGAGCGACTCTATAATTTTAGGTATTGAATCGTCCTGCGACGACACCTCAGCAGCTATCATCAAGGGAAATTCTATTCTTTCAAACATTGCCGCGAACCAGGCCATCCACAAAGAATATGGTGGTGTTGTTCCGGAACTGGCTTCACGTGCCCATCAGCAAAATATTATCCCCGTTGTTGAAAAATCTTTTTCTAAAGCAAATATACAACAAAATGCAATCTCAGCTATAGGATTTACACGCGGACCCGGACTTTTAGGATCTCTTCTTGTAGGAACATCATTTGCTAAGTCTCTGGCTATGAGCCTCAATGTTCCGTTAATTGAAGTAAATCACCTTCAAGCCCACATTCTGGCCCATTTCATCGAGGATGCAAATCCTGTGCCGCCTGCCTTTCCTTTCCTATGTCTTACAGTAAGTGGCGGACATACCATGATTGTGCTGGTAAAAGACTATTTCGATATGGACATTATTGGAAAAACCATCGATGATGCCGCAGGAGAAGCTTTTGATAAAATAGGAAAAATCTTTGACCTTGATTATCCGGCCGGACCTATCATTGACAGACTGGCCAAAGAAGGAAATCCTGATGCTTTTAAATTCAATAAACCCAAGCTGGAAAATTATGATTATTCTTTCAGTGGAATTAAAACTTCTGTATTGTATTTCATCCAGAAAGAGGTCAGAAAGAATCCTGATTTCATTAAGGAAAATCTTAATGACCTCTGCGCTTCCGTTCAGAAATCCATTATTGAGATTCTGATGAATAAGCTTGAAAAAGCAGCCAAAGATCTCAACGTAAATGAAGTTGCTATCGCAGGAGGTGTTTCTGCCAATTCTGCCTTGAGAAAAGCCATGGAAGACAATAAAGAAAAACTGGGCTGGAATATCTATATTCCGAAATTTGAATATACTACAGATAATGCTGCTATGATCGCTATGGTAGCAAAGCTGAAATTTGAAAGAGGAGAATTTACAGATCTCAGAACAACGGCAACGGCAAAATATGATTTATAAGGATGCGGAGCCACGAAGTGGTGACGTAAAAAGCAAAGGGTTTTAAGCCCTTTGAAACAGAGATAAATAGGCATACATCAGCAATCAAAAACAACATCATACAATCAAAAATTTCAAGGAAGAGTTTTTAATGTTTCTTAGAAATTATGATATGGAATTTGATGAAAGATATGTCTGGGATTAATATTTCGCTCTTTCAGAGCTCAGATAAACAAACATTAATTCAGACAAAGACCTGCAGTCTTTGCTAATTATAGCGCCACTTCGTGGCTCATAAAAAAAAGAAAATGAAATTATTCTACGGAGAAATAACAGATCAAAAAGTCAGCATCAACGATGAAGAGCAGCAGCATATTGTGAAAGTTCTTCGGATGAAAGATGGAGAGGATATTCATGTGACAGATGGCAAAGGAAAACTGGCTTCCGGAAAACTCATTATAGAAGGGAAGAAAGCTGGTATTGAAATTTCAGAGATCAAAGAAAATATGCCTGAATTCAACCCCAGGCTTCATATTGCCATTGCTCCTACCAAAAATATTGACAGGATCGAATTCTTTGTGGAAAAAGCTGTGGAAATGGGCATTTCTGAGATTACGATCCTGCAGACTGAGAAAACAGAACGTAAAAACGTCAATATTGATAAGATCAGGAAACAAGCTGTTGCGGCATCAAAGCAAAGTTTGAGATTTCATTTTCCGGTTATCAATGATTTAATTAAAATTCAGGATTTCCTGAAAAGTATTGATCCGGAACATACTTTTGTAGCCCATTGCCATGAAGACCTGGAAAGAATTGCTCTGAAAAATATTCCTAAGATGGAAAAGCTTACATTTTTAATAGGTCCGGAAGGTGATTTTTCTGAAAAGGAGATTGCATTTTTAGCAGAAAATAAGGTAAGAGCTGTATCACTTGGGAATCAAAGACTGAGAACGGAAACAGCTGGCGTTTTTGTGGCAGCATGGAATTATTATAATATGATATAAATATAAAGAGAAGGTTGCTCAACCTTCTCTTTTTTATTTCAGATTGACTATTTCCAGTCAATATTATTTTCTTTCAGATATTTTTCAAAAATCTGCTGTCCGCTTCTGATTGAATTCACTGCCCAAAGGATTTTCATCCTTAAAAGTTTATCTTCATTCAATTTATAGTCGATATCAGATTTTATCAGTTTCTGTTTCAATTCATACATACAGATTGAAGCCGCTACAGAAACATTGAAGCTTCTTGTAAAGCCATACATCGGAATCGCCAGCGTTTCATCCGCAAAATCTAAAATCTCCTGAGAAACACCTTCCATTTCAGTTCCAAAAACCAAAGCAATAGGTTCTGTTACTTCATATTCAGGAAGCATTTTAGCATTATTCTCCAGTGAAACAGCCACTATTTTGTATCCTCTGTCTTTAATATTCTGAAAAGATTCCATATTCCGGGGAAGTTTTTCAACCTCAACCCATGTATCTGCTCCCTTTGTTACGCGAAGATTAGGCTCAAAACTATATTCTTCCTGTAAGGCCACCACTTTATGAAAACCGCAAGCTTCTACAGAGCGTACAATTGCCGCTGCATTTCTAAACTGATAGACATCTTCCACTACCGGAAGCACAAAGTCTGAACTTTCTTTGGAGAAATGTTCAATTTTAGCCAGTCTTTCTTCGGTCAAAAACTGTTTTAAATATTCAAAAGTTTGCGCTAAATCACTCATCCGCATTTAGTTATTTTTTTTCATTAGCCCCATAAAACGTCAACAATTTCCATTTTATTTTTATAAAATTTCACGATAAGCGTTTCATCCATTTTCAAATCTTTGCAAATTAACGTAATTTTGGCCTATGAACCCTAATCGGGCTCCAATTCTTAATTAAAATTAGTACATGAAGCGAAAAGTCCTGCTCATCTATACCGGTGGAACCATCGGAATGGAAAAAGATTACGAAACCGGAAGTCTCCGTGCCTTTGATTTTGGTAATATATTTGAAAAGATGCCTGAAATGAGGCTCATGGAATGTGAAGTCTTTGTTCATCCTTTCGCCAAACCGCTAGACTCTTCGGATATGGGGCCTGAAGAATGGAGGGTTATCGCCAATTATATTCACAAAAATTATAATGATTATGACGGCTTCCTGATCCTTCACGGAACCGACACCATGTCTTACACGGCTTCAGCACTGAGTTTCATGCTAAAAGGGTTAAGAAAACCGGTGATCATGACCGGTTCTCAGCTTCCGATTGGTGACCTGAGAACAGATGCCAAAGAAAATCTGCTGACCAGCCTTTATTATGCCAGCCTCTATGAAAATGATGAAGCGGTTATTCAGGAGGTTGCCATTTACTTTGAGTACAAATTGTTAAGAGGAAACAGAACATTGAAATATTCTGCAGAATATTTTGATGCGTACGCAAGTCCGAATTACCCAATTCTTGGTCAGTCAGGAGTTCATTTGAATATTATCAAAGACAACTTATTCCGCTGTGACCCTACAGTAGAATTTCATGTTGATGAGCATATTTCCGAAGATATTTTATTCTGGAGAATTTTCCCTGGTATGCATTTGAGCCATTTCAGAGAAATCCCTAAAATGAAGGTTCTGATTCTTCAGGTGTTCGGTTCAGGAACAATTTTCAGCAGTGAAAAAACACAGGAAACACTTCAGGAAATCAGAAACAACGGAACTGAGATTGTGGTGGTAAGCCAATGTATTTCAGGAGGTATCTCATTTGGAAAGTATGAAAACAGCAATGTTTTTTCAAGAATTGGCGCCATCAGCGGAAGAGATATGACTGCGGAAACGGCTATTACCAAAGCCATGCACCTTATAGATAATCCAAGCTATACCGGAAGCTTTGCAGATAATTTCACCAGAAGCCTTTGTGGAGAAATTACAGATTAAATTGCAATAATAATTTGGATATTCCAGAAAATACACTATTTTTGCAATCTCAAAAAGAAAGGTGTCCGAGTGGTTGAAGGAGCTACCCTGGAAAGGTAGTATACGGGTAACTGTATCGAGGGTTCGAATCCCTTCCTTTCTGCAAGAAACTAAATCCTGTGCTAATGATTAGCACAGGATTTTTTATGAACTGAATTTTTTGATTATTAACCTATAGGTATTTCTACTCAGTATAATAATTGGTAGTTTCTACGCTACCATTTCTTCTTTGTACTTCGTTACTTTGAACTACAATCTAATCAACTAAAAACAACCTAATCATGACATCAACAAGTGTAAATGCGAATTCTTCAGGTCAGTTAGTCCTGGGAAACGGAGCACAGTTCTGGGTATACCTTTCACCACAAAATGAAACTTCCAGAATGATCTCTACATGGCGTGTAACCTTTTCACAGGGAGACTGGAGCGACTTTATCTCTAGTGAAAACCCTACCAAACAAATTCAGACCCCTAATCTTTCAGGGATCTTTGATATCAAAGTGGAATTGTTAAGCGGATCTACGGGTACATGGCGTCAGATTCCGCCTCAGACAGGAAGTAATAATGAAATAGGATGTAACTCCAACTGTGCTTCTATGGTAGGCATCGTTGCTGACAGCACGCATCCTCCTGTTGGAGCGATCAACGCCCATTTCTGGACAACATGGGACGCCATGTGCGGAGTAAGACAGAACTAATATAAATAAACAGTCTATAGCCAAATAGCCACAATATGCTGCATATTGTGGCTATTCACTGTTTAAAAGCATTTCTTTTTGTCATTATTAATGATAAGGTTATTTAAGCTTTACCCAACCACAAAAGTCACAGAAGGTTTTATTTAAAACACTTGATTTCACTTCAGTAAGTTTAAAATAATCCCGCAGAAAAGATTTCGTAAAACTTAGGAGCATTTATTACGCATAAGGTTTGATTCTGAAAAAACTTAAGTGTTTAAAACTTTTGTGCCTTTTGACTTCGTCGAATCTTCGATTTGTAGTTAAAATAATGATTATAAAAGTTAAAACAACCTCGATTTGAAAATCCTATCGGTACAATAATTTCAGAATTTCATTTTTCACTAAATTTGCTCCCAAAATACGATTCAATCAAATATGTATACCCTAAAGACAGCATTCTCATTGCTGTTACTTTCAGCATTTTTTCTATTGCCCCAATCTGCAAAAGCCAGTGCCTATTGGATGGAAATTCACGGATCAGGAAAATTAAAAGATCCTGTAAATATTCAGGTATGTTATGGTTTTATTGATGACCTTAGTGAGCGTCACCGGACCACTGGACCCGAATTTCAGAGGATCAAAGATTTTATTTTTTTTCTTTTTAATGCCAGAGGTGAAAAATTAAAAATCGAATTACAGCCTAAAGGAGATCATTGGGAAGGAACTTTTACTCCAGACCAGGAAGGAACTTATAGAATTTTAGGAATGAATGACCAGCAACCCGTTCTGGTAAGGTCTCAAAATCCGCAGGAAAATGTAAGGCCCATTGATTTTATGTGCGGAGCTTATCAGGTGGGAATCCCATCTAATAACAATCCACCACTTCCATTGATGGATATACGGCTTTCTGAAAAAAACGGCGTTTATACCATTTTTCCTTACCGCAATATGAAACCTGCAGAGAAAGGAACAATGCTTAGGATCTTTAACCCTGAAAACTGGGAAAAGAATATTCCGGTAAATGAGAATCATAAAGCTTTCTTTAAACCTACCATGCGAGGGCTTTATGTAATCAGACAGGATTGGCAGGAGAATACTTCCGGAGTATTTCAGGGAACCCCTTACACAAAGATAAGATACCGTAATAATTACTGTCTCTGGAGGAATTAAGGAAACTTAGAAAATCTTTATAATATAAAAGTCCCGGATCTCTGAATCCGGGACTTTTATATCAACTATTCAACCTTATTTAGAATTTCAAGGAAACGCTTCCAAGAAAACGTGATGGAGCCTGTGGAGTCAAACGCACAGACCATGCTTTTTCGTTGGTAATATTGTCAAATTTCAGTCCTACTCTATATTTTGGCTGATCGTAGAAAATACCTAGATCAAACATTTTGTAAGACGGAATAATCACTTTAGTTGTTTGTGTATTGGTCTGATATGAAGAGGATCCCATATTTCCGCCGCCACCTATTCCCAGACCTTTTAATTTTCCTTGAGGAATACGGTAACTGATCCAGAAGTTGAACATATTGGCAGGACCGGACAATGCAGGCCTTAAACCATTGACCGAAGGGTTGGCATTGGTATATTTACTGTCATTATACGCATATCCGGCCACAACATTGAATCCGTCAAACGGGTTGGCCGTCAGCTCAGCCTCTATTCCTTTACTCACCTGTGTCCCATCCTGTATGGAATAATTAATATCATCCGGGTTGGTTCTTAAAATATTATCCACCCGTATATTGTAATAGCTTAAAGTACCTACAAGTCTGTGATTGAAAACATCTGCCTTTACTCCAAATTCCAGCTGATTGGCATATTCAGGCTTGAAGATATTCCCGTTGATATCTGTTCCACTTACGTTATTAAAACCATTCATATAGTTCCCAAACAGAGAAAGTTTATTTTTCAATACTTCATAAACGATGCCCATTTTAGGTGAAAAAGCGGTCTGCCCATAAGGCCCGGATTGCGTTCCACTGTTGCTAAGGCCTCCTTTGATTTCTCCCGTCGTAATATCATAAACTCCTTTAAACTGAAACCGGTCTACCCTCAAACTGGCCATTACCATCAGTTGATCCGTAATATTAAAAACATCTGAGATATAAGCAGCATAGGTATTGTCACTATTATTTTCCTTTCTGAAAGCAGAAGTAGCTGTAAGCGCATCGATTATATTGCTGTTGACTCTGAAGTCCGGTGACGGATGAACAAAATTAAATACTTTGGTGTTGGTATGATAACGGTCAAAATGATTGGAATTGTTATAAAAGTCCAATCCAACAACCATTCTGTTTCTGAAACGTCCGATACGGAAATCTCCGATAAAGTTCTGCTGAATATTGGTTGCAATAAATGAAGTCGTTCCCACCATAACCTGAGCACTTGCCGTAGAATCTGTCTTCCCATTGATGGCTGAAATATATCCGTTGATTGTAGATCGTGCCCGTGATAATATTGTCTGAGACGTCCAGTTTTCTGAAACTTTATAATTCATCTGCGCAAAAATGTTCAGCATCTGTGTTTCATAAGCCAGGTCATCACCCAGAAATTTTTTATAGTAAGGAAATTTCATATCCGCAATGGACTGAATTTTATTACTTCCTGTATATGGATTGAAGCGGACAACCGATGTTCCTTTTGCCTGGTTGAATTCCACATCTAACAGAAGGGACATGCGGTCATTAATCTGATAGGAAAAGCTCGGCGCAATCGCCAGAGAATTGGTAAACCCAAGATCCTGGAAACTCTTTTCAAAGGTGCCTGCGGCGTTAAGACGGAAAAGAGCAGTTCTGTCTTTGTTCACCGGTGTATTGACATCTACTGTCAGCCTGTTGTAATTCCAGCTTCCTCCTACATACCCTGCTTCACCACCAAAATCATTGTAAGGCTTTTTGGTCACCCTGTTGTATACTCCTCCGTAACTGCTGGCCACACTCTTTCCGAATAAAGTAGCTGAAGGTCCTTTAATAGCTTCTATACGTTCAAGGTTTACAGGATCTATTACTGAAAACGCAGCCCCTGCTACTCCATTTCTGGCGTTAGGCTCTGTTTCAAATCCTCTTGAACGGAATGTCACCCTTCCCTGATTGGCAATCATAGGAACTCCTGCTCCCGGTACATTTTTGGAAATGCTTCCCAGATCTACAGCAACCTGTTCCTGAAATAATTCTTTGGTAACCGTATTGTATACCTGCGGATTTTCTAAATTTTTCAAGGGCAGTCTGGCTACAAAACCACTTTCTTTTTTCGAAAAACGGTTTGTGTTTTTCATAATGACCACTTCCTGTATAGCCTGAATATTTTCTTTGGTCAGCTGATAATCCAGTGTGGTTGTTTCCCCAGCTTTTACCTCCACCGGAAGGCGAACTTCTTTGGTTCCAAGAATCTGTAGCTTTAGGGTATATGAACCGGCATTCAGATTGGCAAAATGATAATATCCTTCATCATCTGTAAGGGTCTGGCGATTTGCTTCCGGCAACGAAACAGATATTGCCCTCAACGGCTGTCCATCTACCATATTTACTTTTCCCGAGATCCCACCCTGTAAATTCTGAGCATGTATTGTCATTAACCCTATCAGAGAGAATAAAAAAATAAAAAATGGCTTTGACCACTGTGGTTTCTGTATTGAAATATCATTTTGCTTCGTTCCCACGGAATGAGCCATATATCCTTCAGCAGACATACATTCATTAGATTGCATCATTTTTTCAGCCTTATTTAAAGTGATTATAAATAAAGGTGCAAAATAACGGAATCATAAACTCTCCCACAATATTAATTTGAATTATTCTAAATAAATTTTAAAATCTATAGAATCCAGGTTCTGGCAATTTTAGAAACACCCACTAAAACAGGGGCTTAATCGTTATCCAGCCTTCAATAAAGAATGGTAAGCTGACTTTTCCACATGTTGTTAATAAATTATCCACATGTTATCCACAATTTTATTAATTATGAAAATAAGAAAAGGTTTTTAAAAGCTCCTGTTCCTAATTCTATCCTAAATCAGATGTTTATTTTGTCTTGATTTTAAACAGTATTAAAAGATTTTGAATAAACATTTTATGAACAAAGCCAATAATTTTACGACAATAAAGTATTCTCTCTGCGTATCAGCGGTATTCTTTTCCATCTTATGGTTTCGCAGTCATTTAAAATTAGCCGTAAAACAGCTATCCACATTATTGAGCATGAAGAAAATTTTTGCAGTATTAATTGTATTGGGGTGCATAGGAACCACCATCAAAGCACAGATCAGCCCACCAGGGTTAGGAGATGCCAACAATGCATTCTGGGGTGCCTTTGGTATTAAGCAGCAACTGGACTCTCTGGGGAAAAAACAGGCTTTGAGCTATGTTGCCATCGGGAGAAAAAGCAGCCCGGATCATCATAATCTGTTTTCGAAGCAGGCCATCATTGTTTTAAATCATGAAGTGTATCATTCCTTTGCCCCTCACCAGCAGTATAGCTATGCTTTAAGTTACCGACGCCAGCCACAGTATGAAAGTACAGCCCCTTATGATAAAGAATACACAGAACAGGAATTCAGGATTTACGGAAGATATGCATACACATTTGATCTTGGAAAAAGATGGAAACTGAAAAATGTGATAAGGCAGGAATTCAGGAAGTTTTTTGATGCAGACTTTCATAAAGCAGAGGAAGATTTTCAGCTAAGAACCCGTATTAAAAGCCAATTAACATATAACTTATCTCCAAAAAACAATCAGAAGCTGGCACTAAGCGCAGAAGCTCTTTTTTCCATAAGCCACCTCAATGACGCGGATTCGGAGTGGACCCCGTTCGGGTATCGTGAAATGCGGATTGCAGCTTACTATATATTGACCATTCCAAACTCTCCTTTTACGGTAGATTTAGGGTATATGGATGATCTGATCCGAGGCAGCAGAAGCATTCATCATGGAGGCGTTCATTATCTGGCAGCTGATCTGATCTGGAATATTCCTTACAGAAAGAGACAGTAAAAAAATTCTCATTTTTACAAACAAAATCCCAATCATCACTGACTGGGATTTTTGTTTGAAAAACATAAGTTTTTCCACAATATAATTAAGTATGAATGTTTGGTGTATAATTTAGTTGCAAAGCTTCAGATATTCACGGCTCATCTGTACATTAAATTTTGCTTCAGCTTTAGAACGGGCATAAATTGTATCCTTAAAAGCATGTACAGTTTTTAGTTTCTGGTCAATAAATTCTGCAATCTGTACAATGGAAAAAAGAAAATCCCTGTACACCGCCATATTGACTGTCTGCCCATAGTAGGGTAAGTACGCTTTCAAAAAAGGTATTGCTTTCTGATGGCGGTTATAGCTGATACAATATCCCACCCCATCTACTGAGGTAACAACAGCATAGTTATTAAGATAATCCTGAATATTCTTGCTGCCATCAAGAGCCTGAGGATTTTTGGAACAAAACTTATTGATCTTATCCAGAATATGCTGGGCATATTCCATCATGGAAATATTTTTAAATTCAAATACCTGGTGTATCTTATTGGCTGGCTGGATTCCGTTTTCACAATCAATACAGAAAGAGATTCCTATTTTTTCATGATAAGGAAAAAAACAGTCTTTCACTTCAATGGAGGCATCCGGCTTCAACCTGTCTTCAGCAAAATTGTAATAGACGTAAGGACTGTAAAGTTCAGCAAGCGCATTCAGATAATCTGTTTCGCTGGTGTTATGATATTCTTCAAACCATTTTTCAAGGTTATCGTAATAATTACGTTCAAAGTCGTTAAAGTTTAAGTAAAATGGCAATTCCATAGCTCTGTAATTTTGATATGACAAAGCTATATCTGTAATGCGACAAAACTTGACGCAATATATTTTTTGTGAAAGATTTTTTGGTCAAAGATCAATTTTTGTTTCGCAAAGTCAATCCTCAATAATTATTAACGCTGATGTTCGCAAAGTTTATTAATATACATAGCTTATTTGTTCGCAAAGGCGTTTCATTTAGCAGAGAGACATACTTTTTCTTTGCTGAGTGAAACGCCTTTACGATCGAAAAAATAATAAGATGGTATAGAAAACTTCGCTAACTCTCCGTTTAATAGTATGCATTATCCCTAGATCCCGTACCCCGAATTACTTATCATAATTCTTCATAATGTACTCAAAGTAGTGGATCATTTTCAGATAGTTTTCAATGCTGAGATATTCATTCGTGCTGTGAATGCTTTGCTGTTCGGCACTGTTGATCTTGATCGGCATGAAACGGTAGACGTTTTTACTTACGATTTCGTATTTCCCCGCATCTGTTCCCGCCATGGTAAGATATGGGGTAACAATTGCTCCGGGATGAATTTCCTTCACTCCTGCTTCTATTATTTTAAAAGCTTTTGTATTGGTTGGAGAAATATTGGAAGCTTCCCTGGTGTTATCAATTTCTTCTACTTCAACATCAAAACCTTCAGTGGCTTTCGCAATATGATCTTTCACATCTTTCACCGAATTTCCGGGAAGCAGTCTGAAATTAACCACAAATTCCACTTCAGGAGAAAGCACATTGGTTCCGTCACTTCCCTTCATCATCGTTAATGCTGTGGTTGTTCTTACCAACGCATTGGTTGTATTGTTTTTGGTGAGCTGTGAAATCAATACAGGTTTTAAAAGCCATTGATTGGCCAGAGCCATTCTTGTGGCAAAAGGCATCTCACCACCAATATTATTAAAAAACTCTTTGATTAAAGGTGTGATAACAGGCTTCATCTGATGATCTTCCAGACGCTGCATGATAACAGCTGCTTTCCCGATAGCACTTTCCATAGGAGGCATAGAGGAATGTCCGCCAAGTCCTTTTACTTTGATTTTTGCCGAAAGAAATCCTTTTTCGGCACACCCTACAACGGCAACGTCAGTATCAATTCCTGCTACATTTCCTTTTCTCATAATTAATCCTCCCTCATCATAAACAGCATCGAACTTCAAGCCTTTTTTCTTAAAATAATCAGCAATCTGAACAGCTCCTTTCTGTCCGCCAACTTCTTCATCAAAACCGAAAGCCAGATAAATATCACGTTGAGGAATCTGTCTGTTTTTAATCATAGAATTCATAGATTCCATTAAGGAGAACAGCATTCCTTTCATGTCTATCGCTCCCCTGCCGTAGATTCTTCCATTGGCAACCGCTCCTGAAAAAGGGGCAAAATCCCAGTCCTCCGCTACTTTTGAAACAGGATTAAGCGGTTTGTCATCCGGACGGAATACATTTTCTTCGTTATTTTTGATATCTGCATCCCCGGGTGGCACAACATCCATATGGGAAAGAAATAAAATCGGTTCCAAAGCAGGATTGCTTCCTTTAAGCCTGAACACCAATCCATATTGGTTAACCTCGACATTTTCGGTATTCTGATACACTAATGGATAGGAGGTTTTTAAATAGGTTTTAAACTGATCGAATGGTGCGTAATTGAATTCACCCAAACTACCCGTAGAAACGGTTGGAACCTTTATTCCTCCCGACAACCGCATTACTGCTGAGTCATTTTTTATCGGCTTCCAGCCTTCGCCTGCCCCGATATTATTTTTTTTAAAAGGATAAGTGTAAGTTTTTATTAATACAACAGCAGCCAGAATGACAATGATTCCCAAAAGGATTAAAAGAAATTTTTTCATAGCAGATAGTTTGTGAAGTGATTTGATTTTATAAATATAGCAAAGTATTCAGTGCCTGACAATTTAAAGCCGGACTTTTTCAATCGACAAACTCATGGAATACACTCTTTACAGTTTTAATCTGATAAAAGGCAAAAGATATGTCCCCTCAATGGAAACTTATTCGTCATCAGAATAAAGAATAAAAAATGAAGAATATACTGCACATTATTTCCAGCGCAAGAGGAGAACTGTCTTACAGTAACCAGCTAAGCTCAGCCATTCTGGAAAAACTGTTACAACAAGGCAATATCAATACGATCACTGTAAGGGATCTGGTGAAGGATGCTCCTCCATATGCAGATGAAGTGTCCATTCATGAATTTTATAAGCATCCGGAGTTATATGATGAACAGAGTAAGCATCTTCTCTCATACGCCAACAGGGTTGTGGATGAAGTGCGTGAAGCAGATATTATTGTTATTGGAACACCAATGTTTAATCTGGGAATTTCCACCTCTTTAAAAGCATGGCTGGACCAGCTGATCCGGGCAGGAGTGACTTATGTTTTTGATGAACAGTGGAACCGCGTAGGACAATTTAAAGGTAAAAAAGTATATCTAGCAGTTGCTTCCGGAGGCAGGAGTGCAGAAGGTGCTCCGGATTATGTTTCTGCCTATATCAAAGATGTTTTCAGAAATTATACGGGAATTACTGATGTAGAAGCCTATCGTATTGAAGGGACTATGGAGAATGGTTTTACAGCGGATTATGAAAGTATTTTGAAAGATTTTAATTCTGTCACTGAAATGCCTTAAAAGCGGGTGTTATTGTAAACGCAAAGTTTTTTATTGTTAATGCTGAATATAAGGGAGCAAAGAAGGAATCAACAAGTTGATTGGATGAAGCTTTGGAGCTTTATAGTATTTTGTTTTTAACACAAAGGCGCTAAAGGATTTTATCCTGATGTATATTTAAGGCGCAAGAAAATCAAAGATTTTCAGCAGGGGAATTATGATAAAATCTTGCGCCTAAAAAATAATTATGATCGTTCTTATCGTTGTGGTTTCTTTAATTCAGGATTTCATTCATTTCGGTTAAGATGATAGGTTTTCCGTCGGTAATTACAATGGTATGCTCGTGCTGGGCCATATAACCGCCTTTATTACCTACCATGGTCCATCCGTCTTTTAATTCTACCGCAATATTGGAATCGGTGGAGATAAATGTTTCAATAGCCACCACAGAGTTTTTCTTAAAACGCCTGGAATCATAGCGGTTTCTGTAGTTCAGCAATTCATCAGGCTGCTCATGCAGGCTTCTGCCTACTCCATGTCCGGCAAGATTCTTAATGACCTTAAGACCTCTTTTCTTTGCTTCTGTCTCCATTAAATGCCCTATATCAGCAATTTTCACACCACCTTTTATATTGCTGATCGCCTTTCTCAGAATATCTTTGGATGCCTCCACCAGTTTCTGATGTCCGTGAATATCTTTTCCGATGACAAATGATCCTCCATTATCGGCCCAATATCCATCCAGCTCTGCAGAAACATCAATATTGATCAGATCGCCTTCCTTCAAAATCCTTTGATCTGTAGGAATACCATGGCAGAATTCATTGTCCACACTGATACACGTCCAACCCGGAAATCCATACGTTAGGTAAGGTGCCGATTTTGCCCCGAAACTTTCCAGTATTCCTGCTCCATACTCATCAAGATCTTTTGTGGTCATGCCAGGTTCAGCATACGCTATCATCTTTTTCAAAGTGTAGGCGACAGCTTCGCTTACTTTTTGCATTCCAAGCATCTGATCTTCGTTGGTGATTGACATATTTGTTTTGATTATTATTGATAATGACAAAGTTAAGAATTAAAATATTATGATACAGATTGTTTTAATGCATGAAACCGATTGAGTGGAAAATACGGTTATTCAATTCATTTCCTCCCTATCTCAATAGATAAGGGGCTAGATGGTATTCATAAGGGACTAACAACAGTTTGAAAAAGGGTTACAGAGGCTTAAGGAACTAGCTAAAAACAGGGTTGAAGTGTGTTCTGAAGTAATTACACCACCTTGATGGAGTATCGAGAAGATGGCTCCCTTTCAGTATACTCAAACCCACCAAAGTCTGCCGATGTAACACCGCTTCCATTAGGAACTTTTTGGTGAGGATTAAAAGTACCTCCTAACATCTGCCACATATACGAACCTACTACCAAATGGTTTTCCATCCCTTCATAAGGAACAGGGACAGGGATCGATAAAGCTTACCGGGTTATTTAAGGCATAGGCATAAGGTGAAAATCTTCTTGATGTTTCAGCCAATGGATCAATAACGCCCCATCGTCCGATATCAGCCATGTACATCCTGGCGCCATAATCATTCCAGCCGGTTTCTTTTTATAGTTCCTTACCGTTGTATTGATAATTGTAAGATGGGTTTCCTCCTACATTATTATATCCCAAATGCTTTAACCCAAAAAGATAGGAGTTGTTTTCTTCAAGAGCTTCTGCGCTACCGCCGGCATTTTTAAAATAGCTGAGGCGTACATTTCCCAGGTGGTCTGTATATGATAAAATATTCTGTTTTTTACCAACACATCTGAAACATCTTGTATGATCCTCAATATTTTAGATAGACTATTTCTCTTTTCTTCTGTTCTAGCTATCCACAATATTAACTCAACTTTACATCTTACTAATATAAAATAGAGTATTGAAAATCAATACTCTATTTTATATTAGTAAGATGTTTGATGTTTGAAACATTATCGAATTTATTCTGTGGGTAATATATTAATCTTATTACTCTTAATAGAACCCGTAAATAGTTTATATCTATTAAGCTTTTGTCTTTGTGATTTAGTAAGATATTTTATGTAAGCTTCTTTATCTATTGAAATAGAAAGATACCCTATATTTTCTTTTTCATTATCTAGAATATAAAAGCCTTGCAAAGGCCCAACATCTCTATTGGTAATATTTTTTAGATTAAAAGGAACATGAAATACAATCTTTTCTTGTGGTTTAAGAAGCAATAAATTATTCATTATATAATAATTTATTTTGACATCTGATTTAGGAACATTGTTTTTCTTACCCCATTTTTCCTTTTTGAGATTAAATTCTTTTTTTACAGAATCATTCTTTATTTTTATTTTTTTAAAATCTGATAAATCTAGTTCAGAATGTAAATAAGTTTCTACATTTTTTTGTTCAAAATTATCATAAATATTGATAGTCAATCCAAAAAAAGGATATTGATCAATCCATTCATCCTTAATAATATTATAATTATCAGTATAATATGGTTGCAATGATGTCGTATCAATTGGTATTATAATATTTTCTTTACTTTCATTATATAGAGTAATATTAGCGTTTTTTTTTTGAGAATCTAACTGCCAGTTAATTTTAATTTGAGCTTTAAATTGTCCAAATATTGAAAATACAAAGATGATTTGAAATATTTTTAGTACGTTGAGAATCATTATTATTTTATTTACGGTTATTATATTTTATTTCACGTGCTTCAATAGTAAACCCCTGCTATTGCAAGGGCTACCTTATTAAAATATAATTAATACAGTAAAGCATTGGGATTTCATCTATTTACAATGCCTAAGCTAATTGAAAAAATCACCATTTAATATACTTAGTATTTTTTAAATTCCACTTAATTCTAATAGGATTACTTTTTATCGTATAATTAATTTTCTCTTTATTATGAGTTGGCGAATTAGAACCACAATTAGTAAGATAGACAGTAATAGTATAATCTTGATTGCTTATAATATTAAAACTATCATATTTACCATTTTCTACATTAAATTGAAAAGGATTAAATTTGATTGGAATTACCAGTTTTTCTTTTGGCTTAATTTTAATTATTCCTTCCTTACTTTCTAAATATGTAAGCTGATTTCTTTTATTAGCAAGATCAATCTGTGTTTCATCTAATTCTATTAATCCAGTTTCATAATTTACAGACTTATTTTTACGTTTCAGTTCAATTAAAGGTCTAAAGTTACCTGCATTATATTGTTTGCCAAATGGTTTAAAACTTACAGTATCTATAGGGATTGAACACGTAATATTCGAATTATTATATATTTCCATCACAATTATCTTACTATTATTATCAGTATCTAACGATTTAATATTTAATAATAATTGAGATTTAACATTGATTATTGCCAAAAATAATACAAGAAGATATTTCATGGTATTTTAAATATTCATTTTCATTTTCCTGGAGTTCCTGCCGTTATAATTATAGCTGTAGAAACTTCCGAACCTTGAGGTTTCTGAACAAACCCGAGATGAGGTTCAGTCAAAGATAATAATTGCTGGTATCCTAAAAAAAACCAAATCCTCTTGTGCTTTTCAGAAATACAAATTATTAAAGCCATTATTTTTGTAGTCACTTTGTTTTATTTAAATAGTAGTAAAATATTTGTTATTTATAAGCTTCAAACGAAATACTATTACTTTTAATCGTTCCTAAAAAGAATTTATATTTTTCAAATTTCTTTTTCTGCTCCTTTGTTAGCCATTGATATGCATCATCTGTAATGCAAAGGTGCAACCCGAGGTTATATCTAGAAAATTCCAGAAAATAGGCATCATATAAAAATGAAGTATTTGTTCTCAATAAGTTACTTAAATCTACAGAAATTTCATAACTATATTTTTCATGAGGCCTCAGTATTAACAAGTTATTTGTTATGTAATAATTTTTAAAAGCATACTCATAAGAATTAAAATGATGCTTTTTTTTCCATTTATTAATTTTATTAAATTCTTTATCTGCGACTTCCTGTAATGTTTTTATGTTTTCTTTCGATTCTCTATCCGAGTGCCCTCTTGAAGATTCAGGATAGAGATAATTTTGATCATAGTCCCTATTTATCATTATTGTGGGAGCAAAAAAATTGTAAGGATAATCTTTTTCATTGTAAACTCCACAGTATTCTGAGTCATAATATCCTTTAAATCCATTTATATCAAAGGGAAGTAAATAATTATCATCGGTAAGGTTAACTACATCGATTTTTAATGTGAATTGATATGTTTCTACGTGAGATTTAATGGTATATTTAATCTTGATTTGTGATTGAAGAACAAAACTAACTAGTAAGCTTAATAATCCTAAATATTTTTTCATTTTTCTATTTTATACTATTATTCCAATTTAGATATGCTTTCATAATAATATTGAAGTTATTGTTAAATTTATTAATAGCTGCTTCTGGATAACGAAAAATATCTGGTATTTGTTTCGCACCATGCTTATTATATGTATAATCTAACGGATCTTTTATGTTTTGATTTCCTATTCTTGACTCCCAAGAGTAGGAAATATACTCCGAAAAGTAGCTAAAAGCATCACGAGCAGTTGGGCTATTCTTATTGGATTTAATATTATCGAAGAATATATCTCTAAAGTAATGAGTTATAGAATGACCTACTTCGTGACCAATAATAAATGAATACTCTAAAACGCTTGGAGATTTACTCAGGTTTACCAAAATATTAAAACCATTAGATTTTCCATGGAAAAGAAAGTTTTTAGTTTCTATAAATTTAATTCCTCTATCCCCTGGTTTATAACCTCCAACTGAATATAGTTTAGAGATAAGACCTGAAATTTCATCTGTTTTTATTATTTTATTCCAATCTTCAAAACTTGCAATGGTATTCACAGGATCACTCCAACCTACTTTCTTTAATTGCTCAACCATAGAGAACAAGGCCCCAATATTTCCGCCACCACCAAAATATGATTGAGCAAAGGTAATTGCCTCCAGACTTGTAAACGATAATCCTCCGGAGGATTGTTCACTGTCAGTATACCCAAACCCACCAAAATCAGCAGAAGTACCACCGCTTCCATTAGGAATTTTCTGGTGAGGATTGAAGCTGCCACCAGCCATCTGCCACATATAAGAACCTTCTACCAGATGATTCTCCATCCCTTCATAGGAAACAGGTATGGCTTTTCTTCCATCGGGATCGATAAAGCTAAGCTTACAATGTGAATAAGATAGCTCTTAGAACGAAAGGGCTACTGTAAATATCTTGAAAATGTATGAATGGAAAATCGCGCAAGTAAGTAACAATAAATACTAGTTTCTTGTTTTATTATATATAATATTAGACTTTAATGTACCATAAAATAATTTATACCCTTGGTCTTTAATCTGTTTCTTTTGAATTTTTGTTAAATATTTATACATTTCTGCAGGGCTACAATACTGTAAATAATATTTGTAAGACTGAAGTGGATTATATGAATATGAATAAAATTTAAACTTTTGGTTAGTAATATTATTAATATCTACTTTAACTTTATAGCTGATGGTTTCATGGGGCTTTATGAATATCAAGCTATTCATAATACTATAATTTATTTTTGCATTATTTATTTTAGATATTTTGTTAGAAGCTTTCCATTGGTTAATTAAATTATCGTAATTGATTTTTTGTTTTTGATATTCTTTACTTATCGAATCAAATTTATTAGGATCAACATAGTCATTCACATAGTAAGTCAGTAGATTATTATCACTTAAATTCTCAATCATTAACATCAATCCCAAGCTTGGAAAATTATCTTCATATTCTTGATAATTATCACATAGAGGTTCATATGGCCGCAAGTATTTTTTCTCCAATGGTATTACATAATTTTCTGAGGTGTTATTAGTTATAACAATATCCGCAATATTAGAATTAAAGTCTAATTTAAAGTCCAATCTAACCTGTGAATACAAGGAGTTACTAATAATAAAAATAATTATAATAAAAATGTTTTTCATTTTATTTACCAAGTTGTTTGAGTTTCTGATTATAAATATTATTCCATTCCATTTGTAGTCGAGTATGATAACTACTTACTTTATCAATTATTTCTTGATTATACCCTGATCCTAAATTATTGATATTATAATAAAATGAGGCAGCTTCGAGTCCCGAAAACCCACACCATCTTGAACTACCTAATTTCATCTCCCAGTCAATACCCATAGTTTCCTGAAAAAAGTCAAATCCTCTTGTGCTTTTTTCAGGAGTACGAGTTGTTCTATTATAAATATCTCTAAAAAATTTATTTGCAAATACATGCCCATACATTTCATGTCCTAATGTATAAGCGAATCTAAGTATATTTGAAATATTATTCATATTTATAAGAATTCTGGTTCCTCTAGTTACACCTTGTGAGTTAATGCTAGAATCTTCCTCAAAACTGGGGTTAGTTATTAGAAATAATTCATTTAAAGCTGGAACTTCTTTAAGTAAAATATCTTTATCATTATATTTTGCTTTCGTATTAGCTGGATCACTCCAACCTGCTTTCTTTAATTGCTCAACCATAGAGAACAAGGCCCCAATATTTCCACCACCACCAAAATATGATTGGGCAAAGGTAATTGCCTCCAGACTTGTAAATGATAATCCTCCGGAGGATGGCTCACTTTCAGTATACCCAAACCCGCCAAAATCAGCAGAAGTACCACCGCTTCCATTAGGAACCTTCTGGCGAGGATTGAAGCTGCCACCAGCCATCTGCCACATATACGAACCTACTACCAAATGGTTCTCCATCCCTTCGTAAGGAACAGGGACGGCTTTTCTTCCATCAGGATCGATAAAGCTTACCGGATTATTTAAGGCATAGGCATAAGGTGAAAATCTTCTTGATGTTTCAGCCAATGGATCAATAACGCCCCATCGTCCGATATCAGACATATACATTCTGGCTCCGTAGTCATTCCAGCCGGTTTCCTTTTGTAATTCTTTACCATTGTACTGGTAATTATACGATGGGTTGAATCCTATCGTATTGTATCCCAAATGTTTTAACCCAAAAGGATAGTAGTTGTTTTCTTCAAGAGCTTCTGCGCTGCCGCCGGCATTTTTAAAATAGCTGAGGCGTACATTTCCCAGATGATCGGTATAGCTGTAAATATACTTATTATTTTCAAAATTATAATACCCTTCCGAAGTGGGAACAAATTTTAAAACAGGAGATTCTGTTCCTTTTTTACTTGTTGTGGTTTCGTATTGAAAACCATCCAGGTATTCTGTAATATTGGATGTAAGTTCTGTAGCAGTACCAAAGGGATTGAAGGGAGTGTAGTTATACACTTTCCTTACTTTCGTTCCATCTGCACGATACGTATAGATTGTATTTTCATTAATAATCCCTGTACGTGTCTGTAATCCCTTATCAAATTTGATATAATACGGGAGGTTCAGGAAGTTATAATCAATCTGCAAGACCCCTTTGTCCTTATGATCGGTCATATTGCCATTATCATCATAAGAGATTATATTTCCTGATCCATCAGGATACCCATCATAGTTGGTGGAAGTATCAGTGACAGAATTTAACCTGTTCCCGGTATAATTGTAGGTAAGGTCATCCATAAGGGCAGCCATTCCTGACATTCCTGTATTTCTCTTAAGCGAAGTGATATTGCTCCCGGAATCATATTCCACGGTTTCATTATAAAACCCATTTTGAGGAGCAGAAGCATTAGGTTCAGAATAAATTCCTTTCTTTAGCCTGTTTAAAGCATCATATTGGTAATTATACTGCCTTAATACATTATCCGTAGAAGTTTTCCAGGTTACTTCCGTTATATTCCCGTTATATTTTGCCGGGGAATTGGCGGTATTCTGGGGGGTGGTATATTTCAGCTCAAATCCAAACAGCTTTGTCCCTAGTTGAGCCGGATCGTTCAGTTTGGTGAGCTTGCCCCGGATATCATAGGCATAATCTATACTTTGCAGGTTGTTTCCTACCTTTTTGTTGCTGATCTGTGAGAGTTCATTATACGTATTTTCCGCCAGCAGTTCCTGTGGCTGGCTGCCTACCTGGTGCCATTTCTTTTTCAGGCGGTTTTTACTGTCATATTCATAAACCTGGCTGATGGTTTTCTCTGTATCGGCACTGACTCTTTTATGGTATACCCTGGTTTGTTTCACAACGCCTGCAAAATCAAATTCTGTCTCTGTTTTTGTGTAGCCGCCAAGATGATTGACAGAATAAGCACCGATAGCCATGCCTTTGGTATTATAATAAGCAAAGCTTTTAGTCCAGTTATTATCCTCGATATTTTTGATAAGACTAAGGGTAAGTAACCCTTTTGTACTGACAGAAGTTAGATCAGTAATTACATTTTGTCCCAATATGGCTGCTGGAAAGGCAGGATTAAAACTGTAAGCGGGATAGGTATCATAATAATTGATACTTAATATGGTAATATTCCCGCTTGGAAAAGCATTCTGAGTATAGAAAACCTGCATTCCGTTTGCGGTAAATGAAGTATCGCTCCTTGATTCATTATTTTCAGCATTTACCGTCACATTGTTGATATTATTCTGCAGCATGCCCCGTGAATCTTCGCTCGGAAAAAAACCAGAATACAGCACTCTTCCCCATTTATCATACTTGGTAAACATCCATCCTTTCGCAGAAAAAGTATTGTTTACGGTTCTCAGTTTAGCATCCTGTGTCATAATTACCCTGTCCTGCTGATCATAGATGATGTATTCCCAGCCTTTACCGGGAAGCTTTTTCTCTACCTGTCTTCCCTGGGAATCATAATGATATTGATAACACAGGTTATCCAGCATAGCAGTGGTAAGGGGGGCTGAAGCAGACATCCCGGCAGATGCCAGCGGAGGTATGACATAGGCGAGGTTTCCGAACTCATCATAGATATAATATGTATCTATGGGTTTTGTCCCGTCATTTTTCCTTACCAATACGGTTTTACCGGAGCCGTTTGTAAACTCAGTGGTCGTATTGCCATCTCCATCTGTTGCGATGCTCTTTGAAAGCTGATTGGGAGCATAATCAGGGTTGTAGCTCAGTGTATAAGAAGTGGCATTGTTCACCCATGAGGTGACCACAGTTATTTTTCTGACCTGATCTCCGGAAGCATTTCCGGAAACGGCAAGCTGCAAAGGGTGGGAAGCCCATGCATTCCCTGCGGGAATCACCTGTTTTATCCGTCCGGAGATATCATTCTGAAATATTTTTTCGGAATATATTTTCTCTGACCCATACACCGCATTGGCATTGGCAAGCGGAGCGGAATAAATAGCTCCGCCCTGTGATCCGGACTGGGGAACAGGAAGAAAACTTTTTACCTGCCTGTCATAATTGTCATATTCTATATGCTGAACAATATCCTTTCCGGAAGGAGTCGCTCCAATAGAAATTACCTGTTTATTTCTTCCGAATCCATCTGCATACTGCACCGTTTCACTTTTTTTGGTACACGTTTCATCCAGGCAGGTTTTGCTGTATATATAATTTTCAGCCGGGCTCAGTGTCTGGGCATCTATAAACAATGCCAACCCTAAGCTCACTGTTGTTAATATTCTTTTCATGATCATTTGTTCTTATTGTTTATAGTGATATTGATATGTTTTCAGTGTTTTACCGTCCTGGTCCACTACCTTTTCAAGCCTTCCGGCTTTATCGTAGGTATACATTTCTTTTGCTCCGTTAGGGGCTGTTACAGAAGTCATCCCTGTGAAGATATCCCAGGTATAGGTAGTGACATTGAAGTCTTTCACTGCACTGCTGGTCCGCAGGTTTTCAAGAGCCGTTTTCAAAGCTCCTTCATTTTCCGGGGTTGCAGAATTGGAGGCTGTTACTGCATTCTGTACGGCAGGCAGTGAAATAATCTGAGCATAGGAAGCTCCCTCAATTTTTGCAATAGGCTGGGTATTGTTATATCCATATACAACAGCGGTTGGAATCCCTTTAGGCGTTTTGGTTTCTACGGGATTTCCATAGCTGTCATAATTACTGAAAATTACTTTCGTCTGTGCTGACTGGTTCTGCATTTCATATGAATTCACAGAGGTTACCTGAAGCGATGCCGGATTATCATATTTGGTTTCTGCTTTACTGACTAATTTCCCGTTTATTTTTACTTCTGTTGCTAAAGGAGAAGAAAGGATACGGGCATTTACCAGTTTGGTATTATTAAGTTCAGAAGAGTATTTGATATTTTTTTCGGTTACTGTTCCGTCCGGAGCTGTAACCTTTGTATAAACAGGCTCAAAATTAACAGGGCTGTAAGTCACTTCAGAGGTGTTTTCCAATGCTGACCCATCGCTGAAAAATGTTTTTGAAGTTGTCTTTGCAGACTGTGTCCAGGATGATTTGCTTGTTGTTCCGTCACATAGGGTGTATTCTGGTGTACTATTGATTTCAGTGAGTACATAGTCTGTATTTTCATTTGAAACCAATTGGTTCTGATTATTATAGATTTCTTTCTTATACAGTAATCCTCCTGAAACGATATTATAATGAGGCCTTGTCCCATTTCCCGTAAAATCTTTTGGAGTTTTGAAGTAATATTGGGTATATCCAAGATTATTAGAATCTCCATATATTTCTTTTACATTGTTATATAAGATAACCGAATTCAGATAATCATATTCCTGGGACTGGCAGGTTTCCAGTGTAAAGTAGTCCCCACTTGAATTCATGGCATTGTCAAACGCATTATATTCATAGTTAATGCTTTTTTTCAGGGTATTATCATCATAATATTCTATCCTTCTTATTCTGGCTCCTGTAGCCACTGTTTTAGCATTTCTGTAAGGTGGTGGATCCGTCTGGATTTTCCCAATATTAAAGCCGCCATTTCCAAAACCAGTATTCACTTCTATTGTATAAGTTCCTGGTGTCAATAAATATTTCGGCATTTCACTACTGGTGATCACTGTTCCTCCTTTTTTAATAACATAGGTGATCTTGTAATTATAAGTATCAGGATCATCATGAATACCGAGATGATACTGGTCTTTATAGAATACATAATCATCTTTTCCAATAAAAATAGCCCTCGGCTCATCTACCTGAAAAGTATAGATACGGCTGATATTGGTATCAAAAAACACATTATCATAAACATATCTCTGTATTTCAGGATATTTAATTGAATAATTATCAGCTCCGGGGTAGCTGACAGCAGTGTAGACTTCATTGGCATCATATTGATATCTGATACGACCTCCTTCTGGCAGTTTCATTTCCGCCAGGGCTCCGATCATTTGTGAAGGAGAGACACTTGAACTTTCATATTGAAAAGAATAACTTCCGATTGTATTCTGGTCTTTATCAACTTGGTACAGGTTTGACAGGATTCTTTTTTCTTCTGCCTGATTATTGTTAATTGTGGAATATTCAAATTTATATTTAGACACCTGCCTTCCTGAATTATCCATCAGAGAAATACTTTGTATTTTATTGGGATCACTGTTTCCGTGATCTTCCCAATAAGGTTCATACATATTTTCAAAAGCGATTTTTCCAAAGATACTTGTAACTGTTGTCAGGTTGCAAGTCTGATATTTTACAAATGTTCCGCTATATCTGGTGTCTTTCTGATACACAAGACTTACAATTTCAACATTATTTTCATCCAGAATTCTGCTCAGATAAAACGCAGATCTGTAATTGGTTTTATAGCTGTCCCTCGAAGCTATACTGTAATTGTCGTATATATATTTGAATCCTTTATCATCCGTCAGTTTGAATGATTCCAGGATAAGGGTTGCTGTATTGGCAGTCCTGGTAAATTCTATTTTAACATTATTTCCTGAGATATTGTTAAGTGTAAAGGTATTGTTGATCGTATCCCTTACAAACTTAAACTTCCCGGAACTTCCCGGCAGATAGTAGTGATACACATCATCAAAGGCATTCTTCTTATAATCGGGTTTTGAGGCATTATCATACTTTTCATCCACATCACTGTTGATTACTCTGGAAATAATTCCGACCTTTGAAAGTGACCAGCCCAATCCTGCTTCACCAGCAGGCTTTTTTAACCCCACATTGTATACATGATTACTCAATCCAAAAGGAATACTAAGATTCTTATTGCTGGTAGGTAAAGTAAGCAAGGGAATGGATATTTCCGGTATGCCTGTCGCTAAAGAAACAGGGGTATTGGAATAAGAGGTAAAAGAAGAGGCTGAAGGCACCGGAACTGGTGTACTACCGAAATTTCGTTCTATCTGAGCCTTTCCCAATCCATAGATTAAAATAAATAGTAATAGTACTTTTTTCATCATGTTTATTTCTTAATTAATTTAGCATTCGCCGTTTTGTTGCTATCCGTTTTAATGGTCACCAAATAAGCTCCCTGTACAAGTGCCTGGGTATTGATCTTAGTCACTTTGTTCTTTGTTTTAATACTCTGCAACTGTCTTCCACTCATGTCATACAAAAGAATATCTGCATCCTTGAAATCAAAACCAATTTCTACATATGCATAATCAGACACTGGATTCGGATAGATTTTGATATCGTATTTCTCAATTAACTGGTCAACCTGTTTGTCTCCCAGTTTCACGATCTTCCAATTTTCTTTTCCAAGCTCTTCTGCACTGGTTCCGGCCAGAATAATAGAACCGTCTCTGTTCAGCTTTAAATCGGAAAGTCTCTCTTCCTTCTTTCTGGATTCTCCTTTTACATGTTTTCTCCACTGCTCATTTCCATTCTGGTCAAGGTATAACATCCAGAACGTTTCATCGTCGGTTTCTACTCTTCCCTCAGACTGAGTATAACCTCCCAATAAAATTGCTTTGGAAGATTTGTCATCCGCAGAATGAAGAACACTCATGCCCATCAGAATATCACGGTTTTTGAAATTGTAAGATTTCTGCCACTGTTCATCGCCTCTGTCATTTAAGGAAATCAGCCAAAGGTCTGTTCCTTCTTCCAGTCCTACCGCTTTATTTCCTGATCTTTCTGATCTGGATTCTCCACCGATAATGAATCCGGTTGAGGTAAATGCAAGGGTTCTGATATGATCATCACCTTTTCCTCCGAAATTCTTTTCCCATTCAACTTTTCCGTTTTTATCCAGCTTTACGATCCAGTAATCGCCTTCGCCAAAGTTGTCGCTTTGTTTTTGTACCGTTGTCAGATGTCGGGTGTCGGATGTATTTTGAGGACTTTGTACAGCTGAACTTCTTGAATACATTCCTAGTAAAGCTCCTCCGTCTTTTGTTGGAATCATCTTCTCCACCTCATCCAATCCTTTTCCACCTAAAATAAGCTGTGAAAGTTCTTTTCCGTCCTTGTCCAGTTTTGTAATCAAAACATCCTTGGAACCGTAGCCTTTTGCAGCGTTTTGTATGTTACCCGCGACAAAGAATCCCAAATCGGTAGTCTGGATAACCGCTCTGGCTTCTTCATCAGAAGAGCTGCCTAAGGTCTTCTGCCATAATTCATCTCCAAACTCATTGATCCTGATCAGCCAGATATCGGATCCTCCTTTGGAATCTTCTTTTTTATCCAGCCCTTTCCCTGAATAAGAAGTTCCTGCCAGAAGAAATCCTCCGTCCTGTGTGGTAACAGTGGCTGACAGATAATCATGGTTTTGTCCTGAGAAATATTTTTCCCAGATTTCTTCTCCCTGCTGATTCAGCTTGATCAGATGAAAATCATAACCGTTGTTCTGCTTACTTCCAGTCTCCAGCTTTCCGCTTCCTGACTGTATAGAACTTCCTGTAATTAGGTATTGCTGATCGATGGTTGTGGTGATCTGGCTCAGGAAATCCTGGGTAGAGGATTTGATGTCTTTCTGCCATACCACTTCCTGGGCTGATGTGCCCAGATAAGCGCATAAGGTGAGCGCTCCGAGATAGATTTTTTTCATTCCCGTGTTTTTTAAGTTAACATTGTTTATAGTGACAGATCATGGTTAAAATCCAATTCTCTTATAATATACTAAGAATCAGAGATCTTTATAGTGTAAAAATATTTCAAAACTATTCAAAATAATATTCTTTTAAGGCAAAAAATATTGTATTTCAATGTGTACACATTGAAACTCTTATCTGTACACATTAAATTGATTTTGAATATTTTAAAAGTAACTGAAGAATATCCGCCGAATGAATATAATTGAATAAAAATTTCATAGTTATTGTTTTTTTTAGCCATAATTTGACTACGTTATAAAACTTTGCAAATTTAACGTTTTTTAACATATCTGTACACATATGATCCTGATGTAATACAAAAATATTTCTTTGAAGCGACAGAACATGTCGTATAAAAATAAAAAAGGGCCAACTCAAAAGAATTGACCCTTCCAAAAAACATTAACTGTTTATTGATAGAATTATGATGTTTTATTTCCAGCCTCCACCTAAACTTTTATAGATGTCGACTACTGTACTGAGCTGTTTCTGTTTTGCCTCAATAAGTTCCATTTTAGCATCCAGTGCATCCCTCTGGTTCAGAAGAACTTCAAGATAATCTGCTCTGGAATTCCGGAACAACTGATTGGCGATATCAATAGACTGGTCAAGAGCTTTCGTTTCCTGAGACTTTAACTGATAATACTGATCAATATTTTTAACCTTTGACATCAGATTGGCAACATCCAGATAAGCATTCAGAATGGTTTTGTCATATTCGTACAATGCCTGGATCTGCTTTGCATCTGCTGTCTGGAAATTGGCTTTTATCGCACTTTTATTAATCAGCGGACCTGCCAGTTCACCCGCAAGATTGTACGCAATTGATTCGGGCATTTTAACGAGATAGGAAGGCTTGAAAGCTTCCAGACCTAATGTTGCTGAAATTTCCAGAGAAGGATAAAATTCTTTTCTTGCTGCTTCCACATCCAGCTTTGAAGCCTTTAATTCCAGCTCTGCCTGCTTGATATCAGGACGGTTCGCCAAAAGCTGTGACGGAATCCCGGTATATACCGTTTGAGGAATGGTAGACATAAAGTTTTCCTTCATTCTTACGATCGGTTGTGGATATCGTCCCAACAAAGCATTGATTTCATTTTCCTTCTCCGTGATTTGCTGACGGATGGTATATTCTGCCGCTTTGGATTTCGCCAGTTCTGCTTCAAATTTCTTCACTGCCAGTTCTGTTGCCGCTGCAGCTTCTTTCTGAATTTTGGAAATTTCCAACGCCCTTTGCTGAAGCTTGATATACTGCTGTATAATATCCAGTTGGTTATCAAGCGCTAATAATTCATAATAATTATCTGCAACTTCTTCAATAAGATTAGATAAAACAAAGTTTTTACCTTCTACTGTAGAAAGATAATGAGCCACTGCAGATTCTTTTTCAGTTCTGAGTTTTTTCCAGATATCAATCTCCCAGCTTGCATTTAATCCTGCTTCAAAATTACCCAGCGGATCCGGCATTTCTTTTCCCGGTTCAATCTCTGTAGTAGCATCCCCGGCGCCTTCGCTGGTGTAACGACCTGATTTTTTCAGTCCGGCTCCTATTCCCGCAGAAACGGTTGGGCTCAATCTTCCTTTTTTAGCTAAAACACCACTTTTAGCAATCTCAATCTCCTGAAGAGTGATCAACAGTTCCTGGTTATTTTTTAAAGCTGTTTCAATAAGCGTTACCAGATTTGGATCGGTAAAGAACTGTCTCCATGGAGTTGTTCCGCTATTGTTATTCGCATCCTGCTGTTCTTCCTGATTAAAGTTCTGAGGAATATTTTCTTTTACCTCGTCTTTTATGACAGTCGCCATGGGCGCCTTACAACTTGCAAGTACAAGTGATAAGGCAATGGCGGTGATTATATTTTTAGTCTTCGAATTTTCCATCATGTTCATAAGGTTCAGTTTGTTCTGTTAAAGGATTCTCTTCTTCATATCTTGCCAGTCTGGACTTGTCTGCAATGGTTCCGAAGATGTAATATAATCCCGGGATGATCATCAATCCGAAAATGGTTCCGATCAACATCCCTCCTGCTGCTGCAGTACCAATTGTTCTGTTACCAACTGCTCCCGGCCCTGTCGCAACCACCAATGGAATCAATCCGGCAATGAAGGCAAACGAGGTCATCAGGATAGGACGGAAACGGATGGCAGCTCCTTCAATGGCAGCCTGTGCTACAGGAATTCCTTCCTCAGCCTTCTTCTGTACGGCAAATTCAACAATTAGCACCGCATTTTTCCCCAGAAGCCCGATCAGCATGACCATGGCCACCTGTGCGTAGATATTGTTTTCCAAACCTAAAAGTTTTAAACATAAAAAGGCTCCGAAAATACCTACCGGAAGAGATAAAATAACCGGTAACGGAAGAATAAAGCTTTCATACTGGGCAGAAAGGATCAGATAAACGAATCCTAAACACACCAGGAAAATAAATACCGCCTCATTTCCACGGCTTACTTCATCTTTGGAAATCCCTGCCCAGTCGATACCAAAACCTCTTGGAAGTGTTTTATCCGCAACTTCCTGAATTGCTTTGATCGCCTGACCACTACTGTATCCAGGAGCAGGTGTTCCACTTACCTGCGCAGAATTATACATATTATGTCTTGTCATTTCAGACAGTCCATACACTTTTTCAAGTCTCATGAAGTCTGAATAAGGAACCATCTGGTCTTTATCATTTTTAACATACAGTTTCAACAGATCTGTCGGTAAAGCCCGGTATTGTGGTCCGGCCTGAACAATCACTTTATAGGGTCTGTCGAAACGGATGAAACTCGTCTCATAGTTGGACCCGATCAATGTGGATAAGTTATCCATTGCCTTTTCAATGGTCACTCCTTTTTGCTCTGCCAGATCATTGTCTATTCTAAGCATATATTGTGGGAAACTTGCAGAATAGAAAGTAAATGCTGATCCAAGCTCCGGACGCTTTTTAAGCTCTTTCACAAAGTCGTTACTTACCTGTTCCATTTTATGATAATCACCGCTTCCTGCCTTATCCAGCAAACGAAGCTCAAAACCTCCTGCAGCTCCATATCCCGGTACGGAAGGCGGCTGGAAGAATTCAATATTGGCTCCCGGAATATTTTTGGCTTTTTCCTCAAGCTTTTCAATGATTTCAGCAGCAGATTCCTTACGTTCTTCCCAGTTTTTAAGGTTGATCAGACAGGTTCCTGAGTTGGATCCTGTACCTTCGGTCAAAATCTCATACCCAGCAAGAGAGGAAACAGACTGCACTCCGTCAATGTCTTCAGATTCCCTTAGAAGTTCTCTGGCAATCTGGTTGGTTCTTTCTAATGTAGACCCCGGAGGTGTCTGAATAATGGCATAGATCATCCCCTGGTCTTCTGCCGGAATAAATCCTGACGGCAAAGAGTTGCTCAGGAAGAATGTACAGGCACAGAAAGCTAATAACAATGGTAATGTTATGGTCTTTTTCGTAACTGTTTTATTCAGCATCTTCTCATATCTTCCTGCTCCTTTTGTAAACAGGTTATTGAATTTATCCAGGAAGATAGTAACCGGAGTTTTCTTCTTAGCTTTTCCATGATTATTTCTTAAGATCAAAGCACATAAAGCCGGTGTCAAAGTAAGTGCCACAACCCCTGACAGGATAATGGACGAAGCCATTGTAATGGAGAACTGACGATAAAATACCCCAACCGGTCCGGACATAAAGGCAATCGGAATGAATACAGATGCCATTACCAGTGTGATGGCGATAATCGCTCCACTGATCTCATGCATGGCCTCTTCTGTTGCCTTCAATGGGGAAAGGTGCTTTTCTTCCATTTTAGCGTGAACAGCTTCAATGACCACAATCGCGTCATCTACCACGACCCCGATCGCCATTACCAAAGCAAAGAGGGAAATCATATTCAGGGTAATTCCAAAGGCAGACATTACTGCAAATGTTCCCACCAGAGAAACCGGAACGGCTAGTGCCGGAATCAAAGTTGAACGCCAGTCTCCGAGGAATAGGAATACCACAATTGCAACCAAAATGAAGGCCTCAAACAACGTATGAATTACTTTTTCCATAGAGGCATCCAGGAATCTGGAAACGTCATAACTGATCTCATAATGCATCCCTTTAGGAAAGTTATTTTTCTCAAGGTCCTTCATCAATGCTTTTACGTTTTTAATAACGTCACTTGCATTCGATCCGTATGACTGTTTTACCGTAATCGCTGCAGAAGGTTTTCCGTTCAGTGTGGAATAAATATCATACATGGAACTTCCGAACTCAATATCGGCCACATCTTTCAGCCTTACAGACTCCCCGTTCGGTTTTGCTTTCAGAATGATATTTCCGTAATCTTTTTCATTATTATAACGTCCCGGATACTTTAATACATATTCAAAAGACTGAGAACGTTTTCCTGAGCTTTCTCCCGTTTTACCAGGAGAAGCCTCCAAACTCTGCTCATTCAGAGATTCCATTACTTCATCAGCTGAAATATTATAAGCCGTTAACCTATCCGGTTTAAGCCAGATACGCATTGCGTATTCACGGGTTCCGAGGATATCGGCAAAACCAACACCGCTTACCCTTCTCAACTCAGACATTATATTAATATCTGCATAGTTGAAAAGAAATTTCTGGTCAGCTTTAGGATCATCACTATACAGGTTAATATACATCAACATGTTAGGTTCTTCACGGGTGATCTTTACCCCTTCACGTACTACCAGAGGAGGAAGTTTATTCACTACTGAAGATACACGGTTCTGAACGTTTACTGCTGCTACATTGGGATCTGTTCCCAGGTCAAATACCACCTGGATGGATGCTTCCCCGTCATTTCCTGCATCTGAGGTCATATATTTCATACCGGGAACTCCGTTTAGCCCTCTTTCTAAAGGGATTACTACGGATTTGATCAACAATTCGTTGTTTGCCCCGGGATATTCTGCGGTAATATTTACTTTAGGCGGAGAAATGGATGGAAACTGTGTCACCGGAAGTTTTACCAATGACAATATCCCCATAAATACAATAATCAATGAGATTACTATGGACAGAACTGGTCTGCGAATGAATTTTTTAAACATACTGCTTCATTTTAGAGACCACTACTCTGCTTTTAATTTCAATGACTGAAGAACTTTCTTAGGATCCTGGAACTTTGTTTTCAGCTTTTGATCATCCTTTACTTTCTGAACTCCTTCCAGAAGGATCTGATCCCCTTTTGAGATTCCTGAGCCTACCACATAAAGGTCCGGAAGTTCGTATGCTACTTTGATATTTCGGGACTTTGCCACTCCGTTTTTGTCAATAACAAATACATATTTCTGATCCTGAATTTCATACGTTGCTTTTTGTGGAATAATCAGCGCATTATGAACAGGCATTGACATCTGTACTTTACCGGTTTCTCCGTTTCTTAAAAGTTTGTCAGGATTAGGGAATTTGGCACGGAACGCAATATTTCCTGTTTCGTTATCAAATTCTCCTTCAATAGTCTGGATTTCTCCTTTCTGTGTATACATTTCTCCGTTAGCCGTGATCAGGGATACCTGATTACTTCCTCTGTCCGCAGCATGGGTCTGATAGCTCAGGTATTCCGGTTCTGATACATTAAAATATGTATAAATACCTGTGTTGTCTGATAAGGAAGTCAGCAAATCGCCTTCATCAACAAGGCTTCCCAGCTTTAATGGAATTCTGTTGATAATACCGGAGAACGGTGCTTTGATATCGGTAAATGAAAGGTGGATCTGAGCGAGTTTCATTTCTGCATTGGCAGCATCAAGCTTGGCTTTTGCCATTGCTCTTTCATTCTTGGAAACGATATTGTTTCCTGCCAGAGTGCTTGCATTTTTAAGCTCGATGGAAGCCTGTTCTACCTCTGCTTTTGCTTTTAATAATTCTGCCTGATACAGTTTAGGCATGATTCGGAACAGTGTCTGTCCCGCATGTACATACTGGCCTTCATCTACAAAGATTTTTTCGAGAAAACCTTTCTCCTGCGCCCGCACTTCAATGTTTTTTACAGATTGAATCTGGGCTACGTATTCTTTGTTGATTACAGTATCCATTACTACTGGGGTTGTCACCGGATAGACGGTAACTTCTTCTTTTTCTTCTTTTTTCTTATTGCAGCCAACTGCCAACAGAAGGGCACTCAACGCAATTCCCGAAGCAACTCTTTTTATCATAATTCTAGAGTTTATATAAATCGTTAATGTTTTAATAGAAATAAAACGGTAATAAAAGGGGGAACGATGTGATGAATTACCAACAAGCACAACGCAAAGTATTTCTACCTGAAATCAGGCAGAAAAGAACAGATGTCAAAATTTTAAATTCTGATAGAACGGATAAGAATGAATCTTTTTGTAGCAAAACCAAGAACAAAGCCATGAATATCCGGCTTAAATCTTTTGTTGTTTTTTAATCCAAAAATATAGATCAGGCTGAAAACTCCGGCCAAAACAACAATAGCCTGCCATACATCAGAGAGCTGGAAATCATTCTCAGCCAGTTCCAATGTGGAGTTATCCACATGATCTGCCATCTGCTGAACAGATAGCTTTTCAAATGTCTGGTTAAGGCGGTTGGCCCGTTTGGGCATATGATGAGAAACATGACCATTGTAGTCATTTCGAAGAGTTTTAACGTTGAGTTTGCTTTCCACTACAAAGAGCAGAAAAAGACCCGTTAAAAAGTATACTATAAAGTTTCTCATTTTGAAGTTGCAAATGTACACCCTGTTTATGATATTATCATAGTAGATTAACAAAATTTAACTCTCCTTTAAAATACCTGAATTTAAACGCATGAAAAATATTAAATTTTTCTACTGTTCAAGGGTATTTTAGACAATTACAATTTCGAATTGTAAAGATTCGGATTTTTAAAAAATTAAGCTATTTTATGAATTGCAAAAAAAAAATAGCTCATCGGGTGTTCATTTTTTGAACATTTTAAATAGCCTAAGATTGTTATTTGTAATTTTTTTTGGCGAAAGTACAAAAAAAGCAGAGAGCTAAACTTTGTCATAATTTCATATTATTAACATTCCCTTATTGTCATTCTCTTCTTTTTGAATTATTTTTGCCGAAAATTTACACAACAAATGAGAAATAAAAGAAAATTATATTATTACACTGATAATAAGTCCGTTAAAATTCCCATATTAACAGCTCCTGCACTAAGTTTTCCACAATAAATATTACTTTCCGTTTTCTGAATTGTGCTTCAATAAGCAGTGAGATAAATTAAGATAAATTTAAAATTACTGTTAGTTTATGCAAAATTAACACATATTTATTAAAAATATTCGTAAATTTATATAGCATTAATATTGTAATTCATGAAACACTTTAAAATCACTTATCACTATGAAAAAATTATTAACTCCGATCCTTTTGGGATTGACCATTCTTTCCTTAACAGCGTGTAAACATCCCGGAAAAGAAGCCGAAACCATTACAGCTGCTGCTCCTGAAAACAAAGACGACATTTCGAAAAATGTGTATGTTGACAGTTATGGAGAAAAAATAGAAGTCACAATCAACAACACCAAAAATACCGCTACAATTCATTTAAACGGTAAAACTTTTGACCTTAAAAAAAGTGATGCTTTACCTGAATATACAGCCTCCAATGAAGAGTATCAATACTCTGATATTAAAGGGAATATAACTTTCCTTAAAAAGAACGTGGACATGGTCCTGTTCCATCTTAAACAGGCAAAAAAAGAGTCCGGGCCTGCAAAAATGGCATCGTATTAGCATAGGGAAAAGCATTCATATTAAAAAAATAAGCATTATGAAAAGTTTATATTATTATCTATCGGCACTTGTTATCGCAACATTTTTGGTTGTTTCCTGCAAAACACAGAATGCTCAAAAAGCAACTGCTGATATTACAGGAAAAACATGGAAGCTTACTGAACTGAACGGGAAGCCTATTGAACTGAAAAATCCTAAAAACAATCCTTATTTCAAACTTGATATGAATGAGATGAGGTATTCAGGTCATGCCGGATGTAACGGTTTAGGCGGTACATTCGAAATTAAACCTGAGGTTATGAGAATTAAATTCAATCAGGGAATGTCTACCATGATGGCTTGTGAAGATCTTGATATTGAAAACCAGTTTACAAAAGCGATCCTTGCAGCGGACAATTACTCTGTCAATGGAAATACCCTTACTTTGAACAAAGCCAGAATGGCTCCTCTAGCCAAATTTGTTCTTCAGTAATTGAATCTCACTTAAATAAAAATACAATACGCCTCGTGATCACGGGGCGTATTTTATATATGGGTAGTGCTATTTTCTCCTGCTGTACATTATATAGCAGATCAGAAGACTGATATTGACCAGAACAGCAAATGAATTTGACAAGATAATGGGCAGCTCGTCTTTTTTAAAACCATACCACACCCACAAAGACAGCCCCGAAATAAGGACTAAAAGCATAAGTAAAGAAATATCTTCAACATTCTTCTCTCTGATTACCTTTACAAGTTGTGGAATCATGGATACGGAAGTAAGAACTCCGGCTACTATACCTAATACATTTTCATTCATAAATTTTCAGCTTTACCTGTATTTGCCTCAATACCTTATTGAAATCTATTCAGTGAAACTTCTTCATGCAAAGGAATACCTTCTTCCATAAAACGGAACAGATCTCTTGCAAAATAGCATCCATTGAGAATACCGCGAGCTCCCAATCCATTAAAAACATACAGGTTACTGAATATGGTGTGTCTGCCAATAATCGGTCTCCTGTCTTTTACCGTAGGTCTGAAGCCAAAATGCACTTCCTTCACTTCGAAATCGTAAGGATAAAACTCAGAAAGTCCATTGACCAATTGTGTGACTGCTGATTCATCAATGTGATGATGAAGCTGCTCTCTGTCGTAAGTTCCTCCATAAAAGTAAAGCCCCTTTCCGGTTGGGAATAAGAAATGTTTCTTCTTAATGGTTATATTTTCAGGAATAGGTTGAGAGAGTTTTACTTTTATATGGTGACCTTTGTTGGGGTTCACCATTATTTCAGAAAAATAAGGATTCTCCTTTACTCCCATTCCTTCACAGAAAATAAGATGTTTGAAATTAAAATCCTTATAAGTGGCTTCGGATGGATTCAATTTTGTGTAATCAAATTTTTCTTTTACCAAATGATCATTTTTTTCAAAATAATTGAATAAACCAATGAAAAATCCATTAACATTAAGCCTGGCAGACTGATTTACCTTTCCGGAGAGAAAATCATTTTTTACTCCATTTAAGCGATCAAAATTCTGATCAAGAAAATTTTTAAGCTCTTCATTTCCGGATTTCTTTAACCATAGATTCTGTTCATTCTCATCATGAAAAATTCTGTGAATAGGATCATTAATAAGATAGTTTTCTCCGGTATAGGATTGTATTTCCTGAAGACTTTCCTTCAGAAAATCTATTTGTTCCTGTGCTTTCCAGAAGGTGGTAAATTTTTTCAGAACAACAGGATTGATAATCCCCGCTGAAACCTGAGAAGCACTTTTTCTTCCTTCAGAAAAGATCACAAAGGATTTATGATGTTTAATAAGCTGATGAGCCAGAAAAAGCCCTGCATACCCGTCTCCTACAATAATATAATCTACATTTCTCATAATAAAAAAACCTGAGTAAAAATACTCAGGTTTTGTATAAATATCAAGTGAAATCTAGTAATTCCACATATCATTTTCCATTTCCAGAATCTGTGCTTTGATTCTATCACTTTCTTCCAGCTGCTCATCAGCATTTTTAGGGATATAGTCTTTGATGGTACCGTCTCCTAAACCGGCAGAAGATTTATAGATAATAGAAGAGAATCTTCTTGCATTGATGATATCATCAAAAGATAAGTCAGCAGAAGAGTTTTTTCTATTAAAAACATAATTGTTTGCCAAAATATCTCTTGCACTTGGATAGTAGATCCAGAATAAGTCGATCAATTCATCAGCTCCTGCTAAAGGCTGCCCATCAGGACCAATTCTCCCTACAGATGTAGGATCTGGCCCCATGGCTGCGATACCAAGAGGTCTGTATTTCATTTGACCATCTCTTTTATCGATAAACCACATACCCATTACTTTAAGAACTTTTACTTTATCAGTAGTGGTTCTGATGATATCGGTTAATCTTTTCTTTTCGTCTTCTGTAAGAGTTCTTCCTGAGTTAAGGATATCGATCGCCTCTTCATCTAATCTTACACTTTCCAATCTTTTCTGAATGGCTTCCGGAGTAAGTCTTGTAACAAAGTTTTCGTCATCATAAACTTCCTTGATGTCACCTTTAAGAGCTCCATCTAGTAATAACTGATATAAAGATCTTGTAGAAGTTGAAAGAAGACCATCCGGGTTATCATAGTAGAATGGCTGGTTGATCTTATCATTCATATCAATGATTTCCCAAACAAACATACTTTTGTAAATATCCTTCTCATCAACGAAACCATATTCAAGAGGTTTTACTTTATTGCTGATAACAGTATCCCCTGCTTTTCTCATAGATTCAGCTCTCATCTGTCTAAATTCTTCAGGAGAAGCAGCATTCAGAATAGTCTGGGAAAAAGCAAATCCCGAAACTAAAACTAAAAGGGTGCTAATATATTTTTTCATAATATGATTTTACAAATTAACCTTATTGAACATTAATAATTACAGGTGAAATTTCCTTAAGCTTCTGGTTTCCAAGTCCTGTAGCAGTCGCCTGAATATCATAGATCTGAACTACATCACCAGGTCTAAGATTTCTAAGCATACCCTCTGCCCCTGATAATGAGCTACCCTGAATCAGAGTACCTGCTTTTCCTGGCAGCTTGATAATGAAGCTGTTTACAGTGAATGAAACAGGGAAATCAAAATCTGGTAAAGTTGCTGAAACAATCTGGTTAGGTATAGAACCTGCCGGCATAAAGTTTACTGCTTTACCTCTGATCTGACCCTGAGGTCTAGGGATATTCTTAATTCTGTATTCAAATACCTGAGAAACTGTCTTACCATATGGATCCGTACCTGATAATGTCAACTTAACCACATTTCCTGTAGTAGGTGTTACATCCCATTTACCCTGACCTGTACTCTTCACAGTAGCTCCTGCAGCAGATAATGAAAGTTTAGAATTATCAGCCCCTAAGATTGATCCTGAAACAGGGTTCTCAAGTCCTCTATACATTACATTCATTTTATCAGCAGAAAGCAATAATCCTTTCTCAAGTTTTACTTCTCTTGGTCCTGCAATGACATTATAAGTATGCGTCCAAGGGAAGCTTTGCGGCTTACCGGAAGCATCTGTCAATGTAATGGTACCACCTAATTTATGTTCACCAATTCCAGAACCTGAAATCTGCATAATACCTTTACCGTTTTCTACTCTGCTAACACCAGAAATACTGATCTTATTGCTGTTGGAGTAGGTACCCAGCATTACTTTTACTTCAGCCTGTTTTCCAGCCTGGATATCTACCGGACCTGAAACAATAGGCTCATAGCTTGAGAACTTGATGTTCGCATCTACTTTTTCCTGAAGTAATAGGGCCAATGCATCAGACTGTACATTTCTGGCATCATTTTGGATAATTTCCAAATTAGATATTGCAGCAATTAGCGGCTGATGGTAAAATTTATTTTGGAACCAAGTCTTTTCATTTGGAGATGTTCCTTTAGGATATTCTGCAATTAGAGACTTATTAGCTCTTTCCACTAAATCTTTAAGTTGAGGATTATTTCCAAAAGTTGCATTGATATAGTTTCTTACATCATCAATTTTAGCTTTCAGATCTAATGCATTCTTTGAAGGTGTATTTTCATCTCCTTCCTTAAAGAAATATTCAGTAGTTGCTTCATTATTATTCAATGCAGCAAAATTCTCGCTTACATCAATATCTTTTCCTGTTTTAGGATCTTTATCATGAAACTCAGATTGTTTCTTTAATAAATTTTTGACATCCTGAGCAGAATTTACCAACACATCAATCTTAGATTTCAATACTTTGTATTGTGCCCAAGGCTGTGCATAGGTATCGGGAACCTGTTGAGCTTTAGCTTCCAGGGTTCTTTCAAAGATCTTTTCGTTTTTCTTTTCTGTTAGAGTTCTTGTCTCATTCAATGCTCTGGTAGAGTCATAGTATGATCTGATGATTTCTGCATCAATATTTAGGGCCATCATCGCGATGAACACCAAATACATCAGGTTGATCATCTTCTGACGAGGGGTCTGTTTTCCTTGTGCCATTCTCTTTTCTTTGTTTTTTTGATTAAGTAGTTAAATTTAGAAATGGTTAGGAATTAAGACTTCATAGCAGTTAACATACCACCATAAACTCTGTTTAAATTATTAAGATTAGTTGTTAAACCTTGTAACTCTTGGTTGAATTTCTCAGATTGCTCTGCAGATTTCTGCATATCTGCTACATATTTGTTGGCAAATTCAGATTGCTTTTTACCGCTTTCCAATTGCATCGCATAAAGTGCGTTCATGCTTTCCATATGCTGAGCTGCTTTATTTAGCTGATCGTTATATTTATGAGTGGAAGCAGATACGTCAACGGTTTGATTGATCTGATCAACAGAGTTTGAAAATTTATCAATTCCTGTTCTTAATCTTTCAAATAACTGAACATCTAATCTTGCATCTTCAAGCATTTTATCCAATTTGCTGGAAAGGGAGTTTTCCAGTTCAGCAAACTGAGCACTTGTATTTTTAGTAGTAACGTTTGAGTGTAAAGGGTTTGGATTGGCATGTTTATCTAATAATTCAGGATAAACATTTTCCCAGGCATAAGACTCCTCAGTTTTTGGTGGGTCAAATGCGAAAATAATAAAGATAATCGCTTCAGTAATAAGCCCTACTGTAAGAGCCATATTCCCGTTGATGGGTCCCAGTGTAATGTGAGTAATTTTAAGCCAAGCTCCAAGAATTACAATTGCAGCACCGAATGAATAAAAGAAATTCATCCAAGCATCTTTAGTCTTAAACATATTGAGTTAGTTTTTTTAATGTTAAATAAAATTGTTATTGAAAAATTGTCTGGTTAGTTATCTGTTAATTCTTCTTGGCTTAACTGCTGCTTCAGGAATATCCTGAACTGTTCTGAATCCGATATAACTTCTCGCTGAATCTTTTCTTTCCCAGTCTCTGGCACCTGTCATTAGTGCAGATCCTATATCTTTCCAAGATCCACCTCTTACAGACTTCTTAGTATCCTTTTTATCTTTAGTAGAAGGATTGAGTGTAGAAGAGAATCCGTATGAAGAGTTGTTATATGAAGATGATGTCCACTCAGAAACGTTTCCAGCCATATCAAATAACCCAAACCCATTTTTCTTAAATTTCTTAACTGGAGCTGTATATGTATAAGTACCCTTTTTCTCGTCTTCCATGTAGTTACCTCTCTTAGGTTTGAAGTTGGCAAGGTAGCAACCTCTGTCGTCCATTAAATATGGACCTCCCCAAGGATAAGTAGCATTTTGCATTCCGCCTCTTGCAGCATATTCCCATTCGGTTTCTGTTGGAAGACGGAACTCTAATGGTCTTTGTTTTTTTCTTTTTAAACTTTCGTTGTAATCTGTTTTCAATTTAGATCTGAAGTTACAATAAGCCCTTGCCTGATCCCAGGTAACCCCAACAACAGGATAGTCTTTGTAAGCCTTGTGCCAGAAATACTGTTCAAACAATGGCTCATTGTAAGCAAAGTGGAAATCTTTTACCCAAACGGTAGTATCAGGATAGATCGCAATACTTTCGCTTCTCAGGTAATTAGCTCCTCTTTCGTTATCAGCAACTGCAGCATCCATATCTCCCCAACGGTAAGTATATTTAAGCTTGCTTACATCTAGAATTCTTTCGTTTCCAATTCTTGAAGAAGTAGGCAGATACATAGATTCTAAAACCTCTGCGTATTCTACATCCGGATATTTTGATGTGCTCCAGTGTAAAGGAATTTTCCAATCTAATCTTTTGCTGGCATCATATCCTCCATCTTCTCGGCCTCCCTGGCCTTCCATATATTCTTGATAAGGTGTTAAGTTTTCTTCTTTTTTAGCAAGGTATGCATAATCTCCTATGCTTGCTCCTCTACGTCCGCCTTCATCACCGCCTTCTCCGGCAGCTTCAGCAAGTAAAGTTCTCGCGATAGAGTCTCTTACATAATTGATAAATACTCTGTACTCCGCATTGGTAGTTTCTGCTTCATCCATGAAGAAAGAAGAAACAGTAACCGTCTTCAATGATGCTTTTTCAGGTGTATGTGTTGGATCCTGGTCTGCTAAACCAGCCACAAATGAACCTGCAGGAATAGCGACCATTCCGTATGGTCTTTCCGCAACAAATGATTTAGTTTTTTCTCTTGGTATCAATTCTCCTTTTGTTCCTGGCTTCCCTACAGAAGAGCTGCCACCACCTGAACAAGATACCGATGCTACCGACGCAGACAATAATAAAAGAAATATCCTTTTCATGTTAATTTTTATAATTAAGCCGTAAATATATAATTTTTTTAAGAAACTTTTAAGATTTTTTTTGAAATAACGGAAGAAATCTAAATTTATTTTATTTACAACAACTTTTTATTCCACGGTTACGGATTTTGCAAGGTTTCTCGGTTGATCTACGTTGGCTCCTCTGTATACTGCAATGTAGTAAGCAAGCAGTTGCAGAGGCACGGAAGCAACGATAGGAGAGAAACATTCTGAAGTTTCAGGGATTTCGATAACATAATCTGCCATTTCGCTCACCTGACGGTCTCCTTTGTTCACAACAGCGATAATTTTTCCTTTTCTCGCCTTAATTTCCTGAACATTACTTACAATTTTATCATAGTGGCCCTTTTTAGGAGCTATAATTACAATTGGCATATTCTCATCGATCAGGGCAATCGGACCATGCTTCATTTCCGCAGCCGGATATCCTTCTGCATGGATATAAGAGATTTCTTTTAATTTTAATGCACCTTCCAAGGCTGCAGGATAATTGTATCCTCTTCCAAGATAAAGGAAGTTCGTTGCTGACACGAAATCTTTTGCAATATTCTGGGTAAGCTCATGAGTCGTATTCAACACTTCTTCAATTTTCTTAGGAATAGCATCAAGCTCAGAAATTAAGCTCATAAATTCAGCATTTCCTAAATTTCCGTTGTGTTTCCCTAATTTAAATGCAATTAATGTAAGGATAGTAAGCTGAGCAGTAAATGCTTTTGTAGAAGCAACTCCAATTTCAGGACCTGCATGCGTATATGAACCAGCATCTGTAATTCTTGCGATTGAAGAATCAACAACATTACATATACCATATATAAATGCTCCTTTTTCTTTTGCCAGTTTTAAAGCAGCCATTGTATCAGCCGTCTCTCCAGATTGAGAGATAGCAATTACCACATCTTTATCTGTAATAATCGGATTTCTGTATCTGAACTCTGACGCATATTCTACTTCTACAGGGATTCTTGCATATTCCTCTATCAGATACTCTCCGATAAGACCGGCATGCCACGAAGTTCCACAGGCAATGATGATAATTCTGTTGGCATTTTTAAATTTCTCTACGTGATCCCAGATTCCTGCCATTTTGATAATCCCTTCATCTACAAGAAGTCTACCTCTCATGGTATCATGTACAGATTTTGGCTGTTCGAAGATTTCTTTAAGCATAAAATGCTCGTATCCTCCTTTTTCAATCTGCTCAAGACTTAGCTTAAGTTCTTGAATTTCAGGTTCAATCTTAGAATTCTCATTGATGGTTCTGATATCAACCCCACCTTCAAGCGAAATGGTTGCCATATGCCCTTCTTCTAGATAAATAGCCTCTTTTGTAAATTCTACAAAAGGAGAAGCATCAGATGCAATAAAATATTCTTTATCTCCGATCCCGATTGCCAGAGGAGATCCCAGTCTTCCTACCACCAATACTCCAGGATAATCTTCGTGAAGTACAGTGATCGCATAGGCTCCATACACCTCGTTCAGTGCATATCTTACTGCTGTCGGGAAATCAGTATCAGAATTAAGATCCATAAAATACTGGATAAGATTTACCAATACTTCCGTATCTGTTTCTGATTTGAAGGTAAAGCCTTTTTCAGTAAGCATGGTTTTAATGGTATCATAGTTTTCGATAATACCATTATGTACAATTGCGATCTTTCCGTTATTTGACAGATGCGGATGGGAGTTTCTGTCACTTGGAACACCATGGGTAGCCCATCGGGTATGCCCCATTCCAATTTTAGACTTCCCTTTCAGTTCTTTCGAAATATTCACCAAATCCTCAACTTTACCTTTTGTCTTTTCAACTTCCAGCTTATTATCTGGACTTTCTAAAACAATTCCGGCACTGTCATACCCTCTATATTCCAATCTTCTAAGACCGTTAATTACAATTTCGTAAGCGTCTTGAAAACCTGTATATCCTACTATTCCGCACATATTATTTTGTCTAGTGTTTTATTGTGTTCTATTTTTTTGTAGCGTACGTCACTTTTAACTGTACTCTGTTTTCATTTGTTTTATCCGTTCCCGTAAGAATAATTCTGTTCATATCAAATGCTCTTGTTGTATTACGAACTCCCAAAAGGGTACCGGTAGCATTGGCAGCAAATGATCCTGCACTGATATATAATAGCTTATTCACTACTGGCTGATCATTTCCACTTGAGTCTTTTTCTGTTTTTTGTTCAACAATATCCTTTAATGCCTTGGTAACTATAAAATCATAATATTCAGGCTTATTGTCTTTACTTTTATTATAATAATACAATCCAAGACCGTTCAGTAAATCTGATGTAAATGCCAGTTTAGAGTAATCAATTGTAGTATTTGCCAATGGGTTTGTAAGAAGGATAAATCTACGGTCTTCTGTAGATCCAGTATTTTTCCAGCTGGCAGGGTCTACATATATTCTGATCTTAGCACTCAGAATACCTGCTTTATCTTTGTTGTAAATATCTCTAAGCTGGGCAATCGTCTCATCCTTAATTTTAACAGCAACAGAAGGACCTCCCATTCCCTGAACAAAAAGTCTCGCGTCACCTTCAGAAGGCTTGCTTGATGCCAGCGCACCTGCAACTGAAGTTCCTGCTCTTTCATATTCGTATAGGCCCAGGTGAGCATTAGGAGCTCCAAGGTTGAATTTAAGTGTTGTCTGCGGTCTTGTTGTAGTTCCGTTGTCCGTTTTATCATATTTATAATACATGATAAGTTCCAGATCATTAGGGGAGAACTGATACAGGTATCTGTCTGTTTCATCCACAGAAATTTTTATTCCTTTAAAATACCTGATAAAGTTAGCTGCATCCTGAAGTTCAGGCTTTCCCTTTTTATCAAGAATATGAGTCTGGAAAAAGTCTGTATTGCTCAATTTTATTCTGAATCCAAGATTTCCTGTAAACACAACCGAGTTATCGGATTTTTTCGTAACAGATAAAGAGCTGACATTGCCATCAAATACTCCTGATCCTAACAGTTCGCCAGTACTTAAAGTCTTATTGGAACGTTTGAAACTATCATCATTGGTATCTAAGAATGTAGTTACTTCATGTACATTGATTTTCATTGATTTTGAAGCACCTCCAATTTTACCGTATTTACGAACAGGATAAGTTTTTTTCTCAATCGAAACAGCCGTAGCCACTCCATCTACAGGAAAATCACTTTTATCAAATGTATTGGTCTTTAATGAATCACTTTCAAAAAAATAAGTATTCGTTGTGGTATTTGCAGGTGGTCTCACGACAAGAACCACAGAGTCTACTTTTGGATTGGCGCCGTTAAAGTCGAAATTATCTACCGGCATTCTTAACTGAGTAACATAAGATGCCCTCTGCATCCCGAACTGATTTTCAGTAAAAGCACCAAGAACTCCTACAGTTAAAGCGGTACCGCTTTCATTCAATCCGTTAATTAATCTTGACGCATCACTTCTGATTGAGTCATTATTATTATAGTTGTACGCAATAACGTCATATGAAACTTCATTTCCTTGCGCTGCATCATTATTGAACAACTGCTCGCCCAAAGAATCCGGATCAGGTTCACAGTTATAAAGGATTGTACTTCCGAAAATCGCCAGTAAAAGTATGGCGAAGGTCCTTTTAAGATTATGAGTCATTAAAAATGTGTTTTTAATAAAGTTGATTTATAGAATCTATGTCCAGATATTCCGACTTTTGGGTAGCAGTTTCATTGAAAGCCTTATCCAGGTCTTCATCAAGGAACTCATCCCCTTTCACAACGGCATCCACATAGTTCATACTTTCGATAACAAAACTTTTAATAGTTGGGTTATCTAACGCTTTTAATCCTGAAATATTATCAAACTGAAGTTTTTCATCTATTTTTTTATCCAGGTCTGCATCTTTCTCATTGTAAAGAGAAAGTACAATTTTTGCGTCTTTGAAATAAGTATCTGATTCGTAATAAGTTTTAAGATAAATTGGAACGAAAGAAGACATCCATCCGTTCAAGTGGATAACATCGGGTACCCAGTTTAGCTTTTTAATGGTTTCAATAACTCCTCTGGCAAAGAATATAGCTCTTTCGTCATTGTCTTCGAAAGGGTTTCCTTCATCATCGAAATAATATTGCTTTCTTTTGAAGTATTCTTCATTGTCAATAAAGTAAACCTGAAGTCTTTCCCCCGGAAGCGACGCTACTTTAATGATCAGAGGCTGATCCAGGTCATTGATAATAATATTCATCCCTGAAAGACGGATTACTTCATGAAGCTGGAACTTTCTCTCACTTATTTGTCCAAATCTTGGCATAAAAACTCTTACATCATTGCCTTCTTGGTGCATCTTAAGTGCCATTTTGTTTACCACTGCAGCCATATTTGTGTCTTCCTGATATGGATACATCTCTGTAGTAATGTACAGTATTTTTTGATTCGGCATAAACTTTCTATCTAATTTTTGTAAAAATGCTTTAATGTGCAAAATTACAAAAAAACATCCAACATTATTTTAATTAACATTTTTTTACGAAAATTACCTTTTCCAATTTATTAAAACCCCATATTATTATGCGATATTTTTAGTATTTTTGAAATAGTATTAAAATAAACTATGGAAGTTATAAAAAACAGGAAGGTCCTTCAGGATTTCATTGAAAGACAGAAGGAAATGGGAAAAAAAATTGGCTTTGCTCCTACTATGGGAGCCTTACACAAAGGCCATCTTTCTCTGTATGAAGAGGCAAGAAAAGAAAATGATCTTGTCATTTCTTCAATTTTTGTAAATCCAACCCAGTTCAATAATCCTGAAGATCTTGAAAAATATCCAAGAGATATTAACAGGGACATTCTTATTCTGCAGAATTCAGGGCTTGTAGATGCTGTATACATTCCTGAAGTTGCAGATATTTACCCTGAAAAAACAGAAAGTCAGCATTATGATTTTGATGGTTTGGAAAATGAGATGGAAGGAAAATCAAGACCCGGACATTTCGACGGAGTAGGAACCGTTGTAGAAGAACTTTTCAGACAGGTACAGCCAGACCATGCTTATTTTGGTGAAAAAGATTTCCAGCAGCTTGCCATTATTAAAAAAATGGTAGAGAAAAAACATCTCCCTGTTAAAATAACCGGAGTTCCTATTTACAGAGCAGAAAACGGATTAGCATTAAGTTCAAGAAACCAAAGACTTCATGAAGACCGTAAAGAAGCTTCAAAAGTTATCTATGAGACTTTAAAAAAAGTAAACGACTGGTTCAGAACCGTTACTATACCAGAAATCAAGCAAAGAGTAACTGATATTTTCGATGACCAGCAGGGAATGAAACTCGAATACTTCCTGATAGCGGATGAAAAGACACTGCAGGAAACAGATTTCTTCTATAAGGACAGAAATTTCAGAGCATTTATAGTAGTTGTTGTAGATGGTGTAAGATTAATTGACAATATGCATCTGGATTAATATATAATATACTAAAAAAACAAATGCTCTGACAGCAGTCGTCAGAGCATTTTTATTTAGGATAATTCTTATAGTCTTATTTTCAGCATTGATACAAAAATCAAAGGCCTCCTGTAGGAAGCCTTTGAAACACCAAATCACAAAATATTAATATGAAAAAAATTTACTTTTCAGTAAACTTGTGACCCGGCTGGGATTCGAACCCAGGACCCATACATTAAAAGTGTATTGCTCTACCAGCTGAGCTACCGAGTCGGCCACAATTAAATGAAATAAATTTCAATATTAATTATAAATTTTCTTTGCAGTGCCTGCGACTGGACTCGAACCAGCACATCCTTAGGAAACCACCCCCTCAAGATGGCGTGTCTACCAATTTCACCACGCAGGCAATAAAATCACAAATCAAGTAATTTTTATTGCTAGTGACCCGGCTGGGATTCGAACCCAGGACCCATACATTAAAAGTGTATTGCTCTACCAGCTGAGCTACCGAGTCGGCCACTTATTATAACAAGTTTTCATTTAAGTAATGTCCCTTGTTTTAAGTGGTGCAAAGATATGACTTTTTTCTTTATCTCAAAACTTTTTCGCAAATTTGTTTAAAAAAAATTCATGGTAATTTCATTGATCGGATACATGGGAAGTGGCAAATCTCACATTTCCAAAATATTAAGCGAAAAAATCAATTTTAAATTAATTGACCTCGATAAAGAGATTTCCAGAAGAAATAAATTAACCATTCCTGAAATTTTCGAAAAGAAGGGGGAGATTTACTTTAGAAAGCTGGAAAGAGAGGCTCTGGAAGAGATATTGGCATCAGAAGAGAATGTGGTTTTAAGCCTCGGCGGAGGAACTCCTGTATATTATAACAATATGGAGATCATCAATCATAACTCCCAAAGTGTGTTTCTAAGAAGCTCTGTGGGAACATTAGTTGAAAGACTTTCAAAACAGAAAGAAAAAAGGCCATTGATTGCCAACATATCTGATGAAGACCTGCCGGAATTCATCGCCAAGCATTTATTTGAAAGGAATCAATTTTACAGTAAGGCTCAGTTTAGCGTGGGAACAGATTCCCGGGAGCCAGAAGATATTGTTAACGAAATAATAGAAAAGCTCTATCTCTAGAGCTTTTATTTTTTATTTAATCTTCATCATCCGCTTCACCATCTACCTCTCCAAAGAAATCATCCCAGTCTGTAAAGTCTGAGTCGATATCATTTCCTACATATTCATCCATTTCTCTTCTGTCTTTTTTAGTAGGCCTTCCCTCTCCTTTATTTCGGTAATAGTCTTGTGACATCTTACGAAGTTTCAGCAATTCATATTGTTCTTTATCAGTCACATCCTGGATATGAAGCGGTACCAGTTTGGCTCCTATCCTGCTTTTAGGAATCTGAATTACCTTTATTTTATAATCAATCTGATTCTTACGGATTTTAATCGTATCCCCCTCTTTTACCTCCTTAGATGACTTTACGGCAGACGTTCCTATAGAAACTCTGTTCTTTTTAATCTCCTCTGCTGCAATACTTCTCGTCTTATAAAAACGAATGCTCCATAAAAATTTATCTATTCTCATAATTTTTTATACTTTTGCCGTTATATTATTTGTAAAGTAATTAAAGTTTTTTGAAATGAAAAAAATATTTTTATATATCCTTGCAGGATCTTTGTGTTTTTCTGCATGTAAAAAAGATGATTCGATTGACACCTATGTAGAGCCGGAAGACATTGCAACACAAAACAGCTATGATGATCAGGCCATTAAGAAATTCATGGATGAAAACTATCTTGACGCACAAGGTAATATAAAAGCATTCAGTTCTACGGATACTACAGATGATAATGAGAAAAAACTATCTGAACTGAATCCTGTAACGCTTCCTTCAGGAACCATCTATATCGTCAGAAACGGAGCTCAGCCTGTAAACCCAGGTGCTGATCAGGTCATTAAAAATAATGACATCCTTACCTTAATGATGAAAGCTACCACTTATCTTGCAATTAATACAGACGGACAGTCTTCATTTACTTCTTCGACATCCTTTGTAAACACAATCAACGGAAGTGGTATTCCTATAATTGATCCTAAATTTTATTATATTTCTAATGTGGAAGGCAAGAAGGATCCATTGATAGCAAACGCAACAACTGACGCTGCAAAACAACCAAGCTATTATACAATTGAAGGATTTAATGAAGCTATGCAGAAGTTTACAGCATTTAAAGATTATTCCAGCGGATCACCTTATAATCTACAGGGAGTAATTATTGTTCCTTCAAGAGCTGCTTTTGCAAGAGATCCATATTATACAGGCTACAGTTCTGTTTCACTTAGAAATAAGACTTTTGTTTTCAACTTCCAGGTATACGGAAGAGCAGACAGGCCATAAATAATATTAAGTTTAAATAAAATAATAACCCCGCAATCATTGTTGCGGGGTTTATTTATATCAGTATTCTACAGAATTACGATCTTGCTTTCTGCTTTACATTCCCTAAGATATCCGGGAAATATAGATCTGCAAGGTGATCAAACTCATCTCCTCTCATGAACATAGTGGCATCTACCTCTTCGTAAGAATTTCTTCCTGCTGCTGCAATCAGCTCATTACAAGTATGCAGTGTGTTTTTATGGAAGTGATATACTCTTTCTGCTTTATCTGTCACATCAAGTCCTTTAATAAGCATCTTATCCTGCGTTGCTACTCCTGTAGGACAGTTGTTTGAATTACATCTCAATGCCTGAATACATCCTAAAGAGAACATAAACCCTCTTGCATTGTTACACATATCAGCTCCCATGGCCACTGCTCTCAGGATATCAAGACTCGTAAGCACCTTGCCGCTGGCAATTACTCTTAATTTGCTTCTTACATTATAATTATTAAGCGTTCTGTTTACAAAAATCAAAGCGGGTTCTAATGGCATCCCTACTCCATCCGAGAATTCCGGTGGCGCGGCACCTGTTCCTCCTTCCGCTCCGTCTATCGTGATAAAGTCCGGATAAATCTTCAGGACATTCATTTGTACACAGATATCTTCAAATTCTCTAGTATCTCCGATACAAAGTTTAAAGCCAACCGGCTTTCCTCCGGAAAGATCCCTCAATTGCTGTACAAACCTCAACAGCCCAGCAGCATCGGAGAAAGCTGTATGTGATGGTGGCGAAATAACGGTCATTCCCGGTGTTACGTGGCGGATCGCTGCAATTTCCGGAGTATTTTTCACCCCTGGAAGGACACCCCCATGCCCCGGTTTTGCTCCCTGTGACAATTTGATTTCAATCATTTTTACATTCGGAAGGGTAGCATATTTGGTAAATAATTCAGGATTGAATTTTCCCTCGTCGTCACGGCATCCAAAATACCCTGTTCCAATCTGCCAGCACAGATCTCCTCCTTCCATATGGTAAGGTGAAATTCCTCCTTCTCCGGTGTTATGATAAAAGTTTCCTTTTTTTGCTCCTCTGTTCAGAGAAATCTGTGCTCTGTCACTCAACGCTCCGAAACTCATAGCAGAGATATTGAATAAAGAAGCATGGTAAGGCTGTGTACACTGCTCACCTCCTACCCACACTCTCGGAAGTTCTTCTGATGGTGACTTTGCGTAAATAGAGTGCTTGATTCCTTCATATTTCCTGTGGTTCACTTCCAGCTGTGTTCCGAAAGCTACTGTATCACTTAAATTTTTTGCACGTCTGTATACTGCAGAACGCTGGTTTCTTGGAAACGGTTTCCCGTCTGTCTCCCTTTCAATGAAGTATTGTTGCATTTCAGGTGAAATACTCTCGAAAAAATACCGGAAATATCCTAATACAGGAAAGTTTCGCAAAATAGCATGTTTCGATTGGTACGCATTGTAAACACCCAATGCATAAATTGCGGATAACAGCGTTGGTATCCAATAATGCGCTCTGATCAGTATTGCTATAATCCATGTAGCAACTACCAATACGATTCCCCAAGATAAAAACTTATCTCTCATGAATGTAGTATTTAAAGTTTAAAAATAAATTTAGTAGAATTTTTGCAAAGAGCCTATGCTTTTGCTAAAAAATTTTGGTAAGAAGATTGCACAGAAACCGTGCCATCTGACAGGATTTTTTCTAAATTCAGAAATTCAATTTGATTTACGGATGCAGGATCAAAGTCTTTCTGAACTCTCACATAATTTTCTGTGAAGCCAAACATTTTCCCATCTTTATTTTCGTGCTCCCAAAGAACAGGAAGTGTCTTTCCAAGTTGCGTCTGGTAAAATGCCATTTTCTTCTTCTCAGAAAGAATTCTCAACATTTTATTACGCTTTTTCCTTTCTGCTATAGGAACTACTCCATCCATTGCAGCAGCTTCAGTATTTTCTCTTTCAGAATAGGTAAATACGTGAAGGTAAGTAATAGGAAGCTCATTAAGGAAATTATACGTTTCCATAAATCTTTCCTCTGTTTCTCCCGGGAATCCTACAATAACATCGACACCGATAGCCGCATCAGGCATTACCTCGCGGATCTTGTTCACTCTGTCATTATAAAGTTTAGTCAGGTAACGACGCTTCATTTTTTTCAGGAGCTCATCACTTCCGGACTGTAAAGGAATGTGAAAATGAGGAACGAAGCTTCTGCTTTTAGAAACCAGTTCAATACTTTCATCTTTTAAAAGGTTGGGTTCAATAGAAGATATGCGAATTCTTTCTATTCCATCTACTTTATCCAGCTCTGAAATAAGATCAAGAAAAGTATGCTCGTGTCTTTTATTTCCAAACTCTCCTTTACCGTAATCACCGATATTTACACCGGTAAGAACAATTTCTTTGATGTCTTTTGCAGCGATCTCCGTGGCATTTCTGAGTACATTTTCTATGGTATCAGAACGTGAAATTCCTCTAGCCAATGGAATGGTACAGTAGGTACATTTATAGTCGCAGCCATCCTGTACTTTCAGGAAAGCTCTGGTTCTGTCTCCAATAGAATAACTTCCGATAAAAAAATCGGTTTCTTCAATTTCACATGAATGAACTACTCCTTCATTTTCAGATTTCTCCAAATCGTCAAGATAACTCAGAATATTGAATTTTTCTTTTGCTCCCAAAACAAGATCAACACCTTCAATCTGTGAAATTTCTTCGGGTTTCAGCTGTGCATAGCATCCAACAATTACTACCAGTCCTTCCGGATTGGCTTTCATTGCTCTTTTTACGTGAAGTTTACATTCACGGTCAGCATTTTCTGTCACAGAACATGTATTGATAACATACACATTCGCTTTTTCATCAAAACTTACCTTCTCATAACCTGCATCTGTTAATTGACGGGCAATAGTAGATGTTTCTGCAAAGTTTAATTTGCAGCCCAGTGTATGAAACGCGGCAGTTCTGTGAAAAGTTGACATTTGTTACTCCTGAATTTTATGGGTGCAAAGATAGTAATTTTAATAAGAATGCAAGATTGATTCAATCTATTGTTTATATTCGCCCCTCACTTCGGGACTGTTTTGAAAACAGACAGGTGATGAATTGATTTCCTGATCCGGGTTTGAAAATCTGGTTTTCATTTCTGTATTAAACTCCTGAGAACGGTTTCTGGCTATAGAAAGTGTATTCCAGTCTTCATTTTTTATCATTTTAGCAATATACACGATCTGCCCGATGTGATAAGGATAATGAGCCAATTGACGCATAACAGCATCTATCACAGAATGGGCTTCTCCCCTGATATATATTGTTGAATAAAGATTCTCATCATTTATTTTGTCAAGAGCATTAAAAAAACAGATCCAGCCTTTTTCCCAATACTCAAGGACTTCCTCTTTAGTTGTAAAAGAGTTGACAAATTCGTCATCACGGTTACGAGAAGATTTTTCTCCATCTTCTGTAAGGAAATTGGTCCATCTTGAAAGCATATTTCCAGCAATATGCTTTACTATTATGGCAATAGAATTACTTTCATCATTATACTGCCAGAACAGCTGCTCCTCCGTAAGCTGATTAAAGGTTTTATCACCAAGCGATTTATAGTATTCAAAGCGTTTTACAAACAGGCCTTTCATTCTTTCTATTTTGATATCTAATTTAAAATAAAAACCACTTCGTTTGAAGTGGTTTTATCTATATGTTTTATTTATTATTCCCTGTTTTTCACCAGAACCCAGCCTGTGTATTTAATTGCTGTATTCTTTTTATCATTTTCATTCCATGTGATAGAATACCAGTAGGTTCCTGTAGGGACTCTTCTTCCGCCCTGGGTACCATCCCATTTATAACCATTTGACCTGTCTGCCTGGAAGATCTTATTTCCGTACCGGTCAAAAATATTCATGATCAGGTTTTGTTTGTTGGCCAGTGCGGAATAGTCGATCACATCATTTATTCCGTCTGCATTAGGGGTAATTACATTGATCAGATTAGGCACAACGATTCCGATTTCTATAGGATCACAGTCATAAGCATCTTTTACATATACTTTATGGTCTCCTCTTGAAAGGTTATTGAAAACATTGGAATCCTGCCAGATGATATTATCTATTGAATACTTGTAGGCAGGTGTTCCTCCAATTACAGATACCGTGATTGTATTATTCGAAATATCAATACCGGAAACCACCGGCTGCTCTGAAGGGAGCACTTTTACAGTCTGTGTCGTGATACATTCTCCTGTTTTAAGCTTTACCCAATATACTCCTATCCCTGCTTTGATGGTCTGTGTAGTCGCTCCAGTACTCCACTCATAACTCTTAAATCCAGGTCCTGCATCCAGTATTGTCTGGTCTTCCGCACAGATAGTCACATCTTTAAGCTTATCAGAATATACCGGTGGAATAACCGCTAAAGTGATCTTTGCTATATTATAACATCCCTGGGCATCAGAAACTCTTACATATACAAATCCATTAGGTGCAATATAGTTATTGGCATTCAGAATCTCATTTGTCTGACTGACAGCATCTGTCAATGATGGATAATATTTTTTTGTAGGATTAGTCTGCCCTGTTACCGAAGCATTAACAAGATTGAAAGAGGCTGTTGACGGATTGGATTCTATAAAGCATGACCTCAGGGTCGCTTCATTGACTACTACAACCGGGTAGAATTTCAGGGTAATCTGTGCCACTGCGGTACAGCCGAATTCCGAGATTACTTTCACATAGATGATTCCCTCTGCAGACACAAATGCCATTGGGGTGGTTATTTCATTGGTCCCGGTATTGAGATCAGCCATCGTGTGATAATATTTTTTAATAACATTTGGGTTTGAAATGACATCCGCTGTTGTTAAATCAAATAAAGCGGTACCTGCATTATTATTGTTACACTCGGTCAATGTTGCATTCTTAGCCGTAATAGAGCCATTTTTAAATTTAAATGTTCCGACCTGTTTACATTTATTAAGCGGATTGGCGGCATTGGTGGGATCAGTATAATTGATACTGTAATAGTAAACTGTTGTTGTATTGACTGTGATAGGAGCTGTGATAGGATTATTCCCTGTTAAGGCCTCATTCTGACTCAGATGATAACTTACTCCAAAGTTTTGATTTCCGTTGAGAATTCCGGAAGATAGTGTAGAAAAATCAAATAAAGCAGTAGCAGAGCAAATTACAACTTCTCTTGGATCAGCAGGATTGGCTGCCGGAATTCCGGGAGGATTAAATGGCTGAGTCTGAATATTGGGATCTGTAAATGGTGAAGCCAGCGTTGCAGTTCCGCCCCATGTCAAAGAAAACGGAGCTGTGGTAGAACTGGTACTGCTCACCCAGTTATCAATAAATAAATAATAGGTCTGCCCTGGCAAAACATCAAGATATTTGCAATAAGGAGTCAGAGAACCTCCTGCAGCACTTAAAAGAGTACTTGTCATATTCAATCCTGTAGCAGGACCAGGCCCTATAACCGTCGCCGCGTTACAACGTATGGGTGAACCCAAAGTACCGCAGGTCACATTAGGACCAAAAATAGCCCAGTCATAATCGGCATCCGGATTATTCGGTACCAGATCGAAAGTGAGGGTTCCTCCTGTAGCAATAGTAATTTTATACCAAATTGAATTATGTTCCCCGGTAAAGTCTATACAACTTCCCGAGTTGACCAATTCTTTTATATTACCATATCCCGTTGGACTATAAGTGATATTTGAGTTTCCACAAACTGAAAGTGCAGTGGCACAATCCGCCTGAGCATAGAAAGTATGAGAGAGGCTTAAAAATACAAATAGTAGAAGTTTTCTCATAGATTACATGTTTTTATGGTTACACTAGCTATACATCACATTGATACTCAATGCACATCAAATATACCCATAATTTAATTACAAACAATAAAAACTAAATAATTTTAAACTATTTTAAATTAAAACATCAAATAATTTAGAATTATTCATATTATTCAAAATTAAAACACAAAATAACCAAACGAAAAACACTACTTTATGCTTGTGATATTTCCACACAGATTTTCAAGGTGAAATATTTTATGAAAAGGACTTTTCACTTCTTTCAGATGCTCTTTATCCTGAATAAAAGTATACCTTGAGGCAATAGAATTCATATCAGAAACAATAACCAGCCAGCACTCATCTACAGATGTATCGTAATAAGGAAATTTTTCATTCTTCTTTTCAATAAGTTCCAGAATCTTTTCAGAGCACAATTCATCAAACAGATTCATACTGTATTCATGGGTAATAAAAACATTTCTCCGGTGGAAAGACTTTCTTACACTTTTTACACAGCCAACGGGTTTATTTCTTTTAATGCTTTTGTAAATACTGATGATATTTTCCTGCTGCACTTCCAGATTATCAAATTTAGTTTCCGGGTGGAATTCTAAAAAATAAACACCACGATATTTCGTAGTGTCTTCCTGTTCTAATAATATTTCTGCCTGACGGAACATCTTATTCAAAGTACTTTCCACTTTCTTCATTTCCAGATGATTGATTACTTCAGTCAGTTCTATTCCAATTTTTTTGTCGTTAAGTTTTGCGATAAAGTCCGGACTCTCGCAGGTAAGGTTTTCAAATTTGACTTCGGGGAAATGATGCATAAAAGAGTTGAGAAGAAGAATCTCAGATTTTTTTCTGTACTTTTCACGGTCATGAAGCGGAGATTCGTCTATGGTACGGTGATACTTCTCTATGGGCTTTTTTTTCAAATGCCTGTTCAGGTAATATAAACTCAGATTCTTGATCAGATCTTCATCAGAAAACGTCTTTTTCATGTGTGATTTTTTTATTTAATTAAAGAACACATGCAGCCATTGGCTTTCATCATTAAAAGTTTTTGATAATCAAAAATTTACACACTTAAAGATAAGTAAAAAAACAATTCAATGCTTTGTTTTAAAAATAATTTATCTATTAATTAATGTAAAGTTTATTTTCATAATTAATACCTTTGTTTTTTTAAACACAAACCCACATTTATGGATTTCAGGAATTTCAGAATACCTTACAATATCAATCCTCAATATTCCAAAAAAACAGTCTATTTCTCGATGGAATTTGCTCTTGAGCAAGTACTGAAAATATATTCGGGCGGACTTGGCTTTCTTGCAGGATCTCACATGAGAAGTGCTTATAACCTGAAACAAGATCTTATCGGAATCGGAATTTTATGGAAATTCGGCTATTATGACCAGGCCAGAAATCACGATCAGACTTTACAGCCCGTATGGACAAGGAAAATGTACAGCTTCCTTGAAGACACCGGAATCAAATTCCAAATCGAGATCCACAGTGCTCCGGTCTGGGTAAAAGTATGGTACCTTGATCCTGAAATTTTCAATACAGCACCCATGTTTTTCCTTTCTACAGATGTTCCGGAAAATGATCATGTTTCCAAAACGATCTGCCATAAGCTGTACGATGCCAATGAATCTACAAAGCTTGCCCAATATATTTTATTAGGAAAAGGTGGTGCCAAGTTACTGGATGAAATGAATATTGAAAGAGAGGTTTACCACCTTAATGAAGCTCATGGACTTCCGGCCGCCTTTTATCTTCTGAAAAAATACAACGGGGACCTTAATAAAGTGAAAGAAAAACTCGTTTTCACAACCCATACTCCTGAAGAAGCAGGTAATGAAAAGCACAGCTTCAGATTATGCTATGACATGTCCTATTTTTCAGGCTACAGCATGGAAGAAGTAAAAAAAATTGAGGGCTCTGATGATGACCGCTTCAACCATTCTCTTTGTGCATTAAGAATGGCAAGAATGGCCAATGGGGTTTCTCAGCTTCATGGTGTAGTTTCAAGAGCCCTGTGGAGTAAATATCCCGGCATCTGCGAAATAACTTCTATCACCAATGCTCAGGAATTTAAATATTGGGCAGACAAACCTTTATATAACGCAAAGGATGAAAATGATGCCACTGTTTTCGACTTCCGCAAAAAATATTTAAAGAAAAAACTGTTCAGCATTGTTGCAGATCAAACAGGAAATTTATTTAACCCTAATATTTTTACCATTGTATGGGCCAGAAGATTTGCAGGGTATAAGCGTGCAGAACTTCTTTTACATGATAAAGAAAGATTTTACAGACTGCTGAACCATCCTAAATATCCGGTACAGATTATCTGGGCAGGAAAACCTTACCCAATGGATTACTCTGCCATTTCTACTTTCAATACATTAGTTGAAGAAAGCAAAAATCATAAAAACATGGCTGTCCTTACAGGATATGAGCTTTCTTTAAGTAAATCTTTAAAACAAGGATCTGATGTGTGGCTTAACAACCCACGGGTTCCAAGGGAAGCATCCGGAACCTCAGGGATGACGGCCGCAATGAACGGATCTGTGAACTTATCCACAGATGACGGCTGGATCCCGGAATTTGCCAAACATAAGGAAAACTCTTTTGTAGTCCCTAAAGCAGATTACCTGAACATGAGTATCTATGAACAGGATAATTATGATTTAAACCAATTATATGAAATCCTTGAAAACGAAATACTTCCCACTTACTACGATCGTCCCGATGAGTGGAGAAAAATCCAATACAATGCTATGAATGATGTTAAGGATCACTTTAACAGTGACAGGATGGCGGATGAATATTACAGAGTGCTTTATAACGAATCGAAATAATAAAAAGCGAATAGGCACACTTGCCATTTTTGCTCTTCAACAAAAATGCCCGGAAGTTTTCCGGGCATTTTTATTAAGTTTATTTACTTTTTTTCTTGGCAGGCACTTTAAGGCCTTTTTCTCTCGCTTCAGAAATACCGATAGCTACGGCTTGTTTTCTGCTTGTCACTTTCTTTCCGGAAGAAGACTTCAGTTTTCCTTCCTTGAATTCGTGCATCACTTTTCCTACTTTGTCCTGAGCTTTTTCTGAATATTTAGTCTTGCTCATGATATTTTTTTTTAAGATTTTGGCAGGGATACCCCTAATTCATAAACGCAGGCATGTTTCAAATATTTTGAACGCTCTCTCGATGTTACCGATTCAAAATGATCATTTTTAATCACAATGATCGGGTCTTCCGCATTTTCAATTTCAAAATTGGCAAAATATCTTTCATCCGGCGGAGACTGCTGTTGTTTGGCTTTGATTTTCTGCAGTTCATCCGCATATTTTCTGAACCCCGGATCTGAAGAATGGATAAATTTATATTCATCGCCTGCATACACATAGTAATGAAGTTTTTTTTCTATCAAACCCGCTTCATCAGTAATTTCGGGATTATCATTTCCGTCTCTGAATACGACTTCCACCAATGTTCCTCCTTTTTTATGAGCACATTCTTCAGCGTCCTTAAAACTGGAAAAACCTGTGTAAACAATCCGGTCGTTTAATACATAACGGTTGAGTTTCTGGTTGTATGCATTCGTTTCCATAATTATTATTTGATTTGATTATAGATAATGATATTCAATTTTTTTGCCAAAAAGCGTATTTCAAAAGCTTTTTTACACATTTTAATAAAATCATTATCTTTGAAATCCATTACTAATTAGAAATGAAAAAACTACTTTTAACTCTTACTGTAGCGGCTGTATTTCAAAATCTGTCAGCACAGGAAATCACTTTAGATAAAATATATTCTGGATATTACCGCGGAAAAGGCATTGCGGGGATTACTTCCATGAAAAACGGAGAAAACTATCTTGTTATCGAACCATCAGGAATTGCAAAATATTCTTACAAAACTTCACAAAAGGAAGGTAATCTTGTAGACGGAAAGTTTGAAAGCTATATCTTTTCTGATGATGAATCTAAAATCCTTTTACAGGTGGGGAGTCAGCCTATTTACAGACATTCTTTTCTGGGAAAATTCGATGTTAAAGATTTAAAGTCCGGAAAAATAATCAGTCTGAATGAAGGAAAACCGGTTCAGGAACCCACATTTTCACCTGATGCTACAAAAGTGGCCTTTATTTCTGAAAATAATCTTTTCTATCAGGATCTTACTTCTGGAAAAATCATACAGATTACTACTGACGGTAAAAAGAATTCAATCCTGAATGGTTTGGCAGATTGGGTATATGAAGAGGAATTCGGACATGCAAGACAATATGAATGGACAAAGAATTCTGATGCGATCGTATTTGTAAAGTCTGATGAAAGCCAGGTTCCGGAAATTTATATTCCAATTTATGGAAAAACCCTTTATCCGGCTGAAATGCGCTATAAATATCCGAAGGCCGGAGAGAAAAACTCTGTAGTTTCAGCACAATTATACCGCCTTGACAGCGGAAAAACAATGCAGTTAAACCTGGGTTCTTTTAAAAACTATTACATCCCGAATGTATTCCAGACAGCAAAGCCTGATGAAATTGTTTTAATTACTTCTGAGAGAATCCAGAATGCTTCAGATATCTTAAAAGTAAACACCAAAACTGGTGCTGTTCAGAAATTATTTACTGAAACAGATGACAAATGGATTGACACGGACAGTCCTACGCTGGAATTCCTTGAAGATGATTCTTTCCTTTGGGCTTCTGAAAGAGACGGAAACCGACACCTTTACTGGTATGATAAAGACGGCAAGCTGAAAAAACAGATTACCAAAGGGAATTGGGAAGTAACCGATTATTATGGATTTAATCCAAAATCTAAAGAAATCTACGTTCAGACCACTGAAAAAGGAAGTATCAATAAGGTTGTTTCCAAAGTAAATATCGAAAACGGAAAAACTCAGCTGATTTCCAATGCGGAAGGAAACAATTCTGCCAATTTCAGCAAGAACTACAACTATTTCATTGAAACTTCTTCTACCGCTGCAAGACCATATACTTATGTTTTAAAAGATGGTAACGGAAAAGCGGTGAAAGAACTTCAGAACAACAATGATCAGCTACAGAAGTTAAAAGCAGATAATTTTGTTGAAAAAGAATTCATCACCATTCCGAATGCTGTTGGCGATCAGATGAATGCCTGGATCATGAAGCCTAAAAATTTTGACCCGAATAAAAAATATCCGTTATTTATGTTCCAATACTCCGGACCGGGATCTCAGCAGGTAGCAAACTCATGGGATAACGGAAATGCTATGTGGTTCAACCATCTTGTGCAAAAAGGATATATTGTCGCTTGTGTGGACGGGCGTGGAACCGGTTACAAAGGAGCAAAATACAAGAAAGTAACCTATATGAACTTAGGAAAATACGAGATTGAAGATCAGATCACTGCTGCAAAGTGGTTTGGAAACCAATCTTATATTGATAAAAGCAGAATAGGAATGTTCGGATGGAGCTTTGGTGGGTATATGACCAGCCTGGCCATGACAAAAGGGGCAGATGTTTTCAAGATGGGAATTGCTGTTGCACCGGTAACCAACTGGAGATATTATGATTCTGTGTACACAGAAAGATTCATGAGAACTCCTCAGGAAAACCCTGATGGATATGATAAAAACTCTCCTACAGAATATTCTAACCTTTTGAAAGGAAAGTTCTTATTAATCCACGGAACGGCTGATGACAATGTTCACTTCCAGAATTCTATGGAGTTTTCTGAAGCTTTGATTCAAAATAAAAAACAGTTTGATTTCATGGCTTATCCTGATAAAAACCACGGAATTTATGGTGGACAGACAAGACCACAGCTCTATCAGAAAATGACGGATTTCATTTTGAATAATTTATAATATCCGCAATGAAAAAAATTATTTTATCAGCATGTATTTTATTATCCTTTTCTGTTAGGTCTCAGATAAAAGCATTAACAGAGGATGGAAAAGAAGTAGTTCTTTTAGAGAATAAAACATGGAAATTTGTAAACGAAAGTGACGAAAAAACTCTCGAAACGATTACGACCAATGATGAATTATTTGAAAAAACAAAAGAGTCTACCTTCATTGTAAAAAGTAAAAACGTTGATGGAGGATTTTATTATAATCCTAAAAAATGGAAAATCGTAAAAGCTCCTGAAAGCAGCACCTTTGTTGAATATGCATTTAACAATCTTTCAAACTCTACGGTATATGCATTATTTGGCAGTGAAATCATGCCGGTTCAGACCCTAAAGAATTTGAAGGATATTCTGATTCCCATTATCCAGAGAAATTCAGATTATTTTAAATTAAAAAAGTCTGAATACAGAACTGTTAACGGAATTAAAGTGCTTCATGTTGAATACAGTGCCAATGTCAAGGGGCTGGACTTTGAATATATCGCCAACCTCTACCTTACCAGCGGCGGTTACTGTAGCGTATCCACTCATACCTATGCCAATCAGTTTGAAGCCAATAAAAATGAAATGGAAAATTTTGTAAATGGTATTGTAAAAGCTGAAAAAAGAGGAACAGATGTGGTAGAAATCATGACTTCTCCACCTCCTCCAATGGCTCCTAAAAAATCTAAATAAAAGAATCCCCTCACTGCAGAGGGGATTCTTTTATTTATTTCATTAATCATTTGCGACGGTATTATTTATTTTATCAATTAAAATTAAAAACCTATTTTTGGGGAATTTGAAAATTGATTATATGAAGACTAAACATCCTAAAGGGCTGCCCTATCTCTTTTTTACAGAAATGTGGGAGCGTTTCGGGTACTACCTGATTCTTGGAATCTTTGTTCTGTATGTTATTGAGCCTACGGGTATGAAAGGCGGACTTGGATTACCAGATAAAACTGCTGATGATATTTTCGGAACATATATCGCATTAACCTATCTGACTCCTTTCATTGGAGGATTCCTGGCAGACAGGGTATTAGGATATATTAAATCTATTTATCTCGGAGGCTTTTTAATGGCTGCAGGATATATAGGAATGGGAGTTTTTAAAGATTTGCCCCTGTTTTACACCTCTCTTGCATTAATTATTATCGGAAACGGTTTCTTTAAACCTACTATTTCAACGCTGTTAGGAAATCTTTATTCTGAAGAACCTTACAAAGCCAACAAAGACTCCGGGTATAATATTTTCTATATGGGCATCAATATCGGGGCATTTATCTGTAACATTATTGCGGCTTTCATGCGTAATAAATTCGGTTGGGGCGAAGCTTTTATCACTGCCGGAGTAGGAATGCTTATCGGCATGGTTATATTTACAGTCGGAAGGAAGCACTATATCCACGCTGCACAGATGAAACCTGTACAGGAAGGAGACACCAAGCTTTCAGAGATTCTGATCAAAGTGTTCGTTCCTGCTATTATTGCCGGAGCAATAGGCTGGTTTATTCCTGATAATATTTTCGGGAGTGACAGTACGGATGCCTTCATTTTCGCATGTATACCTGTCATTTATTTCTACGCATCCCTTTACTTTAAAGCCAAACCGGACGAGAAAGCTTCTATCGGAGCCTTACTTTCTGTATTCCTGATCAGTATGTTCTTCTGGGCTGTTTTCAAACAAAACGGTACAGCCTTAACGAGATGGGCCAACTATTATACAGACAGAAGTGTTCCTGCTTCTCTTGAAAAACCGCTGGAAGGAATTTATATGGTGGAAGGAAAAAGCTATGAGGACAAAGAAGTACCTGTTTATGATAATCAGTTCCGCTCTCAAAAAGATGATAACGGAGAGACTAAAAAAGAAATGGGAAAAGATGTTTATTTTAAAAACATATCTCCTGAGCAGCGGGCCGTTCTTGAGAAAAGTCCTCAAAATAAAGTGTACCTGTACAATACGGAGCTATTCCAGTCTATCAACCCGTTTTGGGTTATTGCTCTCACTCCTGTTATTGTCGGATTCTGGGCTTTGCTGAGAAGAAAGGGAAAAGAACCTTTAACGCCTACCAAAATTGTTTTAGGGCTGTTTATTTCCGGACTTTCCTGTCTGGTGATGGTTTTGGCAGTAATGGCCGGAGACAACGGTGCTGTAAAGGTTTCTCCTTTGTGGCTGGTTGCCAGCTACGGAGTTATTACTGTAGGTGAGCTCTGCCTTTCTCCAATGGGACTTTCCTTCGTATCCAAGCTTTCTCCTGCAAGAATTACAGCATTGATGATGGGAGGATTCTTCCTCGCCAACTCTGTGGGAAATAAGCTTTCAGGAATTCTGGCCAGTACATGGTACAATTATGAAAACAAGACCAATTATTTCCTTGTTAACTTCGCATTGTTAATATTTGCGACACTTTTAGGTCTTTCCATGTTAAAAAGACTGAATAAGATTATGAAGGAAAAAGGGCATTAATCATTTGATATTATAACGATTAGCAAGCTGCGGAGTAGTTCCGCAGCTTTTTTATTTAAAAATAAAATTAAAACCTTGCCAAAAACCCAAAATAAACTATATTTGTCAGTCTTAACAAAAATTAACAATAGAAATGGATAATATTGAAGCATTGAGTCCGAAACCGGATGAATTTGTAGAGAATAAGAATTCCAGACATCCTAAAGGATTATGGGTTCTTTTCGGAACAGAAATGTGGGAGCGTTTCAACTTTTATGGGATGAGAGCACTTTTGACGCTCTTCATGGTAAATTCCTTATTAATAAAAGAAGCTGATGCAGCGATCATCTATGGTGGATTCCTGGCTTTATGTTATTTAACACCTCTTTTGGGAGGATTTATTGCTGATAAATATATCGGAAACAGATACGCTATTATCATTGGTGGATCGTTAATGGCTATTGGTCAGTTCTTATTATTCATCAGTGCCTCTACTTTCTCAGCGGATATTGGCAGTGCCAAACTTATCATGTGGCTTGCATTATTCGTAATCATTTTTGGTAACGGATTCTTCAAACCGAATATTTCCTCAATGGTGGGAAGCCTTTATCCAAAACAGGAAAAATCTAAACTGGATTCTGCTTTTACCATTTTCTATATGGGAATCAACATCGGGGCTTTCCTTGGTCAGTTCATCTGCCCATATGTAGGAGATGTAAAAGATGCAGCAACAGGAGTAAGAGATATCTTCGCTTTCAAATGGGGATTCTTGGCCGCTTCTATCGCGATGGTAATCGGAACGGTAACATTCTTTATCCTTAAAAACAAATATGTAGTAACTCCGGAGGGAAGACCTATCGGAGGATTACCAAAAAACAATACAAGTGCTGATTTCGAAGAAGGAGAAACCCAAACAGCTAAGTTCTCAGGTCAGGCTTTAGGGATCACAGGAGGAATATTTGTTGTTTTATTTTTCCTTTTCAGATATCTTCTTGTGGGTGAGTTTGGATTCAATTCCGTAGAAATGGGACAGCTGATCAAAGGAATCATTTATCCATTCATTTATTCAGCCGGTATTTCTCTTGCCTTCTTAATTATGTCTTCTGCTGAAAATAAGGTGGAAAGACAGAGAATATGGGTAATCTATATTGTATCATTCTTTATTATTTTCTTCTGGGCTGCATTCGAACAGGCAGGATCTTCATTAACGTTTATTGCAGATAACCAAACCGACAGAAACATTTTAGGATGGAATATGCCGCCTTCAATGGTTCAGATCTTTAACGGAATCTTCGTTGTTATTTTGGCAGTTCCTTTCAGTTTAATCTGGGATAAACTAAGAGCTAAAGGAAAAGAGCCTGTATCTCCATTCAAACAAGCGATGGGATTAGCATTGATCGCCCTTTCCTATTTTATTATTGCCCATAATGTAAAAGACCTAGGAAACTCAGGTTTATTGGCAATCAAATGGTTAATGTTACTTTATTTCATCCAGACATGTGGTGAGCTTTGTCTTTCTCCGATTGGTTTATCATTGGTTGGTAAACTTGCTCCAAAAAGATTTGCTTCATTACTGTATGGTGTTTTCTTTATTTCTAACGCTGCTGGTTATGCATTAGCGGGTTCTCTAGGAGCGCTTATCCCTGCCACTGGTGACAAGTTCAAGAAAGCGGAAGAATTAGGAGTTAATCTACAGGATGTTTTAGATAAAAAAGTAACGCTGACTGCTGATCAGGTAGCGGCTTTCGATAAAGCTCAGCTTCCGTTACACAACCCTACTTTTGTAGGATTTGAAATCCATAATCTATTTGAATTCTTTATGGTATTCGTAGTACTTTGTGGTATTGCTTCTGTGATTTTAGGTTTAATTTCACCGATCTTAAAGAAAATGATGCACGGTGTAAACTAATTGTATCAACAAAATATGATAAAGCCTCTGCCAAGTCAGAGGTTTTTTTTATTTTCGTATGATGGAAATTTCCGAAGATTCTTTATTCCAATCCGTAAAGGAAATCATTAGACAGTCGCGCGAAAAAGTGTTTCGGATAGCGAATTCTACGCTACTGCTCACTTACTGGCAGATTGGAAAACTTATTGTTGAAGATGAACAACAAGGAAAAGAACGGGCAGAATATGGAAAATATACGCTGAAAAAGCTTTCTGAAAAACTCACTTTGGAGTTCGGGAAGGGGTTTGATTATACAAACTTATCTAATATGCGGAAATTTTACACAGCATTTCCAATTGTTGACACATTGTCTCAACAATTGAGCGGGTCCCATTACAGATTTTTCCCACTCAAAATGATAAAAACAATTTATTTACCAGCAAATACCTGCTGTACCTCCCAAAAGAAGAAGAATTAAAACAAATTATTGACCAGGACAGAATCCGTTTTGAACTGGATCAGAAAGATAAAAACCCTAATTAGAACTTAATCATATATCATTATGAGCTTAACATTAGATGAAATACAAAATTTCAAAGGAAAATATCCCAGACAGATCTGGAGCCTGTTTTTCTCTGAAATGTGGGAACGTTTCTGTTTCTACGGAATGCGTGGAATGCTGGTCTTTTTTATGATCTCTCAGCTTAATTTCCATGAAAAAGAAGCCAATCTTCAATATGGTGCCACCCAGGCTTTTGTGTATGCCTTTACTTTTGTAGGTGGTCTTTTTGCCGATAAAATTTTAGGATTCAGAAAATCCCTTTTCTGGGGAGGCCTTCTGATGATTGTAGGAAGTTTAATTCTTGCTACGGATCCCCACAAATTCTTTTTCTTAGGAATAGCATTCACCGTAGTAGGTACAGGTTTCTTCAAACCAAACATTTCATCTATGGTTGGACAGCTTTATAAACCTAATGACTCAAGAGCTGATGCCGGATTTTCTCTTTTCTATGCGGGAATTAATCTTGGAGCATTGCTGGGTGGTTATTTATGTATTGCTATTGGTAAAGGAGAATTTCTAAGTAATATTATTGCAGAAGAAATGAGATGGCATATTGCTTTCGGGTTAGCTTCAATAGTAATGGTAGTAAGCTTAATTAACTTTGTTTTTACACAAAGAACGTTGGGTACTATCGGTTTACAGCCAGGGCATCCTTTAGCAGAAACGAAAACTGCTCCTATTCCAAAATGGAAAGAGTATGGGGTATATGTTTTATCGTTAGTTTTTGTTCCTGTCATTATGACCATGGTAGCGAAGACAGAATATACAGATTATTTTATGTGGACGATCGGGCCATTAACTTTAATCTATTTATTCTATGAAATGTCTAAAGTCACCACTTCTGAACGTAAAAAGCTTTGGGCAGCTTTAGTCTTCATTATTTTTTCCATCATATTCTGGGGAATTTATGAGCAAAGCGGTGGATCATTAAGTATTTTCGCAGCTAAAAACCTGAACAAAGACCTTTTCGGATTAGACCCCAATGGGGTTAATAATTCAGGAGGAGCCTTCTTTATTATCTTCCTTGCTCCATTGATCGGACTTCTTTGGATCTGGATGAATAAAAGAAAAATTGAACCCAATACGATTATTAAATTCGGATTAGGATTTATTTTCCTGGGACTGGGGTACTATGTTTTATTTGCCACCCGCTTATTTGCAGATCTTCAGGGAATTACTTCTTTGAACTTCTTTACTCTGGCATTATTAATCATTACTCTGGGGGAATTATGCCTCTCTCCTATCGGATTATCCATTATGACAAAGCTTTCTACCAAAAATCTTCAGGGAATGATGATGGGAATGTGGTTTCTTGCTTCAGCGTATGGACAATATGTTGCAGGGATTATCGGTGCCAGTCTTGCAACATCAAAAGAAGGTTCCAGTAACTATGATGCTTTGATCACTTATACTGATGGATATAAACAATTGGGATTGTATGCGGTAATTGCCGGAGTGGTATTAATTTTGATATCTCCGTACGTGAAAAAATTAATGCAGGATGTAAAATAGAAAATAAGTAATTATGCTTATTTTTACCTAAATATCACAATATGAAGAAAATTTTAAGCATAGTTCTCTTACTTCTATTAAATTTCAGCTTTGCCCAGGTAAAGTGGATGACCATTGAAGAAGCCTTGAAAGCTCAAAAAGAAAATCCAAAAAAAATACTTATTGATTTTTATGCAGACTGGTGTGGTCCCTGCAAGATTATGGATAAAAAGACTTACGGACATTCCGTAATCGCTCAGAATCTGAATGAGAATTACTATCCGGTAAAATTCAATGCTGAAGAAAAAAAGAGTATTGAAATCTTTGGAAGAACGTTTTCCAACCCTGATGCTGAACACAAAAAAGGAAGAAATTCTTTGCATGAATTTACACAGTATATGAATGTAGGTGCTGTTCCAAGTACAGTATTCCTGGATGAAAAGGGAGATCCTATCACCATTCTTCAGGGAGAATTATCAGCCAAAGAACTGGAGCCTTATCTGGAACTGATCTCCAAAGATCTGTTCAAAAAGATTAAAACCAGAGAACAGTGGGAGGATTACCAGAAAAAGTTCAAATCTAAAATTAAAGATTAATTTAGGGTTTAAGTCCCGATTTCCGGATTCAATTCTAAAAATTCACCATACAGACTTTCAATTTTTTTGGAAGTCTTTTTTATTTTACCGAAATTCGGACCTTTGTTTTTTCATACTGATCTGGACATGTTGAACCAGATCTCAAACGCAAAATGACTTTAGAAACTTCCATAGAATATGTAAAAGGAATAGGTCCGGAAAGAGCCAAACTCATTAAAAATGTGTTGGGCTTATCTACTGTAGAAGATATGCTGAATTTCTACCCTATCCGCTACCTTGACAAAAGTAAAATTTATAAAATTTCCCAGCTTCAGGAAGAAAGCAATCAGGAAATACAGCTGAAAGGGAAAATCACCCAGGTACAGGAAATCCAAACCGGCAAAACCAAAAGATTATCTGCAAAGTTCAATGATGAAACAGGCAGTATGGATCTTGTATGGTTTCAGTATTCAAAATGGCTGAAAGAACAGCTGCCTGTAAATAAAGAGGTTTATATTTTTGGAAAGATCAATGTTTTCAACCGCCAGTTTTCCATGCCGCATCCGGAAATAGAAGCTGAAGAAAAAAAAGAGGGAGATACCCGTCTGAAACCTATATATCCGAGTTCTGAAAAACTCACCAAAAGAGGGTTAAATCAAAGGTTTTTTCAGAATGCCTTAAGAAATATCTGCAAAGAGATCCCAAGCCTCATTGAAGAGAATTTTCCGGATTATCTGATGAAAACTTTTAAGTTCATGTCAAGGCAGCATGCTTTTCTGAATGTTCACTTTCCGAAGGATGCAGAACATTTTGATAAGGCTGATTACCGGCTGAAATTTGAAGAGTCATTTTTCTTTCAGTTAGGATATGGCTTAAAGAAACTCCACCATAAAACCCAATCACATGGTAATCCTTTTCCAATAATTGGTGATCATTTCAATGATTTTTATGAAAATCATCTTCCTTTTGACCTTACCAATGCCCAAAAAAGAGTATTAAAGGAGATCCGTATGGATATGAAAAGGCCAATCCAGATGAACAGGCTTTTACAGGGCGATGTAGGATCAGGAAAGACAATGGTAGCACTTCTTACCATGCTTATTGCGATGGACAACGGTTTTCAGAGCTGCCTGATGGCTCCAACAGAAATTCTTGCCCAACAGCATTACAACGGAATCAAAGAATTGTTAGAAAAAACAGGAATCAATATCCGTCTTCTGACAGGTTCTACCAAAGCTGCTGAAAGAAGAATTATCCATGAGGAACTGGAAAACGGGATCCTTTCTATTCTAGTGGGAACCCATGCCGTTTTAGAAGATAAGGTTAAATTTAAAAATCTGGGATTGGCAATTATTGATGAGCAGCATAGATTTGGGGTTGCCCAACGGGCTAAGCTTTGGGCTAAAAATAAAATTCCCCCACATATTCTGGTCATGACCGCCACCCCCATTCCAAGGACTCTGGCAATGAGTTTTTATTCTGATCTGGATGTTTCCGTAATTGATGAAATGCCAGTGGGAAGAAAACCCATTATTACCGCTCATAGACGTGAAAAAGACAGACTGTATGTCTATAATTTCTGTAAAGATGAAATTAAAAAAGGGCGGCAGGTTTATTTTGTATATCCACTTATTGAAGAATCTGAAACGTTAGATTATAAAAACCTGATGGAAGGTTTAGAACACGTCATGGATTATTTCTCAGAATACAATGTAACCATGCTTCATGGAAAAATGAAACCGGATGAAAAAGATGCTGCCATGGCCTATTTTGCCTCCGGGAAAGCAGAGATTATGGTGGCAACCACCGTAATTGAAGTGGGCGTAAATGTTCCCAATGCTTCAGTAATGGTCATTGAAAGTTCCGAAAGGTTTGGGCTGTCACAGCTTCACCAGCTGAGAGGCCGCGTGGGAAGAGGAGCTGAACAGAGTTACTGTATCCTGATGACTTCTGATAAGTTATCCAAGGAAAGCAGAACCCGTATCAAAACAATGACAGAAACCAACGATGGCTTTAAAATTTCTGAAGTGGATATGCAGCTTCGGGGTCCAGGAGATATTCTGGGTACGCAGCAAAGCGGAGTGGTCGATTTTAAAAGACTTGATCTTATCAATGATTCAGCCATCATTAAAGCAACAAAAAATACGGTAGAAAAAATTCTGGAGGCGGATCCTATGCTTTCCAGACCTGATAATCTGATTATTAAGAATTATTATATCAGATATTACAGAGGAAAAAATAAGTGGAGCAAAATATCATAAAAAAACCGCAGAAAAAAATTTCCTGCGGCCCCCTTATAAAACTGTTATTTAGAAGAAATTACTTTTTGTTTCTCTAAAAATTTATTTTAATAGTTTACACTTAATATTTTGTGATGTGGTGTGAAAATATTTATATAATAATATGTTATGAGATAAAGCCATAACTATTAAAATAAATTATAAAAAACAAAATGAATTATTTTTTTCCAACTTGCTTATTATAAAAACTAACTGTGTTTCGATGGAGATGAGGGAATGAAACGAATAAAAATACCTCCAACTACTATTGAGTTTTCATGATTGTACCGTTTTGTTTAAAGATCTTCTGTGCTTTAAAATTGGAAAATTATTATAATTCATTTTGTTAACTAACATCGTGATTTATATAATTTTTTTTTGTTCTTTAGAAACAATTACTTTTCATTCATCTGTATCTTCTTCTATATAATGAAATTTGTGTCTGAGATTACTTTTACAAATGTCAGTATATTAATTCAGATCCTTTTTATATTATTTTAATTATTAGTTATAAAATTTTCACTTATTTGTGAATAGTATACATTAAATATGATTTTAAAATCCTTAATATTAAATTAACAATTCCTTTATCCATCATACTTTCAGAATAAAATTATCTATATTTAATCCTGAAGTATGATATTGCCAATTGATAGTAATAATATCCGTAAGCACCTTTTTAAGTTTCTCAAAACACTCTGGTTTTTTCATATAAATATTAGCCCCTTTTACAAAAATATCTTCAACTTCATTTTCCGGAATCGCTTCTGAAAAAATAACGGTTACCATATTATTGAATTTTGGGTTCGATTCAATTTCTTCAAGGCATTCCATACTTTCTTTTCCGGGGATTGTATATTTAATGAAAACAAGTTCAGGCACTACGGCATCATCATTATTCAGGTATCTCATCAGGTCTTTCCCGTTAGTGAAACATTGAACTTTTATAGAGATTTTCAACTCTTTCAAAATATTCTTAAAAAAAATCAAGGTGTTTTCATCGTTGTCTGCTACTATTACATTCAAAAATTCTTTATTCATACTGCATTTTATGATTTATTGCTGTACTCTGTACCTTCCTCCGTTTTCCAATGATCTTTTGAAACTGGGACGGAGTAATTCCCGTTGTGTTTTTGAACTGGGTACTCAAATGGGCTACACTGGAGTAGTTCAGCTTATGGGCAATTTCTGTAAGACTTTGTTTGTTTCTAATGATCAGCTCCTTAGCATGTTCTATTTTTTGCATAATAATAAAATTCTCTATGGAGGTGTAGGCAAGTTCTGAAAACAGATTGGAAAGATACCCATAGCTATGATTCAGTCTCTCAGAAATATAGATCGATGCTTTTACCGGTATGATCTCTTCTGAGAAGACAAGTTCTACGATAGCATCTTTTATTTTCTGTACAAGAGCGGTCTTTTGGCTTTCTATGATCTCGATCCCATAGTCTTCAAGATTTTTTTTAAAAAGGGAGTGCTGTTCCTGTGTAAGAGGTTCATAGAATTCCACCTCACCGAAGTTCAGTAATCTGTACTTCAGTCCGTGTTCTTTTAGTTTCTCGTCCAATACCTTCTTACAAAGGGCATTGAAATCAAATTTGACATACATTTTCATCCTATTAGTATATATAAAGCCAATTTATTTAGTAAATATAATAATTTATTTCATTTAAAAGTGAAATAGAAGGATATTTTTTTATTTTGATATAGAGACGAAAAAACTCCTGTATTATTGAATACAGGAATTTAAACACTAAGGATGAAAAAAATATACTGATAAAAAGCTGAATCAGCTCAAAACCAAGCATATGAATGTATTGTTATAAGTGATTTGGTTCTGAAACAAAGATGGCTCAAAAAAAGAAGTCACCTGTTATAGAATTACAGGATAAAGTTACAAAATTTTAAGTCAATCATGGGTGAATTAGGAATTCCATCAGATAATCATCCATTACAAATCCGTTTCCGATATCAAAAACACCTTCGTCATATACTCTGTAGCCTTGAGACTCATAGAAGTTTCTGGCAGCATTGTATTTATTAACGTTCAAAATAATTCTGTTGTTTCCGTTTTCAAAAACCCTCTCATTCAGGAACTGAAGCGCGCCTTTTCCAAACCCTTTTCCTTTACTCTCAGGAATCAGATAAATGCGGTGAAGTTTGGTTGTTTTTTCTTCATAATGATGCTCATAGCCGATAAACCCTTCATAGGAATCATTATTTTCATCCTGAATAAGATAATAATGATAATGAGGATTTTGGAGATGATTAAGAATTTCTGCTTCAGAATACATTTCAAAGAGCATAAATTCCATTTGTTCCTTCGAAAGAATGTCTGCATAAGCATTTTCCCATGATCTTTGCGCAAGATCCTGAATTAATGGAATATCTGCTGCTGTTGCCTGTCTTAATTTCATGATCTGTTAATATAATGATGATTAAAAAAAGTGAAAAGCCTAAACTTTTCACTCTTTATTTATATTGTTCAATAATGGCTGGTGAATTTTAATACACGACCCAAATTCATTTTGCCTGCTCTTATTAAATGTTTGCCATTTCAGCTTTAATCTTTGCGTGAAGCCCTTCTGATGCTTTTACCAAAGGAAGTCTCAGATGGTTTTTAATGATTCCTTTTTCAGCCAGTATTACTTTAATACCGCAAGGATTTCCTTCTGCAAAAATCAAACGGGTAATGTCTACCAGCTTGTTGTGAATATCGTAAGCTTCTTTTACTTTTCCATCGAAAGCCAGCTGTACCATTGTAGAGAATTCCTTAGGATAGGCCTGTCCGATTACAGAAATCACCCCGTCTCCTCCTGCTAAAGTTACCGGTAATGTATATTCATCGTCTCCGGAAACTAAAGAAAACCCTTCAGGCTTTTTTCTCAGAATATCAAAATACTGCAAAATGTTTGGGGCAGCTTCTTTGATTAAAAACAAATTAGGAAATTCTTTTGCAAGACGAAGGGTTGTATCTGATTCTATATTCTGCCCCGTTCTTGAAGGAACATTATAAATAATAATATTTTTCCCTGTGGAAGCCAAAGCTTTATAGTGTTGATAAAGCCCTTCCTGATTAGGTTTATTGTAATATGGAGATACTGAAAGTACTGCTTCAAATGCAGAAAGATCTGCTTCTTCAATCTGTTTCTTGACTTCAAGAGTATTGTTGCCGCCAATTCCTAAAACCAAAGGAAGACGTTTATTATTCACCTTAATGATATGCTCAATTACCTGTTTCTTCTCCTCTGCAGAAAGCGTTGCGGCTTCTGCCGTAGTTCCCAATACCACCAAATAATTGGTTCCGTTTTCGATATTGTATTCAACAAGTTTTGTTAAACTGTCGAAGTCAACGGATAAATCTTCATTAAAGGGCGTTACCAATGCAACACCTACTCCTTTTAAAATGCTCATCTGTTAGAATTATTTTTGCCAAATTTAATCATTTACGGTAAGAATTTATAATAAATAATAATGTTTTATTATACATATAGTTATATTTGCATATACTAAAAGATATTATGAAAAATAAATTCTTATTATTAGGAATTGCCCTGGTGTCCATTACTGCATGCAAAACGGCTTCTGCGCCTCAGCTTGTGAATGTAAAGACCCAGAAAAATATTTCTATTAATAATGAGCTAAAGAATGATGAGGAAGTTGTAAAATTTATTGAGCCTTATAAACAGAAACTGGATAAAGAAATGAATCAGAAGATCTCTCATACCAATGTAGATCTTACCAAGCAGGGTGACAATAGCAACCTGGGAAATCTTTTAGCTGACTATACATTTGAAGGAGGTAATGAATGGATGAAAACTCATCGTAAGCAAAATGTAGATGCTGCACTGATCAATATCGGAGGAATCCGTACTACAATCGGAAAGGGAGATATTTTGCTTAAAAATGTATTTGAAGTAATGCCTTTCGAAAACGAAGTGGTCATTGTAAAAATGAAAGGAACAGATCTACAGGAACTCTTTGAGTATTATGCAAAAACGCAGGTCAACAATCCTGTTTCTCATTTATACATTGAAACAAAGAACGGACAGATCATCAAATCTTTAGTCGACGGAAAAACAGTAGATCCGGCTAAAGATTATTATATTGTCACTTCAGACTACCTTGCACTGGGGGGAGACAATATGAAATTTTTTGCCAAAGGAGAATCAATTTCAACCGGAATTAAAATGAGAGATCTATTTATTGATTACTTTAAAAAATCTCCTGAAGTTGTACCCAATTCGGATGTTCGTTTAAATTTTATCGGGAAGAAATAATGGATAGAAAAAGTTTTTTAAAAGCAATAGGAGGCGGATCTTTAGCAATGGCTTTAGCTCCCAATATGATGATGGCGGAAGATTTAAAAATGCTCAATGTAAAATCCGCAAATAAACTGACCATTCTTCATACCAATGACCAGCACAGCAGAATTGAACCTTTTGACTCAGGCTATACAAAAAACCCCAATCAGGGAGGTTTTGCAAGAAGGGCAAGCTTAATCCAGCAAATCAGAAGCCAGGAAAACAATGTGCTTCTTCTTGATTCCGGAGATATTTTTCAGGGAACTCCTTATTTCAATTTCTTTGGAGGAGAGCTGGAATTCAAATTAATGTCCATGATGAAATATGATGCCTCTACAATGGGAAATCATGATTTTGATAATGGTCTCGACGGATTTTTAAAGGTACTTCCTAATGCGAAATTTCCTTTTATCTGTTCCAATTATGATTTTAAAAATACGGTTCTTGACGGGAAAACTTCTCCATATCAGATCTTCAGCAAGAATGGAATCAAAGTAGGAATTTTCGGGGTTGGCATTCAGCTGGATGGTCTTGTAGGCAAAAAACAGTATGGAGAAACTATTTATTCCAATCCAATTGATGTAGCACAACATTATTCAGACTTCCTGAAAAAAGATCAGAAATGTGATCTTGTGATTTGTCTTTCACACATCGGTTACGATTATAAAGAAGAACCGAATAAAATAAGTGATAAAATTTTAGCAGCCAATACAGAAAATATTGATATTATTCTGGGAGGCCATACTCATACATTCTTACCGGAACCTCAATCTTTTACTAACAGACAGGGCAAAAATGTACTTGTGAACCAGGTTGGATGGGCAGGACTTCTTTTGGGTAGAATAGATTTTTATTTTGATATCAACAAAAACGTACAGCATATTTCCTGGAACAATCAGGCAATAGACAGCAGCATAATCGCATAATATGAAAAAACTCTCTCTAATTTCTCTTGGTATTTTAGCATCTCTGCAGTTGACAAAAGCACAGGTCATTTCATCAAAAAAATGGGCAGATCTGTTTTCCTACAATAATGTCTTGGCTATGAAAGAAGACAATGGAAAAATCATTGCAGCCACAGAAAACGGAATATTCTATTATACAATGGCAACAGGAGAAATTACGAAACTGTCCAAAGCAAATGGTCTTCACAACATCGGAATTACAGCTTTTGATTATAATCCCCAAACCAAAATCGGGCTTATAGGTTATCAAGACGGATCTATGGACGTTATCACTCCGCAGGAAATCAAATATATTGTTGATATCCCTATTGCAACGGGCTACAACGGAGATAAAAAAGTTAATCATATTTCCATAACCGGAGATCAGGCTGTCGTTTCTGTAGGCTATGGCCTTTCTTTATTTAATCTGAACAATAAAGAGTTCGGAGATTCTGCGTTCTTTCTGAATGGAGGAATATATGAAGCAAGCAATGAAGCAACCATATTGGGGAATAAAGTATATTCTGTAACCAATACCGGATTAAAAAGCCATCAAATGAACACTACCTTCCCGGTATATTCTACCTGGACTACAGAAGTTCCCGGAGCTTTCAAACATATTGACTCAGAATCTGAACTTGTTTTCTCAAATGCTACAGCGGCATATATTTATAATAATGGCACTCCGACACAGTTACCTACCAGCTTTGGAAATATCCGGGACGTTGTTGTTACTTCCAACAGTATTGTAGTGACTGACAACAGAGTGTATACTTACGGTCTGAACGGAGTTTCACAAAATTCAATAAGCCTTGGGGAAGAATGCAATACAGCTACTACCGCTGGCGGTAAAATTTTAGGAGGAACGGTATTATCCGGGATAAAAGATGAAAACAATAACACCTATAAGCCTTCAGGTCCTTATTTCAATATAGCTTATAACATTAATCTGTTTGACAATAATCAGATGCTTGTTTCTACCGGAGCAAGAGCAAATAACTATAATGAACCTGCCATTAACCCTAAGAAACCTGGCTTCTATTATTTCAATGGTACAGAATGGATCTACCCTTCGTTTTTCATTAATAACCCGAAGCAAATCAACGTATTAGATGCTACAATAAGTCCATTCACCAATAATGAGGTATTTTTTGCCAACTATACCATGTTTGATAATGGGGTCTACAGAATGAAATATAATGCGACAAGCAAAGACTTTGAATTGGTAAAATACTATAACCTTGGTGCACAGCCCTACTACAGACGTCCTGTAGGTTTTGCAGGGGATTCCCAGAGCAATTTCTTTGTCTCTTTTGGATTTAATGATGGTAACCCTTCCATGGGAATCTATGATAAAGCCGCTGATGATTTTATTATCAAGAAAATAGTGCTCGCCAGTGACGGGATCCAGAAAACTGTTTTCCATGAAAATATGCTATGGACTCCCCTTCCAAGATCTAATAACTTTTGGGTATATGACTATAAAAATGCAGCCAATCTTTCCGATGACACAGATTATATTCTTGCAGAAACAAACGGACTTCCGGGAAGTTCAAATGGAGCTTTATCTGTAGCATTTGACAAGTCCGGAGACGCATGGATAGGCACCAATAGTGGTTTAAGAGTAATGCCCAATGCTTCATCTGAAATCAAAAATTCTCACCCTGCAATGGAGCCTATCGTCATAGAGCAAAACGGTCTGGGGGAAGAACTTTTCAGAGAATCAGCAATTCTTCAGATTGCTGTAGACGGAGGAGATCAAAAGTGGGTCTCTGTGGATGGGGGTGGTGTATACTACCTTTCTTCCGATGGACAGAAAACAATAAAGCATTTTACCAAGGAAAATTCACCTCTTCCTACAAATACTGTTACTGATATAAAGATTGATAACAAAACCGGCAAGGTATATTTTGTAACTTACAATGGTATTGTGACATATCAGGGTGATGTTGCAGATGTGACATCCAACTTTGGAGATGTGGTAGTGTACCCTAACCCAGTAGTTTATTCAAATTTTAAAGGAAAAGTTACGATCAAAGGGCTTGCAGAAAAAACCAATATAAGGATCGTAGATGCTGCTGGAAATGTAGTGCATTCGGCAGTAGCCAGAGGAGGTTATTACGAATGGGATCTTAATAATCAGAAAGGAATAAGAGTAGCATCAGGAATTTATTTTGTACTTATGACGAATGAAGATGGCTCTGATAAAGCTACAGCCAAAATAGGAGTAGTCAATTAATGAATTTACAGAACGGTTTTTTACTCTCATTTATAAAATACGGAGAAAATGATGCAGTATTGCATTGTTTTACAGAAGAAGAAGGTTTTCAGAGCTATTTTTTAAAAGGAATTTATTCCAAGAAAAATAAGAAAAAAGCCCTCTTGCAGCCATTGAATCAGCTTAGCTTTTCTGTACATCCGTCCAGAGGCAACAGCATATCGTCTGTTTCCCGATTTGAACTGGTAAAAAATAATGATATCTACACAGACGTAAAGATAAACACTATCATCTTTTTTATTTCTGATTTTTTAAGCCATGTTCTTAAATATGAAAACAAGAATATGGCAATCTATTCCTGTATAGATACCTTTATCAATCAGCTGACCCATAAAAATTATCAGGCCCATCTGCTTTTCTTACTTGATGTTTTAAAAATTCAGGGAGTTGCTCCGTTAATGGGTGAAGGATCTTTTTTAGACCCTGAAACCGGCACATTTTCTCTACAAATAAGCCACCAGCTGTTCAATGAGGAAATCTCCACATTATGGAAGGAAGCTCTTTATGCCGATGATTTTTATGCAACAAAAGTCCGTTCTTCTCTTAGAAAGGATTTTCTTGACAGTATTTTAATATATTATCATTATCATATTACCGATTTCAAAACACCGGCTTCTCTGGAAATTATACAGCAGATTTTTGAATAAATTCAATTAGCCATAAAAGAATTGTCTTTTACTTTCCCTTTGTTTTATCAAGATCATCCGGCATTTGGGTTTCAGATTCTGCCATTTCTTTTTTTGAAAACCGGGGCTGCAGGATTTTGGCAATGAGCCCTGTCCAGCCTGTCTGATGGGAAGCTCCTACTCCACGACCGTTATCTCCATGAAAATATTCATAGAACAGGATATAGTCTTTAAAATCCGGATCGGTCTGAAATCTCTCATATTGACCATGAACCGGTCGTTTTCCGTTTTCATCTTTTAAAAAGATTTTGGTAAGTCTTTGATTCAAAGAGTCAGCAATCTGATCCAGGTTCGAATAATTTCCACTTCCAGTGGGATATTCCACTAAAAAATCAGGGCTGTAATAGAAGAAAAAACGCTGAAGACTATCAATAATAAGGAAATTAATAGGAAACCATACCGGCCCACGCCAGTTGCTGTTTCCACCAAACAATCCACTGTCACTTTCTGCAGGAGTATATTTTACATTATAATCCGTCCCATTCAAAGTTAAAGTGTAAGGATGATCTTCATATTCTTTTGATAAAGCTCTTACTCCATAATCGCTTAAAAATTCATCCGGATTCAGCATTCTGTGTAAAAGCCTTTTTAAACGGTGCCCTCGAAGCAGGGATAAAAGGTGTTTGGAATCCTGGCCCTTAACCTCCCATCTTGAAACGAGAGAAGCCAGTTCGGGTTTATTTTCCAGTACCCACTTCATTCTTTTCTTAAAATTGGGAAGATTCTCAATCATTTCATCATCTATGACCTCAACGGCAAACATGGGGATCAGTCCTACAATTGTACGCAGTCTCAGGTACATATGGGTTCCGTCACCAGAAGTAATAGCGTCATAAAAAAATTCATCTTCCTCATCCCACAAACTGAAATTTTCATCTCCCATATTATCTAATGAGTGGGCAATGGCCAGGAAATGTTCGAAAAACTTCATTGCCATTTCCTCGTATACAGTATTATAGAGTGCCAGTTCAAGTGCAATCCGCATCATATTCAGAGCAAACATTGCCATCCAGCTCGTCCCATCTGACTGTTCAAGCTGTTCACCATTGGGCAGAACAGCGTTTCTGTCAAAAACCCCTATATTATCAAGTCCTAAAAATCCCCCCTCGAAGATATTATTACCATTACTATCCTTTTTGTTAACCCACCATGTAAAATTCATCAGCAATTTCTGGAAGGCACTTTCCAGAAATTCAAGATCTGGTTTGTTCTTTAAATACTCATCAATCTTAAATACCCTGAAAACAGCCCATGCATGTACAGGAGGATTCACATCACTGAAATCCCACTCGTAGGCAGGAAGCTGTCCGTTGGGATGCATATACCATTCAAACAGGAAAAGCTTCAGCTGATGCTTGGCAAAATCAGGATCTACCAGAGAAAAACTGATCGTATGAAAGGCAAGATCCCAGGTGGCATACCAGGGATATTCCCATTTATCAGGCATGGAAATAATATGTTCATTGTTAAGATGTTTCCAGTCGTAATTTCTTATTTTTTCTCTGGATTTTGGAGGGCGCATTTCTCCCGGATCCCCTTTGAGCCATTTTTCAACATTGTAATGGTAATACATTTTGTTCCACAACATCCCTGCAAATGCCTGCCTTTGTATTAATCTTTCATCTTCGGAAGAAATCCCCTTCTGGATTTCTGCATAGAAGTCATCTGCCTCTTTTTGCCTTTGCTCAAAAATTATATCAAAATCACTGAACGGTTCACGTAGATCTTTGTCTGAAAATCTGAATTCAAAAGTTTTGGATTCTCCGGATTTAAAATCTTCATCAATAAAAAAAGATGCTTTAGTTCCTATATTCTGTGTATTCACTGACTGGGAATTTCCCGTCATCACAAAATTATTGATTCCATCCTTACAATATTCCGAATCATTGGAAGACTGATAGAGTCTTTCGTTATTGGTTTCATTGTCACAAAACAAAGTCTTTAAAGACTGCTTTGCATACACGTTCTTAATCTCAATATCCCGGTGATTCACTTGAATACGGTCTGCATCTTCGGCTTGCAGATGAGGTCTGTAGTCATCATAGCCCCACTTCCAGGTATTCCGGAACCAGACCGTTGGTAATATAACAAGGGAAGCTTCTTTTTCAGATTTATTAACAACTGTTATCCTGGCCAGGATATCATTCTGACTTTCTTTTGCATACTCAATAAAGATGTCAAAATATTCATTGTTATCAAAAATTCCTGTATCAATCAGCTCATATTCCGGTTCGTCTTTTCCTCTTCCTGCATTTACTTTGATCAGATCTTCATAAGGAAAAGTATTCTGAGGATACTTATACAGCATCTTCATATAGGAATGAGTAGGGGTAGAATCCAGGTAATAAAAATACTCCTTAACATCTTCACCGTGATTCCCCTGACCATTGGTAAGCCCGAAGAACCGTTCTTTTACCATTTTGTCTTTTTTATTCCAGAATCCGGCAGAAAATACAAGTTTCTGAAGATCATCGCAGATCCCACATATTCCTTCCTCTCCCCAACGGTATGTTTTGGCTTCTGCTGTATCATGATTGGTATAATTCCAGGCATCTCCGTTTTCACTATAATCTTCACGGACAAGTCCCCATTCACGGTTACTTACATAAGGTCCCCATTTTTTCCATGAGATATCTGAAATTCTCTGTTTTTCTGACATAAGCAATAATTATGAGTAATAAATAATGAGTAATGAGTAATATTTAATTTTGTTTCAAGTTCTACGAATAATCTCAAAACTTTAAACTGCATTACCCTCCTGTAGAAAAACTTTCAAATGTAGTCATACCGCCATCAATGAAAATACTGGTTCCGGTAATATAATCCGCGAGATCGCTGGCAAGGAACGCGGCTAAGTTTCCTATATCCTGAGGCTGTCCTATCCTGTTATAAGGAATGAGAGTAAGAAGAGAATTAAGGGCTTCAGGGGTATCCCAGGCGTTTTTATTAATAGGAGTCTGTATTGCTCCCGGACAGATAGAGTTGACCCGGATTTTGTCTGCGCCATATTCCTGAGCTAAAGTTTGCATCAGCATTCGGATAGCTCCTTTACTGGAGGCATAATTAGCATGTCCGGCCCATGGGATAATTTCATGTACAGAGCTGATATGGATGATCTTTCCGCAGGCAACAGAACGTGAAGGATCTATTCCCCGTCGAAGAAACTCTTTAATAGCTTCTCTTGCACACAAGAACTGTCCCGTCAGATTTACCCCAATGACAGCATTCCACTGATCCATCGTCATTTCGGTAAACTTTGCATCCTTTTGAATCCCTGCATTATTGATCAGGATATCTACCGTATGATATTCTGAAACTACATCCTGAAACATTCTGACCACCTGATCTTCTTTGGAAACATCACACTGGTAAGTCATTCCTTTTCCGCCTGCATCAGTTATTTCTTTCAATACCGCTTGAGCTTCTTCCAAAGATCTTTCTGATGAATGATTGACAATGACTGCCGCACCTGCAGCAGCCAATGACTTTGCGATTCCTGAACCAATTCCGCTGGATGCTCCTGTAACTACAGCTACCTGATTTTGAAGTGATATTTCCATGTTTTATAATTTGATGTTACTCAAAGTTATGGAAAGATATCAGCAGATAAAAAATAAAGATTTTAAAATTTTATTAAAGTTTTTTATGCATCAGGTACTGAGGTCCGCTTCTTCCGATTCTTGTTTTACCATCATAAACATATCCTGCCTGTAGATAAATATGATAAGCGGAATCATTTTTCTGATTTACGGCAAGTACAATTTCATCGCAGGTATTGAAACGGTCTCTTATAAAATCATCTACTTTCAGCATTGCTGCCTTTCCAATTCCTTTTCCCTGCATTTGCGGGTTCACAGATAAGGAACGTAGTAATGCCGAGTTTTCATTATCTGTAAGATCAAATTTATCTTTCCCGAAATCAATAACAAAAAAACCGGCCGGCTCATTATTTTCAAATATAGTTACCGGAAATGCATCATTATCATCCCGTTCGCTGATACTCTGTAAAGCCTGCTGAGCAGTTGCAGTGAACTTCATCTGGTTTTCATCCAATGCATAGCAGACCCCGGAAAGATCTTCTGGTTTAAAAAACTCTAAATGTATCATAAATATTAGTGATGGTAGATATCTTCATACATTACTCCTGCACGGATTTCCACGGGAAGTTTATTTTCCTCGGGAACAACAGGACAATTGTAATCATAAGCATTATAGGCACAGAAAGGATGATAAGACTGGTTAAAATCCAATATAATGGTATTTCCTTTCGGGATTTTTAGATCCATATATTTTCCGCCTCCATAGGTTTCTTTCTCATTGGTTGCATCACGGAAAGGAAGAAAAAGATAGTCTTTGTATTTATCCTGTTTGATCAAAGCCAGACTTTGGTATAGTGTTACGGTGTACGGTTTATCATCCAGCGTAAATGTTGCTTTACCATATTCCTGATAGGTTTTTGTTTTTCCCGAAGAGGTAGGAAGTTCAAAAGGCTTTGTATCTTTTGATTTAACAAATTTTGCAGTTACTCTGTATTTGGCATCAAAAGGAAAGAACGGATGGCCTTTAAAATTTTTAAAATTATCTCCTCTTAAAGGTGTCTCTTTTGGATTGAGATACTCAGCATTCAGCTCTTTCTGAAATTTCTGTACCTCTTTCTCTTCCTTTGAAACCATTTTCTGAGAAAAAGCCCATAACGGAAGAAGTAAAAAGAGTACTATATATTTTTTCATGAGTAAAAATTATAAGTAAAGCTATGAATTTTCATGACAACAAAAGTTAAAATTGTAATAAAAAATATAATCTGTTTTAAATACAATAAGGGCCTGGAGATCTAGCATACTTTTTGAAAAACAAAGCTTATGGACAGAAAAAAATTCATTAAGACCAGCACCTTAGCCATATCCGGCTTTTACTTTCTCCAATCCGGATTATTACGTGCAACCGGAAGAAAAAATAATCTGGTAAAAGAAAACATTGATGTTCCGATCGTGATCATTGGGAGTGGCTATGGAGGAGCTGTGTCTGCCTTACGCCTTTGTGAAGCAGGGAAAAAAGTTGTGATGCTTGAAATGGGGCTTAATTGGGAAAAGGCAGGAATTCCGTTTTCCAACTTATTGAAACCGGGAAAAAGCGCTGCATGGCTGAAAAAGAAAAGCATTGCTCCTTTTATGAATATTTTTTCTTTGACTCCTTTTACAGGAACGCTGGACCGTCTGGATTTTGATCATATCGATATCTGGGTAGGGAGAGGTGTTGGCGGTGGTTCTCTGGTGAACGGAGGAATGGCGGTTACCCCCAAAGAAAGTTATTTCAGAGAGGTTTTTCCAGAGCTTGATGCAGAAAAATTTTACAGCCACTACTTTCCTCTGGTAAGAAATGAGTTGAAAGTAAATGTCATTGATGAACAGTTTCTGAAAGACTGTCCTTATTATCAATTCACGCGGGTAGGTGAAGAAGAGGCCCACAAAGCTGGTTTTAAAACAATGAGAGTTCCGAACGTGTATGATTTTAAATATATGGAAAAGGAATTCAGAAATGAGGTTCCCCGTTCTGCTCTTAATACGGAAGTGATCTATGGAAATAATCATGGGAAAAACAGTTTAGACAAAACCTATCTGAGAAAAGCTCTTCAAAGCGGAAATCTGGAAATTCTTGACCTTCATCATGTTCAAACAATACAGCTTAATGATGATAAAAGCTATACCATAAATGTTCAGCAGACTGATACTGCGGGAATTTTGACTGCAGATAAGGTTTTCAACTGTAAAAAGCTGATTCTTTCCGCAGGAACTATGGGAACATTACAGATTCTGTTGCAATCCAATGCCGAAAATGGTTTTCCCATTCATGAAAAGGTTGGCAAAAACTGGGGAAACAATGGAAATTTCATGACAGGAAGAAACTGGGTAAAACCTTTATCAGGCGGTACAGGAGCCAAGCAATCCACCATTCCTGTGGGAGGAATTGACAACTGGGATGATCCCGAACATCCCTTTTTCACGGAAATAGCTCCTTTACCTATGGGAATGGATGTAGCAACAGCTTTGTATCTGCTGATCAATAGAGTTGATAAAAAAGGAGATGTTTCTTACAATAAGGCCAGCCGGTCTCTTACACTGAATTGGGATGAGAGCAATACCATCAAAATGAAAGAAAATGCCCAATATTTTGTCCGTAAGATGAATAAAGCGAATGGAGGCACCAGAAGTCACTTACTTTTCAACAATGGTTTTGGGGCGGATATCTGTTATCATCCTCTTGGAGGATGCGTTCTTGGGGAAGCTACCAATGAATATGGAAAGCTTAAGAATCATGAAAACTTATATGTTCTGGACGGATCATTAATCCCGGGAACAATTGGTGTCAATCCTTTTGTCACTATTACTGCTATTGCAGAATACTGTATCGAAAACCTCATCAGACAAAATGAGTTTGCCTGAAGTTAAGATATAGATCTTATTTCAGTAAGATAATTTCTGGTATCAGCTTCCAGCTTTACAGGATAGGTAAAATCAAGTTTCTCTGCCAAAGAAATTCCCAGTTGATGTACCAGATCAGCAAAGGCAAACAATGCTGTCCAGTTGTCTTCAATATGATTTCCTGAAAAAGTAGCTTCTACACTATTCCATAGTTCTGGGGATAAATATTTTTTGAAAAGTCTTCCATGTTTATTGGTTGTTATATCTTTCCAGTCATGGTTTCCGCCAATATACCATTCTGTCAAAGGAACAAGATAATCTGTCCGCAGAACATTTTCGGACATAAATTTGGCATAAAAAATATCTCCGCGTTTCAGACATTTTGCTACATAAGTAGTATCCCACCAGAAGTCATTCAGCAGCTGCTGAAATTTTTCCTCAGTTGGTTTCTGTATCATGATTGACTGGTACGTCGGAGGTTTCATATTTTTAGTCAGACCGTCTTTATCTATCAAAACTTTATATCCTACATCCCAATCTTCAGAAAGCTCTTCTTCATTGGCATCTTCAGTAAATTCTGTTACCTGATAGAGCTTAAAATCAACTTTTACATGGTCTTTATACAAAACCATTTTCATGGCATGTCTTCCATCAAAAACATGATCCTCTTCTTCAATCATAGAAATAGGATCTCCAAAAAGACTAATCCATTCATTATCTGATTCATAAGGTATTCTGTTTTCAAAAACAAGTTCTACATCAAGATCACTGAAATCATCTACGGGAGCGTAAGGATTTACCAATGAGCTGGTCAGGAGAACAGCACGGATGTCAGGATTGCTTTCAGCCCACTGAATAATCTGTTCCAGCTTTTCTTCCCTTGCTTTCATATTAATAGGATTCTGAAATTTTTACGCGATAAACGTCAGAAGAATTTCTTTTGATTGATTCTACAAAAAAGCCTCCTTCTTCAGGAATAACTTCCTTCAGATCAAAACTTTTGCAATCTTTTGGAAGTCCGGAAAATATTAAGGTGAACCAAAAATCTTTCATAAAAGGAACCGGTGTCCAGTATGGGGAAATTGAAATATTTTCCGCGTGGATCAGTTTGCTTCTATGCTCAGACTGATTATCAAAAAGATAGGTCGAGTGCCAGATCCTGATCAGGTTGCCCAAAAACGGAGATGCCGGGAAACAACAGTGTACAATAACCTGCCTCTCCTCTTCTGTTTTCGCCTGAAGAGATTCCAGGATTTCCTTTGCAATGACTGGTTTTACAATTACTTCTTCCACCTTTTATAAGTATGAATAATGAGCAATGAGTAATGAGTAATAGAAGCTACTACTCATTGCTCATGACTGATGTTAATATTCTAATTCTAATTTTTCTTTTGTATAATTTCTTACTGTATTGGTCAGTTCAGGATTTTCTGCGAGTTTTTGTCCATAAGAAGGAACCATCTCAAGCAGCTTCTCTTTCCATTCACCATGAAGTTTTTCCGGGAAGCATTTTTCCAGTACGTTCAGCATAGCATATACTGCTGTAGAAGCACCTGGTGAAGCACCCAACAGAGAAGCAATTGTTCCGTTTTTATTCACCACCACTTCTGTTCCGAATTCCAGCTTACCTCCTTCTTTTTCATCTTTTTTAATAATCTGAACTCTCTGTCCTGCTACTTTCAGTTCCCAGTCTTCTTCTTTGGCATCTTTAATAAACTCTCTCAAGTGCTGCATTCTCTGCGACTTTGTCATTGCTACCTGCTGGATAAGATATTTTGTCAGAGGAATATTATGCCACCAGGCTCCGAAAAGCGATCTTAAATTTTTGGTGTTTACACTTTCAGGAAGATCCAGATAACTTCCTTCCTTTAGGAATTTGGTTGAGAACCCTGCAAAAGGTCCGAAAAGAAGAGCTTTTTTCCCGTCAATAATCCTTAGATCAAGGTGTGGAACAGACATTGGAGGAGCATCCACCGTGGCTTGAGTATACACTTTAGCCTGGTGCTTTTCTACCAATTCCTGATTATGACTTACCAGCCACTGTCCGGAAACCGGAAAACCTCCGTATCCTTCACTTTCTTTAATATCTGAACTGTCCAGCAATGGAAGCGCATATCCTCCGGCACCAATGAATACAAAATCAGCAACTACCTCCTGTTTGTGGCTGTTGATTCTGTCTTTTACTTTCATTTCCCATTTCCCATTTTCTCTTGCATCAATATCCTTTACTTCATGGTATAAGAAAACCTCTACATTGGAATCTTCCAGCAGGTGTCGTCCCATTTTTCGGGTCAGCGTCCCAAAGTTTACATCCGTCCCCATATCCATCTTCGTAGCAGCCATTACTTCAGACTGGTTTCTTTTGCTCATTACCAATGGAATCCATTCTCTCAGTGTATCATGATCTGTAGAAAATTCCATTCCTGAGAAAAGAACAGATTCTGCCATCTTATCATGGCGTTTTTTAAGATATTCTGCATCTCTTTCTCCAAATACCAGGCTCATATGAGGGCATGAATTGATAAATTCTTTTGGCTGATGGATATATCCTTTGGTAATCAGATAAGCCCAGAATTGTTTTGAAATTTCAAACTGTTCTGCGATGCTTTCTGCTTTGGTAATATCAATAGATCCGTCAGGTTTTTCGGGAGTATAATTGAGCTCACAAAAAGCGGAGTGCCCTGTTCCGGCGTTGTTCCATGCTGCAGTACTTTCTTTGGCAAACCTTCCCAGTCTTTCAAAAATTGCGATTTCAAGATGGGGATCAAATTCATGAAGCAGCGTTGCTAAAGTGGCACTCATAATTCCGCCGCCTATCAGTACAACGTCGTATTTAGGTTTCGGTGTTCTGCTTGTAAGCGATTGTGACATAATTTTTAAATTTTACTTCAAATTTCGGGAAAAGTTTTAAAAAGCGGAACGCGTTTAACGATTTTAACACGTTATTTTTTGCCTCGAAAACACTTCTTAAGTACACAACAAAAAACAATGGAAAATTTCAATAAAGCATCATTGAAATGATTGATAATGTAAAAATTATTTTTAAGGAAATAGTTAAATTTTATATTTTTTAATTCACTGGATGGTAAATAATTAAGCTATTTTCACAGCCGCTTATTTAACAAAAATTTTAAGTTTATTTAAGTTCACTATAATAAATACAGCCATCATAACCTTTTACGCAACTATACTTTATCAACAAAAAGTGAAAAACAATTATATAAACAACATTAAAAATCACTTTTAATTGATAAATATGTAATTTTATAGATAAATTTCTATACAATACATATAAAATAATAGTTTTTTCTATGTAACTTTCAATTAAATTAATACATAATTCCACAGGTATTTAATTAAATTATTTCGTAAACATACTAAAGATGAAAATTATTAATTTCGTGAGCACACTGTTCGCAACAGTGGCATTTGCCCAAAGCGGAAGTGTAGGAATCAACACGTCCACCCCGGACCCGAGTGCTATTCTGCACATTGAGAACTTCAATGGAATCCCGGCCACAGCCACAGCTGCCATTTCAGGGGGAGCAGTTACCGGTATTACCATCACCAACGGAGGCAGTGGATATACCTCACCTCCAACAATCAATTTTTATGGCGGAGGACCTGTTGTAAACGGCGGTTCAAAAGCACGTGCTACAGCGGTTATTTCCAACGGTCAGGTTACAGGTATCACCGTCAATAACGGAGGCAGTGGCTATACAACATCTCCTTCGGTAACAGTTTCAGGAGGGAATAAAGGCTTGTTATTCCCTAATCTGAATATTTCCAATCTGAACAGCACCACCACCCCTGTTGCCTCTCCTGCCAATGGACTGATTGGATTTAATGGCGGAACTAACAGCAATAACAAAGCCCTGCATTTTTTCAATGGCACCACAAGCACTTGGCAAAGCACAATTGATACCCAAAATACACCAAAAGTTGCCTATCTTGATTTTACAGGATCTTTGTCTGCTCTGGACAATGCTGTAGCGGGCGCCAGCAATGTTCTGATTGTAAATCCTCCGGCGATTTCCGGGGTGTCAAACATCAGTGGTTTTAAAGTGGTTCCAAACACGGTTTCAGGAGGCTATTCACTGATCCTTCCACAGGGAAATTATCTTGTAGAAGTCAATCTGAATCTAAATTCACCTCAGGAAAACCCTGCCGGACAGGGTGGAACAGCCCCATTTTCAGGAAGTTCTTATTACCTGATGGGATATTTTATAGACTTCATCAGTGATACCTATAATAATACCACTAATACATTTACCGGAGGAAGTGCAACAAGGAAAGAAGTCCCTATTGTTTCTAAGATTAATACCAACCATCTTGCCACATGGTCCTATTATTATACTGTTCCTCCCAATGTCAATGCCAATATTATCGGAGGTCTAAGACTCAATCTTGGAAGAATGCAGAACAGCACATTCTACGATCTGGTGAATATCATTGCCAATGGATCTTATATTAAAATCTCTCAGCTTTAAAAAAAATTCACACATGAAAAAAAGTTATATTCTGCTATTATTGATTATAGTACAGATCACATATGCACAAGTTGCGATTGGAAAATCCACAGTGAACAGTTCGGCTGTTCTGGATGTGGCCTCTACAACCAATAAGGGAGTACTTCTTCCAAGAGTAGATATTGTAGATATTCTTAGTAATACCTCACCGGTAAATAATCCGGCAGAAGGACTGGTTGTATATAATAAAGGTAATTCTATAAGTCCTGGTCTTTACATCTGGAAAAACAGCAGGTGGACCCAGTTGTCTGATACTTATAATCTGGTAAGTTACATGATGCTTCAGCGTACCTCTGATTATGCTGTATTAGGAGGTTTCAATAATGGTATATACAAGAATTTCAATGACGCTGCTTTTACTGTGGTGTCTAATGATATCGGAGCTCTATACAATACTTCTACAGGAGTCATTACTCTGCCAGGGAACAGCGGCTACCTCGTAAATGTCTGTCTGAATATCAGAACGGCTCTTGAAAGTGCAACAGCAGGAATCGGAGGGACTTCCGTTCATTTACACCAGTATCTTGTCAAACTTATAGACCCTGTAAGCGGAACACAGTATGGCAAAACAATCAGTATCAATAGCCAATCGATTGCCAGCAATAAAACCCATACCCTGAATATGAGTTTTTCTTTTGTGACGACTTCGGTATCCCCTATCCTTTTAGTTCCCGCCATTGCACATGATGCAGGAGGTACTTATCAGAATGGAGCCGGCGGAACAACTCCCAATAACGGTGAGATTATCATTACCAATGCCAAAGTTGACATTCAGAGATCAGCCCTTAATCAATAATCAATTGCACAATGAAAACATCAATTTATATCAGTTGTATGGTACTTTTCAGTATTCTCACGAATGCTCAGGTTGGTATCAACACAAACACCCCGAATGCCAGCAGTGTACTGGACATCAACTCATCCAACAAAGGAGTTCTTTTTCCGCAATATGACCTTCTGGTCCTGAATAGCACTTCAACTCCTGTAGCAAACCCAGCAGATGGGCTCATTATTTACAACAGCGGAGGGGCTTCTGCTTTTCCGAAAGGATATTATATATGGATCAGAAACCAATGGCAACGTATTATTGTTTCCGGTTCTGAACCGCAGGCAATGTCTCTTCTCATTAGCCCGGGGATCCTGATCCCTACCGGAAGCACCAATAATACCTTAGGAAACTTTGCCGTAACTTCCAATAAAATTACAGGAGCTTCCCTGGGCACTGACAATTCTACCATAACATTACCGGCAGGAACTTATATTGTACGGTATTCTGTAGACTCCAGCAACGCCAATAACAATAACGGAACAGCCAATACCCAATATCTTGGTCAAAATTTTACCTGTACACGCTCTTATCTGATAAATTCTGCTACCAGCACAGCTATTACGGAAACCAACAGAATGTGCCAGCTGTCAAGTTCTTTTACATTCTTTCAGGGAAGTTATTTTTTAACATTGACTTCTCCAACTACCATTCGACAGAAATTTGAATTTGATACAGGAAACGGCTTTACAGCCAGCAATTTGAACGTAAGATCATCACTAACACTTGTCATTACCAAGATGAGCCAATAAAAAAACTTAAGCATAAGAATGCTTAAGTTCAATTATTTACAGTTAACGGGACTTTAATTCTAAGGTCCTGTTTTTTTTAATTCAGTTTTGCTGTCAGCTTTTTAAATTGTTTTTCAGCATTTTTACCTTCATAAAGGATAGCATAGACTGTATCGATAATCGGCAGCTTAAGATTTTTCTGTTTTGCTGTCTTATAAATAGAATCGGCAGCATAGTATCCCTCTGCCACCATATTCATAGACTGAATGGCTGATTTCACAGTATATCCTTTACCGATAAGATTTCCCAGGTTTCTGTTTCTTGAGAAAAGCGAATAGGCTGTTACCAGGAGATCACCAAGGTAAGCGCTTTCATTCACATCTCTGGGTGCTTCGTAGATGGCTTCCAGGAAGGTTTCCATTTCACGGATCGCATTGGAAACAAAAACAGCTGTAAAGTTATCCCCATAGCCTAAACCACTTGCTATACCCGCTCCGATCGCAAAAATATTCTTAAGAATAGCACTGTATTCGTTTCCTAAAATATCTTTGCTTGTATGTACTTTAATAAAGTCTGAACTGAAAATTCCTTCAAGCTTTTCGGCAGTTTCATCTTCCACTGCTGCAATGGTAAGATAAGAAAGTCTTTCCATAGCAACCTCTTCCGCATGACAGGGACCTGCAATCACTGCCTGATTCCTGAAACCGATTTTAAATTCATCACGAAGATAATGGGCCACCACATCGTTGACTTTAGGGATAATACCTTTAATTGCGGAGATAAAAATCTTATCTGAATAATCACAGGTCATCTTCTCCAGCGTATCAGAAAGATAGATAGATGGCGTTGCCAGAACAATAACATCACAGGCAGAAACCAGTTCATTAATGTCCGTTGTCAGTTTTAAACTTTTAAGATTGAAATGTGCGGCGGTAAGATAAGTCGGATTATGCCCCCGAAGCTCAATAGCTCCTTTTACAAATTCATTTCTGACACACCAGTGTACTACTTTACAGTTTTCAACAAGCATTTTTACGATAGCGGTTGCAAAACTTCCGCTTCCTACAACTCCTACAGAAATATCCTTTTTATTCTTTTTTGGATTCGAAGATTCTGAAATAATTTTCTTTTTAGCCATAATTGGAATGTGAACTGCAAAGATATTAAAACAAAGACGTAAAGGAGGCTTTGAAACTATGATAAAAGCCATTTTCTGAAAAAATTAACATACCTGCGCAATTAAATAGCTATTTAAACGTTAAATACAGAAAAAAGTGAATTTTAATTAAAAATAATCCACAAAGACTATTTTTAATTAAATTTGCAGCTTCAAAACCGTTTTAAATTTACTAAGAGAAGAAATATGAAAAAATTTCTAAACAGCAAGAAGAACGTAAACATTCTCCTGGGGGGACTTTTACTAGTAGTTTTTGCACAGGGTGTATTCATTGCGAAGCTCTTTTCTGAAAGAGATGACAAAACCTACGAAGTCAACCTTGTAAAAATAAACACTGAAAAAGACAGTGTAGATTATTTAAAAATGAAAACTGATCTTACTCTGGTGGATCAGACCGTTGCCCAGCTCAACTCCTTCCTGAAATCTAAAGACGTTCCGAGTGAAAAGCTGATAATGCTTAGCCAGGACAGTATTTCGAATTCCATTTATCTTTCCAAACAAGCCAACCGGTACAGCCAGTATCTGATGGATCTTCAGAAAAAGCTGATGCAGGTACCGTTAGGCATGCCTACAGACGGATATATTTCCTCTAATTTTGGAGTGAGAAAAAATCCTATTCCATTCAAAACTGTTTTCGCATCGGTTAAAACAAATATACCAACAGAAGCAAAATCCACCGTTGCTGCAGCACCAAAGCCTGAAGCAAAAGCAGAACCTGTTGAAAAAACCATTGAACTTACGGACAGCTATGGAAATAAGAGAGAAGTGAAGGTGATGGTTACCCCAAAAGCTGCCCCTGTAGCAACCTCCTCTGCTCCTGCAACAACAAAAACGGCAGCCGGAACGGCTACAGTCAAAACGGGTGTTGCTGAAAAAAATAATCCACCTGCTGAAGCTGATCAGATGCAGTTTCATAAAGGACTGGACATTGCTGTTGCCTATGGATCTGATGTTAGAGCTGCCGCTGCCGGAACCGTTATTTTCTCAGGACAGAAAGGCGGCTATGGAAACTGTGTGATTGTTTCTCACGGAAACGGGCTGGCGACGTTATATGGGCATTTATCCGAACTTATATCTAAAGTGAACGATAAAGTAAAGGTAGGTCAGGTGATTGCCAAATCCGGAAATTCCGGACGTTCTACAGGACCTCATCTTCATTATGAAGTACACAAAAACAATACTCCGGTAAACCCGAAATTGTTTATGAATCTATAAAAAGAAAACTGTCTCATGAGAGGCAGTTTTTTAGCTTCAAGAGGTGGAAAATTCATGTAATGGATTCTTTTTAAACACCAAGAACACTAATAATTTCACCAATATCACGAAAATAATTCTCATAATTATACATCTGCAGAATCTGTAATATCTGCGAGAGATTATTTTAATGCAAAGTTCTTAATTATTCTTCTTTTGATTCTAATGGAATCAGCAAGCTGATTTAACGAAGCTTTGAGGATATTTTGACTGTTAATTCTTATGATATAAAAAAACAGCTGCATTGGCAGCTGTTTTTTTATTTTAAGATTTTAAGCGTTCCTGTTGGATGGGTGAATGTACCATCCGGAGCGGCAATATTTGAATAGATAATATTTTTATTATAATCCTGAATATGGGTTACATTGAAGCCAAGATGAGGCTCATGCCAGTATACCATAAAAACATTTTTTGCCACTTCTACTGCAGTATATTCTACAGTATCTGTACTGTTTTTTGAGTTTCCTGCTGTTCCGGTAAATGTCATTGTTTTATTATCTTTAAAATCAAGAACAAATTTTACCGCTCCAAAATCCACCTCAACTTTGCGGCCAATTGCCGGATATGGTGATTTTAAATCCCAATCCATTTCCTTAAGGAAAACCTTCACTCCCATCTCCAGTTCTTCTTTTCCCGGCAGATCAGGATATTTCTTAACCATAAAATCTACAATGGAGGATAAAGTTTTATTCTCTGTCACTGCCTTTCTATAATTTTCCAAATAGCTTTTCACAAAATCAAGAGACTGCGGAGTTGTTGATAGCTTTGCAAAATGGGAAGGAATCACCTGCGCCGGATTCAATGCCTTCATGGCGTCAATCTGCCCTATCCACTGATCAATTGCTTTCACATTCTGAGTGTCAGCCATCCAGAGATGTGAGTCTACAGAAACTGAAATACCACCTGCAATGGTTTTAATGGAAGGAATCCAAAGAAAACTATGTGCCGGATCTTCCTGATTCTGTCTGATCTCAATTTTATTTCCTTCAAGATCAGGAATTGAAGCAGCTGCCTCAGGAACTATAATTTCTGACGGAGCATCTGCCTTCAGCTGCGGTTTCCATACTCCCATTTTATCATCTTTTGAGGCTGATATCAGGTAAGCAGTCTGTGCGGTTGAAATAATTTTAACATTGGGGAAAGCCTTCTTTATAACATCCAATCCAAAATAAAAATCCGGATCACTATGAGAAATGAAAACCGTTTTCAGGTTCTTTCCTATTGCTTTTATTTCTTTAACCAGCTGTTCTGCATATTGCTTCTGGAACTGAGCATCTATCAAAATGGCATCTTTATCCCCATAAATAATGGTGGAAGTAATTGGGAAAATAGCTTTGCTCCCTGGATTATATACTTTTACTTTCAGATTTCCGGCCAATATACTGATAAAGCCCAGCAGTGCCAACACCGACCATAATTTCTTTTGTATCATTTCTGTTCTTTTATGTTTATGTTAGTAAGCTGCGGTAAAACGTTCACGGATGTGATTGTTCTGCTCCAGTTCATCTACTAGAACTACCGCTACATCTTCTACAGACAGTCGGCTTCTTCCGTTTTCATCAAATACCGGAGTTTCCAGTGAAGTTCTGTATTTTCCCGTTCTTTCTCCTACATTCGCCTGATTCATTTCTATAGCAGGGCTGAAGAATGTCCAATCCAAAGAGTTATTTTCTTTGATTTTGTTTAAGTAATCTCTTGCTGCTGTTGCACCGGGCTTGTAAGCTTCAGGGAAGTCCGGAGTATCTACAATCTGTACATGATCCGGTGTGTAAAGGCTTCCTGCTCCTCCTACTACAATCAGTCTTTTCACCCCTGACTTTTCTACTGCTTTTTCAATGTTTTCAGAACCGTTTAAGAAATCATTGTAAAGATTAGGGTTTGTCCATCCGGCATTGAATGTACTGATGACCGCATCACTTCCTTTTAATGCTTCCGCTAGCTCATCTACATTATTTACATCAACACTTTTAGCGGTTACATTTTCCTGTGCTTTCACCTTCGATGCATCTCTTACCAGTGCCTCCACTGCATATCCTCTGTCTGCTAACTCTGTTACTACGTGTGTTCCTACAAAACCGGTTGCACCGATTACTGCTACTTTTTTCATAATGTTTTATTTTTAAATTAAATTGTAATAATTTTTGTTACATTTAAGGTTAAAAAATTTTTATTCAAACTGGTCAGTGAATTCCTGTAATGACTTGTCTCCTAAAAAATTGATAACCAATTGATCTGTTTCCTGAAATAATGTATTTAAATGATTATTGATCTCCTTTCCTACACTGCACGCCGGATTGGGATTCTGATTTTTCTTTCCTAATACTTCTGTATTTTTTACTGCCTTATAGATCTCAGAAATTGTGACCGTATCAGCATTTTTTGCAAGCTGACTTCCTCCTTCTTTTCCCTGTCTGCTGATAATCAGACCTGCTTCTCTCAATACGCTGATCTCCTTTCGGATAATCACCGGATTCACATTGATACTACCGGCTATCCAGTCAGAAGTGAGCCACTCCTGAGGACTCTTTGCCAGTAATGTCATTATATGTACTGCCGTAGCAAATCTTGTATTGTTCATTGTAATTACATGGCAAAGATAAGCATTTTTTAAATGTAACAAAATTTATTACAGTTAAATTTTTCTTAAAGGATTAATTTATCCAGATCCAGCAGCAGATAATTAATGTTCTGATTGATGGTACGTGTGGCCGACTGCATCTGATTAAGCATGGCTGCACGGTTATGAAGATCATCTGCCCTGTAATATCCCCCATCACTGAAAATCACCGACTTATCTGCCACTTCTTTATTGTCATCAAACTGATAGTGGAGCCATCTCATCTTCATATTTCCGATGATGGAATGTTCTTCCCTGTTGGAAAATTTTTTCTCGGTATACATATACCAGATAAAAGGAGGAAAGTTGGGAGACTCCAGTTTTTCTTTCCAGATGTCTCTTAAAAGGTTTCTCTGGTGGATGAACTCCACTTTTTTTCCTTTGGGGTTAAGGGTCGCCAAACCAAAACCTGCCCCCAAGATACCTCCACCAATTCCTATTGCATTATCCCATCCATCGCTTTTTACAATTCCTCCGGCAATAGAAGAAGCTGCTCCGGCAATGATAGAATACAAAATCAGCTTATTATTTCTCGAGGAATTCAGATTATCCACATAATTTCCGATCTGTGCCACCCTTTCTCCCTCACAGTCGAATTCTGCAGCCACAGCATCAAGCTCTGTCAGAGCAATGGTAATCCTGCTGTTGATTTTTGTTTTAAGCTGTAATATCTTCACCTGTGAGGTCAGGGAAGAATCTTTTTTAAGCTCTATAATTTGATGAACATCATCCAGATTATTGAGTGCATTTAAAATTAATATACTCTGATCGGTAAACATCCCTTTGAGATCTTTATTGGCTGTTAAAATGGAGTCTGAGTTATAAGATGGAAGCTTATTGTTATAATTGTATTTAAAAGGCGCCTTACAATAGCTGTCTTTCAGGGTAAGAATATTCTGCTGAATAGCCTGATTCTTTTTAGAAACACAGGATACCAGTAAGCCCGCAATAGCAAAAAGGTAAAAAAGTTTTTTCATGCAGTCATATTTTGTGTTGCCGGATGTATTGTAAGCTCATTTCTTGATTCTTCCTCATTTACAATTCATCCATACGAATATAATACAAATAAAAAAATTTACCTGAAATCAGGTAAATTTTTAATGTATTTTTAAGAAGGATTATTTAATATCCAGCAATTCAACTTCAAAAACAAGTGTACTGTTTGGCCCGATCTCCTTGCTGATTTCCTGATCTCCATACGCCAGATGCGGAGGGATAATCAGTCTCCACTTACTTCCGACAGGCATCAACTGAAGAGCTTCCGTCCATCCTGAAATCACCCTGTTTAAAGGGAAAGATGCAGGGGTTCCTCTTTTTACAGAACTGTCGAATACTTTTCCGGAAATAGTTGTTCCGTGGTAATGGCATTTTACCGTAGATTTCGGTCCTGGCTTTGGGCCGTCACCCTCTGTGATGATTTCATACTGCAAGCCGCTTGGTAACTGCACAACGCTTTCTCTTTTACCGTACTCTTCCATATATTCTTTACCATCTTTCAGGTTCTTTTCTGCCAATTCTTTTTTACGTTTAAATAACATATCTGCTACTCCCATATGATAATTTTTTACAAAGATAAGGCTTTTTAGTGTTGGGTGATGGCGTGAAGATGGAAATCCAGAATCAAAACATTATGATATTGCATCCTGCTTTTAAATATTCATTCATAACCTAAAACAACTAAACAGCTAATAATCAAAAATTTAACATATTAATTTATAAAATAGCAGGTTTAGTAAGTTGCAACATCCAGCTTCCATCCTCTGTCTTACTCAAGAATTCAAATAATTGTAATATATTCTTAACACAGATTCCGAAACTTGGCGTTATAATTGGATTTAAAAACTAAATGCCAAATCCATTAAAATATAATAAGAAGTTTGATGAACTGAATGAAGAGGAAAAAAAGCTTCTGGCAATCAATAAAAAAACAATAGCGGATTTTGTTGAACAGTCCTCTTCCATCAGTGACGTCAATTATGCTACCAGGAACGCTCATGCTAAAACCTATGCGGCAGCAGAGGGTACATTATGGATTGAACCTGATATCCCAGAATCTCTTCAACCTTTTTTTGATAAAGACAAGTTTGACCTGATCATAAGATTTTCCAATGCTCAGCTCAAAATTCAAAATTCAAAAAAAGATATTCCTGCTTACGGTTTTGCAGTGCAGATCAGGGACGAAAAAGGATTACTGCTTGCTAATTATCCATTGGTCAATTTTCCATTATTTCCTGTCAATTCTGTTTCCACTTTTTTAAAGCTGTTTACTGCTGTTAATAAATTTTATATAAAAAAATGGAGCAGCCTGTTTCCGTTGCTTTTTCAAGTGATCAAAATGATTCCATCATTATTAACGGGTGACATGATCCGTCACACGATCAGACTTTTCAGGAAAAGAAATGATTTTATTCTTTCGTTTGATTACTATTCAATAGGAGCATACCGCCTGGGAGATCAGATGATTAAAATAAAATTATGCCCTCAATCTGTTGATAAAAATACTGGCAGAAAACAAAAAATGAAAGATTCACTGCAAAATTATCTGCAGGCACAGGATTTTACTGCAGATGTTTTGATACAGATTTGTTATAAGCTTAAAGATCAACCTATCAACAAACTGAATGTTGAATGGAAAAATACTCCATTTATCAAAATTGGCGAGGTAAGAATAAATAAAGATTCCCTGTTAGACTCCCGTGATTGCACAACTGAGCTTCTTTCATTCAATCCATTTGAAAGTAAAATATTTTTTCAGCCGGTAGGAAAAATACAGAAACTGCGCGATGAAGCTTACAGAGTATCTGTCCAGACAAGGAGGAAAATTAATAAGTTACTGCATGGGAAAAACAGTTAAAATAATGATGAGTGATGAATTTTTGAATGAAGCGATAAAGATTTTATTCAAATAAAATAGGCTGTCTGAAAAATCAAATAATTTGGTCTATACCATTGACTACGCAGAATCTTAGATTTCTGACGAAGGAAGAATCTCATTAATAAATACATGAGATTCTTCACTACATTTATCAACTGCGTTCTCAGACTTTCAGTCTGTGCTCAGAATGACACTTTTGAGACAGCTCGCTCTATTTTATCTAAACTTCCGGTCTTCTTCTTTTATAGCCAGATCATTGATGCTTGCATATCTCTTAGCCATCAATCCATTTTCATCAAACTCCCAGTTTTCGTTTCCGTATGCCCTGAACCAGTTTCCTTCCTTAGTCTGGTACTCATATTCAAAACGAACGGCAATACGGTTATCTGTATGTGCCCAATATTCTTTCTTAAGCTTATAATTAAGTTCTCTTTCCCATTTTTTTTGAAGAAATACTACTATTTCCTCTCTCCCATTTACAAATGAATCTCTGTTTCTCCATTCACTGTTGATGGTATATGCTTTGGAAACCTTTTCAGGATCCTGACTGTTCCAGGCATCTTCTGCCAGTTGGATTTTTTCCAGTGCCGTTTCAAGAGTGAAAGGCGGAAGCGGATGTTTCTGTTCCATAACTTATTGTATTAAATTGGTAACTAATTTTTTTGATTTTTCAATCAATTCATTGGATTTGAAAAGCTGGCTTTCTATGATACTGCTTTCAAAAAGCATATAGATATGATCAGAAAGTTCATCATCACTCACCAATTCTGAAAAGAAGTTTCTGAGATCTGCTTTATGGGATTGAATAACACTCAAAATCTTAGTATTATCCATTGGTATCTCCGATAGAATATTCAAAAAGCTACAGCCTCTGAAGTTTTCTTTCCCGTTCATATAGACTAAGAAATCGAAAGTTTTGATAATTTTAGATTTTGAATCTTTTTCTTTTTCTAAAAAGCTATTGAGTTCCTTGAACCAATATTCATGTCTCACCTTCAGAAATTCTACACACAAATCTTCTTTGGATTTAAAATACTGGTAAAAGCTGGCTCTGGCAACTTCTGCCTCAGAAATAATCTGGTTAATTCCGGTGGAATTATATCCTTGTCTGGTAAACAATTGAAAGGTGGTTTCTATGATTCTTTCTTTTGGAGATTTCATATTGCTTTCTTTTATGGAACAAATATATGAAAAAAAATAATGAACAGACTGATCTGTCTGTTTTATTTTGAAAGTAATTTTTTGATTTGGAAAAACACAAAGACGCTAATTTATTGTTAAAGCATATTAAGGACGCAAGGATTTTATCTCCGATAAAATTTAACACTGCTAACAATATGCTTATGAATAATATAAATAATTTATAAAGCTCCTTGCCGAAAATCTATGAAGTTTCAATTCTCTTCGTTTTAAAATTCAACATTGCTGAAAATCTTTGATTTTCTTGCGCCTTAAAAACACTATTAATATTAATCTTTAGCGCTTTTGCGTTTTTCCAACAACAAACAAAAAACCTCCGGAATTATATTCCGGAGGCTTTTATTTTATTTTAAATGTAATTATTTTTCTTCCAGTTCTTTTTTCTTCTCTTCTTCCTTTTCAGGGAAAATGATAGATAAAAGAACAGAGATCACCAGTACACCTCCTACGATTCCCAATGAAACCGGAGACGGAATATGGATCCACGGTGCAATCAGCATTTTAACACCAATAAACGAAAGGATAATCGCCAATCCGTATGGAAGTTTGCTGAACATGTGAATAAAATTCGCTAGCAGGAAATATAATGATCTTAATCCTAAAATAGCAAAGATATTTGATGTATAAAGGATAAACGGGTCATTGGAGATCGCAAATATCGCAGGAATAGAATCTACCGCGAAAAGAACGTCTGTAAATTCAATAACACCTACTACTACTAAAAGAGGAGTCGCCATTTTGATTCCATTCTGAATGGTGAAGAATTTATCTCCATCATAGTTATCGGAAACTTTCCAGAAACTCTTGATCAGCCTTGCTCCTGCTGTATTGCTATAATCTTCATCGTCATCATCGTCACCATCACCCCATGATTTGATCCCTGCATATACAAGGAACAACCCGAACAATGTCATGACAACATTGATTTTCACAGCCTCTCCGAAGATATTCATTTCAGGAAGATAAGTCAGATTGATTAATCCTACACCCGCAAAGATAAATATAGCTCTGAAGATTAATGCTCCGATAATTCCCCAGAAAAGAACCTTATGATGGAGATATTTAGGGACTTTGAAAAACCCGAAAACCAGGATAAATACAAATAAGTTATCCACAGAGAGTGCTTTTTCAATCCAGTAAGCCGCCTGATACTGTGTAAATTTCTCTACTGCCAGAGCATGGCTTTCAGGACTTCCATCGGTATTGAATACCCAGTAAACGACCCCTGAAAACACCATTGAAAGTGAGATCCACACGATTGACCAGATCGTCGCTTCTTTGGAAGACACTTCATGGCTTTTTTTGTTAAATACCCCTAAGTCCAGGAGCAGCATGATAACGACCGTTAACGCAAATCCCCACACCAGACCAGGGTGCAGTTCTAAAATACTTTGATGTTTTTCCACTTGAGTTATGTTATTATATGATAAAAGCAATAGATGTACAATGTACAAATATTGCTATTTTATTGATCTTCTGATTGACAGCTGACTATAAGTAATTCATCTGTACTGTCTGGATCGTTTGCTCCAGCTTTCTGTCTGCTGTAGGATCTCCGATAGCATTGAATTTCCATTCCCCGTTTCTCTTATAAAAAACTCCCATTACCATGGCAACATGTCCTTTGAAAGAGGCATCATTCGCAATATCATATTTTGCAAAAACTTCTCTCACATTGGTAGGTGTTCCTTCATAGATACGGATAGAAGCAAAAGGAATGGTTCCGAAATCCTGACCTCTGTAGCTGTTCAGTACCATCGCCACATGTTCCACATTGGGTTCCAGTTTACTGAAGTCTACTGTAATCACTTCATTATCTAATCCGTCATCCCCGTCTACATCTCCGGTAAGGTCATCTCCACTGTGTCTTACAGATCCGTTTTTTGATTTAAGATTTCCAAAATAGATTACTTCAGTAACGTTTTTGTTTGAATCATATAAAATACAGCTTCCATCTAAGTCTACTGCTTCTTTTTTAGTTCCGAAAAATCCTTTCTTTTCAATTGCTCCCCAGTTGATTCCTACGCAAGCCTGGGAAAGTTCAGCTCCATTTTCTTTTTTAAGGTTGATTCTCTGACCTTTTTGTAAGTTGATAGCCATCTTTTTATGTTTAGTTGTTATTTACTATTTTGTCTTTAGTTATTATTCAAATTTAAATTAAGCATTGCCCGCAGAATATTTGTTTCTTCGTCAAAGTCAAATATTTTGCTCATAATGTCTATATTTTCCAGGTTTCTGATATAATCTTTCAAAACAGCTTCTACCTCTTTGGGCAGGGTACGTTTTCTTTCGTTCATACTGTGTTCCAGCTGTTCATTTTTATTTCTCAGCTGATCAATAATGGAACTCTGATTAGACTGATTTTCAGAAACATCCAGCTTATCCAGTTCTTTATCGAAAAGATACAATTTCTTTTCATCCACACTGAAAATAAAATAATCATCAGACTGAAAGATCCTGAAAAGCTCATAATCATGGGTTCCGATCAGGTAACCACATACAAAACGGACTTTAAATCCCTGTATATTAAGTCTTCCCAACAGTTTCCTTTCAATGGAATAATCTTTATACTGATATGCAGGGAAAGAATCGGGTTTCAGCAACGCTTCGTCTGCCTCTGTCCTGTAAAATTCCTGGGCATATTTTTTATGAAAGTACAGTACATGATCCCAATTGGCAGTAAAGCGATCTTCTGTAAGATCCTTATATAAAGTTTTCAGATGTTGGGAAAATACTCCGCTGTACATTTTCCTGTCGGTTTGAAAACTGTCTACCCGCCTTTCTTCAAAACCTGAAATATATTTGTTGTTGACGTCAATTTCATTAATGACAGCCAGCATATCATTTTCCTTCTGTTTTTTAATTTTGGTAAGAAGCTCTATGAGGCTGTCAGTATACTGCAGGTGGAAAAGTTCCAGTTTATTATAATCCAAAGCCGTATTCTCCTGGAACAGATTGTGGATAATATCTGTTTTGATATAAATTGATATAATGTCAATATGTTCAAAAAAGTTTGCGAGAAGCTTAAGCTTTGTTAATCTTCTTTTGCTTTGCGACAATATGGTTGCTGCATCATCCCCCACCTTAGTAATCTATAAATTAACCTCTGACATTTGCTTTAAGTTCATGCTCCAATGTCTGAAGATCCTGATCCAGTTTTCTTCTGTTATCAGCTCCCTGTTTTTGGATCTGTTTCACTTCATTCAGGGTATTGATAAGCATCGATGTAGTTTCTTTCAATGTTTCCACAGAAACGATAGTCTGCTCGTTTGCTCTGGCAACATTCACTGAATTCTGACCAAGACGTTCTGCATTCTTTCTTAAGATTTCTTCTGTAGTGGAAGATACTTTCTGCTGGATTTCAATATTCTGCTGCTGTCTGTACATCGCTACAGCAAGAGAAAGCTGGTTTTTCCAGACAGGAAGTGTAGTGGTAAGAATTGTCTGTGCTTTTTCAGCAATAGAAACGTTGTTATTCTGTACCAGCCTGATCTGCGGAAGTGACTGCATCATGATCACGCGCACTACTTTAAGGTCAGCCATTCTTCTGTCTAATCTTGCAATGAAATCTCTCTTATCAGCAATCTGATAATCCTGATAGTTCTGAGGGTTAGCCTCCATTACAGCAAGTTCACCTGCGGCTCTTTCCATTCTGATATTACCGGCAATGACAAGCTCTTCAATCTGCTTGATAGAATTTACATTGCTTTCAAAAATAGTCTGAAGCACGGCATTATCTTTTGTAGAAGTAATGATCCCTGCATTTACCTTATAAGAAATCTGCTCGATATTGTTGATGATCTTGTCATATTTTGCAAATAAATTTTCCACCTGAGTCATCACCTTTTTCATGAATGGCAATTTGCTCAGGAAGCTTTTCACTTTATTTCCGTTAAGTTCATCTACATCCACATAATTAAGCTCTACCAAAAGATCATTGATAAGCCCTCCTACTTCTCCGGAATTTGATCTTCTTACATTTCCCAGGAAACTGTCACTCTGGTTTGTTAGCGTTTTCTGAAGTTCCGCCCCGAAATTCACAATGGAACCCGGATTGGCTTCGTCAATGGAGTTCGCAAGAACTTCATATTTCTGACGTTCTTCTGACTGCAGCTGAGTCAGGTTTACATTTCCCTCTCTGTCCACAAGAACTCCCGGCGCCGCATTCTGAACAGGCTGAGCCGGAGCTGGAGGAACCATTGGTGTAGGTTCAAAGGTTTTAAGAGGTTCTATTGATCCTAGCGGATCTATGGGTTGATTTTCCTGATTATCCATGATTACTTCTGATAAATTGATACAAATTTCTCAAGGCCTTCTCTCTGTCCTGCCCCTACAGCCTCAAATTTCCATTCTCCGTTTCTGTTGTAGATTCTTCCGAATTCTACTGCGGTTTCGATTGAAAAATCTTCATCCAATTCATATTTTAAGATTTCTTCATTCGTATCTGTATTGAAAATTCTGATAAAAGAATTTCTCACCTGTCCAAAGTTCTGTTTTCTGGAATCTGCTTCGTGAATTGTTACTACTACTGTAATTTCCTTGATCGCGTTATCAATTTTTGTAAGATCAATTTTAATCTGTTCATCATCTCCAGCTCCTTCTCCTGTAAGGTTATCTCCTGTGTGGATTACTGATTTATCCGGAGACTCAAGGTTGTTATAGAAAATGAAATGATTGTCTGAAACTAATTTTTTGTCTTCTCCAAGCAAAAATAAAGAAGCATCAAGGTCGAAAGCAGTTCCTGTAGAAGTATTATTGATATCCCATCCTAAACCTACAGTAAATTTAGGTGCGTTAATATTTTCTCTTTGTCCTTTTTGTAAGTTAATAGCCATAATATAATTCCGTTTGTGTTAAAGTATTGATGTTGTTTTTATATTCTTTTATTAAATGATAATTGTTGCTGATGGCCAGCTCCAAAAGCAGATCCATCTGTTCTTTTTTTACTTGAGACGTAAGATAATCAAAATTACTTGAATCCAGGCCTAAAATATATTTTACAATCCTCGTATTGAACTGAAAGCTTTCTTTGTTCATCACTTCTGCAACATGGTTAACATTACTTACCGCGTAGTAATTAAAAAAATTTTCAATCTTAGGATCAAGTTCAAAATTCATCAGTTCTGCATAGTACAGGAACATAAAGTCTGCCTCCACCTTATATTCATTCAGAATTCTGTTCACTGTGTATTCATGGCTTCCTGTAATTTTTATATCGTCTATAAAAATACAAAGTTTTCCTCTTAAAAAATCTTTATCAATATAATAAGTATCATTGGCAATCAGATTCTTACGATCTTCAAAATTAAGATTCCCATAATCTGTGATATACGTATGGTTACGATTGATTTTAGATAAAATACTGGATTTTTTTTCTTTCTGGAACAGATAAAAATCCAGATGTTTTTTAAAGTAAAAGCACAAAAAGTTGGACGCTGTAGGAATAGCCATATACGGGCTTGGAAGCACTACAATTTCTTTGTCGGTCTCTAAAAGCGCATCATTTTCGGAAATAAATCCGTCGAATAATTCTCTTGCAAATTTTTCAGCATACGACTTATCGCCATACTTGAAATAGCTGTATTCCGCCGGTGAGAAACTAAACTCATCTGCGGAATGAATGTGGTGTAAGCTGTATCTTTTATTCATGTTTATTTTTAGTGTTTAAGTAAATATGCGCTGAAACCGAAGTCTTTTGCTCCCTGATAATCGGCGATCGGATTGTCTCCGATATGAAGAACCTGATGCAGTGGCAAATCCTGATCTTTAATATGATTCTTCACCGCCTGAAAAATAAGCGGATTAGGTTTGGAACAGTTAATTTCATCAGAATAAATGTGGAAATCAATATACTGATCCAGGTTTTCATGAATCAGGAATTTTCTCATGGTCTCTCCCTTGATAAATCCTGTGTTGCTCAGAATATTAATTGTTTTTCCCTGATTTTTGATATCCTCAAAAATATCATGAATATTCTCGAAAATCACAACCGGACTGTATTCCAGAAACAATTCTTCACTTTTACTGTAAAACTCATTAAGTTTTTGTTTATTCAACGATTTCACATCTATATTCAAAGCCCCGAGAATCATCAGATAAATTTCAAAAGTATCAATATTCCCACCTGTCACCTCATTAATAGTATTGCAAAGATCATCATAATATTTTACGGTTTTCGCAACCTCCTCTATAGGTTTATCTACATTAAAAAATGAGGAGAACAGCTCAACTCTTTTCGCTTTAAATTCAGGATGAGATTTGATTAAGGTGAGCCACAGGTCAAAGGAAAAATGACAGTGGTTATGAATGTCGATATCTGTTTTCAATAGATTTTAAGTTAAAAGTTTTTATTTAGCTTCTTGAAAAAGATTTAAAATTTTCTAATCATCAAAAAGTGTTTACGATACTATTCTTCCCAAAGATAAAATATTTATCATAAAAGCATTATGTCCGTCGTGTGTTTTAAGATATTTTTATGAAAATTGACGAATCTGACACTCTCACAGAAGAATATTCTGAACCGTTTAATATCCTTTCGCAAAAAATATTTTCAAAAATACTTTGAAAATCAAAAAAAAATTATAATTTCGCAACCGATTAAAAATCAATAATGTCAACAAAAATGATAAATATTATAACGTTAAGCAATCCTGTCAGAGCTGTGTTCTTTGGCAGCACTGAATATTTATCTGAATAGTTCTATAGATCTTTTATACCTAAAAATATAATAAAGACCTGTCTATTCGGATAGGTCTTTTTTGCTGCCCTTATTTCAGACTTTAACAATTCAAAGAATTTGTGTTATTTGTTAAGATCTCTGAAAATTTTTCATTGTTACAAAATACAAAAATGTTTTGCCGGCTTTATGAAGCCGGAAGGTATTTTGTGATCTTTTTTCTGAGGATCTTTTCTAAACACAAATCTAAAAACCAACAATTTAAATCAAACAAAATGAAATATAACACACGAAACATAGGGATTATAGCACATGTAGATGCAGGAAAAACAACATTATCTGAAAGGCTTTTGTATTACACGGGACTCATTCACAAAATAGGTAATGTAGATGACGGAAATACGACTATGGATAAAGACATCCAGGAAAGAAACAGAGGGATTACCATTTCATCAGCGGCAGTTTCTACCCAATGGAAAAAAGACAATAAAGTTTATAACATCAACATTATTGATACTCCGGGACACATTGACTTCGCCGTAGAAGTGGAACGTTCTCTACGCGTCCTGGACAGCGTTGTCGCAGTTTTCTGTGCTTCTTCAGGAGTTCAGCCTCAGACTGAGAATGTTTGGTTCCAGGCTGAAAAACACGGAACATCCAAAATATGTTTCATCAATAAAATGGACAGAATCGGAGCAGATTTCTTTGCTGCTCTCAATGATATAAGAACCAAACTGAATGCTGTTCCTATGGCACTTCAGATTCCGATTGGAGCTGAAAATGACTTTGAAGGTGTAATTGACCTGATCAAAATGAAAGCATTATACTGGACCGATGAAAACGGGGAAATCATTGTAGAAAAGGAAATTCCCGGTCATTACATTGCTGAAGCTGATGAATACAGAATAAAGTTAATGGAAACTCTGGCAGAAAATGATGAGAAGTTCTTTGAGATCTTTATGGATGCAGAACAAAAAGCCACTTCTGAAATGATCTCAGAAGCCATTCAAAGAGTCTGCAGATCAGGATCAGCGGTTCCTGTTTTATGTGGTTCCGCTTTTAAGAATAAGGGAATCCAGCCTCTTCTTGACGCTGTTGCAGCTTATCTACCGGCTCCTGATCAACTGGCTGACCTGCAGGGAAAAGATCCTTATACAGAAGAATCCGTTACATTAGAAAGAAATAAAGCGGCTGCTTTTTCAGGACTTGTTTTCAAGGTGGTGATTGATAAACATATGGGAAGACTGGCAATGCTTCGTGTATATTCCGGATTGATCAAATCCGGAGATACAATACTGAATGTAAGGACAGGCGAAAGCTACAGGATTTCGAGAATTTTACAGATGCAGTCGGATAAAACGTTATCCATGGATGAAGCTAAGGCAGGAGATATTGTTGCTTTAACAGGAATAAAGGATGCCAAAACCGGAGATTCTTTATCTTCTCCTGAAAAGCCGGTACTTCTGGAAGCAATCACGATTCCGACTCCTGTGATCAGAGTTGCCATTGAGCCTAAAACCAATGGAGATGAAAAATCTTTCGGTTTGGTACTGGCCAAGATTCAGGAAGAAGATCCTTCTCTGGTTGTTGAAAGAGATCCTCAGACCGGAGAAACTTTATTAAGCGGGCTCGGAGAACTTCATTTGGAGGTAACATTGGAGAAAATCCGTCTGAATCATGGCATTGAGATCAATCAGGGGAAACCTAAAGTTTCTTACCGTGAGATCTTAACAGAAACCAAAGTTCACAGAGAAAAGCTATCCAAACAAAACGGAGGAAGCGGTCAGTTCGCTGATATCACTTTTGAAATCGGACCGGGAAATGGCAATAAACACAGGTTAGAGTTCATTAATATGATCAAAGGCGGAGTTATTCCGACTGAATTCATCCCTTCTGTTGAAAAAGGATTCAGAGAAGCTATGGAATACGGGCCATTGAAAGGATATCCTTTAGAAAACATGAAGATTACTCTGCTGGATGGTTCTTTCCATGCTCAGGACTCTGCGGCACTTGATTTTGAAATTGCGGCAAGAGAAGGGTTCAAAACAGCAGCAAAGGGATGCAGCCCCAAACTGATGGAACCTATCATGCAGGTGGAGATCCAGAGTATTGAGGAATACACAGGTGCTGTTACTGCGGACATCAACAGAAGAAGAGGAATTATCACTTCTATTGATGAAAGATCAGGAAGAAAGATTTTTGCAGCGGAAGTTCCGTTAGCTTCAACGTTCGGGTACATTTCTGACCTGAGAACACTGACAAGCGGAAGAGCTTCTATCAGCATGAAATTATCGCACTATTCTTTAGTACCTGATTTCATCGCCAATACATTAATAACCTAAACAAGCAAGGACTGTAGATTTTTTTCTTACAGTCCTTGTCTGGTTATGGTATGTTTATTATGAATCGTCAATCGTCAATTCGCTACGCTTGTCAATTTCTATTCTGCAAAAATTCACTATTCGCTTGCAAAGCAAAATTACTCATTGCCTTCCTTTCTATTTTTCCGGCATCACCTTATACGTTGGATCTTCCTGAATATTAACTTCTATTACTGCTTCTGCATTTTTAAGTATTTTTCTGCAGTCTTCACTGAGGTGGCGCAAGTACAGTGTTTTATTTTGCTGCTTGTATCTTTTGGACAGCTTGTCTAAGGCTTCTATCGCACTCATATCTACAATCCGGCTTTCCTTAAAATCAACGACGACCTGTTCCGGATCATGTATAGGATCAAATTTATCTGTAAATGCCGTTACTGAACCAAAAAACAGGGGCCCATATATTTCATAAAATTTTACTCCGTTTTCATCAACATATTTTTTTGCTCTGATCCTTTTGGCATTATCCCATGCAAAAACCAATGCTGAAATGATCACTCCAACCAAAACCGCCAAAGCCAGGTTATGTAAAATCACCGTGATCAATGCTACAGTAACTCCTACAAAGATATCTGACTTCGGCATTTTATTCGCAATCCGGATAGACACCCATTGAAAAGTACTGATGGCCACCATCATCATGACCCCAACCAAAGCTGCCATAGGAATTTTCTCTATCACAGGTGCTCCCACCAGTATGATGACCAAAATAAGCAGAGATGCGATAATTCCTGATAATCTTGCCCTGGAGCCTGCATTAAGATTGACCAGAGTCTGCGCTACCATAGCACAGCCACCCATCCCTCCAAAGAAACCATTGGTAATATTAGCCAGTCCCTGTGCGACAGATTCTCTATTGGTATTTCCTTTAGTATTGGTAATCTCGTCTACCATTGATAAGGTCAGAAGAGATTCAATAAGACCTACTCCTGCCATAATCAGGGCATATGGAAAAATAATCTGTAATGTTTGCAAAGAAAAAGGAATCTGAGGGATATGGAAACCTGGAAGATTTCCGCTGATATGGGCAATATCTGCTACTGTTTTTGTTGGGATATTAAAACCAAGAACTATGGCAAATACAATGATAATTGCAACGAGAGAAGCGGGAACAACTTTTGTAATTTTTGGAAAAAAATAAACGATAGCAATGGTCATAGCAGTTAAACCAGCCATGATATATAAGGGCATTCCCTGCAGCCAGCTTACAGCTCCACTGCTGTCTGTAACTTTAAACTGCTCTACCTGTGCCATGAAAATAATAATGGCCAATCCGTTCAGGAACCCGTACATAACCGGCTGCGGAATCAGTCTCACAAACTTTCCAAGCTTAAAAATTCCTACCAGCATCTGCAACACACCTGCTAATGCAACTGTGGCAAAGAGGTATTCCACTCCATGAGATTTGATCAGGGCAATCAATACAACGATAGTCGCTCCTGCTCCTCCTGAAACCATTCCGGGACGTCCTCCCAGAACTGCCGTAACCAACCCCATCATACAGGCAGCATACAGTCCGGTAAGCGGAGATAACCCGGCAAGAATAGCAAATGAAAGAGATTCAGGAATCATTGTCATTGCTACCGTAAAGCCGGCCAGAAGCTCATTTTTGTAATTGATTTTTTTCGAAAAATCGAATAAACTTAAAGTATTTTTCATTGATATGCAAAGGTATGCACTGTCAGAATGGAATGCAATTTTTTCTTTTTGTCTTTTGATGAAACACTACGCTCTGAATAATTCACACATTAGTTCGTATAATATGTTAATTTTAATTAAAATTAATAGATAAAGCATGATTTTTATATTTTCGATTGTTTTTACTCCTTATTTTTGTTTACATTTGAAAACGAATAAGCAATTATTTGGTACTAACTAAAATTCAACGCGTAAAAAGCTGTTTATCAAATTGTCTACAGCTTTCACTCATAGAATTGTAAAAACCTTAATAGGTTATATATTATTTTACACAAATGGCAGGAAGGAAGTTTGAAAGAGAAGAAAAGGAAAAACCATTGAAATAAAGAATATATCACAGGTATATTAAGGTAAATGCATCTGTCTGCTATAGGATATTTGGAAAGACAACGAATCTTTTTAAAACTGATCTTAATTAAAACAGTCTGCTATTTTCAAATCGTAATCCTTTTTATGCAACGATTTCAAACTTAGGTGAACTATTTCCACCATATAAAATAATATATATCAATTATTATCGTTTTTTTGATATAAAAATTTAATCAAAAGAATAATATTCAATAAAAATGTTATACAAAGAAATCCATATTGGTAAATTCATTAAGGAAAGGGTTGATGAAAGTGAAATAACGATTGAGAGAATCTGCAAATTCTTAGGTAAAGATGAGGAAGTTATAGAAATGATGTATGACAGCAGATCGATGGATACGGATCTTCTTTTAAGATGGAGCAAATTATTGGAATATGATTTTTTCAGACTGTACAGTTCACATTTGATTTTATATGCTCCTCCTTCTGCGATCAACAAAAGCCAGCAGAAATCCGAAAAAACGCCTTATTTCAGAAAAAATATTTACACACAGGAAATCAAAGATTTTATTATGAAAAGAATTCTTTCCGGTGAAATGACCCAAAGCGAAGTAATTAAAGAATATTCCATTCCTAAAAGCACACTGCACAGATGGCTTCAGAAGAGTGACAATGCAAACAGGTAAACCCCAAAGACATGCGCCCCAATTACAAAAAAATTTATCTGGATATGCTCAGGATAGAATATCCCGACAAATTAAAAGATCCTAAAATTAAAGAACTTCTTGAAAAACTTCACACCAGTGAAGATGTACTTAAATTCAATGAAAAGCTATTCAAGCAGTCCAGAGAAAATCAGAAACTCAAAACATACGACAGGCAGACTATGCTCAAATTGCTGCAATACCAGAAAAAGCATGGTCATTCCACAAGTTATATGTCGAGAAAATACAAAATAAGCAGAACTACACTTTCAAAATGGAAACTCATGTTTGAAGAAGAGCTTGAAGATACAATGAAAAATGCCGGTAAATAATTCACCGGCATTTTTTAAAGGTAATCAAATAAGGAAAAAATCGGGATGTCGTTTACCGGAGTCTAACCGGATAACCTTGCCGGAGTGACCGGCTTCGCTATTCCTACCGTCATTATGGCCGATGTATTTTTCCTGACGACACTTCAAAATGGTCATATAAAGAAGCTGGGAGTGGAAAGAAGAAAGAACTAAAGTCTGAACATATTCGGACTTTATAGAAAATTATGATACAAAGAGATCTTTCAACGTTCCACTTCCGGCTTCCGATATAAAAAAACAAGGCGACAGACGAATAATGCAGTCGTGCTCTAACCAACTGAGCTACTCTTCCTATATTAATCGTGTTTTTTGCTGTGGAAGAGACGGGATTCGAACCCGTGACCCCGTCGTGATGAGCGAAGTAACATTTTTCTACGGCACTTGTTTATTTTATTTTTCTTCTTCAGCTATATATGTTTTAACAATAGGATGAATTCTGGCATTATCCGGATAATAGTTTAAACCAAACCCGCTCCATCCGGAAGACCAGTAAAGAATCATTTCTTTCAGATAAGGAATGTCTTTGGCTTCATCATATTTATAGTTTTCATTGAATATTTTTTGTACCTCATCAATAAGTTCCGGATAAAACATTTGATCCTCCTCATCAAAAACATTAATATAAATGTCAAGATGCTCTCTTAACTCATATAAAAGGTAAGTTCTGAAATCCCATCCTACGATGATAACATCTGAACCACTAATACTTACTACAGGATTCCATTTTAAATTTTTACTGTTTACCACACATGATGAATTTCTGACTGGCAGTAATTGAGGAAGCTTTGAAAACCATTCATCAAAGACTTCTTTTTTCCTTTCTAAAGATTTCGGTTTTAATCCCCATGATTTCAACCAAACATGATTTACACTGTTAACATCATTCCAAATACTTTTATAAATAAATCTTATGTGACTGATAATTTCCGCCTCATTTTCAAGCCAGTTATAAAAGAAAGTACATTCTTCTGCAATCATTTCTCCTTCGTCTTCGTATTCAACAATTTCCTTTTTATCAATCGCATGAAGAATCTTTAGAAATTCTCGGTGTTCTGGAGTAAAGCTAACTTCATATTTTCTTTCAACCTGATGAATCTGCTCTTCAGAAAGCCCTTGCCATTTGGCACTATAAAATCCTTTGGGACAATTTTCATCATCTACAGACCACAGTTTTTCTGTGCGCTCTTTGATCCAGTATAAAAAATCAGTCAGATTACTTGGTATATTCATGGTTATTCATTTTAAAATAAAAAGAGGCAAGATTTGAAAAGACTTATACAAGATCGTTTTCATGACCTTTTGGAGTTGAACCAAATTAAACCGAAGTAGGCCTTTTCTACGACACTCTTTTACAGATCAAGGTAATATTTTTGAGAATCTTCCGTGCATTTGCTCTACCCGCTGAGCTACCTCTCCTTTTCGAGGGAAAAGGCAGGATTCGAACCTGCGACCCAATGTTTACTCAATCTCGAAGTATGATTCTAAGACGACACTTGACTATATTTTTTATTGGTATTCGTTTTAATAAAAAAGAGACTAAGTTCGAAAAGACTTTGACAAAACTCTTTCGAGATCTGTTATGGAGTCGAACCAATATTATACCGAAGTAAGTCTTCTCTACGACACTCTTTTTTATAGTATCAGGGCAAAACGGCGGAATCTTTTCTTTTTCTTCTGCTCTATCTTTGAGCTACATTCCGTTTACAACAGGAATGGCAGGAATTGAACCTACATCTGAAGACTTAACTCGAAGTATGACTCCAAAACGGCACCTGATTTAATTTTTCCATTGGGTTTTTCTGTATTTCTTCCAGTTTCTCTGGAACTTTGTATACTTTGCATTCACTACTTCATAACCATGTGGAAAACAGTAGGAGCAACCCATTTCATTTCCATACATCAATCTTGAAATCTGTGTTCCGGAAATTTTCTTTGGAAAGTCAATGAGTCCATTTTCACTGAATCCAAATTTTTGCCTTAATGGTTTATTTTTTTTCATAAGTATTGAGTATTAACCTCAATACAATGTTCCTTTTAAATTGGATTTATAATTTTTCATAATTATTATTTTTATTTTTTCACAAATTTATATTGCGAGTGCGCATTCTTTTTACGCAGTTATTTTTTTATTAAAAACCAAGCAATAAGTTATAAGAGTAGTTGATGTTCAATTGAAAGTTGACGATGAAACTCTTATCTACGGCATTGGTTATAGCTACCGGGCAATCTGGTGAAAGACTCTGTCAGTTTGGAATCGAAGAATGTCTTTCTAACGGCACTGGAATTATTTAACACTGCAAAATTATATTGCATGTACGCAATCTTTTTACGTAGTTTATTTTTATTGAGAAAATTTCCAATCATCAATATTGCTTATATCACCACAGCAGTTGGGTTGTATCAATATTTTATCTTCTATTTTTAATACAATTCCACCATCAAAAGCCATGACATATATATCTTCTTCAGATTCGTTTGGTGCCGTATCTTCCATTTTGGCTTCTACAATCATCTTCAGATTTTCATCATCTATGGTTTCGATATCTGTCAAGTAAGATCCTTTCTCAATGGTCTCAAAATTAAAATTCAGTTGAGAAACAGCTTCTTCCCATTTTGCAAACCAATCTTCGTGGTCTGGATAATCTGAAATTTCCGGTAATTCGACTTCTTCCCTGGAATACCGTAACGGGCTTATTTCAATGGTATTAATGAGTTTCATAGTATATAGTTTAATTCAATAGCCCCGATTGCAACGGCATCCTTTTTCTTAATGGCTTGAAGAGAGTATTGGCGAAAAAGATAAAGTGGAAAGCGGGATTAAGCTCCTCAATATATTAATTGTTTATTCTATATTTTAAAAGCAGTGCCTGTTACAGCACTACTTTCTGAATCATTTTCAATGCTGATTTTTTGTCCTCCAACGCATTCAGTACATCGAAAATTTTGTCTGACCAGCCTGCAATAAGATGTACATCATTTTTTCTGATATCAAGGGGCTGTTTTCCATAGCCTGCCAGGTCAAAGATATACAGTTTAGCATGAGGAGCAATGGCTTTATATCTGTTCCACACATCTTCGAATGATTTGCTGTTTCCTTTGCTGTCCCACATCTGTGTATCGGTGAACAACATCACTTTATCTGCTTTTTCCTTTCTTTTGATCAGATCTTCGATGACCAGATAACCGTTGGTAGAATATCCTACTTCGCCTTCACGTTTGTAAAATGCATCTACATTCCTTAAAATACCGTTTTTAGGCATTGGAACTCTCAGCCAGCTGTTACCGAAGATACCTGTCACTACGTTTTTACACTGTGACTGAAGGATCATAGACATCAGCAAACCGATATCATACAGCAAAATTTTACTTTTACCGGAAACCGCTTTCTGCATAGAACCTGATACGTCCGCAGCGATTACTACTGAAGTATCAAAACCAAATCCTTTAATATTTTTAGCACTTACCACCACAGCATCCTCCAGTGCTTCCAATACGGAGGACAGATAAGGAGAATCGATATTTTTCAACTCTCTATAAGCTGCGAGGAATCGGAACGGGAGCTGCTTTGAATTGGAAACTGCTCTTTCATCGGAAAGATACCTGCACACTTTATCCATTGCATCAGATGATACTCTCGCTTCCAGGATATTCCTCAGGTTTCTCATGGTTGCCATATAACCCAGCTTATTACTGAAGATCAGTTCTTCCCATTTGTTTTTGAAAGCCAGATTTCTTTCTGCATCGTCAGCAAATTTTGTCTGTCCCAAAACAGAAAGTTCGACTTCCCAGGTATAAGGTGTTTCCAGAGTATTGTTCGCAATTTTGTTGAAAACAGCCTGCTGATTTTCATCTTTAGCTTTCGGGTGAATCAGGAAGAGTGCATCTTTCAGGGTCACGTCCGTTTTTCTGTTATACTTGGCAAACTGGTACTCATCAAATTTATTGAATGATTTCACCAGACCTTTCTGGATCTGTTTTGACAGTTTGTTCAGTTTTTTAGTTTCCGTTCTTTTATTGGCAAGCTGGTAATACGCCAGCAGTTCTGTGATTTCATCTGCTCTCTGAATAACACCATCTACGGTTTTGCTCACCAGGTCCGTACCGGAAGTCTGCTTTGCCAGTTCGGTAGTCAGAACCAAAGGAATAGAACGGAGGTACATATCTTTTCTTGCATATACAGCCAGCTTTGCAACAAATTCGGGATCATTTTTTCTGATCAGAGACCGGATTCTTTCCAGCCTGTCATTTCCTTTTTCATAGTTGGCGTCTGACAGTCCTGTTGTAACAACAGCACTATATAATTCTTCTGCAGGTGTCATCACATACGCTTTTACACCTTCGTAGTTCTGTACTACTTTATTTTCTTTTTTTAAAAAATTAAATTTCATGGTTACTGTTTTTATTGTTAAACATAGAAGGATCCATACTTCCTCTCTGATTTCCGATGCAAAGTAAAAACAGTATTACGCAATCATTTTGCGTAGATTTTTTTAATTTTTATTTTTTGAAATAAGATTGAAATCAATTATGATATTTAACAACAATCTAATACCTAATATCTAATATCTAATATCTAATTATAAAATTCTTCTATCATTCAGTTTCATTAAAGAAATCAGTGATATACTTTTTTTTAAAAGAGTGTTCTTTAGCTTTGTCATATTAAAATTAAAGCTATGATTAAAGGATTATATGAAACTCATGTTCAGGTAAGTGATTTGGAAAATGCGATACAGTTTTATACAGAAGTACTGGGATTGAAGTTAGCTCACAGGGATGAAACCAGGCCCATTGCTTTTTTATGGGTGGGAGAAGGTAAAGAATTTATGTTGGGATTATGGGAACAGAAAGAGCATCTTCAGACCAGACATTTTGCTTTTTCCAGCAGTAAGGAAGACATTTTAAATTACTCGGTAGAATTTTTAAAGAATAAAGATTTGAAACCTTATAATTTTCTGAAAAACGGCAGTGTTGAACCTATGGTATTTGCCTGGATGCCTGCGCTGGCTATTTATTTTAATGATCCGGACGGAAACCAGCTTGAATTTATTTCTATTCTTGAAGGTGATGGCAGACCGGAATTGGGAGTGCTTAGTTATGAAGAATGGATAAAGCAATCAAAAAACTAATAAGAAATATTAACCAGGCAATGAAATAATGCAGTAGTGTATTTTTTTGCACTGCTGCTGTTATCAGCTAATAAAAGATATCCCCTTTCTAAACTTTCACCAGCTTTTTCACAGCCAGAATATGTTTACAGGGATCCCTTTCTCCCTGATATTTATTGAACCACAGTACAACGTTGTTTTTTATCTTCATGATCACCGTGTGATGTAATTTCCTCAGAAAAAACATGGGTACCCGTATTTTTATCTGTCTCACTATATATTTAGCGAGAAAAAGTTTTTCCACAGCATCTTTCCTAATCAGGGACGATCTTCCTGAATAGTTCTATATAAGTGTATCTTCCATGGTTTATTTTTTAAGTAGAAGATTACAGATTTTTTTAAGACTTGAGTTTTCTTTCCAGCTGTTTAGTTTGCTGATAATCTCTTTATGTGCTTCTGAATGATTCAAAGCTAATACTTCATGATAAATCTCGAGAATTTTCTTCAGATTGGTGACGGGTGTCTCCATCTGAAATAGTATATTTTCAATCAATTCTTCAAGGGCTATATTATGATTTTTACTGATATTCAGCATATGATGCTGTATAAGGTCTGTTAATCTTTTAACGGGCGCCCATTCCAGCTTTTCATGCAAACCGATCACTCTCCCTAATCTGGCATTGTCCATGATCTGTCCGGAAACATGCTCCAGCCACATTTCAGCGGCTGTTGCACGAATGGTCTTATCACTGTCCAGAAAAATAGTTCCCAGATAGAGATATCCGATTTCATCCAAAGGCTTTTTGATCTGGTAAAGAGCATTTGCCGTATTCAGGACCAGGCTCCTTTCATACACTTCAGCAATTCCGGAGTAGAAAAGACAGTGCTTAATTACTTTTGCCAGAGCATTTGCCGGCGTATTTGGAAAACAAAGCATCAGTGCAGGAATTTCGATAAGCTCCTTTTGCTCAGCAACAAAATATTCAACGAACAGAGGTTCTTTTCTTTTTTCAAGATGGTATATAGGAATGGTAATGTTTAATTCTGCGGGATAATACGAGTTTTTTTTGCTGTCGATCGTTTTCCATTCGTATGACCCAGAAAAAAATTCCTGAGGAATAGTATCATATCCAAAACTTCTGAATTCTTCAAAGACAGCTTCCGGTGAGCGGGTAATTCCGGCGGTCATCCACCATGAAGGATGTTCATACGGCCCTTGCGGGAAAGTATTTTTTCCGAAAAAGAAAAGCAGCAGTTCTCTATATTCTCCTTTTAATCTTTTTTCAACCAGCTTTATTGCTTCTGAAGTATCATCTAAAGCGCAACGCTGCAATGCAAGCTGAATATCGAGATGATGCGGTATTACATTATTATTCTGATAGGCTTCCAGTCTTTCTACCAGGATGGCAGGAGAAATCCAGCACGGAGCATGGGTGATAGGAAACAACAGAGGAATCTTATCTCCTGACTGTATCTTTTGTACTACATGTATGGCAAGTTCTTTAAAAGCCTGCCTTGCAGGACAGTCTGCTCCTACATTTTCTATGGGACCTAATTTCTTCTGATAATTGGAATAAGATTCTCTCGATATCTCCTCCTCTTGGGTTTTCTGATATATTCTTTCCAGATTTTTTAGCTGCACAGGATATTTTTCAAGAAGGCTCAAACCATAATTGATAATAGCGTTGCACAATAAAACATTCAGAAACGGAACTTCCCATTTCGCAATCGTTTTACAGGCTTTTAAAAATACCGGCTCTATCAGTTTCACAGAATCAGCATCCACATTACCGGCAAAACGGATAAACCCGTTTAAAGCAATATCACAATGATGACTGTATGGGTCATCCATGGCCAGAGGAAGATGAAACATCAGATCTTCAAAGCTGTGAAGTACTCTGACAGAATTTTCGTCCGTAGTCAGAAATAATTGTTTTGAAGCAATAGCCTCAAGCTCATGCTGTTTCTCTTCAATATATTTGATCAAAAGCGGACGCACATTGGTCAGTATATTGTCAGAATAATGGGAAAGCGCTTCTATCATATTTTCAGAAGCGGGAATATATTTAAGGATAATCTTTGCTGCTTTTGACTGTATACCGTCATCTTTGCTTACAAAAGCAGTACTGAGAGGCATTCCCAATATTTCGGGATCAATCTTTTTTCTCTGAAATATTTTTTCTATGAGAACCAGGCTTGCCACTACTACTGTTTTCACCTCTGAGCTCAGTAAATTAGGAAGATAGTGTGAGAATTCATCCGTCTTAAAGCCAGGGGTTCCTACAATTTTCTTCAAATGAGATAATATGGTATTGACGGCTTTTGATTGTGGAGAAGATAATCCGGAAAATAATTCGTCCTGTAGCTCATACAATTCTTCTTCCGTTGGCTTTAATGCAGTAAATGCGTCCATAAACCAACCTGTGACATTTTTATTAAAATTCCTGTTGGAAGCCAGAAGACATTCTTTCAAAAATCTTTTTCTTTCGATTTTTTTCTCTGCAATCAGTTTTTGAACAATAGGCAGCCATTCTTTTCGGAAAGGTAAAGATTTAGATGGATATTCACATAAATACCAGAAATGGGTATTGAGAGTTTCGGGGTGACGGTCAAGATCAGCCGGATAATTGCTCAGATGATGTCCCAGCAATTCCGGTTTGGGCTGTACATATCCTTTTTCTGTCCATCCTAAAATATCTTTGTAATTAAAAGCTGTAAATTCCGCTTCTACAGATTCGTTGATAAAGTCTGAGAACCATTCCGGACAACCCCATTCCAGTATCTGTTCTGTCTGTTCTGCGTTACGGAAAAGACTCCAGTAGTTTTTACCGAAATTCTTTTTATCCATGCAGACAAAAGAAGCAATATCAATGATCGAATGCTGGCTAACAGACCCTGCTGTGTGATAGGAATTTTTGGTCATTACGATCTTACTGATCTCACGGTCCATTTTCTTAATAGACGGCACCAATGTTTTTCTTTCCTCTATACTGAGCTGCTGTAGAAAAGGAATGATCTCATGTATTTTTTCCTCATTAAGGATTTCATAAAGTCTTTCTTTCATGTGCTTCTAATTTGATGTATCGTTTTCAGGTTATTTTATGTTTCCATTTTCTGCCAATTCCAGAATAACTCATCTGACTCATAGCAATATTTATTAAACAGCTATAACAAATCCCCTGGTATTTTTAAATACCGAAATCATGGGAAATGCCTTGTTTACTAAGACTTCAAAAGCCATACCACTCTATTCTCTTACTGATTAAACAATTCAACGAAAATAAGCCAACAAAATCTTCCGGAATTGTAAACTCACAATATAATACCTTACATAGCTGATAAAGCTCTACTGTAATGGTGTAATGGTATAAGCTCCTAATAAAAGGATGATGTCCCTCTATTTTATAGTTTCATATATCATCTTAAAATCTTCATCTACAAGAATAAATTTATTCATACCGGCTAAAATAAAAAAAATTGATTGACAGGCAGAAAATTATCCCATAAAAGTGAATTTTTTAACAAAATATTAAGTTAATAAAACGGCTCTAGCTCATTTGTCAATACCAAAAAAATAATTCCCAAACAAAAGATATATAAACAAAACCCAGTCTAAACCCTCTCTATTTTGACATTTAGACATCATTTGGTGTCTTAATTTTAAAAATTGTCCTTCCTTATGGTAAAATCATTTCAGTATACGGATACGTTAATTTTTTTTAAAATAATAAAAACAGTATTGCAATTCATTAAATTTTATATATTTGCAAAACAAAAATACTTGACAGATCAAATACTTCTCAATGATAAGCGATGAATTATTATTTTTAGTTAACCTGAATAAACTGCAGTCCGTAATCGCCAGAAAGTTCGATTCTTTGAGTGCCCATGGCCTGGGTCTCAATGATTTTGTTATTCTTTATATCCTCAGCTCTTCCTCTGAAAGCAAGATGCGGAGGATAGATCTTGCTGAAAAAATAGGGCTTACTGCATCAGGAGTAACCCGTCTATTGAATCCTCTGGAAAAAATTGGACTGGTTGCCAGAGAGGCCAATGAAAGAGATGCCCGTGTGAGCTATGTTGTAATCACACCTAATGGCCAAAAGATATTTGAAGAAGCTAAGCGAAGTGCTGAGCATATTACAAAAGAAATTCTTTCTTCCAGGAAAAGTAAGTCGTTAAAAACAGTGAACGAATTTTTGTTTGATTTAGGAGGAAATATACAATAATGAAAACATGAAAAATGCAATAAAGAAACAGCTACGGGAAAAGGCAAAAGATCACATCACAACGATGGGTGTTCTTGCTGTGACCAATACTTTAAATGGAAAACAGTATATCCAGGGATCTTTAAATCTTGAAGCGCTGGTGAATAGGATGAAATTCCTTTTAAATGGTGGAATGTTCACCCACCCTCAGTTACAGAAAGAATGGAATGAATCCGGAGGTGATGCTTTCATCTTTGAGTTTGTCACCATTGTTCCTGACCAGAACAACGAATACATCAATTACCGTCAGGAGATACAAAAGGCTGAACAGGCCTATATTTCAGAAAACAACATCCAATTATATTAGAATGAAGTCAGAAAAATATCTGTCTCCTACTTTTGAAGCCGGGAAACATTTGTTCACTAAAAAGATCCAGGGATCAATTATCAATCTGAATTTGATCAGACTTAAGAAAGAAGCCGATTATTCGGCACATCCGGATCTGAAGCCTGATGAAAAAACAAGCGGCAGGGATGCTTATTTTACGTATATCAGGGAAACGGAGCCATTTTTAAAAGAAAGGGGCGGCGAAATTTTGTTTATCGGGAAAGGAGATCTGTTTTTGATAGGCCCTGAAAATGAATATTGGGATCTTTGCCTGCTGATTAAACAGAAAAGTGTGAATGATTTTTTCAGTTTTGAACAGAATGAAGCCTATATGAAAATTATAGGGCACAGAATTGCCGCAATTGAAGATTCAAGGCTTTTACCGTTGGAAGAGATCCTGCTGAATGGAAAAAGAAATTAAAATGGAAACAGTCAAAATTGGTGATGTAGACCTTTGTTATGAGGTTTTTGGTGAGAAAAACACTCAAAGTATAGTCCTGATTTCCGGATTAGGGAGTCAGATGATCCGTTGGGATATTCATTTCTGCAATCTTCTGGTTGAAAAAGGATTTAAGGTGATCTGTTTTGATAACAGGGATTCTGGGAGTACAGTTTTTAATACAAAAAAAGAAATTCCTTCTGATAAAGGAATTGAAGAAGTTTTTGCAGCCCTCAGCAAAGAAGGTATTCCTTATTCGTTGATGGATATGGCCAATGATGTTATTGGTCTTCTTAATCATTTAAAGATTGAAAAAGCTCACATTGCAGGACGTTCCATGGGTGGAATTATTGCGCAGCTCTTAGGTTCATATTATCCTGAGAGGGTTTTATCATTGACGATCATTATGTCTACGTCTTTGAATCCTGCTCTTCCGAAACCAGATCCTGAAATCATGGCGATGATGACTCAGCCTGCTGCTGATCCAAGTGTTGACAGAGAAGGATATTTCAGGGCAAAAATACATTTTGCAGAAAAAATATCAGGCTCGGGATATGTCTTTGACCTGAATCAAGAAACTGCCTTGCTTGAAGAGGAACTTACCCGTTCCAGAACCAAAAACGGCATAATCCGGCAACTTTTAGCAATGGGTTCCTTTCAGTATACCCCTGATATGTTGAAAAAAATAACAGTACCAGCACTGATTATCCATGGGACAGATGATCTGATCTTTCATCCTGACTGTGGAAAAGATATTGCAGATTCTATTTCAGGTTCTGAATTAATGATAATTGAAGGAATGGGACATTCTATTCCGAGGGAACTTAATGATTTTATCACTGATAAAATATGTGATTTAGTAAAATAAAAAGACTGCCTCATTAGGGAGGCAGTCATATTTACAAATCTGTTTTTATTTAGGATTTAATAATTCTTCAGGCACCAATGCAAAATTTTTGCAATGTTTTTTGCATCATCTACTCCTCTGTGGTGTGTCCCTTCCAAAGTCATACCCAATTCACCCAAAGCCCTGTGCATTCCTACACTTTTTCTGATGGTAGGGTGAATTTCACCAAATAATGTCTTCACATTGATGTGGTCATCACTCATTGGATAATCTGTGTAAAATCTCCTTGCCTGATTCTGAAGCATATTCAGGTCATAATTTCCGTAGCTGGCCCATGTAAGCTCTTCCGAATCATACTCTGCTCTCAGAATATCGAACGCATCATCCAGCATGATTCCTTCATGATCCAGCATATTTTGTGTAATGGTAGTCAACTCCGTACAGAATGGACTTACTTTTGAATATTGGGGCTTTATTAAAATCCCTTCATTTTTAGAGATCTTACCGGTTTTTGCATTCATAATACATACCCCGATCTCAATGATCTCACTTTCCTGTCCCCTTGGCGGCCGGTTTTCCCAACACGTTGCCTCGAGGTCTATGATTAATATATTTTCTGTTGTTTTCACTTGTTTAAAATTTAATTGTTAAATGTTGGAAGAAGGGCACTGTTTTACAGTCTGTAATCTACTTCCAGCCTCTTCCATCCTGATAATTACTTACAGAATTTTACTTAAAATCCTGGCTGTATTATAAGCATCGTCCGCTCCGCTGTGATGGGTACCTTCAAAATCCATATTCAGGTGGTTCAGGGCTCTTTTAAGCCCCATTGACTTATAAAGTCCGAAATGTCTTTTGAATTCATACATCACATTCAGGTAGTGCTCCGAAAAAGGATTTCTTATCCCAAGCCAGTCACATTGTTCTCTGATCTGCTCTCCATCGAAGTTCCCATATCCTGCCCATGTAAGACATGTGGAATCGTATTGCTCTCTGATCATTTCACACGCTTCTTCGAAATAGATTCCCTTTTCTTCTATCAGCTGCGGGGTAATTCCGGTAAGTTTTGTACAGAATCTGTTGATATCTGACCGTTCGGGGATTACATAGATGCTTTGTTTCTGGGAAATTGCTTTTGATAATATATTTAATTTACAAATCCCTATTTCTATAATATCGACCTTTTGCCCTGCAGGAATTCTGTCGTTTTCCCAGCACGTAGCTTCCAGATCGATAATTATGATCTCATTGGTAGTTTTCATGTTATTATAAAATGTACGATGTAAAAAGTAAAATGTATGATGAAGGCTGTTGAATACTCAATGAAATATCGTTCTCATTTTTCCCTCCATCAAATCATTACTTATTACTCATCATTAATTTCTTGGAGCAAATGGAGGTGTCCATTTTTTTCTCTTCATTATTTCTTTGACTTCCTCGTAAGAAACCGGATAAAAATTGTGGCAGTCTACGCCTACGTCAAAACTCAGAGCCATCTCATCATCCGGCAGTGTTCCGTGCGAATGGCCGTATAACTGCCAGACTCCACGGTGTGAACCATTCCAGGTACGCATAGCATAGTGGAAAAGAATGATTTTCTGTTTCCCGTTATTCTGATCCGGTTCATCAATTTTCAGTTCGTGATAATCTCTGATGGAAGCAAACCGTTTTGGATACGTTAAAGCTGCTCCTTCATGATTACCTTTAATCAAATGGATATTCCCATTTAGCTGATCTAAAATTTCCTTTGTAAAATCCGGTTTTCCTAAACTCATGTCTCCTAAATGGTACACCGTATCGCCAGGATCAACTTTCTCATTCCATCTTTTAATGAGTTCTTCATTCATTTGGTCCAGTGATTCAAAAGGTCTCTCTGAAAACTTTATAATATTCTCGTGACCAAAATGATGGTCTGCTGTAAAAAATATATTGGGTTTCATTTTTTTAATTGTTTGTTTAACTACAAAATTTTCAACGTTTTGCCGTCATTCTCAATACAGGCTGAAAAGTCTGCGAACGCAGTTCATAAGTGGAATAAAGAATCTCTTTCACTTTAAACAGATTTTTCCTTCATCAGAAATCGTAGATTCGACGTAGTCAATGACACATTCAATGTTTACTTCGTAGTTGAGTCTAATAAATATTTTAATTAATTCTTGCGAAATGCTTTATAAAAGGCAGTTTCAATTTCTTCCTGATCGCTTTCCGTATATCTTCTTGAGAAATGGATCGGAACGGCTTCTTTCACCCGGCACTCATTCATGATTTTTCCCGACGCAGAAGCAAAACTGTGATGGTTAACCTTAGCAAATTCCTGATCTGTATCTTTATAAAAGCTTTCGATATATACCAGATCTGCCTCTCCAAATACAGCTTGTATTTTTTTGTAATTGTTCTCATCTGCCGCATGATCCATAATGACACCAAGCTTATATCCGGCATTTCGGGTTAACAGATGAAACAGATCCACTGCTTTACAGATAGCTCCTTCAATTTCGATTTCTTTTTCGCCATCATTATTTTCAAAAGCATTCTTCAGCTCACTGATCCATTTTCCTTTTCTGAAGCCGGAAGCATTTTCATTAAAAGTGACCGAATCTTTTTCCTTAAATAAATAAGCAATAGAATCTGTTTTGTGATCCAGAATAGCAAAGTCAACATTCACATATTCGTCCTCAAAGAGGAAATGCTGAGTTTTTACAAATTCCAGTTTCCATTGTGGCGGACGAAGGGTGTAAACATTAATTTCTTCTTTTGAAACAATCTCACGGATTTCATATACGATTGCGTTTTCATCAATTAGATTCCATGTATAAGATTTTAATCTTGCTTCCACCTGTAAATGAATATTCTTTGGTCCTACGATCACTACTTTTTCCCCACTTCCGATCTGATGCCTGAATATCCCGTCAAAATTTGAAAAGTGATCAATATGGGTATGGCTGATGAATACTGCGGATAAGGACTGCACTTCTTTCACCGTCAGCAAGCTGGCTTCCCCACAATCACACAAATAATGTTTTCCTGAATTCGGAACTTTAATTAATATACTGATGTCTTCCTTTAAAAGACTTTTTATTTCTGCCTGTAACATTGTTTTTTTCTTTTTATTAAACCATAAAAGAAAGCCTATTTTCACTTTTAACAGTTGAGATTCCTACGGAATGACAAACTAACTGCATAATGAAAATCAGGTTCTTAACTCACGCAGCATTTATGGTTAGGTTTATACACAAAAAAGTTCCGGTAAAAATTTACCGAAACTATACTTTAAGAGTCATCATCTCTTCTTTTATAAAATCAATCACAAAAGAATTCAACTTTTTGTTGATCCTTTTCTGTTCCTCTTTTTCAATGCTGGTGAAAGCCACCGGAAAGTCTTTCTCGAAGTCTTCCAAAATATCCTGAGCAAAAAGGCCAATTACCTTACCTATTATTTTAGGTTCGAATTCACCGATTTTGCTGACCACATTATTTAATCTGTTGACAGTCGCATATTTTTGAATTTCTTCCCATATTTCCTGCGCCTTTTCACTGAAATGAACCTGTTTATGAACAGCTTTCGCCTGTTTTTTAACCATTTTGGATTTTTCGACCCATTTTTCATTCTTATTTTTCAGAATGACTCTTGCACCGTTTCCAAAATATCTGGTTTTCAAAGTTTTCACGATGGTACCTTCACACATATTGTCTTCTAAATCAGGTAGTCCAAGCCAGGCTGGAATGTATGAATTAAAAGCATTGGGAAATTTCAAAGCTTCTTCCAGAGTTCCCTGAAATAGGATTTTAGCATAGAAAAATCCTGTTTCTTCAAAAATCTGATTGACAACTTCTGTATCCATATAGGTAATTCCATTCAACTTGATATCGAAAGCGTAAAATTCGTTGTAAGGGGCGTACTCAATGCCTTTCTGCACTTTCACTGCATCTTTTACGGGTTCTACTTCGTTATGTTTGTAACCGCCACCGAACAATTCACCGTAGATTACCACAGTTTCTACATCCGGGTGGATGGTTTTCACTTTTTGAAATACTGCCATTACATTTTTTCTGTAGCGTTCCAAAATCTGATGGGCATTGAAAAATTTCTCATCTTTTTCGATGAAAGCAGTTCTCTTCGCGATTTTAATTTCCTTTCCGTCGGTAAAGAAAGAGAAATTAGCGCCATGAACTTTTTCCTGTACTATGAAAACCTCATCCCCAAAACCCTGTATCCTGATCTGTTCAATCACACGGGGTTGGTAAGCATTTTCTATAGAATTATATGTTTTGAAAATCATTTTGTTTTAGTTTTTAATCGTTTCTGATTCATTTTTCTTCATCTGGGTAATGTGCCTTTGGGCATGAAGCGAAAGGAAATAAATATATTCATATACATTAATTTTCCCAAGTCCATTCACTGTCATTGTAGTTGTATACAAAAGTCCTTCTCCATTTTTCATTACTTCCAGATAGTGTAAGCATTGAAGATACTGTTGGCTTATTAAGCTTCTGATTTCATCCGGACTCAGCTCTCCTTCCGGTTGCATATGATCCGGTCTTACCCATTCAAAAGCGCCATGTTTCCCTACTTTATTAAATTTTTCTTTATTGAAACTGTAGTTTTTTATTTCAGATTCAAGGTCAAGATGTAAAGAATTTTTTATTGCTTTTTTTGAGCCTTTCTCAATAAGGATCAGCAGATAAAAATTCGTAAGATAAATATGCTCTAAAATCTGCTGAATCGTCCAGCCTCCATTTAAAGGCTGATGATTCAACGTTTTTTTATCTTTTTCAAACCATCCATCTACATTATCAAATGTGAGTTTAAGATGGTTTCTTATATCCTGAATATGTCTAAAAATGTCCATTACAATTCTTTAAAGTTTTGCAGCAGGTTTAAGATATTTTCTTTTCCTACCGGGTTCATGGAGTGGCAGTAGAATTTTGGCAGATCCAGATAATTGTCCATACAGTATTCTATCAGCCATTTGGCGCAGTCATATCCTGTTTTTTCAACAAATTCCTGAGAATCCTGTTTCAGATAATGTTCATCAGCCAGATCATGGTCAAAAGAGATCATCTCCGGAAGTCCTTTTTCCAAAATCCCGTTGACAAACTGTTCATAATTCCGGACGATATGCCAGTCACTTCTGAGAAAAATATCCTGTTTCGTATAATGATAAGCCTCGATCGGATATCTTATATCATCCAGAAATAGTAATCTTTTTGTTTTTTCCATGATTTATTTTTTAAACTTCAATCCTTCCTGCATCTCTCTTCCAGCTTTATTACACCATCATATCAGCACAGTTGGAGCTTGCGAAAGCGTAAGGCTTTGCCTTGAACACATACCCCATTCCCAGGATATATCCCATGGCATCTTTTAATGCTACATTGGATTTAAAATCCGGGTCGGTATTAATGTCTGCGTGTACCTCCATTTCCACACCATAAGCATCCAACACAGAGCAGATCGCGTATGCAATTTCAACAGATTTGTTGACTTCATTCAGCATTCGCTCCTTGATACTGATACTCTGTATTTCTCTTTCTTTTCTGATAAAGGTAAACGCTCCTTTTCCCTCACGAATAAACACTACTGCCGTAGCATAACTGATGGCATCCCCGTATACATGAGAGTCTGATCCCACACATACTTTCAGACGGTGTCCGTTGGCCTGTTCGCGAATGATGGCTTCTTCTACCAGCTGTGTGATAGAGTGTTGGAAAATTTTTCCATTCATATTCTGCCATGTTTGTTGTTGCGTTTCCATTTTTTCTACATTTTTAATTCATAAATGATTGTTGATAATTGATAAATGATCATTAGCAGTCCTATTTTTAACACTGGTTTCTGCCTTCTATTTTTTGCACTCCGAACCGGGCTCGAACCGATACCATCAGTTTTGGAGACTGAGATGCTGCCATTACACTATCAGAGTAAGTGTACTGTTGATTCATTAGGACTCGAACCTAAACTCCAAGAATCAAAATCTTGTGTGCTGCCAATTACACTATGAATCAATTTTAATGATAATTGATAAATGATGATAGATAATTGATGAATTGCTCAGTAATCATTTATCATTGATCTCTTATCATTCATATTTTGGCGGAACAGACAGGAATTGAACCTGTACCTTTAGTTTTTCAGACTAACGTGCAGACCTTCTACACCACTCTTCCATCTTATAATTGATCAATGATGGTTGATAATTGATGAATTGCTCAGTAGTCATTTATCATTGATCTCTTATCATTCATATTTTTGGTACGGAAAGAGGGATTCGAACCCCCAAAAGCTTGATCCTAAATCAAGAGTGTCTGCCATTCCACCATTCCCGCAGGTTTTTCATAAGTAATGAGTAATTGGTAATTAGTAATATTTTTTATTTTCATTATTACTCATTGCTCATTACTTATATTCTGTACCTCTCCCCAGATTCGAACTGGGACTTTACGGGGTTTAAAGCCGTTTTCTCTGCCTATTGGAATAGAGAGGTGTATTTTATTAATAATGAGTAATGGATAATTAGTAATATGAAAATCTACGTTTATTACTCATTATTCATTGCTTATTATTCATTATAATGCTAGGTTTGAGAAAGCTCTGTCTGTTAATAAACTATGCCTGTTAGTGTTTGTAAAGATCTTCTGCGCTTGACAAACCTTTCTCATTTCCTAATTATGTTGTGTTTAAAAAAAATAAAAGGCTGTCTGTTTTTATTGATTAAAGATCTTCTGCTCCTGACAGTCCTTTTCTCTTTTCTTCATTTTTGTGTGAATGGTAACTGGTCAATTTTTTTAAAAAAAATCTGAACTTTCATGGTATTATATCAATTCATATTGACCAGCTATTCACATCCAGTACTCTATAAGGGAATCGAACCCTTGTTTTCTGCTCGAAAGGCAGGCATCCTTACCGTTAGACGAATAGAGCTTTTAAACCACTAACCAGGAATCGAACCTGAACAACAAGAGTACATTTCCTGCATGCTGCCTTTACATTATCAGCGGTTGGTGGAAGTAGTAGGATTCGAACCTACTCAGCAATGAAGCAACAGATTTACAGTCTGCCCCGACTCTCCAACTTCGGCGTACTTCCGGTTTCTCATGAGCAATTAGTAATGAATAATAAGTAATTCCTCATTTTTCCTTTTAAAAAGAAAAGGTCTGTCTTTATATTGAATGTTTGACTAAAGATCTTCTGCGCTCGACAGCCTTTTTCTTTTATTAATAAAGGATATTCTCTGCTATAGATGATAAAAGATCATTGATAAAAGATTCTTTATATCTCCTATATTTTTCATGTTGAGATGGTTATGGGATTCAAACCCACTCAGTTGACACAACGGTTTTGCAGACCGCCCCGACTCTTCCACTTCGGCGAACCATCAGATTAAAAAATAAAGTCTGTCTTCATGTATTGATATAAGAACTTCTGCGCCTGACAAACTTTATTTTTACCTAAAATTTTATAAATGATATGCTGTAATTCTCATTAATCCGGAGAGAAGAAAAGCCTGTCTGTATTTTTCGTGTTTGGCGTAAAGATCTTCTGCGCTCGACAAACTCTTACTTTTTCTCCTGGAACAATTAACAATTAATTACCTGCGATTCCGGAAAGACTCGAACTTTCAACTTCCGGTTTAACAGACCGGTGCTCTGCCATTGAGCTACAAAATCATTGTAATTCCGGAAGGACTCGAACCTTCAACCTTCGGCGTATCAGACCGACACTCTAACCACTTGAGCTACGAAATCATTGGTATTCCATAAGGGAATCGAACCCTTATCGTTCGGTAGAAAGCCGAATGCACTCACCATTATGCTAATGGAACAATTGGTCTGGAAAGCAAGATTCGAACTTGCGACCTCCCGCGTCCAAGACGGGTAAACAACCACCGTTATCTTTCCAGCTTTGGGGTTCACTTCTGTTTCTTTTCCGGGAGACAGCCGGATAGGAAAGTTTCCATGAACCTTTTTTGTGATTCCGAGAGGGCTCGAACCTCTAACCCTGGGTTTAGAAAACCCATGCTCTATCCAGTTGAGCTACGGAACCATTTTTTGTAATCCCAGAAAGATTTGAACTTTCAACCCCCGGTTTAAAAGACCGGTGCTCTGACCATTTGAGCTATGAGATTGTTTTAAAGTCGTGAATAGTCAATAATCAATTCGTTTCGCTTGTCAATCTTAATTTCACTATTCATTTTTTTGTAATCTCAGAAGGACTCGAACCCTCAACCTTCGGTGTCGTAAACCGACGCTCTATCCAATTGAGCCATGAGATTATCTATTTTGGGTATCTCCGGGAATCGAACCCTGTTCTCCGGTTCCACAGACCGGCGCTTTACCAAATAAGCTAAAGAAACCATAAAAAAAAGCGCCTCTTTTCGGGAGGCGCTTCATCTATTTTAACGTAAGAGATCATTAGCTGACCCACGTATATAAGCACCTTTTATCCACAATTCCACTTTCAAGAATACATGCAACACCTGTCGGCTCCTGTCCGAATAGTCTTGAATATCGATTGAATATGTTGTGTAACTGTTTCATTTTATTTTTGTTTGTTTCTAAATTATTTTTAAATGAATCCTGAAAACCTGTTGCTTTCAATTTTCGGTTGCAAAGTAAATATGAATTTTTGGAATCCGCAAATAAATTTTAAAATTAAATCATTGAAAATCAATTAATTACGTTGTAATTTTAGAATAGAGAATTTCTGTCCGCAATATTTTGCAGATCTCTTAATTACCTAAATGACTGTCTCTCACCGGGTTGCTTATCACTCTATTTTATCGAATTAAAGTTTCATTGTTGATTAAAAAATTTTCATGTTTATGGTTATTTTTTTTCATTCTAAATAATTTCTGACCTAAAAAACAAAAAACGCCTCGAAAAATCGAGGCGTTTCTGTCGTATTTTGATTAATTTTTTACAAGTTTACAGTAAATAATTTCCAAAGTCAGCACATTTCGCCTCATTCCATATCACCTCATCATACCCGAATAACCCTTTGATAGAAGGACTTTCGAATAGTTCTGCATTGATATGTGCTCTTTGTATTGTCATAATTTTCTGGCGCAAAGATAAATCTTTTTTATATTATTTTATAATGTTCATAATTATCGGGAGGTTTTTATATACATAAAGGCGCAAAATAATATCAAAAAATGATACTTTAAAACACAAGGATTTTATCTGCGATAAAATTTAATACCACTAAAAATATATTTCTGGATAATGCAATAATTAATAAATTACCCGTACTGAAAATCTTTGATTTTCTTGTGTCTGAAAATTATACATTACATTTATAAAATCTTCGCGTCTTTGCAATTCCCAACAAAATAGAATTGCAATATCTCATAAACGAAGTTTTTATTTTCCCAAATGATTATTTTTAATGTGCTAAGGGGAATCAATTAACATTCATTTGATGAAGCAAAAGCGTTTTTAAATATTTAAATTCTTCAATCTTTGAATATTTAATTCCTGAACATTTTATTTCTTCCGGTTTTGAATCTTGAAATATCTTTCAGGATTACCTGATCATCGGGATTAAAATATTTCAGTTCGTTTACAATTTCAGAACGGGTCGCTACTTTTTCGGCTATGATTTCATAAGCTATATTCCTTGTGACTGTATGTAACTTCGGATCTTTTCTGAATTCATATTTCATGGCATCCAGATACATAATTTTTTTATGGGCCGGAGTTTTTTCATACAAATCCCGTATTTCTGATTCCAGTTTTTTAATCTCAAAAATATTGGCAAAATAGTTATTCAGACAGTTGAATGCATCTTTATCCTCTTCCCATCCTTTCAGCAGTACTTTCTGTGCCTCCTCAGGTTTTTCCATTTTCTTACGGTATACCAGTGAAGCTTTCACCATCTGGTTATTCCCCGTATAATCATCCGCTACTATTTGGTAATAATGATGGGCATTTTTAAGATCATTGATTTCTTTATAGAGATCTCCTACTTTTTCCTTCTGTTCCATTTCTTTATAAAGGTCAATGGCTTTTTTATACTGCTTAGCTTTTTCGTAGCAAGCTGCAGCATCAGATTTATTATGCAGTTTTTTAAGATATACTACGGCTGCTTCGTTATAAAACCCTCCATTTTCCAGGGTCTTTGCACCTCTGTAATTATCCTGCAGCAGATTCATATAAACTCTTGCCGCTTTTTTATAGTCATTTTCAGCAATATATTTCTCGGCCAGTTCTTCATATTTACTTCGGATTCTGTCAAAAAGTGAATTTTCCAGATAGAAACTGCTGCTTCCGCTGCCTTTTCTTCCTGCTGCATTTCTTTTATTCTGCTCTTTATCTTTTAAAGAGGTGATCACAAGAAGAATGATGAAGGCTACAATTAAGAAAATGCCTAATGTTCCGACCACACTCCAGAAACTTTCATGGAAAAGCTGGGCAACAATACCGATAACTTTGAGCATTGCCAACAGCACAAATGCTGCCATAAATTTATCTAAAAACTTCTGTTTATTCATCGTCATCGGATTTTAAAATCGTTTTATCTTCCCTGAAAAGGCGATAAAGAATTAACAGCACTCCTATCACCAGAACCCAGACAAACCAGTTGTATCCGAACATTTCTACCAAGGGATAAAACAGATACACCAGCATCGCAACGAGAATTGCAATTAAAACAAATTTCACCCAGGCGGGCACGTTATCTCCTCCAAGGTTCAGGGATTTATTTTTAAACAGGAAAGAATACAGCCCTACCCCGGCAATCATCAGGATTACCATATACAGAATATCCGAAACCGGAGCTTTTTCTTTCAACGGAGTTCCCTCTGTTCCTATACCTTTTACTTTCGATTTGTCAATTGAGGCTGAAGATGGATCCAGAATATCCAGGGTTCCATAGAGTTTTCCCAGAGAATCTGCCATCAAAGCTTTTTTCCTTTTCAGAAGATATTTTACTACATCGCCATTTACTGGTTTTCCCTTGGTATACTGCTTCAGGGAATCTGAAATTTTACGTTTCAGCTTTTCCGTTTTCTGTTCAAGATGTTTTGTGATTCTTTTGGTATAAATGGTTTTAAGAGAATCCCTGCTTTGCTTTTCTTTGTTAACAAGCTTACTGATATCTCTTCCTATTTCACTTACATCTCTTCCTCCAGCTTTTTTATAATTTTCTTTGTCTTCTTTTGTTTTGGACTCTATAATACCGGCATTGATAAGCTCTTTGGATAATCCTTTTCTCTGCTCATGATACATTGAATCTATCTTCAGATCGATTTCTGAAGTTCCGGACTGAAAAGCAATCATATCCGATGGTGCTTTTACTGCATTGTTTGCTATAGTTCCCGAAGAAGTAGTATTTTCTTGCTGCTCCTGATTATTTTTATCTGAAGGCAAAGCAATCCTCAGCACAATGGCCGCAATAATGACAGCCCAGAACACCCTGTGGAAATTCCTTGTTCCTGAGCTCCCAGTTTTTCCATCGGCACCGCCAAATAGTCCTTCCAGCCAGGTAAATTTTCCGAAGCCATCTCCTCTGGAAGTTCCCATAATGTCAAGAGGTATACCTAATTCTACTGCGCGTTCAGGGTATTTTTCTATATACTTTAAGTACTTTTCTATTTCTTTTTTATTCCCGGCCATTACTTTTTTAAGGTCAAAAGGCAGGTTGTTCATCCATTCTTCTTCGGTTTGTTTGGGCTGTAATGTTTCCATGACTTTTTCGTCATCCATTTCAACCGTATAGCTTTCTATTTTTTGAGGAATCGAAACACCATTCAAAGGTTTCCTAACACTTTCATTGATTGTTCCGGGTTGCTGAATTATTGAAATCCAGTCGATTTCTTCGGACAGTTTTACCAATCCGAATTCAGGATGCATAATCAGGAAACGGGAATCAAGCTGTGCCCAGTCTTCCGGATTGATCTTAGGATAAAAAGTAGTGTTTTCAGGGATGAAAAGTCTGTCATCAACACATTGAAAATAAGCGTTCCTTCCTATTTCCTGTGGAGCATAGTCATTAAAAATAAGAAAACAGCCATACAGCACATTGGGACTGTTGGCCGGAATAGCGAATGATCTTGCCTCATTTAAATTGATACCCAATATTTCCATTTCCTGCAGCCATACCACGGGTGAAGAGCCTCTGAGCAGAAGTCCTTTTTTAGGATAGTTATTTTTCGGGAAAGGTTTTATTCTAAGCTCCATAATCCAGAATCTGTTCTATAAACGGTTTCAAAAACCTGTCACACATATCATCCATTGTTCTTACCTTCAGCAGGGCGTGTTCCGGAAGATAATATTCTGATCCTCCGAATTCGGTATAGGTAGCCAGCGACAGGAAGCCGCCAAGCGTAGAGGGAATAAAAAATTCTTCAATACTCTTGTTACTGCTTCGGAAGGTCAGCATCCCGCGTGCATCTGTAATCATTTCACTTCCATCGGGAAATGTAAATTTATTTTTGTTCTGCTCGGCAAAAATTTGAATATCATATTTATTTTTAGAAAAATACAGTGTGTTTTCAGAGGTGCTGTACAATTCATTGCCTGAAATAACCAGATTTCCATACTGGTTGATTCCGATCTTATTGAAATTATTGATCATCCGCAACCCAGTCCCTTTTAGTTTTGCAACTTCCGTTTCTGCTTTTATTGTATTTTTTTCAAGTTCTTTCTCTTTTGAAGTGATAGTTTCCACAGAGATATTCCCATCGATATTGATTTTGTAATGGTTTGAATTGTCCGGATGATGCAGATAAAAGTTTCGTCCAAAATAAATCAGTTTATAAAACGCCGGAATGTTCATCCCCGTGAGATTCTGTTCGGAATATTCCCCAGTGTTAAGATTAAGCTTTGATATCAACCTCTTATCATACTGATACTGACACAGAATAAAGTGCTGCTGCCTGTTTTTTGCCAGAGCAAACTGTCCTCTGGGTTTTATAGAAATCTTATCAAATAACACTTCACAGCCATGATGTGTTTTATAATAATCGTAAGAGTGCCTGTCGTAATAGTTATCAGAAAGATAAGTCTTCAGCAACTGCTTTTTTGAACTCAGAATGAAAAACTCTCCTTCATACAGGAACTCAGAGATCTTATTAACGGGCGTCGGAAACAGGATAGGATAGTTTTGCGGAAGGTCTGTTTTCTTTCCGTTGAAATTTTGAACAGATCGTTTTTGCTGAGGCGGATTGGCCCACAGCTCCTGCAATGGAAGTTTTATTTTCTGGATATGTTTTCTGGTTCCTTTGTGATGTTTATAAAAATTTATCTCACCATCCTCAGTGGTGGTCACCAAAAATTTCAGCTTATCCCTGTTCTCGTGTACAATCCGCTGTATTTTTTCATTCTCCATATTATCGTGATGGGTGATGAAGAATACCTCAAGATCTTTTTCTGAATGCTTTTCATTAAAAAACTTTTCCAGGGCTTCAGAAACTTCCAGCACCGGACTTACCTGATTAAGGCTTTCCACCACTTCTTCCACTTTATTGAGCGAAACAGGAACCGTTGCCTGTCCTAAGGTAAAAACTTTACATTCGGAGTGGGCTTTCGGATGTTTGATCACGGCAATGGCAGAGGCAAAAGCCAATACTTTTGGGGTTCCCCAGTTTCTGAGGGAAGTATCTATCAGGATAATTCTTTCAAAAATATTTTCTTCAGGCGGAATTTCTCTTTGAATATAAAGCGCCTCATTATTCGCCACACGATTCATAAAGACGTCATCTTCGTTGGCAAATTCGGAAAGGAGCATTCTGTGAAAATCTCCTTTGTTGGTCATATCGGAAATTCCTCCGATAGGCTGTTCACCGGGAGAAAGATGGCGCATTGGGATTTTCAGTCCGCTCCAGATTCTTTTGATCAGACTTCCTACCTGAAATGTTTTCGGTTCTTCAATCAATTCTGTGATAAAGTCTTTATCTGTATCTGCTGTTGTTTCTTCTTCTATTACTTCATCATCCAGTTCCGGTTCATCAATCAGTCCTTTCATGGCATCAATGATAGACTGTACTGTAGGAAACTTTTCATTCAGATTCAAAGCACTCAGATCTTTGTTCAGTACTGATGGGCTTGCATCTTGCTTTTCTGCACTGATGGCAAGCTCCTGTGGTCTTTTATAATAGATTTTTAAATTAACATCTGCTAAAAGAGAGGGTATCTTGTTATGACCATTGCTGAATAAAGTCTGCAGCAATACAATTCTGTTCTGTTTCTGCTTATAAACTTTGGGAAGGGACTGTATCTTTTCAAGGAATTCAATTTGTTTTTCCACGTTGAATTCAAAATCTTCCCCGCTGTAAAATTCAGCTGTGCGTTTTAAAGGTCCTGTAAAATCTGCATAACCCTCCTGCAACGCATACAGAATCATAAGCAATGCTCCAAAGGGAGGCCATCCCTGTGGCTGAAGTTCTTTGAGAATCTCCATCACATAAGGCCTGTAAGCTATCGCTCCCACTCCCGGAACCGAGAGGAGATTGTTTTCATGATAACCGGAATCACCGGGAACATCTTCATCAGTTTTCCATTCCCAAAAGTAATTTTCATAGGACTGGAAATAAGCCTTTAATTCCATTCTCTTGATTTTTCTGTCAGACGGAATGAGCTTACGGATAATGGACGGAAATCTGATTCTTTTACTGAAAGATAATTCCCATTTTCATCCCATAACAGCCATCCTTCCTGCTCTTGATTATATTTTTGCTGTAACAGTGTGCTTAGATTTTTAAATTCAAAATCCAGACCTGCCGGCAGTAAATGCCTGTCTTTGGTCCAATAGGTTTTCCCGGGAAAACTCAATAACGGAACTCCTAGAAATAAGGCTTTATTTCCTAACACCGTCCATTTTATTTTTTCAAGCTTAAACTTTGGTAATGCTGCGATGCTTTCTTCGATATCTGCTATATTGCTTAATAAAGCGATTACCGGCTGCTCCTCATGGCTTTCTTTTAATTTTACCTGAACCTGTTCCTGAATTCCAAAATAGTTTTGGTTGGAAGGTGGCAGACTAAGCTGTAATGCTTTATCTATAGGTATCCAAAGCAATGCGGTTCTCATTTTTTTACTGGGAACCAGAGCCTCTTTTTTAAATAACAATCCATCACGTAGTTCATACAAAATAAAATCAGGCAACTGCTGTATTTCCGAAGCTTCCGCCTGTTCACCGGTAAAACCTTTGAGCCAGATTGTTTCTTCATCTACGGCAATCTGAATGTTTTTCCAGTCTCTGATTGAGCCCAGAAAATCTTCATCAGCACAGGGAAGTTCCGCCCAGAATTCTTTTAAACGCTTTGAAGAATCTTCTGCCATAAGCTTTCAATTTCCTGCTGTATATACTGCTTCTGTTCCGGGTTTCTGATCCAGTCGCAACGGGTCTGCAGATACCTCAGTTTATCTTTAATTACATTCTGCTCTTCAAAACTCAATGTTCCTCCATTCCATTTTTCCACCAGAATCTTTACGTCTTTCATCACTTCCTCAGGATTGGGTGTTTTGTTCTGCATCGCCTGCGGATGGGAATCCGGATGATCATCTTTCTCGATTGTCCTGTTGATGATTCCCTCCAGAATTTCAATCTGTTCTTCTGTATCCCAGATATGCTTCAATACCCACAGGTCTGAAAGCACCGCTTCTTTTCTACCACAGATCAGAGCACTTGCTGCAATCAGGTTCTGAAGTTTTACGGCTCTACGGTCCGAAATAGCAATTCCCGTATTCCTAAGTGTCATGATCGTATTCAGATAAACTTCATAAATCGGTTTAAGATCTATGGTTCTGCACAGGTTTTGTAACTGCCGGATTTCATCGGCATGAATTTCGGGAATTTCCGTTTCTTCTTCATTTTCCAGTTTTCTTCCTGCCAGAAGGACTTGTTGTAAAAGTTCCGGATTCACATAATCGACATTAATTCTTACCAGAAAACGGTCAAATAATGCGTTCAGCGCTTCATCTTCCGGAAGAACATTACTTGCTCCTACAAACATCAGTGCAGGTAAGTGTTTGGTTTCCTTTCCCCGTTTAAAGATTTTTTCGTTAAGTGCCATCAGAAGGGAATTCAGAATAGCCGAGTTTGCATTGAAGATCTCATCCAGGAAAACCATGGAAGCTTCAGGCATCATTCCTTCTGTGTTGGTCAAAAGTTCTCCTTCTTTCAGCTTTCTGATATCAAAAGGACCAAAAATCTCATTGGGTTCTGTAAAACGGGTCAGCAGATATTCAAAATTTTTGCCGTCTTTTACTGTTTTTGACAGCGTTCTGACAATAGCTGATTTTGCAGTTCCCGGGGGACCGTATAAAAAGGCATTTTCTCTTGCCAAAAGACATATTCCCAATAGGTCTACGACATCATTTTTTCCTACAAAAGTATCTTTTACGTAGTTTAAAACTGTATTGAGTTGATTGATATTCTGATTCATTGATTTAAAAAATTAAAATTTCCACCACTTTTTCTTCTGTGGCTTCTCTTCTGCTTTATTTTCTGCCTGTTCATTTCTTTTGCTGAATGAAAAAGCAAGTCTCTGATAAGGCACTCTGATATCGAAGTACAGCTGTGTCCCGTCATCCAGCGTGAGTGCATCCATCATCTTATCTCCGTCCCTGACCAGACTTTGTGATACGTCCTGTTTATTAAGATGCTGCCTGATCAGATCTCTTTCATCGGAAATTCTTGTGATAATATAGGGGGAATCCTTGGTTCCGTCTCCTGTTTTTTCAAGGCATTCAAAAATAATCTGTGCTATGGTCATTTCAATGCTTCTCCCTTTTTCATCGCCCAATTCCTTGTAAGCAAAATATTTATAGATATGTGCTCTTGGGCTTAACAAAATATTGACATTGACATATTGTATAACTTCTTCAAATTTTGCATCATCAAGCAAATCCTGGATATTTTCAAGGTCTTCCGAATAGGGATCATATTCAGGATCATTGATCACCAGCTCACGGCATTTCAGGAATGTTTCTTTTGTCGGGTCTGCTAAAAATTCAAATACTTTCTCATACGTTTTCATTGTGGTCTTCGGTTATGGTTTTTAGTTCTCGCCAGAATGCGTTTTTGTGCATTCCGAATTCGGCTGTTAGTAGTTTATTGATAAACGGAATTTCTGCCAGTTTATAATCTTTTTTTTCAACAATTCTTTCCAGATAGAGTTTCCTGTAAGTTTTGTCTGCCAGTTCTTCCTGCCAGTTCACATCTTTCAGATCAAGATCATATCCTATTCCTGAATAGTGAAACCCGGTCAGAATATTTTCCAGCATAGCAATCAGCGGATCTTCAGGGTCAACTGTATTTAAAGCAATAATGATCTGGGGCAAAAACCTCAGCGATAAATCTGCAGATAAGATAGAAGAAATATCTCTTGTTCCTTTGAATCCGGGAATAAGTTTTTCAATATTTTTCTCTGTATTTTCTCTGATCAGATAGAGCTGTGCGCTATGATAGAGCACTTTTGCAGCCCATACGGCAGCCTCTTTGTTACAGGATAATTGGTCTGACAAAAACTCAAGCCGTTCTTTTTCGAATTCTGTTTCAAAATAACCTCCTGCTTCCTCCTCTTCCTGAGGGGAGATTTGCTGTAAGCCTGAAAAAAGAGTAATACATTCTTCCTTACGAAGCAAAAAGATCGTGTCTAAAAACGGTGACTTGGTTTCCATGATCTAACAAAAATAAAATTATTTCGTTGAGAATAAAATTTTTGTTGGGAAGATTCGTGTTAAATATGGATTCTTTTTGACGGTTACGAGGTTGAAAAACGCAAAGGCGCGAAGAGAATAAGTCTTGTAATTATTTTTAAGGCGCAAGAAAATCAAAGATTTTCAGCAAGGCTATCCCTTTTTGCGTCTTTGCGTTTTTAAAATCATCAATAGATTGCTTCGTCGTTTAAGCTCCTCGCAATGACTTACTGTGATACAATTTCAATGATATTATTTTCCGGATCCAGAATGACACTTTCATAATAGCCGTCTCCTGTTGTACGTGGTTCTCCGGCAACTGTATAGCCGTCTTTCCTTAACACTTCCGTAAGTTCATCTACTTTTTCTTTACTGTTTACCGAAAATGCAAGATGGATGATTCCATACTGCTGGGATTCGTATGAGTTTTCACTTTCTTTGATATCCGGTCTGGTCATGATTTCAAGACGGCAGCCATTATCAAAACTTAGAAAATAGGATTGAAAGTTTTTAATAGGGTTATGGTATTTTTCATTGGAGACCGCTCCAAAATATTTCTGATAAAATGCTCTGGATTGTTCAATATCTTTCACCCAAATGGCAATATGCTCGATTTTCATTTTAAAATGTTTTAAATGTTTTACTTCTGCAAAAGTAGCCCGGCTGTTTTCACGATACCTGCTCCTTATTATTATTTTATTGTTTTGTATTTACCGGATTATATTTTGAATAATGTAAAAGACTTTTTATATCATCTCATTTATAGCACTTATTGCTAACATCTTATGTATTCTGATCATGACAGGCAACTTCATTGTTTACATTGACGCAATACCTGAAACAATCTAAAAGTTGTTATCTTTGCCCTATTCAAAATAACATTATGAGTATTCACATCAGTGCAAAAAAAGGAGAAATTGCTAAAGTAGTATTGCAGCCGGGGGATCCGCTTCGTGCACAGTATATTGCTGAAAATTATTTAGAAAATGCAAAACTGGTAAGCAAAACCAGAGGTATCTTTTACTATACAGGTCTTTATAAAGGAAAGGAAATTACTGTAGGGGCAAGTGGAATGGGGTTCCCAAGTATCGGGATCTATTCTTTTGAGCTGTTTACAGAATATGAAGTAGATACCATCATCAGAATCGGGACTTGCGGTGCTTACAATACGGATCTTAAACTTTTTGATATTTTAAATATTGATAAAGCTGCCAGTGAAAGTACTTATGCTAAATACGCATGGGGAATTGAAGACGAAATCCTTTCTCACCAGGGAAATATCTTCAATACCATTAATGAAACGGCTAAAGAACTATCCTTAAACGCAAAAGCAATCAATATCCACAGTAGTGACATTTTCTACAGAAAAGATCCTGCTACTCCGGAAATTGCTACAAAATATAACTGTCCTGCAGTAGAGATGGAAGCTTTTGGTTTATTTGCCAATGCTCAGCATTTAGGAAAAAATGCAGCGACTATTCTTACGGTAACGGATATTATCCCTACCCACGAAAAAATTTCTGCTGACGAAAGAGAAAAAGCTTTGAACCCAATGATGGAACTGGCTTTGGAATCGGCAATTAAGAGTTTGTAAGAACTAAATTCATTATAAAAAAGAGCTTTACTTCATCAGTAGAGCTCTTTTTTATAGTCTGAAAAAATTTCTGGCAGTCTCTGTAGTTTCGTCTGCCACTTCGGAAATGCTGATCTTCTTCAGATGGGCAATGGTTTGTGCCACATAAGGTAAAAATGAAGGTTCATTCCGTCTGTTCTGTATTCTGGGCATGTTTTTCGGAAGCATAAAAGGGGCGTCCGTTTCAATCATCATCCTGTCAAGAGGGACATATTTTATAACGTCTTCAAGGTGTTTAAATCTTTTCTCATCACTGATAGCTCCTGTAAATCCTAAATAAAATCCTTTATCCAGATAAGTTTTTGCTTCGCTCAATGTTCCGGTAAAGCAATGTACAACCGCTGCCGGTAATTGGGAAAGATATTCATCTGTAATCTCATTAAATCTTTTAAATGCGGATCTTTCATGGAGAAAAAGAGGTTTATCCACTTCTATAGCGAGTTCAAGCTGTGCCTGATAGCATTTTTCCTGAATAGGTCTGGGAGAAAAGTCACGGTCAAAATCCAGCCCGCACTCGCCAACGGAAACCACATGATCCTGTTTTAATAATTTTCTGAGTTCAGCGGTACTTTCTCCGTTAAATGATTTGGCATCATGAGGGTGAATTCCGGCTGTTGAAAATAGAATTTCTGGATATTCTTCTGCAATTCCGGCAGATTCTTTGCTTCCTCTCACGCTGGTTCCGGTAAGAATCATATGCTCAAGCCCGTGATCCAAAGCACGGTTGATAATTTCTTCGTGTTCATTATAGAACTGTTTATTGGTCAGATTAATACCAATGTCAATATAAGTGTTCATTTGTTTTTTACTTTTTTATTATTTCCTGAATTATTGTTTTTAACGTTGGTAATGTTGATGTACTGCTTTCCCGAATTGAATAAAGTCTTTTGCTTCCTTTCAGAATATAATCGAAATAGGTATCACTTTCAGGGTTGACAAGGACAATCCACCTGGCTTTGATTTTTACTGTTTCTACAATATTGACAGGCAATGCAGTAGATCCCGAAGTTCCAATAACAAACAAAATATCGGTATGATCAGCAATATAATAAGCAGTATCAAAATAATAATATTTTTCATTATATGACTCATCAAACCATAAAGTATGAGGTCTTAGCCAGCTTCCGCATTTTTTACATTTCAAACCGTCAATATCTTCTGATGTAAGATCTTCTGTATACTCTTTCTGCTTTACATTTTCCGGAAAGTCAATAGGTTCACTGCATTCTTTTGAGCAGCGTACTTTCTGTTTATTTCCGTGGATTTCATAAACCTTTTGGGTTCCTGCTCTTTGATGGAGACCGTCTACATTCTGGGTGATTAATTTAAATCTGTCGCCCAAAAGATTTTCAATTTCCGTCAGCGCAAGATGTCCCTTGTTGGGTTGGGCTTCAGCTATGAGTTTTTTCCAGAAAAGATTATACTGCCAGACTTCTTCTGTTTCCTGTCTGAAATATTGTAAGGTTCCGAATTCTTCCGGACGGTGATATTTTGTTCCTTTAATCCAGATTCCATCAATGGAACGATATGTTGGAAGTCCGCTTTCAGCAGAGATTCCGGCTCCGGTAAGAAAAGTGACATATCCTTTTTTCTCTTTAATGATGGTATGTAAAATTGATTCTAATTCTTCCATGATTTTTAGTTTAAAAAATAGAAACAGACCGGGTTCGAACCGATGACCTTCCTTTGAGTGGAATGTTTTTCCAGTTAAACTACTGTTTCTTGTTTATGTTTCTGCTCTCAGGAGATTAAAATACTCTGAAGCCGTCAAAGGCCATATTTCTCCGGCCGGAGCTATTTTTTCCTTCAATTCGCAGATCAGCAAATCTCCTTGTCTTTTCAAACATCTGATATATGGAATCAGATTACTGTGTATTCTGAAGGTAGATGCAATGGCCGTTAAAGCATCATCTTTATACTCCTGTTCTATCCACAGCCAGTGTTCTTTTTTGGTGGAAGGGCACCAGCATTTCACTGCATAGGAATACTGCTGTCTTCCCCCCCATACAAATATTCCCAGTTTCTGATTTTCAACTTGGTGAACTTCATAACGGTTGGTTTTCCTGATTAACTTTTGGTTTCCGTTTTCATCATATTCAATATAATCAACTTCAATTTCTTTTTCATTGATTTTTTGAGCTTCCAGTTTTTCCATCAGATTTCCTACGCCATAATAGCTGAAACAGAAGAGTTTAAAATTCCGATTTTCTGCATTAAAAAATTCTTCAAACTTCATCGGTTCCACTTTATCCCACAGGCTTTCAATTTTATTTAAAATCTGTGTAAAAAACGGAGTATCAAAACTTTCCCACTGTCTTTCATATTCACGCGTCACAAAATTCTGAAAACTGCTGTGCCGTAATTTTAAAATGGCAATCAGCTTTCTCAAAGGATAACTTTTTTCATGAATCATAAAATGGAATGGCATCCTTGAAACAATGAACTGATCTTTTGTAAGATAGATATTATTATTAATTTTAAAATAAATATTCTTTGCAATCTGTTCAAAACCGTCATAGGTACTATACAAATAATTGTTGATACAGTTCAAAACCGGAAACTGAAGCCCCTGCTGTTTTGAATCACCCCATTCTCCAAGATACTCCAGTGATTTAAAATCTACTTGAACGTCCGCATGATAAGGAATCTGAATTTTCCCGTTAATTTTCTGAAGACGTCCGAAATCTACGTTTTCATGGATAATCAGATCTCCTATCTCAGCAATATTAGGAGCAACGGTTTTGAACGCATTGAAACTTCCTTTCACGTATTGAAGTGCATGCAGATAGCAGATTTCAGAACCATAATATTGATAGTTCCCGTTAATATTTGTCAATACCGGAAATGCGACTCCGCTTCCACCGTTGATAACTACGTTTCCACATCTCTCAAGCGCCTGAAAGTTAACATAAGAACCACTTTGCAGATTAATGCTTCCGCTGGCTTCCTGAAGTTTTGGAAACAAAACTCTTGTATTATCCAGTCTCAGATTACCAATCAGTTTTTTCAGTTCCGGAAAATGATGGGTAAACCTGTGTCCGGATGCCTCATTACATCTTATTCTAAGCGTACCATGAACAAATTCCAGATTCGGAAATGAAATATTCTTACCTACAACATTGATCTTACCCCGCATTTCCCGATGAGGAATCACAATATTATCTCCAATGATATTGATATCAAAAATACCATCCTTCAGAAGCGCATCGGCCTGAAACTGGTACTGAACAGGAATAACAACTCTTGTCTTCAGCAGCTGACCATTCCTGGCATATACCTTAGTATTTTTTACAGAAACATATCCACCGGTTATTTCCAGATTTTTAAAGGTAGCATCTATAATACATTTGAAATGACCGCTTACTTTTCTAAGCTGATCCAGTTGGGTACGGCAATGCATTTTAAAATATCCTTCCACTGTTTCAAGAAATGGAATTTCACAGTTCGGTGCATCAATAGAAAGATTTCCTTTAATGTGTTTCAGTTCCGGAAACCGGCAGCCTTCGCCACGCAAAAGCAGGCTTCCTATTATTTCGGTGCAATGGAAGGTCATATTTTTAGCATATACCTCTATCAAAGCATATTCATCAAAAACAATATTCGCCCAATCTTCTTCGGAGAATATTTTGTATCGTCGTATGGTATCAGTCGTAGGCATTTTCTATCATTTGGGTTATCGGGTTATATTCCTGCTGGATATATTTTACAAAGCAATCACTTTCTATACGGAGCATTTTATGTTCATTATGAGTTATAAAAGCATCTTTTGCAATCAGGAATGTTTCTGTAGTTCCATTTTTAGCATAGATATGATAGTCTTCTGCTTTCATCATGTGCTGATTGCTTGTTTTCTCAAGACAGTATTCTTTATAGCCTTTGGTATATTCTGCCAGATTTCTAATTCTGTTCAGATAGTTTCTGTTGGATTTTCTTTCTCTTCCTGTTGAAAAGTATTCCGGTATATTTTCATTTTTGGTTACAAGTGTATCTTCAAAAGATTCCTGTTTAATTTCCAACGGAATTACTTCTGTCTTTCTAACCAGTTCTGTTTTAGGAATTCTTGGTCTCGTAGTTCTTTCAACCGGTTTTCTTTCCTTCCACTGCATAGGCACCGGAACTTTTACTTCATCAATGATGTTCAAAAAAATCAATAAATCTTTAAGCATGGTATTATTTTTTAAAATGAAAGCCAGACAGACCGGGATCGAACCGGCAACCTATCCTTCAGGGATATATTTTTCCGTCTTAAACTACCGCTCTGACTTTCGGGTTAGGGAGATAAGCGTGATTCGAACACGCAACCATTCTGGGTAGGAATTATTTTTCCATTTAAACTATTATCTCCATTATTTAAGTTGGGAGTACAGCAGGACTCGAACCTGCAACCTCGTCCGTGACAGGGACGCATTCTTCACTGTTGAACTATGTACTCCTGTGAAACGGGCGGGAATCGAACCCGCAGCCTTTGACTTGGATGGTCAAAGCTCTTCCGTTGAGCTACCGTTTCAAGAGTTGGGAGATAAGCAGGAATCGAACCTGCAACTCATTTTAGCAAAATGTATTTTTCCATTATTACTATTATCTCCGTATGGATTTTACCAGGTATGAACTTTATAGTTTTTCAATAAAACTCCACTGAAGTAATTTCCTTTTATTCCTTCCATCACAGGATGCAGAATTCTGGCTGCACCATCCACAGAGTCCAACGGTGGAATGTAGCCCATCTCAAACTGTTTCTTTCTGAGACTTTCTTTCGCTCCTGTGGAAATCCATCCCACATCTACGGCACTCATATAGATCTGATCATTTTCAAATTCTTTTGCAGACGTTAAGGTCATCATATTCAAAGCCGCTTTTGTCATATTGGTATGCGGGTGAAAAATGGTTTTATTTTCATAGCTGAAAATCCCTTCTGATGAGGTTACATTGATGATGAATTTTTCTTTAAACGCTGAGTTTTTCATCAATGGTTTCAGTTCTTTGATCAGAAAATAAGGCGCTATGTGATTGATGAGATTCACCTCTACCAGTTCGTACATGGAAACCTCTTCCAGCGTGGAATTCCAGCTTGTTTTTTCTCTGTTATCCACAGGCTGTCCGAAACGGGTAAGTGCCACTTGTGTTTCTTCATGATAAGCATATTCCAGTTTCGCAATTTCACTTGAAATTTCTGTCTGATTCGGGATCAGGGTCTGAATATTTTTAAATTCTATCAGCTTTTCTTTTTCACGTTTTATTATAGGAAGGTAATACTCATCAGGATATTTTATGGTCTGTGCAGCATTATTGATCAGGATATCCAGTGTATCAAAATTAAATTGATAGAAGTTTATAAAATCCTGAATAGCCTTTAAATTTCTTAAATCCAGACCGTATATCCACAATCTGTCTTTCCAGTTGTCATAATCTGCTTCCTGCTGCATAAGCTCCATCGCCAATGCCGGGAAACGGGTTGTCAAAACCAGATTGGCCCCGCCTCTTAACACCTTCAATGCGGTGGCAAAACCTACTTTCACTCTTCCCCCTGTCAGAATTACATTTCTTCCGGTAAGATCTGCCGTTTCAAAACGTTTTTCATAATTTTCTTCAACACATACAGGACATAATCTGGAATAGAAAGAGTGCGCATACTGATAGCTCTGGTTACAGCAGTAGCAGTTTTTGGGAATCTGAAGCTTTGTAAGTTTCACTTCTTCCTTTTCATCATCATAAAAAGCAGAAACGCCTGCCAATGCTTTCTGCATTAATACTGAATTGGAATTTACTGCCAGGTCATGGGATTTCATTTCTGAATAATTCTCGTGACGGCTTTGTTTTTTTGCACCTTTATGAATTTTGGTAATCAGCCCTGAAAATGTTTTATTATCGGGATTCAGAAAAGGGTTTTCCTTCAAAGCATTCAAAACTTTGAGACAGGTTTCCCATTCTTCATTTGAAAATTTTTGATCTGATTGATTCATAGCTTCTGTTTTATGTCTGCAAAACTAGAAGCTCAGTGCGCAATGTTTTTACGTAGTAAAAAAGAAAACAAAAAAGACGAAAAACAGAAAGGTGAAATAGTTTTGAGGTTAAAAAACTGCATGATCTGCAAGCGTTTTTATTTTCCCACGTATTTAACAGATGACACAGATGTCTGTGTTTTATTCATTGATGAATTTTTCCAGAAAGCCAATCAGCTTTGTCCCTCCGTGGCTCCAGCGGATTCCGTGGCCCTGTTTTTCCCGGACTTCAAAAACCAGTTCATGTTTATAGTGGAAGAAAACATTCCACCAGGTTTTATGTTCAAGGATATAATGGATTTTTGCCATCACTTTTTCCTGTTTCTGCTGATTGTTTCCCTTTATTTCTCCCCAGAAATCATCATCCATTCTTCCGACATGTTTTTCCCAGGCTCTTTGTGCGATGGTAATCTCATTATTGAAGGATTCCTGACAGGCATTGATCAGCATGGTTTTCAAAGGCGGAATAGCATTTTCATCACGGACACTTGCAGAGGTTAGTCTCTGACCCAAAACATTCAGCCAATGTTCAAACGGAATTGCTTCCAGAGATTCAGCTTTTACCTCATCTGAATCGTTATTTTCAAGAATCGTAATCATTTTTCCAAAACTTTCACGTCTGTCGATGATTATTTCTTCGTTAAAATAAGGTATATCCAATTCTAAGGTATTATCCTTAAATTTATAGATATTTTTTTCCAGACTTTCCAGATGTTCTTTTGCTAACACAGCTTTGTATTTACTTTTCCATGTTTCAGAAAACAGAGAAACATAGGGTTCAAACAGATTCATATTTTTATATCAATTTGATCAGATTAACAGAGAGGTTTTCTTCTTTAATCAGATATCCGATCAGGTTAAACCATGCTTTACAGTGATCCAGAATCCAGGCGTCGGAGGAAATAACAGTTTCTGAACTTTCTGCCAGAAATTTATCGGGGTTGTACTGCAGATCACCCTCCCAATTGAGCTGATGCTCCTCAGCAAATTCCAGAATAATCTGTTTTATCCGTCCACTGTTGGAGACAGGCTTATCAAAGATCCAAACAAGCTTCTGAATCTGATTTTTCTGATAAAAAGAAGCGACTAGTTCTACTGCTCTCAGCGTTTGATTCACTCTTTTATAAGTTCCGTGAACCCCTGAAAGGTCACGGATGCAGCCATCCAGTCCTTCAAAAATATATGCTTCAGAAAGCAGACTTTCCAACAGGATCAGAACATTGAAGCCGTCAATATATACGGTCTCTCCTTTTAACGATGAAGAATTTACATGTTTCAACTGCCTGTTTTGAAGCTGTGTAGCAGATGCAGATGCTCCACGAAGAGCCTGTATCTGACGGGTTTTGAGCCTGTACCGGTTTCCTACCAGTTCAGAAGCTGCTTTTTCCGGGTATTCTCTACTCAGCAGATACAGCATGTCTTCAACAGCCAGTTTCAGCTTGCCGATCTGTTTCTCTGAGCCGAACAGGGTGTCATCACCCGTATTTTTTCCACGGTTTCTGTTATTCATGCTCAAAAATAGAGTTTTTATGGTAAGAAATATTTTTTATCTGAGAATATTAAACCACCCCGTCAAAAATTCTTTGAATTTTCGCCATCCCTCCAAAGGAGGGGAATTGTACGTATTCAATAGTAGTAGTTATTATAGCGTTGGTATGATTATGTAGAAATCAACACCAATATCATTTCTTACATTCTAATTTATGATCTGTTATGTTTTCTACAACAAATGAGATATTTTATACAACGCATTGATATCTATTAGGGATAAGTTTGCAAAGACTTAAAAATACCCTTATGAATACACTGAAAAAATTATGTTATTTGTCTGCGTCTGTATTGCTATCAGCATCTTTCATTTCATGTTCAACCGATGACAATGAAATGAGTATTGAACAGCAGACTCCCTCACAGGTACTGTCTTCTACTCCCTGGGAAACGACCGGAGCAAAAGATAAAAATGGAAATAATGTAGCCCTTACTGATGCCAGCGTAGCCGGATATGTAGGATTTGCTTACTTCAAGTCAGACGGAAAGTTTGCTATTTATAACCTGACAGATGTACTGAGATCGATGGGAACATGGTCTGTAGATCCACAGGGAAAGACCAGAACCATTGCTGCACTGAATCCGGACGGAACAACTATTTTCACCCGTGATGTTGAAATTCTTGTTTTGAACAGAAATGAATTCACTTACAGAATCCATCCTAACTCAAGTGATCCTTCTCTGTATTACGACATTATTCATACAAGAACGTCTCATGCCGAACCCGCTAACGGACAGCTTACACTTGCTTCTACTCCATGGGAAACCACAGGAGCAAAGGACAAAAGTGGAAATAATGTAGCCTTAAATGATCCCAGCGTCGCAGGTTTTGTAGGATATTCTTACTTCAAAGCCAACGGAACTTTCAGAATTTTCGGACTAAACGATGTACTAAGATCTGAAGGAACATGGTCTATTTCTCCAGACGGGAAAAAGAGAACACTTACCACCCCTACTTTTACCCGTGTTGTGGATATCCTGGTTCTGAACGAAACCATATTCACTTACAGAATTACTCCTGATATGTCCAATCCAGCTGTATTTTACGACATCATCCATACGAAGGTAAACCATAAGGAGCCTTTGTAGTGATTATTTTTTTATAATAAGGAAGAACCTGCTCCGTGATGGGCAGGTTTTTTATATTAAATTTCACAAAGCCACAAACCTTTATTTAAAAAACTTTAGTTTACTTAAGTAAGTTTAAATGGGTAAAAATAACAGATGTGAAAATTCAGACAATTTCTGTTTATTTCATTTATCTATATTCTTCCCACCATTTTTTCCAGTTTGCTGATTCTAACTGATCGAGATTTACTTTTTCTCCGATCATGGGAAGTGTTATCGGAATGTTGTTTTCTTCTGCATGCTTTGATGCCAGCTCCAAAGGCTCATACCAGATGTGCTGTGCCAGCTTGAATTTGGAATTGTGTACAGGGATAAAATTTTTAGCTTTCAGCTCTTTTATTTCTGTCATCAGCTGATCTGGTAATGTATGAATATACGGCCATTTTTCATTGTACTGCCCATTTTCCATGACAGCAAGGTCAAACGGGCCATATTGGCTTCCAATTTCTGTAAAATGATTACCATAACCGCTGTCTCCACCCAAAAACAGATTTTTAGTGGGAGTTTTTAAAACGAAAGATGTCCAGAGAGAGATATTACGGTTCAGTAATCTTCCTGAAAAATGTCTTGCCGGAGTAAGAGTGATCCTGAAACCTTCAGCAATGTCTATGCTTTCCCACCAGTTTTTCTCAATGATTTTGTCAAAGCTCCAGCCCCAGTATTCAAAATGTTGTCCGGTACCCAGACCACAAATGACTTTACCCACTTTATCTTTTAATTCCTGAACGGTTTTATAATCCAGATGATCCCAGTGGTCGTGTGAGATAAGCAGAAAGTCTATCTCCGGCATGTGTTCCGGCTTGTAGTAGTCTGCCCCCTGAAAAGCCTTTATGGAACCCGGCATTGGAGAGGCATTTCCACTGAAAACAGGATCTATCAGAAATTTCTTTCCATCCACCTGTATGAAGTAGGAACTGTGCCCGAACCATACCAAAACATTTTCCTCGGGCTGAAGATTCTTAAGATCAGTTACCACAAACGGAAGTGCCGTTTTGGGTGAGGTATTTTCTACTTTGCATAAGCTCTGGAGAAGCAGTTTGGTCATACTTTCACCTTCCAATAAAGCAGGTGTCGTCAATATATTCTGAAACCTCCCATTGAGATAATTGGGAAGCGTACTGAAATATTCTTTTCTTTTTTCATCGGGAAACTGCCCGAGCTGCTTTTTTAAATTTTTCATTCGCTTGATTTTTTACATTCTGAGTCTTTCTTCTTCCAGATCAAGCCTGGTTAAATAATGTCTTATATATTCTTCGTCAATATTAGGATTCCGCCTGTTTTCTTCCCGAAGCCAGATTCTTTGCTGTTCGAGAGTTTCAAAATAGATTTCTTTGGCCTCTTCGGATAACTTATGGATAGAGTCTTCTTTATCTTCCTGTTCCCAGCGGTCCATCAATTGGCTAAAGTATTCATTTTCCGTTCTTCTTTCTTTATAATTTTCATCCAGATATCTGAAGGCTACACGACGCATCTCCCTCCTTAAAAAATGCTCAGATTCTTCTTCAGACATATATCCTCCTCCCGAATCGGATAAATTAAGTGCTTTAATAAGGGTGGGTAATGTCAACCCCTGAATAATCAAAGTGGCAAGAATTACGATGAATGTAATGAAGAGAATAAGATCTCGGTGTGGAAAAGGCTGTCCGTTTTCCATCACAACAGGAATAGACAGTGCTGCAGCCAGTGAAACTACCCCACGCATTCCTGTCCAGCCCATCAATACCGGGGCCTTCATTCCAGGATTTCTGTCTGCTACATTAATAAAATTCCGCATAATCAAGGTTACAAAAACAGCACCAAATGAAGAGATAAAACGAACCAGAATCAATACAGCGGTAATCAGCAAGCCATAACCTATCGCATCGGATAAACTTATCCCTTCTTTATGTAAGCCCACCAAAATTTCCGGCAGATCAAGACCTATCAATAAAAATACAATTCCGTTGATCAGAAATACAAAGCTTTCCCATACATTGGACCCTCTCAGCCTGGATTGTGAAGTTCTGAAAATCTGATGTCTTCTTACGGAAAGGAATAAACCACCGCTTACCACGGCCAATACTCCTGAAGAGTGAAATTCTTCTGCCGCGATATACATCACATACGGAGCTACCAGGCTAAGGATCGCGTCCATATTGACATCAGTGGGAAATATTTTTTCTATTTCAAGAAAGACAAAAGCCAGTAGAACTCCTATTCCCAAACCTCCAAAAACCATCCATCCGAAGCTCAACGCTGCATCCTGCCATAAGAACTGTCTCGTAGCTACAGCCACCATTGCAAATCTGAAAATGATCAGTGAGGAAGCATCATTAAATAAGCTTTCCCCTTCCAGAACAGTAGACAGGTTTTTAGGAACTTTCACAAACTTCAAAATAGCTCCTGCGCTTACCGCATCCGGCGGTGATACAATTCCTCCCAGCACAAAGCCTAACGCCAATGAAAAGCCGGGAATGTATAAGTTTGCTGCAAAAGCTACGGATATTGCCGTAAGGAAAACCACAATAAAGGCAAAACTGGTAATGATGCGCCTCATTTTCCAGATCTCCTTCCATGATACGGCAAAAGAAGCTTCGTATAAAAGCGGAGGCAGGAAAATAATAAAGATAAGTTCAGGATCAATTTTCAACACCGGCAATCCGGGAATAAAACTGATCAGCAGTCCTGCGATAACCAATATGATGGGATAAGCCACTTTCAGCCGATTGGCCAGCATAATAGCCCCGATAATGACAAGAACCAGCCCTAAATAATAAATAAAATTTTCCACCATTGCTTTTTCAATTAATTTTAAATTAAGTCTCTGTTTTTTGGATCACGAAATTTAAAAGAAAATTAAATATAAGCATAAGATCCTGAGATGTGAAAAATAAATTAACCGGCAGTGAAAATTTTAATCAATGATTTTTGGAGTAAATACATTAATATTTAGAAGCCATCGACCAGTCCCACCATAATTAATCCCAACATTGAGCCTAACAGAATTAATATAGCTAACGTCTTAGCAAAAGTTAACCAATACGTCTTTCCGGCAACTGTAAAATTTGCAGGATTGATATTGTAGCATAAACGGAAGGATTAATACGTAGATCTGGTCTAAACAACTCCCTGAATATACCTCCTCTGTAAAGCTTTGAGATTTCCGATATCGTAAATGTAACCTGTATCTACTCCATCAAATTGGGTCAATAGAGTTTACAGCCTTTTCAATTTCTTTTAAATACACAGAAAGTAGAGTCCCTGTTTTCTTTTTAAAAGCCAAAGTAAATGCTTGCTCATTGTTATATCCCAGTTCTTCGGCAATAAATGGAATTTTATATGAGCGAAATTTTTTATCTTTTGCTAATCTGCCTATCGCATAATCAATGCGAAGATCGTTAAGATACGCTGTAAAATTCTTTCCTTTATGGGTATTAATTACCTCTGACAAATATTTAGAATTTGTCTTAATCATTTTTGCAAGTGTTCCCAGGGTAATTCCTTTATTTAAAAACTGTTCTTTACTTTCAAAAACACTAAGTCCTTTTAAAATGGTCTGTACAACGTCTTCGGAAACAGTTTTCGGTATTTTGTCCACTCCTGTTTCAGTTTTTTTCGGTACTTCTTCAGCAACAGCTTCCATTTTTATTTCCGGTTTTTTTTCGCTCTCATTTTCATTAACAGCCTGGATCAGGTCCTGTGCAATCTTTCTATATTTTCTTTCTGAATTTTTGTATTTGAGGTAAAACCTGATTAATAGTGAAATAATTATAAATAAAGCAGTTAAAGCAATGTAAAAGAATATTTTCCGGTATTTCAGCTCTCTGATAATAGCTTCTTTTTCTTGTAACAGATTTGGGGTATCATATCGTCGGGGAAGTTCTCTGGAAATATATCTGAAGCGGGAATCCAATACCTGATCTACCTTTAAAAATCTTTCAACATAATACAGCTGCTTCTCCCTGTCATCGGTTTCTTTATAATAGTCAATAAGGTAAGTATAAACCTCTCTAAGCTCCGGAAAAACATAGTTCGTTTTGAGCACCATTGAATCAATTTTAGCAAAATTTTCTATTGCTTTAGCTCTTTCATTTAAGCCAGCATAAGATCTGCCTAAATTCAAAAGTGTGTAGTTCTGGTTTCTTTTGCTTTTGTAGTTTGCTGTAAAAAAGTATTTTTTGCACTGCTGTAAATTTTCAATGGCAAGATTATATTTTTTTAAGGAATAATTGTAATACCCCAATAAACCAAGATTCTGATAATAGCTATAAAGATTTTTATTTTTTTTTGAAGCCTCAAGTCCTTCCTGTATTAATACAAATGCTGAATCCAATTTATTACCGTCTATGTAAGCATCTGCCAGATTAATTTTAAGAAGATTATGTTCGTCCTCATTCAGATAATCAGCATTATATAAATAATATCTTAGAGTTTTAACAGTCTCAGCATGCTTTCCAATATAGTTTTTTAAATAAGCAATACTAATATTGGCCATGGCAATTTGCCTCTTATACCCCTTCTCTTTAGCATATTTCAATCCCAGTACATAATTATTCAAAGCAGCCTGAAGATTATCAAACTTAAAGTATAAATTCCCTCTTAACAAAAAAGTCCTGGCAGGATAATAGATCTCTTTGGATTGCCTTGTGATCATCTGGACGCTATCAAGATATTTCAATGCATTGGGCAATGATTCATCAAAATGCAGCATGATATAAGCTTCTGCAATTTGCGTTTCATCATGATCACTTTTTGCTTTTTCAAGGTATGATTTTGCAATATTTTTTCTACCATTAGTATCATCCGGCGAAATTTCATAGAATTTTCCCTCCAGTTCCTGATAACTATAATTTTTTAAAACACTTTTGGCAATATTTTCAGTGTTGTTTTTTTGTGCATAAAATAAATTACATAAAACGAGCAACAAAAGCAACCTTATTTTAAACATCTTCCTCTTTTTTACAAAAATATTATTTAAAAATGAGAGTCATACTAAAATCAAAAAAAACAATAACAAAATACTGAAAATCAGAAAATTAAAAAATAACACCAACTCTAAATTCATGAATCTAGAAAAGCTTTTTTACGATCAAATAGAAAAAACGCTTTTATTTGCAAACAATTAAAAAAAATTTTTTTACAATGAAAAACGAAAAAAAAGACAAAAAGAAACTATCTTTAAAAAAATTACAAATGGCAAAGATTGATAATCTTCATAAAATTTTTGGAGGAGGCCCTAATCATCTTGTACAACATATCGATGGTTGTGCCAATGGTGATGATGGTAGCTCACTTGATGATGGATTAGGACCAAAGATTCCTATTACTAAATAATTTTTAGCATGCACTATAAAATATTTTTCATTTTTATTCTTTTAACAACATCCTTAAAAGCTCAGTTTAATAACCAGGCCCCCTCGGTTCCTGCTACAGATGACTATTTTGGGTTTAAAATAACAGATGAGTTTAGAAATTTAGAAAATTTAAAAGATTCTACAGTAACCCGGTGGATGAAGTCTCAATCCGATTTTACAGCTTCAATTCTCAGTTCCATCCCCAACAGAAATTATTACTACAATAAAAGGTTAGAGTTTGATAAAAGAGAAGGATATTCTATCTCAGACTTAAAAGTAACCAGAAATGATAAATATTTTTATTTAAAAAGAAATGTTGGCGAAAAAACAGCAAAAGTTTATTATAGAAATGGTTTTTCCGGAACAGAAAACTTACTCTATGATCCATCAGAATTTATTTCGTCAAAGAAAACAACAGTTGGCACCAAAGCACCTAACTTCATTATCAACCTGATAAGCCCCAGTTGGAATGGAGATAAAATAGCAATTTCATTAACCCAGGGAGGCAAAGAACTCTCTGAGGTTATTGTAATGAATGTGGATAATAAAAGTATTTATCCGCAAACCATTATAAACACAAATCCTTCAACCGTTGGTGGAATTAAATGGCTGGATGATAACAATGGCTTTTTTTATACTTATTATCCTGTTGTTGATTTACAATCAAAAGACTTCAGAAAAAATACCCAGGCCATACTCTACCGGATAGGAGAAGACCCGAAAGCTCTCAATGACGTTTTTTCAAATGTACATAACCCTGACTTAAAAATCAGCAGCACTGAATACCCAGCCATATTATCTTTCAATCCTGAAGATCAATATTACATCGGTATACTGGTAGATGCCGAAAACTTTAGAAAGACATTTTTTATTGATAAAAAAGATTTATTACAAGGAAAAAAAAATTGGAAGCCATTATATGATAAAGATAGTAAGGCATTTTCAATAAGATTATCAGGAAATGATATTTACTTTTTATCAGGATATAATTCATCCAACTATAAATTATGCAAAACCAGCATTAACACAAGAGATTTTAAAAACCCTGAAGTTCTGGTTCCTGAGAAAAAAGATGAAGTCATAAAGCAATACACCATTACAAAAGATGGTATTTATTATGTAACCACCAAAAACGGTGTGGAAGCTAAACTATATCTCTATCGGGATGGAAAAGAAATCCCAATTAAATTACCATATGTTGCAGGCAGCGTAGATCTACAGGCAAAGGGAGATCAATTTTCAGATGTCTGGATAAACTCTTCAGGCTGGGCTAATGATGAACAACGCTTTAAATATTATCTATCAACAAACACTTTTACCCAGGAAAACCTTGTTCCTCTGATAGATTTTCCGGAATTTAAGGATATTATTGTTGAAGAGCTATCTATAAAGTCTTACGATGGTACAGAAATACCATTATCTATAATCTATAATAAAAACAGTAAAAGAAATGGTAAAAATCCACTGCTTATAGACTGTTATGGAGCTTTTGGTGAATCTTCGACACCTTTTTTTGCAAAAAGTTATCTTTTGTGGGTAAACCAGGGAGGTATCGTTGCTATTCCCCATGTAAGAGGAGGAGGGGAAAAAGGGGCACAATGGCATATTGATGGGCAGAAAAATAAAAAGCCCAATACCTGGAAGGACCTTATTGCCTCCACTGAATATCTCATTAATCAAAAATTTACTTCTCCAGAAAAAATCGCAATATGGGGAGCCAGTGCAGGAGGAATTGCCATTGGCAGAGCAATGACGGAAAGGCCTGAATTATTTAAAGCAGCTATTATAGAATCAGGAGTATTGAATACCATCAGATTCGAGAATAATGGTATTCAGGCAACCAGTATCAAAGAATATGGTAATCCAAATGATCCTATAGAATTTAAAGGATTATTAGAAATGGATTCTTATGAACATATTAAAAAGGGGGAAAAATATCCTGCCACATTAATTTGTGCTGGAATCAATGATCCTAGAGTTGCAACTTGGCAATCTACCAAATTTGCAGCTAAATTATTGGCTAATAGCGATTCAAAAAAAACTATTTTACTAAATATTGATTATGAAGGAGGTCATGGCGGAAATATTCCGGTAGCCCAAAGGTATTCTAATTTATCAGATATCTTTGCTTTTGCTTTTTGGCAACTGGGGCATCCTGATTATCAGCCTCCAAAATCCCGTAAAAAATAAATGTCCCGTTTCCCCTATCAATTTTTTGAAGAATATGTTTTTCGTACTCCCTTATTTTCGCGGAAGAAATTCCAGGAGATAACAGGTTCTGATGAAATTCCAAAAGATGACCTGAAATCCATATATGCAGATCCGGTTTTTCAGGAAGCTATTTATCTTGCATCTCCTTACCTGCACAAAAAATTAAATGAATGGATCATATCCGGGTATGATCTTCATAATAAAGAAAATCAGAAACTTAAAAATAGTTTTTTAAAGTATTATAGCAGGATGAGCACCCGCTCTATTCCATTTGGGTTATTTACCGAGGTTGGTCTTGGTAAGTTTAGCGAAGCTTCTCAGCCTTTTATTAGAAAAGACCACCTATCGAGCAATCAGCTTATCAGGGAAACAAAACTTGATATGCATTTCCTGGTTGGTCTCTCTGATCATTTTGTAAAAATGCCAGAGATAAGAAACCGCTTATTATTTTATCCCAATAATAGTATTTACAAAATAAGAGATAGGATTCGATATGTTGAATATGAATACTCTTATGGAAAAAGAGATTATATTATCTCCTCAGTGCAGCTTTCAGATGAATTACAGGACATACTCGAATCTGCCCGCCAAGGTAAAACGATAGTACAACTTTCAGATATCCTGATCAACGAAGAGATCACCAAAGAAGAAGCAGAAGAATTCATCAATGAACTTATCGACAATCAGATATTAGTAAGTGAGCTGGAGCCGACTGTTTCCGGAAAAGATTTCCTGGACATTATGATTGATGCATTATCCAGATTAGAAATAAGAAAAGAAGCAGACATTCTGAATCAAATAAAAATCAAAATTAATGAAATAGATAATAAGATTGGAAACTCTATTTCTGTTTATTCTGACATCGAAAGTTCAATTCAATTATTTAATGCAGAATATGACCAAAAATATCTCTTTCAAACCGATTTGTATTTTAAAGAGAGGTTTATTTTACCCTCCTATTGGAAAAAAACATTAAAAGATGCCATTGTATTTTTAAATAAGATTACAATTCCTCTCCAAGACAGCAAGCTAGAGAGATTTAAAAAAGCTTTTCATGAAAGATTCGAAAAAAAGGAAATGTCATTACCATATGTGCTGGATACCGAGATTGGAATTGGCTACCGACAGGATATTCCAACAAAAGGAATGCATCCCTATATTGAAAATCTGAAATATTCTGAAAGCAACGAAAATTCAAATATAAAAATAGAACTGAATTCGTTTCAGCAAATCCTGAATGATAAAACACAACAGGCTCTATTCAATCAGCAATACAAAATCGAACTATTTGATAAAGATTTCGAAAATTTTCATGAAGAATGGGATGATCTGCCAGATACTATTTCTTTTGTCACAGAAATTATTTCTGATAACAATCAGGAAAAGCTATCGTTAAGTGGCGGTGGCGGAAGTAGTGCTGCAAATGTCATGGCAAGATTTTGTTCAGAAAAATCAGAAGTTCATGATTTTACAAAAAAAATAACCAGAAAAGAACAGGAATTAAATACAGACTATATTTCAGCGGAAATTGTTCACCTTCCTGAAGCAAGAATAGGAAATGTAATCAGAAGGCCGGCATTGCGGTCTTATGAAATTCCCTTTTTAACCCAGTCGGTCCTACCAAAAGAAAATCAAATTCCTATTGACGACTTATATATTTCCCTGAAAAACAACAGAATAGTTTTGCGTTCAAAAAGACTTAATAAAGAAGTTAAACCATATTTAACAAATTCACATAATTATTCTGCCAATCCCCTGCCTGTTTATCATTTCTTATGTGATCTTTATCAACAAAACATCAGACCAGCCATTAATTTTAACTGGGGAGATCTTAAAATGATTTATCAGTTTTTACCCAGAATTGAATATAAAAATATTATTCTCTCCAAAGCCTGGTGGAAAATTACAGAAAAAGAGTTTACCCAATTTTCAATATTTCAAAACGATGAATTCGGTAATAAAGAAGAATTATTAGCAGAAATAAGAGAATGGAGAAATAAAAGACTGATTCCAAAATGGATACAATGGGTACAATCTGACAACAAACTCACCATTAATCTCGAAAATTATGATCTGGTGAAAGTTTTTGTTGATACCATAAGAAAAAATAAATCAATTATTATTGAAGAGTTTCTATATAACGAAAATAACGATTTTATGCATCAGTTTATTTTTTCAATATACAACAAAAGCAAAATTAATGACTGAAAAACAATCTATTATCACGGATGAATGGCTGTATTTTAAAATTTATACAGGAATAAAAACAGCCGATATTATTTTAGAGGAATCTCTAGAGCCATTACTTGAATATTTATACAAAAATAAACATATCTCAAAGTGGTTTTTTATCCGTTATAATGATCCGAAATCACATCTTAGAATACGTTTAAAATTAAGGAATATAGATAAAAAAGAGCACTACACCGCAGCCTTTGATAAAATGAATAATATCATACAGCCCTATATAGAAAGTGGTGAAATCTCATCAGTATTGGTTGACAGATACCAACCTGAACTTGAACGATATGGATCTAATACCATGGAAGATGCAGAAACATTATTTCAGAAAAGCAGTGAATTTGTCCTCAAATGCCTGCATTATACTGATGTTGAAAAAATAATGCTCGTCCTTTTTTATATCGATGAAATTTTGAATAAGATCAATATAAGCATTGAGGAAAAGCTTCAATGGAGTGCAGATTTCAATAATATTTTCAAAAAAGAATTTAACACCATAAAAAAACTTAACAGCCAGCTGGATAAAAAATACAGAGAATTTAAACCTCTCTATTTAAATTTTATGCAATCAGAAGGATTCTCCAAAGAAAGGGATCTTGTTATGACAAATATAAAAGCAAGCAATGCTGCGTTGCAAAATATCATCCGCCATCATAAGAATCAAACTTTAGAAGTATCCTTACAAAGTTTTTTCCAAGCTATATTCCATATGAATATCAACAGGCTATTTACCTCTGATCAGCGTTTATTTGAAATGGTAATTTATGATTATTTACTGAGATACTATAAAACAGAAGTGTTTAGAAAATCTTAAAATCACATACTGAAAAACTCATTCTTTAAAATCATACTGAAAATTAGATTATAAAAACCTTTACTTATTTTTAAGATATATTAAGGTTGAATTTCAATAAAAAACCGCTCACATACGTAAGCGGTTGATTTTCTGTGGTCCCACCTGTAATGTACCCTGTGTATTTATGTGGTATTAGATGGAGTTATATTTACTTTATATCAGCTATTTATAAAAATATTGGAGCTGTGTGGAGTGCTGTGGATGTAGATGGGTTTAAGCGTGTTCAAGGAAGCTCATTAAATTACGGAAAACCGTATCTTAAATTACAATACTTTTTCTATTTTTATAGAATACACAAAAGTAAACACTCTTTCTACTAAGTTATTAAGAGCTAAAATAAAACTAATAATATAAATTATGGATTTTAATAAGCCCGAAATTAATGCATTTATTAATGATTATGTTTCTAAATTAAGACAAGGTACCGCAACAATCTTTTTGGGAGCAGGTATGTCAAAAGCTGCAGGGTTTGTTGATTGGAAAGGATTATTACGGGATATTGCAGGAGAACTTGGTTTAAGAATTGATGAAGAAACGGATTTGATTTCTGTTGCCCAGTTCCATAAAAATAAAAATAATAACAGAAATAAAATAGATGAAAAAATAGTAAATGAGTTTACTGATTCAGATATAGAAACTGAGAATCATCGTATTATAGCTCGACTTCCTTTTTCAACAATTTGGACAACAAACTACGATGATTTAATTGAGGATACTCATGAAAAAATACATAAAATAATCGATATAAAAAGTGAAGTAGATGATCTGTTTATAAATAAAGGTAATAGATCATGTATTCTTTACAAAATGCATGGTGACAAGGATAAGCCAAGTAAAGCCATTCTATTAAAAGAAGATTACGAAAGATACTACTATACACACGAACCATTTATTTCCATTTTTAATTCAGAACTTATAACAAAATCATTTTTATTTGTCGGCTTTAGTTTTACAGATCCCAACGTCAACTATATATTCGGTCGCCTTACACACAGGTATAGTGATAAAAGCAAAGATCACTATTGTATTATGAAAAAGACTGCAATAAGTGACTGGGGTAATAATCAGGAAAAATTCGAATATGAAAAGATAAAACAAGAATTATTTATTAAAGAATTAGGCAGATACCGAGTGCAGACTATTTTAATCGAGGACTATCCAGATTTAACTTTATTATTAAAAGAAATTGAAAGAAGATACAATTCTCATTCTATATTTATTTCCGGCAGTGCAATTAATTATGGTGATTTTACACAAAAAGAAGCTCAAAGCTTTATTCATTTATTATCAAAAGAACTTATTGAAAATAATCTAAATATTGTAAATGGTTTTGGTTTAGGTGTCGGTAGTGCAGTAATAAATGGGGCTTTAGATGCTATATATTCAAATCCCAAAAAATTTTCTGAAAACCAATTAATTTTGAAACCATTTCCTCAATTTGCTTCGGGTGAAAAAAAATTAGAAGAGTTATGGGAAGAATATAGACAAAATATGCTTTCAAGAGCTGGTATATCATTGATTCTTTTTGGCAATAAGGCAGATGGTGACAATATTATAAATGCAGATGGTGTAAAAAGAGAATTTGAGATTGCAGTGGAAAAAGGCTTGATTCCCATCCCTTTATCTTACACTGGCTATATGGCAAAAGAAATTTTTGATAAGATATCTCAAAACCCTACAGAATACAATTTGACTGAAGAAATTTACACCGATATTTCAAGGATAACAATCCAAAAATATAATATTGAGGCATCAGTAAAAGAAATTATTTCGATTATAAAAAAGATAGCTAAGTAATGGGACGAAAAGTTTTTGTTTCGTATAAATATGCAGATACACAAGTTCAAGATTTAAATATATATGAAGAAAGTTGGTTTGGAAGCCAAACTAAGATTCAGACTAGAGCAAGGCACTATGTTGATGAATTAGCTAAGATTTTAGATGATGAAGATCATATATTTAAAGGTGAAGATGATGGTCAAAGTTTAGCTGATTTTTCTGATGAATACATTGAATCATCCCTTCGAAATAAAATTTATGATAGCTCGATAACAACTGTATTAGTATCGAAAGGGATGAAAGAAATTTGGGAAGCAGAAAAAGAGCAATGGATACCTTGGGAAATTTCATATTCTTTGAAAGAGTATACAAGAAATGGACGTACAAGTTTGTCCAATGGTATCATAGTAATTGTTCTTCCAGATGAATGGGGAAGCTATGAATATTATATTACTAATGACAATATTTGCAATTGTAGATCCTTAAATACATCATTTCTGTTTCAAATATTAAAAGATAATATGTTCAACGCAAAATCTCCAACAACTGCGAGCTGTTCAAATGGATCAACAATCTATTACGGTGATAGTAGCTATATTCAATCAGTAACATGGGAAGATTTTAAAAAGAACCCAAATTTCTATTTAAATAAGGCGATTGAATTACGAGATAAAAAATATGACTATAATATAACTAAAACCGTGAAATAATTATGAGTTACATAACTGAATCAAAATTAAAATCTTATAGACCCTCCATACATTCTTCATATAAAACTACGAGCTCTGTATTAAGAGATTTTAAAAATGAAACTAAGTCTTTCAAAACAAAAATATTTCTTTCTCACAAACATGATGAAATGCAGGAACTAGAAGGAGCGATTGCTTTCCTTAAAAACTTCGGTGTCGACATATATGTTGATTGGCTTGATGAAGGGATGCCTAAAACTACTTCGGGGCAAACTGCTGTTAGAATCAAAGAAAAAATAAAGGAAAATCATAAGTTTATTTTATTAGCTACAGAAGCTGCGATTAATTCAAAATGGTGCAACTGGGAATTAGGACTTGGTGATGCATCAAAATACATTCAAAATATTGCCATTTTCCCAATTAAAAAAGATTATTCTGAGTTTTCAGGAAGTGAGTATTTACAAATATATCCATATATAGACTACTTGGAAACATCTAGATATATAAATGGTCATTATAGAGGTTCTGGTGCATATGTTGTTTTCCCCAATATTAATGGCAACAACAAAGTAATAACCCTGTCTGAATGGTTAAGATCTAGATAATTAATATATTTTAACATACTTTATAAAAGAATTGACAACCTAGCTTAAAATAACTTAAAAAAACAAGAAATGTTATATAAATATCAATTAGTTTTATTAGGAGAGAATAAGGAGCTCTTTAAAGAAATAAAGTTATCCTTACAAAAATCATTTGATGAATTAAAAATCATTATTGATCTATTAAAAATAATAACTATAGATAATATTGATGAATATTCTGGAGGTCAGCCCGCTTTTGTCATTTATTCAGGTAATAAAAATAACTTAGACAAAAAAACTTTAAAAGTTATAGAACATCAGAAATTAGATGGAAATGTTATTTTGCCAATCTATTACAACGATTTCTATGAAGAAATGCCTGAATTATTATATAACCAAAATGGTCTAAAATTCTACAATAATGTTAGCAAAATATGCAATATTATTTTAGAAGGGTTCGAATTATTAAGAAAAAATAGGAAGATATTCATTTCCTATAAAAGATCAGAATCTAGTAATATAGCTATTCAGCTTTATGAATTTTTAGAACAAAATAATTTTGATGTATTTATAGATACTCATTCCATAGATAAAGGAGAAGAATTTCAAGAGGAGCTTTGGCACAGAATGACCGATTGTGATTTAATTATAATGTTAAATACCAAAGGATTCTTGAATAGTGATTGGTGTAAACAAGAATTGGACAAAGCCCACGTAAAAAGAATAGGAATAGTGCATCTTTTATGGCCAGATTGTGATTTTGCTGATTTTGCTCATTTGGGGTTTTCCTTAAAATTAAAAGACTCAGATTTTGAAAAACCAATTTTTTCAGATTTAACCAAAGGAAAATTAAAACAAAACAAATTAAAAGATATTATTGAGCTTGTTGAAAGTTCTAGAGCAAGAAATTTAGCATCAAGGCAAGACGCTTTAATTACAGATTTTACTCAGGCTGCTCACAATAATCAAATCGAAGTAAATCTCCAATATAGTAGATATATCACTCAACTATTAGATAATGGGAAAATAAAAGTATACATTCCAACTATTGGTATTCCTCAATCTATTAATTGTCATAATTCTCAAAAGCTTATCAATAAAATTGAAAATAAGGAAATAGAATCGATAACATTAATATATGATGAAATGTCAATAAGAAACTATTGGTTGGAACATCTAGAATGGTTAAATAAATATTTGGAAATTAAAACACTTAGAAAATTAGATTTTAATAAACACTTCTCAAATTAAACAAGCTATGAAAAATATATTTCTATCAGCAAGTATTCCTTTACCTGAAAGACATCCTAAATATTATGATACAGCAGATATTATTGCAATTAGAGATGCTGTAATAGCACTAGCGAGTTTGGTTCTATCAAAGCACAGGATTATTTGGGGAGGACATCCCTCAATCACACCTTTAATTTATTATGTAATTGAACGGACTATTCAAAATGAATTTTTAGAGAAAGATTTTGAAGAATTAGATTCAGAAGAAGAGAAAAAAGCAGTTGAAAAAAAACTTAAATCAACAATATCTAAGCATGTTATATTATACCAATCTTTATTTTTTAAAGATAAATTTCCTGCAGACAATGATAAGTTTGAAAATATAGTTTATACGGATAGCTCTGGTGATATTCAAAATAGTATTCACTTAATGAGGGAGCGTATGTTATCCGACTATAAATATGATGCGGCTGTTTTTATAGGAGGAATGGATGGTATAGAAGTTGAATATAAAATGTTCATTGAAAAACATCCTCATGCATTGATTCTACCAATCGCAAGTACTGGTGCAGCAACAAAAATCGTATATGACAGTATTTTCCCTGAGCATAAAAAAAATGAACGCTTTCTCAAAGATTATGGCTATATGTCTCTTTTTCAAAAATTTTTAATGGACAATATGACTGATATGTAGAAAAATATGTATAAATGCAGTAATAAACGTGTCTCACACCCGAATAAAAAGACGACTTCTTCAAACTATTTTTCAGAGCATTCCTAATTTCAAAATTAAATGTAACCCATTAATACTATACAAATAATCAACGATAGAGATTATTAATAATTTAATAGAGTCAACCATTTAAAACAAACGATAATATAAAAAACATTAAATTACGACAATTTGACATACAAATATGTCATTAATTTGAATTATCATTATTAGGTATATATTTTGAATTAAAAATTTAAATAAAACTAATACTAATTTCAACTCAAATTAATATGCAAGAAAAAGAAATACAAGAGATTACAAATGAAGTAACCCAAATTTTATTAAAAAAAAACGAAGATTATGGAGGTGCTAGTTTTGATTTGGGATTAAATGGTAATATGGTTCATTTATGGGATAAAATTAGAAGATACAGAACGCTCGTAGAAAATAATATGAAAGGAAAAGCTCCCAATTTTGAAACAATAGATGATACTTTAAAAGACATTATTGGATATGCTATTATAGGGTTAATTATTTCAAAAAAAACAAAAAGATGAGAAGAAGTAAAACTAAAAATATTTTTATCAGCCATTATCACAAAGATGACAAACATGTCCAACAGTTGAAAAAACGATTGAAAGATGCTGGATATAACGTACGAAATTCGTCAGTAGATAGTACAAAATATCAAAACACAAAACCTAGTACAAAATACATTCAGCGTCATTTATCTCGTTGTGTCAGATGGTCAGGAACATTCATTTGTTTAATTGGGGAAAAAACTCATTCACGACCTTGGGTTAATTATGAAATAAAACAAGCAAACAAATATGGAAAAAATATTGTTGGTATATATAAGCATGGGTGTAACAACAATGTAGAACTTCCAAAGGAATTTAAAAAAAATGGAGGCCCTACTATAGGCTGGAATTCATTAGACAAATTAACAGACGTATTAGATGGCAAGAGCTTTCCTCAGGAATGTCCTGATTCTACCCCATCACCTCCTATATTTCCTGTAACTAGAATAAATTGTTAATATGAATTTTTCATACAAAATTGAACATGATTTTGGATTAGCACCTAATCCATTTTGGGGTTATTGTACCTTAGCAGTTTGTAAATCTCAAATTAGAAATAACTCTAAACTTCAAATCGGCAGTTGGATATTTGGAACAGGATCAAAAAAATTAAATAAAGAGAATCATTTAATATATGCTATGAAAGTAGAAGAAAAGATTACTTTTAGCGAGTATTGGAGTGATACTAGGTTTCAATGTAAAAAACCTGTACTAAATGGCCCTTTAAAAGTTATGTATGGTGATAATATTTATCATCAAAATAATGGAACCTGGATTCAAGAAGATTCCGCACACTCATTAATTGACAAAACAAATACAGAGCACTTAGCAAGAGATACAGGAGGAAAATATGTGTTAATCTCTAAAAATTTCTTTTACTTTGGTAATAAAGCCATTCCTATCCCAGAAAAATTTGTATCTGAAATTCCCTGTAAAGGAAGAAATTTTTGCTCTAAACAACTAAAAGACGATATAGTAGAAGATTTCGTAAATTGGTTAAATAATAAATATACTCCTGGAATTATTTACGGTGACCCTATAAATTGGCCACAAAATATTTAATTCAAAATTTCATTTAAAATCGGATTAATAAAATCAACCTTTTTACCCGATATTTTTCTATAAAAAATCTTTACCCAATCGTTAAAAAAATCATCATCCATATCAAACAATTGATCTAACCTACCCAATCTCATTTCATTTTCGAAATGAGATAATTTTTTAATTGACGCATCAAAGGTCTGAAGTGAATTAAATTTCTTATTGTAAGTATAGCCATTATCAATTGGAACCGTATCTGCAATACGTTCGATCATATTTTGATGTCTATGTTTGTAATAGTGTAGATTATTTGCTATGTGGTAATAACTACCTATTTCAAGGCCTAATATTGCTGCAAAATATTCTTGTAAAAATGTATAATTAAAGATGTTAACTCCAGTAGCTCCCCATATTAAATCATTAGACCTCATATAAACTGTCAAATTAAGTTTTTTATCTGGAGTACACATAAATTGAAGTAACCTAGTACAAGGGAGATCTTTTGTTATTTTTAAACTCTTATCAACATTTAAATAATCTTTTGGCGGATCACTTAATGTTAACACTGCCTGCCTATTGTAAAGATCATTTTTAAAACATTCTTCAATATAAACAAATTGATCAGTAATAATGTTTTCAAAAATTGGTTCAGCTGAATTTAAAGCTATTTGATAATCTTGAGAGTTTCCATTAAAAAATCTCATTCTTGGACCATACCCTCCCCTTATATATTTCTCATCGTCAGAAAATTCTTTTAATTTAGAGAGGTAAAATTCAATAAATTTCAAATCATTTCTTCCTGATGCCAACCATAGAGATTCAGCATACGGAAGGAAAATATTCCATCTCCTTTCTCCAATATTAATCCAACGTGCAGTTGGGTCTGTAATTTTAAACATTACTGGTTCTGGTAACTCAACACATTCATAACCCCTTACATTTCTTGTTACACCATTCTCTAATATAGCTTTGGAAACTCCAACTAAAAAAGAGTTAATCCCTGTAAATTCTGCTGTATACATTCCCTATTCAATTTATCATTAATTCCCCATTTAGGAGGAAAGAAAAATGTGATATTATTATTACTGCGTTTGTATTTTTGTTTAATCCTTACATTATCAATTTTTAAGTCTGGCATAACAGCTCTGAGATATTTGTCAGTTTCACAAAAACAATTCTGAATGTCAATTAATTTAGGCTCTCTTCCAAACAAATTTTTAAAATTGTTAAAACCGTATTTTTCTCTATATTTCTCACTATTGTCTAATGTATATTCTATTAAATATTCTCGTGAGAAATCATTATAATTTAAAAAACATTTTTTCAACCCTCTAACGGCACCTATACCAGCTTTTACAAAAGAATTCTCATCAAAATTAATTACTTCAGAATAATTAAAGTCTATTGTGTATTGATAGCCTAAAAAATCACCAATAAAAGGACAAGATGTTAAGTATAAATATATATCTTCTAATGATTTTGAATTACTAATTTTTAAGAATAATTTATCTTTAATAAAATATTTCTCGATCATTTTTAGCCATCGGGCATGCTTTGAGATGATATTATTAAAATCTTTATGAGATCCTGTCATTAGATAAGCAGAATTAAAAATAGGTGTAGATTTTATTCTCTCAGAAAGCAAGGAAGAAATTTTTTCCGAGTCAAAATTTTTGACAGAAATTTCCCCTATTTTGGAAGTTAAAAATTCCCAAGTCTCAATTTTATTGAATACTTTAAATATAAGTATCCTCAATAAAATATCTTCTTCAGAATTATTGATATAGTTTTTATTATAAATGACATTGTTAATTAGGTATTGACTTACCCTATCACTTGCTCTATAAACATTAGTAAATTTATGTTTTAAAAACACTTTATCTTTTGTTAAAAGATTTTGAGAGGAATAATACTTCTCCCAAAATATATTCATTCTTTCTTCCATAAAATAGAAGAAATACCTAAAGGCTTCCTCTCTTACAATTACATTTTTTTTAGTTAGCATGTTTTTAGTTAGCTGTGATTATTTATTATTTTTTTCATAAAATTAAGACATATAATATACATTTCTTTGTAATCTATTCATTTTTAGTATTACTAATCAATATACTCTACGCTTTTATTACAAAATACCTAGTTTTCTTCTACACTTCTTCAATTCATCTTCACTAAATAAAGATTGAAATTCTTCTAATAAAGCCAAATATTCTATTGACAAATCTACTCTATCAGCCAAAATTAAATCCCTTAGTTCTAACGTTTCCTTACCATTTATTAATCTCTTCGCTCCCTCAAAATAACCATACTTATCTAATAGAAGCCTCAATTGTCTGAATGAACGAATCTTTTCCATTTCAGATACATTTGTTGCTAACTGTATAGGCAAGAGGGATAGATATATAAAATGGAGAAATGATTTCATCAATTTTATAATCACAAAATCATTTTAATTTTTATTTTAAAATAGAACCACATCCTTGCAAAGTCAATCCAGCAAGGCTTTTCCGAGGAGGTTTAAGCGTATATTTCAGCGTTGTGATTTTTAGAAATAAAAAAGCCCCATAAATAGGGGCTTGTCGAGTTTTTGTAGTGGTCCCACCTGGGCTCGAACCAGGGACCACCTGATTATGAGTCAGGTGCTCTAACCAACTGAGCTATAGGACCTCAAAACTTGGTTAAATTTTGTGTTTGCAAAAATAGTAAAATTTCTTTCACTACAAAATTTTTTATTGCTTTTCTTGGCAAAGTTCTACCAGCACGCCGTTTGTAGACTTTGGATGTAAGAAGACAACTAATTTATTATCAGCACCTTCTTTAGGTTCTTCGGAGATAAATTGAAATCCTTCTTTTTTCAGTCTTTTCACTTCATCCAGGATATTTTCTACCCCAAATGCCAGATGATGGATCCCTTCACCCTTTTTATCAATAAATTTTGAGATCGGACTTTCAGGGTTACTGGCCTCCAACAGTTCAATTTTACTTTCTCCTGTTCCATAGAAAGAAGTGACCACCCCTTCCCTTTCCACAGTTTCTTTTTTGTAGGATTCTTTTCCCAATAATCTGGCAAAAAGTTCATCAGAAACCCCTAAAGACTTTACAGCAATGCCAATATGTTCTAACTTCATAAATGATTAATAAATATAATTAAATCGTAAATTTGATACTGCAGTTGAATTTCAAAGTATCAATTCAAACAAAAGTACTAAATTTGCAGAAATTATGGAAAGTAACAGACAAAGAAAAGTAGCACAGATCATTCAGGAAGACTTCGCGGAGCTTTTCCGTAAACAGGCTGCAGAAAGCAAACAGAGCATATTGGTATCTGTTTCAGATGTAAAAGTAACTGCTGACTTGGGAATTGCCAAGATTTATTTAAGTATTTTCCCACAGGAATTCCGTACTGCTGTTATGAAGGAGATTGAAGAAAACAAACCTCAATACAGAAACTTCATTGGCCAGAAAATGGCAAAGCAGGTGCGTATTATTCCACAACTTAACTTTTACCTGGATACCGCTCTTGATGATGTTGAAAGACTGGAAAGAGAATTACGAGGTGAAGGCGACAATCCTGTTTTATAGGTCTTGAAGAATATTGCATTTTACATAGCATCCCGATACCTTTTGGCTAAAAAAGGAAGTACTGCCGTGACGTTTATTACGTGGCTGGCCGTAGGTGCCATGACGGTTGCTGTGGCTGCAATGTTCGTCATTATTTCTGTTTTTTCAGGTCTTGAAGATCTGAATAAAGATCTTATTTCCAATCTTCACTCAGACCTTACTTTAAAAAGCACTTCCGGAAAAACAATTAAAAATATTGATAACGTCTATAAAATTCTGGCCAGCAATAAAGAGATCAGCAGTTTTTCCCGTGTTATTGAAGAAAAAGTATACATCAGCTTCAATGGAAAAGGCGATATTGCTTATCTAAGAGGTGTTGACTCCGCTTACATTAAGGTGAATCCCATCAACAAGGAGATTTTCTACGGAACTTATCCGAGTTTCAAATACTCTAATGAAGTATTGATGGAAAATAGCCTTGATAACAGGCTTTCAATCCCTGTGGATTCGTCTAACCATTATGCAACAGTTTTTATGCCCAAGCCGGGAACTGGGATCATTAATAAAGAAGAGGACATTTATAATAAAAGAGATATTCTGGTAACAGGTGTTTTCCCCGGAAAAGATCAGCTGGACAGCTATATCATCTCTCCTATCGAACTTACGGAAGAATTACTTAATCTTCCTAAAAAGTCAGCTTACCAGATTGTTATTAAATTAAAAAATCCGGAAAACGCAGATGCCGTAAAGCAGAACCTGCTTTCTTCACTTGGAAAAAATATAGAGATCAAAACCAAAGAAGAGGAGAATGCCGCTTTCTGGAAAATGATCAATACTGAAAAACTTTTTATTTATCTGATTTTTGCACTGGTCATTTTCATTACCACCTTCAATCTTGCCGGAGCGATTATCATCCTTCAGCTTGACAAAAAAGAGCAGGCAAAATCGTTGATATCACTTGGCTTCCCTTTAAGCCATTTAAGGATGACCTATTTCTATACAGGAATCCTAATTGTTGTTTCCGGTGTGATTACCGGATTGATCATGGGAACAGCACTTTGCTATTTCCAGCTTTATACCGAATTCTTCAGAGCCAATGAAGTTCTCCCTTTCCCGGTAAAGATTGTAGGAAAGAATTATCTTATTGTCGCGCTTACCGCTTCTCTGTTCGGAATAACAATTTCATGGTTCTTTTCAAAAATCAGCAAGGAATATATTACTAAAAACTAATGTTTTAAGTTTATATATTACATTAAATTAATACACTTCGTTATCATTTTTTTGTACCTTTACGCCCCAATTTTAAAAAATGAAACGAATTTTATCTTTTTTTCTATTAAGCGTAACATTGATAAGCGCTTTAGCACAGGCTCCGGCAGGATATTACAACCAGGCAGCAGGATTATCAGGAGCAGCTCTTAAGACAGCTCTTAAAAACATCATCAGCAATGGACATGTAGATCATGGATATAATGGACTATGGACAGGCTATGCTACGACTGACCGTGACTATTTTTATGAAAATGACGGAACTATTCTGGATATCTATTCTGAAAACCCAAGTGGACCTGATCAATACAGCTACACTTATGGAACGAACCAGTGCGGAACCTATTCTACTGAAGGGCAGTGCTACAACAGAGAGCACGTTGTTCCTCAGAGTTTATTCAGCAGTGCTTCTCCAATGGTCGCTGATATCCACTTTATACGCCCTACAGACGGGAAAGTAAACGGGATGAGATCCAACTATCCTTATGGAATCGTAGGAAATGCCTCTTTTGTTTCTAAAAACGGATCAAAATTAGGAACATCCATCTCTGCAGGATACTCAGGAACTGTATTTGAGCCAATTGATGCTTTTAAAGGAGATATCGCCAGAATGATCCTTTATTTTGTTACAAGATATGAAGATAAACTTGTCAATTTCACATCCGGTGGAATGCTTGCCAACAGCACATTTCCAGGTCTTCAGCCATGGGCATTGAATCAATACCTGGCATGGCACGCAATGGACCCGGTATCTCCGGAAGAGATTGCAAGAAACAATGCTTCTTACGCTTACCAGGGTAACAGAAACCCATTCATTGATCACCCTGAATATGTTGCTCAGATCTGGGGAACTCCTGTTGTTGATACTCAGGCTCCTACAGCTCCTACAAACGTTATTGCCAACAACCCTACTTCAAACTCTATCGCAGTAAGCTGGACGGCAGCTACAGACAACGTAGGAGTAGCTTCTTATCAGGTGTATGCCAACGGTAACCTGGCAGCTACTGTTTCTGGAACCACGACAAGCACTACAGTAAATTCTTTATCTCCACTTACCCAATATACATTCTATGTAATTGCTAAAGATGCAGCCGGGAATTCATCTCCACAAAGTACAACCGCTACAGAAACCACTCTTGACGGATCTACAGGTGGTGGAAGCTGTGGTACTGAAGATTTCAGTACCATGCAGGATGGTTCATCTTTACCATCTTCATATGCAACAAGAACATGGACAAACAATAATATAACCTGGACAGCAACTCTGGCAAGAACTGACGAAACTATTAATGGTAAAGCTGTTTGTACCAACAAGGGAACTCTAACGAGCTCTGTTGTTTCGGGAGGTGTTCAGACTTTAACATTAACAACCCAGAGAAAATACAATGGAAACAACGGTAACCTGAACGTTCTGATAAATAATGTTACTGTAGGAACCATCCCATACAGCAGTACTGTAACAACCACTACTATCAATGTAAATGTAGGAGGTGATGTAACCATTCAGATTGTCAATCCAAATAATGGTGACAGAGTTGCTATGGATGACCTTAGCTGGACATGTTTTGGGACGCTGGCAACTGCTGAAACACCAAAAAGTAAATCAGAATTCACAATTTACCCTAATCCGGTAAGAAACAATGAATTATCTGTAAAAGGAGAAAACTTAAGCAAAATTTCAAAAGCTGAGATCTATGATCTTTCAGGTAAATTAATTGAAACAATTACCAATCCTTTCAGATACTCAAACAAGATTAACCTTAAAGGAATGGTAAAAGGAACTTACATTCTGAAAACAGATAATTTCTCTACTAAATTTATCGTAGATTAATTATTAAAAAATATTTAAAACCAAAGGCCGGATTTGTCCGGTCTTTTTTTTATTTTTGATATATGGATTCCAATAAAAAATTAGGATTGATAGGACGAAATATTTCCTATTCCTTTTCTAAAAAATTCTTCGAAAATAAGTTCCAGAAGCTCATGCTGAAGAACTTCTCCTATGATATTTTTGATCTGAAAGAAATCAATGAAGTGGAAAATCTTTTTAGCTCTCCTGAGCTGCTAGGATTCAATGTCACCATTCCTTATAAAGAAAAAATAATTAATTATCTTGATGAATTAAGTGACGAAGCAGAGAAGATAGGTGCAGTCAACTGCGTTCTTATTCAGGATGGTAAAAAAACAGGGTATAATACGGATGCTTTCGGCTTTGAAAAAACGCTTCTTTTACATCAAAAGCCTACGCAGGATAAAGCACTCATCTTAGGAAACGGAGGGGCAGCAAAAGCTGTGAAATATGTTTTGGATAAACACAATATCCCTTCTGTAACCATTTCCAGAAGCACGGAGATCAATTTTGACAATCTTGGACAGGAAACCGTTGCAGAACACAAAATCATCATCCAGTGTACTCCGGTAGGTACATATCCGAATATTAAAGACTGCCTGAATTTCCCTTTTGACGGGCTTTCTTCAGATCATCTGGTTATTGATCTGATTTATAACCCCAATTATACCCAGTTCATCATCAATGCTTCTGAAAAAGGGGCCAAGACAGTAAACGGATATTATATGCTTGAGCAGCAAGCAGAAAAAGCCTGGGAAATTTGGAATTTTCAAAAAAAATAACATAAATTAGTGCTTTAATTGGCCTTAAAGCTATATTTAAAGGATATTAACGCCACTCACATAAAAGATTTGCTATGATTACAGAAAACAATCTTTCTGAAAACGAAGAAAAGAAAAATCCTAACGAAGTATCTCAGGACCCATCAGAAAACACCGTTTCTCATGATGCAAACCCGCATGAAGATGATGCAGAACACCTGGAAGAACATGAAGAGGAAGAGATCTCCCTTGCCGATGCTTTAAAGGAAATGGAAAAAATCATCAACACTCCCAACGCAGGAGAAAACTTCAAGAGATTCAACCAGCTGAAGGAAAAAGCAAGTCATTATATCCATGATGAAGTGGAAGACAAAAAGCATGAATATGTAGAAGCAGGAAACGCTCCTGAAAACTTCAGCTATGAACACCCTTCTCAGACTAAATATTCTGCGCTGGTTAATATTTTCAAGGAAAAACACGATGATTTTCAGAAAGGGCAGGAAGAAGAACAGAAAAAAAATCTTGAGCATCGTCAAAACATTATTGAAAGACTTAAAAATTTATATACCAGCTCTGAACCGGGAATCAATCTTTTCAAATCCATCCGTGAGATTAAGGAAGACTGGTCAAAAGCCGGACAGGTTGCCAAGTCTGAATTCAAAATTCTTAACAATAATTACTTCCACCACCTGAATCAGTTTTATCAGATGCTGGATCTGAATAAAGAATTTCTGGAGCAGGAATACAGTCATAACCTGGAAAAAAGAGAGCATATCATTGCCCGGGCTAAAGAACTGGAAAACGAACCGGTAATCCAGAAAGCATTAAATGAACTTCAGTATCTTCACAAACTGTGGAAAGAAGAAGCTGAACCTGTTGCTGAAGAATTCCGCGAAAAAACATGGGAAGAGTTCAAAGAAATCTCCAATAAAATTCACGAAAGAAAATCTGAACTTTCTGCTTCTATTGAAAAGGAACAGAATGAAAACCTTGAAAAGAAAAATCAGATCATCGCTGAAATCAAGAAGCTTTCTGAGCCTTCAGAAACACCCAACCACAGCTATTGGCAGAATGCCATCAAAAGAGTTGAAGATCTGCGTTCCGATTTCTTAAAAACGGGAAGCGTACCAAGAAAACTTTCCAATCAAAACTGGAACGACTTCAAAACTACACTTAGGGGGTTTAATACCACTAAAAATAATTATTACAAATCTTTAAAAGGTTCTCAGCAGGCCAATCTTGAAGAAAAGTTAAAACTGATCCAGACAGCAAAGGACAATATGAACAATGAAGAATGGGATATCGCCGTTCCATTATTCAAAAAACTTCAGGAAGACTGGAAGAAAATCGGCCACGTTCCAAAGAGCATGACCAATAAAATCTGGGACGAGTTCCGTGATGCATGTAATGCATTCTTCAACAATTACAGAGAGAAAAGCAATACTTCTACAGACAACTGGAAGGAGAACTATAAGAACAAAAAAGCGCTTCTTGACGAACTGAAAGAAGTTTCCAATGACGAAGGAAGCATTGAAAGAATCGAACAGATCAAAACATCATGGAACAATATCGGAAAGGTTCCGAGAGATAAGATCTCAATCAACTCGGAATTCAATAAAACATTAAGAGAGAAGCTTAAAATAAATAAGATCAACGAACTTGAACTGAAAGAGGAAGGTTTATCCGAAAATCAGCTTACCGACAAAGCCAGAAAGATCAAAAACCAGATCTCTGATCTTGAAGCTGAAATCGTAAAACTGGAAAACAACCTTTCATTCTTCAACAAGCCGTCAAGAGAAAATCCTCTGTTAAAAGATACTTATAATACGATTGATGAGAAAAAAGCTCATCTTGAAACATTAAAACAAAATCTCCATAATATCATCAGCGGAGAATAATACACAACAGAATACATAAAGGCGGAGCAAAGCAATTTGTCTTCGCTTTTTCTTTTTATCAATATGAACAACGACGAACTTTATATCAGAAGATGCATTGAGCTGGCTCAAAAAGCTCTCGGCAATACGTACCCTAATCCACTTGTAGGAAGTGTCATTGTACACAATGGACAAATCATTGGTGAAGGATACCATCATAAAGCCGGTGAAAATCATGCTGAAATCAATGCCATTAACTCAGTTAAAAATAAAGATCTTATCCCTGAATCTACAATCTATGTCTCACTGGAGCCATGTGCTCATTATGGAAAAACCCCACCCTGCGCTTTAAAAATTAAAGAACTGGGATTTAAGAAAGTTGTAATCGGAGCGATGGATTCCCATGATAAAGTAAACGGCAAAGGAAAAAAAATCATTCAGGATGCAGGTATTGAAGCCGTTTCAGGAATTCTTGAAAAAGAATGTGTTGAACTCAATAAAAGATTCTTTACATACCACGAAAAGAAAAGGCCTTATATTATTCTAAAATGGGCAGAATCCGGTGATGGATTTCTGGATAAAGATTTTAAACCGACTCCTGTTTCCAATACGCTGGTCAATCAATTCGTTCATCAGTTGAGAGCTGACGAACATGCTATTTTAGTAGGAACACAAACTGCTTTACATGACAATCCGAGCCTTACTGTAAGAAATGCGGAAGGAACAAACCCTGTCAGAATACTGATTGATTTTGATTTAAAAGTTCCTGCCAGTTTCAGCATTTATAATGATGAAGCAAAAACATTGGTTTTAAATTCTGTAAAAGAAGGTATTGAAAAACATATCCAGTTTGTTAAGATCAATAAGGATGATTTCCTGTCAGAATTAATGAAAGCACTGTACAAAGAACAGATACAGTCTGTCATTATTGAAGGTGGCCGTTTTACGCTGCAGCAGTTTATTGATGCTGAGCTTTGGGATGAAGCCATCGTGATTAAAAATGAAAACCTGAAACTGGAAAACGGAACAAAAGCCCCCGAATTCAATTATACCCCTGCAAGAATTGAAAATTTCAGAGATAATACGATCTCATTTTTCAAACAAAAATAAAAGAAAAGCCTTCTAAACTGACGGCTTATTTTATGATCATGATGCAGAATACTAAAGCATTTAATATTTTTGCATACATAAAGTCGGAATATACAATGACGTTTGAGTATAAAACCATAGAAAAGCCCATAGAAAATACTCTTTTAAAAGAAAAAGGAAGTAAGTTTATCGGATTTGCCTACCCTGTAAACAATGAGAAAGAGCTAAAAGCTGCACTTGAAAAGATCAGGGAAGAACATCCGAAAGCTACCCACCACTGCTATGCCTTCAGAATGGGATTAAATGGTGAAAATTATCGTGCCAACGATGATGGCGAACCTTCCGGAAGTGCAGGCTTACCTATTTACAATCAGTTATTGGCTAATGAAATCACCAATGTACTTGTCATTGTAGTCAGATATTACGGAGGAACAAAACTGGGCGTTTCAGGACTGGTAAAAACCTATAAAGAATCTGCCAAGATCACATTGGAGGAAGCCAGTATCATTACCAGAGAACTGGAGACAGAAGTTGAAATTCAGTTTAATTTCAATCAGCAGAATATTATTTTCACTTTACTTTCAAAATTTGACGCCAAAGTTTTGAATTTCGATGCGAATGAAAACTGCATCCTTACAGCATCACTGAAACTGGCCCAAAAAGAAAGCATCTCAGAAAAGCTTTCCGAGATGCAATATGTTTCATTTGAATTTAATGATTAATCCCTTCTTCCACCAAGGAGCAAAGATGCCCAGTAAAGAAGTTGCGCCAGAGAACCTAAAGCCGCGACCACATAAGTTCTTGCAGCCCATTTCAAACTGTCCTGTACTCCAACAAATTCTTCTGCAGTTACAGTTCCTGTATCTTTAAGCCATTTCATAGCCCTGTTACTTGCATCATATTCCACCGGAAGTGTTACGAAAGCAAAAAGTGTTGTCACAGCAAACATTGCGACTCCAATTGCCAGCACAGTAGTGTTTCCATTTGGATTCTCAATCGTTCTTGATGCCGCCATTACTGCGATACCCGCGATAAGAACAAATTGCATCAGATTAGAACTTATATTAACAATAGGAACCAGTTTTGAACGTAAATTTAACATAGAGTACCCTACAGCATGCTGTACTGCATGTCCGCACTCATGAGCAGCTACTGCCGCAGCGGCTGCATTTCTCTGCATATAAACCCCTTCCGAGAGGTTAACTGTTTTATCTGCCGGATTATAGTGGTCCGTCAACTGCCCGGGTACAGATATTACCTGAACATCATTTATCCCGTTATCTCTCAACATCTTTTCCGCTACTTCTTTCCCCGAAAGACCATTTCGAAGGTGTACATTGGAATAATATTCAAATTTCGATTTCAACCTGGAGGAAACCCACCAGCTCACCAGCATTGAAATACCAATAATGATATAATAACCCACCATTTTATATAGATTTTGTGTTTAATTTTTATCCATAATCAAATAAAAACTGTGCCAAAGTATAAGATTTTATTATTTATATTTGTCTTCTAATTCTTCTCAAAAAACATGTCTACAGTTTCAATTATTGAAGTAAAAACAGCGGATCAGCTCAAGCAATTCGTAAGATTCCCAATGGATTTGTATAAAAACAATCCTTACTATGTTCCATCCTTTATCAATGATGAAATCAACATTTGGAATGCTGATGAAAATCCTGCACTTCAATATTCGGAAGCAAAGCAATACCTTGCCTATAAAAATAACAAGATCGCAGGAAGAATTGCCGTGCTTATTAACCACAAAGAAGAGAAAGAGTTAGGCATTAAAAAAGTACGCTTTGGATGGATCGATTTTATTGATGATACTGAAATTTCAAAAGCATTGATTCAAAAAGCAATTGATTACGCAAAGGAGAAAAGCATTGACAAAATCGAGGGGCCAATGGGATTCACCAATCTTGATAAAGCTGGAATGCTCGTAAAAGGCTTCGACCAGCTGGCCACAATGATCGGAATTTACAATCATGAATACTATCCGAAACACCTTGAGAATCTAGGATTGATCAAGGAAAAAGAATGGGTGGAATTCGAAATTATCTTCCCGGAATCATTGCCTGATAAAATCCACAAATTCAATCAGCTTATCTCTGAAAAGTATAAGCTGAAAGTATTAAGATTTAAAACAAAGGAAGAAATCCTCCAGTATGTGGATGCCATGTTTGATCTTCTGGACGAAACCTACAAACACCTTTCCACCTATACTCCTATTTCGGACGAACAGCGCAAAACCTACAAGGAAAAGTATTTCAAACTGATTGATAAAGACTTTATTGTTTGCATCGTTGATGAGCACAACAATCTGATCTCTTTCGCAATAACGATGCCCTCTTACTCCAAAGCACTGCAGAAATCCGGAGGCAAACTGCTTCCTTTCGGATGGTGGCATTTCTTACAAGCAGGAAGAAAAAATGACAGGGCCAATTTCTATCTGATCGGAATTCACCCCGATTATCAGCGAAGAGGAGTAACTTCTATTATCTTCAAGGAAATTTTTGATGTCTTCAAGAAAAAAGGGGTAAAATTTCTCGAAACCAATCCTGAACTGGAAGAAAACAAAAGCATCCAGCTGTTATGGCAGGATTATAATCCGGTAAACCATAAAAGGAGAAGGACTTATTCAATGGAAGTGTACTAAGATCTACCGTTTCTTCCCAACCCTCCGACACTCAACCTTACAAACCAAAAACCTCATGAAACCACAGCTCATCATCTTTGCTATTTTAATTGCCGGGTTTATCAGTTATAATTTCTTTTTTCAATCACCGGACGACAAAACCAATACAGTGATCAATATCCTTTTTGCCAGCATCCTTTTTGGATATATATCGTTCATGGCGTATTCTCTCCTTAAAAAAATGAAGAAATAACTGTTATTTTTATTGATTCTAAATTATCGGTTTTCCCTATTTTCATCCGACTTTTAAGCTGATAAATTTCATGCTTTCTTGTTTATTCGCTAAATTTGCAAATTGAGATAATAATGCAAAAATGAATTTACCTGAAAGTTATATTCCAATCCTTATCCAGGCTGGTGTAGCAGTAGGATTTGTAGCGGTTTCTTTGCTTGGTGCACATTTCTTGGGGCCACAGCAGAAAAAAGGAAACTCTGTAAAAAACCAAAGCTGGGAATGTGGAGTTCCTGTAGAAGGAAATGCCAGAACGCCGTTTTCTATCAAGTACTTCCTGACTGCGGTATTGTTCGTACTATTCGATATTGAAATCGTATTCTTTTATCCTTACGCGGTAAATTTCAGAGAATTCGGCATGGAAGGATTCCTTGCTGTACTTACGTTCGTCGCGATCTTTTTCGTTGCGTTTTTCTATGTCTGGAAACGAGGCGCACTGGATTGGGATAAATAGAGCAATTATAAATTTTAAATTAAAAATTTTAGATGGTGATTTTAAATTAAACCAATCGTATTAATTTAAAATCTAAAATTTAAAATCTAAAATCATCTACAAGATGTCAGATAAAAAACCAGTAATAAGAACAGATGCACCTGCTCCCGAAGGCTATGAAGGAGAAGGGTTTTTCGCAACAAAACTGAGCAGTGTAATCGGGATGGCAAGAAAGTTTTCACTTTGGCCGTTACCATTTGCAACCTCTTGTTGCGGTATCGAGTTTATGGCTACCCTGAACCCCACTTATGATGCTTCAAGATTTGGTATGGAAAGAAACTCTTTTTCGCCAAGACAGGCAGATATGCTGATGGTTTGCGGAACTATATCAAAGAAATTGGGACCTGTCCTGAAAGAAGTGTACACTCAGATGGCTGAGCCAAAGTGGGTGGTAGCAGTGGGAGCATGTGCTTCCAGCGGCGGTATTTTTGATACCTATTCTGTGCTTCAGGGAATTGATAAAATTATTCCGGTAGACGTTTACGTTCCCGGATGTCCTCCAAGACCCGAACAGATCATTGAAGGAGTAATGCAGGTACAGGCTTTGGCTGAAAGCGAAAGCATCAGAAGAAGAGATATGCCTGAGTATCAGAAATTATTAGATTCTTACAACATAAGCAACTAAACGGAAATGACAAACGAATTTGTATTAGAGGCAATCACAAGAGAATTTCCGGAATCTGTCATTTCAAGTTCAGAGCCTTATGGGATGCTGACCATTGAAGTGAAGAAAGAAGATATAAAAAAAATCATTCACTACCTTAAAGATTCATCTCTGGAAATTAATTTCCTTACGGATGTCTGTGGAATTCACTATCCTGAATTTCCGGAAAAGGAAATAGGAGTTGTCTATCATTTGCATAATATGATGACCAATTTCAGATTACGTCTGAAAATCTTCATGTCCAGAGAAAACATAGAGGTAGATTCTCTTACAGATCTGTATGCAGGAGCGAACTGGATGGAAAGAGAAACGTATGATTTCTATGGGATCAAATTCAAAGGGCACCCGGACCTGAGACCTATTCTGAATATGGAAGATCTTGGATACCACCCAATGTTGAAGGAATATCGCCTTGAAGACGGGACAAGAACCGACAAGAACGATAGTATGTTCGGAAGATAAAAATAAAATATAAATGATAAATGATAATAGATAAATGATTATCGATTATCAACTATTAATTATCAATTATAATACTTATGAAAGATAACTCATTATCTAATATACTAAACCAGTACGAAAGTAAGGAACAGATTGACGGGCAGTTATATACCCTCAATTTAGGACCTACCCACCCTGCCACTCACGGAATTTTCCAGAATATCTTAACGATGGACGGAGAAAGAATCCTTCACGCTGAGCAAACAGTAGGGTATATCCACAGAGCATTTGAGAAAATTTCCGAAAGAAGAAACTATTCTCAGATCACTACCCTTACGGATCGTATGAATTACTGTTCTGCACCCATCAATAATCTGGGTTGGCACATGACAGTAGAAAAGCTGATTGGTGTAGAAGTTCCAAAACGTGTAGACTATATGCGTGTTATCCTGATGGAACTTGCCAGAATCGGTGACCACCTGATCTGTAACGGAGTAACCGGAATGGATTCAGGAGCTATTACAGGTCTTACTTACATGTTCATCGAAAGAGAACGTATTTACGATATGTATGAGCAGATCTGTGGGGCCAGAATGACAACCAATATGGGAAGAATCGGAGGATTTGAAAGAGATTTCACCCCTAAGTTTCACGAGCTGATCAAGGATTTCTTAAAAACATTCCCACCAAGATTCAAAGAATTCTGTACCTTATTAGAAAGAAACAGAATTTTCATGGACAGAACCATCGGTACGGGAGCGATCTCTGCTGAAAGAGCATTAAGCTACGGTTTCACAGGTCCAAACTTACGTGCAGCAGGTGTAGATTATGATGTAAGAGTTGCACAGCCTTATTCTTCATACCAGGATTTCGACTTTATTATTCCTGTAGGAACCTCAGGAGATACTTACGACCGTTTCATGGTTCGTCAACAGGAAATCTGGGAATCAATCAAAATTATCAAACAAGCATACGAAAACCTTCCGGAAGGACCATTCCATGCGGATGTTCCTGATTTCTATCTTCCTGAAAAGGCAGATGTCTATCAGAAAATGGAAGCATTGATCTACCATTTCAAGATCGTAATGGGAGAAACTGATGTACCGAAAGGAGAAGTTTACCATGCTGTAGAAGGTGGAAACGGAGAATTAGGTTTCTATCTTGTGAGTGACGGAGGAAGAAGCCCTTACAGACTTCACTTCAGAAGACCATGCTTCATCTATTATCAGGCATATCCTGAAATGATTACAGGTTCTGTGATTTCAGATGCCATTGTAACGATGTGTAGTATGAATATTATTGCAGGCGAACTAGACGCATAACAATTGTAAAAAGTACAATGTAGCATGTACAATGTACTTGAAAATATAAATTAGTTAATAAATACTTTGTACTTTGTACAATGTACATTTTACAACAAAATAAAATGAGCGAAACAATAGCTTTTAAACCGGAAAGTTTAGCACAGGTACACAAAATTATCGCAAGATATCCTGAGGGAAGACAGAAATCTGCTCTTCTTCCTGTACTTCACCTGGCACAGAAAGAATTCGGAGGATGGTTAGATGTTCCTGTAATGGATTATGTTGCCGGACTATTAAGTATTAAGCCGATCGAAGTATATGAAGTGGCTACTTTCTATACGATGTTCAATATGAAGCCGGTGGGTAAATATGTTTTGGAAGTTTGCAGAACAGGGCCTTGTATGGTTTGTGGAAGCGAAAAAATCCTGGATCATATCAGAACCAAACTGAACATTAAAGACGGAGAAACCACTGAAGACGGTATGTTCACATTGAAACCTGCTGAATGTCTTGGAGCATGTGGATACGCACCGATGATGCAGTTGGGGAAATTCTTTCATGAAAATTTAACGATAGAAAAAGTAGATGAAATCCTTGATCTTTGCAGACAGGGACAAGTTGCTTTAGACTAATAGAAATTTTAAATTCTAAGTTTTAGATTTTAAATTATTCACTTAACGTTTAATCATAATTAATGCAAGAAGCCAAAAGCCAATTGCAATAAGCAAATAACAATGAGTAAAAAACTTTTACTTAAAGACGCACATATAGAAGGTATCCGCTACTTTGAAACTTACCGTAAGCAGGGAGGTTATACAGCAGCTGAAAAAGCCTTGAAAATGACTCCTGATGAAATTCTTGAAGAAGTAAAAGCTTCAGGACTGAGAGGTCGTGGTGGAGCCGGATTCCCAACAGGGATGAAATGGAGCTTTCTGGCAAAGCCGGAAGGTGTTCCAAGACACCTTGTCGTGAATGCAGATGAGTCTGAGCCTGGAACATTCAAAGACAGATATCTGATGGAGTTCCTTCCTCATTTATTGATCGAAGGAATGCTAATATCTTCCTACTGTTTAGGTTCCAATACTTCTTATATCTACATCCGTGGAGAATATTCATGGATTCCGGATATCCTTGAAGAAGCTATTGAAGAAGCCAAAGCAGCAGGATTTTTAGGTAAAAATATTTTAGGAACCGGTTTCGATCTTGAAATCTATGTACAGAGAGGTGGTGGAGCGTACATCTGCGGTGAGGAAACTGCATTGCTTGAATCCCTTGAAGGAAAAAGAGGTAACCCAAGATTAAAACCACCATTCCCGGCTGTAAAAGGTCTTTGGGAGAGACCAACGGTGGTAAACAACGTTGAATCTATTGCAGCAGTGGTTCCAATCATTGATATTACCGGTGCTGAATATGCTAAAATAGGGGTTGGAAGATCTACAGGTACGAAACTGATTTCTGCTTGTGGAAATATCAATAAACCTGGTGTATATGAGATCGATATGACCATCACTGTAGAGGAATTTATCTATTCTGATGAATATTGTGGCGGTATTAAAGACGGTAAAAAATTAAAGGCTTGTATTCCTGGAGGAAGTTCTGTTCCGATTGTTCCTGCAAACTTATTGCTGAGAACGGTGAACGGAGAGCCAAGATATATGAACTATGAGTCATTGGCAGATGGTGGGTTCGCTACCGGAACGATGATGGGTTCAGGAGGTTTCATCGTTTTGGATGAAGACCAGTGTATTGTAGAGCACACCATGACGTTGGCGAGATTCTATAATCACGAAAGTTGCGGACAATGTACTCCTTGCCGTGAAGGAACGGGATGGATGTACAAGATTTTAAAGAAAATCGAGAAAGGAGAAGGAAAAATGGAAGATATCGATCTGCTTTGGGATATCCAGAGAAAGATCGAAGGAAATACGATTTGCCCGTTGGGTGATGCAGCAGCCTGGCCGGTTGCAGCAGCGATCCGTCACTTCAGAGATGAATTTGAGTGGCACGTGAAAAACCCTGAATTGTCTCAGACACAAAATTATGGATTGGCACATTATGCTGACCCTATCCCGGCTGTAGAAAAGAACGCATAGTTGAAATGAAAAAATTGTTGGTTGTCGGCTTAATGATGTCGAGTTTTGTTTTCGGACAAAATAAAGAGAAGGATTCTTTAATAGATAGAAGTTCAGATAAAGGAGCATTGGTTTCAAGAAAGAAGCCGGAACCTTTAAGCAAAAAAGGTCAGATGTTCGTTTTCTTTGGATGGAACAGAGCAGCATTCAGTAATTCTGATATCCGTTTCACAGGAAATGGTTATGATTTTCAGCTGAATAATGTATCTGCACAGGACAGACCTACCAAATTTGGAATTGTTTATATCAATCCGGGATGGTTTACAGTAGTGCAGTACAATTTCAGAGCGGGATATTTTATTAAAGATAACTGGGCTTTGGTTTTGGGAATAGACCACATGAAATATGTGATGGATCAGAACCAGACTGTAAATTTCAAAGGCCATATTTCAGATCCTGAATATGCAGGAATGGTACAGAACGGACAGGTAAACCTGGCAGACGAGAAGTTCCTTACTTTTGAACATACAGATGGACTTAATTATGAAAACTTAGGTCTTGAAAGATATCAGAATCTTATCAACAAGAAAAATGTTGATCTTGTCTGGTCTTATGGAGCCGGAATCGGATTCATGTTCCCGAAAAGTAATGTAAAGCTTTTTGGAAATGAAAGGAGTGACCGTTTTCATGTAGCAGGTATGGGAACTGACATAAGAACCAGTCTTAACCTTGTACTTTGGGACCATGTGATGGTAAGATTAGAAGGAAAAGCGGGTTATATCAACATGTGGGACATTAAGACTACATTGAATAATAAGCCGGACAAAGCCCAGCAGGATTTTGTTTTCGGACAGGTCCTTGCAGGAATCGGATATACATTTAATACTAAGAAATATAAATAACAAAGCCTATTGCTTAATGCATAAAGCTTAAAGCATACAATATGAGCGAAGAAGTTAAAAAATTCAAAATAACTATAGACGGACAGACTACTGAAGTTTTGCCAGGTACTTCTATCCTTGAAGCGGCAAGACAAATCGGTGGAAAATCTGTACCTCCTGCTATGTGTTACTACAGCAAATTAGAAACCAGTGGAGGGAGATGCAGAACTTGTCTGGTAGAAGTTTCTAAAGGGTCTGAAGCAGATCCGCGTCCTATGCCGAAATTGGTAGCAAGCTGCAGAACTAATGTAATGGATGGGATGGAAGTAAAAAATCTTACTTCTGAGAAAGCTCAGGAAGGAAGAAAAGCGGTTACCGAGTTCCTGTTGGTAAACCATCCGCTGGACTGCCCTATCTGTGACCAGGCCGGAGAATGTCATCTTCAGGATTTAGGTTATGAGCATGGTGTGGAAAATACAAGAACAGAATTCGAAAGAAATACTTACGAAGCCGATGACCTTGGACCACACATCAAATTGAACATGAACCGTTGTATTCTTTGTGCGAGATGTGTATTGGCCGCCAACCAATTGACAGGTGAAAGAGAACACGGTATTCTTTTCAGAGGCGATCACGCTGAGATTTCAACGTACTTAAATAAAGCTTTAGACAATGACTTCATCGGAAACGTTATCGATGTTTGCCCGGTTGGAGCATTAACGGACAGAACAGCCCGTTTTGCCAGCAGAGTATGGTTTACAAAACCAATGAACGCTTCTTGCAAATGTGATAAGTGTTCCGGAAAAGCTGTAGTATGGTTTAAAGGAGATGAAATTGTAAGAGTTACTGCAAGAAAAGACCAGTGGGGTGAAGTGGAAGAATTCATCTGCGATACATGCCGTTTCGAAAGAAAGTCATTATCAGACTGGAACATCGAAGGTCCTAGACATATCGACAGACACTCTGTAATTTCATTGAACCACTACGAAAAGCCAAAAGATGAGCTAAGAGTTTTAGACAATCCGATGGCTAAAGAAATCAGTGAAAAAGACGAAAAATAATTAATAAGACATCAGATTCAGATACCAGACTTCAGACAGCAAATTAAATCTGACATCTAGCATCTGACATCTTAATATCTAAATAAAAATGGATTTACTTACATTTAAACTTATACTTGTACTAGCACTTTTCCTGCTGTCGCTGACGATTGCCGCCTATTCTACCTGGGCAGAAAGAAAAGTTGCCTCTATCATGCAGGATAGAATCGGTCCCAACAGAGCCGGACCTTTCGGATTGCTGCAGCCTCTTGCTGATGGTGGAAAGTTTTTCTTCAAAGAAGATTTTACACCGGCCAATGCAGAAAAATTCCTTTTCGTATTGGGACCTGCGTTGGTTATGTTTATTTCATTGATTACAGGAGCTGTTATTCCGTGGGGTAAAAGTTTAAATATTGCAGGTACGTCTTTTGATCTTCAGGTAGCCAACATTGATGTTGGTGTACTTTTTATCATCGGAATGGCTTCAATTGGTGTTTACGGAATCATGATCGGAGGTTGGGCTTCGAACAACAAATATTCATTATTAGGTGCTATCCGTGCTTCTTCTCAGATGATTTCTTACGAATTGGCAATGGGGTTAGCGCTTCTTTCTATCATCATGATGACAGGAAGTTTAGATTTAAAAGAAATTACTGAAAGCCAGACTACCGGAAAATTATGGGGTGTTATTCCTTGGGTTTCCGGGTTGAACTGGAATATTTTCTACCAGCCGGTTGCCTTCCTTGTTTTCTTTGTAGCTGCTTTAGCAGAAACCAACAGACATCCGTTCGATTTACCTGAGTGTGAATCTGAATTGGTAACAGGATACTCTACAGAATACTCTTCTATGAAGTTAGGTTTATATATGTTCGGAGAATATGTGAACATGTTTATTTCCAATGCTTTTATGGTGGTTCTTTTCTTCGGAGGATACAACTATCCTGGTATTGAATGGGTAACGCAGAACTGGGGAGAAAATGCAGCAGGAATCTTGAGTATTGTTGCATTCCTTACGAAAACAGTAATCGGAATTCTGATCTTCATGTGGATCAGATGGACACTTCCAAGATTCAGATATGACCAGTTAATGCACTTGGGATGGAAAACATTAATTCCGATGGCATTGGTAAACCTGTTAATTACAGGAGCTGTAATTTTAGCGTTTGCAAACTAAATTATCTAAACCTAACGGATTTTAAAAACCTGTTTATTGAATATTAAAAATTAAGATAACAGACAAGATTAGTCTAAAATCTGGTGTCTAACATCTAATATCTATAATTAAATGAAACTTACAAACAGATCAAAAGTTGTTTCCAATAAAGAAATGACCCTTGCTGAAAAAATCTACTTACCTGCGATCTTTACAGGAATGGGGATTACATTTAAGCATGCTGTAAGAACCGTGATAAAGGGTGCTCCCGCAGTATATTCATATCCGGAAGTACAGAAGCCGAGAACAACCATCTGGAGAGGGCAGCACGTCTTGAAAAGAGACGAGGAAGGCAGAGAAAGATGTACAGCTTGCGGACTTTGTGCGGTAGCTTGTCCTGCAGAAGCCATTACAATGACTGCTGCTGAAAGAACTAAAGAGGAAAAACATCTTTACAGAGAAGAAAAGTATGCTTCAGTATATGAAATCAATATGCTGAGATGTATTTTCTGTGGTATGTGTGAAGAGGCTTGTCCTAAATCTGCCATCTATCTTACCGACAGATTGGTAGATGTGGAAACCAACAGAGGCTCTTTCATTTACGGAAAAGATAAATTAGTTGAAAAAATAAATGAAAGGATTGATATCACGACAAGACAATCCGAGAAACAAAAAAATGCGGTAAAATAATGGATCAGTTTTTATTTTTCTTGGTAGCGTTTTTAGCAGTGGCAAGTGCGGTTTATTTTGTGTTTGCAAAAAATCCTTTATATGCTATTTTGTCATTAATTGTTACAATGTTTTCAATTGCCGGAATGTACATTCTTTTAAATGCACAGTTCCTTGCAATTATCCAGATTATAGTGTACGCAGGTGCCATCATGGTACTTTTCCTTTACATCTTAATGATGCTTAACCTTAATAAGCAAGACGAAAGTAAGAAGAACAATACTTTAAAATTTGTTGGAGTTTTTACTGCTGGGATTCTTTTGGTGGGAGTATTAGGTGTTTTCAGAGGAATAAGAGAGAACCACATCGTTGTTGAAAATGTAGACAGAGGGGTTGGTCTTACGAAAAATCTGGGTAAACTTTTGTTTAATGAATATGTTTTACCGTTTGAGCTTGCTTCCATTCTAATTCTGGCAGGTATTGTAGGCGCGGTATTAATCGGTAAAAAAGATTTATAAAATTATGGGAGAAGTAAATACATTTATACAAAGCATCCCTTTGGACTACTTCATCATTCTTTCATCAGTATTGTTCTGTCTGGGAGTAATGGGAGTATTGCTTAGGAAAAATGCTATTGTGATTCTGGGCTGTGTAGAGCTTATGCTGAATTCTGTAAACCTTTTATTGGCAGCCTTTTCAGCATACAAAGGCAACGGCGACGGACAACTTTTAGTTTTCTTCATTATGGTGGTAGCTGCTGCTGAAGTAGCGGTAGGTCTGGCAATTATTGCTATGCTGTATAGAAACACCCGTTCTGTAGATGTGAGTATATTTAATAAATTAAGAGGATAAGAATGGAGAATCTAGTATATGCAATAGTACTTTTACCACTTTTAGGGTTTCTTATTAACGGGCTGTTCGGAAAAAATCTTCCAAAAATATTAGTTGGATCTTTAGCTACCGCAGTAGTTTTCGGGTCTTTCTGTATTGCGGTAAGTCTTTTCATGAATTTCAATTCTGAAAGCCAGCCTGTCATTGTAAAAGCTTTTGAATGGTTTAGAGTAAACGGAGTTCAAATTAATTTTGGATTCCAGATTGATCAGCTTTCTTTAATGATGGTAATGATCATTACGGGTATCGGTTCACTGATCCACTTATACTCTATCGGATATATGAGTCATGATAAAGGATTCTACAAGTTTTTTACTTACCTGAATCTTTTCATCTTCTCCATGTTACTTTTGGTAATGGGAAGCAACTACCTTATCTTATTCATCGGATGGGAAGGTGTAGGTCTTTGTTCTTACCTGCTGATCGGATTCTGGTATACTAACGAAGAATACGGGAAAGCAGCAAGAAAAGCTTTCATCATGAACAGAATTGGTGACCTTGCGTTATTGATCGGTATCTTCATGATCGCTTCTCAGACCAATGCTGTAGATTATCTTTCTGTAGCAGAAAACGCTTCAAAATTTGAATTAGACGGAACAGTGATCATCTTTATCACAGCGAGTTTATTCATCGGTGCTACCGGTAAATCTGCTCAGGTTCCATTATATACATGGTTACCGGATGCGATGGCCGGGCCTACTCCTGTATCAGCATTGATCCACGCGGCAACGATGGTAACGGCAGGTATTTATCTGGTAGTAAGATCCAACTTCTTATTTACTTTGGCACCAACTGTTCAGGGAGGTATTTTATTCATCGGATTCTTAACGGCTGCATTGGCAGGGTTCTATGCACTTCGTCAGAACGACATCAAAAAAGTATTGGCATATTCTACTGTTTCACAGCTTGGATTTATGTTCATAGCTCTAGGTCTTGGAGCGTATACAACAGCAATGTTCCATGTAATGACACACGCATTCTTTAAGGCTTTATTATTCTTAGGTGCAGGTTCTGTAATCCACGCGATGAGCAACGAGCAGGATATGCGTTTTATGGGAGGTCTTAAAAAATATATTCCTCTTACACACGCTACATTCCTTATCGGGACATTAGCCATCTCAGGTTTCCCTTTATTATCAGGGATGATCTCTAAAGACGAAATTTTAGTGGCCGCTTTCGCTAAAAACCCAATTTACTGGGTCATCTTATTTGTTTTAGCGGCAATCACTGCAACCTATATGTTCAGACTGTACTATCTTACATTCCACGGAGAATTCAGAGGTACTGAAGAACAAAAACACCACTTACATGAAAGCCCGTCTAATATGACATTACCATTGATCGTATTGGCTGTTCTTTCTGTAATCGGAGGTTTTATCAACCTGCCACACTTCATCGGCCATGGTCACTATGCCAAACTGATGGAATGGTTAAAGCCTGTTCTTACAGAACAAAGCTTCAGCCAGATGGAAGCGACTCTTTCAGGAGTACCTTTCAATACTGAAATGATCTTATTAGCAGCTACAGTGATTATGTTCTTCTCTGTGTGGTTCATTGTTAGAAACACTTATGTAAAGAAGAAAAAAATGGCAGTTGCAGAAGAGAGCTACACCGGATGGGAAAAGCTTTCTGCTAAAAAATTATACGTTGACGAACTTTACAACGCATTGATTGTAAAAACTGTTGAAGGATTAGGACGCGGAGGGAAAATGTTTGATAAGGGTATCTTAGACCGTTTTGTAAACTTTGTAGGTGATGGTGCTGAAGACAGCGGAAAAGCTATGAAGCGTGTACAGAACGGAAATGTAGAGACGTATATTCTTATCATGTCTTTAGCTGTGGGAATTATATTAATTGTTAACTTTTTATTACAATAATAATGTCTTGTTTATTATTAACATTATTACTTTTACCTCTAGTAGGTTCGGGATTAGTTTTTGCCTGGAAGAATAGTTCCAGCAAATATTTGGCGCTTGGAATTGCATTGGTACAAATGCTTCTTACGTTCTATGTACTTTCGGATTTTGATTTTAATCCGACAGTAGACAGCGTATTGCAGCATGAGATCAATTATCCGTGGTCACAATTTATGAAGAGCTCTCTTCACTTCGGTATCGATGGGATGAGCATGCTTCTTTTATTATTGACCAATATTCTGGCTCCCATCATTATTTTATCTTCTTTCAACGAAAATGTAAACTACAGAAATACATTCTACGGATTGATTCTGTTGATGCAGTTCGGACTTGTAGGAGTCTTCACTTCTTTAGACGGATTGTTATTCTACATTTTCTGGGAAGTAACTTTGATTCCAATTTGGTTCATTGCCGGACTTTGGGGACAGGAGAATAAAAGGTTCGAATTCACTACGAAATTCTTCGTATATACATTCGTTGGATCATTATTTATGTTAGCAGGATTGATCTATGTGTACAACCACTCTGCATCATTTGCTTTAACAGATTTATATAACGCCCAGCTTAACGAAACACAACAGACTGTGGTATTCTGGTTTATCTTCTTTGCTTTTGCAGTGAAATTACCGGTATTCCCTTTCCACACATGGCAGCCTGATACCTATACTTACTCTCCTACTCAGGGATCGATGTTATTATCAGGGATCATGCTGAAGATGGCAGTATATGGTGTAATGCGTTATTTACTTCCAATCACGCCGCTTCCGATTGCCGGAATTTCAGGACAGATTGTGATCATCCTTGCTATTGTAGGTATTGTTCATGGTGCTTTGATCGCCATTATCCAGACGGATATGAAGAGAATCATTGCTTATTCATCTTTCTCTCACGTAGGATTGATGGTAGCTGGTATCTTTGCTTCTGCGGTAGTGACTCTCAGAGGAACATTCAACGTAGAAGGCGCGGAAGGAGCATTGGTCCAGACTTTTGCTCACGGGATCAACGTAGTGGGATTATTCTATTGTTGTGATATTTTATACAAGAGATTTAAATCAAGAGACATCAGACAAATGGGTGGTTTAGCTAAAGTGGCGCCTAAGTTTGCTGTATTGTTCCTGATCATTATATTAGGTTCAATGGGAGTTCCATTAACTAATGGATTCATCGGGGAATTTATTTTGTTGAAATCGGTTTATGATTTTAACGGAACAGCAGCAGTAATTGCTGGTCTTACAGTAATTCTTTGTGCTGTATATTTATTGAGATTCTACGGAAAAGCAATGTTTGGAGAAGGTGATGAAGCCGTTTTAAGTACAGCAAAAGATTTATCTGGTGTAGAATTTTCTGTATTGGCAAGTTTAGCGGTTTTTGTGATTTTACTAGGTATTTTCCCACAACCGGTAATCGACATGGTGAGTAGTTCGGTGAAGTTTATCTACCAATCAATGGTAAGTTAATTTGATATTTTAAGAAATGAGTGTTTTAATTATTGTTTTCCTAACGGCAGTTATTGCGTTATTTTCAGGAGTTTTTGAACAAGGAAAATTCGCAAGATACATTGGGATTTTGGGATTAATCATCGCATTGTACGTAAGTTTTATGCCTGAATGTTCGTTCTTCGATCATTACAAGCATATGTATGAGTACAGTGGCAATACTGCATTATTCACTAAAATATCAATCGTAACAACTTTATTATTATTCTTCCTGGGAGGGTTTGCATTCAGCAACCACAGAAGCCACCAGTCAGAATTATATGCATTAATGCTGTTTGCATTATGCGGAGGGATTATCCTTTTCGGATATCAGAACCTGGTGACGATGTTCTTAGGAATTGAGATCCTTTCTATCCCATTATATGTAATGGCTGGAGCTAACAAAACTGATCTGAGATCAAATGAAGCTTCTATCAAATATTTCCTTATGGGTGCATTTGCAACAGGTTTCTTACTGTTCGGTATTGCATTTATCTACGGAAGCACAGGAAGTTTTGATCTGTATAAGATCCATGACTTCGGAGTGGCAAATCCAGGGAATGTAATGTTTATATTAGGAGTATTACTGATTCTTTGTGCATTGGCATTTAAAGTGGCTTTAGCCCCTTTCCACATGTGGAGCCCGGATGTATATGCAGGTTCACCTTCACTGATCACAGCTTTTATGGCGAGTGTGGTAAAGATCTCCGGATTCTTTGCTCTCTTCAGATTGATGACTCTTGGTTTCACAGGAGTAACTCATGAATGGATCAATGTTTTAGGAGTATTCTTAATCATTACTTTACTTTTAGCAAACGTGATGGGTCTTGCTCAGACGAATGCAAAAAGAATGTTGGCTTACTCTTCTGTTTCTCACGCAGGATATATCGGATTGGTATTCTTCGGAATGACAAGCCTTTCCACTTACAATCTGGCATTTTATCTGTTTGCTTATTCTTTATCTACTGTAGGGGTTTTTATGTGCCTTATCTGGGTAGAGAAGTTAAAGAGAGAGACATCTTTCGGAGCATTCAAAGGATTGGCAAAAACTGAACCTTTATTAGCGACTGCTGCTGCGATCTCTATGCTTTCAATGGCAGGGGTTCCGCTAACAGCCGGATTTATGGGAAAATTTGCTTTATTCTCGCAGGCTATGAACGGTGCAGCTTTCTTAGTATTGGTAGCAGTATTAGGTTCTGCCCTATCAATTGCTTATTATTTAAGGCTGATCATCGCAATGTTCTTCTTTAAAGAATCAACATTCAAATCATCAGAAAAAGTAACACTTACTTACAATATTGTTGCAGTAGCCGTAATCGTACTGATTATCATTTTGGGAATCTTCCCTGATTTCTTTGCGAATATGTTCGGATTGTAAACAACATTATAACGAATCAATATAAAACCTTCCAGTTAGCTGGAAGGTTTTATTTATTGGTACCTATATAGAAGGTGATTGTGTAAAAAACGATCCAATACATTAATCATTCCAATAGGTTTCAAAAAAAATTACTATGCTATGCATTGGAAAAAAAATTGACCAAAACACACAAAAAATAAAAATTATCAATTACATATTTTTATTTAATTAAAAATTAAAATAAAATAATGATTAACATATTTCAATGAAAATATTGTATTAAAAAAAGTTAAAATAAAGAATAAAAAACAATATAATATTCAATACATTTGTCTTGGATTTACAACAAAATACAATAAAAAAAACATGAAATGATGAAGATCAACAACAATGCCGCTGCCGCATTTTTATTATGCTCAATAGGCATGGCACAAGCACAGGAAAAAGATTCAGTAACCGCGAAAAAGCTGGACGAAGTAGTGATGGTTGGCACCAGAACTGCTCCCAGATCGAGTATTTCTACTCCCCTCCCCATTGATAATATAGATGCGGCTGTCATTCAATCGTCTGGCCATAGTTCTGTCGGGCAGGCATTACAGTACAGGATTCCCTCTTTTAATTCTACCAGCGCCGCAGTGCAGGATGCAACTTCATTACTGGATCCTTTTGAAATCAGAAATATGGGATCATCCAGAACACTCGTCTTGATTAATGGAAAAAGAAAGAATCAGTCTTCTCTTATCTTCACTCAAAATACAATTGGAAAGGGAGAAACGGGAGCCGATTTATCCTCTATCCCTTCTATTGCCATCAAAAAAATAGAAATCCTTAGAGACGGAGCTTCCGCTCAATACGGCTCTGATGCAATTGCCGGGGTCATCAATATCATATTAAAAGATAAAATAAGTTTTACGGAAGCCAGTGCCAATCTGGGGCTGTATTCAAAAGGGGACGGTTTTTCGCAAAATTTTAATTTGATCACCGGATCTACATTTAAGAACGGAGGCTTTCTTACATTTTCCACCAATCTTCAGAATAATGATTATGCCTACAGAAACGGAAAAGTAAATTCTTACTGGGAAGCACAAACATTTGGAGCCAGTCAAAGTGACGTAGATGCTTATTTAGCTAAATACCCTGATGCTCAAAATAAAAATGCATATCCCAAAAAGAACAGTATAAGTTTTTTGATTAATACTTCCATACCGGTATCTGATCGCTCCAATCTATATGCAAATGCTTCATTTGCTACCAAAAAGGTAAGCAGCTTTGCCAACCACAGAACACCTTATTGGGTAAATCCTGCTAATGTCCTGAATTCATCCGACGGCTTTACCCCTACATTTATTGGAGACATTACTGATTATGGAGCCACTCTGGGATACAAAACCAAAACAGAAAGCGAATGGAATATAGACCTGAGTACAACTTTTGGGGGAAACAAAATTTTATATACTGTAGGAAATACCTTCAATGCAGCATTAGGAGCATCCAGTCCTATTAATTTTAAGCCTGGCGGTTTCAGATTTAATAATATTATCGGAAATATTGATGTTTCCAAAAGATTGTCAGAACATATTGCATTGGCATTTGGTTCTGAAGCAAGAAAAGAGGAATATGAAATCTACGCTGGAGATCCCGCTTCCTATTATCAGACAGGATCCATTTCTTTTCCTGGAGCATCACCGGAAAATTCCGGAACTTTTTCAAGATATAATATTGGGGTCTATGCAGATGCAGCCTTTGATATTTCTGAGGCCACAACATTTAATGCCACTGCACGTTTTGAAAACTACAGCGATTTTGGGAATGCGTTGATTTGGAAATTCAGTGCAAGACAAAACATCATAGGAAAAAAACTGGTCGCCAGAGGATCTGTTTCTACTGGGTTCCGTGCTCCCACCCTTCAACAGGTATATCTTTCTACCATTCAGAATGTTTTTGCTAACGGTAAAATCGTTGCAGAGGGACTGTTTAATAATGTCGGTAAAGAAGCTAAAGCTGTAGGAATCCCCAAATTAGATGCCGAAAAATCCCTCAATTTCACCTTAGGACTGGGAATTCAGCCCAATAAAAACTTTTCTGTAACCATCGACGGATATCTGATCAATGTGTATGACAGAATCTTACTAAGCTCCAGAATGAGTGATAAAACTACAATTCTAGATCCTTTAAACAATATAGGAATTACCAATGTGAACGCCGCAAGTTTTTTTATCAATGGTGTAGACACTAGAACGATAGGCCTGGACCTTGTAGCCAATTATAGAAATATAGACCTGGCAAAAGGCAAACTTGCCTTTAATCTTGCCCTGAATATGAATCATTCTAAAATAACGAAGAATTCAGACAAACTGAACGGGCTTAACCTTTCTGCTCCTTTTAACAGAACCGAGGAAGCATTAGCCACCACTTCAAGACCAGCTTTAAAAAGTGTTCTCGGTATAGATTATACCATTCAAAAGTGGAATATATCACTCAACAATACTTTATTTGGAAAGGCTACTTATGCAAACAGTGGTATGCCGGGAGCTAATCTGGCCTGGAATGATCCTGATGCCGGATCACAGTCCTACCTGAGATTCAGACCAAGAATGACTACAGATATCACCATCAATTACAATATCAACAGTAAAAACACCATTAACTTTGGTATCCTGAATGTATTTAATGTTCTGCCTAAATGGGAACTGCGGAACCTTCCATCAAATACAGCGTATGATGAAGTTTACAATACTGTCACCTTCAACGGAAGATATCAGCAGTCCAGTTATGATGCCCAGCATTTCAGTATTTTTGGAACACAGTTTATATTGGGATATAATATTAAATTTTAACGTTCATATATTTTTAAATACTAAAGTTGTCCTGAATAATCAGGACAACTTTTTTTCAAATTCTTAAAAAAAACGTTTATCTGCACTTTATAAACAGTTCAAAATAAAAATATGTATGAAAACTCTAACAAAAAAGAAGGGAATAATCATTTATACCCATTCAAAATACATTTGGAAATAGCGTTTTTTTCATAACTTTACTTTAAATTTCAGCTCTTGTCTAATCTCTATAAAAAAGATTCCCCTTTTCAGGTTTATATATCATTCAAAAAATATTTGGATGTTCTGGAGCATATCCGGTATAATGACAGATTGGAATATAGGGTTAACTATGCAGAATCTTTAATTGAGAGTACCCGAAATTTTAAAGAGCTCAGAGAAGGCTTTCAGGATACTGCCCTTCTTGAAAAATATGAGGACCTCATCAGACTGCTCCTTGCTGATCTTTTTCCAACAGGTCTTACCCGAAATGAAATAAAAGCGGCCAGTATCCCTCTTTCTAATATTACGTTCAATTATACAGAAAGATTTAAAGATATTCTGAAAGATGCCGGAAAAGATTTTGAAATAGAACTGAGAAATATTTCAGATAATGAATTTTATGTATTCTGCTGCTGTCTTATTCTTCAGAGTTATTTCAAAAAAGATATTAAAAGTACCATTCCGTTTTATTATGACATTCCCAACAAGCAGGGAATCATGAAACATTATAAAATTACGGTCAACTCAGATTTTACCGAAATCACTCCTACAGAAGATGCTAAAATTCCATCGGATGATATTTTGGATATGCTGTTGGAAAATCTGGATGATTTTAAACTGTGGAAGAAATATTTTCCATCACAATCATGGATTTTGAAAGGGTTTACAATTATTTCTCTGGTAGATTGTACCTCTGAAGTTGCACTCTCCGATCTGAAATCAAGCATGATTGAGATTGACCCTGAAGATTTGAATCCCAATGAAAACCTGACTGAAATTTTCAAATCGTACTTTGATGTTCCTGAACTCAGCTTTGGCCTGATGACTTTCAACAAAAAGGAACAGAAACTTGATAAACTTCCGATATACGAGAGCCTCCTCACCAATCATATTCTGGATTTCTGGATCAATGCCTTTGATGAAGAAACCCGTAAAAGTACTTTTAATAATCTCAATCACAATTCAAAACCGATTGTTGTTTCTAATGTCAACAACCTGGATGAAAATATCAAAAAGCTTCCTTCGTTCAATATTTTAAAAGATAATAATGTCAACAGTTTCATGGTAATTCCTATCATGAAAGACGGAGATCTTCTTGCAATTATGGAGTTTACTTCTCCTATTGCCGGCAGTTTCAATGGTTTGAAGCTGAAAAAGCTGGAATTTTTCACCGATATGATTCTTTTCTCTCTGAACAGGTTTTATTTTGAAAAAAATTATCAGATAGAAGCTATTATTCAGCGTGAATACACCACCATCCATGATAGTGTAGTCTGGAAATTCAGAAATGAAGCTGAAAAATATTTCACCGCATCTCTTGGAAAAAAAATATATACATTAAAACAGATTTCATTTAAGAATCTTACTCCATTGTTCGGGGTTTCGGACATCCGCTCTTCTTCAGAAAAACGGTTTAATCTGATGCTTCAGGATCTTAACCAGCAAATTGAATTACTGAATGAAATTTTATCACTCACCAATTCGGATTCAGAGAAGTTCATGCTGGCGCTGGATATTTTTGAAAATGAACTGAACAACGAAATCAAAGCTGATACCGAGCAGCGTTTTCAAAGGTTGTTAAGGGAAGAAATCCACCCTTTTTTGCAGGGGAAACTGGAAATAAAAACATCAAGAGAAATAAAGTCGAAGATCAAAGATTACTTTTCACAAGTATTTGCGCCTACTGATCTGTTTTATCATCACAGAAAAAACCTGGATGATTCTATTACGCTGGTCAACCGTAAGCTGGCAGATATGCTGGACGAGAGCCAGGTAAAGGCCCAGGAAATTTTCCCGCATTATTATGAAAGATTCAAGTCAGACGGCGTAGAGCATAATCTGTACATTGGTCCTAGCATTGCTCCTGAACTTCACTATACCTCAAAAGTGGTTCATAAGCTGAGATACTGGCAGCTGAAAACCATCTGTAAAATGGAACTAGACTTCCAGTCTTTCAAAAAAGATCTTCCCATACCATTGGATATTGCTTCTCTGATCTTTGTGTATAATGAAAAAATAGACATCCGCTTCAGAATGGATGAAAAGCGCTTTGATGTAGATGGTGCTTATAATTCCTATTATGAAATTATCAAGAAACGCCTGGATAAAGCCCATATCAAAGATTCTTCAGAACGCATCACCGCTCCCGGAAAAATCACCATCGTCTATTTCGGAATGGAAAATCAGAAGGAATACCTTGACTATATTTCCAAACTTCAGAAGAAAGGTGTTTTACAGCATGATGTAGAATTTTTAAGGGTAGAAGATCTGCAGGGAATTACAGGATTGCTGGCAATAAGGGTTTCTTTTACACTTCCACAGGAATAATAAATCCGGAATATACACTCCTGATATATTTATTTTTTATGGTCAATAAAATCCTGATCTAAACTGCTATTTTACCAGATATTTAGACGTTTTACGAGAATAGCATCTACCAGAAATATTTATTCAATTCCAGGAAATATCTCTCTGTTAAAGACTCAGAAAAGCCGCTCCAAAAGACAGCACAGAAATAATAATCCCTGCCATAAAGATCTTATAGGTAATGGATAGAAGCTTATATTTCCTGTCCAGGACTTTACCAAGATAATACAGATCCTTCACCATAGAATCATAGATATAATCCCTGTCTTTAATAAGGTCTTTCATAGCATTATTATAATCATCAAATAACATTTGCTGAAAGTTTCCGAAGAACAGCAGGTTTACTTTTCTGTTCGCGATATCCTGGGCTGTAAAAGTTGTTTTCGTCACATTCGGTTTTGTAGATAAAATAGCAAATATGATGGTTAGAACACTTGAAAGTAACAAGATGAAGCTCGGAAGAATAAGATGTGAATTCTTAGGGGCATCCAGCTTGGGAACCAATACAGAAAGACAAACTGAAATAATAATGGCATTGACTGATAAAAGAATATTGGCTTTACTGTCTGCAATATCGCTCAGTCTTGTATGGTTATTAAGTGTAACTCTGAATAAAGTGTCAACACTTCTGTCTGACTTCTCCTTTTCCTTTTTACCTTCTGCATTATCTTTTTTATTTTCTTTCTTATCCTCTTCTTTCTCCAGCTTCTTCTCAATCTTCTTAATATTTTTCTTTTTCAGAGGCTCCCAGTTTTCTTTGGCATAATCCGTATAGAAAGTATGTTTGTTCTTCAGCATATCCAGATTCCCGGCATTCCATTCTTCATTGGAAAAACACCTGAAATTTGTAAGCTCCCATTCTTTTCTCAAAGCATCAGAGATATCATTATAATCGTGTCCCGCAAAATGGCTGAAATCAGCATCCTTTACAATTTTTTCCAGTAAATTCTGAGGCTCATAGTGTATTTTCGTAGCCAGAATCAGTTTTTCTACATCTGTTATATAGTCTTCCGGGTAATTTTCCTGTTGCAGAAAAGCTTTCATAATCTCCACACTCCTTTCCTCATGGTTCAGGGCGCACTCTATATATCCCGTATCATGAAACCACAATGCTACGAGTACTTTCTCCTGATCCTCTTCAGAAACAGGAGTATTTTTCATGATTTCCTCTGCCTTATTCACGGTGTAGGCAGTATGGATAAAATTATGATAAAAATATACTGAAGATAACTTATCTTTGAATAAGATTTCAACATAATTTTTAGCTTTTTGTAAAATGCTCATCCCTGAAATTTTGTTAATGTAAATTTATGAATTTATCCTTTAAAACTCATCTAAAAAATACTTCTATTGTTCTTCGAACAGTAATGTCCGCAGGAGTCCTTTATTCCTGTGCTACATATAACGTACAAAAGGGCAAAAACTTATTTGAAGTAAAAGATTCCGAAATAAAATCAGAAAATGATTTTAAACTTTTTCTGATTGGAGACGCAGGAAATGCAGATGAACCCCAGGCCCAGAAAACATTGAATTTACTGAAAAACAAGCTGGATTCTGCCGACAGCAACTCTATACTGATCTTTCTCGGTGATAATATTTACCCTAATGGGATGCCCAAAGAAAAAGACAAAGAATATGCACTGGCAAAGCAGAAACTGGAAAACCAGCTTGCAATCACCAAAAATTTCAAAGGAAAAACACTTGTAATTCCAGGAAATCACGATTGGTATAACGGGCTGGAAGGATTAAATGAGCAGGAAAAACTGGTAAAAAATTATCTTGATGATAAAAAAGCTTTTCTTCCAAAAAACGGATGCCCCATTGATGACATCAATGTCTCTAAAGATATTAAGCTTATTGCCATTGACACAGAATGGGTAATTGCCAACTGGGATAATTATCCTGGCATTAACAAAAGCTGCAATATCAAAACCCGTGAAGATTTTTTTACAGAGTTTAAAGATCTTATCATTAAAAATCAGGGCAAAAAAATAATTGTTGCTTTACACCACCCTGTCATCAGCAGTGGAACCCATGCAGGATTCAACTCCGCAAGGTCTCATCTTTTTCCTTTCAATGGTAATATTCCTGCTCCCGGAATTGCCAGTTTCCTCAATATATTAAGAAGTTCCTCCGGAGCCACCCCTGCAGATCTCAATAACCAGCATTATGCAGATCTGGCTAACAGGCTGAAAAGCATTGTCCAGGATAATGAAAATATTATTTTCGTGTCCGGGCATGATCATAACCTGCAATATCACGAAGATGGAAACCTGAGACAGATTATCAGTGGTGCAGGATCTAAAACAGACCCTTCCACTATTGTAGAAAGAACGGACTTCTCATACGGAGGAAGCGGTTTTGCTGTTTTAAATTTCAGAAAAGATGAAAGTACTGATGTTGAGTATTTTTCCACTAAAAATGAACAGCTCAAAAAACTGACTCATATTTCGGTAATTTCCAAACCTGATGTATTTGTCAATAATTTCCCTAATTCTTTTCCGCCAACATTCTCTTCAACGATTTACCCTGTACAGCTTACGGAAAAAAGAAAATTTTACCGATGGCTTTGGGGGGATCACTACAGAAAATATTACGGTATTCCTATTGAAGCTCCTACCGCCAATCTCTCAGAATTGAACGGGGGCTATATCCCATTCAGAGAAGGAGGAGGAAACCAATCCAACAGCTTACGTCTGAAAGCTCCGGACGGACAGGAGTTTGTAATGCGGGGCGTAAAAAAAAGCGCAATTCGTTTTCTTAACAATATGGCTTTCCAGAAAAGCACTTTGGGAGAAGAGCTTGCCGATACATTCCCTGAAAAATTTCTGCTGGATTTTTATACAACCAACCATCCTTTTACTCCGTTTACCATTGGAAATATGTCTGAAAAGCTGAATATATTCCACAGTAATCCAAAACTGTATTACATCCCCAAACAGCACGCCTTAGGAAGATATAACGAAAACTATGGGGATGAAATGTATATGATTGAAGAACGGTTTTCTTCCGATCCGAAAACCTTGGCATATCTGGACCACGCAAAGGATATCGTTTCTACAGAAGATGTATTGAAGAATCTCAACAAAAGCAGTAAATATTCTGTTGACAGAGAATCTTACATCAGAGCAAGATTATTTGATATGCTTATCGGTGACTGGGACAGACATTCTGATCAGTGGAAATGGGCAGAATATGAGGCCGGCGATAAAGTAATCTATAAACCCATCCCAAAAGACAGAGACCAGGCATTCAGCAAGTATGACGGTGCCGCCTTTAAACTTATCATGAATGTACCGGCCATCCGGCATATGAAGACCTTTACAGAAGATATCAGCAGTGTGAAATGGCTTGCCATGGAGCCTTATCCTATGGATCTTGTTTTCTTAAAAAGCTCAGACCAGGGAGAATGGGAGGCACAGGCCAAGTACATCCAGGAACACCTGACGGATGCAGATATTGATGATGCTTTCCATAACCTTCCGAAAGAAGTTCAGGATGATACCATTGCGGAAATACAGAGAAAACTGAAAATAAGAAAAACAAAACTGCAGACTTATGCTGCTCAGTATTATGATGTGCTGCAGAAAAAAGTTCCTCTGGCCGGAACCATACATCCTGATAAATTTGTCATTACCAAGAATGGGCATTCTGTACTTGTACAGCAATATAAACTGGGAAAAGATAAAGATAAGCACGAACTTGTCTTTGAAAAAACCTATCACGATTCAAAAACAAAAGAATTGTGGATTTACGGATTGGAGGATGATGACATCTATGAAGTTGTAGGGTCCGGAAAACCTAAAATGACAATAAGACTGATTGGCGGATACAATCACGATACCTACAATGTTGCTGATGGCAGAAAAGTAAAAATTTACGATTTTAAATCTCAGAAGAACACCTACAACTCAAGAAATGCCACCAAAAATATTACTGATGACTATGACATTAACAGTTATAATTATAAACACCCAAAATACAACTCAGTAGCCGGATATCCGAATTTGGACTATAACCCGGATGATGGGGTTATTGTCGGGGTTTTGGCCAATTATACTGTAAATAATTTCATCCGTGATCCCTTCACTCAGAGACACAGCTTAAAAGCTAACTTCTATACAGCTACAGCCGGATTCAGCCTTACCTATAAAGGTGTGTTTAAAAAAGCAATCTCAGGCTGGGATATAAATCTGGATGCATTTTATACCACACCAAGATTTTCTCAAAACTTTTTTGGACTTTCCAATGAAAGTGATTATGACAAAGAAAATACAGAAAGAGAATACAACAGAGCCAGGATTTCCAAATTCAATTTCGCTCCTTCCATCTCTCAGAAAAGCTGGATGAATCTAAGTCATCAATTTCAACTGACTTTTGAAGATAATAAGGTACAGAGAAAAGCAGACCGATTCATCAACCAGTCACCGGATGTAAGGCCAGGTGTATTTGACAGTCAGCAATTTGTAGGAGCCAATTACACGTTCGGCTATAAAAATGCTGATAATGCAGCTTTCCCTACTCTTGGACTTGAATTTATGCTTAATGCCGACTGGAAAGCTACACTTTCTGATTTTAACAAAAATTTTGTAACCGTAAAAGGAAGACTTGCTGTAGATCACAGAATAGACAAAAAAGGGAAATTTGTATTTGCCAACTCCAGTAATGTGATGTGGATCAATAACAATAATTTTGAATTCTATCAGGCCGCAGCTATCGGAGGTAACAATGGCATGAGAGCTTTCAGGAACGAAAGATTCTCAGGAAGATCTTATTTTACGAATAATTCTGAAATCCGATGGGACTTTGGAAGAGTAAGAAATAACATTGCTCCTGCCAATATGGGAATCCTTATCGGGTATGATATCGGGCGGGTATGGAATGACAATGAAAATTCCAGAAAATGGCATCAGTCTGCCGGTGCCGGAGTATGGCTGAGCATCGTAGAAATGATGTCTGCAAGACTGAATTATTTCTATGGATCGGATGGCGGAAGAATTTCAGCCGGAGTGGGAATGAAGTTTTAATTTTTCCATGCTCCCATTTAATGAGTATTGAAAATTCAATATCCAAACAGCTTTTAAAGTATTTTAGATCAGATATAAAAAAATCCAATTTTAATAAAATTTAATATTTCAAATTTTCAACCCACATTTTTTACCGATAAAAAGAATATGGCTTTTAAATAAAAGCCATATTTTCAGCTCTATAAGTCAAAACTACGCATAGTTCAATATGATTGTCAATTCTTTAAAAAATTGACAATAAAAAAACATTCTATATTTGCCGCAACAAAAATCAACAAATGATGAAAAAGAAGCTATTGTACATAGCATTATTTGTTATGTTCATTAATTCAAATGCACAGATAGGGATTAAAACTTCAACTCCTCAGAATACTTTACATGTCAATGGCTCACTTCAGGTCGTTAAAGACCTGAATGTAGGTGGAGACGACAGAACAAAGGGAAATTCCGGAAACAAAGGGGAATTCTTAATGTCAAACGGAGCCGGGAATACTCCTGTATGGAAAACGATTGAATCTGAAAATTTTTTAAAAGTGGTGTACGTGGGAAATAAAACAGATATCAGCCCCGCAAGCGGAAGCTATACAGGTACCCATTCTACTCCTGTCAATACTCATGAAAGTTATTCACAGACCTATGTTTTCAATGTGAGTAATAAGATTGATACAGCCTATTTGACTTATAATTCTACAACAGGCCTTTTCACAGTAGTAAAACCTGGATTTTATAATATTGTACCCTATGCAACCTATGATCTCAATTTAAACCCATCAGGACAAACTGCAGGAACAGCCAATTCTTATATACAGAAAGTATCTCCGGCACTTACAACCCTTGCAGGCATATCTACAGGGCACGGAGAGCGTACAACAGGCCTAAACCATAATCTTTCATCCATTAACTTTTTCAACACAGGAGAGACCTTCAGGATACGCTGCCGTTATACCCAGGATTTCAGATTATCCAGCGGAAATATTCATATTTCTTATCTTACTCCGTAAGCAATACAAACGTCAATCACTTCAATTACATTCATATATTCAAAAAAATCCACAGAAAAATCTGTGGATTTTAAATTTTTAATTTATTACCTTCTATAAAGAAAATGTGTATACATTTCCTCCTTCGTCCTTCCCTTTCTCATCTGCAATTATTAATGTTTTATCATCCAGAAATACAACAGCTTCCTTCTGGGAATTATGATTTAATGGAGTTTTCTGAATCTTTGCAGAGTTGAAACTATCAGCTGTAAATCCGGTAAGAACATGAATATTTTTATGGGTAAGCAATACAATTTTATCTTTTGTACTGTTAATGGTAGCCGACGTAATAGCAGCATCATTATAACCACCCTGAAGCTTTAATTTCCCCACTAATTTTGCTTCAAAATTACCTTCTTTATTAGGAACTTTGAATATCAGGAAAGTTCCGTCAAAACCTTTGCTCCTGTTCTTGGTGAACAGGTAAAAGTGCCCATCCATTTCTACAAAGGCTTCACAATCGTACAGCAGATTGGATTTTTTAGGAGGAAATTCAGTCTGCCCCTGATAATGGAATTTTGTGGTCTGAACAACTTTTGTTACTGTTTGCCTGCTGTCTTTCAAATCTGTCTTTAAAATGGCCAGATCCTGTCGGTCATTATCATTATTACCAAAATCCCCGATATAGATATTTCCCTGAGCATCTGATATGATATCTTCCCAGTCTGTATTTTCTGCATTTTCTACCGGAATTTTTGCCTGCATATCTCCCTGATCACTCAAACCGTATATTGCATTTTTATTTCCTCTGTCTTCAATCACCCAGATCGTTTTCTTATCTTTTGATAAAGTAATTCCGGAAACCTCCTTCAACTTTTTAGGTAAGGAGAATTGTATTTTTAGTTTATCTTCTTTAGCAGAGGAATTCTGAGCTTTTGGATTACAGCTCATCAAAAGTAAAGCAGGTAACATAAGAAAACGTAACATATTTTTTATTTTTTAATTGAATGTAAGAAGCATTAATTGTTCCAATCGGGAATTACGAAAGTTTTTTCGCCTTTTCCCATAGAACATCCATTTCTTCCAGAGACATATCTGCCAGTTTCAAATCCTGTTCCTCGGCAAGCCCTTCCATCTTTTGAAATCTTGAAATAAACTTTAGATTGGTTCTTTCCAATGCAGAATCCGGGTTGATTCCGGAAATTCTCGCATAGTTGATGAGGGAGAAAAAAACATCACCGAGCTCCTGTTCTTTTTTATCCAAATCTGTTTCAGCGTGAAATTCCTGAATCTCTTCATCCACTTTTTTCCAGGCATCTTCTGCATCATGGAACTCAAATCCTATCCCCTTTACTTTATCCTGAATTCTGTAGGCTTTCACCAGACTCGGCAGGCTTTTCGGAACTCCCCCTAAGATTGATTTATTTCCTTCCTTTAGCTTTAATTTCTCCCAGTTCTGTTTCACTTCCTCTTCATCTTTCACCTGGGTATCCCCGTAGATATGAGGGTGGCGGAAAATCAACTTCTCGTTCAGGGAATTGATAACATCGGCGATATCAAAACTTTCTTTTTCTGAACCGATTTTAGCATAAAAAACAAGGTGAAGCAAGACATCGCCCAGTTCTTTCTTTATCTCCTGTAAATCATTCTGCAAAATAGCATCTGAAAGCTCATAGGTCTCTTCAAGGGTAAGATGACGAAGGGATTCTAATGTCTGCTTCTGATCCCACGGACATTTTTCACGTAAATCATCCATAATATCCAGTAATCTTCCAAATGCTTCTAGTTTCTCCTGTTTTGTATTCATAAGTAATGGGAAATTCAATCTTATACAAATGTAAGGGTTATTCAGGCATCATTACAAACGTTGGAAGTAAAAGTTGCAGAGTGCAGAAATCCGGATAGATTTGATATGTAAACCTAACAGGTTTTCGAAACCTGTTAGGTTGGGACTATTAGCACCCAATGATCTGCTGTCTGGAAAAACAAAAAAGCCTTGTCAGGAAATTCCCGACAAGGCCTTGTATTTTTAATTCAAAATGAATTATCCTTGTTTTCTGTGTGTGCTCTTCGGAGCAGATTTTGCTGCTGAAGTCGCTTTCACTTTTGGTGCAGCCGGCTTTTCTGCTTTAGGAGCCGCTTTCTTAGCTTCTTTTTCAATGCTTACTTCTTCCGTAGCAGGCTCACCTTCTAAGGTTTCAGGTTCTGCTTTCACAAAACTTTCAGGAGTGATATATCCTGCTTTCTGAAGAATGTTATACCATTGAGCCAGTTTCTTGATATCAGAAGAATATACCCTTTCTGTATCATAATTAGGAAGTGATGCCAGCATAAAGTCCTTAAGCTCTGAATCTGAAGATTTATGAGAGATCGTTTCTTTATAATCGTTGTTCTTAGCAATATTTTCAAAAACTTCGAATAAAGGAACTTCTTTTTCAAATGTAAACATGGCAATATTGTCCAGTAAACTTACCTGGCTTGAGTTTCCAATGCTTACTTTTTTCTTGTTGGTAACATCTTCAATGATGAATCCGTTTCTTAATTGAGAAACTAATTTGTAAAGTCCTGGTTTTCCAGAAATTGAAATTATTTTTTCTAACAGCATAATTTTATTTTTTGTAAATTCTGCAATCAGCACTAGCTTTTTGCTTTTTATTATTTCTTTTTATCCTTGTTTAAATTATTTTGGAAATCTCATTTTGTAACCGATGCTTACATCCCCCTGAGAGATTTTTGTCAGTTTCCCCTTTACCAGTTTCTTCTTAAGAGCACTCAGGTGGTCGGTAAACAGAATCCCTTCAATATGGTCATATTCATGCTGAATTACGCGGGCTCTAATATCGGAAAAAGTTTCTGTATGTTTCACAAAATTTTCGTCATAATATTCTATAACGATCGTACCTTTCCTTTTCACATCTTCTCTTACATCCGGAATAGAAAGACAGCCTTCATTGAACTTCCATTCTTCCCCTGATTCTTCAAGGATCTGAGCGTTGATGAATACTTTTTTGAACTCAGCCAACTCATCTTTAATATCTTCATAATCCTCATCTTCTGCAAGAGGAGTCACATCTATTACAAACAGACGGATATCCAAACCAATCTGAGGCGCTGCAAGACCTATGCCATTGGCGCTGTACATCGTTTCAAACATATTATCTATCAGTTCCTGTAATCCGGAATAATCTTTATCTATGTCTTTTCCCACTTTTCTCAAAACAGGATCCCCAAAAGCTCTTATCGGTAAAATCATCTTAATCTTTGTTCTAAAAAATTTTGCAATATGATGGTTGCGCTTACTTTATCTATTAATCCTTTTTCCTGTCTCTTTTTTTTGCTTTTTCCGCTTTGGGAAATAAAAAAAGAAGCCATTTTAGAGGTAAACCTCTCATCAAAACGGTGAACCGCAATATCTGAAAATTCCTTTTTGAATGCCTCAATGAATTTTAAAATATCGGTTTCCACTTCAGAAACATTTCCTTTCAAATCTATGGGAAGCCCAATCACTACTTCATCCACCTTGTTTTCTCTGAAATATTTTTTCAAAAATTCCATTAAAGAACGGTTTTCAACAGTTTCCAGCCCGCTGGCTATAATCTGCATATCATCCGTTACAGCAATACCACAACGGGCCTTTCCGTAATCTATAGCAAGGATTTGTCCCATAAGTCTGCAAATTTAGTAAAATTTACTGATTTTATTCATAACGCAGTTTTTTTATATAAATCATGTTTTATTCCATTATTTTTTTTATAATTTTAATCTTCCAAAAAACAATCATATGAAGAAACTCATCCTCGTAAGACATGCGAAAAGCGACTGGCCAGAGGAAACAGAGGACTTTGACAGGCCTTTAGCAGACAAAGGTCTGGAGGATGCTATGCACATGTCCAGATTCCTGAAAAGCAATAATATTTCCATTGATCATTTTGTATCCAGTCCTGCAGTACGTGCACTGAATACCTGCAAAATTTTTAATCAGACCTATCAGCTGAACTGCTCCACTGATCAGAAACTTTATAATCCTTCGGAAAGAAGCTTTGAATCTGTAATTTATGACCTGGATGATAATCTGAACTCCGTCGCTCTCTTTTCTCACAATAATGGAATATCCAATTTTGCCAATTCCATTTCTGAGGATATTTTCCATTTTCCAACCTGCGGTGTAGCCGGTTTCGAGGTAGACTGTGAGTCGTGGTCACAGTTTGATGGGGCTAAAAAGAAGCTTTTATTCTTTTATGAGCCTGGGAAAATATAACTTTATTTTTTTGTTTTTTTATGCTGTAGTATTCATTCTTCTTTTTTCTTGCGAAAAACAGAAGAATTCCTATATTGAATCTATTGCACGGAATGATATGAAGCTTTCTTCTTCACCAAAACCAGGAAGCTGGCGTTATAATCATGATGAATGTTTCCAGACATTTGAAGATTTTCAGAAGTTAAGAAAAATAAAACCCGGACCTGGAAAAAATATCATTTATATTCAGCCTATAGGAACTTTTGATGAACTTCAGAAAAAGGAAATAGTACTCACAAAAGAATATTTAAAAATATATTACCAGCTGGAAACAAAAATACTGCCTGCTCTGCCCAATACTATCTTTCCTGAAAAAGTGAAAAGAATTTCAAAAGAAGGACAGGAACAGATTTTGGCAGGATATGTACTGGACAGCATCCTGATCAAAAGAAAACCCAAAGATGCTCTAGTCCTGATGGGAATTACAGAGAAAGATCTTTTTCCCAAACCGGAATGGAATTATATTTTCGGATTGGCTTCTTATGAAGATGGTGTAGGAGTAACTTCAATGTACAGATTTGCTGACGGCCGCTTAACAGATTCTAATTTTAATGAGAGCTTTTTAAGGTTAATAAAAATCAGCTCTCACGAAATTGGTCATATGTTCGGAATCAGCCACTGCCTGAATGCCAACTGTGTAATGAATGGAACGAATTCATTACCGGAAACGGATTATCACCTGGCCAGAGCCTGTTCGCTTTGCCAAAGAAAACTGAGTTCAAGCATCCACTATGATCATAAAAAAAGACTTCTTCAACTAAAAAATTTCTTTGAAAAGCAACATCTCAATACAGAGCTCACTTTAGCCAACCAGGATCTGAATCTTGTCCAGTAAACCATTATTTCTTTTACCTACACATTCCCCTCCACCGGAGGGATGGCAAAAAATTTATTTTTGACGGGGTGGTTCATTTCTGCTAAAGCCTTTTTTTTATTAGAACTCGTGTTATTTGTGAACAAATTAATACCATTGGTGTTAAAGAAAAAAGAACAGACTAAAGCCCGTTCTTTTTAATATTTTTCTAAGATTTTATCTTTTACTTTTTAGCCTTTTGTATTTATTTTCTTTTTAAATCCAGGTCATCAAAATCAAAACTGAAATCCGTCACATCAGAAACAGCCTTCAATCTTGCAGATTCTGCTTTCCCGTTTTCATCATAGTTGAAAATAATATAAGCATCCGCATCATAACTTCTGTCATCCCATTTAATAATAAAAGAATTATTGGAGTAAGGAAGCAGTTCTCCTTTTAATCTCGGAGAGTTTTTACATGAAATTCTGTACGTATTACCCTGCTGTGTAATTTCTACATCACCAAACCAAACATCATTGTATGTTCCTACAAACTGTTCTGCTTTTGGCTGAAGACCTTTCTCTTTCTTAAAAGATTCTGATTTTGCAAAAGCATCTTTCTTCTGCTTATCAAATTCAGCTTCCATTTTAGACATTCTCTCGCCATATGTTTTCAGCCAGTTTCTGTCGGCTATCCCAAGGTAAGAATCTTTCACGGTATTGGTAATCGTATTGAAAGCGGCCCCGGATTGCTGGTTGGTCAGTACAACAATTCCCAGTTTCATATCCGGTATTAAAGTAAACTGTGTAACTGTTCCGATTAACCCTCCGGTATGCTGTACCTGCTTGTGTCCTTTAACATCACTCAGGAACCAGCCTAAGCCGTATCCATAGAAACTCGTATCATAAGGATTCTTCGCTGCCACCCTATCTGGAATCTGTAAGCTCCAAAGCTGTTGGGCATTTTTATCAGAAACCAGTTTTTTTCCGTCTTTAGTCGTAAAATTATTTAAGAGACATTCTGCCCAGGTGGTCATGTCTTTAATATTACTCATAATTCCGCCGGCTGCATTGGCTGTTTCATTCCAGTCATGAGGAACGGCGATTGCTTTTCCATCTACAGGTGCATGGGCATCAATTTTATTGGCTACCGCTTTTGCTCTGTTGTAGCTTCCAAAACTTGAAGTCATTCCTACAGGTTTCATGATTCTCTGCTCAATAAATTCTGCCCAGCTTAATCCGGAAACTCTGTGAATGACTTCTCCGGCTACAATAAACATGATATTGTTATAATCCAGTTTTGTTCTGAACGGATTCTCCGGTTTCAGATATCTCACATTACGAACAATATCATTAACGGTTAAGCTCCCTCCTTCCGGAAAAAACATCAGATCTCCCTGCCCAAGTCCTAATCCGGCTCTGTGTGTGATAAGGTCTTTGATTGTAACATTTTGTGATACGTACGGATCATACATTTGGAACTCAGGAATATATTTTGAAACTTTATCATCCCAGTTTAATTTTCCTTCATCTGCCAAAATAGCTAATGCTGTACATGTAAAACCTTTAGAATTGGAAGCAATTCCTACTAAAGTGTTATCATCCATAGGCTGCCTGGAAGTGAGTGAACGTACACCAAACCCTTTGGAATAGATCATTTTTCCATCTTTTACGATTCCTACTGACATTCCTGGTACATCAAAGGTTTTCAGGGTGTTTTGGATCAGCTCGTCCAGCTTTTTTTCTTCAACCTGCGCATTGGCCAGTCCTACGGTCAAAAGAAAAATGAAAAAAGAAAGTTTCTGTTTCATTGTTTATTTTAATTTTCCCAAATTTACTAAATATTAAGCGATGCTAATTTTAGCAGTGTTAAAACTTTACGATAAATCAGTTGTCTTCATGAAAAAGCCTATTTCTATCTGTATTTTCTCTCTTCTTATGACCTGCGGTATAAAAGCTCAGGACAGAACTGCCAATCCTTTACTTTTACAGACCTGGAATCTCAATAAAATGGATACTTATATTTATACTTATGAGAAACAGGATGGTTTTGAGGCCAGAAGAGAGGGGCTCAGATTTCAGAAAAATGGAAAAATTACAGGAAATCTGATTAAATCCACATTAAAATATGATGCTCTTGAAGAGCCCGTTATTAAAAATGAAAAAGCTGACCGTTATATCGGGAGCTGGAAAAAAGCTTCAGATTCTACAGTAACCATAGTATTCCCATCCAATACGAATATGACCGGAACTTTTATTATATCAAAGCTTACTGAGAACCAGCTGAAGCTAAAAAAAGTTTTCAGTGCAGATATAGAAAAGAAAATGGATTCCATCAGAAAAACAAAAAATATCACTGAATAAGATCCCGGCTCAGTTTATGAAAGCTTATCTATATTTGCAATCTAAAAAAATAGTAAAATGACATTAAACAGATTATTGGCTTTCTTCTTACTGATGATAAGCTGTAATTTATATTTTTCCCAGGACGTCACCATCAAAGATGATAAAGTTTTACTGGATGGGAAACAGATCCTGAAAGCCGAAAAAATCAATGTGGCACAGTATTCTTTTTTCTCCATGAAAGACGATGAAGAAATTCTTCTTTACCGGTATATGGATAATGAAACCCCGCGGTACGTAAGTGATGATTATTTTATCCTGAATTTCCTGACGGAAAAAACCAAAGTAGAATCTACGGATTTAGGCAAAATCTCTAATTTTATGAATTCCAAAAAAGGAATGGAAAAGCTGGTAAAATGGCTATTGAAAGAAAGAGTAATCAATCATGACGGAGAATTAAATCCGGACCGTCTGGCTGTGTTCAAAGATAAATACCACGAAAACATTACTGAAAGAACCCTTAGATAATGACAAAAGTTCTTCTTCTTTCCGATTCCCATTCTTATATTGACGACCGCATTCTTGAATATGCTTCTCAGGCCGATGAAGTATGGCATTGTGGAGATTTCGGGAGTCTTGATGTGATTGAACAGCTGGAAAAGATTAAACCTCTGAAGGGAGTTTACGGAAATATTGACCATGCTAAAATACAAGCAGAATTTCCTGAAGTGAATCGTTTTTTTTGTGAAAAACTGGAAGTTCTGATGATCCATATAGGAGGTTATCCCGGAAAGTATTCTCCACTCGCGAAAAAAGAAATTTCAGAAAAGGCTCCGAAATTATTTATTTCAGGGCATTCACATATTCTGAAAGCAATGTATGATGAGAAAAACAAGCTTCTCCATCTGAATCCCGGTGCCTGCGGAAAACAGGGCTGGCATAAAGTAAGAACAATGATGCGTTTTGCAGTGGATGGTGAGGAAATCAAGGATCTGGAAGTTATTGAATTGGGACCAAGAGCCTGACGGGATGAGAGGGTTTGAGAATTTGAGAGTTTGTGTTCATCCATTTTACTTTCTACCTTTGCAGAAATATTGGTTCAGAAAGGCCTTAAAAATTATGAAGATCGGCGATAAGGTTTCGGTAGTAGATGAAGATTTAAGCGGGGTAATTACTTCCGTAAAGGGGAATATTGTTGTTTTTAAAGATGAATATGGTTTTACTCATCAATATCCGAAAGAAAAAATGGTTCCTAAAAATGCTGATCTGTATGAAAATATCAGAATAGTAAAAAAAGCAGAGCCTAAAAAAATTATTTCCAAGAAACATCAGAAAAATCATTTGGTTTTAGATCTGCATTTTCATAATTTGGTAAAGAATCCCAATGACTATGACAGCTTTGAAAGATTGTTTATTCAAAAGGAAAAACTGATCGAAGTGATTGAATTCTGCAGAAAAAACAACCTCAAGAGGCTGGAAATTGTGCATGGTATTGGTGATGGCACTTTACAGCGTATGGTTCGTGATGTGTTGGAAAGCCAGCTCAATATTGATTTTTATAATAAGGAAATACTTCACCATCAATCAGGTGCGGTAATGGTAGAATTTCACTAAATTTGCAGGAATTGAAATATGAACGTACTTAATTTACTTTTTACCAAAGACGGATTGATCTGCCAGATTGTTAAAAACAAAAACATTCTGGAGGAAAAATCTTATTTCGTTACTGAAGAGACACCAGCCAATCTTATTGAACAGAAGCTGGACGAAGTTCTTATCAAGCAGCGTTATGAAGAAATCCATGTGATTTCGGCATTCAACCATTTTACCCTGATGCCAGAAGGTTTTTCTGAACATGATGCAGGATTTGATTTAATTGCCTTTAATGCTCCTGCTGACAGGGAAAAAGAAGAACTGATGCTCTCCATCAACAAAAAATTCAATATTCAGTTTTATTATACTTTCCCGAAAAGCTATTATAAAAAAATAAAAGAACTGGCTATACCTGCTCATTTTAACTTCTCCGGTGAAAAGTTTTTAAGCTCGATCAATAATAAAACCACTAAAGAAATTCACATCAACCTTTATCATAATCAATGCGAATTTTTTGCAATTGATAATAAGAAAATCATTCTTTATAATAACCTGGATGTGAATTCGGAAGTGGATTTTCTTTATTTTATCATGTTTACCTTAAGCAAAATCGGTTTCGGAATCAATGAGACCAGCTTTTATGCATATGGAGAAACAACGGAAAATGAAACCTTTATTTCCGAACTTCAGAAGTTTGTTAAAAACTTAAAAATTGTTTTTGACAATATTCCCAACAAAAATTTTATACTTAATTAGGTTGCAGGCCGCAGGAAATAGCAATTAAAACATATTCACCTGCCACCTAAAATCTATTACCCTAAACCGTAACAACAATATGTTCAGAATAATATCAGGCAAATGGAAAGCCAAAAAAATTGCCGCTCCCAAGAACTTTGAAGTAAGGCCTACAACTGATTTTGCAAAAGAGGCTTTATTCAGCATTCTGGAAAACAAATATGATATGCAGTCGATCTCTGTGCTCGATCTTTTTGCAGGAATTGGCTCTATCACTCTTGAATTTGCTTCCAGAGGATGCCAGAATATTACTTCTGTGGAAATGAACCCAAAGCATACAGCATTTATCAATACTACTGCTTCTGAGCTTGATATGGCACTACAGATCAATGTGCAGAGAGGTGATGTATTTGACTGGCTTAAAAAATTCAGAAATAAAAAATCATTTGAGATTGTATTCTCCGATGCTCCTTTCGAAATGGAAGAAAAAAAGTATCACGAACTGATTTCTCTGGTTTTAAACAATAAATATCTGAAAGAAAACGGAGTCCTTATTGTAGAACACCAAAGCCGTATGAAATTTGATCACCCGAATTTAATTGACACCCGAAAATACGGAAACGTAAGCTTCAGTTTTTTTGAACCGAATAAAGAAGATAATCAGGAACTTTAATTCCTGATTATTTTTTTTGAAATGACCGGAGCTTCCTCACCCCATTTTGTAATGGCCTCCAGAACGGGTAATAAAGTTTTTCCAAAAGAGGTTAATTCATACTCAACGACTAAAGGAGGTTTCTCTGTAAAAACTTTTCTGTCAACAATTCCATCTTCTTCCAGCTGTTTCAGCTGTAAGCTTAACGTTCTTTCTGTAATCGTAGGAATTGACTTCCTCAGTTCGTTATATCGCTTGGCACCATCAATCAGGTGATGTAAAATTACTGCCTTCCATTTCCCACCTATAAATTTCATGGTAACACTGGTACAGCAGGGATAGGATTTATTATCTATGGTATACATTTTTATACTATCATTTTTTACCGTTATTGCAAAGTTAGGAAACTTAAATTAATTTTGTAACTATAAAAATGATAGTATAAAATTATGAACTTTTTAGACCAAATGAAAAAAAGGTATACCGTAAAAAAGTATAACCCACAAGGAAAAATCACTGAAGAGAAAGTTGCAGAACTTAAAGAAATTTTACATCTCAGTCCATCTTCTATCAACAGTCAGCCGTGGAACTTTGTCTTTGTGAATGATCCTGAACAGAAGAAACGACTGGGAGAAAAGTCCTATTTTAATAAGGAAAAAGTGTTGCAAAGCAGCCATATTATTGTCTTTCAGGTAATCAAAGATGTAGAGAATTTTGAAAAACAAATAGAAGAAAATCTTCCGGAAGGTGCTGTTAATTATTACCACACTATGGTAAAGCCTAAGGGAGAAGAAGCTGTAAAATCATGGTTGAGGCATCAGGTGTACCTGTCATTAGGTGTACTTTTATCTGCCTGTGCAGCGATGGGAATAGATTCTACTCCTATGGAGGGAATTGAGCCTGAAGGATATGATGCAGTTCTGAATAATGGGAAATATGAGACGTTGTTTGCTGTGGTTATCGGGGAAAGAGATGAAACGGATGCTAATCAGCCTAAATTCAATCCAAAGAAGAGACTGAAAGCTGAAAAAGTAATTGTGGAGGCATAGTAATAACACGAATTTCACAAATTATTTCACCAATGACACTAATAAAAAAGTCTGCGTCAATATGAGGCAGACTTTTTTATTTATAGTACTTTCAATTCTAAATCAATTGTTTTTCCGAAGAATTTCTTAGAGATTTTTTCAAAATTCTTGGTAAGATCCGAAAGGTAGAAATGATAATTCGGTTTGGGGTTGTTATCATTTAAAAGATTGTATTTATCCAGGATAATCTTCAGATGATTGGCAACAATATTCGGAGAATCAATTACGCGGACTCTGTTTCCGTAATACTGTTTAATTTCATCAATTAAAAGAGGATAATGGGTACAACCCAGAATCAATGTTTCAATATTTTTTAATTTACTGTTGCTTAAATAATTATAGATGATAGCATGGGTGATCGGATGATTTTTAAATCCTTCTTCAATGGCAGGAACCAGCAATGGGGTAGCCAGCTCATCCACTTTGATCCATTTATTATGTTTACGGATACTCTTTTTATACAGCCCGGAATTCACAGTCGCTTTAGTAGCAATAACACCAACATTATTATGGATCTCGTAAGATACTTTTTCAGCAACCGGATTGATAACGTCTATCACAGGAACTCTTCCTGCAACAGACTGCATTACTTCATTCAATGCATTAGCCGTTGCTGTATTACATGCAATGACAATCGCCTTACAGTTCTGCTCCAGAAGAAAATTGGTGATTTTTGTAGAATATTCAATGATGGCTTCCTTGGACTTCTCTCCGTAAGGAAGGTGTTTGGTATCTCCAAAGTAGATCAGGTCTTCATGAGGCAGAAGTCTTTTGATTTCTTTGGCAACGGTAAGACCTCCTACCCCGCTGTCGAAAATTCCGATAGGCTGGCTTGGTGAAAGATGTGAATAATCTTGTTTTTTAGTTTTCAAGTGAGCTGAAATTTTATACAAAAATAGTGAATTTATGGTATATCATATACATCAAAATACTATACAATAAATAAATCTGAAGCAATTCCATCTGCCATAAACCAATGTTTTTCAGGAATTTTCAAATGTCCGTTTTCAGTGATTAAAATACCTTCTTCCAATTTCGGTTTGATCTCTGTCTGAAAATGCTCCAGCACTCTGTCTGAAAATTTACTTTTTAAGCTGGTGAGATCTACTCCCCAAATGGTGCGTAAACCAATCATAATCATTTCATTAAACTGATCTTCCTGGGAAAGAATTTCTTCTTCTTTGGCTAACAATTTATCATTAAGCTTTTTAATATACTGCTGATTATTGGCCACATTCCAGCTTCTGATATCAAATCCGTTATAAGAATGCGCAGAAGGTCCTATTCCCAAGTATTCACGGTATTTCCAATAAGAAGAATTGTGCCGCGAATAGAAACCGGGTTTTGCGAAATTGGAAACTTCATAATGTTCAAAGCCATGATCTTTTAAAAAGTCTGATAAATAATAGAATTCCCTGTTTTGCTCTTCTTCCTTCGGACTTTTTATCTTCCCTTTTGCAATCCAGTTTTCCAAAGCTGTTTTAGGTTCTACTGTCAGGGCATATGACGAAATATGAGGCACTTCCAAAGCAATGGCTTTATTCAGATTTTCTTTCCAGATCTCAAAATTGGAAGTAGGTGAACCATAGATCAGATCAATACTCAGATTTTCAAAACCGAAATCCTGAGCCCGTTTGATAGAGCTTTCTGCTTCAGAAGCACTGTGAGCCCTGTTCATGAGTTTCAGGTCATCTTCAAAAAAACTCTGAGTACCAATGGACAGTCTGTTCACTGAAGTTCCTGAAAGCTGTTTCAAGAAGTTTTTATCCAGATCATCAGGATTGGCCTCCAGTGTAATTTCAATATCTTTTTCAAAGCTGAAATAGCGCAATACTTCATCGATTAAAGAACTTATTTCATCCACGGAAAGAATAGAAGGGGTTCCCCCTCCGAAATACAGGGATTTCAGCGTTCTGTCCTGCAATTCATCTTTCCTGAGTAGTATTTCAGTTTTCATGGCACGAAGCATTTCATCCTTGAAATTCAAAGATGTTGAAAAGTGAAAATTACAGTAACTGCATTTCTGCTTACAGAACGGAATGTGAATGTATATCATAAAAAAAGCTCTGAAATTTTTCAGAGCTCAAATTTATTTAAATTAAATTGATTAGTATCTAAATCCTCTTACATTAATAAAGTTGTCAAAGTTATACCCTAAACCAATCATGAAACTGTTTCCGCCATAGCTCTGGATATCAGATAATCCAAGGTTATAGGTAGCTCCGATCATGAATTTATTGAATCTTACTTTTACAATGGGAGAGATACTCAGGTTCTGATTGTCAAATCTGTTCTGAACTGTTCTGTAGCTTACCCCAAAAGAGAATGCGTTGATATCATTAGAGAATGTTGCCATAAGGTTCCAGTCAATCATTCTCGTAGAGTTTGTATTAAGGTTAATTAATGCTGATGGTGCCAATGTAATATTATCAGCAATATTCCAGTTATATCCTAAGTTTAAGAAGAATTTAATTGGAGAAGGCTCATAATTGTTTACAATAGAAGCGTCATTACTTAATGCAATATCGTTTACGGAAACACCCCCGAATAACCCTCTATAAGTGGCAGCCAAACCGAAGTTTGCATACACCATAAAGATGTTGCTTTCTTCCCCTCTTAATAATGGGTCACCCCCTTCCTCAGTGTTGATTTTTGAATAATCAAAGTTCATGTTATAGAAGTTAACACTTGTACCGAAAGAGAACTGATCTTTTCTGTCTCCTTCACTACTCAGAGGAATAAAATATGAAGCACCCGCTGTAATACCTCCTGCAGAAATAGGGCCGTTGCTATCTCTGAATACGGAAATACCAGCACCTACTCTATCAAAGATATTCGCATTGATCCCGATTGACTGTACATTCGGAGAATTGTTGAACTTTGAAAATTGTTGTTGATAATTGGCGTTGAGCTGTACGTAATCTGTTTTTCCGTATTGAGCTGGGTTGAACAGGAACTCACCATCCAAAAGATATTGCTGATAGTATGGTAGTGATTCTTGTGCTTTGTATGCATTTGACAAAAGAGCTAAACATACGATAGCATATAGTTTTCTCATAACAAATCTTGATTTCAATTCAACAAATATAAAAAAATTCTCAATATATTTTTAGTTTTCCAAATAATTTCTCCATTTTTTTACAGCATCCGCCATATCTTTAGGCATTGGGCTCTCAAAATATAATTCCTTCTTTGTAGTTGGGTGTATAAATCCGAGGGTATGTGCATGAAGGGCATGTCTGGGCAAAATCTCAAAGACATTTTTAATAAACTGCTTGTATTTTGGAAGATTTACCCCTCTTAGAGGAGTATGCCCTTCATATCTTTCATCATTAAACAAAGTATGCCCTATATGTCTGAAATGCGCTCTGATCTGGTGTGTTCTTCCCGTCTCCAGCTTACATTCCACCCAGGTCATATACTTGAATCTTTCCAGTACCTTGTAATGGGTTACTGCATGTTTTCCCTGGCTCCCATCTTCATAAACAGACATCTGCATTCTGTTTTTAGGATGCCTTCCGATATGCCCCCTGATAGAACCTTCGTCTTCCTGAAGGTTCCCCCATACGAAAGCCCAGTACAGTCTCTTCGTAGTCCGGTTGAAAAATTGTTTTGCCAGGAAGCTCAATGCATATTCATTTTTGGCGATCACTAACAGACCCGATGTATCTTTATCAATCCTGTGAACAAGCCCTACCCTGTCAAGATCGGATTTCTCACCATTCTTTTCAAAATGAAAGGCAAGGGCATTGACCAGCGTCCCATCCCAGTTTCCGAACCCCGGATGCACTACCATTCCAGCCTCTTTATCCACAACAACCAGATCATCATCTTCGTAAATAATATTCACAGGAATATCCTGTGGAATAATGACGTTCTCTCTCGGAGGATGTGCAAGCAGTACGGAGATCTGGTCTCCAGGCTTCACACGGTAATTCTGCTTTACCGGAATTCCGTTGACTATAACATTTCCGGCTCTGCAGGTCTGTGAAATTTTATTCCTTGAAGAATTCTGTCTGTATATTAAAAGAAACTTATCAATTCTTAACGGTTCCTGTTTGCTGTCAACAGTGATATTAAGATGTTCATACAATCCCTTATTTTCCTCATCAATATCGATGTTTTCAATACTGTTGGAATCTAATAATTCTTCATCCAAAAAATCGTCGTTATCTTCTGACATTGTTTTATATTTTTTTACGCAAAAGGCTTCAACATTTGCAGTTGAAGCCTGTATTTTTGATATTAACCTAATTTTATTCTACGACAACCTTCTTAGCTTTTGGCTTTTGAGCAGGCTGTTGAGTCGTTGCAGATGCTGTTGGCTTGGCCGTATTATTTCCCGCAGCATGAGTGCCATTCCCGACGGATGTTTTAGGCTTTTCAGCCGTAGTCTGAGTTTTAGGAGTCTCTGTCTTCGGAACGTCTGGCTTTGGAGTTTCTTTTTTAGGGGCCGGAGGGGGGACTACCGGAGCTTCGTAGCTTGGCTCGCTATGTACTTCTTCATAACGTACCGGAGGAAGTGAAGTATCTACTTTCATACGGTAGATAGAATTCAGCTGCTCTACTTTAGCTCTTAATTCTGCCGGAGTTTTCTTACTCGCCCAAAGATCAATCTGCATTCCCTGATCACGAACGTCTCCTGCAGCAGGATCCTGATAATAAATAATATCAGATTCATCTCTGCCTCCATCTTCATGTTCCACCAATCCTACTTCAAACATGCTCTTTGCAATCACTACTCTGGCTTCTTTTACCGTAAGTCCCACTACATTAGGAATCGAAATATTTCTCATAGGACCAGATCCTACAACCACGTCAATAACTGAGAATCTTGGTAAACGGGTACCGGGGTTCACAGCGTTTCCTTTATAAAGAATTCTTAAAAGAGCGTCTTTCTGGATACTCGGCTCGTAGATCGTATCTCCGATCTTAAGACCTACCTGATCCAGTCTCTGGAAAGCCAGTCCTGAATATTTGTTGATTACATTCGGAATCGCAATTGGCGCCCATGTTCTTGGATTTACCTTAAGCGTTACGGTTCTTCCGTCTTTTACGCGGGAACCTGGCGCAGGATACACCTGCAAAACCTGAAATGGTCTGTATTTAGGGTCATAATTGGCACTGTCTACTTCATATTCCAATCCTGTATCATCTAGTATTTTAACGGCATCATGCACCGATTTATTTACAACATTGGGAACAGGGATTTCCTGCCCGTGATTAGTATGGTACTCCAACCAGCGAAATGTGAGCCACACCAGCCCAACGAAAACACCGATGGCTACTACTAAATTCAGTAAAACTTTCCAATTGAAAAGTGATTTAAGCATACTTAAAAATACTTTAATTATAACCGCAAATATAGCTAATAATTTTAGAATGGACTTTTTATTTAACACAATTCATTTTTGATTTTAAATTTTGTCGATTTCCCATATTGCATTATATAAAATGATTAAATTTGCCTTAATTGATACTATATGGTTATGAATAAAAAAAGTGTTGCCGTAGTAATGGGAGGCTATTCTGATGAATATGTCGTTTCTTTAAAAAGCGGGCAATTGATTTATGATTCTTTAGACAGAAATCTCTATGATGTATATAAAGTAGTAGTCCTTAAAGATGAATGGTATTTTTTAGGAGAAAATGATAAAAAATACGAGATGAACAGAGGTGATTTTTCTGTGACTTTAGACAACGGAGAAACTTTGAAATTTGATGTCTGCTTCAATATTATCCACGGAACTCCTGGTGAAAACGGAATTCTTCAGGCATACTGGGACGCAATAGGTCAAAAGTATACAGGCTGTGGCTTCTATCAGAGCGCTCTTACTTTCAATAAAAAAGACACATTGGCAGTACTCTCAAAATATGGAATTCCTTCTGCAAAAAGTATTTATTTAAGAAAAGGTGAAGGCATCAATGTAGATGAGATCGTATCAGAATTAAAGCTTCCTTTATTTGTAAAACCTAATCAATCCGGATCTTCTCTGGGAATTTCAAAAGTAAAAGAAAAATCTGAATTGATTGCTGCTACTGAAATTGCCTTCAAAGAAGACGATGAAATTCTGATCGAAAGTTTCTTAAACGGCATGGAAGTCTCTGTAGGGGTTATTGATTTTAAAGGAGAAACCATTGTTTTAGGAATCACTGAAATTGTTCCTACCAATGAGTTTTTTGATTATGAGGCAAAGTATGAAGGCGCTTCTGAAGAAATTACACCGGCAAGAATTGACGAAGAAACCACAAAAAGAGTGGAAGAAATCGCAAAAAGAGCCTACAACTCATTAGGGATGAGCGGTTTTTCAAGAAGCGAATATATTCTGATGGATGGTATTCCTTATATGCTGGAAATGAACACCAACCCTGGGTTCTCTCCGGCAAGTATTCTCCCTCAGCAGGCAAGACATTATGGAATTTCCATCATGGATCTTTGTGGAAATGAAGTTGAAAAAGCACTTAATAAATAATCAAATGATGAGGCTTCTTACTATTTCATTATTTGTTTCTTCTTTGGCATTTGCACAGAACTACAAAACTCTTGAATTACAACTGCCTAAAAATTCGCTTGAACCCAAAAGCGTCAAATTTAGTGGTGATGCTGTTTACCTTGATGATCAGAAGTGTTTCAATTACATTAAAAAGCATGATGTTATCATTGATAATGAAACAGTTCCCAATTATTTTGAAATCAGTTCTCTTGACAACAAAATCTTGTTTTCAGGAATTATAAAGAAAAATGAAAGTGGAGTTTTTGAAAGTAAGATTAAGTTTCATCCCATCGACAAAGTTTACAAAAATTCAAAAATTACAGGAAGAAATGATTTGATTCTAAATCTGTCTTCCAATCAGGTTCTAAATAACAACTGCAGCCTCAATCTTGAAAACCTAAGGCTGTTTTACGAAAAATCAAACGAAAACAACTAGAATATGAAAATTGCTGTTTTCCCGGGATCATTTGATCCTATTACCTTGGGACATTACGACATTATAGAAAGAGCGGCCCCGCTATTTGATAAATTAATCATCGCTATCGGGCAGAACTCCCAGAAAAAATATATGTTCCCTCTTGAAAAAAGAATGGAATTTATCCAGAACTCGGTCGCTGAATTCCCCAATGTGGAGGTAGATTATTTTGAAGGGCTTACTGTTGACTACTGCTTTGAAAAAAACGCACAGTACATCATCAGAGGGCTGAGAAATCCTGCCGATTTCGAGTTTGAAAAAGCGATTGCCCACACCAACAGAACTCTGGCCCACAAAAAACTGGAAACAGTATTTTTACTGACTTCCTCAGGAAAATCTTTCATCAGCAGCAGTATTGTAAGAGAGATCATTAATCATGGAGGAGAATACGAACTACTGGTTCCTGAGTCCGTGAGGGTGGAGCGATAAAAAAATATAATTGATGAGCGATAAATGATAATTGATATAATGGCCAAGAATTTGCTTAAGCAGAAATCATTCATCAATTATGATTTATCAACAATCATTTATAATTATATATGCACGAACAGTTCAATTTTGCTATAGAAGTCCTGGGGACTATTGCCTTTTCCATGTCCGGAAGTTTTGCAGCAATGCAGAAACGGCTTGATCCGTTCGGGGTACTTATTATTGCATTTGTAACTTCTGTGGGAGGAGGAACTGTAAGAGACCTGCTGTTGGATATCCCTGTATTCTGGATGCATGATCTTCTGACGTGTGCCCTGATTCTGATAACCAGTATTTTTTCAATGGTCTTCAAATCACTTGAGAAAAACTTCAAGGTAACCCTGTTTATTTTCGACAGCTTCGGTCTCGGGTTATTTACCATTATCGGGGTTCAGAAAGGTTTAAATGCAGAAATCCACCCTATGATCTGTATTGCACTAGGAACTATAACAGGCTGTTTTGGGGGGATAATCCGGGATATACTACTCAACAGGATTCCATTGATTTTTAGAAAGGAAATTTACGCTACGGCATGCATTGTAGGAGGTTCGGCATTTTTATTAATGACAAAATACACTGCGTTTTCCTATACTTTTGTACAGGTTTTTACTATCTTATTGATTGTTGCGATCAGAACTTTCGCTGTAAAATATCATTGGCAGATACCTAAATTTTATGGCCATGATCACAGCTCAGAAATGTAGAATAGAATTTTCACAGATATAAAAAAAGCACCTGAATCAGGTGCTTTTTTTGTATTTTTAGTTGATGACTAGAAGAATTTCCCTCTGTTTCTCATATTAGGATTGTGCATATGCTTCTGCATGGTTGGCATTTTCAACTGCTCTTTCATCATTTTGATCTGATCGGTCATCATTCCTGCACTGTCTAATCTTTTTGCTTCTTCCAGAAGCTTCTGCCCTTCCTGCTTTCTTCCTTTGGAAATAGCTGCTGCCGCAAGATTCAAAGTTGCCATTGCTCTGTCATGTTTCATATTCAAACCATATTCCAAAGCTTTTTTCATAAAAGGCTCTACTTTCGCAGGGTGATCCTGAGCCTGGGTCAATCCTGTTAAATAGTGAAAATATCCGTATTGAGTTTTATGAAGTTGTGTTTTATAATCTGTTATTTTTGATAACCATTCTCCCGCTTTTTCCATATTCTGCTTTCTCAGCTGCCAGAATGCCAAAAGAATATACTCATTTTTAAAGAATAGCAAGATTGGAAATGCAGCTAATAGAAATACAACAATACCCCATCCCAGATTTCTTGTGAAAAACATCATATAAAGTCCTGCCAGGATAAGAAATGCTGCTACTGCAATTTTTATGTATTTATTCATTATTAAATTTTAGAAGTGCAAAGATAATAAATTTAGGGCTTAAAGTTCAAAAAGTCAATGGTGAATGGTCAATTCGCTGCGTTTGTTAATTTTTGTAGCTGTGAGAAATTCACAATTCACCTTGCAAAGCAAAAATTGACTATTGGCCCCTAAGCTTCTTTCTTAATTTTTTCAAACGTCCGGAAACAGAAATCATAACCGTTCTTTTCGTCTTTCTCATGGCAGATTTCATTGGTCAACTTCCAGATTTTAGGATCTATTTTCGGGAAGAATGTATCGGCTTCAAGATCTGCTTTCACCAAAGTAACTTCAAGCCTGTCCACCACCTCCATTGTCTGTTCATAGATATTTCCACCTCCGATCACGAAAACTTCTTCATCAATCTTCTTTGCAAATTTCAATGCTTCCTTGATGCTTCCTACAATAAGAATTCCTTCTTCAAACCAGTCTTTTTTTCTTGACACAACAATGTTGGTACGGTTGGGAAGAGGCTTTCCAATACTTTCGTATGTTTTTCTTCCCATAATAACCGGATGCCCTGAAGTAATTTCCTTAAAATGTTTCAAATCTTTGGGAAGATGCCAAAGCAACTGGTTTTCAAAACCAATTTCATTTTTCTCTCCCATCGCCACCACTATTGTTGTCATTCAAATAATTTTTTACAAAATTAGCACATAATTTGTATATTTGGTTAGCACAAAAAATTTAAAAAAATAAACTATGAAAAATAAAGGATGTCTGGGTGCAGGAACCATTGGTATCGCCCTCCTTATTATTGTTGCTGTTCTATTCTTCTGGGGAAAAAGCGGCTATAACAACTTTGTCAACAAAGAACAGACTGTCAATGCAAAATGGTCTAATGTAGAAACTGTATATCAGAAAAGAGCCAACCTTATTCCTAACCTGGAAAGAACTGTAAAATCGTATTCAAAATTTGAACAGGAAACTTTAACTCAAGTTGTGGAAGCCCGTTCAAAAGCCACTTCTATCAATATTGATCCTACCAATATGACAGAAGCAGATCTGGCCAAATTCCAGGCAGCGCAGGGAGAATTATCAGGAGCATTAAGCCGATTGATGGCCGTGGTAGAATCTTATCCTAACTTAAAAGCAGACCAGCAGTATATCAATTTCCAAAGAGAATACACTGCTATCGAAAACAGCATCAGAACTGAAACTGTTTATTACAACGATGCTGCACAGGATTACAACACGTCTATCAAGACTTTCCCGAATAATATTCTTGCAAATTTCACCAATTTTAAAGAAAAACCTTATTTCAAAGCTGACGCAGGAGCTCAGAAAGCCCCTGAAGTATTTAAATAATAATGGGTAATTTCCTAACAAATCAACAGATCGCTTCCCTTGTGGAAGCGATTCAGTCTGCGGAAGATCATTCTACGGGAGAGATCAGGATACACATTGATTCCAATACGGAAAACCGTGATGCTAAAAGAGCATTTGAAGTTTTTAAAAAACTTGGTATGGATAAAACCGCTGACAGAAATGCTGTCCTTTTTCACGTTAATTTTGAACAGAAATATCTTACTATTATAGGAGATATCGGAATTCATGAAAAGGTAAGACAGTCATACTGGGATCACCTTCACGATTATATCACTGCTGAATTTGCCAAAGGAAATTATTATAAAGCACTGAAAAGTGCCATCCTGGAAACAGGACTTGAACTCAAAAAACATTTTCCTGTAGAAGGAGAAAATCCAAACCAACTTTCAAATGAAATTACGTTCTCTTAAAATAGTATTTTCATTTTTATTGCTATGCTTTTACACTTTTGTATCAGCACAGTATACTATTCCTGAAAAACCTGCAGTTCTCTACCCGGTTTTTGATGAAGCCGGATTACTTTCCCAACAGGAAAAAGATGCGCTGAATAATAAGCTGATCAAGTTTGCTGATTCTACCTCAACGGAAATTGAAGTGGTGATCATCCGCTCCACCAAAGGAGAAGATATTAATTTTCTGGCAACCATGTTTGGAGAGAAATGGAAAATCGGGAAGAAAGATGTGGATAATGGCGTAGTTTTCCTGATTGCCACAGAAGACAGAACAATGTCTATTCAGCAGGGACGTGCTGTAGAGCAATATCTTACCGCTTCAGTAGCAGGACAGATCTTAGATTATATCGTCACTCCAAATTTCAAAAAAGGCCTTTGGTATGAAGGGATCAATGGAGGAACCTCAGCCATTATGGAGGCTGTGCAGGGAAAATTCAAACCTGTGCCGACAACAGCTCCCTCCGGTAATGGGAGTGCCTTTAAAGTGCTTATCATTGCTTTTATTATTTTCATCATTATTGCTATACTTTTTGGTAACAGAGGAGGCGGACGCGGCGGAAACAATGACGACGACGATGATGTAATTATCACCAGAAGAGGACGCAGAAATTATCCTGGCGGTTTCTTCCCATTCCCTGGAAGCTTCGGAGGAGGTGGTTTCGGAGGTGGAAGTTCTGGCGGCGGCGGATTCGGAGGCTTCGGCGGAGGCGGAAGCTTTGGAGGCGGTGGTGCATCCGGAGGCTGGTAACAAATACATTTTAAAAATCATATAAATCAGGTCATTAACGACCTGATTTTTTTATTTAAAACACTAAAATAATACCAATTCTTTAACTTTTCTTAATGTTAAATTGATCTTTAGATATTAAAAAATTAACAAAACCACACAAAAACCGTCTTTAATTCAATATTTTTTCACTATATTTACTGAAAACAGGATTATGAAGAAGACGCTGGTAGTATTTGCACACCCTTACCTGGAGCACTCCAATTCGAATGTAGAGCTCATTAATTTCTACGTTCGTCACCAGCATTTTACCTTAAGAGATCTTTACGAAGAATATCCTGATTTTCATATCGCTGCCTTCAGAGAAAGGAAACGCCTTAAAAATTATGACCGGTTTATTTTTCAGTTTCCTCTGATATGGTTTGGAATGCCTCCGCTTCTCAGATTATGGATTGATGAGGTTTTCGACAGAGACTGGCTTAAGGAAGGTGAATACAATCCACTGGAAGGAAAAGAAGTTTATATTTTGGTCACTACCGGCGGAAAAGAAAGATCTTTCAGTAAAACAGGTACCTATCAATACTCCATAGAAGAACTGATCAGCGGACTGATTGTTTCTTTAAAAGTTTTCAAAGCAGACATTAAGCATATCAAAATCGTATACGAAGCCAACAAACTATCCAAAAAGGAAATTATTTTACATAAAAAAGAATTTACAGAACTTCTCAATCAATAACATATGGAATCCAGCTTAGCAATGAACACATTAATTTTCCTGGGGGTTGCCATTATCATGGTTCCATTGGCCAGGAAATTAGGGTTGAGCTCTGTCATCGGCTATATTTTAGGAGGAATTATCATAGGCCCATATGTACTCAGGCTTACAGGAAAAAATGTAGATGATATCATGCACGCCAGTGAATTCGGTGTCATCATGCTTTTGTTTCTTGTAGGATTAGAACTGGAACCCCGTAAATTCTGGGAAATGAGAAAAAAGATAATGGGACTGGGATTGTCACAGATGGTACTTACGATTGCATTATTATTCCTCGTGTTCATCAGTGCAGGATGGAGAATAGACAAAGCCGTTGCCATCGCTATGTGTTTTGCACTATCTTCTACAGCAATTGTTCTGCAGACCTTACAGGAAAAAAACAATCTCAAGACCACCGCCGGAGAAGCCTCATTCTCTACCCTGCTGTTTCAAGATATCTCTGTGATCCCTATTTTAGCCATACTCCCTATTGTAGCCAATTATAAAGCCAAGCATCATGATAATGAAATCCAGATTCTGATTCAGAAACTTCCGGAATGGCTTCAGGCCGGAACCGTAATTTTTGGAGTAGCCCTGCTTATTTTATTAGGAAGATATGTTTTTGTTCCCTTCCTCCGATATGTTTCAAAATCGGGAATGACAGAGTTGTTGACCGCCTCTTCTCTATTCCTTGTTATCGGGGTTTCAGAGCTGATGGTTGTTATAGGCCTTTCACCTGCATTAGGGGCTTTCCTTGCGGGGGTAATGCTTGCCAACAGTGAATTCCGCCATGAGCTGGAAGCACAGATTGATCCGTTCAAGGGACTTTTACTGGCTGTATTTTTTGTCAGCGTAGGTTCTACTATTAATTTTAATATTATTCAGAAAGACCCACTGTTCATATTCAGTACTGTTTTTGCTGTACTGGCTGTAAAATTTATCGTTTTATACACCATTGGAAAGTTTTTCAGAATAGATACTCCTCAAAGTCTTTTTTATGCATTTGCACTTTCTCAGGTAGGAGAATTTGCCTTTGTACTGCTTAATTATGCATCAGATCTTTATCTGTTAGGTCCCGAGATGAATGCACAGATGATGGCCGTTACGGCAATCACCATGTGTATCACTCCTATCCTGCTTATTATCAATGATAAATTTATTACTCCGAAATTCATTAAAGAAATTCCGGAAGAAGAGCATGATTTTAATATCCTTGGAAGTGAAGTTACCCAAAAGAAAATCATTATTGTAGGTTTTGGTCATTTCGGAAGTACCGTGGGACGTCTTTTAAAAGCTAATAAAATATCAGCAACAGTTCTGGACCGTGATTCTGACCGTGTAAAACTGCTCAGAAGCTACGGCTTTAAAGTCTATTATGGTGATGCCACCAGAATTCCTATTCTAAGGGCTGCAGGAATTGAAGAAGCTGAAATTTTGGTTTTATGCCTGGATGATCCGGATGACAATAAGTTTATTGCGGAACTGGTACGCGAACATTATCCTGATGTGAAAATTTTTGTAAGGGCTAAAAACAGGATTGATGCTTATGACTATCTGAATAACGGGATCAATCATATTTACCGTGAAACATTAGGAACAGCTGTGGATATGGCTGTGGATGTTCTTCATGAAACAGGAATGAGAAAATATGCAGCAAGACGGCTGGGACAAAGGTTTATGGCTATTGATAAAGCATCGATCAGAAAGCTGGCAAAAATGAAAGAAAATGATGATGACATTACGCTTTTTACCACAAAAGAAATCCTCCAGCGTGAGGAGGAATTATTAGCATATGATAATCTCAATTTTGACAATAAGAACTGGGAAGGTTCCTCATCTGCTGACGAAGAAGATGAGGATGAATCCCAGGATTAGTTTATTGGATGCTTACGCTTCCACCACTACTTTCCTCTTTGCTTACATTCTTGAGCTCTCCTTTTTTCGAAATATCTACACTTCCACCAGATGAAGCTCCAGCTTTCACACTGGAAACAGCACTGATGTGAACACTTGCTCCACTGGAAGCATCTGCTTCTACATCATCAGCAATGACTCCTTTAGCTGAAACGCTGCTGCCAGAAGAAGCACTGATATCCGCCTTTTTAGCTTTTCCGGAAAGATCAAGGGTAGATCCTGATGAAGATTCAATATCAAGATTCACAGCCCATATTTTACCATCGAAGCTACTGCTGCTGCTTACATTGATCTCCATATCATTAGCCTCCAGGTCTCCGGAGATGCTTCCCGCACTTGATGCTTCGATATCTGTCTTCTCCTGGGTAAACTTATCTTTTACAATAATTCTCGCTGCCGAATCTGCAAGGAGCTTTTTAAAATCTTTTGCATAAATTTTTGCAGTCACTTTGCTGATGTTCATCACTCTGATTCCCGGTTTATAATGAATATGCAGTTTCCCACCATCATTGTCAATAAGAATTTCATTGATGATGCTTTGAGGAGCTGAAATTTCTACTCTTTCTGTTTCAGATTTTATAACCTCTGCCTCAATCGCCTGAGAAACCTGAATTTCATCAAAATCTCCGGTAAATTCTTTATGCTGCATTGGGCCTGATTCTTTGCTGACTACTTTTTCTACCCAATTATTCCCATCTCCATCCCTGTCTCTGTTTCTGTTCTCATGTTTATCATTACATGAGGCTAATGCCACTAGGGCTGAAAAAATAAATAAAGTCCTTGTTTTCATGCTTATTTCTTTTGTCAATTATTTGTTTGATTTCTTTATATCTAAATAACAACTAATTTATAAAAAATATTACATTACCATTGAAATTACTGCAAATACCTGCTATAAGGTTTTATGAAAGACTTTTTCTTAATTAAGCATATAGTTTGTTCATTTTAAATGTTCATAAAAAGGTTTCAGTAAATACGTCTGCTAACATATATCCTATGATGCAAGTTTTTAATATCTTTATGCTTTAATAACAATTATATTTATGAAGAATATTTCATCGGTATTATTAATTTCTGCCTTGGCGTTCAATCAATCTTGTACTACAATGAAACAGACCGATATTCAACAGGAGCTGCCTGCTCCTGATCCCTCTTTATCTTCAAATCCTTTTATGAAGAAAAGCAGGCTTCAATATGAAGCTCCGGAATTTGACAAAATCAAAAATGAACACTTCAAACCCGCTTTTGACTATGGTTTAAAGCAGCATGAAGCTGAAATTATAAAAATTGCCAACAATCCGGCAGCCCCTACTTTTGAAAATACCATCGTTGCACTGGAAAAAAGCGGTGAGGTATTGAGAAGAGCACAGATTGTATTCTCCAATCTTACCAGTGCCAATACGAACCCTACTTTGCAGGCTCTGGATGAAGAATATGCTCCTGTTTTCGCAGCTCATTCTGATAAAATGTACCTGAATGAAAATCTGTATAAAAGAATACAATCTATCAAAGAAGACGGTCTCGATTCTGAAAGCAAAAGACTGGTACAGTTTTATAAGCAAAACTTTGAGATTGCAGGCGCCAATCTTTCCGCTGCTGATAAAGAAAAGCTTAAGCAAATCAACCAGGAACTCGCTTCTCTTTCTACCCAATATGCCAACAAGTTACTGGAAGCAAGAAAGCAGGGAGGTGTATTTTTCTCAGATGCAAAAGAACTTGACGGACTTTCTGCTGATGAAATTGCAGCGGCTGCATCTGATGCCAAAACGGCAGGACAGCCGGGAAAATATCTTCTGGCTTTACAAAACACTACACAGCAGCCTCTTTTGCAAAACCTAAAAAACAGAGCAACCAGAGAAAAACTGTTCAAAGCTTCATGGACAAGAGCTGAAAAGGGAGATGCTAATGATACAAGAGCAACTATTGAACAACTCGCTAAACTGAGACTGAAAAAAGCTCAGATTCTGGGAAAGAAAAATTTTGCTGAATGGAAACTTCAGGACCAGATGGCAAAAACTCCTGAAGCAGCTACTAAGCTGATGAACCAGATCGCCACTCCGGCAGTGGAAACAGCCAGACGTGAAGCAAAAGACATTCAGGATCTTATTGACCAGCAAAAAGGAGGCTTTAAAGTAGAGCCATGGGACTGGAATTTCTATGCTGAACAGGTAAGAAAAGCAAAGTTTGATCTGGACGAAAGTGAAATAAAGCCTTATTTTGAGATTACAACAGTTCTTGAAAAAGGAGTTTTCTTCGCTGCTGAAAAATTCTATGGGTTAACTTTCAAAAAGAGAACAGATCTTCCGGTTTATCACCCGGATGTTGTAACGTATGAAGTTTTTGATCATGATGGAAAATCTATCGCCATCTATTATCTGGATTTCTATACAAGAGATTCTAAAAACGGAGGGGCATGGATGAGCAATTTTGTTGAGCAGTCTTATTTATTGGGCACAAAGCCTGTGATTGTTAACTGCTACAATTATCAGAAACCGGCTCCGGGAAAACCTTCACTGATCAGTTATGATGATGTTTCAACCATCTTCCATGAATTCGGACATTCTATTCATGGAATGTTTGCCAGCCAGAAATATCCTTCTCTTTCAGGAACGAATGTACCGAGAGATTTCGTGGAATTCCCATCTCAGATCAACGAGCACTGGGCTTTAGATCCTGTCGTTCTTAAAAATTATGCAGTACATTATGAAACAAAACAGCCTATCCCACAGGCTTTGGTAGAAAAAATCAAAAAGGCAGCTACATTCAATCAGGGGTATATGACTACTGAATTGGTTTCTGCTGCTGAGCTTGATATGGATTGGCATACTGTAAGCAATGAAAGCCAGTTTATTCCTGTTCTTGATTTTGAAAAGCAGTCTTTAGCCAATCATGGATTCAATCTGGCAACGGTTCCGCCAAGATATCATACACCTTATTTCGCCCATATCTGGGGAGGTGGATACTCAGCTGGATACTATGCTTACTTATGGTCTGAAACATTGGACAATGATGCATGGGAATGGATCAGTAAAAATGGTGGTCTCACCAGAGAAAATGGTGATCGCTTCAGAAAGTATATTCTTTCCGTAGGAAATTCTGTAGACCTGAACCAGGCATTCAGAGACTTTACAGGACACGATCCGGATATCAAACCTTTATTGAGAAACAGAGGGTTTATAAAATAAATCAAACGGAAGCATTCTTTAATTAGAGTGCTTCTTTTTTATGTTTTGGCTAAAGCCGATGAAGAATTTTATTTTTCTATTTTTTAACGGGCTAAAGCCCGTTTCTATTGAATTTGAAATTCTTCACTTCCATATATTAATTTCAGTATAAATTATAAATTTAAATATGCAGAAGTAGTTTCTATTGATATTGATTATTTTTGCATTTCAAATTTTAAATACAATATATGGACTGTCCATGCTGTTCAGGAAAATCCTACGAAGAATGCTGCCAACCTTATCACACCAGGGAAAAACATGCGCCTACCGCTGAAGCTCTGATGCGTTCAAGATTCTCCGCCTTTGCTATTCCGAATGGTGAATATCTGATGGAAACCACACTTCCGGGAAAAAGAAAGTATCACAATAAGAAAGATCTTCAGGAATGGGGAGAAATCAATCAATGGACAAAGCTGGAAATCATAAAAACGCCTGCTCTTAATCATGTAGAATTTAAGGCTTATTATACTGATCAGGATGGCCATCCACAAATTCATCATGAGTTTTCTGTTTTTCAGAAAATGCATGAGCGCTGGTATTATGTTTCAGGGGAATTTTTGGATTAATAATGAAATCCAATTGATACAAATAAAAAATGTCCGACTAGATCGGACATTTTTATTTTTTAGTGAGCATCAGTTCCGTCAATTCCATGAGCGTGACCGTGTGCCAATTCTTCTTCTGTCGCCGGACGGGTATTTAAAACTTCTACCTGGAAGTCTAAAACTTTCCCCGCCATTGGGTGGTTAAGATCTGCTACTACAACTTCAGGAGTAATTTCAACTACAAATGCCTGGAAGTTGTTTCCCTGATTATCAGATAAAGGCAAAATAGCTCCTACTGGTGGAAGACCTGATTCTTTAAACATATCAACTGGTAATTGAGCAATAGCATCTGGCTGTCTTTCTCCGTAAGCTTCTTCAGGCTGAATCACAAAAGCAGCCTTGTCGCCAGCTTTTAAGCCTAAGATATTTTGTTCAAATTTTGGAATCATCATTCCCACACCATACAAAAATGTAAGCGGATTTTCTGTTGTTGTCTCTTCTACAAGAATCTTACTTCCATCTGGTTCGATAGTGTGAAGTATATACTTTACAGCTACAACGTGATTGTTTTCAATTGTCATATTTTTCTTTTTTTCGTGATTTTGTCTCACGATTAATGATACAAATATACTGTTTTTGAAATGATTCAGTGAGCTTGGAAGCCGGAGGTTGGAAGAAGGATGCTATGAAAGACATAAAGAAATGGAGATCTTCTTTTTACAGCCTTTATTTTTTTCTACTTTCGTCTCTCTTTTTTTGTCTTAGCATAAAGAGATACAGACTCTCCACTTTTGTTCTGGCCCAAGGTGTTCTTCGCAGAAACTTCAGGGAAGAATTGATGCTTGGGTTATCTGTAAAACATTTTATATTGATCTGTTCGCCAAGCCTTTCGAAACCTTCATAGTATTCTACCAGTTCTTCCAGGATCGCATCCAGCCTTTTTCCGTGTAGAGGATCTTTGGACTGTTGTTCCATATTTTTTTTACAAAATTAATTTATTATAAGTTTATATGAAAATCTCTCCCCTTCTTCCTTTTTTGTTTCTTATTTTTGAAAAAGATATTTCTTACCATACCATTATTTGTTTCAAAAAATATGAGCAAAAATAACGAAGCGAACAGGAAAAAAAATAAAAAGAAAATTGACCAGAAAAAACGTAAAATACAAAATGCTGAAGCAGAAAGAAAAGCAAGGTTAAAACAAATCCGGGAAGATTTCAAAGCAAGAGAAGCTGACAATAAGCTATAAATTGTTTTATCCGAATTAAGGAAAACCTTATTTTTAAAAATTAAGTATTCTCTATCTTTACATTGTAATAGCTGCAAAATAATTCTCTACGAAGCAAGCTGAAAATTATGCTGCATATATTCTTTTTAATTCTCAAATTTAAATTATGAAAATTCTCCACACTGCCGACTGGCATTTGGGTAAACGCCTTGACCGTTTTTCCAGACTTGAAGAACAGGTTTTGGTTATGAATGAAATTGTTCAGATCGCTGACGAGCAAAACGTTGATTTAATTTTAATTGCCGGTGATCTTTTTGACAATTTCAATCCAGGTGTAGAGGCCGTTGAACTTTTTTATAAAACATTAAAACGTTTATCACTGAATGGTAAACGTCCCGTCATTGCGATTTCCGGCAATCATGATTCTCCAAGCTTAATCAATGCTCCTGATCCTCTGGCGCGGGAATGCGGAATTATTTTAATCGGCCATCCCAAAACTGAAATTACACCTTTCGGAACAGAATATTTCAACATTACCAACTCAAAAGAAGGTTTTATAGAACTGAAAATTGACGGAATAGATTTTCCTGTAAGAATCCTTCATACCCCTTTTGCCAATGAGATCCGGTTAAAAGAATATTTCGGTGAAAATAAAGAAGAGGAAATCAACAAAGTGCTTTCTCAAAAATGGAAAGATCTTGCAGATCAGTTTTGTGATCATTCCGGAGTTAATCTTCTGACAGCTCATTTGTATATGAATAAAAGAGGAGCTGAAATTTTAGAAGAGCCTGAGGGAGAAAAACCTATTAAAATCGGAAATGCTGACCTCATTTTTTCAGACAGCATTCCTGAGCAGATTCAATATACAGCACTGGGGCACCTGCATGGGTTTCAGAATATCGGTACGAAGGAAAAGCCTGTGATTTATTCATCCTCACCTCTCTGCTACAGTTTCAGTGAAGCCGGACAGACAAAATATGTCTCTATTATTGATGCGGAACCGGGAAAAGCAGTTAGCTATGAAAAAAAAGCTTTAAAAAACGGAAGAACTCTGGTCAGAAAAGCCTTCACTTCTGTAGAAAATACTGTTCAGTGGCTGGGTGAAAATCCCAATATATTTATTGAACTCACCCTGGAAAGTGAAACTTTTTTAACGGCTGATGAAAGGAGATTAATCTATCAGTCTCATAACGGAATTGTCCACCTTATTCCAAAAGTAAAAAATAAAGAATTTACAGAACAACAAGTTCATGAAATCAACCTAAATCAAAATATCGAATTATTATTCAAAGATTATTTTAAATCTAAAAACGGTGGGCAGGAAGCTAATGAAGAACTGATGAATTTGTTTAACGAAATTTTAAATGCATAAGTCATGATCCCTGTTCAATTAACTATCGAAGGACTTTACTCTTACCGGGAACGTCAGACCATTGATTTCAGAAATCTTACTGAAGCGGGATTGTTTGGGATTTTCGGGGCGGTAGGCTCCGGAAAATCTTCAGTACTTGAAGCCATTTCGTTTGCCTTGTACGGAGAAACAGAACGCCTGAACATGCGTGACAAAAGGGCTTACAATATGATGAATTTAAAATCAAACAGTTCTTATATAGAATTTGATTTTGTGAATTATGAAAATAAACTCTTCCGTGCCACCCGTGATTTTAAACGGAATTTAAAAAAGTTCGAAGAAGTAAAACCTAATGCGGTTACTTTTTATGAGTTTATCAATGGTAAATGGATTCCTTTGGATCACTCGAATGCAGAGGTTATTATCGGCTTGAGTTATTCCAATTTTAAGAGAACCATCATTATTCCGCAGGGACAGTTCAAAGAATTCCTTGAGCTGGGTGCTGCAGAAAGAACGAATATGATGAAAGAGATTTTTAATCTTCAGAAATTTGACCTTCAGAACAATGTTTCTGCTCTGAATGTAAAAAACAGATCAGAACAGGATCAGCTGGAAGGGCAGCTTAAAGGATTTGAAGACATCAATGAAGAGAAAATCAACATTCAGAAAGAACAGCTCACAAAAGAACAGAAAATTCTTTCTGAATCCAATGAAAAACTGGAGAAAATTTCCCAGACGTATCAACAGCTGAAAAACTTGAAAAGTGACTTCGACAGTTTACAGCAGAATAAAGAAAAATTCAATCAACTTACAGAGAAAAAACCTCAAATAGATGCTCTGGAGGCACAGGCGGAATTATATGATCGTACTTTCAGACTTTTTAATCCTCTAATTATTGAAAAAAATAAACTTTCAAAAGAGATTTCTGACAAACGAAATGAAAAAGAACAGCAAGTTAAAAACTGGCAGGAAACTGAAAAAGCTTTTAATATCATAAAGGAACAACTTACAGTTCTTGAACAACAGTTTAAAGCTTTAGAGCAATCCAGAATTCAGGAAAACGATTTGAATCTTATCATTCAGATCATGAAGTTTTCTGAAGAGATTAAGATTTTGAATGAAAGAACTCAGAAAGGTTCCGAAAAAGTAAAAGAAGTAAATGTTCATAAAGAGAAAATTCAAAAAACAATTGATGAGCTTTCTGCACAGATTAAAGTCTTAAAGGAACAAAAACTGGATTCTGCACTACTTTCTGAAATGGGCAACTGGTTTATTCAACAAAAGAATTTAAAAAAATCACTGCAGGAACAAACCGAAAAGGTTGAGAAACATCAAAAGCAGATTGGAGAAATTGCAGAAGAATTAAAGCCTTTTAATTATACCGAGAATTATAAAGAAGGTTTCAAAAGCAGGAAAGAAGCTTTAGAAGCAAAGAAAAAGGAACTTTCGCAGAAATTGGATCACCTTAAAATTCAAAAAGAGCTTTCCCGTTTCGCCAGTGAACTTCATGATGGTGAAAACTGTCCTCTTTGTGGTTCTAAAGAGCATCCGCATATTGTAGAATTTCATGATATAAATGCTGAACTGCTGGAAATTCAGGAGAAGATAACATCCGTGGAACAGGAAACGGCTGCTATTCAAAAGCAGGAAGCAGAAATCGACAAAATTCTGGATCGAAAAAAGATCTTCGAGGAACAGCTTCTTTCGGAACAAAAAATTGTTCTTCAAATTCAGGAAAACATTGAAAAACATATCCTGAATTTCACCTGGAAAACATTCTCTCCTGATCGGGAAGAAGAATTTGAAAAAAAACGTTCTGATTCTTTTACACTGGAAAAAAAGATTGAAGAAACGGAGCGCAATATAGCTGTAGAAAGGGAAAATATGGACAGAGAAATCAAAACTCTGGAGAAATATAAGAGCGCCTTGGAGGCTTTCCGCCTGGAAGAAGTTTCGAAGCAGGAACAGATCAATATCAGTCGTTCCGGTCTTAAAATCCTGGATTGGAACCTGTATACTCAAAAAGAAAAAGCTGAGATTGAAGAAACCTATCAAACACTGGTACAATCCAACAAAGAAACAGAAGAAAGTTACCAAAAAGCATTAGAGCAGGAAAAAATTCTTTCACCAAAATTGGCAGAGCAAAAAGCGATTGTCAGTCAGTCTGAGAAACAGATTGCAAATCTTGAAAAGGAAATTGCCGTTAATGAAGACGCGATCATCAAAGCTTTGGCAAATCAAAATTTCAAAGAGTTCAAAGAGGTTGAGAATATTTTACTTCAGGAAATCAATATTGAATTCGTGAGAACGAAAGTTCAGCATTTCAAAGTCGAATTTGAAGCTTTAAAAAAATTCATCGGAGAGCTGGAATTGAAACTGAAAGGCCTTTCATTTGATAATGAGCAGTTTTCTCTGACCGAAAAGCAATTCAATGAGGTACAAATCGAACAAAAACAGATCAGTGATTCTGTAGTTACAAAAACCGCTGAAATAGACCGACTGGAAAAAGAATTTGTAAAAAAACAAACTCTTTTAAAAGAATTAACAAAACTTCAGAAGCGTTCGGACAATTTAAAAATCATGATGAATCTGTTTAAAGGAGCTGGCTTTGTACAATATGTTTCGTCTATTTATCTGAGACAGCTTTGTGATCATGCCAATGTACGTTTCCACAGAATGACCAGAAACCAGCTGAGTCTGCAGCTTAATGAAAATAATGATTTCGAGATTATAGATTACCTCAACGAAGGGAAAAGCAGAAGTGTAAAAACGCTTTCAGGCGGACAGGCCTTTCAGGTATCTTTGAGTCTGGCTCTGGCTCTGGCAGAAAGTGTTCAGGCCAATGCACAGGCTGATAAGAACTTCTTCTTTATTGACGAAGGCTTCGGAACCCAGGATACAGAATCTGTGAACATCGTATTTGAAACCCTCACCAATCTGATGAAAGAAAATAGGATTGTAGGTATTATTTCGCATGTTGAAGAACTGAAAGAAAAAATTCCTACGGCTCTCAATATTATCAAAGACGAAGAAAGAGGAAGTCTGATTGAAATTATTTAATTCAATATATTGTAAATAACAAAAGCCACAAAAGAAACAAATCTTTCGTGGCTTTCACACCTCACAAACTTTCCTGTTACAGTCCTTTTATAACAGGCTTCACTTCATTTCCAAACAATTCTATAGATTTCATCATTACATCATGTGCAGGATCTCCCACATCCATGTGCCCGATAAATCTTGTGATTCCGAAAATTTCTTTCATATAAGCAATTTTATCTGCTACTTCAGATGGACTTCCGATAAACAGTGCACCGTCTTTGCTTCTTCCGCCTTCATACTGTGCTTTTGTGTAAGGAGCCCATCCTCTGGAAGCCCCTATTCTATCCATCTGGGATTTATAGTTATGGAAATATCCATCAACTACTTTCTGATCATCGCTCACAAAAGTGTGTGAATGAATGGCAATCTGCATCTTCGAAACATCATGTCCTGCTTTCTGATACTCTTGTTTATAGAATTCGATCAGATTCCTGAATTGGATAGGCATTCCTCCAATAATGGCTACCACTAAAGGCATTCCCAATTCCGCCGCACTTAAAACAGACTGCGGAGTACCACCCACCGCTCTCCAGATAGAAAGTTTTCCGTCATTTTTTGCCCGTGGATACACGGTTTGGTTCTGCATCGGAGCACGAAGTTTTCCAGACCAGCTTACATTTTCTTTAGAATTGATTTTCAACAATAATTCTAATTTTTCGTCAAATAGCTGTTCATAGTCATTCAATGAATAACCGTACAGCGGAAATGATTCAATGAAACTTCCACGTCCCACGAATATCTCTGCTCTTCCGTCTGAAATAAGATCAAGTGTTGAAAAATCTTCATATACTTTTACCGGCTCTGAAGAACTTAAAACAGTTACTCCACTGGCCAACTTTATATTTTTGGTAATACTTGCCGCGGCTGCCAAAACTATTTCCGGAGAAGAAACAGCATAATCCGGACGGTGGTGCTCTCCCATTGCGAAAACATCAATTCCTACCTCATCCATTAATTTTACCTGATCCAGTATTTCACGGATCTTAGTTCCTGCATCTCTATATTTCCCGGTTGACTGGTCAAAAGCGAGGTCACCGAACATTCCTATTCCTAATTCCATATTGTTGATTTTAGTGATACAAAGTTACCACTATGGAAAATCAAAAACATTGATGTTTGTTAAGATCGAAAAGTTACTTTTTTAAAACACAAATAACACTAATGTATCACTAATAACACGAAAGTGTCATTGCGAGCAAAGCGAATTGTGCTTTTGTTGGAAAACGCAAAGACGCGAAAGGATCTTTATCTTCATTCTGTTTAAGGCGCAAGAAAATCGAAGATTTTCAGCAAAGGTCAGTTCTTATAGTATTAGGGATTATAAAATTTTATCGCAGATAAAATCTTTGCGTCTTACGACATAATCCATTAATAATCTTGCGCCTTTGTGTTTCCAAAAGATTAGCAAAAACAAAAAATCCAGCCTAAAACCAGGCTGGATTCTATTATTATTTTTTCAGATATAAATCAAAATAATCTGTGATTTTCTGCATCAGGTGAACCCTGTCTTTTCCAATCACATTATGCGGATGTCCCGGATAGGTAAAATAATCCAGCTGAACGCCGTTGTCAACAGCCGACTTGATGAATTTGATAGAATGCTGCCATACCACCACATCATCCTGTGCCCCGTGGATCATCAGTAATTTTCCTTTCAGGTTCTGAACTTTATCCAAAAGATTGGCTGCAGCATATCCCTGCGGGTTTTCCTGTGGCGTATCCATATATCTTTCTCCATACATGATCTCGTACATGCTCCAGTCGATTACAGGTCCTCCAGCTACCCCTACTTTGAACACATCCGGCTTGCGGAGCATAAAACTTGTCGTCATAAATCCTCCGAAACTCCATCCATGGATTCCCATTCTGTCTCCGTCTACATAAGGAAGAGACTTTAGATACTCTACTCCTTTCATCTGGTCGTTCATTTCTGTTGTTCCCAGATTTCTGAATACAGCCTGCTCAAACTTCAGTCCACGGTTGGAAGAACCTCTTCCGTCCATTGTGAAAATGATGTATCCGTTCTGAGCCATATATTCATACCAAAGGTTTCCTGAAGCCGGAAAGCTGTTTGTGACCAACTGTAAGTGCGGACCATTATACAGATAGACAATAGTCGGATATTTTTTGTTCGGATCAAAATTCGTTGGAAGAATAATTTTTCCATATAAAGCAGTTCCATCATCTGCCTTTAATTCTACATTTTTGATTTCCGGTCTCTGATAATTCTTTAATGGATTTTCAGAAGTGAGAATATTGGTAGTCTTTAAATTGGCTGTATTGATGATATTGGCAACTCTAGGTGAATTGGCATTGCTGTACGCATCATACAGGTAGCTTCCGTCACTGCTCAAAGTTCCGGCATGCATACCTTCTGCACTGTCCAGTCTCTGCATTTTGAAATTCGTCCAGTTGATTCTGTATAAATGTCTTTCCAAAGGAGTCTCTTTCGTAGAGGTAAAATAGATTTCCTTTTTCTTTTCATTAAATCCTAAAATATCTGTTACCAGCCAGTCTCCTTTCGTAATCTGTGCAATCAGTCCTTTTTCCAGACTATAATGGAACAGATGATTATATCCTGTTCTCTGGCTTTGCCATATAAAATCTGTGTTGGAATTTGGGAAGAAAGTAAGCGGATGTTGCGGTTCCACGTATTTGCTGTCTGTTTCTTCAAACAGTGTTTTTACCAATTCTCCTGTAACAGCATCGTATTGGTTCATCTTCATATGATTTTGCCCTCTGTTCAGAACTCCTACAAAGATGTATTTTGAGTCCGGGCTCCAGGTAACTGCCGTCAGATACTGATCTTTTTCCCCTTCGATTTTCAGAAAAGCAGTAGATTGAGTTTTGATATTGAAAACCCCAAGTGTTACCTGATGGGAAGTCTGACCAGCCATCGGGTATTTGATATTGTGATTGACAGCAGGCGTTACAGACCAGTCGATGATCGGGTAATCTGCTACCATGCTCTGATCCATTTTATAAAATGCTACACTCTCAGAGTTTGGAGCAGGGAAAATTCCGGTATCAATCCCGAATTCGTTTCTGTGAACCGCCTGTCCGCTGATGATATTTTCGTTGGTTTCGTTGGTTACCGCAATGGTTTTCCCGTTTCTGTTTACAAATAAATTATTCTTCGCGGTAAAAGCAAAGGTCTGGTTATCACCAAACATTTTTATGTTGGCAGCGTCCTGATCAATGACAGCCGTATTCTTTACTTTCCAGTCATTTCCTGATCTTTCAATCCACGACATTTTACCACCGGTCGTAAAATAGCCGTTAGAATTTCCTGTAAATTTGATAGATGGAACAGTTTTCAGCTTATCATTGGATAGGTTTCTGTTCAGTTGGCTCAAGGAGACCAGGGTATCCTGTCTGTTAGTTTTCAGATCTGTAATCAGATAACCGCCTTTTACAGCCTGTATGTAAGATTTTCCATCTGCAGCCCACGAAAACTGGGAAATATTTTTCACGGCAAGGTTGGTTCTCATTCCATTTACAGCCTCCGCCATCGTAAATTTCTGGGTCTGGGCAAAGGCTGAACTGCCTAAAACCAGCATCAATAAAGAAAATTTATGTAATTTCATTGTATAAAATTGAATCCACCAAAAATAAGAAATAAAAATCATCCGTTAAGAAATGTTAAATTAAAACATTTGTAAAATGGAATTTAAGCATTGAAAGAAATTATTTCTTAACTTAATAGTAGATTTTAAAGGGATTAGAATAAGTCAATGGTGAATGGTCAATCCGCTACGCTTGTCAAATTTTTATTGTTGAAAAATTATAGTATTCACCATTCACTTGCGAAGCAAAATTAACGATTGGATGTTAAAAAGCAATTGTGAATAACCAATCCGTTAAGATGTCAAATTTTAATTTCAGACAGTTACAGTATTCACTATTCACTTGCGAAGCAAAATTGATGATTGATAAAAGAACTCATTTCTTATCCTATATCAATGTCTTGTATAGGTACGCTGTCCTAAATTTGCATCATTAATAACAAACAAAAAATACAAAATACAATGGCAACAAAATGGATTTTAGACCCAACGCATAGCGAAATTACTTTCAAAGTAAAACACATGATGATCTCTAATGTAAAGGGAAGCTTCAGAACTTTCACTGCTGAAATTGATTCTGAAGACGAATTCTTTGCTAATGCAAAAACGACTGCTACCATTCAGACAGACTCAGTTTTTACTAACAACACAGACAGAGATAATCACTTAAAATCTGCTGAATTCTTCAATGCTGAAGTACATCCTACAATCACTTTTGAATCACAGGCATTAAACAATACTGTTGTGGGTAACCTTACCATCAACGGAATTACAAAACCTGTAACGCTTGACGTGGATTTCGGAGGAATCAATGTAGACCCATGGGGAAATACAAAAGCAGGTTTCTCTTTCGAAGGGAAAATCAGCAGAAAAGATTTTGGATTAAACTGGAATGCAGCTCTTGAAGCAGGAGGTGTCATGGTAAGTGATGATGTAAAAGTAGCTGGTGAATTACAGTTTGTAAAACAAGCATAGTTAATAACACACATTATAAAAGGTTCAGGGATTTGTCTAAAAGCCTTGAACCTTTTATTTTTTTATAATCTTCAATATTTATGAACCTTAACGATCTTCAAAACATAAGCAATGGTTTTAAAAGCACCCAGCGAATGCCTGTTTTATTTCTTGGACACGGTTCGCCTATGAACGCCATTGAAGAAAACCAATTTGTGCAGGGATTCCGGAAAGCGGCCTCAGAAATTCCTAAACCTAATGCTATCCTTTGTGTGTCTGCTCATTGGTATACCGATGGTACTTTTGTAACGGCTATGGATATGCCGAAAACCATCCATGACTTCTATGGTTTTCCCAAAGCACTTTTCGATGTACACTATCCTGCACCGGGGAGTCCGGAACTGGCCAAAGAAACGGCTGAACTTCTTTTACCTGTTGATGTAGAGGAAGATCACAGTTGGGGACTGGATCATGGCGCATGGTCTGTGATCAAGCATATGTATCCTGACGCCGATATTCCTGTGATCCAGCTGAGCATTGATTATACAAAGCCTCCGCAATATCACTATGATCTTGCCAAACGACTGAATAAACTTCGTGAAAAAGGCATTCTGATCATCGGAAGCGGAAATATTGTTCATAACCTCCGTCTTATCGACTGGAAAAACATCAATACAGTAGGAGCCGGCTGGGATTGGGCAGTGGAGGCACGGGAAAAAACAAACAACTGGCTTCTTGATGGTGATTTTCAGAATATTATTGATTATCAGAAACAGGGAACTTTTCTACAGTATGCCGTACCTACACCTGATCATTATCTGCCTTTACTGTACACTTTAGGCCTGAAGGATCAGTCTGAAGAGCTTACTATATTTAATGATGAACTTATTGGTGGTTCGCTGAGTATGACAAGCGTAAGGATCGGATAATATGAATATTAAATAAAAAAAGAAATACCTCAGCCGAGGTATTTCTTTTTTTTATGACTGTTTTTTTACTGTACTGCTTTTAAAGCGTTGATATTTCCATAACCGTAGCTTGAATTTACATTGGAATAGTAGGTGGCAGACTGTCTCATTTTAGTAAGCACCTGCTCTCTTGTCCAAGATGGATTTTTAGACCAAACCAGTGCAGCGATCCCTGCTGTAGCTGCCGTAGCCACCGAAGAGCCACCCACATAATCTGCCTGTCCGTTGTAATAGCTTAAGACAGGAACCGTATTTCCTGAAGGTCTTTCCATCTGGAAGGTAAAATCAATCTGGCTTCCTGAATGACATACATCACATTTCTGATTGGATGTATTCTCTTTTACTCCTGTAATCGCCTGTGTTTCCGACATTGACGCAGGGAAAATAACCCCAACAAAATTGGTAAAACTGGTAGAAGTTCCGCCTGCACAGAAAATCAGCTTGCCTTTAGAATAAGCATATTTGACACCATCTTCAATTTTTCCTACCGAAAATATATGCCCCATCGACATTGAGATAATCTTTACATTCGTATTATTGCCCAATTCTGTGAAAGCCGTTTTTACAGCGGTTTGTTCACTGGAAGTTTCCAATACAACATTTTCTGCTGCCCTGTAAGCAATCAGATTGGCATTATAAGCCACACCTACCGGTAATCCTGCATTATTTCTCGGAGCCGCCATTACAGAAGCCATTTTGGTTCCATGTCCGCATTGATCTCCCGATCCATCCGAATTATACACTCCGAATTTACTGATCGTTCTTCCTGAAGAAGCTCCGTTGTTAAAGCTGCTGCCCAGTAAAGTCTGTTCCGGAGAAACCCCGGTATCAATAAGTCCAATAGTCACTCCAGCTCCTGTACTGTAGTTCCAGGCTTCAGGAATATTGTGCTTAGTAAAAGCCCATGGAATTTTTGCACTTGGTGTTGTAGAAGTATAATCTGCCGTGCTTAATGTTGCAGAAGAAAAACCACAGCCTGACGAGCCGCTTCCGGAAGATTTTGCAGCGGTATTATACTGGGCTTCAAATTCAAAATAATGATAATCCGCCGGCTCTACGTAACGGATGTTTTTCATTTGCCTGAGGGCAGTAATCGTTTCCTCATTTTCAATGACAACATCCATCTGATTAAGATATTGATCTGAAAGGATGAGAAAATTTCTTTCCTCTTTTCCTTCATATTTTTTGATCACAGACAGCACTTCTTTTTCCATATCGCTGCTGCTTGGAGATTTGCTTCTGTCAAAGTCATCCTTAGAAGCCCCGAAACCAATCGATACCATTTTGTTTCCACGGAAAATAGCACTCCATACAAAATGATCAGATTCATTTTTCCAATTAAAAGTACCATCCGTTTTTATGGCCTGATTGATTCTTTCATTAATCTGTTTTGCAGTCAGTGGATCTTTCTGCATCATTTCTGTTTTTACATTTTCACTCTGAAGTTCTTCTCTGGAACACGAATGAAGGGCAAAAAATATTGCCAGGAGGAATACAGTTTTTTTCATATGTTATTATTTTGGTTGGAACCACAATATAACACTTTACTGAGAATTAAAAACTTTTAAACAAAAAATTTACCATTACATGAATATTAATTAATTTAATACAGCTATGTAGCTTAAAAATTATAATACTTTTTCATAGCAGACACTTTGCTCAACTCCGGCGTATTGCCCATAGTTTGGGATCCTGTGAAATCCGTTTTTTTCATATACGGAAATTGCATTTTTCAAATCCCGGGAAGTTTCCAGTACTGCTTTTTTAAAACTCAATTCTGCAGCCCATCTTTCGAGTTCTTTAACAATAGCTGAGGCCAGTCCTTTTTTTCTGAACTCCGGATTCGTAAACATTCTTTTTATTTCAACTGTTTCTTCTGACAATGGCTTGAATGCTCCACAAGCCGCCGGAATATTATCAATATAGGCTACAACACAGTTCTTAATGGTATCAATTTTATTGAACTGAGCAAAGAAACTATCATTTTCACCATTATGCTCAGATAAAGCAGCATCGAGGGATTTTACAAGGTTCTGAAAATCTGTATGGGCAGAATCTGTCCTGAATATGTGCATATTTATTTGATTTAGAGATTTAAAAATTGAAGGATTTAAAGATTTGTGAAAACAAAAAGCTCCCTTTCGGAAGCTTTTGATGTATTTAAATTAGTTGACAACAAATTTTCTTTCATTGATCAGCTCTGCGATCGCCAGCATATCTTTACCGATCAGCCTGTCATCTTCAAGCTTTGAAACTCTGGAACGAAGAATCGCAAAATTTTCTTCAATGATTTTAGAACATTTGGCAGGTCTTCTGAATTCCAGTCCCTGTGCAGCAAACATCAGCTCAACAGACAGAATATTCACAAGATTTCCAAGAACCTGATTGAATTTTCTTCCTGAGATACTTCCCATAGAAACATGATCTTCCTGGCCTAAACTTGTAGGAATAGAGTCTGCAGAAGCAGGGAAACACAGTGTTTTATTCTCAGTAACCAAAGCTGCAGAAGTATACTGAGGGATCATAAATCCGGAATTTAATCCTGAGCTCTCCGTCAATAATCTTGGAAGTCCATATTTTCCTTCCAATAATAAATAACTTCTTCTGTCAGAAATATTCCCTAATTCTGCTGCGGCCAATGTAGCATAGTCTAAAGGTAATGCCATAAGCTGTCCGTGGAAGTTTCCTCCTGAAATAGATTCTTCGGCACTTAAGACAATCGGATTATCTGTAACAGAGTTCAGCTCTGTTTCTGCCATACTTCTAAGATGTTCAAAAGCATTTCTGCTGGCACCATGAACTTGCGGTACACATCTCATTGAGTAAGGATCCTGAACCCTTTCACAATCTTCGTGAGCTTTCAAATTTTGAGATCCCTTAAGAAACTTAAGCATTCTTGCGGCTACTTTTTTACTTCCTTCAAAAGGTCTGATATCGTGAAGTTCTTTTTTAAACGGACTTGCCGAACCTCTGTATGCTTCAAGGCTCATCGCAGCGGTCATATCTGCAAGATCCAATAAATATTCAAACTTTTCAAGCCCTTTGATTGCATGAGCAAGAATAAACTGAGTCCCGTTGATCAACCCCAACCCTTCTTTAGGCCCTAAAGCCAATGGTTCAAGGTCATGTTTCTTCAGAACCTCCATCGTATCTGACACCTGCTCTCCTTCCCAAACCTGTCCTAATCCCAGTAATGGCAGTACCAAATGAGCTAATGGAGCAAGATCTCCTGATGCCCCTACAGACCCCTGCTCAGGGACTACCGGAATAATATCTTTTTCCAACATCAGGATCATTCTTTCAATCACTTCCAGAGAAACTCCGGAAAATCCTTTCGAAAGAGCATGAACTTTAGCAATCATCATGATTTTGGAAAGCTCTTTATCAATAGGTTTACCCACTCCTACTGCGTGAGAAATGATCAGATTATATTGTAGCTGGGCGGTTTCGTCAGCTGAAATTTTAGTATCACATAATGGTCCGAATCCTGTATTGATACCATATACACATCTGTCGGACTCTACTATTTTTTGTACGTTTTTCTGAGATTTTAAGATCTGTTCTTTTGCTGCTTTGTTAAGCTTTGCTTTATTGGTTTTTTTACAGATTTCCAAGACATCGTGGAAAGTAAAAACATCTACTCCGTATATCATTTCTAAAAATTTCCTTAAAATTACACATTTAACAATAATTGGAAAAGCTAAATTTCAATCTTCCATTTTTTTGTAAACAAACAAATTAATTTACTACTTTTAGCCCCGAAAATTAAAACCAATATACATGAGAATGAAAACTCTACTGCTTGCTTTATGTATTGCAGGAACAACCGCTTTTGCACAACAGAAAGTAAAATATTCTAAAGAAGAAAGAAAAGAAATGAACCGTTATCTGTTTAACGAAGGTTTCAACACCGCAACGGATAAAAAAGTTTCCACAATTATCCTAAAAGATAATACTGAACATCAGGGATACAGCAAATCGTGGGAAAAACAAAAAGGGCAGATTCTTTCCATCACCATTGAAGATGTTGATACCAGAAAGCCTATGAAATTTGCAGCAGCAGATATTGCTGAAATGTTTCTGTATGCGACTGAGACTGAAAAATCTATGAAAGCAGCCAAGTTTATTTCAAATATGAGGAATTATAGTACTAAAAAATACAGTAAATCCGTAACTGATGACGCCATTCCATATGAAAACCAGATTGTCTCTTTAAAGAACAAAAAAGAACCCAAAGCTTTTCTAATGCAGGTGATCAATCCTGAGTTCAACGAACTTATTACCGTTTATCATGATCCATTTGCTTCAGAAACTATGTCTACCGGGTTTGCCGGTGCTCCTGCATTTGGCGGTGGTGTTATTAAATCTTATTATATAAGAAAAGGTGATAAAGTAATGTGGCTGCACAAAGATGATTTCGAAGACAACTATGATTTTCTATTCGGAGATAATGTGGAATTTATGAAAAAATATCCTAAAAACTCTGTGGAATGGAATTATCTGAGCTTTCTGATCTATCAGTATACTGAAATGAGTCACGGATAAAATACACAATTGTCATATTAAAACCTGTAGAATCATCTGCAGGTTTTTCTTTTTTTAAAATAGGGAAAGTTTCCTTAATTTTGTTGTATGAATCCTTCTTTAGAACTACAGCTCAAAACCTTACCATCCGAACCCGGCGTTTATCGTTATTATGATAAAAACGAACAGCTTTTGTATGTGGGGAAAGCTAAAAATCTGAAAAAGAGGGTTCTCTCCTATTTCAATAAAAACCTTTCCGGGTACAGGATCAAAATTATGGTCAGTAAAATCCAGAGGCTTGAAACGACGATCGTAAACAGTGAATATGATGCCCTGTTACTGGAAAATAATCTGATCAAGGAGCATCAGCCGTTTTATAATGTCATGCTGAAGGACGATAAGACTTATCCGTGGATCTGTATCAAAAATGAAGATTTCCCAAGAATTTTTCTGACCAGAAATGTGATTAAAGACGGATCAGAATATTACGGCCCTTATGCAAAAGTACGCCCTGCAAAGATATTACTGGATACCATCAAACACATTTATAAACTCAGAACCTGCAACCTGAATCTTTCTCCGTCAAAGATTGCTGAAGGGAAATATAAAGTATGCCTGGAGTATCATATCAAAAACTGTGAAGGTCCGTGTGAAGATCTCGAAAGTAAAGAAGATTATGATGAAAAAATAGATGCTATACGTGGGATCATTAAGGGAGACTTCCGGAAAGCGAAAGATTATCTTGTGAACCAGATGATGAAACTGGCTTCCAATCTTAAATTTGAAGAAGCGCAGATCATTAAGGAAAGACTGGATATTCTTGAGGATTATCAGGCTAAAAATACGGTAGTTAATCCGAATATTGATGATGTGGATGTCTTCGGAATGACCAGTGATGAAACCGCCGCCTATATTAACTTCTTTAAAATCAGAAACGGAAATATCATCCAGAGTTTCACGACAGAAATCAAAAAGATTCTTGAGGAAACGGATGAGGATATTATGGAGGAAGCATTGATTGAAATCCGCCAGAAGTTTTCATCTGATTCAAAAGAAGTTCTTCTTCCCTTCCATTTGTCTGTAGAAATTCCCAATGTAAAATTGATTGTTCCAAAGGTAGGAGACAAAAAAAGAATTGTAGAACTCTCTGAAAAGAATGCCAAAGAATACCGCCTGGAAAAACTGAAACAGGTTCAGATTGTAGATCCTGAAAGACATACCAACAGAATCATGGCCGAAATGCAGAAACTTCTGAGAATGCCTGTAGAGCCAAGACATATTGAGGGTTTTGACAACTCAAACATCCAGGGAACCAATCCTGTATCAGCCTGTGTCGTTTTTAAAGATGGCAGACCGAGCAAAGCCGATTACAGAATTTTTCATCCGAAAACAGTAGAAGGTCCAAATGACTTTGCAACCATGGAAGAAGTCATCTACCGGCGTTATAAAAGGATGCTTGATGAAGGAGAAAGTCTTCCCCAGCTGATTCTGATAGACGGGGGAAAAGGGCAGCTGTCTTCCGCTGTAAAAAGCCTGAGGTTACTGGGACTTTACGGAAAAATTACCATCGTGGGTATCGCCAAACGTTTGGAAGAGATTTTCTTTCCTGAAGATCCTATTCCCTTGTATCTGGATAAAAAATCTGAAACATTGAAAATCCTTCAGCGTGTACGTGATGAAGCCCACCGGTTTGGGGTAAAGCACCACAGGACAAGAAGGAAAAATTCTACTATCAAATCCGAACTGGAAGAAATTCCCGGTGTGGGAGAAAAAACCATTGAGATGCTTCTGTCTAAATTGAAGTCTGTAAAACGCATTAAAGAAGCCAGTCTGGAAACCCTTGAAGAAATTTTGGGGAAAAGTAAAGCTAAAATCATCTGGGAATTTTTTAATGTCAATTGATTAATATTGGCATTAAGTGTTGGTTATTTCAACAAATAAAAAGTATAAAATTTCATTTACATTTTCCATTTACCAACTTGGGACAAAAACTAACATTTCATCCAATACAAAGAAAATATAATAATAAAAATATTAATAAACAAATATTTTATTAAAAAAATACCATTATATATATTTTTTTCGTAAATTAGTATTATAAACTAATACCAATTATATGATGAAAACTTTTCTCATTTTGTAAATCTTTTATTTTTTTTATCTTCCACCGTGGATAATAAAATTATTACGATATCAACTGAATATTGTTCCCATAGCAATTATATTTTTTTTGAAAAATAGAAAAACACATCAATATATATACTGTAAAAGGCTCTTTTTTAAGAGCCTTTTATACATATTGTTTCCTTTATCTTTTTAGATTATTTCGCTGTAAATACTTCTTTGGCATACTTTCCATCTGCCTGTGGAATATCTATTACAATGTTTCCATTTTCAAAATATCCAATAGTAGCACTTCCATCAGCAAGCTTTACAATGAAAACAGAATTCTTGGAAGTTGATCTAAAAACTGCAAATGGTACTGAACTACCAGATTTTGCAAGAATAAACTGATTAGGATCAAGCTGTATTTTCTGAAGGTCTAGTTTTCCATTCGAGTAATTACTAGCTTCTGGAGTTGTTGCAGATTCTGTAGATGCTGAAGATATATTATCTGAAGATGTTTGCTGAACAACATTATTAGATGCTGGTAATATTGCAACTGGATTGGAAACTGGTACTCTTATTAAAGCCTGTTTCAAAGCATCCTGTAATCCTTCTTCAAATTCTTTGATATTCGAACTTCCTTTAGATTCCAGAATCGTATTATTATTACAATCTTTAAACTGGATAATTAATTTATTTTTAAATAAGCTTTTGTCATTCAGAATATTTGCGGAAACCACATTGCAATAGTTATTTTTAGCATCAGTAGGCCAGTTATCTTTAATTAAAGGAAGTGTAATATACTTTTTCCCAGTTAAAGCTTTAGTGAGAAAATTCTTTAATCCAAAATCTTCTTTAAATGTTTCAAATTTTTCTGGAATAGATACATATTTATAATCTGAAATCTTTTGAGCAAAAACTATTGTTGAGCATACTGTCAACATAAACATTGATAACTTTTTCATTTTTTATAATTTTAATCGTTTCTGAATGCTCCCATATCCAATTTTAATGAGAAGAAGTTGGAATAAAAATTAGATCCACCTATTCCTGAATTCGTAATAGCATAATCCAGGGTAAGTCCTCTGTATCTGATTCCAAGACCGGCACTCGGTTGAAAAGAAACTTTTCTTTTAAGATCCTCTATATCTGTAATCGACTGAAATCTATTGATCCCTAATCTCACAAAAATCATTTTCTGATATCCCAATTCAGCTCCGGCATATGGACTGATGCTGGCAAAATCTGTTGAAATCAATGACGCAGTTTTGGCGAAATCTACATTCAGACCAGCTTCTGGCAAAACGTACACACTGCTGTTGATTTCAAATAATTTACTGGCACCCACATTCAGCTTGGGCATGGTAAGTTCCATTTTATCTTTCGGTGCAGGGTTGAATTCTTCACCATTGACAACTGTTGAAAGTTCTTTCTGATTTACACTCCAGAAGTTTACCGTGGTAGTAATATCACGAACCATTCCTCCAAACTTCCAACCATTATCTGCTTTATAAATTGCTCCTACATCAAAACCAAAACCATAGCCATTCGCAAATTTCCCTACATTTCTATAGACAATTTTTGCGTTTACCCCAACATCCAGTTTGGGATTTCCTCCTGGTCTGAAGGCATAGGAAAGGATGGCTGCATAATCAGATTGGGAAAACTTTGTAATTTTATCATAATCAATATTCCCTTCAGAATCAATCATCTGAGTGGTATTCAAAATATTGTCTACTCCAAGTCTTACTACTGAGACACCAAAAACGCCTTCTTCAAGAACCTTTGCATAGGCCAGATAATCATATTTTGCAATGGATTCAAAGTATTCTGCGTGCATTGCAGCTCCCTGCCAATCCCTTTCCACAGACATCAAACCTGCCGGGTTCCACATTGGAGCGTACACATCATCCTGATTGGAAATAACAGCACCTCCCATTGCAAGACCTCTTGCTCCTGCTCCGATATTTAAGAATTCATTGGAATATTTCCTGATGATCTGAGATTGAGAGAACCCAAACAGCAGAGAAAATGCAAGTAAAAAATATTTTTTCATCATATAAATTTGATGCTTAGTTTAAGTTTTTATTTTTTCTGGCTTTAATTAAACCATTTGCAATGATTGCCAGTATCATAACACCTGAAGCTATATAAAAAACAGGGCTCATATGTTCTGATTCCCCAAAGATAAAAAAAGCTAGTATAATTCCGTAAACAGGTTCCAAATTAACTGTTAAAATTAAAGTAAAAGGTGATATATACTTCATTAATTTCACTGATTCCAGCATTGGAAAAGCAGTGAAAACACTGGCTAACAAGCATATTAACGCCAGATCTCTGTAGTTTATTTCATTCATCTGAAAAATTTGGCCTGTAAGTAGATAAAATATCATTAAAATAAACCAACCACAGAAGATTTCATAAAAAATAATGTTTCCGGAACTTGTTTTACCAAACATTTTACCATTAAATACAGAAAAAACAGTTCCAAATACTGCACAAAGAATTCCGTAGATAATACCTTCCTTAAAATGGAATTCGGTTTTAAAGATTAATAATATACAAGCTACAATAACAGTTCCCATTACTACTTCTGATATATCAATTTTTCTTTTGAAAATAATGGGTTCCAGGATTGAGGCAAAAAGTGTAGATAAGGAAAGACAGCTCAATGCTATGGAAACATTGGATACTTTAATAGAATAAAAAAAACAATACCAATGAAGTGCCATTGCAAAACCTATGGCTGCCAACTGAAAAAATATTTTTTTCGAAACTTTTATACTTTCTTTTCTAAAAACCCGGATAAATACAAAAAGAAAAACAGCAGCAAAGAGCATCCTGTAAAATACAAGGATCTGAGCATTGGCATGAATCAATTTTCCTAAAATTGCAGTGAAACCCCATAAAAAAACTATTAAATGCAACCTGAAAAGTGCCAATTTATGCATACCCTATCTCCTTTTAATTTTTACCCTGCAAATTTACAAATCACAATCGCAAATATTGATAAAAAGATAGGTTTAATTTAAAAAATAAAGTTATAACACAAAAAACCCTGAAAATTTGTTAAACTTTCAGGGCCTTCAAATAATAAACTATTAAAAAAATAAACTAGGAACTTAGAGTATTTTGCAGAGAATATCACCTCTGTTACTCTAGTGTAAAGTTAGAAAAAATATAAATTATTTAAAAATATTTTTTAGTTAAAAATTTCACAATTTCCTATAAACCAAACTATTAAACATCTGTTTTACTTCTCATTTGTATTCCTCATAAAAATAGTATCTTTAAGCGTAAAAAATTGAAAATTTTATGGACATCGAATTCAATAAACGTGAAGATCAGAACAGACTAAAATTATCTGAAATAAATCGCTTACTTACTGAGATCAAAAAAGGAGGGGGTGAGAAGAGGCTTCAAAAGCTTCGTGATGAAGGAAAAATGACAGCAAGAGAAAGAATAGATTATCTTCTCGATAAAGATTCTGATTCCATAGAAGTAGGAGCATTTGCAGGATATGACATGTATAAGGAGCACGGGGGATGCCCTAGCGGAGGAGTTGTAGTAGTTATCGGCTATGTTTCCGGAAGACAGTGTATTATTGTTGCCAATGATGCTTCTGTAAAGGCCGGTGCATGGTTTCCTATCACAGGAAAGAAAAACCTCAGAGCTCAGGAAATTGCTATGGAAAACAGACTTCCGATTATTTATCTGGTAGACTCTGCTGGGGTTTATCTGCCAATGCAGGATGAAATTTTCCCTGATAAAGAACATTTTGGAAGAATATTCAGAAATAACGCTAAAATGAGTTCTATGGGAATCATTCAGATTTCAGCTGTTATGGGCAGTTGTGTTGCTGGAGGAGCTTATTTACCGATCATGAGTGATGAAGCTATGATCGTAGATAAAACAGGTTCTATTTTCCTTGCAGGAAGCTACCTTGTAAAGGCTGCTATCGGGGAAAGTATAGATAACGAAACATTGGGTGGTGCTACGACCCACTGCTCTATCTCAGGCGTTACCGATTATAAAGCAAAAGATGACAAAGATGCCCTGAATAGAATTAAAAATATTATGAAATCTATCGGAACCACAGAAAAAGCAGGTTTTGACAGAATAGAAAGTTTCCCGCCAAAAGAGAATCCTGAAAACATTTTTGGAATTATGCCGGTTTCCAGAGCTGAGCAATATGACACCTACGAAATTATCAAATGCATTGTAGACAACTCCGAATATGAAGAATACAAACCGGATTACGGTAAAAGCATTATCTGTGCCACAGCAAGAGTTGATGGTTGGTCTGTAGGTATTGTTGCTAATCAGAGAAAACTGGTAAAAAGCGGTAAAGGAGAAATGCAGTTTGGGGGAGTGATTTACTCTGATTCCGCAGATAAGGCAACCCGATTTATTGCGAACTGTAATCAAAGAAAAATCCCTTTAATATTTCTACAAGATGTTACCGGATTTATGGTAGGTTCCAAGTCAGAACATGGCGGTATTATCAAAGACGGAGCTAAAATGGTAAATGCAGTTTCCAATTCTGTAGTTCCTAAATTTACTATTATCACAGGTAATTCTTATGGGGCAGGAAACTATGCGATGTGTGGAAAAGCTTATGACCCGAGATTAATTGTAGCATGGCCTTGGGCAGATTTAGCCGTAATGGGAGGAGCACAGGCCGCAAAAGTCTTGGCTCAGATCCAGGAATCAACATTAAAAAAACAAGGAAAGGAAATCTCCGAAGAAGAGCACAACGAAATTCTTGATACAATTTCAAAGAAATATCAGAAACAAACTGAAGCAACTTATGCCGCGGCAAGATTATGGACTGATGCGATCATCAATCCTGCAGATACACGAAAATGGATCTCTATGGGAATTGAAGCCGCTAATCATTCTCCTATCACTGAGAAATTCAACTTAGGAGTCATTCAGGTCTGAAAGAATTTATACATAAAAAATAAAAACAGCGGTCTCAAATTGAGATCGCTGTTTTGTTATTACGTGCAGTACTTTATTTTATAAGTAAACTTTTTTAAAAATTTCAGAAGCTTTGTCCCGCTATCCATTCCTACTCCTCGCGCCAGGGCTTATTTTCCTTGCTAATCCCAGTGCTTCCACCTCCTGCTGCGGGGTAACCATTCCTATCGGGGCTAGAAGTGAGTGAATGAATGATGAGTGATAAGTTATAAATGATGTGACGAGATTCGGGATACGGGTTCCGTGGTTATAGATTCCTGAGCTTTGGATTGGTAGTAGTAAGAAAGTAATAAAGTTACACATCGTGAGTTATAAATCCCCTCTGTATCAATGCCCTTACTCCTATTCCAATTGGGGTCATAAAGCATCCCTTCAAAATTGTACTGTGTTTCAACTAGCCACTTTCTTTTCATTTGTATTGGATTCTTTCCTACTGTATCATTCCGCAGGAATCCAGGCTGTTTTATTAGAATTTTAAACGATTTAAAAGGGTAAAAGTAATACTTGTGTTATTTTCTAATACTTTGTTTAGACTCCTACGGAGTGACAATGGGGTATGTGATGAATGATGAGTGTTAATTGATAATTGATTGATGTATCCTTTATCATTCATCAATTATTACTCATTACTTATTGCTTATAAGTCAGGTATACAACAAAAAAAATCCTTTATCGTCATGATAAAGGATTTTTAAAAATAAAATAAAAACTGGCGGCGGCCTACTCTCCCGCGTTAGCAGTACCATCGGCGCTGGTGGGCTTAACTTCTGTGTTCGGAATGGGAACAGGTGAGCCCCACCGCTAAAACCACCCTAAAGAAGGTATATATTGTAAAATGTCAGTTGTATCATCTACAATGTCGTTACATTATACTTTGTACATATTACATTTTACAAGTTTTAAGCGATAAAAACTTTCACAAAGACAAAACCTTTACTGCGCATAAAGTACTTGTCATCATTTTTTAATCATTAAATTTTTTAATCATTAAATAAATATTCTAATATAGCAACCATAGACTATAAATCTACGGGTAATTAGTACTACTCGGCTATGACATTACTGTCTTTACACCTGTAGCCTATCAACGTCGTCATCTACAACGACCCTTAAAAGATGTCTCATC
>NZ_BJTC01000007.1:0-3500 GCF_006829085.1 Chryseobacterium sp. ON_d1
TGAATGTACGCAGATGCGTTTACATGTTGTATTGCTGGATAATGGATATTATGAGTTTATCTGGAGCCACCACCATATTATCATGGACGGATGGTGTCTGGGTATTCTGATCAATGATTTTACTTCAATTCTGAGTTCACTGGAGAATGGAAAGGCTCCGGTTTTACCTGAAGCAGAGAAGTATTCCACCTACATCAATTGGCTGGGCAGGGTTGACAGAGATTCTACGCTGGAATACTGGAAAAAGTATCTTGACGGGTTAAATTCAGCAACCCTTATTCCGTTTGAAAAACCAAAAGAAGATACTTCATATGACCTGTCATCTCATATCTCTTTTATAGACCGCGCGATATATAAAGACCTTGTGCAGTTCTGCCAGGAATGTGGCATTACGTTGAACACATATATTCAGGCAGTATGGTCTTATTTACTGAGCTCCTATAATCACTCTGAAGACGTAATATTCGGAGCTGTAGTCTCAGGAAGACCTCCAGAAGTATCAGGAATTGAAAGTATGGTAGGTTTGTTTATCAATACCATTCCTGTTCGTGTCATCCTTAACCGGGATGATACCCCAAGAAGTCTTTTAAATAAAGTTCATGAGGATTCTATAAAAAGTACAGACCACCATTACCTCAGCCTTGCAGAGATACAGTTGAAAAGAAATCTGATCAATCACATTCTCATATTCGAAAATTTTCTAATGAACAATGAGGTGGCAGCAAATGAAAGTGAGACTAGTAAGATGACCGTAGAAAAGTCTAATCTACATTTACAGACTACCTACGATTTTAATTTTGAAATTTTACCTACAGGGCTGGACATGAGAATATTGGTTGATTATAACAAAAATGTTTTTGATGATTATTCAGTTGTCAATATTGTTAAGGCATTTGAAGAAATTCTAGTGTTTTTCAAAGCTAATATGGACCTTCCGCTTTATGAAACCAAAGAGAAATTAGAAAAACAGAGTATCTATTTCAAGGCAGTTGTTCAACAAAACATAAAAGAGATCATAACTTCCATGGATGCTGATCTTATCAAACAAAAAAATTCAAAAAAATTAAGTGCATTTATAAAAAAATAACAATTATGGACAGATTAAGCAAATTAAAAAATCAGAACAGTACTCCAGTATCTTCAGACGATAGCATTTTGAAGGATTTTATAAATGAAGAAAAATATCCTTTTGTGATTCAGGCATCGGATTCAGATATCAATTTAAAAGACTGGCTGAAAGAAAACAGTGAATATTTTGATAAAAATTTATTAGAATACGGAGCTATATTATGCAGAGGATTTAATATTGATGCTGCAGAAAAGTTTCAGGATTTGGTTTCCGTTTTCGAAAAGCCGGCTTTAGAATACAAGTTCCGTTCTTCACCAAGGTATTCAATAATGAATAACGTATATGTTTCAACAACTTATCCTAATAGCTACAGTATCAATATGCATAGTGAGCATTCATATGCACCATCACCACCAGATAAGATCATATTTTGCTGTGTTCTTCCTGCATCATTAAGAGGAGAAACACCTATAGCAGATAACAGAAGAGTATTGAGAAACATCAGCGAGGAGCTTAAAAATAAGTTTATGGAAAAAGGAATTCTTTATAAAAGAAGAATGAATGGCTTGCTGGGGTTGCCATGGCAGGAAGTTTTTCAGACAACAGATAAGAGTGAAGTGGAAGCAGAATGTGAAAAAAACGGCATTTCTTATAATTGGCTGGATGAAGATGATCTGGTAGTTACCTGGAAAAAGAAAGCAATCATTGAGCACCCTGTCAGTAAAGAATCAATATGGTTTAATCATGGGATGTTTTTTAACAAATACAGTTATGACGAAATATTATTGTCAGCGATAGACTCTGACGATGAACTTCCCAACAATACTTATTTTGGAGATGGACAGGAGTTTACCAAAGAAGAATATGCAGAGCTGTATGAGGCATACAAAAAAGCAACGGTATATTTCCCATGGGAAAAAGGTGATGTACTGTTCCTTGATAATTACCTGTCTTCTCACGGAAGAAATTCATACGAAGGTGAAAGAAAAATAATTGTTTCTATGTGCTAGTTTCATCTGAAAATATATTAAATATATGGAGAAAGTTAAAGGATATAAATTATCCGAAAATCAGATCAATTTGCTGTCAGCAGGATCAGATAATATAGATCGGTTTTATAATCAGGTTATTATAACGATAAAAGAAAAATACTCAAAGGAAGAGATTATTCCCCATATTTATGAGTGCATAAAAGAGCATGAAGTATTATCATATAAAATATTTTCAAATAATGATCTCAAAAATGCTATTCAGTTTGAAGGTGATGGAGAAATTGAAATAAAGAACTGGTACTACGATTATGATGTTGATTACGAAACTTTTATGCATGATGTTCAGACAGATTTTGGATATTGTTATAAGTATTCGGATGATAAAGCACTTAGAGTGGGGCTGGGAATAGTTTCAGGATATGTTAAATTTATTGTAATTCGTTTGTATTCATTGTTTGGTGATTTATATAGTGGCTTATATTTGTTGAAAGAAATTCAGGAAAGAATGGCAGGACAATATGAACACCAGAATAAAATAGAATTTTATAATTTTTCTTCCTGGCAGAATGATCTTTTGGAAGAGCCTGAAGAGGATGCCAAGATGTTTTGGGAAATCTATAATGCAACGCCGGAAAATAAAGTTATCCCATTTGGAGGGAAAGCTGAAGTTTTTACTCCGGAAAGAAAAAATATACTTTCTGTCAATAAAGAAGGCTACTCTGATTTGATAAAAAGACTGGATAACTTTAACTTACATATAGAATCTTATTTAGTCTTATGTTTAAATAACTATCTTTCTGTTTATAAAACTGATGATAAAGAAATTACCATCGGCTATGTAAATCAAAACCGACAATATGATGAGCTGATTCATACCATAGGGTATGTGAATTCTATGTCAGCATTAAATCTTAAAGCCCATTCTTCTGATTTTACAATATCGGAAAATGCGGTAAGAATAGAAAAAGGTATTGAAAATGTAAAAAGCTGGGCAGATTATTTTACTTTAAACAGGAAAAAACAAAACAAAGTATATTTTAAATACGGTTTTGAATATATCGACACCAGAAAAGCTTTGAATCATACGGATATTGACATCGTTAATATATACTCTGTACAGGATATTTTTGACTGTAAATTTACTGTTATTGATTCGGGTGAAGATTTAACAGTGGATCTGTATTATAACAGTGCTGTTTTTTCATCTCTGGAAAAAGAACTTATTGAAGAGCAGTTTAAAAAGGTATACCATCAATTACTGCACGAACAGAAAACAGCTGTAATACAGATTGATGAAAAAATCACTGCCTTGGCTAATGATACTTCAGTTACGGTTCCTTCGGGAGAGACTGTGGTAAGCTTATTTGAATCACAGGTGGTAAAAACACCTTCAGCGTTTGCTTTAGAATTTGAAGGGCGTGAGCTTAGTTATGAAGGTC
>NZ_BJTC01000007.1:3598-12045 GCF_006829085.1 Chryseobacterium sp. ON_d1
TAATGATACTTCAGTTACGGTTCCTTCGGGAGAGACTGTGGTAAGCTTATTTGAATCACAGGTGGTAAAAACACCTTCAGCGTTTGCTTTAGAATTTGAAGGGCGTGAGCTTAGTTATGAAGGTCTGAATGAGCGGTCGAATCAGCTGGCTCACTACCTTAAGGCCCATTATCATATCCGGCCTGAAGATTTAATCTGTCTGCATCTTTCCCGCAGTGAAAATATGATTATTTCGATTCTGGGGATATTAAAATCCGGAGCAGCTTATGTTCCTGTAGATGTAGATTATCCTGAAGAGAGGATAGATTATATCATCAGTGACAGCAATGCAAAAGTTGTAATAGACGAAAATTTTTTATTGGAATTCAATCAGTACAGAGAAGATTATTCCAAAGAAAATCCATCGTTAATGAATGTTGGGGATGATTCGGCTTATGTTATTTACACTTCCGGAACCACAGGTCATCCCAAAGGAGTATGTGTGAGTCATTCCAATCTTCTCAATTATGTTCTGTGGAGTAACGGTTTTTATTTCCGTGGTGATGAGCGGGGCAACTGGGGTCTGTTTACGTCTGTTTCATTTGATTTGTCAGGGACTGCAATCTTCTGCTCTCTGACAAGAGGAAGCAAGCTGTTTCTTGGACACCCTGATGCAGACAGCTTACAGGGACTTCTATCCATGCTTGAAAATAATGAAGTGGATATTCTTAAACTGACTCCATCGCATATTTCCTTATTGAAGAATACAGAGGTGAAATCATCTCAGCTCCGAAAAATTATTTTAGGAGGAGAGAAAGTTCATAACGATCATATCCGTACCCTTCGTGCCCTTCGTGAAGACATTGAGATCTATGACGAATATGGTCCTACCGAAACAACCATAGGATGTATTGCCGCCCAGATCGGAGACTCAGCCGTAAGCATAGGTAAACCTATATCCAATACCCAGGTTCATATCCTTGATGCCGGTGGGCATCTGGTTCCAGTAGGAGTTCCCGGAGAGCTTTATATATCAGGATCTGGAGTTTCCAAAGGCTATTTAAACCGTCCCGAGCTTACGTCAGAGAAATTTGTTGGTAACCCTTACGGATCCGGTAAGATGTACCGTACCGGAGATCTTGGTCGGTGGCTTTCAGACGGGAGCATAGAATATCTTGGCAGAGCCGATGAGCAGGTTAAGATAAGAGGTTACCGTATAGAGCTTGGGGAGATTGACAGCCATGTTCTTTCTTACAGCGATGCTATAAAAACAGCTGTAACAGCAGTTAAGGATCATGAAGGAGACCAGAGTCTTGTGGTATATTATGTTGTGGATGGCGATATGGATAAGAAAGCGCTGTCCGCTTACCTGGAAAAGAAACTACCTGCCTATATGCTTCCGAACTTTTATGTTGAGCTTGAAAGTATTCCTTTAACAGGTAATGGTAAGACAGATCGTGATAAGCTCCGCGACGTCACCTCTTCTGATCTGATCAAGCATGAATATGTAGCTCCTGGCAATGAGGTTGAGAGACAGCTGAAAGAGATATGGGAAGAGATGCTGGGGCTTGACAACATCAGTGTTACAGATAATTTCTTTGAACTGGGAGGACATAGTTTGGTTTTGATAAGAATTATAAATAAAATTAAAACTACCTTCAATAAGACCATTTCCATAAAGGATTTTATGGAAAATCCTGTGATTCAGATGCTGTCGAAATATCTATCAAAACAGAAAAATTCTGAAGGTTTTATATCAATTCCCAAAGTTGAAGAATCACAATATTATCCTGTAAGTCCTACCCAATACAGACTTTGGGTAATACAGCAAAATGAAGAATCTTCAAAAGCATATAACATCAGCCAGGCATATAAATTAAAGGGTGACCTGGAAGCATCAAAACTTGAAGAGTCATTTAAGTATTTAATTAACAGATATGAGATCTTAAGAACAGTTTTTGTTAATATAGATGATACTGTTTATCAGCAGATTTTACCTTTTGAAACCGTTAATTTTACCATAGATACTGTTGATCTGTCATCTTCTCAGGATAAACAGAAGGAGCTTGCTGCATTTTTAAATGCAAAAGAAATTGAATTTAAATTAAATCAGTTTCCACTGTTTAAAATTCATCTGATTAAGATGAATGATAATGAACATGTTTTATGGTTTAATATCCATCATATTATTTGTGACGGCTGGTCAAATAACTTATTTGCATCAGAAATTGTAAAAGTATACAATTCTTTATTTAAAAATGAAGAAATCAATATGGCAGCCCTGAATATTCAGTATAAAGACTATGCTGACTGGGTAAGTAAAAAGAATATTGAAGGCTTTAAAGAATATTGGCAAAAATCCCTTTCCGGAAATATTCAAAAAATTGAAATGCCATTTTCAAAAAAAAGAAATAAACAGCAGACATATAATGGAGATACAGCTCAGTTCCTGATTGATGGTGAGGATATGGCAGATATCAGAGAGCTGTTGAACAAAAACAATACTTCACTGTTTACCTATCTTGTGGTCTGCGTCAAAGCATTACTTCACAAATACACGAAACAGAATGATATTATTGTTGGAACCAGCTTTTCAGGAAGAAACCATCCGGATCTTGAAAACCAGTTAGGTTTATTTTTAAATACCCTTCCTCTGAGGTCAGTAATTTCCAAAGAAGATACTTTTGATTCTTTTATAAAAAAAGAAAAAGAGATGATCACTGAAGCATTTGATAATGGGGACTATCCATTTGAACAGATGTTGTCAGATATTAATTATCAGAGAGATATAAGCAGATCTGCACTGTTTGATGTAGCGGTTGTTCTTAATAATTATAATAGCATTTCTCTTTCTGAAGAATCAAAAACAGTTGACGGATTAATGATTGAAAGTTATCAGATTGAGTATGGAATTGCCAAAACAGATATTGAATTCAGCTTTTCAGAGTCCGATGGCGGACTGTCAGCTGTAATATTGTACAATGTTGATTTATACGATAAGGAGGCCATTGAAAAAACAATGAACCACCTTAAGAATATCATACAGAATAGTATTAAATACCCCGATATTCCACTTCAGGAGTTAGAATATTTAAGTCCTGAAGAAAAGAAACAGCTGATAGTAGATTTTAATGATACTTCAGTTACGGTTCCTTCGGGAGAGACTGTGGTAAGCTTATTTGAATCACAGGTGGTAAAAACACCTTCAGCGTTTGCTTTAGAATTTGAAGGGCGTGAGCTTAGTTATGAAGGTCTGAATGAGCGGTCGAATCAGCTGGCTCACTACCTTAAGGCCCATTATCATATCCGGCCTGAAGATTTAATCTGTCTGCATCTTTCCCGCAGTGAAAATATGATTATTTCGATTCTGGGGATATTAAAATCCGGAGCAGCTTATGTTCCTGTAGATGTAGATTATCCTGAAGAGAGGATAGATTATATCATCAGTGACAGCAATGCAAAAGTTGTAATAGACGAAAATTTTTTATTGGAATTCAATCAGTACAGAGAAGATTATTCCAAAGAAAATCCATCGTTAATGAATGTTGGGGATGATTCGGCTTATGTTATTTACACTTCCGGAACCACAGGTCATCCCAAAGGAGTATGTGTGAGTCATTCCAATCTTCTCAATTATGTTCTGTGGAGTAACGGTTTTTATTTCCGTGGTGATGAGCGGGGCAACTGGGGTCTGTTTACGTCTGTTTCATTTGATTTGTCAGGGACTGCAATCTTCTGCTCTCTGACAAGAGGAAGCAAGCTGTTTCTTGGACACCCTGATGCAGACAGCTTACAGGGACTTCTATCCATGCTTGAAAATAATGAAGTGGATATTCTTAAACTGACTCCATCGCATATTTCCTTATTGAAGAATACAGAGGTGAAATCATCTCAGCTCCGAAAAATTATTTTAGGAGGAGAGAAAGTTCATAACGATCATATCCGTACCCTTCGTGCCCTTCGTGAAGACATTGAGATCTATGACGAATATGGTCCTACCGAAACAACCATAGGATGTATTGCCGCCCAGATCGGAGACTCAGCCGTAAGCATAGGTAAACCTATATCCAATACCCAGGTTCATATCCTTGATGCCGGTGGGCATCTGGTTCCAGTAGGAGTTCCCGGAGAGCTTTATATATCAGGATCTGGAGTTTCCAAAGGCTATTTAAACCGTCCCGAGCTTACGTCAGAGAAATTTGTTGGTAACCCTTACGGATCCGGTAAGATGTACCGTACCGGAGATCTTGGTCGGTGGCTTTCAGACGGGAGCATAGAATATCTTGGCAGAGCCGATGAGCAGGTTAAGATAAGAGGTTACCGTATAGAGCTTGGGGAGATTGACAGCCATGTTCTTTCTTACAGCGATGCTATAAAAACAGCTGTAACAGCAGTTAAGGATCATGAAGGAGACCAGAGTCTTGTGGTATATTATGTTGTGGATGGCGATATGGATAAGAAAGCGCTGTCCGCTTACCTGGAAAAGAAACTACCTGCCTATATGCTTCCGAACTTTTATGTTGAGCTTGAAAGTATTCCTTTAACAGGTAATGGTAAGACAGATCGTGATAAGCTCCGCGACGTCACCTCTTCTGATCTGATCAAGCATGAATATGTAGCTCCTGGCAATGAGGTTGAGAGACAGCTGAAAGAGATATGGGAAGAGATGCTGGGGCTTGACAACATCAGTGTTACAGATAATTTCTTTGAACTGGGAGGAAACAGTATGAATGCTATCAGGATTATCGGAGAAATACAGAAAAGATTAAACAAACTGCTGAAAATAAATGTCTTTCTTGAGAAACCAACTATAAGTGAGTTGGCTTTAATAATCAGCGAGATGGAAGATAAAGAACAGGATGTTTTCAGAACAATTATTTAAAAGTAAAAAAATACAACAGAATATAAATATATGGAAGAATTGGATAATAAGTATTATTTGAAACTTAATGTGATCATTGAGCCTCTGATCGATTTTTGGTACGCCTGGTCACACCTTATATCTCCGGCAACTGCGGCAATGAATATTAAAAAGCGTCATCTCAGAATTATGGACTCTTATATTAAAAATTCTAAAACCCACAGTATGGCTGTTAAAAATCCTAAAATGCTGGGAGGTCCGTTTATGGATTATCAGAATGAAAGAGTAGAGGAGATTACGAAATTATATGATGATACCCTTCAAAAAAGAAAGCATTTATTGGACCTGGATGAAGCATTAAGAGAGCTGAATCAGATTTTACAGGATGAAATGAAAGGATTTTCACTGAACAGGATGTATGATAAAGTACCTGAAATTCTGAAAGGGTATGTGGAACTTTATTATGATCTGAACAATAATGTCAATTACAGACTCATTGAACCGTTATTATACCAGAGCAAGTATTATGATGAGTCTTGTCAGTCTATTGCATTACAGCTTATAGACGCAGATGATTCAAGATCATTTGTACTGAGTACACCCAGATTACCTGAAGATCATGTTATTCACCTGGAAATTCCTTTCAAATCAGAAGTGATTGACAAATTGTTCAGAATGAAAAAAATTCCGGGAAGCTATGAAAGCATTAAGAATCTTTTAAACATACCTGCTGAAAAAGAAGAGCATTTCAAACAGTTTTTTACAACAGAAAAGCCATCTGAATTCAAGGCATATGACGGACCTGGTGTCAGAACCAGATATTTTGGGCACGCCTGCGTTTTGGTAGAAACAAAAAAGATATCAATACTGGTAGATCCGGTAATAAGCTATGATGGCTATGAAACCGATGTAAACAGATATACGATTAACGATCTTCCTGAAGAGATTGATTATGTTCTGATTACCCATAACCATCAGGATCATATTCTTTTGGAAACACTTCTGCAGCTCCGCCACCGGATAAAAACAATTATTGTTCCCAGCAGCAGCAAAGGAAACTTACAGGATCCTGATCTTAAACTGATGTTTAAGAAAATTGGATTTAATCAGGTTGTTGAGCTTCACGAGCTTGAAAGTATTGAAATGGAAAACTGTACAATCACAGGGCTGCCTTTCCTGGGAGAGCATGCTGATCTGGATGTAAGAAGTAAACTGTGCTATCATTTTTCTTTGCATAACGGGATCAGGCTTTTATTTGCAGCAGATTCATGTAATATAGAACCGAAAATTTATGAAAAGGTAAAAGAAGTGGTGGGAGAAGTGGATGTATTGTTCCTGGGAATGGAATGTGAAGGAGCTCCACTATCATGGTTATATGGGCCGCTGATGTACGAAAAGCTGGATCGTGATAAAGACCTTTCCCGACGCCTGGCAGGCTCGGATTATAATCAGGGTATGGCTTTTATCGATATTTTTAATCCTAAAGATGTGTTTGTATATGCTATGGGAATGGAGCCCTGGCTGGTTTTCATAAGCTCTATTAAATATACAGATGAATCCAAAGCTATCGTAGAGTCTAATAAGCTTTTGGAAGAGTGTATAGCGAGAGGAATTGGCGCCGAAAGACTTTTTGGAGAAAAAACGATAGAATATCTGTAAGGCTACACATGGTAATAATTATTACTGTTTTATACTTATCATCTTTTACACTAATGTAATTATCCGGTCTTACTTCTGAAGTATAATGTCTGATAATTATTAACATAACAAAAAAATTATATGAAGAGTTTCATTGAAAAATTAAAAGAAAATAATATTGAAGTTTTATTAAGAAGTAACAACCTTGAAATAGTTTCTTATAAAGAAAGTATTTCAGAAGAGCTTTTGGAAGAAATAAGAACCCATAAAGATTCTATCGTTCAGTTTTTAAAAAGTAATTCTTCAGATCATATTTTCAAAGATATTAATGGTGATATTCATTATAAGGCATCCTACCCACAAATAGAAATATGGGCTGCATGCCAGGATGCCAGGTCTTCTGCAGCGTATCACCTGCCTTCATTTATTCAGGTTGAACACACTTTGGATATTGAAACTCTGAGAAAAGCTCTGCAGTTTGTTGTTAATAAATATGAGATATTGAGAACGAATTTTACTTTGAGTATTTCCGGTGATTTGCTTCAGGTTATTCATCCTGAAAGCAGCATCAATGTGAATGTAATAGATTACAGACATACAAACTATGAAGAAGGAATAGCATTTATCAATCAGGATAATCTGATCCGGTTTGATCTGGAAAAAGATCCGCTATTAAGATGTTTTTTAATTAAACTGCCGGGTAATCAAAGTTTATTTTACTATAATATACATCACATTATTTCAGATGAATGGTCCGGTAAAATATTTGAAAATGAAGTGTTTATTGCTTATGATGCTTTCTTAAATGAGAACGAGAGCACACTGGAAAACACACCCTACAGATACAGAGACTATATAGACTGGTATCAGACACAGTTGAATAAAACGGATGATCATAAACAGTATTGGAAAGAGATCTTATCACCGTTACCTGATGTGCTTCAGCTGCCTACGAGCAAGCCATATCCCTCATTCAGGACTTATGACAGTATTTCTGCACGGATGTTCTTATCAGAATATGAAACCAACCTGCTTCATAAACTTTCACAAAAGCTTCAGGGAAGTTTATTTACAGGGGTACTTACAATTTTAAAAGTACTTATTTATAAGTATACCAATAATGATGACCTCATCATTGGATCTCATATGGCCACCAGAGAAAGAGCCGAATTTGATAAACAGATAGGTTATTTTCTTAAAACTCTGATTCTGAGAAATACAGTTTCCGAAACAGATAGTTTTAACAGTCTGTTTAACAGAATTAAGAAAAATCTGATACCGGCATATGAGCATTCCATATATCCGCTAAGTGAGATCTTAAAAGACATTAATTTCAAAAGAGATCAAAGCAGAAGCTCCGTTTTTAATATTTCAATAACTTTTCATGACGAAAGAAAAGATCCACATCTTACGCAGGAAATTTATACCAACATTATTGAGGAAGCGGAAAGCACCTGTAAATATGATATAGAATTCCATTTTGGTGTGGTTAATAATCAGTTATACATACGGGCAAACTATAATACAGAAATATATGAACCTCATATCATTCATAGCTTTATCAGGCATTACAGAGAACTTATATTAAAATTCAGCCAGGCTCCGGATATTTCTATCAGCGAGATAGATTATCTGGTTGACGGAGAAAGAGAAAAAGTTCTGAAATTGTTCAATAAAACAAGTGCCTCTTATCCTGAAGAAAAAACACTGGTAAATCTGTTTGAAGAACAGGTAGAAAAGACTCCGGATAATGTCGCTGTTTTTTATGAGGGTAGAGAGCTGAACTATTCAGAGCTGAACTCCGTATCCAATCAGCTGGGGCACTACCTTCGGGATCAGTATGCAATTCAGGCAGATGATCTGATCTGTATCAAGCTTCCCCGAAGTGAAAGAATGATCATCTCAATTCTGGGAATCTTGAAATCCGGAGGAGCCTATGTTCCTATTGATATTGATTATCCGCAGGAAC
>NZ_BJTC01000007.1:12144-48026 GCF_006829085.1 Chryseobacterium sp. ON_d1
ATTCAGGCAGATGATCTGATCTGTATCAAGCTTCCCCGAAGTGAAAGAATGATCATCTCAATTCTGGGAATCTTGAAATCCGGAGGAGCCTATGTTCCTATTGATATTGATTATCCGCAGGAACGTATTGATTATATTCTGAAGGATACGGGAGCAAAAGTCGTTATAGACGAATTGTTTTTCTCAGATTTTGAAAAGGTAAAAGATGATTATTCAGCCATCAATCCTGACTGTGCTGCAAAACCCGATAATTTGGCTTATATCATCTACACTTCAGGAACTACAGGAAATCCTAAAGGGGTAATGATCACGCATTCCAATCTGATGAATTATGTTTGCTGGAGCAATGGTTTTTATTTTAAAGAAAATGACCGGGGTAACTGGGGATTATTTACCTCTATATCTTTTGACCTTTCCGGGACTGCTGTTTTTTGTTCTCTTTCAAGAGGAAGCAAATTATGGCTGGGAAGTTCACAGGACAATAGTCTGCAGTCCCTTTTAAATGCATTGGGGAATGAGGAAATAGATATTCTTAAGCTGACCCCGTCCCATATTTCTTTACTTAGACATGCTGCAATCAGTAGCACAGGGATCCGTAAAATTATTTTAGGAGGTGAAAAGCTTTATAAAGAACATATCAACATCATTCAGTCAATCAGTGATAATATAGAAATCTATGACGAATACGGACCTACAGAAGCAACTATCGGATGTATAGCCCATAAAACAGATGGGTCAGCAGCCTCCATAGGTAAACCCATTTCCAATGCTCAGATTTATATTTTAGATGACCATCATCAGTTGGTACCTGAAGGAGTAATTGGTGAATTATATATTGCGGGAGCAGGTTTGGCCCGTGGATATTTGAACCGTTCTGATCTTACTGAGGAAAAATTTATAGCAAATCCATTTGTTGCCGGAACTAAGATGTACCGTACGGGAGACCTTGGGCGATGGCTTACTGATGGAAGTATAGAATACCTGGGAAGAATTGACCACCAGGTAAAAATAAGGGGACATAGAATTGAGCTGGGCGAGATCGAGAGTCATGTACTGTCTTACAGTAACTCGATCCGTGGTGTTGTTGCAGAAGTAACAGGTGACAAAAGTCTTGTGGTCTATTATGTAAGCGACTCGTTGATAGACAAGCTGAAGTTGTCTCAATATTTAGGGACTAAGCTGCCTCAGTACATGCTTCCCGGTTTTTATGTTGAACTGGAAAATATTCCATTGACAGGTAACGGAAAAGTTGATCGTAAAAACTTACCTGAAGTATCATCAGAAGACCTGATAAAGAACGAATATGTAGCTCCGGTTACAGAAGAACAGCGTATCTTGGTGGAGGTCTGTGAGCAGGTGCTTAAACATAGTCCTATAAGCATTCATGACAACTATTATAATCTGGGTGGAGACTCCATCAAATCGATTCAGATCGTATCCAGATTACGCTTATATGGATATTCTTTAAAAGTAGAATATATATTACAGTATCCTGTATTGGAGGAATTATCCCGACATATGACTACTGATGTTGTAGAAATCGACCAGTCGGCAGTGACAGGGGACTCCATTCTTACCCCGATTCAAAAATCCTTCTTTGAAAACGAGGATATTCGTAACAAGAATCATTATAACCAGTCTGTTATTCTCAAAAGTCAGGCAAGGCTTTCGGGAACAGCATTAGAACTATCCCTGCAAAAGCTTGTCGATCATCATGATGCACTGAGAATGGTATATACAAATGAAAAAGGAAAATGGAGACAGTTTAACGCTGATACTTCACGAAAACATTATCGTCTTGAGTATTTCGACCTGAGAACAAGCACATCTGAAGCCGAAGAGCTTGAAAGTTTACAGAAGATAGGAGATGCACTGCAGAGCAGCATTGATATCACTTCAGGAATTGTGTTCCATATTGGGCATGTTTCTATGAGAGATGGCGACAGACTGATTCTGATCCTTCATCATTTGGTAGTAGACGGAGTTTCATGGCGTATATTACTGGAAGACCTGGGAAATCTGTACGAATCAGAAATCAGCGGAGAACCATATTCTCTGCCAGCAAAAACAGACTCATTTCAGACCTGGGGCAGAACATTGGAAGAATACAGTAAAAGTCCGGCTCTTTTGAAGGAACGCAGATATTGGGAAAGCATAGAATCTGGAAACTATTCTGTGCCAGAACCGGATTACGTAGTAAATGATAAACAAATACAGGATAAAAACATAGGGTTTACTCTTACAGCAGAAGAGACCTGGTTATTAAAAACACGTGCAGGCAGAAAATACGGAGCAGAAATCAATGATCTGCTGCTTACAGGTCTGGCGCTGTCATTACGGGAACAGTTTGGAATCAGTAAGACCAGGGTGATGATGGAAGGGCACGGAAGAGAGGCTGTCTCCCCCAATATAAATATCAGCCGTACCGTAGGCTGGTTTACCTCTGTTTTTCCATTCTCACTGGATATCAGTAATACAGAACAGCCGGAATTGGTGAGTGTTAAAGAAGAACTTCGCCGTATCCCGGACAAAGGAATAGGCTATGGAGTATTACATTATTTGGATAAAAGAATCTCCTCCGGGGATATCCCTTCTATACAGTTTAATTATCTGGGAGATTTTGATGATATTGGCAATGGTACGACAGAGAATAATGCTTCAGCGTTTCAATATTCTTCTGAAAATATAGGAGCAGCCGTACCCGCTGAAAATATGTCAGCAAACATTTTGTTAGATGTATCCGGGATGACCGTACATGGAACAATGAATATAGATATCCGTTACTCAGATAAAATATTTACAGAATCTACTGTTAAAAAATTAACAGAGTCCTATCAGCGTCATCTTCGTATCCTGATCATGGAACACGGAGAAGAAAGAATATTAACTCCTTCTGATCTTACCTATAAAGGACTGTCTTTTAAAACCATCAGTGATCTTAACAGGGAAAATACAGTAGAAGATATCTATGAGCTTTCACCAATGCAGCAGGGATTATATTACCATTGGTTTGTTGATCCGAAAGGGTCTGCCTATTTTATGCAGGCTTCCTACAGAATCAAGTCTCCCAATCTGGATTTATCATTGGTAGAAGAAGCGTTCAGTATTTTGGCCAATCGCTATACAATTCTTCGTACATCGTTTGACAATCGGTATGGTAATGTTCCGCTTCAGATAGTTCATAAGAAAGCCAGGGTAGACTTTAAGCATCTTATTTTGGAATCAGATGCGGAGTTAGAGAATATCAGACAGGGTGACGTTATCCGCGGCTTTAATCTGAATGAGCCTACCCAGATGCGTCTTATGGTTGTTGAGTTGCCTGATGGAGCATTTGAGTTTATCTGGAGCCATCACCATATCATTATGGACGGATGGTGTTTGGGAATTCTGATTAATGATTTTTCTACAATTTTAAGTTCACTGCAGCAGGGAATGGAAATTAATTTACCGGAACCGCATAAATACTCATCCTACATAAAATGGTTAGCAAGAATTGATAAAGAAGAAGCAATGGCTTATTGGGAGAATTATCTTAAGGGAATCAATTCTCCAAGTCCGTTACCTTTCGAAAAACAGGTAAAAGAAGAAAAGCCCCGTTTCATTGCAGAAAAATTCATTATAGGAAAAGAAGAATTCCTTCAGGTTAATCAATTTTGCAAGCATTTAGGCATTACACTGAACACTTATGCTCAGGCTGTATGGTCATACCTGTTAAGCTCTTATAACGGAACAGAAGATGTTGTATTTGGAGCAGTAGTATCCGGAAGGCCGCCAGAGATAGAAGGTATTGAGAATATGGTAGGATTGTTTATCAATACAATTCCGGTGCATATTAAAGTGAATAAAGAAGATACCCCCCGCATTCTTTTGGAAAAAGTGCACCAGGATTCTATTCAGAGTACAGGCTACCATTTTAACAGCCTGGCACAGATTCAGTTATTATCACCTTTGGGCAAAGATCTGATTAAAAATATTATTGTTTTTGAGAATTATGTAAAGAATGAAAAAGCAAATGCTGAATCTTCATCCACTGCAGGACTGGCTTCAGAAAATGTAGAATCATTTGACCATTCCAATTATGATTTCAATTTTGTTGTTACTCCAGATACAGACTGTCTGCATATAGAATTCAGATACAATTCATCGGTATTTTACTCTGAAGGGGTTACCAGTCTGGTTTCCCATTTTAAGATGGTACTGAACCATTTTACAACCTCAGCAGATATACCATTGTCAGAAATAAATTATCTGGTTGACGGAGAAAGAGAAAAAGTTCTGAAATTGTTCAATAAAACAAGTGCCTCTTATCCTGAAGAAAAAACACTGATAAATCTGTTTGAAGAACAGGTAGAAAAGACTCCGGATAATGTCGCTGTTTTTTATGAGGGTAGAGAGTTGAACTATTCAGAGCTGAACTCCGTATCCAATCAGCTGGGGCACTACCTTCGGGATCAGTATGCCGTTCAGGCAGATGATCTGATCTGTATCAAGCTTCCCCGAAGTGAAAGAATGATCATCTCAATTCTGGGAATCTTGAAATCCGGAGGAGCCTATGTTCCTATTGATATTGATTATCCGCAGGAACGTATTGATTATATTCTGAAGGATACAGGAGCAAAAGTCGTTATAGACGAATCGTTTTTCTCAGATTTTGAAAAGGTAAAAAATGATTATTCAGCCATCAATCCTGACTGTGCTGCAAAACCCGATAATTTGGCTTATATCATCTACACTTCAGGAACTACAGGAAATCCTAAAGGAGTCATGATTGAAAACAGAAGCGTAATCAATCTTATAAGCGCTCAGTCTCATCAGTTTCAAATTGATGACAAAGAAAGAATTCTTCAGTTTTCCAATTATGCCTTTGATGCATCTGTGGAACAAATATTCCTTGCTCTTCTAAACGGGGCAGCGCTTTATCTTATTTCAAAAGCACAGCTTATTGATTATCATTCTTTGGCCGTATTTTTAAAAGAAAATAAGATTACCCATTTTCATGCGGTCCCTGCTGTAATAAGAGAGGTAAAGCCTGATCAAGGATTCTCTTTAAAAAGAGTGATCGCAGGAGGAGATGTATGTAGCAGGGAGCTAGCGGAATCCTGGAGCTCCATATGCAGTTTCTATAATGAATATGGCCCTACTGAAACAACGGTGACTTCGATTGAGCTAAGGTTTGATAAAGAATCCCGTTTTTCTATTGGCAGGCCCATTTCCAATACTCAGGTTTATATTTTAGATGACCATCATCAGCTGGTACCTGAAGCAGTAATTGGTGAATTATATATTGCAGGAGCAGGTTTGGCCCGTGGATATTTGAACCGTTCTGATCTTACTGAGGAAAAATTTATAGCAAATCCATTTGTTGCCGGAACTAAGATGTACCGTACGGGAGACCTTGGACGATGGCTTCCTGATGGAAGTATAGAATACCTGGGAAGAATTGACCACCAGGTAAAAATACGCGGATACAGAATTGAGCTGGGTGAGATTGAGAGTCATGTACTGTCTTACAGTAACTCGATCCGCAGTGTTGTGGCAGAAGTAAAAGAGCACGAAGGTGAGAAGAACCTTGTCGCTTATTATGTAAGTGATTTGATGATAGATAAACAGAAATTATCTCAATATTTAGAAACCAAGCTGCCCCAGTACATGCTTCCCGGTTTTTACGTTGAATTGGAAAGTATTCCTTTAACACATAACGGAAAAGTTGACCGCAAGAATCTTCCTGATGTGCTGTCAAAAGACTTGATAAAGAACGAATATGTAGCTCCGGTTACAGAAGAACAGCGTATCTTGGTGGAGGTCTGTGAGCAGGTGCTGAATCATAAATCAATAAGTATCAAGGATAATTTTTATAATCTGGGTGGAGATTCCATCAAATCGATTCAGATCGTATCAAAGTTACGTAAATACGGATATACCCTTAAGGTAATGCATATACTGCAGCATCCGGTTTTAGAGGAATTATCCAATTTTGTAACAGCCCATGTTATTCCTGTTGATCAGTCTGCTGTAACGGGAAATACTGTTCTGACCCCTATTCAGAAGCATTTCTTTGAAAATAATGAAATTGTCAATAAGAACTATTACAATCAGGCCATACTGTTAAAAAGCACTGACAGACTTTCCGGGGCTGTTATCAATAGTGCTGTCGAACGTCTGGTGAATCATCATGATGCACTGAGAATGGTATACCATAACGAAGAAGGAACATGGAGCCAGTTCAATGCTGATACTTCAGCTAAACATTATCGGTATGAATATTTTGATTTAAGAACAGGAACATCCGAAGCTGAAGAACTCGAAGGTTTGCAGAAGATAGGAGAAGAGCTGCAGAGCAGCATTGATATCACTTCAGGAATTGTGTTTCATATTGGGCATGTTTCTATGAGAGATGGCGACAGACTGATTCTGATCCTTCATCATTTGGTAGTAGACGGAGTTTCATGGCGTATCCTGCTGGAAGATCTGAACAATCTGTATCATTCAGGCATTTCCGGGACTCCTTATAATCTTCCGGCTAAGACACATTCTTTCCAGAAATGGGGTCATGTTTTGCAGGAATATGCAATGAGTAAATCCCTTTCGGAAGAAAATGAGTACTGGAACAGTATAGAATCAGAAATATATCCGGCTATTCCTACAGATTATAGTGTAGAAGGAAAGCATACGCTGAACAGGAGTGCAGGCTTTAGTTTAACTGAAGAGTCCACAAAGCTTTTGCATACAGGAGCAGGTAAAAAATACGGGGCAGAAATCAATGATCTTCTGCTTACCGGGTTGGCTTTATCATTAAAGGCACAGTTTGGAATTACTAAAACCAAGATCCTGATGGAGGGGCACGGAAGAGAAGAGATTTCTTCAGGCACAGATATCAGCCGTACGGTAGGGTGGTTTACCAGTATGTATCCTTTTTCACTGGATATCAGCAATGAAAACTGCCCTGCAATAGAAAGTGTAAAAGGAAGTCTGCGCCGCATTCCTAAAAAAGGGATTGGTTATGGAGTTCTTTATTATCTGACAAAAAGTATTATTTCAGGTGCAAAAGCCTTGGTACAGTTTAATTATCTCGGAGACTTTAATGATATCAAAGAAAGTGATGCTGAAAAAAATATTTCTCATTTTCAGCTTTCATCAGAGAATATTGGTCAGGCTGTTCCTTCAGAAAATTTATCTACAGATATTTTAATAGATATTTCCGGGATGACTGTTAATGGAATTATGAATATAAATTTTCGCTATTCTGATGAGGTATTTACTCCGGAGTCAATTGAAAAATTATGTACGCTATTTGAAAGAAATATTAAAAATATAATAGGTGAAAGTGAAAATAAAGACTGGACCTTTGGGGATACTATGCCGGTATCGCCTAATCAGTATTATTTGTTTAGAAATCCTTATTCATCTGTTAGCTTTATGCTAAAAGTACAGAATTTTGATGAAAAGAATTTTGAAGAGACACTCAGAAAATCGATTTCCGGATTTCCGTTTTTAATGACTGCTTATGAAAAGGAAGGAGATAATTTTATCCAGCGTTATTCATCTGAAAAAGATATTGCAATAAGGATTCAGGTAGAAAATATCCATTTGAAATCTGAGAAAGAAATTGAGAACATTGGAAGAGAAATGATGTTCAGACCTTATGATGTACTGAACGGAGAGTTAATAAGGGTATTTGTTATTAAAACAGAGAACAGGGATATATGTCCGGCTTCCATATTTTTTGGAATTCATCATTCACTGTCAGATGATTATACTGCGAAGTATCTTAAAAAGGCATTAGAGAGTTATTTCAATACCGGAAATGATATTGCGGTACAACCTCATCACTTTGATTTTATTGATTCTCAGGAAAGCTTTCTGAAATCGCATGAAGGATTAACATTAAAAGATAAGCAGATTCGTGAAATATTAAAAACGCCATTATATGATAATACGGAAAAAGGATCAGATGTTGTTTATTATCAGTGTTTTACGATTCAGGAGTTTTTTATTACAGGGGAAGATTTTGCAGCTTTTCAAAAAATATCTCAAAAAGCATCGCTGCCGTTCAATGCATTTTGTCTGTCCGTATTCTTAAAAATGGTTAACAGTCTTCATAATCAAAGTAAAAGATTCTACGGCATTACAAGCAACAACAGAGAAAATTCAGAATATGATAAAATACTTGGTGTATTGACCAATCTGGTGATTTCGTCATATCCGGATTTCAGCCTATATTCAATTCCTGAAATACTGAAGAACTACGGAGATATGATAGAAGCCAGAACAACGCAGAAAATTCCATATGAGGTGATCAGAAAAGAGATCTTGCTAAGAGAAAATAAAGATATAGAAAAGAATATGATAGGGGTATACAATTATTTTAATCAAAGTGCTGAAACAAAAGTACATGAAGGAAGTACCGAATATAAAATGACAATCACAGATTTTGACGGAATCAACTTCAAAGTTTTTGAATATGCAAACGGGGTTCTGCTTCATCTGTCATACCCTTCATCAGAAAAGTCAATCAATTTCAAAGAATATACTCAGGAATTCTTACATTTTATAAAAACACAATAGTGATTTGGATTATATGAAACATGCTAAGCTATTATATTTTTTAACTCTGTGTATGCCTCTATTTTTCTATTCCCAATATAAAATAGAGGGCAGGGTTTTAAATAAAGAAAAAGAACCGGTAAAAAATATAGAGGTTTTTTTCAGAGATAAAAATCAAAGAGAAGATAAAAAAGTGATAACCAATGAAAATGGAAACTTTTCTGCAGAGCTTGCAAAAGGCAGCTATAATCTGGTTATAAAAAATACTGAATATAAGTATTTTGAGAAGCCGGTGAATGTTGATTCTGATATCAAAACAGGAGATATAGAATTACAGTCTTTATCTAAAATGATTGAAGAGGTAAAGCTGACATCATCCACCAAAATGATGGTTCAGAAAATTGACAGGGTGGTATTCAATATTGAAAATAATGCCCTTGCGAATAAAGGAAATATTTTTGAGTCACTAAAAATGGTTCCGGGGCTGGTTTTAAAAAATGATCAGATTGCCATGCTCGGAAGAGATGCCGTAAAAGTAATGATTGATGGCAGAATGATCAATCTGAGTGGTGATGACATAAAGAATTTTCTCAAGTCGATACCAAGTGAAAATATTAAATCAGTAGAAGTGATAAGCAACCCTTCTGCCCGGTACGAAGCGGAAGGAAATAGCGGGATTATTAACCTTGTTCTTAAAAAAGCAAAAAATAATTCCTGGAATAATAATATGACTCTTTCCCAGGACATAGCAAAAGCAAAATATATTCTGAGGGCTGCAAGCAACAGTTTTACCTATCAGAAAAATAAAATCAGCTTTTTATTCAATGTAAGGTATGATTATGGAGATATATTTGTCAACCAGCGGTTAGATACCTATTTCTCAGAACCCTATCTTACTGATTCCGGACAGAAATGGAACTATAATCAGCTATCGGGAAGATTTTTATTAGATTATGAACTGAATTCAAGAACAAAATTCGGAATACAGTATATGGGAGGAATAAATAACAACTATATAGATGATCATTTAAATACAACAGTAACGAATACCAATTCAATACCTAAGTATTTCTTAAACGGAGACGGGCATACCCATGATAAAAACAATAATCATTTATTAAATTTTCACCTGGAGCAAAAGCTGGATACAATCGGCAGGAAGCTTAATATAGATCTTGATTATCTAAGCTACAATACTGATAAAGGAAATGTAATTCTTTCCAACAAATATGATACAGGAAATAATTTTGAAGGAGTGAATTTCTTCAACCGGGCTATTTCTGACCAGATTATCAATAATTACAGCGTGAAGTTTGATATTGACCATCCGGGAAGGGTCGTCAACTTATCCTATGGAGGGAAGCTTACTTTTACCAATACAAGATACCAGCTTGATAATTATGATTTGCTGGCCAATGCAGCTCTTCAGTCAAACCAGTTCAAATTTAATGAGGATATTCAGGCTTTATATATCAACGGGACAAGAAAACTGTCCGACAAGTGGGAGCTGCAGGCTGGTCTAAGAGCAGAATATACCCAGACAAAAGGGTATTCTGTGCTGATTAACCAAACTGATTACAACAAGTATTTTCAGCTTTTTCCTTCTTTATTCGTTAAATATGATATAAATAATAAAAACAACCTGGTACTGAGTTATGCCCGAAGAATACAAAGACCATCATATGGACAGCTTAATCCTTCACGTTTCTACATGAACAGTCAGGCTTCCTCTATGGGAAATCCTTATTTAAAACCTTCTTATGTTGATAATGTGGAATTATCCCACACTTACAGAAATCTTACTTCAAAAATGGCATTTAATATAAACTCCAATGCTTTTGATGTAATTTTTAAGTCAAATGAAGCAACAAAAGAACTTATTTCCACATATGATAATTATTATCGCAGTTATGGATATTCTCTTACAGAATCATATGAGTTCAAAACATTTTCCTGGTGGAAAACGTATGTCACTCTTTTCATGAACTATTCTTATTCGCACAATATTAAAGACTATAATCTGCTGATGAGGAACGGATTGGAGTTCTTTGGATCGCTTAACAATTCTTTTAATCTGAACCATTCAAAAACGTTGACTGCAGATCTGAATTTTTGGTATGGTTCGCCATATAACCGGAATGCATATCATTATTCACAAGGAAATTCGCTTGATACAGCTATATCCTATAAAACTCCCTATAAAGGACTGAACTTAAGTTTTGCTGTTTATGATATATTTAATTCCAGTCCGCGCATGATGACCTCAGAACTGAACGGGATTGTACAAACTTATGTATCTTACACCAATAACAGATTTTTCAGGCTTTCTGTAAATTACACATTCGGAAATGATAAAATTTCCAAAGAAGAAAGAGGATTTGGTAATGAAGATGAAATAGGCAGGAGTAGATAAGCTAAAAAAAAAAATTAATAACATTTTATGAAAAGAGTATTGGTTTATACTGACCCATTCAGAGGAAATATAATTCCTACTCTGGGAATCAGTGAAAAGCTTCACCAGAAGGGAATTCATATTCATTATATTGGGGTACCTGATGTGACAGAGATAATATCGGGGACATCGTTTCCCTGTACCACTATTTTTGAAGATTATTATCCCAAAAAAAGCACCTATATTTCCGGAAAAATTAATGCTGATGTTATTCGTGCAATTATCAATGGAGAACTGGATCAGCTTATCCATGAACAGGATCCCGCAGCGATTATTTTTACCGCTTACAACCCTGTAGAAGCGGCGGTTTTCCATTTAAAATATAAGCTGAAGACTTATCTTTTATATTGCCATTTTCCTGTAGATAATGACTTCAGTAAGAATTCATTAACGGATAAGGTCAAGGAATGGAGTATCAATATGCTGATGGATGATAATAATCTGGAAGCCACCCACCTTCTGATTAATTTTCTGATTGATCAGGGGTACACAATGAATTCCCTGAATGATGTGCTGTCGGTTTTTGAAAATTTCTATAATCTGGTACCGGCTTCAGAAAATTTTTTAATAGAGGATGCGGTGGTAAATGAGAAGGATATATATATAGGACCTTGTATACCGGAGCAGAATATATTCCATACCCATTATGATATTGAGGCATTAAAAAATGAGCTTTCTGCCCAAAAGCAATCAGAAAAAATAATTGTTTACTGTTCTCTGGGATCCTGGGCAGATCAAATTGATAAAGAAAAAGCACAGAAAATTATGCAGACTGTTATCGATTCTTTCCGACACGAATCTATGCAGAATCATATTCTTAATATATCAGTGGGAAACCTGTTTGAAGAGTATAAATCTCAGGAATCCGATACCATAAGAATTCACAGATGGCTTCCTCAGATGACCATGCTTGAATATTCGGATCTTGCTATTATACATGGCGGAATGGGAGGTGTCAAAGAATGTATCATGAATGAAACTCCAATGATAGTCATTCCATTGGGTCTTGATCAGTTTGAAAATGCAGACCGGGTTACTGCCCACAGATTAGGAATAAAAATGGAGGCTGCAGCATTAAAAAATGAAGAGATCATTTCCACCATTAAAAAGCTTCAGAATAATACCGAAATACAACAGAGCTTATTTAAAATGAAGTCCGATTTTGAAAAAGCATCAGAAAATAATGCCTTGGACACAATTTAATAACTAAACATCAATCATAAATAATGAATAAACAACTCTTTTTGCTGCACTTTGCGGGAGGCAATAAATATTCTTATAATTTTTTACAAAGTAAGCTGACATCAGATATCGAATTTATCCCGATTGAATTACCGGGCAGAGGAGCCCGGTTTCAGGAGAGTTTAATCAGAGATAAAAAAGATGCGGTACAAGACCTGTTTTTACAGATAAAGGATAAAAGAAATGGCAGTCCTTACATCATTTATGGACACAGCATGGGAGCAATATTAGGATTTTCCGTAACTGAAATGCTGGAAAAAGAGAATGACAGACCCAATTATCTGATTGTTTCCGGAAATCCCGGACCATTAGAACACAGCAATTCTTCCCACCGCTATAACTTAGATGATGAAACTTTTAAAAAAAGAATTGCAGAATTAGGAGGAATTCCCAATGAAATTCTTGAAAATCAGGAAACGTTTACATTTTTTTCTACCATTATGAGAGCTGATTTTGAATGCGTTGAAAAAGATCAGCAGTATGAGAAAAATAAGATTATCCAAACACCTATTTATGCTATAATGGGAAGCGAAGAATCCTTATCTTCCAGAATTGGGAACTGGAAAAATTATACAAACTCTTCATTTCATTATTTGATTCTTGAAGGAAACCATTTTTTTATCCATCATCACAGTAGAGAGATAGGAAAACTAATTAATTATTGTTTCGTTTAGTCCATAAAATTTAAATTATGCTGAAAATAAAATCTAAACATATTGCACTGATATCAGTATATGCTTTAATAAGCAGTTTATTAAGCTTTGGTATTATCTATATCATCAATAACACTTTATCAAATAAACTTTCTGTAAACGGATATATTTATATTGCATTTTTTTCTTTTGTGATCTATGCCTATTTGCTGAATATTTTCTTTCAGAAACAATTGAATAAAATAACTTTTGATCTGCTTACCAGAATGGAAAAGCAGCTGTTTCAGAAAATTCTGGAAACTCCCTTGGTGAAGATCGAAAAATGGGGAACGCAAAGATTCTATACTGCTGTAGAAGATATAAGAACCTTTTATGCATTACCAGGAGTAATTACCTCAGCATTCTCTTCTCTGCTGATGGTTATACTTTGTATAGGATACCTCATCAGTCTTTCCTGGATATCAGCAATCATTATCATCTTATGCATTGTCATTATTGCAGGGATGTACTATCTTGTCATGAATCTGCTGTCCAGGTCTATAGAAAAAATCAGAAAGTACAACGAATCTTATTTTGGATATGTACAGGATGTCGTCAATGGCTTTAAAGAATTAATGATCAGTGACAGAAGAAAAGAAAGACTACGTGAAGACTATGTCTACAAAAATAGAAATGAGGCTTATAAACTTGATTTTAAAATCAGCTTTTCCTTTCTTTCAATAGGTCTTATCAGTCAGTATGGGATGTATTTTATTATAGGAACCATTCTTTTTGTTCTGCCGGAACTCGGCTGGCTTAAAAAAGAATTTGTCATTCCATATGTACTTGTTTTGCTATTTATTGGTGGCCCTATCAACGCTCTTATCAATCTTCAGGATATCGTTACCCGGTTGTTTGTAGCAAATAAACGGATGAACAGTTTTTATGAAGATTTTAAAAATGATAATCCTGATCAGAAACAGAACAGAGAAACAGCAGCCGATTTTTCAAAATTAAACTTTAAGAATATCCATTTTAATTATAAAAATGATAATGCAGACGCCAATTTTGAACTGGGTCCTGTCAATCTCGAAATTAATAAAGGAGAGGTAATTTTTATCGTTGGCGGAAACGGAAGCGGGAAAAGTACTTTTATTAATATTCTTTCGGGTTTGTATGTGCCTGATGAGGGAGATATATTTTTTGACGGGAAAAAAATTGATTCCGAAAAAGATATTCAGAATCTTATTGCAGCAGTATTTACAAGCAATCACCTTTTTTCTCAAAATTATGATGATTATGAACTGAAAGATAATGGAAAATATAAAGCATTGCTCGAAACGTTCAAACTTGAAAATGTGGTGAAAGATGATTCTGAAGAATCCGCAAGAAGGCAGTTTTCTAAAGGACAAAGTAAGAGAATGGCTCTAATTTTTGCTCTGCTGGAAGATAAGCCTATCCTGGTGCTTGATGAATGGGCTGCAGATCAGGATCCATATTTTAGAAAGTATTTTTATGAAGAATTGATCCCTAAATTAAAATCAGAAGGTAAGACAATTGTTGCCGTAACACATGATGACAGGTATTTTCAATATTGTGATAAGCTGCTGAAATTTGATTACGGTAAGATCGTAAGACAAGATGTTCCTGAGAATTTCCAAAACGCGTACTTTTAATATCACATTCTATGAAGCTAACCCTTCCTCAACAGGATATCTTTTTCGAACAATTGTTATATCCGAATGTTCCTATATATAACATAGGAGCCAAAATAGAAATAAAAGGTGAAATAAATTTTGTTACTCTTCAAAGAGCTTATAGTGAAATGATTTCACAGCATGACGCTTACAGAAGTTTTATAAGAGAAAAAGACGGCGTTGCAGATATCAGTATCGGCTCTGGTGAACCCAGAACACTAGAGTTTGTTGATTTTTCCGATAAGAATGATTCTGTATCAGAGGCTGATAAATATATGCAGGAGGAGTTTTTGCAGCCGTTTAATATATTGGAGGACCATTTTCTGTATCGGTTTGTTCTGGTAAAATGCCACCGGAACTTATATTATCTTTTTTCTGTGTACCATCATATAATTACCGATGGCTGGGGAACATCACTTATGTTCCAGAGATTAATTAAAAACTATAATAATCTTTTGAATTTTGATGAAGTGCAGGAACAGTATCCATATGAATATAAAAAATTTATGGATGAAGATGAGGTATACCAGCTTTCTGAAGCCTTTCAAATAGATAAACTGTACTGGGCTGAAAGATATTCAGACCTGCCACAGGCCATTTTTACTAAGAAGGAAAATGCATCTAAAAATCATACGGAAAGTGAGCGTAAAGAACTCATCATCGCAAGGAAAGATTATAACAGGTTTTTAGAAACAGGACAAAAGCATAATTTTTCTACATTTCACAGCTTGTTAGGAATACTGTTCTTTTATTTGGGGCGTATCAATCATAGTGATGATCTCGCGATCGGAATCCCGGTTCTTAACAGGAATAATAAAATATTCAAAAAAACAGTAGGCCTGTTTATGGGGGTTTCTCCGTTAAGAATGAAGGTGAATCATCAGAACAGTCTTTTAAACCTTATAGAAGATACCAAAAAACAGCTGATGTCAGACTACAGACATCAGAGATATCCTCTCGGAAAAATAGTGCAGGATTTAAAATTGTATAATGAAAAAGACAAACTGTTCAATATTACATTTTCTTACGAAAAACATAATTATGCCGACCATTTTGAAGGGACCGTTACTACGGTACTTCCTCTTACCAATAAATCTGAGAGAGTAGCATTGGCAATCTATGTGAGAGAGTTTGATGAAGATGAAAATATAAAGATCGATTTCGATTACAATACAGCATATTTTGATGAATATTCCATAACGCAATATACAGAACACATCAGCCATCTGATTGTCAATATGGAGGAACTTGCTGATCAGCCGTTGAAGAATATTTCATTCCTTTCTGAGGAGGAAAAACAGACCCTTTTCTCTTTTAATAAAAAGGCTGCTGAAATAACCTCCGAGGATGAGCTTACCTTCATTGATATATTTCAAAGGAATGTTTCGGTGTTTCCTGATAAAGAAGCTGTGACAGATGGCAGGTTGTCTTTGTCATACGCAGAAGTTGACCGTATTTCATCCCGGATGGCACATTTCATTTTAAATCATTATGCTTCCGAAAAAGCAATTGCTGTTTTACTGAATCGTTCCGCCCATATGATCTGCATACTGTTGGGGATAATGAAAGCTGGTAAAGCTTACCTCCCTCTTGATCCCGAATTTCCTGAAAGCAGACTGCGGTATATTCTTGAAGATAGCAAAGCCGGAATTCTGATCTCTGATGAAAGCATCATTGCTGAATTAGAAAATGTCAAAAGAATTTCTTTGGATGATATCTTTACTTATAATGCAGGATTCTGCAAGAGCATTGCAGGATCTGAAGATACAGCATACGTTATCTATACTTCCGGATCTACCGGAAATCCCAAAGGAGTTGAAATAGGTCACACCTCTCTGCTGAATCTGCTGAAAAGTATCAGCGTAAAACCCGGAATGCATGGCGGAGATAAGCTGTTTTCGGTGACAACGTATTCTTTTGATATTTCTATTCTGGAGTTTTTTACCCCTTTAATTAACGGAGCGACACTGTATATTGCCACTGAAAATATACTTAAGGATCCTGGGGTAACAATAGAGGAAATGTCTAAAGTAAAACCTACCGTTATTCAGGCAACGCCAAGCTTTTTTAAGAGACTCATCAGTTTTGGCTGGAGACCCGATTCTGCACTGAAAATATTATGTGGTGGGGATCTGCTTAATAACAGCCTGATAGAGGAACTCATAGAAAATTGTGGTGAAATGTGGAATATGTATGGGCCTACAGAAACAACCATATGGTCCTCTACCAAGAAAATAGAAAAAAATACTTCCCCACTCAATATAGGAGCTCCCATTACAGAAACCTTTTTTTATATTCTGGATGCGGATCTCAATCTTTTACCCATAAATGCTATGGGAGATATCTACATTGGAGGAAAGGGGCTTGCAAAAGGATATTATAACAATGAAAGGCTTACCTCAGAAAGATTTATAAAAAACCCTTTCAGGGAAGGGGAGCTGATGTATAAAACCGGAGATATTGGCCAGTGGAATGAAACAGGAGAGATCATTTTCTTTGGAAGGAGTGATCATCAGGTGAAAATAAACGGATACAGAATTGAGCTGGGGGATATTGAAAACCAGCTTAATATAATTGAAAATATTGAAGATTCTGTAGTCGTGGTTAAAGATCATGGTGGAGAGAAAGACCTGGTGGCCTATATAAAGATCCGGGCAGAAATAGCCATTTCAGAAATTTATGATATCCTGAGTTTACATCTGCCTTATTATATGGTTCCTCAGTTTATTTTCTCTGTAGAAGAATTTCCGCTGACCCCCAACAAAAAAATAGACCGGAAGCTGCTGTCTGCTCAGGACCTTCCATCCGGACCAGAAGGTCCTGATAACAGAAAGATTGATAATAATCAGCTGATTCAGTCATTAAAAGTACTCTGGAAAGAAGTCTTACACAGTCAGAAAGACATTCAGGTGGAAGATAATTTTTTTGAATTGGGTGGACATTCTATTTTGGTAAACAAATTAATAAACCTGATCAGTAAAAACTTTTCTGTTCAGATTTCGATGAAAGATGTTTTTGAGAATCCGGATTTCTATTCTTTGTACCGTCATATTCTGAAGAGGAAAAATGAGAATGATAGGATTCTGGCCGCGCCTGTTCAGGATGTTTATAAAGCGACACCCACACAGCAAAATATATGGCTGGCATGTCAGAAAAGAGAAGCTTCTCCGGCATTCAATATGTTTATGGAATTTGATATATCAGGTAATATAGATATTGTATTACTGGAGAAATCTGTACAGAAAATACTATCTGCGAACGAAATATTAAGAACTAACTTTATATTAGAGAATGATACTGTCTGCCAGAGAATCAGTGCCCCAGAAAATGTACATTTTTCTCTGGAGATTAACGAGGCAGAGAATGAATTGGATTATCGGCATTTTGTCAATCAGTACATCAGTTTTTGTTTTGATCTTGAGAAGGATTTGCTGTTAAAATTAATGATTTTAAAGGTTGGAGAAAAATATAAAATCCTTTTCCTTGTTCATCATATTATTTTTGACGGGATTTCTACGGAGACTTTCATTAAGCAGCTGCTCAACTTCTATAACAGCAGCGCTTCTGTAATTCAGGAAGATGCTGAAATACAGTTTAAGGACTATAGTTACTGGTATTATCAGCAAATGGATTTCAGCAAAAATCAGCTTTTCTGGGAAAAATATGTTGAAGGATATCAGTATGAATCTTTTTTTAAAAAAGAAATTCCTTTGTCAGCAGATTATAAAGGGACAATATTTACGGTTTCCTTAGATAGTGATCACTCAATACGTTTAGCAGATCTGGCAAAGGAGAAAAAAACGACACCTTATTTTTTAATGCTGACTGCATTACTGATATTATTACAAAAGATTTCCGGAAAGCAGGATATTTGTATTGCAACCGTTGATTCAGGAAGATCAACTCCTCAGGTACAATCAATTCTCGGGGTTTTTATCAAGAGCCTTTTATTAAGGGTAGAGTTAAAGGAAGAGCCGTTTATGGAAATACTTGAAAAAGTAACCCATGAATTTTTAGAGGTTAATAAATATGAAGAAATTTCAGGCAGCTCCTTTTTGAAAGACAATGTTGATATTATGTTTGTCTCTCAGAATCCTGATTTCAGTTATCACACGATTAACGGGTTTTCAGATTTCTCAATCCAGCGTGTCGCACAGAATACAGTTTTTAACAAATTCCCTGTTATTATGAATGTTATTAATGATTCAGCCCAGGTACACATTGATATCAGCTATAACAAAAGTCTCTATAAAGACTACGTAATTAATGATTTTTCCCAGGCTTATATTGATTTTCTGAAATACATTCTGTCTCTCAATTCTGATCTGGATTCAGGATATAAAGATTTCTTTTGTGCTAACCGTTCAATTGATATTGATTTTGATTTTTAATAATGCTTATCATACAAAGATCCTGTCGGAAAGCAGATTCAAAACAGAGAATCTTGTTGTGGGATCAATGCTGAAAACAGATCAATCTCTGGTAACAGATAGCCCTATATATCCAGATTTCCGGCTGAAGCAATACATTTAAAATGAATTTAAAAAAATAATTATTCTATATGAAGACCATGAAAGTATTTATTGTACTGTTTATAACTTTATTCTCCTTTGTGTCAGCACAAAAAGAAGGATATACAATTACAAAAACAAAACCTTTTTTTGATGAGGAACACCTTAAGACTGATAATACAATAGAGTGGGGATATCTTTCTGTCCCTGAAAATTGGACCGCTCCATCCTCTACGATAAAAATAGCATTTACTGTTCTGAAAAAGAAGAAAAAATCATCGCAAAAACCTTTACTATATATAGAAGGAGGTCCGGGACAATCAGGAATAGGAGCATTCGGATATTTCCGGGATCATCCACTGAGAGATTATTCGGATATTATACTGGTAGACGCAAGAGGGGTAGGAAATTCTTTACCTAAACTATGTCCGGAACTGGGTATGGATATATTTAAGATTTTATCTTCCGATGAATCTGCTGCTGCGGATGAAAAAAATAGATTATTTGCCGCCATGAACTGCAAAAATGAGTTGATAAGAAAAGGGATTGATCCTGCTAATTATAATAGTGTGAACATAGCCAATGATCTTCATGCACTTAAAAAAGCTTTGCATTATGACCAATGGAATGTTCTTGGTGTTTCTTATGGAACCTATATATCACAGGTATATGCCAATTTATTTTCTGAAGATTTCAACAGAATGATCTTAGATTCACCCATCAATAATATTGCTGAATACCATAATAAGATCAATGAACATTATGTAACGGAATTGAATATTTTATTTTCAAAATGTAAACAGAATCCCGTGTCGGACAAAAAATTTCCGAATCTTGAAAAAACCTATTATGAAGTGATCGACGATCTTAATAAAAAACCGCTTACGGTAAAAGTTCCGAAAGATATTCTGGAAAAAGGCAGTTTTACTTTTAATGCTGAAGATTTTAAGATTGTTGTTCATCAGGCTTTATATAATAAGCAGCTTACAGAAGTGCTGCCTGTAATCATTACTTTGTTTCATGAAAGGAATGCAGAGGCACTAAGTTCAGTAGTTGGTGCATTCTCCGGAGTTTTCCACGCACTTGATTTTGGGACATATTACAGTATGCTGCTGAATGAAGTATTACCCTATAATTCATTAAAGTATTACGATGGAGATGCAGCAAAATATCCACGTTTGAAAGGTGGTTTGTCGTTTTACAGAGCCGATTTTCTCATCAACAGCCAATGGAATAACAAAAGTGTGCCACAAAATTCATTAGACTATAAAAAAATATCCGCAATCCCAACAATGATCATGGCCGGGGAGTTTGATCCTATTACTCCTGTTTCAAATGCACAGTCACTGGCCGGAATGCTGAATGCTGAGTTGATCATATTTAAAAATGAAGGACATGCACTTGTCTTCAACCAGGAAGGAAGCGGATTTATCAACAGCTTTATTAAAGATAGCCATCAGCAAAAAGCTTCCACAAAAGTTATGAATACCTACAGTACGAATTTTGTGTCGGATATCCATGTTAATCCCGGGGTAGCAAAACTGGCAATGTTTATAGGGAATATGTCTGATCCCATGGCTTTTGCACCATTAGTTCTTGCCTATATTCTGATCATTGGGGGAGGAATTTATTTTTTAATATATATCATCAGGCAAAGGAAGCAAGAGCGTGTTCTAAATAAAATTTTTTATGGATTGCTTGTATTAGGGTGTTTTATGGCTATTATTATATTGGGTGGATTTATTTATGCAATTCAGGATGCGGTGAGTTCCAACTTTTTTATATGTGCCTTTGGAATAAAAGACCGTTTCAGCAGTTTGTTTACCCTTCTCACTGTTTTTGCAGTATTGGTAGGTGTTCTGTTGATATTTCTGATAAGAATTAGCCGTTATAATCATCAGGTTATACTTGTAACCCTTGTTTTCTCTTTGATGTTGATTCTTTTTTACTTTTACCATTGGGACTTTTTTAATTAATATTACATGAAAATAATTCAGAGCTTCTGGTCAAAACCAAGCTATAAAAAGAAAAATATAAGGCTCCATGACCGTAATAACGGCGGATGGATAGACCGGAAATATAACTATTTCAGTTGGGCATTAAGTTGCCTGCAGTTTAAAAAATATTATGATGATGTTGAATTGGTTACAGACGAAATAGGATATGAGATTTTAATTAAAAAACTGAAGCTGCCTTATACGAAAATAGATGTATCATTGGATAAGATCAATCATTATCATGAAGATCTATGGGCATTGGGAAAAATCTATGCCTACAGTATTCAAGACAGTCCTTTTATTCATGCGGATGGAGACGTGTTTATTTTCAAAAAATTTGAAGATTCTTTCGAAAAATCGCCTATTTTAGCTCAGAATAGTGAGGTAGGGTATACTTTATACAGAGAAATTTTCGGAGAGATAAAAGCTAATTTTGCTTTTATTCCTGAGGATATTTTAAACTATTATCATACTTTCGGAGAGATCAATGGAGTTAATAACGGTGTTGTCGGAGGAAATGCAATTTCTTTTTTTAAAAAATATACAGAAAAGGCATTTGAATTCATCGATCAGAATACAGAACATTTGTCTAAAATCAATATTGGGCTGTTTAATATTATTTTTGAACAGGCTCTTTTGTATTCAATGGCTCATCGTGATAACATTCCGGTTGACTTTTATTTTGATAATATAAATCAGGGATTTGATGGGATCTGTGATGTATTGGGAAGTTCTCATGAGCGTTCTTACCTGCATGCACTGGGACCTTACAAAACAACAATTACAGTTCCATCCCAAATTGAAGACTTGCTGAGAAAATCATATCCTGAATATTATTATAACATCATCAGACTTCTTAAAACGTATCAGATATGAAATTAAAATATAATGAATATAGATCCGCGATACTGGATGTTAGTTTTCAGGATCTTCAGGATATAGTAAAAAATAATCGACAGGTACTTGAGGAGGAATATCTTGTAGCTGATAATATAGAAAATATAGAATTCGGAATCACCGGCTATATACGCTATTTGTTAGAATGTTATAAGATGAATAAAGAACAGCGGATACTTGATAAAATTAAAGAATTATCTTTATGCCTTATAGACTATTGTAATCATACCTTTACAATAAATTATTCTCTGTATACTGGCAGATCCGGGGTCGCGTATCTGTTGATGGAACTGTACGAAATTCATCCTGATCCCATATACCTCGAAAACTGTCTGAAAATTTTAAAAGATTCAGAAAATGCATTTTTTTATTCTGAGTACACATCCGATTACCTGATGGATGGAAGAGCGGGGGTCCTGTATTTACTGCTTTTTGTCTTCAGACGGTATGGATTTTCAGAAATAGGAGAACTGACAGATAAATATTTAAATAAAATACTGGATAATGGTATATTAACATCAAATGGCCTTTCCTGGGTAGCAAAAGAAGAAATAAATATAGAAAATTCCTGTGATTTTGCCCGTGGTGCCTCAGGAATTATGTTTGTACTGAAATACCTGAGTTCAATCTCAAAAGAGAATGGTTTTGATTTTTATACAAAGCAGACAAAGAAGTATATTGAGAATTTTATTGAAAATGGTGAAGAATGCATAAGTCTTGAAACGTATACTTTTATTCCTGCTCTGGAAAAGAAACATATCCTGCGGACAAATTCAGATAAAAAAAACTATGTCAGAATCCTTGATATACTGTCTGCAGTGCGTACACCAGAAGAGTTGGAAAACACACTTGATCTATTGATGATCCTTTCTCCATCTGTTTCCAATTCCTTTTCGGGTATGGTATATGATTGCAATGGAATAGATGCGGCAAGTATAACGCATGAAAGTAGAGAACATAGCCTGAATGAATATGCAGAATTAATACCGGGATTTCTTCATGGTAAAACCGGTGCAGCTTATGTGAATCTAAGAAATATAACATCAGCAGATGCTCATAATCATTCTGAAAATCAAAGTCACTATTTTCCCAAAAAGCCATTTCCCAAAGAAGATTTTATATTTCAAAAACAATACCCTAAATTTTATAATCTTACAAAAACAAACTTTCCTGATATTTATTCCGGGGTATTGAAAAATATTAATGAATATAAAAGCAGTTTCACTGATAGTATTATCCCTGTTCTGGAAAAGGACTATTCTTCTGAATTGTTAAAAGATCTATTATTATTTGAGGAGAATAAAAACATATTTTATCGAAGAATGCTGAAGAAGAATAACCTGATGAGATTTTCAGAAATCATTTCTTATAGAAATATTGTTTTTGATCAGGTAGAAGCTCTGGGGAATAATATTATGGATCTTCCCATCAGGTTAAGCTCTAATGGAATGGTGATAAATACCAAGTGGGAATGGTCTTCAAATAATATATATCAGCATAGCCTGAATATAATACAGCCTTCTGCTTTATATACAACAGTTTTGACGCTTACTTATGATAGCTCAAAGAATTATATAACAGAGAGCCCGTTAAAAATGGAAGGGCTGCTCTTACAGGCTTTTGAAATGCCTAAAACATTAAGGACAGCAGTCGAAGAATTCAGGTATTTCTGCAGATCTCAGTCAGAAGATCAACTTGCAGCCATAATTGCATATACCTATTCAAGAGATAAAGATGAACTTTTTAGCAGGTTAGATTACCTTGTAACCACTACTGTCAAGAATTTCTTATATAATGGCTGTCTGGAATTTGTTTAACTTGCATGCAACAGCTGTAATACCTTCAGCTTAATCTGGCGTAAGGTTAGAATAAAAACCACAACAGAACAGTTGTGGTTTTTATAGTATTTGTGTTGCAGGCTGCTTTATAAGTACCTTATACGAAATTCTTATTCAATTTGATCCATAGAATAGTGATTTTCGTGTGGCAGATTGCCTTCCAGCAGTCACCTGTCAGGCAGTGTAATGATAAATCCCTTCTAAAAATAGCATATATCTGCCGGGCTGAAATTCCCCATAGGAAAACAGATAGATGCTATCATTATTTTTTACATAATGAATTTCTAATCCCTCTTCAGATAAATATGTTTCAATAAAATTATTCCTTAGATTAAAATGGCATTCACTGATAATGGTGTCAAAACTTTCATCATCTATTTCTTTTTTTAAATCTCTTAGCGGACTGTTGTAAAAATCAATTAATCTGATTTTCTGATTTTCAATTTCAAAAACTTCTTTCAGGCATTCTTGTTCATCGCCATCAAATAATTTTTGTCTGGTTATTTCGTTTTTTTTGATCATATTAAGAATAGAATAACTTGTTTGTACTATAATTAATCTATTTTTTGGGCATTACCTTTAATTATAACATTATTTTCTTTTTGATTTAGATACAAAACTTCCCTTATTACCCAACGTTTATTATCAAAGTTGCTTTTCTGACTAAAATAGACATTCAAAATTTGTGATATAAAAAAAGTATTAAGATAGCTCATTTTTTCTTTCATTCCAATTTTTGTGTCATTCAAAATATCTTCATAAGAAGGATATTCGGTAAGATTTTCAAATAATTCTAAGGCATAGTTTTCACCGGTTTGTTTATCATCTTCTATTAATTCATTCAACAATTCTTCGTACTTGGGTTGTATTATTTTATTGAAAGTATCTAGCTCAATATTTATATCAAATTGATATATTTCTTTGCCTTCAATATATTTCTCATAGTAATGTTCATCATAGAATAAATGTTGAGAATTAGTTTTTTGGTTATTAATGTATACTTGCATGTTATTTTTCTTTAATTTATTTAATATTTATTTGGTTTCCATTTATATCCATTTTAAAAATATTTCCGTCTGGTTCAACTGTAATAGATCCTGATGGACCATATGCCTCACCTGCTTTTGCATCCTCTGCTGATCTGATACCAGATCTCTGAAAAAAATCTTCAGGAGTTGTAATTCTTTCAATACTTTTTGTTTCATTACCTGGAATTATTTTAGTCGTTTCCATTTTTAACCATCCTTCAGTTTTTCCGGCATCAAAAATAGCATTATTTGATTTTATTATTTTTCCTGCCTGAGAACTTGTTAATTGGCCAAATCCAACATCTAAATCACTTGTTGGAATATAATTGCCTCTTATTCTACTACCACCAAATACAACAGATGATTTTCTAGAAAATGCATGTTTTAAGATAAATATTGCTTGATCTTTTGAGAGACCAGGTATTATTTGAGATAATTTATCTGATACCTCAGTAATTATTTGTTCTGTCGTTTTAATTGAGGAAGTAGTAGAAACATTTTCTTCATCAATTTTGCTTTCTCTGGAATTTGTCTCCTTTTCTTTAGGTGATTTTGATTCATCTAAATTAGTATTTTTGACCGGTTTTTCACCTTTAATCTTTTCAGTTTCTTCCAGCAAACTTTTCACCTTGGTAAGATCATTATCTGCCATTGCTTTTTCAAGTTCGATAGCCAGCTTGTCATCTTTGGCTAGGGTTTTTGCCTTCTCAAAAACATTTTTCGCTGCTATCAGCTCTTCTGGATTTAATCCTGTTTCACTTACTATTTTGGCTAGTTTGAGCTCAGTTATAAAACTATCAAATGTAACAATTCCTTTTCGAATGGCAAACACAGCTCTGGCTAATAATTCACCTGTCTCTATTAGGAATGGTATTGTTACATAAGTAAGTTTTTTTGCCTGTCTAAAACCATGTAATACTTCATCCTTTTGAGTTTTTATTTTAGTTTGTTTAGCAACATTTTGCTGTACTTTGCTTTCAAGTGCTTCAACTCTGGCCAAATCATTTTCCAGGGCTTTTATCACTTGTTCCCGAACTGCAGGAGCTAAGTTTGCCTCAGTAAGAAGTTTTCTGGTTTCCGTAATATCTTTTGATACTTCAAATGCTCTGCCTGCATTCACCAATTTAGCCGATATTTTTGCAACAGCAGCAGCATCTAAAACTGAACCTACAACAGAAATAATAACCCAAACAGCACTTGGCTCATCATTAGAAATATTTACTTTATAAGCAGCAAGCTGGGTGCGGTATGATTCTATTTCTTCATAAGTTAAATAACTGCTTAAAGCAAAATTTCCTGCGGCTAATAATACGGCTACCGTTCCCGTACCAAAAGAAAGTAATCCTAATGCAACAGCTAAAACACCTATCAGTAAACCTTCTATGAGATGTCTGGTGCTCTCCTGGTCTTCTTTATCATTTATTATTAAATCAAAAATGCTGTCTTTGGCTATTCCCTGTTGCTCTTTTGATTTTTGAAGCAGGCTTGAAAAACCATAAATAGAAAGTCCTTGATCTGATTGTAATTTTGCAATGATTTTTGTTATATTTTCTTCCTGATCGTTGATGTAATTCTCCAGAAAATCGTGAAGCTCCTGTCTCGTTTCTACATTGGCAAAACCTTCTTTATTAAAACCATTATCTTCAACGAGTGGAGTTACAGATGATAATTCTTTGATTGCTGTATTACCCTCTGCTCTTTTACTCCTGGCAAGTGCCTCCATTTTATTTTTGAAATCCCTCTCTTCAGGAGTCGGTTTTTCGATGATGATTGGTGTGTCGGCATTATTGGCTACTTCATAACTTTCTTTGGCTTTAGAGGCTTTTATTTTTTCTAATAAATTTTTTATAAAAGTGTCATTGAGTAATTTCTTTTTTTGTTCGAAGAGAACATGTCTGTACTTTATCAAAGAATCTTCTGCAATGTGAACAGTTTCTTTACGGAAAGAAAGCTCGTAATCTATAATTGTTTTTTTGAATGAGTCCAGAGTAAATCCATTTATTTCAAGCAAAACCAGTAATTCTTCTAATTGCTTATTTAAAGCATTTTCGAAAAATGCCTTGTTAGGATCGTTTCGTTCGTAAGGGGTGCTTTCGTGACTATGCTTAAATTTAATATAGCTTGTATATTTTTTGTATAAAGTTTCTAGTCCTGCTAATCGATTTTGTAATTTTTCTCGATTATCTTTTTCTTTATTTCGGTCATTTCTATTTTTAATATATTCTCTAAGAGATTCTTCGATCGCATTCAAACTATTTGTTTCCTGTGAAACTTTACTCTTATAATCCGCCAGATCTTCCTCTGATAATTGTTTTAATAAATCAAGGATACGCGTATTTTGAATATAATCGGCAGTACTTGCTGCATCCCTGATAAATTGCTTTTTATCTGGTGATAATGCCTGTGTCTCTTGTTCTATATTATTTTCTTTTGCAGATATTCTATAGTTTACAGTTCCTCCTTTGGCAACTTTTTCTTGAACATATTCATTCGTAAATGCTGGTTTCCAGACCAGATGACGGGTAAGGTGCATCTTAAATTCTGCAAAGTGGTTGAGATCTTCATCTGTCTGAATCAATTTACCATTAAACTTTTGATTTTTCGCGATAATAATGGTATAAGTAATCGAGTCATCATCTTTGGTATTATTGGTTTTAGGGTTTTCAAATGTTGCGGATAAAGCAATATTTTCATTATCCTTTTTAGTTTTTTGAACATTAAGTTTCGCAAGCTTTCTGTCCATTTTCAACAAAGTTTCTTTATCAAAAATTCCAGAAGCTGTAATGCCATTATTGCTTTGAAAATTGATGAGAGCAATCCTTGTTTTATCACCAAAATAAGCTTTGTTTTCTGATACTTTATGCCCTAATTTATCAAGTGCATTATTAAGTACTGTTACATGTGGTCCTTTATCAAACAACTGCATGACAGATCCGTCTTTTTCTACTTTACGGAATGCTCTGTTTTTAAAAGGATCATAGGTTATTTGGGTAACTTCTGTTTTGGCAAGGGATACTTTACTGTCCTGATCACTGATCTGTTCGTGTTTTTTTTCATCCTCTTTATGATCATTCATTTGCGCCTCGGACCTGTTGGTCCTTGGCGCAAATGTTTTTTTATGTCTGCTCATGTTGCTGGTTATTAGATTCGTTATTATGCTGTTTTAGGAGCTTATTCTGACTTTTGTATGAAGGGGCTGATGCGGGACTGGTTTTTTCCGAAAGCCTTTTCGTTTTCTATCATTAAATAAGTGCTCAGCAGCGAATGGGTAATCATAGTTTCATTACGCTCATGCAAGGCCATCGTAATGTTTTTCATAATGTTGCGGATATTGGCTCCGGTGTAAGAATATTCTTTGGCTAAGTGTTTTAAAAGTTCATCACTTTCAAAGGTTATATTATGAGGTAAATAATGCTCCCAAAGCGATTTTCTGGTGTTTTCTGTCGGCCGGATTACATTTACAGATACGTCTATACGACGTTTGAAAGCATCATCCATATTGTTTTCAAAATTGGAAGCCAGTACTGTTAATCCGTCAAATTTTTCAATCCGCTGTAATAAATAAGACACTTCCTGGTTGGCATAACGGTCATGGGCGTCTTTTACATCAGAACGCTTTCCAAACAAAGCATCGGCTTCGTCAAAAAACAACATACAGTTTTTGCTCTGCAGCCTGTTGAATAACACTTCAAGATTTTTCTCTGTTTCACCAATATATTTGCTGACCACCTGTGAAAGATCCACATGATACATATCGATACCAAATGTATTGGCAAGGATACCTGCCAACATTGTTTTTCCTGTTCCCGGCGCACCATAGAATAAAGCTATAAAGCCCGGTTTAAAGCTGTGTCCCTTGGTTTTGAAAAAACCGTTTTCCAATGCTTTTATATAATGTCCGATGGGTTTTATCTGTTCCCTGACGTGATCTTCTAAAATGATGTCATCCATGGTGAGGTCAGATTTGTAAAGCCTTCCCGGGAAGTAAGAGCCGTGGTCTAACTGCGGTTTTTGCCCGGATAGAAAATAATTCAAATAAGCGGTATCCAGTTCAATTTTTCCATGAATAAATTCTGCTGAAGAACGGTTGTAAATAATGTCGTTTTGTAGCAGTATACTGCCATTGATCAGCTGGGCACTATATCGTGACCACAATGTTAAATCTTTACCGGCAAGTAAAAAAAGAGCTGTTTGGAAAGTTGGCTTAAAACTGCGGTTGACTTTGTTATATTCCCCGCCTGCTTCGATAGCAAATGCATTACTGCTTTCTTCTATTTGTACAAATGTTTTCAGTATGGATGGATAATGGGCAGAAGCAATGCCCAGAGCCAGAATTACCCTTTCTATGGTGGTAAGGCTGTATGAGTTTACCGTAATAGCGTAGGGGGATTCGTTATAAAATTCCGGAGGGGAAGGTATTTCATAAGCATTCAATTCCATCTCATCTTCTAAAAATAACTCTTTGCATCGTGTTTCAATGAGCGATTGCAGCCATTTCATTTCTTTATTTAGAGATTCATGACGTATTTCGCTGACCTGAAATACGGGATTAGCTACTTTTATTTTTTCATTAACTTTTGTTTTTATCAATGATTTTTGTTCATGGTTAATTAGAGATTCCATAGGTTTATTTTGAGTTGATGTTATTGAAAAGATTAAGGAAGGAGAGGGGCTTCAGAAATATTTTCCTTGCCGTGGGAAACAGATCTGCAGAAAATTTTGTATCGTAAAAATCAATCAGTAAAAAAGAGTTTTACCAGTTTACCAATATGAATTTTTTGTGCCAGGGCAGCTTAACAAGACCGATTCCCCAGGAAAGTTTATCAAGCAGAATATCCTGTGCCTTTCGTTCTACTGTAAGGGTATAATCATAGTCGGTCATAACCAGTTTCCCTGGCCGTTGAAAAAATTCGTTTTGTAGCAGTGCTACAGATGACTTTCGCATGGGATTCCAGTTATGCTGAACACTTTCTATTACATTCTTAGCCTCTGCTTTATGTTTTCGGGAGAGCTTAATATGTCTGTTAATGGCTTGGTTTGCCGGAATATTACACAGGAATTTTTCGAAGACCATATCATATTCCGGGGCATTTGTTTTTCCGGTAGCAATATAATGCAACAGATGGGCACCTGTTTCAGGATCAATGAGATCCTGGGTTTTGGGATCCAGAAGACCACAATGTTCAAAGAGGGTCCTGATGAAGGGATGTATCAGTATAAGTCCTGCATTTTGAATATACTGGCCATTATCCTGGCTTAAATTTGCGTGGGTTATTTCATTTTTATGATGAGTTGTTTCTGCCAATGATGATCCGTTTTCTGAAGTATGTATTATTTTATTTTTTAGACGCTCAGGAATTTTGTTTTCTTTAATAAAAGGGAATATCTGGGTTATTACTTGCCAATTTTGGCTACTGCTTTTTCCCTGTACTAAGGTCGCCTGTTCTATTTTTGATATTTGCTCAAAAAGATATCCCTGAATGTTTTTATTTGATCGATGCACATATTCTGATACCATATTGAGAACCAAACGCCATACGATAGCTCTGTCAGTTGGGTTTAGTTTTGACAGATGGCGTATTATTTCAGCACTTAAGTCTAATTTTAGTTCTTTATTTTTTAATGCTGCCAGGCATAACTGTGCAATCTGTTCGTTTGAAAGCTGATTGATGATTCGATCCTGAACACTTTTCTTTACCAGAATAGGAGCGATATCCCTTTGGAAATGGTCTGCTGAAATAAGACTGTCAAATACTGGTGAGTCTAAAAAAGCAATACCTTTTCTCACGGGGTTCCACCATGGCATGCATCCGTTTTCTAAAAAATAAATAAAAGCCTGAAATATTTTTTCCTGATTGTTGATCAGATACGCTTTTGGATCACTTTCTGTTTTTTCATTTATGCTGATAGCAGGATCTGTGATTTCTGACAGTTCTTCGCTAAAAAGCTGTACAATTTTATCTTTCAATTCAGCGTTTAAAGAGCTGTTTTTTACATCCAGATTCAGCTCTAACCGGAGGATTTGAAGCGTATGGCCAGCTAACTTATACTCTAAAGTATTGATATACTTTTCTATTTCCGGAAAAACATCAATAGACAGAAAGCTGTTAATATCATCTTTTATACTAAAAGCCTTTTCTTTATTGTTGACTGTAATTTCGACAAAAACTTTCTGAATGATATGTTCTTCTTTCACATTTAATAGGTTTTAGTTATACAATATGGGATTGCTGATACGGTATTATTTCCGGTCAAACTCTCCACCCCAAAAGCCGGCAGGGCAAAGGCTTAGCTTTGATCTTTGTTTTGCACTCAATCTGCATCCGCAGCCTCTGATAAATCCATCTTTAGGAGAATCTGCAACCTCAAGTGTTTCAGGATTCATCCATTTCATAGCGTTACAGTTGTTTCCGTTTTTTAAAGGACACTGATTGCAGATTTCCTCTCTTAAAGAAAAAATAGCTTCTTCATTTTGATCAGCGACACCCAGTTTTGCACGTAATTCGTTGAAATGGCCACCAATGATTTCATTGCGTTTGCCAAAAAGTTTTTTGATGTTCATATGATTAAAGTTTTAAAATTATTGGGTCAAAATTAGAGGAAGAAAAATCATCCTGCTAATTATGAGGCTGCTGCATTCTGTCTTTGCAGTAAAAAGGAAAAATCATGTCTTAAGTTCTCAGGTTGGAAATTTTTAGATACTGACAGATATAAAAGATAATTCTAAATCGGAAAACTATAAGCCTGAGAAGAATTTGTGTTTTGATGTTGGAGATGGAACAAAGGATTTTACAGTACCTCATCTGGAGAAGACCAGCCATCGGAAGCATGCAGGTTTTGCTCCTTTATAAAAGTTGAAAAGGATGAGAAAATAGTGACAGAATTGGAGTAGAATAACAAGCTCAGATTTGGCCGCTGTTAGGTGATGAAATTCTTTGTTCAAAATTGATGTGTTTTTTAATGAGTTTTTAATTGTCTGCTTATCAGTGTTATGCAGTTGTTTTTTTTATAAGGAGTAAAATTCTATTTACTGCAAAGACAGGTTTGAGGCCCCAAAATATTTGTCTTTTGAAGAGGTCTGATTGTATGTTTGCATCATAATAATTAAGAACAGAAATTATGATTGATAAAGTATTAACCGTTTTAAAAGACCAGCTGAATGCTACGGATGGTTTATGGGATCCGAATGTTCCTAACGAAATCGATATCGCTGTTGTTGGGGACATCGCAAAACATGAGGACGAAACCTCAGGCCTTGATAATAAGGTGGTGATTACCCTTCTGAGCGTTGAGGAAGAATCAACATTAAAGAACAGATCCAGGTACGAAAAAGTAATCGTAGACAACAACCCAACCCGATATGACAGAGAAAGCCCGCCAGCTTACTTAAACTTATATGTAATGGTGGCTGCTAACAGGAGTATGTATGCCAGGGCTTTACTGAACATCTCAAAAGTTATCGAAATATTTCAGAAAAAAAATGTACTGGAATATGTTGATACGGATCCAAATAAAAATTTCAGGTTCAGAATCGAGCTGCATTCTGTTCCCTTTGAACAGCTAAGTTACATCTGGGGACTGCTGGGCGGAAAGGTAATGCCTTCTGTCTTATATAAAATCAGTGTGATAAAAATTGTGGCCAAAGATGTAGTTCCTGTTGAACTGATTAATGAGGTAAATATACAAAGTATCAAAGTTGATTAATCAACAGCAAAAATAAAACAAAAACTAATAACCTTTAACTTAAATTTTAAAACATGTTGAATTCAACAGCACCAGGTGTTTCAGTGGAAGAAATATCCAGACTCCCTTATTCAGTGGCATTAGTAGAAACCGCTATACCTGCATTTATCGGGTATACCGAATTGACTCCTGTAGACTATGACAAGCCGCTAAAAATCAGTTCTCTTCTTGAATATGAGCAGTATTTTGGACATGCAAAAAAAGAAAGTCTCCAGCTCAGAGATATACAAGGAAAGGGAGTAACGGTTGTAACCCCTCAGGTACAGTTTTTAATGTACTATGCTCTTCAGATGTATTTTGCCAATGGCGGTGGCCCATGTTATATTATTTCTGCCGGGAAATATTCTTCAGGGGGAACAGTACAGCTGTCTTTACTGGAAACGGCATTAAATATGATCGATGCTATAAAAGAACCCACACTTATTATTCTCCCTGATGCCATCTCATTATCCAGGGAAGCTGATTTTTATACGCTTTACAAGAAGGTCATTGTAAAAGCGAAAGATGAGACAAAAAATAGGTTTGCTATCCTGGATACTTATTACGGAAATACTACAATCATATCAAACGGAAGTAACACCATTGAATCTTTTAGAAGAGAAATAGACTCAACAAGCCATGCTGCTGTTTATTTTCCTTATGTGAAAACTATTTTGAATTATACTTTTGACGAGAAGGCTATTATTGAACACAAAGGTTTACAGGATGGGCAGGTAAATAGTGGAAGCTTCTACGGTAGAGAAGCTGATGCTTTGCGAGAGTTAAAAAGACTGGCCAGTGACGAAATATTATTTGCTTCAGCAAATGTTGCAGTACTTGCTGATCTATTGGCCCAGGCTGTAGCAATTGTAGAAGAAATTAATGAGACTGCTGATCAAAAAGTAGATCTTACCGAGCCTTTTGCTATCATAGAAGCTATATACAATGGAACCATTGACAGTGTTGATATACACTTCCTGGATGAGTTTGATGAATTAATTGATGGAGTATCAGCGGCAAAAGACCTTTTGGGAAATGCAAACGGCAGCACTTTGGAAAGCTTACAGACCTCCGATTCTTTACTGTACAGTCAGATTAAGGACGCCATAAAATCTTTAAAGGTTATTTTACCGCCATCATCTGTAATGGCAGGAGTATACGGGAGAATAGACAGTATAAGAGGGATTTGGAAAGCGCCTGCAAACGTAAGCCTTAATTATGTTATGGCACCAACAGAGAAAATTTCAGATCAGGAACATTCGGGTTTAAATATAGATATCTCAGGCAAATCAATCAATGCTATCAGAAGTTTTACAGGAAAAGGGACCTTGGTCTGGGGTGCAAGAACGCTTGATGGAAGAGACAAGATAGGAACTGAAGATAATGTATGGAAATATGTGCATGTGCGCCGTTATTATGATATGATTGAGCAGTCAATCAATACAGCCCTTCAAACATTTATTGATGAGCTTGCCATTCCTTCTACTTATTTGAGGGCAAAAACAATGTTGGAAAATTTCCTGAATCAACAGTGGATCGAAGGTGCATTGGCAGGAAACACACCAAAAGAAGCTTATAGAGTAGAGGTTGATGGTACTAAAGATGAAGTTACCGGTCATCATATTCTGAATGCAAAGATCGAAATAGCGTTGGTACGTCCTGCAGAATTTATTATCCTGAAATTTTCGCACCAATTACAACAATCATAAACAACTGTCAATCACGGATAAATATTCGAAGTTTTATTTCGAGATATAATTAATATTAATTTAAAATTTTTTAACAAATGAATTACAAAACCCCTGGAGTCTATGTGGAGGAACTGGAGAAATTTCCGCCTTCCGTAGCGCAAGTTGAAACTGCTATTCCTGCTTTTATCGGGTATACCGAAGTAGGAGAGCAACACAAACCAACGAGAATCTCTTCTATGTTGGAGTACGAAGCTCTTTTTGGAAAAGCAAACCCTGAAACTTTTGCTGTAGCTTTCAAAGACGGTGTTGCCACTGCAACGCAGCCTAAAGTAAGCGATTACAAAATGTATTATGCGATGCAAATGTATTTTGCAAATGGCGGAGGGCCTTGCTATATCGTGGCAGTAGGAAACTATACAGATCCTGTACTTGTAGAATCTGCTACATCGGATAAAACTTTATTAAAGGGTCTTGAATTGCTGAAAAAAGAAGACGAACCTACGCTTATTGTATTTCCGGATCTTCAAGGTTTAGTGGCTACTGCTGCTGAAGTTGCTGCTGCAGATGCTGCTCTTCAGGCTACCATGGATAACAGGAATGCAGCTATTGCTGCTGAAGCTGCTGCTAAAGCAGTTTCAAACGCTGTTGATGGCGCTAGTGTAACTGCTGCTGTTGACGCCGCCGCTGCTGTTGCTGATGATTATGAAATTAATGATCCTGGTAATCTTGCCGAAGTTGCTGCTGCTCAGGCTGCTCAGGCTGTTGTAAACGCTGCCAGAGCTGCAGCTGCCGTTACAAATCCTAGTGTTGCCGCCGTTAAGGCTGCTGCCAAAGCTGTTGCAGATGCTTATACTGCAGATCTTACAACTACCAACACCATTTCTGGTTTTGCTTCTCAAAATGCCGATAATGTTTCTGACGCTAACATAGCTTCTGCTATTACCGAGGCTTACTCTGCATATAATACTGCTTTGGATTTGGCAGAATCGATGAAAGACAGATTCGTTATTATGGATGTATTGGGTGATGATGTTATTTTCAGAAAAGAAGTAACGGCCAAAGGGTTAAAATATGGAGCTGCTTATCATCCAAAATTAAAAACAGTTTTGAGTTATAATTATAAGGAAGCGGATGTTTTGATTACCGGTGCATCGGGTATTGCAACCTTAGCAGCGTTGAAATCAACAAATTCTGATTTTTATAACCAGGCTAAAAAGGCTATTGAATCTAAAAAAGTCGTATTGGGTCCATCATCTTCAATGGCAGGAGTTTACGCCAAAGTAGACAGCACTTCAGGAGTATGGAAATCACCGGCTAACTTAGGACTGAACTTCGTGGAAGCCCCAGCAGAAAAAATTTCTGATAAACAGCAGGATGCGCTTAACGTAGATACAACAGCCGGGAAATCCATCAATGCGATCAGAACATTCACAGGAAAAGGAACATTGGTTTGGGGAGCAAGAACACTGGATGGAAACAGCAACGAATGGAGATATGTTTCAGTACGCCGTTTCTTCAACATGGTGGAAGAGTCTGTGAAAAAAGCGACAGAACGTTTCGTTTTCGAACCGAATACAGCTAATACATGGGTTCGCGTGCAGACAATGATTGAAAATTTCCTTAACCAGCAG
>NZ_BJTC01000007.1:48120-284672 GCF_006829085.1 Chryseobacterium sp. ON_d1
GTACGCCGTTTCTTCAACATGGTGGAAGAGTCTGTGAAAAAAGCGACAGAACGTTTCGTTTTCGAACCGAATACAGCTAATACATGGGTTCGCGTGCAGACAATGATTGAAAATTTCCTTAACCAGCAGTGGCAGGATGGAGCTTTGGCAGGAAGCAAGCCTGAAGAAGCATATTATGTAAGTGTAGGATTAAACAAAACAATGTCTGCCCAGGATATTCTGGAAGGAAGAATGATCATTGAGATCGGTATGGCTGCTGTACGTCCTGCTGAATTTATTGTGTTACGTTTTTCTCACAAACTACAGGAAGCTTAGAAAAATTTAAAGTAAATAACAAAAAAATATAAAATAATTATGAGTACATATCCATTAGTAAAGTTTGCCTTTGAAGTAGATTGGGGGGGAACAAAAGTAGGTTTTCAGGAAGTATCGGGCTTAAATATTGAAGCTGGTCTTATTGAATACAGACATGGCGCGAGTCCGGATTTCAGCAAAATCAAAATGCCGGGCCTGAGGGTTTTCAACAACATCACTTTAAAGAGAGGAACTTTCAAACAAGATAACGAGTTTTTCGAATGGTTCCAGTCGATTCAGCTGAATACGGTGGAAAGAAGATCTATTACGATTTCTCTTCTGGATGAAAACGGAGAGCCTGCCGTAACCTGGAAAGTGAAAAATGCGTTTCCGCTTAAATTGCAGTCAACAGATTTGAAAGCTGAAGGTAACGAGGTTGCTATTGAAACCCTGGAACTTGCACACGAAGGATTAACTATTGAAAATAACTAATTATTAATTTAAAAATTTAAAAAAATGAATTACAAAACACCTGGAGTCTACGTAGAGGAACTGGCAAAATTTCCACCATCTGTAGCACAAGTAGAAACGGCTATTCCAGCTTTTATCGGATATACTGAAAAAGGGCCAAAAAATGAACCGACAAGAATCTCTTCTTTGTTGGAATACGAAACGCTTTTCGGAGGAGCAAAAAATGAAAGCTTCACATTTACTGTAGTTGAAGCAACAACAACTCCGCCTATTAAGCCTAGAACTGTTACGGCGAATTTGACACCTAGCCCTTTCAAAATGTACTATGCTTTGCAAATGTACTTTGCAAACGGTGGCGGACCTTGTTATATTGTTTCTGTAGCAGCAGACTATCCATCCACAGGAGTGAAATTAGCTGATTTGACAGCAGGTCTTAAGACTCTGGAAAAAGAAGATGAGCCGACTCTTATTGTTTTCCCTGATGCTGAAGGATTAGCTTCAGAAAATGATGCTTATCAATTGTATAATTTAGCTTTAGATCAGGCAGAAGATTTGAAAGACAGATTTGTTATTATGGACGTTCTTGGAAATGTTTCTGCATTCAGAACTGCAGGTCCTAGTTCTGGTCCAAGCGGTGAGCGTCTAAAATATGGAGCTGCTTATTATCCAAAATTAGAAACTGTTTTAACTTATGGATATGATTCAAAAGTTGTTGAGGTTTCGGGTGAAACTTTAGAGTATTGGAAAACTAAAGATTCAGAATTGTACAACCTGGCCAAGGCTGCAATCGAGTCTAAAAAAGTAGTAATGGCTCCATCATCTTCAATGGCAGGAGTTTACGCCAAAGTAGACAGCACTTCAGGAGTATTTAAAGCACCGGCTAATATTGGACTTAATTATGTGGTAGCACCTACCGTTAAAATTTCTCATGAAGATCAGGAAAATCTTAACGTAGATGCAACAGCCGGGAAATCCATCAATGCGATCAGAACGTTCACAGGAAAAGGAACATTGGTTTGGGGAGCAAGAACACTGGATGGAAACAGCAACGAATGGAGATATGTTTCGGTACGCCGTTTCTTCAACATGGTGGAAGAGTCTGTGAAAAAAGCGACAGAACGTTTCGTTTTCGAACCGAATACAGCTAATACATGGGTTCGCGTGCAGACAATGATTGAAAATTTCCTTAACCAGCAGTGGCAGGATGGAGCTTTGGCAGGAAGCAAGCCTGAAGAAGCATATTATGTAAGTGTAGGATTAAACAAAACAATGTCTGCCCAGGATATTCTGGAAGGAAGAATGATCGTTGAGATCGGTATGGCTGCTGTACGTCCTGCTGAATTTATTGTGTTACGTTTTTCTCACAAACTACAGGAAGCTTAGAAAAATTTAAAGTAAATAACAAAAAAATATAAAATAATTATGAGTACATATCCATTAGTAAAGTTTGCCTTTGAAGTAGATTGGGGGGGAACAAAAGTAGGTTTTCAGGAAGTATCGGGTTTAAATATTGAAGCTGGTCTTATTGAATACAGACATGGCGCGAGTCCGGATTTCAGCAAAATCAAAATGCCGGGCTTGAGGGTTTTCAACAACATCACTTTAAAGAGAGGAACTTTCAAACAAGATAACGAGTTTTTCGAATGGTTCCAGTCGATTCAGCTGAATACGGTGGAAAGAAGATCTATTACGATTTCTCTTCTGGATGAAAACGGAGAGCCTGCCGTAACCTGGAAAGTGAAAAATGCGTTTCCGCTTAAATTGCAGTCAACAGATTTGAAAGCTGAAGGTAACGAGGTTGCTATTGAAACTCTGGAACTTGCACACGAAGGATTAACTATTGAAAATAACTAATCATGGCTCTTTTATATCCTCCAACCAGTTTCTCTTTTATTGTTAACGGGATTTCAACAACAGAGGGTATTGACTCCAGATTTCAGTCTGTATCTGGTTTATCAACAGAAATTGCAACTGAAGAATATGCCGAAGGAGGCGAAAACAGATTTCTTCATCAGCTTCCTTTGAGGCCAAAATATCCGAATTTAGTTCTTAAACGCGGATTAATTGTAAGTTCCGGACTGATAAGCTGGTGCAGAAACGCTATGGAAAACTTCGAGTTTGAACCCAGGGATCTCCTGGTGACCCTTTCCGGAGGGCTGCAGTCTACAGCACCTTTAATGGTTTGGAACGTAGTCGGAGCATATCCCGTAAAATGGGAAGTATCGGAATTCAACGCAGAAGAAAGCAAACTTGCTATTGAAACAATAGAGCTGAAATACAGATATTTCACAATACCCTCATCGTTAGCAAGCTTAGGCTTGTAATTTCTAAATTAAATCTAAGCACCTGAAAGTGTTTTAGTCTAAAGATAACTTTTAGCAAAATAATTTTTTCATATAAAAAACAACAGATTGGTCTATCACAAGGCTGAACAGACTCTTCATGTGCTTGGATTTTTTTAAATAAATATTTTAAATCATTGGTTGTTAGTGTTTTGAATATTAATGATCGATTAAAAACAAACGAAATGCCAATAGAAATAAAAGAGCTTCACATTAAAATCAATGTGGACGAGAAAACAGCAACGACCACTTCTGCAGCTTCTGTAGATGAAGCACAAATTATGCGGGCAGTCAGCGAAAGTGTAGAACAGGCAGTAAAGATAGAACAACGTAAAAAAGAAAGATAATGGGAGGAGAAATAAAAAAAATAACAATAGGAACCTATGAAGATTCTACATACGGAAGAAGGATTAGCAGTAGTGCTTTTGTGGCTCTCATTAATCCCACAGGTTTTTCTTTTACACGTAAAAATGAATATAATACGAAACTGGAACCTGGAGCAAGTGAAGCTGATCCCAAATATATCAATGCATCTCCTCAATCCCTACAATTGGAATTTTTATTTGATGGTACAGGAGTTACAAAGGCCAACCCAGGTAATAAACTTATAAATAAGATAAAGGAAGGTTTAGGAAAAAGAAACCCTTTCAGCAAAAAAGCGGTAGAAGATCAGTTGGCAGAATTTTATGTAGCTACTGGAAATTATAATGGGTCTATTCATAAACCATATAATGTTATCATTATTTGGGGTGAATTTGAATTCAAAGGCGTTCTGACTGAATTTACAATAGACTATAAATTGTTTAATAATGATGGAACCCCTCTCAGAGCCATAGGAAAAGCAACATTTGCAGGAGCTGTTAGTAAAGAACTTGCAGCAAGAACTGTAAAAACCTCTTCTCCGGATCTTACCCATAAAAGAACAGTACAGGATGGAGATACATTACCATTGATGACGGAAAGAATTTATGGAGACTCCAAATATTACCTTGAAGTAGCCAGAATCAATGGCCTTATCAGTTTCAGACAGTTAACACCAGGACAGGAGCTATTCTTTCCGCCATTAGAAAAAACATCATAACATGAACAATAGCGGATACATACAAACAGCAAAAAACCCGGATCTTATCACCTATAAGGTAATGTCCGGAGGTTCAGAATTGCCCGGCAGGTATGGTGTGAAAAGCATTGTCGTGGAAAAAGAGGTAAACAGAATTCCTTATGCCCACATTGTTATTTTAGACGGAAGTGTACCGGAACAGGATTTTAAGCTAAGTAACGAAGACCTGCTGATTCCCGGAAAAGAAATTGAAATTACCGCAGGATACCATTCCAAAGAAGAAACCATTTTTAAAGGGGTTGTGGTAAAGCATAACATCAAAATCAGGAATGGAGATTCTTACCTGATTGTTGAATGCAGAGATAAGGCTGTAAAAATGACCTTAGGAAGAAACAGCAAATATTTCTACGACAGTAAAGACAGTGATATCATAGAAGAACTGATAAGTAATAACGGTGCTGCTGCCGATGTAGAAGCAACAGCTAATACCCACAAGGAACTGATACAGTACCGGGCTTCTGACTGGGATTTTATGCTGACCAGAGCGCAGGCCAACGGTAAGCTTTGTTTTGTTGAAGATGGAACCATCAAAGTTGCCAAACCTGATTTTAGTGGGGAAACTGTAGAAACAGTGGTTTATGGATCATCTGTACACGAATTTGACGGAGAAATTGATGCAAGGGATCAGTTCAATAAAATTACAGCCAAAACATGGAGCTACACAGATCAGGAACTGACAGAAGTAGAAGCGCAGGACCCGGCCATCCGTCTCAATGGAAATCTTTCATCAGGTGATCTGGCAGGTGTCTTTGGTATTGAAGATCTGCAGCTGAAGCATGGCGGGAATCTTACTCAGGATGAACTTCAGGAATGGGGAGATGCCAAAGCTACTTTTCAGCAGTTGGCAAAAACCAGAGGAAGAGTGAAATTTCAGGGAATTCCCTCTGTAAAGCCAGGGGTTACATTAACACTGCAGGGAGTAGGCAACCGGTTTAACGGAAAAATATACGTAACAGGTGTCCGCCATGAAATTGCTGATGGAAACTGGCTGGTTGATGCTCAGTTCGGACTTTCGCCAACATGGTTTTCTGAAACCTATGATGTAAATGAAATGCCTGGTTCGGGAATTATTCCTGCCATAAGCGGACTGCAGGTAGGGGTAGTATTACAGCTGGAATCTGATCCGGATGGAGAAGATAGAATCCTGGTACAGATACCTATCATTAATAATGAAGAGGAAGGAATCTGGTCACGAATAGCAACCCTTGATGCAGGTGAAAACAGAGGCTCATTTTTCAGACCGGAAATCGGAGACGAGGTCATCATCGGATTCATTAATGACGATCCCAATGACGCCGTAGTGCTGGGAATGTTAAACAGCAGTGCAAAGCCGGCTCCCATAGTAGCTTCTGATGATAACAATGAAAAAGGATTTGTAACTCGAAGCGAAATGAAAATGATCTTTAATGATGAAAAAATCTCTTATACCCTTGAAACACCAAAAGGTAAAAAAGTGATTGTAGATGAAGATGCCGATGTCATTAAAATACAGGATGAGCATTCTAATACATTAACTCTTAATAAAGATGGTATTAGCATGGAAAGTGGAAAAGACATCAAAATCAAGGCAAAAGGTGATATCAGCATGGAAGGAACCAATATCAGCGTAAAAGCGAGTGCCCAGCTAAAAGCAGAAGGAAGTTCAGGTTCTGAACTTAAATCAGGCGCAGTAACAGTCGTAAAAGGATCTCAAGTTAAAATCAATTAAATCATGAAACCGGCAGCAAGAATTACAGATATGCATACATGCCCTATGGTGACGGGAAATGTTCCCCATGTAGGAGGTCCTATAATCCCGGCAGGCGAGCCTACAGTGCTCATCGGCGGGATGCCCGCAGCAAGGGTTGGTGACAAAGCAGTATGTACAGGGCCGATAGATACTGTCGCATCGGGATCTTCAAGTGTTTTGATAGGCGGGAAACCCGCTGCAAGAATGGGAGATTCTACCGCCCATGGAGGAGTAATAACCGCGGGTGAGGCCACTGTCCTGATAGGAGGATAAAGAAGAATAGACTGATATGAATCATCATCTGCTCTATCAATATTATCCGGCCAAATTAAAATGTTAAACATCCATAACAAAGAGTTGAAACAACTGAATTCTATGTTACAGATGCAGGATGTTACAATTAAATATAAACCAATAACGTATGAAAATAAATACAGATTTTTTAGGAATAGGCTGGAGCTTCCCGCCTGAGTTTAATGAGGCTGAAGGAAAGCTGGCCATGACCACCGATGTGGAAGACATCAATAACAGCCTTATTATTTTGTTGTCAACACGTCCGGGAGAACGTGTCATGTTCCCGAACTATGGATGTGACCTGCAGGAAATGCTTTTTAAACCTCTGGATTTAACACTGATCACCCAAATGAAAGGGATCATTGAGCGGGCCATTTTATATCATGAACCCAGGATAAACATTCTGAATATTGATATTGATACTCAGGATGAACTTCAGGGTGAAGTTCTGATCCAAATTGACTACGAAGTAAGAAATACTAATACAAGAAGCAATATTGTTTTTCCTTTTTATAAAGGGGAAGCTACTGAAATATAATGAATTACGGGATGTCTGTAGCCATTTTGAATACTACCAAACATTACATGAAGTATTGCATCTGACCATAGAAAGATAAATATAAACAAATGAAAAAAACAGATACATTTTCACATTATCGTGAAGGAAAATCACAAATGCAGCGCTTTTTAGCAGAACTAGATCCTGGTAATCTTGAATTACACGATTTCGATCTGTTTGACTGGCTATTGTTCGCAAACAATTTTGCTCAGCGTGTAAACTATTTTGAAAAAGATGATAATACAACACCAAAAGGAAATTGGGGAAACTTCTTCCTGGGTGATGATACCAATGCCATCCCACGCAGGGAAAGCGTTGAGTATAAAAGTATGAAAAAACAGGTTACAGATCTGATGTCCCAGTTTGAACAGGACAGTAATCTGACTCCGCACCTGACATTATTTGTCTGCTTTTTAAAACTATTGGATTTCTCAAAAAAAGCTTTTAATAATCTGACAAAAAGACATTTGGATTTCTATTATAACGAGATCCTTCAGATTCAAAAAAATGAAGCTAAAGCAGATAAAGCCTACGTCATTTTTGAATTGGCAAAAAAAGCGCTTCAGGAAAGAATTCCAGGTGGTACATTGCTGGATGGAGGGAAAGATGCGAATGGAAAGAAGAGAGTTTACAAAACAGGCGAAGAGCTTATCGCTAATCAGGCAAAAGTGGTTCAGATAAAAAGCTTTTTAAACGATGTTGAAAAAAGAGAGCTGAAGATGGCTCCGGTAGCCAACTCTGCTGACGGTCTTGGAGATACATTGCCAGAAGAAAGCAGCTACTGGTGGCCGTTCGGATATAATTCTGATGAAACCGTTTCGGAGAAATCTGCCTATAAAAAGCTTCCGACAGCTAAACTGGGCTTTTCCATTGCATCATCTTTATTTGATTTGAAAGAAGGGGAACGAACGGTCACACTCCGAATAGATTTCGATAAAAATTCAACGCAAAAATTACAGAATATTTCAAAAGCGGATATTGCAAATAATATCAAAGTGCTTTGCAGTGGGGAAAAGGAATGGCTTTCAGGTATTGTTTTAAAATGCACCAATAATGAGGAAGATCAGTTGGAACTTTCTTTTACATTATCCAAAGATTTTCCTGCCGTTGTACAATATAACCAAGAAGTGCTGTCAGAAACATTCCAGACCAGTTATCCGGTGGTAAGGCTGATGATCGAAGGAAAGAAATACTACGATATCTACGAGGCACTTTCAGAAAAACTGGTGAAAAATATAGCCGTAACTGTTGATGTAAAAGGGATAAAGTCAGTTCAGATAGAAAATGACAACAATACTTTAAATTCAGAAAAGCCATATTATCCATTCACTGCACAGCCCGTTAAAGGATCTAATTTTTATATCAAATGTCCTGAAATGTTCTCCAAAAAATGGAAAGAGGCAGACATTACGATCAACTGGAAGAATACCCCCAATTCCATACAGGAATTATACAGCGGATATGTCATTAAGCCTAATCAGAATATTAGTTTAAAAGAGTTCGAAGCTTCTGAAAACCCATCTGTTGTAAGAGGTGATGATTACTTTAAAGCAGATACTGCACTCCTGGAAAAAGAAGTATGGTACAATAAAGCCCAGGATATTGACTTATTTAAAAAAGTAGACGGTGTTTATAAAACCCGGTTTTCTGTTAATAATTTAAGTAATGAATCGGGCACCAGTGAGGCGATCAGGTTGACGCTGAAACAGTCTGCACTGCAGGATGTATATCCTAAATTATATACATTGGCATTATCCAGTAATCCGACAGCTAAAAAGCTCATTCCCAACGAGCCTTATATCCCTTTTGCAGAAGATATAGAACTGAACTACAGAGCAAGTGAATCTATATACTCATACCTAAATGAAGAATCCATAGGTGAAGCGTCTAAAAACAACGGAGTACAGCTGTATCATGAAGATGCATTTGGGCAGTATGAAAAAGAGACTGACACCAGAAGCATTGTCCCTGTACATAAGGGCGGGGGTGAATTATACATCGGGCTGGAAGCAACGCCGGAAACCACTGTTTCACTACTGATCCAGATGTTGGAAGGAAGTGAAAATCCTTTGGTTGAGACCTTCGGGGAAAAAGAATTTATAGAATGGCACATCCTTTCAGATAATACATGGAGGAGCCTTTCGAATCATATGCTGAAAAATGAAACCAGAAAGTTTCTGGAATCAGGAATTGTAAAATTCAAAATTTCTAAAGATATCAGCAACAGCCATACCATGCTTCCTGATGGATTAATCTGGATCAGAGCCCAATCTCAAAGAAGTTATGATGCCGTATGTAAAATACAGGGAATATATACCCAGGCTGTTTTAGCTACATTCCAGAATCAGGACAATGATCTGGATCATCTGAATAACGGATTGAAAGCTAAAACAATCTCCAAACTGATCACGAGAGTTCCTCAGGTGAAATCGGTTAGCCAGCCTTACAATTCATTCGATGGCAAATATAAAGAAGCGGATGTAGAATTTTACAGACGTGTGAGTGAACGGCTGAGACATAAACACAGAGCCATCACACAATGGGATTACGAACAGTTGGTATTACAGGAATTTCCGGAAGTCTTTAAGGTAAAATGTTTAAACCATACTTCTGAATCTTCATATATGGCTCCCGGCCATGTCACTCTGATGGTGGTACCGAATATTAAAAATAAAAATGCCTTTGATATCTATCAGCCTAGAGTTAGCAGAGCCAGTCTGAATAAAATTCAGAATTATGTCAATGAATTAAATACCATGCATGTAAAAGCTCAGGTGGTGAACCCCAATTACAAAGAAGCAAAAGTAGATACGAAAGTTAAGTTTTTTCAGCAGTATGACGAAACATTCTATATCAAACAATTAGATGAAGATATTAAAAAATATATATCCCCCTGGGCATTTACAGACTCTAAAGATATTGACTTTAATGTGGAGCTGAATATTAATCATTTAATCAACTACCTGGAACAGCTGTATTATGTGGATTACATCGATGAAGTCAAAATTTTGGTGAATGATGTAATACAGAGAAAGTCATTAATCGAAGTGGATCCAAAATCAATTTTGGTCTCTGCCAAGCAGCACAAGATAACTATTACGGAACAAGTATGTATTTAATAATAAACAGAAGAAAACATCATCATGTCAGAAAATAAACATATCAGTATATCAAAAAATATAGAAACCGGGGATCAGACCGATTTTCATTTTCTACGCAGAACAGGTATTGAATACATAGAAAAATTAGGAGGAAAACTCTGGACCGATTATAATTCTCATGATCCCGGTATTACCACTTTGGAAGTTTTAAGCTATGCCATCACGGATCTTGGTATGAGAATGAACCTGGATATGGAAGACATCCTGACCTCTAAAGATGCCGATAAAGACATTCATACACAGTTTTTAAAAGCCACGGAGATTTTACCTTCAAGACCTTTAAACGAGCTTGACTATAGAAAGCTGTTTATAGACATTCATATGGAGGGGGGCCATCAACGTCCTGTACGCAATTGCTGGTTAGTTCCTAAAACTGAAACATTGTATGTAGACTGTAAAACCGGAAAATTAGACTTTAAACCTGTTGGAGATAAAACACAGAGCTTTAATGTAAAAGGATTATACGATCTTTATGTAGATTATGCCGAAGATATTGATGCCGAAGACAGCGGATGCGATAAATCTAATGTCAACATTAAGATATTAGACCGCTATCACGCCAATAGAAGTCTTTGTGAAGATTTAGCCGAGATTAAAGAAGTTGAAACCCAGAAGGTGGCTGTATGTGCCCGTATCGGACTTGTAAACAAGGCTGATGAAGAACTGGTGCATGCCAAAGTAATAAGAGCGGTGAATAACTATTTATCTCCTGAGGTTTATTTTTACTCGCTGAAGCAAATGCTTGAAAAAGGACTGACTACAGATCAGATCTTTGATGGTCCACTTTTAGATAACGGTTTTATTGATACCGAAGAACTTAGAAACAGCCAGTTAAGAACAGAAGTCCGTCTTTCTGATATCATCAGTGAAATCATGAAAATTGACGGAGTGAAGGAAATTCATGATATTTCTATAGCAGGTTGTGATAATGTGATCAGGCAAACCAACGACTGGGTGATCTGTATTGAAAAAGGCAGAAAACCTGAATTGTGTGAGCTAAGTTCATTCAGCTACAGCAAAGGTGCGCTCCCTTTAAATATCAATGACAAAAAAGTAAAGGATTACCTTGAAACTCTTAAAAGAGAAGAGGAAATCCTGAGAGAGGATGCAAAACAGAATAAAGAACTGTCCTTACCGCAGGGAACATCATACGATATAGGAAACTATGCTACTATTTTAAATGAATTTCCGGATACCTACGGAGTAGGAGTATCAGGAATTATAGGACATCAGACTCCTGATAGAGAAGCTCTGGCCAAACAGCTGAAAGCGTATTTGCTGTTTTTTGATCAGATCCTTGCCAGCTATTTCAAACACCTTGAAAAAGTAAAAGAAGTACTGAGCGTGAATGGTCATTTAAAAAGAACCTTTTTTACACAGGCACTCAAAAATATTAAAGGCTTTGATGAATTGGTTTCCGATTATAATACGGAAAATGATGATCAGCTTACAGATTCATTATATGAAGAACTGGACAATAGTGTAGAACGCCGAAATGAGGTTTTAGACCATTTGATCTCCCGTTTTGCAGAAACATTCAGTGATTATACTTTCGTAATGAAATCACTGTATGGTAAATCTACTGATGAAATTGTCCTGAGTAACAAGGAAAATTTCCTGAAAGAGTATATCTCTCTGAGTAAAGACAGAGGATTAGGTTACAATTATACCTTAATTGGAGATTCAGATATCTGGAATACCACAAACATTTCCGGGGTGCAGAAAAGAATTGCCCGTCTTCTGGGTATTAAAAACTATACTCAGCGAAACTTATCCCAATCACCGGTGTCCATTATTGAGACAGTAGACGGAAATGGTAAAAAAAACTATACATGGAAAATAAAAGATAAGGATGGTAATATTGTCTTATCATCTGTCAATACCTATACAACTGAACATATTGCAATCAAAAACCTGAATGAGGCCATTTATCAGACCATTCAGATTGATCAGGAAGATCTTGATAACGCATTAAAGGGGCCTATTGAGCATAACCGGTTAATCGGAAATATAATCATTCGCATTTCATTGGGAGGTAACTATTATTTTGAGATTGTAGATGATCCTGAAAAGAAAAATGTAATTGCGACTCATAAAAAAACAAACCCTTACACGAAACCGGAGGATTTGATAGAAGGAATTAAAATCACAGTGAATTATTTTAAATATGATTTTACAGAAGAGGGTATTTTCCTGGTTGAGCACCTATTACTGAAGCCAACTACCAAAGATTATAAACAGATGGGTGGAATTGGCTGTATGTCCATAGGAGGTACCTTCAAAGTGATGTATGACATTGAAGAAAGAGCGCCTTCAGAAGATCCTATAAAATATTCGGAAGCTTTCATGTCTTCCTGCGAAGAAGATTGTGAAACAGATGTTTTTGATCCTTATTCTTACAGGGTAAGCGTTGTTCTTCCGGGATTTGCCTATCGTTTCCAGGATCCTGATTTCAGACGCTATGCTGAAACAGTGATCAGACAGGAAATTCCAGCCCATATTTTAGCCAAAATTTGCTGGGTTGGGGATCGGTTGAGCGAAAAACAAACTGCTCAGGGAGACCTTGCTGAATTTGAAGCTGCTTTTAAAAAATATCTGTCAGATAAATCAAGAAACAATATTGTGAATCTGGGAAACAGCATTACAGATCTATTGACTGCTCTTGCCCACTTAAATAATATTTATAGACCGGGAAGGCTTCTGGACTGTGCGGCGGATGATAATGATGATCTGGATGGAAAAATCATATTAGGACAATCAAACTTATCAAAAATCAAAAAATAATGAATACTAAATTAGACAAGGTAACAACCCAATATAGAAAGTTCAACGACAATCAGGCGTTAACAGAAGGGCAATTAAACGAATTTATCGACTATTTTGAAGATCAGGACAGATTATCAAGAACCCGTCTGAACGGGGTGGGAATCGTGTGCGGCTTCCAGTCAGAATACATAGAGCTGGAATTGCAGCCTCAGGCTTCAATGGAAAAAACAACTGAACTTGGGAGAGATTTGATTGAAATTCCCTTCGATACTATTGCAATTACACAAGGAGCCGGAGTTACTACAGATGGAGACTTAATCACACTGCGTCAGACAGCAAATACCTCAGAGGCAGTCATAGACTTCCCTGTTAAAAATTACAGATATTACAGAAATTATGTTGATACCCTGGGGTATAAGCATTTTCATATCGGGGGACAGCAGATCCCTCTTTTAGAACTGTTTACAACTCAGGAGTATAATCAATTGGTAGCCGGAGGAGCTAATGCCGGGGATTTTAAACAGATAAAAGATATCCGCAGTTCATTAAATAATAAAATTGTCATTCTGTATTTAGAAAGTTATTCTAATGATGAAAGTCCATGTCAGGATGCTGATTGTGATAATAACGGAGCAGAACAGGTATCTGATCTTAAAGTACTTCTGGCAGATTCGGAGTCTGTTTCACAGCTTATTACGAAAGGCGATGCAAAAGATATTATCTATAAACAGCATAATGCCTATGAAAGGCTTTTTGACAGTTTACCAAATATTGAGACTAAGAGAGTTATTCTGGATACTCTTGTTAAATCAGCATCACAATTAAAAGCAAAATTTCAGGGTGCTATCAGTACTGTTGCTGAATTAAGCGAAGGTTTTACTTCTATTGCAGGAGCTTTTAATGTCAGTGTTAATCTGGGAGGGCAGACATTGTTTAATAAATTGAATGCTATACTTTCTACTACTTCACCGAATTTAGAAGATTATCAGTACCGGTATGATTTATTGAAGGATTTGATTGATACTTACAATGAAATAAAAGGATTGATCCTGCATCTGGATGTTGAATGCTGTCCGGATATCACTTCATTCCCTAAGCACCTGATGTTAGGCCCTGTCGGAGCAAAGATGGAATTAGGGCAGTCTGTCCCTTTACGTCATAGCTTTTATAATTCACCGGTAACGACCAATGACGATGAGAATTACGAAAGAGTTGTAATGCTTGCCAATCGTTTTGTGCAGAAAGTTAATGGATTCCAGTCCTATATCGGGCGTATTAAAATTACACCTTCAAACCAGAATGTGAGATTGGGAAATAAGGCTATACCATATTATTATAATGTAGATAAGCCTTTATTGGCTCAATGGAACTTTGAAAAAACAAAAACCGACAGAGAAACCTATAATTTAAGTTATCATACCGCCAATCTGGCAGGAGATGATTTTGTTCAGAATCCATTGAACTATAACATCGATAACAATGATTTCTATAGAATTGAAGGTCACATCGGGATGCCTTATAAAACAGCCTTACAAAACATCAATGACCTTAAGACCCAATACGGATTAGCTTTTGATGTCATTGCACTGGTTTTACGTAAAGATGAAAAACCTGGTAGCGAAACGCCAGTCAGAGAAAAAACAGTATCCATAGAAGAACTTAGAAAGCAGCTGGTGTCTATTTCCAGCGATGTCAGCAACCGGGCGGTTAATTCACAAAATACTTTGCTTAATATTTCTAAACTGGATGATCAGTTAAGATTGCTGAACCAGGCTGAATTTTCAAAAGAAGGATCATCAGAAGGGATTACCGTTGTAAAGCAGGACCCTAAAAAAGAAGTGGTCAGCGAACTTTTAAGTGAATTTGTAGAACGGAAATCAGGACTTGAGCATAGAGCTGGTGTAGAACCAGGCGGAACTTTTGCTTTGCTCTATGATTCGGAAACAAATAATCAGGTTCTTGCAGATTTCTCATTACCTTATTTGTGCTGTTCTAAAAAAGATCCGGTATTTTTAGCGTTACCAGACAGTAAACTATGCCAAAGTGATGCCCCAATGGCTATTACAATTGTTCCGCTGGATGGACAGGTAAAAGCATTTGTAAACGGCACTACCCAAATACCAGCCATTAAACAGTCCGGAGGCCAAAGCTTCTTTGATCCTGGTTTGGTCAATGCAGCTTATTTAGGGCAGACCATTACCTTTACGGTTAATGATGACCCTGTGGAGACACAATTGATTGTGTATGAACAGCCAAGTGCATCTGTCGCGATAGGAAATATAACGTATGGGGTAGATACATCAGATCCGGATGCAACAGTTAATTTCCAGGTTAGTACTTCAAATAACAGTGCAGGACTTACCTACACATGGAATTTTGGGGACGGAACACCTCCGTTGTCATTAAGTACTTTACCTGCTAATGGAATTGTTCAGCATACCTATGATCTTATTGCCGGGCAGGAAGATGTCTTTAACCCTACACTTACTGTGACCAATAAAAACGGTTGTAGTAAAACAATTGCTGTAGGTCCTGTAAAGCTGAAAGGTCAAATGACCGTTGCATGTTTAGACGGGATGAGAATTGTGATTCAGTACAGAGCAGGAATAGATCCTGGTCATGATTGTAATAATGCGAGTTTCAACTTAAAAGGAAATGGTACTCTGATATTAGGTAAAATACCATACAACGATCCAAGAGGAATCATCAAAGGGAATGTTCATTTAAGTAATACAGGAGGATCTCAGGATGCAAGAAATATTGCTCCTTTAAGTGGTTCCAGCAGATATAATGAGATTATCATTACCAAAGATGAGGCTCAGGCAATAGCACAGCAGTCACCTGATGGTTTTGTGAAATTCTCCCTTGAATGCGCACTAACCAATTGTCATACCGGGGTTGCTTATACTCAGATATTCCTGGCCAATGCCGCAACACCTATTTATTCAGGTTATCCAAATGGTAATTTCTTAGAAATAAATCCTTGTACAGGTGTAACAAAATAAGAATTCTGATAAGGAGAGATGTGTTTAATAACTTCATAGACAGTTTGCTGTCTATGAAGTTCATTAACCGATCTTAATAAATCATTAAAAAATTAAAAATAATGAAGAATAGATTAAGTAATATATCAACCCAATACCGCAAATTCAGTAAAGGGCAGTACATCGAAGATCCGGATCAGTTCAATGAGTTCCTGGATTTTTTCGAAGATCAGGATCGTTTGTCCAGGGTGCTGTTGCAGGGAGTAGGTATTGTATGTGGCCTAAAACACGAACTTATTTATAAAAACAGAATTTTAAGCGGTGTACAGCTTTCTCAGGGAGCAGCTATAACGACTGATGGAGACCTTCTTACCTTAAATAGTACCAGTGAAGTGAGTAAGGATTTGTATATGAGTGACTTAAAAACTGTTGCAATAGAAAATAAAAAGTATACCTGTTTTAAAACATATGATAATTTTAAAATAAAATATCCTGCATTTTATGATAAGGACCAGCAGATTGAGCTTTGGGAGCTGGCAACAGATGAAGAAGCAAAATCTGATTTTCAGCCTGTCAGTAATCTTACAAATTTAGAGGACAAATATCTGCTGCTTTATTTGGAGGATTATGAGAAAGAAGTTAAGCCATGTAGGGGAGTCGACTGTGATAATCACGGGATCCAGCAAATCAGAAACCTAAAAGTATTGGTAACTACATCAAAAGGAATCACGGACCTTCTTGGAGAATACCGACTTGTCTATGATCCTTTGAGCAATACCTATAAGCCTGGTGTAAAAGATGCAATTCAGCCTCATCCCTTATTTATAGATGGCATTATGGAACCTGTAAAACAGGAACGGATTATTTTAGAACGGTTTGTGTCAAAAACAAGCCTGACAGTATCTGATTTAAAAAATCTGTATATCAAGGCTGTGGAAAAAAATAATTATGGTAAGATTGTTTTTGAAAGAATTGAGGCTATCGGTAAAATACTGGGTATTCCAGTTGCCGGCTATGCTGCATTCAAAGAAGCATTCGTGAATATTTTTAATCAGGATTCCGGCTTTCAGTATGCTTATGATGTTGTAAAGGACTTGATGGATACTTACGCTGAAATTGCAGAACTGCTTCCTAAGGCATTTACTAAAGCATTCCCCGATTTTGTTTCCTTTCCTAAACATATCATGCTCGGAAAATTAGTGTCAGATAAACAATTGGATTCCCTGAGGCATCAGTTCTATAATTCACCTGCCTTAGATAGCGATAAAGCGACCCAAAGAGTCAAAGTATTGATCAATCGTTTTAATCAGCAGGTACAGAATTTTAACTATGGTAATATTTTTGAGAATAAAGGACGTATAAAAATTACACCATCACAAAAATTAAACCCTCTCAGTAATAAGGCAATTCCTTTCTATTACCGTATTACAGAAGGATTTTTGAAAGTATGGAATTTTGATAAGACAGGCAATCGGTCATTTAGTAATAATTTGAATTTTAATACCGATTGGGTGCCAATAGGCCTGGAAAAAGAATCACCTCTAAATCTTACGCTGGATGATTATTCGTTTTATAATATTGAAGGCCATCAGGGGATGAATTATCAAACGGCTTTTGAAGAAATAAAGCAAATAAAAGAAAAACACCAGTTGGGATTTGATATTATGCTTTTATCTTTAGAGGAATTGAAAGATAATAAAGATCTGTCAAAAGCCTATTTCAATGAGTATGTAGAAAAAAATTCAGGATTGGAACATAAACATGGAGTCGGCAAAGGAGGCACCTTTATCATGGTTTATGATCCTTTAAACAGTCAGAACGTTATTGCAGATTTCTCGCTTCCTTACATATGCTGTACACCGAAAGCTGTAGTTAAACTGAGTTTGCCGGCTTCTGTTATTTGTGCTGAGTCCAGCCGCATACCTTTTACGGTATTCCCTATGAATGGAACTGTAAAAGCGAATGTTGATACAAAATTAAATGGAGGAGTGGAAATCATCAATGGACTCTATTTCTTTAATCCGAAATTAGTAAGCCCCGAATTACAAGGTCAGGAAATTACCTTTACGGTTAACGGCATGCCTACTACTTGCAGCATCAAGGTTATTTCACAGCCGGACATACAGATCTCTGTTGGCTCTGTATATTATCCGGAAGGTGTCTCACCGGCAACAATCGTAAACTTTACAATAACCGGAGCCAACTTTGCAGATTATATCTACAGTTGGGATTTCCTGGATAATGGAAGTTTCGTTACCCTAAAACCTGATAAGGATGGAAATGTAAGTTATACCTATTATAATCTGAGTCCTACAAAAATTCCAACGATCAAGGTGAAGGTGAACGGCAACGGATGTACTCAAGACATTCTGATAAGAGGTTGGTACGATGCTCCTGTTAAATTAAGTTTGCCTACTTCTGTTATATGTTCTGAATCCAGCCCTGTAGACTTTACAGTATTTCCTGTAGACGGGATTGTAAAAGCCAGTGCGGGTGATGGTGTAAAATTCACCAATGGGAAATATAGCTTCGATCCACGGTCAGTAGATCCCGGGTTACATGGTCAGGTGATTACTTTTACCGTTAATGGGGTATCAACCAGCTGCAATATCACTGTTATTACTCAGCCTGCGGTTAATGTGAGTGTTAAGTCTGTTGATTATCCAAACGGTGATCCGACAGAGGCTACCGTAAACTTTATCGTTTCCGGGCCATACTTTCAAAATTACACCTACAGTGTGGCTGGCAGTGCAGATCTTCTAAAGCCGGATACCGACGGAAATATGAGTTATACAGTGAAAAATCTTGATCCTAAAGGAAATCCGACGATAAATATGCTTGTGAGCAACGGCGGATGTACTCAGACCATCAGGATAGGGAACTGGTACAAGCCTCCAACGGTTGTCATAAACAGTATTAAATTTCCAAAAGGGAACTGTTGTGATGGGAACCTTTCTACAGTCAAAGCTGAAGTGACGGAAGAGAACAAAAATGTTGACTTAAATGATGGAGCTTTTATATTGGAAGGAAAAGGATATGGACCTTCGGATCTTGAATATTCATGGTTCCAGGTAGATAGTGATACAGGATCAAAATTAATACTTGATGTGAGTAATCAACCTTCTGTAAGGGTTACAGGTTTGAGGGATTATGGTAATTATATATTCCAATTTATGGTTATTGATCCTGCTTCTGGTGCCTTTGATACTAAAACTGTGAAAGTATTAATATTTGGGTATGATTAATAGAATAGTTACCTCTGTGATTGCAGGTGAAAAATAAATTTACCTGACTCCGGTCAAGATCAGATATACCCAGAAAAGGGTGTTTGAACAGGTTGTAGAACTGAAACACCCTTTTATATATTCGGAAAAATATAGTAATAATAAAAAAATATAATATAATGGCAGCAGCACAATGCGAGATTTCATTTGAGATAGATTATACATCATCCATACCGAGTACAAGTGCGAATTCAACTACCACTGCGTCCTATGAGATTCATGGATCAGGGAATCCAACCAATATAGGGACCATTGATCCCAATGGTATAACAATTCTTCCACCGATTCAGACTCCGGGCAATTACGATTTGACAGTGCAGATATCTGCAGGTGGGGTTCTTGCCACCCGCACTGATTCATTTCAGATTGGAAACTGTTATGGAAATGAGACAAGGATCATATTTTATAATCATGCCAAAAGGACTCTGAATGGAGATTCATTCAATACCTTAGTAAACTTTGTCATCAGGAAGAATGGTGAGATTGTAGTAGACAGCAGGGATGCCAATACTCAATATGATAGTCCTATAGATAAGTGGAAATCATTTGAAGCGAAAGTTGGAGACCGTATTGAGTTTTTGACAGATCTTATAAAAAGTGCAACAGATGGTAAAACGACAGGTGATATGTTCACTTTCAGTACGACAGGTACATCTGGTACGGTAAACGGCACCAATCCTACAGCGTCTGGCCTGCAGTTGCTGAATTCTCAGGCTATCGGGCCAAACAACGGGACCAAAAGAATTTTTGCTTTTGTAGTCGCGCCAAAGGTGAATTATGCCTTGGGGACGGATTTCTTTCAGTAAATGATTGATGATATCGGCTTACAGAAGAGATGTTCCACTTCTGCTCCTTAGGATATCAGCAATATCAGCCTATAGTTCAGGTTGTATGCCGGTAACGCAGGCGGGTTCCTTATGAAACGGAATAAATTCTCAAATTATAACGAAGATGAAATAAGCTCATCAGCCGGTATTACGACCTGTACTTCATCTTCGTTACTTTGAGTATATAATTATTTAGAAAGATCTGAAATCAGAGACTGAAGATTTTTAACTCAGTTATCTTCTGTTGTTTTTACGTCTCGTACTTATAATATTGAAAAGTTTTGCAACATCTTTTAAATGGATTTCAAAATCATCATAATATTCATTCAGGGAGTGCAGGGTGATAATCCCTTTCTCCACATCATGATTGATAATCCGCTTTACTAAAATCCCTTTCTCTTTGTGAACAATGACGAAATCCCACTTATCATAATGCAGCTTGCTCATCCAATAATCCTGTCTGATATTTCTGCATAAGATAATATCACCTTCCAGATAGCTCTCGTACGATCCGTTGTCCATGCTGTCTCCCTTTACTTCGAAGCACATGTATTCACCACGGTGTTCTACATCATCTGTAAAAGGAATTGTTGGCAGGCTTTCTATATATTCTTCATCTGCGAAATTACTCAGATAACCAGCCTGTGCATATTGATTTGCCAGAGGAACATGCATAATCTTTAAATCTGAAAAAACAACAGGTGCAGCACTGTCATTATTAAGTTCCTCTTGTTGTTTTAGCAGCAGATTGGTCACAAAGTAAGCAGTTGTTTCCGGTATTTTTCGTTCGCCTTTTTCCCAATATTGTACAGCTCTGGTACCAACTCCTATAGATTTTGCAATATCAGACTGCTTCATATTGAGTTTTTTTCTGATCTCTTTGAATTCTAAATAGGTCATTTTGATATGTTTATAGTTTATTTATAAAAAAATATGAAAAATATTCGTTTAAATATTTTGAAAAACGAACAATGTTCGTATATTTGTTTCGCTGTTAAGACGTAACCGCACAAATATACAAAAATATATTTATAATTAAATGTTTTTTTGCTATTTAAGAGCTTTTTGAAAAATTCGTAAGTGCTTGTAATCAGATGTTTATATTTTGTTTTTTTACCTGATTTATTTTGCGTTCGAATTTCAATTCTTGTTTGTTTTCGATGTCTTATTAAAAACAAAAAAAGATGTTTCAGGTTTATTAAGTGTAAATAATGCGTTTGTTGATTGCGTGATTTTGTTTTTTGTGCGTTTTATGAACGGCTTTATTTGTGATAAAAGTGCGTTTATTATCAGTGGGTTTAAAATAAAGCGGCTGTCGGGCTCTTTATTTTTTTCGAAAAAGTCCAAAACGGTCTCTAAAATGCAGCGAATACAGCTGATTAACATATAAAATATCGATTAATTATAGTTATCAGTAAGAGGGTTTGTACATCCTGAATAGTAAACCAAAGTTGGCAGAGCAGACTTAATGATTCTTAAGGCTTAAAAAGTCAGATGATGAGAGACCGAGCTTTTACAACCAGATACGGGAAGTAAATAATGTCCGTTTACATGTTTATAAACACATCAGTTTCTTATAAACATCAATACAATATTTACTGAATGTAGAATTAAAGAAAAGAAGTCGGTGTATGATCTCTATTGAGAGAAACACCTGGTATCAGCTTCTGAAACCAAAATTTAAAATGTGATTGACATCTGTTTAAGGGCGTAAAATTATGCCTTTAGGGTTTCTTATTGACCTAATTAAACACTAGAAATGTAAGAAATCGACAGCTGGCCTCATAAAAACAAAAACTTAACCATAAAAACTTTAAACATAGAAAAATGAAACGTAGTAAAGAATTACTAGAGAAAAGAAAAGATTTTGTCATTGAATACGTAAAACGTAATCAAAGCAAACAAATGAAAGTGATTGTAACTGAACTGACAGAAATGTTGTTTTTGTCCGAAAGAACAATATATAATATTATTCTTCAGGCTTAGCAGGTAGGTGAACAGTTCAGTGAATATCGGAGAATGCCGTGTCGAACATTATTAGGTAAATCTTTTTAATCCTAATGCCCAATCATCCGCCAGATCTTAACATATAATATTCTAAAAACAGATAGAAAAGGGTCCAAAGTTATTATTCTGCCAATAGCTGCCTGAGAAATACTCATTCAAAGGTTTTCCTGACTTCTTTCTCAAATTAAAATTTATAAATGTATCCTAAAGTGAAAAAAAGTTTTTGCTTTTAGTTCTGTTGTTTCAGATGAATCTGAGTGCGGATAATCGGGGGTTAGAAAATTGAAAGATGAAAAGCAATTTCAAAAAAATGAGAAACCATGAAAAAGAAAGAAAAGAAAAAAAAGAAAAAAAATAAGGAAAAAGGACAGAAACCCAGAAGAGATATCAGTGATATTATTGACGAGTTAGCTTATATGAATGAAAATGAAAACATCCTGAAAAGTAAAAGGTTTTTAGATGACATGTACATGCTGGATCAGGAATAATAAGACCCATCTGAAAATCGCAGAAAATTAAAATTTTAATAAATAATATAGAGGAAAACAAATGAATTTGGATAGTATAAAAGCCCTGTTGATAGGAACTGCAATAGCATTTTCAGGAGGATTATTAAGGGTGTTGATTTCCATACAAAATAAGGAAAAAAAACAGCCATGGGAACATTTTATCACACTGGTAATCGTGGTAATTGTTGGTTTTACAATGAGCTATTTGATGAACAGAGCTGAGTTAGATGACAAATGGTATTCAACAGGAGTCCTGTTTGTTCTTGGCTACGGCTATGATAAATTTCTGAAAATGATCACAACCAACCTGCCTAACTGGATTGATAAAGCGGTGAACCTTTTTATTGAAAACCGATACGGCATCAAAACAGACAGACAGCCTGAGGAAGAGGAAGAGAAAAAAGATAACATCGGCCAATAGAAAATAATAAAATGTAAAAGCAGAAAATACAGTTTTCAGAATAAACCAATAGCTAACAGCCATAGTTCTGTCAATAAATTCAGGATGCTGCCGACCTGTTAGCCGACCGGATCATCACAGGAATAAAAGTCCCGGAACTCTTTACTGTAACTACTGAAACTGTAGCCAAAAAAAATGGGAGCCATTCTGAAAAAAAGTGAATTTTGAATTTGAAAACCTGAAAACCAAAACAAGAGAATAAAACCGAAGTGGATCACTGTTGCCTGTTTCTTATTGTCAAAACCACTTCTATTTACTTAAATTCTTAAAGAATCATCCGCATAGTATGATTTTTCAAACCCGGCAGGCACCATATAAAGCACAACCGTTTTTAGTTGTGCTTTGTATGTCTTTTAAAAAATATGAATTAAAAAACTAAGTCAATGAAAGCAGCAAAACCTGTAGAAAAAGACAAAAATGCCCACCAAAGCAAAAGCAAAAAGCAAAAGCCGAAAGAGCCTGTGGCTGTTCATCAATCCGGTGTAGAGGTGGTGGGTATACAGACGAAAAAGCCGAAAGGGACCGGATCTGTAAATCCCAATAATAAGCAGCTTAATCTCAATGGGATTATTCCAACCGTTTATGGTTTGCAGACCATCTACGATCAGGGAGCTGAAATAATGTATAAAAAGCATCAGGAGAGTTTAGCACAAACCGGAGACATCAATCATCCCGATACTAAAAAGATGGAGAAAGGATACAGGTCAACCCTGAATCTTCATCAGGTACAGGACGATAATGGTGCTAAACCAGAAATATCTCCAAATATAGCAGAAAAGCAGATTATAATTCAGCAGCAAAATAAGAAAACTGAAGAAACAAACCCTGCTGTAAAGCTCGCAGAGAAAAAAGGAACTGATGGACAGACTGTTTCCTCACCTGCCAATGAAAGTCAAAGTATGGCGCAGGCAAGCCAGGTAGGCTCTATGGATGCGCAAAAAATAGGAATGTTCAGGAAAGAAGATTTCAAAGCTTTGCTGAGTGAAAAAGTACAGGGTGCGAAGCTTCCGGAAAATGGTGCACTTAAAGAAGTTAACACTAAACCTGAAGAGCCTAAAGTTATTGCAGACGAGAAGATAAAAGAGAAAAAAGTTGAAATTAAGCAACCTTCTATTAAACCTATCTCAACAGAAACTCATAAAAGTGATTCAAAAACAGTTACTGATAAAGATGCTGCCACTCATTCTCAGGATGTTGAATCTAAAAACGATAAAAAATCTAATAGTAAAAAGTTAAATACAAAAACTACGGGAGAAAAAGAAACAAAAGTTGTCATTCCTGGTAATATTCAACCTGTTGTTACTCCAAGAATGGATAAAGCTGTTGACAGCGAGCAGGCTGAAATAGCTCCAGATGCACAAACGACAATCAATATTGTTGGGCTTGTTGCAGCAGCACAGGAGTTTAGGGATCAGGGAGTAGAAGCTAGGGATCAGGTGAAATCTCAAAATAAAGCAGCAAACACACTGAAAAATAAAATTAAGGAGGTTGAAAAAGAAATTCAAAAGTCAAATGCTGATTTACAAAAATCAGAAGATAGTATAGAAAGCAAAGAGGCTTTAATTCATAAATTAGAAAAAGGACTGGAGACCTCAGTAAAAAGACAACAAAAGGTAGAACAGGAGGTAGGAATATATCAACAGGAGTATAATAAAAATAAGACCAAAGCAAGCGATCTAAATAGAGAAGCGAAAGATTTACTTGGAGGTTCGCAGAAACATCAGGATCCAAAAAATGCTGATTCTGGAAACCTTACCAGAAAATTAAATGAATTAAATACTAACGCGGGTACAATAAATCAGGCAGTATCACAGGCAGGCAATACAACTCAGAAATTATCCCAAGAAGCCCAGCAAGCTAAAGGGAAGAATGCAAAGATACAGAGTGAAATAATGTCTTCCAGGGCGTCAATAATAAAATCAAAAGCTAAACTGGCGGCAGATACTAAAAAGAATAAAGAAGCAAAACAGGAGCTTGGAAAACTCACACCAAAATTAAAACAAGTAGAATCACAAAGTAAAAAATTAAACCAGGAAGCAGATGGATTATTATTGGATTCTTACATTATCGAAAGTGAAGTTATAAAAACTCAACATGCTTATTATGCCAATATGGCGTCAGTTGAAGGGCGAAATAGCTTGATACAAAAAGAAAAAGATAAAATTCAGCAAACACCCAAAGAGCTTAATGAGGCAGAGCGTTTGTTAATCGACTTTACACAATTAAAATCAGAAGATGAACAAATCGTATTTCTGAGAAAATTAAGCCCGGGCGAACAAAAATTATTGAAAGATAAGTTTGATGAGGTAAATGCTAATTATGATAATGATCAATTGGAACATCAAAATTTAATAGATCAGAACGTTGAAAGCATCAGAAATGGTCAAATTGAAGTCTTTAATAACAAGCGTAAAGATGCTTTACAAAAGCCATTAAACTTAGTAACCAAAAATCTGAACAGAATTACTGGTTTAAAAAGATTATGGATGTCTATTTCTATCGCATTTTCAGACATTTGGAATGATGTTACATCCATTACCTTGACCGATGTAGGCAAATTCATCGAATCTATATTTAGTCCAAAAGCTTGGTATGAGGCGATTTCTGGCTCTATAAGCGGGATTTGGGATGATTTAACAAATTGGAAAGGATTCTCAGAAGATCCGGTAGGAATGATTCTTCAAAAAGCCGCAGGAATAGCCAATAAAGTGCTTGTTATAGCCGGAGTAATTACAGGAATATTAGGAATATTAACAATAGCTGCTGCCGTAGGATCCATCTTCACACTTGGTGGGCTGGCACCATTAGCTGCCTGGTTAGGAGGAGCTACCATAACAATGGGAACCATAACATTCTGGATCGGGGCTATAGCATTAGGATTGAATATACTCAACGGAATTAAAAATATTTATGATGTACATACGGCAAAAACAGCTGAAGTTTTATTCAAAAATTCGGGTGAGCTAAAAAGCGACATTACTAATTCTGGTATGGCTATTTTGGCAATGATAGGTGGGAAAGCTTCGAAAAAAGGAGGTGCTTCTGTAAAGGATCTGGCAAAAAGAAACCCAAAAACTTTTGGTAAGCGAATGTTCATTACCGCAAGAAATGGAATAAAAGCAAGTATTGTTTCTATCCCTGGAAAAATAACATCTGTCTTCAAAAAAGAGACATGGATTAAAGCGTCCCAACGTTTTAAAACAGCATATAAAAAAGCGAAAGATTGGGTTGCTGAGCCTTTCAAGAAAAAAGCTCCAACGCAGCCAAGCCGAAACTTAAATCAACTTCCTTTCGAAGAGCAGACCGTTCCTGACAGAATGCATGAGCAACCTTTAAGAAATGAAAAAGGCAGTGGGAAATCCAACATTAAGGAAGAGGATGTGAAACCAATTCAAACGCAGGAAAATGTATATGAAGAAAGCATATTCAGACAGGATGACAGACCATATTCTCCTGTAGGTAAAACAGAGGATAGAATAAAATCTCATATTAATGAAGATGGCAATTTAACTCCTGCAAATAAAAACGGAAGCGCCACAGTGTCTGATCATGTAAGAGGAAGCGAACCCAATAAAAGCAAAAGTCCTTATACCTCTTTCTCAGAAGAAGGACCTGGTATTGGTAAAACTTATGGAGAGCATGTGATTGAAGTTGATATTAAAAAGCTAGAAGCTGACATTGCTGCAGGTAAAATAAATGACGTAGAAGTTTTAAGACCGGAAAAGGTACAGGCAGAATTACAAGCCAAAATAGATGAGGCGATGAATAAATTTGAAAAAAATCCATCAGCTGATAATCAAAAAAGGGTGGATAATGCTGTAAGAGATCTTAACAATAGTGTCAGAGATAAAGAGATTTTAATTAAAGGTGAAATTCCTTCGGAATATTTTAATGTAAAGTCTACTAAAAATAGCATCTCCAGCAATAACTTACCAAAAGAATCTCCTCACATATCCGGGAATGAAAAATCTTCTGGATTAAAAAGTAAAGAACAAAATAACAAAATTAGCTCATCGCAAAACCGTACATTTGATAAAAATTTAGAACCACTAGCTAACCAAGAAGCTCAATGGATAAATGAGAATAGTCATTGGAGAGATACTAATTATGGGCCAAAACCAGGATTAGTTGCAACAGAACAAACCATAGCTACCGGTACGGTTCAAATGGAGTTACATCCTAACTTTAACAATTTAGTAAATGAAATGGAAGAGTTAGGATACAAAGTAACAATTGTAGAGCAGGACTTTAGTAAGATAAGAATTGATCCGGAAGTTAAAGTTAGAAAAATGTATTCAAGGGGTAGAGAATTCTTAGGTTTTGATAAAGAAGTAATTTTAATCAAAGAAATGGATTATAACACAATGCTGCATGAGCATGGACATATTATGCAGGTCGAAAAACTAAGATCACAAGGAATAAATATAGCTACAGATAAGGTAGTCGGCAGAGTTTCTAAATCACTGGGCGAAGAGCGTTTTTGGAATGCTATAGAGTATCATAATAGGCTACAGGATATAGAAAGGATTCTAAACATGCAAAAGGCAGGAATCAAAGTTCCTAATAAGGTTATTACACAAGCTCGACATGGAGCTGAATTTTATGGAAATAAATATAGAGAAAGTATGATATTAGAAACTAACAACCTTTTGAAACAAATGAGAATAAATAATTCAATGCAAGAAAAGCTTGGTTATATTTATGAAGATATAAAAAGATTACGAAATTTAAATATATATTAATTATGCACTTAATACCAAAGTATAATTTTAACATCAGTTTCTTAGAGGAAATAGATAATGATCTATATCCGGAAGATTTAGTAATTGATATTTTTGATGTCATCATGAATTCTAAATTAGGAATATATATAAAATTTATTCCTGAAATAGATGGGATAGATGAAAAGTGGCCATTTGATTTTGAATATGATGATTCTTCAATTCAGAATTTAAGAAAAATGTTCCTCTTAGAATCTAAATATGTAGTGACTCCATCAGATAAATGGAAAGGAAAAACAAAAAAAATAAGTAAAGAATTTATAGCAAAATGCTTTCATGCTGATGACGCTGAAAAAATACAAGATGTTATTGTTTTCTTCATTTCAAAAGAAGATTTTGAGTTATATAAAAATGAGAAAGAAAAAATATCAACTTTTGATATGGATTCAGAAGATAAATTGCATCCAAAATTTATAGATGATTTAGAAAAAGAGTATAAATTGCCAGGATTTCTCAAAAATCGGATTATTAATTCTCCCTATTTATCCGATGAAGACTTATCATACTTAAAAAGAAAAAGAGATGCAAATGGTAATATAATTCTTTTGAAAGATTAAGTTTCTTACAATATGAAAAATTAAAAAATAATTAATAATAAAATGAATACCCAAATAAACGAACTCCTCTATCACTACAACGAAGAAGGGTACGAAGGATATGATTTAAGCGAAGTACAACTCCTTAAAAATATAGATTCAGAAAGAGTTGAAAAGCTAAAATTACTTCTTCACAATGACGATCAGTATATTGCTTACCAGGCCATGCTTATTTTATTGGCGTGGGCAATACCGGAAGGGTTTCAACAGCTTGACCGGTTTATTTCCGAAAAATGGGATGAAAAAGAAAGTTTTGAATCCCATAGAATACACAGCGAAGATAATGTATATGATGTAATTACGGACGCTCTATATATTTCGACAATAAACGGAAAGAGCGAACAGGAGCTTTACCCTTACATTAAGTATTTTCTGAGTATTTATGGAAATAAATTTTTTGAATCGAATCTAAAAGACTTTCTTTTAAAGAAAAATTGCACACCGCTTTTAAAAGAAATAGAGCAGGCGATCCACGATTCCTTACAAAATAAAAGGTATTATCAGGCAAGTCAGCTGTTTCCGGTACTTGTTCATTATGATAAAAGTAGTTTTAATAAATATGCAGATATTTTTAAATCTTTGATAAAAGAAGATGATAGAATTGCATATAATATTGAAGAAGCTGAAAAGAGCATGCAATGATCTGTCATACAGTTTGATATAAATTTAAAAGAAAATTTACTACTGCCGCACGAATCCTTTCGTGCGGTTTTTATTTTCAATCATTTTATCTGCAAGTTTTATCTTTATAAAAAGAATAATTAATACTTTTGAATACATCAAATAAACCAAAATTAATAATCCATTAAAATCTTAAATATGAAAAAAATACTATTCATTTGCTCTCTTCTGTTCAGCTTTTCTATGATAAGGGCACAGACTATAGAATCCGGAAGTCACAGCACTACAGGGTATATCAAAAGTGATGGAACCATAGAGAACAGCAGTCATTCAACAGTAGGTTATATTAAAAGCGACGGTACTATAGAAAACAAAAGCCATGGAACGATTGGGTATATCAAAAGTGACGGAACTATTGAAAACAAGAGCCATTCAACGGTGGGATATGTAAAAAGTGACGGAACGGTAGAAAACAGCAGCCATTCCACCATTGGTTATATCAAGGATGATGGAACAGTAGAAAGCAGCAGCCATAGCACGATTGGTTATGCGAGAGGAGTTAAAAAAGAGTGGGCGGCAGTCGTGTATTTCTTTTTTAAGATGAATTGATGGCAGATCTGTAAAGAATAAACAGGATAAATAAAAATAGGGCTTGGATTTTATAATCTGAGCCTTTTTCTATGATAAACATATATTGTTTTAAACAATTTTCTGATATACTTTCTGCTCTTTTTACCATACAGAATATCCAGGCAGATGAAATAATTTTATCATGAGCCCTTGAAAATACAAAGGCTGCTGCAGCTACAGAATGGAGGCCCCAAAAAACTTTCACAGGAATTAAAAAAAACTGAATTTTGGATCTGCAATCAGATAATCAATCATCCTTTTCCTGAAAAAAAACAAGGGTACTGCAGCTACAGAATGGAGGCCCCAAAAAACTTTCACAGGAAATAAAAAAAACTGAATTTTGGATCTGCAATCAGATAATCAATCACCCTTTTCCTAAAAAACAAAGGGTACTGCAGCTACAGAATAGAGCCCTCAAAAAACTTTCGCAGAAATAAAAAAAAGATGAATTTCGAACTTTAAATATCACATCAATTAAACCGAAAATTTAAGCAGTAAAGAATAATAATGTATATGGAAGAAAATAACTTAATCCCAAGAGAAAAATTAAAGAACTATTTTGAAACAGGTAAATATCCTACAGAAGGTCAGTTTTCAGATCTGATCGATTCGCTAAGACACAAAGAAGATATTCTGACCAATGACGAAATGGTAGCTTTTGCCAATAATCTGGCCTCCATTAAAAATGGATTTATTATCTATAATCTATCTGGTGGTATCAAAGGGCAGAAATTCCCGATCGTAATAAGTTCACAAGATAGAGAAGATCAGGTGATCATGTTGGGAGAATCGGGCAGCTATAGATTTCCGGAAGGAAAACGATATTTTTTTGGGAGCGCTCCTTATACTGTTAGAACAAAGGAGTTTTCAGCAGACCGGCTGGAAGAAAATCAATATTATGTACTGACCTCTGAGGTACAGCTAAAATATTCTATTGCAAGAATGTTCGGGAATAATCTGCCTACCATTCCTGATGGGTTTGAATTCGGAATACTGGAAGGTGATGAAAAATGGTTTTACCTGCAGGTGGATAAGCAGGATTTCGGAAGAAAGATAAGTATCGTAAACACCGTTATTAAGTTCATCAATAAAACAGAAATACCTATTCAGTACAGAACATCTGCCATCAATTGGAGTGATAAATACAGATCCAAGGATATTGTTACCGATCATTATGATATTTGGGATGATTTGGCTATCTATTATGAGGCTGATCTTACGGCAACTGATGATTCTGTGGTATGCAGGATTTATGATGAGGATAAAGACAGAATTTTAACAGTATGTCAGCTGGATGCCAGACGATATAACCACGATGTCTGGGCTGGCGATCAGGTGTTTAAAATCAGAAATATAAGAATTGAATGTGAGTATGGAATTCTGAACGAATAAAGATTTTTGCAGCTATAGAATAGATAGGTCCAAAAACTTTTACAGGAACCAGGAAATAATGAATTTTGATTCATAAATCATTGAACCCCAAAACAATAATGTGGACAGTGTAAGATATAAAAGAATAGTGAAGTATTATGAAAAATGACAAATTAACCCCAAGAGAGGAGCTGAAAACTTATTTTGAAACCGGTAAATATCCCACACAAAACCAATTTTCAGAACTGATAGATTCCTTGCAGCATAAAGGAGATGCCTTGACCAACAAAGAAATGGTATTGCTCGCCAATAGGCTGGCAATTATTGATAATGCATTTATTTACTATAATACAAACAGTGTAGGAGATTTGAGGTTACCAATAGTAGTAAGTTCTCAGGATGAAGAAGATCAGGTGATTACGGTAAAAAATACTGACAGCGCTGTGGAGAAACAGTTCATATTAGGTAGTCCGCCTTATATCCTGAGAACAAAAAAAGCCTCCGGAGGAAATCTGAAAGAAACTGAATATTATATTTTTAGCTATCAGATCAGTCAAAATTATATGATCTACAGGTTGTTTGGTAATAATCTGGATACTGTTCCTGAAGGTTTTGAATTGGGCGCAATGGAAAGTAAAAGGGTTCCTGTACAGATTGCAAAACAGGATTTTGGAAAAAAAATAAACATTGTAAATACAAACGTTAAGTTTATTAATAAAACCCAGGTACCAATTGAGTACAGGGTAGAAGGAATTACCTGGAGTAACAGGTACCGGTCTGAAGACACTGTTACTGATCATTATGATGCATGGGATAATCTCACCTTTTATTATAAGGCAGACCTTAGGGAGATCAATCAGTCTATACTCTGCGAGATCTATGATGAGGATAATAACAGTCTTTTAACTACAGGCAACCTAAACGCCGGACAAAGTCATAGTGACTGGTATGGAGGGCAGGTCAATGAAGTCAGAAATATAAGAATTGAATGTAAGTATGAATATAAATAAAAGATTGTCATACTGAAATACTGAGAAAGAAGCTAAAAATTAAAAAGCTCATCTGATGAAAATAAAGGTTACTGCAACTACAGGATGGAGAGGTCAGAAAACTTTTATAAGAAGAAAAAAAGACCGAATTTTGTAATCGAAATCATTAATAATAATGACATCCGGAAAGCAGATCAGCAGCATTCCTAATTCATAAAAATCATCCAACCAGGCATAATACCCTTTTATGGGGAAGCTCTTACTCTTGAGATACCGGAATTTCCAGCACAGGCATTGTTATTTCATCTTACACCTGCAGGAGTTACTGCAACGATAGGATGTAAACGCCGAAAAACTTTCATAAAAACAGAAAAAGGATGAATTTTGGAACCTCTGAATCAGAAGTGGTAATGGGTTCCGGAAAGCAATTATACCAAAGATATAAGCAATAAAGAACATTATAATAATCATGGAAGAAAAAAATAAACTAATCCAGAGAGAGGAGATCAAAACCTATTTTGAAACAGGTAAATATCCTACACAAAGTCAATTTGGGAGGTTCATTGATAATTATGTCCATTTGAATGAACTTAATTTCGGACTGGATGTAAAGGCATCATCGAGTTGGACGGGTAAATATTATCATTTCTATCTGGCTGAAAACATTGAAAAATCGGGCAGGGGGCATATCAATCTCGAAGCTGAATCCGGAAGCGACCCGAAAAAGATCGACAACTACAAATATGTTTTTAGTAAAGATATAAACTATAAATTTTTAAACATAAAGCTATCAGGTGAGCTGGATATTGATAAATATCAGCCAAAGCTTATCATAAAACGTTATAAACAGAAGAAAAAAGTTAAGCGTGGGGTGAAGGATTCGGGCTTCTACAGAGAGCACCTGGAAGATGCAAAATCCTGGGGCAGAGAATCTGAATATCCTGTAACGGCTAACGAAATGACGCTGGATATTAATCCTATTCATTATTTCAAACCCGGGGCAAACTATAACGAGTTTTATCCGTCAGGCACACTCAACAGACCCGGTTCATTCAGATATACGGTTCATCATAGAAAACCATTTTCTCTTATTCAGATGTTTCTGGAAATTGATATAAACGGTACAAAGTACCAATCATATCCCGTCAATATAAAAATTGTTTTGGGAAAAGAAAGGATGGATTTGGTTAACTATATTATTGATTAATAAAAAATACCTCAATCGGAGAGACTTTCTCTAGTGGGAAACCTTTTGCGCCTGAAATACCTGAATTTTCTGATGTATGATCATCAGGATCTCATCAGGGAAGTAGAATACCGGCTCTTCGGATCTGATAGCCTCTTTCAGGTGTAGATTATTCTTTAAAAAGTAGGAACTCCGGTGATGGAGTGACTTTCCCAAAAAGCAGCTGCTCTGGCAGTTGCGGAGAGATGCTCAAATGTGAAAGACTTTCCGGTTGAGGTTTCTTAAAGCATACGCACTATAGTGTACTCTTTCTGCAGGCTGAGTACATGATATCTAAAAATATAAAATAAAAAAATACCTCAATCGGAGAGACTTTCTCTAGTGGGAAACCTTTTGCGCCTGAAATACCTGAATTTTCTGATGTATGATCATCAGGATCTCGTCAGGGAAGTGGAATACCGGCTCTTCGGATCTGATAATCTCTTTCAGGTGTAGATTATTCTTTAAAAAGTAGGAACTCCGGTGATGGAGTGACTTTCCCCAAAAAGCAGCTGCTCTGGCAGTTGCGGAGAGATGCTCAAATGTGAAAGACTTTCCGGTTGAGGTTTCTTAAAGCATACGCACTATAGTGTACTCCTTCTGCAGGCTGAGTACATGATATCTAAAAATATAAAATAAAAAAATACCTCAATCGGAGAGACTTTCTCTAGTGGGAAACCTTTTGCGCCTGAAATACCTGAATTTTCTGATGTATGATCATCAGGATCTCATCAGGGAAGTGGAATACCGGCTCTTCGGATCTGATAATTTCTTTCAGGTGTAGATTATTCTTTAAAAAGTAGGAACTCCGGTGATGGAGTGACTTTCCCAAAAAGCAGCTGCTCTGGCAGTTGCGGAGAGATGCTCAAATGTGAAAGACTTTCCGGTTGAGGTTTTAAATAAGATCACAGAATTGTAGCATATAAACTTCAAAATAGAAAAACTAAAACCAATGGAGGCCAGTCAATTACAAAAATTATTTACCCATTTAGAAGAAGTCATTACATGGCGTATTAACAATTCTTCTGAAGATTTTAATACAGGAGCGCCTGAATTTAGCGCTAATGACCATGAAGGATTTCAATTAGGCAATTATATTTCAGGGAAAGGGCTTGCCCATCAGGAAGTTATTATTCTCTTAATGGCCTTGCTGCCACGGTTGGATCCTGCATTGCTGAAACGCATGTATTTGGAATTTCCCAATAGTGAATTGTTTGACTTTTGTGCAACCAATGACAGTGGCAGGCTCTTTTATCCTACCATTCAGGCTGTTCAGTATATTTTAGGTGGAGACAGTATTTCAGGACGATTAAAGGCGCTGGATTATTTCGGTCCGGATTCGGTGATAATGAAAGAAGAGCTTATTGCTTTTTCAGTTCATGATCATATCGCCATGAATAGCCAGATAAGTGTCCATCAGGAAGCTTTTAATGCAATCATTTTCGGATTGGAATTATTACCAAAAATGAGCAATGACTTTCCGGCAGAACAATTAAACACCCGTAGATCGTGGGCAGATTTAATACTTCCTCAGGCCACGTTACAGGAACTTCAGAGTATCGAAGCCTGGTACCACAGCAGCCGGATCCTTATGGAAGAATGGGATATGCAGAAAAAGCTTAAGCCGGGCTTCCGGGTGTTGTTTTACGGGGAGCCGGGAACAGGAAAGACGCTTGCTGCCAGTCTTTTAGGGAAATATACAAAACGTCCGGTTTTCAGAGTGGACGTTTCTATGCTGGTCTCAAAATATATCGGGGAAACAGAAAAACAGCTGGCTAAGTTATTTGATAAAGCCGAAAATAAAAACTGGATCTTATTTTTTGATGAAGCAGATGCCATTTTTGGAAAACGAACCTCCGTAAAAGATGCTCATGACAAATATGCCAATCAGGAAGTTTCTTATTTGCTGCAGCGGATTGAAACGTTTTCAGGGCTTATTATCCTGGCCTCCAATTTTAAAAATAATATGGATAAAGCTTTTACACGACGTTTTCACAGCTGTATACCATTCAATAATCCAAAATACGAAGAACGCCTGCGTATCTGGCAGCAGAATCTCCCGGAACAGTTACAGCTTGAAGACATTGATCTGGAGCAGATTGCCCGACGGTATGAACTTACCGGATCCAATATTATGAACATTATCCAGGATATAAGCTTAAAAATCATTGCCTCAAAAGAACCGGGCTACAAAGTAAATTCAGACATGCTGCTGGAAGGGATTAAAAAAGAATACGTGAAGGAAGATAAAATATTCATTTAGAAATCTGAATTCCGGCTTCTGTATTGAAAAATTCAAAAAGATCAGTGATCTAAACTGTTCAATTTAAAAACTAAGACTCATGAAAACAATGATATTTATATTGACGCTGCTGAGCTGCGTCGTGCTAGGCTGTCGGAGCAAACATAAAATAACCACCACTTACAGAGAAAACACAAAGGAATCAGAAAAAATGAAAATGGATTCTTCAGGTGTAAAAAGTTCCACATCAGTTCAGAGTAAATCTGATAATACATTGCTGAAGGAAGAGAAAAATGAAATATCCGGAGAACTGTTCATTGAAGGAAAATCGGATCTGTCGAATCCTTTTGTTTTCCATAATGTGGTGGGAAAAGATACTGTTCAAAGCATTTCTATCATGGGAAATGCAGAATATATAATCCGTAATTATTATACAAAGGCCCATCATCAAAAGGCAGAGGTTAAAAAAGAAGAATCTGCCCTGAATATGCAGGAGGTAACCCATAAAGCGGTTTCAAAAGAAAATCATAAAGAAGTAGCTTCAAAAGTTTCTGAAGAAACAAAAAAAGTACAGCTGAATGGATTGGATGCTGCCGCCTGGATTTTCATTCTCATCATGGGAATCACTTTAATACTTGTTTATTTCACCTATACTTATTTTAAGAAATGAAAACATCACAGAAAGGAATACATCTGATCATATCGTTTGAAGGATTCAGTTCAAAACCATACCTGGACTCAGCGGGTATTCCGACAATAGGCTATGGAAATACGTATTACCCCGGAGGTAAAAAGGTAACCATGAACGATTCTGCCATCAGTAAAGAAAAAGGAGTGGAATTATTTTCGTCTGTTTTACCAACTTATGAAAAAATAGTGAATTCAAAAATCAAAGTTCCATTGGCACAAAACCAATTCGATGCTTTGGTTTCTCATACCTATAATACCGGTGGCTCAGACGGTCTGTTCAAGCTGGTAAATGACCGTGCATCAGAAGCCGCAATCCGGAATTGGTTTACTACGAAATACATTACTGCCGGAGGTAAGGTTTTAAATGGCCTGATCCGGAGAAGAAAAGCAGAGGCGAATATGTTCTTTGGGAAATAAACTGAAGTACTACAAAGCTATTCGACAAGTTGCTCAATCTACATCTTATATTGCCCATTCGGCAAAATTTTTAATTGGTAGTAAGTCTGTGTTCAAATTCTTCAAAATATTGTATTTTTTAACTAAGATTATTAAATCTAGGTTATCATTGAATGATGTATAGTGATAAAATAAAACTAAATGTTCAGATGTTGACATTTGAGAGTTAACAATGTTGAAATAAAGCATCTTATTACTGATTTTATTTTCGTCTATGAATTTATAGATTGTTAACAAAGTAGAAAAATAATGACTTAATAAATGCTGATGTTTATTATATACTTCTTTATATATTAGACAAATGTCATCTTTGTTTATTTTAAGCATATTATCTTCAAACATTTTTCTATAAGCTTCATCTGTAATTGGTGTAGGAAAATATTTAGGTCTAGCAAAATTAATTACTTCTCCTGAAATATTTTCATTAACCCAATCAAATATTTGTTTACCTTTAATATCAATACTGCCATTACTTAAAGAGCTATTATTAATTACAGTATGTAATAAATTTAGCATTTGAAAGAATGTGTTTTCAAATTGCTGAATACGCATAGTGGAGTTTTGAGTTTCAAATTCGTTTCGAGTTAATTTCATCTCTTTTCGCGTTAGTTCTAATTCTTTCCTTTGAAGCTTTAGTTCTTGACGTTGTAAAAGTATTGCGATTATAACTCCTGTAAAAGATAAACCTGTAAAAAAAGCATTTGAAGCACCAAACATATCTCCAAATATACCTTGCTTGTTTAAAGATAAACTTGTTGCATAATTGTAATTCAAGTATAGAACGACTCCCATTAACAATATTGATCCACTACCTATAGTCCAAAATATCCAATTATCTCTTTTCATTAACTATTAGTTTCCACGAAAATACAAAATAAATTAAAAAAGATTAATTACGATTTTTTCTAACATATAACAATCCCCACTGTTAGGTGGGGGAATGTTTTATCTTATTACAGCATAACCATCAAAAGGATCTCTGTTTACTGATAAAAGGATAGAATATCCTTTATCTTTTACGGTTATATCAACTGGAAAATAGCTTCCATCTTGATCTTTTTTGAAAACCTGAATAATATGTTTTCCTGGTTCGTCTTTTGTAAATAGAAACGCAAAAGTTCCATTCAGATCCTTCCATTCATCTGCTGTGAATTCCTTTATCATAATTATTAATTTTTTATTGGGTTCGAATATACAAACAATTAAATCCCATACCTTACGGTTTTCCGTAGTATTATAACTACAAAAAATCCGTATTTTCACTGTGGTTTTAAATTTAAATTAATTAGTAACTTATTGCAGATAAATATATTAACCATGAAAAATTTGAAAAAGATTTCCAGAAAAAGACTGATCACTATTAACGGAGGAATTGAAGCCTGTACTCAAAACTGCCTGCCTGGAGAAAGAAAATGTTGTACACGAGGTAAAGCATATTATTGCGCACCCGTAACAGAAGCATGCTTGTAGCATCATATAGCGGATGCTGTAAATTCTCTTAATCTAATGCTGCCTCTCATAATTGAGAGGCTTTTTTGTGAGTGATAGGGTTGGTATTGGTTGGTCTAAGTTTATAAAATGATCTTATATAAGCAGCTGTAATCCGGAATTGGTTTACCACAAAATATTATTACCGCCGGAGGAAAGGTTTTAAATGGCCTGGATTCGGAGAATAAAAACGGAAGCGGAATATTCTTCGAAATAAACAACCCCACTATTAGGGTGGGGTTGTTTGTTATTATTTCATTCTAAAAATAGCTTGAAAGAAGCTTTTATCGTTAGCAAATATTCCTCCTTGTAACTGCCATCCAACCAATAAATGAGCATTTACTTGTTCTTCTAAGACTTGAATAAACTGACTGTTTAAAACTTTGTATTCCATGATAATTAATTTATGAACCCTAATATACAAACAATTCAAACTCAACAATTACGGCTTTCCGCAGGCTTATGACTACAGTCATATCCGTAAAATCCCGGATACCTTATATTTGAATGCTCGAAAATTTCGCATTTACGAAATCTACACTTTTCCTCCTGATGATTCGGGAGGTTTTGCTTTTATGGAAACCCGTATTTTATCTTTGATTGGGTACTTTATTTTTGTCAAAAATAATTTTACTTGAATGAAAAAAATAATTTTACTATTGATTATTGGGGGATTGCTGCAGCTTGTGATGGAGGGTCGGGTGGATGCTCTTACAGCGGACATACTTTACACGTAGGCGATCAGGGAGGTTGCTATTATATAAACTCTTCCGGTAATAAAGTATACGTAGATAAAAGCCACTGTCATAACTGCTATTGAATAAAATACAGCTCATGTTTTTTGAGTTTCATAGTTATTAGTTTTACCCTCGGAGAAATCTGAGGGTTTTGAGTTCTCCGGATTTGCATCAGGGCTTTACCTTGTGAAAATAAATATAGTCGATGGAATAGGGAAGGACTGTAAAGGCCATCAGGCTCATCTGTAAAAATAGCGCCACTTATTTTTAAGTGGCGCTGTTTTTATTTTTTTAAGTCAGGCTTTAAGAGTTTAAGAAGAAAAATCCTTTTCTCATTACCGGAAAGCTGAAGAAAACTAACGGACAAGAAGGTAGATTCCAACACCAATTGCGGCATAGGCCGTAACCGTAAGAATATCAGCAATGGGTTGCGAAAAGCGTTTTTCGGCAATTTTCTCGCTATTGATCTGGTTTTTATGGAATTTCATATTCTTTTTAGCATTACGGACAGGGTGTACAACCAGGCTGTCACCTTCCCATCGGTCAACAATGACTTTATAACTCTTGTTATCCACTTCAATTTTAACATTTTTACCGGCTGCCAGTTTTTCCTGAATACTGATGGGAGCGGGTGCCTGTTGTACTGCATTCAGGTTTTGGGAAGCAGCCCTTGCCCCATTGATCTGCGGTGAAGCAGCATTGGCAAGTGCTGTATTATTCTTTTTAGGATCCTGTTTACTGTCGGTTGCCGGATCTGCCGGCTTCTTTACCTGATAGGTATAACAGCTGGTAAGAGAACATAATATAATGATGAGATATAAATTCTTTCGCATAAGCCAAATTTAAGAATTAAACGGAATATTTGGGTGTTTCTTTTGAAAGATGGTGATTTTTTTGAAATATCTATTGGAAAAAGCGTCTGACTTTGAATCAGTAAAACTAAAATGATTTCTTGGACAGTCACACTCTTTTGTTGTTAAAAATACTATTAATCATATGGTATTACCGTTATGTATATTAAATTATAAAGCAGGCTGTTCATCCATGATGAAACAGCCTGCTTTTTTGGTTTTTATTAGGTATTAAAAATCATATCCAACTTTAAAACTTATATCTGGAATAATCTGCGGATCGTAACCTTTTTTTAAAATTTTACCTATTCCTAAACCTAATCTTAATTCATAATTGAAATGAGATGCAAAATTTCGGCGTAACCCCCAGTTGGGTATTATAGAAATCATATCATTTACATGAACATTTTTAGTATTAGAGATCACAAAAAGATCAGGTAAATATTCCAGTCTGGCAGAGAAATAATTCCCCGAATTATTTTTTACACTGTATCCTTTGTTTACTCTTTTACTTATATTATAGTAAAACTTAGGCGCTATTGAAATAGAGGGTGACAAAGCAAATCCTGTTTCACTGTAAGCATCTCCACCCCATAGGGAGGGGTTTAGAGATACTTGAGTTCTTAATGATATATGATCTGAAATACGCATTTCATTATATACATCCAGGCCAATTAAACCGGCTTGTATCCCTGTAATTGATTTCGAGATTTTTTCAGATTCTTTTTGAGAATAAGAAAATGTATAAAATAATAATAAAATGACTGGAGATACTTTTTTCATTGCATATTATTGTTTAGTTAAGTGCCAGGTTCCTGTTAGGTTTTGCTTCTTCCATACCCCATTTTTAGATTTTAAATTACCTTGTAAAATAAAACCTGATGATGATTGTGTGTTCAGCATTGATCCGTCACTTAATATTAATCCCGACAAGTCTTCTGAGTTAAATTGGCCATTTACATATCCCTGTTTATTAACGTACATATTGATTGTGCCCTTAAAATCACCGTCATAATATCCTTTCCAATTTCCCATAAATGATGAGGTATTTAGAGATTCTTGTAAATTTTTATGCTGTTGATCTAATAGTCGTTCACAGGAAATTGTTAAAAAACAGACTAATATAAATACGATTTTTCTCAAAATTTCTAGTATGTATTTATTTTACTACCATGCCACTGTCCGTTTCGCTTCGCTATTCCATACATTGTCACTTTAAAGTTGCTAGGTTTTTTAAGTCCTGAACCTGATGTATTAGGTGAGATCTTTCCATCACTTGCAATATTAATTCCAGCCTGGAACCCCCAGTCAAATGATTTTTCAACTTTGTCTCCACCTGGCTCATTTCTGTAAAGCGTTTTATGAATTAATAATTTCCCTTTTTCAACAACATTTAATGAATAGGTTATATTATTATCAGGTTTCGGCTTGCCAAGTGCCTGCCAGGTATCACCCAGAAACTTATATGATTCATCCCAGAATTTTTTATTCATATAGGCACTGGCCAGGTTTTTATTTCCAGCATCCAGAGCAGACCATATGGCTTTATCTATTAAAAAGTTGTTAGAAGAAAAATCAACCCATCTATTTAAGATATCTTCAATAAAGTAATCATCTCTAAATAATTTAGGGTAATTCTGTGTACTGTATCCGGTCATCGTATATGCATTCGGATAGAAGCCTGGTGCCCAGTTTGTTGTAGCATCAAACATTAGTCTTGAATTGTTATTGTATATGGTTGTTATTCTGTACTGGGATGGTACAGGATCAAAATAAGTGCTGTAATCATAAACGAAAGATCCGGAAATAACACCTAGTCTGATATCATCAGTATTTTCCTTTCTCCAAAAGCCAGTCCATCCTCTATATTGGTGCTTCACTTTTACTCCTAAATTATATACAAGCACGTAATTATAGTTGTAAGCTTTTGTTTTCACTCTACGTCTCTTTTCATATTTATCCGTGCATACGTCATTATCTCCGAAAAGATTGTCAAAAAGTCCATTTGTAGGTGAACAGCTTTGAAGATTATTGATATAATTATACATCGCATCTGAAGGATTGGTAGACACTGTAGGTTGGGGTGGCTGATTTCCTGCAGGCGGATTATAAGGTGGTACAGTGATCTCTATAGGAAAATAGTAGATTCCGTCATTGGGATCGATGAGTTGTAAACTATTGTTCGGTGATACCCGCTCCTGTACAAAGTTTGTTCTGACATCATCATTGGTAGGATACAAGAAATTATCTGAAATATTATTCATTGCTAAATATTTATTTAAGGCCAGATAATTATCTTCATTGATAACGAATAGTCCGGTATCTGTATACTTGTAAATATCAGTTCCAATTTGTACTTCTCCATCGCTATTTAATAAAGCTGCAAAAGTATCGTCACCAATCTGAGACTCGATATTTTCAATATCTTCGATCATAGACTCTTTGTTACTGAGCCTTTCCTTGGCATCTTTTGTCTCCATAAACCGAGGATTGTCTTTTAAAGCCTCAATTCTTTTTACAGTAAGGTCATTAATCAACTGTTCATTGCCTTCTGTAACAACAGGTCGTAACGAAGTTATCCCCTTGCTATCAATAAAGCTGGCAATTTTTTCCTCCTCTAAATCTTTTAGCTGGTCAAAAGTATCCTGAAAATCTTCTTTTGTATTAAAGAATAATCTTCCATTAACTACTTCTCCTGTAGATCTGTTAGCTAATGATTGGTGTAAGCTTACACTCTCTGGTGTGTTTTCAGCAAACGTTTCTTCTGCACAGGACGTGCAAATTGTGCCCACTATGATCAGTGGCAGTAATTTTCTTAGCATGGTTATTAATTTTGAGCTGCGAAAATACAATAAATTCTGATATATAAAAAAAAACTTTCACTTATAGAGTAAAAAATGGGATTATCTGATTAACTTTTTAAGATAATGTTGCATCAGTTGCTGTTCTTTATGATCACCATAGCTTCCTTTTCCCAGCTTCTTTCTTCGAAACTAAAAAGCCTTCCACAGCAATGGGAAGGCTTTTCTATATTCGGTTGTATTACTGAAATTCCTGTTTTTCCAATATGCCGTCTCTATAGGTTTCAGTGTATATCAATTTCCCCTTTTTTCTTGTATTGATAAGCGGTTTTCCTGTTTTTTCATTATAGTTCTGCAGCAACTTATAAAACTTCCATGTTCCCGCAGGCAGTCCGTTTTTATATTCCGCTTCCAGATAGGTATAGGGATCTGTAAATTCCGGATACTTCTGTAAATCTATGGAACTGTTTGATTTGAATTCTATCCATTTTCCTTCTTTGTGATGGTTTTTCACGATGCCCTGTTCTTCCTCATCTTTATAAATGCCGTCATGCTCATAGTATCTGACCCATTTTCCGGAAGGCAGAATCTGGTACTGCTGTAAAGGTTTTACTGTAAAAGGATCTTCGGTAAATTCATAATCCTGAAGGGAAATAATATAATTCTTATCAATATTGAACAGGGTATAGCGGGCAAATCCCATTTCGCCTTCATGATGAAGATAAATTCTTTTCATATCAACAGGCGTATTGTTCCTGGTTGAAATTAAATATATTTTTTCAATAAATGGCTGAGCGTAACGGACCGTATTATACACCGCCATAAAGTATAATGATTGGTCTCTATAGCACAGAAAATCGGAGGCCACAGCAATGCGGTTATTTTTCTCATTGACATTTTCTCTGAAAGGCAGAAAAACATCATATTCTTCAGGGAGAGATACCCAATCTTTCCTGATGGGCGTTTCAAATTTCAGGGCATTGAGCTCCTTCAGTTTATTTTCATCCTGCAGGACAGGAAGAACGGCATCCGAAGTTGTTCTTTTTGAAAGATCAGAATATCCGAAGGGCAGGTTGATACAGTCAGTTTTATGAGTATTAAAGGAGATCGATCCCTGAGCTGCTGAAGATTTTTCTGTATAAATGGTCTTATTTTCTGTCTGGGCTCTGGTCCCACAGGAAAAAAGAAAAAACAGAATACTGAAACAGGCGATATTAATTTTATGCATAAATATCTGATATTTGATTGAACCCGTGAATATGCAGGTGGTTGTTATGTCTGGGGGTAGCGGTATGGGTCGTATGAGGCAGCCGCGTTGTTGCATTGTCTGCAGTACTCGTATTGGAAGTATTTGAAAAATCCTCTGACCGGCCTAATATAAATCCAAAATCATAAAGAATATTCCGGAGAATGACCTGGTTGTCATAATCAAAATTGGCCGCTGTAAGGATGGTATTGACTCCATCCTGCTGGGTCGTTAATAAATTCAGATCCCCGGCTTCTCCATTGACGTGTTCGGCACTGGGATAGCATGAGGCATCAGCATAGGAAAACCCCTGGGATACGATATAATGCTCGTGTCCTTCCTGTCTGAACTGTGCCAGTGCTCCTAAGAATCCGGAGAATAAGTCCGGTTGAATGCTCCTTCTTCTGGTATGCTGAAAGCCGTATCGGATGATGACGCCATCACGGTTATAATTGAACGCTTCAAAGATCTGTGACCCAACCCCTGTATTCTGTAAAATATCCATATTGACAAGCTCTACATTGTCTTGCTGATTGGCATACCATTTATCAGTGGCTCCGTCACCCAGTGTCCCGTTGGAATACACCAGCAGCTGATGGGCATCAATCTGTTCTCCTGCAGCTCTGTTTGCCGTGAAATCTATAGTCTCCAGCAGAGTTCCTCTCTGGGCCACCGGTGGAATGGTATTGACTCTTCTTTTTCGGGTTACCGTTTCCTTTATTCTTGAACAAATTCTGTGTTCATTATCATTCTGGTCATAATAAAAATAAACGGCTTCAGTAGAATGGCGATTCACAACCTTCTGGATTCTTCTTCTTCCTCCCGCATTATTCAATGGTAAAGTATTATAAACATTACTGCCATGATGAATGGTATATATATTTTTATTCACCACCCTGAATCTTGTGGTATCATTCAGGAAAATACCGGCTCCGTTTACTTCTTCCTGCCCCTCTCCGTAAGCACAGGGATTATTGTCTGTTCTTTCTACGACCACTTCCAGGTTGATGTTGCCGTCTCCCAGTCTTTGGGACCATTCATCGAAAGTAGCTCTTCCATCCGGTCTCAGCTGTAATTTGATAATCGCTTTATTGATATGATCACTCTGCAGATTGCTGTAATGGGCATGGCTTCCATCTCTGTTGTTAAGAGCATCAAAATTTCCAACCCGTACTGTAAACAATCTCTGTGCCTCATACCGGTCAGGAGATATAAAACGCATTAGCTGTAATGTATCTGTATTTTCTGTCATGGTACTGGCTGAAGGTCTTATCACCACATCGATATCCAGGTCTGTCATATTGCTGGTTTCTATAACCAGATATACTGTTTTTCCCAATATCGAATCATAGGGAATGTCCTGGTTCTGATGGTCTTGCTGTACATGGGCGGAATCAATTTTTGTGAAATTGACTCTTGTTCCATTGTCTGTCGTGACCTTCTTGGCAAAATAAACATCCGTAATACGCTGTAATGAATTATCGGGAGTATCCGGAGCCAATGGGCTGTTTAATGTCTGTGTCTGCCCGGAGTCTGTGATGGTAATGCGTGTTGCCATTTTAAAACTTTTCTTTTTTTAATATGGGAGTTACTGCTATTTCCTGACGGGGATGGTCCATGATTGTATTTTCCTTAGCTGAAGGAAGGCTCATGCATCCAATTAATAAACATACACTGCCGGAATGGCATAATCTTTCGCTGAATTTTTTATCCGGCGGGCTCAGTATTTCTTCAATCCATCCTATTTTTTTATAATTCTTCATGGCTTATTTCTTTTATATGATAGATGATTTTCTTTTGGTAGTTTTCCCCCAGGGAAAATTCTATGGTAAGTTTATGTTCCAGCACTTCTTTGGTGGTGGAATCTAATAACATCTGTCCTTTGTATTTTTCAAGTTTCGGAACATCTGTTTCGCTGTGATAGGTTATTTCTTTTCTTTTCATTGCACCATAAAACATTTCCCAGTTTTTCTCCGAAGGAATATTGCCGGTGTACTGTAAAAGCAATAATTCATCATCACAGCGCATGGCTTCCGTTTGTACAGTCTCATTGATATCTATTATGGTACTGTCCATAAAATTACTGTAGCGTACCTTATGCGTTACCAGATTTTCCTTGTCATACCAGCCATAAAATTTATGGAGGATCATCCCAAAATGAATATTTTTTAAAAAATCCTGACTCACTAATTTTTCATTTTGGTAAAATGTTTTTAAAAACTGATAAATATCTTCTGCCTTTTTACCAATATAAGACCGGGAGAGCCTTTCCACAGCCTTTTCCGCTCTGTCCTGAAGAATTGATAATCCCTGTACATCTTTTAAACGGCCATATTCATCGGTTATAAGAACTACATCATCATTGATATCTGCAACTCTGGCTAAAAAATCCTTTTCAGATAATGAAAGTTCCTTATCGCGGTGAACTCTGTCAAAAACTTCAATATGGTATTCAAATCTATCAGCTTCCAAACGCTTCAGCGTGACATGAAAGTTTTTGTTAAGCTCGCTTCTGTGTACTTTCCCATAGATTGTGGTGTATTCATTACAGGAATAGCGGTAAAATTTCTTTCCTTCTGAAAGATTTAATTTAACATTGATGGGAAATACAGGCTCCATAATTTCTCACTCGTTTTATCAACTTGTTATTGCAGATTACCCCATTTTTTATTTGAAAACTACTTTTCCACCTGAAGAAATCCACTGGTTTTTTTTATTCCATGATCCGTCACAGTCCTGCTGCATCTGTTTTACTATTTTGGCTTTTTTCAGATCAATAATGGCACAGGTATAGTTTTCATGGAGGGTGCTGTCTTTATCACTTTCGTGCACATAATCTTTGATGATGGCATCTACCACTACATAGTTAGCATTAGGAGACAGCCGGTAGAAGAGCTCACTTCCAATGCCTTTGTATTCATTGCCTTTATCCACTTTTATACGCTTCTTTTTATTCATGATATAGAGATTGTACCACAGTTTCGTATTGTTATTATAGGAGGCATAGTATAATGATAAAGTATTATTTAAAGCAATAAGGGTGTCCTTCTTTACTGTTTTATTGTGCTCATAATGATCTCGCCGGGAAACGGTGTTTCCGCATGTAATACAAATGACTAAAATCATTACGATGGATGTAATTTTTTTCATGACAGATTGGAATTTTTTTTCATTTTTTCATACCGTTTATCCATATCGGTACCTCTTCTGTTATTACCGTAATCATCAAGGATTTCCTGCTCATACTGGCTATGCTTATCTCCCCATTCAGCAGGGTTTCTTGATAGTTTTTCTACCTTTTCTCCTTCCTTTTTAGTTTTATTTTCTTTCGCTGTATTGGCATCTTTTTTAGCAAAAAACCGGCCTAATGCGGCACCGAAATCATCTTTTACCAATGCCGGTCTGTTGATGTGATGATCCAATACGGTGGCCTTGCCCAGTTTGGATTGTAAATAATCTGACAATTTATAAGAGTAGCCTGTAGGAGTTATAGGAAGTACGACCTCTTTCAGCCTCTTGATAAAATCCAGCACCTGTTTTTCCTGAAAAGTCTTATCAATAACAGCATTTACAATCGGCTGAAGAGGCTTACATTCCACTGTTTTGCCAAATAAGGATTCTTTACAGTTTTCTCTGATTTTGTTTGATAATGTATTCCCCGTAATTTTTTCTGCTTTGGAATTTGAAGGATCTTTATAATACAGAATTCCGGATTCTACTGTCCATCCGCATGATACAAATAATTCGTCATATTTCTCAGGGTACTGGGCTTTAAACTCTTCAACCTGTGTTGTAAACTCACCTTTTCCTGTATGATCCACCGTTTTCTGCATGGCACCGGCAGTTAATATCATCTGTTCGCCGGAAAGGTCCCAGTCATAGGACTGCACAGAATCTAATTTTCCTTCATTTTCAGACATTCCTATCAAAATAGCCTTTTCTTCAGTCGTGATTTTCTTGTCTTCGATCAGTGTATCCCAATCAGCATAGTTTTCAAGTTTTTTTGTTCCCCAGTAGGCAGGTCCATATTTTCCGCTATACCGGGTGCATGTAATATCATAATTGTTTCCGCAATTACAATATCTGATCTCAAACCTTTCATTGTCCTTATTTAAAAATTCATGCGTATCATCCGGAAACTTCACTTCATCCTCAGTTCCCGTTATTTCTGCTTTGAAATATAAGAAAGCATTCCTGTCGTCTCTTTTATTAAACTTATCAATCAGTTTTTTCAGATCTTCATCAGTTTTGGGACGCATCGTTATTTCTTTAGCATACACCAGTGTTCCGTTGATCGTGAATTCTATTTTGGTTTTCTCTTCTTCACCATCCAGAAACTTTACGGGATTTTCATAAATGTTTTCTGCATTTTTCAGTTTATTTTCATAGATCTCAACAGAGAGCTTTCCGCTTGCACCTTCACAGTTAGCGACTACCCATACTTTCTTTTTAATGGTCGTACTGTTTATTCTCTCAAAATCAAAATCCGGGCTGCCATCTGTTTTTTTTGCCTGTACCTCTTCTTCCCAGGTGACTTTTACCGATTCTTTTGCTTTTAGTTTTACCGAATCTTCTTTATCAGCCTGTATGTTTCTTCTTCCTTTTTTTTCATACTTCTTTTTGACATCAGATACCATACCGCCACTTTTCACTGTGTACGTTTCTTCCTTGGTTTCCCAGGTCATTTTGGGAACCTGTTTTGCAAAATATATTTTTACCACATTCACTTCATGATCTACCTGGTGTGGCAGATCATAAACCTTTTGATTGGGGTTTGCAGCATAATCATCTTGTTTTTGTGTTTCACTCATAGCGTTCTATTTTGAGCTTATTAGTAAAAATCATTGGATTGATTATATTTTGTTTCTAAGTCTTTGAGTACTTTTAACCTTAATTTTGAAGGTAAATCTTTCAATGTAACATTCAGATTATCTTTGAGCTTACATTTGCCTTCCTGTTCGCAGTAATACTTTATATGGTGTAAATACTTTTTACGGTTATACAATATGATGTAGGAGACTTTTGTATCATTATCCCAGTTTCCGCAATAGGTAAAAGGTATTAAAACAGCCTGATGTTTATCTATGTTATTAATGGATATATTCTCAGCTTTTACATGGATTAAACCGGATTGTGCATAGGGATAATTGTAATCTATGCTGTTACTGTAATTTTTATTTTTAACAGTGGCACTGATCAGGGTTACGGCTCCGTCAAATCTGTTTTTTTCAGAATTACAGGGATTAATTACTTTTACTGTAAGCTTACTGGATATGCCTCCGTCTTTGAAGTTTTTATTTATGATCAGTGAGTCCTGATAATACCTTTTCAAAGTATCATTCACAGACTTTTGTCCGCAAACAGGAATACAGAAAAGTAATACCATACTAGTAACTGAGCTTTTCATTTTTTGTATAATAAATAGGTAATTCATCATCTTCAGATTTTTTGGTATACTCTATGGGATATATGGAGGAAGTCCTTTGTCCGAAGGTTCCTACACAGACTTTGTTTCCCTGATTTCCTCCCAGATAATAGATGGTTTTGCCATCATTACTCTTTCCGACAGCTATGCTTACGTGGTGTTTGTTTAATAAAACACATATTGAACCCAGTAGAGGCTGATTACCAGCAATAAGCTTCCCCCATACCGGATCGTCAAATTCTTCTTTTTCCAGTCCTTTTTTATCGGTCGGGTTCTTCTTAAGCCCGGCTCTGTATCTTGTCTTTTCTTCTCCGTATGAATAGGCACCCGGGTCTAATTGAGCAGAATATCCTGTGTTTTTTAAACACCATCCCACAAATGAAGCACACCAGGAGCTGTTATCCGTATTGGCGCAGGCTTTTGGCTTATTTTGCCGGTTTACAGCATGATATTCATCTACAATTTTTGAACAGTGCGTGGCTTCTGAAACGCCAAGTTCCTGCTCCTCCCGGGCCTTAACAACCCATGGCTGCTCAAGGTATTTTATTTTAAAATATTTACCGGCTTCATTTAAGAAGGTGTTTTTCAGGCTGCTGCTTCCTTCTTTACCCAGATATTCAATTTTAGGCTCATCAGAAGTAACTTCTATATATACCGAGGCTTCTTTGTCCGGACTTGCAGCTATAAGCTTGGCTAAATTAAATGACAGGTCATCAGCACGCTGATTGAGCATCAGCTTTAGCACTGCTTTGTTTTTGAACTGGCTTGAATTTTCTATTGTGGGATCATTGGCAAAATTATCAACATCTATTTCAAATTCACTTTTTGCTTTTATGCCCGCATATTTCGAAGCATCAGTAACTTTTTCCACATCTTTTATATCAATTAAGCTTACTTCAGTATCAATATCCGTCAGAACTTTATTTTTACCGCTTTTAATCTTAACTTTTATTTTTTTTCCTGAAAGTCCTTCCGTCTCAACAATTAAGGCAACCTGATAACTTAATCCCCGTTCTGTTATTTTTTCCATAGATATTTTTGTAGTATCTACTTTCTTTTTTACAGAAACTTTTTTCCCCAGTTTTTTGTTATAGACTTCCTCCTCCTTTTCAACAGGAGAGCCTTTCTCTGCGGTCCATTTTACAAAGTAGGCATCAATTATTTTAGGAGTTTCATTATTTTGAATTTCACTTTTTATACTTTCAGCTTTCGGAATCGGTGTCGCAGCCGCAGCATTAAACTCAGGGTCACAGTCTATATAAGACTCTTTTACCAGCACGGTCTGTTCCTGGATAACAGAGGTTCCCAGATTTTGCCAGGGCGTTAATTTTATCACACTCATACAGGGTGGAGGAGGTATTTTTCTGGCAGGCCATTTCGGGTGTCCGCAGGTTCCTTTGAACTGAAGGTTGACCATATTGTTCCCATCGCCCTTTGTAGCAAATAACTTATCCTGAAGGATGATCTCGTTTGAGGTTACTTTCAATTCTCCCGGCGCCTGGGCATAAGGACACTTCAAGGTGGCTCCATGCATTACCATTTCCCTCTTTTCTGAAGGAGAATCATCGTTGGATCTTTTTTGTTTTTCTGCCCTTTTCTCAGAAAGTTTCTGATCATGTGCTGAAGTATTCTGATCTTCCATGTGTTAATATTTTAGATTGGATTCAAAGGTTGAGGTTAGAATCATTCGTTGGTAACAGATGAAACCGACTTTCCTCATCCAAAGCAGGCCTAACCTTTACTTACTTTAACGTCTTTTCCTCCCTGAAATACGGCCAATGATGTTCCTCTCAGCTTTAAATCACCTTTAGAGGTCTGTATATCAGCTTCTCCGGAAATACTTCTAAAGGTATTGCCTGTGCTTTCTGTCTGATCTTTTTTTACGGTAACACTTTTATTCTCAGAGGTCTGAGTATATCTCTTTGTAATTGATTCGGTATGGTCATTGCCAATATGCAGAGTACTGTCCTGTCCAATCTTAGTGGTCATATTTCTTCCCACAGAAATCTGCATATCTTCGCCTGCCGTGAAAGTCATATTTTTCGGTGCAGTAACATGAATATTGCCCTGTCCATCCATAAAATAGGTATTTCCGCTTGGATCTTTAATGGTTACACTTTTTTCGGCATCATTCATTAATACCTTAATACCGCTTCTGGTTTGTATGGACTTCAGATGATTGTCTACGCCTCCGCCCAGACCTACCTGGCCATGGAACATTCCCCCCATTGCAAACGGGAAATCGGGATTGTGGTATTCAAATCCTACCATTACCTGATCGCCAACTTCAGGAATGGCTACAAAACCTCTGTTTTGAGCTACAGCATCTGTTCCTCCCGCATCAGGACTCATCATTCTGATAAAATGGGTGGTGTCATTTAACTGCCAGTCAAACCGAACCTGTATTCTGCCCTGATTCAATGGATCTGTGTTCGATATTACGGTGGCCACCTGAGGTTCTGCCTTAGGCATTTCAAAATCAGGTTTTGGCATAAAGCCGGTGCCTTCAGCAATAGCTTCAAAGCTTCCTGTATAATATCCTCTTGCATTCACTTCGTGGCTCACCTCCGTAATCATAAGGGTGGTAAAATGCGAAGTATCATTGGTATCGGTCTTCCTCATAGCTAAATCTGCCACACAGCCAATGTACAGGAATGGCACTGTCGTGTGTCCTGTAACCGTAAAAACTTCTACCGCTTTACTTCCCCTTGCACTCTTCTGGGAGTCATCCACATCCAGAAACATATTGGCATTAACGGGAGTAGGAGTCAGTGAACGGGTGGTAAAAATAGTGTCATTCAGTTCATAGGCTTTGGCAGATAATTCTCCTAAGTGCTGTACACGGTCATAAGAACCCACCATCTTCGTATGGCTGCTGCTGTTATAACCAAAGTATTCCGGCTTGGTGTGAACTGCTTTTAGTTCCACAATCACATCCGTTACATTGCTTCCGTATACCAGTTGGATCGGTTTTTCAGAAGGGGGAAGCTTTCCGAAATGAAGAATTTCTCCGTCATAATAAAATTGCTCTCCGTAGGCTTCTGCAATCCTTGTAAGATAATTGTAATGGGTTTCGTTGTATTGTGAACTGTAACTGATGTAACTTTTGTTTTGTGGGTCTATCCTGAAATCGAATTTATTTGTTCCCAATGTTTCCTTGATAATCCGGTTGGCAATAATATTGGTATTCACCGTCTGGCTTCCTCCGAAACTTTGGGTATGGGGAGCAGCATCCATCAGAATAGTTGGGCTTTTTCCTTTTAAGATGATATTTCCCAGGCTCATTTTTTCCTGACTGAATGCTACCTGGGTAATGAGACCCACAAATGTTCTTTCAGGGCTCTCATTTTCGGCATCTTTATATTTAAAAACAATGGTGATTCTCTTACCTAAAAACTTTTGGGCCTGCTCCAGGTTGTGATTTTGTACCTCACCTAAAGAGTCATGAGCCAATACCAGTTCAAAATCATGGTGCTTTCTTGCACTCTGCTGTAAACGAAAGTGTTTAAAGTGATTGATAGTCTTGCCCTCAACCACAATATCCAGTTTTACCACCCGGTTAATGCCCGAAATGTGGTTGTCTGAAACTTTCTCAGAATTTGAGGAGTTTTTCATAATATTTTGTACGTTTTTTTTTGGTATTATGTCACCGAATTTAGATAAAAAATAGATTACATAATGTAAATTTTCGTTAAATATGTAAAATTGTAGTAAAACTACGATCAATAAAAATCCTGTTCGCAGCAAAATAAAAAGAGCCTTTCAGGAAATGAAAGGCTCTTTTTAATTATTTCAAAACTTGCTGGTCATACAGGAGATTGTCATATTCATCAAAGCTTATGATCAATACTTTATATTGCTTTGCACTGTCGTTATTGAAGAACTTAATTCTGGGAGGAACATAGTCACTGTCAAACAAATTAGGATTCCAGTACAGGGTTTCCCGGGTATCATTTTCAATTTTCGCAGTATCATCTATCATTTCAATAGGGAATTCTGATGGTTTATCATATCCTTTTATGACAGAAGAGTTGTTCTTTGGAGCATCCTTTTCAGTATTTTTAGATTTCATATCACCTCTCATGGTGTAAACGGCTACTGCATCACCTATTAATCCAGCTCCCTTGATAATTTTTACCATAGCAATCTGGGCGATAGGAAGACTGGAAATCATGCTTGGGTCAACAGGTATTTCATCTAAATAAAGTTTAGCCTGCTGATTGCGGATATAAGGTATATTAACCCCTGAACTGTTTCTTTGAAATGTTAAACCCGCAGCTCTTCCCTGCAGCCAGTCCAGTATATTGGTTGATCCTGCAGCATGCTGATCTTCATTTACAAAATCAAATATAGTGGAGTTGACAGAGTTAAACATTCCGGTGGAGAGCTGTTTGTTGAGCTCTTCTTTTGGGTCCTTCTTTTTTCCTACCAATTTTACCTGTTCAATCTGTATTTCATTAGTTGCTATTTTTTTATTGTTATTCTGAGTGTTGATGGCTCTGGAAATTGCAGGCGGAAGGGATTTATTTTTGTCGGCTTTTACCAAAGTATATTTTGTACCCGGGAAGTTTCCATTAAATGGGGTGGGATTGACCAGGGGTTCAATGGTAACAAATAAATTATCAGTACTTGATTCTTTATTCTCCGAATTTACAAATAATGAAATATTCAAAGGTTCATCATTGCTGAGATTATTTAAATATACATAGCCATTCTGATCCGTTTTGAATTGGTTAAAAGCAGATGCATTTTTACCCAATTGTGATATTATATTTACATTGGTATTGATCAGCAGGGCACTGTTTTTAATAGGTTTTATCCTATAAGAAAGAAATTGCTGTGAATTGGTTTTAATGGAAGGTGCAGATCCGCTGAGAACAGAATTCCAGTCGAATCTTTTCCAGTTTTCAGAAATAAGCAGAGCATCCAGAGCTTCTGTGTTGGCATTCTTAGAAAAGTATTGTGCAGGATTATCTATTCTTGTTGTAAAATCACCGGTAAGCCAAAGTGCACTCAGGATATTTTCTTCTTCCGGATTCTGAATCCCGTCATCTTCGCTCACCAGAACAGTATAATTTTTAAAATTGGATTCCGGAGAGAGATCAATGCTGTTAAACGATCTTGGAGTTGGTTTTAAGCTTTGAGCTATGATTTCAGGTTTGTCAATCTTTAAATTTCCGGGTTTTATAAAGCAAAGCCTTTTGGCAACCACATTGTCCTGTTCATCAAAGATGGCCAGTTGTAAAATGCCGTTGGCACCATTGCTTATTTTGGTAGGAATAAGACTTGAAACTTCATTGGTCAGGTGGTTGATATTAGCTCGGTACGCAAGGTGGTTGTTGATCGTTCCGATAATTTTATAATTTTGAAGCTGTTGTTTCAGATTTACCCCTTTTAAGGTGTATTTTATTCCTTCTTTAGAGCTTGAAACTTCCATATTCAGGCCGCTGTCGGCAACGGGTGGCAGATCTATTGTCTGTTTCTTTCCGTTATTATCCTGAATAATAGCCTGGTATTTTTTTCCTGAAGCGGGAGTTATTTTAAAAGAAGCAACATTTTTATCAAAAGATTTGAATGTGGTGATGGGTGTGCTGGGGTTTTGAACGTCGATTACTTTTCCGGTCCAGTTTTCTGGCAAAGAAGAATTTCCTGATAATCTTACCGCAAATTTTGTAGGCATACCGCTAATGAAAGTTCCGCCTTCGGGAAAGGTTTTGACAGACCAATCAGAGCTTTTGGCGATAATTAATGATTCTGTGGAATTCGGATTGTAAATCGGAAGTGTTTTAACAATCTGGAAATCTTCATTAAAATTAGTCATGTAAGGAGTGTAGGCTCTTACAAAATAAACCTGTTCAGGGAGATCGTCTTTCAGCTGAAAATCACCGCTGCCTTCGCCATTGGTAAGAAGGATGGTTTTCCAGTCTATTAATTTTTTATCAGAATTGTACAGTTCAACAAATAGGGTTGTGGATGATGCAGAGCGGTTATATCCGTCAAATACAAAACTTTTGAACCATATTTTATCACCGGCAGCATATTGTAATTTGTCGGTCAGTAAATATACCTTCTCCTGTTCATAATTATTCTCAAGATTGGTAATTGCTTTTTCTAATTTGGTCTGTGCCAGTACTGGCTGTACGATTGAAAGAAGCAATACACAGAATATATTTTTCATAGAAATCTCAGGGCATTTTAATTCTGTGCTAATGTAATGATTTAAAGACTTCGGAAAATGATATTCAATGCCTAATTTAAAGAAAAAAATCAATTAACTGATATAAAAGATAAAAGCTGGTAAAAAGTGTAGTCTAAAAACAGACTGTCTTTATAATTACCAGTTGTTTAATCCATTTTTTAAGGCAGCATTGTAATGCTCTTCATCAAAAGAATATAAATCCGGTGCTTTATGTGCACCGCCGCGCCTTTGTTCGTCTAATCTTTTCAGGATTCCGAGATTTTTAATTTTTCTGTAAAAATTTCCCCTGTTCAGTTCTTTTCCAAGAATGGCTTCATACAGTTTTTGAAGTTCAGGAAGCGTGAATTTTTCAGGTAAAAGATTATAACCGATAGGTTTAATAGAGATCTTTTCTCTTAAAGTCATTAAGGCCTTTTCAATGATTTCTCTGTGGTCCATTGCCAATTCAATTTCAGGAAGCTGGCTGAGGTAAACCCAACCGCAGGTTTCACTGAACTTATCAGGAATAGGGTTAAGTGTCAAAGAATTGTACAGCGCATAGAAGCCCAGTGTAATGAAGCGCTGCTTGTGGAACAGAGTCTCATCAAATTCATCAAAAAAAGACTGGCTTCGGTCCTTCCTTCCAAATACACCAAATTCCTCCAGATAAACTCCGGAAATTCCTACACGTTCTTTAAGCACACGGGCTACCGCATCATTCAGGTCTTCCGAAAATTCAACATAACCACCAGGCAAAAGCCAAAGCTTTTTGTAGTCGGTCTTCAGCAGCAGAACTTTAAGTTCATTCTGTTCAAAGCCAAAAATGACAGAGTCCACAGACAGATTGGGAATATAGCGGGCTTTATTGTATTCAGATTGTTGTATGATTAGTTCTCTGGAATCCATAACATCATTTTGTCATTCTGTACAAATTTAATACTAAAAATTTTAAGAAAAAGTCAAATTAGGCAAACTGAGTACATTTTTTGGTTAATATTTTGTTAATGTGTTCTCATTGATTCGTTATGAAACAATGAAAAATCCATAAATAATCAATATTTAAGTTGCTGATTTTTAAATACTTGTACTAATTGTTAATTTTTTGTTACATTTTTTTTGAATTTCTCACAAAAATTTATAGTATTGTAATGCTTCATATTGAAGCATTGATATGATTTTAGAATCAGCAGTTGAAAAATATATGAAGCAGCTTTAGGAAAGTTTGAAATTATTGAGCAGAGATTGAACAATTTGAAAGTTGATTAGTAAACATTCAGATGTTTGAAAAACAATCTTTTATTGGGAAAAATTGAATATATATATACTGAAAATGAGAAAATCAACTTTAAGAATTTCTGCACTTGGACTGATGCTTTCCTTTGCCACTGTCTTTGGTCAGCAAGCTGACAGCACAGCTGTGAAAAATGTTCTGAAATCAGCTTCTAAACCTGAAGAAGGCGTAAAAACGGTCACATCTAAGGAAGACAACAACAGAAATGTAATGCTCAATGCAGCCAATAATACCAGCCCAAGAGATGTAAATATCGGTCTGCCTGGAACAGTGGGGGGAATTACCATTCTCGAAAATGATCTGCCAGTTGTGTACTTTTTCTGGCCGGAGCTTCCCAATAAAACCTGGAGACAGAGTGTTGGTTTAGAAAGAACCGGACTTCTGAAGATGGACCAGCTTGCCAACACCATGGGCGACCTTGGGTTTGCGGTAAATTCTTACGCGCAGACAGGAACAAAGGAATTTAAGCTCAAAGGAAAATTTACAACCAGTACTTTCGGATGGCTGCAGGGTGATGTGAATGCTTCCGGACCTATTTCTAAAAACGGCTGGACATATACGGTAGGTGCTTTTGCCAACTATGATCCGAGTACCTACAAATTAGGATTTGCCAGAAATGCAGATGAAACCAAGATTTTCAGAGCAGGAGTTACAAAATATTTTAAAGATGACCGGGGTAAAATCTCATTCCTTTACAAATACGCAGATTCTTACAGTATCACCAATTACGCACTGTTCCAGTATGGTGAGAACGGAAAAGTGACTGAACTTGACAATTTTACCATCGGTAGAGATTCTTATGTAACGAGGGACGGAAGAATTAAGTTCAAAGATATTCTTTCCGGGGAAACGCAGTGGGCTTCAATGAATGGGAAAGACAACAGAACTACTTCCCACAATATTGATGTGCTGGGAAATTACAAGCTGAATAACGGCTGGAATTTTAAATTCTCCACAAGGGCACATTTTGCAACAACTAAAATGGCCAATATTATTCCTTTGAGTATTTTTAATGCTCCTGCAGCATCAGGATACACAATTGCTTCAACGGGCCAGGCTTATTCCGGTCCGGTAGGAACGCAGCTTGTACTTTATACACCGAAAACACCGGTTACCAATATCGCAGGTCGTTTTTCATTAAATAAACAGATTGAAAATCACAACCTGACCTTCGGACTTTTAGAGCAATACTATAACGTAGACAAATTTACGTCAAACCGTTCGTTCTTCTTTCAGACTGCAGAAGCACAGCCTCAGAGATTGGTGAGCCCTACGACGGATGCAGACGGATTCTACAATTACAACGTAGGTGGTGAATTCCACAGCGGAACCGAGAACAAAATTTCTGTTTATGCCAATGATGAATGGAAAGTTTCAGATAATTTCAATCTTAGCTATGGTTTGCACCTGAGAAACCATATCATCAACGGACAGTTTTCAATGACGCCAAGGTCTCCGAATTTTGTTTTCGGTCCTAATGATTTCCAGGATATCAACGAAAGCTGGTTTCACGTTGCGGGAAGTGTTAATGCAGTCTACAACATCAGCAAAAATTTTGGTCTTTTGGCTAATTTTCTTTACACCGAAGAAAACCGAAGACTGGAAAGTTATTCTCAGCCATTCAGCCCTGATACAAGAAAAATTAAAAGTCCACTGGGTGCACTCGGCGTATTCTGGAATACCGATTATATTCAGTTGATTTCTCAGGCAACCTGGCTGACGAAAAATGGATATTTAGGAAGATATAATCTTGTTAACCCAAATAACTCCACTCAGGCTCTTGTGGCAAGCGTGGATTACAGCATCCAGACCTTAGGATGGACGACAGACTTTGTTTTAAAACCTTTTAAAGGGTTTAATTTACACTATCTTATAACTTTTCAGAATCCGGTTTACAAAGATTTTGCCTTTGATGCCTTCGGACAGAACTACAATTACAGCGATAAAAACGTAGTGGGAATTTCAAAGGTTTTAATGGAGATAGATCCAAGTTATACGATAGAAAAGTGGAGATTCTGGGCAAGTTTCAGGTATTTTTCCAAGCAGTATGCCAATATTACGAATGCATTGTATTTTGCCCCAAGATGGGAAACCTTCGGTGGGGTAAGCTATACCGTTAATAAAAATATCAATATCGGTGCAACGGTTATCAACTTCCTAAATCAGAGGGGAGCAAGCGGAACCATCAACGGAGCTGAGCTGATTACCGATGCAAGCCAGTATTATGGAAAACTGCTGACAGGAACATACATTATGCCATTGACAGGTCAGTTATCAGTAAGCTTTAATTTCTAAAATTTGAAAATGAAAAAATCAGTATTCAACATAGCCGCTTTATTCTTAAGTGTGACCGCTTTTTCTCAGAATATTCAAATCGTGACCAATTCAAAAGGCCCGGTGTTGGGGTATTCCACAGATTCAGGAGTGAAAATTCTAACGGTTGGCGGAAATAAATTCAAAGATTTAAACAGAAACGGCAAACTCGATAAATACGAAGACTGGCGACTTTCCGCAGATGAAAGGGCGAAAGATCTGGCTTCAAAAATGACCATTGAGCAAATTGCAGGTCTGATGCTGTACAGCGGACATCAGTCTGTTCCGGCTCCTGCAGACGGTATCAGAGCAGGAAAATATAATGGCATGTTTTATAAAGAAAGCGGAGCAAAAGCTTCTGATTTGACCGACCAGCAAAAGAAGTTTTTAAAGGAAGACAACCTTCGTCACGTCTTGGTAACAACCGTTGAATCTCCTGAAATTGCAGCCCAGTGGAGCAATAATATCCAGGCATATATTGAAGGTCTGGGATTGGGGATTCCAGCCAACAACAGTACAGACCCAAGACATTCTGCAACAGTAACGGCAGAATTTAATGAAGGAGCAGGTGGACAGATTTCGCTTTGGCCGGATGGTTTGGCTATGGGGGCAACTTTCGATCCTGAGTTGGTAAAGAAATTCGGGAATATTGCCGCGCAGGAATACAGGGCGCTGGGAATTTCAACGGCCTTATCTCCGCAGATCGACCTGGGAACAGAACCTCGCTGGTATAGAATTGCCTATGTTTTCTCTGAAAGTCCTGAACTGACGGCTGATTTGGCAAGAGGCTATATCGATGGTTTCCAAACCACCATTGGGAGCAAAAACGGTTGGGGGAACAAAAGTGTCAATGCAATGGTAAAACACTGGCCTGGAGGCGGACCGGAAGAGGGTGGCCGCGATGGACACTGGGCAATGGGAAAATTTGCGGTGTATCCGGGCAATAATTTTCAGAATCACGTAAAACCTTTTACTGAAGGCGCTTTCAAACTAAACGGAGGAACAAAGGAAGCTTCTGCAGTAATGCCTTATTACACGATTAGCTTTAATCAGGATACGAAAAACGGGGAAAACGTTGGAAACGGATACAGCAAATATTTAATCACAGATTTACTTCGCAGAAAATATAAGTATGATGGTGTTGTTTGCACTGACTGGCTCATTACAGCCAATGAACCAAAAACACCGGGTGGATTTGCCGGAAAACCCTGGGGAGCTGAAAAACTATCCATTGCTGAGCGTCATTATAAAGTGTTGGAAGCCGGCGTTGACCAATTCGGAGGAAATAATGATAAAGGCCCTGTTCTGGAAGCGTATCAGATGGGGGTAAAAGAGCATGGGGAAAAAGTATACCGAGCAAAATTTGAACAGTCTGCTGTTCGTTTGCTGAGAAATTTCTTCAGAACAGGGTTATTTGAAAATCCTTACGTTAACGTTGAAGAAACCAAAAAGACTGTTGGTAATCCTGAATTTATGAAAGCTGGTTACGAAGCTCAGGTAAAATCTATCGTGATGTTGAAAAATAAAGCCAATGTTCTTCCCATCAAGGAAAGAAAAACGGTTTATATTCCCAAGCGGTATTCTCCTGCAATGTTCAACTGGTGGGGAATTTATACTCCTCCGTCTTTGGATTATCCCGTGAACATTGAGAAAATCAAAAAAGATTATAACGTAACCGAAGATCCGACAAAAGCTGATTTTGCATTGGTTTTTGTGAAAAGCCCGCACAGCGAAGAAGGCGGTTACAGTGACATCGATGCCAAAGAAGGCGGAAACGGGTATCTTCCGATTTCTCTTCAGTACCAGACCTATACAGCGACTGATGCGCGTGAAAAAAGTATAGCTGCCGGAGACCCGGTGGTGGCTCCGGATGTACATAACAGATCCTACAAAAATAAGACCTCAACAGTTACGAACTTTACCGATTTGCTGACCATTGAAAATGCGTATAAAGCTATGAATGGGAAACCTGTCATTGTTTCAGTAACAGCTTCAAAACCGATGGTTTTCAACGAATTTGAAAAATATGCTGATGCGATTCTGATGAACTTCAACGTATCCAATCAGGCAGTTGTAGATATCATCACCGGAAAATATGAACCGTCAGGATTACTTCCGGTTCAGATGCCTGCGAATATGGCTACGGTAGAAAAGCAGAAAGAAGATGTTCCATACGATATGGAAACGCACAGAGATACTGAAGGCCATAATTATGATTTTGGGTATGGGATGAATTGGTCTGGTGTGATTAAAGATGCAAGGACAGAAAAATATAAAAAGTAATTGAATGTTTCTGAGTCTGTATTGTACGGGCTCAGAATTTTATTTTTTGAATTAAAAAACTGTTTTCTGTCAACTACAAATCAAAAGATTCGACGGAGTCAAAAGTTACAAAAGCTTTAAGTCTAAAATAATAATTCTAAAAGTCTACAAAATCGAAAATCAAGGATTTTCAAAATATAAGTGGCCTTTAAAAAAATAGCATTGAACTTAAAATAATTAAGTGTTAAAAACTTCTGTGCCTAAAAAACAACTTAATATGAAAATCAAATTCACACTATATTCATTAATGCTGGGTTCATTAATGTTTGCCCAGGAAAACCTCGATTTCAGCGGAAAGAAAAACCTGGTTTCTCCGGAAATCAACGGTCAGAATGTTACCTTTCGTCTGCTGGCTCCCAATGCAAACAGTGTAAAACTGCAGGGAAACTGGTTTCCGTCAAAAGGAATGGAGCCGGGCTCCGTTGACTTACAGAAAGACAAAGACGGTGTCTGGTCGTTCACAAAAAATGATTTTAATCCGGATATTTACACCTATTCGTTTATTGTTGACGGGGTAAAAGCCAATGATCCGAACAATTCTTACCAGGTTCGTGATGTTTCTTCGGTGATGAGTATGATTTTAATTGACGGGAAGCCATCGGAAAATTATAAAGTTCAAAACGTCCCTCACGGAACGGTTTCCAAAAGATGGTATCACTCCAACGGAATGAAGGAAGACAGAAGATTAACCGTTTACACTCCGCCGGGGTACGAAAATTCCAGGGAAAAATTTCCTGTTTTGTATCTTTTACACGGAATGGGCGGAGATGAAGAAGCATGGATGACTTTAGGGCGGGCGTCACAGATTTTAGATAATCTGATAGCTCAGGGAAAAGCAAAGCCTATGATTGTCATAATGCCGAATGGTCACACCAGCAATTCAGCGGCGCCTGGCGAATCTTCAAAAGGATTTTATAAAATAGATATGAGAACGCCGGATATTTTCAGTGGCGATATGGAAACGTATTTCAAGGAAATTATGGATTTCACAGAGTCCAGTTATCGTGTAAAAGCGGATGCTAAAAACCGTGCGATTGCCGGACTTTCAATGGGTGGTTTCCATTCACTGTATATTTCTGCCAATCAGCCGAAAACGTTTGATTATGTAGGTCTTTTTTCTCCGGCGATTCTTCCGCCTGACGATAAGAAAAGTCCAGTATATCAGAATTTAGATCAAAAGCTGAAAATCCAGCAAACCAATTCCTACCAACTTTATTGGATTGCCATTGGAAAGACCGATTTTCTCTACAAGAATGTCAAAGAGTATCGTGAAAAACTCGACAAAATGAATTTCAAATATCAATATGCAGAATCAGAAGGAGGGCATACCTGGAGCAATTGGAGAACCTATCTGAACGAATTTGTTCCACAGTTGTTCAAATAAGATATCAACAGAATTTTTGACATTCCATAGAATCTCAGCAATGGTCTTGAAATGCTGAATCCAGATTCCAGCCGAATGACGGATTAACTGTTATTTAGCTTTTGTTCTTTCCTGAATGAAATGAGGATTCAATGCAGTCAAATGCTTTTGTGAACTTAAAAACAACGAATTGCACAAAAAACTATTTAGCTGTTTGCATTAAAACTTTAAAATCAATAAAAATGAAAAAAATCATCATAGCAAGTTTATTCCTTTTCGGTTTAAACAGCATCAATGCTCAAAAATCAATTCCGTTATACAAAGGAAAAGCACCCGGAACAGAAAACTGGACCCAAAAAGAAGCACAGCAGTTCAATGAGCTGTTCAAAACAGAAGTCGTTTTCAATGTTTCACAGCCTTCCATGCTGGTTTTTGAAGCCGATAAAGCAAAGGCCAATGGAACTGTAATCGTTATCGCTCCGGGGGGAGGTTTTCAAAGTTTATCCATCAACCGGGAAGGGGTTGATATGGCAAAAAAACTGGCGGAAAACGGAATTACCGCAGTAGTTTTAAAATACAGATTGCTGGAAACAAAATCCAACGATCCAGCCAGAGAAATGATGGAAAATATCAAAGACAGAAAAGCTTTTGACGCGAAAACTGCACCTATTAAGGCAATGGCTGGAGATGATATCAAAATGGCAATTTCTTATATCAGAACCCACGCCAAAGAGTTAAACATCAATCCTGAAAAATTAGGTGTTATTGGATTTTCGGCAGGGGCAAGTGTAATCCTGGAAAGTATTTTTCACAGTAAAGATGTTTCAACGCTGCCTAATTTTGCAGCATCCATTTATGGTGGTCCCAGTCAGGAAATTTTAGATACAGAACTTCCAAAATCTCCTCTTCCTTTATTTATTTGTGCCGCAAGTGACGACCAGTTAAAACTGGCACCAAAATCAGTTTTGCTTTATAATAAATGGCTGGAAGCGGGACAGCCAACTGAGCTTCATATCTATGAAAAAGGTGGGCATGGTTTCGGAATGGGAAAACAGAACCTCCCTGTTGACCAATGGTCAGATGTCTATCTGGACTGGCTGAGATTCCACAAATTTCTGTAAATCATTAAACTATAAATAGTAACCACAAAAGGAAGGTCAGTTTTAAATCTGAAATTTTATATAACCCATTGATAAAAAACTTTTGTGAGTAGAAAATAAAATATCAACAGTATGAATAAGAACGAAACTACCTTGCTGATGCTTTCGAAAAAAGCAAAATTTGCAGGATTGTTCCTGGCTTTATTAGCAGCTTCGCCTTTTGTAAAGGCTCAAAATAGCCCGACAGTTACCGTTGGCGGAAAAGTATTCAAAGACCTCAATAAAAACGGGAAGCTTGATGTTTGGGAAGACACAAGACTTTCAGTGGATAAAAGAATTGATGCGATTATCAGCCAAATGACCAACGAAGAAAAGGTTAATCTTTTAATTGGAACCGGAATGCCCGGAATTGAAGTTTTGACCGGTCCGGTTGGAGATTCAAAGCAGGGATTAGTCCCCGGTGCAGCCGGAGGAACAGCCAGTTTTGACCGGTTCGGGATCCCTGCAACAGTGGTTGCTGATGGACCTGCAGGTTTAAGAATCTCGCCAACCAGAAAAAACGACTCTAAAACTTATTATGCAACAGCATTTCCTGTAGGAACAGCTTTAGCTTCAACCTGGAACAAAACTTTGCTGGAACAGGTTGGAAAAGCAATGGGAAATGAAGTAAAAGAATATGGTGTTGACGTGCTTTTAGCGCCAGCTTTGAACATTCAGAGAAATCCGTTGAACGGAAGAAACTTCGAATATTATTCTGAAGATCCTTTGATTTCAGGAAAAACGGCGGCTGCTATTGTAAACGGAATTCAGTCTCAGGGGGTTGGAACTTCCGTCAAACACTTTGCAGCCAATAATGAAGAAACGAACCGTTTGACCATCAATGCCCATGTTTCTGAAAGAGCCATGAGGGAACTGTACCTGAGAAATTTTGAAATTACAGTAAAAGAATCTCAGCCATGGACCGTAATGTCGTCTTACAACAAAATAAATGGTGTTTATACATCCGATTCAAAAGATTTGCTGACCCAGGTTCTGAGAAACGAATGGGGCTTCAAAGGAATTGTAATGACAGACTGGTTCGGTGGTTTCCCTGGATTTGAATCAATCAGAAGCGGCGGTATTTCTGACGTTGTAAAACAGATGAATGCCGGAAATGACCTTTTGATGCCGGGAATTCCTGCGCAGAAAAAAGTTTTGCTGGAAGCTTTAAATTCAGGGAAAGTATCTCAGGATGTTATTAACCTCAATGTTAAAAGGATTTTGGAGTATGTTTTCAGAACGCCCACTTTTGCTCAATACAAATACAGTGATAAACCCAATCTGGACGAACACGCGGCAGTCACAAGAAATGCAGCAACAGAAGGAATGGTTTTGCTTAAAAATGAAAATAATACATTGCCTTTTGCCGATAAACATAAAGAAGTTTCTTTATTCGGAGTGACTTCCTACGCATGGATTACAGGAGGAACAGGAAGCGGAAGTGTAAATAACAAACATACCGTTTCTCTATTGGAAGGATTGAATGCTGCAGGTTATCAATTAGACAAAGAGTTGGTTGATCTGTACAAACCTTTTGCAGAAAAAGAACAGGCTTCAGAAAAAGAAAACAGAAAAAAAAGAGGAATTCTGGCGTTGCCGGAAAGACTTCCTGAAATGAAACTGGATGATGCGTTTTATGCTAAAAAAGCAGAAACTTCCGAAATTGCTTTTGTGACTTTGGGAAGAAATTCCGGTGAAGGTGGAGACAGAAGAGTGGAGAATGATTTCAATATGGCAGCAGAAGAAATCAATATGCTGGATAAAATTACCAAAGCTTTTCACTCAAAAGGTAAGAAAGTGGTTGTGATTCTGAATATAGGTGGAGTTATCGAAACCGCTTCGTGGAAAGACAAAGTGGACGCTATTCTTTTGGCCTGGCAGCCGGGACAGGAAGGGGGACATTCTGTGGCGGATGTAATTTCCGGAAAGATAAATCCTTCGGGAAAATTAACAATGACCTTTCCTGTAAATTATACAGACCATGCATCAGCAAAGAATTTTCCGGGAATTCCTGTGGAGAATCCAAAAGAAGTAACCTATCAGGAAGGAGTGTATGTCGGTTACCGCTATTTCAATACGTTTGGGGTAAAACCTTCGTATGAATTTGGTTATGGGAAGTCTTATACAGATTTTGAGTATTCGAATATTAAAATCAGTTCTAAAAGCTTTAACAGCAATATTGACGTAACTATTGATGTGAAAAATACAGGAAAAGTCGCAGGAAAAGAAATTGTGGAACTGTACCTGTCTGCTCCGAAACAATCTATTGATAAACCCAAGTCCGAGTTGAAAGCATATGCAAAAACAAAAGACTTAAAACCCGGAGAATCTCAAACCCTTACGATGACTTTAAATCCGAAAGATCTGGCTTCATTTGAAACAGGGAAATCCGCCTGGGTTGCAGAAGCCGGTAATTATAAAATTTCTGTGGGGGCCTCTTCTCTAGATATCAGGCTTACATCAGAATTTTCTGTTCCAAAAGAATTGATGGTTGAAAAAGTACAGCATATCTTGCCTGCGGACGAGAAGTTTGAAGATTTGAAACCGTAAAGTTTAGAAATTTCAGAGACTCAATAACTGAAATAATTGATTAGTGGCTGTCTCCTATGTTTGCTTTGTCAAACGTAGGAGACAGCTTTTTTATTGACCTTGAAAGGGGCGAAGTATATTTTAGTCTAAAGCTTAACATTATAAAGGGCTTAACCGGATTTTAGAATATAAGTCCACTGCAACTACAGAACAGAAGGGGCAAAAAGCTTTCATATGAAGTTAAAAAAAATGAATTTTGAACATTGTAATTACACAACAATATCGCCTCAATTCAGAAAAATAAAGCTTGCTGCAACTACTGGACAGAGGGATGAGAAAACTTCTGTAAGAGTGCAGGAAGGATGGGATTTGAGATTCTGGATGTATCATCATACAACTTACTTATATCATCTATCAGGAGAATAAACAGAAGGTATTGCAGAAAAAGCGTGCGTGATATTGTTGATAACATTGACAAAATGTATGGTCTTTCTGGGGATGACCATATAAAATAAATAATTCACAAATTGATGGAATGGTAAAAGAGAGATAATTTAAAAAAATCACTCAAAAAATATAATTCCATTAGCCTAATGATCCCTATAGAGGTTTTTTCGAATTATCAGTTTTATCAAAATTAATTTCAATCAGATGAGTACACCATTAAATATAATTTTCAGTTGGTTTGAAAAAGGTGATATACCTACAGAATACCAATTTAAACAGACCTTTTCTTCATTCCGTCATATAGATGAAAAAATCAGAATAAACGAAGTGTCAGGCTTAACTGAAGCTTTTCAGGAAACACTCTCTATTAAGGCTTTTACCAATCATCTGGAGGATGAAAGTGCACATACTTCAGTACTGGCAAAACGCAACGCTTCCAATCTTACTGCAGCCAATATAAACGAATGGAAAGAAAAATTAGAAATCAAATTAGCTGCTACTATCGATGGAGATGGAAACACCGGAAACGTCTATACAAAAGAGCAGATTGGTGAAATTGTGAATGTATTTCAGGCAAAGGATGATGAATTGTTTGAGCATCTTTCGAAAATGAATGAAATACTGGTGTCTGATGATGGTGATCTTGATACGCTTCAGGAAATCGTAGGCTATATCAAACAGAACAGAGAGGAGATAGAATTGCTTAAACAGGCTGTTATCGGAGGCAGTTCGGATGATAAAATCAATCTTGTCGGAATATATTCAAACTGGGGTGCGGTCACTTATCAAAATCAGTTTAATGATTTGGTATATGATAAAATTAAAAAGATCGAAGATGCTGCCAGTTCCGAGAAAATCAAGCATGAAGAAAGAGTTAAAGGGGACTCCAGAATAAAACATGATCTTGATACATTAAGTTTTGTAATGGATGCTTATGACACCGTTACCATGTTTACAGTTCCCCTTAAAGTGAAGAGGATAGACACCAATAATATTGAAGTACTATTTGATTCATTACCCCCAAACATCATTCAGTTAACAATTAAAAAAATATAGTTATGGACATTAAATACGCTTATTATCGAAGTTCTGTTGGATATAAAATAGAAGGGAAAACAGACAATGATATTTTAACTGCCGGCGGTGGCACAAGATCAATCAATTCTTTCTGGCATGATGGAAATTTAAATCCTTTAGATTATGTACCAAAAACACGGACTTTAACGATTAATGGTACCTCTTATGATCTCTCAGCCAACAGATCATTTACAACACCGGACACAATTACCCGCCTGAAAGGTGGTGCTTCAGGATCTTTGGTATCCGGGGATATTACCCTGGCAGCAGGAGCCAATACCTCGATTAGCCAGACTGGAAGTACCATCACATTAACCTCTACGGATACGACTTACAGTGCGGGCAATGGTCTGACACTTACGGGGACTACATTTTCCTTGCCGGTCACTACTTCAGGTACGGGGAATGTGGTTACCGGAATAAGTCAGACAACCAACGGAATAACGGTGTATCTGGGCTCTATGGCTACCGCTTCGGATCTGGCCAATTATATCCCGTTATCACAAAAAGGTGCAGCGAATGGAGTAGCAGCTCTTGATGCATCCGGGCAAGTCCCAGCATCCCAATTGCCATCTTATGTGGATGATGTTTTGGAAGGATATTATAAAGTGGCTGACGGAAAGTTTTATAAAGAAGCTGCTTATACTAACCTTATCACCGGGGAAACAGGCAAAATTTATGTATCTCTGGATACTAACAAAACTTACCGATGGACGGGAACAACATTCGTGTATATCACTTCCGGAGCTGTAGACTCTGTCAATGGATTAACAGGAGTGGTAGTTCTGAATAAGTCTCATGTTGGGTTAAGTAATGTTGATAATACGGCAGACGCTGCGAAAAGCGTTCTTTCCGCTACAAAATGGTCGACAATACGAACTATTACACTTTCCGGAGTTACAGCTACGGCACAGAACATTGACGGTTCCGGAAACGTAGTGGTTCCTGTTACCGCTGTGCCTGCAACATTACTGACAGGAATAGCATCAATCAATACCACCGGATCAGCTGCAAAACTGACAACACCGAGAACAATAGCGGCTACAGGTGACGGAAGCTGGAATGTTACATTTGACGGTTCTGCCAATGTAACTTCAGCGTTGACTTTAAGTGCAACGGGTGTAGCTGCCGGGACTTATGATGAGGTTACTGTTGATTCCAAAGGTAGGGTAACAGCCGGAAATACCACAGTAAAATCATACACTACTTCTATTTCTGGAACTGCAAGTGTGGCTCACAACTTAGGAACCAGAAATGTAGATGTTGCCATGTATGATACGGTGACTTTTTACAAAATTGACGGCAGAATAAAATTAACTGATCCGAATAAAATAGATATTGAATTTGATTCTGCTTTGCCTAATACTGTATCCGTAACAGTAACCCGTAAAGATATTTAGAATGGATGTAAAATACGCATATTATAACAGCTCTAAAGGCTATAAAGTGACGGGTGGTACAGCTGCCCAGTTTTTAAAAGCGGACGGCTCTCTGGATAATAATTCCTATGTTAATAGATCGGGAGACTCGATGAGTGGTACCCTTACGTTTAATCATGCTGTAAATAGTACAATTAAAAAAGATTTATCTGCAATCACTACGGCGTCAGGATTTGCCAGGGATATTTTACAATTAAGCGGATCTAATGGGGTGGTAGATGCTGTTGCATGGTTTGGGGCTGTGGATGCGGATGGTACAGTAAAAATGACGTATGGCTACTTTGGAGCGACAAGTTACAATGCCACTAAAGCACTCCTCTGGACCTCAGACCAGAGAGTAGGAATTGGTTTAGGCGGGTCTTCATTACCGTTGGATGGATACAGGCTTCACGTTGCCGGTAACAGCTATACATCCGGTAATATAGGAGTTGCAGGAAGTATTAACAGTACAGCAGGTGAACTTCTGGTTCAGAGAATAGGAGTCAATAGAATCAGAACAGGTCCTGCGTTTACATTGATTTCAGGAGATGGAACTGCAGGAGTAGTGTATCTGAGGCCGCAGGGAGATGCTGTAATTGCAGGTCAGGTAGTTATCAATGCCAATAACACACAGTTTGTAGATGCTTATAATTTACTGTTTGGCAATCAAACAACAGCAGGATCCGCTATTTTCCATACGAATATAGCTAATGCAACGCATGGCTATGGGGTGTGGCTGGGGCAGAATTTACAATTTAATGGGACCGATTTTATTCAGCCAAGAGGAGCCTTAAATTCATGGGGACTTTCAGTGAACAATCACAAGTACTTTTCATTTAATTATGGGAGTGCTACCGGTACGAATGGAAATGTTCCGACATTAACTGAGGTTGTAAAAATTAATAATACCGGTAGAATTACAACACTCAATGACGGAACTTCTTCCGATTGGATATCAGCATATAATACTGGTTTTCTCTACAGAGGTGTTTTAGGCCCTACAGTAGATCTGAACAGTATTACTTCTACAGGATGGTGGGTTCAGACAGGAAATGCGAATGCAACTTCTGCAAATAATTATCCTGTAGGCTTAGCCGGACAATTAAGAGTGTATTATACGGCAACCCATATCGTTCAGGAATATACTACCTATGCAAATAATAACGATGTTTACAGGAGGTACTATTTCAGTGGAAACTGGTATCCCTGGACAAAAGACTGGGATTCAAATGACTTTTCCGGAACAGATGTAAGCAATTGGAATACTGCATTTAACTGGGGAAACCATGCCAATGCATCATATCTTACCACTTCGGCATTATCCAATTATTATACGAAGAACGAGTCCTTAAATATGTTCGTTGGAAAAAATGGAGTTGAAACAATAAGCGATACAAAAACATTTACCCACAGTCCTGTTATTCCCAATGGGACACTTGGAAGCCATGCTGTCAACAAAAATCAGATTGTATTGGGCACTGCTCCTGAAAATGAAGGAGGGCAGCAATTAAGTATAAGCGGAAATAATGCTGTTACCGTTACCAATTTTTTCGTTACATCTAGGGACGGATCAAGAAATGCAGATGATATTGCCCCTAATGCTACCCCAAAAAGAGTTAGATTTGATTTTGCTAAGTCTAACAGTGCGGGCTTGGGAGCGTCAGGAAATTATGCTGGTATCATGACTTATTCGCCTTGGGATGGTACAACTGCCTCTACAGGAGATTCGTCCTATCAGTTGGCATTTGCAAATCAGAGTGGTATTAATGGCTCCGGAATTCCGATGCTCAAAATCAGAAAAGGAATTGATGGAAACTGGACTACACCATGGTATAAATTCTGGACAGATGCAGATTTTACACTCACAGATATTCAGAAGTGGAATTATATGACCCAGTACAGCTTACAGCTGAACTTGGATTTTACAGTAAATACAGGATCAGGGCTGGTCATTGCAGATGATTATTTTGGAGGTGAGTCAGGTATTATCGATAGCAAAGAGGGTAAACAGGTCGCTACAAAAAGAAAAGAATATTATTGTTATGGTTCAAAGAAGAGTGACTTTGATGGTTTAAACTATCATTGGGGTATACAGAACTTTGGAATGGGGAGAAAGGCCAATGATGCTGATAAGTTAGTGGTTGAAGGTTCCATAAAAGCCAGTGAAAACTTTAAATCGAACGATGAAAACCCGGATACAATATTTATTCCTAATGGTAAAGTAGCTGATCTCAGAGATGAAATTGTAAACGATAAATCTGATTATACCATTAGGTTAGATCCGCACGAATACCAGATTGATTCTTCCGGGCTGCTTGAAGTAGATGACAGAAACAGACTGATCCATATTATCGGAGAACAGATTAAAATGGCGGTTAACTTCAAAGAAATCTACCCAAAACAACAGATTGTCATTTACAATTTTGACAAATATGGTGCCCCGATGGAAGTTAGAATATATAATAAACCCATATATAATATTAAACCGGGCTGCTTTGTAAGATTGTATATTACAGAATTACGCAGAGTGATTGCAGAAAGAGAGCAGCCATGTGATTTTGTCTGGTAAAGAAGCATGATCACTGATTTGATATATAGCCCACAGTTGGAAAAAGAAAAATTTCTGATTGTGGGCTTTATAGCGTGTATACTGATGAAAGTATTAACAGTGCATTCTTTCTTAATTTCCCGTTGATTTATTTCTCATAATTTGCTCGTGCACTCTTAAGTTCTTCACTATGACGGGCGATCCACAACCAAAGTGGAGTAACCTGAATCAGTAAGCCACGACCCAGAGATGTTAATTCGTACTCCACCTTTGGAGGTACTTCAGGATATACACTTCTTAAGATCAATCCGTCTCTTTCCAATTCCCGTAAACATTTTGTCAACATTCTCTGGCTGATTCCATTGATATGGTTCTCCAAATTTGAAAAGCGCATTTTACCGTCTATTCCCAGTGCGTGGAGAACAAAAAGTGACCATTTATTACCAATATGACTTACTATATCCCGCTTAAGTTCATCCTGGTCTTTATTCAGTACTTTGCAGATGTCATCCCAGGCTTCTTCGATTTCGGCATCTGTCATCAGTCTATCCATAATAAAACATGTTATTGCTGTTTAAAGATAGATTTTTCTGACAAAAGAAGGTGTATAATAAAATGAATTTGTTAGTATAGATCATGTTGTCGTATAAGTATTTTCTGTATTATTTAAAATAATCTGACTATCAATCAAAAAACTAACATCTGTGTAAGTAGCTCACAACGAGGTGCCTTATTGTTTTCATTATCTGATCATAGTAACTTTGCTCAGGGAAATGAACTTATTGTATCAGGTTAGATCAGAGTTTTGAACCTTAAATTTTTTAAAATGAATAATACATCAATTTTAGTTTTGGGAGCAGGTGAATTAGGAATGCCTGTCATCCGTCAATTAGCCAAAAAAGCTAAAAAGTATAGCAATACAAAAGTTACAGTGCTGCTGAGAGAAGCAACGATTAATACTGAAGATATCAATAAGAAAAAGAATATTACAGAACTTAAAGAATTGGGGGTAGAATTACTTCCCGGGGATCTGTCTGCTCCGTCTTCTGAACTGGTGTCAATTTTTAAAAATTATGACGCTATTGTTTCCTGTACAGGATATGGAAATGGTGCGGGAGGTTTTCAGCTAAAGCTGGCCAGTGCTGTGCTGGATGCTGGGGTCAAAAGATATTTTCCATGGCAGTTTGGAGTTGATTTTGAAGTAATAGGACGAGGCAGTGCACAGGATCTTTTTGATGAACAGCTTGATGTCCGGGAGCTTCTCAGATCACAAAGTGCCACAAAATGGGTTATTATTTCCACAGGGATGTTTACCAGCTATCTTTTTGAACCTTTCTTTGGTGTTTTGGATTTAGAAAAAAAATCAATCAATGCTATTGGCGGATGGGACACTGCAGTTACAGTAACCACACCGGAGGATATTGGTAAGCTGACAGCTGAGATATTTTTTGCAGAACCTTTAATAGAGGATAAAGTCGTATATATCGGTGGAGACACAATTACTTATGGACAATTAGCTGATATCGCAGAGTCATTGTCAGGACAAAAATATAATCGTACGCTTTCTGATATGACAGAGATACAGAATGATCTTAAAAATGATCCTTCCAATTTTGTTAAAAAGTACCGTTCAATATTCGGAGCAGGAAAAGGTGTTTCCTGGCCATTAGAGACAACCTATAATTTTAAAAATGGCATTGAGACCATTTCTGCTGAGCAGTGGGCAAAAGATAATATTGACTGGGAGTCTTTTAATTAATGGCAATCCATTTTTTAAGATCGAATTGCAGAATAAATAGCTTTTAATAAATTAGATTTTATAGTATAAAAAAGAGACCGTTATTGGATAGCTGTCTCTTTAAGTTACCAGAGCATATATTTAAACACTTTTGTAGATATTTGATAGTTTGAGCCAGATTAAAACCGGATTATAAAACTCATCCTTCACAGATTATATCTTTAAAACTTTATATTCAGATTATAAAACAATTTCGCAACTTTGCTTATATGAAAACCTTTAGCGATTTAGTGAACTATAATAAATATCTGAATCTGTCTGCACCACTGCATCCGTTGATGGACAGCAGAGTTTGTAAGCAGGCCATTCCAAATTTTCCGCAGACAAGCGGCGAGATTCAGGTTAACCTGTTTAAAATTTCACTGAAGAAAAATTTCACCGGAGATATTCTTTACGGCAAGAATAAATATTATACAGAGAATGGGTTGATGCTTTTCAGTGAGCCGGGACAGGTTGTTTCCTGGGATAGTCTGACTTTCTGGGACGGTTATGCATTTGTATTTCATCCTGATCTGATCAGGCAGAATCCGATAGCAGGTAAAATCAATCAGTACAAATATTTCAGTTATGAGATCAATGATGCGTTATTGATGACGGCGCAGGAAGAGGAGACGATTACCTGGCTTTTTACAAAAATTCATATGGAGTTGGTTGAAAATAAAGCCGGAGCAAACATCAATATTATTCTTTCTCTGTTAAATACTGTTCTTTCCTACGCAGATGTTTTTTATGAAAGACAATTTAAAGATAAAGCCACAAAAGCCATTTCAGTTGCTTCAAAATTAAAAAGCTTACTGCAGAAACATTATAAAGATCTTTCAAAACCCGTTTCAAATTTTCCCACAGTTTCCTCTGTTGCTGAAGAGCTCAATATGTCTTCCAATTATCTTACAGATCTTATCCGTGCAGAAACCGGAAAAAGTACGATCAGTTTCATTCAGGATTTTTTGATTGAACAGGCCGAAATTTTATTGCTGCAAACAGACATGAATATCAGTGATGTGGCTTATCAGCTGGGTTTTACCAACGTTCCTTATTTTTCAAGATTTTTTAAAAAAGCTAAAGGCATTTCTCCAACAGAAATAAGAAATCAGAGAAAAGTATAAGATATTCCCTGATTTGTGTTAAAAATCCCGGGTCTGTCCAATTAATTTTGAACAGACAGATAAGCTATGTCTTAAAAATTTAATATCATTTAAAATTATTACTATGATTTTTACAACACAAAAAATAAGTGAAAGCTACTGGAAAGTGGTCATCAATCATCCTCCCGTAAATGTTTTTGATCCTGAATTTTCTGTTCAGCTGAGAACGACAATGGAAGAACTGGAAGCCAATGAAAATCTGAAGGTTGTGGTTTTTGAAAGTGGCAACCCGGATTTCTACGTTGCCCATGCAGAATTGGTTAATATATTTGAATTTCCGAAAGGCACCGGAGAAACAGGACTTTCAATTTCATGGCCGGATGTTGCCAAACGTCTGGAACAGGCTCCTTTTGTAAGTATTGCATCTGTCAGAGGAAGAGCAAGAGGATTGGGAAGCGAGTTTATTCAGGCTTTTGATATGCGTTTTGCCAGTAAGGAAAAAGCTGTTTTTGCACAGCCTGAAATTGGAATTGGTTCTTTTCCTGGCGGTGGCGGACTGGAACGCCTGCATTTGTTGACCGGAAAAGCAAGAGCTCTGGAAATTATTTTGAGCGGTGATGATTATGATGCTGAAACGGCAGCGAGCTATGGCTGGATCAATAGAGCTTTTCCTGATAATGAGCTTGACGCTTTTGTAGAAAACCTTGCCAACAGAATTGCTTCATTTGACAAAAAAATCATTACAGCTATAAAATCTATTATGAATGAAAGAACTATTATTCCTAAAAATGAGCATATTATGGAAACCCAGACCCGATTTTTTGCGTCATTGACAGAACCGGAAGCAAGAACGAGAATCAAAAAGCTGCTGGATCAGGGGTTGCAGACATATGGCGATGTAGAACTTAACCTGGGCAAATATTTATAGCTGAATGAAAGCATTAGTAATCAACGGGCATATCAAATGGCCGCAAATTGCAGAAGGAAATCTGAACAGAACAATTTTTGAAAAAAGTAAAGAGGTGTTCAGCGAAAAAGAATATGAAATTCTGGAAACCGTTATTGATAATGGCTATGAAATTCCTCAGGAAATCGAAAAGTGGGTGAATGCCGATGTCATCCTGTTTCATTTTCCGATCAACTGGTTTGGAATGCCTGCAAAGACAAAAGACTATATTGATAAGGTTTTGATGAGCGGTTATGGCAAAATCTATATGGGAGATGGCAGAAATAATGGCGGAAACTATGGAACCGGCGGGCTGCTGAAATCTAAAGGGATTATTGTCAATACCTGGAATGCACCACAGGAAACATTTGGAAATTCCGGGCAACTGTTAGAAAATTTTTCCATGGAAGAATTTACGAAACCATTTACAGCGACACTTCAGTTTGTGGGGGTTCAGCCGTTACCGACATTTGCCTTCTATGATGTTTTCAAAAATCCAGAGATTGAACAGGAATTAGTTTCTTTTGAAGAACACCTCAGACAGCATATATAAATACTGAAAAAATCATAAAAAAATATTAAAAATAAAAGGTCAGAGTAAAAATACTCCAACTTGCGGGTCTATTTTTCAGGCTAGAAATCCAAATTTTATTTTAAAACGTATTTCTGTACTATTTTTCAGCTGAAACGGACTATTTATTCCCCATGCCTGATGATAACTTTGCTTCATTAAATAACAAAAAAAATTAAATGAGTAAAATAGTTTTAATTACAGGAGCATCAAAAGGATTCGGAAAATTATGGGCTGAAGCACTTTTGAAAAGAGGAGATAAGGTAGCGGCTACAGCCAGAAATATTTCGGCTTTGCAGGATTTGAAAGACCAGTATGGAGATCACATCCTTCCTTTAAAACTGGATGTCAACAACCGTTCAGAAGTCTTTGAGGTAACAGATCAGGTTGAAAAACATTTTGGAAGAATTGATGTTTTGATTAATAATGCAGGTTTTGGCTTATTCGGAACAGCAGAGGAAACAACAGAACAGCAGGCGAGGGAACAGATGGAAACTAACTTCTTTGGTTCGTTGTGGGTTGTACAGGCGGTTTTGCCGGTCATGAGAAAACAGAAAAGCGGGCATATTATTCAGATTTCAAGCTTTTTGGGATTGACGACTTTACCCCTTTTAGGATTATACAATGCCTCAAAATTTGCAGTTGAAGGGTTGATTGAAACCATCGGTTCTGAAACAGCTCATTTGGGAATCAAAACCACTTTAATTGAACCTAACGGGTTTGCAACAGACTGGGCAGGTGCTTCAGCAGTCCAGACCTCTTCGGATATTGCTGATTACAATCCGGTACGTGAGGCTTTTGCTGAAAGCGGAGATAATCCTGAAATCTGGGGAAAACCGGAAGCTACAGTCGAGCCTGTCTTATATCTTATTGATAATCAGAATCCTCCGGAAAGATTATTGTTCGGTAAGATTGCTTACCATGCCATCCATGAAGTGTATAAGAAAAGACTGGAAGATATTGAGAAGTGGAAAGAGGTGAGTATTGCCGCACACGGGTATTAATTAAAAACGGTATAAGCCACTGTAAAAGCAGCAATCCTCTGAGGGCCATGATATCAGGTTGGAACAGAAAGCAGGTTTCCGTTAATGAAAAATGAACCCGCCATACAGCCTGTCATTTTAAATGATGTGGTACATGGCCCTTATTATCATTCAGACTCTTACTGCAGGATATATCAGTTTTTTTTGACATAAAATAATCCTGCTTCCGGCAAATTATTTTTAACTTAGATAAAATTAAACCAATGCAACATTATAAAACCCTTACGGAACTACATTTAGGCAATCACTGGGAGGCTCCGGAACATCCGCTTTTCAGTATGATTGGCTGTCTGTCTGAATGTAAATTAGGGAACAGGGAGTTTACAGCAGACTGTTATGTGATTGCTTTCAAAAAAATAAAGTCAGGTATTTTCATGTACGGAAGAACACCATATGATCATGATAACGGTTGTCTTTTTTTTGCCAGGCCGAGACAGATTATCGAGATGAAAAATCTTGAATTTGAAGAGAAAGGATATATGCTCATGATTCATGAAGATTATCTGAACGGGCATGAGCTTTTCAAGGAAATAGAAAAATATAGTTTTTTTGACTATGAAGTGACGGAAGCTCTCCATCTTTCTCCAAAAGAAGAACAGATTATTTTAGAGCTCTATTCGAAAATTCAGGGAGAATATTTTAATAATCCTGACGAATACAGCCGTGATATTATTTTGAGCCATATCTCTTCTATCCTGAAATATGCGCAGCGGTATTACAAGAGGCAGTTTACAGACAGAACGCAGGTGAGCGGAAAGACTGCTTCCAAATTTAATGATGCCTTGAGAAAATATATACAGGATGGTCTGCTTGAAACAAACGGACTGCCTAATGTAGCATTTCTAGCGGAAAAGCTTTTTGTTTCGCCAAGATATCTGAGTGATTTATTAAAGCAGGAAACCGGAAAGACAGCAATGGAACTTATCCACATTTTTATGATTTCTGAAGCGAAAAACCTGTTGAGGCTGGGAGAAAAAGGAGTTGCAGAAATTGCCTACGAACTGGGTTTCGAAAATGCTTCTTATTTCACAAGATTATTCAAGAAGCAAACGGGAATGAAACCTTTGGAATTCAGAAAGTCCCAGATCAATTAAAACCCTTTTGGGCTAAGGCTGTTTTACTTTTGAAACAGTCTTTTTCATTTCTGTAAATCTGTGCTGTTATTAGCGGGAAATGTACTATTTATTAAGATAGAATGGGAGTACTTTTGACTTGTTAAAATCATTAAAATCAAATCTGGGAAAATCAATGCAAAAGCTCAGAGAAATTATATTCAACACATTAAATAACATCCAACCAACAACAATATTATGAAAGCAATTGTATTAAAAGAAGCAGGAGGCGTAGAAAATCTGGAATATGCAGAATTGGCAAAGCCGGCGATTGGCGGAGGCGAGGTGCTGATAAAAGTAAAAGCCATCAGCATCAATCCGGTTGATGTGAAAAGCCGTGCAGGAAAAGGAATGTACGGAAGAATCAAAACAGAGAACCCATTGATCCTGGGTTGGGATATTTCCGGAATTGTAGAAGAAACCCAAAGCCCGGATTTCAAAGTGGGAGATGAGGTCTTTGGGATGGTCAATTTCCCGGGACACGGAAAAGCCTATGCAGAATATGTTGCTGCTCCGGCTGCTCAATTGGCGTTAAAACCTGAGAATATTTCGTTTGAAGAGGCTGCTGCTGCAACGTTGGTAGCTCTTACCGCTTATCAGGCTTTGGTTCATCATGCCCATATTCAGCAGGGTCAAAATGTTTTGGTTCATGCAGCTTCCGGAGGTGTGGGACATATTGCCGTGCAGCTTGCCAAACATTTGGGCGCAAACGTTACGGGAACTTCTTCTGCGAAAAATAAAGACTTCGTACTGGGCTTAGGGGCAGATTCACATATCGATTACCATGGTTTCGATTGGAAATCAGCAGGAAGAACCTTTGATTTTGTATTGGATACGATTGGCGGGAACAATATCGATCATTCTTTGGAAGTGATCAAAGAAGGCGGTTCGATGATCAGTATCCCCACCGGATTGAATGAAGAGGTCACTTCTAAAGCAGAATCCAAAGGAGTAAAGGGGTATTTTATTCTCGTACAATCCAGCGGAGAAGATATGAAGCAGATTGCTTCTTTATTGGAAAGTGGTGCCATTAAAGCGCATGTTTCCAAAATATTTCCTTTCGATAAAATGAGAGAGGCACATCTGGAACAGGAAACCGGAAGAACAGTAGGGAAAATCGTAATTAGTCTGTAATCAACATGATAAAAAAATAAAAATGAATTTTAAAAATATAACATTCTGGGCAGCTGCATTGATTTCCTTGGCAGCCTGTAATAAATCTCCCAACAGGGCAGATGCAAAAACTGACATTGAAACTTCAGCAGAGAAAAATGCACCTTTAGAAGAGGTTTTCTCAGACAGCACTTACCAGTTGACCGGTGTTGCTGTTGCAAAAGACAACAGGGTTTTTGTGAATTATCCGTATTGGCTGGACACTCATTCTTACTCAGTTGTTGAGGTGAAAAACGGTAAGCCTGTTCCTTATCCTGACGAAGAATGGAACAGTTTCCAAAAGGGTGAGGACGGACAAAATAAATTCGTAACCGTACAATCGGTAGTGGCTGATGACAAAGGTTTTCTTTGGGTGGTAGATGCAGCCGGAATTGGCCTTGGAAAGGTTTATCAGAACAGTAGTAAAGTGGTGAAAATCAATTTGGAAACGAATGAAATTGAAAGGATCTACAGATTTCCGGGCAGTGTAGTAGGGGAAGATGTTTATATTAATGATATCCGTATCGATAATCAAAATGGTTTTGCTTATTTAACCAATTCAAATACCGGAGGAATTGTTGTTTTAAATATCAAAAACGGGGAATCAAGATTGGTTTTAGCCAATTCTCCTTCTGTGCAATCAGATCCGAATTATCATTTTGCTCCGTTGGGAACGGAACTCAGGAAAGACGACGGTTCTTTGTTGAAAGTGAATTCAGATGGAATTGCCCTGACTCCTGACAATCAGTATTTATATTACAAACCGCTTACTGATAACCTTCTGTACAGAATTAAAACTGAGCTGTTGAGGAATTTTGGAACAACTGAAGAAGTACTTAACAAAAGTGTAGAAGATTTAGGGAAATTCATCACAATGGACGGAATGATTTTCGACAAAAAAGGAAACCTTTATTTGGGAGATCTGGAGAAGAATTCAATTGTGAAAATAACACCGGATCTGAAAATGCATACGATTGTAAAAGATGACGAAAAGCTGATATGGCCTGACAGCTATAGTATTTCTGACGATGGATATTTATATATTTCCAATTCACAGATTCAGCTAATGCCCTGGTTTCATAAAGGAAAGGAAGAATTTAAAAAGCCTTTTAAGGTTTTTAGAATCAAAATTTAAAACCATACGGGAAGGAGGAAAAACCGGATAGAGGTATTTATACTCATTAGTATTAAAAAATGGCATCGCTTAAGACAAGTGATGCCATTTTTGTGACCAGTATGAAGGTATCTCTAAACATTTTTATCAATTATTGTGTGAGTTTAAATCAGGTTGAAAAAAAATTATTTTATATTTATTATAGATTTTAGTGTGTTAGACAAAAAATTAAGAATAATTGCAATTGATTAATCTTTATTTAGCATTATTGGACTTCGTTAAAAAAAAGAAAAATATTAAACTATTTAATAGAAAGTTTCTGGTTAACGTCAATATTTTTAGCTTATTTAATAATTATTTTATATAAAATTTACAAGCTCTATAGTTTTTTTGTTACCGTAGTAATCATGAATAAACATAGGAAACCCACTTAGTACAGATACTTGGGAAGATGGTATTATATATTTTTTTAATTGATTATCAAATATCTCTAATTGGGGAAAAAGTTGTGTAGGAAATTCAAAATTGTCTTTAATAATAAAATTAGCCTTTTTAAGATGTGCTGATATTAAAGATTTCCAAATATCAATAGAGTATCCATTAAAGTTGATGAGTTCTTTAAGAGACTCTTTTCCTACAATAGCCTTATATTTAATGTTTTTTTTACACTCCACTACCAAATCCTGAAATGTTGCAAAATCACAAATATGCTTTAAAGATTCTACCATGGGATAACTTAAATATAGTTTTCCTTTATCTGTTTCCTCTTGAAAGAAATTTAATAATTCATTTACTTTTTTATCATCAGCCATTGATGAATGGCCGTCATAATCAAAGAATAGATAGATTTCAGCAAAATCATCTCTTGTATATTCTTTAAGTAATTCTTTATTTTTTTCGTTTCTTTCTTTGAGGAGATTAAAGGTATCTAAATCTTCATCAGTTTTAATTTCTCGATAAATCTGATATATTTCTGCACCATATATACATTTAATGCTGGTGTTTTCGTTTACAAAGTATTTTTGTAAACTGGTAATGACTTGTTCTTCAGTTTTATCTCCCTCAAATACAAATAATACTTTATTCAACATCGAATGATCCGGCTTTATACATTTTTTCAATATTGTGAGCTTCTCTCAATTCTTTTGGGGTACTTTTTGAAAATGATCGAATCCCTTTTTTAGTCATTTCAAAATAACAATCTGGTCTAAGTAGATCATTATTTATAATCGATGTGTTGTGCGTTGTTAATATAAATTGGACTCCAGTTTCTTTTAATTTTTCAACAATCAATGCAGATAGGGAATAGTGATAAAATGCGTCAAATTCATCAATAAAGACAAATGAAACCATGTCAGATTTTTTTATATTTTGATACCAAAAATAAAATAAATAAAGAGATTGTGTACCAGTAGACGCTACTTCATTGAAAGGTATGAACTTCCCATCAAAATCAAATGCAAGTGTCTTTTTGCCTAACTCTTCAACGATAGAAAATTTACATTCAATCCCTGCGTCATTTAAAAAACGTTCAAAATCGTCTACATTGTTATTTTTTATAATATCTTCTAGAATGGATTTGCCACCAACATCCAATCCTATAAAAGTTCTATCTGACAATGATCTGAAAAAAAGCATCTGTTCAACGAAAGTAAACAATGATATAAAAATGTCATTAATTTCATTTTGCTCCAAATCTGTATTGTTTTTAACATACTTTAAAATGGATAACTCAGGATTATCTATGTCTGTTTTTAATGTTGCAGCTCCTTTTAGATTTATAGTTGCTTTTGATTCTTTTTTTCTGTCAAATGAAGCGATTATATTTCCATCTATTTCTAAAAGTTCTGACGAAATGGTCTTGTAGTCCGTTTTTTCATATTCATATTTTACAATTTTTGAATTAATTAGAAATTCATAATAAAAGCTGGCATAATCTGATTGACAATAAGCATTTAAATAGTTTTTATAAACGGATTCATTTCTATATTTATCGGTTAAATGTTCAACAATATCAAAAATAGCTAATGCTAGATTCGATTTTCCGACACCGTTATGACCATAAATAATCGTATTATTAGCAATTCCATTTTTAATAGAACTCTTATTGAATTCATAGCCGTTGACTCCTGTCAAATCTAATTCAAAGTCTTTTTCAAAACTTTTGAAATTGGAAACTTTAAATTTTCTAAGCATTTTAAGTTTTATTATTAAAGACAAAATTACAAAAAAAACAATAACCGTAATTTTTTTACGGCTGAATCTATGGATTTTTAGACAATAATTTTAAATGCATCATAAAATTATAAAAAGTTTGCTAAAATAATTTATAAAATATTGCCTTTATAAGGCAGAATATGGAATTTAGTGCAAATTGATTTCAGTTAAAGAAATAAAAATTAAAAAATGGCATCGCTTAAGACAAGTGATGCCATTTTTTGTGACCAGTATGAACGTATTTTCAAATACTTTTATTCATGATTGGGTTCGGGTGAGCCAATTAAGAAAGAATGGCAATCTGCTTACCTCTGCATGCTGTTAAAGTATTCAATTTATATGATGATTACACGGTTAATCTGTTACTTTCAGAGATTGAATATATCCTTCAGACAACTGAAAATGATATTTCAAAACAATAGGGCTGCCTGGAAATGTCCCTGCAACTTCTGCAGATAGGATGTTTTCATTTTCGTTGTAATCTATTGGCTTCATAGTGGCTCTGTACTCTTTGTTGGCTTTATCAATCCATTTTTCAATTTCCGGTTTTCCGTGGTGGGTTTGGCCTTCATCAAATACCTCTGCATTTTCGGCAAAACAGTTGGCATAGGCTGCACTGTTGAATTCGTTTTGGGCTTTCACTAATTCTGAGATGATGTTGGGTAAATTCATTCTGTTTAATTTTTTAGATGATTAAATGGTAGGCACTGTCCCGCCATCGATTATAAATTCAGTTCCTGTTAAATAATGAGCTCTCGGTGAAACAAGAAAACCTACTAATTCAGCTACTTCTTCCGGTTCGGCAGGTCTGCCGTAAGGTATTCCGCCCAATGCATTCAGAACACTTTGCTGGGCTTCCTCAACAGAGGTTTTTGAATTCCGGGCCATTGTTTCCAGCCATACTTTGACATTTTCTGTCCTGATCCATCCCGGCGAAACAGTCAGAACACGAACACCTTTTGGTGCCACTTCATTTGATAAACTTTTACTGTAATTGATCAATCCTGCTTTTGCCGCAGCATACGGCAAAGTAGATTCGTACAGAGGCAGTTTACCCTGGATTGAAGCAATATGAATAATGACTCCGCTTTTGCGCTCTGTCATTTGGGGTAAAAATCCTCTGTCCAGTCGGACGGGAGCCAGCAGATTAGCCTGTAGGGTTGACTCCCAGTCTTCATCAGTTAATACGCTAAAACCACCGGCAGGTGTAGATGAAGAACCCAGGTTGTTCACAAGAATGTCCAGCCTCCCATAAGTTGACAGCACTTCGCTGATGACTTTTTGAGTTCCTTCTGCTGTACTCAAATCGGAAGGAATGAAATACAGGTTGCTGTTTTCTTGTTCAGGTGAATTTCTTGCAGTGATAATAACCGTTGCGCCAGCTTGTAACAATCTTTCTGCTATAGCTCTGCCGGTTCCTTTTGTACCTCCTGTTACCAGGGCAATTTTACCCTGAAGTTCATTGTTGTAATTGAATAGATTTTCCATTGTAGAATTCTTTGGTACAAATTTCGGAAGTATCACTTTTTCAGGCAATAACGGAAAATGGAATCGCATAGGGATAATTTTTTCCCCTCTTGTGCAATTGGGTACATTGGGCTAAATTTGTGTATGCATGAGAGAAAAATACCTTTGAATTTAAACTGTGGCCTTGACCTTATTGGCGAAGTCCTTTACGGCAAATGGAAAATCCGTCTGCTGTGGTTTATCAATGAAGGTCATCTGCGTCCCAGCGAATTACAGCGTAAAATTCCGGATGCTTCAAGGCGTGTCTTAAATATCCAGTTGAAAGAACTTGAAGAGCACGAACTTGTTACGAAGAAAATCTATGCTGAGGTTCCGCCCAAAGTTGAATATTACCTTACAGATTTTGGTAAAACCTTAATTCCTGTCATTTCTGCATTAGGATCCTGGGGTGACAGAAATGAAGACAGGCTGAGAAGAGTAATTGTAAAGAGAATGGGAAAGAATGACTGAGAAAGCTCTAAAACTGTATTCAATTCTAAATTGATACCTATCTGATTCGGTATTCAAAAAGAATAAAAAGCGCCACTTAAGTGACGCCATTTGATTTTTTAACTTGGATATTGGCCTCAAACATTTTTACAGAGCAATCAGAATCAGGTAAGCTTTACCGCAATTTTATTGGAACCCTTCACTGCCAAATTCCTTTGCTTCCATGCATTTTCTTTGCGTTTAATGATTCTGTAGTATGGATTGCAGCAAAAAGTTTAAACAGCACCAGGATTAATATTAAAAATCTGGTTTAATTTTTAGCAGACAGCATTTGATTGATTTTCAAAATCATTTCTTTTGCGTTATTATTGGAGGGATCAAGTTTCAGCGATTTCTCATAATCGCTTTTTGACAGGCTGTACTCTTTTTTATTAAAATAAGCCTCACCGCGACTGTCGTAAACATTTCCTGAATTTGGAAACTCATCAACATTTAAGTTGAAAATTTTAATTGCCGAGTCTGTTTTATGATCTCTCAGAAGCTCATAGCCAAGGTCATTCAGCTCATTTTCATTGGAAAAATTGTAATCATCAGGCTTAGTCTTTTTAAGATTTTTATATAAAGCAATTCCTTTGTCAATATTTTTTAAGCATTCTTTTCTGATTGTCAGTCTGATAGATTCTTTTTGAGGCTCTATCGGATAATCCTTCCAATGGTTCAAACTGGCAATGCTTAAAAGAATTTCATCGATTAATTTAAAATTATTACCGTTAGTCATCACAGCCAGGCCGTTTCCGTCTTCAACACTTCCGATATAGTAGCAGACAAAGCCTTCATTTCCACCGCTGTGGCCGAAGTATTTTGTGCCTTTGAAATCATTCAGAAATACACCGTAATTATTCTCAACTCTCTTTACAGACATTTCTTTGGACAGGATTTTATTTGATTTTCCTGCTAGTGACAGTTGGGTTTCAATGATGTATTTGGCCAGGTCATTGGGATTGGTCCATAAACCGGCGGCTGCTTTTTCAGGATAGATATGATATTTACCTTCTACTTCTTTTCCGTCATTATAGGCGGTTGCCAGTAATTCTTTTTTATCCTGAGATGGAGGCTGGCTGTAGGAACTTTCGTTCATTCCTAAGGGTACTAATACATTTTTCCCCATAAAATCTTCGTACTTTTCCCCTGTGGTATTTTCAAGGATCAGCTGGGTGATTGTGGTTCCGCCACCTGAATACTGGAATTTAAGATCAGGTTCAAACACAGAGCGAACCGCAGGAGAATTGGCAGGCTTCTGCCCATTGAGAATCTGTATGACCGTTGGCAGATCTTTCCCTTTCTGATAACCTCCGAAACCATGAACAGACAGTCCCGCTTTATGGCTTAAAAGATTCGCAATGGAGATTTTTTTCCCTTTAGAAACAGAATCGTATGGAAATTTCCAGGTTTTCAGATAATTATTTATATCATGATCCAAATCTAATTTTCCCTGTTCAACCAGTTTCAGAATGCCGAGACTGTTGATAGATTTGCTGACAGATGCCGCCTGGAAGAGCGTTTGAGTCGTGGCAGGCCTGTTTTCACCAACATCTGCAAAACCGTATGCTTTCGACCATTCTACTTTATAATCTTTAATGACTGCGATACTTACTGCATTCATATTGTAGAAAGCCATTCTTTCCTTTAAAGTCCATTTTTTATTTTTCGATGTATCCCAGCTAAGAAGATTGTTTTCAAATGATTTTATTTTATCCTTAACACTTTGTGCAAAAATATTGAGGGATAAAGACAGCAATAGTAATAGATTAAGTTTTTTCATACTAATGATAGTTTGGTTATTGTATATGTAAAGATAAGACCATCTAACATTGTTTTTTATTACCTCAAAGAATAAATATTTATTCGTTACTGTCTTTTTCCTATTGGACTGGAGAAGGCTCAATGGTTTGTTAATTGTTTGATTAAAAATAAATTATATATAAGACCAATATAATTTTATATATTAGAGGTGACTTCATTTCGGGATCGCAATAAACTTTAGCCAACATTAAGCATGGAAAAAATCATCCTTATTTTAATCTGTTTACTTTTTCTGACAAGCTGTAAAAAGGAAAAGGCCATAGAGTTACAGGATTTCAACTTTAATAATAAGGCGTCCGCCTATTTTTCAGATAAGGATAAGTACAAAACGTATGACAACTATTACCAGGTAAAATCTGAGGTGATAGGTGTTGATACTATTTCTGACGGAGCGTTTATAGGAAGTGAAAAGCCCGTACGGATTGAATACAGGCAGGAAATTTTTTCTTATGAAGATGTGCTGGCAAGGTTTGACGATTTTGATTTTAATGCCGTCAATTTTGCCACCACTCCTGATGGTAAGATGATGGTTTTTAGTGCGGTTGCGGGAAAGATCTCTTTAGAAGAAACTAAAAAGTTTGTAGAGTTATTGGATGAGAAATATGGAAAGTCAAAAGTGAGCAGAGAAACCTTTATTAAGCCGTATGATATCTATACCTGGCGTTTAGGAGACCGGATCATTAAATATTGTATAGTGGGTGACGATGGCAGCCATACAATGAAGATTGAAGCCGGGCAGACCCATGCGAGTCGGAATGGCGGGGAAAAGAAATCTCAGATAAAAGCTTTCCTTTATATTATAAAAAATGAGTACGCCAGCCAGGTCATAGGTAAGATGCACTCCGGTGACCTGTTATATTGCAATTGATCCTGGATAAGTTGAGTGAGGGCAGAAAATGTTAGTACTCAATAACCATCTATCAGCTATAATATCATTAATGAAAAAACTAAAATAATGAGTGAAACTGTGAAAAGCATATATTTTATATTCATTTTACTTTCGGTCCCCCTGAACTTACTGGCCCAAAACAGTAATCCTAAAGAGCATTATACGTACCAGGTCAGAGAAGAACATGGAGATTTAAATAATGATGGCAAAATGGATAGAATAACGGTGAAAATGGATACAGTGGACAAAACAAGACCGTTAAGATTAGATATTTTTCTGTCCCAGCCGAATGGGAAATTAGCTCTGGCTGTATCTTCAACCAAGATCATAGAACCCCAATACCCGGTTGAAAACCAGGGGAAATTTAATGGATATCAAATTCCGGATTTCTCTATTGAAAAGGGAATCTTAAAAATGAGGAGTGAAATTGAAGGCGGGAATATTACCTACGACTTCAAATACAATAACGGCAATTTTGAATTAATCTATGTCGATAAGCTCACTAATAATGCAACAAAAGGCTATATTGATGAAAAAACAGTATTTACAGAAACCAAATTTGATCTGGTTACCGGGATGAGAACTGAAACGGATGAAATATCCGGCTCAGCCAAAGCACTGAGTGTAAGAAAAAAAAGAGTTTTAATAAGGCCTCTGCCCAAAATACAGGATTTTAAATTTTCTGATAAAAAATTATATTAAGAAGAAGTATATTAGTATATCAATACATGTTTTACTCATGATTATAAAAATGGCTTGTGTTTGTATTTTTTACTCCAAAGCATGCCTATCCATATAATATAAAAGCCAATGCTGACACACCTAATGCCTCCGGACGGAGGCCTGTTATATAAAGAAACAGATATGACTCAGTTGTTCCCTGAGCCTTTAAATGCAATCACTGCTGCATTTTTTTTAGCCATAGCCATTTTCTGGACTGTTAAATTGAAGGGTCATTTTAAAGAATATCCTTTTTTAACCTACTGCCTGTTTTTATTATATATTGGAGCCATAGGGGGAACTGTTTACCATTCATTCAGGCAATGGCCGGTATTTATTATGATGGATTGGCTGCCTATTATGGTACTCTGCCTGTCTGCCGGATTTTATTTTGTAGCGCAGAGTACCCGATGGTACTATGCTGCTGTAATGGTTCTGGGATATACAGTACTTATGTTCGCTTTGAGAAACTGGATTCTGGCTGATAACCCTTCTCTTTTTATCAACGTCAATTATGCCATCATGGCGTCATTTGTAGTTTTCTCGGTACTCAGGTATCTGATGTATACCCAATGGAAAGCCGGACAATGGGTAGGCTTTGCTGTATTGTCGTTTGTTTTTGCACTGACCTTCCGTATCGCTGATAAATGGGAATGTTTCAGTTTCGGAACCCACTTTTTATGGCATACATTTGGGGCGGTAGCGACGTTTTGTATGTTTAATTATATTTATCTTACGCAGAATGTAATTAGAAAAACATAGATGGTTATTTCTCTTCGCAAAGTTTCACGGCTTTGAGTTGTTAATTAAGCTATCTGAAAAAGAAGTAATTAGAAAAAAAGTTTACATTATGTGTAAACTTTTTTTTGTATATTTGTTAAGCAATGTACGTATTAAATAAAATCACGGGTAAGAAAGAAGCAGCAACAATAACTAAAATTGATGCTGCTGAAATTTCGAAAATTAATAAAACCAGGCGATTTGATTTTAATTGGAACAAAGAAAAAGACTTTCATGTCTATAAATTGACAGCAGAAGAGAAAGAAGAACCCATAGGATTGTTATCAATAGAAGAGCGGCCACAGGATTATGCTTTGGAAATCAGACTTCTGGCGGCTTCCAAAGAAAATGTTGGTCAATCGCAGAACTATAGCCGGATTGCAGGCTGTCTTATTGCATTTGCATGCAGAGAAGCATTTAAAAAAGGATTTGGAGGGTATGTATGCTTAAAGCCAAAAACAAAGCTTGCTAAACATTATATGCAGCAGTATGGATTACAGTCAACCAAAATATATTTGATCACTGAAGGTGAAAATTCATTACAATTAATTCAGGAATATTATGAAGACAAACAGGAAGGAAATTAAGGAAACAGATTTTTCAAAATTTACAGGTGAAGAGCTTGCGGATGCTTTTGTCTTTCCTGCAGATCAAATTTTGGATGAGAAAGAGAAAAAAGAGGAGAAGGACTTCTGGGCAGCTCGTCGGAAACAATTTGACAATCGCACTCATCGTCAAAAAATGTATTCAAAATTGTTGCAGCTAAAGTTTCAATTGGAAGACTATATAGATAGCAGTCAATATCTGGAAGCTTTTAGTTTTGGATTTTTTTTAAATGAGTACGTTAGAAGACAAAACAAAAAAGATAAGGACTTTGCTGTTGAGGTGGATGTGAAGCCAGCTGTACTTAGCCAATATATTAATAATCATCGCAAGCCGACAGATGAGTTCATCATCAGGCTTGAATTACATTCCAACGGGCTGATTCCCGCAATACATTGGTTTAAGCTTATCCAAAAAAATAAAGAGCATGAAATCATGACAAATCAGAAATTAAGAGACGAAGAAAGTAAGCATGTTAAAAATAGACTTGGATTTGCTTATTAGCTTTCATTTACTTTGAAATAGCTTGAAAACTTTAGATCAGTCAAGACTTTAAAAGTCCCAACGAAAGCTGGGATTTTTTTGTTTTAAATTTTGCAACGGAAAGTCTCCTGATTTTAAGCTCATGAAATAAGGTTGTTTTCTTTGAACTTGCTCCGAAGTCGGGAGATTTTGGAGAGCGGGGGTTGAATATTTTTTTAAAAGATGTATGATATGATAGTTTATTATTTATCTTTTGGTTTTCTGATTCCAATTTGTTTTGCTAATTGATCTAATTTTTCATTACTATCTCTTTTCTCATTAATTATATTTCGAAATCCCTCCTTTTGACTTTGAATGGTTGCTTGATATAGGTTTTTTAAATAATCCCCATATTGTAGTAAAATATCTAAAAATTCATTATTACTCAAAAAATTGTTTTTAATGATAGTTCTAAAAATATCTGTAGAAGGATCTAATAAATTATATTTAATAAAAAGTGGTAGAATTTTTTTTGCTGTATCAATATTAAATTCAATATGCCCATTTAAAAACTGGTCTCTGATATCTTTTAAACTATTTTCGATCGATAAATTAGAGTTATTAGTCTCATATTTGTTAAATATAGTCCACCAGGTTCCATTAACTTTGCTCTCTTGAATTTTTGACAAAAATGTCTCTTTAAAGATATCTAAAGAGGATTGTGTTAAGGAAGTACTATCTAAGTAATGAAAATATTTAAAGTGGATATCATTTTCAGAATTAAAAATATCTTTATAACCATCATTTTCTAAACCTTGAAATTCTCGATTAAATTTTTCTATAAAACTCTTTGATATTGATAAATCACTATATTTAAAACAATCATTAATGAACTCATCACTTAAATTTCGTAATGATAAATCAGAATACTCTACTGTCCATTCATTCAGCTCATTTAGCAGCTGGCTATCTCTTAATTTTAGTGAAGTTTTAATTTTATCATAATTATTAATAAGTTTATTAATATCCGCCCACTTATCCAAAGATGAATCGGAAAATAAACTCAAAATAATATTTTTAAACAATATAGAGTCAACAAAATGTTCCGAGTTTATTAAAAGTTCTCCATAAGAAACATAATTTAGGATTTTTACTCCTATCTCCTTTGCTTTAGATTCATCATGAGTATTTAGAATATTAGTGAATTGACTTTTATAAGAATTGTTAAAATTTCCACCTCTTGATATTCTCATTGCTATTAAATCATCAATAATTAGTGATGAAGAGGAAATATTATTTGTATAAAGAGAATATATTTGAGAATCATTTAATAATTCTTTTAAAGCTGTACTTTCTTCATTTATAGTTTCTTTAATTTTTAAAAGTATATCATTTGCTTTTTCAATATTATTTTGATCAACAGCAGTATTAAAATTTGTTTTTAAATGTTGTTTATAATTGCTAAGATCAAAATCTCGACATATAATTTTAGTATTTTTCAATTCTAGAATGTTTTCAATTTTTAATTTGGAAATGTGTGCGTCAATTAATTTATTGTTACAAGTCAATCTAAACTTTTTATATTCACTTCCTTTATTTTCAACTAAAGCAATAAAGTTTTCAGCATTAATATTTTTAAAAGGTAGTAAAGGTCGAATTCTATCATCATATAAGTGATTCATGAATTTATCAATTAAAGAAATATACTGCATCATATTAGACTCAGTAATTAGTTCTGCATAGTCAAATAATAAAGTCTTCAGATATTGATCATCATCATAATTTTCAATTAGAATTAACTTCCAATCTTCAATTTCAAGCTTTTCAACTTGAGAGTTGTCATTTATAGCTTTATAGTAGAAAGTCTTCCAAGCTTGCTTAATTTGTAATTCAGGAATATTTGTATTATTCTGAAGTGCAGAAAGTGTTTTAATTGGATTTTCTAAAATATCAGTATCAATAATTGCTGAGCTAAAAATCGAATCAGCAAAATCGGATTTACAAATAGCGTTAAACCTATCCACATCATTTCGATTTAGCGCATCTTTTAATTCTTGAGTATAAATTAATTCAATAGCTTCATCTACTGGAATATGATAAACGATCGCCGTAATTTGGTTTGAAAAATCAGAATCATTATAGTAAATAGATTTTAAACCGTCTAAATAGTCTAATTTTGTAATAGCCCTTAATGGATCTTGTAAAATTTCGTCTTTTTTTAAAACAAATACAGCAATATATCTCTCTTTAAAATTTTCATCTAAAAGTTTAATAGTTAAAATTTCATTTATAAAAGCTATAATTTCTCGTGGAGTTATTCTTTTATTTAAAAACTCATAAACTTGTATTACTAAGCGTAATTCATCTGCATCATAATTAACAAAAGCCTTATCCCATTGATTTTTAAAAAACAGCTTCCAATCAGACATAATCGGAAGGGTTACTCTAAAAACAATATCAAAAGTTTTATTTACATAATCATCTCCAAAAGTCTTATCAGTTCCATCAATATTTAGTTCCTTAAAAGCATTTTGAATATGCTCTCTATCGAAAGGTAGTATTACCTTGATATTTTTATATTTTTTCTCTGCAAAAAAAATATGAATAGAAGACCAAATATTTAGAATATGTTTTTTAGGTAGCCTGTCAAAGTTATCAAAGACTAAGATTATTTTTTTATTTAAATCTTCGTCAATTTCCTCCATCCACTTTTGAAAATCTCTAACAGATGGTTGATTTTCAGAAATTGTTTCAATTTTTGTTTCTTCTTTCTGTTTATTAGTATATACTTGAAAAGTTTCTTCTGCAGCATATCCGAATGACTTCCAAAAAACCTTTTTATTCTTCCAGTTTCTAATAAGATTATAAATATAGATACCAATGACAATAAAAATTGGAAAAGCTACCAATACTAATTTCCATAACCATGAATCTATCTGAAAGAAATCTTTAATTGAATCTTTAAATACATTGACTGTTGGAATATAAACAATAGATAACAAGCTAAAAATAAATCCAACACTTAGGTATGGCTGATTAATGGTAGTTGTTTCTTTCGAATTAGCTAATAATATTTTTAATTTATGATCCCAATTTTTTTTACCATTTTTCTTAAGAAGATCTGTTTCATTTTTAATAAATTCAGTTAATTCAACTAATATGGCTTTTCTTTGTTCATCCTCTTGATGACCCCATACATCATACATAAAGAATTTATGAGTTTTTTCTACCTTTTTTTGTAATAGGTGTATTAAATTACTTTTCCCCGATCCCCAAGTTCCATCTATTCCAATAATCTTAAAACTTTTCTCATCGAGAATTTTTTCACTTATTACTGTTGCTATCTTATCTTGAGATTTATTTTTAAATAAGTCTTCACCTAAGGGCTGGTTAGCTAAAAACTTATATTTACTTTCAATAATTTTTTTCTCCATATTTTGAATTTCCCCAGTTATTATAGTTTAATTAGTTTTTATATATCAAAAATAAAAAAATAACAATAAATATCAATATGGTTTCCCGTACATATAAATGATTGTTAATTATTTAGTCAAAAAAAATCAACAATATTGAAGCAAAAAAATCCCAACTTTCGTCAGGATTTATCAGTTATATTGTTTTCGTAATCTATATTCCAACCATCTTGAAAAAGCTGGCAAGAGTTAAATTTCTTGCATGGCAAATCCGCATTATCGTGAGAAGAGCAATTTGATAATCTTTGTCGTCTTTTATTCTTCGAACGGTCTTTTCATCAATGTTATGATCTACTGCAAATTTGCTGTTATTGTTCATAGGGATAACCCACTCATCCCTTATAAATTCAACAATTTTTCTATTTGCTTCTGTCATAGAAACAAATAAATTACATATTCTTATAAAAATCTCGGACTCAAATCCGAATGTTTGTAATTTTTCCTTACATTTATAAAAAAATACAAACACATGAAAAAAAGCAAAACAAACTTTGATTCCCGGTTTCGGGCAGATAAAAAGTACTCCGGGTTGCAGCTGATAGAAACTTTCTTTCAGTTCAATGAGCTGGATATTTCCAAAGAAAGGCTCAGCAACATTATGAATTATGCGGTGAAAAGAAATAGCTGGATCCATGAAGATCCGGCGGTGATCTTCCAGTTTCATCAGTCGATGAGGTCGTTGATCCGGGCAGGCTATCTTATGATGCTGAAGGACAGAAAATGGACGGTTGATACCCGGCCGGAGAAAATTTCCCCGTGGGTTCTTGGCCTGCTTTTGGAGACGGAATACCGGAATCCTCTGTTGGTTTTCAAAACAGCATTCAGAGAATACACCATCAAAGAATTTGATTACTTTATATCTGGAATCGTCTATTTCTCAATGGGCGTTTAGAAAATCTGCCGGAAAGAAATATCGTGATGCCCTACATTCATACGGTTAAAATGCTGGATGCGGCACACCTTATTCTTCAGAGAAAGAGGGAAAAAAAGAGGGCTGACACTATTTCAGAATAGGGGACAAGTGCAAAACATAGGAAATAACATATTACCTGTAGCATTTAAATCATTAAGGAAAATGAGGAGGATAAGATAAGTTAAGATTCATCTTTGATGAATGAAAAGACCGCTTTATGAATAGCTTTAGCTATATTCTTAACGGTTCTTAACAGCTTAAAAAATCTTAATGGTTCAATATATTCAATCATTTTTGAAACTGTTGACTTGATTTTAAGAGAGCAAAAGAAAAGAATCAACTTCGTTGATCTGCTGAAGTATTGAATTGTGATTTAATGAAAAATTTAAACTATTTTTTGTGAAATTCATAGTCTGATTCTTTTAATTTTGAAAGAAAGATGATTTACTTATATTTGTTCCGCAAAGTAAAATTAAATGTTTAAAAAAGTAAGCACTGTATTTATCCTTGGATTTTATACGGTTTTTTGTTCTGCCCAGCAGGTCCGGCCTTCCAAATCATCTGAAATTTACCGCGACCTTAAAACCCTTAAACATCTGCCTAAAGTTTTATACCTTGCGGCACATCCTGATGATGAAAATACAGGATTGCTCTCCTGGTTAATCAACGATCAGAATGTTGAAACAGGCTATCTATCTTTAACCAGAGGAGATGGCGGACAGAATTTATTGGGCACAGAGCAGGGGGCAGTCCTGGGATTAATCAGAACGCATGAGCTTTTGGAGGCAAGAAAATTAGACGGTGCCCAACAGTTCTTTACCCGTGCGATTGATTTCGGGTTCTCTAAAAATACAACAGATACTTTTAAACAATGGAATGCAGACAGCATCACAGCGGATGTAGTCTGGGTGATCCGTCAATTCCGTCCGGATATTATCATCTGTCGTTTTCCTCCCACAGCTGCGGCAGGCCATGGGCAGCATGCAGCTTCGGCGGTGGTGGCAGAAAAAGCTTTTAAGATGGCAGGCGATAAAAACGCTTTCCCGGATCAGTTGAAATATGTGAATGTATGGCAGCCAAAACGTGTATTGTGGAATACTTTTCGATTTGGAGGAGTCAATACAACCGCTGAAAATCAACTGAAAGTTACCGTTGGGCAATATGATGCGCAACTGGGAATGGGCTATGGTGAACTGGCGGGATTAAGCAGAAGCTTACATAAAAGCCAGGGTGCAGGAACACAGTCTGTAGCCGGCATCAGAACTGAATATTTTTCACATGTGATCGGCGAACCTGCAAAAAATACCCTTTTTGACGGAGTTACTAAAACCTGGATTTCACAGGGAAATGCTGATATTGACCAGGCATTGGATCAAATCATTTCGGCTTTCAGTTTTAATGAACCAGCCCAGAGCTTACCTGCGTTGCTTGCTTTACGGAAAAAGGTCATGGCGCTCAATGATTCAGATCTGAAAAAAGATAAAATGAAATCTCTTGATCGTATTATTTTAAGCTGTGCCGGTTTTATGGGTGAGGTGGTTACCCCTCAGGCTGAAGCGGTTGCCGGAGATCATTATAATTTCAGGTTAAACCTGATTTCAAGAGCTGCAGATCCTGTTGTTTTAGAAAATGTACAATGGTTAAGCCAGTCGGAAAGCTTCAACAGAAAACTGTCAAAAGATTCTTTAATTACCATTCAGCATGACATTCAGATTCCTGCAGATGCAGCACTCACAGAACCTTACTGGCTGGCAAAACCTCCAGTGAACGCAGCCACTTTCTCTGTTCCGGATGATACTTTAGTGGGTTTGCCTGAGGCAGAATCGCCACTGAATGTGTTGCTTGGTTTAAAAATAGGTTCGGAAAAATTTCACGTTAAGCTTCCTTTATCTTTCAAAAAATTAGATCCGGTGCGTGGTGATGTAGTTGAAGCCCTGCGTATTGTTCCTGCATTGGAGCTGAAATTTATACAGCCGCTGTATGTGGTTAAAGAAAATGAAGATTTACATTTGAGCTTAAATCTTAAGATTAACTCCGGCAGACAGTTCAATAAAGGTGTTCTGAACCTGATGTATAACGGAGAACGGTTAGGTGGTGCTGATATAAGTTCACTTAATGGAAACGATACTACAATCGATTATGTTATTCCAAAAACAAAGCTTGCCACAATCAATTCATCCCGGATATTATTGGATGCCAATTTTGTGGCAGATGGAGTCACTTATCATAAAAAACAAATATTAATTCAGTACCCGCATTTACCTTCTTTACAGTATTTTGCGCCTGCTACGGTCACCGTAATGAAAGGTGATATTCAGGCGAAGGTCAGAAAAGTAGGCTACATAGAAGGAGCAGGCGATTTTATTCCTGATTTCCTGCGTATTGCGGGTATCCGGGTAGATGTTCTGAAAGACGAAGATTTTTATGGCAACTTACATGAATCTGGCGGAAACGGCAATCAAAACAGGCTGTCGCAATATGATGCCATCGTACTGGGTGTGCGTGCCAATAATACGGAGAAAAAGCTGGGCCGCTGGATGCCTTTTTTATGGTCTTATGTTAAAACCGGAGGTAATCTGGTGATGCAGTATAACACCAGCCAGGATACAACCGTTGACCAATTGGGAATATACAATTTCAGTATTGCCAATAAACGGGTTACCGAAGAAAATGCTGAGGTTACGTTTTTGAATCCCAATCATAAATTACTGAACTTTCCTAACAAAATTACTGCGGATGATTTTAAAGGCTGGGTACAGGAGCGTGGTGCCTATTTCCCGGCTCAATGGGACGCAGCGTATGAACCGCTTTTTGAAATGCATGATACCGGAGAAGAACCGCTGAAGGGATCCACTTTATATGCCCGATATGGGAAGGGTAATTTTATTTATACACCGTTGGCTTTTTTCAGACAGCTTCCTGCCGGAAATGTTGGGGCGGCACGTTTATTTTTTAACTTTTTATCTGCACAGAAAAACTGATGAACAAGAAACTTAAAAACTGGAATACCTGGTACCTGCTATTGGCTGTTGCATTAGTCGTTCAGATCGCATTTTATTATTGGTTTACTAAATTCTGGGCATGAGTAGTATAGATTGGACCGTTCTTATTGTTACACTTGTTGCAGTGGTGGTTTACGGCGTATTCATCGGCCGTGGCCAGAAAAGCAACGAATCCTACCTGAAAGCAGATAATAAAATGCCCTGGTACATTGTGCTTATCGGGATTATGGCTACCCAGGCCAGTGCCATTACATTTCTTTCAGCACCGGGCCAGGCTTATACAGACGGCATGCGTTTCGTTCAGTATTACTTTGGTCTGCCCTTGGCGATGATTGTGATCTGTATTACTTTCATCCCGATTTTTCAGCGCTTAAATGTTTACACTGCCTATGAATATTTGGAGAACCGTTTTGATAAAAAAACGAGGGTACTCACTTCGCTGCTTTTTCTTTTTTCGAGAGGTTTATCAACGGGAATCAGCATTTATGCCCCGAGCATCATCTTATCAAGCGTTTTAAACTGGAATATTTATTTAACCAATGTTTTAACAGGCGGCATTCTGTTGATCTACACCTATATTGGCGGAGCAAAAGCGATCGCTCATACCCAAAAATTACAGTTTCTCATTATCCTCGGAACAATGGCTTTTGCAGGGTATCTTCTGATTCAGGATATGCCGGATGGAATTGGCTTTAATGATGCGCTTTATCTGGCGGGAAAATCCGGAAAGCTCAATGTCATTACCACAGAATTCGACTGGAAAGATAAATATAATATCTGGAGCGGGCTGATTGGTGGTTTTTTTCTGGCACTTTCTTACTTCGGTACGGACCAGAGCCAGGTTGGAAGATATATTACTGCGAAAGACAATACCAATGCAAAAATGGGATTGCTGCTGAACGGACTGGTTAAGATTCCGATGCAGTTTGCGATTCTCCTGATCGGTGCTTTGCTTTTCGCTTTCTTTTCTCTGAAACCGGCTCCGATTTATTTTAATGAACGCTCTTATCAGCATTTAAAGGAAACAAAACCTGAACAGGCCGCGGTTTTTGAAAAAGAACATCAGGATTTACAGATACAATTCAATGCAGAATCGAAAGAAATTCTAAAACTGAAAGAAACCCATTCTCCCCAACTCAAAAAAACTATTGAGGAATTTAAAAACACGCAGGCTCAGGTAAAAGCCCTTCACGGAAGGGTAGAGGAAGCGATCAATCAATCAAACGATAATGCAGAGAAAACGGATACCAATTACATTTTCCTGTATTTTGTAAAAAATACCCTGCCTGCAGGGATGATCGGTTTACTGTTCGCTGTCATTTTCCTGGCAAGCTGGGGTTCCATTTCAGCAGCGCTGAATTCCCTTGCCGCCTGCTCGTTAAAAGATGTTCATTTACTCTTCAGAAAAGATATTCCTGATGAGAAAACCGAATTGAAGTATAGCCGCCTGCATACGTTAGCCTGGGGTATTTTCTCAATCGGTGTTGCTATGTTTGCCACGCAGATGGGTTCCCTCATTGAAGCGGTAAATGTATTGGGTTCTCTTTTCTACGGTCCGATATTGGGAATTTTTCTGGTCGCATTTTATTATAAAAAAATCGATGGTGCAAATGTATTTATAGCTGCCATTTTATCGGAAATTACGGTTATTGCGGTTTATCAGTTCGATATCGTTTCTTTCCTTTGGCTTAATGTAATCGGGGCAGCAGCAGTCATTATATTTTCTGCGATCGGTTTACTGTTTTATAAGCAGAAAACAGTAAATTAGTAAACGGACAATCACAAAAACAAACAAATAAAAATAGTATGAAAACAATGATTAAATCTGCTACCATGGTTTTGGCTGCAATGACGATTTCAGTAAACGCCTTTGCACAGGACACTAAAAAACCTGCCAGCCCTCCGGCTACGGCGACCGGAAAAATTAAAGATGCCACCATTACAATAGCCTATAGCAGCCCATCTGTTAAAGGACGTAAAATCTGGGGTGGTTTAGAATCTTATGATAAAGTCTGGCGTGCAGGTGCCAATGAAGCAACTACTTTCGAAACGGATAAAAATATTACCGTTCAGGGTAAACCGCTTCCTGCAGGTAAATACAGTTTTTTCCTGATCCCTAAAGAAAATGGAACCTGGACTGCCATTTTTAACAAAGAGCCCAAACAATGGGGTGCTTATAAATACGAACAGGCTAAAGATGCTTTACGTGTGGATGTAAAAACAAAAGCGTTACCGGCAACACAGGAAAATTTAGTGTATAAAATAAACAGTAATGGGTTTACAATGGATTGGGATAAAATCTCGGTTCCTGTAGAGATCAAATAAACTGAAATCCCGGTAATCCGGGATTTTTTGTTTAAAATCTGATTTGAAAATTTTACTTCCCTATTTCTTTCCCGATTTTATCTATCATTTTTTCAGCATTCCCGTTAGTGCCGCCAAGATGGATTGCTTTTTTATAACTATCCAGCGCTAATTCATATTGTTTACCTGTAAAGTAAGCTTCTCCTAAACTGTCAAAAATATTTGCGTCTTTAGGAAATTCATTTGCCGCCAATTTAAATAGGGTTATAGATTCATTGATTTTTCCGAGTTTTAATAATTCATATCCCAATTTATTAAGCTCACCCGGATTCTCGAAACTATATTCATTTTTAGAATTTTCTTTGAGTGAATAATAAGTCCCTATAGCTTTATTTACGTCATTGAGAGCTTCTTTTCTTATCGCCTGATAAATGGATTTTTTAGGAATTTCATACTGTTTTCCCAACATTAAACTGTGAATAATATGTCCTAAATCCCAGACTTTATTTAGATTATTAGACAATAGAATGATCGTCATATTATTTTTAAAATCGTTTAAAAAGATAGATTCAAATTTATACGAAACGCCATTGTGTCTTTGCAGTCCTTCTTTTTCAAAGTACCTGCCAAGAGATCCTCCTTCGTCTTTTGCATATGGATTATTCAACAGGGTCTGAAAGGATTTTTTGGATATTAACCGATTGGAATTCATCGCTTCGATCCATTTATACAGATCATTGATATCCACCCAAAGCCAACCGCTTATAAATTGCATTTCAGGGCATTTAACATTGTCAAAATCATAACAGGATGTTCGGTTTTTATATCCCGATTTTGGATCAAACACTGAATTGGTCATCTTCAACGGCTCAATTATATTTTTAGAAATAAACTCCTCAAATGACATTCCGGTAACCTTTTCAATGATTCTTCTTTGCAAAAAGACGTTACTGTTATCATACTTGTAACTGGTTCCTGGTTCAAAAAGTAGACTGTCATTGCTTCTCAGGATATTCCATGCTTCTTCATCATTCTTAGGTGCTATTGGGTCAATTTGAGGAATACCGCTTGCATAATTAATAAGATGTCTTACCGTAACTTTTTCAGACCACTTAGGCAACCCTAAATTAAATTTTGATACTTTGTCATCAAGATCAAGAAGACCCCGTTCGACTAAAATCATTATGGCAACCGCATTAAATTCCTTTGCAATAGAACCCGTGTTAAATATTGATTTGTCGTTTAAAGCAGTCTGTTTTGTTTCATCACTAAAACCAAATGATTTTTGATAGATGATCTTATGATGTTGAGAAATAAGGATATTCCCATTGAATAAACCTCTCTCGTAGGACTTTACCATTACCGAATCGATTTGGCTTATTAATTTTTTATTTGTTTTATCAACTTTGAAATCTGTCTTTGTTTGCTTAGTGAATTGGGCGTTTTTTGTTTTTTTCTGAGAAAAGACCTGTGTTGAAAAAATGCAAAAAAAGATTACAATTATATTTTTCATGAGAAATTTTTGAATTTTATTTAGACGTTCTTTTGATAGAATTGAGTCTTATCATAGTCTTAGTCTGCGTTCCGGAGTTACAGAAAACGTATTGACAACGATTCAATTTATTTTTAATTATTTTGCTGCAAAAATGCATCAGAACGGTTTAATATACGACCGATTAAAAAAAGTCGAACTCATTTTTAAAAGTAATTCGATTTTTATAAAGCTTGTTTTCTAAAATCAGTTGGTGTTTTTCCAGTATATTTTTTGAAAGAGGTATTAAACGAAGATTTTGAATTAAAACCCACTTGATATAAAATTTCCAAAACAGTCAGTTCTTTTTGAGAAGGATCTTTAAGGATCTGCATTGCTTTTTCAATTCTATATTCATTGACAAAGTCGAAAAAATGTTTATCCATATACAGGTTGATCAGAGTAGATAAATCCTTGACAGGCATTTTTACCTGCTCTGACAAATCCTGAATCGTTAATGAAGAATCCAAAAATGGTTCTTTTTCCGCCATAAAATCTTTTAAGAGTTCGATTTGCGCATTTTTTTCGTCAATTATTAATGGGCTGGTTTTTTGTTTTGGAACGACCTCTGTAATTGGTTTTAGCCCGGAATTTACTCCTCGGAAAAATTCGGGATTGTTTAACGCAACAAAGAGATACCAACAGGTACAGAATAGAAATGCAAATCCATCAAGCGTTACGATCCAGGCTCGAAGCTCTCCCGGACCATAGATGAAAGTAACCAGCCATCTTATAAGAACTATAAAATGTATGACATAATATAGAAGTGTTATTTTGTACAGTGCGTTAAGTACAGAAACATTAGGATTTGTATAATTCTCGAGATAGACTGTTTTGGATTTTCTGATCACCAGAAATGACGCAATAAAATATACCTGAAAAAGAAATTCGAAAAGAAAGTAGAAAAATTGTGTTACAGGCATTTTATAGATTCCTTTTATAAAATGTATTTTAGAGGCTGTGTCTACAAAATAAATCCCTCCCATTAAATACAAATTGTAAGCAACAAACGGAATCACGTGCAATAGATGTTTCGGTTTTAGTCTAAAATTGGCATAACAAACGGACAGCACATAGAGATAAAACGATGCCGGAACCAAATAGACAATGCTCCAGCGAAACGCCTCAAGGTTGATATGATTTACTGGAAAATCTCTTGTCAGAAATTTGATTGCATCTACGGCATTGGTAAAAAGAAAAAATGCAAGCAGCCAATTTGAAAGTCTGTACTTCGTTTTTACAGTAATCAAAAACAGGGCAAACAAAAATACCAGGAAAATACCAATAGCGGAAACGAGATGCAGAAAGTAGAACTTGTCCATTGTTTTTTAATAGAAATACAAATTTAATTCTTGTCAAATTAAAATATCTGATGTTTTACCGTAATTTTTTTTCAATAATGGCATTTTGTTCTTGAATCAAAATAATTCTTATAAGTTGTTATAAATGAATTTTTTATAGAAAATAATGAAGCAGCAGTCTCAGTTGGCGCCTTTTAACAATTTGTGCCGGAGAGGAGCGTATCTTCCAACACTTTATGCAATCAGAGAAACTGGATGTTCATCAGAATCTGCTCTATTTTGACCGTGCTTATAATAGGGCGAAAGGTATCTTTCATTTTTTGTAATTCTGTATTGCCCAAATCAGCAATGCATTTTTTTCTTTTGGGATACCCAATTTTTCTATAATTCTGGTACGGTGTCCTTCTACTGTTTTTTCGGACAGGAAAAGAAGCTCTGCAATTTGCTTGCTGGTTTTCTGAGCAGCTATTAATTCTATTATTTTTCTTTCAGAAAATGTTAATAGATTTAGTTTGCCTATGTCATCCGTTTGTTCTATTGTGTAATTTTGAAGTAAGGCTCCGGAATAATATTTCTTTCCCAAAGCAATTTCTTTCATACATTTTTCTAAATCAGGAGCCGCTTTTTCTTTTAGAATATAGCCATCTACTTCAAATTCTTTTGCTTTGTTCAGAACTCCAATTTCATTGTGCATCGTAAGGATGATAACTTTAGTATGCCATTTATTTTCCATTACTTTTTTGGCCACTTCCAATCCGTCCAAACCTGGCATATTTAAATCTAAAACAGCTACATCCGGCAAATAAACCTGAATGTAATTAAGGGCTGCAGTTCCGTTAGAGCAGGCACTAACTACGTTATAGCCCAAATTGGTAAGGTAGGAAACCGTTCCATTCAGGGTTAAAGGATGATCGTCTGCAACTAGAATTTTCATAGTATTATTTTTTTATTTGCACCTCTATTTTTGTGCCTTTATCAGTTGATGTGATATAAGCTTGTCCACCAATCGCTTTGCTCCTCTCTATAATATTGTGTAAACCAAAAGCATCCTTTTTTTCCATAGTTTCCTTTACATTAAACCCTTTTCCATTATCAAAAATTTCTAAGATAACGGTGTCTTTATTTTCCGTTAAAACTACTTTTGCTGCGATAGCATCTGCGTATTTTATAATATTTGAAACAGCTTCCTGCACAATTCTATAGATCTGTAATTCTTTTTCAGTTGTGAGGCTGTCCTGATAATCAATTTCGGATGAGATCATAAAACGATGTGTATTCTGGATGCGTTCCATGAATTGTTCTAAGCTGGCTTTGAGTCCTATTTTCTCAAAAAGGACGGGATGTAAATTTCTGCTGATGGCTCTGATATCATTAATAATGCTATCCACTTTTTCGTTTAACTGAAGCTGGCTTGCCTCAAAAGAATGCTTAAGGGACAAGAGTTCATGGCTCACACTATCATGGAGATCAGATGCAATTCTTTTGCGTTCTTCCTCGGTTTTATCCAGAAGGTTTTTGGTAAATTGCAGTGACCGTTCTTTTTCTAAAGACAGTTTCTTTTGCTTTTGTTTTAAATAATAAATAACAATTACTAATAATAAGGCAATAAAAACGAGTATTAAAGCCACAATAACAGCATTTTTATTGGTAATGGTTTCCTGTTGGAGGTTAATTTCCTGCTCTTTTTCTTTAGTTTCATATTTTGCTGCGAGTTCTAAATTGATCAGTTTACTTTTTGCGCTTGATAAGCTGTCTTTTGTGCGGTAAACTTCATTATTATAAAAAACAACCTTGTCCAGATCTCTGCTTTGAATTGCTTTTTCTAATAAAACATTGTAAAACAGGTTGGCTCTTTCGTAGTTTTTATGTTCCAGCAAATTGGGCAGTGAATTTTCTATATATTCTGTGTTACATGTTTTTACATCTCTAGTGATTTGATATAAAGCTAATGTCGCCTGGTAATCCTTTTGCCAATTTTGAGAGGTGTTTTTTTCTGCAACAGGCTTTATTCTGTCTAAAACTATTTTGGCATCGTTTAATTTATTTTCTTCAATTAAAGCTTCTATTTCGTAATCAGAAATACAGAGCAGAAGTACATCATTATCATATTGGCTGGCTATATACTCTTTGTAAGTTTCGTGAATGTATTTATTTTTCGACTGTTGCTTATTAAAAAAACCATAAACAGAACATTTGTTATATTTTCCCATAAAATAATCATAGGTGTTTTTGATTTCTTTAGATCCCTTTATCACTTCATCTGCACTTGCGAGTGCCTTTTGAAAAGAACCGTTTGCTTTGTAAATATTGACATAATTCGACTCTACGGAAACTATGCTTTCCTTATCTCTAATTCTTATGGAGTAGTTTCTTGATTTTTCATTCGCTTCTATGCTGTTTTTTAAATCCCCTAAAACAAAATAAGTATATGATAAATCATAATAAGCACGGGCTATTTTGTAACAACTTCTGTAGTCATCCGGCTCTAAAGCTGTAATTTTTAAAAAGTAATCCTTAGCCTTGTTCAGATGGTCTCTGTCAAATTCTAAATTGCCATAATAACTATCAATGTAAATTGTTTTTAATGGCGCTAAATCCTTCCTATATCTTTCATCAAATTCTTTTACAGCTTTGGTAAGACGAGGGTCAAAATCATAAAAATAAACAAATTTTGTAGTCACTAAATCCAGAATTCCGGAAGCATCTGAATAATTGCCTTTAGCAATTTTACTTTGATAGTAATTCAGAAAAGTTTTCAGGTAATATTCTTTATCAGCATGATAGTTTTCATTTTTTCTTAACCAAACTTTTGTAGGCTCTTCTTTTGTCGGAGTTACTTTTTCAAAATAAAAATTTTCTTTTTTTTCCCTACATGATAGTGTAAAAAAAGTAATGAATAAGAATATTATTTTCTTAATCGTAGCCATACAAGTATTTTTCTGCAAATGTATCAATTTCTAATATTGAAAATTATGCAATCCTTAATTCAAGGGTTTACCCCTGTATGAATCTCCGGAAGAATACGACAATTTTGTGACTTAATTAATAAAATTATTATTATGAAACGTAAATTACTTTTAATGCCATTCAAGCTGAATTTTCAAAAAATTGGGGTTGCCAGTTTTCTTTTAATGTTCCAAATCGGATTCTCCCAGCAAGGAGCGGCGCTGGATTTTGATGGTACAAATGATTATGTAAGCTGTGGAAACATATTGCCTTTATCTTACACCAAAGAAGCGTGGATTTATGTGAAAAGTTTAAACAGCCAAAATAATATCATCTCTGGTGGTGACTCAGACGGGCTGCATGCTTTTTGGATACCCAATAGTTCCGGTAAACTTTCTGCAGGGCATAACGGGGATTGGTTCGCTCTTGAGGATACCGTTCCATTGTCTGTTAATACCTGGCATCACGTTGCAGTAACTTATGATGCTGCAACTACCACATTGAAATTATACAAAGATGGAGCATTAATAGATACCAGTAACGATGTTGGTCCGGTAGATGGAGGAAACATGGTTAGGTTAGGTGCTTTTAATAATGCCGCAAATAGTTTTACAGGAACTATGGATGAAGTGAGAATCTGGAATAGGGCTTTGTCTCCCAGTGAAATAACAAGCACCATGAACTGTGAGCTGCCAGATCCGGTAGCAGGATTAGTTGCATATTATAAATTTAATCAGGGCATCGCTAATGCGAATAATGCTTCCGTAACAACTTTGCAGGATAGCAGCGGAAATAATTACAATGGAACTCTTAATGGTTTTTCTTTAAACGGAAATTCCTCTAACTGGGTTGATAATAGTGTTATAAATACCGGAACTGTTTGTACTACTTATTTAAATGTATCTTCAGTAGAAAAAACAACAAATTTTAAATTCTTTCCTAACCCTGCTACAAACAAGTTATTCCTAACATCCCAACAACCCATTTTAGATGTTGAAGTAATTGACTTTCTAGGGCAAACTGTTATAAGGCAAAAAGTAAGCAGCGTTGAAGCAGAAATTAATTTGTCATCCCTTACTCCAGCCTCTTATCTGATTAGGGTAAAAACTGAGAAAGGTCTGGAAACAATAAAAGTCATTAAAAAGTAAAGACGGCAGAAATTCACTTTTTTGAAGGAATTTAAAATAGAAAGACCCCTTACGTCATTCTATTTCCTGGCAATCCGGTCTTATATTGTTGTGGGTATAGCTTTCCCTGAGTTATACTCACATCTTTCTTATTTAATATTTAAGCCTCAACTGATTGGTCTTACTTCATTTCGTTGAAACCAATATCCGGTGAAAACAAAAGGATCAGAGCAAACTCCCGATTGTTAATCCGGAAGAACGTTATGGCAATCTCATCAGCCAGCTTCCCGAAATTTTTCAGCGCACGCCACTTAAAAAAGTTTTAAGGGAAAGTAAAACTTACCCATCGTCAAGTTGATTTAGCTTTCTTATAATTAATTTTGGATGATCTGATTCAAAAATAAAGTTGTTGAAAAGATACCTGATTAATCCAATCAACATCAATTCAAAAAATAAGAAGTTAATACAATTAAATTACGAAATCAACAATGATAAGTCTATCGAAGCAAGGAAGTTATTTTATCAAACCGGCATTAATAATTATACTATCGATAAGTTCAACACTAAATTTCTTTGGGCAGACAAAGGATCTTAAACCTGCTCAGAAATATCCTGCAGATAGTTTACGTCTATGGACCTCAGGATTAATGGATGAAATTAGCAAAAAGCACCCTGGATTCTACAGATATACAGACAGGGAAAAATTTGGATTTTTGATTGATTCCACTAAGCAGAGCATTCAGGATTCCTTAACCCAGCTACAGTATTACAGGAAGCTGAAACCATTATTTGCTAAAATCGGATGCCTGCATACCGGAATTGAGCTGCCGGAAGAATATAAAGCTTATCTTAATACTTCTAATACTTTGTTGCCGTTAGAACTTTTCGTGGATGTCAAAAATCAGAAAGTATTGGTTTCAAAAAATTACTCGGAAAATAAAGAGGTTATGCAGGGGGCAGAGTTGGTTTCAATTAATGGAACTCCTGTTCCGGTAGTATTAAAAAAACTGCTTAGTGCGATTCCTTCAGACGGATATAACCAAACGGAAAAAATACTTTTGCTGAATTACAGATTTCCATTTTGGTATCAGGAAATAATAGATGCTCCTAAAGTTTTTAAAGTTGTTGTGAGATCAGAAGGTACTGATCAGGCCTTTGAGCTAAACGGTGTTTCCAAAGATGTGTTTCCTCCTTTGGAGCAGCTTGAAAAGAACTATCATGGGGCACTTGAGTTCGAAATAAAAAATAAGATGGCTATTTTAAAAGTTCATTCCTTTGCCGATACCGCAATAAAGCAAAGCGGGCAGAATTTTAAGAAATTTATCAGGGAAGTATTTGAGACATTACAACAACAGAATATCAGGGATCTTATCATTGATGTACGAAACAATACAGGAGGAACGGATGATAATGCAGCTTTACTGGCGTCTTTCTTTTTTGACAAGACCTTCAGGTATTGGGATGAGATTGAAGTTACAGAAGGTGTAGCTAAAGAGATCAAAGGCGTCAACAAGATCTTCTACAAAAAACCAGAAGAAAATAACGGGTTGTATCTCTGGAAAAAATCCTGGATCACCAAAGAATTCGATTACTACGAGCCGCAGAAACCTGCCAAAATGAATTTTAAGGGAAACAGCTATCTGTTAACCAATGGTCTGTGTCTTTCATCCTGTGCTGATTTTACAGCCGTGATGTCATATAACAAAAAAGCTGTAGTGATCGGGCAGGAGACGGGTGGCGGTTATCAAGGCAATACAAGCGGAATGCTGAGCAGAGCTAAAATTCCAACAGGATTGGTTATCACTATACCTCTGCAGAAATACACCAATGCGGTTGATCTGAATAAAAACTTCGGCCGCGGTACAATACCGGATCATGAAATAGCAGCTACGTTCGAAAATTGGATCAATAAGCAGGATGTTGAACTGGATGATACGATTCAATTGATAAATAAAAAGTGACAGAGTTTGGATGTAGCAAAACCTATGCGATCAAACCGATCATATAAAAATCAGGAATGTGAAAACTGGAATTAATTTGAGCGTTATGGCGGAACTTATTGCTAATGTGTAGAAATTATAAAAATGTACCCAACTACCGGAGAACTCTAAAAATAAATGATATATGAAAAAATATTTGATAATCATATTTTTAAGCTTTATAGCATTAGGCTGCAGATCCAGCCAAATTTCTGATGCTGACAAAAAAACTATTCTGGATGAATTGAATTACATCTATACCATTGACCAAAAATATGCAGGCCTTCCTTTTCCGGAATTGAAAGAAAAATATGGAGAGAAAAAAGTCTGGGATGTATTCCTGAAAATGAGAGACAGTGTTGGACTTGAAAACCAAAACAGAATAAAAAGACTCTATGAAAAATATGGCTATCTGGGGTATGATAAAATCGGTGAAAAAGAAACCCAGTTTTGGATTTCAATCCAGCATGCGGATAATGATGTTCTGTTTCAGCAAGAAATGCTGAAAGTGCTGAAAAAAGAAATTAGGAAAAAGAATGCCGACAGAAGTCATTATGCCATGCTGGAGGACAGAATAGCAGTTAATCAAAAGAAAAAGCAACGTTTTGGCTCACAGGTAACCTATAACAAAATTGGGCAGGCTATTCCCAAATACGGACTTGTAGACAGTGCCCGGGTCGACAAATGGAGAGCCCGCTATCATTTACCTTCTTTCAAAAAATATTATAATGATATGACTGTTATGCATTTCGAAATGAATAAGGACCGACTTAGCAAGGCAGGTATACATGAACCTGTATTATATAAATAAAGCGGGTTTTCAAATCGACAAATGTTTATGGTGATCATGATACCTGGTTTCTATTTATTTGACATTTGTTTCAGATAGCTGTCATAGTTGAAATAAGGTTCATGGGCAAGGGAATTTGGTTTCAGATACAGTGTTCCTTTTTTGTTGTCTAAGATCACATTAAAGTGCTTTAAAATCTGATTACCAAATAAACTTGCTTTGGCATTTGGTACAGCAGGATTGGAAGCATTGGTTACAATGTCTTTAAATTGTATCCCGGCAATAAAAGCATCCAGCCGAATTATTTTCCGTCCGTTGACTACCGTGAGCGGATTCAATTCTTCCCAATTGTTTTTTGACCCCGTAAAATCATTTCCAATCAACATAGAACCGTCTCTTCCGGTATCAAAAAGGAACCATGAGCTGTACTTTTTGTTGTTGTGTACAATTTCAGCATTGAACATCGGTCGGTTTTGAACATAATACACAGGCATTTTTTTATAATCTCCGGCTTTATTGGGCAGGTTTTCATAAATAGTGAGTTCCTTCTTATCGTAATCAATCCCGATTATCTTATCCCGGAAAAATCCATTTCCGATAATGATGTCTTCAGAATCATCCATATTTCCAACCTCAGTCAGTTCAATATTATTCCACTGCAAACCGGATATCGTCACTTGATTATTCAGACTTGTTTTCTCTTTGTTTAGCCCATGTGTATTGCTTACCATTTTGTGTGAAGAGAATTCTAAACCTATTTTTTCTGAAGATTTTCTGTTGACAACGCTGGTTCCTGCGCCCATATCAAGCTGTAAAAGCACATCTTTATGGTTGACTTGTCCATTTAAGTAAATCCTGGAATTGAGTAATGTGAAAGGTACACGAATTGGATAGCTGTTTTTTGTTTCAAGATGAGCAGCATCAGGAGGAAGAACAGATGCAATCTGGATATGACAACTGTCTTTACTGTTAAGTAAAACCACAAAATCATATTTTTTTTGAGGTTGGGTATTGATGATCAATTCGTCCTGATCAGTTGTGAACTTTATAACACTTTTTTGGAAAGGAATATTGACGTAATAAATATCAGGATTAACTCCAGCCTCCAAATGCCAATCCATTTTAACGTTCTCTCCATCACTGATTAAGGCTTTTTCTGAAGCAGATTTGATCGTTCTGATTTTTTGCTGTGCATAACTGATTTGCATTCCTACAATAAACATCACCAAAATTTTAAAGAACCGGTATTTAATATCTGATCTTTTCATGACATACATTTTTGAGCAAAGAAATGCAGTAAATCTCTAGAATAAGAAAATAATACATGTCAATGTCACGTCAATACCCCGCCAGTTACCTGCCTTAGATTATAAGATGTTGATATTCGGTGAAATACGGTTAGAGTCTCCTTTTGCTAAAATGATCGCATTTCGGATGATTATAACCCCATTTATACCGATCCAAAGAATAGGAATGAGCATTTTTGCATTACTTTTCACCCCGAACCAATCGTTCAGAATTAAAATAAAAATGAACAGTATGATACCGATCAATATCCAAATGATCTGTATCGAGAGGAGTTGTTTATTGACCTGATTCAGTTGTTTTTTCCAAAGAATAAGAACAATCGGAACAAGGATATTTAACGGCGGAAAACAAATAAAAGGTAATACAGAAAGATTCACGATTTTATTCCACTGCATATTTTGTTTTTCATCTTTAGGAATTTCGTTCTTTTCAAAGTAAGCTTCGTCCACCTGCAAAGCTTTGGCAAGAGCCTTTAGCGTAAAGGCTCTTGGTACCTGCCCGGATTCTATCCGCTGAATGGTTCTCACAGAAATACCTGAAATTTTTGCCAGTTCCTCCTGTGTAAGACAAAGTTTTTCCCGCTGTTCTGTTAATTTTGACATGTTTTACCCTTTAGTTATGCTAAGGTAATTATTTTAAACTCGATGATTTTGAAAAAAAAGAAAATACTTGAGCATTATAAGATTTATCCAGACCAATGGTAAATTCTAACGGGTGAAATTTTCTTTTTGTATATCCACAGACATTTTCTTTATAAATCTCTGCCGTACGAATACTTTCGTGTGGCATTTATTATCCGACAGGATAAAAAATCCAATATTTAGAAACTGTTCATACCCTTCGATTAAAAGGAAAAAAGACGCCGACTAAAGAGAGTTGGCGCCTTTTGGCTATTTGTGATCTCAACGAATGTATATTAGGAAATAGGTCCAAGTGAAATTTTATTCCCCGGGAAATTTTCTTTTTGTTTTTCCTGTTAAAATTCCATTATTGAGTCTAATCCTCTTCGTAAACCTTTGAAAGTATCAATGTTTTTGATGGCAAGTAATACTCCTTTTACATAAGGCTCCGCACTTTCTCCGGAATCATGTCTCAGTATTAATTTTTCTCCCTTGAGTCCAAAGATGGTTTCGACAGCGAGAGTGTGGCCAGGCAGACGAACAGCATGAACCTGTATGCCGTTTATTGTTGCGCCTCTTGTTTCTTTATTTCCTATGGTATCATCTATTGCTACGGATAGTTTAGGCTTTTGAACTTTAGAAAGACGATAAGCCAGTTCTGCCACTGTTCCGCTTGGGGCATCAATTTTTTTAGCATCCGCATAGTCAATGATCTCATAGTGGGGGATATATTTTGCTGCCATTTCAGCAAACTTTTGCAATAAAACAACAGTTAATGCAAAGTTCCCTGCAGCAAGAACAGAAGTATCATTTTCATTGGCAATACGTTCGATTTCTTCATAATCTTTATCAGTTAATCCTGAAGTTCCAATGATGACTTTTTTGCCTTTTTGTAAAGCAGTGTGGATATTATGCTTTGCTATCTCCGGCTTGGTAAAATCTACAAGAATATCAAATTCTACATTTTCTATTGCATCTTCTATAGATTTAAACAATGGAATATTATTGTCCGATTTTAATGACAGAATCTCTGACAGATTTTTCCCATCTTGAGATAAAGAAAGTCCGCCAGTTAATATTATTTCGTCATTATTTAAAATTGATCTGCTAATTTCAGAACCCGCCCATCCCGTGGCTCCTGCAACAAAAACTTTTTTCATAATGTTATTTTTTTATGTTATTCTATCTCAAAGATAGCTTGAATTTCGACAGTTGAGTTGCCTGGTATAGAATATGCACCCAGGCTGCTCTGTATGTTTTTTTTACTGAACAGAATAATAAGTGTTTAATAATGATATTGTTAGGGTTGTGTAAAAATAAAACATGTTTTCATTTTAATTATGATAATACAAATGTACAATCGATGTTTTTATTAAATTTGCCAAAATTATTATATAAAACGCCAGGATGAAATGTGGATTATTAGAAAAAAGACAAGGGGAATTTGATGATGAAATTGGAATTGCTGCTTATGTCTGGTATGAGAAAGACTGGACACATGATGACTATGATCATGTTCACCAAAGATATCAGCTGACTTATGTGGAAGAGGGATATCAGTATTTTCACATTGAGAATAAAATTTATCTTGTTCCACAAAATCATCTAATTTGGATTCCTTCAGGTAAAAGACATCTTACTCAGTCGGAAGCTGGCACAGTTAACCTTATGGTTATCTTATTCAAAGAAGTTTTTGACAATGACTTTTATAATGAAGTACATGTCTTTTCTGCACCGTCTGTTTTGAAAGAAATGCTTCAATATGCTTCAAAATGGAATAAACTATTGGATGAAAATGAAGAGCAGGGATATTTCTTAACAGCTTTATTGAGTAGTCTTCCTCATTTCTGTACAGAGAAAAAAGGTTTACAAATCCCGATTCCAGTTGATTCAAGGCTCCTCCCTGTATGTAATTATATTAATAAGAATTATATGGAACAGCTAAGCATAGATACCTTAGCTGATATATCCTTAATGTCTATAAGAAGCCTTCAGCGTATATTCAAACGGGAAACAGGCATTACTGTCCAAAAATATATACAGCTGATCCGTATTTTAAAAAGTATTGAGCTAATCAATACAGGACAATATACTTTAAGTCAGATAGCTTTAATGATTGGTTATAAAAGTCTATCAGCCTTTACCACTTCCTACTTTGGGATTATGAAAGAAAAAGCAAGAATCAGTGGTAAATTTTAAAATTCTGATCTTAATACTAATTGTAAAAAATATAGACTTTTGTAGTTAATAAATTCTTTAAAATTTCATAGATCCAGTACATAATATAGTACATCCTCCGTTGTACCATCAAGCCAGCTCATGCTCTCCTCATGCGTAAAAATAAAGCCCATGCGCTGGTTTGCTGCTTTTGAAGCAAGATTGCTTTTACGGTGGCTAACAGACAATCTTCTTAATCCTAACTGGTAGGCACTCTGCATTCTTATCTGGTACAGGAGTGAAGAAAGTCCCTGGCCTCTAAATTCTTTCTTAATATATGATTGTCCCAAATATGCTTCTTCAGGGTTCAATAGAAGCATACTTGTCATGCCTATCGGCTGATTATTTTTAAATAGGCCGTAAACCAGTCTGGGATTTTTAATTCGTTGTTCCCATTCAATATCTGTGAGCTCAGCTTCGGGCGGATTGCTGACTCTGAACATTGCAGGTTCAGTCTTAATAGCCTCTAATCGCATAGCTTTATATAGCTGTGCTTCATTTTCTTTAAGCTGCCGGATTTTAAAATCACCTTTTTCCAGTTGAAGCTGCTTATCTTCCATATCTATATTTAAAAGTAAAAACAATTTGTAAAATTATTTAAAAAATATTTGTTTTCATTGGCTGAATATTGCAAATCATTAACCTGGCAACAATGTAAAATGTAGCTATAGAAATTGACTGACAGAAGATTTTTAACTATAAAAATTTAAGAAACTAAAGAGCTCGGGGCAATCCCGAATTGCTTTTTGAAAGCAAATGAAAAATGGGAGAGGTTTTCAAATCCTACCTCATAGCAAACTTCCAATGGCCTTTTTTTCTTTTCAGTGATCTGGTAATAAGCAAGCTCCAAACGTTTATGTGTTAACCACCGTTGTGGCGTCATGGTGAAAGCCTTTTTGAAATCCCGCTTAAATGTTGTAAGGCTTCTGCCCGTGAGGTAACCAAACTTTTCCAGCGGAAGATTGAACATAAAATTCTTTTCCATATAGTCTACAAGATTGATTTTTCCGGGCTCTTCAAAATTGGCAAGCACATGATCGATTTCTTGGTTCAGGGTTCTGAGAATACTGATGGCTTCGGTAATTTTAATGGAAGCAATATCCACAGGGATGTCCTTCATGTCAAAATAGGGAATAAGCGATGCCAGGCAACTTTCCAGCAGAGGGTGATTATTGAAACAAAAAATCTTCGGTGAATTTTTGGGTTGAGGATTTATGTTCTTGTCTGCATAAAAATTTTTTAATGTTTCTAATGATAAATGCATGACCACTGTTTTGTGGGGTTCACCGTCTTTAGGATAATTGATAATAGTAGCTAACTGATTTCTGGGAATTAGAAAAATATCCCCTTTTCCAAATATATAGGAAGCATCAGCCTGTACAATCTTGGTTTCTCCTGAAAGAAACCAGACCAGCATATGCTCATCAAACATAATGTCCGATTTGAAAAACTTGTCTTCGTAGCTTGAAAGTTTTATATCTTCGGTAATGTATCGGGCTTGGTATTCCATGATTTTTGTTTTTTTAAGAAGGAAATCAATAAGGTAAAGATAAGAAATAACATTATTTACTTTGTTTAAAAGTTCATGGTAAGAGAAGCAAAATGGCTATCTTGCCTCTCTAAATAGATTGTCCGCCATCCACCAGAAAGTTGGCTCCGGTCAGAAAACCTGCATTTTCACTTGTTAAATAATGGATCATATCAGCGACTTCTTCTGCTTTTCCCATTCTTCCCATTGGAATGCTTTGTATCAGATGACTTTCCAATTCTTCATTCAAACCGATTTTATCCATGATTTCTGTCGCTATGGGGCCTGGACTTACAGCATTAATGCGTATTTTTCTCGAAGCCAGTTCAAGGGCCGCTATTTTTACAACTGCATTGATCGCAGCTTTACTGGCTGCATATATAGAAGCGCTTTGTGGCGAAATGGTTGCAGAAGTAGAAGAAAGCATAATGACAGAAGCGCCATCATTAAGTAACGGAATAAAGCGACTCAATGTAAAAAAAGCTCCTTTGAAATTCACATTCATGATTTCGTCAAATAAACTTTCTGTTGTCTGCTCAATGGTGGAAAATTTTGTAATACCAGCGTTGATAAGCAAGATATCAACTTTTCCAAATTGTTGCTTTATTTGACTGACTAGATTTTCTATATCATTTAATTTCGACTGTTCAGCAGTCATTGGTGTTGCATTCAATTCATCAGCAGCTTTCTCAATAGCTTCTTTCCGTCTTCCGGTGATGATAATGTGGGCGCCGTTTTCTTTTAGCTTTTTGGCTGTGGCATAGCCAATACCGCTGTTACCACCGGTAATAACGGCTATTTTACCATTTAGATTTTTCATTTTTTTGCTTTTTAGGACTGAGTTACATAAAAACATTCAGAGAATTATCAGTATTTATGGATTGAAGCGGATGCCTGTCATCTCTTCAGTCAGTTTCCATAGTTTCTTGGCATTGTTTTCATCCAGTGAATAAGGATTTACTCCTTTCTGCTCGGTAATATCTGATGAGAGTACTGCGATGTCCCCATCCTCACAATAGACTCCACCAATATGCTCAAGTAAAGGGCTGGCAGCACACCAAACTGTTGTAGCAGCTCCTTGTGGGATGGTTTTTAAGGATGCCGCTACTTCAGGTAATATATTGCCATCTGCATCCACGAAACCCATTTTTTGAAATAGTTCCAGTGGAGCTTCCCTGCCTAATTCTGTTCCGCCAATAGAACCGGGGTGAACCGCATAGCTTCTGATATGGGAAGATTGTCCCCGTACATCCAGTTCCATCGAAAAAAGATTGACGGCTGTCTTGGATTGTCCATACCCCTGTAAAGTTTCATATTCTCTATGCAGGAAATTAGGGTCATCAAAATTAAAAGACGCAAAATGATGACCGTGGGAAGAAACATTGATAACCCGTGCTCCATTGGCTTTTTTAAGTGCTGGCCATAATCCGGAGGTAAGCTGAAATGCAGCTAAATAATTGGTCGCCAGCTGGGATTCTATACCCCGTACATCTCTGCGAAGCGGTACCCACATAATGCCTGCATTGTTGATCAATAAATGCAAAGGTCTTCCTGACGAGATAAAGTTTTCTGCGAAGGCATCAATAGAGGTGGGTGACATTAAATCCATTGTGGCAATTTCCACATTGGCAATTCCTTCCAGATTTTTCTTTGCCTTTTCAATATCGCGTGCGGGTACGATTACTGTAGCTCCGGCTGAGGCGAGAACTTTTGTGGTTTCCAGCCCGATTCCTGTATTACCGCCTGTGACAATAGCCACTTTCCCGGTGAGATTGATGTTTTGAATGACATCATTGGCTGTTGAAAATGCATTGAAGCCTGAACCGATTGGCTGTTGTTGAGCTCCCTGATAATTATTCTTTTCCATTTTGAATACGTTTAATTGTTATTACTGAGACAAAATTAGAGAAGCTTAACCTGTTCTGTTTTGTTCAAAAGGCCTAATTAACTTTGTTCAAAAGGGCAGGTGATTTTATAACAATTATTGCAAGTGTCCAAAAAATCGAACAGTTTAAATCTGGACATCCATCTTTAGATTTAATCATAAGATGAAAAAACAGTTCCTGAATACCGTTCGTTCATTTTTCTTTGTTTTGGTTAGGATAATCCTCATTCTGGCAACGTAAGTGTATCTGATTAGGAGCAATTTTGCATTCATAGTAATACAATTAAAAAATGGAAAATAGACAGAAAGAAAAAGTTTGGTTCATTACGGGATCTTCAAGAGGATTTGGAAAAATATGGACAGAAGCCGCTTTGAAACGCGGAGACAAGGTGGCTGCTACAGCACGTAATATCAATAGCATTGCAGCCTTAAAAGAAACGTATGGCGATCAGGTCCTGATTCTTGAAGTCGATGTAACCAATGCCTCACAGGTGCAAAACGCTATTAGCAAGGCTAACGAATATTTTGGAAGATTAGATATTGTATTTAATAATGCCGGATATTCTTTGGTGGGAACCGTAGAAGAGAGCAGCACCGATGAGGTAAAAGCCATGTACGAGACCAATATTATAGGGCCTATCCATGTGATTCAGGCAGCATTACCTATACTTCGGGCCCAAGGTTACGGCCATGTTTTGGGGACATCCAGCGCTGTTGGCATTTACAGTAATCCTCTAATCGGATATTATTGTTCTTCAAAATTTGCGTTTGAAGCCATTTATGATAGTTTATCTAAAGAAGTTGCAGGATTTGGCATCAAAGTAACGCTGATTGAACCGGGGGCATATAATACTGAATTCGGCAGTGCTGAATCGCTAAAAATAGCCGGCAAAAGACTAACGGATTATGATGATTTGAAAAGCAGCCTGATGGAAAATTTACAAAAACTGGAACGAGGAAATCCCATTGCCACTCCCGATGCCATATTTGCTGTCGTTGATACTGAAAATCCGCCATTGAGATTACTTCTGGGTAAAAACGATTGGCCACATATCCAACAAATCTATGCTAAACGCCTTCAGGAATGGGAAACCTGGAAAACTATTTCAGAAGCAGCCCAAGGTTAATCCATCTATGATGTTTTTTGATATGCTTTTATTCGCTTTTCTTTTTAGTGTGGAAAAGCGAATATTGCTTAACTTGTAATCTAGAATTTTTATAACATGGTTTCAAAAAAATCGAATCATTCCGTAAAAAGATTCAATACGCTGGCTGACGTAATGAAGGCCTCCGGTTTTCCTCCCCCAAAGCACCCTTTAATCGTTTTGTTAAACGGTGTAGACAAAGCACTTAAAGGTCGTATACCCAATAAATCGCACGTGCTGAATTATTATAAAATAGCTTTTAAACCGGATGCCGGAGGAGAGTTAATGTATGGTCAGACTAAATTTGATTTTAAAGAGGGAGGTTTGTTTTTTGTAGCTCCACAGCAAATTCTTTCTTCAATAGAAGAGAACGATAAAGAGAAAACTGCGGAACAGAAAATACTTAGTCCGCAGATCACACTACTTGTAGATCCTGATTTTTTACTACAATACCCATTGGCACAAAAGATCCATCAGTATCATTTTTTCTCTTATGCTACCAATGAAGCGCTGCACCTTTCGGCTAAAGAAAAAGAAACCATTCTTTCGTTATTCAGAGATATAGAAGAAGAGCTTGAAAATCGTATAGACGACATGAGCCATAATGTGATCATATCTCAAATCGAACTATTGCTGAACTATGCACAACGTTTTTATAACAGGCAGTTTCTTACCAGAAAACAAAACTATCCCAGTCTTACCGATCGTATCGATCAATTATTGGAGGATTATTTTAATAGCGATAAGGTGCTGAATTCCGGAGTTCCAACTGTTAATTATTTAGCTGATCAGCTACATATGTCAGCAAGCTATTTAAGCGATCTGTTAAGAAATCTTACAGGGCAAAACACTCAACAGATTATTCATGATAAAATGATTTACCTTGCTAAAAATAAGTTATCTACTACAGTTCTCAGTATTTCCGAAATTGCGTTTGAATTAGGTTTTGAACAGCCCCAATCCTTCAGCAGATTATTTAAATTAAAAACAAATCAAAGTCCACAGCAATATAGAGGTCAATTCAATTAATTGTTACAGTTACTTAAACGCTAACAGTCTAACAGCTATTGTCTTACGTGTATATGGTTGTTGCATTATATTTATCTAACTTTAATGCTTACGCTCAATTTAGGATAGGAAGGTGTTAAAGTCATTATTATAAAGCTGTATATTTGATTTAAACCGATAAAGAGTTTAAGATCCTAGCAATGCACAGCGGTCTACTTAAATTCAATGGATAATAAGCATAATTTGTTAAAAGTGCATATAGAGAACATCGTAGCAATTACAGAAGAGGAATTTGCATTTATAGGAGAGCTTTATTTGTAAAGAATATAAAAGTTCAATTGTATTTTTAAGGAAGGTGAAAACGTAAAATATATATACTTTGTATTGTCCGGTCTTCTGAAGCTCTATTATACAGATGATAATAGTAAGGAACATATTGTTTCATCAAATAGTCGTCTCCTTAAATGACCTAAAGAGTGCATCTTCAAACACTTTTATTGATGATTTGGTTCGATTAAGTCAAATTAAACAAGAATTATACAGCTCATTTTTATCGGTATTTTTTTTAATTAAAATTCTTACAATTTAATTTTTGAGCTTTCTAAACTTAAATCTAAAATTGGAAGAGGTATCTGCATATCATTGATAAAATTTACTATTCAATAAAAGGGTTAAAAAGCTAGGTTTTGTAAGTCCAGATTATCTTGCTTCTATAAAGTCTTTTAATATTTTTGAATGAATATGTATGGCATCATCATTTTTTGCTTCACGGCAGTCATAAACGGTAGCATTAGAGGGCTGTCCATCATTGGTTATAACCAGACTAAGCTCCTGTCTGAGAATAGATACAATGCCTGAGGAGGCATCATCAGCATCTCCTGTTGTCAACCCGGGACCTAAAAGGCCAAAGAATTTTTGATCTTTTTTGTTGGGTTTTCAACCTGATTTTTGACAGACATTGTTAATTGTTTTTGAACACAATATACTATTAATTGATTATTTTGTACCTCCTGAAATAAGTAGTTTTTGATAATTAAAAAAGACCTTCCACATAGCGGGAAAGCCTTTTAATTATTATTTTAAATGTGTTTTTTTCAAAGAAAGCTGTTTTTCATACTAGTTACAGTAAGAAATTCTAGGGTTCGTACTGCTTCCACATGGAAACTGATATTTGATTTGCAGATATTTAGGAGTAGGATTATCTGTAACTTCCAGCGGAGCCATTGACTGTCCGCTATAGGAAGGCATGGTAACTTGTGCAGCAGAACCATTACCTAAAGCCACATTTTTGGCACTCGTATTACCGTTGAAGCTGTAATCCATCATGGCATCTAAAAGACGATATACACCATAATAATCCAATGCATCAAATACTTTTCGGGAGCTTGGCATTGCGTGATCTGTTACATAATTGTATCCGTTAACAGTAGATGATTTAATATAAATGAAATCTTTTTCAGCATTAGAAATATTAATGTTTTTAAAGATATCAATTGCCATTCTGTGATCGTTGACATCATCTTCGTCATAGACCTGGGTGATCATTTTGGTGTTAGAAGGAAAACTCTGCAATTGCTGTTGGGTAGTCAATGTACTGTTCCAGTTAAAAGAATACCACGGAGCCATGGTGAAAAGAAAACGTCCGTTTTGTCCCCAACCTTTTTCCGTAAATGCTTTATAGGCAAGATCAATACTTGCTCCACCTCCGAAAGAATGCCCCATAAATCCTACTTTCTGAGTATCAATAATATTGGGATAATCTGTTGCAGCTTTTATGAAGCCTTCCCATAGGGTTTGGTAACGGTGATCAACACTGATATCAACAGTACGGTAAGGTACAAATACCACAACATAACCCTTTTTTGCGATAAAGTTATAGAGTTCTATATTATAATCCTTGTCTTCACCACCAAACGGATGTGAAAAGAATATCGTAGGTCTGGGAGACGTAATTCCTTTAGGATAGAAAATAGAAACCTGTGTTCCTGCATATTGTGGATTATTAAAATCAATTTCAGCCACTTCATAATTGCCATCTGCACCATATCCTGATATCGGTTTCTGAATAGGTCCCTGAAAACTGCTGCCAAGCTTTGGCTGAATAGGAGCCGCTTCGTCAGTGTCATTAGTGTTCTGAGAACATGCTGAGGTGGTAATAAACAAAATCATTACCCATGGATAAAATAGTTTTTTCATTTTCTTTTTTCTTTTAAAGTTTGAATCATCTGATCTTTAATTTCCTGATACTTCTGATATTGTGCTGCATCCAGAATTTGGCTCAGTGCATTAGATTTTTCTTTCTGTAGAGCTTTCAGTTTTTTGAATTTAGAGAGTTTATTTTCGCTACTCTGAATAATAGGTTCATTCTTTTGGGCATACTGAAGGTTAAGCGCAGAAACTTTCTGGATTTGTGACGTATTCAAAGCCAGTTTAGTTGTCATCCATTCCGTCTGCATCTTGGCACGCTGTTCCGGAGTAGTGTCCTTTAATTTTTTTGCCTGTGCCGATACATTTGTAAATGTCATCCATAGAAATGCCATTACAACAAGCGGCTATTGTTTTTTTTGTTTTAAAAGCATCTTGGAGAATTTTAATTTTTAATGAAACAAATGTAGCAATACCCGATATTTACTTTAATATAAAAAAAGGTGAACCTGCTAAATCCAGGGGTGAAATTATCACTGATCCAGCCACTTTCTAAAATCCATGGCTTTTGCTTTGCTTACGATTATCTGTTCCTGAGGTAACGGATGTACTTTCACAAGCAGTCTTCCGTTAAAAAAATATTCTACTGCGTCTACAGCAGTTTTATTGATAATGAATTGGCGGTTTGCCCTGAAAAAAAGGGAAGTATTAAGCTCACGTTCCAGTTGTTCCAGTGTAAATTCCACAACATATTGCCTGCCATCAGCAAGATATGCATACACTATTTCGTTAGCTGTGTAAAACCAATTGATTTTAGCTGCTTCCACGGGAATAAGTCTTCCGCAATAATGGATCAGGAATGATTTTTTATATTGTTTTGTGGCATACTGAAGCTCGTGCAGCAAAGACTTTGTTTTAGACAGTTCGTTGTTTACATCGGAAGCAATAAGAGTATTATATTTAAGTAAAGTCCGCAGTATTTCCTCCCTGTCAAAAGGTTTTAAAACATAATCAATACCATTGTTCCGAAAAGCCTCGATAGCATAATCATTATAGGCGGTTACAAAAATAACAGGTTTTAATATTTTCGTTTTGCTGAAGATTTCAAATGATAATCCATCTGAAAGGCGTATATCTGAAAATATCACATCATAAATATTATCGTTTGTTTCGAACCAGTCTATTGCTTCAGCGACGCTTTGTAATGTTTTAATAATCTCAATCCCAGGATCGATTTCCTGTAGGATATATTCCAGATTTCTTGCAGTAGCAGCTTCATCTTCAATAATTACGATATGTAAATTCTGTGTCATAATAAAGGAAGTTTTACTGTGAAATATTGCTCCGTTTGAAGGATTTCTATTTCCTTATGAAACTGTAGTTTATATCTTTCATTAAGATTGACAAGACCAAGTCCGGTTCCTTCTGTTTCACTAATAGTAGGTTGAAGATTATTTCGGATGATAAGCCATTTATCTTCGTCATAAATTTCTACGATTAAAGGAGATGAAACTGTAGCTTTGTTATGTTTAACAGCATTTTCCACCAGAGGTTGCAGTGATAAATGAAGTAGTTCTTTACTCAAAATGTTTTCGCTGAGATTGATTTGAATCTGACAGGTGTTTTCCAACCGCATTTTTATGAGTTGGATATAAGAATTCAAGTAATCAAGCTCTTTCTCAAGAGTTACCAAATCATTTCCTGAACGGAGCAGAGTATATCTGAATATTTTGGAAAGATGTTGAATATAGTTTTGGGCAAAAGGCGGATTTTCTCTTACAATGGCAGAAAGACTGCTTAGCGTATTGAACAGAAAATGTGGGTTTAATTGTTCCTGAAGCAACTGCAGTTGTGCTGTAAGATAAGCAGAATTGAGCTGCTCGTTAATAAGATCTTTATTTCTGCTTTCGCGCATCAGAAGAATAAGACGGATCATTACGGCAGTCATGATACTGCTGAGCAAAAACCGGGCAAAATATCCCCTTATTCTGCCTCCAGGAAACTGGAGAACTCCAAACCACACAGAATGGATCAGGCTTCCCAATATAATAGCTGCTACAACCACTACAATATTGAATATGTAAATTTTCCAATATTCTTTGTTTTCTCTAAACCCACTAAAAAATTTACCATCAGAAAGATTAAGATAAAATAAGACGAGACAGAACATCAAATTGTAGATAAACTGAAAACCATACTCCCAAATATTGAACTGCCAGTAACGGGCAATAATCCCATCACTATTAAGTGCCATCAGTTTTGCTGAATTGACGACCAGTGTAATCAGTAAGGCACTATACAGATATATTTTTCTCTCGCTCTTAATCATTTTTACAAAGAAAGTAAAATATTGAAAGTAACAATGCAATAAACAGGTGAAACTGTAAAATTGGGTGGCGAAAGAATACATTCTGAAGACCATATCGTAAAAATTCGTGGGTAATCCAGTTAAAACAATTACAACAGGAACTTTCTGTTCTGAGATATCAGCTTCAATGGCTTTTGAAATTTTTACGGAGCAGGAATCAGAATCAGTCCGAAGAACGGTTTATTTGTGGGCTAAAGGCTGAATATGCTGGAAATCAGATACGGACATTACACGAAATCCGTGGGAATGAAGCCTGCTATTATTTCACTGAATTTGAGATTTAAATAGAATCATTTTTCTTAACAGAACTTTCAAGATTAAAACTCTATTAAGAACTGTTATTAAAAATGGCGCCAACTGTCTTTAGTTGGCGCCTTTTGGATTTTTAGTGACCAAAACAAGCATATCTTCAAGCACTTTTATCGATGATTTGGTCCGTTTGAGCCAGATTAAACAAGAATTAACAATTTTTATCTTAGCATCTAATTCCTTATCGTTGTAAAGTTGTTTGCAATATAACTTTAAGCGTATGAAAGAATTATTTTTTTACCTTAAAAATCTGAAATGCCCCTCATTAATATCATCCTTTAGACTTTGAAATCTGGTTTTTAAATACTAGTTTTGACCAGTTAATATCTAAAACAACCCCAACTTCAAACAACAAGAAGTCAGGAGTAATAAAACCATGAATAAAATCACCAATTATGACAAAAATGAGATTGTCTCTATTCATTATTACAATTACTGCATTATTTAGTAATTTATTTGGACAAATAACTTCTAAAGAAGTAGATGCACTTGTTATTAATGCAATAAAAAAGTTCAATGTTGCTGGAGCAGCGGTGGCCATTGTAAAAGATGGAAAAATCATTCACAAAAAAGGTTATGGTATAAAATCAATAGACACAAAATTACCTGTTGATGAGTATACAAATTTTGAAATAGCTTCCAATAGTAAAGCTTTTACAACGGCTGCTTTATCAATTTTAGTAGATGAAGGAAAAATCTCCTGGCAAGATCAGGTGAAAAAATACATTCCTGAATTTAAAATGTACAATGACTATGTAACGGAGAACTTCACTATAGAAGATTTGTTATGCCATCGCAGTGGACTTGGTTTGGGAGTTGGTGATTTAATGATGTTTCCGGACGGTACAGATTTTACCATCAAAGATGTGGTAAAATCTTTTCAGTATTTTGCACCTGTTTCAGGATTTAGGACACAATTTAATTATGATAACCAGCTTTACTTGGTAGCTGGGGAAGTAGTTGCACGGGTAAGTGGAATGAGCTGGGAAACTTTTGTTCAAAAACGTATTATGGAACCTTTGCAAATGAAAAACTCGTTCAGTTCTGTCAATCAGGTAAAAGATATGAGTTTAATGGCTGCTCCTCATTCCTCAGAATCCGGAACCCTAAAAAAGATATCTTTATATGGAGCAATGATTAATGGTGCTGCCGGAGGAATTGTCTCCAATGTAGATGATATGTCGAAGTGGATGCTTGTGCAATTGAATAAAGGTAAATATGGTTCTACTTTGGATAAAGAACTCTTTACGAAAGAAAGACAAAATGAAATGTGGACAATACATACTGTAGATAAAGTAAACCCCAATCCAAGATATAACCAACATTTCAATGGGTATGGTTTGGGCTGGAATTTATCTGATATAAAAGGAAATCTGAGTGTATCACACACAGGTGGTTTGCCTGGAATGCTTTCTATCGTTAGTATGATTCCTGATCTAAATTTGGGAATTGTTATTTTAACCAATACCGAGAACGGAGGGAGCGGAGTTTTCTCCTCAGTCAGCCAAACCATTATTGACAGCTATCTGGGGCTTAACGATTTTGGATGGGTAGATAAATATGCAGCCTATTTTCAGTCGAAGAAAAGCAGTGGAGATGATGTTACCCAAAAAGTTTGGGAAACAGTAAGTAAAGCAAAGAATATAACCATAAAGAATGAGAATGTAATTGGGATATATGAAGATAAATGGTTCGGAAAAATTGAAATTTTTTCCAAAGGAAATCAATTGTGGTTTAAATCTTACCGTTCGCCAAAGCTAAATGGACCTATGAGTTTTTATAAGGCAAATACGTTTGCTGTTCAATGGGATTATAAAGATATGAATTGTGATGCATTCGCTATGTTTAGCTTAGATGAAGAAGGCAAAGCACAAAGTATAAAGATGAAAGGCATATCACCTAATATAGATTTTAGTTTTGACTTTCAGGATTTGGATTTTCAAAAAATAAAAAACTAGTAGATCTGGGATTAAAAATAAGGAGTACCCCCAAATTTAATAACCATTCCAGTCGCCAAAAGAAGATATAAGTAAAAAAATGTGGACTGCTAGGTCCACATTCTTTTTTATAAAGCTCCACATTTGATTTTCCTTATATAATCATCAATGGACTACTTGACAAAATTTATTACATTATTCTCCCATACCATACGAATTCTTTCGTGTGGATTTAAATATCATAAATCAAGCATTATAATAGCAATTAAGATATGATTGCTTAAGAATAAAAATGGCGCCAACTATAAAAAGTTGGCGCCTTTTGGCTTTTTAGTGAACTTGACAGGACTCTATTCAAACCATTTATTAGCAGATATTGACAATATTTTGAAGGTTTTAAATGATATTTAAATTTATGTATCCTAAATAAAACTGTTATTATGAGCGAATTATTTTTATTTTACATTAAGATCATTATACAAGTTATCAACCACTTTTTCTAAAATTTCTCCTGTTTCATTAAAGCTGGTGTTTGTTAATATAGATATCCCAATATTTTGTTTAGGATAGATTACAAACCAATTCTGCATTCCGTAAATACCGCCGTTATGTCTGTAAATTAATAGATTATCATTTTCTATGATGTACCAATGATATCCTTCCCAAAAATCAGAACCCTCTTTGTGTAATTTTCTATGAGATTCGTTTACAACAGGATTTGATTGATCAAGCTGCAATTTCATATATTTCACTAAATCTGGAGCCGTAGAGTGTAATCCCGAAATTCCACCCCATAAAGTTCTGTTGTAGTTGGGCATTAATTCATTTTTATCGTTATAACCTTTTACTAATCTTTTTCTATCATTTTCATTGAGTGTAAATTTGGTTTGGTTCATTTTATTGGGCTTTAAAATAAATTCAATAACCAATTGCTCAAAAGATTTTTGATACACTTTTTCAAGAATATATGCGGTTAACTCTGGAGCTGTGTTGGAATAAGAATAGACTTCTCCGGGCTTCGTTTCAATTTTGATGAGTGTCAATCCTCCAAAAAAAGCCTTTTTATTTTCACTTTTTAGAGGCATATTAGGAAAACCACTTGTATGTGTGATAAGATGTTTGATTGTTATAGGTTCTCCTTTAAATTCTAAATTGGGATAAGGCTCATCAAGATAGATTCTAATATCATCATCTAAGTTTATTTTTTTATCAAGTACGGCTTTTGCAGCTACATAACCTGTAAAAGTCTTAGTTACAGAAGCCAATTCATAAAGTGTAGAATCGTTTGGCTTGTTTCCTTTTCCAATCATTAATTCTCCAAAATGTTTTATGGTAGATTCTCCATTTTTAAGCACTGCAATAGAAACTGAATGGAATCTTTTATCTTTCAATAACTGAAGCACATTTTTTGTAATCGCATTTTCAACCTTTTGTTGATTGATTTGCTGAACACTTTTACAACCAACTAAGACAAAAAATAAAATAACGGATAAATATTTCATTGTAACAATTTATAACTTAATGAGGAATATATTAATCTAATGTTTTAATGATTGTATTTTGAAACTTTTCAGATTCATCTTTGTGAATTTGATGTCCTGAGTTTTCATATAAAAATAAATCTTTCTTAAGCGCTTTCACTTGCTGATAGTATTCTTCTGTAATGGAAGTTAACGTTTGAATATCATTTTTACCGACAAAGAAGTAAACTGGACAATTGACTTTCTTTAAAGTTTTTGGTAAATCAATTTTCATTACTTCATTCCACGCAGGAGACCAGGTTTTTGACCATTGAAGAAAGCCTTTTTTGAAATCGTCACTTGTTACATATTGCTTACCATCTTTATAAAAAAGCCACTTTCTTAAGTAAAACATAGATTCGTCATTAGAAAAAGGAAAATGTACTTTTGACAATTCTTCCATAGCAACAGAGTTGTCTTTAAAATAAATTTTTAATGTTTTAAGCAATTCTTTCTCACTCGCAAGTTGGCTTATTACAGGATTGACAGCATAATATGCGTGCAATAATCCGGGATGATTTCTAACAATATAAAATCCTAAAGCATTTCCCCAAGAGCTGCCTAACAGATAAAGCTTTTTGTGATTCAGTTTCTTGAGCAGGAAATTAATAACCTCATAAGTATCTTTTCCCATAAGTTCTACTGACGGCTGAATGGGTGAAGGATTTAATTCTAATGTTTTTCCCGCATCTCTTTGGTCCCATTGAACAATCGTAAATTTATTCTTTAAAATATTGGTGAAAGAATCCGCATTTTTCATCATTGAACTTCCGGGACCGCCTGATAAAAATAGCAGAATTGGTTTATTGGCATCATCAGTTTTGATTTCTATGGCTTGTTTTATTCCACCAATTTCTACATTTAGGAGAGTGTCCATTTTTACGGTTTGTAATTGTGATAAACAAAATACAGACATCAGTAAAAAAACAAAAAGACTTATTTTTTTCATTATTTCTAAGTTTTAATTTGACTTTAAATATGTTGGTGCAAATATGCTGTAGAAAGTTTTGAAAAACGTCCGTGTAAAAAAAGTCGGACTCATTTTATTGATTAAAATGAGTCCGATTATCTACAATACAAAGTTCGAGTATTTACAATTATTTAATTATCAATTGTTTCTGAATTCTGTTGGTGTTTGATTCGTATATTTTTTAAAAGAGGTATGGAAAGAAGATTTTGAATTGAAACCTACTTCATATAAGATTTCTAAAACGGTTAATTCTCTTTTTGTGGGGTCTTTTAGAATGGTCATTGCTTTTTTAATGCGATATTCATTCACGAAATCAAAAAAGTGCTGATTGATATGCTGATTAATTAAAACAGATAAATCTCGAACTGGAATTTTTACCTGATTTGCCAATTCCTGAATCGTTAATGAAGGTTCTAAAAAGGGTTCTTTTTCAACCATAAAATTTCTGAGCTGTTCGATTTGAAAATTTTTTGTGTCATCGGTTTTATTCTCAGTTTTCGGAGTTTCAACAAAATTTTCTGTTGGTTGTAAGGTAGAATCAATTCTTCGAAAAAGCTCAGGATGATTTAATGCTTTTAAAATAAACCAACAGGCAGTTAATAAAAAAACTGTTCCGGCAACAATATTCAACCAGATAAATAAATCCCTATCCTGCGTGTATCTTACGATGTTTTTTATGATAATACATAAGTGGATGAATAAGAAAATCTTTGTAAGCTGAGACAGCCATTTGTATGATAAAGTGTTTGGATCAGTGTAGTTTTCAAGGTAGATCTTCTTGTATTTTTTAAGGATAAGAAATATACCAACGATATAAAAGAAATATTGCAGTTCTGCGATTGCCTGATAAAAAAACATTTCAGGGGAATGCCACATATCTTTAAAGAACAACTCTTTAGCGGCTCCTTCTGCCATAAAAAGTCTTGGAACTAAAATTAAATTGGCAACAATAAACGGAATAAGATGCAGTAAATGCTTTCTTTTTAAGGTGAAATCAGAGTAACAAACGGCATTAACGTACAGATAAAAAAGAGGCATTACCAATAAATAGGCAGATATTTTGAAAGCTTTCAGATTATAGCTATCTGTAAAAAGATGCATAAAAAGTCCGCTGATATCAATGGCATTAATGATAAGGAATGCTGCAAATAATCTGTTTTCCAGTTTTCTTTCTGTCTTTACCGTTAATAAAAATACGGCAAGCAGCAGCGATACAAAAACGGCAATCGCAGCAATAACTTCCAGAAAATTGAGTTTATCCATTTGATCTTTTTTGCAAAAATAGGATATAAGTGAGGAAGAAAAATGATTGATAATAGTCATTTTTAAAATATTGTATTTTGATTATGTTCTATTACTTAAAATAATATTCTCATTAAATAAAAATGGTGCTAACTATATACTTTAATGTATCAACAGAATCTTAGTAATTTGTGAGATATATCATTTTCTGAAAAATTATTTATTAGTATTTCGAATCTAAATTTTCTAAAACATTAAAAAAGATTATTTTGGAATCAAAAAAAATGGCTCAATTTAGATTAAATTGGAGCCATTTGGGTGTTTGTGACCTTAACGAGTGTATCTTCAAACACTTTTATTGATGATTTGGTTAGATTAAGCAAAATTAAAAATGAATTATGTCCCCCAATTTATCATACAAACTCTATTAGACTTTTGTTTAATGCAATTAAGTTTTCAACACTTGTAGAAATTACTGTTGGAATAATAACTGTTTATTTGGCTGTTCGTTCTTGTACCCATAAACGAAGAGATCTCGAAACATTTGGTGGGAAATTTAGAAAGGACCTATAGAAATCCTTATCGTTTAATAAGTCTTCTTTGTCTATCATAACTATGTAATGGTTAAAAAATAATAAAAAGTTATTTCCGTAAAATTTTTTGAGCTCTAAGGGGCTCAAAATTTTCCAGAGTAACTTTTTAACTTACACAGTTAATGAGACACTACCAAAAAAATAATAGTAATGACGGTATATTGGATTAATTCCATTTAATTCCTTATCTGAATAAGGTTTGATTAGTAATTGTCAAATAACATCATAACCATTCACTCCCAAAATAAAGTAATGTTCAATTATTCTTTGAGCTTTCTTGCACATCGATAAAAGATCATTTACTGATGTGTTGTCGAAACTAAAGTCATCATGGGTTTTCACAATATATTCAGTTACTATTTCAATATTCATTAAATCAATTTCTGTTACATCGGTTTTCAGCCTATTTTCTTCTTTGAAGAAAGGAATTTTACGGAAAATAGAATCGTTAAACCGAAAGAGATGTATTGTTTTCATTGTAAACTATTTAATAGGATGTAAAATTTAGGTTGAGGCTTTGTCAAGAAAGCTTATCTTTTATTTTTCTGTAGATCCTTTTTTTAGTTAAGGTACGTTCTGATGGTAATGGGTACAAGCCGCCTGAAAGGATATACAATAAGCTGCCCCAAAAATTATTTTTCCTACATAATTCATGACTGTAGTTAGTTAATATTTTTATGTATTCGTGTTCATAGTCCTTTGCTTCCTGTAATGTGTAATTTTCTGGAATATCTTTAATAATATCCATAACATTTTGGTTAAAGGTTATAGGTGAATATTTTTCTATAAAGTCTAATTCAAGCCTGCACATCCCGATAAGTGGAGTAAGTAAAGAAAAAATTTCATCATAAAAATTATAAATATTTACCTTCCAAGATAATCTTTCTTCTTCCGGTAAAATCTGAATAGTCAACAGAATAAGTTTTTTATGGATTACTTCCATTTCATCTGTGTAGAGTTTGTTTTGCTGCCAGAATATGAGTGAATTGATTTTATTTTTTTTAATAATATTTCCCAGTATATATTCAAACTGGATTTTAATATTCTTTATGTTCTCACTCAGGTCTTCTAAAACAGACTGCCACATGTTATGCTGGCTTAAACTGCAATATGTGCTAAATATCAATCTTGATTTGTTAATAAGCTGCTGTAATTCTTTTAACATTCTAAGAATTTCTTTAGCGTCTCTTTCTAAGGTGATGTTGGTATTTCGCAGATAGAACAGAGAGGTAAACTGGGAATAATAGGCTCTTCTTGAAATATTTTTTTTATTTCTGAGTCCCGATTTGCTCTTTGGATGCTTGATTAACTTTTTCATTAGAATTTTATTGTAGATCATTTTTCTTCATAGTTCCTTTTTCAAAGGATTTTTGTTGTATGATAAGGGAAACAAGATATTGTCTTAAATCTTTTATCGTAATATTTTTTTCTTTCTCAGAAAAAAATAATGGAGTTTCATCTAGAAGTTCATACAGTTCAGGAAATTCTTTTTGGATTTCAACTGTTTTTTTAAATATCTTTTTCGTTAAAATAGATATAGTGTTTAGATTATTCATAGCCGCTTTTTATTATTGTTAATATCATCTTAAAGCGTTTATTTCCTTTTATTGAATGACGTTTATGGGCAGGAACGATAATGCATTCACCTTCTTCCATAAAGTAAGAAGCTTCGTCTATAATGATTTCAGCTTTACCTTCAATGATCTGTGCAACAGTATCGAAAGGAGATATCTTTTCAGATAACCCTTCTTTGTCATCAAAAGATAAAACACTGATATTACCGGTCAGTTTTTCAAGTATGTTTTTACTGACTACAGAATTTGGAATGTAATCTACAATCTGGCTTGTAATATATACTTTCGATTTTTCAAGTTCTCTATGATTCATCACTGTGGATTTAAACATAAAAAGAGCACATGGTATTGTAAATAAAAGGGACAGAACTGTCTAATATTCCATCCCTTTTTCCAGTGAAAGCGTTTGATAAATATATCTTTTCATTGGCTTTAACTGTCCTTGAAAACAATTTATGAAAGATTGATTTCTTTGATAATATTGAGAACTTCTTCACGGTTTTTTCTTAATCTGTTTCCGATTCTTTCCAGCATTTCCTTTTCTTTACCTTCTTCAAGCTTCAGGTCGTGGTCCGTTAATGTTGAAAATTTTTCTTTCAATTGTTTTGATTGCACATCCCAGTCTCCTGGAATTTTGAAAGATTGGTTGCCTTTGTTGTGGTTTGTGTCCATAAGGTAGGTTTTAGTGTAACTTCATTGCTACAATACAAAGTTGGGAATTTATTAATCTATTGTATTACAGATTGTTTCTTTTATGTTGCACATATCACACTTTTACAAAATTCCAGCTTATTTTGAACATCTGAAATGTGGTTGATCATAAAAGCAGTGTTTGATGACTCCTTATAAAGTAATGGAGGTGGTTAAGTCTAGGAAATGATTACAAACTTAAAATACTGCTCGATAATTCCAAATAAGTGATTGATTATTTGTATCTTGCTGAATAATTGCATTGAGCTGACAATCTGGACTCAAAGAACCAGTGTATTCACTTCTTTTTCTTTCATTATTTAATACTTCCGGCATACCTCTCTGTTCACTTCAAATCATTTATAAAACTGTTTTTGAAAAGGAGAATATAAATCTGCTGATTCTCTCCAAAAGAGAATTCAATGGTAAAAATTATTAATGTTTTTATGTATATAAAAAAATATTTAAGGATGTGGACATTTTTGATTCCTATCCTGGCATGGTTCTCTTATGTTGGAAATTCTGTTTTTTCTTCAGGGTATTACTCTGTGATTCTTACTTTATTTTTAATAGGAAGTGTTTTAGCTGCGGTGTACCATTCCGAAGTTATTGCGCATCGTTTGGGGGAACCATTTGGAACTTTGCTTTTGGCATTTGCCATTACGGTCATAGAAGTAGGGCTTATTATTTCCATTATGATGGGAGCAAAAGGGTTGGAAACCATTACTCTTGCCAGAGATACGGTTTTTGCTGCAGTGATGATAATCCTTACGGGAATCATTGGAAGCTGTATTGTGATAGGATCCTTACGATATAGAGAACAGAGCTTTACCTTACAGGGGGTAAGTACGGCACTGATTACACTGACCTCTGTTATTATTTTTGTGCTTATTCTGCCCAATTATACGGTAAGTCACCTCGGAGGCGAATACACGTCTCTCCAACTGCTTTTTATCGCCTTGATTTCTTTAGGGCTTTATCTTGGATTTACCATGATCCAAACTTTTAGACATCGAAGCTTTTTCATTTCTCCACAAAACAAATTATCCGAGAATCTGCCTATAGAAAGCAATAATAAAATAATTTCCACAAAACAATTGTATATCAATTGTATATTGTTAATTTTATCCCTGGGAATAGTCGTTTTGCTGGCAAAACTTCTTTCAAAGGATGTTGAACATATAGTTGTTTCTGTGGGTGCCCCCAAATCTCTTGTAGGTATCATTATTGCTGGTATTGTTCTGCTTCCGGAAGGTCTGGCTGCATTCAGAGCTGCAAAAAGTGATCAGATTCAAACTTCATTAAATCTGGCTTTTGGTTCAGCTTTAGCGAGTATCGGACTAAGTATTCCTGCGATTGCCATTATATCTGTAATAACCGGTATAAGAATGACATTGGGGATAGATATCAAATCAACAATACTTTTAGGGCTATCTCTTTTTATTATTACTGTTTCACTGGCAACAGGCAGAACTAATATCATGCAGGGAATTGTATTGATCGCTATTTTTTTAATTTATCTTTTTATTACAATTGTACCATAAACCTATTTAAGTTATGCATTATATAGCTTGATATATAGTGAAACGGCCATCTTTAGTTTATATGATATGATGGTTGATATAGAATATATTTCATCATGAATCCAAAAAAACGTTTGAAGGCTCATGAAAAGAACTTTTTTCCTTACCAAACTGACCTTTCTTATAATTTCTCACTATCGGAAATCATTAAAACGGAGAGAAAGCTAAAATTTCGATTATAACAGAATAAATGGAAAATATAAATTAAAGATGAGATACTTATACCTATAAAATCATGGAAATCCATAAACATGATCTTGGAAATTAAAAGTTATTACTTATTAGGAATTATTGCAGTAAACCATATTTTGTTTTATGACTGTGCAACTAGTAATGAGTACAAATCATATGATTATAAAGATGTTGCCCAAATATTGAAATTTCAAATAAAAACTAATGAGATAACACAGAAATTGGTTCACAACTTGGGTTAAGTCAATACTTTAAAAGTTTGAAAAGTACTCTGAACAGAAAAAAAGATTTTACAAATAAAAATTATTTATCGATATGACTAGTAAAAAATATTACTTCCACGATAAAAGTCAGAATATTATATCAGAAGATCAATTAATTGGAGAAAATATAGATGCTATAGAATGTTTTTTAACTGATTATCAGCTAGAAAAGCTACATACAATAGAGCGTGTTTATATTTTGAAAAAAACATTTTTAGGAATTTTTAAGAAAAGATTGTATTTATATCTTAGTGAAGATACAATATATAAATACGCTATTCAGAAAACATAACATTACTATACTTTATTATTCCTCCGATCATAGCTTAATGTTAGAATTCAAATTTGTTTGGAATATTGATGCTTTGTCTTATTTCGTTTTGATGGTTTCTGAAAGCTATATAGTATTTGTTACTCTTACTAAAACGATAACATCTTTAAAGGAGTGGTCAACGGCACTATGATGATGAAAATTAGAATTTTCACTTTCGGCTTCGCATAGCAATTACAATTTCCCATACAAAAGTCATTACATTTTGCAAAATCGAAAACTGTGTAAATAAAAAATCCCCGCTATTAAGAGTAGATTTCTGTAGAGGTATAATCATACTCATATCCTGGAAACACTATATAGTAAATTTTACAGTCCGATTTAATATCCTACAGATATTAACCTTTCTAATGCTTAGGAGGAGAGTATATAACAAAACCCTCCTTTTTAGGGGAGAGTCAATTGTACTAATGAGAATGTACAACTATTATGAACAGTAAATGTATATCTAAATAAATTACATTAATATGCTGCAAGTCATGTGATTCTATTTATTATTGTCGTATATGGAGTAGAAATAATGTATTTATTTTTAACGCTCTTAGGGTATTTTTTAAGCATAACTTTTTAATGCGTCAATTCTGTGATAATATTTAATTTTCTTTGCAAGAAAGTTATAAATTTATTTTGACTGTAAATTCCAGTTTTCAGGAATTTGAAAGGTTTGTCACCTTTATGATGATTTGTGTTCATGACGTGGAATTTAATATAACTTAATTGCTGCAGTACAAGGTGGTGTTTTTATAACCTATGTATTACAGCTTGTTTTTTTATATTGCAGTTATCACACATTGTTAGTATCCGGAGTCTTTTTCTTACTGAGAGAGTGATGTTTTATAAAAGGGAAAAAATCTGTGATTATGCCCATAATTGTATAAATTTGGAGCTGGAAAAAGAAGAAATCTTAAAGATCATAAACCTAAGGTCTTATTACAGAGTTGCAGATAAATGACTGATATCAGAGTTTTGATCATAGGGTTGGCTGCTGGTTGAAAAACAAGTAAACTAATTATTTAGTAAAACAGAGCCTTGCCATGAGAAAGCTGACTGTTGATTCCGCTCCCTGATTGAGATTGACATTTTTCTCTTCAAGCCCATCATAACATCCACCTGTTGCAGGGTTATAAATAATCTGATGTAAATAATTTTTTCCTAAAAACCAACTAAAAGCACTCCTCATCATCTGCAAATATTTTTCATCCTTAAAAACCTTGTAGAATGTAGATAATGCAAGTATGGTGTAAGCAACATCTATGGGCTGTTCCCCGCCAATTGATTCAGGACTTTTAACCGTTTCTTTCTGTAGCCATCCTTTATTGGAGATTACTTTGATGCCGCCCTTACTAAATATTTTAGAAAGCAAAAACTTGAATGATTCATCGGCAACCTGTTTATACATTTCATCCTTGGTGGTAATCCACGCACACAATAAAGCTTCAGGGAGTACACCGTTTCCGTAAGTAAGATAGTTTTCAAACCAATGCCAGTCTTTATGTTTTTCATGCTGATACATTTTCACCAGACGATTGGCGAGTTTTTTCAATAATGGAATATTGTTTTCAGAGTTTTGATAATGCAATCCCTTGATGATAAAAGCCATTGCTCGGGTAGAATGGATATTCTCAATAGATGAAATACTTTTTTCAATGATTGATTCTGTTTCATCGGAAAACTGCTGCGGTAAGATTGCTTTTATTGAAAGAAGATATCCCAGTGCCCAGATAGCTCTTCCATTGGAATCTTCAAGGTTGGTTTCATAATTCTGTTGCACAAATTCCTTGTACTGATTTATATAATTGAGAAAACTTCCATCCGGTTGTTGACAAAACTTAATAAGTTTCAGATAAGTTGAGATTAAATCAAGATCAGATTCATCTCTGCTCAGCTCATAATGTCTGCAGGCTACAATCATAGCCCGGGCATTATCGTCCAAAGTATACCCGGAATTGATATCAGGTTTGTTGATTTTAGAAAACTGGATCATCCCAAAATCCGTTGTCATATTTTTGACATGGCTTAGATTAATGTTGGGGAATGTATAATGTAATGTCATTTTATCTTTGCTGTATTGTTGAAATAATAGGGCGTGCGAAATAGAAGAATTTTCCCAGGCTGTGGGAGCCATTTTTTCCAGACTATTTGATCGTAATTTTTCCTGTACAGTTTCATTTTTTAGTAATGTATTTACGGCAACAGAAAGCTGCTTCGGAGCTTCAAAATCAATAATAATTCCCAGGTCTTCATTCAGTACTTCCAAAGCATGGGGAATAGGCGTGGAAATAATGGGACATCCGCAGCTGATGGCATACGAAAAAGTACCGCTTACTGCCTGATTTCTGTCTTTTGAAGTGAAAAGATAGACATTGGTAAGCTGAAGATAATCCAATAACTTATCTAGAGGCAGGTACTGATTGATAAAATAAGTATGATTTTCCAGATGGAGCCTCTTAACAGTATCCTTCAAAAAATCACGATATTTCTCACCTTCATACTTAATGATGCCGGGATGCGTTTTTCCAATAATCAGAAACATTACATCCGGGTTTTTGGAAATGATTTCAGGCAGAGCTTCTAAGGTTGTTTCAATATTTTTCCCCGAACCCAGTAAACCAAAGGTTGAAAGAACTTTTTTATCTTTAAATCCGTATTTCGCTTTCAGTGAAGTTTTATCGATAAATGGCAGTAAATGGGTGCCGTGGGGTATCACTTTAATTTTATCAGGTGGTATATCATAATCATTGTTCAGTATATCCGCAGAAATACTGGTCATTACAATAATAGATTTTACAAAACTGCTGATTTCTTTTACCTTTTCTTTTAATTCCCGATCCGGTTTTGGTAGAACGGTGTGAAAAGTAATGATGATATCTTTTTCTGTATTTTGAAGAAAAAGCAGTAATCCGTTGGGGGTTTCGTTGAAAAATCCAAATTCATGCTGGAGCATGACCAGTTGAATATTGTTATTCTTATTGATTTTATCAGCTAGCTCCAGATAAGATACGGCATCGGATGTATTTAAGCGATATTCTGGATCACCTTCATATTGATAATGCTCATCCTCAGTTTCCATTGGGCAGATGCTGATGCTAAATGATTCTCTGAATTTTAATTTAAGGGATTGTACCAAGTCCTGACAGTATGTTGCAATACCGCATACCTTGGGAGGAAAAGTACTTATAAAGATAATTTCAGGTTTATAGTTAATTGTGTTTTTATTACTTTGTAAAGATTGTCTTTTTGTCTTTTCCTCCACGTCTGATTTTATATTTTTATTCATATTGATATTTATTTTAAACGTGACATTCTGTATAGAATAGTCAATTATGATGTGTACTGTAGTAATTCCTTCAGTAATTCAGGGATGCTTAAAGAAGCAATAGCTATTCTTTTGTCTGCAGCGCCATAGTAAATATGGAGTGTATGTCCTTCTACGATGGCTCCGGTAGGGAAGCAGACATTGTTCACTTCTCCCTTCTGTTCCCATTCTTCATCGGGCTTGAAAAGAGGATAAGGAAGTCTTGAAATTTCTTTTTCAGGAGTATCAAGATCCAGTAAAGCAGCACATGCGCTGTAAACATATCCTTCAATGGTATCATGTACACCATGGTAGATTAAAAGCCATCCATGTTCAGTTTCTATAGGGGGGCATCCACCGCCAATATAGCTTACTTCATGCTCATATTTGGGAGATAATACAATATGTTCTTTAAAATGAAGGAGGTAGTCTTTCCAGAAATCAGGATTCAGATCTTCTATATTTTCTATCCTTACAATTTGGATATCAGGCCTTATGCGATGTAGAAAATAAAGCTTACCATTAATTCTTCTTGGAAAAAATATCACATTTTTATCCCAAAGGAAGACCTCTTTATCCTTTATATGAGTATGCGGGAGTTTGTTGAAACGTCTGTACTTTTCTCCTATTTCACCTTGAGATTCTGCTAAAAGCTTAAACTTTTTGTATGGAATTTTTGGCACAATGATTCCTAGCTTTTGCCATGATATTAGATCCTTAGATACGGCAAGTGCACCCAATGCATTAACCCCGTCATAACTGGTATAAGTAAGGTAAAATAAGTGATCGATTTTGACAATTCTTGGATCTTCAACACCGTGTTTTTCGTATTCAAATTCAGGGATAATAACCGGATTGCTGAGCCGTATTTCAGGAGTCTTATAATCCGATAATATACAGTATCCGATACTCGAGAAGTTATTCCTGGCAAGAGCCCTGTATAATAAATGTATTTTTCCGTTATCCTGAATGACTGCAGGATTTAGAACTCCTTCACTCTCAAAGTCTAATGTTGTTTTTCTGAGTATAATTCCATCTTTTTTCAAGGATACCATTTAGTTGCCGGTATTTCGGGCTTCTTGTTCCCTTTCTCTTCGTTTACTCATTTTATCCTCCCGTTTCTCTTTTGCAGATTTTGCGGGTGGAGTTTTATCTGATTTCTTTTTTCCGTCTTTTTCTTTTGACATTGTGAAATATTTTTTTGTTACCTGTAAATTTCAATCATTAAAAAAGGAAAGCTTTGCAATTGTCTTTTAATTTGTTGTATAAATCATAGATATTTCCGATTTAATAGACTAGCTTTGGATAAATGACTGTTAATGAAATAATTGACAGATGTAAACAGTAAGGGAGATGAAGTTGTATGTAAAATATATGGTAAGTTTGCGCTGCAAAATGGTTGTCCATCAGGAACTGGAAAGATTGGGCATTAAAAATGCTGTCGTTGATTTAGGGACAGTAGAATTATTGGATGATATTAGCTCAGAACAAAGACAGATTCTTAAAGAAAATTTACTTAAAACAGGACTTGAAGTATTAGATGATAAAAAAAGTATCCTGATAGAGAAAATAAAGAATGTAGTGATAGAAATGATTCATTATTCAGATGAACTCCCAAAAGAAAATTTCTCAGACTATGTAAGTGAAAAATTAGGCTATGATTATACCTATCTGGCTAATACCTTTTCAGAAGTGAAAGGAATGACACTCCAGCATTTTATTATTATTAATAAAGTAGAAAAGGTAAAAGAACTGCTGTTATATGATGAACTTAATCTTACAGAAATCTCTTATAAACTCAATTACAGCAGCGTGGCCCACCTCTCCAATCAGTTTAAAAAAATTACAGGACTTTCCCCTTCATTTTATAAACAGCTGAAACAAAGACGTCTTGGAAATCTGGAAGACTTATAAATGTGTGATATATGTAAAATTATACCGGATATATATAGCTTAGTATAACACTTAAACGGCCATCTTTGTAGTATAATAATCAGGAATTCACAAAATCCATAAAGTTTATATCACTATAAATAGTGCAATTTTAGATAGGAAATATAGTGAACAGTTGAAAATATTTATCAAACAACAGGCCGTTCTCCCGTATTTGAAAACATTGTAGTAATAAAGAAAGATGTGAAAAAGCGAATATACGACACATAAAATTAGTAGGCTTAAGGATTCTCAATTTTGACAATGAGCATATTAAATCCCGATAAAATAGTAGATCTGTTTTCGAAAGGATTTAATTAATCAAGGATGGAGACCCATGGTTTCTGTCCTTTTCATCCATATTATAGGAATTGATAGATATATAAAAATTTTCATCAACTGAGTCCATAAAACTGTTTGAACATTCATGAGTAAACAACATGTTTAAATACAAAACAGACTTTCTTATTATCACTTTAACGTCAAAAGTCATGAAAACAATACACCTTTTTCAGTTTAAGAATTCCATTACCCGGAAACTTCCTTTTTTTAAGGAAGAATGTAGATTAGATAATTTAAATGATTTAATGGCCTATGATCTGATGAACACCGAAAAAGTGACTGAGTTCATTATTGAAGTTCATGATGATTTTATTTTTGAAGATATGATCAGAGAAGATCTTTTGTCAATGTGCAGAAATGCCAGAGAAATGATTGAGCATTATTTTGTGACAACCATGAATGATTATGACGTTATCTGAATATTGATTTCAGCAGCATAAAAGTTTTTTTGATCAACATAAATAATAGACCCATGAAATTTCAGCAAAGTTTACTTGATTATATCAGTACTTCACTCATTACAATGAATGAAACGGTTTCTATAGCAGAAAGCGTAACCTCGGGATTAATACAGCTGGCTTTTTCCCAAATGGCTAATGCAAAACTGTTTTACAAAGGAGGAATAACGACTTTTACATTACCTGAAAAAATTCAATTTTTAGATATAAATCAAATTGAAGTTAAGGAAAATGGTTTTGAAACCCCAAAAATGGCTGATACAATGGCTGTAAAGGTGGCTGAATCATTTGGAACAGATTGGGGAATTGCTTCTACTGGATATGCTGCATCTGTAAGAAATTCGGGATTTAAAGTGTATTCATTCTGTTCATTCAGTTACAAAGGAGAGATTGTACTTTCCAAACGCATAGAGCTTCATGATAAGACTCAGGCACTGGATGCACAGTTGTATTATACCGAATTTATTTTAGGGTGTTATAAAAGTGCATTGAATCAAATATTAATTTAAACTTGTCATTTATTTTTTGCCTAGCCCCAACTTTTGCACCTGATCCAAATTATTTAGATATAATTTTTTTAATAATTACAAATTTAATTATTGATAATAATAAAAGTAGCGCCAACTGTCTTCAGTTGGCGCCTTTTGGCTTTTTAGTGAACTTGACGGGACTCTATACAAACCATTTGTTGGAAGATATAGATAATACTTTGAAGGTATTAAGTGATATCTAAGTATATTATTAACTAAAATTCATCCGAAAATTTTAACAATCATATTAATATCAGCGCTTTTATAGTCAGCATAGATATGCGAATGAAATTCATTTAGTTTTTTCAAAATCCTCAGAAGTTCATTCTTTTCATCTTTTTCAAGCTTTCCGGATAAAATTTTTGAAGTTAAATTCACATCTGATACCGAGGCGTGGAAAATTTCTTCGCCTTTTTTAGTCAAATTAAGTCGTTTGCTGCGCTTATCGTCTTTATCATTTTTCTCCTCCAAAAATCCTGCTTCCAAAAGTCTTTTGATGATTTGAGTTCCGGTCTGCTTCTCGTGACCGTTTTTTTCGATCAACTGAATTTTCGTTAAAAAAGGTTCGTCTTTCAATCGGTACAGATAAGTAAATTCTTCATTCGCTAACTCAGGAAAATCTCCCAAACCTTTTCTTATCAGTAATTTAGAATATCGTCCTAATAAGAGAACCTGTTTGCAAATTTCATTTTCGATAAATGAAACCTGATGTTTTTCATTCTTAAAAAGTTTGGTCGGACTCTCGTCGTAATATTTTTTATCATTCATCCAAATGCGGAAATCATCAACGGTAGAGTTGGGTTTGCAAGCATCAGAATTTTCAAATTCTTTGACTTGATGAAGTAATTCTATGATAAAATCAGTTTGCATCGCTGTAATTTATGGTAAAGATATTAGTTTTTGGGAATGGTTACAATTTGATGTTACTCATTCCGCCGTCAATCCCGATGATCTGTCCTGTGATCCACGATGAATTTTCATATAATAAAAACTCTACCATTTTTGCGATTTCGTCGGCAGTCCCCACTCTTTGCAACGGATGTCTCTTTCCGGATGCTTCCCGTTTTTCAGGTGTTGAAAGAAGTGTTGAAGCGAGATTGGTATCCGTTAAAGAAGGTGCAATTGCATTCACTCTTACTTTCTGAGCAGACAATTCTGCGGCCAGACTTTTCGTTAAGCCTTCAACAGCACTTTTACTTGCAGAAATCGAGGCGTGAAAAGGCATTCCCAGCTTTGCAGCCACTGAACTGAACAATACAACAGAAGCACTTTCCGACTTCTTCAAATTAGGCAACAGTTTCTGAATCGCTTTCACTGCACCCAAAACATTGACTTCGAAATCGTTCTCAAAATCTTCAATCGAAAGACGGTTAAATGGTTTTAAATTAATGCTTCCCGGCGCATAGACCAATCCGTCAATAACTTCAGGGAATATAATTTCATTCAGATTCCCCGAAAGGATATCCATTGGATGAAATTGAATATTTAAATTTTTAATTTCAGTATTTTCTGTTCTTGAAATGCCGATTACATTGTGATTTTCCGACAGTATTTTTGCAGCAGCAAACCCAATTCCCTGTCCGCAACCGATAATGACTATGTTTTTCATTTTTGTAATATTTTACCGTTTTGAAATCTTATTATGACTGATTGCCTTTTGTCTCGTACATTTAAACCTGCTAATCTCAGGATTTCTCTTCATCAAATGTTTCTGGCTAGTTCCCGAATTTACTCTCTTTCTCCAGAGCCGAAAACTTGATGGTTTCAGTTCTGTCCTCATCATTTCAATCACTTGAGATTCAGAAATACCAAACTGAAATTTTATTGCTTCAAACGGTGTTCGGTCTTCCCAAGCCATTTCAATGATGCGGTCTGTCTGTATTAAATTAAATTCTTTCGTCATTATTTTAAATTTTTAATCGTACGTTTCGCAATTTTAAAATATTCGGATTTTTTCTGATCCGTCATTTTGTCTAAAGTTCGCAACATCATTCCCAATCTCGGATTTGTTTTGAAAAATTCCTGTTTGTCATTCACAAAATTCCAAAAGAGGGCATCCCATTTTTCCGTCCAGTCGCCATCGGTGTAATCGCTCATTTTTTTAATGTAATTGCTTCCGCTGATGTACGGTTTTGTACTCATTTTTCCCCCGTCAGAAAAACTGCTCATTCCATAAACGTTCGGAACCATTACCCAATCGTAAGAATCGATGAACATTTCCATAAACCATTGATAAACGTCGTTGGGATTAAGATTCAACAAGCTCATAAAGTTGGCGAAAATCATTAAACGTTCGATGTGATGCGCATAACCGGTCTCCAAAACCTTTTTAATTGTGCTGTCAATCGGTTTAATTTCCGTCTTTCCAGTATAAAAAGATTCGGGGAGTGGATTATGATGTTTCCAATAATTTTGATTCCGCTGAAAAGTTCCCTGATAGAGATAAATTCCCCTCACGAATTCTCTCCAGCCCAAAATCTGCCGCACAAAACCTTCAAGAGAATTGACGGGAGTTTTATATTCTCCTGCATAATCAATCGCTTCTTTTAAAACGTTTTCGGCAGTCAAAAGTCCAATGTTTAACAGTGGAGAAAGCACGCTGTGATGCAGAAAATGTTCACGCTCCACGATGCTGTCTTCGTAGATTCCAAAATCAGCAAACCGCAGTTCCAGAAACTGATTCAGCCAGTTTTCTGCTTCTTCAAAAGTGACCGGATAAAGCTGATATGAAGTTAAATTACCATAATTTTCACTGAAGTTTTTCTCTGTATACATTTTCGCTTCCTCATAATATTTGCTATTTTCAGGAAAGTGAATCGACGGCGGTTTCTTATTTTTAGGATATTTTTTACGGTTTTCTGTATCGAAAGTCCATTTTCCACCGATAGGTTTTCCTGCTCTCATAAAAATATTTCGTGAAATTCTCTGCTGCTTGTAAAAATCAGTTTGATGATAAGATATTTTATTATCAAAATAGTCTTTCAATTCTTCACGAGTGTTTATGAATAAAGGAGTTTCAATAATTTCTAATTCCAGCTTCGTTTCCTTGATTCTTTTTTCAAGCCAATTGTCGCAAACATCTGTAATGAAGATTTTTTTAAATTTTTCTTTTTCTAAATGTTTGATTAAATTTCGTACATCAGAAAGTGGGGAAGTACTGTCAATATATTCAACCTTGAATTTTTTTTTGGTCAAATATTCCTCATAAAATTTCATACTCGCCCTTTGCAAGGCAATTTTTTGTTTATGAAATTTGTATTGTTTAAAAAACAGAAACTCTTCCACCAGGAAAACCGGTTGATTTTTATCCAGATAATCCGTATCCTTAAAAAGCTGGTGCGGAAATATCAATTGTGCCGTTGAAAATTTTACTTTAGCCATAAATTTCTGAATTTATATTCCGAATCGTATTGTTCAGCCTGTTTTGCAGCGTTAAAAGTTCTGCTTCTCGGGTCATTTCCAACTCCGGCGAGGTACATCCAGTTTCCGTAATTGCTGTGAACATCATAATCGATGAGCATTTCTTCAAAATAAGCAGCGCCGATTCTCCAATCCTGCTTCAGGATCTTGCAAAAGTAGGAAGCTACATTTTGTCGTCCGCGGTTGCTCATCCAGCCTGTATTTTTAATTTCCAACATATTCGCATTGATGAAATCGGAATCTGTCTCGCCGTTGATCCATTGATTGATTAAATTTTGGTCAGATTTCCACTCATAATCCCGATCTAAAATTCCGTTTCGCTGAAATATTTTCTCCCGAAACTGCATCGAAGTATATTTAAAAAAATCCCGCCAAAGCAATTCAAAAACAAGCCAGTACGTTGATTCATTCTCTCCAAATTCCGCTTCATATTTCTTGATTTCGTGGAAAACAGATACTGCAGACAGACTTCCGTTAGCAAGCCACGCAGAAAATTTGCTGCTGTGGTCTTTATCAATTAAACCATTTCTTGTCTCTTTATAACAGCCTAGATTTTGAGTTTCAAAAAAGTAATGATTCAACCGTTCCCATCCTTCAGTTTCTCCACCTGAAAATGGAAAAGCCGTGGATGGATGCATTTCAAATTCATCAAAACCTAAAGTCTGTAATGAAATATTGTCGCTGTTTATTTTTAAATCTAATATGAATTTATTATAAACCAGATGTTCAGAATCAAACTCATTTCTGATTTTAAAATCTTTCTCTGTTTTTTGTCTGAATGTTGTAAACAACAAAGGAATTTCATCTAATTTTTCCTTTACGAATTGTGGTTGAAGCAAAAGTTGAGAATAAGATTTCACCCATTTTATAGCAGGCAAAAATGCCTTAATTTGATTCACAACTTCAAGTTCTTCCTTCGTCCATTCTCTCTGACAGAATATTTTTTCAACCTCAAAATCTTCGGAAATCTGCTTAAAAATATCTTGAACTTGACCAAATTTTTTTAGAAACGGAATCTTTTTTTGCTTTAAATTATTTTCCAAATCCGAAACCGTCTCCAGCAAAAATTTAGCCCGAAATTTCCCAATTTTCCTAAAACTGAATTGTGTCGAATTGAAAAAAGTTGCGTCAAAAATATATACCGCAAGAAAAGGCAAATCTTCTCGCATTATTTTGAAAAGCGATTCGTTGTCTCTGATTCTTAAATTGTTCCCGAACCAGAGGATGTTGATTTTTTGTTTTTCCGGCATTTTTCGCTGCAATATTTTACTTCGTCCCAGTTTTTCCTCCACTTTTTCCGCCAGTTGAAGGGCAGTCCGCAGACTTCACAAATCTTTGAGGGTAAGTTGGCTGGCATTTATTGAATGAAATTTTTGTATTGATTGATAACAATATTTTTCGCTTTCAAATCGTGCATCATATTGTACAAACCAAAAAATGTACGGTTCAGATAGATAAAATGTTTCGAACCTCTGTTGGTATTCATTCCTTTGATATCGCTGAGTTTGGCATATTTCTGACCCAGATCAGCAATTTCCTGAAAGAACGATTCATCAGAGAAATCAAAAATTTCTTCGTTGAAAGGTCGTGTGAACAGTTCCAATAATTCGTAGAATAGTTTAGTGAAAAATTCCTGTTCCTTTGCAGAATCATTAGCACTCAAAATCTCGAGCTCGTATAATTTTTCTTTGTAAAATTCAGGATTATTCAGATTCTCAAGTTTAGCCAACTCAAAATAAGGTACGTAAAAATCATTCGGAATTTCTTTGATACATCCGAAATCAATCACTATTAGTTTTTTATCTTCTGAAACCAGGAAATTGCCTGGATGTGGATCTGCGTGAACCTGCTTAAGGACGTGCATTTGGTACATATAGAAATCCCAGAGTGTCTGTCCGATTTTGTTCAAATCTTCCTGAGAATTTTTCAATTTTGTGAATTCCGAGAAATGTTTTCCGTTCATCCAATCCATCGTGATGATTCTTTCACACGAAAATTCAGGGTAATATTTTGGGAAATCGAGATTCGGAAGATGAGCACATTCTTCAGAAATTTCTTTGCTTCTTTTCAGTTCCAAATCGTAATCCGTCTCTTCAAACAGTTTATTTTCCACTTCCTGAAAATAGGATTCCGAACCTTCTTTTTTGATGTTAAACATTTTCATCGCAATCGGTTTTACCATTTTTAAATCGCTTGAAATGCTTTCTCTAACGCCGGGATATTGAATTTTCACGGCAAAGTTTTGACCGTCTTTTTTCGCTTTATGAACCTGTCCGATACTTGCCGCGTTGACGGATTCATTCGTAAATTCATCAAATAAATCTTCCGGATTTTTCCCAAAATATTTTCTGAAAGTCTTTTTTACCAAAGCGCCGGAAAGCGGCGGAACCGAAAATTGCGACAAAGAAAATTTCTCAACATAAGCCTTCGGAAGAATGTTTTTCTCCATACTTAACATCTGGGCAACTTTCAGGGCTGAACCTTTCAGTTCTTTCAGAGAATCATAAATGTCGGTGGCGTTGTCTTCATTCAAAGTCTTTCTTGCTTCGTCCTCATCTTTATCCTTCGTGATTTTATTTCCGTAGTATTTGATATAATTAACACCGATTTTTGCTCCCGCTTTCAGCAAACTGCTGGTTCTTTCTAACTTTCCGGTTGGTATTTTACTGAGTGTTTTCATCTACTATTTTTTAAATTTTTCTTTAAATAAAAACTTTCCGAGATCAACTACTTTTCGTAAAGGTTCATTATCCATCAGTTCAAATCCTGTATCAATTGTTTTTTCAATGAAAATATCTGTCTTTTCAAATGAGGGAGATGTGTCTTTTTTCCAAAATTCGATGGCGGAGACCAAATGCAGCCACAAAGCTTCTTCACGAGCTTTTTGATGGAAATTTTTCACATCATCTTTTGCTTTTTGAATCATTTCCCAATCATTAAAACCGAGAGTTCTGATGAATTGCCGATGTGTTTCCTTAAGCTGATTTGACATTTTTGCCGAATGTAATTTGTTATTTCCTAAAATCATCAAAACTAAAGAACGGTTCATCGTCATATTTTCAAAAAAGATGAAATAAACATTCAACAGCTTTTCTTTGGAAGTAATTTCATCAGAACTGTTAACTTCCGAAGCCAGCTCTACAGACTTATCGAAGAGATTGGCCAACATTGATTTTTCTATCTGTTCAAAGCTTGAAAAGTAATCGTAGAAGTCTTTTTCTTCGAACTCATTGTCTTTTGCGAAGCAGTAAATGCTTTTTGGTCTTTCGCCGTGATTCAAGATATAATCGCCGTACAATTCAAATATTTTGTGTTCTGTAATTATATTTTCTTGTTCCATTATTGATATTATTTATCAACAAATTTAGTAATTAATTTTACTAATTAAATAAATAAAGTATAAATTTGTACTATGATAACAATCTAAAATATAACTAATGCTTACAATACAGGCTCAATCTAATGTACCAACCGATTTTGGAATGTTTACCGTCTATGCATTTTCAGAAAATGAAAATGACTGGAGCCCACTTGACCATTAGTGTGATCAAAAAGGCACTGTAAAAATATATTTTTTGCTCATTCTTATTCATTGATACAAAGAAAGCAAAATATTAAAACCAATGATATAATAAATAGGTGAAGCGGTAAAAAGTTGGTGGTGAAATAATTAAGCTTTAAAAACACATTATAGAAATTTGTAGGTAAAAAATAATTCTAGATATTAATGGAGATTTATAATCATTAGGTCAATCGTCATAAAGAAGATCCCAATTAAAAAGGATTATTTCCGGAAAAGGATAGCATTTACTACGAAAATCTGGTTGTAATATCTATTTTCTCCGGTAGTCCAGAATTTTATAAGAAGCGTAAGAGATCGATTACAACATTCAGAACAGTCTGGCAATAGTGACAAGCGATAAATTTGTAGTAATTATGATGAAAAGTTGAAAGTTTTCCAGCATTGTATGATCAATTGCAGAAATATGAAAATCAATTGAGCAATTCTGAAATTATTCTTAGTTACTATGTAGTTTTGGATCTGCGGGAGGAAAGAATGAATATGAAACGCTGATACTGCATTGTTTATAATTTACATTTGGAATAAAAGAGTCCGTCACACAATTGTGAAATGTAATTTTTTTTGATTTTTCTCCACTCTTGGCTTAGAGAATGGATTTTCTTTTATCTATTACTTGTTATTATTGAATTTTTCCATCCGCGAAAGCTTTACCGGATTTGACAAATGAAAAACATACAAAATTTTGAAGAGTATATAGTTGATTTTTTTATTATATTTACAAAAAACGCAAAAAATTGAAACTAATTTCTTTTGTTCTAAAAATTTTCCCTGGATTTTTACTGATTGCAGTACTGCAATTACTAGATGGTTTTGATTTAATAGTATTCATATTTTCTTGTTGTGCTATATCAGGGCTTATCATCAATTTAAGATATCAGGAAAAGTCAAAAATGCAAGAAATAGGATGGGGCCTGTTATTTGGTTCTTTAACTTCTATCATCCTGACCATATCTTTTGTCATATAGCTATCATATAATTTCCGAAATAATATTGAAAAATATGCTAGAAAGTCTATTATTCATACTACTTCTTTTAGTCAGTGGATTATTTATAGTAATTGCATTAATTATAATGTTGATAGCAGTTATTAGAAAATCTTCTGCATTAAAAAAAACGGCTCTTAAAATTACCATTATTCCTATTTTGTGTTGGGGATTAATTGCTGTTTGGTATTTTAAAACATTGCCATCAATCAATGAAAGTGAAATGGAAAATTTTGCGGGTATTTATACTTTAAATTCTTCTGGCAATGAATCATTTAAACCAAGTAAAAGTAAAATAAATGGATATAAATTAATCTTATTTGATGATGGAACCTATTTATTTGATGGTCATGAAAAAATAGGATTAAAAAAGCAGGGAACTTGGAAAACTGGAGGTATTGACGGGCTGTTTGAATTCTATGACGAAAACGGCAATCTATCTCAATGGGCAAGTCCTTATGATAATGATAATAATTATAGTCTATATTTTGAGAATCCAAATAAGCAAAATGCTGAAACTATACGATTTGTAAAAACTAAATCTGAATAATATATTCTAATTTAATATTAAATTAGAGATTCCTTTAATAATTCCATGAAACAACTAAAACTAATAACCCGAATTCTACTAATACTATTTGTTATATTATCTTCACTATCATTCTTAGCCATGATTAGCGTGTGCATTGCGATGATGGTTCCTTATTGGGGGAGAACAATGGGCAATGAGGCTTCCGGTTTTTTTAATGTAGCGCTCATGTTTACATTCTTCATTGGAATAGTCACCTTTATATTGTGGAGCATTTTCCTCAAGCAAAGAAAACAAAAAAACGATACTAAATAATCCAATAAATGCCTTAAAATGAAGATTGTTACTTGTTTGATATTTTTGATAATCAGTATTTTATTTTTTCCTGAAAAGAGACTTAATAAAGATATTTCCGGAATATGGAAGCTTAATCTCTATACAATGGATTCAGATACTATTTATTATGAAAATGCTGAAAAATATACCCTCAATTATTTTGAGAAAACATTAGGCAATCTTAAAGATTCCGAGGCAAAGAAAAGAATAGGTGAAAAATTGTATAATCAGTTTAAAACCGCTGAGCTCAATATTAATGAAAACACCATTACAGTCTATAAATTTGATGGAGATCAAACAAAAATTAACTTAAAATATAAACTTGTAGAAGGAAACATAATTCTTGATGAAAAAGCTAATCAGAAATACAAATACACTGTTGATTACAATCAAGAAACAGATATTCTGACTATAAAACAAGGGGATTCTAAAATGAATGTGGTGAGTAGGTATTCGAGATTAAGAAACTAATCAAAATATAACGGGACAGATCAAAATATTATGAAATATTCAGAAAAAAGAATTGAAAATTTGACCATTATCGAAAAAGCCGGAGAAGTTGTAGTAAATTATAAGAAAACAGCAAAAGACTGGTTTGATGCTTTTGCTACAATCTCTATTGGTTTATTTCTTTCCATAGCTACTTTTTCCAAATTTTTTCTAAAAGACTGGAGACTGAATTATACAATCAGGCAAAACTCTTAACAGTAGAATTAGATAAATATTTAAAATTAAAACACGAATGGAGAGGATATAAGGAATAATAATGTGTTAAAACGGATATTAATTTAAAAAATTCGAATATTTTCAGAAAAAAATATAGAATATTCATAACCAATTGGACTGACAAAAAAATGATTATATTTTCGTATCATCTTGTGAAGCTACCATTAATCACTGCTATCAGAATTATGTTGTTCCCCATTAAATCAAAACAAATAAAGGGATTGATTTATGCGGAAACCATGTCTGCGATGATACTAGGTTCACCTATTTTCTCTAAGTCCAGATTTTTTAACAGAGAAATTGTATTTTTTGCTCAGTGGGAAAATGAAAATGACCTAAATGTTTTTTTACAATCCACCTCAAGGGGAAGGCAAATAGCAAAAGGATGGCACGTAAGGTTAGAATTCTTAAGACAATGGGGAAGAATCTCAGGATTTCAAATTCCGAAAAAAGAGATGGAAATAGAAAACGAAAATACTCCTGTAGTAGCGGTTACTATCGCTCGAATGAAGTATATGCAAATACCAAGATTTCTTCGTTGGGGTAGGCCTGTTGAAAAACAAGTTCGAGATGATAATAGGACGACTCTGTCTTTGGCTTCTATTCGATATCCCAACATTATTTCTACTTTTTCCATTTGGAAAACACAAAAAGCAATGACAGATATGGTACATGGTCATAGTAAAATGCCACAGCCCAAAAGACATATCAATGCGGTGAAAGAACGGGATAGAAAAGATTTTCATTTTGAATTCACAACATTGCGGTTTAGACCATTAGCGGAATATGGTGAATGGAAAAATAAGTCAAATTATATCCTGAATAAAGCTGAATCGTTATAAGCTTATTATATACAAAACAAAATTATCAAATAGTGTGTATTTAATCAAATAATAATGAATAGATTAAATTTTAAATCAAAACTACTGACATTAATTCTATTATTTTTAATTTTTAACAGTAGTTACAGCCAGAATTTGTTAGATGAGGTTAAAAGCAATTCAAAATTAGTCATTAGACTAAAGGATTGTTATAGAGCCTTTCATATAAACAATATCATTGCTGAGCAAAAAGAAATGATAAACCTTACGATCGATGATAGTTCGGATGAAGAACTGAAAATATTGCTTGGTGATTATATTAAAGTCTGTGACAGTTTAAAAAAGATTCACTTTAAAAATGATACTCTTAACACTTATATTTCCGATTTTTTAGTGTTGACCAAACAGAGTTACAGCATTTCCAGGAATAAAGGCTTTAATTCACCTGATTTTAAAAAGGATTTTGAAAAGTATAAAGCATTCAGTGACAAATATATGAATTATTTTTACTCAACTTTTGCAACTCACAATTTTATTAGTATAAACGAGGAAATGTATTGGAAAACGATTGATAAGAACAATCATATTAAATCGGCCGATTATGAAAAATACAAAAAATTAAAAACAACAAATTTGAAAGATGCTCTGGTTCTGCTTGAGAAAATTTCAAAACATACAACAGACTTTCAGGAATATTATGTTTATAAAATTGAACTCGCAGATCAGTATGTAAGGAACGCTGAAAGGCTTGATGAAAATTCAATTAACAAAGCAATTGAGATTTACAAATCAATTATAGACCAAAAAAAGTATAGCATTTATCTTTTTGAAGCTTGGTTAAAATGGAGAATTGTTAGCCAACAGTTTGTTCATGGAATTTCAAAAACATCTGATATTCCGAATCATACATATGATAAAGTGAGAGAGCAGGCTGCGTTAACTGTTCTTGATTACATCAATACACACAGCAACGATGAAATGGCAATCAATGAGTTTCTTTTATTGTCAACACATGATGTTGTAAAACGCTTTGGTGATTACCCTTACGGAAATCAAAACACTGTAGAATATCATGAAACATTTGATGAAGAAAAATAAGCTATGATATTTATTAAAATTACCCTTGAAATATTTATGAAATTCTCATTCAAATTACTGTCTATTCTGATTCTACTTTTATTATTTTCTTCTGCCATTCATGCTCAGGAATTGCCATTTTATGATTTTGACCAGGTTGATTATTTTTCAATAGATATTAGTACTCAAGATATTTCCGACATAGAATATCAGAGAAAGAAAAACTCATTCGACTATAAAAAAATAAGTAAAAAAGATTCCTTGTTTTTGTCACTATTAAGAAATAACTATCCTGAAACAATACAAGAGGATTTTCCTGAAAAACTTATAAAATACGGTTTTAAGAAAACTGATATTGATAAAAAACGATACCCAGAAATAAATACTATTTTCAGCGAAAAGCCATGTAATGACGATTTAGGAAGTTTTTGCATTCCTACATTTAGAGATATCTTTATTTTCAGAAAAAAAGATCAGATTGTAGGAATTGCTAAGATCTGTTATAGCTGTCATCTTGCGACAATAATAGGCACTGAAAGAAATATCCGAAATTTCGGAAGTTGTGGTGATTTCCGTAAACTGCAGGAACTCATGAATAAGTAAATCCGGTTGAAATCTTTTGAAATGGAAAATGACTTCAAAAATGACACCCAATCTTTAATCAATGGCTTAAGACAAGCTGAAAGGATGTTGTCAGAATTTTCAGGCGGATACTCAGGTCAATATTTTTCTGCTGAAGAATTTCACAAAGATTTAAAAGATCATATTTTTGAATTGGAAAATGGAAACAAAGCCGTTCTGGAAGATTTATTTATATGGTTTGCTCCAACCTGTCAATGGGATGAATTCGTAGGGGATACAATATTGGGAGAAAGAATTTTTCAGCAGATTACTACCTTAAAAAATAATTAACCTCTTCTTATATGCAATAACATGAAAGTTATAAAGATGAATTTAAAAAAACTTAACAGGATCGTTCTGTGGATACTGATTGGACTTTGTGTTTTGACAATGCTTGGGCTCTTGAACTTTGGTCATGGGCTAGGAAACATTATTTATTTCCCGCCGATTATTTTAGCAACTGTTGGACATGTCTTAATTACAAGGTGGCTCAAGAAGAAAAATAACAATAAATATTGGCTTCCACTTATTGTGATAAGCTCCATTATTTGTTTGAGTATTATTTATTATGCGACATGGGGACGAGGCGGAGAGTTTTCCTGGGATGGAAGAGTGTTTTTTATAAAATAAAAACTCCTTTATGAAACTTCAAAACAGAAAAAATGAAAAATACTTTAATTATAATTTTGACATTAACATTGTTGAATAACTGCAATAAAATACAAAAACAAACTCAAGGCGAACATGAAAGAACTGAACTTGTTCCCGAGCCGGACAAAGCAGAAAGGTTAAAATTTGAAGCGATTGAAAAACTTAAAAAATCAAATTGTATTTTTGATGAGCCTGATGTATCACTTTCCGGAATAATTTTAAGAAATTCAGAAAGTGCCACAAAAATTATTGGTTCGGAAAATGATATGGATACATTAGACCATTATCGTTTTTATTCAAAACTTAAAGGCGAAATTCTAACATTAACACAACATCCCGGAGATAGTAAAAACCAGATTTCAATAATTAAAGTTCAGAAATCGGATAAACCCAATGGTGAATTTAAAGAATTAAACTTTGATACATTTGCAACAGGAAAAGGAATAAAATTAGGCCTGACAAAAAAGCAAATTATTGAAAAATTGGGGGATTGTTATGCACCAATTGACAGTACAAAAAATTACATAGAACTTTATTATGTCATTGAACAACCGCAAGACAGTAAATCAAAAATTTTGGAAAAGAACAATATGCCCAAATATTTTGCAAGTTATAAATTATGGAATGACAGATTAGAAAAATTTGAGTTTGGATTTGAATATCCCTGAAAGCAAATATTTACAAAGACAACAAAAAACATTGAACATTCATTATATGGTATTACAGCAAACGAAATTAGTACTAAATAATAGAGCAATTCTTGAAAGGGTAAACAATAAATTTATATGCAAATAAGTATGACGGAGGAACAATTAAAACTGCAAATTAAGAGAATGGAAATGATGTGTAAGTCTTTCCAATCAAATTCAGAAAAGTATCCGGAATTTCTACCGGAATTTGAAGCTTCTAAATCAATAAATAATATTCTGAAGCAATCAATTAATTTAACGAGTGAAAATTATAATGACATATTGAAAGTCCTGAAAAATCTTGACTTAATAAAACATTATGAGGGTTCGGGTTGGTATGACTATAAACTTCATTTAAATTCTTTGTTGAAACATAAATGGTTTAATGGTGTTAATTAGAAAGATGGAATGATATTTCAGTCCTTTTGGAATACCTAATCCATTATCTGCAACTAAACAAGACAGTATGCTGGAACAAATTGGAATTGACAGACAAATAAAGAAAGACATCATTAAAGGCATTCTATCCGAGACTTTTAAAGGATGCAAAATTCATTATTTTGATCAGGGAAACACTTGGGAAATTGAGGATGCAAAACAACTTGATGATCATTCAATTTGTTTCAGTCTTATTAAAAATGAAAGTGAATTTCCCATTATGATTGAAATAGCAGGAACTCCGGATAAGAATGCGCTAGAACGGGGACAGTATCTGGCAAAAATTATTTCAGATAAGCTGAATTGCAAGACCATTACAGATTATAAGGAACCGCATGAATCATTGTACTGTCCTTCAGATTCGGTAATTTTTGATAAAGGACACTCATACTTCGCAGATGACAGTAACACTATTTGGGCTGATGGAGAAGGCGATGAAGTAAAAATTGTAAAAGAAATTTTTCTGGTAAATTATAAATTTGATGATAAAGCTAATTTAATCAATGGCAGTAGTTAACAACTTTCTTTAGTTGAACCATTTGTCTATTTGTCAAGTAACGAGGATGTCTTCAAACACTATTGTAGATTACTTATTTGTTTGAGCCAAGTGAAATAGAAACTACAGACTTTTTTTCTGCTAAGAAACTTTTTAATTGGCTTTGTTTATCTAGAAACTGATTGTTTTTCAGTATTATACTTTCTTCTATAATAGAATCAAATCAGATAATCTTTCCCTTAATTTGAGATTTAAATAAAATCAGTTTAAATTTGACTTGCTAAAGATCTTTGGTAAGTCATTTTTTAACAAAAAAATAAGCTTATGCATCATCAATTGGAAAAACATTATGTCAATAGAGTCGGTTGGCTTCGTGCAGCGGTTTTAGGTGCAAATGACGGATTGTTGTCTACTACAAGTATTGTAATTGGTGTTGCTGCAGCTAATCCCGATAGAAATACCATTATTCTTGCTGCATTAGCAGGAATGATTGCAGGAGCGATGTCTATGGCTGCAGGAGAATATGTTTCAGTTAGCTCACAAGAGGATACAGAAAAAGCTGATCTTTTAAGAGAAAAACGGGAACTTGAAGAAATGCCGGAAGTGGAGTTAGGAGAATTAGCTAAAATCTATCAAAGGCGAGGTGTAAGCAAAGAAACTGCTTTACAGGTCGCCATTGAATTAAGTAATCACGATGCTTTGGCTGCTCATGTTCACGATGAATTGGGAATCAATGAAATTACTCAGGCAAAACCTTTGCAGGCTGCATTTGCATCTTTGGGTTCATTTGCTTTAGGAGCATTATTACCTTTTGGTGTTTCTCTTTTTGCTCCGATTAAGGAAATGGTATACTTCCAATACGGATTTTCAATTATTTTCCTAATGATCTTAGGGGCAATTTCAGCTAAAACAGGAGGTTCAAAAATAGGAATTGCTGTGCTAAGAATATGCTTATGGGGAACTGTTGCTATGGGAGTAACAGCATTAATAGGACATTTCTTTGGTATGACTATAACTTAGCGCAAGAATAATATATAAGAACTTACGATATTGCATTTTATGGATCGATTTTATTTTAAAATTGATAACTTAGTGAAAAATATATACAAATTTTTAATAATATTTTTATAATAAAACTTTAGACCATGAGAGTAGATCAAACTTTACCATGTCCGTCATGTGGAAGACCTATTACCTATAATCTGCAAGCATTAATTGCTGGAGCTAGTTTTGAATGTCTAAACTGTGGGGCAAAGATTAAAATTTACGCATCGAGTGTAAACGATGTAAAAAAGCATTATGAAAAATTCATAAATCTGAAAGATAAATCTAAAGCTCAAAAAGTTGATACATTCGCAATCAATGAATTTATTGAGATTATCGATAAATAATAATATTTATTGTTTTTTATATTATTATTTTACTTAATCAATACTGTACTTTAAATAAAAGTACTTGAAAAATACTACGATATAACATTCCGTCTTTTAATCTGATGTTTATAAAATTTCAATAAATGTTATCCAAACAGAACCTCTATATAATTTTCGTAGTAAGTCAAAATTTCTTATTTCATCAAAAGCATCTTCAAACGCATTTCTTCCGATGGTGAGAAGTTGATGCTCTTTCTCCGGTCTTCAAATAAAGTTAAATGCCTGAAAATAATTATTATTTCCTAACAGAAATCTTGATTCAATGAGCAGTTCTTGTCTCTGTTTTCTGGTAAAGCGGAACACCCTGATAAAATAACCTAATATTCAATTAGCATAAAATACTCTCACCAAAAATTGTAGGTGTAAAACATCTTTATTAATATTGTGTTCATATGTCCACGAAAAAAGTTTTTAGAACGCTTGGTTTTCCCAAAGTTGGTACCGTTTTATTTTTGTTGCTGATGATTTTGCATGGTTGCAAGGATGCTTCAGCAAAATCGGATAAAATCAATATAGGCTTTTCGCAAGGTTTGGGAAATCATCCCTGGAGACAGGCTATGAATCATTCCATGGAGATTCAGGCGTCTTTGCATTCTGAGGTACAGCTAAGCATTAGTAAAGCAGAAGGGTCGGTTCAGAAACAGATCGGGGATATTCAGAAGATGATAGATAATGAAGCGGATATCATCATTATTTCACCCATTGATCCCAATTCGCTGGTTCCGGTCGTGGAAAAAGCCTTTGCAAAAAAAATTCCTGTGATTTTGGTGGATAGAAAAATCAATTCGGATAAATATGCAACTTACATCGGTGCTGATAATGTGGAAATTGGCAAAGAAGCAGCGCAGTATATTATCTCGGATTCTAAAAATTTAAAAAAAGTCATTGAAATAAAAGGCTATGACAATTCTTCGCCCACTACGGAAAGAAGTCTGGGTTTGCAGCATACTATTAAAAATAATTCCAATACAGAACTGATAAAAACCTTCAAAGGTCTTCCGGCTGAAGCATTCAGAAAAACTCTGGATTCATTGGGAAATCAGGCTCTTTATGTTTTTGCTTTCAATGACCAACTAGCAACGCAAGCCTGGCAAATAGCGAGAAACGCCGGTGTGGAAAATCAAATCAAATTTATCGGTGTGGATGGTCTGAATACCAAAGACGGTGGAATCCAGATGGTTTTGGACGGTAAATTGAATGCCACTTTACTTTATCCTACCGGCGGAACGGAAGCCATTGAAACTGCTATTAAAATCTACAACGGGCAAATTCCACCGAAACGAATTAAGCTCAGTACAACCATTATCGACAGGCTGAATGCTGAAATTATGCGCAACCAGTTCGATAAGATCATCGAACAGCAGGGCGTTATCGAAAATCAGGTGAATGCCGTGAAAAAGCAGACCGAACTCTATTCTTCCCAAAGAGAATTGTTCCGCTGGTCAGTTGTTCTTTTGATTCTGATGTTTTGCCTGATTGCCTATGCTATTTATCTGATTTATACCATTAAAATTAAAAATAAACAGCTTACCCTCACCAACGAACGTGTGACGATTCAGCGGAATCAGATTGAAACCATTGCCAATGAACTCAAGGAAAGTAATGAAGCAAGAGTAAACTTTTTCACGGGTTTATCCCATGAATTCAAAACGCCGATAACGCTTATTTTGAGTTCTTTGGAATCATTGAAAGATACTTTTAAAAGCAAAGGGACAAAGCCGTCTTATGAGCTGGAACTGATTAATAAAAATTCAAACCGTTTGCTTAGGTTGGTGGATAATCTTTTGGATTTCAGAAAAATAGAAAATAAAACCTTCAATCTAAGGGTTTCCAAAACCAATATCTACGATTTCACTTATGGCATTTTCAGGGATTTTGAAAATGAGGCCAAAAAAAGGATTATTAAGTTTGAAATCCATTCCGCAAACAAAAATCTGGAACTGTATATTGACAGAAACCTGATGGATAAAGTATATTTTAACCTTTTGTCAAATGCTTTTAAGTTCACGCCGGACAATGGAAAAATTGAAATTACAATTCAGGAAAAAGGAAATCAGGCGGTTATCAGCTTCAAAGACAACGGTATAGGAATCCCGGAAAAAGAGATCCGCAACGTTTTCGAACCCTATTTTAAAGGTTCCAACAACCGGAAAAACAGTTCAGGAATTGGGCTTCATCTCAGCCGTCAGTTTGTGGAGCTTCATCTCGGGAAAATTGAGGTGAGTTCTTTTCAGGGAACGGAATTTATCATCAGTCTTTACAAAGGAAACAAGCATTTCAATGAAGATCAGATGATAAAAGAACCGAGTGTTATGGATGCGGAAACGCTGGCAAAAGATGGTGTTTTCGGCGTGGTGGAAGAAGGAAGTTTTATGCAAAATCAGGAAAATCCAGGTGATCGGTATTCTTTGCTTTTGGTGGAGGATAATTCGGATTTGTCGTTTTTCCTCAGCAATAAGCTTCAGACGGAATTTGATGTGATGGTTTCCGATGGTACGGATGCGATTGATAAGGCGCTAAGCGAGATTCCCGACATCATTGTCTGCGATGTGAATCTTCCTGGAAAAAACGGCTTTGAAATCTGCGAAATCCTGAAAAATGATCTCAGAACATCTCATATTCCGGTTATTCTTCTTACGGCTTTGGACAATAAGGAATCTTATCTTCAGGGACTGAAATCCGGGGTTGATCTTTATCTTACGAAGCCATTCAGCTATCCGATCCTGACACAGTCGCTGCGTTCATTACTTTACAACCGCGAAAAACTCCGTTATTATTACACCAACAACATTGGCAGAATCGTTGACAGTAAATCCTTCGGAAGTATGGAGCAGACGTTCGTGAACAAATTGAATCAGATCATCAAAACCAATATTGATAATCCCGATTTTTCAGTGGAAAATCTTGCAGATTTACTAAATATCTCAAGAATCCAGCTTTACAGGAAAATCAAGGCAATGTTTGATGTGAATGTAAGCGACTACATCAACAATATCCGCCTTGAACAGGCAAAATCGATGCTGCAAAATCCAGGACTGACGATTTCCGAAATTGCTTATAAAACCGGCTTTTCTTCCCCGAATTATTTCTCCACGGTCTTCAAAAATAAGTTTGGGGTTTCTCCGAATGTATTTAGGAAGAGCGTTGGTGAGGAGTAATTAATCCTTGTATATCTTTTCTTTTCTTTCCCGAATAGAGTAGCAATATCCGTGCGAACGAGATATCGTTGTCAGCACTAATAGATCTCGTTGTTCGGTTGCACAATGATGCATAGCTTGCTCGAAGTATTCATCTTATAAAAACTAAAGCCGTAGTTTCCAAAAAACCGACTTCAAATTTCGGTCAATCTTCCCACACTAAAATTCGTTCATACTTCTAAAAGTCCTAATAATCCACGTAACATTTTTATAGAATGGTGTTACATTTTTGAAACATTATTATCATATTTTGAAATTACATCAATTTTAAAATTTTGATTTTCAGTTAATTAAATTTAGTTAACAAATAATTAACCTTGACGAAATATTTTGTTACATAATTAGACCTTCGCATTCCTGTCCCGGGATATATTAGCCACAAACAAAGTAATATTTTTCAACAGATGAAATCGCTATGATTTGTAAACGCAACTATCAATAAGAGTAAGCGATTTCATTTGATCAATAAAAAATAATAAATATCTATATATGAATAAAATTTTGATGTGGTCTGTCACTGCGGCTTTGGCAGGATTTCTTTTCGGGTTCGATGTGGTGGTGATTTCCGGAGCCGATAAAAAACTGCAGGCGCTTTGGCAGAGTTCAGACGCATTCCACGGTGCGGTAGTAATGGGAATGGCATTGTGGGGAACCGTTATCGGAGCCATCTTTGGCGGAATCCCAACCAACAAATTCGGACGGAAAAAAACACTTTTAGCAATCGGCATCTTATACGCACTTTCAGCAATCGGAACAGCGCTTTCCAATGATCCTTATATTTTCGCATTTTTCAGATTTATGGGAGGTTTGGGCGTTGGAGCATCTACCATTGCAGCGCCGGCTTATATTTCCGAAATCGCTCCTGCAAAAGATCGCGGAAGATTGGTTTCATTGTATCAGTTCAATATTGTTTTGGGGATTTTGGTAGCCTTTTTATCCAATTATCTACTCAGTGGAATCGGAGATAACGACTGGAGATGGATGCTTGGTGTTCAGGCAATTCCGGCAAGTATCTACACCTTATGTGTGCTTATAATTCCGGAAAGCCCAAGATGGCTCGTTTCCAAAGGCAGAATAAACGAAGCTAAAAATGTAGTTAAAATCGTAAATCCGGATCAGGATTCTGACCTACTCATTTCTCAGATGGAAGACGATCATGCCGAAGCGCCAAAGGAAAATATTTTTATGAAAAAATATCGTTTTCCGTTGATGCTCGCTTTCCTTGTCGCATTTTTCAATCAGATGTCGGGCATCAATGCATTTTTATATTATGCACCGAGAATTTTTGGTGAGGCTGGATTGGGCGAGAAAACAGCACTTCTCAGCAGTATCGGAATTGGAGTTGTTAATATGGTTTTCACGTTGGTTGGTGTTAATCTTATTGACAAAGTCGGTAGAAGAACCCTGATGTATATTGGTTCTATCGGTTATATCATTTCGTTAGGATTGGTTTCTATGGCATTTTATTTCCATTGGTCGGGTTTGGCGATTCCTGTATTTTTATTCCTGTTTATCGCTTCTCACGCCATCGGACAGGGAACGGTGATCTGGGTTTTTATTTCCGAGATTTTTCCGAACCATCTCCGCGCATCAGGACAGGCATTCGGAAGCTCTACGCATTGGGTTTTGGCAGCGATCATTCCGTCACTTATCCCGACATTATTTTCTACGATTGGCGCCGGAACGGTATTTCTGGTATTTACGATCGCAATGGTATTCCAGCTGTTATTTGTGATTTTTATGATGCCGGAAACAAAAGGCGTATCACTGGAAAAATTAAGCAAAACACTTACAAAAGAATAAACCCTTCAAAAATCTTCGAGAAAAAATAATTCAATGAAAAAAATAATATCAAGTTTAATTGTCGCTTCTGTCTTTTTTTCGAATCTCAACGCTCAGTCGGGTTCGGAGAAGGAAGAGCAGCTTTACCGCCCCAATTTCCATTTCAGCCCCAAAAAAGGATGGATGAATGATCCGAACGGGCTTTATTACAAAGACGGTGTTTATCACCTGTTCTTCCAGCATTATCCCGATGGAAACAAATGGGGACCGATGCATTGGGGACACGCCACAAGCAAAGACCTTGTCAAGTGGGAAGAGCAGCCGATTGCTCTTTATCCGGATGATTTGGGATACATTTTCTCAGGAAGTGCGGTGGTCGATAAAAATAATACTTCGGGTTTCGGGGATTCCAAAAATAATCCTGTCGTTGCAGTGTATACTTATCACAATCCCAACCGTGAAAAAGACGGTAAGATAGATGTGGAATCTCAGGGAATCGCTTACTCTTTGGATAATAGTAAAACTTGGACAAAATATAGCGCAAATCCTGTTCTTAAAAACCCGGGAATCCGTGATTTTCGTGATCCAAAGGTATTTTGGGACAGCAAAAGACAGCAATGGATTATGGTTTTGGCGGCTCAGGACAGAACGCACTTTTACGCATCAAAAAACCTGAAAGAATGGGCGTTCCAATCCGAATTTGGAAAAGATCTGGGCGGTCACGGCGGCGTTTGGGAATGCCCAGATCTATTTCCGTTAAAAGTAGAAGGCACCAATGAAGAAAAGTGGGTTCTGATCGTCAATATCAATCCAGGCGGACCGAATAATGGTTCTGCAGGGCAATATTTTGTCGGTGACTTTGACGGGAAAACTTTTAAGATTGATGAATATTTCACAAAACAGCTTCAGAAAGAAAAAGCAGCCTGGCTGGATTGGGGAAAAGACAATTATGCCAGCGTTTCATTTGATAATGTTCCGCAGGGAAAACGGGTGATTATCGGTTGGATGAGCAACTGGGAATATGCGCAGGAAGTTCCTACGGAAGCGTGGAGAAGCAGTACGACAATGGCAAGGGAAGTTTCACTCAAAAAAACAAAAGACGGCTATCTCCTTAAAAATATTCCGGTTGCCGGACTGAAAAATTATCAAGGGAAATCTATCCGGAAAAAAATCAATCTGAAGGCTGAAAATAAATTAATAAGTCCGTCAGAAATTGACCTGACTAAAGCAGTTCTCGATTTAAATTTAAAGAAAATGACTACCGGAACTTATAGCTTTTCTCTGAAAAATTCTTTGGGTGAAGAAGTCGTTTTTGGAATTGATAATAAAAGAAAAGAATTGTTTGTAGATCGTTCCAAATCAGGGAAAACAGGTTTTGGAAACCATTACGCCACGCCGGTTACCAAAGCGCCTTTGAATCAGATCTATTCCGAAGCAAAAATGAAACTGGTCATCGACAAGACTTCGATTGAAATCTTCTTCAACGATGGCGAAAAAGTAATGACCGAAATCTTCTTCCCGAACGAACATTTCTCCGAACTGACTATCTCAACAGACACGAAAGAAAGCTCATTAAATATTAATGCACATCAGCTTAATATTAAATAAGAGATAACAGTGCAGAACATTCCGTAGACAATCAATTAAAATTAAAACTATATGATATGAAGAAATATAAAATTGCAGTCGCCTTTTGCCTTCTTCCGTTTTCCTACATTTTTGCGCAGGAAATTGTGAAAGGAAAGGTGCTGTCTTCCAATCAGAAACCGCTTAGTGGTGTAACCGTGACTGTTTCCGAAACGGGTACTACTACAACGACTGATAGCAGCGGGACATTTCAGATCAATGATTTGAAGAAAGGAAACACGCTGGTTTTTACCTATCCCGATTATACTACGAAAGAAGTGGTGGTGGATGAAAAAACTGTCCTCAACATCATTCTGGCAGCCGATAAGGTAAAGAATATCGACGAAGTTGTGGTGACCGGATATACCAAGCAGAAAAAAGCCGACATCACCGGAGCAGTTTCCATTGTTGATATGAAGGATCTTAACAAACAGGCGGAACCGAATCCCATCAAATCACTACAGGGAAGAGTAGCTGGGGTAAATATCTCCGCCGATGGTTCGCCTTCAGGAGGAAGTACCAAAGTCCTGATTCGTGGTGTCGGGACACTGAACAATACCGACCCGCTTTATGTCATAGACGGTGTACCAACAAAAGCAGGAATGCACGAACTGAATCCCGGCGACATCGAAACGATGCAGGTACTGAAAGATGCTTCTTCCGCAAGCATCTACGGTTCCAGAGCGGCCAACGGCGTGATCATCATTACCACCAAAAAAGGAAAAAAAGGCAAGATGAGAATCGACCTGAATTATTATACTGCTTTTTCTCAATACGCGAAAAAAACGCCTGTTCTCAACGCAAAACAATTCGGACAGGTGCTCTGGCAGGCTAATATCAATGACGGTCTGAATCCGAACAATAATAACCTGAGCTACAGCTTCGACTGGGGCGTTCAGAACGGTGTTCCGACCTTGTACAACAGCTACGTTCCGGAATATCTGGATGCGGCAAAAACCATCAAATCTGCCAATACCAATTGGTATGATGAGGTTTCCCAGACCGGTGTTGCCAATTCTTTGGATGTTTCGGCTTCAAGTGCTTCGGACAAAGGTTCTGCCTTCTTCTCAATGGGTTATTATGACAATGACGGTATCGTAAAGCTGACCAATTTCAAAAGACTATCTGCCCGTGTGAACACTTCCTATAATTTTTTCGATGGTAAATTAAAAATCGGGGAAAATTTTACGTACAATAAAACCAACGAATTGATGGATCCGGGTGTTCTTGATCCGGCTTTGAGAGCGTTGCCCATTATTCCTGTTCATACTGTGGACGGAATCGGGTGGGGTGGTCCGGTTGGCGGGATGAATGACCGTCAGAATCCTGTCCGTCTTTTGGAATACAACAAAGACAACGGCTACCGTTACCAGCGTTTTTTCGGAAATGTCTATGCCGAATTACAGCCTGTGAAAAATTTGACATTGAAGTCAAGTTTCGGTGTTGATTTTTCGAATTATTATAAAAGAATGTTACAGAGAAGTTATGTTTCCGGTTATCTTCAAAACAAAACCAATGCGGTAAATATCGACCAGTCCGATACTGAAAAATGGACATGGACCAACACGGCTCAATACACCGCCAAAGCAGGAAATCACCACTTCGATTTGCTAGGTGGTATGGAAATGTATAAAGAAACATTCAACAACACCTGGCTCAGAAAAGAAGGATTTCTGATAGAGACGCCGGATTATATGTATCCTGAGGCTGGAACCGGTGATGCTTTCAATGGCGGAAGTTCTACCTATTACAGCTTACTGTCATACTTCGGAAAATTCTCTTACGATTATGACAATCGTTATCTCTTCTCTGCAACGGTGCGCTATGACGGCTCGTCAAGATTCGGGAAGAACAACCGTTTTGGAACATTCCCGGCATTTTCGGCTGGATGGAGAATCAACAAGGAAGATTTTGCGGAGAAATGGATTCCGTTTTTCTCAGATTTGAGGCTGAGAGCAGGTTGGGGACAGACCGGAAACCAGGAAATCAGCAACTCGGCAGTATATTCTCTTTACATTGCTAATTATGCAGGCGGAAATCCGACCTGGGCAACTTCCTACGGAACGGCTTATGATATTTCTGGAGTGGGAAGCGGTTTATTGCCTTCAGGATTCATTGCAACACAAACTAAAAATGATGATCTGAAATGGGAAACTACCACGCAAACCAACCTAGGTCTGGATTTCGGATTTTTTAATCAGAAACTGACGGGAAGCGTGGATATTTATAAAAAAGCAACCAAAGATATTCTCGTTTTACCTCCCTATCTGGGCGTAATTGGCGAAGGTGGAAACGGCTGGATCAACGGCGCATCTATGGAAAATAAAGGGATTGAAGTCGCTTTGGGTTATCAGGATAAGACTTCCGGCGGATTCGGATACGAGATTTCAGGAAATTTCTCAATGAACCGGAACAAAATCACGGAATTACCACAATCCGTTATCAACAATTATGGCGGAAACGGAACCACGGATAATATTCTCGGAAGACCGATCAATTCAATGTATGGATATGTTGCCGACGGACTTTTCAGAACGCAGGCTGAAGTAGATAATTCCGCTACTCAACCGGGCAAAGGATTGGGAAGGATTCGTTATGCCGATTTAAATAATGATGGAATTATTGATGACAAAGACAGAACATGGATCGGAAATCCGAATCCGGGATTTATGTATGGCGTTAATCTTAACTTTTCATATAAAAACTTCGATTTGTCGACATTCTGGCAAGGCATCGGCGATGTGGATGTCATTAATTCTAAAAAATACCAGACCGATTTCTGGAGTGTGGATGATGTTGGTTCCAATAAAGGAACGAGGTTGCTCAATGCATGGTCGCCACAGAATCCGAATTCTGATATTCCTGCATTGACAACGGTGGACAGCAATGCAGAGTCTAGATTTTCATCTTATTATGTAGAGAACGGAAGTTATCTGAAACTAAGGGTTTTACAGTTAGGGTATAGTATTCCTAAAAATGTGTTGGAGCAGTACAAGCTTACCAATTTCAGGATTTACATCAGCGCACAGAATCTTCTGACCATCAAATCCAAAAGCTTCACGGGTATTGATCCGGAAACGCCGGCTTTCGGTTATCCGCTTCCGCTGACGTTCAATTTTGGAGTTAATTTATCACTATAATATTTGAATAAATTCTCGCAGATTATCCAGATGAAACTGATTAAAAAAATCTGCTCGATTTGCGAAATCAGCGAGAGACAAAAAAAATCAAAAATAATATTAAAACAATGAAAAAATATATACTATTAACAGTTGCCTGCGCATTTCTGTTGGGAACAACTTCCTGCAACGATTTTTTGGACAATGAGCCAAGAGGCGTTCTTTCCGAAGCCGATGTTGTAACGCCGGAAAATGTGGACGGTTTTGTGATCGCAGCTTATGCAGCACTTGGAAACGACCATTACGACACGCCTTTCAGCCTTTGGCCGTACGGAAATGTGCGTTCTGACGATGCTTACAAAGGCGGAAGCGGAACCAATGATATCCAAGCATTTCACTTTTTTGAAATTTCCAACAATATCCGTTCGGACTTTGGTGAATTGGACCGTCTCTGGTATCTGCATTATGTGGGAATCGGAAGATGCAACAAAGCAATTGCAGCGCTTAACCAGCTTTCTGAAGCGCAATATCCGAACAAGAAGAAACGTATTGCCGAGATGAAATTCGTGAGAGGACATTTTTATTTTATGCTGAAAATCCTCTTCAAATATGTGCCTTACGTGGATGAAAATACACCAATTGACGATTATCCGAAAATCTCCAACCGTGCGAAAACCGACCAGCAATTGTGGGATGCCATTGCTTCCAATTTTGAAGATGCTGCCGCCGATTTGCCGTCAACGCAATCCGAAGTCGGAAGACCAAAGAAAAGTGCGGCTTATGCATATTTGGCAAAAGTGCGATTGTACCAGGCCTATGAGCAGGACGACAATTATACAGTAACTCAGATCAATCCGGCAACACTTCAGAAATCCATTGATGCGGCTAATCAGGTGATCGGAAATTATACTCTTGAATCAGATTTCGGGTACAATTTTCTCCCGGGAACGCACGAAAATGGTCCGGAATCGGTTTTCTCAATTCAATATTCTGACAATGACGGAACGCTTTTCGGAAGACTGAATTATGGGGATGTGCTTTCTCTGCCGCAAGGTTTGGGATGCTGCGATTTCCACAAACCAAGCCAGAATCTGGTGAACGCTTTCAAGACAACGCCTCAAGGTCTGCCAATGTTCGATACGTATAATGACACGGATTTGAATTACAATCAGCTCAATAATTACAAAGTAGATCCAAGACTTTACCACACGGTTGCTTTGCCGGGATTGCCTTGGAAATACGAGGAAAACAAAATCTATCAGGAAAGCTGGAACAGGAGCCCGGGAACTTATGGTTATTATGCTTCATTAAAAGAAAATGTACCGGTTGGCTGTGGCTGTACCGTAAATGTTGACCCTTTTTATGGCAACTCTAAAAATAGAATCATCATCCGCTATTCCGATGTGTTGCTAATGAAAGCTGAGGCGTTGACAGAGCTTGGACAAATCAACGAAGCGTTGCCATTGATTAATCAGGTGAGACAACGTGCAGCAAACAGCACCGTTTTGACCGGAAGTTACACTTCAAACAATCTGATCAGCAAATATGAACCGGGTGTGAACTGTACTTGGAATCAGGATTTTGCAAGAAAAGCCTTGAGATGGGAGCGTAGAATGGAATTTGCAATGGAAGGCAGCCGTTTCTTCGACCTTGTGAGATGGGGAACTGCAGCAGGTACGATGAATACCTATTATTCCGGAGAAAAAACGAAAAGATCTTACTATTCCCAGGCAGGATTTGACCATGGAATTGAAGAATACTGCCCGATTCCATTGGCTCAGATCAATTTCAGCCAGGGATTGTACAAGCAAAATAACGGTTATTAAAACTAAAGATTTATGAAAACAATATTTAATAAACTTCCAATATTTTTTCTATGGCTGGTTTCTGCTATGTTAGTCTGGTCCTGTGACAACAATATAGAAGACGGATTGGTAACAGATGTTTCGGTGAATGTTTCTTCCTTTAAAGTAAACGGCGTTTCTGGAGACATTGACAATAAAAATGATAAAATCACGGTAACGTTACCTTACGGAACGAGTGTAAAAACCTTATTGCCAATAATAGAAATTCCGCAAGGTGCAGTGATTTCCCCGGCTTCGGGAACTGTAATTGATTTTTCGCAGCCTGTCAAATTCAGAGTAAAGAATGGTAATATTTATAAAGATTATCAGGTGACGGTTCAGGCTCAGGTTCCGATTATCAGTTTTAAAATTAACGGATTATCGGCAACTATCGACCATTCCAGCAAGACGATTTCACTCACAATGCCGGAAGGAACGAATCTTACTGCCTTGCAGCCTGTAATAGAAATGGCAAGCGGAGTAAGCATCAATCCTGCATCAGGAACTACGATTAATTTCGGCAGCCCTGTACAATTTACTGTTTCCAATGCGAATCTGACTGAAATCTACACGGCAAAAGTAACCACTCCGGTTTCTGGGCCAACAGTCGCATTCCTCGGAACGGCAGCAACCAGAACAGGCCTTACCAATCCTGATGAAATTGCAGCTTCTGACTGGCTTTTCGGAAAATTTTCCGGAGCAGTTTATGTTTCAATGGCAGATGTGGCGAGTGGTACAACGAATCTGACGGGCATCAATGTGATTTGGTGGCATTTTGACTCGGCTACCGCTTTACCGGGTGATGCATTGAATGCAAATGTAACTTCCAAAATCAAAACCTATCTGAATGCGGGCGGAAATATCCTGTTAACGGGATTTGCTGCTCAATATGTGGATGCTTTGGGGATTGTGCCTTCGGGAAAAGGTCCGAATAATGTTTTCGGGGATTTCTTACCGAACGGGTTTGTAGATGCGAACAACGATTGGGGAATTTCCTTCAAAGGTAACGAAGCGCACCCTGTTTTTGATGGACTCCTGACCTACGAATCCGGGAAAGCCAATTTCCTTCAGAAAGGAACATTCAGATTGAATCACACCGCGTGGTGGTTCTTGCCGGATTGGGGCGGCTATGTGAACGGTGCCGGATGGAGAACGCAGACAGGAGGAAATAACCTGGCCAGTGAAGCCTGGGACAATACTTTGGACGGACGTGTTGCCGTGGCCGAATTTCCAGGTGGAACTGCCAATAAAAAGTGTATCACTATTTCAATGGGTGCTTACGACTGGTACAACGAAACCTCGAACGGAACACCAAGCCAGCCGAACGGATTTTTGGATAACATCAAAAAAATCACGGAGAACAGCCTTAATTATCTTGTAACGCATTAATATCAGAATCAATGACAATCAGAAAAATATATTTAGCCGCTGTGATGGCTTTAGCAACTTATTCCTGCCAGAATCAGGATTCGGTGGCTGATGTGAATCCGGATGATATTTTCAGACAGACGAACATCTTTCCGCAACCGCCCAATCAATGGATGGGAAACACTAATCCCTATTACACAGCAGGTTATGTTGGTGATGTAATGCCATATTACGAAAACGGGAAATTCTACCTTTTCTTTCTTCATGATGCTAAAACCAAACCTGCAGGCGAAGGATTTCACGATATTCACAGCTTTGAGACGACCAATTTTAAGGATTTTACTTATCAAGGGAGACAAATTCCCTACGGAACAGCTTCCGAACCGGACTTTGGTGTAGGAACGGGAAGTCTGGTGAAAGTCGGGAGTATGTATTATTACTATTACACAGGGCACAATGCAATTGCTTCGTTTTTAGCGGGTAATCCGAGGGAAAGTGTGCTTTTGGCAACAAGTACCGATATGAAAAACTGGACGAAAGTGAAGAATTTTAAAATCACTGCTCCGGCTGGTTATTATGATTATGAATTCCGCGATCCGCATGTTTTCTTCAATGCTGAGGATGGAAAATACTGGATGCTGGTTTCTGCACAGACTTCGGCTAAAAAAGCGGTTGTTCTTAAATTTACAACAACTAATCCTGCCAGCGGAAACTGGACGGTGGAAAACCCGATTTACACGACAACTTCTTCAGAAAATTACATTATGCTGGAATGTCCCGACCTTTTCAAAATGGGCAATTACTGGTATCTTCTTTTCTCCGAAAATTGGAGTAACAATACCGGAACACATTACAGAATCGGAACTTCGCCAAACGGACCGTGGACTACACCTGTGAATGACCGGTTGGACGGCTCTTATCTCTACGCTGCAAAAAGTGTTTCGGACAATGCCAACCGTTATCTGGTAGGTTGGACTGCAAGAAAAGTTCCTGAAAGCAACACTGGTGGAAAAGACTGGGCGGGAAATCTTGCAGCACATCAATTAGTTCAGAGTCAGGATGGAAAGTTGGCGGTAAAACCTATTTCTACCTTGCAATCTGTATTTGGACAAAGTGCTTCACTTTCTGTAGATAAAATTATAGGAAATGCTTCTCAAAATGGTAACGGTTTTAATTTGTCTGCCAATTCGCAAGTGATGTTTGGGAAACTTCAGAAAGCAAATCAAATAAGCTTTACGTTGAACGCTTATGCTAACGGAAAATCAGGATTGATTCTGGCGCAGGATAATGACGGAAAAAATGGTTTTAAAATTGCATTCGAACCTTCCTCCAACAGAATAGCAAGTTATGTAATGAACGGCGGAAGTGAGGATTTTGCCAATGCTTATCCTTTGTCCGGAATCTCGGGAACCAACTATAATGTAACGGTTTTCATCAGCAATGATGTTTGTGTGGTCTATGTGAATGACAAGTTGGCGTTCAGCAATCGAGTGTACGATGTTGTTAACAAAAAATGGAGTATTTTTGGTTCTTCGGACAGTTCATTCAGTAATATTAATGTCAAAAATCCTTAATTAATGTTTCTTAATAAAAAAATAAATGCAGTCAGTTTCGGAGAGGTGCTCTTCGATGTGTTTGGAGAAGAAAAGAAAATTGGTGGTGCTCCGCTCAATCTGGCACTCAGAACGGCGTCTTTCGGATTTCCAGTGGCGATGATAAGTGCTGTTGGAAATGATGAGGATGGAAAGGTGATTTGTGACTATGTTAGTGAAAATCAACTTGATACCAGTGGAATCATGACAACCCAGGATTATGATACGGGTATTGTCCAGGTAACATTGAACGAGCGTGGTTCTGCAACTTATGAAATCAAATTTCCGTCTGCCTGGGATTTTATTGAAACCAATAATGATACTTTGAATATCGTTAAAAATGCCGATGTCTTTTTTTACGGAAGCCTTGTCTGCAGGAATGATGCTTCAAGAAACACGCTTTTCAGGCTATTGGATTCCAACCCTGGAATGTTCAAGGTTTTTGATGTTAATCTGAGAAAACCTTTCTACCACATTGGGCTTCTGGAAGAATTGATGAATAAAGCCGATTTCATTAAATTTAATGATGAAGAAATCCTGGAAATTGCCGCTGAGTTAGGTTTTAAATCGGATGATCTTGAAGAAAATATCCGTTTCATTTCTGAAAAAACAAATACAGGTTCTGTCTGTGTCACTTTGGGAAAGCACGGCTCATTACTATTATGGGAAGATAAAATCTATCAACACGGCGGTTATCCGGTAAAAGTAGGTGACACCGTTGGTGCAGGTGATTCGTTTCTGGCGAGTTTGATCGCCCAATTGTTATCGAATAGAAAACCGGATAAGGCTATGGATTTTGCCAGCGCTGTGGGTGCTATTGTAGCAAGTAAAGCAGGTGCAAATCCCATAATTACTTCGTCTGATATTGATATGTTTACAGGAAAGACCTTTTCGTGATCTTAATTTTGGTCCATTGACGATTCAATATGATGTACGTTGACTGCAATATTAGCTTTGAACAATAAAATAAAATTTCACATGATGTACAGCCTATCATTTGACATCGAATTATGAAGTGATCCTGTAATAATTAAGATCAAGTTTTATTACTCTAAAAAAGATTAATCTGACACCAAAAAATAAAAAAAATGGCTCAATTTGGATTAAATTGGAGCCATTTGGCTGTTTGTGAACTTGACAGTACTCTATACAAACCATTTATTAGTAGATATAGATAATATTTTGAAGGTGTTGAATGGTATTTAAGTTATAAAATTAAATCAGAAAATTGTCTACCTATATATGATAATTTTCTCATAAACAAAAACATCATAATATCTTCTTCTCATAAAAATCCTATTGAAATTAAATTGGTGCATTAAAGTATATTGTTAACTTAATTTATTGAAAAAGCGCACTTTGGTGCGCTTTTTCATCAATATCAGTTTTTACCGTGATATATTTATTTTTTTATTAACTGTAGCGATCCTGCGTTTCCGTTGCTGGAACGCCAGTTAAGATAGTAATTTCCTGAAACTGCATTTTGAATATCTATTGGTAGTTTATTTAGTCCGGAAGCAATATCTGTCTTATATCCATATACTGTCTTGCCAGCTATATCAGTAACCATGACAGTGATCGTCTCGTTTCCTGAAGCAGTATATTCAAGCTCCGAAAATCCGCTGCTTGGGTTAGGATAGAGTTTAGCCTTGTTCTGCTCAGTCGCATTTTTACTAAAAGTTGAAATCATAGGAGAACATGGGTTAGTATCGCATAACGCACATATGTATTTTGTACAGTGCAGATAATAGAGGGTTGCAGCTTTACGGGTAAGTGTTACCCCATACCCATAGCTATTAACATGGTTTGTGGTGTTAGGACCTCCATAATGAAATAAACCTGCATCAAGTTCCGGTGACCAACATCCGGGAATAATTGTAGTAGAACCTTCAATGGCCGTTGGAATCGGATAATATCTGCTGGTTAATCCAGGGTTAGAGAAGTAGACCTTAAAAGTACGTAAAACAGGTGGTTGTCCAATGGTCGTAAAGACATCCGGAAGTAAAAAATTTTGAGCAGTCATCTGGCCTTGGATAAAGCTTTTGCTTTCTACTATGGTACCTGTTTTAAACTCCAATGATACTGTAGAAGGAACATATCCAGGATCGTTGGCTGAAAATGACTGATCCCGTCTTTCTATTTTTACTATTGTACCTGAAGGATTGACAGGGACAAGCTGAGCATTTAAAGCATTGCTGCAGAATACAGCCCATAAAATAAAAAGACTTGTTTTTCCTACTCTTAAAAATGATTCTGATGATCTAAAGATTTTTGTTAAAATTTTTTTCATAAGCTAATATTTTTCAGATGGCGTTCTTTTACTATTACGGGACGCCGTTACCGATAAGCAGGTACAAGTTGTCTCTTTTTTAAGGAAAAAAAAAAAACAAATGAGCAAGTGAGCAGAAAAAAAGCTTATGTGAGTATTCCGATAGTCTGAAAGAGCAAAAAAGCTGTAAATAAAAGCGTCAGCATTTTCAGGAGTAACGTGAATAATTATCCCATTTTTAAAAAAAAGAGAGAATTCCCGCATGAACTTATGAAATTGGAAATTGCCCGAATTCCAAATTTTGTTTTACAGTTATTATATCGATGATTTTACCTGAGAATATTTTGACAAGAATACTGGTACGTTTGTCATTTAATTTTCTTACTCCAATTGGTTTGTCATTGATTTGTACATGAAAATAAGCGAGCGCGTTTTTTCTCAGGGGATGTTTGATGAGTCAAAAGTAAGAAATAGAGGCTGTCTCAAAAGTCCCCCCTCTCTCGGAATCCTGTCTGACAACTTTTGTCATTTAAGGAATTCTCACAGCGTTGGTTTACCTTTTGAGACAGCCTCATTGGAAGACCAAAATGGTAAAATCTTGTCGTTTTTAAACATCATCCCCAATTATGCCCCTAAAGAAGCGACCTATGACCTGATCCGGAAAATCCATACGGCCCCGGCCGGGAATATGTATGTGCTGTTGCTCTGCTTTATAGAATACTGCTGGGAAGAGGGGTATGAGATGTTAAATATGGGACTGGCGCCGCTTTCAGGTTTTGACAGTAAAAAAGGCGTTATCGGAACAACCATACATTTTCTTTATAGTAAAAATAAATACTTCAGAAATACGCGTGGATTAAGGGAGTTTAAAGAGAAATATGATCAGCTGTGGATGCAAAAATATATGGTATAAAGCCATGATATCGATCTTTTGGCGGCACCACTGGTTATCAATAAAGTGATGTGTGTTAAAAAGTAAACAATGCGAACTCGTGTTTATATTCTAGTAATTACTGATCTTCTTTTTTATGAATAATTTAACTGAGTGAAATTTTAAAAATGTAAAATTGTCGTTCTTTTATGCACTCTTACTGTTATTGGTGATACTAATGATGTTTCTGTCTGTCAATAATGCCTGGACGGCCGACAACTATATTGCCGTTCAAAAAGAGGTATTTTTGAAACTTAATTTGGTGTTCTCGAACTACCCCAAATGGATGGAAAATCTCACGTACTTTGGAGATGCGCTTCTTATTCTTTCTGTTCTTTCGTCTCTGCTCATTCTTACGCCAAGGATCTTTGGTGCGCTATTGTTGGGATCATTGAGTTCAGGTTTACTTTGCTTTGTATTAAAATGGCTTTTTAGTGTTCCGAGGCCTGCGGCAATATTAGATACGGATCACTTTTCCCTCGGGCCATGCAATTACCGTATTTACCACACTAATAATTGTTTTAATAGTATTTATGCCGAAAAGCAAATTGAAGAAATTGGTATGGATATTGGTTTTTATCATAATCTCCACGGACATTTCTGTAACGCGGGTTGGGGCACATTACATATTGGATGTTACGATAGGAGGGATTATCGGCTACGTTTCCGCTGTATCAGGTATCATCTTCAACCAAAAATACAATTTATGGAGATCGATATCGCAAAAACATTATGATGTATTTTTGATTGTTCTGTTGTTGGTTTGCTCTGGCATTCTACTTCAGAAAATAATTGAGTAGCAGTAGCCCGTTTTTTATTTATCGTTTATAAACCTATGCATTTCCCTTTATCTGGTGATTTGTAAGTTTAGTGAAAAGCAAAGAAACGCAGTTTTAGTAAAATAGAAAAACAATTAAATAGTAGTTTTATGGCATTATACCTTACTGAAAGACTGGTCATTCGCCGATTCAGCGAGCGCGACGCGGCAGCATTCCTGGATTATATGAGCGATCCTCGCGTAAATTGTTTTTTGGAAGAAAAGCTCTCTGGTATGCAGGAGGCCATAGCTGATGTCAGAAAGAAAAGCAAAGATAGATCCCAGTTCGCAGTCTGCAGGAAAGAAGATGATATGTTGATCGGACATCTTTTTGCGATGAAAGAGGGGGATACCTACAATGTTGGCTGGCATTTCAATACCAAGATTGAAGGTAGGGGATATGCAACAGAGGCGACAAAGGGCTTATTTAACTATCTCTTTCATCGTAAAAATGCAAGAAGAATATACTGCTATGTCGAGGACTACAACACTCGTTCACAGCAATTGTGTAAACGCTTGGGCATGCGTGAGGAAGGATTATTTCTTGAGTATATCTCTTTTACACATAATGATGACGGATCACCACGATATGAAAATACCCTGCAGTTTGCCCTATTAAAAAAAGAATGGGTCTAACTTTTCATACGTTCGATCACATTCTTTTTATAGAACTTTCCTATCGGAAGAATCGTTCCGTTTTTTAAAAAGAGTTCGCCACCGGCAATTTTGGAAATCTCATTCAGTGCGACCAAATAAGATTTATGGATTCTGACAAAAAGTTCGGGATCCAGTTTGTTTTCAACTTCCTGTGTTGTGATCTGGCTCATATACATTTTCCCAGCCGTGAAAAATTTCACATAGTTGCCATAGCTCTGCGTATAGAATATCGTACTAAAATCCAGTTTTACGATTTCATTGTCAACTTTTAAAACAAGGTGATCCGGCTTTGGTACTAGCTGGTGGGCATCGGGATTATTCTGTTCTAAATTTCTCTTAGGAGTCCCCAGGCGGTTAATTACTTTATCAATGGCCGAAAGAAAGGTTTTAAAATCAAATGGTTTGACCAAGTAATCCACCACATCATATTTATAGGATTCCAGCGCATACTCTTTATAGGCTGTTGTGAGGATAACAAAAGGTTTATTGGACATCGCTTCCAGCATTTCCATTCCGGTTAAACCGGGCATATTGATATCAAGGAACATAATATCTACCTGATTGTTATACAGATATTCCATCGCCTCTACAGCGGTGTAAAAAGATCCGTTTAGCTGAAGTTGCTTCAACTGGCTGATAAAGTGTTCCAGTACGCGGTGGGCACCTTCTTCATCGTCTATAATAATACAATTTAATTGATTCATATAAGCTGTTTTTGAAGTGGGATTAAAAGTGTTGTTTCATAGCTTGTTTCAGACTGCTTTTCATTAAGGCTGAACTTCCCATTGTAAATAAACGATAATCGCTGTTTTAGATTGTTGAGACCTACCTGTGTAGAGGTTTTTTTAAGTTTTTCATCTGCAAGCGAATTTTCAATGGTCATCAGTAACTCATCCTGTTTTAGTTCAATGTGAATATGAACAAACCAATCGGATAGGTTCTGGCTGTGTTTAAAGCTATTTTCGACCAGAATAATAAGAAGCAGGGGCGATATCAGCCAATTATTCATTTCCTCCGGTGAGTGATTGCATATAAACTGTATGTCACATCTTTTACCGATCCTTTCCCTTTCTAAGTCAATATAATTCCGGATAAAATTGACCTCATCAGCCATGGAAACTTTAGGTACGTTGCCATTTTCTATCTGATAGCGCATCAGCTCTGATAGTTTGACAATAAGTCCCGGAGTACGGTCCGGTTCGGTTAAGCTCACTCCATACAGATTATTGAGCATATTAAAGAAAAAGTGTGGATTAAGCTGGGCATGGAGAAATTTTAGATTCATTTCATTGAGCAGGATCTGGTCCATACTTCTTCGCTGCACTTCCAAAGCATAACTCTGCATCAGCGACAGGGCCATAATGGTTGCTGTACTGATGATACAAATCACGAAATGATAGAGAAAACTGAGTGCCAGCTCATCTGGTTCAAAAAAATCAGGCTGTATCCAATAGATGTTCGCTATAAAGAGAACAGATGCCCCTGCCAGGATAACAGCCAACGAATAAAAAATATAGCTGAGATATTTTTTGAGCAGATAAAACCTGAAGATAAAAAATCGATGGATCTGAGCCTGTACATACAGGATGACAAAAAAGACAAGGCCTTTTAAGAAATTTTCCAGCGAATTGATAAACAACCACTCATGGAGCATTGTAAGAACATACATCGCGCAGAAGATGATAATCTCCTGTCTCCACCTTTTTTGTATGCTGATTGTCGTAGTATTCATAATATAAGTGCCGTTTTCAGTTGACGGGTCATCATTGCCGATCGCAAAGATCCCTGTATCACTTTCATCTTTCAAAATTCTAAAAATAAAGGTAATTCGGAAAATTAAAATGACCAACGGTTTTTGACATTTAATATGGCCTGTTCGTCCGTTTTATTTCTGATGGTGCTATAGATCATCTTGTTTTGCAGTACTAAATTTTTGCAAATGAAAGAATTATTAAAAAACGTATGCAGGCAAATACTGTTGTTTACCCTGATGTTAAGTACAACATGGGTCATGGCTCAGACAGCAGGAAATGAAATTGAGGTTAAAGGAACCGTCGTTAATGCATCCCAAAATGCACTTTTGGCCGGAAGCACAGTTGTAGTCAAAGATGCCGCCGGTCGGACACTAGGTTCGACGAACACGCAAAAAGATGGAACATTTAGCTTAAAAGTAAAACCCTCGACGGCCATCACTGTTGTTGTCAATTATATCGGTTTTAATGACTATAATTCCGGTGTTATAACTCTGAAACAGGAAGACCTTGATCTTGGAAGAATATATCTGGATACCAAAAGTACAATGCTCGAAGGGGTCACTATTGTAGCAAGCCGTAAAAAACCTTTGGTTCAAAGTACCAAAGACAAGCTCATCTACAATGCAGCTTCGGATATCAGTAACAAATCAGGAAACGCAGCAGATGTACTGCGTAAAGCTCCCATGCTAACTGTAGGGGCCAACGGCGATCTAAAGCTGCGTGGAAATTCTAATATTAAAGTGCTGATCAATGGAATTTCTTCGCGTATCATGGCAAAAAACCTGAAAGAAGCCTTAAAGATGATTCCGGCAAATTCCATAGTTTCCGTGGAAGTGATTACCAATCCATCCTCCAAATATGAGGCGGAGGGTGCTGCAGGAGTCGTGAACATCATTACAAAAAAGAAATTAAAAGGAACTAGCGGAACGCTGGATATGACCGGCGGAAATCTGGAGCATACCGGAAATTTATCGCTAAATATGAGTTCAGGAAAGTTCAATATCTCTGCTATGGGCAACTACAGTGAAGAACGTGAAAGAACAACTTCTTCACTTAACAGAATTAACCTTAATAACGGAAAGCAGACCGGATCGCTGTTTCAAGAATCTGATATGCTGCAAACCACAAAAGGTGGTTCTGCAAGCCTGTCTGCTCAATATAAAATAGATTCCCTACAGACCCTTGAGGCAAGTTATTCTTACTGGAACGGTTCATGGCCGCAAAAGGGTGGATTGTTTAACCGATATAAGAATGCTGATCAGTATCAGGAATACAGACAAAAAACTGAGCAAAGCGGTAAATTCAATTTCTCTGAATGGGTATTGAATTATCAGAAAAAATTTCACCGTGAAGGACAGGAGTTGCAGATTATCGGGCTGGCTTCCACGGCATCTGATGTGTCCAATTATTTGACTGAGCAGTACAAACCGGATGGTCAGCTCGCTTTTACAGAGCGGGGCCCCAATAACAGTAAGGAAAAGGAGTGGAGTCTTCAGGCTGATTATTCACATCCTTTTGGACAGGAGGGAAAAACCTCACTGGAAACGGGGGTGAAATATCTGGGAAATAATTCCAAAAGCGTGTATGAAGTTCTTAACAGTGCACTGCCGGTAGATCCTAGCCGTTCGGGAAGTATGCAGTACAGGCAGCAGATTTTTTCAGCATACGCTACCTTAAATTTTGATCTTGGAAATGACTGGACATTACGTCCCGGGATTCGCTTTGAAAATACTGACATCAATGCGACCTTTCAGAATAATTCCCCTTACAAAAGAAAGTTTTCTAATTGGGTACCCAATTTATTGGTTGTAAAGAAATTAGGTGAGCGCCATGAGGTGAAATTAGATTATAACGAAAGAATCCGCCGCCCATGGATCATGGACCTGAATCCGTACGCCAATGCTGCAGATCCACTAAATATTACGCAGGGTAATCCGTATCTGAATCCTGAGCTTACCAAAAAGCTGGAACTCTCTCATACCTATACCGGAAGCAAAAATACACTATTAACGAGCAGCATTTATTATAGCTCGAACAAGAATGCGGTTGAACAGATTGCCAGGGTGAATGAAAAGGGAATCTCCTATACCATGCCGGATAATATCGGTGAAAGCACGCGAATGGGCGTGAACGTTAATGCAGTGTTTAATCCTGTTAAAATCTGGACGGTCAATGCTGGTGCTGAGGTATTCCATTTAAAATTCCGAAGTAATTCATTAGGACTGAAAAACGATGGAACGTTCTTTAATTCAAGCGTCAGCAATACCATCAATCTGATGAAGGGGCTTCAGTTCAGTGCTTCAGGAGATTACGGCAATGGTTTTATCACTTTGCAGGGTAAAACTACAGCAAATTACTCTTACCGTTTTGCGGTAAAGAAGGATTTTATGAATAATAAGGCAAGCCTTACGCTGGCGGTCATCAATCCATTCCAGAACAATTTTAAGGAGACTGTTTATGCTTTTGCTCCTACTTTTCAAAGTACGCAGATCAACAGATTTTATAACAGGGCAGCAACGTTAACGTTCAGCTGGCAGTTCGGCGGATTACGTGCTTCAAAGGAAAAAGAAAGTCATTTTTCTGATCACTCGGATGACAAGTCACCAAGAAGGAGAAGAAAGTAAAATAATCAATAGCAAATTTTAAAATGAAAATGGCAAGGATAAATAATATTGCCCATCAAGAGAAGTATTCCAGTGCTTCTCTTGATCAGGCAATCCGGGTGAGCGTTCTGCATTTTTACGCAGATCAACAACATAAAGTGGTAAGAGATGGCCTGAAATTAGATTTTTTGAACTACAGTAAATTATCAGAGACGGCAAACGAGCTTGTAGTAGATAGTGACTTTGCCTGCAAGGAAATGATGAGCATGTCCTCCATGTCACTGGCTTTCGGTGCATGCTGCGCAGATAATAAATAAAAACCATCCTTCCGGATTTAGCAACAACCATAAAAAAGAAATACTGAATTTATTATGAACAAAAGAGGCTTTGGAATTATTCCTATTGCTTTCCTCTGCTTAGTGACGGGCTGCGATCGCGCTAAAGAGAGAAAAGATTTTGTACAGACTTACCCTGTCACCCAACCTATAAGTATTGATACAGTGATTAGTAAGGAGTTTGTTGCGCAGATAACTTCCCTGAAGAAAATAGAGATCCGGGCGCAGGAGAAAGGCTTTTTGGAAAAAATCTATATTGACGAAGGTCAGTATGTTCGTGCCGGTCAGCCTTTATTTCGGATTATGCCACAGGTGTATCAGGCTGAGCTGGCCAAAGCCAACGCTGAATTCCAGCAGGCTTTGATAGAGCTTGAAAATGTCAGTACACTGGTACAAAACAATGTGGTGGCAAAGAACCAGCAATCCATGGCCCAGGCCAAAGTAAATGCAGCAAAGGCTGAAAAAAAGCTCGCCGAGATTCATCTGTCATTTACGGATATCAAAGCACCTTTTTCGGGTTTTATTAACAGACTTCCGCTGAAATTGGGAAGTCTGATCAACGAAGGAAATTTATTGACCACACTTTCGGACAATAGCAGGATCTACGGTTACTTTAATGTTTCGGAGCAGGAGTATCTGCATTATCAGAACCATTCTGAAGATCGGGCAAGTAATAAAGTATCGCTTATTATGGCTAATGGTGATAAGTTCCCTAATCAGGGAAAAATCGAGACCATTGACGGCGAGTTTGACGCAGAAACAGGAAATATCGCATTCCGCGCTAATTTTGTTAATTCAGGTAATCTGCTGCGTCACGGGTCAACAGGAAAAATAGAAATGATGGTCCCGTTAAAGAAAGCTATCATAATCCCACAAAAAGCCACCTTTGAAATTCAGGATCAGAAATATGTTTTTGTCATAGACCGCACAGGACATGTCAAATCAAAAAGCATTCATGTCGCCCATGAATTACAGGACCTTTACGTTGTAGGGTCGGGCTTGTCAACTAGCGATGTGATCTTATTAGAAGGGGTACAGAAGGTAAAGGACAACCAGAGAATAAGTGCCAAAATGATGGATCCTAAAAAAGCGATTGCTTCATTACAGCTAAAGGCAGAATAATATACCGATCATTATGTTTTCTAAAATGTTTATACGCAGACCCGTTCTGTCTATTGTAATATCACTCATCATCGTCAGTTTGGGGATTTTGTCTCTATTTGCTTTACCTGTAACGCAATTTCCTTCCATTTCACCGCCTAAGGTAAATATCAGGGCTGTATATCCCGGGGCAAATAATGAGCTTTTGGTCAAGTCTGTTATTATTCCTCTTGAGCACGCATTGAATGGAGTGCCGGGGATGAAGTACATGTCCTCTAATGCTGGTAATGACGGCGAGGCAGCCATACAGGTTGTATTTGATCTGGGAACAGATCCGAACGTTTCAGCAGTAAAAGTACAGAACCGGGTTTCATCTGTGGTCAATAAGCTGCCACCAGCCGTAGTTAAAGAAGGGGTTAAAATTACCGGGGAAGAGCCCAATATGCTGATGTATATCAATCTTTATAGTGATGATCCTTCGTCAGACCAAAAGTTCCTCTATAATTATGCTGATATCAACCTGATGCCGGAGCTCCGAAGAATAAAAGGGGTAGGGGTTGCCGAGATATTGGGAACACGGGAATATGCCATGAGGATCTGGCTAAAACCGGATCGCCTGAATTCCTATACTATTTCAGCAAACGAGGTTATGAAGGCAATTGGTGAGCAGAGTATCGAAGCCTCCCCTGGAAAAACGGGGGTCAGTTCAGGTAAGCGTTCACAGTCTCTTGAGTATATCCTTAAATATCCCGGGCGATACAATAGTGAGAAAGAATATGAGAATATCATTCTTAAAGCGAAATCCAATGGCGAGTTTGTAAGGTTGCGGGATGTTGCCGATATCGAGTTCGGAAGCTCAATGTATGATATTTACTCCACTTTAAATGGTAAGAAATCAACTGCTATTACTGTAAAACAATCCTATGGAAGTAATGCAGGTGATGTTATCAGTAATATCAAAAAGGTAATGTCTGAACTTGAAAAAAAGAATTTTCCTAAAGGAATGCATTATGAGATCAGTTACGATGTATCCCGTTTTCTTGATGCTTCCATGGAAAAGGTTATCCATACTTTACTTGAAGCCTTTGTTCTGGTGGCGGTTGTTGTATTTTTATTTTTGGGAGATTGGCGGTCAACACTTATCCCCGCATTAGCAGTACCCGTTTCGCTGGTTGGAACATTTGCCATAATGTCGGTGTTTGGAATTACCTTAAATATGATTTCATTATTTGCGATGGTTATGGCTATCGGGGTGGTGGTGGATGATGCGATTGTGGTGATCGAAGCAGTACATGCCAAAATGGAAGAGAAGAATTATTCTGCGCTCCAGGCTACTGAAGAGGCAATGCAGGAAATCAGTGGGGCAATAATTGCCATAACGCTGGTCATGGCAGCCGTTTTTATACCAGTTGCTTTTATGACAGGTCCGGTAGGTATTTTTTATCGTCAGTTTTCCATAACAATGGCTTCTTCTATTATCCTTTCAGGTATTGTTGCATTGACACTGACTCCTGCTTTATGCGCATTGATCTTAAAAAACAACCATGGGAAAAGTAAAAATACATTTTTGACAAAATTCCTTGGTAGATTTAATTCTTTGTTTCAGACAGGAACAGAGCGCTATGCTAAAGTTCTTACCCGCATAGTCCGGAAAAGTATATTTACAATTCCTTTGTTGGTACTCTTTGCGCTGGGAACATTCTTTATGAATGGAAAAGTTGCAAGTGGATTTATTCCTGATGAAGACCAGGGGATGATTTATGCTATTATCCGTACTCCGCCGGGATCTACCCTGGAACGTACTAATAGTATTGCATTGGAACTGCAGAAGATGGCACAGGGAATCGAAGGTGTTTCCTCTGTTTCTTCGCTGGCTGGTTACGAAATGCTGAGCGAAGGGACAGGCTCTAACTCCGGGACCTGCTTGATCAACCTGAAGGCCTGGGATGATCGGAAATCATCTGCGCGGGACATCATTGAAAAACTGGCAGAAAAAGCAAAGGATATAGCGGGCGCTAACATAGAATTTTTTCAGCCTCCCTCGATTCCGGGGTATGGTGCTGCCGGTGGTTTTGAATTAAGACTTCTGGATAAATCCGGCCGCAGCGATTATGCCGAAATGGAAAAAGTGAGCAATGATTTTGTACAGGAACTCAATAAAAGACCTGAGTTAGGTTCAGCGTTTACCTTTTATTCGGCTAGCTTTCCCCAATTTGTGTTACGTATCGACAATGAACTGGCGGAACAGAAAGGAGTGACCATAGATAATGCAATGAGCAACCTTTCCACCTTAATCGGTTCAAGTTATGAAACGGGTTTCATTCGTTTTGACCGTCCTTACCATGTTATTGTTCAGGCAGGACCACAATATCGGGCCTTACCTGGAGACCTTCTTAAACTATATGTTAAAAACAGTAGTGGCCAGATGGTACCTTATTCAGGTTTTATGAGCTTAGAGAAGGTTTATGGACTTTCAGAAATTACCAGACATAACATGTATAATTCCTCTCAGGTAAGCGGTACTCCCGCTACGGGATATAGCAGTGAACAGGCTATAAGAGCGATTAAAGAAGTAGCGGAAAAATCACTGCCTGCAGGCTATGATATTGACTGGGCAGGTATCTCAAAAGATGAAGTCAGCCGGGGGAATGAGGCGATATTCATATTTCTGATCTGTCTGGTATTTGTGTACTTTATCCTTTCTGCTCAGTATGAGAGTTTTGTTCTACCTCTTTGCGTTATTCTGTCTTTGGTTTTCGGGATTTTTGGAGCGTATCTATCCCTACATCTGCTGGGATTGGAAAATAATATATATGCCCAGGTTGCAATGGTCATGCTGATCGGACTTTTGGGAAAAAATGCGGTTCTTATTGTGGAATTTGCCGTACAGCGTAAAGCAGAGGGGATTTCTGTATCACAGGCAGCTATTGAAGGAGCATCGATAAGATTTCGTCCCATTATTATGACCTCACTGGCTTTTATTGCAGGTCTTATCCCCTTGGTTATTGCAGTCGGGCCCGGTGCGGTAGGAAACCGAACTATCGGTACAGCTGCCGCAGGAGGAATGATTATGGGAACTATTTTCGGGTTACTCATCGTTCCCGGCCTTTATTACATTTTTGCCACTATTGCCGAAAAAGTTAAACTGGCAAAATATGAGAATGAAATTCCACTGACAGAACCGGATGATCTCAGCACTTAGATACTGGAGCTGGAAAATAGCAATTAAATACATATTAAAAAAACATTACCAACTTATGATCGATTTTAATGGAAGATATCTGACGGATCTTAGTACCAGTCGGATCAAGCCACAAATGGCGATTCATCGGAAGACCTGGCTTGTTTTGCTAGCGGGCTTGTTTTTGGCAACAGGATGCAAGGCACCGCAGGGGGCTATCATAAAACAAGAAATGAAAGAAGATCTTCCGGAGCAATTTCCGGATCAGGAAGCACAAACCCTTAATTCAGGAAATGTAAAATGGAGGGAATTTATTACTGATCCGGTACTGGTGAACCTCATTGAAATGGCATTAAAAAATAATAGAGATTTAATGCAGGTCTTTCAGGAGATAGAAATTGCCAAAAGCAATGTTCTTTTCAAAAAAGGCGCAATGAGTCCTACCGTTTCAATGTCCATGGGAACAGGTGTGAAAAAGAGTGCAAGGTATACGAGCGAAGGAGCCGGTAATGCCACTACAGATATTGAGCCCGGGAGAAAGATGCCGGATCCTCTTCCCAATTTCGGAATGGGTCTTAACACAAGTTGGGAGGTGGATATCTGGAAAAAGTTAAGGGATGGTAAGGATGCAGCTGTATCACATTATCTTGCTACCATAGAAGGCAAAAATTTTGTGCTTTCCAATTTGATCGAGCAGATTTCAACTCAGTATTACGATTTATTGGCGTTGGACAACCGGCTGGATATTGTGAAGCAGTATATTCAGATCCAGGAAAAGGCTCTGTCTGTAGCAAAAATTCAAAAGCAGGCTGCAGTAAGTACTGAGCTTGCTGTTAAAAGATTTGAGGCAGAACTTATTAAATCTAAAGCTACACTTACTACTTTACAGCAAGAAATGACAGAAAAGGAAAATGGATTAAATGCTCTATTGGGAAGGTTTCCACAGCCTATTCCAAGAGATAAATCCAGTCTGTTATCAACAGTTCCCCAAAAAATTGGAGTTGGTATTCCTTCTGAGCTGTTAAGTAACCGGCCCGATATTAAAAGAGCCGAACTGGAACTGCGATCCTCACAATTAAACGTTTCTGTGGCTAGAAAAGAATTCTACCCATCCTTTACAATTTCGGCAACATTGGGACTGGCCGCTTTTAAGCCTTCCTATCTGATTAAAATGCCAGAGTCCATAGCATATGGGATTATAGGTGACCTTGCCGGCCCACTGATCAATAAAAGCGCTATCAAAGCTAACTTTTCTACAGCAAATGCCAGGCAGTTACAGGCTTTATATGAATATGACAAAACTATTCTGAATGCTTACATTGAAGTTGCGAATTTAATGTCAAAGGTTAAAAATATAGATCTTTATTATCAGATGAAACGTAATGAGACTGAGGTTTTAAATCAATCAATAGATATAGCCGGTTTGCTATTTAAGAATTCCAGAGCAGATTATCTTGAAATATTACTGAATCAACGTGATGTTTTAAGTGCCAGGCAGGAACTTATTGAGGCAAAAAAAGAACAATTAATAGCTGTTGTTCATATTTACAAGAGTTTGGGAGGCGGCTGGCAGTAGTATGTTCTACTTATTGTAATGTATTACTCTGGATATAAAGATTCTATATATTAGTTGATTTGGTGTTTTTTTCCGTTTCATTTTTAATGATCGGCTATTTTTTGTAAGTTTTATACAAGTCGCTGACGAAAGTCCTTGATCATGGATTGTTGCACTTTTGTCACTTTATTTTTCCAGCCAGCTACTTTGTCCTTTTCTTTGAACCGCTATTGTTCATATTTACTTGGAATTTTAGGGATAGGATGACCGTAGCAGGCTCTGCTTATTGTAGGTAATATTGGATACGAAGTTTATTCATATCAATTTAATTTTGGACTGATGGCCGTTTCATTTTTAATGATCGGCCATTTTTTGTAAGTGGTATCAGAAAGAGGAGGACGAAAGCTTTTTATCATGGATTTTTACACTTTCGTCATTTTTTTTTTTATCGTTTTTTCTTTTGTATTATTTTGCACTGAAATTGATATTTATAGAATAGCGAAGGTTCTTTGTATCAATTATTTTTTACAGGTGGTCGCTTCAGTTCTCAACGTAAAGCGGCCATTATTTTTTCTATTCTGAAAAAGGACCAACAGCTTTTGTCACGGATTATTGAGTCTTCGTCATCTTATTTTTCTAAGTGAATAGCTTTTCACTTTTTTTGTACCGAAATTAAAAGCATAATGTCAATTAATTAAAAAAGAAGTGATGGAATTCTCTACGCACAAACACGAAACAGAAACAAACAAAAACACTAAGCACGTTTCACTATATCGTGTTTACGGATTTTTTAAACCCTACAAATGGCAGTTAATTGGCTCCATTGTGCTTATTTTTATAGGAGCAGGAGCGGGAATGGCAATGCCGTTTTTATTACGGAACATTATCGATGATGCACTTCCTCATGCTAATATGCAGTTATTGGTCACATTAGTCATTGCCATGGTTTTGGCAACACTGGTGTCTGCCGTAATCAACATGATTCAGACGATAATTTCAACTAAAATCGGACAATCCGTACTTCACGATTTGCGAATAAAGCTGTATTCGCACTTGCATTCGCTATCACTGCATTTTTTTACCAATACGCGTGGTGGGGAAATTCAGTCCCGCATTACGCAGGATATCGGATCACTGCAGGAATTGGTTTCCAATACTGCGCAGGAAGCAGCTAAAAATCTAAGTATTGTGATCATGACTGTCATTGCCATGTTTCTCCTGGATTGGAAACTTTCATTGTTTTCACTAACTGTTGTTCCATTGACACTACTATTAAGTAATTGGGTGGGGGAATTACGGGAAAAAGTTGCAGAGAAACAAAGACAAAAGCTGGCCGATCTATCTTCAGAGATAAATGAAACCCTGTCTGTACCCGGCATCATCCTTTCCCGTACAATGGGGAAGACAGGATTTCTGATCGGTAAATTTTCAAAAACCTCAAAAGATGTTGCAGATTTGGAAGTTCGATCACGTACTTCTAATGAATGGCAATGGCAGATTATTTATTTGCTTTTGACTATTCTTCCGGCGCTGACTTTACTTCTTGGTGGACTTAGGATGCAGGGCGACAATCACGTTTCTATCGGTACGCTCATGGCATTAATTGCACTGCAGGAACAATTGACATTCCCCTTGCAGGAGTTACTAAGGACAAGTATTGAAGTGCGTAAGACGCGTGTATTGTTTTCCCGTATATTCGAGTATCTCGATATGCCTTCTCAGGTTAAGAGGATAGCAGGAGCCGTTGTTTTAAATAAAAAAAACGTAAAAGGAAATGTAAAACTTGAAAATGTTAGTTTTTCATATGAGGATGGAGCTGAGCTGCTTTCTGATGTAACCATTGATATTAAAGGCGGAAGTCACGTTGCTATTGTCGGGGCGACAGGTTCCGGGAAAACAACTGTGGGATATCTCATAGCGGGGCTTTATGAAGTAAATAGAGGAGCTATTTATATAGATGGGGTTGACATTCGGAAATTAAGTGCTCGCTCACGGACCGATATTTTGGGTGTAGTATCACAGGACCCTTACCTGCTTAATGGAACAATTAAAGAAAACCTGCTGTTTGCCAATCCTGATGCTACTGATCAGGAGTTGGTTGCAGCTGCAAAAATTACAAATCTGCATGACTTTATATTGAACCTTCCCTTACAGTATGATACTCCTATCGGTGAGCATGGTTACCGTTTTTCAGGTGGCGAAAAACAAAGACTTTCGCTAGCAAGGACGATCTTAAGAAAGCCAGCAATTATCATAATGGATGAAGCTACAAGTGCATTGGATACTATTACAGAACGTAACCTGTCAGGCGGTTTAAACGCATCTTTGCATAATGTTACTACCATAACAATTGCACACCGTTTATCCACGGTGCGAAATGCAGATCAAATTGTGGTGATGAATCGGGGTAGGATCGTAGAGCAAGGTACACATGAGGAGTTAGTCGTAAAAAATAGCTATTATGCTAGGCTTTTAGAATCTGACAGAAGCTGATTACAATAATTGATGTTGAAGAAACTGTATAATATAAAAGAATAACATAAATGTTTATATAGATGGTTTAATTAGCTGGTTGGAGCCCTGACATTCTATATCAGGGCTCATTTTTTCGGGCGATAGGTAATGCTTTTTAATAATGCCGATATAAATATAACTAATGTTTGAAAAATATTAAGATACCTTATGAGAGTAAGAAAACTTGTAAGAAGACACAGCATTCTTTTATCAGCTGATCCTTAAGTAGAGTTTCAAATTTCAATATTCTTTTAATTCAAATGCTGTTTTTAGAATTTTTCGTTATTTAACTTTTTGGTCTTGGAGAATACTTGAAAAAGGCAATCAAATTATTGTATCTTTCAGAATATAAAATCTACAAAATGAAATTCATACTAATTGGTGTATTTTTATTTTTATCAAATAGGGTATTGTCTCAAACAACGCCCAAGTTATATATTGAAAAAGCCATTTCCATAATGGAAATGAATTCTGTAAATAAAAATAAAATCGATTGGAAGAAAATCAAGGAGAATGCTTTAGAAGAAGGCAAAGATAAAAATTCGATTCGTGAAACATATCCTATTATAAGAAACATATTGGGTAAACTAGGAGACCAGCATTCGAAATTTTTTAAGCCTGAGGTTGTTGAAGCGTATTTAAAGCGTTATAAGGAGGTCGGGATTGCCTTCCCTTATCCAAAAGACAGCCTCATCGGTGCAGATATAGCTTATGTTACAGTTCCCGCCATTGCCATTCTGAATAATGAAGATTGGAATGAATATGTAGAAAGTTTTTATGCCAAGATCAAAAAGCTGGACCACAAAAATCCAAAGTGCTGGGTAATTGATTTAAGGGAGAATGACGGCGGAATGTTTGCCCCTATGTTTAAAGCGGTCTATCCATTTTTAGGTAGAAAGAATGTTGTAGGCTCTATGGACAACACTGGGGAAATCAAATATTTTAATTATAAAGATTCAAATATTTATTTTGGAAGTTATATAATTGGCGCAATAGCAACGCCGGATATAGAATTAAAAAATAAAAATATACCCATATTTGTTTTAACTAGTAAAAAGACTGCAAGTTCGGGAGAGTTTCTGGCTGCAAGCTTTAAAGGGCAGAAGAATGTGAAAATCATTGGAACCAATACGCAAGGTTTAACATCTGACAATTCTGAATTTAAACTTGAAGATGGTGCATTTCTTGTTTTAACTACAGGGATTTTAATAGATAGGAATAAAAGAGAATACAGACGGGTGGGTGAAGGAATTTCGCCAGATTATCCACTTGAGGAATTTGATTTTCAGAATTATATAGATGAAGTCAAAAGAATATTAATTGCAGTCAATTAAACTATAGAATCTTAAAATTTGTGGTGATGAACCGAGGTAAGATCGTAGAGCAAAGTACACATGAGGAGCTAGTCGTAAAAAATAGCTATTATGCTAGGCTTTTAGAATCAGATAGAAGCTGATTACAATAATTGATGTTGAAGAAACTGTATAATATAAAAGAATAACATAAATGTTTATATAGGTGTTTTGTTTTGGTTCTTCTTTTCTTCATGTTGAACTCAAATAGTTGTTCTTTTAGGTTTTCGGTCGTGCCATTTAGCAAGAGCGAATCTAAACGTCCCACTCATTTATAATAATACACACGGCATAGGTAAATAGTCCAATTAACTATGTTATCTGTAATTCTTAAGTTTTGTTTGTCTCTTGTCGCACAAATCAAGATTATATTACTATTTTAATTTGATTTATCCAAACTTGCTCTCTGTCTCTGTGCTCCTTAAAAATTTGTAACATCAATTTCTTATCATATTCTATTTTCTGGTTGAAATATAGTGTCCCATTGACATACACTCTTACTCTTTTATGTAGGTTAACCATTTCTGGTGAGATATAGATATAAAACGATTTTAGACATGAAGTTCTCACAGAGAAAGTATTATTGATATATGAGGCCTCTATTTTTCCAGATTTCCTTTTTAAATTAAAGGCTTCTTTTTTAACCTTCTCTACTGTTAAGCTATCATCTTTATTATATTTTAGCCATTCTGTTATTTTAAAATTCAATTCTTTGTGCCAAGTCGCTTTTGATTTAAGGGTATCAAGTTTTGCATTAGATAACCAGTCTATAGAACCATATTTCTCATCATCAAATTCCCAGGAAATATCTTTAGGAAAAGGATTTCTTGTTCGGTCTTTTATGCTTTTAAAAAGTATTTGATAAGCAGGTTCAGATTCGTCAAATTTAGGAAACCAATGAGGAAAACCAGTATACCGATATTCTTTATAATCTGCATTTATTACTTTCATAAGTTTTGTAAGATCGTCATTGGCATTGGGAGGGTAATAATAATCGTGATCAGTAGAAAAATTAATGAATAAACGGTTTTTAATATTCTCCACGAAGGTTCCGCCAGTGAAAACTTTAGGATATGTATTAAAACCATAGAAACCTGCAAACTGGGTAGATTTTTTCATTAAGTAAGAAAATGAACCGGTAGCTCCATTAGAGTGTCCGGAAATAAAGACTTTATTGTCGTCAACATTAATTGTTTTTTTAATCTGTTTCAGCATATCAGGTATCATGAAAAAACCATCATCAGGATTCATCCAGTTATATTTTTTACTTCCTTTTGGAAAAACCGATATCACATTATTTAAATCCGCATATTTGGTGTAAAATCTGTTCCACCCACCTAAATTTTCCTGTACCGTCTGATAATCTGACAGGACATTTACACTGACCGCACCGTGTAAAAAGAAAAGTAGAGGATATTTATTCTGAGGATTGTAATTGTAGGGTAAATGGATAAGATAAGAAGTTTGTGCAGAATCATTTACTTTAAAGGTGATGGAATAATTCTGTTGATTTTTCGGTAAATATGGATTGTAATTTTTTATCTTTTCATACAATATTCTGCCATCCATAGCTTCATCCAAAGAATATATCTTTGCCTTGAAAAACTCATCTTCAATTTTATGTAACTCCTTATAAAATTTTTCTTTATTCTTTATGGCGTTTTGTTTTAATACAGTCCACCTTGGGTCAGCTAGTAAATTTTTATATTCACTTTCTGCTGATTCTCCAATAATATAGCTCCAGCCCGGAATACCATCTTCATCAGTCGTCATCTTGGCCAATGGGATAAGGTATTTGAAGGCTTTATTATAATCTTTCAACTCTGCCGCAATAACTGAAGATTTGTAAAGCCCGGTTCCATCAATACTGTCAGGATACATTCTAAAAGCTGTTTCATACATTTCCAATGCTTTTTCGTAACCTGCTTCGTCCTTAGATTTCCACATAGTCTCCAATGCTTTTTGTGTTAATGTTGAATAGTTATCCTGTCCATTTGCAAAAAAAGCGATTAAAATAAGGGTCAACGTTAAATAAAATTTCATACCTAAAATTTGATAGAACAAAAATAGCAGTAATAGGTTTTGAAAACTTGTAAAAATGGAACATTACACTTATTCAGTGCAAATGCCAGAATATATCCTGATTTCCCAAAACAGTTCCTTTGTTGAAGAAACTTTTCGGTGAGTCAGCTGTAAAATTTTTGTAGGTCTTATTTAGATGGGATTGGTCATTGTAGTTAAATTCATATGCAAGTTCAGTAAAGTTTCTTTTAGGATTTTCAAACAGTTTATCGTTGATAGTCTTTCTAAACAAAACGATTTCGTGAAATTTCTTAACAGAAACCCCTAAATATGATTGGAAGTTTCTATTGAGATGCTGTCTACTAATTCCAATTGTACTGGAAAGATCTGCAACAGAAAAATTCTCGCAATTATTAAATATATATAAGATTGAACGTTCTAAGATCGAATTTTCAACATAATTAAACCTTCTTAGCAATAACCTGTCGAGCGAAAGGGCTAAAGTACTAGTATCTGTGGTACAGAATATTTTTTGTATCTCAGAGTGTTCAAAAAAATCATAATTTGTAATATAATTTGCAAAATTAAGGTCTTTGTAGAACTGCTGAATTCCCCAAGGCTTAAACACAATAACAACTCTATGTACTTCTCCTCTTTGTGTTACATTAAGAACTTTCTGCCTAATTGGCGTGAATATTTGTAAAGTACTATTGGCGTTGCTGAAAATAATTTCTCCATTTTCTGACCAGATGTGAGATCTATAAAATGATATTGTATTATTGAAATGTGGAAAGCATTGAAATTCGTTGATACTATTATCAGGTTTAATATCCAAATAATAATAATCCACATATTTTTTGATCAATAGCTGTTGCGGTTTAAAAGTTTCAAAGATATCCTTCATTCTAATAATGACGTAAATATATTGAAAAATAGACAATAATAAACTTTAGGGAAGCAAAATCACGATTAATATTCTAAAGAACAATTATTTACCAAAGAAAATTTACGCATCTGTATTTAAATTTAACAAAACTATGTTTTAAGAATTTTTGAGGAACTAATACAAGTTTTTGGAATTATGGATGGTTATATATTACTTTTGGTAAAGTATGGGATAATATCTGATGACTTTTTGTAATTTATACTAAAGTGCTATGATCTAACTGTCAATAGTTAAGCACAATCGCACTTGCGAACTATTTATTTAATTCAAGCGTCATCTTACAACAAACTGCCATCAGCCGCAGTTCAATTATAGAGTTGTTTTAGATGTCGGTAGCAATAATATTTACAAACATGGAGGATAATTTTCAGTACAGAATATCAAAAGCGCAAAAAGAAGATATAGCTCAAAATTTAATAGATTTTTTAGAGAAGGAGATAGAATTAAAAAATGAATCTAAAACATTTATTTCAAATTGGCTTTATACCGGCCATGATGAAAAGAGAAAAGCATTTTATGATGTTTGGGAAATCGTGCTAAAGAATTACCTTCCCACTTCAAGGCCGCCTGATTAAAATCTGCTTCTATACCTTCCGAGAATTTATGCCTTCGGCAAAAAATCATGTAACATAATTCTTCAAACGCGTTCGTATGATTATCATTTCTAACTCTAAAGGAATTCCAGTCTATCTTATTCATCAATGTATTTTATAGGGATCAGTAAACAATATTCATCGGCTATTTGTTATTATTTGCAAATTAATTCTTTTTGACGACAATCCTTACTATTATAATATGTCCAGAAATAAGAATTTTCGTAATTTACCTAGGCGAATCAATGAACTAAGTCTAGACACATTTTTTGCGAGTTTAAATATGCTTTTGCAGGTAGGGATTCAGAAGATAGAGCTGGGCTTTAGAGTTCTTGCAGGGTGCAAGTCATTGAAAATTTCATCTCGTGCAGAAACGAATGATTAAAACAGAAAAGCTTTTACATGCCAAGCCGATAAAAGTTATACCTGAAGAAATCTTTCTTCATACATCCTATCAAAATAATTACTCAATTTTACCAATCTTTCCTTATCAAACGTATTGATATACTTTAAGAACATAACTTCAGTGCTATGGCCAGTTGCTTCCATTAGTAATGGAGTAGGGATTTTTCCATAGAAGTTGGAGGCAAAACTGCGCCTTCCGATATGACTGGTTATGACCTGCCATTTCGCTATTTTCAGAAGCTTTGTCCTATGACCGATGCGTTTTCGTGCATTGATGAATTGATTAAGACCGGATAACCTGGCTATTTCTTTAATACTTTCGTTATATTTCTGTACGGATATAGAAGTGGGGAATTTATTTTCGTTCCCATTAATTATATTTTGTACAATAGGATGTAAGGGTATTGTTATTTCTTTTTGTGTTTTTTGCTGCACGAAATTCAGACATTTTTTTTTATTTATTTCTGTGAGTTTTTCAGATGAAAAATTCATGAAGTCGGATACTCTTTGTCCGGTGTAACAACTTATTAACAACCAGTTTTTTGCATCTTGAAGATGCTCGGGGACGTGTGTGTATTTTATTTTTAATATTTCGGGTTCACTTAGGGTGATAATTTCTTTGCACTGTCTTTCTCTTCGTATTTCAAGTTCTCTGACCCTTGTATGAATACCCATCCTTTCTGCAAAATTTAGAATCGTCTTTACAAAATGAATTGTTCGATAGACTGTATTTTCACTGTACTCTTCTTGCTTTCCAAAAATCAGAAAATCTTTAATAAATGTTGGGTTTACCTGATCTATAAATTGTCTTTCCGCCTTAAATCCCTCAAATTTTTGAACCAAATTAAAGAAGACCTTGTACCTTTTATAGGTGGAATTACAAATTAGCTCTTTTCTGCTTTGTAGGTAAACATCCATATAATGGAGCAGGGTCGTTTCCGGATAATGCGAATTTTTGCGGAGACAAATATTTTTTATCGTACTCGAAAACAGCCTTGGACTGACTACTTTATTTTTGTTTTTCCAATTTTGATAGCATTCAGTAAGTTCTACTTTTAATCGATTGATTTTATCGTTTAGATTTTTATATTTTTTTAGATATATATTTTTGGGACGCTCTTTCTTTTTGTCCCATTCCGATTCTGCTATTCTTAAGGGAGTGTAAGCAATAAAGGACTTATTGGATTCATCGGTAAATTTAAGGTTGATATTTCGTGTGGTTCCAGCATTTGAAAGAAAAAATTGGAATGTCATTATTGATAAACTAATAGATTAATTATCAACGAAGTTAAATAAAAAAAAGTAGTCCTATCTAGACTACTTTTATTGGTCAAAGATAACTAAATATCTTTTAACATAAAAATATTAATCCACTGTTAGTGAAAATGATGTAAAATAAATTTTCTATAATTTTTTATATTACTGTCTGATAAGGGCTCAATAATAATGCTGTTATGGTTGTTAATTTTATAATCATAGACATTGAATCAATGCATTAAAATTAAAAGTAGTCTAGATAGGACTATACTTGATTTTATATCCCCATAATTGTTTAAAAACTTAAGGTACATTAACTAAAAATCAGAATCATGAAAACAGCCAACAAACTTCATTTCCGATAAAAGCAGTTCATTATAAAATCCGACGTAACCAAAACTTTTCAGCCCATTACAATTTTATAAAACTGAGCATATGGGTCTGTAAACCAACTATAAATGTTTAGTAGAAATTAAAATAACAAAATATTAGATGAAGATAGATTTTAAAGATATTCATATAGGGAATCTAATAAAAATTCTCGTTTCAGAAGCCGGTCTAAGCACAGATAGAATATGTACATACATGAATCTCTCAGAAGAAGAGATAAAAAATACCTACCAGACAGATACTTTAGAGACCAAACTCTTATTAAAATGGTGTAAACTATTAGAATACGATTTATTTCGCTTTTATTCCCAACATCTGCTGCTTTATTCTTCTCCGAAAGGAGCTGATTACAATAAGCCGACTGAATCTGTATTACCGCAGTTTCGTAAAAACCTTTATACAAAAGAGGTTATCTTTTATATACTGGAAACAATTGAAAATAATGAGAAAACAAAAAATGAGGTAATTAAAGACTATGGGATTCCAAAATCAACACTCAATAGATGGATTATTAAATATGGAAATAAAGCGTTCTAATAACTTGAAAATATAAAATGATGCCTGATTACAAAAAGATTTATAGTGATATTCTGAATACCAGGTTTGCAGAGAAAAAGAAAGATTGCGCGGGAATTTTAGGTAAAGAAGTGTTATCCCATTTGGATATTATTGAACTCAATACCATAATTTTTGGAGCTGAAGACGCTAAGAGCTGGGAGTTTGACAGAAAACATCGCTCTTATAATCAATATACCATACAGAAGATTCTTGAATATCAACATAAAAATCAACTTAGTAATAGCCAGCTTGCCCGGCACTATAAATTAAGCAGAAATTCTGTTGCTCGGTGGAAGAAAATATTTAACCTCTAGTTCATTAAAAGAAAATCAATAATTATTGTATTAAGCTAAAAGAGTAAATTATGATCGTTACCAATAGAGATAAAGTGATAACACAGATGAAAATTTTTCAAGGTCTTCTTATTCTTAGTTGCAATTTGGCGGTGGCCGCTTACATACTTACATCAAATATATATGAATACTTAAGATGGCCAGGGATTACGTTTTTTATAGTTATTGGTTTGGTATGTATTGTTAAGATAACAAGATTAAAAGTATTCCACTTTGAGAATAGTGGTGTTATTTTTACTATTAAATATTATCATCCTTCAAAAAAAGGCTTAATCTTTCCGGCAGTAGAATATCCTGTCGATAAAATGAGAACTTTAAAAATTGAGAGATCTTTATTTTCTGATTTTATTATAATGGATGTTTACTTAAAGGAAAAAGAGAAGTTATTCCGTATTAAAATGCGTGTCAATGGTATCAGTGATAGTAATTATCGAAAGATTGCCAATTCATTTTCGTAACAGGCCAAATTTTGTTTTGGTTGTAAGCGATGGTTTTATAAATGTTACACATTAGAAGTTTAGTGTCTGCACCATATGAAATATTAATATGATGTATTTTCAACTTTAGATAAGGTGGAAATTGTATTCGCATGAACTGTTTTTATTCTAAAATATTTCTTTAATCGTTAAATATATTAGCATGATTACCGAAGAGCATATATTACTTCATCATGGAGCATATTATAAGAAATATCCAGCCAAAGAGATTATTTTTCAAAGTGGTGACGTTCCGCGTTTTTTTATTCAGATCCGTAGTGGAACGGTGGAGTTAAACAATTATCATGATGATGGACGTGAGTTTACTCTAAATATTCTTTCTATGGGCGATAGTATCGGTGGATCACTATTGTTTAGCACCCAAAACTATCCGATGAATGCCATAGCAAAAACGGATTGTATCGTACTGAAATTATCCAAAAGCAAATTTTTGGAAATGGTGAAAAATAATTCGGAAATTGCCTTAAAACTTTTAGAGGACTTTTCCCATAGCCTTTATCATAAATATACAATGCTGTTTAATAATTCTTCTATAGATCCACTAGCAAAAATAACATCCTTGCTCGATTATTATAAACGATGTGCTAATGAAGAAAAACGTTATTGTTACCATCTGCCTCTGACCAGACAGCAAATCGCGAATCTTACGGGGCTACGCGTGGAGACAGTTATCAGAACCATAAAAAGAATGGAAGAACTGGATCTTGTTCATTTAAAGCATCGACAAATCTATTACTGAAAAAGATACTGATTTAGAGAAGCTCTTGCGCAAAAAAAGCGGCGCAGCACAATCCCTAATCTTTCCATCAAGAGCTCATGCTTTACGGAAATTAGTGATGTAATTGCGGTTGGCGTGTGGATATATCGAATATGCCTTTACAAATAGCATACGATAAATAAGCTTTCAGCAGCTCCCATTTGATCATACGATACTGAATTTTTTATCAATTATCAAAATAATTCGAGGCACAGTTGTATAGCAGTATAATCCTGTATTGGCTTCTTTAAAGCTGATCCTTTCAGTAAAACTGCTTTTGCAAACATTTTTAATTGGACAGTACTTTGTACAAAAGGAAATAAAGATAAAAATAGGAGGAGTGAAAGTAAATATTTTTTCATTGGCTTGGTTGATCGTTTGGTCGATTATTATTAGCTGATAAATATGTAGTTTATTTCTATAAAAGCTTAATTTTAAGCGGTTTAATTTTCTGTAAAAGAATTGAAAATATAATAAATTAGACGTACTATCTTTAGCACAATTAATCAAAGTGTGTAACAGTCTTATACACTAACTAAATAATATAATATGGTCCAAAGTAAAATTAAAATCATCCGGATAACAATTCTGTTATTATTCTTCTTTACTAACAGCTTTGCGCAAAGCTATAGTGATTCTTTAGCATATGAACGATTAAAATACGTACAGGATGTAAAAAACTTTATTGCCCAAAGAGTATGGAAGGATTTTGAAAATAATCGGGTAACACAGATATATTTTACCGAATCATACAGTTATTTTTTCACTGCAGATCCCAAGGTTTTGGAAAAGGTAAAGCAAAAGACCACTCCGCTAAAAGGAATTGACATGATTAAGTCCGAACGTATTGATAAAAATCCTTTTCACATGGAGACTGCTGCAGAGTTTACGGACAGCACGGCATTGTATTATCAGAAACCTATTGTAATTTTCAGCGACTTTGAAACGGCAAAAGAATATGTAAGTGACCTGCAAAATCTGCAAAAATGGGCGTCAATGGTTGTTCATGAGCTTTTTCATGGATATCAGCTACAACATACCGCAACTGTAAAATACAGTAATCAGATTATCCATTTAAGGGGAAGTCAATTACAGAAAATATATCTTGAACAAAAATGGTTTGCTGAAAGTATAAAAGCTGAAAACAACCTGCTAATCAATTTATTAAAAGTGAAATCCAAAAAAGAACTGCAAAAAGGACTGGTACAATACATATCACTTCGCGAAGCAAGACAGAAAAAAGCAGAATCTATCCTGGAGGGCTTCAGTATCAATGAGAACTTTTATGAGAAAATCGAAGGGAGCGCAAAGTACGTTGAACTGGCTTTATTGGAAAATTATAGGTATTTTCCGGAAAACGAGTTCATTTTAACAAATGACAGTGCTTACAAGAAGAATGCTTATCAGAATTTTAAACTTGATGAAGAGCCTTGGCAATATCAGACTGAGGGTATCAATTACTTTTATTCTACTGGATATAATTTGATAAGAATTCTTGATAAATTGAAAGTCGATTATAAATCAAATTTTTTCAATACCAATACTACGCCCTATGGAATATTAAAAGCCCACCTAAAAATAAAATTACCATAAAACATTCTAGTACATAGATGATCTTCAATAAATCAGCAGATCATCCGGCTGCTTTCTGCAGGAAAAATATTTATGACCTTATATTGTGCAAAATAAAGCCAGATACCGAATAAAAACTATCAGTGAATATCACAAGATAAGAAGGTTACCCAAACCGCAAAATCTTTTGATAAATAATGGACTGTGCTAATATCGACATACTTTCACGCAAAGGTCTATTAGGGAAACTTTTATATGGATTTATTTAATCCTGATTTTTAATGTTATTCTGTACCGCCAGATCACTGAATTTTATTTATAATCAACAGTCTTAATCGATCCTCATGTTGATCTGCCCATTGACCTAAAGCTCCCACCAAGGGAATGAAGCTTTCTCCAAACTCAGTAAGAGAATATTAAACTTTTGGTAGGACAACCGGATAAATAATTTTTGAAACGAGTTCATCGCCCTCCGGTTCTTTCAGTTGAATATTCACAATCCTCGGTGATGCATCTGGTATTTACGCTGCAGTTCACTTGGATCAAATCAACTTTCTTATACTTAGGCTGAAACAAGATATATTAACCTCATTGGCCAGCGAGTTGAAATTTTCCTGCAGGTCTTTTTTAGTTACAGTTTCCCTATTGTACATTTGATTCTTCTTATGGAGTTTTAATGGCCGGACTATATCATAATGCCGGCAAAAAGAGGAAGTTTCATCTCTGGCTCAATGTAAAAATAAAGGCATGAGAAGCAAACCCTACAATAGAGAAGTAAGCATGGACCAATTTATAAAAAGCCTTAAACCCAAATCTTCATTTTAGCAATTAAAACTTATTTTAAAAACTCTTTTATATAAAAAGAATTTTTGTATATATTTATAAATGTAAAAAACACACTTATAATAAATTTAAAATACATTGCTTTTACAATAAGAGTTGGGTCTGTTAGTAATCGTATGAAATAATAGTTTTAGAAGTAATGTGTGCAAAATGCATTGCTGGAATAAGTGTCAGAAATTTAAAGATCGCTTGCAAAAAAAGAGATAAATGAAAGTGTCTTTCTCTCAACCTGTATAACATACAGTTCATGTACGTAATGTAAGCGTTTATTCGATAGTCAATTATGTAAAAACGAATATTATGAGAAAAGCGCTGAACTTAATGATTTTTGTAGGATTTTTTCAAATCAGCTTTGCTCAAAATCCAATTATCCAAACCAAGTATACTGCAGACCCGGCGCCAATGGTTTATAAGGATACGGTCTATCTTTATACGAGCCATGATGAGGACGATGCTTTCGGATTCAAAATGAAAGACTGGTTATTATACACTTCTAGAGATATGGTCAATTGGAAAGACCACGGTGTAGTGGCTTCGCTCAAAGATTTTAAATGGGTAAATACCGACAACGGTGCCTGGGCACCACAGGTTGTTGAAAGAAACGGTAAATTCTATATGTATTGTCCAATGCCGAACAATATGGGGATTGGTGTTTTAGTGGCGGACAGTCCCTATGGTCCTTTCACCAATCCTATTGGCAAGCCTTTGATCAAAAATTCTCTGGATGATATCGATCCCACAGTTTTAATTGACGATGACGGGCAGGTTTACCTGTACTGGGGAAATCCGAATCTTTGGTATGCTAAACTGAATGAAGATATGATATCTCTTGCCGGACCAATCACCAAAGACCCTTCGTTTGCGAAGGTGAAAGACCAGCCAGATCCTTTCAGATATCAGGAAGGACCTTGGGTTTGGAAAAAAAATAACCATTATTATATGGCTTACGCATCAAAATGTTGTCCGGAAGGAATTGATTATGCAATGGCAAAATCACCTATCGGACCCTGGAATTATGGAGGCGTGATAATGGATGGCGACCAGAGATCCAACGGAAATCATCCCGGTATTATAGATTTCAAAGGTAAATCTTATGTTTTCGGATTCAATCATATGCTTAGAATGCAGACCATGAGCAAGCATTATGAACGTCGGTCTGTTAGTGTCACAGAAATTACCTACAATGCAGATGGAACCATTCAGAAACTTCCTTTCTGGACCACGGATGGTGCAAAAAGAGTAGGTAATCTGGATCCTTTTAAAAAAGTTGAAGCAGAAACGATGGCTTATAGCGAAGGTCTGAAAACAGAAATGGTCACAGAATGGGAACGCAATCAACCCTATAACAGAGGAAAAAAAATCACAGATCGTATCATAGTTGCCTCAATTAACAATGGTGATTATATTAAAATCCAGGGAGCAAATTTTTCCAAAGGCGTCAAATCTTTGGATGTGAATGTTGCTTCTCTCTATGGAGGAAAAATAGAGATACGTTTAGATTCTCTTAATGGGCCTGTGCTTGGTGTTGTTAACGTTACAGGAAAAGGTGAGGGTGACTTATATAAGACCATTAATACACCTCTGAAAAGTGTAAAAGGAATCCACGATTTGTATTTTGTTTTTAAGGGAGAAAAAGACCTGTTCTATTTCGACTGGTGGAAATTTAATTGAATATTATAAAAAGTACTAAAGTGTAAAAATTATGTTGTTACAATAATGAAAAAGTTGATGAGCTTGAGAGTTTGTTGATGTAATCAGTTGAAGGCTTTAATTTGACAATCCTTTAAAAAAATTGTTTCAGGACATTAGATAATTTTATATTTACTACAGCGAAAAATTAAATTTAAGATAACTTGGGGATACAGAAAGTTTTTCGGAATTATATTATTAATACTTTTTCGTAATTTTGTAGGTACTTTAACACTACCTTCCTTTAATATTTACACAGATACTTCTCGTATTTAAAAGAGCATGAAACACCTAGCTAGGGCAATTTTACTTTTTGTTTTTATCATTGGGGAAAGCGTGAACGCGCAGACCAAAAAAGACCTAAAAAATAAAGTTATTTCAAATTCAAACCTTTTTAAAACTAATATTGATAATGCTTATTTAGAGTTACATTCTTTGTTGAAAGAGTCTCAACAATTAAAGGATTCACTTTCTGAGTTAAAAATTCTTGATAGAAAATGCCGATATTTTTACCGTAAAAATACGTTGGATAGCCTCATAATTTCTTCGGAAAAACTCCAAAAAAGATCGAGGGAATATAATAATGTGTACTATGAAGCAATGTCCGATATATATGGCTGAAACGTATTCGATGAATGAATTTCATGATAAAGCAATCAGTTATTTAAGTTCGGCATATGACCTGCTGCAAAAGGAAAATCCGAAAAGTGAGAAAATATTTTATGCAAAGGCAAACGTCTTGAGCAGTTTTGCCAACATTTACTTAGACAAAAACGAACCCAGAAATGCTGCCAAAAAGGTATTTGAAGAAATACAGAGTGGAAGCGAGATTAAGGATACTGAAGAGCGAAAGAGATTTCAATATTTAAACTATTCCAATCTCAGCAATATCTATTCTCAGCTGGATGTAGATTCGGCTTATCGTTATGCGGTGACATCGATACGGTTAAAAGCTAAAAATTTTCCGGACGATCAGTCTATGATGATTAATTACTCAGTCATTGGACTTTATTTTAAGAAAAAGAAAAATTATCAAGCCGCCATTTCTAATTTTCACAAAGCTCTTTATGTCAATAAGATCAATGGTACCGATCTCAATATGAATGCAGTTTATAAGTCTTTACAGGAGATCTACCATAATTTAAATATAAAGGACAGCGCTACTTTCTATCAAAACAAAATAAAAGAATATGATCTTCAAGCCCTCAGCAGCAAGTACAATTCACTACAGGAGGTGATAAACAGGGATAAAAAGGAAGAAAAAAAGCCTTTAAAAAAGTACCTTGTCTGCATTTTTATCGGATTGTGTGCTATCAGTTGTATTACCATTTACTTCGTTAAAAGAAAGGGAAAAAGCACGAATGAAGTTTTTAATTCTGAAACAGTTTCGCCTATACACCTATTACCTGAATCCGTTTCAACTGAACCCATTTTACCTGAGACCTATCATCATCTTATTGACCTTTTGGAAAAGAAAGATCCTGCCTTTATGTTCGCTTTCGAAAAAGTATATCCTAAATTCCGTGAAAATCTTCTGGCAAAGAATGCAGAACTTCAGCTATCAGAAATAGAATTTTGCGCTCTTTTGAAAATTCAGTTAACCACCAAAGAAATAGCTAAATATACTTTTATAGAAATCCGTACAGTACAAAACAAAAAATATAAGCTTCGGAAAAAATTTGAAATTCCTACAAATCTTGATATTTATACCTGGATTAATCAGTTTTAATATAATATATAAAATGCTATTTTATTAAACTATATGTAATCTTCTTATTCATTTTAAAATATTGCTAAAGAAAAAAAATGTTACTCGTTATACCGTACTTTTAATATTGCAATTTGCTTAAATATTACTCATCAGATACGTTTATTTAATTAGAAAAGTATATGATGAGTATGTAAAGTGATTACAATGCTTCACCAAAAGGAGATGTTTTTATCATCATCATCATACATTTGTAATGATTTCTTGTTTTAGAAAATCAGAAGAAATAAACTCTTTTAGCATTTCTAAAAAATCACACTAATTTTTAACAATATTTAAATCGAATTAAATGTCGAAAAACTTTTTTTTCAGCCAACTCCCAGGCATGGGAAAATGCAGACGGTACCGATATTATCATTATAAGTGGTTCCAGTTATAGCAAGCTTCTGATTGATGCTTTCTGAAACTATTGAGTTTCTTATGATCGCATTTCTGTACCACAAGCTCCCTTCAAAAATGTATTGGTTTTTCAGGATCTTATCTAGAGGACAGGATCGGAAGCCCTTAACAGAGCATTTTTCTGATGAGCTTTTAATTATAGTATGGTCATTCAAATTTGTTTGTCCAACCTGGACAAGCGTTAAAACTATCATTAACCAAAATAAATATATTATGAAAAAGGTAAGCATTCTTCATCTGAGAGAAAAGATCTGTCAGGCGGCTCTAAATTTGCTGTTACTTCTGGCATTTTTATCCGCAAATCCGGTATTTTCGCAAAATACAGTTCCGCTGCGCAGGACAGTGTCCCCTCAGCAGCCTATGTACTTGGTCCATATCGACACATGGAACTATGCCAATCCCCAAAAGATCATCGATCTGATTCCCGTCGAGATACGACCTTATGTTGTCATGAATATCTCTCTTTCCATAAGCCATGATGTGCCGACATCAAGATTCAAGGTCGCAGAGTATGGATATGAAGTGGCAAAATCATGGCTGCGTGTCTGTGCCGAGAACAGGATGTGGGCCATGATCCAATGCTCCAGTGGTGGCTTTACTCAATTCTCAGATACCGATCTGTCAGTATATGAGGACTTTTACAAAAATTACCCAAATTTCCTTGGATTCAATTATGCAGAACAGTTTTGGGGATTTGATGATGCCATAGATCCCCTCTCTCCAAGCTGGAGCTCAAGGATAGCGCATTTTACCAATCTTCTGCAATTGTCCAACAAATATGGTGGATACCTTGTGGTAAGCTGGTGCGGGAATCAGTGGTCACCGAGTATTAACCCGATTGGTATGTTGAAAAGAAATCCACAGTTTGCGGCAGCATGTGCCCAGTATAAGCAAAATTATATCTTATGCGAGAAGTATACCACCCGAAGCTATAAATTTGATATGGAAAGCCTGGCACTAGGAACTTATCTTTCAGGATATAGTGGTAACTACGGTATCCGTTATGATGATACAGGCTGGTATGATGACGATGGCAACCATGCCGGTTTTACGATGGCCACCGCGGGAGCACCGGTACTGGAGCACGCCATGCTTACCGGGCAGACGGTAATTGATGGTCCGGAACTGATATGGACACAATGCTTCAGAGAACTTTCGTCAGCGATCACCTCGGATGGTTACAGGGAGAGAAAATGGGGCACTTACGACCAGTTCAACAACGTAAGCATTGATCTGTTTCGAAAGATCATTGACGGGCATGTGAGGATTCCTACACGCCAGGAAGTGATCAACCGTACAAAAGTAGCTATTGTCAATAATGTAAGCTCAGGCAACGGTGATGCGATCTATAGTTCACCACAAACTCTTTTTGATGGACTGTACAGAATGGATAATGACGGAACTTATCAGAATAACCTAAACTTTTTCAAGAAATCCGGAAGGTATCCCACCATTCCTACGGTTTTTCAGCTCAACGACAATGTTGCCAACTCATTCCAGATCAAGGTCAACAAATCGGACTATAGCTCGAGATGGCCGACAACAGACAGTAAGATAACAGAGCTTAATAATCTGTTTCCCCAGGAATATACTGGGAATATCTATGCAGGTCGACATGAAAATGGGTGGGTCGTTTACAATCCGTTCAGAAACGGGCAACAAGCAACAGCAAACATTCCCTTTAAGTACAATACCAGCGAATCCATCGACCTGACCCTGTCCCAGTATACCTCTGGAGTGATAAAGGAGACGGCCAACCAACTTAAGATATATCTGAATAATTTCGACAATATTCTGAATACGGGATTGAAAACAGATGTTATCAGGATACACGGCAGCAGTTCAAAGCCGACATGGTCTTTCACAGACCGTGCAGCGCACCAGCCGAGCAATGTGACGGAAAGCTGGTCCGGAGGAATTCTGACCTTGACGATTGCCCACAACGGTCCGCTGGATATTACGTTAAACTGTTCCGGAAATTTCACAGGAAGGCTGACAAAGTTTACACCATCCAACATTGTAGTACCCGCACTGCCACCAATGTACCTGGGTACAAGACAGTACGAAATGGAATGCCTAGAATATAAAAATATAGGGCCAATCACCACGAGTGGTTATAACGGCAATATCAGAAATTATCACGGACAGGGATATATTCAGTTTGGGACGAATTCGGCTGCGGCTGTCCGAGAAAGTTTGACCAACATCAATGGCGGAAACTATACTTTACAGATAAGGTATTTGCTTGAAAGCGGCAGAGTTGACAATGTTGGATTATTCGTCAACAATTCCCAGGTGGCCACAATAGGTTTCACCTCCACAGGATCATTAAGTACATGGAATACTGTAGCACAGAATATTACATTGAATCCCGGAACCAACACCATTGAACTGAGAGCCCTTTCTTCCAATACCGATCTACTGTATCTGGATGAGATGACAATCGCGCCTGCTAATGCCGGACAGGAGATCTGGCTTGAGGCAGAGTGTGGCAACGTAGGGTCATTATGGCAGGTCCCGCAGAGCAGTACAGCTTCCTGGGGAAGATATATCACGATCACTGCAGGAAATAACAGTCTCAATAATGCTCCTTCGAATAATGAAGGTATTGCAACATACAATTTCAATGTTGGAGTGTCCGGGAACTACAATATATGGGGAAGATTGCGCGCGCCTAGTGCCGATGATGATTCTTTTTGGGTGAAGGTTGATAATGGGAATTGGCAAAATATGAACGGACTGAAGTCTTCAAACGTATGGGACTGGGATGTGCTGGCCACAGCAAATCTTAGCGCAGGAAGCCACACCCTGCAGATCGGTTATCGTGAAGACGGAACGAATCTGGATAAGTTGTACATTGGAACCAATTATCCAACAGAATATGGCGGGAATTCGACAAACTGTCAGTCGCTTTTAGCTGTAAAAATTCCTGCATTACCTATGGCTGAGACTGTTATATATCCAAATCCGGCAAAAAATGAGCTTAATGTTAGATATGGATATGGCGTTGCAGTTGGTGATGCAATTGATATTTATAGCACAGGAGGTCATTTGGTGCTTCATTCAAAGGTCGTAAATCCAAGATCTGAAAAATTGGTAATTGCTAAGTTACCAGCGGGGGGGTATCTTATAAAAATTGGGCAAAGTAATAAGTCTTTGAAATTTATAAAAGAATAGTCTTTGCTATCATTAATAAAATACTGAGACTCTCTTGCGCTCCAGATGTATGCAAAACTAGGTGGGACTCCTTGGGTTTTACCATCGCAGCGATCAGTTGACAGGGAGATAATAATTGGAATTGGCCATAGTTGGTTAAGGAAAAATCAATACATGGGAGCAGAACAGAATAGAGTAGTAGGTATAACAACCTTTATGTCCGGTGATGGGCAATATTTGCTTGGTGATAAAGTAAAGGATGTAGCATTCGAAAACTACTTTGATGAGCTGCTTAAAAGTCTGAAGCAGTCTATTGTTCGACTTTCAAGTGACCAAGGATGGGTGAACGGTAACACAGTCCGTCTGATCTTCCATATTTTCAAGCCCATAAAAAACACAGAATTTGATGTGGTAAGTCAATTAGTTAGGGACATTCCTCAGTATAATATAAAGTTTGCTTTTGTCACTATTGGTAATACCCACCCCCACATTTTATTTGATAAAAATCAGCCAGGAATTACAAAATATGGAAGTAGTGAGATTAAAGGACAATATGTACCAGCCAGGGGATGCAATGTTATTCTTGATGAAAGAACATGCATTGTCCAAATGTTAGGTGCTAGTGAACTAAAAACCTCTAAACAAGCAATGAGCAGACCTGTCTTAATAACGATAAGAGTTCCGCAAGGTAGCTACAATAGTGATGATCTGAATAATTTGTTATTTTACGATTTAAGTTACATAACGCAGCAGATATTCTCTTTTACCTATTTGTCGTGGAGGAGTTTTTTACCAGGAGAAGAACCCGCAACCATGAAATATTCTAATCTGATTTCAAAATTGCTTGGAAAAATGAGGAACGTGCCCAACTGGGATGCAGATACGTTGAATTATGGATTAAAAAGAAAGAAATGGTTCCTATAGAAGAGATAATTAATTATTTATCCAGGATTAATAGCAGTCCTAAATTATCCACTTTTAACAATTTGTTGGGTGGAAGAGAAATTCATACTCCGGAAGATCGGGACAGCAATGAACTCAATCAAGTCTATTATGGCATAATTAAAGCAATAAAAGAAAATAATAAACAAGATTTTAATACTTTCTATAGTATAAAAAGTAAGAGTAAGCCAAGTAAAGATTCAGCAGCACCTTTCATAAATGACGATTTTTTAATTTTTGTTTTATTAGTTGGTGTGGTCAAATTTGCAATAGACAAATCATGGATAACTTACATTATCTCTATTAGAAATAAAAATGCAATTACGATAACTTTTGAAAATTTAATAAAAGAAAACTATTACAGTAAGAGTATTTTACCGGAAATTGTTTATATGTATCTGAACTTTACCAAGCCAATGCTGATAACAAATGATCTTATAAATTTTACATACAAATCTATAAGCGATAATACAAAACTTTTTGATGGACGCAGTGATTTTCAAATTTTATGTGCGATAAATTCTTATAATTTAATCGTTATTTCAAAGGAAGTGCCAGACAAAAGTGAACTTTTAATGTTACAGGATTTTACAGGTAGACTTTTAAAACGAGTAGAGTTTCTATCGTGGTTGATACAAGCTGCCTTATTCTGGGTTGTGATCTATATATTATTGAATTTACCTAGATATAGTCCTGAAACTATTAAATTTATTGATAAATATAACTATGCCTTTACCATTTTTGGTGCTTTAGGATTAAGTTTTTTGGGAAATGTTATTCCTTTATTTAAAAAGATATCCCAAATTATCTTGCTTAGATTACTAGGCGCTTCGAAAACTTCCGTAAAAGAATTAATCAAAGAAAGAGGTTCGTAAAAGTATTGGTGGCATTTTCGTAACAATTTATGGTAAATAGCAAAATATCAATAACTTTCTGAAAGCAAATTACTATTCAAAAGCATTACACTGCTTTGGAGTAATTACACATGGTTTAATAGAATTTTTAGCGCGGATAAGTAAAAAAAATTGAACTGCTAAAAATCTATATAACCTAGAATTGCAGTAATAGAAGATTCGTTGTCCGCGATAATTTTATCCCCGTCATAATGTAACGTATAGCAAGCAGTTTATGTTTTAAAGCACGAATGCATTACTTTTATTTTCAGGATATTTCATATATGACTATTTAATAGGGGAATTATTCTGTGCATTAATGATAATACAGTAAGGAAGAATTAACATTACCATATTTTATGAGACTGTAACGTGAACTGTGTCAACGGAATAATTCAATAAGGTTTTTTTATATTTAATTATTCAAACGACATGGTCATGAAAGAAAAGACCCCATTTGACTTTGAACGCTTCAAAGAGGAAGCTATGCAAGGTCTTTATAACGGAAAGAGTTTATCTCCCAATGATGGCGTTCTAGCGCCCTTAATGAAGCACTTACTGGAGTCGATGATGGATAGCGAGCTGGAAAGTCACCTTCAGGAAGATAAAGCTTCCGGGAACTCCAATCGTCGGAATGGCAAGACCAAAAAAACTGTTCGAGGTCTTAATACCGGTACATTTGAACTTGAATCTGGACGGGATAGATCTGGTACATTTTAGCCCAAGGTAGTTCCCAAACGTCAGCTTATTATAACAGAACAGCTGGAAGGTCATGTGCTGAGCATGTATGCCAAAGGTATGAGCACACGTGCAATAAGTGATTTTATCCGTGGGATGTATGCTATGGAGATTTCTGCAACTGAAATATCCCGTATTACAGAAAGCGTCATGCCTGCTGTTAACGAGTGGCGAAGTCGTCCGCTAGAAGCCGTCTATCCCTTTGTTTTCCTAGACTGCATGCATTATAAAGTCCGTCAGAACGGTACGGTTGAGTCCCGGGCCATTTATAATATCCTGGGCATAGGAATGGATGGTCGCAAAGACTTGATAGGGCTTTACAGTTCGGAAAACGAAGGAGCTAAATTCTGGTTATCCGTACTCACCGATCTAAAGCAACGCGGTGTAGAGGACATCCTGATAGCCTGTATTGATGGACTGAAGGGTTTTCCTGAAGCTATAGAAGCTATTTTTCCAAAAACAAAAGTTCAGTTATGCATTGTCCATCAGATTAGATCAAGCATGCACTACGTTACAGAAAAGGACAAAAAGGCTGTTATTGAAGATTTAAAGCCTATTTATAAAGCTGTAAACGAAGAAATGGGATATGAAAAACTACTGGTCTTTGAAGAGAAATGGGGCAAGAAATACCCCATAGCCGCTAAGTCATGGCTCGATAACTGGATAAACCTCTCTACTTTTTTTGAGTATGATGAGCAGGTGCGTAAGACTATCTATACCACTAATCCTATTGAAGGAATGCACCGTCAGATCCGAAAAGTAACGAAGTCTAAAGGTGCATTCAGTTCTGAGCAGGCTCTTATGAAGCTGCTGTTTCTGATAATAAAGGATATCTCTAAAAAGTGGACAATGCCAGTGCATAACTGGGGCTTGACCATATCCCAACTTTACATTAAATTTGGGGATAGGCTCAAACTTGATAAAGGCTTTTAGATTTTGGTTAATTATCCAATGACACAGTTCAGTTTACACTCCCTATTTTATATCCGACGACACGTTGTTTTCAATTCTGATAGACCGAGCCTATGCTAATAGTTATAATACTTTTTCAACCAGTTTTGAAATTTGTCTTCATAGATTTTCTGTGCTTTTTTGACGATCTCATCCGGATCTTCTGTAATTTCAATACCATAGTTTTCCAAAACCCAACTTCTGTACTCTTCTATTTTTTCGCTGGGCTCATAATCATCTTCATCTTTATAAAAATAGATTTCATCCCAACCAATAGAGGGTTCAACATCAAAGGTTAAAATTTCCAGCAACTCCTTTATGTTTTTAGCCACAATATGAATTCCCCCCTCACTTCCAAATGCTAAAATAGGGGCCTCAGCTAAATTTTCATTTTTGTCTACTACCCAAAATGCATAAGTTGAGCCGGTTCCATCTGCCATTGCAAATTCTATAACTGAGGTTGTAAATTCTTCATCGTCTGAATAACCTTTTATTCCACTTTTATCTGAATAATCTCTCCCGATATAAAATTGGTCTGAAAAATTTTCATCATCTCCAATTGAGTTCTGAAAATTAACAAGATTTATTAATTCTTCAGGAATTTCAAAATTTTTGAAGTTTACTTTAAATTCACTTAGATCGACCATTCTTACTGATTTTTATTTTTATGTCCCGTGTTTAATATCGGTTATCCCCAAATTATTCGTCTATGAATTTGAACTGATTTTCGAAAAACTTACCGATAAGGGGAAGAGGCTTCTTAGCTTCACTGGCGGCATTAATGACCCCGATGACAAAAAGAATGAAGAGTACGATTCCAATGTAATTGATAAAATAAAGCATAGGTGCCAGAAAAAGAATAATCCATAAACCTAAATTAAATAGCACGGATATGATAAAAAGGCCGAGACCCTGTTTCAGATGGTAAGTCACAAGGTCGCTCTTGGGGGTGATATCATGCCTTTTAATGTAGGCCACTAACCATCCAATAATTGTAATGTAGGATAAAATCGCTGCTGTTTTGCTTTTCATAATCAACTATTTTTCACAAAAATATCACAAGTTCAATTTCTATTGACAGCAGATTGTTTTTCAGTATTTACGGCTTTGCATTTATCTTGTTTGGATTTTTATCCGGGTTATATACTACTGATCTTCGTTTTTCATGATTTTAAAGAAGCGTTCCCTGTTAGCACGGGATATGGGTATGATATCATTGTTCAGCATGTTTATAAACCCGTCCTTTGAGAAGTTGGCTACAAAATCTACATTTATTAAATGGGACTGATGTACCCGTATAAAATTGGGGGAAATAAGTATATCTTCATAATACTTCAATGGTTTGGAAACAATAATCTGCTGCCCGCTTTTTAGAATAAATGTTGTGTAGGAACCTGAGGTTTCGCACCGGACAATGTTTTCGAGTTTTACAACATGCATAGCTTCTATGGTAGGCAGCACTATTCGGTCATGTTTTTTTGCAGTATCAGAGGAAGGGTCAATAACAGTTTGAAAATCCATGTACTGAGATTTTTTGAGTGCCATACGCTCAAGGGTTTCGCTCAGCTCATCATAGTCTATCGGTTTCAGGAGATAGTCGATAGCATTGAATTTGAATGCCCTTATCGCATGTTCCTCATAAGCGGTAGTAAAAACAAGATGGAAGTTCTTATGGTCAATCTGTTCAAGAACATCAAAACCGGTCCCGTTTTTCAGCATGATATCCATAAAAACCAGGTCTGGCTTTAAACGGTCAATAATTTTGACGGCTTCCGGGAGCCCTTCGGCATAACCGATAATCTGGATGCTATCTGGCGCTGCCATTTCAAGAAGGATAGAAAGGGCCTCTCTCAGATGATATTCATCTTCTATAATAACTGCTTTGTACATTTTTTATAATATTGGAATATTGATAGTTATTGTGCATCCCTTATCGGAACTCTGTTTTGAAAAATGAGGAATAAGCCTGTCTGATCCGTTCTTTTCATACAAGGCCAGTCTTTCATCTATTATTTTAATAGCCAGCGGATCATGATTGTGTTTGTTTTTGTCTTTTTGGGATGCTTCCATGCCAATTCCATTGTCCTTGATAACGCAGATCAATACCTGTTCTGCTGTTTTTTTTGCAAATGTTATTATCAGGTTTCCTTTTCGCTGTGTCAAAGGCTTCAGCCCGTGTTCGATCGCATTTTCCACCAAAGGTTGTAGGAGCAGGGGCGGTATTTTTTCGTACATATTTAGCTCATCTGCAAATTCGAACCTATAATCAAATGAATGGTTAAGTCTCAGCTGCTGCAGTTCAACGTAATTTTTCAAGTTTTCTGTTTCTTCTTCCAGGGTTACCGATTCTTTCCTGGAATGATACAAGGTCTCCCGGGTTAGTTTTGCAAACTTATTAAGATAGGTGAGCGCTTTTGTTCGGTTATCTTTCAGGATAATGCTCTGAATATTTGCAAGGCAATTAAAAATAAAATGGGGGTCCATCTGAGACTGAAGAAAGCGCCGTTCCAGCGAAAGCTTTGCCAGCAGGTTTTCAAGACTGTCCTTTTCCAGCAGGTTGAGTTTGAGCTGGTCATTTATTTGCTGCTGCTTCAGGTTATCAGCCTGTTTCTGGTAAAATCGCTTTCTATAGTAGAAGGAAATAAAGATAAAAATAACAATAACAAGCAAGATCAGGGAAATTACATATCCAAGATCCTTATTTTTTTCCTGAAGCAGTTTCTCATTCTCTAAGTGTTTTATTTTGCGGATTTTTTCAGCAGATTCAAATTTTATTTCCGCAAGCTGCAGATTCCTTTGCATTGTTTCATCGTAGGTGAGGCGATTATATTTGCTAAAAGACTGGTCATATAGATAATACGAAGAATAATCATTTTGCCTTGCGGCGACTTCCTTGAGACTTGAATAAAACTGGGCTAATATTTCATGGTCTTTATATGGTAGTCCTAGCTGATAAGCAACTCCGTCCAGAAACAATTGCTTTGCTTTGCTGTACTCGCCCTGATATAACAGATACTTTCCACGCAATCCGAGACTATTTCTGTATGTAGCCTTCACACCATATTTTTTGCTTATGGCGATGGCCGTATCCAATTGTCGTATAAATAGCTTTTCATCCATCAGTTTTGGCCGCCTTATTAACAATGCTGCAAGGTTAAGATGAGAAATGGCAATGTTACTCTTACTGGGAATTCTGGTATCGTTCTGTGAGGAAAAGTCTGCGGTCTGTTTTAAAAATTTCACCGAATTTTTCCATAAGGAAATGTTATTTTGGTCTTTATCTGTCAAACCTGTCAGATAAGACCCCATTGCCAGACGGGCATGCAGAATGCTTTCGGGATCTGAAGACTGTTTGGCATATTTCATGGCTTCGCGCACATATTTTTCGACCCGGTCATCCGAACTTAAAGAAAAGCTATAAGAGATATCGGCGCATATCTGAGCGCAGAGGGCATAATTTTTATACCTTTCAAAAAGTGTGTTGGCTTTAAGCTGGTAATTCAGTGCGGCTGTATTGTCATCGAAATAGGACTTAAGATTTCCCATGACCATATAAGCGTAGGCCTTTGCGCGCTGATCACTGGTCTGTGCGGATATTTTGTAGGCTTGCTCTGCATAGTTATTGAATTCCTTCGGGTTATTCAGTCTTCGATAAGTTAGCGCTAAAAAGGTAAGACAGATCACTTCATCCCTTTTCGAATTTGATTTCCTGGCCAATAATAGCGCACTATTGAGCATTTGTTTCGCTTTGGCACTATCCGTAAATCTGCAGGAATATCCCTGGAATGCCAATGACTCTATTTTGGAGTCCTGCGCTTTCAGCGAACTGGTGAATGTCGTAAATGATATCAATATTGCAAGGAAAAAAAAGAGACTGTTTAAATACTTGTGATCCATAAAATTCTGCAATATTTTTTGCAAATATAGCTATTATATCAGTGTTTCAATTTTTCGAATAGGGATCCAAACTGATATTTTTTGTATTGAATATGGTCGTTGACAGGTGTATTGATACCGATGCAAAAATATATCCGCCAAATAAAAAGTAGAAGCGTCCAGATACAAATTGCCTCTTGTTGTCAATAGCTTTAAAATAGTAATATTGATCTACTAAATTTACCAAAACACATCATTCTATGTATTTTATGGAAATATTTAAACCGCTGAAATCTGTCCTGTTTTTATTTTTAATGATTTCTGCGGCCTGTAATGCCCAGACCGGGGAGAAAACCAAAAATAAGATCGAATTCTTAGTGAAAGGTAAAGACGGTATACCCATCCATGCAGCGCGGGGGGTATCGTTGACATTCAGTAACCCGAACAAAGGTGCGTCTTTTAGTTTTGCGTCCCCCGGTGAAAATAAAAAAAAAGAGAAGAAATATTTCCTGACCATTGATTTCGAAAAGATGAGTCCTGAAATCCTTAAATTGATGAAGGATTACGACAGTGATTTTTCTGGTGAACTGCGGGTCATCGGTAACGCTGACAATCTTCTTTCACAGCACATCGAATTTTCCGGTGCATCTCTGGATAACGTTGCCTACCAGTGTACACTGGACGAGACAAGCATGTTCCTATACCTTTGGTGCAGCAAAATCAGTGTAAATGGCGTAGAACTTAATTAACTATGGAAAATACGTTTAAAAATTTTAAGAAAGTAGGAAACCGTTATATACTCAAGCGGCAGTATGGATTCGGTATATTGATCGTGACTGGTCTTGCGGTTATGGCCTGGGTCGGATATAATTCAGATAACAAGGCTATGATGTGGATTTTTGGGATCTTCGCGGCAATATGTTTTTTATCCATTTATACAGAGCGCATGGTGATTGATTTGGATGCAAAAACTTTGTTTATCAAAAGGGGATTAAAAGCAGAGATCAGTATTCCATTTTCTGATATTGGCCATTACCAGATGAGCAGGTTGATTTACATCTTTATACCGGTCAATACTTCACTTAATGTGTGTTATTTTACCGCAGGTGAGGAGAAGTTCGCTATTGTCGCACAGGGCCTGTCAAAGCGGGCTATGCAGGATATTTTAAATGATATTGAAGCAATAACACTTCCTTATGCCGGAAAATAGCAAGTATAAAATTGTTGACAGCGGCAGGATTTTTAGTTTTAAGCCCAATCGCTACAGCCTTAAACTTTCAGTCTGGACACTTGGTGTTATTTTGTCACTGATCCTGTTATCCACTATCTTTTATCATCATCTCACCAGAGGACTGGTCATTCTGCTTGCTGTTCTTGGCCCATATCTTATTCTGCACAGCCTTTATGATATTTTTATACGGGCCGAAATCTGTTACCTGTTTGACCGGATGGATCGGACAGTATTTAGGAAAAAGCCTTTTTTTCCTAAGAAAAACCTTATGCCCTTTGAAGAAATGGTCATTTTTACAAGCACCAGTGGCGGCTATTGGCATTATGCCCTTGGGGCAAAAAATAGTCATTTGGTAAAAAGCTACCGGATCAGTGAGGATTTTAGGAATGGCAGAGTGAAATCCTTGAAGGAATCAGCATATGAGGTTGATATCTTAACAAAGCTCTATGAAATGACGCAATTGCCTGTACGTTAAGGATATTTTAACTGCAGAGAATACAAGCAAAGATATAATTGTATTGGTTTAACTGCTCAGTTGATCATTTTCAGCGGTCGGTTTTTCCGGATTTAAAACTAATTACACAAAAGCAAATGAAAGATACACTTCATCAGAACGCATTAAAAGCACTTGCCGAAGGCAGTTATGGCTTGGCAGCAAAATTTTGGCTTGACGGATATTCCCTTCCTCGCGGTTTTGAGGAACTCCATAAAATATATTGCCGTATCGATAGCCTGAATGAGGGTAGCATTGATCCTGATCTATGTGCAATATTGGGTCTTATAGCACTTGACAATAACGAAGTATTTGAATCCGACAGGGAGAAAGCCTTAGAAAAATGCCTTGACTGGGCTACTAGCGGTCTGCAAGTTGATCCTGACCATTACCACTGTCACCGCAATGCCGGTTCTGCGCTTTACTGGCTTGAGGACTGGGATGGAGCTCTGAGTTATTACGAAAGGTCCTGTCAATTACGATCCTCTCCAGTATTAGAGATACGAATCTTTAGGATGCTCAATAGACACAGCAACAGTCCGGACTTTTCGCAGCTTCAACCCTCAGTACATTCGCAATCTGCTATGGAGCTATACAATGCCGGGGTTGAAATCGATTATATTCTAACTCAATATGCCGATATGCCCGAAGCTGAAAGCCAGCGTCTTACTGAACTGAAAATACATCTCTACAACCAATCCTACGAGCTTTATAGAGCCGCAGTTTTGACCGACCAGAATGATAGTCTTAATTACGACCCGCATACATTCGCCATGTGTTGTAACAATCTTGCGCGGGAACTGAATTTTAAACAGGCATATCAGGAAGCAATCACTATTGTCAACGAGGGTATAGCACAACGTAAATTTATGGTGATTCTTCTCAACAGGATGTATATTTATATGAGCGCCGGCATGCATGAGAACGCCATTGCCGACGGTAAGGAGCTTTTGAGAGAATATTCTGAAGAAATGGACTTTGTGACCCTGATCAGCACTATTGACGGGGTATGCTTGAGCCACGCAGATATCGATCAATATTCGGGAATGCTGTATTGGGCCGACCAAGGACTTGAACTCTATCAATCGGTAGATCCGGGAGACTCGGTTCTTCAAGAAGAAGAAGTTGTACGCTGCGTGACCAATTTCTACATATCTAAATCCAAGGCAATGTCGATGCTCGGCCTAGAAGTCAATAATTCCGAGGATGCTGAGCAGGCTGACTCCTTACTTGAAAATATGCCCGACAATCCGAGTCTGATGATCAGCAGAGGAGAAACTTTTGCAAGGGAAAAACAATGGGAAAAGGCCCTTGAATGTTACGATCAGGTAGTACATTTCGGGCTGGAAAAAGGAATGGCGAGAACTGTTCAGGTGGCACTGTACAACCGTGGATATGTTTTGGAAGCGCAAATGAAAGATAGCGAAGCAGCACTTGAAAGTTTTGAGCAGAGCATTGGGCATGGAAACAAAGATTTTTGGTGTTATTACTGGGCTGTACACAGTGCGTACCACCTGACAGAAAATGAAAAAGCTGTATATTATGGCACAATAGCAATCTCCCTGTTGGCTGAACAGAAAGAAGTAAAGGATGATATTGCGGCAGAATTATATGAACATATCGGTACTTCGCTGATTGATATGGGTCAGTATACCGAGGCGGTGAAAAATCTTGAAATTTCACTTAAACTTTTCTATAATCGCATTACAGAGGATAACTTAAAAATTGCAAAGGCGAAAGCGAAGGAACCAACAGGTTTTTTTAGAAAATTTTTCGGTGGTTAGCAAAACTTTAGTCTTTTAAACTTAATATTGGAGTATGAAGGGAACAATCATCAGAAAAATTGAAAAGTTGGACAATGAGGCTCTTTTAAAAATCATCAGAGCTGTTTTTGAAGAGCATGATGCACCAAAAGAGGGAACTGTCTATTCCGATCCGACGACTGCTGACCTATATGCACTTTTCAGCAAAGAAAGCGCAGTGCTTTGGGTAGCTGAGGTAGATGGTGTCGTGGTCGGTTGTTGCGGGATCTATCCTACTGATGGACTGCCTGCTGGCTGTGCAGAGCTGGTTAAGTTCTATCTCGATCCAACGGCCAGGGGGCTAGGGATTGGTAAAGCGTTAATGAAGAAAAGTATCGAAAGCGCAAAGAGTCTTAGATACGATAAGATCTACCTGGAGAGCTTTCCAGAGTTTTCAAAAGCTGTAAAAATGTACCGGAACCTGGGATTTAGATTACTTGAAAACCCATTAGGGAATTCTGGACATCACGCTTGTTCTATATGGATGCTTCGTAGTGAAGAACCTACCAAAATTAAGGCTTTATAAATAGTTCATTGTTAATTTAAACTTTGTAAGACATCTTTTATAATCTTTAAATTGGGGCGTCATCCTAAATCAGTTCTTAGCTTTATTTGAAAAAGGAATTTAGTTATAAGGAATATAACTAAACTCCGTATTATTTACTTACTCACTTAGAGGAATAGTTTTAATATAGATACCAAGTTAAGCTGTCATATTTGTTTATTGAGCAGCGGTTTCTAATTTTCGGGCCACATCCAACATCTTTTTGGCAAATTCCACTAATTTTTCATACAGCCTGATATGCATTTCAAGGTACGTTAGCTGCTTGGTTTGATATTGCTGTCTGTAAAAAAACAAATTTGTTTTATAACGTTCTAGGTTTGTTAATGCGGTATCTTCAAGTTGACCGGAAGCAGTTAACCAATCTTCTTGATCTATTTCTTTAATGGCAATTTCAACGTCATTAGAACCAGGATTTTTCTGCATGTCTAGCCTCCATAATTCCAAATAGCCTGACTTCTCTATTAAGGCAGTAATCGCTTTGTCGTGTTCAGGATCCGAGAGCAAATGTTCTGTCAGTTGATTAAATGTCTGTATATCCTTTCCAGTGATTTCCCTGGCACTGGAAAAGATATGATTGTTTATTGCTACCTGCTGGCTTAGCACCGTATTCTCTTCTCTGGCATATGCAATCTGTTCGTCACTTGCCTCCGTCAAAACATCGTTTATAACGACTATTTTTTTCGAGCTTGTCAGGTCAAATGGAGTACAGTAATTTGGATCGTCAACTATTTGTAGCCCTGCCTCGGCATAAGCCTGAGCTACAAAGCGGGTACAAAATTGCCTGTTGTGATCAAAATCTGCCTCTGTGTGTTCTTGTACAGTTCTCCTCGCTTCGTCTCCGGAATATTCAGTACCAACTTTTGTACGAGCTATATCAACTACCCCCTTTATGAAATGGGGGTCTTCTAGTCTTTTGCACGCAATGCGATTGCTGCTTCAGTACTTTCGAATAACATCCTGCGGGTATTTTCTGCTTGTACCCTAGGACCTTTATTGGAATGTATATGACTGGAGCCTCCCGTATACAACATGGCGTGGTGATAAACAGAACCAGTCTTATCTTTCATGATCGCACTTAGTCGTGGGTCGACATTTAGCAGCAAAATGTCCCCCTCCTGAATTTTCGTTAAATCGAAAATGTATTTTTCATATTTCTTATGTCTATTTAATAGAATTGATTTTTGAATGTTTGTCTTTAGTTATATGGGATAAATTAGTCAACCATAAAATTTCTTTTTTGCTTTAAAATTGAGGTTGTTCCAATTTTTTAAGGCAGGGAAGGGCTCAATTATGTCATAAGTTCTTTCAAAACTGAGGTTACTGCTTTATTTGTTTAGGGCATTATAAATACGTAGCGCTACCTCTTTATCATTTAAATAGCCTTCAATACCATGTTTGTTGCTTGTACCATTTAGAACTTTGTTATAATTCGTAATGATAGGATCAGTGGTAAAATATGGTTTTTCTAGAGGGAACAATGAAACTGCATCTTTTTTATCAAATGCATTGTACCATCCTGATAATGAGCATGGGGGATTAAGCAATGGGCTTTCGAGATTTCTTTTAATGACTTTCATACCCAGTGGCGAGCCCACTGTAATAATCTCTTTAATGTTCTTGATTTTGTACTTGCTGAGGATATTATAAGATATCACTGAGCCAAGGGAATGTCCTATCCACACACATTTTTCTCCTTCTTTTGGAAGTGAGCCTGAGACAAAGTCATCTATGGTTTTTCTAATGACAGGATTTCTGAGATAGTGGAAGACATCATTGGTAATTGCCCAGAGGGTTGCCTGCGCAAAATCTGATTCAGAGTCTATCGCCCTCAGAATTGCCAGGACCCACGGCCAGTTCTGCGCGCCCTTTTCAGTAACGTCCAGCTCGCTCAATTCGGCAATCCTCTGATCGGTGATCCCTGCATTTGTCGCCACAGTACCCAAAAAATCAGCACAGAACTGTGAAAATTTAGGATCGATGCCACCGGAACCTTTTTCCACGACTTTTTCCTGAAAGTTATTTCTGTCACTGATGAGGTTCATCAACATTTTACCATAATAAGGGAAAATGATGTCTTCTTCGGAGAGGTCCAATGTCAAATTACTTTTTTTAAGTCCTTCTTTGAGCGCTTCTATCCATTCTTTTTTTAGTTCCTCTTCGTCACGGTCCTGCTGGGAACGCCCATGTAATAATACTAGTTTCATTTTTTTGGTTTTCTATGGTTATCGTTAATTAGTTTAATAAGTATTTCTGTCCCCTTAGCGGAGAATGTCGTCCATAATCCAGGTTCCAGATACTTTGTGGCCTCTAAAATATCTTCGCTAATAAATTTCTCATATAAGTCTCTATAAGCCCATCCACTTGACATTACCGGACAAAATGAGGCTATCGACGTTTCATCGAGCTTTCCTGCAAGCATTGCCACATCAAAAGGAACCACTGGGTTATCCAGGATCATATAATCATAAACAGACCTGATCTTTTCAAAATTTCCCGTTTCCCTAAACGCATAAGCCGCGTAAAGTCCTAGAGAGGGATCAAGCGCTTTTCCATATCTCAGAAAACTTCCGGCATCATCATATCCCAGTTTGGCGAAATCAATTTTTTTAAATGCGTCTTCATAATTGAAACCATTATTGGCCGCAATGGCAACAAGATTTCGTTTTTGAATGATCATTTCTTTTTTTTCCTGATATTGTAAATAATTGTAAGAGTTTGATTTGACGGGTGTGTAATTGATGGTAAAGAGATAGCCATCCTTAAATATGAGCTGCGCGACAAAGCCTTCAATTACAGCAACTGGGATCGATCGTCCATTTTCTAATAAGAGCAGCCCATAACGGCTATATCTGTAAGGCTGTTCATGATGAAAAGATATTGAATTCGCATTTCTGTATCGCCAGGGCATATTTCCCGCATAGGCAGGAGTGATAAAATCAATCATCGTTTCACCGATCAGTTCTATTCCGGTATAGTGTTCGTAAACAGGATCTCTAAATAGCTTATCGGATGCAAATACATTTTTCTCAGCTACATTTTCCACCTGAGTCGCGAGATTATTCTGATCTGACTTGTTGTTCCATAGATTTATCGAAAGGTCTTTGACATCCTTGAGAACATTTACTTTGAACATTCCTGGATCTGCGGGCTGTACTTCAGGTTTGCTGACTATCCAATTTTTCAGCATTAGGTTTTTCCCCTCCAGATCAGTGAATGTTGCCAGGGGATACTCTGTTTTATGGTTTTGTACCCTGATTTCAGGAGATTGTCCCTGCGTGACACCGAACGCTCTGCTTTCGACATATTCTCTAAGTTTAAGATCAACTTCCGGAGCCGAAATAATCCATTTTTGATTTTCTTCCCTTAAGCTCTTATAATTTATATCAGCCGAAAGCTTTACAGGATCGTAGTACTTTGAAAGGTATCTCTTTATTTCGGTCCCGTCATCGATGTCGTTATTAACGACAGTTTCCGGGACTTCCCCAGATAGATATTCTATCAGAGATTCTGTAAATATTCCATGCGCATCTTTAAGATTGTCACCTGCAATTTCGTAGGCTGGCGCTCCAGGTCTTGTTGCATAGAAAATGTCGATAGTATTGTTTGTGTCGACTTTTTGTTTTGCAAATATGGTCTGACCACTGGTTGGCTGATAGTAATCAGTCGGTAAAGATCTGCAGGCATCTGATATGAACAGTACATATCTTATCTGGCAGTTTCTTGCGTCATCTGCTGATCTTGTCAAGCCGATTATTTCATTGTCGTTTTCACCACCTTCTGAAAGATACCAAAACTCCTGATTGGGTCCCCGGGAGATTCCATGCCCTGAAAAATACACAATGATCTGGTCATATACCATTTCTTCAAGGCATCCCTTTATAAAATCGTAAATTTCCCGAACCCTTACAACGTTGCCTTCCTCGTCAATAAATAGTTTTGTCTGGTACCCATGTGCGGAAGCCCATTTGGAAAATTCAATTGCACCTAAGGTTGCGCCCTTGAGCCGTGCGAAATTATTGACATTATTCACCCCTATGCAGATCGCGATTTTAGACATGGTTAATAGTTTTTGGCTTTAGATATAAATGTAATAAAAAAATGTTATACAGATTAATTTAATCAGTATAATTTTCTAAGCAACTACAAGTTGTAAAGACGTCAAGAAGTAAATCATTATGACTAAAATCCTGTCCTTCGGGGAAGCTTTTGATTTCTACTATTGTTCCTGTCTTAAATTCCAATGATATCCACGATGCGCCATGCAGATCAAATTGCGGTGATGAACCGAGGTAGGATTGTAGAACAACGTATACATGAGGAGTTAGTCGTAAAAATAGCTATTATGCTAAACTTTTAGAATCAGATAGGATCTGATTAAAATAGTTGATGTAGAAGAAACTGTATAGTATGCAAGAAAAACATAAATGCTTATCTAGGTGGTTTGATTAGTTGGTTAGAGTCCTGATATTTCTATATCAGAGCTCATTTTTAGAGTGGTATGTTACGTTTTTTAGTAATGTCACATATAAATTTTAAAAATTATTATGTTAAAAAAATATAAAGATAATAAAGGATATATCTAAAAAGTGCATGTTGCCGGTGCACAACTGTGGCTTGAACATATCCCAACTATACATTAAATTTGGGGATAGACTCAAACTTGATAGAGGCTATTAGATTTAGGTTAATTATCCAATGACACAGTTTGAGTTACACTCCCGGATCGATTATATTTTATTTATTTCCTCTTTTCTTTTTTTAATAAAACTTGTAGGTTTAATACCATTAAGCTCGCTAAATAATGCTGTAAAAGTTTGTCTTGAGCTCATTCCACAGTCATTTGCTAAGCCTTCGATAGTATATTCAAGAAATTTAGGGTTTTGGTATAATTCGTGTGTAATGTATTCGATCCTTAGTGTATTTAAGTAAGTATTAAAGTTATTACCTTTGTATTCGTTGATAACCTGTGATAAATATGCTGTGTTTGTATTAAATCTCTTTGACAAATCAGATAAGGTCAATCCTTTTTTTCTAAACTCTTTTTTATTTTCAAATGCTTCAAGTTTACGCAGAATATCTGCTATAATATCTGCCGCTAATGTATTTTTATTTTCTTTTTTCGATTTTGAAAGTTCCTGGTTTTCATTAAATATGGTTTCAGTTCCTTTCTGCTCTTTGATTAATTTCTGTTCAAGTTCTAGGTATTGTTTTTGAACCGCCCTTTGCTTTTTATTTCTATAGAAGAGTATGGCGCTAAGGACTGCTATAATTGCAACTGATCCAAGTAATAATTTTATAGCATTAGAATTTTTGCTTTCTAACTCTATTTGTTTATCTAATAAAGTTTTTGTTTCATATTCCCTGTTGATTTTAGATGATAAATATTTGAAATCCTTTCCTAAAATATTATCAGCCTTCAATAGTTGTTTAGTAAAATAAAGTTCTTTCTGGGGATTGCCCGATTTATGATAATGATCTATCAGAATTTCATAGTTCTCTCTAACTTCGGGAAGAATAAAATTTCTCTTTTGAAATATTGAGTCAACCTTAGTTAGATAGGAGAGTGCTTTCTTTTCTTCATGAATCTGTAAATATGATTTTCCTATATAAAAATAGCAAACTGAAGCCCAGCTGAAGTCATCGATGTTTGTTAATGATGTTAAAGCATTTGAAAGATTTTTTATCGCTTCGTTGTAATTACCTTTGCGGTATTCTGATATTCCTAAACATTTCAAAAAATATGATTTTTCAAGTACGAAATCATTAGACTTCGGTAAGTTAGCTAAGGCATAGCCTATTATTGAGTCACTCTTTTTATAGTTATGTATATTTCTATAGCATACTGCCTGTTGATGAAGACTGTTAAAATATCCTTTCTGGTTGTTAAAGATAGTGATTGGATGGGCATCACTTCTGGCAATATTTTCAAAATAACTGACACATCTTGTAAATAAATTCAGCGCTTCATCGTAATATCCCAAATAGCTTTTAACAACTCCAAGATGATAAATGATAGTATTCTTTAAATATTCGTCTTTTATATCTGTAGAATATTTGTAAGCTTTAAGATATTCATCCAGAGCTGGCTGATACTTTTTGAAGAAAAAATAATATATGATACCCCGAGTGAGATAAGCATTACTTATTAATTCATTATCGTTGGATTTCAGAGAGTAGAGCACACAACTGTCCGCATAGACTATTTTTTTGTTTCTGTCCTTCGTATAAAAGATCAAGTCTTTGTATGCTTGAAAGATATTATGATAATCATTTTGATTTTTTGCCCTTAATAGATAATTTTTAACATGGGGAATTGCCTTTTCGTCATTTTCTTCAAAATTAGCATAGGTATTTCTGAGGTCCATTAAGCTTCCTTGATTAAAATTACTTTTGGTTTGCGCAAATAAGTAAATTGAACAAACCAGAAAGAAAAATATAATTCCGCATTTTCTTAATTCAACCATAAAAAAGAATAGTGTAAGTTCCAAATTTAGCAATTATTGCTATAATAGCCTCCTTTCATCAGCTAAAAATCAATAAAATTTGATAAACCCAATGAACCTCTCCCTATATGATTTATTTCTTTTGTAAAATGATTTTAATTGTTTGAAATTCAATGTGTTGCTATTGTTTTGATTTAAAAATTATAACAGAATGATTTATAAATTAATACAATGTTTCGAAAAAGCGGAGGGTTCAAATCTCTAATTTAGCACCAAGCTTATTAAAATGTCCGGCGCCGGATAAATTATTGAAATATTAAATATGAAAAGATTTATCCCATTTTTAGCAGCTATAATTATTATAGCATTATTAAACTCTTGTAGCAAGGATGATGAGATGTTTGTTGAAAATCCACATGCTAACCAAGTACTACGATCAGGTAATATCAATATATATGAGAAACCTGCGTCTACTGTTGTAAAAGGTGATAGTACAAAAAGTCATACGAAGGATGAAGTCAAAAACGATCCTGTAAAAAACAGCAATCATTGGCGAATTAAATAAATAGTAGTTTCAGTTAACAATCTTTGCAAAAAATTTTAACTGAATAAAGCTTTTATAAATAACTAATAACTGAACCTTAATGAACCTTACGAAGACGATAATACTTTTTTCAATGTTCTTTGTGTGTTGTAAAGTGGAGCTCGCATATGCTCAACAATACACAATTACCGGAAAAGTGATTGATGGAAAGAGAAAGCCTGTAGAGTTTGCACATGCCAGCCTCTTAAGGAATGATATATTGTATAAGAAAGCTTCGACAGATAGTCTAGGTACTTTTTCATTGAATGCAGAAAAAGGCAGTTATGTGCTGATTTTAGAACAGTTCGGAAAAGAACATCTTAAACAAAAAATAGAAGTAGTCACTAATGCTGAGTTGGGTGAATTGCAGATTGATGGTTCCATTTTAATAGAAGGGGTATCGGTAATAGCAAGACGAAAAATGATTGAGCAAAAAATTGATAGAACTATTTTTAATGTCGAAAACTCAATAGTTTCACAGGGTATGAGCGGTTTGGATGCATTGAAAAATTCTCCTCTAGTTCGTGTCCAAAATGATAATATATCCATTGTAGGAAAGGGTGGAGTATCAATCATGATCAATGAGCGTATGGTGAACCTTTCGGGAAGTGAGTTAACAAACTATCTTCAATCACTCCGTTCGGAGGATATTTCTAAAATTGAAGTTATAACCACGCCACCTTCCAAATATGAGGCACAAGGTAATAGCGGTATTATTAATATTGTTATGAAAAAAAATCCTAATCTTGGATGGAGCGGAAACATAAACAGCTCGTATCAAAGAAACTCTTACAACGGTTTTAGAACGGGTGCAACGATAAACTACAAATCTCATAAAATAAGCACATCGCTTAAAATCAGACAATACGATCTGTCTTTTAAACCAACAGGAACCAGGGATCTGATAGGATCTGAAAATAGTGTATATACAAACGAAACCAGAAAGGATCAGGCGCGATCGGTTGGAGTCAATTATAATTTTGATTACAAAATCAACGATAGGCAGAACATAGGTTTTATATATGATTTTAATACCTCGAGGTACAGTATGGTTGCTGAGGGTGTCAGCATTTATAAGACACAAAGAGTAATTGACTCCAGTTTAATCACCGTTCAAAAGCAGTTATGGAAAACACCCACACATACCTTGAATGTCTATTATGATATTAAATTGGACACTGTAGGTAAGAAGTTAAGTTTTACTGCCAACTATTTGGGTAATAGACCTGATAAAGCAAACGATTTTAACACAGCTAATATTCTTATGAGCAGTAACGAAACAGTTCGCAACATAAGTTTAATGAATTACAAAATTTATTCTGGCCAGGCTGATTTGCTGCTTCCCTTTAAAACCTTAAATATTGAAGCTGGAGCTAAATACACTTTATTTGAAAATAATTCTGATGTGAAGTATTATACATTACACAATTCGGATTATGTTATCAATTCGAACAACAGTAATGTCTTTAATTATAAAGAGCAAAATTTTGCGACTTACATAAGCGTTCAAAAAGATTTTAACAATAGATGGTCTGCAAAAGCGGGCTTAAGATATGAATATACAGCTTTGGAAGGAAACAGTTCCAATCAGGAAAACGGAAAAATAACTAACAATTATGGTAAGGTATTTCCTACTGCATATCTTAGTTTTAAACCAGATGACAACCATGCTTTTTCACTTAATTATGCTAAACGAATTAGTCGTCCGGACTTTCAGGACTTAAATCCTTTCAGATGGTATACAAATCCATATATGTATTTTGCAGGGACACCTTCACTAAGACCCTCTTATAATGATAATGTTGAGTTATCATATTCTTTTAAGGGTAAGCTGACTGCTGCATTGTATAATGAGTACAGCCGTGATAATACTTCAAGCATCGCTCGATTAGAAAATGGGATCTTCAGTAATATTGTTGAAAACAGTTATGATCAGAATAAAATAGGTGTACGGCTTGGTTATTATGATACATTCTTTGGAATTTGGGAAAGCTCTATCAGTTCCAATGCCAATTACGCGGTAACAACGCCTAACATATCTGAAGTTGAGAGATTAAAACTGTTTTCATTTTCATATTCGATCTATAATACTATCACTTTGAATAAAGAAAAAACTTGGTTTTTAATGTTAAATTTCTGGCATGATCTGCCTTTTACCTATGCAAACGTTAAGATGAAGGATCAATTAGATTTCTCACCAGGAGTTAAGGCATCATTTCTTGGTAAGAGGTTAAATATAAGCGCTGTGTTCAGCGATGTTTTTAGGACGCTGAAAAATCAGGGGTATTCATATAACAATGGTTATAGGTCAGAATTCTACAGCTATAATGATTATAGAAAATTCTCAATTAGTATGGCTTATGCTTTTGGAAACAGAAAAGTTAAAGGAACCATTAAAACTGTTGAATTTGACGAATCTTCAAGAGCAAATTAAATCCGATTTCCAGATATAAATCAAATACATTTTTATCTATGATATATAGATAAAGTAGAAAATATACGCGCGTGTGGGAGTAACTCGAAAATCCCTAAAAGAGTAGAGACTAATTTTTAAATTAAACAATCATGAACAAGAAATTCAGTAAATTACAGTTAAACAAGAAGTCGATTGCGAAATTAAACGATCTTCAATTAAACAAAGTAAAAGGAGGTAAACAAGGCGCTGTGGATCACGAGATCCATTGCCATGTTAAAACAGCAACTGTTGTAACAAAGGTTCAAAACTAATTGATCTTTTGGTCCTCCCTAAATAGTAAGGGAGGACCTTTTTCCATATTTTTTTTGCGGTTAATTGGTAATAACAAAAAAATATTAGTAGATATGGCCGATTTAACAACTACAGATTTTTACCTGATCAGAACCCCCCAATTCTCCTTATCCAAACTTTCAGATCTCAACAGACATATTCAAAACGGGGACATACATTCTACAAAAGAAATGTTTAAGGACGATCGTTTTATTAGCAGTATCTATTTCTCGTCCAGATATTTTTATTCTATAGCATTACAATGGATTAACAATGATGAAATAGGCTTTGATAGTATGGATAGAATATTGATAAGCTTATATAAATATTATTGTAGAATATGTTCAAGATCTACGCCTTATGGGTTATTTGCAGGATATTCAGTTGGAGAGATTGTTGAAGATAACTCGGATTTTGAATTTGCAAAACCTAGGACAACGCCTTTCGTAAGGCCGGATATGCTATTTATAAAACGAGTTAAAGATAAGATTCTTAAGGATAATGAAGATAGAGATATATTGTACTTTCCGAACAATACGTTGTATCGTATAGGTGAGAGCTTAAGATATGTAAATTGGGATGATCAGTATAATTATGAAATTTCAGAAATTGAAATGAATGATTTACTGGACAGGATTTTGTCGTCGGCAAAAAAAGGATCAACACTTAGTGAAATATCAAAGCTTATTGAGGAACAAATGCCTCAAGCAGACGGTACTGAAATAAGAGATTTTATTCGAAGTCTCCTTGAAAATAATTTAATTATTGATAGGCTACCTCCGTATTTGACAAGTATTGAAGAACCCATCAATGAAATGAATACATATTTTGAAAAAGTGGGAATCTTTGATGAAAACCTGAAAAATATAGCTCAAGTTATTAACCTTGGCAATTCTGAGATTGATATTAATAAGATTGAAAGCCTTGCTGCTGACTATAAGATTCCCGAAGACGATAATACTCAACTTTTTCAAGTCGATTTAAAAATCAATTTTTCTAAGAACAAGATTAATAAGAAGATACTCAAGACACTTATAGATAGGACTTCTGAGCTATCTAAATTAACTGGTAATTATAGTGACAACAGACTTTTGTCATTTTGTGAAAGTTTCACTCAAAGATTTGGAGAACGGGAAATACCGCTGTCTACAGCTTTAGATCCAATGTTGGGGATTGGTTATGGCCTGCAAACTAGCGGAAATGTAGAAGATACGCCGCTCGTTAATGATATTCTTTTCAGTTACAAACATACAAATAAGAAAGGAGTTGTTGTTCCTCCGATAATTCAGCTTATAATAGAAAAATATATTGATCATTTTAGTCCACACCATTTTAAGCCTATTTGTATTTCAGAGAAAGATTTGGACCAGGTCACCAATGTGCAGGAAGAACTGATATTTCATGATGATTATTGTTTATTTGGCGAACTAGTTTCAGATTCAATTGAAGATCTGGATAATGGTAATTTTAAATTCGTAAGTAAATCTCCATTGCCTACGGCGGGAATGAGTAATCAACTTTCCAGATTCGCTTATTATGACCAGACCCTTCGCAATCACATGGACCGCCTTATAATAAAGGAGGGTGAAGATTATATTTACGCCGAAATCATACACAGCCCGAATGATAGAACGAGAAATGTGCTATTAAGACCTAATTTTTATAATTATGAAATACCTTATGTCTCGAATTCTCAAACTGATCTAGCTCAAATAAATGTTAACGATATTATGGTCACCGTTCGTGATAACCATATTATTTTAAGGTCAGAATTGCTCAATAAAGAGATTCGACCACGTTTATCCTCTTCGTACAATTATGGAAGCAGCCAGCTATCAGTTATAAGATTTTTAGGCGATCTCCAATATCATAATAAGTATAAAGGATTTAGCTGGGATTGGTCTGTTCTTGATCATAGAAGTTATTTGCCAAGAATTGAATATAAGGAAATCATCTTATCGGAAGCAAGATGGAAATTATCACAGAATGTTGTCTCAAGTCGTCAAGAATTAAGAGGATTATTGGGAACACTTGCAATACCTCAATATTGTATATATAAAGATTATGACAATACACTTTTACTGGACATAGGCAATGAAGTTTGTCTAAATATAATTTTAAGTCTAATAAAAAAAAGAGATATATTTTTGTTCGAATGTTTTCATCATTCAAGTTTCATTCAAAATAAAAAAGAGAAGTTTACTTCAGAGGTTATATTCCCGTTAGTTCCGACACTCAGAAAGTCTTCAGCAAAAGATAATATCATCGATAAAATGTTGGATGGTAAAAGCATCATAAACGATTTTTTTCCAGGAGATGAGTGGACCTATTTTAAATTTTATTGCAGCCATTCTACAGGTGATAAAGTAATTCGTGAAGTAATTATTCCGTTTATCAAGCAAACCAAGCAAAAGGAAACTCAATGGTTCTATTTGAGATATGAGGATCCAGAGCATCATATTCGATTTAGGGTAAAAGAGCATCTGACGAAAAAACTGATTCACTCCATAAAATTGCTGATCGCTCCGCTCATTGAGACTGGCTATGTTTTTTCTTATAGTATTGATACTTATCAACGCGAAGTTGAACGATATGGGAGTAAAAACATCTTATTATCCGAAAGGTTATTTTATTATGACAGCGATGCGATTGCAGAATATATAGAATTGACGAAGGATGGGGATGAAGGTACAAGATGGAAGGCAGGCATTATTTCTATTGATATGTTAATGGATAATTTTGAAGTTGACCTGAAAGATCGAATTGATATTTTTGAGAAATTATATAATATTTTTTTGCCAGAGTACGTAGATCTAAGTCAAAATGGCGCAAGGAAAGCCTTTAAAATTTCAATAGAGAAGGAGTTAAGAATGCATAAAAACTTTCTGGACGATAGTATTAGATTAAAAAAATATGGAACATTTGATGACTTTATTGTTCCATTTAAGAATAGAACCAAGAGAATTAATAGCCTCACCAGTTTAATTAGGGGTAATACATCAGGTAATGAAGAATTCATTAAATTACTTCAAAGCTATATACACATGTCATTGAACCGGTTGTTCTTTACGAAAACAAGGATGCATGAATTGGTTATGTATTATTTCATGTACAATACTTATAAATCAATCTTTTATCGAAATGAAACCAAACAAAGAGTGTAAGGTGATTATTTCTGAAATAATTGCAGAGATAGATCAAAACAGTGTCTTATTTAAAGACCCCTCTATTGAAAATGGGAAAATGGGCTTGGCAATTTTCTATTTTTTTTGTCAGAAGTTTTTTGATGATGACAAGTATCAAAAGAAAGCAGAGGAAATGATAGAAGATTCCATTGGTCTGTTAACAGAGATTTCATTAAGCGAGATTTTTTCTCCAAAGTACAGAGGAGATTCCTTATCAAATATAATTTCGAGTTTTGGCAAGGGGCTTATGTTTGTACAGTATCAACTCAATAAAAGTTATGATTTTACAGAATATTATGACATAATAAATAATATACTTTGTAAATTGACTAAGAGCAGCTTAAAAGATCAAGATTTCGACTTTTTTAGTGGTGCATTAAGTTCCGGGCACTATTTTCTTAACAACTTTTATCATACAAAAAATGAGTTTTCAAGAGAAATGCTTCTAGTAATCGTCAAGTCGCTAAAAAAATATGCGATTTCCCATTCTGATAACCAGGTGTACTGGAAATCACCTTTTTATGGCCATCAGATTTATTTAGGAATTTCTCACGGTTCTGCCATGATTATTAACTTCCTTTGCAAGCTTTTTAAAATCGGTTTGCTTACCAAAGACTCTCATGCAGAATTGGTACTGCTGGAAAAGGCGGTAAATTTTGTCCTTGACCAAAAGCGGAATCTCAGCACAGGTTTCTTTCCCAACTTATATGGGGCTGATGGCGAAATCTCGTCAACACAATTTTCATTGTGTTATGGGGATTTAGGAGTCATTTATGCATTGAATAACGCCAGCAAAATTTTAAAAACCGGAAACCTCAGCGATAATATAAATTACTTGACTTATAAATGTTTACAACGAAAGAATGATATAAAATTTACATTTGATGCTACTATTTTCTATGGTGCTGCAGGTATTTATTGTGTTTGTAAGGATATGTACCTAAAAAGTGGAGATAATATTTATAAAAAAGCCTACCAATACTGGTATGACCAGATTACTACTTATCGCGATCCTGACTATCAGGCCATGGCGGGATTTGCTGAATCTTCTATTTATGATGAGGATAAGAACAATGAATCAGTGAAGTGGTCGTATGGATGGGGGATATCTGGTATCGGAATCTGTCTGATGTCGGGGTTAATGCCTGAATTACCATCAATAAGTGAAACTTTATTAATCGGCATTTAAGAAATGAAATTTATAGCACAACATGATCAGATGGACTGCGGGCCTGCTTGTCTGGCAATGATATCTGCATTTTATGGCAAGGAGTTCGGTTTACAATATCTTCGAGACAGAAGCTTTATAACGAGAGATGGGGTTTCATTATTGGGTATTAAAGAAGCTGCTGAAAAAATCGGGTTTGAATGTTTTGCTTCTAGCCTCGGTATAGAGGATTTAGATGGCAATATGTTGCCCTGTATACTACATTGGGACCAAAATCACTTTGTAGTGCTGCATAAAATCAAACGGAAAAGATCGGGACAACTCAGCTTTAAAGTTGCTGATCCGGGCCACGGTTTGTTATCATTAAACGAAGAAAATTTCAAAAAATCCTGGCTTTCGGATGAATACTGTGGTATAGCTCTCTTTCTGGAGCCTACAGAAAAATTTCATGAGTATAAAGTTCCTGAGGAGCAAAATCTAAGCCTCAAATATCTTCTCCGCTATCTGAGACCGCACAGACGTCAAATGCTGCTCATGTTTTTATTTCTATTTTTAGGAACGGTAACTACTTTATTCTTTCCTATCCTGACTCAGAAACTTATTGACAGGGGAGTAAATGCAAAGGATATGAACTTCATCGTTTACGTTCTATTAGCTCAATTATCATTGTTCATTGGTAATATTATCTTTGGTGTATTTCGCGATTGGGTTATGCTGACTGTGGGTACGAAAATTAACATTCAAATTATATCAGATTTTTTCAGAAAACTGCTAGAATTGCCTGTTAGTTTTTTTGAAACTAAAATAATGGGTGATTTTAATCAACGTATTCAAGACCATGACAGGATTGAGAAATTTCTAACATCGCAAAGTTTGCTTACACTCTTCTCAATAGTTACTTTTTCAGTTTTTTTCGGCATATTATGGTACTACGACTATCGTATTTTAATAGTATATATATTTCTTACTGCGGTAGCGGTCATGTGGTCTTTGTTTTGGCTTAATAAAAGAAAAATACTGGATTACTTTCTTTTTCGACAAAAGAGTGAAAATCAGGAAGCTATTTATGAGATTATAAATGGAGTAACTGAACTAAAACTAAATCAATTTGAAGAAGCAAAACGTAAACAATGGGAATCGATTCAGCTAAAACTGTTTAAGATCAATAGTCGTATCTTAAAGATAGACCAGATACAATACTCTGGCTTTGAGTTTATCAATCAATTAAAGAATATTATAGTAACTTTTTTGGCTGCATCATTTGTAGTTTCCGAACACATGACTTTAGGCGCATTATTAAGTGTGTCTTACATCATCGGTCAGATGAATAGTCCGATTAACCAGTTAATAATCTTTTTTAAATCATTGCAGGATGCAAAGCTGAGTATAGTCAGGCTTAATGAAGTGCAAAACCATCAGGCGGAGGAACAGGAGTACCTAAGGCCCCTGAATGTCAAAGATCGCGACCAAAATGATCTTAGACCAGCTGGAATCAAATTAAATGATGTCTCTTTTCAATATGAAGGCCCCAAATCTCCATTTGTACTTAAAAATGTGAATATTGAAATACCTGAAGGAAAAGTTACTGCCATAGTTGGTGCAAGTGGAAGCGGGAAAAGTACTCTTTTAAAATTGCTGTTAAGATTCTACGACCCTGTTGCTGGAGACATACATTTTAATGAAAATAATATACTTTCGTTATCACCAAAGAGTATAAGGAAAAACTCAGGAGTAGTTATGCAGGATGGTTACATATTTTCGGATACTATTGAAAAAAATATTACCACAGGACATGAACATGTAGATATAGCTCAATTAGAGCATGCGATTCAAGTAGCTAATATCGGAGCTTTTATTGAAGGATTACCATTAGGGATCAACACGAAAATAGGTGCAGCAGGAAATGGTATTTCTGGAGGGCAAAAGCAACGTTTGTTAATCGCAAGAGCTGTGTATAAAGATCCACATTTTATATTTTTTGATGAAGCTACCTCGGCCTTAGATGCAAATAATGAGAAGGTTATTCATGATAATTTGCAGAAATTTTTTAGTGGAAAAACCGTTGTGATTATAGCACATCGTCTTTCCACGGTTAAAAATGCGGATCAGATTGTTGTTTTGAAAAACGGGGAAGTAGTGGAGCAAGGTCATCATGGAGATCTTGTATCTTTTAAGCGTGAGTATTATGGTTTGGTTAAGAATCAACTAGAACTGGGTGACTAACTTTTATACAATGTTGACTTCAAAATAGATCTAAACACCTATTTCAAAATCAATATACTGCTATATAGTTACGCAGGTTTTATAACGTAGAGTTATGTTTATTTTTTCAGTCAAAGAGTTATAATAGGTTTTAAAAAGATAATAGACAATTTAACGCACGAATTTTTTATAAGAAGATTGTTTGACTTGCGATAGATTTCAATATGGTGCTAACAAAGATATGTTGGAGTGCTTAACAGTTGATTACCAGTATTAACAATTAGTTGCTAACCTTTAATTTAGGAACAGGAATAGGGCTAAGGTACAGATTTATTGAAAATCTGGAAGTCAATGTTCGTCGTTATGTGGTAGGATTTAATGAGTATATTAAAATGCTATAAGATGCATGTTAAAGACTATAATGATTCTATGTAGATACGAATGTCTTGAAGCCACCGAATAGCGAATTTATTTCTATATCAAGCAATTTTGTGTTTAGAACGTTTTTTGTGTAACTAAATCTCTATTTAGTGAAGTACGAAAAATGGCAGAGCCAGTGTTATCAATAACTAATTGGTATTCATGTAGCCAGGTCATCAACGAATACATAGGTAAATAACTTTAATAACCTTAAACCCAATTAAATCGCTCATTAGTTGTAGCAAAATAGGAAATTTCTAGATTATACTATTTAGAGTTTAGCTAATGACGGTGGCATGAATTCGAGACAATCGTCAACAAAAGTTACTAATAATTGTTAAAATGAATTAGTCAATACTTAATCTGACAGTTGTAATCAAATTAAATAACTTTAAAACAGATTAAGTATTATGACAACACAACAAAAAATCATCAAGAACAAATTAGGCGTACTTGAATTAGCACA
>NZ_BJTC01000008.1:0-229928 GCF_006829085.1 Chryseobacterium sp. ON_d1
TATAATAGTAATCATCCACATAAATCTTTGAATGGACTTAGCCCTTGGTTATATGCTAAGAATATTTAATCTATTAGAAGATATTTTATATTTATCAACAGTTTGAAAAAGGGGAAGTCTTCAGTGGGACTGTTGAACTCCAGCGCTCCCACTCTCAAACTCTCAAACGCTCCCACACTAAAAACCCTCAAGCCCTCTCACTCTCAAACCCGAAAACTCACTTCTTAGACGCCTTTGCCACCGGATTATAATCAAGACAGATTCTGACCCAATATTCAAAATCATCAGGCTTTTGGAAACCTGAAGGTTCTACGTAACAATATCCTCTGAGCTGCTTTCCTTTCATAATCATCGGCAGAAAACCCTTTTTCTCTGCAACCTCATCTTCCAGTCCCGGATCATAGCGGCACATCAGATTATCATGACTGATATTGATACACATCTTCCCGTTCACCAGAAAAGACAGTCCGCTGAACATTTTCTTTTCTTCAACCTGTATATTTTCTACCTTGGAGAGCCGTTCGCGTACCCGGTCGGCAAGTTCAGTACTGTAAGCCATGATTTTAATTTTTGTTATTTAAAATTAATAAAAAACAGTGATGATCACGTTATTTCTTCCGTTTTAGTCATTGATTTTAATTTGAAAATATAAAATTTTATTTAAATTAATTATTGTTTTACGATAATTAATTATACATTTGCAATATCAATTACTATTCATATCATGAACCAGACCAAAATTATTGCAAGGATTTTATTTTATATCTGCTCTGTATTATCAGCGGGATATCTAATCGTTGTGCTCTACTCTCTGATCTGCCTTATGACAGATTTTTCTGTTACGCCTTATGGAGAAGGGAAATACCTTCATATCAATTATCCGTTGACAGAAAAACCTTTCCTGAATATTGACAACAGCTATCCGTATATCATCTTTTCATTTCTGTCTGTGCTTATCACATATGGAATCTTTTTCTGGTTGGCCGCCAGGGTTTTCAGAGTATTTTTTCAGCAGAAGCTTTTTACCCAGGATAATATACGGCAGCTGACGAGATTTTACCTGTATAATATTTTCATCCCGCTTCCGCTGGTGATTATCGCGAGTTTCTTTGTGGAAGTAGAAAGTATCATCTGGGGATTGGTGTTTATTCACTTTATGCTTGGAATTTTCTGTCTGTTTCTTGCCAATATCTTTAAGCAAGGGCTACATTTGCAAAACGAACAAGACCTATTTATTTAACATGCCAATTATAGTCAACTTAGATGTGATGCTTGCCAAACGAAAAATGCAGAGTAAAGAATTGGCAGAAAAACTGGGTATCACCCCCGTGAACCTTTCTATCCTTAAAACCGGTAAAGCCAAAGGCGTCCGCTTCGATACCCTTGAAGCGATCTGTAAAATCCTTGAATGCCAGCCGGGAGATATTCTTGAATTTAAAGAATAGTTGTTGGGTTTGAGTGTGAGAGGGGTTGAGGGTTTTAGTGTGGGAGCGTTTGAATATGGCAGGTGAAACTTCCAGCAACCAACTTTTAACTTGCAGCATCCAGCAACCAGCAACATCTAAACTCCATCTTCCAGTACCCAGTCACTAACTTCTAACTTCTCAATAAGCTGCCGAAAGGCCGCCTGTCCTTCTATTCCCCAAACACAACATTATGAATACATTAACCATCAACAATCTTAGCCTCACGTACAAAAACGGTTTCCAGGCTATTAAAAACATTTCACTTGACATTCAAAATGGAATGATCGGGCTGCTTGGTCCGAACGGAGCCGGAAAATCCTCTTTGATGAAAACCATTGTCGGGCTTCAGAAACCCACATCGGGAACTCTGCTTTTCAATGAAACAGACATCGTTAAAAATCCCGATTATATCAAACAGAATCTGGGATTTCTCCCCCAGGATTTCGGGGTGTATCCCAAAGTTTCTGCCTATGATCTGCTGGAACATATAGCTGTATTGAAAGGTATTAGCGATAAACATCAGCGAAAAAACCAGATTCTGAGTCTGCTTGAAAAAGTCAATCTTTCTGATTTTGCCAAAAAAGAGGTCCATACCTTTTCAGGTGGAATGAAGCAGCGTTTCGGTGTGGCACAGGCTCTGTTAGGTGATCCTAAGATTATCATTGTAGATGAACCTACTGCAGGACTGGATCCCGAAGAACGCAACCGTTTCAATACATTGCTGAATGATATCAGCCAGGAGGTGATTGTCATTCTGTCTACCCATCTCGTGGAAGACGTCAGAAACCTATGCTCAGAAATGGCGGTAATGAACCATGGCCAGATTCTCAGAAAAGGAAATCCGGGAACATTGATCGCTGAACTGGAAAACAAAATCTGGTCAAAGCCTATTCACAAAAACGAACTGGAAAGCTATCATTCCAGCTATGAAATCATCAGCAGACAGCTTTTGGAAAGAGAACTTCATATCACTGTATTTTCTGAAGAACCTCCGAAAAACTTCAGCCCGGTAACCCCTTTGCTGGAACACGTTTATTTCCATACCCTCACTCAAAAACCTTAATCATGAACACTATATTTTTATTCGAAGCCGGACGCTCTTCCAAGCACTGGCTCACCTATCTTGTGGCTTTACTTTTAATAAGCCTGGGGATTTTTTGTGGCAGTCAGTTCAACCTTTCAGCAGGAGAAGGAATTTATCTGAACTCACCTTACACCATCGGATTTATGACCGGAATGCTGAGTCTTGCCGTTATTTTTTTTGCTACTGTTTATGCCTTACAGCTGTTATTCAAAGACCAGGATTCCAAGTTTGACAGTATTCTGTTTTCTTTTCCTTTTTCAAAATTTACTTATCTGAAAGGGAAATTCTTCACTTATTTTCTTCAGACCTTACTGAGTTTCACTTTCTTAATGACAGGTTTTCTCCTGGGCCAGCTGATGCGTACAGGAAGTGAAATGCAGGATCATTTTAATATTTTATATTACTTCTACCCGTTATTGATTTTCGGGCTGATCAACAGTTTCTTTGTCTGCAGCTTTCTGTTCCTTATTTCATTTACGGTAAAGAAAAAGCTATTGGTTGTAGTTGGAGGACTGCTTCTGTATGTGTTATATATGATCATTTTACTGTTTTCCAATTCTCCGTTTATGGCGGGAAGTCTGCCTCAGTCATTGGAAACACAACAGTTTTCAGCTTTGATCGATCCGTTTGGACTATCCGCTTATTTCATGCAGGCCCGTGACCTGACAGCCAGTCAGAAAAATGTTCAGATGGTCCCTTTTACAGGTTATCTTCTGTTCAACAGGATCTTATTTTTCCTGCTCTCATTTGGTTTTTTATTTCTGTCTCTTACCTTATTTTCTTTCTCCAATGCATCAGGAGGGAAAGTAAAAACACGGGGAACCTTTCAGTCATTCTCTGAAATGCATACATCGGAATATTCTACTGTTACACCAAACTTTAACTGGCGGAGCTCATTAAGGTCTGTATTCTCTTTCGTAAAAACAGATCTTACCTATCTTTTCAAAAGCATAGCTGTTCCTGCTGTTTCCATTCTGCTATTATTCTTTGTCGGAATGGAAATGTATGCTGAAATTGAAAAGGGAATCCGTCTTCCACAGAAGTATGCAGGCTCCGGATTGATGGCATCAGCCATTTCAGAAAATTTTCATCTGCTTGGGCTTCTGATTTCTGTTTATTTTCTCAATGATATGTTCTGGAGAAGTCCATCTTCCGGATTCTATCTGATTGAAAACAGTACTTTCTTTTCAAAAAACAGGTTAACAGGGCATTTTATTTCGATCAGCCTGTTGCTGTTCTTCTTTACCGTAATTTTAATCGTTCAGGGAATTGTTTTCCAGGCGGCTTATCTGTATTTTCATATCGACTGGAATGCCTATCTCGGCGTTGTCCTTTTCAATACTTTCCCTTTGATCTTATTTTCCGGATTGATCCTGCTGATTAATGACAGGATCCCCAATAAATTTATGGCATTAGGAATCTCCATTCTTGCTGTTTTCGTATTGTCGGGCCCTGTTTCCGGGAAAGTCATCTCCTACCCTCTTTTCAGGATATTTTCAGATTTCAAAGGGACTTACAGTGATTTTAACGGGTATGGAATTTATAAAAAAGCTTTTGCACAAAGGCTTTTGTTCGGAACAGGAATTATCGGCGTCTTATGGTTTTTCAACAGGAGCATAAAGAGTAAAAAAGTACGTGTACCTGTTTTTGTTTTCACTATCTTCCTGCTGATTTCAGGGATCATTGCCGGAATATTCTTTATGAAAGGGTATGCTCCTAAAGATGAACAGCAGATTATCTTAAGCTCTGTAGAATATGAAAAGAACTACCGGAAATATGAAAATCTCCCACAACCTGATATCACTGATATTGCCACAGAAATAAAACTGTATCCTTCAGAAAATGCTTATCAGATTGTTGGAAAATATACGCTTAAAAATCAAACCCAACAGCCTATCAATAAGATTCTGATCAATTTTAATGATGATTTACAACTTGAATCTGCTGTAATGACATCAGGAAATGAAAGAACAGAGATTCATAAAAATATTACGGAAGTTTCATTAAAACAGCCTTTGCTCCCGGGTAAAACAGCTTCTCTTGATTTTGTACAGTCATATCAATGGTTTGCTGTCAATGGTCACCAGTCTTTCAATGCTGTTATCGAAAACGGATCTTTCATGAGGATCAGCAGGTATTATCCTACTGTCGGGTACCAAAAGGACTATCAACTTCAGGATGAAAAACAACGCAGCCTATTCAATCTTGGGAAACTCACCGGACTGAAGGAGCCGGAAGCTCCTGAGGTTATAAAAAGAGATTTTATCAACCTCAACATGATTGTTTCAACTGAAAGAAATCAAACAGCTATAGGCACCGGAGATCTGATCAGGAAATGGGTAAAATCCGGGCGCAATTATTTCGAATATAAAGCAGATCAGATTCCTTTCAGATTTGCCGTTTCTTCTGCAGAATATAAAGTAAAAAGTGTAAACTATAAAGGTATAATGGTTAATATCTTTTATCATCAAAAACATTCTGAAAACGTCCGCCACCTTCTTGAAAATGCTAAGCTGACCTTAGATTACTGTCAGCAGAATTTTGAGCGTTATCCTTTTAAAACCATCAGTTTTGCAGAGATTTCTTCTTTTACCAGAGGCTTTGCTGCTACTGCATACCCTTCTGCGGTCTTTATGCCGGAAGATATGGTTTTTCATGCCAATATTGGGGCGGATAAGAAACAGGATGTCATCAATGAACTGGCGGGACATGAGCTTTCTCACCTCTGGTGGGGCAACAGCCGGATAGATCCGGACAACAGAAAAGGTTCTGTAATGCTTACCGAAACCCTTGCTATGTATACGGAAATGATGCTCTATAAAAAAATGCACGGTAAAGAAAAAATGATGGACAGGATTAAAGTACACCAGCAGATCTACGACAGCGAAAAAGGATTATCTGAAGATGTTCCTGTTTACAAAGCTACAGGAAATGCTCCTCACATCTCTTATTCTAAAGGTGCGATTGCCATGGTACAGTTGAGCAATCTGATTGGTGAAGACCATGTGAATACAGCTTTAAAAAATTTTCTCAATAACAACCAATATCCAAAGAAACCCACTTCATTGGACCTCATCCATGAATTTTATAAAGCTGCACCTGATGCCTCTATGAGAAAACAGATTGACAGATTATTCAAAACCACAGACAATATCACTTTTACATCCGACCCTAAAGCCACATCAGTAAAAGCTAATCCAAAGGAACCAATTGACGGATTCTAATTTTTCTGAATTTTTCAGGGATTATAACAAAATAGATACGTTGCATTTCGCAATCACATAAAAGCAAAAATCCCTCAAAGCTGAGGGATTTTTATGTTTAAGAATGAATCTTATTATGCTTCATTAGAAGGAGTCTGGTTTTCCACAGGTTTTTCGCTTTGTGGTCTCTCACCCTGCGGCTTTTGTCCTTCTGGTCTTCTTTGTCCTTCCGGTCTGCCCTGTCCTTCGTTTCTTGGTTTTCCTTCCGGCTTCGGAGGTCTTGGTAAAAGAACTTTACGGGAAAGTTTCATTTTCTTACGGTCATCATATCCCATGAACTTCACTTCTACCTCATCACCTTCTGCATATGGAACTTTGTCAAGACGAGCCCATTCAATTTCAGAAATGTGAAGAAGTCCTTCTGTTCCTTTAGCAATGGCTACGAATGCACCAAAGTCCATTACTTTTACTACTTTACCTTTGTAAACTTCGCCTACAACCGGTACGAAAGTAATTTCATTGATCTTAGCAATCGCTGCATTGATCTTTTCTCTGTCTGTTCCGGCAATCTCGATACGTCCGATTTCTCCGATTTCCTCAATTGCAATAACAGTATCTGTATCTTTCTGTAACTGTTGGATAATTTTTCCACCAGGCCCGATTACAGCACCGATGAAATCTTTCGGAATCTCCATTACCACCATTTTCGGAGCGTGAGGCTTCACGTCTGCTCTTGGCTGGGAAATTGTTTCCGTGATTTTGTTCAGGATGTGTAATCTTCCGTCTTTAGCCTGCATCAGAGCTTTTTCCATGATATCCATAGAAAGTCCCTGGATTTTGATATCCATCTGACAAGCTGTGATACCGTCTGCAGTACCTGTTACTTTGAAGTCCATATCTCCAAGGTGATCCTCATCTCCCAAGATATCAGAAAGTACCGTAAATTTACCTGACTTTTTATCAGTGATCAGACCCATTGCAATTCCTGAAACAGGTTTTGTGATCTGAACCCCTGCATCCATCAATGCCAATGTACCTGCACAAACTGTTGCCATTGAAGAAGAACCGTTAGATTCCAGGATATCGGAAACAATTCTGATTGTGTATGGATTTTCTGCCGGAATTACTGCTGTTAAAGCTCTCTGAGCTAAGTTTCCGTGTCCTACTTCTCTTCTTGAAGTACCTCTTAAAGGTCTTGCTTCACCTGTTGAGAATGGAGGGAAGTTATAATGCAGGAAGAATCTTTCGTCGTGCTGCGTGATTACGCTGTCGATCATGTTGGCATCTTTTACAGAACCCAGGGTTACAGCAGTCAAAGACTGAGTTTCCCCTCTTGTAAATACTGCAGAACCGTGAGCTCCCGGAAGGTAATCAATTTCTGACCAGATCGGACGGATCGTCTGAGGATCACGGCCATCAAGACGGATATTGTCTTCAAGGATCATCTGACGCATCGCTTCTTTTTCTACATCATGGTAGTATACTTTAACGAAAGGAGTTACTCTTGCCAACTCTTCTTCGTTTTCAGCATACTGAGCTAAAAACTCTTCAAGAACCGCTTTGAATTTTTCTCCTCTTTCTTCTTTATTGGATGGCGTTTTTGCTACTTCATATACTTTATCATAGCACTCTTTCCATACTTTTTCACGAATTTCCTCATCGTGTTCTTCGTGGCTGTATTCTCTCTTAGGGAAAGCTTTTCCTACTTTTTCAGCTAATCTTTCCTGAGCTTCGATCTGTTTTTTGATCTCAGCATGAGCGAAGTTGATCGCTTCAAGCATTTCCTGCTCAGAAATCTCCTTCATTTCTCCTTCTACCATTACGATGGAGTCCTTAGTAGCTCCAACCATAATGTCAATATCTGATTTTAATAAATTTTCATAGCTTGGGTTAACAGATAATTCTCCGTCAACTCTTACTACTCTTGCTTCAGACATAGGTCCATTGAAAGGGATATCTGTAATTGCAATAGCTGCAGAAGCTGCCAAACCTGCCAATGCTTCAGGCATTACTTCTTTATCGTAAGAAATCAGTGAAATCATCACCTGTACTTCCGCGTGGAAATCTTCAGGGAAAAGAGGACGCAATACTCTGTCTACCAATCTCATGGTAAGCACTTCATCATCAGATGGTTTTGCTTCTCTACGGAAGAAATTTCCGGGAATTCTTCCACCTGCATAAAACTTTTCTCTGTAATCTACCGTTAATGGTAAAAAGTCTACACCAGGATTGGCTTCTTTGTTGGCTACAACAGTTGCTAAAAGCATTGTTCCGCCACATTTCACCACTACAGATCCGTCAGCCTGCTTAGCCAGCTTTCCCGTTTCGATAGTGATCTCCCTGCCGTCTGCAAGGGTAATCGTTTCTGTAAACGCTTGAGGTATACTCATAAATTTGCTTCTTTATACTCCGTATTGAGTATGATTAATATTTAAACTCTTTAAATTTTCGTCTGCAAAGGTACTATATAATAATGATATATTAAATTTTTCGATTGCATAAATAGGTTCTTAAAATACAAAAAATTGGGTATCAGTGGATGATTTTTTTTAAATTTTATACCATCCTCGACAGCTTATTCGTAATATATGAAAGTAAAAAAGCGTTTTTATGAAGATAATGTATTGAAAAATCCCGCTGTTTTTGTATTATTGTCTCAAAAAATGAAAATAATATTATAATCTGGAAAGAAGTATCTGTTTCTTTCTAAAAAATATTAAAATTATTGCAAACCTATAGGCTGATCCCTATATTTGCCTTACTTCACCAAATACAATGCTGTAGGCAAAAAGTTAAGGACTTTTCCTTATACAGATAAATACATGTTTATGACTAATAAAGAAGTACAATTACAAAGCAGGAATTATACGGTTCCGTTGATTACCATTACCCTGCTGTTTTTTATGTGGGGATTCATCACCTGTATGAATGATATCCTGATCCCCTATCTGAAGCAACTTTTCAATCTTACCTTTTTCGAGTCCATGCTGGTACAGTTCTGTTTCTTTGGAGCGTACTTTATCGGATCGCTGATTTATTTTATGATCTCCATTACCAAAGGAGACCCTATCAATAAATTAGGTTATAAAAAAGGGATCCTGTTCGGGATTTTCCTGGCGGCATTGGGCTGTATCCTCTTTTATCCGGCGGCCACTTTTTCCTATTATCCGCTGTTTTTGGGGGCTTTATTTATTTTAGGACTGGGCTTCACGGTGCTGCAGATTACTGCCAACGCTTATGTTTCCCTTCTGGGAAGTGAAGAATCCGCTTCCAGCCGGCTGAATATGACCCAGGCATTCAATGCATTCGGAACAACCATTGCACCGGTGCTTGGAGGCCATCTTATATTTGAGTTTTTCTCTTCTCCGGATGGATCTTTCAGTGCGGTAGCCACAAGAATTCCTTATCTCATTTTCGCAGGAATCCTTTTACTGGTTGCCCTGTTGATTTCAAGGGTTAAGCTTCCGTCATTCCAGATGGGTGAAGAGGAAGTGGTAAAAGGCTGGGGAGCTCTTGAGTTCAGCCATCTGAAATTCGGGGTATTTGCAATGTTCTGCTATGTGGGCGGAGAAGTAGCGGTGGGAAGTTTTATCATCAGTTTCCTGGAACAGCCACAGATTATGGGCTTTAATGAAATCATCAGTAAAAACTATCTTTCCCTCTATTGGGGTGGAGCGATGATCGGACGTTTTCTGGGAGCGATATCTTTAAACCAATCAATAAGCCAAAGCAAAAAAGCTGTTTATATGCTGGGGGCAGCAGCTGCAGTCTTCCTTGTGATCTTCAGTATTGTTAACCTTACCTTCTCTCAGATCAGCTTTTTCCTGGTATTCATTGTTCTTAATTTCATTGCCTTTTTCGTGGGTAAAGCAGCTCCGGCAAGAACACTATCCATCTTTGCTGCGGTGAATGTTGCGTTATTGATTTCTGCTATGGTGAATCATGGTGAGCTGGCCATGTACAGTATTTTAGGTATCGGAATCTTCAACTCTATTATGTTTTCCAATATTTATACGCTGGCTATTTCAGGACTGGGTAAGTATACCAGCCAGGGATCATCACTAGTGGTAATGGCTATTTTAGGAGGGGCTATTGTTCCTATATTCCAGGGATACCTTGCAGATCAGTTTGGAGTGCAGCATTCATTTATTATTCCTGTATTCTGCTATCTGGTCATTCTTATTTTTGGAGCGTACTGCACCAAATATCTTGGTCATGTAGAAGCTGCTGAAGCTAAATCCGGACATTAAAATCAATTAAAAAAATATACAAAGCGGAATATCTCAAAGTATTCCGCTTTCTTTTTTTCCAGATCCTGAAATGTAACTTTTCATCATAAAAAACAACTTATCGTATGTATCAACACAATTATTATGAAAGCACAGTTAAAGCTTGAATACGCAGCCTTTCTTGTATTAGGAATATATGGTTTTGCTCAGACAGGATATTCCTGGTGGTGGTTTGCAGGACTATTCCTTGCTCCTGATATTTCTATGCTGGGATATACTGTTAATAATAAAGCAGGAGCATTTTGCTACAACCTGTTTCATCATTTTGGCGTGGCTGTCGCAGTTTATCTTGTAGGAATAATCTTATCACTTCCCTATTTACAGATGGCTGGAGCTATTTTATTTTCACACTCTGCTTTTGATAGAATATTAGGATATGGACTAAAATATCCGGATAGTTTTCAACATACACATTTAGGGAAAATCGGGAAAAAGACGGAATAAGTACTCATTCAGAGCGCTAACCACCCGTCAAAAATTCTTTGAATTTTTGCCACCCCTCCGGAAGAGCAGAATGCTTTCCATTAGATTTATCCCCACCAGTACTGATTCAGATAATAATATTCATTCTGATATTCTATAACAAAACAATCATTATAGAAAGTTTTATAAGAAAAAATACGGGTAATATCATAAACGAATAAAGAGTCTATCAAAACAAACAGGGTACTTGCAAAGTTTTTAGAGTGTGCCTCATTATCATAGGTATCATTCAAAGACTTTTCAATAAAGGTTTTCAAAAGGTTTTTATAGTCTGCAAGATTAATTTCATTAAGGCTTTCATCATTCTCAAGCTGTATTTCCGGGATGGGCTTACCTTTATAAAACTCAAAACCTTCAAAATAGTTTCCACCCATAAATTTCCTTTCCATATAAGGGTTTATAGCCATCAGAAAACCCTCGATAAGATGCATTTTATACTTCTCATTCAGTACTCTGTCTTTGTAAGAATCCGGAATTTCATAATTATATTTTTCAAAATACCTTAGAAGCTTACCTGCGACCCAAAGAGATTGTGTATTTATGAATTGTCCTGGTTGCAACGGTAATAATTCTATTAGAAACCGATTAATATAAAATTCTCTTCCATACCCAAGATCATTTCTCTGTATCATATCAGATATATCATGATCTGTAATTTCCACTTGATCATCATTCACTGTTATCTCATGCAGGTTTTCATTAAAAAGAGTATAGCAGTAATATCCCTGCAGGGTTTTCTCTTTAATAATTACTCTATGTTCCTCCTTAAAAAAATGGGAAAGAGCCGCTTGCTTTTGGTTTTTAAAACGTACTTTCATCGTATTACTTTTTACTGGAATTATAATTCCTGTTTTTGATAATGCAAAGTAAAAAACAAAGTACGCAACCATACTGCGCACAAATAAAATATTGATTTTTTCTGTTAGAATAATGATATGACTGACGCTTAAAACAAAAAAGCAACCTCTTTCGAAGTTGCTTTTTGTTTTTGAAAATCTTTATAGATTATTTTCTTAAACCTAGTTCAGCGATGATCGCTCTGTATCTTGCGATATCTTTATTTTTAAGGTAATCTAGTAATCTTTTTCTTTTACCTACCAATTTAACCAAAGATTTTTCAGTGTTGAAATCTTTGTGATTGCTCTTTAAGTGAGCAGAAAGGTGGTTGATTCTGAAAGTGAAAAGTGCAATTTGTCCTTCAGCACTTCCTGTGTCTTGTGCAGATTTTCCGTGTTTTGCGAAAATTTCCTGCTTTTTGTCTGTTGTTAAGTACATTCCAATATTGTTTAATGATTATTATGTAACGGGTGCAAAATTACGACTATTTTTTGATTCTGCAAACATTATTGATTTCATGAATCAAATTTGATAGAAAAAAATGTTAAAAATTTCTTAATAAATTATATACAATCCAACGAAAAGGCAGTAATTTTGCATTCGAATTACAAATGAAAAAAATTATACTCTTTACAGCGGTCGCTAGTTTTTTATTCATAGGCTTTACTTCAGTAAAAGCCCAGAAAAATGCTGATGATAAAATAAGAAAAGTTCTCTACTTCAATCCTGAGGTTGAGCCTGATATTGATGAAATAAAAGACCCTACCAACAATGCTTTCTTTGATGCTGTTACTGATAATTTCAGCGGCAGAAAAAATAAAATGCTCCGTGCTGAAGTTCAGGTTCCTTTTGACAGCATTGACAAACAGACCATCGTGGATTACTGCACCAACAATGATGCAGATTTTGCCATTGTTTCCAAAGTGAGGTATTTCAAGGTAGGTTTTGGCAAATATGTTTTTTCCAATCAGGTAGTGGTAAGCATGAAATTATTTGGTGCTGACGGCAATCTGGTGACTGAAACAGATCATGATACCTACAGAAAAAATATGCGCTTGCTGGGATCTACCGTCAACTCAGTTAAGATCGGAACAGAAGGAGCTATAAAAGGAATTATTAAAAAACTGAGAAAACTGAAACCAACAGAAGCAGAACTTTGAGGTTTAAGGTTTAAAGGACTTTTACGGTGAATGGTCAATTTGCTTCGCAAGTCAATGGTGAATTTTTTGCTGTAGAGATCAATGTATATATTTAATTAATTCATCATTTATTTTCATTTATATTTTTCATAAAGTATTTCTTCCTGAATTATAAATATTTTAACATTAAATAAAGCGCTTATCCGTACTTACGAATAAGTGCTTTTCATTTAAAACACACTATAAATTATTGATTAACAATTAAATATTTTCACCAAATAAGGAATTATTAAATATTTTTTTGCTATTTTAGTTCAACATTAAAACCAAAATCTTATGAAAAATTTAAAGAAACTCAGCCGAGAGAAATCAAAGCAAATCAATGGAGGCTCCATTGAAAGATGCAGTGAAAGTAATCCATGCACTGTAGGATGGTGCTGTTTTGGTGTCTGTTCACCATTCATTTGCCTTGAATAAAATTTAATACTCAATTAAAATTAAATCCCATGAAAAATTTAAAAAAGATCAGCAGACAGGCACAAAAGGAAATCAAAGGCAGCGGGCCTTTCAAAAGATGTACAGAACATTACCAATGTCCGGGCGGATCATGCTGCCATAACACATGCGTTTTAAATCCATGTCCTCTGGAGTAATATATATGATCATTACAGACACCTGCGAATGCAGGTGTCTCTTATTTAAAACATAAACGAAATATTTATTTATAATAAAATATTTTCACACGCAAAGGAATAATATAGAAATATTTATTATTTTAGTGTAACATTAAATCTAAACTATATGAAAAACCTGAAAAAACTCAGCAGGAGTGCTGCAAAAAAAATCAATGGCGGTATCGGACCGTTCAGATGCAGCATAACAAGACCTTGCTCCGTTGGATATTGCTGTAACGGAGAATGCCTGGATCATGACTGTATGATAGAGCCTTAACTTAAAACACCCTATCTTTATGAAAAACTCAAATCTCAAAAGACTCAACAGACAGGAACAAAAGGGAATACACGGAGGCGCCATAAAAAAATGTGGTGATGATTCGGACTGCGGACCTTACAATTGCTGTACAAACAGTGTCTGCACCTTCATTCCTACTTCAGAATGTGGACCAATTTAAAAAAATATTGGAATTTTAAAATTTAATTTTTTGAACACCTGCTCCGGCGGGTGTTTTTTGTTTTTATATAAAGCATTAAAGTTTAATTAATCCTTAATTTTGCCACTTTATTGCGCAGTCTTAAAAATTTGAATTATTTTTGCATATCCAAAAAATTTCACGTTTTGAATTCTAGAGACGAACTTATCTTCAACCCTGCCGATATTGCCGAAACTCTCAGTGAACTTCCTGCTGATGAGAGGCTGCTCGCGTTCCTGAAAGTTCCGAAAGAATACAAAGCAGAAGTTTTTTCACATCTTGATCCTGATTTTCAGGAAGATACCATCAGAAGTATCGGAAGCGATGAAGTTTCCGAAATCCTGAATGCAATGACGCCGGATGACAGGACCGCTCTCTTCGAAGATTTTCCGGATGAGCTTATCAAGTATTCTATCAATCATCTTAACCCACAGGAAAGAAGAATTGCTTTAAAGCTTCTTGGTTACAACTCGGATTCTATTGCCCGTCTGATGACTCCTTATTATATCCAGATCCGTAAGGAATGGACGGTAAAGAGATGTCTTCAGCAGATCAAAAAGGTAGGAAAAAGAGTGGAAACGATGAACTATCTGTACGTGGTGGACGAAAGAAACCGGTTAATTGATGACCTTGCTATCGGAACATTACTGCTGGAAGAAGAAGATACATTGGTTTCTGATATCACAGACAATCATTTTGTAGCGATTACCACTACCACCTCCAAAGAGGATGCGGTAACCTACTTTGAAAAGTATGACCGTGGTGCTCTTCCGATTATTACGGAGGCCGGTGTTCTCGTGGGAATTGTAACGATTGACGACATTCTCGATCAGATTGAGCAGCAGAATACAGAAGATATCCAGAAGTTCGGGGGATTGGAAGCACTGGATCTTCCCTATACCCAGACATCATGGACTGAAATGATCAAGAAAAGGGCAACCTGGCTGATCATTCTTTTCGTTTCTGAAATGCTGACGGCTTCTGCAATGGGCTATTTTGATAAAGAAATTGAGAAAGCCGTTGTTCTGGCCTTATTTGTTCCGTTAATTATTTCCAGTGGAGGAAATTCCGGATCGCAGGCAGCAACACTGATTATCCGTGCTATGGCGCTTCAGGAAATCAATCTGAAAGACTGGTGGTATGTCATGAGAAAGGAAATTATTTCCGGATTATGTCTGGGGGCTATTTTAGGAGTAATCGGATTTATACGAATCATGCTCTGGCAGCAGATTGGTCTCTTCGACTATGGCCAATACTGGGTATATGTAGGATTAAGTGTTTCTGTTTCCCTGATTGCCATTGTATTGTGGGGAACATTATCAGGTTCTATGATCCCGTTTGTTTTAAAGAAACTAAAACTTGATCCTGCCACCTCTTCTGCTCCATTTGTAGCAACCCTGGTGGATGTTACGGGACTTATCATCTATTTTACTGTAGCCGGGCTTTTCTTAACCGGAAAACTTTTGTAATTTTAGGCATCATCTAACATGCCAATATGAAAATCGTTTCACTCGTCCCTTCTATTACAGAGGCTTTATTTGACCTTGGACTGACCGAAAATGAAGTTGTAGGAAGAACAAAATTCTGCATTCACCCTCAGGATAAAATAAAAAATGTATCCGTAATCGGCGGAACAAAAAATATCAATATTGAAAAAATCAGAACGTTGCAGCCGGACCTTATTATTGCCAATAAGGAAGAAAATGTAAAAGACCAGGTAGAAGCTCTGATGGATGATTTTAAGGTAATGGTGACCAATATTGACACCATTGAAGACAACTATTATCTTCTTAAAAATCTGGGAAAGCTTTTTGGGAAGGAGGAAAGAGCCCAGCTTTTCAATCTTAAAATTTATGATATCCTGAACCAGACAAAACTTGAAAATCCTGTCAGAGCCGCTTATCTGATCTGGAAGAATCCATACATGACGGTTGGTTCGGATACCTTTATTCACAGAATTTTATCAGAAATTGGCTTTGAAAATATTTTCAGCAATACAACCCGCTATCCTCAGATTACTACTGAAGATCTTGCAGATGCTGATGTGATCATGCTTTCTTCCGAACCTTTTCCATTTAAAGAGAAACATATTGAAGAGCTGAAGCTTTTTTATCCGGATAAAAAGATCATGATCGTAGACGGAGAGGCTTTTTCATGGTATGGAACTCATATTGCAAAATGTGAACAGTATTTTAAAGGATTCCTAGCTGAGATTCAACAGGTGCAGCAAAGCTAGTTTTTCTCTGTCAACTTTAAACCCAAAACTCTAAACTTTAAATATTTAATCCATGTCTGATACCGTTATATTATCTCAAGGAGCAGAATTTGACCATGTTATACAGGAAGTGTCAAAATACATTCATCTTTATGTAATGGCATTCGAAAAAGAAGAAAGAACCATTACGCGGGTGGACAAACGTGAAAATATGTATGGCGGCAAAGGAACGGTATATATGATACAGATGTTTGACCAGCAGGACCTGGCCAATAACCGTCTGGCCGCTTATATGGTTTTACTGAATAGAGGGGATGAATCCGGATTTCATACCCATAACATTAGAAATGAGCAGGAATTGTATGTGGTTGTTCATGGGACCGGAGAGTACCGTGAAAGAACCGGAACAGAAGGACCGGTACGGAAGAAAATTCTTCAGAAAGGAGATATTACCGCAATCAGCTCAGTCGGATATCATTCTATCGAAAATACAGGAGACGAGCCCCTGATTATGTTTGTGATCACAACCAACAATCCATAAAAAAACTCCGGACTGAGAGCCGGAGTTTTTTTCATATTCGTATTGGAATTCAATTACAAAATCTTAGAAACTTCATTACAAAGCCATTCCAATAATTCACGATCTTCATTGGTAAAAGGATCAATGGTATGGGAATCAATATCGATCTGACCGATATTTTTTCCATCCTTAAAGATAGGAACTACGATTTCAGCTTTTGTATCGATAGAACAGCTTAAATAATTGCTTTCTTCATGTACATCCGGAACTACGAAAGTTTCATTGGAAACTGCAACCTGACCGCAAATTCCTTTTCCGTAAGGAATAATGGTATGATCAGTCGGTGCTCCTACGTAAGGGCCTAAAATCAGTTCATCCTTATCTCCGTTTTTGAAATAGAACCCTGTCCAGTTGAAATAGGAAATCTCCTGATCCAACAGGTGACATACTTTTTCAAGCTTTTCTTCTGTATTATGTTTAGGACTTTCAAGAATAGAGGAAAGTCTTTTCTTTAATTCTGACATTGTATATATATTTTAAGAGAATTGTTTTAAGGAAAGCTCTTCTTTATATCCGAACATTCCACGCTCTTTAATCATTTCTGCTACGCCCTCCGGCACCTGAGTTTCCCAGCCTTTCACACAGCATGCTATTTTTCTCAGTATTTCTCTGGAGTAAATTTCAAGGAACTCCGGATTATAGTTTGTAATATCTACAATACGGTTGTTATGTTTGAAATATTTGTACAGCTCTTTCAGGTTTTCTTCTACTTTCAGGTTGGAAGAATCCAGCAGCTGATGTGTTTCCGGATCTTTATAAGGGTACAGATATACTCTCATTCCGTTTCTGAAAAACTTACCAAACGCTTCAAGAATTCCTCCCGAAAGGTTTTTATAATATTTCTCATCGAATACCATCAGCATGTTATTTACTCCCATGGCCACTCCGATATCTCCGCTTGTATAGGATGCAAAATAATCGATCAGCCTGTAATATTCGGAGAAGTTTGAAATAATAACTGTGTATCCGAGTTTACCCAAAATATCTACTCTATCCAGGAAGTCTCTTTCATCAATATCTCCGTCTGCCCTCAGATTGGAAATGGTAATTTCGATAAGCACCTCAGTTTCTTCATGGGTACAGGTCGCATCTTTGAAAAACATATCCATACCGTTTTTAAGCATATCAATGTTTACTTTTGTTACCGGCCTGAAACTTCCTCTTACCGCGAAAATATTTTTCTTGTACAGCACATCTGCCGGAAGCATATTGTTTCCTTCAGAATTAAAGATCACTGCATCGGTCATTCCATTCTTTACCAGCTGAAGAGACATCAGCCTGTTATCAACATACGCAAAAGCAGGTCCGCTGAAATCGATCATATCAATCTCAAGATTATCTTTTGCAATATCGTCATACAGAGATTCTACTAAAGTTCTTGGATTATCATAATAATGGAAGGCTCCAAAAATAAGATTTACCCCCAGGTTTCCTAAGGTTTCCTGCTGAAGGGTAGCATCATTTTCTTTGAATTTTACGTGAATCACGATCTCATTGTAGTCCTCATTTTCTTTGGTCTGAAAACGGATTCCTACCCAGCCGTGGCCTTTTACAGTCTTATCAAAGTTGATGGTGGTTACCGTATTGGCGTAAGAAAAGAATTTTCTATCCGGATTATTATCTCTTGAGATTCTTTCTTCAATCAAAGCGACTTCATACCGAAGCATTTTGCGAAGTCTGTTCTGGGTAACGTACCTGTTTTTTACCTCTTTTCCGTAGATAGCATCACTAAAATCTTTGTCATAAGCAGACATTGCCTTAGCAATCGTACCCGAAGCTCCCCCTGCTCTAAAAAAGTGGCGAACAGTCTCCTGCCCTGCTCCAATTTCCGCGAAAGTACCATAAATAGTAGGATCTAGATTAATTGTTAATGCTTTTTGTTTAGGAGTTAGTTTCTGATACATTAGGACATGAAATTTTTTGTAAATTTACCAAAATTAAACCAACCTCAAAACAAAATGAAGTTGAAATTTTTAGGAACCGGTACTTCTCAAGGTGTGCCCGTTATAGGCTGTACATGTGAAGTGTGTACTTCCGAAAATCCCAAAGACAAACGTTTGCGCTCTTCCGTGATGGTAACTACGGAGGAAAATAAAAAAATACTGATCGACTGCGGTCCGGATTTCAGGCAGCAAATGCTTACCAATCATGAACATACCGTGGACATCGCGCTGATTACGCATGAACATAATGACCATGTAATCGGGCTGGATGATATGCGTCCACTGATTTTTAAAAGCGGAAAAGATGTTCCACTCTACTGCTATTCCAGAGTGGCTCACGAAATAAAAAACAGGTTTCCTTATGCTTTTGCCGATGTAAGGTATCCCGGAGCACCCGCTTTTGAACTTCACGAAATTGAAAATAAACCTTTTGAAGTACTGGATACGGAAATCACTCCTGTAGAAGTGATTCACTATAAAATTACTGTTTTTGGATATAAATTTAAAAATCTGGCTTACATCACAGATGCCGGGTTTATTTCCGACACGGAAAAGGAAAAACTGAAGGACCTGGATATTCTGATCCTAAACTGCATCAGAAAATTTGATCCTCATCCTGCCCATTTTATCCTTCCTGATGTTATTAAGCTGTTTGAAGAACTAAAACCGAAACAATTATTTTTAACACACATCAGTCATCATCTGGGGCTGCATGATGTTGAAGATAAGCAGCTTCCGGACGGAATACACCTTGCCTACGATGGTTTGGAGCTTAATTTTTAAAAAAATTCTGTAAAAAGCTTTTGAACATTGAAAAAAGTTCCTATATTTGCACACCAATTTGAAACAAACATCATGTTTGAATTCAACATCAAGCCCAGGTGGCGGAATTGGTAGACGCGCTGGTCTCAAACACCAGTTCTTAGGAGTACCGGTTCGATCCCGGTCCTGGGTACAAAATCTCGGCAAACTAGCATCCACACTACGTTTGCCGATTTTTCTATTTCATTCTCTAATGCGCTCAATTTTATTAACGTGTAAAAAATCGTGTAAAAATGAAACCGCATCACACTCCATTAAAAGTGTATCCTGTAACTTGGGATACCGAATTAAAGAAAAATCTAGACAAAGATTGGGAAATCCGCTATGTTTACTTTCACCCACTATTACCACCAGAGGGTAAGATTATCCGATTCAAAGGAATGAATCATTGCAAATCACTTTATGAAAAACAAGAAGTCACGAAAAGACTTATACATGATGAAGTGAAAATGCTCAGAAATGGATTCAATCCGGTAACGAAAGAGTATGAAAACATAGATGAAGATCTAATAATTCCAGAAACACCATTTCTTAAAGCTTTTGATATTGCTCTTAAATCTTTCAAGGGAGAAACAACGACTATTGAAGATTATGAAAATAGCCTTAAGCACATTAAGAACTATGCTAAAAAATTATCGCTTGACTTAAAGGAGATTGGAGACATTAGAAAAAGAGACATTAAGCAACTCCTCATTTCTATGTCAAATGATAATCATTCAAATTATAGAGTTAATAAAACGAGAGACCATTTATCAAAGTTTTTCTCTCATTTTACAGAATTGGAAATATTTGAAGCAAACTTTATAAGAAGCATATCTTTGTTAGAATGGAATCCTGAAACTCCGCATATTCTTAGATCTGAGGATGATTGGAGACGGTTCCATTCCATTAAAGATATAAATTATAATGAGTACATGTTCCTTTTCATATTTTTATACTCTTGTTGTCGATTTGAAGAAATAGCAAAGGTTAAAAAGTCAGATGTTGAACTTGATAAGAGTTTGTTCTGGATCACCGTCAAAAAAGGAGGTAAACATAAACGAACAATGAAAGCTATTAATATGGCCAGCTGGAAGTATTGGAAAATGTATTACGACATGGCTAATGAAGACGAGTATCTATTTAGTCATAATAGAGTACCAGGCAGCGTTCCAATCGCCGCACAAAGCCTTTATGTCGCAGCAGCAAAGTATTTGAGAAAGGTAGGATTAAATATTACAGGATACAAGCTTAAACACACATTTTCAAATTTGATCTCCAAAAATTATGACCTAACTATTGCACAAGGGGCTTTGGGTCATACAAGCATCAAAACTACAATGAAATATGCAATTGATCATCAAGAGCATCAAATAGACAAGAATAGAAAATTAAAAGTAAATATTGGAAATTAAAGTAATTAAGGCGTAGCTAAAATGTTACGTCTTTTTCTTTTAGTTCCAAAATCTTTTTCTCTATAATATCCTCTGTAAGTTCTTCATGGAATACATGATGCCATAAATATTATGCAAATCATTTTTTATCATGAATTGAGTGAAATTCAACTGCTCTATCACAAATCAAATGAGTAAAGTACGATTTTTCTCCCGTTTTTGGATCTTCAAAAATTTCACTCTCCCATTTAATCCACATATCAATGACGTCCCATTTTCTGAATTTATGTTGATGCGGATTAAAAGAACATTTAACCTCAAAATGCTGTTTTTTCTTGTCACCTTCAAACTCAACTACCATAGTATTTTTTGAAGGATGGGTTTCTTCCCTGACAGTACCTCGTAATTTCATGCGCCAAAATTGATACAAAATGAATCTATATCAAAATTATTTCTGATACAAATTATAACAATTTTAATTTTTACAGGAATGATCAAGGTTTGATGATATGCAAAAAGTACCCGACAAATCTCATCCTCCAAAGCTTATAATTTTTTACCTCGACAACTGCTTTCAGCCAATCTCCTTTTTTTAAATTATAAACAATATAGTTGTCACTTTTGCGATACATTAAATCTAGTATAGTTCCATCCTTTAATTGAATTCTCGTGTATCGCTTCTTTACCTTTAAAACTTCGCCTTCAATTTCCATGGTTAATTTTTACACCAAGGTACAAAAAGAAAAATCCCCGGAAATTCCGAGGATAAAAACTAATAACCATGAAAACTCAAATTAAACATGAGTTGTAGAGAAAGACAGGATTCGAACCTGTATGGGTTTTAGACTAACATTTGAAGCCTGATACAATAATGCTTAGCTTTACTTTAACCCTAAGTAGTGATACTGTTATTTATCGCGCTCTCATTTCATAGAGTATTTCACCAACCGCGATTACGTCTGCCAGTTCCGCCACTTTCTCTGTTTTTACAATTTAAGGGCAAGGGCCATCTGGGTCAATAATTTCCAAATTGTCATATTCTTCTTCGGTAATAATTACATAGCCTTTATTTTCAATCCATAAATGGATAGATTGCCAATCAAGATTATTTTCTTCTAAAATTTTTTCCATTTTTTCGTTAAGCTCTTCTGTTGTCATAATATTATATTTGTTTTGTTTTTAATGCTTTTTGGTATCTTATTATATTTTGTGGAGACTACTCCGTGGGTTTAACATCATCTGAAAGAGCTTTTAAAACTTTGGGAAGTTGTTTTAACGCCTCTATCTGTTTTGCTCGTCTGCAAGTATCACAATACGTTAAACTCCATCGAAAAAAAACATCTGAACGCTCATCATTCCAAATTTTAAATTCTATTGGTTTTTCATAGTCAACACCGCAAGTTGCACAATTAAGTTTTAAGGTTTCCATGCTCTTCTATTTTATTCCTTACAACCTCTTTAAATTCGCTTGTAGATTGTTCTATTTTCAACTGTTCCAGAACAAAATCGGAAAGGGGGATAAGGTTTTTCATAATATCTCAAATATTAAAGTTTTCTCAGGGTTAAAAGTTCTTGATTTGGCTTCATAAAACTGATGAAGGTCATATCTATAATCAACATAGTCGTTTTCTGAATAACCATTACTATTCGGATTAATAAAAGGTGGAGCATTTGGCTCTGCAATTGGACTTCTACCCCAATAATAACCTTTTGATTCAATAGCTGAAATGAAAGATTCTAAAGCTGACTTATAGCAATAAGTATTTACCGGAATACCTATAACATAGTGGGCAAATAAACCCGTGTGAATAGATTCATGCAAAAATCCTTTCGCTATTTCATGTGACAATTCAGAACCTTTGCAGAATACTATGTAAGTTCCCGATTTCATTCCTTTTGACATAATAAACTCATTCGCTTCTTCTGCTTCAACAATAAGAAGTCTTTTCTTTAATTCTAATTCAAGTTGTTTCATCTTTGTTTTTATTTAAGGGTTAAAATCCGTCAAATTCAGGCAGATTATTATATTCAGATTCCGACATTTCAATTAAAGATATTCGCACATCAATTATTTCATTCAATTCTAATTCTTCAAGTTCGCTTTTAAGTGTTTCAAGAATATTATCGTAATCTTCATCGATAAACCATGATCCGTTTAATTCTAATTTAAATACTTGTTTCATGACTATTTTGTTTATGTTTCTTTTACAAAGGTACAAATATTTTTGTACTATACAAATTTATTTGTACTCAATTTTTATTATATTTGCATTATGACTGTAGAGGAATACTTAAAATATCACTGTAAATTAGACCTGGGCTATATCGCCATAAGGATGTGGCCGAACAATAAATCAGCTCTATCATATCTTAGTAAGAAGTTGCATAAAAAAGATGGGAAGACCTTTACAAAAGCTGATGCAGAAAAAGCAATTAAAATACTTTCTACAACCGTAATTAATGATTTATCAGGTGAATTTAAATCATTGACAGTGGATTAACCACCAAATAAAAAACCTCCCTAAGGAGGCTAAAAAAACTTGTCTTGTACTTTGTAATCAATATCCGTAAATATACGGATATACTGTAGTAATAACTCTACGGGAAACCGTAATGTGGATAAAAATTTATTCTGTAGCTTCACGAAAATTTAATTAATAAAACTAGGCATTTCATTTTTAAATACTATTTTCGTGGAAGTAAAAACTAATAGAATGAATAATTTTTTTAACAAACGATATTCAATTCGTTTAATTTATCTTGTATTTATATTTCTGGCTTTAGTATTTTTTAGCACATTCCTTTTCTTACGTTATTTTATGCATTGTGATCCAAAGGACGCTTTTGAATTTACTTATAAATTTACATTATGTATTTTAGCATTTCTTACTTTGCTTTATCATATGCATAACTTAGAAAATCAAATTAGAACTCAAGAGGCTAGTAATAGGCAGAATTTATCTAAATATACTTATGATATTTGCGCTGACTTTAGAAAGCCAGGAATGAAAGACATTAATGAAGATTTGCGAAGGCTTATTATCACTCAATCTGACAATTTACAACCTCAAAACATTAGGCAATTTATCGCATATCTGGATGACCCAGTAAATAGAACAGACAGACAAGCTTTAACGATAACATTAAATTATTTTGAAAGCGTATCAGCAATGGTATTGGCTGGAGATTTGGATAATGAAATTGTAAAACGACTTTTTGGCAAGCTTTTTGGGAGATATTACGTAAAGTTTGCTCCATTCATAAATCATATACAGCAAGACAGTGCCAAGAGCTGGTCTAATTATGAAAAATTAGCGTTAAAATGGATTCATGAAGAAAAGCATTAATTATTTTTTATTATATTTGAACAGTAAAACAACATCACATACCCAATTAAAAAAATTTACAGCAATGAAAAATAGAGCACTAAAAATGGACTACTATGGTTTTTAAACCATCTAGATTACGACACTAAAAAATAAAATAAGAACAGCCTCCTTAATTGGGGGCTATTTTATTAAATGTATTAAATTCGATAGGTTTATTTCCCAAAGAACATATCCGCCTCTGCTTTTCTTCTCCGGATCAGGCCGTTCAAAACCTTACCTCCGGCTGTAATGTATTTCGTAGTAAACCAGTTCCGGATTGCGGCTTCTGATGCACGGTCATTTACCAGCTTGAACAGACCGTCTGAGCCACCGGTATTATAGGTATGAGAAACCAAAGCGTCAAATTGGTTTTGTGCCAATGGAACTTTGATTTTTGAATTCACTATTTTTTCATAAGTTGGTAAAACAGACGAAAATAATTCCACTCCTTTTTCTTTACTGATGGCAGGATCGTTCATGGTTACCTTTTTACCTCCGGGGTAATACGTATTTCCATAGCCTATTGTCGGAATACCCGCTGAGTCCAGGTATGGTTTTGAACTGAATCCTTCAAACGATATGATCAGATGTATTCCTTTCTGTGATGTTTTCATATTATAGCCTTATTAAATTGTAAGAAACTCCTATTCCAAAACCTGGATAAAATTGATTTGTTCCTGGTATATAGTAATACCCTGCCTGTATTCCTAATCCTAGTTTTTTAGGTTTAACATCTATTCGCTTTTTGAAATGCTCAACACCGTTAATCTTCATGTTTTTGTCTGGTGAAGAAATATCAATATAAGTTTTTTCAGGACCTAAAAGCCACTTTCTTTCATTATACTTTACAATATCAACTATTGCATTATACTTATAATCAACAGTGCTATCATTGGTATTTGAAACGATTTGAAGGTATTTGTTTTCGTAATATACACGATCTTTTTCACGTTGAATTTTACTTGCCTTCAACTGCCCTTCCAACACTAATTTCGCCCTGGTTAATTCGTCAATTTTTTCAGTAGCAATATTAAGAGCAGGAGCCAATGTATCCTGAACATATGTGATATAATTTTTCGTAATATGATTTTGAATCACCTCTCCTTCTTTCTGTTCAAAAGTGCCATGTGTAGTACTGTCTTTAGGATTAAGCCATTTATCAACATAAACAGTGTCATGCTTAGTAACTGATTCAGCTGCTATTCTGTCGTTTTTACTTAGAGTAAACCATCCTTTAAAAAGGTTTGCGACTAAAACTATAACCGCTAAAACCAAAATCGCTATAAATGCATTCTTTTTCATTTCGCTTGATTTAAAATTTGTTTAGCCTGTTCTTGAGTTTTTTCCCTAAGGGTGCTGTCTGCCTTTTTTATTGTCTCCTTCTCAATGTATCCGGCCTTTCTTAATAGTTGATCTTTAAGGGCATCTTTTTCCCATTTTTCTTTTTCGTATAATTCTTTCCAATACTGCTCAGCATCGTTATTTTTATTCATGTTGATGAAATAGGTAATCCAGAACATAACGAAAAACACTGCAGCAACAAAGGCAATTGGATTCCTAGCGATAAGCTGCTGAAATCGTCCGATTTGATTTGTATTTGGATCCCCCATTTCATTTTTTTATTTTACTCGGTTGTATTCCTCTAAGTTCTCCTGTAAAAACACTCTCAGGTAGTTTACAAAGGTTTCGACACCACATGTGATCGCATCAGAATCGTGACTTTGATAACTTGGATTAAACCTGAAGTTTTGGCATACCTCGAAGGTTGAAGCATATATCGAACCTAAAGCCTTCATAGCGGAGCCGGAAAACCCTGGACCGTTATAGTTGTTTGATTGGCCTATGAAATAGTCATCGGTTTGTGGGATCTGAATCGGTAGAGTCGGATATTTTGCTTTGTATTTTACCGAAAGCTCCTTCATCAGAATATTAGCAGAACTTTGTCCAAGTTCAGAACCTAAATTAACGACCCATGCCATATTGTATTTCTTTGGATCTGTTTCCGGCTGCCCGTGGAAATTATGGAAATCAATACCCATAACTGTGTTAGAGGTGATCTTACCCTGCATCCAAGTGTAAATTGACTGACTTTCAATCTCTGAAAGTGGATTTATGCCTGGATAAGTATTATCTGATGGAGTTCCGCCGCCGACCCAAAATGCCGGGAAATTCCTATTAAGGTCAACGTTATTGAAGTTTTTACGCGATCCCGCTCCGCCGCCTGTATTCCATCCATGCGGATTAGCGAAAGGAATGATACAGAATTCAACATTAAAGCGTAAATACTCTAAGAAAGAATGCGATTTCCAGTTCGTCAAGATCTGCTTCATCATTTCATACACAACAAACGAAGGTGTTTTTTCAAAACCATGAATTGAGCAGTTAATGAATATCCTCGGTAAAGTCTGCGAATTATTTCCGGTTGAATCTCCCGCAGCTAATTTCGCAGGTGAAAATACGTATCCGTAAATTGGCAGTGTGCCCCCGCCATCTGTTGGAACTGCCGTTGTCAAAGTTTCTTTTGTCACAGTATATCCCGCAGGAGGTGAAGTCACAAACGCGTCCCACTGTGTTGCCCACTGGCGACAATCTTCAAAAGGCGACTTCGGAACTCCGGTATTTGGACCAGAAGCGTAACTCGGCATTGTAGGCGCTGTATAGTAATCATTAAAGCTTCTGGACCTAGCGAATTTTACAAAACCTGTTGGATTGTTGAAAACTTCTGACTTTTTAAATAGTGTCCTGACAATATTGGAGTTATTTACTGCTATTCCAGAATTACCCTCAAAAATTTGTGCTCCCATTGGAATCGCATCCCAATCAATTGTTACTTTCCCGTAGATAGTTGTAGTTGAGGACCTGTCCGTTCCGGATCTAAGATAATAAGTCTTTACGCCTTTGTGAGCATTAGCGTCATATGCAATGCTTACACTGTTGTTAAACTCATCAGCATATAGGAATATACTTGGTTTTCCAGTTTCAGCAACACCAAAACCTAAATATGATTTTGAAGTGTAGTTTTTCCCTAGCGTGTAAAACGTTACTGTCTGTGCATCACGAATATTATAAAATTCCAAATCTACAATCGCTTTTGCAAGCCATAATTTCTCTGTATCTGTTCTTGAAGTTTGGTAAGTAGAGAATAATTTATTGTAAATTACATCAGTTGTTGCAATTGGTTTTATAGGATAATCAACGGTGCCATTGCTATCAATCAATCTATATTTTTTTGCCCCGAAAATATCGCGTAAAGTACCATTCAAATTCATTACGTAACACAACATATAATCATCAACCTTTAAAGGTGATGCTGCAGAATCAAATACAGCAACAGCTCTAACCAATGCCGTTGTAGTATTGTAAACTAATGTATAGTACGTTGGATTTGCAGAACAATCAACAGTTTGTGCGGGAATGTTAATACTTCCAAATGGTGTTATTATCTTGTTTGTTGACGCCCCTGTAAACACACACGTGTTATTAACGAGGTTTACGGTAAAGGTAGACGCATCCGATACAAAGATCCCTACTGGCTTTAAAAATGGATAGTATATTTTCCAGTTAGCATTGGCGCCGGGAACCGCCGATGTAATATTTGTCCCGGCAACCCATTCAAGACCAAGATACCTCACAACTTCATTTGTAGAATATGCGCCAAGAACCCAATCTCTTACAGCCCCTACTTTGGTAATATCCATTAAAGTTTTTGCATTCTTTGCAGAACTGGAATCCGTTGTTGAGCTTGAATTGAATCCATCAACAACAGGTGTAGAAGGTAACGCTTTTGATACTTTTTCTGAAACACCATTTGTAACCCATATTTGTACAAAATTATTGCTTAAATCAGCGGATGAAACCACAATCGGTTGCGGTGTGGGAGTTGAATTGTCTTTGAAGTTAGTATAAGTTCCGGCCGTTTTAACGTCCCACTTTTCAAATAAATAAGGATCACCTGGCGCCCATGCCGTTGGTGAGCTGGTCGGGGTAGCTTCTTTAGTTCCAGAAATAATCATTTCTCTAAAGTTGCTTACGGGAGCAAACGCTAGTTTATTTTGAGGATTATAAGTTAATATAAGACCTTCAAAAGGGTCCTGTGTTATTGGTATTTCTGTTGTTGGCACCTGTTTAACAAATGGTGCGGGTATAATTATATCAGGCATTTTCTATTGGTATTATATAGTTAGAATTGTAGACATAAACTGCTGTATTTCCTTCATTAGCTAACGCCATGGTGAAAACATTTGAAAGTATTGCTTCTTCGTCTAAAATTATATTCAGTCCATTTTCGTCTTTCTGGTAAGAAAATTTCATTATGACTTCCTGAGTGTTATCAGTAACTTCCGGCTTTTCTTTTCGTGTCATTTTGGTCCCATCTATATAAAAATCCTGATTTGTAGAATGTACAGCAATGAAGGTGAGTATGTTATTATTTCCCTGTGCTAAAATTCTGTACTTAACATTCTCTTCGTACCATGACCCAGAGATTTCAGAACCAAGTAAATCACCGACACGTTCCAAAGTGACGTCTTCATCCATTTCAAATTCTCCAAGGCAATAAGCTGGTAAGTTTGTGATCATCCAGTCATGTTCACCATCAGAATAAGAAAACAGATTTCTATTGTAAGTACATTTTGTTGCAATCCTTATATATTTTCGCCCCTCATTATCAGTGCTGTCGATGAACTTTACACAATTTGAATAAAATAAGGTATTTCCCGAAAAATCTCTTATTTCAAAATGCCCCTGTATTTCTTCATAAGAAATGAATGTGACAACGAATAATTTATTGTTATCAATGGTTAATCTGCACTCAATCTCAATTTCTTCATCCCCTACCAAAAACAATTTTAACTCCGTAGTGCTTACTTCATTATTGTACTGAGGAATTAAAAATCTATGGTAAGCATTTACTTCTAATGGATATGGCTCTTTATGCCCGAAATACTGAGCATTTTCCGGATTGGTCATGTCTTCCAGTTCCTCCATTGTTCTGAAGAATCTGACAGGGCTGTAATATGAAAACATCCTTGGCATAGAACAAAATTAAAAACTAGTGTATTATGACTTGATGACGATACATTAAGAGTATAGTTTTACTGTTTCAGCTTTTAGATCAAAAGTTTGGTTTGTATTTGTAATGGTATCTGTAAATTTTACTGTTAATTGTCCAGATACACTATATTGATAATCTCCCACAGTACAGTTTAATGGCTGCATAGTTTCTGTTTTGTCTGAATTGAAAATCTCAATGTAAAGTCTGACAGCTTCGCTATCTACATTTATATTTCTAGTCTCTATACCATTAACAGGAGGTCCGTAATTCGTTTCGACAACCAAATTACCACCAGTACCATTTAGATTTGTGGCCCATAATTTCCCACCTCCTGGCGTGAATTCATAATTATATTCAATCACAAAATTTGCTTTACCTTTAAGATCTACAACAAGCCTGCTATAACCGCAATCAGAATTTTCAGATTTATTTCTTAGAACTATAGCGTATGGATTAAATTTCCAGTCTAAAGATATAGTGTTTGAAATCTTATTAATGAAATCCAAAGTGTTCACTATAAGTCTGAAACTAACATTTGTTCCAGAAAGAATTTCTAAAAACGTATCGTCTATAATAATGCCCTGTTTTGTGTTTCCAAATTGCCTGATTGTTATCCAGTTTATACCATCGATACTATATTGAACATCAATTACCGGATTTATATAGTCATCAGTATAATCCCAATGAAACGTAACTGTGTTTTTATTATTCTGTACTACAGACAGCAGAACCGGATTTGCAGCAGATTTACTTTTTATTTTTCCTTTAAAACTTAAAACATTGGTTTTTCTATCATGCGATAATGCACCGTCACCAAATGGATAAGCATCATAAATACCTTGTGGTGTTGGTATTGTTATGTATCCACGGCTAGTCAGTCTATCACCTGAAATTCCATACCTCCAATTTTCGTATAACATAAGCCATTCCTGAAATGTTACGTTTAAGAATTTAATTTCTATGACCTCGCCCGAAAAGAAAGGCGTTTTATAGCTTCTCAATCTACTCAATGGCTCATTTGCTCCTACTTCAATCAATCCCTGCAATTCGTTTAAAAGATCGTCAGAATTAGCCTTCATCCTAGCCTTTTCGTTATTCTTATAACTTGTTACTTTAATGAATTCCCCATTTTGTTTTTTTCTTAAGCCGCTGCCAAACCACGGAAACCACCTTGCCATATGATATTTAGGATTGTGTCTGGCATTAGTAGATGTTGCCGGGTCTCTTATTAAATACGGCTCGGTAAACCCATCGTTAATTGATCTATTCTTAATCAAAGAAGATATAGTATATGTTATAGGCGTATCATTTACACCCACTTGAATTCCCGATGTTTTATCCAATGTTAAATCTATTTTATTAATATTTAGAATTGTATAAGGGCCTCCTTGATTAAGCCCTTCATCGATGTTAATTGTACTACCCACTTGCATTAATGTAGTATCGAATGGCGTAGAAGTACATGTTAGAACGAGTTTTCCATTTTTATTAGCATGGACACAATTTTCAAATACCCCTGTATCAGAATAATTAGTTTCCTCAACCATATCTATCATAACAAGATCATCATCATTGTCATTAGTTGAAGTACTATTATCTTCTATTAGTTCCTGTATTTTATACTCATCAATAATAAATTCGGTTTGCTTATCCAGCTTATTTTTTGCACTTATGATTGGTGTAGTAAACTCTGCAACAGTAATATAATTCTGAATATCGTCCTTTACATTTTTAGAATATTTCTTTGATCCAAATATCATTGTGTTATAAACAACATCCTTATCGTTTTCAAATTTATACCCATCCTGTATAAATTTTTTATTTGATAAGTCATAGCTTTTAACATCTTTAAAAAAGTAACCAATATCTTCTATAACTACATTTTGATCTAAAATGTCATACCCTAATGCAAGCAATTTTGCAGCGCCATCAGTGATCAATGATTTAAATGATGTTTTTACTTTCTGACCTGTAGTATAAATCGGTGGTAATCCTCGCAGATAAATTCCTGTCGAAATTGAAGTGTTGTAATATATTCCACCTGGACCAATATAATTACTTAAAACACCAAGCCCAGAAGCAGTGTAATTTTTAACAACTTGCTTAATACTATCAATTAAACGAATTCCCTTTGTACTAACAATGGGAGATTCCATATTCGTGGTTATCTCAATACTTGTATTGTCTTTTAATGTCGCAGTTATAAATTTATCCGTAGGATCTGTAACCATGAATAAAAAACTTAAATTTTGTCCAGGTGATAAATTAGAGCTGTTATTTATATAAAGATTGAATATTTCATTATCTATTTTTATCTGAGTAGCATTACCCTGTTGAGAAGTATAATTTTTAAGCAATTGAGTGTAATAGAATCCAGGACCAGAAACAACAGCATATAAACCAACATTTGGAGGTATGGGAATATTGTTATCTAATCTTCCAAAATTGACCTGCATATTACTAATTTCAATTTTGATAGATTTTAAAGTAACGTTTGTTGAGACAAAAGGTCCCTGATCAATTGTCTGAGTTAAGGTAACTGTCTTAATCCCTGCGTACTCATTTGTATTATTCCCAAATTGCCATCCGTCTGATCTTTGAAATGAAAAGAATATAGAAGTTCGTGGTTCATTATTTACAATTCCTTGTGAAATGTCCCATGAATAAAAGTTAGATTGTTTTATCGCCCCTTTCTTGTACCCTAACGGAAATGTATCTACAGGTGTGATTGTATTTTCGTCCAGGTCTTTTGTTGAAAATAAATCAATCGTAACATCATCACGGTTTAAAAGTTTATTTTGAGAAACACTTTTGATAAGCTCTACTTCAATTTTAAAGTAGAACTTATCGTAGGTATGAGAATATTCATTCATATTCACCTCAAAATTGTCTTTGAGCAGATCATATTCAACCCCATTTTTGACCCCAATATATTTAAAAATAATACGGCCGTCTCCCTGCTGCTCTGCATAAACATTTTTTAGGAGGTTATAGGCTATTTTACTTTTTTCCTGATAGAATTTAAGTTTAACCTTATTTCCTATGATAAAATCTTTCACATTCATTGATTCGTCATCAATGTTAACTACAGAATCAACATCATCCCATCCTCCGGGCTTATCAATAACATATTCTCCCTGGAAGCTTCCAGTAGGAACAATAAATTTAAAAACCTCTTTTACTCCGTTTTCTTGTAATATGTGTTTAATTGGAATCATTTTTTACTGATTTAAATTCTCCGTTTTCGTCTCTATAACCTATTAATTGACCATGATTAGCACCTCTATAAAGAATAACCTTACCATCTACTTCAATGACTGTAGGGTGAGTGTATCTTGAAAATGACTTATCAATTCGCTTCCCTAACTTTTCAGCAATTGCATCTGAATTATCCGGATAATTGTTTACGATGGAAATTTGAGGGGCTGATAAACTTTTATTAACAATATTTCTAAACAGTTTCTTCCCGATTTTAGCTTCAGATCCAAGCTCATTCATTAATCTCTTAGATTCAGAAGCTGTATAAACTTTATCTCCCTCATCAAGCCAGGTCATTTCAGCACCTTTATTAGATCCTATGGATTTAATGTTATCATTTTTATCTGTGATGATTTCTGCTCCTTTTTCCTGAGTCCAAGCCCATTCAGCCTTACCTCCGCTTCTACCTACAAAGTATTTTGGAACAGGATCTTTTGACATAATGGCAATTGATTGTGCAATACCAAAACCAAGTGCCAAAGCTGCCGGAATTGCCCCTGCAATGAATCCCATTTGGGCCAAAGTCATTGTGGCCGCTAAGGCACCATTAATCAAAGCCTGTTGAGCTGCTGCTTTTTGTTCAGCCTTTGCTTTTTGCGCCTCTATAAGCTTTTCCCTTTGTCTCTGTTGGTCTTTGTAGACCCTTGCTTCATCTTCAAGCCTGTTTCGTTCTGCAATTTGATCTGCATTCAGACTTTCAAGACTGTTAAGCATTTCCAGTCGTTTGTTAATGAATCCGACTTCTTGTTCGGTTGTTTCTTGAGAATGTTTCAACTGTTCATCAAGATCTGCTATTGTTCTCTCTTTTTGTTTTTCTGACAGTAATGATAATCCCTCTAATACAGCGGATGCAGCCATTAATGAATAATCTTTCCAATCTGCAGTCTGAGCCTTAATCTTGTCAAACATAACACCAAATTGATCTGCTACATGATTGAAACCTAAATCTTTAAGCCCTCCCATTATAACGTCCTTAGTAGCGTTATCTTTAGGGCTTAATGTCTCTATTAATTGGTTATTAAGTTCTTTAGTCTGATTTTTTAAATCTTGTATTTGCGTTTCCAAATCTGAAGCTTCTTTGAAATCTGCTGCACTTGCCACTCCATTTTGATTTATTAAAATCTTAGTTGACAACTGTTTTTGTAGTGCTTCTAATCGCTGTAATTCAAGTTTATTTGTCTCAATTTGATTATTCTTATCAAGAATATCAAGTCTGAATTGACGTTCTGCGATAGAAAGTTTTTTATCTGCAAGAATTACAGATTTTTGTTCCTCAAATGACGCAGATCCGAATGTTTTTCCATATTCATATCTTTTTTCAATATCATTCTTTACAGCTTCATTTAAAGACTTAATCCTTGCATATCTTTGATCTTCTATTTTTCCAATCTCATCATCTCTTTTTCTTTCCAGTTCGATAGTATCTTGCGCAGCATTTTGGGCCAGATTAATCTGATCTTCGTAAAATGATGACGTTTCCCTTAGCATCTGGCTATCTAAGGCAATAAGTTTATTAATTTTATCAAAGTCTGTTAAGTAATCAGAATCTTCCAGCTCTTTAGACTGTCTTTCTAAAGTATTATATTTCATTTTAAAGGTTTCATCCATGTTTTTCTTTTCATAGTCGTAAACCTCTTTATTTGCCTTTTCCAGCTCTTCTATAGCCTTTCTTCTTACTGATGCTTCTATTTGTTTTTCTTTGGCGTTTTTCCCAGTTAAGAATGATGAAATCTTATCTCTATACTTCTGGATTATCTTCATGTACTCTTCGTAATATTCACTTTGAGTAATTTGAAGACTAAGAAGCCTTTCTTTTTGAGAAGCTACATCATTATCCCTTTCTGATTGAGCTATATTTATATAATCTTTCTGTTCGCCTGTTAATTTTGCTCCGGTGTAAACTTTATCCTTTTTATCCTTTTCTTCTTTATCATCTGTCTTGGAGAATTTACCCAATCTTGAAGCCCTGTCCTTTCTGAGCTTTACAGTTTTCTTGTCTTCATTATATGCCATATCCAGAAGGATTTTATCTTCCTGCTGGTCTGACTTGTCAAAATTGGCTTTGGATGTTTTCAGATTCTCTAAACGCTTGTTGCTTGCAATTAATAAATCACTAGAGTCAAATTCTACAGTAAAGCTTCTTCCATCACCTCCATCAAATCTTTGTTTTGTTACCTTTTTCGCTTTTGTGTCAGCCCTTAGTTTTTTGTTAAGTTCTGTCTCAGACTGCACGTCTCGATTCAATTGCTCGTCCCTGGAAAGGCGTTCAGCCATTCTTCCTTTAAGTTTATCTCTAATTGCATCTGCTCTTGCAGCCGATACTATCGCATCCCTTAACTCAAGATAACTGGAACTTAATTTATCATTAAGATCTTTTTCTGTTTTAAGATTTCCAAAATATGAAGGATAATAATCCTGTAGTTCCTTCAGGATTTCTTTTCTGTCTTTTACAGAGGTATTAGCATTGTTGTATTTAGAATAAAGTTCATCCAGATGAGAAACTTCTTCTGCAGCATTTTTTACACCTTTGTCAAGTGCTTCATTAAGTTCTTTTTGATTTTCAGCTAACGTTCTGGTTTTTTTTGCTGCCTTTTCAGTATTATCAGCGAATAAGCCAAGCATGGGAATAGCAAGCGCCAATAATCCCAATATAATACCTAAAGGAGAAGCTTTTGTGGTTGTATTTAATGCGGCTTGCGCAGCTGCTGCCTGCCTTGTAGCAATTATTTCAGCCTCCAAAGTTGCAATATGAGCTTCTCTTGTCAATATTTGCTGTCTTTTAGCTGCTATTTCAGCTTCTGTTGTCGCAATTTGTCCCTGTATGGAAGCAATAGCAAACCTTTCCTGAACAATTTGATTTTCAAGACTTGCTATGTTCATATTCATGGCTAATGTGTCAGCCTGAATTGCTGCTGTTTTAGCTCTCTGTGCAGCAGTTGCACTTACTAAACCTAATTTCGCAGCATTATTTCTTACAATTCCCAGCAGGCTTTCTGAATTATTCCAAGCCGCTGCAACTGCAGCCTGAATAGCTGCGCCTTTATAGTATGCCCAAGCAGCTGTCATTAAAGTGATTCCTGTTATAACAATTCCAAAAGGAATAGCAGTGATAATTTTAATAAAATTCATCAACAATACAGAAACTCCTTTTAATAAGTCCATAAAGCCTTTTGAATCTCCTATTAACTCAAATTCCTTTTTGATCTTGTCAACTGTAGCAGCATATGTTTCCTGTTTTAAGGCTGCTGTTTCTGCTAAATAACCTGTTTGATTAATTGCTAAGCCAGCATCTTTAATTCTCTTTCTAACAAAGTCTGCATTACTGGCAATATCACCTAAAACCCCTTTTACTCTGGCTCCACGAACGCCAACTTCTTCTAAATCTTGCGAAATTCTTTCAAAGTCACCTGTTTTCAAGACCCCCTGAGCCACCATAACAACCGCTTCAAATGGATTGTCACTATAAGCTTTTCTTAGCTCTTCCACAGAAACATTGGCAAGCTTTGCGTACTTAGGCATATCGGAAAGGATTTTAGTCAAAATTTGCATTCCGGCAGTACCTGCAACTTCACTCTTCTGTCCTAATTGCTCAATGGCTGCTGCAAAACCTAAAACCTGTGGAAGAGTTACTCCTGTAATTCCTCTTACCGCTCCAATCCTTTCTGCTATATCAATCATCTTAGCCCCTGTTGCAACTCCTGAGTTTTGAAGCTTAACCAAGGCGGTACCGATTTCCGTTACCCTTTCTGCTGTGATATGTTTATCTTCATTGAAGATCGAAATCAATTTAATAATTGAAGCAGTACCTTCTTCTCTGTTTCCTGCTTCTTTTCCCGCAACTATAAAGTAATCATCTAAGGCTTTTGTAATCCCTTCAATTTCTTCTTTTGCGACTCCTTTTTTTGCAACGATAGCAGCAGTATTCACAAGTTCACCGAGACTGGTTCTTGTGTCTATCTGTTTTAGTGATTCAAAAAGTTCATCTGCAGCCTTTTTATTTCCATTCAAACGGATTTGTAAATCAACAAGACTATCAGATAACTCATAATTATTATGCATAAGTTTTCCAGCACCACTGATAACAGCCTGGAAACCCACATACATAGCAATCATTGACTTTATTTGCGACTCAAGTTGTTTAACGCCTGACATTGCAGCGTTTTGATAATTACCAACATTTCGCTGTCTGTCGCCTACATTGGCATCAATTCGTTTAAGTTCAGAATCTAATTGTTTAGCCTTTCCTGCAACAAGAGAGAACTGACCCTGTAGTCTCGCTAATTCTTGACTGTATTGCTGCTGGGAAATTAATCCCATTTTAAAATCTCTTGTAAGTAGTAGAATACCTGCTTCAAGATCTTTTGCCTGTCTCTTTAATTTATTAGCTTCCTGTGATACTTTTTGATAAGCCCCGGCATTAGCTTGAGATTGTATCTGCTGCTGTCTTTCTGCCCTTGCTTCAGCTATAGCAGCATTTGCTGCTTCTTTTCTCGCCCTATTTTGCTCAACGACTGTCTTTGTTTTCTGCGTTTCAATTTGCGCCAGTTTAAGCTTAATATTTGCAAGCTCTTTCTCAATATTAGCGTATTCCTGAGTTATATTTTTTAAATTCTTTAAGCCATTGGTATAGTCCTTGGCTTTTCCGGACTGAAAATTTTTATTAACAGCTTCCGTAATGGAAAGCAATGAATTAAAAGTCGAAACAAGATTTTTTGTTGCGTTTTCAATATCTCTAAGCTCTTTTACAGATTCCTGTCCCTGTATTACCGCTAATTTATCTGGCATTGTTATTTGATTTATTGATTGCTTCCACCTTACTTACCAACATTTTAACCATCACCCCAAACTCATATAAAGAAATTAATTTAGGGTCAACGTGTATTTCAAGACCTAAGCATACACTTATGTATTGTTCATCAATATCATACTCGATTTCTTCTTCTTCTTTTTCACTTTTAAGAATAGATGATTTGGCCTTTTCTACCTGATTTTTGAATTTTTGTATTTTATCCTTAATTTTTTGCTTTTGAATAATCGGATCTTCATTTTTTTGAACTTTTATTTTTGACAACAAATCTTTTATAGTCTCATTGTCTTCATTTATATTCAAAGCTTTTCTTTTCTCATTTGCATCTACAACAAGATCAATTATTTGTAAAACTATTTCAAGTTTGCCTATTTCATTTACAGCAATTAAGTAGTTGCTATAATTGATTATATCCTCGTTTTTAGTGTCTTGTGATAGTGCAAAATCCTGAATAATTGAATCAAACTTTTTTTCAAGTTCTGAGGCGTCAAAATCAATCCGGTCTCCTGCCTCATATCCTTTAACCATGTAAAAAAAATCTCCCGTTTGTATAATTCGTTTATAATTATAAAATGGGAGTTCTTTACTATCTTGATAAATTCTTACTTTATGTTTTTTGATCTTCTTCATATAAACATGGATGTTCTTTTACAAAGTACCATTCAGGAAATCCATCAGAACCGATAAATTCTCTTTCAATAGCAATTTCATTTGGATTTTTACCTTTAGGAACTTGCGCAATCTCTAGCCCTCTTTCGTTGCTGAAAACATGGTAAATGAAGTTCCTTTCTTCTGGGTCTTCAGCATATTTTCTTAGAATTTGACACTCTGTTTTCGTTATTTTTTTACTACAATTACACATTACCTGGTAACTCTTCCTGTATTAATTATACTTTCTACTTGTCTTTTTATTTTTGGTTTATTTCGCAATTGAGCATCATTTAATTGTTGCTTTGTGATACCTATAATTTTTGACTTGCTAATGATTGCATATATATCCCGCATGTATACCGGATTGTAATTAGTATCAAACTTAACGTCGTTAAGATTTACCCTTACCTTAATACTGCGATAAAACAAACCATCAAATTTTTTGTTCCACCAGTGCTTTAAATCCCAACGCCTTTTACTTAGAGGATTCATTCTATTTTTATAATCGGCATAGAATAGATTCCCTCTTCTGTATTTTTTAGAGTAAAGGGGCATTCTGCCCCCGTCACTCGTTTTACCATGCAAAAGGTTATCCTGATTTATAAGCGTCAAATTAGACTCCCTTAGAGCCTGTTGAACTGCTTTTGGAACTATGTTCTTTGCCAGCTGAACTCTTTTCAGGAGTGTTTGTGGATTTATTCTCGCCATCAGAATTAAATTTTGGCTGAATATGTTTTTCTATTGTCTCATTATCCAATTCCGGATAAGCTTCTTGAATGTATTGTACCGCCTTCTCCAATGAAGGAAAAGGTTTTGGTGGTACAATTACATATTTTCCTACTGTGTATTTCATTATGCTACTTTTTCTTCAGAAGATTTACCTGCGTAATAATCTGTGTCTAGCACATAAACGGCATAACCTCCATCGTAAATTTCAAATGAGATTTTATCATTAGCAACTAAGGCAGCGTGAGTAAAAGTGTACAATCCGTTAACTTCAGTAACCGCTGTTACAGCTTCTAAAACTCCGTTTCTTCTAATTTTCCAATTTGCCGGAGTTGTAAGACCGGATACCTTACTGTCCGCACATTGATTTGTTACAAGAACCTTAGTAGATGTAGCTGAAGCAACTAACGGTGAAGTAATATCTACAGAAAGTCCAGTAACGGGATTTAATTCTGTGAAATCAATTTCATCACTCTCAACAAGTGCAGACTGACCTTGCCAGTACTTCATAGCATCTGGAAGAAGATCAACTCTCAAGGTAGATCCCCCGCCTTCAGCAGCGGTTTTTACTTTTTTGATTCCTACAAAAGTTTTTACATTAAATCCTTTTACTCTTCCGTCTTTCATTAATTGCCCCAGAATAGAACCGTCTTGATAAACGATGAAAATAGAATATCTTTCGCTCTTATCTAACTTGTTAATTTCATTCTGGAAGCAATTACCTTTATTGAACATAAAGTTCCACTTTTTAATACCTAAAGTATTCTTTGTACTCTCACCTGTAGAAGACTCCGTATAATTTGGATCTACATCAGCATCTTCTGCCGAAAAATATTTTAAAGTACCAATAAATTTATCCTGCTGAATTAATCCATCAAGAATTGTTTTGGTAAATGTTGCAGGATCTAACTTAACCGATCTGTCGGCTAAAATAATCCCAGAAACTTGCTGTTCATCACAGAATAGGCCACCAGGTCTGGCAACCATATCTGAAATACTACATTTTTTAATTGTTAATGCCATTTTATATTTTTTTTATTTTTTTTAACATGTTGAATCAATTGAATAAGGAATTGTTTTTAAGTCTATGCGAAAACAGTAGTATGGCTGCATATTGTCGAAGCTATACTCAAATGATTCAAATACACTTTGGTAGTCTGTTACGATTGTGTATTCGTTTGTAAATCCTCCACTTTTATCAACAGCATTTACTATATCAGCTAAAACTTTTGAATCGCATCTTCCAGGCTCATCAGGGTAAATGAATTTTAAATCAAGAATGAAATAAAGCTTTACTTTTGTCTCGAATTGGATATTGTTAATTCTATCCTGATCATCTTCTGCAGTAAAAAAAAACTTATCGTTTTCAGAGACAATTAAATTTCCGCTATATTCGTTTTTTGAAGTATAATGCTCGACTGTTCTTTTCTCTTGGTCATCTTCAATCACGTAGCATCTAGGATAAGCTTCAATATCAATACTCCACTTGTTAGTTAAGGCTGCATAAATCTTTTTTTGTGCCTTATGAATTAATTGATCTAGCCCTATTGGATTAATTCTCTCGTGTATCATCTTTATACAGATATTACTTCAACATCAAATCCTCCTTCATATCCTATCTGTGTGTCAAACGATTTTTGGATTACCTTTTTCGCTTCTTTAAGCTCTTGAAAGTATCTCTTCACCGAAGTATTGGCGTCCAAATCTTTTGTTTCCATAAGTAACATGTCTTTGTTTATCCCATTTTCTGTTCTATTACTACGCTGATGGGAATTAGCTGAAAACATCAACAACGTCATATACTCGAAACATGCTTTTACATATGAAGTAAAATTTTGAAAATTATACTTAATGTAACTGTCGCTGTTTAATGACACAGACACATTAAATCCAAAGCCGTTAGATACATTATTGTACGTGAATTTTGAACTTTCTGGAGTATCACCTATTCCAGATACTGGATAACAGATAAATCCGTCATGTTTAAGTTCATCTACCCATCCAAAGTTTGTTTTAACCTCACGGCTGTCTATAGCAAAAATCCATCTGCCTGGACCTGAAAAAGAATAGTTTATTTCCTCAAAAAATAATTCTCCATTTTTAGGATGTAAAGTGAGTGTATCAACTAATTTCCCTCGATTTATAACATATAAGCTTATTGGATTAGTTGTAGTGGCCTGCACTGATATTTCATTCAGCACGATAGTTATATAATCGCTTCCTTTCGATTCAAAAACCCATCCTGAATAATTATTTGGTAAAGCCACATTACTTTCTCCATTTTCATATATGTATTGAGAATTAATAAGCCTTTTTGAGAGGTACAAATCAGAAAAAGCCTTATCCTTAACTTTTTCAATCCAAGATTTAATAACTAAACTTTCTTTATTAGTCAATAACCATATGTTTGAATTTGTATCAGGCTGTATTCCTGTTGTTCCATCTAAAATACATTGATATAGACTGTCGTTAAACATTACGACATCAACCCTGTTCCTGCTCTCTGAATAGTTGTTATATGTTTTTCCTGATTCGTATTGATCAAATTCAATATCAATAGAAGGAAGAAAGTGCAGAAGATTATCTACGGTAATATATGGGTGAATACCACTATTTAGAACTATTCCTGTTTTTGAATTCAGTATTAGTTCTTTATCTAATTTTACGTTGTTCGTGTATTCCTCTGCAAATCCTAACTTCATGATACTATATTTTTTTTAAGCTTCTCTAGCCCAAATTCCTGTTGACGCTGTGACTACCCATGCCTTAGATCCAGCGAGACCGGTTCCAAGTATTGTTAAACTATCCCCAGAAACAGACGTCGCTTTAGTATTAATTGCCGCCTTGTTTACTGTTCCATCAAGAACGACAACTGAACTTGCCAGGGTAATAGTTCCTGATATTCCCTCTGTAGAGACAGGTGAAACCTTTAGAATATTATTTCCGGCAGCTCCGATATTAACGAATGTAAACGTTAACCCTGCTTTAGAAGGCGGAAGTGTAATAGTTTTAGCATCGGTTCCTACAAGAATAATTTTCCCAGAATCGTTAGCTGTAAGTGTTGTATTGTCTGTTACAGCAATAGCATATACTTTTTCTACCTCTCCTACTTCACCATTTGAATATGTTACATAATTATCCATCTCCTTATTTTTTTTAAGTTGTTAATCCTGTGATTTTCACGATGTCGTTAACTCTATTTGCCAGATCGCTGTTATACCTGTACACAACATAGAATCTATGCCAGATAGCCATCTCCTGGAAGTGTGTCATGATAAGGTTAGAATCTTTTCCTGCGCTAACCATAGCCGTAGCATCTGTAGCTGCGTTGTTAACATATACATTAGCAACCATTCTTGTAAACGGAAGTTCAATACCTGATGTAGACCATTTCTTTCCGTCAATGACAGTTCCATTTCTGAAATCCCACGGGAAGTTCTCAATAATACCCATTGCCCCATCTCTCACGGCAAATCCGTTGAAAACAGCGCTATTTGGAAGTATTGTTCCTGTTTCATACAATCTTTCCATTGTAGGGAAATTTAGAGCTTGCAGGTTTTTCTGGTTAGCCATCCCGTATTTTGCTAATTCTGACTTTTGCACAGCCAGTCCACCTCTTGACGTAACATAACTGTAACCACCTCCAACTTCGTTAGCTCCCATAAGCGTATCAATATTGAAGAACATTGTCTCCTTTTGAGCAGCCTTGCTTACTTCTAAAGTGTCAGTAGTAGCGTTGAAGTTGAATGTTCCATCTCCTTGGCTTACCTGAGTTGTGTAATCAAGTTTTTGTGTTTTTCTCGCTTCCAAATTGGTTACAAGAATGGACTCTACCCTTTTACCCATCTCATAGCTGATGTTCTTCATTTTTTCTCTTAGAGCAAAATCAGCATCTACTGTATTGTTTCCATACAACGCCGGATGATGTCTAAATCCTGAGAAAACATCATATGCAACAAATGAGTATTCATCTGAAACTTCCTGGTTAGCTGGAATAACAAAACCCGGAGTAGATGTGACTTCGATTTGCTGATCTTTAATCACTGGAATCTTAACATTTCTTAAAGAAGAAGATTCGCTTAATCTTTGTCTCGCAGTTGGCGAGATGTAATCTGTAAATTGTGTGCTGTCCTTAACAAGATCTAAAACGCCAAGTTGCGCAAAACGCTTCTCATTAGTCGAATTGACATCTTGATAATCCAGCCACATTGTAGCCTCTAAATTCATTTTTTTTGTTTTAATTAATATTTAATACGTTTTGCGGTCTTTCGCGTCTAACTTTCTCTTATTTTCTTATTTAGCTCTCCGAATCTTTTAGCGTACCCCGGAGATGTTACGGTCAATCCTTCTTTAGCTAATTGAGCCTCAATAAATGCCGCCCTTTTAGCAGTATCCTTTTTAGCATCCTCTGGAACGTCTTCATTAAGCCCTTCTATTTTAAAAGACTTGGAACCCACACCTGCAGCAGCTCTTTCCCCTGTGATACTTTTCAATTCTACGTCACTATTGACTAGATCTGTAAGCTTTACATTTTTATAATGATTGTCTTTGTCCACAGCGATATATTCCCCATCTACTATTTCGATAGTGTACTTATCTTGAACTCTTTTTTGAAAATCATTCCATTTTGCTTTTACTTCGTACTGATTAGCTTCTTTAGAAAAAGCTGGCTTAACATTGCCGAAGGCGGCCATAATTTTAAATTCAGACAATTCTTTTGATGCTGTTTCATATTTACCTGCTTTATCAGTTAGCTCATCATAGTTTGCCAATTGCTTCTGGGCAGCGTCAAGTTTTTGCTTTGCTATTTCCAGTTCAGCTTTTGTAGCATCATCACCTTTAAAATCTTTTATCTTTTGTTGATACTCGGACTTTAGTCTTTCTATTTCAGATGACTTGCTTTCTAAAGCTGTAGTGGAAATTCTCGCAACATAATCACCGAACTTTTCGCCTTGTTGACGTTCCACTTTAACGCCTGTTTTTTCTTGAAGATAATTAGCGGCACCTGTCAGAATTCCTTCTGCGTTATCATTAGCTTTTTTGTCCCACTCTTTTTTCTGATCTGAAAAATAGTCTGTAAGCTTAGGTGTTAATGCTGATACTTGCTCAGGCGTTAAACCTGTTTCTTTAATTACTTCTTCTGATAATATTTCCATAATCTTTTATGAATTAAATTGTTTTACTTTTGTTCCTCTTTCGGTTCTGGTGATTCCGTTGTTTTTTTTCTTCCAACAGATAAACCCGACTTAGACTCTTTTGGCTCTTGCTGATTCTGTAATAATGACTCTAGTTTTTCTTCCAGATCTTTAATTCTTTTTTGCTCAGGCGTCAGCTCTTTCTCAGGAACTTCCAGGTACTTTTTAATATCATTCTCATATTCAGAAACATCTTCAATCTCCTTATACCTGTTTAGTGACTGAACAGATTCTTTGTCGGTTGTTTCATCCAGATTGTAAGCTTTCTCGACCTTAACAGATGATACACCATTGGCATTTAGATGCTTCATAAAGTTCATGTACTCCAATGTATCATATTGAATCGAAACACATTCGTTTCTTGTTACCACATTCCCTTTAGAGTCATACATCTGCTTACCGTAGTATAACCTAAGCTTTAATTGTACTCTCATTTTGAATTATATTTTTTATTAAATTATTTATCCTAATTATCTTCTCACTATCCTTCATCTCTCCCAATCCTTCGTAGAATTCTTCTATCTGCCCGTATTCAGCCTCAAAAAGCGAAATCCAGTATTCAAACCTCGTATAGAATTCAAAAGTTATCGGATCAATATCCTTTTTAAGCGCCGTTTCAAAGTCTTTATCTGATATATAAGGGATAAGTGTATAGAGAATAATATCTCTCTTTGCCTGTTGTAGATTATGCTTGTTTCTGTTCTGAGAAATTCTTTTTAGAATCTTTCTACGCTCAATCGCATTCGGAGCTTTATCAAATGAATTGAATAACTCGTCTAGTGTTTCAATAAAAAAATCAGTTCCGAAAAACACCTCAACTGTTACATTATCTTTGCCGTGTAACAAAGCAAGCGTTTTAAAGTCCGAAAGTTGCTTAATTCGGCTTAACTCGTTTGATAACCATCTTAACCTATCCTCTTTGCCGTTGTAGCCTTTTTCTACCTGCAATTCGTTTTTAGCAGCTTCATTTTGTTCTTTGTAGTCTCCTATTAATGACGCATTAATTCGATTTTCAATATCTTTTATCCTATCATCAATATAAGTCAGTGCCTCAATTGGCATATAATGAAATTGGAAGTAGTTCTGTACTACATCCATGTTTATATTTCCATCTGCGTCTGAAGGTGGGGTTACTTTTACTATCGTACCAGCTTGTAGTTGGCTTTCTGATGCAGGTACAGGGTAAATATCTTTATCTGAATTTGAACCAAGTATCGTTGGCGACATTGGCTCTTTTGATAGACCTTTCTTTAATTCCCCTGCTGCTTTGGTTTCCTTAGAATTTAATTGAACGGCTATAGGTATAGCTCCGTTAGGCTCCGTCATTCTTTGAAGCGTCTTAAGAAAAACATATTCCTCCAAATCTCCAATTACATACGAGAAAATAGACTTTTTAACTACATTATTTGTAGTGAACATATTTTCGCTTGAAATCCAATCCGCCGGGCATTCTCCAAGATCATGCGTACTCTGGCTGATTAATTTAAAATCTCTATCAAAAAATATATACTGATCTTTATCCAGATATGTGTAGCCATATATTTTTGCATTTTCGGTATCTAAATAAGAAGCATAAGCGATCTTATTGATCTTGTCCTTATCGCAGTCAACTGAAACTATTGAAGAAATGGGAATCACTTCTCGGTATTCGTCATCCGTTCTGCTAACATCTTGGGCAATTATGCCGTTATGATTAAACAAAATAGCATTGAATAATTCTTCATCAAATTCTTTTGAATTAAGATCAGAATGGCAAGTTTCTACTTTTCCACGTAAAGTATATTTGAAAATAGAGTCTTCCGCATGAAAAACTCTTCTTAATTTTGGCTTCACATCCTCGTTAACAATCTTAGCAGATGGAAGAGGATGCCTAAGGTATTTGTAAAAAGAAAGGAAATTATCCGTCTTAAAAACGGTTTTTACCCAATTAAGAAACTTATTATCTGTCGCATATTGTCTATTAGCCCAGGTTGTAAGATATTGAATCGTAATCTCAGACTGCAATTCAGACTGTACCAAATACGAAATGTCCTTATGCTGTTGTTTAGCCTTAAGGAGATTATCGTGGTTTACCTTCTTTTTTATGAACTCGTCCGGGCTCAATGCAATGTGTTTTAATTAAATACATTACAAACTTACTACCGACGTAATTATGACTTGATGGGTGTGTTGAAATAAAAAAAATAGCCTTTTAAGACTGTTCTGGATATGTGTATTTAATAATTTGTAACATTGGAATAATAATTTCATCACCATGAGAATCAATAATCTTTTCAGAATATATACAGTACGGTATTAGGCCGCCAGAATTAATATAATTTCTACTCACTTCTATAGCCCTATTAATAATTATAGTAGCATTCTTACAAGCTAATGAAAAAATCTTCAGTTCTTTTTTTCTTTGAATAGAATGAATTTTACTATTTATTCGCTTCTTATTGCTCATGTTTTTATATAATTATAAATTGATGAAAGTATTTGAAATACCCAAATCTAAGCGAGAACTACTATCATGTCTATAGTCTGAATTAGAAATACTTTTAAATGGAACTGCTTTATCAATCGCTAAAATACGATCGTAAATCTCTTTCAATTCTTTTAAATCCGGATTCTTCTCTTTTTTTAAAGTAGAATACCTTTTACTTAAACTTATGTAATCCTCTTTTTTATTTTTCATGATATTCAAATTTACTAATTTCTTTCAGATTCAACGGTATATGTTTGATTCCAAGCCATGTGGCCATACCTTACAGCATCCCAGAAGTGGTTAAACTTATCTATAGGTTCATTTATTAATATTCCGTTAATTTCTTTCCATTTATAGTTTTCAGCTTCCTTTTTAATCTTACTATAAAGTGCATTTTTAACAATACATATCTTTTTCTTTTTCATCGAAAGTATCCAATATGTTATTGATTTGTTTTTGGAAACTTTCATGGCATTCCATCCTAGCTTCTTAAGATCCCGCACCATTTGAATTGTACCATGATTTTCTGAAACCCTCCTATCTGAAGAATCACATACTAAAGCGGCTTCTTTATCTATTTCTAATAAATCTAAAGCTCCAGATAATTCATCTGCAGTCTCTTTAGGTTCATAAATCAGTGGCTCAGCATAGATACAATCCTCCGTTTCTATAAATTTAGCAAAAGCATTTGGATCTGATGTAAAACCGAAGTCATTTACGCCAATATACCCTAAATACTCAGGGAACTCATCTATCCATACTATATTGTCAAATATAACGCCTTGCATTGCACCACGTAACCCAAGACCATAGACTTTCCACATGAATTCATTAGCCGTTCCTTCTTTAATGTTTGTTGGATGAGGTGGAGGCTGATTTTTTTCTGTTACAGGTAATCCATTGTAATATACTCCATCCACAGTTACTTCATAACTGCCAGGAAGCCACGGTTCATATCCTAATATTTCTTTTAATTCATTTGGTGATATGTATGGATTATCTAGGAAAGTTGTTCGTAAAAACATAACATCTGATCTTTGCAGAACATTATCAAATACCCAGTGATCAGTGAATGATGGATTGTAATCCATCCACCAGAATTTACGACAGCGCATTTTAACCTGATCAAATATTGATTTACTGATCATCATTGCCTCGTTGAAGAATGCGTAATCACATCCCCCACCGTGTTTACCATCTCCAAGTAAATTAATTGTTGATTTTCCTATCCTAAAGCTAGGAACCTCTCTTGCATTATGAAATGGATTTGGCAAGTTATAATCATCCAGTCTTCTTTTAAAATCCTCATAAACAGTTGTTTTGAATTCATTATAGGTTTCCCTGTATATATTGATAGTGCATCCCTCCTTTTTGTGCTTTATAGTAGATAGGTAAATTATTATATCAACGCCTGACCATGTTTTACCGGACCTAGAACTTCCTTCAAGTGCTGCACCAGTGTAACCGGATATTAAAGCAGGTTTACCATTAATAAATCCCCATTGCTGATCATTAATAGCCTCATAAAGCACTTTGTAATTTGGATTAGTATTCTCATCTATATTTGTCAATTTACTATATAGACAATCGACTTCCCTTTCGTGGAGAAGTCGTTCTAATAACAATATTTCAGAGTCACTTAATGCCATTACTTATTTGCTTTTTCCAGCAATTCTTTTATTTTCTGCTCCCTTTCTTCAGGTGTTAAAATAAAATCACGGTTTTCAACTTCTTTTTTATCAACGAGACCTAAGTCACGGGCAATAATATTGGGATTTAAAAACCCGGATGCGGCTCCTGTGAATTTTTGATTGTAGATCGTTTCTTCTATACGCGTAATGACTGACATAAAATCTTTTTTGCTTTTCCTTTCTGAATTCTTAAATTCTCGGAAATAAGATGTTGAACAATCTAAGTATATGCATAACCCATGCAGTGTATATGGTCTCATTTTTGGCAACTCAACTCTATCCGCATCTTTTCCTTTAAAGTCTATTTCAATCAGTGGATTATTATCGCACCATTCAAAATACTCAGTTGCCGCATCCCACAATAATTCAGGAGACTCGAAAAGAGTATCTCTTCCGTGTTTTGCTCTCAACTTCCAAAACTGATTCCCTTTAGGCGCTCCCATCTTTTTTAATTTTCCAGTTTTCTAAATCGGCGTGATAAACTCTTCTTTTAGCAGTTATTTTACCATCGATCCTTTTCTCTCTTTCTTTAGAAAGTAGATATTCTCCGAATATTACCAAGTCTTTTTCTGTATAAGTTTGATTTTCCATATTAAATATCTTTCCAGGTTTTGTTGCTTACTATCTTTTGAATGCATCCTATTGATACATTATAGCTGTTTTTTAGGTCAATACATTTTGCTCCTTCAGCTCTCATTCGTCGAATATTTTGTACGTCTTCTTTTGAAAGAATTGCCATTGCGTTGTTTTCGTTCTTGTTGAGACTCTTTGGATAACACCCTCTACTTACTGCAGCAATAGCACTTTCTTTTTTTGTAGTCCATTCTATATTACTAAGTAGGTCTAATTTCTTGTCTCCATTCTTATATTTGATAACTTCATTCTCTTCAGGAGGTCTTATGAACTCTGAAGCAAGTAGCCTTCCACACAGTTCTATTTTTTGTCTTCCTCTCTTGTCGGTAAGCACAACGTGAAATCTGTTATTTAGATAAGCCTTTTTAAGAATTACCGGAGACTTTTTTATTATACTCTTAACTCTCCCGTAATTAGATACCATGTATCTATCAGGGTAATTTTTTAACTCCTTCCACTCTTCACCAGGAAGATCCTCCTTACATCTACTCATTGAGTAATATCCTTTCAACGTACTCCCTGTCACTCCCTCTGCCATAGAAAATTAGTTTAGTTGCATTGATTTAATTTCAATTGTCTTTGTTTCACTCTTTCAACTCTTTTAGAAAGAGAGTCTATCAATACAGAATGTTCTTTGAATTTTGGAATGTATTCCCTTTCAAAGTCCATCTTCCCGACACTGTAGCCTATTTTGTATGAGCCCCATACCGTCACCCATGCGCCTATTATTATCAGAAGCCCATAAAATAAGCTCATTAAAAATTCCAATTTCATCTCTTTCATACTCCCTAAATTAAAAACTCCTCAATCTTCTAGCTGTTACTTCAACAGCATTTTTGTTTATATCGCAGCCTATGAAGCTTCGATTAAGTTTTTTACATACTACGGCCGTTGTTCCGGAGCCTAAATAAAAATCCGCAACAGTATCCCCCTCATTTGAACTTGCTTTAACTACTCTTTCCAATAATTGAATACTCTTTTGTGTTGGATAAAGCCCGGTTTCGTTTTTAAATCTTGCCGTTGGTGCCAAATACCACCAATCTTCTAAAAGCTTTCCATTTGCTAAATTTGCTTTCTTTCCCTTAAAACCGCTTCCGGCTCCTTCAAACTTCTTCAGCGTATCTTCTGCTGCAGGAATTTTTATATCATTCGTGTTAAATGTGTAATTAGAAGACTTTGAATACAGGTATAAATTATCATGCTTTCGACTGTAGTTTTTTTGAGAATTAACACCAGGACCAGTGTAGCACCATACAATTTCATTTACACATCTTTCATATCCAAAAACCTCATCTAAGATTAATCTAACCCAATGGTTAATATGCCAATCACAATGAATGTATATGCTTCCTGTTTTTTTAAGCAACCTGTGCATTTCTCTTATTCTTGGTAAATAATGATGCTCAATGATGTTTCTAACAGGCTTTAAATCCTGATATTCACCAAAATTTCTTCCAGTACCATAAAGTATATCGCAGTATATAAGATCTATACTCTCATCCGGAAGCCCTTTCATTAATACCAGATTATCCACATTAAATAAATTCATCTTCTCCATAAAAAAATACCCGCTACCTATTACAGCAGCGGGACACCAAATCACAAAATATTAATATGAAAAAAATAGTTCCTACTGCATTAAATCAATCTACATTAAAAAGAATATCTCACCCTTCTTTTTCTTTCTCCAATTGCTCAACTTTAATTAAAAGATACCTTACTAAATCCGTCAGTTGATAGTCGTACAGATACAACTTTGGATTCTCTTTGAGTTTGCTAATTAAATCTTCAACTTCTTTTTCGCTCAACACCATATTTAAATTTTTATTAAATCAATCTCCCTCGAATTCGAGGCATTTAAAAAAGAACAGACAGAATATCCCCCTGTAATCCGTATAGGCTAACCTATTTGTTTTCGCAGTCTTATTGGTGTTGCTGTTACTTTCCATTGATCGTGCTGCAGGCTCAAACTTGTACTTCGTTTTTAGCGTATGCTTTATCTCTGTTTTCCGCCACTGTTCTTTATTTGCTGTTGCCCCCTGTTTCGCTCAGTAACACTTAACCGATGTTAAGGTCGTATATCTCATATACTGGCAACACTTGTATTTGCTTTATCGCAAACTTTTACATTATAATCCATTCCGTCATATTCATAAGGCAATTGTAGTTGTTTCAAACTCTCTTCAACATCTATCTGACATAAGCAAGCATGCATAACAACAGAAGAATACATTTCATCTTTCACAGGCTCTTGGTGAAAATAATCCACAAACTCCTGAGGCGTTTCTATTTCCACTTCTCCGTTGTTTATTATTATGGTATTACACATAATTGCCATTTTAAATTTATACTCATAAGCGCATTACCTATATGCTAGCATCACGTTTTTGAAAACCATTTACAAAACTTATTAACATGTTGTTCTTTAGTCATATTAAACAAGCCTTCATTTATTACCATTTCAGCATTAAGAAAAACATGTCTATAAACTCTTTTAGCACACCTTGGCACACCTTCTGCATACCCTCTGGTAATTTCGCACTTTAATCTCCATAAATAAGCTTTACTATATAAACGGAGCTTTTGTTCTTTAGTTAATCTAAACATTTCTTTTTAAAAACACCAAGCACCCTCCTTCATCAACCAACGATCCACCCCTTCTGCACTCATCATCTGTGCTTGGTAATTCAACAACAATTAAATCATATCACATAACCGCTTTCTTCTTCATTTCCCTAATCATTCCGCGGTAATACTCAATCTTTTCTTTTATCTCTGGAATTGACAGCTTTACTGGATCATGTGGCCCTTCTAGCCACTCCACTACTTCAACCCCGTACTTCTTAACAAGACCCTTCCGGTATTCAATTAAATTTCCGCCCCAATATCCATTGCATTTTCTGCACTGGAGGTTTACATTTTTTTCTTCAAAGCGTAACTCTGGGTGACCTCCCACGCTTCGATAGTGGCCCGCATCTGTGGGCTCTGGATTATTGCAACTTATACATTTGCTTCCTTTTTGGGAAATCCGGATAAATTCATTGAATACCTTTTGGAGATCTTGCAACCAATCGCTTTGACTCTTTAGCTTCTCCTTCCTGATCTTCTTCTCTTTTCTCCAAGTTTTAGCGTTTTGCTTTTGAATATTTGATTTGCCTAAAGAAATTGCGCATGCCGTTCCACATACTTTCTGAGTTGACAAAAAAGGTACAAACTCATCACTACATACTGCGCATTTCTTCGGCTTTACCATCTTCATAACCAACTGCTTTACAGTAAAGTTACAAAAACGAAAAGGACAAAACAATATCGATAAAACTTTTTTTATAGAAATTGCTAACAATTTTTCTTTGAATACTCTATCTTATTTAGAATTGAAATAAATTGAAGTATTTACATCAATTTATATCATGCATATTTGCATGTTATTAAAATTATAATTACATTTGTATAAGAAAATCAAATCAATAGAAGCCATGAAAATTCCAACACTTGAGCAGTTCACTAAAACAATGACAAATGGAGCTGGTAGAAAAGAAAGACGCTTTATCGAAAAATATGGTGATGTACCATTTGAAGCAGCTTATAACGTTTATGTTGCTGAAATTAAGTCTATGCTTTCAACAAATGATAAGATAAATGACTTTGAACAATTCTTAATAAATATAGGCGCTAAGGAAACGCAATCAAATGTAAGTGAAAGTAGATACTATCAATGGAATGGAAAAAAATATAGATTTTCTTCACACATATATCCTTCTGGATCTATGACTTCAGAATTTTGTATTGACCTTGCTGCAGATCCTGAATTAATTCACAAAATCGAATATTAATGGGAAAATATGACAACTCCGCAAATGCAGGAAAAGAAATTCTTTTTAAATTCATTAGAGAAAGAATGAAAGAAAAAAATATAGAACATATCGAACTTGCAAAATTGATTGATGTTAACGATAGTACTTTACGTAGGAATCTTAATAATGAAAACGAAATGAGCCTTTCAACTCTTTTTAAAGTTTTAGGCGCTTTAGAATTAAGACCTTTTTTTATTCCTGCAGAAATAGACAAAACCGAATACCAGCGAATTTTTTTCAGCTAAAAACACCCCTGTTAATACAGGGGCTTTATTTTGGAAGAGTAAATGAAATACCGTTAAGATGGTTAATTTGTACTATTTTCTTTTCCCGAATCAACTGTTTGAAAAATTCTTGTTTTTCGTCGGGTGTCATCTTTAAGATAGGATCATACACATTATGATCAATACCATTTGCTCCGCCGGATTTTGCAAATTCTTTTTTAACAGCTTCTAAGAATTTCGCTTCTATTTCTTCCATGTTTTCCATGGAGTAAAGATAATAAATTACACTATTTCAAAGATTATACATTTTGATGGGTTGAAGGTCCTGGATTCGGCTTCTGCGTACTTCCTTGCTCTCTTAGCAATTGTGAACATATCTGTGTACGCATTACAACGGTCTAATTCTTTTTCATACGGATTTTCTCCCCAATGGTAACCGGAAGCTTCGATAGAAGAAATGAAGGCTTGTAAAGCAGTTAAACAATCCAAAAATTCATTTTTGTAGTTTTTAAAGAAATAAATTTCAGGCGTATCATATGCTTTTTTTCTTTCAACCAATCCCTTCGCAATATCCTCAGTAAGATCGGGACCTTTGCAGATGAGTTTCAAATCCCACATGTTTAACTCTTGCATAACATCGGCAGGCCTTAAAAACTTTTCATGATCATACTCCACAATAAGGAGTCTTTTATTAAGTGATAATTCTAAGCTTTTCATTATTCTTTATTTTTCAATTGCCCATAAAACCATTCCTAAAATCATAATTGATAACATACCAATTATTCCTATAACTAAAAATGCTGTGATTACATTATCGTGTTTTATTTTCATTTTTGTTCTTTTCTTTTAAAGTGCCACCATAAGATGGCACGGGGTTAATCTTCAAAATTCAATTTATTAAGCCTTTGCTCAAGTCTACTTAACTTATTTTTTCGCCAATCATTAGACATTACAGTTATATCCGGATACATAAATTCTAACTGCTCAAGCATTATTTTAACATCTGCCACTTCCGACGCTAACTTTGTCATATTTTCATCGTTAGGTATTCTGATATACTTTCTCGTTGCAAGAGCTAGCTCTGTACTTTCTTCTTGCAGCATTTCCAACTGGGCTATTTCTCCCCAGGTACTGATTGCTTTTTGATAAATTTCTTTTGATTTTTCGTAATCCATTGCTTTATTATTTATTGGTTTAAATTGTTAGTAAATTGGCGGATTTCCAATTAACATATAGTGAGTAGGGTCAATGTTGTCCTTAATTTCATCGCTGAATTCTTCATCATTGTCACAGTTTGAATGAGAAATAGTGACGTAAGTGTCTTGATAATTCCAGTAATGAGCAGTTGTCCATTCGTTACCATTTAAAAAACCAATCCTAACACCTTTCGGATTAAAATCTTCATCTATCCACCTTTCATTAAAACAAATAACCTCAAATCCTTCTTCCGGAAGCGCATCTTCCACTCTCGTCCATCCATTATTGTTTTCCATTCCATATAGTTGATATGGTATTAAACTTTGCTTAAAACCTATTATATCAGGCCATGTTGCTAAATGTTTGTATTTTTTTAGATACTCAGATCTATTAGTTGTACTCGGAATATCAGCAATGCCAGTTTGTAAGTTCACATATTGTTTTAAAAATTCCCAATCTTCTCCATAGGCTTCTTGTATTTTCTCTTCTTTTGTCATTGTATTATTGTTTTTGAGTTAAAGTTGCTTTGTTTATGTATTCTGATTCCGGAAGCGAAAAAATATTGAAGTGCCATGATAATAATAACTGAGCTGTGGCATAGGTGAGAATATCTAAATCAGAACATATTCCTATCTCATCAATTTCATTCACTTCATCATCACTCCATTCCCATCCGTTTATTTCGTAAATTTTCCTAATCGGAATAAATCTTTCTCCCTCATGCTCTATCTCCTTGGTTAAATAGGATAGATCGTAGAGAATTGGCTTTACAGTAAAATCCCAATAGTTGCCAACACTTGTTTCTAACGCCTCGTTATTGACTCCAATAACTGTTTCAACCCAATCTTGACCTTCATCATCAGTTGAAATCTGTAGTCCATACGGCAGATAAGCTGAGTAAATTTTTAAAAGTTCGTCTTTATTCATTGTTTTGTTTTTATAAGTGAGTGAAGGAATTTTATAAGTTCAGGGGATTGGTCTTTGATATAAGGATTTGAGAGGGTCCATTTTACCGTTGGATTTGTGCTAAATTTATTTAATGCATGATTGAACCATAAATAGTTCCCTGCACTGTCAAAACCATAATAATCTATTGTATCGCTTTTAAGTGACAACCATTCCAGTACATCGTTAAGCATTGGTTCCAAACCAATTATTGGCAATTCTTTCAGCCTCGGAAGCTTCTCCCGTATATCGGCTGTTAGTTCTTCTAGTTCTTTCATTTGATAAGATTTTCGGGATTAATGATTGATGATTTGTCGACTTCGTATTCAGTTCCAATGTGGCAAAGTATTTCTTTTACTTCTACATTATCAGCTATTCTCTTCTGCTGTTCCTCCTGGACTAGATCACAGGCTTCAAATATGTACTCATCTAAATCAATATCGAATTCGATACAACAATTCTTCAGGTCATTCCAATTATCAAATTCTCTGGTTCTTGCATACTGATCAAATATCTCTTGTTTCTCTTTGTGGTTTTCCATTGTGAATTTTTTAAGGTTTAAAAGGCCCCGAAGGGCCGGGTGTTAACATCCACAACTTGTTACTTTTGTAGGCGTGTAGATCGTTGCAGGCACCGTTTGCCCATTAGAATTAATTTCAAACCCATTCGTCCACGTGACTTGATATATACCATCGCCATTGATTACGCATGAAGTGCCTTGAAGAGCGGTCCAATCAGTGTGGCATACGATGTATGGGGTTCTTCTGGAGTCATATCCTGAAGCTCTTTTTACCGAATTAAGTAAATCTGCTTCATTTGCATTGCTACCTGCTCTTCTTTGTGCTTCTTCTGTTTTTTGAACTTCGTTTTGAAGTTCATTACTTTCGTTTTGGCACGCAGCCAGTGTGATCAGTGCTAATGCACCGATGAAAATTGATTTTTTCATTTAAAAAAGTTTTTGTTTATTTCCCGGAAAGAACGGTCCGGTTTCCGTTTATTTTAGCTCTGTAGCTTCTTTGATTAGTTGTTTAGTATCAATTCCACTTAAATAATCAAACAACACGTTTTTATCATCTTTTTGCCATAATTCATCCAAAGCTGAATCTATGGATTTAAGCATTTCAAGCATTTCAGGGGCTTTGGAGATTAGCAATGCGTTCGCTTCCATTTCCTCCCTTTGTCCAACGAGACCGCATCCATATCTATCATATCTATCTATTGATATTGTCGTATTATTAGGCAGAACTATATCAATAGAAGAATTGTCACCACCTGAATATTCCCATTTTCCTTTTGTTCCTTTGAATTCACTCATGATTCTTTTGTTTTTAGTTTGGTTAGTAATTCTTCGATTTTGTCTTCCATTTGACTTGGCAGTCCGTCAAGTGGCCATGCTTTTGAATAATTAAAAACTTCTTCCAGAATCTCCTTCATCTCATCCTCATAGTCGGGCTTTTCTTCTAGCCAGTGGGTAATACCTTTGAATCTTTCAAAATACATACTTCTACAAGTCATGATTGATGGTCCATTAGCTATTACACAGAAGTAATCACCTTCTTTCTCCGGAATTCGCTCCGATACGGATACTTTAATGTATTTAGTTTTCATTTTCTAAAGCTTTTAATAGTTCATCAGACATTATAACAGCCTCTTGTGCTAACATTATCCTGTGCCCTTGCTCAATAAAGGGACACAGACTAGAATTTGCAATAAATCCCTGTAATAACAGCCCTGCAAAGTATTCACGTTTTGTTAAACCACATCCATCTATTTCTCCATCTTTGAAATATGTTGGATTTGTTGGTTCATTTCCTAATTTTTGGATATTGTCACTCATAATATTTTTGATTTAATTGTTTGAAATAAAACCCCGGGCGACTGAAATGATCAGTCCGCCCGGAACAGTCAGCCGTTATAGGTGGCCAGCCTTTGTTTTTAAATCTCTCACCTTTTTCACCTGAATTCTCCCAGCCTCTTGAGAAGGTCGATAAGAATGTGTCACTTGCATTACTTCATAAATCGCTTTATCAGTTATGTAAAACTCTCCTTTTGACGGAGGAGTAATGTAGCAGCTCCCTCCAATATCTTTACCCGAATCTGAGTCCATGAAGATAAATTCCGATTCTAACCTTACAGCTATTGATGATTCAAAAAGATCTAAAATATCTTTTAATTTATCAGCTATTTCTTCATTAGTTTGTAATGTTAATAGCTCTAGTAAGCTTTGTTTGAATGTTTTCATTGTTGTAAATTTTAATTGTTGTTGATTTTGCTTTTGTTTTTTAATGGTATTTAATTGTTGACTTCGCACCCGCCCCGTGCTTTACTCCAACAGCATCAATTCCCACGAAGTTTTTTGATTTTACTTCTGTCTTAGCAGGATTTAATATTGCTGCTGTTGCTAAACCTCCAATTAATAATAAAGTGTAAGCGATAATGATTAATGTTGTTTTCATGTTGTTTGTTTTTGTTGATACAAATATAAAACTATAATTTGATATTTGCAAACTTTTATCAAACTTTTATTTTACGGATTTCCATAATTATCAAACTATAATTTTATTTACTATATTTGTAAAATGAAACTGAGAATAAAAGAAGTTGCTAAATCAAAAGGCATAGATCTTCAAACGCTGGCTAAAAAACTTGATATTACTTATCAGGCACTTAACGCTCGTATGGTAGGCAATCCTTCGATAAAAATTATTCAATCAATAGCTGACGCTCTCGAGTGTTCTGTTTTTGAGCTTATAGCTTCAGATCAGTATGCTGAACACTCTTACAATGAGAATGGAGAATGGCGAGGCGTTTTAAAAAAGAACTAGCTTTTCCTCAAAATCGACTCCTGAAATTTAATTACTCGCTGTTGATGCTCTTCGGTGGAAGTTAAAAAAGTGAAAACAAAATCTTCTATTCCTATTTCTTTCTGATCAAAGTTTTCATTACCAGTGAAGTGCTTATTAAGTTGCTTAAAGGCTGTTATCAGGTCAAATACTCCATCACGGGAATGAATTAAGCCTTTGTTTTTTAACATCTTGGTTCCGGTGTCAATAATTGTCGTTCCGATTGCGCAGAAACTTAACCATTTTTCTACTGCGTCTCTGTCCTTTTCATTGTAATTTTGAGGGCCTGTTAAAGGTTTGATCAGTGGCTTTTGCTTTACTTGTGCCGTGTTTATGAATGAAACTGATACAGGCACATTACCTGTTCTGTTTTTTAAAAGTTTCGAGTAATTCATTTTCTTGATAAAATTCTCTTCGTTGAAATTGTTGATTCTATTTTTAAATTCCTGATTGAACTTTGAAAGTCCTTCATACTTTCGTATGTGATACATTACTGTTGAGTGATCTTTTTTGACTATATGAGCAATATTCATCAGTGTATATCCTGCATTACGCAAATTGTAAATGAATATCGAAAGATCATCAAGCATATCCGTCGGTGTTCGGTTAACTTTTGTTTTCATGGCTTTTTATTTTTATTTGTTCTGAAACCCACTCATAAACCTTGTCATTTTTAACGTGAGTTATTGCCATTGCATGAAGTCTGTCAAAAGCAAATGCTATATCGTTAGTCATTGCTTTTTTCTTGTCTTCGAAATACTCGGAAAGCTGTTTTAATTCAAAAGCGTTAAACAGTACTGAATTTGGCTTTAATTTTTCATTAGCGAGTATTTGTACCATTTTCTCTTTTATTGCAGTTTTTTGACCATTTGTGTCACTTACAAAGCTTGACAATCCTCCTTTCTTGATTGCGAATTCATAAAACAGAAAAGCATGTTCACATTTTTCACCTTTTTTTACAGCATCCACCAAAGCATCCCAATTCTTTTTCTTTTCGGCCTTTATTTCTTCAGGAGATCTTTCAGGTTCAGGGTTTAATATTTTCTTCAGTTGTTCTCTTCCGGCTTCCAATTGCTTATCGTTTTGCTTGTATCGCTCATATGCTTTCAAAATTTTTCCGGTGGTATTGGTTGATAGCATTGGCAGGCATTCTATCTCGTTTCCGTTCTGATCAAGCAACTCTCGCTTCAATGCCATCCTATGCGCTTGAAAAATTTCCGAAGCTGTAAGGCGATAATCCATGATGAATAATAACCAAGTATCTTTCATTTCGTCTTTTTCCCTTTGTCGTTCCCTCACTTGAAAAAGCGTAAGAATATCATTCACTAGCTTCTCCTTGATTTCAGCTGATGATTTAGCGATAGACTCCAGGAATATTTCCCTTTGAAAAATCTTCGGCAAGTCTTCCAGCTGCCTCTTGGATATTATAAGTTGCTTGTTGTGCAGGTGTATTATTTCCTGCGGTTCCTGTTTGATTATTTGATTTTCCATAAATTGGTTTTAAGTGAGGTATGACATTACGGAGTTTGTTTTTCCAAGAAATAATTGGCTTTTTGTGACCATCTTTCCATCCTGATTCAATCCAACTGTTGTACTTTGCCCGTACAGCGAATTCGTATAGTGAAAAATCGAGTTTAAGTTCGTTTTGATATATTTCCCTGGCTGACTTTAAGAAAGTGTCCAAATCGGGCGGTTCTGCCTTTTCTTTTTTTTGCGCAACTTTTTTTCTTTTTTCGTCTTCAGATAATTTTACCGGATCAGGTTCATCTGAAAACAATTCTTCGGAATTTTCTTTTTTTAATTTTTCTTCTTTTGTTTCTTTTCCTAAAAGAATATCATTATCACTAACAGTAACACTTACATTATCACTAACAGTATCATTATCATTATCAGCGACGTTTGCGATAATTTTATCGCACTGCGATACTTTGCGATCTTTTGCGATCTTTTCGGCTTCTTCTAGAGATAACAATCCTGACTCGTATTTTTCATAAATCTCTGGATGCCACTTTTTTAAATTCCCAATCCTTCCGGATTCTGATTTCTTATCTAATTTTGTTTTATACTTCTTTAGATCTCTTTTCAAATGTTGCTTTACTGGTTCAAAGGCTAATTCAATTATAAAATCTTCGGTTTCCGGATTTTCATCATTGACATAACTCAAAATATGCATGAACAATTCTCCGGCTTTTTCCTTTGGTAATTTTCGAACAGAATGTATGAGATCTTTATACAGCAAAAAACCATTCTTATCTTCAGCCATATCTTATAATTTAACTTTTGTTAATTCAATCTATACCCATGCTAAAACATCACTAATGCATGGTAGTTTTTTAATCTTCAAGTATCATGTACTCGTTGTCAAACAGGCTATTTATTTTAAAATATGATTGTTTTGTATTCATTGCGGAATCTATAATATGTTTACCTAGTTCAGGGTCTACCATATTTCGCAAAGCCTTCCTTTTGTCTTTTATTTTGGAATCTTTTATATTGAAACCATAAATCGTTGAGTAACCTTTTATATTATCATGCTTTCTCTCATCTTCAACCTCAAATGGTAAAATTTTAAAATTAGACCAATAAAAGTGTCGATGTAGTTTATGCGTAGGAGGAATTAAAGGCTCATAATATGGCCGTACATTTTCTACCACCCATTTAGTTTCGTTTTTAGCAAAATTCATTAATAGAATTATTTCCTGATAAAGTTCCATTGCCGGATATAAAGCTTCATATTGGCCTGAATTAACTCCACACCTTCTTATGTCTGAATGAGTAGGGCATGGCGGAGAACTCCATATAAAATCAAAATTCATATAATTTTTCAACAAATAATCATGAGCATCTGTTACTATCATTTTATCATTTGGAAAAACTCTAGAATACTCATCAGCTGTAGCCTGATCATATTCAACGGCTGTAATTTCGTGTTCATCACCCCAAAGTTTTCTATTTCCTCCTATTCCTGCATAAAGATTAAGTATTTTCATAATTTATCAATAGCTCTTTGTATCCTCAATCTTTCAACATCTTCGCGTTTAAAGAAAAATCTTCCTCCTATCTTAGTACATTTTAGTTTTCCTGATCTTCTGTGATGCTGAATGTTTTTAGTTGTAATTCCGAGCTCTTTTGAAGCTTCTTTTGCATTCAATAGACCATTGCCTATATTTTCTTGTTTTGGATTTTTTGATCTTTGCTTTTCAAGTTCTATAGTGTACTGGCATTCGCCTTCTCTGGCCTTTCTAACAGGCCGATTAAGCTTTTTAGCGTATTCTAAGGTTGCTGTAGCATCTAATAATTCTACCATTTTAGCTACTCTACTGTTTGGAATATTACCTTCAGGAAGTAATTGCTGTTTTAGCCTATTTTTAATAGCTTCAATTTCTTGGTTTGGTTTTGGATTTTTCATTGGTTTTCTTTTTGTCTTTTTCGATTCGGATTAATCTCTTTTCATTCCACTTAAATAGGCCGTTAGAGTCACGGCCTGACCAGTATCCGTCTTTTTCTTTCATCAGGAAAGTTTTTGAATTTTCCACGCAACTATTGAGTTGAAATATTTAGTTTCGCCTAATGGAGAAGTCCACTCCCGACCCCGGATATTAATTCCTACATTTACATTATCGCCTTCTTTATACGGATCAAGTATATCAATCTTGTCTCCCATTATTTCGATATTGATTGGTTGTGGATATTGTTCTGTTGTAAGTATTACGAATTCTCTTTTTTGAAATCCTGAAGCAAATGTTTCAGTTTGTCCGATTCTTTTTATTGTTCCTTGTAATTCCATTATTTAAATTTTTCTGTTAGTAAGTTTTCATTGATCCAATCAAATGCTTCCGATTTCCACGTATTTGTTTTACGGATAAGAAGTCTTTGTTTATTGGGATAAATATCAATCCATCCGTGTTTTTCGTGATACAATCCATAACTGCCATTTTTCCGCATAAACACGCTATACTCAAACCCCAAGAACTGCAATACAACTTTTTTGAAGAAAACTTTATTTGATTGGCTCATTTTAAATTAATTGTAAGTGTTTTGCTAATGTTGTGTTTAGTGAGTTCAGATATTCTCTTGCCAGGACAATCATGTCTTTCATTTGAGCGATTACTTTTTCGTCTCTGTAAATGATGAATTCTTTAATTCTAGCCTCTTTGGGAATATCTGCATAAGTCATGTTGTTGGTTATTTCCTGATCTAAATCTTCAGGAAGACCATCAATAAATCCTAATTTCCATCCAGTTCTTCTTTTCTCATCAAGTATCAATTCGTCTGGAGTATCAACAAGTCCATAAACTAATCTTGCTTTCTTTACGTTGGGCCTTAGATCCATGTAAGCCTGCAGCTGGTATTCATAATCTTCATTCGGTACGTCATCATTAAAAAGAGGAAATGTTTCGTAATCCCATGAACTTTTAAAATCAATTATTTCGTCATCCTCTTCAATATCCATTTCTCCGGAGAAGAAATCGTTTTCATATCGAACCTCATTCTTAATTAAAAAAGTCCCTCGTACTTCATTGTACTGATTTATATTTTCCTCTTCAACAGATATTCCTTTTGCCAGGTACTTACTTTGAATATCTTTTTTCCTATTAAAAACCGTTTCCTTAAAAATTGTTTCTAAATATGTTTTTGCGCCATCTGATAATTCAGGCTTTGCATCCCTCTTTTTAATCAGCTCACCAAGAGTAACTATTTGCTTATCGGTAATTTTCCTAGACTGTATTTTTTGCATTAATCCAACCAATGTTTCGGACTGATTTTGTGTTAAAGGCTTCGGAAGTCCTTTCATTATCTTACCAATAGCATGAGGGCGAAACTTGTAATTTGAAAAATCATGCACTCTTAACATTCTCTAATTCTTTTTTTCGTTCAGTTACTAATACTTTGTATCTCTGTTGTTGCTCTTTTGACATCTTGCCAAATAACTTACCAAGCTCTGAAACCTCCTTACATGCGTTTATTTCGTTTGTCAGATCAGCATCAATGATTGGCTGCTTCCTTACTATTCTAACACCTCCAACTACGTCTCCTTTCATTTTTACTGTAGAGTCAATAAATAATTCAATTAATAATCCTTTCCAGTCTTCAACGAATGACGATCCGGAGAATCCTTTTAATACTGCAGCATTTGTTGCATTTAATACTAGAGGCTTAATGTTTTCTTCAAAATATGCGATATTGAAGTTTCCTTTTTTCCCCGCTACACTTACTCCCAACTCCTGTTTAACTTCCCGTATTTTGAAAACAAGCCTTCTACCCTCTTCCAGATAGTCTTCAAGATCTGCTACTCCAAGGTGATCAGACTTGTAAACTTTTCTGAAGTGTGTTTTAGATTGTTTTTCCATTTTAATTGATTGTTTTTGAATAGACCGCGTAAGATTTACTGCCGATCTTTCTTGATGTAATTTGATAGATTTTATGTTTTGCTTTTAGCTCTGAGAAGCGTCCGGAAATAGTGTGTATTGGAACTCCCAGTATATTTGCGATCTCAATTGTTGTTCTTATCCCATCTACTAGATCATATACTTTCTCCCACATTTTTGGAATAGTCACCTTTGCCTTTTGAAATGCCAGTTTGGAATTAGCGTTGTTACGCCCCCGGCTGTAGTCTTGAATATCCATATCTTCATTTTTGCTTTGGTTATTTTACCATTTAAAATTTCCGGCATCTAAGTAAACCTGACAGTGACGCCTTAAAACTGATTTATTTTCAAATGGATTGTTTACTGTCTTGGAATTAATTCCCAAATCTTTATGGCATGCCCTTATTAATCCGTGCCATGTAAATTCTTTTGCTGGCTGACCACAATGCCAATCTCTTTGGGTAAATCGGTGCCACTTTCCGGCTTCAACTTCATACTCTTCGCCGTATTCATCTTTAAAAATCGTTAATGGAGCATTTGACAACCATAAGTACATTGGTTTCGATTCATCAATTTTACTTTCATCTTCCTTTAATTCTGAATCTCTTGGTATCATATCTCTGTGCCAATTTGGAATACATGGGTACTGGTTAGGCATTAACATGTGAACTTTAACATCCCATATGAAATCATTAGGATTTTCAGGAAAAGATTTTAATAACTCTGCCAAATCAGGCATTAGTTCTAACACATCAGCATATTCTCCTTGGATTACTCCGCAATGTTGTTTTTTCCAATTTATATTTTCCATGATTATTGATTTGATTGTTTAACTTTTGATTTGATGTTTCGTTCGATTTGGACTGTTACGGTTTTCATACCTTTTTCGATACTGAATATCTTTCCGTAAATCTTTTTCTTTTTTCCATCCTTACCACGCCTTGTCGCGTAAGAAGTATCTCCCGGTTCTTGATAGCTCAATCTATATTCCCAAAACCAGCGATCATATGTTTGCTCGATTAACTGTGTTTGCATGAATTTGATTGTTTAAACTCTTTGATGAACTCGTTTAAGGCTGTTGTCTCCATTTCGGATAATGGCTCATGCCCAAGACGTTTGTGGTTTACATAGAAAACACCACCAACGTTTTCTATTATTACAGTTACTTTCATGATAAAGTGTTTTGAATGGTTTCTAAAAACTGTGAGAATTGAGACTCACTTTCAATCTTAATGTCTTTTTCCCTACCTGTACCGATACAAATCGAAGCAGAATTATTGTAGACATATACTATTACTGAAGGTTCTGAACTTGCTATTTGAGACTCATAATAAACCTCATCTGATATTTTCTTTGTGAAGCCATTTGAGATTAAGAATTCGTGTGATAAGTTTTTCATGGTTAATGATATTTGATTAAGTATTCAACGAAGTACATGTACTGTTGGCCGAACCAACGCATTGTTAATAGTAAGGTTCTCATGATGCGAGTTTTAAAAAGTTAGACCTGTTTTCTGAGAATTTAACCGTTGAGGTTCTGAATAAATTGATATTGTGCATTCCGTCAATCGCTCTGCTTCTCCAATAACTCACATGATGCATCTGTCCTCCTTTTGATCCTTTACGATAAGATGAAAACCATCTTGCAATCATTCTCTTTATCCTCTTATATCCCGGATTTGATTTTAACACCATTCCCGAAACCTGTCCTAAATTATTAATGATCTTAAATTCATTAAATCTTACATGTATTCTCTCTCCATCTTCCAACCACACAATCCCATGTACTCGCATTTTATTGAACTTGTAATCAAGTTGTTTGTAAAATTCAAAGCCCCTGATCTTTTTTCCTAAAATTGTTTTTTGTACTTTTGCTTCCATGTTGTAATAATTTTATTGTTACACGATTTTGCTTAAGTCGTCTGCGCCACAGGCGACTTTTATTTTCTATATCCTCTACGATTTGCAGCTCTTAACAAAGCAATCTGGACGCTTGGGCTAATTTCTCCGGCATCCACTCCGGATTCATTCTCTAATGCTAATTTTTCTAATAATTGAATTCGACTCCAAACATCTTCATTCTCCTTCTTCTGTTTTTTCTCTATTCCAATCTGCCTCATTTTTAAAGCCTGAATTTCATTCTCCAAAGCGCCCATGATTGATTTTATTTCTATTGTAGTATTTGACTTAATTCTTTCTTGCATCTTAAAGCCTCCTTTCTTTTCGCTTCTGCATTTTCTAAAGCTTTCTGAGCTAAGCATATAATTCCTTTTTCATTTCCTTCAGAAACATTGTTCGCTCTTCTTTTTACATAGTTAAGCGTAGAAATACTTACACCTGTCTCAGTGCTTACATTTGCTACATCTTCCTTAGTTGTAAAGTCTCTCAAATAATTGGAAAGTCTTAAACTAATAGGTTGACCGTATTTCAATTTTTCCATACTTTATTTATTTTAATTAAAAAATAGTTTTATCCCTGTTTTTTCACATTCAACAAAAAGACTAACTTTGCGTTGTTGTTTTGTTGAGACAAATATATAACAAGTTATATTACAAACCAAACTTTTTATATAATTTATTATACTTTTTATATAACTAGTTGATATTCAATTAAAAATATTTTATGGACAAAAGAGATTTATTGCTAAAAGAAGCATTGAAATTGATAAATAAGTATTCTATAACGGCTTACGACATTTCACAAGGTACAGGAATATCAGCAGTAGGAATACAAAAGATTATTAATGGGGAATCAAAACGTCCTTTGGAAAGAACATTAGAATCTATAACTAGTTACATAAAACAAAAGCATAGTTTAGAATCTTTAGAAACCAATGATGAAGAAGATATTGACATAAAAAACAAGCCACATGATGAACAAATGGCAATTCTTCACAACGAAATAATAGAATTAAAAAACGAAAACAATAAATTGTCAGATAAAATAGATGATACTATAGCATTAATAGAACTTTACCTATCACCTATTGCTATGAAAATGGAAATAAATATCGATCCAGATTTAAAAAAGAAAATACTTGATCATCTCAATTAGAACTGGTGCGTAGAATTGATATATAAAAATTAAATTGATTTAAGTCTAAATTTGATAAACATAGATTAAACAATATTATTGATTGTTGATCTGTAAATATCGATTTTTTTAATTTAATAAGTAATACATGGTTGTTGCTTACGTAGTCATCAAAAGTAATAAGACCACATCTATAAAGTTCCTCATTCCTAAAATGAAGAGTCATTATTTTTTTTCTGTTTTCTTTTTTACTTTCCATCTTTTTTATTTACGATTCGCTCAATTGTATTAAATTGTATTTCGTCTTTTAATTTTAAATCTTTTATATGTTCATTTAATCTATAAATAACATAAAATCCAGGTATAAGCATTATCAAAAAGCCAAGTCTATGCCACCAATCAGGATCAATTTCATATCCAAATCGCATTAATTCATACATTGTTAATGAATATAATGAAGCATATATTGGCAATATATAACAATGAGAATAAGCACGCATATATCTTCCTATACAACATAAAACAATAGCAACATAAAGACTCTCAATCCAGATGTCAGACCTTAGTTTCACACCTCTTCCATCTAACATTTCATTAAAAGCTGGATCAATCCAAGACCATATATTATCAGTAAAAGGTACAAAGCCCGACAATATAACTATTATCGAGCCAGTTAACTTTAAATATGTAAGTCTATGCTTACCTCCTAGGCGGTACAGGAACGTCTTTTGGGTCTCCTCCATCTTCCGGTATTGGATTTGGGTCTGGGTTAGGGTCTAAACCTAACGAATTACTGCTACGAATAATTATCGTATCCTTAGCAGCTTCAGGCTCTCCTTCTCGGGCCTGCATTCCAGACTGGTTTAACTTAAATTTTTGGTTACTAGCTTTGACCTTTTCAATAGCTTCATTTCTTGCCTCTTCATCTCGGTCATTAGAGCACGAATATACCGTTAAAGCTAATGCGATTCCGGCAATAATTAATCTTAATGTCTTCATTGTTAAAATTTTAAAGTGAATCACAAAAATACTAATTATAAAATGGTGTGCAGCTCACAACATATTCGTATCATCGTTGCGAATATAATATATTATTTCAATAAAAAATGGTTTTTATGTACCTATAACAAAACATTTTAATTGTGCAATCCGTATAAATACGGGTTTCAGTAAAAATTGAATATTTTTTAATTTTTATCTTTGTTGAAAAATAAATAAACTATGAAAAAAATTATTTTAATTATATTATTTTTTATTCCATACATATTTTTCTCTCAAATTAAAGAGATTGAGGTAAGAGAATGTAATAATATAGGCACAATAAGCCAGGGGGTATACTTTATAAAAAATGAAAAATGTACTGACGGAAACTATAAATTCACATTCAGAGATTTTAATTATTCCCACATAACTATTAACAGATTTTTCGAATTTAAAGATATAGATGGCGCTTATGATAAATTATTCGATTCAATTATTAATGGTTTCTCTGATATTAAAAAAGATTTATATTTTGAATTACCGAATCAAATTTTAATTATAAAATACTCAAGTACATTAGGAATGAAGGGATTTTCCTTTTATATCAAAGATAAAAAAACTGGCGAAGAAGGAGTTTCAAACATATTTTCTAAAAATCAAGCATATAAATTATTTGGTAAAAAATAAACCACCATTGTACTTCTATTTTTAAATATTTTTTTTATAATTGCCGTGTAAATTACCGTGTAAAATAGACGTGAAAACGCGTAATTTTAAGCAAACACAAAATACAACATATCTAACAATCAGCATGTTAGAAAATGAGATATACTACCCAGCTGGTCTCAAACACCAGTTCTTAGGAGTACCGGTTCGATCCCGGTCCTGGGTACAAAAAACCTCTGAAATCATTTGATTTTCAGAGGTTTTTCTTTTTAGGGTGATCAAAAAGGGTAGCTGACTTAAACTTTAATCAATAATCATCTTTTTAAACAAAAAATATTATTTTCAAATTCTAAACAGCTGTTAATAAAAAAATTGACTTAGTTATTAAGTTAATTTTCATAACAGATATATTATTGCCTATATGTCTAATAATAGAAGAGTTTTTAATTTAAATTACGATATTCCTGTGGTGTATTACCTGTTTTCTGTTTGAATAACTTGCTGAAATATTGTGGATACTCAAATCCCAACTGGTAAGCAATTTCGCTGATGCTTTTGTCACTACCCAGTAAGATATTCTTCGCTTCTTCTACCAGAAAATAATGGATTTGGTCTTTAGCATTCATCCCGGTTTCCTTTTTGAGAAGGTCGCTCAGATAATTGGGTGACAGGTTGATTTTTTCTGCCAGATAACTTACCGTTGGAAGTCCTTGCTCCCTGATCGTATTAGAGTTGAAATAATCCTGCAAAATACTCTCGACCTGCGAGACGATATCACGATTGGAAATTTTTCTTGTAATGAACTGTCTTCCATAATATCTCGTACAATAATTCAGAAGAACCTCTATATTGGATACGATGAGGCTCTGGCTGTAGTTGTCGATATTCTCTTCCAGCTCATTCTGTATTTTCTGTATGCAGTCGAATAATGTTGTCTTTTCTTTATCAGAGAGATGAAGAGCTTCAGAAGATTCATAAGAAAAGAATGTATATTCTTTCATTTTCGCGCCCAAAGAGGTCCCCCTAACCAAATCCGGATGAAAAAACAAGCCCCAGCCCATCATATCTTCTTTATTATCAATCTCGCTGTCCATTGTGAGAACCTGCCTTGGTCCTATACAGATCAGACTTCCGTCCTGAAAATCATAAGATTGTCTGCCATAACGCAGATTATTGGCACAGTAATTTTTAAACATGATGGAATAAAAGTCACAGCTTACACGTACATCTTCTTCAATCATCTCATCTACTTTACTAAAGTCGATAACTGCGACCAGCGGATGTTTCGTAACGCCTTTTACAAATTTATTGATTTCAGAAATACTTTTTATATGAATAATAGGTTGCATAAAACAAATAATTTAATGAGTTAAACGATAAAAAATAAGGCTTGTGCTGTTGAAGCACCGACAAAACAGGAGCCTCTACTCTTGCAATAAAAGGTGATGCTGTATGGAAAACCAGTTCATGCCCATTACGCCGGTTGCCAGAATTGGTTTATTTTATCGATTGTTGTCATTCCTGTATAATTTTCATGATTGTATTTCAGCCAAAATGGCTTTGTAATAAATATCTGCCCTTTCCTGTGAAAAATAATCTACAACAAGACCGGCCAGTGCAAAATAAGTCAGCACAATACCCATGCTCAGCCAAGTAGGATTTTTGGTGGTCCAGAATATCAGAAGAGTAGCCAAGAAAAAGACAGTTGCCACAATTTTAGAAACTTTGTATCCATATTGAAAATCATCTACCCGCTTTTTTTCCAGTTTCGCAAATTCCACCTTATCTTTCTGATAGATTTGTGGCAGCTCTACCATACGTTTCGGATTGGAATATAACATCCCGCCACCAATAGCAGAATAAATTGCCCCTGCAACGAGCAAGGGGATGAACAGTGCCTTTGCATTAGTCGTGGTCCCTATTTTCCAAAAAAGAAAACCAGCTATAATTGTTATAATGCCGAAAGCTACGATGAGTTTGGCTTCAAACAATTCGCCTTTTATCCAGCTGATGGTATGTTGTATCAATTCCATAATATGATTTTTTATATTTTTATTAACTGTACTTCGTCCAAAATTCTGCAGGATTCCAGTATATCTAAGCGTTCTGCAGGATTTAATGCATAATCCAGCATCAGGTCGGCAAGGGCATTTACCTGTAGACCTTACCATTAGCTCCGGAAACTCCTATCAGAATGGCTTTCATCATTCTCCTTTTTAAATTTAAACAAAATACAAACAACTCGGGAAGCAGAAACGGCCTAAGCCATTTTTGTAATTATACTATCAAACATCCTGTCACTGAAATATTTACGCATCCATAATACAGGACCTGCGAAATATCCTTTGGCATAGCGGGTTTTAGGTTTTGCCACTGTTGCTGCCTTCACAATTTCTTTAGCCAGCAATTCGGGCTCAGAAAGGTTTTTCCCGGAAGTGTACATTTGCTTCATATTATCAGCGGTTTTATTAGCGCCTGCCGCATACGCTCCGCTCCCTGATGTTTTCTTCAGGTTATCTGCTGCAATGCTTCCCCATTCAGTCTTGATTCCGCCCGGTTCTACGATCACCACATCAATCCCGAAAGGTTTGGTCTCGATTCTCAGACAGTCTGACCAGCCTTCCAAAGCATGTTTTGTGGCGTGATACCAGGCTCCGTAAGGCGTATAGATTTTCCCGCCAATAGATGAAATATTGACAATGCGACCAAAATGCTGCTTTCTCATTGAAGGAAGAATCAACTGGGTAAGACGTGCCAAACCAAATATATTGACCTCGAACTGTCTTTTTGCTTCTTCAATAGAGACATCTTCCACAGCTCCATAAGAACCGTAGCCTGCATTATTGATGAGGATATCGATTTTACCTTCTTTCTGAAGTATCGTATTGACACAATCGACAATGCTCTCGTCTTTGGTCAGGTCAAGTGAAATTACCGAAACACCTTTCGCTTCCAGAGATTTCATTTTATCTGTTCTTCTGGCAGCGCCATACACCTTATATCCCTTTTGACTTAATAAAACGGCTGTAATCTCCCCCATTCCGGAAGAAGCTCCTGTTACTAATGCTACTTTACTCATAGTATTCATTTTTATTGGTACAAAGTTCCGATTTATTAAGATCACCTGATAAGACAAATCCACTATTGTTGTATACAAATCCATTATGCCCTTTTGTAGAAATTCCTTTCATTTTGATCAAAAATTAAATAATAAAACCTCACAAACTAAAAAGTCTGTAAGGTTCTATTATTATAAAAAGAAATATTTTTTTAAAAATCCTTTCCTCTCATACCATCTATCATCACGGCTCCATTCTACCAATGACGATTCCATAATTTGAATTAATTTTTAAATTTTTACTTGATCCTATGGAATGTAGCTGTCTTTCCAAGCAATGATACCCCCATAAAGCCACGAAGGTTCATCTTTCCGTCTTTTATCCAGGCTTTACACTTGTAAGTGTCTCCACTTGGTGCATTGTATATCTTTCCGTCTACATACTCTTCTCCATCCCATGTAAGCCCTGTGAGGCTTGTCATTCCTATCAAATCTCTCGAGCGGAGTTTTACATCCGGGTTTTTGGTGTCTTTTTTAGAGGTCACCCCATCTTTCTCAACAATCTGGTTGCCCCAAAGATATCTGCCATAATATTTGTCGCCTTGTCTAAAGATTTCCATCTTCACATCTTTTTTGTCAGACTCCCATTTTCCCAATATGGCATCCGCTTTGTCCTGTGCAAAAGTTCTGCCGGCAAAAGTCAGCATCAATACGAATAAGATTTTTAGTGTTTTCATTGCTTAAAAATTTAATGGTTAAAAATTGGTTTATAATGATATATTCTTTTGCTTCAACTTACTGATGCAAAGATAACAAGAACAGTATTGAGGGAGATAATACAAATCCACGGTTGTTGTATACATTTTACAGAAATGTATAATTGGGCAGCTAGAGCATGAAAAACTGCAAACCAGTTATAAAAAACATTGTAACCTACTTATGAGTAGAAAAAGAATCAGGAAATCTTTAAAAACCTCAGGACAATGTCTGGTTTTTGAAAGGACATAGTTCGAATGATTTTATCTTTCAAATGGTTACACTGAGCTGAATCGGAATGAATTATTGATAATGATTATCGAATATTTTGCTGAATATGAATTATTAAGGACATAACAATATTATATTTCATGGTAATGGTGAAAGTATCAGAATATACAAGTTTCAACAAAAGGAAAATGATATTTAATTAATATTTAATAACCTGTTCCGTCCACGTAGGCCCGTCAATAAAAAACCTTCCGTCTTTGTAATGCACCGGCTCGATTCCCATTTGTGGACCCAGTTCCCAAGGTTCGAAGGTCTGGCTGTAAGGATACGGTCGTTTTTCATACATAAAATAGTGGCAGGAATTCCATAAGTTTCCATCCGGACCAATAAATAATGCGTTGTGGCCGGTTTCCTGATAAGGGTCTTCGGTATCGGTAAACTGCAAATTTTCATAACCACCGTCTTTTGCCATTTGCTGTCTGTAGCCTTTTTTGCGGGTTCCGAAAATCGGTTCAGGTGAAGCGAGTTTCCAGGGTCCTAAAGGTGATTTTGATTTCAGCAAACCAACTTCATAACCTCTTGTCCAAGTGGAAAAAAACATAAAATACAATCCTTCTTTTTTAGTAACGAAGGGACCTTCGATTCCACCAACCATCCATTCCGGCCAGCCTGGTTGTTTTTTATCCAGGAATTTTTGAATAGGCGTGGTTAACTTTCCTGTTTTTAAATCGATTTTAGCCTGAAACAATCCATTTCCGCTACAATACAGGTAGACCTGTCCGTCCTCATCTTCGAACAAAGTGGCATCGTTATTATATTGTGGAGTAAGCGGACCATTCAACAGTTTGTATGGACCCGTAACTTTATCTGCTGAGAACAGCCAAATGTTGTGCGTCGCCATTCCTTTCGGATCTTCTTTGGTTACCTTTCCGCTGTTTACAATCAAGTAATATTTTCCTTTAATGAAATGAATTTCTGGAGCCCAGAAACGACCGTTATAAGGACAATCTTTGGGAAGTTTCTTAGCATCAATCAAAAAAGAGTGCTGTTTCCAATTCACCATATCTTTTGAAACCAACATTCGGACGCCGGGATTTTTGCCTTCCCAAACAGGATTGGAAGTTCCCACGCAATACCATACATCATCAACCTTAATGATGAAATGGTCTCGCATAGAAATGGCAGTATCTCTGGTAATCGGATTGGTGTATCGAAATTCTCTTTTAGCTGAAACTTTTGGTTTTTCCTGAGCAAAATTCATATTTGAAGTAAGAATAAATAAAAATGATAACAGAATATTTTTAAAATTTTTCATATTTTGAATATTTATCTTTTATAAGGACTTTCATCCATCTTCAAGTAAGTTTCTTCATAACCATCGTTATCAATTACCACTTTGTACAGGACAATTCCCGGGTCTAAGGGTTCAATTGTCAACGTGTAATTTCCGTTTTGATTGGCAGGAAGCGTGAAGATTTCTACTTTTTCTACCAATCTTGCGGCGGCTGCCGGGTACATTTTGGAATAATTATTCGCCCATGTCAAATCCTGATTGATGTCGATGGTTTTTGTCGCATTCTTATCTAAATAAGCTTTGATGCTGTGACCGCCTTTTTTGAACGGAAGTGTAGAATCAAAGAATAAATGGACTTTTACGCTGAAAGGTTTATCTTTTAATTTGAATTGATATGCAATGGAAGTTCCATCCGTTTTTTCGGTGTAAGGCATCAGTGCAATCCCGGAAAGTGTTCTTCCCAAATCAGGAATTACTGTCCATTTTGTTTTTGATGAGGCTCTGTTTTCATAGAAATGTTCTGCTTCTATTGCAACCACACCATTTTTTTCTTCAAAAATATATCCGCCTGTTTTTGCTTCTTCTCTCTTGACTCTGTAAACGGACGGCTTGATGTTTCCTCCTTTCGGTTCCTCCCAGGATTTGTATCCGATGTGGATCTGGTCCATCATATGATTCCATTTTCCACTGGAAATATTGAGGTTGTAATCTTTGGTATATTCTGTATCTCTGGCAAAACACTCATTGGCATAATCTGCCCAATAATTGGCTTTCAAATCTTTTTCTTCAGCCAGTTTATGATTCATCGCAACTGCGTAATACATATCGTAAAGATTCGCCATTGCACGAATGGGATGCAGAACAATCTGTTTGTAGGTATCTCTGTAAGCCTCATCTAAATTGATGAATTGTCTCAAAGCTCTTGTTTCCAAAGATAAATAAGCATCTCTTACCTGCAAAAATTCACCACTTTGAAGATTGTAGGTTTTGTCGTTCAGCATTTCTGCCGAAACTCTTGAATTGTATTTACAGTAAAGATTAATGATTTCTGCAATTTCTTTTGCACTGGTCTTTTCAAAATGTTCTTCTGCAAACTTCACCGAATAATTTTCAAGATTGTCCTGTGTAAAAGAAGTGGGATTCCATGCCATATTCAGGAAGAAATCCATCGGATATTCATTCGGTTTCAAGTCTCCAACGTTCAGAATCCATATTTTATCAACTCCGTAACTGTACGTTAACTGCAACTGTTCCCACATATGTGGAATCTGCGTCATATTCAACCATTGATAGGCTCTCGGGGCACCGTGCAAATCGACGTGATAGTACATTCCGTAACCGCCTGGATGTTTTTTGGATTTCAGCTCAGGAAGCCGTCGCACATTACCCCAATTGTCGTCGCAAAGCAAAATAATGACATCATCTGGAACTTTCATTCCCTGATCGTAATATTCCAAAACCTCACTGTATAAAGCCCAAAGCTGAGGTGTTTTTTTAACAGGTTTTCCTGTTACTTTTTCAATAACTTTTCTTTGATCAGTCATTATCTGCTCCAATTGCTTAAAGTTGGCTTCGGCACTTCCCAGATTGGTCATCGGTTCGTCTCCATCGCCTCGCATTCCCATTGTTACAAGATTGTCATAATTTTTATTACGATTGAATCCGTCTTCCCAGAATTTCAAAAGAGCGTTTTTATTAGTGTGATAATTCCATTCTCCATTTCCGTATTCTTTGCGGTGATTGCCCCATTCTTTCTGGGCTCTCATCATTGGTTCGTGGTGGGAAGTTCCCATGACGATTCCATATTCATCGGCTACTTTAGGGTTGAGCGGATCGTCTTCATTAAAGGCTTTCCCCCACATTGCTGGCCAAAGATAATTGGCTCTGAGACGAAGCAGAAGTTCAAACACATGTGCATACATTTTACTGTTGATGCCTCCGAATTTCGTTCTTGCCCAGGTTCCAAAAGCAGGTTCTTCATCATTAATAAAAATTCCACGGTATTTCACTTTCGGTTCGCCTGAAGCAAAATATCCCGGAACTACATATGCTGAAGGACGTTTCTGAAAAGGAACATCATTCCACCAATGCCAAGGCGAAACGCCAAGCTGTTTTGAAATTTCATAAATTCCATAAATCGTTCCCCGTCTGTCACTTCCTGCAATGACGAGCTGTTTTTTAGATTTTGGATTTTCCACGGTTGTAATGACAAAACTCTCCCACTTTCCCTTCAAATCAACCGCTTTGATTTTTTTTGAGGTAATCAGTTGATCAATCTTCTTACTGGTTCCAACTGTTCCGATGATTACTTCAAATTCACCGGAAGTTTCTGAGGTGAAAAGATTAGGTAATTTTCCGGTCACTTTCTGAATGTCCGACTGTAAGTCTTTTGCAGCGCGAACCACGGCAACATTTTCGGATTTGTCATACCATAAATCTGCAGCTTTTCCTTCTTTTGACACCAACGGAAAACCGTTATCACCTGAAATGAGGCTTGCCATAATTCCAGAAGTTTGCTGGGCAGAAATCAAGGTAAAAAGTGAGAGACAGAGCATACAAGCAGCTATCATATGATAAATTCTGAACATTATGTTTACTTAGTATAATACATTTTTACTCTTAGATGAATTAGCTATATGTTGTAGGATACTTCTTTAATACACAAATTATCTTAGCCAAAGTAAATTTCATCTGCTTCAATAACAGCTTATAAAGATATTATTTTTAAATGTATTTTTTACATTTATTAATTAAAATCATGAAACTGCTCTCCACTTTACTCATAATTTGAAACAGAAAAAACTTATTATTTTATATCAAACCTTTGGTGAATTTTTACCTTATATAAGCCTAATTACTTATTTTAGAATTCCTGAAATTCTTTCCAAATCATCCGTCAAATTTTCGATATATCTTCGGTCCCAGGCACAAAAAATCCTCTGAAATCATTTTGATTTCAGAGGATTTTGATTTTTAGGGGGGGTGGTCAATTTTTTCTAAATTAAAATGATATTGAAGCCATTCATGAGGCAAAAAATTATGTGATTATTTAAAGATGTGCATCAGTTCAGGTATATATCTGACTGAATTATATGCCTCCCCTATCCGGATTCCTTTTATTTCATGTACCTCATCATAAAAAATGATAGAGAAAGATCACATCTCCTGTATAAGCGGCCTTCAATTGATCTTTAATCAGCAATTTTGCCTGAACTATTACTTTTACGGTTCCTTTAAGATTAGTTACAGACCTGATTGTGGCCTGCAGTTTCACCTCATGATCTACCGGAACTGCCTGCCCAAATTTGAAATTTTCGATCCCGTAATTAATTTCCATTTTAACATTTCTCACATCAGCAATCTGCTTCCAGAGATAAGGAATTAACGACAGTAAAAGATAGCCATGGGCTATGGTAGACTTAAAAGGGCCCTCATTCTCAGCTCTCAGTTTATCTGTATGAATCCACTGATAATCTAAAGTGGCTTCCGCAAACCGGTTGATCTGATCCTGGTCTATTAAATGCCATTCGGAAGTACCGATCATTTGGCCCTCGAAAGACTTATATTCATTAAAATTATTGATGATGGTCATAATATTTTCTGGTCTTCCGACCATTAGATTTTTCGTGGATGCTATTATTTTGGTATAATCAACGATTCTAAAAACCAATTTTCCCGCTTAGGAATCTCTCTTTCGATCGCAGATCAGTAAGGTATTTTATTCCATTTTTTTTAAACCCTTTAAAACCTCTCACCAAAGCGAGAGGTTTATGAACATCATGGAAAATAAAAAGTAATCTAACTTACATTAATGTTCTTTCAAACAATATATCCAGACCCAAAGGTCTATGGATTCTGAATCGTAAAAAAAATATAAAAAATATGATACTGAAAATTATTTAATACTGATGTATCCGAGGTTCAGCTATGCTAACTTTACGTTAATCGCGTTCAACCCCTTTTCACTCTTTTGTACATTGAAAACGACTTTATCGTTTTCACGGATTACACGGGTGTCTAATCCTGAAGAATGTACAAATATATCTTTACTCCCGTCTGCAGGAGAAATAAATCCGAAGCCTTTTGCTTCATTGAAAAATTTTACTGTGCCTTGTTGCATTGTAATTATTATTAAAAATTATATGTATTAAAATCTGTAAACTTTACAGGTTCTATTTTTGAAATAATCTGACAGGCATGGTAAATCCTATCAGCTTCTGAATATTTTTCAGATCCGGACGTTCATCCGAATCGCAAAATGAAATGACCGTTCCCTGCGCTCCTGCTCTGCCTGTTCTTCCGATCCTGTGAACATAGGTTTCAGGAATATTGGGAAGTTCGTAATTGACCACATGCGGAAGGTCATCTATATCAATCCCTCTTGCGGCAATATCTGTTGCTACCAATACTTTAATTTTGCTGCTTTTAAAGTCATCAAGAGCATTCTGTCTTGCCGTCTGCGATTTATTCCCATGGATCGCAGCTGCAAAGATTCCTACCTTTTCCAACTGCTGAACCAATTTATTGGCAACATGTTTGGTACGGGTAAAAACCAATGACCGTCTCATATTTTCATTTTGTAAGATATCAATCAAAAGACCGGTCTTATCTTCTTTTTCTACAAAATATACAGACTGCCGGATACTTTTGGATGTTGAAGAAACAGGATTCACAAAAACCTCCACAGGATTTCTGAGGATAGAGTCTGCAAATTTCCTGATACTGCCAGGCATTGTGGCAGAAAAAAACAGCGTCTGTCTTTTCTGAGGAATAAGGTTCAGAACTTTTTTCACATCGTTCACAAATCCCATATCAAGCATTCTGTCTGCTTCATCCAGAACAAATATTTCAATTTTGGAGAGATCAATATGTCTTTGGTTCACTAGATCCAGTAATCTGCCCGGTGTTGCGATCAGAATATCCACTCTTTTTCTCAATGCAGCAAGTTGACTTCCAATAGAAACCCCGCCAAAAATTGAGAGCTGTGACAATGGTAAATATTTGCTGTAAATGGCAAAATTCTCTTCAATCTGTACAGCCAGCTCACGGGTTGGGGTAAGGATTAAAGTTCTTATTTCTTTATGTTCAGGAGTATATCTTTTTAAGAGCTGCAGGATAGGCATAGCAAACGCAGCCGTCTTCCCGGTACCGGTTTGTGCACAACCTATAATATCTTTTCCGGCAAGAATATGGGGTATTGCAGTACTCTGTATTTCAGTAGGTTTTGAATATCCTGCTTCTGTTACGGCACGGATAATCGGATTGATTAAATTTAAGTTTTTAAAATTCATCATAAACTCGGGAATCCCGGTATTTTATAAACAAATCCGTTTTACAGAATTTGAATTGGGGTATTGTTGAGGATAAACAAATAAGAATTTTCTTTTCTATTCATCATTCTAATTTGCTTAACTTTTACAATATCTATTTATGATAAAAATAATACTGATAAGCCTGCAATAACGTATCATTCTAAAATAAAAAGAACCTTTAAAACACCAATTCTTATTATTCGAAACTAGATTGATAATAGGGCAGCTGAAAAAGCAAAAACTGAAAGAAAAAATGTGATTTTAAACTATTACAGAGTAGCAAAGGCAGAAACCTGTTTTATAAATGCACTGCAAAGCTACAATAAATTAAACTAATAAAATCCAATTTAATTCACTGATTATCAAAAATATATTCGTAGCTTTCGCACACAACTAAATTGTTTGCATAGTGCGGATGATTTTTAAATCCATTCTCAATGCAAACCTCAGCGACGATAACACAACCCCAGCCTCAGACTTTAAATACCTCTTCCGCTTCCCATATAAGAATTGCGTATTTTATTATGATCCATCATAAACCTGAGGTATTCAAAGACATGTTTCAGAAAATATATACCAGAGATCAATTTTATCTTATTCATATTGACAGAAAGGCCAATGCAGAAATGACAGAAGAAATACAGCTGTATTTGGTACATTTTCCCAATGTATATCTGCTGGAAAGCATGAATATTGTTTCCGGAGGATTCAGTATGATCCAGGCTGAGCTCAATGCGATGGAATATCTGCTGAATGTAAGTCTGGAATGGGATTATTTCATTAATTTAAGCGGTGAAGACTATCCCCTCAAATCACAAAATATTATACGCCAATTCCTTACGGCCAATAATGGAAGAAACTACCTTTTTTATTACGATCAGAAGTTTTACAGACCAGATACGCTTCAAAGAATACAAAATCATTTTACGGAACTGACACATAAAGTATCTTCCCTCATTTATAAAAGAGAATTTATGAAGGGGGTTATCCCCTATATTGGCGGAAAGTGGCTGATTTTTACCCGGGAAACCTGTGTATTTATGACCAATAACAAGAGGGTCATGGATTTTGAAGATTATTATCTTCATACGCTTTTGCCTGCCGAGTCATTCTTTCAGACTGTTCTCATGAATACGGCCTTCAGTGATATTATTGTAAATGATGATAAAAGAGCTATTATTGAAAAAGTTTTTTTTAACAAAGAACAGTATAGTTATGACTTTATTAAATCGCTGAAATCCGGCAATCAGCTTTTTATCAGAAAAGTCAATAATAAAACCGATAAAAATATTCTTCAGTATATCAGCGACAGTTATCTTCTTCCTTTACCTGAAGTTGACGAGGTAGAAAGGGAGCTCAAGAGAGACAGCCGTCAAAATAATTGATTAAAAGTTATTATAATCCATACATCATACTTCAAAAAGTTCAGTAATATAGAAAAGGAAAATAGAGAGTATCATTCTGTCGTAACAACTAATTCAGTCCTTTTAAAACCCTTTCAAGTTCCAGATCTTTTTTCTTGATCATATCGTCGTCAGAATACTTAATATATTCATCAATCTTTACTCCTACTTTTTGAGTCTGCGTATTATCATAATAGAAAATACCGTTTCCTGTAAATTCAAGGGTATAATTTCCAGGGAGTTTTATTATGCTGATGTCACCGTCAGCACCGGCTGTTCTCTGCCCAATGGTTTTGGCCTGAGGAAAGACATTCTGAAGATTCATGGTATTCCATTCGCTCATACTTAAAGTTTCAGGATTGACGATCAAAAAAACTTTCCCTTTGTAAGGATGGATGGTTTTGTTTTTGAGATCAGGATAATAGGTTCCGAATTCTTTATAGCTGATAGGAATATAAGTCCCGATATTTTTGATATTGGGCTTATAATATTTTCCAAAATGATTTTCTACAGGTGAAAAGTATTTATAAACATAATGAAACACAAATCCTCCCCAGTCAGGATATCCCCGCATATCAAAGACTATAGCCTTTTTCGATGAAGCATCTTTGAAAACTGCATCCATATGATCATCAAGTTTTTCATCCGGTATATTATTCATAAGGGAGAAAACATCATTAATTTTAAAATAGGCGATATCCTGATGATCTATTTTATAATGCTGACGCCGGCGGGTTTTATTCTGGATATATTCCGTTACGACAGCTCGCTGCTGTTTGTCTGTAAAATTAACAAATTCCGTATCCGCATGATAGGTTTTATGATCCTTTGACTGTATCTTTAAATCTTTACGGGGCTGATCATCCGGCCAGATCAGGTTTCTCTGAAAATCTGACATCATGTACAAAAGTGTTTCCGGATTGGAAGCGGAGAGCAGCTCTTTCTTTTGCTTAATAATCTCACGGACACTCTGACCGTTGACTTCTGTAATCTGATCCCCAACATGAATATTCGCTTTGGAACAGATCTCAGGTAAAAGAAGCTCGGTGATCAATATATAATTATCCTTTATCACATAATCGAAGGGAGGAAAATATAATCTGTGGAAAATTTCATTCTTCTCATTCAGCTCATTATAAAATTTGAAAGAATGAGTATCTTCCATGGCAGCAACCACTTTTGTCAGAATGATTTCAAAATCTTTTCTTGAAGTACAGCGAACAGCCTGTTCTACCCAATCTGAAAAATACATCTCAGCTTTTTTATCCATCAGGTATTTGTGAGGGTAGAGATAATCGATAGTACCCTGTAATTTTGCCAATGCCAGCATACGATAAGCTAAAGGTAGGTTTTCATCTTTTTTAAATTCAGGAGTTTTCTTTTCGGATAATTTATCTTTATTTCCAGGCTCAGCAATAAATCTATGATTATAAATATCATTCAATAATTGCTTATTTTCAGGACTGATTCTTTTATTTTTCTGAAACCATTTGAAATCCTGATTAACAGCCAGTACTTCTTTCGGGTTATCAGTAACCGTTAATTCTGGAAACTGGTGAGTGAGGTTTTGCGATAAAAAGGTAATAATTGTATTTTCATCTGTCTTTTCATTTATTTTTCCTACAGTTGCTAAAAACAGACTGTCAGCATCTTTTTTTCCGCTGGCTACATCAGGGTGATAGTATTGTATGAAATTCCAGGTTTTCATAAAATAAACATAATTCCCTTTCTGAGCCCCAACGGCAGTATAAACAGCCATTACAAGAAAAACAATAAAAATATTCTTCATTTACTTGAATTTATGATGTAAAATACACTTTTAAAAGTATAATTTACCTATTTATTATAAATTTTTATGAATACCTGAATAAATTATCGCTTTTTAATTTCACGGAAATCTTTCTTAAATAAGTGAATATATTTTTCATCACATGCTTTAAAATGCAGATATAGATTCCCAGAATTGCCGGAATTCTGAATCGAAATTGTATCATTTGAAAATACTCCTCCAATATCATCCCTGAAGTCAAGATAGGTCACTTCATTTTCTTTAACAACTTTTACAGTCCCTTGTATTTTCTTATCTTTTTTACTACTGAAAACAAAATGATTCATCGCATCAATTTTCAGGGAAATTTTGCATTTAGAACCAGCAGAGAAATAACTTCCTGAAATACTTTGAGAAAACAAGAGGTATGGAACCAATACAAATAATATAGAGATTGATTTGATCATTTTATTCTTTCTTCCACATACTTTGGAACCTTATTAAAATCTTTCTTTTGGCTTTTCATCAAGGCAAGGTACTTTCTATAGTTTAGGATCGCTGACTCTTTATTTCCAATGCCCCAATAGCTATCTGCCAGATTTAAATAGGCTACAGTCCTGGCAGGAAATTTCTCAATAATCTGCTGCAAAAGCTCAATTCCAACTTGCTGCTTTCCATTTTCTGAAAGTATATATGCTACATTATTATAGCAATCTAAATTAGATTGTGATAATACAAATTTCTTTTTTAGTTCAGATATTGTTGTTTTATTAAAACGGTCTGCTAATAGGGGATAGTTAAACAAATCTGTATATAGCTTTTTGAGTTCTTTATAAGGGGTTAATATTCCTTTATCATCAAAAAAAGTTAATGATTTAAATCCCTTTGAATCAACTTCAAGAATTTCAGGATCCACATCTTGCAGAGGAAGATTGATATTTTTAGTTGAGATTTTAAAGTTTTGGTCTTTACATTCCTGACAAGGATTATAAAAATTCATATTTTTTATAATCCAATCGTTTTTATAAAAGATATTTATGGTACCATAGAGTACTTTATCACCAGTATAATATACTGAAATTTCATAGGGATTGGTATACCTGATTGTTGTATTTATTAAAGTCATTATTTCTGGCAATTCAAAGTTATCCGAGGTTTTATTTCCAAAATGAACAGTTAAGAGCCCTTTTTCCAACACAACCGTATCGGCTAAATGATCACGATCCAAGTCATAATAATTGACTTGAGCCGAAACAAAACTCAAGAAAAATAAACAAAAAAGTAATGCTATTATTTTTTTCATTTTTAACATGGAAATAATTTTGATTTTTCATTTGTGCAACAGATAACATTCTCTATCATTTTCTATCATTCCTTTTTGTGCAAATTCCTTAAGAGCCTTAAAATAATATTTATCTCTATTTTCTTTAAAATAAAGTCTATCACCAACAATATCATTTCCTAGGAAAGTTCTCTTGATTATCAAAAAGTTCTTTTTACAACAATCAGCGGTAACTTCTATCGGGGCATTGTTCCAATAATTAGCTGTTTTTATATTTATATTTTTACCCAACCATTTATTATCTTTCTTTTCGATTGATAAGTAGACACTATCTTCTCGTACTTGCTGATGAATTATAATATTAGTATTTAAAGCTTTATTCCAAATTTTTATTTCTTGAGCATTAGTAACAATTCCAATTAATTTAAAAATTACCAGATAAGCCAACTTAATTGTTTTAACACTCATTATATATTAATATTTTATCAACCTTTCCTTATACTGTGATGCAATAAACCTCTTAATTTCTTTCCATGTAAAAGAAATTGAATACTCAGGATAGCCACTATTCGTTCTATTCTTCTCATCGTAAAAAATAAAGTTTATTCCTGTGATGTTTCCTGATGTATTTGTATTTATTTTATATTGATTGAGATTGTTTATTGGAAATGATATACTTTTATCTGATTTTAATTTTTTACGACATACCTGCAAAAGCATTTTTTTATTGATGAACAGGTTTTCTCCAACTTCGGTATCATTCATTTCGTCAAAGAAATAATAGACTATATCTTCCCATGGGGAACCATAAGACTGTATATATACTGATACATTAAGCAATCCGTTTTTATTCAGATAAATTTTATAATTTTCAAATCCATATTGGTTATCACGCAGTGAATTTGTTGAAATTAAGTTTTTTAAAGTATCTTTTTTCGCGTTCAGTCTTCTCTCTGCACTGTCGAAAAAAGTACCGTTAAAAAGATCATAGCTTTTTTGAATTTTCTTATAAATTCCGATATTCTTAGTTCCTATTTTTAACTCCTGCAACTCGAAGCATTCCTTAGAAGTACAGACCGAATCTTTTAAAATAGAGACCTCTTGAGCATATGAAGTAAAGCTAAACAAAAAAATACATAATATGTTGAGGTAATTTATCATCCTGAATATCTTTAACCCTTAAACATCTTAGAAATACTTTATTTTGATGAAATTATTTTAGCAATACTCGCTGAATTTAATCTAAATACCTTGGTTGGAAATGTTTTATAAGAAATCTGTTTAATTTCATATCGGGTTTCTTTTCCTAATCCTGTCTGCAATGAAGTTACTTTTTCGTCATAGATATTTTTATCAGGATGTATAAGAATTTTGCTATCCGTAATAAGCCTGCTTTCTATATTGACATGTTTGGCATATGTAAAAAAACCTTTATCAGCTGAAATTATTTTTTTTTCTATTTCCTGATCTCCTTCTGTAGACTCTTTTAACATATATTTCTGTATACCGGCATCATTATATAAGAATTTAAGATTCCATTTATCAAGATAATCACTCGCCTGGGTCCTGTAAGACTCCATATATCCCTTTAGTATCTTAAAGTCCTTATGTTTATATTTTTCATATGATGAAATATATTTTAAATCATCAAGATTATATCCTGTGAGGAAATCTTCCAAAAAATCAATAAGATCGGGAATGTTTAAATCCTTGCCTACATTTTTCTGTAAATAGGTATAATAAGGGCTGTCTAAATAAAATACATCTTTATCTCCGACTAAAACAGACATATCTTTATCATTGAACACAATTTTAAGCTGGTTGGTATAGCTTTCATTCTTAGAAGTTAACAAAAGGATATTTTCTCTTTTTGTCAGGGTATATAAATCCGGCACCTTCTTTTCTGATAACTTCGCATCTGTAAATTTGTAAAATGCAACGCTGTCTTTTTTTGGACTTAATAAGTAAATAAGATGGCTTGTAGTTATCTTGTCCTTTTTATCAATCCTTTTATCATCAACATATTCTCCCTTGTCAATAGTTTTATTAACAATATGGGTAATACTATATGATTTAGATGCCTGTGCACAGGCATTTGTATAAAACACCGTAAAAATGAATAATATATATGCTAACTTTTTCATTATTTAATATAGAAAAAATTTTACTTTTTTCATTTTAATCCCCATTAATATAAAAATCAGCAGATAGATTGCTTTAACTTTTTTGATAAGCATATAATCTTATTATTGTATCAATCTCTTCCTATATTGCTGCAATAAATTTCTCAATTTCTTTACGCATAAAAGAAACTGAATATTCAGGATAACAACTGTTGATTCTATTTTTATAGTCATAAAAATGAAACTTATGCATGTTATGTTTTCTGTGGTATTTGTGTTTATTATATATTGAATAAGTATTTTATCATTTTATTCTTTCTTCCACATATTTCGGTACTTTATTAATATCTTTTTTTTGAGATTTCATTAAAGAAAGGTATGTTTTATAATTTTCTACAGCTTTCTCTTTTTTTCCTATGTTCCAATAACTGTTTGCAATATTAAGATAGGCTACTACCCGATCAGGATATTTTTGAATGACTTTTTGTAATACATTAACCGATACTCCAGGGTTTATATTTTCAAGGTTCAAAGCAAAATCATTTATTTTAGTAATGTTTCTGGATGAAATAATAACATAATCTAACCAGCTTTTGTTTGCAACCCAATCATAATAGCTAAATTTTGTCTTAGAAAAATCAGCAGCCTCTAATTGTATTGCGGCATCATTATCTGCTTCAACCGAAAAATAACTTTCTTTGTAATTATAAAGATTAAAACTATTGTTTGAAAATTTTAATGTAAAATCAATAACAGAATATTTATCCGAATCAACAGGAGCAATACAAGTTGTATAACAAAGTAAATTATTTTCAAACTTTAAATTGCCAATATTCATATCAGGTTTACCACTGCATTCTTTACATGGAAAAATCATATTATTTTCATAAGTAGATAATTCCGCATTATTTTTATTCTTAAAAACAATAATTAGCTTTCTTGGAGTAAGTTCCTCAGGCTCTTTAACATTCTTCAATGTTAAAACATATAAATCATCACGAGTTCCATCATTATTAAAATCATTATGGAGCTGAGCTACAACTTCATTTGATTTTAATAAAGACTCTACTTTAGACGTTTGGGAATGACAACTTACCACCGAAAGCAGAAGTAATAAAGAAATTTTATTTATCATCTTTAAATATTTTAACAGTTCTATCAAAAGCATCTCTTCTGTCGCCACTGATACAAATAGAATTTTATCAAAATATTACTTTACCTTCATTAACCCATCTATTTTTTTTATTCCATTTTCCTCCACAGTCTGTTTGTAGTTCCATCACTACTTTTCTGTTCAGAACATCGACAATAACACATAAATAATTCTCGTATAATGTTTTGTTGGTTCCGTCTTCTACATATCCCTTAGAAATATAATCCATTACTATAAATCTTTTATTTGGAGAAATACTTAAAATTTGTCCTCCGGAATAATTTGCATTATCATAACCTTTTATTTTATACTTTTTACCACTTTTCAGAATAAAAGGTTCTTGATACATATTGAATTCTTTATTATACTCATTAAACCCTAATTGGCAACCTTTTGTAATAGAAATAAGTGGCAAGTCCTTTTTCGTCTGTGAATAGGCTATATAATTAATTAGTAATAAAAATATTATTAGATTTTTATTCATTATTTCACTCTTTCCAAAACGTATTGTGGAATCTTTCTTGAATTATTTTTTTGGGATTTCATTAAAGAAAGGTATTGTTCATAATTAAGACTTGCTTCCTCTTTTTCCCCAGCAATCCAAAAACTATCTGCCAAGTTTAAATAAGCAACAGTTCTATGGGGATATTTTTGAATTATTTCTTTTAATATAATGATAGCAAACTGATTTCCGTTTTTAGTTTTAGCTAAATAATATGCAAGATTATTATATTGATCTATATTATTATCTTTTATTGGAACTTCAATAATCATTTTCTTAATATCAGATAATTTACAAGAAACAACAAAATCTGAAAGATTTTTCTGACAAGACAATAATGAGTATAAATTATCGAAATAACTTTTTTTGACCAAATGGATGTACATTTCATTACATTCTTTAAAATGTGTATACTTATTCATTGAATTACCAGAATTTTGTATAGAAATTGTGTCATTTGCATACATACCTGATATACCATCTGTAAAATCAAGATAAGTTACATTGCTTTCTTTAGAAACCTTTAAAAATCCTTTATTTTTTTTTACTTTTCCAACATTAAAAGTAAAAGAATTATCATCATTTATTTTTAAATTTAGTTTACATTTTGATTCTACAGGTGAATAATTGCCTACAATATCCTGAGAAAAGACAAAGTGGGAAGTGAAAAAAATAAAAAATATAAATGGTTTAATCATCAAGTTTCTCAATTTTAGCCTTATTATTTTTACCCCATTTGAGGTTTTTAATATCGCTTGTTTCATATTTATATGTACCTATTGATTTTAATTTATTTGTTTTACAATCCTGCTCTATTTTCATTAATTTAATAATGGATTTCACATTACTTTTCCTATGATCAAAGCCATTTAAACCTCCATTTATTCTAACAGAAATAAAAATAAGATCATCTTTATCTGCATAACCTCCAAGCTGTCTATCATCCCAGAACCAAGCTGCTGAATCACAAGTATAGGTTAAATCATTTGCAACAACCTCTGGTGTATCAATTAAGTCTTTTTTACCAATATGTTTAAAATACTTTTCGTAAGTATCTTTCCATGTTAGTTGTATCAATCCTTTTCCTTTATATTTTGGTCCATAACCTTTAACATTATGCCCGTGCTTTATACATTCATTATATCTATTATAAGCTCTTTGGATTTGTTTAATTTGCTGAGCATTAAATTTTTTATTAAGTTCTGCGCTTAACTTTTTATCTTTCTTATAATTAGCGTAAGGTTTAAAGCTGTCATACCCTTCCTGATGAGTAGAATGATCATAATCCCATCCTGAGGCATATTCCATAGTTGTATTCAGCCTATCAGACTCTGTTTCAATCTGAGCTAGAAAATGAGCTTTTCTAAGACATGTATTTATATTATTATCCTTCATTGCTTTATTCAGAGCATCTGTAAAAGCCTTATATGTTTTCATTCCCTCAGGTAAAGGACAATTTTTTGCAGTAAATAATTTCTTAGATTTATAGAAAGATTTTATATCATCTTCTGTAAATTCTTTGTCACAATAACACTTTTTATCATCCTTCTCTTCCGGTACCGGTGCTCCCTTCGGATCAATTTTTTCCGGAGCATTTACCTGTCCGGAGGTTACAAATTCTATTTTCCCTGATTCAGGTGGTATATTTCCTGGCATTTTTCCTACTCCTGGTAAAGTAGATTTTTTTAGCAGCACGAAGTTTTCCTGCACTTTTGCAGTTCCAAAATCCTGCCATTCTGTGAGGGAAATCATCTGAAAACCATCATCAAAGATAAAATTGGGTATTTGCTTTTCTACGACAGTTCCTGTAAGCTTATCTTGTGTTGTCGGCACATTATTCAATACTTTAAACTTTCCCAAATGGGCATTGAATTTTATTCTTGCCCCATCTATTGCCAATAATAAACCTTCATCTTTTTTGTCTTTTTCATCATTTTCGGCTCGTTTGTCATCCATCTTCTGCTTATTATCAGCCTTTACTTTGTCGTTATCCTGTGCCGTATTCTGATTCTGGGTTTCCGGAGTATTGCCTTCTCCTTCGTTCTTTAGCCTATCCATAATAATGAATGTTTTAAGTGAGAATTCTGTTTTTTTATTTCTACAAAACCTTCTTCATAGTGTTTTCCTTTGCAGATAAATATTCCTCTGAAATCATCAATCCCCGTCTGTTCCAGATTTTGGGCAGAGATTTTTAAAATCATTTTCTCTCCATCTCTTTCAGGTGTCATGATTTCTGTAAATCCTTCCGGAGAGATTCTTTTTCTTGGGGTGTCAAATGATTGCAGCAAACCGTTGAAGAGCAATCCAAACATATTATATTCTGTCAAAAAATCAATCAGTCGGCTTTCATCTTCCAATAGGCTGCTGATCTGACTGAAATAGCTATCTATGGCTTCCCCTTTATGGTTTTTTGATAATTCAGCCTGCAATTTCCCCCATCTCAGCCGAAGAAAAAGCAGGTTATCTACTGCTGTAAGATTGCCTTCATGATCAACCCTGCATTCCAGTTCGTCAAACAGATAACTGATCTTTTTTATAAATCTTCCCATAGCCGTATCGTTATCCGAAAAATCGAAGTCAACCACCAGAATCTGAAACAGGTACTCTTCTCTGGCCTTTCCAAGATAATAGATCTCAATCTGCCGGGCATAGCTTTTGGTGACCGCATAAACAGGATTCCGCTGCTCCGTTACGATTGTTTCCAGCCTGTAGGTTTTCTGATGAAGATTTTCCAATACAGTAATCATCATTAAGGGTATATTCTTCTTTGGTAATCATTATTGGGATCCATACCCATCCAGTCCCTGTTTGCCGACCAATGAAGGTATTTATTACGCATAATTCTCAACAATGTCTGAGGGTGATAAGCCGTAACCACCACCTCCTGCAGAGTCTTTGTTTTAATTATATTACCGTCTTTATCTACTACTTCATCAGGTATTGGCTCCTGTACCGGCTCCGGATTTTCTAATCTTTCCCTCGCTCTTTCCTGTCTTTCTTTTTCAACTACTTCATCCGGTTTAAAACTCCATTTTTCCCCGCCGTCAAAGACATAATGATGTAAAATGTCTCTTGCCTGACTCAGGCAATTATCGTGCTCTATAGAATAGGTGGTTTCTGTTTTTATGTTCAACTGGTGATCATACAGGTTTTTTCCAAGTTCTTCCATAAACTGCAAAGGAATATAGCTGTATTCTTTTCTCAGAAAGCGGATTCCGGTAATCTTCCGGTATACAGCCCCCATCGTTAAAACATTCAGGAAACTGTTATTAATTTCTATCTGATCTTTATTAAACCAATGTTCATCAATCAGTTGCTGTCTGCGCTTATTGAGGAACCACACCGGCTTATGATTGGATGTTTCTATTTCATCTACCGTTTCTTTTCCGCTTTCATAAGCACCACCAATGTCACAATGAACTCCTGGAAATTCTTTTTCAATACTGCCCGGGAATCTTGTTAACGAAAAATTTTCACGATGTTCATTTTCTGCTGTAAAATGAACTGCTTTAAAGTAAGATCCGGGATTCAATAACTGTAACTGCTCCACATCATCTCCAAAATTATATTTGGGACCTAAAACAGAATGTTTCATTCCTTCCCATCCTACACGTCTCATTCCTCCCATATCGCCATATTCTTCATATGATGAAACGGTATCATATACCCCGATAAAACGGACATCCAGCTCTAAATCTTCCAGTTCTTCTTTTGTCAGAATATCTTTACTTAAAAGATAATATCCAAGAAAACCAAATTTCGGCAGTTTACCATCTATGATAAACTGAGGGTCCACTTCAGTATCATCTTTATCCAGCCAGATATCACCATATTCAGGAACCATCACCGGGCCTTCAGGAGAATTGAACTGGGTATAGCCAACCACTTTTCTTGATTTTCTGATCTCCACATCTTTGGCTCTTTTCTTTCCGTTGATCTCATAGGCAAAATTCCTTGCGGCTGCGGCTCCACGGCTGAAACCGAAGGTATCAATATATATTTTTGTAAATTGTTTATCCGCATTTAAACTATTTCTAATGATGACTTTAATTCTATCTGCCAGTTTTTCACATCCTTTTCTTACCTTTCCTCTTACCCCTGTTATACCCGATCCGTATTGGAAACCGTCATCTACATCCCTACGGTTATCCAACGTTCCAATACCCTCTATATAAATGGCATAAGTGTTCTGCTCACAACACTTGTATAACCTGGCAACATTGGTAAAGTCATTACTAAAACTGTTGTCAACCCCCATTTTATCTAAGCGGCTTCTGTGAATCGCTTTAAGATACTGATCATACTCAGATCCTGCATCCGGATTTTTTTTATGATCTAAATTATCATATTCTTTTTCCTGTTGCTTAGTAGTAGCTTCTATAGCTTCTTCTTTTTTTGCAACTACTTCATCAGAATCGGTGCTTTCAATTTTATTTTTGCCATCTTTATATTTTTGACGGAGCTCAGTATTTTTAAGATTATTCAAAGTTCCATCAAAGAAAACACCTATCTCCAAATGCAGTTCGTCAATTGGTGGTGTATTATTTCCTGTATTATACACAAATGTTTTTCCCATAATCTTAAATTTGAAAACTTCTTAATTTTTCTTTTTCGATTTAAACATTTCTAAACTATCTGTCTTAATAAAAGCTTCTTTACCATTTTCCCCTTTTAGTTTTACCGTAAAAAAGCTAAATGCTTCGTTCACTTTTATAACCAATTCGGCTTTGGTACTTTTGGGATCATCACCAAAAACTTTGTTAAAAGCCTCAAAGCTGGATTTTTCATCCAAATTACATCCTGCCCCATATCTGTTATTATCTTTATCTAATACTGACATTGAAATTGAACTGGGAATTGCTCTCAAAACATAGTCCGACAAAGGATTTTTTGCGGCATCAAATTGTTCCCATTCTCCGTTTATCATTGATATTCCAACATCTCTCAAAGGGTTCAATTTTGAGCTTTCCGGAAGTTCAAAAATGACTTTCCAACTAAACCTTGTCCTATAAACGTCCCACAGGCCCAATGGTATTGGTTTTCCTCTATTTTCTTCCTGTATTTTTTTGGGAATAATCTGTTCCCTTGTATGCACCATATCCAAATAATCCTTTCGCCAAAACCGATTTTCATGACTATCCAGTTTAGCAATTTCTGATTCCGGAATAGTTATTTTTTTCCCCAGATATCTTCCTATTTCTTTTTGCCACCCAACTCCGGCCACCCAAACAACCACTACACCTCCCGGTGCCATACCAACTGAAATAAGATTATAGTTTAAATGTTGTACTTTTCCACTCGCTCCTTTTATTTCAAATCCCTGGCTAAAATATTTTCTTATTTTTTCTGTATCAATATTCGTATCTAACTGGTAAAACTGGTTTTCCATGTAAGACATCCAGACGAAATCCAGTCGGGCCGGAAGACTTTTAAAGCCATTATCCATCCCATGATTGATTGAGCCCCAGGCATTACTGCCAGGCACAATACCAAAGCCTAAGCCTACCCATTCTCCTCCTTCACATTCAATTCCTCCTTTGTATACTTCCATAGGATATCCTAAGGGAGCTGAAGTCCCTTCTGTCCATTCATATTTTGTCATAGTCTTAGTTTTTTGATCTTCTTTTTTTTCCTGACACGAGATCTGGATGAAAAATAAAAAGCTTAGCAGGTATTTTATTATTTTATTCATTATAAACATCTTACAACCTTAAAAATAGTTTAGTGGCAGTTATTTTTATGCCATTAAAGGAAGAATAATTATTAAAATCAATGATATTGTAATAAAGCATATTCCAAAAGAGTAAAAACAGTACAAAACAAAGTCTCCTATTTCATTTTTCTTATTGATAGAGGTCAGAAAGAACGGCAGTGCAAACAGTACCGGAAAAAATGCCAAAATCATCCATAAGGCAACCCATGCATAATCTCCATTTCGAAACTGTGTCATATCTATAAAACTTAATTCAATAATGACAAGCACCACTACTGCCAGCAAAGATGAAAAGAAAGAGATCAACGTTTTTTTTAACATATTATCCTTTGTTCACTTTAGCATCTATTTTCCCCAGCATTTTGGCGACCCCTGAACTCTGCAGTAAAATATCACCATTTTTTGCTTTGTGTGTAGTTGTAGACGTTGTTTCCTTTAAATCACCAGTCACATTAATCGTTTTATTTTCGTTAACGGTCTGCTTGTAGTTTTTAGAGGTAAACTTATGATTGTTAATGATATTAACAGCATTGTCGTTACCAACACTTGTTTTCATATCCTTTCCTACATTAATGTTGAGGTCTTCCCCTGCATTGAATGTCATATTTTTAGGAGCAGTTACTACAATATTACCTTTCCCATCCATGAAATAATTATTCCCGCTCGGGTCTATAATATTGACACTTCCTTCAGCATCATTCATTAAAATCCGGATTCCGCTTCTGGTCTGTATTGATTTCAAATGATTATCTGCCCCGCCTCCGAGAGCAGTACCTCCATGAAACATCCCACCCATTACAAAAGGGCGGTCCGGGTGATTGTGAACGAAACCTACCATCACCTGATCTCCCACTTCCGGTATGGCCACATACCCCCTGTTTTGAGTGATCTGATCTGTGCCGCCGGCATCCGGAGCCATCATTCTGATAAAATTGGTTGTATCATGCAGCTGCCAGTCGAACCTCACAGTAACTCTTCCCTGCCCCAGCGGATCAGTATTGGATATTACAGTGGCAATCTGCGGCTGTGCAATAGGCATAGTAAATTCCGGTGTTGGCATATATCCTGTGTCTGAAGCGATGGCCTCAAATCTTCCTTTATAATGTCCAAGAGTATCTACCTCATGAATCACTTCCGTCATCATCAGTTTGGTGAAATAAGCTGTTTTATTGGTGTCGGTTTTCCGCATATTGATATCAGCAACACATCCGGGATATAAAAAAGGAATCGTAGTTCCTCCGGAGACGGTAAATACCTCTACGGCTTTGCTGCCGGCCAGACTCGTCTGGGAAATAACAACATCCATATCAGTGGCTGCTTTTATAGGAGCAACCTGCAAAGAAGGTGTTTTGAATATTCCTTCATTTTTTTTATAGGCAGTCTGGGCAAGGTTACCTACATGTTTTATAGGCGTTTCTCCGGAAATCAATTTAGCGTTGGAACTGCTGTTATAGCCGTAAAACTGAGGCTTGATGTGTACCGCTTTCAGCTCTACATTCACATCGGAAACATTGCTTCCATATATCAACTCCAGAGATTTGTTCTGGGGCGGCATATTACCGAAATGCAGTATCTCCCCGTCATAATAGAACTGTTCTCCATAGGCTTCTGCCATTCTGCAGAGATAATTATAATGGGTTTCATTATACTGGGCGCTGTAAAGGATCTGAGAGGATGCCTTTGCATTGATCTTCACATCAAACTTACTGCTTTCTATTCCCTGCTTTATAACTTCTTCAGCAATGATACCCATATTTACGGGTTTATCCCCGCCAAAGCTTTGAGTATGTGGGGCAGCATCCAGTAAAATGGTTGGGCTGTATCCTTTCAGCACAATATTTCCCAGACTGTGATTTTCCTGACTGAATCCTACTTTGGTGATGACTCCTACAAAAGTCCTTTCCGGGCTTCCTTCCACATCTTTATATTTAAAAACAACGGTTAATCGTTTTCCTAAAAACTGCTGGGCTTCTTCCAGATCATGATTCTGTACTCCATCTAAAGTATCGTGAGCTAAAGTGAGTTCGAAATAGTGGTGACTTTTCACGCTCTGCTGTAAACGGAAATGCTTGAAGTGTTTGATGACTTTGCCTTCAATCACAATATCCAGTTTCACTACGCGGTTGATTCCAGGAATATGATTCTCTGAAATCTTTTCAGAATTCGAGATATTTTTATTCATATTATATAAGTGTTTGGTACGTTTTTTATTTCAGAAAAATCTAAAAATAAATTACATTTTTCATAAAATTATAAATTTTTCACCATATAAAATTCACAGTATCAGCTTTATTTTTTCTAAATCTTAGTGTAGTCGTTATTTTTACAGGTGAATATTGACAAAAAAACAGAACAGCATCCTGATGTACTATTCTGTTTTTATATTGATGTGATCATTAATTCTATCCTTGAGACGAAGGCCATCCTCCGTTGTAAGAAGAATTTCCAAGATCAATTTGCTCTGCACTTACTACAAAACTGATGTACATACTGTTTTCATCTACTGCATCGAAATCTACTTCATGCTGGATAACATAACCGTTTGTCCATTTTAATGTTGTTAAAGTTCCTTCTTCGTGAGATTTGTTAAAAGTAACTTCTCCTACGGTCGGCTTATATTTACCATTCAGTAAACTTTCAAGGATATCCGACTTCTCAGTAGCTTCTACTGTAATTTTGATCAATGCATTGGAAGGATCTGATGCTACACGTCCGGATACGTCTGTAGCTCTTGATACGCTGTAATTGAGTTTTAATAATTTTTGTCCTTCACCGTTGTTGAATTTTAAGATTCCTCTTGAATTTCTTTCTGCCATGATTGTAAATTTTAATCGTTAATATTTTGTGATCTGATGTTGTTATATCACCAAATTTAGAAGTATTGAACGAAATAAAATACAATTCAGACACAAATATGAAAAAGTGTCGTACTTTTACGACTAACACCCGTTAGGCAACATATCAATTGTAAATCAGAAGATTATTCACCATAAAGCAGAAGTACAAACTGATAAACCAGTGGAAAGAAGACTCTTTTTTTATATACAGTCAGACTAGTTCTCAGGCAACATTAACTCCGAAAATATGTCCTACCAGTGCAGTGATTCCCATGGCAACAGTTCCCCAGAAACAGATTCTCAATACAGCTATTTTAATATTGGAACCTCCGGCTTTGGCAGAAATTGCTCCTAAAAGCATCAGAAATATAATGGCAAACCCATATTGGAAGTATACCATTTGTTTAAGGGGAGCCAATAGGGAGACGGTAAACGGCAATAAAGCTCCTACAGCAAATGAACTGAAAGATGCCATTGCCGCCTGTAAAGGTTTGGCTTGTGTTATTTCGTTTATTCCCAATTCGTCACGCGCATGGGCTCCCAATGCATCATGTTCTGTAAGTTCGATTGCTACCTGCATTGCTGTTTCTTTTGTACAGCCCCTTTTTTCATAGACTTTAGCCAATTCTCTGAGTTCTATTTCCGGCATCTGTTCAAGCTCAATCTGCTCACGAATCAGGTCTGCTTTTTCCGTATCTTCCTGTGAACTTACAGAAACATATTCCCCTGCTGCCATAGACATTGCCCCGGCAATCATCCCTGCCAGCGCAGCAAGAATAATAATATGACGTTCCGGCTCTGCGGCTGCAACCCCGATGACAATACTTGTTGTAGACAACAGTCCGTCGTTCGCTCCCAATACCGCCGCCCGAAGCCAGCCTACCCTGTTTACATAATGTTTCTCCAGCTGATGATGCATAATTCTTATTTTGGTGGTAGGCTAAAGTTACCAAATGTTTCATCAAGAATCATTTTAAATTAAGTATCATTATTATGGATAAATATATTATTCTTTGATCAAAGACTGATCTCTGAATATTAATATCAAAGTTGTTTAAAATTATCCCAGCCAAAAAGGTCACAAAAGGCTTCATTTTAAAACACTTGAGTTCACTTAGGTAAGTTTAAAACGATACCGCAGAAAAGTTCACATAAGATGAAAATCAAAGGTTTTTACAAAACTTAGCGATGCGTATTACGCATAAGGCTTGGCGCTGAAAAACTTCTGTGCTTTTTGTGGTTAAATAATGATTATACTAGTTTAAACAATCTCAACATTATAAAAGTACAGTAAAGAATGAACTAGCAAGGAATAATGTGTAAGATAATCTATTTATATCTATGATAGGGCATTTGCTGATTTTCCGGCCGGTCATTATCCGGTATATTTTTTTCTCTGCGCTGTTTTTCTGTATCTTTATAAAAGTTATGAAGCTGATCCGGCTCATTTTCTGTCAGCTTTTCTGTTTCTTTTATCCTTTCTGTATCTTTGCCTGCTTCAATCAATTCATTAAGTTTATACTGAAGTGCTTTTATGTCTTTATTCTGTGCATTTCTGATAAAAAATATGGCAAGCCCTGCAATTCCCAAAAAGGTACTTCGCTTAAAATAGGTCTGCCAATCCGGCCATCTGTCTAAAATATGCTTAATCATAACTGTTATTTTTTAAATTTATAAAAAACAAGCCATCCTTTTGCTCCATGCTCCATAACAGTATTATTATGGGTTAGTGAATCTTGATCCCTGTTTTTAATTTCTTATTGATATCTTAAATAATCCCGGATTTTAGAATCCGGATCATACACCGAACGGTCCATTGTAAGTATAAATTGCCGAATCCTGTAAAATCTGGACAAAGAGACCGGCAGGTACCATGAATGATACAATGAATTTTATACTATTAAATTTTGTGGTGTGTATAGTTTCAAATATAGCCAATATACACCTAACACTTTATGACTCAGATCATAGAACTTCCGATCTGTACCATTCTTCCCGAAAAATTCTATTTCCCTATCTTTGCAGCAATGAATTTATTATATATCAACTGGGATATCAATCCCGAAATCGTCAATATCTTAGGACTTCCCATCAAATATTACGGATTGCTATTTCTTGCAGGACTTGTTCTAAGCCTGAATATCTTAAAACGTATCTATAAAAAGGAAGGCCTCAGTGCACAGGCCCATGAAGCTTTATTCTCTTATGCACTGATAGGAATTCTGGTGGGAGCAAGACTGGGACACTGCCTTTTTTATGATTTTGATTATTACTCCCACCATCCGCTTGAAGTATTTTTACCGATTCAGAGAGGACCGGACGGGAGCTACCATTTTACAGGATTTGCAGGTCTTGCCAGTCATGGCGGCGGTATAGGTCTGGTGATCATGCTTCTTATCTATGCAAGAAAATTTTCTATCCCGTTTATGACTGTTTTGGATGCTATAGCGATCGTACTTCCGTTGGGTGGAACTTTTATAAGGCTTGCCAATCTTATGAATTCTGAGATTATAGGAACTCCTGCCAATGTTCCATGGGCCTTTATTTTCCGTCAGGTAGATAATCTTCCGAGGCATCCTGCACAGCTTTATGAGTCGATCTCTTATTTTATCATTTTTCTTGCTGTGTACTTTATTTATAAGAAAAACATCTTTACTATCGGAAAAGGATTTTATTTCGGAATCAGCATTCTGCTGATCTTCATTATGAGAATTCTGATTGAATTCATCAAAGTAGACCAGGTGGAATTTGAACACGGAATGAGCCTGAATATGGGACAGCTTCTGAGTATTCCATTTGTTCTTCTCGGATTATTCTTTATCATCAAAAGTATATTGGAGAAAGGAAAGATCAAAACCACTTAATCTTCTATTTTTTACAATAAAAACTCACTGAAAGCTGTTTTCAGTGAGTTTCCTTTTTAATGGATTTACCATAGATTATCTTGTTGTGTAGCCACCGTTGGCAAAGATGGTCTGCCCGGTGATCCACCATCCGTCTGTTACCAGAAATTCTACCAGCGGAGCTATATCTTTAATATCTGTCAAACCTCCCAATGCTGATGCTGATTTATGATAGGCTACGGCATCATCGGTTTCCTGCCCATAGAAGAAAGGAGTATCCATTGGACCAGGTGCTACTGCGGTTACAGAAATTCCTCTGCCTCCAAATTCTTTGGAAGCTGCTCTTGTAAAATGCTCTACCGGTGCTTTTGCCCCTGCATAGGTGGAATACAGTCCTGTGTAAGCTGCCAGCAATGAGGTAACAATCGTACAGATTTTTCCGTGATCATTCAGTTTTTTACCCGCTTCCTGTAAAAAGAAGTAGGCTGATTTTGAATTGACATTGAACATCGTATCATATTCTGCTTCTGTAGTTTCTGAAAATGGTTTTTTCAGGACCATTCCTACGGTATTGATCGCAATATCAATTCCTCCGAAGCGGGAAACTGTTTCATCAAAAAATTTTGTGATATGGTCTACCTTGGTAAGATCTCCCTGGAATAAAAATGCTTCTGCTCCCAGTGCCTGTACCTCAGCCAGCGTCTTTTCACTTTCTGCTTTTGAGCTTTCACTGTTGTAATGGATGGCCAGTTTAGCACCTTTTGCTGCAAAATCTCTGCTTAATAACCCTCCTAAGTTTTTACCGCCTCCCGCAATTAAAACAACTTTTCCTTTTACATTTTGTGTTGACATTGTTTTTATTTTAAATGTTAATGAGACAAAGATGGATAATAAAAGCGGTCTCAACATGGTGAAATTTTCGGAAATTTCATTTTATCAATCCTCTACAGAAAAAACATTTGCTATTTTTATGTAAACAATACTTTTTCAATAGGATGTTATTTACCAGTCAGATACGGCTTGAGTCTCTCTTTTTTATTTAAACACTTTAGTATAATTCCCAAACAGCTATCCATTTTAGGCATAACATTTGATACCTTCCTCCCGTATCACGCACCACCACTTCATTTTTAATATATTTTTTTATAATCCTCAGGTTTCTGGGGATTTTTTATGATGAGTCCTGACTTCATTATGGTGTTGCCCTCAGAATATAAAACATCAGGTAAAACCATTTCTGATAATCAATTATTTAAAACAGGATTATTCATTTTATTTGTTGTATATTTGTACATTATAACCAAAGTCTTTACTTTGTTTTCTGTAACGACCAGAATATTTTTATTCAGTCCTTGCTTTTTGAGCAGCCATATTTTTTAACTTTTATTCTTCTATCAAGAACAATACTCGTCAGAATTTTAAAGCTCTGTATGATTGGGATTACCCAAGACAGGAAACATCGGCAGGCTTTATAGGTCTCATGCGGGCCAGATTGAACCAATTAATTTATAGAAACTAAATACTAAAAATAATTTATGGCAGATTCTTTTTCTAAAAAGGAAAATTTCAAGAAAAAAATTCAAAAGCAAAAAGAAAAGGCGCTAAGACGCGAAGAACGTAAAACGAACAATAACAAAGGGAAGGACATGGAAGACGTATTCATGTACGTAGATGAATTCGGAAGATTAACTTCTACTCCCCCTGAACAAAGACAGGAAGTAAACCTTGATGATATTCAGTTGGGTGCTGCACCTATCGTTGAAGAAGATCCAAGAAAAACAGGAATTGTTACTTTCCTGAGTGAAAAAGGATATGGTTTCATTACGGAAGATAATTCCAAAGAAAATATCTTCTTCCACAACAACAACTGTGCAGAGCCGGTAAAGAAAGGGAATAAAGTATCTTTCGAAAAAGAGAAATCTCCAAAAGGATTTTCTGCTGTTGAAATTCAGCTTGTTAAATAATAGGTACTTATAAAATGTTTCTGCAGTAGAAGCAGATCCATTTTTAAACCATATACAAAGAGACTGCCCTTGGGACAGTCTCTTTTCTGTACATATAAAAATTTAAGTTATAAAAACGGGTGCAGTATCCAGGAATGATTTTAACTACGAATACGGGAATCCAGAATAGAGTGAAAAAAGAAGCTGCCTGAAAAGACAGCTTCCTTCATCGTAAAAAGTAAAATCAATCCAGTTTCCCGCCCAATGCTTTAAACAGCAGGACGTTATTTCTGGTATTCTGATGCTGAAACTGTAATAAATCCAATTCAGCGGTTAATTTACTCTTCTGAGAGTTAATCAGTTCAAAATAATTCGCGTAGCCTGTCAGATAAAGATCATTGGAAACTTCAACTCCACGGTCCAGAAAAGCCACTTCTTCTGATTTCAGTTTCAAGACACGTTCATAGATTTTAGTTTGTTTCAAAATAGATTGCAGTTCATTAAAAGCTGTCGTAATACTTTTCTGATAGTTTAAAAAAGCAATTTCCTGCTCTTTGCTGGCTACCTTAAATTCGTATTTCAGCTGCCCTTTATTGAAAACAGGAACCATCAGCCCACCCAACAGCTGCCCGGCCAATGAACCTGGTTTAAAAAACGTTCCCACAGAAAAAGAATTCAGTCCGAAGCCTGCTCCCAGATCGATCTTAGGGTAAAAAGCAGCTCTTGCCGCCTTCGCATCAGCATGAGAAGCTTCTAAAACATAGTAATTGGCCGCCACATCCGGTCTGGAATGAATAACATTTTCTACGTTTATGGTTTTATTCAGGACATCCATATTGGTAGGCATCAGTATTTTCCCCCGTTTCACCTCTCCGCCATAGCTTCCTGTCAATGTTGTGATCGCCTGTTCTACCGTAACGATTTCTACTCTGATATGTTCTATCTCTGCAAGCCAGTTGTTATTCTGTGCCTTGAACTGCTGCACTGCCAGTTCCGTGGCTTTTCCCACTTCACGCTGTGCTAAAACAATTTCAAAAGCTCTTTGCTGAAGATTATAGTTCTTCTGGTAAATGGCAAGGCGATTGTCCAAAGCCACCAGCTGATAGTACAGGTTGGCAATATCAGTGAAAAGCTCTACCTGTAATAATCGCAACCCTTCTGTGGAAGCCAGGTATTTCTTCTGGGCAGCAATTTTTTTATTTTTGAGTTTCCCCCAGGCATCTATTTCCCAGCTGCTTCTTGCTCCCAGCCAGTAATTAGGCGTAAAATCCCGGTTGATTTTCTGATCTTCCGTAATATTGGGCGAAAGATTGGTGTCATAGTTTCCAACGCCTTCCATCGTATATTTCCCGTATCGGTTACCGGAAACGTCTACTCCAATTTCAAGGGAAGGCAACAGGTTCATCTTTGAGCGCTGAAGAAAACTGTTGGCGATCTCCACTCTCTGCTGGGCAATCTGGAAATCAGGATTAGCCTGAACTACTTTATCAAAAAGCTCAAGCAGATGCGGATCTGTAAAGTAAGCCTTAAGATTGATCTGCTGGAATTCATCCGAAGATTTATTATTATCATTTTGGATGATTTCATTGGGTAATTCCTGCGTCTTTTTCAGTTCTGTTACTTTAGGAACGGCACATGAAACCAGGCACAGCCACACCATTCCATACCATATATTTCTATGATTTGATCTTTTCATTTTTCTTTTTATTTTCAAGTTTTGCAAAGAATATATACAGTCCCGGAATCACAACCAGTCCGAAGATGGTTCCGATCAGCATTCCTCCGGCAGCAGCTGTACCAATAGAGCGGTTACCGATGGCTCCGGCTCCGGATGCCAAACATAGTGGAATAAGTCCCGCCACGAATGCAAAAGAAGTCATTAAAATCGGTCTTAAACGTTGTCTTGCCCCTTCAATCGCTGCAGGAATAATATCAAATCCCTGCTTATTTCTTGCCACGGCAAACTCCACGATCAGGATAGCATTTTTAGCTAAAAGCCCGATCAGCATGACCAATGCTACCTGTGCATAGATATTATTATCCAGCCCTGCTGCCACCAATGCGATGTAAGACCCGAAAATTCCTGTCGGCAGACTTAATAATACCGGCATCGGAAGAAGGAAGCTTTCGTACTGTGCAGCCAGTAAAAGATATACGAATAAAAGACAGATCGCGAAGATATAAACGGTCTGGTTTCCTGATAGGATCTCTTCTCTTGTCATCCCTGACCATTCGATATCAAATCCTCTCGGTAATGTTTCTTTGGCTACACGTTCTACCGCTGCAATGGCATCTCCGGAGCTGTAACCGTCTGCAGGTTCACCATTGATCATGGCAGACATATACATATTGTACCTTGTAAGTACTTCAGGGCCGTACACCTTCTCAATGGTGATGAAAGTTGAGAAAGGGACCATTTCGCCCTTGTCATTTTTTAAATATAAATTCAGAATGCTTTCAGGAGTATCTCTGTGCTCAGGACTTGCCTGCACCATCACTTTATACATCTGGCTGAAACGGATAAAATTCGTAGCGTAATATGATCCCAGCATGGTTTGTAGTGTTGACATCGCGTTGTCTACTGACACACCTTTCTTCGCTGCCATATCATAATCTACATTGATCATGTATTGCGGGAAAGTAGCATCAAAACTGGTAAAACTGTTCTGCAGTTCGGGCGCTTCATTGAGTTTTTTAACAAAATCCTTGGTGATCTTATCTGTATTTTCAATGGTTCCTCCGGTTCTGTCCAGCAAACGCAATTCAAAACCACTGGTATTTCCGAATCCGGGAACGGTGGGTGGTGCAAAGATCTCAATCTGGGCATCTGCAATGCTTTTCGTTTTTTCGGAAAGCTCTGCGATCAGATCATTCACTGAAATATTTCTTTCTTTCCAGTCTTTAAGGTTGATCATCGCCATTCCGTAAGATGAGCCTGCAATCTCTGTTACGATGCTATAGCCCGCAAGTGTAGTCACGTTTTCTACTCCATTAATCTTTTTGGCAATAACAGTCACTTCATCCAATACCTTTTCTGTTCTTTCTACCGTTGCTCCCTGTGGCGTGGTTACACTTACATACACCATTCCCTGGTCTTCCATCGGAATAAATCCGGTAGGCAGGAACTTGCTGGTCACAAAAGTCAGTCCGATGAATAAAAATAACAGTCCGAAAGTCACTGTAGTTCTTGTAGCAAATTTTGATAAAATACCGACATAACCATTCGTCAGTCTTTCAAAGCCTGTATTGAAACTTTGGAAAGCCCTGTCGATGATGGTTTTCTTTTTATTAGGATCATGAGGTTTTAAAATAATTGCACAAAGCGCAGGAGTAAGTGTCAGTGCGTTCACTCCTGAAATCACAATACTGATAGCTAGCGTGAGTGAAAACTGACGATAAAATACTCCAACAGGCCCATCCAGGAACGCCACAGGAATAAATACAGCAGACATTACAATCGTGATGGCCACTACAGCTCCTGCAATTTCTTTGGTGGCACTGATGGTTGCATCCATCGCATTCATTCCCTCCTCCATTTTAACGTGGACAGCTTCTACGACGACAATTGCGTTGTCAACCACAATTCCGATCGCGAGAACCAATGCAAACAGTGTCAAGAGATTGACAGAGAAATCAAGCATATCCATGAATGCAAAAGTTCCTACCAACGCCACCGGAACAGCCAGTACAGGAATCAATGTGGAACGCCAGTCCTGAAGAAAGATAAATACCACAACTCCCACCAGAATAAAGGCTTCGATAAGAGTTGTCAGTACCGCACTGATGGAAGCATCAAGGAATCTGGAAACATCATACGCCATGTTATATTCCATTCCCGGAGGAAAGGATGTGACTTTCAATTCCTCCATTTTAGCCTTTACACTTTCAATAACTTCAGAGGCATTGGAGCCTGGACGCTGCTTCATCATAATGGATGCCGAAGGTCTTCCGTCCGTTTTGGAAACCATACCATAATTCATTGCTCCGAACTCCACTTTGGCAATATCTTTAAGCTTTAAAATGGTTCCATCCACATCAGACCTGATGGGAACTTCTTCATATTGTTTAGGCTCAAAAAACTTTCCTTTATATTTGATTACATACTGAAGCTGGCTTGAGGTTTTACCTGACGTTTCACCCACTTTTCCGGGTGCTGCGGAAATATTCTGCTTTTGCAGGGAAGTGATGACTTCATCTGCAGAAATATTGTAGGCTGCCATTTTCTGCGGATCCAGCCATACTCTCATTGAATATTCTTTCTGTCCCATGATTTCGGCACGTCCTACCCCTTCAATACGTTTCAGCTCCTGAAGGACATTAATATCTGTAAAGTTATAGATGAACTGCTCATCCTGACTGGGATCCGTACTGGTGATATTAAGGTACATCAGCATGCTGTTGACCTCTTTTTCAGTAGTCACTCCAGCCCTGATCACCTCTTCAGGAAGTTCATCAAGAATAGTGGTTACCCTGTTCTGTACATTTACCGCTGCAACATCAGGATCTGTTCCCACTTCAAAGAAAACCTGGATAAGGGTAAGCCCGTCATTAGAAGTTACTGTAGACATATAGGTCATCCCAGGTACCCCGTTAATTGCCCTTTCCAAAGGCAGTGCCACTGCATTGGCAGACACTTCAGCGTTCGCTCCTGTATATTTTGCTGTAACGGTTACTGAAGGCGGTACAATATCCGGGAATTGAGTGATGGGCATTTTCAGCAGCGCCATGACTCCCAGCAGTACAAATAATATGGAAATCACCAACGAAAGAACCTTTCGTCTTATAAACATTTCTACCATAGTCAATTGGTTTAAAGATTATGAAAGGTTAATACTTCTTTTTGATTTTGATGATATCACCATCTTTCAAAGACTGGGTTCCTTCATAAATGATTAAATCTCCTTTTTTAAGACCGCTTTCTACCATATAGGAATCTCTAAGGGTAGTTCCGATCTTAATGCTGGTCATTTTCACTTTATTCTGCTTATCCACTACAAAAACATAGGTCTTATCCTGAATGGAGAAGGTAGATTTCTGTGGAATTAGGATCGCATTATTCTGCTGTTCGGAAATAATAAGCTTTCCGGAAGTACCGTGCTTGATCAGACGGTCCGGATTCGGGAAAAGTACCTTATAGCGGATAGAACCCGTAGCTCTGTCAATTTCACCTTCGGCTGTTTTTAAAGCTCCGTTGAACTGGTAATTAACTCCATTGGGAAGCGTCAGTTCAATCTTCTGATGATTACCGATTTTATCATTGGCTAAAAGCTCAAAGTACTGGTTTTCAGGAATGGAAAAATAGGCATATACTTCGTTCAATTGGGAAAGAGTGGTCAACAGGGTTCCGTTTTCCACTAAGCTTCCATCTTTATGAGGAATCACGTCAATCACTCCATCAAAAGGTGCCGTGATCTTTGTAAAGCTTATTTTCTGAAGGACGGTTCTCTTTTCAGCATCAGCAAAAGCATGTTTTGCCTTCGCAGAGGAAAGTTTTGCCTTCACCATTTCCAGCTCGTTATTGGCCACAAATTTTTTAGCATGAAGACTCTGGATCTGCTTCAGTTCAACTTCTGCAATACGAACATCTGCTTCGGTCTGCTTTAATGCGGCATTCGCTTTCAGAAGTTCCATCTGCAGTTCAGCATCACTGATTTTAAATAAAGCCTGGCCCTGATGGACAAACTGTCCCTCATTGACATAGATATGCTGTATAATGCCTCCTATTCTGGAACGCATCTCAACATTCTTTTTAGCCTGAATATCAGTAACAAACTGGTTACTCACCAGTGTATCCTTTTCTTTGATTTCCAGTACGGGGACTTCTTTTTCTTTCTGACTGTTTTTTTTCTTGTCTTTACTGCATGACACAGCGAATAATGTTGCAAGAATGCAAATTATTACGTTTTTACAATACATTTTTAAATGTTTAAGTTATAAGATTTCCGTTAAAAGTGATTGGGTTTTCAGAAACTTAAACTTAGTACAGCTGGAGGAGATGGAGAAAAGATTTAACTCCGCAAATAATGGAAACTGCAATTTCCGGAAGGGTAATTTTAGGAATAACTTTTACTATTCCTGAAAAGTCTGCCACTGCAGAATCATTTTTTCTGACTGAGTGTTTTACAATTTTTGAAGCAGCAGGCAGCGCATGCGTGTTCATATCTGCTTCTTCATAAACATCCAGAACGTGAATGTTTGTTACAGGAGGAACGTGAGGAATATTCTGCAACGATTTTTCTGCCCAATTCGAATTGAAAAGGGAAAAAACCAGTATGATATAAAATAAGAAAAATGACCTCAGACCTGCCATGTCAATCAGAATACTTTAGTTTTTCAGTAAAAACGATAGTGCTGCAAAAATAGAGATTTTTGTGGGAAAATCCAGTCACAGAACTGTTAAAAAAACTTAAACAATAGTTGATTATTCTAATTATTGGAATTTAGATTCTCCGGAATGACAAATACACGCATAAACTTAGCAGTCTGTTATTCCGAAGGAGCCTAACTTAAGTTTTGGCTAAAGCCAATGGAATTTTGGTTATCATTTTTAAACGGGCTAAAGCCCGTTTCTATTGAATGATTAAAATTGAATAGTTAGAACAATTTGCTGAGAACCCTGAAACGATAATCAAAGATATATTCCAGCTTCTTTCTGACGAAAAGGCGATGGGCAATTTCACCTAAAAAACCCATAGGAAGTTCATAATCTATAGTATCTCTCATCAAAACGCCTTCTTCATTAGGAATAAATTCATGATGGTGGTTCCACAGTTTGTAGGGACCTTTTTTCTTAAAATCTATGAAACTTTTCTTAAAATCTACGTGGGTGATCTCAGTCTGCCATTTCATCTTGATCCCGAATAAGGGCGAAATATAATAATCGATGAGCATTCCTTTATAGATTTCATCATCTTCCATTTTCGTCAATACAATAAAGCCCATGTCTTTTGGAGTGATCTCTGAAAGATTGTTGGCTGAGGAAAAGAATTTCCATGCGGTTTCTATATCACAGGTGAGCTGTTGCTCACGGAAAAGCCTATGTTTCATAAAATGGAATCAATTGACAGGATTATTGTGGAACAAATCTAAGACAAAAATTTAATGATAGATCCACATCAACACGGGTTTTCCCGATTTCTGAATCATCGGATCAATTTCTCTCATCGCATTATTGGAAACAGTTGGGCAGCCCCAGCCTTCCGGTGAACCTTTGGGAAATACTTCTTCATCACTCATCAGATTCCAGGAATGAAAGACAATAAACCTTTTCAACGCATTACTGTTGGTCTCCTCAAGACCATGCATCAGGTATTTTATATTAATTCCCCATTCGCTGTAGCCTCTTCCTTCCAGTTTATATTTCCCTAAAGAGGAAAGATGACTTCCGTCTTCGTTGCTGAATTTCGGATTGGCTTTAGAATCATCCTTACTCCATGAATTGAAGCCACAGCCATGACCTACCAGATATTTTTTAGAAATCTTATTGTTTTTAAAATCCCAGACAAAAAAACGGTTAACTCCGGAATGGAGGCTCATATCAATAAGAATACAGAAATCACGGTTGAGGTTCTTTGAAGTACAGAACTCCAAAGCTTCTTTTGCTTTTATTTTTAATCTGGAAAGATCAGCTTCCGGTTTGTTTTCAGCAACAACAGATCTTTCTACTGCTCTTCTTATATTGTCCTTTCTATCCTGTGAACATGAACTTATGCAGAGAAGAATGAAAAGCAGATAAATTCTCTTCATGAATTATTTATAGTGTTGAAAGATTCCAAAGTCTGAAGGTGTCCAAAGTGCAGCCTTCTGTCCTGCCGCTTTTAAAGCATTATTAGACCAGGTATTGCAGGTATAAAGAAAGCTGTACGTACCTTTGGCATCATAGAAAGCATCGTTATCGCTATATACAGCATTTGTAGGGATCAGAATAAAATTCCCGTTCTGATCTCTGTCAAATTTGTCTTCCACAAATTTTACCAGATTCTGATACTGGCTCCTGCTGATCATGATCATTTTACAGTCCTTCCCTTCTTTCATCGTATTGTAATAGGTACAGTGCATGGCAGAATCACTTAACCAGAATGCGGCTTTCACTGCGGTAGAAAACTTAAGGTCAGCCCAGGTAGGAGTATCAAGGTAAAAACCTTTGTCTCCCCATCCTATTCCGATGTACTGATAATCTGTCTTTTTTGATTTTGTATTGGCAAAAGGGATGATTCTGCTCCAATCCTGAAGATCGTTTTTTACAGGCATTACTATATCTGTATGCACTCCATTGGTATAAATATAGATCGGGATTTCTTTCTTCTGGCCGTCATTTTTAGCTGAAACAGGAATATATGGAATGAGTAATGCAAGAATTATATAGATAATAACAATTCCCAAAATAATTCCTACCACTTTCAGAAGGTATATCAGTATTGTTTTCACAGTCATGTTTTTTTAATAAAATTTAATCTTTAATTTTTGGTAAAAGTATTTGTTTTAATCGAAAAAATGGCTATATTTATTTACGAAATATTCACAAATATGCGTAAAAATACCAAATCCCAAAAAAGATTTAAAATAAGAGTAAAAACTGCTCCTAAAAGAATACAGAAAAAACGTTGATTTTCGGTGAGATTATGATCTCCTGAAAATCAATTTTTCTTTATAGGAAAAGCTTTTCAAGAAAATTATTGATACAAATCTTTACCTCCTTAAAGCGAAAAATTTAAGGAATGGTCGGTTATCAGCTTTTGTTTGGAACTTCAAAAAATTCCAAAAGAGGGATTGTCACCGAAAGTTCAGGGAAAATCAGTCAGAAGATTTCTGTAAAAACTCAATATTTCTCTTGAGTCCTGCAAATTTGGTACGTTTCACGGGAGATTTTCTGAAAATTTCTGAGAAAATTTCCTGGGTAAGTTCCTTCCATTCTCCTTTTTTAAAATTTTTCAACGCTTCGTTGGGCTGAAAACGGCTCTGTTTATTAGGTGCTGCAAAACGGTTCCACGGACAGACATCCTGGCAGATATCACAACCGAACATCCAGTCTTCCATTTTATCTTTAAAATAATCCGGAATTTCATTTTTGAGCTCTATCGTTGCATAAGAAATACATCGGCTGCCATCAATGATTTTTTCAGAAACAATAGCATCTGTGGGACAGGCATCAATACACTTCCTGCAGGTTCCGCAATGATCCGTAGTGGCATGATCCGGAATGAGTTCAAGATCACAGATAATTTCTGCCAGAAAGTAAAAAGATCCATTCTGCCTGGTAATGAGGTTGGCATTTTTCCCTACCCAGCCGATTCCTGATTTTCTGGCCCAGCTCCGCTCCATTACCGGTGCAGAATCTACAAAAACCCGGAACCCGAATTCTCCTATTTCTTCCTGCAGCTCCGCTACCATCTCACGCAGAATTTCTTTGATGACTTCATGGTAATCTTCTGCATAAGCATATTTTGAAATTTTATAATTCTCCAGAACCGAAATCTTCTCCTCAGGAAAGTAATTGTAGGAAAGTGAAATCACAGATTTGGAACCTTCTACCAAAAGGCGTGGATCCAGCCTTTTATCGAAATGATTTTCCATGTATTTCATTTCGCCGTTATAATTGTTCTTCAGCCATTTTTCAAGATGGGGAGCATCTTCTTCAAGAAAATCTGCTTTGGAAATGCCACAACTCTGGAATCCAAAACTTTTTGCCTTGGATTTTATCAGTTGGGAATATTTTTCGGCACCGGCATTCATTAATTTCACACTGCAAAATTAAGATTATTTTATCAATCTGATCATTGATACCGAAGTTCAACTTACAATCGGCTTGCTATCTCTTATTTTCTGAAAAATTTATGTTTTAATTAGGATTTTTTTCAAAAAAAATTTGCGTAATTTCGTTTCTGATTTTAAAACAAACAACTATGTCTTTAATAGAAGTAATACAATCCGGAAACTATGAATTGATCGACGTTCGTGAGCCAATGGAGCTTGAAATGGACGGTAATATAGACGGTGCTAAGAATATTCCTCTGGGTGAAGTAGAAGATAGACAAGATGAAATTCTATCGATTGAAAAACCGGTAATCTTATTCTGCAGAAGTGGAAACAGAAGTGGAAAAGCTTTGGATTATCTTAATACTCAAGGATTAAAGGACGGTTATAACGGTGGAGGCTGGGCCGAGCTGAAGGCTGTTCTGGAAGCAAATCAGGGAACTTTTTAAAAGTTCCTTTTTTTATACTTTACTTCTATGAATCTGAAAAATCAATTTGAACAGCTTTGCTCTCCGTTTACAGGAAATCAGCACCTTATCGGTGACCTGTGGAAGGAGATTGAAACCAGATATTCCGAAAAAGGCAGACACTACCATAATCTTCTTCATCTTGAAAATATTCTGGTGGAAGTTGAAGCAGTAAAAAGCAAGATCTCAGATTTTACCACAGTCTCTTTCTCTGTATTTTACCATGACATTATCTACGATGCCACTTCCAAAACGAATGAAGAAAAAAGTGCTGACAAAGCTGAAAAAAGGCTTACCGAACTTCACGTCAGTCAGGGTAAAATTTCAATAATCTCTGAGCAGATCCGCGCTACAAAAACTCATCTACGATCTGATCATGCAGATACCAATTATCTTCTGGATGCTGATCTTTCTGTTCTGGGTAAAGATTTTAACACCTATCTGGAATACACTCAGAATATCAGAAAAGAGTATTCCATTTATCCGGATTTCCTGTATAAGCCGGGACGAAAAAAAGTTCTGAAGCATTTTCTGGAGCTTGAAAGTATCTTTAAAACAGAGTATTTTAAGGAAAAATATGAAACTCAGGCAAAGAAAAATCTTGCTACCGAACTTCAGTTACTTTAATTCAACAGTAAATCTTTAAGTTTTCCCATTGAAAAAGACACCCTGGATTACAAGATGTCTTATAAATATTGTTACAGGTAATTCTGTATTAAAAAAATTTACTGATAAATTCTGTTGCTTTCTCCAATACAAGCTCAGGGACTTCTTTATGAGGGGTATGCCCTGTTTCAGGAATAATATATTTTTCTGCACTCCCACTGACCTGAGAAACGGTTTTTTCAACCTGATTCAAGGTACCGTATTCATCAGCTTCTCCCTGGATAAATAACAATGGACAGGTAATATGTTTCAAAAGGTATTCAATATTCCAGCTTCTGTAATCATCGCGGGTCCATGTTTCTGTCCAGGCTTTGAAAAGCATTTCTACTTTATCTCCGTGGTACTTTTGTAAACGCTCTGCAAGATTAGTTGTCTTATAGGCTTCCCATGCGTCATAAACACCTTTCAACGTTATGTCTTCCACAAAGATATGTCCGGCTTCACAAATAACGGCTCTTACCCATTCCGGATAAACAGCTGCCATAATCAGAGCGATTGTTCCTCCATCGCTATGTCCAAATAAAATAACATCCTCAATATCAGGTTCAATTTCAAGCAAGAGTTCATTCAGTACATGAGCTTCTAATTCCATATAATTCACCGGTCTTTCATGAGTAGGCATGGGGGTTGATTTCCCATATCCTAAACGGTCATAGGCAAGAATATTGCATTGCGTGATTTCGGATAATCTGGCAGGAAAGTCTCTCCAAAGCTGTACTGAACCGAGTGAATCATGCAGAAAAACAATGGTTGGTCTGCCCTCAAACGGATTATAATGTTCTATATATAATTTGTTTCCCTTTACATCAATTATTCTTCCTTCCATTGAGTAAAATTATACTTAAAAAGCAGGCATTTTGGTTTCTTCAAATTCTTTGAGCAAATGATTGAATACGGCTTCCACCGGAAGAATTTCATCAATCAAAGCAGACACCTGACCTATTTCCAGCTCTCCGTCTTCCATGTCACCTTCAAACATTCCCTTTTTGGCCCTGGCTCTTCCCAATGAAGCGATCAAAGCGTCTTTGTTTCTTCCACTTTGGTAAATTTCTTCCAGTTCATTAAAGAATTTATTTTTAACCATTCTTACCGGTGCCAGTTCTTTCAATGTAAGATGGGTATCTCCTTCCTGCAGTTCTGTGATTTTCTTTTTCCAGTTTTCATGGGCGCTGGCTTCTGTAGTGGCAGCAAAACGGGAACCGATCTGTACACCATCTGCTCCAAGAATCATGGCAGCTTTAATTTGTGAACCTAATGCAATTCCGCCTGCAGCAATTAATGGTTTAGAAATGTGTTTCTTCACATTTGGAATAAGACAGAATGTGGTTGTTTCATCCCTTCCATTATGACCTCCCGCTTCGAAACCTTCTGCTACGATGGCATCTACTCCTGCATCTTCGCATTTTACAGCAAATTTTGTAGAGGAAACGACATGGGCTACTTTTATGCCTGCTTTCTGAAGAGTTTCTGTATAGGTTTTCGGGTTACCGGCTGATGTAAAAACGATCTTCACTCCTTCTTCAAGGATAATCTGAATAATTTCCTCAATATTGGGATACAGCATAGGTACATTGACTCCGAAAGGTTTATCTGTGGCCTGTTTACATTTCTGAATATTTTCTCTGAGGATATCAGGATACATACTTCCTGCTCCGATGATACCCAATCCTCCACAGTTGGAAACCGCAGAAGCAAGTCTCCATCCGGAGTGCCAGATCATTCCTGCCTGTATAATCGGATATTTAATATTAAAAAGGGTTGAAATTCTATTTTGAGTTGCCTCCATATCATGAAGTTTTTTAGCAGCGCTGAAATCTATAAAATTGCTCATGCGTAAAAATACTAAAAACAACGATTTCCAGAACCTTCTATTGATTAAAAATATACGGAAAACGATATAATTATTTTGAATACTGATCTAAAAGGTTATCAATAACCGGGCTTATTTTCAAAAATTTTTGAACAAGCTCATGGATATTCTGTTCTATAGTATCTGTATTGAGTTCTGTCCAACCTTCCAATAATGTCAGCGGCCCATAATCTACGCTTACATTTGGCCATTCACTTTGATGAATTGAAAACTCTTTTCTGAAATTTTGAGCAAAATCTCTGCTGGATATTTTGTAAGCTTTCAGCATTCTTAATTTCAAAGCATGGATATTATAAAAAATCTTTTCCTCACGAATTGTCTTGTCATTTACCCAGACTGAAAAGAAAATACGCCCTTCAGCATTTAAAGGTGATTGTGGGGTTCCAGACCATTCAGGTTTATAAACTTTTAGTACAACAGATTCTAAAATTGTATCAATGGATAATTTCAGTCCATATGTATTCAGTATTTCTTCAGAAATTCCGGATGCTGCCAAGTGAAACCTGTCAAGATAAAAATTATCATCCATACCCTTATTTTTTATAAATATATCAATAAAAAAACCTTCAGAAAATCCGAAGGTTTTTTATTTTATTTTTTGATTGATTCTTTCTTCCAGTTAGATTTGAAGTTACAGCTGTCGTAACGTCCGTCTATAGAAATAAAAGTGGTTGGCAACTTAGAATTGACAAACTTTTCAACCATTTCACTTTTCTTTTTATTCAGCGCCATCTGTTTGATTCTGCTGAAATCTGTTTCCAGTGTAATCTGGTGAGAAGGGATCACATCTTCAATTTTGATGATTTTGATCGTCTTTCTTCTGTTCTCCTCATCTTCAAAAGCAGTCGTAATATCTCCTTTGTTCAATCCGGCTAACTCGTAGCTGATTGTTCCCGGGATACTTTCTCTTTCAATTTTATCAGAACCATCCGCTCCGGGAATTACCCCTGCATTGAATTTTGTTCTTTTATCATCTGAGAATTTGAAAGCAGCATCTTTAAATGTTATTTTACCATTCAAGATAAGTCCTCTGATACTGTCTAATTTTGCTTTTGCAGTTTTGATCTCCTCATCAGTAGGAGTAGCTTTCAACAGGATATGTCTGGCATCATATACCTTACCTGATCTTTTCAGTAACTGAATAATATGGAATCCGAATTCAGATTCAATAGGATCTGAAATTTCATTTTCCTGAAGATTCAGTGCAGCGGCTTCAAATGGTTTAACCATCTGGCCTTTGTTGATATTTTTATATAAACCGCCGTTAGCAGCTGATCCTTCATCTTCAGAATAAATTCTGGCCTGGCTTTCAAACGTTTCCCCTCCCAGAATATCCTGTTTGATCTTTTTCAATCTGTTGATAAGATCTTGCTTATGGGCTTCCGTTAAGGTAGGATAGATCATAATCTGAGCCAAAGTAACCTCATCTTTTATCTGTGGCAGCTGTGTTTTATACATATTGTAGAAATCAGTTACCTCATTGGGAGTTACATCAGCTTTATCGGTAACTCTCTGATATTTTGCCTGCCCATAATACTGGTCAGTATCTATCTTTTCGATGGCATTTTTCATCTCATAAGCATTTCTAAACTTATAAGCGGCCAGCAATGTTTTTTCGTCCGGAAATTGAGAAAGCAACTGACGGTATTTAGCGTTAGCCTGTTCTTTGATTGCTGCAGAACGGTTTTCAATTAAGGTATCTTTTTTTGCTTCATATACAAGAAGCTTATTGCTGATCAGGTTTTCCAGGAACTCACATTTATCTGTGTTGGCAGCTCCCTGTTGTTTCCCATAATTCATCTGCTCGATTACATCAGATTCCAAAACAATCTCATCCCCGATAACAGCTGCAATACCATCCACTAAATCTCCTGGTTTAAGCTGGGCTTTCATCATATTTGAAGAGAATATCATGATGAAAATCCCAAGAAGAAAAGTGATTTTTAGTTTATTTGTCATTTTACTATTTTAACAAGTTGCAAATTTAGAATTCTTAACGAATTTCACTCAATTTTTTATTATAAATATTTCTTAAAAAGACTTATTTACTGCAGTTCAACATCAAAAGTCGTCAATTCTTTGAATTGTCTCAATCTGCTGAACATATCTGCTTCGTTTACTTCCTCTATTCTTTCTGTACCGAATTTCTCTACAGTGAATGAAGCCATTGCAGATCCAACAATAAGAGCAGACTTCATCGTATCAAAATCGATTTTTCCTTTTTTGGCAAGATAAGCTGCAAATCCTCCTGCAAATGTATCACCAGCCCCTGTCGGATCAAAAACATCTTCTAACGGAAGAGCAGGAATAGCAAATACTTTATTATCATGGAAAAGTAAAGCTCCGTGTTCTCCTTTTTTGATGATTACGTATTCAGGACCCATTGTATGGATCTTTTTAGCAGCTTTTACCAGAGAATATTCTCCTGAAAGCTGTCTTGCCTCCTCATCATTGATGGTAATGACATCTGTTTTTGCAATCATATCCATTAAGATATCCCATGCACTGTCCATCCAGAAATTCATCGTATCAAGGATAACCAGCTTAGGACGGTTGTTCATTTTTTCCAGTACTGATAACTGAACTCCCGGGTGTAGGTTTCCAAGTAATAAAATTTCGGCATCCTGCATTGAATCAGGGATTTTCGGGTCAAAATTTTCCAGCACATTTACTTCTGTAGCCAAAGTATCTCTTGTATTCAGGTCATTGTGGTATTTTCCGGACCAGAAGAACGTTTTTCCTTCTTTTACAATTTCAATTCCTTCGATATTGACATCTCTGTCTGTGAACATATCAAGATGTTCCTGTGGAAAGTCTCCTCCTACTACAGAAACAATTCCGGATTTAACGCCTAAAATTGATGAAGTGATTCCGATATAAGTGGCTGCACCTCCTAAAATTTTGTCCGTTTTACCAAATGGTGTTTCAATTGCATCAAATGCAACACTTCCTACAACTAAAAGTTTCATATATTTTTCAATGTATATTAAAAATAATTATTTTTTCCATTCAAAAGTGTCCAGCAGATGTTTCATATCATTTTTGATATAATTTACTGCAGGGGCAAGAGAGTCCGGTTTCGGTCTCGTATTAAAGTATAAATAAGCAGTCACGAAGTGTCTCGTACTGTCTGTAATGTAAAACTGAAGATTGGAAGCGCTCTGTCCTTTCAGTTCATAGAAGTTCCCATATACTTTCTTTTCAGGATATTCGAAGGATTTGGTATCTATAGAACTGGCTTTAATGGTATGTTCATACACCATTTTTTCAGCTTCCTTGATATGAGCATCAAAGTCATTCTGTATCGGATAATAGGTAATAAAAAGCTTAGCCTTCATTTTCGGATAATTCAGATAGAACCAGCAAGGTTTTTTGGCTGGTGCGAGCGAAGCAAAGTCCGAATATTCAAAGGAATAGGCGCAACCGTTTTCAAACTTTTGGTATTTCGGGGCAGGGTATTCAAGACGCAGTTCTCCATAAGGTTTTGGTGAAGGGTCTTTTCCGCATGAAATTAAAAGCAGCGATACAAAAATAAAAATGACTTTTTTAATCATTTTGCAAAAGTACAAATTAGATTTCAGATTTCGGAAGACAAATTTCAGTCTTTCAGAGCGTTTTGAATGTAATTTTCCAGAGGCTTTGGAAACGATTTTTCATGAGAGCCCTCAATATCTGTAATCTGGTATTGATTTTCAGCGATAAAATTATTCCATATCTTTTCTGAAATGACCTCAACATTCAATATTTCAATGCTTAAATTCTTATGAGTCAGCTTATGGGTAACCGTTTTTGAGCCGGTAATAAATGGCTCCATATCAACAGGAATAGCGGTAGGAAATTCAAACAATTTCTTCCAGATAAAATCATCTGCTCTCTGACGGATCAGAAACTGTCCGTTTCTGTGAACAAAATAATAGGTCAGAGCAAGATCTTCTGCTTTTACTTTTTTTGTTTTTACGGGATAATCTGAGATCTTCTGCAGGGAAAATGCCAGACAGTCTTCATTAAGAGGACATTCTCCACACAATGGATTTTTGGGCTTGCAGATCTCTGAACCTAAATCCATCATCGCCTGATTAAAATCTCCCACATTATCAGGCATAACTAAAGTTGCCAACTCAGAAAAATAGGTAAACGCCCTTGAATTCGAAATATCAAAATCATCCGCAAAAATACGGCTCAGCACCCGGTAAAAATTTCCGTCAACAGCGGGTATTCTTCCATTGAAGCATATACTTGAAACAGCAGCAGCTGTATATTTCCCTACTCCTTTCAATTTTAAAATTTCTTCATACTGGTGAGGAAAAACTCCCTGATAATCATTCATGATCTGTTGGGCAGCTTTATGGATATTGATCGCTCTTGAATAATAACCCAATCCTTTCCAGTAAAGTAAAACTTCATTTTCTTCCGCTCCTGCCAACGTTTTTACATCAGGAAATCTTTTAATAAAATTATTATAATGGTTCAGTCCCTGACTGATCCTTGTCTGCTGAAATACAATTTCGCAGATCCAGATCTTATAAGGATCCTTTGTCTGTCTGAAAGGCAGATCTCTCGCATTATTCCTATACCATTCCAGAAGTTTGTTACCAACGTGTAGAAAGTCTGAATTTCTTTTATCCTTCTCCAAAAATTTTTGTTTTGCTTTTTTATAAGATACTTCGACTCCGTTCAGCATGACACCGCAACTGTTATTCATTTATTAAACAGCAGCTGCATAGCTATATACTGCAAGTCTATGTAACATCTGCAAAGATAAAATTTATTTATCAGCTTTCACAGTATATACAGGAGCTGCTTTTAACCACTGATAATTAAGGTTTCTGTCCTTCTTTAAAAAGCGGTACCCTTCCAGTTTTTTCAAATAAACATACATAGAATCACTGCTTTTTATCTTGAGTTTATACTGGGATAAAAACAGCATGGGCATTTCGACCGTAGAATCTCTCACCGTCTTCAATACTTTTCCTGATTTTACTTTATAAAGAAAGAATGATTTCCCACGTCCTTTGGAGCTGTCGGCCAGCTTTACCTCTGAACTGGCAATAACGAGTTCACTGCCATCAAAGCATTCATCTTTATTCATGATATATGCTTTTCCTTCCTGGTGTTCGTCTGCAAAAAGATCATTTTCGTAATGCCCCGGGCTTTGGTATTTTTTTTCGCAACTCATCAAAAGTACCATCAGCAGAGTGGGTAAGCCAATGATAAGTTTCTTATTCATATTCAATTTCATAGATGTTGGTTGAAAAAAAACCGATGTAAAATTGCATCGGTTTTTATTATTTAAAGTATATTTATTTTACTCCTGAGCATATTCTGCATCCCATTCGTTACCATCATCTCCTTTATGTCCGTCAAGTTTAATAACAAAACTTTTTGTAGGGAAATAAGGTGTCATACGGATATCCAGCCATACTCTGTCTTTATTGACTCTGTCCTGCTCGAAACGAACAATTTTAAATTTTTCGATCAGTTTGTCCGGTCCTTTGATGCTATCAAGGAAGGTTACAATCTGCCTTCTCAAATCGTCTTCGTTTTTTGCATTCCAGTTTTCGAAAGCTCTTCTGTTCAGGAAGTCAAGCAATACCTTGGTTACATAGTCGAATACACGAACTACAGAATAGGTCTGAAGACCAATATTGTCTCCTGTAAATAAGGTCTTTGCAGAGAAAGCCATAATTTTTCCATATTCGTTGACCATTGGTACAAGACCCATTTTTTCCAGCTGAGAAATTTCACTTTTCTTCAACTCGAATTTTACAGCGTCTACTTCGTTGATGTTACCATGTTTTTTACCTGCGGCTACCTGAGACATCAGAGTTTTGTGGATTTTTCCGGCTAACGAAGTGGAAGGTGGAAGTTCTACATTTTCTTCTTCTCCTACTTCTTCTGCTTTACCACGTCCTACCAGCCAGTTACATGTCATAATAACATTACTTCTGTGGAGTTCTCCTCCTGTAAGGTTTGCAGAGTGAAATAAATCTACCACATCATCCGGTTTGTCAAGGTTGGCGAAGTCTGTAACCATCATTACTTTGTTTTCGTTACAGATCTTTGCCCATTTCTCAATGACCTTATTGGATCCTAAATATCCCGGTATTGCCAGGATTGAATAGTTGTCTCTAAGGTCAAGACGGTCGTAGTAGTTTTTAAATTCTTCAGAAATGGCATCGATGAACAGGGGATTATCCAGATCGGAAACCTGCTCAAGGCTGGCATTTACGATACTTACGTTATCCACTTTATCCAATTCTGTATTTTTGTAGAATTGCGCTACTGTTCTGTAGTTGGTTTCCAGCATACGAACAGCATCCAGTGTGCTTTTTAAGTTTTTCTTCAGATTCTGATCGGCCTGCTGTGCTTTGTTTTTGCACGTTTCTGCCATTTTATCAGCTGATTCTTTACCCTCTAAAAGGCTTACCCAAAGATTGATCTTCTGAAGAAGCTCTTTTCTTTCGTCTGCTTTATTGCTATCGTTCAGGAAGATTTCTTTTCTTGCCTTTCTTGTTGGGTTCATATTGGCAATACCGTCTACGACGGATTCAACAAAGCCAAATCCTCCCATTTTATTGAGCTCTGCAAGCGGGTTGCCTTTCGGCTGTCCTGCATGTTGCTGCTGCCCCTGCTGCTGGCTTTCCTGTGCCTGTAATTTGCTATCCATGATTCAATGTAAGTCTTTAATTATTTTTCAAGTTCTTGTGCCACTTCTTTCAATACTTCTATGAACGCTGCTCTGGTCTGATCGTTCTCCAGCATGTTTCGTAGAATTTTGTTAGTTTTCAGCTGACGTACAATTTTATTGTACTGCTCCTGTTCCATGCTCAGCTGCTGCAGATAATCTGACTTCTGAGTAAGGCTTTTAGGGGTAAAGTCTCCAAGATTTTGAAAACGGAATTCCTCTTCTACTATTCCCCCATCTTCTGTCTCGTGCTGTACCGATACTGAAGGCTGGAAATGTTTGAAAACATCTTCCACTGTTTTTAATCCTGTTATGACTTCAGGGGTATAAGACTCTTCTGTTGTAAGCTGGCTTACTATCAGTGATTTATTTTCCTGGATTTCCTGGATAGCTTCATTAGCGTCTACTTTTACCTCGTTTCCGCCAACACCATAATTAAACATTGCCATATTATTGTTATTTTGAGATTTACTATTTTGGTTTGGATCTGTCTTTGAATAATTTACAGACGAATCAAATAAATTACCAATCCAATGTTTAAATTTAAAAAAAAACTGTAACATACAAAATTTTACTAAGATTTTTCTTGAGTCATCAAAATTTACTACCATTTATCTGACATAAAATCATCACATTACGATGTCACTAAGCTATGAAAAAATAAATGAAATCTTCCAGAAAAAATAAAATAAAAATTTTGTTTCCTTCGCTTTATACAAAAGTATCAAATGAACTTTAAAATAAGAATTCCTCAGACGTTACAAAAAATATTCATTATATTTAAACAAAGCGAACAGCGTCATGAAAGATGTAAAAATAGCATTCAGAAAACCCATATTTCCAGTTTCAGAAGCATTACATCAATATCTGGAAAAATATAACAGAACGACCAAGATCAGGTTCCTGTATGAAGACCTCCTGAGGTTCAGCGACAGTGTGAGTATCCTGGATAAAGATGGCAAGGATACTTTGTGGCTTGGGGTATTATATTCTGAATATGAGTTTAAAGAAATAGAAGCTAATCTCAATAAAATTTATACTCTCCTTCATTCTGATGGAGATATTGCTACCTTACCATATCTGAAAGTGGATACCATTGATTTCTGTACCTTCGGAAACTCTAAACCGTTTCGGATCCGGGTGAGAAATATACTTAATGATAATTATACGTATTTTTATATTAAACAGGCGGATGCCTCCCGGATATTCGGACTGGAGCTTGAAGATCTGCTTTCTCCCAACAGAATCAACTTTCTGGTGTATAAAAATACATTGATTGAAGAGCATATTTTAGGAATTCCCGGAGATGTTTTTATTCAAAAGCACCTGCCCAATTGTACGGAACTGGAAAAAGCACAGATTTCCAAGGAATTTGTAAAGTTCAATGAGCGCTGCCTCATTGGGCTCCTGGGTGACATGCGCTCTTACAATTATGTTGTTATTCCAATACATGATTTTGACCAGGTGATTTACAGAATTCGCCCCATTGATTTTGATCAGCAGACTTATGAAGGAAATCTGAAAGTCTACCTTCCTCAGTATTTCAAAGAAAACAATCAAATGGTCAATATGGTTCTGGAAAAACTGAAACCCAGCTCTATAGAACAATACCGTAAGGAAGTCCGTTCACAGATCGTAAAAAGAGTAACCAGCAGTAAAAACAGATTTGATGAACTGATTTCTATTATGAAAAAAGACAATATTGCACCGGAAACCAATGTTATAGAATTAAGAACGGCCTTGCAAAAACTTACTTATGATGTCAATTTCAAATACTGTAAAACCATGGGCGACATTATGGAAACCGGAATAAAATTTGTGCTAAGGAATTACAAGAGAGAATATTAAGAAAAGAAAATCCATCTCAAACAATAAGAGATGGATTTTTCTTTTCTAACAATTTCAGGTAAAATTACCAGATTTTTATTCTGTCCTGAGGAGCTTTATACATTTTGTCTCCCGGTTTGATATCAAATGCTTTGATGAATGAGTCCTGATTTACCAAAGGACCGAAAGCTCTGAACATTCCCGGAGAGTGTGGATCTGTTTTCACCTGGTTGATCATATACTGATCAGTCGCTTTAGTTCTCCAAACGGTTGCCCAGCTCATAAAGAATCTCTGATCCTGAGTGAAGCCACTGATTTTTCCAGGATTTCCTTTATCTTTTAAATACATCTGAAGTGCATCATAAGCTACTGCTACCCCTCCTAAGTCACCGATGTTTTCACCACTTGTAAATTTACCGTTCACGAAGCTGCCCTTTACGGGTTCATAAGCACTGTACTGCGCTGCCAGCTGCCCCACTTTTGCATCAAAGTTCTTACGGTCAGCATCTGTCCACCAGTTATTCAGGTTACCATCCCCATCGAAACGGGAACCACTGTCATCAAATCCATGAGAAATCTCGTGACCGATAACAGCTCCGATACCACCAAAGTTCACGGCTGCATCTGCTTTAGGGTTATAGAAAGGTGGCTGAAGAATAGCTGCCGGGAATACAATTTCATTGTTTGATCCGCTGTAGTAAGCATTTACAGTTTGCGGAGACATTCCCCATTCTGTTTTGTCAACCGGTTTTCCTACTTTATCCAGACTTCTCTGATACTGCCATGCTGCTACATTCTGAAGGTTAGAATAAAGCGTAGCACCATCTTTTGGAGATTCCACCTTCAGTTGGGTATAATCTTTCCATTTATCAGGATATGCGATTTTCACAGTAAACTTGGATAATTTTTCCTGAGCTTTTACCTTAGTTTCAGGAGACATCCAGTCTATATTCGCAATATGTGTTTTGAATGATTTTAAAAGGTAATCAATATACGTTTCCATCTGCTTTTTGGCCTCAGGAGTAAAGTATTTGTCTACATACAGTTTTCCGAAAGCTTCACCAAGAACACCATTCACAAGGGTAAGCCCTCTTTTGTTCATTGGACGCTGTTCTTTTTGTCCCTGTAAATATTTAGCATAGAAATCGAATCTGATCTGCTCTAAGCTGTCATTCAGATTGCTCGCATTTCCATTAATAATATGATATTTCAGATAGTCTTTCAGCAAAGGAAGGTTTTTCTGTGTGATAAACTGATCCATATTCTGGTAGTACTTCAGCTCTCCGATGATCACCCTATCTGTATTTACGCCTGCATCTTTCAGGTATTTTGCCAGATCTACATTTTTAACCACACCTGATAACTCTGATACGTTTTTAGGATTATATCTTAAATTGGCATCTCTGTTCTGCTCAAGCGTCAGCAAATAATTCGCAAGCTGTTTTTCAAAGTCCACTACATTCTGCGCCGCCTGGGTATTATTTTTGTATCCCAATACTCCGAATAGCTTCCCAACATACGTCTGATATTCTGCCAGTGTTTTAGTATTGGCATCATTTACTTTCTGATAGTAATCTCTTCCCAGGCCCAAATCCGGACCACCAAGATACACCGCATTCATATTGGAATTCTTCATATCAGCGCCTACCCTCCATCCGTAGAAGGAATTATCTCCTAACCTCGTAGCCTCTAAAAGGTACTTCTGAAGATCATTAAGATTTTTAATGGCATCTACTTTGGCAAGATCCGCTTTGATAGGTGTAAGACCTTCTGTATTTCTCTTATTGGTATCCATAAAAGAAGCATACAGATTCTGAATTTTCTGCCCTTCTGATCCGGCTGGATAGGTTTCTGTAAGAATTTTATTCAGGATATCCAATGAAGCATCATCCACATTTTCTCTCAAAGCATTGAAAGATCCCCAGTTTGCTTTATCGGAAGGAATCTGAGTCGTTTTCACCCAGTTTCCGTTCACATAGCTAAAAAAGTCATCCTGCGGACGGACACTTGTATCCATGTATGACAAATTAATCCCCTCCTCTTTTGCTTCTTCTTTTACCGGCTCAGCTATGGTCGCTGTAGCTTCGGTTTTATTCTCTGTCTTTGCAGTCTTTGCCGCACCACACGAATTAAGAAATACTATGCCTGAAAGGGCAAGTATTCCAATATTTAGCTTTTTCATTAAAGATAATTTTTGATTTTACACAAACTTCTCAAATATACAAACTTTAATGATATGTAATGAATGATATTTATATATGGGTGAAAATTGGAGATTTAGATTTAGATTTAGATTAAAGGTTTAAAGTTCATAGTTTAATGTTTGGTGCTATTGGGTGGACCACCCCGTCAAAAAATTCTTTGAATTTTTGCCACCCCTCCAAGGGAGGGGAATGATGGAAGACGTTATTATAACTATTATCCCTTCGATTCGTATCACAATCCCTATTACTTTTTACTTATTACTACTTTCCCTAATCCCTAAAACCTGCTACCTATCATCTATCATCTGCTACCTCTAAAAAAAACAAAACCGCCCATTGCTGAGCGGTTATTATTGTTACCAGATTTTGATTCTGTCTTCAGGAGCTTTGTATAATTTATCTCCTTTTTTCACATCGAAAGCTTTGTAGAAGGCATCAACGTTGATCAGCGGACCAAAACTTCTGAAATATCCCGGAGAGTGCGGGTCAGTTTTCACCTGGTTGATCATATATTTCTCACTTGATAATGTTCTCCAGACTGTTGCCCAGCTCAGGAAGAATCTCTGATCCTGGGTAAATCCACTGATTTTACCTGGATTTCCTTTATCTTTTAAATACATCTGAAGAGCATCGTAAGCGATATTTACCCCTCCTAAGTCAGCGATATTTTCACCGTTTGTGAAAGTACCATTCACAAAAGTTCCTTTTACCGGCTCATATTTATCATATTGAGAAGCAAGCGCTTTTGTTGCTTTTTCAAAATTAGCCTTATCTTCCGGAGTCCACCAGTCTACAAGATTACCGTCTGCATCGAACTGTGCTCCTGAATCATCAAATCCGTGGCTCATTTCGTGTCCGATAACCGCACCGATACCTCCAAAGTTCACTGCAGCATCAGCTTTAGGATTGAAAAATGGCGGCTGAAGAATAGCTGCAGGGAATACAATCTCGTTGTTCACCGGGTTGTAATAAGCATTAACAGTTTGTGGTGTCATTCCCCATTCTGTTTTATCAACCGGCTTACCTATCTTAGCCAGATCTTTGTTATACTGCCATTCAGCAATATTCTGAAGATTCTTGTAAAGGCTTCCTCCTTTAGCTTCAGAAATGATATTTAATTTTGAATAATCTTTCCATTTATCAGGATAAGCAACTTTTACGGTAAACTTGTTCAGCTTCTGCATTGCTTTTTCTTTAGTAGTAGAAGACATCCATGCTAAGTTATTGATATGAACGGCAAAGCTTTTCTTCAGATAGTCGATCAATTCTACCATCTGAGCTTTTGCTTCAGCAGGGAAATATTTCTCAACATATAATTTACCGAAAGCCTCTCCTAAAGAACCGTTGATCAGCTCATAGCCTCTTTTGTTAAGAGCTCTTTGTTCCTGCTGCCCTCTAAGGTATTTACCATAGAAAGCAAATCTCATATTTCCTAAGTTTTCACTTAAGTAAGCTGCACTTCCGTTGATCATGTGGAATTTCAGATAATCTTTTATAACAGAAAGATTCTGAGCATTTACCAGTTTATCAAAGTTTTTGTAGTATCCTAATTCACCGATGATCACTCTGTCTGTATTTACACCAACTTTTTTAAGATACCCCGGGATATCAACACCTTTAACAAGACTGGAAAGTTCAGCCATTGTCTGAGGGTTGTACTGAAGGGTATTATCTCGGCTCTGTTCATTTGTAAGGTAAGTATTGGCAATGCTTTTTTCGTAATTAACGATACTTTTTGCTGCTTCATCAGCATTTTTGTATCCTAATTCTTTTAACATTGAAGCTACATATTTCTGATATTCAGCAATAGCTTCTGTATTTTTCTCATTTACTTTCTGATAGTAATCTCTTCCCAGACCCAATGAAGCATTTCCTAAGTAAACAGCATTCATTTTAGAATCTTTAAGATCCGCATCAACACCCCATCCGTACAAAACATTCTCTCCGTCTTTTGTTACAGATACCAGGTAGTTCTGAAGGTCAGCCATATTTTTAATGGCATCAATTTTATTCAGGTTTTCCTGGATAGGTTTGATTCCATCTGCATTTCTCTTCTGCATGTTCATATAAGTAGCATAAAGATCCTGGATCTTTTTACCTTCACTTCCATCTGCAAATTTATCTTTCAGAAGGGAGTTCAGGATGGTCATGGAATTGTTATCCGTATCCTCAGCCAGTTTGTTAAAGCTTCCCCACGTTGGTTTATCCGATGGAATTTTGGCTGTTTTCATCCATGTTCCACTCACATAGTTGTAAAAGTCATCCTGAGGACGTACTGAAGTGTCCATCAGGCTAAGGTCTAAACCTTTGTCTGTGTTGTTCACTGCTACTTTAGCAGTTTTAGCTTGTGCGCTCATCGTAGTCTGAGTACAGATCCCTGCTATTAAAAACAAAGAAAGCGTTATTTTTTTCATTATGATAACAATTTATAGAATATGTATTATTTATTTCGAATTTGTTACTTTTCAGAAAAACAAATTTAAATAAATAAGTTGGAAGCTGGAAGTTATGAAAATCATAAGGAATGGTAATACCATCTCTACAATAACGTCCAGTTTCCATCCTCCAGCTTTATCTAAGAAGTCACGATCTCTTTTACATTCCCGGTTCTTTTCAGGAATCCCCAGGACTGCATTTCTCCTTTCAGGGCTTTTCTTAAACTCTTAAACAGCACAATATACATCAGCCATCTGTATCCGAACCTCTGAGGAATAATATACAGGAGATTGATTAACTTTTCCCGCTGTATAATGAATGCAATCAAAGCCAAAGAAGCATCCACCAAAAGGAAGATCAAATAATAACTGAATATTTTGTCTCCGTTTCCGGACAGAATTCCAAAGAACATAATCACATCTGCCAGTGGCGAAAAAAACGGTATAATGTACTGGAATAATAAAATATTCGGCATTGCCCAAAGTCCCAATCCTTTATATTTAGGATTAAGGAAAGTCTGTCTTTGTTTCCAGAACATCTGCATGATACCATAGGTCCAGCGGAAGCGTTGTTTTAAAAACTGTTTTACAGTTTCCGGAGCTTCAGTCACTGCAATGGCTCTGTTTTCGTTTGCCACCGTATATCCTGCTTTCAGTATTTTCACCGTAATATCACAGTCCTCTGCCAGGGTATCAGATGAATAGCCTCCAGCTTCAATAATTACAGATCTTTTAAATGCACCGATGGCCCCCGGAATTACGGTAATGGCATTAATGTGAGCATACGCCAGTCTGTCAAAGTTCTGGCTTGTAGTATATTCTATAGACTGCCATTTCGTAAGCCAGTTTACAGCGTTTCCTACTTTCACATTTCCTGCAACAGCGGCAATTTTTTCTTCAGGATTTGAATTTAAAAATCTTGCAATAAGATATTTTACGGCATCCTGCTGCAGTTTGGTATCTGCATCAATACACACTACATATTCTGCATCCGTCTGCGAAATTCCGAAGTTCAGGGCAGTAGCTTTTCCGCCGTTTCCTTTGGTGAGGATTTTCAGTTTCGGATGATCAGGAAATGCTGCTTTTGCTTTTTCATAAGTAGAATCTTTACTTCCGTCATCTACCATAATGATATTAAAATTCGGGTACGTCTGCTTCAACAAATTTTGCAGAGACGAAACAATATTGACTTCCTCATTATAGGCAGGTACGATAATGGAAACTTTCGGATAGGATTCAAGAACCGGAAATTCATCTATTTTTTTTTCTTTTTTTCTTTCTTTAAAAGCCCAATATGCCATGAGTAATAATCTGATCAGTCCCAGCACAATGAAAATGGTAAATAATGCTACCAGAAAATGGCTTATTCCATAGATCACAGTAGCCAGCACAAGATTGAGCTGCATAATGTAATACGATTTTGTTTTAGGAACTTCAGGCATCAGTTCATTTCTGCTTTTATGCAGAATACTGGTAAGATTGGTAAAATGATATCCTTGCTTCTGAAGGGTCGGAATCAGAATTTTTAAAGCTTTTACTGTTTCTTCTCTGGTATCCCCGCCTGCATCGTGAAGAAGAATGATATTCCCTCTTTCCTGTTTGATACCTGCCATGACACGTTTTACAATTTCATCTGCCTTTATTCCCGGCTGCCAGTCTTCAGGGTCTATGTTTTCCCCAATATCCAGATAGTTTTGCTGTCTGGCCAAAGCCACCGGAATGATCTCCTCGGAAGTGGTGGGTTCAGAGTCTGCATTGTATGGGGCTCTGAACAAAATTGTACTGTGCCCTGTCACACACTCTATCAGCAGACGGGTAAGTTTCATTTCAAGCAACGCCCGTTCCGGGCTTACTTTTGCCACGTTTTCATGGGTAAATGTATGGTTTCCGATCTCGTGGCCTTCACGGTAAATTCTTTTAACCAGAGGAAGATTCTTTTCTGCATTTAATCCTACCAGGAAGAATGCTGCCGGAACATGATATTTGGACAATACATCCAATACCTGTGGTGTATATGTTTCATCCGGGCCGTCATCAAAAGTAAGAACAAGCTCTTTCTGAGGAGCACTTCCATATTTTTTTACTTCGTAAGAGCTTGGATAGGTAATATAATTTTCGTCTGTGATAATTTTCTCTTTCGGATCAATTTCAAGTGCAATTTTTCCGTCGTGAGGGGTATTCAGAACATCCAGTACTTCTCCATCTCCTATATAATCCACCATGGTTTGTCCCTTTACATTTTCCAGCGTTTTCAAATTCAGTCTGGAAAGTCCGGCAAACGTAAGATCTTTATCATAGAAATTCCATACTCTGCTGTCCTCACTTCCCAGCCTCCACAGCGCAGTTCCTGCCAACGGATATTCTGAGGAGAAACGCATAGTATTGAAAATAGAAGCTGCATCGTTGAAAAATACAGTGTGGGTTAAATTTTTAGAATCTGTGTAAGAATAATTTAAATTGAATGTATTGTCATTAAAGTCAATAACCGCTTTACTGGCACTGGCCTTTGTAATGGCCTGCATATAGGTTACAGAAGTATTGTCATCCGTATTGGAACTCCAGTCATAACCATAAGCCCCCAATCCCAGGATGATTTTTTGCGGAGCGGTTTGTTTTACAATTTTACCGGTCTGTTCTTCGATCCATTTTTGGGAAGATACCGGACCGGCGTCACTTCCTGCAGAATATTCATCATAAGCCATCAAAACAAAATAATCTACATAAGGATTCAGTCTTGGGATGCTGTAATCATCATTATCTGTCATGATATCCATTGTCACCAGCAGCTGATTCTTTTTGAAGGTTTCTGAAAGCTCTTTCATAAAAGCGATCAGATTTTCATCAGAATTCAGGTTCATATCCTCAAAGTCAATATTGATTCCTTTGAAATGGTATTTTTTACACTGCAGGGTAATCTTTTGAATCAGTTGTGTTCTTTTGCGCGGATCATTAAGAACTTTTACCAGTCCTTCTGAACGGAATTCTCTGTCGAAGTTGTTACTGAGCATCGGCATAGCAGCCACTCCTGTTCTTTTGATCACTTTGTAGCCTTCCGGGTCTACGTTGGTTTTCAGATCACCTGTTTTGGGGTCAATGAAAAACCATTCCGGAAAAACAAGATTGACGTGTCTGATATTTCGTTTCAGAGACATCAGAGACTGAGGATCCCATGCCACATAAAATGCAGACCTGATTCCTCCCGGAAACTGAGTCCAGTTCCGGTTCTGATTCTTATATCTTTCTGCTCTTGCCTTCTCAATTTTATCAAGATTGGTATGAATGGTTTTTTCAGAAATAAAGTTTCTGAAACCTTTATATTCTTTGGAGATTTTATTCTCCTGAAGGTAAGGTTTATTGGCTGTAATAACAGCTTTATAATCCTCTTTAAAAGGGATTTTAGGACTTCTGTCCAGGGTCATCATCAGTCCCAAAGCAAGCAGAAGCAGTATTCCTACAAAGATAAAAATACGGCTTCCCCACTGTACACTTTTCCAGCGTTTTTTGCTGTTGGTCTGAAAAATCTGTTTGGAATTTTCCACGATTTTAAAATTTTAATGAATGGTTTTCAAAAAGTGTGAAAAACTACATTAAAATTAATTAAAAAAAAATTAAAAAGAAGGATGTTCATTTAACCGTTTACAAGTAGGCTCACCAGATCCTGAATCACTTTTTGGGAAACAAAATTCATAAAGTCCACTCTTTCCAGATGAGGCATATACAGTTTGGATGTTACCTCATGATCTTTGACCCTTATGGTGTAATACACTGTTCCTATATCTTTTCCGTCTTCTCCTTTTCCCGGTCCGGCAACGCCGGTTGTGGAAAGAGAAATATGGGTTTGAAACAATTCCTGACAGCCTTTTGCCATTTCCCTGGCTACCTGCTCGCTGACCACTGTAAATTGGTCTACTGTTTCTCTGGAAACATTTAAAATTTTTATCTTTTTTTCTGTAGCATAAGCTATCATCCCACCCAGGAAATATTTTGAACTGCCGGATACTGAAGTGATCATTTTGGCAAGCTCTCCTCCTGTACAGCTTTCTGCAGTAGAAATTGTCAGATTTCTTTCCGTGAGCATCTCTGCCAGAATATTTTCAATTTTATCCTCAGACACCGCAATGACATGTCCTTCTACTAAAGGAAGCAATTTCTGGATTTCTTCTTCTGTCTGTTGTTTCAGCAATTCTTCATTCTCCCCGGAAGCTGTAAGACGAAGCTTTACACGGGTTCCTACGGGGAGATAAGACAGTGCTATATTTTCAGGTAGCGCCAGTTCCCAGTCTTCAATGGTATCGGCGAGAATGCTCTCAGGAATTCCAACCACGGAAACAATTCTGGTATGAATATAATGAAGCCTGAATCTTTTCTGCAGATAAGGAATGATCTGATCCTTTATAAGCGGTTTTACCTCGTAAGGAACCCCCGGAAGGCTGTAGCACAGTTTTCCGTCCTGTTCCATCATCATGCATGGTGCGGTTCCGTAATGGTTTTGAAAAACGATGGATTTGGTAGGAACAAAAGCCTGTTCCCTGTTTCTTTCGAGAATTTCTGACCGTCCCCTTCTTTCCATATAGTTTTTAAGGTGATTGAACGTCACCTCATCCAGCGCAATTTCATCATCGAAATATTCAGCCAAAGCCTTTTTGGTCTTGTCATCTCTGGTTGGTCCAAGCCCTCCTGTCGTAATGACTAAATCGCCAGTTTCAAAGGCAGTTTTCAATGCATCTTTAATGGTTTCAATTTCATCTGAGATCGTAAGAATCTGAATAACTTTTATTCCTATATTTTTAAGTTCCGTGGCAATAAAATTAGAATTGGTATCTACCGTGTTTCCGGAAAGGATTTCATCACCAATAGTAATCAGAACAGCTTTTTCCATATATTTTCTGTTGAAAAAAATTCTATGCAAATGACGGAAAATTATATGTCAGCAGCAATATAAATTGATTTTTTCTATTTTTGACGGAATTATCTAAAACTACAATAATAATTATGTCTAAATATGATGATGCTTCATGGCATTATGGCGGTGATTTTCCGGAAGGACTTCCTCAGAAAAACGGAGCTACACACACAGGAATGTTTCTGAACTGGTGTATTCATAACGATCTGGTTTCTGATGAACTGAAAGAAGACGCACCAGAGGAAATAGAAAAGGTAAAAAGAAGAGAAATCACAGGGGCAGAATTCATTATGGATTCCTGTGACGGGAAATTTTCTGAATATGACCTGAATGAGCTGGGAAATCTTTTTGCAAAGGATTATTATGCTGATGACACTGATTTTGGAAACAGATACAGCTCATTTGCTAACGATTACGTGAATCTTTTTGATGCCAAAGCAGAAGAAAACGATTATGAATATGAAACATTCTATCATATCGAAGATACCTACGAAAACTATGATCTGATGAAACAGGTTATTGACCACCGTTTTGAAGAATGGAAAGAATATATTAACAGCTAAAAGGCAAAAGGGCAAAACCGTAAAACAAAATACTTTATCTGCCTTTTTACGATTTTGCCCTTCTGTAATTTGCTTACTACTCCCTATTGATTATGCTTCACCCAGATCAGTTTATCTGTATCATAGCCGATTTTCTTGGCTTTCTGAAGGAAACGCTGGCGGATGCTTTCAGGGATATTGGTTGTACGGGAAAGAATCCATAAATATTTTAAACTGCTTCCTGCTACCAGGGCATATTGATAGTCTTCATCAATATCTATAACGTTGTAACCGGCCCAGATCGGTTTAAAAAATGAAACTTTCAGCCGGGCTTCTGTTGGGTCTTTTACAAATTTTGCTTCTCCAATGGATTCATTCCATACTTTTTTAATGTAATCATAGCCTTTGTTTCTTACCTGAACGGTTCCATCCGGATTCTCTGTATATTCTGCGGTCACATTATCCATATTTTTTTCGAACCTGTAATCAAAACGGGCAATCTCATACCACCTGCCAAGATATTTTTTAAGATCAAAATTCTTTACAGCAGATGCCCCCCTGGGAATTCTTACTGAATATGAATTGAATACGATAAGTCCCAGAGCTCCCAATGAGACGGGAAGAATAATTTTATGAATGGTTTTCATGACAGGAATATTTTGGTGGTTAGTATAAAACGTCAAAAATAATGCCTTTGGTCTGTTAAAGACCCACAAATTCTATGAAAATACTTTCAGGAAATTATCTTTAAAGCTTCCCGAAACCTCTATTTCAGTATCATCAGACAACATTACTGTCCCGCTTTTATGATACGATTTTACAAATCCTGTGTTAATAATATGGGAACGATGTACCCTCACAAACGGATTTTCCAGAAGGTCATCAAAATGTTTCAAAAACCGGCACACCATCTTCTTTGAGCCATCTGTAAGATATACCTGGGTAAAATTGCCATCTGCCTGAAGCCTGACGATATCTTCTGTCTTTACAACATCAAATCCCTGCAAGGTTGGCAGGATCAGCTGCTGTTTTTCAGGTTTTAATTTAAGATTTTCAAGAAGGATCTTGTTTCGGTTAAGTTCTTCTTTTTTCTCCAGACTTTCAGCTACTTTATTGACTGCCAGAATCAATTCCTGAATATCAATAGGTTTTAAAATATAATAACTTGCCGATTTGTTCAAAGCCTGTAATGAATATTGTGAAAATGCGGTAATGAAAATGGTTTCATAAGACAATTCTTTAGTTGCTTCCAGAACATCAAAGGCATTTCCAAAAGGCATTTCTACATCCAGAAATACCAATTGGGGCTGTTTTTCGGTGATTAACGGGACAGCTTCTTTAATATTTTCAGCTTCGCCAAGGATTTCCACCTGCGGACAGTATTTGGTAAGATAGTTACTTAAAACGTCTCTTGCTATAATTTCATCGTCAACAATGACAGCTTTTATTTTCATTTGAACAGATATTAGGTGGAAGGTAACAGATTGCAGATGCAAATTAGGAATATTTCACCAACCTTACAATCTTATCCGATTCATATTACTTTACTTTCTTCCAGCACCATACGTACTTTACAATCAATATGGTAATAATACATTCTACCATCACCAGAAAAACATAAAACAGATACCAATCTGAGAAGGAAATTATACCAATAAACAACATGATTAAAGTAAAAAATATCCCAATAATTCTTTTGATCCTTGCCTTCAATACCAGAGAAAGAAATACCATTACAGCAGGAATCGACGGAACAACCGAAGCAAGAAATAATTTAGACGGGAATCTAAAAAGTTGGTTCCTTCCAGCAGACCACGGCCTTCCCTGGAGTATAAAGCTCGAAATAATCGCCGTACAGATAGCATATAGTCACTGAAGTCCAAAGAACAGCCAATATGATTTTCACATTGGTGTGTACATCTTCAAATTTCGTAGAATCGTTAATGGTTATGATTTTGATTTTGATTTACTTTTTGTTTGGTGGTCCAACCAAAAGCAGCCACAGACAGATCCCTATTTCTCCTACTGTTGCCGGCAATGTGATATAACCTGAAATTGGATAGTCTGAAAAATGAGTAAACACAGTTCTTCCAAAGACATTGGCCAGATATCCCAAACATCCCAGCATTAAGAAAATCCCTAACACCTTTGGTAAAAATCCGGATTTATACACCAGATATCCAAAGGGAAGAAGCCATAACCCCCAAAAGATCTGTGTAATTAAGAGTCCTTTGTTATATGTGCTTAAAAGGACCATCATTTGGGATTGCAGCTGCTTTGTCTCAAATATTTTGAGATAATCAGTACCTTCAATAATGGTGAGGACAGAAAATTTATTTTGAAGATTTATAAAGGAAATGGGGATACTGATAAGAGCAAGAATCACCATCAGTTTTGCATAGTTTACATTAACCTCCTTCAACAGTTGATATAATACTAAAGGAAGGAAGGAAGGTGAAAGCGATATAGCAGACGATACTGCTGGCAATACTTAGTCTGAACAACTGTGCCGAAGAAGACATATATTGAAAGGTCAAAGCGGGATTTTCCCAGACAATCAGTTTTGACGGAACATACATTAAACTGAAAAATCCGGTTACTATAACAATGAGATAAAAAAATCCTGCGAGTCTGGCTGTTTTACTGTAAGTATTCATTTTGGATTATGTTTTTTATCTGTTAAGACAATTTTATGCTCAAAATGGTTACAGATTTCCAGATAAAAGAAGATATAAGAACTGAATAGGAATTATAAAAATTAAATTTTCAAGTATTGATAGGCTTTGACCCAATTAATGATTAATTTAACTTTACAAATACTATAATCATTTTAATCCAAAGCACATGAATTTAAAACTCCTTATCCTTATTGGTATTACCCTGTTTAGTTTTTCCTTCTCTCAGGTAAAACTATCAAAAAGAGAAGATCTCAGTAGAATAAATAAAAACTGGAGACTTACTAAAACTATTTCCGGAACCTATGGTATCATAGACAAAAGCGGAAATATTATTGTTCAGCCTGTTTATTCAAAAATTAATAAATTCGGAGAGTATTCCAATGATCTCGCAATGGTAAAAAATATATCCGGAAGTTATGGTTTTATCAACCTATCAGGAACTGAAGCAATTCCTGCTCGCTACGAATTGAAATACATTCAAAATAATTTTTCTTCTTTGTATAAAAAATATATCAAGTAAACTGAAATATGAAAATCTTATCTATAATATTTATCTTAACGGCTATTTCAACAAATTCTCAGACTCACAGATACATTTATGAATTAAAATATAGACCTGAAGCAGGTGCTGCAAATTACAAAAAGCAATTAATGGTTCTGGATGTGAATCCTGATGATATAAAATACTATGATTATAAATTTTTGGAAAAAGATTCCTTAAATCAACTGCATAAATCGCAGGATAGGACCTGGACTTCACAAATACCTGTTAGCAGAAAAAAAGATTCTGATAAAAATATAAATTATGTATTGATTGGAGATAATATTTATTCCTATCCCACAGAAGATAAAATGCAGTGGAGCCTGGAAAAAGAAACTAAACAACAGGACGGTCTGAGTTTACAAAAGGCAGTAACAAAATATGGTGGACGTCACTGGGTGGCGTGGTTTACAAAAGATATTCCTTTCAATCAAGGTCCTTATAAATTTCAGGGGCTTCCGGGGCTGATCATGGAAATTAACGATACTGAAGACAATTTTATCTTTAAGCTGGTAAAAAGTACAAATCTTCCGGCGACCTACGACACCTCCAATATTCTGGAAGTAAGGTATGGAGATAAACCCATCCCTACAAACGAAAAAACCGTTATAAAAAAAGCTATCGAATATTTTAATAATCCTTTAAATGATATCAGACAAGAATTTATTAATAATAAAATATCTTCCTTTGAATATAACGGAGTAAAATACAAACCTGAAGAATTAAGTGGTCTCATTAAAGAAGAGCAGGAATATATTCTTAAAAATTATAATCCTATCGAATTAGATAAATCATTTCCATATAAAAAACCCTAATTCTCACTAAAACAGATTAAACTTTATAATAACCAAAACACCATTATTATTTTCCTTATCTTTTACAGAGCAGGTGATATTTTTTTTATATAAATCATTCAGAAGCTGGATTCTTTCCAGCGTGTTTTTCATTCCTCTGCCCTCCCTGGTCTTCTGATGCTGGGTTTTCTGCTTTTTACTTTCTTCGATGCCTATTCCGTTGTCTTCGATAAGGATTTTCAGATATGAGTCACTTTTCTCAAAGCTTAATTTTAAAAAACCTTTATCCATTCTGTAGCGGAGGCCGTGCCAGACCGCATTCTCAAGAAAAGGCTGTATCAACATTCCCGGAATCTGAAGGTTTTGCATATTCAGACTTTCATCTACTTCAATTTCATAATCGAATTTATCTGTAAAGCGGGTTTTTTCCAAGGTAAGATAATTCTGAAGAAGATCCAGTTCTTGTTGAAAAGGAATAAAATCTTCTGTTGAATTTTCCATCACACCCCGCATCAGTTTAGAAAATTTTGTCAGATACTGATTGGCTTCCAGTTCATTATTGGTTGCGATAAAGTGATTGACACTATTTAAACTGTTAAAGATAAAATGTGGATTCATCTCTCTGCGGAGCGACTGAAGGGCAATTTTTTTATTTTTCGTCTGAACCTTTTTCAGTGTTCTGAAAATAAAAATAATCAATCCCGTCAACAGAATAAGAGTTCCAATCAGACTGTAGTTAAAGACATTTTTCTTTCTGATCAGTTCATCTTTAAGCTCTTTTTCTTTTTCCAGCTGTGAGATGCGCTGTTCTGTATCTTCAAGAACTTTATTGTCAACCAGACTTCGGTCTTTGGAAACGAGATTCGGAAGTTTCCCCAAAAAGTCTCTATACAGCTGAACTGAAGCATCCACATTTCCTGAGATTGCATAAAGGCTGTCCAGTTTTTTTACACTTCTCTGCGCCTCCAGCGTATGACCTTTATCCAGAGCAATCACATACGCATTTTTCAGAAGACCTACTGCTTCCTTCGGATCATTTTTCTTAATATAGATATCTGCCAGTTCCTGGATCTGATTGACTTTTTCCTGTGAATTTTCTTTTACAAAATCTTCTTTCAGTACTTTCTTTTTGGCTTCAATAGCCTTTTCAAAGTTTTTGTTTTCTACATAGAGATCGGCCAGCTTCTGGTTGATGGCCAATGCCTGCTGGGGTGCTTCTCTCTTCGAAATTTTATATGCGGTATTAAGGTTTTCTTCGGCACTGGAAACATCTTTCTGCTTCAGGTTGACATCGGCTAACTGACTGTAGCTTTCCGCAAGATAACCCTGTTCATTTTCTTTTTTACTCAGATTGATGTTATTCTGAATGGCTTCTGTTTTCAGTTCGGGTGTAGGCGAAGAAAGTCTTGCCACATCATTAGAATTGACGGCCTTACTTCTTTCACTGTAGCTTACCTGTGCTGCCATGCTGTAATTGCTTATGGCTGGTGTTATTTTATTCTGTTTTTCCTGTGACTGGGCTAATCTTCTGGTTGCTTTTTCAATATTGGGTTTATCATTGAGCTTTTCATATAGCTTTTTGGCTTTGGTGTAGTACTCTTCGCTTTTCGGAAAGTTTCCGCTGTTAAAAAATGTTTCACCAATATTATAATAAGAATCTGCCTGGGCAGGTTCATTTTTAGTATCCATTGCTTTTTTAAGCTTCTTCGTTTCTACCTGTACCTCTTCCACAGCCGTACTGCTGTTATTGGTGGTTTGGGAGAAAAGTGTATTTCCCCAAAGTAACAGTAAAAAGAGCGTAAAGAGTGTAAGCATTTTCATAAAACAAAGATATAGATATATATAGTCTGCTCAAAAACTATTCACCAAGTGAAGTTTACCTTTCACCAAGTTTAGTATTTGATAACGTGACGGTAACGCTAAGTTTGGAACAAAATAATTCAAATTTAAAATCATGAAAAAGCTAACATTTACATTTTTTCTCATTATGACTTCTTTTTTAAGTCTTTCAAAAGCACAGGTCGGAGGCAACCAAATCTACAGAGACAAAAATAACTACGACAATTCCCTATCCAAAACCCTCCCTGAGTTCAACAATACCAATAGTTATTTCGCTACCGATTCTACTCTGGTTGTGAATGTGAAAGTATTAATGAACAAAACTGCCGACCGGTATAAACTGACCTTAGGACTGAATGAGGAAGCTGAAACCCCAAAAATTGCCATTGAAAATATCAACAGGAGAATCAACGGTTTTATCAAAAGGCTATCCTCAATGGGAGTCAAAAGCGATGATATTTTTGTGGATTTTATTTCACAGACCAAAATCTATGATTACAATATCAATAAAGACTCACAGACAGTTGTCCAGAAAATGGAGGGATTTGAAACAAAGAAAAATGTCATTATTACAGTAAACAAACATTCCATGATAGAAAAACTGATCTCTGAGGCTTCGGACTTCCAGATTTATGATGTTATTAAAGTAGATTATATCAACAGTGATATTGATCACATCCAGGAAGATCTCCTCAAAGAGGCTTATAAAGTCTTCGAGAAAAAGAAAGAAAACTATTTTAACCTGTTTAAAAAAGAAATCATCGGAAGCCCCACAGCTACATCAGGTTTTACTTATATTTTTCCCAAAAGCCAGTATCAGAATTATACCGCTTATGAAAGTGCCTATGTTACCTATCAATCTGACAGCAGGTATATAAAAAAAGAAGAAAGGAAATCAAAGACCTTCTATTATGACGGAACAGATTATACAGGTTTTGATAAGGTAATCCATAATGCTGACCCTGAAGTGGGAATACAGTACATAATGAACCTTAATGTAAAGTATGACCTGAAAAAAAATAAAGAGAAGTAATCATTTTTGAAAGCCCACCAAGTGAAAGCTCTATTTCACCAAGTCTCCCGGTTTCCGGTTTCTCATCTGTGTAATTTTACATCAGAATTAAAAATTTAAAAACAGGAAATTATGAAATTGAAACATTTTTTATTAATCGGAATTTTGACCCTTGGAAGCTTTGTAAATGCTCAGGAAGTAAAGAAAAATGCAATTGAAGTAACAGGCGTTGCCGAAATGGAAGTAGAACCGGATGAAATCATCTTCAGTATCGGAATAAAAGCAGATAACAAAAATGATCTGGCAGATAACGAAAAAAAGTTATTTGATATCTTAAAAAATGCAGGCGTGAAGAACGAGGATATCAAGTTCAAATCAATGTATCAGAATATCTATTCTAAAACAGCTAAGTTTTCTAAGAACTATCAGTTTAAAGCCAGCACAAAATCAAATCTCAGCAAAATCTTTGAAGACCTGAATCAGAAATGGGTAAGCAGCCTGAATATCGCTGAAGTGAAGAATACCAAAATTGCAGATTTCAGAAAAGCAGTAAAGATCAATGCATTAAAAGCAGCTAAAGAGAAAGCAGACTATTTACTGGAAAGCATGGGTAAAAAGACAGGGAATGCTCTTGAAATTGTAGAGATAGAAGATTACACCAGCGATATGATCATGCCTGTGGCTTATAAAGCAAGAACAAGCAATATCCAAATGGAAATGGCTGATGCCCCGATAGATTTCTCCTTTGAGAATATTGAAAATATCAAGCTGAAATACAGCATCAAAACAAAATACGAAATCCTTTAAAATAACAGATTAAAAAAGACAGTTCCTTCGGGAGCTGTTTTTATTTTCTGCCTGCCACAAACTCACCAAGTCAAACCGCCACTTCACCAAGTTTCCCCGTTTTCATCGTTAAACAGGAATAATTTTACTTCAGGAATTCAAAATAACAGACCCAAAAACGCTATTTCCTAATTACAATAAATAACCCATAAAAAAATAACAATATGACAACTTTAAAAATCTTAGCACTTGCAGCAGGTACCGCTTTTTTAAGCTCCGGTAATATTCAGAACAACCGCTCTGTAAATAGTAGTACTGATAATAGTTTATTGGCACAAAAAAATTCATTGATTCCGGTAAACACAGCTGTAAAAGATAATAAAATTCAGGTCGCACTTTTACTGGATACTTCCAACAGTATGGACGGACTGATTGATCAGGCAAAATCCAGACTTTGGAATATTGTGAATACGCTGACCACTCTGAAGTATAACGGTAACGCGCCCCAGATTGAAATTGCCCTGTACGAATATGGCAACGACGGAATCCGTGATGAAAACTATATCCGTCAGGTAGCTCCTCTTACCCAGGATCTTGATCTTGTTTCTGAAAAATTATTTGCTTTAAGAACCAATGGTGGCAGTGAATATTGCGGTGCGGTGATCCGAGACGCCTCTGCCAACCTGAACTGGGACAGCAATGAGAAAAGTATGAAACTGATTTATATTGCGGGAAATGAAGCATTTGATCAGGGAAAAATAAATTATAAAGATGTGGTTTCAAAAGCAAAGGGCAAAAATATTTATACCAACACCATTTTCTGCGGAAGCCGGGAAGAAGGGATCCAGACTTTCTGGCAAAACGGAGCGTCGTTGGGAGGTGGAAAATATTTCAATATCGACAGCGACAGAAAAGTGATCTATATTGAAACGCCTTATGATATCAGAATTTCTGAATGCAATGCCAAACTGAATGACACTTATATCTATTATGGAAATCATGGCTCAGAGTACAGACTTAAGCAGATTACGCAGGATAAAAATGCAGAAATGCAGTCAGCATCCAACCTGGTGGAAAGAGCAGTTGCCAAATCAAAAAAGAACGCTTATAAAAATGATCACTGGGATCTGGTAGATAAAGCTGAAAAAGATGCCGGCTTTATTGCCAGTGTTAAAGAGAGTGAACTTCCTGCTGAACTGAAAGGAAAAAGCAAGGAGGAAATTCAAAAAGCAATCACGGCAAAGGCAGCAGCGCGGGAAAAAATACAGAAAGAAATTGAGGAGCTTTCACAAAAACGTCAGAGTTACATTGACGGAGAAATGAAAAAACGGGGAACAGATGATTCTGATGATCTTGGAAAAGCCATTGAGAGTTCCATTCTTGAGCTGGCAAAAAAGAATGGGTATAGTTTGTAGTTGAACAGGCAGTCTCAAAAAGGCTGCCTGTTTTTTTAAAACTTTTGCACGCTTATATTCGTAATGTATTAAACTTAAATAAACAAAGGTTTTAATAACTCTTGTGACTTTTATGGTAAAAACATCATCTTCCAAATTTAAAATACCTTGATAATGGATGTTTTTTATTTTTCATAAATAAAGAAGCCATCTCCATGCCCGTTACTGAAAAAGTAATTCCGTTTCCCCCGAAGCCCAGGACAAAATAAGAGTTTTTGAATTTTTCATGTTCGCTGATATAAGGTAAGCCGTCTTTCGTTTCTCCGAAAGTCCCAGCCCACACAAAATCAGGATAAAACTGATAATCAGGTTTTATTCTCTTTAAGTTCTTTATAATCCTTTTCTCTTTTTTATCCAAAATTGCATCGCGTTTCTCAGCATTATAAAAATCTTCGTCTTCCCCACCCATCAGAAGTCTTCCGTCATCTGTAGTCCGCATATAGAGATAAGGATCATCAGTATTCCACACTAATGTACTGTCAATATTTTTAAATTTATCTTTATCAATTTCAGAAACAATAGCATAAGTGCTTTTCAGGTTAACAAAATTTTCCTGAATAAGATTCTTACTTTCATAGCCTATACAGTAAATGATCTTTTTTGCTTTGATCTGAAATCCGCTTTCTACGGTAACAAGATTAAAAGCTTTATGATATTCTACCGCTGCCATTTCAGTTTTATCGAAGATTTTTAATCCTTTCTTTACATTATGTATAAAAAGTTCATGGGCAAACCGAAAAGCATCAATACTAGCACCCTGTTTTGATAGGATCCCTCCGAACGTATTTTCAAATCCAAATTGTTCCAGCACCTTATCTGCAGATAACCACTTTACATCAAACCCTGCATTTTTCCTGGCTTCAAATTCTTTTTTCAGCCATTCTGCATCTTTCTTTTTTGAAGCATAATACAACGATTTTTTACGTTTAAATCCTGCATCAGAACGTATCAGTTTTGTTAATTTTTCTATTGAATCAATTGCATCACTGCAGGCTTTATAACTTAAGGCAGCACCTTTTTCCCCTATTTTTTCTATGAGCTCATACAGTGGAACATCTATTTCATACTGGAGCATTGAGGTAGTAGCAGAAGTGCTTCCGTTGCAAAGTTCACGTTTATCAATAACAATTGTATTATAGCCGTCTTTCATCATCTGGTGGGCAATCAGGCTGCCCGTAATACCGCCCCCCACAATAAGTACATCGCATGATTCATTTGATTTTAAAGAAGGATAAGATGCCAGCAACCCGTTTTTTAAAAGCCAAAAAGGTTCATTTGATTTGAGATTCATATTAATATTTTACACTGAAAGTAACAATATTTATACCTTTTTTAACAAATTTTCATTAAATTATGGTGTAATTATTGTTGTTCTTTTAAACTCAAACACCATAAAATATTTATTATGATAACAATTATTCCAGAAGCCCCGGAGAATGTTGCAGCATTCAATGCTACGGGAGAAGTAACAAAAGAGGATTTTGAAAAACTGGTAATTCCGCGCGTAAAAGAAAAGGTAGAGCAGTTCGGTGAGCTGAATTATTTATTGTATTTGGATACCGATCTGGATAATTTTACCATGGGTGCATGGCTTGAAGATCTGCTATTGGGATTAAAAAATCTCACCAACTGGAATCGTTCAGCCATTGTTACTGATAAAGAAGGTATACGTGATTTTACCAGTATTTTCAGTGTTCTGATGCCGGGAGAGTTTAAATCTTTCCCCAAAGAAAATTTATATAATGCCCTCTACTGGTGTAAAAACGGAGATGAGGTAGAGGCATAAAAAACTTATTTATACAAAAGAACCTGTTTCTCTCTGAAACAGGTTCTTTTTTTGATTTCACCAATAAAAATTATATCCTTATTTATCACATGTTACACAATCTGCAACAACTTCTTCCTCATCACTTTGAGTCTGTGATCCGTACAGATACATATATCTTACGCTGATAGCCAATCCTATAAAAGTCATCCCCACTCCTACCAACGATGGATAATTGAATGAATAACCATATTCTAAAGGAATTCCGCCAAAAAAAGCTCCCATTGCATTAGCAATATTAAAACCAGCCTGCATAAAAGCAGCAGCCATCATTTCACTTTTTGGAGCAGCTTTCATCATCATAATATTGATAGGTGGTGCAATAGACATTGATAAGGCGCCACACATAAATGTCAGTACCAAAGCAATATTTTTATATTCTGCCAGGAAGAAAACTCCGCCAAGAGAAATCATCATCAGGAAGATCAGAAGTGCGCACGTCTTTTCAGGGCCCAATTTATCTGAAACTACACCTCCAACCAGATTTCCTACCACCATACCAGCGCCGGCAAGAACCATGACATAGGCCATCTGGCTGCTTTTTATGCCTGCAACAACGGTCATCAAAGGAGTAATATAACTTAACCATGTGAAAAGTCCCCCAAATCCGATCGCTGTAATGGCAAGAACCAGCCACGACTGCTTATTTTTAAGGAATTTCAGTTCTTCCATGAAATGGGTATTCTGATTGGATTCCAGATTCGGAAGCCATAGTTTCAAAAAGAAAATAGCAAAAAGGCCAATGACTGCCACAATAGCAAAGTACAGTCTCCAGTGGAAGGTGTGCCCGATATAGGTAACCAGAGGAACCATTGCCAGATTGGCGACCGTAAGCCCTGTAAACATCATGGATATATAAAAAGCTTCTTTTCCTTTTCCTGCCATTCTAGAAGCTACTACGGTTCCTACTCCGAAGAATGCCCCGTGAGGAAGCCCGGACAGAAATCGTATAACCAACATGCTGTTGTATCCCGGAGCTATCGCAGAAAGAGCATTAAACAGTGTGAAAAGGATCATAAAAGCCATCAGGACCTTTTTAGGTGGAAATTTTACAGAATACCCAATCAGAATAGGCGCTCCTATAACCACCCCCATGGCATAGGCAGAAATTAAATGCCCCGCCTGCGGGATCGTAATCTGCAGTGTTTTTGCAATATCCGGCAGCAATCCCATGACGGTAAATTCCGTAGTTCCTATCCCTAAACCTCCGATTGCCAGAGGTATTATTCTTTTATCAATCTTCATTGTATCTAATCTTTTTCTGAATTATTTTTTGTAATCACCTGATCGTGTCTGTTTTGAAAGTGCAAAATTCGACAGAAAGTTTCAATTTAACTTCTCTTTGAATGATAAAAATTTGCTCCATATTAACCTTTTTATTTAATTTTAAATCCAGAAACAATCAAATCAGGACAATATGAAAATACAGAAAGAAATTATTGAATTTGAAAAAGGAAAATCATTCAAAGTATTTGCTCCTTCTTTGAAAAACTGTTTTTTCTGGCATTATCATCCTGAAATTGAGCTGGTGTATGTAGAAGCAGTAAACGGAATCCGGCATGTTGGAAAAAATATTTCCGGCTTTGCAGACAGTGACCTTCTGCTGATTGGCTCCAATGTTCCTCATCTCAATTTTGATTATGGTATTCAGACTGAATGTAAACAGCTCGTTTTGCAGCTGCGGGAGAGTTTTCTTCAGGATATCATCCTTCCTGTACCTGAATTTGAAAATATTAAAACCCTTTTAGAACGTTCTTATCTTGGATTATCATTTTCCGGAAACACTAAAAATATTGTAGTTGAAAAGCTACAGATCATTAAAGACAAAAGCTCTTTCGAATCCCTGGTTGGACTGATTGAAATTTTACAGATCCTTGCCACTTCTACCGAAGTAAAAGAGCTCAATAAGGAAGACACCAGAATCAAATGGTTCCTGAATGATAAAATCAGAATGGGAACCATCTATGATTATATCCATGAAAACTACGACAGAAAACCTAATGTCAATGAGATTGCACAAATAGTGAGTCTCAGCACTCCTGCTTTCTGCCGTTATTTTAAAAAGCAGACCAACATGACATTCACTGATTTTGTCAACAACTACAGGATCAATCAGGCTAAAATATTCCTGCTGAAAGATCAGTCTGTAACAGAAGTCTGTTTTCAGGTAGGTTTTGAAAGCCTTTCTTATTTTAATAAACTGTTCAAACAGCATACCGGGGAAACTCCTTCTGAATTCAAGAAGAAACATTTCAGACCTATTGAAATCAATGGAAAGATTGCTCCTATTACGAGGGAAACCGTGTGCAATAAGTAGGTTCAGGCTAAAGCTGATTGATTATGTAATGTTTAAAGCAAACTAAAATCTGATCCTGTTGAGATGTGCTTAATGAGATGCTATATTTTAACCAGCCCGGCGAAAATTCAAAGAATTTTCGCCACCCCTCCACAGGCGGAAAATATTGGAAGTATTACCCCATAAAAAGATTAGCCCTTCAATCCGTACCCCTTATCCATACCATCTGCTATTTAATCCCTAAAAACAAAAAACCGTTCATTGCTGAACGGCCTGTATTTTAATGAATATGTTTTTCTGCGTGGTAAGAACTTCTTACAAGAGGAGAACTTTCAACGTGTCTGAAACCTAAGCTTCTAGCAAAATCTCCAAATTCATCAAACTCTTCCGGTGTAATAAATTTCTTTACAGGAAGGTGTTTTTTAGTAGGCTGCAGATATTGACCAAGTGTAATAACGTCTACATTGGCATTTCTGATGTCTTCAATTGTCTGGAATACCTCATCTTTGGTTTCACCTAATCCAAGCATTACTCCTGTTTTCGTTCTTCTTTGTCCGGCTTCTTTCAGGTATCTTAATACTTCAAGGCTTCTTTCATACTTTGCCTGAATTCTCACTTCTCGGGTAAGCCGTTTTACCGTTTCCATATTGTGGGAAATCACTTCGGGAGCAACTTCTACCAGTCTGTCAAGGTGTTTTGTGATCCCCTGGAAGTCGGGAATCAAGGTTTCCATTGTCGTTCCCGGAGAAATTCTTCTTACAGCATTCACTGTTTCTCCCCAAAGAATAGATCCCATATCTTTCAGATCATCACGGTCTACAGAAGTAAGAACAGCATGTTTAATCTTCATCAGTTTGATGGATCTTGCCACTTTTTCTGGTTCATCCCAGTTGACATCAAGTGGTTTTCCTGTTTTTACACCACAGAATCCGCAGCTTCTTGTACAGATATTTCCTAAAATCATGAAAGTAGCTGTACCTTCTCCCCAGCATTCTCCCATGTTCGGGCAGCTTCCGCTTTGGCAAATGGTATTTAATTTATATTTATCAACCAAAGTTCTCAGCTCTCTGTAATTCTTTCCGGTAGGAAGTTTTACGCGGATCCATTTTGGTTTTTGAACGGTAGTGTCTTGAACTGAATTTTCCATTTCTAAAATTGAAGTTCAAAGTTAAGGAATTTTTAATGGAAACCATCAACCGGAGATATTGATGAAACTGATCATTCAAATTTCATTTGTATATTTACGGCTTCAAAATATTCTTATGAGAAAAATATTCTTTCTTTTATTCGTGGCATGCGGAGCATTCTGTTTTGCTCAGGAACAGCTACAGCCGGCAGGCTCCACGGTTCTTGAGACGGTAGACGGAGATCTCGATGGTGACAAAATTCCTGAAAAAGTAATTGTTTATAATACAAAGGATACTACGGATATGGGAAACATCCGTGAAATTCAGATTCTGAAAAAAGTAAACGGAAAATGGACTATTCTTGAAAAATCCAGAAATGCTGTTATGGAAAGCAGAGCCGGAGGTATGATGGGAGATCCTTATGGAGAAACCAAAATTGAAAAAGGAATCCTGATCATTTCCCAGAATGGAGGAAGCAGCTGGAAATGGGATGTAACAGATAAATACCGATTTCAGAACGGACATTTCGAATTAATAGGAACATCCTCTACCTCAGGAAGACCTGGTGATTATTGGAAAGATGTGGATTTTAACCTTTCTACAGGACAGCTGAACTATTCGAAGGAAGTGGAAAACAAGGATGAATATGGTAAATCTTTAAAGGAGACCTATATTAAAAAAGGACTCAAGCTTAATCTTCAAAACAGAAATCAGGAAAAACAGCAAAAAATAATTCTTCCGAAAACGAAAGAGGAAGTTTATTTTTAAATTAAAGCGGTGAAAATGGATGTTTCACTAAAGCACTTTCCTATTGAACAATATTCTTTTAATGATCATCAAATTCGTTATTTTTCAACAGTTCGGCTAGGACTTTTTTAGCACGCATTACCCTTACTTTGGTATTGGCAACGGAAATCCCCAATTCTTCAGCAATTTCTTTGATGCTTTTTTCTTCAAAAAACCTCAGCTTAATAATATCCTGATAGTTGGCATCCAGGGATTCAATAGTCTTAATGATCTTTTTTTGTTCTTCTTCGGAAATCAAAAGTTCTTCCGGCGATTTTGCATATTGATTTTTTACCTCATCAAGGTTTTCAACAGCATCTTCGTTGTCACGGTTCTTCTTTCTCCAGAAATCGATTACCGTATTCTGGGCAATCGTCAGAATCCAGGTTTTAAACTGAAAGTGGGGATCAAACATATCAAGTTTCGACAGTACTTTTGAAAACACGTTTACCGTAATTTCATCGGCATCATTTTCATCCCTCACTTTTTTCATGACAAAAGAGAAAACATCCACCCAAAAAATATTAATGAGTTTAGTCTGAGCCTTCTGATCTTTATCCTTGGCTTTCTGTATGAGCTGGAATAGCTGTTCGTCGTTCATTACTAACAAATATAGATTATTTGGGGCAAAATACAAAGGCATAAAAAGGCGAAATACAAAATCGTGAAAAGGCTGTTCTGTGAATTTTTTCGATTTGTAAAGTCAGCAGCCAAAAAGTTTTCATGATGGTTTATTTTCTTTCCTTACAATTTTTTGCAGTTTGTATTTAGTGCTTTACCATTTTGCTTTTTTATCCTTAATACTTCTGAATTTACTATCTTTGCATCTTAAAATTTTAAAGTTAAAAATCAATGAATTCCTTTATAGAAGAACTGAAATGGCGTGGTCTGTTTGCCGATATGATGCCAGGAACCGATGAACAACTGAACAAAGAGGTAACTACTGCATATATAGGTTTTGATCCCACTGCCGATTCTTTGCATATCGGAAGTCTTATCCAGATAAAAATCTTAGCTCACTTCCAGCAGCATGGCCACAAGCCGATTGCTTTGGTAGGCGGTGCTACAGGAATGATTGGTGATCCTTCAGGAAAATCAGCAGAAAGAAACCTTCTGGATGAAGAAACTCTTTTACACTATGTTGACTGTTTAAAGAACCAGCTTTCAAAATTCTTAAATTTTGAAGGAAATGGGCCTAACAAAGCTGAACTGGTTAACAACTACGATTGGATGAAAAATATTTCTTTCCTTGATTTTGCTAAAAATATCGGGAAGAATATCACCGTCAACTATATGATGGCTAAAGATTCTGTAAAGAAGAGATTCTCCGGAGAAGGCGGAGCAGACGGAATGAGTTTTACAGAATTCACCTACCAGCTAATCCAGGGATATGATTTTCTTCATTTATATCAAAACAACAATGTAAAATTACAGATGGGAGGTTCTGACCAGTGGGGAAATATCACTACAGGAACAGAACTGATCCGTAGAAAAGCTCAGGGTGAAGCATTTGCTTTAACAGTTCCTTTAATCACCAAAACTGACGGTTCAAAATTCGGAAAATCTGAAAGCGGAGAAAATTACTGGCTGGATAAAAAGAAGACCTCTCCTTATAAATTCTACCAGTTCTGGCTGAATGCTACTGATGAAGATGCTGAAAGATTCATTAAATTCTACACATTCTTAGGAAAAGAGGAAATTGAAGCTTTAATTGAAGAACACAGAACTGCTGCCCATGAAAGAAAACTGCAGAAAAAACTTGCAGAAGAAGTAACGGTTTGGGTACATGGAAGAGAAGAGTATGAAAAAGCACTGAAAGCTTCAGAAATTCTTTTCGGGCGTTCTACGGCTGAAGATCTGGTAAGCCTTGATGAGGAAACTTTCCTTGAAGTTTTTGACGGGGTTCCACAGAAAGAAATTGCAAAAGCAGATGTTTTAGGAGTAAGTATTGTTGATCTTCTTTCTGAAAAATCAGGTTTCTTGAAATCAAAAAGTGAAGCTCAAAGAGAGATTAAAGGAAATGCGATCTCTGTAAACAAACAAAAAGTAAATGATACATTTACAGCCAATGCAACTGACCTTATCGACGGTAAATTTTTATTGTTGCAAAAAGGTAAAAAAAGCTACTTTATTGTAAAAGCTCAATAGATACATCTCTCATTATTTATAAAAAAAGACTGTTTTTACACAGTCTTTTTTGTTTAACAGCTTATACAAAAGCCGCGAAAAAATTTCACGGCTCAGTTGAGAAAGTTACCATTTTTAAAAACTTACTGCCATTTCTGACATTGTATAAGAGCTATGAAAAAACTGATTGATATTGAAAATAATTGTATTGTCCGGTTTATTAAAATTTATAGGTAAGTCCTGCCTTTCCTCCTGAAGCGACTGTTCCTCCACCCAATTCCACATGCACTGCAAGGTTTTGAGTAAAAAAATACCTGCCCCCGATTTGACCTGCAAAGCCTACTCCTGAAGATTTGCCATCAAAATAATCGAAATCTGATCCGTTATATTTATAAGAAAATGAATTGTAGGCTAAAGTAGCTCCGGCATATACGTCCCATTTGTTCGGAATCTTAAGTAAGGTATTAAAATGATAATTCCCGTTGGCTCCTATGCCCAACCAGCTTCCTTTAATATCCCCTGAATATTTTTCGGAGGCATAACTCCCCTCTATTCCCACTGTAATATCATTATGTATTGCGTAATCTACCCCCACAGAAACAGGCAGCCCCCATCCGTTGGCTACTCCTATATCCACATTGATCTGTGCTTCTCCTTTCTGTATTCTCTGAGCATGTATACTCCCGAAAAGGAAGATTATTCCCAGTATTATGATTCTCTTTTTCATTCTTAATAGTTTATTTTTTTGTTATTGTCTGCCTGCAAAACTATTGGTCAGCATAACAGGATACAACCCTTAAAAAAAAGTATTTTTTTCTACTGATTTTTAGGTATTTTTCTGTCGTAAATTTTTAATTATCTTCACGTTTAATAAAAAATTGACCTGCAAACTAACACTGAAAATCAAAACAATGAAGAGATCATTATGTCTTCTCTATATTCTAATCCAAGTTACATTACAGGCCCAGGGACTATTTCCGCTTAATGAAAAGAAATATATTGACAGCCTGAAGCTTTCTGTGAATAATGATCCCAACAATATAACTAAAGCTAATGCTTATTTTCTGCTGTCGAGCTATTATAAAAGCATAGATACCATTGCAAGCAAAAAATACCTGGAAAATGGTAAAAAGTTTGGAGGGACAGATCTCTTCACAGAAGCCGTCTATTATTATTACGAAGGACAATATGAACAGGATCTGAACAAAGAAAAGGCCTCGATATCATTTCAGAAAGCTATTAATGCACTATCTAAGCTTAAAGGTCAAAAAGCAGCTCTCTATCTCGCTTTATGCTGGTATAGTTATGGAATTTTACAGAAAAATAAAGAAGGATATCCTTTTCTGATCAAAACCATGCTTGAAAAAAGTATTCCTACTGCTGAAAAGTATGGTGAAGGCAAGGTATTAGGATTCCTGTATGCTCAGCTCGCTCTGATGTTTACGTATAACGCTGAGTTTGAAAAAGCAGGCAGATATAATGAAAAAGCCCTTCAGATTCTTGAAAGAAAAGAGCCTAACTCTACTGAACTATTCTATGCCTATCTTAATACAAGCAGTAATTATTGTTACCAGGCAAAATGCAGTATGGGAAAACAATTTCTGGATAAGGCAGGAAATATGGTACGTCCTTATCCAGACTCTTCTTCCAATACTTTTTATTATTATAACAGAGCATTATATTTCATTGGCGTTCAACAACATGAAGAAGCCCTGCAGACTATTGAAAAAGGGTTATTTTATGCTAAAAAATTTCATCAGAAACTGCAGATGCAGATGTTTTACTTTCATAAATATGACATTTTTAAAAAGCTGAAAAGATATGCTGAAGCCAAGAACCTTCTGGAAGAAATTCTGGCAGAAAAAACACTTGCACAGGATCTGAACAACCGGAAAACCATTTATAGTCACCTTTCAAGTATCAATGAGATTATGGGAAATCTTGACGATGCCTTATCATGGGAGAAAAAATATTCAAAATTAAATGACAGCCTGAATGCTGAAAATATAAAACTGGAGATCAATAAACTTGAAACCAGGTTCAACACCTCTGAAAAAGAGAAAAGAATAGCTTTCCTGAACGCTGAGAGGAATCAGAAACAGATGGAAGTCAACCAAAAAAACTCTTATCTGTGGGTTCTTAGCCTGATTCTGCTTCTGTTTTTGAGCCTTTTAATCTTCTTATTCGTCATTTACAGAAAGAATAAAACGTTGTCTGAACAGAAAGAGATCAATCTTCAGCAGAGAATAGAAGATATTAAACAAAAGGAAGAACTATCGCTTACAAAGGCCATTCTTGAGGGTGAGGAAAGAGAAAGAGAACGTGTTGCCAGAGACCTTCATGATGGCCTTGGCGGAATGCTTGCAGGAGTGAAGATCAACTTTTCTACATGGTCTTCCAATCATCTGAACCCCGAAAAAGATCAGGAATTTTATAAGATTCTGGGCCAGCTGGACAACTCTGTAAGTGAACTCCGGCATGTAGCCAGAAACCTTATGCCGGAATCACTGCTTAATTTTGGCTTGGAAACCGCATTGCATGACTTATGTGAATTTTACAGCAGAAAAAACCTTGAGATTGATTTTCAGGCTATCAGCATTGATAAAACATTACCTTTGAATATCCAGCTTAATATTTACAGGATTATACAGGAACTGTTGGCCAATGCTGTAAAACATGCAGAGGCAACCAATATTTTACTACAATGCTCCCAATCCGGAGAAAACATTCTGATCACTATTGAAGATAACGGAAAAGGGTTCGATAAAAACATAGAAAATACCTCCCAAAGTATGGGACTCCGCAACCTGAAGAACAGGGTCAATTACCTGAAAGGAAAAATGGAGATCAATTCTGATCATCAGGGAACAACAATTAATATAGAACTCAACACCAATGGAGAATGAAAAAATAAATATTGTCATCGTAGACGATCATCCCATCGTCATTGAAGGACTGAGAATGATGCTGAACAGCCAGTCTTTTTTTAATGTAGCAGGAAGTTTTGCATCCGGCGCAGAAACCCTCAGCTTTATCCGTTCACAAATGACAGATATTGTTCTTCTGGATATCACTTTACCGGATGCGAACGGAACAGAACTGTGTAGAGATATAAAAAAAATATCCCCTCATACTTCAGTCATTATGTTCAGTAACCGGTCTGAGCGAAGCATTATCATGCAGTCTATACAAAACGGTGCCAGCGGTTATCTTCTTAAGAACACTTCTATTGACGAGCTTGTGGTATGCATAAGAGGAGCTCTTTCCGGTGATATTGTTTTTTGTAATGAAACCAAGCAGATCATCAGCCGCCCATCTCAAAATGATCTTCCTATTCCAAGACTGACAAAAAGGGAAAAGCAGATCCTGCAGATGGTAGCTCAGGGAAAAACGAGCAGTGTAATTGCTGAAGAGCTGTTTTTAAGCCCTCTCACTGTAGATACCCACCGAAAGAATCTTCTTCAGAAATTTCAGGCAAAGAATTCAACTGAACTTATCAACAGAGCTATTCAGCAGCGCATGATTGAAGAATAAAAAAACCGCTTCAAAAGCGGTTTTTATATATAAACATTAAAATAATTTACGGTTCCAGAAAGCTGTAATCAATAGAAGCAACCAATACTCCCTTCCCTTTCTTTTTTACGGTTCTTACAACCTCTCCATCAATATAAAGATTGATTGTCAATTCAGAATTATCATCCGGCATTGAAGCATTAGCATCAAGGTTCAGCTGTGCCTGACTGGAGTTCACAAAGAATTCTCCACTTGTCCATGGTGAAGTTATAGGTGACTGTGGAGTATTGTATATCGTATTCTGAGTGGTACCTACCTGGGTAACAACACTAATGATGCTCCCACCTGAGGTTGTCTTCACTTCAAATTGAACTACGTGATCCTGAAATTCCTCATCGTCATCTTTTTTACAAGAACTGACAACAGTAATGACAGAAAATAATAAAACGAATAAAAAAGAAAGTCTAAGTAAACTTTTTGAATTGTAAAATTGCTTCATTTCTCCAAATAGATTTTTTAATGTTTCAAATATAAGTTTTTTATTAATATAAAAATAACTTTTATGAAAATTTTCCAATAAAGATTTCCAAATAATATCAAATCAATAAAAAATATAAAACCATTTTAAAATTCAAAAATACAGCCCAAAGAATCAATCTTTACACATCAGTCATCATACGGCTGAAGTTCATTGTACGAGTAATAAAAGTTAAGATTCTGAGTGTAATTTAATTATATTTGCTGTATGAATTTAGATTATCTAGTAAGAGAGCCGGAAAATATTACCCCTAATACCCCTATTCTTTTTATGCTTCATGGCTACGGCAGCAATGAGCAGGATCTTTTCAGCTTCAGGGAAACCCTTCCCAATGACTGGATCATTGTCAGCTTCAGAGCTCCACGTGATACTCAGTTTGAAGGATATTCATGGTATGATATTAACTTCAATGATCCTGAAAATTTTATTGATGTTTCACAGGCAAAAGAATCTCTCAATGCCGTTTTGGAAAATATATTAAAGATCATCAACCACTATGGTCTGATGGAAAGCAAAGCTCATCTGTGCGGCTTCAGCCAGGGAGGAATATTGTGCTATGCTTTAGCCTTAAAACATCCGGAGCTTTTCAATCGTGTTGCCTGCCTTAGCAGTTATCCTGAGGATAAAATTCTTGACGGGATTGTAAAGGATAAAAAGAAATTGGAAGGACTTCATTTCTTCATTTCACATGGAACTGATGATGCAGTAATTCCGCTTGAATGGGGAAGAAAAGCCGCAGATCTCCTTTATGACCTCAGCTGCTATTTTTCTTTCAGGGAATATATGAGTGGACATGGTGTCAATCAGAAGAATTATATGGATCTGATGGAATTTTTCTCCAAGTAAACAGATTTATCCAAAAAAACATTTTACACTGCTTTATTGCAATAGATATGAACATTCCAGCTTTTGGGATGTTTTTTTATTATTATATTGATAATTTCACTAAATTCAGTAAATGAAATTTAAATTGCTTTTACTGGTATTAATTCTAAGCATTTTTATAAATGCCCAGAACTCTTTTGAATTGATTAATACTAAAAAAGCAGTTATTCCTTTTAAGTTCATCAATAACCTGATCTTTATCCCCATTAATGTGAATGGTGCCGAGCTTACCTTTCTGCTGGACACAGGGGTTTCTGAAACTATTCTTTTCAGCCTGGAAAACAAGGAAATTAAGCTGAGTAACGTTGAGAAAATGAAATTCTCAGGGCTTGGAGGCAGCGTAAGTATTGACGGTTTAAAGTCTGAACGTAATACAGGTAAAATAGGAGAAGAAATTATTAATACTTCTATGTCTATCTATATTATTCTTGATGAGGAATTCAATATTTCATCCCATGTAGGAATTCCTGTAAACGGTGTCATTGGATATCATTTTTTTAAAGATCATCCCGTCTATATAGATTACTCATCAAAAAAAATAACAATCTATGAAAATGCTGATCTTCTGAAAAAGAAGACCAAAAGATTTGAAGAATTTGCTATCACTATTGAAAAAGATAAGCCCTATCTGCAAGCAGATGTAGAAATGACCAATGAAAAGAAAGACTCAAAACTAATGATTGATCTTGGCAACAGTGATGCGATATGGCTCTTTCCTACCCTGATTAAAAATTTTGTTTATAACAGACCCAATATTGATGACTTTCTGGGACGTGGATTCAATGGAGATATTTATGGAAAAAGAAGCCGAATTCACAATTTTTATCTTGGAAATTTTAAATTTGAGAAACCTCTTACCGCTATGCCGGATGAATTTTCCATTCAGCATGTTAATCTAGTAGAAAACAGAAAAGGATCTGTAGGAAATGAAATTATGCGTCGGTTTACAGTTATTTTTGATTATACCAATCAAAAGTTATACCTCAGAAAAAACAGATTTTTTGATGATCCTTTTCATTTCAATATGAGTGGGCTTGATTTCAGACAGGATGGACTGGAATGGCAGGAAGACAGGGTAAAAATTGAAACCCAAAAATCTGCTATGGTATCTGCTGAGGTTTACAAAGATGCGTTTCAGTATAAATTCAGCTTAAAACCTATATTTTCTATTTCCGGGGTAAGAAAAGATTCCCCTGCTTATGAAGCAGGCCTGAAAAAGGATGATAAAGTACTCAGCATCAACGGAGAAAAAACGTCTGATATGACCTTGGAAAAGATCGTAGAATTAATGAAATCCAATGAAGGCCGAAATATTACCATGGTCATTAGAAGAAAAAATGAAGAACTGACATTTCGCTTCGCCCTTGAAGACCCGATCCCTTATCAAGAATAATATTATGAAAACTGAAGAAACAACCTTAGACAGAATAAGAACCCGCCCGAGATTTAAAATGTTTACTCATCTTACCAAAGAAGAGTATGCTGAAAATCTGAAAAAATATATGTCAGAACATAAAGATGAATTTTCAGGCAATATCAATAAAGAAGTTGCTACCATCTGGGTCGCAACGGAAGAAGATAATTACTGGAAACCCCGTCTTGCATTACGGGTAGAAATTGAAGATGAAGATACGGTAATACGGGGAATATTCGGACCAAGTTCTGCGGTGTGGACATTCTTCATGTTTCTTTATTTTACCTTTTCTATTCTCTGGATGACCTTCTTTACCATGTATTATGTGGAAAAACAAATAAAAAGCGCTGAATACCCCTGGGCACTGAGCGCTTCTTTTGTCATGTTATTTTTTATACTTCTTACTTATATCGCTGCAAGATTCGGGCAGCACAAAGGAAAAGCAGAAATGCTTAAGCTGAGAAAGTTTGCTGAAGAATCTACCTTACAGTTTGAAAAGAAAATCAATTAGACTGCGGTTCCAAAGGTTTCTCATTCTGTACAGGAGCAGTCATTGCTTTTGCCGTTTTGATAGAGTCGGCTACTTTTTCTCTGTTGCTTTGTTCCTTCAGCATTTTCGGAACCTCAGGCTCTAAAAGTTTTGTCAGTTCTTCAACAGATATATTGTTGGCATTAGGATCATCCAGAAGCTTTCTCCATGGTTTTCTTCCTCCCCAGTTATAATCTCCAAATACCATTACTGCAGTACCCCTTGCTTTGGTAGTAGCCCCACCAGGATTCAGAATCCATGTATCTGCATAAGAATACAGCCACTGGGCATCTTTCCTCAGCAAACGCAGACAGGAGTGTGAAGCAGGATATCCCGGCAGAGTATATTCATGCCATCCGATTCCTCCTATATTGTGAATATTAAAATTATAAGGAAGTTTCCATTCACTACTCACAGTGGATATTGCCAGTTTCTTTTTCCAGTTGGCAAACGTAAGCCCTCTTGTTGTCTGAGCTGCTTTTTTCCCCATACTTGTAGGTCCCCATCTCACGAGACTTCCGTTGGAATATACAGCAAAAGCCTGTATAGGGTATGAAAAGATGACAAACTTTTTCACTCCATTCAATACATCCAGCTGCATTGGAAATGGTGAGTATGACATCAATGTTGTATCTATTTTGGCAGGAACCACCAATGTATCGGAATTCCACTTACTTTTAGAGTCCAGTCTGTTTAAAGCTAAAATAGCTGTACGCTCCTCAACGCTATACTTTTTGCCGAATGCTGCATAAACAGAATCCCGCATTTTTTTATCTTTCGGAAGAACAAAAGCATTATAAAAACCATTCTCCTGCATTACAGGCGGAACAGATTCTTTCTTGACTACAGGAACAGAATCTTTCTTTAGAGAATCTTTTTCTGCTTCCTGAGCTTCAGAAGCAGATACAGTATCTTTAAAAGTATCGCTTATTTTTTCTATTTCTTTTTTACAGGAAACAAGGAAAACAGCGCACAAACATGCATAAAGAAAGGATTTTTTCACAGATATGTTTTTCATAAATAAATCGGCCATTTAGTTTGGCTACCCAGTACAAATATCAGACCTAAAATTGAATCATAAAAGAGATTGTTAAAAATACCGTAAAAAAACGGAGGCTTTCTCTCTGTAAATGAGGATAATTAGCTAAAATAAGAATAACCAATCAATATACAAAACCGGAAATCTCTAAAAACTGATCAGAATTTACTCCTTGATCACCTACACATTTTAAGCCAATATTTAATAATTTGTTAAAGATGCTGTGCCCATATTATCAATAATTTTGACAAAATATCAGTTCTCATGTTATACATTATCATGGTAGTTGTACTACAGGCACTTATTACGCTTACTCTGCTCATTTCTCTTATCAAAAACAGGGAGTCTGTATTGAATATGCTGTTATTGTATATTGGAATTGTCACCCTGGATATGGGATACGAATATTTCATTATTCAAAAATTCGGTTATGAATCTGTTCTGTATGAAATTCCGGGAAGCCTTCGTGTTTTCAAAGGTCTTATTTTTCTGTACATCACTACCTATTTAATTCATGCAAAATGGAGCGATAAGCTTAAATACCTGATTCTTCCTCTGACACTGGTGGTTATTCATCATGCTATTGCTATTACAGCCAAAATGCTTGATCTTTCATGGGCAGACCTTGCCATCAGTTCATATAAATCTTATTTTGTTTATTACAGTTACTACTGGCTTGCCTGTCTTCTTTTATGTATTTATTTACTGACAAAATACCGAAAAAATATTACTCATCCTGCTGCCGGTAATTTCCGTTACCTGGTTTACTATGTATTATCGGGAGTTTTAGCTTTCTGGATGGTTTACCAGTTGGGATGGGATACGTTGATTTATCAGAAAATCTACAGCCTTCTGTTTCTTTTCCAGTTTGGGTGGATTTTGTACGTTTATATTTTAACATACCAACATAAGCTCCAGGAACAGCAAAACACATCACATCTATCCGTACCTAAAGAAACCTATCAGTATAAAGACCTTTCAAAAATAGACTTTGATGCTGTACAAACTGCTATCATATCCTTCTATAAGGAGAGTCATGAATATCTGGATGAGGAATTTACGCTAGACCAGCTTGCCAGCCATCTGAGGATAAGCAAAGCGGATTTAAGCATCACTTTTAATAAACATCTTCGTTCCAATTTCCATGAATACACCAATAGAAACCGTATTCAGCATTTCAAGCAGATTCTGCTTGAAGATCCTTCAGCCAGTGTAACAGATCTTGCATTTCAATGTGGTTTTAAATCAAAATCTACTTTTTATAAATATTTTAAAAAGGAATTTGACTGTCTTCCTTCTCAGCTTGTTCATTAGTTACAATTATTTAATATTAGCAACTTACTGATTTACAATTCAGTTCATCTCGAACTCAAGAGAAACAGTTGGATAAAATTTAAATGAACCAAAACTTTTGCAGGAGCCGACATCTTTGCATCAAACTTTATAAGGATGTCACGAGAAAGACTTTTTCTAACAAAAGCAGCATTTTTTCTTCTTGGGCCTTTGGCCTTTGCACAAACTACCGTTCACGGAACAGTAGTAGACAGCCAGGGAAATCTTCCCAATGCCCTGGTTTATATTGAAAACAGCGGACAGAAGGTAACTTCCGATACTGATGGTTCCTTTGTTCTTAATAATGTTTATGACGGCAGTTATAAACTTATTGTGGAATATAAAGGGTATGACAGTGTTTATATTCCTTTCACTGTAACAGATAAAAAGGAAGTGAATCTCGGATTGATTAAATTCGGAGCTAAGTTTAAGGAAAACAATCTTCAGGAGGTAGTGGTTACCAGTGTATACAAGGCATCACAGGCAAGGGCAATTACCATGAAAAAAAATTCCAACACCATTACAGAGGTACTTTCTGCCGATGCCATCGGGAAACTGCCAGACCGTAATGCTGCTGATGCCGTACAGCGAATGCAGGGAGTATCTATTGAAAGAGACATGGGTGAAGGCCGTTTTGTAGCAGTAAGGGGGACACCTATACAATGGACAGCTTCTACTCTTAATGGAAACAGAATGCCAAGTGCCAGCGGTGATAATGCCAACCGCGGCGTACAGATGGATATCTTTCCTTCGGAACTTATTCAGAATGTACGCTTGTCTAAAGCTCTCACACCCGATCTTGATGGAGACGCCATTGGCGGAAATGTGGATTTTATCACAAAAACCTTCCCCAATAAAGAGACTTTGGCAATAAGTATGGCCTCAGGCTACGTCAACATGTCTAAGTCACCAACTTATAATACTTCTGTCGTTTATGGAAATAAAATTACAGATAAACTGAAGTTCATTACCTCGGCAGTAATCTGGGAACGTTCTACAGCTATAGACCAGATGAGAAATATTTATAACTATGGACTGAAAGATAAAACAGCTTCTTATTCTATCAACCAGCTTCAGCTTCGGGATTATCTGGCAAACCGGAGAACATTGGGATTCAATTTAGGATTGGATTATGAGATCGACAGCCGGAATAAATTATACGGGAAAGCTCTCTACAGCCAATATAAAGACGGTCAGTCTGTAAGGGAAACCTATTTTAACTTTGATAATAAAAATGTACTGCTTCAGGCCCGCCACGCGGATTATCTTACTGATCTATATTCTATGCAGCTGGGTGGTAATCACCAGATAGGACAACGTATGCAGGTAGATTGGTCGATGTCAAAAGCACGTTCTGAATTTAAATTCAACTCGCCGGATAATCTTGATCCCTCTGAAAGAGGTTACCCTATGGTTAATTTTGTACAGCCAATGACTTATGGAAATCTGTCTTCCGACGGAAGGAAGTATATGGCGATGGATGCTCCTGACGGTACTGGTGATATGGGGAGATATACCTTGCCCTACAACCAGCAGCAGATTACAGCAGATAAACTCAAACTGAATCAGATTATTCTGAGTCAGAACCGTAACAGTGAGACAGATCTCAGAGGGCAAATTGATATTAAATATAAACCTGCAGATAATTTTGAGCTAAAATTCGGAACAAAGTACAATAATAAAAACAAAGTTGTAAACAGCTCCCTGCTTGTTTGGATGCCTAAATCAGCATTAGGAATTCCCGGAGCTCCGGTTACTTACCTGAATCAGCTTGAGCGTGAGAATTTCCCATATAAAGGAGGTTTCATGAATCCTTTGGATCATCCCTATAATGCTGTAATCATTGATCAGATCACTAACGGACAAATCGATCAGATGTACAATCCTGCTACACAAAATAATTTAGGATTGATGCAGGTAAGCAGTAAAGACAGCAACTCCAATATTACCAGCTCCTACAGAGGTAGTGAAAATGTATGGGCGGCTTACCTGATGGGAACATGGAAGATTTCAGAGCAGCTACAGGTATTGGGAGGATTCAGAAATGAATATAATGAAGTTACTTTCTGGGGTAAAAAAGTAGTCTCTGATAAAAACAATAAAACGGAAGATATTAAAGACACAAAAACGTACAATGTAGTCCTGCCTATGGTCAATATGAAATGGAATATCAGCAGTGACCGCATCCTGAGACTGGCTTATACCCGCTCTTTTGCAAGACCTGATTTCAATGACCTCAACCCAGGAACCATTGTCAACGACATTAGCAATACCATCACCCAGGGAAACACTAAACTTGATCCTACATTTTCAAATAATTTTGATCTTATGTTTGAGAACTACTTCGGAAAGCTGAATCTGATAACTGCAGGAGTATTTTATAAAGATATCACCAATCTTATCTACAAAGACCAATCTGTGGTAGATCTTGCAGGAAGAACCTATACATTCACAGCTCCTAAAAACCTGGAAGGAGCAAAGCTTTTTGGTTTTGAGTTCGGGATATCCAAGCGTTTTGAAAACCTACCTGGCTTTTTGAAAAACATTGGCTTTGAAGGAAACTATACGTATATCTCCTCCAAAATGAATATGCCGGTCTATGAAAACGGCCAGCAGACAGGAACCATGTCTACAACGATTCCCAATCAGGCCAAACATATTTTCAATACCATCCTCTTCTATGAAACGAGTAAGCTAATGATCCGTTTAGCCGGAAATTATAAAGGAAACTATGTAAGCGAAATCAGAGCTGCTGCGGGTGCAGACCATTATCAGTATTTTGATAAAAACTTTACTGTAGACCTTTCCACTTCTTACAGCCTTACCAGGAAAGTACGCCTGTTTATAGAACTGAACAATATTTTTAATGAACCCAACCGCTATTATATGGGTACAAAAGACCGTGTAGAAAATATTTCTTACTCAGGAATACGCGGACAGCTGGGATTCAACTTTAATTTTTAATCAAAAAAATTTTATTCATATGACAAAGTATATTTATGGAGCTGCATTTTGTATGACAGCACTGGTACAGGCACAGGATAAATGCCAGAATGTAAGAATCAACCAGTTGCAGGTTGTAGGAACCCATAATTCTTATGCCCAGCCGGCAGACCCCAGAGTACTGGATCTGGTAACCCCAATCATCAATGGGATGATGCAGAAATACAGCAGCAGTATGTCGGAAGAGCAAAAAGCTAAATTTAAAGAATATCACCCTTATGGAATGGATCTGAAAGAAGGTCTGAATTACAACCATCCTGATTTTACAGAACAGCTCAACGCTAACCTGAGAGGGTTGGAAATAGATGTCTATTATGATCCGGAAGGCAACAGATTCAGCCGCCCGGCAACATATGAGATTTTAAAGGCTAAAGGAGTTACTGACCTCGCTCCCTTTAATACAAAAGGACTTGATCAGGCAGGTTTTAAAGTACTCCATATGGCAGATATTGACTTCAGAACCCATTATCCTACTTTAAAAGATGCCCTTACAGCTCTGAAAACATGGTCTGACCAACATCCTGGACACACGCCGGTTTTTATGATGATCGAAGCCAAAGACTCCGGTTTCCCAATTTTTGAAAACAGTACAAAAGTTCTTCCTTTTGATAAAAAAGCTTATGATGAACTGGATGGGGAGATTGTAAAATATCTGGGAAAAGATAAAATTATCACTCCAAAAGAAGTTCAGGGCAAATACAAAACCCTGAAAGAAGCTGTTACCCACAACAACTGGCCAAAGCTTAATGACAGTAAAGGAAAATTTATTTTTATGCTGCTTCCCGGTAGTGCAGGCACTTTGTCCTCTAAAAATAATCCTTATCTGATTGATGGTTCTTTAAAGGAAAGAATGATGTTTCTGAACAGTGAACCTGATGATTCTTTCGCAGGCTTTATATTAAGAGATAATGCTATAGTAAGGCAAAAAGAGATACAGGATCTGGTAAAGCAAGGCTACATGGTAAGAACCAGATCAGATATTGAAACCTATGAAGCAAAAACCAATGATTTCACCAGATCTGAAGCAGCATTCAGCAGTGGTTCCCAGATCATCTCCACCGATTTTTTCCGTCCCGGAAACACGTATGGAACACCTTACTTCATACAGCCTCCTCAAGGAAAAGATTATCTTAATAATCCTTTAAATTTTTCATGCAGATAATATCATGTTGATTAACTGTCAAGTTATTTAAGGACGGGACAATGGACACAAAAAGTCTTCTATTTTCAGAAGGCTTTTTGCGATCCGGACGGGACTCGAACCCGCGACCTCCGCCGTGACAGGGCGGCATTCTAACCAACTGAACTACCGGATCAATTAAAAGTATTGTTTTTAATTGGCAAAATATAGTTTTTTATTTTTTTCAAAAAATACATTGCCTTTTTAAGCTATTGTAACATACATATTTTCAAATATAAAATTAGAAAAAATTACTTTTAATACCTTTTTAAATAAAAGAAAGTTAACTTATAAAAACACACACAAAATCAACATTCCTGTTACTTTAAAAGTATTTATTTTAATCTAATTTTAAGATGATGAATTTCCATACCAATTATTACAGATAATCACTTTTATTATTATCTATACTAAGATAAAATTATCCTAAAACCGGATGTTCTTTCTTACTGGGAAATACCTCTATCATAACTTTTTCAATTCTGTCTCTCTCATCATCAGACAAATTAGATCCGGAAGGCAGACATAAGCTATTTTCAAAAAGGGTTTCTGCTACTTTTCCACCATAGTATGGTGCATCTTCAAATACAGGCTGTAAATGCATAGGCTTCCAGATAGGTCTGGATTCGATATTGTCTTCTAAAAATGCCAGTCGCAAATCTTCACGGGATTTTGATGATTTTGTTCCGTCTATTGTAATAACAGATAACCAATGATTACTATAAAAATCAGAGTTTGGTTCTGAAAGTAATTCAACACCCTCTATTTTTTTACAAATTTCAGAATAGAAATCGTGCATTTTTCTGCGGCCTTCTACTCTGTCTCTCAGAACTTCCATCTGTCCTCTACCAATACCGGCACTGATATTACTCATTCTGTAATTATATCCGATATGTGAATGCTGATAATGCGGAGCTTCATCTCTGGCCTGTGTAGAAAGAAATACAACTTTGTCTTTATCTATCTGGGAGTGGCATACCAAAGCTCCTCCTCCTGAGGTTGTAATTATTTTATTACCATTGAATGATAAAATACCAAAGCGTCCAAAAGTACCACACGCCCTTCCTTTATATTGAGAGCCTAATGATTCTGCAGCATCTTCAATTAAGGGAATGTTATATTCTCTGGCAATTGATAAAATTTCATCCATTTTTGCCGGCATTCCGTAGAGATTGACAACAATAATAGCTTTCGGTTTTTTACCTTTTGCAATTCTATCCTCTATTGCCTCCTGCAAAGCTACCGGACACATGTTCCAGGTATCTATTTCAGAATCTATAAACACGGGAGTAGCTCCCAGATAAACAATAGGATTGGCAGAAGCCGAAAACGTCATAGACTGACATATTACTTCATCACCATAACCTACATTGCATTCCACTAACGCCAAATGTAAAGCAGCAGTTCCTGACGAAAGTGCAGCTACCTTTACTTTTTCATTTAAGAATTTTTCCAGATCCTTTTCAAAACCGTCAACATTGGGGCCTAAAGGTGCTATCCAATTGGCGTCAAACGCTTCATTGATATACTTTAATTCATTTCCTCCCATATGGGGGGAGGACAACCATACTCTTGATTTCATATTCTTAATATTCTAAATTTTTAAACTTCTACTTTTTATTATTCTTCCGGGATTACCTACTACAGTGCAGCCATCCGGTATATCACTGATAATAACCGCTCCGGCACCAATAGTACACCATTTTCCGATTGTTATCCCCTGTATTACACTGGCTCCTATTCCTATATGGGTTCCTTCTCCCACATATACATTCCCTCCCAGCGCAGCATTTGGAGAGATATGTACAAAGTCCTCAAGCGTACAATCATGATCAATGGAAGAATTTGTATTGATGATACTGTGTTTCCCTATTCTTACTAATGCATTAATAGTTGCTCCGGGCATCACAATAGTCCCTTCCCCTATCTTTACTCTTTTGGATATAATTGCCTTAGGATGGAAAAGTGTAACATAATTGAATTGTTCTTCCTGTTCCACTATTCTTTTCCTTACCCTGTTATTCCCTATAGAAATAATGACATCAATACCATGTGGCGGAATTTCGTTAAGAACAGGATAGTTTAATACCTTATCTTTCATCAAATTTTCATCAATAAAAGCCTCAATACTAAAACCATTCTCTTCAGCCACTTCAGCCACTACCTTACCATGACCACTTGCTCCGTATAAATACATGCTTTGTCTAGATTTTTAATTAATTATTTCCTTTAAAAGCTTCTACTGTAGCTTGCTCTACCTGGTTTATTCCTTCTCTTATTATTACTTTTTTTATCGTAAGAAGGACGACCTTACAATCTATTGCGAAAGACAGATTGTCTACATACCATACATCCAGTTCAAATTTCTTTGTCCAGGAAATTGCATTTCTTCCGTTCACCTGTGCCCAACCTGTAATTCCGGGGCGTATGGTATGCCTGCGTTTCTGAGTTTCGCTATATAAAGACAGGTACTGAGGCAAAAGGGGGCGTGGCCCTATAATTGCCATATCTCCTTTCAGTACATTGATCAATTGTGGAAGCTCATCCAAGGAAGTCCGGCGTATAAAACTTCCAACCGGAGTTAAGCGTTCCGAATCCGGCAGATAATTGCCCTGTGTGTCTTTTTTATCATTCATAGTCTTAAACTTGATGATATTGAATATCTTCTCATTCAATCCCGGTCTTGCCTGAACAAAAAAAGGTTTACCCTGATTGGCAAAGTACAATAAGACCATTACAATGATAAAAATGGGTGCCAGTATAATTAACGCGATTAACGCTATCAAAAAATCCAGAACCCGTTTCAAAAAAAACTTATACACGATATTCTCTCTCTTTAATCAATTTGTTGTATTCACTTAATATAGCATTCCAGATCACAGATTGCTCGAATCGGTTTTCAATCATTGGCCGGGAATTCATTTTTAATGATTCATAATAGTCTCTGTCTGATATCATTTTCTCCATTTCTTCTTTGAGCCTTTCACTATCTTTTACCGGAACAATTACTCCATTCTGATTTTCTACGATAATTTCATTGCATCCGTTGATATCAGAAACGATACTAGGCAGCTCCATTGCTCCGGCCTGCATCACTACATTGGGAAATCCTTCCCGGTAACTAGGAAAGACCAGTGCATCAGAAATCGCGAAATAAGGACGCACATCTTTCTGAAATCCTACAGAGATGATATCCGGATTAGTTTCAATTTCCTTTAATGTATCCGGAGATAGCGGATCCAGCTCCTGTTCCAGGGGACCCACCAGTAATAATTTTGAATGTTTACCTTCTTCTTTATTTAAAGCAGAAAAAGCTTTTATCAGTTCATTAATTCCTTTGTCCCCCACCAAGCGTCCCACAAAGACAAAGACAAAATCAGAGTCTTCTATTTTTAATTCTTTTTTGAGGAGAATTTTCTGGTCTTCTGAAACTTGTTGGGGTGAAAAGAATGAAGTATCTATTCCGTTTGAAGAACCATTTCCGATTACTTTCAGCTTATACCTATCTGTATATTTATGCTTTATGATATAATCAGACAGTCCTTTTGAGTTGGGATATACTTTGGTAGCAGAAGCATATGTTAATTTTTCTACAAAGTCTAAAACCTGACGTTTTACACCTGTCACCTCCATTAGTGGTAAACCCGCTACAGTATGCAATCTATGAGGTACACCAGCCATTCTTGCAGCAAGCATCCCTACAATTCCAGCTTTAGGTGTATGAGTATGAACAATTTGTGGTTTTTCCTTTTTTAAAAGCTTATAAGTATTCCATAAAGATTTGATATCTTTAATAGGTGTAATCTTGCGGGACATATCAATCGCAACTACATCTATTTCTTCATCATTTTTAACCTCTTCCAGTTCTTTGCCAGGCGAAGAAACTCCTATCACATCAAAATGTTCTGACATAAACCGGTGCTGCCCCTTCAATAGAATTTTTAAGGAAAGTGGTACAGTCGTAATCCGTATTAATTTAGCTTTCAACTTCTGTTATATTTTATTGTTTATTTCTATTAACCTAGAACTAAATAATAATTTTTTTCCTAAATATTTTGTGTAGTGTTATTTTTTACTCATTCCACTTAAAATCACAAATTTGTGATTTTAAGTGAGATAAAGCAATATTTTGAACTGATGTTAACCTTTAAATTGTTCCAAGCAGAAATAATTATAGATTAACATAGTATCATTACTATTCTGGAAAATCATAAATTTTCCCGTTTTCTATTGTGTTTTTTGAATGTATAGCTTTTTTGTGGCGGTGACAAAATTATCAATTTCTCTTGCCAGCTATTTATAGATCTTGAATATATTTAATATAACATGAAAAATGTTTTTAAACCTGAACCTTATAAAGATTTAAAAATTTTAAACAGGTTTATTATCTCCTCTACATGAATATTAATTAAATATTGGTTTAAAATTTTAATTTACTGTTATCTTTAACATTTTTTAAAAGTGATTGTGTAGAACTATCAACTTTATTTTTAGTATTAAATTTATAATTGTTCATTTGAATCATAGGATATAATCCAAACTGATCCCTTTTTTCAAAAGGTCTTGTCACATTATTTGTAATAAAATTATCCACTTTAAAATAACCTGTCATTTCTTTGATATTAGGTTTATCCTTGTACCCCGCTATATAAATTCCAGAATCGGCATTTTCAACCGAAATATTTGTGCAAGAAATCGTAACAGATTTTGATATATTCTGGTTACCATATTGTGGCAGATTTAAGTCTATACCTACATTTACATTATTTATCTTAACATTTTCAATATTAATATTTTCTAATATATTAGAACTATCATCAGGTTCAATATCAATACCGGCCATGGGATTCGTTCCATTAATATTTGTAATTAACAGATTTTTTATTAATACATCTTTACCTCCTGCAATTGTTATTCCATTTCTTCTTACATTATTAATAATTCCTCCTATAATATTAATATTCTCTGTTGAAAATAATTTTTCTTGGGCAATACCCGCTCTGATATTCCTCATGGTCTTTACCAATACAATCCCATCTCCCCAGCAATCAGAGATGTTGGCATTAAAAATTTCTATATTTCTGGAACCTCTGATATCAATACCAAATCCCCATTCGCCTTTAGAATCCAAATGCTTGTCACGATCTCCTATCAAGGTAGGATTATAAATTTTAACATTCTCAACTCCATGTAAACTTATAATCTGATATCTGACATCAGCGGTAGGCTTTAAAATCAGGGAAGAATTTTTCTGAAAATATATTTGTGAATTTGACTGTGCAAAAATTCCACTTGTCATTAATGGAAAGTCTGGCATTATCACTTTATTATTACCGTCAATCGCTTTCTGGATATAGGCAGTATAATCTACCGATCCGTCTTTCACATATCCTTTTGGAAGTATTGTCTCTATTTTAAAAAAATCATTGGTTTGAACAGTGATTTTCTGATTTACTATTAATGAATTATCAACTGCCACTTTATCCTTTCGCTGAGAACAGCAAATGATAGAAAATGTTGACAGCCCTAATATTAAAAATGATTTTATAATTTTCATAATAAATCTTTTATATTATTTTTTACTATTCTATATTTACCACTACCTTCTACAGGAATCTCATTCACATAGTTAATATGTATTTTCATAACATCCCCCACTCTGTCTCTCCAATTGGAAAGGAATACTTTTTCAATCTGCTTTGAATAGATTTCCTGATCAACAACTACATATAGCTCAAGTTCATCTAATTTATTCTGTACTGCCTGAAATCTAATAATCCCTTTTGTATCTTTCAAAGTATTGGAGACATTCCCAAGATTTATTTTACCATTTTCAACTGAATAGATAAAATCATCAATTCTTCCTAAAATTTCTTTTACCAAAGGATTATTGTTCCCACACGTACATTTTTTTTCAGCATCTTCAAGTGTTATTGAATCTCCGATATCATATCTTACTAAAGGTGTTCCAGTTGTTGTAAATGAAGTGACTATCAACCTTCCGGATTGTGCAGGCTGATTATTTTCATCTAAAACCTCAAAAACACCAGTTTGCAGTTCCAAATGCAGATTTCCTTTTTCACATTCTATTATAAAGGGAGCTCCTTCAGAAGAAGCATATTGATTATACAGTTTTGCTTTAAAAAATTTCTCGATATAGTATCTTGTTTCTTCAGTGATGGTTTCTGCTGTCGGGAAAATTGCTTTTACCTTATTTTCAGGAAAATCGTATCCATTGGCAATACCATATTTGGCAATTTCCAATATGGTAGATGGAAATCCTACTAAATACTCAGGGCTGAAATGAATTAAATCTTCTACATAATATTTAAGATAATCATCTTTGATATGAAATGTGGAGTAATAGCGAACATGGTGTATAAAATCTGTTTTCCAAAATACATTTTTCTTCACATCCCTGGCTGTCAAGAGATTTTTACCAGAAAACCATGCGGTTTTTTTTCCCAATTCATACCCGAATCTTGATCTGAAATCATCTAAAAAAGCAAATCTTTCCTGACTGTCTTTGAAAAAGAACTTCACTTCCAGAGATTTTCCTGTAGTACCTCCGGTTTTGGACTTTTCTAATTTTTCAGATGTTTTTACTGTTATAGACCCAATATTATTACGAAGTACTTCTTTATTAACGATTGGCAAACAGGTAATATTATCAATAGATTCCACATTCTCAATATTACCAATCGACTTTTTATAATAATCTGAATTTTGAATTACAAATTTTATAAACTGTGAATATCTGTTTTTCTGATATTCTTTTAGTTCTTCTAACGATAATGTCCGGTTTGCTTTTTTCTCTTTTCTGAAATTTTTATACTCACCACCATATCTTCTTTTATAGGCCTGTCTGTTATATATATAGACCATAAAGTTCTGAAGGAAATCAGGCAATATTTTATATATTTTCTCTTTCATTTAAAAACCCTGTTTAATCATTAACTTAATAAAGCTTGCAAAATCAATATTCTTCAATAATGAAGCATATTTTCTATAAAGTAAATTTTTAAAATATTTTTTTTCGTCTACAGATGTTACTCCGGAAAAATCCAAATGATAAACAATAGATTTAGTAATATCAGATTTTCCTCTGCTATTGTTCTCAGCCTCCTGCAGATAAAGTTCCGTAATTACGGGTGAATAAGCTATTCCATATTCTCTGGCTAATCTTCCCCACAGATCCATATCCTCTCCTCTGGATAGGCGTTCATTAAATAATTTTGCTTTTAGTAAAGCTTTTTTACTTACACAAACACAAGAAGTATGGATTAATCCTTTTTTGAGAATCACTTTGAAATAATCTTTAACAATTCCTTCTTTAAGTTCATTCTGCTTTCTATTATCAACAATTTTTTCTTCTGAATACTTTCTTGCAAAATTCGTGACAAAAACATCTGCACTACTTTTATATTTGGTTATCAGTTTCTGAATTTCTTCTAAATGATTGGGCAGCCATTCATCATCAGCATCCAAAAAAGCGATATATTCAAATTGAGATTTTTCAATCCCTACATTACGGGCTGAAGAAACACCTCCATTCTCTTTATTAAACAATTTTACCCTGGGATCATTAATTTCATTGACTATATCCGGACCTCTATCTTTACTTCCATCATTAATAATAATGATTTCAAAATGCTGAAATGATTGATTCAGCACTTTAAGGATCGTTTCCTTAATATATTTTTCTTTGTTATACAAAGGGATTACTACTGATATCATTATTTTAAATTAAACATTAAAAACAGGAAAAAACAGATAAAAAACACTCCAAACAAATTAACAACTCCAATTTTTTTGTTAGTTTGTGTATACGGATACATCAGAAAAGGGATGAAAATCCATGACAAGAATCCAAAACGGTCACTGAAAGCAGCAGAAAACATGAGAAAGAAAAAAGCAGAGGTCAGCATATATGTTACATAAAACCTTTTATATTTTAAATGCTCCTCAATATTTTCAATACCTTTAAGAGTGTAGTATCCAATCACGGCAAATATAGTGTTGAATACAAAGAAGTTTATCCTGAAACCAGTTTTATAAGCAACTTTAACTCCCTTGGAATAATATTGATCTAATCTTTCCTGCACTAAAATATTGATTACAGGTATTTTACCTAAAAGTTCATTAAGATTAAAATTCGCTAATGACAATACTGTAGCCGCCACATAAATAAAAAATATGACTTTGAGATTTTTAATTCTGGTAGACATTAGGAAAATCAGAATAGGGATTATAATAGAAGCATGATTAAAAAATGCAATAATGAAGAATATAATAGATAACCATTTTTTCTTATCAAAAAAGGTTACTGCAAGAAAAAAGAAAGAGAATGCGATACCCTGTCTGGTTGTGTTAATACCCATAGTCTTAAAAAAGAACATACTAATCACAATAAAGAAAATAAGAAATCTGTTTTTTTGTGTAAGATTTCGTATGCCTATAATAATAGGTATCACATACAATGCCGCATTTAATGTAAAAAATACTTTATAATTATCACTAAGTTTACGGGCAAATAAAGAAATAAAGTAGGTTCCTATATCTTTGAGTTCACTTAAAGATCTTACAACTCTATCGCCGGTAAAATAGATTAATGATCTTTCTGAATCTGTGCCCACTTTTTTATCTCTGATCCCTATCAATAGTATCATTACCAATGCATAAAATAATAATAGAAAATTCTGAACATCATCAGAATTCTTTTTTCTGTAGATATATTCGTTAATCAGAATGACTGCAAAAAGTGCTACACTCATATAAACAAGTGTAAATCTTAAATCAAATGCATTTATAATAGCTTCCATTTTTCTGTTTCTACAACTTCTGCATGATTTTGTCTAATTCAAGATCATAATTATAACTGGAATAAAATGATTTAGCATTACTGGAATATTCTGTATAGTTTTTCAAAATACTCTGCAGTGTTTCAGATACCTGATCTTCTCTCTGGAAATCAATACACTCTCCCATTCTGTTTGCCACAATTGTATTAATAAGTCCCGGAATATCATTTCCTATCATAGGCATAGCAAAATTAGAAAACTCCCAAAGTTTGTTTGGTGCACAAAATATATTGTTCAAAGATGAATGATCATAGGTTAATATACCAATATCTGCATGGCTGGTTACATGTAAATGATAAGGAGGAGCAACAAACGGAATATGGATAATAGAAGGACAGATGGTCTGTAGCTTTTTCAAATATTCTGTTTCTTTACCCATTATAATCAATGCAAAATCTTCTGATTGATTGATATAACGACAGATTCCTTCTAATTCTCTTTCTGGAAAAATAACTCCCTGGTAAATAATTTTCTTTTTTCCTTTTACAGGTTCCAAAAGGTTAGATAATTCATCCGTCAAAGGAAGATTTCTTTCAGACAGCTCTGAATAAGGTTTATTCAGAATAACCTCCGGTGTCTTGTTTAGCTTCCACCAAACCCGAAGTATATTGGCTCTGTCCAAATTTGAACAGATGACCAGCTTCGCATTTTTCGCAAATTTTTCAAGGCCTTTTATATACCTTGGTGCATAATCGAAAAGCTCATATAAATTAAGCACATAATTCAGTGACAATAGTTTTTTTCCTAAAGCCAGTGTGGTATCTGCTGCCGGTATCCAGATCAGTTTATCCTGATATTGATTTTTATATATAATTTTCCAAAAGGTGTTTCTGATCTTAAACCAGTATAAAATCTTATTGGATGAAGGTTTTATTCCGGTTAAATGAACTTTATAACAAAGACGGTTCAGCTCATCTATTAAGTTTCCTTTCTCAAAACCTAAAACAAGATGTATTCTATAACCATTTTTATTCAGATATTTTATAAAAGCCAGCAAAGGAGGGTAATCTGAAACGCAGGTTTTATGAACAATTACAATTTCTTTATTCTCCATTAAATGTACTGTTATATTTTTTCATAAATTGATACAACATTTCATCAGCTTTCGATCTTAAATCAAATTCGATCATTAGTAAGTTAAAGTTACTATTATCATATTCTCTTATCAGTATATTCATGAAATATAATATTTTATAAAGTGATTTACTATAATAATAATAACCATTATAGCTGTAATGAAAAATAACTTTTTGATTCTGGCTTGTCTTTTTTCAGACTTCGAAATATCCCAGAATCTCATTATAAACATAGAATAAAATCCAAGTAAAAATGAAATAGAAATACCTTGTAATCCTAACCTCTGTATAAGAATCACACTAAAAGCTATTGAAATAATTGCTCCTATTAAAGAAGTAATGGTAATTTTTAATGTCTTTTTCTCTCTTTGATATTTTAATCCCAAGAAACCGGCAATTGCATTGAAACCTACCCCCAAATACAAATAAGGCATATACTCCCATGCCTCAAAATATTCTTTTGAAACCAATATTTTTGTCATGATAGGAGAAGCTACACCCAGAATAAATGCTAAAGTTATTTCAAAAAGAATAAACTTATCAAACAGCCTGTTAAAAGTAGCATCATCTTTTTCTCTTAAAATCCTATCCTGTAATGGCAGCAGTAAAACAGAATTGATCACTAACAATAACGTTGGAAAACGGCTTGCTACAGCATATAATCCATTTCCTTCAGGCCCCATATAATGCAGTATGATAAATTTACTGGCAAAAGATATAGCCCACCAACTTATCAAATTAGGAATCAAAAGCAAGGAATAGGACAACATCGATTTTATAAGCTTAAGATCATAATATCTAAAGCTGAAATATTTAGTTATTTTTATCTTATATAAAATCGTGATACACGCAATCGTATATGCTACAATATTGGCAATGAAAATACCTTCAACATTTAATTTTAACAAGTAAATGAAAACGAAATTAAAGACCACGATTAAAAAAGTAGTTAAAATACCGTTGACGGCAAACGCCTTTGTATTTCCCTGCCCTCTTAAAATACTCTGTAATAAAGGAAGAAAGCTATTAAGAAAGATCAGAATTATAAAATATCCCTGATAATTAAAGCTGCTAAAAAGAACATAAATAGAAAAGCAAACACAGAAAATAATATAACCTATACATAACACTATGATAGAATTGGTTATAATTTTTGCTTTTTCAGTTTCTCTTATATATTCTTTATCAATTAACCATCTGTATGTTGCTTCAGAAATTTGCAATGATACTAAGGGCGCTACAAGACCTATTGACGCAAGCAATAAGTCATATTCTCCTAATTCTTTTTTAGTAAGAAAATAAGTATAAAAAGGAACTAATAAAAATAAAAGAATCTTTGACCCAAAACTTCCTATGGAGTACGTTAAAGTTTCTTTAAACATCTTCGTTTTAACCAGAGAAGATATATTCATTTATTTACTTTTTATAAAATTTACAATGCGCTCACATGCAGTTCCGTCTCCATAGGGATTATGCAACTCTCTCATGGATTGATAACGTATCGGATCACTTAATAAACTCTGCGCTTCCGAAACAATTTTATTTTTATCTGTACCTACCAGGATTACCGTCCCGGCATTCACTGCTTCAGGCCTTTCTGTGGTATCACGCATTACCAGAACAGGCTTTCCAAGACTTGGAGCTTCCTCCTGTATACCTCCGGAGTCCGTAATAATCATATAAGATTGATTCATGAGCCATACAAAAGCTGGGTATGCAAGAGGTTCTATCAGCATTACATTTCTAACATCAGATAAAATTTCGTATACTGGTCCTTTTACATTAGGATTCAGATGTACAGGATAGATAATCTGAATTTCAGGGTTTGTAACAGCTATTTCTTTTAAAGCTTCACAAATATTAATAAATCCCTGTCCATGATTTTCTCTTCTGTGTCCTGTTACCAGAACTATTTTTTTAGATATATCAATTTTAGCCTTAAGAGCATCTATTTCTGTATTATCTATATGCTCCACTTTTGCAGAACTAAAGAATAATGCATCTATCACGGTATTTCCTGTAATCAATATATCTTCTTCCCTGGTATTCTCAGCCAATAAATTCTGTTTTGACTGTTCTGTGGGAGCAAAATGATAATCCGCAATGCGTCCCGCCACCTGTCTGTTAATTTCTTCTGGAAATGGAGATCTTTTGTCATGGGTTCTCAATCCTGCTTCTACATGACATACTTTGGCACCGGAATAAAAACTTGCAATACTGGTTGCCATTGTAGTAGTGGTATCCCCATGCACATACACATAATCCGGATTAAAATCTTCCAACACAGATTTCATTCCGGTAATAATATCAGCGGTCAGATTATATAAATTCTGACCGGGCTTCATTAAATTTAAATCGTAATCCGGCTTGATATCAAAAAAACTTAAAACCTGATCCAACATCTCTCTATGCTGAGCTGTAACACAAACTTTAGTCTCAAATGATTCTTCTTTTTGAAATTCCTTTACCAGAGGAGCCATTTTTATAGCTTCAGGTCTCGTTCCAAAAACAATCAGATGTTTTTTCTTCATAATTTTAAGTAAATAAATAGTTACAGTCTGGAATCACATTCTTCCAGCACTCCCTTTACATCATAAATAATTCCCCCTTCCTTCAGATAATTATTCAGGTTGATTCCCATAAATTCTTTGTGGGCAACTGTAAGAATAATTGCATCAAATTTTTCATCCGGAATTTCATTGACCACAGAAAGATCGTACTCATGCTTTACTTCTTCAGGTTTAGCCCAAGGATCAAAGGTAGTCACATGTAAAGAATAATCTTCAAGCGCCTGAATAACATCTACTGCTTTGGTATTTCGTACATCCGGACAATTCTCTTTGAACGTTATTCCCAGATTCAATATTTTGGCACCATTAATTGAAATCTTCTTCTTAATCATCGTTTTTACTAGCTGAGAGGCCACATACTGCCCCATGGAATCATTAAGGCGACGTCCAGCCAGGATGATTTCAGGATGATAACCATTTTCCTGGGCTTTCTGAGCCAGATAATATGGATCTACTCCAATACAGTGTCCGCCAACCAAGCCTGGTTTGAATGGTAAAAAATTCCATTTAGTCCCTGCTGCTTCCAATACAGCATGCGTATCAATTTCTAAAAGGTTGAAAATTTTTGCCAGCTCATTGACAAAAGCAATATTGATATCTCTCTGTGAGTTTTCAATGACTTTAGCCGCTTCTGCAATTTTGATCGTTGGAGCCAGATGCGTTCCGGCTACAATTACAGATTTATATAAAGTATCTACCACTTTCCCTATTTCCGGTGTAGAACCTGACGTAACTTTCAGAATTTTCTCTACTGTGTGCTCCTTATCACCTGGATTGATTCTTTCCGGTGAGTATCCCGCATAGAAATCCCGATTGAATTTGAGTCCTGAAACTTTTTCCAGAACAGGAATACATTCTTCTTCTGTAGCTCCCGGATATACCGTAGATTCATAGATGACAATATCCCCTTCCGATAATACTTTACCTACAGTTTCTGAAGATTTATATAATGGAGTCAGATCGGGACGGTTATGCTTGTCAACAGGAGTGGGAACTGTCACGATATAGATGTTTGCCTCCTTGATATCATTCATGTCTGCTGAGCAGTACAATCCATTTTCAGCAGGCTGATTAAAAGGACTCTGGTGTTTTAAGACTGCTTTTAGCACATCGTTTTCCACTTCCAGGGTACTATCAGTCCCCGTATTTAATTCTTCAATCCTTTTCTGATTGATATCGAAACCTACAACCGGATATTGAGTTGCAAATAATCGTGCTAAAGGCAGACCCACATAGCCTAATCCTATTACAGCAATTTTATATTGTTTTTCCACAAGAATCGATTTAAACTTGTTTTTTTATTTTAAATTTTCCCAATACCAGCTGATAGCTTCTTTTAATCCTTTTTCTATCGTATGGCTTGGCTGGTAACCTAATAATTTTTTTGCTTTTTCAACGGAGGCCAATGAATGAGGAATATCTCCTACACGGTTCGGACCATATATAATATCCACATCAGCAATTCTTTCATCGAATTCACTTAAATACTTTTTAAGATATCCTACCAGATCATTCAGCGTTGTACGGTCTCCTACTGCTGTATTATAAACGGTATTCACTGCTTCAGGAGTTTCAGTAAGCATAGCCAGCTCATTCATCTGGATAACATTGTCGATGTATGTAAAATCACGTGAATAATCTCCCGTTCCGTTTATTGTAGGAGATTCGTGATTGATTAACTGCTTTACAAACAAAGGAATTACTGCGGCATAAGCTCCGTTCGGATCCTGTCTGCGCCCAAATACATTGAAGTATCTCAGGCCGATACATTTCATTCCATAAGTTTTCCCAAACACATCAGCATATAATTCATTTACATATTTGGTAATGGCATAAGGTGATAATGGTTTTCCGATCACCTCCTCTACTTTAGGTAATGACTCAGAGTCTCCGTAAGTAGAAGATGAAGCAGCATATACAAAACGTTTTACGTTAGCATCACGGGCTGCAACCAGCATATTCAGAAATCCTGATACATTCACATCGTTACTTGTAATAGGATCCTTAATAGATCTTGGTACAGATCCGAGTGCAGCCTGATGTAGAATATAATCTACATTCTCTACTGCCTTCTGACAAACTTCCAAATCACGGATATCTCCTTCAATGAGCTTATAGTTTGGATTTTCAAGGAAAGGTTCGATATTATGTCGGTGCCCGGTTGCAAAATTGTCCAAGCATACTACATAATAGCCTTTATTTAAAAAATACTCTGTTAAGTTAGAGCCGATAAAACCTGCTCCACCTGTAATTAAAATTTTATTCATTATTATGATTTGAAAATTTTACTCCACCAACTTTTCTTTGCTTTAGTCTGGCTGTAACCATACCCATAGCTATAGTTGTATCCATATCCACCTGCGCGTCTTGAAACATCATTTATCACAAAGGATACGTTGGAAAGTTTTGAATCTTTCACCAGATCGTTGGCGAAATCTAGCAGTATATTTTTTGATACTCCAGACCTTACCACATATAATGTTGCATCTGCTGTATCTGCAATGCTTAATGTATCGGAAACCAGCATCAATGGCGCAGAATCAATGATAATATAGGCATATCTGGAAGACATCTGTTCAATAAGCTTTTGATAACGCCCATTAGAAAGCAGCTCCTGAGGATTGGGAGGGATTGCTCCCGCATAGATAACATCACATGAAGGATTAGTGGTTGACGTATGAACAAGCTCATCCACATTCACTGACTCGTCATATAAAAACTCTGTAAGACCTTTTCTTTTCACAGGCTCACTGTCATATCTCTGAATCTGTGGATTACGGATATCAGACCCTATCAGAAGCGCTCTTGCATTTTTATTGGCAATGGTAAGAGCTAGATTCACTGATACCATTGTTTTTCCTTCTCCTTTTACCGAAGATGTAACCAAGATAACTTTAGCCGAATCTTTTACTGGTAATACAAATTTTAAATTGGAAACAAGAACTCTAAAGGCTTCCGCCAACTCAGAAAAGTCATTTTTCTGTACCAAATGGTTTTCAGTATCTGTAAGTGAAGGAATATCCACCAGTACACCAAGGCCGGAACGTTCTTTAATATCCTCTCTGCTGTAAATTTTATCATCCAAAAGGAATAGGAGATAAAAAATGGCAAAAGGAATTAATACCCCCAGCAATAAAGCACCAGGAAGAATAATCTCTTTTTTAGGTGATACTGGTGTATCTTCTGTAAACGCCGGGTTTACAATTTTTGCTTTTGGAACATCTACTGAAAGATTGATCGCATTTTCCTCTCTTTTTTGAAGAAGGAATAAAAATAACTGTTCTTTAAGATTTTGCTGACGTTCAATTCCTCTATATACTTTAGACTGTCCGGGAACCTTTTCAATCGCATCATTGCTGGTTTTAATCTGGTTCTGCAGTTGAGAAATACCTGTCTGTACCGTTTGTTTCTGCTCACGGATATTATCACGGATAACTTCCTTTAAAGAGGCAATTTCCTTATTCATTTCTATGATAGCAGGGTTTTCGTTGGTCGCCTGTTTAAGGGTTTTATTCCTGCTGATTATCAAAGAATTATATTGAGATATCGTTTGTTCCAGGGAAGGATTCAGTCCAAGATTGGATGGCATTAGCTGATTATTGCCCTTAGAAGCCTCTGTAGAAAGAGAGTTCAGAAGGTCCAGCTGAGCCTGCTGCTGAAGGAGAGCTTTTGTATTGTCGCTTGTATTCTGTAGTGCCAATTCCGCCTGTGCTTGTATATCAACAATACGATTACGGTTTTGAAAATCTTCTTTTTGGTTCTCTACTCCTGAAAGATCTTTGGTAATAACTTCCAATCTTTTATCAATGAACTCCTGCGTATTCTGAGCCTGTAAGTTCTTATCTCTTTGCCCATCCAGATTATATTGCTTAGTAATCTCATTAAGAATAGCTTCAGATTTTTCAGGAACAGATCCTGTCATACTGATCTCCATCAGCATTGCTTTTTCGTCTGGAATATTAATCTGAACTATTTTTTCCAGTTTTTTTACTCTCTCAATGGGACTCCAAAAAATAATTTTGTACTTTGGTCCTAGAGCCAATGCAAAATCTCTCTGTAATATGACAGTACCAAATTCCAGCTTTAATGGAACATTAAATTTTCCTGAAATTTCCTTTTTATTTAGACTTTGAAGTATAAACTGATCTCCCTTTACATCCTTTAAAGTATACTCAACTTTTATAAATTTTTCTTTAGTATAATCCAATACTTTTGCCGCAATAGGAGTTTTTCCAAATAGCTGCGAATCTTTAATATCTCCTGCGGTGAAATATTCCACATTGAGGTTAAGATTTTTTACCACTTGCATCAGCAACGGTCGTGAATTAACAATTGCTGCTTCCCCTTTCAGTTCATCAGAATTTCCCAAACCTATTCCTAGATTATCAAGGTCGGCAAGAGCAGAAGTAAGATCGTTTTGTTTTTTATCAAATTTAAGGGTAGTTTTTGACTGATATTTAGGAATACTATATCTTAGATAAATAAAGGCAACTGCTACACAGATTATAATGGAGGCTACGAACCATGGCCATTTGTACAGGTATTTGGAAATGGCTTTCTTTAAATTTAACTTTTCCTCTTTTGGTTGAAGTTCTATCTGCTGCATATTTTATCGTCGTGTTAAAGCAATAATAAGGGTACCGGCTGTCAGTAATGCACCAATAATCTGGAATGTAAGGGCTCTGTTCGGATTCGAGTTGGCCTGGACCTGTTTGTTTTTATCAGGCTGTACATATAATATGTCATTCTGTTTCATATAATAGTATGGCGAACTTACAATATCAGATCTGGTAAGGTCGACATTAACAATCTGATCAGTCCCATCATCTCCTGTACGGATAAGTTTCACATTGGTACGGTCTCCGAAATCCGTCATATCACCAGCAAGTCCAAGAGCCTGAAAAATATTAATTTTCTGTGAAACGCTTTCTTTTTGCCCTGGTTCCTTCACTTCTCCTAAGATACTCACATTGAAATTTTTCAGAGTAATGGTTACTAACGGATCTGTAAGATACCTCTTAAGACGGGATTCAAGCTCCTGTTTTAGCTGTACCTGAGTCATCCCTTTCGTATACACATTTCCTAAAACCGGAAAAGAGATATATCCTTCTTCATTCACCAGATATTCACTTGGCTGAGAATATTGATTAGTCCCTGTATTTGATACACTCCCTACTTTATTTACAGTATTAAGGTTGAAAGGTTTTACAGCAATTTCATCAAGGGCAGATACAAGAATCAGAAGAACATCTCCTTCCTGAATATGTAAACCCTGAAACTTTGCCTTTGCAACCTCCTCTTCCATATTATGTTTTGACATATATACCATATTCTGCTTCGGTCTGCACGATAATAGGGTAACCGATAACAGTACTATATATGCAATAATAGTTTTATTCATATGTATTATTCTTATCTACTTGTGATGTGTTATTTGTCTTAAATTCTTTATGTGGCTCCAATATTATATTATAAGGAAATTTAATTAACCCTATTTTTCCATATCTATCAGAAAATTTATTTATGTGAAGCGTATTTTAATTCCCCATGTTAAGATCAATTCTTTCTCTAGCAATTTTCATTCCGTTTAAAAACAAAACGGCAAAATTATTATTTTAATATTATATTTTTTTATTTATTTCATTCTTTAATTTTAATTATATACTTCATTTTCAGATATTCTATAATTGCTTATAAATTTAATACTATAATTAAATATTTTTTACAATTTGAAAACTTCAACTCCATCAATCAATCCATAATCTTGTCATTTCCTCATGATGGATTATTCTCTCGGATTTCTTCTTAAAAAAAATTGTCTGGTTGCCATTCTGAAAGGAACATCAGAAAAACAAAGAAAAGAACAAGGTGTAAATAAACAGCATCCAATGCAAACCCTTATAAAATCTAATGCCATAAAAGCAATACCTGAAAAATATCTGATTTAAAAAATCAAAACAAGCAAAGTATTTTATAGTTTCTATTTCTGTTTTGAACCGGAATATAAACATAGCAGGAACAACTATCCCCGAAAATATTTTTCCATTTTGATTCCCAATACAATTAAATTCACACTATTCAGGAAAAAGCATAAAATTAAAACAGAAAAAAACAACTGAAATATCAACAAGAAGCCCCCACCAGCTGAACATATTTCTCAACTTCTTGATTTTACAATTTTCCCTATATACAACAATCTTAAAAATATCATTTTCATTAATTCAATAATTGGTGGTTTTATTAAACTAAGGTAGTAATTATTATTAATATTTTTAATACGACCTATTAATTTTCATTCAAAATACCAAGTTCCAATGTCAGGTTATTTTGAAAACAAAATTTGAAAAGCAAAATATCGAGCTACCTCAGGAAATACTTTTCATCCACCTTCTCTTCAGCCATATAAAACAAAAAAAAATCTTCTATTTCTAGAAGACTTTTTGCGATCCGGACGGGACTCGAACCCGCGACCTCCGCCGTGACAGGGCGGCATTCTAACCAGCTGAACTACCGGATCAATTTTTTAAAAAGAAATTGAGAAGACTTTTTGCGATCCGGACGGGACTCGAACCCGCGACCTCCGCCGTGACAGGGCGGCATTCTAACCAGCTGAACTACCGGATCAATTTTTTAAAAAGAAATTGAGAAAACTTCTGCGATCCGGACGGGACTCGAACCCGCGACCTCCGCCGTGACAGGGCGGCATTCTAACCAACTGAACTACCGGATCAAATTTTGTTAAAGAACTTCGTTTCTTTTTCGTGGTTGCAAAATTACATCTTTTTTCATTCCCTGCAAATTATTTTCAAAAAAAATGTCTCCCAATCATGGAAGACATTCATTATCAAACTTATTTTTTTTATAAGTGTGCGCTTAATTTCTCAGCGATTACCTCTTTTGGGGCCACACCTACTAATTTGTCTACTACCTCTCCATTCTTAAAGATAAGAACTGTAGGAATATTTCTGATACCATACTGCATAGAGATTTCCTGGTTGTTGTCTACATCCACTTTTCCAACTACTGCTTTTCCTTCAAAATCTGATGCTACTTCTTCGATGATCGGACCTAAAGTTCTACAAGGTCCACACCATACTGCCCAGAAGTCTACTAATACCGGTTTGTCTGATTTTAAAACCGTATCCTGAAATGAGCTGTCTGTAATTTCTAAAGCCATTTTTGTTTCTTTTATTTTAATTAATATTATTTTCTTTTTAATCCTTTTGGATATTCAAAATTACGATTTTTAAAGCACAAGCCTATCTATGCTCAACATTAGTTTTTTCTATAGTATAATCGCTTGAAATTTCTTTCAGGGCATTTACCAATGCATCGATCTCTGATTTGGTCGTCATATGACTGAAAGAAATACGTAATGGCGTACAGTGATCCATTTCGTCTTCAGAAAGCACCATCATCATTACCATTGAAGGTTTTGAAGCTCCAGATGAGCATGCACTTCCCTGGGAAATTGCAATCCCTTTCATATCCAGCTGAAGTCCTATTAATGGATTTTTATAAGGTAATAATGCACTTAATACCGTATAAAGACTATTTTCCTTTTCAGCACTTCTTCCGTTAAATTTAATCCCTTCTATTTCTGCAGAAAGTCTTTCAATTGCATAATCTTTGATATCCTGCATATGGTTGGTATACTCCTCCATATGATTGAGAGAAAGCTCTAATGCTTTGCCAAGCCCTACAATACCGCAAACATTTTCTGTACCGGCTCTGAGACTTCTCTCCTGAGGTCCTCCGGTGATAATTCCTTTAAGACCTGTTGCTTTTCTGATAAACGCAAACCCTGCCCCTTTCGGTCCGTGAAACTTATGGGCACTACAGGATGCAAAATCCACTGGAATATCAGAGAAATCAAGATTCATATGAGCCATTGTCTGCACGGTATCCGAATGGAAAAGAACCTGATACTCTTTGCACAGCAGGGCAACTTTCTTAAGGTTAAGAATGTTTCCTATTTCATTATTGGCGTGCATTAAGCTTACCAGTGTTTTTTTATCTGAAGCTTTTAAAAGCTCTTCTAATTTATTCAGATCGATATCTCCTTTTTCGTTCGGGCGGATATAGTTTACTTCCACTCCTTTTCTGTTTTTCATATCCAGAATACTTTCAGAAACACACTTATGTTCCAGAGGAGAGCTAATGATCCTTTCTACTCCAAGATGTTCTACCGAAGACTTGATGATCATATTGTTAGATTCGGTTCCACAGGAAGTGAAAATGATTTCAGCTGGAGTTACATGAAGATAGTCTGCAACCTGTCTTCTTACATTTTCAATAAGGATTTTTGCTTCCTGTCCAAAGCTGTGCGTTGAAGACGGATTTCCGAAATTCATCTTCATAGTACCAACCATTGCATCTATAACTTCTTCTGCAAGCGGAGTGGTTGCGGCATTATCTAAATATACTTTATTCATTATTATTTTGAATATTTTAATTCTACGGAGGTAAACTGGTAATCTGCGGGAACAGTAAAAATAAACCATGGATTGGAGATCACCTGAATTTCCATTCCACCGGAAGGTTCTCCAGCTGGAACTTCTACATATAAAATCTTATTTTTCAATGATATGCTTTTGATCTCTTCAATTTGATGGCTTCCTGATCTGAAGGTTCCCAGGTTGTACAAAACGACTTTTTTATTTTTAGGAAATTGTGGGTATTTGATATAAGACTCATCACCTCCCGGACCTATAATGCCAAAGCTGCCTTTAATTGTATTGCGAAAATCTGTTTCTTCTTTAATAATCCTAAAACCAGCCTGTTCTGTACCTCCCTGTGACTGGGAAACAATAAGTTCTGCACCCTGCTGGCTGTCAGCAGTCTTCTGAGGCAATGTGCTTGCACAGCTCATAAAGGTTAGTGCAGATACAATTAACAAGCTTTTCATTTTCTACAATTTTATCTCCCAAAATTAATGAAAAAATTGGTAATGTCCCTCATTTGCCCATTTCAACATTGGCCGATCTCCGGAAGTATCTCCAAATGCAATAATTTTATCGTACTTAGAATCATTGATTTCTTCTTTTATTCTTATCAGTTTTTCTTTTCCATTACAGTTTTTGCCTACAAAATTTCCTGTGAAAATCCCGTTCTTAAACTCTGCCCGTGTAGAAACAAGCTCCATTTTCAGTTCTTCGGCAAAAGGTTTCACCCAGATATCCAATGAAGCGGTGACCAATAAACTCTGTGTATTATTCCTATCGATATTTTTTATAAAGTCTAATGCATTTTCCCTCACAATTTTAGGATAATGTAATTCAAAGAACTGCCTGGACTTCAGTTCGATCTTCTCCTGTGTCTGTCCTTTCAAAATAGAACCGATAAAACTTTTTTTCACCTTTTCAGTTTCAGCAAGTTTCAGCTTCAATAAAATAAACAGAGGTACATGTTTTAAAAATTGTATACGGTATTTTGTAGAATCGTAAAATTTGAGATACATAAACATCGTATCTTTATAGGTAAGGGTCCCATCAAAATCAAAACAATACAATTTTTTCATTTTCTTAAAGCTTTAATTTTTTGAATATAAACTCAGGCACATTTCTGATAATCAACATAATAAAACTCCAAACCGGCAAAACATATGCCACATTACGCTCTTTTTTGAAAGCTTTATAAATACAGGCTGCTGCCTGTTTGGGGGTTGCAGTCAGCTTGGGGTTCAGAGGCAGGCCTTCAGTCATTTTGGTTGCCATAAATCCCGGCTTTATAGTCAGGACATGCACTTTTTTATCAAAAAGATAGTTTCTAAGACCACTCAGATAAGCTGTAAAAGCAGCCTTCGCGCTTCCATAGATAAAATTACTCTGTCTTCCTCTGTCTCCTGCTACGGAGGAAAGACCGATGATTATTCCTGACCTCCTGTTTTCAAACTTATGGGCAAAATAATTCATTACAGGAACCAGTTTTGAATAATTAATATCGATGATACGCTCTGTATTCCTGTTATCATACAATCCCTCTTCTGTTCCTTCTCCTAAATATCCAACGGCACAAAATAATACATTTGAATTGATATTATCAAATCTATTATAATCTATTTCTTTCGTCAGGTCCAGCTCAATTACTTCTGCCTGCTGCAGAAACTTTACATCAATGTGCCTTGCAAAACGCTCCGTAGTTTCTTTATTTGAGGTAAAAAGATAGATTTTTTCAAACTTTTCTCCTTCCTGAAGTGCTTTTTCCACAAAAGCCTGTGCCACTTCAGATGTGCTTCCCAGGACTATCATTATGAGTTATTGTTTATAATTCTTTTGTGCTGTAAAGACACAAATTTAGGGTTTTGAATATTTTTCAGGTAATTGGTAAGCGATGACCTGCTCATGCTGTCTTTGGTAAGGTAAATTCTTCCTCCGAATTCCTGAACAATGGCATCAAGCTGATCTACCAGTTTTTTAAGCTTTGAATTCACTTTAAAATCCAGAGCCAGCGTGTATCCTTCCATCGGGAATGAGTTATAGGCCTGAGGATTGTTTTTTCCAAAAAGTTTTAAAACTGCTAAAAATGACCCGTTTCCACTTTTGGATATTGCCTCGAGTATTCTTTTCATTCCTTCTTTTCCTTCTTCTTTAGGAATCACCATCTGATACTGTACAAAGCCGGATTTACCATAGATCTTATTCCAATCATTAATCGCATCCAAAGGATAGAAAAATGTCTCATAATCGATAAAATTTTTCACCTCCTTTTTAGATTGCTTTTTATAGTACAACCAGTTGAATATTTTTACCGTAAGGGCGTTCAGCACGAATCCCGGAAAATAAAAAGGAACACCGGGACGCAGTTTTTTCTTCAACCTTAAAGGTGTTTTCGAAAAGCTTTGGGGAAGTTCATGGTGGAAAGCATGTTCTCCCCTCATGAGAATACTTCTTCCTATATTTTTCCCTTTCTGAAGACAGTCGATCCAGGCAACAGTATAAGTCCAGTTTTCACTTTCATCAAAAAGTTTAAATATTTCGTCAAGATTTTCAGCTTTAATACTTTCCTGGCGGATGTATGCAGATTCTATATTCTTAAGCTTGAATCTGGCCGTCAGAATAATTCCTGTAAGCCCCATTCCTCCAATCGTAGCCCAAAACTTCTCCTCATTTTCCTCTCGGGAACAGGTGATAATTTCTCCATTCTCAGTCATCAGCTTAAACTCAATCACATATTCTGAAAAGCATCCTTCTGTATGATGATTTTTTCCATGAACATCAGAAGCTATAGCACCTCCTACTGACACAAATTTTGTCCCGGGAGTAACATAAAGAAAGTACCCCTGTGGTACAGCTATTTCCAGAACATCTGAAAGCAGCACACCGGATTCACATTCTATGATTCCGTTTAAACGGTCAAAACTGATGAATTTATTTAATTTTTTTGTTGAAAAAATAGACTCTCCCAAGGAAGCATCTCCATAGCAGCGTCCATTTCCTCTGGCAATAACTTCGTTGTGACTGAGTACAAATTCCTTTATCTTTTTGAAACTGTCCTCAGATCTCATTTCTTTTTCCACTACCGGGAAATTTCCCCAGTTGGTAACTTTCTGTGTGAAATTCGGCTTCATTTCTTAAAATAAATTTGAATTAAAAATGCAGCAACCCAAAGCAGTAATGTAACCTGTATATAACGGTCTCTGTAAACAATTTTTGTAGGGGATTCTGTTCTGTTGTAGACCAGTGTCTGCTGAAGATATCTCAACAAAGCAAATACTACAAAAATAACCGTATAGAAAACCCGTTCATGGAATCTTTCCTGGACTTCGGGAGATAGTGTAAACATCAGATAGCATACAATTGCCAGCGTAATAGAAATGGATAATGCGATATCAGCAAACTGAACATTATATCCGTCCAGCGCCCTTCTTGTCTTTCCTGAAACCTGTGCATTGATAAGCTCTCCCCTTCTTTTCCCGATCGCAAGTACCAGGGCCAGCACAAATGTTAACAGAATAGCCCATTGTGAAATACTGATCCCGGTAATATAACCACCAGCCAGCACCCGCAATACAAATCCTATGGCAATAATGAAAATATCAATAATAGGCACATGCTTGAGCCTGAATGTATAGGCTAAATTCATTATTACGTAAAAACCTATAATAGTTGCAAACTTCCAGAGCGGTTCATGAAAATAAATTTGTGTAAAAAAGACAAGACTGATATCAGTAATGGCAAGACCAATAAGAATGCCTATAGCTTTTGATTTTGAAATAGCTCCGCTGGCCAGCGGTCTTCTTCTTTTTTCGGGGTGCTTTCTGTCTGCTTCAATATCATTATAATCATTCAGGATATACACAACACTTGCCGCAAGGGAAAATATCAAAAATGCGAAAATGCTCTTAACAAGCAGATCTACGTTGGTAATATTACCTGAAAAAAACAGAGGGACAAATACAAAAAGGTTTTTCACCCATTGCTCCACACGGAGCAGCTTTAAATATTTCTTCATTTATGTTATTTCAAATACAAAAATAATAAATTCAAAATTGCTAGCATAAAAATACAAAAAAAACCGCCGGAGCGGTCTTTTACGAAAATATTTATATATTAAATTAACTATTGCCCCTGTTTGGCATCATTAATCATTTTTTCATTGGCAGTAATAGCAAACTCTACTCTTCTGTTTTTAGCTCTTCCTTCATCTGTATCATTGCTTGCAACCGGCATATTTTTACCTTCTCCTTTAGTAAACATTCTGTTACCAGCAATCCCACTTTTCACTAAATAGGCTTTCACGGCATCAGCTCTTCTTTGAGAAAGGGCCAAGTTATAAGCATCTTTACCTACGCTATCTGTATACCCATAGATATTGATATTTGTATCCGGATTATCACTTAATACTTTAGCTAATTTATCAAGGTTCCCCTGTGCCACAGAAGTAAGGTTTGAGGAGTCAAACGCAAAGTTAACAATGCTTTCATTCATGGTTACTTTAATACCATCTCCTACTCTTTCTACCTGAGCACCTGGCAAAGTTTCTTTAATATCTCTTGCCTGTTTATCCATTTTGTTCCCGATAACGTTACCTGCAACACCACCGATAATACCGCCTAATACAGCTCCGATAGCACCGTTTCCACCTTTACCTACATTATTACCAAGGATACCACCAAGCACTGCTCCTGAAGCTACACCTACTGCTGTACCTCTCTGCTGATGGTTTGAATTCTGAACGGCTTCACAGCTTGTCAATAATAATGCTGATGACAAGAAAAGAGCTCCTACGTATGTTTTTGTAAATTTCATTTTTTTTGATCTTTTATGTTGATAAATTATTTCATTCCTGCTCTCTGGAAGTTGTAAACTACTTTTACATTACCCCCTTCAAACGGAACATCCTGCTCAAGCGAAAACTGATCTGTTGTCTGATTGATCAGGGTAAGGCTGTACCCTACTGTATTTTGTTTTGCTTTTGTACCTTCAGCAATTTTTTTAAACATAAACGTATTACCGTCTTTTACTTCAAATTTGATAGGTTGTGTAATTGCCGGGCAATTTCCACCTCCATTTAAAGTATACGCTCCTGTCCAGTTATTAGGAATCAGTCTCCAGTGACTTCCTACGAAGCACTGTGCATCTGCACCTTCATCAAAAGGCTTAATTTTATAACCTTTATCATAATCTATGCTTACAATCTGCCAGTCTCCTTTCATTTTCAGGAAATCTGCTCTTTGATTTTGAGATGTAGCTGCCTTATTAACAGAGGAACACGAAACTGCAAAAAGTGATGTTCCCAACATCCCTGCAAGTAGTAACTTTTTCATTTTGTTGTTTATTATTTTGTTACTATAAAGTTACAAAAAACCGTGCCAAAATTTAAAATAAAAAATAAAAAGTCCGAAAAAAATTCGGACTTTTTATGGTTTCTTCTTAAACAGAGGAAGATAAATTATTTTTTAACAGCCTTTTTTATGGATTTCGAAGGCTTTACTGTACCTACCGGCTTACCTTTATAGAAATTGTTATAGGCATATTCTGCAGCTTTTTTCAGGTCGATAACTCCTCCAGCCTGTGATTGATCTGCAAATCCGTTGGCAGTACTTGGATTGCTGCTTTTCACGAGAGCCTCAATGATCTGGTAAGGCTTCAGTTCCGGCATATAAGCCAATAGAACGGCTGCTGCTCCAGCGACCACCGGAGAGGCCATGGAAGTCCCCTGAAGGTATTTGTATTCATTTTTAGGAACAGTAGAATAAATTTCTTCTCCCGGAGCGAAAACATTCACCATCTTTTTATTATAGTTGGAGAAATCTGCTCTCAAAGCACTGTTTTTATTGGTGCTTGCCCCTACCACAAGAACATTACTTACAAATGGTTTTTCGTCAGTAACATTTTTGAAGTTGGTAGGATATGCAAGGTGTTCTGCCACATCTTCATTTTCGTTACCTGCGGCTTTTACCAGAAGAACGCCTTTATCTTCGGCATATTTAAAAGCATCCCACACCACATTCTTGCCTGGTGAAACAGGTTTACCGAAGCTCATATTCAGTACTTTTGCTCCGTTATCAACAGCATACCTGATGGCATTGGCAACATCTTTATCTCTTTCATCTCCATTCGGAACTGTTCGTACGGACATGATCTTGGCTACTCTGGAAGCCACTCCATACTGAACTTCTTTTCCTTGCGGAAGACCTGCTATGATTCCTGCTACATGGGTTCCGTGCTCTGCATCCGGTCCTTCATAATGATTATTACCATAAATCCTTTCAGAATAGTCGTCATAGTTGTCTCCTACTATTTCTTTTCTTGGATCATAGGATAGATCGTACTGTTTTGCTGCGGGAGCAAAATGATCAATTGCTTCTTTCATTTCCTCCTTCATCTTTTTTTCAAATTCAGCGGCTGATTTTCCCTTGAATTCAGGACTTTGTGAAATCTGACCTAAGAAATCCAATGCTATGGCATCTCTCTGATCAGTCGGCGCTTTAATAGCTGCAATCGTTTCAGCAGTTACCGGCTTACCTCCCAACAATTTTACCATATTAGGAATCAGCTCATTAAGCATAGAATAGGTTCTGAAGTTCTGTTGAGCCTCAATACTTTTTTTATTGAACATATCCTTAGCCTTCATGTACATGTCAAACTCATCCTTCATTTTGGCCTGATTGGCTTTATTCTTTGTGGAATCATCTCCTTCAAAAATGGGTTTGTATTTGGCCACAACTCTTGTCACCTCCATATTATCGATATCAATATCACCATTTTTACCTCCTATGAAGTTCCAACCATGTACATCATCGATATATCCGTTTCCATCATCATCTTTGCCATTTCCAGGAATTTCATTGGGGTTAGACCACAGGTTTTTTACCAACCCGGGGTGATCTACCTGTACACCACTGTCTAACACTCCCACTACTACAGTTTTAGGCTTCAATCCTTTGGATTCTAAATATTTATAAGCGTTTGCCGTATTTATTCCATATACTTTTGAAGTTGCAAAATCTTTATGATACCAGGTCATCAGATCTTTGTCTTCATTTGGATCAATGCTTTTCGATTTAGATTCCTGTGCAAAAGAGAAACTAAAACCTGCTAAAAAAACTGCAGCTAATAATACCTTTTTCATATGTTGATATTTAATTTTTAAGATATACGCCAACCGCCGCCTTCATCTGTGCTATACTGAAAATGTCATCAACAGCGATTGTATGCTAATATTGTTGTTTTATATTTTTTATATATACCAGCGATTCCGGGCCTTTATTACAAATAAGGTCAAGAACCGACAGGTCTTTCAAAAATCCGAATTTATCCGAAAAGGTCTGATAATATTCTTCCATTTCAAATTCTGAGGGAAGCTTTGCCGAGAACTTTTCCCTAAAGTTGATATTTTCAGGATTTTTGATATATTCTTCATTCAAAGAGTGTGCCTTTTCCGTTTTCAGTATCTGTTGGATCACTTCTATCCCTTTAAGGTTAAAATCGAGAAGAAATTTTTCTTTAAGATCAAATATTTTCCTGAACTTATCCTCATAATATTCAAAATAAGGAGAACTCTGGTAAGCCGTTTTTATTGATTTCCAGTGAAGGGTTCTCCAGTCTTCACGGTAAGAAATTTCAATATCTTTAAATTCTCTTTTTCCGTTATGATGGATAGGAATTATTAATGACAATTTTCCGTTGGCACCATAGATATTGGCTCTGTTTCTGTAAGTCTGCTTCGGGAAATTTTCAAACTGTTCAAATACAATTTCATTCTCAGGGTTTAAAAACACTGAGAACCATGAGATTGGGGGCATATAAAATGCCGGCAATAATACATTCGTCATATTCATAATGCAAAAATGAAGTATTTTTTCAAATACTTCATTCTATTTTAAGTTTAATTTTTTCTATTAGTCGTCTTCAGTTTTTTTCTTTCTGAATAATTTCACAAAATACTCCCATCCGAAGAACAGGATCAGAATCATTGCTGCAATCCACCAGTATGAAGTTTTATTGGCTTCTCCTGTATTGGTTGCTTTGAACATTCTTTCCCAACGGATTTTGAATGGTGCCTGATAGGTAGAACTGTTGTCTGCAAATGCTCCCTGTAAGCTCATCCATGTAAACATGGGTTTTCCAACAATATTTTCTTCAGGAACGAAACCAAAGAATCTGGCATCTAACGAAGCATCCCTGTTATCCCCGATCATCATATAATAATCCTGTTGAATCGTATATTGATTCGCTTCTTTGCCGTTGATGAAGATTTTTCCGTTCTTTTTCTCCAGACTGTTGTGCTCATATTCAGAGATAATCCACTGGTACATTGGAAGGGTTTCCTGGTTAATAGCTACAACATCTCCCTTTTTAGGAATTCTAACCGGACCATACCAATCCTGATTCCAAGGTTTGTTGATCGGGAAGATAGACTGGGTTGTATCAATTTTAGTTTTAGCCTCATCTCTGTAATATACTGCTGCTTCTCCTTTAGGCGAAATTTCCTCCTTCATATCAATAACATGAGGAAGTTCTTTGATTTCTTTAGCCGTTTTATCCGTTAAGCCCTGAAACCCATAAAGGTAACCTCCGCTGTTCTGCTGTACTTCCTGAACCGGCAAAAATCCATAGGCTTTATATAAGGTAGGGATATCTAATTGCGCATCTGTAGTTACGATATATCTGTGCTGTACTTCCTGGTCACCCAAAACCGTTTCAGGCTTTCCGTTAACGAAAAGTCTTCCGGCTCTCATTTCGAAAGTGTCTCCTGCAGTAGCCACACATCTTTTTACGTATGGATCTTTTCTGTCAATGGCAGTATGTACAGAATCCTGAGGATAATTGAAAACCACCACATCATTTTTCTGCGGTTTATTGAATTGTAAAATTCTTGTATAAGGAAGCTTTACAGCATCTACATAAGATTTCGGATCATCTTTCGGATTCCCTTTCTGTCCTGTATCCATAATGGTTCCCTGCAGGAAAGGAATTGCTACCGGGCGCATTGGAAGTCTGTATCCGTAGCTCCATTTATTAACAAAAAGGAAGTCCCCCACCAATAATGTTCTCTCCATAGACCCTGTAGGAATACCGAATGGCTGGGTTACAAAAACGTGAATGATCGTTGCAAAAACTACTGCAAAGGTAATTGAACCGACGAATGTATCTTTCTTTTTGTCATTTTTTTCCTCATCAGTAAGGAAAAGATTATCTACATTTTCATCTTCTAACTCTATATCTTTAGAATAGTTGATCACTGCCATATAAATAAACGGCAGGATCACCGTAAGAATCTGGTCCTTGAAAAGTGTCTTCCCAAATTTTTTCACCAAGTAAAGGTGAAAAACAGACATCATGATGGGTCCTACAATCGGAAGATATGATAGAATTGCCCACCATTTCGGATGCTTTGTTTCCTTCAGAATAATGAAATAATTGTAGAAAGGGATAAAAGCGAATAAAGGGCTATACCCCATTTTCTTGAACAGCTTCCAAGATGAAATCCCCATCAATACGGATAGTATGAGGACATATACTGTATAAGTTAAAAAATAATTCATAAATTTTTGTGCCTATTCTTATGATATAAATGATAAAATGATGAGTAATAAATGATAAAAGCAGGACGCTGTTTACAATTCACTATTCATCATTTTCTGTATTATTGGTCTGCAATTTACAGAATTTGTTACAAATTAAAGCCCCAAAACATCTTTCATTCCGAAGTTTCCTTTTTTATCTTTAATCCACTCAGCAGCCACTACAGCTCCCAGTGCAAAACCGTTCCTGTTAAAAGCAGTATGTTTGATCTCAATTTCATCGACTTCGCTTCTGTAATACACACTGTGGGTTCCCGGAACCTCATCTTCACGTACTGCAAAAATTCCAAGCTGTTTACCTTCTGTTTCTTCTAGTTTCCAGGCGTCGAATTTCGGATTGTTCTGGATAATTCCTTCTGCGATGGAGATTGCTGTTCCACTTGGTGCATCTTTTTTATGGATGTGGTGAATTTCTTCCAGCTGGCAGGAGTATTCATCTACGTTTTTCATCAGATCCGCAAGCTTTTCGTTCAGAGCAAAAAATAAATTCACTCCTAAACTGAAGTTGGAGCCATATAAAAATGCCGTATCATTTTCGACAGCCAGTTTTTCTATTTCAGCTTTTTTCTCAAGCCAACCCGTCGTTCCGCAGATCACAGGAATTTTGTTTTCAAGACAAGCTTTGATATTTTCAAACGCCACTTCCGGCAATGAGAACTCAATCACGACATCCGGATTATTAAGATTTTCAGCAGTTGGAGTTTCCTTCAGACGGGCTACTACTTCATGACCTCTCTTCTGTGCGATCTCATCAATGATCTTACCCATTTTACCGTAACCAACTAATGCTATTTTCATATAATCTTTTTAATTTTTAATCCTGCATTCAAAATATGATTTTCCTGCAGATATATTGTATTTTAAAATCTATAACTTAAACTGAATCCTGTTTTCGGAGCACTATAACCATACTGATCCTGAATAACCGATGGCTTAAAAACCAAATCCGGATCATGGCGGCTTTCGTAAAGGTGTGCATCTACTACAGCGTCTACAATATTCAGAATATAGATCAATCCTGTAATGGCGATAGCATAATCCCTTTGTCTTTTGGCTCTGTCCTGTGCATTTCCCAAAGCTCTTTTGTCTAACCACGGATGGCTGTCTACAAATTCATTGGGAGTACCGTTCAGTTTAGCCACATAATATTCACGGTATTTTTTGTACTGATTATCATTCCATACGGCAATACCTACTCCTGCTCCTACAGCTCCCCAAACAATAGGAATTTTCCAGTATTTTTTATTATAAAACTGTCCCAATCCAGGTAAAACAGCAGAATACAATCCTGCTCTGGTAGGATTCAGCTTTATGGTTTTTGCGGTAGGTCCATTAGCTTTTTCAAGATCTTCAATGATTTTTGCTTCTGTTTTGCCTGGCTTTACCACACGTGGCTCCTCTTTCGGAGGAGTCTGCATCCGAACCGTATCGATAGGTTTTACTTGTGAATAAGCCAGTGCAGCGATACACAAGAAAAATGTGAAAAATATTTTCTTCATTTATTTAATATGGGATAAAATATATTCCAGCTCTTCTTCATTTTTGAAGTCCAGAACAATTTTACCTTTTTTACCATTTCCAGAAGCTTTGATCTCTACTTTTACATCTAAGATATCAGCAATGGTCTTCTGGGCTTTTTTATAATTATTGGAAAGCTCCACTTTTGCTTTTTTAGCAGCAGGAGACTTCGGGTTCTTCAATGCAGCAGCTGCCTGCTCTGCCTGACGAACATTTAATTTTTCTTTGATAATAAGATCAAACAGAACCTGCTGATCTTCTTCACTTTCAAGACTGATAATAGCTCTTCCGTGTCCTGCAGAAATTTCACCGCTTCTGATCGCATTCTGGATATCCGGATTCAGTCTTAATAATCTGATAGAGTTGGTAATGGTACTTCTATCCTTTCCTACTCTCTGGCTCAGCGTTTCCTGAGTAAGACCGATCTCTTCAAGAAGCCTGTGATAAGTCAGGGCGATTTCGATAGCATCCAGGTCTTCTCTCTGGATGTTTTCAACAAGAGCCATCTCAAGAAGTTCCTGATCGTTGACTAAACGGATATAGGCAGGAATAGTCGTTAACCCGGCAATTTTAGTTGCTCTGTAACGTCTTTCCCCGGAAATGATTTCAAACTTTTCACCGTCTTTTCTCAGGGTAATCGGCTGGATCACTCCTAAATTTTTAATAGACTGTGCAAGTTCGTTTAATGCTTTTTCATCAAAATAAGTTCTCGGCTGCGTCGGGTTCGGATAGATATCTTCAAGCGCAACTTCTACAATATTTCCCACAAACTTATCTGCTCCTTCATCAGTAGCTGAATTGATCGTTGCTTTGGATTCTGCACTTAAAATGGCACCCAGGCCGCGTCCCATAGCTCTTTTTTTGTCCTTCATAGATATAATTGATAAATGATGTTTGAGAAGTGAATGACCGGCATTCACTTATTGCCCATTTATTATTAATTTAATTCTTTATTAAGTTTTCATTCTTTAAAAGAACCTCTTCAGCTAACTGAATATACTGAACAGCTCCCTTACTTTCTGCATCATAATTCAGGATACTTTCCCCGAAACTTGGTGCTTCACTCAATCTTACATTTCTGCTGATAATGGTTTCAAAAACCATCTCCGGGAAGTGTAAATTTACTTCTTCCACTACCTGATTGGATAATCTAAGACGGCTGTCATACATGGTAAGAAGAAGACCTTCTATTCCAAGATCTTTATTATGGATCTTCTGAACGTTTTTAACGGTATTCAAAAGCTTTCCAAGCCCCTCTAATGCAAAGTATTCGCATTGGATCGGAATAATTACAGAATCTGCCGCAGTAAGGGCGTTTACTGTAATAAGACCTAAACTCGGTGCACAGTCGATAATGATATAGTCATAATCATCTCTCACACTGGCCAATGCTTTTTTCAGCATATACTCACGGTCTTCCTTGTCTACCAATTCGATTTCTGCAGCTACCAGGTCGATGTGTGACGGAATAATATCCAGATTCGGAGTCGCTGTCCTTTTGATACAAACCCTCGTATCCGCACTGTGCTCCAGTAGATTATATGTAGAATACTGAACATCTTCAACACCCAGACCGGATGTTGCATTCGCCTGAGGGTCAGCATCAATGATTAATATTCTTTTTTCCAATACTCCTAATGCTGCTGCCAAATTTACAGCGGTGGTAGTTTTACCAACACCTCCTTTTTGATTAGCAATACCTATGATTTTTGCCATTATTAGAACTTTAAGATTCAAAAATACACTTTTTTCTTTGCTCTCGGTGAGTGGAGAAAATCAAAATTGAGTTAAAATATTGTTAATAAGCAATTTAACGATAAAAAAAATTATCCACAAAAAAAAATCTTTGTGGATAACTATTTGAAATTTACTTTTCCGTATTAATTATCAAATTTCATTGAGATTGGAAATTTGAAATAACTTCTTACGTATTCTCCTTTTTTGTTTTTGGCGGGAATCCATTTTCCTTTACTGGAAATTGTTTTAATAGTTCTCATTGCCTCATTGTTAAAATCGGCGTTGGTTCCGTTAGCTTTTACCCCTGAGATGGTTCCGTCCATTTCTACAATAAAGGTAACTGTCGTTTTTACCACATCTTCTGATTCAAATCCTGAACCGTCGAAGCTGTTCATTACTTTATTTCTGAAGGAGTCTATTCCTCCCGGATAACTGGCTTCTACGCCAAGTTCTCCTGCTTCAGCAATTTTTGTTTTATCCACCGGATCAGCAATCACAGGTGGAGGTGTCGTGATTACAGGCCCTGTTCCTACTGTTACTGTTGGAACATTAGGTGTATTAGGCACCACAGGTTCTCCTTTAAAATTGTCTTTAAAACCTGCTACCGCATCATCAGGAATCGGATCATTTTTCACATTATCCTGAGCTGTACTTGATGGCGTAGGCACCGTACTGTCAAACGTCTTTGTATTGGGAGCTGTTTCAGGCTTTACCGGAGTAATTTTTACCGGAGGAGCAACCGGATCGTCAGGAATTAATACTGGCGGAGGAAGTACATATCCTTCACCTGTTGTAGTTTCTACAGGCTTCAATGCAGAAATTACAAACGGCGTAATAGATACAGCCGCCATTAAACTTGCTCCTATAAAAAGTGCTTTGGTTAATATTCTATCTGATTCGTTTCTTAATACATAAGCACCATAGTCTTTATTGCGGTGCTCGAACAGGACTTCGTTAAACCGAAATTCCTGGTTTTGGTTATGTTGTTTCATCACTACTACTATTTAAACTGTTAAAAATTTTGATTATTAGTTTTATTATTCTTATCGATAAGTACTGTTTCAATATCAAAACATCTGCCAAAATTTTATCAAAACAACATAATATTAGAAAATTTTATGATAAAGTTTAAATTTTAACATTTATAAATAGAAAGTTTATCAAGAAAAGCACTACCATTTTTCATACAAATAAAGAAACACAAATAACAGAGTACAAGCTTAGTAAAGAAATTATAAAAGCAGTAGAATAAGAGTAAGCGGTACTAATAATCCCAGCGCATTAATAACAATGAGAATAACTGAACTGATCTTTGTTTTCAAAAAGCTTTTTGCAGCAAAATAGATTCCGCCCGTACTAAAAAGCAAACTGCAGACAATAAAAAGGATCAGTAAAAAATTTGAACTTAGACGGAATGGTAGCCCTAAATATACCATAAATAAAACAGCATAAGCAATGGTAAGATACAAACTGATCACAATATTATCCAGAAAACGCTGGGGTATTTTATTCTCTTCCATAATTTCTCTTTTGTACACTTTATCTTAAAGCAAAAGTATGCAAAAATTCAAAATTGGGATTAATGCTTGAATAAAGGGCTGCCTATCCTTGTCAAGGTTTTGAACCTTGATAAGGATTGATTAAAAATTGAAAAAGTTTTTTTTAAAACAAAAAAAGAGACCATCCCATGATGATCTCTCTGTTATTTTTATCTTTACGAATATTAGAATAATTCTTTTCTGATGATGTTCTGGCTTCTTTCAGGACCTACAGAAACTAAATAAACATTGATTCCTAAGTATTTTTCAATAAACTCGATGTATTTCTGAGCAGTGTCAGGAAGTTCATCATAGCTTCTTGCTTTAGTAATATCTTCGCTCCAACCTGGTAAATCCTGATAAATTGGTTCGTAGTTGTATAGTTTTTCTGTTGAAGAAGTAAAATAATCGATGATTTTTCCGTCTTCAGTTTTGTAATGGGTTACTACTTTCAGGTTCTCAATTCCTGTAAGAACGTCAAGCTTAGTGATCACAAGATTATTGATACCGTTGATCATACAGGCATGCTTTAAAGAAACAAGATCTAACCAGCCTGTTCTCCTTGGTCTTCCTGTCGTTGCTCCGAATTCACCACCGATCTGTCTGATTTTTTCACCCAGTTCGTTATCCAGTTCAGAAGGGAAAGGTCCGTTTCCAACTCTTGTGCAGTATGCTTTTGCTACACCGATCAGGTTTTGAAGTGACGTTGGCGGAACTCCTGCTCCTGAACAAACACCACCTGTAGATGGAGATGATGAAGTTACATATGGATAAGTTCCGAAGTCGATATCAAGCATTAACGCCTGTGCTCCTTCGAATAAAACGTTTTTACCGTCTCTGATCGCTTCGTTTAATTCCAATTCAGTATCAACGATTCTGTCCTGAAGCTGCTTTCCAATGGCTAAATATTCGTTGTAGATTTCTTCAACGTCTAAAGCCGGTTTCCCATAATATTTTTCAAAAAGAGAATTCTTAACTTTTAAGTTTTTCTCGATTTTATCTCTTAAAATCTCAGGATTTAAAAGGTCTACCATTCTGATTCCAACTCTTGCAATTTTATCTTCATAACAAGGTCCGATTCCTTTTTTGGTAGTTCCGATCTGAGTTCCTCCGTGCTCCTCTTCACGGTAAGTATCCAAAAGGATGTGGTAAGGCATGATCACATGTGCTCTTCTGCTGATAAAGATATGATCTGTCCTCAAGCCTTTGCTCTCGATCTGACCAACTTCTTTAATAAAAGATTTAGGGTTTACCACTACTCCGTTCGCAATGATACATTTCCCTTTGCATTGAAGAACTCCTGAAGGAAGAAGGTGTAGAACGAATTTCTCATCACCCACATAAACCGTGTGACCAGCGTTGTCTCCACCCTGGAAACGCACTACATAGTCCGATTTTGCTGATAAAACATCCGTGATTTTTCCTTTGCCTTCATCTCCGTACTGAAGACCTACAACTACATAAGTTGACATATTTTACTTTTGTTTTTAGATTCGTGCAAAATTACTTTTAAAAAAAATGACGACCAAATTCTAAAGGATATTTATTTTCAGTTAGGGTGAAAATCATGAGGTTGAATATCACTTCATTTATATATTTTTACTTTCACACCTATTTAAAATGGATTATATTTACTATAAATTTATATAAATGAAAATTAAAATTCTGATTCTACTTTTAATAATACCTCTTGTGTACGTGAACGCTCAAAATAAAGTAAATGATTATTTAAATATACCAGGTCCCATTCAATTGAATCAAAATGAATATAATCTCATATGGAGCTCGCATCCTAATGAAAACTATTTCAAACAGGAATATATCAGTTCAAATGAAAACGTCAATAGATACAACAGTATGGTATTGATCGATTTTGTAAAAGGGGATTTTAATATCAAAGATGTTGTCGATCAAAAAGTAGCGGAATTGCAGAAAATGAAAAAAAACAATCCGGTTGTCAATTATCAGATTTTTGAAAATAAAGAAGAATATATTTTAGATTTTCTTATCAGTGATAATTCAAAGGACGGCAAGGAAATACTCATTGCTGAAAGAAATATTTATCGCTACAAAATTATTAGCAATGGAAAAAATAAAGGAGTCCTCCTTTTTGCACTGAGTGAAAGAGGGTATCCTGAAAATATGGAATCTTTCTTTAATAATTTAAAAACCAATACTTCAAAATTAATTGAAAAGGTTGGAAATTATAAGCTCCCAGATATTGAAATAAAATAATATTCTATTTATAATGATTCTCTCCCAAAAATCAGACTACTTAGTTTCCAATATAAACAGCCAATCCCAGCTTTTCTACACTCTTTTTTCCCCGGAAACAGCAAAAGTCACCCTGCTCATTGTTCACGGCATGCAGGAACACAGCGGAAGATATGCAGAGATTGCAGAATATTTTGCAGCTCATGGGATTGCTGTATTGACGTATGACCACTTGGGACATGGAAAATCTGTAAAAGAGAAAAAAGACATTGGCTTCTTTCAGCTTGAAAAACCGGATGAAAGGCTTGTTGCCGATACCGAAATGATGGCTGATCACCTTGCAGAACAATATCCGGATGTTCCGCGTTTTATTTTAGGGCATTCTATGGGATCTTTTATTACTCGTTGTCTTCTTCAAAAGGCTAGCAAGAAATTTTCAGGGGCTATCATTACAGGAACCGGCGGACCTTTACCGGGAATCGATATATTGAGAGGTTATTTGTCATTAGCCACAGCTATCGCTCCTCGTCACCGTACTTTTTTGAATTCTGTTTTTACGAGTGTCAATAACAAACATTTTAAAAAGGACAAAGATTTCAGTGATACCAGCTGGCTCAGTGTAAATCCTGAAAACAGAAAGAAATTTGAAGAGGATGAGCTCTGCGGAATTCCGTTTACCCATAATGCTTTTTATACCTTATTTACCATCTATAAAAAAGCTACATCAAGGAACTGGACTTCTTCCATTCCGAAATCATTTCCTTTTTTATTGGTAAGCGGGCAGAATGACCCGATCGGTGATTTTGGAAAAGGCGTAATACATACGGCCAACAACTTAAAAGCTGATGGTTTTCAGCATGTAGACGTAAAGATCTATCCGGAAATGCGCCATGAGATTCTGAATGAGGAAATACGGGAAGAGGTACTGAACGGGATTTATAACTGGATTATAACAAAATCATGAGGCTCCATATTTTCGGAGCTTCAGGCTCCGGCGTTACCACTCTAGGAAAAGCATTGTCTGAAAAACTCAATATCGAATACTTCGACAGTGATGATTTTTTCTGGCTTAAAACTGAAATTCCTTTTACAGAAAAACAGAATCCTGAAATAAGGAACACCTTTGTTTCGGATAAACTTCATACCACTGAAAACTGGATTTTCGGAGGTTCAATCATTCATTGGGGTGAAAATGTATTTCCGGTATTTGATCTGATTGTATTTCTCTATCTTCCTCCTGAAATACGAATGGAAAGATTGAAAAAAAGGGAATATGAAAGATATGGTGATGAAATTTTCACTCATCCGGAAAAAGCTCAAAAATATCAGGAATTCATAGATTGGGCTAAAGATTATGATTACAATACCGGGATTGCCACCAGGACTTTAAAGGCTCATCTGGAATGGCTGTCTGAGATGAATATTCCTTTCATTGAAATTTCAGGGGATTATGAACTACAACAAAAGATGGATATGGTTCTGGATGCAATCAACAGGAAAAGAGAAAAATAAAAAACAAAATCCCGGTTATAGTCAGCCGGGATTTTTATGATAAGTTTTGGCTAAAGCCGAAGGATTTCTAATCTATTGATAGACAGTTAAAGCCCGCCTCTATTGATATTAATTCTGTACAAATTGTAAATACAATCATTAGTTAAGCGATAATTCCCGGTCTATACCAATCTCTTCCAGAAAGACTTCATCATGTGAAATCACTAATAAAGTTCCATGGTAGTCTTTAATGGAATTGGTAAGAATTTCTACATTCTGAAGATCGAGGTTATTGGTGGGTTCATCAAGAATGATCATATCCGGAGCTTTATTGCTGATAGACAGCCCACAGAGAAGTAATCTTAAACGCTCTCCCCCGCTCAGCATACCGCATTTCTTATCCCAGGTATCTTTTCCAAATAAAAATCTGGAGAGTAATGTTTTCACTTCAGACTCCTGCATGGCGTTGTCATTGAAATTCTGGACAAAATCATACAGCGTTGAATCATTATGAATCAAAGAGTATTCCTGATCAATATAAATACTGTTTAATTCCGCTCTGCTTATTTTTCCTTCAGAAGGTTCAATTTTTCCCAGCAGAAGTTTTATCAGTGTGGTTTTTCCTGATCCATTGTCTCCTTTAATCGAGATTCTGTCTCCACTCCGGATCTCAAGATTAAGGCTTTCTTTCCAGAGCTCTTCCTTTTGGTAGCTGAAATTTATACTTTCAGCGATAACAAGGATCTTTCCTGAATGAAGGTTAGAATCATTAAAATTAACTTTCATCTGATCGGCATTTCTTACTGATGAACGAAGTCCTCTTAATTCGTCTGAAATGCCGCTGATTTTCTCAGCATGGACAGATTTTAATTTGGAAGAATTTTTCTCAGCATTATTCCGGAGCGTATTCATCATAATCCTCGCCACTCCGGATTTTTCCTGTTTCCCTTTCCCTCTGGCATCCAGCTTTTGTTTTCGCTCCAATGTTTCCCGCTCTTTTTCTTTTGCTTTTTTCAATGCCCGTTCTTTAGCATGGATATCATTATGTAAAGCTTCTTCCTCCACTTCTTTCTGCTCTGCATAAAAGTCATAATTTCCTCCATAGGCTGCTATTCCCTGATTGCTTAATTCGAAAATGGTATCAACAAGATTGAGTAAGGTACGGTCGTGGCTTACGATAACGACGCTTGCATCTGTTTTGTCAATAAGATCATACAACAGCTTTCTTCCCTCATGATCCAGGTGATTGGTGGGTTCATCCAGAATGATCATATCAGGCTGATTGATCTGGATTCCGGCGAGAAAGACTTTGGTTTTCTGCCCACCGCTCAGGCCCTCCAGCTTTTGTGTTAGTTCAAAATGATCGAGTTGCCAATATTCCAGAGCATGCTGACACCGTTCTTCAATATCCCAGTCATCATTGAGTATTTCAAAATAAATTTCATCCACCTCTCCGCCGGTGATTTTTTCAAGAGCATACAGCTTCTGATCTATTTTCAGACATTCAGCAATGGTGAGATGATTGAAATTCCCGAACATCTGGGGCACATAAAAAATATCACCCTGAATGTTAATATGCCCATCCAAAGGTTGAATTTCGCCCGCCATCATTTTCAGCAGGGTTGATTTCCCCATACCGTTGCTTCCTACAAGAGCAGATCTGGTATGAGATTGTATTGTTAAATTGATATGATTAAATAGAAGATTTCCTCCCGGAAACCCAAAGGATATATTTTGCAGTAAAATCATGATTTCTTTCTTAATAATGGTTAAACACCAATAACATAATAGTTATCGTCTGATCAAATCGGAAAGAAATTATATCCTACATCTCTGTATTTTTGGGTTTTGAAAGAACAAAGATAGCACAAATACCGGATTAAACACAAAAAGATTTTATTGAAAAATCTAAAATCCGTAACTTTGCCTCCTACTAAAAATTTTATGGAAAGCATTAAAGTTCACGACAAAACTTTCGTTCCTTATTTAAAGGATGCCGAAATTCAGGAGATTGTAAAAGAGACAGCGTTAAGAATTTATGAAGATTACAAGGATGAAGTTCCTGTTTTCATTGGTGTTTTAAATGGGGTAATTATGTTCTTCTCAGATCTTTTGAAATATTACCCGGGGGAATGCGAGATTGCCTTCATTCAAATGAGTTCTTATGTAGGAACTGAGTCTACAGGGATCGTTTATCAGAAAATGGAACTGACTAAAGATGTGAAAGACCGTCACATCATTCTTGTAGAAGACATCGTTGATACAGGAAATACGGTTGAAAGTCTTTTCAAATATTTTAAAGAAACACAACGTCCTAAATCTGTAAAACTGGCAAGTTTCTTACTGAAGCCTGAAGTTTATAAAAAAGATTTCAAACTGGATTATATCGGGAAAGAAATTCCGAACAAATTTGTACTTGGATACGGACTTGATTATGATGAATTAGGAAGAAACCTGCCGAATCTGTATCAGCTGGAAGAAGGACAAATCAACCATTAAAGTGCTGTTGGCTATTAGCTGGTAGCTTTTAGCTTAAAATTATATAAAGAAATAAATTTAATAATAACTTAAAAAAGCTGAAAGCAGGAGCAAGCCGCCAAAAGCCAGGAGCCGGAAGCAGAATGCCAATTGCCGGAAGCGAATCAACATTATGATAAACATTGTTCTGTTCGGCCCTCCAGGAAGTGGAAAAGGAACACAAGCTCAGAATCTGATCGAAAAATTCAATTTAAAACAGGTTTCAACAGGTGATCTTTTCAGATATAACATGAAAAATGACACTGAACTTGGAAAACTGGCTAAATCATATATCGATAAGGGAGAATTGGTTCCGGATCAGGTAACAACAGATATGCTGATCGATGAGATCAAAAAACCTACGGATACCAATGGTTTTATCTTTGACGGATACCCAAGAACAACTGCTCAGACAGAGGCTTTGGAAAAGATCGTTAAAGAAGTACTGAATGACAAGATTGACATCTGCCTTTCATTGGTCGTAGAGGACAAAATTTTGGTGGAAAGACTTCTGAAAAGAGGAGAAACCAGCGGAAGATCAGACGACAGCAATGTAGAGATCATCGAAAACAGAATTAAAGAATATTATACCAAAACAGCAGAAGTTGCCGAGCTTTATAAGCAGCAGGGTAAATATGTAGAGGTAAACGGTGTTGGTGAAATTGATGAGATTTCCCAAAAACTTTTCGCTGAGGTAGAAAAAATTAAATAATCGGGAATGAGTACGGGATTCGAATTTTCATCCCGCAACCCGCAACACAAACTATATGTCTAACTTTGTAGATTACGTAAAGATCCATTGTAAAAGCGGACACGGAGGTGCTGGTTCTGCCCACCTTCGCCGTGAAAAGTATATTCCTAAAGGTGGTCCTGACGGCGGCGACGGAGGTCGTGGAGGTCACATCATCATGAAAGGAAATGCCAATGAATGGACTTTACTTCCCCTTCGTTACACCCGTCACGTAAAAGCAGAACGTGGTGAAAACGGAGGAAAAAACCAGCTTACCGGTGCATACGGTGCTGATGTTTATATTGAAGTTCCGGTAGGAACTATTGCCAAAAATGAAGAAGGCGAAATTATTGGTGAAATTTTGGAAGACGGACAGGAAATCATTCTGATGCATGGTGGTAAAGGAGGACTAGGAAACGAGCACTTCAAATCTTCTACCAACCAGACTCCAAGATATGCGCAGCCAGGTCTTCCGGGAGAAGAGGGTTATATCGTTTTCGAGCTTAAAATTTTGGCAGACGTAGGTCTGGTTGGATTTCCGAATGCCGGAAAATCTACACTTTTAGCATCTGTTTCCGCGGCAAAACCCAAAATTGCCAACTATGCTTTTACCACATTGACTCCTAACCTTGGGATTGTAGATTACAGAAATTACAAATCATTTGTAATGGCTGATATTCCTGGGATTATCGAAGGAGCCGCTGAAGGTAAAGGTTTAGGTCACAGATTCCTGAGACATATTGAAAGAAACTCCATCCTGCTGTTCTTAATTCCTGCTGATTCTGAAAATCATTTCCAGGAGTTTAAAATTCTTGAAAATGAATTAAAAGAATACAATCCTGAATTACTGGATAAAGACTTCATTATTTCTGTTTCAAAATCCGATCTCCTGGATGATGAACTGAAAAAAGAAATTGCAGCAGAATTTCCCGAGAACAAGCAGCCTTTATTCTTCTCAGGGGTTACCGGAGAAGGTCTTATGGAATTGAAAGACGCTATCTGGAAGCAATTGCACGGATAGAAATACATTGATTCATCAGTTTTATTTTAAAAACAGAACTGCATCATAAAAAACAGCCTCAGGTTTTCCTGAGGCTGTTTTTTTTCTTCAGTCAAATATTATTTTAAACAGATTTATCACTTTATATTTAACATAAAAACAAAGGAATAATTTATCTTTTGGAACAATTATTGAGGTGACCCTTTGAAATTGAAAAGCTATGAAATATTTACTGGGCCTTTGTGCTTTTATTTTTTTATTTTCCTGTAATACTTCTCAGAAAGTAAATTCCAAATATTCTACTATTGAATATGAGGCAACTCCTTGCTTTGGATTCTGTCCTGTTTTTAAAATGACGATCAATCCGGACAGAACGGCTGTTTTTGAAGCGGAACATTTTAATTTCAATAACAAACCTTCAAAAGATGAATTTTCAAAACCGCGTGAAGGAACTTTTAAAGGAACCATCAAAGAAGAAGATTACAATAAACTCATCAGTTTACTGGATGGGCTCAATGTAAAAGGATTAAATGATCAATACGGAGAACATAATATTACTGATCTTCCCACTTCTTATTTAAGAATTAAATTTGCTGACGGAACCTCAAAAAATGTGGAAGATTATGGAAAACGCGGAAGCGAGAAACTTTCAGAAGTCTATCAGTTTTTCGAAAATTTAAGAAAAAGCCAGGAATGGACTAAGGTGAAATAAGCCTTATAAAAATATTTAAACTATCTTTGCCGCAATAATTCCTTCTTTTGGGAGGAATTATTATTTTACAGAACTATTAACCATTCAAAAAAACATGAAGAAGAACATTTTTTTCGCTCTGGCATTTGTTTTATCAACAATAAGTAATGCACAAAAAACTTCCGAATCGATGAGTTTTGGAGTAAAAGGAGGATATACCTTATCCAGCATGAAATTCTTTAACACACAGCTCGATTCAAAATCTTATTTCTACGCTGGTATTCTGGCCGAGCAGCCTTTGTCCTCTAAGTTTGGCTTACAGGCTGAAGTATTATACACACAACTGGGTGGTAAGGAGATCTATCCCGGAGTTCAGTTGGTAGGCAACGAAATTGTCAATATGGGAGATATGAAATTTGAATATAAACTCAATCAGATACAGGTTCCCATTTCACTGAAGTATTATTTAATTCCCAATCTTTCTGCTTCTGTAGGAATGAATATAGGAATTAATATATCATCCAAGATAAAAACAGACACTATTTTTAACGGTGAGGTCACTACCAACTCTGAAGGCTCTAAAACATTGAACTTTTTCCCTTTTCTGGGTACGGAATATAAGATTAATGAGAAATTTTTTGTGGATGCCCGGTACCACTTCAATTTCTTTGAAACCAACAAAGAAAATACCGTTCCCACAAAAATCGGATTTTTACAGGCTGGTGTAGGATATAGATTCAAATAAATTCCAGATTTTTATCTCAATAAAACGGCTGCCCAGGTATGAGCAGCCATTTAAATTTTACAGGTCAGTTATATTTTCACTAAAGACATAAAACACTAAATATATCTTAATTTTTTTTAAACTACCTTTGCAGAATGTAATTCTTTCAGACTGAAGGAATTTTTATTTAAATTTTAAAATAATTCATTTGAATTTTACAGACTTAAACTTAATAGAACCTATTGCAAAAGCAATCCAGGAGCAGGGTTACACTACTCCAACTCCTATTCAGGAAAGATCTATTCCTGATATCTTAGATGGCAGAGACTTTTTAGGCTGCGCACAGACAGGAACTGGTAAAACAGCTGCTTTTTCTATTCCTATCTTACAGAATTTATCCAAAAATAAAATCCCCAATAAACATATAAAAGCATTAATCCTTACTCCCACCAGAGAACTGGCTATTCAGATCGAGGAAAACATTAATGCCTATGGTAAATACCTTCCATTAAAACAACTGGTTATTTTCGGAGGTGTAAAACAAGGAAACCAGGAAGCTGCTCTTAAAAAGGGCGTTGATATTCTGGTTGCCACACCAGGAAGACTTCTTGACTTCATTGCGCAGGGAATCATCAGTCTGAAAAATCTTGAGATCTTTGTTCTGGATGAAGCAGACAGAATGCTGGATATGGGTTTTGTACATGATGTAAAAAGAATCATTAAGCTTTTACCTCAAAAGAGACAGACTTTATTCTTTTCGGCAACGATGCCCGGTGAGATTCAAAAGCTGGCCAATTCCATCCTGAATAATCCTGTAAAAGTAGAAGTAACTCCGGTATCTTCTACGGCAGACACCATCAAACAGTCGGTGTATTTTGTTGAAAAGGAAAATAAACTGAACTTATTGACCCACATTCTTGAAAATGATATTTCAGACTCGGTACTGGTATTTTCAAGAACAAAACACGGGGCGGATAAAATTGCAAGAAAGCTTCAGAAAGATAACATTTCTGCGGAGGCCATTCATGGTAATAAATCTCAGAATGCAAGACAAAATGCTTTAAACAACTTTAAATCCGGAAAAACAAGAATTCTTGTTGCCACAGATATTGCAGCAAGAGGAATTGACATTGACGAATTGAAATTTGTGATCAATTTTGAGCTTTCCGATGTTTCGGAAACCTATGTACACCGTATCGGAAGAACAGGAAGAGCCGGAGCCGAAGGAACCTCTATTTCTTTTGTCGACGGGCTTGATCTTCTAAACTTAAAGAACACAGAAAAGCTGATCGGGAAGAAAATTCCTGTGATCAAAGACCATCCTTTCCATACGGATGATCTGGTTGCTCAAAAAAGAGATTCGAATAACAAACCTATGCCTGCCGGTGGTGAAAAACCTAAAGCAGGAAACAGCAATACTAATTCAAGGTCAAATAAAAATCGTAAAAAGCCTTCACCAACGGCTTCAGTAGGATTTAAAAAACCTAAAAATAAAAATTTCACCAGAAAGAAATAAAAGCAAACCCCTTTTCAATGTTGGAAAGGGGTTTCATTTATCTTGTAATTAAAATTGTACTACTTAAAAAGCTTCTTTGCATTCTCTGTGGTAATGCGGTCTATTTCCGAAAAGTCTTTTCCATAGATATTCACCAGTTTTCCGGCTACCAGATCAAGATAAGAACTTTCGTTTCTTTTCCCCCTGTGCGGAACCGGAGCCAGATAAGGAGAATCTGTTTCCAGAACAATCTTGTCCAGTGGAACATCGTTCAGAAACTGATCTATTTTTCCGTTTTTAAAAGTTACTACTCCGCCGATGCCTAAAATGAAATTAAGATCAATAGCATGCTGTGCCTGTTCAACATTTCCTGAAAAACAGTGGAAGATCCCTCTCAGTCTTGGATGTTTTTTTCTTTCCAGCACTTCGAATGTCTCGTCAAAGCTTTCTCTTGTATGAATAACAATAGGAAGGTCTTTTTCTATTGCCCAGTCGATCTGCTGTTCAAAAGCTTTCACCTGAATATCCAAAGTTGTTTTATCCCAGTAGAGATCAATTCCAATTTCTCCTATGGCAGGAAAATGTCTCTGGTCAAGATAGTTTCTTACAATTTCAAGTTCTTTCTCCCAGGATTCCGGTTTTACATAACATGGATGTAATCCCATCATCGAAAAAATCTGTCCCGGATATTGTGTTTCCAGCTGTAGCATTTTTTCATGGGATTCAGAATCAATAGCAGGAAGATAAAATTCTGTAATTCCCTTATCTAAAGCTCTCTGAATAGCTTCTGTTCGGTCTTCATCAAATTCTTCTGCGTATAGATGTGTATGTGTATCAATCATTTTATTTAAAATTTTAACAGATCTTCATAAGGGTTTTCAAGTCCCAGCAACATTCCGAAAGCCGGTTCTGTTTTTATACCCTGTTTTTTCAATTCTATTATTTTTTGTTTAAATTCTTCTCCCTTTTCCTGTAATATTTTGTGTTCAGCAATCATATGAAGGTATGCATTCTGCTCAGTTGTCGGTTTATTCTGTCCGAAAATCTCTATGGGAAATTCATCCAGCATGAAATTTAATGTAATGCATTTTTCACCGTTTATGATAGGATATTCAACTTTCGTTTCCACGTCGTGAGAAATAAATCTGCTGAACATCAAATCATCCAGAAAGTCTTCTTCAAATCTTAGATCTACCTCAAAAATAATATCCAGATCACTTCCCTCTATGTCTATTTCAATAGGAACAGTTCCTGCTAAAATGGGCGAATAAGCTTTTAATTTTTCAAAAAAATGATGCTTTGTAAGAATTTCATAAGCTTTTCGCTGCCTTTCATTTCCGTCTTTAAGATAGTCAATTTGGGTAAAGTCAGGCATCTAGAATATTTTATGTTTTACTTTTTTACGTTGATTTTCTATTCTCTGATCCAGCTTTTCTCTGAATTCTATAAATTTTGGGTCTTTCTTATCACTGGTTTTATGTTCCAGCGCCTTGACAATCTTAAAGTTTTCTTTGATAAAATTCTGAGTTTCTTCTGAAAAATAAGATTTTCCAAACTTCTCAAAAATATAATTGACGGCCTGTGTACTGGGATGAATCATATCTTCTTTGTAAAAACGGTAGTCACGGAGATCATCCATTAAGATTTCATAGACCGGCAGATAATGGCAGTCTTCGAACATCGAAATCGATTCGTGAATTGCTGTAATCAGTTTGGACTTGCTCAACTGGTTTTCTACCATCCCATCTTTTGTATGTCTTACGGGTGAAACGGTAAACAGAATCTGAACCCCTTCTTTACAAATATCTTTAAGATCCAGAATCGTCTGATAAATAGAGTTTGTCAGTTCCTGATGGCTAAGGAGTCTTTTCTCAAAAAACTTTTGGGGAATTTTGTGACAGTTGGCCACCAGTTTATTTTTGGGCAGGAACTCATAAATAAATGAAGAACCATAAGTGATAATAATCCAGTCGGCTTCCTGCAGAAAGGCATTTCCTTCTTCAATAGCCTTATTAATTTTATCTAAAGTCTGATGAATATACCGGGTATCAAAACTGGTGTGATGATCCAGAGAAATATATTCGTCATTGTAAGTAATCAATTCCTCTTCTTCATAAAATGCAGAATCATGTAGTCTGTTAACTGCATTATTGATAGAAAAAGGATTGAAAATGGTTCCAAAAGGATTATTGAGTGTCTGAAGCTGCCCGTCTTGCAATAAATCTGTCATCTCAGAGGCAAAACATGAACCTATCGAAAATATTTTATCTTCAATCTCAATCTTTTTATCTGATTCGGGGATATCAACTTCTGTCCTGAATTTCATTGTATAGGGGGTTAGGTTGCAGGAAATAGGTTGCAGGTAAATTGCTGCTACCTGCCACCTATCCTCTGCTACCTATATTAACTTTCTCTTCTCAACAAATAATTTGCCAGTTCGATAAAAGGTTTTTTCTTTTCTTCCGGTACATCTATTTTCTGAAGATAGCTCTGTCCTATTTCATTATGCTTTTCGATCAGACGTAACGCTTTTTCATCTACTTTTGTTCTTCTGAAAATCTTCTCAACTCCATAGACCTTATCTACATTTTCAGTTTTTTTAGAATACCAGTAATCCAGTTCTTTTCTTTCTTCATCTGTTGCATGTTCTCTTGCTAACAGGTATAAAACGGTTTTCTTGTTTTCGTAAATATCTCCGGCATGTTTTTTTCCAAACTGTGCCTGATCTCCGAATACATCAAGATAATCATCCATAATCTGGAATGCAATCCCGATATGTTTTCCAAAGTTGAAAATTGCTTTGGCGTCTTTAAAGTCAGCTTTTGCAATCAGGGCACCAATCTCAAATGAAGAAGCACTCAGAACCCCTGTTTTATAAGTAATCATTCTGATGTAATCATCGAAAGTCACATCTTCCTGAGTCTCAAAATTGATATCATACTGTTGTCCTTCACACAACAGAAGCCCTGTATGAGTAAATATTCTGATGCATGCTTTGAAAATTTCAGGTTCAAGATCTTCAAAGAACTTATATGCTTTAAGCATCAGTCCATCTCCGGAAAGGATTCCTACATTAAGACCATGCAGGGTATGAATGGTAGGTTTATTTCTTCTTAAAGGAGCTTCATCCATAATATCATCATGGATCAGCGTGAAATTATGGAAAAACTCGATGGCCAATGCAGGTTTGATTGCCTGTTTAAGATCACCGCCGAACATATCACATGCCATAAGCACCATAATCGGACGAAGACGTTTTCCACCATGGGAAATAATGTAGTTCATCGGTTCATATAACTCCGCAGGCTTGTCTTTAAAAGTATATTTCGCGATGGCGTCTGCAACAATCTGCTGGTATCTGTCTAAAAATTCCATAAAATCTTATAATTTGAACAAAAATACGATTTTTCGAGGCTTTATAAAACAAAAAACTTTGTCCAAATGGACAAAGTTTATATGTTGATATGAGTTATATATTAGGATAAGAAAGTTACCACTAGGTAGGTAATTCCTGCTACAATGGCAGAGATTGGAATTGTTAATACCCAAGCCCAAAGAAGGCTTACGGTGATTCCCCATCTTACTGCTGAAACTCTTTTTGTCAATCCTACCCCGATGATAGAACCTGTAATGGTATGGGTTGTAGATACAGGAATACCGAAGTGGTCTGTGATGAATAAGGTGATAGCACCTGCTGTTTCTGCACTTACTCCTTCTAATGAAGTCACTTTAGTGATTTTGGTACCCATTGTTTTAATGATCTTCCAACCACCACTCATTGTCCCTAAACCAATAGCAAGGAACGAAACCAGAGGAACCCAGATATAATGCTGAGCAAAATAGTCAAAACGTTCTGCAGAAGGAATATTCAGATACTGTACATCCTGAAGCATATTAACGTGATAATAAATCACTGCTGCCCCGATGATCCCCATTACTTTCTGAGCATCATTCAAACCGTGTCCTAAGCTGAATAAAGCTGAAGAAGCCAACTGCAGTCTTTTGAAAGACTGATCTGCTTTGTGTGGGTTTGATCTTTTATAAAGATGTATGATAATCAGTGTAATGATAACGGAGATGATCATCCCTATGATCGGTGCCATGAAAATGAACAGGAAGATAGGAATTACTTTATCAAATTTCACCACGCTCTGATGCGTTACCTGGTGAAAAGCTTCTTTTATTGTGCCCCATGTTCCAAGATCCGGCTGCGCTGCTGCCACAGCATGATAATCCATCATGAAAGCATGCATAAGAGCGGCTCCCAGGAAACCTCCGATCAGCGTATGTGACGACGACGAAGGAATTCCGAACCACCATGTCAGCAGGTTCCAGGCAATCGCTGCCACAAGACCGGAAAATATAACTTCAAGGGTGATAAAATTCTCGTTAACTGTTTTGGCAATTGTATTACCAATTTTGAATTCTCCAATAATATAAGCAGCAATGAAGAACGCTGCAAAGTTCCAAAGTGCCGCCCAAAGTACAGCCTGGAATGGAGTTAAAACTTTTGTAGAAACTATAGTTGCAATTGAGTTGGCCGCATCATGGAAACCATTGATATAATCGAAGATCAGGGCCAGCACAATAATAACTATCAGTAAAATCGGAAATTCCATTTTTTGCTATGTATTAGGCGTATTTAATCATGATGTTCTCAATCGTATTGGCAACATCTTCTGCTTTATCCGTTACAACTTCAAGGTAGTTCAGTACTGATGAAACTTTAATAATGTTGATCGCATCATTGGTTTCAAATAATTCTACCATTGAATTGGATAGCAGATCGTCCGCAATATTCTCAATAGAGTTCACCTTAATACAAGCTTCTTTCACCTGTTCCATGTTTTTGAACCCTTTAAGGTTTTTCATAGCATTCTGAATTTCAAGACATGCTTTGTGGATCAATAGGGAGAAGTCTGAATAAGCCTTCATCTCAGGTGATTTGTAAAGGAAAATATATTTTGTGGAAGCGTAGATATAATCAGCAATATCATCCAATCCTGTTGCCAATGTGTGGATATCCTCACGGTCAAAAGGAGTAATGAAGTTTTTCCCTAATTCTACGAAAATTTCGTGAGTAAGTTCATCATTCTTGTGTTCGAAGTCACTCATTTTTTTCAACATTGAATCGTCATTAAGATCGAAATCCTTGATTCCTGTGTTGAATTCTTCTGACATTGCAACTAGATTTTCAGTTACTTTTTCGAAAAGTACAAAGAAGATTTTATCTTTTGGTTGAAAAGCGTGGAAAATATTACCAATTCCCATTTTTTAGTATTTATAATTCGTGTGCAAATTTCTTAAAAAAGGATTGTACCTGAAACTATCTAACATTAAGTTTTGTTAACATTCGCTTAACAACTGATTATTAAATAAAAAAACCGGCATTAATGCCGGTTTTGTATGGTTTGGAAAGAGATTAGTTTGCTACTTCAGCTCTCATATCTTTTCCTTTGAATTTCATCGATTGAATATTGCTCAACACATTGTCTTTGAACGATTTTTCAACTTCGAAGAAAGAGAATTTCTCTAAGATTTCAATATCACCGATTTCAGCTCTCTTCTTGCTTTTTCCGCCAGCAGTAGCTTTATTGATAATATCTAAAACGTCAAGTTTCTTCAGGTGGTCTTTTTTACCAAGGTTGAAGAAGAATCTTACCATGTTTTCATCTTTTCTTCTTGGCTTTCCACCACGGTCCCTGTCTCTTCCACGGTCTCTGTCGCGACCTCTATCTCTGTCTCTGTCACGTCCGCGATCTCTTCTTGAGTAGTCATCATCTCTGCTGCTTAATTTCTGCTCAACAAGGTCATGCTTGTCTTTGTAGTATAAAGCAAGATCTTTCAGCTGGAACTGCAGAAGCTGGTGTACCAGTTCTTCTTTTGTAAAGTTGCTCAGATCCGGGATTAAACTGTCATCAAATTCGAAAAGATCTTCGTGTTCTGTCAACAATTTTTCGAATACACCTCCTACCTGAGCTTTGATAATATCATCACCTGTAGGAATAAATCTTTCGTGGATTTCAATTTTTGTTGAAGATTTGATCTGTTTCAGTTTTCTGCTTTCTTCAGGCTTAATTAAAGCCATAGAAATACCGTCTTTTCCGGCTCTACCTGTTCTTCCGCTTCTGTGAACGAATACTTCAGGATCATCCGGTAAAGAGAAGTGAATAACGTGAGTCAGAGAGTTTACATCCAATCCTCTTGCTGCCACGTCTGTCGCTACAAGAATATCAATGTTTTTCAATCTGAATTTCTTCATTACCGTATCTCTCTGCGCCTGAGAAAGATCACCATGAAGAGCATCAGCTGCATATCCGTTCTGCATTAAGAAATCAGCCACTTCCTGAGTTTCCATTCTTGTTCTGCAGAAGATAATAGAGTACTGGTTAGGGTTGGCATCAATTAATCTTTTCAATGCTTCTTTTTTCTGACGGTACCCTACCACATAGTATTCGTGAGTAATGTTCTTCTTCACTTCATTGATAGAACCTACAGAAATACGGTGAGGTTTTGTAAGGTAATTTTTGGAAATTCTTTCCACTTCTTTATTCATCGTTGCAGAGAATAAGAAAGTCTGTTTCGTTTCCGGAGTTTCGCTTAGAATGGTTTCCAATTCATCCTTGAATCCCATAGAAAGCATTTCATCAGCTTCGTCTAATACTAACCAATGAATAGCAGAAAAGTCTAACGCTTTTCTGTTGATAAGATCAATTACTCTTCCCGGAGTTCCCACAATAATTTGTGGCTTATCCTTCAAAGATCTCATCTGCTCTACAATACTACTTCCACCATAAACCGCAGTTGTCTTGATGTCTTTCATGTATTTAGAGTAATTCTTTATGTCTTTAGAAATCTGAAGACATAATTCCCGTGTCGGACAAAGCACCAATAATTGGATTTTGCGACTCGTATCGTCAATCATATCCAAAATCGGAAGCGAAAACGCTGCTGTTTTGCCTGTCCCTGTCTGCGCAAGTGCGATCAAATCGCGAATATCTGAAAGAATAAAAGGGATAGTCTGTTTTTGGATTTCTGTTGGGCTTTCGTAACCCAGTTCGCCAATTGCCTTAAGAATATCAGGACTTAAATTGGTTTCCGTAAATAAATTCATTAACTATTTTAAAATTTTTGCAAAGATACAATAAATATTTGATTTGTTTTTGAACAAAGTTTTAAATATACAAACTTAAATTCAGAATCTTTTAATATATTTTTAATTTTTGGAAAATTAAATCTAAAAAAACAAGCCGTGGGTTAAAAAGTTGTTAAACATTATTTTTTTTTATTAAATTGGATTGATTTTTTCTGTGTTATTTATGAATTTTCAAAAACAAAGCCATGAAAAGCAAATTTTTCTTTTTGATATTCTCATGCATAGCCATTGAAATATTTGCCCAGACACCACATTATCCGTCTGCCTGGACATTGGAAAACTGCATTGAATACGCAAAGGCAAATAATATTTCTATCAACTCTCTAAGGCTCTCAAAAAATTCAGCCCAACAGGATCTTCTTCAGGCAAAAGAAGCAAAATATCCCAACTTAAGCGGAGCTATTTCACAAGGGCTTTTTGCCCTCAACGGAAGTGACGGCCTTCATATGACCGGTGCGCAGGCTCAAAGCATAGGAGCCAATTCTTCAATGACCCTTTATCATGCCAACTATATCAAAAACAACGAAACTTCAAAAAATCTCCTGGTACAGATGGCTGACCTTTCGGTACAGGAAGCACAAAACAGCATTACTCTTACCATTGCCCAGGCTTACCTGAATATCCTGATGAACCAGGAAAATATTATTTCTCTTGAAAATGTCCTGAAAACAACACAAACCCAATTAAAACAGGGTGACCAGTTATACAAAGCAGGAAGTCTTTCTAAATTAAATTATCTGCAGATACAGTCACAGGTAGCCCAGGATCAATATAACCTCACCGCAGCCCAAAATAATCTTCGGACCAATACTGTTAATCTAAAACAAATCCTGCAGCTTCCTTCGGATTATGATTTTCAGATCGTAAAACCCGACAGCATTATGGTAGACGACCAGCTGAAGCCTCTGCAGGATGTACAGAACCTCGCACAAGATCAACGTCCTGAAGTAAAATATGGAGAACTGAACGTAGAAAATTCCAATACAAATCTGAAAATGGCCAGAGCCTCCATTCAGCCTACATTGAGTCTGACAGGAAATATTTCCACCAATTACTCTAACGGAAACGGAAATTATTTTAATCAGCTGGGAAACAATTTCTACATGCCTATCGGCTTAAGCCTTGGCATCCCGATTTACAACAACAGAATTTATAAAACACAGATTGAGAAATCAAAAATTGCCATCGAACAGGCCAATCTTGATTTACTGAATACCAAAACAGTTCTTAATCAGCAGATAGAGCAGTCTTATATCAATCTTCAGAATGCACTGTCTCAATATGACTCTGCCTTTAAGCAGATGGATATCAGTAAGCAAAGTTATGATATAGTCAACGCTCAGATGAAAATAGGAAGCATAGATTATGTACAGCTTCAACAGCAGAGACTGCTTTATATACAATCTGTTCAGAATTATCTGCAGGCCAAATACACTGCAGTCCTTAACCAACAGATCTACGATTTTTACGCAGGTAACCCTATAAATCTAAAGTAAGCTATGAACACAAAGAATAAAAAATGGTTGTACTGGGTTGTGGGCGGCATCATTGCAATAGGTGCAGTCTGGTTTTTCTTCATCAGAGAAAAAGAAATAAAGATCCAGCTTGAGACCGTAAAACCTGAAATGGGAAACATATCCAATTCCATTACTGCTACCGGAACGATTCAGCCTGTAGATACTGTTGCAGTAGGTACCCAGGTATCAGGGATCATCAAAAATATTTACGTGGATTTCAATTCTACGGTCAAAAAAGGACAATTACTGGCCACTTTAGATCCCGATCTGCTGCAGTTTCAGTCAGAACAGATCAAAGCTAACCTGCAAAATGCAAAAAGTAATCTTGCTTATAACGAAATCAATATCAACAGACAGTCGCAGCTGTATAAAGTTGGAGCAATCAGCAAGGCGGACTATGATAATGCCACGAATCAGTACAATGCAGCAAAAGCACAGGTAGGCGCTGTAACCGCACAGCTTTCTACTGCCAATAAAAACCTGTCGCTGACTAATATCTATTCTCCGATCGACGGAACTGTTCTCAACAGAAATGTAAGTGAGGGACAGACCGTAGCTTCAAGCTTCAGCACTCCTACCCTGTTCAGTATTGCCAAGGATCTTACCAAAATGAGGGTACGGGCCTCTGTAGATGAAGCGGATATCGGGAATGTAAAGGTAGGTCAGAAAGCAACATTTACAGTGGATGCTTTTCCGGATGAAACTTTTGACGGTGAAGTTTCCGAAGTACGTCTCCATCCCACCGTTTCGTCAAATGTGGTGAATTATACCACCATCATCAATGCAGATAATTCCAGCTTAAAACTGAAGCCGGGAATGACAGCAAACATTACGATCTACACACAGGTTTTAGACAATGTGATGAAAATTCCAGTGGCTGCAACAAGCTTCAGGCCAGACAGTCTGATCATCCGGAAATACAAAGTAAATTCTCCATTTGCCAACGGTAAAAAACATGAGAAAGGACAATGGAAGAAACAGAATAATAACAAAGGTGGCGAAAAGAAAAATGAAGCCGCCGTCTGGATTATTGCCCAGGACAGCACCATTTCAAGAAAAAAAATAAAAACAGGGATGGATAATGATACCGAAATACAGGTGATATCAGGATTGAATAAAAATGACAATATCATTACCGGCTATAAAGTACTGTCAAAAAAATCCTCCGGCGGACAGACAAAAAGCCCGTTTATGCCTCAGAGAAGAGGTGTTGGAAATAATAACAGAAACAGCGGCGGCGGTGGCGGCGGACCTAGATAATAAAGTTCGGGGATTCCGCTCAAACCCAAACAACCAGCAAACCTAAAACAAAAGTCATGGCAGAAAAAATTCTGGAGATCACAGATCTGAAAAGAGAATTCAGGATGGGTGAAGAAATCGTTCATGCCCTTAAAGGTGTCACATTTACCGTAGAGAAAGGTGAATTTGTGACCATTATGGGAAGCAGCGGTTCCGGAAAATCTACTCTGCTTAATATTATCGGCTGTCTGGATAAGCCATCCGGCGGCGATTATATTCTGGATGGTGTTAATATTAAAAATCTTGACCGTGATGAGCTGGCTGTTCTCAGAAATCAGAAAATCGGTTTTGTCTTTCAGGCTTACAATCTCCTTCCAAGGACAACCGCAAAAGAAAATGTAGAACTGCCTCTTCTCTACAATTCCAAAATATCTACCGAAGAACGTCACAAAAGGGCTATACAGGCTTTAACAGCGGTAAAACTTGAAAGCAGGATTGACCACCTTCCCAATCAGATGTCCGGAGGTCAGCAGCAAAGAGTAGCAATCGCCAGAGCACTGGTTAATGAACCTGTAATGATTCTTGCGGATGAAGCCACCGGAAACCTGGACACCAGAACCTCTTATGAAATTATGGCTTTAATGCAGGATTTGCACAAGCAGGGACGAACCATTGTTTTTGTAACGCACGAACCCGATATTGCCACCTTTAGCAGCAGAACAGTGACCCTCCGTGATGGAAAAGTGATCAAGGATATTAAGAACGACAATATAAAATCTGCCAAAGAGGCTTTGGAAAACCTCCCGGTAAATGATGATTATAAATAATTTCAACCTGAAAATTTGTTGCTATGAACCTTTCAAACCTTTTCAGAATTGCATGGAAAGCCCTTTTACGGAATAAGCTTCGTGCTTTTTTAACCATGCTCGGCATTATTATAGGGGTGGCGTCAGTGATTGCCATGACCGCCATTGGGGAAGGTTCCAAAAAAAGCATCAGCGATCAGCTTTCTTCTATGGGATCCAATATGATCACCATCCGGCCCTCCAGTAATGTGAATGTTTCCGGAGGAGCCAGAATAGGAGCTTCAGGATTACAGACGCTGAGACCTCAGGATGCGGATGCCATTTCAAAAGGAGCTCCAGATGTTTCGTATGTCTCTCCTGCCGTACAGACCAACGGACAGTCTATCAATGGACCTAATAACTGGCCAACACAATTGCAGGGAGTGAATGAAGAATATTTTAACATCCGGGACTGGGGTATTTCCGAGGGAAATCTTTTCACAAAAAAAGACGTCACCTCATCCAATAAAGTCTGCCTTTTAGGACAAACCGTTTACAGCAATTTATTTCCCAATGGTGAAGATGCTGTAGGAAGTATTATAAGATTTAACAAAGTTCCTATGAAAGTCATCGGAATCCTCGCTCCAAAAGGTTCTAATGCATTCGGACAGGATCAGGACGATGTGATCATAGCCCCCTTCAATACGGTCCAGAGAAGGTTTTTGGGAATCACCTATGTTCAGACCATTTATGCAGCCTCATCCAATGAAAATACTTCGCAGCAGGCTACAGACCAGGTATCTGAGATCCTGAGAAAACAGCACAAACTGCCTGCTGATGGGAGCAATGATGATTTCAGTGTAAGAACCCAGGCAGAGCTCATTTCTACCATGAGTTCTACCAGCCAGCTTCTGACTGTACTTTTGTCAGCGATTGCAGGGATTTCTCTTGTTGTGGGGGGAATCGGAATTATGAATATTATGTATGTATCAGTAACGGAAAGAACCAAAGAAATCGGGCTGCGAATGTCTATTGGAGCAAGAGGAAAAGATATTCTATACCAATTCCTTATTGAAGCAATATTGATCAGTATTACCGGCGGAATTCTTGGCGTACTTTTAGGGATACTGTCTTCAGAACTCGTTACATTTTTCCTGTCATGGCCCACATTTATTACTGAATCGTCCATTATAATTTCATTTATCGTCTGTGCCGTGACAGGAGTATTTTTCGGGTATTATCCTGCATTGAAAGCTTCAAAACTTGACCCTATTGAGGCTCTAAGATATGAATAGTTTTTGTACATTTGAGTTGTGAGATTCGAACCTTTGAGATTTCGATTCGAGGTACGAAAATTCGGAATTCGGGGCTTAGAAGACGTTTTGATTCTCACTTAATAACGAAAAACACCTTACACAATATGTCTGCAAGCATTTCTTCCAAAACATTTGATTTTTTAAAAAAGTTAAATAAAAATAACAACCGCGAATGGTTTAACGAGAACAAAAACCTGTACACAGAATCCCAGCAGAATGTAGTTTCGTTTTTAGATGAACTGATTAAAGAAATGTCCGGTTTTGATGAAGATCTTGCTAAGATTGACAGTAAAAAAGCATTGTTCAGAATCTACAGGGACACCCGTTTCTCAAAAGACAAATCACCTTACAAAACCAATTTCGGAGCTTCTCTGGGAATGGGTAAAGGAAATCAGAAAGGAGGCTATTATCTTCATATGGAGCCCGGAAAATCCTTTCTGGCAGGAGGAATTTATATGCCTGAATCCTCTGTTCTGAAAGAGGTACGTAAAGAAATTTCGCTGTATGGAGACGATTTCCTTAAAATCCTCAACAATAAAGATTTCAAAAAACATTTTCCAGAGCTTGACCAGGAAGACAAGCTGAAAAAAATCCCACAGGGTTTCGAAAAAGAAGATCCCATGGGTGAATATCTGAAGCTTAAGAATTTTATTGTGATATATTCTCTGAAAGATGAAGAGGTACTGGATAAAAATGCAGTGAAAAATATGACCCAAGTTTTCAAACTGATGAAACCCTTCAATGACTTTCTGAATACTCCTTTTCTTTAGACGGCTTTATTTTTTCATCGCAGATAATTCATTTTTTACAGATCATTGAGTGCATTCCGGTTGAATTGTTTCTCTGTAGGAATATTTTAAAAAAGATATTCGGGAATGCCGGTGCCTTTGCGACAAATCAAAAACCTATTAAAATACAGCAGCTTATAAAAACAAATTTTAAAATTCCATCCTGAAAATCAAGCTATTATAATTAACATTTTTTAAGAAAAGTTTTACATTTTTGCTTATCTTTGCTGTTCGTCAAAAAGCTTACGATGTCTTTATACCAAAAAATCGCAGAGAAACTACAATATATAAGTCCGAATTTCTACAAAAAAAGATATTTTAAAACTTTAAATAATCTTAGTAAAAATAATTTTTCGGAGCGTAATGTAGAACCGGAACTGGTATGGATTAAAGAATATCTTTCTAAAAATGCAGTGATATTAGACATTGGTGCCAATGTGGGAACCTTCCTGTATCAGCTGGAAAACACACTGGATCATGAAAACATTTATGGTTTTGAGCCCAATAAGAAACTTTACCGAAGACTGAAAAGGCTGTTTCCGGCAATGCATATCCTTCCTCTGGCACTTTCAGATGAAAACAGAATTGCAGAGTTCAAAGTACCTGTTATTAATGGAAAAACGATTGCTTCACGCGGTACTTTAAACACTTCTTATAAAGAAAAAGGGGAAGAGAAAAGCTATACGGAGAGAGTAAAGGTTATCAAGCTGGACGAATGGGCTGCACTGGAACATTTCAACAGACTTGATTTCATCAAAATAGATGTAGAAGGAAACGAAATAAAAACATTGTCCGGGGCGAGAGAAACCATCAGACGATTTCAGCCGACTTTAATGGTCGAAATGGAACAAAGACACCACGACACACCTATCTGGAATGAAATATCCGAAGTAATGAACTGGGGATACGAAGCCAAATACCTGAACAGAGACAGCTTTACGCTGGAAAATCTTACAGAAGATATTATAACACAAAATACAAACGACGAAAAAAATAAAACTCAGTACATCAACAATATTATTTTTATACCTAAAAACATTTAAAACAACTTTATGAGTGTAGTAGCGAGACAAGGCTTCAAATATTCCATTATCGGTTATATTGGTTTTTTGCTGGGCACCGTTTCCGCAATATTCATATTTCCGAATGATTTTGAATTTTATGGAAAACTGCGCTACATTCTTCCTACCGCAGAAATGCTGGTTCCCTTTGTTGTATTGGGTATCTCGTATTCGAATGTAAAGTTTTTTCACACCGTGGAAAGAGATGGCAAAAAGCAGAATATGCTGTCACTATCACTGCTTACTGTTTTTATCAATTTTCTTATTTTCACAGTGGTATTTTTCTTACTTCCTTATTTTTATCCGAAGTTCAGGCATTCAGAGGCATGGAAAATCAAAGAAATGATTCTTCCGCTGATCTTAATCCTTTCATTTTGTGCTATTTTTAATAAATACACTTCCAATTATAAGAGAATTGTAGTTTCCAATATTTTCGATAATCTGTTTCCGAAAATAGCCAATCTTGGAGCATTCTGTCTGTTTTTCTTTGCGTTATCCCAGAATATCAATGCGGCAATATCACAAAAAATTGCGTTTGCTTTCTTTTTTGGAATTTTCTTTTTGATGCTTTTGGGTTACGTTTATTACACCAATAAGCTTGAAAAGATTCAGCTGGATTTTAATACAGATTATTTTAAGAAGAATAATTTCTGGAAAGAGTTTTTCAATTACAGTTTCTTCGGATTTCTTGGGACTTTCGGAAATTACCTGGCCATCAACAGTTTTATGATCGGGGAATTTATGGGAATGGAAGAAGTAGGTATTTACTCTGTTTTATATGCACTGATCTCATTAATTTCTATTCCACAACTTGGATTATTCAATATTTCTGCACCTATTATTAATAAAACACTGGCAGATGGAGATATGGTGGAACTGGACAGATTCCATAAAAAAACATCTTTAACGCTGTACTTCCTCGGCGCTGTTTTATTCTCATGTATTATGGTAGGATTCCCTTATCTGACGCAATTTATGCCCAAGAATGGAACCATGCTCAGAGAATATGAACCAGTAGTTTGGATCTGGGGCTCTGCGGTATTGATCGATCTTGCCACCGGATTCAACGGAAACATTATTTCACTTTCAAAATATTACAGGTTCAACATCCTGGTCATGCTTTTACTGGCCGGACTTACAATCGGGCTGAACTATTATTTCATTAAAAATACAGACCTGAAACTGATTGGAATTGCTTTATCTACAGCCATTTCCCTTACCATCTACAATGTTGTGAAAATCATTTTCAATTATATTGTATTTAAGGTTTCGCCATTAAGCATTGAAATGATTTTTGTCTCTATCATCTGCACCCTGGCGATCACAGTCGCTATTGTTCTCCCGAACTTTAACAGCAATCTGCTTAATCTTGTTTACAAACCGGCAGTTGTTTTACTGCTGATTTATATTGGAAATTACTTCACAAAAATATTTCCTGTTGAAGATTATCTGAATATCACGTTCATTAAAAGTATTTTTAAGATTAAATAAAAAAAACACTACATTAGCAGCAATTATGCACACAAATCAACCGATTGACTGTACATATTTGAAATACCATGCTATGACTGAGAAACTGCAAGAAAACACTGATCACAATAAGCACCCAAAACATGACTTCCAGGTAGAACGTCTGGCCTTTTTCAGCGATGCCATCTTTGCTATTGCCATCACCCTTCTTATCATAGAATTTAAGATCCCCCATGTGACTAAAGAAAGCTCTTTTGACAGTGTGTGGGAGCAGCTCGTGGAACTCAAATACAATCTGCTTGCCCTTCTATTGAGCTTTTTCCTGATTGTAACGTATTGGATGCGTCATCATTTCCTGTTCAAGCATATTCATAATTACAATAAACAAATTGTAATCGCCAATATGGCCATGATGCTGCCCATTATCTTCTTTCCTTTTACTACTGCTTTTTTTGCGGAAAGTGTGGATAATATCCATGTAGTCATCTTAGCATTCAGAATCTTTTTACTGAATCATATTCTTGCCGGTCTTACTATTTACATCCTCTATTGGCTTGCCACTGTAAAACATAAAGACTATTCTTTTGAAATGAGTATAACGGAAAGAAAAAAGTTCACCTCAGATCTGTTATTTACAACGATAACTTTTTCTGTTATATTTTCAGTAACCTTTCTAACGAGCAATATTCAGGCAATTTTATGGGTATTTCTTGCGTGTGGAATCTCAAAAAAAATATTTGACAGATTTTCGAAAAAAGCAGTATCAAAAACAGCATAACAGTCATTGAATAATTTTATTCAAAGTACTTTCCAGATTTTCCAAAACTCTTTTTTTACTGTAGTTTTTCTGAAAATCAAAACTGGTATTTTTAAGTGTTTCCAGCTCTTCAATAACATTTCCTTTTTCAGAAATGATAAAATCGAGTTTCGAAAGATAATCTGCGGGAAAAATGGCTAATTTTCCATATGTTATGGCATCACCCAGGTTTCCTGTCATTTTAGTCTTTCCATACGTTTCTTTGATACTGAAAAATTCTGTATTCTGCTGAATAGGACACCATAGAATATCTGCTTTCTGCATCCATCTTTCAAAATCTTCAGATAAAACCCTTTCAGAAAAATAGGTAATTTCAATGTTTCCAGGCAGTTTTTTGGACAAATATTCCAGTTGTTTTAATTCATGCCCGCTTGCTTTTCCAAGAAAAACAAACCTGCAAAGTTTATCTGTCTTCAGATTCTGAATAGTTTTGAAAATATAGTCATAATCCCTTCTTTTTTGAGAAACTCCGCCGGGAATAAGTACAATGAGATTTTCATTTTTTGTTTTGTCAAAATCCCTCGTATAAAATAGCGGTAGAAACTGATACTTTTCTGAGATTAAAGCTTCATCCAATACCAAAAGAGATCTGGAAGTGTGATATACCTTGGTTTTGTAGAATAGCCCTTCTTTCAGCCACAGTTTTAATCTGAAAACAACGTCTCCTTTGAAAATGCTTTCTATCAGATCAAATTTTGATGCTTTGATAAAATTAAGGTTATGGGAAATGACTGCTGTATTATACTTTTTTGTTATCGCTAAAAATGTATTAAAATAACGGTGAACTGTTCCAATAACAACTAGATCATAATCTTTACCTTTTAACTGATCCAGAATCATAGAACTGTCCGATAAAAATACAGGCTCATCACTATGATTAATCTGATCTTTAATTCTTTTCGAAAAATAATAGTCTACTGAAAACTCCTGAGAGTCTTTCATAATATCCATGAAAGCCTTGGCAATTTCTGCGTGGGTATCTATTTCTATGTAAGCTATTTTTTTCACGATGGGAGTTACATTCTTAAGTTTCGGCTAAAGCCGATGGATTTTTTATTTTTTTGATTAAACGGGCTAAAGCCCGTTCCTATTGAATTTTCCAATAATGATTCATGAAGCCTTCTACAATTTCTGGATTTATACTTCTTACATCTTCAGCCATTTCTTCTTCAGCATTTTCCAGCGTTGATCATTTACAGCTGTCTGTTCTTCTTTTGTAATTTTCAATTCCAGTTTCTCTGATCTGCAGCCTTCATAAGACTTAACAATGTCGAAGAAAAAACCGACAGACTTGCTTTTCATCGCTTCTTTTGAAGAGGCAATATATGCAAGAAATCTGTTCAGCCCCAGGAAATAAAAATATCTTCCGTAATAATCGGCAGGACGTATTGTGTAATCAGCTCCTTTTACTTTGATCAGCTTTACATGGAGTTCAGGTAAAACAACTTCCTTCCAGCCCAGATTTTCAAGCAATATGGAATCAATATTATCCCAGCCCAGTGTTTCCCTTAATCCTCCGATCTGCATAAAACATTCTTTACGATAAGCTTTCATGGGACCTCTTACATGATGCTTATTGGAATTCTCTTCATATACCCATTTTCCGTCTTTTTCAACGTACAGAAGTCCACCTGCCAAACCATATTCCGGATTATTGGCAAAAGCCGTTTCTATGGTTTCCAGATAATTTTCCGGTAAGATGATATCGGCGTCAAATTTACAGATAATATCAAAATCATCCATAGATTGGGACTGAAGACCTTTTTTAAAAGCATGAACCACTTTTGAGCCCGGCTGATGTTCTGATTTCTGAAGGGTAACGGTTTCAAAGCGTGAATCTGCCTCTATGTATTTCCTGATGACGTCAGGTGTTTTGTCTGTAGAACCATCATTTACCACCACTACCCTAAAATCTTTAATGCTTTGCTGTTGTAAAGAATCAAGAGTAAATGGGAGGTTCTCCTCTTCGTTATGGGCAGGAATTATGATTAAAAACCTCACGGGAATTATAAGTAATTAATGATTAATGATCAATGACAAGAAGCTTTTTAGCATATCACTTATCATTGATCATTCATTGTTTTTAGAATTTATTTGTTATGCGGTTTCAGCATATTTTTCGGATCCAGTATTTCGTCCAGTTTTTCCTGAGAAAGAATTCCTTTTTCAAGAACAAGGTTGTAAACACTCTTTCCGGTTTCCAATGCTTCTTTTGCAATCTGTGTAGACTGTTTGTACCCAATATAAGGGTTAAGTGCCGTTACGATACCAATGCTGTGTTTTACCATATTCAGGCAAACTTCTTTATTGGCTGTAATTCCAACCACACATTTCTCACGAAGGGTATCCAAAGCGTTGCAAAGGAAGTTGATATTTTCCATGATGGCATGAGAAAGTACCGGTTCCATTACATTCAGCTGTAATTGCCCTGCTTCAGCGGCAAAAGTCACAGTAAGATCGTTTCCGAATACTTTAAAGCAGACCTGATTGACCACTTCCGGAATAACTGGGTTTACTTTCCCCGGCATAATGGAAGATCCCGGCTGCATTGGAGGAAGGTTGATTTCAAAAAGACCGGCTCTCGGCCCTGATGAAAGTAATCTTAAATCATTACAGATTTTGGACAGTTTAACAGCCAGACGTTTCGTTGCTGAAGAATAGATCACATACGATCCTGTATCAGGAGTAGCTTCCACTAAATCTGGTGCTGAAACAATGGGAAATCCTGTAATCTGGGCTAAGTTTTTAGCACAAAGAGTAGCATACCCTACCGGAGCATTCAATCCTGTCCCGATAGCTGTTGCGCCCATGTTTACTTCCACAAAAAGACTGGCATTGTTATTCAGTTTGGAAATATCTTCTTCCAACGTGGCTGCATATGCTTCAAATTCCTGCCCCAGTGTCATTGGAACAGCATCCTGAAGTTGTGTACGTCCCATTTTGATCACGTCATGAAACTCCTGTCCTTTGGCCCGGAAAGCCTCTATGATTTTTTCAAGCTTCTCTACCAATCCTATGTTCATCTGCAGCAGTCCCATCTTAATAGCGGTAGGATAAGCATCATTGGTCGACTGGGAAAGGTTGATATGGTCATTCGGTGAACAAAATTCATATTCTCCTTTGCTTTTTCCTAATTTTTCCAACACGATATTGGCAATTACCTCATTGGCATTCATATTGATGGAAGTTCCTGCCCCACCCTGAATCATATCTACCGGAAACTGGTCATGATATTTCCCTTCTACAATTTCGTCACATGCTTCTGTTATCTTGAAATACAGGTTTTCGTCTAAAAGGCCTAATTCATAATTGGTTTTTGCCGCTGCTTTTTTTACAAAAGCCAACCCTTTGATGAACTCCGGATAAGAAGACAAAAGCTGTCCTGAAATTTTAAAATTGTTGATAGCTCTTTGTGTCTGAACCCCATAATAAGCATCTAAAGGCACATTCAGTTCGCCTAACAGATCACTTTCTTTTCTGAAATTTTCCATTACAGATATTTTACTGTTTTTGATGGTTTAAAGATAGCAAAAACGCATCTAACCGATGCGTTTTAGTTTGAATTATTTTACTGGATATTTTTGATTTAAAGCCTGCAGTATCGCCCATGTTTCGGCATCCATGATGCCGTCATAATTCTGAGGACGGAAATGGTACTGGAATGCTTCAATTGTTTTTTTGGTAGCATCATCCCATTTTCCGCTGAGATCCAATCCATATCCGAATTTCTGCAATGCTGTCTGAATCATGAAAATAAAGCTTGAATCATTATATCTTGCCGTAATATCGGCCTGAGCCTGTTCAAGATAGGTTTGTTTAGCTGCTTCATCATACCACATTCCGACCTGGTATTCGTCATATAGCTTCTTCCACGGAAACATCGGCCCCGGATCCTGTTTTCTGGTAGGAGCAATATCTGCGTGAGCCAATACATTGGTAGGCTGAATCTGATATCGTGTCACAATATCTTTAACCAATGCGGCTACTTTTTTTACCTGATCATCACTGAAAGGAGCAAACGTTCTTTTGCCCGCAGCATCTGTAGTATACCCTGTATTTACAATTTCAATACCGATGGAGGTATCATTAAGGTTTTTGTCATTTCTCCAGGCGCTTACTCCCGCATGATACGCTCGTTTGTTTTCATCCACCAGCTGGTAAATCTCGTTATCTCCTGTATTGTTTACCAGGTAATGCGCGCTTACCGACTGCTGGGTAAGAACTGTAATCGATTTGTCGTCCGGAAGGGCTGTATAGTGTAATATTAAGTAACGCTGTCTGAAATTTTGGGCTACTGCCGGAAAATAAGTCTTTACTACTTTATATCCGATCGGTTTTGCAGAGACAATAGAGCCATAACTTGCCGTATTATCATTTTTGGTTGGGTCTGCTATATTGGTAGTAAAAAAGTCAACTCCATGATCAGATACCACTTTTGGTTTAGGAGGAACCGGAGGTGTCGTCTGAACTGTTGGTTTCGCTTGTGTTACCGGGCTTTTCGGCTTGTATGTATTTTTTTTCACATTTTGCTGTGAAGTACATGAAAAAACAAATGTGCTTAATCCGATGATATATAATGTTTTACGCATCAGTTTGGTTTTTGGATGATTTATTACCTCAAAAATACACAAAATTTTCTTGAATTTTATTTGGTAAATAAAGAAATCTGTTCTATATTTGCACTCGCAATAACGGAACAACGATCATTAAAAAATAAACAAAAAGGAGGGTTGCCGGAGTGGTTAACGGAGCAGTTTGCTAAACTGTCGACGCGAAAGTGTCGCAAGGGTTCGAATCCCTTACCCTCCGCTCTTCTATATATTCGGGGCGTAGCGTAGTCCGGTCATCGCGCCTGGTTTGGGACCAGGAGGTCGCAGGTTCGAATCCTGCCGCCCCGACTTTTTAATGTGCTTATTGACTAAGCGGGAATCAACTTTTAAGGGTGCGTAGCTCAGCTGGATAGAGCATCTGCCTTCTAAGCAGACGGTCAAAGGTTCGAATCCTTTCGCGCTCACAAAAAACCTCACAATTTTTATTGTGAGGTTTTTTGTTTATTTTAGTTCTCATGTATTTTTGCTATATACTTTATTCTAAAAATTTAGATAAATTCTACGTCGGACATTCCTCGGAATCTTTACAAGAAAGATTAAGAAAACATTTATCGGATCATAAAGGTTTTACATCAAAAACAAAAGACTGGAAAGTGGTCTATTTTGAAACTTTAGTTTCCAAGTCTTCAGCATATAAAAGGGAAAGAGAAATTAAAGCATGGAAAAGTAAATCAAGAATTCAGAAACTCGTACATACAACAAAGATAGAGCATCCCGATTTGTAATCGGGACGGTCAAAGGTTCGAATCCTTTCGCGCTCACAAAAAACCTCACAATTTTTATTGTGAGGTTTTTTGTTTATTTTAATTCTCATGTATTTTTGCTATATACTTTATTCTAAAACTTTAGATAAATTCTACGTCGGACATTCCTCGGAATCTTTACAAGAAAGATTAAGAAAACATTTATCGGATCATAAAGGTTTTACATCAAAAACAAAAGACTGGAAAGTGGTCTATTTTGAAACTTTAGTTTCCAAGTCTTCAGCATATAAAAGGGAAAGAGAAATTAAAGCATGGAAAAGCAAATCAAGAATTCAGAAACTCGTACATACAACAAAGATAGAGCATCCCGATTTGTAATCGGGACGGTCAAAGGTTCGAATCCTTTCGCGCTCACAAAAAACCTCACAATTTTTATTGTGAGGTTTTTTGTTTATTTTAG
>NZ_BJTC01000008.1:230027-283115 GCF_006829085.1 Chryseobacterium sp. ON_d1
AAACTCGTACATACAACAAAGATAGAGCATCCCGATTTGTAATCGGGACGGTCAAAGGTTCGAATCCTTTCGCGCTCACAAAAAACCTCACAATTTTTATTGTGAGGTTTTTTGTTTATTTTAGTTCTCATGTATTTTTGCTATATATTTTTACATTTCTGGGCTGGTCTCAAAAATGGAATCATCTTCCTTTTATGAATATACAATAACTGTTAGTTTGAATGTACAATAATTATTAGATTTGGATACTGAAATGGGTATATAATCCACAGAAAGAAAATAAGAACGAAAAGATTGTGAAATGACTGACGTATTTAAAAATTATCTATCCACAACAGGAGGACTATCAGCTGAGGAAATCAACTTTTCCGTGCAGTTCTTCAAACCAACCCACTTAAAAAAAGGTGATTTTTTTATTCGTGAGGATGAACCCTGTCGCCATATTGGATTTATTGCCAGCGGCGCTGTAAAAGCATATGGTCTTGACAAAGAAGGAAAGGAAAATATAACCTGCTTCAAGTTTGAAAATGAATTTGCCACCTCATTTCCAGAGTTTGTTGCCCAGGAAAAATCCAAAAGGAATATCAGAACTATAGAAAATAGCGTAATCTATAGAATCAGTCACCCGGACTATCTGCATCTGCTTGATCAGGTAACCGGCTGGAACAGAGTTATAAAATCTGTGATGGAACAGGAGTACAACCAAAAGGAACGTTATCTGCTGAATTACAACAACAGATCATCCGTAGATAAATATCTTCATATCCTGTCTAACGAACCGATACTCGTCAAGCGCATAACCACACAAGATCTGGCATCGTATCTGGGCATCACCCAGCGATCGCTTACACGCGCGAAAGGACAAATCCATAAGCCCAACTTATAGGACAAATGTCCTTATGCAACTCTGATCAGTGAGGTAGATTTGCACAAAAAAAATTATGTTACGTCAAATTGCTCCCGAAGTCTTTCAGATTCCACTGATGCCACGAAACAGTATCAACTGTTATATTATCGAAGGTGTATTGGTAGACTCCGGAATTCGGAGCTCATATACCACGATAAAGAAAGCTATCGGAAAAGCTCCTGTTTACCAACACATACTGACCCATGCGCATGCCGACCATCAGGGCTGCAGCGATCAGATCTGTGCTGAATTCTCTATCCCATTACTCTGCCATCCCAACGAAGTTTTCAGGACCGAAACGGGGATGGTAACCAACGACTATCCAACTCCCCAACATTGGATTGCAAAACTTCAGCAAAAATACTGGGCAGGACAGGGACATAAAGTCGATCAGACAATCGTTGAAAATGATAGTATAGGAAACTTTCGGGTAATAGAGACGCCCGGACATTCAGCAGGTCATATTTCTTTATTCCGCGAGCGGGATGGTGTACTGATAATCGGGGATGCCGCTACCAATATGAACCTGCTCACAACAACAACCGGCCTGCACCTTCCGCCCAACATATTCACCTCGGATCAGCAACGCAATATCCAATCACTCCAGAAGCTGGCAAAGCTGAATCCTTCCATCATCTGCTTCGGTCACGGACCGGTTTTGAGAAATAAAGATCGGAAATTTGAGAAATTTGCAGCTCAATGCAGCGCGGCTATTTAAGATAGACGCGCACTTTGACCCTACTTTACATATTGAATTCCTAAAATCATTAATTTGTAGTCAATGTTGATTAATATTCAGTAATATATTGTCCTATCCATTGATCAAAAGGAGCTTTATATTTTTCCTGAGCCGTTTTAATCAGATCATCAGGTTTTTCGATCGGGTTTAAGTGAAACGTCTCCTTCAGCCACTTTATGTATTCCATCCGGTCTTCGCTTTCGTCATCTTCATCATCTTTATAGAAATAAGCTGTATCAAAATCTACAGAAATTTCTGTATCATAGCTGAGAAGATGCAGCAACTGTAAGAGGTTTTCAGCCACGACATGAACACCTCCTTCGTCCCCAAAAACAACAACCGGCATCAGTTCCAATGGCTTGCCAGTTCCATCATTCCAGATTGCATAAAAGGAGCCAGAACCATTTGCCTGAGCAAAAGGGAAAAGTTTATCGAGAAAATTTTCATCCGTACTCCAGCTTTTCAATCCGTTTTTCTTATCTATTAAAATCCCAAACCCCTGGGAATAGTTTTCAAAGGAGGAAATAGTGTTCTGAAAATAAATTAATTTTTCCAACTCATCGGGAATTTCTTTAAGATTTAAGTTTTCTTTGAATTCTGTGATGTTTATCATTGTTTATATTTTTATTAAACCTAACTTTTTCCCATCGTCATTCTATAGTTCTTGGGGGTCCAGCCGGTCTGCGATCTGAAAAAATATGAAAAGTGAGAGAAATTATTAAATCCAAGCTCAAAGGCTATTTCTTTAATTGATTTATCTGAACTGTGTAATAATTTTTTGGCTTCCAATAATACCCTTTGTCTTATAAACTCCAATGGAGATATTTTATATTGCTTTCTACAAAGAACGCCGAGATAATTGGGCGTAATACATAGCTCTTCAGCGTAAAAGGCCACCCCTTTTTGTGTTTTATAATAGGTTTCGACAAGCTCATGGAAACGGAAAACAGGATTATTGTGATCATTCAATGCAGACTTTCCATACACCTGCTCTATCCAAAGGTTAATCATCAGTGCCAAAAGTCTCACTCTTGCATTAATAAGTTCCGGGAATACAATTTCTGAATGTATTTCTTTGCGGATGGCATCAAATTCCATACTGAATTTTTCATAAGCTTCTCCGTTTGATGGGATCATTTCGTAGGTACTGTGAGGTGAGAAAGTATGTTTTAAAGTAGGAGAAAATGTTTCAAGAATAGAATCATTAATGATCAGCCTTCTGCCACTCGCCTGTAAAGGCAGATTCCATATATATTTCCTTTTGGGAAGATGAACAAATAACTGCCGGGAATTTAAGGCATATGTTCCAATATCCGTCGTACAGTTACCTTCCTTACATTCGTCCAAAATAATGATTGTGAAAGAATTATCAGGAAAACGGTTGAGCTCGGAAGAACTTATTTCATCCTGATAAATTACATCGATATCTTTTTTTGTCTGACTTTCCAATATTTTTGAATTACCCTGTCCCTGCATTTTATATTTTACTATCGCATAAAGTTAGTTAAATTCAATATGAATAGAGATCAATATCCGGAATTGTGAAATAAATATTGTCTATTATCTGCCAATAGAGAATTTCCCATTTCGAAGAGAAACATTCAGTATATTTGTAATAAGACTTATTCTATTTAAATGTTGACAGATAAATTTGGAAGGAGCATAAACTATCTCCGGCTTGCTATTGTAGACCGGTGTAACCTCCGGTGTACCTATTGTATGCCGGAAAACGGTCTTCCCTGGATTAAGCAAAATGAACTGATGACTGATGAGGAAATGCTGAGAATCTGTTCGGTATTTACAGAAATGGGCGTTGATAAAATCAGGATAACAGGAGGAGAACCTTTCGTCCGAAAAAACAGTATTGAGCTTATCCAAAATATATCACAATTAGCCGGGCTTACTGACCTTAGCATAACCACTAATGGCCTTCTTACCGAACAATACATTCCACAACTTAAAAAATGCGGAATACAATCTGTCAATCTAAGTCTTGATACGCTGGACAGAGATCGTTTTTTCAAAATTACCCGGAGAAATAGTTTGGATAAAGTCATGAAAACTTTAAATGGTTTATTACAGAATAACATAAAAGTAAAAATCAATACCGTGGTGATGGAAGGGGAAAATACTGAGGATATTATTCCTTTAGTAATGCTTACAAAAAATCTTCCGATAGATGTCCGTTTTATTGAGGAAATGCCTTTTAACGGAAGTGAAACTGATATTTCCCTGAAGTGGAATTTCACACAAATTTATAACCATATAAAAGAATATTTCCCTGAAATACAGAAGACAGAGGATCCTAAAAGTTCAACGTCATATAATTATAAAATTCCTGGATTTACAGGAAGTATAGGAATCATTGCAGCATATACCCGTTCATTTTGTGGAGACTGCAACAGGATAAGAATCACTCCTTCCGGTATTCTAAGAACCTGTTTGTATGAAGGATCCGGTATCAACCTGAAAGATGAAATCCGTATGGGAAAAACAGATGAAGCGCTGAAAAATATCATTATCGACAGTATACACCAAAAACCGAAAGACGGCTGGGAAGCTCAGAAACAGAGTTTAAACCCATCACAAATACATCAGTCAATGGCAACAATAGGAGGTTAATTATGGAAATGATCAGTGTACAGCAGGCAGAAGAAATCATCTTTTCTCAGGTCAGAGATTTCGGAACAGAAGAAATTTTCTATGAAAATGCCTCAGGAAGGATTTTAGCAGAACATATTCTGGCAGATCGTGATTTACCCCCTTTTGAGAGACCTACGGTAGATGGAGTTGCGATCAGTTTTAAATCCTACGAAAAAGGAATGCGTGACTTTACCATCAAAACCGTACAGGCAGCGGGAGAGGCTCCGCTTTCTATTGATGATGAAAACGAATGCATAGAAATTATGACCGGAGCGGCATTGCATTCTTCAATGGATACTGTTATCCGCTATGAAGATATTTTGATCAACAACAATGTAGCAAGCATCCAAGTTGATGTCAAAAAAGGACAGAATATCCATCTTAAAGGAAGGGATAAAAAAGCCGGAGAAATATTGGTAAAAGCCAATCAGGTCATCACTCCGTCTATTCTCGGAATTGCCGCATCAGTGGGGAAAACATTTATGACTGTGAAAAAACTTCCCAGGGTAGCCATTATTTCCACCGGGGATGAAATGGTTCCGCCTGAAAATACTCCTACTCCATTTCAGCTAAGGCGTTCCAACGGAATTACCATACAGTCTGTTCTGGAAAAATACAGGATCAGTGCTGACCGGCTGCATTGGAATGATGATTTTGAATTCATAAAACAGGAATTGTCCCAATGTATCGACAATTATGATATTCTACTGATGAGCGGCGGGGTTTCTATGGGAAAATTCGATTACCTGCCCAAAGCCTGTGAAGAGCTGGGAATAGAAAAGCTCTTTCATAAAATAAAGCAAAGACCGGGAAAGCCGTTCTGGTTTGGAAAAAGCCAAAACGGAAAATTGGTTTTTGCATTCCCCGGAAACCCGGTTTCCGTATTCATGTGCCTGCACCGGTATTTTATTCCCTGGCTGGAAAAATCTCTGGAAATCCCGGAAACTCCTCAATATGCCGTTTTACAAAATGATATCGATTTTCCTTTTTCATTACAATATTTTGCCCAGGTAAAACTCAGTGTGAATCCAGCAGGACAATTAATTGCAGAATCAGTCGATACCAATGGTTCCGGAGATTTTTCCCATCTTGCGGAAACCAATGCATTCATAGAACTTCCACCGGAAAAAACTGTGTTTAAGAAAGGGGAAGTCTATAAAATATGGAAATATAATTTTTAATGTATTCATGACAAATTTTTCACATCTTAATAAAAAAGAACAGCCAGGTATGGTGAATGTAGGCAGTAAAAAGGTTACCCACCGGAAAGCAACTGCCAAAGCCACTGTGACACTTCCTGAACATATTCTGGAAGCGCTTCAAAAAGATGACTTTAAAACTAAAAAAGGCTCTGTTTTCCAAACCGCCATCATTGCGGGGATAATGGCAGCAAAAAAAACAGGAGACCTGATTCCTCTCTGTCATCCTATCGGTATGGATAACTGTGAAATAGATATTGAAATCAACGCTCAAAATGAAATTGAAATCTATTGTACTGCTGAGATTGAAGCTAAAACGGGCATCGAAATGGAAGCATTGACAGGGGCATCAGTTGCTGCACTTACCATATATGATATGTGCAAAGCAATGAGTCATGACATCGTAATCAAAGAAATACAGCTCATCGAAAAATCCGGAGGAAAAAATGATTTCAAAAGAGACTGATGTTCCGAAATTAAACGGGCTGGTACTGGCGGGAGGGAAAAGCCAGCGCATGGGAAATCCTAAAGATAAAATTAACTGGCATGGCAAAGAGCAGCGGTATTATGCGGCTGATCTTTTAGCTCCGTTTTGTAACGAGGTTTTTATTTCCTGCAGACAGGATCAGCTGGAAAATTTTGATCCAAATTACAATGTCCTTACTGATACTTTTCTGAATATGGGACCTTTCGGCGGCATACTTTCAGCATTGCGATCCCAGAGAGATAAAGCATGGCTGGTCGTTGCCTGTGATTTACCTCTATTGGATGAAAAATCGTTAGAATTTTTAATTGAAAACCGAAATATAGAAAAAACAGCCACCACTTACGAAAGTCCTTTTGATGGTTTACCAGAACCATTAATTACGATTTGGGAGCCCAAAAGCTACCCTTTACTCCTTAATTTTTTAGGATCAGGAATTACATGTCCAAGGAAAGTGCTGATCAATAGTGATACCTTAATCCTGAAACCAGGCAACCCGGATTCTTTAATGAATGTGAATACTCCCGAAGATAGGGAAAAAGCCCAGGAAATTTTAAGAAAACAGATGTAATTGAAAACAGAAACAGATGAGTAACCCGCTTGAACGTTATCATTGCCAGATTGCTTTACCAGGATTTGGGGTTTCCTCCCAGGAACTCCTCAACAATGCTAAAGTCCTGATCATAGGCATGGGAGGGCTTGGCTGTCCTTCGGCACAGTATCTTGCTTCTTCAGGGATAGGAACGATTGGTCTTGCTGATAATGATATCATTTCTGAAAGCAACCTTCACCGCCAGATATTATATGCTCCGGAAGATATCGGAAAATCAAAAGTTGATGTTGCTGCTAAAAAGTTACAGCAGCAAAATCCAGCAGTAAAAATCATTCCGTTCAATTTCCGGGTAACCTCTGACAATGTAATGGATCTGATTTCTGAATTTGATTTAATTATCGAAGGAACAGATAATTTTGAAACAAAATGTCTGCTGAATGACGCTTGTGTATTAACAGGAAAACCTTTGGTATATGGTGCCATTTATCAATATGAAGGACAGGTAAGCATCTGGAATGTCATACAGAAAGACGGTACTTCTTCTCCTAATTACCGTGATGTTTTCCCGAATGCAGAAGAATCGCAGGTTCCCAACTGCAGAGAAGGGGGTGTACTGCCTACACTGGCGGGAATTGTCGGATGCATGCAGGCTAATGAAGCCATAAAATATTTTACAAACCCTGAAAATTCACTGGCAGGAAGACTCTGGATGATGAATGTGCTGGACGGTAAAACACAGATCATTAAATTAAGAAAAACTTCTGTGCAGATTACAGGATTACCTCAGACTGTTGAAACGATTACGTTTGAGCAGCTGATGCAGGAAAAAGATCTTTTTGAAATCATAGATGTCCGTACATCCAAAGAGCATGAAGAATTCAATATCGGAGGAATCAATATAGCTGTAGATGAGCTACAGAACCATTCAGATTATATTTCGGATTGTTCGAAATCTATTGTAATGTATTGCCTATCCGGAAAACGCAGTGCTGAAGCGGTGAGAAAAATCAAGAGCATCTTTCCTGAGAAGAACGTGTATTCTTTAAAAGGCGGCATTCAAAGAACAGAATTATAAACAACAATCACTTTTTTTAAACACTAATCAATAATATTCTGAGCCTTTTTCGGAGAAACAGCAATATGCTCCCCCACCATTTCATGAATGGTTTCATCAATCATCACACACATGCTGTTCAGGGCCAGATCATTCGCATCTGTTCCAAACGGTTCCTCAATTTCATCAGCTATTGCTTCAAACGCAACAAATGTATACGCTACAAATACCACAATAAGTGGTGTAAACCATCCGAGCGAATCTACGAGTCCAAAAGGTAGCAGAAAGCAATAAATATATACCGTACGGTGCAGTAAAACTCTGTAACTGTACGGAATGGGAGTTGAAATAATTCTTTCACACCCTCCAAGAATATCAGAAAGCTTATCAAAATTTTCATCAAAACGGGCCTGCTGGATGGAATCCAGGGAACCTTCATCTTTTGACTTCTGCACCCATTCTGCAAGCAGGCGCATCATAACAGCGGGCTTATATTTTGATGCAGTAACTAGTTTCAGCTGATCGTCATTAAGCCTGGATCTTAGATCTTTATAGGCATCCGTTCCTCTCAGCTGATGTTTCAGTGCATAAACAAAGGCGCCAAGCAGCTGCACAAAATTATGAACTGAAGCCTGACCACCTTTTGTATTTTTCAGCGTGATGGCCTGGCGGGTAAGAGCTCTGGAAGTATTCAGCAGAGCTCCCCATAGTTTTCGGCCTTCCCAAAACCTATCGTAGCTGGCATTGTTCCTGAAGCCCAAAAATAAAGCCAGTACAAACCCAAACAGTGTAAGGGGTGCCGGATTTAACGGAACTTTAAAAGAAAGAATGATTCCATGAAAATAGGTTACCAGTAAAGAAAGAATTAAAAGCAATCCCAAACGGGGAAGCAAGGCGGGTAAAACAGAACCATGCCACACAAAAAGCATTCTGAACCAGTGTTCCTTTTTTCTTATGATCATTTTTTTGTAATTATTTTTTTACGGATCCGATGAACAGCTCTGTAACCTGGTAGCTACTGCGGGCAGGTTTCTTTTCTCCCTCAGCAATGATCCGTAAAGGACCTTTTTCCGGCAATAAAGGTTTTCCGTCTGCAGTATCAGCAACAATAACGTTTTTATCCTGGATAGAAGCATCAAGCTCTGCCAGTGAGAATAAGACCTGATAACCGTCAGAACATTTTATCAGAACATATTTCGAAAAATTTTCTGCTCCATGAAGCGCTTTTCCGGATGGAACTCCTGCTTTGTCCAAAATTTCCATGATTGGAACTCCTGTAAAAATATGTGAACGGCCTTCTTTATCCTTAAGAACCGCTTCTTTTCGGGACATTTTTGAAAGGTCAGATAAGCTTAGCTCCATAGGGTGGGCCACTTCACCGGAAACCTTTAATTTGAAACCTGTCTGCGCTGATGCCAGCCCATAAAAAGAAAATATAGCCACAAAAAACAGGTGCTTCATGATTAAGTTGTTTTTAAGTTTTATTTTTAAGATTATTCGCGACTGGTTCCTGCTGCAGCCGTTATATGATCATCAATTTTTTTAAAAATTTCGGGACTGTGCTTTCGGATTTTGATACGGACATATTTGGAAGCCGGCATATTGGCACCGTTCACCACGTTATTGATAGATACCAGTACATTGGTTTCCGGGAAATAGGTCATGGTACTTTTCTGAGGAATAGGATATTTTACGACAATAAAAAGCGGTGCTATCCTTTCAATTCCATCATCATAATTGAAAAGATCTACATGGTCGCCTTCTTTCAGACCTGCCTTTTCAATATCTTTTTCGTTCATCATCACCACCCTTCTTTCATTGAAAATTCCACGGTAGCGGTCATTCAAGCCATAAACAACGGTATTAAACTGGTCATGCGTTCTGGTAGTTCCCATCAGGTATTCGTCCTCCGCAAGCGAATTATCCGGTACAGCAGTTATATTGAAAGCCGCTTTTCCAGGGTAAAATTCACTGTTGAATTTCCCGTCTCTTGGTCCGTTCGGAAGATAGAAGCCTCCTTTCTGTACTACCCTTTCGTTATAGTTTTCAAATCCGGGAATGCATTGTTCAATATCGTTACGAACGGCATCATAACTGTTGATAAATTTATCCCAATCCACTACGGAACGTTCTCCTAAAACCGCTTTTGCCATTCTGCAGGCTACGTGAGTTTCATTGATCAGGTGTTTTGAAATAGGTTCGAGAACCCCTCTTGACCATTCTATAACCCCCATTGAATTTTCCGTACTTACGTGTTGAAGTTCACCGTTTACCATATCTTTTTCACTTCTGGAGATTACCGGTAAGATCAAAGCTTCTTTTCCATGAATAAGGTGGTTTCGGTTTAATTTTACAGAAACAATCGCAGACATTTCCAGCTTGCGCATGGCTTCTGCCGTAAAAGTTGTATCCGGTGCGGCAGAAAGGAAATTACCTCCCATACAGAACATGAATTTCACTTTGCCTTCATGCATTGCTTTAAGCGCATTGACCACATCATATCCTCCTTTTCTGGGTACCTCAAAGCCATAGTACTTCTGCAGCCTGTCCAATTGTTCTGTTGTAGGATGATGGTTAATAAGCAGTGTTCTGTTCCCCTGCACATTACTGTGACCCCGAACAGGACACGCTCCCCCACCCTGGATTCCTATGCTTCCTTTCATCAGCAGGAGATTCACAATATTATAAATCATTTCCACCCCGTTGTGCTGCTGCGTGATTCCCATTCCCCAACAAATGATCATCCTTTTTCTGGAGGCAATCATCTGTGCAGCTTCTCTTAGATTCTCAACAGGAATGCCACATTCTTCCGATAAGAAATTGAGGTCATATCTTTTTAATTCTTCAACCAATTCATTGAAGCCGGCGGTCTTATTCGTTATAAAATCCTGGTCAAGAACTTTCCCCGGGTTTTTGGCTTCTTCTTCCAGTACGAGAATTTGCAGTGCTTTTAAAAGCGCCATATCCCCATTGATCTTAACAGGAAGATACAGATCCGACAGTTCATAAGGCTTATTGAGCAAAGCACGCACTTCCTGAGGGTTTCTGAAACCTTTTAATCCGGCTTCAGGAAGCGGATTGACAGCCATAATTTTTGCGCCATTTTTCTTTCCCTTAGTTAATGCAGAAAGCATTCTCGGAGAATTGGTTCCAGGATTCTGTCCTATGATGATGATAAGATCTGTATCGTAAAAGTCTTCCAGCTTTACGGTTCCTTTCCCAATGCCTATGCTTCTGGAAAGAGCATAACCGGAAGTTTCGTGGCACATATTGGAACAGTCCGGAAAATTATTGGTCCCGAATTCACGGGCAAATAACTGGTATACCCATGTTGCTTCATTACTTGTTCTTCCTGATGTATAAAAAATAGCTTCATCAGGCGAATCTAATGCATTTAGTTTTTCAGAAATTTTCATAAAGGCATCATCCCAGCTTATCGGCTGATAATGTGTTCCTCCTTTCGGCAAATACATGGGCTCTGCTAGTCTTCCCAACTGGCTGATTTCAAAATCTGTCAGCTTTGCTAAATCATACACCGAATTTTCTCTGAAAAACTCTGCTCCGATCTTTTTTGAGGTGGCTTCTTCTGCCAGGGCCTTTGCTCCGTTTTCACAATATTCACCTAATCTGGAACGTTCGTCATCCGGGTCTGGCCATGCACAGCTCGGACAATCGAACCCATCAAACTGATTCATACTGAAAAGGGCTCTTCCTCCGCGAAGAACGGAGGCATTAAGCACCAACTGATCCAATGAATGAATCACTGCAGGAACACCCGCTGCCCAGGCTTTCGGTGGTTTCAGCTTCAGATCCAGCAGTTTATAAGGTGGCTCTGCAGAAGGTAATCTGCTGCCCTCTTCTTTTTTATTGAATACATTTTTGTTTTCCATGATTTCCAGGTTTAAAAAAATGAAAAAATTAGCATTTCAGGTTCGGGTTGGGATAATTGTCGCTTTGGTCTTCCAATGTATTATCAATGCATACAAAGTCTTTTTCAATTAAGAGTTTAATTTTTCCGGACTGCCCTTCAAAACCGACTCTGTCTGTGGTAATCCACTCGTTTATCATTGTTTCAGGCATCTTCAGAACCATTCTGTTCTCGATGAAAGCTGCCGAAAGCTCTGCCTCTTCTGTTCTTTCAATAGCATATATAAACGGACGGTCTACAAATTCTGTAAAGCTTGAAATGATGCCGTCTTCCCCCAATTTTGCCACTTCGGACTGGGTAAGACGAAATCTGACTGTGTTATCTTTAATTCTTATTTTCATAATAAATTTTCAATGTTAAAATGGCTGCCGGAATGGTAAATATTAAAACGGTTGTCCCGGAGAAAGCCCAGTAAAGTAATATCAAATTCTTTGGCCAGATCCACCGCAAGGCTTGATGGTGCGCCTATTGCCGCAACAATGGAAATTCCTGCCATCGCAGCTTTCTGAATAAGTTCGAAGCTGGCTCTTCCACTCAGTAGCAAAATTTTATTGTTCAAAGGAAGCAGTCCTGCAGATAATGCATGACCTATGAGTTTGTCCAGGGCGTTATGTCTTCCCACATCTTCGCGCAGTGCCAGAAGGTTTCCTTCCATATCAAAGATCCCGGAAGCATGTATACCGCCTGTAGCACTGAAATTATTCTGGAATGACTGCAATTTTTCGGACAGCTGATACAGCGTTTCCAGGGAAACTTCTGTGTTTTCTTTTGTATGGTTGTGGAAAGTACTTACTGTTCTTATAGATTCTATAGAGCCTTTTCCGCATACACCACAGCTGGAAGTGGTATAAAAATTCCGGTCTGCCTTCATCAGTTCAGGAACAAATCCTTCTGTAAGCTCGACAATGACAACATTTTCGCTGTTCCTTGAACATTCTGCCTGCGGAGAATATATGCTTTTAATCTGTTCACGGCCGGAAATAATTCCTTCTGTGAATAAAAATCCTGCAGCAAGTTCTGCATCATTTCCGGGAGTCCGCATAGTTACAGAAATATTTTTGGACTCTTTTTTACCTTCGGCACTGTAAGAAACCCTGATCTCTAAAGGTTCTTCTACAGAGATATCATCTGTATAAGGAAAACCGCTGTTTTCCCTGACTTTGATGATTTCTATCTGCTTTACAGATTTATTTGACAACAGATTTGCTTTCATGATATAATGACTGGCCTAGTAAAGGTACAAAATTTTATTCCTAAAATTATGGGTGTGCTGAAACCCACTCTTCACCATCTTCAAAAATTTCTTTTTTCCAGATAGGAACGGTCTTTTTTATATTTTCAATCATAAAGCTGCAGGCATCGAAAACCGCATTTCTATGCCCGTCACTTACCACAATGATCACGGCAGCATCACCGGGAAACAAGACTCCCGTGCGGTGGTGAACAACAATATTCTTCACTGAAAATAAAGCAATGGCTTTATCGGCTATTTTCTGTATTTCCTTCACGGCCATAGATTGATAGCATTCATATTCCAGACGGGTAACAGGTTTACCTTTGGTATGATTTCGTACGGTTCCTACAAATGATGCTATTCCTCCGCATGCAGGGTCGGAAGCAAGGGCAAAGCAATCCGTAAGATCCAGGATTTGTTCTGTTATTTTTATATCAATCATATCTGTTATCCGCCGCTTACCGGAGGGATTATTGCTATTTCGTTAGACTCTGTTATGATCTGATCATCCTCTGCATATTCATCGTCAACGGCAATAAAATAGGATTTCAATCTTTTCAATTCTGGAAAGTCTTTTTCCAGAAGTTCCTTGAGTGTTTTAACGCTCACTCCTTCATGTATTTCTATTTCTTTTTCTGAAGTTCCGAAAATATCTTTCGTTATTCCGAATGCCAGTATTTTAAGTATCATTTTTAAATGTAGCTTATTACCAATATTTTATTAAAACGTTTATTCCGGCTACCAGAACCAGAACAGCCGTCATTCTTTTAATGACCAGAGGATTCCATTTCAGGGACATCCTGGAACCAATCTGTCCGCCAATGAACACAGCAAAACACAAACTCAGGATTCTGAAATAATCCATATCTGCAGACAGTTTGGATAACTGCCCAAAGATTCCTGATATTGAATTTACCAATATGAAAACACTTGACACCGCTGCAATTTTTCGTGGAGTATCCCATTTCATGAGGTTTAACAGTGGGGAAAGAAAAATTCCGCCGCCAATGCCTACCAATCCTGATAAAAACCCGATTCCTCCTCCTAAAAAGCTGTTTTTTAAAAGAGATGCTTCGCTGTATTCCTGAAGATTTTCTCCATTTTTTGCTTCTGTCTTTATCCACAGCAACAGTGCAGCCATGATTAAGGTGGCTCCCAATATCAGGAAAAAAGTTTCCTGGCTTATTTTCAAAACAGCTCCCAAATATGCCATGGGAACACTTACAAGGGTAAGCGGCAGTATTTTCTTCCAATCAATCTGCTTATTTCTGATGTAAATAAATACTCCTCCTATTACTACAATAACATTACAGATAAGTGCTGTTAACCGTATTTCCTGATAAGGAAGACTGTACATTGCCAGAACAGCAAGGTAACTGGATCCTCCTCCAAATCCCACAGAAGAATAAATGAAAGCGATGATTAAAAAAAAGAAAAAGATTTCCCAATGCCCCATATTTTTTGCAGAATTAATTTTCTTACAATAATACTCATTTTTAGGGCGTCATTCAGGGTTATCACTTAAAAGTTTCTGTTATAATTTGTGAGAATAATGTTGCAGATTGTTTTTTAAGGATGGAAGATGGGAGCCTGAGGATGGAAGTTACTATTGGACCTATCAATAAAGAGTTATTAACCATTACTTGTTTCTATTCTCAAACTTCTTTGGCCAAAGATTTACACTGCTTCTTTTGTTTTTGCTGCGTTCTTAGCAGCTTCGATTTTCTTAGTATTTCTAAGTTCCCGTTTCATTTTACGGTAGTCCCACGGAGCAATGGCATTACTATCCTGCCAAAGTCCTATTTTTTCCTGCTGTGCAGTTTCCTGCAGCTTTCCCAAAGAGGCATCTTTGGAATAAGAAAAATACCACCATCCCAATCCTGCTTTGATAAGCTCTTTGGAAAGGTATTTCCCATCATCATAGTACACTTTTGCAATGGATCTTCCATAACGGTCCGTAGTCGTTTCAACAAAGCTTACGGTTTTCCCAAATACCTGAGCAGAAGTAAACTGTTTTGCATTTTTACCAAACGCCTGCCCATTTTCCGGACAATCGACTTCAGCCAACCTCAGCTTTTTTTGCTGGTTGCCTTTTAACAGTAAAGTAATGGTATCTCCGTCTGAAATTTTGATCACTTTTCCGGTCGTCTGTGAGAATAGAAATACAGGGAAAAGTACGTACAGCAGCATTAATCGTTTCATGGGGCAAATATAGGGATTAGTGGGGCTTGTTTAATTAAAAAACCTCGCGAAATGCGAGGTTTTTTAATATTGAATTGAGTTATTTGATTTTTTTCACCTCAAAGTCGGGAGAACGTTGCGGAGCAGGAATTCTAATAATTTCCCCAGTTAAAAGGCATTGAGACATAAGTATTTTCAAAAACATTTAAAGGTAAAGTTTCTTCTGTTTTTATATTCGTTTCACTATTTTTAACTATACATACTTTAAGCAGTTCTCTGCGATGATGGTAACCATTTAAAATTAATGCGTGAATACCATTCATGTCTAAAATCCTGATAAACGCTTTAAATTTATCAATATTATCTGTTAATTCCAGAAAACTTAAATCGATATCAGTAAAAGAAATATTTTCATCGGTAATGATCTGAACAAAATGTTGTCCAATATCATATGCGGTCATATCTTTAAATTTTTTATCCGCAATTATAAGATTGGTTTCCAAGCAATCCAGATATACTTTTCGCTCTCCTGATAAGTAATTTCGGGTATACAATTTAGCATCTTCTAAGATCTCAATATTATTTCTCCTGAAAGCTCTTTTCCATTCATCTATCCTCAATAAAATATCTGCATCTGCATATTCCCACAAAAAAGAATAAACCTTTTGACCAGGAAAAAAACTGTTGATCTGAAGCGCTTCCTTTAGATCAGAAAACACCCAGAAACTAGTGTATTTAAGATCTTGACAGTTGAAAAATCTTGACAAATAATAACTATTCGAATCTATATAGGATGTCATAAAAAAAACTGTTTATTTTCTTGATCAGTAAAAACTTTCTGAAACAGTTATATTTCCCAATAACCAATATTTATTGGCCATGAAGAATAACTTTTCATAAAATAATCATATTCAAAAGAGCGAAAATAAAAATCTATAATCTTAATGGTAAGATTCATAAAAAAGGCAACAAATTCTTTCAAAAAATCATTGATATTAATTTTCCCATTCTCATCAGTATATAAACTGCCATTTATTTGATAGGCAGAATACCCACCTCCCCAATATACTGAATGTCCCTCAATAAAAGTAATAAAACTATTGAAGTTAAAAGAATCTGTGGGATTTTCACAAATGAGAATTTCAAACTCTAAGATATCTTTCATTTTTTATTGAGTTGAGTTATACACTTTATTCACACCATATACACTGTAAATTACTGATATCCAATCCCTGTATATAATACTGAAATATCTGAAGGAAATTTAATCTGTATAATATCTGAACTATTTGCTTTGTTTAAAACGATCTCAGAACCTACCGCTAATGATTTTGTCTTCGATAGGAAAACATGATTATTTTTATTATTTTTTTCAAAAGTCTGACTCATAATATTCCAATCTTTATCCGTAAAATTTCCCTTCTTTATTATGCTTCGAATCTGTTTACATGAGTTTTCATCTATTTTTATGCAATAATAGATCTTCTCTCCACTAACAAAATTTTTCTGAATGCAATTAAAAATATAGGTGTCATTTTCCAATGAAACAAGTGATGTTAGAATATCATCATACCAGTCAAGTATATGCAATTCAGCAATGATCATTTATAATTGTATTTATTTTACGTGAGAAGGGCTGATTAACTCCATGACTTCATCATATCCAATTTTCATATAATATCTCTGATGCGTAGTGTAGTTGATTAAAAAACATTCATCACAATAAACACTAAACTTTGCAACATACTGTAAAACAGAACCCTTATAAAATAATACAATATGATTATTTCCTGCCGGGCAATTAGGTCTTGGTAAATACTTTTCATATTTTCCTTTAAAGAAAAGAGAATCGATTTTCCTGCTGGGTTTCAGAGAATCAATAAGAGTAAAATTCAAGTTTTCTATTTTGGGATAAAGAATACTATCCTGGTCAGATAACTCACTTAGATATAGTTTATTTTTGGAAGCATCAGAATCCCACGGTTCTTTAGTATACTGATACACCTTAATATGATCATAGCCGTATGAACCTGAATACTCCCGACTACAGGAAACAAGAAAATACAATACAGCAAAAAGACTAATGATGCAACTTTGAAATGTTGACCGTAATTTCATGGATTAAAATACTTATGGATTGATTTTAATAGTTTTAAAGACTTTTAAAAAGAGCTCTTTATTCTCTTCACTTAAATCATGGATTATGACTGCCATTTTATCTTTGTGGGCATTCACGCTGTCAAAATGAATTCCGATAGATCCTTTATCCATTTTTTTAGGCAGCATAATCTGAGCCTTATGATGATTGATCGTATCATAGTAGTAATAATTGACATTATAAATCCCATTTCTATAATCCCTGTCGGAATTATCAGAAAAATAGGCTTTGATTTCTCTGTTATTCTTAAGCTTCTCAAAAATCTCAGACTCGACTGTAACCATATAATTATCTTCCTCAAAAGGTTTATATTCACCATAATAAATATAACCTATACGCTTGTTTCCGGTATTGATACTGTACACTTCAGAATCTACAGCCCATTCTTTTTTAACAACCATTGATTTGGGTAAACTCAATGATGTATTTACAATAGTGTGACTTACAAATTCCTGATTCTTACAACAAGAAGATAATAGGCTCAAAATACAGCTTAGAAGAAAAAATTTAACTTGAGCTTTTATAAGTACGTTATATTTCATCTGATAATAGCCTGTTTTCAGCATATTGAAAATTCTTTTTTTACGGCATTCATTTCATCCATAAGTTTTGATTTATACAAATCGATATCAATCCCTTAAACAGAAGGAAAACCATGGGATTTTGCATCAAAATAACAGGCTGTTTTTTCAAGAAATTCATCTTCATGTTCCTCGAGATGTTGATCAATCTGACTTGCGACTTCATCATCAAGATAGTCTTCCGGAGATTTAACGTAAAAACCCAAATTGATGGAATCATTCTGAAATGCTTTTTCCAGTGCGGGAATATAAATTGTATAGAAATCCTTTTTTTCCATTTTCATAATTTTAATACAAACCACCATGAACAAACAGTTTTAAAATCCAAGAATGAAAAAAGGAGAAAAAAAATGAAAAATTTTTCCTCATTTTTAAAACAAGATAAGTCAATGGTTATTAACCCGGTAAAGGTAGTAAAAAAGTTTTCTTGAAAAATTAATTAAAAATTATTCTTCATTTTATTTTTTTATTCCAAAAAGTATTGTACCTTTGCAACCGCAAAAACGAAGTAAAATTCGTTACTGATGACACCCTCGGGGCGTAGCGTAGTCCGGTCATCGCGCCTGGTTTGGGACCAGGAGGTCGCAGGTTCGAATCCTGCCGCCCCGACTTAAAAAACATTAAGGGTGCGTAGCTCAGCTGGATAGAGCATCTGCCTTCTAAGCAGACGGTCAAAGGTTCGAATCCTTTCGCGCTCACTTAAAAAGACTTACTGGAAACAGTGAGTCTTTTTTACTTTATACTATACTTTTTATTGAACTGACAGGTCATTTTTTAATCGCAAAGAAAATGATTCAAATGCAATATTCCCCCAGCTTTTGAGAATGATCCAAAAAAAATAGAGCATCCCGATCTTAATCGGGACGGTCAAAGGTTCGAATCCTTTCGCGCTCACTTAAAAAGACTTACTGGAAACAGTGAGTCTTTTTTACTTTATACTATACTTTTTATTGAACTGACAGGTCATTTTTTAATCGCAAAGAAAATGATTCAAATGCAATATTCCCCCAGCTTTTGAGAATGATCCAAAAAAAATAGAGCATCCCGATCTTAATCGGGACGGTCAAAGGTTCGAATCCTTTTGCGCTCACTTAAAAAGACTTACTGGAAACAGTGAGTCTTTTTTACTTTATACTATACTTTTTATTGAACTGACAGGTCATTTTTTAATCGCAAAGAAAAATGATTCAAATGCAATATTCCCCCAGCTTTTGAGAATGATCCAAAAAAAATAGAGCATCCCGATCTTAATCGGGACGATCAAAGGTTCGAATCCTTTCGCGCTCACATAAAGACTTACTGGAAACAGTGAGTCTTTTTTGTATTTACCCACAATCAGAAAATATTTGCCCTAAAAATCAAATTGTCATAAATTTGTTTACTATTTTATTTCAATGAAAAATCTCACCTTTATTATTGCAGGCAGCTTATTTACACTGATGACATCATGTAAAACGGCGACACCAGTTTCAAAAAATGCCATCCAGGATACACCTTATCAAAATCTCGGAGTTCACGGAAAAATTTATGGTGCATTTTATCAGCAGCGGGCAGCAGAATATGAGGCGCTATGCCTTCAGGCATATAATATTGCAAAACTTCGCCTGGACGAAGCTCTGGCAATGAAATCGGAAAAACCCCTGGCTATTGTTTCAGATATTGATGAGACTTTCCTGGACAATTCGTATTACGCTGTTGAACGCTCAAAAACAGGCAAAGGATATGATCAGGCAACATGGGAAGAATGGACAGCGAAAGGCAATGCTACCCCTCTTACAGGTTCTCAGGAATTTTATCAGTATGCAGCAGGCAAAGGTATTCAAGTTTTTTATGTTACTAACCGTAAAGAGCAGGAACGTGCAGGTACATTAAAGAATCTGAAAAAATACAATTTTCCTCTTCAAAATGACTCCAATCTCATTCTTCGTACCAAAGAAAGCAGTAAAGAGAACCGGAGACAGGACATTGCTAAAAATTATAATATTGTTTTACTGTTAGGTGACAATCTGGCTGACTTCTCCAGCCTGTTTGATAATAAATCAGAAGCTGAACGTTCAGCCGCCGTGAAGAGCTCCGCTGATGATTTTGGTAAAAGATTTATTATCATACCAAACGTAGGATACGGCGACTGGGAATCATCATTTTATCATTACAAATACGATTATACCAATCAACAGAAAGATTCTATGATGTATAATGCTGTAAAAGCCAATCCTTAGAAACCAGACATAGAGATTAATTCTTATAGCAACATAACATTTTGACAAAATTTGTTTTTTTGTCAAAATGTTGTATTTTTGTATCCATATTTCAGACAATGTCATCTCAAACCGAACAAGATCAACTTTCGCAGCAAATCCTGGAAACCGCTTCAGGACTGTATCTGAAGTATGGTTTGAAGAAAGTAACGATGGATGATATTTCCAAAGCGGTTGGCAAAAGCAGAACGTCCATTTACTATTATTATAAAAACCGTGAGGAAGTTTTCCAGGCTGTTCTGGCCAATCTGATCAGGGAAGTTATTTCAGAGATTGATGCCAACATGAAGAAAAGAAACACATTCGAAGGAAAAATTGAGGAGTTTTGCCTTTCTAAAATTAAAACATCAGAAGAAAGATCTTCATTCTTCAGAGCTATAGAAGCAGGAATGGATAATGAAGAAAAATCAAAGCACATTACCGATGCCCACAACCGAATGATGGAGGCAGAGAAAAGCCTTTTGCTCAATTTATTTTCAATAAGTATCAGCAGCCGTGAAATCCCGGCAGTCTCTCCTGAAGAACAGGAAACCATTATTTTTATTCTGCAGAGCAGTATCAGAGGTATAAGGCGTGAAATGGGTTTAAAAAGCAGTTTTGAAAATTTAAATACTACAGTAACCACTCTGACATCAATGGTTATTAAACATATAAGTTAAAATTTTTTATTTAAATTTTGACACTTTAACACAATGTGTCAAAAAGTTTATTTCAACACATGAACAAATTAAGTAACATCAGTACATTCCGGGCGTTTAGAAGTACGAATTATACGTTGTACTTTTTTGGACGTTCTGTATCGCAGTTTGGAACATGGATGCAGCGTACAGCAGTAGTATGGGTTGTATACAGTATGACGCAGTCTGCATTTATGCTGGGGCTGACCATTTTTGCGGAGCAGTTTCCGTCTTTTTTATTTTCAGCTTTCGGAGGGGTGGCAGCAGACCGTTATAACCGGTACAAAATTATACAGATCACCCAGATTCTATCATTGATTCAGGCATCTCTGCTGGCGTTTCTGGTAATGACCGGACACCAGAATATCTGGAGTTTTATTATATTAAGTGTCTTTCTGGGCATCATTAATGCTTATGATGTTCCGGCACGCCAGGCAATGATCAATGAAGTGGTAACAGATGATGAAGATCTTCCGAGCGCGCTTTCACTGAGTGCGGCAATGGCGAGTATCGCAAAATTAGCAGGTCCTGCCCTATCGGGAATTATCCTTCAGAAATTCGGAGCTGGAGCATGTTTTCTGATCAATGCTGCCAGCTTTGCAGCAGTAATGGTTTCCATTTCCCTGATGAAGATAACCATCATTCCGAAAAAGCCGACCCAAAAAGGAACTTTTACAGAACTGGCAGAAGGCTTCAGGTATCTTAAAAAAGAACCTTCCATCAGTCTGGTGATCATTATGCTGAGTATTACAGGATTACTGATCTTACCTTATGACACTTTAATTCCGGTTTATGCAAAGGAGATTTTTCAAGGTGATGCTAAAACGTTCGGCTATATCTCAAGTTTCATTGGTATCGGGGCCGTTCTAGGAACAGTGTTTCTGGCTTCGTTAAAAAAAGGAGCGTCCATGAGGAATATCCTTATCCTGAGTACAATTATCCTGAGTATCGGACTGATCCTTTTTTCATATACCACAAACTTTTACTGGTCTATGTTCTTTGCTGCGCTAACAGGATTGGGAGGAGTCGCACAATTTACCACCTGTAATATTATTGTGCAATCTGAGGTCATCCCAGAAATGCGTTCAAGAGCAATAAGTATCCTGCTAACCGCTATATTCGGAATGCTGCCTTTGGGAAGTGTACTGATCGGGTTTGTTTCAGAAAGAATAGGTGCTCCCAGAACCTTATTGCTGGAAGGAATTGCAGGAATTGTAATTGCTACCGTATTTTGGAATTTATTATTTAAAAAGAATAAAACAAAAGCAGTCAACGAGGAGTTATTAGAAGAATCTGAAGAACAATTTATCAATAAAATATAATACAATGGAAAAAACAGCCCTATTGGTGATGGATATGCAGTCATCAATATTAAGTAACTTACCTGATACACAAGAATTGGTATCTAACATTAAAGAGGCTATTAAAGCCGCCAAAAACCATCAGATTCCCGTTATTTACATCACCGTAAGCTTCAGACAGGGAATGCCGGAGATCAGTGAGAACAATAAAGCCTTTTCGGCTATAAAGCCACGCATGGCAGATATTGACATGAAAGAATGGGCAACAATCCATCCGGAACTTACTCCTGAAGAACATGATATTGTTATTGCTAAAAAAAGATTCAGTGCCTTTACAGGAAGTGACCTTGAAGTTGTTCTGCGTGGACTGGACATTCAACATCTGATATTAACAGGTGTATCAACAAGCGGAGTTGTTTTATCTACAATAAGAGAGGCTGCAGATAAGGATTATCAGCTTACTGTAATTGGTGATTGCTGTAAAGATGGTGACGAAGAGGTCCACAGCGTACTGATGAATAAAATTTTCCCCAGACAAGCCGATGTTATCACTCTAAGTGACTGGATGAAATAAATAAGAAACAATACAATCATTTTATCGCTTATTATGATTATCTTTAAGTAAGCAATACGAAAACAATCATTAGAGAATGGAGTGGCTTACCAATAATACAGATAATAATTTTTAAAATTTTAAAAATATGTGGTGGGTATATGCAATTCTTTCAGCTTTTTTTGCTTCACTGACTGCTATTTTTGCTAAGGTTGGAATCACTGGCGTCAACTCCAATCTGGCAACGGCCATAAGAAGTGTTATTATTTTACTGGTCGCCTGGGGAATTGTTTTTGCACGGAGTGAATACAAAGGGATCCCGGCACTTTCTAGGCATAATCTTATCTACATTGCCATTTCCGGAGTGGCAACAGGGCTTTCATGGATATTTTATTTTAAGGCCCTTCAAATCGGAAAGGTGACCCAGGTTGCTCCGGTAGATAAATTAAGCGTAGCATTGACTATTGTACTTTCTGTTTTATTTCTCGGAGAGTCGCTCACACTGAAGACAGCGATAGGAGCACTATTGATCATCGCAGGTACGGTACTCTTAATTTTTGAATAACGAAAAACAGATCACACCTTTATCATTTCATTGGTTTAAAATACCGTTTCAACTGTTTATTTTGCCGGGTCAGCACAAATTTTACTTATTGAAAGAACAGTACATACTACTTTTATATTATCAACGTAACCGAGAGGTCATTGAGTTAGCTTAATTAGTATGTAAAACATTGGTTAAGAATCAATAAAAATATTTTTGTGCACTTTGATTCCCTGCAGCCATTAATGGCTCAACTATACACTTAATCATGTTTGGATAGGATTGGCTTGTTCCAATCCTATTTTATATTACATTTAATTCTCTTAAAAAAGAAAACCGCTGTCCTTACAGCGGTTTATATATTAAGAATAAGTTGGATTACTTCAGTTTATAAGAACTTCCGTTCCAGAGATAGGTTTTGGAAGAGTATTTTTTCTTTTCCCTGTCTTTATCATCTACTTCCATATCTTCAACTTTTAAAATAAATGCATTGGGAATCCCTCCTTTATCATTCGGAAAAACAAATTCCTCACTGTGATAAAAAGCACCAGCATCACCAACATTCATTAACTGTGGAAGAGCAATCAGTTTTTTATCTTTAAAAAGAACATACTGATCATAGCCGGCAATTCCACAAGCTTCACCAGAAACTCCGGCTTTAAGAGTGAATTCAACATTTTGCAATTTGTGGTTGCTTTCTATATTGAAAGATCCAAAGCTAAGCTCCTCACCTTTTCCGGTATCAAAATACACCTCATCAATAAGTATATTTTCTTCCATTACTTTGATTCCGGCAATGTTCTGCTTTTCAGTCTCATTAAATTCTTTGTTCTTTCTGTCAATGGTTTTGGAAAGTCCGAAAAGGAAATCATATCCGTTTTTGTTACGGTATCCTACACAAAGGTTACCGCCCCAGACGTATCCTTCCAAGGTATTCTCACCTTTCTGATAAGATATTTTATACCAGTTCGCGGCTCTTTCTCCTAATTTAAGAATTGCTGCTTCTTTTTTAATAATCATAATCTGCTGATTGGTCTGAAGTGAGTCTACAATCTGAGCATTCACTCCGGGATCTGATCTCACGCGGGTCCAATCTGTAAAGATCTTCTGTGTTTTATTTTCTTCGAAGCCAAAGATTCCATCTGCATAAGCTTCATTTTCCTGAGCGGCAAAAAACTGCAGCATCAGTAACAATAAAGCTGTCCAAAAAGTTTTCATATTGGTATTTTGTTTTTGTGTCTTATTTTTCAAGCAGAAGACTTACCCACTCTTCACGCTGCAGTTGTTTTTTCAGTTCAAGCCCATTTTCTTTACATACTTCCAGAATGTCATCTACATCAAAGAAACATAATCCTGAAAGCAATAATTTCCCTCCGGCATTCAAAACTGAAACATAAGCCGGGATATCTGAAATAAGGATATTTCTATTGATATTCGCCAGAATAATATCATAGTTATCGTTTCCTAAGTTTTCAGCAGTTCCCTGTTCAATATCCAGTTCTACATTATTTCTTACTGCATTTTCTTTTGAGTTTTCCACTGACCATTCATCAATATCAATGGCTTTTGTATCTCCCGCTCCCTGCTGTTTTGCATAAATGGCCAATACAGAAGTTCCGCATCCCATATCCAATACTTTTTTACCATGGAAATCAATATCCATCATCTGCTGGATCATCAGGTGGGTGGTAGGATGATGTCCCGTTCCGAAAGACATTTTAGGCTGGATAATAATTTCATGCATTCCCGGTACAGATTCATGAAACTCTGCTCTGATCAATACTTTATCATCGATATTGATAGGAGAGAAATTCTTTTCCCATTCTTCGTTCCAGTTGATATTTGGCATTTCCTCGAAGGAATATTCGATTTTTACGTTTTCATTTTCAAAGATCGGAAGAGCCTTCAGCTGATCTTCGTTAAACAAATCTGTCTGGATATATCCTAAAATTCCGTCAATTTCTTCTGTAAAGCTGTCAAAACCTATTTCTATAAGCTCTGCCATTAAAATCTCATTCCAGGGTTGTAATGGAGAAATTTTGAAATTGAATTCTAAATAATTTTGCATGTGACTAATTTGCTGCAAAAATACTAATGTTATTACGGTTAAAAAAATGATGGAGTAACTTTTGGCTGAAACCGGGGATTTTTATATTTTTTTGAATGAATGAAAGCTAATCTTATTGAATAAATGCGATGGGAAAGTTTATTGCGTAATTTTTCCCACGGATGATACAGATAGATGATCATATTCAATAGAGGCGGGCTTTAGCCTGTCTTCAAATCAATACAATGCCATTGGCTTTAGCCAAAACCTATAAAAAAACTTGAAAATAAATTTTAGGATTGTTTTTTGAAAGACTAAAAATTCTAAGTTTTGGGTAAAGCCATACAATAAACTGTAAAAAATAAAGCGGGCTAAAGCCCGCTCCTATTGAATTTTGTTATTCAGGATAAAGGAAAAATCCTTCTCACAACTTTAAACCCTGAACTTTGAATTTTAATTTTTAAGGATTTGTAGAGAAAATGGAACCATTCGCGATCAGCGCTCTTCTGTTCATTTTCAGGATATCTCTTACCCATTCTGCAAAATCTTCCGGCTGTAATACTTTATCAGGATTTCCGTCTGTAAGTCCTCCCTGGATGCTCATATCAGAAGCAATGGTACTTGGAGTCAGAGTGATCACACGGATGTTCTGTTTTCTCCATTCTGCCATCATCGATTGTGATAAAGATACTACTGCTGCTTTTGAAGCGGCGTATGCAGACATATTTGGTCCGCCTTTCAAACCTGCTGTAGAGGCTACGTTAACGATATCTCCCTCACCTTTAGCTTTCATGAATGGGTGAGCTGCTTTGGCTGCATAGTACACTCCGAAAAAATTGGTTTTAATCACCTGCTCCCATGTTTCGGAAGGCATTTCTTCAATGCTTCCGAAGTCTCCGATACCTGCATTGTTGATCAGTATGTCAATTCCTCCCAATTGTTCTGCTAAAGATTCTATTCCAGCTTTTACCTGAATTTCATTGTCTACAGAAAATACGGCGTATGCTGAGTTTACTCCTGATTTTTTGATTTCTTCAACCGTCATTTTAAGGTTTTCCTCATTTCTTCCTGTAATGGCAACGTTTACTCCTTCATTCGCCAGAGCTAATGCTACAGCTTTACCTAATCCTCTTCCGCCACCTGTTACGATGGCATTTTTTCCGTTTATATTCATAGTAATATACTTTTCTTGATACAAAGTTACGAAAGAACATTTTTACGAAGCAGTGAAAACATGGATTTAACTTATATTTTATTCAACCACAAAAGTCACAGAAGGTTTTTAAACACCTACGTTTTTTAAGTTATAAACTCTAAATATAAAAAGCCATTTACAGCTTTCAAATGTTCAAAATACTAATTTTTTTTTGTGGTTTTCATGAGTTTCAGATTAAAATTAAAACCGGCTCATGAGAACCGGTTTCAAAATCTAAAAAAGGTATAGTAAAAAAAATAAAAAGCTTAAGGAATCTGAACCGGATTCTGCACTTCAAACTCTTCTGAAGCAGAGAATTCATTTCCATACATATCAACAGCCTTTACCTCAACTTTATGTTTTCCCAATGATAGTTTTTTAGGAAAATCGGCTTCCCAGATGTGCTTTGACATTTCAGGATTGGAAGGTCTTCTTCCTGGAAAAATTTTCTCTGTGGTATCCCATTTGAAAACGGAAAGCGCAAAATTCGGATCGATAGTTTCATCGTACTCCATTTCTTCCCATTTTCCGCCGTCTATTCTGTATACCACCCTATCTTTCTTACTTCCCATAAAGAAATTGGCCAATACTTTTGCAGAAGTTCTTGATGCAGGGATCACTTTGGGAACATATAATTTAATCTGATAATCATCCGGCTTTCCGGCTGTTTTGTATTTTACTTTATACTGATTGTCTGTAAAACTGATAAAAGAATATCCTTTTGCCGTTCCGTCTCTCATCGTTGAAGTAGGAAGTCCTGCATCATCCGGTGTTCCTGAATACCAGTCGCCACAAGTGGTTCCTACGTTATATTCGTGTAATTCTTTGATCCCATTCCATCCTGCTTTTTTGCCGTAGAAAATCTGCTGCTGGATGTGGGTATGTGCTGACAGCAACAATACATTCTGGAAAGGATTCAGAAAATCAAATAATTTCTGACGGTCCGCATTTCTGAAACTGTCTTCATTATTATGTTCTAAAGGAATATGGAAAGAGATGACGATCAGTTTATTTTTATCGACCAGTTTCAGGTCGTTTTCAATAAACTGAAGCTGGTCATCACGGAATCCTCCCCAATATCCTTTACCATCTCTCGGATCCGGATAAAGAATATCATCCAGAATGATAAAGTGTACATTACCATAATTGAAGGAATAATTGGCCGGACCAAAATTAGATTCAAACGTTTCATCGGAAAGACGGTCTTCTTTTGCATCATAGTTCATGTCATGATTTCCCATCACATTGTACCAGGGCAATCCTACTTCTTTCATAACGTCTGCATAAGGTTTCTGAAGGCTTAGGTTGTCTCCTACCAGATCTCCAAGACTTATCCCCAATACTGCATTTTCCCTGGTATTCTTCACTTCGTTTACAATTCCCCGTTTGAAATAATCCAGCTCTTTTTCAGTGTAAGGCTGCGGATCTCCGAAAACAAGAATATCAAAGGTTTTATCTTCTTTTTGCTGATAAAGCGGGAAGTTCAGTTCTTTGGGAAGTTCTCCTGTAGGAGCGACTCCTTTGTATTTAAAATCTGCAGGAGAACCTTTGGGTTTATGGTGATAATAGAATTGTGGAAGATTGTTTGCGTTTAAAGCAGTCTGATACCCTGATGGCTTGATCACAAAAATAGTCTGATCTTCCTGAACAGGAAGACTGTATCTTCCGTTTTTATCGGTAAGAACCACCTGAACCCCGTTTGAAACAGCTACTCCTTCTATTCCTTTTTCGCGGTTTTCTTTCTTTTGATTTTTATTGCTGTCTTCGTATACATATCCGGAAACAGAAGTTTGTGAGAACGCCATTACTGAAATTAGCATGCAAGGCATTAAAAATTTTATACTGATACTCATTTTTTTAATTTTTAAATTATTTTTAATCTTTCAATCCCCGATTATTTATTCCACCACATTTTCACGTTGATATTATCACCTCCCATGGACTGTACAGCAGCATTGTAGTTATCGGTATTCATCACTTTTGAAGTGGTAGGATACATAAATCTTACAGGCATCTGACCTCCGTTCTGAAGTCCTCCGTTATTGGGCAATACCGGCAGTTTTGTACGTCTGTACTCATACCACTGCTGATGATCAACAAAAAACAGGGAAATGTATTTCTGAAGCATAATTTTTTCCAGAGAACCATCATAGGCTACTTTAGGGTTACTGAAGTAATTGGCGGGAACTGTTGCTCCCCATTGCTCGATGATAGATTTCACTCCTGTTTCGTAGTAAGTTTGCTGATTTCCTGCGATAATTCCTCTGTTGACCAATTCTGCCAGAATAAACTGAACTTCAGAATACGTCATAATTAAAATCTTTAAAGGAGCTTTAGCCAGGTTCTGGTTAAGATTGGAAGGCTGGTAATTGAAAGCTGTTCCCAGGGCATACCCTGACGGAGCTCCTTTATAGCCAAGATCTTCCCCTGATGTTGCTTTGGCTTTTGTAAAAAACATACTCAACCTTGGATCGTTATTATCTTTCATCGCATTCACAAAGAATTCTCCTGCGGATCTGTACGCTGTAAAATCCTGTGGACGGGCTATCGGCGGCAAGTAGGGAGAGATTCCCGAAAGCGGAAGTACTGCACTGTCTGTATTATTCTGAAAAATGGGATATTGAGCCGGATTATTGACAATTTCCTGAATTCTTTCGTATACATTCACTTCTCCGTTTCTGTTCAGAATTCTGGTCAGTAATCTTAACGAAAGAGAGTTACAGAATTTTTTCCATCCTAAAATACCTGTCTGGCTGTTTGTATTTGCATTGTAAAATAAATCGGTTTCTGCTAATGCCTGTGTTGCATTGAATAGCGAATTGGCTGTTTTCAGGTCGTTTAACAGCTGGATGTAGATATCTTTCTGCTTATCATATTTTGGTCTCAGAATATTTTCTTCAACCCTCACAGCTTCAGATAAAGGTATATCTCCGAAGGCATCTGTAAGATTGGATGCGATCCATGCATTCAGAACCATAGAAATGGCCAGGTAATTATTATTTTGCTCTTTAGCTGCATATTTTCTGAGATCACTTACCTGTTTAAGCCATCTGTAAGAAGTATTCCAGTATCCGTTTCCACTTTTTTCATCCATATAATATCTGCTGTAGGTATTTCCTTCGTTCGGAAAGTCTAAAGCAATCTGCATAATATCAAAAGTGAAATCGTCTGCTCTGTTATACCCGTAACATCCCATTTCATATTGGATAGGAGCAAGCAGACTTCCTACCGAAGGGTCTTTGACCTTACTGGTATCTGTATTGAACTCCTCGAAAGTTCTGTCGCAGGATTGAAGCATGAAAACAGAAACTGCCAGTGTCAGATTTATGATTATTTTTTTCATTTTTAAAGATTTTAGAATTTAAGATTTAGCTGAAAACCGACTGTTCTTGCTGTTGGAAGCTGTCCCATCTCCACTCCGGGAGTGATGGTTGCATTATCCAGCGTAGCCACTTCGGGGTCAAACATCGGGAACTTGGTCCACATCCATAAGTTCTTTCCGAAAATGGCAATCGTAAGATCATCCAGACCGATAGATTTTATGGTCTCTTTGGCGAAGGAATAGGCAATTCTTGCGTCTCTCAGCTTAATAAAATCTGTACTGAAGCTGTTGGTTTCTACATTGGCTCTCCTATAGTAATCTCCATAATAAGAAGATACCAGTACTCCTTTTGTATTCGGGCTGAAAGTTCCGTCCGGATTCTGAACAACGCCATCTCCGACAATTATCCCACCAGGATTATCTCTTCCCGGAAGAGTGGATTTCAGCTTACCTTGTTCAGACATTTTATGATGTGACTGAGAATAAGCAATACCACCATACTGACCGTCAAATGAGAAACTGATCGTAAAGTTTTTAATTCTGAAATCATTCTGAAGACCTGCTCTCCATTTCGGGAATGCATTTCCTACTTTTTCAATATCTGCAGGTCTTGCCGGAAGTCCGTTTTCACCGTAGATTACTTTTCCGTCCGGAGTTCTTAGTAATTTAAATCCGTACATATCTCCCAGTGAGCCTCCCACTTCCATTTTATAGAAGACGACATCCCCTACATTGGAAACAATCCCGTCAAATCCTTCAGGTAATGTCATCACTCTGTTTTCGTTGGTAGACCAGTTTCCACCAACTTTCCAGGAGAAGTTTTTACCTTTTACAGCCAGGATATCCGCTGAAAGCTCAAGACCTCTGTTTCGGATCTCTCCTGCATTGATTATCCTTCTGGCGTATCCGCTTTCGTAAGGCAGGGATACCGGGATAATCTGGTTTTCACTGACATTTTGATATGCCGTAAAATTAAGGTTCAGCCTGTTTTTGAAAAGACCGAAATCCATACCGGCTTCTATATTTGTATTTTTTTCAGGTTTAAGGGAAGGATTATTAAATGTTGTAGGTGCTACTACACTTCCCGTTATGTTGCTTGCTGAATAATAGTTATCCAGAAGATAAGGATCACTGTCTATCCCTACTTTTGCCCAGGAGCCCCTCAGTTTCCATACATTCAGGTTATTACTTTTCAGATTGAAAATATCTGATAAAATAAAGCTGGTACTTACTGACGGATAAAAGAAAGATCTGTTCTGCTTCGGAAGTGTGGAACTCCAGTCGTTTCTTCCGGTAACATCCACAAATATTTTATTGTCATATCCCAGAGTAAGCAACCCGTACACACTGTCTACATGTTTATCTCTTGGTGCCGGATATTTAACCGGAATAGAAAGCGCATTGGTAAGGTTGTACTCACCTGCTGTTTTCAATCCGATGGCCTGATAGTCATTCAGTACGTATTCATTGTAACGGATGCTTCCTCCTACGGATGCAGAAATACTGAGTTTATTCCAATCTGCTTTGTAGGAAAATAACAGATCATTGTTATATTCCTGATTTTTGATAAACTGTTCTCTGTAGAAACCTTTCAGGTAGTTGGCAGAGCTCCATGGCCTTTTGGTGGTTCTTTTTTCATTCAGGATCTCAATACCTGACCTCAGCATTAAGCTGAAATTTTTATTCAACTGATAATCTGCTGTGATATTTCCTGTAATGGTTTTCTTTCTTACCCCGTTCAGCATTTCATAAGCAATCATGTAAGGGTTATCAATATAAGAGCTGAACGGATGGATCTGATCAACCTGTTCCTGTCCGGGTTTCCAGATAGGTTTATACCATTCAAGGTCTACATTCGGATTTTGGAAAATCATGAAATAAGAAATCGACTGGTTGTTATATCCCGTTGCAGGAAGATTATCACTGGTAGTAGTGTTATAAGCAAATTTTGTTGAGATTTTTAATTTTTGGGTAAGCTGATGGGCAAAGGATAAGGCAAAATTAAATCTGTCAAAGCCTGTATTCGGCATAATCCATTCATTATTAAGGTAAGTAAGTGAAGTTCTGAAGCTTGTTTTTTCATTGGAGCTTTCTACTGAAATACTGTTTGAATAGTTAGAGCCTGTTCTCCAGAATCCTTTGATATTGTTTTCATAAGGTCTCCACAATTGTCTTTCCTTACTTTGTCCCATTACATTAGGGTCATATTGGAAATAATACTGTCCGGCAAATTTAGGTCCAAAAGCACTACTTGTACCGCCTGTACTTGGTCCGTCCGGAGAAAGACCGTAGGAATAATAAAAATCTCCTGCGCTATTTACGGCCAGTGTTCCCTGCCCATATTCGTACTGCCAGTCCGGCCATTTTAATACAGAATCAAAGCTTGAGGAAGAATTAAAAGTTACTCTCAGTTTTCCGTTTTTTGTTTTACCGGATTTGGTTGTGATCATCAATGCTCCGTTGGCTGCCCGTGATCCGTATAATGCGGCTGCAGAAGCTCCTTTCAGTACCGTTACGGATTCAATATCATCGGGATTGATGCTGTTCAGTCCGTTTCCAAGATCAATGGGAACATCGCCGCCGGAACCCGCTCCATAAGCAGCTGTACCGGAACCTGTGGTGGAATTGCTTAATGGCACCCCATCCACTACAATCAGCGCATAGTTATGATCCATCATAATGGATTTTTCTCCTCTCAAAGTAATCCTGGAAGTTCCCAGTGGCCCTGCTCCGGCAGTCTGGATTTTAAGACCTGCCACTTTCCCTTCCATTGACTGTGCCCAGTTGTTATTCTGAGTTTCTTCAAATGTTTTGGCTTCTACTTTCTCAGCAACATATCCTAAAGCCCTGTCATGTCTTTTGATTCCCAAAGCAGTAACCACTACTTCGTCAAGTCCTTTAACGGTGTCTTTTTTAGCTTTCTGCTGCGCTGTAAGATTGACGCTGACAAATCCTAACAGCGACAAAACCAACAGTTTTTGTGTCTCTTTACGCATTTCCTTTTTGTTTGCGCAAAATTAAAACGACATTACAAGGATGATCTTAACACAATTTTAACGTTTCTTAAAAATTTATTAAACCATATATTAATCCAGTCTTAATAATACTAGTTAAACAGCTAATTAACAGATATTTAATTAATTAAGTTTTTTTAATATCATTCTACAATCGTATTTGTGTATCTTTATTGTCTTGGCTTGGGATAATACCACACAAAATACACAATAAATTGATTTACAGTAAAATAAATCAAAATCAATAAACTCTATTTTCCTGTTATCACTAAAATTAGGTACTTAGGTCTAAAAAAGAAACAGTCTGCTCCTTAAAAGAGGCAGACTGTTTAAATTGTTGATGGTTGTGTTGGGAAGTTGTGACCACCCCGTCAAAAATTCAAAGAATTTTTGACATCCCTCCAGAGGAGGGGAATATGTTGTCCTTCAGCTGTACTATTTGTGAAGGATATTCAATTATTTATTCTTCAACTGTTCAGGGATGTTAGTGGTTACAAACCCGATTCCCTGTTTCTTCAATTCATCATATACGGCAACATCATTAACGGTCCATGCATTGGTGATCAATCCTAATGCTTTGGCTTCAGCAATCCAGGTAGGATTTTTCTGGAAAACACTGTAGTGATAGTCCATACCGTCCAATCCTTCTTTTTTGATCTGTTCAGGAGACAATTCTCCGTTCAGATACTGTACTTTAAACGCAGGAGCCAATTTTTTGATTTCCTTACAGATATTCAGGCTGAAAGAAATAAATTCACTCTGAGATTCCAGCTTCATATCTTTGATCATTTTGATCGTCTTTTGAGTAATTTCATTTTCAATTTCCGGAGTCTTCGCGGGTTTGATCTCTACAATTAACTTCAACGATTTATCTTTTTTTCCCTGTTTTAAATAATCTTTTAAAGTGGGGAAGCTTTCTCCATTGGACAATTTCACAGCTTCCAATTCTTTGAAAGTTGCGTCTGAAATCTCCAAATTACCATGATGCTCATCATGATTGATCACCAATACGCCGTCTTTGGTCATTCTTACATCAAATTCAGACCCATATACTTTTAATTTCTGGGCATTCTCCAATGACTGAAGTGAGTTCTCTGTTGTAGGAGGTTGTGTCTGGAAATATCCTCTATGGGCAATGATCTGGGTTTGTGCTTTCATCATAACTGTACTTAAAACTGCTAACCCTAAGATAAAATTTTTCATAATATAATTTAGATTATTAAAACAAAGTTCTGAAACTTCCGGATAAAGGTAGTTATTAAAAAATGGAAACCACAGAGACATCAACGATTTTTAAAAACAGTGGCTGTTTCAATTTCTTTTATGTCTTCTGTGGTTCAAAAAGATGTTAGAAGGTGTACTTCGCACCGATCTGGATCTGGTAAGGATTTCCTGTCAGAGGAACCAAACCACCTCCACTTACGTTTTTGGTGTATTCATACTGCATCGTATCCTTATTGAACTTGGTTACTTTATACAAAGAAGTATTTCCGTATGATTTGTTTACTCCCCATTCTTTATTAAGCAGATTTGCCACATTGAAGATATCTACAGAAAGCTCAAAAGCTCCGACCTTATCAAATTTAATTTTCTTGGCTACCCGCACATCCCAAACACCGTAGAAACCATTCTTACCTCCGTTACGTTCTGCGATTTTCCCGTTATATTCATTAATATAATCTTTCAGAGCCTGACCTACCTGTGGATCATCCAGGATAGCTTTCGTGAGATTCGGGAAGATAAAAGCGAGGTCATTGGAATCTACAAAATCTCCGTTGATATTTCCTCCTGTGGTTGCAGAGAAGCGGGTTCCTCCGATTCCTGAATATCTGATTCCTACTGTAAATCCGGCAATGGTAGGTGAGTTACCATAGATAACCACTTTATTACGGAACTGGTTGTCAGAATAGGTCATTCTTAAATCTCTCGGATCACTCTGGATCATGGTAGACAACGTTGCAGAGTTCGCTACGTTTCCGTTGTAAGAAGTATTGTCTTTGATATCAGACCAGGTGTAACTTGCTGTAATTTCTCCATCTTTCCAGTAACGGTAACTTGTATCAATTACAAATGAGAACTGGTTTACTTTACCATCGCTTACCAATTCCAGTACCCTTCCGAAATTTTTATTGATTCTTCCTGCTTTCCAGTCAAAACTCACACTGTTATTGGAGTTATTGGTAATGGCACTTGTAGGAATAAAGACACCTCTTCCATCTTCATTAGCTAAGGTAAAGAACGGATTGGCTACCATGTTTCTGTCGTAGTAATAGTAATTATTTCTACCTAAAGCCATATAACCTGCAATTCCTGCTCTGAATCTTTCATTGAAGAAATGGGTATAAGAAATATTCGCTTTATAAACGATCGGGATTTTCGCATCTTTACCGGTATAGTTAATTGTTGGAATCTGATACTGGGAAAGAGACGGAACAGAATTATAGTCATTCCTGTAACTGTTAAAATCAGGAGTAAGACCAATCGCCGTAGGATTTACATCCACTGTAGCAAGGTGTCTACCATCAAATACCAGGTTATTGATGATCATATAATTGTTGATATCGGAAGAGAAAATTCCGGCACCGAACTTCAGGAAGTCTTTATTCCCTTCATTGATATTCCAGTCAAACTGGAATCTTGGCTGAATGACAAATGATTTGATTTTGTTATCCGTTCTGATTCCCATTTCGTCAAACAGTTTCTGGTTGAATTCTGCTTTCGGATAACCACCGTAGTCTAATCTTAGACCGGCCATCAAATCAAGTCCTTTTGCTATTTTCGTCTGGAACTGACCATATACTCCGATATTCCAGATATTGGATCTTACGGATGGATCTGCCATCAAAGGAACTTCTCTGTAGAATCTGTAAGGTGTCATCGCGTCAAAGTTACTCATCCCCTGAAAATGGAATCTCCCGTTCACCTCACTTCCGTATACAGATTTTGCCATTGTATACATAAGGTCGGCCCCGAAAGTATATTTTACCTTATCTGTATTGTAATACAAATTATCGACTACCTGAAATACATTATTTCTGAAGCTTTCCTGAGCAAAACGGTGTCCTCCGATCTGAATATTAGTTGACCCCACGCTTGATGATACTCCTTCCACAATCGCTCTTGGAACCGGTTTTCCTAATTGGCTGTTCTGGTAACTGTCCTGGAAAGTGTAAAGATATTGTGCCTTCAATTCATTGGTCAGATTAGGCTGAAGGTTTGATCTTAATGTTAACAACAAGCTGTTATCAAGGTTTTTGTCATTTCCGTAAGATTCAAAGAAGTTGATATTGGTATTATCACCCAATCCGTTTTTATTAAGGTCGTAGGTAAAGTTATTTCTGAGTGTTAATAAATGCTTTTCATTGATCTGCCAGTCAAGACGTAAGAATGCAGCATCGGAGTTTCTCACTTTATCAAATGTTCCGAATTGCGGGGTGTTTCCTACCCCATATTTTGCTCTGGCAATATCCAGAAACTGGTTAAGTGTCTGTGTTGTTGTATTGAATCTTTTTTCGTCATCCGGAGACTTGATATCAGCAATGACCAATGGTCTTGAATCCAACTGATGGTCCCATGCAACGAAGAAATGCAATTTGTTTTTAATGATTGGACCTCCCAATGAAAATCCGAACTGGGAAGTAGAGAAATCATTATCTCTTTTGTTTCCTCTGATATCATATGGGCTGGAAAGCCAGTTGGTTCTTAAATATTCCCAGGCACTTCCTGAAAATTTATTGGTCCCTGATTTGGTAACAGCACTTACTGTTCCACCTCCGCTTCTTCCCAAAGTAACATCATATTGGTTGGTTGTGATTTTAAATTCACGTACCGCTTCAATAGAGATTGAGAAAGGGGCACCGCTTCGGCTGGTAGTAGCTCCGGCAGAAGTAGGATTTTTGGCTGTCATCCCATCAATTGTAAAGTTGGTAGAAGACCCCAGCTGTCCGGAAAGGTTTCCACCTTTACCGCTCAGTGGTGATAGTTCAGCAAGATTGGCAAAATTTCGACCGTTTACGGGGAGTATGCTGATATTTTTAGCAGAAATAGCGGTGGCCGCTCCCAGGTTTCCGATCTTGTTTTTAAGGTTCCCTGTAATCTTTACTTCTTCAATATGCTTCTCATTTCCAAGATCCATATTGACAGTAACCTGATCACCAAAATTCACATTGTACCCTTCTTTTTTATCATCGTTCACAATGACTGTGTAAGGCCCACCAAGAGGTATTTCTTTAAAAATATACTCCCCTTTTGAGTTCGTTTCCGTTTCCGTTCTGAATCCTGTAGACTCATTCACGATCGTTACTTTCACTTTTTCCTGAGCCGTGCTTCCCGGTCCGGTAACTTTCCCTACAATAGAAGCCTGTGTGGTCTGTGCATAAGCCATGGTTCCAAGCCCTAAAAACAATAATCCCAGTACAATCTTTACTTTTTTCATTTCTTCCGAAGATCTATATTATTAATTTTTTGATATTCGCCCGGAAACCTCTTTGATTTTCATGATGATAGATCATTTTGAGGTTTCTTTTAATCAGATGTGCAAAGGTATTTTGACTTTAAGGGGCAGGTGTTTAAGAAAGCTTTAACATTTTTTTAATTAAATCAGAACGTTATGTTAAATTACTTTAAATACCTGTTTTATAGCGTGCAAAATCAGCATGTTAAAGCATGTTACGGATTTTTAATTTTCCTGTACTATTTTATTCTGTTATTTTTTAAATGCGAATTACTTTAGTTATTTTTGCTCAAAAGATAGAAAAGCAATGTCTGAAAACATTCAACAAAAGATAGAGCAGCTCCGCAAAGAGCTTCACCAGCATAACGAAAACTATTACCAATTTGATACTCCAACGATTACGGATTATGAGTTCGACATGCTTCTGCAGGAACTACAGGATCTGGAAGCTAAATATCCCGAGTTTTATGACGAAAATTCCCCTACAGTACGGGTAGGTGGTGGTGTTACCAAGGTTTTCCCTACGATTCAGCATAAATTCAGGATGTATTCTCTGGACAATTCCTACGATTTTGACGATCTGGAAGACTGGGAAAAGAGAATCATCAAAACCATTGACGATCCGGTAGAATTCGTTGCAGAACTGAAGTATGATGGTGCTTCTATTTCTATTCTTTATGAAAACGGCAAGCTATCACAGGCAGTAACCCGTGGTGACGGCTTCCAGGGAGATGAAATTACCCCGAATGTACGTACCATTTCAGATATTCCTCTGACTTTAAAGGGTGATTTTCCTGCTCAGTTTTTTATGCGTGGCGAAATTTATCTGACCCGAAAAAACTTTGACAAAATCAATAAACTGCGTGAAGAAGAAGGTCTTGATCCCTTCATGAATCCAAGAAATACAGCCAGCGGAAGCCTGAAAATGCAGGACAGCGCTGAGGTAAGAAAGCGGGGACTTTCTTCTGTACTGTATCAGTTTATTTCTGATGAAGTTCCTGCTGAAAGCCATTGGGAACTGCTTCAGAAAGCGCAGAGCTGGGGCTTCAAAACCTCTCAGCAGGCCAAATTATGTAAAACCATGGCTGAGGTACAGGAATTTATTACTTTCTGGGATACCGAACGCCATAATCTGCCATTTGAAATTGACGGAATTGTTTTAAAAGTGAATTCACTGCAACAGCAGAGACAGCTTGGCTATACAGCGAAATCTCCGCGTTGGGCAATGGCATATAAATTCAAAGCAGAAAAAGTAGAGACAGAACTTCAGAGTGTGTCTTATCAGGTGGGAAGAACGGGTGCTATTACTCCTGTTGCCAACCTTAAACCTGTTTTACTGGCCGGAACAATCGTAAAAAGAGCTTCCCTTCATAATGAAGATATCATTAAAAAGCTGGATCTTCATGAACATGATTTCGTGTACGTAGAAAAAGGAGGTGAAATTATTCCCAAAATTGTCGGGGTAAACACAGATAAAAGAACGGAAGAAAGCAAAGAAATTGAATATATCAAACACTGTCCTGAATGTGGTACTGAGCTGGTAAAAATTGAAGATCAGGCCATTCATTTCTGTCCGAACGAGCTTCACTGTCCGCCACAGGTTGTAGGAAGAATGATCCATTACGTTTCCAGAAAAGCATTGAATATTGACAATCTGGGAAGTGAAACAATTGAACAGCTGTACAGGGAGAGACTGATTGAAAATCCTGCTGATTTCTATGTTTTAACGAAAGAACAGCTTCTTCCGTTGGAAAGAATGGCTGAGAAATCTGCGCAAAACATCATCACAGGAATTGAAAAATCCAAAGAAGTTCCTTTCGAGAAAGTTTTGTACGGAATCGGAATTAAGCATGTAGGTGAAACAGTTGCCAAAAAACTGGTGAAAAATTTTCCAACGATTGAGGAATTAAAAAACGCTACCATTGAAGAACTTTGCCAGGTAGAAGATATCGGGACTAAAATTGCAGTAAGCATCGTTGATTTCTTCCAGAATTCTGAAAACATCCTGATGATCGAGCGATTGAAATCTTACGGAGTACAGCTTGAAAAAGGAGAAAGTACCAATGAGGTTCTATCCAATGTTCTGGAAGGAAAAACTTTCCTGTTCACCGGAAAATTGTCTTTATTTACCAGAGAATCTGCTGAAGAAATGGTAGAAAAGCATGGTGGAAAAAATATTTCTGCCGTTTCGAAAAACCTCAACTATCTTGTAGTAGGTGAAAAAGCCGGAAGCAAGCTGAAAAAAGCCCAGGATATTGGGACAATTACGATTCTGGATGAGCAGCAGTTTCTGGATCTGATTGAGAAATAATAAAATTTTAAAATATTTTCAGAAAAGACCATTGAAATAATTCAATGGTCTTTTATTATTATAGAAATGAGTCGAATTAAATAATTTCTCACTTTTTATCCTCTCTCCTTCCATCTCAAACAGAAAGTATGATTAACTCAGAATTTGAAAATTCATAAAATATCAGATAATCTCTTACTATTTTTACCCGTACCTTTTCAATATCTGTTTTTCTTCCTATTGTAGGGTGATCGGCTAATAACCCGATATTATACAGGATCAGCCTATTGAGTTTTATACTGAAAGTTCTAGTTTTATTTCTTAGCATCCAATATTCAAGAATTTCTTTTCTTTCTTTATTGGCTTTAACGGTCCAAATTACTTTTCTTTTAGCCATTCTTCTATATCCTGATTGGCCTGATCTTCCGTAAGATATGCTTTATTCTTATATTCTTCTCTTCCTTCAGCAACTCTTTCTTTTTGCTCGGTAGTAAGAATATATTCATTCTGGTCCAATTCAAAATCAAGAATCTTTTGAATTTCTTCAATAATTCGGGCTTCTTTTAATTGGGTAATTCTGTTAATTAAATCAATTTTTAAATCTGAAGTATTCATCTTATGTGATTTAAGATCAAATTTAGAAAAATTTATTTACTTAAAAATAATAATAGTATATGAAGCATTTTCTCCTGATTTTGACAGAATCATCCTGATATGTTCTTTATTCCTGTAGTAATCTATGTAAGGTTCTTTGGTAATGATCTTTCCTTTCCCTGTTTCTTTATACCCGGTTGCCAATATCAGTTTAAGATACTGATCATATTCTTTCTTCTCTTTAAACTCAAATTCAATCCTGTCTTCTGATTTTTCTTCTTTATATTCAAACTTCCCTATTTTTGAGGTGTAGTCCGGGGCTTCGTATTCGGTTAAAAGAAAGCCTAAGCCCTCAGTTCTGTCATAAAATCTGAACTTCAGCTGCTTCATTTCCTTTTTAAACTCATCCATTGTCAGTTTGTTGAAACCTTTAAGCTGTTCTAATGTGAATGTCTGAGCAGAAACCTGAATACTCAATACAACTGAAAATAATAAGAGCCCTAAAGTTTTTCTCATTGTTATTTTTATCACAAATATAAGAATAACGGTTTATGCTTCTTTAAGCAACACTTTCCGGAACAGTAAAATTTCTTCCTTGTTTAATCCTTCCAAAGAAATTGTGCGTTTTGTATTGGGCATCCAGTCAGGATAAAGAATCAGTTCCACATAATTATCATGGATATGAAACTCTCTCAGAACTTCCGGGTTTCTTGTATTTCTTCGATCTGATCCAAATCTCAGATTGATACACTTACCGGGAACAATGTAAAAATCTTTAGGAAACAAAAACATAGAATTCTGATTCATGAAAATTTCAAAACTGCACCATCCAATTTTTTTACTATAGCTAAGACTTCCTTTAGTGACTGAAACAATGGTGCCATGGATATTTTTAAAAACTACCGCATCCGGCTGTTTATATTTTTCGATAATTTTATTTTTCTGGCTATAAAAGAAAATTCTTGAAATGATAAAAAATACTACACCTGCCAATGGCAAATAGAAAAAAGGATCCATGAATTTAAAAGGATAGAATTACAAATTTTTAAATAAGAAAAATCAAATATTTTCTTATTCAAAGATATAACAATAACCCTTATGAAACCGGCAGTCTGAAATAAAACGTACTTCCGTTATTCAGAGAACTCTTCACTCCTATTTCTCCATGTTGTTTCTCAATAAAATTCTTTGAAATTGCTAATCCAAGCCCCGTACCATTCTGATGCTCGCCGGGAACCTGAAAATAGCGGTCAAAGATCTGTCGGTGGTATTTTTCATCAATTCCGCTTCCGGTATCAATGATGCTGAACTGAATGAAAGAATCCAGTTTCTCAACTACAATCTTAATACTTTCGTCCTGAAAAGAATGCTTTACCGCATTAGTCAGGAAATTATTCATTACCCAGACCGTTTTATCAAAATCAGCTGTCACAGCATCGCTGTCTTCTAGAAGATATTCCGTACTGATGGAAATGTTTTTCTGCTCTGCAAGCTTTTCAACGTTCTTTACAGCAGTCTGTACGATTTCTTTTGGGGAGCATTTTTCAACAGTCAGTCTGATGTTTCCGGATTCTACCTGGGAAAGGTTAAGCAGCTCACCTGTAATATCCAGTAAGCGCTGTCCGTCTTCATTGATACTTTTCAACAATTCCTGCTGCTGCTCGTTGAGCTCTCCGAACTTTTGGTTTCCAAGGAGCTGAACTCCCATCTTGATAGCTGAGATCGGTGTTTTCAGTTCATGGGATATGGTTGCAATAAAATTGGTTTTGGCAAAATCCAGTTCTTTAAAAGGGGTAATATTTCTCAGTAAGATTACCTTTCCGATATATTTTTTCTCTTTTTCGCCTGTTTTTACAATATTGATGGGAATAATATCCTGCTCAAAATAGTTTTCCTTGTTATCGCGGACAATTTTAATCGGATCTTTTACCGGATGATCAATATTTTTCAATAGTTCACGCATCAGATCATTATTAACAGCCACTTCATGAGCCGTTTTTCCGATAATTTCTTCTTTGTGAAGATTGGTGATTTTCAAAGCTTCATCATTAATCATATAGATAAAATGATTTTCATCCAACCCAATAACTGCATCATGCATGTTATTGACCAGCGTTTCGATCCGTTTTTTATCCATCAACTGTTTTGAAAGTGTACTGCTTTCGTACTCCTGAAGTTTCTCTGCCATACTGTTGAACGAATCGGCAAGGCTGTTAAATTCTTCACTTCCTTTGAAATGAACCCTTTCACTATAGTTTTTATCGGCAATCTGTTTAATACTGAAGGTAAGCTGATTAATGGGCTCTGCAATGGTTTGGGGTAAATTGAAAAGTAATATAAAAGCGATCAGAAAACAAACAGTTCCTAAGCTTACGATCCAGAACGTGGCATTTTCTGCTGTAATGATGGCAATATCACTCTTCCGTTCAATCCCTTTCATATTCAAAGACATAATCTTGGCCAGATCTTCCCGTATCAGCTTTTCTTTTTGGATATCCGGAGCTTTCAGATAGCTGTCGAAATGAAGGTTCAGATTCTGCGTGGCTTCTTTTTCTCCAAATTCTGTAAGATTTTTTTCCTGAAGTTTATTATTTTTCTGAAAATCTGCTATTGCAACAGTACTGTCCGTGCTGATATGATCAAGGGCAAGCAGCATATTCTTGGAAAACTCCAGACTGTTGTAATTGGCAGTAAGAATTTTTTCAGTATCAGATTTTAATTTATTGATATATACAGAACCTATCACTGAAAGCAGAACGATCAGCAGGAATAAAAGGCCAACGCCTAAGGTAAGTTTCGTTTTAAGTTTCATTACTTTTTAAGATAAAATAATAATATCTATCTGTCTTTCATTCAGTCTGTTCATCAGGGTATAGATCCAGCTGTATCCCAGGAGCCGATGCCAGAACCTGGCATGAGGTTTCCCAATACACACTGTTGTAATATTATGGGCTATCACATATTCCAGAATTCCGTTATGAACGCTGCTTTCCTTGATGCGGACTACTTTGGCACCCAATTCCTGTGCTAAATTAAAATTATTAATCAAATACCGCTGCTTATCCAGCGCAATTTTTTCAGGATTTTCTGAGGGTTTCTGCACGTATAAAACCGTCCACGGGCTGTTATAATAACTTGCTAATCTTGCTGTTTTACGGATAATTGTTTTGGCAATTTTTTCGTTACTGCTGATACAGGCCAGGAATTTTATGGGTTTAAAATTTTCAGTTTTAATCTCTGTTTCCACCTTTCTTTCCACATGGGTGGCTACTTCTTTTAAAGCTAATTCACGAAGCTGCAGAATATGCCCGCTCTGGAAAAAGTTACTCAGCGCTGTCTGAATTTTTTCTTTCTTATAGATTTTCCCTTCCTTTAAACGGGTGAGCAGCTCATCTGCGGTAAGGTCAATATTCACCACTTCATCTGCCAGTGCCAGTATCTTATCCGGAACCCGTTCTGTTACTTCCACTCCCGTGATTTTTTTTACTTCTTCATTCAGGCTTTCGATGTGCTGGATATTCATGGCACTGATGACGTTGATTCCGTTATCAAGAATTTCCAGCACATCCTGCCATCTTTTTTTATTCTTGGAACCTTCTACGTTGGTATGGGCAAGTTCATCCACTAATACGACTTCAGGATGTTCGTTGATAATGGCCTGAAGATCCATTTCTTCAAGGTTCTTTCCTTTATAAAAGACTGATTTCCTTTCAATTTGAGGAAGACCCTCCTCCAAAGCTTCGGTTTCTTCCCGTCCATGAGTTTCAATGTACCCAATCTTTACATCAATGCCATTTCGCAAAAGGGAATGTGCTTCCTGAAGCATACGGAACGTCTTTCCTACGCCTGCACTCATCCCGATATAAATTTTGAATTTTCCTTTGCGGGACTTTTGGATCAGTTCTAAAAAATCTTTTGCTGATGACATTGATTTTATTCTTTTTAATTTTACTTTAAGCACTTTTCCTGTAGCTAAATTCGTTTTTAAAACCAAACTGCTAAACTTGATGATATAAAGAAATTTCCTTTTTTAAATTCATCATTTTTTGCAAAAATGGCGTCTTTAGCAGTAAAGCCCCTTGCTTCCGTACGGAAAACCACATTTTTATAGATCGCATAGTCTACATTGAGAGAGTACCCGAAGGTCTGAAATCCATTAGGAGTTCCGGTATTAATAATGACACCATTCTTATCATTGTAATATTCCAGCCTTCCTGCCAGTGCCCATTTGCTGTCCAACTGATATTTCATCTGAACATTCGGACTGTACCATATATTATACTGCTGACTTCCTTTTGATTTCTGCTCTGCACCGATATCAAAACCTAAAATAGCAGAAAGCTGTTCAGTTACCTGAAAAATCCCATGAAGATCATGGAAATACCGCATTCTTTTGTCTTCTTTTGCTTTATCATTACCGATAAATGAACTGCTGTTCAGGGTAATTTTATCGCTCGGCTTATAAATGATCTGATGCCCGAAAGAAATACTCTGATTGCCCTCAGCTTTTGCAATACGCTGCCAGCCATTCAATACCAAGCCGCTTAAAAACCATTTCCCGCTATCCGAGGTATAAGAGATCTTAGCACCGGTTTCGAAATAGGGGGAATTTTCAGCAGCCAGACTTCTGGTCAGGTTAAAATTGTCTTTTCCGACAGCGCTTTCCCAGCCAATATGAGAAGGCATAATACCTGCATCAATCCATACGTTTTTATTTTTGGAAATTTTAATTCCAATATTGGCTTCATTGATATAGCGCAAAGCGTTCTGTTCTGCAGCCATGTTATCCTGGGCATAAGTTCCGGCCATTAAAGCCAGATTGGCACGGAGACGCTCATTTTCATAAGATGCCTTCACCAGACCTAAGTTAAGATTTACTTCATTGTGCCTGTTATATGAGTATAGAAAACTCTGGCGCATATGATTGCCCGGTTCATTGAAATCGTAGGTATAAAAAAGTTCTGCATACGCAGAAAACTTTATTTTAGGATTCTGCTGTAAAGAATCCGCAGTTTGGGCTTTTGGAAAAAATATCCCTGATAATATCCCGGCAACAATATATTTTTTCATAGTTTCAATCATTATTTCGTCAATAGTCTCGTTATAATCTGAACATTACGGCAAGTGTAAATCTGCTGTCAGACTTTCTCAGATCCGGTCTCCAGGATTCTACCGGAGTATCTATCCACCCATCCGGGCTGGTAGTTCCCTCTCTTCCTGCGAAATAAGGTATGTTGCTTTTTCTGAATCCATATTCTAATCTAAAGGTAACGAATTGATTGGGCATAATATCCACCGTTGCTGTTCCCTGAAACATTTTTAGTTTTTCTCCGGCTGCAATGGCATCATTAAAGTCATTGTTGGCAACAGGAGAAGGAGTAAAGGCCAGATAAGCTCCCGGGTTGGAAACCGCATCGGCTCTTAAAGTCAAAGCAATTTTATTTTGATGAAACCAAAGTCTGTTGGCTACAGAAGTACCGATCATATAGTTGTCTTTAGCTTTCACTCCTCCTCCGCTCTGAAATCCGTAATGATTATTGATACTGAAGGCAGCTTGTGACAGCCCGTCACTGTCTTTGTTTTTATAGTATCTGGCTACAATACTGTGGTCATGGTGAAATCTTCGTACTCCGGGATTATTTCTGGTGTCCTGTCCGTTAAGATAAAAGTTTGCAACAAGTTGTAAGTTTTCATTAGGACGATAATAATTGGAAACCCCCAACCCTAAACCTGTGTTCCATGAATTATAAGTCTGCCATCCGTTCAGAACCCAAATCTCTGTTTTGAATTTTTTGGATGGGTATGCCTGAATTCTTGCTCCCTGGAAATAGAAAGGCGTAAAATCGCAGACTAAGCTTCTCTGATAGTTCCAGTTTTCTCCCAAAACATAACTTTCCAGACCAATATAACTCATAAAAATACCTGCTTCCACATTCAATCCATGCATCACATTGAAATGATATCCTGCAGCGGCTTCACGAATGTATTTTAAATTGTTTCCACTGGTATTTTTCCCGTGATTCAAAGTTCCGTCAAGATCCTGAACAATAGATCCCATCTGGCCAAACTGCAGCCATAAACGGCCTATTACATTTTTATAATTGGTTTCCAGTCCGATACTGGCCATATTTATTGTGACTTCATTAGAACGGCCTATTGCTGCAGAAATCGTGTGGGTATTATCCTTCGGACGATTAAAATCATAATTATAGTAAGCATCCACATAAGTTACTCCCGTGAGTATAGTTTCTCCATTTTTATCTTTTAAAGTTAAAGGAAAGTCTGTCTGCCGGTTCTGGCCATTAATCCATGTAAGGTCATAGCCGTCAAAAGGAATTTTAGAATCTGTTTTTGTTACTAAAGAATCTTTAGGCTGTGCAATTACCGAGTCTTTTTTTATTTCCTGAGCATTGATAAAACTTAAGGTACTCAGTCCAAGAAAAAATGCTGCCTGAAAAGTTTTTGATTTCATTATATAAATATTGATAATAATGTATTAATTGAGTAATGTGGTCCGTGGTCTGTAATTTTTAGATTAAAAATAAGGGCTGTTTTGATTTGATCTTTTACAGCTTACAATTCAGAATTCCAGAACACAGAATTCGTTTTAGCTGAATTTCTCTTTTATTCTTTGTTTGAATCTTGAAAAGAAATTTTTTGATGAATTTATTTTAACTGATCCAAAGCAATATTAAGTTTCAGAACATTTACTTTTGATGGTCCGAAAAGTCCTAACAACGGCTTTTCAGTCTGAGTATTAATTAAATTTCTGATCTGCTCTTCGGAAAGGTTTCTCACTTTCGCAATTCTCTTTGCCTGATACAATGCTCCTTCTTCAGAAATATCCGGATCAAGCCCGCTTCCACTTGCTGTAACAAGCTCTACAGGGACTTTGGTATTCCCCATTTCAGGATTATCCATTTTCAAAGTATCAATTCTTTTCTGTACAACCTCCAGATATTCTTTATTGCTTGGCCCTTTGTTGCTTCCTCCACTTCCTGCTGCGTTATAATTGACAGAGGAAGGACGGCCGTGAAAATATTTTTCAGATTTGAATTCCTGTCCGATATTGGCATAGAACTTCTGTCCTTTATCATAAATAACTTCTCCGTTTCCTTTATTAGGAAGTATTTTAGAACCTGCATAGACAACTGTCAGATAAATTCCTGTAACCACCAGCATTACAAGCGTTAATCTGAATGCTGAAACAATATGATTTTTCATTTTTAAAATTTTAATAAAATAAACTGATTACCAGATCAATAATTTTGATTCCTATGAATGGAACAATGACCCCGCCCAGTCCATAGATCAAAAGGTTTCTTCTTAATAATGCACTTGCACCGATGGGTTTGTAAGCCACCCCTTTCAATGCCAGCGGAATCAGAAACGGAATGATAACAGCATTGAAGATCACTGCGGATAATATCGCAGTTTCCGGACTGTGAAGATTCATAATATTCAGTTTCTGAAGGGATGGAATAAAAGTGATAAAGAGTGCAGGAATAATGGCGAAATATTTTGCTACGTCGTTTGCAATACTGAAAGTCGTCAGTGTTCCTCTTGTCATCAGCAGCTGTTTTCCAATTTCCACGATTTCGATCAGCTTTGTCGGATCATTATCAAGGTCTACCATATTACCGGCTTCTTTTGCAGCCTGCGTTCCACTGTTCATTGCAACCCCTACATCAGCTTGTGCCAGTGCCGGGGCATCATTGGTACCGTCACCCATCATGGCTACGAGCTTACCTTCCTGCTGTTCCTTTTTGATGTAATTCATCTTGTCTTCCGGTTTAGCTTCAGCAATAAAGTCATCTACACCTGCTTTTTCTGCAATGAACTTTGCGGTCAGAGGATTGTCTCCGGTTACCATTACCGTTTTTACCCCCATCTTTCTCAGTCTCTGGAAGCGCTCCTGGATTCCTGTTTTGATGATATCCTGAAGCTCAATAACGCCCCATACTTTTTCATTAACGGCTACAACCAGAGGAGTTCCTCCGTTTTCAGAAATTTTGGTCACCGCATCCTGGGTTTCCTGTGGGAAGATATTCCCGGCTTTTTCAGTCAGTTTTTTTATCGTATCGTAAGCTCCTTTACGGATTCTTGTTTCGTCAAAATCAATTCCTGAAGTTCTTGTTTCTGCAGTAAAGTCAATATAGGTAGGATTAGCAACCAGCAAATCTTCCGGTTTCAAAGCACTCAGTTCAATAATAGATTTTCCTTCCGGTGTTTCATCTGCTACAGAACTTAATGCAGAAGCTTTAATGAATTCTTCAATCTGAATTCCATTGGCAGGATGAAATTGGGTCGCCTTACGGTTTCCTATCGTGATTGTTCCGGTTTTATCTAACAGCAGTACATCAATATCACCAGCTGTTTCTACTGCTTTACCACTTTTGGTAATCACATTCGCTCTCAATGCTCTGTCCATCCCCGCAATTCCGATTGCAGAAAGCAGACCGCCGATGGTTGTCGGAATAAGACAAACGAAAAGAGATATAAATGCCGCTATAGTAATCGGAGTCTGTGCATAGTCTGCAAAAGGCTTTAAAGTGAGGGTAACAATAATAAATGTAAGCGTGAATCCTGCTAAAAGTATGGTTAATGCGATTTCGTTTGGCGTTTTCTGTCTTGATGCTCCTTCTACAAGGGCAATCATTTTATCTAGAAAGGATTCTCCGGGTTTTGTAGTTACTTTTACTTTAATTCTGTCTGACAGAACTTTTGTACCTCCTGTTACAGAGCTTTTGTCTCCCCCTGCTTCGCGGATTACTGGTGCACTTTCTCCGGTAATGGCAGACTCATCAATGGTAGCTAGCCCCTCAATGATCTCTCCATCCATCGGGATCTGATCTCCGGCCTCGCAAAGAAAAATGTCGCCCAATGTCATTTCTGCAGACATTTTTAAAACGGTTTCTACCTGAAAACCAGACTTGTTATCAACCACTAATTTGGCTGGAGTTTCCTCCCTTGTTTTCCTGAGAGTATCAGCCTGCGCTTTTCCTCTTGCTTCTGCAATAGCTTCTGCAAAATTGGCAAACAGAACGGTGAAAAATAAAATAATAAATACTAAAAAGTTATAGGAAAAGCTTCCCTGCGATTTATCACCAGTAAGGCTGAACATGCTTACGATAAACATGACAATGGTTCCGATCTCCACCAGGAACATGACCGGGTTTTTAAACATAATTTTCGGATTCAGCTTCACGAAAGACTGTTTTATTGCCTCGTTAACCAAATCTCTTTGAAACAATGTTTGTGACTGATTTTTCATTTTTTTGAAAGAGTTTATATCATTGTAAATCAATACTCACCATCAAGGCATACCAAATAATAAGGGTAGAGATGGATAATATAAGTGAACGTTTCAGTAAGTGTCAGACTAGCTTCCTCAAACTCTTCAGCATCCTTAATGGTTGAATATTGATTGTAATTTTTAATGTTCACATTTATTTTGAGAAATACTGAATCTGTTCCGCAATAGGACCTAAGGTCAATGCAGGGAAGAAAGACAGCGCTGCAATCAGTAAAATCACCGCCAGGGTCATGAATCCGAAAGTAGCTGTATCTGTTTTCAGGGTTCCTGAACTTTCAGGGATGTATTTTTTCTGCGCCAATAATCCTGCGATGGCTACCGGTCCTATAATCGGGATAAATCTTGAGAGAAGCAGCACAATTCCTGTGGAGATATTCCACCATGGTGTATTGTCTCCAAGTCCTTCAAATCCGGATCCGTTATTGGCTGCAGAAGAAGTAAACTCGTACAGCATTTCGCTGAACCCATGGAATCCCGGATTATTCAATGTTTTTGCTCCGAATTCCGGTAAATAGGCTGTTAAAGCTGTTCCTGCAAGAATTAGAAAAGGATGGAATAATGCCACGATCATTGCGATCTTCATTTCTTTCGCTTCGATCTTTTTCCCCATAAATTCAGGGGTTCGTCCTACCATCAGACCACTGATAAATACAGCAAGAATGATAAAGATGAAATAATTCAGGATTCCAACTCCACAGCCTCCGTAGAAACAGTTGATCATCATTGCAAGAAGTTCATTCATCCCTGAAAGCGGCATAGTACTGTCGTGCATCGCATTGACAGAACCTGTAGAAATTACAGTAGTGGCGATACTCCAGTATCCGGATGCTGCACTTCCGAAACGGATTTCCTTACCTTCCATCGCTCCCAGGCTATTATCTGCTCCCATTTGTGTAATCAGAGGATTTCCTCCCGTTTCATTCACAATATTCGGAATGGTAAGCGCCAGAAAACCGACGGTCATGACTGTAAAAATTACCCATGAAAGCTTTCTTTTGTTCAGATAAAAACCCAATGCAAATACCAATGCAAACGGAATGATCATCTGAGTGACCATCTCTGTCATATTGGTCATATAATTAGGATTTTCAAGCGGATGCGCTGAGTTGGCTCCAAAAAAACCGCCTCCATTGGTTCCTAAGTGCTTGATGGCAACAAATGCAGACACAGGACCTCTGGAAACATCAGCCTTCTGACCTTCCAGTGTTATCATATGATCTTTCCCTTCAAAAGTCATCGGACTTCCGTTGATAGAAAGAATTAACGCAACAATCACACTGATCGGAACCAGAATTCTAATCATCGATTTTGTAAAGAAATCGTAGAAGTTCCCAAGTTCAGTGCTTGTCTTTTCTTTAAAAGCTTTGAAAAGAACAGCCATAGCTGCCATTCCCGTTGCAGCTGTGACAAACTGTAAAAACATCAGATAAAGCTGGCTCAGATAACTTACTCCTGTTTCTCCCGAATAGTGCTGTAAATTACAGTTCACTAAGAATGAAATGGTTGTATTAAAAGCCAGATCGGGCGACATATTCGGATTCCCGTCGGGATTTAAAGGAAGCCATGCCTGATTCAAAAGAAGAAGAAAACCAATGATGAACCAAACCAGATTAATCGTCAGCATGGCATACATATTCTGTTTCCAGTTCATCTGACGGTTGGGATTAATACCCGAGATTTTATAGATTAACTTTTCAACAGGTTCAAGAACCGGATCGAGAAAAGTCTTTTTGTATCCATAAACATTAGCTATGTATTTCCCTAAAAATATTCCGATAACTAATGTAACAGCAAACATTGCTATTATGCCTAATATTTCTGTATTCATGACGGGTTAAAATTTTTCAGGTTTTATTAAAACATAACAGATATACACAAAGGCAAGTATTGAGAGGAAAAATAAACTCCACATAATTTATATTCTATCAAAAAATTCAACTGATTTATACAAAAGCCAAAACAACACTGCAAAAAGCAGAATTAAACTTATCAGCATCATATCTTAATCATTAGGGTTAAAAGAGTCAACAATACGTACGATACAATCAGCAGACTAAAAGTCGAATGCTCCCGTTTTTTAAACGTTTTTCTTGAAATTGTCATTTTTAAATATTTTATTCAGAGACTATATGCCAAAAAAAAGTCCACTCTGAAAAATAAAAATATAAAACGCTGAATAACAAAGTATTAAACCAAAACCAAGCATTCTATAAAAACAGAAAAGCCTATCAAAATGATAGGCTCTTTATTAAAATGATAAAAGGTTTATTTTAATCCGTATTCTTCCAGTTTCCGGTACAGTGTGGCAATACCGATCTCCAATAAACGGGCTGCCTCCGCTTTGTTACCCTTTGTATATTGCAAAACTTTCTGTATGTGTATCTTTTCCAGTGATCTGATACTTAATGAGTCACTTTCAGGAACTGTTTTTTCGGAATAATGGGGAAGGCTGTCAGCATCAAGAATACTGTTATCCATTAAAATCAAGCTACGCTCCACAGCGTTTCTCAACTCACGGATATTCCCTTTCCAGTCGTTTCGTTCAAGAGCTTTATAATAATCAGGATTTACCTGAACTGTTGCCAGATGAAGTTTATGTGAAAAAACATCTATAAAATACTGGGCAATGGCTTTCAGATCTTCTTTTCTTTCTCTTAATGGAGGAAGCGTGATCTCAAAGACATTCAATCTGAAATAAAGATCTTCTCTGAAATTTCCCTGCTTTATTTCATCTTCCAGATCCCTGTTGGTTGCAGCAATCAATCTGAAATCCGATTTGGAAACTTTGGTTTCCCCCATTTTGATAAATTCTCTGGTCTCCAAAACCCTGAGTAATTTTGCCTGTAACTCTATAGGCATTTCGCCAATTTCATCCAGAAATAAAGTTCCTCCGTCAGCTTCTTCTATCAGTCCTTTTTTATCTTTCAAAGCACCGGTAAAAGCACCTTGCTTGTGTCCAAAAAGCTCACTCTCCAGAATTTCTTTACTGAATGCTGAACAGTTGATTGCTACAAAACTGTTTTTCTTCCGGTCACTTCCCTCATGAATAGCACTCGCAAAGACTTCTTTTCCCGTCCCGGTTTCTCCTGTAAGAAGTACAGCAGCATCTGTAAGAGCTACTTTTTCAGCCAGTTTCTTGGCCTGTAAAATTAAAGGCGATTTCCCTATGATCTGATCAAATCCTTTTGTTCCAGTCTGCTGAACAACTCTTGATTTATTATCTTTTACTTTATCCAGCGCCTTATAGACCAATGGGATGATTTTCTCATTATCATCCCCCTTTACCAGATAATCATAAGCACCGTTCTTCATGGCCTGTACGGCATCCGTAATATTACCGAATGCCGTCATCAAAATAATCTCAAGCTGTGGATATTTGCTTTTAACAGACTTTACCAGATCTACTCCAAAAGCATCAGGCAGGCGGACATCACTCAGAACAACATCAAATTCATATTGCTCCAGCATCGTCATTGCCGAACGTGCGGTAGAAGCCTCTTTTACATTAAAATTTTCCTGGGAAAGGATCATCCCTAATAGTTTAAGGAGTTTGATCTCATCATCGATGATCAGAATGTTTCCTGACATTATTATTATTTTAGAAAACCACTACAAACTTATTGAAATTATTTGAGTAAAACAGGGTTATACAAGGAAATAGTTAGCTGGTCAGCCTTTAACGTTCAGGAGCATTCTCCCGCTATCCATTCCTACTCCTCGCGCCAGGGTTTATTTTCCCAGCTAATCCCAGTGCTTCCACCTCCTGCTGCGGGGTAACCATTCCTATCGGGGCTAGAAGTGAGTGAATGAATGATGAGTGATAAGTTATAAATGATGTGACGAGATTCGGGATACGGGTTCCG
>NZ_BJTC01000009.1 GCF_006829085.1 Chryseobacterium sp. ON_d1
ACCTACCACAGAAGATTGGGTTCAGATCCTGAAAAGGTCATTGTGGAAAAGTTCACTTATGATTCCCAGAACAGGCTGCTGACCCATACCCACCAGGTTGGTAACAATCCTGTTGAATACCTTACTCAGAATAAATACAATGAAATTTCCCAGCTGGAATCTAAGAAGGTAGGAGGAACAGCTGCTGCATCCCCATTACAGACTGTAGATTATAAATACAATATCCGGGGCTGGATGACAAAAGTTAATGATCCGTCTAATCTGCAGAATAAACTTTTTGCGTACGAACTGCGTTATAATAACCCAAACAGTCAGTTTTCTGGTTCCGCGAGGTATAATGGAAATATTTCCCAGATGTCATGGATTACCCAAAATGATGCAGTATTGAGAAATTACTCCTACGAATATGATGCTCTTAACCGTCTTAAAGAAGGACGTTTCTGGGATGCCATGAATTTGGAAAGAGGAGAATACCACGAACAGCTTACCTATGATCTTAACGGAAATATAAAAACGCTTTTAAGAAGAGGAAGACAGCTTCCGGGATATACAGCACCCGAAGTAATGGACAACCTGGAATACCATTATGAAAATGGTGAACTAAGTAATAAGTTATCCTATCTGAAAGAAATTGGAACCGGAAATGCCATCAGTGGATATCCATTAGCATCAGGAAGTACAGGAAGCACCATTACTTATGATCTCAACGGAAATATGACCACTCAATTGGATAAAGGAATTTCCTCCATCCAATATAATTATCTAAATTTACCTGGAAAGATTACCCAAAATTCCAAGATAACGGATTATATTTACAGAGCAGACGGAGTGAAGGTAAGAAAGGTTTTTGGAACAGAAACAACCGATTATCTGGATGGCTTCCAGTATACTGATTCTGTATTAAAATTTTTCCCGACAGCAGAAGGATATTTTAATGTTGAAACCGGAAAGTATGTATATAATTATACCGACCACCTAGGAAACACCAGATTAAGCTATGCTAAAAGTGGAGCAGAAACAGAGATCATTGAAGAGAGTAATTATTACCCGTTCGGATTGAAACATGAGGGATATAATGTATTGACAGGAAATCCAGCATATAAATACAAATACACCGGAAAGGAGTTGCAAGAAATGGGAATGTATGATTATGGAACGAGATTTTATATGCCGGATATTGGCAGATGGGGTGTGCATGATCCTCTATCTGAAATAACTTTACAGATATATAGTTATGCAGATAATAATCCTATTTTTTATAATGATCCAACAGGAATGATTGCCCAGCAACCTGAAATGCATTTAACAATATATAAGCATAAAAGAACTGGGGAAGAGGTAAATATTAATGATGGAGTTAATGCAACTGTTTTAGTCAATGGATATGATTTTGCAAAAGCAAAAACTTATGCTAAATATTTTGATTATAATAGGGCTAGTTTAAATGGGAATTCTAATTATGAAGTAAACCAAGGATATATAGATTTTTATTACAATACCAGATATGGTAATGGTTTTAGTTTTGCATCTTTATTTGATTCAGGACCTGATAAACGAAGAATGCCTACAAGTGATGAAGATACTATGATATTGCTGGAAATGCCTGATATAGGTAGAAGAGGACCATTAAAGGGTGCTTTAAAAGCTGTAGAAAAAAATGTTGTAAAATCACTTGTAGAAGAAGATGCTAAATTAGTAAAACTAGCACAAGAGGCATTCAAAGGAAACAAGTTATTACGCAGAGAGGCTGAAGCTTTAGTAGAGCAATTAGGTGGAGGTAATATGAATCCTGGTATTGGAAGTAAGATTCTTGGTAAAAATATTTTTGAGGCTAGATCTAGAGGGGGGGCAAGAGTATATTTTAGACAAGGCTCTGATGGTATAGAAATCCTTGGTTATTCAAATAAACATAATCAACAAAAAGTAATAAATCAGATTTTCAAAAAAAATAAATAATTATGAAGGATTTTAAAGTAATCTTTCCAAGTGGATATAATATTAATGATTATTATGATGATAATATTGACTTAAATATTATTCTTCCTACAGGACGTGTTTTTTTTTCAACTTTTTTTACAATGTTGAATATAAATAATCTCATTGAAAAAGATAATACATTATACTTTTGGGCAATGGATATGATTATTGTAAAAGATCTGAGAAAAGAGACAATACGAAATGTCATACTCAAAATGATTGATGATGGTTATCTTGAGTCTGCATGTTCAGATATAGGTGAAATTAACGAAATTTTCTCTAATATTGAAACCTATAATGATATAACTTGTAATATATAGTCATTAAACTTGGATTCCCCGCTGGCGCGAGCGTCTCGCTCGTGTCCACAAATAAATAAAGAGGTTGTCTCCTTTTATTTTCTTGTATTAAGAAACTATATTAATATATAACGATTATCATCAAAGTTAATAAACAATTACCTTTGTAAATTATATAAAATGAACAGGTTATATTTTTGTACTCCAAAAATCTGTATATTGGTATTACCAAATTAAAGCGTAATCCGAAAAGCCCTGCTACCGCACGATTGCATCATGTAGCAGACAGATAAAAAACCTCCCCCGCTCTCCCCGCTACCGCACGATTGCATCGTGTGGCAGACAGATAAAAAACCTCGCATTTTGCGAGGTTTTTTGCTTGTTTAGTTTTAAAATTTTGTATAGTATTACCAACGAGAAAGAACAGATATTCTTTTGTTGCAGGATCAAGCTTGTCGATATCTTCAATACCCTTGCTGTCACACGAATCATTCGTGTGGAACTTATACTATCAAATCAATATCTATCGTGTGTGATGTCGATATAGTAATTCAGAATAATAAAGAGCATCTGTTAAAATATAAGATCATAAAAAACAAAAATTTTTAGGAATTCAACCTGATGGTTTGATCTATAGTTTTAAATTAAACCACACGAAAAGATTCGTGTGTGAGACAAAATAAAAATAATTATGAATAATAGAATTGTAAAATCAATTATATACTTATTGAAATTTTGTGGAATTATCATATTGATCGATATTACATATAATATTGCAGTGTTTCATCAATTAAAATCAGCTAACATAATATTTGATGTTATTTTTGGTTTTTTGTTTTGGATATTATTCATTTTTTCTGGTAAACTTCCTAAATAATATTTTGAAATCCTTGATAACACCATAATCTTCCTTGTACATATGCATATAAATAAAAACCACTGCTAGTTTAAACTGCAGTGGTTTATTCTGGATTGAGAAAGTCATTTCCACGGTCAAGCAGCATAGCCTGATAAAGCAAGTTTTACAACTTTGTACAGCAGTAGAATATTGAAACTGGAATATTTTCTCTCCCAGACAAATGATGCGCTGTCAGGAATGAAAAAAAGCTACTGCTCTTAGAGAATTTTAGTTCAATAGAAAAAATAAATACCTTCGTTAACCTCAGATTTTCTCATGTAAAGATCTGTATATTTATCTGTAAAAATATCCTGTATCCATGACAAAAATTCCTATTCTGGATTACCTTACCAAAGTAGTCAACAGTGAAAATGTAGATGAATTTACAACCTATCAGATCTATCCTACCGCGATTTCAAAAACACTTGGATTTCAAATAACTGATGTTGCCTCCGGAGAAGCCAAAGTCTCCATCAATGCAGATCATGAAATACATGGAAATCAACAGGGAACCATCCATGGCGGATTACTATGTGAACTGGCAGATGCAGCCATCGGAACAGCTCACTCTACTCTGATGAATGAAGGTGAAAGCTTTACCAGTATTGAACTTAAGATCAATTTTTTCCGTCCAACCTGGAAAGATAAACTTACGGCTTATGCAAAGCCCATACAATCAGGTAAAACCATCACTGTCTATCATTGCGAAATATCCAATACCGAAGGAAAACTGGTGGCAGCAGTAACCAGCACTGTTATGACCTTAAGAGGTGATAAGGCAAAAGGAAGATAATCTGGTATTTAGTAATAAATCCCCCTTTACAATTGTTATACTAATATGAAAACAGTTGCACTCCTATTCTTTTTTTTCGTTTCTCTGACCGTTGTTTCAGCTCAGAATCACCCGTCAGAAGGTTACTTTGAAACCTCAGATCATGTAAAGATCAAATATAAAGTCTCCGGAAAAGGAGAAACCTGTATTTATATTCCAGGCGGTCCGGGGCAGGGATATCCATCTTTTGAACTGATGGGAGGCAATACCCTTGAAAAAAACATGCAGATGGTTTACATGGATCAGCGGGGTTCCGGGGAATCCAGCACATCGGAAAATTATCATCTTGATAAAATGGTTCAGGATATTGAAGAAGTGAGACAGCATCTGAAATTGAACAAGGTATTCTTACTGGCTCATTCCTTTGGCGGAATCATAGCAGTCAATTATGCAAAAAAATATCCTCAGTATACCAAAGGAATCATTCTGGCCAACGTTACGCTTCATTTTCTGAATGAAGAATCCGTCAAAGAACAGATTGAATATGGAAACAGTCTTCTACAGGCAAAAAACAGACTTGTTTCTAAAGACAGCCTTTCTTTAGAGCTTTCTAAAATCAGCAGTGCATTAAGGAAAAAAAGAATCGGGTATAAATTTCTTACTGAAGATATCGAAACCATAAAGCAGATGGATAAAATAGATTCTCTCCATCCCCGCATCATCGACTTCGGAATGGCAGTGATCTCAAAACCCAAAGATTTCCCTGAATATTATGCCGATTATGCACCCATCACCAGGGACATTCGTGTTCCGGTACTTATCATTACCGGAAAAAATGATAAAGCAGTCGGAACTCAGCATTATAAAACCTTCCAGTTTCCCAATCAAAAAGTAGTTTCTATTGATGGCGGACATCTTTTGTACTACGAGAAAAATAAAGAATTTGCGAAGTCTGTTACTCATTTCGTAAAAACAACGAAGTAATAGCAGCTTTTATTTTTATAATCAATTTTATGGCGCGGCCTCCGGCCGCGCCATAAAATTCTCCCATAAAAACATTCATAAAAAAACCCGGCTGTTTCAAATTTGAAACAGCCGGGTTTTATCTGTTAATTTCTGCTTAAAAGGCAGGTAAATCATTAAAATTTCAAATCTCCATTCACTTCTCTTACCGCATTAGCAGCTTCAGCGAATTTCAATTGCTCTTCAGCAGTCAATGTTACATTTACGATTGATTCTACTCCGTTAGCTCCGATGATAGCCGGAACACCTAAGCAGATATCGTTTTGTCCGTATTCTCCTTCAAGCATTAAAGAACAAGGGATCATTTTCTTCTGGTCACATGCAATGGCCTGAACCATTACAGAAACAGCTGCTCCTGGAGCATACCACGCAGAAGTTCCTAATAATTTGGTAAGAGTAGCTCCTCCTACTTTCGTTTCTTCGATTACATATTTTTGTTGTTCATCACTCAGAAACTCAGTTACAGGAACACCGTTTCTTGTAGCTTTGCTCAATAATGGAAGCATACCTGTATCACTGTGAGCAGCGATTACCATTCCGTCAACATCAGAAATCGGAGCTTCTAATGCTTCGGCCAATCTGTATTTGAATCTTGCAGAGTCTAATGCACCACCCATTCCGATGATTTTGTGCTTAGGAAGACCTGAAGTTTTGTGAACAAGGTAAGCCATAGTATCCATTGGGTTAGAAACTACGATAATGATTACTTCCGGAGAGTGTTTTACTAAGTTTTCAGTAACGTCTTTCACGATACCAGCGTTGATACCGATCAGTTCTTCTCTTGTCATTCCAGGTTTTCTTGGAATCCCTGAAGTGATTACTGCTACATGAGAACCTGCAGTTTTGCTGTAGTCTCCTGTTGTACCCGTAATTTTTGTATCAAATCCGTTAAGAGATGCTGTCTGCATCAAATCCATTGCTTTTCCTTCAGCAAACCCTTCTTTAATGTCTACCAAAACTACTTCTGAACAGAAGTTCTTCATTGCGATGTATTCTGCACAGCTTGCTCCTACAGCGCCTGCACCTACTACAGTTACTTTCATATTGTTACTTTTTAAATTATTTTTTTGTTAGTTAAGTTTTAAATTTGAAACTCCCCAAATTTAACAATTCCTGAAAAAATGCGCAATTTTTCAGAAATTTAATTAGAATTAAATGAATTAATTAACGTTCAGTAAAAACGTATAGAGTTTTCTCGCTCCTGAAAGCACTTTGCTGTAGTTTTCTTCAGCCACTTCCGTATCCAGGACTTCTTTAAAGTTTTTCCACATAGGCCCTGTATTTTCCTGATAACATCCGAAAAAGTTGAAAGTAACCTCATCGAAACCGTCTGTTTTAGAAAGCTGTTTTGCAATAACATTCCCTCCCAGCGTAGAACCTTCAATCACATACATAGCGCCAAGGGCTTCATGCTCATTATCAAATTCAAGATGATGGGAAGCTTCCTGATTTTTCAGAGAAAGGCTTTTAAGGTCTTTTTCAATGAGGGAAAGCTTTTTTCTTGCATCGAGCTGAAGTTTTGCGGCATACTTATCCGAAAGACTGCTGAATATTTTATCTTCGCTGTGGAGAAGCATCAGGTAATTGGTATGGATGATTTTTTTATAATCCTCTAAAGTGAAAGTCTTATTGAAAATCTTTTCAGAATTAAAAAGTTTTTCTGCTGCATCGTGATAGTCTGCCGTATTCTGTTTAAGATATTCTGATACCATAATAACATTTTAAAAGTTTCTCAAATGTAAGGCTTTTTAAAAGTTAAAATAAAGGAAGTTCCCTCATTATTGCTTTCATAATCAACATTACCCCCTATTCTTTTCATAATACGGTGTACAATAGACAATCCTACTCCATTTCCTTTGAATTTTTTGGCATTATCCATTCGGTTAAAGATTTTAAACATCTTATGCTTTTCCTCCTGAGGGATCCCGATACCATTGTCAGAAATTCGGTAAATAATGGTCTGTCCGTCTTCTGTCCCTTCAATTTCTACTTTTGGCAGCTCTTTATGAGAAGAATATTTCACAGCATTATTAATGATATTCAGAAATACCTGGTGAAGCAATGTTTTATCAGCCAGCACATCGGGACATTCTTTAATGATAATCTCACTGTTTGGACTCCCGTAGGTCATTTTGGCATTTTCAGATATTTTCTCAATCGTCTGAGCTGTTTTCAGGCTTTCAAGCTGGATTTCGCTGTGCTTGGCACGGCTGAGCTGCAGCACATCATGCATCATTTCAGCCATGTTATCGATTTCCTGGATAATTGTATTGATTTTGGTTTTATTTTTTTCAGAATGATCAGCAAGATTTCCCAAAAGCATCTGTGCATTCAGCTTCATTACGGTAAGCGGTGTTCCAAGATCGTGTGATATGGTGTACGAAAAGCTGTCAAGCTCTTCATTTACTTTTTTAAGCTCATCATTAAGCCTTTTTATTGCATTATAATTTTTGTGGGAGGTTTCTAAAATAAGATCCCTTACAGCCTGCACTGCACTTATATTTCGGGAATTCCATCTTTTAGAATGTCCTTTTATATTTTCGGTAAAAATACGGAAGGAAGTTCTTGGTGATACCATTTGCTTTTCCTCTCCGTTCTGAGAAAATACCTCTATTTTTTTCTCAGGATTTCCGGCCCAGTTGATGTGCTCATCAAACTCTTTCCTGAACCAGATCAGCATTTCATTTTTATCTCTTTCAATAAAATAAACAATGATTCCGGCAGCATTTTCAGACAACCCAAGCGCTTCACCATGATCTTTAAGAAAACTCCTGCTTACATAGATCCCCTCTGCAGTATTACCAAGAGCCCATTGTGCGATTCTGTTAATAGTTTCCAGATCAGGCGTACTGCCATCCGTTATAATATTTTCTTCAGAAACAATAGCTAACCCGTCTGCTTCAGGTAAGTTTCTGATCTCTTCTTTACATTCAATAAGAGAATCAAACAAAATATTATGTTTTAAAAATTCCGTTTTCAGCTGAGACATTCTTTCGTTCAATTCCAGACGGTAATTCAATTCGCTTTTTGATTTAAAAGAGGAATAAGCATTGGCAGCCAAAGCCGTAAAAATCCCGGCCTGTACCCTGTCTTCAAGATCAATATGTTTGGGTTCAACATTCTGGCATGTTACCAATCCCCAGAGGTGATCATCAATAATAATTGAGATACTGAAACTGGAAGCTGCACCAGAATTTTTAAGATATTGTCCGTGAACAGGTGACATTCCTCTGGATGCTGAAAAAGTAAGATCAATAGGGTCAGGACTCTTGCTTAGAACAGGAACTGCATCAGCATATACATTGCTGAAAATCCTTTTCCTTTTCTTCAGGTAGAGATCTCTCGCCTGCTTCGGAATATCAGATTCCGGATAATGAAGTCCCAGGAAACTTTCCATATCCTCATTCTTCTTTTCGGCAATTACCTTCCCGGAACCGTCCATCATGAATTTATAGACCATCATTCGGTCATAATTGACCACTTTTGAAAGGGTTTCCAGAAGATGATTCCACAGCTCTTTTTCATTATCGATGATGTAAAAGTTATCATACTTATTGGAAATCCGTTTATTTGGATTTATGATAACTTCTTCAAACTCCAGGAAAATATAAAGCTCACTTCTGAAAACAGAAAAATGATACTCTCTGTCATTGATAAAAATTTTATCAAAATACGTTTCATTTTTACGTCTTGTAAATTTGTCCAGTGAAGTATAGATTTCTGAGTCTATAATGCCTTGAAAACTTTCCGGAAAGTCAGTGAGCTTTCTTCCGAACAGCTGTTCCGAGCTCCCGATTTTAAATAGATCCGAAATATTCCTGCTAAAAAAAGTAATGGTACGAAACTCTGCGTCAATGCCAATCAAATAGCCAAAACTTTGTATAGAACCCGGAATATGGATAGGCTCTTCATGGCATTCTATAAAATTCATATGTCTTTTCAGTCTGTTAATCAAATATAACGATTTTTCTGAACAGCTTTTTATTTTGTGGTACCTAATTTTAAAATACAGTATAACAATGTTTTACAATGTAAAACATTGAAAAAACAGAAGAAAACAAGCATTAAAACATTCTTTATTTTATCATCTGTTTTATATCATATCTTTAAAATATACAAAAAAAATTGTAACCATCCAATTATCATTCTTTAACCATGATTCATAACATAAATTACATAATATTAACCTAAATGATTACTTTATTTAAACAAATTTTGCTAAATTTATATCACCAAATAATGAATATGATTAAAATACATTGAATTATTCACAATAAATTCAATATAAAATTTAAATTCAAATAATACTATTATGAAAAAGTTCCCATTAATTTTATTTTCTCTGATCCTTTCTATAGGATTATGGAATCCTTCTGAAGCATGTACAAGAGTAGTGTACAAAGGTCCGCAGAATACCGTTATTACAGCCCGTTCTATGGACTGGCGTGACGAAATCCCTGTCAATCTATGGGTTCTCCCAAAAGGAATAGAACGAAATGGACTGGTAGGCTCTAAATCTGTGAAATGGACCGCCAAATACGGAAGTCTTGTAAGCTCTTCATGGGATATTGCTTCAGCTGACGGCATGAACGAAAAAGGACTGGTTGCCAACCTGCTTTGGCTGGGAGAATCTCAATATCCTAAATTTGATGGAAAAGGCAGTAAAAAAGGCATTGCCATTTCATTATGGGCCCAGTATTATCTTGATAATTTTGCCACCGTAAAAGAAGCTGTAGAGTTTTCCAGAAAGGAACCTTTCGTTATTGTAAGTGATTATATTCCGGGAACAGAAAGGTTTACAACCGTCCATCTTTCTATTTCCGATGCCTCAGGGGATAATGCAGTATTTGAATATATTGACGGAAAGCTGGTGATTCACCATGATCCATCTTATACTGTAATGACCAATTCTCCTATTTTTGAAGAACAGCTGGCACTCAACAATTACTGGAAAGGGATTCCGGGAACGGTTATGCTTCCGGGGACCAACCGTGCAGCCGACCGTTTCGTAAGAGCTTCTTACTACATCAATGCAATTCCGCAGACAGCTGATACCCGTACAGCGGTAGCCAGCGTTTTCAGTGTGATCAGAAACTGTTCAGTGCCTTACGGAATTACTTCCGCGACTGAACCTAATATTTCATCAACAAGATGGCGTTCTGTTTCGGATCAGAAAAACCTGGTATATTATTTTGAAACCGTTTTCACCCCAAATACTTTCTGGGTAGACCTTAAGGATTTTGACCTGAGCCCTAAAGGAAAAGTGATGAAACTGGATCTGAGTAACAACCGCACCTATAACGGTAAATCCAATACAGAATTTAAAGAATCTGCACCGTTTGCATTCTTAGGATTAAAGTAATATTTTATCACATAAACGCTTAACATCCCATCAATCTGCTCTATACAGATGACAGGTGCTAAGCAAAAATCCGATCATAAAGATCTGTCGGCAGTTATAAAAGCTCGTGATAGAATAAAGTTCTCAATAAAAAACAAAAATAGATATGGCCTTTTTTTCAATTAAAAAGAAAAGCCTGATCCTGTGCATGCTGGCCTGCGGGTTATCTGCCTACGCACAGAATCAGGATTCTCTGAAGACCACGCCTCCTCCACAGGAAGAAGATAATATAAAATATCCACAGCTGCAGATCAAGGGCCTTTTCCAGGCACGTTATCTTGTAGGAATGAGCAAAGATGTTGACGTCAACGGACTTCATCATACCGATGGATCCGGAACAGATAATAATTTCATGCTCAAATATATGAGGGTTCAGGTACGCGCGCAGATCAGTAAACGTACAGAAGTGGTTGTATTGGCCAATCTTGCTGACTTTAAAAATGATCCAAAGAGCAGAGTCCTGGAAAATGCTTACCTGAAATATACTTTCAATCCTAAATTAGCGATTACCGTAGGACAGTTCAGACCCTGGTTCGGTATTGAAGAAACTTATCCTATTGATATTATTAAGTCTTTAGACTGGTCTAATCAATACACAGAATTCGGAAAACTGGGCTGGACAAGCTTCCAGATTGGAATGTCTGCCACGGGACAGCTTCAGCTGGGAGAAATCCCCTTCCAATATGCGGTTTCAGTGGTTAACGGAAACGGCAAAAATCAGATCAATGACAATGACAACGGAAAACAGTATTCCACCCGTCTTGTTTTCGGATTATCTAAAAAATATAATTTCAATGTAGGTTTAAATGGTGGTATCGGGGAAGTTTTCAGCAAAAAAGTATATGCGCTGGGAGTAGACCTGAGCTCACTGATCCATTTTGACCCGAAATGGAGCCTTGATATGCAGCTGGAAGGCAAGCAGGCCACCAATCATGTTCTGTATAATTCCATAGCCCCAGAGCTGCGGCCTGAGAATCCGGATCAGTACCTGATCCGCGGCGTTTATTTCCTGCCAAATCTGAGGTATGAGATCAACCATAAAAATCTCAGTGCTTTCGAATTATCCTGCCGATACGAATATCTTGATACTAATTTCAGAATGGCTTCCAACCCAAGACAGACAATCACCCCGATGTTCGGATTGGAATTTTTGAAAAATTATGGCGCAAGAATTCAGCTGGGAGTACAGTTTGACCGCTACAAACATCAGATAGAAAACACATCACAATACAACAATAATCTATTCATTGTACAGGTACAGAGTAGATTTTAAAGATTAAACAGTTAGTATCATGAAAGAAATTAATATCAAAAACGTAGCGATCACATTTGTCGTTGCGTTGATCATATGGTTCATTCCTGCACCGGAAGGAGTTGCCGAGAATGCCTGGCATCTGTTTGCCATTTTTGCTGCAACTATTTTAGGAATCATTCTTAAAGCGGCTCCAATGGGTACGATGTGTATGATGGCGATTGCCTTTACAGCTCTTACCCAGGTGGTTGCTCCTGGAGATGCAGGAAAATCTATAACCAAAGCTCTTTCCGGTTTTGGAGATAAAGTAATCTGGCTGATCGGGATTTCATTCTTTATTGCCAGAGGATTTATCAAAACAGGACTTGGGAACCGTATTGCCTTTTTATTCATCAGAGTTTTTGGGAAAAGCTCACTGGGACTGGCTTACGGATTAGGACTTGCCGATGTTTGCCTTGCTCCCGCTATTCCGAGTAATACTGCAAGAGGTGGCGGAATTATTTATCCTATTATGAAATCTATGGCCATAAGCTTTGATTCCGTTCCTGAAAAGCCGGAAACCCATAAAAAATTAGGTTCATTCCTTACTTTAAACAGTTACTATATGAACCTCATCGCTTCATCCATGTTCCTTACCGGGACAGCCAGTAACCCGATGTGTCAGAAGTTTGCCGCCAACCTTGGGATTGATATTACCTGGATGTCATGGGCTGCTGCAGGTTTTATTCCCGGTGCGGTAGCATTCTTTGTAGTTCCTTTGGTATTGTACAAATTGTATCCGCCTGAACTGAAAAAAACAGGTGATGCTCCGAAAATGGCGGCTGAGAAATTAAAAGAAATGGGCCCTATTTCCAGAAACGAATGGCTGATGCTGTTAGCATTCTTCATTCTTTTAGGTCTTTGGATCTTTGGAGGAGCGCTTTCAATTGATGCCACGACTACTGCATTTATTGGATTGACATTGTTGCTACTAACTTCAGTGTTAACCTGGGAGGATGTAAAAGGTGAAAAAGGGGCATGGGACACTATTGTTTGGTTCGCCGTATTGGTGATGATGGCAAGTTCACTGAATGAATTGGGATTCATTGGCTGGTTCAGCAATCTTATCAAAGTACAGATCGGAGGTTTAAGCTGGCAGGTAGCATTCCCTGTTATTATTGTAGTATATTTCTTCAGTCATTATATTTTCGCAAGTGCTACCGCTCACGTGGCTGCCATGTATGCAGCATTGCTGGGTGTGGGTGTTTCTTTGGGAATTCCTCCTATGTTGTTGGCTATGATGTTGGGTTTCATGGGTTCTATTTATGGAGTACTTACTCATTACGGTCACGGCCCTGCTCCGGTATTCTTCGGAAGCGGATATGTTGATCTGAAAGCCTGGTGGCTCAGAGGTCTTGAAATAGGAATAGTTCTATTGATCATTTATATGGTTGTAGGAGGATTGTGGATGAAAGTCTTAGGATATTATTAATTTTTAAATCAAAAATATGTTATCAACATTGTCAAGAAAAATGCTGATGTGCCTTACAGGACTCTTTTTGGGATTCTTCCTGTTGATTCATTTCCTTGGAAATCTTCAGCTTTTCCTTCCACAAGAACAGGCGCACCTGCAGTTTAATGCCTATTCGCATTTTTTATCAGGAAATATCATTATCAAAATAGTTTCTTATGTTTTGTATGCCAGTATTATTCTGCATGCAGTTGACGGATTGATTATTACTTTGAAAAATAAAAAATCCGGTGGTGGTTACCAGACTGACAGACGAGGAAGGGCCAGCCAATGGGCTTCCAGAAATATGGGGATCCTCGGAACATTAATCCTGATCTTCCTGGTGATCCATTTCCAGAATTTCTGGTATATCTACAAATTCGGAAATCCTCCTTTGGACGAGAATGGGAATAAAGACCTCTACATTCTGGTAGTGAATATCTTTAAAGAATGGTGGTACGTTATCATTTATGTTTTATCAATGATCGCTCTGTGTTATCACCTTATTCACGGGATACACAGTGCCGTAAGAACGCTGGGACTTTACCATCCTAAGTTCGTAAAATGGTTCAAGGCTGTTGGGATTGCCTATTCAATCATTATCTGTGTGGGTTTTGCATTGATGCCCATCTATGTATTTTTTACTTATCAATAAACAGAATGATCATGATTTTAGATTCAAAAATACCACAAGGCCCATTGGAACATAAATGGGAAAATTATAAAAAGAAAGCGAGACTCGTTAATCCTGCCAACCGTAAAAAACTGGATGTCATTGTTGTAGGAACAGGCCTGGCGGGGAGTTCCATTGCAGCTTCTCTGGGAGAAATGGGCTATAATGTCAAATCATTCTGTTTCCAGGACAGCCCGAGAAGAGCACACTCTGTAGCAGCACAGGGAGGGGTGAATGCTGCAAAAAATTATAAAAACGATGGCGACAGTGTGTACAGAATGTTTGTAGACACCCTGAAAGGAGGAGATTTCAGAGCCCGTGAAGCGAATGTATACAGAATGGCAGAATGTTCTCTGAACCTCATCGACCAGGCTGTAGCTCAAGGCGTCCCTTTCGGTCGTGAATATGGGGGATATCTGAACAACCGTTCTTTCGGAGGCGTTCAGGTAAGCCGTACTTTCTATGCAAGAGGACAAACGGGACAACAATTGCTTCTGGGTGCCTACCAGGCTTTGATGAGACAGGTTGGAAAAGGCTCTGTACAATTATTTTCAAGACATGAAATGCTTGATCTGGTTACTGTTGATGGTAAAGCGAGAGGAATTATCGTAAGGAATTTAGATACCGGAGATATTGAAAGACATGCAGCCCATGCTGTAATATTGGCGACCGGAGGTTATGGAAAGATCTATTATCTATCTACACTAGCAATGGGATGTAACGGCTCTGCCATCTGGAGAGCTCATAAAAAAGGCGCTTTAATGGCTTCACCTAGCTGGATTCAGGTGCACCCTACTTCGCTTCCGCAATCCGGAGATTATCAGTCAAAACTGACTTTAATGTCTGAATCGTTACGTAATGACGGCCGAATCTGGGTTCCTTTAAAAGAAGGGGAAAACAGATTACCGAATGATATTCCGGAAAATGAAAGGGATTATTATCTTGAAAGAAGATATCCGGCATTTGGAAACCTTGCTCCGAGAGATATTTCCTCCCGTGCTGCGAAAGAAAGAATTGATGCAGGCTTCGGAATCGGGCCTTTGAAAAATGCTGTTTATCTTGATTTTTCAAAAGCAATACAGGAACAGGGAAAAGAGAAGATCCAGGAAAAATATGGAAATTTATTTGACATGTATCTGAAAATAACAGGATATGATGCCTATAAAGAACCCATGATGATCTCCCCTTCTGCCCACTTCTCAATGGGTGGACTTTGGGTGGATTATGAACTGATGACAACCGTTCCGGGACTGTTTGCTTTAGGCGAGGCTAATTTTGCCGATCATGGTGCCAACAGATTAGGTGCCAACTCACTTTTACAGGCTTCAGTAGACGGATACTTCATCGCGCCTTACACCATTGCCAATTATCTGGCGGATGAAATTCATACCGGAAAAATTTCACCGGATACTCCTGAATTTGAGCAGGCTGAGAAAGCAGTTAAAGAACAGATTAATCATTTTATTAATATCAAAGGATCCAAAACCGTTGATTATTTCCATAAAACATTAGGAAAACTCCTCTATGATTATTGCGGACTGGCCAGAAATGAAGAAGGTCTGAAGTATGCCATTCAGGAAATCAGAAAACTAAAACAGGAATTCTATAAAGATGTAAGAGTTTCCGGACAGGGAGATCAAATGAATACAGAACTGGAAAAAGCCGGCCGTGTAGCTGATTATTTCGAAATAGGAGAACTGATGTGCTACGATGCATTAACCCGTAACGAATCCTGCGGCGCTCATTTCAGAGAAGAATTCCAGACTCCGGATGGTGAAGCCATGAGAAATGATGCGGAATACCAATTTATTTCTGCCTGGGCATGGAAAGGGGAAAATGGAGAACCTGAACTGATTAAAGAACCTCTGATTTTTGAAGAGATTCAGCCAACGGTAAGAAGTTACAAATAAAAAAACAGAAAATTATGGATTTACATCTTAAGATATGGAGACAGAAAGACAGAAAAAGTGAAGGAAAACTGGTCCCTTACGACCTGAAAGGATTGAATCCTCACATGTCTTTCTTAGAAATGCTGGACACTTTAAATGAAAAACTGATTATTGAAGGAGATGAACCCGTTGAGTTTGATCACGACTGCCGTGAAGGAATCTGCGGACAATGTGGTATGATGATTAATGGTATTGCCCATGGTCCTTTAAAAAATACAACGACCTGCCAGCTCCATTTACGATCATTTAAAGATGGGGAAACCATTCTGATAGAGCCTTTCCGTGCTGAAGCATTCCCAGTGAAGAAAGATTTAAAAGTAGACCGTTCTGCTTTTGACAGAATTATATCTTCGGGAGGTTTTGTATCGGTGAATACGGGCCAGACGCCTGATGCGACTGCTATTCCGGTTACCCATCAGACGGCTGAAGAAGCTTTTGATTCTGCAGCATGTATCGGATGTGGAGCGTGTGTTGCCACCTGTAAAAACGGAAGTGCAGCTCTGTTTACCTCAGCAAAAATCACCCATATGACACTCCTTCCTCAGGGAAAAGAAGAGCGAAACAAAAGAGTACTGGATATGGTAACCCAAATGGATACTGAATTATTCGGGCACTGCTCCAATACAGAAGCCTGCGAAGTGGAATGTCCTCAGGGAATTTCTGTACTGAATATTGCCAGAATGAATTTTGAATATAACAGGGCTTTATTTTTTAGGAAAAAAGCTTAGCTCAATAAAAAATAATGCTGAAAATGATAATGTTTGAAAGGGTAAATCTGCAATGCAGGTTTGCTCTTTCTTTTTTTATTTATGTTCTATTCATTCATCATGGCCACTACCCTTGCCGGAGCTGCAGAGCCACCAACGATTTTAAGCGGAAATACGCAGATTTTAAATCCGCATGGAGGCAATGCACTCAGATTGGTAAGTTGTTCTATGTGTAAATATTCTTTTTCAATTCCTACGCGATGACCTTCCCAGAAGAATTCGGGGTCGTTCATTTCTTTGGCTTTCTGAGCCATATATTTCAGAGGAAGATCCCAACCCCATTGGTCGATTCCCATGACTTTCACCCCCTGATCAATCAGCCATTCGGTAGCTTCTTTACTCATTCCTGTTCCTTTTTCCACAAAATCAGGAGTTCCCATCATTTTGTCACGATCGGTTCTGATCAGAACAATATTTCCTTCCCGGATGGTAATTCCGTTTTTATCAAGATCTTTTTTCAAATCATCTACGGTGATGGCTACAAAATCTTCTTTATGGGTACAGTCGATCACAATACCATCTCCATAACACCATTCCAGCGGAATCTGGTCTATCGTTTTAGCAGGCTTTCCTTCTACTACAGGCCCATAATGCCATGGAGCATCAATATGAGTGGTAGCATGAAGTCCCATATTTTTGATGGTATCATCTGCCCAACCAATCCAGTTTTTAGGAAAAAGCCTTGACGGCAGCCTCAACGCCAGACGTATCAGCCAATGTGATTGACGGTGTGCTTTATGCTTGATTTTTACCCGCATGAACCATGGGTCTCCGGCATTGTATTGGATAGGTTTCGTCAGATCAACAATTGTTGTTTTCATATGATTTAGCTAAGGAGACAAAGATAGCGAATAAGGCAAAAAGGCAAATTGAAAAATCGCTCTTTTAGTCGGCTAAGGACAAATTTTATGACATGTTGAAAAATGAGATGCACAAATACAAAACAGCCAATTAGAGCTTTATGCTTTTTGCATTTTCCTTAAAAACCTCTGGGAATCATAATTTTCTTCGGGTCATTCTCATCATACATGATTTCTATGGTTCCCTTTTTAGGAACAGAAGACAGATTCAGACGGCTGACAATTTTCTTATGCACCGCAATATGTTCGGTTCCTCTGAAATCTTTAAAACTTAGCTGAAACATGATTTGAGGCTGATCATTCACTGTGAGCCCCGTCTCACTGACACCAATGATATTGGCTTCAGCATTTCTTCCCGAAAAAAGGATCCGTTCTTCTTTTGTATTTTTAAAAAACCTGCCGAAAATCAACTGAAAAACCAATACATAGATGATGGTCATCACACCACTGAAAATAATCGGGTGCATAAATGTCAGAAACCTCCAGCCAAAATCAAAGGATTCCCTCATATAAAAATAGCAGTATAAACCAATGACATAAGCAATAAGCAATCCGGTAAAAATAATTCTTAACATCATCCCGGATGTATTGAATCCCACTTTCTGATCACTTAAAATAAAGTAAGGCTCCTTTGATACCTGAGGGTTCAGTAATATCTTGATTTTATTTCCGACATCAAATCTTTTTTCGTGTGGCTTGGAATCATGAAACATCATTTTATGTTCTATCACGGTATTGCTGAGATTGGGAAATGAAAGCGTAACCTGAATAAGATTCATATTTTTTTTAGGAATGTATTTGAGGAGTCTATAATCAATGATTCTGGCTTCTCTTGGAATTCCGTTCCGAAGAATAGACTTTATCGTATTTTTCTCTTTAAAAGTGGTAATGAAAAGCTTATTGATAAAGAAAATAATCACATATCCCCATATTAACACAGAAAAACCGAGATATCCATAGCTCACCGCTAATGAATTTCTCGGTTCTGTTGTCAGCTCCTCATTCAGCATATACAATAAAATCGGAAAAGGAGCACAGAAAAAAATGAAAAAAGCTCCCCAGAAAATAATCAGAAATTTCATAGCTGTTATTTTGTAATCAGCAATAAAGTTATGATATTATTATGGAACCGGAGATCTATTTTTATACTTCTTTTTCGAAATAAAGTCTGTAGTATTTTCCTTTATCATCTTCACCCATTTCGATTTTCTGTCGGTCTCCGTGGATATAGATATGGAAGTTTTTATCTAATTTAATAATACTTTTAAAGTGTCTCTGCGTCTTTTTTACTGCCGCTTCACTGATGGGAAATTCTTCAGCAATATTTACCTGCATATCCTGTTCGTAATCTGTTTTAAAGTTTACGAAACTTTCAATTACATGTTCATCACCCAATACTTCATTGGCAAATTCATCCAGCTTAAACTCTTCTTTTTCCTTAAAGAAATTAATAGACTTATTCAGGAAATCTGCCTGGTCTGCTTTGGAAACTTCAAATTCCTGAGGAAGCTGTTTGGTGATATAATCTTTATACACCATCAAAGCTTCCTGCGTGTGGAAATATTCATCATCACGCTGTTTTACTTTCAGGAAATCTTCGAACCAGTAATACATATCGCCGTTTTTGTTGTTGTCAACCACAGACAGTACATATCCTGTTTCTTTATTGTTATTATAGATCAAAGCAGCTTTATCAATTTTGGATAAACCGATTCCCTGATCTTTTTCAATATCAAATGTTTCTTCCCCAGGATTGATTTTCAGGAAAGACTCTCTCTTTTCTGTTTTAAAGATCCCGATTTTGTCTACTTTATCAGGTCTGTCACTTTCATCTTCAAAAAGTACGATGAAAAGTTCTCCGCTCTGAACCCTTGGGTTTTCTGCAGCTTCAAAAAGATGTTTGGCAATATTCTCAGATTCCCAGATAAACTTGGATTTATCATCAAAAATTTCAGATACTGCACTGTAAACCGGATTATTCACCAGATAGGTATCGCTGTAAAAATGAAAAGTTTCTTCTGACTTAAAAGAACCTAAAAAGTAATCTTCCAGCAATTCTGCCATTCCTTCTTCCAGCTTCAACTCTTCCTGAGAAAGTGTCAGGGAATCTCCGTTGATCTTATTTCCGACTCTGTGTACTATTATTTTTGAAAACATTTTTCTGAATATTTGGACTGCAAAGATATTCATTCTAATTCTTTCTGCGAAAATTAAAAATGCCATTTTATACTACTCTCTTTTGACCACCCCGTCAAAAATTCTTTGAATTTCCGCCACCCCTCCAAGGAAGGAGAATGATCAGTCGTTCATTTGTTATGGCAGGTAACATAGTCTTTTGCCTTCCCCTTTTCCAAATTGATAAAAACCTTATCATTTTGAAATGTTTTTTTATTCAAAAAATCAGATTCAAAAAACTATAAATCATTATCTACCAATACCTTATATAATATTTATTTTCAGAGGAATATTATTGGCATCATGATTTGAAAACATAGTAAAATGGACTTAAAGACCTTAAACAGACTCGACAAGCTCAGAAGATTGAAAAGCAGAGGACCTGAAACGCCAAAATGGCTGAAGCCTTATCACCTGCTCTTTTTTGCTTTTTTAACCGTTTTCATTTTTGGTGGCATCATCAAACTGTTAGAACATCATCCAAATTAAAATATCGTATTATGAACTATTTACAAGCCGTAAAGGAAATCACTGATGTGGTTCCTGATTTTGAAAAAGAAGTAAAAGCAATCAAAATTCAAAACTCATACAGCATTATCCGTACCTTCACGGAACGCATTAAAAATATGATCCGCCAGAATGACAGAAATCTGCTGTTCAGAAGTTTACAGAAAATGGACAAAATCTACACTGACGGGGATACAGTATTAAAGAATGCTGTTGAGACTACTTTTATCTATTCTCTGGACAATTGTACCGCTTTCTGCGGTGAGGAATACAGAAAAGTGATTTTCAGTCACATTTCTGCCAACCTTCAGCAGGTGTATTCAAGACAAATTTACAGTCACGGCATATAAAGGTTTTATTACATTTTTTATCCGTTTCATTACAAAGTGTTTAAATTAAACAAAATTAAAAATAACTCACAATCAATAGATTATGAAAAATAAAATCCGAAGAATTTCAGACTGGAAAACCTGGAAAACAACGACCAACAGACACAATACAGAGATATTACTCACTCACATCGCTGTGATCGTAGGGGTATTTATTTTTGCAGCCTGTCTTTAAATTTTGGTATACATTTGGCTGCAATACAAAGTGTTTGAAAAATTCTTAATTATGATGAAAGTACAAATGCAAACTATTAATCAAAAAATAGCTGTTGAATACTTAAAATTTTTCTATCCGCCACTTCGCAATGAAATCACACAGTTGTCTGTACAGGACAATTTCGCCGGGATCATGCAGGCTACCGTGAATTATCTGAAAAACCTGCTGCAGGAATCGAAGATCAATATCATTGCCCATCACATCAAGCTGATGGACTGGCTTTACAGAAACGGAAATTCTTATGTAAGAAGTATGATTGAAAACCTTTTTGTAAGGTCTTTCGAAAGCTTCAAAAAACACGCAAAGATCCAGCACTGGAAACTTCTTTATCAATATATGCCTGTAAGCTTCCAGATCATTTATAATGAACAGCAGAAGCAGGATCAGATGTATTTTGGAAAATAACTTAAAAGTAAAAAGGACGAAAACAATGTTGTTTTCGTCCTTTTATATAAATTGAGCATCACAAAAAATGTGATTACATTAATGAGACAAAATCTCCTGGAAATTAATTTCTTTGGAGACTTATATATTCTTTATTTCTTTACAAACACTTTCTCTATCATCTGTGCTTCTTCTTTATTCAGGGCTGATGCTTTTCCCAGTTTGGCAATAAAAGTGGTTACTTCTTCCGGTGTTGCCGGTGAGCCCAGATTTTCTCCTTTTGCATCAAAAGAATCAGCTAAAACTTCTCCTTTTGGATTCAGGATCAGCCAGAAAGGGAGTCCGGCATTTTCACCTTTATACTTATTCATCAGTTCCTGGCCGCCGGGGTTTTCAAGACTCTTTTTATCTCCTCTTTCCTGAACATCTACGTAAGCTGTGACAAATCTTTTATCAAAAATGGGCTTGGTTTCAGGAAGATCCATATTTTTTTCCATCATCTTACACCATTTGCACCATGAAGCATGGAACACCAGTAAAACATTTTTCTTACCTGCTTTAGCCTCTGTAAAAGCCTTATTTAATACCACATCCGCTTTTTCCTGTGCTGCTCCCAGCTGAAACAGCAGCAGCGTTACAACGATAATAATTTTGGAGTATTTCATTCTGAATTTTTGTTTAAATCTACACGAATTTAGGTATTTCCTCTAATAATATAACTGCATATTTTTATAAATTTGTTTAAACATTGTGTAATTTAGTCAGCGCTAAAGCACCGATTTTCCAAAATGATTGAAATAAGAAAATACTCCAACCAGACAGGATATCCTGAACCGCGACGGGTCATCAGATACACTTTATTCTGGTGCAGCCAGGGAAGTGCTGAGATCCTGATCGACGAAAATATTTTCACCCTGAAAACCGGACAGACCGTAACCATTACATCAGGACAGTTTCATCAGCTAAAATCTGTTGAAGGAGAGCTTACAGCCCTGGATTTCACCCTGGATTTTTTCTGTAAAAGCGACAGTGATATTGAGCTTATTTTCCACAACGGGCTCTTTTGTCACTTCGGAATGAATGAAATGATCACTGTACAAAATCCTTTATTTTTCACTGAAACGCTGAACACCATTGAAAAAGAAATCCAGGAACAGCCCTATCAGTATCTGATCTCTGTGCATTCCCTGGTTGAATTGCTGCTGGTAGAAATCAACCGCAGCAAAATTGCCAATGGCGATGAAATCTGGAAACCGGATGCTTTATTCTTAAAGTTCCTTGAAAGTGTGAGGGATCATTTTAAAAGCAATTATCAGGTCTCTGATTTTGCTGATCTTCTGGGAACCACCGAAGCGAAACTGAATGAGGTTTCAAAACTTCACACCAACAAGACCGCTCAGAATGTTATCTACAGCCTTACGATTTCTGAAGCTAAGAGACTTTTACTGTATGAAAAACTGACCGTAAAGGAAATTGCCTATCTGCTTGGCTTCAACGATCCGTTTTATTTTTCAAATTTCTTTAAAAAACATACTTCACGCTCTCCCAAGGACTACCAGAAAGCAGTAAAGGAAATGTAAAAAAGGAGTTTTAGTCTGAAGAAAAAATTAACAGTCTCTTATTAACTCCCATCCTCCAGCTTCCTTCTTCCCTCAGATATTACATGCTTTTTCCTGAATTGTCTATTCTTTAGGCAATAGCTTTTGCTGAACTTTGTACTGTAATTAAAACCCAAAAATATTATACGTATGAAAACGCAACAGGATATCGCCGTTTTTCTATTAAGAATAGCTCTGGCTTTCGGATTTTTGTCGGCAGTGGCAAGCAGGCTGAGCCTTTGGGGAACCCAATCTTCCGGCTGGAAAAAATTTGTAGACTATGCTGCTGAAACGAATTCGTTTTTACCTCAATCCTGGTCACCTGCTATTGCTGTATTATCCACTAGCGCTGAGTTATCATTGGGCATCCTGCTTCTGCTGGGTTTTCAGACAAAAAGGACGGCATGGTGCGCTTCTCTTCTCACCTTATTATTTGCTGTTGCAATGAGTATTTCTTTTGGTATTAAAGAACCTCTGGATTATTCAGTTTTTGCATTTAGTGCAGGAGCTTTTCTTCTGAGTACCTTTTCCCATTACCAATGGAGTTTAGACCAGTTTTATATCCATAACAATTAAAATTTATATATCATGAACACCAACATCCACGATTACATCGTAAAAACAGAACAGAAAGAATGGCAGCCTTTGATTGAAAAAGGTATTCATTATGAGGGGATTTTTGTAAAGTCTCTGAAATTCGATCCTGAAAAAAACCGTTCTACCAGCATTCTATTAAAATTTGAACCGGGAGCCAGCTATCCTTATCACAATCACCCTGCAGGAGAGGAACTTTTTATCATGGAAGGTGATGCTTTTATAGCAGGAGCACATCTTGAGAAAGGGGATTATCTGTATACTCCGTCCAATTTTAAACATTCTGTAAAGTCTGAGCGGGGTTGTACCATTCTTTTTGTTGTACCGGAAGAAGTGGAAATTCTTTAAATCTATTACAAATAAAACCACAGTAAAAATTTACTGTGGCTTTATAATTTTAAATGACAAGATGGAAATTGCTACTTCAAAACTGTTTTATCCGATGGTACCGGTCTCAAATCGATTAATGTTTTTTTCTTTCTTATGATATCCACCAAAGTCTGTACTGAAAAAGTGAGAATAATATACAGTAGGATAAGCACAGATACATAACCGACTTCATGTTGTCTGTATCCGAAAATTCCTTTTCCCCATGAAATTAATATCCATTGGATCATGTACATTGAGGTTAAATTTTTACTGCAGTATTTGAGGACACGCATAAAGCCATTTTCCTTAACATTGGCCGTAATCGTATTAATCAGCCATAAAAAGAATAAAGTCCAGCCTGCAAAATAGATTACACCACCAGGTCCCATATGATAAAAACCATTGTAATGATAATCGCCATAAAGAAAAACCAACGGTGCTCCTATTGCAATGAACAACAATCCCACATAGAGCATATTTCTAAATATCTGTTGGCTATCGTAGTTCAGCTCCTGAAACCATTTACCAAAGAACATTCCGATGATGATAAAAGCCATCCACGGGAAAACAGGGAAATAGACGTATGCTGGATAATCAGTGCTGAAAAGGAGATCCAGAACATAATTGATCACAGGATAATCAAGATTCATTCCGCTTACTTCCCTGGATACCAGTGCAACGAATAAACCAATAGCCAGAATAATATATTTATTTTTCACATATTCTCTGATAAACCCAACGAATAATAAAGACATTCCTGCCAGCTGTAAAATATCCCCTAGCTGTACCAGATATACATACTGCTGTTCTATAGGCGCATGCCATCCGTATTTCTGAATAAAATTATCAGGAGCAAAATTAAAAATTACAGGGATCATAAACTTCATGAAGTTCATAAACAGCCCCGCCAATACCAGCAAAGCACCTCGTTTTAAAGCACTTTTAAGACTTTGATGGCTGGAAGTCATGAAGGTGATGCCCATACAGATCAGGAAAATGGAAGTTCCCCTTCCGAGAAAAACAATAAAACTGCCAATGGCTGTTTCATACTGTGATTTTACGTCGGCATATACCAATAAAGTATGGATAATGATCATTCCGATAACACTTATCCCTTTTATTAAATCCAGAGTGAGGATTCTTTTGTTAAGTTGTTGCATAGTTTTTAGTGAAAATTGTGGATTAATGGATAAAATATTTTTATTTATTCTAAATAAAATCAAATATACAAATTAAAACGACATTACATCTTTTACTGATAAATTTATTATAACCAATTAATAATAAAACAGTTATTACAGAAACAAAGAATATCGGGATACAATTTTCGTTAATAAATAATCATAGAAGTCTGTATATTAGTGGGACATTATTGATAGCTTTCTATAGATGAGCGGAACCTTTACTATTTTTGATACAGTTGTTATCGTAGGCTTTATACAGGGAATAGCTGCAGCAATAGCTATCGGGCTTTATCCTTCCCTTACTTCAGGGAAAAAAATATTGTCCGTTATACTAATTACCCTCGCTTTTTTAAGCAGTAAAATATTGCTGCATACGCTGGGATTGTGGCAATATATCGGTTTTCATTATTTTCCTCTGGCCATTGATACTCTCATTCAGCCGCTTTTTTATCTGTATACGTGTTTGCTCACGGAAAATAACTTTACACTGAACCGGAGGCAATGGTGGCATTTTGCTCCTGCATTGGTCTTTCAGTTTCATGCAATCATTGTGTATGCTGCCAGTCTTATGCAACCTGATATACACGCAATGGATATCATTGCTGAAAAATATCTGTTTTATAATGCGGTGAAATGGGCAGAAGATGTTTTTGCCCTTTGTTCAGCAGGTGTTTATTGGTATTTGAGCTTTCGAAAGATACAAATGTACCGGCAATGGCTTTTTACCAGTCAATCTTCAACCCATTATCCGGAACTGACGTGGCTTCGGAATCTTCTTATCGGAACCGGAATACTTGTACTTGTATTGTTTTTATCTTCTATATCATCCAATATTTTACAGCTCAATAATTCATTTCTCTATCTGGAAATATTTTATGGATACATTACTCTTCTGATTTATTTTCTATCTTTTCAGGGATACCGGACTCTGCTTGCAGCCGAAATGCAGATCATACGGACCTCAGTGAATACAGTTCAGCCGGAAGTTACACATGGGGATATAAAAGCTCCTGTAAATGAAGAATATTTTCATACCATTCAATCATTACTGCTGGAACTCATGGAAAAACAAAATCTCTTTCTGGAGTCGGAATTAAGTCTGAAGGATGTTGCAAAAATAACCGGATTTCCGACAGGGCAGGTTTCTGCTGCCATCAATGCTCAGTTTAATATGAATTTCAGAAGCTGGGTCAACAGCTATCGCGTGGAAGAAGTAAAGAAAAGACTGAACAATCCGGAATACAGGCATCTCAGCCTTACAGGTATCGCTTTTGACTGCGGTTTTAATTCTGAGGCCAGTTTTTACAGAATTTTCAGAAAACATACGGGACATTCTCCCAAAACATATCTTCAATCTGTAAAATGAGAGTATTTTAATCACTCTCAAAACCTGTTTTGAGTGGGCTGAGGATTCAGGATACTGTTTATTTGCTGCATAAAATCTCACTTATGAAGCTTATCAACTTATTATCCGTCATCTTTTTACTGACTGCCAATCCTGCCTGCTCTCAGATCAGTACAGAACAAACTCCTGCACAAAAACCTGCTGGAATTGACGCACCTTTCCTGTTGGAAACCAACTGGGACCAGTGGGGGGTATATGCAAAATACACTCCTGAAAAACAGGTATTGGGATGCTGGAGCACTGCTCTGGCACAGATCCTTTACTATCACCGCTTAAATCCATCAGGTACTGTTTCCTACAGCTGTTCCAAAGGGTATCTCATTAAGGATACTTTATCAGATTATTCTCCGGAATGGAAGAATTTTGCAACAGATATCAATAACCGAAGCAAACCGGAAACTATAGATGCAGTGGCCCATTATTCCTATCTTACCGCTATAGCCATCAGGAAAGATTTCGGGACTCTCAAATACCTGGAAATGATCAATCCTGCACCTCAGATAGAAAAACATTTCACCTGTAAAGCTACCTTTTATGTAAGCTTTACCGGAAAGATCCCTTTTTCACAGGAGCAAATGCAGCATATTGCTGAAAAAGAAGAAATCAAACATTTAATAGACAGAGACAGCATCATTCTGCTCATCAAAAAAGAGATCAGCCAAAAAAGACCCGTCTACTTTCATATGGGAAATTTTACAACATACGGACATTCGACAGTCATAGACGGATATCTGGAAAAAAACAATATTTTTTATGTGCATATTAATTACGGTTCGGGTGGTTTCCGTACAGGCTGGTATGATTTATTCAGACCTATTGACGTAGAAGATGATATCCGTTTACGCGCATTTGTTACCATAGAGCCGATACAGAAATAAATTAAAACAATAATTTAAAATGTAAAACTCTTCCCGCTGGAAGAGTTTTTTATGACTTAGGCAACACTGCCGGGTGTATTTTGTATCGGTTGGTGCTTAGAGTTTTCAAAAAGGCTACAATATCAAAAACTTCATCGTCCGTAAGATTCAGTTTTTCTACCATACCTGATTTGTGAGGGAATTTGGGATCATTGATAGAGTTCTCTTTTGAAGTTTCATCCATCATACCTGTATTGTACATCATAACAACGTTGGCCAGCTCAGGAAAAAAGCCATTATGCATATAAGGTTTACTCACAGAAACTTCCCTTAGTGTAGGGGTCTTGAATTTTCCTACATCTTCATTTTTTTTAGTCACAACATATCTTCCCAGGTCTTCATATTGTGTTCCATAATAACTCAAACCCAGATTGTGAAATTTCTGATCAGAAAAATATGGTGTGTTGTGACAATTAACACAATTTGCCTTGGTCCGGAATAAATGCAGACCGTTGATTTCAGAATCCGTTAACGCCTCTTTCTTTCCGGCAACAAATTGATCAAACCTCGAAGGCGGGCTTATCAGAGAGCGCTCAAATGTAGCAATGGCTTTTGTAATTTTCTCTTCCGTCACTTCTCCGTTTCCGAAAGCTTTCACAAAAAAGGGTTTATATTCCTTGATCTTACTGATGTTCTTTGTAGCCATTGACATATGAAGATTCATTTCTATCGGGTTTTCAATAGGTGCCTTCACCTGCTCCTCCAAAGTGGCTGCACGGCCGTCCCAGAAGAATGTTTTGGCATATCCGATGTTCATCAGTGTAGGTGCATTTCTGGTTCCTGTCTGTTTGTTATGTCCCAGAGAAACCCTACTGCCGTCTGACCATCCTATTTCAGGATTGTGACAGGTTGCACAGGAAATTTGTCCGCTTCCTGATAACCTCGGATCAAAGAACAACATTTTCCCCAGTTCCATTTTATCTTCAGAATAAAGATTATCCTCAGGAAAGCTCATTTCTGACAAAGGCCCGATATCCTGAAAGTCCTTTTTCACCTCATCAAATAATTGAGGAGCAGGCCATTTACTCTGATCTCCGCTGCCATATAATGCACGAAGCTCCTCCACGGTATATCCTGTAGAATCATTAGAAGTATAGCTTAGTAAACATATTATACCGGTAACCGCCAGAAAAGCAATATATCTGTCTTTCATTTATTTTAATGATAAATACTGAGCATTACAAAGATAGCTTTATTAATCGCTGCTACAAAAAAGTTGAATTCTACAACATCAGAAAAAATTATCAGAGAAAAATAATTTGTACTGTTTATTATTAACTAAAAACTGGCAGACAGTGTATTTCTACGGATTTTGAAAAACAGACTGAAAATTAAATGCATAAGAAGAGGGACCATTTTCCTGCAAATATTTTAAACGTTTCAATGCTTCCTCTATATCTGGATATTCATCATTTTTAATCCACCAAAGTGCATAGTAAGCTTTTCCATATTTTTGAAACCATTCTTTTCTTCTTCTCAGAAAATCAACGTGAAATGTCTTATAAGTAAAATATTCCAGCGATTCTATATTTCTCCATACGGATAGATTGATGATAACCTGCTCATCATTTAACGGATTAAAGCCTGTTGCATTGTTCTCATCATCTTTCAGTCTCCAGATAAACCCATCACTTTCTTCGGCCAATTGGTTTACTGAATCAAGGTGGTCTACAAACTCTTTCATTACAGGGTCTTCAATGTTGGCCCCGATCATTCTGGCAACATTAATTTGTGCTAAGTGGTACATTTTTTTATTTCTTTTATTCTGATTAATATTGTGTAAAAATAGGTCCTGTACCATGAGTATAAAATAACTATCCATATAGATACTACTAAAAAAATGAAAAAAGAATGTGAGACTTCCTATATCAATGTTGATCAAAAATCTTATCCCTGTGCAGTAAGTTACGTCATGGATCTCATTGGAGGAAGATGGAAAGGTGTCATTTTATGCCACTTAAAAAATGGGGATAAAAGGTTTGGCGAACTGAAGAAAGACCTTTCTTTTATTACAGAAACAACGTTAAGTATCCAGCTGAGACAACTGGAAAGAGACCAGCTGATAACACGGACTGTATTCGGAACAAAGCCTCCTGTAAAAGTTGTATATAGTCTTTCAGATTTGGGGTTGTCATTTACTCCATTATTGGATCACATCAATGATTGGGGTAAAATGATTCTGAAAGATAAAAAAGATACTTAAAAATGTGCACTCAGACTTTTGACTGGGCAGTAAATATTCTGTAAAATAAAACCCGCGCTAAACAATTTTACTGCGGGTTTATTATAAATGTTAGTGTTTAGACAAAGGATAATCTCAAATTCATTTACTGCTTATCATTAGATTACAATTTTACAAAATATCACTTAAAAACTCCGGTATAAATATCAAAAACGAACAATCCCATAAACAGCTGTTTATGGGATTGTTCTATATTTTATTAATGGTTTAATTAATACTTATTTTACTTCTTCGAAGTCTGCATCCTGTACATCCTCACCTCCTGCATTACCACCAGGGTTCTGAGCTCCTGCACCTGCATCAGCACCTGGCTGTTGACCAGCTGCATATAACTCTTCAGAAGCGGCCATCCATGCTGCATCTAATGCTTCAGTTTTAGCTTTTACATCATCCGCATTTTTAGCTTCGAAAGCTGTTTTTAATTCTGCATGAGCTGCCTCAATAGCTGCTTTTTTGTCAGCAGAAAGTTTTTCACCGAATTCTTTCAGTTGCTTTTCAGTCTGGAAGATCAATCCGTCAGCTTTGTTGAAGATTTCAACTTCTTCTTTTCTTTTAGCATCTGCTGCAGAGTTTTCCTGAGCTTCTTTCTTCATTCTTTCGATTTCTTCCTCAGAAAGACCTGAAGAAGCCTGGATTTTAATAGACTGCTCTTTACCGGTTCCTTTATCTTTAGCAGATACACTTAGGATACCGTTAGCATCAATATCGAAAGTTACTTCAATCTGAGGAACTCCTCTTGGTGCTGGCGGAATATCTGTAAGGTCAAATCTACCGATTTCCTTGTTATCATTGAACATAGGTCTTTCTCCTTGTCCAACTCTGATGCTTACAGCCGGCTGGTTGTCAGAAGCTGTAGAGAATACTTCAGATTTTTTGGTTGGGATCGTCGTGTTTGCTTCAATTAATTTAGTGAATACAGAACCCATCGTTTCGATTCCTAAAGAAAGTGGTGTAACGTCAAGAAGTAATACGTCTTTAACATCTCCTGTCAATACACCTCCCTGAATAGCAGCACCAATTGCTACCACCTCATCAGGGTTCACTCCTTTAGATGGTTTTTTACCGAAGAATTTTTCTACTTCTTCCTGGATGATCGGGATTCTTGTAGATCCCCCAACCAGAATTACTTCATCGATATCAGAAGTTGATAAACCAGCATCTTTTAATGCTTTAGCAACAGGCTCCATAGATCTTCTTACAAGATCCGCAGATAACTGCTCGAACTTAGCCTTTGTTAAAGTCTTCACCAAGTGTTTAGGACCTGTAGCAGTAGCTGTGATATATGGTAAGTTGATTTCAGTCTGAGGAGAAGAAGATAATTCAATTTTAGCTTTTTCAGCCGCTTCTTTCAATCTTTGAAGAGCAATGGCATCCGCTTTTAAATCTACACCTTCTTCGGCTTTGAACTCGTCAGCCATCCAGTTGATAATCACATCATCGAAGTCATCCCCTCCTAAGTGAGTATCTCCATTTGTAGACAATACTTCGAATACACCGTCTCCCAAATCAAGGATAGAGATATCAAAAGTACCACCTCCAAGGTCATATACTGCAATTTTCTGATCTTTATGATTTTTATCAAGACCATAAGCTAATGCTGCAGCTGTAGGCTCGTTGATAATTCTTTCTACTTTAAGTCCAGCGATTTCACCAGCTTCTTTAGTAGCCTGTCTCTGTGCATCATTGAAGTATGCAGGAACCGTGATCACTGCTCTTGTTACTTCCTGTCCAAGGTAATCTTCAGCAGTTTTCTTCATTTTCTGAAGAATCATTGCAGAAATTTCCTGTGGTGTATATTCTCTATCGTCGATTTTTACTTTTACAGTATCGTTTGGTCCGGCAACTACTTTATAAGGTACTCTTGTAATCTCAGAAGCATCATCTTTAAAGTGTGTTCCAATAAATCTTTTGATAGAGTAAACAGTTTTGGTTGGATTCGTTACCGCCTGTCTTTTTGCAGGATCACCTACTTTTCTTTCTCCATCTTCCGTAAATGCTACGATAGAAGGAGTTGTTCTTTTACCTTCAGCGTTAGGAATAACAACAGGGTCTTTACCCTCCATTACAGCAACACAAGAGTTGGTTGTTCCTAAGTCAATTCCAATTATTTTACTCATAATATTTTATATTTTTTCTATTTTTAATTTAATTTACACTCTCAATTTCTCAATATCTGTACCATTCGAAGAAATATGACAAAATGACACAATAAAAGTAAAAACCCCGATAAAATCGAGGTTTTGTATAATTTTACATGGAAATATTTTCATTATTTCTTGATAAACTTCATGGATTTTACGAAGTCTTTGCCATTATAAGTTCTTACATAGTAAACACCGCTGACAAAATCTTTCACATCAATTTTATCTGTTTCATTCTTAATGAACGCTTTTTTAACTAATCTTCCTTCAGCATTGAAAATCTCCACTTCGTTGATCGGTGCCAAAGGAGAAGCAATAGAAATATACTGCGTGGTAGGATTCGGGAAAAGATTGATAGAATTGGCCTTTTCAACTTCATTTACTGATAAAAATGCGCATGCATTGGAATTCAGAAGACTTGCCCTCGGCCCTGCCATTGTATTGGTCTTGATTGTTTTCTGATCATTGGTAAAGAAAGCCATTTCTGTATCTGTCACATAATCCATAAAATTCATAAACATAGCGCCATTTGCAGTAGGCGTACACATAAAAGAATTATCCGGAAAAACATTCCCCCCATAATGAGCATCATTAATGGCAGGCGTATCTGCACAGCCATCATCATTATCCAGTGTTCCACATGCACTTCCATCTTCTCCCCATGGGTGAAGAAATCCGAAATAATGTCCTATTTCATGCGTAGCTGTTCGTCCTCCATTATAGGGATATGTAGCAGCACCGGTGGTTCCGAAATATTTATAACCAATGGCAAGACCGTCTTCCGGGTATCCGGCTGCATCTGGCAAATACGCCCATCCCAGGTATGGACTAGGCATATTTCCTACCCATATGTTCAGGTATTTGGTAGGATCCCATGCTGTAAGTCCTGAAGACAGATAATATTGGTTGGCAAAATCAAAATTTGAAGCAACAGACTTTCTTTCTATTCCTGTTGTAGAAGCTCCGGTAGGAGTTTTTGTTGCCATACAGAAATTCAGCTCCATATCTGCGGCATAAGGTTGAAATGCAGCAGGCACTACAGAATTAAAATCCGCATTCAGCTTTCTGAAATCATTATTAAGAACAGCTATCTGTGAAGCAATCTGAGCATCAGAAATATTCTGTGCTGCATTTCCATACAGGACATGTACTACAACCGGGATAGTCACTACAGTCTGGCCATTTTTAGCTGTGGTATTCGCTGCTGCACTTTTGCTCGTTAAATAATTTCTTAAATCTTCTTTTTTTGCCAGAGCCTGCGGATTTCTCGCATAAAACTCCTTCATTTTCAAATCAGTGGCACATGCTCTCTGACCATACACATTAGCCATAAGAAAGCCGGCGGTCAATAGTAAAATTTTTTTCATGGAAATATTATATATATAACCGGCAAATATAATCATTATTCTAAATTTTACTTCGTAAAACTAAAAATCCTCGTTTTTTTTAGAAATAAATAATAATATGTCTGGTAACATAATTATTTCTCAGTTTTATAGGAAGCAATTCACTCCTCTTAAAAATTAATCAAAGTTTAACCTAAGAAATAGAGGAAGAATCTTTACGAATTATTATTTTTGATAAAATATACACATTCAGAATGTCATTACACTTTAATCCACGGGATATTACTTGGCTTGCCTTTAATGAAAGAGTTTTACAGGAAGCCATGGACGAAAAGGTTCCTTTACATTTAAGAATACGTTTCCTCGGAATCTTCTCCAACAACTTAGACGAGTTTTTCAGAGTGCGTGTAGCCGGATTAAAGCGCGCCATGGATTTTAAAGAAAAAGTAATTGCTGAATCTTTCTACCAGCCCCCTTCCAAGATCCTTCAGCGCATCAACGAAATAGTGATGCGACAGCAGCAGAACTTCGATAAAACCTGGAAAAAAATCCAGAACGAAATGGCTGAACATAAAGTTTTCATTAAGAATTCCAAAAACCTGACCGCAAAACAAAAAGAATTTGTCAGACAGTATTTTGATGAAGTGGTAGAATCCAATGTGATCCCGATCCTTCTTCATGAAAATACACCGATGCCTTATTTGAGGGATAAAAGTCTTTATCTGGGAGTAGCCATGAGAAAGAAAGACTGGCAGTATTCCAGTAATTATGCAATTATTGAAATTCCTTCCCGCTTTGTAGGCAGATTCGTATTATTGCCAACGGAAGATCCGGAAGAAAAAAATGTAATGCTGCTGGAAGATGTTATTACCTTCAATCTTCCGCATATATTTTCTTATTTCGGGTATGATGAATTTGCAGCCAATGCTTTTAAGGTGACAAAAGATGCCGAACTGGATCTGGACAATGACATCAGAACCAACTTCGCAGAAAAAATAGAAAAAGGACTCAAAAACCGAAGAAAAGGAAAGCCTACCCGTTTCGTCTTTGATAAAGATATGGATAAAGCCTTGCTGGAGCTCCTCATCAGGAAACTGAACTTAACGAAAAAAGACAGTATCATTCCAGGAGGAAAAATCCATAATTTCAAACACTTTATGGATTTTCCTGATGTTTTTGAAGCCTATGAAAGGCCGGAGGAGAGAACTTCTTTTACCCATCAGGCCTTTGAACATGGAGAAAGAGTGACAGATGTTATCCTGAAAGAAGATGTCCTGCTTACTTTCCCTTACCACAAATACAATCCGGTAATAGACCTTCTTCGTGAAGCCGCGATGGATCCGGACGTAAAATCAATACAGATTACCGCTTACCGTCTGGCGAGCAGCTCAAAGATTATCAATGCATTGATCTATGCTGCAAGAAACGGTAAGGAAGTAACAGTAATGCTGGAACTTCAGGCCAGATTCGATGAAGAATCCAATCTGGAATGGAAAGATATGCTGGAACCGGAAGGAATTACCGTTCTGGTTGGGCTTCCCAACAAAAAAGTACATGCCAAGCTCTGTGTGATCAAAAAAAGAGCCCATAACAAAACCATTCAGTATGGATTCGTAAGCACAGGGAACTTCAACGAAAAAACAGCAAGAATATATGGAGACCATCTGCTGATGACAGCCGATCGTGGCATCATGGCAGATATCAATAAAGTTTTCAATGTGCTGAAAAAACCAAAAGATGATTATCTTCCTGTTTTGAAAACATGTAAAAATTTATTAGTTTGCCCCCAGTTTATGCGTGAAAAGATTGTTCATCATATCGATAAGGAAATTGAGGAGGCTAAAGCAGGACGAAAAGCTGAGATCATCGTAAAAGTAAACTCTATGAGTGACCGTTCCCTGATCGAGAAAATATATGAAGCTGCCAAAGCCGGAGTGGTGACCAGAATGATCGTAAGAGGAATCTATTGTGCCGTAAATCAAAAGGAATTCAAAGAAAAAATAAAAGCCATCAGTATTGTAGACGAATACCTGGAACACGCCAGAGTTATGTATTTTTACAATAAAGGGGCTGAGGATATGTACATTTCTTCTGCAGACTGGATGACCAGAAACCTTGACTACAGAATTGAAGCAGCCGCTAAAATCACTGACAAGAATCTGAAGAAAGAATTAAAAGACATTCTTGATATTCAGCTCAGAGATAATGTAAAAGCAAGGATTTTAGACAAGAAACTGAGCAATGAATACGTAAGGAATGATAAAAAAGAATGCCGTTCACAAATAGAAACCTATACATATTTAAAAGCTAAAACAAGCAAAAAATGAAGATAGCAGCGATAGACATAGGGAGTAATGCAGCCCGCCTTCTTATCAATGAAGTAAAGATTAATAACAGAAAACCTGAATTTATCAAGCTGAACCTTCTCAGAATTCCTCTGAGACTGGGAATGGATGTTTTTACCATCGGTAAAATAGGTCCGGAAAGAGAAAAAATGGTTATTGATTCTATGAAAATCTTCAGTGATCTGATGAAAATATACAAAGTAGACCATTACAGAGCATGCGCTACCAGTGCTATGCGCGATGCAGCCAACGGTACTGAAATTATCAGCCAGGTAAAAGAAGCATCAGGAATCAATATCGAAATCATCTCCGGAGATGAAGAAGCAACCCTGATCTATGAAAATCATGTTGCAGAAGGTCTTGATAAAGAATTTGCCTATCTATACATTGATGTAGGAGGAGGTTCTACCGAGCTTACCTTTTACGAAAACGGTAAAATGGTTTACGAAAAGTCTTTCAATATAGGGACCATCCGTCTTCTCAATAATCTTGTAACAATGGATAACTGGAAAGAAATGAAAGATGAAATCAAGAAAAATATTGTCAGTAAAAAACCTATCGTTGCCATAGGCTCAGGAGGAAATATTAATAAAGTATTCTCTATGAGCAAAACCAAAGACGGAAAGCCCATGTCTCTTTCTCACCTGAAAAAAACATACAAAGAGTTCAACGAGCTTTCTGTAGAAGAGAGAATGACAAAATATAACCTCAGAGAAGACCGTGCCGATGTTTTGGTACATGCATTGAGTATTTTCAACAATGTGATGTCATGGTCTGATATCAGCAGAATATTTGTTCCTAAAATCTCGGTAGCAGACGGATTGATTCATAATATCTACAGTCAGCTGCAACATAAAAAGTAACAGCAAACAATAGTATTGAAGGCCAGCCATTTTGTGCTGGCTTTTATTTTGTCTTTGCGAGGAGCAACGCGACGAAGCAATCTCTATGCTCTCAGATGGTTTTTTACAATTTTTATTAGATTTTGGCTAAAGCCAATGGAAGGTAGATCATTTTTTAAGGCGGGCCAAAGCCCACCCCTATTGAATTTTATCAACAACATCTTTTATCTTTTATCTTTTATCTTTTATCTTTTATCTTTTATCTTTTATCTAAAATTTTAAAGTAAAACCTCTCCCCCATCCGTCATACCAATAGCAATAGTAAAACAATGAATCCAATCAAAATAATTCTTACAGGAGCTACAGGAATGGTAGGCGAAGGTGTTTTAATGGAATACCTTGATAACCCTCGTGTTTCTGAAATACTGAGTATAAGCCGGAAGCCTTCCGGAAAAACACATCCTAAGCTGAAGGAATACCTTATTCCTGATTTCCTGTCAATAGATCTTAATGATGAACAGCTAAAAGGTTATGATGCCTGTTTTTTCTGTGCGGGAATCAGCAGTATAGGGATGAATGAAGAAGACTATACCAGAATCACTTACGATACTACCCTGCATTTTGCAAAAACTGTATTGAACCAAAATCCGGGAATGGTTTTCAGCTATGTCTCCGGAGCCGGTACAGACAGCACAGAGAGCGGAAAACTGATGTGGGCACGCGTAAAAGGCCGGACAGAGAATGATTTGAAAAGAATGAACTTCAAAGGAGCTTATAATTTCCGTCCCGGGTTCATGAAACCTATTGAAGGTCAATCGAATGTAAAATGGTTTTTTAAACCTTTTATTTGGATTTTTCCTGTATTTTTTCAGTCAAAATCATTAACTTTACAGGAAGTGGGTAGAGCAATGATCAATGTAACACAAAATGGATACCCTACAGCTACTTTAGAAATTAGAGATATTAAAAATTTAGCGATATGAGAGACATGTTAAAAAGAATTGTTCTGGTTATTTTTGTACTCTTGCTTGTGACTGCTGTTTCAGGATATTTTTATATGCAGAAACATCCTTTGGAAGGAAATAAATCAGGAAAGATTTTAAACTTTTCAGGAAAGTCAGGAAAATAGCTGAATCCTAAAATACTCTTTTGAAAATAATTTTATCTTCTATCGGAAATATACCTATTTTTTAAACATTTCTTAAGATTCCATTAAAATAGTTGCGGAACAGAAAGTTCATTTTTGCATATCTAATTGAAGTAAAAATGATTAACAACTACCTATTAAAAGGGTCTGTCATTGCCGCATTCTTTTTTCAGAGCGGACTTTTCGGACAGACACTGATTCATTACTGGAATTTTAACAATAATACTTCCGCAGCAGCTATTACCGCACCTTCTTCTACGCTGGTGAATGGTTCTCTTGCGGCGGTAGCAGGAGGTACAAGTGCCATTGATTTTGCAGGAGGTACAGGGCAGAATTTTAGTTCTCAGAATTTAAATGCCAGAAACGGTGATGTACCCGGTACCCATTTAAGATTCAATAATCCGATCGGAGGAGCTTTGCAGTTTAACCTTCCTACAACAGGATATAATAATGTCATTGCTAAGTTTACCACCAGGAGATCTGCACAGGGAGCAGGAACTCAGACCTGGTCTTATTCTACAGACGGAACTACATTTGTCCCATTCCAGACTGTCAATCCTCTGGATAATGATCCACAATTGATTACACTTGATTTTTCTGCCATTCAGGGAGCTAACAACAATCCTGATTTTAAATTAAAGGTTGAATTCTCCGCAACAGGTGGTGGAACGGGAGGAAACAACCGCTTTGATAACTTTACAGTAGATGCTACTCCTACAGGAGGTGTTGATACTACTCCGCCAACGGTTACATATCTTCCGGTCAATAATACCAATAACGCATCAATTGCTGTACATCCTACATTATCTTTTAACGAAAATATAAGATTAACAGACAATTCCGCGATCAACGATTCTAATGCACAAAACCTTATAGATTTCCGTCTTGGAAATGTTACAGGTACACAAGTTCCCTTTACTACGACTTTCAGTAACAATATGATCACCGTGATTCCAGCATCCATACTGATACCTGGACAGACTTATTATGTAGCCCTTAAACCCAATATGGTAGAGGACTTCAGTGATAACAGTGTTACCGCAGTTACATCCAGTACTTTCACCACTGCAGGGACAACAATTTCTTTGGAAAAGAATTTCATCAAAGTCAATGAGAACGCAGGAAATCTTGCCTTTAAAATCAACGTCACGAATCCTTCAGCTTCTACGGTAAATCTTGTCGTAAAACCCGCACCTTTCAGTACAGCAGACAGTAATGATTTTACGTTAGCCAATCAGACGATCAATATTACGCCTTCCAGTACAAGTTATACCGTTAATATCCCAATTATTGATGACACAGTGGCAGAACAACAGGCAGAATACTTTGCATTAAGCCTTGAAAACCCTGTTGGTGCAACTATTTCCGGAGACAATACGGCAACCGTTTATATTGTAGATAACGATAAACCGGCACCGGTTCCTTCACATCAGATCCAACTGAATTACCTGGGAAGTTTTGACCCGTCAGGAAATAATAACAGCTCTACAGAAATTGTAGTTCATGATCCATCAACTCAGCGTCTGTTCACCATCAGTTCCATTACGGATGTTTTCGATATTATTGATTTTAGTAATCCGGCAACACCTTCAGTTGTAAAGACAGTGAATATGGCTCCTTATGGCGGGATCACAAGCATTGCTGTGAAAAACGGAATTATTGCGGCGGCATCTCCCAATACCGATCCTCAGCAAAATGGATCTGTAGTCTTTTTTGATATCAACGGAAACTTCATTAAACAGGTGACTGTAGGGGCTTTACCTGATATGGTAACTTTTTCTCCTGACGGAACAAAAGTCGTTACTGCCAACGAGGGTGAGCCTAATGATGCATACACGATAGATCCTGAAGGGACAATCAGTATCATTGATATTTCAGGAGGTATCGGAAATCTTACCCAAAGTAATGTGACAACGCTTAATTTCAACGGTTTTGAATCTCAACTGGCTGCATTGACTGCGACTGGTTTAAGAAAGGTAAGAACCAACAATACGCTTTCCCAGGACTTGGAACCTGAATATGTTACCATCAGCGCAGACAGCCAGAAAGCATGGGTAACACTTCAGGAAAATAATGCAGTGGCAGAAATTAACCTGGCTACCAAAACCATCACAGGAATCTGGGGATTAGGTAAAAAAGATATGAGCCTTCCGGGGAATGGTTTTGATGCTTCAGACAACAATGGTGAGGTGCTCATTGCCAACTGGCCGGTAAAAGCCTATTACGTTCCTGATGCGGTACAGAATTATAAAGTAGGAAATACCCATTATATTGTAACAGCCAATGAAGGAGATGAAAAAGATCTTTCAGGTTACAGCGAAAGAACCACTGTGGGAGCAGCTAATTATATTTTAGATCCTGTTATATTCCCTAATTCAAGCATTTTAAAAGCTTCATATAACCTTGGAAGATTCAGGGTTTCATCGGCCACAGGAAATACAGATGGAGATGCAGAGTTTGAAGAAATAGCAGCTTTGGGAGCACGCTCATTCTCTATTTTCAATGCAGATACCAGACAGATTGTATATGACAGCGGCGATCAGTTTGAAAGATATATTGCAGCCTATCATCCATTAATTTTCAATGCAGATAATGAATCGAACGCAGTTAAAAGCAGAAGCCGTGCAAAAGGACCTGAACCGGAAGGGGTAGCGTTAGGAAACATCAACGGACAGACTTACGCTTTCATCACATTAGAAAGAACCGGCGGTGTTATGGCATATAATATCACAGATCCTAATAACCCTACTTTCACCGATTATAAGCATTCCCGCTCTACATCAGCATACGGAGGTGATAATGGTCCTGAAGGAATCATCTACATTGCTCCTGAAAATACAACTACCAATAAGGGATATGTGATTGTTGCCAACGAAATCAGTGGAACATTATCTATGTATGAAGTGGCAACACCTGCTACACTGGGAACAGGTGAGATAAAGGCTGAACAGGCTACCTTCAATGTGTTCCCAAATCCTGTGAACAAAGGAAATACACTTTATTTCAACAGAAAACAGGATTACGAATTGTACGATATGTCCGGAAAATTAATCGGAAAGGAAAAGAATGCCTTAACAATAAACACGTCCCATCTTTCTACAGGTGTTTATCTTGTAAAAACTTCGGAAGGACAGATCAAAAGAGTCATTGTAAAATAAATATACATCACAGTATATCACAGATTAAAGCTTCGGACTTCCGGAGCTTTTTGTTATGGGGAAATCAAAGAAATTCATTAAAAGTAATCCTTAAAAAGCATTTTAATTAATATGATTTAACTTTTGAGATACCTGCACAAATCATTTTATTTCTATATTTACCCATAACAAAAACCCAATTCACAATGAAAAATATTAAACGAGCAGGAATTCTTGCCATCCTGTTATTAGGAACAGGGACCGTTTTTTCACAGTCCAGAAAAACAGAATCTGCAAAAGGGGTAGAAAAAACCGACAATGATAAAATCGTACAGGTGGAAGGTGTAGGACACAAACTCAATTATACTCTTAATGGAGGAGTTGCAGAAGTAGAAGGAGGTGGTAATACTGTAACCATCAAAGGAAGTGCAAAAAAAATTACAGTATCGGGAACAGGCAATAAAGTATACATTGACAAAGTAGATAAAATATCCATGGAGGGTGGTGATAATATAGTCTACTATCGTACTTCCGGAACAAAATCAGGGAAACCTGATGTTTCAATTACGGGAGTAGGAAATAAAGCTGTAAAACAGTAAAAATATTAGAAAGATAAGTTGCATGTTCGGATTTGCATTAGATACTGGAAATGAACCTGAAATCATTACATTAATAGATCAGGTAAAGAATATTGAGGGATCTAATCCTATTGCTTATAAAAAATCAGGCTGGTAAATGTTCATAACATTTCCAATCTTATTTCCGCTATAGAAAATGCCTCTAAAATTTACCAGAATAATGGTCTTATTTGTAAACTTGATTCACAAAACAATATTATATCTGGTACTTTTATCAGCAGCATTAAAATAAGCAAGTCCAAAAAAAACATTATTCTAACCGGTTTTGCATGGACAAGTCCAAAAGGGTATCAAAAAGCTCTGGATATGAAACCAATAATGAAATTAATGAAAAGAATATCTGGAAAAGTTTCAAAAAAGATGAACTGCAGGGGTGGCTTGTTTATGCTTTACATGCCCATAACCCTAAAATAAACAGGGAAAATATCAGCATTCAGATTGATGGAAATGAATTTCATAGTCTAGATGGCTTTTTCTGTACACTGGGAGAAGAAATCCATGGAGTTTCTGGATATTTCGGACGAAGTCTATATGCTTTGTATGATTGTCTCCGGGAAGATTTCGGAGTAAAATCCATTTCGGAACTCAATTGGATCAATCATAAAAGAAGTAAAAAAATCCTGAAAACAAAATTTATACAAATCGTTCAGATTTTTGAAGATCACAATATAAAGGTTCTATTGAATTAAATTTATTATCAGAAACCTGACGGGTTTGGTTAAGCTTAACAGGTTAAACTTATTCCTGTTAATACAAATAAAAAGACAAGCCTTAATAAAAAAGCCTGTCTTTTTAAAAATATCTCAGATATAATTACTCTACGTTGATTACCTTTTCGATTTCCGGAGCATGTTGTTTAATGGTATTTTCAACACCCAGCTTTAAGGTTGAAAAATTCAATGAACACCCGGAACAGTTACCCAAAAGTTTCACAAACACCTGATTATCTTTCACATCAATAAGCTCAATATCACCACCGTCTTTATTCAAAAACGGTCTGATGCTTTCCAGAGCTTCCATTACTCTTGTTACTGTATCTTCGTGCGTTATGTTTGTTTCCATATTTTTTCAGTTCAATTCGGTTTCTTCAAATTTTATTGAAATTATTATTATTTTGCTTTGGGTGAGCATCCTGCCATTGTGGAAATCTTCACAGCTTCAGTAGGAGGAAGATTTTTATTTCTTTCCACTAAGCTTTCTACCATTTTTCTGGCAGTTTCTGTGTAGATATCTGCAATTTTAGATCCTTCCTGAAGCGCAGCAGGCCTTCCAACATCTCCTGCCTCTCTGATGCTTTGGATCAATGGAATTTCTCCCAATACAGGAATTCCAAGATCTTCAGCTAAATATTGTGCTCCCTGATTTCCAAAGATATAATATTTATTGTCAGGAAGTTCTTCCGGTGTAAAATACGCCATATTTTCGATCAAACCAAGAACCGGAATGTTAATACTTTCCATCTGGAACATCGCAATTCCCTTTCTTACATCTGCCAATGCAACATGCTGAGGTGTGCTTACGATTACCGCTCCTGTTACCGGTACTTCCTGAATAATTGATAAGTGGATATCACCTGTTCCCGGAGGAAGGTCAATTAATAAGAAATCCAGCTCTCCCCAGGCAGCATCTCTGATCATCTGGTTCAATGCTTTTGAAGCCATGGGACCTCTCCATACTACAGCCTGATTAGCCCCTGAAAAATATCCTATTGACAACATTTTTACCCCATAATTCTCAATAGGCTTCATCAGATTCTTACCATTAACTTCTACAGAGATTGGTTTTTCACCTTCTGTATCAAACATGGTAGGCACTGAAGGACCATAGATATCAGCATCTAACAATCCTACTTTAAAGCCCATTTTAGCTAGTGTTACTGCCATATTTGCAGACACTGTAGATTTCCCTACGCCTCCTTTTCCGGAAGCAATAGCGATAATATTTTGAATTCCCGGAATTTGTTTTCCTTTGATCTGGCTTTGCTGAATTTCACTAGGCTCCGGAGAAACGATTTTAAGTTTCAAATGAACGTTTTCTCCAAACTCACTGGCAAAAGCCTGTTTCATGGCTGCCTCCAGTTTTTTCTTTTCGTGCATTGCAGGAGAATGAGCAGTCATGTCAATATACACATCATCACCCATAATCTGAAGATTATTCACCAAATCATCTACTTCTATTTCTTTAAGGAATTCCTGAACCTTTTCTTTCGTCAACATATAAATATAAATTGTTTACAAATTTACGCATTTTTTTCGGTAATTTAGAATCAATAAAATCTATAATATCAGGTGATAAATCAGATCATTAAAAATTTTTTATTTCTGTTTTATATTCTGATGCCACATCAAGTTTTAGAAAATAATTGATATGAAAACTTCGTCTTATCCTACCAAATATGCACAACCAAAAGGGATTTTCAACCTTGGAAAAACAAGATTCAAATGGTATGATCTGGCATCTGATCCTGCAGAAATTTCCCAACAGGATATCAATAATGCACAGAATTGTATTGAAAATGCCCGGGAAAACTTTCAGAATATTGATGATCTCGGATTCGTCATTATGCACCGTTGCGGAGAACATTATCTTCTGCTTGTTTGTACCTGGCGAAGCGAAAACGAACTGTGGGAAAGTGTATATTATGACGGTTCCGGAAAGTTTGAAGTATGGGACAGAAGCAAAACCCACCTTCCCACGTACTGCGTCTGGGAAATGGGAATTGTCTATCATGAATCTCAATCCTGGAAAAAATATCTGGGCTCCGGACGGGAAGGAAAAAACAAAGATGAATATCTTAAGGATTTCTTTGCGGGAGAAGTTTAAATATTTTGTATTGTCATTCTAATGAAGAATCTCACAAAAAGAAGAGCTTCTTCATTCCACTCCGTTTTATTCGGAATGACATAAGAATAAAAAACAATTTAAATCCAGACTATCAGTTCGCTCTGTTTTTTTCATCAAATCTTACATTACGGTCCATTCCTTTTACTTTTTTATTTCCAAAAGTATAGGTTGCAGATACCGTAAGTCTTCGGGCATCATAGTAATTATTGTAGGAATGCGTTCCTGTCGTATAATAGATTTCACCCAAGCTTTTACTTTGTTTGAAAATATCTGAGACAAAAGCATTCAGCTGTAGGCTTTTTTCCATAAGATTTATCTTAACACCTGATGTAAAGTTTCCTGCAAATTTCATATAAGAATTCCCGGAATTGGAAGGCAGACGGAACCAGTAATTCAGGATCAGCTGTACGGTTTTGCTTTGATTGAGCGATACATTATTCTGAAAATCGAAATCATAGCTGTTTCCTTTTCTGGCAAGGGCATCTGTTGCAAAAACATCAGTACTCATATAAGAATAATTGGCAGAATAATTCGCTTCCCATTTTTTGAAAAAAGTATCAGAATAGTTAAGCGACATCCCAACACTATTCTGATTGTAATAGTTTTCAAAGGTACTTACTCTGTTTTCCCCTTTCAAAGTGGCCAGCTGCCCAAAAGCCTCCAATGTTCTCTGAAAATAAGCTGATGCCGATAATTTTCCTTTATAAACATAGGAAAACTCAAAATTATGATTGATAGACGGCTTCAGGAAAGGATTTCCTGTAAAATAAGAATTGATATTGATGTACCAGCGGTATGGATTGATTGCTCGGAAACCGGGTCTGTTAATTCTTTTGGAATAATTCAGGTTGAAGGTATGGTTTTCATTGCTTTTATAGCTGATATAAGCTGTAGGAAAAAATTTCCCGTAGGAATTTTCAGTCTGTTGCCCGGAAGTCAGAGAATTTCCGTTGACTACAGAATACTCATACCGTAAGCCTGCTTTTGCTGACCATTTTTCATTGAAAGATTTCTCAAAACTGATATATGCAGCATAGTTTTTCTCATTATATTCAAATTCATTACTTTTCAAAGGATCCGTAATGTATTCTCCATTGGTTAAATTCTGATAGAATATATTGGAATTATTATCAAAATTAGTAAACTTCACTCCAGTTTCTGTCTTTGCAAACTGATAAGGCAATGTAAGGTCCGCCTGCCCGGAATAAATTTTATAATCTACACTAGATGGCGACTTTACGACAAATCGGTCTCCCGAGCTTTCTGTAGTGTTAAAATCAATGGTTGTTTCTGGTGTATTGGAAAAATAATTTCCTGTAATACTCAGTTTATTATCCTGTTTTCCGAATTTAAGATCATAGTAAGCACTGGCAGTATGCTGTCTGCTGGTCGCTCTGTGTTCAGCATAAGTCAGCAGTGTATTGGTATAATTACCATTCTGGAAATAGTTGGAAGTATTTGTGATATCCATATTGGAATGCCCGAATCCTAAATCATAAATAAATCCAATATTAGACTTTTTACTCAGCTGATAATCCAGACTTAAGTTCGCTCCAAGTCCATCTCCAAAATCCCTTCTGTTATCATTACTTTTAAGACCATCCACGCCTTCTATCCAATAATTCTCATAAGAATGTTTTTCATTCTTATTTTGTCTCAGCTTTAATGAAGTCCGTAATTTTTCGTTCTGATAATTGATGGTCACACTGTTGGAATTACCTGTATAGGTCTGTTGCTGAAGCGTACTCGTAAGACTTCCGCTCCATCCCAGGTTCTGATTTTTCTTTAAAACAATATTGATCAGTCCACTGTTTCCCTGGGCTTCGTATTTCGCTGGAGGTGCAGTAATGACTTCAATTTTTTCAATGTTTTCAGACCTGAGACTTTTCAGATAGGTAACCAGTTCGGCATCTGACAGGTTCAGGATCCGGTCATTGATCATCACTGCTACTCCACTTTTCCCGACAATTGAGACACCGGTATTATCATCTACTTTTACTAATGGTGTTGTGGCCAAGGCATCTGCTCCATCCATCCCCTGTGAAGCAACAGAATTGGAAACATTAAATACAAGCCTGTCCGCTTTCCTCTCAATCAGCTTTTTTCTGGCAGTCAGCGTAACACCTTCTATCTGTTTTTCTTTATTTTTTCCGATAAAAAAATCCTGCTTCAACTCTCCGTTTATGGTTACCTGCTTAGAGGAGATCTCTATTCCGTCCTGGATAAGCGTAATATTATAGTTACCGTTTTCTGAAAGTTTCAGTGAATAATTTCCTTTTTCATCTGAAATAGCAGTCTGTTTCTTCTGGTGTTTTATGGCAACCACCTCAACGTAAGGAACAGCATTTCCGGTTTGAGTGATTCTCCCTGTTATACTTTGAGCCATTGCAGCTAAAGGCAACAGCATGACCACAGCAAGTACTATCTTCTTCATGAATGATATTGTTTTTTAATAAGACAAACCGTTAACGTCTTTTATTACATCTCTTTTATCGTTTTTTCGATATATTCGCTGTTATAAAATCAGAATATGAAAAAAGCGCTTATTGCATTTTCTATAGGTATTACTCAGATCATCTTCGCACAGAATTACTCTCGATATGTCAATCCGTTCATAGGAACCGGAGGACATGGCCACACTTTTCCGGGGGCAATCGTTCCTTTCGGAATGGTACAGCTGTCTCCTGATACAAGAATTGACGGCAGCTGGGACGGATGCAGCGGATATCATTATTCAGATTCTGTAATCTATGGTTTTTCCCACACCCATCTGAACGGAACAGGAGTTTCGGATTATGGAGATATTATGCTGATGCCTACCATGGGAAATCCAAGCTTGGACAGTAAAGGTTATTCTTCAAAATTCTCGCATAAAAATGAAAAAGCAACAGCAGGATTCTACGCTGTCAGATTAGATAAAAATAATATTGATGTTCGTCTTACTGCTACCAAAAGAGTCGGCTACCACGAATATACTTTCAACAACGCAGGGAACGCTAATATTATCCTGGACCTCAACCACAGGGATAAACTTCTGGAAGGTGAAGTAAAGATCATTGATGATAAAACCATTGAAGTCTTCCGAAGAAGTGAAGCATGGGCTACTAACCAGTATATCTACGCCAGAATTGAGTTTTCAAAGCCGATGAAAATTTCAAAAAAGGAAGTCAATGGAAAGCAGGAAAGCAACCTTTTTACAGGAACAAAGCTAGCTCTGGCGTTTTCAGCCAATGTTAAAAAAGGAGAAAAGATCAATGTGAAAGTTTCTGTTTCTCCAACCGGTTATGAAGGAGCAGAAAAAAATATGCTGGCAGAAGGACAGTCCAAAGATTTCGACGCGGTAAGAAAACAGGCGCAATCTGACTGGGACAAAGAGCTTTCAAAGATTGAAGTAAAGTCTGATGATAAAAACAAATTAGCTGTTTTTTACACTGCGCTTTATCACGTTTTTACACAACCGAACATCAATATGGATGTAGACGGGAAATACAGAGGCAGGGATAACAAGTTTTATATTGCCAATGGTTTTGATTATTATACGGTATTCTCACTTTGGGATACCTTCAGAGGAGCCCATCCGCTGATGACTTTAATCGACAGAAAAAGAACTGCTGATTTTATCAATACATTCATCAAGCAATATGAACAGGGAGGGAAACTTCCGGTATGGGAACTCGCTTCCAATGAAACGGAATGTATGATTGGCTATCACTCGGTTTCTGTCATTGCAGATGCTATGAGTAAAGGAATTCAGGGGTTTGATTACGAAAAGGCATTTCAGGCTGCCAAAGCTTCAGCCATGCAGGATATTTTTGGACTGAATGCTTATAAACAGAATAATTACATCAGTATTGATGATGAGCATGAAAGTGTTTCCAAAACCGTAGAATATGCTTACGATGACTGGTGCATTGCCCAGATGGCAAAAATTTTAGGCAAAAAAGAAGAGTATCAGTATTTCATGAAACGTTCTCAGAACTGGAAAAATCTTTACAATCCTAAGACAGGTTTCATGCAGCCAAGAAAAAACGGAAACTGGTATGAGCCATTTGATCCGAGAGAGGTCAACAACAATTATACGGAAGGAAATTCATGGCATTATTCTTATTCTGTACAGCAGGACATTCCGGGACTTATTGCAGCTCATGGAGGAAAAGAAAAATTCGAACAGTTCATTGATGCCATCTTTACCGCTCCTGATAAAACCACGGGCAGAGAACAGGTAGACATCACAGGACTGATAGGACAATATGCACAGGGAAATGAACCGAGCCACCATATTGCCTACCTGTATAATTTCGTAGATAAACCAGAAAAAACAGATGCCAAAATCAAATACATCCTTGATCATTTTTATAAAAACACTCCTGATGGACTGATCGGAAATGAAGACTGCGGCCAGATGAGTGCCTGGTATGTTTTAAGCTCAATGGGAATTTATTCTGTAACGCCGGGATTACCGGAATGGGAAACGACCACTCCTTATTTTGATGAAATTAGAATTCATCTTGAAGATGGCAGCACAAAAACGATTACTAAAAATACTGGCAGAGCAGAACTTAAAAAATTGGGGTTCGAAAATGTCAAACCTGTTAAAGATTTTAAATATTCTGAGCAGACAGCTTCACCGGTAATTGCAGCTGACAGAATCTTCGACTTTTCTACCAAAGTTGAGATTACTCCACTGAATCCGAATGACAAAGTATATTATATGACAATGGATGAGAATGACAACAATAAAAGAAAGACTTTCTCTACGTATAAAGCTCCATTCTCCATTACCAAAACTACTCAGGTAATGGCTTATGCTGAAAGAAACGGCGAAAAAAGTTCAGTAACAACCGCTAATTTCAACAGAAGACCCAATTATTGGAACATTAATATCCTGTCTAAAGTTACTCCGCAATACAGTGCTGCAGGAAATCTTGCTCTTATCGACGGAATCAGAGGAGATGTGAACTGGAGAAAAGGTGAATGGCATGGATATCAGGGACAGAATTTTGAAGCAATTATCGATTTTAAATCTCCTCAGCAAATCAAATCATTATCATCTACTTATCTTCAGGACAGCAGAGCATGGATTCTTATGCCTAAAAAAGTAGAATATTATGCTTCTATGAACGGAAAAGATTTTGTTCTTCTGAAAACTGTTGATAATGATATTGATCCTAAAGATGAGAAAGTACAGATCAAAGATTTCTCTACTGAAATTCTTCCTACCGAAGCCAGATACATCAAAGTAAAAGCGTACTACTTCGGAAAACTTCCGGAATGGCATCAGGGAGCTGGAGGCGATGCGTATATTTTTATCGATGAAATTTCTGCAAAATAAAAACGCAATTATGAAAAAATTATTAATACTATCTTTTATACTTTTAAGTGTCATAAACGTTTCAGCCTGTAAATGTGTATATGAAACATTAGCATACAATTATCAAAATTCTGATTTTGCAGGTATTATCAGAATTTTGAAAGTATATGACGAAAACACTGAGCAAAGAACCTATAAAGCAGATATTGAAATTGAAAAAACCTATAAGGGAAAAGCATTCAAAACAATTAATGTAAGTGGCCTGATTGGAAATTCCTATTCGGGAGCTTGTGAAATTAATGTGCTCCCTGATGAAAGATATCTGATCTTTTTAAATAAATACAATAACACGTATTCTATTTCATCCTGTACTCCAAAATCAAAACTGGAAAATAAACCCACAAAAGCTGAAAATTTACAGCTTAAAAATCTTTCCGAGGCTTTTACCTACATAGATAATAATAAATTCAGGTTTATGGGTTTACGGTTTACCCGTTGCTATGATGAAACCCAAACTGAATCTAGATCTGATTTATCAAAGATCAGTGGATTCAAACCTAAGCAACCTTTTGCCATCTATAAAGTAAAAATAGATGATACATCAAAAATTCAGGAAATTACTCCTTTTACAACTTTTGGAAGTAAGGATAGCATGATCGAAAATATCCTGAAAACAAAGATGAAAGTCTCCACACCGACATCTTTCTGGAATCCCAACCCAAAAGAAGCCCTGTTATTCCTATCTTATCATAAAGAGAATATAAATGACCCATACGGTGAAGTCATTTCCTGTGATTAATGCTAAAATAAACCCTTCTTCAGAATTTTGAAGAAGGGTTTATTTATCAATTCATTCTTTCAGACCATTGCAGGACTTCTGGAAGTTCTGTATCAGAAAACTCAATATGGATAACTCTTCTTTTCTTTCCGTTCGTCGTTCGGTTGGAACCATGAAGCGTCAAAGGTTTCATCAGCATAATTCCACCTTTTTCTACTCTGCAGATTTCTTCTGTTTCTACGGTCCAGTCAATGGTTTCTGGTCTGTAAATACCTTTTGAGTGAGATTTTGGAACCACTTTCAAAGCTCCGTTATTTTCATCAGTATCATCCAGGTGGATTCTGATGGTATAGATATTTTTCAGAACATTCAGCGGAGGCTGTACAGCAAACTGATTCTGCTTGGTCGTCCACGGGCCAAAACCAGGGAGTTCAAGCTTTTTATCTACAGAAATCGTCAGATCCTGATGATAGGCAACATACCAGTTGGAGGTTTCAGGTTTATCAAAGTAGATACTTTTGACTACAAAATATTTCTCTCCAAAGATTTCCTGTACCACTTTCCTGATATTTTCATTAAAAATCAGGTCTTTGATTTCCGGAACTTCTTTTAAAAACTGTCTTATGGCGAACAGATCTTCAGATTTTCTGAAATTTTCTTTTGAAGTGTCTATACTTTGCAGAACAGTATTTATTTCTTCAAGTTCCTGCTTTGAAAACACATTATTGATAACAGCAAAGCCATATTCAAGAATATGGCTTTTATGATTGTCTAAGTTATTTAAACTCATGATTATTTTTAAATTTTGTCTAATGGCTCAGTTAATTGTCCCTCCCATTTTGAAACCGCCGAAGTTGCCAAAGTATTTCCTAACACGTTGGTCATACTTCTACCCATATCACAGAAATGGTCAATTGGTAAGATCAAAGCAATACCTTCCGGCGGAATCCCGAACATTGAACATGTTGCCACAATGATTACCAGAGAAGCTCTCGGAACTCCTGCAATACCTTTTGAAGTAAGCATCAATACCAAAAGCATCGTGATCTGCTGTCCAAGTGTCATTTCGATTCCGTAGATCTGAGCAATAAAGATAGAAGCAAACGTCATGTACATCATACTTCCGTCCAGGTTAAATGAATATCCTAACGGTAAGATAAAAGATACTACTCTGCTGTTACACCCGAACTTTTCAAGTTCTTCAACCAATTTCGGGAATACTGCTTCCGAGCTTGTAGTGGAGAAAGCAATCAGTAATGGCTCTTTAATTCTTTTTAAGAGATCAAAAAGACGGTTTCCTAAAATGAAATACCCCACTAATAAAAGGACCACCCAAAGAACTGCTATCGCAAAGAAGAAATCTCTTAAATAAATAGCATATACTTTAAAGATTTCAAAACCATTGGTTGCCACTACGGCCGCAATAGCACCCAATACTCCAAGCGGAGCAAACCACATGATATATCCTACCATTTTAAGGATGGCATGAGCAATAATATCAAAAAGTTTCACAACAGGCTTTGAATATTCTTCTCCTAAATTAGCCAGCGCAACTCCAAACATAACCGCAAATACAACAATCTGTAATACTTCATTCGTAGCAAAGGCTTCAAATAAACTTTTAGGGATCATGTGCTTGACAAAATCTTCCATTGAAAAACTTTTACTGCTTTTAAGAAGTTCATCAGCAGAAGCTACATCCTGAATCGGCAGTTTTGTGACATGTCCCGGTTCCAGCCAGTTAACAAGCATCAACCCAATGAAAAGAGAAACCAGAGAAGCGGAAATAAACCACAGCATGGCTTTCGTCCCTACTCTTCCGATCATTTTGATATCACTCATTTTGGCGATTCCTACTACCAGGGTTGTAAAAACCAATGGAGCAATAATCATCTGTACCAACCTGATAAAAACGGTTCCCAACAGTTTTATATTTTTGGAAAAAGGTTCGGCACTATCCGGGTAATTTACATGTACAATACCTCCGATTCCTACTCCCAGAAGAAGGGCAATGATAATTGCTATAAAAAGTTTATTCTGTCCTTTCATATATATAGTTCAATTTGCGCAAATATAATGGTTTTTCAATTGGCAGAAGATTTTCTTCTGTGAGGATGAATTTTACTTTAGGTTTATAATCTCTGAAAATTAAAACCCTGGTACAGAAAATATTGTAAAAAAATTAAGAAACATTTATTTAAATTTTATTCATTTGGTATAAATTTTATTATTACATTTGAGTGTATAACAACATTAAAATAAATATACAATATGAAAAAAACTATTGCAATGGCTGCATTAGCTGTAGCTGTATCTTTCGGTGCTATTTCTTGTAAAAAGAAAGTTTCTGATGCCGACCTTCAGACTCAGGCTACAACTGTAGTAACTTCTAATCCCAATGCTTCTGTTGAAGTAAAAGAAGGTGTAGCTCACTTAAGTGGTACTTTCACAGATCAACAGTCTAAAGACGCGATGATTGCCAAGTTAAAAGCAATCAACGGAGTAAAAGACGTCATGGATATGTCTACTATAGCAGCGGCTCCTGCACCAGCAGCTCCTGTGGAAACAGCTTCTGCTGTAGATCCTGCTGTTCAGAAAAAAGTTCAGGATGCTGTAAAGGATTTCCCTTCTGTAAAAGTGGAAGTGGTAAACGGACAGCTTACGCTTACAGGAAATGTTTCCAGCCAGCAGGCCAGAAAAATCAAAGAATCAGTAGATGCTTTGAAAATCGGAAAGTATAACAACAACCTAATCGTAAAATAATTTAAAATGAGCGAATTACAAGATAAATATTCAAGCGTAGTCTCAGCAGCACAGTCTGCAGGGATCTCAAATCTTCAGGTTCAGGAGCAGGACGGAATTCTTTATGTTTCCGGAAGTGCTTCCAATACTGCGGCTAAAGATGCTGTATGGAATGCCTTAGGAGCGATCGATTCTACTTATTCTGCTTCAGATATCAATATTGATGTACAGGTTGCAGGTCTTGCTTCAGGCGCTTCTTTAACAGTAGCTACGGAAGAATCTAATCTTAATATCAGACAGGAGCCTTCTACTGAAGCTGCTGTAGTAGGTAAAGCTGCCAAAGGATCTTCTGTAACTCTTATTGAGCAGACTTCTGATGACTGGTGGAAAGTGAAAACGGCAGACGGTCAGGAAGGATATGCTTATTCAAGATATTTAAGAGCATAATTTTTATTAAAAAATTATAAATTTTCACAAAAAAAGCATAGAAACATCCCAAAATTGGGATGTTTTTATATTTTTACGGCTCTGAAAAAAAACTAATGAAGAAAACTCTGTTGCTACTGACTTTGATGTTCACAGTCATTATACTGCACGCCCAAAAACTACACATTGACGGAAAAATATCAGATTCTGAAAAGAAAGCGATAGAAAATGCGACCGTCTATCTTTTGAAAGTAAAAGATTCATCTATTGTCAATTACACGGCAACCAATAAAGAGGGAAAATTTTCTCTGAAAATAGACGATGTAAAAGAACCCTCCATTCTTAAAATTGATGCTGAGAAATTATCTTCTTACACCAGAAAATTTGAAAAAATAGACCAGTCATTATCTCTGGGGGATATTCAGCTTGAAAAGCAAGGTCTGGTGAATGCTATTGATGAGGTAAAGATCACTGTCTCTCCCGTAAAAATTAAAAAAGACACGATTGAGTTCAATGCTGCTGCTATCAAAGTAAGACCTGACAGTAAAATAGAGGAGCTTCTGAAACAGATTCCCGGTGTGGAAATCAGTAATGAGGGAAAAATTACAGTGAATGGAAAAGAGGTGGATCAGATCATGATCAACGGAAAACCTTTCTTTGATAAAGACGGTAAAATTGCCCTTCAGAACTTACCGGCAGATATCATCAAGAATATTCAGTTTACCACCACCAAAACAAAGGAAGAAGAACTCAGCGGAAAAACAGCCAAATCGCAGAATACCACCATCAACTTTACCATTGACGAAAAGAAAAATAAAGGTTTGCTGACCAGGCTTACTGTTGGCTACGGATCTGACAAACGATATGAAGCAAGCGGACTGGCCAGCTATTTTAAAGGAGATACAAAAATAAGTCTGTTGGCCTCTTCCAATAACATCAATTCACAGGGATTTTCCAGAGATGAGGTCTTTGACAGTATGGGCAACGGACGGAATGCCTGGATGATGCAGGGAGGATCTGTCTCAACAGTAGGAAATGTTACCTACTTTAACCAGGGAGGTGGCACGAAAGGAATTCAAAGGTCTACCACCATTGGGTTAAACTATAGTGACAAACTGGGAAAAGATGCTGATCTGGATTCTTTCAGCCTTATGCATTCCGATTCCAATACAGAAACAAGATCCAAAGTTTCAAGGTCTACCCTTTTGCCCACTTATACCCTTCAGACGAATTCTGAAAGTAATGGAGAGAATGAATCGAAACAATACAGTTTTGATACTTCAGCCAAAATTAAACTGGATTCCATGACCAGTATTTACCTTTCTCCAAGATTTACAAAAAACAGCAGTTTTAATTTTAATAATTCAAAATCTTCTACCTTAAATAACGGTAGCCTGTTGAATAAAAGTAATTCTTATTCAAGCAATGATTCTGAAAACAATTCATTCAATCCTTATCTCTATTTTTCCAGAAAATTCAGGAAAAAAGGCCGTTCTATTACAGCCAATATGAACAGTTCCATTTCAGAATCCAGAAGGGATAACCTGAACCAGTCCCAGAACACTTTCTATCAAACCAATGGAGTAACTGTAGACAACAGGGATCAATTGGCAAGGAATAAAAATCAGAACAGCAGTTTTAATTTTACTGCAGGCTATACAGAACCTGTTTCCGATTCGGCCAGTGTAAGTTTTGAAGTAAAGTATGAAACAAGATCTGCCAGAAATTTGAGGAATGTCAATGATTTTGATAATACGACCGGAGATTACACTAAATTCAATCAGCTTTTATCCAACAATATGAAGCAAAGAATTAATCAGATCTCTCCTGAGTTCACCTACCAGCTTAATAAAAAGAAACTGAATTTCTGGGCTTCCATGAATGTTGACATCTCAGACATGAAAGTAAACTCTATCTATAACGGACAGCAATATGACCTGCAGAAAAATTTTGTACTGCCCCAGTATAATGTAAATCTTAACTACCAGATGGGAGAAGGAAAATACCTGAGTGTTTATAACTATTCCAACTTTACCATTCCTACAGCAGAACAGCTTACTCCGTATAAGGATGAATCAAATCCTTTGATTACCTATCAGGGAAACCCTGATTTGAAAAATACCTGGATCAACAATCTTTATCTGTATTTCAATAATTATAATAAAGTAAAAGACCTCAGCTACTATTTCAATATTGGTTTTACGTACAGAAATAATGACATCATCAATTTTTCCACCTATGATAATGCAGGAAAGCAAGTAATTACTTACAGCAATGTAAGCGGAAATAAAAACATCAACGCAGGCGGAGGTTTCAGTAAAACCCTGAAATTGAAAAACAACAAGCTTACCATCAACCCGAGATTCAGCATGGTATATGCATATAATAATGGTTTTATAGACGGACAGGCCTTTACCAGCAACTCATACAGTCTTAATCCGGGACTTAATCTTACCTATGAAATCAAGGATAAAATGACCATCAAACCTTCTTACAGACTTGGATACAGTTTTTCAAATTATACCAATTACAATGTAACGAATGTAAATACAGCCAATCAATCCTTAAAGCTGGAACTGACCAATTATATGCTGCAGGGAAGGCTTGTTTTTGGAAACGATTTTGAATATAATACCAACTCCAATATTGCCCCGGGCTTTAAAAAAGATTTCTACTTCTGGAATACCAGTCTGGGATACTCATTCTACAAAAAACAGTTTACAGCAAAAGTAAAAATCTATGACGTTTTGAACCAAAATCAAAGTGTGAGAAGAACCATCACCGATTCTTATTTTGAAGACCGTGAAGACCTGATTCTGAAAAGATATATCATGTTCTCCATCAGTATGAAACTGAACAAATTTGCAGGAAAAAAGACGCAATAAAGTAACACCATACTTTTATATAATTTATGATAATGGCCGGATAGATCCGGCTATTTTCATGAATAGTCTAAATTTCAGGTCTGAATATAATCACAACTGGAGACGTAAAATTCCCCTCCTCTGTAGGCGTGGCGAAAATTCAAAGAATTTTTGACGGGGTGGTTTTTACAACAACCTTTTAAAGAAGATTTGTCAATAAACGTGTTTTTATTTTTAAATTAGCGGCAAATTTTTTTTATGAAAACCCCTATTTCAGTATTATGTGTTCTTTTTTTCATTTTTGGAAAAGCCCAGAAAACAGAACAGAAAGATACTTTCGTTAAAGACAATTTCACCAAGAAAGAATTTTATATTCCGATGCGTGATGGAGTGAAACTTTTCACAGCCGTGTATATCCCGAAAGATATATCGAACAAGAACAAATATCCGTTTCTGATGCAGAGAACCTGCTACAGCATTGCTCCTTATGGAGAGAATGAATATAAGACCAAGGTAGGCCCCAATACCTATCTTATGAAAGACAAGTATATTTTCGTGTACCAGGATGTTCGCGGAAGGTATATGAGTGAGGGTACATTTACCAATATGACACCACAGGTAGAGCGTAAAACGAAAAAAGATGTTGATGAAAGTACGGATACCTATGATACCATCGAATGGCTTTTGAAAAATGTTAAAGATAACAATGGTAAGGTAGGTCAGTTCGGAACATCATATCCGGGCTTTTATACTGCTGTGGGGACATTATCACAGCATTCTGCTCTGGTAGCATCTTCACCGCAGGCTCCTATTTCCGATTTCTGGAATGATGATTTTCTTCACAACGGAAGATTTATGTTAGGATATTTCAGAACCTTCCCGGTTTTCGGAATTCAAAAGACACAACCTGAAAAGCAGGCATGGTATATGGATTCTTTCATTAAGCAAACTTCCGAAGACGGATTAAAATTCTACAGAGACCTTGGTACATTGAAGGATGCTTATGAAAAATATTATAAGAATAATTTCTTCATGACAGAGATTATGAATCACACCAACTATGATGAGTTCTGGCAGAAAAGAGGACTTCTTCCTCACTTAAAAAACATCAATCACGCTGTAATGACTGTCGGCGGATGGTTTGATGCAGAAGATCTTTCCGGTCCTCTGAATATTTATAAGACCATCGAAAAAACAAGCCCTAAAGCCAAAAATACTATTGTAATGGGACCTTTCTCCCACGGCGGCTGGTCACAGGAACAGGGAAAACATTTCCACAGTGAAACGTATTTTGGGGATAGTATTGCAACGTATTATCAGAAAAATATTGAAACAAAATTCTTCAATCATTATCTGAAAGGTAATACCAAAGAAGATGCAGGACTTCCTGAAGCGCTGATGTATGATACAGGGGCTAAACAATGGAAGGAATTTGCTTCTTACCCTCCTAAAAATGCACAGAAAGTGAATTTCTATCTGGCTGATAAGACCTTAAAAAAATCATCAGGACAAGGTTATTCCGAATATTACAGTGATCCGAACAATCCTGTTCTAAGTTCGGATCATTTAAAAGATTTTAATGGCTTTACTCCAAAAAATTATATGTCGGAAGATCAGAGATTTGCAGTGGGAAGACCTGATGTATTAACTTTCACTACCGATGTTTTAACGGATGACATTACTTTCGCCGGAGAAATCATGGCCAAACTGAACATTGCCTCTTCTTCTACCGATGCTGATTTTGCAGTAAAACTGATCGACGTATATCCTGAAGATTTCAAACCAGCAGAAAAGAAAGAAGGCGTTATCTATGGCAACTATCACCAGATGGTAAGAAGTGAGATCATGCCTGCGAGATTCAGAAATACAAGAGAAAAGGGAGAAGCTTTGGTTCCTGATCAGAAAACAGCGGTCAATTTCAGACTTCAGGATGTGGTTCATACCTTCAAGAAAGGACATAAAATTCAGATTCAGATCAGCAGTACATGGTTTCCACTTTTCGCGATCAACCCGCAGAAGTTTATGGATAATCCGAATTTTGCCAACAAGGAGGACTACACCAAGGCATTTATCAAAGTATATGATGACAGCTCTATTGAAGCTGATGTTTTAAAATAAAATAAAATAAAAAGCTGTTCGTCTGAACAGCTTTTTATTTTTTAAAGATCTGAGGTTTTATTTTAGGTTTTGGCTAAAGCCGGATGAATTGGTTCTTTTGTTCAAGTGGGCTAAAGCCCACTTCTATTGATAAATATAATAGACAAACATTGTGGATAAATATCCTCTTAAAACTATTCTTCAATGGTTCTGAAAGTCAGGTTTATTCTTGGAGTATGCACTTTTGTGGTAGGCGGAAGCCTGTGAAGCCAGTGGTCCTGAGTAGTTCCTTTCATAATTAACAAACTGCCGCTTTCCAGGAATATTTCAACTTTTTCTTTGGTTGTTTTATGTTTAAATAAAAACTTTCTTTCCGCTCCGAAAGTCAGGGAAGCGATTGCCCCGTGTTTCTTAAGATCTGTTTCTGCATCACTGTGGTACGCCATTCCTTCACTTCCGTCATGGTATAGATTGAGCAGGCAGGAGTTATAGATTTCTCCTGAAACTTCCTCACACTTTTTCTTCAGTTCCAATAATTCCGGGGTCCAGAACTTTGCAAATTTTGTTCTTTTTGAATACGTATATTCAAATGCTTTTTCTCCAAACCAGGCTACTTTCCTTTTAGTTAAAATCAATTTTCCAAAGATGATTGCTTCATCATTCTCCCATGGAATCTGATTAAGCAGATAATCATAATAAAAATCAGATTTTTCTTTGGAGAAAACCTTGCCGTAATAATGAACGGTTCCGTCATGCGGAAGTATGTTGAGAGGATAATCTGAAATTTCTTCAAAGAGACTCATCATCGTTTTTTTAATTTAAATGCTTTATTTTGTAAAAGGTACAATGTAAAATGTATTTATGGCTTTTATTTAAACACAAATGACACTAATACAGATCACAAATAACACCATATTCTTTTTTATCAATAGGAACGGACTTTAGTCCGTTTAATAAAAAGAGAGTTAATCCATTGGCTTTAGCCAAAACTTAAGGCTCAATATTTTTCAACCACAAAAGTTATAATACATTACTATTTAACTAACAAGATTCATATATAAAAGTATACTAAAGCCTTCGAAGATCTTTGATTTTATTGTTGTGAACTTTATTACAGATAATTTTTAATCTTATGATCCATCTCTCAAAAATCCTTTTGTGTCTTTTGTGATAAAAATATATTACGAGTACATCTGTGAACCTTCCCAACCTACAATAAGTTGTTTTCTTTCACTTCCCCATCGGTAACCGCCGAGGTGTCCGGTAGACTGAATCACACGGTGACAAGGTATCAGAAATGCAACAGGGTTACTCCCAATAGCTGTTCCTACCGCTCTGGATGCTTTAGGATTACCTATTTTTTCAGCCAGACTGCCATACGTAGACAGTTTACCCATAGGAATTGTCAATAGGCTTTCCCATACTTTCAGCTGAAAATCAGTTCCTTTTAAGTGTAATTTAATCGTATTGAGTTGAGTCCAGTCTTTATCGAATATGGACAGTGCATTCTTCTGAAGAGCATCCTGCTGCTCAATAAAAGAAGCATTAGGGAACTTTTGCTTCAGTTCCCCGAATGCTTTTTCTTTATCGTCTTCAAAAGCCATATAGCAGATTCCTTTTTCTGTAGAAGCTACCAACAGATTTCCGAAAGGGCTTTCGGAAAAACTGTAATGAATATGGAGGCTTTTTCCTCCGTTTTTATATTCTGCCGGAGACATTCCTTCTATTTTCACAAACAGGTCATGGAGCCTGCTGGTGCTTGAAAGGCCTGTCTCATAGGCAGTATCAAACAAACTTGCTTTTTCTTCCTTCAATAAATTTTTAGCATGTTCAAGGCTGATGAACTGTAAAAATTTTTTCGGACTTGTTCCTGCCCAATCTGTAAAGATCTTCTGAAAATGGGCCGGACTCAAGTGAACATTTTCTGCCACTTCTTCCAAACTTGGCTGAAGCCTGAAATTGCTCTGGATATATTCTATCGCTTTTGCAATTCTGTTATAATCTATCTGACTTTGTGTGGACATTGTATTATGATTTTACCTCACAAATTTCCAAAGAATATACGGCAGAAAAAATCCGATTCTTGCGGAATATTAGTTGTTGTTATAAATATCGTTATAAGCAAGCATTTTATAATATAGCTTAGCAGCAAGGAAAGCCGTTGGCTTAGCCATTGGAGAATCCATTAACTCTACAATGTCAAATGCTACAACATTACATTTTTCAAATACTTTTCTTAATAATTCCAGTGTCGGATACCATTGTAACCCGCCTGGCTCAGGAGTTCCTGTAGATGGAGCAATAGATGGATCAAAAGCATCAAGGTCTATTGTAATATATACGTTTCCTGAAACTTTTTCCAATACATCATTCACCCAGTTCTCGTTGTTCGCAATTTCGTGAGCAAAGAATACTCTTCCTTCCGGTAAATACTGAGCTTCTTCAGCATCCATAGAACGGATTCCCACCTGAACTAAATTATGTTTCTGGTTAGCTTCAAACACCGCACAAGCATGGTTAGAAGTAGAACCGTGGAATTCAGGACGTAAGTCTGTATGAGCATCCAGCTGAAGAACGGTAAGGTTTTCAAATTTCTCTCCTACTGCACGGATAGAACCGATAGACACAGAGTGTTCACCTCCAAATAAAGTAAATACTTTCCCTTCATTGTTCAAAAGCTCTTTTGTTTTCTGATAAACGGCTTCTGTCATTGCTTCCGGACTGGAATTTTCAGAAACTTCTCCTGCCAGATATACCCCCTGAAGATAAGGCTCTGTTTGGGTTTCAATATCATAAAGCTCCATGTTTTCAGAAGCATCTAAGAATAATTCCGGACCTTTATCAGCCCCTTTACCCCATGTTGAAGTTCCATCGTAAGGAACGGTTAACAACATTACTTTCGAATTCTCTAACGTTGCATTTTCCTCGGGAATTCCTGCGTATGTTTTCATATATAATTATTAATTAAAAAATTAAATGATTGAAAGATTAAATGATTCCGCAAAGATACAAAATAGTACCCGAGTTATAAATGATGAACGGTTTGTTATGAATATTTAACCTTTATCCTGATTTTTAAATTTTTAAATCTTTCCCTATTTAAATTTTAAAAGTTATTTTTGTATAAAACTACTGATATGCCTTTAAAAGCTGTTCTCTTTGATATGGATGGGGTAATTGTAGATACGGAACCCTTACATAGAAAAGCCTATTTCAAAACATTTGATGAACTGGAAATTGTAGTACCCGAGGAACTGTACACCTCTTTTACAGGAGCTTCTACCAAAAGAGTTTCTGAAATATTGATTACTGAATTTAACTTAGATCAGACTTACGAAACGATCGCAGGAATCAAAAGATCTCATTTCAAGGATTATTTTTACAATGATGAAGAATTTGACCTAATTCCGGGGGTAAGAAAACTGATTGAGCATTATCATGAAAATGGGATAAAGCTTATCCTGGCTTCTTCTGCTACAATGGTAACCATTAATATGGTTTTTGAAAAATTCGGATTGGAGCCCTATTTCAGTGGAAAGATTAGCGGCGCCGATTTAAAGGAATCAAAACCTCATCCTGAAGTTTTTCTGCTGGCAGCTGAAATGGCTGGAGAACCTGTTGAAAACTGTATGGTGATTGAAGATTCCACAAACGGCATTCTTGCGGCTCACAGGGCAAAAATCTTTTGTGCTGCATACAGAAGCCCACATTCAAAAAACCAGGATTATACCTTAGCAGATACAGTGGTTTCCGATTATGAAGAATTAGAACTGGATAAGATTTCAAAATATTTTTAAATGAAAAACTCTCAGAAAAATCTGAGAGCTTTTGTTTTGTATAAGTTTTGGCTAAAGCCAATTGACTTTTCTATTGATTGTAAATGGGCTAAAGCCCATTTCTATTGATCATAAAATTATTTATATCCAAGAAGCTTCAATACATCTTCCGGCTCCTGTTTTTCACGGAAAATTTCGTATTGTAATTCACCGTTTTCATCTTTCTGAATCAGAACGTGTCTCGGCTGAGGCATCAGGCAGTGGTGAACTCCGCCATAACCACCGATTGTTTCCTGATAAGCTCCCGTATGAAAGAATCCTATATACAAAGGCTTTGTATCACTGAAAACCGGCAGATAAATAGCATTGGTATGCTGTTCAGAGTTATAATAATCGTCTGAATCACAAGTCAGTCCTCCAAGGAACACTCTTTCATAGGTATCTTCCCAACGGTTAAGCGGAAGCATGATAAAGTGTCTTGAAATGGCCCATGTATCCGGAAGAGTGGTCATGAAAGAAGAGTCAATCATATTCCACTTTTCTCTGTCGTTCTGACGTTTCTGAGAGATAATTTTATAAAGGTTGGCTCCACTTTCCCCTACGGTAAAACTTCCAAACTCAGTATAGATATTGGGTTCCTCTACTCCTTCTTCTTCACAGAATTTCTTGATCTGGGAAACGATTTCTTCTACCATATACTGATAATCGTAATCGAAGTTCAAAGAAGTTTTGATTGGGAAACCTCCTCCGATGTTCAGTGAATCCACTTCCGGAGCGATTTTCTTCAGACGTGCATATACACGAAGACATTTATACAATTCGTTCCAGTAATATGCCGTATCCTTAATCCCCGTGTTGATAAAGAAATGAAGCATTTTCAGCCTTGCATTCGGATGTTCCGCAATCTTCTGGCTGTAATAAGGAATAATATCTTTATATCCGATCCCTAATCTTGAAGTATAGAATTCGAACTTCGGTTCTTCTTCCGATGCAATTCTGATCCCGATATCAAAAGTAGAATCGATGCTTTCTGTAAGCTTATCCAGCTCTCTGTAATTGTCAAGAATCGGAGTAATGTTTTCAAATCCGTTATTGATCATATCTGAAATTTTGGCCAGATAATCATCGGTTTTAAAACCATTACAGATTACTTCAATATTCTTATCTACCTTACCTTTCTCATAAAGAGATTTTACGATATCCATGTCATAAGCAGACGATGTTTCTATTGAAATATCATTCTTCAGAGCTTCTTCCAATACGAAATTAAAATGACTGGATTTTGTACAGTAGCAGTAGGTATAATTCTTTTTATATTCGGTTTTCTCAAAAGCTTCTTTAAACCAGCCTTTCGCTTTCTGAATATTTTGAGAAATTCTCGGCAGGTAGCTAATCTTTAGCGGAGTGCCAAATTGTTCAACAACATCCATCAACGGAATATCGTGAAACAACAAATTGTTCTCAGAAACATTAAATTCCTCCGTAGGAAAATATAATGTCTGATCAATAAGTTCCGAGTACTTTATTTTCATTTCTAAACAAGTGAATTAAGAAATGCAAAATTGCTAAAAAAGTTTCATTTTTAGGTGTTAAAATTATTATAATTTTAAATAAAGAGCCAATATTAAATCCGGTAAAAATTTCCCCCTGAAAATCAATAGGTAAATTTCTGAATATATTCTCTTCTTTTGGCTTCTGAAATCCCCAATACCTGTTGAATATAGGCATCTGTGGAGCCATATTTTTTATTGATCTCTTCAAAAGCTGCGTCAAGATATCTTTTTTCAACCCAGCTCAGCTTTTCCAGCACCTTCAAATCCATTTTCGGATAGAGGAAATGTAATCTGCCAGCAAGGCGGAGCCTTTTCTGAACAAGGTCTTTCCTGTAATTGTTGGATAAAAGATAATCATTGTAAATGGTTTCTTTATCAAATTTCAGAATGGTAAGGATCAGTGCTGTGATAATCCCGGTCCTGTCCTTACCGGCTGTACAGTGGTAAAGAACAGGGTCTTTGGACTCCAGCACTTCGGTGATAATCATTTTTATGGTTTCGGGATTTTCCGTAACGTATTCACGGTAAAAATCGATCATTCTTTTATCCGCATCAGAAGCATTCACTTTGCCTTTAAGAACCAGTTTTTTTGCCTGAGCCAGCTGATCGCCTTCATCTTCAAATGCCGAATATTTTTTATATGCACTTTCTGCCGGAAGCTGATCAGGTTTCTGAGCTATTTCTTTAGAATTTCTGAGATCAATAATCTCTTTAATTCCCAGTTCATCAAAACGGTCAAAAGACTTCTTTTTGAGTTTATGAAGATGAGCACTTCTATACAGCTTTCCTTCTTTTAATATTCTCCCTTCTGTGTTTTTGATATTTCCTACGGTCCGGAAATTGTGTACTTTTTTAAGCCGGATCACTTTTTCAGCTTCATTTTTTCCGTATTCCGGGGTTTCAAAATGCTGTGTTTTGCATGAAACAATGCAGCATAATGAAATGGTGAAAACTGATATTTTGATTAGTTTATTCAATGGTTTTTAATAAGTTTTGGCTAAAGCCAATGGATTCATCTGTTTTAAATTAAACGGGCTAATGCCCGCTTCTATTGATAGGAGAATATGCCAATAAAGACTCTTTTAATATTTAATAGATTGCAGGATATTCTATCTCCTTGATCCCTACAAAAAATAAAACGTCTCCTGATTCATATTCTATGGAAACCTCATCTTCAACAGCGAAATTCCGGGTTCCAATTCTTGAAGTAATGGATAAGCTTCCATTTTCCAATGGCCAGTTCAACCCTTTTGTGGTGATATTTTCCGCTGAAGGAAAGGGATATAGGGAGATCATTTTATTTTTCACTCCTTCTACCTTAAAGCTTTTAGGGATAAAATAATACACTGAATATTCATCATAAAACTTTAGATCCATATGATCTTTGAAGGTATAAGCAACGGTAAGATTTCCAAGAAAATGATCCTGTTCACCTCCACTTCCTCCAAAAACATCAATCTCTGAAAAACCTTTTTCCTGAATAATTTCCAGAGCTTTATGAAAGTCTGTTTTGTCCTGATCTAATGTAAGAATAAATTTTTCTTCATACATACCTTCATCTGATCCGGAGTGCGAATCAAAATCACCGGATATAAAATCCAGTTTATCTAAAGGAAAGCCCATTCTTTTCAAATAATGGAAGGCCCCGTCTGTGCAGGCGATCAAACCATAATTTTCAGGATTGGGTAATGATTTTGGAGCATCTCCGTTGATGAAAAGTAATACTTTATCTCTCATTTGGGTTCCAGTATTCTTCCGGTTCGTTGTTCAGTTTTGAAATGTATCTTGCCAACACAAAAAGATAATCTGAAAGTCTGTTTAAATATTTAATCAGTTCCGGGCGTACTTCTTCGGATTCATTCAGAAATACCAATGAACGTTCTGCTCTTCTGCAAATTGTTCTTGCCGCATGTAAAAAAGTGGCCGATTTCCCTCCTCCCGGAAGAATAAAATACTGAAGCGGTTCCAGTTTTTCATCAAAAGTATCCATCCACTGTTCCAGTTCTTCTATTTCTGTTTCTGAAATAATGATAGGAAGGCGGGATTTCCCATTGGCAAGCATCAGCTTATCTACCGGTGTTGCAGCTTCTGAACCCACAGTAAACAAATCAAACTGTATTTTTTTCAGCTGTCTTAAAACTTCTTCATTTTCGATATGACTTTTTGCAATTCCGATAAATGAATTCAGTTCATCTATATTTCCATAACTGTCTACCCTTGCACTGGCTTTGGAAACTCTTGTTCCGCCATATAATGCCGTCTGACCTTTATCTCCTGTTTTTGTATAAATTTTCATAGGACTAAAATACCTTTTTTTGTACAATGTAAAAAGTAAAATGTAGTAATAACGTCCTGTTCTATCTGAAAAAAATTGCCTGACCTTAGTTAAGGTCAGGCAATTTTCATATAGTTTGGTTTATCTTTTGAAATTGACTTCCCCTGTTAACCATGACAAAACAATTCCAATTCCTTATTTACTAGCTAAAAGGTGTAATTTACATTAAGCTGAAAAGTTGTACCATTAAATCCAAACTGATTAACCTCCCACGGATATTTGAACCTTCCTCCAAGATCTGTTACCACATCTCCTTTGCTGTCTATTACGTCCGGATAAATATTAAATAAATTATTTACAACTCCGGAAACTTTAAGATCATTCGTAATTTTATAGGTTAAAACAATGTCTGTAACTACCTTACCGGAAAATGTCTGATCTTTGGCAGGATCAGTAGCGTGCTGCCATGTAACAGAACCAAAGTAAGTATTATTAAGATTGAAATTAAACGTTGTAATGTCATACGACAGACTAAGGATCGTTTTTGTTTTTGGCCTTGCGGAAGTAATTCTGGATTGTTCTTTTCTGTCAAAAAAGTTTTCTGAATAGCCATTTTGTGCCAAAATAGACGGAACGGCAATATTATCCACTATTTTAGTTTCGTTATAATTGAAGGCTGCAATAACGCCTAATCTTCCTTTTCCAATAGCGGAAGTATAGTAATTCGCAACGAAATCTACTCCCTGGGTAACTGTATTTACAGCATTGGTGAAAAACTTCAGGGAAGTTATTTTATTATTGTTCAATATGACTTCCACAGGGTTTGACAGGTCAGGACTCCCCGGAGCACCGGTTTTGTAACCAATATCACCTGAAAAAAGTACACGGTCCTCAATTTTTATTCTATAATAATCTGCTGTAATAGTAAGATTTTTAAAAGGTTTTACGGCAACTCCTCCGGTAATGTTAAAGGCTTTTTCAGCATTTAATTTGGGTACCCCAAGATCAGATCTTACAATGGGAGAGTCATTATTAAAGGTACCCTGATTAGCTACCGTATTCCCAGTAATTTTGGTCTGAACATTGGAATAGTAAATCTGGTGTAATGAAGGTGCACGGAATCCTGTGGAAACAGATCCACGGAAAACTAATTTATCATCCAGCAATTTATACCTTGCATTTCCTTTCCAGGAAACATTATTTCCAAAATCACTAAAGTTTTCGTATCTTACTGTTCCTCCAAGCAGCAGGTTTTTTGTAACATCCCATTCAGCATTCATATAAGCTCCAATATTCTGACGATTTTTATTGACTTCATTTTGAGGCTGTAGTCCTGGAAATGATTCTGCACCACTTCCTATATAAGATGCCTCTTCTCCTGCTCTTGCCTGATAGTTTTCATTGCGCATCTCTACTCCGGCTCCTAAAACAAGCACACCAAAATCCCTGCTGACATCTATGTTTCCTATAATATTACTGAACTGGTGACCACCTGCCTTAAAACTTGTTGGTGACTTTGCACCCAAAGATGTATTAATGGTATTTCCTACCACATAATCTACTGCATTAGAGCCAAAGGTGGCACTCCCATCAAAACTCCATTTTCCAAACATGCCTTTCCATCCAGAGGTTAAATTATAATCATAAACATCGGTTTTAAATTCCGGCTGAAATCCATTGTAAGGCTGTCCTTTTGGAGTTAATAAACCAAAATCTGATGATACCCAATAAGGTGTTCTATACAAAGCGAAACTGGTCCCATTTCTGTAAGTTGTACCGCCAAAAGCATAAAATTTACCCGTTTCGCCGGTTGGCAATTCAAAATTCACAAACATATTGACAACTTTTGTCTCCGGTTGCCCAATGATCATTCCTAAACCAGGATTAGCCTGTGTCCAGGCATTATCCACACCAAAAAGTTCATCCTTTGTAACAGAACCTGCACGGTTAGTTTTATTTTGTGAGGAAAATCCTAGTGTAAGATTCAGGCTTCCTGTTTTTGCGATTCTGATTCCTGTATTAAAATCTGCTCCGATATTAAAGCCATCTCCTTTTGAAGTAATTCCGGAAAAGAGATTCACCGTGCTTTTTCCAACACCGTTCTTAAGAATAATATTGATCACACCTGCAATAGCATCAGATCCGTATTGTGCAGATGCACCATCTCTTAATACCTCTACGTTTTGTAAGGCTGCTGAAGGAATACTTTTCAGATCTGTACCTACTTCACCTTTTCCCGGCGTATCGTTTACATAAATAAGAGCACTTTGATTTTTTCTTTTATTATTGACTAAAACTAATGTTCTGGAAGGCCCCAAACCTCTTAAGTCTGCCGGATCAAAATGGGCCGTGGCGTCAGAAACAGTTTGTTGTGATGAATTGAAAGATGGAACAGCATAGGTTAAAGCTTTATCAAAAGTAACCTGACCTGTAGATTTTAGCTGTGCTGCCGAAATATTGTCTATAGGAATTGCTGAGGTAATGATGGTTCTGGGCTTAGTTCTACCCGTGGTAACCACCACTTCATCTATTTTATTTTGTTTTATGCTGTCCTGAGCATATCCCATAGCACCAGCTCCGCTTAATACTAAGACATAGATTTTTCTATTAAATAAATTCTTTTCCATGTTAATTGTTAATTATTCAATAAATCTAATGAAAAAATAAACATTAATCATAAAAATAAAACATATAATAACAATTTAATTTCATATTTGCCAAAATCATACCATTTCATTAAAATAAAAATTGATCTACAAAACATAAAGTGATTTACTCAAAACATGAAAAAAAATAAATCAATAACATCATATTTGTATAAAAAAAATCAATCAGTTAACATCAGAAATAAACATGATTTTATTCGTTCTGATAAGTAATTTTCAACGGGTTGAGATTGCTTCGCTTATGGCTTGCAATGAATGGGAATAAAAAATGGCCGGGAGAAACCGGCCATATCCAAATTATTTATTTACCTCTACGTATTGTATGATGGTCTGATTTTTTGGGTTGTAGATAATGGTACTGCTTTTGGGAAATCTTTTCAGCTTATAATACTGAATATTCTTGTCTGATTTTATATCCTCCAGAATACCAGTATCCAATGTGTTGTCAGGAAGGAATTTAGATAACAAGCTTATTTTATCTACAATGCTTTGTCCATCTATTTTTCGGGCAGTTTTATCAGATTTACTTTCATCAGAAGTAGGCTGCCCCTCTAAAAAAGGAAGTACTGCTGCTATATCCGCTTTGTATTTAAAAATATAACCTTCAGGTCTTCCCGGAATTTTGATCTTTTTCCCTTTTTCTTCGGAAACAATGGAAGCACCTGTGCCCGGAAAAACAGTACTAAACTTAACGTCTTCAGAATTAATTAAAGAATTCACAGATTCATTGACTGTTTTCTTCACTGTTTCTTCAACAGCCTGTTGTGCTTTCTGTTGTACGGTTTCAGTTGTTTTCTGAACAGTCTGATCAATTTTTTCCTCAATCTTATTGCATGATACTAATAAAAAAGTGGTAATAGCAGGTAAAATATACTTCTTCATAATTTTAATAATAGCGATTTTTTATTAATATCCCTTCTTCTAACGGAAAAATAGGTCAGGATATTTTAGCAAAGAAAAAAATATTTTTTTAATATCAGAAACACTACTGACAAACTGTTGTCATTACCACATCTTACCTTTGTATCAACAACAAACAAAAACAATAATATTATGACAACTACAGCCACAGCGACTAAGCAATTCATGACTACAGATCAGTTATTAAAAGACTGGCAGGGACACAGAAATCTTACAAGAAGAGTGATTGAAGCTTTTCCTGAAAAAGAATTATTTGAATTTTCTGTTGGAGGGATGAGACCTTTTGCCAAACTTGCCACGGAGATGATCAGCATTGCAGGTCCTGCTTTGAAAGGAATCATTGAAGGAAATATGGAAGGTTATAATGAAGAAGGCTTCAATCCTTCAACTAAAGAAGAATTATTAAAAAGATGGGATGAAGAAACAGAAGTGATCAACCACTATTTCAATCAGATTTCTGAAGAGCGTTTCCAGGAAGTATTCAACCTGTTCGGACAATATGAATTCCCCGTGTATGAAAATATTCTTTATTTCATTGACAATGAAATCCACCACCGTGGGCAGGGATATGTTTATTTAAGAGCTTTAGGGATTGAACCACCTTTCTTCTGGGAAAGATTTTAATAAAAGCGAAAAGGTAAAATTGCAAAAAGGTTAAACAAACTCATATCTTTTTTTGCGACAAAACAAATCTGCTTATTTGCAATTCTGCCTTTTCACTTCAAGCCATTTCATTTATTTGCCTCAATTAAGTCTTTAAACCTCAACAGATATCTGTTGGGGTTTTATTGATGTCTTTCTATCATTTTTATCAACAGTTCATTCAATCGTGTGCGAAGACTTTCCGGTTCAAGAACAGTAGCATAATCGGCAAAAGTAATGAGCCATCGGGGAAAACCGTCACTGATCCATTCGGTTTCAAAAGTAAGCTCTACCCCTTGTCCGGTTTCTACTTCTTCTACGAGTCCGTAGTATTTTTTAGAATTCACCAGATGAGACATGACCTTTTTGTCTACCAGAAGTTTAGCCCTTATCTTATTTCCATTTGATTTTTTACGGTAATCATTCACCTGTCCGTATTCCTGCAAAAAGGGATTCTGCGTCTTTGAAATTTCCAGAATACGGTCTATACGAAACTGTCTGAAATCTTTTCTCAAAGTACAGAAGGCCATGATGTACCAGAAATTAAACTCAAAAAACATCCCCACGGTTTCAATGGTTCTGTGATTTACCCTTCCCTCTACCGTCTGATATTTTATAGTCAGCTGGGTCTTCTCAGCAATGCTTTCAAGAATGATAGGAATTACATTTTTCAGTGAGTCGCCCGAATCTGTATGAAAGCTGAAAACATCAATCTGCTTTTCTATATTTTTGATCAGATTTTTATCAGAATATTTCAACACTGAACGTACTTTCTCCATAGCGGCCTGATAATGATTTCCCAAACTCTGGTGGGAAAATTTCTGCATCAGTTTTTCAGCAGTGATGAAACTTAAGACCTCTTCCTTTGTAAACATGATCGGAGGAAGTTTATAGCCCTCCATAAGAGAATATCCGTTGCCCGCTTCTCCAACAATAGGAATCCCTGCATTTTCCAGAGTTTTTACATCACGATAAATGGTTCTGATGCTTACATCGAACTTTTCAGCCAGATCCTGTGCGCGTACAACAGATTTCGACTGTAACTGGGTAAGGATAGCCGTTACCCGATCGAGTTTTTTAAGGTAGTGATCATTCATTATATAGCAAAACTAAAATTCTTTTTTGAGGTATGGCTTATAAATATGGCAGCTTTTTTATTAAATTTATTTTTTACAAAAACAGATTCTTTCTTTATGCTTCATACTCATTTTGTTCAGTCTATTGAAAAAGTTTTAAAACCGGAACAGGCAGTCATAGATGGACTTGTTTCCCATATGGAAACCAAAACTTACAGGAAGGGAGATTTCCTGTTAAAGGCTGATGAAACCTGCAGGTATTTTTATTTCATTGAAAAAGGACTGGTGAAACTGTTTTTTGATAATGGTGATAAGGATTTTATCATGACATTTTTTGCAGAAAATGCTTTTTTCGCAGAATTAAGTGGTTTTCTTACAGGACAGCCGTCAAAGTATATGATCGTTGCCCTGGAAACCACTGAGGTACTTCGTGTACACAAAGACGTCATTGAGGGATTATGTAAAAAATATCATACCGCAGAAACACTTTTCAGTAAACTTTATTCAAAAGCTCCGGTCAATATGATGGGGCGGATCAGTGAAATGCTCGAAGACGACGGAAAAAAACGCTATCATAATTTTCTGAAGCAAAGACCTGATCTTATTCAACGTATCAGCCTTGGAGATCTTGCAGATTATATTGGCATCACCCAGGTTTCTTTGAGCAGAATCAGGGCACAGAAACTTTAGAGTAAAGGAAGCCTGGAAGGGGGGAAGTTATTGAAGACCGAATATATCAACTACTTAATAGTAACTTCCAGCATCCAGCTCCCATCCTACAGCTTCAAAAAATCTTTTCTTTTAAAATTTATCATTTGTAAAAAAAATCAGAAAAATTCCATTCTACATTTGTCACATAATTCATCAAAAATAAATATTATGTCACAAAGAATCAACGCATTTGCGATCGGAAACAAAGCGGTAAATGCCCTTCATAACATGGGATTTCAGGTACAGAATTCTTCACTGGACAATTCATTCCTGGAACTGATATATTTCAGGGTTTCCCAAATGAACGGATGTGCTTTTTGTCTGGATATGCATTCCAAAGAATTAAGAGCGAAAGGAGAAACGGAACAGAGAATATTTCTGGTAAGCGCCTGGAGAGAATGTTCATTTTATACGGATAAAGAAAAGGCCGGGTTATTATGGGCTGAAACTCTAACTGCTTTAAGTGGTAAAGAAGTGAATGATGAAATTTATTCACAGGTAAGCCATCACTTTTCTGAAACTGAAATGGTAGATCTGACCATGGCTGTCATTGCTATTAACAGCTATAACAGAATAAATATTGCATTCGGGGCAGATGTAGGAGCATATCAGGTTTCTGAAAAAGCCTAATAAATGATTTTTTTAAATGTAAAAACTCAGCCTGACCGCTGAGTTTTTTATTTAATTTTCTTTAAAAGTATTCACCAGTTTATCGAGATTCAGACTGCGGGCAGAGGCATCAAAAATCTCACGGTAAGTACCTTCTTTATTGTAAAGTTCATCATGAGTTCCGTTCTCTACCACTCTTCCTTTTTTCATCACATAAATGATATCAGAATCCAGAATCTGTGACAGGGAATGAGAAATAATGATGACTGTTCTTCCTTCTTTTATAGCATCCAGAGAGTTTTTGATCTGTTCTGTAGCGATGGCATCCAGGCTGGCAGTCGGTTCATCCAGAAAGATGATCGGAGGATCTTTAAGAAACAGTCTTGCAATTGCAATTCTCTGTTGCTGCCCTCCGGAAAGCTGCGTGGCATCATGCTGGTATTTCTCCGGAAGATCCATAATCTGTTCGTGCAGATAAGCTTTCTTCGCCGCCGCCTGAATTTCTTCAAAGCTTGCATCCATATCTCCATACCGGATATTATCTTCAATGCTGCCCTGGAAAATATGATTTTTCTGAAGCACCAGCCCAAGGTCGCTTCTCAGAAAAGTATTGTCATATTCATTAAGATTTACTCCATCCAATACAATCTCTCCGGAATCCGGAAGATAAAATTTACATAACAGATTAATCACTGTTGATTTTCCAGCTCCACTTAATCCTACCAGAGCGGTAGTCTTTCCGTTTTCAATTTTCATAGAAACATTATGCAATGCTTTCGTTCCGTTAGGATAAGTAAAGTCTACATCTTTTAATTCAAAAGTTCCTTTGATTTCTTTTTCAATAAAGCCTCCGTTAGGTTCAGTTTCATTGTCTGCATTTAAAATATCAAAATACCCTTCTGCATAGATCATCGCATCGTTCATATCATCATAAATTCTGTGCAATTGGCGAATAGGTGCCGAAACATTGTTAAAAAGCATGATATGAAGCATGATGGCACCAATCGTCATCTGTTGATCAAGTACCAGATATACGGTTAATAGGATAATTAGAACCACTCCGAATTGTTCAATAAAGGTTTTTAAACCATCATAAATAAAATTGGTTCTTCTGGTTACCATCTGGCTTTCCATGAGTTCCATCTGAAGATCATATTGTTTTTTTCCTTCAAATTTTTCACGAACAAAACTTTTAATAACCATTATCGAATTAATCAGATTCAACAGACCTGAGGTCTTTTTCTCCCGTTGGTTTCTGAGCTGGCGGCGTACTCCGCTTAGCTTTTTCGCCTGCAGGGAACTGATATAAAAATAAATCGGAACAATAACTGTAGAGACTATTCCTACATACATATTCTGCATGTACATAATAACAAGAGCAATGATGGCATTGGAAAACAACGGAAGAATATCAATAAAAAAATTCTGGACCAGTTTTGTTAAGCTTTCAATACCGCGATCTATTCTGATCTGCAATTTTCCGGATTCATGATTTTCATCATTAAAATAAGCAACTTTATAGGTCAGAATCTTATCAATCGCAGACTGTGCCAATACGGAACTAACATTGATCCTGATCTTCTCTCCGTAAAACTTCTGTCCGAAATTGATAAAAATATTCAACAATTCCTTTCCCAGTAAAATAATGGAAATAATAATAAGGATATGAATTCCTTCGGACATCGGATGTGGAAGATGGGTAAGCTGGGTCACTTCATCAACCGTGTATTTCAAAACAATCGGATTGACCTGTGCGGCCAAAGCCCCGAGAAATGTAAGAAAAAGTGTTCCATAAATCATAGGGCGGTAAGGTCTGATAAATGGGACAAGCTGTTTATAGATTCCGAATAAGGTAACGGTTCTGTTAAAAGGTTTAGCCATAGAAATCATTTTAAATGAAAAACGTACCGCTTTCAAAAGAAAAAGGTACGTTTTATTATCATGTTCAGCAAATAAATGCTTTATATTTTATCCTTCATACATATAAGTCGTAAGGTAGTGCAGCTCTTTCCTGCTGGCTTCTTTAGACTCTGCTTCTGCCTGTTCCAGAGAATACTGGCTGTTGATCTCTTTTTTCTGGAAAACAAATGAATTGTTGGCATTTTTATCCACCACATCATTAAAAATATGCTCAATTTCAGAGTTGGCTAATGAGGCAAAACTAATATCTTCGAATCCATACATCAGTCTCAGGTCATCAAACTGTCTGAAATTTTCATCTACAAATCCTTGAAACTGTACCTTTGAATCAAAATTACCTGCCCAGATATTATAGGCGTACTTTTTCTTTTTCGGCTTATCCAGAATGCTTTGATAAACAAAGTTTTCGCCCAGATATGCTTCTCTTACCTGCGGATCGTTCGCAAGATCTTCAGGAAGCCCTTCTTTAAGGATCTTTCCTTCAAACATAATATAGGTTTTGTTGGTAATTGCTAAGGTCTGCTGTACATTGTGATCGGTAATGAGAATTCCGATATTTTTATCTACAAGGCTTCTTACAATTTTCTGAATATCTTCGACAGCAATCGGGTCTACACCGGCAAAAGGCTCATCCAAAAGGATAAAGTTCGGGCTTGTGGCAAGACAGCGTGCAATTTCGGTTCTACGTCTTTCTCCTCCGGAAAGAAGATCTCCTCTGTTTTTACGGACATGCTGTAAAGAAAATTCTTCGATCAGTTCATCACATTTGATCTGCTGCTCCCGTTTTGAAAGTTTAGTCAACTGCAATACTCCCATAATATTTTCCTCTACGGAAAGTTTTCTAAAAACTGAGGCTTCCTGAGCCAGATACCCGATTCCCTTTTGAGCTCTTCGGTACATGGCATCAGTAGTAATCTCCTGTTTATCCAGAAAAATTTTCCCTGAAGTGGGCTTAACCAACCCTACGATCATATAAAACGATGTGGTTTTTCCTGCTCCGTTTGGACCCAGCAAACCAACAATTTCTCCCTGTTGAACCTGTACAGAAACTCCTTTTACAACTTTTTTAGGACCGTATTCCTTGATTAAGTTTTCTCCTCGTAAAATCATAAGGCAAATATATCAAAAATATAAACTCGCGGATAGGCGAAAGAGCAAAAAGGCTAAAAGGCTAAATAACAAAAGGAGAATTGGGTGAATTTGCAGCTTTGATATACGGTTTTCAATTTTAAAGCTAAAATCTCAATACTAAGCAATGGAAAATTACGGTTACACAAAAACAGAAAATGAACAAAACCAGCAAAGCGGTGTCCCTTACCGTTCAGAAAAGAAAATCCCTGCAGCTTTATTGGGAATTCTTGTAGGCTGGCTGGCTTTAAATAAATTTTATCTGGGGTATACAAAGGAGGGAATCATTCAGCTTGTTCTGAATGTTGTCACTTTAGGAGCAGCTTCTATTATTCCTTTTATCGAAGGCATTTTATATCTCTTTATGAGTGACAAACAATTTGATGACACTTATGTATATGGCAAAAAAGGCTGGCTATAAGAAATAATGAACTTAATTATAAAAAATCGGCGGTTCTGATCAGAACCGCCGATTTTTTATAAATGAATATCAGCTTATTGATTCAATAGGATAGCAGCTTCTTTGGCAAAATACGTAAAGATCATATCCGCACCAGCTCTTTTGAAACATGTTAAACTTTCAATGATCGTTTTGTCATTATCCAGCCATCCATTTTGGGCAGCAGCTTTTACCATTGCATATTCTCCACTTACATTGTATACTGCAATTGGAAGATCAATGGCTTCACGTACTTTTGAAACGATATCCAGGTAAGGAAGTCCCGGTTTGATCATGATAACATCTGCCCCTTCCTCAATATCTTTAAATACTTCATTCAAAGCTTCTCGTGAGTTGTGAAAATCCATCTGATAGGTTTTCTTATCTTTCGGAATTTCCATATTGTCTTTCGGAGCACTGTCTAAAGCACTTCTGAAAGGTCCATAGAAAGAACTTGCATATTTGGCAGCATAGCTTACAATCCCTACATCTGTAAAACCGCTTTCTTCCAATGCTTCACGGATAACCTGTACCCTTCCATCCATCATATCACTTGGTGCCACAAGGTCCGCTCCTGCTTCTGCATGGGATACAGACATTCTTGCCAGAGCATCATTGGTCGCATCGTTCAGCACTTTTCCGTTTTCAATAATTCCGTCGTGTCCGTAGATTGAATAAGGATCTAAGGCGACATCAGGCATAACAATCATTCCCGGAACAGCATCTTTGATCGCTCTGATCGTATTCTGCATTAATCCGTCTTTATTCCAGGCTTCTTTTCCTGTATTGTCTTTCAGATCTTCTGACACTTTCATGTACAAATTGACAGCTTTTACTCCCAAAGAAAATAACTCCTTACATTCCTTCACTGTTAAATCTATACTCCGCCTGAAAATTCCCGGCATAGATGGGATCGCCTCCTGCTTGTTTTCGCCCTCCATTACGAAGATCGGCATTACAAAATCATCAGTTGTAAGCACATTTTCTCTTACCAGACTTCTGATAGATTCATTAACTCTAAGTCTTCTATTTCTTGAATGTATCATTTTTGGAATACTTTTTGAATAAGTTTCTACAAATTTACTACAAGTTCTGCAAAAAACTATTGTATGAAATTGCAGAATGTATTACATTTGTTATATATATTCGAGAAATTATAAATTTGATGAAAAAACTTTTACTTTTATTTCTATTTGTAGGCACTTTTGTTGGATTTTCCAACAATTTTAAAGCTCAGCTTAGAGAGCCGGGTTCCATCACTCAAAAGGCGGATGATGGTGTATTGCTTGCCTATCCAAATCCTGCAAAGGATTTCCTTATTATTAAGGCAAAAGATTCTTCTTTAAGAATCAAAAGTGTGACTTTTTATTCAATTTTGGGTATGCAGGTCGCTAACTATACTGTGAACATGAATTCCGGGGAGATCAATATTGAAAAATTGAAACCTGGGAAATATATGATTCGCTATATCTTAAGTGATAACACACAAAAAGTTACCCAAATCGTGAAACAATAAATTAAAATCCTGATAATCATCAGGATTTTTTCTTTTACATTAATTCTGTTTTAATATTTCCGTAACTTTCGGAACTTTTTAATACTAATAGTAAAAAGAACAATTTAATGCTAAAAGCTGAACATATTAAAAAGACCTATAATGCCGGAAAAAAGGTCGCACTGGATGATTTCAGCATCCATGTTCCAAAAGGCAGTATTTATGGCCTTTTAGGTCCCAACGGAGCCGGAAAAACTTCTTTTATCCGCATCATTAATCAAATTACACAGGCAGACTCCGGAGATATCTATATCAATGGACAGAAACTGAATCCGAGCCATATTAAAGATATTGGCTATATGCCCGAAGAAAGAGGATTGTATAAGAACATGAGTGTCGGCGATCAGATTCTTTATTTTGGAGAATTGAAAGGGATGAGTAAAAGCGATGCCCTGAATGAAGCAAAAAAATGGTTTGAAAAGCTGAATATCGATCAATGGTGGAAAAAAAAGCTCTCTGAGCTTTCAAAAGGGATGGCTCAAAAAATACAGTTTGTAGTCACGGTTCTTCACAGGCCTCATCTTTTAATCCTTGATGAGCCCTTTTCAGGCTTCGATCCGGTAAATGCCAACTTAATCAAAGATCAGATTATTGATCTTAAAAATAACGGAACAACGATCATTCTTTCTACCCACAGAATGGAAAGTGTGGAGGAAATGTGTGATTATGTCGCCCTGATCAACAATTCCAAGAAGATTATTGACGGAAGAGTCTTTGATGTAAGAGAAAAGTTCAAGAAAAATATTTTTGGGGTTACGCTTTCTGAAGTAAGTCATGATCAGTTTGAAAGTTTCAGAAACAAGTATGATATTTTCAATTTGTCGAATGCCAACAATCTTGTTTCTTTTGAGCTGAAAAATGAAGAAAGCCAGAATAATGTTCTCCTTGATCTTGTACAGGTGGGTAAAGTAAGATCATTTGACGAAAGGATTCCTAGTATGAATGAAGTGTTTATTAATGCTGTAAGTAACCATTCTTAATTTTTATGAATAATATTTTTTTAATTACCAAAAGAGAATTTCTTACCCAGGTTAAGAAAAAATCTTTCATTATATTGACACTGCTTGCTCCCGTTATGATTATTGCTTTCGGAGCCGTAATCGGATTAATGTTTAAAGCGAATGAGTCACACAGTATTATAGAAGTTGTTGATAAAAGCGGATTGTTTACCAATCAGCTGAAATCCAATGATCAGTTAAATTACGTTTTTGTTTCTGCTGCCGACGAAAAATCAAAGATCAACAATCTGAAAGGAAATGAATCCCTGGATGGTATTCTGATCCTGCCTGAGCTGAAAAATCAGAATTTTGATGAGCTTGAAAAGGATACCAGATTGGTCATCAACAGCAAAATAGGATTTGACACAAAACAGAGAATTGTTTCTGATATCAGCAATGTTGTAAAAAAAGAAAAAATCAAGCAGCTGGGCATTCAGGAAACACAGTTAATTAATCTGGATAAAAGCTTTACTTTAAAAACCATCAACGTTACAGACAACAACAAAGAGGATTCTGATCTTGTTTTTGGGGTTAAATCAGGGCTGAGTATGGTACTGATGTATGTCACTTTTATGTTCATCATTATTTATGGAGTAAGAGTAATGCGAAGTGTTCTGGAAGAGAAAAATAACCGCGTTGTGGAAATCATCATTTCTTCTGTAAAACCTTTTGAACTGATGATGGGGAAAATTCTGGGGGTAACGATGGTAGCACTTACACAGTTTGTTATCTGGATTACCATGTCTGTCATAGGAGCATTGGTATTAAATACAGGATTCTCACCTCTTCAGAGAAATATTCCTGGCGGAAATGAAGAACTTGCCAATAAACTGGACGTAGGACAGCTTGCTACCCAGATTTCTCACAGTTTACTGGAGCTGAACTTTCCGTTGATTATCTTTGTATTTATTGTTTTTTTCCTTTTAGGATATATCTTTTACAGCTCTATTTATGCAGCCATCGGCTCTGCTGTGGATAACGAAACAGAGACGCAGCAGTTTACTTTATTTGCGATTTTACCATTAACATTAGGCATGTATGGAAGTTTCACATTGATGAATAATCCGGATGGTCCCTTAGGTTTCTGGCTGTCCATTATTCCGTTTACTTCACCGGTAGCCATGATCGCAAGAATTCCGTTTGGTGTTCCTGCATGGCAGATTGCATTATCTATTGTATTATTGCTGGGAACTACTGTTTTCATGATCTTCCTGGCAGGAAAAATCTATCGTGTAGGTATTTTGATGTACGGAAATAAGGCTACATTAAAGGAGCTTTGGAAGTGGATTAAAGGATAATAAAGCGAAAATATAAAGGGAAAAAATTGCTGAGAAATCCAATTGTGCCCGTTGATAAAAATAAAATAACAAAAAAACCGGAAACTGAGTTTCCGGTTTTTTTTATTTTGAAATATTCTATTTGAATATATAGCTTAAAGTAAGAGCGATTACCTGTTCTGATTTTTTCTTATCTGTACCTCCCTTTTCTTTCACAAGACCTGGGTAGGTGTCTGATAAACCTAAATCATATTTTAAAGCTAATTCAAGCTGCCTCTTATAGCTGTATCCTATACCAAGTCCGAGTCCCCAGTTAAAGCTTTTTGCTTTTCCGTTTACTCCCGGTGGCTGTGTAGGATCAGTAACATCCGGATCATAGTAAGGTCTTCCTATAGGAGCATTCTTAACATCCTGACTCACTAAAAAGTTAAATCTAGGGCCTATTAATCCAAAGAATTCCGATTCAGCTTCTGAAAAGTATCCTTTAAAATAAAGGGGTACACTCAGATAATTATTGGCATATACTGCATCATAACCATCTTTTCCTTTAGCATCTTTATCTTTTCCGGTTTCTCCTGCGCCATAATACAGTACTTCCGGCTGAATAAAGAATTGGTTTGCCTTCCCTACGGGGATCAAAGCCAAAGCTCCACCTTGAAAGGTGTATCTAGGGCCAGAGGGATTGTGGGCATTTGCTACTCTTGAGTAGTTTAAACCTGCTGTAAGACCGAATCTTGTATTATTCCATTGCACCTGTGCAAAGGATAAAGCAGAAAAAGTCAAAGCTGAGGCCAATAAAAGTTTTTTCATATGGTGTGATTTTATGTTATCCTAGAACTTTTGCTACAGTAGCACCGATATCAGCTGGAGAATCTACTACGTTGATACCGTTTTCTCTCATGATTTCCATTTTTGCCTGAGCCGTATCTTCAGCACCACCTACGATGGCACCTGCGTGTCCCATGGTTCTTCCTTTTGGAGCAGTTTGTCCGGCGATGAATCCTACAACCGGCTTAGTAGATCCGCTTGCTTTGTACCATCTTGCAGCTTCCGCTTCAAGACCTCCACCGATTTCACCGATCATTACAACAGCTTCAGTTTCAGGGTCGTTGATAAATAGCTCTAATGCTTCTCTGGTAGTTGTTCCGATGATTGGGTCTCCACCGATACCGATTGCAGTAGAAATACCGTAACCAGCTCTTACAACCTGATCAGCAGCTTCGTAAGTAAGGGTACCTGATTTTGAAACGATACCTACTTTACCTTTTTTGAAAACGAAACCTGGCATAATACCAATTTTAGCTTCTTCAGAAGTAATGATTCCAGGGCAGTTTGGTCCGATTAATCTGCAGTCTCTGTCAGCGATGTAAGATTTTACTTTTACCATATCAGCTACAGGAATACCTTCAGTAATACATACGATTACTTTAATCCCTGCTTCAGCAGCTTCCATAATAGCGTCTGCTGCGAATGCCGGTGGTACGAAAATGATACTTACGTTGGCTCCTGCTTTTTCAACAGCGTCAGCTACTGTATTGAATACCGGCTTTCCTAAGTGCTCGCTTCCTCCTTTTCCTGGAGTAACACCACCTACTACGTTTGTTCCGTATTCAATCATCTGACCAGCGTGGAAAGTTCCTTCGTTCCCTGTAAATCCTTGTACAATTACTTTAGAATCTTTGTTTACTAAAATTGACATTTTATTGTTGTTTTAATTTATTTATTATTTTATTAATGCTCACAAATTTACTTAAATTTCTTTGATTTCAGATAAAACCTTTGGAATTGTTTATTTGAGATTTCTCAGCTTTACTTCTTTTTTCAGATAGCTTTTAAAATCTTCTGCAAACAGACCGATGTATGTTCCTTTTTTAAGATCTTTATTAACGCCGGATTTAGCCAGTAAAACGGTCCCTTTCTCAATGGTAAGACCGGAGGCAATTCCTACCTGTCCCCACATGGTTACTTCATCTTCAATGATACAGCATCCTGCAATCCCCACCTGAGAAGCAATAAGACACTTTTTCCCGATCACAGTATCATGGCCGATCTGAATCAGGTTATCCAAAACAGATCCCTCTCCAATCACGGTAGAATCTGTAACACCTCTGTCGATGGTACAGTTATTACCAATTTCCACATTGTTTTCAATCACCACATTTCCGACTGAAACCAGACGGTCAAAATTTCCATTCAGTTTTCTGTAGTAGAAAGCATCTCCACCGATAACAGTACCGGATTGGATAATCACATTATCTCCGATTTCTGTACGGTCTCCAATCACAACATTGGGGAAGATAAGGGTATTTTTTCCGATTTTAACATTGTTTCCAATGACTGCAGAAGGGTGAATCCTGGTACCTTCACCTATTTCAACATCATGAAGTTCTTCTGTAAAGTTATATATTCTGGTGAAATGAGTATTGATTTTATTAAAGTCTCTGAAAGGATCATCAGAAACCAAAAGTGCCTTACCTTCAGGACATTCTACTTCCTTATCAATTAAAATAATAGTCGCTGCAGAGTTTAATGCTTTGTCATAATATTTAGGATGGTTCACAAAAACGATATCACCTGGTTTTACCATGTGAATTTCATTGGTTCCCAATACTTCAAAATCTTCAGGCCCTACAAATGCTGAGCCTATTAAATCTGCAATGGTTTTAAGCTTTTGCGGAGAATGGAATCTCATAACAATAGATTTTCTTATAAAACAAAATTCGGAGTGCTGATGCAAACCGAATGTATGTAAATTTTATTTATTCTTTTACTCTTTCTAAATAGCTACCGTCTTCAGTGCTTACTTTAATTCTGTCTCCCGGTTCAATGAACAAAGGAACCATTACTCTTGCTCCTGTTTCAACGATTGCGTTTTTAAGAGCATTGGTTGCAGTATTCCCTTTCACTCCCGGATCAGCTTCGATAACATCAAGGTATACTGATTGTGGAAGTTCAGCAGAAAGTGGAGTTTCATCAGCTTCTTTCAAAATGATTGTTACTTCTTCACCAGCTTTCATAAACTGAGAGTTCTCGATCATTTCTTTGTTGATATATAATTGAGAGAAGTCATCATTGTTCATGAAGTGAAATCCGTTCTCATCATCATACAGATACTGGAATTTTCTGGTAATTACTTTTACTTCATCAATCTTGTGTCCTGCAGAGAAAGTATTATCTATTACTTTACCGTTAGTTACTGACTTTAATTTTGTTCTTACGAAAGCAGGTCCTTTTCCTGGTTTTACGTGAAGAAATTCGATTACTTTATAAATATCATTGCTGTACTCAATGCACAGCCCTTTTCTGATATCGTTACTTGTTGCCATTAATATGTAAATATTTATTTTCTTTTATTAAATTGTATCCCCTGCCCCTGCTGCTGCATCCTGTTAAATGTATTATTATTGAATGTATTCACATTGTTATTCAATCGAATGACATTCATCTGAATATCAGATTTATACTGATCAGTTGTTCCTAAAATTGAACTTCCGGTATTTTTCTGTTTCAGAATACCATTTAAATTATTCTTTGCAATACTATCATTAGACTCTTCAGAAAGCTTCCTTTCTATGGTGAAAGGTTTTTCTTTTTTTACTCTTTCAGACTTTTCTGTTTGTTGTCCGGACAAAAAAGATATTGAAGAAAGTGCCATAAGTAAGATTAAACTTTTCATGGTATGATAGTATTTGTTATTCAGTTATTCTCTATCCTTTCCGGTTCCGTATCCTTTTACGATACCTCGTGGTGAGTTTTGAATGAACTGCAGAATCTCATCTCTTTCAGCGGTTGGAAGCATTTCTTTTTCAATATGGGAAATTGCCTGGGAAACATTCATTTTCATCTGGAAGATTGCTCTGTAGATTTTCTGGATTTCGAAGATTTTCTCATTGGTAAATCCTCTTCTCCTTAAACCAACAGAATTGATCCCTGCATAGGACATTGGTTCTCTCGCTACTTTTACATAAGGTGGAATATCTTTTCTTACCAGGGTACCTCCGGAAATCATGACATGTTTCCCGATTTTACCAAATTGATGAACAGCAGATAAACCTCCCATTACTGTATAATCTCCAATCTCCACATGTCCTGCAATACCACAACCGTTTACGATGATAACGTGATCTCCGATGACACAGTCGTGTGCTATATGCGAAGTAGCCATGATAAGACAGTTGGCACCTATTTTAGTATATCCCAGGGCTTTTGTTCCCCTGTTTACCGTAACACACTCTCTGATTGTTGTATCGTCTCCGATAATTACCTGTGTATCTTCGCCATCGAATTTCAGATCCTGAGGAATCGCAGAAATTACTGTCCCCGGGAAGATCCTGCAGTTTTTCCCTATTCTTGCTCCATCCATGATGGTAACATTAGGACCGATCCAGGTTCCTTCTCCGATTTCCACATCTCCTGCAATTGTAGTGAAAGGTTCTACAATTACATTTTTGCTGATTTTCGCACGTTTATCTACGGCTGCTAATTGATGAATCATTTAATCAACTTTATTTTTTGCAACTTGAGCCATAAGCTCTGCTTCTACTGCTACGGTATCGCCTACATATCCATACCCCTGCATATGAACAATTCCTCTTCTGATTGGCTCTATCAATTCAATTTTGAATATAAGCGTATCTCCGGGAATTACTTTTCTTTTGAATTTTACCTTATCGATTTTGATGAAATAGGTAGAATAGTTTTCAGGATCCGGAACACTTGCCAGTACAAGAATACCTCCTGTCTGTGCTAATGCTTCCACCTGAAGAACTCCGGGCATTACAGGTTCTTTAGGGAAGTGCCCAACGAAGAAAGGCTCATTCATGGTTACATTTTTCAGTCCTACTACATGAGAATCTGAAAGTTCAAGAACTTTATCGATCAATAAGAACGGCGGTCTATGCGGCATAAGCTTCATAATTCCGTTGATGTCAAATACCGGCTCTTTCGTCAGATCAAAATCCGGAACATTTTTCTTTTTCTGCAATTTCCACTGGCGGTTTAGTTTTTTGGCAAACTGGGTATTCACATAGTGTCCCGGTTTGTTGGCAATAACTTTACCTTTTATTTTTACTCCTGCCAAAGCAAGATCACCGATTACATCCAGTAATTTGTGTCTCGCAGCTTCGTTAGGATAATTTAAATTAAGATTATCGAGAATACCGTTCGGTCTGATTGATACATTATCTTTTCCAAAGGCTTTCTTTAATTTTTCTGTTGTTTCCGGTGTAAGATCTTTATCCACATATACGATGGCATTGGAAATATCTCCACCTTTGATCAGCCCATGATCCAAAAGCATTTCCAATTCATGCAGGAAACTGAAAGTTCTTGCGGATGAGATTTCATCTTTAAATTCTGAAATATTTTTAAGAGTGGCATTCTGGGTCCCTAATACTTTAGTCCCAAAATCTACCATTGTCGTTACTTCGTAAGTATCTGAAGGAATGATTGTAATTTCCGAACCTGTAGCCGGATCACTGTAAGTAAGAACTTCTTTTACCACAAGATATTCTCTTGCTATGCTCTGTTCTGTTACTCCTACACTTTCTATAGCTTCCACAAAATATTTTGAAGATCCATCCAGAATAGGAGGTTCAGAGGCATCCATTTCTAAAATGGCGTTGTCAATATCACAACCGACAAGGGCTGCTAAAAGGTGTTCGCAAGTGGTAATTTTTACCCCTAATTTTTCTAATGTAGTTCCTCTTTCCGTTGCTACAACATAGTTTACATCTGCTTCTACCTGTGGATGTCCCTCCAGGTCTGTTCTTACAAATACAAAACCTGTATTTTCCTTGGCAGGTTTAATGGTAAGTTTTACTTCTTTACCCGTGTGAAGACCAATTCCAGAAAGAGTTACCTCTTGCTGAAGTGTTTTTTGCATATCACTCATTAGTATTATCTTTTGAGTTATTCTCAAGATTATTTATTCTACTTACTATTCCAGGCAGATTCCTGAAATGAACATAGCTTCTCAAATAGTCGTTATAGCTGATGGCCGGTGAACCATACAGTGTTTCTCTATCATTAACGCTGGAATTCACACCGCTCTGAGCCTGAATTTTCACCTGATTTCCAATTTTAATATGCCCTACAACTCCTACCTGGCCGCCAATCTGGTTCCAGTCACCAATTGTAGTAGAACCTGCGATTCCTGCCTGGGCTGCAATCACATTATTCTGACCTATTTTCACATTGTGGGCAATCTGGATCAGGTTATCAATTTTAGTTCCTTTTCCTATAACGGTAGAGCCTATTGTAGCCCTGTCAATACTGCAGTTTGAACCGATCTCAACATCATCTTCAATAATTACATTTCCAAGCTGCGGTATTTTTTTGAAACCTTCGGCTGTCGGCTGGAAGCCAAAACCATCACCACCAATAACCGTATTGGAATGAATCACACAATTATCTCCTATGATACAATAGTCATAAATTCTGGCACCACTGTCTATTTTACAGTTTTTACCAATTTTTACTCCCTTTCCAATATATACATGTGGGTAGATCTGTGATCCTTCCCCGATCTTAGCTTTTTCCGAAACATAGGTAAATGCTCCAATATAAGCTTTATCTCCTATTATAGCTGTATCGTGTATGGATGAACCATTTTCAATACCTTCTTTTCTCCCCTGCATTTCCTGGTATAGATTCATCAGAACCTGAAAAGAAAGATAGGCATCTTTTACAACGATTAAGGTAGGGTTATAATGATTTTTCTCGAGAAGTTTTTCCGAAACGATGATAACTGAACATTTTGAGGTATTCAAAAAATGAGAAAACCGATCTTGTGCTATAAAAGAAAGATGTCCTGATTCCCCATTTTCAATTGGTGAAACCCCTGTAATAAGCGCATTCTCGTCACCTATTATTTTTCCGTCAATAAAACTTGCAATTTGCGAAGCTGTAAATTCCATATTCTGCAAAGATAAGAAATTCTATAATTTGCAAACACGTTTTAGTTTCAGATCGTAAATTTTAATATTCTTTAAGAATCCAGTCCGGACATATCTCTTGGAAACATAAGGATATAGCGGGTTGTCTTGTTCACCATCAACCCTGATAAAAGCTGGTCTTCTGACTCATGCAGCCTTGTTCTTTTACCATTTTTATGTAACAAATAGATAGGCTGCTTTTCCGCATGATAAGGAAGTAATTTTCTTTTTATTTCATGAACCAATTCATGCCCATTATCAATTCCGAAAAATTTATTGACATTTTTCACTTTTTCATCAATTATTTCCGCTTTAAACGGATGTGATGAAATGATTGTTTTGGGTAAATTTCTCTGAATTACACATTTACACCAATAGGACAGCACAAAATCATCGGAATTCTGCCATTCTTTCATTGCCTGGATGACATCATTGTCATCAAGCCTGGTAAATCTTTCTATATCTTCATCCGTTGCCGCACTTTTCTCCCGGTATAAAAAATATTTCAGATGATCCGTCGCTGGAAGCTCCATGCCTTGAGAAATCAGATATTTTGCTCTTTCGAGGATTTTAACCAAAAGAAACTCTGCCAATGCAGAAGTTTTGTGATAGTAGACCTGCCAGTACATAAACATTCTGGCTGTCAGAAAATTTTCAATAGAATAAATCCCTTTTGCATCAATCACCAGTTCGCCTTCTTCACATACATTCATCATGGAAATAATTCTCTGGGTATTTATATTCCCTTCTGATACTCCGGTAAAAAAGCTGTCTCTTTTCAGATAATCCAAACGGTCAACATCCAGTTGGGAAGAGATGAGTTGGTTGAAAAATTTTCTGTGGTACCTTCCCTGAAACATTTCAATGGCCATGGAAAGCTCTCCTTTAAATTCTTCATTCAGTTTATTCATCAGCAATAAAGAAAGGTTTTCGTGATGCCAGTCATCCATCAGCATGCTTTCCAGCGCATGTGAAAACGGACCATGACCAATATCATGCATCAGAATAGCCAGCATTGCTCCTTTTTCTTCTTCCTCAGAAATTTTCACGCCTTTCTGTTTCAATGTTTCCAGGGCTGTAAACATCAAATGCATTGCTCCAAGGGCATGATGAAACCTTGTATGGGTAGCTCCTGGAAATATCAGGTTCAAAAGTCCGGTCTGTCCGATTCTTCTTAATCTCTGAAAGTAAGGATGCTCAATGATATCAAATAAAATTTCGTGTGGAATTTTGATAAATCCGTGAACAGGATCGTTGATGATTTTTAGCTTATTCTGCATTGAAACTTCAGTATTAGTAAACAAAGTTAGGCATTTTAAAGTTTAGCATTTTATTAAATTACTATTAAAAGATTGTCACACGGCCATCACACCCATCATCTTTTCTGCAAATGACCTTCTTACCGGCTTTCAGAAATTACCCAAACGCCTGTATCTTAATCCAATTTTTTGAAAACCTTTGTATCTGTTGTGATAAAGCATTATCTTTGAGAGAAAACACACTCCCTTTAATGAGACGTTTCTCTCTCCTACTTTTATTATTGTTAAGTTTAAAATTTTCCGCGCAGATTGTCACAGAAACACAAAAACTGGAATCTCTCTGCAGGATCTGGGGGTTTCTTAAATACTATCATCCTTACGTCGCGAAAGGAGATCTGAATTGGGACAGACAACTTTTTCAGAAAATTGATGACCTGGAAAATATCGATAATAAAGAAGCTTTGAACCATTTTTATTCTGACTGGATCAAAAGTCTGGGAGAAGTTTCCCTTTGCAGAGATTGCCCAATAAAAGAGAATAAAGTCTATTTTCTTAAAAACTTTGACCTGAGCTGGATGGATAACCGCCTTATTTTCTCAAATGAATTATCCCAAAAACTTCATTATATTGAAAACAACCGGAATCTTGGTGACAATCATTATTTGGGTAAAAGTGGCAGAAAAATATATTTCAGAAATGAAGAATCTTATGGTTCCGGATTTACATCCAGAAAAGTCAGCCTGTTGGAATTATTCAGATACTGGAATTATGTTGAATACTTTTTCCCCTATAAGTATGAAACTGATCAGAACTGGAATGATGTTCTTTCCGAAATGATCCCAAAATTCCTGATGATCGGAGATGATGAAAATTATCATTTGGCACTGGCAGAACTTGTTACCAAAACAGATGACTCCCATGCCTATCTTTCCTCGAAAGAGATCCAGCGCAATCTGTACGGAAACCGAAAAGTTCCCGTGGAATATTCCTATGCAGAAGGGAAATTGGTGATTACAAGAATCAATTCCACAAGATCCGGAGAAAAAAGCCCTTTCCAGACCGGAGATATTATCTATGCCATTGAAGGTAAAACAATTCCGCAGATGATCAACATTCTGGGAAAATATGTACCCGCATCCAACTCCTGGGGTAAAGTAAATAAGATAAAAGAAAAACTTCTCTTCAGCAATAGCGATTCTCTTTCTCTAATGATTGAAAGAGAAGGACAAAATAGAGAAATCAAAACCAAAACATATTTTGTCAAAGACATTATTCACATCAAAGATAAAGTGATCCAAAAGTGGAAATTCATTGACAACGAAAATGAAACAGGCTATGTCAATATGGGAATTATAGAGAAAGGAGATCTGGATGATATGTACAGAAATTTAAAGTCAACAAAATCCATTATCTTTGATCTTAGAAATTATCCCAAACAAACTATTGTACCTTTAAGCTATTTACTGCTTCCCGAAATGTCAGTTTACTATCAGTTTACTTTTCCGGACAGCAGCTATCCCGGCAAATTCTACAGCAGAAAAAATGTTACGGGCAGAAAGAATCCCGAATACTATAAAGGAAATGTAATCGTTTTAGTAGATGAAAGTACTCAGAGCCAGGCCGAGACTACCACGATGATGCTGAAGCAGCATCCGAAAGCCAAAATTATCGGCAGTCATACTTCAGGAGCCAACGGCGATGTTATCACATTTAAAATTGCCGGTCTTGATACCCGGTTTACAGGCCTTGGAGCTTATTATCCTGATGGCAGAGAAACACAAAGGATAGGCATCATTCCTGATATTACTGTAAAGCCCAGTATTGAGGGGCTTAAAAACGGAAAGGATGAAGTCCTGGAAAGGGCTTTGGAATATATAAAGACCATCAATTGAATGAAACAGAAAATGTGAAATATTTTACGATATTTCCATTTAACTAATATTTAACTTTTAATCTTTCGATTTTGTGAGATTTTAAAAGGAATTGGTCAACATTTTGATACAATAACCATGTAAAAAATAAATTATGTCAGAAAAGATATTATGGATCGATGATGAAATAGATTTACTTAAACCTCATATCGTATTTTTAGAAAAAAAGGGTTACCAGGTAACCCCTGTTAATAATGTGAATGAGGCTTTGGAACTTATGGATTCAGAGAAATTTGCTTTAACGCTGATCGACGAAAATATGCCTGGTATTTCAGGACTGGAAGCAATTCCTATGATTAAGGAAAAAGATAATTCCTTAAAAATCGTAATGGTTACCAAAAGCGAAGAAGAACACATCATGGAAGAGGCTATCGGCTCTCAGATTGCCGATTATATATTAAAGCCTGTCAATCCTAATCAGATATTACTTTCCCTAAAGAAAAACCTTCAGCAGGATAACCTGGTGGAGCAAAAAACGATTTTACAATATCAGCAGGAATTCAGAAACCTTTCTATGGAACTTTCTTACCTGAGAACATATCAGGAATGGGCTGAATATTATAAAAAGATCCTTAGCTGGGAAATTAAGTTTGATAAGGTAGCAGATAATGAATTTGCAGATCTTCTGCAGTCCCAGAAAGAAGAAGCCAATATTCAGTTTGCCAAGTTTATTGAGAAAAACTATGAGAACTGGCTTACAGATTCTGATAAACCCATGATGAGCCATACGCTTTTCAAGGAAAAAATAAAACCGGAAGTAGAAAAAGAAAAAGTTCTTTTACTGATGGTGGACAATCTTCGTTATGACCAGTGGAAAGTTATTGAACCCCTGTTCACGAAATATTATAATAAAATATCCGAAGATTATTACTACAGCATACTTCCTACCGCAACACAATATGCAAGAAACTCTTTCTTTGCGGGATTAATGCCGTCTGAAATTGAGAAACGTTTCCCTGACAAATGGTTCAATGACAACGAAGAAGGAAACAAAAATGAATTTGAGCGTGACTTCCTTGAAGATCAGATGAAGAGAATTGGCCTTGGTTCCAAGTCTATGAAGTACCTTAAAGTACTGAACGCTGATTTTGAAAGAAAGATCTATGATGATTTTAACCAGCATAAAAATAACGATCTGCTGGTGATCGTATACAATTTCATCGATATTCTTTCGCATGCCAAAACAGACAACCATATTGTTGATCAGCTGATCCGTGATGATAAAACCTTCCGTTCTCTTACCCTTAACTGGTTTGAAAATTCTTCACTGATGAAGATTATCAAAACCGCTGCAGAAAACGGATATAAACTGGTCATCACGACAGATCACGGTACTGTTTATGTAAAAAAACCGAGCAAAGTTGTTGGAGACAGGGAGACTTCTACCAATATCAGATATAAAACCGGCAAGAGCCTGACGTATGATGACAGTGATGTATGGGCTATTACCAATCCTGAAAAACTTTTCCTTCCAAAAGGAAATCTGAGCTCGAAGTATATTTTTGCCAAAAACAATACCTTTCTTGCTTATCCTAAGAACTATAATCATTTTGTTAATTACTATAAAGAAACTTACCAGCATGGAGGAATATCACTGGAAGAGTGCATCATTCCTATCAGCATTTTAGAACCCAAGTAGTTTTTTTCATAGTTTATTTAATTTTGGGTTTAAAGCGGAAAAAATCGATTGATTTTTTCCGCTTCTTTTTTAGGCACTCATTTTGCATGCTAGAATACAACATTAAACAAATATATATTTATGAAAAAGCATATTTTTATTGCTGCAGCAGCTGTTGCACTACTTTTAACTTCATGTAAAAAAGAAAACAAAGTAACAGATTCTACTTCTGCCTCTGTAGACAGTGTTGCTTCTAAACCGACTGATTCAGCCGTTGTTGCAGGGAATCAGGATGAGATTGTAAAAAGCACCTCGAAAGACAGCCATGGAAAAACTCTGGAAATGACTTTCAACAATACCAAAAATACAGCTACAGTAGTATTCAACAATGAAACGATTGAACTGCAGGGGCAAAAGCCTGCTTCAGGAATATGGTACAAGAATGATCATTATGAACTGAGAGGAAAAGGTGAGGAAATAGAACTGACGAAGGATGGTAAAACAGTTTTTAAAAAATAAACTCACTTCCTAAAAATATAAAAAGTCGGCTTTGAAATTAAAGACCGGCTTTTTTATTTCCCTACATTTGAAAAAATTTATTTTGTTTATGAGATTAATCACTTACAATGTCAACGGAATAAGGGCCGCTTTTACTAAAGATTTTCTGGGTTGGCTGAAGACTGCTGATCCAGATGTTATCTGCATTCAGGAGAGCAAGGCCGGAAACGATCAGATAGACATTGAAAGCCTTGAAAAATTGGGATATCACAGTTATTGGCACTCAGCAGTAAGAAAGGGCTATAGCGGTGTCGGAATTGCTTCAAAAATCAAACCTAATCATGTAGAGTACGGGTGCGGTATTGAAAGTTATGATAATGAAGGGAGAATCATCCGTGCAGATTTTGATGGATTTTCTGCTATTTCTGTGTATGTTCCCTCTGCATCTAATATTGAGAGGCTGGATTTTAAAATGCAGTTCTGCCATGACTTTCTGGAGTATATCAAAAATTTAAAAAAGGAAATTCCCAACCTGATTATATCCGGTGATTTCAATATCTGTCATGAAGCGATCGACATTCACAATCCTGTCGGCTTAAAGAATGTTTCAGGTTTTCTTCCTATGGAACGGGAATGGATGACCAATTTCATTAATGAATGTGAACTTATTGACAGTTTCAGATTCTTCAACAATGAACCTGATCATTACACATGGTGGAGCTACAGGCAAAATTCCAGGGAAAGAAATAAAGGATGGAGGCTGGATTATAACTTTACTTCTTACAGTTTAAAAGACAGACTCAGCAGAGCTGTTATTTTAAAGGAAGCAGTACATTCTGACCACTGCCCTGCATTATTGGAACTTAATATATAATCAATGGGATAATATCCATACAAAAAAGCCAGCTTGTCAGCTGGCTTTTTTTAATTTAAATCATAAAATTAATCGACAATTTCATATTCAACCGGAATGGTACCATGATTGATATCTCCGATCTCATCGAACGCTGCTTTAGACATATCTAAAGCTCTTGATGAATGGAAAGGTCCTCTGTCATTAATCCTTACTATTACTTCTTTCCCGTTATTAAGATTCGTTACCTTAACGTTTGTTCCAAATGGAAGCGTTCTGTTTGCTGCGGTAAACTTTGAGTTATCAAAGATTTCTCCGCTAGCGGTTTTTCTACCGTTAAATTTATCGTGGTAGTACGATGCATAACTTGTTTTTTTCGCATCTAAGGCATTACTCGTAAAAGAATAAATACCTAAGGTTGAAATCATCATTATGATTACGAGAATGAATCTTTTCATCATGTTGAACTTTTATTGGTTTTGACGGAGCAAAAGTATCAGGAATCTTTATAAAACCCTACTCCACATGTTAAAAACAGTTAACAAAACACTAATAAAATGTTAACAAACCCTGCAACATCCTATGAATAGGGGTTTTATGTCACACTGTTAAAAAACGTTAAAAAAACATCTGAAAAGTTAACATAATTAACTAATTTGTGCATAATTTAAAAAATACAAATTCAAATATAACTGATAATCAGTTAATTATAAAATACGCAATGTTAATTTCTGAATCAAAATAATTATCTTTAAAAATAAAAGTCTTAAAATCCGGATATGAAGAAAACTGCTGACAGACTATGTACAGCCCTGTAAAGTTATATTTCCCAAAAAATATTTTAACATGCTGACAGATTGTTAAAATTCCAGAATGTTCTAATTTCAGTAAATATTTAGGATTAAATACTAAATATTTGAATCAGTATTACTGGATCAGTCTCAAAAGCTGGGGGATATTGTATTTATGGAATTTAAATTTTTAGCCTCTTATCTCATATTTTCAAGGAGCAAAGGATGGAATCAATTTCATTGATTCTTTCTAGCAAATACATATCCACTAAGCTTCTTCAACGACAAAGTTGCACTTCTTAGCTTCCTGAAATAAAACATTTGAATCGTTTTTCTTTGCGATTAAAAAATGGCCTGTCGGTTCAATAAAAAGTATAGATTTTGTACGAGCCCCAAACTTTTGCGCTTGATCCGTATTACTTTTAGTTACAAAAAATCAATGAACGTACAGTCTCTTAAAAATAAAAAACCAATGATTGCTCATTGGTTTTTTATAATATAATTAATTCTTTATTATTTCACGTATTCTAATACATAGTCATATGTATCAGCCGGGTATACTACAGACATGCTGGGAGAACCTGTAACAGCATTATTTGTGCTACCAAGATTATAAGAATAAAGATCTCTAGAGTATACTACTTTGTTACCCGTACCTGAAGTCTTATAAATAGTAATTCCGTATAATGAAGTCATTCCTGATGGTGAAGGAATAGATACAGCAGTAGAAGCTCCTGTAGTAGTAAATGTACCTTTCACAGCATATACCTGGGCTCCATTTACAGAAGTATTAGTAATAGTCTCTGTAGTAAGGATATTTACTTTACCTGCATTAGGGTTAGCTCCCATCGGAACCCATCTACCTGGAGCAACATTTGTAGTCTGACCAGGGTTTGAGAAGTAATAAAATCCTGGAACTACAGCAGTTACAATTCCATTTCCTGTTACAGTATTACCAGTAGCCGTATTATAAACTACCATACCATCATAGGCAGATGGAAAGTTAATTCCGTCAAGGCTGGCCGTTTTAAAAGTAAACTGAGTTAAATCAGTTGAAGGAAATAATAAACCTTTACCATCATTAACTGTAGCATTATTATTTGTAGAAGCATCTAAGAATACATTCTCATTTGGGAACTGATTGGCGATAGCACCATTAGATAAAACCTGAGCACTTGCTAATGTACCTGAAGCTACAAGAAGCGCAAATATTATTTTTTTCATTTTGTTTTAAATTAAATATTACAACTAAATTCTATTATCTACCGGAAAGCATAGCCCAAACGTTCGTACCAGCCTGATCAACTATGATAAAGCAGAAAGATCCTCCTGAAGTAATTGTACTTGGTAAATTGTTAATGGGTCTTGTAGTACCTGGAACTGCTGCAGGATCCCATCCCACATTTCCGGGTCCGTTAGAAGACACACATCTTACTGAGTTTAGAGGTAATGTTGTTGCATTAGGTAATAATAACTGGCTCGTACCCCCCATTGCTGTTGTAACGACAGAGTAGTCATCAGCAGCCCATACAATTGGAGCGTTAGCTGAGTGAAGTCTTCCTTTTTGAATTTGGAAGTTGGGAGTAGAAGATCCTCCACCTACGCCCTTCCAAACAGAGTTTGGGGCATCATAATAATAAAAACCTGTTGTAATAACATTCGTTGTTTTTGGAGTGGCTGTACCATCTATTGTTGTAACAAATGTAAGGGCTCCATTTTGATCTGCAGTATAAGCTGCATCTTTTGCTAATAATTGAGCTCTTGTCAAACGAGGGACCAATAAGGCATCAGGTTTAGAAGTATCAGCAGTATTTGCTGTTACGTCTAAGGTTGTGGCAGGTGTGGTTGTGTTAATCCCCACTCGCCCCTGCTGAGCCTTGGAAAGCGCCGAAAGGCCAACAAGCATAATTGTTGTTAATAAAAATTTTTTCATAAGTTTTTAAAGATTTTTAATTACATTTTAATCAATATTCTATAGAAAACTGCATCCCAACTTGTGAATATCAAAGCATTTAAAAACAAAACAATTCGTTCCTATGTTTTTAGCTCACTTTAAATGATTAACTTATTGAAAGCACATGATTTAAAAATATTGCTTATTGCGCAAATTTAAGACATAATTTTCGAATTTTAATAATTTAAGAAAAAAATTTAAAAATTCTTAATCTCACAAAAACATAATCAACTGGAAAACAATTGTTTAAAAATAATCTAGAGAAACAAAATTATGTTAAATTCTATGAATATCTTAATTTTTAAATTTATTTTTTTTCCTGATTAATAAGTATTTAGCTATACCAATTCTCCGTATAAATCAAATTCTTCAGCGGAAGTGATTTTGACCTCTGCAAATTCACCGATAGAAATATAGGTATCTTCAGCGGAAACCAACACCGTATTATCTACATCCGGTGAGTCGTACTCTGTTCTACCAATGAAATAATTTCCTTCTTTACGATCAAAAATACATCTGAATGTCTTACCTACTTTTTCCTGGTTTTTTTCCCATGAAATCTGAGACTGCAGCTCCATGATCTCTTCTACTCTTGCTTCTTTTACTTCCTGTGGAATATCATCTTCCAACACATAAGCCGTTGTATTCTCTTCGTGAGAGTAAGTAAAGCAGCCTAGTCTATCAAACTTCTGCTCTCTTACCCAATCTTTAAGCTCCTGGAATCTCTCTTCTGTTTCTCCTGGATATCCAACAATCAGCGTTGTTCTGATCGCCATATCAGGTACTTTTTCTCTGAATTTTCCTAAAAGAGCATCTGTTTTCTCATGGGTAGTTCCTCTTTTCATTGATTTCAGCAAATCGGAGTTGATATGCTGAAGAGGAATATCTATATAATTACAAACTTTAGGTTCTTCGCGGATAATGTCAAGCACATCTTCAGGGAAACCGCTCGGAAAAGCATAATGAAGACGGATCCATTCCACACCTTCCACTTTTACCAGTTCTTTTAAAAGATCACCCAGTGCTCTTTTTTTATAAAGATCAAGACCATAATACGTAAGATCCTGCGCAATAAGAATCAATTCTTTGGTGCCCTTTTTTGCCAGTTTCTGAGCTTCTGAAACCAGTTTCTCAATAGGGGTTGAAACATGTCCCCCTCTCATCAGTGGAATAGCACAGAAAGAGCATGGTCTGTCACATCCTTCAGAGATTTTCAGGTATGCATAATGTTTGGGAGTTGTTGTCAATCTCTCTCCTACCAGCTCATGTTTATAATCAGCTCCAAGGTGCTTTAACAGTACCGGAAGATCCCTTGTCCCGAAATACTGATCCACATCGGGAATTTCTTTGATCAAATCCGGCTTATACCTTTCAGAGAGACATCCTGTAACAAATACTTTTTCTACTTCACCTCTGTTTTTCGCTTCTACATAATCAAGGATGGTATTGATAGATTCTTCTTTAGCATTATCAATAAATCCACAGGTATTGATCACAACAATGTCCCCACGGTCTTCGTGAACCACTTCTTTGCCGTTGGCCTTCAGCTGGCTCATTAATACTTCAGAATCATATACATTCTTGGAACATCCAAGAGTGACTACATTGATTTTCTTCTTCCCTACAGATTTTGTACGCATCGTTTTGATTTTGAGTCTGCAAAGATACAAAATATTGAAGAGTTAAAATCAAAAAAATAAAAACCACTTTATAAAAGTGGTTTTCAGGGATATGCTTTAAAAGTTTTTTTCTTTGAATCCAGGAGCGTTCTGGTCTTTTTCTGAAAGCACAGTATCTTTTTCATCTATCTTCCAGTCGATATTAAGATCCGGATCATTGAATCTGACACTGCCTTCTGATTCTTTGTTGTAAAAATTGTCACATTTATAAGAAAATACGGCATGCGTACTCAGCACAGAAAATCCATGTCCGAAACCTCTCGGTACATAAAGCTGTAATTTATTCTCAGCGGTAAGTTCTATTCCAAACCATTTTCCATAAGTAGGGGAATCTTCTCTAAGGTCTACAGCTACATCCCATACACTTCCTTCAAGACAGGAAACCAATTTTGCCTGGGCGTGTTCTCCTTTCTGAAGATGCAGTCCTCTCAATACACCATAAGATGATTTAGAGATATTATCCTGTACGAAATGACCATTCATCCCTGTCAGTTCTTCAAATTTTTTTTCGTTGAACTTTTCAAAAAAATAGCCTCTTTCATCTTCAAATACAGTAGGCTCTATAATGTAGCAGTCTTTAAGCGGGGTTTCTTTAATTTTCATGATTTATTTCTAAAAAGTTTAGAGATTATATTGTTTTTTAATATTCCATTTTAATATCAGATACAATCCTCCAATGGGTAAAAAAACCATAAGAGCAACTAACCAGATTGGAAAATCAGAGTATATTAAAAAAGCATTTATTACCAGTTGCAGAAAGGAATATACAAAACTTATCAACAGATGGGAAACTTTTTTTTCATTGGCAAAAAGCTGATACAGATGTCTTCTGTGTGCCTCAAAGATATTTTCTTTTAATATAATCCTTTCAATGATTGTCAAAACGACTTCAATTCCGTAAACAGATAACAGTAGTATGTATTTATAATCCTGAGTTTTCATGATCAATAGCGTAATAAGTCCTATCACCCAAAAACCAATTCCCATACTTCCCACATCTCCTGCAAAACATTTTGCTTTTTTTCTAAAATTAAAAAAAAGAAATACAATACACGCCAAAGCCGGATAGTAAATAAAGTTACTCTCAGTAAATTGAACAATATTACTATTGATATAAATAAGACAGCCAATGGTAACCAGGCTGTATAATCCTGTCATCCCGTTGATTCCGTCCATAAAATTATAAGCATTCAATGTTCCAACAATCACAATAAACGTCATCAGCCATGCCCAAAACGGTATCAAAGCAAATGCATTTGTAAAGTACAAAAGTAAAACAACAGAAATAAACTGAACCGTAAGTCTTATTTTATTTGATAATGGCTTGACATCATCTATAAAACTAATGGTACAAATGGCAAGCATTCCTAAACCAAAAGCCCAGTACTCTTTAATTACTTCACTGAAATTGAAAAGGCTAAAAAGTATAAAAGCAATTGGAAATATAATTCCGCCACCTCTTAAAGTAACCTGGGTATGGGCACTTCTATGATTAGGCTTATCTATAATATTATATTTATCGGCTATTTTGAAATAAATCAATTCAGCCAAAAAAAGTAATAAAATTATCACTAAATAAATAAATTCATTCATCAAAAGTAAAATTAATTAATATATACAGCCGAATAAAATAACTTCGTAAACATATCTCTTACAATATTCGACTTTGAAACAGGGATTAAGCTTAATACAAAAAATAATGGTTTAACAATATCCTGATTGACAACCACTTGCGGTTTTTTAATTTTAAAAAATGATAACAGCTCTTCCTGTGTATGATCTTTAAAATCCTTTACAATCTTTAATGAATCCTGGCTTGCACTTATAGAATTTACTACTTCACTCACAGCCACATCGACATGACATAATGAATAAATTCTCTTTTGCTTTGTAATGAAAGGGATCTTCAGTACAGGAAGGAAAACTCTTTTTCCTAAATCTTTTAAATTATTTTGTGTGTAAACAGGTGCTAATCTTAGGATATGCAGTGATTCAGGCTTTTTCCCTTTTAACAATTCTTCACATGCCAGCTTACTTTTCCCATAGTCTGTAACAGGTAATGGCTGATCATTCACTGAAATTATTTCTTTATTATTTTTGAAACTGTATACAGAAACCGAGCTTAAAAAAATAACTTTTGTATTTCTTACATCCAGAGAATTAAAAATATTTCTGGTCATCAAAACATTAGCTTCACCCACTTCCATTCTGCTCTTCTTCTTATTGCCATGGGCTATTGCTGCAGCATGAATAATATAATCAAACTCTTTATTTTTAAAAAATAATTCACAGTCACTTTGATTCAAAAGGTCGAGAGCTGTATATTCTTCTCCTACAGAAGAAGAAGAGACCGCAGTAACATCAAAATTATCCTTCAGAGCTTTATATATTTGTGAACCTATAAATCCGCTAGCTCCTGTCAAAAGCAACTTAGCCTTCATTTCTAATAATTTGGTTAAATGTAACAAACTTATAGTTATTCTCTTTCAACAATTTAATCAGTTTATGCATTTTATTTTCCACGCTCTTTCTTCCTTGGCTAAATCTGATTTTTGTTTTAAAATCTGTATTGTCGGGAACAGTAATATTATAATTTTTCGAAAACTCAAATGGGTGAATATAAAAGAAATAATGCTGATTTTTTTTAAAATATTTTTTTAAAAGCATTTTCGTAAGTGCCCAAGGAAAAATTCTTAAATATCCCCCTCCTGAAACCGGCAGGTTTTTCCCCAATACTTCTACGGTAGAAGCTTCAAACTCATAAAATGACCCCTGTTTATATATTGTTGGGCTGAATTCCTCAAAATCATCAAGATTAATGCTTCCATATAAGTCATGTGCATCAAATTTTATTTTACTCGAATCAAATGAAAATCCTAATTCTCTTAAAATCTCCAGCCGGGGTCTATCTAAACTAAAGCATGGAGCCCGGTATCCATCCACTGCAAGGCCCGTAAATTCTTGAAATGAATTGATTCCTTTAATGGTATCTTTTCTAAACTCATCAAGATTAAGCTGAAGAGGTCTTTTATGAGCATACGAATGCAGACAAATTTCATGACCTTTATCCTTTATATGTTTAATCTTATCCTTTAAAACTTCTACAAGTTCTCCTACAATAAAAAAGGTAGTTTTAATATCATATTGATCTAAAATATCCAAATAAATATCCAATCCGTCTAAAGTTGACTGACTCAACTCACATTCTTCTTTTGTAAAATAGTCCAGATGATACCACTCTTCTACATCCATACTAAGCACAGCATACTTATTCATATTAATTTTCCTCCGTTTTTAGTAAAGTCCTGAAATTGGTCAACCGTAGGCCAGGTAAAATAACTGCCTTTCTCAGCAAAATTCTCTTTAATGCTAACAGTAGAATTTTGAATATTACGAATAGTTTCACACATTAGATTTCCACCTATTTCTTTGCTTTTTAAAATTAAGGAAAACATAGTTTCATTTGGAGAAATCTGAATTTCCTCTTGATTTAGGATGGCCCCATTATCAATTTTTGAATCCATATAATGTACTGTAGCTCCCGTTGTTTTTTCTTTTTTATACAATGTCCAAAAACTAGGCATTACCCCTGCATAATAAGGTAAATATGAACAGTGCAGATTGATGCACCCGTGTTTAGGAATCTCCAATAAGGGTTCTTTAAATACCACAGGTGCAGAATAGGACACTATAAGATCCGGCCGTAAAGCTTTTACTTCTTCTAAAAACTCTACTGAGTTGGGGTTTTTTATCCTTTCAAATGGTATATTGTATCGTCCCGAAACGGCTTTCAGACTTTTAGGTTTAATAGCAAGTCTGTAAGATGTAAAGATATCTACACTATTCAAGACCTTAGCCGAGATTACTTTCAGACCCATTTTTATAGTCTGCAGTAATCCAAAACCTTTAATAAAGTATGATTTTTTATTAACAAGACTATAATTAGAATCAATATCTACTACTTTTAAAAGCTCCACATTTTCTAAATGCAGAATCTTTTCAATATTTTTGGGAACAACAAAGGAATCCTCCTGAGTAATAATTATTATTTTCATCGTTGTTTTTTTATTAGCTATTCATGACACTATTGATGTGTTGATAATATTTTTCGGTAACTTTTTCTTTTGTATAATCTTTTTGTACCATATTAAATCCTTTCTCCCCCATTTGTTTTAATTTATCTCTATGATTCAATACGTCCTGGAGTACAGTAAATAATTCTTCATTAACATGATTAGAAGAATTTTCAATTAAAAATGCAGCACCGGTATTTTCCAGCAGGTCATACAGAGGTGTATCCTTATTACTGATTACCAGCAAAGGTTTTTTACATGCCATAATTGTATACACTTTGGAGGGAAGACCATCTTTTTCTAATTTTTTATTCATAAAGATGAAGTGCAGATCTGCATAATTAATCATATGAGGTATCGTTTCTCTCGCCTGATAATCAATTAAACTTATATTATTCAGCTTATGTGTTTCAATTTGGGTTTTAAGCCATGATCTGCAGGCCCCATCACCAATAACAAAATAACTGATAGCCATCCCCTTTGTTTTCTTTGCAATTTCTATAAGCGGAATCCAGTCCTGGGCAAAACCAATATTACCCGCATACATTACTTTTAAATGATCATTAGCAGGAAATAGTTGAGTATTAACTACCGGAAGATCTATTGGATGATAAAGTTCCGTATCTACAAAATTAGCAATAATCTCAATTTTATCAGGATTTTCAACTCTTGGAATCAATGTATTTTTAAAATTCTGGTCTATTGTTACCAGTGAATCTGAATGCCTGTAAACAAATTTTTCAAGCTTCTTAAGAATATTTAAAACAAACTGAGATTTCATTTTGCCTTGGTTCACAAAAAAATCCGGATAGATTTCCTGAACATTATAGATAAACTTCGCCTTTTTTAGTTTTGCCAATGCAATAGATACCAGTGCAATAGTAAGAGGAGGTGAAGGGCTTATAATCACATCAACATTTCTAATTCTCATTCCAAGAAAAAACGATAGCAAATGCCAGTAAATCATAACAAATCCTCTTAAAAGAACACTTTCATATTTCTTCTGAGGTACATGATATACTTTGATCCCTTTATAATTACTGGAATAATAAAGTCCTAGGAATTTCTTTTTAAATTTTGTTTTACTCTGATCAACTTTATTATAATGTGGCATTGTGGAAAGAACTTCCACTTCAAAGCCGTTCTTTTTTAAATTATATGCAATATCATTATAAAGGTAAGCTGTAGAAACAGCATCAGGAGCAAAAACAATACTGTGAATGAGTACTTTTTTAGCCATATTTTCTATTTTCTCCAGACCACTCTGTTTACATAATCTGTGTAACTAAGAATAATTCTCACCATTTTCTCAGAAACATTTGGCATAGAATAATCTGATACCGGTCTATAATTTCTTTCTTTCCCTGTTTTTTGTTGTTGAAGCTGAACCAATCCCTGTAAGATTCTTTCAGGAGATAAGCCTACCATCATTACTGATGCTTCCTCCATAGCTTCAGGTCTTTCGTGTGCTTCTCTGATATTAAGGGCTCTGAAATTAAGAATTGAAGATTCTTCTGAAATCGTGCCTGAATCTGATAATACTGCATAACTTCTCATTTGAAGTGCGTTATAATCATGAAAACCCAAAGGTTTTAAAAACTGTATTTCAGGCCTTACAGATATCTTCATTTTATCAATCATGTTTCTTGTTCTGGGGTGGGTAGAAACAATAATTGGATATGCAAATTTTTCTGCAATTGTATTAAGGCTTTCCATTAATCCCAGAAAATTCTTTTCAGAGTTTATGTTTTCTTCTCTGTGTGATGAAACGACAAAATATTTCCCTTCTTCTAAGTCTAACCTTTTCAGAACATCAGAGCTTTCTATCTGTGGTAAATAATGGTGTAGTACCTCAAACATGGGAGATCCGGTTTTGATAATTCTATCCGCAGGCAGTCCTTCTTTCAGCAGATATTCACGGGCTATATCCGAATATGTCAGATTGATATCTGATGTATGATCAACAATTTTACGGTTGGTTTCTTCCGGCACTCTCTGATCAAAGCATCTGTTACCTGCTTCCATATGGAAAATAGGAATTTGTCTTTTTTTAGCTGGAATTGCACAGAGACATGAATTGGTATCCCCTAAAACAAGGAAAGCATCTGGCCGCAATTCTTCTAAAAGCGGATCAATCTTGATCAGGATATTTCCAACTGTTTCCGTAGCCGACTTTCCGGCTGCTTCCAGAAAATAATCAGGTTTTCTTAATCCAAGATCATCAAAGAAGATCTGGTTAAGCTCATAGTCGTAATTCTGCCCTGTATGGACAATAATATGTTCTACAGCCTCAGATGAATCCAATGCTGATAATACTCTTGATAATCTAATGATTTCCGGCCGTGTTCCCACGACCGTCATTACTTTTAATTTTTTCATCATGACAAAATAAAATTATGGATATAAATACTGTTGAAAAAGTCCAGAATTCCATATTAGCAAATAGGTTATAAGAAGTCAGGACAAGAACAAAATATTGTATAAAAAATAGAATAAATGGTAAGTAGTATGTATTCTCACTTATAAATTTCATCCTAAACTTCCATACATCTTTAAAATACGAAAAGAATAAAATGATTCCAACAATCCCCATACTCATAAGAACTTCCATAAAAACATTATGCGGATACAAACCATCTTCAAATAAAATACGCCCTCCAAAAGGTATATTATTTTTGAAAACATCCCATCCTTTTGTTAAGTAATAAGACCTCCCGGATCCATCTCCTTTAAAAATAGCATTATACATCCTTTCAACAAATTCAAAATCAAACATATAAACCTGTTTCAAAATATAAATGCTTATAATAAAAAGAAGTACTGTAAGCAATAATGCCACCCAGTATTTTAATTTATTAACATATAATAATACGATAAATAAGATCACAAAAGCGGCTAACATAGGGCTCCTTGCTGAAGAACTAAATACAGTAAAAGCTCCAATAAGTATTCCTAAAAAAGATTTGATTTTTTGTGGTGACACAAAATAATAGTACACAGATAATATGAGTAACGACAAACTGTAATGCCCGGTACTAATATAATATCCGGCAAATATCCCGCTTGATTTTTCAAAAGACTGAAAGACAAATATTGTATATAAGCAGCTTATTCCTAATATGATTAATAAAAAATTAAATATTAAGCGGTTCAGTTTTATTACAATTTCTTTTGAAAAATGAATACTTAAAACAGCAATATAAGGGATTAAATTCAACCCGATAATTCTTATATAAATCTGTTGTTCATTATTTAATGTTTTCTGCAGATAGGTATCTGTATTAAAGCTATAGATTGCTTTTATAAAATAGAACCCCCAAAAAAGAATAACAAAAATGACTGTCGTTTTTCTTTTCTTTATCGTATCAAAATTGGCATAGATAATGTAAAAACTGATGAGGAGCAGCACAACACGAAAAGGAACCGAAAAGAGCGTATTCGGAACATTCAGAGGAACTGCAAGTGAGTAAAAAAAGATATACCCAAAAGTCAGAAAAAAAATAAAAATATACTCAATATAATTTTTCTTTATCGTGATCATATTTAGACGTTTAAAAAGTAAGTATCCGCATCTTCAGGATTAAATGGTTCATTGATCCAAAAGATCGTATAAAGCTCTTCATTACCTATATTTTTAATATTATGTGTATACCAGATAGGCATATCTACATAGGCAGGTTCACTTCCATCCAGATAAAAATCCAGTACCTCATCTGTGTCTATTTTTCTTAACTGTATCAAAGCCTTACCTTTAATAACAGCAAATCTTTCTATTTTTCTGGTGTGAAAATGGTTTCCTCTTGTAATCCCGGGAACTGTTGTAGAAAAGGAACACTGGCCGCCAATTCCTAAACGAATTACCTCTACAAAAGCACCTCTCGGATCTATATGCTGTGTAAATTTTACAGGATAATGATTTTTAACATCAAAATAACATCTGAAAGTATTGAATAGGTTTAAATCAAATTGGGTTTTTAATTCCGGAATTTCTCCATTTTCAAAATAAAGCTGTTTATAGCTGTTTAGTTTTTCCAGTACCTCCGAAACTTTATTGACAGAGGTATGGGAAACTTCGTATAGTTCTTTCGTTTCTCCTGTATATATATTATTTATAATTTCCTGCACAAGCTCTCCTACATAAATAAGTTTAACTTCTCCATCATGATCAATACTTGGAGTTTCTCCATGAGTAAGTTTATGACAGAAAGTTGCAATGAATGAATTATAATTGGGTTTACCAAAAGGGCCGAAAACATTTGGAATCACCATTCCCGTAAAAGTACCTCCAGATCTTTTAGCCCATTCTGAGAACAGTTCTCTTCCTTCTTTTTTAGACTTTCCATATAAATTTTCTTTTTCTTCCTGAGAAGAGGAGGAAAACAGAATATGAGCCTTTGATCCGGTTCTCTCTAAAGAAGCGATCAGCTCTTTAACCAGATTGATATTATTTTCAAAAATAACTTCGGGATCCGGATGGCGATTCATAGCGGCTAAGTGCACAATGATATCGCATTGTTCTACAAAATGGTCCAGTTTCTCAGGGTTGTTGAAATATTCTTTTTTAAATTCAATTCTGTCAAATTCTTCCGGCTTTAACCCTAAAGTATTATATAAATGAGATCCTACAAACCCATTCTGTCCCGTAATTCCTATTCTTTTCATTTTATAAATTTTCGAAATAATCTATAGGAAAACGATAATCATCATCTATTTCTCCTAAAGAATAATTTGCCATTACTAATAATTTTGATGCTTTTTCTCTAGCCTGAATAGCACTTGCGTAGCCTTCAGGAACATGGAGCACATCCAATTGGTCTGTATCTAACTGATATTCTAAAATTTCCAATCCTTTGGAAGGCACAGACCAGTCATCTATTTTGATCAGCCTTATGATAAAACTTCCTAACAAAGCTGAAAACCAGCGTTGCTCAATCTTATGTCCCGTCCAGCCTCTGATAAACTGTAAATCAGTATTTTCGATATAGTAAATTCTTTTAATTACAGATGCATCAAAGTTATTATTAAAGAAAAGACATCCTCTTTCATCCGAATATTTTCCTCCTTTGAAAACCTTAGGTAAACTCATTAGATATTCTTTTTATTAATCCGGATATTGCAGTAAATCCTCACCTAAAACTTCTTTCCTGATCAGAGGTAATTTCAATAATAGCTTCTTCATTCCTTCTACATCCTGCTGCTCAGTATTATGGGAATGATAGTCTTCTATTTTTGAGACATCTTCCACTCCTTCTGAAAAAAACTGTGCATAGTTCAGGTCTCTGTTATCAGCAGGAATTCTATAGAAATTTCCCATATCTTCGGCTTTTAACATTTCTTCACGAGTACATAGTGTTTCATAAAGCTTTTCACCATGCCTTGTTCCTATTATTTTAATCTGATTTTCAGCCTGAAACATTTCTTTTAGAGCCTGCGCCAAATCACCTATAGTTCCTGCTGGGGCCTTGTTGACAAACAGATCTCCAGAGTTTCCATGTTCAAAAGCAAACAATACAAGTTCGACAGCTTCTTCAAGAGACATCAAAAATCTGGTCATATTAGGATCTGTAACTGTTATTGGCTCTCCGTTTTTGATCTGTTTGATAAATAAAGGAATTACAGATCCTCTTGAAGCCATTACATTTCCGTATCTTGTAAGGCAAACTACAGTTTCTTCCAGATTTCTGGATGCTGCAACGGCAACTTTTTCCATCATAGCTTTGGAAATTCCCATTGCATTGATGGGATAAGCAGCTTTATCTGTACTTAAACAGATAACTTTTTTCACCTTATTCCTGGCCGCTGCATCAATAACATTTTGCGTTCCTTCTACATTTGTTTTTACGGCTTGCATTGGAAAAAATTCACAGGATGGGACTTGTTTCAGTGCTGCTGCATGGAAAATATAGTCTACTCCTCTCATGGCAGATTCAATACTATTATAATCTCTTACATCCCCTATATAAAATTTGAGTTTATCATTTTTAAACTGATTTCTCATATCATCCTGCTTTTTCTCATCACGGGAAAAAATCCTGATCTCCTTAAAATGGTCTGTATTGATGAACTTTCTTAAAACAGCTGTGCCAAATGAACCTGTTCCGCCTGTAATGAGAAGTATTTTATCTTTTATGTGCATAGTAATATTTTTTTTCTACATGATATTGATAATTCTTAAGAAAGCTCTTTTAGGGAAACAAGCAACAATCTTAAAAGAACGATTTCATATCATCAATAATTATTTGTGTCTTAATTTTTCTTTTTCTTCAAAGGAAGGATAATTGATCAATACAGCTTTGTAAACTCCTTTAAACACGAATAAGCTGCCTGCAGCCACACCAATGATACCATGTTTATCGATGACCTGTTTTATATCATCTAAGGATCCGGCTCCTCCTAAAACCGTAAGAGGCAGTGAGATTTTCTCTCTTACCTTATCTATTAGTCCTATATCATATCCTTTCATTACCCCATCCTGATCAATTGAATTGATAATAATTTCTCCTGCTCCTAATTTCTGAGCCTCTTCCGCAAATTTAAAAGGATTAATTCCGGTGGATTTCTTACCATTGTGGGTATAAACTTCATATCCACCAAATAATTTTTTCTTTACATCTAACACCACGATAACACTTTGTGAACCTACTCTTTCTGCAATCTGAGTGATCAGCTGAGGATGTTGAAGGACAGCAGACGAAAGTGCAATTTTCTCTATGCCAAGTCCAAAAATCTTCTGAGCTTGTTCTACTGTTTTTACTCCACCTCCATAGCAAAGAGGCATTCTGGATTGGTTAGCAATTCTTTCAATTAAACTATAGTTAGGTTCCAATCCTTTTACAGTCGCGTCTATGTCAAATATAGCAAGCTCATCGACTTCTTTTTCATTGAAAATTCTTACTGCATTGATAGGATCTCCTACATATTTAGGATTCTTAAAATTGACTGTCTTTACAAGTCCGTTATCTTGTATCAGAAGAGAAGGTATAATTCTGGGTCTTAACATAGACTCTTAAAGTTTTGCAAAATTGTGTAATAAAATCTCACCATAATGGTGACTTTTTTCCGGATGAAATTGTATTCCAAATTTATTTTCATGATGGGCAGCAGAAGCAAATTCTCCACCATATTCCGTAACTGCCATGATATCTTCATTATTATTACATTCAAAATAATACGTATGAAGGAAATAAAAAATTGAATTCTCATGTAATCCGTTAAATAACCCTACATCTTTTACAGGTTTCACATCATTCCAACCCATATGGGGTAATCTGGTTACTTGCTGTATTTTAGTTTCGTCAAATTTCCTAACAGTAGCATCAATCCATTTAAGACCTTCCATGACTCCTTCATCACTTCTGTTAGCCATCATCTGCATTCCCACACAGATCCCAATAACAGGTACTTTCTGGTTGACTACCAAATCATCAAGCTTCTCTCTCATCCCCGAATTATTCAGTTGAGCCATTGCATGGTCAAAATGCCCTACTCCGGGCAAGATTAATTTTTGCGCTCCTTCTAAGTCCTCTTTTGTTCTGGCTATTTTAACAGGAACATCCACTCTTTTATACACATTTACAAAAGCATTAATGTTTCCTACACCGTAGTCAATAATTGTAATCATCTGAATAGTCTCTTTTCTAACCCTAACTTTTGCATGGTCTGAGCACCAAATTTAATGATACCCATTTTATTTTTATAGTCTTTATATGTCTTATTTTTTCCTTCGAAGATCTGCTGCAGTTCTTCTTTTGTAAGGTCTAACTTGTTTGCGACATATTCAAATTCTTTCTGTAAAAATTCTTCTGACAGTTCAGGTCTTGACACTCTGTCCAAAGCCTCATCTCTGGTCATCTGCCCGGTAAGAATCAGTGAAGAAAAGTGTGCTTTTCTCTTTTCAAAACCAAATTTCCTTGGTAACCAGTAATCTTCATAAAAACGGGTAAATCTTGATTCATGATGTTTGTGTTGGAAAGGTTCCCAACCAAACTTTTCTACTAAAAGGGATTCAGCTTCTTTTTTATGAAACGGAACCAGATTCAGAGGTTTGAATACTTCCATTCCGTATACATATTTGTAAAGAATTTTATAAGAAAGAATATCAACTAACGGAAATGTTTTAAGAGGTCTTTTACCAAACTTGGAATGAATATCTTTTACCAAGGTGGTGTCAATCCCGGGGAACCCTCCCCATTCCTCAGGTTCTCTGCAGCATTCAGTAGAAAAATTACTTCCCGTAAGTACATAGTTGATTTTATTTTTCTTTGCAAATTTATATAGGGCAGAAAAGAAAGCATAATCCTGTGGTAAATCCTGATCTGAGATTTGAGACTTTAAAAATGCGACCTGCAGATCTTTCATTTCTTCCCAATTGATTACTTCAGTATATAAATCCAGATTCAGACCATTGATCAGTTTTTCAATATTTCCCACGGCTTTGTCTGTATTCCATCCTGCATCAACATGAAAAATCAAGGGACGAATCCCCATAACTTCTTTTGCTATATAAGCTGCATAAGAACTGTCTAATCCTCCACTCAGACCAATAATACAATCAAAATCTTTATTTTTAGATGTTTTTTTGATTCTATCAGCAATTTTCATCAATTCGTCGTATCCTTGCTGATCTGTATGCCAGTTGGGTTCAATATTTTCTTTAAAATTGGTATAATAATCACTTTCTCCCCTTTCATTAAAAATAATATTCGGGTCTGTAGTGTCCATTATAGTTTTTGTACAGATCTGATATGGTCTTTTATTCATCATTTTTTACTTTGTAAAACGTCTTTTATTATCTTGGCTTTCCTTATTATCGACTCATCATTATGAGAAATAAAATTATTGAGGGTCCCTTTAAATTCTTTTCTCATATTTTCCGCTTCAGGTCTCTCATAAAAATAGGCATCTGCTCCCCACCACATAATTCCATCTACAAATTTACCATTTACATTTTGACTTGCAACAGTTTCCATCTGTTCCTGCCATATCTTATCTGAAATTTCCTTCATAGCATCTTTCTCATTACTGGTATGGTATCTGTGCCACATAAAAACATAAACAGGCTTTTTATAAGCAGTTCCTAATTTTATAAGTCCGTTCAGATTATTTTCTAAGTAATTACCATTAGCAAGAACCGCTGCAGGATTACTATAAAAGGTATATAGTGACGGAAAAAAAATATCACATTCTTTCAATAGAGGTGCAAATTTGTTTTGTTCATCAAAAAATTCCTTATTCGGTCCCCAAACACTGGTAAATGGGAATCCATAAAATCCCCATTTTATATTTGGTCTTGCTTTTTTAGCATATCTTAATACTTCAAGGCAATAATTCATGCCTTTCATGGCAAGATTATTATCCTTACCATTCATATCCTCAAATGGCATTTCCAGGTCTATATAAACAATACCTTTTGCATTTTTATCGGGAACTCCTCTATTGATTTCTTTTTCTAGTAATTCTCTGTTCAGATAGTACTTATCTCCGGTCCTGGAAATGAACTGCCCTTCGTCTAAAAAGCCCACTTCAACAGCTCCTATCTGTTTAAAATAATTGTCAGCCTTGTTTCCTATTGTACCCAATGAATAATAGAGTTTTGTCTGGTTATTTTTAACTTGTGAAGTTGACGTACAAGCCATCAACAGTAAAAATAATGATGATAATAAACTTTTCATAATTTTCTGTTTACAATTATTAAAAAAGAAATAAGCAACTATAGTTTTATAAAAGACAATTCTTCTTTTGAATCTGATATTCCAAATAATTTAAATCCTTTTTGATCCAGCATATTAAGAAGTTCTTTGGTTTTATCTTTTCCATCTGAAAAAAACCTCTCATGAATTTCTATTAATATCTGACCTATCTCTACCGGAGCAGACAATATACTCTCTAAAACCTTGTATTCAGAACCTTCAATATCAATTTTTACGATATCTATATATGAATGCCCCAAGTCTTTAACAATATCTGAAAGACATTTCATTGATGCTTTTACAGTTTTCTTTTCATCCACATTGATCTGATTGATCACACTTCCTGAAACATGATTATCATTTTTAGGTAACAAAAATTCAACTACTCCTGTATGGTCATCTATACCATAGGGGAAAAAAGCAAATTCTGAAGGTATATTTCTATTTTTAATCCATTCTATGGATTTTGGAGTCGGATCGAATGCAAATACTTTACATCCAAATTCTTTGATCAAATCTTCATCAAATGAAATATCTTCGCCTACTCCAAAAGAATAGATAATCGATTTTTCACTAAGTTTTACCGGAGAAACATAAAAACCACTGTAATCATTACCATACCATTTATGGTTTATATTTATGTTTCTTTTTACATTAGTAATTTTTCCGGTCAATGCATTGATGGTAGATCGTATTTTTACAGTGAAACTCATATCTATTTGGTTTTTTAGTATTCGTTTTTAATTCTTAGTTATTAATTCTTTATATAAATCTATATAATTTTTGAATGCATTTTTTTTATCAAATAAATCCAAGATTCTTTTTCTGCAGTTTTCAGAATAAAAAGCACGGGTGTTGTTCCGCACTTCCTGGATAGCGTTTACAAGTCCAGAAACATCACCTTTTTCTACTACAATTCCCGTTAATCCACTGATCGCTTCCGGGGAACCTCCTGTTTTAAAAGTAATAACCGGCGTTCCGCAAGATTGAGCTTCTAAATTGGTAGTTGGAAAAGTGTCTTCCAGCGTAGGATTTACAAACACATCCGCAGCGGAATAGAGTTCTGCCAGCTCATTTACATCTTTTGTTCTTTCAAATCCAATAATATTTACAGGTAGAGCTTTTACTTGTTTTTTACTTAATCCAACCAATACAATTCTATAATCATCAGATAACATTTTTGATAATTCTATAAAATACTTTAATCCTTTTCGCTTATCCCAAGGACTAGCTACTCCTAATATTAAAAATTTATTTTCAATATGATGCCGTTGTTTAAAATCGTTCTCCCTATACACAAATTGCTGAATATCAACACCATTATGAATAGTCTTCACATTATAACTTTTCAGAAAGGATTTTTTCACTTCACCTTCGAGCCAACTGGATACGGGTACAATGGTCATTCGGGGTACTGAGGTAAACAACTTCTTTTTGTCAATATAATTTTTTTTCGAATTATCTTTCCATATAGACTTTGGATATTCTGAAATTTGCGGACATTCACTACACTGTGTTTCCCATTTATTGCATTCTATCAACTCATAATAGGCACAATGTCCTGTAAAAGACCAGCAGTCATGGAAAGTCCATACTACAGGTAAATTGGCCTCTTTCAAAAAATTAAACAAAATATCAATATTTACAAAATATCCATGTACATGTTGTAAATGAATAATGTCCGGATTAATTTTTTTTATTTTCTCAATAAGCTCTTCTGTTGCTCTTCCAGATCCATATCCGTGTCTATCGGTAAGTCTTGTCAAAATAACATGTTTATAAATATCCAGTTTATTTCCGATCTGAAAAACTTCAGACTTACTGGGAAGAGCTTCTCTTCCATAAGCAATATAGCTTTTCCATCCTTCATTCAGGACATTTTCTCCAATCTGTTCGGCAATTCTACCTACAGATCCAATATTTACTTCACTGCTTATTTGTACTATTTTCATAAGACTTATCTGACAGCTGCTTAGCTTAGAGTTCTTTTTGCAATAATAGAGTAATCTAAATACTCTTTTGCTGTTTTTTCAGCTCCCTTTTTCATTGATTCAATTTTCTCAGGATTCTGAATTAAATCTAGCAAAATTTCTTTAATAAAATCTTCATTAATATCAGGGGCATCAATTTTTATAAGATTACCATTCTGATTGAGATAAGACATATCCTGACCCCCAGCATCCCCAGCAATAAGAGGTAAATGCATCCCTATTGACTGCTGCCAGAGTACTGACTGACTGGCCGGAAATAATGCAATATCAGAAATTGCCATTAGCTCATAAATTTTTTTACTATCTGCCCATCCTGTAAAATGTATATTGGCGCCTTCAGCATCTTGCAGCATAGTTTTTAAGTACTCTTCATGATTCTTATCTGCCGTACCGAATACTATCATATGTACATTTTTCTGATTTATTTTTTTCACTGCCTTTACAGCCAAATCGGTACGTTTCAACTTATGGAATTTTCCACCTGTGATAATCACAATATCATTGGGTGAAATACCATATTCTTCCCTAAGTTTTATAATATCCGTTTCTTTTCTAAATTTTTCACATTCATCATACTCACAGCCAAGAGGGAGAAGTTCCATCTCATCATATGAAATTCCATAGATTTTATGGAGGAATTCTTCACCGGCAGGAACTACAGGATATATTTTATCAATATATTTTTTATATCTATACAGGTATCTTTTTCGTATAATTTTATGAAGAATGTTAATTGACACCCAGTTTTTTCCAGAATTTGAAAAATCAGCATGATAATCCATAATAATCCTGGTATTATATTTTTTTTTATAATCTACCAGATCTCCGATATTAAACTGTATATCATGAGAAAAGAGAAAATCCGGCTTTTCCTGATCCAGAATTCTTTTAACATTTTTAAAGCGTCTTACCCTGTGTAGAATATTTATACTATAAGGCTCTCTGTAAATTTTAACTCCATTATCATATTCAATTTTTTCAGGAAGTGAATTATCATGAATATCATTAATAAAGTCAAGAATTTTTTCATTTGTATTTGTTATCACGACCACTTCATATCCTAATTTAATATAACTTTTCGCAATTAAATTTTCCTGATACTGAAAGTCGATAAAGTAGGCATCACACAGCATTAATATTTTCATATCTGTATTGTTTTTCCGTTTTGTTGTTTTGTAATATGGCTATTAATGGTAAATGCCAATAACGGCCAGAATAATAAATAATTGGCAATAGATCCTGATGAATTGGATGAAATCACATCCATCAATAGAATTGCTCCCAGCCAATTATAATAGGGTATTTTTATATATCTGACAGCATTAATGAATGCTATTATGATAATTATAATAATCATTATTCCTCCCACAAAACCAATACTCATTAAGGATTCAAGCAACAGATTATGGGGATAAGTACCTTCAAAAACAGTTTCAATCGAGTCACCAAAGACGGGATGATCAAGAAACTGATTCCAGGCTGATTTAAATAATTCTGCTCTAAACCGATCACTATCATTAGAAGAAAAACCTGTTTCTTTAAATCTCTCAAAAACTAATTCTGAAATATTTAAATATTGTGGAAAAAGGGTCATCAGTATTACTACCATAATGACAAATAAGAGAATATATTTCGGCTTAATAAGTTTTCTTGAACTTAATAAAAATACAATAATAACAATCACTAGCTGTAATAAAGGGCCTCTTGACCCTGCCATAAACAAATTGAAAAGGCTGATCCCCATCCCTATACCAAGCAAAACTTTCTGCCAGGCTGTATTTTTTTCTAAAAATATAGTAAAACAAATAAAGAACATAACAGCGGCTGCCCTACCGAAAGAAACAGTATTAAGAGCAGCATTAGCATCTGCTCTTACCAGCACATCATCTGGTACTATCTGAGGCTGTGTAATGTTATTATACAGCCCCCATAAATTAACGATATATAAAACAATTACCACCCATTTTCGTGCGGATATAATGGTATTTTGATTAAAATTTGTTGTACAAGCCAAAGAACAGCCGATAATCCCTGCAGAGAAAGCCCAATAATCTACAATAGGAGATTGTATTATTTTTGAGGTCAATGCTGAATCATAAAATAATCGTAATAAATACAGGAACCAGAAAGTATATATTAAAAGGTGTTTATTTGTTAATCTGATTTTATTTTTAAGAATTACCCAGCTAGCCAATAAAAAAACAAATACTCTATATCCTACAGATACAGGTCTTGATGACTCCATATTCAGTAAACTAGGAAAAAAAGATACCAGTTCATACCCATAAAGCATCAGAACCAAAAAAACGACTTGTAATTTATTTACTTTTTCAGTATACACCTTTTGATAATTTATTTGTAAAAATTAAGAAAATAATATTTGATAAAATAGAAACTCCAGAAAATAATATCAATGAAATATAGTAATCTGAAAAGAAATAATACCCTGAATAAATTGAAATAAAAACCAACAAAGCATTTACAACCTGCAGTCTCATTAATATTTTTTGTTTACCCACTACATAAAATAAAGTATTAAGAGGAGTAACAACAAATTCTATCAAAAGCATAACAGACAAGATTCTGGCAAAATAGCCTGCAACTTCCCATTTATCACCAAAAACAAAAACGAATAGCTTAGGTGAGATAATGAATACGGCTAAGTATATCGGAAGTGACATTAAAATAAGTTTTTTAATAGTAGATCTATAAAGGTCTTTACAATTTCCTTTTTCCCGGATTTCATCAATAGCTTCATTTCTGAAAACATTCCCTACTGAAGTTGTAATAACAATGTTTGGAAGTCTTATCATCCTGTTTGCCATTGAAAAAAACCCCACAATTGTAGTGTTATATAAAACAGAAAATAATATTGGGATGAATTGTTGACAAGCTGCAAGAGACATATCAGAAATGATCATGTATCTTGGAAAAGAGGAGTATTCTTTTGCTACACTTTTTAATTCATTATGGTGAGATTTTAAGAAAGTTCTTAACTCTCTATCTGTTAAAAGTAAATAAAGTATAGAAGTAAAGATTCCCGATATCATCCCTATTATCATCCCATTTTTGTAGCCCAGTATTCCGAATATAATACTGAATATACAAGAGGTAATTACTTGTATAGCATTTGAAAAAGTAATTTTTTTATATTTTTTATTTCTTTGATTCCAATATCCTAATGCAGAATAAACAGCACCAAAAAAAATATATAAGGGAGCTATATATACCTCATTGTTTGAGAGAAACTGTGTTTTGTCATGGATATGAAAAACATTTTTCAATAAAAAAATCAGAACAAGATATAATGATGTTACTGTAATGGAAATATAAATAATAAGTTTAAATATTGCTGAAGCTCTACTATCTTCTTTTGGAAGTCCGACAGCCAATTCATAGCGTCCGGTTGAAAGGACTGCCAGAAATACGGTAAAACTTGTAAAAATAGAAAGAATACCGAACGATTCAACAGAATACATTCGGGAAAGAAGAGGAGAGGTCGCAATCACTATCAACTGACTGATAACAGTTCCACTAGATAATATCGCTACGTTTTGTAAAAAAGAATTCGATTTTACACTATTTAAAATTTTTTTAAAATTCAAAGCTATTCAAACAATTTTTCATTCATAATTTTTTTGTTGGAAGTAACCCATCTATTTCGCATATTTATACAATTCCAGCAACTATTGTTTTAACAGTAAATAATTATTCTTTTAGGGCATAAATCCTTTCAATGATATCAACAACTTTAAGCCCTTCTAAGGCATTTGTAGTGATCGTATTTCTTCCCTTTAAAACATCTACAACATTTTCGATAATATAATGATGATTTGCTGCTGAGCCTTTATATGCGCCATAATCATTTCCAGGATTTGTGGGAGCTAATTCCGGCATTAGATAATCCTTAACATTGCAAATTTCTACTTTGTCCATATATTGTCCACCAATTTTTACAGAACCGTTCTCTGCAATAATGGTCATTGAGCTTTCTAAATTCTGATTCCATACAGAAGTTGAATAGTTTAATGATCCCATCCCGCCATCTACAAAATCAAAATTCACAAAACCTGAATCTTCAAAATCAGTAAGAGTTTCATGGTTAAAATCTGCAAATTTTGCCTGAATATTGGTAATATCACCGAACAGCCAGTACATAATATCTATAAAGTGAGAAAATTGTGTGAATAGCGTTCCTCCATCCAGATCAAGCTTTCCATGCCATGATTCAGGTTTATAATATCTTTCATCACGGTTCCAGTAGCAGTTTAGCTGCACCATAAATATTCTACCCAATTTTCCACTCTCCACCATTTCTTTAATCCATACTGATGGAGGAGAATACCGGTTCTGCATTACCGCAAAAACCTGCTTATGTTTGTGCAAGGCTTGAAAAATAAGTTTTTCAGCATGTTGTTTGCATAACGTCATTGGCTTTTCCACTACCACGTGCTTCCCTGCGTCTATTACCTTATAGGCCTGTTCAAAGTGAAACCCATTCGGTGAGGCAATATTAACGACGTCAAAATCAATTCCGGAATTCAATAATTCATCCAGAGATTTAAAAAATGGAACCTCATAACGGTCAATTTCCAGAACAGATTTGTCTTTTACATCCACCAAAGCAACCAATTCACACTCTTCATTTCTGGATATCATTTCAGCATGTCTTTTCCCAATATGACCACATCCTACAACTGCAAATTTTATTTTATTCATCTGTATTTATTTTTTTTAATTCAAATTTTGCTGTATTTCTTAGAATATTATATTCAGGAATATTTTTCTGAACAATACAACCTGAAGAAATAATACTATGGTTTCCTATTTTCACTTTTGGTTCTATAAAAATCCCTGTTCCAAATTTTATTTCATTTCCAATAGTACAGCTGCCAGAAAAGATCACTGAAGGGCCAAATGTGTTATGATTCCCTAATTTATTATGATGTTCAAAACTACAATATGAAGAAACAACATTATTATTTCCTATTTCGACAAATGGGCCAATTCTTGTATTAGCAAAAAAGATATTTCCTTTTCCTATATTCACAAAATTACTAACAATGCAAGTAGGATGAAGAACATTGGCCATAGGAATATGATTACTATCCAATACTTCAAACCACCTTTTTCTTTCTGCAATATTCCCCGAAAAAGAGATTATAATTTCATCATATAGCCTCTGATTATAATCTTCGATAATTGTTTCAACTGAGAGTTGTTTTATTTCAATTCCCAAAAGAGTTTTACCTATTATAGAAGAATTGTTATCGTACAATACAACAGGGTCTATATTTTTAAGTTCAAAAATCGTGTCAAGAAGTTGTAGAGCTGCTTTTCCAGCTCCAATGATCGCCAGTTTCTTCTGACCATTTCTAACTTTAAAATCAATACTTTTAGAATAATAATATTCTATATCCTGAAATGAATGATTCTCTGTTTTGGATAAATATTCTAAAATGATTTCTTCGGAAATAATTTCATCATCAAAGATATTTACATCAATATTATGACTATCTATAAGTTTTTTCGCTTTTTTGGTAATAATCTTATCTGTATCTTGAAATGAGTCCTTACCGGATAGACTTCCTTCATTAAAGATCTCATCTAAATGATCCAGAGGTTCTTCAGAAATTACAGCTAATAAATAACCAATTTTATAGTTCTTTTTCAACTGAAGTGAAGGATTGTAATAAATATATCCGTCTTCATTTGAATCGCCATCAAAATCAGCTTTTGAAGATTCATAGGAAATTATAATGTCACCCCTACTAATTCTATCACCGCTGTTAAATGGTATAGAAGTGATTAAATATTCATTATCACTTACGTTAATTTGTTCAATAAAGTACTTATTCATGAGCAAATTTTTTGATTTTGTTGAAAATTAAATTCTTATTGGGTATCACACTTAACTCTGCATCTTTAGCACAAGGAATCAAACTTTCATTAGAAATTCTAAGTGCTTTATTCAGTGCTATCTTATGCTCTGTAAAATAAGAAAAAATTTCCCCTGATAAAGAGGCATATTTAGATCCTTCCTCTATGATACAAATATTTTTTGTTACAGATACACTTTCAATGACCTGATTAATATTAAATGGAGACAATTGCGTAGGACAAACGATTTGTACAAAGATTTCCTCTACAAGAAGATCCTCTATTGTAGCCAATACTTCGTCTAACATACCACCATAACATAGTATTGTCAGATTAGGCTTTATTTTAGCAGGTTTAAAAATTAAAGTCGGAAAATCTTCTTTAGTTTTATATACATTATATCCTTTCAGATCTTTCCAGAAGATTTCTTTTGTATAAGCAATTTTGTCTTCTATAATCAAAGTTAATATATCATTCTTATGATATAGAGTTTCAAAAATATCTCTAGGGTTATAAAATGAATTAAGAGCTATGACTCTAGTATTAGGAATAAATAGGAAATGCTTTTCTATATTTTGTGAATGTGTGGGTCCATAACCTCTTCTTCCTCCCATAGGTGTTCTGATAATCATAGGTAGTTTTACTTTTCTACCAAACATTTCTGGTATTTTAGAAGCCTGTTGTAAGATTTGATCAAATCCTAATGTTAAAAAGTCTCCAAACATAATTTCTGCAATAGATTTGTAATCATTCAGCGCAGATCCAATTGCAAATCCTATTATTGAACTTTCACAAATAGGAGTATTAAATACTCTGTTATTATGTTTATGACTCAACTTTTCAGAGACTTTAAATGCTCCTCCATAATTTCCAGGGGTATAAGCTGTTGTTTCCATAATATCTTCCCCCAAAAAAATAGAGTTTTCGTTGGTTAAAAATATATCCAAACCTTCATTAATAAGTTTGTTTATCCTTTTTCCTAACTTTTCGATATTGTATTCTTCTATCTCTGATTCTAAATTAAATACTGAAATATGCTCAGTCATAGAGCTCAAAGGCTTCTCTTCTTCAAGTTCTTCCAGATAGGCCATCAACAATTTTTTGGCTTCAGCTTCATACCCGGATGCTTTTTCAGGGAAGTTTTTGTAAAAAACATTAATAGGGTCAATCTCAATATAATGAGCTATTTCATTTGTTTCTCTATTGTCGTCTCCTTTCGAATGTGAATTCAACCTATAACATTCAATCTCCAAAAAAACAGGATTTCCTTCTCTTGTCTCCAGGGTTGCTCTGGTTACTGTCTCTTCAAAGTCTGACGCCCAAATTGAAGTTTTTATATATTTCACCCCGAATCCTTCGATTCTGTCTTTCATTTCCCCTCTCTTAATCATTTCAAAAGGAGTTGATTGTGCATAGCCATTATTCTCCATAACAAAAAGTGTTGGAGAAGAATAGATCGCTCCCAGATTCAGTGCTTCATATACAATTCCCTGCCCCATAGTTCCATCGCCTAAGAAGACAATCGAAATATTATCATTTTGTTTGAGCTTATTGGCATATCCATATCCAACAGCTACAGGAGCCAATCCTCCCTGGATACCATTGCTTATGAAATCATCATTATATAAATGCTGGCTGCCTCCGATTCCGGAAGAGATTCCTGATTCCTTTCCCAACATTTCAGCAAGCAGTGATTTAATATCTCCATTTATAGAAATAAAGTGACCATGCCCCCTATGATTGGAAAAAATTCGATCTCCTTTTTTAAAGTTTGAAGCAATGGCTACGGCTGTAGTTTCCTGTCCTACACAAGTATGGACTGTTCCATTAAGTTTTCCTTTAGAAAATTGATCTAAAAGTAATTTTTCAAATTCTCTGATAAGTATTGCCTTAGAATAATCCATAATTTAATTAAAATAATTCTTAATTTCTGTAATAATAACATCCAGTACTCCCTGGTCAAATTCTGTATGGACAGGAAGAGAGATGACTTCTTTGCAGAGCTGTTCTGTAACCGGAAGGCTAAAGCCCTCGGCTACATATTGAAGAAAAGCTTCCTGCTTATAAAGAGGTAAAGGGTAGTATATCATACTTGGAATATTCTTTTCTGCCAAATATTTTTGTAATCCGTCTCTTTTTCCATTCTTCACCTTAAGGGTGTACTGATGAAATACGTGAGTAGAATTTCCAGCTCTCTTAGGAATCTGAATTTCAGCAATAGCCACAAGGTTTTTATCATAATAATCTGCCATCCTGTTTCGGGCAGCTGAATAGTCATCTAAATACTTAAGCTTAACTTTTAACACAGCTGCCTGAATAGTATCCAGTCTTGAATTACAACCTAAAATTTTGTGATAGTATTTCTTTTCCTGACCGTGGTTGGCAATCATTCTGATTTTGAAGGCTAATTCATCATCATTTGTCATCAATGCCCCTCCATCACCATAACATCCCAGGTTTTTTGATGGAAAGAATGAGGTGCAGCCGATATGTCCGATAGTTCCCGTTTTTTTTACAGTCCCATCTGAGAAAGTATAATCAGAACCGATTGCCTGAGCATTATCTTCTATAACAAAAAGGTTGTGTTTTTCTGCAAATTTAAGAATTTGTTCCATATCAGCACTCTGCCCATATAAATGGACAGGAACTATTGCTTTGGTTTTGGGTGTAAGATATTTATCAAGATCTTCCAGCTGTATATCAAAAGTATCTTCGTTTACGTCTACCATTACAGGCTTCAATCCTAAAAGACCAACAACTTCTGCTGTCGCTACATAAGTAAAGGCTGGACAGATTATTTCGTCTCCGGGCTGTAGGTTAAGGGCCATCATGGCAATTTGAAGTGCATCTGTTCCGTTAGCACATGGAATAACATGTTTTACTCCCAGATATTTTTCGAAATCCTGTTGAAATTCTTTTACAGCAGGACCATTGATGAATGCTGTTTTATCAATACAATCCTGAATTCCAGCATCAATTTCATTTTTTATTTTCTGATATTGACCTTTAAGATCAACCATTTGAATTTTCATCTTTTAGTTTTTTGAGAGTATTTAGAGGTGCGTTTTTAACTTGTAATAAGTTCACTTATTTTATTTCCTATAGAAAGGCAGGAAGTGGCAGCCGGGGACGGAGCATTTCTGACGTGAATGATGTTTCCGTTTTTCACGATATCAAAATCATCAATCAGGCCTCCGTTTCTGTCACAAGCCTGAGCTCTTACTCCTGAACCTCCCGACACAAGATCATTTTCCTGTATTTCCGGTAAGAGCTTCTGGAGGGCTTTTGTAAACGCAGATTTGGAGAGTGAACGGTGCATTTCTCCCATTCCTGTTTTTCCATATTTCGCTACAATTTTCCTAAATCCAGGCCATAACAAAGTTTGCATGGTTTCACCGAAATTGAAATCGAAAAAATGGTATCCCTCTTTTTTAAAAGCGAGAACGGCATTAGGGCCTGCTTCAATATTGCCATCAATCATTCTGGTAAAATGTACCCCAAGAAACGGAAAGTTAGGATCAGGTACCGGGTAAATAAGATGTTTTACCAGATGTTTTTTTTCATCCTTAATTTTATAATATTCTCCTCTGAAAGGAATAATGACCACATCATTTTTTTCGTTGGTCATTTTGGTTATCTTATCAGAATATAATCCCGCACAGGAAATCAGTTTTTTAGTTTTAAATTCGGAAACATTGGTGTTTACAATAATTTCAGAGCTTTTATCAATAATGTTTCTTACTTCATTATTAAACCTTACTTCTCCTCCTAATTCTTCAAAAAGTTCTTTTATTTTTTTAGCTATTCCGGGATAGTCAATAATTCCGGTCTGTGGGACTCTGATCGCCTTTACTCCTTCGCAATGGGGTTCAATTTCACGAAATTCTTCCCTTGAAAGATACTTTAAATCCTGAAGTCCGTTTTCAACTCCTCTTTTATAAATAGTATCTAAAAGAGGCAATTCTTCCTGGGAAGTGGCTACAATTATTTTCCCGCAAAGGTCATATCGTATTCCGTGTTTTTCAGCAAAATTAATTACCGAGTTATATCCTTCAATGCAATTCTTAGCTTTAAGGCTTCCCGGTTTATAATAAATTCCACTATGGATTACTCCACTGTTATGTCCCGACTGATGCAATGCCACATCATTTTCTTTTTCTAAAATCAGAATCTTAGAACCAGGACTTTTCAGCTTAGTCTGATAGGCTGTAGCCAATCCTACCAAACCTGCGCCAATGATGATAATATCATAATTCATTACCTGCTATAATCTTGCATCAACCAGATTTCTGTCTAAACATGCTTTGGTATCAAAAACCACGGCATTTTCTTTTTTAAGCTGATCCAGATCCATTTCCAGAAACTCATTGTGAGAAACAGCAATAACTAATGAATCATACTTTTTTCCTTCCTGAAGAACATCCAGAATATCAATTCCATATTCGTGCTTTACTTCTTCTTTGCTTGCCCATGGATCATAAATATCTACATTTACACCATAATCTGCAAGTTCTCTGTAAATATCTACTACTTTAGTATTTCTGACATCGGGACAGTTTTCTTTGAATGTTACGCCTAAAATGAGTGCATTAGAGTTCTTTATTACTCCACCTTTTGCAATAAGAAGTTTCACTACTTTAGCAGCAACAAACTTGGCAATAGAATCGTTGACACGTCTTCCGGATAGGATAACATCCGGGTGATAACCCAGCTGTTCTGCTTTGTGTGCAAGGTAATAAGGATCCACTGAAATACAGTGTCCTCCCACCAATCCTGGTTTATATTTAAGAAAGTTATATTTTGTACCTGCTGCTTCCAATACATCATTGGTATCGATACCTACTCTATCGAAGATTAAGGCTAATTCATTAACAAAAGAAATATTAACATCCCTTTGTGCATTTTCAATAGCTTTCGAGGCTTCTGCAACTTTAATACTAGGCGCTTTATGGGTTCCCGCAGTAATAATTTTTTTGTATAATTGATCTACTTTCTCAGCAATCTCTGCTGTAGAACCTGAAGTTACTTTTTTAACGCTTGTAAGTGTATTCACTTTATCTCCCGGATTAATTCTTTCCGGGGAATATCCTACAAAAAAGTCTTCATTCAATTTAAGTCCTGAATATTTTTCAAGCACAGGCACACATTCTTCTTCTGTACAGCCAGGAAAAACCGTCGATTCATAAATGATAGTATCTCCTTTTTTAATAATTTCTCCCAACATTTTTGAAGCAGAAATCAAAGGAGTCAGATCCGGAGCATTATATTTGTCAATAGGAGTAGGAACAGTTACAATGAATATATTAGCTTCAGAAATATCAGATAATCGGCTTGTGGCTTTATAGCCTAAAGAACCATTAGATTCTTTATATTTTTTCAGTCCGTCATTTAATTTATCAACATCAGCCTCAAGCGTTATATCTTTTCCGTTATTAAGCTGATCAACACGTTGTGTATTAATATCAAAACCAAAGACAGGATAGTGATTGGCAAATTCAAGGGATAGAGGAAGGCCTACATAACCCTGGCCTATAACCGCTATTGTATATGCTGCTATCATTAACTAAATTTATTTTTTATTTTTTGAAGCCAAGATTGTTCTGCATGTTGGTTATAGCCATAACCGTATTTGTTACTATATCCTAAATTCTCCCTATTCACATCATTAAGTACAAACCCAACATTTTTGATTTTTTTCTGATCGATATTGCTATTGGCAAATTCTAATAATGCCTTTTCGGTATATTTAGATCTGGACACATAGATGGTAACATCAGAAAGTTCAGCAATAAGGAAAGTATCTGTAACAAGGAGCAATGGTGCAGTATCCAGGATAATATATTCATACTTCTCTTTCAATTCACTTAAAAGGAACTCATAACGGCCGTTGGATAATAATTCTGTCGGGTTAGGAGGAATCATTCCTGAATAAATTACATCCAGGTAAGGATTAAAGGATGAGACATGAATAATATCTTCAAGTTTGGTTTCATCATTATAAAGATACTCTGTAAGTCCCGTAAGTCCTTTTCTTGCCGGATTATATCTTTGAAGCTGAGGATTTCTGATATCAGATCCTATGATAATTGCTTTCTTTTTAGGATTAGCCAATGTTAAAGCTAAATTGACGGAAGTAAAGGTTTTTCCTTCTCCTTTCACTGTTGAAGTGACAAATACAACTTTTCCTTTTTTCTCTTTTGAAAGCATAAAGTTCATATTCGTAATAAGAATTCTAAATGCCTCCGCCATAGGAGTAATATCGTTCATTTTTACGATTTCAGAATCTCCTTTTTCAAGACTTGGTAATTCTGCTATAATAGGTGCATGTACCAGTTTTTCCAGATCATGTTTAGTGACAATCTTATTATTTAATAGTTCTGATAAATAAATAATTAGAAATGGAATAAGTAATCCTATAAATAAAGCAGCCAACAAAATAACCTGTTTCTTTGGAGCCACAGGATTAAGAGAAGCATATGCCACATCAATAACTCTGGCTTTAGGTGCTGTAATAGACTGTGCTATTGCGGTTTCTTCTCTTTTCTGTAGTAATAGTAAATATAAATTTTCTTTAATTTGTTGCTGCCTCTCTATTCCTCTAAAAATTTTCTCTATAGATGGAATTTTAGCAATTTTTCCAGACACTTTATTCTGTTCTCCTATGTATTCATTTCTGGCAAGTTCCAACCCTGTTTTATTTCTTTGAAGAGCTTGAACAACAGAAGTTCGCATAGCATTAATCTGTTTATTAAGTTCTACAACCACTGGATTGTCAATAGTTGCAGATTCCAGTAATCTTGATCTTTGTAATATCAGTTGATTATAGGCTGTAATACCAGACGCTGCATCGGCATTACTTAACCCAACATTTGACGGTAAAATTTGATATTGACCTTGTTTGGAAATAAAAGTAATTAATGAGTTGGTTAACTCAATTTGTCCATCAAGTTCCAGTTGCTTACCACGAGCTGTAGCTGAACTTTCTAAATCAATTTTAGCTTCTGTCTCCAGATCAGTAAGGTTATTTTTAGCTTTAAAATTTTCTTTTTCATTTTCTACCTGTCCAAGCTCAACAGATAGTTTCCTTACTCTGTCTTCAATGAAATCCAATGTCTTTTTGGATTCAAAATTTTTGTCTAAAATTGCATCATAATTATAAGCATTTACCAAAGAATTAAGAATATCCTTAGCCTTTTCCGTTTGTGGATAATTCATTGCTAGCTTAAGTACAGTAGCATCTTTATTAGCTAAATTGACATTAAGTGCATCTGATAAACTATTAACTTTGGCTTCAACAGTTGAAATATTTAATTCTAATTTATTGGTATTTACCCCTTGTGAAGTTTTGGCATCATATTTATTATTTTTTGTAATAATAATATTTGCAAAGGGAAGATTGATTATTCTTCCATATTCAGAAACAATTTCTTTTTCTAAATCATTATAATTTACTACAACTTTATTGCCTTTTAATTCTACATTAATCAGGTTATTTGGAGTTTTAGATTTTTCATTTACAACTTTAACTTCAATAGGGGATGACTTTTTGTAAAGCTCAATACTTCTTATTCTACCTTTGGCTATAATATTTGTTTGAAGGTTTTGGCTAACCACTACATCAGTCATGAGTTTTTTCGATTTCAGAACCTCAATTTCATTTGTAATACTGTTGGTTTTCATTCCTCCTAATCCAGATAAATCTGAAAGTACTCCCAATTCATCAGATGATGAGTTTTTTGAGTCTTTTATAAGAAGTGTTGTCTCAACAGAGTAGACTGGTGTTATAAACTTTACAGCTATAAAGGCAACTATTAGAGTTAAAATTGCACTGAAAATAAACCATGGCCATTTTCGTAAATATGGTTTGATTATCTCATTGGTACTAATTTTATTCGAAATCTTCTCCGTTCCTGAAAATTGTGTAGATTCCTGGTTATCCATCAATTTTTTATTTCTTATTAAATAAACTTACTACTACTGCTATGGCAGTCACCCCAATAGAAATAGCAGTCAGATATAGTCCTGTATTTGGGTTTTGTTTTGAAATAGCATCTTTTGTATTGTTCGAAGAAACAATAATAGCATCACCCTGTTTAAGATTATAATAAGGTGAATTGATGACATTCGCATCTAAAAGATTTATACGTCCATGTGAAACCTGTCCGTTTTCTGTTCTGATCACCAAAACTTCATCTCTTTTTCCATATGTTGTAAAATCTCCTGCAAGACCTAATGCATTTAAAATTGTTGCATGACCATTAGCTATTGTATAGTCTCCTTGCCTATTAACTTCTCCTAAAACGGTTATTTTAAAATTAGCAAGTCTTATATTAACTGTAGGATCAATAACATATTTGGTCATCTTATTTCTTAATTCATCTTTAAGCTCAACGAGAGTTTTATTGGATGTGTTGATTTTACCCAGAATTGGAAAGTCAATATCTCCATTAGTATCAACAATATAAGTAGGACCTGAAATAGTCACGGCTCCCTGATTAGGGGTATTACTCCCTGCTAAAGTATTTGTTTGAATAAATTCGGATGAAGAGTAATTCTGATTAAAAGGTTTAACCACATCCATATCTTTGGCAGTAATCAAAATAACAATCTGATCACCAGCCTGTATCGTATTATTAGAATTTTTAGCTGATGCATCTATAGCCACTTTTTCTATATTCTGCATATAATTTAAATCGTTCTTAGCATTGGGATTCACTTTACAGGAAATCACTAAAGAGGATGCCAAAACTACTGCTAATATTTTTCCTTTCATTATTTTGTTAAATTGTGCAAATATACATTTATATTTTTTCTATTTATCCAAAGCCTCATAAATTGAATTATTGCTTCGGAATTCCGGCACTATTGTTTTAAGAATCCTTACTACTTCCACTTTATCTCTTCGCAGAGAAGCTTTGGTAATTTCTTTAGTAAGCCTATCTATATCTTCAAATCCCATGGAAGGGTCTTTAGAAATCATAATTTTATCATTATGAGTAGGAAGCGTTTTTGCATCATCACTTAAAAGTTCTTCGTAGAGCTTTTCTCCAGGTCTTAATCCCGTATAAATAATCTTAATATCAATATTAGGTTCGAATCCTGATAATTTTATCATTCTTTTCGCCAGATCAATAATTTTAACAGGTTCTCCCATATCAAAGACAAATATTTCACCTCCTTCTCCCATTGTTCCTGCCTGAAGAACCAGTTCACAAGCCTCAGGAATAGTCATGAAGTATCTTACAATTTCAGGATGGGTAATGGTTACCGGACCTCCAGCCTCGATTTGTTTTTTAAAATGCGGAATGACCGAACCGTTGGAGCCTAATACATTTCCAAACCTTGTTGTAATAAACTTGGTCACATTACCTTCTACATTCTGAAGGGACTGTACGAAAAGTTCTGCAGCACGTTTTGAAGCTCCCATTACGTTAGTTGGATTTACAGCTTTATCTGTAGATACCATTACGAATCTGTTTACTTTATACTTGCTGGATAATTTTGCAACTATCTTTGAACCCAATATATTAACAAAAATGGCTTCATGAGGATTCTCTTCGACTAAAGGTACATGCTTATAGGCAGCAGCATGATATACCATTGAAAAATTGTACGTCTGGAACAGAGATTCCATTCTATGATGGTTAGAAACATCTCCTAAAACAAATTTGAAAGTAATATGAGGGAATTTTTCTCTCATTTCAAGTTCAATTTCGTACAGCGGAGTTTCGGCCTGATCCAGCACTACAATTAAAGAGGGATTGAAATGAGCAACCTGTCTTACAATCTCACTTCCTATAGATCCCGCTCCACCGGTTACCAATACAGTCTTAGCAAAATGTCTGCTTTTAACTTTTTCATTCTGGATTTTGATAGGTTTTCTATTCAACAGATCTTCAATCTGAAGATTCCTGATAGAACCGCCAAGATCACTGTCTCTTAGTTTTTGTACGGATGGTGCTTTAAAGACATTCAGGTCCTTCTCCAAAAATAAATTTACCCAAGCATTCATTTCATCTCTTGCCATCATCTCTTTAACAACAAGAACCCCATCAATAATAAGATCTTCTTTTGAATGCTCTTCTATCTTTTGTTTTTCGTAAATTGGTTTTCCCAGCAGAGATGCTCTTTTAGAATCTGTTCTTTGAGTTAAGAAACCAACCACCTGATAAGGCAGGCTTGGGTTATCCAGAATAGCACGTGCAATTGCAATCGACTGTTCATCAATTCCCAATACCAGAATTCTTTTTTTCAGCGCACTTCTTCTGTATTCTCTTACAATATGGAAAAACTCTTTTACATATAATCTGAAAAGGAATAATCCCATAAAAGAAATGACAAAGTAAAGTACCAGATAAGGGGTAAGAATAAACTTACTTCCTGTAGTCCAGAAATAAAGAATATTTATCGTTCCGATAGTCAGCATCGTGCAGAAACAGGATATCAGAAGCTTAAATAAATCTATAAATGTTGAATGGCGAATAATACCGGCATAAGTCTTGAAGACATACATAAAAACAGTATTCACCAGAATAATAAAAGCAAAAATTAAACTTTTATCTTCATGGTATATAAACTCCTGCTTGGTAATCTTTGCGATAATGTAAGTGGAAAGAAATAAAGATATGATCAGAATAATAATGTCTATTACAAGAATTATCCATCGAGGAAGATATCTTACGTCTGAGAGATTGACAACATTATCCCCTCCAAATATTGTTTTTCTAAGAGAATTGTACATTGTCTTTATTGGTGTTCATATTTAATTAAGGTATAATATCTGATTATCCAATCAAAGATAATTCTGATACAATCATACAAAAATAAATAAATTTATTTCAATATATTGAAATCAAAAATAAATTTGATGTTATATTTTATGAAATCTAACAATTTCATTAGGTACAGCTAAACTCAGTGACAAAAATCATACCATAAAAACTCTTTACAAAGGTGATATATATCTGTTAAAGTTCTTTATTTAAGCTGTTTCTCTTTAAAATAATTACTAAATCCCTATATATCAATCTTTTTCAATGAACTGCTTATTTTTTCCCTAAAAGTCATACGTCAAGTTTTTTAAATTTTATTAATATTCAGTCAAAAATATCAATTATTTTTTCATATTCAAAACCTTTACCCATCAAATACTTTATAGTCTTGGTTTTTTTTTGATATTCTTTCAAACCCTTCTGTTTAGAATAATACTCCTCAAAAATCTTTCGGATAGTTTTCTCATAATCAGAATCATCAATCTCATCAAAACACGAATTGATCAGCTTCTCGGAAATCTGTTTCTGCTTCAGATTCATTTTGATTTTCGTCTTTCCCCAATGTTTGATGTAAAATTTACCTCTGATATAGCTTCGGGTAAATCTTTCTTCATTCAAATAATTTTCTTTCAGAAGATACAGAATAATTTCTTCCTTGGCTTCATCAATAAGCATGAACTCCCTCATCTTCTGTTCCACTTCAGCATGACAGCGGTCCTGATAAACACAATAGTTGACCAGTTTCTGCTTGATTTCGTCGAAAGTATAAGATTTCTTTTCCATTTGAATAAAAAAAGAATGAGCAGCCTGCTCATTCTTTATATAATATTGGAATGTCTGTTAGTAATTGAACAGAGCTTTACCTTCCATTAATTCGTTAACTTTCTTTCTTACAGAACCAATAACTTCCTCATTTTTGATATTATCTACTACTTCAGAAATTAATCCTGCAATGGTATCCATATCATTTTCTTTCAATCCTCTTGTTGTAATAGCAGCAGTTCCCAATCTGATACCAGATGTCGTAAATGGAGACTTATCATCAAAAGGAACCATGTTTTTGTTACAGGTAATATCAGCAAGTACTAATGCTTTTTCAGTTTCTTTACCGTTTACTCCTTTATTTCTAAGGTCTACCAGCATCAAATGGTTATCTGTACCACCACTTACAATATCAAATCCTCTGTTGATCATTGCTTTTGATAATGCCTGAGCATTGGCTTTAACCTGTTTTGCATATGTTTCGAACTGTACGTCTAAAGCTTCACCGAAAGCTACTGCTTTACCAGCGATTACATGCTCAAGTGGTCCTCCCTGAATACCTGGGAATACAGCTCCGTCCAGTACCTGGCTCATCATTTTGATTTCTCCTTTTGGAGTTTTGTGGCCATATGTATTTTCAAAATCTTTCCCCATCATGATCATCCCTCCTCTTGGACCTCTCAGAGTTTTATGGGTAGTGGTAGTTACTACATGGCAATGTTCGAATGGAGAATTCAGTAATCCTTTTGCCACTAAACCAGCTGGGTGAGCAATATCTGCCCAAAGAGTAGCTCCCACTTCGTCTGCAACTTCTCTGAATTTAGCATAATCAAGATCTCTTGAATACGCTGAGAAACCAGCAATAAGCATCTTTGGTCTTTCTCTCAACGCTACTTCTCTCATTTGGTCATAATCAATAAGACCTGTTTCCTGCTGTACTCCGTAAGAAACTACATTATATTGAATACCAGAAAAATTCACTGCAGAACCGTGAGTAAGGTGTCCTCCCATTGAAAGGTCCATCCCCATGATTTTATCACCAGGTTTTAAAACTGCAAGATAAATGGCTGCATTCGCCTGAGAACCGGAATGTGGCTGAACATTCACATAATCTACTCCGAAAAGCTCCTTAGCTCTGTTGATAGCTAAAGTTTCAACCTCATCTACTACTTCACATCCTCCGTAATATCTTTTCCCGGGATATCCTTCAGCATATTTATTGGTCAGTACACTTCCCATTGCTTTCATCACGTTTTCAGAAACAAAGTTCTCTGATGCGATAAGCTCTAATCCATGGGTTTGTCTTTGTCTTTCTTTTTCAATCAGGTCGAAAATAATATCCATTTTACTTTTAGTTTTTGAAATTTTCACCCCAAATGTACGGAATTTTCGTCGAGATTTTTCTATTGAAAAAATGATTTTAAACACTAAAAAATGAGAACCTCATCAATAAATCAAATATTATAGCTGTTTTAATTTGATCAAAAACCCTTTAAAATTCTTCGTCTGCAAGTTCTTTATTGACCACTGCTCCTGCAAAATTCCCCTGTGCAACGGCATTAGCTACAGAGCGCATCATGGTTACATTATCTCCACAGGCAAAAACTCCGGGAACATTTGTTTTCTGCATCATATCCACTTTAATAAATCCCTGTTCTGTCAGTTCAAATCCCAGATCGTCGGACACATTGATATTCTGTTCAAAAGGAATTTTAGCATATAAAGTCTGTAAAGCAACTTCTTTTCCGTTTTTGAAAATTATTTTCTGAATGGAACCATTTGTATGCTCAATGCTTTTAATTTCATCTTCGTTAAGAATGATTTTATTCTGCTTCAGTTTTTCGAGTTGTTCATCTGTAAGAGCAGCTTTCCCGTTTGTAAACAGGGTAAGATTTTTAGTCAGATTAAAAATCAGTTTTGAAAATTCGTAAGCCATATCCCCATTGGAAAGAATTCCGGTAACCTCGTTTTTCACTTCATAGCCATGACAGTATGGACAATGTATAACAGAAATCCCCCAGCATTCTGCAAATCCGGGAATATCAGGCATTTTATCTTTCACTCCAGAAGCCAAAATAAGTTTTTTAGCCTGGAATTTTTCGCCGGATGAAATTTCAATTCCGAAACCATCAGTTGTTTTTACTGTTTTTACAACTGTTCCATTATAAAACCGGACAGTGCTATATTTCTCTACATCTTCTTTTGCCAGCCTTGCAATTTCTCCCGGTGTTTTTCCATCATGAGTAACAAAATTATGGGAATGTGGTGTTTGCCTGTTGCAAGGTTTTCCGTTGTCAATAATCAGGACATTTCTTAAAGATCTTCCCAATGACATACCTGCGGATAATCCTGAATAGCTTCCTCCTATTATAATGACATCAAAATTTTTGTTTTCCATAGTTCAGTTGATAGTTGATAGTTGATAGTTGATAGTTGATAGTTGATAGTGCAAAAATAAAATAAATTTCATTAATGCAATATTGTTGCGATAATGTTTTTTATCTATTATCTTTATATCTTAAAACTAATTATCATTCTTCTATCTTATTATTTCCATTCATCTTTAGTCTCATCAATTTCGTCCTGAATTCTTTTACTGATATCTATTTTTGCTCCCTGCAAACTGAAAATTGCCGTTCCTCTTTCTCTTGCGTACGGATTGGTAATGGAATCATATAATTTTGCAACTTCAAAAAAGGAGCCTGATTCTTTAAGTTCTTTTCCTGCTTCAGGAGCATCTTTAACCCTGATAACATTTTTATATTTTTTTGTTAAATCTATCCAGTTAATATAATCCGCATGAAATGACATGGCTACAACACCTGCCTTTGAATAATAATTAATAGCGCCAGTCTGCCCGTAGTTATCACACAACACCATGGTATTTCCGGATTTTGACAGTCGGGAATATTCTTTATCTACTTTTTGAGCCAATTCTTTCCAGCCTTGCATATCGGCAAAGTCCTGAGGCAACGGATGATCTTTTCCGTCTTCCCAGCGAAGCAATCCGAATTTTTTATACTGATCCTGATGAGACTCAATATATTCAGGACTCTTATTGGGAAAGGCTACATTATATAAAGGAAGAAATAAAAGTATAGGGATAAGGATGCTGACAGGTTTTAAAAATCTTTTCCATCCTTTTTCAAATAAGTGACCCAGAAAAACGGAACCAAAGGCAATATACACCGGGTAAAGCCCTATCGCATAGTAATCTTTTGCTTTAAAAAATAAAAACAGGGTAATGGTGATGATATAACTCCAAAAGAAAAACCTGAATTTCTCAAAAGGCTTGTACAACAGTAATGCTCCCCACCCTGCTATAATAGCAAAAATAACTCCTATGAAAAAGAGAATCTGAGATTTCATAAAACCCATTCTATCCACATGCACGAGCTGTTTTTCAGAAAGCTCTTTCATATGATGGATCACCGGAAAATGATTCTGATACTGCCAGAGAAGATTGGGAAAAACAATAATCAAAGCCAGAAGAGCGGCCCAGTACACATGAGACTGCATAAAAATTTTCCTTTGCTCTGTTAGCAATAATGCAGGAATAAGCCCCAATAATGAAAAAGCAATATTATATTTATTTAATATTCCTATTCCGAAAATAACCGCTCCAATGTATATCCATTTTACTTTTTCTGAATTAAAATATTTAATCAGGGCATAATAAAGGCACAGCCACAGAAAAATTTCTAAAGAGTTAGGCTGAAACAACATATTTATCCGGAGGAGCACTGAGAACAGAATCCCTAAAGAAGCAAGTATTTTGGCAAAGAGGCTTCCATTAAGTTCTTCAACACTTTTCCACACCAGCACTATCGTCAGTGCTCCGAACAATGCAGGGAAGAATTTAACCCAAAATATAGAATTTCCTAACATTTTAATCATCAAGGCAATCCATGAATTGACGGGAGGAACTGAAAGATAGCCCCACGCCAGATGATTGGCCTGATCGAGATGCAGATATTCATCCCGGTGAAGTTCATACTCAGGACTTATCAGCGAGTATTGAAGAACAAATTTTGCAACGATAAAAAGAAATAAAATCCAATAGTCTTTTTTCATAGGATATAATTTGGAATTTAAAGGTAAGACAGTATAGTGCTCTCTTTTGTTACATAATTCACATGATTTCAAACTTATTATCTATAATTTCAGTTTTTATCCGTTGAATTCTGTCTGACCAGTATTTAATCTCTTCAGCTTTATCCGGAAATTCTTCTATTGGTATCTTCTGGCAGGCAGTCAGGGAAACCTGATAATCCTGCAATATTGTTTTCAAGTACACTTGATAGTCCATGGGATTTTTAGGAATATATCCTATTCCATCACAGCCGCATGAATGAAAGCATTTCCCTGTTTTAAAAAGACTTTCTATGATTTTCCATTCTTTGGCTGCTGTCTTTTTAGGAGCCTTAAAGTCTTTTCCAAGGTCAGCCATTATACTTCTGCATTCAGGACACCTTATAACACGGTTTTCCAGTGTGGACACCAATTCTTTTCCCTCTTCTGTATTTGGCAGTTTAAAAAGCCGGCTTTCTTTGCGGTTAACAAAAACGGATCCAATATTTATTGATTTACCATCAGGTTCATGATATACTTTTTCTTTTTCAATCCTACGTAAGATATCATATACCGCCGGCTGTTTAAATGATTTCCGGCATGTAAAGCAAACATAGTGTGATTTGTAGGTTTTTACTGCGTATCGACACATTCTTGATTTATCTGACTTAAATATAAGAATTTACTCATGAAAGATATTGACATAAAAAGAATTCCGGAGAAAAAAATCCTCCGGAATTCAACAGTTTAAAAGTGTATAGTGTAGTTTATTATTTTTTCTTAGACTTTTCTTTCAGTTCTTCTTTATCTTTATCAGAAGGGTTCCATACTTTCACTTCTGAATCTTTAGTGATATTTGACCCCGGAAGTATCTGGACATTGATTCCATCACTTGCTCCAAGTTTTACATATATTTTCTTAAATTTCCCGTCTTGCTGTTTCACTTCTACAAAAGGGACATCTTTTCCTTGCTTTTTTTCATACTGAACTAAAGACTCATCCAGTAACAATGCATTTTTCTGAGAGCTCAGGACAATTTCACCATTTGCAGAAAAACCTGCTCTAATATACTCATTATTAGGATTACTTACGTTACCTTCTACCGGAAATTTAATAGTTCCTGCATTATCTTTTCCTTTAGGGGCTATCATAGTAAGTTTTCCAGGGAAAGTTTTATTCTGTAATGCTCCAATTACGATATTCATATCCATTCCTTCACTCAGTTTTCCCGCTTGTGCTTCATCAATTTCTCCTTTAAAAATCAAAACATTCAGATCTGCAACCGAGCAGATTGTAGTTCCTGCATTAAAGTTATTGGCTTCAATCACCTGACTTCCTGCCTTTACAGGAACTTCAAGTACGGTACCTGAAGCTTTTGAGCGGATCTCAGTAGTCGCCAGCCCCTGTCCCTTCAGCTCAGGAGTCGCTCCTGTTTTAGCGATCTGCAATCTTTTTTGAGCCGTATTCAATTGCTGTTGGGCATTTTTCAAAGTCTGCTGCTGAGAGAATAACTGCTGCTGAGAATTAAGAAACTCCTGTTTGGAAGCCACCCCCTGCTTATAAAGCTTTTCCTGCATATCAAACTGCTTCTGCATATTTCCCACATTCATCTGTGCATTGCTGATCTGGATCTGTGCATTCTGAACCTCCTGCTGTGCAGCGTTTACCTCAGAGATGCTCGGAACAATCTTTACAGTAGCAATCAGCTGCCCTACTTCTACTTTATCTCCTTCTTTTACTAAGATTTTATCTATGATTCCCGCAATATTGGGTTTAATTTCAATTTCTTCCTTGGGAACAATTTTACCTGTTGCCATGACCTTATCATCCATATTCTGAACGGTAGGCTTACGGGTAAGGAAAGCTTCTCCTTCTTTAGAATTAGATTTGATAAGATAGCCAATCCCTGAGAACAATGCCACTGCAAATAAAAGCCCCAACACTATATAAATGGCTTTTTTCCAAGTGAATTTCTTTTTCATATGTATAGTTTATTTTTTATTAAATAGATTTAAAATTTAAATATTGATTCTCTATATTATTTTTTGCTTTTAAATCTTAAAATGGTTTTATTTTCAAATTAATTACTCTGTTCTTAAGGCTTCAATAGGCCTGATTTTTACTGCTCTTTGTGCAGGAATCATTCCGATGATCAATCCTAAAATTACCATGACAGCCATGGCAGCAAATACGTTTCCATAGTTGACCGTCGGATTATAAAATGGAAAAGAATCCTGCCCCTGAGTAACAGCATTCAGAATCATCAGCACAAAAATCCCTGACATAAAACCAATTAATCCTGATGAAAGTGTGATCACAACGCTTTCCAGCAAGATCTGATTTCTCACTTCTGACGGCTTTGCTCCTAATGCTCTTCTGATTCCTATTTCTTTGGTTCTTTCCTTTACCGTAATCAAAAGGATATTTGAAATAGCAATGACTCCTGCAAGAATCGTCAGGGTTCCTACGATAATGGTCAGTAGCTGCATTCCTGTAAGAAAGCCCGTCAGTTTTTTAAATTCTTTTCCAAGGTTAAAGCTTCCAAATGCATTGGTATCTTCAGGTGACACTTTATTTTTGGTTTTCAAAGCCTGCTTTACATCTTCTTCTACAGAATTCACATTGGCATTAGGCTTACTTACAATAGCAAACATGTCGATCTGGTCTCCGGCATTATACATTTTCGTATAGGTAGAAAGCGGAATGAAAGCCGTTTGATCATTTTCAAATCCCCCTCCTTTTTTTACACGGAAAACTCCAATTACATTAAAAAACAGTCCTTTAATATTGATGGATTTTCCTATCGGATTTTCTTTTTTCTTGGAATCAAAAAAGTTTTTATAAATCTCTTCTCCGATAACCACTACATTTTTATTTCCGGAAACGTCAGCATCATTGATATAACGTCCAAAAATCAGTTTCTTTTCTGAGATTTTATTTCCTACAGAGTAGTCTCCGGTAAGCGAATAGGTTCCGTTTTTTCCATTCCTTGACATTGCTTCTCCTGGTGTTCCGGTAAAGCTTCCTCTTGCATTCTGCGGCGATATATAATCTATGGCGGTTATTTTCCTTTTCAGCATTTCCATATCGGTTAAATTCAGATGAACTTCTCTTCCTTTCGGGAATCCTTCATAAGGGATAGATGTTTTCTGCGCCCACAGAAATATAGAGTTGGTGGCAAAACCTGAAAATAATTTATCAAAACCATTCTCCATTCCTTTTGCTGCTCCAAGAAGGCTTACATACAAAAACATCCCCCATCCTACGCCGATCATGGTAAGAAATGTGCGGAGTTTATTATTCCTCAATGAGTAATAAATCTCCTGCCAAGTATCTTTTTTAAATATGATATTCACCTTGTTGAATTATAAGTTATAAATTATGAGTTATGAATTTCATTAATCCGTTTATTTTTTCGCCAATTATTCTGTTCTCAAAGCTTCGATCGGTTTAATTCTTGAAGCTCTGTATGCCGGTACAAATCCTGCGATCAATCCTGAGAAAATCAAAGCGATAAATGCCATGATGATGGCGCCCCATCCTACACTTGGGCTTTTAATAAAGAACTCTTCAAGACTGTTTCCGATAAGACTTAAAGTCAAAACGCCTACTCCTACTCCAACAAGTCCGGAAACCACTGTAATCACAACGCTCTCCTGAACAATCAGTCCTACAATTCCGCTTGGTTTTGCACCAATAGCTTTTCGTACGCCAATTTCTTTGGTTCTTTCTTTTACGATATAGACCATAATGTTACTGATTCCAATGATTCCGGCCAGCAATGTTCCCAGTCCGATAAATCCAACAATCGCCGTGAGTACAGCCATAAAGGTGAATGTATCATTCATGTTTTTAGCATTGTTCCAGACACGCACTCCATTTTCATCATCTGGGGAAACATTTTTTCTTGATTTCAGTTTATCTTTAAGCTCATCTCCATACTTAATGGCTTCCTGCGGAGTGAGTTTATCACTGTAGGAGATATAGGCAATATTTACTGTATCAGAACCTTTTTTCATCTGCTGCAAAGTGGTAATAGGTACTGTGATATGTCTCTCATCCCAGTCACCGCCATCATCAGAAAATACACCTACCACCTTAAACATGGTTCCGTTGATATCAAGTTCTTTTCCTACGGGGCTTCCGTTCTTGATCAAATCTCTCTGAACCATTCTCCCGATAACAGCAACATTTTGTTTTCCTTCCAGATCTCTCGGCGTAATATATCGGCCGTCAATCATTTTCCGGTTTTCAATAATCTGCTCACCCGGCTCTGCTCCATGGATTTGATAAATCCCGCTTTCTTTGCCATATTTCACCATTAAACTGGCATTATACCTAGGGCTGGAAGCTCCTACATTCTTTTTGTCAGCATTGATAAGGAAATCATAATCACCATTATTCAACGTAACCGTACGGTCCGACTGTAATCCTTTATAAGCCAATGTCGTTTTTCCTGTAGTAATGGTAATCAGGTTTTTGGCATCACCTGAAAACCCTTCAGAGAAAGCATTCTGAAGCCCTTTTCCAATTCCGAAAAGTACAATGAAAATAAACAGCCCCAAAGCTACCGTAAACCCCGAAAGTACCGTCCTTAGCACATTGCTCCGGATAGAACTGAATATTTCCTGCCAACGATCTAGGTCAAACATAATTTTTATTTTTTTACTTTGTAAAAAAGTCAATTAGCTGCGCTTTCAATTTTCTTCGAAGTCAATTAACTTTGTTGTCAATTTATTCTTCATAAGTCTTTAATTACGAAGCAAAATTCATTTTTACATTTCTAATCTTTTTTCAACATTTTACTTAACAAGATAAATGCTGTTTTTATTAAATTTCCAATTTTTGTTAATTCTTCTATTTTAATATAGTTACATTCTATAACAATATCAAAACAAGAATCCAACTCAATAACCGAACCTCTGGCAATTTCAAAATACCTTTTCCTTTCCAGTTCAGACTTTCTTGAACATCCTTCGGTAATATTTAATACCACTGAAGTAGAAGCTCTCCGTATCTGATCGATTATATTAAATTTTTCATGATCAGGAATTTTAGATAAAATCTTATAACATTCTATTCTTAATTCTCTGGCTGACTGATAAACATCAAGTTTATAATGGTCCAGATTTAAAAACATTTTTATTTTTTTTCATATTCATTTGTGTGTGTTGTAAATTAATTACCATTCTCATTGTAAAATTCACTTGCGAAGCAAAATTGACCATTCACTATTCACCTATAGTACAATCTGCTTAATAAACTCATCACTTTCAATAACCCCGTCCTTCAGCACTACATTTCTTTTGGTCTGTGCAGCTACATCGGGTTCGTGGGTTACAACGATGATTGTCTTTCCTTCATTATTGATATCCTGAAGCAGTTTCATAATATCATGAGTAGTTTTAGAGTCCAATGCTCCGGTAGGTTCATCTGCCAGCACCACTTTTGGATCAGTAATTAAAGCTCTTGCAATAGCTACTCTCTGCTTCTGTCCTCCGGAAAGTTCGCTTGGAAGGTGGTTCGCCCACTGTGCCAATCCTACTTTTTCCAGGTATTCCAGTGCCTTCTGATTTCGCTCTTTCCTCGGTACATTCTGATAATACAGAGGAAGCGCTACATTCTCTAAAGCTGTTTTGTAATTGATAAGATTAAAAGACTGAAAAATAAATCCTAAAAACCGGCTTCTGTATTCTGCAGCTTTTACCTCAGATAAATGTTCAATAGGTACTCCGTCTAACTCATAGGTTCCAGAATCTTTTTCATCCAGAATCCCAATAATATTAAGAAGTGTAGATTTTCCGGAACCGGAACTTCCCATAATAGAAACAAACTCGCCCTCAGAAATATTCAGATTAATTCCTTTGAGAACATGAAGCTTGCTTTTTCCTGTATCGTATGACTTATTTAAATCCTGAATTACTAACATTAAGTGATGTATGTTTTATACCCAATAAGTAGACGATATTTTCAAATTGTTACAAGAATAAAAATTTATTCAAATATTTTTTTGTTTAACAAATTAAACCTTTATTTATAATACTTTACAAAATATTGTTTAACTGTAACTTCCAATTTCCATCTATTTATCCTCAGGATTGCTGTCTAGCCTATTATCCGAGGCTGTTTCATGTAAATGTGGAAAACTTTTCCGGCTAAAAGTCAGCCGATTAGTATTTACCCCTTTCAAAATCAGTTCTTTTTTTCGAACTTTGCTATTAGTTCTTTACAAGAAATATGGATTTGCAAAAGTGAATAACTTCAATTCACAACCCGCAGAAAAACAAAAAGTTAAGTATTTCCGGAACGTTATCCACAAGGATCTAAATTATTTAATTATAAAGATATTTAATATGGGAATTTTTGATAAAAGAGTAAGCTATAAGCCATTTGAATACCCGGAGGTTCTTCAATTTGTAGAAGCCATCAACAAATCGTTCTGGGTACATTCGGAAGTGGACTTTACTGCAGATGTTCAGGATTTTCATTCGCAGTTGGAACCACATGAAAAGCACGCTGTGAAGAATGCGCTGTTAGCCATTGCACAGATCGAGGTGTCTGTAAAGACATTCTGGGGAAATTTATATAACCACTTACCAAAGCCGGAATTCAATGGATTAGGATCTACTTTTGCAGAATGCGAGTTCCGTCATTCTGAAGCATATTCCCGTTTATTAGAGGTTTTAGGATATAATGATGAATTCCTTAACGTCATCGAAATTCCTGCTGTAAAAGGAAGAATCGAATTCCTTGGAAATGCTTTAAAACATGCTAATTCGGCTACTCCTAAGGAGTATGTTTCCGCTTTACTGTTATTCAGTATTTTGGTGGAAAACGTTTCTCTTTTCTCGCAGTTTGCCATCATCCTTTCTTTCACAAGATTCAAAGGGTTTATGAAAAATGTTTCCAATATCATTGCATGGACTTCCGTAGATGAGCAGATTCACGCTAACGCCGGAATTTATCTGATCAACAAAATCCGTGAGGAACAGCCTGACTTGTTAACAGACAGCGATATCGAAGACATTTACACTTTGGTGGATGAATCTATCGCAAGAGAAGGAGACATTCTTAGCTGGATCTTTGAACTGGGAGAAATCGACAACGTTTCTAAAGAAGACCTGTTAAACTTCATGAAATACCGTGTGGATGACAGCTTGAAGAAAATCAACATGAAAACAAAATACAACATTACTCCTGAACAATACAGACCAATGGTATGGTTCGAAGAGGAAGTTTTCGCCAATTCATTAGATGATTTCTTTGCAAAAAGACCTGTTGACTATACCAAGCACGATAAGAGTATTACAGCAAACGATTTGTTCTAATATTGGAGCGCGAGCGAAGCGAGCGTCAAAGCAGTCAGTATCAGGATTACCCTTTGCTGATTAATATGTGGAAATGCTGTTCATGAATAAAGCACAAATACAAAAGAAATGATCAATGTAATAGTAACCTACACGGTAAAACCCGAATTTGTTCCCAATAATAAAACTAATATCCAAAAGTTTCTGGAAGATTTCAAAAATTTAGATTCTTCCACCTTTGAATATAAAGTTTTTGTAAAGGAAGATGGTGTTACATTTGTACATTATTCAAACTACATCAATGAAGAAGTTCAGCATGAGGTTTTGAATGTTCCGTCTTTTAAAGAATTTCAGAGATTAAGAGATGAAAGCGGACTGAACGGTTCCCACAAAGTAGAAATTTTACAATCAATACTATAAAAAAACAAAATTCCGGAGTGATTCTCTCATTCCGGAATTCGAAAATATAACATCTATGGAAGAGCAAAATTCAAATATATGGTGGCTCAATGAAGAGTCTGAGCAAATGCTTAACAGAGGATATCTGTTGAAAGGTGAAACGGTAGACGGAGCGATCGACAGAATTACCACTGCCGCTGCAAAAAGGTTATACAAACCTGAACTTCAACCGGCATTCAAAGAAATGATCACGAAAGGATGGATCAGCTTCTCTTCTCCTGTATGGGCTAATATGGGAACAGAAAGAGGTCTTCCTATCTCATGTTTCAATGTTCACATCCCGGACAGTATTGAAGGAATTACTCACAAAATGGGTGAGGTCATCATGCAGACTAAAATCGGAGGGGGTACTTCAGGATATTTTGGAGAATTGAGAAACAGAGGAACCGCTGTAACGGATAACGGAAAATCTTCAGGTGCAGTTTCATTCATGAAACTTTTCGATACGGCTATGGATGTTGTTTCTCAGGGAGGAGTAAGAAGAGGTGCTTTTGCTGCTTACCTAGATATTGACCACGGAGATATTGAAGAATTTTTATCTATTAAAGATATTGGTAGTCCGATTCAGAACCTGTTTACCGGAGTATGCGTACCGGACTACTGGATGCAGGATATGATTGACGGTGATATGGAAAAACGTAAAGTTTGGGCAAGAGTATTGGAAAGTCGCCAGCAAAAAGGTCTTCCGTATATTTTCTTTACAGACAACGTAAACAGAAATAAGCCTCAGGTTTACAAAGATCTAGGAATGACGGTGAATGCAAGTAATCTTTGTTCTGAAATCATGCTTCCATCCACAATGGAAGAATCTTTCATCTGCTGTCTGTCTTCCATGAACCTTGAATTGTATGATGAGTGGAAAGATACAGATGCCGTAAAATTAGCCGTATACTTCCTTGATGCTGTATTATCCGAATTTATTGACAAAACTGAAGGTAACTATTACCTGCAGGGTGCCAGAAACTTCGCGATGCGTCACAGAGCTCTTGGATTAGGAGTTTTAGGATATCATTCTTATTTACAGAAAAATATGATTCCGTTTGAAAGCTTTGAGGCGACTCAGTTCAACGCAAGAGCATTCAGACATATCAAAGAACAGGCTGAGCAGGCTTCAAGAGAACTTGCGAACATCTATGGAGAGCCGGAAGTATTGAAAGGATATGGATTGAGAAACACCACAACAATGGCTATTGCTCCTACCACTTCAAGTTCTGCAATCTTAGGACAGACTTCTCCTGGAATTGAGCCTTTCTCTTCTAACTATTATAAAGCAGGTCTTGCCAAAGGAAACTTTATGCGTAAGAACAAATATCTTGCACAGCTATTGAAAGAAAAAGGGCTGGATAACGAAGAAACATGGAGAACCATCATGCTCAACCATGGATCGGTACAGCACCTGAACGAGCTTACTCCTGAAGAAAAGGCAGTATTCAAAACGTTCAAAGAAATCTCTCCGATGGAGATTATCTCTCAGGCAGCACAGAGACAGCAATACATTGACCAGGCACAGTCACTGAATCTTCAGATTCCTTCTACAATGCCTGTAAAAGATGTTAACTATCTTTATATTGAAGCATGGAAAAAAGGCGTAAAAACGCTTTACTACCAGAGAAGTTCATCGGTTTCAAAAGAAATGATGGTTAACTTCGTATCATGCTCAAGCTGCGAGGCATAGGACCAAGTAATAAACACGCTATATTTACAAAAGCATACTGAAAGGTGTGCTTTTGTCGTTTTATAACATAATAGGTTGGGATGAGGTCAGTTTAATTTGTTCGTCCGCGGATTACACAGATTTTTACAGATCTTCCTATGGTATTAATAAGTTTTGGCTAAAGCCAATGGATATTATGGCTTATTTTATGAAAACGGGCTAAAGCCCGTTCCTATTGAATAGCTATCATTTGTATGAGTTTTAATTAACCATAGATTACGCAGATTTCCGCAGATGATTGCATTAATTTATCTAATTGATGGTAAAGATAAATTGCAATTTCTGTATCAGCGACCTGTCATTCATGAATTATCATTTATAAAAAGGTCCGGAAAGAAAATCCGGACCTTTGAAAAAGAATTATGAAGTAAAATGTAAAAGCGTAATTAAAAATTATATCGGATACCCAGCTGAGCCTGGAACCTTGATGCAAACTGATCAATGGTATAAGGCAGTCCCGGTGTTTTGAAATTATATGTAGGATCTCCGGCAGAAGGCTGTCCTGATGCTATATTCCCAACTTTTGTCAATCCTACACTTGCTGTGGAGTTGAAGGTATTAGGTACAAAATATACTTTTCCCCAATCTTTGTTCAGCAGATTGGTAAAATTGATGATACTCAATGAGATCTGTATATTATTCTTAGATTTCTTGCTCAGCCTGATTTCATCCATGATTCTGATATCCGCCTGAATATTCCATGGAGTAACATCGCCGTTTCTCTCTGTAAATTTACCTCGTCTGGATTTCAGATAGTCATTACTGTTGACAAAGCTTTCATAATCTGCGATCTGCTGCTGAGCAGTTACCACTACATTTCCTGCTGCATCTTTTATAGGAACAATATATTTGGCAGCTTCTGCAGCATCTTTAAAGATATACGCAAGCCCCGCAGCCTGTCCGGTATTGGCAATTGTACTGTTCACAAACCCCCATGAAAAAGGATTTCCGGATTGGGCATTGAAATACACATTGGTGGATAACCTGTTCATATCAGAAATGTTAAAGGTATATCCAAGATTGGCTACCACCCTGTTTTTGATAGCGAAATTGGAGGTTGTAAGCTTCGGATCGTTAGGAGTAAGAGACTGATTCATCTGCCAGTTACTTTCCATCGAGTTTCTGATACCATTGGTGATATCTTTAGCATCTCCGTAAGTATAGGCTACAAAAAAATTAAATCCGAAATCATATGATTTTGAAAGCTGTGCAGTAAGGTTATAACGGTACCCTTCTTTGGTATTGGACAAAAGATAGGCATTGGAAAAATTACTGTTGATATTTGTCGTATAGATTGGCATTTCATGATTCACATCATAGCTGTAATAATTAACATTGTCTGTTTTGTTTACCTGCTGGAATTTCAGATCATAAAGTACCTTTGTATAAATACCTTCCAATGTCAGTTTGTACCCGGCCAGCGTATAATCAAAAGCTAATGAGCTTCTCCATACTCTTGGCATTTTAAAATTATTATCAATAAGGTCTACCTGTACTTTTGAAGAGTTCTGCCATTTAGGGAAATTGGAACTGTTCAATGGATCTCCGTTGGCAGCAAGCTGTGCCGCTGTTGGTCCGTTGTAGTCATAACTTCCGAAACCTACTCCGTCGTTGTAATAAGCATATCCCAGCCATGCAAAAGGAATTCTCCCCACAAAAATACCTGATCCACCTCTTAACACCATCGATCTGTTCTCTGTAAGATCAATGGTAAATCCAAGTCTTGGAGAAAATGTCGGCTTGTTCAGATAGTTATTAGTAAGCTGGCTCAATGGAGTATAGTTATAGGTATTTCCGTAATTCGGATCCTGAGGGGAATTGGTTACCAATGGACTCAACTGTGGTTTATTCGGTAAATCTGTATAATCCACTCTAACTCCCGGTGACAGTCTCACTCTGCCCCAGTTGATTTCATCCTGAAGATATAAGGAAAGGAGATTTACTTTATATTGAGCATAAGGATTATCAAAAAGTGTCTGTCTGCTGTCTCCGTTAAAAGGATAAGTACCTCTTATCCTGGCCGGTGTCCCATTATAAAAGTCAGTCAGGTTTTTATAGGAAATTCTTCCGTTCAGGGCATTTACAAAACCGTAGTTGATATTATACAGCTCATTGTGAGTTCCCAAAAGGAAGGTATGATTTCCTTTTTTATAAGTAAGGTTGTCGGTGATTTCAAAAGTTTTCTGTTTCATATTGAAAACGGTGGCTTCTCTGTCATTTCCCAACAGGATAGTTCCGCCATTGTAAGCAATTTCCACCTGAGGAAACATTGCGTTACCGGAAGTGGGGTCTCTGTAATCATGAATCGAAGAATATCCCAGTACCAGATTATTGCTCCACTGGTCATTGAAGCGGCTTTTTAATTCAAGTGTTGTAGTGGAAGCTGTATTTTTCTGAACGAAATCCATGCTGGAGAATCTGAAGTTGGCCCCGTCTCTTTCCAGGTTGGATGCCTGTGAAAATACCGTATTGTTTTTAATGGACAATGTATGTCTGTCATTAATTTTCCAATCCAGCTTATTGAAAAGCTTTGAACTTTCTGAAAAGTTATTGTACTGGTTAAAGCTTCCTACATTGAAGCCATACTTATTGCGTACAAAATCAGAAATCTGCTGGGCTACCTGTTCGTTCACCAGTGCTCCCGGATCGTTGGCATTATAGAATACAGGATCCGTTCTTTTGGTATATTCCAAGTTGGTAAACAGGAATACTTTATCCCTTACAATTGGCAGTCCTACTCTTCCCCCATAGATAAAATCTTCAAAATCCTTCGGCATTTTAGAATTGTCTCCCACTCTGTTTCTTCCTGTTATCGCAGCATTTCTTCCATATGCATAGACAGAACCTGTAACATCATTGCTTCCGCTTCGGGTTACCGCATTGATACTTCCTCCAAGGAAATTTCCCAGTTTCACATCATAAGGAGCAATATACACCTGCACATCCTGAATAGCATCCAGACTTATAGAATTGGATCGGGTACTGCTTCCGGGCATTCCGGAAGTTCCTGTCTGTCCTCCCAATGAAGGGCTGAAACCAATTGCATCATTATTGATAGAACCGTCAATCGTTACGTTATTATAACGGAAATTGGTTCCGTTGAAAGAATTGTTGGCACTCTGGGGAACCAGTTTAGTGACATCCTGGATACCACGATTGATATTTGGCAGCCCGGAAATCTGAGCCTGGCTGATTCCTACCCCATATTTTGCAGTCGTTTTTTTGGAGGTAATTTTCACCTCGTCAATTGTTTTTTCTTTATTTCCTATTTCTACTACGGGCAGATCATTATTTCCCAAGGAAAGCTGCAGGTTCGGGTTCTCATAAATAACCTGTGCCCCATCTGATATTTCAATTTTATAAGGACCTCCAGGCTGAAGATTATCTAAGCTGAACTGCCCTTTGCTGTTACTTTTCGTTTCAAAGGTACTGTTGGTAGGAATATGCACTACCTTTACCGTAACTTCGGAAGAAATTCCCTTTAATCTTCCAAAAATTTTAGAGCTGGTTTCCTGTGAAAATGCAAACCCAAAAGATAACAGGGCAAAAGCACAGATGATTTTTTTCTTCATATTTTTATTCGCTATAAACTTGGTGTAAAATTAGATCTCCTAAATATGAAGTGTGGTAACATAAAATTAACATTACGTAACAGAATGTTTAATATTTCCTTAAAAAAAACTTAATAAGAAGATAGTATCATCCTCACGAAATTTTCTACAGAAAATAAAGAATCTTCTGTTTACAAGACTTTACAAGCATATACTCTCTTATGAAGAGCATCCGGAAAAGAATATATTTCCTCAAAGTCATTCTGAAACCAACCAATTTATCCATCAGTTACTTTCCCTGAAAATCATGAAATGCTCTGGGATTTTTGGTTTATATTTGTGTTTATTGTTTAATACCAAAACTACAGATATGAAATTCGGACAAGTAGAAGACCCTTCTAAAATAAATTTCACATTACCTAAAGACCATCCCAGAACAAAGGAGATTCTGGCTCTTAATAAAAAGGGATTGGAAAATATTTCTATTGGATGTGCTAAATGGAATAAGACTGACCTTAAAGGATTTTATCCTAAAGGAACCAAAGATGAGTTGACGTATTACGCGACTCAGTTTAATTCTATAGAACTCAATGCTACTTTCTATGGAATGCCCACTCCTGACCAGGTAAAAACATGGAAAGAGAAAACTCCTGAAAACTTTAAATTCTTTCCAAAGATCACCAATACCGTTTCTCATTTCAGAAGATTAATTGATGTGACAGATCCGGTGACTCATTTTGCTTCCGCCGTGATCAATTTTGATGAAAAGCTGGGAATGGCTTTTCTTCAGCTTCATGATAATTTTAAACCTAAAGATTATGACAGACTGGAAAAGTTTGTAAAAGAATGGCCTAAAGAAGTCCCATTAGCTATAGAACTCCGAAATACAGAATGGTTTACCGACGAGGAAATTCTTAATACAACATGTGAACTTTTTGAAGCCTATAATATTACCAACATTATCGTAGATACTGCAGGAAGAAGAGATATGCTTCATATGCGTCTTACTACTCCAAATGCATTCATACGTTATGTAGGTGCAAATGCAGAAAGTGATTATGAAAGGCTGGATGATTGGTTGAAACACCTCACAAAATGGAAAAAAGAAGGTCTTCAGAATCTTTACTTTTTTGTACACCAGAATATTGAAAAAGCCTCACCTTTATTATCTGCCTATTTTATAAAGAAAATAAACGAAGAATGGAATACTGATATACATGTTCCCCAAATGGCAACAGAAAGTACAGGAACGCTGTTCTGAATGACAGAAACAAAACATTAAACAGCTTTATTTATTTTCTTTAAAAATAGCTGAAAATTCCTTTTCGTAACAAAAAAAATCGTAAATTAGAGTATAGTGTATTTCACTAAACATTATATTTTAAAACATAAATCATGGAAAAGGAAATTTGTACAATCAGTATTGCCAATAACTGGCTTGGTGATGAATATGTTTTTTATGAAAACCACACCATAAAAAGAGTATACGACAACCACAGTCTGAATTCCAATAAGTCTGAATGGCTAGAGCCTAAAGAAATCAGTAAACAGAATAAGGATAAACTTATCAAATCATGCCCCGAAGAATTTAAAGAACGGATTATGCAGATTCTGGATTATCCTTAATAAAAAAGGTAATGAGCTTTTTATACTCATTACCTTTTTTATTTATTTTTTCTCATAAGCAATACCAGATTAAGAAACAGAAGCAGGAAATCCAGTGTAATCCATATCCCTAGCTTTGTATTCTCATAATTATAGGAATCAACCTGTTTTTTGGCTGCTTCAGAAAGCTTCATACTTTGGTTGATATAATTCTGTACTTCTACAATCTGGTCAATATTTTTATTCGGTACGGAATGCTGAGAAAAATATACGAGATTCTTCTTTCCAAGATATCCTACAATCCAGTATTCATCAGACTTATCCATTTTCAGATATTCTATCCTGTAATATTCAGGACGTATTTTCCCGATATGCTTGGGTTCAAGAGTTGAGGTTTTATCATTTTTATTGACATTAATGAGATAAAAATCCAGCGTTTGAGGAAGCTTATTGATCACTTGCAGCCCCACAGAATTATCTACAAATGCCACTGCACTTTTCTTGATAAACCAATAGGTAAACACAGAAATTGAAAAAACCACTGTCACAACCCGAAACAGCTTCGCCCACTTTGCCATCCTTCCTGACGTAACCTTAAACAGGATCAAAGAAACAACAGAAGCAAGGAATATTATAAAAATAATGAGTGTCATATTCTGCAAAGATACTTCTTCTCTATATTTTATCTATAACGGTGGACAATTTTCTAGTCCACATTCCATTCTTTATAAAACTGGTCGAGGAAATTCAGCATATAATCATGTCTTTCTTCGGCCATTTTCTTTCCTTTTTCGGTGTTCATCATATCTTTCAGAAGCAATAGTTTTTCATAGAAATGATTAATGGTTGTCCCATTCGATTTTTTATATTCTTCTTTTGACATTCCAAGTTTTGGCTTTATATCCGGATGATACATCAGATTATTCTTAAAGCCTCCGAAATTGAATGTTCTGGCAATTCCAATAGCTCCTATCGCATCAATGCGGTCGGCATCCTGTACAATCTGAAGCTCAATAGGTGGATTGGTTGGGGCCTGGTCTCTGTTTTTAAATGAAATATTCTCAATTACAAACAAAACCTTCTGTATGGTCTCTTCGGGAACATTCTGCTCTTCAAGAAATGTTCTGGATATCTGGGGAGCAATGGTTTCATCACCATTATGAAATTTAGGATCTGCAATATCATGAAGAAGTGCAGATAACTCTACTACCTCTTTGTCACAATCCTCTGTTTCTGCAATTTGAGCAGCCAGTTTCCAAACTCTCTCAATATGGAACCAGTCATGTCCGGCTTCTGCTCCCTCTAATTTTTCTTTTACAAATGCTACGGTGTTATCAATCGTACTTTTCATTTATCTGTCAGTTCATTTAAAATAATATCCCAGAGTTTACTGTTGTAGCTTCTGAAAAAATTGATATGCCCTATTTCCTTTTTATCAGATTCAGAAACGGCAACCAGCCTGTAAGTAGGTTTAAGATTGGGATAGGTATTATTCAACAAGCTTAATACTCCTTTTTCTGTCAGCCATATGTCGTCTTCAGCACGGATTACAAATACTTTCTGTGTCAGATTCCCTGAAAAGTTATCAATTTTCTCCAACAGTCTGTTGGTTGATTTCTTGTTTAAAATTAAGGTTCTCCAGTCATATGCGCAATTTTTTGGCAGACTTTCTCCCAATCCAAACCAATGTGCGGGAAAATACCCTAACAGTGAAGTAGTTAAGGGCTGGGCAATTCCAAAACCTAAATACGCTTCAACTTTTGTTATTCCTTTAAGGTTTCCGACAAAAGCATTTTGTGTTCCTACAAACACCAATTCTTCAAACATTTCAGAATCCTCATTCATTCCCAGAATTAATGCTCCTACAGAATGGCCTAAGCAGTATTTTTTTAAATCATTAAAGTTGGCCTTGATATATTGTGTTATAGCTTTATAATCTTTTGAACCCCATAGTCTCATTGAGCCATGGAATCCTCTCATACTTTTTGGTTTGGACAGTCCTATTCCTCTGTAATCATAAGTAATTACCGTAAATCCTTGCTCTGAAAAGTAAGTTGCAAAGGAAAAATACACCTGCTGCTTTACACCTGTTGCAGAATTGATAAGCAATAGCTTCCCATTATCTTTTTCGGGTTTAAACAAATGGACTGTCAGGGCAACCTGGTCTTCTGTGGTCAATATTAGTTTTTCCATAGTATAAAAGAAAAAATCCACTATAAAAGTGGACATTTTACTTATATTTTTATGTTAAGTTTCAGACTTTTGATATGTCGTAAATAGCTTTAAGAAAAGAAATCTGAAATTCGTGGAAGCCCTGTCTGCGAACCTTTGCCTCCTGAAACTCTTGAGGAAACTTCATTTCCGAATTTCACACATTCCTCAATAGAGTTTCCATGACAAAGTGCTATGGCAAATCCTGAAGTAAAGGCATCCCCCATCCCCATTTTATAAACGGTTTCATCCTTATCATTTCTATAATATTTCATCTCAGTACCGTCAAAATAAATGGTAGAATTGGTATCATCCCTTACAAAAACCTTATTGAAATATTTTTTAAGGACTTCTTCTCTTTTTTCTTCTCCGAAAATAATATATAATTCGTTGCTTTTAGCCACGATAAAATCAACTTTTCCCAAAATATCTTCACTTACTCTCATGGCAGGAGAAGCATACAATCCTACTTTTTTTCCGTACTGTTTGGCTTTTTTCACGGTATGCTCTACGACTTCCATAGAAACCTCCAGCTGTACCAGCACAAGATCTGTAGTATGAAAATATTTGTCTGCTTCGTCTATATGCGATTTACGAAGATATTTATTGGCTGCAGGTACCACAACGATAGCAGCACTTCCGTGAGAAGTTGTCACATACGCTGTCCCCGTAGCCTCCTTATCGGTTTCATGAACAAAACCTACATTCACATTTTCACTCACCAGATTTCTCATGATCTGCTGGCCAAGAGGATCCATCCCTACACATCCGATGAAGTATACACTAGCTCCTAATCTGGAGGTTCCTACCGCCTGATTAGCTCCTTTACCACCAAAATAACTGTCTGACTTAACGGCCAAAACCGTTTCGTTAGGCAAAGGAAGTTTTTCGGTTTCAAGAACCAGATCTATGGATGAGCTGCCCACAACAATAATACGGGGCTGTTCTGACGAGAAATTCATTGTGTTTTGTATTAGCTTTAAAGTTTATACCTGATAAAATTAAGTCTCTAAAATAACTAATTTTAATTTAACTTATTTCTATAAATTCAGTAATTATTTTTACCGGCTGCTGATCTTTGTTATAAGCTATATAACTGGCATAAAATCCTTCTCCATATCCTGTTTCAAAAGCAAAGATCGTCCCCGGGTGTTCCTTTGCAGGTTTCAGAAAGGCATACTGATCTATGGCTCCGTTTTCATCAAAGAAGTAATCATGAAAAAATTCTTCGTAGATTCCCATAAAATCACCTCCTTTATTCTGATACAATCTCTGTTCAAGTTCATTGAGACTGTTTTGGGTATCAACATCCATAAAACATCCCATTCCACTTTCTACAGGATATCCAAAAACTTCCCCTTCCTCCAGATCTTTTATTTTCTGCCCTGACGTGGTTGCCAGTTTCCACTCTTTAACTTCAGAATTACTGAATATGATCTCTGCATAGGCCACGCAGTTACTTTCCCGTTCTTTGTGCAGCATTACAGAAAAGTCTCCTTTGGGGAATTCTGTAGTGAAAGGAAGCATATCATTGGTGATCAACGGATCGCAGGCAACCAGCTTTCCACTGGAAAGATAAATCTTCCCTACTTCAAAACTTTCCAGCAACGGACTTTCTACAAAGTCTTTCGAGAATAGCTTTTTTATGTTTTCTATATGTGTCATTTTTATTTATTCTTTAAACCATCAGGCTGGATACAATTCATTATGTGTATCCAGCCTGAGATTTCTGACAAATTTATTGTCTATATTTTACAAACTTTTCAGTTTCTCTTCAAGGATCGCAATCTTATCTAAGGCATCTTTCTGTTTTTGACGCTCTACCTCTACGATTTCCGGTTTTGCATTCGCCACAAATTTTTCATTGGAAAGCTTCTTTTCCACTGAAACCAGGAATCCTTTCAGGTATTTCAGTTCTTCTTCAGTCTTAGCTTTTTCCTCTCCTAAATCTAAGTTTTCACTTAAAGGAATAGAAACTTCAGTTGCTCCTACCAGGAAGGTAAAGCTTGGCTTATCTGTTTTCTGTCCGAAGTGGATTTCAGAAACATTAGCCAGCTTTCTTACCACTGCTTCATTGGCAAACTCAGAAGCATTGGTATAAATCTCAGCAGCTTCTCTTGGTGAAATTCCTTTTGTCTGACGGTAATTTCTAACCCCTGAAATCAATTCCGCAGCAGTTTCAAAATTTTTAATAATATTTTCATCAAACTGTCCCACCTCTTTCTGCTGAGCAATCACCAAAGCTTCATCAATCTTCCTTTCTGAGATGGTTTGCCACAATTCTTCAGTTAAGAAAGGCATGAACGGGTGAAGCAACTTCATCAGTTCTTCAAAGAAATAGATGGTTTTGTTATATACTTCTTTTGAAACCCCTTCTCCATAGTTAGGCTTAATCGCTTCAAGATACCAACCGCAAAAATCATCCCAAATTAATTTATAGATCAAATGCAGTGCATCGGAAATTCTGAACTTCTCAAACTGATCATTGATTTCAAAGATTGTTTTGTTCAATTTATTTTCAAACCATTCAATAGCCTGGTTATCGGTAGCAGCAGCTGGTTTGTCTTCATGATTCCACATATTGATCAGACGGAAAGCATTCCAGATCTTCGTCATGAAATTTCTTCCCTGAAGCATTAAATCTTCATCAAAAAGAAGGTCATTTCCAGCTGCAGAACTCAATAGAATTCCTACACGTACACCATCAGCACCATATTTATCCATTAATTCAAGAGGATCCGGAGAGTTTCCAAGAGATTTTGACATCTTTCTTCTCTGCTTATCTCTTACAATCCCTGTAAAATATACATTCTTGAACGGTACTTCTTTTCTGTATTCCAGCCCTGCCATAATCATTCTGGCTACCCAGAAGAAAATAATATCCGGTCCGGTTACAAGATCAGAAGTAGGATAATAATAATTAATATCTTTATTTTCTGGATCCAGTAACCCGTCAAATACAGACATTGGCCACAGCCATGATGAGAACCATGTATCTAATGCATCGTCATCCTGTCTAAGGTTTTCTAATGTTAAACCTGCATTTCCAGTTTTTTGCTTCGCCAGTTCTAAAGCCTCTTCTTTGGTTTCTGCTACTACAAAATCTTCATCCCCTTCTCCATAGTAATACGCAGGAATCTGCTGTCCCCACCAAAGCTGACGCGAAATATTCCAGTCACGGATATTTTCCATCCAGTGCTTATAGGTGTTCTTAAACTTCTCCGGATAGAACTTTACTTCATCATCCATTACAACATCCAAAGCCGGCTTGGCAATTTCAGCCATTTTAAGGAACCACTGTACTGAAACTTTGGGCTCAATAACAGCCCCTGTTCTCTCAGAAGTTCCTACTTTATTTACATAATCTTCAGCCTTAAGCAAAAGATCTTTTTCTTCAAGTTCTTTAGCGATCTGTTTTCTTACTTCAAATCTGTTTTTCCCTGCATAATGTAATCCATGCTCATTAAGATTTCCATCATCGTCAAGAGCATCAATCATTTTCAGCTGATGTTTCTGTCCGATCTCGTAATCATTGATATCATGGGCAGGAGTAATTTTCAACGCTCCTGTTCCGAATTCAATATCAACATATTCATCCTCGATAATCGGGATTACTCTGTCAACAATCGGTACAATTACGTTTTTACCTTTCAGATGGGCATATCTTTCATCGTTAGGATTGATGCATACCGCTGTATCTCCAAAAATAGTTTCGGGACGTGTAGTCGCCACTGAAAGAAACTCTTCTGAACCTTCAATCTTATATTTAAGGAAATATAATTTCCCGTTTTGCTCTTTAAATATTACCTCCTCATCAGAAATATTGGTTTTCGCTTCCGGATCCCAGTTGACCATCCTGTAACCTCTGTAGATCAGCCCTTTATTATAAAGGTCTACAAAGCTTTTGATAACCTGTTGCGAAAGTTTATCTTCCATAGTGAATCTGGTTCTGTCCCAGTCACATGAACATCCTAATTTTTTGAGCTGCTCAAGAATGGTTCCGCCATATTTATTGGTCCAGTCCCAGGCATGAGTTAAAAACTCTTCACGGGTAATATCTGATTTACTGACTCCTTCAGATTTCAGTTTAGCAACAACTTTAGCTTCGGTAGCAATGGAAGCATGATCTGTTCCCGGAATCCAACAAGCATTAAATCCGCGCATTCTTGCACGGCGGACCAGAACATCCTGAAGGGTATTATTCAACATATGCCCCATGTGTAATATCCCCGTTACGTTTGGCGGAGGAATGACCACGGTATATGGTGGTTTGTCATTAGGCTCTGAGTGGAAAAATTTATTTTCCAGCCAGTAATTGTACCATTTCTGTTCTGTTTCCTGTGGATTGTACTTTTCTGAAATCTGCATAAATTCTATTTCTTTGGCTTGCAATTTGCAAAAATAGTCTAAAGAAAAAAATTTTTAAGCATGAATTAAAATAATTTTTAACTTTGTTTCACAAAATTTATCTAACAAACATATTAACATTCAAGAATATGAAAAAACTAATTGCAGGAATTGCACTATTCGGGACATTTGCTCTGGCATCTGCACAAACAATTACATTTGATAAAACAACTTTCGATTACGGAACGATCAAGCCTAATGCTGATGGTACAAGATTCTTTACAGTAACGAATTCAGGTGATAAGCCTTTGATCCTTTCAAATGTAAAGCCTTCTTGTGGATGTACGACTCCTGAATTCAGTCAGGATCCGATCATGCCGGGTAAATCTGCTAAGATTAAGGTTGGGTATAACACAGCAATCCCTGGACCTTTCAACAAAATGATTGAAGTTTTCTCTAATGACCCTGCAAACAACAGAAGTGTAATCTACATCAAAGGTAACGTAGATGCTAACGCTCCTGAGCCAAAAGTATTGACTCCTGCTGAGCAGAAAGAAGCTGCTAAAGCTGAGAAAAAAGCTGCAAAACTTGCTAAAAAGGCTGCTGCAAAGTAAGCTCTACTCAAAAAATAAAGAAACCGTCTCTATTGAGGCGGTTTTTTTATTACATTTATGTTGGATTAGGTTGCAGATGATAGGTAATAGTCTGCAGTAAATGTATTGACATTGATCAAATATATTATTTAGGTTTTGGCTGAAGCCCCGGGATTTACCTTTAAATGGATGGGCTAAAGCCCTCCCTATTGAATTTTAATATCAAAATCTTTTTAACTTTTTAACTTTTTAACTTTTTAACTTTTTAACTTTTTAACTTTTTAACTTTTTAACTTTTTAATTTTTTAATCTTAAATATATGGACACCAATTTCTCAGATGACTTCAAGATAAACGGAAAATTTTCAATAAAAAAAGCTTCAACTTCCTATAAAGGAAAGCTCACTAAAGAAGAAGGAGAGCAGATGCTGATTCAGGAGAAAGAAAAGCTCCGTGAACTGCAGGAAAAGTTATATGCCGACGGGAGCCAGTCTCTGTTGGTTGTATTACAGGCTATGGATGCCGCAGGGAAAGACAGCATGATAGAACATGTTTTCGGAGGAGTGAATCCCCAGGGATGTAATGTAACCAGTTTTAAGACACCCAGTTCCAAAGAATATTCCCATGATTTTCTATGGAGGCATTATCTGGCTCTTCCACAAAAAGGAATGATAGGAATTTTCAACCGTTCCCATTATGAAAGCGTTCTTGTATGCAAAGTGCATCCTGAATATAATCTGAGTGAAAAAACATGGTCTTCCGTAAAAGATTTCGATGCCAAATTTTGGGAAAACAGATATGAAAGCATCCGGAATTTTGAAAAACACCTTTCACAGAACGGAACCACAGTTGTAAAAATCTTTTTAAACGTATCTAAAGATGAACAGAAAAAAAGGCTCTTGGATCGAATTGATGAACAGGAAAAAAACTGGAAATTCTCTGCAGGAGATCTTCCGGAAAGAGCATTATTCGATCAGTATATGGAAGCCTATGAAACAGCTATTAACGAAACATCAAAAGAGCATGCTCCATGGTATGTTCTTCCAGCTGACAACAAGTGGTTTGCAAGAGTAGCTGCTATCCAGATCATTATTGATACGCTGGAAAAAATGAATCTTAAATACCCTATCCTTTCCGATAAAGACAGGCAGGAATTACAGGATTCCAAAAAACAATTGGAGAGCGAATAAAATTGGGCTGTAAGAAGGAAGCATGAAGATGGAGATTTAAATCATTACGTTTAGAAAACTTCACTCTTCCAGCTTCTAACTTTCAGCTTTTAAAAAAAATCACGAGAAAATCTATAAGCCGGATTCTGTACTTCTGAAGAAGTGCCTGTTATTTATCTGCGTGCTACATTGCTGCAGCACTTGAGCTGATTACCCCTCGGTTTTCAGGACGAGCCGCCCCTATTTTCATTGCTGAAAAGAACCGATATACTTACCATTGCACCGCAAAGAGTTTACCTGGTTTCACTACAGCCGAACTGTACCTGCTTTCTGTTGCACTTGTCCTACCCTCACGGGTGACGGATGTTATCCGCTTTGCTGCTCTGTGGTGTCCGGACTTTCCTACCTCCCGCTAAACGGGAAATCAACAGGCCGATTTTCTCGCGGAGGCAAAGGTACACAAATTTTGTGGTAAAAAGATAAAACAGCTAAACACCCCAATGGTTTTTGGTTCTGTATAAATGATCCTCATTTATAATATTTCTCTTTTACTTTTTTGCCTGTTTACTATTTTACATGATAATTTTCCCTAATTACCAGTTTATTATTATCTTCGTGCCATTATATATCTATGAATTCCAGAGAAAAAGAATTTGCGCAGCTTATTAAGGATAATCAGGGACTGATTATCAAAGTATCGCGCCTGTATACCAATTCTCTGGAAGATGAGGAGGATCTTTTCCAGGAAATCGTGTTACAGCTCTGGAGAAGTTATGATTCTTTTAAAGGAAATTCCAAAATTTCCACATGGATGTACCGTGTAGCGCTCAATACAGCCATTACCCTCTTTAGAAAAAAAAGCAAAAGCCTTCCTACAAATGAGCTGGACATCAACCACAGGGATTTTGTGGAAGATGACGATGAAAAACAGCAGCAGGTATCACTTTTGTATACTGTAATCAAGACTCTTCCTAATGTAGAAAGAGCCATTGTCATGATGTATCTTGACGATCTGCCATACAAGGATATTGCAGAAAACCTCGGAATCACTGAAGTCAATGCACGCGTGAAAATGAACAGATTAAAGAAAACCCTTAAAGAACAGATGGAAAAATATGCCTGAATTTGATTTAGACAGCTTTAAGAAAACGTGGCAGGAACAGCCTGTTCAGCCTAAATATGACAACAGTGAAATTCTTCAGATGTTGAACAGAAAGTCACGCAACTATGTGAAATATATTTTCTGGATCAGTGTTGTAGAATTACTGTTCTTTTCAGTATTGGGACTGTTCTACTTTTTCCCGGAAGAAGAGTCAGACAGTTTCCGTAAGATGCTTGAAAGATTAGGAGCTCAGGAAGCTCCCGAAGCAGAAAATAATTTCGGTCATGTTTATCTGGCTATAAAAGTCTTAAGCCTGTTAATCACAGCCTATTTTGTATTGAAATTTTATCAGAATTACCGGAAAATAAAGATCGAAGAAAACCTGAAAGGACTTATCACCAGGATCATTAAATTCAAAACCACCGTCAATGCTTTTATCCTGATCAGCATTGTATTACTTTTAATATTCACTTTTGTACTGATTGCTTTTATATTTTATATATTGAATTCCCAGAATATACAGCCCAGCAGCTCCAATCTTACCATTATTATTGTTGGAATTGCTGTAAGCACATTGCTCGCAGTCTCTATGATCTGGCTTTACTACAGACTGGTATATGGCACGATTATCAAAAAGCTTGATAAAAATCTAAAACAGCTTAAAGAAATAGATTCTCAGGAAAATTAATATCCATAGGCATAATTCGGGATATAATTATTAATTTTATTCCACCAAATCTTAAACTATGCCCTTATCTTATGTGTATGGAACTTCTGAGGTTCCATTATTAGGACAGACCATCGGAGCTAATCTTAAAAGTACTGTCGAAAAATACCCTCATCAGGAAGCTTTAGTCTGCGTTCATCAGAATTACAGAGCTACTTACCAGGAATTTTATAATCAGACAACCGCTGTTGCAAAAGCGTTATTGTTTTTGGGAGCTAAAGCAGGTGACAGAATCGGGATCTGGTCTTCCAACCGTTATGAATGGGTACTTTTGCAGTACGCTACTGCGAGGATAGGAACTATTTTAGTGAATATCAATCCGGCGTACAGAACTCATGAATTAACCTATGTACTTAATCAATCCGAAGTTCGCTTTATTTTCTCTTCCTTAAATTTTAAAACCAGCAATTACAAAGAAATGGTTGAGTATGCAAAAGAAGTATGCCCAACCCTGGAACACGAAATATTCTTCGATGAAAACTGGGAAGATTTTGTCAATAACGGACAGGAAATTTCAGATGAAGTCCTTCACAGCTTTGAAGAGCACGTACAGTTTGATGATCCTGTTAACATCCAGTATACTTCCGGAACTACGGGTTTCCCGAAAGGCGTTACGCTTTCTCACCATAATATCCTCAATAACGGCTATTTTATAGGTATCCGATTAAAATATTCTGAAAAAGACCGTGTCTGTATTCCCGTACCTTTTTATCATTGCTTCGGCATGGTAATCGGAAATATATGCTGTACTGCTCATGGCGCCTGTATGGTCATCCCTAATGACAGTTTTGATCCGGAGATTACTTTAAAAGCCGTTTCGGAAGAGAAATGTACTTCTTTATATGGTGTACCGACTATGTTTATTGCTGAACTGGCCGTAAAAGATTTTGAAACCTATGATTTTTCAAGCTTAAGGACCGGTGTTATGGCAGGTTCTGTATGTCCTCCGGAAATCATGAAGAAAGTGGAAAGCCTGATGAATATAAAAGAAATGAGCATCTGCTACGGCATGACGGAAACATCACCTGTATCTACCCAGACTTTAATTGGAACACCGCTGGATAAACAGGTCAGCACTGTAGGAACAGTTCAGGATCATCTTGAAATAAAAATTATTGATGAAAACGGAAGAACATTAAAACGCGGGGAACATGGCGAGCTTTGCACAAGGGGATATTCTGTCATGCTGAAATACTGGAATGATCCTGTAAATACCAGGAAGGTGCTGGATGATGCCCGATGGATGCATACCGGAGATATGGCCGTAATGGATAAAGACGGTTATATCACTATTTCCGGCAGAATAAAAGACCTCATCATCCGTGGCGGAGAAAATATTTCTCCAAAAGAAATTGAAGATTTCTTATACACCTATACCAATATCCTGGATGTTCAGATCATTGGAGTTCCCAGTGAAAAATTCGGGGAAGAAGTAATGGCCTGGGTGAAGGTAAGAAAAGGATTTACCATCACCGCGGAAGAACTTCAGGAATACTGCAAAGACAGAATAGCCCATTATAAAGTTCCGAAATACTGGAAATTTGTAGATGAATTCCCAATGACTATTTCCGGAAAAATAAGAAAAGTGGAGATGCGGGAGATTTCGATGCGAGAACTTGGACTTGAAAATGTAAGACAAAATTAATTTGGCAGAAAAGCTAAATTGTAAAATGGCAAAGAGCCATTGCTTCATCTATTATAAAAAACAAAAAGCATTTCAGATTGAAATGCTTTTTGTTTTTTTATTTTAAAGTTCTTTTCTTAACCTTGCTACCGGAATATTGAGCTGTTCACGATACTTTGCAATCGTTCTTCTTGCTATATTATATCCCTGTTCTTTCAGAATGACCACTAACGCATCATCGGTAAGCGGTTTTCTCTTATTTTCTTTATCAATCACTTCCTGAAGATGAGTTTTGATTTCTTTGGTGGAAACTTCTTCCCCATCATCATTCGTTAAGCTATCCGAGAACAGGTCTTTAAGATATACAATACCGTTAGGTGTATCTGCATATTTACTTTTTACTACCCTTGAAATCGTAGAGATATCAAATCCTGTAATGTCAGCAACATCCTTCAAGATCATTGGTTTCAGAGATTTTTCATCTCCAGTGATGAAATAATCTTTCTGAAATTTCACAATGGCTGTAATCGTCTGCAATAAAGTATTCTGACGCTGATTAATAGCATCGATATACCATTTTGCAGCATCTAGTTTCTGCTTGATAAACAAAGCGGCTTGCTTATGCTCTGATGAATTTTTATCATGGGAATACGTTGTCAGAATGTCTTTGTATTCTTCAGAAACCCTTAAAGTAGGTGCATTTTTACTGTTCAGCATAGGGATTACCTGACCGTCTTTCACCTGAATCACAAAATCCGGAATAATTTCCTGATTGATTGTAATCGTCTGTGTATCAAAATTTCCTCCTACTTTAGGAGATAGTTTTGATATTTCATCCAGTGCATCTTTCAGATCATCTTCTTCAATATCATATTTCTGAATGATCTTATTATAGTGCTTATTGGTTAAAGCTTCAAACTGATGTCTCAGGATGTTGGCAGCCAAAGAAACCGCTTTGTCAGAACTCACTTTCTTTTCAATCTGTAATAACAGACATTCCTGCAGTCCTCTTGCTCCCACTCCTGGCGGATCAAGTTTCTGAACATAATTTTCCAGGATATCCTCCACTCTTTCTTTGGTGGTGTAAATTCCCTGTGAGAAAGCCAGATCATCAACAATAGATTTGATCTCTCTTCTCAGATAGCCGTCCGTATCTAAATTCCCGATAAGATATTCTGCAATCTTCAGATCTTCATCACTGATATTCACCAGATGAATCTGTTCTGTAAGATAATCATATAAGGACTGTCCTTCCGTTAAAAGACTCTCGTTATCAAATTCCTCATCATCCGGAGAGTAGTTGCTGGATGCGGTTTTATAGCTGGGTTCATCGTCATAGATATATTCATTGACGTCGAAATCTGTTTCAATGCTTTCTGTACCCTCATCCTGATAAGCGTCTTCAAGGGAAGAGTAATCATCTTCCTTAGAATCTTCTTTCGCAATTTCCAAAGCTGGGTTTTCTTCTAACTCTCTCTCCAACTCCTCTTCAAATTCAAGAGTATGAAGCTGAATAAGCTTCATCAACTGGATCTGCTGAGGGGCCAGCTTCTGTCCTAATTTGAGTTGTAAGTGTTGTTTAAGCATATTCTTTATTTGCGTTTTAACATAACATATTCTACGAATTTAATAAATTTATTTGATAAAAAACGCATTTAGCATGATTTTTGCATTACTTATCCTAACATAATAAACTATTAAAGAATAAAAAAAGCCTTAACTTCTGATTAAGGCTTTTTTTATTGTTCTAGAATTCAGCGCTTTTCGGCGTTCTAGGGAAAGGGATTACATCTCTGATATTCGTCATTCCCGTTACGAAAAGAACTAATCTTTCTAATCCTAAACCAAAGCCGGCATGCGGTACAGAACCGAATTTTCTGGTATCAAGATACCACCAAAGTTCGTGCTCATCTACGTGCATATCCGTCATTTTCTGTTTTAAAACATCTAATCTTGCTTCTCTCTCTGATCCACCGATGATTTCACCAATACCTGGGAAGAGAACATCCATGGCTGCAACGGTTTTATTGTCATCGTTAAGTTTCATGTAGAAAGCTTTGATTTCCTTTGGATAGTCAAATAATACTACCGGGCTTTCAAAGTGTTTCTCAACAAGGTATCTTTCATGCTCAGACTGAAGGTCAGTTCCCCATTTTTCAACCGGGTAAGCAAATTTTCCTTTTTTATTCTCTTTAGAATTTAATAAAATTTCAATCGCTTCTGTGTAGCTTACACGCTTGAAACGTTTTGCCACTACGTTCTGAAGCTTTTCGATAAGACCTTCTTTTGCTCTTTCTTTTTCAGGTTTTGATTTTTGTTCTTCTTCAAAACGTTTGTCTAAGAATTCAAGGTCATCTTTACAGTTATCCAATACGTACTGGATTACATACTTTAAGAAATCTTCCGCAAGGTCGATATTGTCTTCAAGATTATTGAAAGCCACTTCCGGTTCTATCATCCAGAATTCAGCAAGGTGTCTTGTCGTGTTGGAATTTTCAGCACGGAAAGTCGGTCCGAAAGTATAAATTCTTCCCAATCCCATAGCTGCAGTCTCTCCTTCCAACTGTCCGGAAACGGTAAGGTTTGTTTTTCTGCCGAAGAAATCCTGCGCAAAATCGATCTCTCCTTCTTCTGTTCTTGGCATATTGTTCAGGTCAAAGTTGGTTACCCCAAACATTTCGCCTGCCCCTTCCGCATCAGCACCTGTAATAACCGGTGTATTGATATAGAAAAACTGGTTCTGGTTAAAGAATGAATGAACAGCAAAACTTACTGCGTGACGCACTCTGAAAACTGCCCCGAAAAGGTTTGTTCTGAATCTTAAATGCGCCTGCTCACGAAGTTTTTCAAGGCTGTGTTTCTTCGGCTGAAGAATTGTACTCTGAAGTTCTTCCGTAAAGTTATCCCCTAAAATAATGATCTTTTTAGCAATAATTTCCACAGACTGTCCTGCACCCTGGCTCTCCACCACTTCACCTACTACTTTAAGGGATGAAGCTGTACTGATATTCTTGATGATCGTTTCATCAAAATTTTCGAAATCAACAACTATCTGCAAATTATTAATCGTAGAACCATCATTAAGTGCAATAAAGCGATTAGCACGGAATGATCTTACCCATCCGTAAACTGTAATGTCATGATGTAATACTTTCTTGTAATCCTTCAGGATTTCTTTGATCGTTTGCTTTTTCATTTGTTGATGATAAATTTTTTGTGTAAAAATTAATGTCTGCAAAGTTACAAAAAAACAGCGCAACTTGATGATTGCGCCGTCTTTAAAAATCATTTAACAAACATTTAAATTTTTGATTCAGGAATTTTACCTTTTCTCCTGCCTGTTCTTCTTCATTTTCAGGTTACATTTCCACTCAATATTGCCCTGAATTTCAAAATAAATCCGTATTTGACCCGGAGTGAACACCACTCGCTACCACTTTTAGAAAGAATAAAACTTTCATTTTACTCTGAGTTTTCATGGAATTAGTTTTAATGTATTGAAATGGTTATTAGTTTTTAAGCGATAACTTATGGCCAACCACCGGGTCTTACATCCATTTTTAGACTATACTATACTACTTTTAAACATTATGAAGGATTCACGGATTTTGTTTACTTGTTTCATGATTTTTTAAATGATCACTATTCTTTACATCTCTAACTTATGAACAATTGATTCATTACTACATCTTTGTTTTTTTGCGCTGATTTTATTTCTCATTTTTATCAGCCTCGTTAATAATTTTGTTACTGCAGTTCCGAATTTTATTTTTAATCAACCTATTGTTCAGAACTGATATTTTGTATTGTGCACATACAAAAAATGTTGCGTTTTTACCTTGAAGCAAAGATGCAGAAAAGAGGAGCAACGAGGCAAGTGAATGGTATATAGATTCATAAATCTATATATTTAAAATCATGAATTTATAAATACAAATAAATGAAAATCAATAAATTAAAAAAATCACTCCAGCATGTTTTCAATTTCTTTCAGATAGATAGAAAGAGGGGTTCCGGTTCGCTTTTTGAAAGCCAAAGTGAAGGCCTGTTCATTATTATATCCTAATTCTTCAGCGATAAAAGGAATTTTATAAGACCTGAATTTTTTGTCATTAGCCAATCTGTTGATGGCATAATCAATACGAAGATCATTAAGATAGGTAGCAAAGTTTTTCCCTTTATAGGTATTGATAATTTCCGACAGGTATTTTGAGTTTGTTTTTATTTTTTTGGCAAGACTTCCCAGTGTAATTCCTTTATTCAAAAACTGATCTTTGTTTTCAAATATTTCAAGCTCTTTTAAGATGGTCTGGGCTACATCTTCAGAAATGGTTCTGGATGTTCTGTCCTCAGAACCTTCTGTATTTTCTGACCCAGGAATGTCATGAAGAATTTCTCGGGCCTCAACCTCCCTGTTTTTCCCCACCTTGTTTTCGTTAACAGACAGGATAAGGTCCTGGGCAATCTTCTTATAGTTCTTCTCGGATTTTTTGTATTTAAAATAAACGTTGATAAATAATAAATGGGATATCAACAAAAGACTTAAGACAATATAAAAAAGACTTTTTCTTTTGGTAAGCTCATTGGTAATGCTTTCTTTTTCCTGCTGAAGTTCCGGAGTATCATATCTTCTAGGAAGTTCTCTGGAAATATACCTGAACTGGGTATCGAGCACCTGATCAACTTTTAAAAAACGATCTACATAATACAGTTGTTTTTCCTTATCCCCGTTTTCTTTATAATAATCAATAAGATAAGTATATACATCTCTCAGCTCCGGATAGATATAGTTGGTTTTAAGAACCATAGAATCAATCTTCCGGAAATAGTCTACTGCTTTCTCTTTTTCGTTGAGCCCTGCATAGGATTTTCCTAAATATAAAAAAGTATAATTATGATTTCTTTTAGTTCCGTTATTGTTGGTAAAGAAATATTTTTCACACTCCAATAAGCCATCAATCGCTTTCTTATAATTTTTTGAATGTAAATAAAAGTATCCTAACAGTCCAAGGTTCTGATGATAGCGGTAGACATTCTTATTCTTTTTAGAATCCAGTAAGCCTTCCTTTATGAGGATATAGGCAGAATCCATCTTATTAATCTCTATATAAGCATCAGCCAGATTTAATTTGAGAGAATTCTTCTCATCTTCGTTCATATAATCGGCATCATATGCATAATGTCTGAGTACTTTTGCTGTCTCTGCATGCTTCCCGATATAATTATTCAGGTAAGCAATACTGATATGCGCCATAGCAATTTGCCTTTTATTTCCTTTTTCCTTAGCATATTTCAGTCCCAGGATATAATTATTTAATGCAGACTGAAGTTTATCTGTATTGAAATACAGATTTCCTTTTAAAAGATAGATTCTGGCCGGATATGTATTTTCTTTAGAGTTCTTTGTGATATTCTGTAAGCTGTCAAGATATTTTAATGCATTGGGCAGAGTCTCTTCAAAATGAAGCATAACATATCCCTCAGCAATCTGAGTGGTATTTTTTTCAGCTTTTGCCTTTTTAAGATAACTTTCTGCAATTCTTTTACTGTTCACATCTCCGATATGACTACTGTAGAATTCTTTTTCCAATTCTTTATAAGTCCGCTTTTCCGAAGTATTTTTTTCTATATTATTGGTTTGTGCATGAAAAAACAGATTTCCAATAATAAAAAACAGTATTAAACATTTTATTTTCATCATTCATCCGAGCTATACTACAAAAATATTATTTTTCTTCAGTAGACGCACCACTGCATTTGCTTTTTTCCTGTTATTATTCAATATTCTTATGAAAATCTTCCATGATGATCTGCCAGCCAAAATGATATTGTTACAATATTATTTCCATTCTACTTTCCCTTCCAGATAATATACTCTTCCATTGCTCTCATACAAAAGGTCATAGCCCTGAGAGGTAAGATAAAAATGACAGACCTTCATTTCACCATTCCTTTCTTTAAACTGAAGAACTGCGGGACACATTTTTGCCTGTTCCATTTTCTTCACAATAAGATCAAAATCCTTCTGAATATTTTTTCTATTATACAGAGACAACATCCGATCATTAATAAAACGAATATATTTCAAAGATGAAAGAGGATAAGTAATTAACTTAAAAGGCTTTCCTGCCAGCTTCGCTGCATTCTCATTGAAAAAATTCGTGATCGAAATACTATCCTGTGTAATAGTTTTCACCACACTTGATTCATATCTCTGGCCATCTGCAAATTCCATGCTGTATATGGCTTCCATTTTAACGGCAAAACCTTTTCCAGATTTTCTTAAATCTTTAAGGTCCGTAAATTCTTTTCCTTTTTTAATGATAATCAAAACATTTCCTTCTCCAAAATCACAGTCATAATATTTTTTATAGTCGAAAGGCTCTTCAATATTGGTTTTCAATGTATCATTCACTGCATTTTGTGAAAAAATACGGACTGACATCATCAGTAAAAACAAGATCAATTTATAATTTTTCATGGTTTTATTATATTATGGTTATAATTATTTACTTAATTTTTTAAGATACTGATAGTGTGAAACCACAGCATTAACAATACTTTTCTCATGATAAGGAAAGCTGTTTCTGGCGGCCGCTTTTTTGATAGCCGGAGTAATAAGGGTATAAACAGTATGTGGCAGACCAGGAAACAGATGATGCGCTGCATGAGAATTGAATCCTCCGAAAATCCAGTTCGCAAACATACTGGTCGGGTGATAATCCAACGATACGGCTAACTGATGTTCGTAATAGTCATAAGGCAGATATCCTTCATCATCCGGTTCGGGAAAATCCGTTTCAAGGCTCAGATGAGAAATAATCAAAGTCAAAACAAAGAATAATGAAATCGTTAAGTGCATGATAATAAAGGATACTAGTATCGTCAGTACCGGAATAGGGGTAAAAACAGCAGGAACAACCAGCATATAAACGAAGTAAGCTAATTTCAACAGGATAACTTCAGCCACAGAGATTATTGTATGTTTCTGATTTCTGAGATTAGCCAAATCTTTTTTCCTGACATATATAAAATCCTTGATAACAATCCAGTGCAGTGTATAAAAGCAATACAGCACCGTAGCATACAAATGCTGATAAGCATGGATACTCCTTTTAGGATGATGGGCAGACAGCCTTAAAAAAATATTATCATCGATATCAGCATCACAGCCATCCACATTAGGAAATACATGATGAGACGCTATATGTCTTTTTCTCCACAACCTCGCATTCACTCCCTGCAGATTAAATGTAATGTAGTAAATGATCCTGTTGAGTTTTTTATACTTTGAAAAGGTATTATGAACGCAATCATGGGCGCAGTTAAAAGCGAGCAATATTCCGGCAAGCCCTAAAGCAATATAATTCAAGGTTACCAGCCAGTTCTTATCTTCTATAAACGGATTAAAAAGATTGGTATATAAAAACAAGAAGGTCAGAGAATACAATAAGAATTTGATGATCATCAATCTTTCTGCCTTTTTAGTGATTTCATCTGTCAGTAATATATTGACCTCTTCACGTAATTCCGAATAGAAAGGAGAGGTTGCTTTTTTAAATCTGATTTTTGGTTTCATAATTATTGTGTTAATTATTTAAAAAACAAGGTTAATTCCTATACCGTAGCGAAATCCTTTAGTGGGAAATACCCTCTTAAACTGTAGTAATTCTTATCACCATCAGTAAGTTTTGTTCCTATTGAGAGAAATGCCTTATTATCCATTGAAGTTCCCTCAATTCTTGTACTGAGAAGAAAGACCAGCCATTCTTTCTCTTTGATTTCTTCAAACTGGGCTTTCAGAAAGCCACAAAGAAATATGGTAATGATTGCAACAAACTTTCTCATAGTTCCTTATTTGTTTTCTGTTTTTTAAAATTCCAGTTGATGAGAGGAAGCTTTCTCTTTCCATTCTCATTCCACATCCCGATTTGTACTCCTCTGAAATTCTCACATTTATTATACAATCCGATCTGAACTCCTCTACACTTTTGGCCAATATTGGCAAAAGGTGCTACAGAAACTCCTTTTATCTCATGGTGCAGATTAAAAAACGGAGAAACAGAGATCCCGTTCGTGATAGCATAGGTATTGACATTACTGGAAATATTGATTTCCAAACCATTGGTTAATGTAGGCTCCATATTGATGATGGATAATTGCAGCCCGTTAATCGTATTCATTTTCTTACGGGGAACAATTACATAATCACTAAGATTCCAATTACCCGGCTGGAGGGTGACAAGCATCAGTGGTGGAAGGAAAATCCCTATAAAATTAAATCCCATTCCTAATCCGTTTACTTTCTTAGGCTTAAAATGGTCTTCCTCATCAAAATATTTAAATAAAATCCCGTTGACATTCCGAACATGCTTTGAGGGCGAAGCTGCAATTAATCTTGGCTTCAAAGAATCTACCTTCAGACTGTCTGATGCGTATATCAGACTATGGACTAAAAAAACTGCTATTACTAAAATCCGTGTTTTCATAACTCATTATTTTAAAATTACAGTTCAAAATTATCGGCAGAAACCAAGGTTCCGAATGTGAAAAAAAATAAAAAAAAATATACTGTTTGCGAAAATCACAAAAAGTATAAATAATGACAATGATTTTTTTTCACATCATGGTGCCGGAAGCGGGAAGAAGGAGGCTGGAAGTGATTTTCAGTAATCAATATTAATAATCATTACAATATCAAATTGTCTTAAATTGTTAGTAATTCTTTCACCACTCAATAATTCCCTGCTCCCAGCTTCAGGCTTCCAGCCTTCAAAGCAGAAAATCAAAAACTCTTTCCTCAAAAAATACTACATTTGTGAAAATCACAAAACCATGCACCAGGAAGCTCTACTGAAGGAAATCCGGAGAAAAATAGGAGAAAGATCTTTAAATGATGAGATCGCCAACATCCTTAATATCAGCTATGATGCGGCCCACAGAAGAACTTCCATGAAAGCGAAGTTCAGTTTTGAGGAAGCCCTGGAACTTGCCAGATATTATCAGATCTCACTGGATCAGTTTCTGGGAACAGAAAATCAATTAGTAGTCAAGAGAACACAGCCTGTAAAAACTACCGAGGACCTTTTAAATTATTTTGAAAACTCTTTGAAAATTCTGAATGTTTTCCAGAATATCACCCATTCTCAGGTATTTTATTCGGCAAAAGACATCCCTTTTTTCTATACCATTTCAGATTCTATTTTGTCCCGTTTCAAGTTTTACGTCTGGATGAATTTACTGAACCAGGATAAGTTCTTAAGTCCGTTTCATGAATTTACGATGAAATACCATTCTGTAAAAAATGAAATGCTGAAAGATCTTTATGACAAACAAAATGTAACCGAAATCTGGAATGACACTACTATTATGAGCGCCCTAAGACAGATTTCGTTTTATTATGAAATGGGATTACTGAAGAAAAATGATGCAGAACTTATCCTTGATGATCTGAGGAAATTATTGGAAGGACTTGAAATAAAAACACTGGAAAAAACTAATTTCCAGATATATGTAAATGATTTAGTAATTTTAAACAACAGTATTTTATTCAAAAATGAAGAACAGTGTTCCTTTTTTGTTCCTTTCAGCATGTTCGGATATATGATGACCAATGATAAAATCACCTGTGAAGATTCTCTGAGCTATTTTGAACATCAGATCAAAAACTCAAAATCATTAAATGAATCCGGAAACCGTGAAAGGAAAATATTTTTTAATAAGATGTATGAACAGATTGAACAGTTAAAACAGAATTTATTATGAACAGTCTTCGTAAAGGCGAATATTTCGGAGAAACCAATCAAATGATCAACCTGGAAGGATTGACCATTACCGATACGGAATATACCCATCCTTATGTAGACTGGCATTATCATGAAAACGCTTATTTTACCTTCCTGCTTCAGGGTAATATGACGGAAGGAAACCGGAAAGAAACCTATGGCTGTTCTGCCGGAACATTATTATATCATCATTGGGAAGATCCACACTATAATATTAAACCGGATATCTTTACAAGAGGCTTTCACATTGAAATCACTCAGGATTGGCTTGATCGGTTTGATATTCAGAAAAATAAAGCTGAGGGAAGCTTTAGCATAAAAAATCCAGCCTTAAAGTTATTGGTTTATCAGCTATTCAAAGAAACCAAAATGAATAACAACTCTTTGGAAGCCAACGTCAATCAGCTGTTATTACATCTTTTCGGCGAACTGACCTGCGAAAAGGAAAACAAAGAAAGAAAACCTGTATGGGTAGGTCAGATCAATGAAATTCTGCATGAAAGTATTACCGAAAAACTTACCCTTAGCGGAATTTCCAAGACTCTGAACATCCACCCTGTTCATTTAAGCAGAGATTTTCATAAATATTTCCATTGCAATCTGGGGGAATACCTCCGGAAAATAAAAGTCAGTCAATCCATGAAACTTCTCACCACCCCTTCTTCTTTAACAGATATTGCTTTGGAATGCGGTTTTGCAGATCAGAGTCATTTTACCAGATGTTTTAAAGAAAACATAGGAATCACTCCTTTGAAATACAGGAATCTTCTGAGAAACCATTAAAATCTTCCCAGGCAAAGTCACCATTCACGATTTGGATACATCATTCCCCGATTCGGCTACATTTTCCCATCTGTAAGTTTTCATCTTTGTACCATCATTTAAACAAAAAAATATTTAAAAATGGAAACAAAAAAAGTATGGTTCGTGACAGGAGCTTCAAAAGGCTTAGGATTCGAGTTGGTAAAAAAATTACTGTCCGAAGGATTTCAGGTTGCTGCTACAAGCCGTACCGTTGAATCCCTGATCGCTACAATCGGAGAAACTTCAGAAAACTTCCTTCCTCTCAGCGTCAATATTACAGATAACAACGATATCAAATCTGCTATTGCCAAAACAGTAGAATATTTCGGACAGATCGATGTGATTGTTAACAATGCCGGGTACGGACAGATCGGAACGCTTGAGGAACTTACCGATGAAGAAGCCAGAGAAAATTATGCTGTGAATGTCTTCGGAACATTAAATGTAATCAGAAATGCAATGCCATATCTTCGTGAGCAGAGATCAGGAAACATCTTCAACATTTCATCGGTCGGCGGATATTCAGGAAACTTTCCGGGTTGGGGGATTTACTGTTCCACAAAATTTGCCGTTGCAGGATTTACAGAAGCACTGGCTGAAGAAGTAAAAGACTTCGGTGTTCATGCTACCGTTGTTTATCCCGGATATTTCCGTACAGATTTCTTAAATAAAGATTCTGTAAAAACCCCTGCCAATCCTATCCAGGCTTATGAAGCAGCAAGAACTTCAGAGCAGGCTCATCTTAATGAGATCAATGGAAACCAGCCGAATGATCCCGCAAAAGCAGCTGATGTTCTGATTCAGATCAGTAAGGAGAAAAATCCTCCGGTACATTTATTATTGGGTGTAGGAACGATGGAATTTCTGAACAATAAGATTGATATTTTAAAGAAAGATGCTGAGAAATGGGAAAATCTGACGGTTTCAACCGCAATCTAACTTTACGATGATATCCTTCGGCTCTGTTTTGATTAAGCAGAGCCGAAGACTTTCATACATAATGCATTAAACTTTTTACAAAAACAACTAAATTAGCTATATGAAACAGCCTGTTCGTTTTAATTCTATTTCAGATTTTCATGCTTTCTGCGGACTTCCGAATCCTGAGCATCCGCTGATCAGCCTGATAGATTACAGCAAGGTCCGCTATGTTGTGGAAAATGAAGAACTGAAATGGATTCAGAATTTTTACTCTATTGGTCTGAAAAAAAACGTCAGTCCGAAATTCAATTACGGACAGCAGCAGTATGATTTCGATTCGGGAGTACTTTGTTTTGTATCTCCACAGCAGTATTTAAGCCTGGAGATTGATCCGGATGTTGAAGTTGAACCCACCGGTTACTTACTGTTGATCCATCCTGATTTTCTGTGGAATACCTCGTTGACAAAGAAAATAAAATCCTACGACTTCTTCAGTTATCAGGTGAAGGAAGCCCTTTTTCTTTCAGATAAAGAAGAGATCGTCATTGTTGATATCCTCAAAAATATCGAACGGGAATACATGGCTAATATCGATAAATTCACGCAGGATCTGATTGTTGCCCAGATTGAATTATTGTTGATTTATTCGGACCGCTTTTATGAAAGACAGTTTTTTACCCGAAAAAAATCGAGTCATGAACTGCTGTATAAATTTGAAGACATTCTCTCCCAATACTTTGAAAACGGAAATCTTCTTGAAAACGGTATTCCATCAGTGAAATGTATCGCCGAGGAGATGAATATTTCGCCTAATTATCTTGGGACACTGCTTCGTCTTCATACCCAGCAAAACACGCAGCAGCATATTCAGAATAAATTAATAGATCTTGCTAAAGAACGTCTGAGCACAACGGGTCTGTCTGTGAGTGAAATTGCTTATGAGCTGGGATTTGAGCATCCGCAGTCTTTCAGTAAACTTTTTAAACAAAAAACGAATCAGTCACCAGGAGAATTCAGGAAGCTTTTCAATTAACTATCATTTTGAAGTGTATTATCCATAGTAATGTTAATTTCATTCTATTTTAACCTAAAGAAGTTTATTATTTTTGTTTAAATACTTCTTTGAGATGAAACCATTTCTATTATTGATCTTTATTTTTATATTTTGTCTTTACCAGGGGCAAAACAGTAATATTGTCAATCCTGAAAAAATTGAAAATCTCCTCCAGAAAAAATATTCCGGAAAAATTGTTTTTCTCAATAAAACCATCTCCCTGGAAAACCTGAAAGATACGGATATTGTTACGTCCTCTGTATTTCAGGAAAATGATGATCTGGGTATCTACGCTTTTTTCAACAATTCACTTGTTAATGATCTTCATCAGCTTGAACCCAGCTGGACTGTAGATGAGTTGTTGAAAAACGGCAATTACCAGTTTTCATTCTATGTTGACGGAAAACTGATCTACACAGAAAATCTTAACACTGGAGCTGGTACTCCGGAAAATAAAAAGTTCAAAACAGCATTACGGATCCCTCTTATCAGCAGTAAGAATGAAGACTCATGGGGCAGATATTTATGGATGCGTTTTTACATGGCTCATGACGGAATCGACGCGCTGACTGCAGGAAATCACATTTTAAAACTTGAAATCCGTCCTTATCTGAAGGCTACCCACATCAAAACAGGACCCGCCATTGCAGAAGGACAGATCAACCTTACTGTTCCTTCCCAAAACATTCCTGAAAAACAGATGGCTGTTCAGTCTATCCTGCCCAACAGTGGCTGGAAGATTTCCAAAGAAAAAATCAATACCGAAGTCATCAGGATCCTGAATAGGAAAATTGCCGAAAAAAGATTTAAAGATCTTACCGGAATTGTGATGATAAAAGACGGAAAACTGCTTCTGGAAGAATATTTTAACGGTTCAGGAAGAGATTCTTTACAGGATACAAGATCAGTAGGCAAGTCTTTTTCTTCAGCTTTGACAGGAATAGCGATCAAAGATGGATTTCTAAAAAACGAAAATCAACAGTTAAAAGAGTTTTATGATTTAAAACAGTTTAAAAATTACTCTGCTCAAAAAGACAATGTCACTATAAAGAGCTTACTGACAATGAGCTCGGGTTTTGAAGGAAATGATGATGATCCTGAATCTCCCGGAAATGAAGAAAATATGTACCCGACCGAAAACTGGGTAAAGTTTGCCTTGGATCTGCCAATGACTGAGAGTGAAGCAGGAAAAAGGTGGAATTATTTTACAGCCGGAGTCGTGGTAACCGGAGATATTCTGGATAAAACAGTTCCTGAAGGTTTAAAAAATTATGCAGACAAAAAGTTGTTTCAGTCTCTTGGAATCATCCGTTATCAATGGCAATTCACTCCTCAGCAAAAACCTTCGCTGGCAGGAGGATTACGGATGAGAGCGCTTGATTTTGCCAAGTTTGGGCAGCTGTATAAAAATAATGGAATCTGGAATGAAAAGACTATTCTGGATAAAGAGTGGGTTAAGAAGTCGTTCACCAATTATTTTACAGATCATTCTGATTTTGAGGGCTACGGATATTTATTCTGGAGAAAAGTTTACACTGCAGGAAATAGAAGCTTTGAAGCATTTCAATCCAGCGGAAATGGCGGAAATAAAATCATTATGTTTACTGAGATTCCGGTTGTGATTGTGATTACAGCCAGGGCATATAACAAACCTTATGCTCATCAGCAAGCCGATAAAATAGTACAGGAATATCTTTTACCCGCCTTAAAGATGAGTAATGAATAATCAGTAATGAAATGAATAATGAGAAAAGTGAGAAAGAATAGCTTATTGCAAAACTATTCGTCTTTCTTCGAAGGAATCAGAAAAACATCAATAAGACCTTCAGGAAGTTCCATTTTGATGATTCTTTCTTCTCTGTCAACTTCAAGAATCCAGTCTTTGATCATAGGAATAACCACTTCTTTTCCATCCAGATTTGTAATGAAATATACCTGTGCTGTCTGATCGTTTACGGATCTGATCACACCACAGTTATTATCATTTTGGTCAAAAATTTCAAATCCGATAATTTCGTGATAGTAGAACTGTTTTCCTGAAAGCTTTGGAAGCGTAGCAAGCGGAAGGTAAACGCTTTTACCCAACACTTGGTCTACCATGGCTTCAGAAGAGTTTTTGAATGCAAGATTCAGAGCATCAAGCTTGCTCCATGATGATTTTTCAATAAAAAAAGGAACCAATAATCCGTTGATTTCAACGAATATTGATTCCAATTTATTGTAAAGCTCGGGTTGATCGGTATCCAGTTTAAGGATTACGTTACCCGCAAGTCCATGTCTGCGTGTGATTTTTCCTAAAAAATAGCAATCTTCTTTACGCATAACAGGGTTTGTTCTTAAGCTTCAGTGTTTTCTTCAGTTTCAGCAGCAGGAGCTTCTCCTTCTGTAGCTTCAGCAACTTCTTCAGCAGGTGCGTTTGCAGCTTCTTCAGCAGCTTTAGCATCAGCTTCAGCTTGTGCAGCAGCAACTACTCTAGCTTCGTTTACTTTTACTTCAGCTTCTAAAGCAGCTTTCTTAGCATCAGCTTTAGCAGTAGCTAAACCATCTACTTTACCTTGAACTTTAGCATCTTTAGCTTCTACCCAAGCATTGAATCTTTTTTCAGCTTCAGCTTCGTCAAAAGCACCTTTAGCTACACCACCTTGTAAGTGTTTTTTGTAAAGAGCACCTTTGTAAGATAGAATAGCTCTAGCAGTATCAGTAGGCTGAGCACCGTTGTTTAACCACTTTACAGCAGAATCAACGTTCAATTCGATAGTTGCCGGATTAGTAATTGGGTTGTAAGTTCCTAGTTTTTCGATGAATCTACCATCTCTTCTAGCTCTAGAATCTGCAACCACGATGTGGAAAAAAGGTTTTCCTTTTTTACCGTGTCTTTGTAATCTGATTTTTACTGACATAATGTTTGAATTTTACGGGAACTCGTCCCAGTTAAATATTTAAGAGTGCAAAGATACACAAAAATTCTAATTGAACAATTAATAAGTATAACAATATTTAATTTGTTTTCAAACCATTGTTACATTGGTAAATTTTCAGATTGTTACATTAAAAATATTATACAGCTCCCATGTAAAACAATCCAAGACATTTCTGGTTTTCTTCAATAGTCAGAGCATCTTTCAAGTGATCTACAATTTTGGGAGAACTCCAGTAACATCCGATATTGTTGGCCGTACAGGTAAGATACATATTCTGAACAGCCATTGAGGTAGCCGCTATTTCTTCCCATTCAGGAACCATTCCGCTGAAATTGACAACAATGGAAACCAGTACATCAGCTTTATTGATTTTGAAACCGATATCATTATATTTTTTTTCCAGAAAAAGCTGTTCAGGCTGGGTTGCTTTATAGATTGCCTGCATTTCTGCAGCCAGCTTAGCTTTTTCTTCTCCTTTGAATATTTTAAAACGCCATGGCTTGGTACGTTTATGGTTAGGAGCCAGCGTGGCAGCTTGTAAAATTTCCGCCAAAATTTCCTGTGGAATTTCTGTGTCAGTATAATCTTTAGGGAAAATACTTTTTCTCTCCTCTATGATTTCTTTTAAAATGGTTGCTTTATTCATACCTGCAAATTTACAACATGGAACTCAATCTTTCTCATTTAAAACGTTAAGGATTTACAGCCAGTTTACGATTTTTATACGCCTGATAATTGCTTATGATAAATGTTGCTGCGATGATCAAAGCAATCAGAATACTCAGCCATTTTTCATAGACCTCGCCTTTTGCAGGATTCAGCATAAACAACGCAATAAAACTTATGGAATATACTACCCCGGCAATAACCCATCTGTTACCAGGATCAGGATATTCCCTCACCGTACTTGCTTCATTGTAATTAAAAAGAGGAAGCAGTTTATGTTGATCCCAAATAACCAATATCAGTACAGCAATCATCATTAAGGAGGTGATTATCCAGGTCCCTGTAAAAGAAAGACTGAGGGTAATCACCCAGATATTACTCAATATAGCCAGAAACATTAGTGCTCCAAGTGTTGCAAAGCGTTGTGTCATCAGTAAAATTCCCGCCGTCACCTGTGCCAGTCCTAAAAAATTCCAATAAAATCCGGATTGATATAAAGCTTCAAAAAAATATCCGATCGGGTTATCGGTTGAAATTCTGGTAAACCTTTCTCCTATAAGCTTTATTAAACCCGATGGAAAAAAAGCAGATCCTACAAGATAACGAAGATGAATAATGACCCACTGGTTAATTCTGCCTGTTCTTAATTTTTCAAATTCCATAGTATAGTATTTTGCATAGCAAGGTACTAAATAAAAATAAAACTTCAAATATAAACCTGAAGTTAATCCTTATAAAGATGAATAACTATTCGTGGAAAAAGAGATACTGCTGAATCTCTTTTAAAGTACCTCTACAATTTTCTGATGGATTTTATTTAAAGTAAACTCATCTCCGGGTTTCATTCCCATCATTTTTTTGGCCATAGGACTTTCAGGAGAAATAGCATAAAACCGGTCTCCTTCAAAAAAGAATTCTCCCAATGACACTGAAATATAAAACCTGGCCTTGTTGGTAATAACCAATGAACCCAGCTGTACCCTTTCTGTAGCTGTATTCAGGACTTTTGCCATATTTCTTTTAAGATCATTCAAAGCACCCAGCTGACGCTGCATCTGATAAATCTCCTCCTGCATCTCTTCTCTCATGCTGTCATATTTAGGAGTTTTTTTGATGTCACGGCTGGCCTCCAGGGTAAATTCGATAAAATTTTTCAATTTTTCAATTTTCTCTGCGATGGTAGTTTTCACAAAGTCTCTGATATCACTTTTTTCAAATACAATCTTCTCCATACAATCGATTCTTTATATAAAGATAATATTTTTAGAATAATATTTCAATGACTTAGCATAAAATAACTCTTCTTCTCAATCAACGGGATTAATAAAAAAGAATTATACTAAAAAAGCCCTGTAGATTTTACAGGGCTTTCATTTTATTTTTCAGCAAGTTTCTTCAGATCACCCAGACCCTGGCTAAACATTTTGTCCATATTACCGTTCATCAGAGGTTTCATAATCTTCATCATAGGCGTCAGCTCATTATCAATCATCCAGGTCACTCTGGTACCGCTTCCTTCACGAGCCATAACGAAATTGGCCTTCATATCTCCTTCAAAAGGTTTTATAAAGTGAAGTTTTGTAGCCATTTTCTGATTGGGAACCAGCTCCGTAATAGCCTGCTCTCCTTCTCCTACATTTTTATCTCCTTTCCAATGATAGGAATCCCCTACTTTATCCCCGTTTCCTGAATAGGTAATGACAATGTTTTTATCAGCCTTGGAAAAAGGATCCCACTGATTGTATCCTTTTAATGTGCCTACATAAGGCCATATTTTATCCTGCGGTGCATTGATAACAACAGATTTTTCATAGTGGTAATCTTTACTGAAAGCCAGTACAGCAATTACAGCATATATAAGAATCAGCACAATGATGATACCAATAATTTTTAAGAGTGTTTTCATAGTCTATATATTTAAGGTTATATTATTTAATGATGATTTTAAATCTGTTCCCAAAATTAAATATTCACACATCACTCCTTCTTTCCATATGACAAGATTATTTAAAGATAAGGTATTTTTGTCATAACTTGTCAGTAAGGCATTATTTTTGAGCATTTCAGCTGTGATTCCCCGTGAATCATTAAATTTACTTTATAATAAAAATCGAAAAATGAATATTTTAACAGAACAATTTAACACTCCATATCATTCGGCTCCGTTCAGTGACATTAAAAATGAAAATTATCTTCCGGCATTTAAAGAGCTGATCCAAAAATCTGAAGCAGAAATCGATGCTATTGTCAACAATCCTGAAACACCCACTTTTGAAAATGTTATTGAAGCATTAGCCTATTCGGGGGAACAGCTGGATGTGGTTTCGAATATTTTTTTCAATTTAAACTCAGCAGAAACAAGTGACGAGATTCAGCAGATCGCCCAGGAAGTTTCGCCGATCTTAACAGAATATTCTTCAAAAATATCTCAAAACGAAGCCCTTTTCAACAAAATCAAAAAAGTATATGATGAAAAGGAAAAATATAACCTCAATGAAGAGCAACAAATGCTTTTGAATGAAACCTACAAAGGGTTTGTAAGAAGCGGAGCTTTACTGAATGAGGAAGACAAAGAAAAATTAAAGAAAATCAGCATGGATCTTTCTTTAAAGTCTTTACAGTTTGGGCAGAATGTACTGGCTTCTACGAATGCTTATTTTAAACATATCACCAATAAAGAAGATCTTGCAGGAATCCCCGGGGCTATCATTGATCAGTATGCTGAGGAAGCTAAAGAAAGAGATCTTGAAGGCTGGGTAGTGACACTACAATATCCAAGCTATATCCCCTTCATGACCTATGCAGAAAACCGTGAACTGAGAAAGGAACTGGCGCTTGCCAACGGTAAAAAATCTTTTGATGGTGGTGAATTTGATAACCAGAACCTGATCAAGGAACTGCTTGATCTGAAACAGCAGAAAGCCGAGCTTTTAGGATATAAAAACTATGCTGACTACGTTTTGGAAGAAAGAATGGCTAAGTCTCCGGTAAAAGTTTTTGATTTTTTGAATGAGCTTTTAACCAAAGCAAAACCATATGCGGATAAAGAAATTGAAGAATTAAAGTCTTTAGCCAAAGCTGACGGAATCGAAGACATGCAAAGCTACGATCACGCCTACTATGCAGAAAAGCTTCGTAAGGCAAAATTTGATCTTAATGATGAAGAACTGAAGCCATATTTCCCGTTAAACCAGGTACAGGATGCCGTATTCGGACTGGCAGGAGAACTTTTTGGGCTGACTTTCGAGGAAAGAAACGATATTCCGAAATACCACGAGGATGTAAAAGTATATGAAGTAAAAGAGAACGGAAATTATAAATCACTGTTATATGTTGATTATTTCCCACGAAAAGGGAAAAGAGCCGGCGCATGGATGACCAGCTATAAAAATCAGTATAAGCAAAATGGTGAAAATTCGCGTCCGCATATCTCAATTGTCTGCAACTTCAGCAAACCGACAAAAGATACACCCAGCTTACTTACTTTCCAGGAGGTGACTACTCTATTCCACGAGTTTGGGCATGCACTTCACGGGATGATGGCAGATACTCAATATCCTACGCTGTCAGGAACTTCTGTGAAATGGGACTTTGTAGAACTTCCATCACAGTTTCTGGAAAACTTCTGCTATGAGCCGGAATTCTTAAAAACGTTTGCAAAACATTATAAGACCGGAGAAGTACTTCCAGACGAGAAGATTGAAAAAATCGAGCAGTCTAAAAACTTCATGGAAGGCTACCAGACGCTAAGACAGCTAGGCTTTGGGTTTCTGGATATGAACTATCATACTAAAGTTAAAGAATTGGAAAATGAAAGCATTAAGGAGTTCGAAGATAAATACACCAAAGCAACAAGCCTTTATCCTTCTAATTCAGAAACAGCTATGAGTCCGAGTTTTTCACACATCTTCCAGGGAGGATATTCTGCAGGTTATTATTCTTACAAATGGGCGGAAGTTCTGGATGCTGATGCTTTCCAATATTTCAAGGAAAACGGAATCTTCAATCCTGAAATCGCAGCCAAATATAAAGTATTGCTTTCTTCAGGCGGAACCAAAGATCCAATGGAATTATATAAAGCGTTCAGAGGCAGTGAGCCCAAAGTGGAGAGTTTATTGAAAAGAGCGTTCGGGTAGAATACAGGTTCAATGATGACAGAAAAAATCAATAAGCTGGAAGTCATTTTTAATGATTCCTTAAAAACAGCTCTTATCAGTATTACTCCCGAAAAGATTGATGAAATACTTGATAACAGAGATTCAGCTGAGTTTTCAGAGGCATGGATGAAAGCCTATCACACCATTGAAGAAAAGTCTGCTGGTGAGGAAACGGAAGATAAAATCAGTGATATCAGAAAGGAGATTTTTATATCAATCTTCAGAACTACAGGTTCTTCTGAGTTACCTGCTTATATTTCTGATGATTTTGGATTAATCTGCTCTTACTATATCCATCAGATTGAAAACAATTGGGTAACCAATTTATTTTTCACTTATCTTCATCATCAGATCCCTCATGGTGAGCTGATGAAAACGGATAAAACAATGGAAGAACTGATTCAGTAAATCAAAAAGATAAGTACAAAAGAACAGCAATTGCTGTTCTTTTTTGTTGATGATCATACATCCCATATCTTAAAAATTGATAAATTAGTCGTTTGAGTAACCTTAACAAATCCAAGACTATATCAACAGTCAGCCAGAACAGAAACGCAATGACATGCAGGAACTCCACCGCATCATCCTCGGACTTATGCCGAAGTGTCGGCTGTGGTTTCTTGATGGTAAAAACAGTGAAAATAAAACCGTTTCCAATCCCAATATCGGATATGGATTCTACACCATACAATATACTGATGGAAAAACCAAAGATTTTTATCAGATCGGAATGAGTGCCAATACTTCCGGAATCTCAATATACATTATGAATATCAATGATAAAACCTATTTATCTCAAACTTATGGTGAAAAATTAGGTAAAGCCAGCGTAACCGGATATTGCATTAAATTCAAAGCGTTGAAAGATATCAACATTGAAATCCTGAAAGCGGCAATAAAGGATGATCTTAAACAATATATTTCCGAATAAAAATATCTTTTAACTTTGTCTTTATGACCATAATCACCCAGCTTTATACAACCTTAGATGAACGCAGACGTCCAGAAGATGTTGCAGAAATGATCGTTGATGTTTTGAAAAGCGATCTGAAAATTCAGGAACATGCTATTTTAACTAAAGCAGCCAACCTTTCGCTGAATAAAAATTTCTATGGATATACCTCGATGCTGGAAACTTTTGGAACAGCCATCGGAGCAGGAAAGCAGATCAAAAAAGCGACTGAGATTTTTAAAATCAATGAAAAAGAAAATTCAGGGTATAACAATGTAGATGAAATTGAAGCTTTTCTAAAAGAAGTGTCCCCGATTATTCACAAAAATATAGGACAAAATGATTTCAGAAGTGATCGCCTTAACAGAGATCTGAGGAAGTTGGCCGGACTGGATATTTCCAAGCGGAATTACAATAAAAAATGGAGATTGCTTAAACGGATTGAGATCAGACTCCAGAAATTTATTCAAGAATCAAAAAAAATTGAGTTTCAGAAAATGGCCAAGCACGGTCTTTCTCACACGATCAGTTTTGAAGATTTTTCCGGTGATCTGAATACAGCCTGCTTTATCGCTTACTTCAATGCGCGCAGCAATCTGAGAAGCACCTTTACCAATCAAAGCCAGGACAGACCTTTCGATGAAATATGTGAGATGCTTTTCAGCCGATGCAAACAAAATCCGTCAGAAACAAACTGGTCAGCTATTTCCTATATCTATTCCTCTAAAGAAGTTTTACAGCATTTGACAGATGAACAGAAAGGGAATTTATTAGGAAGATGGACTGTTATTCTTGAAGAAATTTCAGAATTTCTGGAAACACTTTGGAATGAAAATGATATCTACCGGAAAACCATGGCTGTCAAAAAAGGGAATGATTCCACCACCTGGAATAATACCGCCGGAGCCTGGAATAAAGCCAGAGATAACTGGATGAATTTGATTTATGCCTTAGGGCTCGATTCTGTTCTTGATGATCTTTGCTTTGGGAAAGTGATGCGTCTGATGGCTGCTGATGTTATTGCATGGCACTTGTCTTCCGGTGGTAAGATTGATCCCAACACAGAAGTATGGAATAATGTACCTTTGCCGTGGGAAGTTTTTCAGGAAAAAGTTTTCTGTAATAAGGAAACCATTGTCAATGCTTGTAAAAAAGCTGGCTTAGATCCTGAAAAGTCAGGATGGATTGCACCCCGTACTCATGGAGTAAGCCCATTCAGGCCCACTCCTGAACTGGTGCATGGTGTAACGGTTTCAAATCCTTTTTTAGCAAAGGTTTTAAAACAGAATAAATATTTTTCAGGAAAAATCTGAAAAAAATAAAGGATAGGTTAGCTCAGTGGCAGAGCACCCGGCTCTTCACCCGGGTTGACGCAGGTTCGAGCCCTGCACCTATCCTGATATCTGATATAGCTCAGTGGCAGAGCACCCGGCTCTTGGACCGGGAGGACACAGGTTCGAGCCCTGTTATCAGACCTAATTAATACAACGAAAGATGGTAAATGAATGTTCTACCAGTAGAAATTTAATTGGTATAGCAAAGAAAACATCCATTCTCTAATTTTTAATAATGAACAGGATAACACTAAGATTAGAAAACGTAAAAAAACTTCAGGCTAAAAGATGGGAAAATGAAGATCACTGGGATGCTTTGAACGATCTGCTGGTCAGAGAGCTGGAAGAAATTCTTCTTATTGAGCCTGAAAATACTTCAGCTTTAATCAATATGGGTGCTGTTTATTCTGATATGGGTGAGAATGAAAAAGCTCTGGAGTACTTAAAGACGGCATTAAGTCTGGGTTCTAAAGACAAAAACCTGTTTATCAACCTTTCCATTGTGCTTGTTTATATGGGAAAACATCAGGAAGAGTATCTGGAATACCTTGAAGAAGCCGAGGATAAAACGGAAGATCCTCTTACTTTTAAAGCCTATTTTGATCCTCAATCGCGTTAAAAAATCAGTTCAATTAAAACTTAAATCATGTTACTGGCTATCTTACTTCCCTTCTTATCTTTTATTGTCCGTGGAAAAATTTTTACAGGAATTATCTGTCTGATTTTACAGATCACTCTGATCGGCTGGCTCCCTGCCGCAATATGGGCTGTGCTTTCTTTACAAAATGAAAGAGCTGATAAGCGAACCGACAAATTGATTAAAGCCATGAGGCAAAACAAAAAATAACTTTTCAACACCTAAACTTCTGATTGTAAAATATTTACGCAATTTATTTTATCATTTTTTAATTTCTGATTTGTAAATTTTTCAAAAAAAATTTGCGAAACCGAAAAGTTGCGCATATATTTGCAACCATATGGTTTCATTTAAAAATCATTGTTTATGAGAAGAGATATTTTTCAGGCTATAGCTGATCCCACACGCCGGGCCATCATTGCGCTGATCGCTGTACAGGCAATGACACCCAATGCCATTGCAGAGCATTTTGACACCACAAGACAGGCTGTTTCAAAGCATCTGAAAATCCTGACGGAGTGCGAACTGGTAACTCAAAATCACCAGGGAAGAGAAATTTATTACCTGTTAGAAATTGATAAAATGAAGGAAATAGATCATTGGCTGGAACAGTTCAGAAAGATCTGGGAAAGCCGTTTCGAGCAGCTTGACACTTTACTGGCAACACTTAAAAGCCAGCAGAAATAAAATTTAACCCCATAAAAACCAAAGGTTTTTCAACATTTTAATCCAGAACAAACTATAAAAATACTATTATGAAACATCATCTTCAGTTCGATTTTCTTGCAGACAAGGAAAAGAACACCCTGACTATCAGACGTGAATTTATGGCCCGCCGACCACTGGTTTGGGACTGCTATACAAAGAGCGAACTTCTTGACCGCTGGTTTGCCCCGAAACCACTGACCACCAAAACAAAATCAATGGAATTCCGTGAAGGAGGACATTGGCATTATGCTATGGTAGAACCCAATGGAACAGAGTATTGGGGCTGGGTAAGCTATCATAAGATCAATCCTATTGATTCCTATACTTCAAGCGATGCTTTCTGTAACGAAAAAGGAGAGATCAACACCACTCTTCCTCAGGCAGAATGGACGGTAACTTTCACAGATAAAAATGAAAATACTCTTGTAGAAACCATTGTGAGCTACCAATCTTTGACTGATCTGGAAACCATTATCGAAATGGGTATGGAGCAGGGAATGATAGCTACCCTGGAAAAACTTGACGAATTATTATTAACACTAAATCAATAAAAATGGGACACAAAATCACAGTCTCTGCGATCATCAATGCAGATGCACAAAAAGTATGGAACTATTACAACCAGCCGGAGCATATCATCCGGTGGAATTTCGCCGACCCTTCATGGCAGTGTCCTTCTGCTTCCAATGATATGAAAGTCGGAGGAAAATATGCCGCCAGAATGGAGGCAAAAGACGGAAGTTTCGGTTTTGACTTTGAAGCGGTTTATAATGAAATAAATGAGGGTAAAAGCTTTACATATACTATGCCTGACGGAAGACAGGTACATGTTGACTTTAAAGAAAATAACGGACAGACCCATGTGGATATAGCTTTCGACCCAGAAAACCAAAATCCTGAAGAAATGCAGAAAGGCGGCTGGCAGGCTATCCTTGATAATTTTAAAAAATATGCGGAAGCTAATTAAAAGTATTGCTATAAAGCTGGATGTTTTACATTCAGCTTTTTCTTTTCAGGTATCAGGAATCTCTGAACTCTGATATTGTTGTTGTAAATTTACATTTCAAAGCCTGAAATATCTGAGTTGAATATCAGAAAGAACATTTATCCATGTCAGGGTTTAAAACCTTGACATGGATAAATGATAAGCTAAATAAAAAGTCAAAATGACTTTAATTAAGAACCACAATTTTTTGAAGTTATGAAAGAAAATAAATACGACAATCCTGCATTTTTTGATCAGTATGAAAAAATGCTCCGTTCACAGATCGGATTGGAGGGCGCCGGAGAATGGCATGCATTGAAAAATATGCTGCCTGATTTTAAAGGAAAGAAAATTCTTGACCTCGGCTGCGGTTTTGGATGGCACTGCCGTTATGCAATGGAAAATGGTGCAGAATCCGTAATCGGAATTGATCTTTCGGAAAGAATGTTATCCAAAGCTAAAGAAATCAACAATATGGCAGGAATTCAATATGAAAGGAAAGCTTTGGAAGATGTTGATTATCCTGCTGAAAAATTTGATATTATATTGAGTTCGCTCACATTGCATTATGTAGAATCATTCGATAGCTTGATCCATAATATTTACCAATGGCTTACTCCCGGCGGGTCATTTATTTTCTCCGTAGAACATCCTGTTTTTACAGCAGAAGGAAGCCAGGACTGGATATATGATAAAAACGGAGAAAAAATCAGCTGGCCCGTGAACCGCTATTTTCTGGAAGGTAAAAGGAATACTACTTTTTTGGGAGAAAATGTTATCAAATACCATCGTACTTTAACATCATATTTAAATACTTTATTAAAAAATGGCTTCACAATCAAAGCGGTCACAGAACCTGAGCCCAGTCAGGAGATGCTGAAAGAAATTCCGGAAATGAAGGAAGAACTTCGCAGACCGATGATGCTGTTGATCTCCGTTGAAAAATAATTTGAAAAAGGTGCAAGGCAATAAACTTAAAACGATGTCAGTGTTTAAAATGTATATTTGTACCATCACAAATAACAGATTATGAAGCTTTTGACCTTTTTCTTCATTTTTATATCATTAAACCTTTCAGCCCAACAATACAGTAAAGAGCTTGATCATTACTTTACAGCCCTCACAGATCTGAAAAACTTTAACGGAAATGTAAAAGTTGCTAAAGACAATAAAGTTCTTCTTGACAAAACCTATAATATTTCTGGTGAAGACAAGGCATTACAGATCAATAAGAACAGTAAATTTATTATTGCTTCAGTTTCAAAAATATTTGTAAAATATGGAATACTGAAACTGGTTGAACAAGGAAAACTTAAACTGTCAGATCACCTTAATCAATACATTCCTGATTTTCCAAACGGAGAAAAAATTTCTATTGAAAATCTGTTATTTCATCAGTCCGGACTTCCAAGAGAAATTAAAGATTACGAAAAGTATGATCACCTCAGCCTTGAAAAGACTATAGAGCTGTCAAAGCAGGAGTCTTTGCAGTTCAAACCTGGAACCCAGACCTTATATTCCAATGTGGGATATTTTATTCTGCACTATCTTATTGACAAATTGTCTGATAAGGGATACTGGCATTTTATCCGGGAAGAAATCATCCAAAAATACCATTTAAAAAATACAGGTGAGTTTAATTCTTCCCAATCATTGTCTGATTTCGCTTATGGATTTTCTGCTGAAGGTGGTAAAATTGTTCCTGTGCCCCAAACCAGCATCAACCGGTTTGAAACAGGAAATTATTTTTCGACCATTGATGATTTATACAACTTTAGCCAACAGCTTACTTCCGGAAAAAATATCAGGAAGGACCTTGCTCTTAAAATGTTCGGACAAAACAGCCAATTGATGCAGGCTGGAGGCAGACCAGGCTACAGGGTTTATTATTATCAGGATTTAAAATCGGGAATCACCTTCATTTTTACATCAAATTTCACAGATATTCCTTTTCAGAAAGTGACTGAAGATATCATTAACCTTTTGAATGGCCAGCCTTATCGTTTTCCTCAGAAGGTAAGCAGAAAAGCAATTGAAGTATCTGATGAAATTCTCAAACAATACACCGGAAAATTTGCCCTTGAAGCCGATCTGTCACAGGTTTTTACTGTTATTCTGGAAAATCATTTCCTGTATATTCTTGATAAAGATGGGGAGAGAACCAAAATCTATCCGGAATCCCAGACCTCTTTTTTTGATAACCCAGAATCTGAGGATGGATATCAGTTTTTGAGTGATAAAGATCAGCAATACCGCTTAATGATCATTTCAACAGGTGTCAGATTAAATACAAAAAAAATACAGTAATTCATATCGATTTTTATAACATCACATTACAGTATTCCCGTGAACATCTATAATAGTATTCAGCAATTGTGAAATAACCCAATATTATTTTTTATCCATTTCCGGGAGAACATGATCCGGAACTTTAAACACTGAAAGAATGACCAGAATCAAACAGAGAATATTGATCAGTAATGTCACAGAAAAAGCTTTTTGATAATGCTGTACTGTAGGGTTTTCTCCGAGAAAATAATAAAAAATACTTCCCACAGCAACAATTCCAATGATGGCAGCGATCTGCTGAAACGTATTATATACTCCGGATGCATTTCCTATCAGCTTTTCAGGTATCCCGGATAAAGCAATATTGGCCAGCGTAGGAATGATTGAACCAACTCCCACCCCATGCAAAAACAGCAGCAGACAAAAAAAGAGAAAATCCGCCTGTTTCTCGAATAAGAACAGCTGAAGAACCAGAATCATAATGATAAAGACCAGCCCTGCGACCATGGCTTTTTTTCCATATTTTAAAATGAGCTGTACAGAAATAATGGATGACAGTATAAAACCCAATCCCTGAAATACTATAATCTCACCTGCTTTTAGCGGATTTATTTTTAATCCGTTCTGAAAAAAAACAGACAGAATATAAAAATAAGAATCCAGCATGATGAAAAAGAAAGAAACCGCCACAATTCCAAGATTAAAATTTTTATACCGGAATAATTTAAAATCAATCAGGTAAGAACGTTCATTTTTGATTCTTTTCTTTTGGTTTTTAATGAAAACCAGTATAATGATTACTGAAATCATCATCAATGAAACATTTTTGAAATGAATTCCTTCATGTTCAGACATGGTTAAAGCGTAGGCAGCACAAAACAATCCGGCAGAAAGCATTAAGACACCACTTATATTAAAAGACTGTTTCACCGGAATTTTGGATTCGTTCAGTACTTTCAGACTGAGAAAAATGGCTGGCAAACATACCGGAATATTCATCAGAAAGATAAGCCTCCAGGGTTCTTCCATTATTGTCAAGGAAGAAAAGTATCCACCTAGGAACTGTCCCAGAATAGTTCCTGTTCCAATGGTAATCCCATACCATCCCATCGCTTTCGTACGTTCACGATGATCTGGAAACAGGATCTGTATCATTGAAAGCACCTGTGGTGCCATCATGGCAGCACTTACCCCCTGAATAAACCTTGAAACAGCCAGCTGGCCCGCATCGGCAGAGATTCCACAAGCTGCTGAACTCAACATAAAAGCTGCCAATCCGATCATATAGATCTTCTTTCTCCCATACACATCCCCTAATCTGCCGCCGGTAATCAGACAAGAGGCAAATCCGATGAGATAGGCAGCAATCATAAACTGAATTTCCCCGTTATCGGCATGAAGATCCCTTTGGATAGAAGGAATGGAAACATTGATGATAAAAATATCCATAATTGTCAATAATTGCCCCAACAGTATCACCAATAATTTCAAATACTTATATTTCATTTTTATATAGATATATCTATTTTTAAATAATCAAAAAAATTAAGGCAATAATCCCTCAACAATTTTTTTTACCTGGTCAAAAGAATCATTTTGTCTTCTGATCGTGGAGGTAACCACAGCACCTTCTATTAATAAAAAGATATTTTCTGCTAACAAATCCGGGTCTGAAATCTGTTTTTGCATTCCATGTTCTTTTACAAGCGCTGTAATCAAATTCTTTTGCTTCTCTTTATGCTGTTGGGAAAAACCGGATATAGAAGGATTACTATCTCCTATTTCAGAAACAATTTTAATGAAATGGCATCCGGCAAACTTTGAAGTCTGCTGCAGTTTTTTCCTGTAATCAATAAGAGCTAAAAGTTTTTCTTTCGGATCTGAGATTTTGGATGTACTGTTTTCAAATCCTTCAAACCAATTGTTTTCCTCTTTGATCAAATAAGCCTGCAGGAGATCATTTTTGGAGGAAAAATGGTTGTAAAGCGAACCAATGGCTATATCAGCCTCTGCAATAATCTGATTGATTCCCGTAGAATTATAGCCTTGCCTGTAAAACAAATCTGAAGCAACCCTGATAATCCTTTCGCGTACTTTTTCTTTTTTCATCCTGAAAATTTTTACAAATCTAGTTAAAAAATAGATAAATCTATCTATTTTTTAATACAGATAAAAAATTTTACTGTACAACATGAAAGAGTAAAATATCCGTACCATTCAGTGCATATTATTTTTTTAATAAAGTTGTGGCATATTTTGTATCTTTAAATAACCATTTTAAAAGACTATCTGGTAAATAACTATGGCAGAAGAACTGTATTTCATCAAAACCAATCCAACTGTTGCCAAAATTAATTTGTACAATAAGCTCAGCCGTGAAGAAGAGAATATTCTGAAACACCTACCTTCCGATGCAGTACATACCCTTGAGAATATTAAAAACAAAGTAAAAGATTCTGTTGAAGAACTTACTCAGGAGGAACTCTTACTTATTTTTCAATGGTTTACCAAAGTTTATTCCTCGGATCACGAAGAAGCCAAAACACAGCTTTTCATTAATGGTATTGATCTTTTTTATGAAATTCCGACAACTGTTCATGCGGAAAATTTTCTTCAGATTCTTTCTGATTACGAAAAACTCCTGAAGCAGGATATGAATTATATTGTGGATTCCAGGAATTTTAATCAGTTCCTGATCTATGGGATCTTTCTCACAGAAATCCTCAATAAAGAACAGCATCAGGATAATATACTTTGTGAATATCTGAAACCGGATAATCAATCTTTATACCTGCTTGCAGAAGACCAATGCAGCCTGAAGGAATTTGATGGTAAAATCATCCCTGATCTTCAGCATCATTTTACTGATCTGTATGATCTTACCCGGTTTTATAAAGGTCCTATCATCAAACTGGAACAACAATAAAAGAGGCTTTTCAGACCTCTTTCAGCATTTCAGGATTTTTTATGAGATAATCTAATGCTTCTTTTACAGCCTTTTCAGGGCCTTTAGGATTGAATCCTAACTCATTCCGGGATTTAGAAATATCAAAATCCTGCTGTAATCCTGAAAACATGGCAATATCTTTTCGGGTAAGGACCGGTGGCTTACCGCTCAGCCTGGCTGTAAATTCCATAAGGGCAGCAATGGCAAACAGGACTCCCTTAGGTACGGAACGTGGAACTTCCAGCTTCAGTTCCGGATAAAGTCTGTTGGCCAGAATTGTCGTATCAGTAATAGTCATACATTTTTCATTGGCGAGAATATAACGTTCACCAGAACGTCCTTTTTCAGCAGCCAGATAGCATCCTTCTGCAACATCTTTCACATCTATCCAGTTCAGTGTAATTCTGGTATCTACAGGAATTTTTTTGTTCAGGATAAGCTTCAGTATTCCATAAGAAACATTTAACGGTAAAAATGCTTCACTGCCAATCATGGCAGATGGCATTACAGAAACCAGCTCTATACCCATTTTTGCAGCCAGCTCAAAGGCTAACTTTTCACCATCATTCTTGGAATTATAATACATATCCCTGCGGTCAGAATTATAACCATTACTTTCTCTGGTAGGGAGATGGGTATAATCGAGCGCCGCAATAGAACTTACATACACTATTCTTTTCACCCCCGCTTCTGCAGCTGCTTCGATGGTATTGCGGGTACCTCGCATATTTACATCATAGATTTCCTTTTTAGGATCTTTAGCCCATAATTTAAAAGCAGCCCCTACCGAATAAAAGGTTTCCACTCCCTGCAGAGCTTTTACAAAAGAAGCTTTATCTGTTATATCAGCCTGAACCAATTCACAGTTCAGCCCTTCGAAAGGTTTTCTGTTGTTGATATTCCTTACGGCAGCCCGTACCGGCACTCCCTGTTTCAATAAAAATCTGACTAAATTATTTCCAAGATGTCCGTTTGCCCCGGAAACAAGGCTTACATTATTCTTTGTCATTGCATTCATTTTAATGGAGCAAAGTTCACCTTCTCTTTACCGGAACCACTTGACTTTTGTTAGTTAATTATTTTTTTCCGGATCCTGCTGAGACTTTCCGCCTTCATTCCTAAAAATGAAGCAATATACTGTACAGGAACATTCTGAATAATTTCCGGATAATCTTTCATAAGTTTGAGATAGCGCTGCTCAGCATTTAGGACTGACAGTTCTCTGGAACGGTTCTCATTATAGGCTATCGACTGCTGAAAAACCGAAATACTGAAGTCTTTCATTGCCTGGCTTTCTCTGATCAGAGCATCCAGGTTATCTTTTGAAATTCTGAGAAGTTCAGAATCTGTGATACTTTCCACATTATTTTCGGAGACAGTACCATTAATAAAATCCTGATAGGAAGTAAAAAATCCCGGAGGGCAGTTGATATGGGTCGTTACTTCATTTCCATTACGATCAGTATAAAAAATACGGAGATACCCTGACACAATATAATAGAGATAACAAGGAACTTTACCCGCTTCTTCTACTATGGTATTTTTTGAAAATGTGACAGGCTCAAAATATTGTCTGACCGCTTCTGCCTCTTCCTGGGTAAACTTATGTCCTGAGCGGATATATTGTAAAAGCTTGTCGTGCATTGAAAATAAATATCTGTTGAGTCAAATACAAAAATACCAAAATAAAACCTCAATATCTGATGAACAGTAAAAAGATTCTTCACCACCAGATGTAATAGCTCCGCCAGAATAATTGTCTTGTATAAAAAGCTAAAATATGAATCGGAAGATTACTATTCTTTTAAGCCTTATTTCTTCATCTTTTATTTTTGCACAGAGTGTTGAAGGGGTGATCACAGACAAAGACAATAAGCCGGCGACGGAAACTGAAGTACTGATTACTAAAAACGAGGTGAAGTTTTCAGCCATCACAGACGATAAAGGGATGTTTAAAATTCCATTGAAAGAAGACGGAGAATATTTATTTGAAGTCATAAAAGACGGGGTAAAAACCAATAGTGAAAAAATTACAGTCAAGGGAACGCACAGAAAAGATCTGCAAATCAAGGAAGCACCGGTTGCCGAACAGAAAATAGAAGGGGTAACCGTTACTGCAAAGAAAAAATTATTCGAAAGAAAAGTAGACCGTCTGGTCTTTAATGTTGAAAATTCTGTCGCCTCACAGGGCATTGATGCCATAGAAGCACTTGCCAAAACACCAATGGTAAAAACCAGTGATGATGCGATAAGCATTGCCGGAAAAAGTAATGTTGCTGTTATGATCAATGACAGACTGCTGAATCTTAATGGCCAGGAGCTTATCAATTATCTGAAAACATTACGATCTGATGATATTCTTAAAATTGAAGTCATCACCACTCCACCCGCAAAATATGATGCAGAAGGAAAAAGCGGACTGATCAACATTATTCTCAAGAAGAACGCCAATCTGGGCTGGAACGGATCTATCCAGACTTCAGGTAATTATTTCTGGGGCAGGCCCACGGTATCGGCAAGAAGTGGGGCTACTTTTAATTATCAGGGAGAAAAACTGTCTCTGAGTACCAACCTTTCCGTGGGGGATAATTACTGGTATTACACCACATATAATTATCTTTCTGCCAACAGCAGTAATGATTACTGGAACCGGGATACTCAAAACCTTAATAACTACAAATATAAAGGAGGAAATGCAAAGGCAGAATACAGGATCAATGACAAAAATCTTATCGGAATCAATTATAACTACTCCCACAGTAATCCATTGGAACAGGGAGAAAGCCAATCTGCAAGGTTCAATGATGAAGGATTGCTGAATATCCTTTCCAATTTCAGGAACCGGAACAGCAGAGATGTTCATAACGCTACAGCATTTTATGAAACAAAACTGGACAGTGCTGGAGGTAAACTAAACATTACGGCCAATCTGATGCTTAATAATTCCAATGCCAGAAATTTTTCCAATACCATTACTTCTGAAACGATTTCTACAATGGCCAATCCCATCAGTAAATACCGGATTTATTCAGGGCAGGCTGATCTTGAAAAAACTTTTGCTAAAATCAAGACAGAATCCGGTATAAAATATACTAAGATCAAAAATGATTCTGAATTTAATTTCTTCAATATCAACAACGGGCAGTATGACCTGAACACGGGCAGAACCAATACGTTCTTTTATAATGAAGAGAACTATGCCGTTTACTTTTCTACCAATTTTAAAATCAGTGAAAAATGGGACGCAAAGGCCGGGCTCCGTTATGAATACACCACATTGGAGGGGATTTCCATGAATGATGATACTTCTGCAAAGATCAATTATGGAAAATTTTTTCCTACTGCTTACATCAGTTATAAGCCCAATGAAAACCATTCATTCTCTCTCAACTACTCACGAAGAATTTCACGTCCGTACTTTGGTAACCTGAATCCGTTCAAATATTATACTTCCGAGTATGAATACAGCACAGGTAACCCTTATCTTTTACCATCGTTTTCAGATAATTTTGAATTTGGATATGTGCTGAACAATAATCTTAATATCACCCTATATTACAATTACAATAAGGACAACTGGGACAGGATCCAAATGGTAGATGGTGATTACAGATATACAGTGGCCAAAAACTTCTACAATGAAGATCAGGCGGGTATCAATATCAGCTATAACTACAACAAGCTGAAATGGCTGGAATCTACGGTATTTGTAAACGGATATTATACGAAATCCAAATCTTATGATCCCCAGATTCTGCCGGCTCCTGCCGGATACAGTGCCAATCTTAATATCGACAACAGCTTTTTCCTTAATAAAGAAAAAACAGTCACTTTTATGTTGGGACTCTGGGGCAGTCTTCCTAACAGGGTTGGAAATTCATATTATTACAACAGTTCTTCATTGTATACGGGTATGAAACTGGCATTTATGGAAAAAAAACTGCTGGTTAACCTCTATCTTAACGATATTCTGAATAGCAACCGTGAAAAAGGAATAGAATATTACCCTTCTTATAATATCGATTTTCAGTACAAAGGAATTACCAGAAATGTTCACCTTTCTCTTACTTATAAATTTGGGAACAATAATGTGAAAGGAGCTACCAAGCAGGTAAAATTTGAAGAATCAAACCGGGCAGGTGGCAGCAACTAAGCCCTGTAGATCTATTACCAAAACAGGATAAAAACGATAACACTGCCGGCAGTTTCCTTAAGATCTGGATATGCCGGCTTTTTATTTACCGGCTATCAAAGGCCTCACTTTTATAAAGTAATACAATATTCCTCCGGTATAATAAGCAAGTGCATCGGAAAAATCTCCTGTAAAATCTCCGGATAGCCTAGGGCAAAGCACTTCAAACAGAAGAGAAAGATAAAGTACTGAAGTCAGTACAAATTTCAGGTCACATTTCCAGTGATACCCTAAAACAGTATTCATGATGTACTCTATCAGGTAGCAATACATGGGAACGGTAATACCATCTGTAAAATAATCATTGATAACAGGAATAAAGATTCCGTTTCGCCTCAGCAGAATAATGATTCCCCAGGCAATCAGACCCAGCAGAAACCAGTATGAAATTCTTTTTTCCATTACATATGCAGTACTGCCATGATAATCCCAAGAAGGACCTGCAGTATTTTTGATATAACTTCCTGTGGATCTGTTCTATTCTCTTTTCCAGTATTTTCTGCTGATTCGTAATCGAATTTTTGTTTACCTTCCATTTTGATAAGATTTATGGTACAAATATATTAAATTAGAACATTTGCTCTAATTTTAAAAATATGATTTATATCCACTCTTATATTCTTATCTTTGAACTATGAAGACCAAGGATAAGATTCTGTCCAAAGCACTGGAATTATTTAATGATAAAGGGTATAATAATATTACCACCAGGCATATTGCAGCTGAGCTCAGTATCAGTGCAGGGAATCTGCATTATCATTTCAGGCATTCCGAAGACATTATTAAAATTCTTTTCTCAGAGCTTACCCTGAAAATGGATGAACTTCTGAATCAGATGAAAAAAAAGGAACATAAAACCCTGGAAGATCTTTTTCAGTTTACGTTTTCTACTTCTGAAATTTTTTATTCCTACCGTTTTATATTCATCAGTTTTATAGATATCCTGAATCAAATTCCTGAAATAGAATCTAGATATAAAGGCATTAATTTCAACAGAAAAGAAGAGTTTCAATTGATATTTTCAGATCTCCAGAAGAGCAATATTTTTAAGAAAGATATTCCTCATTTTGTTGTAGACTGCCTTACAGAACAGATTTTTATTATTGCAGACAACTGGCTGACCCACAACAGGCTTGTTCTAAAACTCAGCTCCCAGGAAGCAATACAGCATTATACACTTCTTCAGATGAATCTTTTTTATCCACTTCTCAATAAAGAACAGCAAAAACTTTATGAACAACAATATATCCGATAACCAAAATATTACGATCAGAAAAGGGAACGAGACTGATCTTCCGGAAATGTTGAGTTTGTTCAAAACGAGCATAGATGAAGTCTGCAAAAAAGACTATGACCAGCATCAACTCGAAGCATGGAAATCCGGAGCAGACAACAAAGAAAGATGGATAAAAGTGATCAGAGATCAGTATGTTTTGGTTGCAGTATCCGGAAATCAGATCGCAGGTTTCTGTACTCTTGATCAGGGAAATTATATAGACATGCTCTTTGTACATAAAGATTACCAGCAAAAAGGAATAGCCTCAATCCTTTACAATGAAGTTGAAAAAGAAGTACGATTGCATCATCAAATGCAGATAACAGCTGATGTAAGCAAGACCGCAAGACCGTTTTTCGAGAGAATTGGCTTTCATGTGATTCAGGAACAAGAGGTCAATATCAAAGGAATTGCTTTAACCAATTATAAAATGGCAAAAAATCTTTCTTAACTTTTGAATGAGGGAATTACAACCGGTATATAACGTGATCAGAATTTCAGTTCCAAAGGAATTCGAAAACGTACTTTTATGATTGAAAGCTGTTCTGAAAATCCGGACTGCCACCTAAAGTCCAAAGACCCCGTTTCGTTTTCTTACAATTTTTGAAAAGCACATCCCTCTACTTTTGTCTCGTTAATCTAAATCATCAAAACAATGAGACACTTAATTATTTACACGCACCCCAACGAAAACAGTTTAAATCATCATCTTATGAACACGGTGGTTGAAACACTCCGGTCCCGTAATCAGGAGATCGTGGTAAGAGATCTTTATCAAATCGGTTTTAATCCTGTCCTTTCCCTGAATGATATGCAGGGACAGCGCATGGGAAAAGTATCGGATGATGTAAAGACAGAACAGGACCATATTTCATGGGCCGAGCAGATCACTTTCATTTATCCTATCTGGTGGACAGGACTTCCCGCTGTAATGAAAGGCTATGTAGACCGTGTTTTCAGTTATGGCTTTGCATACCGTTATGATCAGGGGATACAAAAGGGACTTCTGAAAGGTAAAAAAACAGTCATTATCAATACTCATGGGAAATCATCTGAAGAATATGAGCGTACAGGAATGGATAAAGCCCTTTCCCTGACTTCTGATCATGGAATTTTCATCTATTCCGGGCTGGAAATCATAAGACATTTATTTTTTGACAAAGCAGATAAAGCCTCTTCTGAGGATCTTGACATATGGAGAGACCAGATTAAAAATCTATATTCAGAGCAGGTACTTAATTATTAATTTTTTATAAACATGCATTGGAAACAGGGCATAAGTCCTGTCTTATTGACCTTATACAAGCAACTCAGGAAAATAATAAAATACAGTTTTTTACATCCTGATCTTCTATTTTATTGTTAACCAATTTGTGGCATGAAATTAGCTTCAGAAATCGCAAGTAAAATTGTTTTGAACCATTATTTTAAGCCATTAAGACTGATGGATGGTTAAGTTTTTTTTAAAACAAATCTTGTTATAACCCTGCAATGCGTCTTAATGGTTTAAATATTGGATTTACAGCAAATTTCTGTATATTGGCATCACAATGAAACATCTGAACAGTATATTACGTCTTCCATTCTTCAGTGAATATTACACTCCGGGCTATCGTTCGGGAAGACTTTCTATATCTGTAATCCAATAATAATCTAACTTATAATATATAGAGCCCGGACAGTACCTGTCCGGGCTTTTTCATTTTAAAACTATTCAACATGATTGATTCATTACAAGAAAATGTGGCCATCATCCTGCCTGAAAACGGCCTCGAAGAAAAACTTAATCAGGCAAAAAAAGAAAACAGAAAACTATCTGTCAAACTGGGATTTGATCCTACCGCTCCGGATCTTCATCTGGGACATGCAGTGGTATTGAAAAAACTGAAGCAGTTTCAGGATCTGGGGCATCAGATTATCATCGTTGTCGGAAGTTTTACGGCAAGAATTGGTGATCCTACCGGAAAAAATAAAGCAAGAAAACCTTTGAGTACGGAAGATGTAAAGCATAATGCACAGACTTACATCAATCAGCTTTCCAAAATAATTGATGTTAAGAAGACAAAGATTGTATTCAATTCCGAATGGCTGGACGCACTTGATTTTTCTGAGGTGATCCAACTGCTTTCAAAGGTTACTGTTGCCCAATTGATGCAGCGTAATGATTTTAATAAAAGGTTCACAGAGAATACTTCTATAGCTATGCATGAACTGGTGTATCCTATTCTTCAGGGTTTTGATTCAGTAAAAATAAAATGTGATATTGAGATGGGAGGTACAGATCAACTTTTCAACTGTACTATGGGAAGACAGCTTCAGGAAGTTCACCGGATGCCTGCCCAGATTATAATGTGTATGCCATTGCTAAGAGGCCTTGACGGAAAAGAAAAAATGAGTAAATCTCTGAACAATATTATCGGACTTACGGACGAACCTAATGAAATGTTTGGTAAAACTATGTCTATTCCGGATGTCTTAATTGAGGAATTCATCAACCTGATCACCGATTTCTCCATGGAGGAAAAGGTAACTCTTGTTTCCAGAATGACAGAAGGTGAAAATCCAATGAATATCAAAAAATTGATTGCGAAGAATATCGTTACACAATACCACGATAAAACTGCGGCAGAACAGGCGGAACAATTCTTTATCAGTCAATTTCAGAATAAAAATTTTGAAGAGAAAATATATCAGCCTGTTACAATTGATTCCCTGGCAAGTACAGACAGCAGGATTTCTATTGTTGAACTTTGTCATCATCTCAAAAATGACCTCAGCAAGTCTGCTATCCGGAGACTGATTCTGAGCGGGGGAATTCAGATCAATAATACTAAAATAACAGACCTTAATGAAGAAATGGAAATGATCCCCGGAACAAAAATAAAAGTCGGGAGAAGAGGCTTTTTTGAGTTGATATAAGGATGGAAGCCAGAAGAGGGAAGAGGGAGATTTTTTAGGACGGGGAACTTATGAATATTTTGATTGAGATATTTTTGAAAGTATTTATTGAATTAAAAAATACAAAGATTCTTTACAACATAAAAAGTAACTTCCAGCTTCCTTTTTTCCCCTTCCATTCTTCAGCTTATTTCAATATCTTCGTCATGTTAAAAACTATTTCCAATGAGCTACATCATGGTTGATATAGAATCGGACGGACCGATTCCGGGTGATTTTTCAATGGTCTGTTTCGGGGCAGTACTCGTCAATGAAGAGCTGGACACTACCTTTTATGGAAAACTGAAACCGATTTCTGAACAATTCAATCCGGAGGCCTTAGCAGTTTCTGGGTTCAGCAGAGAAGAAACGATGAGTTTCGATGATCCTGAAAAAGTAATGCTTGCCTTCGAAGAATGGATTAAAACGAATTCCAAAGGCAGACCTATTTTTATCAGTGATAATAATGGTTTCGACTGGATGTTCATCTGCTGGTATTTTCATCATTTTATCAGACGAAACCCTTTTGGCTTTTCATCCAGAAGGCTTTCTGATCTTTACTGCGGATTGGAAAAGGATACTTTTGCCCAATGGAAACATCTTCGCAAGACTGAACACACCCATAATCCAGTAGATGATGCCAGAGGAAATGCTGAGGTTTTGCTGTATATGAAAGAAGAAATGGGACTGAAAATTGCATTAAAATAAAAACACTTTTTAACTATGATTCCTGACCTGCGTTACAAAAAAGCTGATGAAACGGATCTTGATTTTCTTCTGGCTCTCAGAATGAAAACCATGAATCCCCACTATGAAACTTCCGGACTTTCTACTGACAGGGAAACAACCCTGCAAAGAGTTCTTCATGAGTTTGATAAAGCCCACATTATTCTTTTAGACAATCACCCCATAGGACTGTTAAAAATAGACAGAACATTTACCAACATTGAAGTCCTGCAGCTTCAGATTGATCCCGGCCAGCAAGGTAAAGGGCTTGGAAAAAGGATTTTGTCTGATATCCTGGAGGAAGCTTCATTAGCAGGAAAAACGGTATCATTAAGTGTCTTAAAAACCAATAAGGCACAGCATCTTTACAGCAGCCTGGGCTTTAAAATTGTAGGAGAAGACAAGCATTCTTATTTTATGGAAACTGAAAGGCAATAATTGAAAATTGCATATTTAAGTTTTTGACTAAAGCCGTTGATTTTTCCTTTGATTAAACGGGCTAAAGTCCGTTTCTATTAATATAATAACAGCTTATTGATTGGCTATGGTCACATAGATCAGTCTCCCCCCTTCTTCTGCGGAAAGTAATATTTTTTTACCATCTGTGAGTTCTGCCATAGAACCTGGCGGAATTTCTTTCTGCTCTGTGATATCTTTCATTCCGGATAAGCTTTGGTTTACCAATACCCATTTTCCCTGGTGGAAGGTGAAATAGCCTACAGGCATTTTATCCTGCATGGTCAGATTTTCGTTTCTTATAATCTTTCTGGAAACATGCCATTTGAACAGATACTGATTATGATAGACCATCAATCTGTGATTTTCCGGTTTCCATACCTCATCATCAAATTTAAAATACAGATCCAGAACCGGTAATGTTCCCTGATGAGGTGTCCCGCAGAACGGGCATTTCGGATTGCTGGTATTGTCAAAGACATACCACTTTTCAGTACAGCCGGAATTATGGCAGGGCTGGATCAGGTCTACCGTTTTCAGTAAAGCGGTTTCCCATTCATTGGCTGTAGGACGTCTGATCGGGTCATGCAATCCTTCTATAAATGTTTTCCGGAACAATTCCGAAATATAAGGACCCGTAACCGTATAAGGAATTTTCTGAGGATCTCCCCAGAAAGCATCCCATTTTCTGAGATGATCCGCTTTTACCTGATTGGAAGGGTCTTTTGGATGTTCTACAAATAATGCTTTCTCTCCCATTGAGATGATTTCATCTTTTTCAGAATCCAGATCCCAAATTTTGTCTCCACGGAGAGGATGTCTTCTCAGCAGATACATATAAATCAACACTGCAAGGGCATGCAGATCTGTTTTTTGATTAGGCAAATGCCGGCCTGGGTCCTGAAGGCTTAAGTGTTTTGTCTTTAAAACTTCAGGGGCGATAAAATCTGCAGTTCCTATTACTTCCGGCGGAAACAATTTGGGAACAACAAGACCGTCAATATCAATAATACAGGCAGATTTTGTAACGGGATCTACCAGAATATTATTATAGGATAAATCTGAGTGTGCCAGCCCCATCTGATGCAGCTTTTTTACTCCTCTGCTGATATTGATCGCGATCTGAAAATAGCTCAGCCAATCTCCCAGTTCCGACTGGTCCAGTCTCAGGGGATACTGTTGATTTCTGAACATAGGAGCAGTAAACCACTTCCCCACTTTATCCTGTCCCTGGATATTATCCGAACCGATATATCCTTTGGCAAAATAAAATTTATGGTGATAAACAGGAACCACAATTCCTGTAAGATTATTTTTTTCAACAATATCGTAAGGCCATCGGAATATTTCGTTCAAAAAGTATTCGGAAGCATTTCCGTTCTGTATACTCTGCAGGTAGATAGAAACAATTCTCATGATCCTTTCTTTTTGTCCTTCATCCAGCGGATTCCGGTAGAAAGCGACTACATAGTCTTTATCAGGCGAAAAATAAACATCTTTCATCCCCCCCCGGATAGGGGTTTCATCTACATATTCATAGGATTTGGCTGTATCCAGGACAGAAACAACCTTAATGGTCTTTTTCATGGGTCTTAATAGATTATTGCCAATGTACGGTCATCATGATTTCCTCTGCTCCAGAAATCGCTCCAGATTAAAAGTTCTTCATCAATTTTTTCATCATTGATAAAGTCTGTTTTTGTACGGTCATCATTATTTCCGGCCAGGTCTTCAAAAAACGTTTTCCAGCTATCGGTATCTTCCAGTTTATTTTCTGTTGCAAACTTAGCATCATAAATACCATCGGTCATCAATACAAGATAGGCAAAATCTTCTATACAGGTAATTCTGAAGCGGGAAGCTATTTGATCATTGAAAATTTCTTTCATCGTAATAAAGCGGGTACCACCGCCAAATTCACCTACATCCATCAGATTCAAAAGTTTCACTTCAGAAAAATCAGGATTGATAAGATTAATCGGGCAATCTCCTACTCCAAAACTAAGGATTACATACCCGAAACTAAACTTTTTAAGTAAAGTAAAAATCAGCGTGGCATGCAGATCACTTACAGAGAGAGCATTTTCTGATGCCGTTTTTTCCAACCTTTGATAAACATGTAAAACACTTTCTGATAAAATATTTTTGATATTCTGCTCAGCTTCCGATTGATTTTCATCAGAAGCCTGAACTGCATACAAATGGTTGATATACTCTTCAATCTTGTTGACAGTCTCCTGTGAGCTGAAAAATTCATTGATCGTTACCGTTGCCAGTCTTGAACCTTCCCTTGCCATTGCAGCCGAGCCCGCTCCATCTGAAACAGAAACAATATTCCAATCTGAAGGAAGTGTATGCACGGCAAAATCATCTTCCCGAAATTTCCCTTCATGGGCATGAGATCGCCCTCTTTTGGAAGCTACCACAATTTTTCTGTCTGAAAATGAGCCTTTGAATGCATCTTCTTCAGATTTATAAAAAGCAGCATTTTTATCGCTTGGAATATTTTTCCACAGGTCTTTCGGGTCCGCGTTTACAAACAGCTGTATTTTCTTTGTTTCAGCCTGCTTCTGATCATGAGTATGATAAAACTGAACTTCCAGATGATACATATTATTGATTACCGGAATTCCCGAAATTATATTATTTTCAAAACGAAGTCCTGTTTCTTCAAGACCATTGATATTCTGAATTTTTATGTTCGGAAAATCTTCCATGTCAAGATGAAATTCATAGAACTGCTTTGCACTGGCATTCTTTAATACCCAATGAGCATCTTTGAATTCCTCCTTTTCTTTATGGATAAGAGCTTGTTCCATCGTCTTTGGTTTAGATTCAGCATCTGATTTCCGAAAAAATTTACCCATCATCAGCCCAGAGTTCTGTTAATATCAAATCCTCCTCCGGAATATCCGTAGTAATCCGAAGTTCCACACCATGGGCATTTACTGTATCCTTCTCCTCTTAAACAGTGAATTCCTCCGCAGGAGCAGGTAGCCAATGCAATAGGATTGGCACAGTGAGGACATGAAGTGCCTCCATCCAGCTCTTCTATATTAATTTTAAGTTGGGTTTTCTGATTTGAAGAAAGCCTGTAATACGCTTTTTCGTCAATTTTATAGGCACCATCCAATCTGTAATATCTTGTAGCCATTCCCGGAATGCTGGATTCTGCAAATGTCTTTTTAAACTTCATCAGGTAAAGTTTTTCCGTTTCCTGACATTTCCCGTTCAGGACAACAAAATTATTATCCGGAAATCTCTGCTGCATTTCAGGATCTACTTTCTCCAGAATCTGAGCATCAATTTTAGACAGATTGATTCCTTCTTTTTTTGCTTCTGTTACACTCTGGCTGGTAGTTTTAATAGAATCTGTAACCCATTTGAAAAATTCTTTATAAGAATTCTCATCGGAATTATTGAACAGTAAAACATTCTCTGCCAGAGAACCGAGAAGTTTATAATTGGTATTTTCTCCTATAGATACAGCGATCGTATTGGATTTGCCATTGTATTTGGTATTCCATCTTTCAATGGCTTTGGTGGCATCATCAGTGGGCACTCCATCTGTAAAAAGGAAAACAATAGGTTTCCAATCACCTTTTCTTTCATAAGTGGTTTTGATAATATCCCTGTCTATACAATCCATTACCTTAATTAAGCCCTGTGAAAGTGATGTACCGCTCCCTATCGGAATTTTAGGCGGATAAAAGCTGATAATGTCCTGAAGCGGAGTAATTACTTCTGCTTCTCCCGCAAAACCTATCACCGAAATATAAACGGTTTCCAGTGAATACGGATCTTTTTTTAATTCTCTGATGATATTGGCGATACCTTCCTGTACCTGCTCAATAGGTTCTCCTACCATAGATTCGGAGATGTCCACTAAAAAATAAATAGGCAGTCTTCTCATGCTGTAAAGACAATTTTTTAAATAATAATATTAAGTTCCGATGGCGGCGGAGGTAATGTGATGTTTTCTCCTGTATTATGAGACTGCCCCCCTTGTGTAATGGAAGAACTCACCCATCTGAAAAAGGAAGAAAGGGTAATAGCATCGGTAGTATCAAGCTTTACCACATGATCCGTCAGTTCCTTCAAAAACTGTTCGTCTGCTTTCGGACCTGCTGCACATCCTACGATAGCCCCAAATTCCAGTCCTCTGATCACCGGGATCATCTGTCTGTATTTCTGAATATCCGACGGTTTACCATCTGTAAATATAAAAAGCAGAGGCTGCCAGTCTCCTTTTGTATCAGCAGATTCTTTTACAAGGTCTTTCTGCACCAATTCAGCAACCATTTCCAAAGCTGCTCCTGTGTGGGTAGGCCCACTATCCGGGCAGGTAATTTCCATTGGATAAAAACTTGCCAGATCTGTTAAGGGTATAATATTCTTAACCTCTCTATCAAAGGTAATGACACTTAAATGTAAGCTGTCCATCGCCTGCGGGTCTGCGCGAAGCATACTGATAAGGCCATTGAAACCATTGTTCAGTGCCTGAATAGGCTCTCCGTTCATAGACCCCGAAGTATCTAATAAAAAATAAGCTAATAATCTCCTGCTCATTATAGACAAGTATTAATTCTGAAGCCGGCGGAGGGAGTCGGAGACTTCCTAGCCGGCTTTTATGTAAGTTGAAAAATTGAATCTAGTTAGAATAAGCGTACTGCTGTCTCAGAATATCTATAAAATTATCTGTATGATGCGGCTCTCCTACTGCGCGGAATTTCCAGTCTCCGTTGTGACGGTATGCTTCTGCAAAAACCATTGCACACATTCCATTCATGCTTGAATCACCGGAGAGACTGTATTTGGTAATTTCCTTTCCTGTAGCATCTACCGCCCGGATAAATGCATTTTCTATCATTCCGAAATGCTGGTTATTGGTTCTTCCCTGATAAATAGTAACAAGAAATACAATTTTCTGATAACTCTGATCCAATTGATCCAGTCTTACAATGATCTGCTCATCATCCCCATCACCTGCTCCGGTTCTGTTGTCTCCTGTAAGCCATACATTCCCGCTGGGATGCTGCATAGAATTAAAAAAAACCACATCTCCCTGGTAAAGCCCCATTTGTCTTCCATCGTTGGTCTGTACTGTTCTTCCCAGATTAGCCACTTTACCATTTCCATCTAAAAGAAAAGCTACTGCATCAAGATCGTATTCAGCTTCTTTACTGAACAGTTTACCGAAGAATCCTCCCCCTTGCTTTCTTACATCCCATCCTAAACCGATGGTCACTTTTGAAAGATCATAAACGCTTTCACCGCGGTCATTCTTTCTTAAATCTATCGTTTGTCCTTTCTGTAAATTAATTGCCATAGTTATCGTTTTGTGTATTTGATGATGTTATTTGATAATCTGTCCCTTATAGTACTTTTCAAGGAAGAAGCCAAGGTCTGCTCTGTATCCTATTCCTGAGGCTTCAAACTTCCAGCTTCCGTTTCTTTTGTAAAGTCTTCCGAATTCCACTCCCGTTTCGATAGAAAAATCTTCATCCAGTTCATATTTTGCTATTTCCTGGTTTGAATGGTTATCCACAACTCTGATGTAAGAGTTTCTTACCTGCCCGAAATTCTGTCTTCTTCTTTCAAAGTCTTCTATGGTTACCACGAAAAGAATCTCTTCCACTCTTGAATCTACTTTATCAAGATCTATAACGATTGCTTCGTCATCATCACCATCACTGTTTTTACCATTGGGATCGTCACCTGTATGAGTAAGGGCACCATCCGGAGATTTCAGATTATTGTAAAAAACAAAATATTCTTCGCTTACTAATTTTCTGTCAGAATCAATCATGATTGCAGAAGCATCCAGGTCAAAATCATAGCCGGTTCCTTCATTGGGATCCCAGCCTAGTCCAATAGTCATTTTCGTCAATCCTATTTCAATCTTTTGCCCTTTCTGTAGATTAATTGCCATAGTGTCTTATATTATGAATTATTTTTTGCATTAAGATAGATTTGATTTACGAATTAACCAAATTTATTTATTAAAAAATATTCCATACAGCCCATTTAAGCCACATTATATAAAAAAGGTCCAATTAAAAATTGAACCTTGTATAGTATAAAAAAGTGTGTTGAGCCTTAATTTTCAAAGTTTTTATCTGCAACAGCCACATTTCTTGCTTTTGCCAGCATAGGAATAGAAATCAAGCCCATGACCAACATAATTACAATTTGCAGCGGTAAAGAAATAAAGGAATAGGTAAGTCCCATTTCACCTCCGAAATCAGCACTTTTCCCTACAGAGATAAAGAGTGCCATAAAACCGTATTTCATAGCAAGATTATAGGCTCCGATCCCCCCACTGGCAGGAATAATCATTCCCAATGTTCCTACTACGATAATAAAAAAACCGTCTGCGAAGGTAAATGCAGATGTTTCAGGAAGAGCAAAACATACAAGATAAGCAGCCAGATAATAGCAAATCCAGATTCCTAATGTATAAAGGATGAACTTTCCTTTTTCTTTTAATTTAAATATTGATGTGAGTCCCTGAAAAATGCCATCGATAAAACCGACCACTTTTCCTAAAAACGGAATTCCTGAAAGCTTCTTTTTAAATACAAAAAACAGAACTGTCCCTACAATCAGAATTGACAGAGCCAGCATGATCTTGTTGGGGTTCATATTGATTCCTGAATTTTTATAGAATGACAGAATAGCCTCATATTTAAACAGTAAAGTCAGTCCTAAGAAACCAAGCATACAGATAAGATCTACTACCCTTTCCAGAATAATAGTTCCAAAAGATTTGTCTACAGGCACCTTCTCTACTCCATACAAAGCAGTAGCTCTTGCCACTTCACCGCTTCTAGGGATCGTAAGATTCATCAGATAACCGAAAGATATTGACCACAACGCATTGTAATTTGAAATCCTGTACCCCAAAGGTTCCAGCATCAGATTCCAGCGGATCGCTCTGAACCCATAGGCAAGAAGCCCAAATACGGAAGCCAACAGCACCCAAAGATAATTGGCTTTTGCCAGAGATTTCTGAATAGTTTTAAAATCAAGCCCTCTTAAAGCAAGCCATAAAAAAAAGCCTGCAAAAGCAAGCGATATTACTATTGTAATTATTGTTTTTACTGGACTTTTTGATATTTTCTCCATGTACTACGTAAGAAGGTTTGTTTTTTCGTCCGGGAAAACAATTTTTGGCTGGAAATCTTTTGCTTCCTCAGGTGTCATCTGTGCATAAGCAATAATGATAATGATATCATCTTTCTGTACTTTTCTCGCAGCAGGCCCGTTCAGACATACTTCTCCAGATTTTCTTTTCCCTTTGATCACATACGTATCAAAACGTTCTCCATTATTCACATTGACGATATAGACCCTCTCTCCTACTACCAGGCCGGCAGCTTCTATAAGATCTTCATCTATCGTTATACTCCCTATATAATTAAGGTCAGAGGCAGTTACTCTCACCCTATGGATTTTGGACTTGAAAACTTCTATTAACATGTTGCAAATTTATTAATAAAAATTAATAAATCGGGTCTTTACTCTCATTAAAAAACTCCCACAAACACAGGGGTTTAATTTTACAAAACACAAGGATTACAATAATTACTTATAGATTTAATAATCATATGGTTAAAAATATTAATTGTTTATACAAAATTTAGGATTTAATAAATAGAGGAAATAATATCTACTTTTTGCTAAAGTCAATAAACATAAGCATTTGGCATGATTTTAGTAACCCGTAACGTAGATTTTCTGTGAAAATTAGAATTATCATATTTTAACTGATTTCACTGAAAAGCAAAAAAATTGTACAAGTTTTAATAAAAAAATTGCACAATTAGAAAATAGTACTATATTTGCTATAATTACGAACTAACTTTAATATTAAAAATTATGAACAAGTCTGAATTAATCGACGCAATCGCAAAAGATGCAGGTATCACTAAAGTTGCAGCTAAAGCTGCTCTAGAATCTTTCATTGGTAACGTAACTACTACTTTAAAGAAAAAAGACGGAAAAGTTTCTCTAGTAGGTTTCGGTACTTTCTCAGTAGCTGAGAGAGCAGCTAGACAAGGTATTAACCCTGCAACTAAAAAACCGATCAAGATCGCTGCTAAAAAAGTTGCTAAATTCAAAGCTGGAGCTGATTTATCAAACGCAGTTTCAGGTGCTAAGAAAAAATAATCATTCAGATTACAAAAATTCAAGGGCTGTTTCTAGAAACAGCCTTTTTTTATTTTAAATGATGATAGAGAATTAAACCATTAAGAAGTTTTAAGGGGTTTAGAAGTATTAAGTTTTGGCTGAAGCCTTTAGATCATGCATCATAAAAATAAGCGGGTTAAAACCCGCCTCTATTAATAAATTTAGCCATAAAAAGAATCTATTACATTTGAAAAAGACATTATTCAATAGGAACGGGCTTTAGCCCGTTTAAAAATAAATATCAATTCCCACGGCTTTAGCCAAAACTTAAAAGGTAATCTAATATGACAAATGTTGTCATTATTCTGTTCAAACTGAATAAGTTTTGACTGAAGCCTCTATCATTATGCACCATAAAAATAAGCGGATTAAAACCCGCTTCTATTGAGATATTATTGGCAATTCGTAATTTTTCCGTTACGGCGCCAATCTTGAAATTTTCCAGTCAAGATCTTCAAGCTGATAAATAATCCTGTCATGAAGACGATTTGGTCTTCCCTGCCAGAATTCTATTTCATAAGGTCTTGCAAGATACCCTCCCCAATGGGCAGGTCTTGGAACTTCCGTATTTTCATATTCTTTTTCAAGCTCTCTTAACTTATCTTCCAGAAATTCCCTGTTGGGAATCACCTGGCTCTGCGGAGATACAACAGCTCCCAGCTGACTTCCTTTCGGTCTCGAATGAAAATACCCGTCACTCAGATTTTCAGCCACTTTCTCAAGATCCGCTTTAATGATAATCTGGCGTTCCAGATTAGGCCAGAAAAAATGCAGGCAGGCCTTATGGTTGTTTTCTATTGCTTTTCCTTTTCTGCTGCTGTAATTGGTATAAAAAATAAATCCTTCATGAGTATAGGCTTTAAGAAGGACCATTCTTGTTCTCGGACATCCATCTTCTTCCACTGTAGAAACCGCCATAGCATTAGCTTCTGAGATCATCGGATTCTCATTTGCGTCCAAAAACCAGTCTCTGAACTGCTCTATTGGATTTTGTTTGATCTCACTTTCAATAAGTTGGGATTTCTCATACACTTTTCTTTTGTCGTGCAGGTTTTCCATAATTTTTTTTTATTAAATTTGAGTATGAATCACTCATACAAAGGTAAAATATTAATCTCGACACCTGACATTTCCGGCGATATTTTTTCAAGATCGGTAGTATTGGTTATTGAACACAATGAAAGTGGTGCATTTGGTTTGATATTGAATAAAAAGAACAGCCAGATGAGTAGCAAATTCAAAGATTTCTTTGACTTTAAAATTGAAGTATATGATGGAGGTCCTGTAGAAAATGATAAAGTTTTTTTCATTGTAAAAGGCAAAAGAGTCACGGAAATCTATACAGATATTACTGATGAATACTATCTTACAGAAGATATAGAGCGTATCATTAATGCTGTGCTGAGTGGTGAACTCAATATTGAACATATTAAAATATTTTCAGGATATTCCGGATGGTCTCCTAACCAGCTGGATACTGAAGTGCAGAGAAAAATGTGGACGGTAGTGGATGTTTACAATCTGGATTATACGCTTCCCAACGATCAGACACTCTGGAAATCTATTATGCAGAATCTTGGAGGAGAATTTCTCCTTTGGGCCAATTCACCTGAAGACATTTCACTCAATTAAAAAGTATATTTTTCGTATCAAATTGACAATTAACAAACTTTAAGATTCTTTTAACCAATTTTAAAGAAAGTTTTTCCGTTCTTTGAAAAAACTAAAATCACTGATATGAAAGGTATTACATTACTTGCTTTATCAATATTTTCTACAGCGTTTTTATCATTTACTCCTACCAATAAAAAATACATTGTCATAGATGCCGGGCATGGCGGAAATGATTTTGGGGCAACGTATGGTGAAGTGCTGGAAAAAAATATTTCATTAAGCGTTGCTAAGGAAATCCAGAAGATCAATGAAAACCAGGATAAATATGAGGTTATTCTAACAAGGGATTCGGACAGCTATCCTACCCTATCTGAAAGAACAGAGCAGATCAATAAGCTGAATCCTGAAATGGTTATTTCCCTCCATGTTAACAACTCTCCACAAAAAGAAAGATCAGACAACGGATTTGAAGTCTATGTTCAGAATTCTGATGTTTCAAAAGAATTGGCTGGGAAAATTTACAAGAAATTCAACGCCCGTAAAATTGAAGAGCGCAATCTTCATATACTAAGAGAAACCAAAGCACCTGCTGTATTGGTAGAACTTGGGTTCATCAATAATTCTGATAACAGGAATTATATTACCAGTGAAAAAGGGCAGAAAGAAATCGCACAGAAATTCGTTGAAATTATCAACGAGTATTAAATAAAAAAAACAATTTCTGATTTACTCAGAATAAAACCCGGTAAAGGACTTCTGGAACTTTGTTGTTTACCGGGTTTGTCAATTTTTTTATTGATTAAAACCGGACTTCCAGCTTGCTACCAATTCTGAGAAACGGGCGGTTTCAAAAGTCTTATTTCTTATTTTACCTACAGAAAATATACCTTTCTCTTCAGAAATCATTAAAATTTCCTCGGCCTTCTGCGATTCAAAGGCAATAATCTCATGTTCCTGGATATCGGCAAGATTATTTTTATGTAAGAAAGTAACAAAATTTTCCATTAAAGGAGAAATGTAAGCACCTTCGGTCTGTCTTGGTATTTTGATAACATTACCTTCCAAAAAAAGAAGATTTCCTGTAGTGGTACGTGCAATTCTTTTATTCGGATTAAGGAGAATTACATCGTCAAGATCGTTTTCCTGAGCATAGATCTCCCCGTAGATATTTTCCGGACAGTGAACCCTGATATTGCTCAAAAGGTTGTTATTAACGTTAATTTCTTTGATCATATCCAGTTCCAGAGGCCTTCGATGAACAGCCAGCACATCCTCCATTTCTGTTACTTCATAAAAATAAGAGACAGAGGATTTTGCCAAAATAATACCATCATTATTCCTGAATACCTGAAAATTGACAATTCCGTTTTTCACTCCTTTACCTTCAATAATATCTTTATGAAAAAGTGTCTGAAAAAACTCCAGCGTGTACGTTAAAGGAATATTCATTCTCATCTTTCTCATGGAAGCCATCAGGAAAAAATAGCATTCTTCGTCCATGATCAAACTACCATTTCTTACAAAGAAAGAAACCTTTACTGAGTCACCCCACAGAAATGCTCTGTTCTTTACATTTAACTCGTCTGATGTAAAATATTGATTTTCCAATTTTTGATATGATTTATTTACAAAAAAATAATGAACGATAAATCGTTCATCAGTTTTATCATTTAATATAGTACAGTATTAAGCTGCACCTAATTTTATTCTGAGGTTTTCAATAAGATTCTCCCAATACATTGCGTTTTCATCTTCATCACCATCTTCACAGAAGTCTGTAATATTAAGAGAGAGATCTTCTGTAATATCATCTATAACGATAGTCATTTCAAAGAAGTTTTTAGTTCCTTCATCTTCTTCCCATCTGAAACGCACGAAACCTTCAGGCTTATATCTGATCAAAGTGGCCTTCTCAGCAGGCCCTCCGCCCCAGCTAAAAAAGAAATCATCGCCTTTCTCTGTTACCTCATCCGCAAACCATTCAGACAATCCCTCTGCAGTCGCCAGATATTCATATAAAATCTCTGATAAACAGTGCATTGGAAATTCGTAATGGACTTTATGTTTCGCCATATAATCTTTGTTTTATCGTCCCGCAATATATAAATTAATTTTTTTATTACGCAAAAAAACAAATACTTTTTTAAAGAATCTGTATGATATTTATCACCGGATTCAAATCTTTATCAGACTAAGTTTTAAGGCTTAAAACTGCCATGCTAAACATAAAAAAACTCTCCTTTCTGGAGAGGTTTATACTTTAATTTTCATTCAATATATCCAGGATAATCTGACATCCTTCTCGGATTTCATCCATTGATAAGGTGAGCGGCGGAGAGATTCTCAGGTATTCATTTCTGTACAGCTGCCAGAAAACAATAAGCCCTCTTTCCATACATTTTTTGGCTACTTCCAGCGTATATTCAGGAGTTCCTAGATTTACAGCCAGCATCAATCCTTTACCATTTATATTTTTGATTTTAGGATGAACCAAAAGTTCTCTGAAGAGCTTTTCTTTTTCATCCACCTCATCCATAAGGCCACTATCCAGAACTTCTTTTAAGGTAGCATAACTTGCTGCCGCAATTAACGGATTTCCTCCAAAAGTAGTGATGTGTCCAAGCTTTGGTGAATGTGAAAGGGTTTCCATAATTTCTCTGGAACTCATAAAAGCGCCTACAGGAACTCCTCCTCCCATTCCTTTACCCATTACCAGAATATCCGGAACGATTCCAAAGTGTTCAAAAGAGAATAACTTCCCTGTTCTTCCAAATCCTGGTTGTATTTCATCCAGAATCAGAAGTGCTCCTACTTCTTCACATCTTCTTTTCAATCTGATCAGATAGTCTCGGGCAGGAACCAAAAATCCTGCAGCACCCTGAATGGTTTCCAGGATTACACATGCAGTTTTCTCCGTGATTTTATCAAGATCTTCATCGTTATTAAATTCGATAAAAGAAACCATCGGCAGTAAGGGACGGAATTCTCTTTTGTGGGTCTCATTTCCTGAAACACTTAAGGCACCATGGGTATTTCCATGATAGGAATTTTTAAAGGAAACAATTTCCTCTCTTCCTGTATATCTTTTTGCCAGCTTTAAACTTCCGTCAATAGCTTCTGCGCCGCTGTTTACAAGATAGGTAACTTCTAAAGGCTCCGGAGTGGCTTCTGCAAGCAGTCTGCATAGGGCAACAGGTTTTTCCTGCGCGTATTCGCCATATACCATTACGTGAAGATATTTATCTGCCTGTTCTTTGATTGCATTTACGATCTTAGGATGTGAATGCCCCAGCGTATTGGCAGAAACTCCTGCTACAAAGTCAAGGTATTTTTTTCCGTCTGTACCATAAATATAGCTTCCTTCTGCTTTTTCAACTTCAAAACCTGCCGCAAATTTTGTGGTTTGAGCCTGATATATAAAAAAATCTTTATGCATTTCCATTGTCTCCAAAAATTTCAGCAAAGCTATAAAAGATTCATTAAAGGTTAAAATTAATCCATAAAAAAGACCAGCGAATACTGGTCATTTTATTATTTTCTTGTTCGTTTAGGCTTTTTAGCTTCTTCTTTTGCTCTTTCATCATCAATGGCTTTCTGGGCTTTATCGAAGAGCTCATTATCAGCTGTATATTGTATTTCTTCGTTGTTGGGACTATCTACGAGGATATCCCGCCATTTTCTGATCCTGTCTTTCGTATTCCAGTTAAAATCCGGGAATTTCCTTTTTGAAGGTTCTATCATACTCATGGGATAGGTATCTGAAGCCGCTCCGATACTGCATGAAATAATCTGTAATGCCCTTTCTTCAAACAATGCTCCGATAATTCCGCAGGTGGAAAGCGTAATCCCTATTCTTTCCGGCTTTTTGGTTTCCTGATCAGTATCATCCACATAGACAATAGATTGGGCGTTTCCTACTACTCTTGCTTCTTTAATGGCATTCTTTTCATAGTATACCGTCATGAATTTTCCTTTGACCTGATTGAACTCATCTTTAAGATTCAGAGAGTCTACTTTACTAATAGCAAAGGCATTTCCGATTACTTTTAAAGAATCAATATCTTCTGTCTGGGTATTGAAGTAAGCTTCCACTTTATCTCCCGTTACCTGTTTTTCACCACTCCAAAGAATAGGGTTGGTATACATGTGCATAATTCCGTCCGTTTCATTGAAAGCAATAGAATCTGCTCTTCCCTGTGCATTGGATTTATAAATACGGGCTTTTTTAAAGGCTCTCAGGTAGCTTTTCTTCACTTTGACATCCAGGGAATCCGGTCTTTGGTAAGAGATGATTTTTTCAGCTGCAAAATAAATAGAGTCTTTCTCCATTACTTTTACAGCATAAGGACTTTTCGTCATCATGGCAGAGTCTTTCTTCTCGAAAATTTCTCCGTAACCTCCTTTTATATATCTCCTTTCCTTAGGATCATCAAGGGTTACATTTCCTGTTGCTTTACCGAATCCTGAAATCTGATTATAATACATATCATCCCCGGTAAGGATTTTCTCATTATAAAAGATCCTGGAGTTTTTGTTTAAATAAGCCTCCTTGGTATCCATTTTATAAGTCCCCTTTTCAGTATAGATTCTGTTTCTTGGATTGGTTTTGCTGGTAATAGTTGTAGGACCTATAAAATCAGCAATTTTCGTATTTTGATTCTGCTTAATATTAGGCCCTTCTATTGTATACTGAGGGGTTTCAATTTTTACATTTCCGGTAAGGTCTACGACTCTTGTATTAAGGAAATAAGTTCCTACCTTGGCATAGGTTACATTCTGGCCGTCAGAAATCGTTCCTCCTGTATTGAAATAAGCCTGATTGGCTAATCTGTCATAATACAGAATGTCTGTTTTTATGGTTTGTTTGGGATCGGTAAGAACTACATTTTTCCTGGCAACACCTTTTTGGGTATTGGCATCATATTCCATTTCTCCTGCAGTAATTACAGAACCGTCTGTGTTTTGAAGTCTTGTATTGCCTATTGCTTTTACAAAATTTTCCTCATTATACAGAACAACTTCATCTGCTGTAAGAATGGAGCCCTGGTGTTCAATCTGAACATTTCCGGTAAAATATTGATTCCCATCGTATTTTTCAGGGTTTTTCTTGATCTCGTCCGCATGGATGATCTTTACTTTATCTTCAGGTCTCACCTGTTTAGGCTGAGTGGGTGAAGGAGCCTGCAAATAAGGATCTCGCTTCACAGGGGTTTTATCCTGCGCAAAGCTTAGCGTAGAAATAAAGAGTAACAGAAAAAAAGCTATTCTCATTAATTAGTCATTCTTAGTGCCATAGAAATACAGCGAATGAGAATCAATTTTTACGCCAAATGCTTCTTCAATGGCTTCTTTGATTCCTTGAATTCTTGGGTCACAGAATTCAATAATTTCTTCAATTTCTTTATCAGAATCTTTTTTGTAGATCACCAGGTGGTCATGCTGTTTATCAAAATAAGATTTTTCATAAGATGAAGAGGTCAATGTCTTTTCTCCAAACTGATGCTTACGGATCAATCCTGCATCAAGGAAAATTTCAATAGTGTTGTAAATCGTTGCTTTGGAAACATGATATTTTTTCTGCATCATCAGAAGATACAGATCATCAACGTTGAAGTGATGATCCATATTATAAATCTCTTCCAATATCGTATATCTTTCAGGAGTGTTTCTAAACCCTTTTTCTAATAAGTAGTTTCTCAACACATCCTTGATCAAAGCTATATTTTTTTCTTTTTGTACTGTATCCATTAAAAAAATTATCTACAAATTTATTGAATTTTATTTAAATAGATATTATGGTAAATACTAAAGGATTAAGAGTTGTGACGGAAATAGCCGGACTGCTCGATCTTATTATCATAAACTGTCAATTCTGTAATCGGTGCAGATTCTACCTCAACATTATGAGAAGATACTCCCCAAGCCTTAAAGTCATCACTTCCGATATACTTCACAAAGTTGTAAATGTTAAGAACAATCTTCTGTTTAACAGTTAAAAGAATATCGTTGATATAGGTGTTATCTATGATTACATATTTAAGATCCGGCGGTATATCATGGGCTCTTAAAGAAGGATGACTGCTTCTGGAAGGAATGGTTCCGTCTGCCATTAAATCCTTCAATACCATATTGAAATAATCGTTGATTCTACGGTCTACTTTAAACCCTAAGAGGAAATTGATTTTATATACTGTTCCCGGAAGAATTTCGTCTACGGTATATCTGAACGTGTATGGATCTTCCTGGTTTACGATGCTCAGGATGAAATAATGGTCAGCTCTTTTTGGCTGTTTTTTGATGATGGAATAAATAATCTTTGATTCCACTTCATCGTTTCTTTTTGCTCTGCTCAGATAAGCCAGGTTTGTGGCATATTTCGGAATGGTTTCATCCAGTTTCATGTCTTTAAGAATAGACACATATTTTTCTATTTTGACAAACTGGATAAATCTTGTTTTTATTAATCTTCCGTTATACCATGCATACATAGAAACTCCGATAGAACCCGCCAATACAACGGTAATCCATCCTCCCTCCATGAATTTGATGATGTTCGCACTGAAGAATCCTAATTCGATAGCCATATAGACTAATGCGAAAAACAAAATCAAAACTTTGCTTACTCTATGTTTCAGCAGCCAGAATACCAACAGCACTGTTGTCATCAGCATGGTTACGGTAATGGAAAGACCGTAAGCGGCTTCCATTTTCCCAGATTCTTTGAAATGCAGAACGACAATGATACACAGGATAAGAAGTCCCCAGTTGATTCTTGGGATATACATTTGTCCTTTAACCCCTGAAGGATAATCAATTTTCTGATTCGGCCATAAGTTAAGGGACATTGCTTCTGAGAATATGGTAAAAGAACCTGTAATCAATGCCTGGCTGGCAATAATAGCAGCGGCTGTGGCTAAAATTACTCCCGGGATGATCATCCATTCTTCCATAATTCCGAAGAACGGATTAACAACAGAGAATCCGGGTTTGTTATAATTAGTCAAAAGCCATGCTCCCTGTCCAAGATAATTTAGAATAAGCATGATCTTAACAAATGCCCAGCTTACTCTGATATTTTTAGCCCCACAGTGACCCAAATCTGAATACAGTGCTTCTGCTCCGGTTGTACAAAGGAAAACAGCCCCTAAGATAACAATTGCACTTGGTGAGTTGACAATCAGTTTATATGCGTAATAAGGATTGAATGATCTTAAAATCTCAAAATTCTCGCTTAAATGCATTACTCCAAGACCTCCCAATACTAAGAACCAAACTACCATTACAGGACCGAAAAACTTTCCGATAAAGCTGGTTCCAAACTGCTGTACCACAAAAATAGCAATCAGAATTCCGATGGTAATAGGAACCACCGGTGTATGTGGGTTATAAATTTCAAGACCTTCAATAGCTGACATTACCGTCAGTGATGGAGTAATTACACCGTCTGCAATAAGGGCTGCAGCCCCAATAATCGCAATGAGATACAGCCATCCTTTCTTAAGGTTTCTTACCAGTGAAAACAGGGCAAGAATACCTCCTTCACCTTTGTTATCTGCCCTCAGAGCAATAATCACGTATTTTATTGTGGTCTGCAAAGTAAGGGTCCAGATAATACAGGAGAGAGCTCCTTCTATGTATTCATTGAAAGGCATATTGCTCCCCTGAGATCTCGCATTCACAATTGCTTTCATTACGTAAAGCGGAGAGGTACCAATATCTCCAAAAACAATTCCTAGAGACACTAAAACTCCTATAAAAGAAAGTTTCTTTAGATCGAAGTGGTAACCATCTTCTGTAACTTCTGCCATATCAGCTTAATTTATTTTAAAGGCGCAAATTTATACTAATTTTATGACGTCAAGAATTTTTCTTCATGAATATAATAAATGAAAAAACTTCCTTTCGGAAGTTTTTTTCTATAACTATTTTACGTACATCGCTTTTTTGATTTCCTCTTTTACTTTTTCAAGTTTAGGGAACCATTCTGCAAACAATGCTGCAGAGTAAGGTGCAGGTGCATCAGGAGTAGTAATTCTCTTGATAGGAGCATCTAAATAATCAAATGCTTTTTGCTGTACCATATAAGTAATTTCTGAAGATACAGAACCAAACGGCCACGCTTCTTCCAAAATAACCAGTCTGTTTGTTTTCTTCACAGATTCCAAAATAGTATCGAAATCTAAAGGACGAACTGTTCTAAGGTCAATAACCTCTACAGAAATTCCTTCTTTTTCCATATCTTCAGCAGCCTGGATAGCCAACTTCATGATTTTACCGAAAGAAACCAGAGTTACATCCTTACCTTCTCTCTTGATATCTGCTTTTCCTATTGGCAGATAGTATTCCTCTTCAGGAATTTCCATTTTATCACCATACATCTGCTCAGATTCCATGAAGATCACCGGATCATTATCCTGAATCGCGGTTTTCAGCAATCCTTTTGCATCATAAGGGTTTGAAGGTACTACTACTTTCAGTCCCGGGCAGTTAGCATACCAGCTTTCAAAAGCCTGGGAATGGGTAGCTCCCAATTGTCCTGCAGAAGCAGTAGGGCCGCGGAAAACGATTGGACAGTTCCACTGTCCACCACTCATTTGGCGGATTTTTGCAGCGTTATTGATAATCTGATCAATTCCTACCAAGGAGAAATTGAATGTCATAAATTCTACGATAGGTCTGTTACCGTTCATTGCAGCTCCTACAGAGATCCCTGCAAATCCAAGCTCTGCAATTGGTGTATCAATTACTCTTTTCGGACCAAATTCATCCAGCATTCCTTTTGAAGCTTTATATGCACCATTATATTCTGCAACTTCCTCTCCCATCAGGTAGATGGATTCGTCTTTACGCATTTCCTCGCTCATTGCCTGCGCAATTACCTCACGAAAAGTATATTCTGCCATATTTTCTTGAAAAATTTAGACTACAAAAATAGTGTTTTTTTATGATACACATCATAAAAAGCCATCTCATTTCAATGAGAAGTTATAATATTAACTGTATTTAAAATGAATTTTCCTTCTTTCTACTTAGAACTTATGGTTTTTCCAGGTTCCGAAAATTTTACACAACATTTTCATTCACAAAAAAACGGCATTTCATTGCTGAAATGCCGTTTTAAATTTTATATAAACCTGAATTAATTAGATTTCTCCCAAACCTGAGTTCTTCCTAATAAAGATAATCCTAAGTAACCTCTTACATTCAGTTTATCTCCGCTTCTTGTAATGGTACATTTGTACGTTTTTCCTGTTTTAGGATCAGTAATGGTTCCTCCGGTAAACTCATCACCATCCTTTTTCAATCCTCTGATAATTTCAAGACCCAAAATCGGTTTTCCTTTTCTGTCATCCTTACAAGAAGTACAGTTAGGTTCAGCCGGTTTGATCAATAGCTGGGAAACTTTTCCATAATATTTTCCGTCTGATTTCTTGAATATCTCTACAATAGATTTTGCCTGTTTTGTTTCATCATCTATTGTTTTCCACTTTCCTTCTATCTGCGCAAACGTTAGCATACTAAATAAAGAAAGCGCGAATGTTAACAATATTTTTTTCATATTTCTTATAGTTTTAATTGATACAATATTCTTGTCTACGTATTTTATAAAAGTATAAATTAATTTTCAACAAACAAAAACTTTTATTATACAAAGCATAAAGAGGATAAAAAAGTAAAATCGTTAAAAGGTAAAAAAGCTAAATTTCAATCAGCCCGTTATGTTTTTGCAATTATACGTTTTTGCTGTTTTACCTTTTCACCATTTCACTCTAATACAGCTTCCTGTTAATCACCCTATCCATATAATCCTGATACCAGGCCTTTGCGGTTTTCTTCCCCTGTTCTACTTCAGGATTTTTAACTTCATTGATCAGATTTTTTTCAAGACCCAGATCAGATTTGTCATACACGCCTATGAATTCTTTTCCATCAAAACGGTAAATATAATTTCCGATCATGAACTGCTCCGTGCTTCCGTCTGAGTTCACAACAATAAAAGGATACTTCTTATCACTCACCAGACTTCTTCCCCAGCTTCTGATGGGTTTATCATATCCGATAAGATCTGCCAGGGTAGGATATATATCTGCCTGCTGTGCAATTTCCTGACTGACTCCTTTAAGCTGGTATTCAGGATTTGGAGAATAAAAAATCAACGGAACGGCATAACGGTTCATTGCTCTCTCATACTCCGGATAATATACCTGATTGGTATGATCTCCTGTAAAAACAAAGATGGTATTATTGAACCAAGGCTGCTTTTTGGCAGTTTCAAAATATTTTTTGATGGCGAAATCAGTATACTGGATGGGTTCATGCATTTCTATCCTCCCTTTTTTAAATTTCCCGTTATATTTTTCCGGAATTTTAAAAGGGTGATGTGATGAAGCGGTAAATACAGTGGTCATAAAAGGTTGTTTTTTTCCTACATTTTTAGCAAAATACTGCAAGAAAGGTTCATCCCAAATCGCCCACATGCCATCAAAATCTTCATCATGGTTATATTCTGTTTTTCCGAAATAATGTTTAAATCCTAAAATATTTCCAAATCCAAGGAATCCCATTGAACCGTTGGGTGCCCCATGATAAAAGGAGGTATCATATCCCAGATCATTACATACAGAAACAATAGACTGAATTTTCTGATTGGAATATGGAGATCCCGTAAATGCGTCAGTAAGACTGGGAATTCCGGCCAAAACACTGCTCATCCCATGAATAGACTGTCTTCCGTTTGCAAAAGTATTGGGAAAAATAAGACTCTGACCAGCCAAACTGTCCATAAACGGGGTGTAAGAAATATAATCTTTGATATTTTTGTCTTTATTAAAAGCACCGGAATATTCTCTGCTGAAAGATTCTACAATGAAAATAACAATATTGGGACGGTTTTTTACTTTTCTGTCATACACTTTATAAGGCTGTACATACTCTTCGATGTCTTTTTCACTCACAAAATGAACTTCCTTAAAATTATTGGTATTTAAAGTTCTGAAAAATGAGAATGTACTGTTCAACACCATATTTCCCTGCAGTGGATTTGTTACAAACCGCGTAGCATCCACCATATTGATAGGCCTTGTACTGTGTTTAAAATCTCCTCTGATTCCCCCCACCACCAATACAGCAGTAATACATAAAGTCAGAATGGAAGTCAGAAAATAGGGAAGCAGCTTGGCAGGTTTCAGCTCCTCTACTTTTACTTTTTTATAAAGGAAAACCCAAAGAATCATCAGCACTACATACCAGATCAGCACAAAAGGATGCTGCCCAACAGAAATCATCAGCGTTTTATAAACGTTAGACTCATGCTCTGCTACCTGAAATACCGCTGAAGTAAGCCTCGCCTGGGAAAATTTATAATAAATAAAATCCCCGAAGTTCATCGCATAGGCAATACCATTGGTGATAAAATAGAGCCAGAAAAGTATTTTTTGAAAAACGTTCTTCGTATTGATTACCAAAGGTAATAAACTAAGAAGTATAAATAACGCATTGACGTACAGAATAGCGGTGGTATCAAAAGCAGTACCATGAAAGGCCAGCTTTATATATTCTGAAACGGAATCAACTTTAATAAGATCTTTATTAAAATACCAGAATAAAAGCCTGGCAATCTGATAAAAAACATAGGCCAGAAAAATCCTGTATACCAATACCAGAACTTCCTGTTTTCTAAATCCTTTTAAAAATTTCATGGGGCAAATTTACATCAAAATCACTTTAATGCATTTTTTAGTTCAGATTATTTTGAGTTAGAATTTTTAAAAACTGTAATTTTGTGCTTATGGATTTTATAAAGAATAATCTGGCCAATGCCTTAACCCTGGCAAATTTATTTGCGGGGTGTGTAGGTGCAATACATCTTATTTTAGGAGATTATCAGACAACAGCAATCTGCCTTATTCTCTCTTCGATTTTCGATTTTTTTGACGGCTTTGTGGCCAGGGCTTTAAAATCAAACTCCAACCTTGGTCTTCAGCTTGATTCTCTTGCCGATATGGTGAGCTTTGGAGTGATTCCAGGCCTTACAATGTATAAAGCACTTGAACCTTTTGGAACTGAACTTCTTGGGATTCACTTTCCATTTGACATCAAATACATCGGGATTATTGTTACTGTATTTTCCTGTCTAAGGCTTGCTATCTTCAATCTTGATGAAGAACAGCGTTATTATTTCAAGGGATTAAACACGCCTACCAATACCGTTTTACTTTTTGGTCTTTATTATGCCTTTAAGGAAACCGGAACTTTCAGCTTTTTATTTAACAATGAACTGCTATTGGTTCTGCTGACTCTTATTACATCATGGCTTCTGATCAGTCCGATCAAGATGATGGCGATGAAATTCAAATCAAAACAGTTAAAAGATAACTACCCTAAAATTGTATTACTGGCAGGGGGAATTATTATTCTGGCTTTATTTCAGGTAGTAGGAATCCCGATGCTTGTTATTTATTATATATTGGTGTCTCTTATTTTTCAGGGACAGTTAAAATAACATATTTCAATAGAACACATTTCAAATTATTAATCATCAACATGAATTTAAAACTCCATAAACCACTTTGTATTTTTGACCTGGAAACCACAGGGACCAACATCGGAAAAGACAGAATTGTTGAAATCTGTATCTTAAAGGTAAACCCGGATGCTTCCAGAGAAAGCAAAACATGGCGTGTCAACCCGGAAATGCCGATTCCTAAGGAATGTAGTGAAATCCACGGCATCTATGACGAAGATGTAAAAGACGCTCCTACTTTCAGGGATATTGCCGCTAAAATTATGGAAATGATATCAGGTAGTGATCTGGGTGGTTTTAATTCCAACAGATTTGATGTTCCGCTTTTGGCTGAAGAACTTTTAAGAGTAGGAATGGATTTTGATCTGAGCAAATTCAGACTGGTAGATGCACAGACTATTTTCCATAAAAAAGAGCCCAGAAATTTAGGGGCGGCTTATCAGTTTTACTGTGGAAAAACACTGGAAAATGCACACTCTGCAGAAGCTGATGTCATGGCAACATTCGAAGTTCTGGATGCGCAGGTGGGAAAATATGACGATATACCGAATGAGATAGCACCACTAAGTGAATTTACGTTCCATAATAAAAATGCAGATCTTGCCGGATTTATAGGATATAACGAGAAAATGGAAGAAGTTTTCAACTTTGGAAAATATAAAGGTCAGGGTGTGAAAGCAGTGTTTCAAAAAGATTTAGGGTATTTCGGATGGCTGCAGAATGCTGACTTTCCGTTGTACACCAAGAAAATTTTTACAAAGATTCAACTCTCAAGCAGATTTTAAATATGTCTGACCTAGTTCGTTTTAAATTTTATGAAACTGCCCTTGAAGCTAACAGGGACAAACAGATCCTGGCTGAAAACGGGATTAACAGTTTCATTGCGAATGAGCAGCTCATCCAGTCGGATTGGCTTCTCTCACAGGCGGTAGGCGGCATACAGCTCCAGGTATTTGAGGATGATATGGAAAAGGCCCAACAGATTCTGCAGGATTACAAAGACAATGAACAATATTCGCTGGAAGTAGAACACACCATTGAGGATCCCGAATTTGACTTTGCCTGCCCGAAATGTGGTTCCAATCATATTTACAGGGACGACAGTGCCACCAGTTTCTTCGGAATTTCTTTTCTGACGAGCCATAAATTCAAATGTTATTATTGCGGGAATGAGTTTACCCATTAGCCAATAGAAATTAATATCCATTAAGCTGTATCAATAAAAAGGAAGATGGCTTCGTTCCTCACAATGACGAAGTCAAAAAAATAAAATAAAAGAATTATGAAAATCATCTGCATAGGAAGAAATTACAGTGAGCATGCAAAAGAACTTGGAAACGAAATTCCAGAGAATCCGGTTATTTTTATGAAACCGGACACCGCCGTTCTGAAAGGAAATGATTTTTACATTCCTGAATTTTCAAATGATATCCACTACGAGCTTGAAGTGGTATTAAAAATTTCAAAGGGAGGAAAATATATTCAGAAAGAAACAGCACACAAGCATTATGAAGAAATAGGTTTGGGAATAGATTTTACGGCAAGAGATCTTCAGAGCGAACTGAAATCAAAAGGGCTTCCATGGGAGCTTGCCAAAGGTTTTGACGGTTCTGCTGTGGTAAGCAACTTCTTTAAAAAAGAAAATTTCAGTCTGGAGAACCTTCAGTTTTCATTATTAAAAAATAAAGAGAAAGTACAGGATGGCAATACAAAAGATATGATGTTCAACTTTGACGACATTATTGCTTTTGCCTCCCAATACTTTACGTTAAGAGTAGGAGACCTTATTTTCACAGGAACTCCGAAAGGGGTTGGAAAGGTAAATGAAAATGATATCCTGGAAGCTTATCTTGAAGAAGAAAAAATCCTTGATATCCGAATATTATAAGTATTTAACATCAGAATATGACAAATTTTTCATACCTTTAGGTAACAAAATTAGAGGTTATGATAAATATTGTATTACCCGTAGATTTTGGGGACAAGACAGACCAACTGGTAGACGGTGCCATAAAATTTGCAAAACAGCTTAACGGCAGAATTTACCTGATCCACGTAGCGCCATCAGATATCGGCTTTGCCATTGGTGATATGGGATTTCAATATTTTCCGGAAGTGGAAGCCAACGAAATCAGAGAAGAGCTGGTACAGCTTAATAAAATTGAGCAAAGAATCATCGGCCATGATATTGATTGTGAACACCTTTTGAAACAGGGAATTGCAAAAGATATTATTCTGGAACATGCAAAAGAAAAAAATGCAGACTATATTGTGATGGGATCACATGGCAGAAGCGGAATCTATGATGTATTCGTGGGAAGTTTAACAAAAGGAATTACGAAAAGTTCAAGCATTCCTGTTCTGGTACTTCCGATTCACGACTAAGAAAAGAAAATTTTAATCGTTAGTAATAAAAAAACCGATCAAAGCATATTGTTTGATCGGTTTTTTACTATATAACCAATTAATTAACCTTCTTTTTTGTAGATATTCGGATCGTAGTAAGGATGCTTACCTTCCGTTGGAGAATAATAGTCTTTATCTTTGTCACCACCTAGTGTAACCACCAGTACATAACACCAATAAGTGAACAGTACACAGCAAACGATAAACAGAATCCAGTTTAAAACATTACCGAAAGCATCAAAGAAACCGAAAGACCATTTGAAAACTTTGCTTAAGAATAGAAAGAAAGACGTCATTATTTTCCTTTTTTAAATTAACTTTGTACAAATTTATAAAAAATGTTTAAATTACTTTCAAAAGAAAGCAATATTTTTTCAATTCCTGTTTATATTGGTTTTCTTCTTTTAGTAGTCGTAATATTTAACATACTGAATTTCAACACTTACGAAGCTATTGTTGCCGGAATAACTTTTCTGGGAATTGCTTTGGGATATTTTTGTTTTCACAGTATCGCTCTTAATTATCAGACCCATCTGCCTTTATTCTTATATACCTTTTTTATTTTCGGGCTATACCCCGGGAACCTGGATATAGGAATCGCCGTTTCACTGCTTACCAACTCTTTTCTTATCCTTCTTCTGACCAGTGCAGATGAGGATATCAGAAAAAAATCTTATGTGTTGGTAGGCTCTATAGTAGCTTTGAATTTTATTTTTCTCCCTACTACCTGGCCGATGGCTGTTTTTGTGATCATCCACGTGATTGCCACCTCTGCCAAGATCGGACTGAATCTTTTCAGATTTCTGCTGGGAATTGTTTTGATTATATTCAGTTATTTTTCTGTCATGTATTTTGTACAGTTCACATCATGGAATATCGATTATTTTCCATTTGGAAAAATGAAACCGGTAACGGATTACACAGAACTTCTGCCATTAATTCCCGTGGTTCTGATGCTTATTTATGCTGTATATGACCATTTTAAAAATTATAATAAGAAGAGTCCGATAAGCAGGTATAAATATACCTTTCTATTGGTCTTTTCTGTAGCACAGCTTATTTCTATTATCCTGTACATGAATAAAAGCTATGAATACCTGCTTCTTCTGGCATTTCCTTCAAGCATTATCCTGAGCAGAATGATGAGATTTTTACCTAAATACTGGATGCGTGAAGCCAGTGTATGGCTTATTATTATTAGCCTGCTTACCTTTAAGGCAGGTACAGTTTTTGATTTATTTTAAGAAATTATGATTCAGATAGACGATAAATTGATTTCCGAGGAAATTTTTTCCGAAGAATTTGTTTGCAACCTTACAAAATGTAAAGGTGCATGTTGTGTGGAAGGAGATGTAGGAGCTCCGTTGGATAAAAGCGAGCTTGAAATATTGGACAGTATTTTTGATAAAATAAAACCTTACCTCACCCAGGAAGGAATCAAAGCCCTTGAAGAACAGGGAACATGGACTACTGATCCGCACGACGGAATGTATGTTACTCCTATGGTGGAGAACCGCGAATGTGCCTATGTAACATTCGATGAAAAAGGAATTACCAAATGTGGTATTGAAAAAGCGTATGAAGATGGTGCTGTAGACTGGCAAAAACCGATCTCCTGTCACCTCTACCCGATCCGTGTTACGGAATATTCTGCCTTTACTGCATTGAATTATCATGAGTGGAATGTATGCAGCGATGCCTGTACCCTTGGAAAAGAGCTTCAGGTTCCTGTATATAAGTTCTTAAAAACTCCGCTGATCAGAAAATACGGCGAAGAATTCTACAATGTTCTGAGCGAAGCAGCTGATGAATGGAAAAAAGAATATGGTTCTTAACCTGATACGTATTTGAATTAAATAACAAAAACCGCAGAAAAATCTGCGGTTTTCTTATTGTCAGCAAAAAGTTGACTAGTTGGCAGCTCCTGCTTTTACCGTCACAGTTTCTACCTTTTTAGCCTCTTCTTTTTTAGCATTTTCCCATCCGTCTTCCGGCATCAAAGTCGCTACAATTCTACTTTTTGTAAGGTATTTTTTAGCAACATCCTGAAGGTCTTTTACTGTAAGCGCTTTTACTTTATCCTGATAATTCAAGATATCGTACTTATCACTTCCGTCCAGTTGATTCTTGGCAATAGCATTCATCCAGAACATATTATCTTTCAGTTCTGTTTTATTGTCATTGTATTCTCCTTCCTTGTATTTGTCAAGATCTTTCTGCTCAGGTCCTTTATCAATCAGTTTCTGAAGCTCAGCAATAGCGCTTTTCGTAAGCTTCTCAGCATTCTCAGGGCCACAAGGGAAGCTGATGCTGAAATTGTAGGAATTGTAAGGAATTTTATTCATTCCTCCTCTTGCTCCTCCGCCATAGATGCCGCTTTCATCTTCTCTCAGTTTTTCGATCACTTTGATGGTTGCCACTTCTCCAAGAGCTGATAAAGCCAATGCTTCTTTTTCATTATAAGGAGCTTCTCCTGCATAAGAAATGGTTACCATACTCTTCGGATCTTTACCTTTTTTATACACCTTGGTATAATCTCCGGTCATCTGTCTGTATCCTGTATCTTTGAACATACCAGCCTTTCCTGATGAAGGAAGACTTGCAATGTACTGCAGCACCTGGTCTTTGAATTTCGCTTCATCAATATTTCCTACAAAATAAAAATGGAAGTTTCCTGCATTGGCAAATTTTTCTTTATAGATATCATATGCTTTTTTATAATCGGTGTTCGCCCAATCTTTCTCCATTGGGAACAGACCTATAAATCTAGGGTTTTTCTGATTCATGAATTTGGCATGTTCGCTCGCAAAATAAGTCTGTGGATTAGACAAAAGATTATTCAGCATGGCAGACTGCTTTTCTTTATAAGCATTGAAAGAAGCAGGATTATAGTTCAGATTTGTAAAATAGGCATACATAAGTTCCATCGCTGTTCCCAAATCTTTTTGGGTAGTCCTTCCGGAAACCCCTTCAAAGAGAGCAGTTACCATTGGATTCACGTTTACTTGTTTACCGGCAAGATAATTGGTAAGATCTGCTTTGGAAAATCCACCAACACCAGCTTCTGACAATGCTGAGAAAGCAAACTGCGTTTTATTAAAATCAGCATCAGGAATAATAGAATTTCCGCCTAAACTTCTCGCTGTAAATACAATCTCATCATCTTTAAAATCTGTTTTCTTGAAAGTTACTTTAGCCCCGTTGCTTAAAGTCCAGGTTGTTGTCCCTAATTTGGCATCCGTTTCTGTTTTCGCAATTTTCCCTTCAGATTTGAAAGGTTTTACTAAATTTTTAATGGTAGCCTTTTCTTCATAAGGTTTAAGATCTGCCATTTTCACTGCATCAAATGTATTCAGAACCATTGCTTCTGTAGGCATGGTTATATTGTCTTTTTTAGGGCCGGTGATCACAATTACCCTGCTGTCATCCTTCACCATTTTCTTGATGACTTCGTTGGTCTGCGCCAGGGTAACAGACGGTAAGAAAGATTTGGTATCTTCATATTCCCACGCAATTCCAGGAATCGGCTCCTGTTCCAGGAAGTTTCTTACATACTCTCCTACCAGCATATCACTTTCTGTTTTATCTCTGTTGTTATAAGATCTTTCAAGGTTGGAAAGGACCTGAGATTTTGCTCTGTCGAGTTCAGATTGTGTAAAACCGAATCTTTTGGCTCTTTCTACTTCCTCTAACAGAACTTTCAATGCATTCAGCTGATTTCCTTCTTTTACCATGGCAAACCCCTGGAAGGCTTCTTTGCTTCTTGCATACGTTCCTCCGTGATATACTGATCCGAAAGTAAACGGTGGATTTGTAGAATTGATCAGTTCTCTCAATCTGTTATTCAACATTGTGGTTGAAAGGTTTTCTATAAGGCTCTGATTGTACTGTTCAATTGTTACATCCGGTTTGTAGGCCTCAGCATCTTTCATGATAAACTGTACCATAGAATTGGTAGCATCCGGATCTGTTTCAATAGCTACTAAAGTTTCTTTGTGATTGGGAAGATCAAAAGATTTTCTTTCTCTTGGATTTGAAGGATTTTTATATTTACTGAAATTATCCTTGATCTTTTTTTCGATCTCATCTACATTGATATCTCCTACTACGATAATCGCCATCAGATCCGGTCTGTACCAGTCCTGGTGGAATTTTCGGATCACATCGGGTTTGAAGTTTTCCAAAATTTCTTTTTTTCCGATCGGCAGCCTTTCTGCATATTGTGATTTGTACAAAAACTTCGGAAGATATTTATCCATCATCCTTTTATCTGCTCCAAGCCCCAATCTTAATTCTTCCAGCACAACTCCCCTTTCTTTATTGATCTGTTCATCAGAAAGTGTTGCATTGAATGCCCAGTCTTCCATTACTTTCAGTCCGGCATCCAGATTTCCGGGTTTATCTAAGGGAACCGGAAGCATATAAACCGTCTCGTCAAAGCTTGTATATGCGTTAAGGTGCTGTCCGAATTTCACTCCGATAGATTGCAGGAAGTCAACCAGCTTATTATCCGGAAAGTTTTTAGTTCCATTGAAGTTCATGTGCTCCATAAAATGGGCCAATCCTCTTTGATTCTCATCCTCAAGAATGGAGCCGGCATTGATGGCCAGGCGGAAATCCACCTTTTTCTCAGGTAATGTGTTTTTTTTGATATAGTACTTCATTCCGTTGGAAAGGGTACCGATTCGCACGGAAGGATCCACCGGAATGTTCTGTGCAAAGGCATTCGAGGACATCAGAAAGATGACCGCAAATGAAGATAATACTTTTCTCATGGTATTTGATTTTATTTACACGCTAAAAGTATCAATTATTCACAAGGTGAAGAAATTGCACAATTTATTTCATAGTTAAATTTGAGTTAAAAATATTAATATATTAAAAAAACCGGGTAATTCCCGGTTTTTTATATCTTAAAAAGAGTTTTTATTTAAAATCTGCATCCGTAACTCCGGAGTTGATCACCACTTTTGTCGTTTTAATTGTCATTTTCTGACCTCCGCCTTCAGCGTCTACTTCTGCAGGGAACTGTATTCCGTCTACAGTCATATAACTTTTGATGGTAGCATTTCCTTCTCCGGCATCTGTTTTATATAAAAGTCCGGTTCCTGCATCAAAATAAAACTTTCCTTTATCAGAAGACAGTACATTATAGTCTTTTCCGTTTAATTTTTCTGTTGATACAGTCTGAAAATTAGAAGCATCAAAAGCTAACGCATCAATGGGTTTTCCTTTTTTCAGGTCAGCAATCTTGTCAGCAGGAATATCTGTTTTAGTTCCCATCTGATCAAAATACCCTTTCTCTCCGTCAAACAGCTGAATCATTTCTTTCCCCATGAAAGATTGTACAGATTTGAATTTATTTCCTAATTTCTTTGTAGTCATTTGAATTTCCATTCCCTGCACACCAACCGTATTATCAGTAATCGTAGATTTTACAGCGTCCAGTTTATCTTTCCCACCTAATGCTTTGAAATAATTATCAACAACTTCTTTAGGTGTCAGTTTTGATTTTACAGCTTCTGTTTTAGCAGATGCAGCTCCCTTTTTCTGAGCTGCTGCAGGTACTGAGAAAAGTACAGCACAAAAAAACGGAATGATGATCTTTTTCATATTTATAATAAAGTTTAAAAAGTAAATATAGGAATATTGGCGGACATACAAATAAATAATGAGTAATGAATGATCAATGATGAATGGTAATTGATAAGTACCTGGTGATGATAACTGATTAATTTTAAGGTATAGATATATAATAAAAAACCGCCAAAAAATGACGGTTTTCAAATATTTATATCCGGATATAATTACTTCTTAAGTTCTTCTAAAAATTCGTCGTGAGAAATTTTAGTTTCTTTTTTACTTGCTTTTTCAAGAATTACATCTTTTAGTTTAGCCATAGCTACTTCAGAAGAAATTTGTCTTACCTGCTCCTGATCTTTCAGCATTTCAACAGCATATTTCTGGATCTCTTCATCACCTAAGTGGTGGATTCCGTAGATTGCCAACTGATTTTTTACCAGCTGCTCAGCCTGAGCCAATACGTCAGCATAATCAAGGTTGATTTCGTTCTCAGTCATCAATTTACCTTCAATGATCTGATATTTCAACTGGTTTTTCTCAGCTTCAAGAATTTCTTTAGCCTGCTCTTCAGACTGAATGTTCTGGTTAGAGAATAATAACCACTTCACTAAGAATGATTCAGGAAGTTTCACTTCTTCTTTCTCAGTCACCTGTTCCAATACTTTATTCACAAAGTGAACATCAGCATTCTGTTGGAAATACTCATCCAATTCAGTTTTCACTTTATCTTTAAGCTCTTCTTCAGACTTGATATTTCCTTCTCCGTATACTTTATCGAATAGATCCTGATTAAGCTCAGCTAAGTTTAATGAATAGAAATCTTTTACTTTTACTTCTACTTCATTGTGGTGTAGGTGTTCAACTTCTTCTTTGCTGAATCCTAATTCTTTAGCTAATTCTTCGTCACCTGCAAGCGTTTCTTTTGTTACTTTTACAGATCCATCCATTTTCAAACCTTTTACCAATTTGAAAGCTTCTTTGTTTTCAGCGGTAATAGTAAGGTTTTTTGGGTGGTGGTGGTGCTCTCCTTCAGCATCTTCTTCCACAACCTGAGAAACTTCTAAAGCAATGTAAGAATCTTTAGTGATTTTATCTTGAGGAACCTGCTCAGCGAAACGCTTCTGCATGTTTTCAATACTCTTACCGATTTCTTTGTCAGAAGCTTCTACTTTGTAGTGAGGAGCTTCATATTTAGCTAAATCTATAGTGAATTCAGGCTCAAATCCTACTTCAAAAGCAACTTCTAATTGATCAGCATTGTAATCTAATTCGTTTACGGGCTGAGGAATAGGCTGACCAACTAATCTTAATTTGTTTTCATTAACATAGTTGTTCAATGCATCAGAAACCTGTCTGTTGATTTCTTCAAATGCAATACCTGCTTCATATTGTTTTTTAACCATACTCAAAGGCACTTTCCCTTTTCTGAATCCAGGAACTTGCGCATTTTTAGCATAATTAATCAACTGCTTCTCTACTTTTTCTTTGTAGTCAGATTTTTCCAATGTTACTGTAAGCAATGCACTTACGTCATCATGGTTTTGTGCGGTAACCTTCATTATTGATTAAAATTTTAGGTTGCAAAAATAGGAATTTTTTATGAAAATCACCCATTTAAAATCAACTTATAACGCCAAAAATTGTTAAATAAAAAACCGCCGGATTATTCCGGCGGTCCAAACAAGATTAATTGTCCTAATTACTTAGGTTGTATTTTGCCTCAGCGTCGGTTTCTCCTCCTACGACGCTTCCCCAGGCAGTACCTGATTTAGCATCGTTTACACTTTGAGGAGAGTGAATAAGCGTCAGTTTTAAAAACGGAGCCGTTCCGTCAACAGCTTTCACGACAGTCCATTTGGTTCTCAATCCAACTCTTTTCCCATCACTTCTAAGATCGCTGCCATCTACTCTTTCTACGGTAATATTGGATTTTGGAAAATCAAAAATTAAAAAATGTTCGTTTTTAGCATCAATGATCTCCTGGGTAGCATCTTCATTTCCGTTTCTGAATTTTGCCTGAACAGTGTAAGTCTTACCATCTGTAAGCGGAATAGTAGGCGTTCCTCCCGCTCCGATACTGTAATCATAACTTTGAGTGGTTCCTGCTGCATCATCAGTTACCAGTAACACGATATTCGTAAGTTCTTCCTGAGGAAGGTCATCTTCTTCTGCAGAACCGTTTCTCTGACAAGATGTAACAGCAGTAACAGTGATGAATAAAACAGCTAATAATTTGATAATATTTTTAGTATTGAATAGTTTGTTCATTGTTAAGAATTTAAAATTGTGAAATTTTGATTAAATGTTTTTTGAAATCTTTAGAATCTGTATCTAAAGTTTAAAATAAAGTTTCTTCCTGCCTCATCTGCAAAGAATCTCAAACGGTTCAGATACTCTCTGTATGAAGTATTGAAAAGATTGTTTACGATGAGTCCCGCAGAAAGGTTTTTGCTGATGTTGATTCCCGTTTGGATATTCCAAAGTGAGTATCCGTTTGGCGGCGTACTGAAATCGATTTCCTTATCCACCAACTCACCATTCACAAAAAGCTCCAATGGTGCATTTCGGATCGGGAATCTGGTTTGTTTTAAAAATGTCTGGTTTTCAACAGTGAAATAGAAGCTGTTCCATTCCTGCTTTTTAAACTGTAATGCATTGGAAAAATTTGGAGGCATCATCAGAATCAACGGCTCGTTATGGGTATCGTCCTGCCCGTATACGTAGCTTCCTTTTCCTACATAAGTAAGGTCATCCGTAAGTTTCCAGTTGATATCCAGATCCACTCCATACATTTTTGCATCAATCTGCTGATATACCCATTCCGGGAATACCCCTCTGATTGTTCCTTTGATCCCAACGGGAATTTCATTAATGAAGTTTTTAGTGATGAAGAAATATGGGTTTACAGAAACATTCAATCCTTTTAAAACATTGAATTTTGAGTCTACATTTAAATTAAACTGATGTCCCTGCTCATTTTTCAAGCCCATGTATCCGGTTTCAATAATACCTGCAGAATGGTGCAGCCCGTCTGAAAATAATTCAGCAACATTCGGAGATCTTCCCACTTTTGCATAATTAAATTTCAGATCAAAATTGGCATTGGGACGGTATTCCAGCCCTGCATTGAAAGAGACATTATTATAATTAAGCTGAGGGCGTGTCAAAACTCTGTTCTGATCTGTTTTCACATAGAATTGTGGATAAGCATTGGCATATAACTGATCCCAGTCACTTTTATCATACCATTTGGTTACATCATAACGGGTGAAGTCATATCTCGCTCCTGCTTCAAAATTGAATTCAGGTGAAATTTTATATTTAAAAACAGAATAAGCACCTGCCGAATATTTATCATAATTCGGGATCAGACGTCTCGCTTTTGTTGCCGGATCTGAATAATTGTTTTGAAACCCTGCATCAATTCCGGTTTCCAAAGACCACTTTTCTCTCTCTAATAAATCATTAATATTGAACTGGTGCGTCATCAACGCCAAATCCAGTGAAGGGGTATCATTTAAATCTCCTCTTCTTATATCATATTCCTGTCTGTGGTTGTACTGATAACTGTACGTAGCAGACAATTTCCCTATATTTTCAAATCTCTTGAAAGCAGAAACTTTTGCAATATGATGTTCAATAACCTGTCTTGGGTTATCAATATCATAACTGAATTTTCCTGAATAGATTGGAGGATTGGCATTCATCGCCCTGTCATAATCTTCAGAGGTGGAAACGTGTGAGTCTCTTAAAATTCCTATATTCTGGTTTGTCAGATAATAATCAAAAGAGATCCCTCTTTCATAGGTATTATTCTGAACAGTGAAATTGAAGGAAGAAAAATCCATTCCTGTATTTTTCAGATTATAATTGGGTGCACTCTGGTCTCCCAGTTTCTTGATGCTTCCGCCAGATTTTACAGCCCATCCGTTTTTCCAGACTTTAGCAACATCTACATCAAGCCCAAGACCTCTTCCGTTGGAAATTCCGGTAAGACCGACTGAGCCTTTGATAGTATCCTTTTTGGGGAAAATTTCCGGCTCCATTACCACGACTCCACCAATAGCATCACTTCCATATTTCAAAGCAGAAGCTCCTTTGATTACATCGATATGCTGAAAATTATTAATATCAACATTCGGGGCATGTTCCACTCCCCATTCCTGCTCAGCAAGGCGTACTCCATTGTTCAGGATGCTGATTCGGCTTCCATACAGCCCGTGAATAACAGGTTTTGAAATATTATTCCCGGTTTTCAAAGCCGTCACTCCTGAAATTTTAGATAATAAATTCCCCAGATTATCCGTAGAGTTTTTCTCTATATCAGATTTATTGAGCGTTTTCACTACCAGTGAACCGTTGTTTTTATGACTTCCATGGATGGTAACGGTTTCAATATCTTTGACATGATGTTCCAGGGTAATGACCAACTGAACATCCCGATCAACTCCTATATTTTCAGTATAATCATTGCAATCAGGATGTTGTGCAATGAGCGTATACTTCCCTGCAGGAATTTTGTCAAAAGAAAATTTACCTTTCTTGTTTGTTTTGGCTGTAAAGTTTCCGATTTTGATGACTGCATTTTCCAGCATGGTCTTATCATGAAAATCCTGAACGGTTCCCTCTACAGTATATGTTTTTTGTGCACTTGTAAATACTGATCCGCAAAAGATCAGCAGCAGGCAATATATCAATTTCATTGTAAATAGATTGATTGCGTACCTATCAATAAGGTACATTTTTCGTTAAAATTTGTGGGAAGGGTTTGTTTTAATTGTAGAATATACAATGTAAAAAGTAAAATGTATTGATGATGAGAAATTAAAAATTAGTCACTGAAACCGTTAATAACAGCCGTTACCAAATGATTTCCAACAGCTTTAAACTTCGAACATCAAACATTAAACTTTAAAGTACAGAACTTTAAACCCAATAAGAATCTATGAATTATGAAAATGCGGGCGGTCCCCGAAGCTGAAAAGTGAATTTGGTCTGAGACCATATTTTCTCCTGAATGGCGATGATTGGCTTTACTTCATGGCTGTAATGCTCAAAAGTAAAGTTGAATTCTTCAGGAGCCAGTGTATGTCCGGTCACCAAAAAGTGGCAGGCCAGACAGTCGCCAGCTTTCTCTTTAGTAACAGCCTTCGTCACCGTATTCTCCGTTTTTTTAAGATTAAAAGCCTTAAAATAGTCTACAGAATCGTGATGGTGAAAGCTTTGAGAAAGCAGCGCAAGGAAATATACTCCAAACAACAGCTTGGAGATAAAACTCTTTAAATTTCTGCTTTCTTTAATAATCATGGTTCAAAATTATGAAAATAATTTAATTGTTTCCTTAAAGTTTTATTAAATTACTGTGCAACTACTGATAATAAGTAGAGATGAACAGCATTCTGTTACAAAAAAAATGCTCCATAATTTTTAATTTATGAAGCATGTATATTTTTGACTAATCAAGTTGGGTTCCGAGATATTCCCACTCCTGCAGTGCTGTCTCCAGATCTTCCTTGAATTTATTGTATTGTTCCAGGGTTTCATCTGAAGGATTTTCTTTAGCAAAAGAAGCTTCCATTTCTTCTACTTTTGTTTCAAGCTCAGAAATTCTTTCTTCTACTTTCTTGATTTTATTCTGAATATTTTTTTGTTCTTTACTGACAATATTGGAAGATTGGGTACTGCTCACAACAGGTTTTTCTTCCACTTTCTTAGGTTCTGTCTTTACTTCGTTATGAAGTTTGGCTTTTTCTGCAGAAATCTCTCTGATGGTTTCCTTTTGTCTGTACTCAAGATACTCGTTGATGTCTCCAAGGAACTCTTTCATTTTTCCGTCACGGAATTCATAGATCTTATCACAAAGCCCCTGCAGGAATTCCCTGTCGTGCGAGATCACAATCAGAGTTCCTTCAAAATTCTGCAATGCCAGCTTGATAATTTCTTTAGACTGGATATCAAGGTGGTTAGTAGGTTCGTCCATGATCAGTGTATTGAAAGGACGAAGCAATAGTTTACAAAGTGCCAGACGGTTTCTTTCTCCTCCGGAAAGCACTTTTGTTTTCTTAGAAACAGCATCTCCCTGGAAAAGGAAAGATCCTAATAAGTCTCTTACTCTAGGTCTTGTTTCTTCGGTTGCTGCATCTTCAGCTTCTTCCAGAACCGTTTTGTTAGGGGTCAAAACCTCTTCCTGATTCTGCGCAAAATATCCGATATTGACATTATGTCCAAGATTCCATGTTCCGGAATAATCCTTGATATCTCCTGCAAGAATTTTAGCCAGCGTAGTTTTTCCCTGACCATTCTGTCCTAAAAGAGCAATCCTGTCTCCTCTCTGAACGATGAAATCTACATTGTCAAAAATCTGTTTCTGCCCATAAGCCTTTCCAAGATTTACCGCTTCGAAGATCACTTTCCCGGGAACCATAGACTGAACGAAACGGATGTTGAATTTTGAAACATCTTCGTTATCAACCTCAATACGTTCTATTTTATCTAATTTCTTAATAAGTGACTGCGCGAAAGATGCTTTTGTAGCACTGGCACGGAACTTATTGATATTGTCTTCCATCTGTTTGATCTCCGCATCCTGATTTTTTTTAGCCTGAATCAGTTTCTCACGGCGATCTTCTCTCATGATCAGATATTTGGAATAGTTGGCTTTATAATCGTCAACCTTTTTATTATTAATATCGAAAGTACGGTTGCATACAGCTGTCATGAACTGTTTATCGTGGCTTACCAGAACAATAGCTCCCGGATATTCCTTAAGGAAGTTTTCAAGCCAGATGATGGATTCCATATCCAGGTGGTTGGTAGGCTCATCGAGAAGCATAATATCGTTCTTCTGAAGAAGCAATTTTGCCAATTCGATTCTCATCCTCCATCCTCCTGAAAATTCATCGGTAATCTTTTGGAAGTCATCTGCTTTAAATCCTAAACCAAATAAAACTTTTTCCATGTCCCCTTCAAGATTATAGGCATCATGGTTCATCAAAAGATCATTCAGTTCGGTCATTTTATTGATCAGATCTGTATAAGAATCACTTTCGTAATCCGTTCTGACGGCCATCTGATGATTGACTTCTTCAAGCTCGTTTTTCCAGGCATTGATCTGTTCAAAAGCCTGCATGGTTTCATCCCAAACCGTCCTTCCTTTTACGAAATCAAGATCCTGCTTCAGGAATCCAATGGTAATACTTCCTTCTGTCACCACTTCACCTTCGTAGAAATTAATTTCTCCGGAAAGCATTTTCAATAAAGTGGATTTCCCCGCTCCATTTTTTCCTACCAGACCTACTTTATCATCCTTTTTAATGGTGAAATTGACATTTTGAAATAAATAATTTCCTGAATGATGTAATCCTAAACTTTGAACCGAAAGCATCTTAATTAATAATTAGTAATGAATAATGAATTTTCGCCGGCAAAAATACGGAAAAAGAAATGAATAGCCCAGAAATAAAAAAAGCGGTCCGTTTTGGACCGTTTTTATTTCTAACGTTACTGATGTTGCAGAAGTTTATCCTGGAGTGAGTGGCGGGGTTTTCCTTCCGGACTCTACCATTGCAATCATTTCTACCAGACTTTGGGCTGCCTCTTTATAAGTTACCTGTCTGATTCCGTGGTGAGATCCTATCTCATGCTGCAGCTCGTTTAAAGTAGTAGCCTGAGCCATTGTCATCTTTTTACTGCCGTTTTTGATGCTGATTTCATTTTCGCAAGTCTGCAAAAGCTTATTAGCTTTTTTAAGCCATTCTGAAACTTTCATAATTATTGGGTTTTGGTGATTTGTTATATAATTTTATGTATTGAGGAGCTGTATCAAGGACTGCCCCGCAGGTATACTCTCTACAGGAGCTGCTCCGGGTGCATTTGCAACCCCATAAGTTCTTCGGATAATCTGTAAATCGTACTGCATATTTTCAGCACTGAAAGTAAACGCTCCCCCTGGTGCCATTGAATTTAACACAATATCTCCGGAATGCATATTTGCCTGAGAAGCAAATAAGACTATCTTTTCATTAGGTTTCATACTCACCTGTCTCTGTGAAGAAGATGTAAATGCACAGAAAGGCTGAAATACTCCATTTACTTTTGCAGCAAGCCCTATTGTAACATTAGGAGCCCCCGGATGTCTTTCATTTTTTACAGTGATTATTCCTTCAGGAGTACTCTCTCCTCTCGAAAATGAACCGTCAGAATGAAAGCTTATGGCTGTTCCTAAAGGAATTTCCTGTGATAATGCCTGCATGTGAATGGTTGTACCAGGTTCAATAACTGCTCTATTGAAAACATATACTTTATATTCGGGTTCACAATAAATTTCTTCTGTACCAAACATATGCCCAAAGTTGATGGCAAACCAAGCCGGCACTCCTACAGAAATCTGATTTGGGCCTGTTGCTCCTTTAAATCCCATTAATTGACAGGCATTTTCCTGCAGGTATTGTAAAATTTGTTTCTGATCAGCTGATGTGAAATCAAATTTAATTGAGTATATTCTGGTTCCGGGTCTTTGAATTAGTGTCTTTTCCATTGTTTTAATCTTTGGTATTCCTACTCTTTTTAGTGCTAGATTTTTCAATTTTCTATTTTGAAGCTCTATGAAATGAACAGATCAAAGTAACGAGAATCAAAAACCGGAAACTACAGTATAATACACCAAATTCAGAATTAGGTAATTATACTCAATTGACTGCCAAAATCTTAAGAAAAAAGGAGACACCTTAATGGATGTCCCCTAACCTAAATTTAAAACTGAGAAGCACTGTAATTAATTTCTAATTTCATTTAACGGAACTGAAGCAGGTATTTTTACAATGGAACGAATCCAAAGATCATTATTGGGTACATTGGTTCCATAAAGAAAATCTGCCACAAAGCTGTCTTCCGGTAAATGGAGTTCTTCGGAAAGCCTTATCTGGCTATTCTGATCAACAGAGGTATTACTGGAAACATTCAATCCGTGATTGATCAGTTCAATATTCACTTCCTGTTGTGACCTGTACCGGAAACTTTTACTATATAATCCAAAGTTTGATGAAATATGGATATAGTCTGCAAATTTTCCAAAATCATATATTGGCTTCCTGCTTCCTGAAAGATCTTTTATATATTCTTTCATTTTTATATAAAAACGATTGAGAAAAGAATGCCTGTTATAATCTGTTCCAAAATAAGCCTGATTTTCTATACTGAAAACAGATCCTGTCGTATTGGTTTCATCCATCATCAGTTTTCCATATATTTTCGAAAGTTCATTATATACCTTATCCCTGCAGACATATGCCTGTGAAAGTCCGTTAACAGTCTCTACTCCGTATCCTGAAAGCAGAGCATCCCATATTTTATCTCCTTCAGCACTCATCTTTGCACTTCTGATATCTGAAACATAATGATGAATGTCATCAATATTCATAAAGTCTGTAGAAATATAAACAGACTGTGGTCCCTCCAAATAACCGCCTCCTACATCAGCATGATCTCCCGGCACAAAAATTTCTTTCCAGACGGATGACTGATGTTCAGATTTCTGATCCTGCATAGTCTTTGAATTTTCAAAAAACCCGGTTAGCGGAAAGAAAAAACGGCTCTCATTAACTGCACAGATATGGAAAGCGTTCTCTACCTGGGCAGGTATATTCAGAGCATAGGTATTAAATGGCTTGGATTCTACGGTATCAAAAACTCCCAAAAATTTGATCCGGCAATGATCCGGCGCATAATAATTCAAAAGCTGATTACAGAAAGTTCTGGCCAGCATTCCTCCTCTTCCAAATCCATAAATATAGAAATGGTATTCTATGGTTTGATCATGGGTAACCTGTTGCACAAAATCTTCTGCCTTCTGAAGTTTATTATCTGATGAATAACCGCTACCATAAGGCGGATTTGCGCAGGTTGCCATCGCAAAATTATTATCTTCACTCCCTGATACGGTACCAATTCCCTCGATATAAATTTTTTCATCTCCAATGAATAAACTGTATAATTTATAGATGTTGGTAAATGTGCCATAATAGCTTTCATTATTGTTCAGCGGTTTGTCCGGTGAAAGAATATTTACTCCATTATTTCCTGTACCGTCAAAGAAAATCCCGACGGAAATCACTCTGCTATTCATGTTTTACTTTAATTTTTTATTACAGATCCTGTTTGTGTTTTTTTAACTAAAAACCTCTAAAAGAGACAATTCAAAATAACAGAAGAAAAATAAGCCTGACTAGAGTGAAAAGTACCAAATAAAAAATTCCGTATTTCTACGGAATCATATTATATTTTTTCAAGTGTGTATATATTGTTGACAATAGCATAGATAACGATTCCCACTGTATTTTTGGCTCCGATCTTCTCCAGGATACGCTGACGGTGGCTTTCTACCGTTCTTGGACTGATAAAGAGTTTTTCGCCTATTTCGTTATTGGTAAATTCCTGACAGATCAGTTTTACGACATCTTTTTCTCTTTCAGAAAGCTCATCTTCTGTGTCAAAAAGAGAATTCTTCTTGGCAGAACTGTTCATATAGGTAAACAGCATCTGATGATCTTCAGCCGTGAAAAAGACTCCGTTTTTATCTACCATGGTGATGGCCTCAATAAATGTCTTTTTATTTGAATTTTTGGGAAGGAATGCCGACACTCCCAACTTGACCATATATCCCAGAATAGATGTTTTGTAATGGGATGACAGGATAATAATTTTAAGATCAGGATATTTTTCCTTCAGAATTTCTACCAGCTCAAAGCCATTCATTGGTTTCATCTGAACATCCACAAGGGCAATATCAGGAAATTCATCTTCTGAAAGTTTTCCGAGGTCTTCTATAAAATCCGGGCCGTTATCTGCAGTAAGGCACACCGAGATATTTTTTTCATTGGACAGCAACATTCTTACCCCTTCAAGGATCAGCTGTTCATCATCAATCAGTGCTAGTTTGATTTGGGAACTCATGATATTTTGGAATTTTAATAATTAAACGACTTCCTTTATTTAAAAAGGTTTTTTTCCATTTGTGTGTGGCGTTCATCGATTTGATACGGGATTCTATATTTTTGATTCCCATACCCTTTTTCACCTCTTCATATTCAAACCCCTGTCCGTTATCTGAGATAACAACCGCCATATTTTCAGGATAATCTTTGATATAGATCCAAAGATCCGCTGCATCCGAATGCTTGATCACATTAGTAGTAAATTCCTGAATAATCCTGTACAGCTGCACTTCTACAAAAAGATCTTTTTTTTCATATCCCGGCATAACCTGCAGGGAAATATTTATTTTGTGAGAAAGGTTGGCGATCAGTTCTTCAACGTATAATACCAGCCCTACCGATTCCAGATTAACAGGGTATAATGAATGAGAAATACTTCTTGCAGCATCAATCAGAGAAGACATCTGCCCGTAGATATTTTTTTTGATCAGCTCGTCACCCTGTGTATCGAGATTATTCAGCCATAAGGAAAGAATATTGAGACGGTTTCCGATATCATCATGAATCATAACCGCAATTCTTTTTCTTTCTTCTTCCTGGGCCTTGATGTTTTCCAGTACCAGTTTTTTCTGGTGCTGAACTTCTGCCTCATGCTGTACATTCTTTTCCTTTATAATCCTGGTGATAAAGGCTCTGTAAGCCAATAGAATAAAGGATACTATAACTGTTATGGTAACAATTATAAGGATCAGCAGATTGATATTTAAAGTTACTTCTTTAATTTTAAAAAAGTGTATAAAAATGAACAGTACAAGATACTCGAAAGAATATTATTGGCACTGAGAATAGTATAATAATCGTTTTCCGACAGATTGGCAATCTGATGCTGAATGATAAAAATAAACACCGAAACAGAATAATAGAAAAAAATACTGGCATCCACCAGGAGAAAACGGTTCTGTGCAGAGGTATTTTTAATCTCACGAATCAATGTAAACCCTGAAAGACAGATAATAATGATATTGGAAATCACTTTTGCAATATCGGCATTTGCAGGATACCCAAAACCATATTGGGAAATCATAAAACCCGCAGCCAGCAGACCTACAGCTCCAAGTACAGATTTCGGCCAATCCAGTTTTCTGATAAATAAGCCCGTCAGTAGAAAAAATTCTCCTGCAATATATAAAGGATAAAGGAATGAAGTATCATTAAGCCTGAAGAGGTAAGGCAGAGCCAGATTCAGCAGCTCAATAAAAAAAAGAAAAGCAATACAATAATAATACTGCTTTTCTTTGTGATATAATATACGGTATTTTACTGCTCCCAATATTATAACCGATAGGAGCAGCCCATAGTTCAGGAATAAAATTGCCTTATAAAGTTCAGCCATTCCTCAGTGTAACTTTTTAGAATTCACATCCAACATCCACATCCGGAATACGGCAGATAGGAGGACATGGCTTTGCCCAGTCGTAGGTATTTGAAATAGTCTGTACTCCATTTTCTGCATCCTTAAGATTTTCAAGGAAAGAGATAAAGATAAGAGTTACCAGCATTTTACCATAAATATCATTGTATTTAAGACCAAAAGAACAGGTAATTCCTGCTAACCCCTGGTTATCAAGGCAAAGATCCGCTGTAGGAACATAGAATTTTCTAAAAATCCCGTTTCCTGCATTTTCTCTGCATTCTTTGTAAAACCAGTCCATCCCTTCATTTCTCCAACGTTCAATAGCATTTACGGCTACATCCTGCTCAAGAATTGGTGTGCTGGAAACCGGAAAAGCCATATTGGAATCTTTCTCAGTTTTTTCTAAACTTTTGGAAAGCACTGCATTTTTAACAACGGTATATTCCTGGATTTCCTGAAGTCTCAGATCATGATCCAATTCAGTAAGGAAGCTGTATGGGTATTCTTTTACATCTACTTTATCCCCTTTTTCGTTCATAGGATAGAGAATCATTATCAAACGCCCTTTGTATACTCCTATTGCTGAACAAAAGTCTTTATAATTACTAAAGCCTTTCATCCATTCAAGATGTTCTCTTGAGATATTAAAAACATAGTTCGTAGGGATAAGGCTTTGCAGTTTTGAAAAATCAGAAAAACAGGATTTCCACTCATTGGCTGCCGCTCTGCATTCTTCCACAGGCAGCATGTAGTCTACAATGTTTAACGTTGTCATAAGCATAGTTTTTTTGGTTGTATAAAAATATGCAAACTAAATATGCTATGCAAGAGGATTTTTATTAATAATTTTTCACAGTGATATGATAACAGCTTTGCTGCTTTTCTTTAATATAGCAGATTCTACCGGCTTTTTCATAATATTTCAATACTTTTTCCAGAGCAGCTTCCATTTTCGGATTATACTTCAGTACATTATTGAATCTTACATAAGAGATATCAAAAGAGTTACCATAGTTGTGGGAACTAATTCCTAATGAGGCATTCCCGTTTACTCTTCTCAGCCTGCACTGGTCTTCAAGAGTTCTGGTAATGGATGAAACGGTAAAGGTCCCGCCTTTTGTTTCTTTATGGAACCTGGCTCCAATCTTCTCCAGTGTTGTTTTTGCTTTGGAAACCATATAAGCCCTGCTGTAATCCAGTCTTTGGACCTGATACCCCTTACCTGATTTTTTTATCTTGTGGAACTTCCCGTTATTGATATACTTCTGCACCGTTTTGGAATCTTTCAGCAGCTGAATTCCGAAGCTCTTTGAGGCATCAAGATGAGATTTATAAAGGGGAGTAGGTTCAACCTTCAAGACAGCAGCAAGATCATAGCATGGAAAAGATTTTTTTGCTGCCTGTGCATAATGTAAACTATAAATAAAAGGTACAAAGACCACACAAAGAAATTTTCTCATTCACCATCCTTTTAAATTACAAATGAAAGATAAAACATTTATGATATCTCTTTCAATACTGACTATAACACTCTCTAAATAAATCCCAAACAAACTTTACACCAAATTATTGATTTTGTAATTTTTGTTCCCTGTTTTTTGAAATATTTTTTCAGTTTTAACTTTTTACTTTAAGATTTAAATTTTACATTTGAGATACATTTAAACATAAACAACATGATAAAAAAACTTTTTGCTGAATTTTTCGGCACATTTTGGCTTGTTTTCGGAGGGTGTGGAAGCGCTGTTTTTGCAGCCGGTGTTCCAGATATTGGCATCGGACTTTTAGGAGTTGCTTTGGCTTTCGGTCTTACGGTTCTTACCATGGCTTATGCTGTAGGGCATATCTCAGGAGGGCATTTTAATCCGGCAGTATCCTTCGGGCTTTTAGCAGGCGGAAGGTTTCCTGCAAAAGACCTTATTCCTTACATTGTGGCCCAGTGTTTAGGAGCAATTGTTGCAGCGGGCTGTCTGTATACGATCCTCAACGGTGCCGGAGCAGTAGAATTCTCGAAACCCGGAGATTTTGCTACGAACTTTTACGGTGAAGCCGTTTACAATGGAAAAGCTTTCAGCATGGGAGCAGCTTTCCTGGCTGAGTTTTTATTAACAGCATTCTTCCTTATTGTGATCATGGGAGCTACGGATAAATGGGCTAACGGTAAATTTGCCGGTCTTGCCATCGGTCTTGCTCTTACTTTGATCCATCTGATCTCTATCCCGATTACAAATACCTCCGTAAACCCGGCAAGATCACTTTCTCAGGCAGTCTTTATGGGTGGAATTGCTATGTCACAGCTTTGGCTGTTCTGGGTAGCCCCTATACTGGGAGGAGTTGTAGGAGGATTGATCTACAAATTCCTGCTTCAGAGAGACACTGCTGAAATTGCTGATTAATTTCTTAAATACCATTCAATGATAAAAATCCTGTCAGGCGGCAGGATTTTTTGTTTTATGATTTCTGATAAATTGTTCTTCCCTTATTTCAGCTTTTTGATGTCGAAGGGATTTTTAAAGATCAGTTCTTCGTGTTTTCCTTTGATTTCCATTTTACGCTGAAGAAGATTCAATGCTATTTTTCTTATAAAAAGATCTTTATCATTCAGTGTCCAGTAAGAATCTTCATGAAGCTTTTTAGGCTGGCGGATCTGGTAAAATTCGGTTTCCCAGGTATCTACATTATGATAGAATTCAATGATTCCGCAATGTTCCGGGATAAGTTCAGCATCTACCATTCCCATCGGAAGTAAAAAACTGAAAGAATTGCACATATAATCTCCACAGGAAATTTTATCATGTTTCAGAAACTTTTCTCCGGTATCTTTATTCAGGTATGATTTTTTGAAATCATTTTTAAAATCACTTTTTGAAAGTTTGATTTCAATTTCATGACTGCCGCCTTCTGCATCAATGATCAGAATATCTGCTTCCCAATCTGCCTGAAAATAATTGGTCAGCACAATTTCTTTTTCAAAATCGCAGTGGGTATGAATATAGGCGTGTATAAGTTCTTCTATTTTAATCATTGTTATGACTGTAAAATGTACAATGTACAATGTAAAAAGTATTAATGATAATACAATTCATTAATGGTAAATGTTGTAACGCAATGTTCACAAAGCTTTTATTTGTTTGTTGTTTAAAGCTTCGCAAAGGCATTTCACTCAGCAAAAATTGCAAATCATTTATCTCTATGATGATGAAATCCAGATTTTAAAGCAAAATTTCAGACACTAATTAAAAATTGACAAGCGAAGCGAATTGACGATTCACAATTGTTTTCTCAGGTTAGCTAACCAGCAGGCTGCATCCCCTGATATCAGAATGGTCTATTCTTCCCAATACCTGAAACTTATCTCCCGTTATTTTTCCTAAATCCTGCGTTGCAATAAATGAGCAGGAATGGGTATTGGCAAGATCAATGATATTGATTGCTCCCGTCCGGCCTTCTTTTTCATAAGCTAAAGGGTCCTCTGCATTACGAACCATGATCCTCATCCAGTTTGGACATTCGTATTCGTTATTCCCAAGGGAATAGGCCTGTGATAGCAGTTCCGTCATAGAATATTCGGAATAAATCTTATCTGTATTAAGACCTTCCTGGAGAGTTTTTAAAAGCTCATCCTTTGTCATTTCCTCTTTTCGTCCTTTCATTCCTCCGGTTTCAATCACGATTAAATTTTCAGGAAAATTGAGAGACTCCTTGCTATGTTCGTGATGACAATAATCAAGAAAGTCAAGAAGGGCAAAGGAAACTCCGAAAAGAATAACTTTCCTACCCTGCAGCCTGTTCAACAGCTCAAAAAGTTCAGCATGATTGTAAAGAAAATATCCGTTTTCAGGCATGGCAGATTTTTTCATCAGATAATCTACCATATAGATCAGTGATGAATGCTGCCTCTCAAGATAGCTTGGCAGTAAACCCAGAAAAATATAATCTTCCGGTTTTCCTATAAACTGTGTGAAACTCTTATAAATGCTTTCTTCATAAAGCTCGGGATCTGCAATGAAATGTTTTGAAAGATTCATCTGAGTGGTACCCGAACTTTGAAAAAAAAGATCTGCAGTACTATTTTTATCCAGAATCTGATGATTTTTAAACATTTCGATAGGAAGAAACGGAATTTTCATCAACTCATCCACCTCATCGGGATTAACATTCAGATAGTCAACGAATTTCCTGTATATTTCAACATTTTCATATTGATAACGAAATGTTTTCAATGCTGCATTCAGGAAATCCTGTTCCGTCTGTATGTTGAATATATTTTTCAGTTCCATAACTTTTTGAATTTCTTAATCCCTCACTACAAAGCAATTATAGTGATAAAATATTATTTATTTAATAATTTTTAATGTGTTGAACCTATTTTGGTAAACTTATTGCAATTACTTATCCGGAATATGGATTAAAAACAAGAATGGGCTTCCACCCGTTCGAAAGTTACCTCTTTTAGAGGTAATTTTTTTTGCTTTTATTTTTCAAAAATTTTCAGTTCAAAATCTTTTTCGAATACTCCATAAGTAAAATAGGAAATCCAGTCTCCAAGATTGATATATTTTGCATTCGGTCCCAGATCCAATACCATAGGCAGGTGCCTGTGTCCATAGATAAAGTAATCGATCTTCTGAGTCTTCAGCTTTTCTTTGGAATAAATGATCAAAAACTCTTTATCTTCTCCCAGAAATGCCTTGTCTTCTTCCCCGGAGATCATTTTATTTTTTTGGGAAAGATATAATGCAATTTTCATCGCAATATCCGGATGAAGCCATTTGAAGAACCATTGTGCTACAGGATTTGTAAATAGTTTTTTCATTCTTTTATATCCTTTGTCACCAGGCCCCAATCCATCTCCATGAGCCAGCAGGAATTGCTTCCCTCCCATTTCAAAATACTGTTTCTGATAGAATACGGTACACCCGATTTCTTCTTCCAGATAATCTTTCATCCACAGATCGTGGTTTCCGACAAAAAAATAAATATGAATTCCCCTGTCTTTAAGTTCTGCAATTTTCCCAAGTACCCGGACATATCCTTTAGGAATAACATGCTTCCATTCATGCCAGAAATCAAAAAGGTCCCCCATTAAAAACAAAACCTGAGCATCTTCTTTGATCTCGTCCATCCAGCGTATAAACCTCTCTTCGCGCACTTTACTTTCCTTTGGTGTAGGAGCACCAAAATGCTGATCTGAAGCGAAATATACTTTTTTTCCAGGTTCTAAGTTAATTGTTGTTTTTAACACCTTCTGAGTTTTGTGGGGTAAAATTACTGATTATCTTCTGCAAACCATTCTCCATAAGAGTTTTCTGTCTCATGAAGCTTAAGATAAGCTAAAGAAATTCCTTCGGGAAGTTTTGATTTTATTTTGGCTGCAATGGCATACAGCATGTTTTCGCAGGTTGGCTGGAAACTGCAATAGATTACTTTATGTCCTTTCTGCTCAAGATCATCCCCCAATTCTTTGTGGGGAGACAGTGCATTGACAAGAACTGCATGGTCCCATACATCTACGATCTCAGATTTTACGATACTTTTGATATCTCCGAAATCTACCACCATCCCATTTTTAGGGTTATCAATATCATTAATCGGTTTTCCTTTCACTGTCACAAACAGCTTATAGGAATGTCCATGCATATTTTTACATTTCCCATCGTAGTTATAAAGCACGTGAGCAGTTTCGAATGTAAAAATTTTTGTAATACGTATCATACTGCAAAGATATGACAAAACCGCTTAACACAGAAAAGACTGTTTCTATTACAGTAATATTAATATTTTTTTTAACAGATTTTCAATACCATTATTACTTTATCGTTTTTTCGAATCTGTTCATGACTTTATATTCCCGATCTTTTATAACAATATCATAATTTCCTTTATCCAGGATCAAATAACGGTTGTCTTTAGAAGTCTTGAGTTCAATGATATCAGCAGGAATTCCTTTTTGTTCGTACTCCTCTTTTCTGTAAGCAAAAATCAAAGCAGGATATTCTGAAACTTCAGAAGCCGGAATCTTATACAGTTTTCTATTATCCGTCAACATCCAATTGGGTCTGCCTTTAACGTATTTTGTAATGGGATGAATGATTTTAACGTCAGTATACAACTCTTTGTCTTCGCCATTATATATTCCCTGATTTTCATCTTTTAAAACGACAGGAACAGTATTCCTGATCAGCCTTAACAGTGGCTCATGAAACTTCATATCACTTTTTTCTGAAAACTGAGTCTGGTCAATGGTAAACGGATTGATCCCTGTAAGATCAGAAAGCCGTCCCGCCATCGTTTTTTCCCAGGATTTATGAGTTCCTTCAAAAGCATGCTGATAACCACAATAGATCAGATATTTTCCGACTTTGTTTTTCTGCATAAAATCGAAGATATTTTTTGCCTCTCCAATTTCCCTTTCCTTGTTATTTCCTTCAGCTTCGTATGGAAAAAGTTTAAACCCAATTTTCAGGGCATTGTAAATAAAATTTCCAAATTCGGGTTCTTTGGAATAGTAGCCGCTGCTGAGGGTAGCAAACTTTCCTATATGTTGTAATGAATCATTCGCTAACGTTTCGATTCCTAAATACCTGTACCCCTCGTCATATAACCCCTGAAGTAAAGAAGAGGCAAACGTTCTGTGGCTGGCGTTATGATGAGCTTCGTTGATAATAACAATCTGCTCATTCCTTACTCTTTTTAAAATATAATCTTTAGCATTGGCAGGAGTTAGTTTTGAATATTTCAGACTATCTGCAGCAGTCAGCTTTTTCATCCTTCCGAAAGTAATGTCCCAGCTTTCCAGTGCAGATTGATACTGTCCGCTTATTGAGTAATACGTTGCTCCCATCTGACTTCTCCAGGATTGACTTTGGGTGGAGTCTGCCACTTCCTTTTTTATGTCATCTGAAAACCGGTAAGGATTTTCCTGACTGTAACCTGTTACACTCAACAGTAGTGAAGTGAATGAATAGAAGAGTTTCATGTATTCAGTTTTGATTTGATGCATATGGTTAAAAAAACTTCTCCAGCCAGTCGCTTTCCAGTCGCTTGATCTTTTTGGCTTCCGGGTCAAACAGAATCCAAAGCGTACTTGAGTCAACCACAAGCTCATCATTACAGTAAAATTCAACTTTTCTTGGCTGTTTGGCACCTTCGGGAGCCATCGGATAAGTTCTTACGGTAATAATATCATTAAGATACACCTGTTTTTTATATTGGATATGGTGATCCAGAAGCATCCATGCATCATTGATATATTCTGTTTTATGTTTTAAAAGATCCCAGTGTTCAGCTGCTACTTCTTCTACCCAGTGCACATACTGTACATTATTCACATGATTGTTCTGATCAATATGTTCTTCCGTTACTTTGATCTGCTTTTCGTACATTAAATTCATTCTCCTGAAAGTTTACTCAAATTTATCATTTTAAAACAGAACTTTCTTACTCTTACCTCATACTTTATACATAAAAATACGGAATCAGCAGACCTGATTCCGTATTCATATTCAGCAGATGAAATTTCTTATTTAGATTTCCCAGCCGGCTTGGCAGTTGTAGCAGAAGCCCCCAATTTACTTTTTACAAGCGCTGTGATATCTTCGCTTCCATCGTTGTAAACGAGGTTATTGGTTTCCTGAGATGCTATATCAAAAACATAATTGATACCTCTTTCCTTAGCAGCTGCAGAAATAGCTGCCTTTACTTTTTGCTGTAATGGAGTAAACAATTCATTTTGTTTTGCTGAGATATCTTTAGCCGCCTGAGCTCTTGATTCTTCAATTTTTTTACCAAGATTCTGCAATTCGGTCTGAGCAGCCATAAGTTCTTTAGTCACTGCTTCTTTATTAGCTTCACTAAGCGTTTTTTCTTTATCCTGCGCTGCCTTCAGTTTAGTCTGATAATCTCCGATCAGTTTTTCAATTTCTGTCTGCTTGGTTTTTGTCAGGTTATCAACGGTTGCACTTATCGTTTTTACTTCAGATAAACTTGCAAAAATATCATCAGTGTTCACGCTTCCAATTTTCTGTTGGGCTTTCGCAGCATTTGCAGTAAGTGTTAATCCTAATGTAATAAAAAGTACTTTGATTAAATTCATTTTTAATAATATTTTTCGTCCTCAAATATAATTCAAATTTTCATTACTTATTCTCTGACATTTATTACTTTATTATTTTAATGTTGGATTGATTTTAAAATAGCCTTAAAAAATATTCAGCAGAGAAAAACCTTCCCCAAAAGAGAAAGGTTTAACATCAAAAAATATGGAAAAAAATGGCTAATGGAATTGTGCCGTTTCTGTAGAATCTTTCATCGCTACCGTAGCTGAAGAGCCGTTGGTAACAATATTCTGTATCTCATCGAAATATCCTGTCCCTACAAAAGACTGATGCTTCACAGCCCTAAATCCTTTCTGCTGCAAGGCAAACTCACGTTCCTGCAGTTCTGAATATCCGGCCATGCCTCTTTCTTTATAAGCTAAAGCCAGTTCAAACATAGCGGTATTCAAAGCATGGAATCCTGCCAGAGTAATAAACTGGAATTTATAGCCCATCTTAGCAAGTTCCTCCCGGAAAGTAGACATTTCTTCAGTACTCAGCTTTGCTGCCCAGTTGAATGAAGGGGAGCAGTTATAAGCAAGCATTTTACCCGGAAATTTTTCATGAATTCCTTCTGCAAATCTTCTGGCCTGCTCCAGGTCAGGATTGGAAGTTTCCATCCAGATCAGGTCTGCGTAAGGAGCATAAGACAGACCTCTGTCTATCCCCTGCTCTACTCCGTTTCTTACTACATAAAAACCTTCAGAAGTACGTTCGCCGGTTACAAATTTTTTATCCCGGTCATCAATATCTGAAGTCAGTAAATCTGCCGCGTCAGCATCCGTTCTTGCAATAATAAGGCTTGGAACGCCCAAAACATCAGCAGCCAGACGTGCTGCAATTAATTTATTCACTGCTTCCTGGGTTGGCACCAGTACTTTTCCACCCAAGTGTCCGCATTTTTTTGCAGATGAAAGCTGATCTTCAAAATGTACGGCTGCTGCTCCTGCCTCTATCATTTGCTTCATCAGCTCAAAAGCATTCAGATTACCTCCAAAACCTGCTTCAGCATCTGCAATAATAGGCACCAGATATTCTTTATCACCTGTTCCGTTCACAGATTGTACCTGATCTGCTCTCAATAAGGCGTTATTAATCTTCTTGACAACAGCAGGCACTGAATTGGCCGGATATAATGACTGATCGGGATACATTTCTCCTGATAAATTAGCGTCTGCTGCAACCTGCCATCCTGAAAGATAAATTGCCTCCAGGCCGGCATCCACTTCCTGTACCGCCTGATTACCGGTTAATGCACCAAGCCCTGCTACATAATCCTGGTTATTTAGTTTATTCCAGAATTTCCTGGACATTTCTGTCGCAATGGTATAATCTATGGTATAAGAGCCGCGAAGTTTCAGAACTTCTTCTGCTGTATACGGCCTCTTGATACCGTTCCAGCGTGGGTTTGTCAGCCAATCTTGCTCAATAGCCTGGATTTGTTCTTGTCTTGTTTTCATAATATTTGGATTTTGTTTGATTAGGTTTGAAAGTAATTTTGTTACCAGATGCTGGTTATATTGTTACTGTTAAATGATGATCTGGCTTCAACCAGCTAGTATAAAACCAGCAACCTATATTTTACTATATAAAAGGATATGCTTTCAGGGTTAGAAATTCTTCAAAGTTCTCACAGAAGATCAGTTCATTGAAAAGTTCTTTGGCAAGATTGAATTTTCCGTTCTTAAAACGGGCCTCTCCTACGTACTTTTCAATGTGGTCCATTTCTTCTTTTTCCCACTGCAGAACCATATTTCGGGTCAATGTTCTGTCGTCACTTAACACCGCTTCATTTTTCAGCCATTGCCAGATCTGAGTTCTTGAAATTTCTGCAGTAGCCGCATCTTCCATCAGATTATAGATGGCCGCAGCACCAGTTCCCATGAGCCAGCTTTCCAGGTAAAGAATTCCTACATTGATATTTTTTCGGACTCCTTTTTCGGTAATATCTCCTTTGGGAATTTCCAACAGGTTACTTTCGGTAATATGATATTCAAATTTTTTATCAATCTGGTTGTGGGAAGGCATATATTGGTCAAAAACTTCTTTAGCTACGGCTACCAATGCCGGATGTGCCACCCAGGTTCCGTCATGACCGTTTTTAACTTCACGCTCTTTATCGTTTCTTACTTTTTCAAAAGCCTTCTGATTAGCTTCTTCATCATCTTTTACAGGAATCTGTGCTGCCATACCGCCGATAGCATGTACATTTCTTTTGTGACAGATTTCGATGACTCTTTTTGAATAGGCACCCATGAAAGGTGAAGTCATGGTCACCTGATCCCTGTCCGGAACAATAAATTCCGGCAGGTTTCTGAACTTTTTGATATAAGAGAAAATATAATCCCATCTGCCACAGTTAAGACCGGCACTATGTTCTTTTAATTCAAATAAAATTTCGTCAATCTGAAATGAAGCAGTGATGGTTTCTATTAGAACAGTAGCTTTGATGGTTCCCTCCTGAATGCCCAGATAGTTTTGGGCAAAAATAAAAACCTCATTCCACCAACGGGCTTCTTTATAATGTTCCAGTTTCGGAAGATAGAAATAAGGACCACTTCCATTTTCTAAAAGCTGTTTTGCATTTCTGAAAAAATAGATTCCAAAATCAATCAGCGAACCGGAAGCTTTCTCTCCATTGATTTCAATATGTTTCTCCGGAAGATGAAGGCCACGGGGACGGACCTGTAAGACAGCAGTGTCTTCATTAAGAGTATAAGCTTTTCCTTTTTCATTGACAAAATCGATGTTTCTGTTTATAGCATCAGAAAGATTAATCTGTCCCTGTATACAGTTTTCCCATACCGGCGAGCTGCTGTCTTCAAAGTCAGCCATAAATGTAGACGCTCCGGAATTCAAGGCGTTAATGATCATCTTACGGTCAACAGGTCCCGTAATTTCAACTCTTCTGTCCAGCAAATCTGCCGGAAGTGGCGCACACACCCAGTTCCCTTTTCGAATCTCTTCTGTTTCTTTTAAGAATTGAGGGAGATTTCCCGAATCAAATTTCTGCTGTGTGTTTTTTCTTTCTTCTAAAAGTGCAAGCCTCTTATGATTGAAATTCTGATGAAGTGCTATCAGAAAATCTGTCAAATCTGAGGTAAAAATCCCTTCAAACTGCTTCTGTGCCTTTATTTCCAATTGAGTCTTAGTTTCCATAACCTATTGATTTTGTGATTTGATATTACAAACATAAATAAAAATTTTCACAAATAGCGAACGTTCGCTAAATTTATTTAAAAATTATTATGCGAATAATCGCATCTATTATTTATATTTGAGTAATGAATTCAGAAAGCGACTTTATCAAAACAGTTTTCGGACTGAAACTGAAACAGCAGCGACAAAAGAAAAACTGGTCCCTGCAGGATCTTGCTGTAAAGACAGGGTTATCAAAATCTTATCTTAATGAGATTGAAAACGGAAAAAAATATCCCAAGCACGATAAGATCATTCAGCTTTCTGAAGCATTGAGCTGTACTTTTGACGATCTGGTTTCAACCAAACTTGATAAAAGCTTAGCGCCTTTCAATGAAATCCTGCAATCTGATTTTTTCAAAGAAGTCCCCCTGGAGCTGTTCGGCATCAACAAAAACAATCTCATCAGCATCATCAGTGATGCTCCTAAAAAGGTGACCGCTTTCATCAATGCGCTCATTGAAATCTCCCAGAATTATAACCTTGGAAAAGAAAGGTTTTATTTTGCGGTTTTAAGGTCCTTTCAGGAACTGTATGACAATTATTTTCCGGAAATTGAAGAAAAAGTGGGTTTATTTACCAAAGAAAATAAATTACAAACCGGTAAAAATTTAAAGTCTGATATTCTTGAAAAGATTCTTGGAGAAAAATTCGGCTATATGATTCAATCTGAAGATTTTGAAAAATACGGAACCCTGGATAATCTCCGCTCACTTTTTATTCCTGAGAAAAAACTTTTACTCCTGAATCAAAAACTGGAAAAAGATCAGAAGACCTTTATCCTTGCCAAAGAAATCGGCTTCAATGTGCTGGAATTAAAAAATCGCCCCAATACATACTCCTGGCTGGATTTCGGAAGTTTTGAAGAAATCCTGAACAACTTTTATGCATCTTATTTTGCCGGAGCTTTGTTAATTTCAAAAGAGTCTGCCATTGAAAAGTCTTCTGACTTTTTTCAACAGAACAAATGGGAACCGAAAAGTTTTGAAAGCCTTATCAACAGCTTTACCCACTCCCCTGAAACGTTTTATTACCGGTTGACCAATATTCTTTCGGCTGAAATGGGAATTAAAGACCTGTTCTATTTATGTCTGGTAAAAAAGAAAAACTCTGATAAAATCCAGATTTTAAAAGAACTCCATCTCAACCATCAGCAGGCCCCTCATGCCAATGCCACCAATGAACATTACTGCAGAAGGTGGATTGCTGTGAAAAATCTTGATCATTTAAAAGAAAATGAGACCTTAACTGATGCTCAGATTTCACATTATAAAGATCAGGGAATAAGCTACCTGGTCATTTCCACCTCACAGAAAAATCCTTTTTCGGACGGAAGCAACAGAAGCTACTGTCTCGGAATTCTGCTGAATACCCAAACGATTAAAAAAATAGGTTTCATTAAATCTCCTTCTTTAAAAACCATCAATGTAGGGGTTACCTGTGAATCCTGCAGTATTCCAGACTGTGAAGTAAGGCAAGCACCGCCGGTAAGACTGGAAAAGGAACATTTTAACCTGAGTATGAAAAACTCAGTTGAAAAGATCAGAAAAAGATTTGAGAATTAATGGGTGAATAATGAATCGTCAATGTGCTTCAATTGTGAATGTGTGTACAGCTAGAGGTTCAGAATACCTGATCTGGGTTTATATATTGTTCAAAATCTACTGGTAACATATTTTCTTAAAAGCAAAGTTCGCAGGTTTTCCATAGTGTTTTATAATGCTTGATGGTAAGGACATTTTAATTAGCGTTAATATTTCACTATTGATTTTGCGAAGCAAAAAATTGACAATAATTTTATATCTTAGTACAAAGCACACTCATGATGTTAAATGTATTATTTCCCAACCGTTGCATTCACTGCAACCGAATTACTGATCCTGAGATTCCGGTATGTGATCTTTGCTTTCATCAGATTCATTTTACCCATTACGATTATTTCGGGAATAATCCGGTTAAGGAAAAATGCAGTCTGCTTTTTCCTATTGAGAATTCTTTTGCATTAATTCAGTTTGAAGAGGAAAGTTTAAGCCGTAAAATCATTCACCACCTGAAATACCAAAGCAGGGAAAAAATAGGAAAGATTCTGGCAGAATGGACTGCAGAACGACTGGATTTTGGCAATGAAAAACCCGATCTTTTGGTCAGTGTACCGCTTCACCCAAAGAAGCTGAGAACCCGTGGCTACAACCAGCTTCATTTATTCACTGAAACGCTATCTGACTTGTATAACATCCCGTTTGATCATGAATTAATCAGGAGAAATTATTATTCTAAAGCACAAGCCTTAAAGAATAAGAGACACCGGTTGGAAACAGTCAATACTTTCTCTGCCACACATCCTGTTTCCGGAAAACATATTCTTCTGATTGATGATGTTTTTACGACAGGAAATACCATTTCATCGGTTGCCTGGGAAATATTAAATGCGGGAGATAATAAAGTGAGTGTCTTGGTAATGGCAATGGATATCTGATGCTGAGATGCGGGTTCCGGTTATATTCAAGCTTTCAAAAAAACTGTTTATTCAATCTATTTTCATCATTCGATTCTTTTCCCTAATTTTCAGGAAACTAAACCACTATGCCCAATCTTATTTTATTACACGGAGCTTTAGGCCACAGCGATATTTTCACCCCTTATCTGAACACGTTATCCCGATATTTTACAATACATACTCCCTTATTTTCAGGACATGGAGACCGGGAGCTTCCGGCAGACGGAATCAGTATCGAAAAGTATACTCAGGAATTATCCGAATATTGCGCAGTGCATAATCTGACCAATGTATCGATATTCGGGCACAGTATGGGAGGTTATATTGCACTGTGTTATGCTATGAAAAGTCCGGAAAATGTAAATTCTATGATGACCCTGGGAACTAAGTTTGAATGGGCTGAAGAGCAGGCTTTAAAAGAAAGCAAAATGCTTAATCCTGATGTCATCCTCGAGAAAGTTCCGCAGTATGCCCGCCTTTTAGAATCACAACATGGATCAAAATGGAAAAAACTTCTTCCGGCTATGGCTGAGCTAATGATTGGGTTGGGTAAAAATCCTCCTTTGGAAAACAATCTTTCTACCATTAATATTCCAACTCAGATTATGGTGGGAGATCAAGATAATATGGTCACTATCGAAGAAAGTGTAAGTGTTTACAGAAGCCTTCCTGATGCAAAACTGGCCGTACTTCCGGATACCAGACATCCTATGGATAAAGTACGGCCTGATTTATTATTGAATTTAATGAAAGATTTCTGGAATCTTTCCTAAATTATCTCTGAAGTTTTTCTCCGTAACTCAGATCGCCGGCATCCCCCAATCCCGGAGTAATATACCCTTTGGCTGTTAATTGCTCATCAATAGCTCCTACCCATATCTGGGCTTCAGGATAAGCATTCTGAATGGTTTCAACACCTTGCTTTGAAGCAATGGCAGCTACAATATGAAGCTGGGTTGGATTTCCATGGGTCAGCAAATCTTTGATGGCTTCAATTAAAGAGGCTCCTGTTGCCAGCATTGGATCTCCCACAATCAAAGGCCTCCCTTCAATACTCGGGCAAGTCAAATAATCCTGTTTGATAGAAAAATAATCATTTGCATCGTGTTTTCTGTAAGCTGCCACAAAACCACAGTCTGCTCTGTCCAGATAGTTCAGAATCCCTTCAAATAACGGAACTCCTGCTCTTAAAATTGTTGTAATAACAGGCTGTACGGCAATTTCCCTGCTTTTTATTGTATCTAAAGGAGTTTGAATTTCAATTTCTCTGTACTCCAGTCCTTTACTGATTTCAAAAGCGGCAATCTCTCCGATTCTCTCCATATTTCTTCTGAATCTCATTCGGTCATGCTGAATATCAACGTTTCTAAGTTCGTTGATCCATTCATTGACAAGAGAAAAATTTTGCGATAAAATAGTAAGCATGAAAATTTTATTTTTTTTTAATTTCAGTTAATTGATATTAATTCCTGCAAAATTACAACTAAAAAACGAATTGAAAGATTGAGCCTGAGGAGAAATATGTATATTTATGAAAATATTCCCACTACTCTATTTAGTAATTTTTTAAATGATGAAAAGCCTGATTTTAGGAAAGATCAGTCCGGAGTTTATCAGAGAAGAGACTCTGCCTGAATTATTGATTCCCACCTTTGAGAAATATAAAGACAAAACAGCCTTTATATTTAAAGATAAAAAAATATCCTACGCTGAACTGGACAGCTGGAGTAATGCCATCGCACTGCAGCTTCAGGATCACGGCGTGCAGCCTGGCGACCGTGTCGGGGTATGGTATCCGAGAAGTCTTGAGCTTCCCGTAGCCATACTAGGAATTCTTAAAGCCGGTGCGGCGTACATTCCGTTAGACCGTGAAATGCCCGAAGACAGGATAAAAAGGGTATTTATAGATATTAATGTCAAGATTTATTTTTCTGACACGGATGCCCATATTCACTGCCAGCCTTTAGAAATTGCACCGCAGCCTCAGCATTCAGTTCCTTCACCTGTTATCAATTATACACCAGACAACTGGGCCTATGTATTATTTACCTCAGGCAGTACCGGAAACCCTAAGGGAATTCCGATCTCTCACCGGAACATTTGTCATTTAATCCGTTCTGAGCAGGATTTTATAGAAATCAGAGATACTGATATGGTGTATCAGGGCTTTTCTGTTTCTTTTGATATGTGGTGTGAAGAAGTGTGGATCAGTCTTTTTGCAGGAGCTACCATATGGATTGCCGACGCCACCACTGTAAAAGCAATTGATGAACTCAGTGACGTTTTAACCCAAAATAAGATTACTGTACTTCATGCGGTTCCCAGTATTCTTGCCATTATTGATGAGGTTCCTGCTGTCAGATTTATCAATACCGGAGGGGAAGCCTGTACAAAGCAAGTGCAGGAAAAATGGGCCAAGCCATACAGAATATTCATCAATAGCTATGGTCCTACAGAAACAACAGTCTCATCCAATATGGCCCAACTGAATGAGCAGCAGGAACTGACAATCGGCCCTCCTCTGCCCAATTATCATGTTGCTGTAATTGATGAAAACATGAATATCGTTCCACGGGGAGAGCGTGGTGAGATGGTCATTTCAGGACCGGGAGTCAGCAACGGATATTTTAATCTTCCTGAGCTTACTGAACAGAAGTTTTTAGCCAACCCATTTCCGGAAGATCTTCCCGGAGACAGAATATACAAAACCGGTGATGCCGTTATCATCCGCGAAGATGGATTTATTGATTTTCAGGGAAGAATAGATGATCAGATCAAATTACGAGGATACAGAATTGAACTTGGGGAGATCGAATCCCGGCTCAACCGGCTTCATGATGTTTCCTCGGCTGCAGTAGCCGTAAAAGAAGATTCTAACGGGCAAGGGCAACTTGTGGGATACGCAGTCATGAGCGACGAATCTTCTTTCGATGAAAATGAAATGCGCAAAGAACTGGCCAGATTTCTGGCTCCATACATGGTTCCGATCTCTATTGTTTTGATGAAAGAAATGCCGAGAATGCCAAGTGGTAAAATCGACAGAAAACGGCTTCCCCTTCCTGAAAGTTTCTCAAGCCATCAGAAAAACGAAGAAATCAATATTGATTCCGAAGCGCCGATAGAAGAAAAGCTTATTCAGACCCTGAAATGGGTGTTTCCAGGAAAAGAAATCAATCTTACCCAGGATTTTTTCACTGATCTGGGTGGACATTCCCTGCTTGCGGCCACACTCGTTTCCCATCTTCGTCAAAAAGCAGGTATTCCTACTGCTTCACTGAAAGAGATTTATGAAAACCGTCCTTTGTCAGTTTATTCTGAGTTTCTCAAAAACAAGCATACTCAGGCGACATCCCGTCAGGAACCTTTTCACAGGGTTTCAACATGGCAGTATATTGCCTGTAATATTGCCCAGACAGTTAGTTTACTGGTTGTATTTGCTTTATTAAGTATTCAGATTTTCTTCCCTTATCTGAGCTATTATTATTTTCAGCTTAACGGATACGGACTGCATTATGCCTTACTGAGTGCTGTTTTACTCTATACACTGATTCCACCTGTATATTCGATCATTATAGTGCTTACCAAATGGCTGGTGATCGGAAAAATAAAAGAAGGAGATTATCCGCTATGGGGATGGTATTATTTCAGATGGTGGCTTTGGAAAACCATTAAACGGCTAATGCCTTCAGAATTCATTGTAGAAACTCCATTATATCCGAAATACTTAAAGCTTCTTGGAGTAAAGGCAGATCCAAGCGCACAACTGAGCCTTCTGCCTATTGCAGCCGAAGATCTTGTAACGATTGATAAAAATGTGAATACCAGCTCCGGCTGCAGTATTGACAATGCTTCTGTCGAAAATGGCATTTTAAGGATAAGAAAAGTACATATTAAGGCTCATGCCTATCTTGGATCTTCAGTGATTGTATGTGGAGATACCGTTATTGAGGAATTCGGGGAACTTCAGGATTTAAGCTGCCTTAATGAAGGGGGAAAAATTGGTTTTGGAGAAGTATGGAACGGAAGCCCCGCAGAAAAAGTAAGAATAAAATCCGGTGAAGAAGTTCAAATTCCCCAGCTAGCTTCTGCGCGAAAAAGAAACCGTTTTGCTTTATTGTATGCATGCTCTTTATTCTTCTTTCCCCTGCTGATTGTTTTACCTTTAGCACCAACCCTCTATACCCTGTATTATCTGGATGACCGTTCAGCTGATTATAATTTCTATTATCTGTGGCAGGCTCCGATACTTTCTACAGTTTATATTTTATTGTTTATCGGAGTGGTAAGTGTGCTGACCAGGATTTTACAGTATAATATGAAACCAGGCATCTATCCCGTGTACAGTTTTATGTATTATAAAAAATGGATAAAGGATCAGATTTTTAACCTCTCCCTTATTATTGTACACCCTCTTTTTGCTTCTATTTATATCAGTAAATTCTACAGAATGATGGGAGCCAAAGTGGGGAAAAACTCAGAGATATCGACAGCAAGTGATGTTTCCCATCATCTTTTAGAGATAGGGGAAGGTTCTTTTATTGCAGATGCTGTTATCCTTGGAGAACATGATGTAAGAAATGAAAAATTAATATTATCAAAAACTACGATAGGAAATAACAGCTTTGTAGGAAACAGCGGTCTGATCCCACAGGGATATGAACTGAAAGATAATATGCTGATCGGGGTATTGAGTAAAGCTCCGTCCGAAGAACAACTGAAAAACTCTACTGAAAAAGACTGGTTCGGCTCTCCTCCTATTGGCCTGCCATCCAGACAGAAATCTGATGTTTTTCAGGATACTCTCACCTATAATCCGCCGTTCAGACTTAAGCTTGCAAGAGCCATAGTGGAAGGAATCAGAATTATTCTTCCACAGACTGTGGTGATCATCTGCAGTGTACTTTTCATTGCCTATACAAGTACTTATCTGGAAGGAAACATTCACTATCTCATCTTAATGTCTCCGTTTTATTATCTGGGAATCGTTGCCTTACCTTCATTTTTCTTCACTGTACTTCTGAAATGGATCTTAGTAGGAAAATATAAAAAAACTGAAATGCCTATGTACAGCATGAAAGTATGGCTGAGTGAAGGGATTACAACAGTCTATGAAGCTCTTCCGGTACAGTTTTTCCTTGATTTCCTGCGTGGAACTTTCTGGCTGCCATTCTTTATGAGATTTTTGGGGGTAAAGATTGGGAAAAAAGTATGGCTCAATACCACCGATATTACGGAATTTGATATGGTTTCAATCGGAGATGAAACCATGCTGAATGAAGACTGCGGTCCCCAGACTCATCTTTTTGAAGACAGGATTATGAAAATCGGAAGTGTAAAAATCGGAAAGCAGACCACGATCAATTCAAGAACAATTATTTTATATGACAGTGAAATTGGCAACAATGTTAATATTGATCCTCTTTCCCTGGTCATGAAAGGAGAAGTTCTTTCGGATAGTACCTCCTGGTATGGCAGTCCGTTAAGAGGAAAGTGATAGAACCGGCAGCATAAGGCCGGAAGATGGAAGTAATTCAGGCTCAGAAAAGAAATAAATATCTTTCCAATTAAAATTATTTTATTCATCAATAACAAGGATTATGATTGCATAACAGAAGTTCCAACTTGCCTCTTCCGGCTTCCAACAAATAAAAAACATCATTATGAATTATTCCATCAGAAAAATAAAAATCGCCGAAAGCCTCGCTGTTGTCGATGAGCTGGTAGGTGAACTCCATATTTCAGAAAAGGAAATGAATAACAATACCGCTGACTGGAGCCAGATCAGAGAAAGTTATCTCAGGTTTATGTCAACATGTGAGGAAGAAAATGATGGCACTTTTCTTATTGCTGAAGCCGATGGAAAAGCAATAGGTTTTCTTTTCGGTTATCTTGAAGAACAAGATGACAGTAATTTTGAACTTGGAGAAGGAGATGATCTGTATGTCTCAGAAGGATATGTAAAAAAAGAGTTTAGAAAACAGGGGATCTATTCTGCCCTCAATAAAGCATTTGAAGAAAGGTATGCAGACTATAAAATCCGGAAAATTTACCGTTATACATTATGCAATAATGAGACAATGCAGCGGTGGCTTGCTTCGCAGGGATATCGTCCTGTAAGACTGGTGTATGAAAAATGGCTGCCATGAAAAAGAGCCCTAAATGAAAAGTTATTTCAAATAAAAACTCCGGCAAGCTTCGCTTGCCGGAGTTTTTATGAACAGTTGTTCTTATTATTTCTGTCTGAAATATACTTCAATAGGAACTCCGGTAAATCCGAATTCTTTTCTCAGCTGATTTTCAGTAAATCTCTTATAAGGTTCTTTCACATACTGTGGAAGGTTACAGAAGAATACAAACTGTGGTGACGGTGTAGGAAGCTGAACACAGTATTTGATTTTAATATATTTCCCTTTTAATGCCGGCGGCGGTGTGTTTTCAAAGATCGGAAGCATTATTTCGTTCAGTTTTGAAGTTTTAATCTTCTTCTTACGGTCTTCATATACCTGCATGGCTACCTCTACAGCTTTTAAGATTCTCTGCTTGGTTAAAGCTGAAACAAATAAGATTGGAATATCCTGAAACTGACCGATTTTATCTTTGATTGATTTTTCAAAATCACGCATCGTGTTGGTCTGCTTATCTTCAATCAAATCCCATTTGTTCACAAGGATCACAATTCCTTTTCTGTTTTTCTGAGCCAGTCCGAAGATATTCATATCCTGGGATTCCCATCCCTGGGTAGCATCAACCATAATGATCACTACGTCAGAATATTCGATAGAACGGATAGATCTCATTACAGAATAGAACTCAAGGTCTTCATTTACCTTAGATTTTCTTCTCATCCCTGCCGTATCCACCAATACAAACTCGTGTCCGAATTTGTTATATAAAGTCTGGATACTGTCTCTTGTTGTTCCCGCAATATCAGTTACGATATTTCTTTCAACATCCAGTAAAGCGTTTGTCAAGGTAGATTTTCCTACATTCGGACGGCCTGCAATGGTAATTTTAGGAAGCCCTTCAAATGGGTCTTTATATTCTGTGGTCGGGAAGTCTCTAACGATATCATCCAGCAGATCTCCTGTTCCGGAACCTGTGGCTGAAGAAAGTGTATAGTATTTATCGATTCCTAACTGGTAAAATTCTGTTGCAGGAAGTTCTTCTTTCGCAGAATCTACTTTGTTGATAACAATATAAATCGGTTTGTTGGATCTTCTGAGAAGTCTGTAAATTTCGTGGTCTGTATCAGTAAGCCCTTCCTCTACGTTCATCATAAAGATAATAGAAGTGGCTTCATCTACTGCTAACTGTACCTGCTTACGGATTTCTTCTTCGAAGATATCATCCGTACCTACATCATACCCTCCGGTATCAATTACGGTAAAGTCTACTCCGTTCCAGTCAGATTTTCCGTAGTGACGGTCTCTGGTAACACCTGCTGTGGAATCAACAATAGCCTCTCTTCTTTCTAATAAACGGTTAAAAAGCGTGGATTTTCCTACGTTGGGACGCCCAACGATTGCGACAATATTTGACATAAAAAAATGTTTAATAATCCTTTTTGCTATGCTCAGGATATGTTATTAATGGGTTACTCCAACTTTTGGAGCCCAATTTTTTTGCAAAGATAAGGTTTTATTATTTAACTGAACTTTGAAGGATGGAAGCTGGAAGAAGGAGACGGGAAGTTATTATCCATCGGAGAATGTATCATTTTCGAGTAGAAGTAATTTTTTTTAAATTTTTACTGAAAAATAATTCTTTGGATATCAATACATAAAGCCGCCATCTTAATAATTATGTTAATGAATCTTTAATTTTGATTTTCATATTTAAAATAAATTCTATAATTTCGCGGCATAGAAACAGAGACCCATGGTGTAGCGGTAACACTACTGATTTTGGTTCAGTCATCTGGGGTTCGAATCCCTGTGGGTCTACAAACCATCCTTTTTCAAGGGTGGTTTTTTTTATATCTTTATTTTATTCCAAATCATCAATACAGGGCAATACTGATTGTAATCATTATCAAAATAAATAGTCACATGTCCTTATAAAAAAATTCTATCTATAACCAAAGCTTCTAAGTTTTCATTTTATTAATAGAAGTCATTACAAATTATTGGAGAAAATACTTGTAATTTTAACCTGTTATTCATTAGTCCCACACCAGTTTTTAAAAAATTATTTAATCCAACAATTAAAAAATGACAGAATCAGAATTAAAAAATATTATTGAAATATGTAACAAAGCGACCCAGTCTCCGTGGACTTCATATATTGAGGGAAGAGATTTTGATGCCGGATCCAGCTTTATAATGACCGGAGAGAAAAACAACAGGGATTATGATATAGAATTTATCTCAATAAAACCTGAAGATCAGGACTTCATTGCCATGGCAAGAAATATAATCCCCTTATTAGTAGATGAAATTATCAAATTAAAAGGATACAAATAAATTATAAAACCGCCAACTCTCATGGCTATTTTCATTTTTATGCTTTACAAACTAACAGGCTGTCTTTTTCAAGACAGCCTGTTTAAAATATTTTCCAAGCATAGTAGAAGGGCGGATGCTTCCACCTTCATTGATCCATCTTCCATCCGGATCCGTATTAGAGATAGGGTTATTGGCAACATACGCATAAGTGCTTGTAGAAGAGTAGGCTTCCGCCAACTGGTCTATACCATTCCATCTCCCAAGATCCGGCATATACTGTCTCCAGCGGTAAACTTCCCTGTTTTTCAAACAAATTAAAATTATTAAATTTAGTTTGTTAAACCTTATGAAAAAGAGCAAATTTTCAGAACATCAGATTATCAATATTCTGAAAGAATATGAATCTGGGA
>NZ_BJTC01000010.1 GCF_006829085.1 Chryseobacterium sp. ON_d1
CCTGAGCCAGGATCAAACTCTCCATTGTATGTTTGTCTGACTCACTCAAAGTTTTTAACGCTTTAGTTTTTCCTTACTTGGTTGTTATATTGTATGTCAATGATCTTTATATCTTTCGCTTTTCACGAAGCAATCTCTCTGTCAGTGTCGCTCCGTATTTGCGAATGCAAAAGTAAAACTTTATTTCTTAATGACCAAATGTTTCTAAAGAAAATTTTAAAGTTTTTTAAGTAACCTTAATTCCTTTACTAACCCTCAATCATCCTACTCCTGCGCTCCCTTAATTGGGACTGCAAAGATACAAACTCTTTTTTATCCCGCAACTCTTTTTTAAAAAAAGTTTAAAGTTTTTTTCGCCTGTTTCTTTTTTGAAGTAATAATGTTTTTGCCTATCTAAAGGCTCTCCTGCGCTACTGATCTACTCTCGTTTTCAGTGGGGCAAAGATAACAACTTCATACAACGCAAAACAAGTTTATTTAACATAAATTTTACCGTTTCGTAATATTAAACCCTAAACCACTGAAAATAAGGAAGAAAAATTTAACTAACAAAAATTACTCAGTCCATTCTTTCCAATATGAACCATAAAAAACTGCTATAATTGATGTTTATGGGTTCTTTTCTTTATAGATTACGCTCAAAAATTCTGCATAAGACTTTTCAAGACCAATAATATCTCCCGATTTCAGGTTTAAACCTCCTACTCCTGAGTTATCGGATTTTACTTTTAAAGAAGAAACCTGGAAATACAGATTGTCATCATTCGCTTTTGGCTGAACTTTAACTGTAGACCCTAACAATTTTTTTGTTGAGATGGTATAGATTTCTCCCGGAACAATTTTTAATTTTAAAAACGATCTGGGCGAAATAGTATAATCTTTTCGGTTGACACTTATTTTCTGATCTTTTTCAGAAGAGGCAAATATATACATATCGCCATGTTTAGCAGCTAATTTTTCTTTGGGCGTATAGTATAAAGCAACTTTATAATTCGCAGCATTGAATGGCTGGGGTGTGCCGTCAATATTTTCGAAAGGCTTTAACTCAAACGTATTGGCACCGATCTCTTTTGCCTTTTTATATACTGAAGAAAATACAAGTGCATCATCTTTTGAAAATCCCTGTACTTCTATTTCTCCTAAATAAACAGCATCTGTAGCATCTTCTTTTCTGTAGAAGAATTTATCTGTGTTATCATTTGTCTTTTCCACCCTGGTCATATAAACATTCTGCGCGCTCCACAGCTGGATACATACTACAGAAAAGATGATTGCAATATTCTTCATATATATATTATTGATGTGAAAGTATTTCAACACATTCTTCAAGACTGTTTTCCCAATGCCTTGGTTCTATGTGATATGTTTCCTCTATTTTGTCCAGAGACATTGTACTTCTCGCTGGTCTTTTGGCAGGAGTGGGATACTGTTCGGTTGTTAAAGCATTTAATTTTATCGTTGATTTTGAGAACTCAGCAATTTTTTTTGCAAATTCAAACCAGGTCGTCTCCGGATAGTTTGAAAAATGGAAAATTCCATAGGTTTTTTGTGGAGCCTGAATGATCTCTATAATGGCTTCTGCCAAATCATTGGCATTAGTAGGCTGCCCGTACTGGTCAGCTACGATTCCCAACTCATCTTTCTGAGAGAACAGATTCAACATTGTTTTTACAAAATTCTTATTGAATTCAGAGTATAACCATGAAGTTCTCAGAATGATCGTTTTGGGATTAATTTCCAGAGCAAGCTCCTCTCCCTTTCTTTTTGATTCTCCGTAAACTCCTATAGGATTGGTAAAATCATCTTCAGAATAAGGAAGATTAGTGGTTCCATCAAAAACATAGTCCGTTGAAACATGAATCAGAGTAGATTTATAGTCTGCACAAGCCTGAGCAAGATGAGCTACTCCGCTTGCATTTACCGCAAAGGCTTTTTCTTTTTCTTTTTCTGCCAGATCAACCGCTGTATATGCAGAAGCATTGATGCAGTAATCAGGTTTGTTATCATAAAAAAAATCGTTCACCTGCTCTTCATTGGTAACATCTAAGGTGGATGAATCTGTAAATAAGAATTCATATTGATGTTCAAAATCAGGAGCTATCTTTTTTATACAGTTTCCTAATTGCCCGTTACTACCTATTACTGCTATTTTCTTCATTTATTTATTATTTAATTTAATTGGAACCTCAATAAGAAATGGATCTAAGAGTTTTTAGCATTTTGGGTTCTCAAGAACTTCACTCTTGACTGGAAGTCTTTCTGAATAAGATCTACATAGAATTTATCAAAAATTCCTTTGATTTCTTCCGGATGCACTTCAGATTTTCTTGTTTTAACATTGAAATAAATAACAGTCACCCAAAGTACAGCATGAATTGTTTTTTCATCCAGGCTTTTCATCAGGATTTCGACTTTTGCCGTTCTGTCCTGTACATCGATGGTTTTGCTGCTGATTACTACCTGAGTGTTGTATCTTACTTCTTTTAGGTAGGCGATTTCATTTTGAATTGCAATCCATGTACAGCCTGTTTTCTTGGTATATTCTTCGTAGGTAAAACCATAAAATGTTTCTACATGATCCTCTCTGGCATTGAACATATAATCAAGATATTTCACATTATTCAAATGTCCTATCGGATCACAGTCACTAAACCTCACTTTTACCGTGGTTGATACTTCTTTTTCCATTCCGCAAAAATAAAAAAACCACCTCTAAAAGAGGTGGTTAGTTTTATAAATCTTTGTTAATTTGCCGAAATTATTGAATTCCTAGTTCTTTTTTTACAGCAGCAGTAGCATCTGGTCCTGCTTTATAAAGGAATGCCGTTGAGTTTGCATCCATAATGTAGTCATAACCGTTAGCTTTAGCTACTTTTTCTACAGCATCATTTAATTTCTTTTCAATAGGTCCGAAAGCTACATCCTGCTTAGACTGCAGATCTTTTTGAGCTTTGTCCTGCATTTGCTGGATTTCATCTGCTAATTTTTTCATCTCCTCTTCTCTTGCTTTGTTTTCATCAGCTGTTTTTTTAGGAGCTTCTGTCTGATATTGCTGATATTTAGTCTGAGCAGCGTCTGCTTTTTTCTTAATCTCAGCTTGTTTAGTATCTAAGAATGTTTTTAGATCAGCATCTGCTTTCTTTTTCTCCGGCATAGCGTTAAGAACTCCCATTACATCTAAAGTAGCAATTTTTTGAGCTTTTGCCATACCTACAGATACAACCATCATTACTGCTGCAAATAATACACTTAATTTTTTCATAACTGGTAAATAAATAATTTAATTTGTTTTTAGATTTTAAAATATAGCAAAAGTTAATTTTAAAATTATTTTTTGCTTTTGCTATTTGTTTTTTCCTTCTTATCTGTTCCTTTTAACAGAATAGATAATACTTTTTCGGTATAATCATACTTTGACTGAAGGAAAATAACACTAATGTTATTGCTTTTATCAAGAACTATGCCCAAGCCGTTTTTTTCGGACATTGTTTTGATGGCTCCCCAGATCTGGTCCTGAAAAGGCTGCACCAGATTGGTTCTCAGTTTTGTGATTTCACCGTTAGCTCCAAAACGTAAGCTTGTTGTCGTTTTAATATTTTTATCAAGGTCCGTTACTTCTTTTTCTCTAAGTTTAAGCTGGTCCCCTATCAATAAAACTTTTTCACTCTCAAAAGCAGCCTTTTTTCTTTCATATTCAGATTGAAGGCTTTGAAGTTCAGATTCCCAGGTATCGATCTGAGAATTTAATCTTGCTTCAGCTTCTTTATACTGAGGTAATTTATTCAAAATTTCATTAGTATCCACTACTCCTATTTTCTGAGCATTGCCCAATCCGAAAATCAGAAGTAATATGAATATGAAAGTTATTTTAAAGTGCTTCATATTTGTAATTATAATGTTTGGTTCATCAAGAAGTGGTTACGCCATCCGGACTTGTCACCTGACAATGTTTTATCAAGACCAAGCGCGAAGTCAAATCCGATTAATCCAAATGCTCCCATATAAACCCTTACTCCTACACCGACTGATCTTTTCAACTGGAACGGGCTGTAAGTACTCCATGAATTCCATACGTTACCTCCTTCAGCAAATGTCAATGCATAAATTTTTGCAGTCTGGCTCATTGAGATCGGGTATCTTAATTCTAAGGTAAATCTGTTATAGATGGTACCTCCTCCTTTCTGGGTAATATCTTCTGCCTGACCTCCTTCTGTGGTGGCATTTTCGTACCCTCTTAAAGGAATCAATTCTCTACCGTCATATCTTCCTCCGAAAAGTCCTGTACCTCCCATATAGAATCTTTCAAATGGCGGTGCTCCCAGTTTACTGTTATATCCGTCCATGAATCCCATTTCAGCAGATGATCTCAGCACAAGTTTTCCGATGATTTCATTGTAAACATCTGCTTTAAACTTGATTTTATAGAACTCCATCCACTTGTACTTGTCAATTGGTGACATCGTAGAGTAATCTTTACTTTTAAATAAAGAGTACGGAGGAGTCAGTTTTGCTGAAAGCTCTATATTGGATCCCATTGTCGGGAAGATCGGGTCAATACCTGCTGAGTTTCTGCTCAGCCCCAAATTGACACTGAAGTTATTGGCTGTACCATTATATTCTGTAGTATCACCAAACTGGAACGGATAATTGTTGAAGTCATACTTCTGGAACTGTAATCCTGTATACAGGGAGAAGTAATCATCAGGCCAGTTCAATAATCTGTTCAATCCTGCTGATGCAGAGAAAATGTTCAATTTTTGAGCACTTCCATATTGGTCTGTATATCTTACTCTTGAGTTGTTCAAACTTACAGAGAGAGCAGTTGCCCTTGTACCGAATAACCAAGGTTCCGTGAATGATACTCCATAGTTCTGGAAGTACTGTCCTGCCTGTACCTGAATAGAGAAAGTCTGTCCGTCTCCCTGAGGTACCGGTTTGAAATCTTTGAACTTAAGGAAGTTCTTTAATGAAAAGTTATTAAATGTAAGTCCTAAAGTCCCAATAAAGCTGTTACCACCGTAACCTGCCTGCAGCTGTACCTGAGAAGATCCTTTTTCTACCAGTTTCCAGTTGATATCTACAGTATTATCCTGCTGATTGGGTTGGATATCCTGTCCAATCTGCTGGGGATCAAAGAATGACATCCCTGCAAGATCGAAATATGTTCTTTTAATTTCTGTTTTCTTGAATAATTCTCCCGGTTTTGTTCTCAGTGCTCTAAGAATTACGTGGTCATGGGTAGTTGTATTTCCCTGCCATGTTACTTTATTCCAGGTAGCCTGCTCTCCTTCATTAATTCTTACTTCAAGGTTTACGGCATCTCCTGATACTGATTTTTCAACAGGTGTTACGTTGGAGAAAAGGTAACCATTGTTCATATAAACAGATTTGATATCTGAATCGTCTTCTTTACCTCCGTCTTCTCCTACTTTTTTGTTGAAACCTACAGCATCGTAGATATCTCCTTTTTTATATCCAAGTAATCGCTGTAAATATTCTGTAGCGTATACTGTATTTCCCGTGAATGTAATATCCCCGATATAATATTTTTTACCCTCGTTAAGCTTTACATTGATTTCGTAGTTATTTCTTTTGTTTCTCCAAACAGAATCAGAAACGATTTTCGCATCTCTGTATCCCAGGGAGTTGTAATAACTGATAAGGCTTTGCTTATCCTCCTGATATTTATCTTCAATGAATTTTGAGGATTTCAGAATCCCGCCGATACCGAAACGTTTTTGTTTTGTTTCTTTGAAAGCTTTGTTTCTAAGCTTTCTATCGGAAACATTTTCGTTCCCTTCGAATTCAATATGGTCAATTTTAATTCTTTTCCCTTTATCTACATTAATTGTCCAGTCTACTAAGGCAGGATCTCCTGCATTTACTTTATCCTGGATACTGATTTTGGCATCTGCAAAACCTTTTTTAATATAATCTTTAGGAACATTGGTTTTAAGGCTTGAAACCAGGTTTTGAGTAATTTTGGTTCCAGGTTTAAGGTTGTTATCCTTTGCCAGTTTTTCACTTTTAGATTTACCGATTCCTTTCCCTGTAAATTTTACTTCTCCAAGTTCCTTCAGATCCTGCAGGTAAAATTTCAGAACGATTGTCTGTCCTTCAATGCTTTGAACATAAACTTCCACCTCAGAAAAAGATTGGGTATCCCAAAGCTTTTTTACAGCATTGCTGATTTTCTGTCCCGGAATGTCTACACTCTCTCCCTTTGTAAGGCCCGTAAATCTTAAGATCTGAGCTGGTGTATATTTTTTTACCCCATCTACAACGATGTCTTTAAGTGTGTAAGTACCTGCCTCATTTTCTGCATGTACAGCATTATTTACTTTTGTGCTGTCTTGTGGAGTTACTTGTCCATAAAAATGTGCAGAAGCAGCAAACATAATGATGGGTAATAGTCTAAACTTCATTTTATCGAGTCTTTCTTTTCTTAAAATTTTATTGGCCTTTTACTTGCTCACCGGTTAAACCGTATCTTCTCTCTTTGTTTTGATAATCAACAATACATTGAAAGAAAATATCTTTGGTAAAATCCGGCCACAGAACATTTAAAAACTGTAATTCTGCATAAGCGATCTGCCAAAGCAGGAAATTGCTTATTCTTATTTCACCGCTGGTTCTGATCAGTAAATCTACAGGAGGAAAATCTTTTGTATACAGATAACTTTCAAATAAACTTTCGTTAATATCTTCCAGCTCTACTTTTCCTTCTTTTACATCAGAACTTATATTTTTAACGGCTTCCAGTATTTCATTTTGTGAGCCATAGCTTATCGCCAATACAAGGTTTCCTTTTGTGTTTTCTTTTGTAAGTTCTACTACACGTTCCAGCTGCTCTCTTACTAATGGGGGAAGTTTTTCCAGATTCCCTATCACATGCATTCTCAATCCTTTGCTGAAGATCTCTTCTGCTTCAAGCAGCAAGGTTTCTACCAACAGATTCATCAGGGTATTCACTTCTTCTGCCGGACGGCTCCAGTTTTCTGAAGAGAATGTATACAGTGTTAAGTAAGGGATATTGATCTCATTACAGGCATTAATGGCATTCCTTACTGCATTAATGGCATTTTTGTGACCGAAAGTTCTTTCTTCGCCACGAGATTTTGCCCATCTTCCATTACCATCCATAATGATGGCTACGTGTTTCGGTAAATTCTCAGAATTTATTTTATCTTTAATCAACGACATATTATTCACAATAACATGGAGGTCTTCCGAACGAATACGTCAGTCCTAAGCTGAATGTATTGATCCAGTCATTGGATCTGTCATCTCCAATATTTCTCTTTTTAATAAACTCTGCTTCTCTTTCTTTAGAAACTGCATAGTAATTTCCAGACTGTAATAATGAACCACCGGTAGCAGGGTCCAAGATATCAGCATTAAAAGAAGTTTTTACATCTTTGGAAAGGATCTTACTGTGATCCAACTGATCCGTCAATGTATATCTGAACGTAGCTTCTGCAAATATAGCCCAGGAATGGTTGAATTTATACTTCAGACCGACACCAAAAGGGATATGCATAGTTACTTTTTTTCCCAATGAATAATTTGTTGTAGTGGTAAAATCCAATTCATTGATCGGAGCCTGTGCTACACCATCGGCATCTCTTCTGAAATCATTCATAAGTGTAGCTTTCGGCGCATCAAACATCAAAGCACCAACACCTCCGAAGATGTAAGGGCTTAGCATGCTGATCTGCTCATTATTGACAGGGAAAAAGTTATATTCAAACATTAAACTCGCCTCATACACATTGTTTTTTCCGTATGAGTTTCTATTTCTTCTGTAATCTTCCTTTGCCGCTTTATCGCTAAACTGAATCTGGTTATATCCTAAATCCAACCTAACGGTCTGATGCGGGTTAAAATTAAATCTATATAATAAACCACCATAAAATGGGACACCCCAATCTGACGTTCTGCTTAAATCCAACGGCTTTTGTAAAATATAATTTGTCCTTCCTACATCTCCCACTAGGTTACTCATACCTAGACGAACTCCCAATTCGTTTCTTTGTGCTTTGACACTTACCACTCCAAGGAAGGCAAGGAAGCTAAACAATAATTTTTTATTCATAAAAGAATATGGATTTATGGTTATTTTAAAATTTAATTTTTGCAAATATAAAACATTTTTATATTAATGATAATCTTAATGTTTAGTTAAAAATAAACAAAAAAACATAATTTGTTATAAAGTAAACGGCAAAGTGGCAAAAATATTCTTTTTTTCATAGAATGAAAATATAATAAATATGAAAAAACCCCCATTAAATGAGGGTTTAATGCTTTATTTTTTATTAAATAACACCCGTACTTTATTTCTGATTCTTATCAACAATGGCTCTTTATAATTTTTATCTTCATCAAAATAGCCGTAACCATAACCGTAACCGTAGCCATAACCGTAGCCATAACCATATCCCTGTTTTGTATTATAGTCATTATAAATAAGGCCCAGATTGTCAATTTCATCATTATGATATTTTTCCGTAATCATTTTCAGCATATACTTTTCTGTGTATTCATGGCGTACAACATAAAGATTAGCATCAGAAAGCTTCATCAGTTCATATGAATCTGCTACCAATCCTACCGGTGGTGAATCTATAATAATAAAATCGTATTTTTCTTTAAGTTCTTCTATAAATTTGATATTTCTCTGGCTCATTAAAAGCTCAGAGGGGTTTGGCGGGATGGGCCCCGAAGTAGCAACATCCAGATTAGGGATTTTTGTTTTGTTTACAATCTGATCAATTCCCACTTCACCCGTAAGGTAATTTGATATCCCATATTTATTATCAATCTTAAAATCTCCAAAGATTTTCGGTTTTCTAAGATCCATACCCAGCAAGATTGTTTTTTTGTCACTCAACCCTATAACTGAAGCTAAATTGATGGAAATATATGTTTTACCTTCTCCTCCTATGGATGATGTAATCAAAATGACTTTACCTTTCTCATTTTCATTATCCATGAGAAATCTCATATTTGCCCGTATTCCCCTAAAAGCTTCAGATACCGATGATTTTGGCTGCTCCAAAACGGTAAGCATATTTTCATTACTGTTATTTCCAATGACCCCAAGAAGCGGAATTTTCGTAGCACTTAAGAGTTCTTTGATATTCCTTATTTTGTTATCCAATACTTCTCCAACAAGGATAAATAACAACGGAAGCAGAAGCAGTCCTAAAATAATCACCGTCTTTGCCAGCTTTACATTAGGTCCTATAGGTCTTTGTCCTACATTTTTAGCAGGGTCAATTACTGTGATATCAGATTGATTGGTTGCCATTCTCATCTGTGTATCGCTCTGTCTACCCAAAAGACTGTTATAAGTGGCCTCAATCATATTATAACCTCTTTCTGCATCCAAATATCTTCTTTCTTTTTCAGGGTAAGAGGCTAAATCTGAGTTGGCTCCCGCTATTTCGCGGTCTATTTTATTGATTTCATCATAATATCTGTTGTAATAACCTCTCAGGCTATTGGATGATCCCATTCTCGCTTCATCAATCAGCCTGTTGATTTCTCTCATTGGTTCTGATGAAGGCTTGTAAATGGTAGCCATTTCTGCTTTTTTGGTATACAATGCTCTCAATTCAGAAACAGTGGCAGAGAAGACACCATCTTCAAAACCAGCAGCATTTGTTCCGATCATTTTGTCAAAATTCTGAGACTGAAGAGTATTTTTGATATTGTTAAGAGAACTGATTTTACTAATAATATCTGCTTTTTTTGCTTCCAGCTCTTTTATTCTTTCCAGAGATTTTTCGTCTCTGTCTTTAATATTATAAAGTTTTTCTGAAGTTTTCAGGTAATTCAGCACATTTGCACTTGAATCAAGTTTTTTACGGATATTACCAAGGTTTTCTTTTAAAAATACATCTGTATTTTTATTAACAATGTTTTTATCAGCCAGTCTCTTTTTCTGCAGTTCTGCAACGGATTTGTTCAGGAAATTAACCGTACTGTTAAGATTATACCCTTTTTTGGTAATAATCATAATAGATCTGATTTCTTTATCAAAATCTACCCCGGTTGTAGATACAATTTCATCTACACTCTGATTCACAGAGTTCAGGCTTATAATGATATTATCCAGCTTGATTTTAGTGGGAACGGGGTTTTTAAGCAATCTGAATCTAAGATTGGGAGAGTTATACCATTCATTGATCTTTATCACTTTATTAGCCGGTCTGCTGTAAGGGCTGATGCTTTGGAATCCTTCAACTTCATAATTATATAAGCTTGTAGACTCACCTTCATCAGGCAAAACCACCTCATAGGCCCCATTATCTTTGGGAATCAAAGTAATAGGATAATTGATCTGCTGAAGATGGCCTCTGTCTATCTGAAGAAAAACAGGGGAATCATCTTTGTCCAGGTAAGTAGATTTTATAAGTCCTTTGGTAGAATAGTTCACAAAAAGATCCAATTCTTTTACCAGGAACTCATTATGAGATCTGGATAGGAGCATTTTTTTCAGATAAAGCCCATCCTGATTTCCTGTATCACCCCAAATGAAATTAATAGACTGATTGGATTGGGTTGGCAGGAATTCTGACCCTTTGCTGGAAGTACTTAGTGATAAATCCGACGCATAAATATTTTGTGCATAATATTTACTGTATATCCAGGCAATGGCATAGCCTATAAAAAACATGAACACAAACCAGTACCAGTTTTTAAGAATTCTTCTTAAAAAGTGTTCTATGTCAAATAATGCGAACGACCCATACTTGTCTTTCTGAGAATTTTTCTCTGCAGCGGTTACTTTTTCTGGAATCATGACTATAGATTTTTAAGAAGTAAATAAATAGACAATGCAGTAGTAATCACTGAAACTCCGGTAGTCAAAGTCTGAATCGGATCTTTACCGAATCCATTCAAGCTTTTCGCTCTTGTGTTCAGATAAATTTCATCTCCGTTCTGGATATAATAAAAAGGGGAATTCATAAGATCTTCCCGGGTAAGGTCTATTTTGGCAATTTTGATTCCTTCCGGGAGCTTTCTGTGAATAACGATCTCTCTCTTATCAATGGTTCTGTTCAATCCTCCATTAATGGCCAGTGCCTCGGTAATGGTAAGCGTATTTTTATGAACCACCTTTTCTCCGGAAAGCCCTGTGGTTTCAACATCCCCCAGAATATAATAAGTAATACCGTCTATATTCAGTCGTACTTCAGATTTTCCTTCCTGGAAGTTTTCATTTACTTTTTCCTGTATTTCTTTTGAAATATCATCAAGGGTTCTTCCTTCAGCTTTGACATAGCCAATTCCAAAAACATTGATTTCCCCATTGCCGTCAACTTTCAGACCATTGAAATAAAAATTCATATTTCCTCCCCTGCTTCCTCCGGAATTAATACCGGCTGATCCTGCTACACTCCCTCCGCCAGAAATCGCAGAACTTGTTACACTTCCGCCGGCTATTCCACCGGAAGTATTGTAAGAGGAATAAAATTGTGCAGCATCTCCTTTGGGAGTTGTCACAATATTAAGATTAAGGATATCATTTTTAGTAATTCTGTATACAGGAATGTTGTAGGGAACAAGACCTTCTTCATTAATCACAAGGCTTTCACTTGGCTGTAAATATCTTACATCCTTTGTTGTGATACATGAGGTAACTAAAAGAGGGAATATTAGAAATAAATATTTAAAGTTCTTCATCATATATAATATTGTTTACAAAAGTAATATTTAATTGTTAATTTTTGTTATTTCTTAACCGATATAGCAAATCCGGGAGGTAAGCACCGAAAAATCCTAATAAAATAATCACCAATAATAAAAGATTGACATTCATGTGTCTTAAGTAATAAGCTACCCCTACAATCATCAGATAATAAAGAATAATATAAAAAGTAGCTCTTCTGTGAGTAAGATCCAGCTTAAGCAACTTATGGTGAATATGGTTTTTATCGGCGTCGAATGGTGATTTCTTGTTGTAAAGCCTGATCATAATTACATTCAATGTATCTACAATCGGAAGAATAAGAATAGCCACAGCTACTACAGGAGCAGACTGCAGATGATATCTTGGCACATCTGCCAGTTTTTTATCTATAAAAATATCTATAAAACAAATGGAAGTAAAGGCAAGTAAAAAACCAAGCAGCATAGACCCCGTATCTCCCATAAATATTTTACGGGTCCTGTAATTGGACAGATTATAATAGAGAAATGCCAGCACTGTCCCGATAATAACCACAGACAATACGACCAGCGGATAATTATATTCTCCCAACCGATAATAGCTTATTCCAAATAAGGCACTGCAGATGACGGAATATCCACCGGCCAATCCATCTATCCCATCTATCAGATTGAAAGCATTGATCAGGATAATAAAAGTAATAATACTGAATATCACACTTACAAAATACTCCAGCTCATAAACCCCGAATATTCCAAATAAACTTCTGATCCTGATATCTGAACCAATAACCACCAACGCGGAAACTACAATCTGTGCAACAAGCTTTTTATAAGCTCTCATCACCACAATATCATCCATCACTCCCACATACAGAAGGATAATCAGTGAGGCAAATAAAAATTTGTAGAGATCAAACAGCTCATAGGCAAAAATAGAAGCACAGATTCCTATCGAATAAAAGATAGCGATCCCACCTAAGTTAGGAATTTCTCTAAGGTGAGAGCTTCTTATTCCAGGCTCATCCATCAGATTTTTTCTTCTTGAAATCTTGACAATGGTAGGAATGGAGAAAAATGTAATTAAAAAGGAGAATACAAAGCCTAATCCTATTTTTATATAGAAAATAGGTATTCCCGATCCGCTTAAGAACAATTCAAAGTTTTTCATTCTTTCTTACTCAGCACTTGTATCCTGTGAATAAAAAATTATAACGCCGGCTGTTATCAAAAACCTCACTACTATTTTTTATTGACCGAAACAATAGTACTACATTTGTGTTTACTAAATCAGTTTTCTTATCAATTTTTTCTGTCCCGCAAAAAATAACAGATAAAAAATTTTTTTCTTCAAGGGCAAAGATAAAAGATAATTCTTACCAAAACGACTATACTTCAATATATCTTGAATTTTTATCTGTCTTTCTTTCATAAAAAGAACCAGCTGCTCAGACATTTCATAGAATATTTCTTCTTTTTTCACGAAGGCCAGATAGGCCAGAAACGAATATACTCCTTCAAAAATCTGAAAATTTTTCAGTTCTTCCTGTTTGCTGGCATATGGGGACTCTCTGAACACCTTTTCTACATCTGATACCGCTTTCAGCATATCAAGTCCTTTTTCTGTATGGGTCTTTGTAATAGAATCTGTACGTTCAAAGTACTGATAATGGAAACTCTGCGTCTGTGCTATAACATCACATTCCAGCAAAAGCTGTGGAATAAGCTGAATATCTTCAAAATGAATTCCTTTTTTAAATCTTTTCCGGTCAAAAAGTTCTTTTTTGAACAGCTTATTACATGCAAAGTAGCTGATATCAGAAAATACAGAAAAGTTACTTTCAAGGATAATTTTTTCAGGCATATTGGGAAGCTGAGTCAGTTTTTGGGTGACTTTTCCGTTTTCGTCCACTTTCTGAATATTACAGATCACCATTTTTGCATGATGTTTTTCTGCTAAAAGAAGCATTTCCTCAAACATATTTTCTGTGACATAGTCATCACTGTCCACAAATCCTATATAATCACCGGTCGCCCTATCAATCCCAAAATTACGGGCGTCGCTTAAACCTCCATTTTCTTTGGTAAAAGCTTTTATTTTATCCGGATATTTCTGAGCATATTCTGTAATGATTTTTTCAGAACGATCTTTACTTCCGTCATTCACAACAAGAATCTCAATATCCGGGAGACTTTGGTTTACCAGAGAGTCAAGGCATTTTGTCAGATAATTTTCTACATTGTAAACGGGAACAATAATGGATACTCTTGAGGGAACATTTGTCATACATTAAATTTTCGTCAGTCTTGCATTCAGCCATCCTTTTTTAGCTTCGTCAAAATCTTTTCTGGAACACGGAATGCAGTTTTCTATATTTTCATCATCACCAAAATACCACAAATTACTGAAAGTATCACGCCTGAATGCATACTGCCTGTCATCTATTAAAACATAGAACAGCTCATAATTTCTTTCTTTCGGATGAGAGTGCTGAATGTTGATCCCTTCAATCAGATACCATAACATCTGCGCTAAAAGCTGATGGTTCAGCTGGTTTTCCGAATAGATATTATAATTAAAGATCCCGACAGACTTCAGGTTTTCACTCAGTCCTATTTCCTTCATGTAGGCACAGATTTCTCTTCTGTTCAATCCGTTGACCTGTGGATTCATAGAAAAAGGCTCACTGAAACTTTCGACAGCATCACAGTTTACAGTCACCAGGTCTGCTTTTCTGAAGAAAGGCTCTGTTTTTTCTGTTGAGTTCATCATTTCAGCAAGACGGATAATATCAAATTCCACTTCTTTGATCAGTCTTACAGAATCCATTTCGTTCAAATGTTTCTGATAACCTAAATGATGATAATTTTTAATGGAAAAATTTTTGGCACCAAAAATTTTGCTTAAAAAGGTATGTTCATTGATTGTCTCTCCCTGCTGGAGAGAAATAATGTTACTGATCTGGGTATAATTGAGACTTTTCTTGTGAAAATTCAATGCTGAAAATAATGAAAAGGCAAAATCATTGGAACCTCCGATAATCACCGGAATAGCTCTTTTATAGTGACATGCTGACAGAACTTCCTGCAAGATATAGTGGGTATCCTGAACTGATTTTCCTGATACCAGATCTCCAAGATCTACTACAGGAATTTCAAAGTCCATTTGTGAGAGCTTGTAAAATTCTTTTCTTACTGCTGTAAAGTCCTGCACTTCCGCATCTCCACCAGCTCCTCTGTAATCTGACACAAACAAGAGAACAATGCTGTCCTCTCTGATATCTTTAGTAATCCGATTTCCTATCTGCCAGCTTTCTGTTTTGAAATTCCTTGGTGAAATGATAAAGTCTTCGAAATCCATATTTTAATTTGAAATGTAATAAATGATTAATTGCTTGATCTAACAAACTTACAAAAAAAGCCTTCCTGGAAGAAGACTTTTGGTAAGATAAGAATTATTTATCAATTATTTTTTTATAAATTTTGATACAACACTTCCTTTAATTGTTTTCATATCGATAAAATACAGCCCTGAAAGAAGACTACTTACATTAATCCCCCCTTCTGATAATTGAGTTTCCGAATACATTATTTTTCTGCCATTTGCGTCATATATAGCATAACCCATTATTTTATCAATTGATGTAACATTCAGAAAATCTTTAGCAGGATTTGGGTAGAGCCCTATTCTTTCCACTGCTGTTTCGGAGGTTTTCAGACTGCTTGCATTGAAAAAATATTTACGGGCAGTTCCTACATAACGAGTTTGCGCTCCATACCATATTGAATAAACCCCAAATAAAACGATTGAATTTCCATACAGTTCGAATCCTCCATTGTACACACTCTTATTCAGCATTTGTGGGGTAATGATTTTACCATTTAATCCAAAGGAGTTATCAAGATCTCCATTTTCATCCATCTTCAAAGCATAGGTATTGTACCAACCTGTTCCTGAAATCATAAAGCTGCCATCCGGAAGGCGAATCACTTTCATAGGAGTTGAATCAGATTGGACCGGAATAACACTAATTCCTGTATTTTTAAATGTTGTATCTAAAGTTCCGTTTGCATTCAGCCGATAGGTAATCAGTCCAAAACAATTACTTCCGTTACAAATACTTCCAGCAGTTAATCCCAATATTTTTCCATTATCCAAAAACATTAAATGAGCACTGCTGTTTACGTTCTGCCCTGGTGAATACAGAAAAGTACCTGCATTTCCGAAAGACATATCAAAACTACCGTTAGCCTGAAGCTTTGTAACCACGATCCTCTGATCACTCACTGCAACAATTTTCTGGCCAGCCATAAAGATTTCATTATTGTTATTTACGCTTACTTTTCTGTACCGATACGTAAACCCTAAAGCCAGTGTACCTCCGTTTCCAAAAGAAGCATCTACGGTTCCGTCTGGTAAAAGACGTACCAGGCTGTAATCTGAGCCGGAATTGGATGTTGTATATTTCAGAAGATAAATTCTTCCACTTTGATCTATATCTATATCTGCATAGGATGCAGATTGGGTGTAGGGAGTAAAATTATTGACAAAATTTCCATTTTCATCTATTTTTTGTACCCCTCCGAATCCTATATCCATGATAATATAATTACCATCGCCTGCAGGTTTTATACGACCATAGTTTTTCTGGGAAAAAAGCTTATATCCGGAACCATTGGAAAATGAAGTATCTAATATCCCATTAGAAGTAAAACGGGCAATGAAACTTACTCCTACTGCCAAAACTTTTCCATCAGGAAGTTTTGTTGTAGCCTGAATTTCCAGCCCTCCAGACATTTGACTGCCATTATAAAAAGCAAAATCGGTATACCCACCGCTTAAACCATACGTTGTGTCCAGCAGGTTTTCCTGTGCGAAGACATTCATAGTGATGAAAAGCCCTAAAACAGATAGAATTTTATACATAAGCCTCAATTTAAAATACATTTCAGGTTATTAGTTAGTTTTTAAACGGTCAAAGGTAGAGATTTCATCATAAAACTAATGAAAAAATTTTCCTACAATAATTATAAAGGAACCACGAATAAACAACATTAGCAGTTCCTTTATTCTGTTACATTTCTATTAGCAGCTGGAATTTCATTTTCACCAAAAGTTTCAGTATCCCAAAAAACCTATTCTGCCAAGGAAAATTATCATACAACAAGATTTTAAATTAAAATAATTTTTATTTTCAGGTGTCATTCATTTTTTTTACATCCTAAGACTTCAAAAACAAATCCGTCCCATATAGCATATGAGACGGATTTTATTCTAATCAGAAACGATTAATTAGCACTTTCCGAATGACTGGCTGATAATTGTTATTCCGGCTATATTAATATTAACTCTAATTCCTGTTGGGATCCCCCAGGTAGTACATATTGATAAACAAGCCTGACCCGCTGTTCCATTAGGAATACTTAATGGGATGCTAAAGCAATATTTCCCAAAACCTAACGGTAAATTGATACAGACTTTGTTATTCTCAACAGTAATTGATATACACTCTGCCGTTACAAGAAGATAACCGGCACTGGCATTCACCAGGCTTAAATCTGATTCTGCTCCTACCGCACGGCGACTTGCCTGGCTGTCATCGTGTGATCTTTTTGCTGCTTCTAATGCGTGTGAGATAGCTTCTTTGCTAAAATTAAATTCTGACATGATCTTATAGTTTTTGTTTTCTTACTCATATGGCTTTTCAGAATCCGCCCCGTTTTTAAAGTGGTTTCTGAACTCCACTCTCTGTAATATTACGATGTAAAACTACAGATTTAAAATACTGAATATCACAGTCTTAGTACTGTATTTTTCATTTACGTATTTATACTTAGAACTAAGCAATCATCGCCATCCGCAAGGTTAAATCCCTACAAAGAGAATTTAGTTAACTGTTATCATAGGTCTTTTTATATTTTTTAATGATTCTCAATGAAAAGCACTAGCCCATATAACCATCATTTAGCAGCCAGCTTTATAAAAGCAAAAAAGCACAGACTTTGTCTGCGCTTTCATATTGTATTAAAAACTATTTATTTCTTTTTGGCAGCGGTTTTCTTTACCGCTGTTGTTTTCTTTGTAGTAGCAGTTTTTTTAGCTGCTGGTTTTTTCTTTTCCGCAAAGGCTTTCGGATCCTGATCAGTAATCCATTTTTTAACCTCATCTAAAGAAATTTCTTTCAGTTCATCTGATTCATATTTTGTATCATCAGCTTTCTTTGGAATTTTGAACATTGCTTTTCCGAATTTGATGAAAGGACCCCATCTTCCGTTTTCAATGGAAATTTTTTCTTTTTCCCACTGTTGGATGTACCGGTTCGCCTCTTTTTCAAGTTTAGCATCAATCAGTTCATTGATATCACTCTGAGAAAGGTTTTCAAAATCATATCTCTTAGGAACATTTACGAAAATATCCCTGTACTTGATAAATGGCCCGAATCTTCCTGTACCTTTTGTTACGGGTTCCCCTTTATACGTTGCAATCGGAGCATCAGCAATTTTCTTTTCACTGATAATTTCCTCAGCACGTTTCTGATCTACAGAAAGCGGATCTTCACCTTTCGGAATACTGATATAAGTTTCTCCCCATTTTACATAAGGTCCAAATCTGCCCACTCCAACAGAAACCGGTTGTCCGTCAACTTCATTTAAGTCAAAAGGTAATTTGAACAATTCCAAAGCTTCTTCAAAAGTAATGGTTGCAATATTCTGTCCAGCCATTAAGGAGGCAAAGATCGGTTTTTCCTCATCATCTGTTTCTCCAATCTGGATCATTGCTCCAAATCTTCCGATTCTGGCATGTACATTTTTACCGGTCTTAGGATCTACTCCTAAAAGTCTGTCTCCTGTTGCACGGTCTGCATTTTCTTCTACGTCTTCAATTCTCGGGTGGAATTTTGAGTAGAAATTCGTCATCATCTCCTTCCATTTCTGATCACCGCTTGCAATTTCGTCAAAGCTTTCCTCCACTCTTGCTGTGAAACCATAATCAAGAATTTCTCTAAAGTTATCTGTTAAGAAATCATTGACAACTTCACCGATATCTGTAGGTACAAATTTATTTTTATCACCACCGAATTTCTCTTCAAGAACCACTTTTTTGATCTTGTCATTCAGCAGAGACATTTTGATTACTTCACGGGTTTGTGGTTCTATTTCTCTTTTATCCACATATTCCCTGTTCTGTATCGTCTGAATTGTAGGCGCATAAGTAGAAGGCCTCCCAATTCCCAGTTCTTCAAGTTTCTTCACCAATCCGGCTTCAGTATACCTTGCGCTTGGCCTTGTGAATTTTTCAGTGGCTGTTATAGATTTATAATTCAGGATCTCACCTACCTTTACTTTCGGAAGTAATTTTTCATTGTTTTCTTCATCATCGTCCTCCGCTTTTACAATTCCATAAGCTTTCAGGAAACCGTCGAATATAATAACCTCTCCCTGTGCTTCAAAATGATGCGGCAATGATGTATTGCCTATTTCAATCACTGTCTTTTCAATTTTGGCATTAGCCATCTGAGAAGCCAGTGTTCTTCTGTATATTAATTGATACAACCTGTTGAGCTGCGCATCTCCTATACTTTTCACTCCAAAATCCGTAGGACGGATGGCCTCGTGAGCTTCCTGTGCTGAAGCTGACTTTGTAGTATAGTTTCTCGGAGAAGAATATTCTGCTCCATATTCTGATACAATTTGTTTTTTCGCTCCTTCAATAGCTTCCTGCGAAAGATTCACAGAGTCTGTTCTCATATAGGTAATGAAACCCTCTTCGTATAGCCTCTGAGCCAGGCGCATCGTATTGGTTACGTTATATCCAAGTCTTGAAGAAGCTTCCTGTTGTAAAGTAGATGTTGTAAAAGGTGCTGAAGCCGAACGTGTACCTGGTTTGGTTTCAACATTCAGAACTTTAAATTCCGTAGTCCTGGACTGTTCCAGGAATTTTTCTGCTTCTTCCTCTTTTTCAAAGTCTTTTTTCAGCTTGGCAGCAATTTCCTGCTCAGCTTTATTTAAAAAGATCCCATCAAGCTTAAAACTTGCCTTTGGCGTAAACTCACGGATCTCCTTTTCTCTTTCAACAATCAGTCTTACCGCTACAGACTGTACCCTTCCTGCAGACAGTCCCGGTTTTACTTTCTTCCATAAAACGGGTGACATTTCAAAACCTACAATTCTGTCCAGCACTCTTCTTGCCTGCTGGGCATTCACCAAATTCTGATCAATATCTCTGGGATTGTCGATTGCTTTTAGAATGGCATTTTTAGTAATCTCATGGAAAACAATTCTCTTTCTGTTCTCAGGCTTCAGCTTCAGTTCATCCGCAAGATGCCATGCAATGGCCTCTCCTTCACGGTCCTCATCGGAAGCAAGCCATACCATATCTGCTTTCTTTACAGCGGCCTTTAATTCGGTTACCAATTTCTTTTTGTCTGCTGAAACTTCGTAATCAGGACTGAAGGTAGCAAGGTCTATCCCCATTCCTTTTTTAGGGAGATCCCGGATATGCCCGAAACTGGATTTCACTTCAAAATCCTTTCCTAAATATTTTTGAATAGTTTTTGCTTTAGCCGGGGACTCTACGATTACTAAATTTTTCGACATTCTAACTAAAAATTTTTGCAAAAGTAAAGCTTTTTTATTATATACTTTTTGTTAAACGGCTTTAATTTAACAAACAAATTAGTTTATTCACTATTTCAACACCTCTTTTTAAAAGAAACAAATGCCTTTCCAGTATAGGTTTTAGGCTGTTATGAACATATCAACATATAATGATATAGAATTTTTCATCATTCATGATAGATGCAAGAAATATGCATATTAGTAAAACAGCGGAATAAGAGATCTTATACCGCTGTTCAACTGTCTTTTTTTCAGTATTACCGTTTTATAATTTTTACCATTGCCTCTGAATTATTTATCCTTATTAAATACACGCCTGTATTTAAAGATGAGAGATCTGTCTGATTATTGATGAACTTTCCTGATTTTACAAGCTGTCCCAAGGCATTAAAAATTTGAAAATTATATTCTTTATTTTCCGTTGCCTTTATATAGAGAATATTGGATACAGGGCTTGGATATAGGGATATCTTGTTCTCAACAGTTTTAAATACTGTATTTGCAGTACTTAATGTAGGACCATTGGGTATTATGGTAGTTCTTGAAGCAGGTCCTTCTTCATTACCATTGGCATCATATTCTATTTTCACGCATCGGCATCCTGTTCCGAAGTAAGGATCATTATTATCATGAAAAACTATTATTCTATTAGTTGTAGCAGCTGCATCAAATAAGACATTGACTGATCTTCCCAGATAATTAGAATTTAAAGCAGCCGTCCAGACAGCAGGATACTGAAAGTTCAGAACATTAAATGTTCCCTGTGCTGTTTGATTCGCGGTCACACTTCTGAATCCTCTTGATCCGGCATCAGGATAATTTCCCAAAGGATATACAGGATTATTGAAGGTATATCCTACCGTAGCATTGGCAGAGTTTCTCACTCTTGTACCTGAATAATCCGTAGCAATACTGTATGACGTTGCTACATTTTTATCTTTTTTATACCAGGGAGTCTGCCCGAAATCTGTTCCTGAAACCAAAGCGACATTGGTAAGATCAGGAACCCTCCATCCTTCAGGACAAGGATCAAAAGGTGATTTCCTGCCTCCTCTCCCCCATCTGTCCGGAGCTAAGTTAGGCTCTGTTGCAAGCCAGTCTGTTCCGTTGGTATAATTAGGTGTCGTGCTGTTGTAAGGGGCAAAAGAACTGGGAATCATATACACCAAAGGGTTCTTCACAGAATAAGATAATATTTTGGAAATTTTGTCTGCCGGTTTATCTACAACCTGTACATTAGATGATGCAGCATAAGTATTGTAAGGCACAATATAACTTCCTGAAAGATTGTTGTAGTCCGTGGGATTGAGTGTACTGTAGGTAACAGTTCCATTAGCTGCTGCTGTCCCTAAAAACACATTATAGAAACTTCTGTTATCTGCATATTGAAATACAGGAATAGGATCTTTTCTTCCCCATTGATAGTGCAGGCCGGTAGAGGCGCGTATTTTTAAAAGTTCATCAACAGTAGGAGCCTGCGGATTGGCAATTGCAGGAAAAGCATCTGTAGCCCCAAGATTCCGATCCATAAAAGTCGTCTGGAAAACTACATCGGCTTTATCTGCATAATTTACATAGTTCGTAACTGTTGCCGGAGCTTCAGTTGTATAAGTATAAGATCCTACAGGAGAATCTGTCACCCAGACATGCCAGCTCCAGTATACCGGTGAAGATATACTGCCGTTATGCAATGTCACAACTGCATTTCCACTCTCATTGGGAGCAATTTCTACAGATAATTTAGAATTGACAATATCCTGCAGTGATGAAGGTGAAGGGTTCACTACTGAAATTTTACTGACAAGGCCTGCATTGGTTGTCCAGAGAACATTTCCTTTTAAATTGTTAAAACTGGAAGGATTTAGTATTTCAGCATTATTCAATAATTGACTTTGCACAGAAAATGCTTTACTGACCGGAATTTCGATGATAGTCACAGCCCCGCTTTTTACAATCTGGTAGGTATTCGGATTATTGAATCCTTCTTTATATTCTGCAGCTGAAGGCAGATATTCAGTTGGAAAATCATAGTCATTGATCACATAGAGTGGATCTTTTATACATCTGCAGCCATTCGCATCCGAAGTGTACATTATGGACATTGGAAAATAATAATAGCGTCCTTTAATATTAGGGTAGTTTGCATCCGGGACATCAGGTTGTGTCTTGTCCGGAATCATAGAAAGTCCTCTGACCGTAACGGCAGGAGAAGTATCAAACTGCCGGGCCATGGTAGCCGTCCAAAGTGCCGTGTGGTGCTGATCAGTATACTGCCCCTGGTGAGCACCCCTGATAAGCTGCCCGTTTCCGGGGAAGATTCCCATATTATATCCCCCCACAGATGAAAGATCAAAACCCCAATTGGGATAAATTTTAATTCCTGTCATGAAAGCAGGGACGCCTGCATCAGTAGGTTTTATAATGTGATATTTATTGGTTTCAAAAACATTTTTCGCCATATTGGTTCTCACTCCGAAGGGTGAAAAGTCTATTCTTATATCATCTACATAAGATGAGGAAGCAAGATTTGCAACAAGCATAGAGGGTACACGCCATCCGTTGGGGCATGGATCATATGGCGATTTATCTCTATAAGGTTTTGCTTTATCATCAGTATTGTAAACAGATTCTATTTTTCCCTGTGCATTATCAGACCAGAGATTAAGCTCTGAAAGCCTGTTATTCGGTAAAGCTGTCGATTTTCCAAACCAATTGACAGGGAGATTAAGATTATTGTTGTAATAAGCCTGGCCAGAGTTATCATCTTTGTTCACATAAATAAGGCTCAAAGGATTTTTTACAGAAAGCCTTATATTATTGGTTACTTCTGCTTCAGAAAGCAGAACGAATTTCCTGAGGTCATCAATACTTACAGCATTGGTCATATTCTTTGCTCCTCTATGCCTGATTCTGCCTATAGATCCTGAGGCTTCATAAAAATCATTTCCTCTGGTAACTAATGGAGGAATAGGATCTTTTCGTCCCCACTGATAAAGGAGCCCAATGCTTCTATTCCAGTCTGATGCAGTGATAGAGCTTGTAATTGCTCCAAGATTCCTATCCATCCACTTCCAGTCGGAGTCAGGAATAACTTCGGTACTCCCGTCTGATTTCATTCTTTTAACATTGCTGAAACTTCTGTAAGCAGCTCCGTTTGTGGGATCATCAGTCACCCAGATATGCCAGCTCCAATAAATTTCTCCGTTTACTTTGAAAGCAATGACGGCATTTCCTTTTTTTGTTTTATTGACCGGAATTTTTATTTTGGCATCCTGTCCGGTTCCTGTTATTTCAAGAGCATAGTTTACTCCGGATTTTATAAGTCCATGAACATCTTCCCATAAAACATCCGCCGTTACGGTACCAGCCGGGATACCACTCCCATTAAGATACCCCCCTCCTTCCCACATGGCGTAGGCCTTCTTTACCGGAACCAGTAATCCCTCGCTATTCTGACCGGGATCAAAAATGTAACTGTTAGGAGCTTTTTTCCAATCCGGAAGGAATAATTTTGCCAATTCGGGTAACGGTCTGGCCAGTGAGTCCGTATTTTCAGCAATCCATACTGCTCTTATAGGTCCATGTGAGGAAAGACTCTCTCTGGTGCTTCCTTTAGAACAGATTCCCAATGATATCAGACAGAAGACTGTCGCTAATTTTTCAGCTAACCTTTTCATACCTTATAATTTAGTGTCATTACCCAAATACAATTTTTAAGCCTATCTCAACAAAAAGAGATTTATTTTATAAATAAAAACAACATAAATTAAATATGTTATTAATAATTTAAAAACAAAACTAGTAAACAGTATAAACATGAACAAACCTTTCATAAAAAAAGACAGCTGTAAGGCTGTCTTTTTTTATCTGATTATATCTAATCTCCGAAATCCTATGGAAGAATATAATTTTGATAACGTTCTATTGAAAATCGTCCGGCCTTGATATTATTAAAAATCGCAAAAACGACAAAATTGAAGACGACGAGTGAAATAATGAAGGCATAAATCATATTTCTGACCCTTCCGGAAACAACATACATTGCATTGGGAATAATGATGTATGAGAAGCCGATGAAAGCGCCTGCCAGCCTCGACGAAAATATAGGGTTATTTCTAAAAATAAAGTAAAGGCATATTCCTATTACAGCATAATTCCTATGATATTCATAATAAGGATACAGCGCTTTCATCTTGTTATCAAAAGCAAAAAGAAAGAATGTCAGGATAGCCATCATGACTTCCGGAATTCCAATACCTCCGTTCAGTCGCTGCACCGTTTCATCCATATACCCGTTAAACCCTTCCACAAGCATATTATCAGAGGCCATCCCATCTAAAAAGCTACCAAAACTTCGGTATATTTCAAATGGAGACAGGAAAACCGAGCCAATAATCATAACCAGCATCACTGTCTTATTCAGCGGAACACGAGCCAGCCAGTACATTGGCAGGAATAAATAACAAACACTGTGTATCCCGGACCCTATAAATATGAAAAATAAGTAATGCCAGAATTTTCGTTCTTTGATATACCGTATGGCAAAATAAACAATAAAAGTTCCCAGGTTTTGTCTGATCTGCCCGCTTTCTCCGATAAAAAAATTGGGAATAAACATGAAAAGGGTAAAAGTAAAAGGGTAAAAGGTATTATCCTCTGTATATTCCACCTTTAGGATCATTGCAAAAATAGCAATAACCAGAGTCACCATATAAAAAGGAGCATCAAAAACATTGAGCAGAATTTTATTGATCAGTGTATACAGCCATTCCACATCCAGGTTTTCCGTCCCCTTCATGTGAAGCATTTTCATAAATATGCTGTAATAGCTTTTGGTATCCGAGTAAATATAAATTCCTTTGTAACTTCCGTAGTCCGGTCCTACATCTTTTCTAAAACCAACAATAATAATAAAATAAACAGCAAGGAACCAGAACCATTTTTTATCAACTTTTTTCCCAAACACCTCCTGAACACTGAAGAACAGCATATAAAGGATTGCAATTAAATAATACGGATGTAGTAAACTCATGCTAAATCTCTGATGTTTTTTTAAACTGATGATATGCTGTGATAATTCCGGTCAGGATTAAAGGTAAAAAAAGCCTTACTTCCCAAAAAAGCCCTACTAAAGTAATCATAATAAGATAAGGGATGGAAAAGAAAAAGTATTTTCCAAAAATACTTCTGTTTTCTTCTTCTGCGCAAAGCCTGTATATAAAATAAATCACAATAAGCGCAAAGACAAGTCCGGCAAGATTGAAGGGGCTGGAAAAATTTCTGTTGATGTAGAACCCTTCCACAAAAGTAGTTTCATCCTGTACAAGTACCGCTCTCAATCCAAGATACGGAATAAGAAAAGCAATCACCAGCGGAATTGTTTTCCAGATTACCTGATAATTTCTTTTTTTAAGCTCATCAATATCAAAAAATACTGCCGCAAAAAAAGCAATATTCAGACAGGCCGTTTCTCTTACCAGTGTAGAGATCCCAATCAGGCCAATGAGAATAAAAAAGAAAATATTTCTTCCGGTGTCTAAATATTTCAACGTTAGGAATACACCTGTCAGATAACAGAAAAGCGCTATCGTGTCACAGTTGGTTGGTGCATACTGTGTGATTACAATAAAAAAAACAGATAAAAGATGGATAATCCTTCTGGCATTAATATTCAGAAGAAGTCCTGTTGATTTCATTTTGAAAACAGCATTTAAAATCAAAGAACACCCAATAAAGAAAACACTGTTCATCAGGAAAAGCCCATGATAGAAAGGGGTTCCGTTCTTTGACAGAAAATCTTTGAAGAAGGAAAGAGGGCCGTTGATCAGATGGTACATCAGATCTGTCATCTGCACACTCAGATAATTGGGGATTACCCTGTAAGCATATACCGAGGAAAATAAAAATTCGGGGGTGGTTTCTGACGTCTTAAGTCTTGTATAGGAAGATTCAAATCCATAATAAGACATCGCAAACAACAGAAGCGGAAGTACTATTACAAATAGAAATCCGTTTAATTTTTCATCATTTCTTTTCAACATATCTAAAACAGATTCTTATTTATTTAATAATAATGGTGGTTTAAAATACATTTTTTCAAAAGGGAACTTTTGCAAAAGTAGAATATTTTTTGAATCTTCCTAGAATATTTTATTGATTTTCAGCCAAAACTTATCCTTAACTATTTTGAACTAATACTTAAAAAATTAAATTTGCAGACTTGATTTAAATGCAATGCATCGCTTTTTTATATTTTTATATTATCTGATTTCCAAAAATAAAATCCTTTCTGTACTGACAGCTCTGGGAATTGCTTTTTTATGCATTTTCTTTGCATCAAAGATCAATTTTGAGGAAGACATCAATCAGATTATCCCAAAAAATGAAAAATCCGATCTCACAGCAAAGGTTCTTAAACAGCTCAATTTTTCGGATAAGATCATTGTTATTATTGAGAACAGATCAGGTGAAGACAGCTTCCTGCTCTCTGAAACGGCAGATACTTTCCTGAAAAAAATCGAACCTCTGCAAAAATACATTGGTTCCGTTCAGGGTAAAGTGAATGATAATGAGATTTCTGAAACCTTTGATTTTGTGAATCAAAACCTGCCACTATTCCTTAATGAGAGTGATTATAAGCAAATTGACGGAAAGCTTCAGAAAGACAGCATTGCCAGACAGGTAGAGAATAATTACATCTCTCTGGTTTCTCCGACAAGTCTTGTTACAAAAGAATTCATTAAAAAGGATCCTCTGGGACTTACTTTTTTAGGAATTAAAAAACTGAATGCCCTGAACATCAGTAAAGATTTCAAACTGGAAGACAGCTATATTGTAACCAAAGACGGCAAAAATCTCTTACTGTTCATTGATCCCAAAAACAAAAGCAATGATACAAAGGCAAACGAAGCATTTGTCGACCAGCTTAATTCTATTAAAGACAGCATCAATAAACAGTTCAGAGGAAAAACAGAAATCAGTTATTTCGGTTCCCCTGTCATTGCCGTGGCCAATGCCCAACAGATCAAAAAGGACATCCAGAATACGGTAGTCATTTCAATGACGGTTCTTTTAATTCTTTTGATTTATTATTTCCGGAATTTCTTTACACCCATCATAGTATTTCTGCCCACCGTATTTTCAGTACTGCTTGCTTTATTGGTCCTTTACTTTATTAAGGACAAAATTTCAGCCATTTCATTAAGTGTAGGTGCTATTCTGATTGGGATCACAATAGATTACGCCCTGCATATTCTTACGCATTACAAGCACAACAATAATATTGAAGAGCTTTACAAAGAGATCACCCAGCCGATTATATTAAGCAGTGCAACGACTGCCGTTTCATTCTTATGCCTGGTCTTTGTACGTTCTGAAGCATTGAAGGACTTAGGACTTTTTGCCGCTATAACAGTAATTCTTTCTTCAATCACAGCATTGATTATCGTCCCCCAACTTTATAAACCAAAAGAAAAAGGAGAACACCTCAACACTAATTTTATCGATAGGATCGGGTCTTATCCATACGAAAAAAACAAGCCTTTGATCATAGGCTGTTCCATTATTATCCTTGCCTGCCTGTTTGGATTCAGGCATGTAGGCTTCAATGAAGACATCGGCGATCTGAATTATATCCCAAAAGAATTAAAAATAAGTGAAGCAAAGCTGCAGAAACTTTCCGACATCACTTCAAAATCTATCTATACCATTTCTTACGGAAATTCTGAAGAAGAGGCATTAACCAGAAATTCTGAACTAAGCCGTTTTCTTGAAAGCGAGAAAAAAGAAGGTAAGATTCTAAGCTATAATTCGATCGGAAGTATTGTACTTTCAGAAAAAGATCAGCAGAAAAAGCTTGATGAATGGAACCATTTCTGGGATGAACAAAAAAAGAATCACACTATTTCAGAGCTGATCAGTAATGGAAATAAATTCGGATTCAACGGTTCTGCCTTTGATCATTTCAATGAAGCTTTGCACAAAAATTATACGGTCCTGAGTCTGAAAGACTATCAAAAAGTGAAAGCGCTTCAGATTTCAGAATTCATGAGCAACGAAAACGGCTTCTATACCGTTTCCAACGTCGTAAAAGTAGATGAAAATAAGCGGGATATTTTCATCAAAGATATTGAGAAGAAACATGATGCCATTGCTATTGACCGCCAGCAGATGAATGAAAATTTCCTTGGTTTGCTGAAAAGAGACTTCAATACCTTAATCAATTATTCTCTTCTTGCGATCATTTTAACGATTATCGTTTTCTTCAGAAATTTTGAATTAACTGTTCTTACCATGTTCCCGATCGTCTTAACAGGAGTTGTGACAGCCGGAATCCTCTATTTTCTGGGACTAGAACTGAATATTTTCAGCACAGTAGTGTGTACGTTGGTATTTGGGGTTGGAGATGATTTCAGCATTTTTCTTACCCAAGCCATGCAGAAGGAACATACTACAGGGAAAAACGAACTGCCTACCTATAGGATCTCCATTATTCTTGCCGTATTCACGACTATCCTTTCTATTGGCTCCCTGATTTTTGCCAAGCATCCGGCTCTGCATTCTTTAGCTTTAGTAGCATTGATTGGAATGTTTTCAGTAATTATTATCACCTCTACCTTATATCCTTTCTGGTTCAGACTCCTGATAACCAACAGGGCAAAAAAAGGACTTTCCCCCATCACGTTCAGAATGTTTATATGCGCAGTTTTCTCATTTTTGTATTATGGTGTGGGCGGGCTCCTGTTTTCTGCTTTCGGAAGTTTCTTTGTCAAAAACTCCAGCGGAAATATCCTGAATATTATCAAAATTATTTTAGCCCGATTTTTAACTTCTGTCCTTTATTCTAATCCTTTTGTAAAGAAGAAGGTCATTAAAAATCCGGCAGAAGATTTCAGTAAGCCTGCTGTAATCATTGCCAATCATACTTCCTTCCTGGATACGCTGGCTATTGCAATGGCCACCCATAAAATCATCTATCTTGTAAATGACTGGGTGTACCAGTCGCCTATTTTTGGAAAGCTGGTGAGAGCTCTTGGGTTTTATCCTGTTTCACAGGGAATTGAAAATGGGATGGAAAAGCTGAGAGAAAAAGTTGAACAAGGCTATTCACTGGTTGTTTTCCCAGAAGCTGAACGTTCTTATACCAATGATATCAAAAGATTTCATAAAGGAGCATTTTATCTGGCAGAACAGTTCGGACTGGATATTCTTCCAATTTACATTCATGGAAATTCTGAGGTATTGCCGAAAGGTGATTTTATTATCTACGATGGAAGCATTACTGTAAAAGTAGGTGACAGAATCAGTAAAGACAATGTGAGTTTCGGCAAAAATTATTCTGAGAGAACAAAAAAAATCAATGCTTATTTCAGAGAAGAATTCGCAAAACTGCGTGAAGAGATTGAGGATGAAAATTATTTTAAAAAGAAACTGTTCCTCAGCTACCTGTATAAAGACAGCGAAGTGGTAAAAGAAGTAAAAGAAGACTTCAACACCAACAAATCGGTGTATTTTGAGCTCAACAAACATATCTCCAGCCAAGCCAATATTCTTCATATCGCTGATGATTTTGGACAAAAGGATGCATTGTTAACATTATATCAGGCAGGCAGAAGAGTCTTTTCTCTGATCAGAGATAACGAAAAAAGAGAAACAGCAGCACACAGCTATCTGATAAAGAGAAGAAAGATACATTATATAAAAGATCTTTCCGCGATAAATAAAAAGATTGATGTACTGCTTGTCTCTGATGAGCACTTTCCAATGAATGACCTGCATGAACTTCCCGAAACCATCATTTTTGTAAATATAAAAAACACCTTATTTGAAAGTGAAAATTATACATTAAAATGGAGCTCTGAGTCCATAAAAATATTTAAAACCAAATAATAAATATGAAAAACATATTTTTGTAAACGCTAAAGAAAACTAATGAAAAAAAATATACTTGTCATATATTATTCACAAACAGGCCAGCTCGAAGATATTGTGAAGAATATAGCTAAGCCTTTTGAAGCCCAGAAGGAGCAGTATGACGTTACTTATTACAATATTCAGCTAAAGGAGGATTTTCCGTTTCCGTGGCCAGGTGATGTTTTTTTCAACACTTTTCCGGAATCTTATCTGCAGATTCCCAAAGAAATTCTTCCCCCGTCAGAAGAAATTCTGAACAAAAAATATGATCTTATTTTCTTTGGATATCAGGTATGGTATCTCACACCATCCATCCCTATTATTTCATTCTTAAAGAGTGACTATGCCGGACGCATCCTTAAAGATACTGCTGTAGTCACCATTTCCGGAACCAGAAATATGTGGATGCTTTCCCAGGAAAAATTAAAAGTATACTTAAGAGATTTACAGGCGAAACTTGTCGGAAATATAGCACTGGTAGACAGACATGACAATTATACCAGCGTGCTGACTATTCTCAGATGGCTTACTACAGGGCAAAAAGAAAAATCGGGAATGCTTCCGGCCGCAGGAGTTTCCGATGAAGAAATTTCAGGTTCGGTAAAGTATGGCGAGATTATTGAAAGACATCTTCATAATAATGATCTGAATAATCTGCAGCCTGATCTTGTGAAAAACGGAGCTATTGAAATCCGTGCGTTTTTGGTGCGGGTAGAAAAGGTTGGAAATAAAATTTTTACGGTATGGTCTAATCTGATTATCAAGAAAAAAGAGAAACGCCCATTGCTGATAAAATTCTTTAAGGTATATTTGATGGCAGCGATATGGATTATCTCACCTGTCGTTTTGGTATTACACCTGCTTACAACCCCTATATTTTGGTTTAAAAGACAAAAACAAAAAAGATATTTACAAGGAATTAATTTAAAATAGAATGTACGACGTATTTATAACAAAAGCATCAAAATACTTACCCAATGAGCCGGTAGCGAATGATGAAATGGAGACTTATCTTGGGCTTATCAATGATGCGCCATCTAAAGCAAAATCACTTATCCTAAGAAATAATAAAATCACAACAAGATACTACGCTTTAGATAAAGAAGGAAACCCTACCCATTCCAATGCGCAGCTTACAGCAAAAGCAATAGAAGGTCTTTTTGATGAAAATTTCAAAAAGGAAGATATGAAACTGTTATCTGTAGGAACTACTTCACCAGACCAGATTCAGCCCTCTCATGCTTCTATGGTCCATGGTGAGCTGAATATCGGAAAATCTATTGAAATTAATACTTCAACAGGTCTTTGTAACTCAGGAATGAATGCCCTTAATTACGGATTTCTTTCCGTAAAAGCCGGCGTGCAGGAAAATGCAGTGTGTGCAGGTTCTGAAAGAATGTCTGCATGGATGACAGCTGATAAATTCAACCATGAAGCTGAAAATTTAAAACTGCTGGAAGAAAGACCTATTATTGCTTTCAAAAGAGAGTTCCTGAGATGGATGCTTTCTGACGGAGCAGGAGCCTTCCTTCTGGAAAATAAACCGAGAGAAAACAGTACTTCTTTAAAAATAGAGTTCATTGATTTTTATTCTTATGCTCACGAAATTGAAGCATGCATGTATGCAGGATGTGACAAGCAGGAAGACGGAAGTCTGAAATCATGGGCAGATTACCCTTCTGATGAATGGCTGAAACAATCTATTTTTGCCATCAAACAGGATACTAAAATCCTTGATAAATACATCCTTGTAAAAGGAGCGGAAAGTTTAAGGTCTTCTTTTGACAAACATAATCTGGATCCTGAAAAAATTGATCACGTACTGGCTCATATTTCTTCAGGGTATTTTAAAGATGGACTGAAAGAAGAATTTGCCAAAAAAGGAATGGATTTCCCTGCAGAAAAATGGTTCTACAACCTTTCCGAAGTAGGAAACATCGGAGCCGGGTCTATTTTTATCGCTCTTGAAGAACTGATGAATTCGGGAAAACTGAAAAAAGGAGAAAAAGTACTTCTTTGTGTCCCTGAAAGCGGAAGATTTGCCTATTCCTGTGCCTTATTAACAGTTTGCTAATGGAAACCAGACTGCCCACATCCGATACAGATTTTGTAGAAAGCCTAATTCCGCAAAGATATCCATTTGTGATGGTACACGAATTGACAGAATATTCTGAAAATCATCTTCTGTCAGGCTTTGAAATAAAAGCTGACAATCTTTTCATTCAGGATGGCCTGTTTCAGGCTTCAGGATTGATTGAACACCAGGCACAGAGTGTTGCACTGCACACAGGATATAAATATTATTTATTGGGAAGAGAAGCTCCTACAGGCTATATAGGCGCCATCAAATCTTTTGAAGCTGAAGTATTACCTAAAATAGGTGATCAGCTGACATCTGAAGTAACCATCCTCAACGAAGTAATGGGAGTGACCCTTGTAGATATCGTTACCAAACTGAACGGTGAAGTGATTGCAAAATCCCAAATGAAAACTGCTGTAAAATAAACAGGAAATGGAAATAAAGGAAGATAATATCATTAATATACACAACTTTTTACCGCATCGCGAACCGATGCTTATGGCAGACTATATCCTGGAACTGACCAAGGAAAAAGTAGTAACTTCCTTTGAAATCAAAGAAGACAATATATTTGTTCACAATAATGAGTTCGCTGAGGCAGGATTAATTGAAAATCTTGCGCAAACCTGTTCATCTATCCTTGGACAAAGCTTCTTTGAAAATCCTGAAGCAGATACCAAAGTAATAGGCTTTATCACCAATATCAAGAAAATCGAAGTTTTTGCTCTTCCAAAAGTAAATGACAAGATCATTTCAAAAGCATCCCTGATTTCCCAGTTTGAAAACATCTGCCACATCTTCTGCGAAACCTTCAATAATGACGAATTATTGATCAGAGCGGAAATTAATCTTTTTATTCAGGAAGTAAAGTCGTAAAGACCCATTCAACATAAAATAGAAAAGCTGTACAAAACGTACAGCTTTTTTGTTGCTAACACTCCATATTATTCTGCAGTGGCTTTGTGAAGCTTTGTGCAATCCATTGGTAATTTTGTATTGAATTAAGTTTCAGTTAAAAGGCTGCTCCTATTGAACTGATTATAAAAACATTACAATAGAAACATCCATTTTTCGTTATATTCTACATTTATTACATTACAGCAAAACAACTGATAACCAATTTACTACAAGTACAAAAACCTCATCATAACATGAATTATTTCACGTGAAACATTAGACAAATCCGTGGAACACCTATTATCAGAGAGAAGTATATTCAGACAACAAAAAAGTGAGACATTGCTGCCTCACTTTTAAAATTATTTTGTCTTTAAAAGAATTAGTACCCAAAGATCTCTTCAAGAGATACTTCCTGAAATTCTCCCATTTTATTAACAGATTCCATGTTAAGGTTTTCTTTTTTACCGATAATGGCTGTATTATATTTTACAGGTTTCACTTCTGTATTGTAGAATCCTGTAAGCTGCGGTAATGACAGTCCTTGAATTTCGGCATAAATATCTTTTCTGATATCATAATCAACTCCCAGTTTTTTTAATGCCAGCTGATTGAAGAAAATATTTGTTCTGTTGATTCTGTTGGAAGCAATCTGCTTTAATGCGGAACCTTTTGCATTTTCAAACTGCGCAGGAATCTGTGGCAACGATACCATAAGATCATTCATTGCATTTACCGCTAAAGGAAGCTTATTAGCCTGTGTTCCGATATAATTGGTTACATAATTCGCTTTACCCTTTTCCGAAGCATTGGCATAAGAAACATACGCTGTATAAGCCAATGATTTACTTTCTCTGATTTCCTGGAAAACGATTGAGGATAAACCTCTTCCAAAATATTCATTGAAAACGTTTGCTTTACCAAAGTTACCAAGGTTTACCGTATTGGCTTTCGCTACCTTGGACATTTCCATCTGTACCATATCATAATTGGTAAAATATACTTTTCCTTCGGTAGCCGGCTCTGCATATACTTTAGCCTGTGCAGGCTGAAGTGTTGTATTGGAAATAAATGGTTTCACAGCTTTCTCCAACCCTGCCTGATCCTGTCCGTAAAGCAATACCTGATAAGGATATTGGTTCAGGGTCTTCACTTTTTTCATCAGTTCTGAAGCATCAATACTCTCAAGACGCTCTTTGGAAACAATATCTGTCATTCTTGAGTTTTTACCAAATTTGGCATAATTCGAAAGCGCTGCCATAATTCTCACTTTATCTTTCTTTGCAGCAGCTCTTGATTCCAGGATGGTTTTTACAGTCTGAGCATAGATCGCTTTATCAGCTTTTACGTTGCTCATCCAGTGGTTCATCAGCTCAACACCTTTCTTCATATTGCTTTCAAGCCCACTCAGGGTGATCACGATCTGATCATTGCCAGTTCTAAGGCTATAGCTGATTCCCAGTTTATAAAACTCTTCTTTCAACTGCTCCGGAGTATATTTATCCGTTCCCAGATATTCAAAAAGAGTTCCTGCAACAGAAAGTTCCTTATCATGATCTGTCCCGAAAGGAAATACATAACTTACCTGAGCGATATCATTATACCTGTTCTTTACAAAACTTACTTTTTTATCTTTGATCTGAGAAGTTTGAATAGCTGTTTTATAATCAATAAATTCTGGCTTGATCTCAGGTACTTTTGTATTCAGAATATCCTTAAGGAAAGGAGACTGTGCCTCTCTGTTCAGTTTAATCGGTGTAATTCCCGGATTTTCTACACGGACAAGCTTATCATTCACTCCTTTTTCTTTATAAACAACCACATAGTTATCCTTAAAGAAACTGTTGGCAAATTTTATAACATCCGCCTTCGTGATCTTCTCGTACTGATTGATCTCGTCAAGCTCCTGTTCCCAGCTTCTTCCATTGATATAAGAATCATAAAGTTCTGTCGCCAGCCCATCAGCCGTTTCCCAGTCCTTCATACGCTGAACTTTTTTATCATTTACAATAGCTTTAAGCATCCAGTCCGGAAACTGTCCCTTTTTTATCAGGTCCAGCTGATCCATTAATAATTTTTTTGCTTCATCAAAGCTTTGTCCTTCCTTAGGAGTTACTACCAAAGAAAATGAACCGTACATTTTGAATGGTGACTCATAAGCACCTGCTCCAAGCGTTTTCTGTTTCTGATTAATATTAAGGTCAATTAACCCTGCATCTCCCCTATTGCTCAAAATTCCAGCAACAACATCTGCTAATCTGGCCTCCTGCGTTCCATAAGAATCTGTTCTCCAGGCAATGGTCATTCTCGGAGTAGATGGGCTTTTTACTGTTCTCGAAACAATCTGGGTCATCGGTTCTTCGGTAACCATTTTTTTCATTGGAAGCTCTTTGTACTTGAATCCTCCAAAATACTGATCAACTAATTTTATAGTTTTATCATAATCAAGATCCCCAACCAATACCACAGCCATATTATTTGGCACATAATACGTGTCAAAGTATTTATGGATGGCTACCATCGAAGGACTTTTTAAGTGCTCAGAAGTTCCTATTGTTGTCTGCTGGCCATTCGGATGTTTCGGGAAAAGAGCTTCCATCAAAGCATAGTTTACAAGACGTCCGTCATTATCCTGAGCTCTGTTGTATTCTTCGTATACGGCTTCAAGCTCTGTATGGAAGAGACGCAGCACCAATTCTGAAAAACGCTCCTTTTCCACTCTCAGCCATTTCTCCAGTTCATTAGAAGGAATATTGTTTTTGTAAACCGTTTCATCCAGCCATGTATGTGCGTTTGTTCCTGTAGCGCCCAGCGAAGAAATTGCTTTGTCATATTCATTCGCAATCGCATATTTAGAAGCTTCCTGAGAAACTTCATCAATTCTTTTGTAAAGCTCTTTCTTTTTTACAGGATCTTTCTCCGCTTTATGCTGTTCATAAAGATCAGAGATCTGCTGTAATAAAACTTTTTCCTTTGCCCAGTCCTGGGTTCCCAGATGTGAAGTTCCCTTGAAAACCATATGCTCAAGATAGTGAGCCAATCCGGTATTATCACTTGGATCATTATTAGATCCTGTTCTTACCGGAATATATGTTTGAATTCTCGGTGCATCTTCATTTTTTGCAAGATAAACCTTAAGCCCGTTTTTCAAAGTGTAAACGCGTACACCGGCTTGATCATTCTTTACAGTTTCATAAGTATACCCTTGGGCATCAGTTTGCTTCTGGGTTTCAAATTTCTGTGCCATTGCGCTGATCATGCAGAAAAGCGAAACAGAAATAAAAAACTTTTTCATAGTTGTTATTTAATAATTATTTTTTCTATCCAAATTTCTTAACTATTAGTCTTATTTATATAGACACTTGTTACAGGAAAACTGTTACAGGCATAAACAATCAGCCAACAGTTCATTTAAGATGCTTTATGATAGAATTAGTTAAGAAGCCATCTTTCAAAATGAGGAAAAAGAAAGACCTTTCAATCAGAAATATGTGGATTTTGTCGGTAAAGCCTTTATTTCAAAGCAATAATCCACCGAGATTTAATATGATTTACATATAATGTATTTTCACTATTTTAGCCACCTGATTAAAAGAATCAAAAAACAGGTGAACCATTTTCATCTGGAATCTAAAAAATAATATTATTTAGATGAAAAAACAAGACCTACCTCAAGATGAAAGTAACCTGAAATCCGCTAACATGACAGAAGTTCTGTACGTAACGGATGAGAACGACAACTACACGACAGCAAACAGTACAGGCTGGGATGCCAAGAAAGCTGCTCTGGATGAATCGATGGAACTTATTTATGAAAGAATTGAGGAAGCAAAGCAAAATGTCGCCAATAATACAGTAAGCCCCATCGTTTATTTCATGGAACTGAATAAAATGGACATTGGCGTTCTTGCTTCTTATGTAGGAATGTGGCAATGGAGGGTAAAAAGACATTTTAAACCCAAAATATTTAACACACTAAGCGAAACTACACTGAAAAAATATGCTGATGCATTCGGAATTTCAGTGGATGAATTAAAAAACTTCGACGGGAAATAAATGAACAAGGCTAAAATGCAATGCCTGTTTCATTTAACCAATGAAAAAGATAAAAGCTGCAAATGAAATTAAACTTTGAACACCATCAGACTGCGCATTGCGAAAACGGTGTTGCTTCTAATCTACTGCTTAATAAAGGACTGAAACTAAGTGAGCCCATGATCTTCGGAATCGGTTCCGGGCTTTTTTTTGTCTACCTTCCTTTTTTAAAGGTGAATTTTGCTCCTGGCTTCAGCTATCGCCCGATGCCGGGTGCTATTTTCAGTAAAGCTGCCAAAAGATTAGGAATTAAAATCAAAAGAGAAAAGTTCTCAAATCCTAAAGATGCCCAGAAAGCGCTGGAAAGAAATCTGGAACAAAATATACCTACGGGACTTCAGGTGGGTGTTTTCAATCTTACTTACTTCCCGGAAGAATACAAATTCCATTTCAATGCCCACAACCTGGTGGTCTACGGAAAAGAAAACGGAAAATTTCTTATCAGCGATCCGGTAATGGATTATGTGACCAGTCTTTCAGAAGCAGAGCTTGAAAAAGTAAGATATGCAAAAGGTGCGTTGCCTCCCAAAGGACATATGTACTATCCTATCTATGTTCCGGAAAACATCAATCTTGAAGAAGCCATTAAAAAGGGAATAAAAGATACCTGCAAAAATATGCTCGCTCCGGTACCGCTTATTGGCGTAAAAGCCATGAGATGGGTAGCGAAAAGTATCCCTAAATGGGCAGAGAAAAAAGGCACAAAAGTAACCAATCATTATTTGGGACAGCTGATCAGAATGCAGGAGGAGATCGGAACCGGAGGTGGTGGATTCAGATTTATCTACGGAGCATTTCTTCAGGAAGCGGCTGTTATTCTTAAAAATGATGAGCTTAAGGAATTGTCCAAAGAAATTACCTCTATTGGTGACCTTTGGAGAGATTTTGCCGTGGATATTGCCAGAGTTTATAAAAACCGAAACTCGAAAAGTAATATCTACAATGAACTTTCAAAAACAATGCTGCACATTGCAGATCTGGAAGAAGCTTTCTATAAAAAACTGAGAAAAGCGATCTGATATGGCGGAAAATATGATTGAGATCAGGAACTTATATAAGAAATACAAAAATTCTGAAGATTTTTCGGTAAATGATATCTCATTAACGATCACCAAAAATGAAATCTACGGAATTCTGGGACCTAACGGCGCTGGAAAAACGACTTTAATTTCCATGCTTTCCGGTCTGATAAAGCCTACTTCAGGTCAGTTTACCATCAATGGTTTATCTCCGCAGAAAGATGGCTTTAAAATCAGGCAGATCATCGGAATTGTTCCTCAGGAATATGCTTTATATCCTACCCTTACCGCTAAAGAAAATCTTATGTTTTTTGGAAGTTTGTATGGATTAAAGCACAACCAGCTAAAAAAGGCGATTGATGAATCCCTGGAAATCATGGGACTTTCGAAATTTGCCAATAAGCAGGTAGGACAGTTTTCAGGAGGGATGAAACGCCGCTGCAACCTCATCGCCGGAACGCTTCACAATCCTAGAGTTCTGTTTCTCGATGAACCTACTGTTGGGGTAGATGTTCAATCTAAAAAAGCGATTATTGACTATCTTTTGGATTTAAATAAACAGGGAACCTGTATTATTTACACGTCACACCATCTTTCAGAAGCAGAGGAATTCTGTACTAAAATTGCCATTATTGACCATGGAAAAATCCATGCGGTAGGGACCCCTGAAGAACTGGTGAACAGAGTAGCAAGCGCAGAAAACCTTGAAGATGTTTTCATTTCATTAACCGGAAAAGAACTAAGAGATGTTGTTGTATAAACTGTGGAGAAGCTTTATTAAAGAAATTCTTCTGCTGAAAAGAGATATCGGCGGGATTGTCATCATCTTTGTGATGCCGCTACTTCTGATTGTCACCATTACCCTTATTCAGGATTCTACCTTTAAAAACCTTGAAGGTTCAAAGATTCCGATTATTTTTATTGATAATGACAAATCTGATGTTTCCAAAAATATAAAAGCAGAACTGGAAAACAGTAAAACATTCCAGCTGCTGACCAACTTCAATGAGAAATCTGCTCAGGATGCTGTTTTCTCCGGAGATTATCAGATGGCTATTGTCATCCCCGAAAACTTAACGAAAGATTTAAACTCCAATATTGATTCTAAAGTTCAGACTATTGTAAGTTCATTCGGGCTGGAAGGAGATTCCGCAAAGGTGCATAAAATAGCACCGAAAGCGAAAGAAATTCATTTATACTTTGATCCTGCAACCAATATAGGATTCAAAAATTCTGTCATGAATTCCGTCAATAAAATGGTTTTCGAGATTGAAAACAAAAAGATCTACAAAGCATTCCAGGATCAGCTGGGTACCACAGAAAATCTTGACGAGAATAAAAACCTGATCAGTTTTAAAGAAATCACCCCAAAGAAAGGAGAAATGGATGTTATGCCGAATTCTGTTCAGCACAACGTTCCCGCGTGGACTCTTTTTGCAATTTTCTTCATTGTGGTTCCCTTATCCATCAATCTGGTTAAAGAAAAGAGCCAGGGAACAAGCGTAAGGGCAAGAATAAGCCCTACTCCCTACTTTGTACATATTTTAGGAAAAACATTTACCTACCTGATCATCTGTATCATTCAGTTTTTACTGATGGTTGCCGTAGGAATCTATCTTTTCCCTTACATGGATCTTCCGGCCTTTGATGTATCCGGAAAGATGTTCCCGCTTGTGATTGTAACCCTCTTTGCCGGGTTGGCAGCCATCGGATTTGGTGTCCTATTGGGAACTGTTGCTGATACTCAGGAACAGTCTGCCCCTTTCGGAGCAACTTCTGTAGTGGTTCTGGCTGCTGTGGGAGGAATTTGGGTTCCTGTATTTTTAATGCCGGAATTCATGCAGACTGTAGCCAAATTCTCTCCAATGAACTGGGGACTGAATGCTTACTATGATATTATTTTAAGAAACAGCGGCATTGGTGGAATTGCCAAAGAACTGGTTTTACTGTTCTTATTTTACCTTGCCACAGTGGCTGTTTCCTTATTTTACGAAAAGAAACAAAATGCAGTCTAAAGAAAATATATTAACCTGTACTGAGGAAGTCAGAGTTCGGTTCAATGAAACGGATCCGCTGGGAATTGTCTGGCATGGACATTATATCGTGTATTTTGAAGATGGACGAGAAGCTTTCGGGCGCCAGCATGGTCTTACTTATCTTGACATTCAGAACGCGGGATATGTAACCCCCATAGTAAAAAGTACCTGTGAACATTTTCTTCCTTTAAAATATGGAGAAACCTTCAGAATTGTAACAACGTTCATTAATTCTGTTTCCGCCAAGCTGATCTACCGATATGAACTTTTCAATCAGGAAAACCAATTGGTATGCAGTGGTGAAACCATTCAGGTATTTCTGGACAGTAATGGAAGTTTATGCCTGTACAATCCGGAATTTTTTCAGAACTGGAAAGATAAAATGGGGTTATCATGAAGAAAGAAATTTACATCACAGATTACAATTGTGTAACTCCGTTGGGCTACAATGTAGATTCCAACTGGAATGCCCTTCTGGAAGGAAAATCAGGGGTTGCTTTACATAGCATCATAGATAATCAGGAGGCTTTTTATGCTTCCATGATTGATTCTGATCAGCTTAATGAAACATTTAACAGATATTACGATCAGAATGAAAACTATACCTTTACAAGACTGGAGAAAATGCTTCTTTTAAGCTTACAGCCTCTTGTAGAAAGACACACCCTATCAGAAGATACTGCTTTTATTCTTTCAACAACAAAAGGAAATATAAGCCTGTTAAAAAACCAGCCTGAACTGCCGGAAGGCGTTTACTTATCAAGACTGGCACAGAAAATAGCAGACTTCTTTGGATTTAAAACAAAGCCAATCGTGGTTTCCAATGCCTGTGTTTCAGGAGTAATGGTAATTGCTGTTGCCAAAAACATGATTCAGGCAGGAAAATATAAAGATGCTTTCATTATAGCCGGAGATGAGCTATCTGAATTTGTTATTTCAGGATTCAATTCATTTCAGGCAATAGGATCAGGACCATGCAAACCCTATGATAAAGACAGAGACGGAATCAATATTGGCGAGGCTGCTGCTTCTGCTTATATCACTTCAGAACCCTCCGAAAACGAAAAATTTAGATTTAAAGTTCTCGGAGATTCCGCTGTTAACGACGCCAACCACATTTCCGGACCTTCAAGAACAGGTGACGGTTTATACGCCAGTATCAGAAATGCCATGGCTGAAGCAAATATTTCTTCTGAACAGATTGATTTTATTTCTGCTCACGGAACGGCCACTTTATATAATGATGAAATGGAAGCAATTGCCTTCAACAGAATGGAACTTCAGAATATTCCCCTCAACAGTATGAAAGGCTATTACGGACATTGTCTGGGTGCATCCGGACTTTTGGAAAGTATTATTTCTATGGAAAGCTCTCTTCACAGTACTTTGCTTCCCTCAAAGAATTTTGGAGAAATGGGAGTAACCCAGCCATTGAATATCATCAGAGAAAATCAAATGGCAGAAATTAAATATATTCTAAAGACTGCTTCCGGTTTTGGAGGCTGTAATGCGGCAGTTGTGCTGGAAAAATGTTAAAATGAATGTCATGAAGAAAACAAACAGCTGTACTATAGAACATTCAAAAATAACCGTTGACGGAAATCTTATTTTTGAAAGCCAAAGCGAAACCTTCCAGGAGTTTGCCAAGGAAGCCTATAAGAGTTTAGATCTTAGCTATCCTAAATTTCATAAAATGGATCATCTGAGTAAACTGGCGTTTCTTTCTGCCGAGCCCATCTTGAAAGATGAAGATCACAGCAGAACGGCTATTGTTTTTGCCAATAGATCATCCAGCCTGGATACAGATTTTAAATATCAGGAAAGCATCAATGATCCTGATAACTTCTATCCGAGTCCCGCAGTTTTTGTTTATACTTTACCCAACATCTGTGTCGGGGAAATCAGCATCAAGCATAAGATGCAGACAGAAAATGCCTTTTTTATTTTGGATGAACCTGACGAGAGTTTTTTAAACGACTATTCTGAACAGATTCTGCGATCCGGAAAGGCAGACAAAGTATTATGCGGCTGGATGGAATTGTATCAGGAAAATTATAAAGCTTTTGTATATTTGCTCACATTATAATTCAACAATGTACCAATCTGATCATGTACCAATGCTAAAGGCAATAACAACTATTGGTCAACTGGTACATTGATATATTGTTACATTAAAATAATATTTATGGAAAATTTAAAAACAGAATTGAAGCACAAAATTATTGAAGTCCTTAACCTTGAAGACGTATCTGTGGAGGAAATAAAAGATGCTGATCCGTTATTCGGAGGAGGACTAGGACTGGATTCAATCGATGCTTTGGAATTAATCGTTCTTCTTGATAAAGACTATGGAATAAAACTAGCTGATCCTAAAAAAGGAAAGGAAATTTTCCAATCTATCGATACGATGGCTGCCTTCATCGAGAACAACAGAACAAAATAAATGAATGTAACAATCTAACAGTGTATCAATGTAGCAATTATTGGTAAATTGTTAGATTGATGCATTGGTACATTATATAATACCATGAGTCAAAAAATTGCCATAACGGGAATGGGCATCATTTCCTCCATCGGAAACAATGTGGAGGAAAATTTTATTTCATTACGGTCCGGAAAACATGGGATTTCAGATATTGAAATGTTTGAAACCCGGCATAACGGGCTCATTAAAACGGGTGAAATAAAATTATCCAACGAAGAACTTGTACAGAAACTTCATCTTGATGAAGACAACAATGTCACAAGAACGTCTTTACTGGGAATGATTGCAGCTAAAGAAGCTGTAGAAAGTGCAGGAATTTCAGATATCAATAGTTACAGAACCGGCCTGATATCTTCTACCAGTGTAGCCGGAATGGATATCACTGAAAAGTACTTCTACTCATACGAAGACTTCCCCGAAAAGCAAAAGTATATTGACGCCCACGATGCCGGAAATTCTTCATTAGCCATTGCTGATTATCTTGGATTAAAAGGAATGGTTTCTACCATCAGTACAGCGTGTTCATCAGCAGCCAATGCTATTATGATGGGGGCTAAACTGATTAAAAACGGAGTTTTGGACCGTGTCATTGTGGGAGGAACAGATTCTCTTTCAAAATTTACCCTGAACGGATTCAATACCCTGATGATCCTTACGGACTCTTACAATACTCCTTTTGACAATAACAGAAAAGGACTTAATCTTGGAGAAGCTGCTGCTTTTTTAGTCCTTGAATCTGAAGAAACAGTCAAAAAAGAAAATAAAAAAATCCTGGCTTATCTTTCCGGGTATGGAAATGCCAATGATGCCCATCATCAGACAGCCTCTTCTGAAAACGGACAGGGGGCATATTTAGCTATGCAGAAAGCATTGAAAATCTCCGGATTGGATAAGGAAAACATAGATTATATCAATGTTCATGGGACAGCTACCCCCAATAATGACTTATCTGAGGGAATTGCCATGATCAGAATTTTTGGTGAAAATCAGGTTCCTGAATTCAGCTCTACGAAAGCATTTACAGGACATACATTAGCTGCCGCTGCCGGAATTGAAGCCGTTTTTTCAATTTTAGCGATGCAGCACAGTCTTATTTTCCCGAATCTGAATTTCAAAACTAAAATGGAAGAGTTTGACCTTGTTCCTGTCACTGAACTGAAAGTAAAGAACATCAATCATGTGCTTTCCAATTCATTCGGATTTGGAGGAAACTGTTCAACTTTAATTTTCTCAAAATCATGAGTCCGGTATACATCAACAGTGCATCCTGTATATCTGTTCAGGACACTTTAAACGAAAATATCCTTCAGAACCTTATTCCTGAAATTTCTTCCAACATCCTCAAGGCTGTAGAACCCAATTACAAAGAGTTCATTCCGCCTGCTATGATCCGAAGAATGTCTAAAACCGTAAAAATGAGTTCTGTAGCGTCGCATTATGCATTGAAAGAAGCCGGCATTGAGCAGCCGGACGCCATCATCGTAGGAACCGGAATGGGTTGTTCCCAGGATTCTGAAAAGTTCCTTAAAAATGTGATCGACAATCATGAAGAGTTCCTAACGCCTACTTTTTTTATACAATCTACCCATAACACAGTAGCCGGACAGATTGCTCTGGGATTACAGTGCCATGCTTATAACTTCACCTACGTAAACACTTCTTCTTCACTGGAGTTTTCATTACTGGATGCTCAGCTTCAGCTCAATGACGGAGAAGCAGAAAATGTTCTTGTGGGCTCTACAGATGAGCAGACTGCCAGAACAATGGAACTTTACTGTTTAAATAATACTATAAAAAAAGAAGCAGATCTTCCCGCTGATTATCTGCATTCCACCAGCAATGGAGTGATTTGGGGTGAAGGTGCCAGCTTTTTTATAATAGGTAAAGATAAAACTGAAAGTTCTTACGCCAGACTTCACAATATCTGCATCAGCAACAAAGTTGAATTGAATGACGTTCAGGATTTCATTAAGAATTTCTTGGCTCAAAATAATCTTTCCAATCATGATATTGATGTTGTAATCTTTGGATTCAGTGGAGACGCAGAATCCGATGTTTATTATACAAAAGCAATAGATCTGTTTCATGGCTCATCACAGCTGTATTATAAACATCTGAGTGGAGAGTTCAACACGGCAAGTGGTTTTTCAACATTTATAGCCTGTCATATCCTTAAGGAACAGCAGATCCCGGAAATAATGATGATCAACTCTGAGAAAAAAGAAAATGTGAAGAATGTTCTTCTTTACAATCATCTTGGGGGCAATGATCATAGTTTGGTGTTATTGGAAAAGGCATAATTGATGAGAGATAATAAAAGCAGTACTGTTGTCATTCTGACGAAGGAAGAATCTCTGCTTTTATATGATAGATTCTTCATTTTGCTTCACTACACTCAGAATGACAAAAAGCATATAAATCAAGAAAGTTTAACCATATTAAACACCCAGCAATGAAGCACTACCCATTCATCCTGTTCTATCTTTTCTGTAACGTTTTTATTTACGCGTTCCATGGAAGTTTTTGGGTATATCTGTTTTGCTTTTTTGCTTTTTTCGCAGTGATTATCTGGGGTTCTTTTGATATTGAACTGGGATATTTTATCAACAGTATCACCCATAAACGCACCAGAATTAAGGAAGTTGCCCTTACTTTTGATGACGGACCTACTGAATTTACGCCAAAGTTTTTAGACCTTCTTAAAGAGCATCAGGTAAAAGCCACCTTTTTCTGTATTGGAAAACAGATTGAAAAATATCCTGAAACGTTTCAGAGAATCATCGCAGAGGGGCATACTATCGGAAATCATACCTTATCACACTCCAATTCCACGGGATTTTTGTCCACTTCCAAAATGACTGAGGAAATTGAAGGATGTGATGAAGTCATAAAAAATATTGGAAATATCAGGACCACCCTCTACAGACCTCCTTTTGGCGTTACCAATCCCAATATTGCAAAAGCGGTCAAAAGAACCCATAAAGTAAGCATAGGATGGAATGTACGCTCTCTGGACACCATCATTGACGATGAAAAGAAAATCTATCACAGGGTAACTAAAGGCCTGAAAAAGGGCAGTATTATCCTTCTTCATGACACTTCGGAAAAGACCTGTCGCGTACTGGCAGATTTATTAGTATTTTTGAAGAACAAAAAATATTCAACTTTTACTGTTGATACAGTGATAAATTCAAATAGAAATGATTAAAAATATTGCTTTCGGAGCACTCATACTGGTTTCAGGATTCTCTTCTGCACAAAATACAGCAATGTCAGGAGCTGAAGCTAAGGCATTTGTGTCTAAAGTTTCTTCAGACACCAAAGAGATCAAAACTTTACAGAGTGATTTTACCCAGACTAAAAAGATGGATTTTCTGGATAAAAATATTGTCACCTATGGGAAAATGTCACTGCAGACCCCCAATATGCTGAGCTGGAAATATACCAAACCTTACCAATACAGCATTGTTTTTAAAAGCAATAAGATCTACATCAATGACCAGGGGAAAAAATCTTCTGTAGATGCCAAGAGCAAAACCTTTGAAAAAATCAATAAACTGATTGTCGGAAGTTCCAACGGAACGATGTTCAATGATCCTGAATTTACCGTAACTTATTTTAAAAATGGGAATTATAATGTGGCAAAGTTTATTCCTAAAACACCCCAGCTTTTAAAATACATCAAACAGATTGAATTGTATTTCCCCAGGAATCAGTCTACAGTTTCCCAGGTGAATATGACTGAGGCTTCCGGAGATACCACGAATATTGTTTTTAAAAATACAAAGATCAATGCTTCCATTCCTGCGTCAGAGTTTTCTTTATAGCCTGATTCTTGCACTGGCTGTTTCCTGTAAGACGTATAAGTTAACAGATGTAAAGCCTGTTTCTTTGTCTGAAAAAACGGTGGAAAACTTATATTTTACTTCTGGTGAAGATTATGTTTACAAGTGTCAGATGGATATCTATAAAAACCATGTGAGTGGTATTCTGATTATCAAAAAACTGAATGAAACGACACACCGCGTCGCTTTAACTTCTGACTTCGGGAATAAACTGATTGATTTTGAAGTCTCAGACAATGATTTCAAACTGAATTATGTACTCCCCGATCTGGATAAAAAAATAGTCATCAACTTTCTGAAAAATGACTTCCAACAGCTACTGAAAAGACAATATCCGGTAAATGAAAGCTTTGAGAATAAAAATGCTAACATCTATCTTTCCAAAATTGATAATAAAAGCTATTATTTATTCTTCAGTAAAGAAAATAATTTGCTGAAGCAGATTATTTACACGAAAAATAACAAGGAAAAAATCGATTTTACTTTTGATGCAAAAAAAACTATCTTCGCGGATAGTTTAAATCTGCAGCACAAAGACTTTAAGATCAACATAAAACTATTTCAAATAACCGAAACGGAGTAATTTCACAGGAAAAACTACCTAAATATCCATGTAGTTCCCGGAAAGAAACTGATGATACATTTAATCTTAAAAAAATAAGATCATGCAAACCATTCTTACAGACTTTTATACTTTAACATCATACGAGAAGACAGAAGACGGAAAGTTTACTGCTTACATTCATCTGAATAAAGACCATGATATTTTCAAAGGCCACTTTCCCGGAAATCCGGTAACGCCCGGCGTATGCATGATGCAGATTATCAAAGAACTGACGGAGGAGCTTACAGGTTCAAAATTATTCTTAAAAACAGCATCAAATGTAAAATTCATGGCGATCATCAATCCTTTTGAAACTCCTGATTTACAGCTTCAGCTTGATATTGATGAAAACGGCGAGGATGTTAAAGTAAAAAATACAACTTCTTTTGGCGAGACTATTGCATTGAAACTGTCTGTAAGCTATAAAAAAATAACGTTATGAAACTAATTTTGTCATTTTTAACGGCATTTATTTTTTTCTTTCAATCTGATCTTGAAACATTGAGAAACAGTTATGCCAAAGCCAACGAATCCAATAGCAATACGGAAAGTTTCATCAATACAGCGGAAAAACAATCCGGATCTGATGCAGTAACTTTAGGATATAAGGCAGCAGCGAAAATCATGGAAGCGAAAATTGCCAAAAGCAATAGAAAAGCCTTGGTAAAAACAGGAGCAACAAGTCTTGAAGGCATTATCAAAAGTAATCCCAACAATGCAGAGCTTCGTCTGATCAGATTAAGTGTTCAGGAAAATATTCCAAAAATTGTAGGATACCGAGGAAGCCTGAAAGATGATAAAGCTTTCCTGTTGAATAATTACAGCAAACAGAATACAGCATTGAAAGGCTATATCAAGAGGTTTGCTATGCAGTCTAAAACCATTACAGAGGCAGAAAGAGCCACTTTAAAATAAAAAAATGTCCTTTGCTGAAGTACAAAATGCAATTTCTGAAAAGAAAATATGCGTTTTAATACCTACCTACAATAATGAAAAAACCCTGAGAAGGGTAATTGACGGTGTTCTTAACTACACCGGAAGTATTGTTGTGGTCAACGATGGCTCTACAGATTCTACACCTCAGATTCTTGCTGAATATCCTCAGATCACGGTAATCTCTTTACCGGAGAACAAAGGCAAAGGAAACGGGGTTAAAATAGGCTTCAGAGAGGCAAAAAAATCAGGATATGATTATGCCATCACCATTGATTCAGATGGGCAGCATTACCCGGATGACATTCCTGTATTTGTAGAAGCACTGCTGCAGGAAAAAGAAGATGTTCTCCTGATTGGAAACAGAAATATGTCTCAGGATGGCATTCCTAAAAAAAGCAGTTTCGGGAACCGTTTTTCCAATTTCTGGTTTTGGTTCGAAACAGGTATCAAACTGGAAGATACACAATCCGGCTACAGGCTCTATCCTTTACATAAAATTCCAAAGAAATATTTTACCCCTAAGTTTGAATTTGAAATTGAAATCATTGTAAGAACTGCATGGAGACATGTTCCGGTAAAAAATGTTCCGATCAAGGTCTTGTATGACCCTGCTGAACGGGTTTCCCATTTCAGACCTTTCAAGGATTTTACAAGGATCAGTATTCTGAATACGATACTGGTAACGATTACTCTGCTTTATATTATTCCGAGAAACTTTGTGAATAATTTCAAAAAAAAAAGCTTTAAAAGATTCATACAGGAAGATGTCTTAGAAAGTGACGGTAGCAACCGTACAAAAGCTTTTTCCATTGCATTGGGAGTATTTATAGGGCTTTCACCTTTCTGGGGATTCCAGACTCTTCTTGTGATCAGCCTGTCTGTGCTTTTTAAACTCAATAAAGTCCTTGCTTTTGTAGCTTCCAATGTGAGTCTTCCTCCTTTTATCCCTTTCATTATTGCAGCTTCTCTATTTCTGGGAGCACCATTTGTAAGTGGAGACAGCAATATTTTACATCAGGATTTAAATTTTGAACTGATCAAGAACAACCTGCTGCAATATGTCATAGGCAGTTTTATATTAAGCACAGCTCTTTCAGCTGTTGCAGGAGTAACTTCTTTTCTGTTTCTGAATAAAGTAAGTCCTGAAACCAATTAAAAGATAAAAGCCTGGAACTTGTTCCAGGCTCATCATAATTAGGTATTATTTTCTATTTTGAAACTATAATTTTCTGAGAGTAATCCATTGAGTCGTTACTAACTTTCACAATATAAGTACCATTAATCAGCTTCTCAGCACTGATCGTATTCTGCTTATTAAGATTGATACTTTCTTTGGATATCAGTTTTCCTGTAAAATCAAAGATAGAAACAGTCGTAATTCCTGACAGATTAACATCCGATGGAGTTTTTATCGTGAATTCATTTCTTACAGGATTCGGATAGATGGATATTCCCTTAGAGCTGTTGATTTCTTTCACTGCCAGCGCACATTCTGCAGGAACAGTAAAATCTTCTACCTGATCACTCATATCCGCTAACGGCTGGTTCGCACCAAACTCCAAACCATTAAGGCCCCCTGCAGATGCATTCACTCCTAACCCTCTTTTAGCGAATGCAGTCCAGATCATACATTTGTTCTGTCCTCCTGTGGACGCCTGATCAGCAGCAAGAATTGCATCTCTCCCCTGAACAAACGTAGGGTTACATGGCTGTAATTTGAGAGCATCCATTACCAACTGTAGAACTCTTGCGCTTCCACTGTTCGGATCTGCAAGAACATTACTATTATACCCGTATTTTTCTACATATTTCCAGTTAAGATCCCAAAGCATTGAAGCCCAGATAAATCCGATACTATGAACATCTGGCACCGTAACAGGGATTCCCTGAATACTTGTGCTTATTTTCATCCCGTTTGTACGTCCATAAGTATAATCATTGATGGCAAAATCAGGTGAATATTTTGCAGGTCTGATTCCTCCTCCTGTAGTAGTCTGCCCTGAAACAAAAGTTCCTACGCCTCTGGCCATAGAAGAAGTATCTCCAGGTCTAGTTGTCATCATCAATGCGAAGAAGTCAGACCATCCTTCCCCCATCTGCTCATTGGAAGAAATATAAGACAAACATGAACTTCCTGTTCCGGTAAGTCGGTTAGAAATTCCATGACCATATTCGTGGCTGATTACTCCGTTATCTAAGCTGGCATCTTTATAAACCGCTGTAGTTTTTAATGTTGCATTTCCAACAACACCATTGGTTAATTCATTAACTAGAAACTGTCCTTCTGATAAGCCTACCATTATTGTTGGGATGGTAATGGTAGCATCTGTTCCCCCCATTCCTACAGGAGTATTACTTGACGGGTGGTATTGTATAACACCTACCGCTCCTGCATTTTGCAAATTCTTCGTTTTAACAGAAAAATTACATCCTGCTGCATTTACTACTGCAATTTTTCCTGTAAGGCTTCCTGCAGTAACTGCAGTACATGCGTCGGCCGGAGTTGAAAGAGCAAGATCTCCCGTTACAGGTGGATTTCCCATAATCTGAGGTCCAAAATTGGCAGGTGCAGTGAGTGGAGCTCTGGAAGTATAAGTTGAAGGTGAATTATAATAAAGATATCTTATATTTCCACTCGGTGAAAAAAGAAACATCTGCATTCTTCCGCTTGTTCCGTCAACCCCTGGATTAAAGTTTGCATTGTTCAGACCGCTCCCATCTCTTGATTCTGCAAGAACAGGATCGTTACCCGTTCCCCCGTTGCCAAAATTGTTTACCTGATAATTTCTTGCAGATTCTGTAAATCCGAACTTATAAAATACATCGTGCATTTTATTTGCGTTGTAGAATAAATTGGTTACCGCTGCTGAGGTATAGGTTGTATGAGCTGCTGTTACATCTAAAGGAAAATCAAATACGCGGTTTGCACCTCCGTCAGGAGAAAATTGAGGTGTATTGGTATTATTTTCGTCAGTATATGCAAAGGTATTATTCCCTCTTGTTATTGTATAATGATTGGTTCCATCAGAATGCCAACCTTCCGGTGAAGCTGTCAGGTCCCACGGGTTTGTAAGAAGTGTTCTTGTACCAAATGTAGGAGCTTCAGTAGGGAATGCAAATACGTTATAAGAAGCATTATCAGGTGCCAGTACAAAATTTGCAGTCCTCTGCAGATCTGTTGCAGCAACATTTTCAGGTAAAGAAGCCGCAATATTTTGTGCAGATGAACCAGAGTGGTGGTCATAAGCTTCATCATGAAAACTGCATGACAATGTTGTATTTTCCTTATATAAAACGGTCCCGTCTTCTGCATTGACAATAGTGTTCCATACGTTACCGGTTCCTTTTTCTTCTACATAAAACTGATACCCTAATATCAATTCTCCTCCTTTTGCAAAATAAACAGAATTAGCCTCTACTGGCTTTTCTTTTCCGTTGATATCTTTTACTGTTGATAAACCATTCAGTTTTGTAATAGTTTCTGCTACTAAAGCAGCTTTTCTGCCACTTTCTTTTCCTTTGATGGCAGAAGGATAATTCTTAATAAAAGTATCTGCAAAGTTTAAAACTTTTCCATCTCGGATTAAAACATTCGCAGAGCTCCCAAAAACAGGAATTCCATTAACTGTTTGCTGTATACCTACAACATCTCCATTTAAGCTTTTGGAAGGATCTACATTGATGATTTTAAATACTTTCAGTTCAGGATTTACTCTTTGAAATGATCCCTGAGCAGAATTAACATAGTCCTTAATAGTCTGCTCATATTTTTGTGCGGATAATGCACTTACGCCGAAAAGACAACAACATAACAACAGCTTAACACTTAGTCGAATTTTTTTCATTTAGATTACTTTTAACAAATATTAATAGATTAGATGCAACAGTTAGTAGGAAAATAATCTAAAATGTTACATATTTCCACAATATTTATTTAAAAGCCCAAACCAAATGATATGTATTGCATTTATTTAACCGTTTTTCAAAATCTAAAAACTATTTCAGAATAAACTGAATAAGATCCTTTAAAAACTGCTCATCCACCTTTCCTTTTATTTCATAGTCTTTTGGTGAAGGTTTTCCGGAACCTGCAATAAATAAATGGCTTAATGCCGGATAAAATTTAAAAACAGCTGTTTTATCATTTTTCAAAGTATTTTTCCAAAGATTAAAATCTTTTTCGGTTACCTGATAATCCCTTCCTCCCTGTGCAAAAAACATGGGAGCCTGGATTTTTTTCACTTCATTAAGCTGATTGTAATCCTTCAAATATTTCCAGTAAGCAGCGGACTGCCCCAGTGGAAGTTCTGACTTAAGTGAATTTAAGTTGAATTTGGATGAGTTTAAAAAAGCAACCTGCTTTTTTATTTCCTGAACTGCTTCTGCTGGGACTTTTGTCGGGTCTAAAGAGTGAAGATATTCGTACTGTTCAACTAACAGGTCCTGCAAAGGTCTTGCATTCCCAGCCATAAAAATATATTTCGACACCTGGGCTTTCTTTGCTATTTCAGGCATCAGATAAGCACCCTGACTGTGTCCCAGGATAATAATCTCGTAGCCTTTATAATCAGGAAGATTTTTAAAATAAAGAGCCGCATTTACCGCATCATTAATTGTTTCCTCCTCCACAGTAGATTGGTCATTAAATGTTTCAGAATAGGAATAAGTTCTTTTATCATACCGGTAGGAGGTAATTCCGTTGGTGAGAAGATATTCTGCGATATCTTTAAAGGGTTTGTTTTCACCAATTGTTTCGTCTCTGTCATGGGCTCCCGAACCATGCACGAAAATCACCAGTCTCTTTTTATTGTTGGAAGGGGGAACCAACAGCGTACCATTCAGTTCAATAGCGTCACTCTTTATTTTGAGTACCGTCTTCTCATCATGCTTTTCAAATGTTTTATGAGGGACGAAGAAGAAACCCAACAGTTTATTGTTCTCACCAAAGGTAAGCTGGACATCCAGTTTTGTCTTTTCAAATTCAGTATAGTAATAGTAAATATTTCCTTCGTTATTCACTTCAAGGACATTTTTCAATGCACCAATCTGTCCCTGAAGCTGTTCTGGAAGAGCTTTGAGCTGTTCCACAGGAATCTGGCCGGCAACGGAAGAATCAAAATAAGAATGGGCCTTCTCTGCATTTTTGTCAACCAATAATGTTTTGATGAAAGTATTTCCGATCTCTTTTCTGTCCTGAGAAAATGACAATAGAAACCAGATGGTAAGCAATAGGGTTAAAAGTTTTTTCATAATCAATTATTTATAGACCACATCAGAAAATGATAGCGGAGTCATCATTATGGTAACAAATATCGCAATAATTACCAAAGCCAACTGTGTGATATGGTATATTCTTTCTATTTCGTTTTCGTTGATTTCAAAGGTAAACTTTATTTTATCCGGCCTCCTGATAACCAGCCAGATAAAAATAAGTACAGCCAGGTTCATCAGGATCGGAAACACCAGAAATATTTTACTTCCGTAGTTATCTTTCATATTTCCATATCCGTGAATCGGAATGACGGCAGGTATCGAGCTGTACACCGTACATAAGTACACCGAATAACAAATGATAATGACAAAAGGAATGCAGAACAGCAGTTTTATGTATTTGGGGATCATTTCAGTTTCTTTAAAGTTTTCTTCAGGTATTTTTCTACATTTTTCCTGTCCGGGACGGTTGTAATCTCTTTTGTAAGGGCTTTTTCAAACGCTTTTTTTGCCTGTGAATATTCTTTTTTATTAAAGTAATATTTCCCTGACTGATAATACACCAGCCAAAAGTCGGGATTCACAGCCTGATAAGAAGAAATCAGATCGTCTGTCAACAGTATATTTTTATCGTTAGCAGCCTCGCCTATTTCTTTACCATACATTTTAGAGCGTTCATAGTTCTGGAATTCTTCAGAATCGGCAAATGGATCCTTTACAATATTGAGTTCTGTTCTGGCTTTCAGACTTTGCGATAATGGCTTACCTGAAAAAATCTCATTCAGGTCGTAACAAACAAATTCTCCTAACTGATACGGATTGGAGGAAACCCAGACCAGCTTTTTCTGAGGTGAAAATATAACGGCATGGTGCGCCAGAAGCTGGTTGAGTGCTTTTTCATTTCCATAACCGATGTTTTCATCTTTTAAGCCGGACCTGTTTCTTAAAATAGAAGCCATTTTTTCAGGAGTTAATTTTTTTTCTTCCTGCAAAAGCTCCTGAAGTCTTTCATAACGGTATTCGGAATGGCTTTCTTCAATATGTTTATGATTTCTTTTGTCGTCCTTATATGCCTCCGACTGAAAATGATTGGTACAAACCACCCTACTGGTATTCTGAACGCTGTACACTCCGAAATTTTTAGGCGAAACTTCAATGATTACTGCATTTTTGTCTGCGGCACTTCCCACCAGAATAGATTCGGAAACGAATACTTTTCTTTTTTTAGCAATCACAATCGCCTCTTCTATATTTTTTGCATACTGCAGAATTTCTCTTGTAACAAATGAAATCGGGGTTTTTGCTGTCAAAGGAATTTTTGATTTCCCGGCATTAATGGTCACAGTAATTCCTTCTTTATTCATTCCGGAAACGACCCCAATCATTCCCGGCCAGCTTACCGACATATAAGGAATTCCTTCGTCCGGCTGAACAAATTCTATCAGTTTGTTCTTTGCAAAATCATCACCTACATAAAAATCAAAATTTCTTCCTATTAACAGATCTCCATCTTCAGTATTTTCGTTCCACACGGCAAGTGAACTACAGCCTACCATCGCCAGGTCCTGCATGGCATGCCCAATATCATGAGCTCCGTGCAGGTAAAGGTTTCTTAAATATTTAGGAGCAATAAAATCATAACGGTCAGATGAATATTGTGACAGACCATATAGTTCTGCCTGATAATCTTCTCTTACATTGAGGTACATTTTTCTGTTATACCATTTTAAAAAACCTCTTAAGAGCCGCTGCTTGAATTTTGATGGCACAAATCCTTCCACTTTTGAGAAAAAAATTTCTTCCTGCTTCTGCATTAAGTTTTGTGTCAAAGCTCCGTTATTATACCCCAGTTGTAAAGGATTTCCTTTGATATAAAGTTCCCAGAGCTGCTGTTTATTTTTGGTAAGATAGTTTTGATTGTAGCTGAAAGTGCTGTCATTCATTCTGTCTACTTTAGGAACATCTAATGAATAACGTTGTACATCAGGAACATGATGTACAGACTTTGATATTCCACAGGACGTAAGGGAAAAGCAAAGAGCAAGATAAAGGAGACTGTTTTTATGGGATGAAGAGATGGTATTAGTTTTTTTCACTTTAGTCTTTATTAATCATTCGGGCCAGTCTCATATCAATCGTTTCTTTTCCAAGAATTTCCGCACAGGTATTAAAAGCACCGATGGTCACTCCTAAAATTCCATGCATATTGACAGACTGTCCTGTCAGATAGAGATTGTCAATTTTAGTGCGGGGAGAAACCATTGTTTTAAGCGGGTTCTCTGAACTTTTCATGTATCCGTACATATTACCTTCAAAATTACCGATATAATCTCTGTACGATAAAGGAGAAGACGTATATATTGTTTTGATGGCATGCTTTATGTTCGGAATTTTCTTTTCCAGGGCATCCAGCATCTTTTCCGTCTTTTCAAGTTTAAATCTTTCATAAGCCTCTCCTCTTTCATGTTCATCTGCTACGGTATTGAAAGTATTCTCCCATGCTTTAACCTCCTCAAAATCCATATAGGAAATAGCGGTAAGGCTTTCTGCAAATTCAGGATGATGTTTCGAAGGCGTGGAGGAAAGCATATAGGTTTCCGGCCATGATTCTTTTTGATATTGGAATGCGTTCCAGACCAGATCCTCTGATGCGTAATGATATCTGTTATAATTAAAATTCGGAAGACTGTGAGGTTTTAAAACCAGATAAATACTAAAGCAGGATGAAACCGGCTTCCAGCTTAAAACTCTGTTCAGAAAGGATTTCTTCAGTCTTTCTTCACCTATCAGCTTAATGGTGGAACGAATCTCAATATTGGAAATAAATTGTTTTGAGGCATATTCTTTTCCTGTCTTTGTTTTTACAGATGTCAACACGTTATTTTCATTAAAAACAAATTCAGAAACCTCTGAATGCTTGTGGACTTCAGCTCCATATTCCCTAAGCTTTCTGATCAGGAGTTTAGAAATCTGGCTTCCTCCTTTTACACATTTGTAGGCACTTTGGATGTAGGAATTTACTGTTAAGGCATGTATATAAAAAGGGATATTTTCAGAGTCTCCGGCATATAAAAAGTTGGAGCCCAGTAAAACCGACTGAAGCTTTTTGTTATGGGTAACAGATTCAATGAATCTTTTCGTATTGAGATGCAGGATTTCTTCATTGTAACTGTCTTTTCCTACTACATGGTATCTTGGGAACTGACTACAGACATATTGAATTTCTTCACAATAGTTCTCAAGGTTTTCTTTTTCTTCCGGAAAATATTTTGAAAGCTGTTCCACAAAATTCTGATAACCCTGTGCATGTGGGTATTCTATTTCATCATCACCAAAACTGATCCTGTCATAGCCGTCTTCATCCATCAGCTGCAGTTCAAGATCATCCATAATTTCGAGATAGGAAAAGAAACGGTTCAGATTCTGACCTTCTGATAAACCTCCCAGATAATGAACTCCGGTGTCAAAAATAAGTTTGTTTCTCGAAAAGGTCTGCAGATTTCCTCCATATTGGTTATTCTTCTCAAGAACACATACCTTCAGACCTTCTTTCGCCAAAATAAGAGCCGAAACAAGACCTCCCAATCCGCTGCCGATTACAAGTATGTCATATTCTTTTTTCAAAAGAGAATGTGCTTTTAATAATTAAGAAACAGGGAATTTAAGATATTTAAAGATGACTTTAGTATAGTAAGTAAAGATTTTATCTGAAAAAATACTATTTCATGATCTTAATTCTCTGTACCTCTTAATGGCTTTTAGTTTTTTGTTAGTTTTTATGGGATAAAAATAGAAAAATTAATCAACATCATCCCAAAAATCAAAATAATTGAACCATTGAAGCGGATATTTTTTCACCATGGCTTCTAGATTCTGAACATAAGACTGTAAAAGCCCCTGCGAATCTCGGTTTTTAATATTTTGAGCGACTCTTGCATACAGATGGTAATGGAGGTTATTCTCTTTCATCACATACACATAGACAACGGGAACACCTAATCTTGAAGCAATTAAAAACGGGCCGGCCGGAAATTTTGCACTTTTACCAAGCAGTTCCGCTTCCAGATATTTTGACCCTTCAAAATAGCGGTCTCCGGTAAAACAGATCAGTTCATTTTCTGACAAAGCTTTGTTAATCTCAAAGATATGCGACATATCATCTTTGACATAGATGAATTTAATGTTGCTCTTTTTTACAGCAACACTTTCCAGATATTCCTTGATTACCGTCACTTCCTGATCTGTGGTCACCAGATTGATCTGGCAGTCGAAGTCAATATCAGCAAAAAAGTGTTCTGCAATTTCAAAATTACCGATATGGGCACTGATGAGAATTCCTCCTTTTTTAGCGGCTAAAAGATTTCTCAGGTTTTCAATACCATCAAATTCATAAGTATATTTTTCTCTGAGCCCGGCAGAAATAGCTGTTTTATCAATCAAAACTTTTCCGAAGGTAAAATAGCTTTTAAAAACAGACATTTTGGATTTCCAGTATCCGTAGTTCAGTCTTTTTCTGAAGTAATAAAGAATATATTCGTTGCTTTTTTTCTGAAACAGTGAATAGTAGGCCGCTACAAAGTAAAGCACCCCATATGAACTTCTGATGCCGATATTTCTAATACACCAGACGAATATTCTGTATCCGAGTACTGTTCCTTTAGATTTACCTTTCCACTTGTTCATATATGCAGTTTAATATAACAGAGAACCAATGTAATATTATCTTTAAGTGCTCATTACCGAAGCACTGCGATATTATTACATTGGCACATTTTATAGAATAAAGATTGACTCAATAACTATGCGTTTTTTTCAGCAATCTTATTTTCAATCGTTGTATAGAAATCGTCAAATGTTACCATTTTCTTGAAATCTGCTTCTCCTAATTTCACCCCGAAATTGGATTCGATCACGACTACCATGTCGATATAATCAAGGCTGTCTAAGCCCAGAGTATTTTTAAGGTTGGCATCATTACTGATTTCATCCCCGTCAACCTCGAATTCATTGACCAGAAAATCATTAACGATAGCAACAATTTTTTCCCTTTCCATGTTTTTAATCAAATTTTTTAACTATTAATGCAGAATTGGTTCCCCCAAACCCAAAAGAATTCGACAAAAATACATCAATTTTTTGATTTTTTGTTTTTGCAACTAAATTTATCTTTTGTGCTTCATTATCAGGGTTTTCCAGATTAATATTCGGAGCAACGAAATCGTTCTGCATCATCAGAATAGAGTAGATAACTTCACTTGCGCCCGCCATCCAGCACTCATGTCCGGTCATGGATTTGGTAGAACTTACCGGAACTTCACCACCAAAGATTTCATAAATGGCTTTCGCTTCATTAGCATCCCCAATTGGGGTAGAAGTTGCATGAGCATTGATATAATCAATGTCTGAAGCTTTTAAGCCTGACTGTTTTAAAGCCCGGTCCATTGCTAAGGCCGGTCCATCCACATTCGGCGTTGAAATATGCCCTCCGTTTGAAGAGAAACCGTACCCGATAATTTCTGCAATAATCGGAACCCCTCTTCTTTGAGCCGACTCTAAACTTTCCACAATCAAAGTAGCTGCTCCCCCACTTGGAATCAATCCGTCTCTTGCGGCATCGAAAGGTCTGGACGCTTTTGTAGGTTCATCTTCTCTGGCTGAGAAAACTCCCAATCCGTCAAAGCTCGCCATGGAATATTTATTGGTTTCCTGAGCCCCGCCACAGATGATCATATCCTGAAATCCATTTTTGATCATCATATACGCCAGTCCCAAAGAATGTGAGCCGCTGGCACATGCTGCACTGATGGTAAGATTGATCCCTTTCAGTTTAAAGATGGTTGAAAGGTTCATTGTTACTGTTGAATTCATTGATTTGAAGATCGCTCCCGATCCCATCAATGTTGTATCTTTCTTTTCCCTTGCAATATCGATAGACTCTACAACTGCCTGAGAAACACTGTCATTTCCGTATAAAATTCCCACCTCATGGGAATCTAAGAACTCCTCATCCAGATTCGCCTGTTTCAATGCATCAATGGTCGCCAGATAAGCATATTCACTTTCTTCTCCCATGCTGACACGCTGGCGTCTGTTCAGAAGATTTTTAAGATCCGGTTTTGGAACCACACCCGTAAGACCTGACCTGAACCCAAATTCCTTTCTCTGCTGATCTAAAACAATACCGGATTTTCCTTGATATAGGGATTCCCTGACCTCTTCTAAAGACGTCCCGATGCAGGAATAAATTCCCATTCCGGTAATTACAACCCTATTTTCCATTTATTTATATTGAATTTAGTAATGTATCAGTCTAGCAATGTAACCATATTTCATTGAGATCAACCAACATTGTTACACTGGTACATTGGTATATTGTTAGACTATTTATGAGTAAATTCCTCCGTTAATATTAATTACTTCTCCTGTAATGTAGGATGATTTTTTAGACGCTAAAAATGCGACAAGATCTGCCACTTCTTCTGCTTCTCCGAATCTGTTGGCAGGAATCATTGCCTTCAGTTCTTCCTCATTGAATTCCTGGGTCATATCTGTCCTGATAAAACCGGGAGCCACAGCATTTACTGTAACATTTCTTTTGGCAACTTCCTGTGCAAGAGCTTTCGTTGCCCCTACCAAGGCTCCTTTTGCCGCAGAGTAGTTCGTCTGGCCGGCTGTTCCTTTTACTCCGGATACAGAAACCATATTGATAATTCTTCCGTATTTGTTACGAAGCAGCTTTTGGATGAAAAAATTGGTCACATTGAAAAACCCATCCAGACTGGTATTGATCACATGGTTCCAGTCTTCTTTCTGCATCCACATAAAAAGACCGTCTCTTGTGATTCCGGCATTATTGACAATCACTTCTACCACCGCATCAGGATTTCTTTCCTGCCATTCCGTTAAAACAGCCTTTGTTTCTTCGGTATTGCCTACGTCAAATTTAAGAATTTCCCCTGTTGTTCCCAGCTCTTCTACTTTAGCCAATGTCTCCTTTGCTGCCGTTTCGTTTGAAGCGTAGTTGATAAGGATATGATAGTTTTTCTCTTCAGCCAGTTTTATACAGATTGCTCTGCCGATTCCTCTGGAGCCCCCTGTTACAATTGCACATTTCATGCGTTAGTGTTTATATCGTTTTTAGTTTTTTTAAGTTGTACCGGATCCCTTTATAGACAATCCATGGCAGCTAATCGTTACATTCCTTTCAGGTATTTCTTTACTTCTTCCAGGTATGGATACATGACCATATCACTTGAGAAGGCAGGAATAATTTTTCTGATTTCATGATACAATTCTTTTGTAGATGAAGAAATCTTATCCTGGAATCCAAGATATTCAATAGCCTGAACAATAGTAATGGCTTCTATCGCCAATACTTCAAAAGCATTTTCAATGACTTTTCTGCAGATTACCGCAGCATTGGTTCCCATACTAACGATATCCTGGTTATCATTATTATTCGGAATACTGTGAACATACATAGAATTCGACAACATCTGGCTTTCCGCTGTAGTGGAAGTTGCCGTAAACTGTACACCCTGCATCCCGAAATTGAAACCTAATTTACCCAAATTGACAAAAGGCGGTAAAATTTCATTGATTTTAGCATTCAGAAGATAGTTTAGCTGTCTTTCTGCAAGCATAGTCAGCTTCGTTACCACAATTTTCAGTTTATCCATTTCCAGGGAAATATAATCTCCATGGAAGTTTCCTCCGTGATAGACGTGCTGGTCTTCCACGTTGATAATCGGGTTATCATTGGCTGAATTGATCTCATTTTCAAGAACTTTTTCTGTATATTCCAGCGTATCCAATACCGGGCCTAAGATCTGAGGAACACATCTTAAAGAATAATATTCCTGAACTTTTTCCTTGAATACTTTTTCCTGTTCCTCGAAATGAGTATAAAGGTGATCTTCTCTTTTTCTGATCAGTTTACTGTCTGCCAAATGAGCGCGCATTCTCTCTGCCACTTTCTGCTGGCCAGCATGTCTTTTTGTTCCGTTCAACGCTTCTGATAAATGATCATCATAAGCCTGAACAATCTCATTGATTGCACAGGAAAGCCTTAAAGAAATATCCGTCAGCTGATTAGCTTTGTAAGCATTCACAATACCAATCCCTGACATTACCGAAGTTCCGTTCATCAAGGCGAGACCTTCACGGATCTCTACTTTTATCGGTGCTAAGTTCTCTGCTTCAAAAACCTCTTTTGTAGATTTTCTTGCTCCTTTATAAAACACTTCTCCTTCTCCGATCAGTACCAGAGCCAGATGAGCCAGCTGAACAAGATCTCCGCTTGCTCCTACTCCTCCATGTTCAAAGATCAGTGGAGTAATATCTCTGTTGATCAATTCCTGAAGAAGATAGATGACAGACTGATGTACTCCTGAATTCCCTAATGATAAAGTATTCAGCCTCGCCAGCATACATGCTTTTACTTCTTCTGCAGGCAAAGGATTGCCTATTCCTGAAGAATGGCTTCTGATAAGATTATACTGAAGCTGGTGTGTGTCTTCGTCACTGATCTTGAATTGGGCCATCGGGCCAAAACCAGTGTTCACACCGTATATTACTTTATTTTTTGAAAACTCTTTTAAAAACTGAAAACTTTTATCCACTCTTGATAAAAGTGATTCATCCAGTTCTATTTTTTCATTCTCAATGATAATTTTTTGAAAGTCTTTCAGTTCTAAAAAGTTATTTATTTTCATCAATTAAAAGTAATAGTTGATAATTTTGTAAAATATTAATTATTTGTCACTAATTTTGCGGCAAAGATAAAAGTTATTATTAAAATAAAAAATCAAAGATGAGCAAAGAATTTGTTGACGTTCTTGTAATCGGAGCCGGACCTTCCGGATGCGTGTCTTCTTCGTACTTAAAGAAGAATAACGTCAACGTGAAAGTAGTCGAAAAAACAAAATTCCCCAGACTGGTAGTTGGAGAGAGCTTAATCCCAAGGGTAATGGACCACTTTGAAGAGGCCGGCCTTTTCCCTGCATTAGACAAAATGGGTTTTGAAAAAAAGCTTGGAGCGCGCTTCCTTCGTGGTGATGAAGTCTGTATTTTTGATTTCAGCAACAAATTCGGAGAAGGCTGGGACTGGACCTGGCAGGTTCCAAGAGCTGATTTTGACAATACTCTTGCTCAGGAAGTGATTAATAAAGGCATTGATCTTGAATTCGAGACTGAAGTTATTGATATTAAGTTTGACGGAACAGATTCTGTGACTACAGTAAGAAATAAAGATGGAGAAACGAAAGAAATTCATGCGAAGTTTGTTATTGATTCCAGCGGTTACGGAAGAGTACTGCCCCGCCTGCTTGATCTTGAAAAGCCTTCAAAACTGTCTCCTCACTCTGCAATCTTCTCTCATGTCAACGATATTAACAGAGAGCCGGGAGAAGAAGGAACTTTGATTTCTTTTGATATTATTGAAACAGAAGTATGGCTTTGGGTAATTCCTTTTTCCAACGGAAACACAAGTTTAGGAATTGTAGGCCCTACTGACTATATTGACAGATTATCTGAAAACGGAGACCCCACTGAAGCTTTAAGAAAGGCAATCTCTCTTTCTGATTATTATGTAAAACGTTTTGGGAATGTAGATTTCCTTTTTGAACCAAAGCATCTGAAAGATTATTCCTGCTCGGTAAAAAGTTTATTCGGAGACGGATTTGCTTTAACGGGGAATGCTTCGGAATTCCTTGACCCGGTATTTTCTTCGGGAATGGCTTTCGCTACAGAATCGGGAATGCTGGCAGCAAAACTGGCGTTAAAACAATTAAACGGAGAAAAAATCAACTGGCAGACAGAGTACACTGATTATATTTTATACGGAGTGGATGTTTTCACCACATATGTAAAAGAATGGTATACCGGAAATCTTCAGGAATTATTTTTCCACCAGCCGGAAAACCCTGATGTAAAGAAAAAGATATGTGCAGTTTTAGCAGGCTATGTCTGGAATAAGGACAATCCTTTTGTAAAAAAACATGATACAGTGATTAAAAATCTTGCGAATCTGATCAAACTAGAAAAACAGGAACAGCAAAATCAAGCATAAAAAACGGTCTGAATTTTTCAGACCGTTTTTTGTTATTTTAAAGATTTTTTGATTTCTCTTCCCAAATATCTTCCGACAGATTCATAAGCTGCTGCTATTCTTCCATACTCCATTACAAATTCTTCATTTTGCACAAATTTATCAAACTTTTTAAGCTCTATTTCAGCTAAAACAGTAGAAGGATTATTGGTTTCCACCAGTTTTATTTTTCCAGTTATTTCGGCAGTCATTGCTGTAATTCCCGCATGCCAGCCAGGAAAAATCCAATTTGTCTCTACCAACAGGGTATATTTTGCGGCTGCATCTTTTTTAAATGAAATATTTTTGTAAGTTTTATTCAGTCCTTTTGCGAAATAATCCACATAATATTCCTTTTTATATTTTTCCCATTCTCCAATCCATTTTTTCCAGGCTTCTTCGCCTCTTTTGGGATTTTCAATAACTTGTTTTTTTCTGTTTTCAAGGTATTGAGCTTCTGTAATATTTTCTTTCATAAATAGTACGTTCTCAAATTTTACCTCAACATTTACTTCGGTCTGATCTTTCAAAACACTCAAACTTCCGGCAACTATTTTCATTTTCTCCTGTCCGAAAGCTGTAGTCATTATAACTAAAAAGACCAGCAATAATAATTTTTTCATATGGTATTAGTTTATTTTAAGAGTCCAAAGATATTATAAAAGAAGGTTTCTATTGACTCTTTATTTTAAATTTATCTTAAATCAATAAAAGTAATAGGCTTTCTGCTGTTTGGATTAAAAACGGTTTTAGATAATATATCAAAATCAATGATTTCAATTTTTGGGCTTACTCTCAATTTTGCCCTGAAATGGTCTCTGACTTCGTTCACAAAGCTATCGTGTTCTTCTTCTGTGCTTAGTTTAATAATAATCTCATCAAGACCAATTTCGTTGGCCTGAATAACAATCTGATAGCATAAAATATTGTTGAAATCATTCAAAATATCATTCATGGCCGGCGGATACAGCGTTGTTCCCTTATATTTGATCATCTGCTGTTTTCTACCTAGTACAGGTCCTAACCTCATTGTATTTCTTCCGCACTGACACGGCTCATGATGAGCTTTTACGATATCCCCTGTTTTAAATCTTAATAAGGGAATGGCTTCAACACCTAAAGTTGTAATGGTAAGCTCCCCACTTTCTCCTTCTTTAACTGGATTTCCGTTATCGTCCAGAATTTCTGTAATAATTAATTCCGGATGGTGATGTCCTCCGATCTGGAATTCGCACTCTGTGAAAGCAGTACTCATCTCGGTAGAAGCATAGGTTGAAAAGAGTTTGATATTCCACTTTTCCTTAATTTTCTGCGAAAGAATATTATCCGTAAAATCCTGATTTTTGATACTTTCTCCGATACATACAGCTCCGTAGACACTTGAATTTTTGTAATCCAATCCATGCTTTTCAGCATAATCAATCATTTTCAGCAGAAAAGAAGGTACTGTGATCAGGTATTTCGGTTTGTATCTGAAAATAGAATCCCATTGCAGTTCAGGAATTCCCGGCCCCATTCTCACCACACTTGCCCCCATTTTTCTTAAGCCTAAAAAATAAGCAAGTCCAGCCATAAACCGCTTGTCTATGGTTGTAATCATCTGTACAACATCTCCCTTCTGAATTCCTGCGCAGGCAAAGGAAATGGCTTCATTGTAAGCAAGTCTTTCAAGATCGCTGTCAGACAGTCCAAAAGTAACCGGATCGCCCAACGTTCCGGAAGTGGTACTGTAATCAACAATTTTATCCGGTGTTATACAGAAAAAATCATGATTGTGCTGCTGAAGATCATTCTTTGTGGTGGTAGGAATTTTCTGAAGGTCTTCCAGCGTAAGAATGTCAGCAGTATTAATATTATTTTTTTTAAACAGCTTCTGATAAAAAGGTGAATGCCTTTCAAGATAAACCAAAAGCTCACGAAGCTTTTCTTCCTGAAATTTTTTAATTTCCTGAATGCCTGCTTTCTCGATTGACGGATGAAATTCCAATGATTTTAATTTTTAAAAGGCAAATGTATTTAAAATTACATGATTGTAAGATGTATTCATGTAAAATGTATTCATGATTTCTACCACAGCTTTTATCTCTGGAAGGTAAAAGTTTGTGTATTGATATTTCCGGCAGTATTGATGGTGGTTACTTTTAAAGTATGGGCACCTGATCCTTTTGGACATTTTTCATCAAAAATGTAGACAAAATTATCTTTTATGCGGGCAAAGCGAAGCCACTTTCCGTCCAGTTCGGCCCGGAATGAAATAATATCACCCACTTTCGTTGTTCCTTTTAACAATAAAGAACTGTTGTTTACCAATGCTCCTTCTGCCCATCCTGATAAAACAGACGGCAGGGTATTGTCTATTAATAATTTCGCTGTGCCCAATCTGTTGAACTGTCCTTCTGCACGGTCAGCATTCCATTTTGCTTTTACGAAATCTTTATCACTTCCGTAATCAAGAATAATAACAGCTTTGTCTTTTTCTGTATTGGTTAATTTTCTATTCGGTTTTATTTTTAAAGAATACTCATCCTGAACGGGAATATATGGACTATGCAAAACAATGGTATTTGAAACAGCATTTGGATCTGTATCCGGTTTTTCATAGGCATTGAAATTTACAGCATCGTAGACGGCATTTTTACTGAAACTGATTTCCGCATTTTCTGTGGTAATTGTTTTCGCTTCATTAGCTATTATCGTTTTTGCCGTAGGAGATATTTTGTCTGAGGTTTTGCTTAACTGGAGTTTTGTTGTTAAACGGCTTGTATTTCCTTTTACATCTTTCAGAACAACTTCAATGGTGTGAACATTTTCATCCTGCAATTTGATAATCCCTGTTGCATTTGAAAGACTATAATTCTGCAGTTTCATTCCCGGTAAGTCAGACAAATGCTGAATCCCAATTTTATCCCTGATGAATTTAGTATAATCTATACAGCCGTTAATATAACGGGTATCATCATAGTGTATTTTATCAATTTTAAAACTGTAAATCAGCTTCCCATCCATCAATAATTCTGCATTGTAAATACCCAGATTAAAACCTTGATTGGCCTTATCTACAGCCTTAATGGCAAAACTTATTTCTGGAGAATTAACCTGAACAAGATTAGCAGTATAAATATTTCCTGCTTTTTTCACTTCAATTCCATTAGCTCCAGGTTCGTAAGTACTGAAACGTCTGTCATACCAGTAGAGTCCACTGATAATTGGTGCAACAGTATCAGGAATGGCAAAACCGAAAAGTAACGGGTTGAGACATTCTTCTGTTTTGGTATCTCTTATTTCGAAATGCAGGTGTGGGCCTGCTGAACCTCCTGTGTTTCCACTCAATGCAATCTGCTGTCCTTTTTCTACCGGAAACTGTCCGGGCTGAAAAGTAATATCCTGTTCCCACTTTTCCTCTTTATACTGCTTTTCCTTTACATATTCATCGAGTTGATTGAAATATTTATTCAGGTGAGCATATACTGTAGTATAACCATTGGGATGAGTGATATAAACAGCATTACCAAAACCATATCTTTCTACTTTTATCCTGCTTACATAACCTTCTGCTGCAGCTAAAACAGGTAAGTTTTCCTGACTATTTGTCCTCAGATCCAATCCCATGTGAAAGTGATTGGTACGGATAGCGCCAAAGTTAGCGGCCAGCTGCATGGGAATATTCAGTGGATTTCTGAAATAATTTTGAGGGTAATTATTTTGAGCCTGTATAATAATACTATTGATTAAACAAATAATAAATATCAGCTTGGGAAAGTTTTTCATACAGCATTTGGGTTTATAGGTTTACTTAAATGTACAACATTCCGGCCAATAAGCGGTTACTGCACCGACCTTTTTCAAACCAATTTTGTTTTTTACCCATATTCCTCTGCTGAGTGAAGCGCCTTTACGAACAATTTTAACCCATTCATAAGATCTTTGTGAACTTTGCGCAATCATTAGGTTTTGGCTAAAGCCGTTGGATTTGTTTTTTTATTATTTAAGCGGGCTAAAGCCCGCTCCTATTAAATAAATTACGCTAAATTTTATATAAAAACACCCAGAAAAATTCACTTATTGATCATTCATCATTCACTTTTTCTCACTTTCTTCATTTATATTTCTGAAATTGAACTTTTTAATAGATGATATCAAAATAAAACATATATTATAAACCGACAAATTTTAGTAAATTTGCAGACTTAATTAATCAACGATATTGAGATATTTACAATGAGCCAATTTAAAGAATACAAAAACCTCAACCTTATTGACGTAGCAGAGAATGTAGCGGAATTTTGGAAACAAAATAAAACTTTCAGTAAGAGTGTTGAGATCCGTCAGGGAAATCCTGAGTTTGTTTTTTATGAAGGTCCGCCTTCAGCAAACGGTATGCCTGGAATTCACCACGTAATGGCAAGAGCATTGAAAGATATTTTCTGCCGTTACCAGACTCAAAACGGAAAGCAGGTTTTCCGTAAAGCGGGCTGGGATACGCATGGCCTTCCTGTGGAACTGGGTGTAGAAAAAGAATTAGGAATCACAAAAGAAGATATTGGCAAAAAAATCTCTATTGAAGACTATAACAAAGCTTGTCGTGAAGCGGTAATGCGTTATACCGACGTTTGGAATAACCTTACCGAGAAAATCGGATATTGGGTAGACCTTGATGATCCGTACATCACGTACAAGTCAAAATATATGGAAACAGTTTGGTGGCTGTTGAAGCAATTGTATGATAAAAACTTATTGTACAAAGGATACACGATCCAGCCTTACTCTCCAAAAGCGGGAACAGGGCTTTCTTCTCACGAGCTGAATCAACCTGGAACCTATCGTGATGTTTCGGACACAACGGTTGTAGCTCAGTTTAAAGTGAAAAAAGACTCTTCAGCATTATTCAATGATGTTGACGGGGATGTTCATATCCTTGCCTGGACGACCACTCCATGGACGCTTCCATCCAATACTGCTCTTACCGTAGGGAGAGATATTGAATATGTTTTGGTTAAAACCTTCAATCAGTATACATTTGAACCTGTAACTGTAGTTTTATCAAGTGTTCTTTTACCTAAAGTTTTCGGTAAAAAATATGCAGAAGGTACAGATGAGGATTTTGCCAACTATACTCCGGAGACTAAAGTAATTCCTTTCAGGATATTAAAAGAATTTACCGGAGAGAAACTTGTTGACACAAGATATGAGCAATTAGTTCCTTGGTTTACACCTAATGACAACCCTGAAAACGCATTCAGAGTAATCTTAGGAGATTTCGTAACGACAGAAGACGGTACAGGTATCGTTCACACGGCGCCTACTTTTGGTGCGGATGATGCAAGAGTTGCTAAAATGGCTCAGCCTGAGATTCCGCCAATGTTGGTAAAAGATGAAAATGACAATCTTGTACCATTGGTAGATTTACAGGGCAGATTCATCAAAGGAGAAAATGTTCCAGAGGTATTTTCAGGAAAGTATATCAAAAACGAATATTATGATGAAGGAACAGCCCCTGAGAAATCATGGGATGTAGAATTGGCGATCCTGCTGAAAACAGAAAATAAAGCCTTCAAAGTAGAAAAATATGTCCACTCTTACCCACACTGCTGGAGAACAGATAAACCGGTGTTATACTATCCGCTGGATTCCTGGTTTGTGAAAATGACCGCTGTAAAAGAAAGACTGGTTAATTTGAACAAAGAAATCAACTGGAAGCCAAAAGCTACCGGAGAGGGACGTTTTGCCAACTGGCTGGAAAATGTAAACGACTGGAACCTTTCCCGCTCTAGATATTGGGGTATTCCGCTGCCAATCTGGAGAACAGATGATTTGAAAGAAGAAAAGATCATCGGTTCTGTAGAAGAGTTATACAACGAAATTGAAAAATCAATTGCAGCCGGACTGATGACTGAAAACCCATTCAAAGGTTTCATCATCGGAAATATGGCTGAATCTAACTATGAGCTTGTGGATCTTCACAAAAATGTGGTTGACAAAGTCATATTGGTTTCTGATTCAGGAAAAGCCATGAAGCGTGAAAGTGATTTGATCGATGTTTGGTTCGACTCAGGTTCTATGCCTTATGCACAGTTGCATTATCCTTTTGAGAACAAAGAATTAATTGACAACAATAAAGCATTCCCTGCTGATTTCATTGCTGAAGGTGTTGATCAGACCCGTGGATGGTTCTATACGCTTCACGCTATCGGAACTGCTGTATTCGATTCGGTTGCTTATAAAAATGTAATGAGTAACGGTCTTGTTCTGGATAAGAACGGACAAAAGATGTCAAAACGTTTAGGAAATGCAGTAGATCCGTTCGAAACCCTTTCTGTGTACGGGCCGGATGCTACCCGTTGGTATATGATCTCCAATGCCAACCCTTGGGAAAACCTGAAGTTTGACATTGAAGGAATCGATGAAGTAAGAAGAAAGTTCTTCGGAACACTTTACAATACCTATTCATTCTTTGCTTTATATGCGAATGTAGACGGCTTTAACTATTCAGAAAAAGAAGTGGAAAACCGTCCTGAAATTGACAGATGGATCCTTTCTGAGCTGAATCTTCTGATAAAGGAAGTGAAAGCTTTCTATGAAGATTATGAGCCGACAAGAGTAGCAAGAGCGATCAGCACTTTTGTAAATGATAATCTGAGTAACTGGTATGTAAGATTGTGCAGAAGACGCTTCTGGAAAGGAGAATATTCTGATGACAAAATCTCTGCTTACCAGACCTTATACACCTGTCTTGAAACAGTAGCTAAACTTTCTGCTCCTATTGCTCCTTTCTTTATGGATCAATTGTATCAGGATCTGAATAAAGTGACAGGCAAAGAAAATGGTGAATCTGTACACCTTACAGATTTCCCGGTAGCTGATGAAAGCTTAATTGATCAGGATCTGGTTGAAAAAACGCATTTGGCTCAGAACATTACAAGTATGGTCTTCTCTCTGAGAAAGAAAGAAAATGTAAAAGTTCGTCAGCCGTTACAGAAAGTATTGGTTCCTGTATTGGATTCTAAAACAGAAGAACAGATTCTTGCTGTTGCAGACCTGATCAAGCAGGAGGTAAACGTAAAAGAATTACAGTTAATTAATGCTGAAGAAGCATCGCACTTAATTGTAAAGCAGATAAAACCTAACTTCAAAGCGCTTGGTCCTAAATTAGGAAAAGACATGAAGATGGTAGGTGCAGAGATTGCTAATCTTAGTGCAGAACAGATTACCCGTCTAGAAAAAGAAGGAAAAACAGACGTTCAGGGATATGAAATTACTCTTGATGATGTAGAGATTTCTACCAAAGATATCCCGGGATGGACAGTAACTTCTGACGGAAAAACAACTGTGGCATTAGATTTGACGTTAACCGATGAGTTAAAATCTGAAGGAATCGCAAGAGAATTCATTAACAGAATTCAAAACCTGCGAAAAGACAAAGACTTTGAACTGACAGACAAAATTTCAATTGCATTGGAAGAAAGCTCTCCTTTCTTGAATGATATTAAGAAAAATGAGGAATATATTTCTTCTGAAGTCTTGTCAAATAAAATAGAAATTGTATCTTCACTTTCAAATTTTAACGAAATCGAAATAGATGAGGTTAATTTTAAGATAAATATTGAAAAAAATTAACATGTAGTTATTGTATTTCAAATTCCATTTCATAATTTTATTAAAAAAGAGAAAGAATATGTCAGACGAAAGAGTTAGATACAGCGATGCTGATTTACAGGAATTTAAAGCGGTCATTAAAGAAAAAATAGAGAAAGCAGAAAAAGATCTTCAGCTGATCAGAGAAAGTTTCATCAACGACCAGAATAACGGAACCGATGATACTTCACCTACCTTCAAAGCTTTTGAGGAAGGAGCAGAAACGCTGAGCAAAGAACAGAACTCTATTTTAGCAGGAAGACAGGAAAAATTCGTGCGTGATCTTAAAAATGCTTTGATCAGAATCGAAAATAAAACGTACGGTGTTTGCAGAGTAACAGGAAAACTGATTCCTAAGGAAAGACTTTTAGCCGTTCCTCACGCTACGCTGAGCATCGAAGCGAAAAATATGCAAAAATAGCCGTAAGGTTTGTAAAATAATATTGGGTTTATATCGTATTCACGGATACTTTATAAACCTAATTTTTAATGTATACCCATGAGCGAATTATTAATTTTGGGAGCTATTATTGCAATAGTATTATTATTTTTCAACAGAGAGTGGATCAAAAACAGGTTCTTTCCTGATCCACAGAAAAACTATACTATTGATGATCAATTCAATTCCGATAAACGTGAAAGGGAGAAAGAAATTGACAGGCTTTTGAGTAAGATGGGCAAAAACGGAGTGAATGATCTCTCTGAAAAAGACAGAAAAAGACTCGATGAGCTGTCTAAAATGTAACAATTAAATATAAGAAATGGAATCTATCATAGTACATCCTAAAAATTCTATGGAACTGAGTGCACTGAAAAGTGTGCTGAAAGAGATGGGTATTAAATTTGAAAAAGCACATGTTAAAAGCTCATTCAACGGACAGAAAGTGGTCAAGAAAGCAAGCGATAACAAAAATGTAAAGCCGGCAGCAAAGCCTTCAAAACCTAAAGGACAGTAATGAAAAAGATATTAGCCATAACATTTCTTGTGTTATTAATTGATCAGGCTTCGAAAATTTATATTAAAACCCATTTTAATCTGGACGACAGCATCACTGTTTTACCAGGCTTTAAACTGACGTTTGTAGAAAACCCCGGAATGGCCTACGGGTTTCACTTCGGAGGGATTATCGGAAAATATTTCCTTGTAATCCTGAGAATATTCCTGATCGGAGGAATGGTGTATATGTTCAAAAAATGGCTGAGAGAAGGAGCTTCCAACTATCTTTTAATCCCAATGGCAGTGATCTTTGCAGGGGCGATCGGAAATCTTATTGACGGAATGTTCTACGGAATGATCTTCGACAGCGGGACTGTTTATGATCCAAGCATTGACCGATGGATCGGCTATGGAGGCATCTCAAAATTTGCTCCTTTTGGTCATGGATATTCCACTTTCATGAAAGGATGTGTTGTAGATATGCTTCACTTCCCGTTAGTAGACTGGAATGTTCCTGAAAGCTGGCCTCTGATAGGTGGAAAACATATTGAGTTTTTCAAATATATTTTCAATGTTGCCGATTCTGCCATTACCGTAGGTGCAGCATTCTTATTAATATTCAGAAAAAAAGCTTTCCCGAACGGTCTGGAATTTTAAAGGATATATTCTGATGAAAAAAATAATCAAAAATATTTTTAAAATTTTCCTGCTTCTTCTTGTTGCAGGAATTATTTTTATTGCCTGGGCTAATTATAGCATCAAAAAAGACAGCGGGCCATTCGTTTCCTACAATATTGCTGATGTGCCGGAAGCAAAAACAGGTTTGTTACTGGGAACCGGGAAATTACTGAACAACGGAACCCCTAATGCATATTTTTACAACAGAATTAAAGCCGCAAGCGATTTATATAAAAGTGGAAAAATACAATATATAATTGTCAGCGGTGACAACAGTACCAAAGATTATAATGAACCTGAAGATATGCAGCAGGCATTGACGGAGAATGGAGTTCCAAAGGATAAAATTATTTTAGACCATGCCGGATTCAGAACGCTGGATTCTGTTGTAAGAGCGAAAGATATTTTCAGCCAGACAAAACTTGTTATTATCTCTCAGAAGTTTCACAATGAAAGAGCCGTTTTCCTGGCCAAAAAAAATGGAATGGAAGCATTTGGATATAATGCCGCAGATGTGAATAAGTATGCAGGCTTAAAGACCAATTTGAGAGAGTATTTTGCGAAAGCTAAAGCGTACTGGGATCTTCTTTTTGGGATAGAACCTAAATTTGGAGGAGAGAAGATTGTGATTCCTTAGTTATTTTAACCGCGGATTTCACAGATTGAAACAGATAATTGAAAGGCAGATTGATGATTTTGGATTGATAGATTTTGGCTCAAGCCAATAGACGGATGTTGAATTTTAAGCTGGCTGGGCTAAAGCCCACCCCTATTGGATCCAGATACTTAAAGGAACATCTTTTATCTTTTATCTTTTATCTTTTATCTTTTATCTTTTATCTTTCGTTATTCCCGGCAAACCTTGTAAATTTGCAATTCATTAATTTTTAAATATAAATTTTAAACAAATGTCAAGAATTCTTACCGGCATTCAAGCCACCGGAACACCCCATCTTGGAAATTTATTGGGGGCAATTATTCCTGCAATCGAACTATCTAAGCAGGAAGGAAATGAATCATTTTTATTTATTGCGAATCTTCACACCCTTACACAGATTAAAGATGCGCAGATTTTAAGACAAAATACCTACGAGATTGCTGCGGCTTGGCTTGCTTGTGGATTAGATACTGAAAAAACATATTTCTACAGACAAAGTGATATCGCTGAAACCTGTGAACTTTCTTGGCATTTATCATGTTTTTTTCCTTATCAAAGATTAACATTAGCCCATTCATTCAAGGATAAGGCAGACAGACTTCAGGATGTCAATGCAGGTCTGTTCACTTACCCTATTCTGATGGCTGCAGATATTTTACTGTATGATGCAGAGATCGTTCCTGTAGGAAAAGATCAGCTTCAGCACCTGGAATTCGCCAGAGATGTTGCCTCAAGGTTCAACAATCAGATGGGTGAAATTCTTGTATTGCCACAGTCTGAACTTCAGGAAGACACCAAATATGTTCCTGGAACAGACGGTCAGAAAATGTCAAAATCCCGAGGAAACATCATCAATATTTTCTTACCGGAAAAAGAACTTAAAAAACAGGTGATGAGCATTGAAACGGATTCTAAAGCTTTAGAAGACCCTAAAGATCCTGAAACGGATAAAGTTTTTGCCATTTACCAGCTGATTGCTACTCCGGAACAAACCGAGGAATTAAGAGCCAAGTATCTTGCCGGAAACTTCGGATACGGACATGCTAAAAAGGAATTGCTGGATCTGATTCTGGTACGTTTTGAGAAGGAAAGAGAAACGTTCAATTATTATATGAATAATCTTGATGAGCTTGAAGCAAAGCTTCAGCAGGGAGCTGAGAAAACCAGACCTATTGCTCAGGAAACTCTTAAAAGAGTAAGAACAAGCTTAGGATTTTAATTCTGAGTTTTAAAATATAAGAAAGCCTTTCCAATGAAAGGCTTTCTCTATTCATTGTAGCGACTATTATTTTTAGTCAGGATAAAGTAATGCATATGATCTCCGTATTCATAGGCAATATCCCAAGCCGGGTATTGTTTGATAATGGTCTTGATGATAGACAGCCCCAATCCGGTAGATGTACGGTCTGATCCCTGTTTATAGAACCTGTTAAATATCCTTGACTGATCCAGAGGCACAGGAGTTCCGCTGTTTTGAAATACGATCCTGTTATTTTCAATGATAATATTTAATGTTCCTTCTTCATTATTGTATTTGACTGCGTTTTTAAGGAGATTGGACAGTAGAATGCCTGCCAGATCGTGATTAAAATCAGCTATAAATTTTCCTTTTTCAATAATACTGACCTCTATTTTTTTAAACGCAATAAAGTCTTCGTAATTCTGAACCAACCGGATAATCATTCCGTTAAAATCAATATCTGAAGTTGTATTAAACTGGCTGTTTTCAATTTTGGAAAGCATTAATAAAGATTTATTTAACCCTACCATTCTTCTGAGATCATTTTTCACCTCCGAAAGCAGGCTGATGCTTTTTTCATCAAGTTCTTCATTTTGAATTTGCAGATCTATTTTATTGATGACAATGGCCAAAGGGGTTTGAAGTTCATGAGAAGCGTTTTCAATGAATTGTTTCTGCTGATGAAATACAATCTCATTACGTGCAATCATTTCGTTGATTTCTACATTGAGTTCTTCAAACTCGGTGATTTTATAATTCTGCTTTTCCTGAGAAAAAGGAATTCCAAACTGATATTTTTTAAGCTTGTCCAGAATCTGATAGAAAGGTCCCATCGCCTTATTCAACAAATATCCGTTGACTGCTACAATACTTATGACCAAAAGGATATAAAGTACAATTAAAGCAGTAGTAAGATCATAGATCAATTCGTCTTCTTCTACCGTTGAAGTTCTTATAACAAGTCGCTGATGGCCTTTGAACTGATCCATAAAGTCTGCTTCCAGAACTCTGTAAGGCTGGTCTTTATCATCATACTCCATATAATACATCTTGTTGTAAAGCCTGCTTTTGTTCTGATAATCCTGAGCTTTAACCGGATTGATTTTAAATTCATTGAATCCAAATTCATTATTTTTCAGCAACTGAGGATTTAGGTATACAGCTTTGATAATCTGTATTTTTCTGTCTCTTAATCCATCATCTACATTATCATGTACTTCATCCAGGATATAAGCATAAAAAAGGCCCGCCCATACCGCAATGATCAGCAACAGGATCATGATAAGGTATTTTATCGTGTAATATTTTAATGAAACTTTCATCAGACAAATTTATAGCCTATACCGTATACAGCCTGAAAGTCTGCTTCAGCGTTGACTGTTTTTAACTTTTTACGAAGATTTTTAATTTGGGAGTAAATAAAATCCAGACTGTCTGCCTGATCAATATAATCTCCCCAAATCGCCTCTGCGAGTGTAGTTTTTTGTAATGTTTTCTCCGGATGAATGGCAAAATAATATAACAAATCATACTCCTTACGATTCAGTATAAGCTCCTCGCCTCCTACCAAAACTTTTCTGCTATCCGGATCAATACTGATATTTTTGTATTTAATAATATTCTCCCCATCCTGATGATTGCGTCTGATGACCGATTTTATTCTCGCCATTAACTCTGCAAGATGAAAAGGTTTCGCAAGATAATCATCTGCACCAATCTCCAGCCCTGTGACCTTATCATCTACAGAATCTTTTGCAGACAAAATGATCACCGGGTCCTTTTTATGCATTTGTTTTATCTCTTTCAACAGATCAATTCCATTACCGTCGGGAAGCATGATATCCAAAAGAATGCAGTCATATTCGTAAGAAATAATTTTTTCCAGTCCGGAGTAATATGTATCAGCATATTCCACCACAAAATGTTCTGCTTCCAGAAATTTCTGCACCGTATTTTTTAATTCCGGTTCATCTTCTACTATTAATATCTTCATATGCGATTTGAGCCTCTGTTACAGGATTAAACTTATATCAAATATATGAAATTAAAAGCCGGAAGGATTGAAGAGGGAAGCCGGAAGTAATGTGTACAGCTTATAACATCTGTAGTTTTCCGCTCTTTCCCCTTCCTGTTTCCAGCTTCCTTAAAATCAATTCGATTTCACATATCTTCCATCTTCGTCAAAAACGAGACATAAGCCATTCATCAGATTAATTTTATAAGCGTTATATTTCCTTTCAATAGAGTCTATTACACTGCCGGGGTGGTGCTTTGTCATAAAAGACACAATACTCTTTCTAATCTTATTGGAAGAATCTCTTCCTCCATTACTTCTAATTAAGCTCCAGTTGACCATCATACTAATTTTATTGTTATACTTCGTTTAATCAGTCATCAATTTTTTTAAAGTTTCCGTTCCTGTCAAATTCAAGCTCTAATCCATTGGAAAGTTCTGCTTTGTAAGACCATCTTTTCTTTTCTATTTTGATGATATAAGTATTAGGAAAATTTTTCGTACTGTAATTTCTGATTGACATGGGAATAAAGCCATACGGAATTTTCTGATGCCTGCCATCCACTTCTTTCCAGTTACCGCTGCTGTCGAACTCCATTTTCATTCCATTGGTCAGGTATACTTTGTACTCATCCACGCCATAGATTTCTCTGTCTTCTATGGCAGAGTTTACAGGGATGCCTTTAAAATGGACAGAAAGAAAGTTTTTAGCTGTCTTAGGCAGCTGATTGGCTGTGATTGCCCTGTCCTGTGCAGCAGCCAGGCTTCCCATCAATAAAAATATGACCATCAATACTCCGGTGATTTTCTTTGCATTTTTCATACTATTACATTTTCTGTTGTTAATATGGAGCAAAGTTCATCATCAATTTGGGAAAGAATTAGGAAAATGGTTGTGGTAAAATAAATAGACTCAAAATTTAATGTAACTATGGGTTGACGCAGATGATCAAAGATCTTAACATGGGTTTTTAAAATACATTGAGAATAAAAAAGCCGCTAAATTGAGTTTAGCAGCTTTTATGAGATTTTATAATCTTATATTTATAAGTATTCTTTGATCTGGTGCAGATGGGTAATAGCTTTTAATCCTTCCTTCTGCTTATCTTCTTTATAAACATCAAAGAAAATAGCATCCATTCCAAAATCTGTAGCGCCCATCGCATCAGCAATCCAGTCGTCCCCGATAAGGATGCTTTCTTCTTTTCTGGCTTCAGAAAGCCCCAGAGAGTATTCAAAAATCTTTGGATTTGGTTTTCGTACTCCTACAGAATCCGCACTGGTAATAGTTTTAAAATAGGGTGCAATTCCGGACAGGATACATTTCCTTTCTGTTACCTCCTGAAATCCGTTGGATATAATATGCAATGTATAATTTTTGGCTTTCAGGTATTCCAGAACATCTTCTGCTCCTTCCACCAATTCGTTATGACTTACAATATTATCAAGGAAGTTTTCCTCAAAATAAAGGGCCAATTCTTTATTCTCTACACCAAAATGTTTAAATGAGTGATAAAAACGGTATTCTCTCAAATATTCTTTGCCAATAATTCCGTCTCTGATCTTTTCCCACAATTCTTCATTGATATCATGATAAACAGAATGAAACTCTTCAAAATCGATATGGTACTTTGAAGTAATTTCCTGTTTTTCAAAAAGGTCTTTGATGGTAAGATAGGCATTTCTGCGATGATCCCAGAGTGTATTATCCAGGTCAAAAAAAACGTGCTGCATTTTCATACAGCACAAAGTTAATAATTTTAATTTTTCGAGATAGGGTAGTTTTTGCTTTTGCTCTTCACAACTTCAAGGTTTTTGGAAAAATTAAGCAAAAAATCAATGGTTTGTTTCTTAGGTTTCAAAGTTTTCACTTTTAAAGAATCATTTTTTTTCATAGGCGAAGTATGTTTTTCTTTAAAACGTGAAATTTTACTAAATATTATTTATCTCGTTAATATTATATTATTTTCATCCATGATTTTTCTCAGGTTTATGAGTGCATATCTTACTCTGCCCAGTGTAGTATTAATGCTCATATCCGTATGATCTGCAATTTCTTTGAAACTCAAACCATCAAAAAATCTCAGCTTGATGACTTCCTGCTGGTTGGGTGGCAAAAACTGAAGCATTCTCATAAGATCTTCCTGTATCTGGTTGGTGACAAGCTGGTCTTCAATATTTTCAGAAGGCTCCCTGATTAAATCAAAAATAGAATATTCGTCCGTTTCAAAAGTAGTTTCTGAAACTTTGATATTCTTGGCTTTTGATCTGAAATGATCAATGATTAAATTGTGAGAAATTCTTTTTGCCCAAAGAATAAATTTACCTTCTTCGTTATAGCGCCCTTCTTTCAGCATAACAATAATCTTCATAAAAGTGTCCTGAAAGATATCGTTGGCCAAATCTTCATCATTAATTTTGTAAAAAATGAATGTAAAAAGTTCTCTCTGATGTCGGTGAATAAGGGTTGACAATGCACCCTCGTCTCCTTTCTGGTAAAGGGAAATTAGTAAACTATCCGATTTTGATTTCATAACTCTTCTCAATATAAATATTTGCAGACAGGTATTCCTCCAGATATGATATCTGGCCTTTGCTGTATAAACAAAACAGTTCTAGAGTAGAGTCTATTCTATAGGCGGTACAAATTATTATGATGTAAATATAATAATTTTTTAATAACTGTTAACCAATTATTAAATTTCTGAAAGAAAAATTTAAAAAAAATCACTTAAACATGTCATGAATGAAGACCGTAGGGATATTTAATGTAAAATTAATATTCAAGCCTTTCATTTCTTTTCCGTTTAATCGGGTGTCTCCGACAGGAAAAGCATATCCCCCTGTAAGATCCAGCATTCCAAATAAGGTGACCCCTATCTTAGGGGCAATGTATTTATTGGTACCTTCCACTCCCGCTAGAAAATAATATGAGTGGTAGAAATCCACATTCTTTTCAAAATTAAGTAAAACATCAGCCTGCAGCTTTGGCATAACAGCAAATCTGGAATCCACAGACCCCATCAGGGCAGATCCTCCCAATCTGTAAATCACATCATCATTTTTAAGGAAAAGCAATTTACCTCCTACTTCGCCAAAACTTTGATTCTGATAAGTATACCCCACAGTGATCATTTTGTGCATGGTATATTGAGCTTTTACCAACGTACTTAGCAAAGACAGGGACAGGATGGCAACTACAGTTCGAAAATTCATCATCTTTCTATATTATTAAGGTGTAAAATTAAAAAAAACTGCCTTATCGAAAGATAAAGCAGTTCATTATTATTCTTTAAAGGGAAAATTAAATTCCGAAAGCGGCTTTAATTTCCTCTACTTTGTCTAATTTCTCCCAAGTAAAAAACTCAAGGCCTTTGAGTGTAAGCTCATTTTTATGCCCTTTATTGAAAGTTTTATCAGCTACATAGTGTTCTTTCCCCATGTGCCCGTAAGATGCTGTTTCCTGATAGATAGGGTTTCTCAGTTTTAAGTTCTGCTCAATAGCATAAGGCCTTAAATCAAAGATGGCAGAAACTTTTTTAGCAATTTCACCGTCATGAAGATCTACTTTTGCAGTTCCGTAGGTGTTGATATATAAACCACAAGGTTCAGCTACCCCAATTGCATAAGAAACCTGTACCAAAACTTCATCAGCAACTCCTGCAGCTACTAAGTTTTTAGCAATATGTCTTGTTGCATAAGCAGCACTTCTGTCTACTTTAGACGGATCTTTTCCTGAGAAGGCCCCACCACCGTGGGCTCCCTTGCCTCCGTATGTATCAACGATGATTTTTCTTCCTGTAAGACCAGTATCTCCGTGAGGTCCTCCGATGACGAATTTTCCTGTAGGATTAATGTGATATTTGATCTGATCATTAAATAAAGCTTTGATTTCCTCTGTTTGCTGAGCAACGACTCTTGGAACCAGAATATTTTTAATATCCTCACGGATCTTATTCAGCATTTCTTCTTCTGTTCCGAAGTCATCATGCTGAGTAGACACTACGATAGAATCAATTCTGATAGGTTTGTGATCATCAGAATACTCAATAGTAACCTGGCTTTTTGCATCAGGACGAAGGTAAGTAATCTCTTTATTTTCTCTTCTGATGGCAGAAAGTTCTTTCAGGATCGTATGGGCAAGATCCAACGCAAGAGGCATATAATTAGCCGTCTCATTAGTGGCATATCCAAACATCATTCCCTGATCTCCGGCACCCTGTGCATTCGCTTTAGCTTCGAAAGATTCGTCATTTACGGCTCTGTCAACCCCCTGGTTGATGTCAGGTGACTGCTCATGGATTGCAGAGATCACCCCGCAAGAATCTCCATTGAACATATATTCTCCTTTTGTGTATCCAATTCCGTTGATTACTTCTCTGGCAATGGTCTGTACATCAAGATAAGCATCTGATTTTACTTCTCCTGCCAATACCACCTGTCCGGTAGTTACAAGAGTTTCACATGCTACTTTTGAATCTTTATCATATGCTAAGAAATGGTCAATTAATGCATCGGAAATTTGATCGGCAATTTTATCCGGATGTCCTTCTGAAACTGATTCAGATGTAAATAAATAAGACATATAATTCTTTTGTTTTAAAGATTTAAAATTTTGTTTGCGAAAAATATGAATGAAATTGCCCAGAAAAAAGAATACTGTTTTAGCATTTTTTTATAGAGGTTGCAATCAGGTCAAATTTTTCCTCGTAATAAACGTCAGCAAATTTAAGTACTATTTTCGTAATACTCAAAAATTTTGTTTACTAATTATGCTTTTATTTAAATTGATGATTTCTATCACTTTAAGGCATTCTTATTACTGTGGCTTAATGCTTACAAACTCTTTTGGACTTTCGTGATAATTCAGCTTAAGTTCTAAAGAATTTTTGATGGAATGTGATAATTCATCAATGATTTTTTGCTTAAAGGTTGGCTTATAGTAAATAATACTGATTTCACGATAAGGGAAAGGTTTTTTGAATCTGAAAACATTTTTCTTCTGTTCCTCAGAAAGCTGGCTCAATGCAAGCTCAGGCAGAATACTGATTCCCCCTACCTTATCTACCATATGTACTAAAGTCTGAATATTGGAAGCAAGGAAATCCAGATTTTTGGGTTTCAATGTATTTTCCTTCAGATGGCAGATATTCTCAAACTGATTTCTAAGACAGTTTCCTTCTTCAAGAAGCCATACTTTCTCTACATTCAGTTCTTCAGGAATGATATAAGAATTCTTTTTATTGGCTTCCGTATTGGAACTGTAAATCATCAGCTCTTCATTGAATAAGAAATCCTGGTAAAACTCGTCAGCCGTATCATAAGGAGTAGAGATAATTCCCGCATCCAGTTCTCCCGCTTTTAGAGCTTTAATAATATTATCCGTAGTCATTTCTTTTACATTCATCTGGATTTTTGGATTTTCTTCAAGAAACTTGAAGATTTCCGTAGGCAGTATGAAAGAAGAAACTGTAGGAATGATTCCCAGGTTAATGGTTCCTCCTAAAATATTATTCAACAGGTTAGCCTTGTTTTTCAACTCATTCACAGACTCGATAATTACTTTTGCCTGATCAATAATCTGAAGACCTACATCTGTAGTACGGATCGGGTGAGTCGTCCTGTCGAAAACCTTCACATCCAGTTCATCCTCAAATTTCTGTATCATGGCACTTAACGTAGGTTGGGTAATAAAACACGCCTGAGCGGCTTTACCAAAATGTTTATACTTATCAACAGCGATAAGATACTCCAGTTGCTGAATGTTCATTTGATTAATATTATCTATTACAAAGATATAACGTTTTTGCTATTAGCAATTAAAAATTCAAGTAAATTTGATATTCACTACCTTTACACTTGGATTTAGAAAAAGAACAATTATTCAAATCATCAATTATATGGATTCTAAAAAATTAACGTTAAGTAACGGAGCACCTTATTTTGAACATCAGGATTCACAGACGGTAGGACCAAGAGGCCCGGTATTACTGCAGGACTTTATTCTTCAGGAAAATCTTGCACATTTCGTTAGGGAAAGAATTCCTGAAAGGATTGTGCATGCCAAAGGAAGCGGAGCATACGGCACATTTACTGTAACCCATGACATCAGCCAGTACACGAAAGCAAAGCTGTTTTCAAAAGTGGGAAATTCATGCAGAATGTTTGCAAGATTTTCTACTGTGGGCGGCGAGAAAGGAAGCGCAGATACCGCAAGAGACCCGAGAGGTTTTGCCTTAAAGTTTTATACTGAAGACGGAAACTGGGATCTTGTAGGAAACAATACACCTGTATTCTTTATTAAAGATGCTAAAAAATTTCCTGATTTTATTCACACTCAAAAAAGGGTTCCAAAAACCAATTTAAAAAGCGCAACGATGATGTGGGATTTCTGGAGTTTAAATCCGGAATCGCTTCATCAGGTTCTTATATTAATGTCTGACAGAGGAACTCCATACGGATACCGTCATATGCACGGATTCGGCTCCCACACTTTCTCCATGATCAATGATAAAAATGAAAGAGTATGGGTAAAATTCCATTTTAAAACAAAGCAGGGAGTCAAAAACTTCACCGATGAAGAAGCAGTAAAAATGGCTGGGGAAAACCCTGATTTTGCACAGGAAGATCTTTGCAATGCTATTGAAAGCGGAAATTTCCCGAAGTGGACGATGTATATTCAGGTAATGACAGAAGAACAGGCCAAAGATTTCAGATGGAATCCTTTTGATGTTACCAAAGTATGGTTCCATGATGATTTCCCTTTAATTGAAGTAGGAGAAATGGAACTTAACGAAGTCCCTGTCAACTACTTTGCCCATGTGGAGCAGTCTACTTTTTCACCCAGCAGCCTGATTAACGGGATCAGCTTTTCACCGGACAAAATGCTGCAGGGAAGATTATTCTCTTATCCTGACGCGCACCGGTACAGAGTGGGGGTCAATTCACATCAGCTGGAAGTGAACAGATGTCCTTTTGCAGTCAACAATTATCAGAGAGATGGTTATATGGCAGACTCAAGCTCCTATCAGGACAAACCGAATTATCATCCGAACAGTTTTGATGATATCAAACCTGACCCATCCTACAAAAACTTTGAGTATGAGCTAGACAGTGCTCATGTTGCCAGTTACAACAGAAATGACAACGACAGTGATCATTATACACAGCCGGGGCTGCTTTACTCAAAAGCAATGAATGCAGAAGACAGAGATCATCTGATCAAAAATATAGTAGGCAGTATGAGTGGCATAAGCGGACCTAAAAAAGACGAGATTATTAACCGTCAACTGTGTCATTTTTTCCGTGCCAACATTGAGCTTGGCATGAAAGTAGCTTCTCAGCTAAATGTCAATATTGATGCAAATATGATGAATCATTCCAAATAATCATATTGAACGATAAATTAAAAAAAAGGAAAAAAAAATAATATTTTTTCCTTTTTTTTGTAAAAAATTCATAATTTGCAAAGGATGATATTTTAAAGTGGAAAAATGAGTTACGAGAACATATTATTAAAAAAAGAAGATAAATTATCTATCATTACCATAAACAGACCTGAAAGTTTAAATGCCTTAAACGCAAAAACAATTCAGGAAATCAGTACCGCATTGGACGAGCTTGACACTGATACTTCCTGTAGGGTGATCATCCTTACCGGAAGTGGAGAAAAATCCTTCGTAGCGGGAGCTGATATCAAGGAATTCAGTGATTTCGGACAGGAAAAAGCTGAAGAACTTGCGAGAAACGGACAAAATAAGTTGTTCAACAAAATTGAAAACATGTCTAAACCTGTCATTGCGGCCGTGAACGGTTTTGCATTAGGAGGAGGTTTAGAGCTTGCTATGGCATGCCACATCAGATATGCATCGGAAAACGCCAGATTAGGACTTCCTGAAGTAACGCTCGGATTAATTCCGGGTTATGGAGGAACCCAAAGGCTTCCCAAACTTGTCGGAAAAGGTATTGCCAATGAAATGATCTTCTCTGCCAAAATGATCCCTGCTCAAAAAGCAAAAGAGATCGGACTGGTCAATGAAGTATACCCTATAGAAGAATTATTAACCCAAACGAAAGAATTAGCAAACACGATTGCCCACAACTCACCAATGGCAATATCTAAGGCTATCAACGCCGTGAATTTATCTGACACAGAAAAAGGTTTTGAAACTGAAATCAAGTATTTCGGTGAACTTTTTGATATGGAAGATAAGAAAGAAGGAGTAACTGCTTTCCTGGAGAAAAGAAAGCCGAACTTCTAGATTTTAATCCAAATTATTTCGAAAAAACAATGCTGTGGTATGAATAAGTTTGATAAAGCTTATCTAAAAATGGCTCAGGAATGGGCAAAACTCTCCTACTGTAAGAGAAAACAGGTAGGAGCTCTTATCGTAAAAGATAGGATGATTATTTCAGATGGTTACAACGGAACTCCTTCGGGATTCGAAAACTGCTGTGAAGATGAAGAGGGAAAAACACACTGGTACGTATTACATGCGGAAGCCAATGCTATATTAAAGCTGGCTGCTTCCACACAATCTGCAAAAGGGGCAACGTTATATCTGACGCTGTCACCCTGTAAAGAATGCAGCAAGCTGATTTTACAGGCAGGAATTACGAGACTGGTGTATATTAATGAGTATTCGGATGACGATGGTATATCGTTCCTGAGAAACCATAATATTGAAATAGAACAAATATCGGACTGTGAACTAAAAAAATAAGCACAAATGACTTGGGATGAAAAGATCAAAGATTTTGAAATATTTCTTCGTTTCGAAAGAAATTTTTCAGAAAACACACTCGACGCCTACGTTCGGGACATTAAAAAATTAAAAGATTACGCAGAAGAGGATCTGGAAAATGTCGGTCCGGACTCTATCGGCTACGAAAACCTGCAGGAATACATTTTCAATCTTTCCAAACAGAAATTCAGTGAGAGATCACAAGCGAGATGGATATCCTCCATCAAAGCCTTTTTCAAATTTCTGCTTGAGGATGAATATCGTGAGGACAATCCTGCGGCACTACTTGAAGGCCCTAAACTGGGGCTATACCTACCGGACACTTTAAGCCTGCCTGATATCAACAAAATTATTGCTGCTATTGAGGTCAATACAGATCTCGGAAAAAGAAACCAATGCATCATAGAGGTACTATATGGCTGCGGACTACGTGTTTCTGAACTGATTGATCTGAAGATCTCCAATATCAACTTTAAAGAGCAATACATCAAGGTACACGGAAAAGGAAACAAAGCCCGTTTTGTTCCTTTGGCCGACTATACCGCTGATCTGCTCGAAAGCTATATCAAAGAGGTGCGTTCTAAGGGTAAAATCAATAAGAAATATGAAGACACTCTGTTTTTGAACAGCCGCGGGACTTCTATGTCCAGAGTAATCGTATTTCTTATCATTAAAGAACTTACAGATAAAGCAGGGGTTAACAAAAAAATATCTCCACACACATTCAGGCATTCGTTTGCTACGCATTTATTGCAGAATGGAGCAGATTTACGTTATATTCAGGAAATGCTGGGCCATTCCAGCATTACAACGACAGAGATCTATACGCACCTGAAAACTGAAGAATTAAGGGATGTTATTTTGAGTTATCACCCGAGAAATATTAATATCGCTCAATGAAAGTATTGAAATATTGTCCAAGCTGTGGCAAAGAGTCCTTACACTGGGATGGTGAAAAGAAATGGAGCTGCCCGGAATGCGGTTTTACTTTGTATAATAATGTGGCAGGTGCTGTAGCAGTAGTCATCAGATACGGAGACGAAATTTATCTTACCAGAAGAAACAGAGATCCTAAAAAAGGGAAACTCGATCTTGCGGGAGGATTTGTCGACCCTAAAGAAAGTGCAGAGGAAACCTGTAGAAGAGAACTTTTTGAAGAACTTCAGCTTGATATTGATATTTCTAATCTGAAATACCTTACCAGCCTTCCTAATATCTATCAATATAAGGAAATTGATTACAATACAATCGATCTCTTTTATGAGTACAATGTTTCGGAAAAATTTAAGGTAAGTCTCGAACTCTCCGAGATCTCAGAAGCGGTTTGGATTCCCTTACAGGATCTGGATCTTGAAGATATTGCTTTTGATTCTCAGAAGAGATTTTTTGAGGACTATTTAAAAAAATAATTTTTGTAAAAATTCTCCCGCAGACTTTACAGATCAACAGATATTTTAAACCATCTGTTTAGTTTGTAAAGTCTGCGGGAGTTTTTTATTGTAGAAATTAATATGTTTTGGCAGTCAGTATTTCTTCAAAATACTGAATCAGCAATGCTCTTTCTGCTTCTGAAAGATTAGCTTCTCTGTGGTAAACTATATAACCGGGCATTGGCATTGTCCTGTTCTGGATCGTTTGAACAGCTTGAGTAAGCATATTCTTTTTCAAATCCTTATTATAGCTTCCCCAAACAGAAAAATTAAGATGCTCCCTGCCTTCATTCACGTGGCTTTTTACCGACCACGAAACAGGAGCAATAAATGCATATTTAGGATAAACTGTTTCATTGGAATGACAGTCATAACAAGCATTTTTAAGCAGTGTTCTGATCTTTTCCGGTGATTTTCTCGCATCTACAAAATTTACAGCAGGATCAACAGGTTTATTAACTCTGTCAACAGGAAAAAACTGAATCAGTGCAAACGCGACCAATGTCCAGAATAGTATTTTCTTAGCGGTCTTCATCTGTTTATTTTGCCGGAGTTAAAACGGCATTGCCGGATTTAAATTCTTTCTTCAATAACTGTTTTGTTGTCGCAGATTCAGCAGGCAGCTGAGTTGTTGATGTAGAAGAAGGAGCAGGCACAGAAGTTGAAGCAGGTGCTGCAGTTGGTGATTTTGGACTATCCAGCGTTCTTGTGTCCTTTAGGTCCCAATCTTCTCTCGTTTCCCATAAAGCTCTGACAATAACTTTTTTATAGAAAATATAAGCATCTTCAGCGAAAATATCATTGGCAAAATCTGCCTCATCCCAATATTTATTCCCGTTATTATCTACCAGAATTCTCACAATATATTCTCCCGGCTGCAGAATATCAAATTTCACCTTATCTCCTTTCAAATACTTTTGATAGGCTATTTTGTCTGAAGAATCAACCAACTGGATCCAATAATTTGCAGTCGGAGCATTCGAAATGGAGAATTCAACACTTCCGAACTGATCTACTTTTGCCACATCGAAATCAAAACGCTTTGATTGGGTATTTTTTGTAAAGAATGAAGACACCGTTTCTTTAGGAACAGTAAGTTCATAGCTTTTTCCAGGTATAAAATCTGACTGAATCTGTATCTGATATGGATTTGTTTCTGAGATTTTAGCATTGAATGGCAAAACGTTTAAACTGTCTCCTTTGATATTCAATGTCCATTTCGAAGGATCAATTTTATCAACAATATAATTGGATGCAATTTTTAAATCTGATTTTGGCGCCAGTGAACTTCCGCCGTTATCACTAAAAACATCCATCGCATTCTTCTTATTATATTTGTAAAATAAAGAAACACTATAGGCACTGTCTTTTTTCGGCCCTTTATTATGAGTAAAGATAAGTTTTTCATTAGCAGTCTGTCCGACATCATCTTTTACGGCATCAAACCATATTCTGACAGAATCAGATTTCGGGTTGTGCGTTATTTTAACGTCCTTCAGTTTTTCGTTCAGTGACTGTACCTTTACGTCTTCAGGGTTCCCTTCAAATGTCATCAGAACACCTCCTGCGATCTCTTTCATTTCAACATACTTCACAGGTTTTTTTGAAGGATATACTTTTAAATTTAATCCTGAAATCGATTTCTCAACATTGATCGGATCTTTCTGGAAACCTACTTTTTCTTTTCCTGGATCATACATAGAATTTCCGTTCTCATCCTCGAAAGCGATAATTTTATATTTTCCTGGGGTAAGATAGTTTAATTCATAATATCCGTCTTCATCTACCTTAGTAATATAATAAGGCTTCTTCTTATAATCCATGGTATCTTTTACCTGATACAATCCAACCACCAGTTTATTCTCAGCTGACGCAGCAGCTTTCTTTTTAGTATCTAATGCATCCTTTACCTCACCACTGATGTACAGATCATCCAGTTTATCTCCCGTAGAAAAAGCAAAATTGAAATACCTCAGCACATTCGACTCGTTATTATCAACAATGGAATTCCCGAAATTAAAATTATAGGTAGTATTAGCCTGAAGAGTATCTGTCCACTGAATCAGCACAAACCTGTTTGCAATATTAGAGGGAAGGATCCTCGTTATTCCCTTAATAGGAGGCGAGATAATCAGATTTTTATTGATATCTTTCAATGTTACATATTCATCAAAATCCAGGCGGAGTTCGCGAATATCCCTTTTAACATTAATTCTTGTTGTATCAATGTTTGAACTTAAAAATCTTGGTGCCAAAGTATCTTTAGGCCCACCAACAGGAGACCCTACTCTTGCACATGAGTGTACAAGAAAACAGATAATGAATAATAAAAGAAACCTTTTCATGAAAATGTTTAAGCAAAAGTAAACATTATTCTCCAAAAACTTCCTGTCCGGAATTCAAACTATCTTTATTGTCGTTCATCACTGTATGAAGCTTATCTTTCTGCAAAGGAAAATCCTCGAATAATCCCGATAAAGCCAGAGCCGTATACACTTTATTTGAATATTTATTTCCAATGGCTACAATGGTCACTTTAGATTTTAAAAGATGAGCAAATACAGAATTTGTACCATGCCACCATCCGTTATGATAAGTCAGCTTTTCTCCATTGTCGAATATTTTCATTCTGAAGCCTAATCCATAGTTATTCATACCTGCTTTTTCATTGCTGTAAGGAGTGAAAACCATCTGCATCAGTTCCGGCTTCAGGAAGTTTTTTGAAAACATTGCTTTTGAAAAATTATATAAGTCTCTTGGGGTCGTATATACATTTTTATCTCCGTAGATAAGATCCAGCCTGTCCAGAGGATAAAGCTTATTTCCGCCGTAATAGAAAGACTGTGAAGCAGTAGGAATATCTTTTTCCTGGAAGATGTAAGTATTATTCATTTTCAATGGGGTGAAAACCATTTCTTTCATCGCCTGAGGAAAAGGAGTTTTGGTCACTTTCTCAACCAATAAAGCCAATAAAGCAAAGTTCGTATTACAGTACATAAATCCGGTATCCGTATCCCTTGCCAGGTCCGGTTTATACTTGATAATCATATTCAATACATCCTGATTCGTAATAAACGGTTTGGAAAGCTCTGCCGGAGCCGGTTGTATCTTGGTAATAAAATATTCGTATTTTGGAAGACCGCTTCTTTGATCCAGTAAAGTCTGAACTGTAACATTGGGATAAGGAAATCCCGGAAAAAACTGAGTCAGGTGATCTGTAAGTTTTATTTTCCCGGCCTCTATCAGCTTCATCATGGCCATAGCTGTTAATGTTTTTGAAACGGAAGCTACGTGCAAAGGAGTATTCTTATCAATTGGCATCTGGTTTCCTTCTCTTCCGAAACCTCTGTAATTTTCGTATAGAATTTCATCACCTTTGGCAACAAGAATTCCTCCGCTCAGATTTCCTCCTTCCCATACTTTTTTATAATACTGGTCTATATAACTCACCGTAGTCTGTCTGTTCAGAAGCTGTCCGTCACCTTTCGTGAAAACATTTCCAAGATCTACGTTTCCATAGTTAGGAAGATTGGTGGTATTTTCTACTGAAACCTCTTTGGCTTCAGACTTTTTTTTACAAGAAAACAGGGATAAAAAAACAGTTAAGATAAGTACTAAATTACGCGTCGTCATGAGATTCAAAAATGAGCGGCAATTTAATAAAACTCAAAATAAATAATAAATATGAGTTGGATATTATGAATTATTTAACATAAATGAATGGAGAAGTAAAAATATGGCATAACTAAAATTGCAAAAGGACAAAATAGAGAAAGCAAATTTCTTTTAGAATCAAATGGGAGGACCGGCCTGCCCTATTATCCTTCCACCAAATGTGATAAGACCGTAAAGACTTAAAACAGCAACATTCAAATCATCCTGATTACAATAATAATCATCAATTGTTCCATAGGTTGAATACTCTGAAATATTAAATCCCTCTTCAATATCATTGTAATAAATTACTCTTCTACCTATTAATCCTACCACCCAAAAACCACCTCCTTCCCGTCCGTAATCTACTTCGTCCCATTTTTCAGGATATATTTTGATTAAATCCCAGAAGTTTAAAAGATTTCCATTGAAGTCTTTTTCTGCGGAGTAAATTTTTGCAAATATTTCTTCAATGGTTATTGGTGTCCAGATCATGATATATAGTTAATTGCTTTTTCAAAATTATTATAAAGTGAAAGTTAATAAAAAAGCAGATTCACTTTTTGTAAATCCGCTTTTTTATATTTTATTTTTTAAAATAGTTAACAATGTGAAGCAACTATTTTATCTACAATGAACTGAGCCAGTTTTTCTTTGCTCTGATGGGTCCAGCCGGCAATATGCGGCGTTACAATCACTTTTTCAGATTCAAGAAGATATTTTAAATCTTCATTTTCTGCTTCAAGGTGTTCGAAAGAAGATTTTTCATATTCCAGTACATCCAGACATGCTCCTTTTACTTTTCCGGACTTCAACGCTTCTACTAAACTTTTAGTTTTCACATTTTTCCCTCTTGCTGTATTGACAAAATAAAACCCGTTTTTCATCCCATTAATGAAAGTTTCGTCAATAAGGTAATGCGTCTCAGAAGTCAAAGGAATATGTAAGCTTACAACCTCTGCAGACTGTTTCAGTTCTTCCAGGGAAACCTGAGTGGCATATTCATCTGAAAGGTCAGGAAGAATATCATGAAAAATCACTTTACAACCGAATCCGGAAAGCCTTTTGGCTGTAGCTTTACCCATATTTCCATATCCGATCAACCCGACTGTTTTTCCTAACAATTCATCCCCTCTGTTTTCTTCACGTTTCCAGATCCCGCTTTTCACTTCCTGGGAGGCAATGAAAAGCCTGTTCATGATAACCAGCAGCATTCCTACTACGTGCTCTGCCACAGAATCCCTGTTTCCTTCCGGAGAATTGATCAGTTGGATTCCCAGTTTTTCAGCGACAGGTATATCAATATTCTCCATTCCGGCTCCTACTCTTGCAATAAACTTCAGGTTTTTACCTTTTTCCAGAAAGTTCTGATCTAATGGAATACGGCTTCTGATGATAATTCCGTCATAATTCTCAATTTTCTTACAAACCTCATCATAGGATGACGTAAAATCCTCTTCCAGTATAAAATCCTGAGCTAAAAGCTGTTCAGTGATAAGAGGATGATTTTTATCTAAAAGAAGTATTTTCATTTTTTATTTAATGGTTTTAGAGATAGGAACATATTCCTAAGATTACTGTTTTTATTCTACCGCAAAGTTCGCAAATTTCTGAAAAAACAAATGCTTTTAAGCTCACAAAGGCGTTAGCACTCAGCAAAGTTTAAAAGCATTTTTATGGATAAAGTATATAACTCTATTTTTTGTCTTTCTTAGACTCCTGCGGCTCCTGGAATAACTTTTTAAGTTCTACAGATTCCAAAGGTTTCATTCTTCCGGAAAGGATCAGTGAAAGTTCTTTTCTACGGAATGCAGCAGCAAATCTTTCTTTTTCCTCATCTGTTTCGGGAATCATTTCAGGAATAGGAATCGGACGGTTGAATTCATCCACTGCAACGAAAGTATAAATTCCTGCATTAGTGTGGACTTTCTTCTGATTGATCGGGTCATCCAACCATACATCCACATATACTTCCATAGAAGTAGAGAATGCTCTGGAAACTTTAGATTCCAAAACCACTACTCCACCCTCCGGAATCGGATGATTAAAAGATACGTGGTTTACAGAAGCTGTAACTACTCTTCGTTCGCAATGTCTTGCAGCAGAGATAGACGCACAACGGTCCATTTTTGCCAAAAGCTCACCACCGAAAAGGTTTCTTAAAGAATTGGTTTCGTTCGGAAGAACGATATTGGTCATAATGGTCAGAGATTCTGACGCTTTTTTTATTTTTGCCATCTAGTCTTAGTGTTGTTTGGAACGGCCGGAGCGGGTTTCGCTTCTTTTCCGACAGGTGTTACTAATGAATCTTTTTTCAAAGAATCTGAAACAGGTGTTTCCGTAGGGTGTACCATCATCTTAACCGTATCTTTTACGATTCTGTGGGTAGATGTCTGTACAGAAACCTTATTGAAAGATTTTTTCCCAAAAAGAAGCTCCTGCTGGGTCAATGCCAGATATACAATCCCCAGAACCGGAATAATCAGAAGGAAAATCCAGAGAATTGTTTTTTTGAATTTAAAATCCTTTTCACGATTCACTGTTGCATTCACTTTTTCTCCGTTATTGATATCTGAAAATCTGATTTCTTCCAATCCATAAAAGTCAGGACGCCCGGATTCTATTCTTTTCCCCTTGAAATGGGTGTGTCCTTCTTCAATGAAAACAGTTCCAAGGTTTTGAATTTCAAGAACCTGTTCGGCCTGAAGCTTTTTCTTCCAAAAATCAGTCTGGATTTTAAGATCACTTTTGGAAGCTTCCAGGGACATCTGTTTATGTTCTGCAATAAAAGCAGTAAGATCTTCAGTCTGTACTTCGTAATCTATTGTAAATTCAATCTGACTGGCCGGAGGTAAAATACTTCCGTTTTCGGAATTGATGATCGCCTTAGAATTTTTCAGTGAAAACACCCCAAAGCCTGGAACCGTGGCAGTTCCAAATTGTTTTAAGTATTCTAAAATGTATGCTGAAATATTCATTTGGCAGCAAATTTATAACTTTTTCATGACTTTTTAAGATATTTAACCTTTATAAAAAAAGACTGCCGAAACAGTCTTTTAATTATTCTTTATTAAAATAGGAATACGGCTATTTAAACTTCTTTTTTTAAGCTTAAAAAGAATAAAACCGATAAAAAGCAAAAGGCTGATTCGTAAATTAAGATCGATCTAGATCTGATCTTGCAACTTTATCATTTTGCCAGCTATTGTATTTTCCAGCTCACTCCAAACATGAAATTTGTTCCTGCCTGTGAAAAATAATAAGGCTGTCCTTCATAAACAGATCCGTTATTCACGTATTTCTTGTTGAACAGGTTATTTACCAACAGCTTTAAGGCAATTTCATTATTGGCTATTTTAAACTGATATTGAGCGTTGAAATCCGTCAGGAAATAATCTTTAAGCTGAAGGTTTGCATCTTGTGTATTGTCGAGATATTGCTTTCCGACATACTGATTCATTAAAGCAAACTGGAAATTTTTTGTAGGATTGAATTTCAAGCTTACATTGGCAATAACATTCGGTGAGAAAGAGATCTGGGTATTTCCAAGACTTTTAGGCACATCACCATTTTGAATATTGAAGTCCTGATTTCTGTTCTGGCTTAGTGTTACATTTCCGGAAACCTCCCATTGCCTGGATAGTTTAGCCAAAGCACCGAGCTCAACTCCTCTTCTATAACTTTTTCCTGAGTTTGTTCTGATAAATGCTCCTACATTGTTAAGCTCTCCGTTCAAAACCAACTGATTAACATAGTACATATAGTATACATTCGCGGTAAATGACAGTATTCCAAACTGTTTTTCAAAACCTGCTTCAAAGTCATGAAGCTTTTCAGCTTTCACATCATTATTGGCCATCAGGTCATCTCTGTTCGGTTCGCGGTGAGCATGAGCATAGGAAAGAAATATTTTACCTCCATCTATTTTGTAATTCACTCCGGCCTTAGGATTGAAGAAGAGCCAGTTTTTACTTAGATCGGCTCCTTCACCATCTCCTGCCATCAGGATCTTGGTATTATAGTTAATTTTTCTGAGCTGTAAATCACCAAAAAACTCAAAGTTATCTACTCTGAATAATGCTTTTGCAAAACCCGAGACTTCATTTTTCACAGAGCGGTTTCTGTAATATTCACTTTCATCAATCTGAGGAAAAAATACACCGGTAACATTTCCGTAATGTCTCCCATAGTATTGGTTGGCAACTGCTCCAATATTCACATCCAGGTTTTCGAATTTTCCGTACAACGTGGAAACTACCCCATAAAAATCATTGTTCAGCCATTTTTTTCTGATAAAATCGGAATATTTTACAGTTTCTCCATCTACAATTATATCAGGAAGGTTATACCTTGAAAAAGGGTTTCCCTGTTTATAATTTTCGTAATATCCTTTTCCTTTTGTATAATGAAATGTGGTTTCAAGATTCCAGCGGTCACTGAATTTCTGTTCCCAAAGTAACTGATAATGGTTTTGTCTGTAATTATCAGTTTCGTTGTCATAAAAACCAACAATATTTTCCCAATTGGCATCATAAATGGCTCCCGAAATATTGAATTTCGGATCAGTTTCCCAGGTTTTACGGTCAATCCCGTTCCAGGCCTGATAGGTTTTTTCTTTTCCTCCGAAGGCCATTAAGCGCAGTTTTGTATTTCCTTCTTCAAATAAAGCCGTAAAGTTATAGGAATGTAAATTTGAGGAAGCCCTGTCAATATAGCCGTCAGAATGAATATGCGTATATCTTCCCATTACGGAAAGACGGTTTTTCCAGAACTTTCCAGAACCTATTTCTGCTGAATATTTGTAGGTATTGAATGACCCATAGCTGTCGTCCGTTTTAAAATAAAACTTTTCTTCCGGATCTTTAGAAAGCACATTAATACTCGCCCCAAATGCGGAAACACCATTATTGGAAGTTCCTACCCCTCTCTGAATTACAATCTGCGATGCAGAACTGGTTAAGTCCGGAACATTGACAAAAAAGGTTCCCTGGCTTTCTGAATCATTGTATGGAACACCATTCATCATTACATTGATTGCACTTCCCGAAACACCACGGATCCTGAATCCGGTATATCCGACTCCGTTTCCGGCATCTGAAGTAGAAATAATGGAAGTTTGGTTTTTCAAAAGAATAGGAAGATCCTGACCCAGGTTTTTTCCGTCTAAATCTTTCTGTACATTGATGATCTCCTTGGCTACCGGTAATCTTTTGGTAAAGTTGACAGCCTCTATTTCCCTTACTTTCAGGGAATCTTTATTCTGAGCCTGGATAAAGGCTACAGAGCCTATACTAAGCCCTAAAAAAAATAATCCTTTCATTCTATAAATCTTTAACATTTAATGAATAAAAGGGGTCGAGCAATAATGTAACAATTTTATTAATTTAACAGTCTAGCAATGAGAATTGGTATATTGTTATACTGTTTCATTGGTACATTTTCAATTCCCTAAACAGCATTACCTGTTCCAGGTTCATTGGGTATAATCTCAGCCTGTTAAAGCACCCCTTTATTTCAGCGGCAAAATTACAAAAAATAATATGAATGTAAATTCGGACTGCGGGATCCGGGATCTGGGATAAAAAATTTCACGGGAAACAGAAGTTATGAGATGAATCAATCATCAATCATCAATCATCAATCATCATTCATCATTCATCATTTATAATTTATAATTTTCTAGTACGTTTTATTGTTTGCATCTATATAATAGTAATGCTGGCCATCTTTTGTTACTTCAAACATTTTACCCAGTTTCCAGCTGAAATTCCTTTTTATATTAGCATATTCAAATGGTATGATAATCTTATTGTTAACATCAATAACACCGAATTTATCATTATTGGAAGCAATAATCATGGGGTTGGCCACATCATCTCCTTCCAGAATAAACAGATACTGATATTGGGGATAGATCTGATACTGTCTGTAATCAGCAGCATTTACAAATTTTGATTTTTCAATGATTCCGTAAAAGCCGTTCAGAATATACGCTTGAAACAACTGCTGTTTATATTCTTCGAATTTACATTTTCCGAAATCTGCTTCCTTGAACTGATATACCCTTTTCCCGGACTGGTCTATCCGGTAAGAAATCATATCTTTTTCTACTGTAGCATACTCTTTTGTTCCGAATTTTCTTACTTTCTCATTAGGTGAATTCAAAAGATTACAGTCTTCATAAAAAAATACAGCAATATGATATTCGGGCTGAATAATAAATTTCCCGTTTTGGTTGACATATCCGAAATGATCGCCTTTCTTTTTAGGAATCAAAACCGGGATATCTTTATTGATCACCACCAGATCAGGATTGGGCTTATTGGTTTCTGTAATTTTTTTTACGGTATTTTTTGTTCCTTTCTTCGCACTACCTTTCTTCACAGATTTAGCCTGCGAGAAAACGAAAATCGAAATAAAAACACATAAAATATTCAGTATATTTTTCATATCCGGCATTTGTTTACAAAACTTCTGCCAAAAATAGATATTATAAAATTCATATTTATAAAGAATCTAAATAATTTCATCCTTATAAAATTCTAAAATTTCGTAATTTTGGGAACATTTTGAAATGTTTGATAATTTTAAAAAACTTTTAAAAAAAGTGTAGATTATGCTGACTTTATTCGGTTAATGTTGCGTCAAAATGCGAGAACTCAAAATGTCATTAACTGTATTTATACAGACCGGTAAAGAAAAAGCAGGGCTACCTTTAATTTTGAAAGACCTTCTATTATGAGTATTTATAAGGATTACATCAAAGAAATTGAAGAAAGAAAAACCCAGGGGCTTCATCCAAAGCCGATTGATGGTGCTGAATTACTAAGCGAAATCATTACACAAATTAAAGACTCAGGTAATCCTGACCGAGCGGATTCTCTTAAATTTTTCATTTATAACACATTACCCGGAACAACAAGTGCAGCGGGAGTGAAAGCTAAATTTTTAAAAGAAATTATTCTAGGTGAATCCGTAGTAGAAGAAATTTCCCCGGCATTTGCCTTTGAACTATTATCTCATATGAAAGGCGGACCTTCTATTGAAGTGCTGCTGGACCTTGCTTTAGGGAGTGATGCAGCTATTGCTAAAGAAGCGGCCACTGTTCTTAAAACACAGGTTTTCCTTTATGAAGCAGATACTACCCGTCTGAAAAATGCGTATGAAAGCGGTAACGAAATTGCCAAAGAAATCCTTGAAAGCTATACAAAAGCGGAATTCTTCACCCAGCTTCCTGAAGTTGCTGAAGAAATCAAAGTCGTAACATACATCGCCGGTGAGGGAGACATCTCTACAGATTTACTTTCTCCAGGTAATCAGGCCCACTCGAGATCAGACCGTGAACTTCACGGTAAATGCATGATCACTCCACAGGCCCAGGAAGAGATTAAAGCTTTACAGGCACAACATCCTGATGCAAGCGTTATGCTTATTGCTGAAAAAGGAACCATGGGCGTAGGATCGTCAAGGATGTCAGGAGTAAACAACGTTGCTCTTTGGACAGGAAAACAAGCCAGCCCATATGTACCATTTGTAAACATTGCTCCTATTGTAGGAGGAACAAACGGTATTTCTCCGATCTTCCTTACGACAGTAGACGTTACCGGAGGTATTGGGATCGACCTTAAAAACTGGGTAAAGAAAGTAGATGAGAACGGAAACCCTGTTCTTAACGAAAACGGTGAACCCGTTCTTGAAGAAGCTTATTCTGTAGCAACAGGAACTGTTTTAACAATCAATACAAAAGAAAAAAAATTATACAACGGAGATAAAGAACTCATCGACCTTGCCAAATCTTTCACTCCGCAGAAGATGGAATTCATCAGAGCGGGTGGTTCTTATGCCATTGTATTCGGTAAGAAGCTACAGACATTTGCCGCTCAGCTTTTAGGAATTGAAGCACCTTCTGTTTTTGCTCCATCAAAAGAAATTTCTCACGAAGGACAGGGGCTTACCGCTGTAGAAAAGATCTTCAACAGAAATGCTGTTGGAGTCACTCCAGGAAAAGTATTACACGCAGGTTCAGATGTTCGTGTAAAAGTAAATATTGTAGGTTCACAGGATACCACAGGTTTGATGACTGCTCAGGAATTGGAATCTATGGCTGCAACCGTAATCTCCCCTACTGTAGATGGAGCTTACCAGTCCGGATGCCACACCGCTTCTGTTTGGGACAAAAAAGCTCAGGCTAATATTCCGAAGCTGATGAAATTCATGAATGAGTTCGGTCTGATTACAGCCCGTGACCCGAAAGGTGAATACCATGCCATGACTGATGTTATCCACAAAGTTCTTAACGATATCACTGTAGACGAGTGGGCTATCATTATTGGTGGTGACTCTCACACAAGAATGTCAAAAGGTGTCGCTTTCGGAGCTGACTCAGGAACTGTTGCGCTTGCATTGGCTACCGGTGAAGCATCTATGCCAATCCCTGAATCTGTAAAAGTAACCTTCAAAGGAAACATGAAAGAACACATGGATTTCCGTGATGTGGTACACGCAACGCAGGCTCAGATGCTGAAGCAGTTTGGAGGAGAAAATGTATTCCAGGGAAGAATCATTGAGGTTCACATCGGAACACTTCCTGCTGACCAGGCATTCACCTTTACAGACTGGACGGCTGAGATGAAGGCAAAAGCTTCGATCAACATTTCTGAAGATAATACATTAATCGAATCACTGGAAATCGCAAAAAACAGAATCCAGATCATGATCGACAAGGGTATGGATAACCACAATAAAGTTCTTCAGGGACTAATTGATAAAGCCAATAAGAGAATTGAAGAGATCAGATCAGGAGAAAAACCAGCCCTGACTCCGGATGCAAACGCTAAATATTATGCTGAAGTAGTTGTAGATCTTGACGCTATCGTTGAACCCATGATTGCTGACCCGGATGTAAACAATGAAGATGTTTCCAAAAGATATACACACGATACCATCAGAGATCTTTCTTACTATGGAGGTGAGAAAAAAGTAGACCTTGGTTTCGTTGGATCTTGTATGGTTCACAAAGGGGATCTTAAGATTGTTTCTCAAATGCTTAGAAACCTTGAAAAACAACAAGGAAAAGTAGAATTTAATGCACCACTTGTAGTTGCAGCTCCTACATATAATATCATTGATGAATTAAAAGCAGAAGGAGACTGGGAATTATTAGAGAAATATTCCGCATTTGAATTCGACGACAATGCTCCAAAAGGAGAAGCGCGTACAGAGTACAAAAACGTCATGTACCTTGAGCGTCCGGGATGTAACCTTTGTATGGGTAACCAGGAAAAAGCTGCTAAAGGAGATACTGTTTTAGCAACTTCTACCCGTCTTTTCCAGGGAAGAGTTGTTGAAGATTCTGAACGTAAGAAAGGAGAATCCCTGCTTGCTTCTACTCCGGTTGTGGTATTATCTGCAATTATCGGTAGAATTCCTAGCATCGATGAGTATAAAGCAGCCGTTGAAGGCATTGATCTTACAACGTTTGTACCGTCTATTAAAGAACTGACCAGTACAAGCGCTCACTAAGAGAATTAACAAATAAGTCGCAAGACTTTTGAAAACTATATAATTGAAAGATTTTAGTCCTTTAGGATTTAAGATCTTTCAATTTTTTGTTTAGAATGTTTCTATTTTAAGTTAAATACGATTTTTTTTCAATATAACCTGAAAAACGAAATCTATTTTTTCTTAAATTGAAAGTTATAAAATCTCTTGATTTTATAGTCAAAATCATTCCTATTAATGGACAATAGGAACGTTTTTTGATGTGTAAAGAAATAGTTTTTCTTTTTTATCATCAAAGAATGAGACTTTACAGACAAGAACAAAATTAAATACGATATGACTTTTGATATTGATATGATCAAAAAGGTATACGAGCGTTATCCTGAAAGAATTGCAGCAGCAAGACAAATCGTTGGAAAACCTCTTACCCTTTCAGAAAAAATCCTTTACACCCACCTTTGGGAAGGAAATGCTACACAAGCACATGAAAGAGGGAACTCTTATGTAGACTTCGCACCAGACAGAGTAGCGATGCAGGACGCCACAGCACAGATGGCACTTTTACAATTCATGCAGGCAGGAAAGGCTAAAGTAGCTGTTCCTTCTACTGCGCACGCAGATCACCTTATCCAGGCAAAAGTAGGTGCTGATAAAGACTTACAGGAGGGGATCAACAAAAACTCCGAAGTATTCAATTTCTTAAGTTCTGTATGTGATAAATACGGAATCGGGTTCTGGAAACCGGGAGCAGGGATCATTCACCAGGTAGTATTGGAGAACTATGCTTTCCCAGGAGGTATGATGATCGGTACTGACTCTCACACAGTAAATGCCGGAGGGCTTGGAATGGTCGCCATTGGTGTAGGAGGTGCTGATGCAGTAGATGTAATGGCCGGAATGGCCTGGGAGCTTAAAATGCCTAAACTTATCGGAGTAAAATTAACCGGTAAAATGAACGGATGGACTTCTGCAAAAGACGTCATCTTAAAAGTAGCAGGGATTCTAACGGTAAAAGGAGGTACAGGATGTATCGTAGAATATTTCGGGGAAGGAGCAGAATCTCTTTCAGCAACCGGTAAAGGAACTATCTGTAACATGGGTGCTGAAATCGGGGCTACAACTTCTACTTTCGGATACGATGATTCTATGAGAAGGTATCTTGCGGCTACCGGAAGACAGGACGTAGTAGATGCCGCTGATAAAATTGCCGAACATCTAACAGGTGATGCTGAAGTATATGCCAATCCTGAACAATATTTTGACCAATTAATAGAAATCAACCTATCTGAGCTGACTCCACATTTAAACGGACCTTTCACTCCGGACTTGGCAACTCCGGTTGCTGAATTCAGAGCTAAAGCTGAAGCTAACGGATGGCCGCTGGAAGTTGAATGGGCTCTTATCGGTTCCTGTACCAACTCTTCTTATGAAGATTTATCAAGAGCAGCTTCAATTGTTGAAGATGCTGTTTCAAAAGGAGTAAAACCTAAAGCTATCCTGGGAATCAACCCTGGTTCTGAACAGGTGAAATTCACTGCAGAAAGAGACGGTTTCTTAGATTCTTTCAGAAAATTCGAAAACGCAAGAATCTTTACCAACGCTTGCGGACCATGTATCGGACAATGGGACAGAGAAGGAGCAGAAAAAGGAGAGAAAAACTCTATTATCCACTCTTTCAACAGAAACTTTGCCAAAAGGGCTGACGGTAACCCGAATACCCATGCTTTTGTAGCTTCTCCGGAAATGGTTGCTGCGGTTGCGATATCAGGCAGACTTGATTTCAATCCAATTACAGATACATTAACTAACGAAGCCGGTGAACAGGTAAAACTTAATGAACCTAAAGGGTATGAACTGCCTTCAAAAGGTTTTGCAGTAGACGACAACGGATATCAGGCTCCATCAGAAGACGGCTCTAAAGTTGTTGTGAATGTAAGCCCAACTTCAGACAGACTTCAGTTATTGGAAGAATTCCCTGCCTGGGATGGTAAAAACATTACAGGAGCCAGAGTACTGATCAAAGCTTTCGGAAAATGTACTACCGACCACATTTCTATGGCGGGGCCATGGCTGAAATACAGAGGTCACCTGGACAATATTTCAAACAACATGTTGATCGGAGCGGTAAATGCTTACAACATGGAAACCAATAAAGTTAAAAACGAATTAACCGGTGAATACGGTGAAGTTCCGGCAGTACAAAGAGCTTACAAAGCGGCGGGTATCCCAACCATCGTTGTAGGAGACCAAAACTATGGTGAAGGTTCTTCAAGAGAACATGCTGCGATGGAACCGAGACACCTTGGCGTGAAAGCTGTACTGGTAAAATCATTTGCGAGAATCCACGAAACCAACCTTAAGAAACAAGGAATGCTGGGAATCACTTTCGCAAACGAAGCAGATTATGACAAAATCCAGGAAGACGACATCGTTAATTTCTTAGATCTTGATCAGTTCGCTCCGGGAAAACAGCTGACTCTAGAGTTCATCCATACAGATGGAACTAAAGATATCATCATGGCAAACCACACTTACAACGATCAGCAAATTGATTGGTTTAAGGCGGGTTCTGCTCTGAACCTGATCAAACAACAGGAAAAATAAGATTAATTGTTAGATTAATTAATATAAGGCGGCTTCAGTTGAAGCCGTCTTTTATTTTAAATGTCTTTAAATTTTCCTTTGCTGAACTTTGTGGGTACATACTCCAAACCTGTAAGGTTTAGCTCTCATATGTATATTATGATATTCTATCAAGAAGACCTGCTCTATAGCTTTCTCCAATAGGAATCTCATAATCAGGAAGAATCACTTTTTTAGCCCCGATACTTTTCACTTTATCCAGATTGACAATAAAAGATTTATGAATCCGCACAAATCTTTCAGGAAGCTGGTTTTCCATTGATTTAAGGGTATCAAGAACAATAAATTCATTATTTTCCGTCCGGATATTGACATAGTCCTTGATACTTTCAACGTAAAGAATCTCGTGAAAGCCTATGCGATGCTTTTGTCCCGAAGACTTTACAAAGAAATGAGTATTTTCTTGCTGTGAAAAAGAAAAACGCTCCTGAGCCTTTAAAACACTTTTTTGAAATCTTTCAAAAGAAACAGGTTTCATAAGGTAATCCACTACATTATGCTCATACCCTTCCAGTGCATATTCCGAATAGGCTGTTGTTAAAATATATTTTTGATTGGTTCCTACAATTTTCATAAAGTTGATCCCTGTAAGTTCCGGCATCTGGATATCCAGAAAGATAAGGTCAGAATCATTTTTCTGCAGATATTCCAAAGCCTGAATAGGATTTTCTGTAGAAAAAACCAGTTCCAGAAAAGGTATTTTTTCCACATAATGCTCGAGAAGAGAAATTGCCAATGGCTCGTCATCAACGATAATGCATTTTATCTTATTCATCCTTTAAATCAATTTTTAAATCTACAATAAATTCTGTTTCCGAATCCCGGATTTCAAGCTGATGCTTAGGATATAATATTTCCAGCCTTTTTTTCACATTCTGAATTCCAATTCCTGAAACAACATCTTTCATTTTCTGTGTTTTATAATTAAAAAGATAAAAATACAGTATCTTGTCATTATCTGATATTTTCATTTCAAAACCCTTATCACGGAAATCTCCATGTTTAAAGGCGTTCTCTACAAAAGGGACCAGCAGCATGGGTGAAATCTTCAGATGAGGATGCTGAATATTTTTCTCTATGATTAACAGTTCAGGGTTTCTGATCCTGAGTTTCTCCAGTGCAATCAGACTTTCAATATATCCAATTTCCTTATCCAGAGAAATCGAGTCTTTTTCAAGGTCTTTCGTGCTGTATCTCAACAACTGCCCAAGCTCTTCTATAGCGGGAAGCGCTTTATCTGACTTCTGATAGACAAGTGAATAAATATTATTTAATGAATTAAAAATAAAATGAGGATTGATCTGGGTCTTAAGGGCCTGAAGCTCTGCCTGTTTCTTTTCGATCATAAGCTGCTTTTTATCATTTTCAGCCACTCCATATTTCTCCAATATCCATAGAATCCCGGCAATGAAAGTAGTGAGAGAGCTATTGTATATATTATCAAAAAGATAGTAAAGAAGTCCTGTATTTTCATCATAGTTTCGAAAACCAAGAGTAGAAGGCAGAATAATTTCTTCTAAAGCATATCTCATCCCGGCAAAACATAGCAGAGTCAGTACAAAAACGAAAACTGCCGAATACAGTTTTTCAAGTTTAAAAACTTTTGGGAAAATAAAGAAATACGATATATAAAATGTAACAATTTTCACAATAAAGAAAGTGACCCTCAGAATGTGTACTTCCCGACGGTTAGTTTCCGGAACAAAAAAATTAGGCGTAATGACAGTTCCTATGAAATTGAAGCCCCAGTAAATAATTTGAAGCCAGATAATTTGCTTTTTATTCATATTCAAATATAAATCTCTAAAGGCATAATTCATCAATTGTTTTCGACAAAAACCTGTTTTTTTCCGACGAAATTTATTTGATACACAGAATTCTGCACTTCATCTAAAAACAGTTTTACTGATTGATTACAGCCTGTATTTTTGCAGAAGAAATGTAATATAAATATCATTCAATCTGTCATTTATAATATGGAAAAACACATTTTATTTATCGCTACCCTGATTTGTTCTTTTTCAGCAGCACAAACCAAAGACACCGCCAATGTCAACAAAATAGAAGCGGTTACAGTGAATGGTAAAAAGGTACTGATAGAGCGTAAAGTAGATCGTCTTGTCTACAATGTTCAGAACTCTATGCTTTCACAGGGAAGTTCAGGAACTGAGGTTCTAGCCGGCACACCTCTACTGCAGGTAGATGAAAACAAAGGACTGCTTTCCATAGCAGGGAAAAATGGAGTCTCTGTAATGGTCAATGACCGAATGCTGAATCTTTCCGGGACTGAACTGATCAATTATCTGAGAAACCTGCGTTCCGAAAACATATTGAAAGTTGAAGTGATTACCACACCACCTGCTAAATATGAAGCTCAGGGAAACAGCGGAATTATCAATATTGTTCTTAAAAAAAATCAGAATCTTGGATGGAGTGGCTATCTGACCACAAATTATACCCAAAAGACTTATGCTGCTTTCAGTAGCGTGGCAGGGGCAAACTATCAGAATGAAAAGATCAAAGCTTCAGTAAAAATCCAGGGATATGACGGAGACAAAAGATCGGTAGAAAATTATAAGATAATCGGCCAAAGTTCTTCCGTCAGCAGGGATGAAAGACGGGATATGAATGACGGATTGGGACTGAATGTTAATGTTGATTATTCTCTTTCCAAAAATTCCAATATCGGATTGGTTTATGATATTTCGAAGGGACATTCCAATATGGATATCAACTCTAAACAAAACTATTTTACCGACAATACTCTTACTTTACAAACAGATACGGATTCCAGGCATCGTTCTTCTTTTACTTCACAGATGCTGAATTTATATTTTGATCAGAAATTCGGAGAACATAAGCTAAGCCTGGGAGCCAATTATTATGGAAATCTTCCGGATACAGAGGTAAATTTTACCACAAGTAATGTCGCTAACAACTCAACACAGACCGTAAGAAATCTTTCTTCTGTAGATTACAAGATCCATTCAGCGCAGGCAGATTTAACGTTGAACTTCAAAAAAATACAGCTGGAAACCGGAGCAAAATACAGCCGGTTTTCTAATAATTCAGACATCGGATATTTTAATTTTATCAATGGTGATTACCTTATAGATCCTTCGAGAAGCAATCTTTTTGATTATAATGAAAAGAATTATGCTGCCTATCTGAGTGCCAGTAAAGATCTTGGCGAAAAATGGTCTGTGAAAGCAGGACTCCGCTACGAATATACACAAACCAACGGATTTTCCCCTACTACACAATCGCAGTCCGAAAATAATTATGGTAAGTTCTTCCCAACAGCTTATTTGTCTTATAAAGCCAATCAGGATAATCAGTTCAGCGTTAATTATTCCCGGAGAATCAACCGCCCTTATTTCCGGGCTTTGGATCCGTTCCGATGGTATTCCAATCCGAACTCGTATTATTCAGGAAATCCAAGCCTGCAGCCTTCTTTCAATCATAATATAGAACTTAACTATATGTTCAAAAATAAGTTTTCGGCCAATCTATACTACCAGAGAACCATAAATAACTTTGATCAGATCACATTCCTGACAGGGATTAACCTCGTTAGTACATTCGAGAATTACTATAATCAGGATAATTATGGTATCAATCTGAATTACACGGATACTTTCTTCAAAATATGGGAAAGCAATATTTCAACTTCGTTCAGTTATAATGAAACTCAGATTACAAGATTCAATCTGGTTCCTAAAAACGGACAGTCGTTCTATTATTCACTCAATAATACATTTCAATTAAATAAAGCTAAAACGTTCATGTTATTTGTTAACTACTGGCATAATCTTCCTTCCCGTGACGGATACACCGCTGTAAGGAACAGAGCGAGCCTTGATGCTGGAATAAAGATGAGCTTTGTGAAAAAAGCACTTCAGGTTAACCTTTCGGTGAGTGATATTTTTAAACAGTCCGGATATAAGGGAGATATGTATTTTACAGATAATACACAGTCATTCAACAACTACTGGGATGCCAGAAGAATGACACTCAGCATCACTTATAATTTTGGAAACCAGAAAATCAAATCCAATAACAGAGCGGTGAATTTCGAAGAAAAAAACCGCGCACAATAATAATTAACAGTAATTTAAAAAATAAACTCATGAAAACTTTTATTTACATCCTTCTTGTATGTCTTTCTACATCAGTAGTTGCTCAAAAAAAACCTTCAGATTATTTTAAAAATCCAAAGACAAAAGTCCTTGTGGTAGGCACCTTTCATTTTGATTATCCTAATCTGGATGCTCATAAAACCAATAAGGAAGATCAGGTAGATGTACTCTCTCCTAAAACAGCAAAAGAAGTCACAGAACTTGTAGAATATATTAAAAAATTTAAGCCGACAAAGATTGCGATAGAAGCCTGGCCAGGCTGGAACGCCAATCAAAAGCTAAAGGAATACAACGAAGGCAAACACCGTGACAAAAGAGATGAACGTTACCAACTTGCCATGAGACTAGCCAGTGAACTTACAATAAACGAACTATTCAGCATTGACGCAGAATCTGTTCTGGATGATCTTGAAAAACATTTTGGGAAAACTGATTCTGCATTTTTTAAAAGTCTTAGTAAAGATTATGATTTCAGAAGTGATGACCCTATCTCCCAACAGTTTATTGCTTTCTACAAGAGTTCCGAGCCTAAAAATTTTAAATCTCTTTTGGACACTTTTACTTATATGAATTCCAAAGAAAGCCATCAATATGGATACGGAGCCTATTTGAGCGGCGATTTTAAACTGAGAGAACATGACGGTGCAGATATGCTTGCGCTTTACTGGTACAGCAGAAACCTGAGAATGTTCCGTAATATTCAAAACATTCCTCACAACACTGAAGACAGAATTCTTGTGATTGCCGGAAATGGACATGCCGCAGTATTAAGACAGCTTTTTACCTCTTCCGCAGAATATGATTTCACTGAGTTTTCTTCACTGAAATAAATAAAAAGACAGAGATTGAACCTCTGTCTTTTTTAATCAAAACGTCAGTCTTTATATTAGAAACTGAATTCAATTCTTACAAACAAGAACCTTCCGCCTATACCATATTGGGAAACCTGTCTGGAATAGACAAACTGGTTATCTGCTGTTAATGAACTTATAGCAGGGCTTTTAGAAGGCAAAATATTAAAGATATTATTGCTTCCTACTGTTGCTGAAATATTTTTATTAAAATTATAACCTACTGACAGATCTGTTATCACGCGGCTGTTAAGAACGAAATGCTCTGTACTTCCCGTTACTCCGTCAAAATTGGCATCCAAAACATCTGCATCCGTCACTTTACCAAAGAAAGAATTACGCAGTACGAAAGTAAAACCGGAAACTCTTACAGTATTGCCCAATGTAGCTTTTACACGGGGTACAGCTTCTTCAAAATATATTCTGTTGGGCTCTGAAAAATAATTATTGATCTGACTTACCAGTTTAGGAGATGCATGAATATCCCCTATTCTTTTGGTCTGATTAAAGTTGATTCCCAGGTTATTCTCCAAAGAAACCCCTGATGAGATTTTTGAGTTCTGGGAAATGGTAATATCCAACCCTTTTGTCTGAGAATCTACGGCATTGGCAAAGAAATTGGCTGCGCTGGCTCTTGCGAGATCAAAAGCATCCTGTAGAACGGCCTGATCTGAGCCAGGAGTAAAACTACCATCAGGACGGTAGAAAAGATCAGTCAGTACGACTCTGTCTTTAATCTTTATTAAGTAAGCATCTGCTGTAAAGGTCAGGCTTAATGCCGGGATCTTCCATGTAATTCCTGTGCTGTAGGATTGTGAGGTCTCCTGTTTTAATTTTGGAATACCCAATGCCTGTGCAGCCTCAGAATTATTTCTGAAAGTACCTACCTGTGTTGTCTTTCCCTGCTGAATCAGCGTAGAGGTAGAACTGTAATAGATTTGAGCCAATGAAGGTGCTCTGAACCCTGTAGAAACAGCACCTCTCCAGTTGAGATTGGAAGCCAGTTTTACATTGGTTGCCACCTTATAATTGAACGTAGACCCGAAGTCTGAATAATTCTCATATCGCACAGCCCCTTCCAACAGCCATCTGTCCGTAATTTCCAGTTCTGCATCGGCATAAGCTGCAATACTGTTTCTGTTACCGGAGACTGCATTTTCAGGACTGAATCCCGGAAAAACCTGAGCTCCTGCGGGTCTTACACTTCCAAAAAAATCGGTTACCTTTTGATTTTCAGGAGTTTTAGATGTCACTACACGGCCATAGATATCATAAGAAGCATAAGAATTTTCTTTTCCAGCATTTACTTTATAATTTTCGTGTCGGTATTCACCACCAAATGCAATGTTCAACCCTTTCAGGACATCATATTTTTTGGAGAAATCCAGGTTGACGGTATTTTGTGAAAACTCAGATCCTCCGGCATCAAAAGTTCTTGGAGAACCATCTGTAAGGGATGCATTAAAAGTATTGACAACACCAAAACCGAAAACATTTTTCCCGAATGTATTACTGAAATCCACATTCCATCCATTCCATTTTCCTTTAATTCCGGCAGCAAGGGAATAATCATTTACGGTGGCTTCTATCTGGGGCAGATATCCATTGGGGGTAATTCCATTGATATTTCTTTCATTATTCGGAAGCCTGTAAAATCCTCCCGCATTTCCAAGACGGTAACTGTAGCCTCCAAATGAATAAACTTTCCATTCATCATTAACAGGAATTTCAGAGTTGAAAAAGAGCTGCCCGGACTGTAGTTTTGACTGCCCGGCTCTCAGACTGAAATCTTTTCTCTCCAATCCCCTGTAATTAAGCTCCTGGGAGGTAAAATCTTTACCCAATATTTTTTGAAGCTCAGAAATGCTGTTTGCTCCCGATATTTGAGTTTGAAAATCATTCCCGAAATAATCTACTTTGGTGGCATACTGTTTAATGGTGTTGATAATTTGCTGAGTGTTGGGAGTATTGGTAATATTTTTATAGAGTCCATCAATATTCACTCCATCCTGTAATGCTCTGTAATTAATAGCATTATAAGCATTGAAGATATCACCTTCTCTCACTCCGGCTCTGGAATAAGGATCACGGTATTGAGCAGAACCGGTAACATTAAAAAATCCGGTTTTCCCTATTTTAGCTCCGTAATTGAGATCTACAGAAATCGTCTGCCCGTCTACTCCTCCGGAGAAATTATTGGTAACAGGAGAAGCATATCCTCCTAAAAATACCTGTCCGGAAAGCCCCAATCTTTTTTTCAGCCCAAGGTTTATCACTCCCGCAATAGCATCAGATCCATACTGCGCAGAAGCCCCATCCCTTAAAACCTCTATTTTTTCTAATGCAAAAGCAGGAATAGCATTAAGATCAGTTCCCACAGAACCTCTTCCCGGAGTAAGGGTAACATTAATAAGCGAAGACTGATATCTTCTTTTTCCATTGAGTAAAACTAAAACCTGATCCGGTCCTAATCCCCTCAGGAGAGCTGGGTCTACAAAATCAGTCCCGTCATTCACTGTGTGAGAGGTGGATGAAAATGAGGGTACGATATAATTTAAAGCCTGACTGATATTGTTAGACGGACTTTGTTTTAAAATTTTTGATATATTAATGATATCTACCGGCACAGGAGTATCTGTAAGCGATCTCCCCGAACCTCTTGATCCAAGGATGACCACATCATCTATTTTTTTAGATTGTAAGGTATCTGTCTGCGCATAATAAAATGTAGAAATAAGCGCAATAGAAGGGATAAAAATTCTTTTTTTAAAATTTTGCATAGCGTATGTTGTGTTTTTTGTTGTTAAAAATTGTTTTTTGAGCAATACACATCCTGTAACCCTATATACTAAGGTTACCATAAATTCCGGAATGTTGTATTATTTTTTAGAAATAGAAAAGGCTAGAAACAACAACACATGCGCATGTAGAAATGGCATGAGAACATATCAGAATAATGAAGATTTCCTTCATGATCTGAAGAATAAAAAAATACTAATGTTGGGGGATTTCCCTTGTCTTTAAACATTTGATTCTAACTTTAAAACAAAAATTCAAGATGGGAGTAATGATAGAATGATAAACATTTTTTCCGGGAGATCCGGCTTATCGATTGCAGCACCTTGCTTGTTTTTGCAGGTTGCTATCCCATCTAGAGATTCTTGATAATTACCTGGCAAAGATATGATTATTTCGGAAATAAAAAAATATTTAGCCTAATTTTTCGATTTTCAACATTTTAGCGTAACAAATTATCTTTTTCAGCGTCTAACCTGATAACAGTAAAAACATTATGAAAAAAACGATTTTCGCTTTATCTTTATTAAGTTCTGTTTTTGTTTTTTCACAGGAAAAAAATAATAAACCTCAGGAAAAGCAAATTGAAGGCGTAGTGATCACCAAAACTAAAAAAGCCGTTGAACAAAAAGCAGACCGTACTATTTTTGACTTTTCTGAGCAGCCTCAGCTGAACAACGGAAATGTTCTGGAAGGGATAAAAAAGCTTCCAGGGCTTGTATCTACCGATATTGCAGGAATGATGTACCAGGGAAAAATGCTGGAAGTATACCTTAACGGAAGACCATTGAACATTACCTCCAATGAATTGAACTCCTTCCTTGAAGGGATGCCCGCCAACTCTGTAGAAAGAATAGAAGTAATCACGCAGCCAGGCGCAGAATTTCCGGCAACTTCCGGAGGTGCCATCATGAACATCATCACCAACAAAAATGCAAACAAATACTTAACGGCTACTTATTCAGGAAATTATTCTTTTACAAATTATGACCAATACAGAAGCAGAACTACAAATTCCGTTAATTTAAATGCGAGAAATAAATATTTCGGATGGCAGCTGAATGTAGGGCAGAATTATCGTGAAAGTATGTTGAACGGCCAGCAGGACGAGCTTTTAACAAGTCATACCGATCGATACGGACGTGGATATTTTGCAAAATCCGGATTAACTTTCGATTTGGGACAGGACAGGTTATTACTAAACTACGATATTTACCACAATAATAATGACAACTATACTTTAAGTGACGGGCATGGAGATTTACCTTTCAGAAGAGATCCGAAGGATTTAAGAGAAGCTTTTTATACTTCTTCTGACGTTGCCCATACCAATAATTTGAGACAGGAAGCTGTGGTAACGTATCAGAAACGTTTTGCTGATAAATCTCAAAAACTGGACTTCCAGTTTGGATATACGAGATCAGACAGCAAGTTTTCTCAGGACAATTATTTTCAGGATGGAACATTTGTAAACGATCCCACTGAGCCCCTTGACAGCCCTACCAATGGATTAAAAGACATTCTGAACAATAAATCTGTGATGAATATTGCCAACTTTAAAGTAGATTATGCCCAGCCTATCAAGCTTCTTGACGGAGGGAAAGTAAGCTTTGGTGGTCTATATGAAAGACAGGATTATCACACTGAAAGTTTTGGTTTGACCAATCTTAAATATCAGAGACAGACCGCTTCAACCTATTTAGAATTCCAGGCTAAGCTGAAAAAGTTTGATTTCACATTGGGTTCGCGTGCAGAAAACTATGATATTTCCGGGATAACAAGGTATTTTGATAAAGATGCAAAACTGGTGGAGGCCAATTTGATTCCTTTCAATAAATTTAAGTTTTTTCCGAATGCAAGCGTACAGTATAACATGATGAATCAGGTTTATATTGCCGCGAATTACAACAGAAAAATCAGCCTGCCAAGTATTTCTGCCCTGAACCCGAATAACGTAACATTCTCCGGGCCAAGTACAGAAGTAAACGGTAACCCGAATCTCCAGCCTACTATTTTTGATAATTATGAATTGAAAATATCAGCTTTTGATTATGCGTTTATCGGGTACAGTGTAAGCTCAGCAAGCAATCAGGTAGCACAGATCATCCGAAAAGACGGAAGAAAACTCTTCAATGAGCAGGTGAATATTTCGAATATGAAAATTCACAACTTCAATGTTGGGCTACCGGTTCCTTTTATGATTTTCAGCAAGCCTTTGAGTGAGATCATGAAATTCGATTTCAATCCTGACAAAATCAACTTCATGTACTTATACGCCGGCTATCAGAAACATGAAATCGATAATCTGAATAATAAAGGATTCTGGATTTTCAATATCATGACGCAGATTATTTTGCCTAAAAATATCAAACTGACGGCCAATTACAGTTATCTGACTCCTAAAGCAGGATATTTCTACTTCACTGCAGAGAAGCCGTTCAACAACTCGTTTGATATTACATTAACGAAAAAGTTTATGAACAACCGTCTGACACTTTCTGTTTTTGCCAATGATATTTTCAACGGACAGGTGATGCAGGTACGTTCTAATCCGCCATCAGGAAATCCAGTGATGATCTACAGTAAGTATGACACAAGAAACTTCGGACTTTCCATCAACTATAAAATCCCAACAAGGAATAAACTGGCAAAAGAGGATCCGAATATTTTAAATCAGACCAAAAAAGAAGATACCGGAGGTGTAATGCAGCAGGCACAGTAATTCTTTTTTACAATATATAAATAAAAATAGGCGTAAAATGATTTGTTTGCGCCTATTTTTTTATTTGTTGGATAAGTTTTGGCTAAAGCCAATGGAAGAATATTAACAGATTAAAATGGGCTAAAGCCCGTTCCTATTGATATTGAATTAGTATTATTTGTAAAAACATTTGTGACATTAGTGTTCATCTATATCAAAAATCGATCGTCTGAAATCTCCAGTTCAGTGTGTCTACCAATGTCAGCTGATTAACACTCACCGGAAGATCTGTAATAATTTTCAGGGTTTGAAGCGCCATCATACTTCCTATTACTCCGGGAAGAGCTCCCAATACCCCAAGGCTGTCGCAATCCGGTATATCTTCATCAAATGGCGGCTCCGGGAAAATATTTCTGAGGTTTTTACTTCCATTATGATTAAATACGGCAACCTGCCCTGCAAAACCTAAGATACTCCCATAAACAAGCGTTTTTTTCAGTTGCACGCAGGTATCATTCACCAGATATCTTGTTGAAAAATTGTCTGAACCGTCAATAACAACATCGTACTGAGAAATAATTTCTTCGGCATTATCTTCATTGATTTTTTTTTCAATCCCTTTGAATATAACCTGATGATTGAGTTCTTTTACAAAGGTTTCAGCACTCCTTACTTTGGATAATCCTACTCTGTTTTCCGTATGGATAATCTGCCGGTTCAGATTATGAAGTTCAACCTCATCAAAATCTGCAACACCTAAAGCTCCTACCCCTGCAGCAGCCAGATATTGAATAACAGGACTTCCCAAGCCTCCTGCCCCGATGACAAGAACTTTGGAGAACCTTATCTTCTTTTGTCCTTCCAATCCTATTTCTTCAATAAATATCTGCCGGCTGTACCGTGAAAAATAATCTTCTTTTTTCATACTTTATGATAATTGAACCATTAAGATTCGTGAAGAGTTAAGCTGGGCTTCGCGTTAAAAGATGCTATGTTAAAAATCTTCGATTTTTCTTAATTCAGCTTCACTTCTTCAAAGTCCTTAACGGTTTAAAAATTTTAAAATCCACTGTAAACAGAATCCCAGTCTTTCATCACAGGATCATAGCCTGCCTTTTTGATCATGATTTTAATCTCTTCCATACTTCGTTCATCACTGGTTTCAAACTGTTCCAGAGATTCTTTATCTACAGCGTAACCTCCCGGATTGGTTTTTGAACCCGCACTCATGGCCGTTGCTCCAAGAGACACAATATTGTTTCTGAACACTTCATTTTCTCTGGTAGAAATAGAGATCTCAAGATCTTCATTCCAGATTCTGTAGGCACAAATCAGCTGAAGAAGATCTCTATCTTCCATAATAAAATTGGGCTCAATAATTCCTTCAGCGGGTCTGAGCCTTGGAAAGGAAACCGAAAACTTACTTTTCCAGTATTGTTTCTGAAGATAATCGATGTGTAAGGCATTGAAAAAGCTGTCCACTCTCCAGTCTTCCAGTCCAAGCAGGACTCCCAGCCCTATTTTATGAATTCCTGCTCTTCCTATCCTGTCAGGAGTTTCCAGGCGGAAATGGAAGTTTGATTTTTTACCTTTCGGATGGTATTCCCTGTAGACATCCTCATGATAGGTTTCCTGATAGACCAATACGGAATGTACTCCTTCTTCATGAAGCAGTTTATATTCTTCTTCCATTAAAGGCTGAACTTCGATGGAAATATTGGAAAAATGAGGCTTTAGTTTACGGACAGCATTTTGAAAATAAGGTACACCTACTATTTTATTGGCCTCACCGCTTACCAGCAGTACATGATTCACACCCATTGATTTCAGAACTGATGCTTCTATCATCAGCTCCGTATCGGAGAGGGTTTTCCTTTTCAGATGATTATCAAGACTGAATCCGCAGTACGTACAGATATTCTGGCATTCATTACTGAGGTACAGTGGGGCATAAAGCTGAATGGTTTTTCCAAATCGTTTCTGGGTAAGTGTCCTCGTCATCACTGCCATCATTTCCAGTTCCTGAGAAGCAGCTGGCGAAAGGAAATTAAGAAAATCCTCAATTGTTTTGTTTTTCTTCTGAAGACTGTATCTTACATCAGCCAGGCTTACTTTTTCAAGCTTATCCTTTACCTCATCCCATTGGTAGTTTTCAAAAACCTCTTTAAAGCTTTTCATAATCTTAATTTATTCAAATAAAAACGAAGTCAGCGGACTTGAAGCTTCAGCGTGACTGGAAATGGCTCCCAACCCCGATTCAAAAGCCCTTCTTCCGGCAATAACTCCTTCTTTAAAAGCGACCGCCATATTAAGTGAATTCCCGGCAACAGCAATGGCAGTATTCACCAAAACGGCATCCGCTCCCATTTCCATAGCTTTTGCAGCATCAGATGGTGCCCCTATTCCTGCATCTACCACCACAGGAACGTTGCTCTGGCTGATGATTATTTCAAGAAAGTCCTGTGTTTTTAATCCTTTATTCGTTCCAATAGGTGCTCCCAAAGGCATAACCACTGCTGTGCCGGCGTCTTCAAGCCGTTTGCACAGAACCGGGTCAGCATGAATGTAAGGCATTACTATAAATCCTAATTTAGCCAGTTCTTCAGTGGCATATAAGGTTTCAATGGGGTCTGGCAGTAAATATTTCGGATCCGGATGAATTTCCAGTTTTACCCAGTTGGTTTCCAGAGCTTCTCTCGCTAATTGCGCTGCCAATACTGCTTCTTTTGCGGTTCTGGCTCCGGAAGTATTAGGAAGAAGATGAACATTAGTCTCTTTTAATGAATCAAGCAGATCATCCCCGCTGGATTGGGCATCAATTCTTTTGAGCGCCATAGTTACCATATCGGTTTCTGATGCGATAACAGACTGTACCATATCTCTCATACTTCCGAATTTTCCTGTTCCTAAAAACAGTCTTGATTCAAAAGTTCTTCCTGCTATTTCTAATTTCTGATGGTTCATATCATTACTTTTTTTAATTCGTTAATAATCGCTGGCTGCCTGGTAATAATCCCGGAAACCGCAACACCATAAATTCCAATTTCCTGTAATGGTAAAATATCTTCAGGGTTAACGCTACCGATTGCAAATATTTTAGGAATTTCTATTGATCTATCTTTTAACCCTTCAACGATATTCCGATATCCTTCAAATCCAAGAACAGGGCTTAGCTTTTCTTTAGTTGTCGTAAATCTCAATGGCCCCAAACCAATGTAGTCACAGGGTTCTTTAATTCTCCGGATCACATCTGAAAGCGTATTTGCTGTTCCGCCAATAATGCTGTTTTCACCTAAGACCAGCCTCGCTTCATCAACAGAGCAATCATCTAGTCCTAAATGCACACCTTCAGCATCGATCTCTTTAGCTATTTGTACATGGTCGTTGATGATGCAAACCGCCTGATATTCTGAACAAAGTTTCTTTGAAGTTTCACAAAGGCTGATTAATTCATTTTCAGGCGCATTTTTCCATCGTACCTGAACCCATTGGATTCCGTTATCCAAAGCGTTACGGATATGCAGTTCCTGTTCCTGCATTGTATTTCCCTGCGATATGTATTGTAATTTTTCCATATTTTCTATGAATGTGTTCCCAGTAAAGAGGGATTGCTTTTTAAAAATTTTCCGATGTATAATTTTCCGTTCCGGCAGGCCGCTTCCATATCTTTCCCTTTCGCAAGTTCTGCAGTAATGGCTGAGGATAAAACACATCCTGAACCATGTTTAGGAAAATATACTGTATTGTTTTCGGCTGGAACGAAAAGAGTTTCTTTTCCGTTTTCAACTAAAATATCCGTTCCCAACAGATCTTTTCTATGCCCTCCTTTCATCAGCAATGCGCACTGATAGGTATCCGGTAGAAGATTATTTTCCTTTAAAACATTGTATTCATTATAATTCGGAGTTATTAAACTGAGCTTATTAATGGTATTTTTTAATTGAGGAAGTGTTTCAAGATCAAAAAAAGTGAATTCAGAAGTACTTTTCAGAACAGGATCCCAAACGATTTTAACTTCAGAATTATTCTTTTGAACTGTTTGTACAATTTTGCTTAAAAATTCAGCATCCTTTACAATTCCAATTTTTACTGCTGAAACGGGATAATTTTCCATCAATATCTCAATGGCTTCACTTACTTGCTCTATAGGACGCCATTCTAAACTCAGGCATTGGGAAGCTGTTTGCAATGTCAGTGCAGTACATACTCCCAATCCCATTACTTTGGATTGTTCAAAAGTTTTATGATCTGATAATAAGCCTGCTCCACCACTCGGATCGAAACCTGCAATACTTATGACATAAGGACGTTCCTGCATTTTCTGAATACTTTTAAAGGTTCTTCACTTTCCCAGACAGCACCTAACAGCGCTGCTCCGTCTGCACCTGATTCGAAGACTTCATGAATATTATCCTGATCAATTCCTCCAAGGGCAATTAATTTGACATCCGGATTATTCCTGTGTTTTATTTCTTCCTTAATGGTTGAATTCAATCCATATCCTTTTTTGGATATACTTGGAAAGAACGGGCTTATGAAAGCATATTCCCATTCTTTATCCAAAGTATTGTAGGTTGTGATATCGTGTACTGAAGTTGAAATGGTATTTTCTTTCACAAAAGACTTATACATTTCTTCCTGCCGATCAATTTCCCTGAAATGGAACCTTGAGATCTGATATTCCTTTCCAAGATCATAATGCGTATGCAGCACCAGCTGTGAATGAAAAGTTTCATCAATTTTACTGATCAATTCAATCATTTCATTCCGGCTGATCCATGGCTTTCGGATATGAAGCAGATCAAGACCTTCCTGAAACATTTCATTAATAATATCCGTTTCCTCAGGAAAGATCATTTCAGGGGTGATAACAAGGATCATATATAGATTTCTTTTCCTTTTTCAATAAATTCCTGCGATTTATCCAGCATTCCTTTTTCTGCAGATTCACGAATTTCCTGGGTGATTTTCATAGAACAGAATTTCGGTCCGCACATAGAACAGAAATGGGCAATTTTTGCTCCTTCTGCCGGAAGAGTTTCATCATGATACGCTCTTGCTGTTTCGGGATCTAATGAAAGATTGAACTGGTCTTCCCATCTGAATTCAAATCTTGCTTTACTTAATGCATTGTCTCTGTATTGTGCGCCTGGATGACCTTTTGCCAAATCTGCCGCATGGGCTGCCAGTTTATAGGTGATCACCCCAACTTTTACATCATCTTTATTCGGAAGTCCCAAATGTTCCTTCGGTGTTACATAGCAAAGCATGGCACAGCCAAACCATCCGATCATAGCTGCTCCGATTCCGGAAGTAATATGATCATACCCCGGTGCAATATCCGTGGTTAAAGGGCCTAAGGTATAAAACGGGGCTTCATGGCATTCTTTCAGCTGTTTATCCATATTTTCCTTGATCATGTGCATCGGAACGTGTCCAGGACCTTCAATCATTACCTGCACATTATGCTTCCAGGCAATTTTAGTCAGTTCACCTAACGTTTCCAGCTCTGCAAACTGTGCTGCATCATTGGCATCTGCAATAGATCCCGGGCGAAGACCATCTCCCAAAGAGAAAGCCACGTCGTATTTTTTCATGATCTCACAAATCTCTTCAAAATGGGTATACAGGAAGCTTTCTTTATGATGAAACAGACACCATTTTGCCATAATCGATCCTCCTCTGGATACAATTCCGGTTACTCTGTTAGCTGTCAAGTGAATATATCTTAATAAAACCCCTGCGTGGATGGTGAAATAAGAAACTCCCTGCTCAGCCTGTTCAATCAGCGTATCTCTGAAGATTTCCCATGTAAGATCTTCCGGAACACCTTTCACTTTTTCCAATGCCTGATAAATAGGAACGGTACCTATCGGAACCGGACTGTTTCTGATGATCCATTCTCTTGTTTCATGAATATTTTTCCCTGTAGAAAGGTCCATAATGGTATCTGCTCCCCATCGGCAAGCCCAGACCGCTTTTTCCACCTCCTCTTCAATACTGGATGAAACGGCACTGTTTCCGATATTGGCATTGATCTTTACCAGGAAATTTCTCCCGATAATCATCGGTTCACTTTCCGGATGGTTGATGTTATTCGGAATGATGGCTCTTCCTGCAGCAATTTCGTCTCTTACAAATTCCGGAGTGATCTTATTTTTCGGAGTATTCGCTCCAAAGCTGTGTCCCGGATGTTGAAAGCTCATTTCTTTAGATACGGAATCCAGCTGCTCTATCCTTTGGTTTTCTCTGATCGCCACATATTCCATTTCCGGAGTGATTATTCCCTGTTTGGCATAATAAAGCTGGGTAAGTTCTTTTCCTTCTTTGGCCACTTTAGGTTTATGGTCATAGGAAAACCTCAGTTCATCAAGACGTGGATCTGCCAAACGGGCTTTCCCGTATTCAGAAGTAATTCCGTCCAGGATATTCACATCATTCCTATCCAGAATCCATTGCTCTCTGATTCTCGGAAGTCCTTTCTGAATATCAATGGTTGCATTTTCATCGGTGTAAGGCCCTGAAGTATCATAAATTGTTACCGGAGCATTATGTTCAAAGCCGCCATTGGTCAGTTTGGTCGGACTAAGCTGTATTTCACGCATGGCTACATTGATAGGATGTAATATTCCTTCAACATAGATTTTCTTTGAGTTCGGAAATGGCGAACATGTAATGGAGTGAGCCATAAGTATTGGTATTTAATATGAGAATTAACCGCCCTGAGTGGCAGTGATGATTAAAATAGAATCGTTATTACTGAGGATGGTTTCCGCCCAGGCGGACAGTGGAATAATACGGTTGTTAAGAGCTACAGCGATGCCCTTTCTCTTTCCTGGCAGCTCAATAGCCAGTAATGCCTCCAGATTTTCGGGAAGTACATCGAATGTTTTTCGGGTGTGGTTGATTATAAGTTCCATTCCTAAATAAATTAAATCACTTCAGGAATGGCCATTATTGTACAATAGAATGTACAGCAAAAGTCATCTACTTTTCCCTACGCTGGTATGATCCAGATCAGGTTCAAAGGGTAAAGTCTCAGTCTGTTGGCAACAGACACCCCTAAAGTTTGAGACGAAGTTAGGCATTTTCTCAGAATACACAAAATTTCATATTTCAAAAAAACAAAAAAGCGATGAATGAACACCGCTTTTTAATTAAAGATATCTTGTTTTATTTTTATTTCTTAATTATTTTAACAGACTGTTGAGTTCCGTCTTTCATATCTAAAATCAGAATATAAACACCTGCTGAAAGATCCTGTAATCTTACTGTAGCTTGCGGATAATCAATTGTTCTGATTAATTTCCCTGAAAGATCAAGTACTTTAGCAGATTTTACCAATTCAGGCTTATGGACATTGATAATTTCCGAGAATGGGTTCGGATAAACTTTCACATCGCCTTTGGCACCGGTTTCAGAAATTCCTAAACAAGCTACCGCATCAACAGTTGCCGTTATCTGCTGACGTGAAGATTCACACTCTGTTAAAATTCCCCAATTGTAGAAAAAGTAAAAATATGCTGCACCCAAACTACTGCCAGTGATGTCTACAACACCTGGGAAAGAATATGGAAATGCTAAATTCGTACTATCTCTATACATATTCGTGACTCCAGTCCATGCACCAACACCTAATCTATAGTTACTACCTGGCGGGATAACAAAGTCCAGGGTTATTGTTTGTGGTATAGAATTAGCCGTGGAATTATGCCCCACTACATTTACTACTTTAGATGCAATTACAGTACCTGATGAATTTCTTAGCTCTACGGTAACGGTACCTGGTGTACCATCAGTTGAAGAATATGGAAATACATCTACTGTTTTTAATGTAAAAGTTGAATATACAGAAAATATCATATATGAACTTAAACCTCCTCCAGTTGATGCTCCACTTTCAATGATCTTTTTTCCAACCAATCCCTGCGTCTCTTTCATTGCACTTACCCAATAATTGGTTGTAGTGGTAAGTGATGGTGTAGTGTATGAATTTCCACTTGCTATTGAAGTTCCTCCTGTTGGAACATCATACCATTTTACAGTTGCTCCAGCATCAGCTGTAGCATTTAAAGTTGCGGAGGTTCCAGGGCAAACTGTTGCTCCTGCTGTCGAAAGTATATTGGACGGCTGACAAGGTGTATTTAAAAGTATTGGTAAAGCAGACCATTCACTATAATTTCCAGCCCCACAATTAGACCTTACCCAAACATAATATGAAGTGGTACTTGCCAACGAATTAATTGTTGCTGATGTCCCTGTAATATTAGTTTGTGTTGGAGTTGTAGTACTTGTCGGTGCAATATTGGTAGTATTATAGTATACATCATAAGTCGCAGGAGATGGCATCGGAGCGGTCCAGTTAACAGTAACTGAATTGGGAGTAGATGACCCCGTTGTTAAAGTTGGAGCAAAACAAGTAGGAGGAGTCCATGTATAAGTAAATCCTGCCGGAGGCATTCCTGCTGTAGAAGTAGAAGCAGTACTTGTATATTGTGTACTTGTGTTAGCTGTTCCGGGAGTTGAGCTGGTAAATGCTAATGTACTTGCATTTAAACGATTATTATAATCAGAGTTTGATGCCCCACGAAGCCCAACCTGAACAGTTCCTAAAACATTAGTAGAACCAATGGCAAATGCTCCGCTATTGTAAACCATATCAATAACATTAGTCGTTTCTTTCAATCTAATTTGAAAAGAAAACGCATAGGCAGATGTAGAAGAAGTTCCGTATGCAGGTCTAAAATTGGTCCATTGAATCACCATCTCTCTATTAGGTGCAGTTCCTACAACATCCGTTCTGATATCACCTGTAATTCCACCTAAATTAGCAAATGTATTTAAACCTTTACCAAAAACAGAAATCGCTCCTTCATAAGCCTCCGTTGATGATATAGGAACAGAATTTGACGTACTGGGAGCTGTAGTTCCGAAAGTGATATAGCCATTGGAAGAGATCTTAATACTGGTGTAAACAGTACCATTATAATTAAAATTAAAAGGCAACGCCACATCATAAGGCGTTACTTGATATAAACTTTCCGTTCCTGAGTTTGCTGTAGCGGTTCCTAAAACAGTTCCTCCTGTAACCGTTGTAAAAGTCCCTGTAGACTGAGCAAACGAATAGGCTTTTGCCTGAGCACTCACCAATGAATGTGCCCCTGACAACAACAGAGAGCAAAGTGTCAGTATTCTAAAATTCTGTTTTCTGAAATGTTTAAAAATGTTTAAATTGTAAAGTAGCTTCATAAATGTAAATTTGGAAGCACTAATATATAAAAATTTACAAAAAAATCAACGTAAATTAAAATTCAATACAAAAAAATTAAATTTATTTGTAATAAATTAAAAAACACAAAACGAAAACTATTTATTAATAAAAATATATTAAATAAAAAAAGAGTAGCATTGTGCTACTCTTTTACAGTCATTTAATTTAATATTTTTTAAAATTAAATAAATTTTCTATTCACAAGCTCTCCAGATCGCATCATTCTGCGGAACAGGAGCTATGATTTCTATGTTTTCTTTAGTAACCGGATGAATAAATTCCAGTTTTCTGGCGTGAAGATTAATACCTCCATCCGGATTAGAGCGAGGTGCTCCATATTTTAAGTCTCCTTTAATGGGAACTCCTGTTTTAGACAGCTGAGCCCTGATCTGATGATGTCTTCCCGTTTCAAGGTCAATTTCCAGCAACAAATAATTGTCTAATGTTTTGATTACATGATACGTCAGGATTGCTTCTTTGGCTCCTTCCGTAGCTTTTGGAAAAACAATGGCTTTATTATTTTTTTCGTTTTTCTTTAAATAATGAACCAGCCTTTGGCTTTGCGGAATCAATTCTTTTCCCACGACTGCCCAATATGTTTTTTTCACTTCACGGTTTTTCACCATCTGCGTAAGCCGGGAAAGTGCTTTAGATGTTTTTGCATAGATCACCAGCCCGGAAGTAGGCCTGTCTATACGATGCACCAAGCCGAGAAAAACATTTCCCGGCTTAGCATCTCTTATTTTTATAAAGTTCTTGATGGATTCTAATAGTGATTCATCACCGGTCTTATCACCCTGAACAAGTTGTCCGACTTTTTTATTGACCACCAGAAGATGATTGTCCTCATATATAATCTGCTCCTTCATACCTCTTCAGTTTATCTTCTTCTATTAGATAATGACAGGATAATTCCTGCAAGAAGCCCAACTGTTTTGATGGCTGAAAGTTTTGAGCCTTCCGGAATGAATGCTCCAAATACACAGATTGCGGCGGCGGCATACATCGCATAGACAAAATTCTTATTCGTAAGTAACGGAGCCTGAATAAAGAAGCTCGCTCCGATCAAAACATAAAAAACTTTTCTTGAAAGCAAATGATTAATTTCCGGAGAAAATAGATTAAACCAGCCCACAGCAAGACAAATCAAGGCTGCGATAGATAATATTCCCTGGACAGACTGTTGATTTTGCATAGATTAATAGCTTTCGTTTTCGTTTGGAAACTCTACACTTTTTACATCTTTTACATATTGGGAAACAGCTCCTGTAATTTCTGTGTAAAGGTCAAGATATCTTCTCAGGAATTTCGGGCTGAACCCTTTGTTCATTCCCACCATATCATGATATACCAAAACCTGTCCGTCACAATGTGCTCCGGCTCCGATTCCGATCGTTGGAATGGAAATACTGTCTGTCACTTTCTTTGCTAAATCTGCAGGAATTTTCTCCAATACGACTGAGAAACACCCCAGTTCTTCCAATAACTGTGCATCAGCAATCAGTTTTTCAGCTTCTGCCTCTTCTTTTGCTCTTACTTTATACGTTCCGAATTTATAGATCGACTGTGGTGTTAATCCCAAATGTCCCATTACCGGAATTCCGGCATTGATGATTTTTTTAATTGATTTGGAAATTTCTTTTCCGCCTTCAATTTTTACAGCATGTGCCCCACCTTCTTTCATCATTCTTACCGCAGATTCCAATGCTTTTTCAGGATTACTCTGATAGGTCCCGAAAGGCAGATCCGCTACCACCAAAGCTCTGTCGGTTCCTCTTACCACACTTTGAGCATGATAGATCATTTGATCCAGCGTAATGGGTAATGTAGTTTCAAAACCGGCCATTACATTCGCTGCAGAGTCTCCAATCAAAATAGCATCTACTCCGCCCGCATCTACCATCTTTGCTGTGGTAAAATCATAAGCCGTAAGCATTGTTATTTTCTCCTTGTCGAATTTCATTTTACGCAAGGTTTCAGTCGTAACTTTTTTAATTTCAGAGTGAACAGACATAATTTATCTATTTTTAAAAGTTAAAAAGTCGGCCTGAGCCGACTTAAGTTTTGTATGATTTTTATAAAACTACGTGACCGAGTTTCATGAGTTTATCGTGATTTAAAATCTTGATATTTCTTCCGTCCACTTCAATCAGGTTATCCTGCTTGAATTCAGAGATCAGACGGATGGCACTTTCTGTGGCAGTGCCGATAATGTTGGCAATTTCTTCTCTCGTCAATGAGATTTTGATGAACCCTTCAGGATCTACTCCCAGTTTCTGCTCCAGAAGCAGCAGGATTTCTGCCAGTCTTTCTCTTACCGTTTTCTGAGCAAGGAAAGTAATGGTATTGGATGATTCTCCCAATTCGTAAGAAATTTTCTGAAGCATTACGAAAGACAGCTGTGGATCTACTTCCAGAAGATACATGAAGATATCAGCAGGTAAAAAAACACATTCGATATCTGTCATGGCTTCAGCTTTAGCCTGGAAATTTTCCCCGCAAAGCAAAGAACGATAGCCAATAATATCCCCTTCTTTGATAAACCTTAAAATCTGGTCTTTCCCGAATGCTCCTGATTTTGAAAGTTTGGCAGCACCTTTTTCCAGGACAAACACTCCTTTGGGAGTTTCTCCATCCTCGAAAATGGTTTCATGTTTCTGAAAACTCAGTTTCTTTTTGCCATTAATATATTTTTCAAAATCTGCGCTAGAAAGTCTTTCCTTAAATGATTTATCATTAAAAACTCTGGCGAACCTCTCTTCAATTGCTATCTGTTGTTCCTGCGGCATTTTATATGATATTTATCACAAAAATAGAACTTTTTAACGCGATAAACAAAAAAAATTGTTATAATTTTGTAGTTCAATATTTTATGGTGGTGAACGAGAACTGTTTTCATTGTGGTCAAGGTATAGAAAAAGAGAGAATTTTATTTGATGAGAAGACTTTCTGTTGCAATGGCTGCAAGTCTGTTTATGAAATTCTGAATACAAATAACTTAAGCAATTTTTATCAGCTTAACAAAGGGGCAGGAATTCGTCCGAGTGATGAAAATTCTACCCAGTTTGACTATTTGGATACTCCTGAAATTTTTGAAAAAGTAACCGATTTCTCTGAAGGAAACACCAGCCTTGTCACATTCAAAATTCCTGTAATCCACTGTTCTTCCTGCATCTGGCTATTGGAAAGCCTCCATACATTAAATCAGCACATCAAATATTCTCAGGTTAATTTCACGAGGAAGACCTTACAGATTTCATTCAATCATAATGATTTGAAATTAAGCGAACTAGCTAATTTTTTAACCAATCTGGGATACAAACCTGTCATCAGTCTTGAAACTGCTGATAAAAATGAAGACCATCTTGACAAATCTTTATTAGTAAAATTTGCCATTGCCGCCTTTGCTTTTGGTAATGGAATGTTCCTTGCCTTTCCCGAGTACATTGGAGGGGAAGATTATTGGATGGAACATTATAAAGGTTTATTCAGAACCTTAATATTCCTCCTGGCAACACCTGTTGTATTTTATTCAGCTTCAGATTATTACAAATCTGCATGGTATGGTTTAAAAAATAAGATCGTCAACATTGATGTTCCGATTGTTTTAGGAATTCTTGTCCTATACGGAAGAAGTATCTATGAAGTGGTAACAGATTATGGCCCGGGATATTTCGATACACTTTGTGGACTTTTATTCTTCATGCTTCTCGGGAAGATCTTTCAGAAAAGAACATACAGTGCTCTTTCCTATGACAGAGATTATAAATCTTTCTACCCAATTGCTGTTACCAAGGTAGATTTTGAAGGAAAACAGGAAAACATCCTTCTTTCAGAGGTAAAAATAGGAGACAGAATTTTAGTTAGAAACCAGGAAATCATCCCTGTAGATGCCATTCTGATTAACGGGGAAGGAAACATCGACAACAGTTTTATTACCGGAGAAAGCGAAAGCATCAGCAAACAGCCTGGTGATAAGATTTTTGCCGGAGGTAAGCAGATCGGATCTTCTTTAGAGCTTGAAGTGATTAAAAACGTAGATCAAAGTTATTTAACTCAGCTTTGGAATAAAGAAGCTTTCAAAAAACATGAGACCGGGCTTGACACCCTGACAAACAACATTAGTAAATATTTCACATTCATTATTTTAGGTATCGCTTTAATTTCCGGGATTTACTGGTCATTTATTGATCTAGAGAAAATGTTCCAGGTTATTTCAGCCATCCTTATCATTGCATGTCCCTGTGCGCTCGCACTATCTGCACCATTCACTTTCGGACATATCATGAGGATTTTAGGCCGAAATAAATTTTACGTAAAAGATACTTTGACAATTGAAAAAATCGCGAAACTGGACACGATTGTTTTTGATAAAACAGGAACCATCACCCATAGAAAAAAATCAAACATCAAGTACGAAGGATCTGAGATCAGCGAATTTGATTCTCTGAATATTAAGACTTTACTAAAGAACTCCAATCACCCGCTTTCAAAATCATTATATGAATTCATCGAAGTAAATGATGATTATTTTCCGGTAGAAAATTTCGTTGAAATTTCAGGAAAAGGATATGAAGCCAGGGTAAGAGGAAATCTTTATAAGATCGGCTCTGCCCGTTACAATAATCAGAAACCTAAAAATCTTGAAACAGCAGTTTATATCAGCAAAAATAACGAATGCTTAGGTAAATTCATCTTTAAAAATGAATACCGTCCGAAGCTGAAAGAACTTTTCACAAAACTTACCCAATACAAAATATTTATCCTGAGCGGAGACAATTCCTCAGAAGAAAATCAGCTAAAAGAGCTTATCCCAAATTACAAAGGAATGTCCTTTAACCAAAGCCCGGAAGACAAACTGAATTATATTAAATCCCTTCAGGATCAGCACATGAAAGTAGCGATGCTTGGAGACGGTCTTAATGACGCCGGAGCCCTAAAACAGAGTAATGTAGGAATAGCCATTGCTGACGACACCAACAGTTTCACACCCTCTTCTGATGTAATCATGAATGGTGAAAAAGTGGCTACCCTTGATAACTACCTGAATGTCTGCAAAGGGTCTATCACCATTGTGAAAATGACATTTATAATCAGTTTTCTGTACAATATCGTTGGTTTAAGTTACGCTGTTACAGGACATATGCATCCGCTTTTTGCAGCAATCCTTATGCCAATCAGTTCGATCACAGTGGTTACCTTTACTACACTTTCAACATGGATTTTAGGTCGCAAACATTTCAAAAAACAGGCGTAAAAGCCCTTATTTAGACTGATTTTAAATTAGCTGAAATCGGCATTTCGTGATGAATGTCATTATTTTTCACTAAATTTGAACCCCGAAAATAGGTTAATTTTGTTGTCCAATGGATATTCTATATTTAATGATCCTCTGCAGTGTTTCTTTGGCTGCGATTTTCTTGGTCGTATTTATAGTGTATGCCCGAAAAGGACAGTTTGAGGATGATGAATCTCCTGCTGTCAGAATCCTTTTTGATGATGAAAAAATCAAAGAAAATGATGAAACTGGCGACAAAAATAAAGACGAGAAAGAAATAGGAGAAAATAATAAAATTGAGAAAAATAGTGAATAGTTGATATGGAAACACAGAAGTTTAGTTATGACAACAGTATTGTCCGTGCGTTCCTATATGCGACCATTGTCTTTGGTCTTATAGGATTTACGTTTGGACTTACGGCGGCATTAATGCTTTTCTACCCAGAGTTACCTGAATTCTTTTTCGGGACAGATGATACAACCATTAAAAGTTTGGCATCAGGTAATATTCAAGGGTTAATAAACACACATGGTGCATTTGGTTTTGGTAGAATCAGAATGTTGCACACCAATACCGTAATCTTTGCATTCGTTTGTAACATTGTTTACACGGGTATTTATTACTCATTACAAAGATTATTAAAAACAAGAATGTACAGTGATACATTGTCTTGGCTACATTTCTGGACTTGGCAGTTTATGATCGTTGCTACGTTCATTACATTCTTTATGGGGATCAATACCTCTAAGGAATATGCTGAGCACGAGTGGCCGATCGACATATTGATCGCATTCTCATGGATCATTTTTGGTATCAATATGTTCCTGACTATTTCGAAGAGAAGAGTGAGACACCTGTATGTTGCCATCTGGTTCTATATCGGTACCTGGATTGCAGTAGCAATGCTTCACATCTTCAACAACCTTGAAGTACCTTTATCTTTCACAGGCTGGAAATCCTATTCAGCATATGCGGGGGTAAAAGATGCTATTGTACAGTGGTGGTACGGACATAATGCGGTAGCATTCGTATTGACAACTCCGGTTCTAGGTTTAATGTATTACTTCCTTCCGAAGGCAGCAGACAGACCGGTATTCTCTTATAAACTGTCTATTATTCACTTCTGGTCATTAATTTTCGTATATATCTGGGCTGGTCCTCACCACCTTCAGTATACAGCTCTTCCGGCTTGGGCTCAGGCGGTAGGAACAGGTTTCTCTATCATGCTTATTGCACCATCATGGGGAGGTATGTTAAATGGTCTTCTTACCTTAAGAGGAGCTTGGGATAAAGTAAGAGAAAATCCTATCCTTAAGTTCTTCGTAGTAGCTGTTACATGCTATGGTATGGCAACGTTTGAAGGGCCGCTTTTGGCAACTAAAAACATCAACAAAATTGGTCACTTTACAGACTGGGTTATCGGTCACGTACACTTAGGAGCTCTTGGATGGAATGGTTTCATGGCATTCGGGGTTATCTATTACCTGGTACCAATCATGTGGAGAACAAAACTTTGGTCTGTAAAATTAGCTAACTGGCATTTCTGGTTAGGTACTTTAGGAATCATCTTCTATGCAGTACCAATGTATATTTCAGGATTTACACAAGGTTTAATGTGGAAGCAATTCAACCCGGACGGAACCCTATTATGGAAAAACTGGTTGGATACAGTAACGGCAATTATTCCTTACTTCAAAATGAGATTCGTAGGAGGTTTATTCTATATCTCAGGATCTATCCTAATGATCATCAATGTAATTGCTACAGTAAGAAAAGGATCATTCCAGAAAGAAGTTCCTGCTGAAGCACCTGCGTTGGCAAATATCAGTAAAAACAGAAAAGAAGGAGAAGGGACTCACCTTTGGTTAGAAAGAACTCCTGTATTATTAGGAATTCTATCTTTCATTACAATATCTATCGGTAGTTCAATTGAAATTATCCCTACACTATCTCTTAAGAAAAGTGTACCTACCATTTCTGCGGTGAAACCTTATTCACCACTGGAACTAGAAGGTAGAGATATCTATATCCGTGAAGGATGTAACGCTTGTCACTCTCAGATGGTAAGACCGTTCAGAGACGAGATTGTTAGATTTAACGGTAAAAACGGACAATACTCCAAAGCTGGGGAATTTGTATACGACAGACCATTCCTATGGGGTTCTAAGAGAACAGGACCGGATTTACATAGAGAAGGTGGTAAAAACCCAAGTTCTTGGCACTACAAACACATGTATAACCCAAGATCTACTTCTGCAGGTTCCATCATGCCTCGTTATCCTTGGTTAATTGCGACTGATCTGGACAGATCTAAAATGGTAAGCAAAATGAAGCTGATGAAAAATGTATTCGATGTACCTTATACCAAGGCTGAAATCGATTCTGCAGACAAATGGGCTAACAACCAATCAGCAAAAATTGTAAAAGATATCTTCTCTGAAGCAAATGACCTTAAGCAGGCTTATGCTAAGAGACCTCAGGGAGAATTAGAGAAAAAAGAAATTGTAGCTCTTATTTCCTATCTTCAGAGATTAGGTACAGATATCAAAACAACTGAAATCAAAACAGCAAGTAATAACTAAACATTAAAAGGTTCATATGATTCCTCAGAACTTTAAAGATATATTATCCAATACAGAAAATGCTGGCTTCTACCAGACACTGGCTCTGATTTTCTTTATGCTGTTCTTCATCGCTTTGGTAATCTATGTTTTTAGCAGACCTAAAAAATATTACAAAGAAGAAGAAGAGGCTCCTCTTGGGGATGATGAAGATGACGATTTTAATTTAAAAAATTAAACTATTTTTTATGAAACAAAGAACACCTGTTGTTATAAACATCTTAATAATAATCGGACTTTTAATAGTTTTTTATTATTTATTTGTACAGAGCTACGCGTTCCTTTCTTCACCTTACTTCTGGGGAACTGTTGTGATCGCCGGTATCCTTGCCTACATTCATAGTGCTATCGGAGACCTTATTGAAAACAACAAATTCAAGAAATTATCTCCTGAAGAGAAGGCAGCTTATTTAGCTGAAAAGAAAGTTCCTTATTTCAAAAGATTGTACCAAAGTGCATTCAAAAAGCAATCTGCTTCTGAGGAAAAAGATATCCTTATCGACCACGGTTTCGATGGAATCATGGAGTTGGATAACCAGTTACCGAAATGGTGGGTAGGTTTATTCTATTTTGGGACCGCTTTTTGTATTGTATATATTGCCGCTTACTCTTTCACAGATTTCGCTCACCCGCTAAGCGAATATGAAAAAGAATATAAAGAGCAGTTGGCAAGTATTGAGGAATATCAGAAATCTCAGCCTCCTGTAACGATTGAAACAGCTAAATATTCAGCTGATAATATCGCAGAAGGTAAAGAATTATTCAAAACAAACTGTGCATCTTGTCACAAGGAAGATGGTAGTGGAGGTATTGGTCCAAACCTTACTGATAACTACTGGATCAACCAGCCTGAGAAGACATTATTCAAAAACGTATTCCATATGGACTGGAATGGTTCTCCAACTAACCCTGCGATGAGACCATTCGGTAAGAATGGAGAAGTTTCAGGTGCTGAAATTGAAAAGATTGCAGCTTATGTATATCACATCAATCAGGAGCAGCCACCAGTGACTCCAGCTCAGGGAGGAGCAGCTCCTCAAGGAACTGAAGCGCATTGGGAAAAAGAATAATTTAAAAAATTAGAAAACATATGAAAAAAACATAATTTGTTATTAGATTAAAATAGTAACGAATTATGTTTTTTCTTTTTTAAAACCTATTACATATGTCAGACATAGAAGAAATAGAAGTACGAGGCGGACAGGGACAGGTTCTGGACCCTGAAACTTACAGAGATTCTATAGGGACAATGGAGCAATCCGGGAAAAGAAAATGGGTATTTCCAAGAAAACCCAAAGGAAAATACACCAACTATAGGAATATTGTAAGTTATCTGTTATTAATTATTTATTTTACATTACCTTTCATCAAAATCAATGGTAATCCATTATTGATGTTCAATGTCATAGACAGGGAATTTTTCATCTTTGGACAGCCTTTCTATCCACAGGACTTTTTTATCCTTACTTTAGGTGCCATCGCATCTTTAATCTTCATTATTGTTTTTACGATTGCATTCGGAAGAATTTTCTGCGGGTGGATTTGCCCTCAGACAATTTTTATGGAATCTATCTTCCGTAAAATAGAATATCTGATTGAAGGTGACAGAAATAAGCAGATGAAACTGGACAGACAGGAATGGAATAGTGAGAAAATCTGGAAGAGAAGTTTAAAATGGACTGTTTATATCATCATTTCATTGATCATCACTCACTTTATGTTTATGTACATTGTAGGGTATGAAGAAGTATTTAAGATTGTTGGTGAAGGACCATTTGCCCATCCTACCAATTTTATTGTAATGATTCTTCTTACTGCTGCATTTTATTTTGTATTTGCATGGTTCAGAGAGCAGGTTTGTACATTAGTATGTCCTTATGGAAGACTTCAGGGAGTACTGATTGATAAAGATACCATCAATGTTTTCTACGACTTTAAAAGAGGAGAAAACAGAGCGAAATGGAGAAAAGGAGAAGACCGAAAAGCTGCTGGAAAGGGTGATTGTATTGATTGCCATCAGTGTGTAGTGGTATGCCCTACCGGAATTGACATCAGGGACGGACAACAGCTGGAATGTATCAACTGTACAGCCTGTATAGATGCCTGTGATGAAGTTATGGAAAAAGTAGGTCTGCCAAAAGGACTGATCAGATATGCTTCTGAGAACGAAATTGAAAAAGAAACCCCATTCAGGTTTACCGGAAGAATGAAAGGATTCTCAATATTCTTATTTCTACTGGTAGGTTTCTTAGGATATCTTCTGTACAGCCGTGGTGAAATGGAGGCTAAATTCATTAAACCGGCAGGAAGTACATTTTTTGTAAGAGACGGTAAAATTACCAATACCTATAATTATACTTTCCTTAATAAAACGAATGATAAGAAAATTGTTACGATCAAAGTAATCGATCCTGCGCATGGTGAAATTACTTACAGTGCATCAAGTAAAATTCAGGTTGACAGAGATAAAATTTCCAAAGGAACAATCAATATCAGCTTCCCTGAAGATGAAATGAAGCTTTCTAAACAGAATATCACAATTGGTGTTTACGATATGAAGGGTAAACTGATTGATTCTTATCAGACCTATTTTGAAGGACCATTCAAACTGCAATTTTAATTAGAAAAAATGAAGAACTTTAGTTGGGGACATGGTGTTGTCATTGCATTATTAGCATTTATTATCTTTATATTATCCATGATGTTTCTTTTTCCAAACGGACAGAAGAACTCTGAAATGGTAACGGATAATTATTATGAAGAAGAGTTGAAGTATCAGGACGTTATTGATGCGAAGAAAAAAGCGGATGAACTACAGGAAAAACCTGTATACAGCCAGGATACCAAGGGAATTAAAATTACTTTTCCAAAAGATTATAACAACTCCAATACTACGGTAAAATTTGTTTTAAACAGAACCGACGACCAGAATTTAGACATTAAAAAATCTGTACAGCTTGACGCCGGACAGTCTTTCACAATTCCTGCACAGGTATTGAAAGTAGGAAACTACACCCTGAGACTGAGCTGGACGAAAGATAAAACAGACTACAGAATGGATTATGATGTGATATGGAAATAGGACTTATTGTGTCGGCTATTGCTTTAGGCTTTGCTTCCGGTTTTCATTGCATCGGAATGTGCGGTCCTATTGCATTATCGATGGGATTAACCAAAAAACAGGCTGCCAATTTCTATCTTCAGAACCTTACCTATCAATTCGGAAGAATTTTCACCTATTCGTTATTAGGTGCACTTCTGGGGATCATCGGTCAGGGATTTGAAATGGCGGGCTTTCAGAAATATCTGACTATTACTGCCGGAGTTCTTCTGATTATCATGGCTGTATTTTCATTTGGAGGAAAAGATTTTGCTTCAAAAATTCCTTTTCTTTCTAAATTCCTGTACAGCGTAAAAATGAATCTGGGAAGGCTTCTTCAGAAAGCAGACTACCGTTCAAGATTTACGACAGGACTACTTAATGGCTTCTTACCCTGTGGAATGGTTTATATGGCTCTTACCGCAAGTCTGGCAGGCGGAGGAATATGGCAGGGAGCTTTATATATGGCCTTATTTGGTCTGGGTACTCTTCCCTTCATGTTTGCCATCGTCTTAGCCGGTAATCTCATGAATCAGGCCTTCAGAATAAAAGTTTTGAAAGCAGTCCCGGTGATTATGATTATTCTGGGAGGATTATTCATACTGAGAGGTCTTGAACTGGGCATCCCATACGTTTCTCCGAAAGCAGAAGCTATGACAATCGTTAAAGATCCGAACGGAGCTGTTAACTGCCATTAAATTTATATTTACATAACCATGAAGAAAATCATTGTCTTATTCCTGATAAGCCTTTTTATGATGCAGTCCTGCAGTGTGAATTCTGAAATTGTTTATCATAAGGATGCCGCTTCTACTTCTGTTACCGATATCGATACAAGAGAGTTTATGGCAGAAATGATGGCTATGACACCTGATTCATTAAAGGAGAAAGAATTTGGAGAAGTAGATAAGCTTCCAACGATCTGGACAAGCATGTATGATCTTGCCAAAAAGGAAGGAAAATTAAAAACTGAAAATCCGGATTCCATCAGGATTATGAAAAAGATCTTCATGAAGTCTGCAAAAGAGGACAATAAACTGGCTGGGTTTTCTTTTAAGATGGAACATTTTGCTCCAGATGATTATAAAGTACTGAAAAGTTTTACCAAAACCGAAAAAATACCGCTGGATCAGAATATTTACAATAACTGGGATGGAAAAACGCTGACAATTGATACTGAAAATTTCAATCTTAAAAGCATTGAAGAAGCGATCAAAACCAAAAGCTCAAAGGAAGAAGCTGAAAAAATTGCCGGTATGATGGTCATGTTTTTCAAAAAAATAGGCACTACTTTAAAGTTCGAGAATCCCATACAATCAATTTCAGGGAAACATGACTGGCTGAAGCAGATTGATGATCATTCGATAAGGATAGAATATGATCTGAAAGCCATTTATGATAAAGATGTAAAACTTAAAAACGCTGATAAAAAGATTATAATCATTACAGAATAAAGCAAAACCCACCGGACTCCGGTGGGTTTTATAATAATATACTGAATTAAGTGATCCACTTAGTTGATCACGTCAAATCTTGCATATTCTGCAATCTTTTTAGGAAGTTTGATACCTTCCGCAGTCTGATTATTCTCAAGTAATGCTGCCATAATTCTTGGCAGTGCCATCGCAGAACCGTTCAAGGTGTGAACCAACTGAGATTTGCCATCAGCTTTATAACGGCACTTCAGCCTGTTCGCCTGGAATGTTTCAAAGTTAGACACAGAGCTTACCTCCAGCCACATTTCCTGAGCTGCACTCCACACTTCAAAGTCATAGGTCATTGCAGAGGCAAAACCTGTGTCACCACCGCAAAGTCTCAATACTCTGAACGGAAGTTCAAGGTCTGTCAGGATTTCTTTGATGTGTTCTACCATTTCTTCCAGCACAGCATAAGAATTTTCCGGTTTCTCAATTCTTACAATCTCTACTTTTTCAAACTGATGAAGACGGTTCAGTCCCCTTACGTGAGCTCCATAGCTTCCTGCTTCTCTTCTGTAGCATTGAGAGAATGCTGTATTTTTAACCGGAAGATCTTTTTCATCAAACAAAACATCACGGTAAAGATTGGTTACAGGAACTTCAGCTGTAGGAATAAGATATAATTTATCTTCATTGACATAATACATCTGCCCTTCTTTATCCGGAAGCTGTCCGGTACCAAAACCTGAAGCCTCATTTACCACGTGAGGAGGATTCACTTCCGTATATCCTTTTTCCACGTTTTTATCCAGGAAATACTGAACCAAAGCTCTCTGTAATCTGGCTCCTTTTCCTAAATAAACAGGGAAACCGGCTCCGGCAATTTTCACCCCCAATTCAAAATCGATAAGGTTATATTTTTTAGCCAGCTCCCAGTGAGGGATTGCACCTTCACCAAGTCCTTCTACAGGATGAGACTGGAAAATAATTTCGTTATCATCAGCAGAAGCCCCACTCTTCACCAGTTCATTTGGAATATTGGGAAGCTGGTAAAGGATATTCAGCAAGTCATTTTCTTTAACTTCTAACTGAGATTTCAATTCTGAGCTCGACTCTTTGTATTGTGCTGTTTTAGATTTTGCTGACTCCGCTTCTTCTTTTTTTCCTTCTTTCATCAAAAGTCCGATTTCTTTCGAAATTTTGTTGATTTCGGAAAGCTGGGAATCTAGTTCAAACTGGATTCTTTTTCTTTCGTCATCGGCAGCGATAGCCTCGTCTACCAACTCAAGATTTTTGAATTGTCTTTTCTTAAGACCTTCTAAAACGCGTTCTTTATTGTCGCGCAAAAAATTGACTTGTAACATTTTATTGAGATGTTAAATATTAGATGGTTAGCTTACAATCAGCTAACACTTGTACAAATTTAAAAATTATTTTGTGATCGTAACAGTATTTATCGAAGTAGGAGCATCAGCATCTTTTGAAAATACCTGAACCCTGTTATACAAAACTTTTGAAACCTGAAATACCGTTGGTGTATTCCGATACTGAACCTCCAAAGTATCTATAACATTATCATTTGCATTCGTACTTTTCGTATAGGTAATCTGCATTCTGGAATAGTAAGAAGTTCCTGTTCCCGGATTGTCAGGGCTTATAGAATCCAGTCTTCTTCTTTTGGCACCTGCCAGATATTCCATATAAAACAGGGAGTCTGTTGTCATTTTCAACGGAATACTTACCGGAGAAATGTCTTTGGTTCCAAAAATATCATTCACGGAATACCCAGTATAAGATCCTGTTTTCTTGCTGTTCAGCAAATCCTGACCGGCACTGTTCTTCATGTAGATATTCAGCAGCTGATCTATTCTCTGCAAAGAATCATCATCATTTTTGCAACTTATCAGTGCAAAAACCGCAACAAGTATACTCCAAAAATATTTCATCATGACTACAAAGGTAAAATATTAATCTTTAGGCTCCTCCTTTATTTTTCAAAATATTTCTGATACCATAGCTCAAAAGTTACCAGCTGCCATATTTTTACCCAATCATATTCGTGCTCCTGATGATTCCACCACTCATCAATTACAGAAGCATTGAAGAAATTTCTCTTCTTTAACCTTTCAAGATTTTCAACAATAAAGTCTCTTACTTTTTTTTCGTTTTTAATAAAATAATTGACAGGAAATGAAAATCCTTTTTTAGGCATATTCAAAACTGATTCGGGAAGATATTTTTCTGCAGTTTTACGCAATAAAGGTTTATTCTGATTTCCATTAAATCTTATGTTCTCAGGCAGCGCTGACACATAATCTATCAGGCTGTTGCTCAGATAAGGATAACGAAATTCGACACTGTATTTCATGGCACTCAGATCATCCCGGAAAACATGATGGGAGGACAGCGAATATTTCATGTCATATTCAAAATAACCGGAATAGCTTTTTGTTTCTGAAAGATGATATTGGGAAAGGTCTGAATGAATTGTTCTGTAAATATCCTGTTTTATAAGGGTTTTAACTTCCAAAGGCATCATACTGACCTGATTCTGTCTGAAAAAATCAAACATATCATCCTTAGAGAAATAATTTTTTACCCGTTGTGAAAATTTATCTTTTGTAAAGATAAGTGGACCTAGAAAATTAAAATTCCTCATCAGAAGCCACTTATTTAGCTTCAGCGTATGGGAATAGCCTGCAAAAAGCTCATCAGCTCCATTTCCGCTTAGCACGACCTTAAAATCTTTATCATGGGCATATTTCGCTGCATTGATCAACACTTCAATGCTACTGTAGGGTTCTTCAAAATGCTGGATATTTTCCTTAAGCTGTTCCAAAGCTTCTTCATCACTTACTTCTTTCACCTCATGCGAAACACCAAAATAGTTAGCCGCTATAGATGCATTTTTCACTTCTTCTTCAGAAAACGGATAGGATATAGTGTATGTGTTAATATCAGTATTGAAAAATTTTGCTTTAGAAGCAATTAAGGTAGAATCTATTCCTCCGCTCATCATAACCGCCACCGGAACATCTGCATATAATTGTTCTGAAATACTCTCAGAAATCAGCTCATCTATTATTCTTACAGCTTCCTCTTCAGAAATATTTTCTGTAGCTGGGAAAGGCAGTGTCCAGAATTTTTCTTTTATAATGTTTTTACTCTTCAGATCAACCGTCATAAAGGAAGCAGGTTCCAGAGAAAAAATTTGCTGAAAGCAGGTCTGCGGGCTCAGTGTTGTCTGAAAAAGAAAATTGGTATACACTCCATTCCAATTGATTTCAGGCTTTACAAACTCATTTTTCAGTAATGCTTTTATTTCTGAAGCCCAGACCAGTCCTTCTTCACTTTGATGATAAAACAAAGGTTTCATCCCTACTCTGTCTCTTGCCAGGATAAGCTTTTGTGAAATAAGATCCACAATACAAATGGCAAACATTCCGTCCAGCTTTTCAAAGGTGGCAGTCCCCCATTCTTCATAAGCCGCAAGGATAACTTCAGTATCCGAAGTGCTTTGGAAGGTATATCCTAAACTTTCAAGTTCTTTCCTTAGTTTTTTAAAATTATAAATCTCACCATTAAATGTGATGATAATCTGTTCATTTTCAGAAAGCATTGGCTGGTGTCCTTTTTCAGAAAGATCAATAATGGATAATCTGCGAAAACCCAGGGCAATCTGTGAAGTCTCATCCTGTAAAACCGGAAATTGCTTTTTTATCTTTTGGGTAGAATCATTGCCTGAAAAAGAGACTGCCCGTCCAAGGTCATACAGCCAGAACCCTTCATCATCCGGCCCGCGGTGTCTGATCGCCTGATTCATTTCCATAATATTTGTAGAGGAAATACTTTTATGAAATGAATAATAGCCGCTGATACCGCACATAGTAATACTTAATAGATTTGTAAAAATAAGAAAATGACATTATTTTCTTTGCGTCTGCGAAAGAATTATTTCTTCAGAAGTTTTTCTTTTAAAAGCTGTATTTCTTCTTTTGAAACAAAATAGTCTTTCAAACTAAATGCTGTAGAGCGATAAAATTTTTGAAACAACAGGAAAGCTGAAACCAAATAGGATGACGTAGTGGCAATACAGGCTCCTAAAATTCCCCATCCGGGTATTGCAATAAAAGAAAACACCACTGTAACTGCCAGCCCAACAATTGATTTAATATTAAGGATCTTCAGGTCTCTCATTCCTGAAAAGTAATGTCCAATCATATCACTTAAGGCTATGGCAAAAATTCCTGGAGATAAAAGAAGCATAATTTCTTTGGTATCTCTGAATTCTTTCCCAAAAATCATCTCATAAATCTGTGACGGGATAATAATAATCCCCAAAATGAAGCCTATCATTAGGGTAAAGGTCAGCTTTAAAGACTCTTTGGTTTTTCTTATAGATTCTTCCCGGCTTTTACTATTGACGACATCTGAATATAAAACGACAGCAATACTTCGGGTAATAGTCCATATGGCCTCTGAAAATGTAACTCCAATGGAAAATATTCCTACACTGGCAATCCCTTCAAAATGTTCTAAAAAATAAAACGAGAGCCTGTAATTGAGAAACTGAATAAACGCGCTCAGCTGCGTTTTCCAGCCATATTCAAACATATTCTTAGCAACATCTTTACAGAATGATATTTCAGAAATCCTACATTTTTTGATCATGTGAAAAAAACTGGAGATAAAAAGAAGAGCCAGACAGCTGATCTGTGCAAGAAAATAGACAGAAACATCTTTCTTCCCACACCCATACACCAGTATTCCTAAAAAGATAATATGAACAAGCTGTTGTAAAACCGTATAAAGATTAAACTTTTTAATATCCTGTGTTCCAATAAATAAACTGACATTAGTAGATAAAAGCGAAGAAAAAACGGAGATTCCGATAAGATAGAAAAGGTATTCTCCCTGAATAGAAGCCAGACTGAATAAAAAAGGAATTAAAAGTCCTGTCAGAAGTGACCAAAGATAAGCATAAAGTAAGATTTTTTCTATTTTGAATCTTGAAGCAAAATAAGAAGCGCTGCTCCCTGAAAAAATATTACTGAAGAAACTCACTGCAGCTGCATTCGCAATTACGATGGAAATAGTTCCCTTACCCTCACTTCCCCACATATTCGTAGAATAGATCACCAGCCCGAAACTGAGGATCAGAATAAGAAAACGTGAGACAAATGTTTTAATGATAGTAAGCTGCATGGTGATTATTTATCAATGGATTTTTTCACAAAATCAACAAAGGAATATTTTATCATCTCCCAATTGTATTTTTCTTTAAATTCTTTTACAGCATTGAGCGCATGAGCGTGATACAACTCAGGATTCCTGATATAATTAATAATAACATCCGAGATCCCATCAGCATTATGAGGATCTACCAAGCTCCCAAAAGAAAGTTTTCCCATATGTTTCCGGATCCCTTTCAGATCTGAATAAATTACCGGTTTACCTGCTCCCATAAAATAAAACAGCTTTATCGGCAGAGAATGGTTGTTTTCAAAGTTGATTTCACGAAGATCAAAACAGATATCTGCATCAGCCAATTCTTCTGTAAACTGTTCAAAAACCGTTGGTTTTCTTATCTCAATATCATCGAAATTATATTTCTTCAGTAACGCTGAGAAATAAAGTTTATCCCTTTCTTCTACAGCGGACCCGATGATCAGGATTCTGATATGAAGCGAAGAAGCTTTTTGGCGGAGTTTATCTGCAGTCTTAAAAAAATTATCAATTCCTTTATCTTTAGAAATCTGACCGGTATAGCAAAGGGTAACTCTACCCAGTTCAAGCTGTTTAACACTTTCTCTAATGTAATGGGTATCCGGATAATAAGGAAGAACCATCTGCTTTTTAAATCCGAAAAAATAGGCTAAAGGGAACTTTTTTGTAGTTTCTCCAAAAATAAAACGGGTACTCAAAAATCCTGCATACAGCTGAATAAAAGTAAATTTCACGGCCTGAAAAATTTTAACAGGAAACCGGTACTTTTGGAGCATTGACATGGAAGGATACCATTCTGTAACATCATAAATACAAGCTGCTTTATGCTGCCTTACAAATTTTCTTACTGCTGCCACTGCAAGAGGTTCGGAGCAAATGATACACTGAGGCTGAAACGTATGGCAAACCTTTCTGAAAGTTTCCATTTTCTTTTCAATACTTTCTTCCAGCACAGCATAAGATTCTATGTCAATGCCATCTATACCACCGCTGTAATCTGTATATAAACTGCATATCTTTACTTCATACCCATTATCTCTAAGAGCTTTTGCCTGATGATAGAAAATACGGTCATCATTATAGCTGTGGGATGTCGTTAAAAAAAGTACTTTAGGCATTAGTCTCTACTCGAATCTACACAAAGATACATTAAAACAAAAAAGTGGAAATATATTTTCCACTTTATGATTATTCTGCTGTATTGCTTTACAGCAGTTATTTTATAGAGGCCGCCCAGCTTTTCTCCAAAGGAAGAAGGAAGTGGCTCAAAAAATCCAGATAAGTATTTTTAGAGAAGTCAAAAACCTGGATATCATCTGAAAGTTCTCCGTTTCTCAGCTTTGTCTTGAAATCCATTAATTTTAAAGTTTTTACTTCACCATTCTCCACAAAACTTGCTTTCATTCTGTCGAAAAGGCCTAATTGATATTCTTCATCAATTTCTCTCATTACTTTTCCTAAGGCATCAATACTGCATCCCGAAGCCATTTCTTTTTCTTCGTCTACACATACGATGATAAACTGATTTTTTTCAATTTTAAATGAAGAAGAAAGGGGTTTTCCATGAGCTGCCCATGTTGCAAGGAAATCAAATAATTTTTCAGTAATGGCTTTTGCTTCTTTGGTTTCAAAAGGCCTTGAAGCCGGATATATAATGACTCTGTAGTCGTTGGTTTCTACAATATTAGATTCTTCGATTTTCATATCCTTCAATTTAGACTGTAAAATTACGATTTTTTCTTCAGAGTAAATAAAAACAATAAACTCAGGATGACTCCTGAGTTTAAATCTGTATGTAAAAAGTTATTATAAATCTTCTGCTTCAGCAAGAAGTTCAACGATATCTTTTACGGCTACTTCAGTATTTTTATTAAAGTGTTTTACCCCATCTGTCATCATGGTGTTGCAGAAAGGACATCCTGTAGCAATTACTTTAGGTTCAAAAGATAAAGCTTCTTCTGTTCTTTCAATATTGATGTCTTTATTTCCTTTTTCAGGTTCTTTAAACATCTGTGCACCTCCTGCTCCACAACAAAGCCCATTGGTCTTGCAACGCTTCATTTCCACAAGCTCCGCATCCAGCTTTTCAAGAAGCATTCTCGGAGCTTCATATTCATCGTTGGCACGGCCCAGATAACATGGATCATGGAAGGTAATCTTTTTCCCTCTGAATGCACCTCCTTCAATTTTCAGTCTTCCTTCTTCCATGAGGGTTTTAAGAAACTGGGTATGATGTACTACTTCAAAGTGCCCGCCTAAGCTTGGGTATTCGTTTTTAAGAGTATTAAAACAATGTGGACAAGCTGTTACGATTTTCTTTACTTCATAAGCGTTCAGTACTTCGATATTGGTAAGCGCCATCATCTGGAAAACAAATTCATTTCCGGCCCTTTTTGCAGGGTCTCCGGTACAGCTTTCTTCCTGTCCCAGAACGGCAAATTCAACGCCTATTTTATTTAATATCTTGCAGAATGCTTTTGTAATTTTCTTGGCACGGTCATCAAAACTTCCCGCACATCCAACCCAAAATAAAACTTCCGGTGCTTTTCCTTCGGCAGCATATTCTGCCATTGTTTTTATATTGAAATCCATCTTTTCAAATTTATCAATATGCTCATGTACCAATTTACCAATGATTGCTACATTGCTGCATTATTTTACTTTGTTATATTAATTTTCATTGGCCCAGTTCAGACGGTCAGCCTGATTGTACTGCCAAGGGGCAGCATTGTTTTCCACATTGGTCATCATCAGGTTAAGTTCCTGAGGAGCAGCAGACTGTTCCATTACCAGGAATCTTCTCATTTCAAAAATAATGGAAAGCGGATCAAGTAATACCGGACAGGCTTCTGTACACGCATTACATGTTGTACAGGCCCAAAGTTCTTCTTTTGTAATATAATCGTTTAACAGTTTTTTACCGTCGTCTACAAATTTTCCATTTTTATCTATGTTTCTTCCCACTTCTTCCAACCTGTCTCTGGTTTTCATCAGGATTAGTCTCGGAGAAAGTTTTTTACCGGTAATATTGGCCGGGCACACTGAAGTACAACGTCCACATTCCGTACATGAATAGGCATTAAGCAATTGTACCTGGTTCAGATCAAAAACATCTTCTGCCCCGAATTTCGAAGGCACATCAGCTTCTGACCCTTCAGCCGGTGCAGCGTAAGGATCTGCATTTGGATCCATCATTAATTTGATCTCCTTTGTTACGGACTCAAGATTGTTGAATTTCCCTTTTTTCTCAAGATTTGCATACCATGTACTCGGAAATGCAAGAATAATATGTAAATGCTTTGAATAATAAAGATAATTCATGAAGAAAAGAATCCCTACAAAGTGGAACCACCAGGCTGCTTTCTCTGTGAACATCAAAAATCCGTTATCAAAATTGAAGGTTTCCAAAAACGGAACCAATGTCATTTCACTGATCGGGAAACTTCCATGTACTGGTAAAACGCCTCTTGACTGTAAAATAAAATCTGAAGCATTCATTTTAAAGAAAGCCATCATCAGGGCAAATTCAATGATAAGAATCCAGTTGGCATCTTCTTTTGGCCATCCGAAAAGTTCCTTCATTGTTAACCTTTTGACCCCGTAAAAATTTCTTCTGATGAAAAATATAACGACCCCTATTACAACCAAAAGTGCCAGGACTTCTAATGTAGCTGTAAAGAAACTGTAGAATCCGTGTCCCAAAACCGAGGCCAGAAAACGGTGAGTTCCAAACACTCCATCAACAATTATTTCAATGAGTTCTATATTAATGATAATAAAACCAACATAAACAAAAATGTGTAAAATTCCTGCAACAGGACGTTTTACCATCTTACTCTGGCCCATAGCTACATTGGCCATGGTACTCCAGCGTTCAGATTTTCTGTCATTTCTATTGATTTCACGACCCAGCCTGATATTTCTGTAGATCTTCTGCAGGCTTTTGGCAAACAGTCCAAATCCGGCCACTAATAAAATCAGGAAAATAATGTTATCGATGTACTGCATAAGGTGTATTAGTCTTTGTTATTTTTACCGAAAACCGAGAAGTTGATGTATCTCTTCGGATTCGCTTTCATATCTTCGATTAATGTATTCAGATTGGAAGATGCCGAATTCAGGTTGTTGTAAAGCTGATCATCCTTCATCAGTTTACCCAAACTTCCTTCTCCTTTGTCTATTCCGCCAATCACCTGATTCAATTTTCCTACTGTAGCATCTAAACTTGCAATGGTAGCATTCAACTGTTTAGTGTCGATACTTTCTGCAAGGTGTCCGTATTTATCTAATGTTACTTTTCCGCTCTGCATGGTAAGGCTTGCATCATCCAGCACCTTTTGCAGTTTTGGATCATTATGTCCTACCAGATTGTTTACACTTCCTGCTGTAGCCTGTAATGCACCAACCGTTTTGTTAAGGTTAGCTAACAAAGCCTTAATTTCAGCTCTGTTCTGAGCATCAAAAACCTGGTTTGCATTGGCCATCAGGGAGTCTACTCTATGAAGAACCACCTGTAACTGATCTTTTACAGGGCCTACCTGAGAAGAAAGGCTTCCCAGCGTCCCCAGTTTGAAAGCTCCTTTTAATGTATCACCGTCTTTTGCAGTCGGCCCTCCATACATAAGGTTTACTCTCATTTCTTTACCGGACATTAGTCCCGGTTCAAAGATCTCCAGTGATGAGTTTTTTGAAAATTCAAATTTATTGTCGACAGTAACTTTTACAACAAAATTAATTTTTCCATCTTTTGAGGTGATAGGAATAATCTTGTCTACCTGCCCCACTTTAAGACCATTGATAGAAACTGCCGCAGACTGCGCCAGACCTTCTACATTGTCATATTTTGCGTAAAATATATTGTCGGTAGTAAAAAGGCTTTTCCCTTTCATAAACTGAAACAATACCACAAAGCCTACGATAGCTAGAAGTGCAATCACACCAGCTTTTAATTCTTTACTGAACTTCACTTGCTAATTTTTTTCTAATAAGCAAATATAATACATTTTAAATAAATCTTTTCCTTTATTATTCTGCGTTAAATACAAAAAAAGCGACAAAAAAATTTGTCGCTTTTTATATCATTGAAATGAATTTCTTATTGTTGCTGATTTCCCAGTTTGTTCCAGATCTCGATTCTGTAATCTTCGATATCTGCGTTGTCCTGAAGACTCTTCATCCAAGCCTGTCCGAACATTCCGGCATTTCTTTGAGTAAGAGATTCTGTAAACTGCTTAAGATCTCCAGGCTGTTTGTTGACTGTTTCTGATTTTTTGATCAGAACATAAACACCTGTTCCTCCTTCTACCGGATTGGAAAGCTTACCTTTTGCGACACCAAATGCTGCACCGGCAACTTTAGGTTCCATAGCACCAGCTACTGAAGGGTTCAGCAGGTTTACCTGAGCTGACTGTTTTGGAGCTGCAAATAACTTAGCAATCTGATCTAAGCTGGAAGCTTTTGCTGCTGTAATTTTATCAGAAATTTGTTTTGCTGCCAGTTTATTTTTAACGATAACTTCAATCTGATCTCTTACAGATTCAGGATCAGCAAGACCAGCTTCCTGTTTTCCATTCAGATAAACTACAATTTTATCACCTGTTCCATCTACTGTAAATAATTCAGTATCTCCTTTTGTTCTTTTTTTATCGAAAGCCCATGTAAGGATATCTGCATCTTTTTCGGTACCTAAGCCCTGAAGCTGACCTTCAAATCTTTTAGCTGCTTTTGGATTCGAGAACTGATAGTTATTTTTCTTAGCAATGTTTACGAAATCATTGAAAGATTTCCCTTGAACCTGCTGAATGAATTTTCTTGATTTTTTGTCTGTTTCAGCCTCAGTAGCATCAGAAGGTTTAATTGCTTTCACAAGATTAGCAACTTTATACCCCATTGATCCGGATTTTTTATCTTCAATATTAATGATATGGTAACCGAACTGAGTTTCCACTACTCCTGTAGCTCCTTTAGGATTGTTTGCAAGGTAAGCAAGGAATTCAGGAACAAAAGGTGTTTCCGCAGTGGTCCATCCAAGACTTCCTCCCTGAGCTGCAGAATTCGGATCGCTGGAAAGCTTAAGGAATTCTGTAAATTTGGCAGGAGTAGCCTTTACAATAGCACCAATTGAGTCTGCTAATTTCTTAGCTTGCTCTTTGGTTCTTGTCACTCCTTCACCTGCAGGGCTTCCTTTGAATGCAATAAGGATATGTCTTGATAAAGTAGAGTCTGAAGGTCTTTTACCTACAAGCTTAGATACGACATAAACATCTTGCTCTTTATAAGGGCCAAAAGTCTGACCTACTGCTGCTGCAGTGATCTGATCTTTGATCGTTGGAGGCAATTGAGCAGGATTGACATATTGAGGATTGAATGGCGCGTCAGAATTCGCCGTTACAAACATAGAGTCATTTTTGGTATTCTGGAAGTTTTCAGTACCTCCGCTTGCATCCGTACCCCCTGAATATAATTTTGTAATTTCTTTCAGAGTTGCGGCATCATCTGCTGCACTAGGCTTAGATGGGAAGAATACAATCCCTATATTTCTGCTTGGCTCAGCTTTGAACATTACAGGATGCTGTTTGATATAGTCAGCAAGATCCTGTGTAGTCACATTGATCTTTGTTTTTTGAAGGTATGCTGCATAATCTACTTTTACAAAGTCGATATCTGCAAGCTGATCTCTCTGCTTCATTAATTCTTCAGCTTCTTTCTTTCCTGTAGTAATCCCTACTGAAAGATTAGTAAACACCTGTCTGGCCATTAGTCTGTACTCAATTGTCTTTCTGGTTTTCAGCCATTGAGCATATCCTTGTGGGTTGGTGTTTTGTAATGTTTCAATTTCTTTTTTAAGCTCTTGAGTTTTAAAGTTACCTTTCTCATCAAAGAACTGCTTATTCTGAGCAAACATCTGATCATACTGGATCTGATTCCAGAAATAATCATCAGTCATTTCAAAGCCCAGTTTCTCAAACTGTTGCTTGATAAGTTTAGATTGTACAAGTAACTGCCAAGCCTGCTCTTCAAGACCGTTTTTCGGACGACCTTGCTGTTCAGCCTGCTGTTGCAACACGAAAAGCTGATCATTGAACTCTTCGCGGGTGATTTTCTCACCATTTACTTTTCCTAAAACATCAGGATTCTTACCAAAAACCTTGTCAATACTATCCGGGTTCACCAAAAACGCTAAAAGCGCTAAGGCTATTACTCCCATTAAAAGCCAAGGCTTACTCCTAATCTGTCCTAAAATTGCCATTTTATAAATTATAGTTTTTTATCAGTTTGCGAAAATACACATTTTTAAGAAATTACAGAAACAGAACTGCTTTATTTTGATTTTTAATGTAAAGATTATCTAAAAAAGGAAATTTTGGCCGTATTTTTAAGTAAAAAACAAATGGCATAAGTATTGTGCATTTTTTAGATATTATAAGATGCCACACGTTTTCAGAGCATATTGTAAAAAATCCCTTTAACGATAAAAAACGAAAATGACAATTTGTCATTCGATTGACTATGACAGAATTTGAAGATATTAGTTTAGAAGAAATGATCAGTGACGGATTTGATATCGTAACTGAAGAAATCAATCTTTCAGACTTTGCAGAGACTGATAAAAATTCCGAACAGAAGATATTCCCTATACTTCCCGTAAGAAATATGGTGATGTTCCCTAATGTGGTAATTCCCATTACTGCAGGAAGAAAAACCTCAATACAGCTTCTTGAAGAAGCCCAGAAGAATGGTGATTTTATAGGAATTGTAAGCCAGAAAAATTCGGATCTGGAACAACCTTCCGAAAAAGATATTTATACGACCGGCACATTGGCAAAGATCATTAAAATCATCAAGCTGCCGGAAGGTAATATTACAGCGATTACCAAAGGATTTCATAGGTTTAAGATCAAAAAAATTGTTGAAAACCAGCCATATTTCAAAGCAGAAATATCAAAATTAAAAGATACCCGGCCCAAAGATCAGGAAGAATATGAAGCATTGCTGGAGAACATCAAAGACCTTGCCTTAAAGATCATTGAACTTGATCCGAATATTCCTAATGCCGCAAACTTCGCGATTAAAAATATTAATAATAATGATGATCTTCTGAATTTCATCTGCACCAACGCTAATTTTTCTTCGATAGCCAAGCAGAAGCTTCTTGAAGAGAAAAGCCTGATGACAAGAGCCAACCAGTGCTATGAGATGATGCATGAGGATTTCAGAAAGCTTGAACTGAGAAACCAGATTCACCAGAAAACGTCAAAAGATCTTGACAAACAGCAAAGAGAGTATTTTCTGAACCAACAGATCAGAACCATTCAGGAAGAATTGGGTGGAGGCCCTGAAAGTGACGTTGAAGATCTGCTTGCAAAAGCCAAAAACAAGAAATGGAGCAAGGAAGTAGAAGAACATTTCCAAAAGGAAATCAGCAGGCTTCAGCGCCAGAACCCTAATTCTCCGGACTATAATGTGCAGAGAAATTATCTGGATTTCTTTACTGACCTTCCTTGGGAAACCTACACAAAAGATATTTTTGATATTGCAAAAGCTGAGAAAGTACTAGATAAGGCACATTTCGGACTGGAAGATATCAAGAAAAGAATCCTGGAGCACATGGCTGTTTTAAAATTAAAAAACAACATGAAATCTCCTATCCTGTTATTGGTAGGGCCTCCGGGGGTTGGTAAAACTTCTTTAGGAAAATCCATCGCTGATGCTTTGGGAAGAAAATATGTAAGATTATCACTGGGTGGTCTCCATGACGAAAGCGAAATCCGCGGACACAGAAAAACCTATATTGGAGCCATGGCGGGCAGAATTTTGCAGTCCATCAAGAAATCCGGTACTTCGAACCCGGTAATCGTTCTTGATGAAATTGATAAAATCGGACAGGGTCTGCATGGAGATCCAAGTTCCGCATTACTGGAGGTCCTTGATCCTGAACAGAATAAGTCATTTTATGACAACTTCCTGGAAATGGGGTATGATCTATCAAAAGTAATGTTTATTGCTACGGCCAACTCACTTTCAACAATACAGACTCCTCTTCTGGACAGAACGGAAATCATTCAGATTGCCGGTTATACGCTGGAGGAAAAGATTGAGATCGCTAAAAGACATCTGATCAAAAAGCAACAGGATGAAAATGGTCTGGATGCAAAATCATTTAAACTCGGAAACGCAGAGCTTAAACATATTATAGAAGCACACACTTCAGAAAGCGGCGTGAGAACCCTGGAAAAAAGAATTGCTGCCATTGCAAGATGGGTAGCTCTTCAGACTGCTCTGGTAAAAGAATATGATCCCAAAATTTCACTTGAAAAAGTAGATGAAATTCTTGGAGTACCAAGACCGAAAAGCCTGTCGGAAATCACGGGAGTTCCAGGTGTTGTAACAGGTCTTGCATGGACAAGTGTAGGAGGAGACATCCTTTATATTGAAAGTATTTTAAGCAATGGTAAAGGAGCATTAACGATGACCGGAAACCTCGGAACGGTCATGAAAGAATCTGCTACTATTGCCCTGGAATATATAAAAGCAAAACATGACGAGCTGGGGATTCCGCAGGAAGACATGGATAAGAAAAACATTCACGTACACGTTCCTGAAGGAGCAACCCCTAAAGACGGGCCGTCTGCAGGTATCGCCATGCTGACTTCCATGGTTTCTTCATTTAAAAATAAAAAGGTGAAACCTCACCTTGCGATGACAGGAGAAATTACATTGAGAGGAAAAGTACTTCCTGTAGGAGGTATTAAAGAAAAACTGCTTGCGGCAACAAGAGCAGGAATCAAAGATGTTATCCTTTGTGAGGCTAACAGAAAAGATGTGGAAGAAATCAAAAAAGATTATCTGAAAAACCTGAGAGTCCATTATGTCAACAGAATGGAAGAAGTGATAGATATCGCCATCGAAGAATAAAACAATTTATAACATATCAACTTCTCATAAGAAAACACGTTCTGCATATCAGAGCGTGTTTTTTCTTTCAGGAACAAAAAAGTGCAATTTTCCTGTTTAGGTGGAATAAAATTTGCTTCAATACAAGAAAATCCTGCAGGATTGAATAATTTTTTTCAATTCACACGGGTTTTTCTTATTTTTATTCCACACTGCAGATTTTTTAAATTATGAATTTTCTTAGACTTCCTTTCCTTGTCAAGCTAACCCTTGTGGTAGTTTCTGTCATTGGTCTTGGCTATCTTCTGGCATTAGGACAGACTATTCTAGCCCCCTTTTTCCTGGCATTCCTTATGGCTATGCTGTTTTTACCGGCGGCCACTTTTATGGAAAGAAAACTAAGATTTCCGAGATCAATGTCTACAATGACTTCGGTATTCATTATGCTGATGATTTTGGGTGGTATTATCTATTTCTTTACCAACCAGCTGTCTGATTTCAGTAAAGATCTTCCTCATCTTCAGGAACAGTTTACTACTGTTTTCAATAGTCTTCAGCACTGGGTTTCAAGAACCTTCAATGTAAAAGTGGATGAACAGGTAGATTATATCAATCAGGGATTGAATAAACTGTTATCTTCTTCAGGGATGATTTTAGGGTTTACTTTCGGAATTTTTTCAACAGGCTTTGGGTTTATTATATTTTTCACGCTGTTTTTTATCTTTATTTTAAATTACAGAAGACTGTTAAATAATTTTATTGTTACGGTTTTCAATGAAAGACATAAAGCAAGCGTAGTGGAAGCTGTAAATGAGATCCGTATTATGACCAAGAAATATATCTTCGGACTTTTTCTCCAGGTTATTATCGTTTCCATTTTAACATCTGTTCTTCTTACGATTCTGGGAGTGAAATACGCCATTCTCTTAGGAGTTCTTACCGGGCTGTTAAATGTCATTCCGTATCTGGGGATTTTTATTTCTCTTTTAATCTCCTGCTTTATAGCATTTGCCACTTCTACTCCTTCAACATGTATTTACGTTGCATTGGGGTATATTGCCATTCATGCTGTAGACGGCAATATCGTTCTGCCATTTGTGGTGGGTTCTAAAGTAAAGATCAATGCCTTATTTTCTTTTATCGGCATTCTTTTAGGAGAACATCTTTGGGGAATTGCGGGTATGTTCCTTTGCATTCCGGCAATAGCTATTATAAAAATTATCTGTGAAAAGGTAGATGATCTCAAACCATGGGGAAGACTTCTTGGTGAGGAACAGAAAGCTAATAAGAAAAAGAAAAGTTATAAAATTTCCAAGAATATTACACTTAAGGAAATGGACTAGAATATGAGTAATGAAAAATGAGTAAGAGTTGACATAACCCTACAACATTGTTTGTTTACCTCTTAAATAAAACGACCGCCTTTTTCAAGGCGGTCGTTTTATTTTATGATGAAATAGCACACAAAGGACTCATTCCATTTGGACAGGTTTCTGTACAGAAAATATACGTTTGGCTGTCCGGGCAGTATCCTTTATCCGGTTCAGGATTCCCACCTCCTCCACCCCCAAGGCAAGGATGCCCAGGTGGAATTTTACATGGACAGTCTATTGGCCCTATATCACATTTATCAATTCCTCCATGGATTTCTCTCAGATTTGTACGGTTTAACTTTTTAAGGTTTTTCAGCATAATATTATTAGTTTAGTTTGCATTTCAAATATAAATAATAAAATTATTCAAAACACAACGTTAACCTTACATTAACATTAATTGCATATTTCTTATAAAAATATAATCAACGAATCCTATTTTTATTATACATTTGATATAAAATCATCAATCATGAAAGTAATAAAATTCATCTTATGCTTACTCTTCGGACTTATGTTTATTAATGCCGGATTAAACAAGTTTTTTAATTACATGCCGATGGAGAAACCGACACCTGAACAAATGAAACTTTTTTCTGCTTTTGGAGAAATCAGCTGGCTGATGCCTCTAGTAGGGACTGTAGAGGTGATCGGCGGATTATTATTCATTTTTCCTAAAACAAGAGCCTTAGGAGCTATCGTTATTTTACCTGTTATGGTAGGAATTGTTGCTCACGTCTTCACTTTGGACAAATCTCCAATGGGAATGGGTATTGCCGGAGTGATGTTTCTGATCAACCTTTGGATGATTATTGATAATAGGGAAAAATATAAACACTTAGTTTCGTAAGGTCACAGATGATAGGTTGCAGGTTGCAGTACCTACAACTTATTACCTGTCATCCGACCTCTTCTCTATACAAAAGCACTGAAACCTGTAATCGATCGTCCAACGATGAGCGAGTTGATTTCTTTTGTACCTTCATAAGAATAAATCGCTTCTGCATCAGCAACAAATCTGGCTACATCGTATTCCAGAAGGATTCCGTTACCTCCCATCACTTCTCTGGCCCTGGAAACGATATCTCTTGTTCTCAGTGTACAGAAAACTTTTGCCAGTGAAGCGTGTTCATCTTTTAAAATTCCTTCATCCTGCATTTCGGACAATCTGAAAACCATGGTCTGCATTGCGGTGAGGTTAGACAGCATTTCCACAAGATGCCCCTGAATCATTTGGAATGAAGCGATAGGTCTTCCAAACTGTTCTCTTTTTCGGGTATACTCCAGTGCACTTTCATAAGCTCCCCGTGCACAGCCTGTGGCCATCCATGCAACTCCGGCCCTGGTCATTCTGAGGACTTTTCCTGTATCTTTGAAGGAATTAGCATTCTGCAGACGGTTTTCTTCAGTTATGAGACAGTCTTTTAAGGTGATCAAGCCGTTCTGGACAATCCTTAGAGCCATTTTTCCTTTAATCTTTTCTACAGAATATCCTGGATTATCTTTTTCCACAATAAATCCTTTTACCTCATCACTGTCCAGATCTCTGGCCCAGATAATGATCAGATCAGCAAAAGTGGCATTGCCTATCCATTTCTTCTGGCCGTTAAGCACCCACCCTTCAGTAGTTTTCTTACAGGTTACTGTAAGCCCGCCTGCAGCTCCTGAGCCAACCTCCGGTTCCGTGAGCCCAAAAGCTCCTATCTTTTCAAATTTCTGCATCTGCGGAAGCCATTTTTGTTTTTGCTCTTCCGAGCCACAGATATAAATAGATCCCATCGCCAGCCCTGACTGTACTCCAAAAAATGTAGCAATTGAAGCATCAATTCTCGCCATTTCCATAGCAATAACACCCTCCATCAGGAAGGGCATTCCCGGGCAGCCATATCCTTCATAGGTAACACCGCAGATGTCAAGTTTCTGGAACTTAGGGATCAGCTCGAAAGGGAATTCATCTCTGAGCCAGTAATGATTCACAAGAGGTTTTACTTCTTTTTCCATGAACGCCCTTACTTTAAGCTGAATTTCACGCTGTTCAGGGGTCAGTGTATGGTAAATATCATAGAAATCACCATCTATAGGCGGAAGTTCTTTTTTTTTCTTTTCCGGATCAAGCATTTTCATCAATCCTGAAAGCTGTTTGTCATCCAGCTTTGAAAAATTATGCATCAGCCTGGGCAGATCTACTTTTTGAGAAATAGCACTCAACTGATCAAAATCTATGGATGTAAATAATCCTATTGCGTCTCTGATTTTGGAAAACGTATTTGACATAGTGATAGATTGTAGTTTTGGTTTGTAAAAGATAAGCAAAAACTGCTCCGAAACCAATAGCAGGAACACAGATCTGTTTTACAAATAATTCAATTTCAATCCATTACAACTGAAAATTTATTTACAAACTTTTTACTTTTGATTTTCAAGCGTTACAAAAGATCCTGACTGAACTTTGGCTCAAGGAAAACATTTAAAATCAACGCTATGAAAACCACTTATATTACATTATCCCTATCAGCTGTTCTTTTATTAGGAATATACTCATGTAAAAAAGGAGAAGTTGCCACAACTGATCTTGATGCTTATGCCACCAGTGATACAACTGCCGCTGTTGTTTCAGACAGCATTTCATCAGTAGCCAGTATGAAGGTAAAAGACAAACAGTTCATCAAGACAGGAGACGTCAGTATGGAAGTAAAAGACGTATATAATGCAACCATCGCTATTGAAAAATCGGTGCAGGAACTCGGTGGTTTTGTTACCAACAGTAATCTTCAAAGTAATGTGGTTTCTGAAAGTACCTATAATACTTCTAATGAAGAAGCGATGCTTGTTAAAAAATATCAAACGGAAAACACAATGCAGGTTCGTATTCCCACTGAAAAACTGGGTGACCTTTTAACAGCCATCAATGCCAACAAATTATTCCTTAATTCAAGATCCATCAATGCGGAAGATGTGACAGCCAACATCAAATATTCTGAACTGGAAGGAAAAAGAAATCAAAAGACCGCCGAAAACATCAGCAAGCTGAAAACAAATAAAGATAAAGTAACGCTGGATAATGAGAATATGTCTGAAGGAAATCTTCAAAAGCTGCAAAGTATGAATATGACAGATGATCTGAAGTACAGCACAGTTGATATTTACATCAAAGAGCCTCAATTGCGTATTGCTGAAATTGCCGTTACCAATACTACAAGCATTGATAATAAATATAAATACAATTTCATCTATGACGCAAAAGACGGTTTCATCTATGGGTTTTACCTTATCCAGAGAATTATCGTTGCTCTTATCAACATTTGGCCGATCTTATTAATTGCAGCTGCTTTGATCTATTTTCTGAAAAAAAGAAAAACTTCAAAACCTGAACATTCAAAAATCCAGGAATAAAAGAATACTCATAACCAACTGGTTATCATCATAATTTTAGATTTTACAGCCTCCTTTTTTCGGGAGGTTTTATTTTTTTGAAAAAAAAACTGTAACGATTACAACTCCTGTTTTACCTACTGTTTAAAAGAACAGAGAATCAAAAAAATAACTACTATGAAAAATTTAATAAAACTTGGATTCGCCGCATTATTATCAGTGAACTCTTTGACTGCAAAAGCACAGAACACAAACAACGGAAAAGACAACAGTCTGCTTTGGGAAGTCTCGGGGAACGGTCTCCCTAAACCATCTTACATTACCGGAACTTTTCATATCTTATGCAGTAAAGATTTTGAGATCAGACCTAAGGTTCTGAAAGCTCTTGAAAGCACAGAAAGCTTTATTATGGAAATTAACTATACAGATCCTGCTGAGATGGTATCACTGCAAAAAATGTTTCAGGCTGACAGCAAGATATCTGATCAGCTTTCCCCGGAAGAAGCTAAAGAATTAAATACAATTCTTGCCAATTACGGAACTGATCTGAAAAGTGTTGATTCTTCAAGTCCCCAGTCACTTTATGCGCTGCTTTCCACCAAAGCGACTCCATGTCCAAAGACTGAAGTAAAGCTTTATGAAATGGAACTTCTTCAGAGAGCAATGAAAGATAAAAAAAGCATCAAAGGGCTTGAAAAAGTAGAAGATCAGATGAAATCGATTAATAAGGCTTACGATCTTAAGAGCACCATTGCTCAATTGAAAATGGGCAGGGAATATCAAATATTATTCGGACAGATGATTGAAGCTTTTAAAAATGAAAATGTGCAATCTCTTTACCGTCTTTTTAAAGTTGAAAGATTTATGAATTCCCAACAGGAAAAAGCAATGCTGACCGACAGAAATCAAAACTGGGTAAAAATAATGCCTGCCATGATGAAAAAAGAAAGTTCTTTATTTGCTGTTGGAGCATCACACCTTATGGGTAAAAATGGAATTATCCCTCTTCTGCAAGCAAAAGGCTATACGGTAAAACCTGTATCAAACTTATAACTGTAACCAAACCATGAAAGATTGTGAGTAATTCAACAGAAACTGCTTTTTTAAAGCTTGTCAACCAGCATAAAGGCATCTTATACAAAGCCTCGCGAATCTATGCGGATTCTGTAGAGGATCGGGAAGACCTGCAGCAGGAGATTCTTATCCAGCTGTGGAAATCTTATCAGACTTTCAAAGGAAACAGTGAATTCTCCACCTGGATGTACCGGGTTGCAATCAATACCGCAATTACTTTTTTGAAAAAAGAAAAACAAAGATCTGATAATCAAACGGATGCTCCCAGTTACTTTGAACTACAGCAGGAAGATTATAATCCCACCAAAGACAGGCAGTTGGAAGTTTTTTACAGCGCGGTTCACGAACTTAATTCATTAGAAAAAGCCGTCATATTTTATTTCATGGAAGGAATGTCACATAAGGAGATTGGAAACAATCTGGGCCTCAGCGAAGGTAATGCCCGGGTAAAACTCAACAGAACAAAAGAAAAAATACAGCAAATCATAAAAAAATCAGGTTATGAATTTTGATCAATTAAAAGAACAATGGAATAAAGAAGACAATCATGTCAACATTCCTGATACGATAGAACAGCTAAAGGAAAGCAAACACCCTATAGAAAGAATCCAAAAAAACATGAAAAAAGAATTTCCCATGCAGATTCTTGCCATCATTCTTATCGCTTTCTTCCCTTTTCAGTTTAAATTTCCTTCATCACAGTACATTATTTATTATGTATCCTATACCATGATGGTCGTTATATCTTCGTATTATCTGTTTGGATTTTATAAATTTTACAAACAGACAGAACTTTACACAGGAAATACCAAAAACAGCCTTTGGAAAATATATCATGAACTGCGTCTGAATATGGAACGATATCAGTCTTTCGGGTTTTTATTACTCCCTCACGTCCTTTTAACTATAGGACTGATCTTCTACAACACGATGAAAGAAAAGGGGAAATCTTTAGCAGGATTTACCGACTCTTATCAACTGGGATTAATTATTATAGTGCTCATCGGAACTTTAGGATTCATAATAAGTATTGTATTATGGACAAAATATGTCTATGGAAGAAGCGCCCGGCAACTGGAAAACATCCTGAACGAAATAGATGAATAAGAGCAGAGCTTCTCTCATAAAAGACTTATTATAAAACCTCAGACCTGTTCTGAGGTTTTGTTTTTTTTAAAAAATCGTTATTTATCATCTCCAAATTTATCTGAGGTTTTATTTTTCCGTAAATTTGCAAATCAGAAATAAATGATTATGGTTTGTTAGCTATATCATCCATAAATGATTTTCTGAACGATAAAAATTCTGTAATATGCTATCAAAAATAAATCCAACACAAACTAACAGCTGGAAAGCACTTGACGAACACTTCGCTGGAAATGACTTTGATCTTAGAACTCTTTTCCAGTATAACCCAAACCGTTTTAACGAGTTTTCCCTGCAAAAGGACAACTATCTTTTTGATTATTCTAAAAATTTAATTGACTCAAGAACAAAAGATCTTTTATTACAATTGGCTGAAGAATGTCAGTTAAAAGATGCTATTTCCAAAATGTTCTCCGGAGATAAAATCAATGAAACGGAAGGAAGAGCCGTATTACACACTGCATTAAGAGATTTCTCAGACCGTGAGATCCTTGTAGACGGAGAAAACATCAAACCGCAGATCAAGAGAGTTCTTGAGCATATGAAATCTTTTTCAGAAAAAGTAATTTCAGGAGAGCATAAAGGTTTCAGTGGAAAAGAAATTACAGATGTAGTCAATATCGGAATTGGAGGATCAGATTTAGGTCCCGTAATGGTTTGCTCAGCCTTAAAGCATTTTAAAACAAGATTAAACGCTCACTTTGTTTCCAATGTGGACGGAAATCATATCGCAGAAGTAGTGAAGGATTTAAATCCTGAAACTACTTTATTCATCATTGCTTCCAAAACATTTACCACTCAGGAAACAATGACCAATGCCAACTCCGCTAAAGACTGGTTCCTGAAAGCAGGAAAACAGGAGGATGTCGCGAAACATTTTGTAGCTTTATCTACTAATATTGAAGAAGTTAAGAAGTTCGGGATTGCAGAAGAAAATATTTTCGAGTTCTGGGATTGGGTAGGCGGAAGATATTCTCTTTGGAGTGCCATCGGGTTAAGCATTGTTCTTTCTGTAGGATATGAAAACTTTGAACAGCTTCTAAGAGGTGCTTTTGATACTGACCAACACTTCCAGACTGCAGAATTTTCTGAAAATATCCCTGTATTAATGGGGCTTTTAGGAATCTGGTACCGCAATTTTTATGCAGCAACTACATATGCAATTCTGCCTTATTCTCAATATCTGGACAGATTTGCAGCATATTTCCAGCAGGGAGATATGGAAAGTAACGGAAAATGTGTGGACAGAAATGGTGAATTTGTAGAATATGAAACCGGACCTATCATCTGGGGAGAGCCAGGCACGAATGGCCAGCACGCATTCTATCAATTAATCCATCAGGGAACTGAATTGATTCCGGCAGATTTTATTGCCTATGCAAAAAGCCCGAATAAAGTTTCCGACCATCAGGATAAATTATTAGCTAATTTTTTCGCTCAGACTGAAGCACTTGCCTTCGGAAAACTGGAAGAAGAAGTGGAGGAAGAACTAAGAAATTCCGGCCAATCAGATGAAGAAATTGACCGACTGATCAATTTCAAGGTCTTCCATGGAAACACCCCTACCAACTCAATACTATTCAAGGAGTTAACTCCGTTTTCACTGGGACAGCTTATCGCTTTGTATGAACACAAAATTTTTGTACAGGGAGTGATCTGGAATATTTTCAGCTTTGACCAGTTTGGAGTGGAATTAGGAAAAGTATTAGCCAATAAAATCCTTCCTGAACTTGAAAACAATGAAACAATAACCTCTCACGACAGTTCTACGAACGGCCTGATTAGTTATTATAAACAAAATAAATAGCAGATGTCTGCATTAAGATCATATTATTATAAACTCCCTCCCGGTTTCAGGCTTCTAGGAAGAAAAATTTTTTACTTCCCTATAGATCTTTATGAAGGACTTATTGGAAAAAGAGCTAAAAATGAGCCCAAAAAGGGTGATATCTATGTAGGAAGCAGCGACTTTATTCCCCACGGAATCCGGCAGATGAATGTATTAAAAAAATACATTTCACTCAGCAATACGGATCATGTACTGGATGTTGGATGCGGTATAGGAAGAACGGCTATAGCTTTAACGGGATTTATTGATAAAGGAACTTATGATGGTTTTGATGCTGTTGAAAAAGGAATTGTTTGGTGTGAAAAGCATATTCACAGAAAGTATCCTAATTTCAATTTTAAGTTCACCCCAATTTATAATGATCTGTATAACACCTACAGCCAAAAGGCTGAAGATTTTACATTTCCTTACGGAAACGAACTGTTTGATAAAGTCTTTCTGTTCTCGGTCTTCACCCATATGCAGATCCCGGAGATCAGACAATACCTAAAAGAAATAAGCCGGGTTCTTAAAAACAACGGACAATGTCTGGCTACTTTCTTTCTGTATGATGATTCTAAAAATGAGGAAGGAAGCATGTACTTTCCTCATCAGTATGAAGGATATAAATTAATGGATGATAAAGTAACTGCCGCCAATATAGCGGTAAGCTTACCGTTGCTCAATCAGATGGCTTACGATGCCGGGATGAAAGTAACGGTTATAAAAGAAGGATTCTGGAGAAATGATGTAAATAAAGAAAATGCTGATGAATTTCAGGATATCGTTGTATTCAATAAAATCTAAATAAAAGTAAAAAAGTAAAAATGGCAGAAATTCTTGACGGACTTAAAGTATCCAAGGAAATTAAAGCAGAGATCAAGGTTGAAGTAGAAAAGATTCTCGAAAGCAAAAGAAGAGCACCACATCTGGTAGCCATTCTTGTAGGAAATAACGGAGCGAGCAAAGCCTATGTAAACTCTAAAGTGAAAGACTGTGAGGAAGTAGGATTTCAATCCAGCTTAATCAAATTTCCAAGTACAGTTTCCGAATCCGAATTGTTGGAAAAAATTGATGAGCTTAATAAATCTAAAGCAGTGGATGGGTTTATCGTACAGTTGCCTTTACCGGACCAGATTGACCAGGAAAAGATCATCAATGCTATTGATCCAAGAAAAGATGTGGATGGTTTCCATCCTGAAAATTTTGGAAAAATGGCTCTTGAAATGGATACTTTCTTACCAGCCACTCCTTTTGGTATTCTAACACTATTGGAAAGATATAATATTGAGACCAAAGGAAAAGACTGTGTAATTATCGGAAGAAGTAAAATTGTAGGAAGACCGATGAGTATCCTTATGGGAAGAAAAGATTTCCCCGGAAACTCTACTGTTACCCTTACCCATTCTTATACAAAAGACATCGAAGAATATACAAAAAAAGCAGACATCGTTATTACAGCTTTGGGAGATCCTCACTTCTTAAAAGGAGATATGATCAAGGAAGGAGCAGTAATCATTGACGTGGGTATCACAAGAGTAGACAATGATTCTCCGAAAGGCTATTATCTTGCAGGTGATGTAGATTTTGACAGCTGTGCAGCAAAAGCGAGCTGGATCACACCGGTACCTGGAGGAGTAGGCCCAATGACGAGAGCGATGCTGATGAAAAACACCATCATTGCTTACAAAACTTCGGTCTATAACGACTAATTTTTACAATGAATAAAGAAGAAGATATTTTATTAAAAGAAGGTAAAATGCTCCCTGTCATGGAGCATTTTTACACTTTACAGGGAGAAGGAGCGCATACCGGAAAAGCAGCCTATTTTATCAGGCTGGGAGGGTGTGATGTAGGATGTCACTGGTGCGATGTAAAAGAAAGCTGGGACCCTAAGCTCCATCCTTTGATGAATGCTGCAGAAATTGCAGAAACAGCAGCCAGACACTGTAAAACAATTGTGCTGACCGGTGGTGAGCCTTTAATGTGGAACTTAGATATACTGACCTCCAGACTGAAAGAGTTAGGATGCACAATTCATATCGAAACTTCAGGAGCCTACCCTATGAGCGGGCATCTCGATTGGATTACACTTTCACCTAAGAAAACAGGACTTCCTAAAGAAGAGATTTATCAAAAAGCCAATGAACTTAAAGTAATCGTTTTCAATCAGCATGATTTTACGTTTGCTCAGGAGCAGGCAGCTAAAGTTTCTGAAAACTGTAGACTTTATCTTCAGAGTGAGTGGAGCAAAAGAAATGATATGTATCCAAAGATCACAGATTTCATTCTGGAACATCCGGAATGGCAGGCTTCAGTTCAGACACACAAATATCTGAACATACCGTAAAAAAGTGTAAATTAGCTGGTCTTATCCGCTATAATACCGATAGATGCAGAGAATTCGATACTCCAGATACCTGAAATCGATCATTATGTTGCTTGACCTCATGGTTATTGCATCTGTCTTTATATTCTTTTTTATAAGCAGAAACGAAAGTTTAAAATACCATAAAGAAACCTGGTATCAGAATATTTTTTCTTTGATTCTGTTATTTTTATTCTGGGTGCTTTTGAGCGGCAGAACAAAAATATACAATATTCCGAGGAATCTCACCTATACCCTGTTTCTTGAACGCCTTTTAATTCATTTTCTATTTTTTATACTTGGCGTTCTGCTTATAGGAAAGGTAAGTAAGAATGTATTTTTCAATTCGGATATTTACTGGCTCTCACTTTATCTTTTTATTTTCATATTTCTGGCAAAGTCACTGATCTATTTTTCGATCAAATATTTACGATCCCTGGGTGCCAACTACAGAAATGTAATGTTTCTTGGAGACACTCATTCTATAGAGATTCTTAAAAATATTTTTATCGACCGTAAAGATTATGGATACCGGATATTTGAATATGAAAACCCTCAGCTCAATATCAGTGAGCTGGTTTCTTTCTGGCAAAAAAACGGAATTCATACTTTGTTTCTATCCATGGAAAATTCTTATGATAAAAGGATTGAGAATGAAATTTTCAAGCTGGCAGAAGATCATAAGATTCATATCTCACTCATCCCAAGCATCACACAAAGTGATTTTTTCCTTTATGACCTTGGATATATACAGACTCAGCCGGTACTTAATCAGGCCCGGTATCCGCTGGATTATTATTCTAATTACCTGATGAAAAGAACATTTGATATCTTCTTTTCTGCCCTTATACTTATTTTTATATGTTCATGGGTATTTCCCATCATCGCCATTTTAATCAGAACAACTTCCAAAGGCCCGGTTTTTTTCCTTCAGAAAAGGTATGGTTTTCACGAGGAAGTCTTCAATTGTATTAAGTTCAGAACAATGATCGTCAATGATGAGTCTACCACCAAAACCACATCATTGAATGACTCCAGGATTACCAAAGTGGGTAGGTTTTTAAGAAAAACCAGTCTTGATGAACTTCCACAGTTCATTAATGTATTGAAGGGTGACATGTCTGTGGTAGGCCCACGTCCGCACATGCTGTCGGTTGATAATTATTATAAACCAAAGATCGGGAGATACAGCTTAAGAAGCATGGTTAATCCAGGCATTACGGGATTGGCACAGGTAAACGGGCTGCGTGGTGACTTAGGGGATGTGGAGGTAGAGATGAAGAAAAGAGTGCTGGCAGATACATTTTATGTAAGGAACTGGAGTTTTGTACTGGATCTGGTGATAATTTTAAAAACTATTTTTTTGGTTATCGGAGGAGATAAAAATGCCAAGTAAAAACCGGATAAAGTATATAATTTTAATACAAAAAACCAAGCTTGAGTCTTATCCCTGACTCTAGCCCAATTAAATAAAAAAGTCTAATTTAGCAGTATGTTAAAAAAGTTTTTCACAGCGATAGGGGAATACATTATCCTCTTGGGAAAATCCCTACAGAAACCTCAGAAAATGAGGGTTTTCTGGAAGCTGTTCATGAGAGAAATTAATGATTTGGGAGTAAATTCTTTCGGGCTTGTAGTCTTTACATCAATATTTGTGGGGGCTGTAGTTGCTATTCAGATGTTCAATAACTTTGATGCTTCTTCATTTCCTATTCCTACTTCATTTGTAGGATACGCTACAAAGGCAGTATTGGTTCTGGAATTTTCACCAACTATTATCAGTCTGATTCTGGCAGGTAAAGTAGGATCCTATATTGCATCCAGTATTGGAACGATGAGGGTTTCCGAACAGATTGATGCACTGGATATCATGGGAGTCAACTCCCCCAATTTTTTGATTCTCCCTAAAATTGCTGCCTGTATGCTCTTTAATCCGCTACTTATCGCCATCAGTATCGTATTTGGTATTGGCGGAGGATATATTGCCGGAATTCTGACCGGAAACTGGACCGAGAACGACTATATCGTAGGAATTCAAATGTATATGCCCAATCTGTTCATCTATTATGCATTTGTCAAAACAATCGTTTTTGCCTTCATCATTGCCACAGTACCTTCTTATTTCGGATATAATGTGAAAGGAGGCTCACTTGAAGTAGGTAGAGCCAGTACACAGGCTGTAGTATGGACAATGGTATTCATTATCATTTCCGAATTAATTTTAACCCAATTAATATTAAGCTGATGATTGAGGTAAAAGATCTTAAGAAAAGTTTTGGAGATGTTGAAGTACTTAAGGGAATTTCAACTTCATTTGATAAAGGAAAAGTAAACTTGATCATTGGGCAGAGTGGTTCGGGAAAAACGGTTTTTCTTAAAAGTTTATTGAATGTATACATGCCTTCATCAGGAGAAATCCTGTTTGATGGAAAAGATATCAATACCATGACAAGAGATGAAAAACAGCATCTCCGCTCGGAAATCGGGACTGTATTCCAGGGAAGCGCATTATTTGATTCTTTAACAGTAGAAGAAAATATTATGTTCCCTCTCGATATGTTTACCAACCTTACTTACAGAGAAAAAAAGAAAAGGGTTTTTGAGGTAATAGGAAGAGTACATCTTGATAAAGCAGAAAGAAAATATCCTTCTGAGATCTCAGGAGGAATGCAGAAAAGAGTTGCTATTGCACGGGCCATTGTTAACAATCCTAAATATCTGTTCTGTGATGAGCCCAACTCAGGGCTGGATCCATATACCTCAAAGGTAATTGATGATCTTCTGTATGAAATCACAAAAGAATACAACACAACAACCATCATCAATACCCATGATATGAATTCGGTAATGACAATTGGCGAGAAAATTGTATACCTAAGATTAGGAATCAAAGAATGGGAAGGTAATAAGGACATTCTGATCACAGCAGGCAATAAAAATCTGATTGATTTCGTTTATTCTTCAGAGCTCTTTAAAGAACTGAGAGAATATTTACTTGAGAATAATAAAACGATCGAGAATACAAAAATAGACGATAATGAAAAAGGTACTTAGTATAGCTTTAATAGGGTTTTCAATGTGTGCGTCTGCACAGATCTCTCTGGCAGGTAAGGCAAATTTAATTTTTCCTACAGGCTCTCCATCATGGTCCAACATCAAGGGAACAGTGAATGATGCCATTGAAGGGACAGGTAAAAATAATGTAGGTTTCAATGTTGGGCTTTCCTTAAAAGTAGGGCTTCCTACCTCATTGTTTGTGATGCCGGAAATCTATTATACTCACTTTAAAAATGAGTTTACTACAGATAATACTACTTTTGATGTAAAAAGCAACCGTATTGATGTTCCGGTTCTTTTAGGATATAACCTTTTGGGGAATATGCTTGGGGTTTTTGTAGGACCCGTTGGAAGTTTTAACTTGAATAAAGACAATACTTACAACGATTTCAAAGAAAATGCTAAAAACGACTTTACAGTAGGATATCAGTTTGGCGCACAGCTTGAAATCAAAAAGCTTATTGTAAATGCAAAATATGAAGGAGCTTTCAGTAAAGATCAGAGAAATTTTATCAACAGAGTTTCCGGTTCGGAAATCAGATATGATAACAGACCCAACCTGTTTATGGTAGGTTTAGGATATAAATTCTAATTTAATATCGAAAATAACAACTTTAAACCCTCAAATTTTATATTTGAGGGTTTTTATTTTGTGCTTCAAGTTCAGCCTGACGTTTTGCAATTTCTGCAGCCTGTTTCTCAAGTTCTTCTTTGTCTTTCTGCAGCTGCTTGAATTCTTTTTTCTTCTGCTCTGCTCTGATAGCGCTGCCTTTACTTACATACCCCACCATTCCTCCAATGATAAGTCCTATCCCAACTCCTGCCATCATTCCCATAATGTGGGAAATTTTTATTTGTTCTACGGCAAAATCGGTCGTTAGATAGAAAAGTAATGCAGAAACAGCTAAAAGTATAAGTCCGGTAATTGATAAACTCTTCATAATATTGTGTTTAGGTGGTTACATAAAAAAGCCTTACCAAATTTACTAAAAATTTAATAAGGCCTTACTCAAGATTAAAATTCTAATTATAGTTTTCCTCCTGCAGCCTTATAATATTCCAAAGCTTTGGGAAGATCTTTGTTGATATCTGAAATTCTTGTTTCAGGATTCGGGTGGGTAGATAAGAATTCAGGTTGTCTGGACCCTGAAGATGCTGCTTCCATTCTGTTCCAGAAAGGGATCGCTGCCCTCGGGTCATATCCTGCCATAGACATCAGATAAAGCCCCATTTCATCAGCTTCTGATTCCTGATTTCTTCCATATTTCAATAAAGCGACTTGTGAACCGATAGGATAAACCTTCTGGAAAACACTGGCCCATTGGGAATTTGAAATGGTGCCTCCCAGAATAGCTCCTCCATACTGAGCTACCATTGCCTGAGAAATTCTTTCGTTTCCATGGCCTGCCAATGCATGGGAAACCTCATGTCCCATCACGACGGCAAGTCCGTTATCATCTTTTGTGATCGGTAGTATTCCTGTATATACTGCTACTTTACCTCCAGGCATACACCATGCATTGAGTTCATTACTCTGCAGAAGATTAAATTCCCAGTTATAGTTGGCAAGATCTGCTGATCTTCCTATGCTCTGATAATATCTTTCCGCAGCACTTTTAATTCTGTTTCCTACATTTACCACTCTTTTTGCATCTGCTGTACCGGTAATAACTTTACCTTTGGACAATGTCGTTCTGTATTCCTGTGAAGACATTGTTAAAATTTCTGAATTGTTGGCCAGCTGTAAAGAAGATCTTCCCGTAATCGGGTTTGTAGTACAGGCAACGGCCGACAGAGCAATAGCTCCTATTCCTAATAGATGTGTAACTTTCATAGTTTGAGTGTTAATAATTCAACCTTAACAATTTTTATTCCAAAATATTCCAGAAAGAATATATTTGCATACATTTTGCTGTTTAAATTTAATAATTATATCATTATGAAAAAGTATATTTCTTTGCTGATGATTTTTGGATTCCTGTTCTTTTTTCAGAGCTGTGCGTCACAAGGTTCATTAGATCCGAAAACCGTGGACACTTTAGTAAGTTCTCAGGAATTTACCTTCCATGCAGAAAGAGCCAATCCTACGAATTATGATGTTATCAATGTTTTGAATTCAATGCCTAACGCTACTGCCACCAGAATACTTAACCTGAGCGGAGATTATACCATTGATGTCAGCAAAAATACGCTTGATGTAGTGTTGCCTTATTTCGGAAGACTGTTCAATCCAACATACGGAAATACAAGTGATAACAGCTATAGATTTACTTCAAAAGATTTCACCGTAACGAAAACTCAGAATAAAAAAGGAACCTGGACATTAAAGTTCAAGCCTAATGATACAAGAAATGTGGATCAGATCAATATAGAAATTTTTAAAAACGGTAAAGCTTTAGTTTCTATGAGAAGTAATGACAGGCAACCGATTAGCTACGACGGATATATTTCAAAAATGCAGGAAAAAAAGGAAAAAGAAAAACCTTAGTCACTCTTTTTTCCCGATAAAAATTTTTCAACAAATAATTTTGCTTCAGTACTTGGATTAGAGATCATTGCTGAAGCATTTTTTTTGTGCATATCATAAGCCTCTTCCAAAGAATTGTCTTTTTTCATCAATGATAAAATATATTCCTGAACCCAGTATTCAAAACGTTTTTCAGCCTGCTGGACGCGGATTTCTTCAAAACGGCCGCTTTTCTTTTTCAGATCAATAAATTCAAATATTTTATCATAAACCTCCTGCAAGCCTTCATTATGAAGGGCCGAGCCCAGCAGAACAGGGATTTTCCAGCCTTTTTCCTTAGGAGGAATAAAGTCCAAAGCTCTTTTTAATTCAAGCCTTGTATTTTTTGCTTTCTGAAGATTATCCTGGTCTACCTTGTTGATGAAAATAACGTCTACCATTTCCATAATGCCGCGCTTTATACCCTGAAGTTCATCTCCACCTCCAATGATTTTAAGGAATAAGAAAAAATCAGTAATATCCGCCACGAGTACTTCCGATTGTCCTACTCCTACTGTTTCTATTAAAATGTAATCATATCCTGCGGCCTCACAGATCATCATGGTTTCAAAAGTAGTATTGGCTACTCCACCCAAAAAGCCTGAACTTGGGGAAGGACGTATAAAGGCATTTACTTCTTTGGCAAGCTCTTCCATTCTGGTTTTATCCCCTAGAATACTTCCTTTGTTGATTGCCGAGCTGGGATCAATAGCCAAAACAGCTACTTTTTTTCCCTGAGCAATAGCCAACCTTCCAAAATTTTCTATAAAAGTGGATTTTCCGGCTCCCGGAACTCCGGTGACTCCTACCCTCACAGAGTTTCCGGTAAAGGGCATGATCTTCTTCAAAAGTTCCTCTGCCTGTACCCTGTGTTCTGCTTTTTTACTTTCAACCAATGTAATAGCTTTTGCAATCAGGCGTTTGTTTCCTGACTGTATTCCTTCTATTAACTCTTCTGTAGAAAATTTCATTGATTCAAAATTAATAATTAAAATGGGAATGGTCAATAGCCGTCTTATATTGATAAGGCAAAAGGCGTAAATTGTCCTGATCTGATGTTAACAATTTTTTATCAAGGTAATTTTTATTTCTTCTAAATTAAAACTACAGCACCCTGCATCAAAGGCTTAAGGAATTTATTACATTTGTTATATATCAAAAAAAGAAACATGAAAAAACTCATCGCTGCGGCTTCGTTAACTGCTATCCTGCTGGTTTCCTGTACGCCGAAAGCTGCTACATCTACTGCTGCTGCAGGAGCTTCAGGTTCTACTGCGGAACAGATTGCTCAGGGGAAAACTATTTTTGAAAATTCCTGCGGAAGATGTCATAAATTACCGGATCCTGCTTCACACAGTCCTGTAAAATGGGTAGGAATCATGAATTCGATGGCGCCAAAAGCTAAACTGACGGATGAACAGCATCAATGGGTTTATGACTATATTGTTTCTGTGAAGAAGTAATCAACAAACAAAAATAGTATGAAAAAAATCATCTTAGCCGGTATCGCAACATCAGCATTTCTGGTATCATGCGGACCAAAAAGTGTGGCTGTAACAGGGCCAAAGTATACCTCATCAGAGCAATTGGCACAAGGAAAAACCATTTTTGAAAATTCCTGCGCAAAATGTCATAAACTGCCGGAACCAACCAAGCATGATGACAAAGGATGGATCAACACCTTAAGCAGGATGGCTCCAAAGGCTAAGCTGACGGATGACCAACATCAAATGGTATACGATTATCTGATTTCCGTAAATAAAAAATAAGCTTTCAATTGAAAGCTTATTTTCCTTTAATGATATCAGGTTAAAACAGATTATTCTGTCTTTTTTACAGTTCCTGTTCTGGTTGTCTTTGATTTGATTAATTTTTCTCTATCTTCAATGAATTCAAGAGCAGCACGGCTGTAAGCAAACTTTTTGGCCTCTTTAAGGGTTGCTAAAGCTTTTTTGTACTCAAAGTTTCTTTCCTGCAGAAGCGACAGGCAGTTGAGAATTTCCGATCTGTCAATTCCTTTCAGCTTTAGAGCAAATTCAATCAGTTTCTCTGCTTCTTTATAATCTTCATTATTCAGGAGACACTCAATATAATATTTTGGAGTATTTACATTTCCAATGTTATTCTGCATTGCTTCATCAAAGTACTTCTTAGCCGTTTCATAATCCTTCAATTCTTCTGAATATACTCTTCCCATCAGACAAAGGCTGTCTGCATCTTCCGGTTCGTAGGATAAGGCATAGTTCAGCGCATCCATGCACTCCGCAAGGTTGAAAGGAAAGTAGTCCAGCGCTTCAAAATAATATTTACTTTTAGTTAAGGTCATTTCTGTAGTTTTTAAGTTCATTTTTCAAGGCATTCCTTTGTTTTTTGAATGTCCTGTCTTCATAATTCTTTTTAAAATCTGTTCCTGAGAATGTACGAACCGGATTCCCACGCTCTATCTGCATCTGAAGAGACCAGGTTTCTTTCAGGTTTCTTTCCAAATTTTGCAGATAGGCAGCCATTACCTTTTCTTTGAGTCTGATAACGGAACGTTTTTTATTTTCCAGCTGCGAACGGGAATCCTGTACAAAAACAGTTTCCTTAGTGGGAATATGGGTAGCACGCACGGCAGTATTCACCTTATTTACATTTTGCCCTCCACTTCCCTGGCTTCTCGCAGTCTGAAACCGGATATCTTTTTCATTGAAATCGATCATTTTTATATTTTCCAATTCAAAAATTCCAATAAACCAATTGCTTCTTTTATGCAGTTTCCTGAATGTACTCTTCCCTATCCAGCAAACACTTCCCAGCCAGTTTTTTAAGAAAAGATTTATTTCTTTTCCTTTCAAAAGGATAGTCACAGATTTTAATGTCAGGTTTTCATCACCGTTTTCACGATGAATGATTTCGTATTCTATTGTATTTTGTTTTGCCTCTTCAAGAAAGGTCTTCAAAACCCTGGCTACTACCCACTGGCATTCCAAAGGACCTCTTCCTGAAGTGATCTGTATTAATTTTTCCATTTTTATATTGGCATTTTACTTAATAAAGGGTGCCCCACCGGATCTATCCCTTTTTGTAATAAATCTTTTGCGGCCATTACTGCCCAGCATTTGTCACTGGAGTGAATATTTCTGTAAAATGAAAGTAAAATATCAGGTCTCACAACGGTAAAATCATTGGCTTCAACTGTTTCAAGATCATCTTTTTCAAAGAAGTCAATGGTAATTCTGTGAAATTTTTCATTTTCCAGCTCAACTGTTTTTTCATATCTGCGAAAGTTTTCCTCACTGGGCAAATGATCATACCGGGTCCAGACTTTCTGAAATCCTTCCTTCTGAAGAATGATCACTACGTCTGCTATATTTTCTTTCTTTACAAAAACATCAATATCCTTATGGTCATGGGCATGTTTATATTCCATATGTCCTGTTTCTGACATAAAATGCCATGCCCAGCCACCTGATAAAATGACTTTATCTCTTAATTTATCTAAAATTTCAAGCCCTAACCGGATTCTGAATTCCGGCCAGACTTCACCGTATCTTTTTATGTTATGTGGTGCTCCCATTTTTTTTTAAATATTTTATTTATTAAACCTTACAGGTTTTTGAAACCTGTAAGGTTGTAAAATATCAGGTTGGCTACCTGTCCATTCTCACAATTCTCGGCTGAAATGTTCCCAGGATATCTACCAGTTCACTCTGTGCATTCATCACTTCATTAATGTCTTTGTAGGCCATTGGTGCTTCTTCTGCATTTCCGCCCATCAGTGTGACATTTTTCAGTTTCAGTTCTTTTTTGATATCATGCTGAGTGAAAAGGTTTCTGCATTCTCCTCTTGAATGGGCTCTGCCCGCTCCATGCGATGCTGAGTTAAGGGATTCGGGGTTTCCTTTTCCGCGAACAATAAATCCTTTTGCCGTCATAGACCCCGGAATCATGCCCAGTTCATTTTCATTGGCAGGCGTTGCTCCTTTGCGGTGAACAATCACTTCTTTTCCATTATGGATTTCCTTCCATGCAAAATTGTGATGGTTCTCAATTCTGGCTTTTACTCTTCCACCAACCGCTTTAACGAGCCTTCTGTGAATATCATCATGACAGGCTGAAGCATAATCTCCGGCGAGATTCATTGCGGTCCAGTATTCCAGTCCCAGATGAGTACTCAGATCCAGCCATGCGAAATTTTGAGCTTCTTTTGGCAACGGGCACTGTTCTACAGCCATTCTTGAGTAATATTGGGCAATCTCTGCTCCCAATCCTCTTGAGCCGCTATGAGAAAGAATCCCCAGATATTTTCCTTTTGGCAGGCCAATTTGTTCGTCTTCTTCAGTGATTTCCACTTCCCCGAATTCTACAAAGTGGTTTCCGCCGCCCGAGGACCCCATCTGTTTGATCGCTTTTCCTTTTAATCTTCTTAAGATTGGAATCATATCAAATGTATCCCTGTCGAAAATCTCATGATCTATGTGAGATTTATGCGTTTCATACATCCCGAATTTTGTATGCTCAGCAAGCGCTTTTTCATACTTATCCCTTGCTCCTTCAAGATAAGAAACCGGTGTATCCAAAATACTAAGGCTCATTCTGCAGCCAATATCCATACCTACACCGTAAGGGATTACCGCATTTTCTACTGCCAGCACTCCTCCTATGGGAAGTCCGTAGCCGCTGTGGGCATCCGGCATTAATGCTCCCTGAGTAGAAACAGGCAGTTTCAAAGCAGTATACAGCTGATTTTTTGCCTCTTCTGAGATATTAGTACCAAAAATCTGAAATGAAGCCCGCTGGGAATTCAGCATCCGCTTTTCAGTTTTTTTGGATGAAAGCAGGGTTTCTGCAATCTGTCCGAAGGTGAGATCTTTTTCAAATTCTTCCGGATTCAACAGGATTTCCTTTAAAAGAGATTTTACGTGGTGAATATTCTTCGTTGCAAAATTTCTTTTCATGACTTCCAATGCTACGTTTACGCTTTGGTTATTTGGATAGCCCAGTTTTAATATATCTTTTCCTTTTAGTTTTAAATTTCCCATTGTTTTTGTTTTAAATAACAGTTGGACTTATTCGTCCTGTAAGCTTTCTGCAATCTCTGTTGCAGACATTGTGCAGGTCACATATTTCCTGCTTTTGATAAGTTTTCTTTGATACGTTTCTTTCCATGGATTTGACTTACATAAAATAGTCTTGTTCATAATCCCTATAACCTTATACTCTCCCAAATAGGAATCCAGCACTGCATATTCTTTTTCCAGCTCCAGATCCAAGGGTTTGTAATGAGTAATCATGTTGGGTTTTACTCTCAGAGTAAATCTCCACGGTTCAGTGAATTTATAGTAGGTTCCGAATATCTTACGAACAGGGCAATAGTCTTCTTTCTTTTCAAAGTATTGTCTTTCTCTGTCGGTAAGCCCCAATTTCGGATCATTCCAGGAAAATGAAGTGATATACCTGAGCTTCTGTTCTCTTTCTACATATATCTTTCTTCCGAACTTTCTTTTCTTTTTGAGAAACTTGCGGTTTTCAGAATACGAATAGGTATTGATCTTCTTTAAAATTCCTTCGAAAAAATCTCCATCTTTGGATTGCTTTACATCATCCCTCACTACAAAGAATCTTACAAATCCTTTTTGATAAGGTTTATCTAATGGAATCAACGGAAGATTTCTTCTTATTTTCCAGAGTTCTCTACTACGTTTGTATTGTTTTCTTATCTGCTTTTCTACATCTTTTCTAATTGCTCTTTTTCTGCTTCTCATGCTTCTCAGCCGGGAAAACAGAAGGTTATTATTTTCCATTGTTCACACAAGCCTGATGTGAGATCTTAATTTTTTATCTCGCACAGCTTTTAATCAACTAAAATATCAGTTGAATGAATTAATAATAGACGAAATAGTTCTGAGGAATATTTCTCATCCTATTTTGCCTTTAATGACACTAAAAAAGATTTCGGGAAAACTTGAAGTTTGAAATATTGCGCAATAAAAAACCCGAAATCTCTACGACTTCGGGTTCTGATATTTCATTGTACTGTTATTCTAAGAATGTACCAAACCGCGAAGCCTTACCACCATAAGCGGTAATCCAACTGTAGAATTCTGATTTGTTCTGAACATTGCTTCGTTGTTTTTAATTGTTAAACTTGATTTTCAGGTGCAAATATATACATTTTTCTGATAATCAAAATTATTTTTTTCACTTAAGGTGAATAATGCTGAGAAATATAGCGTCTATAACTTTTGTCATCCTATTGGTATCCAGCGTTTCCAGAGTGTCAGTGGGTTCGTGATAGTTTTTATTTCTGAAGAAGGAAGAATCAGTGATCATAAGTGCAGGAAAATCAAAATTCCAATAGTTAAGATGATCAGAAAAATCCATTCCTGCCACAAATTTGGGGGCTGAGAAAGTTTCTGTTTTTATCTGTTCTGACCCTTTAAAATTTTCAATGAAATTTTTTACAAACGGACCTGCGCCACTGAATTTTTTGACCAAAGTAATAAAATCTCCTTTATCGCCATAGAACCAAGAAAGAAACCCTATAGGAAAACCCTGAGAACCTTTTTCGTCACGGAAATAACCTATCATTTCTACACTGCCCATTCCATACACGTCGATCTTGTTATCCTTTAAATATTTTGCATGGACATAGCTTCCCATATTTTCTGTTCTGAAATAAGGTGGTTCTTCCAACGTGTACGCAACTAGATCTACCCTGTACTTCAGCTTCTGCCCTTTCAGCATTCTTGCCAGTTCCAGGAGGGCAGTAACTCCGGTTGCGTTGTCGTCTGCTCCCTGCTGGTCTCCGCAAACATCATAATGCGCTCCAATAATAATCCTTTTGGTATTTTCTGTCCCGAAGGAAGTAATGACGTTTTTGTAGACTTTTCCGTCTACTTTATATTCCTGAAAAGAGGTACTGTCACCATAAGCAGCAAAGGTTTGATGAATGTAGTCTGCAACGGCATTAAGCTGATCAATATTTTTATGATTCCTGAATTGTGGAGTTTGGGTAAGTGCTGTTAAATGCTTTTTTACCAAAACGGTGTCTGCTACAACCGGAGAGCTTTGTGCTGATAGATTATTCTTCCCCGAACCTACCAGAAAGAAACATATAACAATAAATAAGCCTACGAGAAGAAGTATTTTTTTCCTCGTAGGCTTTATAATTTTTTTCAGATTCATAGTTATGTTTTAATTTCCGTGCTGAAATTAAAACTTTTCTATTTATTTCTCTAAAAATCTTTCCAGAATTTCTACGGCACATTTCGGAAGATTGGTTCCAGGTCCGAAAATAAAGTCTGCACCGTTAGCATACAGGAATTCATAATCCTGCTGTGGAATTACACCTCCTACAACAATGGTAATATCATCTGCTCCCAATTTGGATAATTCTTCCACAACCTGCGGCACCAATGTTTTGTGTCCTGCAGCCAATGAAGATACTCCTAAAATGTGGATATCATTTTCTACAGCCTGTTTAGCTACTTCCTCCGGTGTCTGGAACAACGGAGCCACATCTACGTCAAATCCCATATCTGCAAATGCTGTTGCTACCACTTTAGCTCCCCTGTCGTGCCCATCCTGTCCCATTTTAGCAACCATTAATCTTGGACGGCGTCCTTCCTCTTCTTCAAATTTCTGAGTCAGATGAAGAGCTTTTTCAAAATATTCGTTTTTACCGGCATTCATTGCGTATACCCCAGAGATTGTTTTAATATTAGCTTTGTATCTTCCAAAGGTTTCTTCCATAGCATCACTCATCTCACCAAGAGTAACTCTCCTTCTTGCCGCTTCGATGCATAATGCCAGAAGATTTCCTTTTCCTGTTTTTGCGCTTTCACGGATCTCATTCAGGATCTGCTCAACGGCTTCAGGATCTCTTTCTGTTTTAATCGTATTCAGCCTTTCGATCTGTTTTCTTCGAACTTCTGTGTTGTCAATATCTAAAATTTCTATCTGGTCCTGCTTCAGTGAGGATTTGAATGAATTCACACCGATAATAAACTCTTCTCCGCTATCAATTTTAGCCTGTTTTTTAGCGGCAGCTTCCTCAATTCTCATTTTCGGAATTCCGGCTTCGATAGCCTTGGTCATTCCTCCTTCCTGTTCTACCTCATCGATGTATCTCATTGCTTCTTCAATCATCTGCTGGGTAAGGCTTTCTACAAGATTACTTCCGCCCATAGGATCTACCACATCACATATTCCGCTTTCCTGCTGAAGAATGATCTGTGTATTTCTTGCAATCTTTGCCGAATAGTCTGTAGGTAGCGCAATAGCTTCATCCAGGGCATTGGTATGGAGGGACTGCGTTCCTCCTAATGCTGAAGATAAAGCTTCAATAGCTGTTCTTGTAATATTATTAAAAGGTTCCTGCTCTGTCAGAGACCATCCTGAAGTCTGAGAGTGTGTTCTCAATGCCAGAGATTTTGGATTCTGAGGATTAAACTGTTTCAAAAGAGTTGCCCAGATGTATCTTGCAGCACGCATTTTAGCTATTTCCATGAAATGGTTCATCCCGATTGCCCAGAAGAATGATAACCTTGGTGCGAAATCATCAACATTCATTCCTGCTTTGATTCCGGTTCTCACATATTCAAGACCGTCTGCCAGAGTGTAAGCCATTTCGAGCACTGGAGTAGCACCAGCTTCCTGCATATGGTATCCGGAAATAGAGATAGAATTGAATTTTGGAATGTTTTGCGAAGTATATTCAAAAATATCTGCAATGATCTTCATGGAAGGTGCCGGCGGATAAATATAGGTATTCCTTACCATGAATTCTTTCAGAATATCATTTTGAATGGTTCCTGAAAGCTGCTCCTGCTTTACACCCTGCTCTTCTGCAGCTACGATGTAGAAAGACAAAATAGGAAGTACAGCACCATTCATGGTCATAGATACTGAAATCTGGTCTAACGGAATTTCATTGAAAAGAATTTTCATGTCTTCCACTGAATCAATGGCAACCCCCGCTTTTCCTACGTCTCCTACCACTCTTGAGTGATCAGAGTCATACCCTCTGTGCGTTGCTAAATCAAATGCGACTGAAAGTCCTTTCTGACCGGCAGCAAGGTTTCTTCTGTAAAAAGCATTGGATTCTTCAGCAGTAGAAAATCCGGCATATTGGCGGATCGTCCAGGGTTTCTGTACATACATCGTAGAATATGGTCCTCTCAGATAGGGCTCAATTCCCGGAGAAGTCTGCGTTAAGGATTCATCTTTAACATCTTTTTTCTCATAGGATGATTTGAGTTCAAGCCCGTCTTTTTCAAAGTTATAAATCTCTTTTTCATGAGGTGATACACTAAAATCCGGTTTTTTCACAGAAATTGTCTTTCGCATTCCAATTATTTTTGTCCCCGTAAAGTTAATTTTTTTGAACGAAACATGAAACTTCTGTTAACATGCTGTTTTTCTATGTTTTAGTAAAAGAGAAAGGCCGGGCAAATGCCCGGCCCTTCTTATTGGTAAATAGTCTGCTTATTTTTTGATAAGCTTCGTATTGTAGGTATTTTTGTCATCTTTTATCGTGATCACATACATACCTTTGATTAATGAAGCAACATTGATTCTTTGTCCGTCAATCTGTCCTTCCTGAGCTAATCTTCCGTCAGCAGTATAGATTTTATAATCTGCTTTTCCTTTAAGATTCTTCACTTCTACGAAAGTATCCGCTGGATTCGGGTAAATTGAAATTTCAGATGATTTTACATCTTTTGTTTCATCCACAGCAAGATTATCTGTTATCTTCACAGAAAAATCTTTGAATGACCCCTGAGAGATAACCCCACCTCCCTGTACAGGAACTGATGGACTTCCACATGGACCGGTAGCAGCATTAAAGAAAGTATTTGCTACTCTCATCCTCAATAATTTATCTCCTGTATATGCAGTAGTAGGAACAGTAAATACAATCGTTCCTGTATATTGACCGCTTGAAGGAGGAATAGTTGTTTTAGAGCCTATTTTCTCTGAAGCTTCAAAAACTCCATTTCTGTTAAAGTCGATCCAAACTTCCATTCTGTCATTATACCCTGCTGTATTACCAACATTGAAATAAGATAACGTATACTGTGTTCCTTTTGTTAAATTAACTATTTTCGTTGCGTCTTCAGTAAAATCCTGATACGTACTGAAAATCGTTTTATATGTTAATTGAGAATAAGCCAGGTTAGCTAAGTTTAACTGGGCTAAGCCACTGTTAAAGCTGAAACTTGCAAAGCTATTTCCACCTGTTGTCATTAAACAATAATCTGAACCAGTTCTCAAACCTTTTGTTTTGAATGTATAAGTAGAAGAGAATGCTCCAGGTACTGTATTCACTACTGCAGCTACCTGAACTTCATAGTTTGTTTCATCTTCAAGAGAATTCAATAATATAAAATTAGTGGTACTTGTAGCATTTGTCCAGTTTGTTTCCCCCAATTTTCTATATTTAACAGCATAAGTAGCCCCTGGGACACTATTCCATCCGATAGTAGCAGATGTTTTTAAGATTTCTGTTGCTATTGAACCCACTCCTGTTGGAGCATCTGTCGTTGAAGTTGGAGCAGCTCCCACTATAATTTTAGGAGATACAGCATAGAATACATTACCAATAGCTGAAATTCTCAATTTAATAGGACCTGTTAATCCAGAAGGCATTTGTGCTGTATAACTTCCTGTATTAGGAGTAGAAGCTACAAGTTCAGTCCATGTTGATCCATTGACAAGATCTGTCGTATATTCGATCTTTACATTAGCTACATTATAAGGTGCAGTATTGGTATTAGCTACATCCCATGAAATTGTATTGGCTGCATTATTATATAATGTTTTGCTATCAATAAGACCATTAAATTTGAAAGGACCGTCATTTGTAACTGTTACAGTAGTTTCAGCGGATACAAGCATTGGCGTAGTAGCATTCTCATCTCTAACTGTTACTGCATATTTAAGTACTCTTGGAATATAAGAAACTGTTTCCCATTTAGTCTTATCAGTTAAAGATCCTCCCATTACTATTGGAAGGCTTGGGAAATACCTCCTTCCACTTGCAGTACCAAAATAAGATCTTGTTAAAGCTCCCTGAGCATTATATCCCCAACCGCTGTCTCCTGAGATTGAATTATAAGAGTCAACACTGTCATATTGTTCCCATGTATATTTAACAGGATCATTATCTGTAGCTGTAGCATCAAGATAATACGCTGTTCCTTTTGGAATACTGTAGGTAGGAAGAAGTGAAATTACAGGAGCTGTATTCGTAGTTATATTTTCTGAGGTTCCACATCCAGGCTTGCTGTCTAAACTATTAAGAACCTGATTAATAGAGGAGTAATGAAAATAAGCATCAGTATAAGCCTGAACATTATCTCCGGTAATTCCGGCATATCCCATGATAGTAGTTCCCCCTCCCGGTTCTATATTTACTCCGGAACCTTCTGAAACGTGCGAAAAAGTATGGTTGCCTCCCAACTGATGTCCCATTTCATGAGCCACATAATCTATATCAAAAGAGTCTCCAACCGGGTTTGTATTCTGTGTGAATGCAGATCCTTTTGCTAATGAAGTTGTAGTGGCGGGATCAACACATGTAGAGCCTATTGAACCAGCATTACCGTTACCTCCTGCAGCATTGAAAACATGCCCCATATCGTAATTAGCATTTCCTACCGTGTTTGTTAAAGTTTGCTGAAGCTGTAAATTTAAGTTTCCTGTGTAAGGATCTGTTGCAGGGTCAAGGAATATGATATTAGGTAAATCCTGAATGATCAGCTTAATGGCAAAATCTTTTTGAAAAATACCATTCACACGGGTCATCGTAGCATTCATCTGAATAACGGTGTTTGTGATTCCTCCAGCCGGATCAAATTTCTTTGTATATTCTCCTGTGGTAGACAGTGCTAATCTATAAGTTCTGAATTTGGTACTTGCCGGTCTGTTCGTAATTCCTACATTAGAAAGACTTTTTTTTCCGTTGAATTCTAATGATTTTATATCCTTAAAGTTCTTTTCTTCTGTAGTACATTCGAATCCATGATCTCCAGCAGCTCTTTCAGTTTTATAAAAAACCCCATAAACCTGTTTATCTGCGGTAATGGGTTCTATGAACTGAAATTTGCCATCTTTGATAATCATAGACTGCAACTCAGTAGGTGCAGTACTGAACCTTACATACTTACCCGGATCATCAACTCCTACCCCAACATAAGATCCTAGCTGGTACCTGTCCGCCATTGATTTTTCAACAACGGGATCACTGTATACTGCAAACTTTTCAATTTTCCCTTCTGCGGTAGGTAAAGAAACAATAACAGCCTGTGCACCTTTTCCTGTTTCTACAGCATTTTTTAAAACATCTCTTAAAGACTGTAAATCCAACCTATAAGAATACTGTACCTGTACCTCTTTTCTGATTTCAGATGTTTTTTGTGAGGCTGGCAGCCACCTCTGTGCATTGAAACTGGAAAACCCAGCCGCCAGTGCACAAACCAGTAAAATTCTTTTTTTCATAATTACTTAATTAATTTAGAATTAATAAACTTTAAATATCCGCCATAAAAATAAGAATTATAAACACAATAGAGCAAAAAAAACGACTAATTTTAAATAAAAAAAGCCGTTTTTTTGAATATTATATTTTTTATTTTTATTTTTTTATTCCCATCTCATACAATGCAAATGATATAAGATCTGCATTTTCACTGATCACCTGATCTGTTGATCTTCCAGCTCCGTGGCCTGCATTCTTTTCAATTCTCAGCAAAATAGGATTCTTACATGCCTGCTTTTCCTGCAGCTCTGCTCCAAACTTAAATGAGTGAGCCGGCACTACCCTGTCATCATGATCACTGGTGATGATCATTGTTGACGGATAACAAGTTCCTGCTTTTACATTGTGTACCGGAGAATAAGATTTAAGGTATTCGAACATTTCTTTGCTGTCTTCTGCAGTACCATAGTCGTAAGACCATCCTGCTCCGGCAGTAAATTTATTATACCTCAACATATCCAGAACTCCTACTCCCGGAAAGGCTACTCTCGCAAGGTCCGGCCTCATTGTCATTGTTGCTCCTACCAGCAATCCTCCGTTTGACCTTCCTGAAAGTGCCATATATTGTTTTGAAGTATAGCCTTTATTTTGAAGGTACTCTCCGGCTGCGATAAAGTCTTCAAAAACATTTTTCTTCTGCTGTTTTGTTCCTGCATCGTGCCATTTCTTACCATATTCTCCTCCTCCACGGATGTTTGGAACAGCATAAATACCACCATTTTCCATCCAGATAGCGTTGACTACAGAGAATGACGGCTGAAGGCTGATGTTGAAACCTCCATAAGAGTAAAGAATAGTAGGATTTTTACCGTCCAGTTTAGTTCCTTTCTTATAGTTGATCATCATAGGAACTTTTGTACCATCTTTTGAAGTATAGAATACCTGTTCCGAAACATAATCATCCGGGTTAAACTTCACTTTTGGTTTCTGATAAACTTCAGATTTTCCTGAATCTACATTGAATTTATAAGTAGTTCCCGGGGTAATATAATTACTGAAAGAGTAATAAACATCTTTCTCTTTCTCTTTTCCTCCGAATCCTGAGATATTTCCTTTACCGGGAAGTGTAATTTCTCTGACCAGTTTTCCTGTCTTATCAAATTGCTTCACCTGGTCTATCGCATCAATCATATAGGTTGCAAAGAAATACCCTCCACCAGAAGAAATCCCCAATACATTTTCAGTCTGCGGAATCACATCCTTCCATGTGGCAGGAGCTGGATTGCTTATCGTTGTTTTTACAAGACGCATATTAGGAGCATCTTTATCAGTAAAAATAAAGAGATCATCTCCCTGTGTATCAACAATACTGGCATTGATATCAAACCCATTGACAATCTGCACAAAGTCTCCTCCTTTTTTAAGGTCTTTGATATACAATTCATTTCCGTTTGTAGCATTAGCCGCAGAAATGATAAGGTATCTCTGATCTTCAGAAACTCCGGCGCTTAGATACCTTCTTGGTGTTTTATCTCCTCCGAAAATCAATTGATCTTCAGATTGTTTTGTACCCAGTTTATGGAAGTATACTTTATGCTTATCCGTCATTCCGGAAAGTACAGTTCCTTCTTTCGGTTTGTCATAGCTTGAATAATAGAATCCTTCATCCCACTGCCATGAAATCCCACTGAATTTTACATCCACGATTGTCTCATCGATCTGTTTTTTGGTAATTGCATCAATGATAATGATCTTATTCCAGTCACTTCCTCCTTCAGAAATAGAATACGCTGCAAGATTTCCTTTTTTGTTGAATGACAGATTGGAAAGAGAAGTAGTTCCTTTTTCTGAAAATTTATTAGGATCTAAAAACACTTCCGTTGCATTGGTTTTGCTATGGGTTCTGTATAACACAGACTGAGCCTGCAAACCATCATTTTTATAATAATAGGTATAGTCTCCTTCCTTGAAAGGTGCTGAAATTTTCTCGTAATTCCAGATGTCTTTCAACTGGCTTTTAATTTTATCCCTGAACGGAATTTTAGAAAGATAATTCTGGCTGTAGGCAACTTCTTCATCTACCCATTTTTTTGTAGCTTCAGAATCATTTTCCAGATCTCTGAAAGGATCAGAAACGGCAGTTCCGAAATAGGTATCTGTCTGGCTTCCTTTTAATGCTTTAGGATAATTCATTTTCTGAGAATAAAAAGATGCTGAAAATAACACTCCAGCAGTTAACAATATAGGTTTAAAATTCATACTGATCGGTTTTTCTCAAAAATACGTAAAGTATGTGAAATAAAAAAAGTCCCTTTAAATCGGGACTTTCTATTCTTTATAAGCATGGCTTCAGTTATTCATTTGCTCCGAAACTTTCAAAGTAGAAATCGGTAAGGTTGGAAACAATTTCATCCGGACTGCCATTCCAATAATATATTTTACCGCCTTCCTTCAGCTCATATAGATTAAAATTCTGATCGGTGATTACTGTTTTATCAGCATTTTTAAAATCCTGAGCTGCCTGAATCAAATATTTTTTCAGATCTTCAGCCTTTACTTTCTTCATATCTCCTTTAGGTCCGGATGTCAGCTTTGCCGGTACCTGAAAGCTTACGGTATAGCTTATTTCTGCAATTTTTTCCCCTTCGAGATATTCATTAGGAACAACTTTTACATTTTTAACGGTCAATTTTCCATTCTTAAAATTCCCGAACATGGCAATGAAATAGTCTTCCGCTTCTTTTTTACATGCTGAAGCAGTCGCTTTAGGAAAAGCAGAAAGGAAATTCTCAACACTGCCGTTTATCATTTCCTGTGAAGTTTCTTTAAAATCTACCTGATATGCATTCTGCCCTTCTACAGTAGGTTTTAAATAATCATTTAGCTTATTCAATGCTGTTTCATCATTATTGACGAAAGTTCCGAAGAACAGTTCAAACGCTTCTTTAGGTTTCTTAACCTCAGTCTGAGCACTGAGAAGCTGTCCCATCATAGTAAGAAGCAACACTAAAATAATTCTGTAGTTTTTCATAGTTTATATTGTATTTAGTATTTGAAAAAATACAGCCCCTGAAAAATCAGAGGCTGTGTTTTATTTATTTCGATTGTTAGTAATTTTCTTCTTCCCCCTTCATCTTTTCTGCATTTTCTGCCATGATTACGGCATCAATCATTTCAGAAATATCTCCATTCATATAAGCATCAAGGTTATACATGGACTTATTGATTCTGTGGTCTGTCACTCTACCTTGCGGGTAGTTGTATGTTTTAATTTTTGCTGAACGGTCTCCTGTAGATACCATTGTTTTTCTCTGAGCGGCGATATCTCCCTGAACTTCCTGAAGTTTGATGTCATATAGTTTAGCACGAAGCATTTCCATTGCCAGTTCGCGGTTAGCCAGCTGAGAACGAGCCTGCTGACACACTACTACAAGTCCTGAAGGCTTGTGGGTAAGCTGAACTTTCGTTTCAACCTTGTTTACGTTCTGCCCTCCAGCACCACCTGAACGTGAAGTCTGCATTTCAATATCTGCAGGATTAATCTCTACATCCACTTCTTCAGCTTCCGGTAAAACCGCTACCGTAATTGCAGAAGTATGTACTCTTCCCTGAGATTCCGTTTCAGGGACACGCTGTACACGGTGAACGCCGGATTCGAACTTCATAATCCCATAAACACCCTCACCTTCTACCTTCATGATCAATTCCTTATACCCTTTTGCCGCTTCATTAGAGTCTGTTACTTCATGTCTCCATCCTTTTGCCTTGAAATACATGGTATACATTCTGTAGATATCTTCCACGAAAATAGCAGCTTCATCACCACCTGTTCCCGCACGTAATTCTACGATAACGTTTTTGTCATCAGCAGGATCTTTAGGGATCAGCAATACTTTCAGCTCTTCTTCCAGTCCCGGGATTTTAGCCTGGGCTTCCAGCTTTTCTTCTTTAGCAAGATCTACCAGATCTCTGTCTGAACCATCTGCGATGATTTCTTCAGATTCTGCGATACTATCTAAAGCACCTTTGTACTGATCGTAAACTCTTACAATTTTCCCCAAATCACTATATTCTTTGTTCAAAGAAGAATATCTTTTTTGGTCTGAAATGACATCAGGCTGTATAATAAGGTCTGCAACCTCATTATATCTTTGTTTTATAGCTTCTAATTTTGGAATTAATGATTTAGACATTGTAGAAATTTTGTGGGTGCAAAGATAAGAATTATTAATTCAAAATTAAAATTCCGAATCAGCATAAATTTTTGAGCATTAGGGGGAAAGGAGATGAAACGGCAAAAAGGCTGAATATCCAATTTGTTAATTCCCCTTTCTGCATCATTAGGATTGAGTCTGAGATCCTTTAGAAAGTCTTCTGTCAATCAGATATAAAATAATTCCTACTGCGATAATTCCCAGTCCGATCAGGCTTTCTTTAGGATTATGAATGAATGTAAAATAAAGAATATACATACTGAACAACAGAAAAACTGCCGGAAAAATGTGGAAAGCATTCGACTTAAAGATTTTTCTGTCTTTTTTCTTCAGAAAGAATACGGTAGAAATAGCCAAGCTTGCAAAAAGCTGTAAAATAAAGGCTGTATAGACAAAAATTTCTTTAAAACTGCCGGTTAGAATAATAATAGCTGCAATGACGGCATGGGCGAAAATAGCTCTTACCGGAATTCCCTTTGCATTGCCCACTGACAATGGTTTCCAAATGGATGTATGTTTTGCAAAAGCCTGTGTTAATCTTGATCCTACCCACAGATAACCACTGATGGTTGCAATAAGCTGCAGAGCAATAAAAATATTGACGATCTTTCCAAAAGCAGGTCCCAGCATGTTGACAGCCGCTTCTCCCATCACATCTTCTTTTCCTGCCAATTGACTTACAGGAGCATGTTTCAGCATAATATAATTCACCAGAATATAGCTTACCGTCACAAAAACAGTTCCTATAATCAAGGATTTTGGAAGGTTTCTCTGAACTTCTTTTATCTCTCCTGCAATATAAGATGCAGAGTTCCAGCCTGTATAGGAATAGGTGACAAATACCAGCGATGTAGCAAATGCCGGAAGCATAATCTCATTCTTCCAGCTGTCACTGAAATTCAGGCTGTTGCCGATTTGTGGTGAATCTGCAAGCCCAACTCCCAGAATAATCAGGATAACAATAAAAGCTATTTTAATGAAAGTGAAAAAGTTATGAAACCGGCTGGATGTTTTCAGGCTGAATGATAATGTAACTGCAACCAGAAAAATGGCAGCAATCGCAAAACTGTTTCCGAAAGAATAATCGAATACAGAAAGATATTTTGACATAGCCAAGGCTGCCAAAGCTACAGGAGAAGAAAATCCTATGATCAGCGAAATCCAGCTTATAAGGTACCCAAACAACGGATGATAAGTTTCTTTAAGATAGATAAAATCACCTCCGTTTCCTTTAAAATGTGAGCCCAATTCAGCATAGCAAAAAGCCCCGAACAGAGCAAGGACTCCTCCAATGATCCATAGCAGGAAAATACTGTAGGTATTGGTAATATCGGATAGCTGAAACCCCAGGGTGGTAAAAATCCCTGTCCCGATCATATTGGAAACAACAATAGCTGTGGCTGTTTTCCAGCCTATCTGATGTGAGGTGGTACTCATTTAATGATTAAAAATTAAAATTAAGTCTTCCGAAGAAATAATTCCCCAGCGTTCCCATCTGAACCGGCGCATATTTAAATACTCCATAATATGAATTTTCATAAATCTGACGATCCGGGAAAACATCGAATACATTATTGGCTCCTACCGTAAAATTGATACTCTTAGTGATATTATAACCAACACTGATATCTGTAACTACCTTTGGTGAGAATTCCTGCACTCCTCCAAATGGATAGCCGTCTCTTATTACTTTACCAAAATAGGTATTTCTCACGAGAAAATTAAACTTCCCGATTCCATAATTTAGCCCTAATGAAGCTTTTGTTTTGGGAGACAGTGTTTCAATGATATTGATCTGATCCGGTCCAAAAAATTCATTCTGAGGGGTTCCCAGGTTTTCCGGAAAATGGAAATTTGTGATTTTCGTTTCTGTATAGTTTCCGGCAAGATTGATATTTAATTTTCCATTGCCAAGAATCCAGTCATAGGTTACTACGACATCTACTCCTTTCGTTTCGGTATCAATAGCATTGGCAAAGAATCTTCCGCTTTCTACCTCATTTCCCTGTCCTACTACCGCTGGATCTGACAATCTTGGGTCTGTTATATTTCCAGTAATAACGATTCTGTCTTTTACTTTAATGATATATCCATCTACGGTTATCAACAGTCCTTTTACAGGGTTTAAAGTAAATCCGGCACTTCCGTTTACAGAGGTTTCCTGCTTAAGTTTATCAAATCCAAGAATTTCAGCGGCTTTGCTGTCATTACTAAAAATTCCTTTTGTAACAATCTTCTCGCCGGAAGTAGAAATATCCGCATAAGAGTTATTAAAATACTGCTGCTGAAGGGAAGGAGCCCTAAATCCTGTTCCCACTGCTGCTCTTACTGCATAATTTTTTATAAACTCATATCGTACAGCCAGTTTTCCATTCAGAGTATTTCCGAAATCTGAATAATTTTCAAATCTCGCAGCAGCATCAATATTCAGTTTTTTATCCAGATCATAAGAAACATCTGCATATACAGCTGTAGAACGCCTGTCTTTTTTCAATGCATTATTTGGAGAAAACCCGATAAAGGATTGAGATCCGCCCGCACCCAACACCGTTGCTCCTTCAGTGGCAATGTTTCCATTGATGTCATATTGGGAATAAGAAGCTTCATCACCGGCTTTGATCTGGTATTGTTCAAACCTGAATTCTCCTCCGAATGCGATGTTGAAACGGCTTATATTTTTGGAAACATCGAGGTTAACCGTATTTTGAAGAAAGCTGTGCGCGCCGGCGTAAAAACGTGTGGGTGATTTTGCCCCAAGTGAAGCATTATTGGTATTGTTTACATTATAATTGAAAGTATTACTTCCAAAGGTATTGCTAAGATCAAAAAGCCAGTCATTGGCATTATATTTTGCTCCCACAGCATAAGAAACATCATAGATCTGAGATGCCAGTGTGGGCTGAAAACCATTCGGGTAAATGGATGAAACGACATTAGATGTTTCGCTCGGAAGCCTTCTGAAACCAAAACCTCTTCCTTCTTTGATGCTGAAACCTCCGAAAGAATACAGTTTGAAGTTATCGTTGAAAGGATATTCCGAATTGAAAAATAACTGCCCCTGTCTGATCTGAGCATCCCCGATCTGAAAATTAAAATCGTCGCGGGTCAATCCTCTTTTTTGAATTTCGGCATCATCCGCAGCTCTGGCCGCATCGGGATCATCTGCAAATGCATAAGCAAAATTATTCCCAAAAATATCCAGGTCATGATTTTGTGTTCTTGTTGTCTTTCCTCTGTGGCTTAACTGCAGTGAAAGGTTAATATAACCGTCTTTCTTTCCTAATGAAGTTCCGTAGTTGGCTCCTGCCTGATAAGTATCACCATCGTTTCTTCCGCTTAATCCGTAAGTAAGGCTTGCCGAAGCTCCGGCATTTTTCTTAAGAATAATATTGATCACCCCTGCAATGGCATCAGATCCATATTGTGCAGCAGCTCCATCTCTTAAAACTTCTATTCTGTCAATTGCAATCACGGGAATAGTACTTAGGTCTGTTCCTACAGATCCATTCCCTACTGTATTCTGGTAGTTTACCAAAGAAGTAGAATGTCTTCTTTTTCCGTTAAGCAAAACCAAGACCTGATCAGGTCCCATGCCTCTCAGGGTTACGGGATCAATATGCTCTGTACCATCTGAAGCAGACTGCCTCACGGCATTAAACGATGGAATCACATAATTCAGAAGATCCTGAGCTGTCATCTGTGGAGCGCTTCTCTGGATTTTGTCAATATTAATCACATCTACCGGAACTGGTGTCTCCAGCTTTGTTCTTTTGACATTACGGTTTCCAACGATGACAATATCCTCAATCTGTTTTCCTTTCTCCTCGCTCTCCTGAGCAGCCACCAAAATTACTCCAAGCAGCAATACGGCTGTACTTAATTTTTTCATTTTTTTGCCAATTAATCATTTACTCCAACGGATTCTTCCGCAGACACACAAGACTTCAAGAAATGGAATTCATATAGAGTATTGATCTCACTTATCTCCCCCTTTGGGTTGGAATTAGCACCTTTACACTTCTGGAACCGTGCAGGTTGCTAAGGTTTCACGGGGCCAAATCCCTCCACCTTTCTTGATAAATCTACCGCAAAAGTAGACTATTTTTTTGAACTTACAAAAAAAGACAAATCTGCTGATCCGCAAATTTGCCTTTTTACTGTATTGTATTTATTTTATAGAATAATCATCTTTTGAATTACCATTCCTGTGTCTGATTTCAGCTGTACCAGATAGGTTCCTGCCGGATAATTGATTTTCACTTCGCGGATGCCATTTTCCTTTTCCAGTTTGAATGAACTCAACCTTTTACCAGTCATATCAAAAATGGAAATCTCTCCGTTTTTTGCTTGGTTGTAAATTAATTTAGCTGCCCCGTTCCGAATCGGATTATCTGCAATCAGAAGAGATAGCTTGTTAGCGGCATTGGTACCCGCTGTTGATAAAGCACCTGCATAATTACCGAAGATTCTGAACTCTCCCGGCTGCAGAGTGATTGGTGTTATTATAGAAACCACATTCAAAATACTGTCATCCATCAGATTCTGCCATTGACCCGTGTAAGGAAAATAAGGAATAACATTTTGTACAGAAGTAGCATAATTGGCCAATACCACTATATTTTTTATCCCTGTGGTAATAGCTGTATCATATAAATAAATCCTGGTGATCAGTCCGTTTGGATCATTTGCAAGATTATTGGATTCTATGCTGTAAGTTTTGGTTTTGAAAATCTGATGAGCATTTCTGATCGCGATAATTTTAGCCCATGTATCATACACAGCCTTTCTGTTCACATTGGTATCATATCCTAAAGTGAATGCAACAGGTTTTTCATCCGTTCTGCAACTACTGTTGATGGAGCCGTCCGCACATCTGTTGATGCTGAATTCATAACCTAATTCTCCAAACTGCCAGATCATTTTAGGCCCCGGAATGGTAAAGAAGGTTGCACCGAAAGTTTTCATTCTGTCAAGAGCTGTATTCAGGTTTTTAACATCATAACTTCCATTTACTGCACCGTAGGCAAGATTTTTAAACATCAGTCTTTCCTCATCATGGCTTTCTCCATAGCCTACAGCACTCATATTCGTAAAGCCGTGAAGGCTGTGATTCATACGGTCGTAGTTGCTGTTCTCCTTATATCCCATCGTATTCTGATTATAAGGGTCTGTCTGTTTATTCCAAAGCATAACACCTTTTCCTTCTGCTATTCTGTAGTTAGCCCATTGTTGTTCTTCTGCATCTGTTCCCAGATGTTCAAAGATCATGTAAGAATTTGGATCAATAGCCCATTGTCTGTCTGCATAGTGTTTCATAATATCCACTCTGTCCTGCTGATAAGCATTCGTACAGGCGTCATCATTTGCAGAGCAGCTTTGAGTGAATCCTTTGGTTAAATCCCAGCGGAATCCGTCTATATGATATTCAGTAAGCCATTGCTGAAGACATCTTTCAACGTAATATTGCGTTGAAGGACTGGTATGGTTAAAATCATTGAATACATTGTATGAATGCTTTGGAACCTGATTAAAGTAAGGATTATCCGGGGCTACATCGCCATAGCCATCACCATCCGGATCTATGTTCCAGAGCCTTACCAAAGGTGAACGTCCTGTAGCGTGGTTGAATGCCACATCGAGAATCACCGCAATCCCGTTCTGATGGCAGAGGTCTACAAATTCTTTGAATTTTTCGGGAGTTCCATAAGCTTTGTCCAATGCATAATGGAAAGAAGTATTATATCCCCATGAAAGGTTTCCGTCAAATTCCATGATGGGAAGCAGTTCTATCGCATTGATTTTTAAATTCTTTAAATAAGAAATTTTACTGATTAATGACTGCCAGTTCTTTTCCTGAGTAAAGTCTCTCAATAATAATTCATAGACAACCAGATTTTCTTTGGCCGGTCTTTGAAAATTGGCAACCTGCCAGTTATAAGCAGTCTGCCCTGTTTTAAATGTTGAAACTTCAAAACCCTGTCCGGCAGGAAATGCAGACAAGTTCGGGTAGGTAGCAGCAGAAATCCACTGATCATCATAAGAAGATAAAATTTGTGGTGAATAAGGGTCTGCTACTTTTCTCAGATCATTTGTCCTGTATTGGAAGGTGTAGAGCTGCTGAGGAGTCAAACCAATCAGTTCAATCCAGTACAGATCAGGATTAGCTGTATCTCTTTTCATTAAATACGTATCATTCACCATCCAGTTATTGAAGCTTCCGATGACATGGACAAAGTTTTTACCAGGAGCATATAAGGCCAGTCCTACTTTGGTCTGATCTGTCGGATGATAGTTGATTCCCTGTCTGATCCAGTTGGGTATTGCTTCAGAAACTACGTTTCTCGGGACTTGTAAAATAAATGTTGCAGCCTTAGAATTGGATCCCTGTGTGGCAACCAGCTCCATATTGGTATCCTGAGTAACGGTATAACTGTAGGAATAAGATTGTGAAGGCGTTGTTGCAGCATTGATAACAGTTCCGTTGGCTTTCAACTGAAATGTTGCGTTGACGTTGGTTGTCGCGGTGATATTGATAGAATTCCCTACCGGAACAGAGGTCAGGCTATTTGCCAGAGGATTGGTAAGGCTTAAGCTTAAAGTACCCACATTGACAAAAATATCAGGAGAAGTCTGATGTGATCCTGTTTTATCTTTTAATAAAAACCCAAACCTGCCGATTCCTGTTCTCCCAAAGAAAGCAGTTGGAGTAAAAGTAAGTGAATAGCTGTCTGTTGCAGCATTATAATTCAGCTTATTCAAATCGTTGGAACTGTTCCAGCTTCCATTGGTAGGACAATCCTGACTGTTCTGATAATTGGTATCAAACGACCAGCTCCAGATATAAATGGCGTTATTGGAAACTCCCCAGGCAGATTCGTCAATCTGATCTCCCGGAACGGTAAGCGTAATAGCATCAGATTCATTGAACGGATTGGGAGAAATCGTATAATTAATCTGCCCAAACACACCCATTGTAATCAGCAGAAAAACAACGGAATAAAATTTTCTCATGTCTTATTTTTTATCGAATATAGGATTAATTTTTGTTCATATTGACTATTTTTATTCAGTTCCCGGTAATATTGCCGTTTTCAGAAGAAAATAAATAAAAAAGACTCATGAAATTTTCATGAGCCTTCCAATAAAAGTAATTGTAATGAACTATTTTTTATAGGGCGAATATCTTACCATTCAATTGGATTAATCTTTTATAATCTTTTTAGAAACGATCTGTCCGTTCTTTAATTTTAATTCTACGATGTATAATCCTGAAGCAAATTCAGTCATGTTGATCTGATTGTCCGAAAATTGCACATTCATTCTTTGTCCTACCGCATTGATAATATTTACTTTGTCAATCCCTGAATCAGATTTAACCATAAGAATTCCTTTTGTAGGGTTAGGATAGATTCCCACCACATCATTTTTAAGTTTAATTTCTGATGTGCTCAAAGAAGATGTAGGTTTGATGCATCTTACTGATGATCCCTGTCCTCTCATGGCACCAGCCGACGGATTCGCAATTGTTGATCCGATATACAGATATTTTCCTCCTAAGCTTGACGTATCAGAGCTCCAGAAATATCCTCTTTGTCCTACAAAAGTAAAGTCACCATTACCTGAGCTTCTATATCCACCTGCCGGTAATTTAAGACTACTGTTATAAGCAGTTGCCGGATTGGAGATACCTTCAGCCCCTACTAAAGCTGACCAGTCTGCCTGAGAGGGCATTTTCCAATCTGCACCTATTGCTTTACAAGGATCTGCTCCGACCGATGCATTAACATCAGCAACAGAGACACCAGTCCATGTATCTCCGCTTGCAAAACCAGCCCACCAAGCCGGAGAGCCCGCAATATACCCCCCTCCTGTAGCGCCTGTCCCTTCAGGAGTATTCGGTGATGGAGCCTGTACTACCTGAGAGTTTCTCAGCTGGTGGCCATCATCCCATCTTCCCCACTGGAAGAGATCTCCATATGAATTGGCATCAGCTGCTGATGAAGCAACCTGTGTACTTCCCAGGTTCTGCTGAAGCCATATTTTTCCATCTGCTCCTCTTACGGTGGTATAAGCAACCTGCTGGCCGCGATACATAAAACTTACACAGCCTATATCACCTGTATTATTTCCGGGGTCTGTATTGCTGCATGTTTGTGGATTTAGGTTCAGAGAAATTCTTTTAACTTTTGTTGTATCATCGGAATACGCCAGAACCAGGTAATTTTGTGACTTATCTATGGCCAGATCGTTGTATTTTGCTTCACCATCTGAAACAAAGTCTCCCCCAAAAGGAATCCAGTTTTGTGAATCGTCTAACTTATAAACGGTATTTCTAAGGAAATTATCATTTTCAAAACGGCTGGCTACCACATATGGTGTTCCAGATCCGGTTACCGCCAGAGCAATGTGCTGAACTTTCCCATCTGAAAAGTTAGCATTTCCAACCTGGATCCAGGAGTTCCCGTCAAATTTTTTAACATTCAGTTTTTTTCCTTCTCCTGAATTTGAAACATAAGCTACATAAATCGTATTGGTTCCGTCCAAAGCGATATCAGCATTGTACTGCTCACCTGATGAAGCAGCATCTACAGCTCCTCCTCCTACCAGACTCCAATCTTGTAATGGGCCTGCATCTGTACTGTTCTGATAAACCTTTAAACCTCCGGAAACATTACATGTATAGATCATGTTATTGGTTCCGATAACCATTTCAGCAAATTCAGCACCTCCTGAAAATCCTGAATTTCCAACCTGCTCCCAGGCACCTCCAAAATATCGTTTTACTGTTCCGGAACCATAAGATCCATAAGTAAATATAATATTATCTGAAGATACTGCAGAAGCCTGGTAGTTCACAGCACTATCTGTAGCGTTAGGAAGCTGAGACCATAAAGATCCTGTAAACAGACGTACTTCCATTCCGGACCCAGGATAACTCAGCTGATTGGTATAATAAATACTGTTTCCGTTCGGGCTTACAGATAATGAATTGTAAGTGGCTATTCCAGTAGTTACTCCGGCAGTTCCACCCAAATAAGACCAGGAACTTCCGTTAAATTTCTGAACAGAACCCTTGGCTACAGAAACATCATAATAAGACAGATAGTAATTCCCCGAGTTATCAATAACAAGATTATTATAACCACTTCCCCCAGCAGATACATTCTGAACACCTCCTACATTCTCCCATTGCTGAGCACACAGAGAGCCTCCTGCGATGGTGAGCAGCGCTAATCCCTTACTGATTTTTTGTATTGCAAAATGTAAATCTCTAAACATACAAAATATTATTTTTAATTATTCTAAATTTAATTTAATTTTGCGCAAAAGTACCTCAGATTATTAATCCCAGGTTATCATTTTCGAACTTTTGATTATCCTACAGGGGATTTTACATTAAGTAGTTGTATCATAGCTGTAAAATATGCTGTATGAAAAAACCATTTAAAAGTGGACTGCTGTTCAGCTCCGAAGACATCAAAATCATTATGCAGGAAGACCTGTGTCCTGACCAATCTTTAAGATCTCATATACTGGAGGGAAAATCAAGCTTTAATCTTATTTTCCTGCTGAGTGATGATATCAGTTTAGAGGCTCCTGATTGCGGAACGAAGTTTTTATTCAGAAAAAACCAGTACATCTTGCATTATTCTCCAAAGGAAAGCACGGCTGAACTTTGGACAGAAAAAATAGAAATCCTGAAATATCTTCAGATTCAGATGAGTTATCAGTATATTTCTAACCTGATCAATCCGGAACTTAATCGTGAGAATGCTGAAATTCTTGAAAATATGGTCCTCAATCGTTTTCTATTCCTTCATAAAAACACGCCCCCTGAAATGACGGTTGAAATGCATATGATTGTAATGGAAATTGTGAGCAATACCAAGCGGGGAATCATGCAGAAATTATTGATTGAAGCCAAAATCATCAAGCTTCTTATTTTGGTATTTGAGCAGTTCAATGAGAAAAATATATTGGAATCCGTTCCACAGACTCCTGAAATGATCAGAAAATTCATTGATGAGAATTATCACAGGAATATAAAAGCGGAAGAGATTGGAAAATATATTGGGATGAATCAAAACATTATCAGAAAAGAATTCAAAGCCCGATACCATACAACAATCGCTCATTATATCTCAGAACTCAGGATGCTGAAAGCTAAAAAGTTAATCACCAATAAAGAAATAATGATCAAAGAAATCGCAATAGAATGCGGTTACGAATATCTGCAGAATTTTACAAGGGCATTCAAAAAGAAGTTTGGCATATCTCCTGAACGTCTGAGGAATAATAAATAAGAAAACCGCTTAAAAAATTAAGCGGTTTATATATGTTGTTTTGCTTTGATATTACTTTTTCAGAATTCAGGTGAAAAAGCAATGACAATCAATTAATGATGATGTCCGTGATCGTGAATGAAAGGTCCGTTTCCTTTAGGCTCGTTATAGATCACCTCTACCCCTTCCTGCTCAGTAATAAGCTTTCTTCTGATGTCTTCAGGATCAAAAGGCTTTACTTTTCCGAAATACTCTTTCAAACCTTCAGTTAGCCACATTGGGATTACTAATCCGAAGAACATAAAAATACACCAGAACCCTACTAAGAACATAGTAATGAAGAAAATAGTCCATAGGAACTGGTAGAACGGCCAAAATGCTGATAAAATCGTTATCATTCTCTTAAAGATTTTAGGCAAAAATAGAACTTTTTTCCTTTTTACACAAAAGATCAGCGTTCTATTTTGTTATTTATTTTAATTTTAAACTAATTAATGGGCAAGATCTGCGAAGAAATCGTTGCCTTTATCATCGGTAATGATGAATGCTGGGAAGTCTTTTACTTCGATTTTTCTTACTGCTTCCATCCCTAATTCAGGGAAGTCAACCACATCTACTGATACGATATTGTCTTTAGCAAGAATAGCAGCCGGTCCTCCGATAGATCCAAGGTAGAAACCTCCGTATTTGTTGCAGGCATTGGTAACATCTTTACTTCTGTTTCCTTTTGCCAGCATGATCATACTTCCGCCATGGCTCTGGAATTCATCTACATAAACATCCATTCTTCCCGCAGTAGTAGGTCCGAAACTTCCGGAAGCCATTCCTTCCGGAGTTTTTGCAGGTCCTGCATAATAGATCGGGTGGTTTTTAAAATATTCAGGCATTGGTTTCCCGCTGTCGATAATTTCTTTGATTTTTGCGTGAGCGATATCTCTTGCTACGATCAGTGTCCCGTTCAGTTTTAATCTTGTTTTGATCGGATACTTAGAAAGTTCAGCAAGAATTTCCGGCATTGGTTTATTCAGATTGATCTCCACTGCTTCTTCCAGATGTGGAGGCGTCTCTGGTAAGAATCTTTTCGGGTCCTGCTCCAGCTGCTCAAGGAAGATTCCATCTTTTGTAATTTTACCTTTGATATTTCTGTCTGCAGAACAGGAAACTCCCATTCCTACAGGGCAGGATGCAGCGTGTCTCGGAAGTCTGATCACTCTTACGTCATGCGTTAGATATTTTCCTCCGAACTGAGCTCCGATGGCACTTTCCTGGCAGATTTTCTGAACTTTAGCTTCCCATTCAAGATCTCTGAATGCCTGTCCGGCCTCATTTCCTTCTGTCGGAAGATTATCGTAATATTTTGCTGATGCTTTTTTAACAGCCGCAAGGTTGGCTTCTGCTGAAGTACCTCCGATTACCAACGCTAAGTGATAAGGCGGGCAGGCAGCTGTTCCCAGATCTGAAATCTTATCTTTGATGAATTCCTCAAGAGATTTTTCGTTCAATAAAGATTTCGTTTTTTGATATAGGAATGTTTTGTTGGCAGAACCTCCTCCTTTTGTTAAGAATAAAAATTCGTAATAATCTCCTTTTTTAGCATAGATATCAATCTGTGCAGGAAGGTTAGATCCTGAATTCTTCTCATCAAACATCGTCAAAGGAACAACCTGAGAATATCTTAAATTTCTTTTCTGATAGGTATTGAAAATCCCTTTACTCAGGTATTCACCATCATCTACTCCTGTATATACATTTTCTCCTTTTTTTCCCATTACAATAGCAGTACCGGTATCCTGGCACGAAGGAAGAGCTCCCTCAACAGCTACTGCAGCATTCTGCAAAAGGTTGTACGCAACGAATCTGTCATTATCGGTAGCTTCAGGATCATCAATGATTCTTCTAAGGCTTTCCAGGTGAGAAGAACGAAGCATGAAAGAAACATCTGCCATTGCTTCTTCTGCCAGTAATTCCAATCCTTTAGGATCTACTGTTAAAATTTCTCTGTCACCCAGTTTTTCAACCTTTACATAGTCTGATGTAAGCTTCTTGTACACCGTATCATCTTTCTGAATAGGATACGGATCCTGATATCTAAAATCCATTCAATTTTTGTTTGTACAAAAATACGCCTCCTTAAAAAAAATATGAGTAAAATCAGTCACTTAAATTGATATTTATAATGATTATAAATTGTAGGTTTCTGAGTTTATAAGTACCTTTATAGAAGCTAAATAAACAAAGCAAAAACATTATTTATTTCATTAAACATGAATAATGTCAACATTTTTTTGACTTAAAAATAAAGATCATACAAATTTCAACCACTATGAATTACAGAATAGAAAAAGACACCATGGGAGAAGTGCAGGTACCTGCAGATAAATTCTGGGGTGCACAGACAGAACGTTCCAGAAACAATTTTAAAATAGGACCTGAAAGCTCAATGCCGCATGAAATCATTGAAGCTTTTGCTTATTTGAAAAAAGCAGCAGCTTATGCCAATACCGATCTGGGAGTACTTCCTGCTGAGAAAAGAGATATGATCGCCAAAGTGTGTGATGAGATACTGGAAGGAAAACTGAATGACCAGTTCCCATTGGTGATCTGGCAGACAGGCTCCGGAACACAGTCGAATATGAACGTCAATGAAGTCATTTCGAACAGGGCTCATGTAAATAACGGAGGGACATTGGGTGAGAAGTCTGAAATTCATCCGAATGATGATGTCAACAAATCCCAGTCTTCCAATGATACCTATCCTACAGCCATGCACATCGCTGCTTATACAAAAGTAGTGGAAGCAACCATTCCTGCAGTGGAAAAATTAAAGAATACGCTGGCAGAAAAATCGAAAGCTTTCAAAGATATTGTCAAAATCGGAAGGACTCACCTGATGGATGCTACACCGCTTACACTTGGACAGGAATTCTCCGGATATGTAGCTCAGCTGGAATTCGGATTGAGAGCTTTAAAGAATACATTACCTCATCTTTCTGAGCTGGCATTGGGAGGAACAGCGGTAGGAACCGGCTTAAATACACCTAACGGATATGATGTAAAGGTGGCCGAATATATTGCTCAATTCACAAAGCATCCTTTTATTACGGCTGAAAATAAATTTGAAGCGCTTGCTGCTCACGATGCCATTGTGGAAAGCCACGGTGCATTAAAGCAGCTGGCTGTGTCTCTATTTAAAATCGCTCAGGATATCAGGCTAATGGCTTCTGGACCGCGTTCAGGAATCGGAGAGATTCACATTCCTGAGAATGAACCGGGTTCATCCATTATGCCTGGAAAAGTAAACCCTACTCAGAACGAAGCAATGACCATGGTTTGTGCTCAGGTTTTAGGAAATGATACTACCATTTCTTTTGCCGGAACTCAGGGGAATTATGAACTGAATGTTTTCAAACCGGTGATGGCGTACAATTTCTTACAGTCTGCCCAATTGATTGCTGATGCATGTCTTTCTTTCAATGAGCACTGTGCTGTAGGTATTGAACCGAATTATGAGAGAATTAAAGAGCTTGTAGACAAATCTCTAATGCTTGTGACAGCTTTAAATACCCATATCGGATATGAAAATGCTGCAAAAATTGCCAAAACAGCCCATAAAAATGGTACTACATTAAAAGAAGAAGCCGTCAATCTTGGATTATTAACCGCTGAACAGTTTGACGAATGGGTAAAACCTGAAGATATGGTTGGAAGTTTAAAATAATGATTTTATAACTGATACAATGCAAAACTCCGGGATCCTTTCCCGGAGTTTTGCGTTTTGCAATCAAAGTGTATTTAATCTAATCCGATGGCTAAGCCGAATATCAGCGCTTTATCATTATTAAAATAACCATCTTTAAAGAAGTTGCTGAAATCTTTCTTTACAAACAGGCTGAAGCTGTTATAGGAAACAGTAAACTGTGCTCCGTATACAAAAGGATTTACCTGATAGTTTCCCCGGTCTCTTCTTTCCCCATCATTATCTTTTACAATATTGTTGGTAGACATTTTTACGCCGCCATACACATTTGCCCCTATTTTAAATCCCGTATAATAACTACGGTACTGAATATCCATTCCTGCATTTTTAAGCTTGGAGAAATTATACTGTATTCCAAGAGGGACCATAATATATCCTGTTCTCAGCTTGCTTTTATCCAGGTTTTCATTAGCGTGGGCCAAAGCAACTCCCTGATCTGTATTTTTTGCAAAATACATATTATTATCTGTTCTGACTGTTCTCCATGAAAATCCCAATCCTGAAGTAATTGCCCATGGACTTGTTCTGCTGAGCTGATAATTCAGTTTCAGACCAAACTCCAGATTATTGGCATATCCGATATTTTTATCCAGTTCGTTATCCTGAGAACTGTTTGTCAATGTCATAATTCCGTAAGAGAAATATCCTGTAAAGCTCCTGCTTGGGCGGAATTTTTTTAACAGCTTTTCCTTGAGTTCTTCCTGCGAAGTCACATCAGTGTTCAAAAGGGAATACCTTACCTGCTTCTGAATCACATCATCCAGATCAAATCCCAGTTCTTCAATTCTTTTATCCATTTTCCCGGAATAACGGTCTGCTATCTGGGCCTTTTCTCTGTCAAATTCAGCTTTATCCAGATTTCTGGCCTGTAAAACCTTAAGCTCTTCTTCCATCAGTTTTTTTTCTTCCTGAATAATCGCATTGATTTTAGCGGCATATTCTTCCACTTTTTCTTTAACAATCGGGCTTACCTCAGTATCTTTTTTAGAAGACAGATTAATATTCAGTTTCTTTTGTGCATGGAACGATGCCGAAATAGAGCATAGCAATCCCATTACGATTAATTTCTTGATCATATTATTAATTTTTTATTTTTTCGGATAAATTATCTGGCATTCAGATCAATAGTAGTAGCCACATTACTCCCATCCTTGGTTTTTTCAATGACATCTTTATGTTCTACTGAAAAAAGAAGCGTGGATGGGTCTACATATTTCTTCTTTTTAACCGGAGTTTTTAAAGAATCGGCTTTTGCCATGAGTTTAGGATTAGAAATCTGGGTAATATCAAGTTTCTTTAAAGGAACAGTTTCTTTGGGAATGAGATTATCATGTCCTATTGCCACTGGAGAAATCACTTCTCCTTTATCTGGCGCAAGAGTTTTCTTTACCTCCTTTTTATTATTCTCTACCACCAGTGGAACATTATGCTGAACCGGATCTTTTTTGATTTCTTCTATAGTATTTTTTTCTGTTTTCTCTGCAACGACAGGCTGAATTTCTGAAGGCTGATTAAGAAAAAACAGAACAGCTCCCAAGCTTAATGTCAACATTAAGCATGCTGCCACTAAAAGCCAGTTTACCTTTGATTTGGAGCAATCATTACTGTTATGATGAAACTCAATTTCAGACCACAGATCTCTTGAAGGAGCAATTTCTCTCTCCTCAATCTGTTTTTTAATCTGAAATTCAATATGATCTTTAAACGTTTTCATTTTTCACTTTTTTTTGTTGTTGAAAGTAGATCTTTCTTAATTTTTCTTTTGCTCTGAACAGCTGTGTTTTGCTGACAGCAACTGAAATCTGCAAAGTCTCAGCAATTTCCTGATGAGAATATCCTTCCAGCACATACAGGTTAAAAACCATTCTGTAGGCATCAGGAAGCTGATCCAAAAGTTCCTGCGCATTAAAATCACAATCAACCTCGGATTCCTGAATGTCTTCATGAAACGATTGATTGATCTCATCCAGATAAAATACCGTTTTATGGCTTTTGATAAAATTCAGGCATTCATTGACAACAATTCTTCTTGCCCAGCTTTCCAGATTTGATTCTCCCCTGAAGCTTTCTATATGCTTAAAAATCTTACAGAATGCTTTAATAAGACAATCCTCCGCCTGATACAAATCGCTTACATAGCTTTTGCTTACACTCAGAAATTTCCTTACATTCTGTTCATAGAAAATCTTCTGTGCAGCCGGATCCTGTTTTTTCAGGAGGCTTAACAAATCATTCTTTTTATTTCCGAACAAAAGTTTCATGCTTATACTGTTTCTATACTAAAGACAATGAAAACAAAAAAAGGTTACAATTTTGATAAAAAATTTTATTTATAAATTTTAAAACTTTTCAGAATAGTTTAATTCGAATGATAAATAACGCAAAAAATTCATTTTCAAGGTGTATAATTTTAACACAGGTAAAGTTTACCAGATGAAATCTGCCCTGAAGCGTATGCTTAATTGCCGTCTTTGGCGGAAATTTCTTTGCTTCCTCAAAATGCACAGAAGTAAAATACATCTTCTCTGCGTTTTAACGATTCTGCCTTATTGATTGTAACAAAAAAGTTCACCTGCCCACTTTATTAAAAAAGCTGTCTGAATTAGACAGCTTTGCACTTTATCCTGAGAATTCATCAAGCATGTTTCTGGTAGGAACAAAGAAAAGCGTTCCGGTAACCGCTGTGCTGAAATCTAAAATTCTGTCATAATTTCCCGGTGGATCACCTATAAACATATTGGTCAGCATCTTTCTGGTTGTCGTAAATGTGCTTGCATAGGAAATAAAATAGGTTCCAAAATCATTGGTAGAGGGACTTCCGAAAGGCATATTATCTCTGACGATTTTCAATTCCTCTCCATTTTCACCTTCGATGTTGGCCAAAGCAATATGAGAATTTGCCGGTTTCACATCATCAGACATTTCAATATCATTTTCTTTAGATCTTCCGATTACTTTTTCCTGATCTTCTGTTGAAAGGCTTTTCCATGCATCCATATTATGAAGATATTTCTGAACGAAAAGATAACTCCCTCCTTTATACTGAAGGTCTTCATTTCCGATTTTTGCAAAATAATCACGGTCATCTCCATGCGGATTTTCCGTTCCGTCTACAAAACCAAGAATAGAGCGGGCATCCCAGTATTTGAATCCGTGAATCTCCAGAATGCTTTCTGCAACAGAACCCAGCAATTTGGATATTTCAACAGCCATATCAAAAATCAGACTTTTGTTATCTGCCCGTAAATGAAAGTGAAGGTCTCCGGGAGTAGAAACAGCAGTATGCTTTATACCTTTTATCTCTTCAAAGTCAACCAATTCCTTCGGCGGAGGGGTTGGAAGCTGCAGTTTCTTCCATGCTTCAGCACCAATTCCCATTACACAGCTTGCCCTGCTGTCCGGAAACCTGTTAAAAACCGAATTATTAAGGTTAAGTACCAATGCACATAACTGCTGAAATACATCTTTAAGCTTTGGATCCTCACGAAGTTTCCAGACCATAAAAATGGTATTGCTGTTAGGATAATCTGTGACGTTTTGTGATTCAATCGTATTCATACCTCTTTTTTTGTGGTATTAAATATCCGAAATTGCAACCTGATCTGCAAAATATTGCTCCAGATCTTTCAGGGTCTCGGGATTGGTCTGGATATCTTTTACCAGAAGACCTTTGTTCACGACAACAATTCTGTTACAGACTTCTGTTGTGTGCGAAAGATCATGGCTGGATATCAGGAATGTAACGCCATCCTGTTTTGATAATTCCTTAATCAGATTTTTAAGTTTAATCTGTGTAGATGGATCAAGGTTCGCAAAAGGCTCGTCAAGAATAATAATCTCGGGATTTCCAATAATCGCCCCCACAATTCCCACTTTTTTCTGATTTCCTTTTGAAAGATCACGAATGTATTTCCCGGATTTAAGGATCTCGCCGTTGAAAAAATCATGAAAAGGCTTCAGGAACTCATCTACAGAAGCTTTATTCTGACCTCTCAGCTCTCCGATAAAGTAAAAGTACTCTTCGGGTGTAAGGTAACCAATAAGAAAGGTATCGTCTACAAAGGCTGAAACTTTATTTTTCCAGGCTTCAGATTCATTGACTTTGATTCCATCGATACTTACAAATCCTGTAGTAGCCTGAATCAAATCCAGCATCAGACTGAAAAGCGTTGTTTTCCCGGCTCCGTTATTTCCCACAAGGCCAAATGTCTCTCCATTTGGAATTTCAAGATGTTCGATATTAAGAACAGCTGCTGTTCCGTATGTTTTGGATAAATTTTGTATGTTGATCATGACTTAAGCTTTATTTTTAAATGCATCAAGTGTGCTGTATTTTTCTTTTTTATAATGTTTTACGATGATATCGAAAATCTTTTCTCTCATAAAAAATCCGATAACTCCAATAAAGGCAATGCTTATCACTCCTCCTGTAATTCCTGTGAAATACTTTGCTAATGCAAATACACCCATGGGAAGAAGCATTTTTGGAATCAATAAGAGTATAGCCACCATATTAAAACTTCCTTTCTGCCCCAGTCTTTTCTCTTTAGAATTCAGATCAATCTGGGTTTTGTTGAAAGCTCCGGACCATAAGGTAAATTGAGAATTCACTCCAATATTGTATAATCCTGCCGCAAAAAATGTAATATATACCTCCCAGCCAAAGTATGCATAGCAAAGCGCTGCAATTATTGAAACTCCTGTCACAATATTCATCAGCCACCATTTTGCCTTTAAATATTCTTTATAGGGAACATTCAGCGTCATCATCAAAGGATAATATGAACTGTCAAAAGCAGGAACTCTTTGCCCAAAAAGAAACTGGAAGCCTCCCGTTACAAATAGGCCCATAAACATCATCATTGCCGGAGTTTTATACAGCGAAGAAGTAAACATCAGCAATCCATAGAACAGAAACATAAAGCTGCCCAGCAAAATACCTTTGGTCACTTTATTACGTCTCAGCATTTTAACATCATTATTGATAAATGTTCCGATAACGCCATACTTATTCAGGAAAGCAATGTTCTCTGTTTTTCCCACTGCTTTCTTAGCTTCAAGCCCCTGATCCAGATAAAATTCCTGACGAAGATAACGGAAACAAATCCACCACAACAAAACAAACAGAACAACAGGGATCAGTGCAAAGTAAGGTTTTTCATAGAAGCTGAAGAAAACAGATTCTGAGTAAGCCAGAACCGGAATGATTTTATAATATCCCAGACTTCCGATGATCACAAAGCAAACTCCTATGATAATGGCTAATGTCTCTTTCCCGTTGAAGAAAATATTGATAAAATTGTTCAGATAGAGTAATGCAATCACTCCAATAAGCCATACCAGTATTCCTACAATCTCATATCCATTGAATAACGCAATCAGTGAAAATGTGATAAAGAATAAGGAAGTCAGCCAGCTGAACGCGGAAAGGAAGGTTTTAGCCAGCATATAATTGACCAGTGTATTCTTTCTGATATTCATGGTAAGAAACGGTTTAATATTCTGTGTGGGGACTTCCTGCCAGAGATATTTAATTACCAGATCTATAATCCAGCCAACAATCATGAATTTTGATACTATCTTCAAAGGGTTTTGGTGCATCTCTTCCTGCACATAGAAAAAGGCAATAAACGCTCCGCCTATAAGACATCCAATAAAGTAAAGAATTCCTATGAAACGGAGAATTTTCATGGTCAGATTAATCCCTAAAGATGTACCACGAAAAAAGCTTTTGATTTCAAGCCTAAGGAACTTTAGAAACATATGTTAGTTTTTTTACATTAGTCAATATAATGTAAAATATGTTACATTTTTTTAAGAAAAAGTGTAATTTTATAATTATCCGATAAGTTCTTTTGCCTGGGCTAAAGCAGCTTCTGTAATTTTACTTCCGGAAAGCAGCTGGGCAATTTCATTCAGCTTTTCTTCGCTGTTCAAAGGAATAATAGTAGATTGAGTTCTGCCGGAAATATCCTGTTTCACCACCTTATAATTATCATTTCCTTTAGCAGCCACCTGTGCAAGGTGTGAAATAACGATCAGTTGCATATCTTCAGACATTTCACGCATAAGGTTTCCGATCTCTTCCGCTACTTTCCCGGAAACTCCGGTATCGATTTCGTCAAGAATCAAAGTGGGCAGCTCATCGCTTTCTGCAATGATTTTTTTTACCGCAAGCATTACTCTTGATCTTTCTCCTCCGGAAATAGCAGTCTGAATCGGTTTTAAAGGGAAGCCGGAATTGGCCTGAAACAGCAGCTGGATATTTTCTTTTCCAAACTGGTTGAACTCATCAGCATCCTGTAATTCTATATCCACTTTTGCTTTTTCCAACCCTAATTTCTTGAGAAGGCTTTCTGCTTTTTTGATAAAAACAGGAACATTTTTGTGCCTGTTCTTTGAAAGTTTTGCTGCAAGACCCTGAAGTGTTTTTTCTTTTTGGGAAATGTTTTCCTCTGTTTCTTCAATCTGTGACTCCAGCTCAGAAGCTCCTTTCTGATCTCCTGCCAGTTGATTCCTGATCTCGATCAGCTCATTCAGATCTGAAACGTTGTGCTTTAAGAATAAAGCATTTATTTTATTATTAAGATCCGTAAGATATATTAGATTCTCAGGATTAATTTCAACCTTTTCTGCCTGATGTTCCAATTCGGAAATAATGTCTTTAAGCTCTACAAAAGAGGTTTCAAGCCTTTCATCAAGCTCTGCAAAACCGGCAGAAACTCCGGAAATTCTGGAAAGCTTATTGGTAGCCTCATTAAAGAAGGACAGGATTCCTATTTCTTCCTGATGAAACCTAGATAAGATCTGGCTTATATTTTCGGAGATCATCCCGGCATTTTCCTGAACAGAAAGCTGATTCTGAATATCTTCATAATCAACATCATCAAGTTTCAGTTCTTCCAGTTCGTTAAGTAAGAATTCTTTATAATCGCTTTCTTTATTAGTTTCTGAAAGTTGGGTTTTCAGCTTTTTCAGCTGCAGTTTAAGGTTTTGAAAGTCAGAAAATTCCTGCTGATATTCTTCGATAATCTTTTTATTATCAGACAGCCCGTCAATAATTTTAAACTGATATTCTGATGTAAAGAGATTGGATGTTTCAAACTGGGAATGGATATCTATCAGCTGTGAGGAAAGTTCTCTGAGAATATCCAGCGTCACCGGCACATCATTAATAAATGCACGGGATTTCCCTGAAGGAAGGATCTCTCTTCGGATAATGGTCTGATGCTCATAGTCCAGGTCATTTTCAATAAAGAATTTCTTAAACTGATTGTTGAGAGAAAATTCGGTTTCCACTACGCTTTTTTCATCAGCTTTAGCGATAGATTTTACATCTGCTCTTTCTCCTAAAATAAGTCTCAGAGCACCTAGAATAATAGATTTACCCGCCCCGGTTTCTCCGGTAATAACCTGTAAACCATTTTTCAGTGATACTTCAAGGGTATCAATCAGGGCAAAATTTTTAATGTAAATTCTCGAAAGCATTGGTAATCCGGGTTATGGTCCAGTTTGAATTTGAATTGTAAAAATAAGTTTTTTTTTAATGAATTGAGAAAATGTTTTTAGGCTTTCTCTTCAATTTTATAATTGTTTTTTGTTTTACAATCCAAGTGATTTTATTGATCACAGCTTTACACCTTCCATTTATTCCACTTATTGTCAATATTTTTCGGGGAGAGAATAATCATCGTCTGTTTAAGATCATTCAGAATCAGGCCTCCGTTATTTCCGGAATTGAAAATATTAAAGATTTCATCACTTTTGGTGTCCATAAACAGGTTAAAGAAAAAAGCCTGCTGGAAGCTGTTTTCGTACATTTTGAGCTGCATCAGCGCATCAAAAATCACTTTTTTCCCAGCCGTCTGATCCTGATTAAAAAGATTATCCAGGCCTGCTCTGTGATAGGTATAGATTGTAGACCTTAACTGACTCCAGTTAGGGTTCATAATTTCGTTAATCAAAATAGAACGGCTTCTTGGCTCATTAATGGTATTCCAGCCTTCATAGTTTCTGTTTTGAGAATTCTGGGCAATCTGCTGTGCCTTTGCATACCATTGAGATCCTCCCATAGACTGGAAACTATCTGCATCGACTCCTAAAATAAGATAGATATAGAAACTGATCACATCAGTAAGATTTTTTCCTGAGAACTGTCTTTCATTAAATATAAGACTCTCATTTTCAATATACTCAAAAGCAAAACGCTGGTCCTGAAGATTCAGTAAAGGAGATTCATAAGAAGTATTAAAAACCGGGCGAACAGCCTGAATAACAATAGATCCTTTGAACTTATTGACATCTCTTTCTGCAATTACAATGGAAAAACCACATTTTATTTTTTCAAAATTCTGAAGTTTTTTACCCGTCCAGCTGGTATTATTGATAAAATCCCTGAGGCTTTTTTCCAGCGCTTTATAGGCCTGCTGATTACTTCCTCCCAACTGTTGGGAGTTTACCTGCACTGTTGCCAGCAACTCCTGGGAAAAACTTTGGGTATATATAAAAAGCAGAAAAAATAAACTTATAATTCTTTTCATTGTCTACTAAAAATTGAGAACGGAAATTTATTAAAATTATTTTAAAAGTTGATTCTCAACAAAATTGAGAATATCTTTCGCTACATCATCCTTTGATTTCAGATCGAATTCCTTTTTCTCCGATTTGGTGAATATTTTGATTTTATTGGTATTATTTTTAAAACCGGCGCCTTCATCACGTAAAGAATTGAGAACTATCATATCCAGATTTTTCTTTTCCAGTTTTCCTTTTGCATTTTCTTCTTCATTTTGGGTTTCCAGAGCAAATCCTACCAAAAACTGGTGGGTCTTTCTTTCTCCCATTGTTTTAAGAATATCAGGATTTTTAACCAATTCAATGGTCAGGTTTTCATCATTCTTTTTGATTTTTTCTTTAGCGACATCTTTGGGAGCATAGTCTGCTACAGCTGCACTGGCAATACCAATATCTATTCTGTCATAGAATTCAAATACTTTGGCCAGCATCTCTTTGGCTGAAGTCACCTGATAAAGCTGAACATTTGGATCATTAATTGTCTGAAATGTTGGTCCTGAGATCAGAATTACTTTTGCGCCTCTTTTTGAAGCTTCTTCTGCCAGAGAAAATCCCATTTTGCCTGATGAATGGTTTCCGATGAACCTTACCGGATCTATGGCTTCATAAGTGGGGCCTGCTGTAATTAAAACAGTTTTACCCTCAAGGCTTTTCAGGTGAGTATCCGAGCTGAAATATTTTTCAACCGTATTAAAGATGGTTGCCGGCTCTGCCATTCTTCCCTGCCCTATAAGTCCGCTTGCCAGCTCACCGTTTTCTGCAGGAATAATAAAATGTCCAAAACTCTCTGCCAGTTCCAGATTCTTTTTGGTAGAAGGATGTGCATACATATCAAGATCCATTGCCGGAGCTATGAATACCGGACATTTCGCAGACATATAGGTTGCAATAACCAGATTATCACACATTCCATGGGTCATTTTCGATAAAGTGCCCGCTGTGCAGGGAGCAACAATCATCACATCTGCCCATAACGCCATTTCCACATGACTGTTCCATGTTCCGTTATCACTATAAAAATCTGAATACACGGGTTTTTTAGATAAAGTAGACAGGCTCAGTTTGGTTACAAAATGTTCAGCATCAGGAGTCATAATAACCTGTACTTCTGCTCCTTTTTTCACAAAGTCCCTGATGAGAAAATGAATTTTGTAGGCAGCAATTCCCCCAGAAACAGCGATAAGTATCTTTTTACCGGAAACACTCATTTAGTTCTAATTTTTGAAATACTAAAGTACTTATTTTTTCCCACACAATCAGGCTTTAAAACAACAAAGGTCATAAAAGAACAGAATTCCTTTATGACCTTGATTTATTAAAACACAGATGATTATTTTCTCTCTTCTGTTTTTCTGAAATAAATATCTTCGTTTAACCATTCTTCAATAGCAATTGAAGTTGGCTTTGGAAGCTTTTCGTAATGTTTAGAGATCTCAATCTGTTCTCTGTTTTCGAAAACCTCTTCTAATGTAGAATTGTGAACGGCAAATTCATCCAATTTGTTGTGAAGCTCCGTACGGATCTCCGCATTGATCTGCTCTGCTCTCTTTCCCATGATAACAATAGCTTCATAGATTGAACCTACTTTATCTTCAATCTTATCTTTATCGTAAGTAATTGTATTTACTTCTGCTTTTGTATCTTTTACACTCATTTTGAGAAAATTATTTTTATTTTAAGATGGCAAATTTACGAATTATCTTTGAATTTTGAAAGTCGCTGCAGGAGGAGGGGTCTTAAGTGCTGCACTGTCCCTCTGTAGCTGCATTGCTTTCTTTTCATTGCTGATCTGATCTTTAATCTGCTGGTCGGTTTTGTCTTTATCAGCAAGTTTTTCAGCCTCTTTCTTCTGTCTTGCAGTTAAGGCTGCCATTCTTGCTTCTGTTTGTTTTTTAACAATGACAAAGTTCTGTTTTTCCTTTTCCAGTTTTTCTCTAATATCAGCTGCAGTCTTGGAATATTCCGTATTAGGAAGTTCTTTTTCTACCAGTTTTGTATAGGTAAGCGCACTTTCAATACGCTCATCTTTAAGATTATATACTGATTTCATTGCCAGTTCGTAACGTGACTTCATGATATAATCATAGATTTTAGAACGGAGTTTAGTACTTGGAAAATCTTCCAAAACATTTTCCAAAGCTACATTGGCAGCTTTGTAATCTCCCATTTTGAAGTACTGTCTTCCGTTTTCATAAGCTTTGAATTCAAGCTTGTAAGACAGTTCATCGATTAGCTGGCTGATATTTTTAGACCTTTCAGAATTCGGGTAATTGTTCAGGAAGTCCTGAAGTTCATTGATGGCCAATTCTGTACTTGACTGATCCAGGTTATAATCCATAGAACCTTCATAATAGCACAATGCAGACATATAGGCTGCCTCTTCTGCTCTTGGATCTTTTGGAAAACTTACTGCGAAATTTTTAAACTGATGACCTGCCAGCTTATAACTTTTGTCATAATAGTTGGCATAAGCTGTGTTGAAACCTACGTTCGGGAAATCATCTGTTCCTGCCACAAGATTGGCAAGTCTGTCGTAAAGAGCCAATGCATTTTTCCACTTTTTCTTAGCAAAGTTTTCATTAGCGGCCTTCAAGATAAAATCTTTATCAGCACTCCTCATTGCTCTTTCCTGCTGGCTTACACAAGATGTAACTACCGCTACAGCAAAAAGACCTAAAATATATTTTTTCATATAAAAAATTCAACAGTTTTCGGATTATACAGCCGATTTACTAATTTGCAAAAATATAACTTTTTTGTCAATAGATTTTTTTTTATGAATATTTAACGTAATTTTAGTCTGCAGCGTATCCCAAAATTGCAAAAACACTTAATAAAAGATTCATTCTCACCTTTTTCTCTGCTTCTTTTGTATAGGTTTCCTCATTCTTACTTGGGACATACAGCTCATAAAAGTTTTTATTTCTGATGACAAATAAAGTGGATCCGATAATCATAGTAAGGATATCTTCAGGTTTGGGAGTAAAAGTAAAAACTCCGGAAGCAACTCCTTTTTTAATGACTTCGTCCAGTTTTTTTACAAATAACTGATAGAAATCAAGCAATTCATCCTTCAGATTTTCTGTGTGGCGAAGTTCCTGTGTCACAAAACCATGGAAATAGTTATACTTGAAAAGTTGAGAAACGATATATTTAATCATTTCCCGAAGCTGCATTTCCGGTTTCCCATCTTTGATGGTATCCGCAAATTCTGAAAAATTCTCTCTGGTCTTCAGCACCCTGTACTGGTAGAGATATGACATCATCTTCTCTTTAGAACCGAAGTAATAAGAAATCATAGCAACATTGATATTTGCTTTGGAGCAGATATCCCTCACAGAAGTTCCTTCGTATCCTTTTTTTGCAATCAGTTCTTCTGCAATATCAAGTATGTGAATCTGTTTTTCTGTAAATTTTTTTTTCATGAGGTGCACTTTGAGTAAAGTTAAGAAATTTTTAACACATTTATAAACGATCGTTTAATAATTTTAGATTAAATCTGAAAATTACTTACTTTTGAATATGGATTTTTTTGATTTTCACCACCATAAGAAATATATCAGAAACGGAATTTATAATCTGGAAATTAACCAAATTCCTCCAGATTGTCCTTATTCTATAGGAATTCATCCCCATGATATTGATATTACGGATATTGAAAAGCAATTTTCATGGATGAAAGACATGATATTTCAAAATTGTTTTGCCATCGGTGAATGCGGTTTGGATTCTTTGGTTTCTATTGATCAGAAAATTCAGGAGGAAGTTTTTTTACGGCAGATCAGAATAGCCAATGAAATAAAAAAGCCTATGATTATTCATTGTGTGAGAAAATTTTATGAGGTCATATCTTTAAAAAAGAAAGCCGACCAGCCCATGATTATCCATGGTTTTAATAAAAAGCATCAAATTGCTGAAGATCTTCTTGCCAATAATTTTTATCTGAGTTTTGGAAAAGCTGTTTTGTATAATTTATCTTTGCAGGATATTTTGAAAAAAGCTCCATTAGACAAAATCTTTTTAGAAACTGACAATGAAGATTTTAATATCGAAGAATTGTACCATAAGGCTTCAGAAATAAAGAAAATTTCTTTGGAACATCTTAATGAACAAATTTTAGAAAACTTACACACAATAAAAAATGGATAAATACTGGCTGGAAAGAACTGAACTTTTGATAAAGGAAGATGGATTGGATAAACTGACTAAGGCCAATGTACTAGTAGTTGGCTTAGGCGGCGTAGGTTCTTTTGCTGCAGAATTTCTGGCAAGAGCCGGTGTTGGTAATATGACTATTGTGGATGGCGATACAGTAGATATTACGAATATCAACAGACAGCTTCCCGCACTGCACTCCACGGTTGGAAAGCATAAAGTAGAAGTTGTAGCAGAAAGACTGCTTGATATCAACCCGGAACTTCATTTAACGAAAATCAACGAATTCCTGAATCCGGAAAGAATGGATGAAGTACTCGATTCAGGAAAATTCAATTATGTACTGGACTGTATTGACAGTGTAACGCCGAAGATCTGTTTAATAAAAGCAGCCAGAAAAAGAAAGATTAAAATAGTAAGTTCAATGGGAGCCGGAGGGAAAACCGATCCGAGCATGGTAATGGTAAGAGATATCAGTAAAACCCATAACTGCTTTCTTGCAAAACAGGTAAGAAAAAGGCTGAAAAAAGAAAAAATCAATAAAGGATTCAGGTGTGTATTCTCCAATGAGATTCAGAAGGAGGAAAGTCTTAAAATGACCGACGGAAGCAACTTCAAAAAATCGTTCTATGGCACCATCAGCTTTATTCCTGCCATTTTCGGGCTATATGCCGCTGCTGAAGTGATCAATTATTTAGTGAAAAAAGATTAATGCAGAATTCCAAATATCCCAGAGCGGAAAAGCTCAAAAAAAATACGGAAATCAGTTTGCTTTTTGAGAAAGGCAAATGGAGAACCAGTGGAAATCTGAGAGTCATTATTCTGAAAGACAAGCCTGGCATTTCTGTGGAAACCTCAAGATTTGGAGTTTCTGTTTCGAAAAGATATTTTAAAAGAGCAGTTCACAGAAACCGTATCAAAAGGCTGCTTAGAGAATGTTACCGTCTTAACAAGGAATTATTTAAGCAGGCTTTCGGAGATAAAACAATAGCCATGCTATTCTGGGCTTCCCCACAGATGCCACCGAAATTTCAGGATGTAGAAGCTCAGTTCATCAAACTTTGTGAAGGGCAGAAAAAGTAATCTGCTTTCATCAGAATAGCCTGACTAACATTGATAAAGTTCTGTGGAAGATTTCATTTCACAGATTATGTGAATCATGCATGTTTTATTTTTCCGCGGATAACACAGAGAAACACAGAGGATTGTGCAGGTGCTTTATTTTGATTCCGCAATAAACCAAGAATCGAAAACAGTAAAGTTCGTCCCTTACATCACAGAACCCCCGGGCTTAGAAATCGGCAGCATTTAATATCATATAGTTTTTGTAATTTAGAGAAAACAATAAATCTGAAAATTAATATGTTAGATAATGTTCCCTACTTTTCTTATATCATCAGTGCATTTATTGGCATTGGACTGGCTGCAGCTACCGGCTTCCGGGTGTTTCTCCCTATGTTTATCGTAAGCCTTGCCTCTTATTTCAACTGGATTCCTATGAATGAGCATTTTGCATGGCTTGCGGGTCTGCCTACCCTTATTACAACAGGAATAGCTACCGTTGTTGAGATTCTGGCTTATTATATTCCTTTCGTTGATCATTTACTGGATACCGTATCAATTCCAATGGCTACGGTTGCCGGATCTATATTATTTGCCAGCCAGTTTACAGAGCTTGGAACCTTTCCACAATGGGCATTGGCTTTAATTGCCGGTGGGGGCACAGCCGCAACCATCAGTTCCGGATTTGCCGGAATAAGGGCTGCTTCTACAGCTACTACAGGAGGATTGGGAAATTCTGTCGTAGGAACAACCGAAACGGCAGGAGCAGGTCTTATGTCTGTACTGGCTATGGCGGCTCCGTTTATGGCAGCAATTTTCGCAATAATCATATTAATTATTGTTATTGTCTTTGGACGAAGGGCCTGGAAAAAGCTAAGAGGAAGCAAAAATGATCCTCCCAATTTATAAAAAAGAAGAAGGTACTGTTTCGCAGTACCTTCTTCTTTTAACTTTTACTTCTGAAGTCCTTAATATCCTGTATTTTAGATTCAAAATATTCTTTTTTCTCGGGACTTTTTTTGATTAATATTTCAAACGCTTTTATCGCTTTGGTATACAATTTCTGTTCAAAATAGAGATTAGCCAATGTCTCTGTCATCAAGTGAGAGATATCATCATTTTTTTCTTTAACCACATAAGTACTTTCTTCTTTTAACTGACTGATCCTAGGATTGTTTTCAATAAAAGTTTCAATAGCCTTTTCTTTAATTACAGCTTTTTCCTTTTCAACTTCCCCTGTTCTGTCAATCTTAAGCCAGCTTTGCCATGTATTAATAAAACCAGGAACATTACTGTCTGCAGATGACTGAGTTGTATGTTTCATAGTAACCTCCTGCCCTTTTTCCACAGGTTCTTCTTTATTTTCCTTCTGCTTTTCTTCAACCTTAAGTGTAGAAATATCGGTTCCGAAGAAAGAAACATTCATTACAGGAACATCCTCTTTTAAAGCTTCCTTATCTTCTTCTTCAATTGATTCAACCGGTGCAGAGTTTTCTGTGGGCTGCAGAACTTCTTCTGGGGCTATTTCTTTGGAGTTTTCAGTAACCTCAGAGAGCTGAGGCTCTTCAACAGCCGCTTCAGATTCTGCAGCAGGAGCTGCTTCAACTACCTGAGTTTTCATTTCAGGAGCTGATACTTTTTCAGACTTGCTGATTAAGGAATCCGGTAAATTAGACTCTACGCTCATCGGCTTCCAGGTAGACTGAACTTCAGTAGCCTCTTTTTCTTCTACAGCTTCAGCTTTAGACTCTTCTACAGGCAAATGATCTTCAACAATTTCTTTCTGTTCTGATTCTTCTTTAGTTTCCTCAGGTTTCTCTTCGCTTGTTGACCAAAAATGAAAACTTTGTGTTTCAGCAAAGCTGATTCCGTGATCTTCCACGACTTCAGGCTCTGTTTCTTCCGGAGCAGTTTTAGTCTCCTTCATTTTTTTCTCAACCTGTTCGATCAGCCGTCTCATTTCTTCCTCATGCTTATTAACATTAGGCTGGGAAACTTCAGTCCTGTCTCCAATCTCTTCATTGTTTGCCTGGATTTTAACATCCGGCATGAAAGAATCTGTTCCAAGGAAACTTACTTCTGCATCAGATACTTCTTTCACAGAATCTTCGTTTTCAGCAGCAGGTAAGATATCATTATCCGCTGTTTCTATATTTATAGGCTCTTGCGCTATTTCTTCATGAATATTTACCTCAGGTAATAAAGGATCAACCTCATGGAAGCTTGTGTTTTCTTCTTCAGCTACCTCTTCTTCTGTTCCTGAGGAAATCTCATTTTCATGAATGATAATTTCCGGTGTAAACTCTTCTCCTGCTTTTTCCTCTGTTTCAGTTTGTATTGATTCTGCTTCCTGCTGAACCGGCTCGTCAACTATTGTCTCTGCCTTTTGAGTTACCAGAGTTCCTGATTCAATGGTAGATTCAAGATCTATAGTCTCAGAATTCTGCTCATCAAGGAAATTTTCTTCACCTTCAAATAAAATCCTGTTTCGCTCTCCGTTTATGTAAACATATTTAACTTCCTGTAAAACGGATAAAGCACAAGTATTGTCCGGCTCATCTGATGAATTTTCCAACGAAACCTCCTCTTCTCTTTTAATTGGAAAAGATTTGGTTTTAAGAGCTAATGGAGCAGGTTTTTCACTTGTTTTAGAAAGTGCTTTTTCACCTGCGATTTCCGGTTTGGATTCCTGCCTGATTTTTCCGTTGATCAGCTGGTACAAAATCTTTTTATCGGTAGTATAGGCTGCTGTTGTCGAAAGCTCTTTCTGATAATTTTCTTTTTCATACAGGTGAACCCCATACAAATGGAGCGCCCTGATATTCTGAATATAAGGAAAAGTGTGAATCTCTTCTTTCAAAAGACCCAGGTCTTCCAATTGAATATTTTTCGGATTTTTTATTAATTCTAAAACTCTCGGATTCATCTTACCAATTCGCTACAATGTCGTTAAATATCTTATTAATAATTCTGTCTGTCACCAGCTTTACCTGTTGGTCTTCGATCTGACTGAGTGATACATCACTGTTGAACGCTGCCTCATCGGAATAGGTTCTGTCAAAACTTGATTCCGGATGAATTTTATTTTCATAATGTACCTTTACGGTAATGGTCAGCTTATTCTGTCCCTGTTGAACCACTCCTCCCGAAGGGTTTGTCTGGGTATTGGAGCTGATGGTAGTAGGGGTAATGGAATAATCTGTAATCTCACCTTCAATCAGGATATCAGGGTTTTCTTTTGTCCCCTTCAATGTTGTTCTCTGAAGAAATCTGTTTTGTATTGCCGTAGAGAACTGTTGTGATAAGGCAGGGTTTACCAGCGGTGCATTATTAGGAAATTCATTGATCTGAACTGTTTTTTCATCTGTAAGAGATGACCCCGTAAAGCTGTAGCATGAATGTAAAACACCTAGCAACGCAAAAAGCATTCCTGTTAGCAATGATTGTTTCAGGCTGATATGTTTATTTTTAAAATTCATTTTTAGATCCGATTTCCGTAATTTCATCATACTCAATTTGTTGAATAGCATCTTCAAAAGCAAAATAATTTGCTGTATATAAAAATGGTAAAGTAAGAAAAATTCCAATTCCACATGCAAGAATTCCAACCTGTGCCAGAATACTTACGATCAATGAGAAAAGAAAAATTGAAAGCAGATTTCCTTGGCTCATTATTTTTGAAATATTCCAGGCCTCTTTTATTTCTTTTACTCCCTTAAGGCTAATTAACGGAACAATATAAAACCCCTTCAATACGAAGTAATATATCGCCGCAATCATTAAGAAAAAGTAAGGAAACATAAAAGTTACCACCATTGGATTGGGCTCATTACCCTCTGACAACGCACCTGATAGGCCCAGCACAGCAAAAAAAGGAATGTAAAGCGCTAAAACTCCACCAAAAACAATTAACTGCAGCATAAAGTAAGGCATAAAATCTTTAAAATCAAAGATATCTCCAGGACTTGCTGTCTGATTTTGACTAAGCTTCTGAAGATACTTATATAAATTACCCATCGCTAACAGTCCGCAGAAAGGGATAATGGACATGATAAAGCATATTAAGAACGCTATAAAAATATTCCCGAAATCTTTCTTTAAAAGTTCAAAACCTTTATTAATATATTCTCCGAGTTTAAAATTGATCGGTTTAGGCACTAAATTTACTTTCATTATTTATGTGGTGCTAATCTTCCAGATTATATTGTTTTATTTTTCTGTATAAGGTTCTTTGTGAGATCCCTAATTCATCCGCAGCTCGATTCCTACGTCCCTTATGTTTTTCTAAAGCTTTGATAATCAAATCTTTTTCATTGTTCTGAAGAGAAAGAGACTCTGGTCTGTTTTCTTCCACCTCGATATCTTCAATATCTTCATAGCTGTCTTCAGGTGTTGAAATGATTGTCGGGGTCTGAACCGCCGGTGTATCATTATTATTTTCAAAATACAGTAAAGATCCTGAATTTACCTGTGACTGGTTATCAGAAGAAGTATAAATCCTGTTGATCAGGTTTTTCTCATGGTTGCTCAGATCTGCTGTTCCTCTGTTTTTGATCAGTTCCGAAGTTAATGATTTTAAATCATTAATATCATTTCTCATATCAAACAGAATTTTATACATGATTTCCCTTTCACTTCCGAAATCATTCTGTTTGGGAGTATTCTGATTATTTACGACCATGGGAAGGTGCGTCTCCATGGGAATATATTCTGCAAGCTTTTCTGCTGTGATACTTCGGTTTCTTTCCACAACGGTCATCTGTTCCACTAAATTTCTTAGCTGACGGACATTTCCAGGAAAAGAATAGCTTTCTATATAGTGAACTGCACTTTGCTCCAGCTCCAGCTCCGGCATTCTGTATTTTTCCGCAAAATCTATTGCAAACTTCCTGAATAACAAATGGATATCCCCTTTCCTTTCTCTTAAAGGCGGCATATCAATCTGAACAGTATTCAGACGATAATACAAATCCTCACGGAATCTCCCGTCATGGATGGCCTTCATCATATTAACGTTGGTAGCGGCCACAATTCTAACATTGGTTTTCTGAACCTGTGAAGAACCCACTTTCATAAATTCACCACTTTCCAAAACCCTTAAAAGACGTACCTGGGTCTGCAGGGGAAGCTCTCCCACCTCATCCAGAAAGATGGTTCCTCCGTCTGCCACTTCAAAATATCCTTTTCTTGTAGCTGTTGCTCCTGTAAAAGCTCCTTTTTCGTGTCCGAAAAGCTCAGAATCTATGGTTCCTTCCGGAATTGCACCACAGTTTACCACAATATAAGGCTGATGTTTTCTTCTGGATTCTGAATGAATGATTTTCGGAATAAATTCTTTTCCTACCCCACTTTCTCCAATCACCAGTACAGAAATATCTGTAGGGGCAACCTGGATAGATTTCTCCAGGGCACGATTGAGTGCAGGAAAGTTTCCGATAATTCCGAAACGGTTTTTTATGTTTTGTAGCTCGTTGCTCATAAGTAAATTTTTGATTATTGATTTAATGTTAATCTTCTACAGTTCTTCAATCTGTTGTCTGTAGACTTTGTTAAAATGATGAGTATAGACATCTTTCATCGTCTTTCCTTCATCATACGTTTGTAAGGCTAACTTTTTTAAATCCAAATAATCTTTGTTTCTGATCTTAGAAACTTTACTCTTAAAGTATATATTCTCGGCAAAGTCGTATTCTTTGCTTTGTTTTTCAAAATTTTCCAGGGCCCTGTCATATCTTCCCAGCTCGAAATAAGTAACTCCCAGCTGGTAATGATCAAACATTCCCTTCACATAACCTCTGGTAGCCAGAAGCATTTCTATAATCCCGGCGGCTTTTTCTTTCTGCCCTAACGCACTGTAGGACATGGCTCTTACCACATCCAGATTATAGTCCCCGTTCTGAGACCTTCCCAGATCTCCGGATTCATATTTTTTTAAATCTTCTAAATCCTGAATAGCCCCCTGATAGTCTCTTAAAAACTGAAACTTACTCCATCCTCTATATCCAAGATACATTTTAGGGTCCAAAGCAACTGCTTTGTCAATTAAAATCTTCCAGGTTACAAAATCTCCATTCTTAAGATATGGAACTGCTTTCTCTATATAAGCATGGGAGAAATCGGGGCACAGGTCAATCGCTTTATCAAAGCCTTCCTGGGATTCGGCAAACCCTTGTAAATCTGAAGCCCAGTTGTATAGCTCGCATGCTTTTTTGCAGTTCTCCCCCTCTACTGCATTACAGTTAACCTGTGCAATAGTATTGGTGTACACTATAAGTAGCAAAAAGCTAAGGTAATACCTCTGAAACTTTTCCATTTTCAATTTTATAGGTTAAATACTGATAATAATCTACTTTTAAACCTTTTATCTCTTTAGGCATCCAGCCATTAAGTGATTTTGTAAATTGCAACAGCCTGTTCTCCAACTCTGCATCCAGCTCAGAATCTTTCAGATCCATGGTCATATGCTGTACTCTGAACAAGCCTGTCTTTCCTTCACAATTTACTAAAAATCTTACGGTAATATAACCGTTGATACACTTTTCTGAATATATATTCTCTTTTTTAAGTTTTTCAGTGATCGCGATCTTTTCTCCTTTGTAACTAAACTGCTTGGCGCCCTGGTAATACTGAAAGCTGAAATGTCCCCATTTTTCTGAGCCACATTTTTTAAAATCAGCATCATCCAGCTTTTTATCAAACTCAGTATCACCTACAGTAGCCGGATATTTTTTCACCTTGTTTTCTGTCTGGCAGCAAACCATAACAAAGGAAAACAGGGCCAAAAGATAAACCGCCTTGATCAAAACTTAATTTTATTCTGTGGTTCTCCCTAAAAGTGTGCCTTGTGTATTGTCATACACAAAAACATTCACCATGTCACCAATTTTCTGTCCTTCCAGTTTATCGAAAACGCATACGGCATTTTGAGAGTTTCTCCCTTTCCATTGGTTTTCATTCTTTTTTGAAGTTCCTTCAATCAGTATCTGATGAACTCTTCCAACATAGGATTTCATTCTTTGTTTGGAAAGTTCTCCCTGAAGAGCAATAACCTCAGCAAGGCGTCTCTGCTTCACATCAGCAGGAATATTATCTTCCATTTTTTTATGAGCTGGAGTTCCGGGTCTTTCCGAGTAAGCAAACATATAACCGTAATCATATTCCACTTCTCTCATCAGGCTTAAGGTATCCTGATGGTCTTCTTCTGTTTCATTACAGAAACCGACAATCATGTCTTGAGAAAAGGCTACTTCAGGAACAATTTCTTTTGCTTTTCTGATCAGATCAAGGTATTCCTCACGGGTATGCTGTCTGTTCATGGCTGCCAGCATATTGTTGCTGCCGCTTTGTACAGGAAGGTGTACATATTTGCATATATTCTCGTGTTTTGCCATCATCCTGAATACATCAAGACTCATATCCTGAGGATTTGAAGTGGAGAATCTGATTCTCAGTTCAGGAACAGCTTTGGCCACCTGATCAAGTAATTGTGCAAAATTAACTGCCGTTGCTTTCTGCATTTCAGACGCTTTGGCAAAATCTTTTTTAGGGCCTCCACCATACCACAGGTAAGAGTCTACGTTTTGTCCTAAAAGGGTAATTTCTTTATATCCGTTATTGGCAAGATCTCTACATTCTTCAATAATAGAGTGTGGATCACGGCTTCTTTCTCTTCCTCTGGTAAAAGGGACTACACAGAACGTGCACATATTATCACAGCCTCTTGTAATGGTAACAAAAGCAGTAACGCCGTTTCCTCCTAAACGAACAGGATTGATGTCTGCATAAGTTTCTTCTTTGGACAGGATTACGTTGATTGCATCTCTTCCATCATCAGTTTCTTTTAAAAGATTAGGTAAATCTCTATAAGCATCCGGGCCTACGACAAGGTCAACCAACTGCTCTTCCTCTAAGAATTTGGTTTTCAGCCTTTCCGCCATACATCCCAAAACTCCCACCGTCATATTCGGTTTCTCTTTTTTAAGATTTTTGAATTGGGAAAGACGCATTCTTACCGTTTGCTCTGCTTTTTCACGGATGGAACATGTATTTAATAGAATCAGGTCAGCCTCTTCCACTTTCATTGTTGTATTATATCCCTGTTCATTAAGAATGGATGCAACAATCTCAGAGTCAGAGAAGTTCATCTGACAACCATAACTTTCCAAAAACAGTTTTTTAGAATTTTCCGGTCTTTCGGCAATAGCAAAAGCTTCGCCCTGCTTTGTTTCGTCTATATATTTTTCCTGCACGATAATCAATTTAGAGTCCGTAGTATCCAATTACGAACAAATAAGTCTGCAAAGATACAAAATATTGTGACAGAATGTCAGGATTATCTTTCAGTAAATGTTATTGAAAACTGTACAGGAAATGAAATCCTCTCAACAATAGGAATATCTTTATAGAAAGCTGGTATCCATGTCTTTTTCATCCTTGTAAGAGTTCTCATAAAATCATTATTGAAATTTTGGTTATAAACCTCAGGATAAATTCTGGGATTAATAATATGTCCGTTTTTACTGATATAAAATTCCAGATTTACCTTTCCGTTAAGCTGATAATCTTCAAAAATCATCATAAAATTGTCATGGAACAATGTATGAAAAGCTTTTGATCCTTCAGGGTATTTGGTATGCGTTACAAATTTGTTGGCGTCATAACCCGGTTGATAATTGCTCATCAAATCTTTTGGGTATAAAATAAATTCGGTAATAGCTCCAATTTTCCAGCCTTTTGCTTCTGCCGGCTTCCATTTTTTAAGATTTCTAAGAACTTCCCGTGACAGATCATATGCACATTTGTTTCTTGCAATATTAGCAGTATCCTGATCTTTAATAAATTTAACTTCAGATCTTTCGGTAATGATAATTCTAGGCTGGTAAATTTCTTTATCATCACATTCCTTTAATTTACTATTGATCAGAAATTCGTGAACATCTTTGTAAAAATTAACCATTCCTCCTTCATAAAAGGTCTGTTTATCAGGATATTCATCAAGTATCTGAGCTTTATACAGAGATACAAAAGCCAGAAAAAAGATAAAAAAAGTTTTTTTCATTATTGTGTTTAAATTATTTAATCGATATCAGCTGACATTGAAGAGAAGTTCATTTTAACCTTAATCTGTGAAGCCACAGGCTGTCCGTTACAGGAAGCCGGAGTCCAGTTTTTTTTGATTCTTCTTACTACATACTGCATGTCGTCAAAGAAAACTTCGCTGTTGGCCACTTTAGGCATTCCTTTCACATCAATTACTTTTCCTTTGGCATCAAGCACCAGCGTAAAAGTAAAGTCACCTGTAAGGGCATAGAAATCAGAATTCAGATAGGCATACATATATTTATTCAGAATATCTTTGTAAGCAGCAACACCTCCTTCATAAGCTGCCGGTTTGAAATCATTACATTTCACGGCAATCTGCATAAAAGGTTCTTTAATGTCTATTTTCAGAACATTTTTATTGCTTTCTCTGATAAAAGAATCATCGCGTTCTTCCTGATCCTGCGCGAATGAAAAATTCATTACACATAATGCTAAAAATAAAAATATAGCTCTCATAGTTTTATTTACTAATAATAAACAAAGGTAAATATTTAGCTTATTTATAAAAAAGAAAAACTTCACACAAAGCATGAAGTTTTTAAACAGGGGATCTAAAACCCATAATATTTTTTAATTTTTAATTTTACAGCAATCCTTTAAGATGTTTGTAATTGGTTTTTACCGTTTCAAAAACCTCATCCATTTTACCCCCCAGCATCAGTTGTGCCATAGATTTGGTCATTCCCATGATCTGGTCAAATTCAATCTTCGGAGGAAGGGCCAGAGCGTTGGGATTTGTAAAAATATTCAGAAGATAAGGTCCATTATGATCCAGGCATTCTTTGATCGCTCCTTCCACCTCTTCCGGCAGGTGCACATTTTTGCCGGGATAGCCCATTGCATGAGCCACCATTGCAAAGTCAGGATTGATCATATCCGTTTCATTATCCGGCATTCCTCCTACTTCCATTTCCAGCTTTACCATTCCCAGGGTTCTGTTGTTGAAAACAATCAGTTTTATCGGTAATTTGTACTGAAAAATAGTTGCCATATCACCTAATAGCATCGATAAACCACCATCGCCACACATCGCTATAATCTGCTTTTCAGGATGGGCCAAAGCAGCTCCAATCGCCATCGGCATAGCATTGGCCATTGACCCGTGGTTAAATGACCCCAGCATTTTCCTCTGTCCGGTTCCGGTAATAAACCGGGCTCCCCACACACAGCACATTCCGGTGTCCACAGTGAAAATAGCATCATTTTTTGCCAGCCTGTCCAGTGTATGTGCCACATATTCCGGTTGGATTGCATTCTCTTTTCCAAAATCTTTTACATATTCCAGTTGACTTTCTTTCACTTTATCATAAAATGCAAGCTGCTCATTCAGGAAATGGACATCTGTTTTTTCTTCCAGCAGAGGAAGTAATACTTTTATGGTTTCTTTGACATCGCCGGTAAGGCCCAATTCCAGTTTTGCTCTTCTTCCCAATCTTTCGGGACTTTCATCAATCTGTACAATTTTATTTTTTACAGGCATGAATTTCTGATACGGAAAATCTGTACCCAAAAGTATCACCAGGTCTGCTTCATGCATAGCATGATAAGCGGAAGGAAACCCTAACAGACCTGTCAGCCCCACCTCATTTGGATTATTTGGCTGAATGGCCATTTTCCCACGGAACGAATATCCTACAGGTGCTTTCAGAAGCTTTGATAATGTAATCACCTCTTCACTTGCTTTAGCCGCACCGATTCCGCAATATAATGTTACTTTTTTACTGCTGTTTATAAGAGATGACAAGCTTTTTAACTCGCCATCCGAAGGTCTTATGACAGGATTGGTCTTAAAGATCTGTGCTGAAGTTGTTGCTTCTTCCGCTTCCAGCTCTGACACATCTCCCGGAAGACCTATCACAGCAACTCCTTTTTTGGAAATAGCGTGCTGAATAGCCGTCTGAACAGTTCTCTGTACCTGTTCCGGCCTTGTAATCATTTGATTATAATAACTGCAGTCGTCAAACAATTTTATTGTATTGGTTTCCTGAAAGTAATCCATTCCCATTTCGTCACTGGGAATTGTAGAAGCAATTACCAGCATTGGAACATGCGAACGATGTGCCTCATAAACTCCATTGATCAGATGAACATGCCCCGGCCCACAGCTTCCCGCGCATACAGCCAGCCCATCCAACTCTGCCTCTGCAGCGGCAGCATATGCTCCTACCTCTTCATGACGTACATGAATCCATTGGATACTGCTCTTTTTAACGGCAATATTCAGATGGTTGAGACTGTCGCCGGTTACTGCATAAATTCTTTTCACATTGGCATTTTCGAGCATTTCAACAATCTGCTCTGCTATATTTTTGGCCATAATCAATATGTTTTGGTGGTTGTTCTTTTATGAAAATAGAATTGTGATAGCTTAAAAAACCCTTATCACTATCAAATTTAGTTAATAAAGTTGAAACTCCGGCCCGCTTTCAATGTTAAAAACTTGTAATTTAATTTTGAATTCTCTGCCCATTTAAACTTCCCAGGTTTTAAATACAAAAGAAATTTAAAACAAAACAGCCACCCAAAAAGGCGGCTGTTTATATAATACGTTTCAGATTTACATGACGATTTCGATCTGATTTCTCAGCAGATCTTCAAATTCATCTCTTTTACGGATCAGGTGAGCTTTACCATCTAGGAATAACACTTCAGCAGGCTTTAATCTTGAATTGAAGTTTGAACTCATTTCAAAACCATAAGCTCCCGCATTATGGAAGGCAAGAATATCCCCTTCTCTTACTTCATTCAGTTTTCTGTCCCAGGCGAATGTGTCTGTTTCGCAGATATTTCCTACTACCGTATAAATTCTTTCTGCTCCTTTTGGATTGGACAGGTTTTCAATCATATGATAAGAATCATAAAACATTGGACGGATCAGGTGATTAAATCCTGAGTTCACCCCAACAAATACAGTAGCTGTAGTCTGCTTGATTACATTAGCTTTAACCAATAAATAGCCGCTTTTTCCTACTAAGAATTTCCCCGGTTCAAACCATAGTTCGAATTTTTTTCCGGTAGACTTCGAGAACTCAGAAATTACTTTTTCTACTTTTTTTCCCAATGTTCTTACATCAGTTTCTTCTTCACTATCCTGATAAGGGATTTTGAAACCACTTCCCATATCCAGGTATTTCAGGTTCGGGAAATGCTCGGAAAGTTCCAGCATGATATCCAGGGCCTGCAGAAACACATCCGGATCTTTGATTTCGCTTCCTGTATGCATATGAAGCCCTTCAACATTAAGATTGGTACTCTTCATCACTCTTTCAATGTGACGAAGCTGGTGAATTGAGATCCCAAACTTACTGTCTATATGGCCGGTTGAAATTTTATAGTTACCTCCTGCAAAAATATGCGGGTTGATTCTTACAAAAATAGGATAAGAATTTCCGAATTTATTTCCAAACTGCTCTAGAATAGAGATGTTATCAATATTGATATGAACTCCAAAAGTCATTGCTTCCTCTATTTCAGCCAAGTCAACACAATTTGGAGTAAACAATATCCTTTCTTTCGAAAACCCTGCCTTTAATCCAAGTTTAACTTCATTAATAGATACACAATCCAAAGAAGCACCCAGGTTCTTGACATACTTAAGGATATTGATGTTTGTCAATGCCTTCGCTGCATAGAAGAACTTTGTATGTTTTAAAAAAGAAGAGGTAAGTTTTTCGTATTGAACTTTGATGGACTCAGCATCATAAACATACACTGGTGTGCCAAACTCATTGGCAATCTTTAATAATTCTTTTGAATTCATAATTTCATTTTAACATAAAAAAAGGCAGATTCTTCGAAAAAGAGCCTGCCACATTGATTATTTTTTATGCAAGACAAGTCTTTTAAATATTCCAAACCTTAGAGAACTTTACAGCCCCCTTTTTTCCAGTTTTATTTTGTTTAAAATTTTGCATTGCTCGTATTTATTTTTTGCAAAAATACTATTTATTTTTTTATTCTAAAAAAATGATTTGAAAGGCACTTCTTCTGAAGAAAGCGGCAAAGTGCTAATTGCTATATCATTTTGGCAGCGGCAAGGTTTCAAAGTCACCGCGAAGCAGCGCCAGCTGCAATTCGTTATTCAAATCAGCAGATGATAGCTGGAGATCAATTTTCAGTTTAGCCAGCTTACTCAGAGTCTGAATCTGTGTAAACAGCTCATAAAAACCAAAAGAAACCACTTTCCCGTTTTCAACAATTAAAAATAATTTTTCACCCAGCTTTCTTCCTTGTCCCAGCCAAAGCTCATTTCTTTTTCTGAATTCTATTTTCTGCTTCAATATAGAAAAATCATTAAACTCTTCCTGAGAACCAATAAACTGAACGGCTTTTGTTCCCTGGGTAAATGATCTGAATTTTAAGACAGGCTTCTCTGTTTTGTTGAGTTTGTTTTTCTCCACAACATACTTATTGTTTCTGAAATATAAACCGAAAGGAAGAACTTCTTTCTTTTTAATATTCTTGGAGTTTAGAATCAGTTTGGCAATGATATCCGTTCCGGTAAGCTCAAAATTAATCTGCTCAACATCTTTCTGAATCTGTTCCCATTTTTTTGATTTGGAATTGAACACTTTTTTAGAAAACTTATTGATATCCTGAACATAATCGGAAAACATAATGCGTCCTGCTTCATCCTGAAAGTACACAAATCCCTTACCATTAGGAAGATCCTGAGTGAGTTCTTTTATTTTATTGATATAAGTCTTGGCATTGGACTCTTCATGCTGCTTCTGAATAATCTCATTTTCAGTATCTTTTGAAACCAGAAGTTTAAAAAGTTCCAACGTGGCCCTGGCATCCCCTTCCGCTCTGTGATGGTTAGTCAAAGGAATCCCAAGAGACTTCACCAGTTTGCCCAATGAGTAACTTACCTCATCAGGAATCAGTTTTTTCGCTAATGGAATTGTATCTAAAGTATTGATTTTAAAATCATAACCAAGCCTTTTGAATGACTGACGCAACATCCTGTAATCAAAGTCGATGTTATGGCCTACCAATGTTGTATTTTGAGTTATTTCGATAACTCTTTTGGCAATTTCATGGAATTTCGGAGCAGTTTTGACCATTTTTGGGGTAATACTGGTCAGCTTCTGAACAAAAGGGGTAATATCACCTTCCGGATTTACCAGAGATATAAACTGGTCAGTGATTTTCTGACCATCATATCTGTAGATGGCGATATCTATAATGCATTCATTTCTATAACCTGCACCATTACTTTCTATATCTATAATTGAATACATTGAATGTGTGTTAACTGCTGTTTGTCGTTTATATTGAAAGCCTATGGTTTCCCCAATAAACCCTGCTTTATTATTAATGTTATAATGATAACCTGCTAAAATAACAAAAAAAATAGCAAAATATAGCAGGTCATCCTTCAAAATTATCTTCTTCTGCCCCCCAGGCCAAACATTCCGAGAATTGCTTTTGCCCCTTCTCTCATTAATGTATTGGTAAAAGTACGGCCTGCTTTACTCTGCAGTACCTGTTCAAACATTCCAGGCTCTTCTTTCACCGGTTTTGTTTTTTGAGTTGGCGCAGGGTTTTGAGCTGCCAGTTCCATTCTGTTGGTCAGCATTTCGTAAGCAGATTCTCTGTCAACAGCCTGCTCGTATTTGGCAACCAATGCTGATCTGGAGGTCAGGTCAGAGATTTCCGCATCACTCAGAACATCCATTCTGGATTCCGGGGAGATCAGATACGTATGCACTAAGGGTGTAGGAATCCCTTTTTCATCCAATGCAGTCACAAATGCTTCCCCAATTCCTAAATTCTGGATCAGGCTGGAAGCATTATAATATTCTGTTGTAGGATAATTTTCAACAGCCTTTGTAATCTCTTTTTTATCTTTTGCTGTAAAACCTCTCAGTGCATGCTGTATTTTCAGTCCCAATTGAGAAAGCACATTTTCAGGTACATCTCCAGGAATCTGGGTAATGAAATAGATTCCCACCCCTTTGGAGCGGATCAGTTTCACCATGGTTTCAATTTGTGAAAGCAGCGCCTTGGATGCCTCATCAAAAATCAGGTGCGCTTCATCAATGAATAATACCAGTTTTGGTTTTCCACTGTCCCCTTCTTCCGGGAAAGTCATGTAAATTTCGGCAAAAAGCGAAAGCATGAACGTGGAGAAAAGCTGTGGTTTATTCTGAATATCTGATACTCGTAAAATATTGACAACCCCTTTTCCATCTCTCGTTTCCAGTAAATCCTGAACATCAAAACTTAATTCTCCAAAGAAATCTGCTGCTCCCTGCTGCTCCAAAGCAACAATAGATCTTAAAATTGTTCCGAGAGATGCCGGTGCTATAGATCCGTAATTGGCAGCAAGCTCAGCTTTTCCCTGCGCATTATCTGTCACGTATTGTAATACCTTCTTCAAATCATTCAGATCAATCAAAGGAAGTCCTTTATCATCACAGTATTTGAAGACAATAGACATAATGCTTTGCTGAGTGTCATTAAGCTCAAGAATTTTGCTTAATAAAACAGGACCGAATTCTGTAACAGTGGCTCTTAATTTCACACCTTTTCCTCCGGAAATGCTCATCAATTCTACAGGAAAGCCTTGTGGGTTGTAGGGCAGCTGTGTTTTGGCATATCTTTCTTCAATAATGGGGTTCATTTGCCCTGCCTCTGCAATCCCGGAGAAATCTCCTTTGATATCAAGAACAAGAGAGGGAATTCCTGCGTGAGAAAGCTGTTCTGCAAACACCTGTAATGTTTTCGTTTTACCAGTTCCTGTAGCTCCTGCGATAAGACCATGACGGTTGATTGTTTTCAAAGGAATTGTTACGTTTACTTCCGGAACCACTTCTCCATCCAACATTCCTTTTCCTAATATAATATGTTCTCCTTTAGGAGTATATCTAGTGTTTAATTCTTCAATAAATTGTGCTTTGTCTGCCATCTGATTTGTTTTTTCAACTTATAAATATAAAATTTTTTGGAAAATATTCAGGATATTTTCTAATTAACTCTATCTGCTTTTTCTGAAAAAAGCCTTATCTGCACAAGCAAATTTGAAACCATCGGTATTATATTTTACTAACAGCTTCATTTTTATAAAGAAACATGATATAAAACAGTATTCTCAAATGAACATTATGTAAGGCATTCTTTTTGCTGAGAAAACTACTATATACTAAACATATGTTTAATAAAGTATTGAAAGAAACTATCAATGGAATTTAACATTTCATTTAGAATTCATCTAATACTTCGTATCTTTAACTCATTAAAAAAAGACCCCAATGAAAATTGAACAAATATATACGGGCTGTCTGGCTCAGGGTGCCTATTATATTGTATCAGAAAATGAAGCAGTCATTATTGATCCTTTAAGAGAAGTAAAGCCTTACCTGGATCGTCTGGAAAAAGACAATGTCACTTTAAAATATATTTTTGAAACCCACTTCCATGCTGATTTTGTATCGGGACATTTGGATTTAAGTAAGAAAACAGGTGCCCCTATTGTATATGGCCCTACTGCGGCTCCTGAATTTGAGGCTATTATTGCAGAGGACAATCAGATTTTTGAAATTGGAAAAGTAAAAATAAAAGTTCTGCACACTCCGGGACATACCATGGAGAGCAGTACTTATCTTTTAATAGATGAAAATGGTGTAGAAACTGCAATCTTTACAGGTGACACCCTGTTTTTAGGCGATGTCGGAAGACCGGACCTTGCCCAGAAAGCAACCAATCTTACCCAGGAAGACCTGGCGGGTATTTTGTATGACAGTCTGCAGAACAAAATCATGCCACTGAATGACAGTATCACGGTTTATCCGGCCCATGGGGCAGGTTCTGCCTGCGGAAAAAATATGCAGAAAGAAACAGTTGATATTTTAGGTAACCAAAAGAAGACTAATTACGCTCTTAATCAACCGGACAAAGCATCTTTCATCAGAGAAGTTCTGGATGGTTTAACAGCTCCTCCTAAATATTTCGGAATGAATGTCGCGTTAAACAAAGGAGGATATGAAAGTCTTGATGTAGTTATGAACAAAGGGCTGCAGCCTGTTGCACCGGAAGATTTCGAAGCGGTGGCAGAAGAAACAGGAGCTTTAATTTTAGATACAAGAGGAGCTGCAGATTTCCATAAAGGTTTTATCCCCAACTCTATCAATATAGGATTAAAAGGAGATTTCGCCCCATGGGTAGGAACTCTGATCGTTGATGTGAAACATCCTCTGCTGTTGGTAACCGATGAAGGTACTGAAGAGGAAGTCATTACAAGACTCAGCAGAGTAGGATTTGATCATGTAGTAGGCTATCTGAAAGGAGGATTTGAGAGCTGGAAAAATGCAGGAAAGGAAACTGATGAGATTAGAAGAATTTCTCCATCTGAATTTGCAGAACAGTTCACCACAGATGCTACTGTAATTGATGTGCGAAAACTGACTGAGTATTCTGCAGAGCATATTGACAACGCATACAACAAACCGTTGGATACCATCAGTGACTGGGCACGAACTATTGATGATTCCGAACACTTCTTTCTTCACTGTGCAGGCGGATACAGAAGCATGATCGCTGCAAGCATCCTTAACTCGCACGGAATCAGAAATTTTACTGAAATAGAAGGAGGTTTTAATGGAATCAAAAAGACAGAAAAATTCCCTACTTCGGATTTTGTATGCCAATCCAAAACATCTTAAGATCATAAAAAACTAAGCTATGTCACAAAAATTTCAGGAAATCATTGATTCCGAAAGGCCCGTACTTATTGACTTTTTCGCTACATGGTGCCAGCCTTGTAAAGTACAGTCTTCGGTATTAAATACAGTAAAGGAAAATATCGGCGAAGCCGCCAGAATCATAAAGGTAGATGTGGACCAATATCCCGCACTAGCTGCTCAATATGGTGTTCGCGGAGTTCCTACGCTTGCGATCTTCAAAAAAGGAGAACTCCTATGGAAGGAAAGTGGTGTTCATGACGTGAATACATTAACCAATCTTCTGCAACAGTATTCTTAAATAAAAAACAGGGCTGAGATTTATAAATTTCAGCCCTTATTTTTTTTACCATTGAACCGTAAAATGATCCCGGTCATTCAGAAACTGAAAATGCGATCTGAAATCTTTCAATTCGTCCCTGTTCAATTCCGCGGTTACGAGGTTTCCCTGCTTATTTGAGATTTCTTTTCCATCAGCAAAGAAACAGTGAGAACTTTCCTGATAAAACAGATCATTTCCATCCGTCCCGATTCTATTCAAACCAAATACAAAAGATAAATTTTCAATGGCTCTGGCTTTTAACAGGTGCTCCCATGCTCCTACCCTTTTCTCAGGCCAGTTGGCAACATATAAAACAGCGTCATAATCATCATTGTTTCTTGCAAAAACTGGGAAACGCAAATCATAGCACACCTGAAGCAGGAAACGTATTCCTTTATATTCAACGATTACCCTTTCTTTTCCTGGCGTATACACTTTGTCTTCTCCTGAAAAGGAGAATAAATGTCTTTTATTGTAAAAAGAAGTTTCACCATCAGGCTCTACAAAATACATTCTGTTATAAAAATTTCCGTTCTGTTCTACCGGAGCACTTCCACAGAACGCCGCATTCTTCTCCCTGGAGATTTTTTTCAAAAATTCCAGCGACTCCCCATTCCTGTCTGAAACTTCGGAAGCATCCATACAGAATCCCGTTGAAAACATCTCAGGGAGAAGGAACAGATCTGCCTCCACATTCTGAAGTTCTTTTTCTATGAGTTCAAAATTTTCACTTTTATTTTTCCAGATGATATCTAAATTAAGCCCTACAACTTTCATCTTTTATTTTTTTTTAATTATTGCAAATCTGAAGTATAAAAATACAGCTTTTATCATTACAAAAAGAGAATTAGGCGACCGAAAGGGAGTTTTACCCACAAAAAAGAAACTCAATTTCTTAATAAATTATTAAAGTCGGCTATTTTTATAAGGCTTACATTCTTTCGGTTTCATTTTTGATAGAGATATTTTTTATTAATATCCTTAAAAATTTAAAATTTATGAAGAAATTGTTTTTTATGGTGACGATCCTCTTTTTTGGCGCTATGGCTAATGCTCAGGCCTGGACAGGAAAAGGAGATCAGAAAATACAACTGGGGCTGAGTGCCTGGGGATATGGAACCGGAATAACGGGAACTTATGACTATGGACTCAATAAACTTATTTCAGTAGGAGCCGGTATTAACGGCTACTTTGACAATTATAAAGACAACGATAAGGATAATCGTGTTTTTGTTTTCGGGAGGCTGAACTTTCATTTACAGGACGCTTTGAATCTGCCTTCAAAGTGGGATATCTACCCTGGAGTAGATCTTGGGGTCCTTGGGAAAGACTTCGGAATTGGTGCTCACATCGGAGCACGCTATTTCTTCAACGAAAAAATTGGGGTATTTGCAGAAGTAGGTAATAATGGCAGTCTGGGAGTTTCTTTCAATTTATAATCAAATCGTCTTTAAATATGACAAAGCTTCTCGTTTCGGGGAGCTTTTTTATTTGGCATAGTTTTGATAATTGTTACCTTTGCAAATTAAAATCTAAAATTTATTAATGGAAATAGCAATCAAACTTTTTCAGTTCATTCTGAGCATCTCTATACTTGTGCTTCTTCATGAGCTTGGGCATTTTTTACCGGCAATATGGTTCAAGACCAGAGCAGAGAAGTTTTTCCTGTTTTTTGATCCTTATTTCTCCATATTCTCCATGAAGAAAATCAACGGAAAATGGCAGTATAAATTCTTATCAAAGAATCTGCCGGATTCTGAAGTAATAGAAGTGAACGGAAAGAAGGAAGAGGTTCCTATCGATATATCAAAACTTCCGGACAACGACTGGAGAAAACACCCTGAACAAACGAAATACGGAATCGGATGGCTCCCTTTTGGAGGATATGTGAAAATTGCCGGAATGGTAGATGAAAGTATGGATACTGCCCAAATGAAAAAACCGGCAGAACCATGGGAATTCAGATCAAAACCAGCCTGGCAGAGACTTATTATTATGTTGGGAGGAGTTACCGTTAACTTTTTCCTTGCCTGGTTAATTTACAGCTGTCTGTCTTTCTTCAATGGGGAGACATATACAGATATTACAAAGTTCAGCAATGGTATTGAAGCAACTGCTGCAGGAAAGAAAATGGGCTTCCAGAATGGTGACAAAATCATCAGTGTAGACGGTAAACCTGCAGAAAGACTTGAAAACACCTCCATCAATATTCTTTTAGGAAACAATGTTACGGTAGAAAGAAATGGCCAGGAAGTGACTTTCCCGGTAAATGCTGATGGCGTAGCTGACGTTCTTAAACAAAGAGAAGCAAAACTGTACATCACACCAAGAGTTTCGATGGTCATCGATTCACTGGCGACTCCTTCTTCCCAGGCTTCAGGATTGGCAAAAGGAGATAAAATAGTAGGCATCAACGGTAAAAAAGCAGCATTCTTTGATGAGGTAGCTGCTCTTTTAAGTGAAAATAAAGGAAAAACAGTTTCTGTTGATGTTGAAAGAAATGGGGCATTACAGACATTACCGGCAGTTTCTGTTGATAAAAACGGAAAACTGGGTATTGCTATTGATACAAAAAGTATTGCTAAGTCTATTGTAACAAATAAAAAATATTCTTTCGGAGAAGCTATTCCAAGAGGATTCACAAGAACGATTGAAGCATTAACAACTCAGGTTAAACAGTTCAAAATCATGTTCAACTCTAAAGTTCAGGGTTACAAGAATGTGGGAGGTCCTATTGCAATTGTAAAGAACATGCCTGTAGATAAAGATGCAGACGGAAGCTTTAAGATCAATTGGGTGGCTTTCTGGAGCTTTACCGCTATGTTCTCCGTATGGTTGGCATTCCTGAACCTTATTCCGATTCCGGGACTTGATGGCGGACACGTTTTATTTACACTATATGAAATTATTGTGGGGAAACCAGTTCCACAGAAAGTTTTGGAAAACGCACAGATGATCGGAGTTATCTTCCTGTTAGGCTTGATGTTACTGATCTTTGGAAGTGACATATTCAAGGTATTTACAGGGAAATTATAATTTTTTTGAAAATTTCTTTTAAAAATATTTGTAGGGTATAAATATTCGTCCTATATTTGCACCACTTAAAACAAAGGACATTCCTCCTTAGCTCAGTTGGTTAGAGCATCTGACTGTTAATCAGAGGGTCGCTGGTTCGAGCCCAGCAGGAGGAGCAAAAAGACTTACAGAAATGTAAGTCTTTTTTTGTTTTTATTTTAGGCTCATACTTAATTCAAAAAAGACAGTTATTTGCAATTTATCTGTTTTACTGAATATTATTCTCCTTATCAGGCATTTACTTGTAACTATTTCCTCAATAATCCGACTATTCTTCTTTAGAATAATATGGATTGAGAAAATTTTCATCCTGTAAATACTTTTCTACAACGACAAAGAATAATCAAATCAATATATAATATCATATTGCATAAATATCCAATTGTACCATGAAGAAAACTATTATTTCGTTATTAACAGCATTTTCTATAATCGGGATTTCGGCACAGGAAAAATCCTATTTCTTATCAAGCCCTTCGTTAAGCCCTGATGGCAAGACAGCTTATTTCTCATATGACGGCGATGTCTGGAAAGTAGATGCCAATGGAGGAAATGCCTCCAGGATTACCGCTCTGGATGGAGAAGAGATCAATCCACGTCTTTCTCCTGATGGAAAATGGCTTGCATTCAGCTCTAACCAATACGGAAATTATGATGTTTATGTAATGCCTTCAGGAGGGGGTACAATCAAGCAATTGACATTCCACACCGGAAGAGACGAAATGGAAAATTGGGCATGGGATAGCAAAACCATTTATTTTACTTCCAACAGAAATAATAATTTCGGCAGTTTTAAAACTACGATTGAAGGAAAGACTCCACAGAAACTTTTCAAGAACTACTTCAACAATACCAATGGATTAGCTGAAACCCCTGCCGGAGAATATCTTTTCACAAGTTCTTCAGAAAGTGCTCATCAGGTACAGCGTAAACGCTATAAGGGAGAAAACAATCCTGATATTTTAGGATATGACCCCAAAAGCAATTCTTTTAAGCAGTATACCAATTACGAAGGAAAAGACTTTAATCCAAGTGTAGACAAAAATGGGACTATTTACTTTATTTCTGATGAAAATAACGGAGAATACAATCTTTATAAAATTGAAAACGGTAAGAAAACAGCCTTAACCCAATTCGATACATCTATTAAAAAAACTTTTGTAGCAGCTAACGGATCTAAAGTTATTTTTGAAAAAGACTATCAGCTGTACACTTATGATGTAGCTTCAAAAAACATAAAGCTTCTGAACATCAGCCTGAACACTAATAAAACATTGGAAAAGGAACAGAATTTCAATGTAGAAAACAACATTTCGTATTATGACGTTTCTCCTGATGGAAAAAAAATGGCTTTTATAAGCCGTGGCGTTGTATTCGTTTCTGATGTTGAAGGAAAATTCGCCCAGCAGGTTACCGACGGAAAAGAACGCGCTATGGAAGTAAAATGGCTGAAAGATAACCGGACCCTGCTTTACAGCCAAACCTATAATGGATATCAGAATTGGTTTACCGTCTCTGCGGATGGAAAAGGACAGCCCAGACAATTAACCCAGGACCTGCGCAACAACCGCAGTATCACATTCAATAGTGACCTTTCACAAGCGGTTTATTTAAGTGGTCGGGATGAAGTAAGACTGCTGGATTTGAAAAATTTTACTTCCAAAACCATTGTAAAAGATGAAATCTGGGCATTCCAAAACTCAAGACCTTCTTTTTCTCCAAACAATGAATATGTCCTGTTCTCAGCAAAAAGAAACTTTGAACTTGATATTTTCATCTATAACATCAAAAAAGAAAAGACTCTCAACCTTACCAATACCGGTGTTTCAGAAGAGGATCCTGTATGGTCTCCAAACGGCAAGTATATTTATTTTGCCAGCGACAGGACCAATCCGTCCTATCCTTTAGGGATGCAGAAGTCCAACATTTACAGAATGGCTCTGGACTGGTTTGATGAACCATTCAAATCTGAAAAATTCGACAGCCTTTTTACCGAAGAAAAGAAGGAAACAAAAACAGACGATACGGTCAAAGACAGCAAGGACAAAAAGGAGAAGAAAGAATCTGAGAAGGAGAAAAAGGAAGAAAAAGAAAAGGAACCGGTTATAAAGGAGCTGAAAGTCAACCCTGAAGACACCCTGGACAGAATTGAGCTTGTTACCGACCGATATGGATATCAGGACGATCCGGCGGTTTTTACTGATGATAAAAAAGAGATTCTTTTATTTAATTCCAATCAGGATAATGGAAAAAGGCAGCTGTTCAAAAAAGTATTCACTGATTTTGAACCTGCCAAATCCGAAAAAGTTTTTGATAAAGCGGCATATTATTTAACTAAAAATGAGAAAAACTTATTTGCCCTGATAGAAGGCAATATTTATAAAACAACCGTAGCCACATTAAAGCCAGAGAAAATCAATATCCAATACAGTTTTGACAAAGATCTCTCTTCTGAATTTACCCAGATGTATGCAGAAGCATGGACGGGTGTTGAGGAAAACTTCTATGATGAAAAATTCCATGGCATCGACTGGAAAGCTAAAAAAGAACAATATGCCAAGTATCTTCCTTATGTGCACAACAGAAATGATCTGCGAATCTTACTCAATGATCTTTTAGGGGAGCTCAACTCTTCACATACAGGATTTTCTTCCACCGGAAAAGAAGAGACTGTATTTCTGAGCTACTTTACGAATGAAACAGGAATTATTTTCAACAAAGACCAGCCTTATGTGGTTGAAAGTATTGTAAGAAAGTCTCCTGCTTACCGTACTGGTGTTGACATCAAGCCAGGTGACCAATTGATTGCAGTCAACGGAAAAAAAGTTGACCCTAATGAAAATCGTGAATCCTATTTTGCAAGTCCTAAAAAACAGGAGGAGCTTATCCTTACTTTCAACCGGGATGGTAAAAATATAACAGCAAAAGTACATCCGATTTCAAATGCAGAACTGAAAGGCCTGCTTTACGATGAGTGGATCTTTAATAACCACCAGCGTGTTGACAGACTCAGCAACAACCGCATTGCCTACTCCTGTATGAAAAATATGTCTACAGATGAGCTTGACCGCTTCCTCCTGGATATGGTAGAACAGGAGAACAGAAAAGATGCAGTTATTCTTGACCTGAGGTATAACACCGGAGGAAATGTTCATGACAAAGTACTCAATTTTCTTTCTCAAAGACCTTATTTACAATGGAAATACCGTGAAGGAAAAATGACAACCCAACCCAACTTCGCTCCTTCCGGAAAACCTATTGTCCTGTTGATCAATGAAGCCTCATTAAGTGATGCTGAAATGACAGCAGCCGGTTTCAAAGCGTTGAAATTAGGGAAAATTATTGGACAGGATACCTATCGCTGGATAATTTTCACGTCTGCCAAAAGTCTGGTAGATGGGTCTTCTTACAGACTTCCTTCATGGGGGACCTATACACTCGATGGCCAGAATCTGGAAAAAACAGGCGTAAAACCTGATATTTATGTCAAAAACACCTTTATGGACCGACTTCAGAATAATGACCCTCAGTTGGAAAGAGCTGTCCAGGAAATCCTTAAAGATCTGAAGAAATAAATTTTTAAAATTATATTAAACTGAAAGACTTGCAGAAATGCAGGTCTTTTTTTGAATTTTTGTTTATTATTTCGCATGAATATTTCCATGATTTTAAGTTTTACCATCCTGAATTAATCTGCTTGCTAATAATCCAATAACTGCCAGTATATCAAAGTTCCAGTCATATTATGATCATTATCCATGGTTAAAGAGAGAGTCGCTAGACAACCAGCTTTTATTAGAATGTTTAGAAAGCAGAAATCTATCACATATATAATCTCTTTTTAAAAATATAAACACAAACAGCTCAAAAACTTGAAAGTATTAAAAATATTTAAGCTGGAATCATCTACTGACAAAGCTTTTATTGCAAAGATCATCATCCATTTTCCGATATTTCTTTAAAGATATTTAGAAGCAACAAAAAAACAATCAAAATATTTCTTATTGAATTTCAATACATTTAGTCAAAAGTTACTTTGAACAGGAGAGAAAAACTTGACTGATATTAATATTCCTTTTATATTTGCACCACTTAAAACAAAGGAAATTCCTCCTTAGCTCAGTTGGTTAGAGCATCTGACTGTTAATCAGAGGGTCGCTGGTTCGAGCCCAGCAGGAGGAGCAAAAAGGCTTACAGAAATGTAAGTCTTTTTTATTTATAAGGGTTTTGGTTTTCTGCGAAATGATATTTAATGTACAAAACGCCAAGTCTTTTTGTTGTTATTAATTCCCTGATTATTATGAGTTAAGCATTAAAATTTCTCCATCAATTTTTAGTCAACACATATATAATTTTCGCTACATTTGTCGTTTTATATGGTAGAATAAAAATATTTTATTTTTTTACTTATTTTTTTAATAAACTGCATGCTTTTTGTTTATGCTAATTGCCTGAAGAAACGAATGATGTTAAACAATAACTCCCAAAAACACTATCTTTTATTTTTTTTGCTGATTCTCACCGGTTCCTTATGTGCTCAGAACAAAGCCAGCGGTAAGGTGGTTGATGAAAAAAACAACAAAGAACTCAATAAAGTTGATATTTTTGTCAACAACAGCAAAACTCCTACCCTGACGACAACTTCAGGTAGTTTCATTATTCAGTCAGACAGCATTATTCATCAGTTAAAATTTTCCAGAAAAAATTACACCACAGAAACACTTGATATTACTCCTGAAAATGCTGAAAATATTTTCGTGCAGCTTTCTCAGGCTAAAGTAAGTGATATTCAGGAGATTGTACTCCAAAGTGGTAAACCCAAATACAAAAATAAAAAAGAAAATCCGGCTTATGCCATTATGCAGAAAGTCTGGGCACATAAAAGAAATAACGGACTGGAAAAATTCGATACCTATTCTTACAAAGAATACGAGAAAACACAGTTTGATCTTAACAATCTGGACAGTGCATTCATGAAGAAAAAGATTTTCAATAAACTGGATTTCATTTTCGACTACGCTGATTCTACAGCAAGCGGAAGATTGGGACTTCCTATTTTCCTGAATGAGGCCGTTTATGAAAATTATGGGAAAAACAGACCCGACAAAGACAGTAAAAGAACTTTAGTTGCTCAGAAAACTTCAGGTTTCCAGGACAATCAGGTGATTACAGTCTCCGCTAAGAACCTGTACCGTGATATTAATATTTATGACAATACTCTGAATTATTTCGATATAGGATTCCAGAGTCCTGTTGGAACAGATGGCTTCAATACCTATGACTACAGTCTTATGGATACTATTACGATCCGGGGAGAAAAGGCATTCCAGATAAGGTATCAGCCTAAAAGAAAAGACATTCTTGCTTTTCAGGGAAATCTTTACATAGACACGGATACTTATGCCGTTTTAGGAGCAACATTAAAGTCTACACAGAAAATCAATGTGAATTTCGTCAACAGCGTCTATACCCAGCTGGAATATGATAACCCTGATGAAACAACATTCCTTCCTAAAAAACTGGTTACGGAATTTGAAATGAGCCCTTTTTCAAAAAAGAAAGGATCTAAGAGCATTATAGCCAAAAGATCTGTAGACTATTCTGATTACCAATTCAATAAACCTCTTGATCCTAAAGTATTCAAGCGTACCGAAGAAGAATACGAAGACAATTTCACCAATAAAGATGAAGCTTACTGGACCAAAGCCAGACCTGACACTTTATCTAAAGCAGAACAGGGAGTCTATAACATGTTGGATAAGCTTCAGCAGACCCCGAAATTCAACCGAATGGTAAAACTGTTTGAAACACTTGGTTCACGTTATTATAATGCCTTCAAAGGGATTGACATTGGCCCTATTTTTTCAATTTACGGAAGAAATGAGGTAGAAGGTGACAGAATAAGGCTGGGAGCCAGAACCTATTTCGGATTGAATGATACCTGGAGAGCCCAGTTTTATACAGCCTACGGTTTCAAAGACCAGCAGTTTAAATATGGGGTAGAGGCACGATATATGTTTAATAAGCTCAACCGTTTTATGATTGGGGCAGGAACCAGCAGAGATATTGTTCAGCTTGGAGGACAGCTTACATCCGGAGATGGTGTTACCCCGCAATCTTCATCTACCAGTACCTTTTTTGCGAGAGGAGAAAACATTTCTTTAAGCTCTGTAAACAAAACAAGTGTGTTTGCAGCTATTGAGCCCTGGAAAAATTTTCAGATAAGAGTAGATGGAGTGATGCAGAGCATTAAGTCTGCCATTCCGGAGAAATTCAATCTGATGTATTATAAAGATGGCCAGCTAAGAAAAACAGTTAACGATTCACATGTTACCATCAGTTTGATTGCAAAACCCGGTGCAAAGTTTTCACAGACCGGAATTGACCGCTATCAGGCCAGAAACCTTGCACCAACCATTGTTTTAAGATACACCAGAGGTATTGAAGGATTATTCAATGCTGACTTTAATTACGACAAACTTCAATTCATGCTTTATAAGCCTTTTTTGATTGGAAGTATGGGAAAATTAGTTGTTAATTTTGAAGCCGGAAAGAACTTCAGTACTGTTCCTTTGGCATTACAGAATATCATTCCAGCCAATCTTTCTTATGGTTTGGTACCGAATACATTCTCTCAGCTTAATTATTATGAGTTTGTTACGGATGCTTATACAACACTTCAACTGGAGCACCACTTTAATGGTAAAATCCTTTCTTATATTCCTTTGATTAAAAAACTGAAGCTTAGAGAAGTTGCTTTTATCCGGGGAGCTTATGGAACTTTAAGTGATGATTCCAAAGCTATCAATGTAGAAGGGTTTAAATATTCTGCACCTAGCGAGCATATTTATTATGAATACGGATTCGGAATTGAAAATATAGGGATCGGAAACCTTAGAATTTTCAGAGTAGATTTCAACTGGAGAGGAAACTATCTTGACAGACCGGATATTTCAAAATTCGGTGTTAAAGCAGGTTTCCAGGTAGGATTCTAAAATAAATATATTATAAATAAAGTTTCGGCGGCTTCTTTGAAGCCGCCGAAACTTTATTTAACTTTATTATAAGCCGGGATTAAAAGCACTCACAACCCTCTACGTCAAGCAAACAACGCATTTTCTGCTCCTTTGTAAGTCCACACCATACACTACATGATGTAATAGGTTTTGCTGGGCACCATACTTCACCTCCGTTAATACTTTTCAGATCTTTTTTTGTTAATTTTTTTAAATTTTTCATGATTATTTAGTTTTATTTGCCGCCTACTCTCTTTGCTTTTCGGCTTCCGCATAATTGTTTTTATCTGAAGCCGGATAAATATATCAATATTTCACAACCAAGAGATATTATTTAACTTTTTTTAATATTTAAAAAAGCTGAACACTATTTACAGGTTCAGCTCTACTGTTATCTTAATGAAGCAGACTATCCATAAAATCCTAGTCAAAACATTCTGTACATGGCTGCGACAATATACAGTGTGATTTTTGCCATGGCGACCAGCTGCACCATTCTTCACACGACTGAAACATTGAAGGACAATATGCAGCAACTCCACCTGTAATTCCTTTTAATTTCTTCTTTGTTAATTTTCTTACATTTTTCATAGATATTTTGTTTTTAATTGTTGGTTCATTCTGTCCACTCTGAGTCATTGTAACTGACATACAAAATGGACCGTTAACAAATATAAAAATATTTCACTAATAACTGAATACATAAAAATGGCCACTTTTAATTTATGTGCATAAAAAAACCTCAGTAAAGAACTTACTGAGGTTTTAATTTTATAAAACGCTTAACAATTATGCGTTTGGCTCTACAGATACGAAAGATCTGTTATTTGCTTTCTTTCTGAAAACTACTTTACCATCTACTAGTGCAAACAAAGTGTGATCTTTACCGATTCCCACGTTATCACCTGGGTGGTGTTGAGTACCTCTTTGTCTAACAATAATATTTCCGGCAATAGCTTCTTGTCCTCCGAAAATCTTCACACCTAATCTTTTAGAGTGAGACTCTCTACCGTTCTTGGAACTACCGACTCCTTTCTTGTGTGCCATTTTATTACTGGATTATTTATTAAGTGCTTTAAATTGATCAATGTTCTTAATGATAGCAGCATCTACTTCTTCATGAGTAAGAACATTCTTTTCTAATTCAACTTTAACTGCTTTACCTAGAGTAATTAAAGTTTCTCTGTTCTCTTTTGACTGAGACAAGTTGTTTTTCTTTAAGTGATAGTTCAGCTCGTGATCTTCACTAAAGTTAACAGTTGCGTTGTCAGAAAGAACTTCACCTTTCACAGTTTCTTTTTTAGCAGAAGCTTTTTTAGCTCCTCCTTCAAAACCTGTAATACCAGTGATTACGATTTGAGTTAAAGATTGTCTGTGACCGTTTTTCACTTTGTAACCTTTTCTTCTTTTCTTTTTGAAAATGATTACTTTATCAGCTTTAACGTGGTCAAGGATCTCTGCTTCAACAGTGATTCCGTTTACAGCTGGGGCGCCTACAGTGATTGCACCGTTTACAGTAAGAAGAACTTTATCGAAAGAAACTTTTCCTCCTTTATCTCCTTTTAAACGGTTTACAAACAACTTCTGGTCTTGCTCAACTTTGTATTGAAGCCCTGCTATTTCTACAATTGCAAACATTGTTTATAAATTTTTAGTTATTTCGAGGTGCAAATATACATATAAATTTCTAAATAGCTTACAATCAAAGCAATGTTTTTTTAATTAAAATCCTATTCACTATGTTTTGAATAATTTTTTACAATAAAGTACTCACAATTAAGAGATAATTTCATACCTTCGTTTTACCAAATTGAATTTATATATGAAAAGAAACTTTAATCTCTGCTTACTAGCAGGCGCCATCGCTGTAACTTCATTGACAGCATGTAGTGATGACCAAATGGACAACAATGTTCAACCTCAGCAGGAAGCACTCAGTGCAAAAATTGACCAACCCGGAGATCTGGAAAAAATCTGCTATTATGTAGATAATAACTGGAGCTCCAGTTCTGTTTTAGTGACAGGCCTGCAAAACTCAACTGACACCAATTTTATGAACGCTCAGATGACTAAAATTGCGAGTTTATGGGGAAGAAGCAATCCCACTCTGCGTTTTGTGAACGACCCGTCCAATTTCAATTCAACGTACAATGCTATTTCCTATTCTACAGGAAAAATCTACTACGGATACGCCATCTATTATGACGCAAAATCAAAAGGAGGCGATATCGTAAACGCCATGATTCTTGCTCATGAGTATGGACATCAACTGCAATACATCTTTGGTCTTCCTTCAGTAAGCGAAAATACTGCCAGACCTAATGAGCTTGAAGCTGATGGTTTTGCTGGTTACTACCTGAGAAGACCCAATGGATACAACAAAACCAATTTCTCTGAAATTGCTGCTGCATACGAATTTGCACAGAGCATTGGCGATTACCAAACCACCAGCCCCGGACACCATGGAACTCCTGCACAAAGGAGATCAGCCGTACGTTTAGGATTTCTTTTAGGACAGTACGATCTTAATGCATCCAATTTTGATTACAACTTCTTCTATTATTATCAGGGAGTTTTAAACGGTACATATAAGATGGCTAAAAACACAGTAAACCCTGAAATTGATGCTTACATGAGTCAATACATTGATGAGCTGAGAAAAATTCAATCCGGAGAAATTTCTGCAGAAGAATTTAAACATCTTCAATAAACGAGAACATTCATTTTTAGCATATTTAAGAAAGGAGGCGGACAGTATGTTCCGCCCCTTTTTGTTTTAAAAAAATCTTTTATGTTTTAAACATTCAATTTGTTTGTATTTTTGAACTTCCAAGCAATCTATAATGAACAGAGATCTCTATATTGATTTCGCCAAAGGACTGGCTACACTCTCCATCATATTTATCCATACCGCTTTCTGGTCCGGACAGTTTTATATTCCTGCAGACATAAGGGTTTATTCCCTTGTTTTCGATGTAGCTCTTTTCTATGCACTCAGCGGCATTACTTCCGGAGCCAATATCGAAAAAACACTGTACCGTCTCCTGAAGCTACAGATTACCTATATGATATTTGTAACTTTTCTGTTCTTTTTAGATTACTTCTTTAAAGTTTTCGGATTGAGTTTCTTTTCTATGGAATGGCTCCAGGATTTTTACTCTACATTTGGCTCCAAATATTCCACCACAAGCATTTCGGCATATCCTCAATGGGAAAATCTGGGAAACTGGTATCTTCATCAATACACCAATGCTGATACTTTTCCGGTAGTAATGGGAAGCTTCTGGTACCTTAAAGTTTACTTTATTCTAACTGTTTTCGGAGTATTAATCTTAAGATTTTTTCCAAAACACATCAATTGGTTCATCGGACTTTGCATTGTGTTAACCTTATTATTCAATATATTCCCGGAATATTATCCAACGGGACAGGTGGGATACGTTGCATTTTATCTTGCCGTATTTTTAACAGGAAACAGAATGCGCGGAAAAAAGATTCCGGTCAGGGTAATCCCGGTATTGTATACAGTTGTTGGAGCTGCCCTTGCATGGATGTTCTGGTATTATGGAGAAGACGTTTTCTATAAAATCAATAAAAATAAATTCCCGCCAAAAATCCCTTATATCATCTGGACATTATTCTCTCTGGTGACATTATTTGTTCTGTATAACCGGCTGAAGATCACAAAAGAAAATATCATTACCTATATCGGGAAGAATGCCATTTTCTTTTATTTTGCACAGGGGATAAGTTCTTCATTGGTTTATTTCCTGGTAGTCCCGTTAAAAGAAAACATGCCCTGGTGGATTTTAATGATCATTGTTTATGGTATTAATATCATTTTAGCATTCATCATTTCAGCAGGACTGAAAAAAGTGGATGAAGCAGGATGCGGTCTTTTAGAATACTTCAGGAAAAACACAGCCAATGAATAATAAATGATAATAACAGCACCTTTTAAAGATCAATTTTTTTGCTGAAAGTTTTGGAGAAATCAATTCTCAACCCAAGAGTAAAAACACTTATTTCTCTTTCACCCAATGATGTTTTACCCATGGAAAATCTTTGTTCTGAATAAATCTGAACAAAATTAAAGGGATGATAAGAAACTCCAACAATACAATCATTCCTTTTAAAATCCGGATCCAGATGATACTGCCCAGGAATTATTCCTGTATTTTTTATATCAGGAACATATAAATTATATCCTGCAAGAATAGAAAATTTTTCAAGTTTATATTTTCCAAAAACCTCCAGCCCTTTAGCATTGAATACCATAATTGATTGGGATATTTCCATTCCTGGATTCTGATAAAAACTCTGGGAAAAATCTCCGTTTTTATGCAGAACAAAAAGAACACTCCAATCAAAAACTTTTCCAGTATACTTTGTTCCCAAAGAAAAATAAGTAGGCTGGCCGGTAATACCTATTGCTCTTCCATTCTCTATAAGGCGGTCACTCAGAAAAGCTCTGTTATAGGCTGCTCCGGCAAAAAAACCATCTGCAACCTCATATTGAACAGAGGCCCCAAATCCATCAATAAAATGATCATTATTTCCCCCTCTGGCCTGGATTTGCCCTCCGATATACAGATTTCCAAAGCGGTTACGGTAAATAAGAGCCTGATCCGCACGCCCCGTTCCTGTTTCTCCTCCATCAGTACCTCCAACAAACGTAGCAGATGCTCTTGCACCAAAAACATTAAACCGGTCAGTGTAAGAAGTGATATCCCGATAAACACTCCATTGCTTCCCAATGGTAAGAGTCCCATATTTCCCCAGCTCAATTCCCAGATAGCCAAGCCTGTTACCAAAAACCTGTCTCGATTGTGAAGATTCCATCGTAACAAATCCACTGGAAAGGCTACCATCCACATTAAATGAGGTACTTCCACGAAACATATTTAACTGCACTTCACCTCCTGCAATAAATCCCAATGTCCCCTTTTTGATATTCAGTTCCATTCCAATTCTTGATGCATTTTCCTGAAGCTCCATTTTATGGTCATATACCGCCATATGACCACGAAGACTCGCATAAGGCCTTAGAGATATTTCAACAGAATCTTTTACATTTTGTCCATACACAGGCAGTTCTTTCACCATAAAAAGTAATGAAAAGAGCATTAGCAAATAATATTGTCTAATCATTGTGATTGAGTCATTAGTTTTGTTATTACCGTAAAATAGCAGGGAAATGATTAATTCATATTTACAATGCTACAAAAAACATAGCTCTGATTGTGCAAAATTCAATAGAAAACAAATTCTGTCACATCAGAAGCACTACATATGTCCAATTTGTTTAAATTTACAAAAATTTTACAACATGTTTAAGTTGAAACTACCTACCGATCCAAGGTGGGCAAATATTGCAGAAGGAAACATTGGAGAAATTTTAACAGATCATGCCTGGTGCGAGCAGAAAGCAGCAACTAATGCTATCGGGCTGATCACGATGCTTCCTGAATATCCTGAGATTGTCACCGAACTTCTTGCCATTGCACAGGAAGAGCTTGATCATTTCAATCAGGTTCATGAGATCATTAAAAAGAGAGGTTTTACTTTTGGAAGAGCCAGAAAAGATGATTATGTGAATGAACTTGCCAAATTCATTGTTCAGGGAAGCAGAGAAGACCTCATCGTAGACAAAATGCTGTTTGCTGCAATGATTGAAGCCAGAAGCTGTGAAAGATTCAAAGTTCTTACTGAAAATATCAAAGATGAAGAGCTTAAAGTTTTCTACAGAGAACTTATGATTTCTGAAGCCAATCACTATACTACCTTCATCGGGTTTGCAAGACAGCTTGGAAATCCGGAAAAAGTGAACCAGCGATGGGAAGAGTGGCTGGAATATGAAGCTAATATTATTAAGTCCTACGGAAATAAAGAAACCATCCACGGTTAACACAAACAGTAAAGAGTATATCCATTGAAGAAGCCAAGCTTTGAAAATATCGCCAACCTTTTTCTGAAGAATTTTTTTCAGGGACTGGTTATTATTGGTCCTATCGGGCTTACCATCTTTGTCATCTGGTACGTGGTAAGCGCTATTGACAATCTTATTCCTTCTCTTGCCAAGCAGGTGCCGGGGCTTGTTTTCGTATCAATCATACTGTTTACTGCTATTTTAGGATATTTAGGAAATAAATTCGTAGTCGGGAGATTTTTTTTCGACACGATGGACAGCTTACTGGAGAAAACTCCTGGAGTAAAGCATATTTATACTCCTACAAAAGACGTAATGTCCTCATTTGTAGGCGACAAGAAAAAATTCAACGATCCTGTATGGGTAAAAACCAATGAAAATCCGGAAATCTGGAGAATCGGATTCTTAACTCAGAAAGAAATGTCGGACGTTGACAAGCATAATTACGTTGCGGTATATCTTCCCCACTCGTACGCCATCTCGGGCTGGGTAATTGTTACTGAAGAAAAAAACATCAAGCCTGTAGTGGGAATGACAGCAGCTTCTGCCATGAAGTTTGCCGTGAGCGGTGGTGTAGCCGGATTCCATTCTGATGAAAATATATTTAAGGCTCCGGAATAATCTTCCCTTTCTTACTTATACATTGATGAATTTGAAAAATTATTTTCAAACCCATTTTCTTTACAAACAATTTAAAACATATTTTAACTCATGAAATTACCGTACGCGGAACCTTTCCGCATTAAAATGGTGGAGGAAATCTACCAATCCACAAGAGAAGAAAGAGAACAGTGGCTTAAAGAAGCTAATTATAACTTATTCAATTTAAAATCTTCGCAGGTTTATATTGACCTGCTTACCGATTCCGGAACAGGAGCAATGTCTGATAAGCAGTGGGCAGCTTTAATGACCGGAGATGAAAGCTACGCAGGATCACGTTCTTTCGAACAATTACAGAAAACTGTTGAAAGAATTACAGGATTCAAATATTTATTGCCAACGCACCAGGGAAGAGCAGCTGAAAATGTCCTTTTCTCAGTATTGGTAAAAGAAGGTGATGTTATTCCCGGAAATTCACACTTTGACACCACAAAGGGGCATATCGAATTCAGAAAGGCGCATGCCATTGACTGTACGATTGATGAAGCTTTTGATATCAATGACCTTCACCCTTTCAAAGGAAATATCAACCTTGAAAAACTGGAAGAAGTTTATAAAAGTCATCCTAAGGAAAGCATTCCGTTCTGTCTGATTACGATTACCTGCAACTCTTCGGGCGGACAGCCGGTTTCTCTGGAAAACATGAAGGCAGTAAGAGCACTTTCTGACCAATACGGGATCCCTGTATTCTTTGATTCTGCAAGATTTGCAGAGAACGCTTACTTTATCAAAAAAAGAGAAGCCGGGCAGGAAAACAGAAGCATCAAAGAGATTTGCAAAGAAATCTTTTCTTATGGAGATGGAATGACGATGAGTTCCAAAAAAGACGGCCTGGTAAATATCGGAGGATTCATCGCTCTGAACAATGAAGAAGTGTTCAGAAAGGCATCCAACTTCACTATTATTTATGAAGGATTTATTACCTATGGAGGGATGGCAGGAAGAGATATGGCAGCATTAGCAGTGGGGCTTGACGAAGCGACTGAGTTTGCCTATCTTGAAAGCAGAATCTCCCAGGTTGAATATCTCGGGAATAAGCTGATCGAATACGGAATCCCTGTTCAGAAACCAATCGGAGGGCATGCTGTATTCATTGATTCTTTAAATTTCCTTCCAAAGGTTTCCCGTGAAGAATATCCGGCACAGACATTAGGTCTAGAAATTTATAAAGAAGCAGGTATCAGAACCGTAGAAATTGGGACATTATTGGCAGACAGAGATCCTGAAACAAGAGAAAACCGCTATCCGAAGTTAGAACTGGTACGTCTGGCAATTCCTAGAAGAACCTACACCAACAACCACATGGATTATATTGCCGCGGCTATAAAGAATGTATATGAAAGACGTGAAGAAATAGCCAAAGGATATAAAATCACCTGGGAACCTGAAATCTTAAGACATTTTACCGTTCAGCTTGAAAAAGCTTAATTATAAAACCGGAATTTTTCCGGTTTTTTTGTATTGAAATCCCAACATATTGTCTGGTAAAAAAAGCATGTCTATTTTTCAAAAAACACCATGATTAACTAACTTATTTTCAATAAGATATTAAAAATACCCGTTAAAAAAAATACACATAAATCAATCATATTTTATTATATTAAATCATAATATTATGTTTTTCATTTTATTTTCAAGAAAACAAAATCAAATTGATGTTTTTTTTTGAAATAGTGAATGTTTTTAATTTTAATTTTGTGTCTGAAACAGATATAAAAATACTTAAAAACCAACCTGAAAAAATCCGTTATTCCGAAAATGAACAAAATTGCTGTCGTGGGCGCTGGTATCTCCGGCTTAAGCATGGCGAATTACTTAGAAAAACATAAGATTGATTACCATATTTATGAGAGAAGAAAAAAGAGAGATCTTGCAGGGCATGGCTTTCTCATTCCGCAGGAAGGAATGGATTATCTTAGTCAGATCATTGAGCCTGAGCTACTTCTTAAACAGGGAAATTTTCTTAAAAAATATATACAGTATTCCCACACGGGAAGAATCCTTGCAGAAAAGAATCTGGAGAATGTTTTCGCTATTTCAAGACATTCATTAATTGATCTGCTGACCCAAAATATTTCACCGGAAAAGATCATATATGAAGAAACTATAGGTCTTGAAGAGCATGATGGAAAACTGAAATTTTCTGACGGAGCTGATATTGATGCTGATATTATCGTTATTTCCGATGGGTCCAGAAGCAGAATCAGAAACAATCTTTTCAAAGATGAAACCATGAAAGCTGTAAGAGAAAGTGAAGTGGTTAATATTATCCGGAACAAAGAAATTGCAGACTCTATAGAAAATGATTTTATAAAGTTTCACCATGAGGAAGGCGGTCTGACTTTCGGAATCCTAAAACTCTCTGATGATACCGTTCTTTGGTATTCGCAGTTCGATAACGAAAAGTACATGATCAATGAATGTTCAGCAGAAAACCTAAGGAAATACATGCTCGAGGTCTTTGAAAACTGGCATCCGTTGGTTTCATCAATTATACAGAAATCCGATTATAAAAATGTACATTTATGGCGTGTATATGAATTGGAAAAACTGAATCGTTTTTATAAAAACAACATTGTATTCATCGGTGATGCAGCACACCCACTGATTCCATTTACAAGCCAGGGAGTCACCTCAGCATTGAAAGATTCATTTACACTAACTAAATATTTAGTTGAAGAAAACAATATGGAACATGCTTTCAAAAAATATGAAGCAGAGAGAAAGCCTGAAATTGAGGTTCACATCAATAACGGAAGAACACTATTGGAACAGTTCCTGCTCCCGATTAACCTACAAACACAGAATATTTTACCTATATCCTATAAATAAATATGTTTACCAATAACGATATCAACTTTGAAGCTCTGAAAAGAAAGGCCTACAATGGAAGGTGGGCCACCCTGGAAGATGGAATCATTCCTCTTACCGCCGCTGATCCGGACTTCAGGACAGCCCCCGAAATAGAACAGGGAATAATTGATTACCTGAAAGACGGTTACCTGAGCTACGGACCATTTTCCGGACTTCCGGAATTTAAGAAAAGTGTTTCAGACCACTTTAATAAGGAAAAACAGGGAAGCTTTTCTCCTGAAAATGTACTGGCTGTCAACAGTGCGGCCCAGGGAATGTTCCTGATAGCCTCATACGTTCTTCATCCCGGAGATGAAGCTATTATTCTGGATCCTGTAGATTTTCTCTTCAAAAAATCAGTTGAAACAGCCGGCGGAAAAGTAAAGCTTTGCCCTGTTGATAAAGAGACAGGAGACATTGATTTTGAAAAAATGGTTTCTTTAATCAATTCCAAAACCAGACTTATCAGCATATGCAATCCGCACAATCCTCTCGGAAAGGTTTATGCTAAAGAAATACTGATAAAAATAGCTGAGATTGCTTCTGATCATGATCTTTGGGTCATGAGTGATGAAATCTGGAGCGATATTATTTATGATCATAGAGGTTTTCATACTTACTCTTCCGTTTCAGAAAAGGCAAAGAAAAAAAGTTTTACAGTCTATGGATTCTCGAAATCATTCGGAATTGCCGGCCTGAGAATTGGGGCTGTACTATGTCATGATCAGGATATTCTCGAAGATTTTACTGAAAGATCCCATTTCAATTCAACAATAGAAGGTGTTTCTACTTTATCCCAGATTGCTGCAAGTGTAGCATTACAAAAAGCAAAGCCTTGGTACAGAGAGTTTTTAGCACATTTACAGAGCAACAGGGATCTTGTTTATCAACTACTGAGCCGTTCAGAAGTTCTGACCCCCAATCTGCCTGAAGCTACTTTTGTAGCATTTCCCAAAATTAACAATGGAATGACCAGCGATGAATTTGCCCAGCACGTACTGAAAGAAGGAAAAGTTGCTGTTGTTCCCGGATCAGAAAGATGGTTCGGAAAGGGAGCGGAAGGACATATCAGAATCTGCTTTTCAACTTCAAAGGAAATTGTAGAAGAAGGAATTAAGAGAATCATCACAAGCTTTTAACATTAAAATTTTTCATTAAATGAAAGAAAAATGTTATTATTTTTCCGAAATTAACACAAACCATTACAATAATGAGATTTTTATACTAAATATCAAATTTTAATATTGATTTAAAAATAAATATTGATAATTTTGATCGAATCATCACTCAAAACCATCAATATGAAAATAAAATACATCAGCATTATTTTCCTTGGAGTCTCTGCTTTCTCGTATGCCCAGCAAATAAAGGATACCTTAAAAGAATCAAAGATAGACGAAGTCGCCATCACCGGTAGCCGGAACAAAAAAAGAACAGTTGTCAACACCCCGGTACCTATTGATATTATCGATATCAAACAGGTAAGTCAGTCTACAGGGCAGGTAGAAGTCAACCAGCTGTTACAGTTTTCAGCACCCTCTTTCAATTCCAATAAACAGTCAGGATCTGATGGTGCTGATGCCGTAGATCCGGCTACTTTAAGAGGTCTAGGGCCAGATCAAACCTTACTTTTGCTTAATGGAAAAAGATATCATCAGTCTTCACTGATCAACCTTTTCGGAACCAAAGGAAGAGGAAATACCGGATATGATATGAATACCATACCCATTGGTGCGATAAAAAGAGTAGAGGTCCTTCGGGACGGAGCGTCCGCCCAATATGGTTCTGATGCTATTGCAGGAGTAATTAATGTTATTTTGAATGACAGAAATAATGGTTTTGAAGGAAATCTTTTCACAGGTATGAATCTTTTCAAAAGTCCAGGTAATAATGACGTTGTATCAGATCACAAAATAGACGGAACCACCTTTGATTTCAATGGAAATTTGGGAACTAAAATAGGATCAAAAGGCGGATTTGGAAACTTTACGGTAGAATTTATCAACAAAGATTACGCCATACGAAATGCCAATCCTGCTATTTACAATGATCCGTCACCAGCACCAAGACAGCGTTTTGGAGACGCGAAAGCCCAAAACATATACTTTTTCGGAAATATTGAGCTTCCATTATCTGATGGCCTAAAATTTTATTCCCGCCAGGGCTTTTCACACAGAAATACCAAAGCCTATGCATGGACCAGAACAGCGGATGCAGACGGTAATATTCCTGAAGTTTACCCTACAGGATTTAACCCGGTTGAAAATACCAGTATTTCAGATTTCACCTTTGATAATGGTTTAAAATTCAAGGTTGCCGGGTGGGATGTAGATTTCTATAATGCTTTTGGCAACAACAGATTTACTTATCAGATTGATAATACGATCAATGCAACTCTGGGAGTCAAATCACCGACAAGCTTTAATGCAGGAGGACATTCCCTGCTGCAGAATACCACAGGTTTCAATGCTGTAAAGCAGTTCAAAGTACTGGAAGGGCTTAACGTTGCTTTCGGATCAGAATTCAGATATGAAAAATTTGATATTATCAAGGGAGAAGAGGCGTCTTACACCATATACGATAAAAACGGCAATCCTGCCACACCGGATACTCCTGAAAGCTTACTTGTTACCAATCCTTTAAGCGGCAATGTAAGACCCGGTGGCTCTCAGGGTTTCCCGGGATACTCTACCGATATTGGCAAAAGCAGAAATAATTTTGCAGCCTACATAGATACGGAACTGGATGTGACTAAAAACTGGATGATAAGTGTTGCCGGAAGATTTGAAAATTATAATGATTTTGGAAGTACCTTAAATGGAAAATTTGCGACAAGATATGCGATCACGCCACAGTTCGCTTTCCGTGGTTCCATATCTACCGGATTCAGAGCACCTTCTCTGGCACAGAAATATTACAGTCAGCAATTTACCAACTTCCAGGGCGGTAAACTGGTCACTATTCAGCTCGCTTCTAATGACAGTAACATCGCAAGCAGCCTGGGAATTCCTCAACTGAAGCAGGAAACCTCAGTGAACGGTAGTGCCGGGTTTACCTTCAATACTGGAAAATTCACAGCCACCGTAGATGGTTATTACATCCGTGTGAAAGACAGAATCGTTTTGACCGGATATTTTGCACAAGCAGACTTACCAGAAAAAGTTCAAGAAGAGAATCCATTTATTGACCAGGTACAATTCTTTTCCAATGCAATCGATACCAAAACAAAAGGAGTCGATCTTATTTTAAGCTATAATGAAAATATAGGATCCGGAAAACTGACTGCTACATTAGCCGGAAACTATAATGATATGCAAATCACAAAAGTCAATACCTCAGAACAGCTGGCAGGGAAAGAAGATACTTACCTGAGTGCAAGAGAAAAAGCATTTATTCTTGCTTCTGCTCCGAAAACAAAAGTTAATTTAAATCTTAACTATAAGATCAACAAATTCAATATGAATCTGCAAATGGTCAGATTTGATAAAGTAACCCTAATTGGGTATGACGGCACAGAGCAGGTATATAACCCAAAGGTAACAACAGATCTGTCTTTCGGGTGTGAATTTTCTAAAAATATTAATCTGACTTTGGGAAGCAAAAATCTATTCAACAGGTACCCAACTTTACAGTCATCTGCACAGGTGACTAACGGAAATACGGAATCCGGAGGTATTTTTGATCCTGTACAGATGGGATTTGCCGGAAGACAGGTTTTTGCCAGACTTAACTTTAAATTTTAATAAAAAATAAAAACTCCTGAGAATTTTCAGGAGTTTTTATTTTATTTTTTTGAAATTTTGTAAAGCTTACCACTGTCCGTTACCGCATACAAATTTCCATCCATCCCGCTCAGTACATCACGGAAACGTTCCTTCTGATCCTCAAGCAGACGCTCTTCTCCTACTACCCTGTTATCTTTCATCACAATTCTGTCGATATGTTCTCCGCTTAAGCATCCAATAATCAGATTTCCTTTCCATTCATCAATATTTCCGGTATAAAAAGTAATTCCACTTGGTGAAATTACAGGATCCCAATAATAGACAGGCTGTTCAGTTCCTTCTCTCTGTGTAATTCCCTGCCCTACTTTATCTCCGGAATATTCTATTCCATACGTCACATCTCCCCAGCCGTAATTTTTCCCAGGCTGGATCAGATTGATCTCATCCCCTCCTCTTGGTCCCATTTCCACATCCCAAAGGTTTTCATTGGGATCTATAGCCATACCCTGAGGATTTCTGAGGCCATATGCGTAGATTTCCGGTTTGTACCCCTGCTTTCCAATAAAAGGATTTCCTGGTGCAGGTTTGCCTTCTGTAGTAATCTTTAAAATTTTTCCCAGATAATTATCCGTTTTCTGAGCGTATACACGGGTCACTTTATCTGATCTTTCTCCTGTACTGACAAACAAATACCCTTCTTTATCAAAAGCAAGACGGCTTCCGTAATGTTTATCTCCGTCATATGAAGGTTCCGCCCGGAAAATAACTTTTACCTCTGCAATATTTTTAAGATCCGCAGACAGCTTTCCTTTTGCTACAGAAGTTAAGTTTCCTTTTCCAAATGGTTCTGAAAAACTGAAGTAAATTATATTATTGGTTTTAAAATCCGGATCCAGGGCAACGTCCAGCATTCCTCCCTGTCCTTTTGAATCTACCTTTGGAAATCCTTCTATTTTTGAAACCTGCTTTCCATCTGTTGACACAACGTTCATATGCCCATTCTTGTCAGTAATGAGAAACCTTCCGTCAGGTAAATTGATAATTCCCCAGGGTCTTCCCAGATCTTTATTCAAGACTTCTACGTTATATGTTGTTGTTGTCTTTACAGCCTTAATTCTTGTCTGTCCCTGAAATGCCGGCTTATAGTCAGAATTAGGATTTTCTGTCTCTACACTGCCATCATTTCCGGTTTTCTGGGCATTTGCATGATTTTCCTTACATGAAGATAAAATAAGAAAAAGGCTTATTGCCGGGACATAAAATTGATTGATTTTCATAATGTTATATTAGGTGATGATACAATGAATGGAAAAATAGTGCCATACAAATCTCTAAAAACAGTATTCTTTAAAATACATAAAAAATGCATACAGCAAGAAATGTAAAACTTTCTAAATACAACTCAATTTGTTAAAATTCTATCATCAAAATATTCACCTTCAAAACATTATACAGCCTTATGATTTCTTTCGTATTTTTGTTGTATGGATTTTAAACTTCAATCAGAATATAAACCTACCGGAGACCAGCCTCAGGCTATTGAAAAACTTACTGAAGGAATAGAGATCGGTGAGAAATATCAGACGCTTCTGGGAGTAACAGGTTCCGGAAAAACCTTTACTGTTGCGAATGTTATACAAAATGTACAACGTCCGACATTAGTTCTGGCACATAACAAAACACTGGCAGCACAGCTCTTCATGGAGTTTAAAGAATTCTTTCCGGAAAATGCGGTAGAATACTTTGTGAGTTATTATGATTATTACCAGCCTGAAGCATATATTGCTACCACCGGAACGTATATTGAAAAAGATCTGAGCATTAATGAAGAGGTTGAAAAATTGCGTCTTTCTGCTACGGCGAGTCTTCTTTCCGGAAGAAGGGATGTTTTGATCGTGGCATCTGTTTCCTGTATTTATGGTATCGGAAACCCTACAGAGTTTCATAAGTCATTAATTTCAATAGCTATTGGTGAGAAAGTAACGAGAACAGCACTTCTTCATTCACTGGTTAATGCCTTATATGCCCGAACATTAAATGAATTCCAAAGAGGAACCTTCCGTGTAAAAGGAGATGTAATTGATGTCTTTCCTGCCTATGCAGACAATGCAATCAGAATTCAGTTTTTTGGAGATGAAATTGAAAAGATTCAAAGCTTTGATCCCGTTACCGGAAATGTGGAGTCTAATTTTGACCAGATCCAGATTTACCCGGCCAATCTTTTCGTGACCTCCAAAGAAACCTTGAACGGTGCTATCAGAGAGATTCAGGATGATATGGTAAAGCAGGTTGACTTCTTTAATTCTATCGAAAAACCTTTGGAAGCCAAAAGGCTTCAGGAAAGAACTGAGCTGGATCTCGAGATGATTAAAGAGCTTGGCTACTGTTCCGGAATTGAAAACTATTCGAGATACCTGGATGGACGTCTGCCAGGAACAAGACCTTTCTGCCTGATAGATTATTTTCCTAAAGATTTCCTGATGGTGATTGATGAAAGCCACGTAACCGTTCCACAGGTTCATGCTATGTATGGTGGTGACCGAAGCCGCAAAGAATCACTGGTGGAATTTGGATTCAGACTTCCGGCTGCGATGGATAACAGACCTTTAAAGTTTGAAGAATTTGAAGCCATGCAAAACCAGGTAATCTACGTTTCTGCAACCCCTGCAGATTATGAACTGGAAAAAACCGGAGGCGCTTATATAGAACAGATCATCCGTCCGACAGGGCTTCTTGACCCTATTATTGAAGTAAGACCTACTCTAAATCAGATTGATGACCTGATGGAAGAGATTCAGAAAAGAGCTGATGCTGATGAAAGAGTACTGGTAACTACATTAACAAAGAAAATGGCAGAAGAGCTTACCAAATACTTCACCAAATTTGGAATCCGGACAAGGTATATTCACTCTGACGTTGAAACCCTCGAACGGATACAGATCATGCAGGACCTCCGTTTAGGACTTTTTGATGTACTTATCGGGGTCAACCTCTTAAGAGAGGGGTTAGATTTACCTGAAGTTTCTTTGGTTGCTATTCTGGATGCTGATAAAGAAGGAATGCTGAGAAGCAGAAGATCAATGATTCAAACTGTTGGGCGTGCTGCAAGGAATGTAAATGGAAAGGCCATCATGTATGCAGATAAAATCACTAAATCTATGCAGGCTACTCTTGATGAAACAGAATACCGCAGGGCAAAACAAATGAAATACAACGAAGACAATGGCCTTCAGCCAAAAGCTTTGAATAAAAAAATATCTGAAAATCTTGTCGGAAGAAGTAAAGATTTCCCTGATGAGAAATATACCCAAAAAGAAATTCTCCAAAAAGTAGCTGAAACAAAAGCCAGCTATGCCAGTGAGGATATAGAGAAAATGATTGCCCAGAAGCAAAAAGAAATGGAAGCAGCGGCAAAAAATCTCGATTTTATTAAGGCGGCTAAACTGAGAGATGAAATTGAGGCTTTGAAAGCTTAACACAGATAATAGATTCGGCGGCATCTTCGATGCCGCCGAATCTGTATACCAATCTGATATACTTTAAATTTTATAATCCATTTCTCACAGCAGCCCTTATAGGAGTCAAAAGATCCATCAGACCATTTAATTTGATCTCATAAACTGTTGAAAGTTGCATTCCCAGTTTTCCTTTGGGCATTCCGCTTCTGTTGAACCATTCCAGATAGCTGATCGGAAGATCTACAAGAACTGTTCCTTCATACTTACCGAAAGGCATTTTGACAACACATATTTCTTTTAATATTTCGGGATTTATTCCTTCCACCTTTATATAATTAAATTAATTTTTCTCCAAGATCATTCTGATTGGGTAATTCAAGGTCCGGAGGCATATCCTCATCCGAAAACTCATTTCTGTACACCTGAATGAGAAGAAGGGTCAACGAGATCAGAATAGGCCCGAAAATAAGCCCCATAAAGCCAAATAGATTCATCCCCATAATAATCCCGAAAACGGTATTCAGCGGATGAATATTTTCCAGCTTCTTTAAAAGTGTAAAACGAAGAAGATTATCCGTCAGACCTACCACCACCACACAGTATGCTGCTAATCCAAGTCCCGGGCCTGTATTTCCTTCGGCAATCATAAAGATGCATACCGGAACATAGACAATGGCCGTTCCTACAACAGGGATTACTGAAGATGCGGCTGTCAGGGCAAAGAGTAATACCGGCCCCGGAGCGCCAAAGATTATATATCCTATCAGGGAAACAATGCCCTGTCCTACTGCTACTACAGGAATTCCTATAGCATTGGCCATGATCAGCTTCCTCATTTTGTCGCCGATCAAAGAAATGTTCGCCCTTTTCAAGGGGGCTGAATTACTTAAAATCCTTTCGAATAACCGGGGTTTTTCCAACATAAAGTAGAGAATAAAATACATGGACATTATTACAGTAAGAGTATTAAACGTCCCACTGAGTGCGGAAGTAGAAACCTTTCCTACGGAGTCCTTCAGTTTGGTCATATTTTCTTTACTCAGAATATCAAATCCTGTTTTAGAAAAAATATAAGAATGTATTTTATCCAGAAAAACATTGAATTTAGCCATATAAGCCTGCGCATTCCCAAGTTTATCGATAATCAGATCAGCAATAAAATAGATGGGAAGAATGAGGACAATAAGACTCGCAAACATTAATGCGAAGGCAGCCAGTGACGGTTTCCATTTTTTTTCTTCCTGCAGGTAAAAATTATACTTTCTGCAGACTACATAAATGGTAATCGCCCCAAGAACCGATGGAATAAACAATGCCAGGTTAAAACAGATCAGTCCTGCCAATACCAGAATGATGGCCAGTAACGATACCTGCTTTATCGCAATACTGCTTATTTGTTTGTCCTTATTCATCATGAATTTAATATTTTTACTTACTGTACATAATCTGTCTTGGTTTTCCCAGGAAAGCGCAATACGTTGAGTACATTACAATCATAATAAATGGGGCTGTAAGGATCACACCTATTCCACAAAGAATAACTCCGGCAATAGAAATCAGAAATCCTAAAAATCCTGTTAACAGGAAAGTTCCATAATTCTCTTTTGCAATATTGAAAGACTTTGACAAAGCATCCGTAGCCGAAGCATTTTCAAATAAAAGGATTGGATATCCTATTAAAAGAAAAGGGTATACAAAAATGATGGGAAGGATACAAAGTGCAAGAGAAAAAGAGGTTATAAGCCATGAAAGAAGGCTGTAAATCAATATATTGACAAAATTCTGGCGGTAACCGATGAAAAGATCGGAAAACTCTATCGGGTTCTTGGTGTTGTATTTGTTCACCATATAAATCAGTCCTACATACAAAGGAGACAATAAAATATTAAAAAGGCTGGAAGCTCCCATATAAACAGGAAGTCCCGGCGTACTCCATAAATTGAAATTTCCTGAAGATTTTATATCTTCAACCACCGCAGCAGAATCAAATCCGGTAAGCATTTGAATAAGAGATCCGCCGAGCAGATAAATGATCATCGCCACGATCCCGTAACCAAAAACGCCTTTATACATTTCAAAAGCATGAGAAATAATCGATCCCGTATCTCTGTTAGGAACAGAGCCCTGCTGATCAAATTCGTTAAATTCAGACATAGTTTAAATATTTAATGATTTTACCAAAATTAGTTTTTTTTAGTAAAAAAACACATTAAACCTAAATGAATTTTAGTTTTTCTCAGAAAAAACGGTTTTATAAAGTGAATAAATCATCGCGTTCCAGAAAGGAAATGTGAAAAGTCCACCAATGAAAAACAGCATGAACCCCAGATATTTAAACAGCAGAGCAACAATTGCACAAACCAGTATTTCCAGGAAATACATTCTGAGGGCTTTAAAAGTAAGTGAAATAGCTTCAAAAATCCTTTTATTGGCAAAAAACATTAAAGGGGCGACAAATAAAGTGGCAAGCACCCAAAGAATTCCAAGAATAATAGTCTGAGCTGTATTCACATACACAAAGAACCAAAAAATATAATACCCGATGTATTTAAAAAAATTAAGCCCATTGTATCCAACCAGTAAATCTCCTAATTCCAGCTTTTCCTTAAGATCAATCTTTCTGAAAATCTGGTAAAACCCAATATTCAGAGGGTACAGAAAGATCATAGTTCCCACAATCATCAGAGAAAATTTTTGAAAATCAGGTGTTGAAGCCATTTTGGTATACTGCAATGCATAAGCTTCCATTCCATCTTTAATATATTTGCCGGTCTCCATGTATTGCTGTATAATATTATATTTCAGATCGGCCGCAAAAACTACCGTAAGGAAAATTCCAAAATAAAAAATTGAAAACATCAACTGAAAAACCAGAGTTTTATTCCAATAAAAAAAAGCCTGCTTCAATATAAAATCTATTCCCGGTTTCTGAGGATATTTGTTCTGCATCATAAAAAATTTATACAAAAGTAAACATCAATAAGTATTTTTGCAGAATGTTTTCAGTGAATCATCAAAAATTTATGGAAATGGACGAGCTTTCCCTTCAGAAAGTTCCCTATTTCTTCGTGATAGACTTTCTTTCAGAGAACGTTGAAATTTATCCGGAATATGAAATTGAAAAATCAGGCTTATTGGTTGATTTTCAATCATTTTCAAATTTAAAAACATCACACGATTTAAATAAAAAAGTAGTCTGGAAATCATTTCCGGAGACACAGGAAAGCTTTAAGGTCGGATTTGATAAAGTTCAGGAAAATATTCGTTTAGGAAACTCTTATTTGGTAAATTATACCCGAAAAACCAAAATAGAGACTAATCTAAGCCTAGAAGAAATTTTTTATCACTCAAATGCGAAGTATAAAGTATTTTATAAAGATTTTTTTGTATTTTTTTCTCCGGAAACTTTTGTAAAGATCATTGAGGGTAAAATTTTGACGTATCCCATGAAAGGTACTATTGATGCTTCTATTGAAAATGCGGCAGAAATCCTTAAGAATGATAAAAAGGAAAAAGCAGAACATTACACTGTAGTAGATCTGCTGCGGAATGATCTGAGCATGGTGGCAGATAATGTAAAGGTAGATCATTTTCAGCAAATTGACTTTATCAAAACACAGCAAAAGGATCTGTATGCAATGAGTTCCGAAATTTCAGGAATGATCAAGGCTGAGTATAACGGAAAGATAGGAAGTATAATGCAAAAACTGCTTCCTGCAGGCTCTATTTTAGGCGCTCCGAAGCCTAAAACACTGGAAATAATTCTGGAGGCAGAAGGATATAAAAGAGGATATTACACTGGAGTTTGCGGCTGGTTTGACGGCCAGAATGTTGACAGTTGTGTAATGATACGCTTTATTGAAAAAGAGGGAGATCAACTTTATTTCAAAAGCGGAGGCGGTATAACGCATATGAGTAAATTAGAAGACGAATATCAGGAAATGAAAAATAAAATCTATGTCCCAATTCATTGAAAGCATTAAAGTAGAAGATCAGGAGATTTTTCTATTGGATCTACATCAGAAACGTGTCAACCAAACTTTTTCTCATTTCGGGAAGGAAGACTCTATTGATCTGGCCAAGATCTATAAAAATCTGCAGCATGATGAAGATGGCCTCTTCAAATTAAGAATTGCTTATGATCTTGACAAAAAGATCAGAACACAGATGATTCCTTATGCGATCCCTGAAATTCAGGATTTCCAGCTGGTAGAGAACAACAGCTTCGATTATTCTTTCAAGTTCGAAGACCGTAAAGAACTTGATAAAATGAAAATGAAAGCTAAGGCAGAAGAAATTATTATTGTCAAAAACAATCATATTACTGATACTTCTTTCTCCAACCTTTTATTCTTAAAAGGAAAAGACTGGTTCACGCCTTCTACCTATCTCCTGAACGGCGTACAGAGACAACACCTTTTAAAACACAAAAAGATCAAAGAAACGGAAATCACTTTACAGAATATAAAGCAATTTACCCATTTCCAGATCATTAATGCATTGAATGACTTTGATGATATGTTTGTATATCCCATCGACAGAATAATCAATCTGCCAGGGAACGAAGAATATCTTGACCTTTAAATCATTTCATAAATTCAAAATACGACTTCAGTACATCCGCACTGTTTTTTCCGTGAGTATTTACCTCAAGGATCTTGGGCTGTGCATCAGGTTTGAAGAAATTCTCCAAAACTCTGTCCAGCGTAAGCTCATCTTCCACCCTGATGTAGGAGAATCCGAAATGCTTAGCCAGTGATTCTGCATTTTTACGGTGCTTGGTCGCAATAAACTCATCCAGTGTATTGGGATTGGCATTTCCAGGCCCCGGAATGATTTTAAAGATATTTCCTTCTCCGTTATTGAAGATCATGATTCTCACAAATGGAGGTATGTATTGGTTCCAAAGTCCGTTAATATCATAAAAGAAACTCAGGTCTCCCGTTATGAGTAAGGTCGGATGTTCATTTTTGATGGCAAAGCCCATCGCTGTAGAGGTTGACCCATCAATTCCGCTGGTTCCTCTGTTACAGTACATCTTTCTCTTCCCGAAATCAAACAGCTGTGCATATCTGATCCCTGAAGAGTTACTGAAATGAATATTATAATTCTCCGGAATGGTCTGTGAAGCTCTATTGAAAAAATAAAAATCAGAGAACTCAACCGTATTTAAAAACTGTTCATGTCTGGCATCTTTTTTATCCCTTAAAACATCCCAAAGATTAAAATAGGGTCTAGGCTCCAGATTGATAAATTTCAGCAGTTTTGAAAAGAAAACCTCAGGTCTGACTTCAATTTTTTCTGTCAGCGAAAAATAAGTATCCGGCTGCCATACTTCATCCAGATGCCAGTGCTGCTTCGGGCGGGCACTTCTCAGAAACTGCTTTACTTTTTTGGAAACCACATTCTGTCCTACCGTAATCAGCAGATCCGGAGCATATGTTTTATAGTCTTCTTCCGTAAAATTGAAAATATAACGGTCTATGTGTCTGAAAAACTTCTCATGATACAGGTTTGAGTTAGCTTCACTCAATACCACAACAGAATGGTTTTTTACCAATTGTGTCAGTTGATTTTCCAGCTCAGGGCTATAATCTCTCGTTCCCACCAGCAGCATGATTCTTTGGGAAGTATGCCATTCTGCTATCAGATTGGATGGGATTTCATAGTCTTTATGTTTTATTGTTTTTTCCACAGTGGGAAATGTGGGAAGCTCTGAAACAAGTTCGTACAGAGGTTCTTCCAATGGAATATTAATATGTACAGGACCTTGCTTTTCAAAACAAAGCTCGATGGCTTTTTTTATCGTATCGAAATTAATATCCTCTGCATGTTCCCTGCTGTCTTCCAAAAGCTGGAAATCACCATAGGAATGCTGATGAAAAACATCCTTCTGCCTTATTGTCTGCCCATCAAATATATCCACGAAATCAGTCGGTCGGTCTGCCGTCAGTATCAGCAGTGGAATATTCTGATAAAAAGCTTCAGTAACCGCCGGATAATAATTAACAACAGCAGATCCGCTGGTACAGGTAATCGCTACCGGCTTTTTTTCACTTTTTGCCATTCCCATTGCAACAAAAGCAGCACTTCTTTCGTCTACAATGCTGTAACAGTTAAAACTATCCACCTCTGAAAAATGAATGGCCAAAGGAGCATTTCTTGACCCCGGAGAAATTACAATATCTGCAATTCCGTACTGCTGAAGAAGATGTGCAAGTATTTGGATACTTCTCTTAGAAGAATATTTTTTCATACAGCAAATTTAACTTATAAATAATGATTTTAAAATCATTTAATTTAAAAAAAATGTAATTTTGCTGTTCGTAAATTTCTAAAAATGGATAAAATACCTAGTGTAGACCTGCGTGATTTCCTTTCGGACAACCCGGAACGCAAACAGAAATTTGTAAATGAAATCGGAAAAGCTTATGAAGAAATTGGTTTTGTAGCCTTAAAAGGCCATTTTCTTGATGACAACCTAGTAGAAGATTTGTATGGAGAGGTAAAAAACTTTTTTGACCAGCCAGTGGAAACCAAACAAAAGTATGAGATTCCTGGGATCGGCGGCCAGAGAGGGTATGTAGGATTCGGTAAAGAAACCGCAAAAGGTTTCAAAAAAGGAGACTTAAAAGAATTCTGGCACTTCGGACAGTATCTGTCTGATGATTCAAAGTACAGAGCCGAGTATCCCGACAATGTAATCGTTGAAGAACTCCCTAAGTTCAACGAAGTAGGTAAAGAAGCCTTCCAGATGCTTGAAAAAACAGGGCAGTATGTTCTAAGAGCTTTAGCACTACACCTTGGATTAGATGAATTTTATTTTGATGATAAAATTGCTGAAGGAAACTCTATTTTAAGACCCATTCATTATCCTCCAATTACAGAGGAACCGGATGATGCGGTAAGAGCAGCTGCTCATGGAGATATCAACCTTATTACTCTTTTAATGGGTGCACAGGGTAAAGGTCTTCAGGTTCAGAATCATAACGGAGAGTGGATTGACGCTATTGCAGAACCCGATGAACTGATGATCAATGTTGGAGATATGCTTTCAAGACATACCAATAACAAATTGAAATCTACCATCCACCGAGTGGTAAACCCGCCAAGAGAATTGTGGAGTACATCGAGATATTCAATTCCCTTCTTTATGCATCCAATCAGTGCCATGTCTTTAAATGCACTTGAGAACTGTGTAGATGAAAATAATCCAAAATTATACGAAGACACTACTGCCGGAGAATTCCTGCATGAGAGATTGATCGAATTGGGATTGATTAAGAAATAAAAGAAAAACGGCTGCTTCAAAAAGGCAGCCGTTCTTATTTTATCAGTTACATTCATTACTTTTTCTAACCTGTTATACAGTAAAATTCCGGGCATGGAGTGGGTTGCGTAAAGGTTCCCCATGGACAGATACAGGTATAGGAATCACCACCTCCACCAGGATTTCCTCCTCCCCCAGGGTTTCCAGTGTATGGGACACATTTTCCTCCGGAGCAGATTTCTCCTACAGAACAGCCCCCTTCTCCAGGCCCTCCCCCTTCAAAACAATATGCAGGGAAATCAATCCCAGCAATGATACTTTTCTTGTTTTCTCTTGAAAGTTTCTTAAGATTTTTCATAGTTTTTGATTTTTTGGTATTCCTACTCTATAAGCTTTTCGGATAACGCTCTTTTAAAAATAATGCTTATTCTTTTAATAATCAAATATTTAAATAAAATTCAACGCCATCACTGCCTGTGCAGTTAATATTTGAATTAAATAATATTTTTTAGTACAAACTATTGTTTAATTAAAAATATTTTAACTATTTTTACTTTACCTACAAATTTTTAATTAAAACAATATGAAAAATTTAAAAAAACTACAAAAAGGCCAATTAAAAAACATTTCCGGAGGTGTTAACCTTCCTCCAGCAGATTTCTGTATGTATTATTGCAGCGGGGTAATTGTTTGCGCAACTTGCAGCGATGATTTCAAATGCCCTGATACCAATAGTGATATGTAAGATTGAAATCCTTATGTCATAAATTAAACCGCTTCATTATAGAGGCGGTTTTCTTTTTTTTGAATCAAAATAAGGTAGATTATAGCTATTCAGATATTTTTTCTGTAAAGGAACTGGTTTTATTTCTGATAAGCGATTTATGCGCTTAAAAAAGGGGAATAATTTATATGCATTGCAGGTAAGGAAATAGTTGTCCACCAACTTTCGAAAATTTCAGAAGCATTCTCCCGCTATCCATTCCTACTCCTCGCGCCAGGGTTTATTTTCCCAGCTAATCCCAGTGCTTCCACCTCCTGCTGCGGGGTAACCATTCCTATCGGGGCTAGGGGATGAATGATAATTGATAATTGATAATTGATGATTGATCAGTGATGAAAGATCAGTAATCGATGTATTGTTATCATTGATCAATCATCGTTTATTACTGATTTGATTACTCATTGCTGATTAGTTCTGTTACTTTAAACCGGGATGGGTATAAAACAAAAAATCCTTTATCGTCATGATAAAGGATTTTTAAAAATAAAATAAAAACTGGCGGCGGCCTACTCTCCCGCGTTAGCAGTACCATCGGCGCTGGTGGGCTTAACTTCTGTGTTCGGAATGGGAACAGGTGAGCCCCACCGC
>NZ_BJTC01000011.1 GCF_006829085.1 Chryseobacterium sp. ON_d1
ATATCAATTATTACAATAACGACAGGATAAGACTTAATCTAAAAGGAAAGAGTCCGGTACAGTACCGAACTCTTTCATATAATAATATTGTTTAATTTTGTCTAAACTTTTGGGTGCAGTCTATCTGGGGTGATTTTTTTAGAAGGTCTGATAAAGCTTATTCTTTATTTTTTACCAATACCCATCCTGAATATTTGGTTTCAGTACTGTTTTTATTGTTTTCATTCCATGAGATGGTATACCAGTAGGTTCCTGTTGGAATTTTCTTTCCAAATGCAGTTCCGTCCCATGTAAAGTTGTTTATTCTTTTGGCTTCATGAAGTTTGTTTCCATATCTGTCATATACTATAAAGACTAGATTTTTCTTGTATGCCAGCGCAGAGTAATCGATAACGTCATTTACATTATCCCCGTTCGGAGTGATGGCATTAATAAGGTTCGGAACCGTAATGATTACCTGAGTTGGTGTACAGTTGTAAGTATCTTTTACATATACTGTATTTTCACCTCTCGGAAGTCCTGTGAATGTATTTGAATCCTGCCAGTTGACACCGTCTACAGAATATTTGTAAGGAGGGACTCCTCCTGTAGCGGTAACAGCGATAGTATTGTTTGTTATTTCTATTCCTGATATTACTGGCTGAACACTCGCATGTACGCGTACCTCCTGAAGAGTGAAGCATTTTCCTGTCTGAAGTTTTACCCAATATGCCCCAACTCCTACGTTGCTGATAGATTGTGTAGTTTCACCAGTGCTCCATTCGTAGCTGACAAAACCAGGTCCGGCATCCAGTGTTGTTTTGGCTTCAGCACAAATCGTTTTATCTTTCAATACAGCTGATTTTACAGGAGGTAATACTTTCAGATCTATCTTGGCAATGGAATAACACTGCTTGTCATTGTCTACTCTTGCAAATACCGTTTTGCTTTCTGAAAGATAATTTAGTGGTGTAGCAATAGGATTGGTCTGAGCTTTGGCATCAGCTACAGTAGTGTAATATTTAATAATAGTTCCGGTAGGGGTAGGAACAGGTACTCCGATATCAGCTTTAGAAAGATCAAAAGTTGAACGGTTTACATCATTGTCAATATAGCAGTTCTGAATAACAGCATCTTTTAAAACTACTGCAGGATAGAATAGCAGTTTGATTGTAGTCGTTGCGATACATCCAAAAGAAGAAATCACTTTTACATAGACCGTTGCTTCCTGAGAAATATAGTTAGCAGGGTCAGTGATTTCATTGATGTCTGCATTCATATCAGCAGCGGTAGCATAATACTTGATTGTTGCTCCGCCTGGTCCAAATACGTTGGCTGTTGTTAGGTTATATTTTGCCGTACCGGCTCCGTTGTTGTTACAAGAATATAAAGTGGCGGTATTTGCTGAAATACCTACATTGACAAACTTAAATTTCCCGGTTATGAAACATCCGTTGTTAGGATTACTTGGATTAGTAGGATCCTGATATACAATTCTGTAATAGTATGTAGTGGTTCCGTCTACTGTTGCTACGGTAAGAGGGCTTGCGCCTGTAAGGGCATCATTGGTTGTTTTGTGGTAAGTAACCTTGAAATTCGAGCTGTTTCCATTGATGATAGAGGCAGTAAGTGTTGTAAAATCAAACTGGGTAGGTAATGAGCAAACCATTACCTGGCTTGGATCATTTGGATTAGTTCCTGGAATTCCTGGAGTAATGAATGGATATGGAGCCAGAGTTGGATCGTTGAATGCTGAGCTTAAGCTTGCAGTACCAGACCATTCTAAGGAAAATCCATTAACCGATCTACTGAAGTTGTCAATAACCAGATAATACGTTTGACCTACCAATACATCCATATAAGGACTCCATTTGCCATTGTTCATACTGGCTGTAGTGCCTGGAGGGTTGGTAGGAAATACTGCAGGCGGGGCAAGAGTAAGATCCAATCCTGTGTCTCCGGGAGTTCCGCTATAGTTACATCTTATTGGCTGTACAAAGACGTGAGCTGAATTCTGTAAAGAAGTACATCCGTTTGTTGTGGGACCATAAACTGCAAAATCATAATCATCACCCTGGTCATTTGGTTTTATTTTAAATGCAAGGGTGCCTGGTGTAGATATGGTGAAAGTATACCATACAGTATATCTTTCATTGGTGCTGAGGCATCCCCCGTTTTGATTAAGAATTTCTATAATATTCCCCGGGCCTGAAGGGGTGTAAGAGATGTCAGAGTTACCACAGATAGGGATTGCTGTGACACAGTCTGACTGTGAATAGGCCATTTGCGTTATCAATAAAATAAAAAGAAGTAATATTTTTTTCATTGTTAAAACTATTTTCGTTAAACAAAATTAAAGATCAATAAATTTTTATCATAATTTGTAAAAGAAAAAGCCGCCAAAGCGGCTTTTCTTATAATAAGGGTTTATTCTCTGTTTTTTACAACAATCCATCCTGAAAACTTGAAAGGAGTATTCTTTTTGTCGTTTTCATTCCATGTTACAGAGTACCAGTAAGTACCTGTAGGGATCTTCTTGCCGGCAATGGTTCCGTCCCATTTGTATCCGTTTGATTTATCTCCCTGATGGATTTTTGTTCCATATCTGTCAAAGATACTTAATACAAGATTTTGTTTGTCTGCCATAGCAGAATAATCTACAACATCGTTTACACCATCTCCATTCGGAGTAATCATATTTATAAGGTTTGGAACTACTACAGTAACTTCAATAGGATCACAGTCATATGCATCTTTTACATATACTTTATAAGTGCCTCTGGCAATATTGGTAAATGTATTGGAGTTCTGCCATGTGATTTTGTCCATTGAGTACTGATAATCCGGTGTTCCTCCTATAACATTTATCGTAAGCGTTGTGTTGGAAACATCAATATTGGTTACTACAGGCTGTTCAGAAGGATATACGGTAACTTTCTGTGTTGCGATACACTCTCCTGTTTTCAGTTTTACCCAGTAGACTCCTACCCCTACATTTTTGATTGACTGGGTAGTTGCTCCTGTGCTCCACTCGTAACTGCTGAAACCTGCTCCGGCATCAAGAGTTGTGGTGTCCTCCATGCAGATGACCTTGTCTTTCAGTACACTTGATGTCACAGGTGGAATTACTGTTAAAGTAATTTTTGCAACAGTATAGCATCCGCGGGTGTCTGATACTCTAACGTATACAAATCCATTGGGTGCAATATAATTATTAAATCCTAAAATTTCATTTGTTGCATCTATTGCATCTGTCAGCGATGGGAAATATCTTTTGGTTGTCGTTCCTGTAGGACTCGTGACCGGAGCATTTGCCAGATTGAATAAAGCCGTAGACGGGTTTGATTCTATAAAGCAGGATCTTAATGAAGCGTCTGTTGCTGTAACCAAAGGGTAGAATTTAAGTGTAATTTCAGCTGACGCTGTACATCCAAATTCGTTGATCGCTTTTACAAAAACTGAGCCTTCTGCAGAAACATACATGTAAGGATTGGTAATCTCGTTGGTTCCGTTATTAAGGTCATACATTGAAGGATAATACTTTAATATATGATTGGGAGCCGCCCCTACAGTTGCTGTAGATAGATCATACATTGCAGTGCCTGAATTGTTATTGCTGCAAGAGGTAAGGGTAGCAGGGTTTAGTGTGAAAGATTTATCAAGAAATTTTATCTGTCCATATTCTCTGCACTGATTTAAGAAGCTGGTCGGGCTGTTGGGATCAACATAGCTGATTGCATATGTATAAGTTGTAGCTACATTGATATTCGTAGGTGCGGTAATAGGATTATTATCATCCAGGGCATCTGTTGCTGAAGCATAGTATTTTACTGCAAAATTTGGGTTGCCGTTTAAGATCTGTGAGGAAAATGTAGAGAAATCATAGTTGACAATTTTACCACATACCGGGATCTCTCCGTTTTGGGTAGGACCAGGCTGTAAAAACGGATTTGGCTGATAAACCTGTGCCGAATTGTGGTCAAACGGAGTAAGAAGCTTAGCTGTTCCGCCAAACGTTAAGGTAAATGGAGCAATGTCTATAGAGTAATTATTTAAAAGAAGATGATAAACCTGTCCGGGAAGTACATCAATATATTTTACAAAACCATCACCCCCTCCTCCTTCAGTCGTATCTGTAGAAGTCATATTAAGGCCGGTAGGGTTGATGATGCTTGCATTAACACCGGCATAAGAACATCTCAATGGAGTGGCTGTTGTATTGGCGCAGTTATGATTCGGGCCATACAGAGCAAAATCATAGTCTATACCTACGGCAGTGGGGCCTGTAGGAGTTACTAAAAACGTCAGTGTTCCGGCTGTTTCTATGCTGAAAGTAAGCCATATGGAATTACTCTCCCCATTAGGGCCAAGGCAGCCTACCTGGCCTTCTTTAATATTTCCCCATCCGTTAGGCTTAAGAGAAATCGCTGCATCGCTGCATATCGGTATGGCAGTAGCACAGTCCTGCTGTGCAAAAGCCATTTGAGCTACGAAAAATAGAAAAACGAGTAGATATTTTTTCATGTTGATCATTTTAATTTTATCTTCAGATTATTGAACAGAAGGGATCAATTGCTTTCCCCAAGTTGGAGATTTGCTGTCTGAAGCGTTTGGGTTGGAAAATTCGCTTAAAGCTTTACGGTATAAAATGTCGGCATTAGTTTTATCACCTGATTTTTCTTTGATCTTTGCCTGAAGAATCGCCAGTCTCGGGTTGTTAACAGCACTGGTTTCAGCCTTAGCTATACTTTGAGAGATGACATTCTGATCAGGCTGGCTGCTTTGAGAACCGTCAATCTGCATTTTCTGAACATACAGTAAACCTAATAATATGTTGATCTCAGCGTTATCTCTTTGCGCAGTCCATGCTCCCGCTGCTATTTTTCTGGCTAAAGCATTGTCATCCGTAAGGCTGGCTCCGGGTGCTTTCTTTAGCAGGGTTTCATTTTTAAGGTATAATGCAACAGCGGCATAATAATTGGCCTGCCAGGTTTCTGAAGTTTTTGCTCCTGAAAATTTACTGAAGACATTGTCGTAATCACTAGCTGTTTTGGATGCATTGAGCTGCAGTACGGCTTGGGTTAGCACTTTGTCAGTGAAGGCTTGGGCCGAAACCCAGCAGTTTACAATGAAAAAGCTTAAAATTAGTAAAAGTTTAGTCATAGGGGGATATTTTATAGAAGCAAATATAAAAAATTATTAACGTTAAATTAAAGATTTTAAGATATATTTAATGAAACTAATGTATTGGTTTTTAATAATGTATTTTATTTTTCATGTGCGATTATATGAAGATGGTAAAGATATTGGTTATTTGTCTGAATATTTAGAATTTAATTCTCTTTTTTTGTTATAAAAAGCAGGTATAAAAGAAAAATCAGAATAGAAAATGATCTATTCTGATTTTAAGTATTTCGAATTACGATTTGTTTCGTGTTAAATTTAAATGAACTGATAAATAATAAGTTAATATTGCATTTTTCTCAGCTTAGGATTGGTGCTTCCCACCAGTAATGCTACTAACACAGTCATACATCCTCCAAAGACTACAGATCGTACTACTCCAAGTAATTTAGCCATGAGTCCGCTTTCGAACTGTCCCATTTCGTTGCTGGACATGATAAATATTGAATTCACACTGAGAACCCTCCCTCTTATATGATCAGGTGTTTTCAGCTGTACAATCGTTCCGCGTATTACCACAGAGATTCCGTCAAGCATCCCGCTCATCACAAGGAACATAAAAGAAAGCCAATAAATTTTGGATAAGCCAAAGCCTATGATGCAAAGCCCGAATCCGGTTACCACAGCAAGAAGTATTTTCCCTTGATTTTTCCGAAGAGGAACAATTGATAAAACTGTAATGATGCACATGGATCCGATATCAGAGGCTGCATTGAGCAGGCCGAAACCTTCAGCTCCGGAATTTAAAATATCTGTGGCAAAAACAGGAATCATGGCTACAGCGCCACCAAAGAGTACCGCAAACATGTCAAGGCATAAAGCACCTAAAATTTCTTTGGTCTTAAAAATATAGGAAATTCCTTCACGCATGCTTTCAACGACATTCACCGTTTCCTTTTTGTATTCCGAATACTGCTTGTTAAGTTGCCAGAAAAATAAAGAAGCAACGAATATCAAAGATAGAATAACAACTAGAGTCCATTTTACTCCAATGTATCCTATGAGGAGTCCGCCTATAGCGTGTCCGCACACAGAAGAAATAAGAAATGTAGCCTGATTGAGAGTTACGGCATTGGGGAGGTTCTCTTTCTTTACAATTTTAGGAATCATGGAAGGAACAATAGGGCCGATAAAAGCTCTTGCTATTCCTGTGAAAAATATCACCCCATAAATAAAATAAGTGATCTGATGACCTGTAAAATGCATTTCCACATTAAAGAAAGCGGGAATCAGTAACAGTCCGATCAGAAAAATATAAGCATAATTGCAGGTAAGAAGCAGTTTCTTTTTTTCATTCATATCAATAACGTGTCCTGCATACAGGGCACAGCTTACTGCAGGAATTACTTCTGAAAGGCCAATAAGACCTATTGAAAAAGGATCTTTTGTTAACTGGTACACCCACCATCCTAATAATGTGGCAAGCATTCTGAAAGCTAAAACAATAAAAAATCTCCCGGTGAGAAGATTTCTGAACTCAACATTTTGTAATGTCTGTAACGGGGTAAAGGAAATCATGAACAAAAATAGTCCTAAAAATTTATTTAGGACTATTCATATGTTGATTTTTAAAAGATATCGTAAATATATCCCGAAAGATAAAATCTATTTTAGTCAGCTCTGGTAGAACTCAATACGATGGCAGCAACTCCTGCTGCTCCAATGATAGTAGCTCCTGCAGCAATCCTTGCCTTCCTCCTGTCTTTCACAGCGGCTACTTTTGCTTTAGGGATAATGACTTCTGTGCTGTCTTTTTTACCAGCTGTACCTACAAGGTTGTCTCCAACGATATTTCTGAATAAGATGGTCTGCTTCGGAGATCCGTCTCTCATTGTTACTTTGTAGATTTTTCCGGCTTCAAGATTGGAGTAGTTGTTTTTTGAAATATCCTCGCTGTATTTTGTCGTAGCGCAAGACGTAATAACAAATAAAGATGTTAATAAAGATGATTTCAACAGTACAGATGCTTTCATTATTTTCTTTTAGTTTTTCAAATTTATAATTTTTTTCGAATATACGTTTTTGGAATTGAAAAAATATGATTAAAGTTTGTAAATTTCTAAGAGATCTGCAATCTTTCTGTCATTCGCCAATCTTGGAGTCTTATTTTGGCCTCCCAGTTTTCCCTGGGATTTGGCATATTCGTGAAAAGCATTCTTTTTCAGTCTTGTGATCTGCAGTTTCTGCAGGATATTTCCCGAAATCAGATCGTTATAATACGTATTTCTCGCCCGAAGCTGCTGATCCAGCTCTTCTCTGAATGCTTCCAGATGCTCCGGTTCTTTTTCAAACTCAATCAGCCATTCATGATAAGGAAGTCCTTCAGATGGGTTTACTTGTGGTGCAAGATGAAATTCTGTAATCTGTGCCGGATATTTTTCAATGGCAGCTTTCATCGCTTCTTCCACCTCAAAAGCAATCACGTGTTCTCCAAAAGCTGAAGTAAAATGTTTTGTTCTGCCACTTACCAAAATCCTGTAAGGATCCTTGCTGATAAACCTTACAACATCTCCAATGGAATAAGCCCACAATCCGGAGTTGGTGGTAAGGATCAGCGCGTAATCTTTATGAAGTTCAATGTCTTTTAATGTTAATCTTCTTGCTCCTGGTTTGCCATATTCTTCCAAAGGAATGAATTCATAGAAAATCCCGTGATTGGTCAGCAGCAGGAGTCCTTCTTTGGTGTAATCATCCTGAAAAGCAAAAAAACCTTCAGAGGCAGGGAAAGTCTGAATAATATCGACCTTGCCGCCCAATAGTTCTTCCATCTTATCACGGTACGGTTCATAATTGACTCCACCGGTGACGATAAGCTGAAGATTAGGGAAGAGCTGCTTGATCTTTTTACCATGTTTTTCCGTTAACTTCTCAAAATACATGATAAGCCATGGAGGAATACCGGAGATCAACGTCATATTTTCACGTTCTGTTTCTTCAATGATCTTGTCAACTTTGGTTTCCCAATCCTCTATGATATTGGTTTCCCAGCTTGGCAGGCGGTTTTTTTGAAGATAGTTAGGGATATGATGGGCTACAATACCGGACAATCGCCCTGTTTTTATTCCAAATATTTCTTCCAGTTCAGGGCTGCCCTGCAGAAAAATCATTTTCCCGTTTACGAAATCAGCATTGTTCTTTTTGCTGATATAATGGAAAAGGGCACTTTGAGCTCCGCCAACCTGAAAAGGCATTCCTTCTTTAGAGATAGGGATGTATTTGGATCCGGAAGTCGTTCCTGAAGTTTTGGCAAAATATTCCGGGGTTTCTGTCCAGAGAATATTAGCCTGTCCTTTTTTTACTCTTTCAATATAAGGTTTCAGATCTTCATAGTCGGCTACAGGAACTCTGTCCTGAAATTCTTTTACAGAATGGATGTTTTCAAAATCATGCTCACGCCCGAAAAGTGTTTTTTGAGCTGTATTTACCAGAGAAAGTAACAGGTCTTCCTGGTCTTTTCCTGCATTTTTTTTGAAATCTTCCGCTTTTTGGACATGCTTTTTTGCCCAGATCAGTGCTGCATTTTTCTTGAAGAAGTTTAACATGGGTCAAATTTATAAATAAGTACAGAATCTGGAATCATTTTTTACAAGGCTTCACATAAAAAAACCGATGGAACATGTTCCACCGGCTTTTCGAAATTTGATTATGAAAATAACAACTATATGTTAATGTTGTGCTTATTTATTCTCCTTGTACCTTTTATCAGGAGTCCCGTCTTTTTTCAGGTGTTTGTTTTCTTTATATCTTTTATCCGGAGTTCCGTCTTTTTTCATTTTGGCAGCCGGTTGTGCAGGCTTCGCTGCTTTTGCATCCATTGCCGGTTTGGCAGCTTTTACTTCTGCCGGTTTAGCAGCCTTTGCAGTAGTTGCTTTTACAGGTGGATGTGCTGTTGTGCTTTTAGCGGGAGCAGTCTGCTGTGCAGTGGCAAGTCCTAACCCTAAGATTAATGACATTGCAGATAATAATTTTTTCATAAGAATGATTGTTTGTTTTTGTTGAATAAAGATATACAAAAACCAGGCTAAAAAAATGGTATTTTCAAACTTAACTAAAGTTTATTACAGCTTAAAAAAAGATTAAAGCTTTTCATTTACAGTTAAAAAGCCTGCCTTCAAAGGATGAAGACAGGCTTGCATAATATATAAATAGACACATCTAACGTGTACAGTTGGCTGTCCACGTTTTGCCGTCTTTTGCAAATAAGATTTTTAACGTGTTGTTATCAATTCTGATATAAGAGGTTGCTGTAGAACCAATCATTACAAGCGTATGATCCCCTTCCTGATTAAACTCTATTCCGTTAAGATCGGGAATACTGTTTGAGAAGGCAAAATTATACTTGGTGCCGCTGGCGATCTTTGTCACAAATACACTTCCGTTATCTGTGCTGATATTGGTGGAGCCTCCGTCATTATAAGAAACACTTCCCTTGTAAGTTCCTGCAAAAAATTCATTGTTTACAGGATCATCATCTTTGCTGCACGACGAAAAAGATAATGCTGTAAATACCAACAGCATCATAAGTCCTAAAATTTTAATTGCTTTTTTCATAATACTATTCTTAATGTTTGGTAACATAAGGATCCCAAACACTGTGCCATGTGGGAATAATTAATTTTTTTTAACGGGTTATTAAATAAAATTGTAAAAAATTAAGATTTATTTTTTTTGGCTAAGTATTTCATTTCTAAATCTGAAAGGATCATATTATATAAGCAGAGAAAAAAATATCAGTATCTTTGTATCTCCTAAACGGTTTCGGAAAACTCCCGAAATCGCTTCTGTCGTTTATACCACTACTATATGCAGTTAAAATCCATCAATGAAAAGTTCCTTCCAGACCTGTTGCAGAAAGAGTTTGGAAAAGAAATTTTTACTCAGCTAGAAAATAATCAGCATATTGCTGTAAAAGGAAGTGCCGGATCTTCAGTCTCTATTTTTGTGGCTGAACTTTTTTTGGTTCAGAAAAAAAATATTCTTTATCTCGTAGATGATAAGGAAGATGCATTATATGCCAATACTGAGATGGAAGACCTTCTTGGTAAAGATAAAGTGCTGTACTTTCCGGCAACCCATCTTGAGCCGTATCAGGTCGAGAAAACACAGAATGCAAACTTGGTTTTAAGAACGGAGGTTTTAAATAAAATCAATTCCGGAAGGTCTCCCAGAGTGATAGTTGCCTATGCCGGCGCTCTATCTGAAAAGGTTTTAAAAAAAGAAGATTTTAAGGCGATTTCTCATCATATTAAAGTAGGTGATCAGCTGGATTTTGATTTTGTAGATGAGCTGCTTAATCATTATCATTTCCAACAGGCTGATTTCGTTTCTGAGCCAGGCGAATTTTCTGTAAGAGGAGGAATTGTAGATGTGTTTTCCTATTCATATGAAAAACCATACAGGATTACGTTCTTCGGAAATGAAGTGGAAAGCATCAAAACATTTGATATTGAAACCCAGCTTTCGGTAGATAAGGTAAAGGATTTTCAATTGGTTTCCAATATGAATTTTTCAGTGACAGGAACCAGGGTATCACTGCTGCAGTTACTGTCTAATGAAAGCTTTGTAGTTTCAAAAAACGGAATGGTGGGAATGCAGAAAATAAGGACTTTTTATGAAAAGTCTCTGGAGAAATATGAAACGTTAAGTAAGGATATTGCACACAGGACTCCACAGGAACTTTTTATTTCTGATCAGGAGTTTCTGTTCGATTATAAAAAATTCAGGACAGTTGATTTTGGAGGAGTAATGATTGAAGGATTGAAGGAATTTACTGAGGTCAGAATGGACCAGCTCCCACAGCCTTCTTTTCATAAAAACTTTGAACTGCTGATTGAAGATATTGAGGAAAAACAGAATAATGGATTTGATACCTGGATTTCCTTTTCAACAGAAAAACAGAAAGAAAGGCTGGAGTCTATTTTTGAAGAACTTGAGCATGAACTTCCCTTTAAAAGCTTTAAATCTGAACTTCACGAAGGGTTTGTAGATCATGGTCACAAACTGATGGTCTATACAGATCACCAGATTTTTGACCGTTATCAGAGATATAAAGCTAAAAATACTTTTGCAAAATCTGAACAGCTTACCCTGAAAGATCTGATGTCTCTGAAGATCGGTGACTATATCGCTCATATCGATCATGGAATTGGGAAGTTTATGGGCCTGGTAAAGGTAAATAATGATGGCAAAATCCAGGAATGTTTCAAATTGACTTATAAAAACGGTGACCTGCTGTATGTGAGTATTCACTCTTTACATAAGATTTCAAAATACAACGGCCCGGATGGAAAAGAAGTTGTTTTGAGTAAACTCGGATCTCCAACCTGGAAATCTTTAAAGCAGAAAACAAAAGCTAAAGTTAAGCAGATTGCTTTTGACCTTATTAAACTGTATGCCCAGAGAAAAACGGCAAAAGGTTTTGCGTATACACCGGATTCCTATCTGCAGAACGAATTGGAAGCCAGCTTTATTTATGAAGATACTCCGGATCAGGAAAAGGCTACCATAGATGTAAAAAAAGATATGGAAGCTGATACAGTGATGGACAGGCTGGTTTGTGGTGATGTAGGTTTCGGAAAAACAGAAGTTGCAATCAGGGCTGCATTTAAAGCGGCTACTGATGGCAAGCAGGTTGCCGTATTAGTGCCTACAACTATTCTGGCTTTTCAGCATTACAGAAGTTTTAAGGAAAGGCTTAAAGATTTTCCGGTAAATGTCTCTTATGTCAACAGATTCAGGACGGCCAAACAAAAATCAGAGACTTTAGAAGATCTGAAGAATGGAAAAGTAGATATTATCATTGGAACACATCAGTTGGTAAGCAGCTCTGTGAAATTTAAAGACCTTGGATTGCTGATTATTGATGAAGAGCATAAATTCGGAGTTTCAGTAAAGGATAAGTTGAAGACCTTAAAAAATAATGTGGATACCCTTACTCTTACAGCTACTCCTATTCCAAGAACCCTGCAGTTTTCATTGATGGCTGCCAGGGATTTGTCTGTAATCAAAACACCACCTCCTAACAGACAGCCTGTGGATACGCAGTTGATAGGATTCAATGAAGAAATTCTTCGTGATGCTGTTTCATACGAGCTTCAGAGAGATGGGCAGGTATATTTTATCAATAACAGAATTGAGAATCTGAAAGATATTGCAGGGCTTATTCAGAGACTGGTTCCCGATGCAAGAGTGATTACGGGACATGGACAGATGGAGGGAAAACAGCTGGAAAAGAATGTCCTGGATTTTATGGAAGGAAAATATGATGTCCTTGTATCTACCACCATTGTGGAAAGTGGTGTAGATGTGCCGAATGCGAATACTATTTTTATCAATGATGCACATCGGTTCGGAATGGCAGACCTTCACCAGATGAGAGGAAGGGTGGGACGAAGCAACCGGAAAGCGTTTTGTTATCTGATCACACCTCCTTATGATATGATGACTTCGGATGCCAGAAAACGTTTGGAGGCTATTGAACAGTTTTCAGATCTGGGAAGTGGATTCCAGATTGCAATGAAAGATCTTGAGATAAGGGGAGCAGGTGATCTTCTGGGAGCTGAGCAGAGTGGATTTATCAATGAGATGGGTTTTGAAACGTATCAGAAACTGATGCAGGAAGCATTGGAAGAATTAAAAGATGATGCTGATTTTGAAAACCTTTTTGAAAATGAAGAAGATCGTCAGAAGCTTTTTAAATCCGTGAAAGAGGTTAATATCGATACGGATTTGGAACTGATGCTCCCGGATTCATATATCTCCAATACGGAAGAAAGGCTGCTGCTGTATCAGAAAATTGCAGAGATCAACAATGAAGCAGATCTTCATCAGTTTGAGCTGGAATTGATCGACCGTTTTGGGGCACTGCCGAAAGAAGCTGTTAATCTTCTGAAGAGTGTGTCCCTGAAATGGCTGGCTGCTGATATTGGTTTTGAGAAGATTGTAATGAAAAACGGCGTCTTTTTAGGATACTTTCCGGGGAATCCTCAGGATAAATTCTATCAGACCGATAGATTCAGACATATTATCAATTATCTGACCCGCAATCCTGCTGAGGCTCAGCTGAAAGAGAAGTCAGGAAAAGAAGGCAACCAGCTGATGATGAGGAAGGAAAAGGTTAAAAATGTTGATGAGGTAAATCTACTGCTGAAAGCCATTATTGAACATAATTAAATTTTACTTTTTGTTCTTTAGGGACAACTTTATAAAAATCGTGAAAAACGTATAAAAGCCTTAAATTTTTATACGTTTTTTTGTGATTGTTATCATGTTTTTATTTTGGAATATTCCTCTCGGGGAGAATTAAGGCCCTTTTTGTGGTGTTAAAATCACATTCTGATGAGTAATAAAAACTTGTAAGTTCCCGTACAGTAAGGGTTTGGAGCATAATATGTTTTATTTAGTAAATGAAAAGTGGAGTTATGTAGAAATAATTCTACTTTTAGATGTGATTAATTCTATATTGTAATGTGTTTATTTCTATAGGTTTATGGATATATAACTGGAATTTTTTGGACTTCATTGTGTACCTTTGCAGTCCTTATTATGAAAAAAATTATATATTGCTGCGCGGCTGGACTTCTTTCATTCTATGCCAACGCACAGGTGGGAATAGGTACTGCAAAACCTAAATCTGTTCTTGATGTGAATGGAAAGACCACCTTAAGAAAAGAACTTAGAGTAGGCGGAACTTCAACGCAGGCTGGAGATGCCGGGTTGAACGGCCAGGTTTTGGTTTCTCAGGGTGAGGGATTGCCTCCTGTGTGGAAATCATTGAATGTTTCCTTTATGGAAGAGGGACAGTATAAGCTGATCAATTCTTATCTGTCGTCGGATCAAACGGGTATTATATCACTTTCTGATAATGTTGCAGGAGATGGTATTCTTGTAAACAGTGTTGGTGATAAGCTTATCGATCTTACCAAAGGCAAATGGGTGAAGATCGATGGCCTTCAAAATAGTTTTACTGTTAAAAACGGAAAAAACAGACTTACTTATCAGTTTCAGACAGGGGTTGAGATTAAAGCACCTGTTGCCACTACTTCTGAAAGTGTCAGATTTGCATGTGGCGTTTTCAGAAACGGTCTGCTGGTAGCGGTACGCCCGGATAGAATTGCTTCTAACAATAATAGCGGGAAAAATGGTCTCCAGGATTATATTTTTACTCTTAACTATACCGAACAAAATGTTCCGATTGGAGTGCATACAATTGAAATTGCATGCAGAAAGATTGATACCTCAAATGCCGGCTCGCAATTTGCTATCGGGCGTAATGCACAGGGTTCAAACGGAACTTCCAGTGCATTTACTTTAGAATCTACCATGAAAATGGACCTTATCGAATACGTGAGCTATAAAAACAACTAATGATGAAAAAACTATTATCAACGCTGCTTTGTACCACGGGACTTTGGGCAGCGGCTCAGGTGGGAATAAAAACAGATACCCCTAATGCAAAACTGGACGTCAACGGAGATGTCAATTTCAGAGGTAAAATTGCGGTTCTTAATGCTACTGACAATTCTGTATTTCAGGGAAATAACGACCAACTTCTGGTTTCTCAGGGAGAGGGATATGCTCCAATCTGGAAATCACTGCGTATTCCGGAATATGAGCCCAATAAGTTTTACCTGATATATAACAATTCTTTTTCTGATAAAGTTGGAGTTACATTCAGTTCTTCCGAGAATTCTACGGTGGGCTTCACTTCAAGAGGTGCCACTTTTACCAAAGGAAAAGATCTCAGCAGTCTTACCAATTTCAAAAAAATAGATGGGCTTTCACAGGTGATCAAAGTATTCAGTACTCAGAGTAAAGCTTACTTCCAGTTTGAAACAGTTGTACAGGCAGATTTTGGCGCAGCGGGAGGAACAGATAATTCAATAGACTATGCGTGTGGTATTTTTGTGGATAATAAGCTGGTGAATCTGAGACAGAGAAACTTAAAGGCAATTACCACTTCATATCCTTTCCTTACCCATACCCAGATAGGAATTGTAGAGAATCTTGCGAAAGGAGATCATACAGTAAGTGTAGCGTGTACAAGATTAGGCTCTTATGGAGCTACAGGATCAGGAAATGCGCTGACAATAGGGACCAATGTATATACCAATATCAACAGCTTCATTTCACAGTCATCTCTTAAGGTGGATGTATATGAAGTTCCGGAGGTGTTTAACCCAATTATAAATTAAGCAGATCATGAAAAAAATAATATTGATAACCTCTCTGCTGGTAGCAGGTATCGCCAATGCTCAGGTGGGTATTAATACTCCAACGCCCAGCAATATGCTGGATGTAAATGGGGATCTTAATATCGCAAAAGAATTAAGAACAGGAGGTACTGATCTGTTGAAAGGATCTGCCGGCGCAGCAGGAGATATTCTGCATAATAATACAGATCTGGGTACGAACGACTGGAAAGCAATCAAAATTGCAGACGGCCAGGGGAGTATGTCTGTATTTTCAATTAATACAGTGGCAGACCAGACCGGAGTGAGCTTTTCAGGAGCTAACGGATCAACAAATCCCTATACTGAAGGAGAGGCACTGACAGGTGGCTGGACTGTAATTCCTGGTGCGGTTGATTTATTTTCTATCACCAACAGTAATAATAAAGCGACCTTCTCATTCCAGACTACCGTACAGAAAACAGGAACAAATTCTGCGAGTTTTGCCTGTGGGGTATTTGTGGATGACAAGCTGAGAGCAGTAAGAACAGATGTATTGCTTGGAGATGCCGGAACTTACAAGATTTTTAATCTTAATGCCACACTGGCGAATCTTACACCTAAAAACAATTACAGTGTAAAAGTAGCCTGTATTAAAAGAGCAATTTCAAGTAACACGCTTGGTGTTGGAAGAGCGGTTAATACAGATAATCTGAACAGTGATATGTCACAGTCGGTTTTGACCACTTCTATATTGCAACCTTATTAATTTTCATAATAATACAATAATTGGAAATCTAAAAACGTTATGTTTTTAGATTTTTTTTGTTTATTAAGTCTATTTCTTGTGAATTTGTTCAGATAAAGTGAAGTGTATTATTGAAAATTGAATTATATTTGGACAAGCTAAAAAAATTCTATATGGTAAAAAACTATTTTTTAAAAATGTTTGCCGGTATTGCTTTTCTTGGGCTGCTGACAGCATGTAATACAACCTCAGACCCTACAGAATCCATTCCTAATCCGGATGATGGTCCACCACCTAAAAAAGTTTTGACAAAGGTGAGTTCCAATAATGTTTCTCAGGAAGAGTATATTACTGCAGCAGGATCAGGAGATTTGCAAACTGCTGTATCTAAAGATGAATTCGCTTCCGGAAGTGCTTATTTTACTGGAACAGTAACATATACCAACAATAATATTACGAAAGTAAAATATGTGAGTTCAGCATCTTCCAGTCTCGTATATGAATTTAATATTGTCCCTGATGCCACAGGCAAAAGAATTTATAATGCAAGTTCTACTGCAACCGGTGCAACTCCATCCGTCTCAGTGGTAAGTGATTATGCATTTACCTATAATGCAACGACCAATAAGCTTACCAAAATTCTTGAAAAGAGAAAAGAAGGAGGAATAAGTGCCTACAACAGATTTATAGACTATAGTTTTGTGTATAACGGTGATAATGTTATTCAGGTAGTTTGTTCCAAGGGTATTCTGGATATCAATGGAAACCCGAATATGACTACAGCAGTAGTAAGCAAATACAGCTTTCAAAATTATGATGCTCAGAAAAGCCCTTATTCTACGCTTCCTTCGGTTTATTTTATCACACGAAGCCTTATGAATCCGGCTAACTTCTATAAAATATCTCCAAACAATCCTACTTCGATGTTTATAGAATTGCCATCACCAGCTACTCCTGTTAATACAGCTCAAAGTTATTCTTATGATAATCAGGGGTATGTAACTGTTGAAAAAAATCAGAACCTAACTTTTACCTATAAAAATTTATAGGAGAAATATAGTTATTAATCTTACCGGAATATAAATAATAATACAATTTTTAGGCAAAAAAAAATTATATTTGTCAAAAAAATAATCAATTACAAGGAAATGAAACAAATTTTCTATTTTATTTTATTAATCGCAGGTTTTTCCTCAATACATTCCTGCAAGAGTTTATTAGATGAAGATGGAAACCCGTTGCTGGATCTTAACAATACAGGAGGTTTAAGCGGGCCAAGAGCATTATACAGAGAAATTACAGATAAAGATACTATTGCAGAATATCGCTACAGCGGACTTCTTGTGACTAAAGTAATTACAGACAGTGCCTCAATCACAGATATCATGTACAGTGGTGATAAAATCAGCCAGATCAACTTTAACGGTTTCCTTGATCTTGACGGAAACGGAAAGCTGGATAAAGACAGTGTTTCATACACACAATTATTCTCTTATGCAAACAATAACAAACTTCAGTCAATTTCTGAAAACCGTTCGATTTTCAGAAGACCTCCTCCTATAATTCCTGGAAATCCTCCTGGACCACAGACATTACTGAAAAAAGAGAAGAGCCTTTATGCTATCAAGTACAGCACTTCTACGGGGAAACTGGATTCTATCATTATGAAGAACGGACCGGACGTTCCGGGAGCTCCTCTTAATTTTACAGATTATTCTAAAACAGCTTATACTTATGTAGGAGATAATGTATCAAAAGTAGTAAGATACTACGGGACAATGTCAGGAGGAGCATTCGGTACTGTTACAGGAAAATACAGCTATGAATATTATGCCTATGATGAGCAGGTAAGTCCATTCACATTATTGCCGCACGTATATAAGATTTCAAGATTATTATCTACAGTGATCAATGATAAAGAAAGTCTTATCTTATCTCCAAACAATCCTAAGAGATGGTCAGTAACAGATCTTACGCCTCCAATTCCAACACCAATTGTGAAGAGTACCAATTACGTTTATGATCCTCAGACATACATGACAAAAGGATATGGGGTTAACTATATTTACAAGCCACAATAAAAAATTTTTTTAATAATATTCAAACTCAATCTTTCCTAAGATTGAGTTTTTTTGTTTTTTATCTCTTAATTTTGCAAAAAATTTCTGATGAAATATTTAATCGTAGGGCTTGGTAATAAAGGCTCAGAATATGAAAATACACGGCATAATATAGGCTTTAAAGTAGCGGAGAAAATAGCTGAAACGCTTGAGGTATCATTCAATACCTCCAATTTTGGCTGGCTTGCAGAAGGAAAGCATAAAGGCAGAAAGGTTTTTATCCTTAAACCTGATACTTATATGAACCTTTCCGGTAATGCCGTGAAATACTGGATGCAGAAAGAAAATATTCCTTTGGAAAATGTACTGATCGTTACCGATGACCTGGCTCTTCCTTTCGGAACTTTAAGATTGAAAGGAAAAGGTTCCGATGCAGGGCACAACGGGCTTAAAAATATTAATGAAGTACTGCAGACTCAAAATTACGCAAGACTGCGTTTCGGGATCTCTGCTGATTTTGCTGCCGGGCGACAGGTAGACTATGTATTGGGAACCTGGAATGAAGAAGAAGCTGAAAAGCTTACCGAAAGAATTGAAACCTTTTCCAAGGCCGCTCTTTCTTTCGTTTTTGCAGGGTTGAATAATACGATGTCTGCTTTTAACGGGAAATAATTCGTAATTGGAATCAAGAGGATCTAAAATATAATAATATTTATTTAAAAGAATGACTACCTCAAAAAAGAGGTAGTCATCTATAATCATTTTAAGAGTGATTTATTAGCTAAATCTATACTGGATTATCCAAAATCTTAGGGATAAATTCTTCTGATTTAGAAATTTCAATTTTTTCCACTTTGCCAAAATGTTTGCCTTTTCAAATCATTTATAATATATTATTTTGCTAAGCTTGTGAATTTTTTATAAGCTTTTTCATATATAATGGAGATTGGGTTTTCCAAAGGGTTCTCCCATTATTTGAAGAGTATTTTTTGCCATTTCTCTCACTTTATTCCACTCTGAATTTGAAAAGTCATCCAAATCTACATTTCTTAAACACCATTGTACTTTATTATTCAAACGTAAAATCGAAGCTATTGAAGCATTGGAAAATTGATTACTTTCTATAAGAGCAGGTAATAATAAAAAAGCATTTTCAAAAGTTGATGTGACCTCATCTGGGACATCTGCGAAATCGGGCAAGTATTTTTCCTGTTCCTCTAACGATGAGGCCAGTAATTTTAAACTTTCTGTTATCTTTTTATATTGATGTATCATAATTATGGATTTATGGTGTTATTACAGGGTTTCTATTTCCTCCTGATAGTGCTTTCCAATATGGCTTACCATTAAAGTGCCTCGGAGCACCAGGATGATATTGTATCATTTTATCTGTAACATCAGTGCTTTTCGAATTCATTTCACGAAGCATCCAACCATTTGCTCATTCATACATTGTATTCTAAAAAGCTCATCAGTATTCTCATCATTATCTCCAATTAGGTAATCGCAATATATATAATTAATCTCCATTAATTTAAACCAAATCTCTTTGAAATATATTGTTGATTTTACCATTTTAATGCATTTTATGGTTTACTATTCACTTGTTTTATAATGAAATTCAATAAAATAAATGCCATCGAATTTCGATGGCATTCCTGTAAATTATAATTGAAATGTAATGAATTTAAATCTTATAACCACGTTACAGCACCTGTTTCAACATCGTAGTTGGCGCCAACGATTTTAATTTTACCTTCAGCTTCAAGATTTTTAAGGGTTGAACTTTGCTTACGGATATCTTCAATCGCGCTTCTTACATTTTGCTGATTAAGCCTTTCAAGAAGAGAGCTGTTACTGGATGAACGCTCTTCATTCTCTTCGATAATTTCATTGATAATAGGATTGAAGTGATTGATAAGATGGTTCAGGTTATCCATTCCCAGGCCTTCAATTTTTGCAGCGTCAAGACCTCCTTTCAATGCCCCGCACTTGGTGTGTCCTAATACGACAATGAGCTTAGAACCGGCAACATTACACCCAAATTCCATAGATCCCAGAATGTCCTGATTCACAAAGTTACCGGCAATTCTGATACTGAAAATATCTCCAAGCCCCTGGTCAAAGATAAGCTCTGCGGAAGTACGGCTGTCGATACAGCTTAAAACAACGGCAAAAGGCCATTGTCCTTCACGCGTAGCATTTACCTGTTCAAGAAGGTCTCTGTTTGCTTTAAGGTTATTGACAAACCTCTGGTTTCCTTCTTTTAAGAATTCTAATGCTTTTTCAGGAGTAATTGTAGATTGGGTTTCGTATGTATGTGCTTTCATATTTTTATTGTTTTCAAATTTAAAGTTAAAAAAATTAATTAATTGAGGGATGAGATTACATTGCTCTTTTGTGAGTAACCAAAATATGGGAATCCTCACTTCTTTCGTAATCTCTGTATGAAGTTTTAAAGCCTAGCAGTTCAACATTGATATCCTGTTCCTTGGCGCGGATATTGGCAAAATCCTGGATCATTTCCAGTACATCTGTTGCGATGTATGAAGTGTTTCTTGCATCAATGATTACTGTAGAGCTTGGTTTTATGTTTTTAAGTGTTTTTTTAATGGCTGCCTTATTTAGAAAGGATACTTCTTCAGCCAGTTTGATATTGATTCCATCTGCGTCATCCAGTCTCTCCCTGCTTAAGTAATATGCTCTTTTCATATTTCCCTGAAGAATATAGAATACTGAAATCGCCAGACCAATTCCAACTCCCTTTAATAAATCTGTTGCGACTACTGCTACAACGGTTGCTACAAACGGAATAAACTGGAATTTTCCCAAATGCCAGAAATGTTTAAACGTAGCTGGCTTTGCCAATTTATATCCGACTAAAATTAATACCGCAGCTAATGTTGCCAATGGGATTAAATTTAAAACAACAGGAATAGACAGGACACAGATTAATAAAAATACACCATGAATAATGGTAGACATCTTAGATGTAGCTCCTGCATTGGCATTGGCAGAACTTCTTACTACTACAGAAGTCATTGGCAGACCTCCAATAAAAGAACTTATAAGATTTCCTATTCCCTGGGCTTTAAGCTCGAGATTCGTATCTGTAATTCTTTTCTGTCTGTCCAGCCGGTCAGAAGCCTCTATACAAAGTAAAGTTTCAATAGAGGCAACAATAGCAATCGTTGCTCCTACGATCCATACTTTGGGATTGGTGAAACCATTAAGATCAGGAGTGGTAATCAGGTTTTTAAAATCATCCAGAGTCTGTGGAACCGGTAAGGAAACCAAATGCTGTGTCTGCACAGCCAGGGAGCTTCCGGACATTTTAAAGAGCTGATTCAAAAGGATACTTACTATAACCGCAACTAATGCGCCGGGAAGCATTTTCATTCTTTTCAGCACATGGATTTTGTCCCATGCGATAAGAATTGCCACAGATATTAAAGTAATAACAATAGCCCCCGGATGGATGGCTTCCAGCAATTCTGTAAAATACCCGAAATTCAGTCCATTGTCAAAAATCGACTCGTGCCCTTCATAATCTTTATCAAATCCTAGGGCATGCGGAATCTGTTTTAATATAATAATAATTCCTATGGCAGCAAGCATACCTTCAATAACGTTATTCGGGAAATAGTTGGAAATACTTCCAGCTCTTACAAACCCTAAAACCAATTGAATAAGCCCCGCAATAATCCCTGCACAAAGAAAGAGTTCAAATGCACCAAGATCTGTTATTGCTGTTAAAACGATAGCTGTAAGGCCTGCTGCAGGTCCGGAAACAGATATATTTGAATTACTGATTGTTCCTACTACCAGGCCGCCTATGATACCGGAAATAATACCGGATAACGGTGGAGCACCTGATGCTAAAGCAATTCCTAAACACAACGGAAGTGCTACTAAAAATACCACGAGTCCTGAAGGAAAATTTTCCTTGATTCCTCCTATTAATGATGTCTTTTTCATAATGTGAAGCTGTAAGGGATAACCGACTTATTGGTTGTAAATAAGTCAATTATAAAAAGTTGGAAAAATAATTTTATAATACATGCGTATCCGATATCAAAAATGATATGGAGTAGTATCAAAAAAATCTAACTATAGGGGTTACGCTTCCGGAGGAGGAGAAAATATAGTAAGTAGTGGTGAAAGATGAAAAGAATCATCAATCAGAACAAAAGACACGCCCTGAACATCAGGTTCGGAAAACTTCAGATAATCGAAAACATCCAAAGGTTTCGGAATTGTCTTTTCGTAAACAATAAATGAGGATGGGTGAGAGTGTGGTTCTTCTTCATTGATTATTATATTCGTTCTTGCAATATCCCAGCCCGCTACCGCAGCAATGCCTGGCAGCGCCGTAAAATTCAGAAAAAACGTTAATACAATAATACTCCAGAATTTCATTTTACATTCTTTTTAGAAAAACTATTTGGTCTTTCTGCTCATTACCCAATCAGAACTTGTAAGATTGTAGATCTTTTGGATGTCTTTTAAGATTTTCTCAAAATCAATTTCAAGATCAATGATTTTACCTGTTCTGAGGTCAAATACCCAGCCGTGTACAATAGGATACTCTTCTAAAATGTATCGTTCCTGTACGCAGGCCATTTTAATCACGTTGATGCATTGCTCCTGAACATTAAGTTCTACAAGTCTGTCATAACGTTTGTTTTCGTCCTCAATAGAATCCAGCTCAGCCTGATGCAGCCTGTAAACATCGCGGATGGTTCTCAGCCATGGATTCAGTAATCCTAGATCCTGAGGAGTCATCGCTGCTTTTACACCGCCACAATTGTAATGACCACAAACAATAATGTGTTTTACTTTCAAATGCTCTACAGCGTATTGGATAACCGCTGTGGAACTCATGTCTAAAGTATTGACCACATTGGCTATGTTTCTGTAGACAAAGACTTCTCCAGGTTTTGCTCCCATCAGTTCCTCTGCGGTAGCTCTGCTGTCTGAACATCCGATGTAGAGGTATTCAGGATGCTGAGTTTTTGCAAGTTCATGGAAGAAATTCGGATCTTCAGCTACTTTGGACTCTACCCATTTTTTGTTGTTTTCGAAAATAACCTCGTACGATGGTGACATAATTCTAAATTTTTTGAAGTTTATAATTATTTATTTCGTTTAAATTATTTTCAAATTCAATAGACTAAATCAATAATTATACAAAAATATAATTTTTGTTAAAGAATCAATCACTTTTAACAAAGTTTAATATTAAAATATGCTTAAAATCATATCTGATATCCCGATATGTTTCGTATTACAGCCAATGAAGTCTATCTGGTAATCCAAACGTTTAAAAACTAGGATAAAATTACGAAGTATAAATCAAAATTTGTGATTTGTGGATTAAAATATTTTTAATTATTTATTGGGTCGGAATTGTCACTGTCAAATAGCTAATAAAAATGACTTCACAGGTATCAAAAAAAATAAATAACTTGAAGCTTTGATTAATTGATCAACCTGATGTCTGATTTTAGTCTGCAATCTTTACCATCGGTATATTATCTGGCAGGAGTTTTTATTGCCTGTTTCTCTTCATTTCTGATTGTCGGGAAACGTAAAAAGGGAATGGCTGATTATGTATTGGCAGCGTGGTTCCTGATTATAGGAATACATCTTATTTTATTTGTTTTACTTTTTTCAGGATACTATGTGAGGTTTCCTTATTTTCTGGGATACGAAGTTATCTTTCCTTTTATTCATGGGCCAATGTTGTATTGGTATGTTCTGTGTGTTACAGGAAAAGGACCGGACAAAAAGACGTGGTGGCTGCATTTTATTCCTGTTTTAATAGTCTGTTTATTATTGCTGAAACTGTTGATGCTAAGTCCCTGGGAGAGGCTTGCTGTTTATCAGAGCGGAGGAAGACAGTACGAGTTGATCAGCCGACTGCTCAAATATATGATGATTTTATCAGGAGTAGTCTATGTTGTTTTAAGTCTTGTTGTGGTTAGAAAATATACGAAAGAAATTTCTGATCAATATTCCAATACTGAGAAGATTAACCTTAGCTGGTTGTATTATCTTATTACCGGAATAGCCTTGATATGGGTTGCTGTAATGATTAGAAATGATATTCTTATTTTTTTCATCGTAGTCCTGTTTATCATCGCAGCTGCTTATTTTGGAATCAGCCGTGTCGGGATTCTGGATTTAGCTGCGGAATTTACTGTACATGAAAAAGAAGCTGATGAAGCAATGGTGAAGTATCAGAAAAGTTCACCCGGAGAGGATGCTATAAAGATCATTTATAAGAAACTTACAGATAAGATGGAAAAAGAAAAGCTTTATAAAGACCCGGAACTGAATCTGAACCATACTGCATTACTTCTGGACATTCATCCAAACATCCTGTCCCAGATGATTAATTCAATGGAGAACAAAAACTTTTATGATTATATTAACCGTCAGAGGATTGAAGAATTTAAAAGGATAGCTATGCTTCCTGAAAATGAAAAGTTCACCATTCTTTCATTGGCATTTGAGAGTGGCTTTAATTCGAAAACCTCATTTAACAGGAATTTTAAAAAATATATGAACTGCTCCCCAAGAGAATTTCTGAAAAGCCGGAACATACAAATAGAATAGCTGATTCCCGTTATTTTTAATGGCTTTTATTGCATGAGGTTTATTTTTAATGAGTTACAAATAGGTTCCGCCTTTCATTTTGGAACAATTGAAGCTTTTGTAATTCTCATTTTTACAGAAATTTAAATTGAGAATATGAAAAAATTACTGTTTGTAATAATGTGTGTTTTGGCATTGCTTATCGGAATATATCCTGTTATTTATGTTTTCGTTGAACATCAGCATACTTTTTTGGGATCCAAATCCCCTGAAGTTCTTCATGACAATATCTGGAAAACGGCATTTTTTGCACATATTACTTTCGGTGGACTCGCATTGTTGATTGGCTGGCGTCAGTTTGGAAATTCTTTTAGGATTAAACACCTGAGAATACATAGGATTATTGGACATCTTTATATGATATCTGTAGTTATCAGCTCCATATCTGCAATTTATATGGGCTTTTATGCAAATGGAGGACTGATTTCAGCCGCGGGATTCATTTGTTTAGGAGTGACATGGCTTATCACAACGCTTGTATCCATTGTCAAGATTAGAAAGAGAAATATTATTCAGCATCAGCAGCTGATGACTTACAGTTATGCCTGTACTTTCGCTGCTGTAACTCTGAGAATATGGTACCCTTTACTTAAAAATATAACACAGGATCCTGTTAATTCTTATATTGCTGTGGCATGGCTCTGCTGGGTTCCCAATGTGCTGTTGGCCTATTGGATTAACAGAAATCAGCATCTGCCTGAGGCTTAATTATTCCGGCAGTTTGCCATACTCCATACTCTTCATTTCTAAGTTTAAATATTTGTTCTCTTCATTTTTATAATGCTGAGGAGGCTCAAGCCCCATATATTTCATGATCAGCGGATAGATATAGGTAGTTTGGGTCTGCCTTACTTCGTGTCCTGTAATTCTGTAAGGTGCAGGTACTTTATCCCCGAACCAAACAAAAAACGGAACCTGGGTAGATTCTTTGGAGTCTATGTGCAGTAGCTTATCCCCCTGAATTTTAAGGCCGTGATCTGAAGCATAAATAACCACTGAATTGGTGTTTTTCAGGGTGCTGAAAATATTTTTGAAAACATAATCGGTGTACTTGATGGAGCTGTCATAGCAATTCAGGTCTCCGGAATTCCAATTGGCAGGGAGCCTGTTGCATGGATTAGGGTGGCTTCCCATAATATGAAGTACAATAAATTTATCCTCCTTCTTCTGAATGACTTTCTTCAGCTCAGGGATAATTACTTCGTCATAGCCGTTTACCCATTTTTTATTCTTAGACATGGAAGCTATAGCGGTGATACCTCTTGCACTCGCCTGTGTGCTGAGCCAGAAAGAATTGTAACCACTTTGATTGGCCATATTGATGATATTATAGGACAGTTTATCATAACGATATCTGAATTCATCCGGATGAATGCTGGACAGCATCAGTGGGACACTCAGATTGGTGATTCCGGCTGGAGAGACGGCATGGTCAAAAATCATCATATTTTCTGCCTGCTGATCTGTATAAGGAGTGGTTTTCTTAGCATAGCCATATAATGACATGTTTTGCTTTCTTTCTGATTCTCCGATGATAAGGATCACATTTTCTATACCAGACTGTATTTTTTTGATATTGAAAACCGGGATATTCTTTTTAATGGTGTTGATGTCTTCCTGAATTTTCAGTGCTGTAGTGAAGTCAGATAAATGATAATATACGCTTTTGATCATCTTTCCGCCTCCTTTATTGCTTACATACCGATGTTTAAGATAAAAGGTAAACGGCATGAGAAGCCATAATAAGGCAATGATTACAAACTTAGTATTGAATGCAACTGCATTTTTTTTCAGATAATTGACGGAAAACAGCAGTAGTCCCAAAAATACAAAGAAAAGAATGCCTGGCAGAATAAACATATAAGACATACTCATGGCCTCATTCATGTTTGATTCCAGAATACTTATAGCCATTCCCACATTAAATCCTGAATGGTAAATGAAAAAGCAGGATGCTGATATCAGAAAGTTAACACTCAATAATAAGCAGAGGATAACAGCAATTACAGACGTATATTTGTTTTTGAGCAACAAAGCATTGAATACAAGGAATGAACAAAACATAATTCCGTATTCAAAGATATTCCTGATACTTTCCCATTTTTCTGCACCGAACAAATTGTCATAGATATAGGGAAAAGAGATTAGAAAACCGGTAAGGTATATTATAATAAGAAGAATAGGAACTGTTTTTTTGAACATGGCTGTATATATGTTTTCTTTGCTGTTAAGATAAATTTTTAATCATCTTTCTTAAGAGTTTTCAGGATGACATCCTGCTGCGCATCATGTATTCTGCAAAAATATCGTATCAGATTATCCATTTCAAATGCAGCAGAGATGATATAAGCTTATAAAGAACCTTTTGAAAGATCGGATGTTATTGCTTTTATTATTTCCGGTTATGGGAAAAGATAACCTTAAGATTGATTATACAGATAGGGAATGGGAATAATGGGGCTGTATTTTTTCATCAAAAATTATTTTTAATTAATAATAAGTCGGGGTTGTGTTTTTAATATTAAGTGATTTTTCTGAACGAGTGATATTGATGAATCAATTCATGCGGGTTTTAAAACGGGATGAATATGTTGTTTTTTACATCATCAAACAATACCTCTTTTACAAATGTACACGAAAATACTAATAGTTGCAAGTAGAATTTTTACTATAACTGGTGGAATTACTATACTTTACGGTTGATATAATCTCTGGTGGCATTGGACGTAGGAACAATTTTTGCCGGATTTCCTATGACAACAGAATTGGAAGGAACATCAAAGTTGACATAGGCATTAGGAACAATCAATACATTATTGCCAATAGAAATACCTCCTACAATGACGGCATTGGTGCCTATCCATACCTCATCACCAATAACAGGCGAGCCTTCATTTTTTCCACGGTTCTGCTGGCCAATGGTAACTCCATGGGCAATATTACAGTTTTTACCAATAACCGTTTTCGGATTAATAACAAGACTTCCATAATGGCCTAAATAAAATCCCTCTCCAATCTGAGTTTCAGGATAAATCTGAAATCCGTATTTGATCTGATAATGTCTCAGTATAATTCTCCATAAGATATTCAGAACGGGTGTTTTCTGGTATTTCTGGGCTTTCCTCAGGATATAGATAAAATGAAGATTGGGGTTGATGCATTTTTTCCATATCTGGATGGTTGAAAGCCATTTTCCGCTTTCCCGGTAAAAGTCTTTTTGAATGATTGAATAGTCGGCCATTGTAAAAAGGTTTTATATTTCATCAATGATTTTCTGGAGGTGCTCTACAGATTTTTCCAAAACAAAAGGAAGCTCAGTTTGTGAGATCTGCTTTTTATATTCTTCGGGTATCGTTTTATCGGTAAGGAATTTTTTCATTCCTTCATATATTCCTTCTTCTGAATTCGGGGTGATATTGCCCAGTTTTCCATCCTGCAGAAGATCCCTGATGCCGGAAATATCGGTCGCAGAAATAGGCTTATTGAGGATAAGAGCTTCGGCTATGATCGTGGGGAATCCTTCATGTCTTGAAGACATGATGTAGAAATCAGCTTTTTTCATGTAAGGATATGGATTGCTGCTGAAGCCAAGCATTTTTGCAGTATCCTGAAGTCCGAGTGTATGGAGCTGGTCCTGAATGTTATTGAAATCATATCCGTCACCAATGATCAGAAGCTGATGTTTCAGTCCTTCATCAATCAGTTTTTTGTGAACATTCAACAGCCTGTCATAGCCTTTCTGAGGATATACAGTGCCTACCGTTACAAAAGTGGGAAGATCACTGCTGAAAGGATAATCATTAATTTCGACATCTGCCTTTCTTAAAGTATCATCTTTGTCGATCGGATTAAAAATCTTAATCACAGATGCTTTTTCAGTCTCGTTTTTAGCGAGTTGATACATGCCTTCCTGCAGTTTATTGGAAATAACCAGTATTCTGTCAAACTTAAAAAACTGTCTGATCACTTCAGGGGTATATTCTTTTAAATTGAAAATATCATTCTGCACCCAAATGATCTTTTTTGAATCTTTTTGAGGGCTGGAAAGAATTTCCTGATGCATGGCATGGATGGCAGCAATCTCTACATCATATTTTTTATTCTTTAAAACAAATTTATAAAGAAGGAAAGGGAACCAAAGAAACATTTTCTGATAAAGAACCCTGTAGGCTTTCACAGGAATATCCTGCGGTCTGTTGGTCGTTATCATTTCTCCTTTTGTCAGATAGTACAGCGTCACCCATGACGGAACCTCTTTAATGTATATTCCGGAGTAGAGATTGAGTAAAAGGTCGACCTCATATTTATCAGGCGGAAGATTTTTCAGAAAGTTGATCAGTACTTTCTCAGCACCACCGTGACGTAATGAACCTATACGAATGAGGAGTTTTTTCTTTTTCAATTTGTTTTTTTCTTTTTTTTGGATTTACAAGATTAAATTTATTTAATTTTTCTTGCTTTTTTATACTTGTGGGGAAGATTTTCTTTGATATAGGCATCCAGTTTTTTTCTGTCTTTTTCCAGTTCACGTGGATATTCAGGGTTGTTTTTAAGGACAATATCACCATAATCTTCAATGGTGCAGAGAAACTGTGCCGGGTTTCCTATAAAGACCGTATTGTCTGGCATAGATTGTGACAATACAGAATTAGCCCCTAAAATACAGTTGTTTCCAATCTGCACATCCTGCATGATTACACAGTTGAGCCCAATAGTACAGTTATTGCCGATCTTTATTCTCCCTAGAATTCTGGCATCTTCATATCCCGGAAGTCTTCTTAGCAGGGTAGTGGTTCCCCCGTGGTTTACAAACCGCACATCTCCTGCAATATTCACATGGTCACCAATTTCGATAAGGTAAGGTTCTGTTCCGAAATACACTTTGTCAGGCATGTTGAAGTTCTTACCTACCTTCATCCCTCTATATTTAGCCACTTCAAGACTGGCCCTATTCAAAAAAGAGTGATAGAGAGCGTCTACTTTTAATAGGATTCTGAATATAAAAATCATCACAAGTGTAAATTTGTTTTCGTTACTTTTGCAAAGAAAGAGAATTTATTAATATGATGAAAATTTCAAAAATAGAATATTATCTGCCTCAGCAGGTGCTAACTAACAACGATCTTGAAAAGTTGTTTCCCGAATGGAGTTCCGACCGTATCCAGGAGAAAGTAGGCATTTCCCAACGTCACATTTCTTCTGACAATGAAACTGTACTGGATATGGCCGTACAATCTTCGGAAAAAATTTTCGAAAGCTATGACAGAAACAAAGTAGATTTTATTTTGTTCTGCACTCAAAGTCCGGAGTATTTTCTGCCTACAACGGCCTGTATTTTGCAGGATAGACTGGGACTTAGAAAAAATATCGGAGCCATAGATTTTAATCTTGGCTGTTCAGGATTTGTTTACGGACTTGCTTTCGCGAAGGGATTGATTTCTTCAGGAATTGCAAAAAGTGTTCTCTTGGTTACTTCAGAAACATATACCAAACATATCCATCCTGATGATAAAGGAAACCGAAGTATATTCGGCGATGCCTCTGCCTCTGCTATTATTGAAAAAGCGGAAGGTAACGATTATCAGTTCTGCCTGGGAACAGACGGAAGTGGTGCAGAAAACCTTATCGTTAAGAAAGGTGCTTTTAAAAAGGATTTTGAACTGAATCCTGAACATGAATTCAGTCCTGAAAATATTTATATGAATGGCCCTGAAATCTTTAATTTTACGATTGAAAATATTCCCGGTCTGGTAAAAGAAACCCTGGAAGTGAATGGAATGACCATGGATGATATTGACCATTTTGTTTTTCATCAGGCCAATTCTTTTATGTTGAATTATTTAAGAAAGAAAACGAAAATACCGGCGGAAAAGTTCTATATTGATATGGAAAAAACCGGCAATACCGTTTCTGCAACGATTCCTATTGCACTTAAAAATATGATGGATAAGGGAATACTGAAAGAAGGGGATAAAGTTTTAATGGCAGGATTCGGAGTAGGGTACTCATGGGGGGCTACCATTATGGAAATGTAAAAAACAAACATTTAAAATTATAAAATATGAAAACATCCGTTTTTTTAGAAAAACTACAAGAGGAATTAGAAGAAGATGAAACATTAACTACTGAAACGAATTTAAAATCTCTGGAAAGCTATGATTCTATCAGCTTACTTTCTGTTATTGCATTTGTAGACGAAAATTTCAGCAAGAAAATTGATACCAAGCATTTTAAAGATATTGAAACCGTATCAGATTTAATGGATGTTATAGGGAAAGAAAATTTTGAAGATTAATGGATGCTTTCTCATTAAAAAATAAAATTATTCTCATTACAGGCGCTTCTTCCGGAATCGGGAGAAGCTGTTCTGTAGAATGCAGCAAAAGCGGCGCTGATCTGATCCTTGTAGGAAGAAATCAGGAAGAACTGATGAAAACCGTTTCTATGCTGCACCCTGAAACTAAAGTGGAGACAATCACCGAAGATATAACTCATTCTGAGGATCTTGAAGCAGTCATTGCAGATAAGGTAGCTGCTCTGGGGAAGATATCAGGCTTTATCCACTGTGCCGGTATCGAAAAAACATTACCGCTAAAGAAGCATAATCCTAAGCTGTATCAGGATATATTTGCTGTGAATGTCATTGCAGGACTTGAGATTGCTAAAATTTTATCTTTAAAAAAATATAAAGACGAAACCTCCAGTTTTGTATTTATATCTTCTGTTGCAGGGATGGTAGGAGAGGCTGGAAAAGCGGCTTATTCTGCCAGTAAAGGAGCGGTAATCTCGGGAGCGCGCTCCTTAGCGATGGAACTTTCAAGAAGTAATATCCGTGTCAACAGCATAAGCCCTGCGATGGTCAATACACCGATTTTAGAAAAGATGTTTGAGGATATTGGTGAAGAAGCTTCGTCAGAAATTATAAAAAAGCATCCGCTGGGAATAGGTGAACCTAAAGATGTAGCGAATGCCTGTATTTTTCTGCTGTCTGATGCATCAAGATGGGTCACGGGTACCAACCTGGTGATCGACGGAGGATATTCTGCACAGTAAGTTATTTTTTGTGCAGTGTTTCTATCATATTTTCCACGCTGTCGAATATTTTCTTATTGTCAAACTGACTTTCAATATTCCTGAGATTTTCTCTGATATGAAGAACTAAAGCAGGATCTGTAAGGAATGCTTTCAATCCATTATACATTTCATCTGTATCGTAGCTGATGAGGTATCCTGTTTCTCTGTCTTTGATCATCAGTCCTACATCACCCACATTGGTCGCAATAATAGGTTTCTGAAGAATTAATGCTTCTGCAATTACCAGTGGCCATGCTTCAGATTCTGACGAAAGAACAAAATAATCCGCTTTTTTGATATAAGGATAAGGGTTCATCTGATTACCGGCCAGAATAAATGTCTTTTCCACATTATTGGCGGCTGTCTGTTCCTTAAGATTTTTCATTTCACCCCCGTCACCTATAACAATAATAGTATGATGGAATCCGTCATTGATAAGTCTTGTATGGGCTTCAATAAGTTTATGATATCCTTTTCTCGAATGTAGTCTTCCTATCGAGACAAAAACCGGTCCTTCAGGAAAGTTCTCCAGCTTTTCTTCTGCTTTACGCTTAATCTCTTCAATAGGAATAGGATTGATGATAACATTTTCTTCCGGATACCTGAGATCCGGGTAATGCTGATGCATCATATCTTTTATCTTGTGAGAGCAATACACCATATAATCAAACTGAGGAAAGCTCTTTAAAATATCCGGAACCAACGGCTGAAATTTAGGAACATTAATTTCGGAATGAAACCATCCTATTTTTTTTGAATTCTTATTGGTGGAATTAAGAATAGCATCATAATCCCTGTAATCCATACCGATTTCTATATCAAAAGTATCATTGATCAGGCGGTCTGCAATGGCAGGATTATTTTTCAGTTTTCTTAGCTTCAGTCTTCTTTTAACAAGCTGGAACTTCTGTAAAAGAGAATTGCCGGAAAAATCTTCTTTCCCATCGGTAAGATATACTTTTCTGATATGTTTCGGAAACTCATCACGCAATTTCCCCTGGTTGAGGGTCAGACATACTGTCATCTCAAATTTGTCAGGATCAAGGTTGTTGAGAAGTCCCAGCAGAACTTTCTCCACACCTCCCATTTCCATAGAGCGATGCCTGAACAGAATTTTTATTTTTTTATCTAACATTATCCGAAGATTGATTGTAACGTAATTTTTATTTTTTTCTTGATGCGGAAAGGAAGCTGGTGTTGATATTGCAGCAGCCCGAATATTTCATCGGCACTTGTATACTGTTCAGGAACTTTTTGACCATTGATCCTTGTAAGTCCTCTTCGTTTCATCGTATTGAAAATCACCTGGGCAAAATACTCGTGGGATTTCTTTTTATTGTCATTCTGGGAAATTCCTCCCTGATGTGTTCTGTAAAAATAATTGGTATCATCAATGAAATGAACTTTTCCTTTTTCATACATTTTAAGATACAGATCCTGATCTTCCCCTATTTTTAAATTGGGATTCATTTTTTCTGTCTGTTCATAAACAGCTTTTCTGAAGGTCACAAAATGAGCAATCTGAATTGGGAAATTGAAAAAATAAGGATCATCATTTGGAACCTGCATAGCAGACCTGAATGGTGAAATTGGCTTCAGGTTCTGATCACAAGTCATAAACCTTGAATAGGTAAGAACTGTATTTTTTTTGGCCTGAAATACTTCCATACATTTTTGAATAGCAGTAGGGGCAATGGCATCATCAGGATCCAGAAACCCGCAGATATCTCCATCTGCCAGTTCAATCAGCTTACTTTTTGTAACTCCTACACCGGAATTTTTTTCATTTTCAAAAAATTTAAATCTTTTGTCATTTGAAATCATTTCCTGTATCATTTTCTTCTCGCTTTCAGAAGAGGCATCATCTAAAATAATAGCTTCCCAGTCTGTATAGGTTTGCTGAAGTATACTTTCAAAACAGTCTTTGAAGAAAATAGCGTTGTTGTAGTGTGCAATAAGGATCGAAAACTTCATTATTGTTCCTTGAATATTAAATCTTGACGATTGATTACGGTGGTGTTAGGAGGAATGTCTTTGTAAATGGTACATCCTGCTCCGATAATACAGTTATCTCCGATGGTAACACCTTTTAAAACGGTCACATTGCTTCCAAGCCAGCAATTACTCCCTATTCTGATCGGGGCTGTGGTAAATTCGGAGGAGAACAGCTTAAATTCCGGATGGGTATGATAAGCATGATTGTGGTCATACAGCTTTACATTTTCCCCGAAAAGTGTATTGTCACCTATTGAAATACGGTCAAGACAATTGATAGAACAGAAGTTATTCATGAAAAAATGATTCCCGATTTCTAAAGTCGCATTTTGCTGTACCAGAATGTGCACATAATTTCTGAAACTCACAGAATTCCCGATTGTAATTTTCTTTAAGCTTTCATGCAGAACAAAATGATTACTGGTCCCAAGCTTAATCCCTTTAAAAGAAACATTAGGGTGTTTTTTGAGACGAGAAATCTGGCTTTTCCGTTGAATTTTTGCTAAAATTTCATATAGCATACCTGGATTTATTTTCACATTTGTAGCTTACAAATATAATTTGTTTTATATAATTATAAGAATAAATCTTATTTTTGTGCCTTAAAATTAATACTTTATCTCAAATAAAAACAGCCTTCGGCATTAAGGTCGCAATGTTTTGATAAAGTATAGCATTGTGCAGTTCTGTGAAAATAAGTCAGATTACATTTACCCGGTTTGTTGCTGCGATGGCAATTGTCATTTCCCATTTCAATAAAGATCTGTTTTTATATAAAATAGATTATATTTCCAATCTTTTTCTGAGGGCTAATGTGGGAGTAAGCTACTTTTTTATTCTTTCAGGATTTATCATGATCATTGCCTATCATAAGAAAGATAAAATTGATTACCTTGAATTTTATAAAAACAGGTTTGCCAGGATCTATCCGCTTTATATGTTAGGGCTTCTGCTGTATTTTATCACCAGATATGAAATGTTTGACTGGTATAAGCTGATTTTATATGCATTGGGTATTCAGAGCTGGATACCAGGTGAAGCCATGATCCTGAATTTTCCGGGATGGTCGATTTCCGTAGAGTTCTTCTTCTATCTGCTTTTTCCGTTTTTATATAATTATTTGTATGCAAAGAAAAATAAAATGATCTGGGTGTTTGCCATTGGTCTATGGCTGATTACTCAGGTGTTTTCTAATCTTTATCCTGTATATGGGGCTTATGAAGGTCCTCATACGAAAAGCCATGAGTTTCTTTACTATTTTCCTTTCTGGCATCTTAATGAATTTCTTATCGGGAATCTTGCAGGGATATTTTTTGTAAAAAATTACAGACAGAAAAATTATGACCGCCAAGTTATTGTCGTATTTTTCTTGATTCTTGTGTCTTTGATGTTTGTTCCTCTTTTCTATCACAACGGTCTTATGGCCTTACTTTTTGTTCCGGCTATTCTTATGATTTCTGCCAATAACGGTTGGGTTACCAGATTTTTTTCACTGAAACCGCTGGAGTATCTGGGGGAAATAAGCTATGGTATATACATCACTCATATTCCTGTCCTTTATCTGGTAAGGGAATTGATAAAATCGCAGCAATACACATTCGGAATTGATATGGTATTTGTGATTTACATTATCGTTATGCTACTCAGCTCCGCAGTTTTTTATCAGCTGATTGAAAAGCCGATGCGGAATCTTTTAAGAAAGATTCATTTTGCAAAACATTGAAAATTAAGGAATTGTTGCCAACTAAGAACTTAGTTTAAAACAGGTCATTTCTGAAATTAATATTATACAGCCCTGATCGTATGCTTTTATAATCCGTAAAAAAATACTTTGTAATCATTCCCCATTTTTTCAGGAATGGAGCGTTGGCAATCTGAAAACTTCTATATACCCTTTTGATATGGAGCTTAATATCTTCGGGAATGGTATTTTCATTCTCTGCCCAGTGGTTGACTTCTTTCCACAGTACAACGCGTGTAGAAGCCGGTTTTATTTGTCTGGAATCTACTTTTGTAATTCTGTTGTTCTCATGAACCCCTCTTACAGCCACTGCTTTATCGAGAATTCCAGGATACAGATTCAGGTAGTAAGAAAGTCTGAATAAAAATTCTGTGTCCTGATGAAGCTTTAAATGAGTCTTAAAGAAATATTCCATATTCTGTAAAGAACTTTTACGGACCGTCAAAGCATCAATACTAAAAAGTCCAAAAGTTCCTATCATATTAAGCTGTCCCGGAAAGACATCTTTAGGAGGATGCTTTTTATAAACTGTAGTCAGGCGGTCACCGAAAACTTTATAATACTGCTCTTTTGCCTTTTGAGAATAATAATGGACACCTATAGCTCCATAAACTCCATCAACATCTTTATTGATAAACAATTCTTTCTCCGCATCAAAGCGGTTCGGAAGATAGTAATCATCAGCATCAAGGAAAGCAATAAAATCTCCTTCTGCTTTTTCAATCCCTAAATTTCTGGTTGCTCCTGCACCATGATTCCCCTTATCAGGATGCTGATAAAGCTTTACCCTGTCGTACTGTACAGAAAGCTCCTGGCATACCTGCAACGCATTGTCCGGAGATTGGTCTTCCACCAATATTACTTCATATACATCTTCAAACTGAAGGGCTGATTCTACAGCCTGAGTAATATATTTTTCGGCGTTATAGACCGGAATGATTACTGAAATTTTCATTTTATCAATTATGCTTTTCATTTAATTTTTAAATACTGAGTTACCCTTTTCTCTACAATGTAATACAGCAGCGAAGCTACTGTAACAGCCATCATAATTTTAAGAAGAAAAAGAGGAATATTAACATAACCTTCAACTTTAAACCTCTTAAATATAAGTTCTACAAAAGGATGGGACAAATATAAAGAATAGGAAATATCCCCCAGAAATACTAAAAACTTGTTTCCTTTCCAATGGAATACATAGTCAAAAGTTAAAAAAGAAAAGACAAATAGGGATATAATTGCCAGCTTTATCCAGTCATTATCTACTGGGATAATGCTAAGCAAGACCAGGATAAATGATATGATTCCTATCACAGCACAAATTGCCGCCCAATTTCTTGGAATTGTAAATCTGTTCAGTAAAAGTGAAAAAAGAATTCCTACCACAAAATAAAGATTCAGGGAATGGGTTACCATTCGGAGATAAGGATTTTCAAAATGAATAAAATATCCTAAGAGAGTTGTCAGGATGAAAAAGGCTGTGATGAAATAATATCTTTTCTCTTTAAAAAGTAATGAAAGCCCGAATATAAGATAAAAGAACATTTCAAAATTTAATGACCAGCCCAGAAAAAGTACAGGGAATTCTTTTTGGGTCGGTAGAAATAATAAAGAATGAACAAGCTCATGAAGACCCTGTCCGTAAAAATATAATAAGAAACCTCCGCCGGGTATCATCGCAACGAGCGTCAGAAGATAATACAGCGGAACAATCCTGATTATCCTTCTTTTATAAAAGAGAGTGATCTGCTGAAATGAATCTTTACTGAAATTGATCTTCTGGGTAGTAAAAGCCATAATAAATCCGCTGATAATAAAGAAAACGGGAACACCGATACTTCCTTTTTTAAAAAGAATATCGCCAAGATTCAGCCCCGGTAAATTGATCGTTTCACGAAAGTGAAAGCAGCAGACCAATAATGCTGAAATCCCTCTTAATATCTGGAGGTTATTAAGCTTCATAACTAAGCCTTATCTTTTAAAAATCTTCTTCAGGATAAGTCCCATTACAAAAGGTACTCTGGCAAGATTATGCTTAAGAGTTCTGAAACGATCTATTGTAAATCGCGTATTTTCAGTCATTCCGTATTCTGAAAAGTCGACCTCAGGAATTGCTTTATGCTTAAAGGTAATATTCATCAGATTGTACTGATGAATGATCTGGATGTACATTTCCTTGCTATCCTCCACGGAAAAATCCGGATAATGACGGTAGCTGTTATGAGCTCTTTCCTTAAGCATGGTTTTGAAATGGTCTACACTTTCTGCTAAGCTTACAAAAGGGTTGACCGCCTCATTGTAGACATTTACAACTGCCTTTCGGTTAGGAAACATGGTAAGCTGGTAACCTCTTCTTAAATCGATGACAAGGTCATGAATGGGTTTGAAGTGTTCCTGTACGGTTTTTATATAGTCCTGATGAAGCATATCATCATTATCCAGCTCACTGGTAATTACAAATTTTGTATCAGCAGTGAAGAACTGTGGAATTATTTCTACCGCTTTCATTTTCATCACATCAAAATCCTCTACAAAAACGGCTCTGAATACAGGATATTCTGCTTCAATTTCTTTGATGATTTTTCTAAACTTATCAGATGTATTACTATCGAAAAAGGTAAGCCAGACATAGTTTTGGTTGGTCTGGTTTTTATAAGAAGGAAGTACATAGGTTCTGAATAATTTGAACCGGTCATCCAGCCATTCTTCTGTCAGAGGTTTAAATCCGGAGCGTGTTTCATTCCAGCCTTTTGTAGGAACATTGAATCTTGTCATTATCACGTGTACAAACTGACTCATCTAAATAAATTTATTAAAAGTTATATCATTTTATAAAGGGTTCTGCTCATATTTTATGCAGTAACCGCTTACTTGTGTAGTTTTTATGGAATTTAGCTTTCCGATATGCATTGAAACCGGGAGTTTAACCGTTTACCTTTTTTCTGAAAAGTTTGTAGTAAAATTTCTTAAATGAAAGATATCTTGAGACTACTGCCAGAGGAATCATTTTCTGGAATTCTTTTCTTTGCTGGATAAGCTGGGTAGTACGGACTTCTATAATATGATAAGCAAGCTTGTCATGAACCTCTTCTCCATAGAGTTTTTTCAATGTTGGTAAGATTTTAAGACGTTGCTTCATAATTTTAAGCGGGTCAGCAGACATATTGTCATTAACATCTTTTCTGTAATGAGCGAGGGGTTCATTGACCAATAATGCATCAGGATTGTCTTTGGTGATATAGATCCACATTACCCAATCTTCACAACTGGTAAGGGTGGTGTCAAAAAGAAAACCTTCAAGAAGTTTTTTATGAATCAAGGCACAATGGATGGGGATGGAGAATTTCAGATCCCAACCGTATACAATTCCGTCAAATGTCAGGAAGCTCTGCTCAACATCTTTATATCCCGGAAGATGAGCCTGGTTTCTATAGATCGTATACTGACTTACAACCAATGGATATTCTTTATCTCCGGAAAGGCTTTTTGAGAATTTTTCACGATGGATCAGGTCGTCAGAATCTAAAAACTGAATATAATCCCCTGTAACGACTTCCAGAGCCGCATTTCTTGCAGAGGATAAACCGCCGTTTTCTTTGTAAAGATATTTGAAGCGGTTGTCTTTTTTTACCCATTTATCGGCAACTTCATCAGTGTTATCAGGAGACCCGTCATTGACAATGATACATTCCCAGTTTTCATAGGTTTGATCCAGTACGGATTGCAGACATTCATCTAAAAACTGAGCCTGTTTATAGCAGGGGACAATTACGGATACTTTGGGATTCATTTTCATTTTTTATTCAATGGGTTTAATGTGTTTTTATGCTTCACTTGATAATAAGGTACAGCTTTATAAAATATTTCTGCTATGCTTACGATTGCTGAAGTTTTCCGTTCGAAGTTACAAAATTATTTTCCTATACCGGAGTAAAAGGCTTCAGCATCTGTTGTATCTGGCTGTAAGATGATTTATAAATAGGATAAGTAAAGTTTTTTTAAATATTCATCAGGTGACAGTTCTGTAAAAAAATCTTCTGTAAGTCTGTTGAATTCTATGTTGTAGAAAGAACCTTCATTTATACTTTCATAATCTGCCTTTTTGCCAAGATGATCTTCAAGCTGGGACAGAATCTCTGGCAATGAATACTGATAGGGGTACGCAAGATTAATAATCTCATTATTAAAATCATTGATGTATTTTCCTACAAATGAGGCAATATCATCTGTTCCGATCAGGATTCTTCTTGCATTGCTGTGGATCGTCAGTTTATTTTCAGACACGATTGAATTTTTCAGAAAATTGATGAGAGTATTGGGATTTCCTCCGCGGCCTACAGCATTTCCTACCCTGAAAATAATAAAGTTGGGGCACTGCTCTGCAATTATTTTTTCAATGGCAAGTTTATGTATTACATAAGGACTGTCTGTCTTACTGGGATCGTAAATACTGCATGTGGAGAAATAAATCAGTTTTTTATCTGGAAATTGGCTGATCACCGATTTTAGAAGGGATATTTCCCTTTCAAATTGAAAAGGATCTTTTTCCAGCGAATTGGAAACCCCTGACGCAAAAAAAATAACATCTTCTTTATCGTAAAATCTTACGGCATTTGCCAGAATTCCATTGCCAATAATCATAGGTGCTTTTTTATCTAGTTAAAGATGTTAATTTTAATTTTTTTAAGTACATCAAAAGGACTAAAGCTTTTTAAATATTTTAAAAAGACCAAGTGTATTACCCAGTTTTGCCCATCTTGAATTTTTCACATGGTTCAGTTTGCTGAGGGCGTGGTCATATTTATTTTTTGGGACATAGCTTTGAAGAAAAAGATCTTCGACACTGATGTTTCGTCTTTCTGCCATTTTGATAAGTGCTACCCAGTGCCAAAATAATGCCTTTTCCGCATTTTTTGTTGTAGAAATGCCAGTATCGTGGATTCTGTATAAATATAAATCCTCGTCAATATACCTGACGGGTGCTGTTTCGCACATTTTCATGTACCAGTCTTTATCTTCAGCAATTTTCAGGAAAGGATCAATGCCTGATGTTTTCTTGTAAATCTGCTTTTTAAAAGTAACGAAATGTGATATCTCTGCGTTGAAATTATAATAGGACTGATCCAGTTCTGTGATTTGTTTTGCCTTGTGAACAGACACCGGAGTAAGGTGTTCATCACATCGTACAAAATTGGAATACACCAAACCTGCTTCAGGATATTCCGAATGTGTCTTTAAAACAGTTGCCAGAGCATGAGGAGCCAGGGCATCATCAGGATCCAAAAAGCCACAAATTTCTGCTTCAGCAAGATCTATTAACCTTCTTTTCGTATATCCGATTCCTCTGTTTTGATCATTCTGATTGATTTTAACACGATGGTCACCATCTGTTATTTTTTTGATGACTTCCAGGGAATTGTCTGTAGAGCCATCATCCAGAATTACAGCTTCCCAGTCTGTTTCGGTCTGGGCAACTAAACTTTTGTAGCATTCTGCAAAAAAATGGCCATTATTATAGTTAGCAATAAGTACACTGAATTTACTCATTTCGGCTATGTTTATTCAGAATTTTTTTTAGTGCATTTAAATATCCGAAACCATTTTTTCTATCTGGTTCCAGGATATTGCCTTCTGCCCATTCGTTCCAGGATTTAACAATTAAAAACTGTTCCGGATAGTCTGTTTTGTCATCAAGATATTGTACTGCTTTTTCTACCTGCACTTCGAAGAGTTCCGGTGAATTGTTGGCCAGTATGATTCCTCTGTAGCCGCTTCTTGGGGTATTGTCCCAGTTGGGCAGAATGCATGGATAGGTAGGAACGTTACTTTCTTCAAATTGTAAGTCATTCACAACTGCCTGTGCATCCTGAATTCTGACTTTAGGCTGTTCTTTTTTCTTAATCCCGATTAATCCTTTTATTCTGTTTTTATAATATTGAGAATGAGAGATATATTCTTTTTTATCAATATGAGGAACCCAGGCTTTCTGAAAAGCATTGGAAATTTTACTGTCATATCCCATCGATTGAAAATCAAGATCATCACGAAGTTTATTGGAAGCCATGACATATAAATCATCAAATCCGTTTTTTTTTGCGAGTTCTCTGAATTTTGAGATATAATGGGGATCTCCGTCATTCAAATGATTGGGGTCATAGATGATGAAAAGAGGTTTATTGTCCACTTTGATATACCTTTTATCTTTGAAGAAAGGAAGAAGGTACTCGAAATGAGCTATTAAGTCCTGCTCATCAGGATAAGTCTGTTTTGCCAGGATTTTTTCTGACAACCCATGCCATATTCCGGACCATGTTTCATTGGCCCAGCAGAAGCAAAAAGGGAAATCCGGTTTCCCTGACTTTAGGACATCGTTGGCTACACGCTCTAATAGTTGTTTTCCACTACCAAACCAGTAATGATAATAGATAAAACCATGCACGCCATAGTCTTTTGCCATCTCAGCCTGCTGTTCCCTTACTTCGGGAACCCGTAGGTCATAATATCCCAGATCTGCAGGATATATAGGCTGTTCGTGACCTTCAAACAAAGGTTTAGCTTTTCCTACATTGGTCCATTCTGTAAATCCTTTTCCCCACCACTCATCATTTTCGGGGACAGGGTGGTATTGAGGGAGGTAGAATGCTAAGGGCTTTATTTTTTTCATAATTGATTTAAGAATAATATTACCAACTTTTATGATACACTTTTTGAAGATAATGAAGAGTGTTAAAGGTAAACTTTCCTACATTCTTCAGGATTAACTTCTCGGTAAGTGTTTTATTATCAAGTTCTCTAAGGTATTTTTTATGGTTTTCAGTCAGTCTGTTTTCTTTATAGGCCTCATGAATAAGTTTTAGGATTTTCTTTTTCATTTCGGGCTGCTCTTTGTGTTTCAGGTAAATATCAAAAAAGGATACATCTAAAAAGTTTTTCTTTTTATGAGAGTTGGTAGCATGCATCCTGTAGCTGCAGGATTTGTACTCATCATAGATAAAGTCATATTTCTGACTCAATCTCAGCCACATATCATAATCTTCAAAAGTTAAGGTCTCATCCCAGCCTCCAATCTCTTTGACCAGGAAGGATTTCGTGACACATGACATTGCGGGAATGAAATTATCATTAAGCAATGTTTTATAAAAGTTTCCTGATTCAATGTTCAGGTACCTGTGAAAGTAAGGGATGAACGTATTTTGAAAACGTACAGAATGATCATCTATTATATGAGCATTTGAAAATACTAAAGCTTCATTAGGAGATGAATTTTCAAGAATAGCTACGTGCCTTTCTATTTTATCCGGCTCCATAAGGTCATCAAGAGCTATGGTAATTATATATTTACCTTTTGATATATTCAGCAGTTCATTCAATGACTTACAGATTCCTTTATTCTGAGAATGAGGAATAAACTGGATATTCAGCTGAGGATTATTTTTAACCCAATTATTGATAACTTCTACAGAATTGTCTTTAGAATAATCGTCACAAATCAGGATCTCAATATTGCTGTAGCTCTGAGATTTGAAACTTTCTAAAGATTCAATTACAAACCGTGATTGATTATAACTTAGACATAATATCGATACCAATGGTAATTCAGACATATTTTTTGTTTGGAGTTATTAATAAGCTATTAAGTTCTAAATGTTGGACAGAAAAATTCAATTGAAAAGTTTTTCCATGGTGTTAATTTTACTCTAATTGCTCTTTTGCACCTTCAATACCTAATAAACTCTGAACTTTTTTCCCTTGGTCATCTAAAGAATAAATTAACTCTTTTTTATCTCCCTTTACCAAATAAATTTCAGATGGAACAATATTGGCGTTGTCGATAAACTCAGGAATAACCAATTCTAATGTATACCCATCTAAGAATTTTTCGTTCAAAAATTCTGGTTTGATATGTATTGTTGGATTTAAGCTGTCAACGGATACCCTGTTTAATTTTGTTGCTACCAGCTGTGAATGTATCGGACTTAAACCAATGCGGAACAATTTTTTTCTGGTGATATAATGATATCCGTTTTCTTCTAATGTGACCGGGTTATGATATACCATCTTTTCAAGATGTTTTAAAAGTCCTTTGGAATGGTAAACTGTTGCATCAACAGAAAATGGAAATGTCCAGTGATGGAATTCAGCGTCAGAATAATAATCCCATTGATAATATCCATCTTTCTTCTCTACATAGCTTGGATGTCCTTCGAGATTTTCTCCAACATACATCCTATAAGATGCATTTTCCGGATTGTTTCTGATAATAGTAAAAACTTCTTCAGGAATATTTACATCTTCATAAAAAACACCATCATCTGTATTGAACATAACAAATTCACAATCGCTTTCACGGATTATTTTTTGAAGGAGTCCTTTAAAATTGTCACTCTTTTTATTGAATAAATTTTTTTCTTTAAAAAACTTCCAGTCCTTTTTAGAATTTAAGGCTTTAATGTAGGAAGAATCAAAAAATACAGGTTTTCTTTCAACAAAGGAAATGCCTTTGTCTTCATACTTCCTTTTTAAAAGTTCGTAGCCATCTTTGTGAGCTCCTGTGGTATGATAAAGAATGACCACTTTGGAATCAGTTTTAAAACGTTCCAAAATAGACTGAATAAGATAATCCAGCTGAACTGCACGATTATAAGAAAAAATTATATTGAGTATCATGAGCTGTAAGAATTTAAAGTTTCGATGATCTTTGTTACTTCATTGTCATTCATTACCGGAGAAATTGGTAAACTCAATACTTCATTATGAATTTTCTCTGTAATGGGCAGCTGCAATTCCTTCAGATGTGCATACGCTACCTGATGATGAGGAGGAATAGGGTAGTGAATTAAAGTTTGTATCCCATTTTCTTCAAGATATTTTTGCAGATGATCCCTATTCTCTGTTCTGACTACAAACAGATGATAAACATGACTGTTTTCTTCAATTTTATGCTGTGGAAGTATTATTTCGGGATTTATTATTTCTGTAAGATAACGGTCAGCAATTTCTTTTCTTCTGCTGTTCTCCTTATCCAGATATTTAAATTTTACAGAAAGTACAGCTGCCTGAATTTCGTCTAAACGAGAATTATATCCCTGGTATTGATTCACATATTTCTTCTGAGAACCATAGTTGGCTAAAGCTCTGATACATTCTGCAAGCGTTTCTTCTTTACAGCAAACGGCGCCGGCATCACCTAATGCCCCTAAATTTTTTCCAGGATAGAAGCTGAATCCTGCAGCATCACCCAAACTTCCGGATTTTTTATTCTTCCAGACAGCACCAATAGCCTGGGCATTATCTTCGACTATTTTTAAATTATATCTTTCAGCAAGCGTTTTAATTTCATCTGAAAAAACAATACTTCCATATAAATGAACCAAAAAAATAGCTTTGGTTTTGGAGGATATTTTTTCTTCTAACCGGGTGACATCAATATTATAAGTTTTGATGTCAGGTTCTATTAAAACGGGCACTAATCTGTTATCTGTAATAGCAAGAATAGAGGCTATATAGGTATTGGCCGGAACCAAAACCTCGTCTCCTTCTTTCATGATTCCCAGTTCAATATAGGCTCTGAAAATCAGTCTTAAGGCATCAAGGCCATTGGCAACTCCAATTGCGTGAGGGACATTACAATAAGCAGAGAGCTGTTTTTCAAAAGTCTTTACTTTATCACCTAATAAATACCATCCAGAACGGAAAGTCTGTAATATAGCATCCTCAATCTCCTGCTGATGAGAGAGGTTTACTTTTTGTAAATCTAGGAATTTAATCATTGTTGTTTTTCTTTAAAAATTTTGCAGGGTTTCCTACCCATATTTCATCTTTAGGGATATCCTTTGTAACGACACTTCCTGCCCCGACAAGAGCGTTTTCTCCTATCGTTACCCCTGCTAATACTGTGGTATTTGCCCCAATAGAAGCTCCCTTTTTTATTAAGGTTTTTATTAATTTAAAATCCTTATTTTTTGACTTCGGAAACAAATCATTTGTAAAAGTAACATTCGGGCCGATAAAAACATCATCTTCAACTGTAACCCCATCCCAGATCTGTACTCCGGGTTTTACCGTTACGTTATTACCGATTACAGCTCCACTTTCAATCAACACCTGGCAGTTGATATTGCAATTTTTACCAATAGTTGCATTTTTTAATATTACACAAAACTGCCATATAGTAGTGCCTTCACCTATATTCTGAGATTGTACGTCAGCTAAAGGATGTATCATTTTTTATAATTTTTAAATTCATCAAAATCCCTGAAATAATCCTTTTCATTATATAATTCTGAAGCAAGACACAGCAATACTGCACTGTGGCTGAATTTTATATCTCTCCATATGAGTTTCGGAATATAAAGTCCTTTTGAAGGTGAGTCTAAAATGAAAGTTTCTTCATTCCCTTCCAGGTCTAAAGTATTAAACTTAATACTTCCGGAAACTGCGAATATGATTTGCTGAAGTTCTTTATGGGCATGGCCGCCTCGGATGACATCCTGAGGGGTGTAGTAAGTCCAGTATACTCTTTTGATTTCAAAAGGGACATTTTTTTGAGTTTCGGCAACGGTAATATATCCCAAATCCTGAGATCCTATTTTCGAAAAGTTTATAATATGAGGACTGTCCATGTATTGTGAATATTGTTTAATAGCCTAATTAATAAATGTATAAAACTATTGGCTATGGATTAATTTTGATTTTTATCAGGCTCTTTCAACTGTGTGTGTGATGCGTGGAAACAAAATGCCTGGTGATTTTATGATTTCACCAAACTGATTCTGCATTCCATGTACTTCAAATCCGAACAATTCTGTTCTGAAGGCTATATCCGACCTGTTTACTCCCCAAAAGAAATCGAAATGATATGAATCTTCATTAATTGTGTACGGCGGAATTTCAAAACTGACAGTGTAATCTCCTTTTTCCGAATTTTTATTTTGACTTACCATAATTCCTGTACTCATTACAGTAAGATCATGACTGTTTTTTAAAAAGAATGACAGATCAATATCAACATTTTCCAGCTTACTCATGAAAGTAACAGTTACTTTAATTCCTGATTTAATATTGATCATATCTCCATTGATTGGCTCTGCTTTATATGACTTTACCAGAATTTTATGATTTTCAACTTTTGTATTGTCATTTGAATAGTCATAAAAGAATTTAATATCATTATTTTTTTGATATTCAATAATACATTTATTGATATCACCCTGAGTTACGAGAGTTCCTTTATCCAGTAAAATACCATAATTGCAAAGCTCTTTAATTGCAGTAATATTATGGCTTACAAAAAGAATGGTTCTTCCTTCTCCTTTGGTAACATCTCCCATTTTCCCCAGGCATTTTTTCTGAAATTCAGCATCACCTACTGCCAACACTTCATCCACAATAAGGATTTCAGATTCCAAATGAGCTGCTACAGCAAACGCAAGCCGCACATACATTCCGGAAGAATACCTTTTCACAGGAGTGTCAATATATCTTTCTACTCCTGAGAAATCGACAATCTCATCAAATTTCCTGGTGATTTCCTTTCTTGTCATTCCAAGGATAGCCCCGTTAAGAAAGACATTTTCTCGTCCCGTCATTTCGGGATGAAAACCTGTTCCTACTTCAAGCAATGAGGCAATTCTTCCCTGGCTGTATATTTTACCGGTCGTAGGTTTTGTAACTTTACTCAGCAGTTTAAGTAATGTAGATTTTCCGGCACCATTCCTTCCGATGATTCCTACTGCGTCTCCTTGCTGGATTTCAAAGTTGATGTCCTGAAGAGACCATACGTATTCAGAATCTCCCTTTGTGGCTCTGTCATTGGCTTCTCCAATTTTCAGATAAGGATCTTCCTTTCCTCTTACTTTATGCCAGAACCTGTTAAGATCATGGGAAAGAGTACCTGTCCCGACTTGCCCCAGACGGTATTGTTTTGATATATTTTCTGCTTTTAAAGCCAGCATATTTTTAAATGATTTAAAATTAATAAGAAAGTTTCTCAATAAATACTATACAGTATCCATAAAGCTTTTTTCAACCTTATTGAATACGACAATCCCTATCATTAAAAGAATGAGAATAATAACCGTACTGATTCCAAGCATGGCAGGAGAAAAGTCTCCTACCCCGATCCACGCATATTTAAAGCATTCAAAAATACCTGTTAACGGATTATAATATGCCAGTTTTTTAAAAAATCCCGGTAATGAAGACACAGGATAAATGACAGGAGTAGCGTACATATATAAGCTAACCCCAAAACCTAACAGCATTGCCAGGTCCTTATATTTTGTAGTAAGTGAAGAAAATATCATTCCTACTCCCAATGCAAAAAGAGCCATTAACAATATAAGGAAAGGTGTTGCAAGAACCCAGATATTGGGATGTGCTTCTCCTTTATTGAAATAATATGCCCATGCAAGAATGAATAACAGAAACTGAACTCCAAATCTCATAAGATTGGAGATGACAATGGAGAGTGGAGTGACCAGTCTTGGAAAATAAACTTTTCCAAAAATCCCGGCATTGCCAGTAAAGGTAGAGGATGTCGCCAGTAATGACGAAGAAAAATAATTCCATAGAGTAACCCCGGCCAGATAGAAAAGAAGTGGCGGTGCTCCATCTGTAGGGAGCTTGGCGATTCTTCCAAAAATAACCAGATAGACAATAGTGGTTAAAATGGGATTAATAAAAAACCAGATTGGCCCTAAAATAGTCTGTTTAAAACTGGATACAAAATCTCTTTTTACAAACATATAAACAAGATCTTTGTATCTCCAGACTTCTTTCAGCTTCAAGTCAAATAACGAATGATCAGCATCAATCGTTTCAGTCCACTTCTGTTGTGGTTCATTCATCTGTGTAAGTTTTTGCAAATTTATAATAATTAATTCTTACCGTATCGCTCAGTTTATGAATTTTCATTGCCCATAAAACTAAAAATCAACAACTAATATATTGATATTTGACGGTATGAACAAAAACTATTGGCCATAAAGCCAATAGTCTGTAGTTTTTATAAATTATAATTGTTATTTTCCAATAAGTTGTTTCAGGTATTCACCATAGCCGCTTTTGCCATATTTGGTAGCCGTTTCCAGCAGCTTTTCTTCATTGATGAATTTATTTCTGAATGCAATTTCTTCAATGCAGCCGATTTTAAAGCCCTGCCTTTTTTCAATCACACTTACAAATTCTGATGCATCGTGAAGAGAGTCGAATGTTCCGGTATCCAGCCAGGCTGTACCTCTGTCAAGAACGGCTACTTCAAGCTTTCCTTTGCTAAGATAAACATTGTTGATATCGGTGATTTCCAGTTCCCCTCTTGCGGAAGGTTTGATATTTTTGGCGATATCGACTACGCTATTGTCATAAAAATAAAGACCGGGTACGGCATAATTTGATTTTGGACTCAGAGGTTTTTCTTCAATAGAAACAGCCTTAAGGTCTTTATCAAATTCTACAACACCATATCTTTCGGGGTCAGCTACGTGGTAGGCAAAAACAACACCTCCATTTGGGTTGGTTTTATTTTTCAGTAAAGTTCCCATTTCAGAACCGTAGAAAATATTATCTCCCAGTACCAGTGCGGCAGAATCATCTCCAATAAACCGGTCTCCCAGAATGAATGCCTGTGCCAGGCCGTCAGGGCTTGGCTGTACAACGTATTCTATATTGCAGCCGATTTGGGAACCGTCACCCAGAAGTTTGATGAAACCGGCTTGGTCATGTGGAGTGGTGATGATCAGGATATCCTTAATTCCTGCTAAAAGAAGCGTGGAAAGCGGATAATAGATCATGGGTTTGTCGTAAACAGGCATCAGCTGCTTGCTTACAGCAATGGTTAGAGGGTAAAGTCGTGTTCCGGATCCTCCGGCTAATATTATTCCTTTCATCTTTTTATTTTTGTATGTTTTCTATGGCATAATCCATTTGATTTTTAATATTTAAATCTATGGTGGGAGTGATGAGGAACGCCGAATTATCTTTGGATAATGTTCCTCCTATGCCTTTATGAAATTGTATGAGGTCTTTTAATTTTTTTTCTGAAATAAAAGAAAATGAGCTGTATAATGAAGTTTTAAACTCATCGAAGTTAAAATGCTTGATTATGGATTTTACCTGTTCCCTGGAGAGTAATTCTTTGGGCGGGCTCACACTGTAGTCAAACATTTTCAGTTCCAGATAATCTTTTGCATAATTGATCAATGCTTCCTTATAATGAGAAACTTCTATAAACTCATCAATCAGTTTTTGCTGTGAAGAGTTTGACATTGCCGGAGGCGGAGGGGGTGCCTGGGCATTTCCCAAAGAAGAAAATACTGCAAAAAACAATATGAAAACAGATTTCATGATTCTAATGATATTGATTTTCGTAATATTTTTGATAATCTCCACTGGTTACATTCTCCAGCCATTCTTTATTTTCAAGATACCAGTCAATGGTTTTTGCCAATCCTTCTTCAAAGGTTACGGATGGTTTCCAGCCCAAATCTTTATTGAGCTTGGTTGCATCAATAGCATAACGTTTATCATGGCCCGGCCTGTCTTTTACAAAAGTGATCAGTTTTTCAGAATAACCTTCCGGTCTTTCCAGTTTGGTATCCATTTGCCTGATCAGTTCTTTTACAAGATCAATATTCTGCCATTCATTGAATCCGCCGATATTATATGTTTCACCGGTTTTAGCTTCTTTAAAGATCTGGTGAATGGCTCTGGCATGATCAATGACAAATAACCAGTCTCTTGTATATTTTCCGTCACCATAAATGGGAAGGGGCCTTTCATTGATAATATTTGAAATGCACAGAGGGATCAGCTTTTCCGGGAAATGATTCGGTCCATAGTTGTTGGAACAGTTGGATACGATGAACGGCATTCCGTAAGTGTTTCCATATGCTCTCACCAAATGATCAGAAGCGGCTTTTGAGGCAGAATATGGAGATTGTGGATCGTAAGGAGTTGTTTCTAAAAAGAATCCTGTTTCTCCTAGACTTCCGTATACTTCATCAGTTGAAATATGATAGAAAAGATTTGTTCTTTTTTCATCCGGGAATCTGCCGTGGGTATGGTCCGGATTTAATGTCCAGAATTCTTTACAAAGGTTGAGAAGATTGGCTGTTCCGTTCACATTGGTATTGATGAATGCCATAGGATCAGTGATACTTCTGTCTACATGACTTTCTGCAGCTAAATGTACAACAGCGTCGGGATTGTATTTTTCAAACACCTTTCGGAGTTCTTCCGGTTTTGTGATATCTGCTTTTTCGAAAACATAATTGGGCTCGTTTTCAATGTCTTTAAGGTTTTCTAAATTTCCGGCATAAGTAAGAGCATCAAGATTAATGATGGTGCTTTCCGGATTGTTTTTTACAAATTCTCTTACAACATGAGAGCCGATAAATCCTGCGCCTCCTGTGATGATAATGTTTTTCATTGATTTATTTTGAGATGGTCTTTCTTCCTATACTTTTATAATGGAATCCGTTTTGTTCCGGGATTTCCAGCGGATACATGTTTCTACCGTCAAAAATGACCTTGTTTTTCATTTTTTTGGCCATAAGTTCAAAATTCGGATTTTTGAATTCAGGCCATTCTGTGGCGATAAACAGAGCGTCTACTTCTTCCAGGGCATCATACATTCCTTTAGCATATTGTATTTTGTCACCCAGAATTTTCTTAACATTGTTTTCTGCAATAGTGTCATATGCTACAATTTTTGCACCTTTATCCAGCAGAAGAGCGATGTTGTCTAAGGAGGATGCTTCTCTGATATCATCGGTATTTGCTTTAAATGCCAGTCCCCACATGGCAATTTTTTTTCCTTCGATATTTCCGCCAAAATACTTTTCAATTTCAGAAACTAAAATTACTTTCTGGGTTGTATTTACTTTTTCAGTAGCTTCAAGGATCTGAAAATTAAAATCTTCCTGTTTCCCAGACTTAATAAGAGCTTTTACATCTTTAGGAAAGCAGCTTCCTCCATATCCGATTCCAGGAAATAAGAATCTGTGCCCGATTCTGTCATCACTTCCCATTCCCAGTCTTACCTTGTCTACATCGGCTCCTACTTTTTCGCAATAGTTCGCTATTTCGTTCATAAAGGTAATTTTCACCGCCAAAAATGAGTTGGCAGCATATTTGGTAAGTTCTGATGATTTCTCATCCATGAAAATAATCGGGATTCCTGTATTGGTGAAAGGCTGGTAGATTTTAGACATAATGTTTTGGGCTCTTTCAGAGCTTGCTCCGACAACTACTCTCGAAGGATTCATCGAGTCTTCCACAGCAAAGCCTTCCCTTAAAAACTCTGGATTTGATACAACATCAAACGGAATATTTGTTTTGGCGGCAATCGTTTCTCTTACCCTGTCGGCAGTTCCTACAGGAACAGTACTTTTATTAACAATGACCTTGTATTCTGTCATTAGCTCACCAATATTATTGGCCACCTTCAATACATAGGACAGGTCTGCTGAACCATCCTCACCTGGGGGGGTGGGTAGGGCCAGATATATTACTTCGCTTTTATCTAAAGCCTCTTTAAGGTTGGTGGTGAAAAATAATCTTTCAGACTGTATGTTTCTTAAAAACATTTCTTCAAGGTTCGGCTCATAGATGGGAACAATGCCGTTTTTCATACCTTCTACTTTTTTTTCATCAATATCAACACAGTATACTGAATTGCCAAGTTCTGCCAGAGTAGTTCCTGTGACTAATCCTACATAACCTGTTCCTACAATCGTTATATTCAAAATGTTTGTTTTAAAATTCTAAAGACAAAAATAATAAAAATACTGTGACATGCTCTTTTAATTTATGGTAAATGAATCTGACTCTATTTGCTTGATACTTAAGATAATTTTGCATTTTTAGAAAAAAAGCGTATATTTGCATTGGATTTACGGAAAAAATGGGAAGGCTTCGGAAGAAAGCCTTTTTTCGTACTGTAAATCAAGATAAAAATATATGGAGTTTAGAAAAAGAATTGAAGAATTATTAAATGAATTCCTTGAGACCAGAAAAGATCTGTTTCTTATTGATCTTAAAATTTCTGCAGGGGATGATATTACAGTGATTTTAGATGGTGATAATGGCGTTTCTTTGCAGGATTGTCTTGATGCAAGCCGTGCCATAGAATTCAATATGGATCGTGAAGAGCATGACTTTAGCCTGCAGGTGATGTCTGCCGGACTGAGCGAGCCGTTATCCACACCAAGACAGTTCAGCAAGAATATTGGAAGAGAGATTGAGGTAATGCTGGAAGATTCTTCTAAAATTGAAGGGGAATTGTCAAAAGTAGATGAGGAAAAGATCACACTTATTTTGCGTTACCGTAAGCCGAAAGATATCGGAAAAGGAAAAGTGGATGTAGAGGAGGAGAAAGAGATTTCTTACTCTGAGATCAAAAAAGCATTAGTAGTAATTAAATTTTAAAAAAGAAAAAAGAATAGATGGATAATATAGCGTTGATTGAATCCTTTGGTGATTTTAAAGACGAAAAAGGGATCAGTAAGATTGATCTTATGGCAATTATTGAAGATTCACTGAAGACTCTTTTGAGAAAGAGATTCGATTCAGATGACCATTTTGATGTGATTGTAAACCCGGATAAAGGAGATTTTCAGATATTTTTAAATAAAACAATTGTAGAGGACGAAATGTCTGAAGATGATGATCTGGAAATTGAAATCTCTGAAGCGAAGAAGATTGATCCTACCTTCGAAGTAGGGGAAGACTTTACAATGGAAATTCCTGTGGCACAGTTGGGAAGAAGAAATATTCTTACCCTTAAGCAGATTCTGGCGACCAAACTTCAGGAACACAATAATGCAATGCTGTATGAACAGTTCAGAGATAAAATTGGAGAAATAGTTGTAGGGGAAATTCATCACATCCGTCATAAACATGTGATCCTGCTGGATGATGAAGGAAATGAATTCATTTTACCGAAAGAAAACCAGATCCCATCCGATTTCTTTAAAAAGGGTGAGAATATCAGAGCTATTGTTGAGACAGTAGATTTTAAAGGTTCTAAACCGCAGATTATTATTTCCAGAACTGCACCTAAATTCCTGGAGAAGTTATTAGAGCTGGAAATTCCTGAGATCCAGGACGGAACCATTATCCTGAAAAAGGTAGTGAGAATTCCTGGTGAAAAGGCGAAGATCGCAGTAGACGCTTACGATGACAGGATTGATCCTGTAGGTGCTTGTGTTGGGGTTAAAGGATCCAGAATTCATGGCGTTGTAAGAGAGTTGAGAAATGAAAACATCGATGTTATTCAGTGGTCTAAAAACCCTGAAATCTTGGTGAAGAGAGCATTGGGAAATGTTACTATCAACAAAATTGAAATCAATGAGGAGACCAGCTATGCGTTGGTGTATACTCCGGTTGAAGAAATTTCCAAAGTGATCGGAAAACAAGGACAGAATATCAGACTGGCTTCTTGGTTGACAGGATATGAGATTGATGTATACAGAGAGTCCAGCGAGGATGATGATGTTGAATTGAAAGAATTTAACGATGATATCGAGCAGTGGATTTTGGATGAGTTTAAGAAAGTAGGACTTACAACTGCAAAATCAGTATTGGATAAAGAAACTGAGAGTCTTTTAAATATGGTAGACCTTGAAGAAGAAACAATCGAAGAGGTTAAACGTATTCTGAGAGAAGAATTTGAAGATTAAGATTTTAAAATAAATTTTAATAAACAGTAAAAAGGAAATACTTTAATTTTAAAAATTAAAAAACAGTAAATAATATAGATGCCAAAAATTAGATTAAATAAAGCGGTTAAGGAATTCAACATTTCAATGTCCAGATTAGTAGAGTTTTTACAATCAAGGGGATTTGAAGTTGAAAGCAATCCTAACGCTCAATTGGAAGAAGCGGCATATTCTGCATTGGAGGCTGAGTTTGCTAAAGACGGCGAACAGCGAAAGGCTTCCCATGAGGTGGTAATTACTAAAGTTCCGGAAGAAAAGCTGGAAATTGAAGAAAAGAAAACCCCTGAAGTGATAAGAGCTAAAGCAAATAAACCAGAAACCAGGATTTTGGGTAAAATAGATTTGGAATCTAAAAAACCTGAGACAGAAGAAGTTTCTGCAGCTCCTGTGGCTCCTGTTGCAACACCGGTTGAAGAAAAGAAAGAAGAAATCGTGAAAGAAGAACAGCCGGAGGTTAAAGCAGCTCCAGAAAAACAGGAATTTAAGGTTTTGGATAAAATTGATTTGTCTCAAATAGAATCTAGAAACAGACCTGTGAAAAAAGACAAACCAAGAATGGAGGAGAAAAAAGAAGAAGTAAAACCTGTGGAAGCAGTAAAGGAAACTCCAAAACCTGTGGTTGTAGAGGAGAAAAAAGTGGAAGCTCCAAAAGAGGAAGCTGAGCCTGAATCTCAGGAACCACAGAAAATTGAGACAGTATATCAAAAGCTAGATGGTCCTAAGATCGTTGGAGAAAAGATAGACCTGACTCAATTTGCACCAAAGCCGGGAGCTGGGGCAAAAAAGAAAAGAAAGAGAATTGAAAAACCTGGTGGGCAGAATAATCAGCAAGGTCAGGGAACTCATCAAAACTCAGGAAATAATAACCAGGGTGGACAAGGCCAGGGAAATCGTCAGCAGAATAACGGTGGACAAGGTGGGAACCGGCAGGGTCAGGGAGGACAGGGTAATCGTCCTCAAGGTCAGGGTGGCCAGGGTGGAAACCGTTTCGGAAATAATAATCAGGGTGGTGGAAACCGTCAGGGTCAAGGTGGCGGCTTCAAAAAAGGAGGCCAGAATAACAGACCTGGACAAAGAGTTATGCCAGTTGAGCTGACTGACGAACAGGTTAAAAATCAGATCAAAGAAACTTTAGAGAAACTTACCAATAAAGGCGGGAAATCTAAATCTGCAAAGCACAGAAAAGACAAAAGAACTTTCCGTAGAGAGCAGGATGAACGTCAACAGGAACTTGAGGCGCAGGATAGAACTCTTAAAGTAACCGAGTTCATCACAGTAGGTGAATTGGCAAGTTTGATGAATGTTTCTCCGACTGAAGTAATTTCTGCCTGTTTCTCATTAGGGGTTATGGTTACCATGAACCAGAGACTTGAAGCAGATACTTTACTATTGGTAGCAGATGAGTTTGGTTATAAAATTGAATTCTCAGATGCTGATCTTGAAGATAACAATACTGAAGATGAAATCGATACAGAAGAAAGCCTGGTATCAAGAGCGCCTGTTGTTACTGTAATGGGACACGTTGACCACGGTAAAACTTCATTATTGGATTACATCAGAAAAACTAACGTAATTGCGGGTGAATCTGGGGGTATTACCCAGCACATCGGTGCTTATAACGTGAAACTGGAAAATGGTCAGAGAATTACGTTCTTAGATACTCCTGGTCACGAGGCCTTTACAGCGATGAGAGCAAGGGGTGCACAGATTACGGATATTGCCATTATTGTAATTGCTGCCGATGATGATGTTATGCCACAGACAAAAGAAGCTATTGCTCACGCTCAGGCCGCACAGGTTCCAATGATTATTGCAATCAATAAAGTTGATAAGCCTAATGCAAATCCGGATAATATCCGTCAACAGCTTTCTGGCTTGAATCCTCCGGTTCTTGTAGAAGAATGGGGTGGTAATGTTCAGGCTCAAGAAATTTCAGCTAAATTTGGTAATAACGTAGATGTATTGTTGGAAAAGGTTTTACTGCAGGCAGAAATGCTTGAATTAAAAGCAAATCCAGAACGTTCTGCAAACGGAGTTGTTATTGAAGCATCATTAGATAAAGGTAGAGGATATGTTGCTACGATGCTAGTACAGGCCGGAACCTTAAGAGTAGGAGATTATGTGGTAGCAGGTAAAAATCACGGTAAAGTAAAAGCTTTGCTTGATGAAAGAGGAAAAAACCTTGCAGAAGCAGGTCCTTCTATTCCTGCAACAATTTTAGGTCTGGATGGAGCACCTACAGCAGGAGATAAATTCCGTGTATATGCTGACGAAAGTGAAGGTAAGGCTATTGCAAACAAGAGAGAACAGCTTCAGAGAGAACTTTCTATCAGAACGAAAAAACATACTACACTTGAAGAATTAGGAAGACGTATTGCTTTAGGAGAATTCAAAGAATTGAATATTATTCTTAAAGGTGATGTGGATGGTTCTGTGGAAGCACTTTCTGATCAGTTACAAAGATTATCAACTGAAGAAATCAGTGTGAAAATCCTTCACTCAGGTGTTGGGCAGATCACTGAGTCCGATATCAACCTGGCTGCAGCATCAGATGCTATTATCATTGGATTTAATGTAAGAGCAGGAGCTAATGCAAAAGAGCTTGCAGACCGTGAAGAAATTGAAATCAGGACCTATTCTGTAATCTATAAAGCAATCGATGAGGTAAAAGAAGCGATGGAGGGAATGCTTTCTCCGGAAATTCAGGAGCAGGTGATTGGTAATGTTGAGATCCGTGAAGTATTCAAGATTTCTAAAGTAGGAACAATTGCAGGTTGTATGGTTCTTACAGGAAAAGTAACAAGACAGTCTAAAGTACGTTTATTGAGAGACGGTATTGTTAAATTTGACGGAGAGCTTGAAAGCTTAAAACGTTTCAAAGATGATGTTAAAGAAGTCACAAAAGGTTATGAATGTGGTCTGAACCTGAAAGGTTACAATGACATCGAAATCGGAGATATTCTTGAAGTTTACGAAGAAGTAGCGGTTAAGAAAAAACTGAAATAATTATATCCTAAATATGTGAAAACCACTTTTTTATAAAGTGGTTTTTTTATTTTTAAAAACCTACAATTTATAATGATTCTAAATAATTTTTTTTAAATTATTAATAATTTGTTAAAGCGAATTTGATTTGCATGAAAATTATTATTTATTTAATAAAAGCTATCTATCATTAATGAATCCTATTTAATTTGAGAAAAATTTAAATATAATATTAAAAAAAAGAGGTATTTAAACATTGGTTTAATTTGTGAGTGTTAATATTTATTAACATATTTGCCCATTAAATATATTAAAATTTGTTAATATGAATGTTAAATTACGTGTATTGACAGCTGGTGTCCTATTTTTTACAGGTCAAGCTGTACTCGCTCAAAAAAAACCTGTTGACTCTACAAAACAGATTGATGAAGTTGTTATATCGGGGTATAACAATAAAAGATTACTTAAAAATAGTAATGATGCTGTAACTACCGTAACCCCGGAAATGATTGAAAACCGTCCCAATATTAATGCATTAGCTTCTATTCAGGGGCAGGCTGCAGGTTTACAAATTTCATTTAATTCTGGTTCGCCAGGGAGTAATAAAATAACAGCATTAATTAGAGGGGTTGGCTCTATATCAGGATCTACTTCTCCTTTATATGTTGTTGATGGTATACCGGTTTCTGAAAGTTATTTCAGAAGTATTAACCCAGATGATGTCGCTAGTTCTTCTATCCTTAAAGATGCAGCTGCAACCTCTATTTATGGAAATAGAGGATCAAATGGTGTAATAATTATTACAACTAAGTCAGGGAAATATAATTCTGCTTTGAAAGTGGGATATTCTGCAAATGTTGGTGTCAGTATGCTTCAAAAGCATAAGTATAATATTGCTGGATCTCCTGAAACATTAAGACTTGAAAAAGATAATGATGCTGGATTAGGTTCTACTTTAACTGATGAACAAATTGCTAATTTCCCAACAACTCAATGGGATAAAATTTTCTTCAGAAAAGGCTTTACTCAAAATCACTCTTTGACATTACAGGGAGGAGGAGAAAATTTATCCAATTTCACATCATTCAATTATTTGGATCAGGACGGTATTGTAGCTAATACTGGTTTCAAAAGGATGTCTGTAAGAACAAATTTGGTGGGTAAATCAAAGAATGATAAGTTTAATTTCTCAACAAATATTGGTTTAACTTTTTCTAGAAGAAACCAATTAGAACAGGAAACAAGAACTGATATTAATGCCAATGTACTTCAAAACCCATTACAGGGTCTATTAACCTCTTTGCCATATCTTGATCCTAACGTTTATGTAAGTGGTCAACAATTATTTGATCAATTTGGAGCTCCAAGTTTTCAGATTGTTCCATATATGTTGATGGATTATCTAAATCCTAGAAACATTCCAAGTAGATTTGATGAATTCAGACTTACTGCTAATGCAATGGCTAAGTATAAATTTACTGAAAATCTAAGTGCACAATTTACTTCTGGTGCTGATTATTCAAATGAATCAAGATTATTTGCGAGAGCTCCATGGTCGTATCTTGCTGTTTCTAGTAGACCAGCAAACGTTGAATTTGGAGGTATTGAACAAAGATCTGATACAAAAGATTTAGCGTTAACCAATGTTCTTAGAGTGACTTACGAAAAAACATTTGCTGACAAGCATCATTTGGAAGTAAGTGCATTTACTGAATACTTAAAATATCATAGGACTAGTAGCGCATTTACCCAAAATGGATTGGATCCTAAGACATGGGTAGTTGGTGCTGGTACGGGATGGCCATCGTTTATTCCAACTCCTTCTCCAGGATTATATAGACCAACTATTCAAGCCAATAAAAATGATGCAGGATTATTTTCTTACTTTGGAACGCTAAATTATGATTATAATGGAAGATATGGTATTTCCGGAAGTATAAGAAGAGATGCTGCTTATAAATTTGCTGCAGATAATAAATGGGGAACATTCTGGTCAGTAGGAGCAAGATGGAATATTGAACAGGAAGAATTTATGAAGTCTTCTTCATTTGGACTTTTAAAACTAAGAGCATCTTATGGTACACAGGGTAACCAAAACATTCTAGCTGCCGCCCCAGGATTTAATCCTATTTATTTAGGAGCGTCATTGGTGAGATCTTTAACTTCAACTGCGGGATCGGGATATGGATTAAATCCACAATTGAGCACTACAATTGCAAATGAAGATTTAAGATGGGAGGTTCAAAAACAAGCCAATATTGGTCTAGATTTCGATTATAAAAATGGTTTGATTTCAGGTACTTTAGATGTATATGATAAGAGAACTAACGACCTTTATAGTGTATCTCCATTGTCTGCTGTAACAGGGCAGTATCAGATCAATGGTAATATTGGAGATATGTATAATAAAGGTATCGAATTAAGCTTAAGGTCTAATATAATAAATAAACAAGATCTAAAAATAACAGTATTTGCTAATGGTTCATATAACAAAAACAGAGTAACAAGACTTGCGCCAGGAAATACAATTCCTACAAACCCTTTCCTTACTACCAATAACACTAATACTTTATATGGTAGAACTGCAGAAGGACATATGCTAGGAGAATATTTCATGGTTCCTTATTTAGGTGCTAGTCCTACGGATGGTAAAGCTCAGTTTTTAGATAGAAATGGAAATATAACAAACGTTCCTACTAATGATGATAGAAGATGGACTGGAAAATCTTTCATTCCACTTTATCAAGGTGGATTCGGTTTGAATGCAACCTATAAAGGTGTATTTTTAGATGTATTATTCACATATGCTGCTAAAGTGTGGAGAGCTGACTTTGATTTAGATTCACTAAGTAGTCCTTCGAACATTGGTGTTTTCCCAGTAACGACTGACTTATTGAATGCTTGGACTCCTACAAATACCAATACTGATGTTCCTGTTGTTACAGACATCACGGGTGCTGATTATGCTTCTACTTTCTCAGACAGATTCTTGAAAGATGCTTCTTATGTAAGATTAAGAAACATTACTTTAGGATATAATTTTGGAAAAGATATGTTAAGAGGTACTCCTATTTCTCAATTGCGAGTATATGCACAGGCAGAAAACTTTTTGACTTGGTCAAAATGGAGAGGATTTGATGTTGAAGGAGGTGTGTCCTCCAATCAGGGTGGTTTCCCTACTCCAAGAGTAGTAACTTTAGGAGTTGATGTACAGTTTTAATGAGACAATTAAAAATTAAAAAAATGAAAAAAATAATATCAATAATTATTCTATTTGCAACCATCTCTGTTGCTAATTCATGTAAAGATGCGTATGAGATTATCCAGGATGGGGAATTTAGTGAATCTGCAACTTTTCAAACGGTAAATGATATGCAGAAATTCCTAAACAATACCTATGACAGGGTTGATGTTTCAAATGAAATAGGAATTAGTTCTGTTTTTACAGATGAGTTGGGAATTGGAAGTCAAAATGGGGGGCAGAATGTATCATTATATAACTTTGCTCTTACTTCAGGAAACGGATTTGCTTCAGGTATGTGGTTAGCGCACTATAGTGCTATTAACTCAGCGAACAGATTGATAGAAGGTGCTAAATTAATAACTCCAACTGATAAACCATTAGCGGCCCCTTTTGATAATTTTACAGAAAAACAAGCATATAATTCGATTTTGGCTCAGGCTTATGCAATCAGAGCATTTTGTCATTTTCAGCTTCTGTGTTATTTTTCTCCTAATATTAAAGATAATAACTCTTTAGGTGTAATATTATTGAACAAAGTTCCTGCTGTAAGTGAAAAGCTTCCTAGAAATACTGTAGGTGAGGTTTTTGCTTCAATTGAAAGCGATTTGAATTTTGCATATGCAAATATTAATCCAGTAAAATTATCTTCTACAAGTTCTTCACCTTATAAATATATTTCTAAAACATTTATTGATGCTTTAAGAGCAAGAATGTATTTATACAGAGGTAATTATACATTGGCTGAACAATATGCAGATACAGTTATCAACACTTCAGGATTAGTTTTGACTCCTGCAGGTACAGTAGTGACAAATGCTAATGGTGTTGCCAATTCAGCATTCTATGGTAGTTATACGGTTGCTTCTACAAGTCCATATAAAAGTATGTTACAGGATTTTACAAGAGGTGAAATTATTATGGCCTTAGATCGTCCTGTTGGTAAGGCTGCTATTGCTGCTCAATTCTATTTTAATAGAACGAATATAACTGGAGGTCCATATATGGATTTAAGTAGAGCAGTATATAATATTATCAATGTTCCTGGTGACGTAAGAAAACATGCGTTTATCGATGCTACAGCTAAAATTGATCCTAACTATGAGAGTTATCCTTGGGCTCAATATCTTGCCAATGATGTGCTTTGTATAGATAAGTATTCAGGAAAAGCAGGAACAGCAAACGGAGCTGAACTAATGAGTGATCTGAAATTATTCAGACTTTCTGAAATGTACTTTATTAAGGCTGAATGTAGAGTTGCAGCTAATGATCTTACAGGTGCAGCACTAAGAATAAAAGCGGTTAGAGATGCAAGAAATTATCTTGGTCCGGTTGCTCTACCTGTGTATGCAAATGCTACAGCTGCTTTAAAAGATATCCTTACAGAAAGAAGAGTTGAATTAGCTCTTGAAGGACACAGATATCTTGATCTTAAGAGAATGGGGGCTTCTGCAGGCGTTACTACAACTGAAAGACACCCTAAAGATGTTGAAGGTTATGCTAATAAAAACCTTAGCATTACAGATTACAGATTTACATTGCCAATCCCTTCAGATGAGATTAATGGAAATCCAATCCAACAAAACCCTGGTTATTAATATACAATAATCCTAGATACAGAACCCCTGCTCCAAGCAGGGGTTTTTTATGTCCTTTTATTTCTTATTTTTGCTGTACAATAATGAATAATGAAGTACATCCTTTTCATACTCTTCTCTTTAGGTTTTGTAGCCCAAGCTCAGATTGTTAATAAAGCTGATAACAAGCCTCAACCCAAAAAAGAAGATACACTGGTGATAGACTCCGGGAAAAAAGACTCCCTGAAAATTTTTAAGCCTACTATTAATGATTACCAGTATCAGACTCAGTTTTCTGAAAAGAAAGTTTTTGATACCGTAATGACTTTTGACAAAACATACATCTTTTCACAGCAAAATAATAAAGATAACTTTGGGAGAGTACAGCCTGCCAATATTGGTTCGGGATTCAACCCTCTTGTATTCGAAGTAAATGCGGAGGAAAACCTTTCCTTACTGCCATCCAATAAATCTTATATGATTATTGGTGCAAATGATGTGAAATACTATGATGTAAAGACTCCTACAGCCTCATTCATTTACCATAATGCAATGAGAAACGGAGCTGCTTTAAGATCTACCTATACCCAGAACATCGGGAAAAGATTCAACTTTGCCCTTGAATATATGGGGCTGCGTTCTCAAGGACTTTACAGAAATTCATTAGCTGCGAATAACAATACCATATTCTCGGGACACTATATTTCAAAAAGTGGGAATTATGAAATTTTTGCTCACTATCTCCACCAGAATGTAAATAATCAGGAAAGTGGTGGGATTACTGAAGACAATCTGTTTCAGAGTGGTGACAGCAATTATAGCAATAGACAGAATGCTCAGGTAAATCTGGCCTCTTCAAGCTCTCAGTTTGCTTACCGAAGATACTACCTGAGTCACCAGTTTACTCCATTCAATGCTGAAAAATTTCCTTTCAGTATCAGGCATATTATTTCTCATCAGGGAAATAAGTATTACTATAACCAGGCAACTCCTGAAACATATTGGTATAATACTCCTACAGATTTGGTAAATGGCTTTCCACTGACAACAAAAAAATATTCTGAAAATTTCAGCAATACGGTAAGCCTGATCTTTAATAATGAAAAATTTAAACTGGATGCAGGGGTACGCTATCAGATTATTAAGTTTGGAGTAACAGATATTGCAGCTATTAATAATGGATTTCCTTTTCCGAATGAACTCAAAGAAAACAGAATCGGAGCCGTAGGAAACTTACAGGTAAAACTTTGGGATAAAATTCAGTTGAATTCGTTCCTTGAATTTTCAAACGGGAGCCAGTTTAAGAGCTACCTTAAAACAACCAATAATCTGAAATTTGAACCTATCAAAGACTATTTTGTTAATGCTAAAGTGAACTTCCAGAGTGCATATCCGTCATTCAATTACCTGTTGAATACTTCCGTTTACAATAACTTCAATTATTATCTTGAAAATGCAAAAAACCAATCAGTAATGGAGTTGGGAGGAAGTATCAATCTGAAATGGTTCAAGACAGAAATTTTTGCCAATTACTTCAGAATTGATAATTATACCTACTTCGACAGCAATGGAAATCCAAAGCAGAGTGATAACTCAGTGAATATTTCTCAGATCGGAGGAGATGCAACATTCAGCTTCAACAAATTTCATCTGAATACAAGACTACATTTCCAGAATACTCTAACCAATAAAGAATTGCTTCCTTTACCAGGTTTCATTGGTAGAGCCAATTTCTTCTATCAGACGCAGGCTTTCAAAAAAGCGGCAGAGATTCAGGCGGGAGTTAAAGTATACTATTTCTCTAAATTTGCTTCGAGGGATTATTTCCCCGTTCTTAATGAATATATTCTTCCGAGAGCAGATTCATTTTCAATTGGAGGGCAGCCCATCGCCGATATCTATATCAATATGAAAGTGAAAAAGATGTTCTTTTTCATAGAAGGCCAGCAGATAGGAACTGTTATCTCCAATAACAAAGCATACGCATTTCCACACTATCCGGTATATGATTTCAGATTAAACATCGGAATTGTGTGGTATTTGTTCAACTAAAAACTGTACAGGTTGAAAACAATTAATAAAATATCATTTAACGATATAGAAAGTATTCCTCAGCTGGTAAAAGATTTTTTACATCAGAAAATTGAGGGTTTTGAAAATAATACATTTTCCTTAGATCATTTCAGACAGCAGATTCATCTTAAAAAAGATTCATTCATCCCAGAAAAAAGAAATATTTTATCTGAGGTGCTCGAAGGCCAGCTTTCAGGTATTACACTTTCTTCAAAACAGAGGAAAAATATTGATGATCTTAAGCTGTTCAATACATTCACCATTACAACCGGACATCAGTTGAATCTGTTTTCCGGGCCGGTGTTTTTTGTGTATAAAATTCTTCAGACTATAAAAACATGTGCCTATCTGAAAGAAAATTTTCCGGATTTTAATTTTGTCCCGGTATATTGGATGGCTTCGGAGGACCATGATTTTGTAGAGATCAATCATTTTAAAACCGAAAATAATTATTACGAAACCAATGAAAAGTCCGGTGGACCGGTAGGACGTATTGAAATCAGTGATACTTATTTTATTACTGAATTTGAAAAAGAATTCAAAGATTCTATTTTTGGAACAGAACTGGTCCTAATGATGAAGGAAGCCTATAAACCTGGAAATACTTTGACAGAAGCGATTAAGATTCTTGTCAATCGTCTTTTTTCGGAATTCGGACTTTTGATTCTGGACGGAGACTCTAAGAAACTGAAAAATCAGATAAAGGAGTTTTTTAAAGATGAGATTCTGCATTTCAGTTTACACGAAGCCTCCAAAGACAAAGTAGATTTTCTGACGGAAAAATATGGGAAGGTCCAGGTAAATCCCCGTGAAATTAATCTTTTCTATCTTTCTGAAACCAGAGACAGGATTGAATTCAATGGCCAGAAATATATCATCGTAGATAAAAATATTCAGTTTACAGAAGAAGAAATTCTTGCCGAACTGGAAAATCATCCTGAAAGATTCAGTCCAAATGCTTTAATGCGTCCGGTATATCAGGAAAATATACTTCCGAATCTGGCTTATATTGGAGGGAATGCCGAAATTATGTACTGGCTTGAATTGAAAGATTATTTCTCAAAGATTAATATTCCTTTTCCTATTCTGATCCCAAGAAACTCTATGCTCTTCCTGAAAGAAAAAACGCTGGGGAAAATTGAGAAACTGAATCTTAAAATAGAAGATTTCTTCAAGAATTTTACAGTACTTACCAATCAGAAGATTTTAAAAGATAATCCTATTTTACAATTACTGGAAGAAAAAGAAGAATTGCTGGTTAGCAACTTTTCAGTATTGAAAGCTTCTGCAGAAACTACTGAAAAATCTTTCGGAAATATGGTGAAGGCAGAAGAGGTGAGACAGTTAAAGTCATTTAAAAGAATGAAAAAACGTTTGCTTCATGCTGAAAAAATAAAACAGAATGAACTGCTGGAAAGGCTTGAAAACCTGTTTTTAGATGTTCATCCCGGCAAAACATGGCAGGAAAGAGTGTATAACTTTAGTGTATTCTTTTCAGATTATGGCTATTCATGGCTTGAAAATTGTTTGGAAGAAATGGTGGTTCAAGATTCCAAATTAATAATTGTTGCCATTTAATTTTAAAGAAGTATTTTTGTAAATTATAATTATCGAATATGATAAAGAGGTTTTTTATTCTATCCAGTTTATGTATGGTTTTGGGAGTTTCAGCCCAGAAATCACATACGGTTGTGCAAGGTGACAATCCTTACAATATTGCCAAAAAGTATGGAATGACTGTAGATGAATTGCTGAAGCTAAACCCTAAACATAAAGATGGCAAACTGGCGATCGGAGATGTTTTAACGATAAAATCAGACAAGCCAGCGGCTCCGGCTGTTACAAAATCAGCTCCGGCAGAAAAGGTAACTTCAGCCACCGGTACATCTTCTCTGGGTAAAATTGTTTTACAGCCAAAACAAACCATCTACGGTATTACAAAACAGTACAGAATTTCTGAAACGGATTTGAGAAAACTGAATCCTGAACTGGATTCTCACATGAAAATCGGAGATGAAATCACCTTACCTCTTGCCAGCATCAAAAAATATGGGGGTACCCAACAGACTGTAACAGCAGAAAAACATGCTGAACCTCCTGTAGAAAAAGCAGTAACAACTAATACTCCTACTGTTGTTGCGAATGCAGCAGAAGGAGAATCTTATGTAATTCAGGCTAAAGATAATTATTACAGAATTACCAAACAGTTTGGCATCAGCCAGCAGGAACTTTTTGCTTTGAATCCTGGTTTGGAAGAAAAAGGACTTAAACCTGGTGATACCATTAAAGTAAAAACATCCAATACAAATAATACCAGCACCGACACCGCTGCTGAACCATCGAATCCAAAAGCAAAAATGGATTCCGGAAACGAAAAATCATCTGCTTCCTCCAGTGTTGTTGTGGGTGATGATTATGTTACTTATACCGTGCAGCAGGGAGATACTGTATTCTCGATTGTTAATAAATTCGGTGTATCTATAGATGAGCTTATTGCTCTTAATCCGGACCTTTCACGCGGTTTGAAAACCGGAATGGTTTTAAAAATCAAAAAGCAGGATGCTGCCTACGTAAAGAAAAATGGAGATGCATTGAGTGTTATCCTGATGCTTCCTTTTGGGTATAGTACCAACGAAACCCAGTACAGAACAATGGCGCTTGACTTTTTAACAGGAGCTAAACTTGCTATTGAAAGAAATGCCAGAGGAGGACAGAAGCTGGATATTAAAATTGTAGACTCTGGAAATGAAGCGTCATTCAAAAATTCTCTGACACAGATCAATCCTGATAATACAGATCTTATTATCGGGCCATTCTTTAAATCAAACGTAATTGATGTTCTTGATTTTACCAAAAATCAAAAAATTCCGGTTGTCGCACCATTTGCCAATACTCCGGAACTCTATAACTACAGTAACCTTATTATTGTTGAAACAAACAATCAGACTTATGCTGATAAGATTGTAGAAGAAGTAAAAGGAATTTATTCGGACCAGAAAATATATGTGGTAGCAGATGCTAAGAAAGAGAATGCCAACTACATCAAAGCAGGACTTGAAAAAGCAGTAAAAAATCCTAATATCATTATTGTTAACTCTCCAGCGGATATTCAGTTGGATCAGAATATGATGACAGGTCAGTCTGCACCGGTTATTGCTATTTTGGCAAATGATGATAATGCAGCAGGAGATGCTTTTGCCAACAGAATCATTGCTATTTCCAAAGAAGTACAGGGGGTAAAAGCATTCAGTATGTTCTATTCTCCTACTTTTGAGAAGAAAGTAGATGAACTGAGCCAGGCAAATCTGGTATATCTGATGGATAGAAAGATTAATACAGACGGTAGTTTTGAAAAAGAAATTCTGGCAGCCTATAAGAGTAAATACTGTAAAACTCCGCCGAAATATGCAATCGTAGGTTTTGATGTAGTCAACGATATGTTAACCAGAGAAAATAAAAAGGGAGAGATCTTTAGGCAGATGAATAAAGTTCAGACTCAGCTTGCTACCAAATTTGAGTTTGTAAAATCTAAAGCTAATGGTGCTTATGTAAATACCGGTTACAGAGTAATCAGGTTAGTACCTTAAATGATTTATAGCTCTTTAAAAGAATATTGTTAACATTATAGTTATATTTGCATAATATTTAATTCAATACATGAAAGCACTTGTATTTCCAGGGCAGGGTTCTCAGTTCGTAGGAATGGGAAAAGAATTGTATGATTCAAGAAAAGATATTAAAGATCTGATGGAATCTGCCAATGAAATTTTAGGTTTCGACATCCTTTCTATTATGTTTAACGGAACAGATGCGGATCTTAAGAAAACAGAGGTTACCCAGCCTTCAATATTTATACATTCAGTAGCAGCATTAAAAGCAGTAAATGGTCTTGGTGCTGAAATGGTAGCAGGACACTCTTTAGGAGAGTTTTCAGCTTTGGTTGCCAACGGAGTTTTATCCTTTGATGACGGCTTGAAATTGGTTTCTGAAAGAGCTAAGGCAATGCAGGAGGCTTGTGATGCGAATCCAAGTTCTATGGCTGCGATCTTAGGGTTAGATGATGCGAAAGTAGAAGAGATCTGTGCGCAGATCAGTGGAATAGTGGTTCCTGCAAACTATAACTGTCCAGGCCAGTTGGTCATCTCAGGAGAAACACCAGCTGTAGAAGAAGCTTGCGTAAAGCTGAAAGAAGCAGGAGCTAAAAGAGCTTTATTATTACCTGTAAATGGCGCTTTCCACTCACCATTGATGCAGCCTGCACAGGAGAGATTGGCTGCAGCTATCGAAAAAACGAAATTCAGAAAAGCAACGATTCCTGTATATCAGAATATTACGACTACAGCGGTAACCAATCCTGATGAGATCAAACAAAACCTGATTGCACAGCTTACCGGTCCTGTAAAATGGACACAATCTGTTCAGAATATGATTAAAGACGGTGCTTCTAACTTTGTAGAAGTAGGGCCGGGAAAAACCCTTCAGGGATTGATCAAAAAAATTGACGGATCAGTAGAAGCTGCTTCTGCCATCTAATTTAAAATATATGAGTGCGATATTTTCACCGGGCAAGCTTATGCTTACTTCAGAATATTTCGCAATCGATGGAGCTCTTGTCTTAGCGGTACCTACCAGGCTCGGACAAGAGTTTTTTTTTGAAGAAACGGATGATAAAAATTCTCTGATTATCTGGGAAGCCTATCATCAGAACATATTATGGTTGAAGGCTGTCATTGATTATAAAACCTGGCAGGTTCTGGAAACCAATATTCCATCAAGCGCTGAATTTATCACTCAAACCTTAAAGAATGTTCAGCAGCTTTCTCACATTAAATTCAAAACCGATCTTACTTATCACTTAAAAACGAATCTTCAGTTTCCTGCAGACTATGGTTTAGGGAGCAGCTCCACACTGATGACCAACCTTGCGGAATGGGCAGAGATTGATCCTTTTCATCTTAATACCATCAGCCTGGGAGGAAGCGGTTATGATATAGCTGTGGCAAAAGAAAAATCTGCTGTCCTTTTCCAGAGTAAACCTGAGATTAAATATGAAAAGGTTAATTTCAATCCTTCTTTTAAAAATGAACTGATTTTTATTCACCTGAATCAGAAACAGGACAGCAGGGAAGGAATCCGTTTTTACAAGTCAAAGAAGAAGTCCCAGGAACTGGTCAATCAATTTTCGGAAATCACAAAGAAAATAATGTTATGCGATGAATTGGAAAATTTTTCCGAATTAATGATGATTCATGAGCGAAAAATAGCTGATTTTCTTGAAATTCTCACAGTTAAAGAGAGATTATTCCCAGATTGTCCCTCATTTGTCAAAAGTTTGGGCGCATGGGGTGGAGATTTTGTAATGAGTGCAAAATTTGGGGGCTATAAGAACTATTTTTGGGAGAAAGGTTTTCCTGCAGTTTTTGAATGGTCAGATATAATTAATTTATAATCAGTAATTTACAAAACCGTTTTTTTGTTTGCCATTCTGACTTATATCAGTATATTTAAACCACCTTTAACAAATAATTAATATTATTTTTGTTGAAAGCAATAAAGAAATAGAAAATATAAGTAAAATGAAAAACACTAAAATCATCCAGGATTTAGAAAAATTAGGGATTAAAGGAAACTATGAAGTAGTGTATAATCCTTCTTATGAAGAATTATATCAGGCTGAAGTTTCTCCTGAAAATCAGGGATTTGAGAAAGCTGAGCTTACAGAATCTGGCGCGGTATCAGTAAAAACAGGAATTTTCACAGGTCGTTCACCTAAAGACAGATATATTGTTCAGGATGATGTTACAAGAGATACAATTTTCTGGGATGGTAAAGTAAATTTACCTACTACTGCGGAAATTTTCGGGTCTTGTAAAGAACTAGTGATGAATCAGCTTTCTGAAGCTAAGAAAATTTATGTTGTGGATGCTTTCTGTGGTACGAATGCAGATACAAGACTTAAAGTAAGATTTATTGTTGAAGTAGCATGGCAGGCGCATTTCGTTACCAACATGTTCATTCGCCCTTCTCACTATGAACTTGAAAACTTCGGTGAGCCGGATTTCACCGTAATCAACGGATCAAAAACAACAAATCCTAACTGGGAGGCTCAGGGACTGAACTCTGAAAACTTCATTATGTTCAACCTTACTGAAAGGTTACAGATCATCGGAGGTACATGGTACGGAGGTGAAATGAAGAAAGGAATGTTTGCCATGATGAACTATTACCTGCCGTTAAAAGGTATGGCCTCAATGCACTGTTCTGCAAACGTAGGAGAAAAAGGTGATGTGGCTTTATTCTTTGGCCTTTCAGGAACTGGTAAAACTACCTTATCAGCAGATCCTAAGAGGTATCTTATCGGTGATGATGAGCATGGATGGGATAATAACGGAGTATTCAACTATGAAGGGGGATGTTATGCCAAAGTAATTGACTTATCGGAAGAAAAGGAACCGGATATTTTCAGGGCTATCAAGAGAGATGCACTTCTTGAAAACGTTGTGGTAAACAATGGAGTAGCTGATTACACAGATGGATCAATCACAGAAAATACAAGGGTTTCTTATCCAATCTATCATATCAATAAAATTGTATTGCCTTCTAAAGCAGGTCATGCTAAGAAGATTGTTTATCTTTCAGCAGATGCATTCGGTGTACTTCCTCCGGTTTCTATCCTGAACGAAGATCAGGCTCAATACCACTTCCTTTGCGGATATACATCAAAATTAGCCGGAACAGAAAGAGGAATTACGGAGCCGGAACCTTCTTTCTCACCTGCATTTGGTGAAGCATTCCTTACACTGCACCCAACAATGTATTCTAAAACACTGATTGGTAAAATGCAGGAACATGGTGCTAAAGCCTATCTGGTGAACACTGGTTGGAATGGTACCGGGAAAAGAATTTCTCTAAAAGATACGAGAGCAATCATCGATGCAATCATTGACGGTTCTATTGAAAACGCTCCTAAAACTCAGGTTCCGATCATGAACCTGGAAATTCCTACTGAATTACCTAATGTTTCTATGGGGATCTTAGATCCAAGAGATACATATGAAAATGCTTCAGAATGGGAAGAAAAAGCAAAAGATCTTGCTTCAAGATACATCAAAAATTTTGAGCAGTACTGTGATACTGAAGAAGGTAAGAAGTTAGTTGCTTCGGGGCCTCAGTTACAGGAACAGACTATCTAATAGTTATCAATAAGCATAAAAAGCCTCATCACTGATGGGGCTTTCTTTTATTAATATTTTTTACAGTTCTTAATCAACTCATTCTGTTCATCCAGTTTTAGGACTGTTGATTTGATTGATGCTTCAGTTAGATGTTTTATGATCATAAAATGTTTTGAAGAAAAATAGGATTCTTCATTCAATATTTTATCCAGATATTTTGGAGTGGTAAATGTCAGCCAGTATTTTTCTTTATTGGAAAGTTCAATAGTGACTTCTATCGCATCAGATTCGGTATTCTCTATTTCATCATCAATATGGATGGATACAATTTTCGGCTCTTTCTCCAAGCTGAAATAAAACTTAGGATACCATCTGAGTTTTCCTTCATCATTACAGATTTTTATATTTCTCGGATTTGTTTCCTCAATAACATAAGATTTTCTCTTTGTTAATTGATTGGAGTAGTTTCCAATAGCATTACAGTAAATTTGATCCTTTATCTTCATTAATTATTTTATAACCATAAACATCTGTGAGAGCCTGTGCAATCCAGGAGCAAATAAAAAAATGTAAATTATTTTAAACTTAGTAAAGCTAATCGATATCCAGCCATCCCAAAGCCGGATAAAACAGCATCACTATTTGCCGCTGTTACAGATTTCTGCCTGAACTCTTCTCTTTTGTAGATATTGCTGATGTGAACCTCAACCTTGGGTTTTCTGATATTTTTTAAACAGTCTGCAATCGCATACGAATAATGAGTATAAGCCCCAGGATTGATCACAACTGCATCAAAGTCATCTTCCTGAAGTCTGTTGATAAGCTCTCCTTCAATATTTGACTGGTAATATTTTAATTCATAAGAGGTAAACTCGGATCTTAAAACTTCCAAATAGCTTTCCATGGAGACGTTACCATAGATTTCCGGTTCTCTTGTGCCTAACAGATTGAGGTTAGGGCCATTGATGATCAAAACTTTCATACTATAAAATTAAAAACTTTTTTCCATTAAGTCTCAAAAAAAACTCTAGGGAATCTGCTTTTTTTTAATTGAATTATTGATAATGATATTTATCATGTTTAAGAAAATGATAATGTGCTTAACTCGTTAATGTCATGGAGTTTATTCAAAAATTAAGTTAATTTCTGAAAATTTATCATGAAAAATAAATAAGTCTACTTGTTTTGTAGACTAAAAGTTTTTAGCTTTGCAGACATATTTCGATCGGCTTATAAAGAAAGATGGAGGGAACTGACCCTGTGAAATCTTAACAACCTACCTGTGGAGGCAAGGTGTTACATTCAGCCTTTTAAGGGAAAATAAGCATTTGGTTTTCGTATTTATCGATGCCCTTTGCTGAATATTCGGCAAAGGGCTAAATTTTAATATATGATAAATAAAATTGATTATGATTAATAAAAATTCATTTAATTCTAAAGTGTGGATCCCTCCGGTTGCTGCATTTTTTCTTGGAATTGCCAGCGTACAGGCACAGAATTCCAGGCTGAAACAAGATAGTCTTCATGAAAAAGAAATTGATGAAGTAGTGGTGGTAGCCTACGGAAAAGCAAAAAGAAACAGCTATACCGGTTCTGTGGCTACGATTTCCAGCGATAAGATCAATAACAGACCTGTAACCAATATTACCAAAGCATTAGAAGGGCAGGTTGCAGGAATTCAGACGACAAGTGCATCGGGCCAGCCAGGAGCCGTTTCTACCATACGGATCAGAGGAATTGGCTCGATAAGCGCTTCCAGTGATCCTTTATATGTAGTGGATGGGATTCCTTTTGACGGTAACCTGAATTCTATCAGCCCAAGCGATATAGAATCTATCAGTGTGCTGAAAGATGCTACAGCAAGTGCTTTGTATGGTTCAAGAGGAGCAAACGGGATTATCATTATTACTACAAAATCTGGTAAAAAAGGAGAATCAAAAGTTAATTTTAACATCAGTCAGGGATTCTCCGGAAGAGCAGTAAAAGATTATCAACAGGTCAGTACGGATCAGTATTTCCAATTATACTGGGAGGCATTGAGAAACGGATATCAGTCTGGTAAAGTGAATGCTCAGCAAGCTGCTCAGATGGCTACTGACAATCTTGTTTCAACACTTGGTATCAATCCTTATGGAACGGCCTATCCAAAACCGGTAGGAACAGATGGAAAGCTATTGCCCGGCGCTTCACCACTCTGGAATGATGACTGGAGAGATATTTTACAGAGAGTGGCATCAAGAAATCAGGTAGATCTCGATATCAGCGGGGGAAGTGAGAAAAGTAACTACTTCTTTTCCCTTGGTTATCTGGATGACAAAGGGATGGCTATTGAATCTGGTTTTAAAAGGTATAATACCCGATTAAAGGTCAATTCTGAAGTTAAAAAATGGTTGAATGTTGGGGTAAACTTAAGCTATACTAACAGTATTCAGCAGGCGCCGACTTCCTCGGATTCAAAGGCCAGTAATATCATCAATGCGGCAAGATTCATTCCTTCATTCTATCCTTATTATGAAAGAAATGCAGATGGAACTTATGTTTTGGGCGCAGATGGAAATCCGGTTTATGATTTTGGAAAATACAGGCCTACCAATGCTCTTCAGAATCAGAATGCCGCTGCGACCCTGCCATTAGATAAAAACGAAAATAAAGAAGATAACTTCTCAGGAAAAGGATTCATGGAATTTACTTTCCTGCCGGAACTCAAATTCAAAACGAGTTTTTCTGTTGATCTGGTGAATTATAACGGACATTATTATTCAAATCCACTGCTTGGACAAGGGGCTGAAATTGGGGGTTCGGTGACGAAAACGAATACCAGAACGCTTTCGTATACAACCAGTAATATTCTGACGTATGATAAAAAGTTTGGAAAACATCACATTAATGCATTAGCAGGACATGAATTCTATAAGTACGATTATCAGACGATTTCCGGGACCAGAAGCCAATTTTCTCTGCCATACTATTATGAGCCGGACGCTGCTTCTCTGCTGGGAAGTTTCAGTGGAAACAGCAATAAATTAAGCCTGTTGAGTTTCCTGGGAAAAGTTGAATATGATTATAACAATACCTATTTCCTATCTGCATCAGGAAGGGCAGACAGCTCTTCAAGATTTGCGAAAGATAACAGATGGGGGAGATTCTGGTCAGTAGGAGTTTCATGGAAAATATCCAATGAAGAATTTGTTAAGAGCTTGAACGTCTTCAATCAGTTGACATTACGTGCCAGCTATGGAGGTCAGGGAAATGACAAATTGCTTAGACCTAACGGACAGCCGCTTTACTATGCATATCAGGAATTATATCGATTTATCAGCCTTGGCGGAGAGCCGGGCACAACGCTGGAAAAGACATTTACCAATAATGTGAAATGGGAAACCAATCTTAATTTAAATGTTGGATTGGAGTTCGCGATTCTGAATAACAGAATTAAAGGAAATATCGAATACTTCAAAAGAAAAAGCCAGGATCTTCTGTTCAATATGCCAGTGGCGCCATCGCTGGGAATCAGTGATTATCCTGCGAATATCGGAACAATTCAGAATACAGGGTTTGAATTTTCATTATTTACAACGCCAGTTAAAAATGATGATTTCCAGTGGAATGTAGATGTGAATCTGAGTACTTTAAATAATAAAGTGACCAAGTTACCCGGAGGTTCTTTGGTTGTAGGAACTAAGTTGCTGACAGTAGGAGGCTCAGTATATGATTTCTTTATTCCGGAATGGGTAGGAGTAGATCCGAGCAATGGAAAGCCTTTGTGGAAAACAGTTACTACCGATGCTAACGGGAATTCAGTGGAAGGAACTACTTCAGAATATTCTAAAGCAACAAAACTGCTCCAAGGCTCTGCATTGCCTAAACTGACAGGGGGAATCAGTACCAGTATTACTTATAAGAATTTTGATTTTTCAGGATTACTGACATTCAAAATCGGCGGAAAAGTTTTAGATACCGATTATACCTCCATCATGCATAACGGAAGTTCGGGAGGACGAGCATGGAGTTCCGAAATACTGAACAGGTGGACGCCTGATAATCCTTACACAGATGTTCCTGCATTAAGTACAACAACGAATAACTGGACATCAACCTCTTCAAGATTCCTGTATTCCGGCACTTACGCAAGACTGAAAAATGTCAGTTTAGGATACACACTTCCTGAAGATTATTTTGAGAAAATTGGACTTAAAAAATTCAGAATTTATATCCAGGCAGAAAATCTTCTGACCTTCTATAAACATAAAGGAATGGATCCTGAACAGGCTTTGGATGGAACAACTTATTACAGATATCCTGCTATGAGAACGATCACTTTTGGTCTTCAGGCAACGCTTTAACCTTTTAAAATTGAAAAATGAAAAAATTAAAATACTTATCGTTTGTGCTCATTGGATTTTTGTCGCTGACAAGCTGTGAAAATGACCTGGACACAGCTCCGACTGATCAGGCCAACAGCGTGGAGGTTTTCAAAACCGCTGAAAGTGCTGAAACAGTAGTGAACGGTACCTGGGCAAAATTTAATAATGATGGGACAACGTATGCCAATATTGGGTATTCCACAGTGTTAAGAGCCAGCGATGCGATGGGAAGTGATGTGGCGGTATTGACGAATAAATACGGTTTTGCTTCTACTTATGCTTTTACAGAAATGGTGAATAATACAGCAAGCCGGCCGTTATTTATCTGGTCTCTGTTGTATTCCACTATCAATAATATGAATAATGTCATTACAAGAATTGATGGTACAGAAGGCAGCCAGGAGAAAAAAGATCAGGTAAAAGGACAGGCAAAGGCATTACGCGCCTTCTGTTATCTGAATCTGGCGAGCTTTTATCAGTTTAGTTACCTGAAAGACAAGTCAGCATTAACGGCTCCCATTTATACGGAGCCTTCAACAACCAGTACGGTAGGGAAGAAAAGAGCAAGTCTGGAAGAAATCTATACTTTGATTAAAAGTGATCTTACCGATGCTGATAACCTGTTGAAAAATTATACAAGAAATAATAAAGATAAGATCAACCGTTCTGTAGTGAACGGACTTTTAGCAAGAACTTACCTGAATACGGGCGAGTGGAGTAAAGCTTCAGCATCAGCAAAAATTGCAAGGGAAGGTTTCCCGCTGATGGCTCCGGAAAAATATAAAGATGGCTTTAATGACATCAACAATGCAGAATGGATCTGGGGACATGCGCAGACTCAGGAACAGTCTGATGAAAGTTATGCCTTCCATTATCTGGATGTTTCTTCCTCAGGGAGCTATTATTACAGCTTTATGGCGGACCCTTATTTTAAGGACCTTTTTGATACCAATGATATCAGATACCAGTTATTTTCATGGGACGGGCAGAAAGGTAGGGAAGGATTGCTGAGATATGCCAAGTTTAAATTCAAACCCACCCTTATTGCAGATATTGTGTATATGAGAGCTGCTGAAATGTACCTGATCGAAGCGGAAGCAGAAGCAAGAAGCGGAAATGTATCTCAGGCAGTAGCCGTATTGAACCAATTGAAATCAGCAAGAAATGCCAATATTTATAATGGCTCGTTATCACAAAATGCTGTGGTAGATGCAGTGTTGATCGAGAGAAGAAAAGAATTGTTTGGAGAAGGCTTCTCCCTTTCAGATATTATCAGAACGCAGGGAACAGTAGTAAGAAAGCCGTTTGTAGATGCCGATGGCAAACCGATAAAAGTTCAGGTCACTACACCAGACGGAACGGTAAAAACAGTAGATGGAAGAGGGCATTCTGTTCTTGATTTCCCGGATAAATCTGCTTTCACCCCAAACAGTACTTATTATTTATTCAGTATTCCGCAGAGAGAGTTTGAGAATAACCCGAATTTATAAGGTATAGTCCATAATTAGATTGATTTTTTTTAGCCACTGCTTTTGCGGTGGTTTTTTTAATTAAAAAACCGTTGCTAAAAGAGCAACGGTTTTATTTTAAATTATTTTTTACTATTTAAGGATTACTTATATTCTGAGCTTCTGTAATAATCATACTTTTCCCTAGAAATCTTATAAGAGATGCAATTTTATATAAATCATAATCTATTATCTCTCGTTTTCCATCTAAAAAATTTTGCAAAAATTCCCAATCCTCAATTAAACTTCCCATTGTTAATTCTTTGGGATCCTTATATGGATCATATAATTCTTCATCAGTAATATTCCAATACAAGTCATTATTAAAAGTAAAAGAGGTTGAATCATTTAATTTTTCTAACTTATTAAGCAAAGCCTCAATAAGTTTTTTAATGTCTGCTTTTTTTAATTCGGGTTTATTATTTTCCATTGGATTATTAAATAATTGGTTAATCTCCCGCTTTTCGAAGGCCCCGACTTTGAAACATTACAAAGATATTGTTTTTAAATGTTCCGGATTTTGGGAAGATTACATAAGTATTATTTGTAATAAAATGTATAAACTTTATTTGGAAAGCTAATGTATACCGTGTCTGAAATTGGTTTTCCATCAATTTTTTTGAGATAGATCTTCTCATGAGAAGAGGGAGGAATCTCTCCAAAAGTAGAAGATCGAATACTTGTAGCAGTTATATCTTTACCTTTAAAAGAAATATATATAGAATAGTGGTTTTGTATATTGTAAAGAGTACTTAGACCTACTTCTACATAACTAACTTTACCATTTGCATCTATAATTTCATAATGCTTCTTATCTTTTTTTAAATTGTCAATTGATTGATAACTTTCAAAATTGGTGGATACACAGCTTGTAATTGTGCATAATGTAAAGAAAAAAAATATATATTTAATCATGATTATAATTTCTATATCATTAGAGTATTTGTTATCAATTTTGAATTCTGCACTATACAAATTAATAAATAATGAAAACTTGTAATTCGGTTTTTGAACTTTGAAATGAATTATCCTGCAATTTACAAAAAATCTCTACCTTTGTAACAATGAATCTCTTAAGATGGATACTGGCAATTTACTTTATGGCGTTATCACTAATGCCATGTGCTGACGTGTCTCATCCGCAGAATTCCGGGAACAAAATAGTTTCCCTGAGTGTTCAGGAAAATCATTCAAAAGAAAAAGGAGACATATGTTCTCCGCTTTGTGCATGCAGCTGCTGTCAGATCACAGTTTCAGCATTTAAAATGGATCCATTACTGGAGATTCCTGAGCAGATTCCTGCTTACTTTTCAAAGAAGATCTTATTTCACAAAAACGACTTTGCTTACCAGGTTTATGACCCTATCTGGCAGCCTCCTAAAATTTAATTTTTATTGACTTTTAGAAAGCCTATGCTTTCTGATTTTAAACTGTGCTTGAAACTTTGCAATACCATTGCAGGGGTTTTCAGGATATTTTTGCTGCAGCATTATACGCTGTATGCATTCATCTTTCAATAAAAATTAAATACAAATCGTGTTAGATAAAATCATAAAATTCAGTATCAAAAACAAGATTGTCATTGGCTTAATGACTCTGGTGCTGATCATCTGGGGTACCTGGAGTGCCACCAGATTACCGATAGATGCTGTACCGGATATTACCAATAACCAGGTGCAGATTATTACTGTATGTCCTACATTGGCAGGGCAGGAAGTGGAACAGCTGGTTACCTTTCCTATTGAACAGAGCATTGCTAATGTTCCTGACATTCAGGAAACAAGAAGTATTTCAAGATTCGGTCTCTCTGTGATTACAGTCGTGTTCAAAGAAAATGTAGATGTGTACTTTGCCAGACAGCTCATCAATGAACAGCTGAAAAATGCGGTGGAAGAAATCCCTAAAGGAGTAGGAACTCCTGAACTTGCTCCCGTGAGTACAGGTCTGGGAGAAGTCTATCAGTATATTCTTCACCCTAAAAAAGGAAGTGAAAAGAAATACAATGCCAAAGAACTCCGTACCATGCAGGACTGGATTGTCCGAAGACAGCTGAACGGAACGCCGGGAGTGGCGGAAATCAACAGTTTCGGAGGTGAATTAAAACAGTATGAAGTGGCTATTGATCCCAATCGTCTGAAAGCAATGGGAACCAGCATCACTGAAATATTTACAGCGCTTGAAAAAAACAATCAGAATACAGGAGGAGCTTATATTGATAAAAAGCCCAACGCTTATTTTATCCGTGGAATTGGTCTGGTAACGTCGCTTGAGGATATCAAAAACATTGCTGTTAAAAACGAAACAGGAAGCGTTCCGATCTTCATAAAAGATGTTGCCGATGTCCGTTTAGGCAGTGCTGTTCGTTACGGAGCATTAACGTATGACGGAAAAGTGGATGCGGTAGGTGGAGTTGTAATGATGCTTAAGGGAGCCAACAGTAATGAAGTAGTCAGCAATATCAAAGCAAAAATCCCAACCATTCAGAAATCTCTTCCTAATGATGTCGTTATAGAACCATTTCTGGACAGGACAGACCTTGTAGACAGGGCGATCAATACCGTAGAGAAAAACCTTATCGAAGGAGCCCTGATCGTTATTTTCGTTCTTGTTATTTTCTTAGGAAATCTGAGAGCAGGACTTATTGTAGCCTCTGCCATTCCGCTTTCCTTATTGTTTGCTTTGGGAATGATGAATGTTTTTGGGGTAAGTGCCAATCTGATGAGCCTTGGAGCTATAGACTTCGGACTGATTGTAGATGGTGCGGTTATCATTGTGGAAGCCACATTACATCATTTAGGTGTAAGAAAATCTGTCCGTGCTTTGACACAGTCTGAAATGGATGAAGAAGTTTTCCTTTCTGCATCAAAGATCAGAAGCAGTGCCGCCTTCGGAGAAATCATCATCCTTATTGTCTACATCCCGATTCTTACCTTGGCTGGTGTAGAAGGAAAAATGTTTACCCCTATGGCCAAAACAGTAGGATTTGCCATTCTTGGTGCATTGATTTTATCGCTGACCTACATCCCAATGATGAGCGCCCTGTTTTTATCTAAGAAAATATCCCACAAAGAAACTTTCTCTGATAAAATGATGAACCGCCTTCAAAAGATATATCAGCCGTTATTGCAGAAAGCAATCAAAGTAAAATATGTGATTGTTTCCGCAACAGCTGTAGTCTTTCTTATCTCTGTTTTTATCTTTAAAAATATGGGTGGGGAGTTTATCCCACAGCTGCAGGAAGGAGATTTTGCTTTCCACTGTATTTTACCGCAGGGAAGCTCACTGAGCCAAAGTATAGAAACCTCCATGCAGGCCTCGAGGATTATCAAGCGGTTTGATGAGGTGAAAATGGTAGTTGGGAAAACCGGTTCCGCTGAAGTTCCTACTGACCCAATGCCACCTGAAGCTACAGATATGATCGTTGTATTGAAACCACAAAGCGAATGGAAAACCAAGAAATCCTATAACGAACTGGCCGATGAGATCAGTGAAAAGCTGGAAACAATCCCTGGAGTATTCTTTGAGAAGAACCAGCCTATTCAGATGCGTTTCAATGAGCTGATGACCGGGATCAGACAGGATGTTGCCGTAAAGATTTTTGGAGAAAACCTAGACTCTCTTGCCATATATGCAGATAAAGTTGGGAAAATTATTCAGACCGTAGATGGGGCTACAGCGCCTCAGATTGAGAGAGTAAGTGGTCTTCCGCAAATCAATGTAGAGTATGACAGAACAAGAATTGCGAATTACGGATTGAATATCGAAGATGTCAATAATGCGGTAAGTACAGCCTTTGCCGGAAAAGCTGCCGGGCAGGTTTTTGAAAATGAAAGGCGTTTTGATCTGGTGGTCCGTCTGGACAGCCTTCACAGAACAGACATTTCAGATGTGAATAACCTGATGATTACATCCGCCAGCGGAGCTCAGATTCCCTTGTCGCAGGTAGCTAATATCAGTTATAAATTGGGACCGGCACAGATCAGCCGTGAACAGGGAAAACGTAGAATTGTGATTGGCTTCAACGTAAAAGATCGTGATGTGGAAAGTGTGGTGAAAGATATTCAGGCAAAACTTGATAAAGTGAAACTTCCTTCCGGATACTATTTTACCTATGGAGGACAGTTTGAAAATCTGCAGGAGGCAAGCAAGCGTTTAATGATCGCTGTTCCGGTATCATTGCTTCTTATTTTTATGCTGCTGTATTTCACATTCCGCTCATTTAAACAGGCAACATTGATCTTTACTGCGATTCCTATGAGTGCTATTGGAGGGGTGTTTGCGCTTTTAGTAAGAGATATGCCGTTCAGTATCAGTGCCGGAATAGGATTTATTGCTCTTTTTGGAGTGGCCGTATTGAACGGGATTGTTTTGATAGGAACCTTTAACCAACTGGAAAAAGATGGTGAAACGGATATCCTGAAAAGAGTGTTCGAAGGGACAAAAACCAGATTAAGACCCGTATTGATGACCGCTACAGTGGCTTCATTAGGCTTTTTGCCAATGGCTATTTCCACCGGAGCAGGGGCAGAAGTACAGAAACCTTTGGCGACAGTAGTGATTGGAGGTCTGGTAACAGCAACATTCCTTACGCTATTTGTTTTGCCAATGCTGTATATCATTTTTAACACAAAGATTTTGAAAAAGAAAAATAATAGTACCGGAATGTATACTGCAGTTCTTGTTGCAGGATTCATGATGCTGGGGCAGACTTTTAAAGCACAGTCCAGACCGATCTCTGTGGAACAGGCGGTAGAGCAGGCTGTGAATAATAATTTAACCCTGCAGTCAAAAGATTTAAGCATTAAATCCGCCGAAGCATTAAGGCCCACGGCAAAAGAGATTCCGAAATTAAGCTTTGAAGCTCAGCTTGGACAGTATAATAGCCCAAAGTTTGACCAGTCGTTTGCCATCTCACAAAGTATTCCTTTTCCGACACTTTTTAAAGCGAGAAAAGACTTAATCAATGAGAATATTAAAAGCAAACAGATTGATAGGGAGATTACAGCCAATGAGCTGATAAAACAGGTGCGTACCTACTATTATCAGATTGAATACCTTCAGTATAACAAGGCCCAGCTGACCAGTCTGGATCAATATTATGAGGAATTCATCAGAATTGCAACCGTAAGATTCAAAGCAGGTGATATTAAGAAGATAGAAATAAGTACTGCGGAAACCCAGAAAGGAGAAATTGATCTGCTGCTAAGACAAAATGAAGTCTTTCTGAACAATGCTTATAAGAATTTAAAAACCCTTATGAACACTTCAGAAGATATTGAAGTCCCATTTAATAAAGACTATATTCCTCTGAAAGCAGAAAGTGTGCTCGACAGTACTGTAGTAGCCAATAATCCCACGGTAAAAGCTTTTTATCAGGAAATGGAAATTGCTGAGAAAAATAAAAAAGTTGAAAAATCCCTTGGACTTCCCGATTTCAGTTTAGGATATACCAACCAGTCTTTGATAGGTCTTCATACCATCAACGGACAGGAAAATTTTTATAATTCGGGAAAACGTTTTCAGTCAGCAACAGTAGGAGTAGCCATTCCATTAACATTTGGAGCTACAAAAGCAAGAATTCAGGCACTGGAATATGAAAAACAGATCGCTGAAACCAATGCTAAAATGCAGCAAAAACAGCTTTCTGCTCAGTTGGAAAATGCGTTCAGCCAATATCAGCAGGACTTACAGCAGTATGAATATTACACAAATCAGGCACTGCCGAATGCTGAAAAAATTGTAAAAGCAGCTCAACTAGGATATAAAACAGGGGAAATTTCCTATGTAGAATATCTTTTTGCCTTGCAGACTGCTACAAATATTCAATTAAAATACCTGGAATCTATCCAGCAGGTGAATCAATCTGTCGTTACTATTAATTCAATCATCAATAAATAACATGAAACTAAAACACAATATCATATACCTTACAGTCACGGCCCTTTCTATCATAAGCTGCGGAAAACAGGAAAAGGTAACGGAAAATGCTGATGTTAAAACTGAACAGTCAGGAAAAGGCCATGACGAGGATCCTCAAACTATAGCTTCTCTTACAGAAGATCAGATGAAATCTGTAGGAGTAGCTTTGGGAAAAGTAGAAATGAAAGAACTGACATCAACGATAAAAGCCAACGGTTTGCTGAGTGTTCCCAACAGCAATAAAGCGACCATTACTTCCCTGTATGGAGGAATCATCAAAACCATCAATATTCAGGTAGGAAGTATTGTGAAAAAAGGACAGGTGATCGCCACCATTGCCAATCCGGAATATATCCAGCTTCAGGAAGATTATCTGACTACCAACAGCAGAATTACCTATGCGGAACAGGAATACAGAAGACAGAGAGAGCTTTTTGATAATGATGCGGGAGCAAAGAAAAACCTTCAGAGTGCCGATGCTGAACTGAAAACATTAAGAACAAAAAGAGCATCCCTTTTAAAACAGCTTCAGATGATGGGAATAAGCCCGGGAAAAGTCAGTAATGGAAATATGAAATCCGGTTTGGTCATCACTTCACCTATCAGCGGAACAATCAGCAGTATTACAGCCCAGATCGGAAGCTATGTAGACATATCTTCTCCTGTGGCTACGGTAATTGATAACGGGTCCATCCATTTAGATCTTCAGGTATTTGAAAAAGATCTTCCTAAAATGAGAGTAGGGCAGATTGTTCATTTTAAATTAACCAACAATCCGGAAACCGAATATGATGCAAGAATTTACAGCATAGGATCTTCTTTTGAAAACGAAAGTAAAACCATCTCTATGCATTGTGAAGTGATAGGGAACAAATCTGGGCTGATTGACGGAATGAACATTACCGGAATTGTTAGCCTGGATAAAAGCACAACACCGGCAGTACCTACAGAAGCCATTGTAGAAGCAGACGGTAAATATTACGTATTCATTCAGACTGATAAAAAAGCTGAAGAAGAACACGATGAACAAGGAAAACCGCATCCGAAAACCTTAAACTTCGAGAAAATAGAAGTGATAAAAGGAACATCAGATATGGGATATACTGCGATAACGCCAGTAGGAAATATTCCGGACAGGGCGAAGATTGTCGTGAAAGGAGCCTTTTTTGTGAATGCAAAACTGGTGAATTCAGGGGAACACGAGCATTAATGAAAGTAGCCGGGACCTGTAAAATGTCGATTTTTATCCTTAAATTAGAGCTGTTTATAGAGTTTTTATTGATGAAAGCGGCAGAAAAAAAGTAAAGAATATCTCACCGAATTTTTAATAAATGACCTGATTATGTTATTAAACAAAAAAATATCAGTCTGGTATTTCATCCGTGAAATAAAAACTCAAATTCTTTTGATCGGAATGTTTGCCATAGCCATTGGCCTTCTGGATGAGCTGCCATGGTTTCGAAAGATATCATTGCCTTTGAATATTCCTGCATTGCTTGGAACAGCGGTATCACTGCTATTGGCATTCCGTACTTCCCAGTCTTACGAAAGATGGTGGGAAGCCAGGACTGTCTGGGGCGCAATCGTAAATGATTCCCGGACTTTTGTAAGGCTTATCATTCAGTTTATGCCATCAGGAGAAGGCAAAATAATAAAAGATTTTGCAGAAAGGCAGATCATCTGGACGTATGCACTTGGAGAATCTTTGAGAAAGTTACCTTTTTCTGAAAAAGTTCAGCATTATCTGGATCAACATCAGATCAAAGCAGCAAATATTCCCAACGCAATTCTGGACGGGCATTCCAGACAGCTGAAAGAAATTGCAGCTGCCAAAGGACTGACAGATTTCCAGCAGATGCAGTTGAACGACATCATTACAAGGCTTTGTGATAGTATGGGAAAATGCGAAAGACTGAAGAATACCGTTTTCCCACGGTCTTACAGTGTTTTAGTTCATATACTGATCTATGTTTTTGCGGCCATCCTTCCGTTTGGGCTTGATGATTCGCAGCTGTTGGTAGAAATTGCCATTACTTTCCTGGTTCCGGTGACATTCATTGCCATTGAAAAAACATCTATCATTATGCAGGATCCTTTTGAAAATGGACCTGTAGATACACCGATGACTTCACTGGCACAGACCATAGAGATCAATATCAGACAGATGACGGGTGAGCAGAATGTTCCCCCTAAGAAAGAAAATACATCCTATTACGAAATGTAAATAAACCATACATCCTATGGAAAACACACCAACACAAACAGTTTCTGCAGGAAGCAGACATAAAAAGAGCCTCCTGATTGTACTCTGCCTCAGCGGAACTTATCTTATCGCTGAGGTAATAGGGGGTATCCTGACCAACAGTCTTGCATTATTAGCCGATGCAGCCCATATGCTGACAGATGTTGTAGGATTGTTATTGGCATTTATTGCCATCAAAATTGGAGAAAGAAAAGCAGATCCTTCCAGAACATACGGTTATTACAGAACAGAAATATTGGCAGCCGTGATTAATGCGGTGGTTTTACTGGGCATCTCGATCTATGTTTTGTTTGAAGCCTATCAGCGGTTTCAGAATCCGCCGGAAGTACAGAGCAAATCAATGCTGATTGTCGCAGGAATAGGGTTGATCGTCAATATTGTCGGAATGATGATCCTGAGAAAAGACTCAGAAGGAAGTTTGAATATGAAAGGCGCCTATTTTGAAGTTCTTTCGGATATGCTTACTTCAATAGGCGTAATGATTGCAGGAGTGATTATGCTCACAACAGGCTGGTACTATGCCGATCCGCTGATTTCAGCTGCCATCGGACTGTTGATCTTTCCAAGAACATGGAGACTCCTGAAAGAAGCCATTAATGTTCTGCTGGAAGGAACCCCTAAAGATGTAGATATTCATGCACTTCGCCAATCATTGGAGAAAACTCCCGGCGTGAAAAATGTTCATGATCTGCATGTCTGGTCACTGACATCCAGTGTCAATGCAATGAGTGCTCATGTGGTAAAAGAAGCGGGATCTTCTCAAAACCAATTATTAAAAACATTGACAGATACTACTGTGAATAAATTTAAGATCAGTCACACCACTTTTCAGATAGAAGAGGAAGGTTATGAAGAAAATGAAGTCCATCTGTAAAATTTTAAAAGCGTACAATGAAAAAAGACATAGAACACAAACTCATTGATAAAAATACCAAGCCCACCAGTATGAGGATTTTGGTATATGATTTCTTAAGCTCCCAGGATGCGGCTTTATCTCTTTCTGAAATAGAAAATCATTTTGAAAATGCTGACAGGATTACCATCTACAGAACATTGAAAACCTTTGAAGAAAAGGGTATTGTTCACAGCATTCAGGAAAACACAACCACGAAATACAAATTATGCGAAGACGATTGTGATGAAAAAACACATAAAGACTGGCACCTGCATTTCTACTGTAAAATATGCAAACAGACCACCTGTAAGGAAGATATTTCTTTTCCTGAAAATATCCAGACCAATTTCAGGATTGATGAAATTAGACTCTTTGCCAAAGGTATCTGCGAAAACTGTCTTGAAAGTTTGCAATAGCATTGCATCAGTCTCATCTTTACATTTGTATAAAAATATCAGTTATGGAAAAATGCTGTAGTACAACCCCGGAAAAACCAGATACAAAAGGACACCAACATCATCATGCAGAAGAAGACGGACATGACCATGACGGGCATGATCACTCTCATGACTCCGGAGATCAAACGGTCTTTCAGATGTTTCTGCCAGCTATTATCTCTTTTGTAATTTTATTATTGGGAATTGCCTTTGACAACTATATAAAACCCGCATGGTTTACAGGCTGGATACGTCTGGTCTGGTATCTGGCGGCTTACATTCCTGTAGGATTTCCAGTATTGAAAGATGCTTATAAAAGTATCATCAAGGGAGACGTGTTTTCAGAATTCTTTCTGATGAGTATTGCAACCATTGGTGCTTTCGCCATCGGAGAATATCCTGAAGGAGTAGCAGTAATGCTTTTTTATGCGGTAGGAGAGGTATTCCAGTCAATGGCGGTTACCAGAGCGAAAGGAAATATAAAAGCATTATTGGATCAGCGTCCTGATGAGGTAACGGTTATGGAAAATAATCAGCCAAAGACCATGAAGGCCAAAGAAGCTAAAATTGGAGACGTCATACAGCTGAAACCCGGTGAAAAACTGGCGCTGGATGGGGAGTTGCTTTCAGATTCTGCTTCATTCAACACCGCAGCTTTAACAGGAGAAAGTAAACCTGATACCAAAAATAAAGGAGAGGTGGTTCTTGCCGGGATGATCAATATGAACAGTATTGCTCTGGTAAAAGTAAATACCGCTTATGAAGACAGTAAGCTGAGTAAAATTCTCGAATTGGTTCAGAATGCCACCGCTCAGAAAGCACCGACAGAATTGTTCATTAGAAAATTTGCAAAAGTATACACACCTATCGTGGTATTTCTTGCCATAGGAATCTGTTTGCTTCCCTATTTTTTTGTGAATGATTATCAGTTCAGAGACTGGCTGTACAGAGCATTGATATTCCTTGTGATTTCTTGCCCTTGTGCCCTTGTGATCTCAATTCCGTTAGGATATTTCGGAGGAATTGGGGCAGCAAGTAGAAACGGAATTCTGTTCAAAGGAAGTAATTTTCTGGACAGTATTGCAGAGATCCAGAATGTAGTGATGGATAAAACAGGAACCATGACAGAAGGTGTATTCAAAGTTCAGGAAGTAAGCATAAGCCCTGAATTTAACAAAGAGGAAGTCCTTCAGCTCGTTAATGCTCTTGAAAGTAAAAGTACCCACCCCGTAGCTACAGCGATCCACAATTATGTGGGAGATATCAATCATTCCATTCTTTTAGAAAATGTAGAAGAAATTGCCGGTCATGGGCTGAAAGCCGCGGTTAATGGAAAAGAGCTTCTGGTAGGAAACTTTAAGTTGATGGATAAATTCAGCATCACTTATGATCTTAACCATGCCAATATTGTCTATACAGTCATTGCGGTAGCTTATGATAAAAAATTTGCAGGATATATCACGATTGCAGACAGTATAAAAGAAGATGCCAAAGAAACCGTAGACAAACTGCATAAAATGAATGTTAAGGCTACAATGCTGAGCGGTGATAAAAGTACCGTTGTGAAATATGTGGCAGATCAGTTGGGAATAGACAATGCATTCGGGGATCTTTTGCCTGAGGATAAAGTAAACAAGGTTAAAGAAATTAAAGCCGGAAACCAGACCGTTGCTTTCGTAGGAGATGGAGTAAATGATGCTCCGGTAGTTGCTTTAAGTGATGTGGGAATCGCAATGGGAGGATTGGGAAGTGATGCCACTATTGAAACAGCAGACGTCGTGATACAGGATGATAAACCAAGTAAGATTCCAATGGCGATCAACATCGGTAAACAAACGAAAAAGATCGTTTGGCAGAATATTGTCCTTGCCTTCGCTGTAAAAGCTGTTGTTCTTATCCTCGGGGCCGGAGGGCTCGCAACGATGTGGGAAGCTGTATTTGCTGATGTAGGAGTAGCATTGCTTGCTATTTTAAATGCGGTGAGGATTCAGAGAATGAAATTTTAGGAAGCAAATAATAAACACAACTCAATTATATTCAATAAAAGCTCTGCTGAATTTCAGTGGGGCTTTTGTTTTAAATTATACATCATGCAGCCATTCTGTATAAATCCGTATTATGCTGCTGAGACTCCTACGGAGTGACAAAGGGATTGTTTTTACTTTCTATATTAGATATGTTAAATTTTATCTGAGATAAAATCTTGGTGCCTTAAAACAGTAAGTATTTAAAAAAAACTTTCGTCTTTGCGATTTCCAACAATAAAAGACATGTAATAAAAAAGCTCTGCCAAAAACATCAGCAAAGCTTTTATCAACAAGATTAAATTTGATATAAAGAACTAAATTTTGTTTAGATCTCAAGTTTCATTCAAAGTTCGGGATAAAATGAGCCTGGAAACAGGCACAGTTTTGTGATTTTTATAGGTAACAGTAGATAACCATAATGACATTCATCATAAATCTATTATAAAACAGTTTTGAAGTAGTATATTTGTAACACAGAATAAATCGTTGAGGTTAATACTTTCCATATTCATCATTTTTACCGTCGCATTACGTCCTGTTTTGCCACTGGTAAACTATGTGGTGAACTATGATTATATTGTGAAAAACCTTTGTGAAAACAGAAATGTACCACAATCAACCTGTAAGGGAAAATGTTATGTGGAAAAAGAGCTGGCAAAAACAGAAAAACAGTCCAATAGCCCTCAAACCATAAAGATCGCAGGATTAGATGTTTTTATTTCTTATGATATCCTTTCATTTCCCTCTCAGTTAAACGCAGAATTACTTACTGAAATTCCAGATTCCAGTTATTTTAATTCTCATTCCTCAGAATACTTTTCAAGGATATTCCATCCTCCATTGGCTTAATTTTATTATCAACTATATTTTTAGCCGAATGATGAAAGTTCTTGCAGCTTTTGTCAACAGGCCCCTAAAGATACACTTTGCAATTCATCCTTGTGAGAAGTGAGGAAGGTACTGTTTTCAAAAGAAAATACTGTGCTTTTTTAGACTTCTGTATTGTATCATAACATCATTTAACATTATTAATTTCAATTTAACATTAAAATGAAATCTCTTATTATTTTGACTGCTGTGCTGTCAATATCATTACTGGCGTGTGCTAAAGAAACACCTCAGGTAAAGCATGCAAGCCATATGGACTCTTCCGGAAAGAAAATAGAAAATGTACAGGTAGTGAATGAAGAAGACCCTGTCTGCCACATGAAAACTTCCGGATCTATTAAAGATACCATGGTATATAAAAATAAAACGTATGGTTTTTGCAGTGTGTACTGCAAAGATGAATTTAAAAAAAGCCCTGAGAAATATGCCCAAAAATAAGAAGACTAATAATAAAAGTAAAGTAATCATACCAATTGCGGTATTTGCATTGCTTTTTCTGGGAATCGGCGTAGGAATGGGATATTTTAAAAAAAATCTTTATACCGTAATGAAAGTTCCCGATTTTGAACTGACGGATCAGAACAATAAAAAAATCACCAATAAAGATATGCTGGGAAAAGTATATCTCGTTGAGTTTTTCTTCAGCAAATGTCCTACGATATGTCCCGTGATGAATACCAATATGAAGGCAATCCAGAACCAGATTAATGATCCGGACTTCGGTATTATCTCCATCAGCATTGATCCGGAAAACGATACTCCATCAGCATTGAAAGAACATGCTCAAAGAATAGGTGCAAAATCTCCCAATTGGCATTTTCTGACAGGAGACCGTACATACATAGGAGATCTTGCTGATAAATTTAATATCTACGTAGGAGACAAAGAAGATGAAGGGGAAAGTCTGAATCATAGCGGAATGATTGCCCTGGTAGATCAGGATGGAAATATCCGATGCAGATACAACAAAGAAAATATGCCTATTCTTTATTATTCAGGATTGAATTACGGAGATCCGGAAGGTAAAACACCTATGCTGACAGGGAAATACCATCCTGACAGAGAAATTCTGATCGAGGATATTAAGAAATTATTGAAATAGAGAAGAGGAAAGCTGGATATTTGAAGCCGGAAGTTATTCCAGACGATGCATCTCTGGCGATTTTGAGAAGGCTGTAAAGGTAAATAGAAGTTGAAGGAGTTATGTTACCACATTCATTACTTCCAGCCTCCATCTCCCATCTTAATAAAAAACATTGTTCAACCATAAACAAAAACGTTATGAAGATTATGAAAATAGCTGCTTTAAGTGCAGTTTTCGCAGCCCAGTTTGCACTGGCTCAGTTTAAGCAGACACCTCTGCCATATGCCTACAATGCTTTGGAAGGGAATATTGATGCCCAGACCATGGAAATTCATTATTCAAAACATGCTGCAGCCTATGTAGCTAACCTGAATAAAGCGATTGCAGGAACTCCACAGGAAAAAGAAACCCTGTTTCAGATTCTTTCCAATGTTTCAAAACTGCCGGCAGCCGTGAGAAATAATGCAGGAGGTCATTACAACCACGAATTGTTCTGGACGGTTCTTACGCCTCAGAAAAATACACAGCCTTCAGCAAAGTTGGCAAAAGCCATTACTGAAACTTTCGGAAGTATGGATGCTTTTAAAGAAAAGATGTCTAAGGCAGGAGCAGACCGCTTCGGATCAGGATGGGCGTGGCTTTCTGTAGATAAAAACGGAAAATTGTTCGTTTCTTCAACTCCTAATCAGGACAATCCTTTAATGGATGTTGTGGAAGAGAAGGGAACTCCTATTTTCGGAATTGATGTCTGGGAACATGCTTATTATTTAAAATATCAGAATAAAAGAGCAGATTATCTTAGTGCTATCTGGAATGTTACCAACTGGAAGGAGATCAGCAGAAGATATGACGAAGCTTTAAGCAAGAAATAATCTGATGAAATTATTTTACAGCATACTTTTTACTTTTTATATGGTACTGAGACCTTTGGTGCCATTGATGGAGTATGCTGTAAATTATGATTATATTGTAAAAGTTCTCTGTATCAATAAAGACAGGCCGGAGATTCACTGTAACGGAAAATGTTACCTGAGTAAAGAACTCGCCAAGACCAGTGATCCGGAATCTTCACCCTTTCAGAAACTCAAAAACTCAGGACAGAAAATTCTCGATACTTATATTCTGCCCGAAATTACAGAGATCATTACTGCTGAAAAAAGGATGTTTCTCAATTTCAGTTTTACCTACGAAACAGCTTATTCTTTTCTGTTTCTTACCCACATTTTCAAACCGCCGCTTTTTTAAGTTAAAACTATCAATATTCAACCACAAAAGTCACAAAAGCTTACATCAATTAAGAATCAAAGATTTTTAAAAGCTTAAGTGTTCTTATTGTACATAAAGCTTATCACTTAATAAACTTAAGTGGAAAAACTTTTGTGTCTTTTGTGGTAAAAAAAGAATGTTTTTGCATTCAAAAATTATAATTCAACTTAAAAAATCAACAATGAAAATTTCTCAATTTTTATCACTATTCTTTATTGCCTTTACTGTATTCTCTTTTGTAGCCTGCGAAAGCAGCAGAGACGATGATAATCCACAGGATACCACCCCCGGAAAGCTTCAGATCAAATTTGAAAACGGGTTCAATAATGTTGGAGATATTGTTCTGAATCAGACGGTTCAGACTTCTTCTAATGGTCAGAAACATAATTTCTCTGCTTTGAAATACGTCATCAGTAATATCGCACTGATAGACGAGAACGGGAACGAGTTTAAATACAATGAAAATAACCCTGATAAAGGTGCTTTTATCGTTGATCAGGCAGATGCGGTAGCAGGAATTATCTATCTTAACCTGGATGGGGTTCCGAAAAATAATTATAAAAAAATAAGATTCGGATTGGGAATCAGCCAGAAAGCCTACTTATTAGGGCAGGACGGACAGGCTGAATTCTGGACTAAGGCCAAGCAGAAAGGAATGTCATGGTCATGGGCTGCCGGCTATGTTTTTGTAAAGCTGGAAGGGAAATATGGCGCAGATGCTCCGTCTCAGGAATTCATGAACCACACTGGAAATATGGGTAATACTGCAGCCAACAATACACCAGATCTTTATCGGGAAATCACATTGAGTCTTCCAACAACGGCCAGGGTAACAGGACAAATCCGTCCTTCTGTTCATATTCTGGCAGACCTGAACCAGTTTCTGAGCGGAGAAAAAGCACTTACTCTTACCACATCCAATGATATGCTGATGGGGTCCAGCCAGCATCTGGCAGATGTTACCAATAACCTTACAAAGATGTTTAAAGTAGACCATGTTCACAATGATTAATTTTTTTATCAAAACGATACTCGTTCTGCTTGTATTGGTATTAAGTTTCGTTTCATGCTCTGATGAGGTTATTCAGCCACTTGAGAAGGATGAAGCCTATAACCTCCGGTTTCCGTCTTATTTTCCGGAAATGACTTTCGATCAATCAATGAATCCCGTGACAAAAAACGGAGTGGAACTGGGACGAAAATTATTCTATGAAGGCAGGCTTTCCAGAAATAATACCATTTCATGCGGTTTCTGTCATATACAGGAAAATGCCTTTACCCATCACGGCCATACCGTAAGCCATGGTGTGGACGACAGAATCGGAATAAGGAATGCGCCACCCATTCAGAATATGGCTTTTTTGAAAAGATATATGTGGGACGGGGTGATTCACAACCTGAATGAACAGCCAATCAGCCCGATTACAGATGTCAATGAAATGGACAGTTCCATACCGGAGGCTATTTCAAAAATAAAAGATGACCAGAAGTATAAAAAACTGTTCAGGGAAGCTTATGGTGATGAAACGATTACCGGAGAAAGAATCCTAAAGGCATTGTCACAGTTTATGGCTTCCCTGATCTCAGCAGATTCAAAATATGACAGATTCAGACAGGGAAAAGAGCAGCTGACTTCGGCAGAATCTCAGGGAATGGCTTTGTTTGGACAGAAATGTGCTTCCTGTCATAGTGGAGAACTGTTTACTGATGAAAGTTTCAGAAATACAGGAATGTATTACAATACGGAATTTAAAGATGCCGGACGCTACAGAGTTACTCTTAACCAGGGAGACTGGATGAAATTTCGGGTTCCTAGCTTAAGAAATGTAGAATATACAGCACCTTATATGCATGACGGAAGATTTTACACCTTGGAGGCAGTACTTAATTTCTATTCGGACCAGGTGGAAGATAATCCGAATCTTGATCTGCAGCTGAAGCAGAACGGTCATACAGGAATTGCGATGAACGGTCAGGAAAAACAATCGATCATTGCATTCCTGAAAACACTATCGGATAAAAGTTTTATATCCAATCCAAAATTTGCAGAATAATTTATAGAAAACATGAAGAAGATTATAGTAATCATAAGTTTGATCCTGTTGAGTCAGTATCAGGCGAAGACCATTAGAGACAGTGCATACATTGCCCCGGAAACCTTTGGCAGATTCAATTTTGATGATGATTGTGATGCCTGTGGCTGTGCGGCAGGAAACGGATCTTCCGGCTTTGAATCTCTGCTGAATCCACAGTTTGTTGGAATCAAATACTTTGCCCAGCATTACAAAGCCAAAGAAAACTTATTTGTAAAAGATCTTACGCAGGATCAGTATTTCAATACCCTGCAGCTTTGGGGAAAGATTCCGGTGACGAAAAAACTGAGTGTTTATGCAAGCCTGCCCTTCCATTTTCATGAGAAGAAAACGATGCAGGGAGATATCAAAATAAATGGGATAGGAGACCTGAACCTGATGGGAATTTATCAGCTGATGAGTTCTAAAGATAATTTCCATCATCTGAGCGGAGGCTTGGGCGTGAAAATTCCTCTGGGAAAGTTTGATGAAAAAGGAGCATCCGGAGTTAACCCAAGTTTTCAGCTGGGAACAGGAAGCTGGGATTATCAGGCCGCTTTGAATTATAAATTTCAGAAAAATAAAGTGGCAGTATTGGTCAATACGGATTATACCGTCAAAACAGAGAATAAGAAAAACTACCGATTTGGAAATCAGTGGAACTACGCTGCAACGGGCTTTTATCAGGTCGCAGGAAATGAAAAATCTATTTTTTCTGTAAAAACAGGAGTTCAGGGAGAAGTGTATGCTCAGAACAAACAGTTTGACGAAGCATTGCCCAATACTGCGGGAAGTGCTTTGTATGGGAAATTAGGATTTGAAGCTTCTTATAAAAAGCTGAGTCTGGGAAGTGAAATGATGCTTCCCATGTACACCCATCTTGCAGGAGGAGATATTGAAGCAAAATCAAGATTCAGTATTTTCCTGAATATTGGAATTTAAAGTGTACCCTCAATAAAATCATGTTAAAGCTCCTCCGGGAGCTTTAATTGTTTATCAATCATGATTTTAGTTGGGTATTAGGAATAATTATTTATCTTTGCCGGAATTTGGTGAGCCGTAAAAAGCTCTTAAAAGGGAATCCGGTGAAAATCCGGAACAGACCCGCTGCTGTAAGCTCCACACCAAAGTTTTTGAAAAATATATCCACTGTTTTTTTAATGGGAAGGATTTCAAAAATGGAGTAAGTCAGAAGACCTGCCAGACAATAATCGTTTGACGCTTTCGTGGAATAAAGCTTAGGACATCAATGATTCTGTGCAGTGACAGCTGTGCTTTGTCGTTGTATTCTTATATCCATTAGCGTCTTCATGATACTAAATGAGCTAATGGCGGCAAAATTAACTACTTCTGCAATTCATAAAGCTGTTTTCACAATATTGGTGATCACATCTCAACTTTTGTCTTCTCAAGCCAGGAAAAAAGACAGTCTTCAGGAAGAGACCATTAAAGGAATCAATCTTTATAAAAAGAATTTTAAAGAAATCATTCCGGCACAAACCATGCAGGGGGAAGTGCTTGAGAGACTGAACAGTCATTCTGTAGCTGATGCACTCCGGTATTTTTCAGGAGTTCAGATCAAGGATTATGGTGGGATAGGAGGTTTGAAAACCATTAATATCCGAAGTATGGGAAGCCAGCATGTGGGAGTTTTCTATGATGGAATTCAATTGGGGAATGCGCAAAACGGACTGGTGGATCTTGGAAGATATTCATTGGATGATCTGGAAGAAATATCATTATATAATGGACAGAAAAGTGAAATTTTTCAGCCAGCAAAAGATTTCGGATCCTCAGGATCCATCTATTTACAGCCAAAAACTCCTGTATTTAAAGGAACGAGAAAGACCAATCTCGTGATAAGGACAAAAAGTGCTTCCATTGATCTCTTTAATCCGTCATTCCGGTTGGAGCAGAAAATTTCAGACAGGATTTCTGCCAGTTTCAGCGGAGAATTTATGCAGAGTGACGGGATTTACAGATTTAGGTATGCAAAGAAATATCCTGACGGCCAGCAGGCGTATGATACTATTGCAAAGAGACAGGATTCAGATATTAAAGCAAAACGCTTTGAAACCTCTTTCAACGGAGCTTTAAATAACGGAAGCTGGAATATCAGGGGATATGGTTATATTTCGGACCGTGGGATGCCGGCTCCTATTGTCAATGGTCGTTTTGGAGGAAGAGGGGCAAGACTTTACGATGAAAATTATTTTGTGCAAGCCAACCTGAGAAAAAAACTGTTCCCGAAATTTGAAACACAGCTGAAAGCAAAATTCGCTTACGATTATACCCATTTTATGGATACAGTTCGTTCGCAGTCTATTATTCATACCGATAATACCTATATCCAAAGAGAACTTTACCTTTCCTCATCGAATATCTATTCAATTACACCCAATTGGGATGTCAGTCTGAGTGGAGATTTCCAGTATAATAATCTCGATGCTAATCTGGATAACTTCTCTTATCCTACACGTTACACCACATTGGTAGCATTGGCGACAACGTATCAGTGGAACAGGCTCAAAATCCTGGGAAGTCTTTTAGGAACTTTTACGTTTGAAGAAGTAAGAAAAAACAAAAGACCGGGAGATGCCAGAGAGTGGACACCTGCCGTTTTTATGAGCTATCAGCCTGAAAAAATTCCTGAGCTTACCCTAAGGGCATTCTATAAAAGAATTTTCAGGCTTCCAACCTTTAATGATCTGTATTATACCAATATCGGAAACACTTACCTGAAACCGGAGTTTACCAACCAGTATGACCTCGGATTTACCTATCAGAAGAATTATAACAACCGTTTCTTTAAAACCTTTTATGCTAAAGCAGACGGCTACTACAACAAAGTACAGGATAAAATTGTAGCCGCTCCTAACGGAAGCATGTTCCGATGGCTGATGATGAACCTTGGAATGGTGGAAATCATAGGAGCTGATGTCAATGTACAGACCGAACTTCAGCTGGGAAAAGTAACCTTTAGACCTTTACTTTCCTACACTTACCAAAGCGCAAGAGATATGAGTGATCCGGAAGATACCTTTTATCGCAATCAGATTCCTTATACACCATGGCACAGCGGATCTTTCAGCCTTATGGCAGATTACAAAGACTGGAGCTTCAATTACAGTGCGATGTACGTAGGAGAAAGATATGATGTGAATCAGGACAATATTCAGTACAATTATGTGCAGCCCTGGTATACTCACGATCTGTCAGTTCAGAAAAAATTCAACTGGGCGAATCATCAATTTAAAGTAAGCCTTGAGATGAATAATATTTTCAATCAATACTATGATGTTGTTATCAATTACCCTATGCCCGGAAGAAACTTTAAACTTATTCTAAACTTCACTTTATGAGAAAAATAAACTTTTACTTTTTATTTCTGGTATTAGCTTTTCTTACCTCATGCCGTACAGATGATATCATCGTCCGCCAGGAAGTGGTAGAAGGACTTCCTTCAGAAAATACTGCAATAAAGGGGTTTTATATGCTCAATGAAGGGAATATGGGAAGTAATAAATGTACCCTGGATTTTTTTGATTATACCAAAGGAACCTATTACAGAAATATCTACGCAGAAATCAATCCCAATGTGGTAAAAGAGCTTGGAGATGTAGGAAACGATATTAAAATCTACGGAAGCAAACTCTATATTGTTGTGAATGTTTCCAACAAAATTGAAGTTCTGGATGCCAAAACGGCTAAACGTATTACGTCTATTCCCTTGCAGAACTGCAGATATCTTGCCTTCAAAAATGGAAAAGCTTATGCCAGCAGCTATGCCGGCCCTGTAGCGATTAACCCGAAAGCACCGAAAGGAAAAGTGGTGGAAATTGATACTACTTCTCTTTCCATCCAGCGCGAAGTGGTGGTAGGATACCAGCCCGAAGAACTGGAAATTGTAGGGAATACATTATTTGTAGCCAATTCCGGAGGATACAAAGCTCCCGATTATGACAATACGGTTTCCGTAATCGATCTGAACACTTTTACAGAACTCAAAAAAATAAATGTTGCCATTAACCTTCATCACATTAAAAAAGACAATTATGGCGATCTGTATGTAAGCTCCAGAGGAGATTATTATAATGTTCCTTCCAATCTTTATATAGTGGATGCAGCAACAGGAACTGTCAAGAAAAACTTTCATCTCTCAGTCAGTGAAATGACAATTGTTAATGATAAACTCTATTTCTATGGCAATGAATTCAATTACAATACCCACAGCTATAAAAAATCATTCGGAATCATTGACGTGAAAACAGAAGAAATAATCGCCAACAGAATTTTTGACAAAGAGTATGAAGATGCCATTAAAACGCCTTACGGAATTGCAGTAAACCCTATCACAGAAGATATCTATATGACAGACGCAAGAAATTATGTTTCGATGGGATTTGTGTACTGTTTTGATAAAAACGGACATTTTAAATGGAAAACGGAAGGTGGAAATATCCCTGCCCACTTTGCTTTTTTATATAAATAACCAAATGTTAAGAAATGAACAGAAATAGCTTTACTTATTTAAAAATCGGATTTTTATCATGTTTCCTTACAGGAGTAGTAGCCTGTAAGCACGATGATGAAGACGAATTTACATTTAACGGTCTTGATGATTCTTATTCCATAGAGCGTTTTAAAGTGTTGAGTATTCCGACCCACGCATCAGGATCGGTTACATGGAGTATCAATGATTCTATTATTTCTCAAAACTCAGAACTCGAATTTATCAGTCCGAAGGCAGATGCTTATCCTTTGACTTTAAAGATTAACAGTAAAGGAAATGAGCAGGTTTATCATTCTAAAATAATCGTTACCAAAGAAAAAATACCATATAGTAAATATATTGCCAAAGTATTGGAATTTCGTCCTGCTGTAGGACAGTTTATGAATGAGATCCCGGAATACTTACCCGGAAATACAGCAGCAAATATGCTTCAGAAAGCAAATGAATCTTTGGTAGGAGGTAATTCTACCATGATCAGCCTGGGCGGATATGGCGGATATGTAGTTTTCGGTTTTGATCATACGATTCCCAATTTGAATGGAAGAGATTTTAAGGTGCTTGGCAATGCTTTTTTTGGGAATGATGCCAGTGAACCTCGCTCAGGATCTTGTGAGCCGGGAATTATTATGGTAGCCTACGACAGGAATAAAAATGGAAAACCGGATAACGATGAATGGTACGAAATTGCAGGCAGTGAATACTTTAAAAATACAACAGTAAAAGACTACAGCATCACTTACTATAAGCCTGATGAGAATAAAATACCCATACCCGGAACGGAATTCTGGCAGACAGATATACAATATATCAAATGGAATGACAATCTGGGAAACCAGGGATTTAAAACGAAAAATACGTTTCACGTACAAAGCTATTATCCTTTATGGTTTACAGAATCTTCTTACAGTTTTTCAGGAACCAGGCTTGCTAATAATTTCTTTGATCAGAGCGGAGACGGATCCTATTGGGTAGGAAGATCATATGAGTTTGGATATGCAGATAATGCGCCGAATAATGATGATGCTTCCAATATTGATATTTCATGGGCAGTAGACAGAAGCGGAAAATACGTAAAACTTCCGGGAGTTGATTTTATGAAAATATATACAGGGGTCAATCAGGAAGCCGGCTGGCTGGGAGAGGTTTCTACAGAAGTGGCAGGAGCCTACGATTTACACTTCAAATAAGTCAATAATACAATCTATTTAAATTAATAAAAATGAAAAAGTTTTATCTTTTTATGATGCTTTTTCTGTTCGCATGCGTATCGAATGCACAGATAAAAGTTCAGGGTGTACCCCGAAATGACATTTCAGGGACCAGTAAACTTAATACCACCACGATCAGTTTTTCTGATATTCAGTATTGGGTAGGATCAGGAACCAACCAGGCTGCTTTTGTAGTACAGTGGAATGACAGTAAAAATCCTGATACCATGGTCTGGGGGTATAAGTGGGATGGAAATGCTACAGGGGAGGATATGCTGAAAGCTATTGCTAAAGCAGACCACAGACTGTATACACTGCTATATCAGGGAACGCAGTTTGGATCTGCAGTCGGAGGGATAGGTTTTGATCTTAACGGCCAGGGTACCAATGCTCTGATCAAAAGTGGAAATACCACGTATCCATTATATCCGGTGAATGGTTTTGTCAATACGACAGCTTACGATTTTGACAGCTATACTATTGTAGACGCAGCTAATGATCACTGGCAGTCCGGATGGACGGTTAACGGATACTGGGCTTATTGGGTAAAGAACCCGACGGATGCGGATTTCGGATATTCCAGTGTTGGAGCCTCTTCACGGACTTTGGTAAATGGTTCATGGGATGTCTGGAATTTTAATGTAGGATTTAATGATACTCCAATTTCCTCTACCATGACTCCGGTTTCTCCGTATGTAGCCTCTAATAACTTTGCCAATGGCTATTTCATGGTGAACGAAGAATGGTTTGGTCATACCAATGGTTCTGTAAATTTTATTGATAATAACGGTCAGATCAATTATCGTGTGTACAGTAATGTAAATAATAATCAGGCTTTCGGTGCGACTACACAATATGGAACGATCTACGGGGATAAATTTTACTTTGTGTCAAAGCAGGCTGCTGACGGTGGAGATACTCAATATACTCCGGGAGGAAGGCTGGTTGTTGCCAATGCACAAACTATGCAGAAACTTGCCGGTTTTAATAACATCGGAGGAGGTGACGGAAGATCATTTGTAGGGGTAAACGAACATAAAGGGTATATAGGAACTTCTACAGGGATTGTTCTGTTTAATATCGACAATTTGCAGGTAGGTTCTCTGATTACCGGAACCGGAGGTAACGGACAGATTGGAAATATGATCCGTACTTCACAATATGTTTTTGCAGTGAAACAAGGTGCAGGAATTTTAGTCATTGATCCGAATACAGATACGATAGTGAGTACTATTGCAGGTGGGTTTTATTCAGTGGTTCAGGCTAAAGACGGAAGTGTATGGGGAGTTCAGGATCAGAAACTGATCAGCATCAACCCTGTCACTTTTGCGACACAGGTTTATAATATCCCTACTACTAAATATATTGGTGACTGGGGAGCATGGAACGCCGGCAGATTTACAGCAAGCAACAAAGAAAATGCATTATATTGGATCAATTCCATCAGCAGCTGGAGTTCAGGAACACAGATTGTGAGATTTGATGTTACCACCAAGACATTTAACGAAAATTTTGCTGCAATTCCCGGTCAGACAGGACAGTTTAAACAAATTCCTTACGGTGCAGCTCTTCGTGTCAACCCAATTACCGGAGAATTGGTTCTCAATACAACAGAAAGCGGCTACGGAGCACATTATCAGAAAAACTGGATTCATACCTATGATATGACCGGGGCTCTTATCAATACCAAAACATTGAATGACTACTATTGGTTTCCTGCACTGACGGTGTTTACCAATAATTCAGTTCCTGCTGTAAGTAATATTTTACCTTCACAGGTTACAGTAGGAAATACAACTTCGATCGATCTGAAATCAGTAATTTCTGATGCAGACAACATGACAGTATCCGTTGTAAAATCTATAAAATCAAACAGCAGTCCTACGGTTGTCTCTGCTGTTATTAATAATAATGATGAGCTTGTTTTGACGCCGCTTGCTTCAGGAACTTCTGATATTGTGATCCGCTTTAACTCAAACGGTAAGTTAGTGGAGAAAACGCTTGCGGTAACCAGTACAACATCAACTTTAGCTACTGCTGAGGTGAAGAAGCTTGAATTCAGTATTTATCCGAATCCGGTTACTGATATCCTTACTCTTAAAACACAGGAGAAAATCCAGAATGTTTCTATTTACGATACTTCAGGAAGAGTAATCAACACACAGTTGAATAATGGACAAATTAATGTAAGTACGCTTCCGAAAGGGATTTATATTTTGAAAGCTGTGACAGATAAAGCAGTATATCAGCAAAAACTGATTAAAAACTAATACTATCGCAGATAGTTAATCTTGTTAGTCTGACCCTGGCCGTAATTGGCCAGGGTTTTTTATTGGACTTGGAAAATACTGCAGATATGATAACAGTTTGGTATATAAAACCCGGCAAGCCTTTAGGCTTGCCGGGTCTGATTTATAATGCATCTTGTTTTACTTGATGATCACCTTTTTAGAATATGTTTTTCCTTCTTTTGTGGTAATGTTCAAGATGTATACTCCTTGTGGCTGTTTGGATTCAAATGTATTTGAGGTCAGCTTGGAACGGAATACTTCTTTTCCTGAAGTATTGGTGAGTGTTACCTCTGAACCTTCTGCTGAAACATTTTTGTCAAGAGTAAACTGTCCGTTTTGACTGTGAGCCATGAAATTGATGAATGGATCTTTGTACTGATAAGCGTAGTATACTCTAAGCTCACCACCAATATTCAATAACCCTGAGTTAACATTAATCTTAATACGGTCAAAAGGAATATTCATTGTCAGTTCAATTTCTCCTTTGCTTGGGTCGCCGGCTCCAATGTTGATCAGTTTTGTGGCAAGACTTGTGTAATCGTTGTTGGAAACATCTCCATTAAATGTTTCAATAGAAACACCGCCCAATACCTGAGCAGACAGAGGAGTTCCGTTTGAACCAATGGCAAGAACAAGCTTGTTGGTATTGTTTGCGATATTGGTAGTAGGGAAGATCAATGTCTGCTCTGTTCTCGCCAGAAGCCCTACTGAAACTTGTAAAGTAGAGTAGTCATTCTCATTGCTCCCTACAGCATTCTGTGGATTCAACACACCACAACCAAGACATACTCCAAGTACCTGATTGGTCTGACTGCTTGCATAGGTTTTTACAATCTGTGCATAAGATACTGCACTTGTTAAAAATAGGAATGATGCCAGCATTGCAGCTTTCACAGTGCGGCGGCCAAGTAATAAATAAGTTTTCATATGTAGAAAAATTTTGGGTTTTAGCTTTTTTGTAAATTTATAAATAAAATGATTATGTTGTTTATTTTATTTCATATTTATGTGATTTGTTAATAATTTGTTGATATTAGTAATTATGGATTTGTTTTATTTAAATTTTTTTTAAAAATATTTCTATAAATACCAATACGAAAAACTACGGCAGGCTATAAGCCCGCCGCATTTTTTTGTTTCCTGCCAAATTATTTGATTATAATTTTTTTGGAATATGTTTTTCCTTCTTTAGTCTGTATGTTCATTATATAAACACCTTCAGACTGTCTTGACTCAAATGTATTTGATTTCAGTGCAGAGCGGAATACTTCCTTTCCTGAAGTATTGAACAAAGTGATCTCGGATCCCTCTAAAGAGACGTTTCCGCTAAGAGTAGTCTGTCCGTTCTGACTGTGCGCCATAATATTGATTAAAGGATCCTGGTAAGCATAATAAATTCTGAACCCTCCACCAAGGCTCAGGACACCGCCGGTTAAGCCTATTCTTACTCCATCATAAGGTTTTGTCGGTTTAAATTCAACCGTACCTCTGTTGGGAGTTGCTCCCAGTTTAAGCAGGCTTACATCTATTGTTCTGCGGTCTTCATTTGAAGTGCCGCCGTTCATCGTCTCAAGGGTTACCCCGCTCAGTAATTGCACAGATAAAGGAATATTGTCTGTTCCGATTCCTACTACCAATCTTGTATCTGACCTGAGATCAGGAAAGGTCAAAGTCTGCTGAATACCACCTAAAAGAGCAGTACCCAATACCATTGTTGAATAATCATCTTCGTTGTCTCCGATAGCATTCAAAGGATTGTCTACACGACATCCGAGACATGCCACTCCAAATACGCCTGAATTTTGTGCATGGGCGTAAATTCTGTTCTGAGCCAAAGACATTGTACCGGTTGAAAAGAAAAATAAAGCCATCAAACCGGCTTTAAAGGAGAATTTGTTTCTCAAAAGTAGATTGAATTTCATGTTATATATTTTAAAATGAATAGTTTTATTCAAATGTAAGGATTAATGGAAGAAATAGGAAATAATATTTCCAATATCAGTGATATTTTTAATGAAATTTAATACAGCTTTCTCGTTGAAAATGAAAATAGCATTATCGTTTTGATTAATGGAATTATAATTGAGAAGGTTATTAGGGGGCAGTCTCAAAAGCTGGGGGAATATTGTATTTATGGAATTTAAACTAACGCAAAGTTTTTAGCCTCTTATCCCATATTTTCAAGGGGGCAAAGGATGGAATGAATTTCATTGATTCTTTCTAAGCAAATACATATCCACTAAGCTTCTTAAGCGACAAAGTCGTACTTCTTAGCTTTCTAGAATAAAACATTTGAATCATTTTTCTTTGCGATTAAAAAATGACCTGTCGGTTCAATAAAAGTATAGATTTTGTACTAGCCCCCAACTTTTGCGCTTGATTCAAGAATCACCAAAAAGAATAGTAAGAAACGAAAAAAGGACTTTCGAAAAAGTCCTTTTGTAGCCCGTAGGGGAATCGAACCCCTCTTACCAGAATGAAAATCTGAGGTCCTAACCGATAGACGAACGGGCCCTCTATCTTCCATTGCCAAGGCAATGTGTTAGCTTTTGTTTTGATAAGTATCAACTCTTATTGTAGCCCGTAGGGGAATCGAACCCCTCTTACCAGAATGAAAATCTGAGGTCCTAACCGATAGACGAACGGGCCGGTTAGTTATATTTATAGCTTTAATACGCTCTTTAAAAAAACACTGATGTTATACAGTGTTTTTTTAAGATGTAAGTAGCCCGTAGGGGAATCGAACCCCTCTTACCAGAATGAAAATCTGAGGTCCTAACCGATAGACGAACGGGCCGGCTATATTATTACGCTAATTTATTAACGTGCTTTGTTAATTTGCTTTTTAAGTTAGCCGCTTTGTTTTTGTGGATAATGTTTTTCTTAGCTAATTTATCCAATAAAGCGATAACTTTTGGCAATTGTTCTGTAGCAGCAGCTTTGTTCTCTTCATTTCTTAAAGCTTTTAAAGCTGTTCTAGCAGTCTTGTGATAATATCTGTTACGAAGTCTTCTAGTTTCGTTTTGTCTGATTCTCTTTAGTGCTGATTTATGATTTGCCATATCGTTTAAATGTGAGTGCAAAACTATAAACTTTTTTTTAAACTACCAAATTATTTTTTAAAAAAATTAATTTTCTTCTGAGAGGTACTTTCTAAGTTTATTTATTGCCTGTTCTATTTTTAAATTTTCCTGTTCTTTTTCTAATTTTTTGATCGTATTTCCCAGCATGATCAGTGCGTTGTTCCATTCTCCAGTGGTATTGGTGAAAGTAAGTCCGTCAATTGTTACTTCAAAAGCAACCCTTTCTCCAGTCCTGTAAAGTCTGAAACTGATTTTATCATCTCTGCCTGTAATCCCGTCTTCATTGATTTGTAAATCATAACTTTTTGGGTTAGAGTGGATTTTCTTAAAAAGCAATTTCGCTTCTTGTATTTTTAAATCCGGCATGATATAAAATTTGATAGTCTGCAGCCAGCTACAAACATGATTTATAAATAATTTTTTTTCACCTGTGTCACCATATGGTGTGACCCATTATGGTTAAAAATTTTTTGCAAATATAATGCTTTTGTCAGATATAATGTAAACAGAATCTCTTTTTAAAATAAAAGCAATTGTCTTTTTTATCGAATATGATTCTTCTTCAGTATATTATAATGATATGTTATGCATTGTTTATATGTATTTGCCACTAATCGGGAAAAAATTCTTTTTCAAGATCAAAAGTAAATATAATCTAATCAATTAGCTGTTGAAGCAATTAAAAAACCTTTAACAAATCTGTTAAAGGTTTTTAACTGTAGCCTATAGGGGAATCGAACCCCTGTTGCAAGAATGAAAATCTTGAGTCCTGACCACTAGACGAATAGGCCAAATTTTGAGGTTGCAAAAGTAAAAATTAACTTTTAAACTTCAAAATTTATTTAGAAATTATTTATATACTTTTTGTATCACTGTATTTTTGATGCCTTTAGCTTCAAGTTCCTTTTGAAGTTTTACAGCATCTTCCAGTGTGTATACTTTTCCATAGGTATAATAGAATACACCGCTGTCTTTTTCTCTTTCCACATCTTTCAGGTTCTGAAGAATATAAGAATTGCCATTCAGTTTATCACCGGAATAGACTTCTATTGTATAATACCCCATGCTGATTCTCTGGTTAGGCATGAATCCTACGGCAAAAGCATTTCTAAATCCTGCGTCCTTGGCCGTTTTAAGATTAATATCCTTTACAGAGGCCATATTTGTTACAGCATAGTAATATTTATATTGTCCGTTTTCTTTAAGAGTCAGGATATAATTCAATCCTTTAAGAGCAGGGTCGTTCTCATTATACTTTGTAGGTGAGCTCATCAGTAAAATTCTGAAATCATTTTTCAGAGGAACCTCTGCCGGTTTTTCAGGTTCAGGTTTTCTAACCGCAACAGAACCTCCTGATTTTCTGTCAATCGCTTTCTTATAATCGATAATTGCATTATAAATACTTTCTGCAATTTCAGTCTGCCCTTTGTCGGATGCTATATAATGGCTTTCCTCAGGATGATTGATAAAACCTGTTTCAATCAGTACAGAAGGCATGGCATTCATACGGAGAACGTGAAGGTTTTTCTGAAATACTCCTCTGGAAGACCTTTTATCTTTATTGACAAAATTATCTTCAACCAATCCTCCTAAAAGAAGGCTGGATTCAAGATATTTACTCTGCTGAAGTTTCAAAGCAATTAAAGATTCCGGTGAATCCGGGTTGTAAGATCCAAAGGTCTGCTTATCTTTTTCGTCCAGAAAGATCACATCATTTTCTCTTTTGGCTACCTCAAGGTTTTCATTATTCTGGTTAGGTCCCTGTACATAAGTTTCGGTACCATACGCTGTAGGTCTTTGTGAAGAATTACAGTGAATGGAAACAAAAAGGTCTGCCTTGCTTCTGTTGGCAAGATTCGTTCTGTCGGATAGAGATGGATATTCATCGATTTTACGGGTATATATTACTTTGAAATCCCTGTTTTTTTCTAACATCGCACCTATCTTTAAGGTAATAGCAAGGGTAATGTCTTTTTCTGCGACTCTTCCGATGTCTGCGTAGGTCCTGTTGGCCCCGTGATCACTTCCTCCGTGTCCGGCATCTAAAACGATAGTGAACTTCTTCTGAGAGAAAATAAAGTTACTGGCAAGGATAAGGAGAAATGATAAAATTATTTTAAAATTTTGTTTGTGCATCTTACAGTTATAAAAATTATATTAATTTTGGGCCTTAATTATATAGTATAAAATTGGCCAAAACCGTCTTCAAAAATATATTACAAATTTTAATTATCCTAATTTTTAACAATTTTTTAGCACAGAAAACTCCTGAAAAATTGCCTAAAAATGCGGTTAATGATACTATTTCCAAAAAGGATACCATAGTTGTAAAAAAAGAATCTTTAAATGATGTTCTTCGAACAAAGGCAGACGATCAGAGAAGAGATGTTCCGAAAAAAATGACATTCCTGAATAAAAACGCACAGGTGAAATATCAGGATATGCAGATTGATGCAGATTATATCTCAATAGATGATAATAAAAATCTTATCTATGCCAGAGGAAAACAGGATTCTTTAGGGAAAATAATTGAGCCCGTAATCACGACCCAGGCCGGAAAAAAATACGAGACCAACGAATTCAGCTATAATACAAAGACGAAACAGGCTATTGCTTTCAATGCCCGTACAGAAGAAAGCGAAGGGGTAATTATAGCCCAGAAGACCAAAAAATATAATGATTCGGTATTCGCAATGAGAAAAGCGGATTATACAACGGATGATTATTTCATTAAGAAAAAAGATACGGCTGCGGATTATTTTATGAGAGCTTATAATATTAAGCTGATTAAAACCAAAACAAAATCCCAGATCGTTACAGGTCCTATCCAGATGTTTATCGAGCAGGTGCCTACCCCTCTGTATCTTCCGTTTGCCATTTTACCGTTTTCCGATAAAAGAGCTGCCGGAATTCTGATCCCGAGTTTCGGGGAAAGAGAAGATGTGGGTTTCTTTCTGAACGGGATAGGATATTACCAGCCTATTGGAGAACACTTTGATCTTAAGGTTTTAGCGGATATTTATACAAAAGGAAGCTGGAACTTGCGCCCTCAGGTAAACTATCAGAAAAAATACCGGTACTCAGGTAACTTTACTGCAGATATCGGTACTATGGTAAGAGGAATCAAAGGTTTGGACGATTATACCAAGAACAGTACCTATAGAATCAACTGGACTCACTCCCAGGATTCCAAGGCCAATCCTTTTCTTACGTTCAGTGCTTCTGTGGATATTGTAAGTACAAAGTTTTATAACAACCCACTTAACAATAACTACATTTTCAACCAAAATGTACTGAATACCCAACAGAATTCTACGGTAACCCTTACCAAAAGATTCCTGAAGCTTCCGATGACCATTACCGGAACGGCCTCTTATTCCCAGAACTTTGCAACAGGACTGGCAGATCTGCGTCTTCCGCAGATGAACGTAGCAATCAATCAGTTTTATCTGTTTAAATCAAGAACAGGCATCAGACAGGGGCTTCTTGAAAATATTACAGTGAACACAGGCTTCAATCTTACCAATTTTGTAAATACTCAGGAAAATGAGCTGTTTAAAAAAGAAATGTGGGATAAGATGCAGACTGGTCTTAAAAATAATATCGCATTGGCAACCAACACAACAGTAGCCAAATACTTTACATTCAGCTTAAGTGCCAATATTGATAATGCCCTCACTACAAAAACACTGAACAGATATTATGATCCTGTAAAAAATGTAACAGTTGATGAGATTAAGAAAAACTTCAGCGGATACTCTACCTTCTCTACTTCTGCCAGCCTTCAGACTACATTGTACGGGATGCTGAAATTCAAAAAAGGATCCGCAGTGGAGGCCGTAAGACATATGATGACACCAAGCGTTAGCTTCACATATTCTCCGGATTTTTCAAGTCCTAATTTCGGATATTACAGGAACTATTATAATGCTACCGGAGCTTTAACCCCTTATTCGATTTTTGAAAAAGGGATTATTGGAAGTCCTTCCAGTGGGATGCAGGGGGCATTAGGTTTCAACATTGGGAACAATATTGAAATGAAAATAAAGTCTAAGAGTGATTCTACAGGAGTGAAAAAGATTAAAATCTTTGAATCTTTAAACCTTGCCGGAAGCTATAACTTTGCTGCTAAAGATCACCCTTGGTCTGTATTCTCCATCAACGGACAGTCGTCTTTCTTCAATAATAAGCTTACCGTAAATACCAGTCTTGCGCTGGAGCCTTATAAAATTGATTTTTCATCAGGCCAGGACAACGGAATAAGAACAGAACAGTTCGGTCACTTCAGTGTTCAGGGATTCAATGTTCAGTTATCATATCCTTTAAGCAGCGAGATTTTTGGGGAGAAAACAGATTATGCTAAAAAATATTCATCAAAAGGAGAGGTTCGAAATGAAAATTATTATTTTGATGATGATCATTATGCTCATTTTGATCAGGCCTGGACTTTAAATATCAGCGCTAACTATGCTTACTCCAAAGGACTGAGCAGATTTGCCAATAAAATTGCATCTATCGGACTAGATGGCAGCATCAAGCTTACTCCTTACTGGAATATCAACGGAAGTACCCATTATGATATGGTGACTAAAGAATTGGCATATACAAGGATCGGTTTTTCGAGAGATCAGCGAAGCTTTACAATCAACTTCAACTGGGTGCCTTTCGGTCAATATAAGGTGTATGACTTCTTTATTGGCATCAAAGCCAATATCTTAAGTGATGCCTTAAAGTACAAAGACAGAAGCTTTACCCAGCCTAATGCGCCTTTCTAATATCAGATTGGCATTTGTAAATATAAATTTTATATTTGCAACCAAAATAAATTCTAATGAGATCACTGCAAGACAGATTTTTTATAAAGAATAGAGTGGGCAGTGACAGTATATGAGCTTAAAAAAATTAAATATCCACATATGAAACAAATAATCAACACCGTGAATGCACCTGCAGCTATCGGACCTTATTCACAAGCTAATATGGCCAATGGGGTTTTATACATCTCCGGACAGATTCCTGTAGATCCTGCAACGGGTAAATTGGTAGAGGGAATTGAGAAAGAAACGCATCAGGTAATGAAAAACCTTGAGGCGATCCTTACAGAGGCCGGAATGACTTTTAAAAATGTTGTAAAAGCTACCATCTTCCTTAAGAATATGGATGATTTTGCGGTAATGAATGATATCTATGCATCTTACTTAGATTCAGAAAGCTATCCTGCCCGTGAAACAGTACAGGTTTCATGTTTGCCTAAAAATGTGGATATTGAAATTTCTATGATCGCACATCAGGATTAATGAACTTTATAAGAAATACAGTTGCGGTTCTGATAGGTCTTGGTATTGCAGGACTTATTATCACTCTTGGTATAAGGGCTTTTCCGCAATGGGTAACTTTTGAGGCTTTCGCTCCGTTTGAGCATTGGCAGAGATTTCTTTTCAGCATGAAAGATGATAAGGCATTTTTTGGCTTCCTTTTATTCATTTCCGGACTGGGAACTACTATTGGAGGAGTCGCTACAGCCATTATTGTCAAATATGCTAAAGTGGCTTATGCTATTCTGATAGGGTTTATCATGCTCTTTATTGCTATGCTGGATGTTATTATTTTTCCTTATCATCCTACATTTTATAAAATTTCTATTTTCCTTACCTTTTTCCCTTTTTCCTGGATTGGCGGTAAGATTGTAGAAGTGATCTATGAACGGAATAAGAAAAAGAGGATTGCTGAAAAAATGAATAATAAATAAAAAAACGCTGCAGGTTTTTGCAGCGTTTTTTTGTTGATATGAAAAACTAATTTTGTTTTCTTAATTAAGGCATTTTGAATCCTCTCTGGTAATTTCTTCCGTAGTCGTCCATGTATTTTATTTGAGCGGTTCCGGAGAACTTAGTCAGTAAGTTTTCTACGTCTTTCTGTGAGTTGACAGGTTTTCCATTGATCTCTGTAATGATATAACCGTCTACAATTCCTGCTTTGGCCATCTCACTTCCTTCTATAACGTTTTTAGCAACAACTCCGCTATTTAAGCCGTAATAAGCTTTTGTTCTGTCATCAATGCTTTGGAATTCTGCTCCGATTTTTTCCGTCACGCTAAGATCTGCTTTTGTTCTTGTGGAAGTCCCGCCTTTTTGGTCTCTAAGCGTTACGTTCGTTGTTCCTTCTTTACCATTTCTCAGATAAGTTACCTGTACTTTATCACCCGGACGTTTGCTTCCGATAGACATAGAAAGATCTGCAAAATCAGTAATGTCATAGGTATCTACTTTGGTAATAATATCACCTTTTTTCAGGCCTGCATCTTCAGCACCACTGTTTTCACCAAATCCTGTAATATAAATTCCGGACCCTACTTTTAGGTTCGTTTTATATTGCTGATTGTAGGAGCTTACCAATTGATCATTTGAAAGATCCAGAGACTGTACTCCTAAGAATCCTCGCTGTACAATTCCGAATTTCTTGATATCCTCAACAATTTTTCTGGCAAGGTTGGACGGAACTGCAAATCCATATCCCTGATAGTATCCTGTAGTAGACTGAATTGCCGAGTTGATCCCGATAAGTTCACCATTGGTGTTCACCAATGCACCACCTGAGTTACCCGGGTTGATCGCAGCATCCGTCTGGATGAAGCTTTCAATAGGATTAGCGGCTTTTCCCTGGCTTCCAAGGATTCCAATACCTCTTCCTTTTGCAGAAACAATACCTGCTGTAACTGTAGAATTTAACCCAAGTGGGTTTCCTACTGCAAGAACCCATTGTCCTACTTCAATATTGTCAGAATTTGCAAAATTTAAATAAGGAAGTCCTTTCTCTTCAATCTTTAATAAAGAAATGTCTGTATTAGGGTCTGTTCCAACCAAAGTAGCAATGTAAGACTTCTTGTTGCTTAATACGACTTCTAGCTTATTAGCGCCTGCTACTACGTGGTTATTAGAGATAATATATCCGTCCGGAGAGATGATGACACCAGAACCCATTCCAGATGGCATGTTATCAGGAGCCTGTTGCTGCTTCTGTCTCTGCTGGCCTCTTCCTCCACCGAAAGGATCTCCAAAGAAAAAGTCGAACAGGTCTTGCTCTGAAGCTCTGCTTGAAGTTCTGCTTTGGTAATTTTTAATGGTAACTACAGCTGGAACGGTTGTTTTAGCTGCTTTTACAAAATCATCACCTACTGCTCCCGTATTCATTCCTGCGAATGAGGTGTTTGGTGCTGATGTTGTAAAATAAGATTGATCTCCATTGTTGGAGTTGTGTCCGAAATATTGTAGAGCTCCAACGGTAGTAGCTCCGGAAATGACTCCAACTACTGCAAATGGTAATAGTTTTTTTAAAGTACTCTTCATTGTATATCTTTCTTGTTTATTAATTAATTTCTTTTTTATGTTTTTGAGTAAACAAATTTAATGTTAAATAAGTAAGCAATTAGTATGCTATGTTTCAATTTTAACTAAAATTTAACGGCTATTATATCATTTTGTGTCTTAAATCATAATTGTTAATGTCACAGTTAACAAAACTTAAAAAAAAATTAAGGAAAATATGTCAGACTTTCACAAGATAGGACATCATATAATATTCATGCTGATCATTCATTTCTTATTGCATTGATTGGTGTCATAAATATACTTAATTCAAAAATGATTATCTTTGCAAAAATTTTATTCTCACTTAAAACGTTTATAGCATGCAACTGTATAACACCTTAAGCGCAGAAGAAAGAGCTAAACTTATTGATGAAGCCGGTAAAGACCGCCTTACTTTGTCTTTCTATGCGTATGCCAAAATTGAAGATCCCAAAAAATTTCGCGACGAATTATTTATAGCCTGGAATGCACTGGATGCTCTTGGCCGTATTTATGTTGCTACTGAAGGAATCAATGCTCAGATGAGTGTTCCTGCAGACCAGTTTGAGGCTTTTCGTAATACGCTGGAAGTTTATGACTTTATGAAAGGAATCCGTTTGAATGTAGCGGTAGATCAGGACAATTATTCTTTCTTAAAACTAACCATTAAGGTCAGAAACAAAATTGTTGCTGACGGTCTTAATGATGAAACGTTTGATGTTACCAATAAAGGGATTCACCTAAAAGCCCAGGAGTTCAATAATCTTCTTGAAGATCCGAATACCATTGTAGTGGATTTCAGAAATCATTACGAAAGTGAAGTAGGACATTTCGAAGGAGCGATTACTCCGGATGTGGAAAACTTCAGAGAAAGTTTACCGATTATCAATGAGCAGTTACAGGACTTTAAGGAAGATAAAAACCTATTGATGTATTGCACCGGTGGAATCCGATGTGAAAAAGCAAGTGCTTACTTCAAACATCAGGGTTTTAAAAATGTATACCAGCTGGAAGGAGGAATCATTGAATATACACGCCAGATTAAAGAAGAAGGAATAAAAAGTAAGTTCATTGGTAAAAACTTTGTATTTGACCACCGTTTAGGGGAGAGGATTACAGACGATATTATTGCACAGTGCCACCAGTGCGGTAAGCCTTGTGATAACCATACGAATTGTGCCAATGACGCTTGTCATTTATTATTCATCCAATGTGACGAATGTAAAGCTGCAATGGAAAACTGCTGTTCTGCAGAATGTCTGGATACCATACATCTGCCCTGGGACGAACAGGTGAAACTAAGAAAAGGCCTGCAGGTCGGAAATAAAGTCTTCAGAAAAGGAAAATCAGATGCCTTGAAATTTAAAAAGTCTGGTGATTTACCTGACCAACCTCTGGCAAAAGCTGAAACAAAGAATATCCGCCAGAAGATTGCTGTGAAAAAAGAGCTGATTGGAAAGGCTGAACATTACTACTCAAAATCAAAAATTGCACAGTTCTTAATTGAGAATAAAGATCTGTCTGTAGGAGATAAAATATTGATTTCAGGTCCGACAACAGGAGAGCAGGAAGTTACCATTACTCAAATCTATGCTAATGGTGGTCCTTGTGAAACCGCGAAGCCTGGAGATCAAATCACTTTCGAGCTTCCTTTCAGAGTTCGTTTGTCTGATAAGCTGTATAGAATTTTGGATAACGCATAATCCAAAACCTCTCGGGTAAAAATTATGTCAGTTAAAACAACTTGATAATGATGCTGAAAGCTGAGCTTAGAAAAAAATATACCCAAAAAAGAAAAGCCTTGTCTGATGATGAGGCTTTCTTGTTATCACAGAAGATTTTTGAAAATTTTATTCAGTATTTCAATCCGAAAGAAGGGGAAAAAGTACATATTTTCATCCCTATTTCGGCAAGAAAGGAAATTGATACCCAAATCTTCATTCAATATTTTTTAGCACAGAATATCCGGGTTTATGTACCTAAGATTGTTGCTGATCAACTGATTAATATTGAGATCTTTAAAGACACTGTTTTTGAAACTAACAGCTGGGGAATTTCAGAACCGGTTTCCAATGAAGATTCCGTTGAAAATGACTTTCATTATGTCATTACCCCATTGCTGTATTGTGACAGGAAAGGAAATCGGGTAGGATACGGGAAAGGATTTTATGATGGTTTGTTTCAAAGTATATCTCCGGACACCAAAAAAATCGGAGTCAATTATTTTGACCCCGATGAATATGTGGATGATGTCTGGGAGAATGATATTCCCCTTGACTATTTGGTCACTCCTACAGAAGTGCTGTCTTTCTTAAGCGGTTTGGAATAAAAATCCAGAAAATAAAATTTAAATTCTTTTTTAAGTTTTGAAGTTGACAGCAAAATGTATTGTGCATTCTTTTCAAAGCTTCCGAGAGACTTGTTTTTATTGTCAAAATACTCAACATTGAACTTGGCGTAATCCAAAGTATCCTTTTTGTAAAATTCTTTATAAACATTCAGGTTACTTACTTTTGCCGTCTTTACTTTCATGCTGTCCAGCTCTTTCAGCAGTTTTTTGAATGTCAACGAATCCGGTTTGTGGAAATAGCTTTCCATTTGTGAGTAAATGACAGTATCTATTTCCGTATTTCGATTTCCGGTCAGATAAAGAGTTGACAGGTCAAGAAGTTCCTGAACTTTCTGTTTGGTGATGGAGTTAATGGCCTGCATGCTATCCATCTGTACAGCAGGATAGCTTTTTTCATTGTTGCTGTTTCGTAGTTTATCGAGGTCGCTTACCTCTGAAGTTTTATTGTTACAGGCAATAAATAAAGTCAGAAGCACGGTGAAAATTAAAAAATTATTTATTCTTTTCATCTGTGGTAGCAATTTTAAATTTAATGGATACAATCTTACCTTTGATATCCTTTTTCATTTCTATTACATTCAGGTTTTTCAGAGAGGTTGTCGGAGTGGTTACCAGCGTAATGTATTTCTGTTTATCCAGCCTTTCTATTCCATAGGTATCATTGTCATATACCTGATAGATAACCGCATTGCTGCTGATAAGGTTTTCCAGCTGATTTCTTTTTTGCTTTATAAGAGCCACCTGTTCATCAGGATTTCCTCCTTTGATGTCTTTTATTGAGAAATAATAGACCGCCATCTTATAATCGTCCGGTTTCAGCTCTATTTTTTCCTCCTCGGGGGCGTTTTCAAGATTTCTGTTTACTTCAAGCGGCTCATAAAAAGGAGCGCTGATGCGCATTTTCAGATTTTTATCTTTGGTAGAATAGTAAAAACACTCTCCTGGTTTTATTTTATACATTAATGGAGATTCATTTTCTTTGACCACCATTATTTCTAAGGTATTGATTACAGAAACTCCTCTGTCTTTATCGATGAAACAATATTTATATGTTTTTGAAAAAAGTACATCTTTGAATCCTAAAAGACCTGTGATGGCAATAAGAACTGAAGTGACAAGTGCCCAGGCGTTCTTTTTGAAAAAGTTTTTCTTAGGTGCAACGGATGAAATTGTTATTTCATTGGTAGTTGGTGTTTTTTGTGTAATGTATTGATTATCAGTATTTGATTTTTGTAAATCGGAAATTTCTGCAGTGTGTGCGTCGGTTTTTTTAGGCTGAAATTCCTCTTTTGGAAGTTCAAGAGCAGCAGATACTGTTTTTTCCAGTTCCTTGATTTCTTCTTCCTCAAGGTTTTCATTTTCCAGTAATAATTCTCCGGCAAAAAGATGCTGTTTCTTGAAATCATACCATGAGCCGTACCCCGCATAAATACTCAATAAATTGAGCATGTCTATTCTTGGTAATTTAGTGACCGGTGAAGTTTTGAAATAGGTATAAAATGACTTTTCACTGATGTTGCCTTTCGCTTTTTTGCGAAGGTCTTCCTGGAAATATATGATATCAATACCCTTCCACTTGGAAATATCATCCTGTGAAGGGGTGTGTTCTTTTAAGTATTGACCCTGGACATCCTTTTTTAGCTGTTCAAAGTGAAGTAGATCTAAGTCTGTCAATTTTTTTTAAAATAATTAAATTGTTGATTATCAGCTATGTTTTTTTGTAAAACTATTTTACAAAGGTATTACAATTATTTTTCATAGACAAATTTTCTAACTGCTCTACCTTTGTCTTGTTCAAATAACAGAACAGAAGAAAATTTTATAAAACAATATTAACAAAATTAAATTTAATTTATTATGAAAAAGTCATTATTCGTAGCTGCTATCGCTGCAATCTCTCTAGTTGCTTGTAAAAAAACTGAAGCTACTTCTACTGAAGGAGCAACTGATTCTGCTGCTGCTAACGTAGCTGATTCTGCTGCTGTAGTTTCTGATTCTGCTGCTAAAGTTGTTGATTCTGCTGCAACTACTGCTGTAGAAGCTACTAAAGATGCTGCTGCTGCTACAACTGCTGCTGGTGCTGAAGTTGCTAAAGATGCTGCTAAAGGAGCTGGAGAAGCTGCTAAAGGAGCTGCTGATGCTGCTAAAGGTGCTGCTGACGCTGCTAAAGATGCTGCAAAAGACGCTGCTAAGAAATAATTCTAGCATACGCTTAACAATAAAAGAACCGTTTCACCCAGTGAAACGGTTTTTTTATGTTTTGTCATTGTGAGTCTAAGGCGAAGCAATTTATACAATTACACCAACTGTTTATCCTTTTTTCTGTTTCAAAGATTCATAGCAGGTAATCGCTACTGCATTACTCAGATTTAAAGAATCAATACTTCCTGCCATAGGAATCAAAGTGTTTTTTCCTTTCCCAATCCAGAAATCACTTAATCCGGAATGTTCTGTACCGAATAATACGGCAGAACGTTGTCTGAAGTCTCTTTTGTAAAGATCTTCGGCACTTTCATCCATAAGCGTTGTGTAAATATTGAAACTGTTTTTTTGAAGGAATTCAAATGTCTCTTCATTTTCAGCCTGGTATACTTCCATCCCGAAAAGGCAGCCTACACTGGATCTGATCACATTAGGATTATAGAAGTCGGTTTTTCCGTCAGCGACAATTAACGCATCAATTCCAAAAGCTTCACAGCTTCTTAAAATGGCTCCAAGATTTCCTGGTTTTTCGACCCCTTCCACAATAATCACCGTAGAATTTTCTTTAGGGTTAAATGAAGAAAGTGGAGTGTCTTTTGTCTGGTAGATCCCGATAATACCTTCTGAACTTCCTCTGTAAGCAATTTTTTCATATACTTTCTCGCTTACATAATGGATTTTTCCACCGGGAAGGCTCCCTTTAAAGATATTTTCGCAGATAAAAAACTCCAGAGGCTCAAAATTATACTGCATTGCCCTTTCATTTTCCTGCTGGCCCTCTACTACAAAAACTTTTGATTTTTTACGAAACCTGTTGTCAGTAAGGAGCTTAGTGACATTTTTTATTTTATCGTTTTGAAAACTTTCTATCAACATTCCGCAAAATTATGCAAAATTTATGATTGAATTTCTCTGGTTTTGATAAAAAGGCTTTTCCAGGTGACCTCAAACGGGATTTTATTTTTTCTTTTAAACCAGATGATAACTGCAATCAGGACTACAATTGATATCAGTTTATACAGATTTCCATAGAGATTTCCTGAAACATTTTCCGATACATTAAAGATTTCCCAGTACAGATTCATAAAGAAATGAAGAAATATGGCGGTCCATAAGTTGAATTCCGACTCAAAATAGGCCCATGCGAAGAATATTGATCCTAAGAACGTAATGGTAAATATCTCAATAAGCTCTTTTATATTTTGACTTTGGTATAAATGCACCTGCGCAAATAGCAGTGAACCGAATAAGGCAGATGATAAAAAACCAAGTCGGGTAAAGCGATATAATGCTCCAATAAGAAAAGCTCTAAAAATGATCTCTTCAAAAAATGCTGATGAAAAGGTATTGATAAACAAGGTTTCCAAATTTATTTTACTGACTGCTTTAAAATGAATCATATATCCGATAAGCATAGGAAGCGTTCCGATAACCGCAAAAGAAAATCCTTTGATAACAGGCCTGTTTAATGAAAGCAGATCTGAAATATTTCTTTTGGGTAACAAAATTTTTAATGTAGCCATCAGTGGAATTAAAGTTACTGAATAAGCTATTATATGGGCAATGGCTTTGCTATGAAACCAATTTTTTGAAAACGTCTGAATGTTTTTAAAAAAGAAAAAATCGAAGAAATAATAGATTGTAAAACCTAGAATAAAGATGAAAAAGAAGCGGATGTTTTTACTCATGTCTGTTAAATTTTGAGCAAAAATGTGGCTTTAAATCTATGCTTTCATTTTAATGTGATGAATAACAAAGAAGAGTGACGAATGACAAAAATTATGGATTCTGCTGTTGTAATTGAGGAATAATTGAAGGAATAAAACTTCTGGAAACCGGAATTTCAAAGTCAATTTCCGGAAGAATTAATTTGTAACCCTGAGCATTTCCTTTGAGATTTTTTACTCTTCTAAGATTGACAATATAGGAACGGTGGCATTTTTTGACAGAATCAGTTTCGATTTGTTGTAAAGCATTAGAAAAGCTTATTCTGATCAATGTTTTTTTTAAGCTGTTATTCTCCAAAAAGTAAAACGTACAGTAGTTTTCCATGGACTGAGCGCAAAGAAAATCTTTTTCATTGATCCTAAGCTCTGTATTCTGGGCTGATATTTTTAACAGATTCTGTTGTTGTTCAGGAGATGGAACGGGAAGATGTTGAGAAATAGTGTGTGCTTTCTTTTCGTTAATATTCTTTAAATAGATGTACCGGGATAAAATATAGATGATTGAAATTGGTATTCCAACGGCAAGGGAATATAGGAACATATAAAAATAATTGCCCAGGTCAAGTTCTACGTGGCTTAAGAATAATGAATTGTAAAAGTAGGATAGAACTGAACCAAAAAATAAGATGAAAATTATTTTTAAAAGCTCTGCACCAATATTCCAGTGGGTAAAACGGAAAGTTATAAGATTGGCCATTAAAAATACTGTTCCAAAGATTACGCAATAGGGAAAAAGTAGTAAGAATTTGTAAGGGTGTTGAAAGTTTTCCGTGCCAAAAGGCTGAAAAATAATCAGAAACGAATACACAGAAACTCCTGCTCCCAGCGAAGAAACTAAAATTTCTTTGAAAGATTCGGATTTGGGGTAAGGATATGATGCAAAAGAAAACATACAAACCGGGATTTAGCTTTCTGATGGTTCAATAAGATTACTATTGTCAATGAGACTTTGCGGCAGATCTTTTTTATTTTTAATTCCTAATGATTTCAGTTTTTGGGTCTGGACCACAAGGTTGTCATTTCCGGTGTAGAGCTGTTTATAAGCATCATTATAAACATTTTTAGCCTGATCCAGATTTCGCCCTACTTTTTCCAGATTTTCTACAAAGCCTACGAATTTGTCATAAAGCCTGGCGCCGCGTTCAGCAATTTCTATGGAGTTTCGGTTTTGATATTCACGTTTCCACAGATCGGCAATCAGCTTCAGGGAAGTGATCAGATTGCTTGGATTAAGAAGCAGGATTCTTCTTTCATAAGCATAATTCCAAAGATTCTGATCTGCCTGCATTGCTGCGATATAAGCCGGCTCACTAGGAATGAACATCATCACGAAATCCAGTGATTTTCCATAATCATCATATGCTTTCTGACTTAGCTGGTTAATATGGTTCTTGATAGATCCAAGGTGCTGGTTCAGTTTGATAGCATATATATCAGCGTCAGTTTCATCTACCAATTCTGTGAAAGCCGTAAGAGAAACTTTAGAGTCAATAATCACGTTTCTTTCATCAGGATATTTGACCACGGCATCAGGACGCATTTTCTTCCCGGAGAATTCTGAGAATAAAGCTTTATTGTCTTCATCACGTAATTCATGTTCCAGGAAATATTCTCTTCCTTTTACCAGTCCGGATTTTTCCAGAATACTTTCCAGAATCATCTCCCCCCAGTTTCCCTGGGTTTTACTTTCTCCTTTCAGAGCCCGGGTAAGTTTTTTAGCATCTTCAGAAATCTGCTGGTTCAGTTCTGCCAGCTCTTTCACTTTTTCTGCAAGAGAGAAACGTTCTTTATTTTCCTTTTCATAGGCTTCATTGACTTTGTTTTTTAAGTCAGCAATTTTCTCCTGAAAAGGCTCAAGGATATTTTTTAAGTTATTTTGATTTAAAGTAGTAAACTTTTCAGTTTTCTCTTCTAAAATTTTATTGGCAAGGTTCTCAAACTGGAGTTTAGAATCTTCCTGGATCTTGATAATTTCTTCTTTCTGAGTGTCGAGAGACTGTTGCAGACCTTCATTTTTGGCAGAAAGTTCAGAGTTTTTAGCAAAAAGGGTCTGCTTTTCCAGGATATGGTTTTCTATCTGAGAAGTCTGTCTCTGATTGATTTGTTTTAATTCCTGAAACTGAATATTTAAAGCAGAATATTCGGCGGAGACTTTAGAAAATTCATTTTTCAGATCATCCAGTAAATCCTGCTGCAAGATATTGGTCTCTTTCTCTTTGCTAATATTCTGAAGAAGTTCCTGAATTTTCAGGTTTGAATTTTCAAGATCAGACTGGGTTTTAATCGATAAGCTATTCAGCGTATCATAAGAACTTCTTGAAACCATAGATGATTTCAACACAAAATACAATATTACTGCGCCTAGTATACCACCGGCAATTAACCCAATAATTAAATATATCATCTCCATCTTCCAAAATTATGAAAAAAGGCTGGAAGCTGGAAGAAGGATGTTGGAAGTTACTTCTGTGCAGGTAAGAACTGACTGTTTTTTTAAGTAATGTCAATGTTTTTTTAAAGGTGTATAAAATGAAGAACAATTGTTTTATATAAGACTCCATTATCTCCCTCTTCCATCCTCCGGCCTCCTTTCTTAATTAGAATACCTATATTTATAGGAAATTTCAGAAACTTATGAATATTTTGTTGGTAGAAGATGATCAAAGAATCAGCAATTTTCTGATAAAAGGCCTTTCAGAGGCCGGTTACAATATGACCCTTGCAGATTCAGGAGAAAAGGCACGCGAACTTCTTCACAGCTATGATTTTGATATTATATTAATGGATATCATGCTTCCAGGTTTGGATGGGATGCAGCTTACACAAGTGATAAGGTTTAAAGGAAATTATACTCCAATTCTCGTATTAAGTGCTTTGAACAGCCCGGATGATAAAATCAAAATGCTGGACATGGGCGCTGATGATTATCTGTCAAAACCATTTCATTTTGAAGAATTGATTTCAAGAATCAAAGCGCTAACCAGGAGAAATAAACTGAGCTACCAGAAAGAAGATCAGTGTTTATCATGTGGAAATATTACTATTGATACAGATCTTCATAAAGTGACACAGAATGATAAGGAAATAGAATTCTCGCCTACAGAATACAAGCTTTTTACTTTCCTGATGGAGAATAAAAATAAGGTGCTGAGCAGAACCCAGATTTTACATAAAGTATGGGGAATTGATTTTGATAATACGACGAATGTAGTGGATGTCTATATTTCCTATGTGCGTAATAAAATTGATGAAACAGAGCAGAAAATTATTCATACCGTAAAAGGAACAGGATACTTGATTAAAGACTGAAAATGACTCTCAGAAACAGGTTTACCCTTATTTCAAGCCTTTCATTTGGCATTGTCTCTATCATCACATCTGCGGTGATATTCTTTGCCTATTATGACAGTACCAAGATTTTTTATTTTGAAAAACTGAGAAATACGGCCCTTATTTCTGCTATTTATTATCTGGAAAAAGATGAGCTTCCTAAAGATCGGCATGCCCAGATCAAAAAAGAATACAATCATCTGATTCAGAACAACAGGGTTGCGGTTTACAATCAGAATAACAAGGTAACTTTTGGACATAATCTGAATGATAAGAATATAAAACTTTCTCATTTGAAGGCTGTAAGAAATAATAAAGGTCTGCAGTTTATGTCTGATAACCAATTCTATTATGGTATTTTTTATCCGGACAATCAGGGTGACTTTGTCGTTTTTGTAAAGTCCCCGAATGATTCTTTTCAGTCGCAGATCCTGAGACTGGCAATCATTATGCTTTCTGTGCTGATAGTGGGACTCTTAGTGATCTATTTCCTGAGCAGATATCTTTCGAAGGTCGTTTATAAGCCTATTTCGAATGTAGTGGAACGCATTAATAAAGTGGATTATAATAATATTTCTACCGCAATTACTTCTACCAATACCAATGATGAAGTCGAAGAGCTTATTAAATCTTATAATAAACTGCTGGGAAGAATTTCTGAAAATGTACTCTTACAGCAGAACTTTATCAATTATGTTTCTCATGAATTTAAAACTCCCTTAGCAGCTATCTCTGGAAATCTTGAAGTTTTCGCCCAAAAGGACCGGACTCCTGAAGAATACAGAGAGGTGGCAAAAGAGTCATTGGAAAATGTATATGAGATTGAAAATATTCTTAACAATCTTTTGCTGATGTCCGGAATGACAAAACTTGAATCTTCTCATCAACCAATGAGAGTGGATGAGCTGATCTGGAAAATCTATGAAAAACTGGAACCCAAAGCAAAAGAAAACAATTCATCCATTAAAATAGAGCTTAAGGTAACAAAACCCGCTTTGCTGGAATTTCCGGGAAATGAGACCCTGTTGTATCTGGCATTGTATAATATTGTAGAAAATGCCATCAAATATTCTTTTGATAAACCTGTCGTGATTACATTATCAGAAAAAGACAGCCAGCTGCATATCCGGGTAAAAGATGAAGGAAGAGGAATTCCTTCTGAAGATCTTGCCAAAATATCTGAAACTTTTTACAGAGGAAAAAATGTAGATACGGTGAAAGGCAGTGGAATTGGCCTTTCTCTTTCAAAAAACATCTTTGATCACCATAATATTCAGATGGAAATTGATTCTATTGTCAATGTTGGAACAAGCGTTCTTCTTAAATTTCCTGTTCATTTTTGATTGTGCTATTCGAGAAAATGTTCATGTTTTTCATGTTTTAAAAAAGTTCTAATCAAACTCTAATGTTGAACTAACCGAATTTTAATTTTGTTTAAAATTCCGTCTAATCTTAGACAAATAGCTTTGTGGTCTTAAAATAAGAGACCTTGAAGAAGCTATTTTTTACCCTATTTTATATTCATTGTTTCAGTTTCTTTTCAGCGCAGATTTCAGATACCATGAAGATCAGCAGAAAAGAGGCTGAAACGCTTTTTTTGACTAAAAACCTGGATCTGATTGCACAAAAGCTTGACATTTCACAAGCTGAAGCAAGAGCTGTTCAGGCTAAATACTGGCCCAATCCCAAATTAAGTATCAGCGAAGTTAATCTTTGGAGGACCTATGATATTGAAGAACAACCCGCATTGATTGGAAACTGGGGGAAAAACAGCCAGATTTCTGCTGAGATAGAACAGGTGATTCAGACTGCGGGTAAAAGACGGAAAAATATTGAACTGCAGAAAATAGAAGTGGAAGGAGAGAAGTATGAGCTGCAGGAAGTCTTACGGGAGCTTAAGAAAACACTGAGAAATACCATTACCGAAATTCTTTACAACCAGGAACAGCAGAAGATCTATCAGGGACAGATTGCTTCCATTGAAAAATTAACGAAATCATACAATAACCAACTAAGCCTTGGAAACATCAGTAAAGCTGAATATGTCCGTCTGAAAGCACAGGAAATTGAATTCAAAAAGAAACTGATTTCATTAAAACAGGAAATTGAGGACCAGCAGGTTGAGCTTAAAGCCTTATTGATGCTGCCGTCACAGTCTTATCTGATTATTTCTGATCCATTCATCATGCCTGAAAAACAACTTTCAGAGCTGGAAGTGACCCAATGGATGGAAAAAGCTAAAGAAAACCGTCCTGATATTCTGATCGCAAAGAATAATGAAAAGCACGCTGCCAAAAACCTGGAAATTCAAAATGCCATGAAAACTCCGGATGTTGCCCTTTCTATAGGATACGACCGGGGAGGAAATATCATGAAAGACTTTATAGGATTAGGAATTTCTATGGATCTGCCCATTTTCGACCGAAATAAAGGAAATATCCAGGAAGCCAAACTGGAGATTGAGAAAAGCAAATTGGAGACCCGTAAAAATATGCTGAAATCAGAGAATGAAATTATCTCTGTTTTCAGGAACTATATCCGGACGCAGAAAGTTTCAGAAGAGATCGATGAAAATTACGAGTCTACACTGGACGGTTTGCTGGTAAGCCATGAGAAAAACTTCAGACTAAGAAATATCAGCATGCTGGAGTATATGGATTTTCTGGATACTTACATAGGAAACAAAATGATCATACTGGATACTAAAAAAGAACTTAATCAATACTACGAAAACCTGCAGTATGCTGTAGGACAAGACTTATAAGATATGAACAAGAATACTACTCAATACATTGCTGCCATCTACCTGTCTGCCTTAGTAATCTTTACAGGTTGTACCGGAGAAAAAGAAAATAAAGAAGCTGAAAAAGGCTATTGCATCAGCAAAGAGCTTAAGAAAGATATTAAACTGGCTAAAGCAGAAATGCTTCCCATAGAAGAAAGTATTACGCTCACCGGAGAAGTGGAAAGTAATTCGGACAAAACAGTTCCTTTTGTAAGTCTCGTGGACGGAGTGGTGATTGATACTTATTTCTCCCTTGGAGATTATGTGAAAAAGGGGCAGACACTGGCGAGCGTAAAGAGTACCGCTGTAAACGAAATGCAGGATGATACGCAGACTCTTCAGGCTCAGCTGGCGGTTGCGAAAAGAAAGCTGTCTTCTGTAGAAGCGATGTATAAAGATGATATTGCCTCTCAGAAAGATTTACAGGAAGCACGTTCTGAAGTCGCCATATTGCAATCTAATATTTCCAAAACGCAGAAAAATATGCAGCTGTACTCAGCAGGAGGAAATACCATTCAGATAAAAGCTCCGGCAGACGGATATGTTATTTCAAAGAATATTTCCAAAGGAATGCCTGTTACCGCTGGGGGAGAGCAGCTGTTTACCATTTCCAATCTGGACAAAGTCTGGGTAATGGCGAATGTATACGCTACCAATATGAGGCATGTTTATGTAGATCAGCCTGTAGTGGTAAAAACACTGGCTTATCCGGATGACAGTTTCTCTGGTAAAATCAACAATATTTCCCAGGTCTTTAATGAAAATGAAAGAGTGCTTAAAGCCAAAATCATTATGGATAATAACGGAATGAAGCTGAGACCCGGAATGTCTGCAGATGTTGTACTGCCAATTAATTCACAGAATAAAAGCGCATTGGCTATTCCTGCAAAGGCTTTGATCTTCGATAACAATCAAAGCTATGTAGTCGTGTATAAAAAAGACTGTGAGCTTGAAATCAGACCTGTCACTGAAATTGCTTCCAACAGCCGGTATATTTATATAGAAGGAAATTTAAAGCCAGGTGAAAATATCATCGCTTCCAATGGGCTGCTGATCTATGAAAACCTGAAAAACCAATTAAATAACTCCACGAAGTAATGCGAAAATTTGTACAGAATATAGTTTCCTTCTCTTTAAAAAACTCACTGATCGTTCTTTTGGGAACTTTTCTTTTGCTGGCCGGAGGAATCTATTCCTATATGCATACACCTATTGAAGCATTTCCTGATGTTACCAATACCAGGGTGAGGGTTATTACCCAATGGCCGGGAAGAAGCGCTGAAGAAATAGAAAAATTTGTCACCTTACCTATATCAAAGGAAATGAACGCTATTCCGAATAAAACATCGGTACGCTCTATTTCCCTGTTCGGGTTATCTGTGGTAACGGTTATCTTTGATGATCATGTCAATGATTTTTATGCACAGCAGTACGCTTCCAATAAACTCGGAAACGTAAATCTTCCTGCCGGAGCAGAATACAGCATTGAACCGCCTTCCGGGGCAACCGGTGAAATTTACCGGTATATCATCAAGAGTAAACTTCCTATTAAAGAAGTGACTGCCATTCAGGATTGGGTGGTTGAAAGAGAATTGCTTGCCGTTCCCGGGGTAGCTGATGTAGTAAGTTTTGGTGGAGAAGAGAAAACCTATGAAATAAAAATTAATCCTACGGAGTTACACAATTATGACCTTTCCCCCCTGGATGTGTATGAAGCGGTTTCGAAAAGTAATATCAATGTAGGAGGAGATGTAGTGGCAAAAGGAGATCAGGCCTATGTAGTGCGGGGGATTGGTCTTTTGGAGAGAAAAGAGGATATTGAGAATATTCAGATAGAGGTTAAAGGTTCTACCCCTATTTTGGTGAAACATGTTGCAGAGGTAAAAGTTTCTGCAAAACCGAGATTAGGACAGGTAGGGTATAACAAAGAAAATGATGTTGTAGAAGGAATCGTGATTATGCTTCGTGGTGAAAACCCAAGTGAAGTGATCGCAAAACTGAAAGACAGAATTGAACAGCTGAACGGGGGAGAGCTTCCCGGTGATGTTCAGATTGTTCCCATCATCGACCGTACAGAACTTGTAAACACTACGGTTCATACTGTTTCCAAAAATCTTGTTGAAGGAGTTATTCTCGTTTCTGTCATTGTATTTATTTTCCTTTATAACTGGAGAACGACTTTCATTGTAGCTTCAGTGATTCCTCTGGCTTTCCTGTTTGCTATTATTATGCTTAAAATTCAGGGGTTGCCAGCCAACCTGATTTCCATGGGAGCATTAGATTTCGGATTGCTTCTGGAAGGAACACTGGTGATTGTGGAACATGTCTTTGTTGCCCTCGAGCTCAAAGCGAAAAAGATAGGACTGCGGAGATTCAATAAAATTTCGAAGCTGGGAATCATCAAGAAAAGTGCAGGAAGTGTGGCAGGCTATATTTTCTTCGCTCTGTTGATTCTTATTGTTGCCCTGATGCCGATTTTCTCTTTCCAGAAAGTAGAAGGTAAGATGTTCTCTCCTCTGGCATTTACTCTGGGATATGCACTGTTAGGATCCTTGATCCTGAGTTTGACTTACGTTCCGGCAATGTGTAAACTTTTACTGACTAAAAATATTGAAGAGAAAGAAAATTTTATTTCAAGATTTTTCAGAGTCAATATCTATAGAATCTATGAATTCAGCGACCGTCACAAAAAAGGTTTCATCATTGGTTTTGTTGCTTTGCTTGCCATTTGCGGCTGGAGATTTTCAAATTACGGGTCTGAGTTTTTACCCAAACTGAACGAAGGAGCCATTTATGTAAGGGCAACCCTTCCCAACAGTGTCAATCTGGACGAGTCAGTACGGTTAACTAAAGAGATGAAAGAGATTTTAATGAAATATGATGAAGTAAAATTTGTTATGACGCAGACCGGCCGTCCCAACGACGGAACAGATCCCACCGGTTTCTTTAATATTGAATTTAATATCCAGCTGAAACCTGAAAATGAATGGAAGAAAAAAATATCCAAGGAAGAACTTCTTGAAGAAATGAGAGTTTCACTTGAAAAGTATCCGGGAATCAACTTTGGATTCAGTCAGCCGATACAGGATAATGTAGAAGAATATGTGGCAGGGGTAAAAGCTCCGCTGGTCATTAAAATTTTTGGAAATGATCTTTTCGAACTTGAAAATTATGCCAATAAAGTGGCCGGTTCCATCAGAACAGTTTCCGGAATATCAGATGTAAATGTTTTCAAAAATATCGGACTTCCGGAATTGAGAATACAGCTTCATGATTCCAAAATGGCAAAATACGGGGTTTCTACTGCGGATGCTCAGGCTGTTATTGAAATGACAATTGGCGGGCAGGCTGCTACCAAATTCTACGAAGAGGAAAGAATGTTTGATGTAATGCTGAGATTTGAAAAACAATATCGGGATACACCTGAAAAGATGGGAAATATCCTTATCCCGACTCAGGATAACAAAAAGGTTCCACTGAAGGAAATCGCCACCATTGATTATCATACCGGACCGTCATTTATTTACCGGGAAGGAAACAGCAGATATATCGGAGTAGGATTTAATATTGAAGGGCGTGATCTCGGAAGTACCATCAAAGAAGCAAAAGAAAAAGTAGAGAAAGAAGTGAAGCTTCCGAAAAATCATAAGATGACGTGGGCCGGTGAATTTGAGAGCAAGGAAAGAGCAGCAAAACAGCTGGCTATGGTTGTACCGATTTCTTTAGTTCTTATTCTGATGCTGCTGTATTTCAACTTCGGAAATATAAAAGACACATTGATTTCGTCCATTACACTGGCATTTGCATTTATCGGAGGATTTTTATCCCTTTGGTTTACGGGAACTATCTTCGGAATTTCAGCAGGAATCGGTTTTATCATTCTTTTCGGAGTGGCAACTATTGACGGAATTGTTCTGATTGGGGTGATGAAAGAGAACCTGCAAAACAGAATGTCTCTTAAAGAATCCATTGCAGAAGGAGTAAAGAGCAGAATTCGTCCTGTGGTGATGATCGCCCTGATGGGATCTATGGGACTTCTTCCTGCCGCTATGTCAAACGGGATGGGTTCCGAAATTCAGAAGCCTTTAGCCATTATGATTGTAGGAGGATTGATTGTCTGTATGCTGCTGTCATTCACAATATTGCCTATTATTTTCCATTATGCCTACCGTAAAAAGGCATAAGGAAGTACTATAGTTTCTTTTATTTTGTTCATTATGAGGTCGGGATCCGTGAGGAAGATCCCGGCCTTTTTTTTGTTATGAATTCTTTGTAAATTCCAATATTTCAATATTCTTCACTATATCATTGCTCTCACATTTTTTAAGCTCTTTTAGAAGAGTAGGAGTGAGGATTTTTGGATTCAGAATTTGAGTGGCAACTCTGGCGGCTGCATAATCAACAATACCGGTTACTGATTCTCTTAAGAAATTCGGAGTATTGGAGGCAATCACAGCGGTAGCCCAGGAAGTATCTCTTGCTTTGGAAATAGCAAAATCAAGTACGGCATTATCTTTCCCATTCGAAAGTTTATCAATAAGATCTACAGGATAGCAGATTTTATTCAGTGAATCCTGTACGTTCTGATTAATGGAAGCAATGACGCTATTAATGTTTTCAAAATCTCTTTTCAATGGGTTTATCTTTCGGTAAGGCATAATAGATGCAGCGGAAATACCCAGATCCAGATTGATATGTGCATTCATTCCCAAAAAAATATGCTGTAAGATCAGAAGATCTTTATTCTTTGTGGCTTCGAAGGCGATATACCATGAATTGGTACATTTCTCTCCCTTGCTGTAACTGTCCCATGCCTGAAGATACCTCTGTGCAAAAGCAATATCAAGCGAAGTCATCCTCGGATTGTCTTCAAATTTTTTCTGCTGAATTCCTTTCAGAACCTGTGCTGTCATAATTCGGTAAGTGCATGCAAAATATCCTGCAGTACTTTTATTTTCCTTGCACCAGATAATAATCTCATCCAGTTTTTTCAGAACTTCCTCAATGGTTTTCATGATGGTTTTTTGTTGATTTAAAGATACTAAAAAAGTGAGCGGGTAAGCTCACTTTATGTATTGTTCATTCTGATTATGGGGTAATGATCAACGGATCAGTGATGATTATCGGATCAGGAAAAGGCTCAAGAACCAGGGGTTTGCACATGGCAGCCGGTTGACAGGTTCCCCCCATGCATATAAAATTGGTCATTGTGGTAGTACCGTCAGGACATCTGATCATGCCTTCACCATGACATCCTCCGGGACATTCTGCCGGATACAGCGTTCCTCCGAACACATCTTTCAGTTCTGCTCTCAAAAGTTTTGTAAAATTCATTTTTTTCATGAGATTAATTTTTAATTATAGTTTGGTTGGTAACTCGCTCACAATTAAATAAGTAAGTTGAATCACTCAATAGCTAAAGTAATTAAATTAATTCATTGATGCAAGAAATATTTATATGTGTTTATTAGTAATTATTTGAAATATAATGCTTTAATGTGTAGGTTGAGTGTTTGATTTCCAGTAAAGAGAGGTGTGAAAGGGACGTGAAGATTATATGAAAGGTTATCTCTTTATTTTTTATTTGCATAAGAAGTAAACTTGATTTTATTTTCCTTAATTTCAAGAATACAGGGCTGGGGATGCTGAATATAAATTTTCTGATGAGTTTCTGATTCCTTTATAATGATGGGCTCATCAGAAAAAAAGTCCTTATCAATTTCCTGTATTGTATAGAATTTGTTATTTCGAAGCTCTGAAATTGTAGCTCGTGTATTGTGAGAATTTGATAGAATTGAATATAATTTTTGTTTATATACAAAGCTTGACATTATAATGACTCCAGCAGTATCTATCAATGCTTTTGTTCCTTGTGAGGAGCGGGATTCGTATTCCCTTGTAATAATACTAGGATGATAAAGAGGAATTTTAGTAGTCTGTTCCATTTTTTCAGGATCAGTAATTTCTAGAATATCTGAACTGCCAAAAAGATGTGACATGGAACTTGATATATAATACTTATTATTAATTTTATTTACAGAAACAGGGCAGTTGGCTTTTGCGTAATATATTTTTCCTGATTTTTTATTTTTAAAATAAACAGTTCCTCCCCATTCTCCCGAACAGGTTTTCCATATTTCATATTGGGTATCGCTATAAAGAAATCCGGCGGGAGGTAAATCTTTTAATTTTTTAAGATCATCAAAAATGTCTATGTCAACCTTCTCAGTGGTAAACTCAAAAATAGCTGGCTGTTTACTACAGCTTTGCATAAATAATAATGAGATAAGTACGAAAAGTATTTGTGCTTTATTTTGTTTAAGGATTTTCTTTTGCAATTTCACCATGATGTTTAAGGTACAAAGGCAGGGCTGCGGAACCATACCAAGGAAAGATTTCGTAATTGAACACACCGGCCTGAACTGCCGGATCTGTTTTTACCCACTGTTCGGCTTCTTCCTTAGATTTCGTATTGAAGATAAACATACCGCGGTAATTCTCTTTATTCTTTTCAAGAAAAGGTCCGGCTACAACAATTTTACCTTCATTGGCCAGTTTGCCGATATTGGTCATATGGCCTTTCATCAGTTCGCTCATTTGGGCTTTGTCTTCAATCTTGGCAGTGCCTGTTGTCAACATGACCACTGTATAGGGCCTCATTCCATACTTATCTGCACCTAAAGAAGTTGCCAGTTCCTGATTGAATTTCGGTTTCTCTGCTTTCTGCTGGGCAAAAATCAGTCCTGTAGCCAGAACGGTAAGTATGAGTGAAATTTTTAGTTTCATATTTTAGTTTTTAATTCTTAAAAACTCTTTAGCCAGCTCGATCATTTTAGGATCCCCCGTATATTTGCCATGCTCATCGGAAAGCTTTACCGTAGGGATCCATTCTTTATTAGGGGCCTGCACACCGATCAGCTTCATGACAATATTCATTGGTTTTAGTCCTACATCGTTAGTAAGATTGGTCCCTATTCCAAATGAAATGCCGATTTTTCCTCTGCAATAGTTAGTAATTTCTTCTACCTTTTCAAGATTCAATGCATCCGAAAAAATAATGTATTTAAACATAGGATTAATACCGTTTCTTTGATAGTGGGCAATGGTCTTATCTGCAAATTCAAGGGCATCTCCACTGTCGTGACGTACGCCATCAAAAAGCTTTGCAAATTTTTTATCGAACTGCTGGAAGAAAACATCGGTAGTATAAGTATCGGACAAAGCCACTCCAAGATCTCCTCTGTAGACATCTACCCAATGTTCCAGGGCCATTTCGTTAGCCATTTTGAATCCGTATTCAGCAGCATGAAACATAAACCATTCGTGAGCATGCGTTCCAATGGGTTTTACCCCATATTTCATTGCAAAATGAACATTTGAGCTTCCGATAAAAGTAGAATCCTTTTTCTGAGTCAAGGCTTCCATTACAAGATTCTGTACCTTATAAGAATGTCTTCTTCTGGTTCCGAACTCTGCAAAGGTTACTCCAAGTCTGCCTAATGAGTCCGCTTTTTCAATCGTTTTGCTCATGACCACTTCATTAGAATCTCTTTCCATGTGGTTCATTTCATAATGCAGTTCACTGATCAAAGCAAGCAGCGGAACCTCCCAAAGGATGGTTCTGTACCAAAGTCCTTCAACAATAACAGAAAGATCACCTCCCTCCTGATGAATTTTCACTTCAGACGGGTCGTAATGATAGCCTTCCAAAAAATCAAGGTAGGGTAGATCTATATAAGGACATGTTCTTGCCATGAACTTTTTTTCATCTTTCGTAAGTTTAAGTTCGGCCATTTTATTCACAGCTTCTCTTAAAGCAACGTCAAATCCTTCCGGGAAGTGATGTTTTCCTCTATTGATGAATTCGTACTTTACAATAGAGCTGGGAAATAATTTTACCACAGCATTCTGCATCGTTATTTTATAAAAATCATTATCCAGGATAGAATTCAGTCTTACGTCGTTCATAATATGTGTAATTTTAACGCAAATATAAAAATAAAAAATAAAATCGCCTAAATGTAAGGCGATTTTTTTGAAATATTTCCATGCTTTTGATGGAGTTATTTTCCAAGATAAGAATTGTACATCCAAACTTCTTTCTCCTGTTCTGTAATATAGTCGCTCATCTGAGAGTTGGTACCTTCATCTCCTGCTTCATCGGTAATATCCAAAAGTTCTCTCTGCAGATCAATCACTACTTTGAATGAACTTAAAATCTGCTCAACACTTTTGGTGCCATCTGTTACTTCTTTGCTTTCTTTGATGGTTGCTACCTTTAAATAATCTGAATAGTTATGAGCCGGTGTTGCTCCTAATGTCAGAATTCTTTCTGCAATTTCGTCAATTTTTAATACAAGACTGTTGTATAATTCTTCGAATTTGGGATGAAGGGTAAAGAACTGCTCTCCTTTGATGTTCCAGTGTGAACCTCTTGTATTCTGATAAAATACAGAGTAGTTGGCTAACAGTACATTTAATTTTTCTGAGATCTTTTTGCAGTCGGCTTCTTTAAGGCCAATGATACTAGCATTTTTCATATGTATATATTTATTTTTCTAAAGTTAATTAATCACCGGTTTTATTCTGATAGAATGAAATATTGATTCTGTGGTGATTGAATAAGTTGATCATTGATATCTCAAATTTACGAAATATCGTGCCGAACATAGCTGATTGTTAATAGATGATAACTATGAGGAAATTTTTAAATATAGTTTGGATATATCGGATGGATTTGTGGATGATTATACAGATTTCATAATTATTTAATACTCATTTTTAAAGCTCAAGAATAACTTCTTTTTGGTTTCTTTTCCGCATGTATATTGTGCTTCCCTGATTGCCACATTGAAATGTCTTCTATTTTTGATGTAAGTATTTGATTTTAATTTTTATATAAGTATTTGCAGATTAAAAAAATATTCCTATTTTTGCACCCTAAAATAAAAAGCAATTAAATGCCTACTATTCAACAATTAGTAAGAAAAGGAAGAGCCACGCTTGCCAAGAAGAGCAAATCGGCTGCCCTTGATTCTTGTCCACAAAGACGTGGTGTATGTACGAGAGTATATACTACTACACCTAAGAAACCTAACTCTGCACTTAGAAAAGTAGCAAGGGTAAGACTTTCTAACGGTAAAGAAGTGAATGCCTATATCCCGGGCGAAGGACACAATCTTCAAGAGCACTCGATAGTATTGGTTAGAGGCGGAAGGGTGAAAGACCTACCGGGAGTACGTTACCACATCGTAAGAGGTGCATTAGACACAGCTGGTGTAAATGGAAGAACACAGAGAAGATCTAAGTACGGAGCTAAGAGACCTAAACCAGGACAAGCAGCAGCTGCTCCTGCAAAAGGAAAGAAAAAGTAATCATTAAATAAGGTACAAAAGCAATGAGAAAGACAAAAGCGAAAAAAAGACCGTTGTTACCAGATCCGAAATTTAATGATCAATTGGTAACGAGATTCGTAAACAATTTAATGCTTGACGGTAAGAAGTCAATCGCATTCAAAATTTTCTATGATGCATTAGATATCGTAGAAACTAAAAAAGGAGATAACGAGAAAACTGCACTTGAAATCTGGAAAGATGCACTTACAAATGTAATGCCTCACGTAGAAGTACGTTCTAGAAGAGTAGGTGGAGCTAACTTCCAGATCCCTATGCCAATCAGAGCTGACAGAAAAATTTCTATGGCAATGAAATGGTTAATCAAATATTCTAAAGCTAGAAATGATAAGTCAATGGCTTTGAAATTAGCTAACGAAGTAGTAGCTGCTTCAAGAGAAGAAGGTGCTGCTTTCAAAAAGAAATCTGATACTCACAAAATGGCGGAAGCTAATAAAGCTTTCTCACACTTCAAATTCTAATCTGAAATGGGAAGAGATCTTAAATATACAAGAAATATTGGTATCGCTGCTCACATTGACGCAGGTAAGACTACCACTACAGAAAGGATTCTATTCTATACAGGGGTAAACCACAAAATTGGAGAAGTTCACGATGGTGCTTCTACAATGGACTGGATGGAGCAGGAAGCAGAAAGAGGTATTACTATTACTTCTGCAGCGACTACTTGTTCTTGGAACTTTCCAACAGATCAAGGAAAACCTGTTGCTGAAACTAAGCCTTACCACTTCAACATCATTGATACACCGGGACACGTTGACTTCACAGTAGAGGTAAACAGATCTTTAAGAGTATTGGATGGATTGGTATTCTTATTCTCTGCAGTAGATGGAGTAGAGCCTCAGTCTGAAACAAACTGGAGACTTGCTGACAACTACAAGGTTGCTAGAATGGGATTCGTAAACAAAATGGACAGACAGGGTGCTGACTTCCTTAACGTGGTAAACCAGGTTAAAGAAATGTTAGGATCTAACGCAGTTCCAATCGTTTTACCAATCGGTGCTGAAGAAGATTTCAAAGGGGTTGTTGACTTAATTAAAAACAGAGCGATCATCTGGGATGAAGCAGGACAAGGAGCTACTTTCGAAGTAGTGCCAATTCCTGAAGACATGAAAGATGAAGTTCTTGAATATAGAGAGAAATTAGTTGAAGCTGTTTCTGAGTATGACGAAACTTTGATGGAGAAATTCTTTGAAGATCCGGATTCAATTACAGAAGAAGAAATCAATGCTGCATTGAGAGCTGCAACTATCGATTTATCTATTATCCCAATGACTTGTGGTTCTTCATTTAAGAACAAAGGAGTACAGTTTATGTTAGATGCAGTATGTAAATACTTACCATCTCCATTGGATAAAGATGACATCAAAGGTACTGATCCAAGAACTGATGCTGAAATTACAAGAAAGCCATCTGTAGACGAGCCTTTCGCAGCTTTAGCATTTAAGATTGCTACTGACCCGTTCGTGGGAAGATTAGCATTCTTCAGAGCTTACTCTGGAAGACTGGATGCAGGTTCTTATATCTTGAACACTCGTTCAGGTGATAAAGAAAGAATCTCAAGAATCTATCAGATGCACGCTAACAAACAAAATCCGGTAGAATATATTGAAGCTGGTGATATTGGTGCTGCGGTAGGATTCAAGTCTATCAAAACTGGTGATACAATGTGTGATGAGAAAAACCCGATCATTCTTGAATCTATGGTTTTCCCTGATCCGGTAATTGGTATCGCTGTTGAGCCTAAAACTAAAGCTGACCAGGATAAAATGGGTAACGCTTTAGCTAAATTGGCAGAAGAAGATCCAACGTTTACTGTTAGAACTGACGAAGCTTCTGGACAAACGATCATCTCTGGTATGGGTGAGCTTCACTTAGATATCATTGTTGACCGTATGAAGAGAGAGTTCAAAGTTGAAGTAAACCAAGGACAGCCTCAGGTAGAGTACAAAGAAAACTTAACAAAAGTTGCCAGCCACAGAGAGGTTTACAAAAAGCAATCTGGAGGTAAAGGTAAATTTGCTGACATTGTATTTGAACTAGGACCTGCAGACGAAGGTAAAGTTGGTTTAGAATTCATCAATGAGATCAAAGGTGGTAACGTTCCTAGAGAATTTGTTCCTGCAATTGAAAAAGGATTTAAAGCTGCAATGAAGAACGGTCCATTGGCTGGTTTCGAAGTTGAAGGTATTAAAGTGGTTCTTAAAGATGGATCTTTCCACGCAGTGGATTCTGATGCTCTTTCATTTGAAATGGCTGCTAAATTAGGATTTAAAGAAGCGGGACGTGCTGCTAAGCCAGTAATTATGGAGCCTATTATGAAACTGGAAGTTGTAACTCCTGAAGAATACATGGGTAACATCATTGGTGACCTTAACAAGAGAAGAGGTACTATCAGTGGTCAGGAAGAGAAAAACGGTGCTGTTGTAATCAAAGGTTCTGTTCCACTTTCTGAAATGTTTGGATATGTAACTACTCTAAGAACACTTTCATCAGGAAGAGCTACTTCTTCTATGGAATTAGAGAAGTACCAGGCTACTCCACAAAACGTTGCTGAAGAAATCATAGCTAAAGCAAAAGGTTAATTTTTAAATTAAAGAAATGTCACAAAGAATCAGAATAAAACTAAAATCTTACGATTATAACTTGGTAGATAAGTCTGCTGAGAAAATCGTAAAAACGGTAAAGGCTACTGGTGCTGTTGTAAACGGACCAATTCCATTACCAACTAACAAGAGAATCTTCACAGTGTTGAGATCTCCGCACGTAAACAAGAAAGCAAGAGAGCAGTTCCAACTTTCAGCTCACAAGAGACTAATGGATATCTACTCTTCTTCTTCTAAGACTGTTGATGCTCTAATGAAATTAGAACTTCCTTCAGGTGTAGATGTAGAAATTAAAGTGTGATAAATGCATACTTTGCAATGATTATAGCATCCGTCCCTTTTAGGGGCGGATTTTTTTATGATATTATCTGGCAGAATAGAGCAGATTTGTGGTTGGCAAATCTGCTTTTTTTGTATTATACTTTTTTTAACCATATAAAGTCTGAAGAATAATACTTCTAACGATTGACGAGAACTGTTTCATGGTTTTAAAGGCTCCTCATTGCTGATTAATGATCTGATAATTACAGTACTTTTTAGGGTGACATAAGTCAGATTCATTTGTTTATTTAGAATTAATAAAAATAATAATTTTACAAAAAATTATCAGATGAATAAAGTAGTATCCTTTTCTCTACTAGTATTAGGTGGGGTTCTTGCAAACGCACAGAAAGCAAATGATTCAATTAAACACAAAAAAATTGATGAAGTAGAACTGTTCGGTGATAGAAAGAAACAACCAGAAGGGCTTGAAGCTATTACAAGACTACCATTGAAACCGAGAGACCAGATCCAGAGTATTTCAGTAATTTCTTATAAAGTAATCGAAGATCTGGGAGGGCTTACAGTCACTGATGTTGCTAAAAATGTTCCCGGTGTTACTCAGTTTGGTAGCTATGGAGGAATCAGAGAAAGTATGTCTATCAGAGGTTACAGAGGAGTTCCTGTTCTGAAGAACGGAGTACAGATGGATTCTGACTTCCGTACCGGAGCGATGCTGACTGATATGCAGGGAGTGGAAAGTATTCAGGTGATCAAAGGATCTGCTGCAGTTACTCAAGGTATCGGTGACGGATTGGGTTCTGCAGGAGGAGTGATCAATGTAGTGACCAAGGTGCCTAAATTTATAGATCAAACCAATGTTGGATTCAGATATGGAAGCTGGGATTTCTACCGACCTACAGTGGATTTCCAGAGAGTACTTGATTCACAGGGAAAAATTGCAGTACGATTGAATGCTGCTTATCAAAATAACAATAGCTTCAGAAGATTTGTTAATACAGAACGTATTTATGTAAACCCATCCATTGCTATCCGTCCCGATGATAAAACTGAAATCGTTGTAGAGATGGATTATATGCATAATAATACCACTCCGGATAGAGGTACGGTAAACCTTGCAAAAGGAGATACTGAAGCCATCTATAATATGACCGGAAGAAAGTTTCTTGGTTTTTCAACTGACAATGCAAAAATTGAAACATTCAATTTCTCTACAACAGCAACTAGAAAGTTGGGCAATAACCTGAAGTTGAGAACAGCATTTATGAGCTCTTCTTATCAGTCTGAGATTATTGGTGCTGCTCTTGCACCTCTGGATCGTAAAAATCCAAATGAATTCCGTGACAGAACTTTGACAAGATCAGACAGAGAAGACTTAAATAAAGTATTTCAGTTTGATTTCATCGGAACTGACGTTAAAACCGGATTCATGAAACATACTTTCCAGGTAGGTTTCGACTGGAAGGAATCTAATGTGACTACTACTTCTTATGATGCTAAGAAAGTAGATCGTATCAATGTTCTTAATGATATCAACAACATTCTGCCTTCCGGCATCGATGGTAATAATTTTGACTTGGCAAAGAAAAATCCTATTGTCAATACCATAACACCTACAATGGGGTTAATGGCTCAGGATGTAATTACTTTCAATAAATATATCAAAGCTCATCTTGGTGTTCGTTACAGCAGATTGATCGGTTCTGATAAAGAAAAAGATTTCGCATGGAACCCCTCATTAGGAATTATGATATCGCCTATTGAAAACATGAATATTTTTGGTTCTTATACCAGTACTACTTCTTTGAGAAGCTCAAATAATCCATTATCAGGAGGCGGAACCGTAGGTGCCTCTACAACCAAACAATGGGAAGCCGGAATGAAATCTGACTGGCTTAATGAAAGATTGAGATTTAATGTTACCCTGTTTAGTATCAACACAGACAATCTTTCTTATGAAGTAATGGGGAACAACGGACAGGGATTGGGAGTATACGCTCTGGCAGGTGAGTTGAAAAGAAAAGGAATGGAAGTGGAATTGATTGGTAAGATTCTTCCAAATCTACAGGTAATGACGGGATGGGCTTATGTAGATGCTCAATATAAGGACAGTCCTTCCTTTGTAAATGGTTCAGCACCAATTAATACGCCTAAACATACTGCCAATGCATGGCTGAATTATAAATTTAACAGTGGAGCTCTTGATGGATTTGATATCGGAGCAGGAATTTATTATGTAGGAAACAGGCCTGTTGATGATTATAAGCAGGAAGTTGTCATTGACAATGGCCATGTAAACGGAACCCAGCCGGGAGAAAGACCGTTCAATATGCCGAATTATACAACTGTAGAAGCTCAGGTAGGCTATTCGTTCAAAAACGGATTGGGAGTAAGAGGATTCTTAAATAATATTTTTGATTCAGTAGGATATAATTCTTATTTCAGAGGAGGATATATCGATCAGATCCAGCCGAGAAACTTTGCGGTACAGATAAACTACAAATTCTAACTCAAAAAAATAGTATGAAAATTACCAGAACAATATTCTTAATATTGATTGCAGGAGCTGCTTTAGCGTCATGTTCCGAAGAACATTTGTCCGAAGAAGAACTGAAAACAGCCAGGGAAAATATTGAAAAACATTACAATAATCCTAAAAGCATATACTCCTGGGGTAACATTTCTCCCTGGAAGGATCACTGGAATAATACATTTTATCCAAAAACTTTTTCGCCTGCTCAAATCGGAAAGAGTATGATAGCAGAAGAGAAGCAAAACCTTGAAAACCGTTTTTCAGGAAAAATTAAATAATATATTTCACACATTCATATCAATTTTAATTAGAAAACATTAAGACAGAGTATTGTCTTAATGTTTTTTGTTTCTATTTATTACTCCTTATTCCTGTTAATTTTTATACATTTATTATGTTAAAAACAAAAGATTATGGGACATACAGGAAATCATTTTTTTGAAAAATTTTCAAACTGGGCTGTAAAATTTACAGGAAGTCCACATGCTTTTATGGGAGCTTTCATTATCGTTTTGGTATGGGCAGCTACCGGTCCTCTCTTTGACTATTCTGAAACATGGCAGTTGGTCATCAACACCGGAACCACCATTATTACATTTCTGATGGTATTCCTTATTCAGAAGGCTCAGAATAAAGATTCAAAAGCAATACAGATTAAGCTGAACGAAATTATTGCTGCCCACGAAAAAGCCAGCAACAGAATTGTAGATATTGAAGATCTTACAGAAGCAGAACTGGACCAGCTTCATTGCTATTATGAAAGACTTGCCCAACTGGCGAAAAAAGATTATGACATCCATACTTCCCATTCTATTGATGCTGCCCAGAGAAATCAGGATTACAAGTATGAATTCTTCAAAAGAAAACACGAAGAATGGATTCAGAAGCAGGAACAAAAAAAGGAATCGAATTGATTCCTTTTTTATTTCTATACTTTACAATAGTTATCTCATGAAATAATTAAAATAACTACAGCTTCCCATTAGACTCTTCGTTGTTTCGGTATCGGAATACTGTGCTTTCAGCTGAGCGAAATAGGTTCTGTATTTTTGATTTTTAAGTTGGTCCATTTCCTTTTGGCGGGCATCTTCTTTCTCAGACCATTTTGGATCAGAATAATCAAAATCTTTTGGTGCCTTCGCTTCATACTGGTAATATTTACCTTGCTCAGCGCTTGCCATCTGGAACAGGATTCTTGCTTTCTCTTCCTTGTTGTTTGAAAGTTGAAGTGCTTTTTGATAATAATTAATTGAAAGATCAAAATTATCAGGTTCAATGTATGAAGTATCGAGGAAGTTTTTGTAATAATACTGGTAAGGATTCTTTCTGTCTGTGTTCCAGAAGTCATATTTGCCTCCGTTGCTGTTGTCAATATCCATCACAAACAACTGGCGGTAATATCCTAAGATAGAAGTATTGTACAATAGATTTCCGATAAGCTGATTCGCCTTTGCTGCCTTTTCACCCGTTCCGGATCCAATCTTCTTAAGCTGAATCAATGCATCGGCAAGCTCAAGTTTATTCATGCTTGTTTTGATGAAAGGGAAGTCGGTATAATTTTCTGCTTCCATACTTTCGTTTTCAGGACTTCCAAAACTTTCCCATACATTATGCCCGAATACAAGATTGGGAATATTTTTAAATCCGTTGTATTCCGCAGGAGCATACTGTTTAGCTGTAACAGTCTCTCCTTCTTTTTCTGTCCATTCATAATTCTGTCTTGGAATACCGGCAAAGTTTTTTGCTTTTTCATAATAAGACTTCGCCTTTTCAAAATCCGCAAGTCTCATGGCTCTGTCTCCATAAATTGTATTGAAAAAGGCATCAATATCACCTACACTGTCCATATTTTTAGCAATGATCTGCTGTTCAAACTGGGTTTTATTAGGTTTTCTGTAAAATGCTTCCACGCTCTTCACCAGACTTGAGTTCGGGTTATATTGCAGATCCGAAAGCTTATTGTTCATCAGGAATGATTTTCCATCTTCACCCTGAAGGAAATAGCGGTTGGCGAGCACATCTTTAAGGAAATCAGCAGTAGACGGTACTTCACCATAATAATCAAAATTATCAGTTGTGGCAGTATCCTTTTCTACCTTTTTCTCTACGAAATATTCCGCATAATCTTTCATAAGATGATCTTCATATGCTGCATCAATTCTTGGCTGGGAAACGATATCATTCAGAACCTTCATTCTTTTGATCTCTTCCAGATATTCAGGATTGGTGGTTTTGATATCGGTAAGGATTTCCGTACTTCCTTTGTAATCTTTTTTAAGGAATTTAAGGTAAGCATCTGCAATCTGCCAGAACTCATCCTTAGACTTTTCTTTGGTTTTGTCAGTGAACTTCTGAAGGTCATCAAGATAGTCCTTCATTTTGTCATCATACCCATAACTGGAAGTGGTGTAGAACGGAATTCTGTTTGGGTTATCCAGTAACTCATCATCACTCTGATCTGTTTTACTTCCATCAGCGGATTCTTTTTTAGATCCCCCGAACAGGTTTTTAAAGAATCTTACAATTTTTTGCCAGAAAGAAAGCTTTTCTTCCTTTACTTCAGTTGTGGAGGTAGCTTTATCATCCTTTGAAGAGACATTGTTATCTGCTTTTCCTCTTTGTACATAAGGACTTTTAGCTGCATCAGAATTGTAGTAATACACTGGAAGGTAACTCCTTTCCAATTCATTGATGCTTCTTGCAGCCATTACCTTCAGAATCTCAGAATCAGGATTGATCTCATACATCTTTTCCATCGTAGGAATCGGGTTGTTGAAATCTTCATACCCTAAAAGGAAATAGGCCATATTCTTTTCTTCATTCGTTCCGGCTCTTTTCATGATATTGCTGAAAGAAGCAGTATCTGAAAGCTTCATAGAAACAAAAGCAGATTCCTTGCGGTCTTTGCTGTTCATGAATACCTGAAAGAAATTCCAGTTGGCATCGCTGTTCATTTCCAATCCTCTTTGTGCCCCGGCCAACTGATCAAGAGCCATGAAATATACCGTTCCTTTTAATTTGACAGGCGCAACATAAGTTTTGAAAGCCTGTACAGCAGAATCGTAATTTCTGGTATAATGATTCAGACGTACCAGCTGATATCCGTAACGCTGCTTGACTTCAGGATTCCTTGCTGCATTATATAAAGATGTTAGTGCAGCAATAGTTTTAGGGTAATCCAGAGCTGTCGCATTTTTTCTGTTTGCATCTCTGTCGTAGTAAAATGAATTTTCACTTTCGATGTAATTGATGCTCATATAAGGCTCAAGATATTTGGCTTCAATCAAATAATCAATCCCTTCCTTATATTTCTGATAAAATCCTGTGCCTAACTTTTGTAAAAGAGGATTTGCCGGATTCCCGTTCTTTAAGGCATTCAGATCATTCATACTTACTTTGTACACCAGGTTCCGGGTTTCAGAATAGCTTAGCTGATTGTTGAAAAACTTTTTCCATGTTTCAACGTTGTCATCAGGAATCAATGCCGGATTGTAACCTCCATAAAACCTGCTTGAATAGTTGTGCAGAAAGGGAAGATAAGCTTTGTCTTTAATGATTGTTTGTGTAAAAAGGTTGAAGTAATCATAATCAGGATCCGACCATGCGCAGGCATCAGATTGGGTATAGAAAAGTGATACAACCGCAAGTGAAAGAATATACTTTTTCATAGGGTTTGTAGTGTTTTTTTAGTTTATAATATTGTATGATATGGTTCAGGCTGGCTGATCTCCATCTGCCGGAGATTAAAATTTACGGTCTGACACAAATTTACTATCTAATTGATAATAAATAATATTAAAATGGGGTATTTTTTTCTGCAGAAAGCTGATAACTTCTTCAAGCTGTTCTTCAGATATTTCCTCAACTTTTATTTTAAAGCCCTTGTTTAAATAACTCCCAAAGTAGAAACCATCCTTCAGAACTTCAGCTTCATGATCAGATATCCTTTTAAAATCAGTGTTTTCCAGATCTCGTTTTGATAAAGCATTAATCAGTTTGTGCTTACCTAAATGGTTGGTGATAATTCCCCAGGAGTAAATAGGGAGTGCCACCTCAATTTTTTTGATTGGATAGTCTTCCATTTTTGAAAGATAGCTTTTCAGGATATTGACATCCAGAATTGAATTCTTATCAGATTTTTCCAATGGCGATGATGTGGAATAACACATCAGATAGACTTTCTCCACGGGAGGAATTCCGGTCTGTTTTTTATCCTTTACCTGATGAAGGCGAAGGGTGCAGGTGATTTCTTTTCCTGAAATTCTTTTCAGTTCTTTCAGAAATTTAAAATAATCATTTCGTGTCCCGGCGGTCCAGTCGCAGTCGATCTGAATTTCATTATTGGTTTTCAGCTGGTACTCTTTGGTTTTCTTTTGAATCAAAAGATGAATGCTTTCTGCAAGAAACCTGATTTCCTCTGCAGAAATGCCCAGTAATGTCTGATTGGTTACAAAAACCGTCGGAACAATTTGCTTATTGAAACGGAAACTCTGGTCTTTGGTAATCACTGCCACCGGCTGAAATTTCCCATTGACTTTATTTACATCAAAGAATCTGGTATATAAATAAGGAACTGTTGCTTTTTCCAATGCTTTCTTTTCTGCATGGTCAAGCTTCAGTTTGGTTTTCCAGTAATAAAATGTATAAGGATGATTCTCTTTCCTGCTGCATGATACCATAAGAAAGAGAAGAAATAGAAATAAAATTTTTAAATGTTTCATTGGTGTAAATCACCCTTCAAAATTAAGGATATTTTAGCAGACTATAAACCGTAAAATCCCGGTGATTGGCAATTATAGGTAGAAGCAAAGAACTTCGTATTGTAATAGTATGATTTGTTCAAATGCAGCAGGTTGTATAACTATTCCCTTCCTATGGAGGTGCCAAATTTATAATTTGACGGGGTGGTTTTGACAAACAATAAAAAACCACCCCAAATGGAGTGGCTTTTTTTATATATTATTTACTACTTGAAAAATTCACTTTCACAGGTGCAGGTCTCTTTAGTGATACTTTCACTGGATGAACAGCAGCCATCAAGATTCTTTACATTTCCATTTTCGTCGGTAAGGTAGATTTTTTCTTTGTCGAATTTTACGAAAAAGGTTTCCTCATATTTTTTAAAAACAATCTTCATTACCTTGCCAGGAGAATACTTTCCGGCATTGATTTCTTCTGTTGTTTCTTCTCCGTTAGCCTGATTGATCTGAACATATCCAAAATGTACATCACCATTGCTTTTTACATCCAGATAATAATGAGGGGTGCCAGTGCCGCTATATCCTTTCAAAATGTCAAAATTCCGGTATCCTATAAAGGGAACCTCTGTCTGCTGCGCTAATGTGAAAATGCTGATGCACAGAATTATTAAACTGAAAAACTTTTTCATAGATATTTTTTTCAAAAGTAAATATATTCTGGCAAATAGTAAGCCGTAAAATCCCGGTTATTGCAGTTCCGAAGAACTTCAGAATCAAAATGTGAATAATCTTCTGATCAGAAAAGAAAGTAATGACAAAGCCACCCCGGATGGAGTGGCTTCTCTGTAGTTTAGTATCAGATTAAAAAACAGTTGCGGCAAGCTGAATTCTTGCAAACTTATTGGATGGATTCCACATGGCCATCATGAAGACCGGAAGGCTGTAATGATCTGTGATCTTTACTACTTTTCCTGCTTTTACCCCTACATTGACAATGTCGAAACTGTTTTTACCGTTGCCATATAAAAAGGTTTTGTCATTGAGAGCAAAACCTGCTCCTACAAATGCATCCAGGTTTACTTTTTGCCCTTTAATAACAGGATAGCTTGCCTGAACGTAAGTGGAGTATCTGTTTTTCTTATAGCTTCCGTCAGGTTCCAGAATAACTTCTCCGGCATTGGCTCCTCCGTACAGCATGATATCAGCTTCAATATTGATCGGGAACGAAGGTCCGAAAGTATAATTGGTTCTTAAATCAATAATATGGGCAGTCCTTCTCTGCGAGTAACTGAAGATATCATCTGCGGCTACAGCAGTATTGATATTACGGGAATTGTAAAGATCCCATAAGCCGATATAAAAACGCCCGTCGGAATATTGAACATAATAATTGATCTCTTTATAATGGGTGTTATCCATATCATCCGCTAATGCAGAGGCTCCCCAGATTCCTACTTTCCATCTTTTCTCCGCATCCAGAGCGTATGACAAATTCCCCATCACTACAGGTTTATCCGTAATAATAAGCCCTCTCCATAAGTGATTGTTCTGAATGTTGGCTGTAAAATCAAGCCTGCCTTCTTTGGTTTCCTTGGTTTCACCACTTTCCTGTGAAAATAATCTCCCTGTGCCTAGAGCAAGTAGGAAGATTCCCTTTAAGATTTTTTTTATCATCAGTATTATTTTAAAAATCCGTATAAAACTGCTGCGATAATAGCTCCTGTAATTGGCCCTACTATAGGGATCCAGGCATATCCCCAGTCACTGCTTCCTTTTACAGGCAAGATGGCATGCATAATTCTTGGAGCAAGATCTCTTGCCGGGTTAATGGCATATCCTGTAGTTCCTCCCAGGGATAAGCCGATTGCCCAAACCACAAATGTAACAGGAATAGCTCCGATGGAACCAAGGCCTACTTTTGCACTTGGGTCTGCCTGTAAGGAAATACTGGGATCTGCAAAGTAAAATACACAGAATACCAATACAAATGTTCCGATAATCTCGCTGATAAGGTTGGAAGACGTTTTTCTGATAGCCGGACCTGTACTGAAACATGCCAGTTTTGCGCCTTCATCTTCCGTAATGGCAAAATGATCTTTGTGAAAGAGCCAAACAAAAAATGCGCCCAGCATTCCTCCAATCATCTGTGCTGCGATATAGGAGGGAACCAGATCCCACGAAAATTTTCCTGCTGTCGCAAGACCAATGGTAACAGCCGGATTCAGATGGGCCCCACTTACTGGCCCAGCAACGGTTACTCCCACAAAAACGGCCAATGCCCATGCGGTAGTAATAACAATCCATCCGGAATTATTTCCTTTCGTATCTTTCAAGACAACATTGGCTACAACACCGTTGCCTAACAATATTAGAAGCATCGTACCGATAACTTCTGCAATAAATGGGGTCATATAAGTTTTTTTTGATAAGTGAGTTAATCTTCTATCCAGCTTTGTGCGCTTTTTACAGCTTTCTTCCAGAAATGGGTCATTTTATTTACCTGCTCCCTGTCCAGTTGAGGGTGGAAGTCCTTGTCTACAATCCATTGTTCCTGGATTTCGTCTATACTTTTCCAGTATCCTACTGCAAGTCCTGCAAGGTAGGCTGCTCCAAGAGCTGTTGTTTCCAATGTTTTTGGTCTTGTTATTTTGAATCCGAAAAGATCAGACTGGATCTGCATCAGAAGGTCACTTGCAGAAGCTCCGCCATCTACTCTTAACTCCAAACTTGCTCTTCCGGAATCTGCTTCCATCGCTTTTACAATCTCATAAACCTGAAATGCAATTCCTTCCAGGGTAGCTCTTGCAATATGGGCGTCTGTAGTCCCACGGGTAATTCCCACAATGGTTCCGCGTGCATACTGATCCCAGTAAGGTGCGCCAAGTCCGGTCAATGCAGGAACGAAATAAACACCTCCGTTGTCTTCTACAGAAGCAGCCAATTCGTTCACCTGCTCAGAAGAATGAATGATTTTAAGACCGTCTCTCAGCCATTGAATAGCCGCGCCTCCTACAAAAACACTTCCTTCCAGTGCGTAATTAACTTCTCCGTTGATTTTCCAGGCTACGGTGGTAAGAAGATTATTTTTAGAAGAAACAGCTTCCGTTCCTGTGTTCATTAATAGGAAACATCCTGTTCCATAAGTATTTTTTACCATTCCCGGAGTGGTACACATCTGTCCGAATAAGGCAGCCTGCTGGTCACCGGCAATACCGGCGATCGGAATTTTGGTAGAGAACAGGGTAGTAGCGGTCTCTCCATATATTTCGCTGCTCTGCTTTACTTCCGGAAGAATGTTTTTAGGGATGTTGAATAGCTCTAATAAATCATTGTCCCATTCTAACGTGTGAATGTTCAGAAGCATGGTTCTGCTGGCATTGGAAACATCAGTGATAAACATTTTTCCACGCGTCAGTTTCCATACTAGCCAGGTGTCAACAGTTCCAAAACATAATTTTCCTTCTTCAGCTTTCTGTCTTGCTCCTTCTACGTTATCAAGAATCCATTTTAACTTGGTGGCTGAAAAGTAAGCATCCAGGACAAGTCCTGTTTTTTCTTTGATCGTTTCTGCATGTCCCTGCTCTTTCAGTTCATCGCAGTATTTTGAAGTTCTGCGGTCCTGCCATACAATAGCATTGTAGATCGGTTCACCGGTTTCTTTATCCCATACAATGGTGGTTTCACGTTGATTGGTAATTCCGATAGCGGCAACTTCCAGTCCGGAGATTCCTGCTTTCGCTATCACTTCTGCTGCCACAGAGATCTGTGATGACCATATTTCATTCGGATCATGTTCTACCCATCCCGGAGTAGGGAATATCTGTCTGAAATCTTTCTGAGATACATATTTGATTTCTCCACTATGGTTGAAGAGAATCGCTCTGGAGGAAGTTGTTCCCTGGTCTAGAGCGAGGATAAGCTTTTCATTCATGTATATAGTGCTAATTTAGGTTGATAACTTTAGGAGAATAAGGAGTCAGTAAATATCCTTTTGCCAGTTCAATGAATTCATTTTCCTGCTGCTGTGCCCATTCTTCAGGATATCCTTTTTCCTCAGCAATGATTTTTGATACATTATGAGCGCTGTCTATTGCTGCTCTTGCATCCAGGAACAGTAAACGTACTCTTCTGGCCAGAATATCTTCAATCGTTTCTGCCATTTCTGTTCTTACTGCCCATACAACTTCTGCTACGGTGAAAGGATGATCCGGATGGATTTTCTGTGCATAACGGGGATTGCTTTCCTGTAATGCTTTTATGGCCGGTATATCTGATCCGTAAACATACAGATGATTAGTTCTGTCTACCTGTTCAGGTTTTACATTTCCATGGATAGAAAGATGTTCTGTTTTTGATGGACTGTTTCCCAGTCTGTGAACTTTCATAGCTTCATCCACTGTGTCTTCTGCCATTTTACGGTAGGTGGTCCACTTTCCTCCGATAATGGAAACCAATCCTGTTTCTGAAGTAATCACTTTGTGACTTCGGGAAACTTCTTTTGTGCTTTTGCTTCCGTCTTTGGGAGCGGCAAGAGGACGAAGGCCTGCGAACACTGATTTTACATCTTCACGTGTTGGTTTTTTAGCTAAATATTGTCTTGCTGTATTTAAAACAAAACTGATTTCCTCTTCCAGTGCTCGAGGTTCAAAACTTTCACTCTCCAGAAGAGTGTCTGTGGTTCCCACTAAAGCCCGGTCATGCCATGGCACAACAAATAAAACCCTGCCATCTGATGTTTTCGGAATCATGATCGCATCATCACTTTTAAGAAATGATTTGTCAAGTACCAGGTGGATCCCCTGGCTTGGCACTACAAGTTTACCATGCTTAGGATTGTTCATATTCAGGATATCGTTCGTGAATACACCGGTTGCATTGATTACTACTTTACCGTGGATCTGATATTGCTGTTTGGAAAGCTGGTCTTCTGCAACAACGCCAATTACTTTATCAGAAGCATCTTTTAAAAGGTTAATCACTTTTACATAGTTAACAGCACTTCCTCCTTTTTCAATAATAGTTTGGGTAAGGTTGATCGCAAGTCTCGCATCGTCAAACTGTCCGTCCTGGTAAACAACACCGCTCATTAAGTGGTTTTGTTCAATAGTAGGGAGCTTTTCGACTGTCTTTGATTTGCTGATGTATTTCGTTTTACCTAAGCTTAATTTTCCGGCAAGGAAATCATAAACAGACAATCCTATTTTATAATAGATTCCTCCCCACCAGGTGTAGTTGGGAATAATGAAAGACTGATTTTTTACGATATGTGCTGCATTTTTTGCCAGAAGTCCTCTTTCCTTTAATGCTTCTTTTACCAATCCGACATCTCCCTGCGCAAGATATCTTACTCCACCGTGTACCAATTTGGTACTTCTGCTGGAAGTTGCTTTTGCGAAATCGTGAGATTCAAGCAATAAAGTTTTGAATCCTCTGCTTACCGCATCTAATGCTGAACCTAAACCACTGGCTCCTCCTCCTATGACAATAAAGTCCCATTCTTTTACATTGGTTAATTTACTGAGTTCTTCGTTTCGTTTCATAAATGTTTCGTTTATGTTTCGTTTTCAAATATATAAATTAAAAATGAAAGCAAAAAGAAAATAAATGAAATTTTAAGATGTCGGAAAAAATCGGTAATTTTGAGGAAACGAATAAAATGGAAAAGCTATTACCAAGGCAGGATGAAATACTTAAGGAGCTGGATGATAAAGGGCATGTGCTTGTGCAGGACTTGTGTGAAAAGCTCAATGTATCTTCGGTTACGATTCGAAAGGATCTGAACTATCTCGAAAGTCTGGGGCTTCTTTTCAGGAATCATGGAGGAGCAAGTAAGCAGGTAAGGTATGCTTATGAAAAGAATGTAGGGGAGAAAGAAAATATTAATGTAGAGGCGAAGCAGGCTATTGCAAGAGCTGCACTTCCATTGATCCAGGAGAATGACTGTATTATATTGGCATCAGGAACTACGATGCATTATCTTGCGAGAATGTTGATGAACTTTGGTCCACTTACAGTGCTGACATCCTCTTTACGGGTGGCAATTGAGCTTTGCAATAATCCTAATATTAATGTGATCCAGCTGGGAGGAGAAGTGAGGAAAAGCTCGACTTCCATTGTAGGGTCTATTTCAGAAGGAATTCTCAAACAGTTTTCCTGCAATAAACTTTTTCTGGGTGTAGACGGGATTGATCTTGAATTTGGAATCAGTACTTCCAATGCTGCAGAGGCACATCTTAATCAGGTTATGATCGAATGTGCGGATAAGACCGTGGTTTTGGCGGATTCCTCAAAATTAAATAAGAAAGGTTTCGGGAAGATCGCTTCACTGGATGAAGTAGATTATCTGATTACAGATGATGGCATAGGTAAGGAAGATAGGTCAGCATTGGAAGAAAGGGGAGTTACAGTTATTGTAAAATAAGCTACATTTAGCTTGATCAAATAGTTTAAACAGAGACATTCTGGCTTCAGAATGTCTCTGTTTAATCAAGAATCATTTGGGGTATACTTTCCAGAAAAACCTTTTTTTGTTTTTTCTTTCCGCTCCAAGCAAAGTGTAGAATTTGATGGCTCTTATATTAAAACCTGGAGTCTGCCACTGGATTATCGGGAAGCCTTGTTCTTTTGAGTAACTTTTTATTAATTCCATTATTTGTTTTCCTGTTCCGTTTCCCCTTGCATTTTCTTTTAAAAACAGACAGTCAACATACATATAATAGCCGGCATCCCAGGTGGAGAACTGTTTGAAAAATGTTGCATATCCTATTATTTCAGTATCAGATTCTGCAATCAGGCATTTTATTTCAGAATCCGGATTGAGAATGTGTTTAGATAGTTGTTCCTTTTTGTTTTCTTCTTTAAAAGAGCTTCTTTCGTACTGCGCATGGGCTTTACATAATTCAATAATGGAACTCAGGTCTTTTTCTTCGGCAAATCGTATTTTCATGTGTCTCTTATTCTTGAGTTAGCAGGCGCATACAAAAGTGGAACCATTGGTAGGCTCGGTTCCTGCTGTGGCGTAGCCGTCAAATTTCCACCATTCGATTCCTCCAATTAATTCAATGACTTTAAAACCTAATTGAGTCATTTTTAAAGCTCCTTTTGTGGAAGCATTACAGCCAATCCCGTCACAATAGCAGACATATATTTTTGACTTGTCAAGGTGCTGCGTGCTCTCTTCTGTCATTTCCCGATGGGGAAGATTAATTGCGGATGGAATGTGCTCTTTGCTGTAGCCATTTGGTCTCCTGGTATCTACTGCTATATAATCTGTACTGTTTTGAAATGCGTCATAAAGATCTGAAGGGTCCATTTCATACATTAATTTTTTCTGGTAGAATTCAATTTGTTCTTGCATAATTTTTAAATTGTTTACGGTGCAAAACTATGTTCGGGTTTGTTCTTTTCCTAAGATTGAAATTGAATGCTCTGCAGTTCTGGATGAAATATTTTCAGACATTGTTTTTTTGTTATATTGTTAACTTTGCATTATGGAAATCAAGTTTTTAAAACTTATTAAAACAATTGCGGAGGAGGGGAGTATTGCCGGTTCTTCTGAAAAACTCTTTTTAACACAGTCTGCATTAAGTCATCAGCTTAAGGATCTGGAAATTCAGCTTGGTTTTAAGGTGTTTTACAGAACTAGGAACAAATGGGAATTGACAGAAGAGGGAAGTGTGCTTTACAAAACGGCATGTACAGTAATAGACAGTATTGGAAGTGGTCTGAATGCTATTCAGCAGATAAGAGCCGGAGCTGCAGGTACAATAAAGATCAGTACAGAGTGTTATTCATTCTATCAGGGGCTGCCTTTGTTTATTAATAAAATGAAAGTATTATATCCTGAAATTGAGGTGGATCTGGTATTGGAGGCGACCCATAAACCTGTTGAAAAAGTAATATCCAATGAAATCGATATTGCAGTTGTTACTTCAAAACCTTCGGGTAATAAAGAGTTGGTCAGTATTGAGATTTTTGAGGATGAAATTTTTGCAGTCATTCATCATGAGAGCCTTTTGAATGCTTCAGAATATCTGGTTGCAGAAGATTTTCTGAATGTGCATTTAATTATTCATTCTTTTCCACTAAAAACGGTTTCAGTTTACGAGGTATTTCTGAACCCGAACGGAATTATGCCAGCGAAAATTTCCGCAGTTCCCTTAACAGAAGTTACTTTGGAAATGGTGCAGGCTAATATAGGAATTACGTGTATGCCGAAATGGGCATTGCTCTCATTCAGGCTTTCTGATGAATTGAGGTTTAAAAGAATCGGAAATAACGGTTTGAAAAGAAAGCATTACCTGGTGGTAAGAAAATCAGATGTTGGAAAAAAATATATTAATGATTTTCTTTTAAACTTCAAAGAGTATTTTCAAAATTTCGGATAGTTTTTTTTCTGAAATGGCTAAATGATTAAAAATCAAAATATTTTACGCGAAATATTTGTCAGTTACAAAATTATTCATAAATTTGCACACTCATTTTAGGGGCGTAGTATGCCTATATCAAAAGTAGAAATTGCTTCAGACTTCCGAAAAATGGGGATAAATAAAGGATAAATTTTATTATAATATAAACAATGTCAGGTATTATTGGTAAAAAAATCGGTATGACATCTTTGTTTAACGAAGAAGGAAAAAACATTCCTTGTACAGTTATCCAGGCTGGTCCATGCTCGGTTTTACAGGTCAGAACCTTAGAAAAAGACGGTTATAAAGCTGTTCAGTTAGGTTTCGATGACAAGAGTGAGAAGAACGTTGGTAAAGCGTTAGCTGGCCATTTTAAAAAGGCTGGTTCTGCTCCTAAAGCTAAATTAGTAGAATTCTACAGAGAGTTCGTTGATGAAGTAAAAGTAGGAGAAGAAGTAAAAGTTGATTTATTCGCTGAAGGTGAATTTGTTGACGTAACAGGAACTTCAAAAGGTAAAGGCTTCCAGGGTGTTGTTAAAAGACACGGATTTGGAGGTGTAATGCAGGCAACTCATGGTCAGCACAACAGACTTAGAGCTCCAGGTTCTATCGGTGCTGGTTCAGACCCTTCAAGAGTATTCAAAGGGATGAGAATGGCTGGAAGAATGGGAGGTAAGCAGGTAACTGTTCAAAACCTTCAAGTGTTAAAAGTTGATCAAGAACAAAATCTTTTAGTAGTAAAAGGTGCTGTTCCGGGAGCTAAAAATTCTTATGTAATTATCAGAAAATGGAACTAGTAGTATTAAATACATCAGGAAAAGAGACCGGAAGAAAAGTAACTCTAGACGAAACAGTATTCGGAATTGAGCCAAATCAGCACGCGGTTTACTTAGAAGTTAAACAGTATCTTGCTGCTCAAAGACAAGGTACTCATAAAGCAAAAGAAAGAAGCGAAATTACGGCTTCTACCAAAAAGCTTAAGAAGCAAAAAGGATCAGGATCTGCTAGATACGGTGATATCAAATCTCCAGTATTCAGAGGTGGAGGTAGAGTATTCGGACCAAAACCAAGAGACTACAGATTCAAATTGAACAAAGCTCTTAAGAGATTGGCTAAGAAATCTGTTTTATCTCAGAAAATGAGAGACAACAGCATTAAAGTTTTAGAGGATATGAGCTTTGCTGCTCCTAAGACTAAAGATTTCATCAATGTATTAAATGCATTGGAACTTAACGGTAAAAAATCTTTATTCGTTCTTCCTGAAGCTAACAAGAATGTATATTTATCTTCAAGAAACTTGCCTAAAGCTAAAGTAATGAACTTCAATGAAATCAGTTCTTACGATTTGGTAAATGCTGGTGAGATCATTTTCTTCGAAGGTGCAGTTGAAAAATTCCAGGAAAATTTAAAGAAATAAATCATGTCAGTTATTATTAAACCAGTTATTTCAGAAAAGGCTAATTACCTTACAGATTTAAGAGGTTCTTATTCTTTCTTAGTGAATCCTAAGGCGAATAAAATCGAGATCAAAAAAGCTGTTGAAGCAGCTTACGGTGTAAAAGTAGCAGACGTTAACACAATGATTTATGCTCCGAAGGTTTCTTCAAAATACACTAAAAAAGGTCTTCAAGTAGGAAAGACAAACAAATTGAAAAAAGCGGTAATCAAACTTGCTGAAGGTGAGGTTATCGATATTTTTGCTGTAAATTAATTATTAATTATAAATAATAGTAATGTCTGTTAGAAAATTAAAACCTATCACCCCGGGACAGAGATTCAGAATTGTAAACAATTTTGAGGAAATTACTACTAACAAACCAGAGAAATCTCTAGTAGTTGGTATTAAAAAGTCAGGTGGACGTAACAACACAGGTAAAATGACCATGCGTTACACCGGAGGTGGACACAAAAAGAAATACAGAATTATTGACTTCAAAAGAAACAAAGCAAACGTTGAAGCAACTGTAAAATCTGTAGAATACGATCCAAACAGAACTGCATTTATCGCTTTATTAGAGTACGCAGACGGAGAGAAGAGATATATCATCGCTCCAAACGGTATCAAAGTTGATCAGAAAGTAGTATCAGGAGAAAGCGTTGAACCAAACGTAGGTAACGCAATGAAATTGAAAAACATTCCATTGGGTACTGTAATCTCTTGTGTTGAAATGAAGCCTGGACAAGGTGCAATTTTAGCAAGAAGTGCTGGTTCTTCAGCTCAATTAACTTCAAGAGATGGTAAATATGCAATCATCAAGTTACCTTCAGGAGAATCAAGAATGATCCTTACTGAATGTATGGCAATGATTGGTTCTGTTTCCAACTCAGATCACCAATTAACCGTATCAGGTAAGGCTGGTAGAAGCAGATGGTTAGGTAGAAGACCAAGAACAAGAGCGGTTGTAATGAACCCAGTAGATCACCCAATGGGTGGTGGTGAAGGACGTTCTTCAGGAGGTCACCCAAGATCTAGAAACGGTAAACCGGCTAAAGGTTACAAAACTAGAAAGAAAAACAAAGTGTCTAACCGTTACATCGTATCTAAAAGAAAATAATTATGGCAAGATCACTTAAAAAAGGACCGTTCATTCATCATACTTTAGATAAGAAGGTTCAGGCAAATATAGAGTCTGGTAAGAAGACAGTTATCAAAACTTGGTCTAGAGCATCTATGATCTCTCCGGACTTCGTAGGACAAACTATTGCTGTACACAACGGGAAATCTTTTATCCCTGTTTACGTTACAGAAAACATGGTTGGTCACAAGTTAGGCGAATTTTCTCCAACAAGATCTTTCAGAGGTCATGGTGGTAACAAAAACAAAGGAAGCAGATAATCATGGGATCAAGAAAACAAGATAGTTCAATCGCAAGAAAAGAAGCTAACAAAGACGTTGTAAAAGCTTCATTAAATAATTGCCCGTCTTCTCCAAGAAAAATGAGATTAGTTGCTGATATCATTAGAGGAGAGCAGGTAGATAAAGCTCTTTATATCCTAAAATATTCTAAGAAGGATGCTTCTAACAAATTAGAAAAATTACTTCTTTCTGCTATGGCAAACTGGCAGGTGAAAAACGAAGGTGCGGATATTGAAGAAGCAAACCTTATCGTTAAAGAAATCTTCGTGGATAGCGCAAGACAATTGAAGAGACTAAGACCAGCTCCACAAGGTAGAGGGTATAGAATCAGAAAAAGATCTAACCACGTTACATTAATCTTAGGTAATAAAGAAAATTAATCAAGGTATGGGACAGAAGACAAATCCAATTGGTAACAGATTAGGTATCATCAGAGGATGGGATTCTAACTGGTTTGGTGGAAACGATTATGGAGACAGAATCGCTGAAGACTACAAAATCAGAAGATACCTTGAAGCTAGATTATCTAAAGGTGGTATTTCAAAAATTTATATTGAAAGAACTTTAAAATTAGTTACAGTAACTATTACTACTGCTAGACCGGGACTTATCATCGGTAAAGGAGGTCAGGAAGTTGATAAATTAAAAGAAGAGTTGAAGAAATTGACTGGTAAGGATATTCAAATCAACATCTTCGAAATCAAAAGACCTGAATTAGATGCTGTATTGGTTGCTGATAGTATTTCTAAGCAAATTGAAAACAGAATTTCTTACAGAAGAGCTGTTAAAATGGCAATGGCAAGTACTATGAGAATGGGTGCTGAAGGTATCAAAGTTCAAATCTCTGGTAGATTAAACGGAGCTGAAATGGCAAGATCAGAATCTTTCAAAGAAGGAAGAATTCCATTGTCAACTTTCAGAGCTGATATCGATTACCACTGGGCAGAAGCTCATACTACTTACGGTAGATTAGGAGTGAAAGTTTGGATCATGAAAGGCGAAGTTTACGGTAAAAGAGAACTTTCTCCACTAGTGGGACAGCAGAAAAAAGGAGGTCAGTCTGAAAGAGGAAACAGAGGAGGAGACAGAGACAACAGAAGACCTAGAAAAAACAACAACAATAACAATAATAATTAAAATTTTAGATTAGAGTTTTGAGTTTTAAATTACCGTTACTTTTTTAAAATTAAAAAAAATCTAAAATCTAAAATCTAAAATCTAAAATTTAGAAATTATGTTACAACCAAAAAGAACCAAATTCCGTAGAGTTCATAAGATGAAGATGAAGGGGAATGCCCAGAGAGGTAGTCAACTTGCTTACGGAACTTTTGGGATCAAAGCGACTGAAGGAGCTTGGATCACTGCAAGACAAATTGAAGCGGCTCGTATCGCTGCGACAAGATATATGAAGAGAGAAGGTCAACTATGGATCAAAATCTTCCCGGATAAGCCAATTACTAAAAAACCAGCTGAAGTAAGGATGGGTAAAGGTAAAGGTGCTGTTGAATACTGGGTAGCTGTAGTAAAACCAGGTAAAATTATGTTCGAAGTTGGTGGAGTTCCTTACGAAGTAGCGAAAGAAGCTCTTAGACTTGCAGCACAGAAATTACCAGTAGTTACTAAATTCATCGTTGCTAACGATTTTGTTAAACCTCTATAATCTTTGAATACAATGAAAAAAGCTGATATTAAAAATTTAAGCGCGGGTGATATTCAAGCTCAATTAACTGAAGCAAAAGCTCAATATTCTAAATTGAAATTGGCTCATGCAATCAGCCCAATTGAAAACCCGATTCAAATCAAAGATTTGAGAAAAACAATCGCAAGACTAAACACTGAGTTAACTAACAAACAATAATTTCATTTTACAATGGATAGAAATTTAAGAAAAGAAAGAATCGGAGTGGTTTCCAGCAATAAAATGGAAAAGACCATTGTTGTTAGTGAAACGATGAGAATGAAGCACCCGATGTACGGTAAATTCGTATTAAAAACGAAAAAATATACTGCACACGACGAGAACAACGAATGCAACGAGGGAGATACAGTTTTAATCCAGGAAACTAGACCTTTGAGCAAGAACAAGAGATGGAGATTAGTAAGAATCATTGAAAAAGCTAAGTAATAATGTTACAAACAGAATCAAGATTAAAAGTTGCTGATAACACAGGTGCGAAAGAAGTACTAGTTATCAGAGTTCTGGGAGGAACCAGAAGAAGATATGCTTCAGTTGGTGATAAAATCGTTGTTACTATCAAGGATTCTACACCATCAGGAAACGCTAAAAAAGGTCAGGTATCTAAAGCTGTAGTAGTAAGAACTAAAAAAGCAGTTAGAAGAAAAGATGGTTCATACATCAAGTTCGACGACAATGCTTGTGTATTGCTAAACGCAGCGGGAGAAATGAGAGGAACTCGTGTTTTCGGACCGGTTGCTCGTGAGTTGAGAGACAAAGAATATATGAAAATCATTTCATTAGCTCCTGAAGTACTTTAATTTTTAAAATTTTTTAAAGAAATGTCAAAGTTAAAAATAAAAAGAGGAGATAACGTAATCATTACTACTGGTAAGAAAGATATCAAAGGTAAGACTGGTGAAGTTATTGAAGTGATCAAGAAAGAAGGTAGAGACCCTAGAGTAGTTGTTGCAGGACTTAACATCATCAAAAAGCACGTTAAGCCTTCAGCTTCAAATCCTCAAGGAGGAATCGTTGAAAGAGAAGCTTCTATTCATATCTCAAACGTAGCTTTAGTTGGTAAAGACGGAAAAGCTATCAAAGTAGGTTACAAAATCGAAGGAGATAAGAAAGTAAGAATCAACAAAAAAACGGGTGAAACTTTATAATTTTAAATAACACATGGAATATATAGCAAGACCCAAAAAAGCATATAAAGAGACAATTGTTCCTGCAATGATGGAAGAATTCGGGTATAAGTCAGTAATGCAGGTACCTAAATTAGAGAAAATCGTTGTATCACAAGGTTTAGGTGATGCTACTGCAGACAAGAAAATCATTGATTATGCTGTAGAAGAGCTTACGAATATCACTGGTCAAAAGGCTGTTGGTACGATCTCTAAGAAAGACGAAGCTGCTTTCAAATTGAGAAAAGGGATGCCAGTAGGAGCTAAAGTTACTTTAAGAGGAAACCAGATGTATGAATTCTTAGACAGACTTACTTCTTCTGCTTTGCCTCGTATCAGAGATTTCTCTGGAATCAAAGCTGATGGTTTCGATGGTAGAGGTAACTACAACTTAGGTATTACTGAGCAGATTATCTTCCCTGAAATCGTAATCGACAAAGTGAAAAAAATCCAGGGGATGGACATCACTTTCGTTACTACTGCGAAAACAGATAAAGAAGCTAAAGCATTATTAACTCACTTCGGTTTACCATTTAAAAAGAACTAAGAAATGGCTAAAGAATCAATGAAAGCGCGTGAGCGCAAAAGAGAAGCACTAGTTGCTAAATACGCTGCTAAAAGACAAGCTCTTAAAGAAGCTGGTGATTACGAAGGACTTCAAAAATTGCCTAAAAATGCTTCTCCTGTAAGATTACACAACAGATGTAAACTGACAGGTAGACCAAGAGGATACATGAGAACGTTCGGTATTTCCAGAGTAACTTTCAGAGAAATGGCAAACAACGGTCTTATCCCAGGTGTAAGAAAAGCTAGTTGGTAATAATTACTAATTAAAAATCGGGACAATTAAGTTGTTCAGATACTAAAGATAAAAATATCAGACTGAAGATTTCTGAAGTCTGATATTTTACTCTTCAAGTCTTTGCAAAACTGATTGTTCTTTAACCAATAATTTATAAAAGAAAAATGGTAACAGATCCAATTTCAGATTTCCTAACAAGAGTAAGGAACGCACAAAGCGCAGGCCACAAAGTGGTGGAAATTCCTGCATCGAAAATCAAAAAGGAGATTACTAAGATCTTATTTGATCAGGGGTATATCTTAAACTACAAGTTTGAAGATAACGCTGTTCAGGGAGTGATCAAAATCGCTTTAAAGTACGATAAGCAAACTAACAAACCAGCTATCAAGTCTATCCAAAGAGCTTCTAGACCAGGTTTGAGACAGTACAAAGGTTCAGCTGAGCTTCCAAGAGTACTAAACGGTTTGGGTATTTCTATCATCTCTACTTCAAAAGGAGTAATGACTGACAAGAAAGCTAGAGAAGAGAAAGTAGGCGGTGAAGTAATCTGCTATGTTTATTAATTTTTAATCACAGGAAAATGTCAAGAATTGGTAAAGCAATTATAACAATTCCAGCAGGAGTTACAATCACTGAAAACAATGGTGTAGTAACTGTAAAAGGAGCTAAAGGAGAACTTTCTCAGGAGCTTACAGCAGGAATTACTTTAGAACAAAAAGATGGTGAACTTAACGTAAACAGACCATCTGATTCTAAACAACACAAAGCGCTTCACGGTTTATACAGAGCGTTGATCGCTAACATGATCGTTGGTGTATCAGAAGGTTTCGAAAAGAAACTAGAACTAGTAGGGGTAGGATACAGAGCTTCTCACTCAGGTCAAAAACTTGAATTAGCTTTAGGATTCTCTCACGGTATCGTATTAGAACTTCCAAATGAAGTAAAAGTTGATACATTGACTGAAAAAGGTAAAAACCCAATTATTACTTTAACGTCTCATGACAAGCAACTTCTAGGAATGGTTACTGCAAAGATCCGTTCTTTCAGAAAGCCTGAGCCATACAAAGGAAAAGGTGTAAGATTCGTTGGTGAAAATGTTAGACGTAAAGCTGGTAAATCTGCTTAATAAATTATAAGTATTATGGCATTAAGTAAATTAGAAAAAAGAATAAGAATCAAAAGAAGAGTAAGAGGGAAAATCTCTGGATCTTCTGAATTGCCAAGATTATCTGTATATAAAAGTAATAAGGAAATTTACGCTCAGTTAATCGACGATAAAAATGGTAAAACTTTAGCATCTGCTTCTTCAAGAGAGAAAGGTGTAGACGCTAAAGGTACTAAGACTGAAGTTTCTGCTGCTGTTGGTAAAGCTATCGCTGCTAAAGCTATCGCTGCAGGAATCGAAAGTATTGTATTTGACAGAAACGGATTCGTATACCACGGTAGAGTAAAAGCTCTGGCTGATGGTGCAAGAGAAGGTGGACTTAAATTCTAATCATTAAATTTCGGAAAATATGTTAGGACTAGATAATATAGAAAGAGTAAAACCGGGAGGATTAGAATTGAAAGATCGTCTCGTAGCTGTTAACAGAGTAACAAAAGTAACAAAAGGGGGTAGAGCTTTCGGATTTTCTGCTATCGTTGTAGTAGGAAACGAAGAAGGTGTTATCGGTTTCGGTTTAGGAAAATCTAAAGAGGTTGCTTCTGCAATTGCTAAAGCAGTTGAAGACGCTAAGAAAAACCTTGTGAAAGTTCCTGTAATGAACCACACTATTCCTCACCAAACTACTGCTAGATACGGTGGTGCAGATATCTTCCTAAGACCTGCTTCTCACGGTACAGGATTGATCGCCGGAGGTGCGGTAAGAGCGGTATTGGAATCTGCTGGTATTCACGATATCCTTTCAAAATCTAAAGGATCTTCTAACCCTCACAACGTGGTGAAAGCTACTTTCAAAGCGTTATTAGACATCAGAAGACCTGAAGAGATCGCTAGAATGAGAGGAATTTCTCTAAGTAAAGTGTTTAACGGTTAATAATTAAAACAATGGCAACAATTAAAGTAAAGCAAGTAAGAAGCGCTATTGGTAGAACAAAAACCCAAAAGAGAACGCTTGAAGCATTAGGATTAAAAAAACTTCACCAAGTTGTAGAACACGAAGCTACTCCTTCTATCTTAGGAATGATCGCTGCAGTAAACCACTTACTTGAAGTTCAAAAATAATTTTATAAAAGAGAAATTAAAATGAATTTAAATAACATAAAACCTGCTGCAGGATCTACTTTCAACTCAAAGAGAATTGGTAGAGGTCAAGGTAGTGGAAAAGGAGGTACTTCAACAAAAGGACACAAAGGTCAGAAGTCTAGAGCTGGTTATTCTCAGAAAATCGGTTTCGAAGGTGGACAAATGCCTTTACAAAGAAGATTACCTAAATTCGGATTCAAAAACGTAAACAGAAAAGAGTTTAGAGGAGTAAACCTTGATACAATCCAAACTTTAATCGAGAACAAATCCATCACAGGAGATATCACGAAAGAAGTTTTAGTAGCAAACGGTTTAGTTTCTAAAAACGAATTAGTGAAAATTATGGGTAGAGGAGAATTGAAATCTGCGGTTTCAATCTCTGCTGACAAATTCACTAAATCTGCTGAAGAGCTTATTGCTAAGGCAGGTGGAAAAGCAATTACCTTATAATACTTACTAATGAAAGAATTTATACAAACACTTAAAAATATTTGGAGTCTTAAAGAACTTAGAGATAAAATTCTCTTTACTTTAGGTATTATCCTTGTGTATAGATTCGCATCTTATATCTCACTTCCGGCAATTAACCTTGCAGAGGTGGGAGATCTCTTAGAGCATTATAAAAATCAAGGCGGTAACAAGCAAGGAGCAGGTCTCCTTGGCTTGCTTTCGTCGTTTACGGGGGGAGCTTTCAGCCACGCTTCCGTAATGGCGTTAGGAATCATGCCTTATATTTCTGCTTCTATTATTGTTCAGTTGATGGGGATGGCTATTCCTTATCTTCAGAAGCTTCAGAAAGATGGAGAGTCAGGTAGAAATACATTGAACCAAATTACAAGATGGTTAACGATTGGAGTTTGTCTGGTACAGGCACCTTCTTACTTAACTTCTATTACTCAATTATTCTTACCGTATGCTCAGTTCCAGTCTGCATACTATGTAGAGCCAAATTCTATCATGTTCTGGTTGCCAAGTATCGTTATCCTGGTTGCCGGTTCAGTATTCGCAATGTGGTTAGGTGAAAAAATCACTGACAAAGGTATCGGAAACGGTATCTCTATCCTTATTATGGTGGGGATCCTTTCAAGATTACCTGAAGCATTCGTTCAGGAGATGGCCGTGCAGAACGGTAAAGGAGGAATGGGATCTATTATGATCCTTATTGAAGTATTATTCTGGATGTTGGTAGTTCTTTTAGCAGTAATCTTATCAGTAGCTGTTAGAAAAATTCCGATTCAGTATGTAAGCAGAGCTCAAGCAAGAGGAGGTGTAAACAGAAATCTTATGCAGGGAGCAAGACAATGGATTCCATTGAAAGTAAATGCTGCTGGTGTAATGCCGATTATCTTTGCCCAGGCATTGATGTTCGTACCAGGATTATTAACAAAATTCGATGAGTCTAATACTTTTCTTGCAGGTTTCAAGAATGTTTTTAGCTGGCAGTACAACGTATTGTTTGCGCTATTAATTATTATCTTCTCATTTTTCTATACTGCGATTACAATTCCGGTAAACCAGATGGCTGATGACTTGAAGAGAAATGGAGGTTTAGTACCGAAAGTAAGACCAGGTAAAGAGACCGCTGATTATTTAGATGATATTTTATCAAAAATTACCTTGCCAGGTGCAATTTTTTTATCTATCTTTGCAGTCCTTCCGGCAATTGTGCATGGAAGCTTTGTTCAGACAGATGCGTTTGCCCTATTTTTCGGGGGAACATCATTATTAATTATGGTGGGTGTAATTTTAGATACAGTTCAACAGATTAATACATATCTGCTGAACCATCATTATGATGGCTTAATGCAGTCTAAATTATCAAGAACGACTGGATATTAATTTATGGCAAAACAAAAACATATTGAACAAGATGGCGTGATCGTGGAAGCACTTTCGAACGCCATGTTCCGTGTAGAGCTGGAAAATGGGCATATCCTTATTGCTCATATCTCCGGTAAAATGAGAATGCATTATATTAAACTTTTACCTGGAGATAAGGTAAAACTAGAAATGTCTCCCTATGATTTAACAAAAGGGAGGATCACATTTAGATATTAAACAATTAGCCAAATGGAATACCCATTCCATTTGGCATTTGTAAAAAATAAATACTATCAAAATGAAAGTAAGAGCATCAATTAAAAAAAGAAGCGCTGATTGCAAAATCGTACGCAGAAAAGGTGTACTATTCGTAATCAACAAGAAGAACCCAAAATTTAAACAAAGACAAGGTTAACATTAAATTATGGCGAGAATTGCAGGTATTGATTTACCAAAAAACAAAAGAGGTGTTATCGGTTTAACTTACATCTATGGAGTAGGAAGAAGTACTTCTTCTGAAATCCTTAAAGCTGCCGGTATCAGCGAAGACAAGAAAGTCAACGAATGGAATGACGATGAATTGGCTGCAATCAGAACATATATCTCTGAAAACGTAAAAGTAGAAGGAGAATTGAGATCTGAAGTGCAATTGAACATCAAGAGATTGATGGACATAGGATGCCAACGAGGAATACGTCACAGACTTGGATTACCTTTAAGAGGCCAGAGAACGAAAAACAACTCTAGAACACGTAAAGGGAAGAGAAAAACTGTTGCTAACAAGAAAAAAGCTAGTAAATAATCGTTAGGAATTATGGCAAAACAAACTAAAGTAGTTAAAAAAAGAAAAGTAAAAGTAGAGGCAATTGGTGAAGCTCACATCCAGGCGTCTTTTAATAATATTATTATTTCTTTAACAAATAAAAACGGAGAAGTAATTTCTTGGGCATCTGCCGGTAAAATGGGATTCAGAGGTTCTAAAAAGAATACTCCTTTCGCTGCTCAGATGGCAGCTGAAAATTGCTCTGCTGTAGCTCACGAAGCTGGATTAAGAAGAGTAAAGGTGTTTGTGAAAGGACCTGGTGCAGGTAGAGAATCTGCAATCAGATCTATCCACAATTCAGGAATTGAAGTTAGCGAAATCATTGATGTGACTCCAATGCCACACAATGGATGTAGACCACCAAAAAGAAGAAGAGTTTAATTTTTAGAATTTACCCATTATGGCAAGATATATTGGACCTAAAACTAAGATTGCTAGAAAGTTTGGTGCTGCAATCTACGGAGATGATAAGAACTTCGAAAAAAGAAAGAACCAACCGCCAGGACAACACGGTCCTAACAAAAGAAGAGGTGCTAAAAAATCAGAATATGCAGTTCAGTTAGCTGAAAAACAAAAAGCTAAATATACTTACGGTATTTTAGAAAGACAGTTTGCTAATTTATTTGACAAAGCACACAGAAGTAAAGGTGTAACAGGGGAAGTTCTATTACAACTTTGTGAATCAAGATTGGATAACGTAGTATACAGATTCGGTTTTGCTAAAACAAGATCTGCTGCAAGACAATTGGTTTCTCACAGACACATCACTGTGAACGGAGAAATTCTTAATATCCCTTCTTACTTGGTAAAAGCTGGTGATGTAATCGCTGTAAGAGAAAAGTCTAAGTCTCTTGAAGTTGTTACCAATGCATTGGCTTCTAAGTCAAACTATGAGTGGTTACAATTCAACGATGAGAAGAAAGAAGGAACTTTCGTTTCTGCTCCTGAAAGAATCCAGATTCCGGAGGACATTAAGGAAAACCTTATCGTCGAACTTTACTCTAAATAATTTTTTAATCAAATTTTTGCTCAACCCAATAATATGGCAATTTTACAATTCATAAAACCCGATAAAGTAATTTTACTTAACTCTGATGAATTTAAAGGTCAATTTGAATTCAGACCTTTAGAACCAGGTTTCGGGCTTACAATCGGTAATGCTTTGAGAAGAGTGTTGCTTTCTTCTCTGGAAGGATACGCTATTTCATCTATCAAAATAGAAGGTGTAGAGCACGAATTTTCAACTATTCCAGGAGTAATCGAAGACGTTACCGAAATTATTCTTAACCTTAAGCAGGTAAGATTAAAAGCTGCAGCAGAAGGCCAGGCTAACGAGCAGGTTGTTGCTAAAGTTTCAGGTCAAACGGTTATTACTGCTGGTGATTTAGGAAAGTCTATCAACGGATTTGAGGTTCTGAACCCGGATCTGGTGATCTGCAACCTAAACACTGATGTAACTTTCGAGATTACTTTCAATATTGAAAAAGGTAGAGGATATGTTCCTTCAGAACAAAATAAGTCAAACAATGCACCTGTAGGTACTATTGCTATTGACTCTATTTTCACGCCAATCAAGAAAGTACAATACAGCATTGAAAATTATCGTGTAGAGCAAAAAACAGACTACGAAAAACTTGTATTAGATATAGAAACTGACGGGTCTATCAGCCCTCAGAATGCTTTAACTGAAGCTTCTAAGATATTAATTTATCACTTCATGTTGTTCTCTGATGAGAGAATCACACTTGAAACTGAAGCTGTAAAAGCATCTATTCAATATGATGAAGAAACTCTTCACACAAGACAACTTCTTAAGTCTAAATTAGCAGATATGGATCTTTCCGTAAGAGCCCTTAACTGTCTGAAAGCGGCTGAAGTAGAAACTCTTGGAGAATTGGTTTCTTACAGTAAGTCTGATTTGATGAAATTCAGAAATTTTGGTAAAAAATCTTTGACAGAACTAGAAGAATTAGTGCATTCAAAAGGTCTTAACTTCGGTTTCGACGTTGCAAAATATAAGTTAGACGCTGATAAATAATTAATAATGAGACACGGTAAAAAATTCAATCACTTAGGAAGAACAGCTTCTCACAGAAGTGCTTTACTTTCTAATATGGCTTGTTCTCTAATTGAGCATAAAAGAATCAACACTACTGTAGCTAAAGCTAAAGCTTTAAGAGTATATGTTGAGCCTCTATTAACAAAAGCAAAAGAAGATACTACACACAACAGAAGAGTAGTATTCTCTTACCTTCAAAATAAATTTGCGGTTGCTGAATTATTCAGAACTGTAGCTCCTAAAATCGCTGAAAGAAACGGTGGTTATACAAGAATCATCAAGACAGGATTCAGACCAGGTGATGCTGCTGATACTGCCCTTATCGAATTGGTAGATTTCAACGAGCTTTACAACCCTAATGCTGAAGAGAAAAAAGCTACAAGAAGAAGCAGAAGATCAACTGCTGCACCTAAAAAAGCTGAAGCTGTAGTTGCTGAAGCTCCTGCAGTAGAAGAGAAAGTAGAAGAAGCTAAAGCTGATACTACTGAAGAAAAAACTGAAGAATAATATTCATTCAGATATATATTAAAACCATCCGAAACACGGATGGTTTTTTTTGTTTTTGCTTATTCGGATTTGATGAAAATTCATCGAAAAGTTTATGGTTATAAAGTAAACGCCCCTCAACATTGGAGGGGCATTTTATTTTAGATTTTAGTTCTTTTCAGCTCAATAATATTGTTTCCTTGTTCAAGGTGAAGGCTGTCTCCTTTTACCCTTGCAGTCATATCATCTTTCTTGTAAATAGTTTCATCACCTTTGGTTTCCGATTTAGGCAAAGTGAATGTTTTTTTGTTGCTGGTAATGGCTACCGTACTTTCTTTCGGATCGTTTTTAAATACTACTTTCACCAGTGTTCCGTCAGTAGCTTTATAAACAAAATCTGTTTTCTCTGTTTTCTGTCCGTTGATGTCTACAGTAGAAGAACTTTGTGTTACCGAATCTATCTTTCCGTTATTATCAGTAACTACAGTTTCTGAGCTGTCTGTTTTGATAACACTCTTGTTTCCGCTTTCACTTTTTTTGCAGCTGACTACTGTCAGTGCCAATACAGCACCCAGTGCTAAAAGACTTTTTTTCATGATTATATTATTTGATATTCAATTGATTTTTATATTTTAAATTTTACAAAAATCATGCCTTACAATATGAGAAATTTTAGCCGTTATTTTAGCATCATTCTTTTATTTTTCTCTTTGAATACTGTGTTTTCTCAAAAAGGGAAATTTGAAATCAGAGAGGGACATTTCTTCTTAAACGGAAAACCGTTTACCATATATTCCGGAGAGATGCATTATCCGAGGGTTCCGTCAGCATACTGGAAGCATCGTTTGGAAATGATGAAAGCAATGGGTTTAAATACGGTTACTACTTATGTTTTCTGGAATTACCATGAAGAAGCTCCCGGAAAGTGGAATTTTTCGGGAGAGAAAGATCTGAAGAAGTTTATACAAACTGCACAGGAAGTTGGTTTATATGTTATCATCCGTCCTGGCCCTTATGTGTGTGCAGAGTGGGAATTTGGAGGTTACCCATGGTGGCTGCAAAAAAATAAGGATCTTGAAATAAGAAGGGATAATAAAGCTTTCTTAGAAGAATGCAGAAAATATATCAGTGAACTCGCAAAACAGATTGTACCCTTGCAGATCAATAATGGCGGTCCGGTGATTATGGTACAGGCTGAAAATGAATTTGGATCCTATGTGGCCCAGAGGAAAGATATTTCACTCGAAGAGCACAGGAAATACAGCCATAAAATTAAAGAAATGCTGTTGAAAAGTGGAATTTCGGTGCCGTTATTTACTTCAGATGGAAGTTCACTTTTTAAAGGAGGTTCTGTTGAAGGTGCTTTGCCAACGGCAAACGGAGAGAGTGATATTGATGTTTTAAAGAAAAGTATCAATGAATATAATGGAGGCAAAGGTCCCTACATGGTTGCAGAATACTACCCGGGATGGCTTGATCACTGGGCAGAGCCTTTTGTTAAAGTTTCTACAGAAGAAGTCGTAAGGCAGACCGAGTTGTATATAAAAAATGGGATTTCTTTTAACTACTATATGATTCACGGAGGGACCAACTTTGGGTTTACCAGTGGTGCCAATTACGATAAGGACCATGACATACAGCCGGATATTACCAGCTATGACTATGATGCCCCAATCAGTGAAGCGGGATGGGCTACTCCAAAATATAACGCACTGAGAGAAAGTTTTCAAAAAATACAACAGAACAAGCTTCCGGATATTCCAAAGCCGATACAAGTGATCACTATTCCATCCATTAAATTTTCAAAAGTAAGCTGCCTTTTTGATCTTACCGATCGTATGAAACCTGTTAAGAATGCTAAGCCACTTACGTTCGAAGATCTTAATCAGGGAAGCGGATATATTCTGTACAGAAGGAAATTTGAAAAAGAACAGAAGGGGAAATTGGAAATTAAAGGATTAAGGGATTATGCCAACGTTTATATTAATGGAGCATGGAAAGGAGAGCTGAACAGGGTCAACAAAAAATATGATCTTGACGTCGAAATCAAGTCCGGTGACCGGTTAGAAATTCTGGTTGAAAATATGGGCAGGATCAATTATGGGGCAGAGATCGTTCATAATTTAAAAGGGATTATCAGTCCGGTTGAGATCAATGGTAATGAAATTTATGGAAATTGGGAAATGCTTCCATTGCCTTTTGATACCTTTCCTCAACATACTTTTAAAAATAAACCTATTGCAGCTCATTCACCCGTAATTCAGGAAGCTGAATTTACACTTGATGAAACAGGAGATACTTTTCTTGATATGAGAAGCTTTGGAAAAGGAATCGTTTTTATCAACGGGAAAAATGCAGGGAGGTACTGGAGCACAGTAGGTCCTCAACAGACCCTTTATATTCCCGGAGTATGGTTGAAAAAGGGAAGAAACCTGATTCAGATTTTTGAACAGATTGATTTTCATCATACCGTGAGCGGTATTGATCATCCTATTCTTGATCAGATCGTGAAATAATTGTTAATTTTAGAAATTTTATTACTTCTTATTTATTGTTTGTTTTAATTTATTGTGAAATATTTATTTTTATATTGGTTTTGAATGAAAAATTAATTAATTTTAATAAAAACTAAAAACAGAACCATAACTTCAGACTCAAACCAGGATATTACACAAAGGTGTAATTGATTTCAATTCGTTTTCTGTTGAAATTTGTTTCAAACAAACATTGACATGAGCATTTCCATAGCCATAGTAGAAGATGAGAAAAACTACAACAATGCGTTGAAGAAGATCATCAATTATCAGAAAGATATGAAGGTGATCGCTCAGTTTTTTGATGGCAATGATGCTATGAAAAATCTGCCAGATATTTCTCCGGACGTAGTGATGATGGATATCCAGCTCCAGGATATGCTGGGTATCGAAATCATAGAAAAACTGCGAAATGATATGCCCCAAACCCAATTTATCATGTGTACCAGCTTTGATGATGATGAAAAGGTCTTTAATTCCCTGAAAGCCGGAGCTATGGGTTATCTTGTTAAAGGGGAAAGTATGGATAAAATTCTGTCATCAATCCGTGATGTGTATAACGGAGGGGCTCCTATGAGTTTTTCCATTGCCCGAAGAGTACTTCAGCATTTCGAAAAAAAACTTCCGGAAATCAAAGGCTTTGATGAACTGACCGAAAGGGAAAAAGAGGTCCTTGAACTTCTATCACAGGGACTCCTATACAAAGAAATTGCAGACAAAAAATTCATCAGCATCGATACCGTCAAAAAACATGTCGGGAATATCTACAGAAAACTTCACGTAAACAATAAGGTGGAGGCTATTAATAAATTTAACCAATCAAAAAACTAAGAAATCATGGAAAGACTTAAGCAAGAACTATTGAATGAAGTTGAAAATTTACAATTTGTAAATCTGGAAAATTTAGAAAATATTTTTTTAAAAGAATCAAATGTCGCAAGGACTGTACTCCCATGGCATTATGTAAAAGTGTATTATGCAAAATATTTATTCGTAGCGCAGTATTGTGATCCCGAAAGTGGAGAACCTTTTTTTACAAATAATTTTAAGATTAGTGCAGATGAGATGAATAGGATTGTAAATGATAATAAAAACAAACGATATCTGCATTTCTTTTTCTGCAATGTAAAACTACCTGGTGGAAATGATTTAGGATTGATACTTAGATTTTCAGATATAGAAGACTATGAAAATAATGGAAGCTATGATTCAGAAACAGATAATTCCTATTTCATAAGTAATGGAGGAAGAGCAAATTTATTAGATAAGGCTATTCAGTTTAGCAATATTATCTATGAATATAAAAATGGAATAGGGACTATAATTGAGAGTGACTCTTCCAAACAAAAGCTGACAAATTATATAACCTATGAGATGGCAAATATTCACATGTTTAATGGATTTGAACATGAATTAACTTTCGAGTTAATTTGTAAAGAAGAAGTGGAAGAAATAGAAGAAGCAGAAGAGAAATTTAGAATAGGATTGGTGGTATACATAAAAGATAAAGATAGAATACATCATACAAATACCCAAATGAAGAAAGATTACTATGAAGGTTATTATGACGCAGGTGATTTAAAACCTTAATGAAATGTTAATAGGAATTATTTATAAAATAGTATTATTATTCCCTTTAATAAAATCTTTCAATCTGGGTAGAAAATCTTCTTTTTCTGCCCAGAATTATATATTTATATATTTATTATTAACTTTTATTAATGAATGGTTCTCTTTTATTAGAGATCAATTAAATCCGGATGTAAAAGTAGGGTTTCAATATCACCTGTATTTTATATTTTGTATCGTGTTTTTTCATTTTTTTTATTCCTTTAGGTTTAAATATTCTTTAAAACAAATATCTACATTGGTGACGTTACTTTCCTTTAGCTATATATTATTTTTTACTAATTTCTTAGGACGTGATTTTGATAAAAAGGTAGGAATAACAGTTACTTTATTTTACATCATTATTTCTTTGCTTTGGTATTATCAAAAAATATCTTTTTTTGATAAATATAAGATTACTGATGATCCTGCATTTTGGATCTCAACAGCCTTGTTAATGTGGAGTTGTTTCTTTATTTTCAGAGTAACACCTATGTTTTTTTTTGCGAAAAATGATAACGAGTTTCTTCAATTTTTAAAAATTGGACAAAATATCATCAATATCATCATGTATAGTATGTTCTATTTATCATTAATTAAATATGAAAAACAAATTAATTTATGACACATATTCAGGATGATATAAAATTAGCTTATATTATTGCTATTTCAATAATGATGTTATTTGTTGCCTTTATTGTCTTAATTGTTGTTTTGTATAATAAAAGACAGCTTTTTTTTATTCAGCAGCAACAACTCAAAGAATCCGAACATCAAAACCAGCTCCTCCAAAAAGAACTCGAAAAACAAAAAATACTGGAACAGGAGCGTGAGCGTATTTCCCATGACATGCATGATGATCTCGGCGCAGGAATTTCCGCATTGAAACTTCAGGCAGAATTTCTGAAACAGAAAGCAGAAGATGAAGATTTGCAGAGCGATATTGATGAACTTCTGAAAACTTCAGAAGAAATGAATATCTCTATGCGGGAAATGCTCTGGAGCCTGAATTCCGGAAATGATACCCTGGGAAGCTTTATCGATTACGCTATTCTTTACACCGGAAATTTTTTAAAGAAAACAACAATAGTGGTGCATTCAGAAAGTGAAGATATCATGAGTGACACCCCGATTTCTACAGAATTGAGACGGAATCTTTTTCTATGCCTGAAAGAAGCAGTCAATAACGTATACAAGCACAGCCATGCCAGCACTCTGAAACTTTCATTTCTTCAGGAAAAGAATATATTTTCTATGAAGATTTCGGATAATGGAATTGGCGTTCCTGAAGACCAGCCAAAAGGAAATGGACTCAGGAATATGAAAAGAAGAATGGGTGAATTGTCTGGTGAGTGCAAAATTATATCGGAAGGTGCCGGAACCTGTCTCATTTTCAAAGTAATATTATAATACTCCTTTTGTGTAATTGACCCATAGGTTTTAAGGAAGAAATTTGGCATACAGAATTAACAGCTCTGAAACTTTTACAGGATAAAAACTCACTTTCAAGAGTGAGTTTTCTGGTTATGATTTTCTTATTTTAAATCCCGGATCTTCCACAAAGAAATTGCAGGATTATCATAATATAAATTAACTAAAATTTAACTTGGAATTATCTCAAAAAAATAGCTTGAAATACCCCTGAAAGTTAAATTTTGATTAAATTTGTCTAAACTAAAAAAATTAAAAAATGAGTGCAATTTCTTACATAGAAGCAAGACAGATTTTAGATTCCAGAGGTAACCCTACCATTGAAGTAGATGTATTTACAGAAAGCGGGGCCATGGGCCGTGCAGCAGTTCCTTCAGGAGCATCTACAGGAGAACACGAAGCGGTGGAATTACGTGATGGTGGTTCAGAATATCAGGGAAAAGGAGTTCTGAAAGCTGTTGAAAATGTAAAAGAAGTAATTGCAGAGAATCTGGTTGGACAGCCGGTTTTCGAACAAAATTATATTGATCAGATCATGATTGATCTTGATGGAACGCCAAACAAAGGAAATCTTGGTGCTAATGCTATTCTTGGGGTTTCTTTGGCAGTGGCAAGGGCTGCAGCTGCAGAATTGGGAATGCCTCTTTATAAATATGTAGGGGGTGTAAATGCCAACACACTTCCTGTTCCAATGATGAATGTAATCAACGGAGGATCTCACTCAGATGCTCCTATCGCATTCCAGGAATTCATGATCATGCCGGTAAAAGCAGATTCTTTCTCTCACGCATTAAGAAAAGGAACTGAAATTTTCCATAACCTGAAATCAATTCTTAAAGGAAGAGGCCTTTCTACAGCAGTAGGAGATGAAGGAGGTTTTGCTCCTACCTTCAATGGAACTGAAGATGCTTTGGATACATTACTTCAGGCGATTGAAAAAGCAGGGTATAAACCTGGTGATGACATCATGCTGGCATTAGACTGTGCTGCTTCAGAATTCTACAAAGACGGAACTTACGACTACAGAAAATTTGAAGGGGATAAAGGAGCTCACAGATCAAGAGAAGAGCAGGTTTCTTATCTTGCTGAACTGGCTGCCAAATACCCGATTATTTCTATCGAAGACGGAATGCAGGAAGATGACTGGGAAGGTTGGAAACTGTTAACAGATAAAATCGGTGACAGAGTACAGCTGGTAGGTGACGATTTATTCGTAACCAACGTAGACAGATTGTCAAGAGGAGTAAAAGAAGGTATTGCTAACTCAATTCTTGTAAAAGTAAACCAGATCGGTTCTCTTTCTGAAACAATGGCTGCTGTACAAATGGCTCAGAACAACAAATTCACTTCAGTGATGTCTCACAGATCAGGAGAAACTGAGGACTCTACCATTGCTGATTTGGCGGTTGCAATGAACTGCGGACAGATCAAAACAGGTTCGGCTTCCAGATCAGACAGAATGGCAAAATACAACCAGCTATTAAGAATTGAAGAAGCTCTTGGTGAAACTGCAATTTTCCCAGGTTTAGAGGCATTTAAAATCAAAAGATAATCGAATTTATAAATAACGGCAAGCGATAATTTTTGTTTGCCGTATTTTATGGAAAGTAGTATATTTAAAAAAAATAAATAAATAATGTCAGACAACAAAGTAATATTGAATTACGCAGGTAATTCATATGAATATCCAATCGTGGATAGTACTATCGGAGACAGAGGGATTGATATTTCAAAATTAAGAGACCAGACAGGTTTGATCACTCTGGATTTAGGTTACAAAAATACAGGGGCTACCATTAGCGACATCACTTACTTAGACGGAGATAAAGGAGAATTATTCTACAGAGGTTATCCAATCGAACAGATTGCTGAAAAATCTAACTTCACAGAAGTAATGTATCTTTTATTACATGGAGAATTGCCTACTCAGGATCAGTATACTTCTTTCGAGAACAACATTAAAAAATATAACTTTATTGCAGACGAGATGAAAAAAATCATCGATGTTTTCCCTCGTTCTGCTCACCCTATGGGAGTTTTATCTTCTTTAACTTCTGCTTTGACTGCTTTCAACCCGAAAGCTGTTAACGTAAACTCTAAAGAAGAAATGGATCATGCTGCTGAGCTTATGATTGCTAAGTTCTCTCACCTTTGTGCATGGACTTACAGAAAGACTCAAGGTTTGCCATTAAACCACGGAGATAACAACCTGAACTATGTAGAAAACTTCTACAAAATGGCATTCAGATTACCAAACGCTGATTTCGAAATCGATCCGGTAGTAGTAAATGCTTTAGATAAATTATTAATCCTTCACGCAGACCACGAACAAAACTGTTCTACTTCTACTGTAAGAATGGTAGGTTCTGCTCACACAGGCCTTTTTGCTTCTATCTCTGCAGGGGTATCCGCACTTTGGGGACCACTTCACGGTGGTGCTAACCAGGCTGTAATCGAAATGCTTGAGCTTATCGAGAAAGATGGTGGTGACGTATCTAAATATGTTGCTAAAGCTAAAGATAAGAACGATAACTTCCGTCTAATGGGATTCGGACACAGAGTATACAAAAACTTCGATCCAAGAGCGAAAATCATCAAGAAAGCTGCTGACGATATCCTTAAAGCATTAGGTATCCAGGATAAAGCGCTTGACATTGCTATGCAGTTAGAAAGAGTTGCGCTTGAAGATGAGTACTTCGTAGAAAGAAAACTATATCCAAACGTAGACTTCTATTCAGGTATCATCTACAGAGCATTAGGAATTCCTACAGAAATGTTTACTGTAATGTTTGCACTAGGAAGACTTCCGGGATGGATTTCTCAATGGAAAGAAATGAGACTGAAAGGAGATCCGATCGGAAGGCCAAGACAGGTTTACCAAGGCGCTCAGCAAAGAAACTATATCGACATCGCAAGCAGATAATATTTGCTTATACCATAAAAAATCCCAAAGCTTGCTTTGGGATTTTTTATTTAACATGTTGTCTGAAAAAAATAAAGTGATGTTCAATGGAGTTTTTCCAATATTCTGTATTATGATTCCCCGGCTGAGAAATAAATGTAATGGGAATTTTCAGGCTATCAGCAATATCCTTTATTTCAATGGTGGAAGGATAAAGGATATCTTCCGAACCGCAATCTATTAAAAAAGGATTCCCTTTATTATAGGTTTTTAGCAATGTTGAAATATTATACTGCTTCCATTCTTTCGGTGAACCTAATATTTTGTTCAGATCATAAGTAATCCTTTCTGTTTTAAAGAACTGCAGGCTCGCGTTCCTCATAATGTCAGGATCCAGAGAAAAAGCTCCACTTGTGCTTCCTGCGGTATTGAAATAATCCTGATGAAGCAGAAAATATCGGATAGCACCATAACCTCCCATACTCAACCCGCTGATGAAAATATTTTTTTTGTCAATATTGAAGTTTTTATGAACCTTGGGAACCAGTTCCTTAAAAAAGAAATCTTCAGCTCTTGCCCCTTTATCATAAGGACTGTTTATATACCATGTTGTAAATCCATCCGGGCAGACAATGATCATTTTGTATTGATCAGATAACCTCTGAAGATCGGTTGTTTGTGGCCATTGAAGATAATTTTCACTATAACCGTGTAATAAATATACTAAGGGATATTTTCCTTTCTCGTTATAGGTTTTAGGTTTGAAAATAAATACCGTATCCGGTTTTGATATAAATTCGGATTTTAAAATCCATTTTTCCTGTGCTTTGATCAGTTGCAGGCTCATCACAAGACCAATAATCAACAGGATGTTTTTTGTACTCATAATTTTGTAATTTTAATGTAAATTTCCGCAAGCTGTCTGTGGATTACAATAACGAACAAAATTGTGAGTGATAATTATGAGAAAAGAAACTTCAACCAATGCGGCAAACGAACAGTTTTTGTTCGGTATTTGTGAACTGAATTCCGCGGTAAGTGTCATCAGTGGACGTTGGAAGTCACAAATTATTTATTCGATATCAGAGGGAAATAACAGGTTTCATCTTTTAAAGAAAGAACTGACCAATATTTCTGAACAGGTTCTGGGGAGGCAGCTGAAGGAATTGGAAATCCATAAAATTATTATTAAAAAAGAAATTCCCGATACTATTCCTGCCGGAATTGAGTATGTACTTACAAATAAAGGGGAAGACCTTATCCCGATTCTGAAAAACTTATGTGAATGGGGCAAAGAATATGCAGATGGAAAAGAGATATTGATCTGTAATATTTCTTAGAAAAATATATATGTTGTTGAAATTGAATTCAATAATTTATTAATTTTACCTTTATGAAATTATTGGGAGCTCAAAGCCGGATGATTGAATAATCAGGTATTATAAGAAGCTGTTTTACTGCTGTTCCCATTGTATAAAATAAATAACTGTATTATCATGACTTTCGGACAACAGATGCTATTTTTCTTCAGTGCAGTAGGAGCATTCAATGGACTTCTGCTGGGCATTTATCTGCTGTTTGTTAGAAAACTGAAATATCTCCCGGATTTTTTCCTTGGACTTCTTTTGTTGATGCTGAGCACCAGAGTAGGAATTGCTGTATGCATCTATTTTTATCCTGATTTACCAAGAATTATTCCGCATTTGGGGCTGTCTGCCTTATTTTTTACCGGACCGGCACTGTATTATTATGTGAGATCCTCCTTCCTTCAAGAACAGTTTGATTGGAAAAGCTGCCAGAAATGGTTTGGAATGCTCACACTAATTTTAGGAGCTGTCGGTTTATTATATCTGCTTTTCCCTGTTACATGGGAACATTATTTTGGAACATTTATTTATACCATTTGGTCTATATTTGTATTCCTTACAGTTTATCAGTACTATAACTTTTCAAAACAAAATCACAAGAGCCCGAACAAATTTGTTCTTCCGGTACTGATCAGCAATGTGATCATTTTCCTGACATATCAGCTGATCTCAACAGGCTGGGTAAAGATGTACTGTGCAGGAGGAAGCCTGGTATTTTCATTTGTGCTGTATGCTAACTTTTTGATTTTCTTCAATAAAAAATATCAGCAGCTTCCGGTGAAAGAAGCCGGCAGATACTCCAATAAAAAGATCTCCGAAGAACAGGCCGATAGCTTTTCGTCCAGATTAGAGCGTTTGATGCATACAGAAGAACTCTATAAAAACCCCAACCTTAAGTTGAATGATCTGGCATCCAGAATGAATATTTCTGCCCATCAGCTTTCACAGCTGCTGAATGATAATCTGGGTAAAAGTTTTTCTATCTACATCAATGAATACAGAATCAATGAAGCCTGCGAAATGATAGAAAGCGGCTCTTATCTGAAAATTGAAGAGATAGGATATGAAGTGGGATTTAATTCCAAATCGACTTTCTTTTCTACATTCAAGAAAATTAAAAATACAACCCCTCTTTTGTATAAACAGTCGCAAACCTTTACTGACACTAGGTTTCAGAGTTCAAATTTATAATTCAGTACTGCGGAATTTTAATTTCAAAACCGCTTTTTTACTCCAGGCCCATACTTTTGATTTCATAAAATTTAAAATCTATGATCATCAAATTATGGCTTCTGCTGCTTCTGCTATTTTTGTCAATTTTTGGAAAAGCGCAGGAAGCTGCTAAAGTAAAAATTCCGGATTCTCTTTCTGAGGTAAAATCTTCAACAACAAATATTTCAGAAGTCATTATTCAGTCAGCTGCCCGAAAAACGAAACTGAGTAATGGCAATCTTGTACTTTCTGTTGCAGGAAACAAAGATTTTAAAACCTCTGCCCATCTTCTGGATGTTTTGAGAAAAACACCTGGCGTGACCGTGGACCAGGAAGATGGAATCCTTATTGGAGGCAGGGTTACTCCCGCCGTTTTTATTGATGGGAAGCCTGTTGTTATGAGCAATCATGAGCTGCAGGCCTATTTGCGGTCTTTGTCCCCTGAAATGGTTGAATCGGTTGAGGTGAATACCAATCCGTCTTCTAAATACGATGCGGAATTTAAAGGAATTATTGATATTAAACTGAAAAAGAATGTCAGCCTTGGCTGGAAAGCAAGTTATAATGGCAATATATACATTAATAAATTCAACTATCGGGAAAATGCACTCAATATTTCTTATCATACAGGTAAAGTGACATACAATTTGCAGGCAGGCTATAATGAAGGAGTTTCAACCTACCGTTATCACGCCTTGCAGCGATTGGCTAATACCAATATCATGCGTACCCAAACCTACCAGGAAGAGTTTGGAGAAGTTTACAATGTCCTGGCAGGGGCAGACTTCAGACTGAATGATAAGAATCGGTTTGGCCTCAATATGAGAGGTAATTTTCGGAATAATGACAGAATACGCAACGGATCACTTTATACCACTGACAAAACTGAAACCCAACCGGTATTGAATACTGTCAGTGAAAACCCTACAGATTATTCTCAGGACAACTATGGAGTGACAGCCGATTATTCTTTCCAAAATAAGGGATTTAAGCTTAGTTTCTTAGGAAATTATCTTTCAGTTAAAAATAAACAAAATGATGATTTCATCAATAAAGATAGGGGTACAGAAAATCTTCTCTCGTATTGGAAATCTGACTTGATTAATAAAATAGATATCTATACTGCTCAGATCGATGTTTCACAGAAAATGGGTAATACAGATCTTGAAGCAGGAGTAAAATACAGCAATTCAGACACTCAAAACAATATCAGGTATGATACATTATCTGCAGGAAATCAGTTCGTTTTTGATCCTTCGAGGAGTAATGTATTTTCATACAAAGAAAAGATTTGGGCAGGTTATCTAGCATACAGACAGAAAATAGGAGGCTTTCAGATCAATGCAGGGTTAAGATTTGAAAATACAAACAGTATTTCAAATGCGATTACTGCGGACTCTGTGGTTTCCAGAAACTATCTGAAGTGGCTGCCGTCTTTGAGTGCCAGCTATACTTTTAATACATCCAGTGAACTTTCTCTGTCTTACAGCAGAAGAATAACAAGACCTGTTTTTTCACAGCTTAATCCCTTCAGGTTTTATTTCAGCCCGTTAAACTATTGGATAGGTAATCCCTATCTGTTGCCTTCCTTTACCAGTCAGATTAAAGCGACCTATCGTTATAAAAACTGGGTGATAAGTTTTACTATCGGGAAAGAAAAAGATGTTATGACACGGTATCCTCTTTACAATCCGGAAACAAATGTACTGGAATACTTAGGAACCAATCTTCCGTATCGGAATTTTGCTACGCTGGAAACCAGTTTTCCGGTCAGGATAACAAAATGGTGGAATATGACCAGCCAGATTGCAGGGTATTACAATTATGAATTCAGGCCCTATCTGGATGAGGTTTTTGCATTGAATATTTATAATTACGAAGTGAGGATCAATCAGGTATTTTCGCTTCCTAAAGGATTTACTGTAAATGTATTTGGTGCTTATGAATCTAAAACAGGAAACAGTCTTTATAGTATTAAACCACGATATACTGTAGATGTATCAGTGCAAAAGGCATGGTTTGATAATAAACTGAACACAAAAATAGGTTTTAATAATCTTTTCGATTCTTACGATCAGAGACTGGAATTCAGGCATAAGCAGATTATGGATAACCGTTTTACCCATTGGTGGGACAGCAGCAGGCTGGTATTTTCACTCAGTTATAACATAGGAAGTTCAAAATATCAGGTCAAAGAGACCCAGAAGACGGAAGAAGAAAACAGAACCAGATAACAAAGCCGGCTTAAAAAAAACCGGCTTTTAATTTTATTATGGGCATTGGCATCTGTCGCATGTCCAGATATAACATTTTCCTGTGTCATCCCATTCACAGCATCTTTTGACTGTTGAGATTGGAGCGCCTCCCATTACAGATTTTTGTTGGTCTCTTCCTAATTTTTGTGCGTTTTTCAGCACCGGATTGTTCTTGTTCATAACTTTGATTTTTGGTGTTAATAGTTAAGTTTTTATTGTATATAATTTCGCGAAAATTATATCACTAATATAGGAAATTAAATAATATAATTATCTGTTTTTTTGTTCTTATGCAGATGGAAAATAGTAAGTTGCAGATGTTTTTGGAGCTATTCACTACAGTTGGCTGAACATACAAGGAAATTTTGTTGAAGAGCGTTGGTTTTGACAATCAAATTTAATGCATAAAATAATCCAAAAGTTTTACAGGTAGAGACCTTTACTTATATTTGTAGTATTGCATAAATCTTTATGAGACTAAACATTAAAAACGAAACGGGCAGACTGAAATCAGTAGTTCTAGGCCAGCCTAATTCATTGGGACCGGTTCCCACACTAGAGGAAAGTTATGACGCAAAGTCATATTACTCAATCGAACACAATATTTATCCTAAAGAAGAGGATATTATCAATGAAATGAACGCTTTTGAAGCGGTTTTAAAAAAGTATGACGTTGAAGTATTGCGTCCCAGTATCATCAAAGACTATAACCAGGTTTTTTCAAGAGATGTAGCTTTTGTAATAGATGATAAGATGATCATTTCCAATGTGATCGCAGACAGAGCAGATGAACAGGAGGCCTACAAGAGCGTTTTTGAGAAAGTAGCATGGAGAAAGATCATCAATCTTCCGGAAACTGCACATATCGAAGGAGGAGATGTGATTGTATGGAATGATTTTATTTTCATCGGAACCTGCTTCAGCGAAGATTACAGAAACTATAAAACGGCAAGAACGAATGAGTATGCCATTGAAATTTTAAAAGAATATTTTCCAAAGAAAAGAATCATTGATCTGGAACTGAAGAAAAACGATAAGGTTCCTTTTGAAGGGATTCTGCATTTGGATTGTACATTTAATCCGGTAGGAGAAGACAAATGCATCATTTATAAAAACGGATTTGTAGACGAAAGCGACTACCGTTTGATCATTGATATTTTCGGAGAAGAAAACTGTTTCCATATCAATGATGAAGAAATGTTTGAAATGTTCCCGAATATTTTCTCCATTTCTCCTGATGTAGTGGTTTCAGACAAAGCATTCACAAGAATGAATAACCACCTGAGAAATGAATGGGGAATGACAGTAGAAGAAATCCCTTACAGAGAAATCTCCAAAATGGGTGGATTGTTGAGATGTTCTACAATGCCGCTTGTGAGAGAGTAATTGAGTGGGATAGTTTTAGTGTTTGAGAGTGACGGCATTTTAGAGTCTGAGAGTTAGAGTGTTGGTGGGTTTGAATATTTTTTTAATTTTAAAAAAATATTTGGGTATGTCGACAATTAAATTTCATCAGGATTTAAAAGTTTTTCAACAATCATTTGAAACAGCACAGCTGATTTATGAACTCTCAAAATCATTTCCAAAAGAAGAACTTTACTCCCTTACAGATCAGATAAGAAGATCATCAAGATCTGTAACAGCAAATATTAGCGAGGCCTGGGGAAAAAGAAAATATGAAAAATCCTTCATCGCTAAGCTTACAGATTCGGAAGGAGAAGCAAGAGAAACCCAAACATGGCTTCAGTTTGCCTTTGCCTGCAATTATATGAATGACGAGCAATACAATAATTTGCACAACAAATACAACCAAATAATAGGAATGTTAGTTAATATGATGAGCCAGTCAGAAAAATGGTGTTCATTTTCTTCAATGAATAAAGAAGAGAATAATTTGTAAAATGCTGTTCAGGCACTCAAACTCTAATACACTAACACTCTCAAACTTAATAAAAATGCAAACAACAGATACCGTATTAATGATAGAACCGATTGCATTCGGTTACAACGCAGAAACAGCGAAAAACAATTATTTCCAGGTAGAACAGACAGGTTCTGATATCCAGTCAAAAGCTTTGGCAGAGTTTAATACTTTTGTCGGAAAGCTGAGAGGGAAAGGAATCAATGTGATTACCATAAAAGACACTCCGGATCCGCATACTCCTGATTCTATTTTTCCCAATAACTGGGTAAGTTTCCATAAAGATGGAAAGGTGGTTTTATATCCGATGTTCGCTTCCAACAGAAGAGTGGAAAGAAGGGAAGATATTATTGAAACCATCGAAGCTCAGGGATTTGAAGTAGCTGAAATTGATGACTGGTCATTTTCTGAAACTCAGGGACATTTTCTGGAAGGAACAGGAAGCATGATCTTCGATCATGATAATAAAATTGCGTATGGCTCTGTTTCTCTGAGACTGGATGAAAAACTGTTTAGAGAATTCTGTACCAAATACGGATTCACTCCGGTAGTTTTCCACTCATTTCAGACGGTAGGAGCGGAAAGGCTTCCTATCTACCACACCAATGTAATGATGTGTGTGGCGGATCAATTTGTCGTAATCTGTCTTGACTGTATCGACGATGAGCTTGAAAGAGAAAAAGTAGTGGAAACTATTAAGGGCTCGGGAAAAGAAATCATCGAGATCTCGGAAGAACAGATGCAGCAGTTTGCGGGAAACATGCTTCAGGTTCAGAACAAAGAGGGTGAGAAATTTTTGGTGATGAGCCAGACCGCTTACCAGTCTCTCACTCCAGAACAGGTAGCCGCCATTGAAAAATACTGTGAAATTATCTATTCAGACCTGAATACCATTGAAGTAAATGGTGGAGGAAGCGCAAGATGTATGCTTGCTGAGGTTTTTCTTCCAAAAAAATAATATATTTACCAAAAAAATTAATTGAACCCATTATCAGGTAAAGGTTTACATATTCTTCTGACTTTGGAAACAGAGTCAGAAGATTTGTTATTAGACAGCAAAGGTTTTCTGATGTTTACAGAAGATATTCTGAAAACTAAAGATGTAGAAATTGTAGGAGTAACCAATCATATTTTTGAAAATGAGAGTTTTACTTCCGCAGTCATTCTGAAAGAGTCACATCTTTGTATCCACACGTGGCCGGAATTTAAACAGCTTACCTTTGATGTATTCCTTTGTAATTATACTCAGGACAATACCCAGAAAGTAGAGCAGATTGCAGATGAGGTGGTTCAGTATTTTAAAGCTAATACCATTCAAAAACACAAAATTTACAGATAAAAATGTACTATGTCTGCCCAGCATGCGAATCAGAAAATAAATTAGATCTCACCTTTCCTGTTGAAGAATATGTTTGCGGTACCTGTTCTTATCTCATTGATGTTGCCGGAAACAAAAAAATTAAACATCTGAAAGTCCCTACGGAAAATGTTGTTTTAGATGTTGGACAAAAAGGAAGAATCGGAGAGGTAGAATATACTGTTGCTGCCATTATCGTCAGGAAATATGGTTCCAGTATTTTCTGGCGCGAATATTATTTAAAAGACAGTAAAGGAAATGATGCTTTCCTGAGTGAAAGTGACGGGCATTGGGTTTTCCTGATTCCTATAGATGCTGATGATTTTAAAAGTAAAGATTCAGCATTCCCAACCTATCTCGGGCGAACCTATCGATGGTACGAAAACTCTCAATGCAGTATTGAAGCCGCAGCTGGTTTTTTTGATGAGCATCTGGATTTCAGTATTGCTACCTACAAAGAATATGTCAACGGAACCCGTATGATCTCTCAGGAGAAGACCAGCAGGAAAAGCCAGTATTTCTATGGAGTCCACATTTCAAAATATGAAGTAAAGAAAGCTTTTAAAATAACTAACCTGCCGTATTATACAGGAATAGGGATCGTTCAGCCTTATTATTTCGATATCAGACAGGCTGTAAACATCTTTTGTGTGGCGGCATTAATGATTTGTTTGCTTCAAATGTATGTTTACACTTCAAGAGCCAACGAAACCGTTTTTGCAGAGACCATCAATTTTGCAGATGTAAAAGATAAAGAATTGGTCAGCAAAAGCTTTACCCTTTCCGGAGGTTCGGCCCCATTAAAAGTGAATGCTTTTTCAGGTGTTGATAATTCCTGGGCGAATGTTCAGCTAAGCCTTGTGAATGAGAATACCAATGAAATCATCTACACCTCCAAAGATATTGAACAGTATCATGGTTACGAAGATGGAGAAAGCTGGTCAGAAGGGAGCCAGTCTGAAGATTTTAACCTGTGTGGGGTAGGCTCCGGAAAATATCATTTCATTATTTCAGCTGAAAAAGAAGGAGGCTTGCCGTCATTTTCAGGCCTTACATCGTCCGATTCAAAGGTCATGATATCACGGGATAAATCAGGAACAATTGAGGTTACTGACATATTCAAGGTACAGACCAAGACTTTTACAGACGGGCAGACGCTGGAAAAAGATACCTCGGAAGTAACCAGACTTGCTAAAGCATCGTTCGGAACTCAAAAGCTGGATTCCCTGATTAATTCTGAAGCACTTAAACTTTCCACAGACCCCATTTCAAGCAATACCTATGTACAGCTCAAAGCAACTTGGCTTCCCGTTTCATTCTGGAACTTTGGCTTCATTTTATTCATAATGATTGTACTCTTTGTCGCGATGTGGATAGGAAGACATTTCTTTAATGTGAATAAATGGAAAAATAGTTCAAACACCCCATATGCCACATCATGATAACTAATATTTTACATTACATAAGACAAAACTGGATACTCTGTTTAATCGGAGGGTTTTTCATGACCTGGTTTGTATACCTTACCTATCAGGGAAATCAGGTCTGCGACTGTGCCAAAACGGAAATATACCGCGACGGAACTACAAGAAGTCATTCCAGAGTAGGATTCTACAGATATTATCACAAATAAAAATATAAAACTATGGACAACATCAATTTCTTACCCATACTAAACTCGGTTCTTTACTCATTTTTAGGAATTGCCATTTTGCTTGCATGTTATTTCATTATTGAAAAACTGACTCCTGAAAAAACATGGCACGAGATCGCCCAGAATAAAAATATAGCAATTGCTATTGTCTTCGGGGCATTTATTATCGGAATTTCAATGATTATAAGCGCTGCAATTCATGGATAAGAAGAGGATTCCTCTTGAGCTGCTTTTATTGTTTTCAGTATTCGTCATTGCTACATGTGGACTGATTTATGAGCTGGTGGCCGGAGCGCTGGCAAGCTATCTTTTAGGAGACTCTGTAAAGCAGTTTTCTTTCATTATCGGAGTATACCTGTTCTCAATGGGAGTGGGGTCCTACCTTGCAAAATTCATCAAAGGAAATCTTATTGATAAATTCATTGAGATCGAAATCCTTGTAGGAATTGTAGGCGGAATCAGCTCTGTTGTGCTGTTTATTCTGTTTAATACGCTCGCCCATTTTGAAAGTGTTTTATACCTTTTCGTCTTTTTCACGGGATGTCTGGTTGGGGTGGAAATCCCGCTTCTGATGAATATTTTAAAAGACAGGGTGCAGTTTAAAGATTTAGTTTCAAATGTCTTTGCATTCGATTATATCGGAGCATTACTGGCATCTATTCTGTTTCCATTGGTTTTGATTCCGAAGCTGGGAATTGTCAAAACCCCTTTGTTTTTCGGATTGATTAATATTTCCATTGCGATATTCCTGTGCTATTATCTTACAAAGGAATTATCAAAGCCACTATCGCTCAAAGTAAAATCTCTTGCAGCATTTGCATTTCTTTTAGGACTTTTCATTTTCTCAGATACTATTTTATCCTATTCAGAAGAAAAATTATATGGTGAAAATGTAGTGTATACCAAAAGCTCTCCTTATCAGAGAATTGTTTTAACTAGAAACACTCATGAATTCCGTTTATATTTAAATAACAACCTGCAGTTTTCATCCATAGACGAATACCGTTATCATGAGGCTTTGGTACATCCTGCAATGTCGATGGCAAAAAATATAGATAATGTCCTGATTCTTGGAGGCGGTGATGGTTTTGCAGCAAGAGAAGTATTAAAATATAAAGATGTTAAAAAAGTAACACTTGTAGATCTTGACGGAGAGATGACCCAGTTTTTCAAAACCAATGAAACCATGCGCAGACTGAATCAAAGTTCTTTCTCCAATCCTAAAGTGGAAGTGATCAATAAAGATGCTTACATCTGGGTAAAAGAGAACAAAAAGAAGTTTGATGTCATTATCATAGACTTTCCGGATCCGTCCAATTACAGCCTCGGAAAACTTTATTCCTTACAGTTTTATAAAGAACTGGAGAGATTGACAACTCTTGATACCAAGATTGTAGTTCAGACCACCTCTCCGTATTTTGCCCCGAAATCTTTCTGGTGTATCGAAAAAACAATCCATCAGATTTTTCCTTTTACAGCAGCATATCACACTTACGTTCCGTCTTTTGGGGAATGGGGATTTTCTATGGCTTCATTTGAACCCGTCAACAACAGGATCTACAGAAAGCTGCCTGGCTTAAAATATTATGATTACAACTTTTCACAGATGTCTTATTTCAATAAAGATATGAAGGTGAAAGACGTAGAAGTTAACCGTCTGGATAACCAGATATTAGTCCGATATTTCGATGAAGAGTGGGGGAAAGTACAGTAGAAAAGATTTTCTCACAACTATATTTTTAGGTAGTCTTATGCTTCCCTTTTTGCAGTATTGCGGAAAGAAAGTTAAAGCTTTGCTGCTGAAGGTCACCGGAACGAATCATGTCTTAGGGCATATGCTTTGGGCAAAAGATTTTCCACAGTTTTCAGAAGTTATCCACACTAAATATCTTATTGTCGGGGGCGGAATCTCTGGTCTTTCGGCGTGTAGATCCTTCAGCCAGCATAATGAAAGTGATTATCTTCTTCTGGAAATGGAAAATCATCTTGGCGGCAATTCCTCCAATGGAGAGAACTCATTTTCAAAATTTCCTTTGGGCGCCCATTATTTACCGTTACCGAACAAAGAAAATACAGAAATCATCAACTTCCTGAAAGAATGTAAAATCTGCCTGGGAGCAGAAGAAAACGGAGAACCTGTTCTTGATGAATACCAAATGACATTTCCACAGCAGGAAAGATTATTTTATAAAAATTCCTGGCAGAACGATATTGTTCCCCAAAGAGGAATTTCAGCACAAACTCAGCAGGAGCTTACCCGCTTTTTTAAGCTGATGGATGAGTTCCGTGTAAAGAAGGATGCGGAGGGAAAATATTGGTTTGCTATTCCCGTACATGATTCCAGCAGAGAAGATGAGGTTTTAAAGCTTGAAAAGGTAATTTTTAAAGATTGGCTGACAGAAAACAACTACCGGTCTGAAGAGCTTCTATGGCTTCTGGATTATTCCTGCAGAGATGATTTCGGATTAGGAATAGACTACGTTTCTGCATGGGCAGGAATACATTATTTTGCCGGAAGAAAGAATAACTGGAGCACAATATATAAAGATCAGGTATTCACATGGCCGGAAGGAAATGCAAGACTGGCAAAACATCTTTCAAAATTCACCGAGGGAAAACATGTGCCGGGAAATCTGGTTTTTGATGTAAAAATCAATGATAAAGTTGAGGTATTAAGTTTTGATAATACCCAAAAGAAAACCAAGAAGATCATTGCCGATAAAGTACTGTTTGCCACACCGCAGTTTGTGAATGAGAGAATTTTTAATCATAAAAAAGCATCTTCCTTTCATTATGTGCCCTGGCTTTTAACCACCATTACGCTGAAAAATGAATTCGGAGGAGATGAAGAGCTGGCTTGGGATAATGTGATCTACGGTTCTTCAGGATTGGGGTATATTTTTGATCAGCATCAGAATCTCAACCAGATTATCGGTGAAAAGGTGATTACTCATTATAAAAGTTTTTCAACTTCAGACTGTAGAAAAGCAAGGAAAAAGCTCTATGGCATGAAGGAATCTGAACTGAAAGATTTAGTTTTGGATGATCTGAAGAAAGCACATCCGCTGATAGAAGATTTCATTCTGGAAATGCAGTTTCATAAAATAGGGCATGCGATGATCGCTCCTGTTCCTAACCAGATTTTTGGAGAAGAAACCAGAAAAGCAAAAGAACCGATAGAAAGTAAAATTTTCTTTGCCCATTCCGATCTTTCAGGAATCTCTATTTTTGAAGAAGCTTTCTATCAGGGGCTCCGGACTGCAGAACAAATGATGTAAAATAATACTATGAAACAGCCGTGGATACATAATGCAAAAACAGACTGGTGGTTTATTTTATCACCACCTTTTCTGGTGCTGCTGATTATCTTTCTTTTTCAGAAACAGATTCAGACACTGGAAAATCATTATTCCTTTTACACATGGCTTTTCCTGATTGTTTTTGTTGATGTTGCCCACGTTTATTCCACTCTGTTTAAAACCTATTTTGTAAAAGGAGAGGTACAGAGAAATAAGCTGCTGTATCTGGGAATTCCTGTTTTGAGCTTGATCTTGGGAATGATCCTGTTCCAGTTGGGTAGTCTGATCTTCTGGTCAGTACTGGCATTGATTGCCGTTTTTCATTTTATAAGGCAGCAGTACGGCTTTATGAGGATCTATGCCCGTTTTGAACCGAACAACTGGAGTAAAAAAATAGATGAGATTGCTGTTTACTCCGCGACTGTTTATCCGATGTTGTATTGGTTTAAAACACCCCGAGCCTTTACATGGTTTGTAAACAATGAGTTTGACTGGCTTCAGAATCTTCCGGATTACATTCCTTTACTTACTGCAATCTACTTTGCAATCCTGATCATTTGGCTTTTTAAAACTGCTTTTGAAGCTTTTAAATCCAAACGGATTAATATTCCTAAAACAGTGTTGATCGCCGGAACTTTTCTTTCCTGGTATTTTGGAATTATTTACTTCAACAATGATCTTCTGTTTACTTTTCTGAATGTAGTTTCTCACGGGATTCCCTATATAGCATTGATTTATATCCGGGAAATAAAGCAAAAAGAAAATCAGCAGCTGAACCGGATGCAGATTTTTAAATCCTTTTCAGGAATATTCCTATTTGTTGGAGTCATTTTATCGTTTGCCTTTCTCGAAGAATTTTTGTGGGAAACGCTTATCTGGAATGAGCACTTTTCCCTGAATATGATGGTCTCAGAAAATCTCTTTCAGTTTCTGGTTCCTTTATTGGTTGTTCCGCAGCTTACTCATTATCTTCTGGATGGCTTTATTTGGAGAAAACCGAAAAAAGTTAATTAACTTTGTCCGGAACGTTTAAAATCTGAAAATGAGACAATATTTTCTGTCATTAGCAATCTTTCTTGGAATGATTGCAGGGGCTCAGCAGAAAACATTCTGTAATCCTATCAATATTGATTATGGTTATACACCCTTCGAAGTTTTTTCAAAACAGGGAAAGCACCGTGCTACAGCGGATCCGGTAATTGTCAATTTTAAAAATAAACTTTTCCTTTTCTCTACCAACCAGGAAGGGTACTGGTACAGTGATGATATGCTGGACTGGAAGTTTGTAAAAAGGAAATTTCTCAGAGACAACAAATATATCCACGATCTTAATGCTCCGGCAGTTTGGGCCATGAAAGATACTTTATATGTGTATGGCTCAACCTGGGAACAGGATTTTCCGATCTGGAAAAGTACCAACCCAACCAAAGATGACTGGAAAATTGCAGTGGATACTTTAAAAGTAGGAGCATGGGATCCGGCATTCCATTATGATGAAGATAAAAATAAACTGTATCTGTACTGGGGTTCAAGTAATGAATGGCCGCTGCTGGGAACAGAAGTAAAAGTGAAAAACCTGCAGTCTGAAGGTTTCGTAAAACCTATTATTAAGCTAAAACCTGAAGATCATGGTTGGGAAAGGTTTGGGGAATACAATGATAATGTTTTTCTTCAGCCTTTTGTAGAAGGAGCATGGATGACGAAGCATAACGGGAAATATTATATGCAGTATGGCGCTCCGGCAACAGAATTCAGTGGGTATTCTGACGGAGTGTATGTGAGTAAAAATCCTTTGGAAGGTTTCGAATATCAGCAGCATAATCCGTTCTCTTATAAACCGGGTGGATTTGCCAGAGGCGCGGGTCACGGAGCTACTTTTGAAGACAATTATAAAAACTGGTGGCACATTTCAACCATATTTATTTCTACTAAAAATAATTTTGAAAGAAGACTGGGAATCTGGCCGGCAGGTTTTGATAAAGATGATGTAATGTACTGTAATACAGCTTATGGTGATTATCCTACATACCTTCCGCAGTATGCACAAGGCAAAGATTTTACGAAAGGCCTTTTTGCCGGATGGATGCTGCTGAATTACAATAAACCGGTTCAGGTTTCATCTACTTTAGGTGGATATCAGCCTAACTATGCGGTAGATGAGGATATCAAAACGTATTGGAGTGCTAAAACAGGAAATGCCGGGGAATGGTTCCAGACAGATCTTGGTGAAGTTTCTACGATCAATGCCATTCAGATCAATTACGCGGATCAGGATGCTGAGTTCATGGGGAAAACCCTTGGAAAAATGCATCAGTATAAAATCTACGGTTCTAATGATGGTAAGAAATGGAATGTGATTGTGGATAAAAGCAAAAACACTAAAGATGTTCCTCACGACTATGTTGAGTTGGAAAATCCGGCAAAAGCCCGTTTCCTTAAAATGGAAAACCTGAAAATGCCTACCGGAAAATTTGCATTAAGCGGTTTCAGAGTGTTTGGAAAAGGAGCAGGGAAACAGCCTTCAAAGGTTGAGGGATTTGTGCCTTTAAGAGCTGACCCTAAGAAATATGGTGAAAGAAGGAGTATCTGGATGAAATGGCAGCAGAATCCTGATGCAGACGGCTATGTAATCTATTTTGGAAAATCTCCTGATAAATTGTACGGAAGCATTATGGTATACGGGAAAAATGAATATTTCTTTACAGGAGCAGACAGAACGGACGCCTACTATTTCCAGATTGAAGCTTTCAATGCCAATGGGGTTTCGGTAAGGACAGCCGTTGCAAAATCTGAATAAATACAATTAAATTATAAAAGAATGACACGTTTTGAAGAATCAGAACGTGTTATTTTTTGTCAATTTCTTTAATGAAGGTTTTAATTTTATCAATAAGAAATAGATCATTTGGATGTTTATCCCAATCCAGATGTCCTCCATTGAATTGATAAGATTCATGGATGATATGATTGGCTATCAAGGCTGAATCCAGTCTTTTTTCCTGTGTAGAAGGAACTACACGATCCGAACTTCCATAGTAAGACAAAGTAGGAGGGGAATCACTTTTTATCCATTTCACAGGGCTGGCAAAATCGATCTTTGATATTCCGGTTTTAATTGTTTCAGGATCCACAAGTCTGCTTTCCACAAAAGAATACTCCTGATAATTTTTGAAACCCGGATCAGAGAGGTCTGCCGGGCCAACAATATTAATTACAGCTTTTACTTTTTTATCTGCATCAAACTTGTAGGCATACAGCATCGATAAATGGGCTCCGGCGCTATTTCCTAATATGATGAGCTTAGGGTTGTATCTGAGTTTCTTCTTTAAAAAGGCTGTAACTGCTTTGATGTCATTCATCTGATTAGGCAGTCCGTAGTTTGTTTCTGAAGCCAGTTTGTAATTCATGTTAACGAAAACATGATCAGGAAATCTCTTCATCATGGATAGAGTAAAGAATGTCAGCTGTGATTTATTTCCGCTGCGCCAGCCTCCACCATGAATCATAATAAAAACATCCTTTTCTTTACTCGTTTTTGTATCGGGAATATAGAGATCCATAACCTGCCCTGAGCTGTTTCCATAATGGATATTTTCCTCCTTATCAAAGCCGATATCTTTACCTAGTTTGACCTTTTTTTCTCCACAGCTTATCCATAAAAAGAGCAGGGTAGGGAAAAGTACAATAATCCTTATATTTTTTTTCATAGTGATTAAATATAAAAAAATCCGCTGAAAAGAATCAGCGGATACCGTAAGAATAATTGAATATGAAGAAAGATAATCTTTATCTGGTTCTGCTTTTAATAGCATCAGAAGCGCCTTCAATATCTCTTACCTTTTTCACTTTCTGGTTTCCGAAATTGTAGGTAAGGCTTACCGTTAAGCTTCTGTTGTAGCGGTTTTGGTGGATGTAATTGTAATTTCCGTTTTCCTGGAAATCTTCAATTTTAACGATGTTGGTATTCAGAATATCATTTACATTGACAGCAAAAGTCCAGTCGTTCCACATTTTCTTAAGGCTGAGGTCTAAGCTCATTAAGTTTTTCAAAGAGCCAAGCTCAATCTGCTGCTTGTCGACAAAGAAGTAATTAACGCCGAAGAACCATGTTTTCTTTTTATCAAGACGGATGGTGTTGTTGGTCTGAATCAAAAGGCTGGTAGAATTCGTTTTATTGGTGTAGGTAATAAAATTTCCGTTAGGTCCTTTATCATTCTTAAACCGGTCTCCGGTAGTAGGATCAGTATCAAGACTTCCATTGTTGATGTTATGCTGCACCCCGATATTAAAGTTGGTCGTCCAGTATTGTTTGAAAAACGACTTCTGAATACCTACCATGGCAGACATTTCCTGCTTGTTCCCAAAATTGGTTCTGATGTATCTCAATGCAGGATTATCTCCGATCTTACCATCCGGCGATACCGGATAACCCTGTAACGGAACCTGTGTAATGACGTCCTGAATGTAAGAATGGTTTAAAATCAAAAAATAGGAATTTCTGTACATGTAAGTAAGTTCCTGATTGTAGGTAGAGGAAGCCTTTACAAACGGGTCATTCTGAGTGTAATTATCTTCTGTCAGGATGTTTCTTACCGGATTAAGTTCCCAGAAGCTCGGTCTTCTCATTCTGCTTGAGAAAGAGTATGAAATATTGTTTTTATCATTAATCGCATAATTCAGGCTCAGATAAGGAAGAATGTTGTTATAGTTTCGTTCAATCCTTTTAAGTGCGTCCGTAGGTGCATTGTCTGAAGTTCCCAAACTGTTTGTGATCTCGTATCTGGTACCTACTTTTCCGGAAAGTTTATCAGAAATCTTTTTCTCTACGGTAACATACATTCCATAGATATTTTCATCATAAATAAAATGATTGGGTCTTGAATCCGGAGCAGTTAGGGGATTAAAGGAATAAGTAATGTTTTTAGAATCGTTGTCTGTTTTGGTTTTGTTATAGTTTCCTCCTATAGAAACTGTAAAATCATTTTTAAACTTCTGAATATAATCTACCATTCCGGAGAAGTTATTAATGATTTGAGGAAGATTCTGAAGTACCTGTGTAGTTCTTGCTCCTACAGTTCTGTTAATGTCCGAAGTGAAGGTCTGATTATCAGTAAACTGGAATCTCCTATAATTAAGGTAAGCGGCATTTACATTCAGTTTACTGCCAAGTGAGTCTGTTTTTAATTCATAATTCAAATTGACGGAATTGTTGTAGGACCTTGAATCTTCTTTGTTTTTGGACCATGTATATTCCGTATCTGTTTTTTTTATGGTATTAAATAAATCTACCGTTGAATTATAGCTTTTATTGGCCCAGGTGTTCCATGATAGGGCAAGGTTGCTTTTATCGTTAAGCTGATAATCGATGTTCAGATAACCTCCGATATTTTTGTTCGGATCATCAATATCACCTGTAGATTCATTGGATGTTTTGGCAGTACCGTTTCTTAAAGTATACGTTTGTGCTTCAATATTCTCACCGCCGCTAAGACTTGCACTTACTCCAAGTTTGCCTTTTCTGTAATTGGCTGAGAAACTCGCCTGACTTCCGTTATATTTGTTGGTGGTATTAGACATTCTCATGTTTCCGTTGAGACCGTCGCTCATTTTTTTCTTTAAAATGATATTGATGATCCCGTCTGATGATTCTACCTGATATTCGCTTCCCGGTACGGTAATCACCTCAATTTTCTGGATATTTTCTGCTGGAGTATTTTTCAGGAACTGAGCCAGAGACTCGGAATCCATATTGCTTTTTCTTCCGTTGATATAGATCAGCGCATTATTTTTTCCTGCGATTTTCAATGTTTTATCATCCGTAGAAGATAATAAAGGGGTTTGCTTCAGAAGGTCAAAAGTAGTATTTCCTTTAGCAACAGGAGATGCTGCTACATCATATACAAAACGGTCGCTTTGCTTTTTAAAAACCTGTTTTGTGATGGTTACCCCTTCTATATTTTTTGTTTTTGCCGTATCAGATTTCTTCTCCTGTGCTAATGCGCAAGTACCAAATACGATAGCCATTGACAAAATTATACGTTTCATGTTTGTTTATTTAAGAGTGGATTTAGTGAAATAAGTTTTTATAGATTAGGTTCTTGATTTTACAGCATCATTAGCTGATTTCATTTCCCTTGCTTTTTTCAGTTTCTGATTTCCGAAATTGTAGGTAACCCCTATACTCATAAGTCTTGGATAGTTGAAGTTGGTGATATTGTTATATTTTCCATTGGGCTGCACCCCTTTAATGCTGTAAAAGCTTTGGTTAAATAAATCACTTACTTCCGCTACAATAGTCCAGTCGCCAATGATTTTTTTCACATTGAAATCAAAGCTTTGTCTGGCTGCTATCATGCCACCTTCCATGGCCGTCTGGCTGGCAAAAAAGTAATTCACTCCCAGGAACCAGTCTTTTTTGGATGAAAGCCTGATAACATTATTGATGGTAGCGGACATATTATAATTTTTGACATTGATGATATAAGGCTCTACTACTTCAGTTTCTCCGGGTGCTGGCATAGACGTTGGATCTTCCCACACCCCTCCAGTATACGTAACGTATCCTAAGTTCACCGAATAATTAGTTGTCCAGATTTCTTTAAACCATGATTTGTTCATTCCAAGTGTTAATGCAAGCTCTCTGTTTTTTCCGTAATTGGTTCTGATGTATCTTAAAAACCGGGTTGTTTCTGTAATGGCATTACCACTACCGTCGTATATAATATTACCGTTGGCATCTCTTTTCGGAGCTGTAACAGTTCCCTGTAACGGAATGAGATCTGAAGCTGCTGCGTCTTCTACCATATTAAAACTAAGATTGGCATAAAATGCATTTTTATACATATAGTTCAGCTCCTGATTGTAAAACTTGGCTGCCAGTATAAAAGGATTGTTTTGTGTATAATTGGTAGGAGTAAAATATGTTCTCGAAGGATTCAGTTCCCAGAATCTTGGTCTTCTGATTCTGCTGGAAAAAGTATAGCTTAGATTATGATCTGAATTGATTGCATAATTTAAATTCAGATAAGGCAGAATATTATTATAATTTCTTTCGAATCCTGTCTTTCCAAGGATATCTCCTGTACTTCTCGTCATTTCATAACGGGCTCCTATTTTTCCGGATAACTTCTCAGTAAGCTTTCTTTCATAGTTCAGATAAATCCCCAGAATATTTTCTTTGTAAATAAAATGATTGGTTTGATTGGGATCTATTACAAATTCTCCGTTTTTCAATTTGTCCTGCTGGGTGTCATTGTCTGTATTGGTATGATTATAACTTACTCCCATCAGCCATGTGGCACCTTTCGCTGTTTTTTTCAGATAGTCAATATTGGCAGCGTAGTTGTTGATGATTTGGGGGACAGATTGATGAAGAGCTGAATAATTATTTTCCGGATTATTATCCAATGGAAAACTTTCATTGAAACTCACCTTATCTCTGTTAAACCACAAGTAAGAAACATTCGAGGTAAGCTTACTTCCCAGAGAATCTGTTTTCATCTCATAATTCAGGTTAAATGAATGGTTTCTCGTTTGTGCATCCTCATGATTGACGGTTCTGTTATTTAAAACTCCATTCTGCCAGTTGGTAATATCCAGTACAGAATTAAAACTTTTATTGTATCTCATGTTGTAGGAGAATCCAAGACTGTGCTTTTTATTGATCTCATAATCAATATTGAAGCCGCCACCTAGAGTTTTATTAGGATCATCATTAAATCCATAGGATTCATTTCTGAACGTTGGATCCCCGTTAGACAATGTATATCTTTGTCTGTCTGTCCAGCTTCCTGTTCTGAAATTAGAGTTACCGGACCATTTACCTTGTCTGAAATTAAAAGAGGCACCTGCATTAGGGTTATTGTAATAAGCCTGCTCGTTCTGCATTTTCAGTGTTCCATTGTAGCCATTGTTTTTGCTTTTTTTCATCACAATATTGATCACCCCTTCTTTAGATTCAACCTGGAATTCGCTTCCGGGAACGGTAATCACCTCAATTTTCTGAATATCCTCGGATGGAGTGGATTTCAGCATTTCGATCAATGCCTCAGAATCCATATTGGTTTTCTTATTGTTGATATAAATTATGGCATCATTTTTTCCCAAAATCTTCAGTGTTTTTCCGTCAATGCTGGAAATCATAGGCGTTTGCTTCAAAAGATTAAAGGTATTGGTTCCTTTAGCAATAGATGAAGAAGCCACATCATATACCAGACGGTCACCTTGTTTTTTGAAAACCTGCTTCTTGATATTCACTGCATCAATAGCATTTACTTTCAAACTGTCTTTTTTCTGCTGGGCAGTTACAAGTCCGCCGAAAAATAGTGCTGCAATAAGAATTTGAGTTTTCATGATATTATTTTTTAATTAATAGCTTGTATGGTTTGTTATTTAACATTACAAAGATATATAATAAATTAAGTATTATGCAATACAAAGTACTTAAAAATATTTTTAATTTATTGTAATCAATTGATTATCAGTTATTAAAAATTTAGTTAAAAATATTGATTGTTTGACCTTTCTGTGTAATAAGACAAATGAAAGATGTTAAATGTTACATCAAATGAAAAAATATTGAAGAATTTTTTGAAAAAAGATAACCGACATTGGAGCTTATTCATATAGTTTAGGAATTAAAAACACTTGCTAAACGAGGTTTGTAATGACCATAAAAATAAAAAGGACCGAAAGGTCCTTTGATTATTCTTATTATATTATTTATTCTCTATCGAATCGTGCCAGTTTTTTATCTACCCAAACCGTTGCAAAAGGGAAAAATGCTGATAATAAGGCAAAAACAAAATCTTCATCATCCCAGGCATAAATTTTTCTGGCGGGCAGACAGAGTAAAAGGTAAAGGGTAAAAAATAATCCATGTAAACTGCCAATAACACTGATAAAGATGATAGAATATACATTTTCATCATATCGTATCCAGATCATCGCCACGCAGTACAGTAAAAGACATGAAAGTGCTTCTGCAAGACAAATCTGCTTAAACCATTTGATAATTTTTTCCTGAGGATATTTTGAGAATATTTTTCCGATAAAATTCATTTCTTTATTATGAGCTGAGTGTTAAAAGAAGGGTATTTCTTCCTGTATGTTCTCATTTCTGAACTGCAAAATTACTTATAAAAACTGCTACCATCCAAATATTCAAAAACTTCAGGAGGAAGCATAGGTCTTACATTTTTACCATCCCTCATCATATTGCGGATTTCTGTGGCAGAAAGTTCTATTACAGGTGCTTTTATCATAGAGATATTGTCATGTTGTAAATATTCTGAGTCTTTCTTTTCTCCTTCAAACACTCTGGGATAAACAATAATATGATGATTGTTGATCAGAATATCAGAATTTTTCCATTTGTGAAGACTTTTCAGATTATCTTCTCCCATGATTAGGCTGAAAGAATAATTTGGATATTTTTCATGAAGATACGTTAAAGTATCAATAGTATAACTTGGCTTTGGAAGAGAAAATTCCACATTGGAAGCCCTCATATTGGGATAATTCTTTACTGCCAGCTGTACCATATCAAGCCTGTTATGGTCATTCAGTAAAGATTTTTTGTCCTTGAATGGGTTTTGCGGGCTTACCACAAACCAAAGCTCATCCATATCAGAATTTTCCAGAATATAATTGGCCAGAATAAGATGTCCGATATGAATAGGATTGAATGATCCGAAAAATAAACCGATTTTTTTCATTTTTTGTTAGGTAATAGGTAGTAGATGCCAGGTAGCAGGTTACAGTAGTTTAAAATATCAATATTTTGATCAGAATTTTATCTTTGTGCAGGCTTTTATTACCTGCAACCTAAATCCTGCAACCTTCTTACTGCCTAAATTTCACATCCTTAATATTAAGATAATGGGTTACATTGCCTTTCCAGTGATTTTCTTCCAGGGTGAAAGCAAGATCAAAATTTTTATTTTTAAAATCTTCTACAAACTGACCAAGCTTGAACCCTACACATTCAATATTCCTGCCCGTAGACTCCTGCTTGATATAAAACTTCAGGTGATTGTTATCTTTTCCCATGGTTTTTACATATCCTGAAAGCTTCTGATTGGTCAGTGTAAAAATAGGTTTCATGTTATGAGGCCCGAATGGAGCCAGTTTTCTGTGAAAATTGATAAACTCTCTGTTGATCTCATCAATTTTAATTTCTGTATCAATGGTAATGGAAGGTTCTTTTTGATGTTCCTGGATTTTCTCAGAAACAATTCTTTCAAATTTTTCCTTAAAAGCAGCAAATTTATCTTTCTCCATTGACAAGCCGGCAGCCGCATGATGGCCCCCGAATTTAAGGAAATATTCAGAACACATATCAAGAGCTTCATGTACATCAAAATCAGAAACTGATCTTGCAGAAGCAACCATTTCACCATTATTCCCATCGGTAAATACCAGTGTAGGTTTATAATAGGTTTCAATAAGTCTTGAGGCTACAATACCAATGACTCCTTTATTCCATTCAGGATGGTAAACGATAGTCGTATGTTTGGTTTCCTGCTGGGATTCTATAATCTGATTCAGGGCAGAAAGTGTGGAATTCATATCCAGTTCACGTCTCTCATCATTGAGATTCATGATGTCATTTACAATCTGGTTGGCATGTTTCAGGTTATCGGAAACCATAAGTTCCACAGCAGCTTTACCATGAGAAATCCTTCCCGCGGCATTAATTTTAGGCGCTATTTCAAAAACAATATTGGAAATTTCAAAATGAGAAAGCTTATCTTCAGGAATCAACAGTCTCAAACCTAGATTGCGGGTCTTTCTAAGCGTTTTTAAGCCCATCTTAGCCAGAACCCTGTTTTCTCCTGTCATAGATACGATGTCCGCAGCAATAGAAATAGCCAGAAGATCTGTAAGCTCAAACAGTTCGGCTTCCGGTAACTTATAAATGGTATTAAGTCCCTGGCAAAGCTTGAAACCAACGCCACATCCAGAAAGCTCTTTGAAAGGATATCGGCAGTCACTCCTTTTAGGGTCAAGTACAGCTGCAGCATTGGGAATTTCCTCACCGGGAAGGTGATGATCACAGATAATAAAGTCTATGCCGAGATGGGTGGCATAGTTGATCATATCAAGGGCTTTGATTCCACAGTCCAGGGCAATGATTAATGAAAAACCATTCTCTTTGGCAAAATCAATTCCTTCTGTGGAAATTCCGTAGCCTTCAGAATTCCTATCCGGAATATAGTAGTCCAGATATCTTTTCTCAACAATCTTGCTGAGATAAAGATACATCAGCGCAACTGCTGTGGTTCCGTCCACATCATAGTCACCATATACCAGTATTTTTTCACCATTTTCAATGGCGGTGGCAATACGCTCTACAGCTTTTTGCATATCTGCCATTAAAAACGGATTGTGGATATCGTTAAGATTCGGTTTGAAGAATTCTCTGGCCTTTTGATAATTGTCAATTCCCCTTAGAACGAGGATTTTAGATTCAAAAGTACCAAAACCAAGTGACGAACTTAGTCTGTCCACAACTTCCTCATCGGGTTCGGGCTTGTAAATCCATTTTTGACTCATTTCACAAAAATAAGGAAAAAAAATAGCATTCTGAAATGAACCGGAGTGAAGTTTCGACTTAATCATTGTTAAAAAAATGCTATCTTCGTGCTCCAAATTTTTAAATAGGTATGAAAAAAATCAGTGTATGCCTTCTTGTATTGGGGGCTGCGTATTCGATCAATGCACAGAAAATTAACCTCGGAAAAGCTGCCGGAATGGTTTCAAATGGTGCAAAAGCATTAACATTTACCAACGAAGATGCTGTCAAACTATCCAAAGAATCCGTAGAGTGGATGGATAAAAACAATCCTGTTGCAGGAGTGAAAGACCCATATACTGTGAGATTGAACAAACTGTTCGGAAAACACAAGTCTCAGGATGGTCTGAACCTGAATTATAAAGTTTATAAAGTAAAAGATATCAACGCATTTGCCTGCGCAGATGGAAGTGTTCGTGTATTTTCATCATTGATGGATATCATGACAGATAACGAATTGCTTGCTGTAATCGGGCATGAGATCGGTCACGTTAAAAATCAGGATACAAAAGACGCCATGAAGTCAGCTTATCTGAAAGCCGCAGCATTAGATGCAGCGTCCTCAGCCTCATCTGCAGTAGCTACCCTTAATGACAGCCAGGTAGGAAAGATGGCGAATGCATTTCTAGATGCTTCACACAGTAAAAAACAGGAGTCTGAAGCAGATACTTATTCTTATGACTTCATGAAAGCTAATAAATATGATGTGGTGGGTGCCTATACGGCCTTTAAAAAGCTTGCCTTGCTTTCTCAGGGAAGTACACAAACTAATTTTGAAAAAATGTTCAACTCCCATCCGGACAGTAATAAGAGGGCAGAATCTATTAAAAAGAGGGCTGAGAAAGATGGGCTGTGGAAAGATCCGGGAACCGTTTCTTTGCCGGCTGCAAAACTGACAAAATAATTATTATTTGTTTATTTAAACGAAAACACCTCAAAGCAAAGCTTTGAGGTGTTTTTTATATAGATTTTAATGTTGTTCTGATTTAGGAATACATTTTTTCTCTTAATTCTTTTACCTTTTTATCAGCTAGGTATTCATCATAATTCATTTCTCTGTCGATGATTCCTTTAGGAGTCAGTTCAATGATTCTGTTACAGACAGTTGAAAGCATTTCGTGGTCATGTGATGCCAACAGGATGTTTCCTTTGAAGTTTGATAAAGAGTTGTTCAAGGTTGTAATACTTTCAAGGTCTAAGTGGTTGGTAGGCTCATCCAGTAAAAGAACATTGGCTTTCTGAAGCATCATTCTGCTGAACATACATCTCATTTTTTCACCTCCCGAAAGTACTTTACATGATTTCAAAGCTTCATCTCCGGAGAATAACATTCTTCCCAAAAATCCTCTTACAAACTCTTCATGGCGCTCTTCATCATTCTTTGTAAATTGTCTCAGCCAATCAACCAGGCTTAAATCTTCCTGGAAAAATTTGGTATTATCCAAAGGCATGTGAGATTGAGTTGTAGTAACTCCCCATGCAACTGTTCCTTTATCAGCTTCCACATTTCCAGCAAGGATCTCGAAGAATTCTGTTATTGCCAAAGAGTTCTTAGAAAGTACCGCTACTTTATCTCCTTTTTTAAGGTTTAAATCAATATTGGAGAATAATAGTTCTCCGTCTTTGGTTTTTTCAAGACCTTTTACATCAAGAATCTGATCTCCTGCCTCTCTTTCCATTTCAAAAATGATCGCCGGATATCTTCTTGAAGTTGGCTTGATGTCATCGATGTTTAATTTATCGATCATCTTCTTTCTTGCAGTAGCCTGTTTAGCTTTTGCTACGTTAGAACTGAATCTGGCAATGAAATCCTGAAGTTCTTTTTTCTTTTCTTCAGCTTTTTTGTTTGCCTGGGCTCTTTGTTTAGTTGCCAGCTGAGAAGCCTGATACCAGAAAGAGTAGTTACCTGTGTAAAGGTTAAGTTTAGAGTAATCAAGGTCACCGATGTGTGTACAAACGGTATCCAGGAAGTGACGGTCGTGAGAAACAACGATTACTGTGTTTTCATAGTCAGCAAGGAAGTCTTCAAGCCATGAAATAGTATCAATGTCAAGGTCATTGGTAGGCTCATCCAGAATCAATACATCAGGATTACCGAAAAGTGCCTGAGCCAAAAGAACTTTTACTTTGTCTTTATTCTCAAGTTCACCCATCAGCTGCCAGTGCATATCTTCAGTGATTCCTACGTTAGACAGCATGGTCTGTGCATCAGATTCTGCAGTCCATCCGCCCATTTCATCATAAATTACGCCTAGTTCGCCGGCTTTAATTCCGTCTTCGTCAGAGAAATCTTCTTTTGCGTATAACGCATCCATTTCCTCTTTTATCTCAAATAATTTCTTGTTACCTCTTAAAACCGCTTCAAGAACAGTAAACTGGTCGTAAGCAAAGTGATCCTGTTCCAAAACTGACATTCTTTTCCCTGGTTCCAGAGATACATGTCCTTTTGTAGGATCCTGCTTTCCTGTTAATATTTTCAGGAATGTAGACTTTCCCGCACCGTTTGCTCCGATGATTCCGTAGCAGTTTCCTTTGGTAAACATAATATTTACCTCGTCAAAAAGAACTCTTTTCCCGAATTGTAAAGATAAGTTAGATACTGTTAACATATAGTTTTGTAAATTTGGCGCAAAAATACGAAAAGAATTTGGGTATTTTGTAATATTATAATAGTCAAGTTTTTAAATGTACGGTATTTTTTATATATTTCATTAACGAAATTTTAAAATGATGAAGATTGAGAAAACAGTTAATATATTAAACAGAAGAGCCCGTTTTGAATATGAAATTCTTGAAGAATATGAAGCCGGAATGGTTTTGACGGGTACCGAAATAAAATCTTTACGCTCATCCAAAGCATCCATCACAGAATCGTTCTGTCAGTTTATTGATGGGGAATTATACATCATCAACATGATGATTGATGAGTATAAATTGGGAACTTTTTACAATCATAAAACAAAAAGGGAACGGAAATTGCTCTTGCACAAAAAAGAATTGCAAAAACTTGAAAAAAAGTTAAAGGATGCAGGGAACACCATAATACCTTTAAAATTGTATATCACTGATCGGGGTAAAGCAAAGGTGCTGATAGCGCTTGGCAGAGGTAAAAAGCTTTTCGATAAAAGAGAGGCGATAAAAGATAGAGAAAATAAACGGAACCTGGACAGAATATTAAAGAAAAGTTAAAAATCATTTGAAAAACTTTGTATATAAAGAAAAATTATATTTATTTTGCATTATCAATTATTTAATCATTTAATTCTATGAAAAATCTAAAATTAGGAATTTCAGCATTGGCGCTTACTGTTGCCTCTACTGTTTTCGCGCAGACTACCAACAATCCGTGGTTGATCGGAGTTGGTGCTCATGCAGAAAACCACGTAGCAGCACGTACAAGCTTCGGTAATACGTTCTCTGCTAACAATTTGACAAAAAGTATGTTCAATGTGAACAACTTTTCTATTACACCTCCATTATCTAAGTTAACAGTTGCTAGAAACATTGGAAAAGGTTTAGTAATTGACTGGCAAACTTCTGTTGGAAATGTTGAAAACAAAAGATTCAACATGGGGAAAGAATTTTTCCTAATGACAGGTCTTGGTTTCCAGGCTCATGGGGCAGGTCTTTTATGGAACGAAGAATCTTGGTTTGATCCATATTTAAGAGTTGGTGCTAACTACTTAAGACATGACTATACAGCTCTTACTTTCCCTAGAACATCTGTTGATGCTAACGGTAACCCAATCGAAAACGTAACTAACGGTAAGGATGGTAACGAAAACGGTAAAGCTAATCACTTTACTGTAGCTACAGGTGCTGGTGCTAACTTCTGGGTAACTAAGAACTTCGGTCTTGGTGTACAGGGTGATTATGTATCAACTCCAGGTGATAAATCTACAGTGGCTAACTTCTGGCAAGCTTCTGCTTCTATCTTATTCAGATTTGGAAACAGAGATAGAGATAAGGATGGTATCCTAGATAAAGATGACCTTTGTCCAGATACACCAGGTTTACCAGAATTCCAAGGATGTCCTGATACAGACGGTGACGGAGTTCCAGATAAAGACGATCAATGTCCAGATGTAGCTGGTCCAGTTGAAAATAACGGTTGTCCTTGGCCAGATACAGACGGTGACGGTGTAATCGATAAAGATGATGCTTGTCCTACTGTAGCAGGTCCTGCTGAAAACAACGGTTGTCCTTGGCCAGATACAGACGGTGACGGTATCTTAGATAAAGATGATGCTTGTCCTACTGTTCCAGGTCTTCCTGAATACAACGGATGTCCTAAACCAAAAGATGTTATCGCTAAGGAAGCTACAGGAGCTCTTAAAGATATCTTATTTGATTTCAATAAGGCTACAATCAGACCTGAATCTAGTGGTAAATTAGATCAAGCTGCAACAATCATTAAGCAATCTAACGATGGTACCTTCTTGGTAACTGGTCATACAGATGCTAAAGGTGCTGCTGCTTACAACTTGAAACTTTCAAGAGAAAGAGCTGCTTCTGTTGTAGGTGCTCTAGAGGCTAGAGGAGTTAGTGGAAACCAATTGAAATCTGTAGGTGTTGGATCTAGAGATGCTCAAATCCCGGCTAAAGCTTCTGACGCTGAAAGAATGGCTGACAGAAAAGTAGTTGTTGAGGCTATCAACGGTGCTGCTTGGGATGCACTTAAGAAATCTGATCTAGAAGTTGTAGAGAAGAAGACTGTAGTGAAAAAAGCTAAAGCTCCGGCTAAAAAGAAAAAAGCTCCAGCTAAAAAGAAAAAATAATTAATTTTTCTAAATAATGAATACCTCCAATTTTTTTGGAGGTATTTTTTTTTTGTTGACTTTTAAGTAATTTTGTTGGAAATTTAAAAATTAAAATGGGAAGAGCATTTGAATATAGAAAAGCTTCTAAAATGGCCAGATGGGATAAGATGGCCAAAACATTCTCTAAAATAGGAAAAGACATTGCCCTTGCAGTAAAGGCAGGCGGTCCTGATCCAGAATCTAATCCTGCATTGAGAAGATGCATCCAGAATGCCAAAGGGGCAAACATGCCTAAGGATAATGTAGAAAGAGCCATTAAGAAAGCAAGTGGTGCTGATGCAGAAAACTATGAGGAAATTACTTATGAAGGATATGGGCAAGGAGGTGTTGCTTTTTTTGTAGAATGTACTACAAACAATACAACAAGAACTGTAGCCAACGTAAGAGCTGTTTTCAATAAGTTTGACGGCAACCTTGGTAAAAATGGAGAATTGGCATTTATCTTCGATAGAAAAGGAATTTTCACAATTGATTTGGCACAGGTCAAAATGGATTGGGATGACTTTGAAATGGAAATGATTGACGGAGGAGCTGAAGACGTAGAAAAAGACGAAGAAGAAGTGATGATTACAACTGCTTTTGAAGATTTCGGTTCTTTATCTCATAAATTGGATGAGCTTGGAATTGAAGCTAAAAGTGCAGAGCTGCAGAGAATTCCAAATAATACAAAAGAAGTAAACGAGGAACAGTTCAAAGCAAATATGAAAATGCTTGAGCGTTTCGAGGAGGACGATGATGTGCAAAACGTTTACCATAACATGGAAATTACAGAAGAGCTGATGAACTCTTTATAAAAAATAATATAGCATTCATATACAGTTAACTTTCAATTAGTTTCTTTGTATAAAACTATGAAAAGAAACGTTGAATTAGTTGTTATATCGGATGTTCATTTGGGAACTTATGGATGTAAGGCTAAAGAATTGTTGAGATATCTTAATTCTATCCAGCCTAAAACTTTAGTTTTAAACGGTGATATTATTGATATCTGGCAGTTTAAAAAGTCTTACTTCCCTAAACCTCATTTGAAAGTAATCAGAAAGATACTTTCATTTGCGACCAAGAATACAGATGTCTATTACATTACAGGTAATCACGACGAAATGTTTCGAAAGTTCACAGATTTTGAATTGGGAAAACTCAAGGTCTGTAATAAAATCTGTCTTAATATAGATCAGAAAAAAACATGGATTTTTCATGGGGATGTTTTCGATGCATCCGTTCAGCATTCAAAATGGATCGCCAAACTTGGTGGAAAAGGATATGATCTTCTTATTATTATCAATAATGTTGTAAATTGGTTTTTAGAAAAAATGGGTAAAGAAAAATACTCGTTTTCTAAAAAAATCAAGAACAATGTGAAAAAGGCTGTAAAATATATCGGCGATTTTGAGCTTACCGCTTCTGAGCTGGCGATCGATAATCAGTATGATTATGTGGTATGCGGGCATATCCATCAGCCGCAAATTCGTGAAGTTGTTACTAAAAAAGGCTCATGTACCTATCTGAATTCAGGTGACTGGATTGAAAACCTCTCTGCTTTGGAATATCATGATAAAGAATGGAAGATTTTTTATTATGACGAGCATAAACATCTGCTGAAAGATGATGAAGCAGAAGAAATCCCGGAAATGGATAATTCAGCCCTTTTAAAAATCGTAACCAATTTTTCCTAAATGAAGATTTTGTATGCATTCCAGGGGACAGGGAACGGACATGTTGCCAGAGCACAGGAAATTATTCCTCTTCTCAAAAAACATGCATCTGTTGATACTTTGATCAGTGGCCATCAGTCTCAATTAAAGGCTGATTTTGACATTAACTTTCAATACAGGGGGATTTCCCTTCTCTATAATAAAACAGGAGGTTTATCCTACCGAAAAACATTTAGTGAAAATAAATTTCTTGAAGCAGCCAAAGTCATCAGACAACTGGACCTTTCGAAATATGATTTAATCATCAATGATTATGAACCTTTGACGGGTTGGGCTTCCAGGCTGAAAAAATTCCCGATGATAGAATTGAGCCATCAGGCGTCAATGAGCTTTCCGGAAACCCCAAAACCAAAGAAAAAAGACTTCCTGGGGGAGATGATTCTAAAATATTATGTTCCCAGTGAAAGAAAAATCGGTTTCCACTTTGAAAATTATCATCCACAGATCAAAAAACCTGTTATCAGAAGGAAAATCAGAAATCTTAATCCTTCTAAACAGGGATATTATCTTGTATATCTACCTAGTTTTGCAGATGAAAATATTATAAAGGTTTTAAGAAAAATTCCTGTTGAATGGAAAGTGTTTTCAAAATACAGCAAAGTACAGGTTAAGGTAAAAAATGTGGAAGTATTTCCTATAGATGAAAGCCAGTATCTGAGATATTTTGAAGGTTGTGAAGGAATTTTGTGCAACGCAGGTTTTGAAACCCCTGCAGAAGCATTGTTTATGGATAAGAAATTATTCGTAATCCCTATTCACAATCAGTATGAACAGGAATGTAATGCATGTGCCCTTGATAAAATGGGAATACCCAATTCTAAAGTTTTAAACCTTCAGGAAATTATGGAGTGGGTTGCTTCAGACCACCATCTTAAAGTGGATTATCCTAATGATATTGAAGATATTCTTTTGAATGAAGTTTTAATTTTTTAAAAACAGATCATCCACGTCATTCATTCTCATCATCACGGATCTTGCATAGGAGCAATGAGGATACACTTTCCAGTCATTTTCTCTGGCAAATCTGATGGCTTCTTCCACTAAGAATTTTCCCATTCCTCTACCCTCAAATTCAGGATGTACCAATACAAAAGAAATGATCAGTTTATGGTCTTCCGGAAAAATAGTATAGGTAAGCCTCCCGACTTCTTTTATTTCATTATTTAAAGTAAGAACTCCACCGTTTCCGGATTTATTATTTTCAAATTTCATTGGATCAAACTGTTATTTATTTTTGTTCCAGTGTTTTTATACGCTCTTTAAGCTCCTGAATTTCTTTTTTCAGAAGGTTAATGTATTCCTGCTGGTTTTGAAGAAGAAATTCAGGTATATTATAAAAGTAATTATTACTCGCAGAATAGTTGCCGGAGTTATTGTCGTAATTATTCACCTGATGAATATTGGCTAGATCATCCTCTTTTATATCGTCTACAGAAGTATCCAATGCTTTTGCCATACGTTCCCACTCTTCGTCTGAAATCTTAATTTCCCCTTTTTCTCTTCTTTGGTATTGTGACTGTGTCATATGCAGTATTTTGGCCATGCTTTCCTGGGTTTGCTCTTTCGCCTTTCGGGCTTTTATCAATTTGTTTTTGATCATTATGGTGTTTTTTATGTCTATACAAATATAGGATTTTATGGGTTAGATAGATATAAAAAACGATTAAACCTCACCTATTTTTAAAACCTGTGAGGTTTTAATTCTTTGGAAACCATTATAAATAAAGAATACTTATTTGATAATATAAATGCTGGTTATGGGTTGAAAATCACATAAAATTCACATAAAAATCATGGGTGTATTTCAATGTAGTTTGATATATTTGAAATGTTAACGTTGACACAAACAATAAAAAAGAATTATTATGAAAAAATTAAAAGGAATGAAGGGAGACTTCTCTTCTTTAGAAAACAAAAGACTTAGAAATTTACAAGCTATTTCTGGAGGTGCTGGAAGTAGTAGAAGTGCATCATCGGGGTATAATGGCCCTGACGGTCCTGTATATGATGTGGATTATTATACTGATGCAGTAGAAGGAACTTGGAAGTACTCACACCGGCTTTCAGTAGGAAGTGCTGTATCTACAGACCCTTATTAACAAAAATTAAAGGAGGATTTGATCCTCCTTATTTTGTATGATAATAATTACTAGATATGATGAATAAATATATCTCCATCTGTAGACTATTCTTAGTTATAATTACTATTTCTATTTTTTTTACGGCTTGTAAAAAAAAGAATTATATTGTATATTATCAAAAGGTTAATGAAATTGATAGCATATATAGAATAGCACATAACCCAAAGCTGGCAGTAGAAAAATATAAAAAGCTTTTTGAAGAATATAAGCCCAAAAATCAGGAAAGAATAAATGAATATGAAACGTATATTGTTTTGGCAGATCATTATAATATTGATTTTGGAGATAAGAAAAGTTTGAAGAAGCTAATCCTTTTAAAAGCAGAACAGGGTGGTAATTGCAGAGAATATTACTCCCTTTTTAAAAAATATGGAATTGATAGTGCAGATGTAAAGGAACAGATTTCTGATTGGAAAAAAAATCTAAACCAAAGACTTATCGACTCTTTTACTGTAGCAATGAAAAGAGACCAGGAAGGGAGACCAATTGACACAGCATTAGCACAGAAGAATGTAATGAAAAATGCAAGGCTTCTTCTTTGGACATTTAAGAAGTATGGTTATCCTACCCCACAAAAAATGGGTGCTATGGGGCATAAAGATACATTTTTTGCGATGACAACTTTTCTTACCCATATGAACGAGACAAAAGAATATTATCCTCAGATAAAGACAAAACTCTATGAGTATGTAAAGTCTGGAGACTGTCCTCCCCGTGATTATGTATTAATGATTGATAATCCAGCTTTTCTTGCAGATAAAGAAAGGATATATGGGTTTAATCCCGGCGTATCAACGGACTCTGCGAAAATAAACCGTAACAGGAAAAGCATAGGCTTGCCGAGTTTAAAACATACCAATCTTATTATAAAAGATTCTTCAAAACCAATATGGGAGTTGTTGAAAAATGTAAAATAAGGTCTTCATCAAATATTGCTATAAAAAAGATTTTAAAATTACTAAAATGATACTCATTATATCTAAAAATAAAGAAGCTACAACTGACGAGGTCATTAAATGGCTCTTCATCTTAGGTAAGAAATTTATAAGGGTAAATGAAGATGAAGTTTTTGAGATCAAAATAAAAGAAAAAAGAGTCTATATTGAAAGCACAAAGAATAGTTTTTTTGTTGATGATATCAGCAGTGTTTGGTATAGGAGAGGTGGGCTAAAGTTCAAAAGAAATCATTATGAAAATCTCTCAGTAGATATTCATATGAGTGAGTATCAGCATTGGTTGGAAGATTACGTTATTAAAATGTTAGAATCGAAAAGACATATTAATAAACAGAGTAATTGCTATGTCAATAAATTGCTTGTTCTTAAAAAGGCTGAAATTATCGGATTAGATGTTCCTACCTATTATCTTGCTGAGAATACAGATGATATACAACTTGGAAAAACTATTGTAAAGCCTATTACAGGTAATCCTACACTAGAAAGCATTCGGGAAAATTCCTACGGGGTAATGTATACTACGGTGATAGACAAATACACAAAAGATAATTTTTTCATTTCCTTTTTTCAGGAAAAAATAGAGAAAAATTTCGAAATCCGAACTTTTTATCTAAATGGAAAGTGTTGGTCAATGGCTGTTTTTTCACAAAATGATGGGCAGACAGAAATAGATTATAGAAAATATAATGACGAAAATCCTAACAGAAATGTGCCCTATGATCTTCCTAGTACTGTTGAAGAAAAAATACATCAATTGATGCTCTCTTTAGATCTGAATTGTGGATCTATTGATTTCATAAAAAGTAAAAATCAATTTTATTTTCTTGAAGTAAATCCGGTAGGACAATTCTTAAATGTATCTAAAACATGCAACTATTTTTTAGATAAAGAAATAGCCGAATATTTATAATATATAATAATTTATTTTGTACTTAATGAAGAATATTATTAATGAAAAAAATAAACTTCCCCTTACATTCCAATATATAGAAATAGTTAAAAAGAGAAGATTGCTTATAAAATCCAATATTTCTTATTATGTTGAATGTGAAAAATATGGAACAGGTTTTTATATGAAAGAAAAGCCTGTAAAATCTTTAGTTCGTATGTTATGAAATATTTCAATTTATTTTCCAATATATTAATAACAAAAGGTGTGAGTAGGATATTAATTTCAGATTTGCAAAAAAATATTTCCGAATTGTTTTCTCTGGAATTATATGAACTGATAGAGGAGTTGAAAATAGGTTCTATTGAAAATACTCTTCAAAATTATGATAATCAATCTCAGAAAATTTTGTCTGAATATATAGAGATTCTTTTGGAAAATGAATATGGTTTTGTTTCAGAAAATGACTGGGATTATGAATTTCCCCAACTATCCTTAAAATACCAAGATTATAATGTGATTTCAGACTTATTTGTGGAGTTTGAAAATATAGATGTTCTATATAAAATCAAATGTTCTGTTGAAAATTTACATATAAGGCATTTAGTGCTTTATTCCCAAAGAAATATTTCTCTTTGTGAGTTTTTGGAAATAGATGGGCTATTCAACAATACTCCATTAGAAAATATTGAAATATATTCTCCGTATCATATTAATATTCAAATGGATCATTTAGAGGAGCTGAGCGCAAAAGCTTGTAGAATAAGTAATTTGTTTTTTTATAACTGTAAAATTAATCCTTATAATAGAGAAATTAATAAACTATGTTTTGTCGTAAATTTTGTTGAAGAGGATTTGAAAATTTCTTCTTGTGGGAAAGTAGATATAAAATATTTCAATACTAACCTTCCTAAAGTTTTGGAGGCCATCAATCATAATTCTTGCCTGTTCAAAAAAATTGGAATAGATAAAGAAGGTAATATTAAAAATTGTCCTTTAATGGAAAATATTTTTGGAAATATTAATACCTCTACTCTTGAAGAAGCTTTAAAACAAACTGAATTTAGAAAATATTGGAATGTAACCAAAGATAGTGTGGATATATGCAAAGATTGTGAGTTTCGTTATGTTTGTACAGATTGTCGGGCTTTTACAGAACGGACTCATATTAATGAAGAAAATCTGGATATTTCCAAACCTTTAAAGTGTGGCTATGATCCTTATAAAGGAACATGGGAAGAGTGGAGCAAAAATCCATTAAAACAAAAAGCGTTACAGTATTATAGAAACTGAATGATAGCCTTTTTAAACGTCCCACTTTCTAATTTTTCAATTGACCATTCACCAATGAAGCAAAATTGACCATTGACTCAATTAATTATCTTTCCCCGTATAATAGTTATAATCTTTAATAATTACATTGATAAACTGTCTTTCTGTCATTTTAGTGGGGTCTATTTCCAGTTTCAGAATGCTCTTGATCTTATCAGACAGCTTGCTGATGATCTGACGGTCATCTACTTTTAAAGCCTTGGTATAGTTATCTTTGATGATCCTCATATCGTTGTCACTCAGAGCAATAACCTGTGGAAAAGATGGAATGTAATCCTGATGAATATTTTCAAGGATGGTGTGTGAGATATTGATATTGTTTTTCAGAGAAATGACAGCTGTTCCGGATGCAATGTCACCCAGGCGCTGATTGTTTTTGGAAACAATCATAGAGATAAGTCCTACAACCCCGGCAAATGATATATCAACAATTCTGAAAACCCAACGGATCATGTAATCTGCAAAGCTTGCCTGGTAACCGTCAATCTTCACTACTTTGATTTTCATAAGTTTTTTACCGGGAGTCTGGCCTTCCATAAGGCTTTCCAGCACAAGTGGGTAGATGTAAGCAGGAAATGTGAGAATGAGATAAACGGCTCTTACAGACCAGCCATCGAGGCCGTCTAAAAGGTATCCCAAATCAAAAATATTGAAGAACAGATACAGGATAATCATTACATAGGTAATCCTGATCAGCAGATCAATAATGAAAGCGAGCATCCTTTCTCCTACACCTGCAATATTAAAATTAATATTTACATTTTGTGAGGTATTTATCGCAATTTGAGACATATTTTTTATTATTTTAGCCTTAACAATTATGAGAGAAGTTTATTTCATTAAACAAAATAAAGAAAAATGGTTGGGAATAGAACAGGTTATTCAAGGGAAAATTAAAAAAAATCCTGATGACCTGTCTTCGCTGTATATAAATCTGATCAATGATCTTTCTTTTGCCCAGACCTATTATCCCAAAAGTAACACGACAGTGTACCTGAATCATCTATCTGCCCAGATATTTCAGAAGATCTATAAAACAAAAAGGGTAGAGGAGAACAGACTGGTTTATTTTTTCAAAACGGAAGTCCCACTGCTGATGTATCAGTACCGGAGATATCTGATGTATGCTTTTCTCTTTTTCATTTTGTTTACCCTGATAGGAGTACTGTCTGCAATTTATGATAAAGACTTTGTCAATATTATTTTGGGTGAAGGATATGTGAATGAAACCATTGAAAATATTAAAAACAATAATGCCGTAGGAGTTTATCAGAGTGGAAGCACATGGGGAAGTACGATAGGAATTATTTTTAATAACATCCAGGTAGGGGCTAAACTTTATATTTATGGCATTGCCGGCGGAGTAGGGACATTATTTGCTCTGCTTTCCAACAGTGTTATGCTGGGTGCTTTTCAATACTTTTTTTATGATTACGGAGCCTTGAAAGACAGTGCAAGAGGAATATGGCTTCATGGAGTTTTTGAAATTTTCGCTATGGTGGTGGAAGCTATGTGTGGATTGATCCTGGGGGCTTCTATTTTGTTTCCAAGGACATTTTCAAGATTTAACTCTTTTAAAAAAGGATTTAAAGATTCCTTCAAGATATTTTTAAGTACAGTTCCTTTCACTATTTGTGCAGGGATTATAGAAGGTTATGTTACAAGACATGCATTAAAGATGCCTTTGGTACTTAACCTGATAATTATTCTGGGCTCATTGGTGATTATAGGATTTTATTATTTTGTATACCCATCTGTAGTCAACAAAAAAACTAATAAACACATCAATGATACAATTTTATAAAAAAAGAGACTTCGGGAACTTTATCAGCGACAGTTTTAATTTTTTCAAATTATACGGAAAGAATTATTTTAAAAATTATATTCTGATCAACGGTTTGCTTCTGATCTTAATGACTGCTGTTTTAATTTTCGGATATAAAGAACTTTTTTCGCAGATATTCGGTTCCAATCTGGGAGGAGAGACGTATTACTTTGAACAGTATTTTTCGGATAATGCTGGAATGCTGATTACGGTGGGATTATTGACGTTCCTTCTTTTCATGGTTTTAATGATCGTGAATTACCTCTATCCGGTTTTTTATTTAAAAAGAATAGCACAGGGAGCAGAAAAGATAAAAGCTGATGAGATCTTGAGTGATTTTAAGAGTAATGCAGGGAGAATAGCTAAGTTGTGCATTGGAATGATCTTTATCGTTACACCTATGATCCTTTTTGTGGTAGGATTTTCTTACATCCTGATCTTTATTATTATCGGGTTATTCCTTATCCTGCTGGTTTATCCAACGATATTTAATTTCACTACATTTCTGATGTATGATTATTTTAATTCAGAAAGAGGCTTTTGGGGAAGTTTAAGCTATGCTTTGAGATCACAGTTTTCTTACCCGAACGGAAGTGAAAAATCTCCGTATTGGAAGTATTGGGGAGCTGCCTTTGTGATGTTTATTATTATTTACATGGCAACATCTGTTTTCACATTTATTCCGATGATATTCTTTTACGGATCACTTCTTACCACTACACCGGATGGAAATTTTGAACAAAATCCTTTTACCGGGACTTTCGGAGTTTTGTTTTTTGTATTCTATGGAATATCCATGCTCCTTTCATTTTTTCTTTCAAATCTGATGTATGTGAACGCAGGATTAATGTATTACGACAGCCGGACAGATCTTCACCAGAAAGTAGAATTGGCAGAAATAGACACGATAGGAATCAATGAATAAAATTCTTTTTTTCATACTGCTTTTTTTCTCTCTTGGACGGATTTACGCCCAGGATGGCAATCCTGCTCCTGATGATGCAGTAGATTCATTATATACAACCGGACATTACAGGAATATGTTGCGTGCGGATTCTGTGCTGATGAAAAATCCGGTATCAGATAATGTTATCTACCCCAAAACATTCAAAGAAGATATTCCATCCAGATATAAAGGAAATGAGTTCAACTATTCTGTTTCAAAGCCAAGAGAGTCTTTCTTTCAAAAGCTGATGAGAAAGATTAATCAGATTATACAGGGAATTTTTGGAGAAACGGCACTAACGAAGTCGGCAGAACTTACCACTGTCCTTATCCGTCTTTTTGCAATTATCCTTGTAGGATTTCTGCTGTATTTCATTGTTAAGTACATTATGGGAAAAGACGGAAATTTTATTTTTGGTAAAAAGAATAAGAAACTTGACCTTAATGTTGAAGAACTGCATGAGAATATCCACGAAATTAATTTTCCTGAAAGTATATCAAAATTTGAACTGGCAGGAGATTACCGTTCTGCCATTCGTTACCAGTTCCTGTTTATTCTTAAAAAACTGAGTGATAAAAAACTGATTAACTGGAATCCTGAAAAAACAAATAAAGATTATGCCATGGAGCTGAAAGCTCCACATCTGAAAAATGAGTTCTCTAATCTGTCTTATATTTTTGATTATGTCTGGTATGGAGAATTCAGTATTGAGGAACAAAGCTACCAGAAATTTAAAAATCAGTATCAGGGATTTAAACCATAACAATATTAACCATGAATAAAACTTTCAAAACATATGCTGTAATTTTCATCATTGTGATGGTTATTCTGGCATTGCTTGAGGTTAACAAAAAAGAAACTACAGACTGGCGAAAGAACTTTGATATCAATGAAAAATCTCCGTTTGGGCTGTTTGTTTTTAATAATGAAGCGAAAGATCTTTTTAAAAATAAGCTGAAGAAGGTGGAGCAGGTTCCTTATGAATATTACAGTCAGCACAAAAAAGGAGCTCATAATATTATTGTTATTGAAAACACCCTGGACAATGAGTCCTGGAAGAAAATACTGGGCCAGGTATCTGAAGGTTCAGATGCATTTCTGATGGTGACCCGTATGCCTAAAGAAATTTCAGACAGTATCGGATATTACGATTCGGAAATATCTTTTGAAGAACAAAATGTCTTGAAACTTACCGATAAAAAATACCAGAATGATTTTATCAGATTAGATAAATTTCCATCAGGAAGAGGGTTTTCATTCATCAAACCTAAAGTTGAAGTACTTGGGAAAACGGTTGAGAAAAAGAATACAGATCAGGCCAATTTTATTAAAGTTAAATTTGGGAAAGGATATATTTATGCCCATACAGAACCTCTTTTTCTGACCAACTACTATCTTCTTAAACCAGGAAATGTAAAATATGCACAGGATGTATTTTCCTATCTTCAGGATAGGGAAACCCTTTGGTTCGTCGCCGGTAAAAGTTCAGCGTCACGTTTCTTTATGCGGTTTATATTGTCAAAACCTGCTTTGAAATATGCGTGGTGGATATTTTTAGGAGGCCTTATTCTTTTTATTTTCTTTAATGCCAAAAGAAAGCAGAGAATAGTCCCTGTAATAGAGCCATTGAGAAATACGTCCCTGGATTTTGTAAAAAGTATTGGAAATCTGTATCTTCAGGAAGGTGATTTCCATGATATGATGGCAAAGAAAGCTCAGTATTTTCTGAATAAAGTAAGAATGGATCTGTTAATAGATACTCAGAATCTGGATGAGGAATTTGCTAAAAAACTGCATCTTAAAACAGGGAAAACCATGGAGATGATCAATGAAGCGATAGGGCTTATCAAAAAAGCTCAGGACCCTTATGCCAGTGTAATGAAGGAAGACCTTACAAGGATTAATAAGCTTCTTGATGAAATAATTAAATAACAAAAATAATAATATGACGATATAGCAGTCCCTGTGATAATGATAATTATTCATGCAAAGGATAATCGTTAATTTGGTACGTCGCTAGATTGGTAAAATAAAATGTATTATGGAAAACTTTGATAACCCAAATATAGAAAACCCAAGCTCTATAAATCTGAATAAACAGGAAGAGCCGTTTCATTCGAGAATCGATATGATTGAGCTCCGTACAAGTTTGGAGAAAGTAAAATCAGAAATTGGAAAAGTGATCGTAGGACAGGAGAAAATGATAGAACATCTTTTGGCAGCATTACTTTCAAACGGACATGTTCTTATCGAGGGAGTTCCCGGTGTGGCCAAAACGATAACAGCAAAACTATTGGCTAAAACCATTGATGTTGGTTTCAGCAGAATTCAGTTTACACCGGATCTTATGCCTTCTGATATCCTTGGAACATCTGTATTTAATGTGAAAAACTCAGAATTTGAATTTAAAAAAGGACCTGTCTTCTCCAATTTCATCCTGATTGATGAGATCAACCGATCGCCTGCAAAAACGCAGTCTGCATTGTTTGAGGTGATGGAAGAAAGGCAGATCACAATGGATGGGATACGGTATACTATGGAAGAACCTTTTCTTGTTATAGCAACACAGAACCCTATAGAACATGAAGGAACGTACAGGCTTCCGGAGGCACAGCTAGACCGTTTTCTATTTAAGATCAATGTAGGATATCCTAATCTTGAACAGGAAATAGAGATTATTAAAAATCAGCATGAAAGTAAAAAAGAAGATAAAACGGAAGGGATCAGCCGAGTTATCACAGCTGAACAATTGAAAAACTATCAACATCTGGTTAAAGAGATTATAGTGGAAGCCCAGCTGATGGAATATATTGCTAAAATTATCATCAATACAAGAGAAAACCAGTTTTTATATTTGGGAGCTTCCCCGCGGGCTTCCCTGGCACTTCTTACTGCCTCAAAGGCATTTGCAGCTATCAGAGGAAGAGATTTTGTAACTCCTGAAGATATTAAAGAGGCAAGTTATGCTGTGTTGAGACACAGAGTAATTGTATCTCCTGAAAGAGAAATGGAAGGTCTTACTGCAGATGAAATTATCCGTCAGATTTTAGAAGGAATAGAGATTCCCAGGTAGATAATAGTTGGCAGGTAGCAGGTGATAGTGGTGAATGTTTAATAGTTACAAAATTATCATATATGGCAAATTTTAAAGAGCTTTTAGTTTGGCAGAAATCGATTGACTTTGTTACTGAAATCTATAGAATTACTGAAGCATTTCCCAAAACCGAAATCTATGGATTAATATCACAAATCAAACGAGCCGCCATTTCTATACCCTCCAATATTGCAGAAGAAAACTCAAGAAGAAGTAAACCTGATTATCTGCAATTTTTAAAAATATCAAGAGGTAGTTGTGCAGAAGTAAAAACACAATTAATTATTTCAAAAAATCTCGGTTTTTTAAATGAAGATGATTATTTGAAACTAAATCAGGAGATTATAGATATATCTAAAATGTTGAATGGACTCATTTATTCTCTACAATAATAATGAATATAAAAAAGCTAATAAACGACCACCTAAAACCTTTCATCTGCAACCTGCAACCTAACCAATGAAAAACTTATACATCAATACCCGTTTCTTTTTTACGCTCATCGGAGTGGGGATACTGTATGTTCTGGCATTTTTCTTTCCAGTGCTGATGTGGGTAGCCCATATTGCGCTGTTGATTTCTTTTCTGGCAGCAATGGTAGATTTTCTGTTGCTTTTTAATCAAAAGAATGCCTTACAGGTGCAAAGAATTTTGCCGGAAAAATTGTCCAATGGGGATGAAAATTTTGTGAAAATTGACATCAAAAATAATTACAGCTTTACTCTATCTACTAGGATTATTGATGAAATTCCGTTCCAGTTTCAGAAAAGAGATTTTCTGATTAAAAAACAGATTGCTTCAGGAGCAAATACATTTTTTCAGTATTCATTAGAGCCTAAAGAAAGGGGAGAATATCATTTTGGAGGTTTGAATGTTTACGCATCATCACCATTGGGATTCATCTCAAAAAGATTTATTTTCCAGAAAGATGCCATGCTGCCTTCTTATCCGTCTTTCATTCATCTCAGAAAATATGAGCTGATGGCCATTCAGAGTGAGTTTTTATTAGGTGGAATCAAGAGAGTCAGAAAACTGGGACACACCATGGAGTTTGAGCAGATCAAAGAATATGTTCCCGGAGATGATATCAGAACGATCAACTGGAAAGCAACATCAAAAACAAACCGCCTGATGGTTAATCAGTTTCAGGATGAAAAATCACAGCGCATCTTTATGCTGATAGACAAAGGAAGGACGATGAAAATGCCTTTCAATGGATTAAGCCTGCTGGATTATTCCATTAATGCAACCATGGCATTGTCTCATATCATTTTGAGAAAAGGAGACAGAGCCGGAATGATGACTTTTTCTAAAAAAGCTGAAAATAAAATTGCTGCTGATAATAAATCCGGACAATTGAAAAAAATCTCAGAAGCACTCTATAATATTAAAACTGATTTCTTTGAAAGCGACTTCAACCGCTTGTACCAGGATGTAAAATATTCTATCAATCAAAGAAGTTTAATTTTGCTTTTCACGAATTTTGAAACCCTGGACGGACTGAACCGCCAGCTGAAATATCTTCGCGGAATTGCGAAAAACCATTTGCTGGTAGTTGTATTCTTCAAAAATTCTGAACTGCAGACGCTGATCAACAAAAATCCTGAAAATATGCAGGAAATCTATGATGAGATTATTAGTGAAAAATTCGAATTTGAAAAGAAACTGATCATCCAGGAACTTCGTAAATATGGGATCTATACCGTATATACACTTCCTGAGAATTTGAATATCGATGTTATCAATAAATATCTGGAGATAAAAGCGAGAGGAATTTTATAACTTTGCAGAAGCAATAAGCAATACAAAATGAAAATTACACTTAACAGAATAAACGACGATTTTTTATTTGAATGTACCAATGCTCAAGGAAATTCAATTCTTTTGGATAATACTTCCCAGCCGGGAGCAAAAGGAGTTTCTCCAATGGAAAGTGTACTGATGGCAGTGGCTGGATGCAGCGGAATTGATGTAGTTTCTATTCTGAAAAAGCAGCGTCAGGAAATCAAAAGTTTTCAGGCAGAGGTAGAAGGAGAAAGAGTACAGGTAGAAGATGCGAAACCTTTTAAATCCATTAATGTTAAATTTCTTTTGGAAGGAGAAATTGATCCTAAAAAGGCACTAAAAGCTGCGGAGCTTTCTTTTGAAAAATACTGTTCTGTATCAAAAACTTTAGAACCGAATGTAGAAATCGGATATGAGGTATATGTGAACGGAGAAAAAATTTAATCTCTCATTAAAAAAAATAGAAAAGCCGGATGAATCATCCGGCTTTTCTATTGCCTATTACTAATTACTCATTCTCATCTAGAAGGTAAGTCTTGGTTTTATAAGTTTCGCCACAGTGGCAGTCCATCCTGTCTGGTGAGAAGCCCCTACACCCCGGCCGTTATCTCCATGAAAATATTCAAAGAATGTGATATAATCCCTGAAATGTTCATCATAATTGAACTTCGGATTACCTCCATTGAAGGCCCGCTGCCCATGCTCATCTTTTAAGAATATCGAACAGAGTCTTTTGCTGATATTCTGAGCCACTTCATCAAGATTTTTTTTATCACCGCTTCCCGTTGGAAGTTCTACTTTCAGGCTGTTTCCATAATAATAGTGGAAACGCTGCAGGCTTTCTACAATCAGAAAGTTAATAGGAAACCAGATAGGGCCTCGCCAGTTGCTGTTTCCGCCAAACATCCGGCTGTCACTTTCTGCTGGCGTATAGTACACTATATTTTCAGTTCCATGTACTGAGAATATAAAGGGATTTTCCTCATATACCTTAGACATGGCCCGGATTCCGTAAGTACTTAAAAATTCTTTTTCGTCAAGCATTCTGGTCAGAACTTTAGTAAGCCTGTTTTTGCGGAGGATACTCATCAGATGTTTTCTTCCGTGGCCTTCCTCATCCCAGTGGGAAACAAGTTTCGTGAGCTCCGGTTTATTTTTTAAGATCCATTCCATTCTGCTTCTGAAATTAGGCATCTTTTCCAATAAACGGTGGTCTACAATCTCAACGGCAAACATGGGGATCAAACCTACAATACTTCTTAATCTCAAAGAAACGCTGTCTCCGTTTCCAAGCTGAAGCACATCATAGAAAAATCCGTCCTCCTCATTCCAAAGACCCTTTGTTCCTTCACCGAGATTTTCCATAGCTTCAGCGATGTAAAGATAATGCTCAAAAAACTTGATCGCCATATCTTCATATACCTGATAATATTGAGCAAGTTCCATTGCAATGCGCATCATATTCAATGCATACATGGCCATCCAGCTTGTTCCGTCAGCCTGTTCAAGATGTTGGCCATCCTTTAATTCTATATTTCGGTCAAAAGCACCGATATTATCAAGGCCAAGGAAGCCCCCGCCAAAGATATTTTTGCCGTTTTTGTCTTTTCGGTTTACCCACCATGTGAAATTGAGAAGCAGTTTCTGGAATACTTTCTCTAAGAATAATAAATCTGGTTTTCCATTATTTTTTTCATCAATTTTAAAAACACGGAAGCATGACCAGGCATGCACAGGCGGATTTACATCACTCATATTCCACTCATAGGCAGGAAGCTGTCCGTTAGGATGCATATACCATTCTTTGGTAAGCAATAAAAGCTGTCCCTTAGCAAATTCAGCATCAATGATAGAAAAAGGAACACAGTGAAATGCCAGATCCCACGTCGCATACCATGGATATTCCCATTTGTCAGGCATGGAAATAATATCCTTGTTGTGGAGATGATTCCATTCCGTATTTCTTACATATTCGTTGAAGTTTCTTGGAGCTTCAAAGTTAGGATCTCCTTTCAGCCATTTTCCAATATTGTAATGATAGAATTGTTTATTCCAGAGAAGCCCGGCAAAAGCCTGTCTCTGAACATTTCTTTCATCTTCATTGACGGTATCATTCTGAATTTCGCTATAAAACTCTTCAGCTTCGGCTTGCCTTACACTAAAAATAGTATCAAAATTTTCAAAAGGTTCATCTTTTTCCTCAGGACATAGTCTGAATTCAAAAACTTTTGATTCCCCTGAACCCACAGTTTCATCTATAAGGAAAGATGCTTTTGTTCCTTTTTTTTCAGGATTTATGGTGTTCGCTTGATGGGTAATAAAATTATTGATCCCATCTTTGAAATAGGTGTTTTCAACGACGGGAGCTCCATAAAGCTTTGAAGTATTCGTTTCATTATCACAAAATGCAGTTTCTGCATTTGTATTTCTGGAATAAAGCTTTTTGATTGAAATACTGTCATGGACTATAGTAATGCTTCCGTCATGGGAAGCACTCAGCTCTGCCTTGTAGGTATTATATCCCCATTTCCAGTTATTTCTGAACCATACAGTAGGTGCCACCACAATAGGGGCATCATGCTGGCTTCGGTTGCAGATCGTTACTCTGGCCAGAATATCATTGTGATCGGCCTTACAGTATTCAATGAAAATATCGAAATACTCATCATTATCAAAAATACCGGTATCGAAAAGCTCATATTCAGGTTCTTTTTTGCCGCGTTTTCCATTCTCAATAAGAATATCATCATACGGAAACTCATTGATCGGATATTTGTAAACCATCTTCATATAGCTATGAGTAGGTGTATTATCCAGATAATAAAAGATTTCTTTGATGTCTTCCCCATGATTTCCCTGAGGATTGCTCAAACCAAAGAATCGTTCTTTTACCATTTTATCTTTCTTGTTCCAGAACGAAAAGGCAAAACATAAAAGCTGCTTTACATCAGAAATTCCGGCAATACCTTCTTCACCCCAGCGGTAAGCATAGCTTTCAGCATTATTATGATTGGTAAAATTCCAGGCATTCCCGTTCGGGCTATAATCTTCGCGTACATTTCCCCACTGCCGGTTGCTTACATAAGGTCCCCAGTTTTTCCATTTGGTATCTTGTAATCTTTCTTTTTCGGCGGTCATATCTCATCATTTTTCCATACGAAGTTAGTTTTTTTGACAGGTAATTCCAATTTTTTTCATCTGAATAATTATTAATATGGGCTTGAAATACTTGTATTTAAGGGCTTTTTTAAATATTAAAATAATTTTTTTTTGAAATTGAAAGAAAAGAATTACCTTTGCACCATTCGTTCATTCAAATATTGAAAATGTTATCAAGAAAGGTTGAGGGATTAGACCCTATGAAACCTTAGCAACCCTTTGCGGAAGCAAAGAAGGTGCTACGTTCTACCAAAAATAATTTTGGACAGATAACTCACTGAAGTTCTTTTCAGCCATTTCCTGTGGCATTTTCAATTGTATTAAACATAATAGAATTGAAAACAGAACTAAACTATATTAATCTTACGTATCAAACTTATTCCCAAAAGGAATACAATATCTCATTAAGCTATCAGCTTTTTGGGAAAGATCTGTTTACAGCGCCCGTCATTTTAATCAATCATGCTCTTACCGGAAACTCAAATGTGTCCGGAGAAAAAGGCTGGTGGAAGCAGCTGGTAGGAGAAAATCAGATTGTTGATACCGATCAATATACTGTTCTGTGTTTCAACATACCCGGAAACGGTTATGACAATTTTTTAATTGAAGACTATGAAGACTTTACCCCTTCAGATATCGCTGCGATATTCCTGAAAGGGCTTGAAGCTTTACAGATCAAAAAACTATATGCCATTATCGGAGGCTCTCTGGGAGGAGGAATTGCCTGGGAAATGCTTGCCCAGCAGCCGGATCTCGCAGAGATATTTATTCCCATTGCCTGCGATTACAGAACGCACGATTGGCTTCACTCACAATGTCTGGTTCAGAAATTCTTATTAAATGATAATGAAGAACCATTACAGAAAGCGAGAATTCATGCCATGTTGTGTTACAGAACACCGCAGTCACTCAATGACAGATTTCAAAACCAATATAACCAGGAAAAACAGCGCCTGGAATCAGAAGACTGGCTGATTTATCATGGTAATGCTCTAAACGAAAGGTTTAGTTTAAAAGCTTATAAACTGATGAATCATCTCCTGATGAATATAAATGCTGATGAAACAGCACTGGAGAACATACAGGCACGAATGCGCATGATCTCCGTAGATTCAGACTTATTTTTCCCGGCTTCTGAAATCCGGATGTGTTTTGAAAACTTAAAAGAGAAAAATAAGGATGTTTCTTATCACGAGATCCAATCTATACACGGGCATGATGCCTTCCTAATGGAATATCAACAATTAAATAATATCATAAAAAACATTTTACAGGAAAAATGAAAAATGCTAACGAAATAAAATTTTTGAAGAACAGATCAATCGTCAAATTTGAAGGAGAAGATTTCCTGGGAGAAATAGGGATTGACGGACGAATTTTTAAAGCGCTTACCTTAGCGCGTATCAGTGTAGGAGTAATTTCTCAACAGGCCATCGAAAACGGAATTTCTATTCTGGTTCACGAAAACGATGCCGAAAAGGCAGTGGCTTGTCTTATTGATGAATTTGAAGCAGAAAGAAAGTCAGGAAAAGTTTCCCAGATCTATAGTATCAATAATGTTTCTGTGATCGGTTTCGTAGCAGAAGATTTTAATAAAGTCTTTGCTGAACTGGCAAGAAATAATGTTTTTCCGTTGCTGTTAAACCAGATAGCAGGCGAAAACAGAGTTAATATCGTAGTGACTTCTTCGCAGGATGAGAAAACAAGAAATATTATAGAATCTGAAATTTTCAAAAAACCAAAGACGGTTCATCTGGCCATCATTGGTCACGGAAACGTAGGAAAAACCCTGATAGAGCAGGTACTTGAATCTGCTGAAGAAATTAAAAAACGTAAAAAAATAGACCTTAAAGTAGTTGCGGTAGCCAATTCAAAGAAAATTGCCTTCAACAAAAAGGGGTTTGATGCCAATTGGGGGGATAAGGTTTTGACAGCGCAACATCCGTCCAACGTTGAAGAATTAATCAATTTCTCCAACGAAAACCAACTTGAGAATCTAATCGTTGTGGATAATACGGCAAGCAAGGATTTTGTAAAAAACTATCATGCTTTAGCAGAAAACGGATTCGATCTTGTTTCTTCCAACAAGATTTTCAATACCCTTCCGATAGAGGAGTACAGAAAACTAAGATATACGTTGAACAAAAATAACAGACGTTATCTGTATGAAACTAATGTAGGTGCAGGATTACCATTAATTGACACCATCAAATTATTACATCTTTCAGGAGAAAATATAACCAGAATTAAAGGCGTATTCTCCGGAACGCTAAGTTATGTTTTCAATAATTTTTCTTTAAGGAACGATAAATTTTCAACCATCATTAATGAAGCTCTGGAAAAAGGATACACAGAACCAGATCCGAGAGAAGATTTATCAGGAAATGATGTTGCAAGAAAATTACTGATCCTGGCGAGAGAATTAGACTTGATCAACGAGTTCGGAGATATCAATATTCAGAATCTGGTTCCGGAAACCTTATTGGAGGTTTCAAAATCAGAATTCCTTTCCAGACTGGAAGAACTGGACGAAGAATACCAGAAAATAAAAGAAAATCAGGAACCTGACCATGTATTGAGATACGTGGGTGATTTACATGGTGATCTGCAGAAGGATAAAGGGGAACTGGATGTAAAATTGGTTTCTGTACCTGCAACTTCTGCATTAGGACAGCTGAAAGGTTCAGATTCAATCTTTGAAATCTATACAGAAAGCTACGGAGAAAATCCAATCGTTATTATGGGAGCCGGAGCCGGAGCAAAGGTAACGGCCAGAGGAGTATTTGGGGATATTTTAAGAGTAAGTGAAACGAAATAATATTTAATGTAACAATCTACCAATTTAGCAGTGTAGCAATTACTGTAATTGTCATTCTTGGCATGGAAAGAATATCATTGTTAAACTGTTAGATTGATACATTGGTAAATTGACAAATTAAAACTATATGGAAAATTTTGAAACATCAGCAATAAGAACCCAGACTGAAAGAACTCAGTTTGACGAGCATTCTACGCCGCTATATCTTACCTCCAGTTTTATATTTCAGGATGCGGAAGATATGAGAGCAAGCTTTGCAGAAGAAAAACCTAAAAATTTATACAGCCGTTTCTCCAATCCAAATGTAACAGAATTTACAGATAAGATCGCTAAAATGGAAGGAGCAGAAGCAGGATATGCCTTTGCGACAGGAATGGCAGCCATCTATTCTACATTTGCAGCTTTGTTAAATGCGGGTGATCATATCGTAAGCTGTCAGTCTGTATTCGGGTCGACACACACCTTGTTCACCAAATATTTCCCAAAATGGAATATTGAAACCTCTTATTTCAAAGCAGAAGATGCAGCGAATGTTGAACAATATATCAAACCTAATACAAAGGTCTTATACCTTGAAACCCCTACCAATCCGGCTATTGAAATTCTGGATCTTGAGTTTTTCGGTCAGATCGCCAAAAAACATAATCTTATATTTATTGTAGATAACTGTTTTGCAACACCTTATCTTCAGCAACCAATCAAATATGGTGCAGATATTGTTGTACACTCAGCAACAAAGCTGATTGACGGTCAGGGAAGGGTATTAGGAGGAATAGCTGTAGGAAAAGAAGATCTGATCAGAGAAATTTATCTTTTTGCAAGAAATACAGGACCTGCATTGTCTCCTTTTAATGCATGGGTATTATCAAAAAGTCTTGAAACACTGGCTATCCGTGTAGAAAAACACTGCGAAAATGCATTGAAGGTAGCTGAGTTCTTAGAAAGTCATCCGAATGTAGAGCTCGTAAAATATCCATTTCTTAAATCCCACCCAAGTTATGAAGTCGCCAAAAAGCAGATGAAGCTTGGAGGAAATATCGTAGCCTTTGAAATAAAAGGCGGAATAGAAGGCGGAAGAGCCTTTTTAGATAAGATACAGATGTGTTCACTGTCTGCCAACTTAGGTGATACAAGAACGATCGTTACGCATCCGGCATCCACTACACACTCCAAGCTTTCAGACGAAGAAAGAAATGAAGTAGGGATTACAGCAGGATTGGTGCGCTGCTCAGTAGGTTTGGAAAATGTAGAGGATATCATTGCGGACCTTAAGCAGGCGTTGGATTAATTCAATAGAAACAGAATTTAATCAAACATTTAAAAATGAAAAATTCAGAACAATTATATAAAGCTCTATCCGAAAGAATTTTAATTCTTGACGGTGCCATGGGAACGATGCTTCAGAGGTATAAGTTTGAAGAAGAAGATTACCGCGGAGAGCGTTTCAAGGATTGGGAACATCCGGTAAAAGGAAACAATGACCTGCTTTCTCTGACACAGCCTCAGGCCATTGAAGAAGTTCACAAGAAATATCTTGAAGCAGGGGCAGACATTATTGAGACCAATACGTTTTCAGGAACTACCATTGCCATGGCAGATTATCATATGGAAGATCTGGTATATGAACTGAACTATGAGTCGGCAAAAATTGCCAGAAAGGCCTGTGATGAATACACAGCAAAAAATCCGGACAAACCGAGATTTGTGGCAGGATCTATCGGCCCTACGAACAGAACGGCAAGTTTGAGTCCTGATGTTAATGATCCCGGATACAGAGCTATTACTTTTGAAGAATTAAGAGTAGCATACAAGCAGCAATGTGAAGCGTTACTGGATGGAGGTTCAGATATCCTTCTGGTAGAAACCATCTTTGATACCTTAAATGCAAAAGCAGCTTTGTTTGCCATTGATGAATTGCAGGATGAAAGAGGAATTAAAATTCCGATCATGGTTTCAGGAACCATTACCGATGCTTCAGGAAGAACATTGAGCGGACAGACGGCAGAAGCTTTTCTGATTTCTGTCTCACACCTGAATTTACTAAGCGTAGGTTTTAACTGTGCATTGGGAGCAGATCAGCTTACTCCTTATCTTGAAACACTGGCCCATAATTCAGAATTCTATGTTTCAGCATATCCGAATGCCGGCTTACCGAATGCTTTCGGAAAATATGATGAAACCCCCGAAGATATGGCGAGACAGATTAAAGAATATGTTGAGAAAGGATTGATCAATATTATCGGTGGATGCTGTGGAACAACGCCTGAGCATATCAAAGCAATTGCAGAGCTGGTGAAAGATTACCCACCGAGAAAATTGAAGGAATTTGTGTGATTTGATAGATTTTTTTAATTAAAATCAAGAATGAAGGCTGAATTATAAATGTTAACTTTAAGTAAACCACAAAGTTAAATATATGGAAAAGCCAATTTATTTAAAAGATTCGGAAGATGTCAGATTATTTAATGAGCTTAGAAAGAAAGTGAACAAAAGAGTAGAAGCCATTTCTGAAAACAGGGATATCTATATTCAGATCAAAGCGGTAATACTCCCACTGGTTTATATTGGTTTATATTTTCTGGCTGTTTTGAATGCTGAAAAGCATTGGGTCTATATTCTGAGTTTTGTTTTAATGGGAATTTCTCTGGTTTTGATTTATTTAAACTTAATCCACGAAGCAGCTCATAACAACATCTATAAAAGTAAAAAGCTGAATGCTCTGGTTCTCCACATTTTTGATTTTATAGGAGCCAATTCCTACATCTGGAAAAAAAGACATATCGTAAGCCATCATGCTTACCCAAATGTAGATGGATGGGATACGGATATCGAACAGAGCGGATTGCTCCTGATCGTTCCATGGATTAAAGCGAAAGGAATTCAGAAGTATCAGCATAAGTTCTTTTTCTTAGTATATCCGCTGTATTTGTTCAACTGGATGTTTATAAGAGACTTTCGGGATTTCTTTGATAAGGAAAGAGTGATTTTAAAAACCCAGGGAAGAATACCTGTTGTTGAAAAAGTGAAAATGGTGAGTTATAAGCTGTTCTATTTCTTTTATCAGATTGTGGTTCCCGTTGTGTTCTTTAAAGTATCAATAGGATTAGCCTTAGGAGCGTGGTTTTTACAGGTAATTTCAGCAAGTATTTTTGCATTGTTTGTGTTACTGCCTTTGCATCCGCTTCCTGATAATGCCTTTCCAAGGTTAAATAAAGAGAACGGCCTTCCGTTCAGCTGGCTTCGTCACCAATTGGAGGTGACCAATGATTTAACAGAAAATAACTGGTTTGTAAGAAATGTATTGGGAAACTTTAATTTTCATGTAGCCCATCATCTGTTTCCAAACTACAGTTATATGTATTACAACGAAATTACTGAGGAAATCGAAGAATTTGCTAAAGAGCACAATTTAGCTTACAAAAGATTTCCGCTGATTACAGCTTTAAGCAAGCATAGGGATTTATTGAGGCAGAATGCCAATAATGCCTACTATATTTTAGAAGAATAAAATGAAGTATTTAAGATTATCAGGCCTTGAGCCTCTTATCATAACACCGGAGAGTAATTTCATCAATGTTGGTGAAAGGACGAACGTTGCCGGATCCAAAAAGTTTTTAAGATTGATCAAAGAGGAGAAATTCTCCGAAGCATTAGATATTGCCCGCCATCAGGTAGAAGGAGGCGCCCAGATTCTGGACGTGAACTTTGATGATGGATTGATTGATGGAAAAGCTTCCATGATCAAATTCCTGAACTTAATAGCCTCTGAACCGGATATCGCAAGAATTCCGATTATGGTAGATTCCTCCAAATGGGAAATTCTTGAAGCAGGTCTTCAGGTTGCTCAGGGAAAATGTGTAGTAAATTCTATCAGTTTGAAAGAAGGAGAAGAAGAATTTATCAAACATGCCAAAGCCATTAAAAGGTATGGAGCGGCAGTTATTGTAATGGCATTTGATGAGGTGGGGCAAGCCGACAATCTTGAACGGAGAATTGAAATTTCAAAAAGATCCTATGACATTCTGGTAAATCAGATTGGTTTTCCTGCTGAAGATATCATTTTTGACCTAAATATATTTCCGGTGGCAACCGGAATGGAAGAACACAGACGAAACGCTATCGACTTTATTGAAGCCACACGCTGGGTAAGACAAAACCTTCCTTATGCTTCTGTAAGCGGGGGAGTGAGCAATGTTTCTTTCTCTTTCCGTGGAAATGATACCGTAAGAGAAGCAATGCACTCTGTGTTCCTTTATCACGCCATTCAGGCGGGAATGAACATCGGTATTGTAAACCCGGCTATGCTGGAAGTATATGATGAAATCAATAAAGAATTGCTGGAACTCGTTGAAGATGTGATTCTGGATAGAAGAGATGATGCAACAGAAAGACTTCTGGACTATTCTGAGAAGCATAAATCCGTAAAAAAAGAAAAAACTGAGGACCTGGAATGGAGAAATAATCCTTTGCAGGAAAGAATTACCCATGCCTTGGTCAAAGGAATCGACCGTTTTATTGAAGAAGATGTAGAAGAAGCAAGACTATTGGCAGAAAGACCCCTTCATGTTATTGAAGTGAATCTGATGACAGGAATGGGAGTGGTAGGAGATTTATTCGGAAGCGGAAAAATGTTTCTTCCACAGGTGGTAAAGTCAGCAAGAGTAATGAAAAAAGCGGTGGCTTATTTACAGCCTTTTATTGAAGCAGAAAAAGACGGAACAAAACCCGCCAATGGAAAAATATTAATGGCAACCGTAAAAGGTGACGTTCATGATATCGGTAAAAATATCGTAAGTGTTGTTCTTGGCTGTAACAACTATGAAATTGTCGACCTTGGAGTAATGGTGCCTGCGGAAAAAATTATACAGACTGCTATTGAAGAAAAAGTAGATGTTATAGGATTAAGTGGACTGATTACCCCAAGTCTGGATGAAATGGTGTATATCGCATCAGAATTGGAAAGACAGAATTTAGATTTTCCTTTATTGATCGGTGGTGCTACCACTTCAAAAGCACATACCGCAGTGAAAATCGATTTAAAATATAAAAATGCTGTTGTTCACGTAAATGATGCCTCAAGAGCTGTAAATGTGGTAAGCGCTTTGTTGGGAGACAGAAATAAAGAATACGTTTCGGATTTAAAGAATGACTATTCCGATTTCAGGGAAAAATTTCTGAACAGACAGGTAGACAAAGATTATGTTTCCATCAAAGAAGCCAGAGAAAATTATTTTAAGATCGACTGGGAAAACGAAGAAATCTTCACCCCGAATAATTTAGGAATAAAAGTGATCGAAAACCAGGATCTGAATGAGTTGGTTCCTTTTATCGACTGGTCTCCGTTTTTCAGGAGCTGGGATCTCCATGGGAAGTATCCGAATATTCTGGAAGATGAGGTTGTGGGCGTTCAGGCAAAAGAATTATTTAAAGATGCTCAGGTGATTCTGAAAAGAATTCTGGATGAGAAATTGTTGACGGCAAAAGCCATCTTCGGAATCTTTAAAGCCAACTCCAATGAATCTGATGATATCCTGATTTTTGATGAAAATAATAATGAAAAAGCCAGGTTTTTAACTCTTAGACAGCAGGCTCAAAGATCAAAAGGAAAAGAATATCTGGCCTTGAGTGATTTCATTGCTCCTCAAAGCTCAGGAAAAACTGATTATATGGGAGCATTCTGTGTAACAACAGGTTTTGGAACTGATGAACTGTCTGCCGAATATGAAAAAGCAAATGATGATTACAATTCCATTATGGTAAAAGCTTTAGCTGACCGTTTTGCAGAGGCATATGCCGAATTCTTACATAAAAAAGTCCGAACAGAATACTGGGGATATGCCAATCAGGAAAACTTAAGCAACGAAGAGCTTATTGCCGAAAAATATAAAGGAATCCGTCCGGCACCGGGATATCCGGCTTGTCCGGACCATCTGGAAAAGAAAACTATCTGGGATCTTTTAAAAGTAGAAGAGAATACTGGGGTTTTCCTTACAGAAAGCCTTGCCATGTTCCCAACAGCATCTGTTTCCGGATACTATTTTGGAAGTCCACATGCCAAATATTTCGGATTAGGAAAAATTACAGAAGACCAGCTTGAAGATTATGCAGCAAGAAGAGGCTGTAGCATCCAGGAAGCAAAAAAATGGTTGTCACCAAATTTAGCAGATTAACATTGACATGAAGATAACAGAACACATTAAAAATGCAAATGGAAAAACTTTATTCTCTTTAGAAGTTGTTCCGCCACAGAAAGGAATCGGGATTGAAGACCTTTACACGAATATCGATCCGTTAATGGAATTCAAACCACCTTTCATTGATGTTACAACATCCAGAGAGGAGTATATTTACATCGATAAAGGAAATGGCCTTATGGAACGCCGTATTACAAGAATGCGCCCGGGAACCTTAGGAATTTGTGCGGCCATTCAGCATAAATACAATGTAGATACGGTTCCGCATCTTCTTTGTGGAGGATTCACGAAAGAAGAAACAGAATATTTATTGGTAGACTGTATGTATCTGGGGATAGATAATGTGATGGCTTTAAGAGGAGATGCTATGAAAGGACATCAGTATTTCGAACCTACTCAGGGAGGACATGCAAGTGCAATGGATCTGGTCAATCAGATTAATGACCTCGGAAGAGGAAAATATCTTCATAATGAAGAGCAGGTTAGTGATGAATTAAATAAATTCTGCATTGGTGTTGCCGGCTACCCGGAAAAACATATGGAAGCTCCTTCCATGAATTATGATCTCAAATGGCTAAAGCAAAAAGTAGATGCCGGAGCAGATTATATTGTTACCCAGATGTTCTTTGACAATAAAAAGTATATAGAATTCGTTCAGAAAGCAAGAGAAATGGGAATTACCGTTCCGATTATTCCGGGCATCAAACCTATTGCCACCAAGAAGCATTTGAAAATTCTGCCACAAGTGTTTAAAATAGACCTTCCCGAAGAACTGATCAATGAAGTGGAAAATGCAAAAAATAATGAAGCAGTAAAACAAATCGGAATAGAATGGGCCATTGCTCAATGTAAAGAATTGCTGGACTTCGGAGTTCCGGTTTTGCACTTTTACTCCATGGGGAAAAGTGACAATATTAAAAAAGTAGCCGGTGAGCTATTCTAATAAAAGTACCAAAAATGAAGGAACCCCTGTGAATTTTCACAGGGGTTTATTTTTAATCAACAATCTGACGGTAATAATAAACTTTAAAATTTTCTTCTTCCTTACCCTAAAGAATTGGATGTCTCTCAAATTCCTTATTTCTGTCAAATAAATACCGATAAGTAGCCAGTTTTCTAGTCACAGTCGTATCAAGCGTTTCTGCAATCTTAATCATTTTCGGATTAAAATCACCAATCCACTGTAGTTCTGTAATTGTAAAATCTGTATGCTTCCTCAAATGCTGGGTTCCTTCCCATATCATATACCCGTCAATGCCTTTCTTCTGCCAGTCAGGGACTACCCCAAAAACAAGTCCCACCATTTTTTCATTCTTTTTAAGATGTTTCAACAGCAAAAATTTAAGTTTTTCAAAAAATCCGAATTTCCCGTTCAGATATTTAAACCACTGGTTGAGGTCCGGAATATTGATCCACATAGCAATAGGTGTCTCGTTTTCATAGACAAACCATGAAATATGCTCATTGATGATAGGTTTCATGGTGTTGAACATTTTCAGAACTTTTGCTTCTTCCAGATGCTTTCCTTCCCCATGCGAAGCCCATGCTTTATTATAAATCTCTGTAAAGTCTTTGGCAAACTTGGGCAGGTTATTCTTCTTCATAGGCTGGGCAGAAATAGCAGGATTTCTTCTGTTTTTTTCATGAGCAATCTTGAAAATCCGGGATACTTCTGCAAACACAGGTCGGGTAAAACAAAGCTGCTCAAAATAAATCTGAAAACCATAATTCTCAAAAAGATCTTTATAATAAGGGAAATTGTAATTCATCCCAAACAGGGGTTCAATAAAACCTTCAGTTAAAAGACCCCAAAATTTGTCTCTTTCTCCAAAATTGATAGGTCCGTCCATTGCCTCCATTCCCTTTTTGTGAAGCCAGTTTTTACAATGGTCAAAAATAAAATTGGCCGTTTCCTGATCATTAATACAGTCGAAAAAACCTATTCCTCCGGTAGACTGTTTTTGCTCATAGCAGGCATTGATAAAAACAGCTACTTTACCAACCGTTTTGTTATTCTTTTTGAACAGAAATCTTTTGCATTCTCCGTTTTTAAAGAATTTATTTTTCTCAGGATCAAAAATTTCTTCAATGTGCTTGTCTAAAGGGCGGATATAATTTTTGTCATCCCGATAAAGACGGGCCGGGAATTCAAGAAATTCCCTTTTATGGAGTTGGTTTTGTACTTCTTCGACAATAATCATAGGTTGTTAATAAGGACGGGTTATAAAAGATAATGTTTTTCATCTCAATTGAATATAGATAAACCGATATTATCCGTATTTTTGCTGCAAATTAAATAAAAATGGTTGATTTTACTGATAACGACGATGATATTTTCACTGGAAAAGAACATACGCCTATAAGGAAAGATGCTTTTGATAAATCGCCACAGGAAAAAGTTGAAAAAATTACTGAGCTTTTTGGCGAAATTATGGAAACGTTAGGGTTAGATATGACAGATGATTCTCTGAAAGACTCTCCAAGACGTGTTGCCAAAATGTATGTAAATGAGATTTTCGGAGGACTTCTTCCCGAAAATAAACCAGGAATCTCCACTTTCTCCAATAAATATAAATACCGCCAGATGTTGGTGGAAAAAGATATCACCGTATATTCTTTCTGTGAACACCACTTTTTGCCCATTATAGGAAGAGCTCATGTTGCTTATATATCCAATGGAGAAGTAATCGGTCTTTCAAAAATTAACAGAATTGTTGATTATTATGCAAAAAGACCTCAGGTTCAGGAGAGGCTTACCATGCAGATTGTAGACGCTTTGAAAGAAGCTTTAGGAACAAAAGATGTAGCCTGTATCATTGATGCCAAGCATCTTTGTGTCAACTGCAGAGGAATAAAAGATACGGCAAGTTCTACAATTACGGCAGAATTAAGTGGTATTTTCAGAACAAACCCTATTACAAGACAGGAGTTCTTACATTATGTTGGAAGCCATGCAAAACTAGATTAATAAAAAATGAACTACCAAGTCCTTAAAAATATTATTGATGCCGAGCTTCAGAGATTCCAAAATATCTCTGAACAGGAATGGTCGTATAAAAGTTCTCCGGAAAAATGGTCCAAAAAAGAAATTATTGGCCATCTTTGTGACAGTGCTTTAACAAATATCCGTAGATTTGTTGTTACCCAATACAAAGAGAATGAGAATATTGTTTATGATCAGAACTTTTGGGTGAAAGCTCAGAACTATCAGAATGTTCCTACTACAGACCTTATCGATCTGTGGAAATCTTTGAACTATCAGATCGTTCATGTAGTTGAAAAAATTCCGGATGAAGCACTACAAAGAACCTGTGATACTACCAAAACAAAACCTCAGGTTTTTACATTGGAGTTTATTATCAATGATTATGTAGATCATCTGCAACATCATTTAAAAGCGATTTAATTATGATAAAATTTAAAAAAGTTTCAGATAAAATTTTTATCACAACAATTATCTGTTGTGACAGAAGTAATTTAACTCATTTTTGAATCTTTAAAATCATTAAATCTTTTTAACTTAAAAATAAATGCAATTAAAAATATATAACTCCCTTACTGCGGAAAAAGAAATATTCAAACCTATCTTAGAAGGAAATGTCGGTATGTATGTATGCGGACCTACAGTGTACAGTAATGTGCATTTAGGGAATGTAAGGACTTTTCTTTCTTTCGATTTTATTTATCGTACCCTGATGCATTTGGGGTATAAAGTAAGATATGTAAGAAATATTACTGATGCGGGTCACCTTACCGATGATGGGAATGTAGATAACGACAGGTTCGTGAAACAGACCAGACTTGAGAAACTGGAACCTATGGAAATTGTACAGAAGTACACCGTAGATTTCCACAAGGTATTGGATATGTTCAATCTTTTACCACCGAATATCGAACCTACAGCAACAGGACATATTGTAGAACAGATCGAATTGACTCAAAAGCTGATTGAAAGAGGTTTTGCTTATGAAAGCAACGGGTCAGTGTACTTTGATGTATTGGAATACAATAGGAGAGGTTTGAACTATGGCGAACTTTCAAAACGTAATATAGAAGAACTTTTTGCCAATACCAGAGATCTTGACGGGCAGGGAGAAAAGAAAAATCCACAGGATTTTGCCTTATGGAAAAAAGCATCTCCAGCTCACATTATGAGATGGAATTCCCCTTGGGGAGAAGGTTTCCCGGGATGGCATCTTGAATGTACTGCAATGAGTACTAAATATTTAGGTGAAACATTCGATATCCATGGAGGAGGAATGGATCTTAAATTCCCACACCACGAATGTGAAATTGCACAAGGAAAAGCCTGCAACGATACCGCACCGGTGAATTACTGGATGCATGCCAATATGCTGACGATGAATTCGCAGCGTATGAGTAAATCCACAGGAAACTATATCCTTCCAATGCAGTTGGTGACAGGAGATAATGACTTCTTTGAAAAACCTTTCCACCCTTCAATTGTACGTTTCTGCTTCCTGCAGGCGCACTACAGAAGCGTTCTGGATATTTCAAACGATGCAATGATAGCCAGTGAAAAAGGATTCATCAGATTAATGGAAGCGGTCAAAGTACTGAACGCTATTACTCCTGACGATACCAGACAATCCGGCTTTAGGTTGGAGGAATGGAAAAATAAAGCTTATGAAGCTTTAACAGATGATTTCAATTCTCCAATCCTGATTGCTCACTTATTTGAAGCGGTGAAATATATCTTTGCTTTAAATGATGGTAAAGAAACAATCTCAACAGCAGATCTTGAAGATTTGAAATCAACATTAAATGCATTTATTTTTGATGTTTTAGGATTACAGACTGTAGAAGAAAACAACAACGAAAAGCTTGATCAGACCCTGAAAGTTTTGATCGAATTGAGAAATCAGGCAAGAAAATCTAAAAACTTCGAGCTTTCAGATCAAATCAGAGATAAACTGCTTGCAGAAGGAATAGAATTAAAAGATGGAAGAGACGGTACATCATACGTCTTGAACTAATAAAAATATAACTTCGTTTTATCCCCATTCCGTAAGAGTCACTTATATTAAGATTCTTACGGAATGTTTTTTTAGATACTGCAGAAAATCCATAAGAATTTCATATTCCTCTTTTTTATATCTCTCACTCTCCAACACTCCCACATTCCCACTTTATTTCGGAGCTTAATCCTGCTATCCATTCATACTCCTCGCGCCAGCGCTATTCCACGCTCAAACCCTCCTGCGCTCCAGCTCCTGCTGCGGGGTAACCATTTCTATCAGGGCTAGGGAAGGAGTCGTTAATGATGAATGATGAATTTCGTGGTAGGAGAATATAGTGTTCGGGTTATTGTGTTGCGAGCTTCGGATTAGTGGGTACAAGCCTTTATTCCCCTTGTGTCATTCCGCAGGAATCCAAACTTTTAGACCAGAGCCCTTAAAGGATGTAAGTTGGCAGGATAATGCCCAAAATCTTTTTAACAGTTGGTATTAACCGTGTCATGCTACGGAAAAGTTTTGTCCGGACTTCTGCGGAGTGAGAATGCTGTGTTTGATATATAATATGGTGTATCATCAATTCAATAGGAATCAGGCATAATTCTTAATTTTCGAAGAAATCCTGTTTTCTTATATAGTCTGTTCTCTATTATATAATATACACTATTTTGATCAATGGTCAACCCCACATCCCGTACCCCCCGCATCCCGGCATCACCATTCTCTCTTTCTCCCACCCTCAAACCCTCTCACGCTCAAACGCTCAAACTCTCCAACCCTCCACCCCAAGCCCCAAACAAATGTTTAAAATTTTTCTCCCTGC
>NZ_BJTC01000012.1:0-14131 GCF_006829085.1 Chryseobacterium sp. ON_d1
TGTGCTAATTCAAGTACGCCTAATTTGTTCTTGATGATTTTTTGTTGTGTTGTCATAATACTTAATCTGTTTTAAAGTTATTTAATTTGATTACAACTGTCAGATTAAGTATTGACTAATTCAATTTATCTCAGATTTTACTGACTGGCTTTCTTCATCTGTCAGAAATCCTAAAGGGCTGTAATCATCATATTTCTTTTTAAATTCAGTTACCTTCTTTTGATAAACCTCATCTTTATTTACATGCGGACTATTGTAAAAAGATAATTCACCATATTCGTAATTTCCAATGTTTTGATAAAAAATTTCAAAGTAAGACTTATCAATTTTTTCAGCATTCCACAGAACAAAAAAATTGACATCTCCAGCAATACCATCCTGATAATTATCTGAATCATCAAGAGTAAATCTAAATTTTTCTTCACCTACGTCTTTGTAAGTTAGGTCATACGAGGTATTCATTCTTGCATTGTAATCTTCAAGATTAAGTTTTGCAATATCTAAAATTTTCTGAAATTTTTCTGAAGATTGAAATTCTTGCGAAAACTCTTCATCGATAGAGATATTATTCATTATTAAAGTTTTTCTTAAATATACATCTTATTTTTACACTTAGATGTCTAACCAAAATCAGAAAAATCTTTTCTTGTAGTAAAATAATCTAACAGTCTAGTGTGTGAATTATAATTTAAAATAATTAATAGCCGAGACTTTTAAAAATTTTCGCTGTTGATTTCGCTTTCTCTACATCTGTCTTACTTATGTATGTAAGGAGTTGTCTCTCTGTTTTGTGTCCTGTAAAATTCAGCAAGTAGGTAATAGGAATTTTTTCATAAAAGTTTGTAGCAAAACTTTTTCTCCCAATGTGGGATGTTACAAGTTGATATTTTGGATAGCAACCAAAAACCTTTCTAGTGATTCTGGGCAAATCTTCTCTCTCAATTGTCATGACCTTTCCATTATACAGAATCTCATTTATACCAGCTATTTCACAAACATCCTTAATGTATAGATTAAGATTTACATCCGAAATTTTGCGCGGGAATTCACCTCCTCTTTTCAGCAAAATATTTTGCACCTTTTGTAGCAGTGGAATTTGCATCTTAGTTCCTGTTTTGACTTGATTAAACTCTATGTAAGATTGATTCTCATCATCTTTTACAATCATACTGGAATTGAACCTCAAATAATCACTAACTCTCTGTCCTGTATAGCAAGCTATCAACAACCAATCCCTAGCATTATCTAAGCATTCATTTGGCATTTCTGTTCTTTCTATTTTGTCTAGCTCATCAAAATTAAGATAAACAGACTTCGGGACATTTCTAGATGCTTTTTCTATATCAAACTTCCACAAAAAGCATGCTTATTCACTTCTATATCAAGAGACTCTGCAACCTTACAAATCATTTTCAAAAATTTAAGATTTCGATAAGTTGTAGATGTCTTATAATTCTCCCGAAGACAATACTTTTAAAAATCCACTCTGAAAGAATTATCTAAATCAGAAAACTTCAAATGTTTAAAGTTTTTTTTCTAGCCCTAAGGTCATCACAATAACGCTTTACCAACTGTTTAACAACGTTTGCTTTTTTAATGGTTGACTCACTTACGGTATCCCTCTTTAGATTAACATAGTCATCAATAAACGAAAGTATGTTATTTGACTGAGGTTCTATCTTTTCTGAAATAACTTTTTCGGGATTGACAGTATCTTCAAGCCAACCTTTTAAATCTATTTCAGGTTTGTAGTTTGTGTAATTTGAAATTATTTTCGTTTCAAGTCTAATAAGTTCTATATTCAATTCACCTAAATCACTATCTGTATTTCGTGAACTTATCACACATTTACCATTTTTCCAATCTTTTGGTTTACATTTTAAATGTGAGATAGGCACTTTTACATCTATCCCCTTATCTCTTAATCGTACCCAAATTGTACTGAACTTGTTTTCAACTTTACCCCTGTTAAAAAAACTAACTGATGCCATAAATTTTCGATTCAAAATTGTTCCCAAAATTGTATCCGAACTCTAAAAGATAAGCATAAAACAATGGGTCTATTTTATCTTCGGGCATGTAGAAAGCTTATGTATTGCTTGTTTGGACGAGGGTTCGAATCCCTCCAACTCCACTAAAACCATCGACTTCTCGATGGTTTTTTAATTATACTCTTTTATTATATCCTACATTAAGAATAATTTTTATGCATCATATATATAAGTACGTTTCAAAAATGAAAACCTATTGAGTTATCTAAACAAATAATTAATTTTAAGATGATATTGTAAAAATGAAGCTCCTAAGATGGACTTTCAAAGCAAGATCGTTCGTAGACTCTTTTAGTCTTTCTAATATTGATTTTACATTCATCTTCAGATAACAAATATAACCTCCTGAAAACTAAAAGACTAAAACTTCATAAGCTAAAATGAAGGCCGTCTATCCACAAAAAAGAGTAAAAAAATGTTTTATCGTAAAGAATTTTATATATTTGCACCATCTAACAATTAAAAAAATAATTTACTATGTCAGACATTGCATCAAGAGTAAAAGCTATCATCGCTGATAAGCTTGACGTTGAAGAAACAGAAGTAACTCCTGAAGCTAGCTTCACTAACGATTTAGGAGCTGATTCACTAGATACAGTTGAGTTAATCATGGAATTTGAAAAAGAATTTAACATTCAGATCCCTGATGACCAAGCTGAAAAAATTACTACTGTAGGACACGCTATCGCTTACATCGAAGAAGTAGTAAATAAATAATATTCTTCAACAAAAAAAGAAATTAAACAAAGTTTATGGAATTAAAAAGAGTAGTTGTAACCGGATTTGGAGCAATAACACCAATAGGAAATAATGCAAAAGAATACTGGGAAAATCTTGTGAAAGGTGAGAGCGGTGCCGCTCCGATTACTCTTTTTGATGCCACAAACTTTAAAACAAAGTTCGCCTGCGAAGTGAAAAATTTCGATCCGTTGCAGCATTTCGATAAGAAAGAAGCTAAAAAAATGGACCGAAACACTCAGTTGGGACTTGTTGCTGCAAGAGAAGCAGTAGCGCATTCCGGGATTATTGAAGACAATGTAGATAAAAACAGAGTTGGAGTAATCTGGGGTTCAGGAATCGGAGGATTAGAGACTTTTGAAACTGAAGTGTTAGGATGGGCCAATACGGAAATTCCGAGATTCAACCCATTCTTTATTCCGAAAATGATTGCGGATATTACTCCAGGACATATCTCTATTGAATACGGTTTTCATGGACCGAACTATACTACGGTATCTGCGTGTGCGTCTTCAGCAAATGCAATAATTGATTCCAAAATGCTGATCCAGCTAGGAAAAGCAGACGTAATTGTGTGCGGAGGCTCTGAAGCAGCCGTTACAGCAAGTGGTGTCGGTGGATTCAACGCAATGATGGCACTTTCTACAAGAAATGACGATCCTAAGACAGCTTCAAGACCTTTTGACAAAGACAGAGATGGATTTGTACTCGGTGAAGGAGCAGGATGTATCGTTCTTGAGGAATATGAGCACGCTGTAAAACGTGGTGCTACAATTTATGCAGAATTGTTAGGAGGAGGTCTGAGTGCTGATGCACATCATATGACCGCTCCACACCCTGAAGGTCTTGGTGCTTATCTGGTAATGAAAAACTGTTTGGAAGATGCAGGCTTAACTGCTGATGAAGTAGATCATATCAATATGCACGGTACTTCTACTCCATTAGGAGACATCGCAGAATCCAATGCAATTTCGAAATTATTAGGCGAGCATGCTTATGACATTCAGATCAATTCTACAAAATCAATGACTGGTCACCTTTTAGGTGCTGCAGGTGTCATTGAAGCTATCGCTGCATTGGGAACTATTATTCATGGTATTGTTCCTCCTACCATCAACCATTTTACTGATGATGAAAATATTGACAGCAGACTAAACTTTACGTTTAACAATGCTGTGAAGAAAGATGTAAAAGTAGCCATGAGCAATACTTTTGGATTTGGCGGGCACAACGCTTGCGTTCTATTTAAGAAAATCTAAATTCAATGAATGGAGTTACAGAAATACTTTTCTAAATTCCTTCTCAAAAAAAGAAAAAGACAATTAACGGAGAGAGATTATTTTCTCAGTACCGAGCTTAAAAAAGTCTTGGGTACAGAGGTACAGAATATTGCTCTTTACCGCGAAGCTTTTTCTTTGAAAAATTCTTCTAAAAATCAAGACAGCAATTACGAAAGGCTTGAATTTTTGGGGGATTCTGTTTTGGGTACAATTATTTCCTGTCATTTATTCCAGACTTATCCACAGGCTAATGAAGGATATCTGACACAGATGAAATCTAAAATTGTTAATAGGAAAAACCTCAATAAATTAGGAGAAGACCTCAAGCTAACCCAACTTTTGCAAAAGCAAAATAATTCTTCAGCTTTAGGTGAAAATATTTCCGGAAATTTATTCGAGGCCTTAATCGGTGCCATTTATTTAGACTTCCATTATGATACCTGTAAAAGGATCATTCTGGAAAAACTGCTGACCCCTTCAGAGATCAATAAGCTTGAAAATAAAATTGTAAGCTATAAAGGTCTGCTTCTTGAATGGAGCCAGAAGAAAAAAGTCAATATCAAGTATGAAACCTGCGAGGAAATACAGGCTAATAAATCTGTAGTATTCAGATGCCACGTGTGGCTGGGAGATGATAAAATTGCCAATGCAACGGAGACATCCAAGAAGAAAGCAGAGGAAAAGGCGGCGCAAAGGGCATTTTATATTTTAAACAAAAAAGAAAATATACTTGGAAATTCAAAAACTTTATGATCTTGATGATATAGAATTTGAAGATATTGCCATAGGATTGGTAAGATTAGCAAAAGATATACCTGCTCATGAGTTTTTTTATAAAATAAATCAAACCAACGATCTTAATTTTTCAAGAAAGAAAGATCTTGTCTTCCACGGAGGATATTACGATTATTTTTTTCCAAGATATGAGGCCTACCACAAGTTTACCAAAACCTGTTTTACCTTCATTTCAAATAAATCTTCTGAAAGTAAGCAAAAAAAAATTCAGACAGAACTCTTTACAGAAGAAGAAAACATTAAATTTTTATTAAATAATCAGGTAGATGTAGAATATATTCTGCATAGTTCGGAACAGTTTCCTGATTTTTCCGTAATTTTGCTCCCTGAAAATCTTGTGTTTCCAATTCAAGATTATACACTGAGTTCTGATGAGGAACTTTATCAAATTATCCAGTATTATGAATAAGTATTTAAAGAAGACAAAAATTATCGCAACACTAGGGCCTGCATCATCGTCGAAGGAGGTTATGTTAGATTTAATGAAAGCAGGTGTTGATATTTTCAGAATAAATTTTTCCCATGCAGATTACGACTTAGTTCGAAAAAATATTGAAATAATTAGGGAGCTAAACAGCGAGTATGGTTATTCAGTAGGTATCCTGGGAGATCTTCAGGGTCCAAAGCTGAGAGTGGGTGTCGTAAAAGAAGGGTCTTACCTGAATCCGGGTGATATTCTTACCTTCACCAATGAGAAGATGGAAGGAGATTCCACCAAGGTGTACATGACTTACCAACAGTTTCCACAGGACGTAAAAGTAGGGGAAAGAATCCTTATTGACGATGGGAAGCTGGTATTGGAAGTTACTGAAACCAACGAAAAGGATACTGTAAAAGCGAAAACTATTCAAGGGGGACCTCTGAGCTCTAAAAAAGGAGTTAACCTACCTAATACACAGGTATCTCTTCCGGCATTGACAGAAAAAGATATTCAGGATGCGAATTTCATGCTTGACATGGAGGTAGACTGGATTGCTCTTTCTTTCGTTCGTCATGCACAGGATATCATTGACCTGAAAGAATTAATTGCTAGCCATCCGAATGGTAAATTCAAGACGCCTATTATTGCGAAGATTGAAAAACCTGAAGGGGTTAAAAATATTGACGAAATCCTTCTTGAATGTGACGGATTAATGGTTGCCCGTGGTGATCTTGGGGTGGAAGTTCCAATGGAAGAAGTTCCTGCCATCCAGAAAAACCTGGTAGAGAAAGCAAGATTTTATTCCAAACCGGTAATTATTGCTACTCAGATGATGGAAACCATGATCAACAGCTTAACACCAACAAGAGCGGAAGTAAATGACGTTGCCAACTCTGTATTGGATGGAGCTGACGCGGTAATGCTTTCAGGAGAAACATCTGTAGGCCGATATCCGGTACAGGTGGTGGAAAACATGGCTAAAATTGTAAAAAATATCGAAACAACTCATTTCTATCAGCACAAGAATGAGCCTATCGAAAAAGATTATAACTGTATCGATGAAAGATTCATTACCAACAGAGTTTGTCTTGCAGCGGTAAGAATTGCCAAAACAACAAATGTTTCTGCGATTGTAACCCTTACTCATTCAGGATACACTGCTTTCCAGCTGGCGGCACACAGACCAAATTCCCATATCATTGTATACAGTGGTAACAGAAGAGTGATCACAATGCTGAATCTGCTTTGGGGGGTTCATGCATACTATTATGACATGAAGAAATCTACTGATGAGACGATCATCCAGGTAAATATGCTGACCCATAACTACGGTTATATCGAAACCGGAGACTTCGTTATCAACATCAATGCTACTCCATCATATGAAGGTGGAAAAACAAATACACTGAGATTGACTACAGTATAAGCAATAAGCAAAATTACTTTTTGTGAAAACATATAAAAAAACTCCCGGAAACTGATTTCCGGGAGTTTTTTTTATTCAAAATTGTAAATCTTAATTGCCTACAATTGTCTTAGCTGTTACAAATTCTTTTAAAGCCAACAGAGACAGTTCTGTCCCATACCCCGAGGCTTTGGTACCTCCAAAAGGGAAACGTGGATCAGAACTCGTCATACGGTTGATATTAACTGTTCCTGATTCAAGGTTTTCAATGAAGAATAACTGGCGCTCTTTATTTTTTGTCCAAACAGAATTGGAAAGCCCGAAAGGAATATCATTTGCCATCTGTAAAGCCTCTTCATCACTTTTTGCAGTCATTACCATTCCAAGAGGCCCAAAAAGCTCTTCCTGTAAGATAGGATTTCCTTCCTGAACCCTGATTAAACCTGGCTTAAATTCATTCTCAGAAATTCTCTCCAAAGGAATAATGATTTCTGCACCATTTTCCAGGGCTCTGTTGAACTGCGCTTCCAATTCGTCAGCCAGGTCCGGTCTTGCCATTCCTGCTAATTTTGTTTCTTTACTGAAGGGATCTCCAACTTCATAAGTTTTATATTCCTCAATAAATATAGGTAAAAATTGCTCTTCAATCTTTTCATCAATAATAAATCTTTTAGCTGCAGTACAGGTTTGTCCACAGTTCTGAAGCCTTGATTTTACTCCTGCTTTTGCTGCTTCTTCCAAATCTGCATCATCAAAAATGATAAAAGAGTCACTTCCTCCTAATTCGAGTAGGGATTTTTTAATATTTAAACCAGCTATTGAAGCTACTTCCCCACCTGCTTTTCCGCTACCTGTCAAGCTTACTCCTTTTACCGCGTTGTGTTCAAGGATTTCTTTTACAACTTGGTGTCCTACTTCAAGATTCTGGAAAATACCTTCCGGAAAACCTGCTTCCAAAAGCACTTCTTCGATAGCATTTCCACTTCCGAAGCAAATTGAAGCATGCTTTAAAACCACTGTATTTCCGGCCAAAATTGCAGGCGTTGCAAATCTCAGTACCTGCCAGAAAGGAAAATTCCAGGGCATCACTCCTAAGATCACTCCTTTGGGAGCATAATGAACTTCAGAGTAAGTAAATTCAGATTCAACTTTTTCAGGTTTTAATGTATTTTCTGCGGCGGCATAATAATTCATCATCAAAGCACATTTCTCCACTTCAGCAATTGATTCGGAAAGGGGTTTATTCATTTCCGACGTAATGATCCTTCCAAATTTCTCCGAATTATTCTTTAGAATTTCTGCTGCTTTTGCAATTAACTTCTGCCTTTCCTCAAACGGCACTTTTCTCCACACTGAAAACGCTTTATCTGCTTTAATAAGCTTGCTTTCAATTAATTGTTCCATAATATAAATTTCTGTTTTAAATTCAGCTAATGAATTTATGAGTGCTCTTATTTTAAAAGCACGGTGAAATCAGCAAATTCCATTCCTTAGGGGTTAATAAAATAATGATTTTCTCTATCGGAAGAATATAGCTTTATCTTAAATCATTAGCCATTCATTCACAAGACAGGCTGCCAGTCTTGCTGTCCGGTCCTGGATATCGAAAGAAGGATTTACTTCAGCCACGTCCAGGGCAACCAGTTTTTTATTTTTTAAGATATGTCTGTAAAAATGCATAAAAGCTGTATCTGCAAAGATACCATTATATGCTGCAGCGGAAACTCCGGGAGCGACTGATGCATTAAAAACATCCATACAAATTGTAAGATAGGCAAAATCCACATTGTCCAGCAAATCATCAATACGCTGGTAAATAGAAGGTAGATTTTCAAAAAACAGTTCGTCTGCAAGGATGTATTTCATCCCATATTGATGAGCAGTATCAAAAAGTTTCAACGTATTTGAGTTTCTCTGAATGCCAATATGCAGAGAGTTGATCGGACCTTCCTGGGCAATCTGCCAGAATCCTGTTCCAGAGCTTGGTCCTACCCCTTTTTCTGGCTGTCTGTTGTCAAAATGGGCATCAATATTGATGATCCCGATTTTTTGTTCCGGGAAAGCGGTCTTAACACCTAAATAATGGGCATAAGTTACTTCATGCCCCCCACCCAGCACGAGGGATTTCCCTCCTTTTAAAAGTACTTTTGAAACATTTTTAGCAAGGCTATTCTGTGTATTTTCCAGATTACCGTCTTCACAGGTAACATTCCCAAAATCCAGCATTGAAAAATCAGGCATGATAACCGGGAAATTCGACATATTTTTTCTGATCATATCCGGGGCATCTTTAGCTCCCTGACGGCCTTTATTTCTCCTTACTCCTTCATCTACAGCAAAACCATGTAATACAAAATCATTTGCTGTGATATTGTCATAATTACGTTCTTCTTTTACTCTTTGAAATATTCTGTGATAGAGAAGTTCTTCTCCGTCCAATCTGCCTTGCCAAATATTATTCATTATTCAGTCATTTGCCTATTGTTTGTTTTCAATAAGCAGACACTGGGAACCGGCTCATTGAAGACAAAGTATGGTTTATTTATAATTTTTTATATCAGATTTCCATCAATATACACCTTCTCAGCTTTTAAACTTCCCTGATTATACAGTACATTCTGGAAGTTGTTTGTTTTAAAAGTGACAAAATCTGCCTTTTTTCCTGCCTCAAGCTGTCCCCTATCTTCAAGGTTTAATGCATAAGCAGCACGGAAAGTCATTCCGGCCAATACTTCAGCGGTAGTCAGTTTCTGGAAACTAGCGAGAATAGATGCCTGGGTAATTAAATTCCCCATAGGTGCAGATCCCGGATTCCAGTCACTCGCAATGGCTACAATAGCGCCTGCATCCAATAATTTCCTTGCCGGGGTAAATTTCTCACCCAGTCCTAAGCTTGCTCCCGGAAGCGCAGTTGCCACGGTATCAGAATCTGCCAGAAACTGAATATCTTCATCTATCGTTGCTTCCAAATGATCTGCTGACTTTGCTCCTACTTCCACTGCAATTCTTGAGCTTCCCGGTGTAAACTGATCAGCATGAACCGTGATTTCAAAGCCCAGTTCTTTTGCTCTAAGTAAGAACTTTTTACTTTCTTCAGGTTGAAAAGCTGACTTTTCAATGAAAATATCCACTCTTTCAGCCAATCCTTCTTCTTTTACTTTGGGTAGAATTTCAGTAATGATATAGTCAAGATATTCAGGATTGCTTCCATCAAAATCTCTTGGTTTTAAGTGAGCTGAAAGACAAGTAGGAACTAAAGTAGCCTTAGTTTCGCTCTGTGCTTTTTTAATAATTCTGAGCATTTTCAGCTCATTTTCTACATCCAGACCATAGCCGCTTTTCACTTCAATGGTCGTAATCCCAAGATCAACCAAAAAGCTGATTCTTTCAATCAGAGTTTTCAACAATTCTTCTTCTGAAGCATTTCTTGTATGCTGAACAGAGCTCCAGATTCCGCCGCCGCTTTCTGCAATTTCCAGATAAGTCTTACCGGCATTACGCATAGCAAAATCATTGGCACGGTTTCCTCCGAAACAAATGTGGGTATGTGAATCTACAAAAGCAGGAAGAACTACCTGCTCTCCGGCAATCGGTTCAATAGCTATCCCTGGGTTTTCTGATTTTAATATTTCGAAATTTCCGGTTTTATGAATGGTATTCTGATCTACTACAATTCCTCCGTCAACAATAATTTCCAGCTGTTCATCGGAAATTTTTCCTCTTAATGGTAGATTAGCAAGTGTTACAACCTGCTTAAATGGTCCTATTAATTTCATTAGTTTAAAGTTAATGTCATGTTTAGATTGAGACCTGCTGATCTTCCAGCCAGTATTCATCTGCTAAACAATCAAAATTTTATTAATTTTTATTAATAATTTCTCCTCTCAAAAATACTTAAAATATCCCAATTATTTAAATCTTAGCTATTCCCATTTTCAACCTTAAGAGAAACTCGGCTTCAATCTTCACCTTTTCTTAATCAGCCCTTCAACCTTAGTCTAAATTTGCTATCTTTGAGGTAAAGGAATTGAATTAATGCCAGATTTTTTACACCCAGATAAGGAAAACTACTCACGAGAGGAGCTCATGCAGGAAGAACAGATCCGTCCCCAAAGCTTTAAAGATTTTGCGGGACAGAGAAAAACGCTGGAAAATCTTGAAGTTTTTGTTACCGCTGCAAAGAGGCGTGGCGGCGCACTGGACCACGTATTATTACATGGACCGCCAGGATTGGGAAAAACTACTTTAGCCAACATTATTGCCAATGAACTTGGAGTGAACTGTAAGATTACTTCCGGTCCCGTATTGGATAAACCAGGAAGCTTAGCAGGTTTATTGACCAATCTGGAGGAAAATGATGTTCTTTTCATTGATGAGATTCACCGGCTTTCTCCTGTGGTGGAAGAATATCTGTATTCCGCCATGGAAGATTACAAGATTGATATCATGCTGGAGACGGGCCCTAATGCCAGAAGTGTACAGATCGGGCTGAATCCTTTTACCTTAGTAGGCGCTACGACAAGAAGTGGTATGCTTACCAAGCCCATGCTTGCCCGATTTGGGATCCAAAGCAGGCTGGAATATTATTCTATTGAGCTTTTGTCAATGATTATCCAAAGAAGTGCAAGGGTTTTGGGTGTTATTATTTATGAAGATGCAGCCATTGAAATTGCCAGAAGAAGCCGCGGGACTCCAAGAATTGCGAATGCACTGCTGAGGAGAGTACGTGACTTTGCCGAGATCAAAGGAAATGGTGAAATTGAGATCAAAATTACAAAATATGCACTGGATTCTCTGAATGTAGATGAGTTCGGACTGGATGAAATGGATAATAAGATCATGCGTGTTATGATTGAAAATTTCAAGGGAAAACCGGTTGGGATTTCCGCCCTGGCAACATCTATCGGTGAAAACCCGGAAACACTGGAAGAGGTTTATGAACCCTTTTTAATTCAGGAAGGATTTATTATCCGTACTCCCAGAGGAAGAGAGGTTACTGATAAAGCTTACAGACATTTGAATATTACAAGACCCAAAAACCCTGGAGAGCTATTTTAATTCAAAGTTTTGAGGTTTAAGGTTAATGAGAATTGATTAGTTTATGTTTATACCTAAATTATACAGAAGTGAAGATTACAATTTGATGAGAGAAATCATCAAAGAAAATTCTTTCGCTTTACTGATTTCTTCGGTCGATAAGATACGGGCAACTCATTCTATGATGATGCTTAATGAAGACAATCCCGAAAAGGCTTATATTGAAACTCATATTTCAAGGGCTAATCCTCAGGCAAAAATTTTAAAAAACGGAGATGAAGTTCTTTGTGATTTTTTAGGTGCTCACACTTACATATCCAGCAGCTGGTATGATCATATCAATGTTTCTACCTGGAATTATGAAGCCGTACAGGTCTATGGAAAAGTTGAAGTAATGAGTCATGATGAGCTCTATGCCCATTTGGACAAATTAACTTCCAAATATGAAAGCTTCCAGCAATGCCCAATGATGGTAAAAGATATGGGAAGAGAGTTTGTGGAAAAAGAAATGAAAGGAGCTTTTGGTATTAAAATCATTCCCACTGAAATATTTATCAAACAAAAACTTTCTCAGAACAGAAAAGAGAATGATTTTAATAACATTATCACACAGCTTGAGCAATCTGATGATAATGCCAGAAAAATTGCGGAGAAAATGAAATTAATAAAAAAATAATCAAAATATACATATGAAGTTATATCCAATACAATGTGGAAAATTTAAACTGGACGGCGGTGCTATGTTCGGAGTCGTCCCAAAGAGTCTGTGGGAAAAAACAAACCCGGCAGACGAAAGAAACCTGATCGAACTGGGAACCCGTTCCCTGCTTATTGAAGACGGGAAAAAACTGATCCTTGTAGACTGTGGTCTAGGAAACAAACAGGATGATAAATTCTTCGGACACTACTCCCTGTGGGGAGATGATACTCTTGATAAAAATCTTAAAAAATATGGCTTTGTAAAGGAGGATATTACAGATGTATTCCTTACTCACCTTCACTTCGATCACTGCGGTGGCGCTATTGAATGGAATGACGACAGATCCGGATACAGACCCGCCTTCAAAAACGCCAACTTCTGGACTAATGAAAATCACTGGCAGTGGGCTACAGAACCTAATGCAAGGGAAAAAGCAAGCTTTCTGAAGGAAAATATTATGCCAATGCAGGAAAGCGGCCAGCTTAATTTTTTACCGCTCCCAACTACAGGAAATTATGGTTTTGCACCTGATCTGAAGATGGATGTCATTTTTGTAGACGGGCATACGGAAAAGCAAATGCTCCCTGTCATTCAATATCAGGAAAAAACATTGGTTTTCGCAGCCGACCTTATTCCTACAGCCGGGCATATCAACCAGGTATATGTGATGGGATATGATACCAGACCTCTTTTAACACTGGAAGAAAAGGGAAAATTCCTTAAACAGTGCGTGGATAACGAATATTTATTGTTCTTTGAACATGATGCCCATAATGAGCTTGCAAGCCTAAAAATGACTGATAAAGGCGTAAGACTTGACGAAACGTTCAGCTTTAATGATGTTTTTGGATATTAATTTTTAGTCATGGAAGAATTACATTCAGAAACCCAACAGACAGAGCCGGAACCAGCACCCAAGATCATAGGGTTAACCGGCGGTATAGGCTCCGGAAAAACTACAGTAGCGCATTTTATAGAGGAATTCGGTTTTCCGGTGTATTACTCTGATGACAGGGCAAAAAGCATTGTCAATGAAAGCGAAGAGCTGAAAATAAAAATAAAAGAGCTTCTTGGCGAAGGTTCTTACGATGAAAACGGATGGTATGATAGAAAATTTGTTGCAGATAAAGTTTTTAATAACAAAGATCTGCTTCAGCAGCTAAATGAAATCATTCACCCTGCAGTAAGGATTGATTTTGATAATTGGGTCAGCCAACAAAGCAAATATCTGGTTTTCAAAGAAACAGCATTATTATTTGAGTTAAAACTTAACAGACAATGCTACAAGTCTCTTCTGGTAACCGCTGAGGATAATATCAGAATCAAGAGAGTAATGGACAGGGATAACAAAACCTACCGCGAAGTGGAAGCTGTTATGGAAAAACAAATGCCTGAAAGAGATAAAATCAAAATGGCAGATTGTATTATCTACAACAATACCAATCTGGAAGAACTAAAAGAACAAACTGAGAAAGTAATTTTCAGTATTGAATAAATAAGAACTCGTTAGAAAAATTTCTAACGAGTTTTTTCTGCAAAAAATATTTCTTAGTTATTCAAATTCAACCAGGATCTTTTTATAAAAAATAAGCCTCCATTCCTGGAGGCTTATTCTATCTGAAATTTAGGTTATCTATTCTTTGATAAATTTCTTCTGAACCGTTTTACCGTTATCATCGATATCTATCACATAAACTCCGTTGA
>NZ_BJTC01000012.1:14231-190007 GCF_006829085.1 Chryseobacterium sp. ON_d1
AAAAAATAAGCCTCCATTCCTGGAGGCTTATTCTATCTGAAATTTAGGTTATCTATTCTTTGATAAATTTCTTCTGAACCGTTTTACCGTTATCATCGATATCTATCACATAAACTCCGTTGATCAGTCTGCTGACATTGATCTGGTTGTTTAACAGGATGCCATCTGCAATTACCTGTCCTGCCGCATTGTAGATCTTATACTTAGCTCTCTTGCTAACGTTTTTGACAAACAATACTGAGCTGACAGGGTTTGGATAAATCATAACACTTGTCTGATCTATAGGATTCGCTACGACAGGTTTAGAGATTCTTACCGTGTAGTCCTCCACTTCTCCGTTATTGAAGTCGGTACAGTTTACCGGGATACCATCTCGGGACATTGCCACTCTCATCACTACATACTTATAGTCTGTCATGCTTACAAATGCATCAGATGGTACATTGAACTTACCGGATACAGGGCTGTTTGAATTAGGTGAAGATGTGAATACCCTTTCGTTGATATCAAACTCACCATTTCTGTTAAAGTCAATCCATACCGCAATTCCTTCGTTGTATGTTGTTCCCGTCCATTTCTTCTCAATGATGATCTCATTATCTGTTGATCCCTGGATCATTTCAATGAAAGTCTTAGGTACTCCTGTATAATCTGTATACGTAGATGCTCCGGATTCATTCTCCATCGTTTTCTTACCTGTAGGCTTCACAGTAACTTTGGAAATATACTCTCCCGTAGAATTTCCAGCCTTCATCTTACAGTAGATTACAGTAGGGGTTGTAAAATAGTATGGAGGTGTATAATTTCCTGGAGTACCGTTACAGATATTCACTACCTGCATTTCATACTTCGTCAATTCTGTAAGACCTGTCAGTACAAGATTGTTAACCAATGACGGTACTTCTGTCCAGCTCGGAATACCCACTTTTCTATAACGAAGAACATATGTTGCTCCCGGGAAAGGATCCCACTTAACTTCCGCTGATGTTGGAAGCAGTTGGGTAATGGTCAATCCAGGTGGAGGAATCTGGCAAATTCTTTCCGTTGTAAATACTTTAGGGTTTGAATATGGATTCAGTGTTGATTCTCCGTTACACTGATTAGCGATCTGTACTTCATACGTAGTATATGGCTCTAAAGCAGTAGCACTTCCTAATACATAAGTATTTGCTGGTGGCGCAGGTAAACTGATGATATTCCATGTTGTAGTACCTACTTTTCTCCATCTCATGGTATAAGTAGAGCTTGCCGCTAATGGAGCCCACGTAATCAATGCTGTTGTTGGAGTGATATTACTTATGGTTACATTAGGAGGAGTCGGATCACATCTTGTTGTGAAGGTCTTGATCGGGGTAGCCGTTCCCACAACATCTCCACATATTGAAGCTACTTCTACTTCATAAGTAGTAGCAGGCGTTAAGTTACTGATAACTAAAGGAAGGTTTCCTAGAAGCGTGGAGGCATACACCAGTGTCCAGGTAGTTGTTCCCTGAACACGGTATCTCACCACATAGCTTACTCCAGGGCCGGTAATGGTAACAGTAGCGGTTGTATGGGTTGTGGTAAATGTCGGAGCATTAGGGGTTGCATTGCTACAAGGTCTTATTCTTACCCTGTAATCTTCAACTTCTCCATCTATCGCATTCTGACACATTACAGGGGCACTCGTACGTCTCAATACTACGCGCATTGTTGTAGTCAGTGGTCCTGTATAAGCGGTAGAAGGAACTGCAAATGTCGCAGTAACCGGGGTTGTTGTATTGGCTGGTGAAATTAAAATTCGCTCAGCATCGGTAAACTGACCGTTTCTGTCAAAGTCGATCCACGCTGTTACAGCATCATTGCCCGTAGCTCCGGTCCAGCCTTTTGCTACAGAGATTTTATTGTTCTGAGAATTCACATCTAAAGTAATAAGAGTCTCAGGACTTGTATAGCTGGTATAGTTGGTCTGTACTGATGTATTATTCATCGGTGGAACCCCAAGGTTCGAAGAGGTAACAGTTACATTCGAAATATGGTCATTGGTTCCTGTTCCTATCATCTGACAGTAAGATAACGGTGGCGTTGTAAAGGTTACTGATCCTGAATAAGATCCTGTAGATCCATTACAGGTGGTAGAAACCTGAACTTCATACTGGGTCTGCTCTGTAAGACCGGTAATCCCGTAGAAGTTCTGACCTGCAGTAACTGTAGCCGTTTGCCAGACACCTCCAAGTGTTCTCCATCTGATGTTATAAGTAGCACCTGCAGTAGCAACCCATGATACGGTTGCTGTAGTGGCAGTAAGGTTATTCACCGTAATATTTGTCGGAGGTGCTGTTGTACAGGTTTGAGGATCTACAAATTTCACTGCATAATCTTCCACTTCTCCCTGAAAAAATGTTCCACAAGGGTTGTTGGTACTACTTGTACTCATCACAATACGCATACGGGTTGGCTGAGTTCCTGTATATACATTACCGCTGGCAGCAGTAGGCACTGCAAAAGTAGATGTTACAGGAGTAGCTGTGCTTGCTGTAGTATTAAGAATTCTCTCACTTGTTTCAAATACCCCGTTTCTGTTAAAGTCTACCCACGCTGAAACTCCATAAGAACTGCTGGAGCCTGGCCAGTATTTGTTAACAGAAATTTTATTATTTGCTGATCCTCTTTCAAAAATAACAACTCTTGTTGCGTCTGCTGTATAATCTTTATAGCCATCCGAATCTGAATTACTTACCATAATAGGTGTATTCGTAGGAGTCACCGTAACGTTATTAATATATCCGCTGGTAGATGTATTACCAGTAGGATTAGCTGTACAATAAGTAAGAGCCGGAGTTGTAAATGTCACACTTGGTGAGAACGCCCCTGTAGTCCCTCCGCAAATAGTAGCCATCTGAACTTCGTATTGAGTCTGATCTGCCAAGTTAGTAAGCAGCTGGTTACTGGTAAGTGGAGTCGTGATATTAATTGTTGTCCACGTCACATCTGTCACCTTTTTATATCGTAATGTATAAGTTGCTCCAATAGCAGGAATCCAGTTTACAAGAGCTGTACTTGCAGTAAGGTTTGAAACTGTAATATTACCCGGAGGCGCAGCTGAACACGGCTGTAAAGCAATAACACTTAACGTAAAGTCCACGTAGTTACCATAAGCAGCAGGTCCGCATGAATTAAGGTTGCCTAACCATGATGTTGCCATCCTTACTCTGTAATTCCCAGGAGCCTGCCCTGCAGCTATTGGAATAGTTCCTGTAGCTGTCGCAGTATAACTGGTAGTAGCAATGATCGTTTCACCGGGACCGTTAAAGTTCATATCGTTATTCCAGTCAACCCAGATATAATAGTAATAAGTACTGCTTCCTGCAGCTGCTAAATTTACTGTTACAGAGGTACTGGGAATAGCAGAAAATATGGTTGCTGAGTTATTCACATATGCTGTGTAACTGTTTGCTGAATAATTCAAATTTGAGATACCTCCTGTTGTTGTAATATTATTCAGGTAATATGTTGTACTTGAAGTACCTCCTGTAGGCACACAATATCCTGTATAGAAAGAAAGAGGTCCTTTCCATGCACTTTGATCAGTTGCACTACACCTTGCTCTTACCCAGGCATAATACGTCGTATTAGGACTTAATGGAGAAAGTGTAGTTGTTGTCGTTGTTCCAGAAACATTTTGTGATGGTACAGTTGCCCCTGTGGGAGCAGTGTTACTCGTGCTGTAATAAATATCATATCCTCCTGCCGGTACATATGAAAAAGCAGTCCAGTTCAATACTGCACTGGTTGGCGTTACCGTACCAACAGAAAGAGTTCCGCTTGCAGGCATAGGCGGGCATGTAGGAGGTGTCGTGAAACTTATTGGCCCTGACCATGTACTTTGGTCCGTAGCACTACATTTTGCCCTTACCCAGGCATAATACGTTGTGTTTGGCACTAATGGAGAAAGTGTTGCAGTCGTGCCGGAAGGAACATTTTGTGATGGAGGTGTTGCAGCAGTTGGTGCAGTGTTACTTGTACTGTAATAAATATCGTATCCCCCTGCCGGTACATATGAAAAAGCAGTCCAGTTTAATACTGCACTGGTGGTATTTACCGTTCCCATAGATAAAGTTCCTCCTGGAGGCATTGATAAACATGTAGGTGGTGCACCAAAAGTTAATTGTACATTAGGTCTGTTGGCAGTCACATTACCATTACCTGTCGGAGCTGAGCCATCAGCCTCGAAATACATATGGCTTGCAGCAGCATTGCTATATTTAAAGCCTGCTCCAGCAGTTCCGGATCCCCCTCCGGATCCTCCATAATTGGTTTCTACTAAAACCATAAGATTATCAGTTCCATTATAACTGTAAGGAAGCTGTAATTGAAGGGTATTCCAACCAACCGCAAGGCTGGTTACGTTCGCACTATATACCAGAGTAGCTCCGGTAGTTACTGTATTCCAGGTTTGAGCCGTGATGGCTGTAGTAGTGGAAGGTACAGATTTTAAATAAACCTTAACCGGGAAAGTAATATTCATGGTGGCAGTAGCTTCCCATCCTACGGATAAGATGCTTCCTCCTCCCGGAGTGTTTATTTCTGCAGCAGTATAGAGCGATGCAGACCTTTGATACCCATAATAGGGAGTCAAAGGATATCTTTGTGTACTGGTTCCTGTTCCGATAGTGACCGTTTGAGCATGTAATGATAGCCCAAAGATCAACCCAAGAAACAGAATTAAAGAGGTAAAGAGTTTCTTCATAATGTTTTGGTTAGAATTCTATGTTAATCTTACAAAATTAATCATATTTTTATCAATAACCAATTAGATTACTCAAATCATTAACATATATAAACAAAAAGATTATCAAATTTAAAAAACCCAATAATATAAAGAAAAAATAAGCATAGACCTTCATACAGATCTTCGCAAAAAAATAAGCCTCCATTCCTGGAGGCTTATTCTATCTGAAATTTAGGTTATCTATTCTTTGATAAATTTCTTCTGAACCGTTTTACCGTTATCATCGATATCTATCACATAAACTCCGTTGATCAGTCTGCTGACATTGATCTGGTTGTTTAACAGGATGCCATCTGCAATTACCTGTCCTGCCGCATTGTAGATCTTATACTTAGCTCTCTTGCTAACGTTTTTGACAAACAATACTGAGCTGACAGGGTTTGGATAAATCATAACACTTGTCTGATCTATAGGATTCGCTACGACAGGTTTAGAGATTCTTACCGTGTAGTCCTCCACTTCTCCGTTATTGAAGTCGGTACAGTTTACCGGGATACCATCTCGGGACATTGCCACTCTCATCACTACATACTTATAGTCCGTCATGCTTACAAATGCATCGGATGGTACATTGAACTTACCGGATACAGGGCTGTTTGAATTAGGTGAAGATGTGAATACCCTTTCGTTGATATCAAACTCACCGTTTCTGTTGAAGTCAATCCATACCGCAATTCCTTCGTTGTATGTTGTTCCCGTCCATTTCTTCTCAATGATGATCTCATTATCTGTTGATCCCTGGATCATTTCAATGAAAGTCTTAGGTACTCCTGTATAATCTGTATACGTAGATGCTCCGGATTCATTCTCCATCGTTTTCTTACCTGTAGGCTTCACAGTAACTTTGGAAATATACTCTCCCGTAGAATTTCCAGCCTTCATCTTACAGTAGATTACAGTAGGGGTTGTAAAATAGTATGGAGGTGTATAATTTCCTGGAGTACCGTTACAGATATTCACTACCTGCATTTCATACTTCGTCAATTCTGTAAGACCTGTCAGTACAAGATTGTTAACCAATGACGGTACTTCTGTCCAGCTCGGAATACCCACTTTTCTATAACGAAGAACATATGTTGCTCCCGGGAAAGGATCCCACTTAACTTCCGCTGATGTTGGAAGCAGTTGGGTAATGGTCAATCCAGGTGGAGGAATCTGGCAAATTCTTTCCGTTGTAAATACTTTAGGGTTTGAATATGGATTCAGTGTTGATTCTCCGTTACACTGATTAGCGATCTGTACTTCATACGTAGTATATGGCTCTAAAGCAGTAGCACTTCCTAATACATAAGTATTTGCTGGTGGCGCAGGTAAACTGATGATATTCCATGTTGTAGTACCTACTTTTCTCCATCTCATGGTATAAGTAGAGCTTGCCGCTAATGGAGCCCACGTAATCAATGCTGTTGTTGGAGTGATATTACTTATGGTTACATTAGGAGGAGTCGGATCACATCTTGTTGTGAAGGTCTTGATCGGGGTAGCCGTTCCCACAACATCTCCACATATTGAAGCTACTTCTACTTCATAAGTAGTAGCAGGCGTTAAGTTACTGATAACTAAAGGAAGGTTTCCTAGAAGCGTGGAGGCATACACCTGCGTCCAGGTAGTTGTTCCCTGAACACGGTATCTTACCACATAGCTTACTCCAGGACCGGTAATGGTAACAGTAGCGGTTGTATGGGTTGTGGTAAATGTCGGAGCATTAGGGGTTGCATTGCTACAAGGTCTTATTCTTACCCTGTAATCTTCAACTTCTCCATCTATCGCATTCTGACACATTACAGGGGCACTCGTACGTCTCAATACTACGCGCATTGTTGTAGTCAGTGGTCCTGTATAAGCGGTAGAAGGAACTGCAAATGTCGCAGTAACCGGGGTTGTTGTATTGGCTGGTGAAATTAAAATTCGCTCAGCATCGGTAAACTGACCGTTTCTGTCAAAGTCGATCCACGCTGTTACAGCATCATTCCCGGTAGCTCCGGTCCAGCCTTTTGCTACAGAGATTTTATTGTTCTGAGAATTCACATCTAAAGTAATAAGAGTCTCAGGACTTGTATAGCTGGTATAGTTGGTCTGTACTGATGTATTATTCATCGGGGGAACCCCAAGGTTCGAAGAGGTAACGGTTACATTCGAAATATGGTCATTGGTTCCTGTTCCTGTCATCTGACAGTAAGATAACGGTGGAGTTGTAAAGGTTACTGATCCTGAATAAGATCCTGTAGATCCATTACAGGTGGTAGAAACCTGAACTTCATAATTAGTCTGTTCTGTAAGACCGGTAATCCCGTAGAAGTTCTGACCTGCAGTAACTGTAGCCGTCTGCCAGACACCTCCAGGAGTAGTTCTCCATCTGATATTATAGGTAGCTCCTGCCGTAGCAACCCATGATACAGTTGCAGTTGTTGCACCAATATTGTTTACTGTAATATTTGTCGGAGGTGCTGTTGTACAGGTTTGAGGATCTACAAATTTCACTGCATAATCTTCCACTTCTCCCTGAGAAAATGTTCCACAAGGATTAGCATTATCAAAATATCTCATCACTACACGCATGCGGGTAGGAAGGGTTCCTGTATAAACATTACCACTGGCAACAGTAGGCACTGCAAAAGTAGATGTTACAGGAGTGGTTGTATTATAAGTGGTATTAAGAATTCTCTCACTTGTTTCAAATACCCCGTTTCTGTTAAAGTCTACCCACGCTGAAACTCCATAAGATGTAGGAGAGCCCGGCCAGTATTTGTTAACAGAAATTTTATTATTTGCTGAACCTCTTTCAAAAATAACAACTCTTGTTGCGTCTGTTGTATAATCCTTATAATTATCAGATACGGAATTACTTACCATAATAGGTGTATTCGTAGGAGTCACCGTAACGTTATTAATATATCCGCTTGTTGCCGTGTTACTGGTAGGACCCGCTGTACAATAAGTAAGAGCCGGAGTTGTAAATGTCACACTTGGTGAGAACGCACCTGTAGTCCCTCCGCAAACAGTCGCTACCTGAACTTCATAGGTAGTCTGTTCCAGTAATCCAGAAAGTAACTGGTTACTTATTAAAGGAGTATTTACAGTAATCTGCTGCCATGCTCCGGAAGGAGAAACTCTGTATCTTACTATATAAGTAGCTCCTGTAGTTGATGTCCATGTAACATTAGCTGAAGAAGGAGTTACATTATTTACGATAATATTTGAAGGTGGATCTGTAGTACATGGTGATAAATCTATAAGTTTTACCGCATAATCTTCTGTTTCACCATAAGAATAGGTTCCACAGGCATTAATAGGGCTGTATTCATTCAATACAACACGCATTCTTGTAGTCAGATTTCCTGTGTAAGCACCACCCGCTGCGGTAGGCACTGTAAATGTAGCTGTTACAGGAGTTGTTGTATTACTTGGTGAAGTAAGAACTCTTTCACTGGCTTCAAAAATACCATTACGGTTAAAGTCAATCCAAACTCCTGTCAAGAAACTGTATTGATAATCCGGCCATGTTTTTGAAACAGAAACAGTAGCAGTACCACCTCTTACCAAAGTAACCAATCGTGTAGGGTCTGTACTATAATCTGTATAACCACTTTGAGCAGAGTTGCTGACCATAGAAGGTGCCCCCTGACCATTCACAGCCACCTGGCTGATATAACCATCAATGAAAGTACTTGTAGCTCCTGAAGCACAGTAACTCAATGCCGGAGTTGTAAAGTTTACACTAGCAGAGAATGCTCCCTGAGTACCTCCGCAGACGGTAGCAACCTGAACTTCATACTGGGTCTGCTCTGTTAGCCCCGAAATGGTAGCACTTCCTGAAAGAGGAGTAGTAACGTTAATCTGCTGCCATGTACCTGACGGTAAACTTCTGTATCTTACTACATAAGTAGAACCTATAGCTGTATACCAGTTAACAACAGCTGACACTGTGGTTATGTTGCTCACACTGATATTCGTTGGTGGTGCAGTAGTACACGGAGTTAACTGATGGCTTACCAGCTGTACTCTAGGAATATCAGAATACCTGCCTGATGCTGAAGGAGGAGAAGCAGGATTTGGGTTTGTTGTATCTTCATAATAAAGAATACCTCTATTAGCCCCTGCATTATAAGTTCCCCAAGCTGTACCTGGAGAAGATGAATACCCCGGTGTTTTCTCATTGACAGCAATCACGAGATTGTCTGTTCCGTTCCAGATAAATGGAGTATTAAGCTGAAGAGTAACCCAGTTTCCATTCGTTATGGTAGGTAAATCTCCTGCAAATACCTGAGTTAAGGAACCTAAGGGAATCCAGTTTGTATTGGACGTAAAGCTATTCTGGGTGGTATTCCCCATGTAAACTACCCAATCCTTATAGGAATCCTGAGAATTTGAAACGGTGTCTACATAAAACTTTATGGCCGTGATATAGGTCGACGTACCGATGGCAGCCGAAACTTCCGCAGCAGTATAAATCTGCTGGGAATAGCTATATCCATAGTAGGAACGTATGGGGAGATACACTGAGGTACCCGTTCCTGTCCCGATCTGGCCTGCCTGAGCTGAGACTTTGGATACAAAGCCTGTACATATCAAACAGAGAAACAGAATTAAAGAGGTAAAGAGTTTCTTCATAATGTTTTCATTATAATATTATTCATACAAATCTAATCATTTTTATTATTAATTTACAGCTACATATAGCTTTTTTTTGAAAAAAAACAACGATATAACAACTTATGCCTTAAATAAAGAAATCCCCGGATAAGTCCGGGGATTTACTGATATTTAAAGGTTATCTTTATTTTTTGATGAATTTGGATTTGAATTGCTCAATTCCTTTATCATCTATTGTAATTATATAACCACCTTTAACTAGACTGGAAACATTCACTTTTCCATTATTGATATTTCCTTTATCCACTAATTGTCCAGCAGCACTATAAATTTTATAAGTAGCTCTGTCTGAAACCTTAGTAACATTTAGAACATCAACTACCGGATTCGGATAAATCTGGATACCATCATTCTTAACAGCTGTTTCAGAAGTAGCAAGGTTTCCTGTAATAACTACGTTATAGTCTTCAACTTCTCCATATTGGAAATTGATACCACAAAGGTAGCTTGAAGGTAAATAAAACCCAGCATTATTTGCTCCCACATAAAAGCCAGCAACTCTCATTCTTAGAGGTGAACCTTCTATTGCATCATTTGGAATTGTAAATGAAGCAGTAGCTGTATTGTTAGCAAAAGTATTACAAGGGAGGTCCATAACAGCTTCAGTGTCATCAAAGAATCCATCCTTATTAAAATCTATATAAGCAACGATTGCACTTACTAAAGACGATGAATTTGCTACTTTAACCGTGATAGGATATGTATTTCCTTTTGTCAGATTAACCTGAAGAGCCGTATTGTTTGTAAAATTGGTGTAACCAGTAGCTGCTGCAGTAGTATTATTAATATTTGCCAATGTTACATTTGAGATATACACTGGGCTACCAGTATTTCCTGCTGCTGAACAATATGCAACAGCCGGGGTACTGAAGTTAACTGATGTAGAATAAGTACCTACAGTAGCATTACAAACTAAGGCAACCTGTACCTCATATGTTGTAGCATCTATCAGGTTATCTAAATTAACAGAAGGAACTGTTGTATCAATTTCAGTCCAAACACTTCCACTTGTCTTTTTGTAGCGTACCTTATAAGTAGCACCAGTGTAAGACATCCAAGAAACACTTGCCGTGCTAAATGTGATATTGCTTACAACTACATTAGTTGGAGCAGCACTGCTACATGCAGATAGCGGCGCAATACTAACAGGACCTACAGCATAGAAAACGTTACCTATTGAAGAAATTCTTACTTTAATAGTCTGACCGTTTAATGAAGATGGGAAGGTAAAGTTTTCAGTTCCATCATTAGGGGTTGATGCAGATAATACCGTCCATGTTGTACCGTTATCTGTAGTATAATCGATCTTTACATTAGCAACATTATAAGGAGCAGTGTTAGTGTTGGCAACAATCCACTGAATTGGAGTAGGTGTATTCACATCAGCATATTGATTAGCTAATCTGAAAGGCCCATTATCACCTACAATAATTGTCTGAACAGCATGCTTAGTTTGCTGCTGTTGCACGTTTGCGTTATTATCTCTTACTGTAACCGCAAAATTTGTAGTTCTAGGAACCATTGAAACAGATTCCCAAGTATTATTCGCATTATTTAACACTCCATTCATTACAGATGTAAAACTAGGAAAGTATCTTGTTGGATTTGTTCCTGTAGCCTTAGATCTGAATGACGCACCAGTTTTAGTTGACCCTAAGTTAAATTTATTAATCGGAGCTATAGCATCATCATATTCTTCCCAAGCATATGTAAGAGGATCATTTTCAGGATCTGTAGCAGAAGCCGTGAGTACAAATGCAGTACCTTTAGGAATATTATAAGTTGGTAAAGCTGCAATTACAGGTGGATTATTTGTAATTGGAGTTTCTACATCACATGTTTTATCAATTAAATTCTCTTGAATCTGCTCGATACTTGCAACGTGAAAATACGCATCTGAATTCGCCTGAACATCAGTATTAGCCCCTGTTATACCAGCATATCCCATAATAGTAGATCCCGAACCAGGTTCCATGTTTACACCACTACCCTCAATATTGTGAGAGAATGTATGGTTACCTCCTAACTGGTGCCCCATCTCGTGTGCAACATAGTCGATATCAAAACTATCACCTGATGGAATTCCATTTGCCGGAGAAGTAAATCCTGAACCTTTTCCTTTAGGAACTTGAGTAGTTGGATTAACACATACACATCCGATACATCCTGCATTTCCTCCACCACCTGATTTACCGAATAAATGTCCGATATCGTAGTTGGCATCTCCTACACCATTTGATAAGGCAGTTTGCAGCTGTTGATTCCATGTACCTCCTGCTCCAGTTGTAGCATCATCGTACGGGTCATTACTCGGATCAATATAAATTACATTTGGAAAATTCTGTAAATTCAAATGTAATGCAAAATCTTTTTCAAAAACTCCGTTTACTCTGGTAAGAGTATTGTTGATGGCAACCAATGCAGGAGCTCTTTTCTGATCATCCGTAGCGGTAGCAGGTACACCGGCAAGCGTCATAAAGTACTGAGTATACTCACCCGTAACAGACATCGCTAACCTCATTGTTCTGTATTTCTTATCAGAATTTTTAGCAAAATTAGTTGGCTGGTTTGCAAAAGATTTTCCTTTTTGCAATAAAGCCTGGATCTGCTTTTTAGCCTGTGGACTTTCATTTGTTGAGCAAACAAATCCATCTCCATTCTTCATTGTTTTAGGATGTACTGCATATACGGATTTATCAGCATTAGCAGGTTCAATGAACTCATAATTACCTCCCTGAATAATCATAGACTGAAAATCATTAGGAGCAACACTAAATCTTAAATATTTAGTAGGATCATCGACACTTGTTCCAACATAAGAGCCTAATTCATACTTATCTGCCAGTTCTTTTACAACCACTGGAAAACTATATACATTAAACCTTTCAATTTTTCCATCCAGGGTAGGAAGAGAAATAATAACAGGAGCAACATTAGGCCCCATCTCTTTAGCATTCTTCAATTGAGATCTTAGTAAATCTAAGTCCAATTTATAATAGCCGTCAGGCTTTACATTAGATTTCTCTACTGTAAAAGTTCCTCTTTTCTTACTGTCTACTTTACTGAATGAAGTTGGCGTCCATTGACCGAACGCTGCCCCACCAATAAAAGTACACACTAAAGCAGTAAATACTCTTTTCATAAATTAAAACACAATTATAATTTTTGCCAAATATAGCTAATTTATAACTCACACAAACAAAATAAGTCCATATTTTTCAATACCATATATCTAATAAACATATTTATTAAAAAAAATACAAACTATAGAATATCCTACAGTTTGTATTTTATATATTTTTAAAGTTAAGATTTAATATTTCTAAAATTTATAAGCAATATTCCATGCAAATCCCATATTAAACTTTGAAGAACTTTTTCCAAAGCCGGGAACAATCATTGGAGAAATATCGTCCTGCTTGGAAGTATACACCATGTATCTTGGTTGAAGATTCACATCAATATAGAAGTTGGAACTGAATAACTGTACCCTTCCTCCTATAGTTCCCTCGAGCCAAAAAGAAGACTGTGATGATGAGGGAAAGGCTTCAGAGGAGCTACTGCCCCCGAATCCGCGAACGGGTACCGCCATATATTCCTGATTATAGAATGACCCGGCAACTTTCCCGCCTGCATAGAATCCGTTGAATTCATTTTCTGCATCTTTGGCAAGCATATAGAATGCTCCCAGCTTAACGAAGGGACCGCTTGCTTTAGCATCATACCCATTTTTCTGGTATATATTCTTTTCAAAACCTGCTTCTGCAATGGCATGTACATTTCCTCTGATCTTAGAAGAAATAAATCCCTGATACAGTTTTCTATCCGAAAAAAATCCGACTCCCGTATTCAATGCATCAAGGCCAACCATAAAATTGGGCTCATATTTTTCATGAACCTTCTTCTCTGCTTCCTTTTTTTTGTCCTGCGCCCAGCTTATTATTCCAAATAAACTAAAAAGAAAGGTAAAGATTAGTCTTGTCTTCATTTTCTATCTGATTTTGTCCAACATCCACTTTCTGAACAGGATTCGGAGTTATTAATTCTGAACTTAAATTCTCATAGTACTTTTTGATCCCACATCCCGGAGATACGTAGGTAGACTTTGTACTGTAGCTGACTCTCACATGAGACTCCGGACCTTTGAATCTGGTTTTGAAATAAACATCTGTATAAGGCGAGTTGTCCACACGTAAAGGAATTAATCTGGAATCAATATTTGCAAGTTTCCCCAGATCCACTTTTCCTGCACCATAGTCTACTGATACATACAAGGTATCTATGGTTGTATCTTTTCCGCTTGCCAATGTCCTGAAACCTACTTTCATTCTGGGAGTCCCTTCTCCGCTTTCACAGATATCATCCTCTCCTCCACAGGAAAAAATTATTCCTAAGAAGCAGAATGCAATGAGAAATTTAAAGTATTTCATATTAAGATTTGAAATTCAAATTTAAATAAATTTATTTTTTAAGCAGTAATGCAATATTTTCAACATGGTGTGTCTGTGGGAACATATCTACCGGCAGAATCTTCATTAAAGTATAGTGATCCTTCATCAAAGCAAGATCCCTTGCCTGGGTTGCAGAATTACAGCTTACATAAACTACTTTTTTCGGTGAAAGTTTTAAAATCTGCTCTACAACCTTTTGATGCATTCCATCTCTGGGCGGGTCTGTGATCAGTACATCTGCTTTAGGATGGTTCGCCATGAATTCATCATTGAAAATATCTTTCATATCTCCGCAATAGAACGTCGTATTGGTAAGTCCGTTCAATGCAGCGTGTTCTATAGCAGCATCAATCGCTTCCTGTACAGATTCTATTCCGATCACCTGTTTGGCATTTCTTGCCACATACTGCGCAATGGTTCCTGTTCCTGTATAAAGATCATATACTACTTCATCTCCCTTCAGGTCAGCAAACTCCAGGGTTTTTCTGTATAGTTCCAAAGCCTGTTTGTAATTGGTCTGGAAGAATGACTTTGGTCCTATCTTGAACTGCAGCCCATCCATCTCTTCCATGAGGTACCCTTCACCAAAATACACATTAATATCTAAATCATAAATAGAATCATTCTGTTTAGAATTGATTGCATATACCAGTGTTTTAATCTGTGGGAATTTCTCCAGTAAGAATTCAAAAAGTTTTTCTCTGTTTTCTTTTTCTTCTCTGTAAAGCTGGAAAAGAACCATCCACTCTCCTTTGGAGTTCTGTCTCATCATTAAGGTTCTTAAGAATCCTTCCTGATTTCTCACATCAAAGAAGTCCAGACCGTTGTTTACTCCATATTCTTTTACGGCCAGTCTAATTGCATTGGAAGGGTCTTCCTGAAGGAAACACTCTTTCAGATCAAGAATTTTGCTCCACATTCCCGGAATGTGGAAACCTAGAGCATCTTTACTTCCGAAATTCTCCTCAGAACTGATTTCATACTGGGTAAGCCATCTTGCATTGGAGAAAGAAAACTCCATTTTATTTCTGTAAAAATACTGTTCTTCAGAACCCAGAATTGTTACGGTTTCAAAATCATCAATTCCGCCGATTCTTTTAATATTATTGTAAACTTCTTCCTGTTTGAAATCAAGCTGTTTTTCATAGCTCATATTCTGCCATTTGCACCCTCCGCAGGTACCAAAATGAACACATTTGGGCTCTACTCTGTAAGGTGATTTTTCAAGAACTTCTACAGCCTCGCCTTCATAATATTTCGACTTTGCTTTTTTTACTCTTACATTAACAATATCACCTGGAATTGCACCTGAGACCATTACGGCCTTACCTTCATCTGTCCTTCCAATTGCCACGCCCTTTGCACCGGCAGTTAACAGCTTTATATTTTCAAGAACTATATCTCTTTTTTTCTTCCTGCTCATTCTAAAATTTTCTATTTTCCTAATTGAAACCTTTACGTTTCAGTTTGCAAAAATACAATAAAAAAAACCTTATCCGAAGATAAGGCTTCTATACTGTGTTAAAGTTTATTATTTTGTTGGAGCCGGCTGTGGATTTGCTGGCTGTGGAGCTTGCTGCATTGCAGAAGGGTCTAGCTGTAATTGCGGCTGCATTTGAGCATTCGGATCCACTTTCGGAGCTGAAAGACCTGTTTGTTTATCCAGAATAGTTACTAATTCCTGCTCGCCAAGGTTCACAAACGATCTGCTGGCAATTTTACCATCTTTATCAATGATAACAAAGCAAGGTAATTTAAATCCATATACACCATATTTCTTAGCAATATCAGAGTTCAAACCTCCTTCTCCGTAAACATTTACCCCCTGAATTCCTTTTAACAGAGAATTGCTTGTCTTAACGAACTGATCTTTTGTATCATCAACGTTTACAAATACAAAATTCATTTTAGACTTATAGAAGTTCACCACTTCTTTTAATACAGGTACTGTAGCTTCGCTGATATAAGGATTCCATGAAGCATAGAAGAATAACATATAAGGTTTTCCTTTGTTTTCAGAAAGTTTATAAGCCTTCCCGTCCTGTTTTACCAAAGCCGCTTCAGGAGCTGCTTCTCCGATTTTAAGACCTGTAATAGCTACTTGCATCTTTAAAAGATCGCTTTTAATCGTAGCATCTTTAATATCTGAATCGATAATTTTTTTAATCTTATCAATGTTTGCAGCCGGAGTTGTAGGATGAATATCAGCCTGAGCCATTACAAATGCTAAAAGGTAATCTTTTGCAGTCTGAGATAAGTCTTTCTTGGTCTTTAAATACTGAGCGAACATTTCAGAAGTCGTGATGCCTGTTTTTCCTTTACTATTTGCTTCAGCATATTTCTGGAAATCAGGAGTCATCTTAACAAGAAGATATTGTCTGTAAAGAGGGATAGTTTTTACCATCGCATCTTTATCAGTTTCCAACTGAGTCTCATAATCTTTGAAAGCCTTAGAAGCCTTGTAAGAAGGATTTCCAGACATTGGTCCGTGAGACATTTCATAATTGGCAAGCAAATTAAGAATGGTTACTTTCACATCATTTTTCTTCCACTCTAAAAGCCCCTTACTTGGGTTATTCTTTTTTGCAAGGTCATCTACGTTTTTATTAATATCATTTTCAACTTTGTGCATTCCTTTCAAGAATGCGGCTTCGTCTCCACTCATTAATGCCTGTAAATTAACTTTGCTGCCATAATCTGCCAAGAACTTCATACTTGCTGTAAGGAAATCATTATTCTTTTTAGCATCTCCTGTAATTACATATTCACTTGGGAAAGTAGCTCCGTTTCCTGAGATATTTACTTTTTGACCTCTCTCAAGATAGATCAGGTTCTGTCTTCCTGCATAGTTGATCACGTACATACCATCTTTAGGAGCCTCAAAGCTCCCAGAAAAGTTTCCGTCTTTATCTAAACCTATATTAATTAAAGGCAGGGTACCTACCCCTGAAGCTTCTACGAATTCAATTCTCTCTAATGATGAGCCTCCAGTAATTTTTCCTTTTACTTCTACTTTTTTTGAACAAGACATCACAAAAAATGTGATGATAAACAATAAAAGATATTTTTTCATTTCAATTTTTAATATTACACAAAAATACGCTTTTTAGGGCTTGCTAATTCACACTGATTATTTTTTTTAAAAATTTTATTATTATCGCTCAAAAGGATATCTCAACAATCTCTTTTTGAATGACAAAGGTTATTGAAAGTTATCAGAAAACAACTCAACTTCTCTTCAAATATATACTTATTAAATAAGGAATCCTTATAATCTACCAATAAGTTAACAAACTTTAACAGATCATTCTTTTCACAAAAAAATCGCCTCCAAAAATGAAGGCGATTTTTTTATGTATTTGAATCAATTCTATCCTTGATCTACAAGAGCAGCCATGTATTCTCTGTTCATTCTTGCGATGTTTTCAAGAGAAATTCCTTTAGGACATTCCACTTCACATGCTCCGGTGTTTGAACAGTTTCCGAATCCTTCTTCGTCCATAGCTTTCACCATGTTCAGAACTCTTCTCTTAGCTTCTATTCTACCTTGTGGAAGTAATGCATACTGAGAAACTTTAGCTCCTACGAACAGCATTGCAGATCCGTTTTTACATGTAGCTACACACGCTCCGCATCCGATACACGCAGCAGCATCCATTGCTCTGTCTGCATCTTCTTTTGGAACCGGGATTGCATTAGCATCCAGTGTATTACCTGACGTATTCACAGAAATGAATCCCCCTGCAGCCATTACTCTGTCAAAAGCGCTTCTGTCTACCATCAAGTCTTTGATAACAGGGAAAGCAGCACTTCTCCAAGGTTCAATAACAATAGTTTCGCCATCTTTAAACATTCTCATGTGAAGCTGGCAGGTAGTAATCCCTGTATCCGGTCCGTGAGCTCTGCCATTGATGTAAAGGGAACACATCCCGCAGATTCCCTCACGACAGTCGTGATCGAAAGCGATAGGTTCTTTACCTTCGTTAATTAAATTTTCGTTCAGGATATCCAGCATCTCCAGGAATGAAGAATCTGTAGATACGTCTGATATTTTATAGGTCTCAAACTGACCTTTAGTTTTAGTATTTTTTTGTCTCCAAATTTTCAGCGTAAGATGTAAGCCTTTTTTTGCACTCATAATGTTATATTTATAGGTTGGAGATTATTTATAACTTCTAGTTTTAACCTCGATGTTGTCATATATCAGTTCTTCTTTATGCAACACTTCCGCGTTGATATCTGCTCCCTGATATTCCCAAGCTCCGACGTATTTGTAGTTTACGTCATCTCTTTCCGCTTCTCCATCCGGAGTTGAATGGTCTTCACGGAAATGTCCACCACAAGATTCGTTTCTGTGCAGTGCATCGATAGCCATTAATTGTCCAAGTTCCAGAAAGTCTGCCACTCTGAATGCTTTTTCAAGCTCAGTGTTCATTCCTTCTCCTTCACCAGGTACTTTTACGTTTTTCCAGAAGTCGTTTCTTACTTCTTCAATTTCCTTAATCGCTTCTCTAAGTCCTTCAGGAGTTCTGCCCATACCTACTTTGTTCCACATTATGTGTCCCAGTTTTTTATGGAAGTGATCTACTGAATGAGTTCCTTTATTATTTAGGAAGAAATCAATTTTATCTTTAATTCCTTTTTCAGCCTCGTCAAATGATCCTGAGTTTGTAGGAATAGCCCCCGTTCTGATATCTGCAGAAAGATAATCTGCAATAGTATAAGGAAGCACAAAATATCCGTCAGCAAGACCCTGCATCAATGCCGAAGCACCAAGTCTGTTTGCACCGTGATCTGAGAAGTTAGCCTCACCGATTACGAAACATCCCGGGATTGTAGACTGAAGGTTATAATCAACCCATACACCACCCATTGTATAGTGAACTGCAGGATAGATCTTCATTGGAGTTTTGTAAGGGTCATCAGCAGTAATTTTCTCGTACATTACGAATAAGTTACCGTATTTCTCCTCGACCCAACTCTTACCAAGATCATAGATCTGCTGATCTGTTGGATTATGAATATGTTTTTCGATAGCAGCTTCTTTACCTTTTTTCATGATCTCTGTAGAGAAATCAAGGTAAACGCCTTCTTTAGTATCATTATTTTCAATTCCGAACCCGGCATCACATCTTTCCTTAGCTGCTCTTGAAGCAACGTCTCTAGGTACAAGGTTACCGAAGGCAGGATATCTCCTTTCCAAATAATAATCTCTATCTTCTTCTTTAATATTTTCAGGTCTTAATTTACCTTCTCTGATAGCTACTGAATCTTCAATCTTTTTAGGAACCCAGATTCTTCCTGAGTTTCTTAATGATTCAGACATCAAAGTCAGTTTAGACTGCTGTGTTCCGTGAACCGGAATACAAGTCGGGTGGATCTGTACATAGCAAGGGTTTGCGAAGTAAGCTCCTTTCTTGTGAATTTTCCATGCTGCAGAGACGTTTGATCCCATTGCGTTGGTAGAAAGGAAATATACGTTTCCATATCCTCCGGAAGCAATTACAACTGCGTGAGCAGAATGTCTTTCAATTTCACCTGTCACAAGGTTTCTTGCAATAATTCCTCTTGCTTTCCCGTCAACAATTACAAGGTCCATCATTTCATGACGGTTGTACATTTTGATTCTACCTTTACCAATCTGACGGCTCATTGCAGAATAAGCACCTAATAATAACTGCTGTCCGGTTTGTCCTTTTGCGTAGAAAGTTCTTTTTACCTGAACCCCACCAAAAGAACGGTTATCTAACTGACCTCCGTAATCTCTTCCGAAAGGAACCCCCTGAGAAACACATTGGTCAATAATATTAGCAGAAACTTCAGCTAATCTGTAAACATTGGCCTCTCTTGCTCTATAGTCCCCCCCTTTGATGGTATCATAGAATAATCTGTAAGTAGAGTCACCGTCTCCCTGGTAATTCTTAGCTGCATTGATTCCCCCCTGAGCTGCAATAGAGTGCGCTCTTCTCGGAGAATCCTGGTAGCAGAATGCTTTTACGTTATATCCCTGCTCAGCCAGTGTAGCTGCAGCAGAACCTCCTGCCAAACCTGTACCTACAACAATAATATCAATCTTATCTCTGTTGTTGGGTGCAACAAGGTTCATATGATCTTTATGATTTTTCCATTTATCCTTTAAAGGACCCGCTGGAATTTTTGAATCTAATTTACTCATATTAGTATATTGATATTATTGAGTTACAAAATGAAAAATTGCGATAAAAATAAACCCTGCAGGAATAAGGATAGAATACCATTTTCCGAAAGCTTTGATTACCGGTGTATATTTTGGATGTCTTGCTCCGATAGACTGGAATGAAGACTGGAATCCGTGAGCTAAGTGCAATCCTAATAAAACAAAAGCAATTACATATAAAGCCACTCTCCACATATCAGCAAACTTCTCATGAAGTTCCGGCCAGAAACGTTCTGCATCAGGAGTCAGTCCTTCTACATACTTATAATTAATTTCATGTAACCAGAAATCATAAAAGTGAAGTACTAAGAAAGCCAAAACCACAGCCCCTGAAATAATCATATTTCTGGACATCCATGAAGAGTTCACAGAAGGGTTGTTTGATGCGTACTTGATCGGACGCGCTTTATTATTCTTGATCTCCAATACAAATCCCATGATGAAATGGAAAATCACTGCAAAACCAAGAATAGGCTGCATTAAGAACTGCACAAAAGGATTATAGCCCATAAAATCTGATGCTGTATTGAATGCATCACGATTCAGAACTGATAACAAATTGGTCGTCAAATGCAGTATAAGAAAAATCAGCAAAAATAGAGCTGATAATGCCATAGCATATTTTCTACCTATCGTAGAACTCGTTAAACCTGCCATATAAGTTTAAATTTGAATTTCCACAAAATTAAGAAAGTTTAACAATATCAAAAAGTGAGAAATCTCACAATTAGACAGTTTGTAATCTTTCTAAATAAGAATTCATCCATTATAAATACAGGAAAACACCTAAATTAAAAACCATTATTTCAATTCATAAATTTTATCTCTGAAAACAACTTTTTGAACAGAGGGTGGCAAGCTTTTTATCTCAAAATGATCTATTCTTCTGGCAGCACAATAAGGATGCACTATATACCGTAAAATGGTGGTCTTATTTTCTGTATTTTGAATCCAGAAACAGACTCTGTTACCAGTTTTTATCGAAAAAATCTTGTTTTTGCCAAAGGTATGAACCAATATTTCTTCTTTACGGTTTTCAAAAGCTGTACTCCCCGATCTTATCATCAGAAATACTAAAGCGGCCATTATCAATGCCATTGAATTTTTAAAATTAAATTTCAATATCAAAGGTCTTAGTAAAAAAATAACAACCGATACAGAAATTACTTCTATCCCATTCATCGGAATATTTTCAAAGAACAATACATCTACCTCAGCAAACCAATGGATCATCTTGAGTAAAATCTGAATCACAAAATCATATAACCTGTTTATCAATTCAAAATCAGCGCTGGCAGAAATGAGCGCAGTCATTAAGAATGAAAACACAATGATGATTTCAGAAAAAGGAACTATAACAAAGTTGGCAATGATTGAGATCAATGAAAACTGATGAAAATAATACAGAACGAGAGGAAATGTAGCCAGTTGCGCAGATAAAGATATTGTTATGGTATTAAACATTATCTTTTTCACATAATTATCCTGTTTAGGGAAATAGGTAAGAAGAGGCTGATTCAGCCAGTAAATTCCTAAAACAGCCAAAAAACTAAGTTGAAATCCAACATCAAAAAGCTGCTGCGTATCACCCATTAAAATAAAAAATGCAGATAACGCCAAAGCATGAAGCAAATCAGGTTTCCGCTGGAGCAATACAAAAATAAAATAAATGCTCAGCATAATACACGACCGCAAAACTGAATTTCCAAATCCGATAAAAGCAGCAAAGAGCCAGATAAAAACTAAGCTCAAAATAATAGCATATTTTCGGAACCTTAAGGGAATAAAACGAATCAGCAAAAAATAAAACATTCCAAAAATAACAACGATATGAGTCCCTGAAATAGCCAGAAAATGAACCAACCCGGATTTGTTAAAATCCTGTACAGTACCTGCATCTATTTCTGTACGATCTGCCAGAATAATACCCTTTAAAAATTCTCTGGTTTTCCCACTCATTCCGGTTTTGTCAATTCTCCTGAGAATCATGAACCTATATTGCCGCAGCTTATCTGAAACTGTCAAATCATTCCTTTCCGCAGATTGTATTTCTTTTGAAATATAAATCTGATAATCAATATTCCTTCTTTTCAGGTATCTGGCGTAATCAAACTGGAAATCATATTGAGGAGCCTTAGGTCGTGTAATGTAGGCCTCAGCTTTATAATAGTGAATAAAATCAAGATCTTCACCCCCTTTCGGAATATAAAAGACTGAATTTAAATTTATCCTGCCTGCCTGAGCGGTACCCTCAAATTTTCTATATTTTTCAGTCGTATTTAATTTCTGAGAAATCTTAAAAGTAATGGTTTGTTTTTTCTTTACCAGCAAATGATCATCTGATGAAAAAGTATGATAAAAGTGAAGAATAACTCCTGCCCAAAAGAACAAAATCCCTAACAGAACAGCTCTGATTTTGTGCAGAAAGTAAGAATGAAAACCAATTAAAACCAGCAGAGCTAGACAAATTGCAACCAGCCAATGAACAACGGACTGACTCAGCAATATCTTTTCCTGAAAAAGAATCCCAAGAATAAAACATACAGCGAGAATAAGAAGAGGTTGTTTTTGCAATATCAATTAATTATCCTGATAAAATAGGTAATTAATTAATCACAAATCATCCCTTGAATAACCAAATAAGCACTCCCTCTTCTTCAAATGAATTTAACAGAGCACTTAATTTTTTACTAAAAAAAAATTATTTAAAAGTAAGTTATTTCTTTTTCAGAAATTTATCCGTCAAACGCTTTGTTTCTTTGATATAAAATAACGGATCTTTCCCATAATCTTCATATTTGAAATCCCCCGCTTTTTTAGGAATGGCGGGTTCTATCTGTGTCCCTTCATGCCATTCATTAAATGATGTGATTCCAATAAAATCAGGATTTACTTTGATCGCGGCATCAAACATGCTTTCGTAATACTTTCCACTGTCTCTGCTTTTGAAATTCGCTTCATTCCATGGACGTATTCTTGTATCTGAATAACCGGGGCCTACACAAGGGATAAAAATCAGATGATGATCTTTGGCGTAGTGGGCCATAAAGTCCCAATTAGCCGTTGTGCTTCCATATACAAAGCCTTCGCTGGCAAAATAGGTATAGAAACCGTCAAAGCCTGCTGAGTCAAAAAATTTTGCATCATCCTTTTCAACCCACAATCCAATGTAAAGCGCATCCAATTCTGTATTTCTAACGGTTTTCTCTCCGTTTCCGGACAGCAGTTTAGCCCATTCTTCTTTAGGAATCTTATAACTGTCATAGATATAAAAAAGCGGTTTACCCTCTTTTTTATAAAAAGCATGATGATGAGAATAGGTTTTTACGAGATAAGACAGCTGGTCTTTTAATTCTGAAGTATTTTTATAAAACGGCTCTATGTGAAATGCAATTTTTAGATCAAAACGGTCTGCAATATCCAGATATTTGATAAGACTTTTATCGGTGAACGAATCTTTTCCAAGCCAGCTTACCACAACGACTCCTACTCCGGACTCTTTAATCATTTTCATATGTTTTTCAATGATCTTCGGGTCATTGGAGCTATAATTTCCAAGGGCCGGATAAAAATTAGCACCAATATCATCTCCCCCCTGATGATGTCCCAGGTTGTTCCACTTCGGGTTGCTCCAGTGAGGAAGGATATCATGATTCCAGTGCTGATAACTTCCATCCGTTTCCGGATTTCCATACCAGCCATAATAAAAAATCTGAACTCTGTCTCTTCCATTGTTCTGCTGGGCAGAACCGTTTGAGAAAAATAATGTAAACGTCAGTAATAGCAGAAGACGGGAAAAATAATTCATAATTAAAAAGTAGATTAATTTCTCAAAAAGCTGCGGTTAAACTATACTTTTAATATTACCTCAGCAGCATGTTCACTGGCTCCTTTTCCTCCCAGCTTCTCTCTCAAAAGGCTATAGTCATTCAAAACCTGTTCTCTTTTCTCCCCCGCCAGAATTTTATGGAGTTCTTCTACCAGGTTTTTAGTATTCAGATCATTTTGAATCAGTTCTTTTACCACTTCTCTGTCCATAATCAGATTGACCAGGGAGATATAATTGATATTTTTAACCAGCCTTTTAGCAATAGCATAAGAAACCTTGCTGCCACGATAGCACACTACCTCAGGAATATTCAGTAAAGCAGTTTCCAGCGTAGCCGTTCCGGACGTAACAAGTGCGGCTTTGGAACATCGCAGCAGGTCATATGTTTTATTGGAAACAAAATGAACATTATCATCCACATATTTCTGATAAAATTCTTTAGGAAGACTCGGTGCTCCGGCGATGACAAACTGGAAGTTTTGAAAATTTGGTCTTACAGAAAGCATAATTTCGAGCATCTTTTCCACTTCCTGTTTTCTGGAACCCGGCAATAATGCAATGATTTCCTTTCCGTTCAATCCATTTTCGGATTTGAATTTTTCAATACTGATTTCCTGCAGATCCGAAATAGCATCCAGCAAAGGATGGCCAACAAAATGGGAATGTACGCCATGTTTTCTGTAAAAATCTTCTTCAAAAGGAAGAATAACCATCATTTCATCCACATATTTTTTGATGATCTCTACACGGCCTTCTTTCCACGCCCAAAGTTGTGGGGAAATATAATAAATAACTTTGATTCCGAGTTCTTTTGCAAATCTGGCAATTCTCAGATTGAAGCCCGGATAATCAACCAGAATCAGAACATCAGGTCTGTTCTTCTGAATATCCTCTTTACAGAATTTAATATTATTCAGAATTGTCCTGAGATTCATCACAACTTCCAGGAATCCCATAAAAGCAAGGTCACGATAATGTTTTACCAATGTACCGCCCTGAGCTTTCATCAGATCACCGCCCCAAAATCTGAACTCTGCATTCGGATCCTTGAGCTTTAAGGCTTTCATCAGGTTACTTCCATGCAAATCACCGGAAGCTTCTCCTGCAATAATATAATACTTCATTTCTATAGTAAGGATAGAGAACAAATTAAAATAGATATGATCTTAATTCGTAAATTTGTTCAAAGATAATGATAAAAAATGTCAGAAGAATTTGAAATCCGGAATAAAGTTGCTGAAAGCGGCCTTATCAATTTTGACCTTACCACTTTACTGCCAAAAGGGGAAAGAAAGGGTATTGACCTTAAAGATTTCCTTTTTCAGGAAATGATCCTGAAAGAAAAAGATTTCCGTGAAAAGGTTGATGCTATCGATACTGAACAGTATAAAGACGCTTATATATACATTTATAATTCTGTAGACACTATTATTCCGCTTTGGGCTTATTTTGTTTTAACCGCAAAACTTACGGATGCGGCAAAAAAAATAGTTTTTGGAAGCCGTGAAGATCTTGAGGTTATTTTAATGCACAATGCTATCCAGACTCATGATTTTGAGGAAATGAGAGGAAAAAGAGTCCTGGTAAAAGGCTGCTCAGATAAAGAGATCCCGGAAAATGCCTATATAGAATTGGTAGAACAGCTAAAACCTGTTGTAAAATCGCTGATGTTCGGTGAAGCCTGCTCTAATGTTCCTATTATTAAAAATTAAAGCCCACTGAAATACTCCTTTAAACTTTAACAATAATTATGAAGGACGGTGATTTTGTGAGGCATATTTTTTGATAACTTTGGTTACTTAACATTAATAAACACAAAAATGAGTTTAATTGACCTACTTACAGGGAATACGGGCAACCAGCTTGCTGAACAGGCTGAAAACAAATTCGGAATCAGTAAAAATCAGGTAATTGCTTTATTAGCGGTAGCTGCTCCTCTTATTATTTCTTACCTTAGAAACAAATCTCAGGATTCTAAAGAAGCGGAAGCTTTAAATAATGCTTTAGATAAAGATCATAACGGAAGCATCCTAAACGACGCTTCACAAATTGAATCAAGACAGGCTGAAGGCGGATCTATTCTTGATCATATCTTTGGAGGACAAAAAAGTACTGTTGAAAACCAGCTGTCACAAAACACTGGAATTTCAATAGACAAAATAGGTCCTATTCTTGCTATGCTGGCACCAGTTGTAATGGGATACATCGGACAGCAAAAACAGCAAAATAATGTAAGTGCAGGTGGCTTGGGTGATCTTTTGGGAGGAATCCTTGGAAATGCATCCAATCAGGCGCAGGCCCAGCAGTCCAATCCTTTGAATGACATTCTTGGAAGTGTTCTTGGAGGTGGCGGACAATCCCAGTCATCCGGAAATCCCCTGAACGATATACTTGGAAGTGTATTGGGTGGCGGAAACCAACAGCAAGGTGGCGGAGGCCTAGGCAGTATCCTCGGCAATATTTTAGGAGGTAAATAATTAATTTAATTTTCATAAAAAAGACCGGAGATCTGATCTTCGGTCTTTTTATTTGATTACTTTTTTGTTTTTTCTGCAGAAGCTGCAAATGATTTCGAGGCCTTTCTCGGTCTTCTTTTACCATAGCTGCCGGAATGAATTTTTCCTCTTCTTGATTTTTTATCTCCTTTTCCCATAGTAATATGTATTGGTTATCATACGAATTTAGAAAATACCTTGTTAAAATCCAATTAATGAAGCTGTTAAAATTTTATAAATTAAAAAGGGAAGCCGTAAGAGGGAGGCTGGAAGTTGCTATCAGTTCACTATCTTTATTATTGATCTTTAAATCAATTATTCTTAAAAACAATTTGTGTATTTAGTACTTGAGTACTTCCTTATTCCATCTTCCAGCACTCAGCTTCTTAAACTTTTATCGTTTTCCACTTTCCCTTCTTAAACAGAATAAATGCGACTACTGTAATCAAAGTTTCTGCGGCCGGAATTGAAATAAAAACTCCTTTGGGGCCCATGCCAAGGTGCTTAGAAAGAAAATAGGCCAGAGGGATCTGAAACAGCCAGAACCCGAAAAGATTCACCCAGGTAGGAGTCCAGGTGTCCCCTGCTCCATTGAATGCATTGATCATTACCATTCCGATTCCATAAAAAATAAATCCGGTACTCATAATCTGAAGCGCATTTTTGGCAAAATCCTTGATAGCCATTTCCTGAGTAAAAAAACCGACTAAAAAATTCCCCATAAAAATAAATATAAGGCTCACCACCAGCATAAAGATAACATTATATTTCACTGTTTTCATTACTGACTGTTCCGCTCTCGTCATTTCATTCGCTCCCATATTCTGCCCTACCAGAGTGGAAGCAGCGTTACTCAGTCCCCAAGCCGGAAGCATAAAAAACATCATCAGCCTTAAAGCGGTCTGATAACCGGCTGAAGCATTCTCTCCTCCTGTAGTGGCCACAAGTTCTGCAAGGAAGATCCAGCTGCATGAGGCGATAACAAACTGAAAAATTCCGGGGGTTGCTATTTTGACAATGGATTTGATTAATTCATAATTCGGTTTAAAATAATGAATCCTGATACGAATCTGAGTATCTGCAATCAAAAGATGATACAACTGATATATGACTCCAATACTGCGTCCTATGGTGGTTGCCAGAGCCGCTCCCATCAATCCCAAAGCAGGAACAGGACCAAGACCTTTTATCAGAACCGGACAGAGAATAATATTGGCAATATTTGCGATCCATAAGCTTTTCATTGCAATCATCGCATTCCCGGCGCCTCTGAAAATACCATTGATTAAAAATAAAAGCATAATAACCGTACTGCTTCCCATCATAATTCTGGTGAAATTTTTTCCATATACCGCAGCTTCAGGTTTAGAACCCATCAGAATCAGAATTTCTTCTGCATAGATGACTCCCAATAAACTTAAAACAAAAGTAATAGCGAATGAAACCAGCAATACCTGCGCCGCACTTCTGGAAGCCTGTTCAGGGTTTTTCTCACCAATTCTTCTTGCTACCAAAGCCGTTGCTGCCATACTCATCCCAATCGCAATAGAATACATAACAGAAAGTACAGATTCGGTAAGCCCTACAGTTTGAATTGCAAAACCACTTTCTTTCAGATGACCGACAAAATACAGATCAACAAGTGCAAATACAGATTCCATAGCCATCTCCAGCATCATGGGAATCGCTAAAAGCAATACAGCACTTCTGATATTCACTTTTGTAAAATCAGTTTCTTCGCCGCTGAAGGCTTTTTTCAAAAACTCAACATATTTTGTCATTTCGCAATTAATAATTTATATAATCCCAAAAATACAAATCCAATTATTAGCAAAACTTAGCAATTGGTAATAAAATTTAATTTAGATTTGTATATTCTTAAAAATTATTCTTATGAAAAAAATAATCTCTACTACCTTTCTATTGGGAATGCTACTCACTGCGGGTATGCTTTCTGCTCAGGAACTGACTCAGGAAAAGATGAAAGCCATTTATTCTGATGATGTAGCAACATTCAAAAAGCAGTTTACACCAGGAGATTACAACAAATGCTTCACCATTGGAAATCAATCGTATTCACCCCTTGGTTTCAGTATAACTTCTGATAGAAGAAACATTATCCGATTCCTTTTGGACAATAAAGCCAATGTTAATAAAAAATGTCAGAACAGAACACCACTGGAAGTAGCTGATGACACCAAAGGTAGTGAAGAAGTAAAGAAAATTCTGATCGAAAGAGGTGGTAATAGAAATTAAAAAATCTATAAACAATATATGAAACTTCCGAAAGGGAGTTTTTTTTATTTATAAAACCTGCAAAAATCTTATCTTTGCCAACGAAAAATTCAAGGTTCGGAATTGGACCTTAAACATTGAACTTTAAACAAATAATTATGTTTCGATCACACACCAACGGAGAGCTATCTCTGAAAAATCTGAATGAAGAAGTTACACTATCAGGATGGGTACAGACCATCCGTGATAAAGGATTTATGATTTGGGTAGATCTTCGAGATCGTTACGGAATTACCCAGCTGGTTTTTGACCAGGAGCGTTCTTCAGCACAGTTGATGGAAGAGGCTAAAAAACTGGGCCGTGAATTTGTGATTCAGGCTACCGGAAGAGTTATTGAGAGAGTAAGCAAAAATCCTAATATTCCAACAGGAGAAATTGAAATTCTGGTAGAAAAACTGACAATCCTGAATGATTCTCAGCTGCCTCCTTTTACCATTGAAGATGAAACTGACGGTGGTGAAGAATTAAGAATGAAATACCGTTATCTGGATATCAGAAGGAATCCGGTAAAAGATAAACTGATCTTCCGTCACAATATGGCACAGAAAGTAAGAAATTATTTGTCTGACGAAGGTTTCATTGAAGTAGAAACTCCTGTTCTGATCAAATCTACTCCGGAAGGGGCAAGAGACTTCGTGGTACCAAGCAGAATGAATCCGGGACAGTTTTATGCATTGCCACAGTCTCCACAAACATTCAAACAGCTTTTGATGGTAGGTGGAATGGATAAATATTTCCAGATTGTAAAATGCTTCCGTGATGAGGATTTAAGAGCCGACAGACAGCCGGAGTTTACACAGATCGACTGTGAGATGGCTTTTGTAGAGCAGGAAGATGTTATGAATGTATTCGAAGGAATGACCAAAACTCTTTTAAAAGATATTACAGGTCAGGAATTCGGGGATTTCCCAAGAATGACATTCGCAGATGCGATGAGAAAATATGGGAATGACAAACCTGATATCCGTTTCGGAATGGAGTTCGTAGAACTGAATGAGCTGGTAAAAGGAAAAGAGTTTAAAATATTTGATGATGCTGAACTGGTTGTCGGAATCAATGTAGAAGGATGTGCAGACTATACAAGAAAACAGATCGATGAACTTGTTGACTGGGTAAAACGTCCTCAGATCGGTGCTTCAGGAATGGTTTGGGTAAAATTCCAGAATGATGGAGTAAAGACCTCATCAGTGAACAAATTCTATAATGAGGAAGATTTAACAAAAATCATCGAAAAATTCGGAGCAAAAGAAGGAGACTTAATGCTGATTCTTTCCGGCAATGAAAATAAAGTAAGAGCCCAGCTTTCAGCCTTGAGAATGGAGCTTGGAAACCGTTTGGGATTAAGAAAAGGAAATGAGTTTGCACCACTGTGGGTAGTTGATTTCCCTCTATTGGAGTGGGATGAAGATACAGAAAGATACCACGCCATGCACCACCCATTCACGTCTCCAAAGCCAGAAGATATCCATTTACTGGAAACTGACCCTGGAAAAGCAAGAGCCAATGCTTACGATATGGTTCTGAACGGAAACGAAATCGGAGGAGGTTCTATCAGAATTTTTGATAAAGATCTTCAGTCTAAAATGTTTGATTTATTAGGATTTACCAGAGAAGAAGCTGAAGCGCAGTTCGGATTCCTTATGAATGCCTTCAAATACGGAGCGCCACCGCATGGAGGTCTGGCATTCGGGTTTGACCGTTTGGTAGCTATTCTTGACGGAAACGAAGTCATCAGAGATTATATCGCTTTCCCTAAGAACAATTCAGGACGAGATGTAATGATCGATGCGCCTGCTTCGATTGCTGATGCACAGCTCGACGAATTAGAATTACAATTGAATTTAAAAGCATAAATATAAAGCGGGGTATTTGCCTCGCTTTTTTTATATACTAAATTTCACCACACTTCATTAATTTGTTAATAGAATAAACTTTTATGCTGGTATAAAGTAAGGTTTTGGCCAGCATATCAAATACCGGTGAAATAACTTAGTTTAAAATCTGATAGTAAAAATTAATACAAAAACAGGAAATCACCGAAATTAATACATGTTTAAAATAAAAACACAATAAAACAATCATTATATTATGTTATACACAAGCATAATATTTTATTAATATATTTACGGCATACAGCTGAATTATAATGAAGACTTAATCAAAACTTAGGAATTGGTTTATTTTTATAATCTTTTGCGTAGGGTAATAATATAGCTGTTCATATTTTACAACCTGATCACCAAACCAAAATTAAATAATATGAAAAGCAAACTATTTCTATTATCAGGATGCCTTGTTTTGGCCCTGAACTCGTGCAGGTCGGACATTGAAAATACGCAAACAGATTCAATGGAGCCAACAGCACAGAATTTAGCCAATGCAAAAATTCACAAATTATTAATCGACGGAAAATACACGTACATTAATGAAGTAAATGGAGAATATTTTTATGCAGAAGATATTACGATCAGCCCCGAACAGTTTAACACATTAAAGGTGAAGGCTGATCCTGGAGCATCAACAGCTCAGAAAAGCACCATTGTAAGCTCCTTTATTAAGACATGGCCTGACGCAACAGTCTATTATACGCTACCCAGCCAGGGCAGTATGAGCACTCAGAATTATAATACGTTCCTTACCAATATCAACAAAGCGTTTGATTTGATTTCTTCTCAAACCAGTGTTCAGTTTGTAGAACGCACCAATCAAACAGAATACATTACCTTTACGTATACAACGAGCAACAGTTCTCCACTTGGATGGCAAAAGAACAGAGTCAATGGTATTAAAATTTATAATATTACTTATCCCGCAATTATTGCTCACGAAATAATGCATTCTATGGGAATCATGCATGAGCAATGCCGCCCAGATAGAGATCAGTACATTATTGTAGATGTTAACAAAGCTGTAGAAGGAAGCCGTCACAACTTCAATCTTTATAATGATTACGCAGGATATGGTGCATTTGATTTCGGTTCAGTCATGATGTATCAGTCTACGGATTTTGCCATTGACCCAAGTCAGCCTGTAATGACTAAGCTGGATGGATCCACTTTTACCAAGCAACGAACAGGTCTGTCTGCCGGTGATTATGCAGGAATAAATCATTTGTATGGACCTGTGAATGCCACTTCTGCAATCAACGGAACTTATACAATCAAAACAGCTTTAGCGAATGATAAAAATGTAGATATTTCCGGAAGTTCCACTACAGATGGCACCAGTATCATTCTGTATTCAGCTTCTACAGGGAATAACCAGAGATTTACTTTCAGCAAATCAGACCATGGATACTATATCATCAAATCTATATTAGATCCAACAAAAGTATTAACCGTAAAAAGTAACGGGACAACGAATGGAACAGCAGTTGAATTAAGAACCAATTCTAGTACGGATGCACAGAAATGGTTATTATTCAATCTAGGAAATAATGGATTTGGATTCGCTCCCAAGAATGCGCCAGCACTGAGATTAGAGGTAAAAAATGGATCAACAACCAATCTCACCCCTATTGTCATTGGCACTACAGACCAAACGGTTCAGCCTTCCACAAAACAACGCTTTATCCTTACAAAAGTTAACTAAACTTTTTTATACCAATAAAGAGATTAGAAAACAAACTTTCCAAGAATAATTCAGAACGAGATGTAATGATTGACGCGCCTGCTTCTATTGAGGATGCACAGTTTGCTGAAATGGAATTACAATTGAATTTAAAAGCATAAATTTAAAGCGGGGTACTTTCCTCGCTTTAAATATTTAAACGAAAATTCGACAGATGAATAAATCAGAGGAAAAAACGAGTAATCCGATCCCGAAAAACAAAAAATGGACGCCATGGACCATTGCAATCACCATCATTGGATTGGTTGGCCTTTTTTCCTTATTTCACGGGATCGGCTATTCAAAATATAAAGATAGTTTAGATTTTAAAGCAGGTTATTTTGTAATCGGAATTCTTATTCTTGCTCCTGTTTATTATTATATTCATACTATTATAGAAAGTGAAAAAGGATTTCCACTAGAAAATTTCAATAAAGATCTGATCATTCAGGATATAAAACGGTACAAAATCTGTGGTCATGTAGATTTGAGAAATGCTATGATAGAAAATTTTGTTTTTGGTGTAGGGAAAGATCAAAATGATTATGTTAATATTTCTTACAACAAAACAGACATTGAATTTATAAAAACCAAAATCACTGTAGAATACACTGAAGAAAACTCTATCCGCCGTTTACTTACAGCATATACCAATGTTGATAAAATAACTTTAAAAGAAATTTTTAAGAATCAGTACTCTTCAACAACCGTATACTTTGACAAATATATTCCCGGACATTATTATCTTGATCTGGAGTTCCTGCAAAACTGAAAAAAATAAAAGCGGAAACTCAATCCCGCTTTCTTATCTGTAAAAAATTATTTCATTTTTAGCATCTGCTGCCTTCCAGGACCAGTCGAAAGATAAGCCACCGGAATCTCTAATTCTGCTTCCAGAAATGATAGAAAATCATTCACTTCTTTTGGCAGCTCTGAAGGACTTTTCATAACTGAGAAATCAGCATTCCAGCCAGCCATCTTTTTCAATACAGGCTTAGCATTTTCAGGCAGTGTTGAAGCACTCGTTTCGACAGTCCCATCTTCCAATTCATAATGGGTGCAAACCGCCACTGATTTCAAGCCACTCAAAACATCTGCTTTAGTCAGAACCAGCTGAGTAACCCCATTGATCATTACCGCATACCTTAAGGCAGGCAGATCAAGCCATCCTATTCTTCTTGGCCGGCCTGTGTTGGAACCAAATTCATTCCCTTTCATTCTGAGATCATCTCCAAATTCATCTAAAAGTTCCGTTGGAAAAGCACCATTTCCCACACGGGTACAATACGCTTTCGCTATTCCGTAAATATCACCGATCTTTTTCGGTGACACACCTAAACCACTACTCGCCCCTGATGCTGTTGTTGAGGATGACGTTACATACGGGTAAGTACCGTGATCAATATCCAACATCGCTGCCTGAGATCCTTCTGCCAATACTTTTTTACCTTCGGATAAAGCTTTGTTAAGATAAATTTCAGTTTCTGTACACTTGAATTTTTTAAGGAATTCCACCGCATCAAAAAATTCTTTACTGATCTCTTCTAAGGCAGGCAAAACAATCATACCTTCTTCTTTCAGCATTTTGTACTCTCTATCAAGAATCTGCTGCGCCCTGCTTTGAAAATCTGATGAAAATATATCCCCTACTCTCAGGTTCTGTCTTAATATTTTGTTTGAATACGCCTGGGCAATTCCATTTTTTGTAGTTCCGATCGTAGTATACTCAGGACTTTGTTCCATAAAAATATCCAAGAGCTTATGCGTTGGCATTACCAGGTGCGATTTTTTGGAAATAATAATATTGTTTTCCGGCCGAATGGTTTCGTCAAATACCTGAAGATTCAGAATTTCTTTTTTAAAACTTACAGGATCAATCACCGTTCCTGTTCCGATCACATTCTGTACCTCTTCCATAAAGATTCCTGAAGGAATCATTTTAAGGGTTATTTTCCGCCCTTTTCTCTCTATACTATGCCCAGCGTTAGCTCCGCCATTAAAACGGGCTGTAATGTCATAATTTTCACTGATCAGATCAATAAACTTTCCTTTACCTTCATCTCCCCATTGTAATCCTAATACAATATCCATATTCGTACTTTAATTTTTATAGGACAAAGCTATGACAGTCAATAAGAAAGACCATTGTCATTTGGCAAAAAGAAAATTCTGTTGTACAATGTATTGACTAAGATTGGAAAATTTGCCTGGAAGCGCTCAAACACATCACCTTATCACTCTCTAACTTATACCTAAACTATATTTCTTCTGATGCGGCTGAGAGACGAAGGAGTAACGCCCAAATAGGACGCCAGCATAGACTGTGGAACCCTGTTGGCAAGGCCCGGATAATGATTTAAAAAATGAATATAACGGGATTTAGCATCCTGGTTCAGCATGATACTTGCCACCTTCAGTTTATTCTCTACAACAAAGGCGTGGATCCTTGCAAACAAAACCGGCCATACCGCGATTTTCTCTTCCAGAATTTTAAAATGATTAAGATCGATCACCAATAGTACTGCATCGGTAATCGCTTCAATATCTTCATGGGCAGGAAGCTGATCGGTAAAACCTTGAAAGTCTCCTATAAACCTCCCTTCATAGATGAAATACCGGGTAAAATCATCTCCCTGTTTGTTATAATATAAAGAACGAAAGACTCCCTCTTTCACAAAAGCAATTCTTTGACTTACCTTCCCGGCTTCTACAAAAGGTTCCCCTTTCTTTACTGTGATTTCCTGAATTCCTTCAGCAATCAGAAGTTCATCCTGAGGATTAAGTATTCCGAATTTTTTGATATAAGTAAAAAGCTCTTCCATATTTTATAACCGCAGATTACGGAAATATAAAGGTATAAAAGTCGCTGGTAAAAACAATTGTCTTTTGGTAACAAAAGTTTATAAAAGGTACCACATAAGTTTCCGGCGGCATATTAATTGCTTGATTTTTAAAAACGTAAGACAATGAAAGCAATTTGGAACGGCGCCATTGGCTTCGGTTTAGTCAACATTCCCGTTAAAATTTACTCTGCAACAGAAACCACAAAACTGGATCTCGATATGCTCGATAAATCAGACTTTTCCAATATCCGGTTCAAAAGAGTCAATGAAAATACAGGAAAAGAAGTAAAATGGGAAAACATCGTTAAAGGTTACCTCATGGACGACAAATATATCGTTCTTGATGAGGAAGATTATGAAGCGGCAAGCCCTGAAAAGACAAAAATACTTTCTATTGACCAGTTCGTCAAAGAAGAGGAAGTAGACAGTGTTTATTTTGAAACCCCTTATTATCTGGAACCCCAGAAAAATGGAGAAAACGCTTACAGGCTTTTATTGAAGGCTCTTGAAAAAACAGGTATGGTAGGCATCGGAACATTTGTACTTCGTGACAGCGAAGCTATCGGAATGATACGTCCATACAACGATGAGATTCTGGTCCTGAACCGCTTAAGATTTGACCAGGAAATAAGAAATTACACAGACTTAAAAATCCCTGCTCAAAAAGCCCCGAAACCTGCAGAGCTCAAAATGGCAGTAAACCTGATAGAACAGCTTTCCCAGGAGTTTGATCCCGCTATGTATAAAGATACCTATTCTGATGAACTGATGAAGATCATCAGGCAGAAGGCAAAAGGCAAAAACATAAAAGCGAAAAAAGCCCAGCCTGCACACGAAGGTAAAGTGATTGACCTCATGGCACAGTTAAAGGCCAGTCTGAACAGTTCCAAATCCAAATCCGCATCATAATGGCACTTAAAGATTATCATAAAAAACGAAAGTTCGATGAGACCAGCGAACCTAAAGGAAAAACAAAGAAAAGTAAGGATAAGCTTATTTTTGTGATTCAGAGGCATGCCGCCAGCAGACTTCATTATGACTTCCGCCTTGAAATGGAAGGGGTACTGAAAAGCTGGGCCGTTCCGAAGGGACCATCATTAGACCCAAAAGACAAACGTCTGGCGATGATGGTAGAAGATCATCCCTATGATTACAAAGATTTTGAAGGAAATATTCCCGAAGGAAATTATGGTGCAGGACAGGTAGAAATCTGGGATAGCGGAACATATGAGCCCTTGGAAGAAAATTCTAAACTTTCTGATGACAAAGAGCTGCTGAAAGAATTGCATGCAGGTTCCTTAAAATTCATCCTGCATGGTAAAAAACTGAAAGGAGAATTTGCCCTGGTCAAAATGAAAAATACCGATGAGAATTCATGGCTGCTTATCAAACATAAAGATGAATTTGCAGAAAGCCCTTATGACGCTGAAGAGAATACCTCTCCAAAATCTCTGGTCACTCAATTTTTAGAGGAAAAAAAAAGCCTAAAAATAAAGGAAAAAAAGAAGTCATAACGACTGAGAAACCTTTCAGAAGTTTTAACTCTTTAACAAACGAAAAAAAGCTTAAGGCTTATATCAAACCGATGCTGGCCAAACTTTCGGACGAAGCCTTCAATGATAAAGACTGGATCTTCGAAATAAAATGGGACGGCTACAGAGCTATTGCAGATCTCACTCATGAAGCTCCACTATTCTATTCCCGGAACGGAATTCCATTTTTATCAAAATTCAATAAAATCAGCCAGGATTTTGATAAGCAGAAATATCAAATGATTCTGGATGGCGAAGTTGTCGCCTATGACGAACAGGGAAAGCCCGATTTTCAACTTTTACAACAAATCGGAGACAACCCCGCAGCAGCCCTTGTTTACCAGGTTTTTGACCTCCTCTGGCTGAACGGTCATTCTACTGAAGAACTTCCGCTCATTCAGCGAAAGGAACTTTTAAAAGAAGCTTTAATTGAAACTGATACGATTAAATATTGTGACCATATTCCTGAAAAAGGGATTGAGTTTTTTGCACAGATGAAAAAAATGCAGCTGGAAGGTATGATTGCAAAGCGGGCGGACAGTTTATATATTGAAAACCACAGAACCAGTGACTGGCTTAAAATAAAATTTTCAAATACTGAAGAAGTAATTATTTGTGGTTTTACAGAACCGAGAGGATCCCGTGAAAGTTTCGGGGCATTGATACTGGGGAGATATATTAATCAAAAGCTTACGTATTGCGGCCATACAGGTACAGGATTTAATAAAACGTCTTTGAAAGAGCTTTATCAAAGACTTGAGAAATTAATTGTACAATCCTCCCCTTTCGAAAAAACCCCTAAAACCAATATGCCTGTAACCTGGATCAAGCCGGAACTGGTATGCGAAATCAAATATTCTGAGATTACCCGGGACGGAATATTCAGACATCCTGTTTTTATAACCGTCAGAGAGGATAAAGGACCAGAAGATATTAAGGAATCATCCTTCACCGAAAAACCTAAAGAAATGAAGACAAAAACATCATCTAAAAAAACTGAAAATTCTGAAAAAGAAAAGGAGATCACATTAGATAAGCATAAAGTTAAACTGACCAATCAGGACAAGATCTATTTTCCTAAAGAAGATATTACGAAGGGAGATGTTATTGACTATTACCAGTCTGTGGCGACTTATATTTTACCTTATCTAAAGAACCGTCCTCTTTCTCTGAACCGTTTTCCGAACGGAATTGAGAAACAGGGATTCTATCAGAAGGATGCAGGGGACACCATACCGGATTGGATAAAAACCACGCAGGTATATTCTGAATCGAATGACAAATACATTGATTATATTTACTGTAATGATAAAGCAAGTTTGGCCTATCTGAATAATTTAGGATGTATTGATATGAATCCATGGAACAGTTCACTTCCTGACCTTGAACATCCTGATTATCTTGTTTTGGATCTTGATCCATCAAAGAAGAATACATTTGATGATGTCATTGAAACTGCTCTTCAGGTGAATGAAGTTTTACAAGCTATCAAAATAAAAGGCTACTGTAAAACTTCCGGAAGCACCGGTATTCATATTTATATTCCGATGGGTGGTAAATATGATTTTGACCAGGTAAAAGACTTCGCTCATATCCTGATGAAACAGGTGAATGAAAGACTTCCTAAACTCACTACTTTAGAACGAAGTCTTCAGAAAAGAGATACCCAAAAAATCTATCTCGATTATCTGCAGAACAGAACAGGTCAAACTCTGGCAAGCGCCTACAGCTTAAGACCCAAGCAGGGAGCCTCAGTCTCTATGCCTTTGGATTGGGATGAACTGAAACCTGGGCTGAAACCTGCAGATTTTAATATTAATAATGCTCTGGACAGAATCAAAGAAAAAGGCGATTTGTTCAAACCAGTCTTGGGTAAGGGAATTGATATGATAAAAGCTTTGGAGTTGCTGCAGAATATTGAATAATTTATATACTTTTGCTGGAAATTATAATCATGGAAAACACATTGAATGTTCCGGTAACTTTTAATGAAAATATTGTACGTAACCAATTGTGGAAATATTTTTATTATTCATGGAAAAAGAAACTCCCCACTATTTTTAGAAATTTATGTTACACTCTTCTTGCTCTTTTTGTTTTTGATAGTCTTATCGGTAATAAAAGCAGGTATGATTTTTTACGATTTGCATTTATATTTTCCGGGGTAATCTGCATTTTCTATGTTATCTACTTTTTTTATCAGAAGGCTAATTATTCCATTAAACTAGATAAACATATTGATGAGTTGAAAGGTTACCATGCTATAACAGAATTATATTTTGATGAAGACAGCATTCTTATCAAAAGTGAACAGTTTGATGTAAGAAGTATCTGGAAAAAAGTCACCTATGAAGTTTCGAATAAAATCATATTCATCCATATTGAATTAGGTTCAGTCTTCACTTACCTTGTCAGTAAAGAAGAAACCAATCAATATGAGGAAATTCTTGATTTTTTAAAAAGTAAAGCAAGACCAAAAGGTAAATAATTTCCATTTGAATTGTAAAGAATAAAAAAACACCTGCATTAAACAATACAGGTGTTTTTTATATCAATGAATTACTTATTGTAAATATGTACATCTCTTTGCGGAAAAGGAATTCCGATTCCTGCTTTATCGAGAGCTTCTTTACAATCAATAATCAATTCTTCGTTCATCAACCAGAAATTTTCTGTGGAAGTACTCACTCTTACGGATAAATTGACAGCACTTTCTCCAAGTTCTGTTACCATTACCTGTGGCGCAGGAGTTGAGAGCGCATATTGATTCTTTTTAATGACTTGCATCAGAATTTCCTTGGTCTGTTTTAAATCCGCATCATAGGCAACTCCGATATCCAATGATGTTCTCCTTGTTCCCAGCTGAGTAAAATTGGTAATGCTATTATTTGACACTACTCCGTTAGGAATAACAATCAGCTGATTTTGTGGTGTAATCAGTTTTGTATGAAAAATATCGATTGCCTGTACCGTTCCTGAAACTCCGGAACTGGTAGAAATGAAATCTCCGATCTTAAAAGGCTTTAATAATAAAATTAAAATTCCACCGGCAAAATTCGTCAGGGATCCCTGTAACGCCAAACCTACAGCCAAACCGGCAGCACCAATCATGGCAACAAATGCAGAAGTCTGTACTCCCAGCTGCGTTACAACAACAATGAACAACAGAATATTCAGTCCCCAATTGATTATATTTAAAAGAAAATGCTGAAGAGAATCTTCCATATTTCGTTTTTTGAAAGCTTTTTCAATCAGCTTTTTAATCATTCTGATCATCCATGATCCAATAAGGTAGATCAATAATGCAGAAATAATTGCAGTAAAAACTCTAGGTGCCCATGAAATGGCTGAAGAGATTAATGTATCCCAATGCTGTTGAATCTTGTTCAGTTCTAAATCGTTCATTTTTGTATTGCGTATGTGTTTTATAATGTATATCAATAAACTATTGACATCTTTTACAAGACTATATAAGAGTTTTACCTTTCCCTACTTAAGCAAAAGTAAATCCTATTGATTCTTAAAATAGATTGGAAGCAGAACGGAATGTTCAGCTTTACTCAATAATTATTCAGAAATTGAATCTTGCAGGAAGAAATAATTTTCGGGTCATAGAATTACAAAAACGGTACCGAAGTGTGGCAACTTCAAAGAAAACCACAATCAATCCAATATCGCTTAAGGTAATTTTGCTGCCAGACTTTCTGGTAAAAGCCTAAGAATATGGTAAATAAGTTTCCATTTAAAGTTTGGAACAATGGTAAAAGAGTTTCCTGCATTGACAATAAATTTTGCCACATAATCAGGCTCCATAATCAATGATTCATTCAACTCCAGCCCTTCATTGATTTTGGTTCTGATATAACCGATGACCAAAGCATTTACAATGATTTTACGGGCAGCCAGTTCCTGTCTTAGTCCGGCCAGGAACTGCGTAAATGCGGCTTTTGTGCTTCCATAGACAAAATTACTCTTTCTTCCTCTTACTCCGGATAATGAAGAAAGTCCAATAATTCTTTCCAGATTCTTATTACTGTTATCCATTGCAATAATACTCAGAATGGACACTCCACCCATATAATTGACCTCCATCATTTGTCTGGCGCCCTTAAAGTCTGCTAAAGCTTTTTGATTATCAACTAAAAAGCCTGCTGCATACACCACAATATGAGGTTTTACTGCAAGATCAGAATAGAATTTCTGATGAGAATCAAAATCTGCAGCATCAAAATACAGAACAGAAACTCTTGACTGATCCAGATTATTTGAGCTGATAAAATTTTCCAGTGAGGTAGTATTTCTGGAAGCAGCAATCACTGAAAATCCTTTTTCAAGGTATTGTTTTATGCATTGTTTAGCAACATCTGAATTAGCACCAAGTATAAGAACTGTTTTGTTTGTGTTTTGACTCATAGAACAAAGATAATTTTTTTATTAAACACTAATCCTATTAATTGATTCCACAAATAGGCACAAAAGGCCACCAAGAAAATATGATTTATGAGATCAAACCTTATACAAAAAAAGCTGCGGCGGGTGAACTTTGTTCACCCGCCGCAGCAAAATATCTTCAGACTGAATTATTTCTTTTCTTCAGTGGCTGTTTCTTTTTTATCGTCTGCTTTATCCGCAGATTTTGCTCCAAAACGAGCTTCAGTCATTTCTCTTGAAACCGCAGCTTTTTCGAATTTCAGCTTTCCGGATAAAGTTTCAATGACAAAACCGTCATCCTGCACCTGAGCAATTCTTCCATGAAGACCTGATGTAAGGACTACTCTTGTTCCTACTTTAAGGTTTTCCTGAAAATTCTTTTCCTGCTTCTGTTTTCTCATCTGAGGTCTTATCATCAGGAAGTAAAACCCTACAAACATCACACCCATCATGATCAGCATCATTGATGAAGATCCTTGTGGCTGTGCCTGTAAAAATAATGTCAGCATATCTTAATTGTTAAGGTTGAATGTTCGCAGTGAACGTTAATCTGATTGGAGATTTTTCTACGTTTGCAAAAACATCAGCATATTTCTGAACATTTCCGTCAAAGCTTGAAGAATCAAAATGCAATGTCACTTTACCTTTTTTACCAGGCATAATCGGTTCTTTTGTAAAGTCCGGAGCTGTACATCCGCAACCTGGCTTCACTTCAGAAATAATCAAGGGGTTTTTCCCGGTATTGGTAATTTCATATACGTGCTCTACTTTATCTCCTTTTTTGATTTTTCCGAAATCAAAGCTGTTTTCAGATAAAGCAACAGATGTAGATGGTTCGTTAGAAACCGGAGCCGCTGCTTCACCTGTTACAGGTGCTGCTGCAGAATCAGTAGTTAGAGGAGCCGCAACAGCTGCAGAATCAGTAGTTGCAGTTTCAGTACCTTGAGTTTCCTTGTTTTCTTTTTTACATGAAACTAACCCAAAGCCTATAATTGACAAGGCGATAATTGATAACGTCTTTTTCATTTTATATTCTATTTTGATCTTTACAATATTTATCTAAAATACCATTGATGAAAATATTGGAACGGTCTGTAGCAAATACTTTTGCAATTTCAATATATTCATTAATGATGACTCTTGAAGGCGTGAAAGCAAAGTTATCAAGTTCAGCAATCGCCGTAGACAAAATTACTTTATCCATTAAAGAAACTCTTTCCAGATCCCAGTTTTCAAGTCTTTCTTCCAGTTTCTTCTCGTTGTTTTCCCAGTTGTTCAGTGTATCTTTCAACAGTTTTGCAGCAAAAGTTTTATCATCCTCATCTTTAATCATTTTGATTAAAGTTCTGCTTTCTTCATCCTCTCTCAGGAAACCAATAGTCTTCTGCACCATTGAGTTGGCAATGTGGATATCATCATACCATGAAAGTTCCTTATCCCCCAGATAATCATGAAAATCCTCATTTTCAGCGATATATCTTAAAAATAATTTACCGATAAATTTCTGATCTTCTTCAAAGGAGTATCCTTCTTCTTTCATGAAATCCTGATAACGTTTCCCTGCAGTAATTCTTTGGAAAGTTTTGACCAATAAATCATCATGCATATCCCATTTCAACTGCTTATGCTGGCCTGTAAAAAATAATCTTTCAGGATTCTCTTCCAGTTTAAGCAATACCTGGTTGTTGATGAATTTTTGGTTAGGATTGATATCAGCATCAGTCTTAAGAAACTTATTCTTACCAATTTCGATCTGATGTTCTGCCAATTCTTTCAGAGCTACCAAAAAATTGAGCTGGTAGATGTACAGATAATAGATTTTCTCTATCCCGGCAAACATGTTTTTCTCTAAAACATCAAATTTTACAGGATTCTGGTAGTATGAATACACGGTCTGTACTACTTTTTCACGGATTTGTCGTCTTCCTAACATTCAAAGAGCTTTTTTATGGGTGCAAAGATACAAAATTTAAAATTGATGAAATTCGTAGTGTGATGACATTTTTGTAATTTTGTCAAACTATATGAAAGCGCTAAAAACCTTAAACCCTTATTTTTGGAAACACAAAATACTATTGTTTTGGGGGGTACTATTTATCATTGCCAGTAATTTCTTTAATATATATAAGGTTCAGTTTGTAGGGAAATCCGTTGATGAGCTTACAAAAAGTGGTAATCTTGGCTTCAATCAGCAGGTTTTAATTTATGTTGGGATTATTGTAGGATGTTCTCTTCTTACCGGATTCTTCACCTTTATGATGAGACAGACCATTATTGTTGCTTCCCGAAGGATAGAATACGAGCTTAAAAATAAAATTTACAGACATTATCAGGATCTGTCGTTAACAGATTATAAGCAGACCACCATCGGAGACTTAATGAACAGACTGAGTGAAGATGTTGTTGCTGTAAGAATGTATCTGGGGCCGGGAGTGATGTATGTAGCCAACCTGATCGTTCTTGTGCTGATCACGGCAATTTACATGGTAAAGACAGATGCCTCCATGACGATGTGGACTTTACTGCCACTTCCGATTTTATCTTATGCGATTTACAAAGTAAGTTCGATCATTAATAAAAAGTCGAAGATCATGCAGAAAAGCCAGTCTGCAATTTCCACTTTTGTTCAGGACAGCTTTTCCGGAATCCGTGTCGTAAAGTTCTTTGCAAGAGAAAAATATATTGAAAAAAATTACGGAATCAAAGTTACTGATTATCAGAACAAGGCTTTGGATCTTGCCAAAACAGAAGCATATTTCTTCACCATTATTCTTTTTGTCATCGGATTGCTGAACGTTGCCGTTATCTTGATAGGTGGTACAAAATACATTGCCGGAGAATTAAGCATTGGTAAAATTGCTGATTTCTTTATGTATATCAACACTCTTATTTTCCCATTCTCCATGGTAGGGTGGGTTACTTCCGTAAATCAGAGGGCTGAGGCATCTATGCAGAGAATCAATGAATTTATGGATAAAAAATCCGAGATCATCAATACTAATTTTGAAAATTATCCTATTAAAGGAGATATTGAGTTCAGGAACGTTTCTTATGTATATCCGAATACGGGAATCAAAGCCCTTGATAACTTAAGCTTTAAAGTAAAAGCAGGGGAATCTTTAGCAATTATGGGTAAAACCGGGAGCGGAAAGTCGACAATCGCATTGCTTTTATGCAGATTAATTGATCCTAGCGAAGGAGAGATTCTGATTGACGGTAAAAACCTGAAAGACCATAATCTGACCAACTACAGAAATTTTATCGGGTACATACCGCAGGAGAGCTATTTATTTTCCGATTCTATTGAAAACAATATTGGCTTTGCCATTGATAATCCATCTCACGAGAAAGTGGTAGAGTATGCCAATATTGCAGATGTTCATAAAAATATTGTAGAGTTTAAAGACCAATATAAAACACTTGTGGGTGAACGGGGGGTTATGCTTTCGGGAGGTCAGAAACAAAGGATTTGCATCGCCAGAGCCTTAATTAAAGATCCTAATATCATTATTTTTGACGATTCCCTGTCTGCTTTAGACACCGAAACAGAGCAGAATATTCTGGAAAATATTGACCGGAAAATAAGCAACGCGACTTCTATAATTATCACACACAGAGAGTCTAGCGCCCAAAAAGCTCACCAAATTATTAACCTGACTGAAATTACCAATTCTGTAACCGCATAGCCATTTCGTTCTCAATTGTTAAATAAATCATAAAAAAAATTTTGTGATTAAAAGAATTCTTTTATATTTGTTCTTAACAAGATTAAAAAATATCTAACAATGAGTGAATACAAGGAACGCCATGAAAATGAGATTTTCACGAAGGTGTTAAAAGCAGGGAGAAGAACTTATTTCTTTGATGTGCGCGAGACGAAAGCAGGAGATTATTATCTTACCATCACTGAGAGTAAGAAGAATTTCGGAGAGAATGGGGAAGCTACATTCGAGAAGCATAAAATTTACCTTTACAAGGAAGATTTTAAGAGTTTCCAGGAGATGTTTAATGAGTCCACAGATTTCATCATTAATGAAAAGGGTGAGGATGTAATTTCAGAAAAACATGACAAAGACTTCAAGAGCAGATCTTACACAATAGATTCTGACGACGAGGTTTAAAAAAAGAATATCTAAAAACACAAGCATCTGAAAAAGATGCTTTTTTTATGCATAGCAGACTTATTATAAAAGAAAAAAGGTACACTATTGAAAGTGCACCTTTTTCTGTTTATTTACACATATTCACGTTTGATCTGTGATAATATAGCGGGATCCTGTATTTCATTATCTTTTGCCAGTAATAATACTTTGGACAGTACTTCTGCCGACTTTGGATCATCATCGGCAAAAGGAAGGAATAATCTTCCTCTCTGCTGTGAATGCACAGGAAGAATCGACAGATACTTGCCCGGAACCTGGTGGACTACAGCACTTCCTAAATGCACACTATATTCTGCCATCCTACCTTTTACCAGAACATGGGAACCTTCAATCCTAATATTTTCGAGTTTAAATAATCTGGCAGTCTCTTTCATCAGTACTGCCCTCATCTCAATGGATGAATGACTGGCCTCTGGATCCACTCCCCCTACATGGGCAACAGATACTACAAGGTCTATATCACGCATCACCTCTGAGAATAACCTCGGATCAATATCTTCAAAAGGAATATTTTTATAGTCCTTTAAGGAATGGAATTCTATTGTTTCGAGGGTAGGACTTTCTATGTCAGCAGGTGAAAACCAGTCAGCCAATGCATACAGCTTAACCTGGAAGCCTTCTTTGTGATATACCTTCTGAAGTCCTTCTTCATAATCTACCTTCCATCCTCTTGTTTTAAGCAATGCTAAAGTTTGCTTAGGCTGAATCTGATGTCCGGCATAGCGGCGCGATATGGATTTCTCCTTCAATTCGTCCGACGTAGGAATATATAATTCACGGAAAATTTGTTTAAACGGCTGAACAAGTTTTTCTTTAAAGCAATAATGCTGATAATCTGCCCATACTGAAGATTGGTGTAAATCCACACAATGTGCAATGCGTAACGTATGTTCATCATTGAGTTCCTGAATTTCCCCATGAGCATTCACAAGCTTCCCATCATGAAAAAATCCTATTGTATGATCATTGGAAATAAATACCAGCTTCTGAAGATGCTTTACAATAACAGGATGTTCAAAAAGGGTTGTCATTTCCTTCAAAAGAAACTGATCTCCTCTTATCATCGCTTCTTCCAGTCCCTTTCTCGAACGGTTCCATTGCTCACGCATAATCTTGCGGTAATTTCCTAATTCAATGACCGCCTTATCCTTTTTGATTTTTGGGGGAATAGATTTCAGCTGTTTATGATCTCTGAAGACTACAAGTTCTGCTTTTCCGCTATCTTCTATAATCAGTCCTACTGTAACTCCATCAATTGTCACCTGCATTTCCCTGGATAACAGTCCCTGAATCTGTTTGGTTTCCATAGCCCAGGTAAGTCTTACCGGATCTGGATATCCTGCATTTCGGGCAAGATTTTCCAATGCCACCCTAATGGCCAAAGCCTCACTTGCCTGCTTCATTGACCCAAACTCCTTACTTTCTTTTTTAAACTGCTGGATATATTCATACCGGCTCAATACATCTTTTTCAGGATTTGCCTTGCTCAAAGGCACCAGCCCATAGACACGCAGGTAATCCTGATCTCTCTTCTCTTTTACTTTTGCTGTTACTTCTTTTATTTTTAAACTTCCGGTCAGCGTATCAGAATAAAGTCTTGCCCTACGGTGTCCGTTGCCGTCAGAAATATATTTTGCGGATTCATACAACATTTCCCAGCGGTTTTTGCCTAATTCTTTATAGGCCTTGGTAAACCAATCTTTATCTACAGCCCCGTCTTTAAATTCCTGAACATCTACCGAAGAATATTTAGCAACCTCACTTTCCAGTTTTGCATTCTGAGCTTCGTAGGCGCTTGTTTTGGTATGGGCATGCATCCACCATATTGCAGAGTCCAGTCCTTTCCACCCCAGATAAGTACTGATCATTTTCTGCCATTGCGGTGCATAGACAGCAGCCTGTATCAGGCGGAGCTCAGTAATCTTCTCCTTCTTTACCATTTCATTGAATGATTCCTGGGTGTCAGTTGCTAAAGGATAACTATTGGAGATAAGCATGGAAAATAACTTTTGCCTGGTCATATTTTCATTTCCATAGCTGTATATATAATTAGCATACAGCCCTGATTTACCAAGACCTTTTAAAATCTGAATGAATCTATGGGTTCCATAAATGGCTTGAAACTGCTGTACAAAATGGGAAACCGGAGTATTGGCATCGCCACGAACCAGCTCTACATCAAGGAATTTATTCTGAATCTCATCAATCATAGGCTTCAGAAAAGGAAATAGCTCGGTATATTTTTCATTATTCGGATGAAATTTTATTGCTGTAAGGTCTCTGATTGCCGAATCTGCAGTGAGAATTCCCTCGTAAAGTTCCTCTTTAGTGATAGCTTTTAATTCATAGGCTTTGCAAAATAAATAAAATGGAGGAACGGCAAACTTTCTGTTTTCTTCCAAACCGTTATATTGCATCCAACGGTATAAATTCCATAGCTTGATATATTGCTCATCTTTGAGATTTCTTAATGGGACTGCCATTAAAAATACATTGAAAAAACCTAATTCCTGCCAGCCATTCCCTCTGTTATAGCTGTAATAATGTTCATTTTCATCTTTTCCTTTATAGTTGACAATATCTTCCGGAAGATTAGCAAACAAGGTACTGCAGGCATCTATCAGGAAGTCTGTTTTTTCTTTAAACACAAATGTATGCTGTAAAGAATGGAGAATAAAATTGATGGGATTATTCCAGTAATAGCCTCCTTTCATAGGATTAGGCAGTATTTCCTTATGATAAAAGACATAATCCTGTAAAAAATCTCTGAACTTTTTCCGGTCACAGTTTTCAGCAAATGTTATTAAAAACAAATCTCTCGGCTGTAATCCTGATTCTATATACCATTGCTTCCATACTTCATGCAGTGGGTAGTTGGCGGCGAGCTGTTCCAGAGTAAAACCTTCGGTATTTCTTTTGATCTGGCGGAATTCATTCCCCAATAAAACTGTAGTTACAGCGCCATCCCAGTTTTCGGATTCGTACTCATAGTTTCTGTTTTGCAGATATAAATCATTGAGCTTTTTAAGGTGTTCTTTGATATGATCAACAGATTGTGTGAATCCATATCGGTCTTTTTCAGTTGCCTGTGCATATATTGAGTCTTTTTCAACCTTTGGCAAAGCATATTCTGATATTTCTACAGGATTATAAAATCCAAATCCATTTTCCGGAGAAAGGATTTTTTTATCTGAAGAAGGATTAAGCTGCTCAAGTAAGCTCTGTTCTCTTTCCGATATTTTTGATCTCTCGCTGTACTCTTGCACCCATCGGCTCATCTGAGCTACTGCTCTTTTAGATTTTTGAAGCTGAATCATGATGTCAAGCGATGCGGTTCTCTGTTCTACATCTCCTTTTGCAAGAAGCTCATTTACCAACGGGATTATTACTTCGTCATCCTGTTCTACAACAAGCTCTATAAGTTTTTTGCGGAGTGTTCCTCCTTTTCTTTTAAACATCTCGAAGAAAGTCATAATCTCTTTTTTGCTTAAAGGATTTTGCAGCAATACATTAATTCCTGAAGCAATCAAAGATTCTCCTCTGTCTCTGATAATCTTAAAGGCAAATTCTTTTTGAAACGCCGTAACTTTTTTACTTTTCTTCGTGAGTCCATATGAAAGAGAGTAACAGTAGAATTCACCCAATATATTTCTCGTTAAAAGCTCACGCAATGAAAGATCAAACTGATCAAAATATGAAAGTACAATGTCCAGCTTTTCATGATCCTCTCCTACCAGATAGAACATGGATGCATAAAGATCACTTTTTCTGAAAGTAGCATTAAGCCATGAGAATATTTTCCCCTCAAATTTCTTCTCTTTGATCTCTATTTGCTGCGTAAGGGTATGCAGCTTTTCAAAGAACGCAGGATAATCGGGATTGTTGATAAAAAACTTTGATTCTGTATTGACGCTGAGCAGCCCTGACATTGAACTGGCTGCAAAAGCCAAAACCTGCACATCACCATTGGTCACAGCTTTATAGTACAGAGGCATCTGGATATAAGGATCATGAGTCTCTACAGCAAATTTTATTGCCAGACACTTTTTTTCTATGTTTCCATTATCAAAAAGTTCGTGAAGATAAGGTGTTGTTTTTTCTACATCCCATACTGACTGAACCCAAAGTGCCATATAGGCTTCATTATTATTCTTACTTTTCACAGCACCAGGAATCAGCTCCGGATTTTTGAAGTAAGTTTGAGCCAGTGAAATAATATTTTTAACAACGGTTTCTTTTTCAGCGTCCCAACCGAGACCTGTCCATGTATCTATAGAACGTACAACAGAGGAAAAGCGGGTTAGTTTATGCTCAATGATAACATTAATCATATATTCTAAAGCACCCACACTTGTTTCATCCAGAGCCTCCAGGATAGTCTGCCTTAAGCCTTCCTGTCTCTGGGCTGCCAGTAAAAGTTTTTCCACCAGCTCCCAACAGCGCTTCTGTTCACTGTTTAAAAGGGCTTTTATGATATTTCTTGAAACTTTACCCTCAGGATGTTTGTTGAAAATAATGTCCTCAATCAATTGGTAAACAGACGTATTTCCGGTATCAATTGCAGCCGACCAAATGTAAAACTGACTTGAGTTATTCGTCAATGCATGATCATATATAATCTGCTCTTCCAGTGTAAGATCAAAATAATGATCTCCTTCATCATAGGAATATGTGTGAGGAAGCTGTAACAGCTCTCTTATCAGATTGACCTGATTGATCTGAATGTATTTTTGATTGTGAGGAGCCCGGAAAGAGCGGCGATAATAACCTGTCTGGTACATTTTATAAGGCATTCTGTCCCATGCGTATTTTACCAATGCTGCATTTTCACCAAAGAAATATATCAAAAGATTGTAATACGCCTTATTTTCCCAGATATCAGGTTTGATTAATTCCTGAAATTGTAAAGATTCCTTTGACCCCAGTGTCATTGCCTGAAAATAGTTGGTTTTACCTTTGAAGAGAATTCCAAGCTCAGCAACTTCTTTTTTAATGATGGGTTTATCAGGAAAAATATCCGATGAAGTTCCTTTTTCCGCGCGCTCCAATAAGTCTTTCCTTAGTTTTTCGTGATAATTTTTAGCCAGTTTTTTCGATTCTAATTTTTTTGTGATTTCCATGTGCTGTATTATGTTATATCATATGATTAATTACCAGTAACTTCCTGCAAGAAATGTAAGCCTGATAAAGGTGAATGAATGCCCCAGACTGAGATCTATACTCTGATTAAGATTTTCAAGCTGTTCATCATGATAAAATACGGCGAATATTCCATCTTCAAATGCCTGAACAGCATTTTCCTGCGCTTTTTGCAAGTCTGCTTTTTTGAGATTATAAATGCTTTCAAAACCTATTTTTCCTGTATCTGTAAGAATATTAAGATAGCTTTCATGAGGAATTTTGGAGTAATCGTCTTCTTCCAGCTCAAAGGATTTATCATTAAATACTTCTACCTGCTGCTGAACAATTAATTTTAATAGATTTTCAAGTGAGATTTGATTTCCGTCGTATGCAATTTCAATTTTTTGTTCCGAAAGAACAGGATGCTTTTTTCCCAATTGCTTTACTGTGACCTTTATTTCCATATTTGAACTTAGTGTGGACTAAAGATAATAAAATTTCCAGCTGCTATTGTATCAACCTGAGAGTTTATGACGAAAATCAAGAAAACAAAATTTGAAAAAGAAACAGAAGTTTAAGTACAGGGTTGTGTAATTATCATTCACGCAACCTATTGTTGAGGAAGTTGAAAATAAAAGTATCTATTTTTCATACGAATTATGCAGATGCCTGCCGCGATAATATACTTTTTCCTAAACTGGTATAAAAAAATAAGATGTCAAAAAGTACTATTTGAATATATTGGGATTCTTTTGATATAAAATAAAAAAGCACATTTTCAATAGAAAATGTGCTAATTTGGGGTGAATGATGGGTCTCGAACCCACGACCTTCGGAACCACAATCCGACGCTCTAACCAACTGAGCTACAATCACCGTTTTTCTGAGTGCAAATATAGGACATTTTCCTCAACTACCAAACAATTCCGTCAAAATTTTTCAAAGAAATTAATTTTTCTGACGTAAATCCCTCAGCATAAGTGACTCCCGATAATCGCCCTAAATCCTGTGCCCGGTACGTTAAGCTTTCATAAAAGTCTTTTGTTGTAATCGGAGTCTCAGGTTCTTTAGATGTTGGATCATAAAACTGGGTTTTATAGGCCATACATGCATCGATCTTTTTGTCAAGAAATTCAGAAATATCAATAACAAACTCCGGCTGGATATTTTTCCATTGGATGTAATGAAAAACATGCTTCGGTCTCCACACTTCCTGAGTTTCTCCTTCCAATACTGTTTCAATTTTCCTCAGCCCGGACAAAAAGCACGCATCTGATACTAATTTCGCTCCTTTTGCATGATCCGGATGCCTATCATCAATAGCATTAGCCAAGACGATTTCTGGCCTGTATTTGCGGATCATTTTTACAATCCTCATCTGGTATTCTTCAGAATTTACCAAAAAACCATCTTTCATCCCCAGATTCTCTCTTGCCGAAAGCCCTAATATTTTTGCAGCATCTGCCGCTTCTGTTTTTCTGGTTTCGTCTGTACCTCTTGTTCCGAGCTCGCCTCTTGTAAGATCAACAACAACACATTTTTTTCCTTCAGAAACCATTTTGGCAATAGTTCCGCCACACCCAAGTTCTACATCGTCCGGATGTGCACCAAAAGCAAGTATATCAGTTTTCATAAATTCAAAGATAGGATTTAAAATAAAAACTTCCCAAACATTACGAATGGGAAGTTTTTATATCTATAATTTAAATTTTAAATTACTTATTGATTTCTGCATTTAATTTTACAGCATCCTGATAAGTCGGATCTAACTGTAAAGATTTAGCTACATAATCTTTAGCTTTAGCAATATCAGAATCTTTGCTCATATAAGCTACCGCAAAGTAAGCATAGGCAAGAGTCTGCTTATTCGCTTCCTGATCAGCCGGTTTTACGGTGCTGATAAATTTCTCATAAGCTAATTTTGCAGCCTCATTATTTCCAGCCTGCTGGTAAGAATACCCCTGGCTGTAATAAGCCGGAGCCCAGTCTGGAAGCAGTGCAGACATTTTCTGCCATGTAAGGATTGCTCCGTTCCAGTTTTTTACGTCCTGATAAGCTGTTGCCAACTTGAATAATGCATCAGAATCCTGGCTATTAGCAGCAACCTGCTTTTTCAACGCTTCAATGGTAGGGTTAGTAGGTCCTTTGTCAGCTTCTGCCTGAGAAGCACCTCCACCACCTGCAATGTTGGCCAATTCAAGATCCCACTTCATGGTTTCATCCTTAGCAGCTTTTGCAATACCCACTTTTTGCTGAGCTTCAGCCATTAGAGCAGATTTTTTAGCAGCATCTTTTTCATCTTTTGCTAAACCGGCAGCAATAAGTCCCTGTAAACCTTGGTCAGCAGGCAATACTCTTGTCTTCTCAGCCTGAGAAACGAAAGTATCCATATTTTGTTTAGCATCTGCATAGTTTCTGTCTGCATATGCGTTATAAGCTCTTAATTTGAACTTAATAGGATCATCAATTTTATCGAAAATCTTGTCCAATACCATTTTAGAGTTTGCATAATCTTCGTTTGTGAAATATAATTTTGCAATTTCTAACTGAGTATACGGATCTTCATCAGCATATTTTGTATAATTGATAAGGTCTTGTGTAGCTTTTGCATTCTGTTGGTATCTAATATCATAACCAGCCAATGCTTTATATGCAGGAGCGTAAGTAGCATCTACACCAATAGCTTTATCAATGTTTTGCTTAGCTTGCTGCCATTGTTGTGCAGCCATCCATAAAGTTGCCATTCTTGTATAAACAGAAGCTTTATTTTTAGCAGTAGGTAACGCTTTGTCATAAGCAGACATAGCCTCTCCAGGCATTCTCTTTAATCTGTAAGCATCTCCTAAGGTATAATAATAGTGTGCAGGAACACCTTTTTTCTCGGCTTTCTCAATAGCTTTAGTCAAAAACTGGATTGCTAGATCTGGTGAACTGTTTTTCTCGAATAAAGTTAAAGCTTCTGCTGCTCTGAAAAGAACTTCAGCATCTTTTTCTTTTGAATCAGTAACTACTTTCTGAATTTCAGCAACAGCATTTTTATCACCTTTACCTAATTTAACAGCAGCTAAACCGATTTTATTCAAATAGCTTTTACCGTCAGCAGCTAATCCTTTGTTAAAGTTTTCAGTTGCCTTTGCGTAATCTGGCTCTCCTTGTCTTAAGAAAGTATTTCCCAAATAGAAGTAGTTTTCAGCTGTAGGCTCTTTAGCGATCATTTCAGTGAAATTTGTTTTTGCCTGCGCAAATTTATCACTGTCTATACTGTTAATACCATCCTGCAATGTCTGTGCAGAGGCAAAACCGGTAAAAAATACCACGGCTGCTCCAAAAGCAATCTTCTTTACATTCATATTCATTATATCTTTCATTTTATATTTTCTAATAATTGAGTTTTATTGTACACAACTTTCAGACCAAATCAAAATTTTTAATAAGGATAAATTGTGAATTTAATATTTTTTAACGCATCTGAACTTCTCTCTTATAAAGATTGTAAGGTTGCAGCCCTTCTTTCTGTACAATTTTCTGTCCTAAATGGGTACATGAAAATCTTATAAAACCATTGGCAATATTAAAGTTACCTTCGTTAATCAGGAAATAAAGTACTCTGGTAAACGGATATTCCATTGTACGAAGTCCATCAAAATCGGGAGTGTATGATTTTCCTTTATCTGTCACAGGAAGCACTTTTACCATTTCTCTGAGCTTTTCTGAAGTTTTATCATAAGGACGGCTGAAAGTATTCAATCCAATAACGCCTATTTTATCGGGATATTTTCCCAATTCCTCTATAATCTTCTGATTCCCCGGAATAATGGAAAATTTAAGGTCTTTTGGCTGTTTTTTTAGTTTCTCAGCCACAAAGTTCAGATTACTGGAGTTGGTTCCGTCAAAAATAAATTCTTTTTTATCAGACATCAGACCGCTGCTGATTTCTTCTATTGAAATACTTTCTTTTGGGGAATCTTTAGGTACAACAAAAACCACTGCATCAGCAGCAAATTTAGCAGGAAGAAACTTTAAATCTGTTCTTTCCTCGTAGGTTTTTATTTCTTCAGGATTAAGATTTCTGGACATTACTACCACTTTAGCACTTCCTTTCAAAAGATCAAGAAGTCCTAAATCTTCTTTCTTGGTTTCTACTTTAATGTGTGTTTCAGGATAGTTGATCATATAGCCTTCCGCTAATGCTTCTGTAACGCTTTGAAAGGACTCATCTGTAAAAATTGTAAGATCACCCTTATGGTAGGAAGGAGTATTTTGATCCTTCTTGCAGCTTGCCAGCATCATGCCCAAAACAAGAACTACTGCAAGCTTAAAACTATTCTTCATTTCTCGATTTTTTAATTCTTGAGATTGCCCTGTAAATTCTGAAAATACCATAAATAACCAGCACCACCCCTAATGCATAGGCAACAGCCGGCTCCAAAATAGTAAAGAAGAATTTGTAGACAATCACTACAATTCCTAAAACGATATAAAACAATCCCGTAACCAGGGATAACCAATTGAACATCATGTAACAAAAATACCAAAAAAAATAAAAAGAGAAGCATATGCTTCTCTTTTTATTTATATTTTGAATAAATAAGTCTTATTCAAAGTTCATAGTAAATGGTACGCTATAGTAAGATCTAACGCTCTCCCCGTTTCTCTTCGCAGGAGTCCATTTTTTAAGTTTCTTAACTACACGCATAGCTTCATTGTTGAAGTCGCCATTTGGAGATTTCTCTTCAATAGTAACATTCGAAACAGTTCCATCTTTTTCTACAACGAACTTAAGCTTCGCTTTAAGCGTTCCTTCACCTCCTTCCATCAAAGATGTATCGAAGTTATCTCCCAAGAACTTTCTCAATGCTCCCATACCTCCAGGATATTCTGCAGATTGGTCAACATCTTTATAGATCTCGTTAGGGTTGTTCGCTTTTACTTCTACTGTACTAGCTTTAGTACCTGTAGATGGTGGTGGCGGTGGTGGCGTATAAGCCGGAGCTTTTACCCCCTCCTGATTCTGTAAACCAGTTGTAGTTTCCAACTGTTTAGAGATTGGTGGCGGTGGAGTTTCAATTTTCGGAGCTTTTACAGGCTCAGGAACCACGTTCTGAATTACCTCAATTTTCTCCTCTTCTTTTGGAGGTGGAGGTGGTGGAGGTGGTTCTTCTTCTTTAGGCTGCTCAATAATCGGATCTTCTTCGATAATATCTACCAAATCTGCCTTCACTTCCTGTTTAGGCGGAGCTGTAAGATTTTTAATCGTAAGATAGATGAACGGAGACAAAGCTGCCAAAAGGAATAAAGCTGTTCCGATGATAAAAGACTTTGTTAAAAGTCTCGGATACTGATGTCTAAGATCATAGGCACCATATTCCTTGTTTCTATTTTCAAATACGATCTCATCTAAAGTAAGATTCTGACCGTATACATTTTCATCTGCCATAGATTAGATATAACAATTTTATGGTTAAATTACTTTGTAGCAGCAGCCGGTGCAGCAGCACCTCCTACTTTCTTCTCATAAACAGCTTTCTCCCAAGGCTTCACATCCGTAACTCCGTACTGCTCACTTTTGGTAATTGCCATTTCGTCAAGAATATCAACAAAGTTCTTATATACAGCATCGTCAGTCGGCTTAATGATCACGGTAAATTTAGTCGGATCTGCAGCTCTAGATTTTGCCTGCTGAATTACTTTTCTGATTCCCTCTCTATCAAGAGTAGTTTCCATAAGAGTCTGGTCATTCAGGGATGTAGCATCCTGCTGGTGCCAGAAAACTCTGTTATTTTTTCCTAATAGTATAGAGATAGAGTTAGAAAGTTTAATTTCTGTTGGAGGAGGTTTCGGCTGATCTTTTTTAGGTTTAGCCGGAAGACCCAAATCCATAACATTCGGTTTACTGAATGTAGTTGTGAACATAAAGAAGGTAATCAATAGAAAACCCAAGTCCACCATCGGAGTCATATCGACCCTGGTACTTTGCTTCTTGGAACGGACCTTGCCGCCCTTGCCGCCTTTCTCTTGTACTTGTACTTCTGCCATTTCTATCGATATTATTCGTTAGGTTTACCTTCTTGTGATGTAATCAACCAAAATTTAAGAAAATCAATATCTCTTAAACCTTCAAATAGACCTTTAACTTTAGGGTACTGAGTTGTCACGTCACCTTTAATTGCTAACTTATAGTCAGGGTTAACGCTCAAACTTTCTTTTACCCAGTCAACTAACTGTTTATTTGTACTGTCCATAGGAATACCTGTAGGACTCTTATAATTTTTCTGCTCATCTGCAGGCATGTCCAAGTACCCTTTAAGTTGGTTCATTGGAACTCCAATTGCCTGAACTTTCTGGAAAGCAGCTTTTTGGTTGTTGTCAAAAGTAATTCCATACTTTTGTCCCATTTTTTCCAAAAGAGCAACTCTTTCTGATGCGTTTTCTACTGGCTGGAAATAGAATTTCCCATCCGGAGTAGCGTTGATAGTCATTAAACTAGCATCAGGAAGCAGTTTTTCCGAAATTGAAGATGGCGGTTTAATCTGCTCCACATCAGGTTTTTTAAACTGAGTGGTCAAGATAAAGAACGTAAGAAGTAGGAACGCAACGTCACACATTGCGGTCATGTCCGTCACTACTCCATGTCTTTTAGGTTTGACTCTCGCCATTATTATAAAATATTATTAATTAAACTTCTTTTAATTGCTAATGCAAATATCTTGCTAATTCTTAGTTGAATTCAGCGAAAGATTGTTGGATACTCATAGAGATCTCATCGATCTTGTAAGTTAATCCGTCAATTTTAGAAGTAAAGAAGTTGTAAAGGATAATAGCGATCGCTGAAGTACCAATACCTAATGCCGTGTTGATCAAGGCTTCAGAGATACCGGTAGATAGAGCAGCAGCATCCGGAGTACCACCTCCTGAACCTAATGCAAAGAATGCCTTGATCATCCCGATTACCGTTCCAAGTAGTGCTACTAACGTTGCAACTGTACCTAAAGTAGAAAGGATCATCATGTTTTTCTCAAGCATTGGCATCTCAAGAGTTGTAGCTTCTTCGATAGCTTTGTTAAGAGCTACCATTTTCTGCTCTTTATTTAATGTAGTATCGTGAGCAAGTGCTTTATAAGTAGTAAGACCTTCTTTTACTACGTTACCAACAGAACCTTGTTGTCTGTCACACTCTTCGATAGCTTCGTCGATTTTGTTTTGGTTTAGCAAGCTTCTTACCTGAACAACAAAGTTGTCTAAGTTTCCTTTTCCAGCTGCTTTACCAAGAACGAAATATCTTTCAAAAGAGAAAACGATTACAGTAATCATGAAAGTAATCAAGATTGGTACGATAACCCCTCCTTTGTAGATAATACCTAAAAACGATTCTGGGTGAATGTCTTTTCCTTCAACACTTGAAAAAGCTACAGATCCACTTCCTAGTTTATCTGCATCTTTAAAGTTTCCTGGGCTCCCAAGAACAAATAAATAAATACATACTCCTATAGCAAATAGAATAGGAATAATAACAGCTGGATTTAAACCTCCTGCCTTTCTAGCAACTACTTGCTCATCATTTTTTGAAACATTCATTTCCATATTTAACTAAATTATATTGTTTTAAAATTTTACAGGGTGTAAATTAAAGGCAAAATTAATTAAAATGCAAGAGTCTTAATTAAACATTTTGCTTTTTTTTGATAAAGAAATTTTAATACGATTTCGAAATAATAATTATTTTAAATTATTTTATTTATTTTTTCCAAATTTAACATTTGAATTAAAAAATCAAAAAAATAAGACACCCATTTTTTTTAATTTCCCAATGTTAATTTTTTTTTAAATTACGATATTCACAATACGGTGAGGAACTACAATGATTTTTTTAGGGGTTTTACCCTCCAAAATCTGTTGCATTTTTTCATTTGAAATCACCAAATCTTCCACCTCCTTCGCAGATAATTGAGCTGAAAGTGAAATTTTGAACTTCATTTTGCCATTTACACTTACCGGATATTCAATTTCGTCTTCCACCAGATAATCCTCATTCAATACCGGGAATTTTTCAAATTCGATGGATGTATTATGTCCTAATAAACTCCACAGTTCTTCACAGATGTGAGGCGCATAAGGAGAAATGATAACGGCTAACGGCTCTAAAATATTGCGTTTGTTACATTTTATTTTCTGAAGCTCGTTTACAGCAATCATAAATGAGGATACCGATGTATTGAAAGAAAAGTTTTCAATATCATATACTACCTTCTTTATTAAGGTATGTAAAACTTTGTATTCAGCTTTTGAAGGTTCTTCATCTGAAACTTCAAATACATCTCCATTGAAATAAAGATTCCAGAATTTCTTAAGGAAACCATATACTCCGCTTAACCCTTGTGTATTCCAAGGCTTGGATTGCTCCAATGGTCCCAGGAACATTTCATATAGTCTTAAACCGTCAGCCCCGTACTCTTCACAGATATCATCAGGGTTTACCACGTTATATTTAGACTTGGACATTTTTTCCACTTCACGGTCAGTGATGTATTTTCCATCTTCCAGAATAAATTCTGCGTTCGCATAATCTGGCCTCCATGCTTTAAAAGCTTCAGTATCCAATTCATCAGAAGTTCCTTTTAATAAGGACACGTCCACATGAATCTGCTGAGTCTGGTAGTCTTTAGCTAAATTTTTAGATACATATTGATTAGTCCCGTCAATTCTGTAAACAAATGCACTCATCCCTAAGATCATCCCCTGGTTGATCAATTTCTGAAAAGGCTCATCATGGCTGATATAGCCTCTGTCTTTTAAAAACATGTTCCAGAAACGGGAATATAACAAGTGACCGGTTGCGTGCTCGCTCCCTCCTATATATAAGTCTACCTGTCCCCAATAATCTGCCAATTCTTTTTTAACAAAAGCCTCATCGTCATTCGGATCCATATATCTAAGGAAATACCATGAGCTTCCTGCCCAGCCTGGCATTGTAGATAATTCTAACGGGAAAATTGTTTTATCATCAATTAAATCTGTGGCAACTACTTTCTGATTCAATTCATCCCAGGCAAATTCTTTTGCATTTCCCAGTGGCGGATCTCCATCTTCAGTTGGTAAGTATTTTTCAACTTCAGGAAGTTCCAACGGTAAAGCAGAAGCAGGCAGTGTGTAAGGCATCCCATCCTTATAATATATAGGAACAGGTTCTCCCCAATAACGCTGTCTTGAGAAAATAGCGTCACGCTGTCTGTAGTTGGTCGTTCCGTGGCCGATTCCTTTGGTTTCGATCTCGGAAATTATTTTTGCTTTCGCATCATTATAATGTAATCCGTTCAGGAAATCAGAGTTTACACAAACGGAATCTTTAGAATCAAAAGACTTCTCCTGAACATCTTCTTCAGTGTCTACCACTTTTTTGATCTCAAGGTTGAATTTCTTTGCAAACCTGTGATCACGCTCATCATGTGCCGGAACAGCCATCACGGCTCCTGTTCCATATCCCATTAATACATAATCAGAGATATAGATTGGCATTTTTTCATTGCTGAATGGGTTCACTGCATAGCTTCCAGTAAATGCACCGCTCACGTTTTTCACGTCAGCCATTCTGTCTCGCTCCGTTTTTTTGGAGGTTTCTTCAATATAAGTATCCACTTCTACTTTTTGTGCATCCGTAGTAATAGTTTCCACTAAAGGATTTTCCGGAGCCAATACCATAAAAGTTGCTCCAAAGATAGTATCAGGTCTTGTTGTAAAGACCTCAACAACCTTGTCATGCCCTTCTACCTGAAACTGCACCTGCGCTCCCTGAGATTTTCCAATCCAGTATTCCTGGGAATCTTTCAACGGCTGTGGCCAGTCTAAAGTATTTAATCCCTGTAACAGTCTTTCAGAATATGCAGAGATTCTCATGCTCCACTGCATCATTTTCTTCTGGAAAACCGGGAAACCACCTCTTTCGGATTTTCCATCTTTCACCTCATCGTTTGCCAGTACTGTTCCTAATGCTGGACACCAGTTTACAGTAGTCTCAGCCCTGTAAGCAAGTCGATAGTTTAATAAGATGTCTTCTTTATCAAGATCGGAAGCATTCTTCCATTCTTCTGCGGTGAAATTTAATTCGTCGTTCTGATTGGCATTTAAACCTTCTGTCCCTTTTTCTTCAAAATGCTGAATCAAAGAATCAATAGCTTCTGCCTTATCCGTATTTTTATTATACCAGGAATGATACAGCTGAATGAAAATCCATTGCGTCCATTTATAATAAGATGCATCTGAAGTTCTGACTTCCCTGCTCCAATCAAATGAAAAACCGATCTTTCTCAACTGCTCCTCGTATCTGTTGATATTTTCTTCAGTAGTGATGGCCGGATGCTGTCCGGTCTGGATCGCATACTGCTCAGCAGGGAGTCCGAAACTGTCATATCCTACCGGATGGAGCACATTAAACCCCTGATGCCTTTTGTACCTTGCATAGATATCCGATGCAATATATCCCAGCGGGTGACCCACATGAAGTCCTGCTCCTGATGGATACGGAAACATATCGAGTACATAAAACTTAGGTTTATCTGTGTTATTAGAGGTTTTATAGGTTTGATTATCCTCCCAGTATTTCTGCCACTTTTTTTCTATCTGCTGATGATCGTAAAACACTTTATATATATTATATGTTAGATTTTAAAATATTGAATTATTTTTTCTTTTTAACAAGATTCACAAAAATAATGATTTTAAAGGAAATAGAAATTTAATTTATAATGAATTGCAATTCCCATCTCAACAAAAAAATCCCATCCGTGGATGAGATCTATTTTTTGATGTCCTGAAGTCTAATTATTATTGAGGAACTCTTTTGAATGTATAAGTTCTTGTCTGGAATACAGTAGGATCCTGAGTTTCCTCTCTTACAGCAAGATTGAGTGTTGTATTGTCCAAAGTAACCACCTTTGCATTTTGCGGCTCTACTATTCCCTGGATCTTCATCTGAACGTCTTTTCCTTCTTTATTATAGGTATAGTTGAATTTTATATCAGAAAGAATAGCACACTGACCTGGTGTAGCAGTATCTCCCCAGTTCGTTTTTCCACCTTTGGAGTCTGCACCGAACCACCATCTGGTCTGCTTCTGGCAGTCAGTATAAGTAATCGTGTTAGAAACCGGGTCTTCGCCTACCTCAACAGTAGTAACTACTTCTTTTAATGGTTGCCAGGTCCCAACCAGAGGAGCTTCCAGAACAGTATCATTGTTATCACTACATCCTGTAGCGGCAAACAACGACAAACCTGCAAATAGTAATGCTAATTTCTTCATAGATCATTTTTTTCAAGCGCTAAAATTATAATTTTTTTGATTTATATTACTATTTTTTATGAAAAATTATTTCATTCAGCGTTATTTATATATATTTTAAAATGCTCAGACTTCATTTCCCCTTTATTTAACAAATAATGTACAGTTGACCCTTTCATTTTATTAAAAAAGTTATTTTTGTAGGAAAAGAAAATACAAATGCAGGATATTACGAAAAACAATTTTGACTTCATCCGTGTTCTCCTTGCTTTCATTGTCTTTATAGGACACCTGGGAGCATTAAGTGGCTCTGATCAGCTCACCATTTTAACATACAGCCCCGTAGAAGTAGCCGTTTTTTCATTTTTCATTGTGAGTGGGTTTCTTATTGCAAGAAGCTACGAAAGATCTTCCAGTCTAAAAAGTTATGCCAAAAAGAGATTCAACAGAATTGTTCCTGCTTATTTATTGGTTGTATTTTTATGTGCCCTGTTACTGAGCCTGGTCAGTACGCTTCCTTTTTCAGAATATTTTGGAAACACACAGGTTTATAAGTATCTGTTCTGGAATTCAATTTTTATGAATTTTAAGGCCCCGTGGCTTCCTGGTGTATTTGGCAATCAGGCGGTGAATGGCGCATTATGGACGCTTAAGATAGAAATATGTTTTTATATCGCTGTTCCTCTGATGTTTTTATTGTTTGGAAAAAATAATAAATACAGAAGTCTCAGTCTGATCGTGTTGTACTTTCTCTCGCTGGTTTATCTTAATTATTTTGAAATGGCCGGAAAAGCAGCTCTTTCAAGACAATTGCCAGGGTCACTATGTTACTTCATCGGCGGGATGCTGATCTATTTTAATTTTGATAAGTTTATCAAACATAAAAATGTCTTATTCATCATTGCTGTGCTTACAGTATGGATAGATCTTATTTTTAAAATAAAGCTGTTCTCTCCTATAATGATCAGTATTATTGTGCTGTATGTTGCCTATTCTTTTAAATTTCTGAACAATTTCGGGAAGTATGGAGATTTCACTTACGGGATCTATATCTTCCATTTTCCAATCATCAGGGTATTTGCGACCTTGGGACTTTTTGCCAATTACAACCCTTATTTTATGGGATTGGTATGTATGCTGGTGGTCATCAGCGTAGGAATTGCTTCCTGGCATCTTTATGAAAAAAGATTTTTATAATTTTACATATTCAAAAAGCATAAATGAAAGATCTTGTCTCCATTATCACTCCCTGTTATAATTCTGCTGAATTTATCGAGGAAACCATCCAGTCTGTTCTCAACCAAACCTATGAAAACTGGGAATGGCTGATCACCGATGACCTTTCCAAAGATAATACTGTTGAGATCATCAGAAAATACAACGACCCCAGAATAAAACTGCAGGTACTGGAGAAAAATGGAGGAGCCGGAAATGCCAGAAACAACAGCCTGAAAAGGGCACAAGGAAGATATATTGCTTTTCTGGATTCTGACGATTACTGGTACCCGGAATATCTGGAAACAATGACAGATTACATGCGGGAAAACAATGCGGAACTGGTTTACTGTAACTATTCCAGGTGTAATGAACAGCTGCAGCCTATTCTGAAAGATTTTCTCGCAGATAAAGTCGTTACTTTTTCCAATCTGCTGAAGACATGCCGTCTGGCCCCGGTTTCCACAATGTATGATACAAAGAGGGTTGGAAAATTTTTATTTCCTGTAAAAAGCAAGCGCGAAGATCATGTGATGTGGCTTAACCTTTTAAAAGAAATTCCGGAAGGAATACCTGTAAAGCAGACACTGGCAAAATACAGAATGCGCGAGAACAGTGTTTCCAGAAAAAAAAAGAATATCATTAAAGATCAATATCTTGTCTATAAAGATTTCATGGGGTTCTCAACAGTAAAATCATTATACTATACGGCTAACTGGGCGTTAAACGGATTTATGAAGTATTCAAAAATTTTCAATTAATGGAGTATTCAAAAGAGTTTAAAGCCGCTTTAAGTGCTTTTACCGGAGCAGAGAAAGATAAACTTATTTTCAGACTTCTGAGAAAGGATAAATTGTTATCTAAAAAACTGTATTTCGAACTTATTGATCCGGAAACCACCGATGATAAAAGGAATGCTATGGAAGACCATGTACAAGAGCAGGTACTCTTGGCTTCAAAATATGTCGGAAATGCCAAATACTTCCTTACCATCATCCGTAAAATAAGTGCCGAAATCACTGAACATGTAAAAATTACTACGGATAAATTCGGAGAAGCCACCCTTAACCTTCTTCTTATCAACAAAGTATTGAACAGCAATATTGACTTCAGCAGACAACGTTTTGACAATGTTTATAAGCTTTATATTTATATCATCAATAAAGTATTCAAATCTTTGGTCCTGATTAAAAAACTGGATGAGGATTACTGGATGGAAATTGATGAATATCTTCGTGAAACTTTAAGTAAAATTTTAGAAAATCACTATCTGCAAAAGCTTTGTATCAATAATGGACTTGATTTCAACTGGTTTGAATGTGATAAAATTCCTGAGAATATCGATCAGATCATGAAAGAAATTAAAAGTCAGGGATTTTTAAGATAAAATTTTCTGTAGAATCATCCTGGTAGAATCAGGCTTATCATCAACAAATCTTCCTGCATTTTGAGACATTGCTGATAGTTCTTCTTTATTATCATCATTGGTGAGAAACAAAACAAATTCTGACGCCGTATATTCATCAGGGAAGGCCTTTCCACCGTTCAATGAGATCAGGTCATCAGCTTCAGGGTTCTTCTTATAATGATTTCCAAAGATTACAGGAACACCAAAGGTTGCCGCCTCCAGAATATTGTGAAGCCCTGCATCATGAAATCCTCCTCCTACAACGGCTACATCTGCATAAGAATATAATTTTGACAATAAGCCTATACTGTCTATAATCAGAATCTGGGAATTCAGAGCTGAAGATTGGCTATTTTGTATTTCACTGTACAGTAAAGCACCGGGAAATATATTTTTAAGATGCTCTACCCTTTTCAGATCGTGCGGTGCTATAATGATTTTTACGGCCTTATTTTTAAGAGTAACTACTTCTGCTATTTTTTCTTCAGCCTGCCAGGAACTTCCAAAAACAACGGCTTTATTTTCTCCTTTGAAATCAGAAATAAAATCTACATGATTATCGCGTTTTCGCAGTTGCTTTACTCTGTCAAACCTTGTATCTCCCGTTACAGAAGATTGTAGCAACCCCACACTTTTTGCCAGGGCCAATGAAAACTGGTTCTGATGAAAAAACCAATCCACATTGTTCTTAAGCTGCCTTACAAACCATTTTCCATAAGAAGTAAAAAATGATTGCCTTTCATAGAACAGTGCAGAAATTACATAAATTTTAGTCCCTTGGTTTTTAAGTTCTGCAAGGAGATTATACCAATAATCGTATTTAACCGTAAAAAATAGTTCAGCATTAAACTGTGATGTAAATTCTTTTACAGTGCTTTTTTTATCAAAGGGTAAATAACAGATAACATCTGCAATATGCTTCTTTTTCACCACATTTTCATATCCAGATGGAGAAAAGAAGGTTACCAGAACTTTGTGTTGTGGAAAATTCTCCTTAAGCTTCTCCAGAACGGGTAATCCCTGCTCATATTCACCGAGGCTGGCTGCATGCATCCAGATGACTTTATCTGTTTTCGAAAATACAGATTTTACTTGAGCCAAAGACTGGCTTCTCCCTTCAACGCCTTTTTTAGTTTTATCATTAAATAAAGCAAAAACCTTCATTCCGAAAGTAATGAGACTGATAAATATATTGTATAGAAAAGCCATTTAATTATTCTTTAACTTCAATTCTATCATGATCCGCAGGTGGACTTGATATGACTAAAAATTCAATTTCTTCAGCAGATTCATTGGAGATAAGGTGCTTTGATTCCGGGGCAATAGAAATAGATTCATTTTGTTTAACCCAAAATCTTTCTTCATTGATAAAGAATACCGCTTCTCCTTTAAGAATGTAGAAAAACTGTTCTGCCACTTTATGAAAGTGTAGTTTCTCTGAAGTTCCAGCAGGCATCTTTTCCTGCTTTATGGATATTTTATTTGTATTTTTCAGAATCCAGCTCTCACAAAGGTTTCCCCAGATATAGTATTCTGAATTTTCTTTAGAATGTATCATTTAAATAAGTGAGTAATAAAAAGTAACAAGGGGACAAATAAAACAACGGACAAAAATATGGTCGCAAATGAAATCCTGGGTTTGGCCTTATCATCAGCAGCATATCTGAACATATAATCCTGAATATTCAAAAAAACCATTCCCAATACGATAAAGAGGGTCCTCAGTCCTATTTTCATAATTAAATACTGGGCATTCATATTCTGATCTGTAATTTCTACCGGAAAATTAGTATTTTCGGGATGTCTTGTTCCATAGGTGAACACAGCATACAATCCCAAGGCCAATACGGGCATCAGAAAGGCATAGATTCTTCCCCCGAAGCCATCAGCTTTTCCTTCCATATCAAAATGTACAGGAATCCGATCTGGTAAAGTCCTATAGTTTTTCAGGGTAAACCACCATAAAAAAGCAACCCATCCAAAATTAAAAATATCAAAAATTATAAAAAGAATATTTTCCATTTCAAATGAGATTTAACTGAGGCTAAATTACACTTTTCAGCACTCTCAGCTTATGAGTATGCTTGTTCATTTCTTTATTGAAAATCCCTGTGGAATCTAAGGTGTCAATTCTTACTTTCCCGGAAGCATGGATGATCTTCTGATTATCCAGCATTATTCCTACATGAATAATTTTTCCTTCTGCATTTTCAAAGAAGGCAAGGTCTCCGGGCTGTGCTTCTTCTACAAAAGTAAGCGGCTCTCCTACCTCTGCCTGCTGGGAAGCATCTCTCGGAATTTTGATATTGTGAATTTTATACACCAATTGAGTAAAGCCCGAGCAATCAACGGCAAAAAAGCTTTTACCTCCCCACAGATAGGGTACATTAAGGAATTCTTTTGCTGTCAGTGCGATACTTTCACGTACATCATGACTCCTTCTTGAAGCCACTACCGGAAACTCCACTTCTGAGCCCATAGAAAGCAAAGTCTTCCCATCATTCATCAATACGGAAGAAAAATCTTCAGTAACAACAGTCACTTTTCTGCTGGCCAGTTCTTCGTCTGTCACCGGTTTTAGCTGTTTGGTATCCATCCATCCTTCATACCCGTCATAATGCATTTTTATTCTGGTCCAGTTTTTATTGACTTCCAAAATATCTGCACTTTCCCCAAACAATATTTCTGTAACAATTTCAGCCCTGTCAGAATTCTCTGCACGGACCGGCGCTACTGTAACAATACAAATTCCTTTATTCATTAATTCTCACTTTAAAGATTGAATAATTTAAAGATTAAAATACGATCTTTAAATGTTTTTAATCTTTGAATATTTTAATTACTTTCTGCGAAGAAAGTTGACTCCGTCACGCAAAGGTAAAATAAGATTTTCAAAATCTTCGTCTTTTGCCGCTAAATCATTTAACTCCTGAATAGACTGGGTAGATTTAAGCTTCGGATTTTCTTCCAGGACTTTTCCGTACCACAGAACATTATCAAAAAGAATTACGCTTCCGGATTTTGTATGGGGCTTGATCAGCCTGAAATATTCCGCATAATTTTCTTTATCAGCATCTACAAAAATCAGATCAAAGAACTCATCTGTTTCTTTTAAGAACTCTTTAGCATCCTGAAGCCTGAAATCAATCTGCCTGGCATATTCACTTGATTCAAAATATTTTTTCGGCAGGTAAGCAAGGTCTTCATTAACGTCCAGAGTAGTAATCTTTCCGTCTTTTGCCAACCCTGAAGCAAGACATAAGGTAGCATACCCTGTAAATGTTCCTATTTCAAGAATACTTTTCGGCTGAAGCATCTGGGAGATAATCGTCAGAAGTCTTCCCTGCTGGTAACCGGAAATCATATGAGGCTGTGTCGTCTTCTGGTAAGTCTCTCTTCTCAGTTTTTTCAGAATTTCGGATTCCGAAGAAGCATGTGCTTCCAAATATCTGTCCATTTCAGGATTTTTTTCTTCAAAAAAACTCATACAATTTAATTTAAAACAAATTTAAGGATTTTAAAGCTACTTTTTCCATGGAAAAAGTAGATAAAAAAAGAGAGAAATTAATCTCTCTTAACTATTCTGCATGTTCTTACAGGTCATTACAATGCCACACAATACTGTCCTCTTGATGCACAAACCCATCCCGGGCAGCAGTCAGTCGTTCTTTGGCAGATGATTTGCGGATTACAGTCCAGAGCAGCGCCTTGTACGTTTTTCATTGCTCCTCTTGAAAGTTTCTTTAAATTTTTCATAATTATTGTAGTTTAGTATTAATCCCTACTCTTTAGATTTTCGGGGTCCTCTTTATTTAATTCCTTATATAGAGATTTAAATATACACTTTTTATTGTTAACCAGACCATTACAAGACCAATAATCTGGCATAAAAATCTTCATTATAACAAATCAGTAAAAACCCCATATGAAATACCGGGAAAACACGGATGGTATTTTTGTGGTATTAATGATAAGTTTGCAATAAGAATAAGGGGTAAAAACACTAAGAGAAAACAAGATGATTGCAGGAGAGACACAAACTAACCATGAGAATCACAAAAAAGTTATACCGAAAGGTAGAACAGATTCTTCTGCAGCAAAAACTAAGAAAGAAATATCCACTTCATTTTTGCAACGAATTATTTCGCTCCTGAAAAAGGAAGAATTAATTTGATTAAAAAAATCCCGGCCGCCTTCGGGATTTTTTTTTGCTTTAAACCTCATCATTTTCAAAAACATTCATTATACAGAACATTTCCAGGTTCTACAAGTTTTTATACCATACATTGATATAAGTGATGTAAACCATTTCCAATCGCCAGAAATAGCCATGAACGAGTATTCTTTTTGAATAAATACAATCTCCTATCTCATCTTCAAAAGTCAAAATCCTTACAAAAAAACAGGAAAAACACCTGCTCCCAAATGTTCATATGCTTCTACCTTTGATATAAGTTTTCCAACCATGAAATACTCACATCAAGGAGGAACCCGAAAATCCTGAAACAGAGTAGGGATATTTAAAAAACAACCACATGAAAACAAAGACTTTATTTTTAATTGGAGCGATAGTGGGACTTGTTATTATTTTTTCCCAGCTAAAACCGCAGGAAATGTCTTTTTATAAAGAAAAGGGCAATTACATCGTAGACAATAACTACATCCTGAAAGATGTCAAAAAAATTTCTGACGAAGACATAAAGAGTTTATTAAGCTTACAGAAACTGCACCAGAGCAGTTTGGGTACGAATTTTATTATTTACAAAATCAACAGACAGTATATCATCCGCGGATGCTTAATGAAAGCAAACATCGACTGGAAAAAATATGGTGATCTAAGGGCAAAAGTAGACGAAATTCTAAAAAAATACAGTGCTAAAGAACTGGGAACAGATTATTATGCCATTCAAAACAATCAGGTTGCAACCAGTGCTGCTTTGCTGAGTCAAAAAGACATTGCCTCTTTAAATAAATTAACAGTAAGAGGTGCTGAAGAATATACCATCTGCCCACCAACTATGGGAAGAAGGAATCTTACCAACGTGATTATAAAATCTTACAAAGTCAATACAGCAATTGATCCAAGAATCAATGTTAAGCTTAATAATGTATTGGCCAGTTACAAATAACAGCAAAAGGCTGTTTTTTATTCTGAAAACAGCCTTTTTTAAATCTTTTGTCATGAAAAGAAAGCTTCAGTTATCCGGAATTCTTATTATCCTGCTGGTAGTCTTCGTTATTGGTCTGAAAGGAACATTTGATGGCTATTATGGTTTTTATTATGAAAACAAAAACTATGAAAAACCGCTTCTTTATAAGATTTCAGAAAATATAGCACAATCAAAACCCATCAATATATTTACATCCTATACCGGTTTTGATACAGGATATGGTTTTTATGCACCTAATGTTGCCAGTGATTTTGTGATGAGCTTTGAGCTGAAAGATAAAAATGGAAATATACTGGAGCAAAAGACTATGCCTTATTTCAAAAACAAAGAAAGCAGAGTGAGGTATACTACCGTCTTTAATATGTTTCTTGATAAAATGTCTGACAAAAACACATATGACCAGAAATATTATCAATATCTGGATATCATCATCAGACAGATCGCTGCCCATGTAATAAGAGAAAATCCCAATGCATTCAGCGTGACAACAAAACTCTATCTGTACGACTACCCTACTATTACCGGTTTCAAAAAGGGAAAAACGAATGAAAATCTTATTCTTATTGATGAATTCAAATAACAAGGTGATGAAAAAACTGAATTTAATCTACACAAAAGTTGAAAATTTCTTTTTTAAAGAAGATAATCAAACTGAATTTTTAAGTTTCTTCCGGATTACCATAGCAGCAGTTATCCTATTACAGTTTGTCGCAGTACTGCCTGATTTTGGCCGGCTATTTTCAAGCAGCAGCATTATTCCACAGGATGTCATGGGGGTTTTTACTCCTGAATGGATGATCACCTTTTCAAAAATTGTAAGTTTCTTACAAAGTTTTGGAATTGAAGAAAACACAACGATTGTGATAACCAAAATAGTATTTATCACACTGTGTATTTTTATTATCACTGGGTTTTATTCAAGAATTGCTGCAATTTTATTGCTTATCCTACAGATTGCATTGCTTAAAGGAAGTTCTTTCTTTGCCTATGGTGCAGATTTTTTTACAAGCATGTCTTTATTTTATCTGATTCTTTTTCCAGCTGATCAGTATTTTTCATTGAGAAATTATATTTTCAGCAAAAAGCCTGGAGACATAAATTTCACTCCGGTCAAAAGATTATTCCAGGTTCATATTTCCATTGCTTATTTCTTTTCAGGTCTTGATAAAGCTTTAGGCTTCAACTGGTGGAATGGAGAATCCATATGGAAAGCCATTCATCTTCCTTACTCCAACAGAGATCTGAATATTGATTTCAGCTGGCTTGCTGAACATTCATATATTCTGAACTTCATAGGATGGAGCACCATTATCATTGAAATAGGTTATCCTTTTTTCATCTGGTATAAACCCACTCAAAAAACATGGCTTTTCCTTACGGTTTCCATGCATATAGGAATTGCACTCATTCTCAATCTGTACTATTTTTCAGCTATTATGATTGTATGGAACATTACCAATTTTTATTTTGAGCACCCCGCAGGAAAGACAGTCAGGATTTCAAATAAAAAAATTCCAGCGCATTATATACCCTAACAGAAAGGCATATAAACAACAAATCCCGAATTGCTTCGGGATTTATCATGAATATATTTTAGTGATTATTTCTTAGGAGCAATATCCATCAGTTTCATAAACTCATCCAGTTTAGGCATAATGATGATTTCTGTTCTTCTGTTTTCTGCTCGTCCTGAAACGCTCATATTAGTCGCTTTAGGATTGTATTCAGAACGTCCGCCTGCTGTAATTCTTGCAGGGTCTACTCCAAACTGAGTCTGAAGAACTTTAGCCACTGAAGTACCTCTCAATGCAGAAAGATCCCAGTTGTCTCTCGGCAGATTTGGAGAATTCAATGGAGCGTTATCTGTATTACCTTCGATCAATACTGAGTATTTATCATAATCGTTAATTACTTTAGCTACTTTACCTAACACTTCCTGAGCAGCAGGAAGAATGTTATAATCTCCTGTTTTGTATAACATTTTATCAGAAAGAGAGATCATTACTACCCCTTTCAATACTTTTACCTGTACATCTTCATCTGATACATTATCCAAAGATCTCTTCAGCTTGTTAGACAATGCAAGGTTCAGGCTGTCATTCTTCGCATTGCTGGAGATCAGTTGCTTGATATAAGAATTGGAAGCATTGATTTCACCTACCAGCTTATCAATGTTAGCAGAGCTTTTCCCGGTATTGGAAAGACATGCATCAAGTGATGACTTTAAGGCATCATGCTGGCTTTTCAGCAGGTTATTTTCGCCTGTCAATGCAGAGTTCTGAGATTTCAAATCCTGAATTTCTCTCTGTCTTTCTCCAATATTCTCAATACACTGCTTATAGTTTGTGCTCAAAGCATCATACTGCTTCTTGCTGACACAAGATGTCATTCCCAGCGCCATTGCAGAAACTGCTAAAATTTTTAAAATCTTCATAAATAATCATTTTTAGACTACTCAAAGTTAGGGAAATTCAATTGAATTATATCGGTTATCTTTGCATAAAAGAAATTCTCAACATATATGTTGGCAAAATCAACCTTTATCAGTCAATTAAAAAATCTCCTCCCCGAGCCGGAAAATCAAACCTATCTTCTGGCGGTAAGCGGAGGTGCTGACTCTATGGTTCTGGCCTCTTTGTTCCTGGATTTTGCATCTGAAATCCAGGATTCCAGATTCAGGTTTCAGGTTGCCCATATCAATTATAAACTTCGCGGAAATGATTCAGATCTGGACCAAAAAACAGTACAGGATTTTTGTGAGAAAAATCATATAAAATTTCATCTGTATGAAGTTTCAGAAAAAGATCAGAAACCAGAGAACTCTATTCAGCTTTGGGCACGGGAACTTAGATACCATTTTTTCAAAGAAATCCAGAAAAAAGAAAATCTGCAATTTCTGGTTACAGCCCATCATCTGAATGACCAGCTGGAGACCTTTGTCATCAATCTTTCTAAGGCAGCCGGCATCAATGGACTGAGCGGAATTCCATCGAATGACAATTCTATTCTCAGACCGCTTTTAGATTTTTCAAAAAAGGAAATTTATCAGTTTGCAGAGCAAAACCATATTGAATTCAGGGAAGATCTGTCTAATAAAAAGAATGATTATTTGAGAAATAAGATTAGAAATGAAATTGTTCCGCTTCTGATGGAAACCAATGATCACTTTCTTGAAAACTTCAGAAAAAGTTCTTTGTACCTCAATCAGACCAAAGATTTTGTTCAAAAACAGATTCAGGAAATAGAAAATCGTCTTACTGTATTTAACCCGGACTTCAAAATCTTATCAAAGAAACAGCTGGATCAGCAAAGTGATTTCGTAAAATTTGAAATTTTAAAAAAATACGGATTCATCCGGGAGGAAGAAATCCCCAAAATTTTTAAAGCAGAAAACAACCGTTCTTTTTTTTCAAAAGAATATCGTTTGATCGTTAACCGCGATCAGCTGATCTTTATCAGTAAGAATGATGATCAGGATACTGACGAGGAAATAGAACTGATGGATCATTCTGATTTTTCTGAAAACCAAATTAACATCAATCTCGTAGATTATATTGAAAGCAATGATGGAATGAATAAGGATTTTGAATGGCATTTTGCTGCTGAAAAACTTCAATTCCCACTGCGTTTGAGAAAGCAAAAAGAGGGAGATGAGTTTTATCCCACCGGTTTTTCGGGAAAAAAGAAGATTTCAAAATTTTTCAGGGATGAGAAATTATCTGCTTTGGTCAGGGAAAAGACCTGGTTACTATGTGATTCCAGAAATCATATTTTGGGGGTAGTCCCTCTTAGACAGGACCGCAGATACCAGGCAGACAGAACAACTCAAAAAAAGATAACTGTAAAGTGGACAGAAAAACAACTAATTCGTTAGCTGTTGATGATTTTAAAAAAGACAGCAATATAGCTTTTGGAATTTTATACCAACAGTATTTTGGTTATACTCAAAAATTCATTCTCAAGAATAAAGGTAATCAGGAAGATGCTGAAGATGTGTTTCAGGATGCATTACTCATTCTTTATCAAAAACTGAATGCTGACGAGTTTAAAGTTCAAACCTGTCTTGGAAATTATATTATCGGAATTGTTAAAAACCTCTGGTTTAAAAAATTAAAGCATCAACATTTTTATATAGAATCTCCTGAGGTTTACTTCTTAGAACATCAGCAGGAAATAAGTGCTGCCATTGAGAATGAAAGATATTACTGGGAAAAGCTGATGGGTTATATCAAGTCTATTTCTTCCCATTGCCAGAATCTGATCCATGACATTTTTATCGAAAATAAAAGTATGGAGGAAATTCAGGATAAATATCAGTATTCCAGCAGGCATAATGCTCAGAATCAAAAGTACAAATGTGTTGAACAGATTAAAAAGGCGAAAAACAATAATATTTTTTCTGTCTGAAAATCAAAATGTTATGGAAAAAATTTCAATATATGGGTGATTTTTTTATTGTTCTGAGAACATAATAAGAAAAGAAATATATGTTCAAAAAAATGATATTGAGCTTTCTTATAGCAACAGGAATTTCAATAAATGCACAAAGCAAGGGTATCAATTTTCAAAAAATTGATTTGGAGGCCGCGAAAAAAATCGCAGCAAAAGAGAATAAACTGATCTTCATTGATCTGTATACCACCTGGTGCGGGCCTTGTAAGCTCATGGCAAAAAATACTTTCACAGATTCTGAAATTGGAGAAATGTTCAACAACAATTTTGTGAATATTGCAATAGATGCAGAAAAAGAAGGACTGAGCCTGGCCAAAGAATTTAAAGTGGTCAACTATCCCTCTTTCTTATTCCTGGATCCAAAAGGGAAACTCGTTCAATATGATTTCGGATACTATAATCCTGAACAGTTTTTAGGAGTAGGAGCTTCAGTCTTGAAAAAAAAAGCATCCCAATCCGGCAAAACATTAGATCAGGTAAAAGGCAGAATGATAGGAGATAAGATTGATAACTTCACGGCGAAAGACCACTTGGGCAATACATTCTCTTCATCAGAAGAAAACAAAAAGCTGGTTGTAGTATTTATTCGTGGACAATGGTGCCCTTACTGTAACAAATACATTGAAACTTTACAAAATCTGGCTCCTGAACTGAAATCAAAGAATGCGCAGCTCGTTATTATCTCTCCTGAAAAACCGGAATTTATAGAAAAGACGATCAGCAAAACAAAGACAGACTATACTGTTTTATATGATGAGGGATATAAAATCGCAGAGGCATTTGATGTATTGTATACACCTGACAGTGAGACTCTTAATTTTTACAACTCAAAATTAAAGGACGATTTCGCTAACAGCAGATCAGATCATTCAGGAAGACTTCCTGTATCAGCTACTTTCATCCTTAATGAAGGTAAAGAAATTACATGGAGACATTTTGATACAGATTATAAAAAGAGAGCATCTGTAGAGGATATTGTAAAAAATCTGAATTGATTTTTTCAGAAGTTTTTAACTGGCCAAGGCTATAAGTCAGGAAAATTGACAAAATCAATAATCATTTTAAATGACAGAATAAGTTATACTTCTATTGTTATTAAGACAAAAGACGGAATATTTTAAACCTCAGGCTTAAAAAAGAAAGTTTCTAAGTTTTTTAGGGACGAAAAATTATCTATTTTAGCGAGGCAAAAATCTGGACACTGTCTGACAGTGATGATTCTGTATTTAGATCATCCCTTTCGGGCAATAGAGAAGATATACAAAGAATGAGAAGACAGAATGGAGTCTCAAAATTTTAATGAAAGGAACAATGAAATTTAGAAATTGGTTTTTATTAATTCTGCTATTTTTAGCAACGGGAATTAATGCACAGATAAAAAACCCTGTAAAATTTAAATTTACCATCAACGATCTGGGAAACAATCAATATGAAGCAGTATTGAATGCTACCATGGAAAGCGGATGGCACATCTACTCAAAAGATTTACCGGAAGATACGGGAATCCCCACCGAATATAAGGTGACAGGAAAGAATATCGAACTGATCGGAAAGTTTACTGAAACGGGTAAAAAACATGAAGAATTTTCTGAAGCATTCGGAGGAACGATTGTTTTCTATTCCAATACAGCTGGATTCAAGCAGAAATTTAAATTAAAAGACCCTACGAAACCTGCAGATGTCACTTCTGAAATTACTTATCAGACCTGTGATGACAGAGTATGCCTGGCGCCCAATACATTAGAATTCAATCAAAAGGTTACCCCAAAAGGAGCAACAGAAGAGGCTACAGCTGAACAAACAGCAACTCCTGTAAAGGACTCTGCAAAAATAACTGAAACCGTTACTGCAAAAACGGAAGCTACCATTACAGAAACTTCAAAACTGGATCCTAAGCAGCTGAAGATTGAAACCATAGATTTCAAAAAACCGCTGACTGACTGTGGTACTGCTTCTGCTAAAATGGATGAAAATTACTGGACCTATTTATTCTTAGGGTTTATCGGAGGATTAATTGCATTGCTTACCCCTTGCGTTTTCCCGATGATTCCTCTAACGGTTTCATTCTTTACCAAAGGAAGCAAAAACAAAGCAAAAGGGAAAAGAGATGCTCTGATTTATGGATTCTTCATCCTGCTTATCTTCGTTTTATTGAGTATTCCTTTCCATATTATTGATGGAATTGCAGGAAATATCTTCAACGAAATTTCTACAAGTGTATGGCTGAATATTACCTTCTTTATCATATTCATCTTCTTTGCCGGAAGTTTCTTCGGATACTATGATATCACCTTACCGAGTTCAATTGCCAATAAATCTTCTAAAGCGGAAGAAGCAGGAGGTATTATCGGTATTTTCTTCATGGCACTGACATTGGTGATCGTTTCTTTCTCCTGTACAGGACCTATTTTAGGAAGTTTATTGGGAAGTGCAGTAACAGGTTCTTCCAATGTTCCGATGCTCTTGACGTTTGCTTTAGCAGGATTCGGGCTGGCATGGGCTATTATTTTCGGATTACTGGCATTATTCCCACAGGCATTACAAAGTCTTCCAAAATCCGGAGGATGGATGAATACAGTAAAAGTAGTTTTAGGTTTTGTAGAACTGGCATTGGCATTAAAATTTTTATCAAAAGCAGATCTTGTATCTAAAACATTCTTCTTAAAAAGAGAACTTTTCATTGCGATCTGGATTATTATTGCCTTAGGACTGGCCTTATATTTATTAGGGTTTATCAGATTCCCGCATGATGATAAGAAACCTAAAATCTCTATCACCAGAAAAATATTGGGTGCATTGGGAATTGGCTTTGTAATCTACCTGGTGCAGGGTCTGATCCCTTCTGACCGTCCTAAGCTTCAGCTATTAAGTGGAATTTTACCTCCATTGAATGTGAGCTATTTCCATGATGAAAAAGACGGAATCCTAGGCATGCACCCGGAACACGACTTCTTCAAAGCGGTGGAGCTGGCTAAAAAAGAAGGCAAACCTATCCTGATCGACTTCACGGGATACGGATGTGAAAACTGTAGAAAAATGGAGGAATTTGTATGGAGTGAGCCAGATATTCTACCGATCTTACAGAATGACGTAGTATTAGCTTCTTTATATGTGGATGATAAAGAAGAGCTTCCTGAGGATCAAAAAACTAAAATTGACCTTGGTGACGGACAGATCAAAAAAGTAAAAACAATTGGCGACCGATGGAGCTTATTCCAACAGGTTAACTTTAACAATAACTCTCAGCCTCACTATGTATTGGTAACTCCAGACGGAAAAGTGATCAATACTCCGGTTTCAGGATACATGCCAAAAGAGGATTTCAAAAAATTCCTGGAATGCGGGGTTAATTTCTATAAAAAGAATAAATAAATTATTGATATACCATTTAAAAACTCACACTTTACCGTGTGAGTTTTTTTATTTAAATCTGTGGCCAATTAAGTTAATCAGTAAATCAATTATATCATGGTGATCAGTTTTTAAAAAAGATTAAAAACACGGGAATATTTAAAAATCACCATAAAAACATTCAATAGATTCATGAATTTATTGATCATCCATCAAACAAGGCATATCTTTTGTAAGAATTTCTCAACAAACACCGTTTAACATTTAAAAATTTTTAATCATGGCAGAAGTAATTGCACAAGAGAAACAAGGAGGCAAACAAAAGAAAAAAATGATCCAGGTAGACATGACCCCTATGGTAGATCTGGGATTCTTACTCATCACTTTCTTTATGTTCACAACCAATTTTACAAAACCTAACGTAATGGACTTAGGATTACCGGCAAAAGACCATAATCCCAACCCGCTCCCAACTGATCATGTAATCGGAGATCAAAACCAGATTACCTTTATCCTTGGAAAAGACAACCGTGTATTCTATCATCAGAGCAATCAGAAAGATCTGAATACAGGAAATCTTAAAGAAACAGATTTCAGCGGAATCAAAATTTCAAAAATCATTGCTGAAGCTTATAAAAAAGCTCCGGCACCGGACATATTCACCGTTATTGTAAAACCGACGGATGATGCCAATTACAAAAATTTTGTAGACATGCTGGACAACCTTGCTATTTCTAAAAAGGAAAGGTATGGAGTAACAGACATCAAACCCTGGGAAACAAAAGTTTACAAGGAATTAACCCAATAAAAGTCAAGAGCATTAAAAAAATGCTCTTTTTTGTTTACATTTGAAAGGAGAAATAAATCTGTAGTGCCTAACGGCTACACTATTTTTAAACTTCTATAATTTTGAAATCATGCTGAACTTTGAAAGAAAAGGAAACGGAAAAGAAACTTTGGTACTTCTTCATGGATTTATGGAGAATTTATCCATTTGGAGCGACATGGAACATCATCTTTCCAAAGATTTCTCATTGCTCAAAATTGATCTTCCAGGCCATGGACAGTCTGAAATTATCGCAGAGGTTCATACCATGGAACTGATGGCTGAAGAAGTAAAGAAAGTTTTAGATGATCAGCATTTAGAAAAGATTCACCTTTTGGGACATTCAATGGGAGGATACACCTCACTCGCCTTTGCTGAAAAATACCCTGATTCCTTAAAAAGCTTAACTTTATTTTTCTCTACTTATTTTCCGGATGATGAAGAGAAAAAACAGCAGCGCATCAAGAGCTACAGAATTATAAAAGATGCTTTTGCCCATTATGCAAGAGCCGGAGTACCCAATTTATTCAACCCAAATGAAAGAGATATCTTAGAAGGAAAAATAGAAACTGCTCTAGAAACTGCTCTTTCCACTAATAACTTGGGTGCGTTAGCCTGTGTGAAAGGCATGGTAATAAGAACCGACAAAAAACATATACTTGAAAATCTTGAAGCTAAAATATTAGTATTGGCCGGAAAACACGATAATGCCGTAAAAACAGATATGATGATCAAACATCTTCCGGACAGAACAAATATTAAATCTTATATTCTGGATTGCGGACACAACGGACATTGGGAAAAACCAGGTATCTGTGCAGAAATTATCAATACGGAACTTCTTCATAATCTTCCCAAAAAACTGATTTTATAACAATCGCTTCCCGATTAATTAAAGTCATGTTTAATAAAAAATCCTGTATATTAGTAGAGGATAATTTTGGCAATGGCTTTATTCTCATTCAAAAAAAAGAAACTACCGGCACCACCGGTTATCGGACTTACACTTTCAGGCGGAGGAATGCGTGGGATTGCTCATATTGCTGTACTGAAAGCTCTGGAAGAATACAACCTTAAGCCGCATATTATTTCCGGTACCAGTGCCGGCTCTATCATTGGTGCATTTTATTCTTTTGGAAAAACTCCTGATGAGATGATGGAGATTGTAAGACAGACTTCTTTCTTCTCCAGATCATCTTTAAAATTATCAAAAAATGGGATTTTCAGCTCCAATTTTATTGTAAAACTATTTAAAGATTATTTCCCGGAAGACAATTTCAGTATTTTAGGGATCCCCTTATATGTAGCTGCTACTGAAATGACCCATGGTATTGTAGACTTCTTTTCTGAAGGAGAGCTTTTTGGCCCGTTACTGGCTTCTTCCAGTGTTCCTTTTATTCTTCCGCCGGTAAGGATAGGCGAGAAAATCTACGTGGATGGTGGTGTTCTGGACAACCTCCCTATTGAGCCGATCATGGACAAATGTAATTTTCTGATTGCGTCTCATGTGAATTCCATCAGTTACGATGAATTACAAAAAATGAGCCTGATGAAAGAATTTGACCGAATTCTTCACCTAGCCATTGCAAAGTCTGTGTATTCAAAAGCGAAATACTGTAATATCTTTCTGGATCCTCCCAAAATGACAAAATACAGTCTTTTCAATAAGCGGTATATGGATGAAATGTTTCAGCAAGTGTATGAATACACCTGTCAGGAGCTTGAAGAAAAAGGATTTCTTAAATCGTCCGGAAATTTTAGCTAAACGAAATTAACAGGCTATTTTACCTCTTTACAATCTTTCGTCCTTTACTTTCTCTTTAAAGCTCTCTATAGTTCCGGCTAAAGAATCCAACGATTTCCCCCCAGCTGCATTAATATGCCCGCCACCATTAAAGTATTTTCTTGAGAACTGATTAACATCCACATCATCCTTACTTCTGAATGATATTTTAACGAAGTCTTCATACAGGTCTTCCATAAAGAATGCAGACATTCTTACCCCGGCAATACTCAGTCCATAATTGACAAAACCTTCTGTATCTCCTTTCTGGAAACCATATTCTTTCAGTTCATTCCTGGTAAGGCTTAAGATAGCTACTGTTCCATCATTCACTACTTCTATCCTTCCAAGAACCAGGGCAAGCAGATGCAGACGGGAAACGGTATTGGTATCCCAGGTATTGGATGTGATCATGGCAGGGTCTGCACCCTTTTCAATCAGATTAGCAATAATCCTGTGGGTAGTAGCACTGGTTGAACGAAAACGGAAACCTCCGGTATCTGTCATAATTCCGGTATAAAGACATTCTGCTATATCCTGATTCACCAGTTTTTCATCATCCATCGCTTCAATGAAATGATAAATCATCTGTGAAGTCGCCGGAATTACCGTATCTGAATACACGAAATCAAACTGTTCCGGCTGCTGATGGTGATCAATTAAAATTTTCTTTCCCGGAGCTTTTATCAGCCAGTCTCCCAATAATCCGATCCTTGACGGAGAATTAAAATCCAGGCAGAAAATAACATCTGCCCCAGCAATCATATCAGATGCCAGCTTTCTTTTGTACTCGGCAATAATTACTTTTTTAGACTCCGGCATCCACTTGAGAAATTTCGGAAAATCATTTGGGACGATAACCTCTGCATGAATTCCTTTTGCTTTCAGATAATGTTTCAATCCCAGGCTTGAACCAATAGCATCTCCATCCGGATTATAGTGGGTAAGGATAACGATTCTACGCTCTTCGGTAAGTAATGTATTGATATCTAAAAGTTCTGCTGGTGTAAACATCCGGTGTTTATTTTCGTTAAAATTAAAGTTTTCAAAGATAGAGCTTTTATATAAATCATTTAAATATTATTTTTGTACCCGAAAACGGTTTTCTCATCGGGGTTTGAAAATGCCTTACTGAAAAACATCACATTTAATTTTAAAAAAAGATAATTAAAATTTGTAACTTATAAAATTTTATATATCTTTGCAACCTGAAAATTAATAGATTAATTACGATTTAAACATATAGTAATGAGTAAAAGAACATTCCAGCCATCAGAAAGAAAGAGAAGAAACAAACACGGTTTCAGAGAAAGAATGTCTACGCCAAATGGAAGAAGAGTTTTGGCTGCGAGAAGAGCTAAAGGCAGAAAGAGATTAACTGTAAGTGCTGCACGCGCTAAGAGATAATTTCTACATTATCATATACAAAACATGCTTGAGAAGTTTCTTTTCAGGCATTTTTTGTTGTTAAAATTTACTAAAATTTAGGCCGCATCAACATCTTTTTTCTATTTTTAGAAGTTGAAATATTTTTATAAGAAACAGCCTTTAAAATTAAATTATGCCACATACCAATATCTCCGGAGATAATATTATAAGTTTACAGCACGCAAAGATTGCGCAAAAAAACTTCACTGTTCTTTCTGATGTAAATCTTAACATTAAAAAAGGTAGATTCTGCTATCTTATCGGAAAAACAGGTTCCGGAAAAAGTTCCCTTCTGAAAACGCTCTACGGACACATCCCACTAGCATCAGGACACGGAGCAGTTGTAGGATTTGACCTGGCAAAGCTAAAGCCTTCCGACATTCCAAACCTGAGAAGAAAATTAGGAATTGTATTTCAGGATTTCCAGCTGCTTTCCGACAGAACAGTTGAAAAAAACCTAAAATTTGTTCTGGAAGCAACAGGCTGGAATGATAAAGTAAAAATGGAAGACCGCATCAATGAGGTTTTGGGAAGCGTGAACATGAAAAGCAAAAAGCACAAGATGCCTCACGAGCTTTCAGGAGGAGAGCAGCAGCGTATTGCCATTGCAAGAGCTCTTCTTAATCACCCTGATCTTATCCTGGCAGATGAGCCGACAGGAAACCTCGACCCTGAGACGTCCAACGAGATTATGACATTATTGAAGCAGGTTGCCCTTGAAAACGGCGCTGCTGTAGTAATGGCAACACACGATTACCACATGATTCAAAACTTCCCTGGTGAAGCTATCAGATGTGAAGACGGAAAAGTTTCTGTATTGGATACGTCTGAGTTATTCGAATAAGAATAAAAAAATAAGAAGATTAGAAATAACTAAAATCTAATTTCTAACTTCTCTACTTAAAAACATGAAACTCTCTGGTGAGTTCAAGATATTGGTCCGAGTATTGTCTCGGACTTTTTTCTATAATAAATTCAGAATCATCAAGCTCTTTCTTTTGTAATGAAAATTCCAGTATCAGTCTTTTGATCTTTGAATTTTCGATTCCTTTTATCCTTATTCTCCGGTTTAGGAACAACCCATTTTCCTTCCCAATGGAAACAAAAAGTTCTCCCACATCAGCGGGAATGATCACTGAAAAAATTCCGTTTTCAGATAAAAGCCGGGATGCTTTGGATATTAGCTGTACAAAGTTCAGTTCTATAGTCTGACGCGCAATTTTATCTTTTTCAGACCCCGATTCTTCAAAATAAGGAGGGTTGGAGACAATAAGATCAAACTGATCATTTGTTTCAAAAGTTTTAAAATCCTGATGGCTATTTTTCAGTCTCCCACGAAAAGGAGAATTCTCAAAATTGAATTGGGTCAGCTCTGCAGCATTTTCATTAATATCTAATCCTAAAAACTCAGCCTGCAGATTTCTTTGTGCCAACATAAGAGAAATTAATCCTGTACCCGTTCCAACTTCCAGAACACCGGAAGCATATTCAACATCAGCCAGAGCACCAAGCAGAACACCATCTGTTCCTACCCGAAAGACGTCTTTAGACTGCTGAATTTCAAATTGCTTAAATGTAAAAGGCTTCACTATAAATTGGTAGGCAGTGTAATAATGAATGTAGACCCCTTCCCTACTTCTGATTTCACAGAGATCTCACCTTTGTAATCTTCAATCATCTTTCTTACCATAGATAACCCAAGACCCATTCCACTATTTTTAGAGGTAAAATTAGGCTCAAAGATTCTTTCGTACATATTCTCAGGAATGCCTATCCCGTTATCCTGAACAGAGATCATGACCCTTCTCTGATGCTGCTCTACATCCACATTGATGATCAGTTTTCTCTGGTCACTTTCTGCCTGTTTTGCATTGGTAACAAGGTTGGTTATGATTCTGGATAGATAAATCCTGTCCATATTGATCATAATATTGCTCTTATTGGCATGCATAAAGATACTGTCATCATTAAATACGCGGAGAATATCTTCGACTTCGGTATTCAGATTGATCACTTCATTGTTTTTTTCAGGAAGTTTCGCAAATTCTGAAAAAGCAGAAGCCACCGTGGCAATCAGATCAATCTGATCTACGATAGTTTTACTCATCTGTTTTACTTTTTCTTTAATATTCGGATCTTCCGGATCAAATTTTCTTTCAAAATTCTGAATAGTCAGTTTCATTGGCGTCAATGGGTTTTTTACCTCATGTGCCACCTGTTTGGCCATTTCCCTCCAGGCTTCTTCTGAGGCTTTAAACCTAAGCCTTTCCTTTTGGTCCTGAATCTGCAGAATCATTCTGTTATAAGCTCTTGCCAAAGCATTAAGCTCATCATTTTTATAGTATCTGATAGGACGCATTTCATTTTCAAACAATGTAATACGGGTAATCATATCAGAAAATTTTGTAATCGTTTTTGCAAGACTGTTGGATGTAACCCAACTGATCCATATGCTAAACAAGATCAGGAAAATATCAACTAAAAGAATATATTTTACATACTGATGAAGAACATCCAGATAAGCAGACTCATTATGATATAAAGGAATATAAACAATACCAATCGGTTCAAGCTCATTGTTTTTCAGCAAAAGATAAGAAGAAGTCAGCTTAGCATCCTTAGCAGCATCATATCTTGTCAAATCAATTCTTGCATCAGTAGAAAGAATTTTATTAATGATATCAATAGAAATGGTTTTCTGCTCTATTAAACTTTCATCCTTATTGGAAAGTAAATAGTTTCCTTTCAGATCATAAATAACAATATCATGCTGATTGATATCCGCTATTTCAAAAATTTTATTTCCTAAAACTGTTGGAAGATCTTTTGTTTCTACCAATGTACGGCTTACTGCATAGTCCAGATACCGCATTACAGCATTGGTCTTCTCCTGCATATCGATATTACTTTGCTGCATGGAGTTATTCCTTAAAACAAAATAAGGAACAAGCGAAGTGGCAACGACACTTAAGAAGCAGACCAGCAGGAATCCGAAAAACACCCGGTTCCTTAAGCTATATCCTTTATACTTATTAATTGACATTCTACTTTTTAATTAACCTAGCAATATACTTACCAATGATGTCAAATTCCAGGTTTACTTGATCTCCAATCTTCAAATGCTTCATATTAGTAAATTCCCAGGTGTAAGGAATAATAGCTACGGAGAACTGAGCATCTTCACTTTTAGCGACAGTAAGACTGATTCCGTTCACGGTAATGGATCCTTGCGGCACGGTTACAAAACTTCCGTCATTTTCATATTTCATGGTAATAAAATAACTTCCATCCTTATTCTCAATGCTTACCACTTCACCGGTTTTATCAACATGTCCCTGAACAATATGTCCGTCCAACCTTCCATCCATCTTCATACAACGCTCGAGATTCACGACAGTACCCAATTCCCATTTTCCAAGATTTGTTTTTTCAAGCGTTTCATTAATGGCGGTTACCACATATTGGCTCTCTTTTATCTCAACCACCGTAAGACAACAACCGTTATGGGCCAGGCTCTGGTCAATTTTCAATTCGTTTGTAAAAGGACATGTCAGCGTAAAATCTATATTGCTTCCTTTTTCTTCAATCTTCTCAATAACACCAACTGCTTCAATAATTCCTGTGAACATATTATTTTTTGCTAAATTTGTAAATTATAATCTTCAAAGATAATCAAAATGAGCCCAAAAAACCATAAAGTACGAGTAGGAATTTCAATCGGTGATTTCAACGGCATCGGCCCGGAGATCATTATGAAGTCTCTGAAAGACAAAACTATTACAGATTTCTTTACACCTGTAATTTTTGGTTCGGGAAAACTATTCACTTATCAGAAAAATATTTTCAAGCTGAATCTTAATTTCAATTATGTAAATGAAGCTTCACAGGCCCAGGCAGGAAAATTGAACATGGTGAACCTTACCAAAGAAAACGTAAATGTTGAGTTGGGAGTTCCCACAGAAGAATCTACGAAAATGGCCATTGATTCTTTGGAAGCCGCTACTGAAGCTTTGATGAGAGGAGATATCGACGTATTGGTAACCGCTCCCATCAACAAAGATGAGATGGTGAAAATGGGCTTTAAACATGCCGGACACACAGGGTATTTTGAAGAGAAATTCAATAAAAAAGGACTCATGTTCCTTGTCACTGAAGATCTCAAAGTAGCCGTTTCCACGCATCATATTCCTATTGCTCATGTAGCTGAAAATATTTCCAAAGAAAAAATAAAGAAACAGATCAGGGTTTTAAACCAGACACTTATTGAAGATTTCTGTATTCAAAAACCTAAGATCGCTGTGCTGGGGCTGAATCCTCATTCAGGAGACGGAGGAATTATCGGGACCGAAGAAATTGAAATCATCAGCCCGGCGATCAAAGAGCTTTCCGACAATGGAATACTGGCTTTCGGACCTTTTCCTGCAGACAGTTTCTTCCAACCGAACAAATACAGAAACTTTGACGCTGTTTTAGCAATGTATCATGATCAGGGACTGGCACCTTTCAAAACATTAGCATATGAAGAAGGAGTGAATTATACAGCGGGGCTGCCTTTTATCAGAACTTCTCCTGATCACGGAGTTGCTTATGATATTGCAGGAAAAAATATTGCTGACGAACAGAGCTTTACGGAAGCAATCTTCACTGCTATTAAGGTTTTTAAAAACAGAAGTGAACACGCCGAACTGATGAATGATCGCCTCCAGCCGAGAAAAATAGCTGTAGACAATGGAATAGATGAAGATCTGCCAGAGGAAACTGAAGCATAAATCTTTAAAACAAATTTTAAATTAATTTGTTTCAGATTTTATTTGTTATTATAAAAAAAATGCATATTTTTGCACACTCATTTTATGGACAAGTTAAGAAACTATGACGTAAGCTTTTCCGGACTTAAAAACGGAAGACACGAGTTCAAGTTTGAGATAGATAAAACGTTCTTTCAATTATTTGACACTGAGCAGGAATTTACGGATCCAAGAATAGAAGTGAATGTATTACTTGATAAACACACTACTTTTCTGGAGTTTGAAATTAAAATTAAAGGATTGGTCGAGTTAATTTGCGACATTACAAATGAAAACTTTGACTACCCTATTGAGAATGAAATCAAAATTCTGGTGAATTTCGGTGAAGAATATGATGACAGCAATGAAGATGTCATTACCATTCCGACCGGAGAGCATGCTTTCAATGTAGCACATTTGATTTATGAAAATGTAATGCTTTCTATCCCGATGAAAAAAATTTCACCGAATGTAAGTGATGACGATCTTAAAATTCTTGATCAGTTCAGTCCTAAAGATATTGAGGTAACTGAAGAAGAAGAACATGAAAGTGACCCTAGATGGGATGCTTTAAGAAAATTAAAAGACAATAATTAAATAGAATAATTTAAATATGATGAGATGATGAATCTCATCGCTCATCAATTAAAAAAGTTATTAGAAAATGGCACATCCAAAGAGAAGACAGTCGTCTACAAGAAGAGATAAGAGAAGAACTCACTACAAAGCTGTAGTTCCTCAATTAGCTAAAGATGCAACAACAGGAGAGCTTCACCTATACCACAGAGCTCACTGGCATGAAGGAAAACTTTACTACAGAGGTAAAGTAGTATTGGAAAAAGAAGTAGCTGCTACTGAAGAAAACTAAGAGTCGCTTTTCGCTGAAAAAGCCTCATTTTAATACAAAAACCGCCTAATTTTGATAAAATTTGGCGGTTTTTTGTTGTTTTTTACGTTTTTTTGGTATCTTTGGCATCAAATCAAATATCAAATTTATGGACATTAAAGACATACAAAATCTTATCAAGTTTGTATCTAAGGCTGAAGTTTCAGAAGTGAAGTACAAAACTAAAGATTTCGAAATCACTATTAAAACTCCATTAGCTGGAAGCGATGCTGTTTACGCACAGCCTGCAGTATACCATACTGCTCCGCAGGCGGTAGCTGCTCCGGCACCTGTTGCAACTCCTGCTGCTCCTGTTGCTGAAAAAGCTGAAGCTGCATCTGATGACAGCAAATATGTAACGATCAAATCTCCAATGATCGGTACTTTCTATAGAAAACCATCTCCTGATAAAGACGTATTTGTAAATGTAGGTGACGAAGTTTCTGTTGGTAAAGTAGTTTGTGTTATTGAAGCCATGAAGCTGTTCAACCAGATTGAATCTGAAATCAGCGGAAAAATCGTTAAAATTTTAGTTGACGACGCGACTCCTGTAGAGTATGACCAACCATTATTCTTAGTAGATCCATCTTAATTAAATATTGATTAATGATGATTGATGATTGATTATAAAATCAATTTCAAATTTCAAATTTTCAAATTTCAAATCGTATTAAGATGTTCAAAAAAATATTAATAGCCAATCGTGGCGAAATTGCAATGCGTATTTTACGTACTTGTAAAGAAATGGGGATCAAAACTGTTGCCGTATATTCTACTGCTGATAAAGACAGTCTTCATGTAAGATTTGCTGATGAAGCGGTATGTATTGGTCCTGCAATGAGTAAAGACTCATATCTTAAAATCCCTAACATTATTGCTGCTGCGGAAATTACCAATGCGGATGCCATTCACCCAGGTTACGGATTCTTATCTGAAAACGCCAACTTCTCAAGAATCTGCCAGAAAAACGGTATCAAATTCATTGGGGCTTCTCCTGAACAGATTGAAAAAATGGGAGATAAAGCGAATGCCAAGGCTACCATGAAAGCAGCTGGTGTGCCATGTGTACCAGGTTCTGACGGATTAATTGAATCTTATGAACATGCTGTAAAAATCGCTGAAGAAACCGGATATCCTGTAATGATCAAGGCTACTGCAGGAGGTGGGGGAAAAGGGATGAGAGCTGTCTGGAAAGCCGAAGACCTTAAAGACCATTGGGAATCTGCAATTCAGGAAGCTGTAGCTGCCTTTGGAAACGGAGGTATGTACATGGAAAAACTGATTGAAGAGCCAAGACACATTGAAATTCAGGTTGCCGGAGATCAATATGGTAAAGCATGCCACCTTTCAGAAAGAGACTGCTCTGTACAGAGAAGAAACCAGAAATTAACGGAAGAAACCCCATCTCCTTTCATGACAGATGAACTTCGTGAGAAAATGGGGGAAGCCGCTGTAAAAGCAGCAGAATTCATTGGATATGAAGGGGTGGGAACAATCGAATTCCTTGTAGACAAGCACAGAAATTTCTATTTCATGGAAATGAATACAAGAATCCAGGTAGAGCACCCTATTACCGAGCAGGTAATTGATTATGACCTGATCAGAGAACAAATTCTTCTTGCTGCCGGAACTCCTATTTCAGGAATCAACTATTACCCTAAACTGCATTCCATCGAATGTAGAATCAACGCAGAAGACCCTTACGCAGACTTCAGACCGTCCCCAGGAAAAATCACAGGATTAAATATCCCTGGCGGGCACGGGATCAGAGTAGATACTCATGTGTATTCCGGATATACTATTCCTTCCAATTATGACTCCATGATCGCTAAGCTGATCACTACGGCTCAGACCCGTGAAGAAGCTATCGCAAAAATGAGACGTGCGCTTGAGGAATTCTATATTGAAGGAGTAAAAACAACAATTCCTTTCCACAGACAATTGATGGATAATGAAGATTATCTTTCAGGAAACTATACTACAAAATTCATGGAAGATTTTGTAATGGATAGAAAGTATGATAATCACTAAGATTATTGTAAAATAAAAATTGAAACTGCCTCCTTCCGAGGCAGTTTTTTTCTTCAGGTTATCATATAGAATCTTTCACGAAAGACTTAAAAGGCACACTAAGACAATCCTCTCCGATTGTTAATAAAAATTAATAGATAAGTAAAAAATAAAATTCGGATATTATAAAGATATAATACCTATAACAATCTATTGGCAAAGAAAATATTTTCTTATACGGTATTATTCCGCGTTAAAATCTACTTCTATTTGATCCCAAAACGACATTGGATATTTGTTTAAGCATATCATTAATATTGCGTAAATTTGTTGAAAACCAAAATATATGTCAACAGCAGAACAAACAAAAAACTCACAGTATTTTATTGACCTTGAAGACAAACATGGAGCACATAACTATCATCCACTTCCAGTAGTTCTGGACCGAGGAGAAGGTGTTTTCGTTTGGGATGTAGAAGGCAAAAGGTACTATGATTTTCTTTCAGCGTATTCTGCTGTAAACCAAGGGCACTCTCATCCAAAAATCGTAGGAGCGCTTGTAGAGCAGGCACAAAAGCTGGCTTTAACATCAAGAGCTTTCTACAACTCCAAACTGGGAGAGTATGAACAGAAAATTACAGCGCTTTTTGGATTTGATAAAGTTTTACCTATGAACTCTGGGGCTGAAGCAGTGGAAACAGCAGTAAAATTAGCCAGAAAATGGAGTTATGAAGTAAAAGGAATTTCGGAGAACGCTGCAAAAATAATCGTTTGCGAAAACAATTTCCATGGAAGAACAACCACTATTGTTTCTTTCTCTAACGATCCGGATGCTAACCAAAATTACGGGCCTTTTACCCCAGGATTTATCAGGATTCCTTACAATGATATTGCAGCCTTAGAAGAAGTACTACACAGAGAAGCCGGAAATATTGCTGCTTTTCTTGTAGAACCAATCCAGGGAGAAGCCGGAGTATATGTTCCAGATGAAAACTTTCTGAAAAATGCTTCTGAGCTGTGTAAAAAACACAATGTGCTTTTCATCGCCGATGAAGTTCAGACCGGTATTGCAAGAACGGGAAGACTGATTGCATGTCACCACGAAGACGTTCAGCCCGATATTTTAATTTTAGGGAAAGCCCTTTCAGGAGGAATGTATCCGGTATCAGCAGTTTTGGCCAATGATCATATCATGAATGTAATCAAGCCGGGCCAACATGGTTCTACATTCGGAGGGAATCCGATTGCATGTGCAGTAGCAGTAGCAGCACTCGATGTGGTAGCTGATGAAAAACTGTCTGAAAGAGCAGAAGAATTAGGAAACCTGTTCCGGGCCGAAATTGAAAAACTGATTGGAAAAACAGACCTTATTACCAAAGTGAGAGGAAAAGGACTTTTAAATGCGATCCTGATCAATGACTCCCCTGAAAGTTCTACCGCATGGAATCTTTGTCTTCAATTAAAAGAAAATGGATTACTTGCAAAGCCCACTCACGGTAATATCATCAGACTGGCTCCGCCATTGGTCATTACTGAAGAGCAATTATTGGACTGTGTGAAGATTATAGAAAAGACTATTCTTGAGTTTAGATAAAAATGGCTCTCTCCCTTGCAATCATTACTTATAATGAAGAAGAAAATATTGTAAGACTTTTAGATTCAATAGCAGATATTGCTGATGAAATCATTATTGTCGATAGTTTTTCAACAGATAAGACCAAAGAATTCTGCACTCAAAAATATCCTGAAGTAAAGTTCTTTGAGAAAAAATTCAATGGGTATGGTGAACAAAAAAACCATGCCCTTAATTTATGCTCTCATGAATGGATTCTTTTTCTGGATGCTGATGAAGTTCCTGATGAAGACATGAAAAGATCCATAAAAAAGATTGTTTTTTCGGAAAATACGGAATTCAATGTTTATATGGCCAAATTCAGTAACCATCTTGGGATACACCTGATCAAGCATGGAGGGTGGGGAAATGTATATCGTGACAGGCTTTTCAAAAAACAGTATGCCCGATATTCTGATGACAAGGTACATGAATTTTTGATTACCGATCAGAAATCCGGCCTTTTGGAAGGAAAGCTTGACCATTATACTTACAAAAGTATTCACCATCATGTATCAAAAATCAATAAATATTCTGATATGATGGCGGAAAAGATGTTTGAAAGAGGAAAAAAAATCAACAGGTTCAAAATCATTGTCAGTCCTGTTTTTGAATTTATTAAAGTATTTATTTTCAAACTGGGTTTTCTGGATGGATTCCCCGGATTTTATATCGCCAAAACAATGTCCTATTATACCTTTTTGAAATATATCAAACTGCGTGAAAAAATAAGACTGTCTGAATTGAAAAAACACGGTAAATAGCATGATCCTATACCTGATTCCTGTTGTATTGGCGGCATTTATCGCTGTGTATTTCCGTCTATACCTTTTTATGTTTCCACATAACAGACTGGTTATTCTCATGTATCACCAGATTGAAAAAGAAAGCCATGAAGACCTTACAGTCAGCTTAAAAAATCTTGAGCAGCAGTTTTCTTATCTAAACCATAAAAAATATACTCCACATTTTTTTTCAGAGCTTAATACTCCATCAAAAAAGAATATTATCATCACCTTTGATGACGGATATCGAAATAATCTTGAATACCTGCCTGCCTTACTTGAAAAGTATGACCTGAAGGCTACTATATTTATTCCAACAGGCTTTATTGAAAAAGGATATAAAAACTACCCTATGATGACCTTTGATGAAATCAGAAGCCTTGATAAAAAATATTTTGAGATTGCCCTTCACAGCCACGCTCATGAAAATCTTAAAAATGGATCTCCTGATTTTATAGAAAAAGACCTAAAAAAGAATATGGAAATTCTTGATGCCCAAAACATACAGTATTCAAGGGTTCTGGCCTATCCGTACGGTAAATATCCCAATAAAAATAAAGAAAAACATGCTTTTTTTTCTATTTTGAAAAAAATAGGAATTGATTTTGCAGTAAGAATTGGTAATAAAGTGAATTATTACCCTACGCAGTATCCATACGAGCTGTGTAGAATTGATATAAAAGGCAAAGATTCGATCATAAAATTCAAATTAAAACTTATCTTTGGAAGATTAAAACTATTTTAAAAAACAATTTTAGGTAAATATTTTCACATAGTTACCTATCAAACAAATCGTTGTGATGAATATAAGTGGTTTAATCATAACATATAATGAAGAAAAAAATATACAGGATGTCCTTGAGTCTTTTGATTTTTGTGATGAAATAATTGTGATAGACTCTTTTAGTACGGATAAAACTGTAGAAATTGCGAAGAAATTCTCCCATGTAAAAGTGATTCAAAATAAATTTGAAGACTTTACAAAACAAAGAAATCTGGCTCTGGATGCTGCAAAAAACGACTGGGTCTTATTTTTGGATGGTGATGAAAGAATTACCCCGGCCCTGAAGCAGGAAATTATTAACGTACTGAATAAACCCGGGCAAAAAGATGCTTACTATTTTTACAGGAAATTCTTTTTTGCCCAAAAGCCGATTCATTTTTCAGGAACACAGTCTGATAAAAACTTCAGACTTTTCAGAAAATCGAAGGCCAGATATATGGCAGGAAAAAAGGTACATGAAACGCTTGAAGTAAATGGATCCATCGGAGTTTTAAAAAATAAATTGCTTCATTACTCCGTTTCAGATTATGAATCTTATAGAAAAAAAATGGTTCATTACGGCGTTTTAAAAGGAAAAGAGCTGGCAGCAAAAGGGAAGAAATACAATGTTTTAATTCAATATATTAAAACAGCTTTTAAATTTTTTAAAGCCTATATAATGAGACTGGGTATTTTAGACGGGAAAGAAGGCTATCAGCTGTCCTACCTGCAATCTTTGAGCGTTTTCGAGACCTATGAATCATTAAAAAAAGAGCAAAATTAGTTGAATGAAGATTTGTATCATTAGTTATGATTTTTGGGATTATGATAAGTATATTGTTGAAACATTATGCAAACGTGGTATTGATGCCCATCATATAAAGATCAGTACCGTTACTCATTCCAACTTCAATGAAAGAGCTGTAAATGCTTTAAGTAAAACTTTTTTAAACAAAAATCTTAAGACTGAAAAAAGACAGAAATACGTTCTGGACTCCCTGGAAAAATTAGGATATCAGGACCAGATACTGGTCATGAGCCCGGATACATTTGATCTTTCCACTCTAAAAAAAATCCGAAAATATACAGACCGGCTGGTTACTTATCTTTATGACAATCTGGAAAGGGTTCCGGTAGAAGATAAACTGTATCTTTTTGATAAGGTATTTTCATTTGATCATATCGATGTAAAGAAGCATGGTTTTGAAAAACTAACGAATTACATCTATCTTCCGCATTGTCCGGAAAGCAAACAACATCCGGAAATGGACCTTTTCTACATTACATCTTATGATAACAGAAGGGTTTCACTAATAAAACAACTGGCCAAAAAACTGGTTGAACAGGGTCTCAAATTTCAGATTATGGTTATTGGAAAAAAGTCTTGGAAACATCAGCTGACCAATATCTTTACAACAGTACCTAAAAACCTTTTTCTGATTTTCAGTATCAAAAAGATTCCTCATAATGATCTTCCAAGGTATTATAAAAATTCAAAGGTTTTACTTGATCTGATGCGCGAAGGCCAATACGGACTCAGCTTCAGGGTTTTTGAAGCCATGTCTCTGGAAAAGAAAATCATTACTGATAATGAAGCCATTAAAACGTATGATTTTTACAATCCCAATAATATTTTGATTTTAAACAAAAATATTAGTAATCTTGACAAATCTTTCTTTGAGAAACCCTATGAAAAAATTCCGGAGGAAATCTATTACAGATATACGTTGGACAGCTGGGTGAACAAGGTTTTTGAAATAGCTGATAATGGCAATAATTTATGAAAAAAAAACTTTTATTTATCGCTCCTGGTTATTATGGGTTTAATGATGTCGTTTTTGAAGGTCTGAAAAAATATAGTGGGTATGATGTCACTCATATTAATTCAACCTTGCCATATCAGTACAAAAATATTTTTGAAAAGATATATAATTTCTTTTTAAAAACCTTTCTTAAAAAAAATCTCAAAAATATAAAAAGAGGAGAGCATATTCAACGGATCATTCAACTTCATGATTATGATGTATTATTAGTAAACAGACCTGATGTATTGAGCAATGATGATCTAAATTCTGCTCTTGATAAATCTAAAAAGTCTATTGTTCTCTTTTGGGACAGTATTCAGAAAATACCTTCTCAGGAAGCCTATATTCAAAAGTTTGATATATGCTGCAGTTTTGACAGCGATGACTGTAAGAATTATAATTTAAATTATGTGACCAATTTTTACTTTGTCAAAGACAAAAAATCAGTCACAAATTTTGATGTTTGCTATTTAGCAACTTATGATAAAAGAATAGCTGAAGCACAAATTCTTTTCGAATATTTTAACGATAACAATATCTCTGCAAAAGGGAAATTATTTACTTACAAGTCTATTCCCATTAAAGAAAAACTTCCTAAGAATATTCAGGTCATTCATGAAATCATTCCTTTTTCAAATTCATATAAATATTACTTAGATAGTAAAATCATTCTTGATATAGCACATCCTCATCAGAAAGGATTATCATTCAGACCATACGAAGCCATTGGTTTAAATAAAAAACTGATAACAACCAACCAGGAAATCATCACATATGATTTTTATAATCCAAACAATATTTTTGTCATTAAAGATATTTCAAACTTTACAATTCCCAAGAACTTCTTAAGTGAAGATTATGAACCTGCTGAAGATTGGATAAAAGAAAAGTATTATATTAAGAACTGGATAAAAACAATACTTTCATTTCATGAAAACTAAAATTTATTTTGTATGCCCCACTAATAAATTTGCGAGCGGAGGTGTGAAACAAATTTACCGACAAGTCGAAACATTAAACAAAAATGGATTCGAAGCTTATTTGTTACTTAAAAAAAGAGGAAAAAAGGAAAACTGGTTCAATAATAATGTTCCGATAAAAGTTAGCCCATACTTATTCAAGGAGCTGAAATATCTGTATAAAGGAAAAAAGATCAATTTTTTTAAAAAATTAATTTTAAGTTTTTTAAAAACTCAAAGTATTGATATTGAAAAAGATGCTATTCTCGTTTTTCCTGAAATTTATGGCCCAAATATTCATAAACTAGCTCCTGAAAACTCCAAAGTGATCTTTAATCAAAATTGTTATTATACATTTGGTTACTTTTCAATTTATGAAAACTATGAAGTGAATCCTTATAATCATCCTAAAACGCTGGCTACAATTGTAGCTTCAGAGGATGCTGAAAGATATTTAAAATATACGTTTCCCGATTCTAAAGTTTTCAAAATGCGATTAGGCATTGACAATCAAATATTTAATTACGGTGAAAATAAAAAAAAGCAAATTTGTTTTATGCCAAGAAAGCTTGGCGATGATGTCACACAGGTTATTTGTATATTAAAACAAAGAAATACATTAAGAGGATGGAACCTCGTTGCTATAGATAACAAAACAGAGCAGGAAGTAGCAGAAATCATGAAAGAAAGTGCTATTTTTCTGAGCTTTAATCATAAAGAAGGTTTTGGCCTTCCTCCTGCGGAAGCTATGTCTTGTGGTTGTTATGTAATTGGATATTCCGGCCAGGGTGGAAAAGAATATCTAAAGCCTGAGTTTTCTACGCCTATAGAAGATGGTAATATTATTGAGTTTGTAGAAAAAATAGAAGAAACAATAAAAATTTATGAGGAAAATTCTCAGGAAATATTAAATAAAGGAAAGCTTTCTTCTCATTTCATTTTAGAAAATTATAGTTTAAAAAATGAGACCGGTGATACTGTAAATATTTGGAATAATATTATACGATAACTTAAAAAGGATAATTTAGCAATTATCCTTTTTTTAATTGAATCTCATTCCTTTCTCTTAAGGCCCATTATTTAAGCAGAAATCCAGCGGTTAAGTTTTTATTGTAAAAAAACCGCCCCTATGCTGAGGCGGTTTCTTTGCTGTAAAATATCAATATTTTTAATTAATATGCATAGAACATAATTCCTTCATTTACATAATAATTAGGTGTTGCTGGGCTTTTAGAAAGATAATGATCCTGATATTTTCCACTATAGAATCCATACACAGGAACAGTTCCGGGAGCCTGGTAAGTGTAAGCATAAAAGAAAACACCTTCATTGATGTAATAATTCGGAGTAACCGCTGAAGTATTGTAATAATGATCATTATACTTACTGCTGTAATATCCATAAACAGGTACTGCCCCAGCTGCCTTATAGTTTAAAACATTAAAAACAGCTCCTTCATTTACATAGTAATTAGGAGTGACATTTGATGTATTATAGTAGTGATCATTGTATTTAGAACTGTAATATGAATATACAGGGACCGTATTGTGTTGTAAATAAACCTTATTATCAATCAAATACTGATCAACGTAAGCTTTAAGCTGGGCCTTTTTAACAGCATCTTTTACCAAATCATAAATAAGTATCAGCCCATTAGAACCAAAGTCTACCAGAACAGAATTACTCGGAGTAGAACTATTTTGCCATGCTGAAATGCTAATTTTTGGATTATTCTGATCTAAGTTCAGATCATTCATCAGGCCTTTGGAAGGATCTCCTCCTCTTGTTTTATAAGATAACTTTTTAGAAAAGTTCTGGTTAGAAGACGAAGTGTTCACATCATTGGTTACATCTACATCAAAAATATCCTTCATTCCAACTTTTATCCCAACTCTGGCTGCATGTTCTCTGTTTTGATTACTTGTTTCAGACTGGAATAAAATATCCATTTTTGCCCCTGTATAAATATCAAGCATTACGTGGGTTCCATAATCATTTACAATCTGCTGAGGGGATTTTGTCTGCAAATCCTGAGTAAATTCCGGAGTTAAATAATCTCCCAAAGCATCTACTGTTGAATTAAATCTTATTCTCTTCTGCTTTATGGTAAGATTATAACTCCCATAAATATATTTTGCATCAAATTTATTTGTATTAGTAACGGCACTGTTAAAAGCAACTGAAAGAGTTTTTTTAAATAATGGAATTCCTGCAGTAGCAGTGATTTTCGTAGAAACCATTTTAGAATAAGACTCTGCATTTTCACCATATTCTTCTACATATTCCTGTGCATTAGTATTTTCAGAGATCAATCTTCCGGGTTGTTCTGCCTTGAAACGATCGATATCAATTACTTTAAACCCGGCAGAATTGGCATTGGCATATTCACCAGCAGCATCAAAACCGTGTCCCAGGACATCATAAATTCCGTCGCCTGCAAATTTTGCAGCAGATATTCGGTTATTGGTCTTTGCCGCAGGGTTTTCAGGTGTTACCTCATTGTTGAGCTCTTCTGTAGAGCAAGAACTCATAAAAAGCATCAGTAAAGTACTGAAGCTAAATAAAATTTGTTTTTTCATAGATTAATAAAAGTTTTCGCAAATATGCTATTCGACAATAAGTGGAAACAACTACACAATGAGTATATATCATTGTATAAGAATTTACACTCTATTCAGATTCTTCTAATAAGCATTTTTAAATCACTTAAACTGGCAACAATTTAAATCGTAATAAAAAATATGCTTTCATTTCAAACCAAATGATGATTAAACAAAAAGTGAAACAGGAAATAACTGGCTTTACTTTTATAATGACCACAAATTGATTTATATTTATAAAAGTTAGTTAGCAGGAATATAGAAAGCGATTCCTTCTTTTACCCAATAACTTGTTGGTCCAAGATTAGGATTTACAGTCAAATAATGATCTGATTGATTTCTTGCTTTATAGTTATAAACCGGAATTCTGTCACCAGCAGGATCTTTATATGCATAAAATGCTATCCCCATATACACATCCCAATATGAAGAAGGCTGCAATGTGCTTGATTGTGTGAAATAATGATGGGCACCTGAGGTACTTTTGAAACAGTATATAGGAACTGTATTAGGTGCTTTATATTGGAAAACTTTAAATGTAGGCCCTTCGTTTGTCCAATAAGAAGATGGCTGAAGATTGGTATTAAAAGTAAAATAATGATTACTGTCTGCCTGATTTTGATAACCATACAACATAGTAGTATTATATTCCAATGAAATCTGGTTATCAATCAAATACTGATCTACATATGCCTTGAGCTGAGCTTTTTTAGCAGGATCTTTTACCAGATTATAAATAAGAACCAATCCGTTGTTTCCAAATTCTACCAAAACTGAATTATTGACTGTCGAACTGTTTTGCCAGTTAGCAATATTTACTTTTGGTGTATTCTGGTCAAGGTTTAATTCTCCTACCAGACCTTTTGAAGGATCCCCACCTCTTGTTCTGTATGACAGTTTTTTAGAATAGTTCATGGAAGATTCTGATGTATTAACATCATTTTGAACATCTACATCAAAAACTTTAAGCATTCCGATCTTCACTCCAATTCTTGCAGCACGCTCACGGCTTTCATTACTGGTTTCAGATTGGAACATGATATCCATTTTAGCTCCAGTATAAATATCAACCATTACGTGAGTTCCGTAGTCCTGTACAATCTGCTGCGGAGATTTAGTTTGCAAATCCTGTGTAAATTCAGGAGTTACATAGTCTGCAAGCATATCCGTTGTAGCATTAAATCTCAGTCTTTTCTGTTTAATCAAAAGGTTGTAGCTACCATAAATATATTTTGCATCAAATTTATGATTAGTAGTTACTGCTGAATTGAATCCTACTGATAATGTTTTTTTGAACAAAGGAATTCCGGCAGTAGCATCTACTTTTGTAGAAACCATTTTGGAATAAGTCTGAGCATTCTCTCCATATTCTTCAACATATTGCTGAGTATTGGCATTTTCAGAAACCAATCTCGCTGCCTGCTCTGTTTTGAATCTGTCGATATCAATGACCTTAAAACCAGCAGAATTTGCGTTGGCATACTCACCTGCGGCATCAAAACCATGCCCTAAGACATCATAAACCCCATCTCCTGCAAATTTAGCTGCGGACAAACGATTGGATTTTGTGGGATTATCAGGCGTTGCTTCATTACTTAACTGCTCTGACGAACATGATCCCATAAAAAGCATCAGTGCTGTACTGAAGCAAAATAAAATTTGTTTTTTCATAGTATTATTTCAAAAATTCTCCACAAATATAAAACTCCACATTGAGTGAAGTAAGTAATATCAGGTGATATATATCATTTTATAGTGAATTTAATGACTAATAAAAACATCGATTAATAAAACAAAATATAGTCACCAATAAGAGATTTACAATCAAAACAAAACCTATTCAATGAATATAAAAAGCATTCTTATTATTTATATTATTTATCCAAAATATTTTCTTTATGATTTCAATTTTAGCAATCCAGCTATACTTACATTCTACAACCAGTCACCTTCCGGACGAAGATACATTTCAACAGTATTTTATGAATATCTATAGAAATAAACAGAAAGGCCTGAATCAAAAATATAATACACGATGATAAATCATCCCGTAAACGCATAATTTTAAGTAAATTTGCAAAAATTAAAAATTGAAATGGAGAAAGTAAGAGTACGTTTTGCTCCAAGTCCTACAGGGCCGTTACATTTGGGAGGCGTAAGAACTGCGTTATATGATTATCTTTTTGCTAAAAATCAAGGTGGTGAGTTTGTATTAAGAATTGAAGATACGGATACTGCCAGATATGTAGAGGGCGCTGAAGAATATATTGAAGAAGCATTGGAATGGTGCGGAATCATCCCTGATGAAAGCCCTAAGAAAGGAGGAAAGTTCGCCCCTTACAGACAGTCTGAAAGAAGAGATATCTATGACAGGTATACTGAACAGATCCTGAAAACAGATTATGCATACATTGCTTTTGATACCGCAGAAGAATTGGATGCAGTTCGTGCGGAGTACGAAGCACGAGGTGATGTTTTCTCTTACGATAATAAAACAAGAAATCATCTGAGAAACAGCCTTGCCCTTTCAGAAGAAGAGGTTCAAAGATTATTGGATGAAAAAACTCCTTATGTGGTAAGGTTCAAAATGCCGGTTGACAGGGTATTAAATCTTGAAGACATTATCCGTGGTAAATTCTCAGTGAATACCAACACTTTAGATGATAAAGTTCTGGTAAAGAATGATGGAATGCCAACCTACCATTTTGCGAACATCATTGATGATCACGAAATGGAAATCTCTCACGTAATCCGTGGAGAAGAATGGCTGCCGTCTTTAGGGCTTCATACACTTTTATATGAAGCAATGGGCTGGAAAGCACCACAGTTTGCACATCTTTCTTTAATTTTAAAGCCGGAAGGAAAAGGAAAATTAAGCAAAAGAGATGGAGATAAATTCGGATTCCCTGTTTTCCCGCTTGACTTTAAAGATCCTGCTACAGGAGTTATTTCCAAAGGGTACAGAGAGAATGGTTATCTTCCTGATGCATTCATTAATATGGTTGCATTACTGGGCTGGTCGCCTGCAGATGATAAAGAAATTCTTTCTTTAGAAGAAATGATCAAAGAATTTGATCTTCATAAAGTACATAAAGCCGGAGCAAGATTCAGCAAGGAAAAATCTGAATGGTTCAACCACCAGTATATACAAATGAAATCTGATGAAGAACTTCTTCAGGTCCTTAAAAATACAGATCTTGAACTTTCAGGAGTTTCAGATGAAAAACTGTTGAAAGTTATTCATCTGATGAAAGAAAGAGCAACTTTCCCAAAAGATATTTATGAAAACGGAAAATTCTTCTTCGAAGCTCCAGCATCTTATGATGAAAAAGCATCTAAAAAAGCATGGAATGATGAAACTTCAGCAGTTTTAGGAGAATTGGCTTCAAGTTTTGAATCCACAGAATTTATTGCAGAAACATTGAAACAAACGATGCATGATTTCGCTGAAAATAAAGGTCTGGGTATGGGGAAAGTTATGATGCCGTTACGCCTATCTTTAGTAGGAGAGCTGAAAGGACCGGACGTTCCGGATATCCTGGAAACCCTTGGTAAAGAGGAAAGTATCAGCAGAATAAACAATGCTATAAATAATTTTAAATAGAATAACCATAATTTTTCATACATTTGAAAGATTTAATTTACTTCAAGAAATGGAATATTTAAGTTTCGAACTTCCTATCAAAGAATTGATGGATCAATACCAGACCTGTTCTTTAGTAGGAGAAGAAAGTGGTGTTGATGTAAAATTAGCATGCAGCCAGATTGAGGATAAGATTCTGGAAAAGAAAAAAGAAATCTACGGAAATCTTACACCTTGGCAAAGAGTACAGCTGTCCCGCCATCCGGACCGTCCTTATACATTGGACTATATTAAGGGAATGGCAGACAAAGGCAGTTTCTTAGAACTTCATGGAGACAGAAATTTCGCTGATGATCCGGCAATGATTGGAGGATTGATTACCTTAGATGGTCAAAGAGTAATGATCATAGGGACTCAAAAAGGAAGAACGACAAAAGAAAGACAGCACAGAAGATTTGGAATGCCAAATCCGGAGGGATACAGAAAAGCTTTAAGACTGATGAAGCTTGCTGAGAAATTTAATATCCCTGTGGTGACTTTAGTAGATACACCGGGAGCTTACCCTGGATTGGAAGCTGAAGAAAGAGGACAAGGAGAAGCTATTGCAAGAAACATTTTTGAAATGGTGCAGCTGAAAACTCCAATCTTCACTTACATCATTGGAGAAGGAGCCAGTGGTGGAGCCTTAGGAATAGGTGTTGGAAATAAAGTATATATGTTGGAAAATACATGGTATACAGTAATTGCCCCTGAAAGCTGTTCTTCGATTTTATGGAGAAACTGGGATCACAAGGAAGATGCAGCCAATGCATTAAACCTTACTCCACAGGATGCCTTAAGAGAAAAGTTCATCGACGGAATCATTGAAGAACCACTTGGAGGAGCTCATTATGATCAGGAGACTACCTATCTGAACTTGAAAAATTCTATTTTACAAAACATCAAAGCTTTTTCTAAATTTACAGGACAGGAGCTTGAAACCCAAAGACAGGATAAATTCATTGCGATGGGTCAGTTTAAAGGATAAAATAAAAGGTTAAGAAAAATTTTCTTAACCTTTTTTCTTTAGTTTTCTTCTCTTCTTATTCTGCAACATTGAGTGCAATTTCAATATCCTGATCTATTTTCTTCAATGCAGAATATTTTGCATCACAAACCATTGTTGTCATCACATATTCTCCTTTATCTATAAGGATAAAGTTTTCGCCTTTTGCAGGGACACTCAGGTTGTAATATTTTTTCCCGCTTATTTTTACAATAAGATTACAGGCAGATCTATTTTTAATATTAACGTATGCCTCATTTTTGTTCACATCATTATTAAAAAGATGGGTAAGCATGGCAGCTCTTCTTTTATTTTCTTCGCTTGGCTCGGCCTTGGATGTTCCCGCACTTTTTGCTGATCCTGCAGAACCTACAGATGCATAGGTAGTTCTTCTTTCTTCCTTAAGAGCTTCTATAGCAGCAGCTGTATTATTGGAAACAGGCTTCCCATTAGCGGTATAAGTTTTATTGGCTGCAATCGTTTTACCACTGTTAAGTTCATTATTTTTAACGATATTCTCAATCTTATCCTTACTGATAGGTCTTATGGTAGGCTTAGCTTCGGGAGAATTACCTGCCATAATAATATCAATCAGCTTTCTTTTAAAATAATCTGTTTTGGCATGTCCGGGATTCTGTTTCAAAAAGCCTGCAATCACTCTTGCCTCCTTTGAAGTTTCAGCCTCCTGTTCTGTATAGATAATAACCGTTTCTTTTTCAACAACAGCTTTTGATTTTGTTTTTTTCTTTTTTTGGGAAAAACCAAGTGAAAAAATGCATATAAATAGAAGGAAGAAGATTTTTTTCATTAATCAAATCTTTAAAATAGTATTAAATATATTAATAACGTGAAAAGTCATTTTTTAGTTTATCATTAAAATCATTATCTTTGCACTGCTCTAAAATTAAGCTAAAAATTAATACTAATCTTAAATAAAAAATAATAGATATTATGTCTTATACACCAGTTGCTGCAGACGTAGCTAAATTAAGAAACCAAACAGGTGCAGGTATGATGGACTGCAAGAAAGCTCTAGTTGAAGCTGAAGGAGACTTCGAAAAAGCGGTAGATATCCTTAGAAAAAAAGGACAAAAAGTTGCTGCTAACAGGGCTGACAGAGAGTCTACTGAAGGTGCAGTAATCGCAAGAGTAAACGAAGACAACACTTTAGGTGCTGTAATTTCTTTAAATTGTGAAACTGACTTCGTTGCTAAAAACGAAGCATTCGTTGAGCTGGCTTACGAATTGGCTGAAATGGCAATCTTTGCTGCTACTAAGGAAGAGCTTTTAGCTACGGATTTCCACGGAATCACTGTTGCTGAAAAATTAGTTGAGCAAACAGGAGTTATCGGTGAGAAAATTGAAATCGGTTCTTTCGAAAGAATCCAGGGAGATTTCTTAGGAGCTTACATCCATGCTGGAAACAAAATTGCTGCAATCACTTCTCTTTCTGCTAAAGTAGACGGAGCTGACGAAGCTGCTAAAGCTGTTTCTATGCAGGTTGCTGCAATGAACCCAATCGCTCTTGACGAAAACGCTGTTTCTCAGGAAACTATTGACAGAGAATTAGAAATCGAAAGACACAAACTTACTGAAGAAGGTAAGCCTGCAAACATTATCGACAATATCCTGAAAGGTAAAATGCAGAGATTCTACAAAGACAACACTTTGGTACACCAGGATTTCATCAAAGACAGCTCTATTTCAGTTGCTGATTATGTAAAATCTGTAAATCCAGAGCTAAAAGTAACAGGATTTGTAAGAGTAAGCTTATAATAAGCCCTCTCCAAAAAATATACTATCCCGGTGCAATTCACCGGGATTTTTTATGCTTAAAAATTTATAATTATTAACACAATATGACGAGAATTTTAAATATTCAATAATTACACAATAAACACAATTTCAAAGTTTTTTTTATATAAAAATTTGATTATTAATGTTTAAATTTGCGGCCCCTTATAATAACGCATGAAAAAAATTCTACTGGCTTTTTGCACTTTCCTTTGTTTATTTGTCAATGCACAATTGGATACTGAACATTGGATCGCTCCTATGTCTGCAAGTAACCTGCTTGGAACCCCCAAAGGATATCTTTACCTTTCAACCAATGAGATAACGCCCTTTTCTGTACAGGTATATAATAACAACAATGTAATTTCTACAGTCCAGGTAAGTAAAGGAAATCCTGTACAGGTAACCATCCCCAATAATATGATGATTGCTTCTACCCCAACCTCTTTGTTTACCTCTACTTCAATGGGTTTATATGTAAAAGGAATTAAAAAATTCTTCGCGAGTTATAGATTTACTGTACAGGACCAGGCTGAATTTGTTACTTCAAAAGGACTAGCCGGACTTGGGAAAACCTTCTTTGTAGGAATGGCTCCTAATACAACTGCTAAACCTTATGTAAACTCAACAATCGGAGTAACTGCTACGGAAGACAATACTACAGTCACTGTATCAGGATACAATCCAGGAGTTGTTTTTTCTGACGGTATCTCAGCTACTTCAAGAACTTTCACCATCAATAAAGGAAAATCATACATCCTTGAAGCCCAGAGTAACCTTAATCCTAATAACTTAACAGGATTGGTAGGCGCAAAAATTGTTGCCAATAAGCCCGTTTCTGTCACCAATGGAAACTTCAACAGTATCTATACAACTCAAAACAATACCAACGTAGATGTATTGATGGATCAGGCAGTTCCTGTGGAAAGACTAGGAAAAGATTTTGTAATGGTAAAAGGGAATGGCCCTGCCAATTCAGGAATGGAAGCAGCTGTAGTGGTTGCAACGCAAAGTAATACCAAACTTACCGTAAATGGAAATCTTCTGAATAATGTCACACTGAATGCGGGACAATATTATGTGATTCAGGGAACTAACTATATCAACCAAGGGAACGGAAATTACAATATGAGTATTTCAGCCAGTAATAATGTTTATGTATATCAGCTTCTAGCCGGAACATCTTCAGGTACTGTTTATGCTACAGGAGGAATGAATTTTATCCCACCATTAAGCTGTTTTTTACCTAAAGAAATCAACGAAATCGGATTTATCAATAAAATAGGTACTGATACATTCAACACCAGACTTAATATCATTACCCAATCAGGAGCTGCAGTAAATATTAATGGAAATCCAATTGCTGCCGGTACCGGACCGGCACCCGTAGCAGGAAATCCGAATTGGGTCACTTATTCCATTCCGAGCGTAACGGGAAATATAACAGTTACCTCTACAAAACCTGTTACAGCAGGTATTGCCGCAGGAAATGGAGCTGTGGGATATGGTGGATATTTCGCCGGTTTTTCTTCAGTTCCGGTTATCACAAAAAACGGAGACTGTTATAATGGAGTTCAGCTTTCTGTAGAAACCGGTTATGATGCTTATCAATGGTATCTGAACGGAATTCTTATTCCCGGAGCAACATCACCTGCTATTAATCCGGACCTGTACGGTTCCGGGATATATACTTGCTATATCACCAGAACCAATTGCGAGTCAAGACTTACCGCAGAATATGATTATACTGTATGCCCACCAATCACAACCACAACTTATGATATCGGATCATGCAACACAAAAACCATCAACCCCGTATTTACCAGTTCCAGTCAGAGCATTGATCCGTCCAATACCACTATTATTGTACAGCCAACCAATGGAACCGTAAGTGTGAACCCTACAACCGGACAAATCATATATACTCCTAATACAGGTAATACAGCAAATATTACTGACGCCTTTACCTATTATATCCAGGGAACCGGAACTCCTGCTGCTTTTGAGTATTTTAAGATTATAATAAACACCCATTCCTTTCAGGTAAACAACGTCTCACTTACCAGCTGTGCAGCATCTAATGGAAATGGAACATTCAATCTAACAACAGCTAATGTAACCCTGGAACCCGGTACTACAACAAATTATTTTACAAATACGAATCTGACGGGTCAGATTACCAATCCAACGGCTTATTCTGGTCAGTCAGGGACAGTTTATGCCAATATAACATCTGTATATGGATGTTCTCAGCTAGCCATCATCACATTAAATACCTATCCTACTCCAAACCTTACTACAAGTAATTTCAATGCCAATATTTGCGATGAAAACTTTGATGGTGCTGCAAGTGTTAATTTTATCAATGTAACGCCGCAAATTGTAACTAATCCTGCAAGCTTTACAGTACAATATTACCTTAACCAGGCCGATGCCAATGCTGGAAACAGCAATACACTTCCAGCAAACTGGATTTTTACAGCTAATACAACAGTATATGTAAGAGTAACCGGTATTGCTGGAGAATGCCCTCCTGCTTTGGGACAAATCAACTTCACAATAGGAAATAAAATTCCTTTGATAACCAATAATGGACAGGCCGATATCTGTGATAATGATATTAGTGGTACTGAAGCTATAAATCTTAATAACTATAAAAATTTATTCACAACAGATCCAGGGGTTATCTTATCATTCTATACTTCACTGGCCAATGCTCAGGCGGGCCTGAATCCTATCCCATCAAATCAAACACTTAACACCTCTGCCAGTGTCTTTTATGTGAGGTTTCAAAGCAGTACTGCATGTCCTAATACTGCTGTTTTAACTCTTAATCTGAAAACACCTAAAAAATCAACCAAACTGAATGATCAGGTAATCTGTTCCAATGAAAAAATAATGCTGGATGCCGGCCCCGGATTTACTTCATATCTATGGAATACCGGTGCTACTTCTCCAGATATTTCTGCAGGAACCGGAACTTATTATGTAGATCTTGGCTTCAACGGATGTATATACCGTCAGTATGCACATGTTACAGCTTCACAGGCTCCCGCTATTACCAAAGTGGATGTTACAGGAACTACGGCAACAGTATTTGTAACCGGAGGAACAGCTCCTTATAAATATTCATTGAACGACTTTGATTATCAACCTTCTAACGTTTTCACAGGATTATCAAGAGGCCTGCATACGGTATATGTATTAGGCTCCGATGGATGTAGCCATGTTACCAAAGAATTTTTAGTCCTTAATCTTATTAATACCATTACCCCTAATGGAGACGGAATTAATGATATTCTTAACTATTCAGAACTCAGAATAAAACGGAATGTCACCATTGAAGTAGCTGACCGATATGGAGCTTCTGTATATAAGTCATCTGACAAGAACTATACATGGGATGGAAAATCAAACGGACGAAATCTTCCTACGGGAACCTACTGGTATATTATCCGATGGAACGAGCCCGACACTCAATTACCAGTTTCATATTCAGGATGGCTTTTAATTAAAAATAGAGAGTAATTTTTTAACATTTATTTAAATTTTATTAAAAGTATTTCATTTTTTATTTTATTTTTGTAGAAATCCTAATTCCATACACATGAAAAGATTTCTACTCAGTCTGGTATTAATTTTTTTGACAATTAATACGCTCTTTGCACAAAGGGACACCGAGCACTGGATCGCTCCTTATTATGACAGTTACGGAGGTTATAACAACATGGTATATCTTTCCACTGACTCACCAACCCCCTTTGATGTGACGATCTATAACAACAATGCTGTGGTTACTACAGTTACCATCAGCAAAGGTAATCCTCAAACTTATAAGGTTGCCAACAATCTTATTTCCACAGGTACAACAACTGATGCTTTCACTGTGGGTAATAAAGGACTTTATCTGAAAGGAGCAAAACCTTTCTACTGCAGTTTAAGACTTGCCCAGGATATCCATGGGGAAGTTATTACCAGTAAAGGAAAAGCCGGAATTGGAAAAACATTTTTTGTTGCTCAAAGCCCTAATACAGACACCAACAGTTTTTACAACTTTACAGCCGGTATCCTGGCTACTGAAGATAATACCAGTGTAACAGTAACATGGAACCCTACTGCAGGAGTAGTTTTTATCAACGGAACTCCTACCAGTAATTCTCATACTTTTACATTACAGAAAGGACAATCTTTTATTTTCGCAGGCTCTGGTTCTCAATCGGCTAATAAAACCGGCTTCATAGGAGCTAAAGTGGTTGCAGACAAACCTGTAACTCTTACCAATGGAAGCTGCAACGGTAACTTTTCAACACCAACATCCGGTACAGATCCTATTTTGGACCAATCAGTTCCGGTAGACAGACTTGGAAATACGTTTGCCATGGTAAAAACCAGATCTACAGCCCCCAATCTGAATATGGAAGGAGGACTTATTATTGCAACGGAAGATAATACTGAAGTATACCTGAATGGAGGCACTACTCCAGTAGCGACCCTTGCTTCAGGACAATGGTATAGAATCAACGAAACGAGTTATGTGGCACAAGGCACTTTGGGACATTCCAATATGTTTATTTCCACTACTAAAAATGTATATCTTTATCAGTTTATAGGAATTGGCTCCAATGCAGCAACTAATGGGTTTAACTATATCCCGCCATTAAACTGTTTCCTGCCAAGAAAAATTGATGAAATCGGAAAAATTAATGAGATGCCTCTTGGCCCAGGTGGAACAAGTGTGACGCAAGGCGACTTAATTGTAAAATTAAATATTCTAACGGAGGCGGGTGCTACAGTGCTTGTAAACGACAATCCAGTTGCCGTTTCAGACGGCCCATATCCATTAACAGGAAACAGTAACTGGGTTACCTACGGAATAACAGGAGTAACAGGAAATATTAAGATCACTTCTACCAAAGCTGTAACCGCCGGTATCAATGGAGGATATAGTACTGCAGGATATGGTGGATATTTCGCAGGATTCTCATCCATTCCTGTTATTGCTAAAAAAGCAGGAGAATGTGTTCCGGGAATCATTCTTGAAGTAGACGACGGATATGAAACATATCAATGGTTCCGTGAAGGAGTAGCTATTCCTGGTGCCACTACTTATACATATACACCTACACAGTCAGGTAACTATACTGTAAAGGTAACCATGGGAACATGTCCTCCTGTGACAACTCCTGTCTATAAAGTACAAAACTGTTTAAAAGAAACGACACAAGCACTTAATGCCTGTTCTACAAAAATCATAACTCCTGCATTTACTTCTTCCACACAAACTGTGGTTCCAAGTACAGTAGTAATTTTAACTCCTCCTACAAAAGGAACAGCTGTAGTGAATCCAAACGGAACAATTACTTACAATCCCAACCCCGGATATTTAGGACCGGACAAAATCATTTATAAATTCTGTGGAAACTCAGTTGAGTTTACAGATTGTGAGCAGGTAACATTAAATCTTACTGTAGTACCATTTATTGTAACGGATACATCTATTAAGGCATGCTGGTATGACGTAGCTCCTTATGCTTATTTTGATCTTACAAAAGCTAAGGTAACAGACTATAACGCTGTTGTAAAAAAATACTACCGTACACTGAATGATCTTACTGCAGGGATTAATGAAATTACAACTCCGGAAAACTTCCCTTCAACAGGAGGATTTGTATATGTAAAAGTAACCACCGCTGAAGGGTGTACGGCAAATGCTAAAATTGAATTAATTGTACTTCCAATCAAAAAATCGCCGGTTCTGGTAGATCAGTATATCTGTATGGATGCTAAGACTAACCTGGATGCAGGCCCTGGATATGATTCATACCAATGGAGTACGGGTGCTACCACTTCAGGTATCAGAGATGTAGGTGTTGGAGAATATACAGTAGTTCTTGGCAAAAGCGGATGTTTCCTTACACAGACAGTAAGGGTTAAAAAAGTTGAAGATCCGGTAATCCAAACCATTGAGATCAATAATAATACAGCAACAGTAATTGTAAATGGAGGCAAAGCCCCTTATAAATACGCTGTTGACGGAACTGCCACCTGGCAGGATTCGAGTACCTTCACAGGTTTAACAAGGGGACAGCACACATTCTATGTAAAGGATGCCTATAACTGTACTCCAGTAGCTGTAGAAGTTACGGTTCCTAATCTGTTAAATGCTATTACGCCTAATGGAGATAATGTAAATGATTATATAGATTACAGTGAACTGGCTTATAAAGAAAATCTTTCTTTTGTAGTATATGACAGATATGGAAATATGGTATTTACCGGAAATAAGTTCAACAACTTCAGATGGGACGGAAAACACTTTGATAAGAAATTAGGAACAGGAACATACTGGTATCATATCACGTGGAATGAGTCCAACCAAGAAAAGACTCCAATAAAATATACTGGCTGGATTCTTGTTAAAAACAGAGAGTAATAATTAGTTTAAAGCTATATTTATAAGCCACGATTATAAAATCGTGGCTTATTTTTATCACATTAATACTAAATACATTAAATATTTTAACAATTAATCAATTATTCTTTTATTTTTGTAAAAACTCTAATTAAATATCCATGAAGAAAACTCTATCGATTTTTCTGTTATTTTTTGTTTCAAGCTATATGCTTTTTGCTCAAAGAGATACAGAACACTGGTTCGCTCCCATGGCTGCCAGATCTCCCAAAGTGGTAACCCCGATGCAGGCCCTTTATTTTTCTACAGATTCTGCAACTCCGTTTACAGTAGACATCTATAGTAATAATACTGTATTAGGTACTGTAACAATCAGCAAAGGTTCTCCACAGACATTTAATATCCCATTAAACAGAATGGTTGCGACAACCAATGGAGAATTATTCGCACCGGGAAATAAAGGATTGTATACCAAAGGTTCCAAACCCTATTTTGTTACTTACAGATTTTCAGTAAGCCAGCATGGGGAAATATTGACATCAAAAGGGAAAGCCGGAATTGGTACAAAATTCTACGCAGTTACTGCTCCTATTGAAGAGCTTAACAGTGAGTATAATTTCACAACAGGAATTCTTGCAACAGAAGACAATACTAAGGTAACGGTTTCCAATTACTCTCCCAACATTGTATTTACGAACGGATGGACCGGAGTTACCAATCCTACCCTTACATTTACATTAAACAAAGGGCAATCTTACATTATTGAAGGTATAGGTGATAAAACAGTAAATAAAGAAGCTTTCATTGGGGCCAAAATAGAAGCTGACAAGCCAATATCGGTGACCAATGGAAATTTCAACGGACAGTTTGCTATGGCCGCCGGAGGTTCCTATCAGGGATCTGATATTATTATGGACCAGTCTGTTCCGGTAGACCGGCTAGGAAATGAATTTGTAGTTGTAAAAGGAAACGGAGACATTGGCAGAAGAATGGAAGATGCCCTTATTGTTGCTACAGAAGGAGGAACACAGGTATACATCAATAACGGCACAACACCAGCAGCAACATTGGCTGAGGGTGAAAGCTACAGAGTGAATAAAATCAGTAATACCAACTATATCAACCAAGGGAATGAACATTACAATATGTACATCAGAACCACAAAGAATGTATATGTATATCAGCTGATGGCAGGTGTTGGAGCCAGCAATGCGACACTTGGGTTCAATTATATTCCCCCATTAAACTGTTATCTTCCAAGAAAAATTGATGAAATTGGAAAAATCAAAGACCTTCCTTATTCTACAACTTTGTCCGGGCACGTCGTAAAACTGAATATCCTGACAGAAGCAGGAGCCACAGTTACCATAAACGGAGGTCCTTTACTTCCCTCCTATGGTCCTTACCAGGTGACAGGAACTCCAAACTGGGTTTCTTATTCCGTCCCGGATATTACAGGAAATGTTACTATTAACTCTACAAAAGCTGTCACTGCAGGTATTTCAGGTGGAAGTGGTGTTGTGGGATATGGCGGATATTTTGCAGGATTCTCCTCAATCCCTGTTATCGCCAAACAAAATGGTGATTGCATTCCGGGAATTGTACTGGAAGTTGATGACAGCTTTGACACTTACCAATGGTATAAGGAAAACAATCCTATCCCCGGCGCAACAAGCCACTCATACACACCTACTCAATCTGGAAATTATACCGTAAGAATTACGGTAGGATCATGCCCACCAGTAATTACACCTGTATATAAAGTATATACCTGCCTTAAGAAAACCACAATAAATGATACAGTATGTGACGGGGTAAAACAGATTGTACCAACATTCTCCAGCTCTACACAAACTGTAGTACCGGGAACAGTAACCATACTGACACCTCCTGCTAATGGAAATGCGGTTATTGATCCTGTGACAGGAGTGATTAGCTATGCACCGGCTTATGGCTATATAGGACCGGATAAAATTGTTTATAAATTCTGTGGAAACAATCCTGATTTTACAGACTGTGAAGAAGTCACTCTGAATCTGACAGTTTCTGAAAGTCCTGTGGTAAATGACGCATTAATCAGAACCTGCTTCCTGGAAGCTAATCCTGCCACCGGATTATTTAATCTTATAAATGTCAGCGTAACCTTAGCTACAGGAGTTACAAAGAAATACTACCCTTCTCTTGCAGATGCACATGCCGGAACAAACGAAATTTTAACCCCATCAAATTACATTGCTCCGAATGGTGTTGTTTATATAAAAGTAATCAATGCGAACGGATGTTACAGGGTGGCCATGGTAACACTGGTTGTTCTTCCGCCTGTAAAATCCGATGTACTGGCAGATAAAATTATCTGTATGGAAGGAAAAACAACCCTTGATGCAGGACCAGGATTTAAAAGTTACGAATGGAGTACCGGTGCTACAACTCAAACTATCAAAAATGTAGGAGTAGGAGTATATTGGGTAAAACTGAAAACCGGAGAATGTATCACCACGCAGACAGTAAAAGTGTACGCTTCTGAACAGCCCGTTATCTCCAATATTGATATTTCAAACAATACCGTAACAGTAAATGTTATAGGAGGTACCCCTCCATATAAATACTCAATGGATAATATCAACTGGCAGGATTCTAATATCTTCACCAATATTTCAAGAGGAAATGCCAGCATATATGTGAAAGACGACTATAATTGTGAACCCATCAAAGTAGATATCACAATCCCAAATCTGATCAACGTGATTACCCCTAATAATGATGGAGTAAATGACTTGGTAGATTACTCTTCACTAGCCATTAAAAACAATCTTGTATTTAACATTTTTGATCGATATGGAAGCAAGATCTTCCAGGCAGATAAAACCAACGGTTATAAGTGGAATGGAACTACTGACGGAAACAAAAGAGTACCAACAGGAAACTACTGGTATGAAGTTGGCTGGAACGAACCCAATGCCAGACAAACCCCAATAAAATTCACAGGTTGGATTATGGTAAAAAACCGGGAGTAATTTGGCCGATATAAATTTTAAAAGCTACGATGTTTAAATCGTGGCTTTTTTTATTCTGTTTTCAAAAATTTAATACTTTTTATTATTAAATTTGTGGGAAAGACTACTGCTGAATGAAAAAAATTTTATCTTTTTTATTTATGTTTTGCATTTTCACCTCTGCCTTTGCCCAATTGGACCGAGAGCATTGGTTTGCACCGATGATAGATAGAACTAATGCGACCGTTCCATATCAGAGATTGTATTTATCTACCAACAGAACAACTCCTTTTCCTGTAAGTATTTATAACAATAATGTTCTGATCGGAACAGTGAATATCAGTAAAAATAATCCACAGAAATTCGATGTATTAAGGACCTATATTATTACCAAACTGCAGACAGATTTATTTACCCCAACTACCAAAGGATTATATCTTAAGGCAGAATTTCCTTTTTATGCCAATTTAAGATTCTCAGTATTTAACCACGCAGAAATCATTACTTCCAAAGGAATCCCTTCAACAGGACAAAAATTCTATACCGCTTCAGCTCCCATCACTGTAAGCAACAATATTCTTAATTTTATGACCAGTGTACTGGCAACTGAAGATAATACAACTGTTACCATTACCGGATACAACCCTAATGTTCAGTTTTCCAATGGGATGACCGGCGCTACCAATCCGACAATGACATTCACCTTAAATAAAGGGCAATCATACATTATTGAAGGAATTGGGAATATAACCGGAAACTTTGATGGTTTTATTGGTTCAAAAATTACTTCAAACAAACCCATCAGTGTCACCAACGGAAATTTTAACGGACAATATGCCGGAAATTTTCCATCCAGTTCAGATATCCTAATGGATCAGTCAGTGCCTGTTAACAGGCTCGGAAATGAATTTGCCCTTGTAAAAGGTAACGGAGCCATTGGTGCTCATATGGAAGGAGCCATTGTAGTTGCTACTGAGGACAATACCCAAATCTTTGTCAATAATGAAATACCTCCTATAGCAACTATCAATGCCGGAAAATACTTTGTCATTCCTGATTCTAAGTATATTCTCCAGGGAAACGGACATTATAATTTATATCTCAAAACATCTAAAAACGCTTATGTCTACCAGATTTTAGCAGGAGCTTCAAATACAGGAAATGAAACAGCAACCGGAGGATTCAATTTTATTCCTGCCCTGAACTGTTATCTTCCTAAACAGATTAATGAACTCGGGCTTATTAATGAAAATTTTGTACATTCCAATGGTAATCCCGGAGGAATTCTGAATATTCCTACAAAGCTGAATCTTATTACAGAAAGAGGAGCTACCGTCACCGTAAACGGTACGAATCCTCCTGTAATAACCGGCCCTTATAATATGACAGGTACCAATAATTGGGTTACCTATGGAATTCCCAATGTAACGGGGAATATTACTGTCGTTTCAGACAAGGCCATTATGGCCGGAATTACTGCCGGAAGTGATGCCGTAGGATATGGAGGTTTTTTTGCAGGCTTTCCTACCCAACCCGTTATTTTACAATCTGGTAACGGCTGTATTCCAGGAGTGGTCCTTACTGTAGACCCTCTCATTTATGATACTTACCAATGGTACAGAAACGGAAATATTGTTCCGGGAGCCACAACTTCTTCAATTACTCCTACACTGCCGGGATATTATACATGTTCTGTAACCATGGGAAGCTGCGCTCCTTTGGTTACAGAACAATTTAAAGTACTGAACTGTACAAAGCTATCCAGCATATCATACAACGTATGTAACGCCAAAACGATAATCCCTGCATTCAGCACTTCAGCACAGACTCCTGATCCCGGTACTGTAGCTATTACGACAGCCCCTTCATTAGGTACCGCTGTTGTAAACCCTACTACCGGCAATATTACCTATACTGTAAATACTCCCGGTACACCAGGAACGGATACATTCACCTATACATTCTGTGGAAATGACCCTGATTTCCCAGATTGTGAAACGGTAACTGTCACCATTAACATTCAGACTCTTACAGTAACAAATGCCACATTATCTGCCTGTGATGTCAACGGACAAGGTACCTTTAATCTGACTACAGCAAATATCAGCAGTGGCTCTCCTGTTACTATTACCTATTATCCTACCCTTGTAGATGCTCAGAATGAAAACGCAGCGGCATTAATAACCAATACAACAGCTTACACTGCCCCTAATGGTACAATCATATATGCAGTTGTAAACAACAATATTGGTTGTAAAGGTATTGCACAAATAACGTTATCTCTTTTCAACAAAGCTATCGTTCTGGATAACTACAATGGCGTTTTCTGTGATGATAATCTGGACGGAACAGTTAATGTTATACTTTCCAATATCACCCCTATTGTACTTAATAATCCAAGTTATTTTACCAATGTAAGGTATTATGCAAACCTGGCAGATGCCAATGCAGGAAATAACAATACGCTTCCTAATAACTGGAGCTATACAGCCACCACCACGATTTACATCAGAGTAGATTCCCCTGACGGATGTGCTTCTGTCATTAAACCATTACAATTCAGTATTGGAGACAGATTAACACTGATCACTAAAACCGTCACAGAAAGCACTTGTGATGATGATCTGGATGGAATAAAAAGTGTCAACTTAGCTCAGTTTATTCCCCAGTTTACGTTGGATCCGAATATTACGTTCACTTTTCATGCAACCTTAGCAGATGCTCAGAACAATGTAAATGCAGTTTCATTACCTGTAAATATAATAACTTCCCAGACTTATTATATCCGTTTCCAAAAAAACGGAGTCTGTCCGGAAGTAGGCACTCTTATTATCAACATTAAAGTTCCTAAGAAATCGGATATATTAAAAGATAAGACGATTTGCCCGAAAACCACTACAAAACTTGATGCAGGGCCCGGTTTTGAAAGATATTTATGGAGTACAGGAGCAACCACACCTTCCATCACCAATGTTGCTCCTGGAAATTATTGGGTAGAACTCACATTCAATGGCTGTGTTTACAAACAGTATGTCAGCGTAACAGAATTGCCGCTTCCCGTAATTACATCTATTGAAATTGACGGAGCAACAGTAAAGATAGGGGTAAGCGGCGGTACACCTCCTTATGAGTATTCTCTGGACGGTGTTCTGTGGCAGAGTTCCAATGTTTTCTATAATGTACCCAGAGGAGCGCACAACATATTTGTAAGGGACTCCAGAATGTGTGAGGATGTTATAAAATCATTTGCCATTATTAATCTGATCAACACCATTACTCCTAATGGGGATGGTCATAATGAAGGAATAGATTACTCTGCCTTAATGAAGAATGATAATCTTGTATTCCGTATTTTTGACCGGTATGGCGCAGAGGTCTTCAGAGGCACTCCAGAAAACAGATATACCTGGGATGGAAGAGTTGGCGGAAGATATGTTCCGACAGCAAATTACTGGTATTTTATTACCTGGACAGAATATGGCTCTTCACTCACTGTAAAGTATTCCAGCTGGCTTCTGGTAAAACACAGATAAAAAGAAATCCGGAAGAAAGTAATACTGAATTTCAGCTGTTCTTTCTTCCGGAATTTTTATTTAAATCTAAATATTATTACCTGAAGGGCTGGTTTCTAACACTCCTTAACAATTAAATCCTAAAGTTTAATATAACTTTAACCACTATTATTCATCTAATTATACAAAATTGCTTTATTTCTACGTAATTTTGCGCATTATATGAAGAAACTGTTTACTCTACTGCTATTGGTTTTTCTGGCAAAAATTAATGCACAAATATATTCCGGTGAGGTATTTCTGAGAGACAACTCTATTTTATATCTCAATCAGGTTTATGTCACAAACCTGAATACTCAGAAAACCGTTCTTACGGATTACAATGGTAATTTTAATATTCCTGCCAATGCCGGGGATGTGATACGTTTTACTTCTATTGTCACCGAAAGAAAAGACATCAAATTGACCCCCCAATCAATGCAACAAAAAAACCTGGTTGAGCTTAAAATAGCCTATTATGAAATCCAGGAAATTGTACTCAGCAGGTTCAAGCCTACAGGAAACCTTCGGTATGACGTAAACTCTCTAAGAAAAGAAGATAAAGCATATGCTCTTAAAAAAGTAATTGGACTTCCCGAACCAAAAGGCGACGGAACCCCACCGGAGCTTCCTGTTGCCGGATTGCGTGATGGCGGACTTACCTTCAGTCTTGAAAGTATTTATGATATCCTTTCCGGGGAAAGAAAGAAAAAACAGCGCTATCAGGCTTACGAAAGAATGAACAGCTCTGTAGCACAGATCAAAAATTATCTGGGTAAAGATTATTTTACAAAATTTAAAATTCCTGAAAATTTAATTGACAATTTTCTTCAGTTCGTTTATACTTCTGAAAATATCCAGGGATATGTATTAGCAGGAAACTTTGAAGCGATAAAAATTCCTATTGAAAAATACCTCCCAATCTATCAGAAAAGACTAAGAAGCTCACACCTCCAGGAGGTTGTAAGCAGCAACTAAAAATTCTGTGAAATAACCTTAAAATTATATTATAAACCATGTGATACACATGGTTTTTTTTTGCTGTGCACTGCTGGGAACTCTCTATCTGGGACGATACAATATTCCTTATATGAATTATACAACTTTTACAATATATCATTCACGAGTTTTCAAAAATATGTTTAAATTTATCTCACAAATATGTGTTTAAAATAAAAACACCAACATTTCGTTATCAAGTAAAACTAATTAAACCAAAACACAAATTAAGTGTGAAGCATCCCAATTCTAACTTAATATTAATTAATGAAAAAAGTATTTTTACTTCTTGCCTGTATGTTTTTATTTACTGTGTCTGCTCAGAAAAGAGGAAAAGATTACAGTAACATCCTAAAAAGTAATAGCATCTATGAGATCAACGCCTTTTTAAGAGATGCCCACCCTGATGATCCCCGAAGGTCCGTTCTAAAACCAAGGGTAATGGAAATGATGAAGGAATACATCAAGAATGCCCATCCTGCTGATCAAAAAGTAAAAGACATGCAGGAAATGCTCGCTATGCTGAGAAGAAGGCCATCTACAAAAATCACCTTTGATGAAATGAACGCCATTATCAAACAGAAACAGATTGCAAAATATAAAGCTGAACTGGCTGCAAAACAACCTACTACGGTTTATACACCAAGTACTGCTCAGAATACTTATGTTGTAAATGCCACTGCTAATACAGCAATTCCCAATACTGAAGCTGAAGAATTCAACATGCTGATGGCTGTCTCTCCTGTAGAGCATAAAAACAGAACTGTAAAAATCCTTAACTCTTTATTTGATAATGACCCTAATGCGAAAGAAGCTATCATATTAATCCAAAATAAATCAGATTGTAATATCATTGTAAGAATGGAAGGGGTAGGCACTACTAAATACAGACTTGCCGTTCCTGCTCATGGTGAAGGTTCAATTGTTATAGAAAAAGGACAGTATCTTTTTACCAGCCTTGTTTGCGGAGCTCAATATGCTTCACAAAAAACAATTGAGCGGGCAATTATGGTAGCTTTAGGAGGCCAATAATCTCAATCAAAAACGAATTATCTCTATGTCTTTTACCACGAAAAGGCAAAAATACTCCATAAATTTTCACTATTTTTGCACTCATTTTATAACTCAATGGGCAAGAATAAATTAGCAAGATTTGCAGAAAACAAAATATTACCAAATGTAATCCAGCCTACAAGGGAAGAGGCTTTAAAAGGATTCGAACTTAAAGGGAAATGGAGAGAGAATTTCTTTAAAAATAACAATCCGATTGTTCTTGAACTAGGTTGTGGAAAAGGAGAATATTCTGTAGGACTCGCCAAAACTTTTCCTGAAAAAAACTTTATAGGAATTGATATTAAAGGAGCAAGATTCTGGTTTGGTGCCAAAGAAGCGGTAGAAAACAATATGAATAATGTAGCTTTCCTGAGAACACAGATAGAACTTGTTGATTATTTTTTTGCGGAAAATGAAGTGGATGAAATCTGGATCACATTCCCGGACCCGCAGATCAAATACAAGAGAACAAAGCACAGACTTACTCACCCAGATTTTTTAAACCGATATAAAAAGTTTCTGAAGCCAGGTGGTATTATCCATTTAAAAACCGATTCAGAATTCTTACATGGTTATACACTCGGCTATTTACAGGGAGCAGGACATGAAATTATCACCGCTCACCATGATATCTATGGAGCACCTGAATATAATCCCGATACGGAACACCTGAGAGATATCAAAACATATTATGAAGAGCTTTTCTCAGCAAAAGGAAAAACTATTACCTACATTAAATTTCGGATAAGCTGATGAAATAAAAAATTGATGAAAAAAAATTTTTTAACAATTTTATTCTTTACATTTCTTTTCTCCAACTTTACCCAAGCTCAAAAAGGCAGTAAAGACATTCTGAAAAGCACAAACATTAAAGAAATTGAAGAATACCTAAAGAATACACACCCTGATGACCCTAAAAAGAGTGTGCTGAAACCTAAGCTCATAGCTTTAAAGAACGCTGAATGGACAAAGGGTGCCCGTACAGCCAAACCTATGGAAGCGAGGCCTGTTATTGGAGATATCCCTAAAAATGCTATGAGAAATCCCAATTCAGACGATGCCGAAATGTTTAAAAAGCTCATTGCCGAAACATCTTCTGAACACAAAGAAAAAACAGTGAAGCTTCTGAATGCAATGTTTAACGAGGACATTAACCGTAATGAAGCGATTCTCTTATTCAAAAATAATTCAGACTGTAATATCGTCCTTAGAATTGAAGGAAATGAATTCTACAATCTGGCTGTCCCTGCCCGTGCTGAAAACTTTATTATACTCACAAAGGACTCATATACACTTAGCAGTAATATCTGTGATATAAAATATTCTTCACAGAAAGATATTAAAAAAAGTATATTTGTAACCATAGAAAATCCGAATCAACCCAGGATGGAGCTGAAATCTACCCAAAAGGAACCCATATCAGAACAATCTCCGAAAAAACAAAAATCAAAAAGTAAAATAGGATGAGAAAACTATTAGTTCTTACCGGCATTTCATTGATTCTTGTCAGCTGTAATGCAAACTATACTGGCTATCCGGGAAGAGCCTCCTACCCTTACCCCAACAGGAATACAGGGAGCAGTGTCAATACGGAAAGAGAGTATAATGAGCTCTTGAAAACTTATAAACCGGAAACAGCTGACGTTCTTAATGATCTTCTGAACAATGATGATCCTAAGAACCCCAGAACCTCTATTTCAGTAGAAAACAAATCTCCATGCAATATGGTGCTTACAGTAAGTGGGGGCAGTTTTTTCAAAAAGATCCCCATCGGGGCCGGAAAAATAGGATATACAATGGTTCCTAAAAATCAAAATTACAGATTATCCGGAACTCTATGTAACGCTACTTATCAGTCTACAAAATTTATAACGACTTCCTATTCTATAAAACTTTCAAATTAAAAATCATAAAGACCTGCGAATTCTGCAGGTTTTTTAATACCAAAGTATCTCAGGCCTATGATTCTGCAGACCTTTTAAAACAGCACTACTGAAGTCTAAACTTCACGAAATCAAAATATTATTTTCAGATGGTATACCTACGAAATATTTACTTATATTTAAAAACATAAAATTGCGGTATCCGAAAAGCATAAAAAGAGTAGGAAAAAACTAAAACTAAAAACCATGGAAAATTTAAAAAAAGTTTCAAGAAGTGAACTAAGAACAATTAAAGGGGGATACAGAAGCTGCCTGGATGGCTGCAGTATGGAAATCGGGGAAATCTGCTGCGGAGGAGTATGCAGAATCGGTGTAGTTGTGCCCAGCACAGATCCGGACCTTGGAGATATGCTGGTATGTCCTAAAAAATAGTCTTAGTATATCAACAATAAAAAAACGCTGGACCAAAATCCAGCGTTTTTCCTATAGTAAAGAAAATCTTTAATTATTCTGCATCGAAATCAGCATCTGTATCAGCAGATACTTTTTCTCCTTCTTCTTTAGATTTTTCTTTATCAGCTTTTCTTTGAGACTGACCTTCTTTGATAGATTCAGAAACTACGCTAAGGATCATATCAATAGACTTAGAAGCATCATCGTTTCCTGGGATAACGAAGTCAACTTTTCTAGGGTCAGAGTTTGTATCAACGATACCGAAAACTGGAATACCTAGTTTCTTAGCTTCAGTTACCGCGATGTGCTCTCTTAAGATATCAACTACAAATACAGCAGATGGAAGTCTAACCATGTCTGCGATAGAACCTAAGTTCTTCTCAAGGTTAGCTCTTTGTCTGTCTACTTGTAATCTTTCTTTTTTAGATAAAGTTTCGAATGTACCGTCTTTTTTCATTTTGTCGATAGCATTCATCTTCTTTACAGCCTTTCTGATAGTAACGAAGTTCGTTAACATACCACCTGGCCATCTTTCTGTGATATAAGGCATATTAAGTTCAGAAGCGTGTTTTGCTACCACTTCTTTCGCCTGCTTTTTAGTAGCTACGAAAAGAACTTTTTTACCTGCAGAAGTTAATTTTTCTAAAGCGTTGCAAGCTTCGTCCAATTTAACTGCTGTTTTATGTAAGTCTACAATGTGAATACCGTTTTTCTCCATAAAAATGTATGGAGCCATATTTGGGTTCCACTTTCTCGTCATGTGACCGAAGTGTACGCCAGCCTCTAAAAGGTCTTTTACATTTGCTTTTGCCATGTTTTCTGTTTTTGTTAGTTTACTTTCCGTCTTTTAAACAATCAACAACTTCTTTAGATGGGAGAAGTGTTTGGATGCTAAACGTAACGGGCAATTGGCGGTTTGCTTTTTGCTTTTGGCAATTGGCTTTTCGCCGAGATTAAGTTTAAAAAAAATTTAATACATTCCTGTAGCCAATAGCCATAAGCCATCTGCCAACGAGAAATCTTAACGTTTTGAGAATTGGAATCTCTTTCTTGCTTTTTTCTGACCTGGCTTCTTTCTTTCCACCATTCTTGCGTCTCTTGTAAGTAAACCAGCTGGCTTCAATGCTAATCTGAACTCAGCGTTGATTTCGCATAAAGCTCTTGAAATACCTAATCTGATAGCTTCTGCCTGACCTGTATTACCACCACCGAATACGTTTACGGTAACGTCATACTGACCAACAGTCTCAGAAAGGATGAACGGTTGGTTTAATTTGTAAACCATTACATCTGTAGAGAAATATTCTTTAGCATCTTTACCGTTTACTGTAATAACACCAGACCCTGGTTTTACATAAACTCTAGCTACAGAAGTTTTTCTTCTTCCGATTTTGTGAACTATAGACATAATTAATTATTTAAATTCGTTAACATTAATTGTTTTAGGCTGTTGAGCTTCATGTTTGTGCTCAGTTCCTTCATATAAATAAAGGTTCTTAAGGATAGCAGCACCTAGTCTGTTTTTAGGCAACATACCTTTTACAGATTTCTCCAATACCTTTAAAGAATCTTTCTTTTGAAGTTCAGCCGCAGTCATAGACTTCTGTCCACCAGGATATCCTGTATGCCAGATATAAGTCTTATCAGCCCACTTGTTTCCGGAAAGTGTAATTTTCCCAGCATTCAAAACGATTACGTTATCACCACAATCTACGTGAGGTGTAAAATTCGTTTTGTGCTTACCTCTCAAAATCTTTGCAACCGTAGAAGCTAATCTACCTAACGGCTGTCCTTCAGCGTCTACCACAACCCATTCTTTATTAGCAGTAGCTTTGTTCGCTGAAACAGTTTTGTAACTTAATGTATTCACACGTTTTAGTTAAAGATTAAACATAATTTACCCCTAAAAGGGTGTGCAAAGGTACAAATTATTTTTGTAACCCAAAAACATATTTTATTTAATCTATATATTATGACCTGTGTAGCCCTGTATCAATAGATTTTAACATTTTTAACATTTTTGGCACAAATCTTGCGAACTGTTGTTGCGATGAAAAAAACACTTCGAAGATTCTAAAAACACAAATGATACCCAAAAGAGTTCATTCCCTCAACTCTTTTTTTATTAAATTTACTTTAACGATTTCCGTAAAACACATTAATATAATTACAGTTTCTTTGAAATAATTATATTTGTGTCAATTATATTCCATAATTCATGAGCCACGGAAAACTAAGAGATGACAAAACCTGCCTCAACTGCGGGCACCAGGTTGAAGAAAGGTTCTGCCCCCACTGCGGGCAGGAAAATATTGAAAGCAGACAGCCTTTTCATTTTCTCTTTACTCACTTTATTGAGGATTTCACTCATTATGACGGACAGTTCTGGAAAACCATACACTATCTCTTTACCCGTCCCGGCACACTTACCAAAGAATATCTGGCTGGTAAAAGACAATTATATGTGGCTCCTGTAAAACTCTATATATTTATAAGTTTTATCACATTCTTCCTTCCCAACATCTTACCCCACGCCAAAGAAGAAGCGGAAAAGCCCAGCCATGTTAAAACAGAAGCAAAAACAAAAAAACAGAAAGAGATATCCAAAGATCTTGTAAAAGATCTGCAAAAAGAAGGAATACTTTCCCATGAAACAGCGGCTACTGCTCAAAGAGCATTAGATACTTTAAAAGTAAGAGACAGTATTAAACTTAAGGATGCGAAGGAAAAAGACGAAATTCTTGACCGTACATTTGACACCAAGGAAGCATCCGTTATGAATGCCTACACCTTGAAACAATATGATTCCATCCTTGCCAAAGACAATACAGGGATTTATACCATGGCAAGACCTATTGCAAAAAAAGTATTTGAATTAAAAGAAGAAGGATACAGCAAGCATCAGATTTGGGAAAAATATAAGGAAAATTTCATTCATACGATTCCCAAAGCACTGTTTGCATACCTTCCGATATTTGCATTCTTTTTATGGCTGTTCCATAACAAGAAGAAATGGTGGTATTTTGATCATGGAATTTTTACGCTTCACTATTTCTCTTTCCTGTTATTAGGGGTGCTGATGTTTATCGTTGGGGAAAAAATCACCAGCTTCTTACCGGACAATAATATACTTACCTTATTATATGTTTTAGGATTCTTAGGATTGGCTGCCTATATGACAATCTATTTCTTTGCAGCCCATCACAAGGTATATGAAACCAAGAAAAGAATAAGCATACTGAAAGGCTCCTTATTATTTATTGTCAATTATATCGGATTGATTCTGATGTTTCTGGTTCTGATGTATCTGAGCTTTATTATGCTGCACTAGTTTCTGAGGGACTTATTCCCTCTGAAGCTTGCAAATAGATAATATGCTACAAAAACCGTTGAAAACTTCAGAATAGAAGGAATTGCCAGTTCAAGTGTAAAAATCAAAGTTCCTATAAGAACCAGAATTCCCATCGCTACAAATGACAGTCCTAATTTCTTAGGCAGTGTAAAATCCGGGGTATCCAGATAATAAGCAATTCCCCATGCAGAACCAAAGGCAAAAGCATAATAAATATCCAGTCCGATATTTTCCGAACTTAAAAAGAAATAATTAATCAGGAAGCTTACTACCGTTCCCAAGGCGAAGTACATCAAAGCTTTTTGCATGTCTGTGAAAATATTCTGCAAAAGTAGAGAATTTAATTTGAGAATGTAAAACTGTGTCTATTTCAAAATAAAGCCTCTGCAATTCATCAGACTTTAACTCTGTTTCCAAACATTCAGATCTCTGGCTCAAAAAGGGGAGATACAATTCAACAAACACAAATAAAAAACTGAAAATCAATAAAATAAAACCAAACACATGGTTCTTTTTTTATTATTATATTTGGAAACTTAGAAACTTTCTAAAATTTTTATGGAAACCCAAAAATATACTCCAACCAACAAGGTAAGAATCGTCACTGCGGCCTCATTATTTGACGGCCACGATGCTGCGATCAATATTATGCGTCGTGTTATTCAGGGAACAGGATGCGAAGTAATCCACTTAGGACACGATAAATCAGCAGAGGAAGTTGTGAATACAGCGATCCAGGAAGATGCCAATGCCATTGCATTAACCTCATATCAGGGAGGTCACAATGAATATTTTAAATATATTTACGACCTGCTGAGAGAAAAAAATTCTCCTCAGATCAAGATTTTTGGTGGCGGCGGCGGTGTAATTCTGCCGGAAGAGATTAAAGATCTTATGTCTTACGGAATCGATAGAATTTATTCTCCGGATGACGGCCGCGAACTTGGACTTCAGGGAATGATTGATGATCTGGTTCAAAGATCAGATTTTGCTACAGGAAAAGATGTTACTGCAAAAGACCTTGAGGATATCAGTTTTGAAAACCCTTCCAGCATTGCTCAGATTATTTCTGCTGTTGAAAACTTTTCAGAGGAGAAACCTGAACTTGTAAAAGCTATTGATGAAAAATCCAAGGATTTAACCATTCCGATTATCGGTATCACAGGTACCGGAGGAGCAGGTAAATCTTCTTTAACAGATGAATTGGTAAGACGTTTCTTACGTTCCAATACTGATAAAAAAATTGCCATTATCTCTATCGACCCTTCCAAAAAGAAAACAGGAGGCGCCTTATTAGGTGATAGAATCCGTATGAATGCGATCAATGATCCGAGAGTTTATATGCGTTCTATGGCAACCAGAGAAAATAACGTTTCCGTTTCTCCGTTTATTCATTCTGCATTGAATGTACTGAAACTGGCTCATCCGGATGTTATTATCCTTGAAACATCAGGGATCGGACAGTCTGGTTCAGAAGTTTCGGATTTTGCAGATGTTTCCATGTATGTAATGACTCCTGAATATGGAGCTTCTACGCAGCTGGAAAAAATAGACATGCTGGATTATGCGGATCTTGTTGCATTAAATAAATCTGACAAGCGTGGTGCATTGGATGCTCTTCAGGCAGTAAGAAAACAATTCCAGAGAAACCACCTTTTGTGGGAAAGTCAGCTGGAGGATATGCCGGTTTATGCAACAAAAGCATCTCAGTTCAACGATCATGGCACTACTGAATTATACAACAGATTGGTTTCAAAAGTAAACGAGAAATTTGCTGATTTACAATTAAATACTTTTGTTGAGCAGGAAATCACAGATGAAGTAACCATTATCCCACCAAAAAGGGTTCGTTACCTTTCTGAAATTGTTGAAAACAACAAACAATATGATGCCAATGTTGAAAAACAGGCTGAGCTTGCCAGAAAGATGTATCATATTGAAGGTGTAAAGAATATTATTTCCAATGAAACTTTGGATGCTGAATACCAAAAAGCTGAAAAAGAACTTCAACAGGATAACATTGACTTCCTTAAGACATGGGATGACACGAAAAAAGCATTCCACGCAGAATTCTATTCTTATTTTGTAAGAGGAAAAGAAATTAAAGTTGAAACCTCAACAGAATCTTTATCTCACCTAAGAATTCCAAAAATTGCATTACCAAAATACAATGACTGGGGTGATCTGATCAAATGGAAAGGACAGGAAAATCTTCCGGGAAGCTTCCCTTATACAGCAGGTATTTATCCGTTCAAAAGAACCGGTGAAGATCCGACAAGGATGTTCGCGGGAGAAGGAGGTCCTGAGAGAACCAACAGAAGATTCCACTATGTTTCTGCAGAAATGCCTGCGAAACGTCTGTCTACAGCATTTGATTCTGTAACATTATATGGTCAGGATCCCGCTTTACCACCGGACATTTATGGTAAGATCGGCAATGCAGGGGTTTCTATCGCTACATTGGATGATGCTAAAAAGCTGTATTCAGGATTTGATCTTGTGAATGCACTGACTTCAGTTTCAATGACAATCAATGGTCCTGCGCCAATGCTGCTGGCTTTCTTTATGAATGCAGCCATCGACCAGAATGTTGAAAAATACATCAAAGAAAACAGTTTAGAAGCTAAAGTAGAGGCTAAACTTAAAGAAAAATTCGACGATAAAGGATTAGAAAGACCGAAATACAATGGTGAACTTCCTCCATCCAACAATGGTTTGGGACTGCAGCTTTTAGGATTAACCGGTGATGAAGTGATTCCTGCCGAAGTGTATGCAGAAATTAAAGCTAAAACAATTGCTACCGTTCGTGGCACCGTTCAGGCTGACATTTTAAAAGAAGACCAGGCTCAGAATACCTGTATTTTCTCTACTGAATTTGCCCTGAGATTGATGGGTGATGTTCAGGAATATTTCATCAGAGAAAAAGTAAGAAATTTCTATTCTGTTTCCATTTCAGGATATCATATTGCTGAAGCAGGAGCCAATCCGGTTTCCCAATTGGCATTCACACTGGCTAACGGTTTCACTTACGTGGAATATTACTTAAGCCGTGGAATGGACATCAATGATTTTGCACCTAACTTATCTTTCTTCTTCTCCAATGGCATCGACCCTGAATATTCAGTAATCGGGCGTGTGGCAAGAAGAATCTGGGCAAAAGCAATGAAATTAAAATACGGAGCTGATGAAAGAAGCCAGATGCTGAAATACCACATCCAGACTTCAGGACGTTCTCTGCACGCTCAGGAAATTGATTTCAATGATATCCGAACAACCCTTCAGGCATTGTATGCCATCTATGATAACTGTAATTCGCTACACACCAACGCTTATGATGAGGCGATTACCACTCCTACTGAGCAGTCTGTAAGAAGAGCCATGGCAATCCAGCTGATCATCAATAAAGAATTAGGCTTGGCTAAAAATGAAAACCCGCTTCAGGGATCATTTATCATTGAAGAATTAACGGATCTTGTAGAAGAAGCAGTATATGCAGAATTCGACAGAATCACAGAAAGAGGAGGTGTTCTTGGAGCAATGGAAACGATGTATCAGCGTTCAAAAATCCAGGAAGAATCTATGCATTACGAATGGCTGAAGCATACCGGTGAATATCCGATCATCGGAGTAAATACCTTCTTAGGAAAAGATGGTTCTCCAACGGTTTTACCTGGAGAAGTCATCCGTTCTACAGAAGAGGAAAAACAAGCACAGATTGAATCTCTTCACAATTTCCAGAAAGCCAATGAAAACAGATCTGAGGAAGCTTTAAGAAAACTTCAGCACGCAGCGATCAATCAGCAGAACTTATTCGAAGTGATGATGGATGCTGTGAAATACTGTTCTTTAGGGCAAATTACCAATGCTTTATTTGAAGTAGGTGGTAAATACAGAAGAAATATGTAATCCGTAATTGGAACTCCATTTTTTATAAATTAAACCTCAAAGGATTTCTTTGAGGTTTTGTATTTTTAACATTAAACTAACCTCAATGACTAAAACCATATTCCTTTCTCTAATTTTTATTTTCAACTTATATTTTACCCAGAGTAAAAATAAAAACAATTATTTACCACCTGAAAAACTGGAAATGATTTTAGGGCAAAACTTTTTACTTACTACCTATTATGCCCTTCGTTATCCTGAAAAAGGATTTAGTTTTAATCATCCTATCGGTTCTGCAAAGATTTATGAAGAATACCTGTTGGAAAAGAACCCTAAAGACGCAAAAAAACTACTCGCAGAAATACATTTTAACAAATTAGGAAAATTAAATAGTGTACAACAGTATTCTGACAGATTCCGTTCAATAATCATATATAATGAAAATGCTCTTATTTCTCATATAATAAATTATTATGAGGACTACGACGCTGTAACTGAATATACATATGATAATATTGGTAACCTGAAAAGTAAATATGAGTACAATAGAACAGATGGAAACCTTGATTTTAGAAATTATACTGAATATCAATATCATATTGAAAACAGCAATATAATTGTGCAGGTATACATCATTGAAAAAAGAACAGGATTAAATATTGAAAAAAGAAAACTCACTTTTGACAAACAGCAGAGAATGACCAAAGAAGAGAGAGCTTTACACATTCCCAATAAGTCTGAACTAAAATATGAAAGGATCTTCTATTATGGCAACTCAAAGTTTCCTGAAAAAGTAACAAAAAAAGAAACCCATAATTTTGTTGGAAATAATAAGGAAACTGAAGTCTTTGAATATAATGATAATGGAGATCTTATTTATAATTCCTTAGATTCTGAACCACTAAAATTCTCTTCCGTAGATAAAACAATTTTTAACTCAAAAAATCAGGCAGAAAGAATAACAATAACAAAAAATTACAGCAACAGCCTGAAAGAGAGCCCGATCAATGAAAACAAAACGCATCATCTGCTTTCATATGATGATTCCGGGTATATTACTTATGATAAAGAAATACGGAATGAAGGTGATAATGTCTTTACAAAAAGCACCTATCAGTTTGATAAACATAAGAACTGGATTGAACTTCTAATCCAGGAGCATATTTATCTTACAACATATGAAAAAAAAGATAATGAATCCTTTGACTCCAACACTCAATACAAAAGAGAAATCAGTTACTCCGATTTTGAAGAACTATATACATCAAAACTTGTTGATACTCAAGCAAGCGAACAATTAAAAAAAGAATACCTTACCAAAAGTAAATTTCACGAAAAGACAGAAATCATATACCATTGATTTCTTCTCTATTTTGTTCAATTCTTTATAAAAAAAACAAATCAATAAAATCTCCCTATTTTTGGGAGATTTTTATTATACAATGAAACCAAAAGCTTTATTCAACTGGAGCAGCGGAAAAGATTCTGCCCTTGCCCTTTACAAAATACTGCAGGAGGATCAATATGAGATCTCGACACTGCTTACCAGCATCAATGAGGAATTTCAAAGGATTTCCATGCATGGGGTACCTATTTCCCTTTTAGAAAAACAGGCTGAAAGTCTGGGAATTCCATTGATTAAAATGGAGCTTCCTAAAGAACCATCCATGGAAGAGTATCAGGAAATCATGAATAAAACGATGGCTGAAATTCAGTCTCAGGGTATTACACATTCCGTTTTCGGGGATATTTTCCTGGAAGATCTGAGAAAATACAGAGAAGACCAACTAAATGCTATCGGTATGAAAGCCGTATTTCCGCTTTGGAAACAAAATACATCCAACCTCATCCGGGAATTTTTAGAACTTGATTTTAAGACTATTGTAACCTGTGTGAACGGATCTTACCTGGATAAAAGTTTTGCAGGGCGTATTATTGATGAGAAATTCATTGATGATCTTCCCGGAAATGTAGATCCGTGCGGAGAAAACGGAGAGTTCCATACTTTCACTTTTGATGGCCCTATTTTCAAAAAACCGGTTCAGTTTGAAATCGGAGAAACGGTAAAGAAAACCTATCCTAAACCTAAAACTGCTCCTGAAGAAGAAAGTGGAGAATATATTTTCTGGTTTTGTGATCTGCTACTAAAATAAGCCTGTAGATTAATATCCACAGGCTTTAATGTATTATTTTAATGGAGCTATTCCGTTCATGATTTCAAATACCATGTGAATATCTTTTTCACTGGTCATCCAGTTGACAAAAGCGGCTCTTATTCCTTTATGGTTATTATAAAATGTAGGAGTCATGAAGACTTTCCCTGTATCATTAACTTTTTCAAGAAATGCATCTACCTCATCCTGTCTTGTTTCATCTTTTAATGTAAAGCAGACCGTATTCAATCTTACCGGGGCCAGGAGTTTAAAATCATTACTGTTTTCAATCAGATTTCCCAACAGCTGTGCCCATGATATATTTTTATCTACAATTTCCTGATATCCCTTTTTACCATAAGCCATAAGAGAGAACCAGGCCGGCAATGCTTTCAGCCTTCTTGAATTTTCAGGAAGAAAGTTTAAATAATTGAAGTTTTCCATAGGGTCTCCAAGATAAGGAGCATTTGAATTTTGAAAAGTTTCAATCTGCAGAACCTTGTATTGCTCTTTGATCAGAAAGACCGCACTCTCATAAGGGACATTCATCCATTTGTGACAGTCTACTGTAATACTGTCCGCAAACTCCCAGTTCTCTATCAGATGTCTGTGGGTTTCTGAACAGGCAGCAAAACCACCGAAAGCAGCATCAATATGCCACCAGAAGTTATATTTTTCTTTTAACTTACTGATTGCCTTAAAATCATCAAAATCCACCGTATTTACAGTTCCTCCGCTTGAAATTAAGATAAACGGCTCACCGTTAAGCTTCTGTATATTTTCTTCAAGATCCTGAATGCAGATAGATTCTCTGTTTCCTTCCTGAATTTTAATCCGAACGATATTATTACTGCCTAAGCCCAAAAGTGCCAATGACTTTATTGAAGATGAATGAGGAGTAGCACCCAACACTTTTATGCTTCCGGAAACCCCTTCTCTGGCTATATCTCTTCCCAGTTCTTTTCCCAGCCATTGACGGGCAACAGCCAGACAGGTAAAATTAGACATCGTAGCACCTGTTACAAAACCTCCCATGAAATTTCCCGGAAGCTGAAGGAGGTCCAGCAAAAGTTGTATAGCTTCGACTTCTATGATTCCTGAAATATCCCCCTGACCTTTCATAGTCTGTGTATTCTGATCATAAACAGATGCAAGCCAATCTCCTGCAACCGATGCCGGAGTGGCGCCGCCTGTTACAAATCCCCAGTATCTCGGTCCCGAGGAAGCAACCATTATCGGTTCAAATTTTTCATTGAAAACCTTCAGCGCTTTTTCTGTCCCCAATCCTGATTCCGGCAACTCCTGTTTTTCGGCCGGGTGGTGGAGAACTATGGATGTAGGCCTCTCTTCTATGGTGTCTAAATATGCTGTTCCCTGTTCTTTTATGAGATTAAGTAAATGTCCGATGTTTTTCGAATCGTTTTTCAAATGTTCATTCATAGTTTTTGTGACAAATTATATTCAAAAGTATTAAAAGAGATCCATAAAACGATATTGAACGGATGTAAAAACCCTTTCTAGCACACAATTTGCTTCCTTTAATCCTCTTTTTGATATTTTAGTATCTTTAAGAGTATAATCAACATTAAAAAATAACACCTGTGATCAAAAATTTAATATTCCTGTCCCTTTTCTGTTTAATGTTTTCCTGTACAACTGAAACGCTGGCGCCAAAAGTATCTCCTGTTGATAAAAAAACAATTATTGATTCTACCATTGCTGCTTTTCAGAAAACACTTTTGGAACAGCAGATTGATTCTACTTTTAAAAAGTATCATTTTAATGGAAGCATCGCCGTCTTTAAAGATTCTATACCCCTTTACAGAAGAGAAAACGGCTATTCTGATTTTAAGAGAAAGATTAAAATTGACAGCAATACTATTTTTGCCATAGGATCTGTAAGCAAACAATTCACCGCTGTTCTGATCCTGCTTCAGATGGAACAGGGAAAACTCCATGTAACAGATAAAGTTTCAAAATACCTGAAAGAATTCCAGATTAAAGAATATGAAAACATAACAATCCATCAGTTATTAAATCATACTTCAGGATTGAATATGACAGGTGGAAAGCTGATGTTTAAAAGCGGATCGGATTTCTTCTACTCCAACGACGGCTTCAATACTCTTGGAAAAATTGTGGAAAAAGTATCGGGTAAATCTTATGATGAAAATGCCCAGGAACTTTTCAAAAAGGCAGGGATGACGCATTCTTCGACGGAAAATAATTTTAAAGGAAATAATTTTGCCAGTGCCTATATTGGTACACCTGCCAAATTTCAGGAAGTTCCCAACATGCCGAAAAGGTTAGGCGGCCAGGAAATCGGAACTCCTGCAGGGGGAATATTATCTACCGTTCAGGATCTTCATTCATGGAACAATGCACTGTACAGTGGAAAAATCTTAAAACCGGAAACTCTTAAACTCTTTATGGCTAAAAGCGCAGAAAGACACCACGCCATCTTTGGGAAAATGGGGTATGCCTATGGAATTATGCTGAATATCGGCCAGCCCAGTTCTTATTTTCACAGCGGCTACGTAAAGGGCTCTCCTTCTCTTAATATTTATTATCCGGATACAAAAACATCTGTCATTATTTTATCCAATATAGCAGATGAAGAAAAAGGAAAAGGAGCCATCTTCAGACCTCATATTGAAGTAAAAAAGATCACGGATCATCTTGAAAATACACTTTCACAGCTTAGATCAAAGCATTAGCGTCTTATGAGTTTATTACCTATACCGGCTTCAGAAACTCCTGCATTTTTACAAGATTCTTTTTATGTTCAATAAAATTAAATAAGGCAAAGGTAAGGGCGGTCTGCAGTATAAAAGGGAGAATCAACGTAATCAAGCCTGTCAAAACATCATGATGATTTTGTTCCCTGATCAACTGATAGGCATAAGATCCGCTCTTTGATGCCACTTGTGTCATAGAGCTGGCACATACAACCATCAATCCCAGATTTTGCTGATACATTGTGTAAAGACATTTCCCTCTGTATTTAAAATCTGCTTTTAAGTATTTCCAGATTTTATAATTAAAAACCCAGATTAATATTGTCATTACTACAAATGATCCGTTCAGTAATCTGAAAAAGACTGTATATTCCTCCTTACTTCCCGCTATCAATAATAACAACAAATTAATTACTGAAGCCAGCAATCCTACCATCAGTGATTTTTTAAAAAGTCCATTGTATCTCTCCTGAATAATTCTTTTGGCAATCAAAGGAATTTTAGCGGGATAAAACAACACGTAATTAACCATTGCAAACTCTCCATTCCAGGATTCTTTTATCTTCAGAAAAGCAGCTTCAAAATCCAGATTTTCATTGAACTGAAGCTCTGAGATCTGGCTGATCATATGATCTCTGATTTCTACCAGAATATCCAATGAAAGTTGCTGAGCGATCAGATACTCTGTAATTTTACTTTCCTGTAGTTCGGTTATCATATATTGAATATTGCTTGAAGGTTGAGTAAATAACTTTTCATTTCAGTCTCTTTTTCTGCCTGCTGCTTCTTTCCTTTTTCAGTCAGCAGGTAATATTTCCGGTCTCTTCCGTTAATCTTCTGAATTTCGGAGGTGATCATTCCATCACTTTCCAGTTTGTGCAGTAATGGATAAAGTGCACCTTCCGTCATTTCAAGCTCACCCTGAGTCAGTTCTTTGGCTCTTTGGGTGATCTGATAGCCATACATTTTAACTTCCTTTGAAAGGAGCTTTAAAATAATATTCTGCAGGGTACCTTTGTAAAGACTATTCTTTTTCATGAAATGATTTATATATATTGCAAACTTATGCATAATTTTCTTATGTATATAGATTTACTGTAAAATTTTTAGTTTTACTTATGAAAAAAATGTACTTCATAGCGATTTATCCTCCACAACAGATTATTGAAGAAGTAAAAATCTTTAAAACAGATCTGGCTATTCACTATGACAATTCCAAAGCTTTGCAGAATGAAGCTCACATTACTCTTCTGCCACCTTTTTCAAGAGAATTTGAACTGGAAGATGATATTCACACTGCTTTTCAGAAAATCAATACAGATATCACTCCTTTTGAGATAGAACTGGATGGATTCGGAAGCTTTTCCAATCCTAAAAATCCCGTGCTTTATATTCATCCAAAAGAAAATTTACATTTAAAAGAACTTTATCACAGGATAAAAGACCATTTTGATTTTGGCCAATATTCTTTTAATCCACATATGACTGTTGGATACAGAAATTTAACCTGGGAGAATTATCTCAAGGCCTGGGAAAAATATAAAACCAAGGAATACAAAACGAAATTCTTAGTTGATAAAATACTGCTCTTGCGTCATGATGGACAATGGGTTCCTATTGCAGAAAAGAAGCTTGAAAAATAAAACCGGCTTGTGCAGCCGGTTTCACTTAATTATTCTTTTATAATTTTCTGAGAAATAATCAGATTTTTATTTTCCTTTACATTCAACAGATATGTACCTGCAGGAAAGTTCTTAATATCAACCCTTATTGCAGAATCTTTCAGTTCAAATCTGGATGGAATCAGTTTTCCTGAAGCATCGTAAACTTCAACATTTATATTTTTTGCAAACTCCTGTTTTCCTTTAATGAAAAATTCTCCGTCCGTCGGATTTGGATAGATACTGAAACGTCTCTCTTCAGCTTTTACTTCTGAAATCTTGAGAGTTGATTTATTCAGCGTCCAGGAAACATTGGTAACATGAAGCGTGCTGTGATTGTCAACTTTCAAAAGCGGATTATTATCCACTACAGAAAATGTCAAAGTATTATTTCCGCTGTTGAGTTGTGCCGGAGTAACCGTAATACTATTTCCAGTGGCTCCCAGAGCAGTACCATTTAATGTCCAGGTGTTGACCAATGTATTGGGTACAGGAAGAATTTCGTTGACCGTGAAAGTAATATTGGAAGTAGCATCAACAGAAGTATTGTTTCCCGGAGTATAAGAATCTACAGGAGAAACCAAGCTGTGGATTCTTTCAATAATTGCCTCTTTACATACGGAGCAAAACTGCTGATTAAGATACCTCATCTCACAACTCTGATGCGGCCGGAACCAGGTTGGGCTTTCCGCATGGGGGTACACTCCTACTCCATTCAATCCTACCCAATTTTTCCATTTGATCGTTGCAGGGTTTGAATTCTGTGTTTTATTAGGGGACTCCAGTGAACCTGAGAACCAATATTCGTCAGCCAGTTTCCCAAACGAATGCCCCAGCTCATGCACTACAATTTCATTCGAAGAGCCATTTAATGAAGCAAAAGCATACGTACCACCACAGCCTCCGTATTCAGTAGAATTACCCAATACATAGGTAATATCATAATCAGGGATATTAGCGGCCAGAACCTGTCCTACTTTATTGGTTGTATTACTGTATATACATCTGTGAACTCCTACATCGAAAGTAGATCCGAGGTAGTTATCAGGGTTAGTCACAGGAATTACAGGCTCTGTGACATCAGTCGCTGTTCCCGGATGCTTTACTCCGGATTCTGTAGAAACCACTTTTACAGCATAGGCATTAAAATAATTTTTATATTCTGTATAGGGGCTTTTTGTAAAGAGATAATTGACAGTATTCTGAGCTGATGTCGTAAAAGCAGTTTGTTGTGCTGCAGTAAACCCATCTCCCAAAACTGCGATAACAATACGCTTACTGTTATCTCCGTTCTGTAAAAGGGAAACAGTCTCGAATGTCTGGGCAAAACAGCAGCTACCTACCAAAAGGGATAATAAAGTTTTTTTCATTGTTATAGTTTTTGTGTGAATATTAGTTGTACACCATCATCAGTTGCTTTTTCAACTTTTACAGACTGCACATTTCCAGCATAAGAAAACCGTAGACTGAACTCAGTGCTCTGAAGAGAAGCTTTATGTCTTGAAATCCCTTCTTTTTCATATACTTCCAGTTCCGGATTAAAAGGATCCTTTACCAGCTGCTTCCCTACTTCTTTACCATCAGAACCTGCCAGTGTAATAATAAGATCTCCTCTGTGAATTTCGTTTCTTTCAAAAGATGGGACATGTTTCAGTCTTCCGTCTGTAATTTTAGTGCTCTGAAGGAAAATCTTGGGATTTCCTGACTGATCTTTATCGGCCCTGAAAAACAAATAAATAATCCGGTCGTTTTTCGCAGCCACAATTTTTGAACCTCTGTTTAGGGGTACATTATTTTCTTTCTGAAAACTACACAACAGAAAGACAGGAACAATGAGTGCATGTAATACATTTTTCATAATCATTTTTATTTAAAGGTACTAAAGTTTTAGAAATAAATAAAAATCACTGAAGATACTTTTTTATACTGGCAACATAGAAAGTCCTATCTTTGGAGCAATGATTTCAGAGAAAATAATTTTAGGAATTGACCCGGGAACAACGGTAATGGGATTTGGCATCATCTCCGTAAAGAAAGGAAAAATGGAGATGGTCTCTATCCATGAACTTATTTTGAAAAAATATCCTAATCACGAGACTAAGCTCAAATACATTTTTGAAAGAACCTTATCTCTTATTGATGAATTCCATCCGGACGAAGTAGCTCTGGAAGCTCCGTTCTATGGAAAAAATGTACAGAGTATGCTAAAACTAGGACGTGCACAGGGAGTTGCCATGGCCGCCAGCCTTTACAGAAATATTCCCATTACTGAGTACTCTCCCAAAAAAATAAAAATGGCGATCACCGGAAACGGAAACGCCAGTAAGGAACAGGTAGCCGGAATGCTGCAGAATCTTCTTAAGTTAAAGGAATTCCCAACAAAATATTTAGATGCCTCTGATGGTCTTGCTGTTGCAGTATGCCATCATTTCAATTCCGGAGCCATTACTGATACTAAATCCTATTCAGGCTGGGAAAGCTTTTTGAAGCAGAACCCGGATCGATTGAAATAGTTTTCATATTCACATTGAAAATTTCTATAAAGTAAAATTAACCGCCTTAAAAACAGTATTTTATACAAACAGGCATAATTACTTGGTAAAACATAATACTATCTTTTACATTGGTATGATTTTTAGTATTACCTTTGTATAAATTTTCAGGTATGAAAACAAACCAACAAACTATAAATCAAGGGACTCATAAAATAAACTGGTTCCAAAAATTCCTGATGGTCTGTTCCGGAGGAAATATTCACATCTTAAGAAAGACTCCAAGCGAATGGAATAAATTTTCCGGAATTGGAGGAATTGTACTTTTCACTGCAGTATTTGCGACTTTATCTGCAGGCTATGCCATGTATACGGTATTTGATAATATCTGGGCATCTGTAGGTTTTGGAATTCTCTGGGGATTGATGATCTTCAATCTTGACCGTTATATTGTTTCTTCCATTAAGAAAACCGGAACGTGGTGGAATCAGGTTCTGATGGCCATTCCCCGTCTTATTCTTGCTACATTTTTAGGAATCATTATTTCTAAACCTTTAGAGCTTAAAATTTTTGAAAAAGAAGTAAACAAACAGCTGAATACGATTATCCAAAGAAATAAAAAGCAACTTCAGGGAGAAATGAATGGAAGGATTCTTCAGCAGAGCGGTCCTTTTGAGACTGAAAAACAACAGATTTCAGGAAAAATTGCCCAGTATCAGAAAGCATATGATTCCGCTTCGGTAGAGCTTGAAAAAGAAATTCTGGGAAAACAATCCGGCTTAACCAGTGGAAAAGAAGGTTACGGTCCAAACGCCAAGCGTAAACAGGAATTGAAAGAGCAGCGCAGGCAGGACCTTGAGAACTTCCAAAAACAGTCAGCTCCACGACTGGAATACCTCGATAAAGAAATATCCAAGGTATATACCAACCTGGAAACAGAAAGAAAATCCACAGAAACTTTTGAAGATAAATTTAATGGATTTGCAGCAAGGCTTCAGGCATTGGATGAGCTTGGTAAAAATTCTGCTATCATAGGACTTGCAGCCACTTTTATCATGGGATTGTTTATCTGTCTTGAAATCTCTCCGGTGCTGGTAAAATTAATTTCTCACATAGGTCCATATGATTATCTTTTAGAAAAAACAGAAAAGGATTTCAGGTTATACTCCAAAGAAAAAATTGAAAAAGGAAATGCTCTGACAGACTTCAGAATCGAAGATTTCAAAGATCATTTAAAAAAATAAAACAGTACCTGCTATCTCTAAAGATTAGAGAAAAAATCTATAATAATATAAATTTCAATAAATAAAATCTAACCTTTTACACTGCTGTAAAAGGTTTTTCTTTTATTTAAGTATTTTATGCGAAATATTTTCTAATTTTATACTACTTAAAATCTTTATTATCATGAAAAACTTATTTTTTGTATGTACGCTGCTGATATGCAGTGCATTTGCTCCTACACTAAAAGCTCAGGCATCAGATCCATATTTGGGACAAATTGCTTTTGTTCCTTATAATTTTGCCCCGAAAAACTGGGCAGAATGCAACGGACAACTTCTTCCTATCGCTCAAAACCAGGCTCTTTTTGCTCTTCTAGGGACTACTTACGGAGGAAACGGAACAACTACATTTGCCTTACCCGATATGAGGGGAAGGGTACTTGTACATAACGGCCAGGCTCCCGGAGGCCCTACAACATATACCATGGGCCAAATCGGAGGAACAGAAAGTGTGACATTAACGGTAACACAAATACCACCACACAATCACACGGTAAATGCCGTAACCGCTGATGGGAATCAAAATTCCCCAACCAACAGTCTTCCTGCTGACACCAAAATTCTTGACAAAGAATATTCTGATGCTGCAGCCAATACCACAATGAAAAGTACAATGGTGAATAATACGGGAGGAGGTCAGCCTCACGAAAACAGACCCCCGTTTATAACCTTGAAATGTATTATTTCATTGGTAGGAGTCTTTCCAACCCAAAACTAATTATTATGAAAATTCTTTACTTAGTAGGTCTCGCTCTCGGAAGCTCAGCTTTTGCGCAGACGATAACTTTTACCGGATGTTCTAATCTGTTTAGCAGTCCTCCCAATACGTATACATTTAATAAAACCGGAGTAGATACTTTTAATAAAAACATCTATATGACCACTCCTATTGATGGTGGACAGGATTGTAGCGGACTGGGAACCTGTGAGTTCAAAATTCAGTGGAACAATGCTCTTACAAGGTGGGAATTTCTTGGTGATGAAGGAAATGGAACATTTACCACTCCCTCTTTACTTTATTATAATTCGACAGGAAATAATGCACTTCCTATTCCCCCAGGCAATACTGTGGGAACGTGGGTAGAAAATACAGCTGTTACAAATGGACAATGCGGAGGAAATCTCACTGCAGGAAATTCCACCATGACAGGTGATGTACAGACTACAACATTGGGAACTTCAGAGCTTGCTAAAAATAAAATCCAGATCTTCCCTAATCCGGTGATCGATTTTATCCGTATTTCGGGTATTGATGACGGACTGTCTGTTCAGATTTATAATATTGATGGACGCCTGGTAAAATCTGAAGCATTTGATTCAAAAATTGATGTTTCACAACTTGCTCCTGGTGGGTATATTTTAAAGATAAGTACCAGAAATTTTCAGACTCACCAGTTTAAATTCGTGAAAAAATAAATTACTTTTAAAGAATAAAAACATTTAAAGCTTTCGGAAATACCGGAAGCTTTATTTTTTTAGAAGGAATATTTTTTGCATGAACCGGAGTATGCCATCAAGTGTTGTAAACCATTTCATTTATATCCCTGAAACTGAAATATTGAGAATTATATATCAGTCAGGAGCGGTTTATGACTATCTGAAGGTTCCTGCTGATATTGTTCAAAAATTTGGAAAAGCAAGATCTAAAGGGCAATTCCTGAATAAAGTTATCAAGCCCAGATTCAAATATATAAAGGTTAAATAAAAAATGTCTCCATTGGAATGGAGACATTTTTGAATATTTTAGTCTTATAAAGAATAATTCGGAGCTTCCTGTGTAATAATCACATCGTGCGGGTGGGATTCTTTCAATCCGCTTCCGGTAATCATGACCAGTTTAGAATCTTTCTGAAGTGTTTCAATATCTTTTGCACCACAGTATCCCATACCTGCTCTCAGACCTCCTGTCAGCTGAAAAATTACATCTTCCAATTTTCCTTTATGCGGAACTCTTCCTTCAATTCCTTCCGGAACAAATTTCTTAGCTTCACTCTGGAAATATCTTTCTTTACCTCCTCTCTTCATTGCTGAAAGGCTACCCATCCCTTGATAAGATTTGAATTTTCTTCCCTGGAAGATAATTTCTTCTCCCGGTGCTTCGTCGGTTCCTGCTAAAAGCGAACCCAGCATTACTGCACCTGCTCCACTAGCAATCGCTTTAACAATATCTCCTGAAAGTTTGATACCTCCGTCAGCAATTACCGTGACATTTTGAGACTTGGCATATTCGTAAACATTATAAATAGCGGATAACTGAGGTACTCCTACTCCTGCAACCACTCTGGTTGTACAGATAGAACCTGGTCCCACTCCTACTTTCAGCACATTAGCTCCTGCTTCAATAAGATCTTTAGCTGCCTCGGCAGTTACAATATTCCCTCCTACAACATCAAGATTCGGATATGCTTTTCTGATTTCTGAGATTTTGTCTAAAACTCCTTTAGAATGACCATGTGCAGAATCGATTGCTACGATATCAACACCTGCCTGTACCAAAGCTTCAATTCTCGCCAGCGTATCTTCTCCTACTCCTACTCCTGCTCCTACGATAAGACGTCCATTCTCATCCTTATTGGCATTAGGATATTCCAATTGATTATCAATATCCTTGATGGTAATTAAACCTACAAGTTTATTATCTTTATCTACAATAGGAAGTTTTTCAACCCTGTTCTTAAGAAGGATTTCTTTAGCTTTTTCAAGATTGGTATCTTTATCTGAAGTGATCAGATTATCTTTGGTCATGATCTCTTCCACTTTCATATCAAGATTTTCCTGATACTTTACATCTCTGTTGGTAATAATTCCGATCAGAACATTATCAGCATCCACTACCGGTAAGCCAGAAATTTTGAATTTAGCCATCATTTCTTTAGCCTGTCCTAAAGTATGGTCTTTAGATAAAGTTACCGGATCCGAAATCATTCCGTTTTCGGAACGTTTCACACGGTTTACCTGAGCAGCCTGCTCAGCAATCGGCATGTTTTTGTGAATAAAGCCTAACCCTCCCACTCTCGCTAAAGCAATAGCCAGATCAGCTTCAGTAACAGTGTCCATCGCAGCGGAAACTATCGGAACATTCAGCGTGATTTTGTCGGTAAGTCTTGATTTTAATGAAACCTGGTTAGGTAAAACTTCTGAATAAGAAGGGACTAGAAGAACGTCATCGAAAGTGATGGCTGTCTCTACAATTTTGTTATGAATAGACATCTTTACTTTCTTTGCAAAATTAGGTTATTTTAACGAGATATGAAAATCCTTTATGATAGTTTAAATAAAATTTAATAATCAATAACTTAAATCGAAAAAACCGTTCTTTTATCAGAACGGTTACGGTACAAAATAATTGAATATGTAGAAACTACTTGTTATATATTATAATTTTTGATTAAAAGCCTACTTAATAACCTTACCATTTTCATCCAGATTTTCAATGTGTGTCTGGTTATTTTTATCGACATATACTTGTAATCTTACTTTTCCTTTACTGTCACGGATAAAAATACCCACATCTCCATTAGCTGTCTTACCCGCAAATAAACGTTCATTGGTTAATCTTCCCTGTTCCCTGAGTTTTGCATATGCTTTTTTGCTTGCAACGGGATCATTTAATTTTTTCAAAGAATCCTCAAACTTAATCATTGCTTCCAGTGGAAAATCATCAGGCCGGTCCCAGAGTTTCAAGCCATATACTCTTTTTTTATCATTCCCTGCTGATTCGGAATATTGCAGCTGCATGATCTGATCGGTCTTCCTCTGATCTACAGAATACACCATTCCCGATTCTTTTTCATTACCATCATATACAAGACCTCCACATTCGTCTCCCAAAGCGTTGAAGAAAATAATTCCTGCAGCTCTTTCACGAGGTTTTAACGCTTTATGATTTACCAATCCGGGATGCTGACGTTCTTTGTTACTGATCACCATTTTTAATGTTCCATCTTTCTCTACGACATTGATGCGCTCTACATCTATTTCTTTAAAACGTTCGTTGGAAGACTGATTTTTAAATGCGAGAAAGAAAAACATAGCACACAGTACAGTAAGTACAACGGCATAGATTTTAAGGATCCTGACTTCTCTCATTAATTTTTCCATGTTCAGACAGTTTAGAGATTTATACGTTGATTATTGGGTAGAAACAGAGTTGATCATCTTTGAGATATCATTTGCTGTAAAATTTCCTTTTACATCTACAAACACCATTTCATTGGCATTGGAACCTACGGTAAGCAGCATATTTTTAATAACATCTCCATCCTGCTTTACCATTATATTGATATGATCTCCATCATGTTTTATGGTTGCCCATTCTTCATAATGATGATTATTCAGATATTGGACATAGTCGTTGAGCATTTGCTGACTTCCGTTGGTAACCGTAAGCAGCTTTATTTTTGAAGCCTTCCTGATCAGACTTATCATCTCTTCACTTTCTCCGTCCTCCCTCAGAGCCTTTTTAATATATGATTTGGCAAGAACCATCGGAACATTAATACTTGCAAACTGAGCTCCTTTAAAATCATATTTTGAATTCTGAAAAAAATCAATATTAGGCTTTTCCGAAACGATACACGACTGCAGCATACCTATGGTCAGAATAACGAGGAAAATGTTTTTAAGAGTTTTCATGGTTGGGCTTATTATTTGATCTGTCTGAAACTTCCTCCTGAAACTTTATCTACCTTTGCATCCAGTTCCGGATTTCCTTTCAGCTTCACAGATGCTCCTGATGAAACACTTACTTTTAGTTTATCGGTAACCAGCAAAGAAAGACTTGCTCCAGAAGTAGATTCTGCCACAGCCGTTGCAATCTTAAGGTCATCTGCCTTACAGGAAGCCCCACTGCTTGCATCAATTACGGCAGAATTTGTGGCTCCGGATAAGCTTATGCTGGCTCCGCTTGAAGCATCCAATACCAGTTTATCGGCTTTAATTTCAGCATTCAAAACGGAACCGGAGTTCACTGCAACAGCTGCTGCCTGTCTCACATTGAATGTCCCTTTAATAATGGAACCTGATCCCGCATCAATCTCCATACTGTTTTCTGTAACAGGATTCACTGCTGTAAAAACACTTCCCGATGAAGTCTTAATCCCATAAAGATTAGGTGCTGAAACATTCACATTAAGGTTTCTAAATCTAAGATTACGTACTCCTTTATTATCAACATATATCTTTAAAACTCCATTTTCCACTCTGGTAATCACATATTGAAGCTTGTCTGCATCTGCAATGACTTTTACACTTCTCGGATTTTCCTGCTTAAAAGTAACATTCACTCCTACACTAGCATCTATTCTTGAGAACTCCCCTACATTTCTGCTGTCACCATTTAAATAGGAAGAGGTGTTATCTGACGTAAGGCTGCTTCTCATGGAAGAGGTAACAGATGATGTTGCTGTTTCACCGGAATTGATGATTTTGTTTACATCAGACAGTTTCATTTTTCCATTAAGAATAAAAATAATATTCTCTTCCTTTGAGTCAACGTTGAACACAAGATTTTCCAGATAATTATCTTTTTCATCTTCAGCAAGAAACTTCATAGAAGTTCCTTCACTGTTCATGGACATCAGCTCATTGAAATTAAGAGACCTTAAAGCTTTGTTCACTCTATCCGTTTTCTCCTCATTCATCTTTATATTGGCCAGGTTTTCATCTTTAAGACGATCCGGAAAAGTAATTTTGGGGATAATCAGGATCTTAAGGCCATCTACTTCATTCAAAATAGGTTTTATTTTCCCTACATAGGCATCATTCACATCAATGGTGTTCAATAGTTTGAACATCGGTTTTTTGATATTGATAGAGGTTACTCCTCCGTTTTTTTCAAAATCCTGAAAAAGCTTATCCAGTTTATCAGTCTGTGCAGAATAGGTTGCAAAACTGCTTAACATTATGGCTATTATAAAAAATATTTTTTTCATGGGATTGATCTGATTTTTAGTATTCGCTGTCAAGATTTTCATTTTTCTGAGAAGATGCTACTGTTTTTTTAAATTCATTTCCTAATTTCATAAAGGAATATTTGGCAACATCTATGGCTTCTTTTTCACTGCTGATTCTTTTTCCGTTGACAATTACATAAGAGTCATTATAAGCTGTCGTAGAATCATTTACACTTCTGTTACCGGAGGCATTGCTGACATATCTGGGCCTTGTTTCCTTTTTAAGTCTTCCTCTTTTGGGTAAAATGTCATCCATTACATCTTTTTCTGCCACCTGGTTTTCCTGAAATACAGAATCTTTCTTCGCACCGGAAATAGAATCTGTATGGTTAACAGCTACCTGCTCCTGGTGATCACTGTTTTCTTCAATAAACCCTGATTTCTGCTTCAGGATTTCATCCTTTACCAATTTTTCCCTATCCTGAACGTCCGTATTATAGGTATTCAGGAAAAAACCGATACTGAAAACCAGTATTACGCCGGCGGCCATCCAGAACCATTTGGGAAAGGAGGGTTTCTTTTTTCCATCCAATGGAATAACAGGTGCAATATCCTGTTCAGGTTCCGCACCTTCTGTAGTCTGAAGAAAGTCTTCAAAGCTCCAGTCCATTTTTTCTTCCCTGATCTCCTGGAAGATTTCGTTGTATTTATCTTGTAATTGATCTTTTTTCATAGCTCATCAGTTGTGAGATTTGTTCTTTTACTTTTTGTCTCGCACGCATCAGGTTTACCCTTACTGCATTTTCCTCCATTTCCAGCATTTCAGAAATTTCGGAAACATCATATTCTTCTACATCTTTCAAGTGGATGACCATCTTCTGTTTTTCAGGGAGCTGATTGATAAATCCTACAATATGTTCCTTAAGGTTATCAACTTCCATACTGTAAAGCTCCGAGCGATGAAGCTGCATATCCGCAAAGCCGATCTTTACATCGTGATGCTTCAGCCGGTTCAGGCATTCGTTCCGGACAGACTTCAGCGCATAGGATTTAAAATTCCCGAACTGCTCAAGCTCATCCCTCTTCTGCCAAAACTTCATCATGAGATCCTGTACAACATCTTCTGCTTCATCACTGCTCATGACAAACCGTTTCGCAAAACGATACATCTCGTCTTTGAGAATAAACACCGTATTCTTGAAAGTTTCTTGGGTCATGAGTTTTGTTTCTTATAGGTAAGACAACTGCCGTTACATATCTATTACATCAAAAATAAAAAAACTTCAAAAAAAATTGAAGTTTTTTATTTTTATTGAATTAATACGTATCAAAAATATGTTTCAGAATCGCTTTATCCTCTTCTGTTAAAGTGACTTTTCTTCTTGCCATGGCTCTTTCCGCTACTTCATATACTTTATCCAATTTGAACCTTTCATCATCTTTCAATCCGCCCCATGAAAAGTTTTCTACAAGATTGGGTGGAAAGCCCGGTTTAAAGATATTGGATGCTACCCCTACTACCGTTCCTGTATTCAACTGGGTATTGATTGCTGTTTTGGAATGATCTCCCATAATAAGGCCGGCAAACTGCAATCCTGTATCTTCAAAAGCTTTCGCTCTGTAGTTCCAGAATTTTACGTTTCCATAATTGTTTTTCATGTTCGAAGAATTGGTATCAGCTCCGAAATTACACCATTCTCCAATCACAGAGTTTCCTACAAAACCTTCGTGTCCTTTACTGGAATATCCAAATATAATGATGTTGTTTACCTCACCTCCTACTTTACAATGTGGCCCTACCGTAGTTGCCCCATAGATCTTAGCTCCAAGATTAAATTTGGAATCATCACAAAGCGCTATCGGTCCGCGAAGATGACAGCCTTCCATGATCTCAGTATTTTTACCGATATAAATCTTACCTGTTTTTGTATTGATCGTGGAGAATTCAATATAAGCTCCTTCTTCAATAAACAGATCTTTTTTATCTCCTAAAAATCCATTGGTTGAAGACAATTCCTGTGAAGTTCTTCCTTTCGTCAGCAGATCAAAGTCAAAATTAATTGCGTGATGGTTATAGGTAAACAGATCTTTCGGTCTCTTAAAGAAGATGAGGTCTTCTTTGATATCTGTCATTTTCTCAATCTGGTTCAGAGAAAAGCCTTTCATATTGATTTTAGCGGCGATCAATTCGTCTTCATAAACCAGGGCTTCTCCCTGCTTAAGATCTTTAATCTGTTGAATAACGGTTTCTGTCGGAAGAAAATTCGGAACCAGAAAAAGACTTTCTTTCTCCTCCGGGCTTTTAAATTTCTCCTGAAGGTACATTTCTGTGAAGTAGGTTACCTCAGTGTTTTCCAGGATTTTCTGCCACCTTTCAGAAAATGTAAGAATTCCGCATCGCATAGCGGCAACCGGACGGGTAAAAGTAAGCGGAAGAAAGTCTTCCCAATATTGTGCGTCTGAAAATACTAATTGCATCATTCAGTTTTTTAGTTTAAGGTTTAAAATTCAAGGTTAACAAATTTACAATAAAAAAAGTCTTCCAAAAATTGGAAGACTTTAATATTTTAATTATACAAAAATTACTTAGCGAATTTTTTGTATTTGTTCATGAACTTATCAACTCTACCTGCAGTGTCAACTAGTTTCACTTTACCAGTGTAGAAAGGGTGAGAAGTTGAAGAGATTTCCATTTTGATTAGAGGATACTCTTGTCCTTCGTACTCGATAGTGTCTTTTGTTTCTGCAGTAGACTTGCAAAGAAACACCTCGTCGTTACTCATATCTTTGAAAACAACAAGTCTATAATTTTCTGGGTGGATTCCGTTTTTCATAATACTATTTTTAAAAAATTAAAGTTTGCTTTCGAAATAGTAATGGATATTTCTCTGCTAAATTTTAGGTTGCAAAAATACAACATTTTTTCTAATTTCCAAATAGTGGATTCAATATTTTTTTATTGATAAGAAATTTAAAGTATTTTCGTTAAATTTGGAACTTACTTAAACTTTAATTTCAATGAAATTCAAATTATTACTGGCTTTCTCCTTCTGGATGTTACTTCTGGCTGTATCATGCAATAAAGATGATATTACCTTTGACAGCCCTACACAGCAGTTACGCTTTTCAAGGGATACAGTATTCTGTGATACAGTATATCATCAGGTACGTTCAGAAACCTATGTTGTGAAAGTATATAATGATGAAGACAAGGATATTATGATTCCGAGAGTCAACCTTGAAAAAGGTGCTGCTTCATTATATAGAATCAATGTAGACGGGAAGCCCGGATATGATTTTCAGAATGTTCCTTTAAGAAAAAAGGACAGTCTTTATATTTTTGTTGAAATTGCCCCGGAAGCTACGGGACCGGAAGCTATTGCTGAAGACAAAATTCTTTTCACAGGCCCAACTGGGCAGCAGCATGTAACTTTATTTTCTGTGGTTCAGGACGCCGAGTTTTTTATCCAGACACCCGGAAATCCAAATGTAATTGCCAGTTCTACTACATGGAATAATAATAAAGCAAAGATCATCTATGGAAATCTCACCATCAATCCAAGTGTAACCCTGGATATCAACCCCGGAACCAAGGTATATTTCCATAAAAACAGTGGAATGAAGGTTTCTTCCGGAGCTGTTTTGAACATCAACGGAACCCAGACTGACCAGGTTATCCTTCGTGGCGACAGAAATGATCCCCGTTATGATACGATTCCAAAAAACTGGAACTCTATCAGGTTTGAAGCCAATTCTACACTGAAGATGAACCATGCAAGGCTTTTCGGGGGAACGAGAGGACTTGACATGAGACAGACCAATGCGACGATCACCAATTCATTCATCCACACCTTCTTTGAATATGGAATTTATGCTGTAGGTTCTACAGTAAATGCCAACAACCTGGTGATGAATAACTGTGGCTTATCATGTATCGGAGTCTTCCTTGGCGGAAAACACAGCTATACCCACGCTACTATTGCCAATTATTCTAAAACAATGAGTTCTTTTGACCGGGCTGGGATCTTTGCAGCCAATGAATGGAAGAATGATGCCGGACAGACACAGCAGGGGGCCTTACAACAGCTTGATATCAAAAACAGTATCGTATATTCTGACAGAGATGACGCTATTCATTTTGAACAGACCCCGGGGCAGCAGTTTGAATTCTTACTTCAAAATTCATTAATAAAATATACCAGCGCAACAGGATCAGGCTTCACTTTTGATAACAATCCACGTGTGATCCAAACCACTAAAAATACCGATCCACAGTTTGTCAATTATTTTATGGCAAAAATGAATTTAAGAGTAAAACCCGGCTCGCCAGCTCTTGGAAAAGGAAATACAGCTGTTGCGGCAACGGTACCTTTTGATATTGTGAATGTATCCAGAACAACTAACCCAACTCTCGGAGCTTATCAATAATGGAAATTACCCAGTTACAGCAGCAGGTTGACGAATGGATCAAAACCATCGGTGTAAGATACTTTAATGAGCTGACCAATATGGCGATGCTGACAGAAGAAGTAGGTGAAGTCGCAAGAATTATTGCAAGAAGGTATGGTGAGCAAAGTGAAAAGGAAAGTGACAAAAGCAAAGATCTTGGCGAAGAGCTGGCAGACGTCCTTTTTGTAACATTATGTCTGGCCAATCAAACCGGAGTGAATCTTCAGGATGCTTTTGACAGAAAAATGAAAATCAAAACTGACCGGGATAAAGACCGGCATCAGAATAATGAAAAATTAAAATAATAATAAATGATGGGTTATGAATTACAAATGAATTTTTAACTCATCATTTTTTAAGATAATGTAGATTATAATGAAGCTAGAAAAATCAAAATTAGTAAGCAATAAAACAGTACAGATCAGCGGTTCGAAAAGTATCTCGAATCGTTTACTGATTCTGGAAAGTCTGTTTAGCAATATAAAAATCGGAAATCTGTCCAATTCTCAGGATACGCAACTGCTAAAAAAAGCATTATCCGAGAATACAGAAGTGGTAGACATTCATCACGCAGGAACAGCCATGCGTTTTCTTACTTCTTATTATTCTATCCAGGAAGGAAAGACAACTATCCTTACCGGTTCGGGAAGAATGAAAGAAAGACCCATCAAAAACCTGGTAAACGCCTTGAGGGATCTTGAAGTAGATATTGAATATATGGAAAATGAAGGGTTTCCTCCTTTAAAAATTACCGGAAGAAAGATTACCCAGACTTCCGTGAATGTTCCGTCCAATATTTCCAGCCAGTTTATCACATCTCTGCTTCTTATTGCAGGAAAGCTTGAAAACGGGCTTCAGATTAACCTTGTAGGAGAAGTAACCTCAAGATCCTATATTGAAATGACACTGGATATTCTAACTAAATTTGGTATCCAGAGCAGTTTTGAAGGAAACACCATTAAGGTAAAACCTTTCACTCCCGATAACAATTCCGAGGTGGTCTATTATGAAGTGGAAAGCGACTGGAGTTCGGCATCTTATTTCTATTCTATCTGTGCTTTGGGAAGAGAAACTATTCACCTGAAAAGCTTTTACAAAGAATCAACACAGGGGGATTCTGCAATTGCCAGTATCTACGAGAAATTCTTCGGAATCAAAACTACATTCTCAGAAGATGGGCATCAACTAACGCTGGAACCTCAGCCTGATTTTTCTTTCCCGGAAAAAATTGTCTTGGATATGAATGACTGTCCGGATATTGCTCAGACGCTCTGTGTAACGGCGGCAGCTTTAAAAATTCCTTTTGAAATATCCGGATTGGGAACGTTAAGGGTAAAAGAAACCGACAGACTTCTTGCACTCTATAATGAACTTCAAAAACTGGGTACTGAAACAGAAATTACAGATTTAACTATTCAATCCACCAATTTCAAAGAGCCAGAAGATAACATTTCTATCAAAACGTATCAGGATCACAGAATGGCAATGAGCTTTGCTCCGTTTTGTCTGATTAAAGAACTTACTATTGAAGATGAAGATGTAGTGGAAAAGTCTTATCCCATGTTTTGGAAAGATCTTGAAAGCATACTGACTCATTAATGTCATAAAAATGTGGTAATTTGAAAATGATTTTTTATTTCAGATTACCACATTTTAATTTTATATAATAATGATGAAACCTTTCTTTTCCTTTTTGCTTGTTTTATCGGTTTCGGGTTTATCTGCTCAGAATCTGAAAGTATTTTCAGTTCCGAAAGGATATACCCAAATTGCAGAAGCCAAAGGCGATCTTGACAGAGATGGAAAAGAGGAAACCGTATTGGTATTTGATACGGATATAAAGGTATCATACGAGCAGAACCCGGAAGGTACAATTGACTATAAAAGGGTTTTCTATATTCTGAAAAAGGAAAATAACGGCCTGAAAGTATGGAAAGAAAATTCTGACATCATTTTTTCAAGCGGATTCGGATTTTATCCTTCCAATAATACTCTTACAATCCATATAAAAAATAACTGTCTTATTATTGAACAGCTGTTTTTTACCAATTCAAGGCATACCCAGCAATATCAGCATACCTTCAGATTTCAGAACGGAGATTTTTATCTGATCGGTTTGTACGATCATTTTGAAGACACCTGCGATTTCAGTTTTACGAATGAAATCAATTTTTCTACAGGCCAAGTGATTGTTGACAGAGAATATTCATCCTGTGATGAGGACACCAAAGTACCCGAAAACTCACACAAAGAGTTTACTCATCAATTCCCGGCTCTTATTAAGATGAATGATTTCTTTATCGGAGACCACAAGTTCAGGCTTCCCGGTTTGAAGGAGGATTTTGTATTTTAAGAAGGAAGCATGAAGCAGGAGGCTCGAAGTTATTTTCCGGCAACTACTTCTTGATCAGTATTTCATGGTAAATTTGTTATTTTTAAAATCTTTGTAAGTATGGACAACCTTCTTTCTTCCAGCTTCCAATTTCCTGAATTTATACCAACTTAATTATCTCTTAAAGTTAAATTAACTCCTTGTGCTTTGATATATTCTTATTTTTAAGCTACATTAAAAATAAAAAAACTATGTTCAAACAAAGCATGAAACGTTTTACCAACATTACTCTTGGTGTGGTAACCGCATCTATTTTTTTCTCCTGTTCAAACGACAGTATGTTGGAAAGAGATTCTAATGAAATCAAGACTGCTTCTTTAGCAAAAGCAAGCAACAGAGCTTCATTATTGCCTGTTGCCCTGAATAGCTGGATGTCCGGTCTTCAGGATAATATTTCCATTTCAAAGATCTCCATACCCGGTACTCATGATTCCGGAGCACGTATAGATGCCCCCGTTGTATCTGGTACAGCTAAAACTCAGGACCTCAGCATTGCAGAACAGCTGAATGCCGGTGTACGTTTTCTGGATATCCGCTGCAGACATATTGATAATGCTTTCGCCATTCATCATGGCTCGATTTACCAGAATATGAATTTTGATGACGTATTAAATGCGTGTTATGCATTCCTTCAGAGCAATCCGTCTGAAACGATCATTATGTCTGTAAAAGAAGAATATGACGCGTCCAACACAACCAGAAGTTTTGAAGCAACGTTTGATTCTTATGTTCAGAAAAATCCTTCAAAATGGGATCTTGGAGCCAATATTCCCACACTGGGAGCTGTAAGAGGAAAGATCAAATTATTCAGAAGGTTCTCTTCGGGAACAACCAAAGGAATCAATGCTTCGCCATGGGCAGACAATACAACTTTTGATATCAACAATTCCGGAGTACAACTTAAGGTTCAGGACTATTATAAAGTAACGAACAATGATGATAAATGGAACGGAATTTCCAGTCTTCTTAATGAAGCTAAAACTGATACGAACAGCAAGCTTTTCGTGAATTTCACCAGTGGTTATAAGCCTGGCATTTTCGGTATCCCAAGCATTCCAACAGTATCCAACAATATTAATCCAAGACTTAAAACATTCTTCCAGACCAATACTCAGGGATCATTTGGAATCATGCCGATTGATTTTGTAAATGCTGAACTTTCTCAATTGATCGTTAACACCAATTTCTAAATTATTATTTGTTAGATTTATTCAAAGGCTGTCTTTTTTTGAGGCAGCCTTTTTATTTTAAAATGAATTGAGAGAAAAAGACTGCTTCAGTCCGAAACAGTCTCTCTTTGTAAAGTAAAAAAATGTAAATCAAAAACTATTTCTGAATTCCGTAAGCTGCCAGTATTTTATTGAAGATCTCTGTATTTTCAAACAGTCCTGTGAACTCTTTTGAATTAGGTCCGTACGCAAAAACACTTGATGGAATGGAAGTATGGTCATTTGTACTGAAGTTTCCGAATACCCAGCCATCTTTGAGACTTCCGTCCAGAAGCGTTAAACCACCTGTTTCGTGATCTCCTACAACAATGACTAATGTCTCTTTATTTTCGTCAGCAAACTTCATAGCTTTTCCTACCACATGATCGAAGTCCAGTAATTCTGTGACCAGCTGCTCTATATTGTTGCTATGTCCTCCGCCATCTGTCTGCGAAGCTTCAATCATCATAAAGAAGCCTTCCTTACTGTTTTTTAAATCATTTAAAGTAAGATCAAATGCATCAGCCAGCCAGTTTCCCCTTCCGTTGCTGATTCTTTGTGAGGCCAGAGGATCAATCACAAGGGTGCGGTTATTGATTTTATTGACTGATTTCAAATCCTGATAGAGATCGATTTTGGCATCTTTGAATTTCTGTATATTTTCCTGAGACAATCCACTTGTAGGACCACCGATCAATATTTTCGTTTTTGAAGCTGCAAAATCTTTCAGAATAGGCTCCGAACTGTTTCTGTTATCTGAATGAGCATAAAAATCTGCAGGAGTGGCATCTGTAACATCCCCTGTGGAAATCAATCCGGAAACCAACCCTTTTTCGGCAATTATATCAGGGATTTGTGCCAATGCTTTCCCCATATTATCCACCCCCACAAAAGTATTTTTGGTTTTCACACCTGTGGCAAATGCTGTAGAACCTGGTGCTGAATCTGTAATATACGCATTGGATGAATTGGTTTTGGAAAGGCCTGTGGATTTCATGTTGAAAACATTCAGCTTTCCTTTATTCGCGGTAAAGGCAGCATAATATTGAGGTAAAGAAGTTCCGTCAGGTATAAGAAGGATCACATTCTTTACCTTTTTCTCCACTCCGTCTGTTTTATAGGTAGGGGTATAAGTGCTGTACTCTTTTGTATTTTTATAAAAGTTTTTCGGGATAGCATTCATAAATTTTTTAAGGTCCGGAATATGATCGGTATTGATATAATCCACTCCTAAATCCATCAGATTTACCCATGCATTCGGGAAATCCGGAGCTCCATAAAAACGAACAGGTTTCTGCTGGGAATGTGCCCTTTCAACTGCACTTTTGATTTTCTGGGTTTCTTCATCCCTTGGAATTCCTTTCCCGTTCCATTTTACCAACCCTGGAAGATCCGCACTGAACATTCCGACCCTTTTCAGCTGATCTGCAGAATAATCTTTACCAAGATCTCCGTCGAAATAAAGATAACCCGGATAGTTTTTAAAATCTCCTGGCTGGGGACGTCCTCCGGTAACCACAATTTTAATTCCTGAATTTCCGGTGATCTCAGGATACTTTTTTAATGTATTGACCAAAGCTGCCAGTGATGTTTTATAATCCTGTTTAATATCGATCAGCAACTGAAGTTTTTTACCGGCATCAGGATAAATATTTCCCCTGTTCAGCTTAATCTGTTTTGAAATATTATCGAGATAAAGACTTTCCAATGTCCTGTCTGCAGAAAGTTCCTTTTCCGTATGAGCCACCCAAAGTTTGCCTTCTACCAGAAAAACATCTGCCTCAATAGAACCAAAATTGGCATAATAAGCCTGCCAAAATGGGATTTCCTGCATATAATCATTATGCGAATGTGCATTCCCGACATTATAATTTAAATAATTCTGTGCCTGATTTTCGGAAAAAACAGCCAGTGCCAGAACGGCTACAATTTTTGATAATTTCATTTGTAGATCTTTTGTTTTATAGGTCGAATGGAACAACCTATTTTTGAAAAAACTCTATCATCACAGAATGTTCTGTAATGATAGAGTGTCTTATATATAAAGATTAAATTTTACCAGCCCTCATTTTGTTTAATGATCCCGTGACTGTTTACGATTTCAGCCTGTGGAACTGCCCAAACATTGTGTACTGCCGGATTAAAGTTTCTTGCTGCCCAGACCACCTGTCCGTTGATACCATGCAGAGGTTTCGCGTAAGCTGTCTGAGCATCTCCCCAACGCACAAGGTCTCTGTGTCTGTCTGCCCATTCACCCGCTAGTTCGCAACGTCTTTCATGCTTCAGATCTGCCATTGTGCATCCGTTTTTCGGGGATAGACCTGCACGTACTCTGATCATATTGATTTCCTGATCTGCAGATTTTCCCTGCATCAGTAAAGCTTCTGCTTTGATCAGAATGACCTCAGCATAACGCATGATCGGAACGGCAAGATCTGTACATGGATAATCTCCGTTGGCACTCACATGCCCACTATTCAGCTGATATTTGAAGGCATCCATATATTTATTGAACTGGTATCCGGTAAGAGAATTTGTAGAAGCGTATATTCTTTCTTTTCCGTTGAAGGTAAATTTGTCTCCAATTTTCAGAATAGTAGCACTTCTTCTAAGATCTCCGGTTTCGTATTCATCATACAGCTCTTTCGTCGGCTGGAAATATCCCCATCCATTATATTCTCCCCACCCTTTATTTTCAAGCATTACCCCTGGCAGAATACTACCCCAGGCTGTAAACTTAGGTGTTCCGGGGATTGACCAGATATACTCTGAACTGTAGTTATTTTCAGCTTTGAAAACATCAGCAAAATTCCCTAATAGGGTCCTATTTCCTTTCGTCATTACTTCATTTGCCCAGAATTCTGCGTTATTCCAGTCTTTCATATACAGATATACTTTTGCCAAAAGGGCCCATGCTGCAGCTTTATGAGGTCTTCCATAATCTTTTGCAGGAAGTTCTGCCTGGGTAGGTAATAATTCTGCTGCTCTTTTCAGGTCATTCACAATGTATGTGTAGTTTTCCATTACGTTAGCTGCTCTTGGAATTGGGTTAGGATCCGGATCTTTTGAACGGTCGATGATCGGAACTCCTGCTTTTTCATTTCCGTAAGAATAGGCCAACTCAAAATACATTCTGCTGCTCATAAAAAGAGCTTCCCCAAGGTATTTGTTTTTGGTAGCCTGTGAAGTCTGGATATTGTCAACATTACGGATCACACGGTTGGCCACTCCGATCACATTGTATCTTTTGTTCCACTGGGTTTCAAGGTCTCCTGCTGCGATGTAATTGCTGCTGAAATTTTTGGCATTATCTGCCTCACTTTTTGCCCTTCCTGTTACCATATCATCACTGGCATTGATAAACCAGAACAAACCTCTTCCGTAGAATTCTCCGTCAAACAAAGGCTTATACATGGCATTTGCCCCGGTAATAAGGTCGTTTTCCGTTTTCCAGAAGCTGGCTTCAGTAGGTGTTCCTTCCGGCTGAACATCCAGCTCTCCTGTACAGGATAAAAGCATTGCGGATATTCCTGATATTAAAAATATTTTATTGAAAAGTTTCATTTTCTTACTTTTTGTTAGTTAAAAATTATAGTCCGATCTCAACTCCAAAGATGAATGAACGTGCCTGAGGATATCTTCCGGTATCTACTCCGTAAGAGTTCATCCCTACTTCAGGATCAAATCCTGTATATTTCGTTATCGTAAACAGGTTGTTGGTGGTTATATACACTCTCACTTTGTTTACATCCAGTTTATTGTACAATTCTTTTGGTAATGAATACCCGATGGTAAGGTTCTTCAGCCTTAGATACGATCCGTCTTCCACATAGAAATCTGATACTTTTGAGTAATTTCCACTTGGATCTCCATGTACCAGTCTTGGAATATCGGTATTGGTGTTCTGAGGAGTCCATGCATTCAGGATATCTCTGTCCATGTTGTAATTCTGTCCTGTACCGCCCGGATTCAAAGAAATAAACTTCATCCCGTTGAATATTTTATTTCCGTATACTCCCTGGAAGAATAAGTTCAGGTCAAAGTTCTTCCATGTCATGTTATAAGAAAATCCGTAAGAGAACTTAGGATACGGACTACCAAGATTGACAAAATCGTTATTATTAAGCACCCCTGTATTTCCTTCCTTCTTCAGGAATTTGATATCTCCGGGTTTTGCATTCGGCTGGATAAGATTTCCGTTGGCATCTTTGTAATTATTGATTTCTTCCTGAGTCTGGAAAATTCCTCCGGTCTTATAACCATAGAAGGAATACAGAGGATCACCTACTTTCACCCGGGTTGGTTTCAATACGCCTCTTACCCCATTGTCATTGATAAAGATCTCATCCACATTGGCAAGCTGCTTCACCGTATTTTTTAGTTGACTCATCGTAGCTCCTATTGAGAACGTGAAATCACCCGAAATTATCTTATTGTAATTGATTCCCAGTTCATACCCTTTATCCTGGAATAATCCGGCATTTACATACTGATTATTGTACGTTGCTGTACTTGGTAAGCTTACGTTGAAGATCTGATCTTTGGAGTTTTTCACGAAGTAATCAAACTGTAAGGAAAGGCTGTTGTGAAGAAATGAGGCATCTACCCCGAAGTTGGTCTGCTCAGATTTACCCCATTTCAGATCTGGATTCGGACGTGTCGTAGCGTAATAAGCAATATTCTGAGAAGGATCCTGTCCGAAAATAACATTGTTATCCCTCGTCATCAAAGGATTCACAGCCTGAGGTGAAATTCCTCCAAGATTACCCAGAATACCGTAGCTTCCTCTTAATTTAAGACTTGAAAGCCATGAAATATTCTGCATAAAGTTTTCTTTCGAAACTACCCAGGCACCGGAAACAGCATAATAATTAGCAAATCTGTTTTGTTTGGCTACCAATGAAGAACCATCACGTCTGCCCAATACACTTACGATATACTTTCCGGCATAGTCATAGTTTACCCTTGCCAGGTAAGAAACCAAAGACTGTTTGAACCGGTAACTGAAAACATCTTTATTGGTGTCTGCTGCATTCTGAAGATGTTGGAAAACCTCAGCTTCACTTCTGAAATCATAGGATTTTGCCACAAAACCATCATCAATTGTTTTCTGGAAAGTAAAACCGCCAAGGAAGTCAAAATTATGTTGTCCTAAAGCTATTTTATAAGTCAGCAACTGCTCTGCAAGCGCTGTAGAAGAATTATTGGATTGGTATTCCAGATTATTGGTGTCAAAAATTTTCCCGACTTCCAGAACTCTGTACGTGAAGTTCTTTACATCTCCCAGTTTAAAAGTCTGTGAGAAGTTAGAACGGAATTTTAAATCTTTTGCCAGTGTAATTTCAGCATAAGGGTTGATTAAAATTTCGTGGGTAGGATTTCTGATACTGATTCTTTTAAGATAAGCAACAGGATTGATCATATCTCCGTAACCACCTGCCACATCAATAGGCAATCCTGAGAAAGCACCGCTGGGTGTATATACCGGAACATTGGGCGGATAATACATGGCAGCTACCAAAGCTCCGGTATAACCACTCTTAGTATCTGCTGTGTTCCCGTCAGAGTAATTATAATACATGTTTTCTCCGATCGTCAGCCAGTCTTTTACTTTATGTTCAGAATTGACTCTGAAGTTGTATCGTTTTGCCTGAGTATTCAGTAAAATTCCTTCCAGGCTTCTGTGGTTCATGCCCACAAAATACCTGGATTTTTCACTTCCTCCACTCAGATTTACATTGTATTCCTGAATGGTTCCTGTTCTGAAAATTTCTTTCATCCAGTCTGTTCTGGTAACTCTTCCGTCAGGATATTGACTGGGATTAAAAGCCATCGGTAAGCTTCCCAGTTTTCCGGCATTTTCATAGGCTTTGTACATGACATCCTGAAATTCTGCTGCATTCAGGGATTCTTTCAGCCTCCACGCCTGGTTTACGCCATATTTAACATCAAAATCTAAGGTAAGATTTCCTTTTTTCCCTTTTTTTGTGGTAATAAGGATAACTCCTCCGGAAGATCTGGCTCCGTAAATGGCTGCAGAAGCATCTTTCAGTACAGAGATATCCTGAATATCGTTTGGATTGATAGAAGGTGTTCCGTTAAAGACCACTCCATCCACTACATACAGAGGAGTTTCTCCGTTGATACCTCCCAGACCACGGATATTAACCTTAGGGGCTCCGTTGGGATCTCCACCTTCATTCACTACCGTTACCCCCGGAGCTTTACCCTGAAGAACTTCTCCTACTCCAGACAAAGATCTGGAAGTAAGCTTATCCAGTGAAGCTTCTGAAACAGCCCCGGAAACTTTACTTTTTTTCTGTGTTCCGTATCCAACCACGACAATCTCGTCGATGGATTTTTCTTTTAAGCTGTCTTTTTTCTGAGCGAGGAACATCGGTGAAGCTGATATTGCACCAATAAGTAATACCCTTCCCGTTAAATAAGTTACGGATACAGGGATTTTAAATACATTCATGATCTCCTTTTTGATTAGGTGCAAAATTAGAACAGCCAGCTCCGTGGTATCATTAAGATTTTCTTACGTTTTTATTAAGAAATTTTAGGCTTTTTTAAATCGCACCTACCACACAAAACAAATAAACATTTGTATTTCAATAACATAAGTATTTAAAAGTAATTATTCTCCAAACATTCTCTGCATGATTCAGATTAACTTTATTTTAAATTTATCATCCGTTAATGATAACGGATGAAGAAATCATTAATTTATTTCACGAATAATAAGTGAGCGAGTTCATTTTTCTTTTTTTACATTTGCTGAAAATAGATTTTACTTTTTGAACACAGACCTTTAAAAACGTCTCACTGGCATCATAAAAAAAATAAAAACAATAAAATCATAAGAATTCAATGACCATCATTATAACAGGAACCTCATCAGGAATCGGGTTTGCATTGGCCGAATATTTTGGTAAAAAGGGGCATAAAGTATACGGACTAAGCCGAAAACATACAGAAAGTCGGTATTTCAGATCAATTCCAACAGATGTGACGGATAACACTGCTGTTCAGAATGCTGTTGCTGAGGTTTTAAAAACAGAAAGCAAAATTGATGTTCTGATCAACAATGCCGGAATGGGAATGGTAGGTGCAGTGGAAGATTCTACGAAAGAGGATATTCTGAAACTTTTCAGCCTGAATCTTGCCGGACCTGTACAGATGATGAGTGCCGTTCTTCCGAATATGCGTGAACATAGATTTGGAAAAATTATCAATGTTTCCAGTATCGGAAGTGAAATGGGACTGCCTTTCCGAGGGTTTTATTCGGCATCAAAATCTGCTCTGGATAAAGTAACCGAAGCAATGAGGTATGAAGTTTACCCGTGGAATATTGACGTTTGTTCATTGCATCTTGGGGATATCAAAACCAATATAGCAGACAACCGAGTGATTGCACAGGTTTCTGAACCTTATAAAAATGTTTTTGATAAAGTATATGCTTTAATGAATTCCCATGTGAATGACGGAACAGAGCCTTTGGAAGTAGCAGAATATATTGAAAAGCTTTTAGCAAAAGATAAATGGAAAGCGCATTATTATTTTGGTAAATTCGGGCAGAAAATCGGGGTTCCTCTGAAATGGATTCTTCCGCAGGGAACTTATGAGAATTTGATGAAGAAATATAATAAACTGGATTAGTTTCAGTTGTATAGAAAGCATTTAATAATATAATTTTTTTAAACCATTAAGAAGAGGTAAGTTGTAAGGAATGATTAAGACAAGCTTCGCTTTAAGTTTTATCTTAAATCAAAAATAATTACGCTTAATTTCGTCGCTTGCTTATGGCGTAGATATATTTGGGATTGAAACTGTTTCTGAAAATATTTTTTATACTGTTCTGCGTTTTTACACAAGCGCAGAAAAAGCAATATTGGCTTATTGATACAGAAACCAAGATCAGAAAAAAAGTAAAGGATTCTACTTCAGCGGTAAAATTTCTGGATTCATTAGCTCAGAATAACTATTTCTTCACCAAACTGAAAGATGTAAAAGTAAAGGGAGACAGCACCGAAATTTTTTATGATAAAGGCAAAAATTTTAATGAAACCTATGTAAACCTTACGGATTCTCTGGTTCAGAAATTGAAAATCCAGAAAGATTTTTTCACTAAAAATTTAGATTCCACTAAGAAAAGCATTAACAAGACTTATATTGATGAAGGCTATTCTTTCAGCAGAATCAAATCTAAATACAAAGGGCAGAAAAACGGCTATCCGATTGTAGAACTTGACATCAACAAAAATGATAAAAGAACGATCAACGGATTTGTGGTAAAAGGATACGAAAAAGTACCCAAAAGATTTATCAAAAACCTTGAAAAGGAATTCAAAGGTAAAAACTATGATGACAAGAATCTTCTGGCCATTAATAAAACCTTCCAGAGCCATCCTTTTTTAACCCTCGAAAGACAGCCGCAGACTTTATTCACAAAAGATTCCACAAGCATTTTCCTGTTTCTGGAAAAGAAAAAGACCAATACTTTTGACGGGGTAATCGGTTTTGGAAATGACAAAACTTCCAAGTTTACTTTAAACGGAACGATGAATGTGAATTTCAGGAATATGTTCAACGGTTTTGAGACCGTCAATTTATACTGGCAGCGAAATCCGGATAAAGGACAGACTTTTGATCTTCAGGTGGATATTCCATACCTGTTCAAATCCAATGTCGGGATGAATGCCAAAGTGAATATCTATAGACAGGATTCTACATTTGCGAATGTAAAGTTCCTTCCTGCTTTCTATTATCACATCAACAACCGAAACAAAATAGGGTTAAGAGGAACTCTTGAAAGCTCTACCATCATCGACTCCCTATATGTTCAGGGGAAAGACTATAATAAAAAAGGAATCGGGGTATGGTTTGAAATGACAGAACCTACTGATATTGATCTTTTTCTTTATAAGACAAGAATCAATGCAGGATATGACTTCTTAACAACCACCTATACAAAAGGGAATACCAAAGCGAATCAAAACCAGTTTTATTTCTTTGGGGAGCACAATTATCATATTTCCGGAAATCATTTCCTGAATATCAAGGGAGAAGGCGCCATGATGGATTCAAAAATAGAGTTTTCCACCAACGAATTATACCGTTTTGGTGGCTGGAATTCTATGCGGGGATTCAATGAAAACTCGCTTGCTGCCGACTTCTACTATTATGGCAGTCTGGAATACCGTTATCTGATCGGTAATCAGGCCTTCTTCGATGTCTTCGGACAGTATGGACAGCTCAATAATAAATCGTTAAATGTAAGACCCAAACTTTACAGTGTCGGGCTTGGTTTCAATTTCTTTATCCCCATCGGTCTGATGAGTTTCCAGCTGTCTAACGGTAATGAGTTTGGAAATCCTTTTAAGTTTAATGATACCAAAATTCACTGGGGAATCCTGAGCAGGTTTTAGAAATAGAAAGGAAGAAGGAAGATCAGGGCTGGAAGTTATTAAGTTCCTGTTTTTACTATCCTGCTATTTCTATAGAAAGATTTTCTTCAAAAATTTATTACTGAGGGCTTCAAGAAGTTAAAACCACCACAATAACGTCCTGTTTCCCTCTCCTAGCTTCCTTACCTTATAATAAGTAATAATATATAATAAAGCAAAATCCCTTATATAAAGGACATTTTCAGTTTTACCTTTCTATTAATTCTTCCTGTTAAAAAATATTAAATCGTATTTTTATTTTAATACCTCATTAAAATACAGGTAACAGTGCACTGCTAAATTTGTCTTCAAAAAAATGAAGAAAACTCTAGCCACTTTTGCCGTTTTTTTACTTCCTCTTTATTTTTCTGCCCAGGAAATCAATATTACCGGAAATGTAAAATCAGAAAACGGTTCCAGTGTTTCCGGGGTGAATATCACCGACAAAAATACAGGCAAGACAGCAACTACTGATGAAAACGGTAATTTCACCATTTCTGCAAACCCCAAAGATATTCTTGAATTTTTTGCTCCTGATTTTTCTGTTTATACCGTTGAGGTTTCTTCCAGAAGACAATATTCTGTTGTTTTAAAAAAGTCAAACGAAAAGCAGATTGAAGGGGTGGTTATCACCGCTTTGGGTATTGCCAAGAAAAAAGAAAAGATTGGCTATTCTACCCAGGAAGTGGGAACGAAACAGTTTGAAACGATCACCACACCAAGTATCGGGAATTTATTCTCCGGACAGGTAGCTGGCCTTAATGTTTCTAATCCAACGGGAATGCAGCAGGCTCCGCAATTTACACTGAGAGGAAACTCAAATCTTGTTTTTGTTATTGATGGTGTCATTGTGGAAAAAGAAGTTTTTCAGAATTTAGACCCTAACAATATTGAAAATATCAACGTTCTGAAAGGTGCTACAGCATCTGCTTTATATGGATCAAGAGGCCGCTACGGAGCCATTTTGATCACTACGAAAAATGCTAAGAAAAAAGGATTCTCTGTAGAATTTTCTCAAAATACCATGATTACGGCAGGGTTTACCAATCTCCCGAAAACCCAGACCGAATATGGGAACGGTTCTCATGGGAAATATGAATTCTGGGATGGTGCCGATGGCGGAGTCAATGACGGAGATATGATATGGGGGCCAAAATTTGTTCCCGGTTTACAGATTGCCCAGTGGAACAGTCCGATCAGAGATAAAATAACAGGACAGGTAGTTCCGTGGTATGGGGCTGTAACGGGAACTCAGTATGATGATAAATCGAGATATGAAAGAGTTCCAATCGACTGGAAATACCATGATAACTTAAGTACTTTCCTAAAACCGGCGGTAATCAATAACAATAATTTTGCGATCAGCTATAGAAATAACAAAGATGTTTACAGATTCTCCGGGAATTTCATGAATTATGACGACAGGGTTCCGAACTCCTATCTTCAGAAATACGGAATCAACTTTTCTTCTGAAAACCATCTCGGAAATAAATTGATATTCGATACAAAATTTAATTTTAACCAGGCTTTTACTCCTAATATTCCCAACTATGATTACAACCCAAGCGGTCACATGTACACTATCCTGATCTGGATGGGAGGTGATGTAGACGGCAAAGCACTTAAAAATCATATGTGGATTCCTGGAAAAGAAGGAAGGGCGCAAGCCAACTGGAACTACGCATGGTACAATAATCCATGGTTTGGAGCTGAATATTATAAGAATCAGAACAGAACGAATATCATCAATGCACAGACAGGTTTAGAGTATAAGGCGACACAGGATCTTTCGGTAAAAGGAAAAATTTCCCTGGTGGAAAATCACAGCAAAACGGAAGTATTGAGCCCTTACTCTTATTTCAACTACAGCGCGCCAAGAAGTGGTGGCTACATTCTGAAAGATAATAAAACATGGAACCTGAACTACGATGTCCTTGCAACGTACAAGAAAAAAATATCTGAAAACTTTGATTTTACAATCAATGCAGGAGGTTCAGCTTTTTATTATAAAAACAATAACAATGAAAGATCTACAGACGGATTGAAAATTCCTGAAGTATACACTTTTGAGAACTCTATCGGAGCCCTTAAGAATTATACCTACCTGAAGGAAAAGCTGATTTACAGTGCCTATTCTACCATTGATATCGGATTATACAATGCTTTCTTCATCAATATTTCAGGGCGTAATGACTGGTCTTCTACCCTCCCTAAAGCCAACAGGTCTTACTTTTACCCTTCTGCATCCATCAGCGCCGTAATTTCAAACCTGGTAAAAATGCCGGAGTCTATCAATATGCTCAAGCTTTCCGCTTCCTGGGCAAAAGTAGCGTATGACTTCCAGCCTTATTCCATCAGAAATTATTATCTGAATAATCAGGGAATCACTTTTAACGGCAACCCTACTTATTACTATCCTACGACCCTGAACGTAGAAAATTCTTTAAAACCGGAGCAGACAAAGTCCTATGAATTAGGTTTAAGCGCCGGCTTCCTGAATAACAGAATTACTTTAGACGCCACTTATTTCAGAACATTAGATTATAATAATATCCTTCAGTTCCCTGCCGCAGAATCATCCGGTTTCACCTCACAATATGTAAACGGGAATGAGTATACCACAAAAGGGTTTGAAATCACTCTTGGTTTGGTTCCGGTAAAAACGGCTGATTTTAGTTGGAAAACTCTGATCAACTGGAGTACTTATGAGCAAAAGCTGACCTCTATCTACGACAATATGCCGAATTATAAAAACATTAAGCTAGGCGAAAGAATGGACAGCTACTATGATTACACCTGGCAAAAATCTCCGGACGGAAAAGTCATTCTTGATGCCAATACAGGAATGCCAACAAGAGCTAATGCTCCAACTAACTTAGGACATTTCAATCCCGACTGGACTTTCGGCTTCAACAATACATTTAAATATAAAAAATTTACTCTAAATATCGGAATCGATGGCAGTATCGGCGGGGTCATGAGATCGCAGGTTGTTGAAAAGATGTGGTGGGGAGGAAAACATCCTAACTCTATAGCATACAGAGATCTTGAATATGCCAATCCGGGAACATACTATTTCGTACCAGATGGGGTAAATTACAACCCTGCTACAGGTGTTTATACTCCACACACCAAGGCAATCAGCTTCCAGGACTGGGCACAGAACTATCCTTATCAGGCAAGGGTAACACAGGATGAAAGTGAAGAATTTGCCAATGTTTTCGACAGAACTTTCGTCAAACTGAGATCTGTTGTATTGGAATATGATTTTTCTTCTTTACTCAACCCAAGGGGTATGGTAAAAGGTTTCACCGCCAATATTTCGGCTTATAATCTGGCAATGTGGAAAAAATCCAAGAACCTTTATTCTGATCCTGACTTCCAGGCCAAAACAGAAAATGATATTCAGGATCCATCCAGCAGATGGTTCGGAATCGGTTTTAATCTTAAGTTTTAACTAATAAGTACATCAAAACAATGAAAAATACAATAAATCATATAAAAGGGCAAAAAGGTAAAACAGCAAAATGGCTGATGAGGTCTATAGTTGCTGCAGGGCTTCTGACATTGGCTTCATGTGAATCTAACCTTGATACCATCAACGAAAATCCTAATGACCAGGCCAGCATTGATCCTAAATTTCTTCTAACCTTTGTTGAAAAATATACATTCCAGGTAAATGGGGATAATATGTATGCTTCAAGAATGATGATTGGTACTGATGGTGAAAATTCATACCAGTATATGAAGTGGAATGATGCTTCTTTTGAAGTCTACACCAAAGGACTTCTGAATACAGGGAAAATGATGCAGGAAGCAGAGAAAAGAGGAAATAAAAATTATCTGGCCATCGGAAAATTCTTGAGAGCCTATCATTTCTTCAACATCAGCCTAAAAGTGGGAAGTGCTCCCTATTCTGAAGCAGCCAAAGGTGAATCCGGGATCACACAGCCTAAATATGATACACAGGAAGCGATCATGGCCGGAATTTTATCAGAGTTGAAAGAAGCTAATGATCTTATTAATACCAGCGACAAAATTGAAGGGGATATTGTATACAACGGAGATGCCTTAAAGTGGAAAAAACTGATCAACTCCTTCCGTCTGAAAATTCTGATCACTTTATCTAAAAAAACAACGGTGGGAAGCTATAACGTCGCTTCAGAATTTGCTTCAATTGCAGGAAGCCAGTCTCTTATGACCTCCATTGCAGATAACGGTGAGCTTAAGTTTGCTGATGCTGCAGACAGCAGGTACACGATGTTTAATAACAGCGGATACGGTTCCAGTTTATATATGGCAGATTATTTCATTAATATGTTCAAAGACAGGCATGACCCGCGTTTGTTCACTTTTGCTGCACAGACTACGGGAGCAAAAGAAGCCGGAAAAGCACTCACAGATTATACAGCATATAACGGCGGAAATCCTACTTCGCCTTATTCTGACAATGCAGCCCTGATCACTGCTAAAAATATTTCCAAAGTAAACGATCGTTTCTATAAAGATCCTACCAATGAGCCCGCTTCTGTATTAAGCTATTCAGAACTTGAGTTTATCCTGGCTGAAGCGGCAGCCCGAGGCTGGATTTCCGGATCTGCGAAAACACATTATGATAATGCGATCAAAGCTAGTTTCAGTTTTTATCAGACATATGTAAAAAATCCGGGACAATATTTCTCAGGCTTTGATGTGAATCAATATCTTGCTACTCCTTTGGTCGTTTATAATGAAGCTGATCCTTTACAGACACAGCTGGAAAAGATCATGACTCAAAAATATATGACCATGTTCCATCAGGCGCAATGGACCTCTTATTATGATTATTTAAGAACAGGATTCCCTAATTACCCATTAAAATCTGGAGTTGCAGCTCCTTTCAGGTTCAGATATCCTCAGTCTGAATACAATTATAACAGCAGTAATTTAAAAGCGGCATTAGCTGCTCAATATGGAGGAAATGACAATATCAACTCTAAACCCTGGTGGTTACAATAAAAATCTGATTATTTTTATATAAAAACAAAGAAATCGCAGGAAAATCCTATTAACTTGCGGTTTCTTTCTTATTACGATTGATTATGAACAGAAGAGAATTTTTAGAGAAATCAAGCCTTTTATTAGCGGGACTCGGAACTTCAGGTGTTCTGCACCCTTCCATTTTAAAAGCTTTAGCCATTGATCCGGCTGCCCAATCTACATTTTATGATGCAGAGCATATTGTGATCCTGATGCAGGAGAACCGTTCATTTGATCACGCTTTTGGGGCTCTTAAAGGAGTAAGGGGCTTTTTGGATAAGAGGGCTTTTATAAAACAGGATGGACATTCCGTTTTCTTTCAAAAGAATGACGAAGGAAAATATGCCTCTCCTGCCCGTCTGGATTTAAGAAATACGAAATCTACCTGGATGAGTTCTCTGCCACATTCATGGGCAGATCAGCAAAAGGCTCTTAACAAAGGAAAATTTGACCAGTGGCTTCAGGCTAAAGCTTCAGGCAATAAAGATTATAAAAATATTCCGCTGACATTAGGTTATTACAACCGTGAGGACCTTCCGTTTTATTATCAGCTGGCTGATGCATTTACCATATTCGACCAGTATTTCTGTTCTTCCCTTACCGGAACAACTCCGAACAGACTATTCCTTTGGTCCGGAACATTAAGGGAACAGCAAAACGGAAAAGCCAAGGCTAACGTTGTGAATGAAAATATTGATTATGATAAAGCGAGACAGGCAAAATGGAAAACCTTCCCGGAGATTCTGGAGCAGCAGAATGTTTCGTGGAGAATTTATCAGAATGAAATCAGCCTTCCAAAAGGGATGTCCGGGGAACAGGAAGCCTGGCTGAGTAATTTTACTGATAATCCGATAGAATGGTTTTCAAAATTCAATGTTAAGTTTTCAAAAGGATACTATGAAAACATCCCCAACATTATCACCTACCTTAAAAAGGAAATTGAAAAAAATCCTAACCAGAAAGAACGGCTGGAAGCTATGCTGGCTGAAGTTCAGGGAGACCAGGTGAAATACCATCCGGATAATTATTCAAAACTTTCAGAAGAAGAGAAAAACCTTCACGAAAAAGCTTTCACCACCAATGTAAATGATCCTGATTACTGGAAACTGGAGATCGGAAAGGATGAAAACGGAGAAAGGCTGGTCGTTCCTAAAGGCGATGTATTATTCCAATTCCGTAAAGATGTAGAAGAGAAAAAACTTCCGCTGGTTTCCTGGCTGGTAGCACCCGAACATTTTTCAGACCATCCGGGATCACCATGGTATGGAGCATGGTATATTTCCGAGGTTTTGAATATTTTGACCAAAGATCCTGAAACCTGGAAAAAAACAATATTCATCATCAATTATGATGAAAATGACGGATACTTTGATCATGTACTGCCCTTCTCACCACCGGTAAATCCAAGCCAACCTGTTGATATGAATGGAAAAGAAGGTGTGGAATATGTAGACAAATCCCAGGAATATATGTCTGATCCTTCTTTAAAAAATTATGAAAAAATTGAAGGAACCGTGGGATTGGGCTACAGGGTACCCATGATTATCGCATCACCATGGACAAAAGGCGGCTTTGTCAATTCCGAGGTATCAGATCATACTTCGGTACTGCAGTTCCTTGAAAAATTCATCATGAAAAAATTCAGCAAGAATGTTCATGTTGACAACATCAGTGACTGGAGAAGAGCAATATGCGGAGATCTCACATCAGCTTTCAATTCTTCCAGTGTAAAAGCTCCACAAATGGATTATCTGAATCAGAAAGACTATGCTAAAACCATCAATGCTGCCAAAAATAAACCGGTACCCAACCTGAAATGGTATTCTGAAAATGAGCTGAATGAAAATTTACTTGATATTCAGGAAAGAGGCTTGAAACCATCCAATCCGTTGCCGTATCATTTCCATGTCAATTTGGAAGGCGGTCATATAAAGATGACCAATCTGAAAGAAAATGGAGTTCCTTTGCTCATCTATGACAGGACTCAGTTTGACCATAACAAGTACCATTTTTCATATGCCTTATATTCCAAACAGACACTATCCCATGCTGTACATTCCGGAGCCTATGATTACGAAATTTTCGGTCCCAATGGTTTTTTCAGGAAATTTAAAGGAGATAATATTCCGGAAACGGAGGTCATTTTGACAAATATTCCTTTAAAAAATCAGGTTGAACTGACCATCAGAGCTCATAAAAATAAAAATCTTTCCATAAGCCTGGAAGACCTTTACAGAAAAACACAGAAGTCGATTTCGGTGCAAAAAACGGAAGAAAAAATCATTATCGATCTTGATAAATATAAGGGCTGGTATGATCTGAAATTAACGTTTAATAATCATCTATGGCACTTTTCCGGAAGAATAGAAACTGGTAAAGTTTCTGTTTCTGATCCGCACTGGGCATAGAAAAGGCTTATAATATCAATAAAATCCCGTACAAAATCGTATGGGATTTTTTTTGAGTTATTTTATAACTATAATGTATTACATATGATAAATAAGTATTTATAAAAAAAATATGGTACATTTTTTTCACAGTATGCTGAATTTTGTTATATTCACTTAACTAATTAACAGTGTCATGAAAAAATTAAATTTAACTATTGCAGCGTCTTTATTTACGCTTGTTCTATCCGGGAATCTGAGCGCACAGGATACCAATACAGACAACCACACAGTCACAGTTTCCATTCCTGAAGTGGCCCTGGTAGATATTGAGCCGGCTGCTACAAAAAACATTACGCTTGGATTTACAGCACCTACAGAAGCAGGGAACCCTATTATTCCTGCCGCAGCCAATACTACTTTATGGCTTAACTATTCTTCCATCAAATCTGTTGCAGATCCTACCCGTAACGTGAGCGTAAAAATGAATGCGATCATCCCAGGTGTTGATATCCACGTAACGGCGGCTGCAGCTACAGGATCAGGAGCAGGAACATTAGGAACCTCTGCAGGTCTTCTGACCTTAAGTGCAGCTGACCAGACTATTATTTCCGGAATTGGAAGTGCTTATACAGGAAATGGGGCCAATAACGGTCACAACCTGACCTATGCACTTGCAGCAGGAAGTGGTCCCGGAGGCGTAGCAGCGTATGCAGATTTACAGGCAACAGCCACTGTAGTTGCTACCGTTACTTATACAATATCAGACAACTAGAACTTAAACAAAGATTCTATTTTCCAATTCAAAAAAACAAGAAGAAGCTGTTATCAGTTTCTTCCTTGTCTTGTATTATTAATAATTTAACTCCAAACTTTATATAATGATAAAGCGTATTCTTCTTTTGGTCACCCTGATTTTGCAGTACAGCTTTTTACATGCGGGCATTGTGATTCTCAACGGGCTTACGCATTCTTACAAAATAGAAAACGGAAAGGTTTATAAAGGAAAAGTTGCCATTGAAAACACGAGCAGCAATCCTCAAAGCGTAAAATTATTTTTACAGGATTATACCTACCATGCTGATGGAACGATCTATTACTCAGCACTGCGTACGAATAAACGCAGTAACGGAGAGTGGCTGAAACTCAATACCAATCTGGTTACTCTTAAAGGCAAAGAAAAGACCGAGGTATTTTATGAAATCACAGTTCCCAATCAGGTAACAGATCCGGGAAGCTATTGGAGTGTTATCATGGTAGAACCTGTAGAGGAGATAAAACCTAGTGACAATAAGCCGGGAGTGAGTATCACTTCTGTTATACGGTATGCAATTCAGGTGATAACAGACTTTGATACGGAAAAGGCTAAACCAGACCTTAAGTTTGAAAGTGTAAAAGTAGAAAAACAGGAGGGAAAAAAAATGGTAAAAATCGCGATTGCCAATAATGGCAATCTGTACTGTAAACCGACTGCAGCCATTGAAATCTATAATCGCAAAACAGGTGAAAAAGTGGGAACATACTCCAGTTTAACAATGGGGCTCTTGCCGGATACCTCCAAAACATTTTACATTGATATCAATGCAGTCCCCCCGGATACATACAGAGCTGCCATCATAGCTACGGATGAAGAAGAGAATGCATTTGCACTCAATGTGGAATTAGATGTAAAAAATGATTAGAACTTGGACATTATTTATTATCATATTATTATTCCCGGTATTTATTTTTTCTCAACAGCAATCCAACCGATTGATCAGTAAAAAAGATAGTTTAATGCCGGGGATGTCCACCTCTATTCCCTTTGCATTAGAAAATAATTCAGCTGAAAGTAAGACCTATACTATTTCAGTATCTACATCAATCCCGTCTATTAAACCTATTTTAGCCAAAGGAGAATTTCAGATGGCTCCTTATGAAACATCTGCTTATCTGGTACCATTGCGTATAGGAGCAGAAACCGGGCAAGGTAATTACTCTGTGACTTTGAATATCACCGATCGAAGCAACGGAATATCCTTTACCAAAACTTCAGAAATCACGGTTTCCGGAAACAGCAGTCTTTTGGTTACAGTTTTAAACGCACCGGAGTTTATAAGAGCCGGAGAAACGATCCGGGCTTCTTTTCTTTTAAAAAATAATGGTAATATAACTGAAAATATTGTACTGGAAAGTAAAAATGCAATTCTTGATAATGAGTCATCACTGATATTGGGGCCTAATGAATCAAAAATTATTACCATCCACAAATTAACAAGTCCTGAACTCGCTCAAAATGAATTTCAGAATCTCAATCTTTCGATACACCTGAAGAATAAACCCAAGGAAAATCAGGATGTCTATGCAAGTACTCAGGTTATATCAGTAAAGCCCTCTGAAAATGACATTTATCACAGGCTGCCTGTTGCTTTCTCGTTATCTTTTATTGGGATGCAGAATATGGGAGTTTATCACGATGGCTTCCAGGGGGAAATCTATGGCAAAGGAGCGCTTGATAAAGACAATAAAAATCAGATTGAATTCAGGGCCGTAACACACAATCCTGTAGAGCTTAACACTTTTACTCAATATGAGGAATATTTTGTGAATTATAAACGGGATCGTTTTTTTCTTCATCTTGGAGATAAAACCTATTCATCATCATATCTCACAGAATTTGCAAGATATGGACGGGGGGCAGAAATCCGGTATGATCTTAATAAAGTGAGCTTTGGCGGATTCTATAATCATCCCAGATTTTTCAGAGATATAAAAGATGAATTTAATATCTATTCAACGTTTAAGATCCGGAAAGAATCTGAAATTTCTGCAGGATATCTCTACAAAACTCCGAGAAAGGAAGAAATCAGATATGGAGATGTAAGGCTAGACTCAGATGCCCACCTCCCTTATACCAAAGGAAAATTCAAAATTTCAAATAGCATTACTCTTTCCGGAGAACTGGCATACAGCACGACACAGAAAACAGATGGAACAGCTTATTTATTGCAGGCTGAAGCCGTTTTTAAAAGGCTGAACGGAAGCTTAATGTACATGAGAGCCAGCCCTGATTTTGCCGGATATTTTACCAATACCAATACCTTTAACGGTAATATTTATTATAATATCACAAAAAAAATCAGTGTCTTTGCCAACTATATGCAGGATGCCAAAAACTTCCAAAGAGATACCCTGTTACTGGCTGCACCTTACAGAAAGTATTTTCAGTACGGTGTACAGTATAAGTATCTGCCCAGTGGTTTTATCATTCTTAATAATGGCTATCAAACCTATAAAGACCGTTTAGAACCTAAACAGTTTGATTATTATGAACGTTATTTCAAGGTGAGCGTTAATCAGCAGATTGGAGTTTTTCAGATAAATCTGGATGGACAGTTTGGAAAAACGGACAATTATCTGACCGGATTCACTGGAAATTCAAGTTTTTATTCTGCCAACCTTTCATTTCAAAAATTCAGAACATCTTTTAACATCTTCGGAAGTTATGCCATCAGCTCAAGATATCAGCTTCAGAATCAGAAAAACCTTTATTATGGAGCAAGGATATTTAGCCAGTTCTCTGATAAGACCAGTCTAAGCATTTTTTATCAGAACAATTATATGCCTGAGGAATATTTTAAGGACAGAAATCTTTTTGAACTCCTTTTTCACCAGCGGCTATTTCCCGGAAATGAACTTGATCTTTCCGGAAGATATTCATTACAGAGAGGAGAAATTGGGGATAAAGACTTTATATTCTCCATGCGTTATACCTGGCGCCCCAACATTCCGGTACAGAAAATTGCTGACTATGTTTCACTATCGGGTAATATCGGGAACTTAGGTATAAAAAAAACAGAAGGAATCAGATTAATGCTTGGGAGTTATCTGTCTGTAACGGATAAGGATGGAAATTATGTATTTAAAAATGTTATTCCAGGTAATTATTTCCTTGAAATAGACCGTTCAACAACAGAAATCAATGATATACCGACTCACACCTTTCCTACAGCCCTTTCTTTGATCAACAAAGAGAATATTTTTAATTTCGGATTAACAGCAGCAGCAAGTGTTCAGGGACACGTCAGATTCTTAGAAACTGGGGAGGAAGATCAATCAGATTTTGGGCAGATACAATCTGTAAAAGGAAAAAGTAAAAAAGAAAGTATCATTGTTGAAGCCACCAATAATGATCAGACTTTTCGCAAGGTATGTTTCATAGGGGAAGATTTTGATTTCACTTATCTCAGGCCCGGAGACTGGACCGTTAAGGTTTACCGCAACGGATTGGATAAGCGCTATAAAATCTCAACAGACAAATTTCTGTTTACTTTAAAGCCCTTAGAAACAAAGAAGCTAACTGTCAACGTTGTAAAACATCAGATAGAAATCAAATATCAACAGGAATCCTTGAAAGTAGGGTATAATGAAATAAAAAAGAAGAAATGATGCCGATCCGTTCCATAATATTAATACCATTGATGATAATATCAGGTTCTCTCTATTCCCAGACTGCAAGTACTACTGTAAGTCTGACATTACCCGTAGTAACACTAATGGATATTGAACCTACAGGAAGTATTACTTTGAATTTTGCGGCTCCTACCGAAGCTGGAAATCCTTTGGGAACCCCAACTCCCAATACATCAAAATGGATTAATTATACATCAGCCATCGCATCCGGCGGCCTTTCCAGAAGAATTACAGCCTCAGTAAATAAAGTTATTGCCGGGGTCAATATAAGGATCCAGGCAGCAGCAGCTTCAGGAGCCGGCGGAGGAACACTGGGAACATCATCAGGTCAGGTAATTCTTACCACAACACCCACTACCATTATAAGTGGCATTGGAGGAGCATATACTGGCAATGGTGCCAATAACGGTCACGCACTTACCATTTCTCTGGCAACCGGTACTTATGCCAATTTACAGGCACAGGCTAATACTGCTGTTGTCATCACCTACACCATTACAGAATAAATTGAAAAATGAAAATTAAAAGTCCAATTCTCATAGAGCCTTTCTTAAAAAGATATCTATACATTATTACTTTAATAATGGGAAATTTTATTCAAGGACAAACCATAAATATTACAGGAACTAGCTGGACTGTAGGAGTACCCACGATCACAGAAGCCGGAACCAATTATGCAGGAACTTATGATAATCCCAGCCTGTTAACATTATCCGGTCATTTACCAGGATCTTTCCTGAATCTTCTGTCAGGCTCAGGTGCCAGAATCAGCATGCAGCATGTTCCTACTTCCTGGAACAGCTCTATGAAACTTTATGCAAAAAGAAGTAATGGTACTACAGTCATTAATGGACTCTGTGTACTCTGTAGTGCCACCATAAATGGTGGAACTGCGAATTATATAGAAATACCACAAGGCACTTCTGCAACGCTTTCGACAATAACATTCGGAGGAGTATTAGGGGTCAACAACAGTGTAGATTACTCAGCTATCAGTGTACAGCTACAAATAGGAGGTATATCTGTAACAATCCCTGCTGCAGCATACAGTACACAAATAGTTTTCACCATAGGAGCAAATTAAAAGCAAGATGTCATTAAGGAGAACTGTTTCTTTGTTGAGACCTTTTTTATTTCTTCTGGATTAAAATAAGATGGATCCTGACAGTTTGTAGATCTTTTCTTCACCCCCATTTAGGTTTGTACGTTGTAGGCGATTTATGCGCTTAAAAAAGGGAAATAATTTATATGCATTGCAGGTAAGGAAATAGTTGTCCACCAACTTTCGAAAATTTCAGAAGCATTCTCCCGCTATCCATTCCTACTCCTCGCGCCAGGGTTTATTTTCCCAGCTAACCCCAGTGCTTCCACCTCCTGCTGCGGGGTAACCATTTCTATCGGGGCTAGGGGATGAATGATAATTGATAATTGATGATTGATCAGTGATGAAAGATCAGTATCGATGTATTGTTATCATTGATCAATCATCGTTTATTACTCATTGCTCATTACTGATTAGTTCTGTTACTTTAAACAGGGATGGGTATAAAACAAAAAATCCTTTATCATGACGATAAAGGATTTTTAAAAATAAAATAAAAACTGGCGGCGGCCTACTCTCCCGCGTTAGCAGTACCATCGGCGCTGGTGGGCTTAACTTCTGTGTTCGGAATGGGAACAGGTGAGCCCCACCGC
>NZ_BJTC01000013.1 GCF_006829085.1 Chryseobacterium sp. ON_d1
CTTTTTAGAAATGGTTCCCAATCAACAGCCAGAATATTTTTTCAGAAATAAAAAAAATATTTTTTTACATGTTAATGCATATAATTTTAATTTGCTGGATAATCTAAAATTAATAGAGTTTGCAATTCTGAAAAAAGGAAAGATTCCTAATAAAGTAAACTTTAGTGAGATTTTGCATGGTTCAAATTCCAGGCAAATTGAACAAGTTTTACTATTGCCTGTTGAGCGTCCGAATTTTGTAAAAGAATTAAGTACTGAAAACGATTATTCTTACCGATATCAGTATGATAAATATTACATTTACAATACAAAAACTAAAGAAATCTTACTTAGCATTAATTCAATTTATTTATTTTCAACTATAGCTTATTCAAGACCTATAATCTTTATTAATAACCATCAGTTTTACTATAAAAATCTTATTGGAGATTTGAAGCTAGTATCTTTTAGTAAAGAGAATAAGTTGTCTGAAAATCTTCCGATAAAAGAATTTAATAATTTTGTTTTATTCAATATTGTAGAAAAAGGAAATGACAACATTGCTATTTTAAACTTGAAGGAAGATAAATTGCTAGATAATTTAAAATGGTAAACGTAAGTTAAATAACGTAAAATAAGAAAAAATTAGTCTCGTTAGACTGCAGCGGATTTTTTATATTTTATCCTATTTATTCACCATCTCTTTCTCCCAAAGATTCTTTCAGCTTGATTAATTCAGCTTTTACAAATTCCAGACGGTCAATGAGGGTAATGGTTTCGGAGATTTTACTGTTGGTGGTGAGGGCGATACGGGCTCCGTCAAGGGTATATCCTTTCTCTTTTACCAGATGGTAGATCATCTGAAGGTTTTTGATGTCTTCAGGAGTGAAATACCGGTTCCCTTTTCTGTTTTTTTTAGGCTTGATAATAGGGAATTCCTGTTCCCAGTAACGTATTAATGAAGTGTTTACATCGAATGCTTTAGCCACTTCTCCTATAGAATAATACAGTTTATCAGGTAAATTTATTTTCATTTTACGACTCCTAAAGTTCAAAGATAAAAATTTTTTAAAGTTTTATCCAAAATATATGATAAAAAGTGCTGTATGACTTTTGTTGCGTAAGATCAATGTATTTTATTCATAAATAAGTGACAAAAGGTTAAATGAGTCTGATTTTTTTTAATATCTTAGTGAGACTCAAATCATTAATGATATGAAATATTATTTCTTTATTTTCTCACTGATGCTTCCTTTTTTAGGATATTCACAGTGGACAAGAACTGAGCTCAGGTCTCAGAAAGTTAAAAAATCACAGGAAAAACTTGAATTTTCCGGGCTTTATGCTTTGAATACTGATCAGCTAAGACAGACATTGAAGAATGCCCCGGTCCGTTTTTCAAATGAAAAAGGAGTGGTTATTTCACTCCCTGCCGCCAGCGGAAAGCTGGAAAGATTCCAGGTCTGGGAATACTCCAATATGGCCCCTGAATTACAGGCGAAGTTTCCTGATATCAGGTCTTATGTAGGAACAGGACTGGAAGATCCTTCTGCATATGTAAGATTCAGTCTTTCTCCTGTTGGTTTTTCTTCTATGATCACCCGGTCGGGAATTTCTGAGTTTATTGAACCCTATACTGAAGACAGGACGGTATATGCTGTTTTTGATTCCAATGCAAGAAGAGGGCAGGACAAAGAACCTTTTGAGTGCGCTACCCCCAATAAACCAGAAATCAAAAATTCTGAAAAAAAAAGCGGTGCGGTCAATAAAAAGGTAGCAGGTTTTAATATTTTCAGACTTGCTATTACCTGTACAGCAGAATATGCAGAATATCACCTTACAGCAGCAGGAACACCCGCAACTGCAACCGAGGCACAGAAAAAGGCCGTTGTACTGGCAGCAATGAATGCTACTTTAACACGTCTGAACGGTGTTTTTGAAAAAGACCTTTCCCTTCATTTTAATCTGGTTGCCAATAATGATGCTGTCATTTTTGTAGACTCCGCTTCACCTTCTTATCCTTATACAGCATCGGATGAACAAAACCAGGCCGGTCAGACAACAATTACCAATCTCATTGGAGCAGCCAATTATGACATGGGGCATATTTTTGACCGTGAGGACGGTAACGGATATGCACCGGGAGATATCTGTGATGATGCGACTAAGGCAATGGGATGGACAGCCAGTAATTTTCCGGAAGGCGATAATTTTGATATCGATTATGTAGCTCACGAAATGGGACATCAGCTGGGAGCTAACCATACATTCAGCTACAGCACTGCATCGGGGAATCTTGCTTCACTGGTGGAGCCGGGAAGCGGTTCTACCATTATGGCATACACAGGAATTACCAGCAACTATGATGTGCAGTTTAATTCCAATGATTATTTTCATGGATTTAGCGTACAGGAAATTAAAGACAGAATAAACAGTGTCGCCTGTGGTACAAATACACCTTTTGCGGATCCTGCACCATCCATAAATGCAGGTGCGGATTATGTGATCCCAAAATCTACAGCATTTGTACTTAAAGGAACGTCAACAGATCCCAATACAGCATCTTATACCTATACCTGGGAACAGATGGATTCAGGGTCATCTCAGACAGGAAACAATTCTATCCCATATCTTAACAAACCAAGTGGTCCTACATTCAGATCTGTGGTTCCGGTAAGTACACCTGTAAGATATTTCCCTGACTTTAATAAAGTGTTAGCCGGTGTTCTTACCACGAAATGGGAAACAGTTTCAGGAGTGGGCAGGAGTCTTAATTTTGCCCTGACTGTAAGAAATAACAGCATTACGGCACCTCAAATCAGTAAGGATGCAATGATGATTACAGTAAACAATGCTTCCGGTCCTTTTAAAGTCACTGCACCTGCATTCGGACAGTCTGCTGCTTCAGGATCAGCAGTAAATGTAACATGGGATGTGGCCAATACAACACAGGCTCCTGTAAGTACAGCGAATGTAAATATTAAACTGTCTACAGACGGAGGACAGACATTTACTACGATTGCTGCCAATACGCCTAACGACGGAAGTGAGCAGGTTACCATTCCGGCCGGATCTATGGCTACCAATGCCTATATTATGGTGGAAGCTGTAGGAAATATCTACTATGCGGTAAGCCCCAGCTTTGTTATTGATTATACAGTACAGGGAGAAAGCTGTACGACCTATACATACGGAGGTCCTGCAGTTCCTATTACCGATGGTCCCGGAGGAGCAGCTGCTATTGCATCTCCAAAGGTGTCAGCTCCTTTAATGGTAAACAATCCTGGGATTATTACTAAAATTAAAGTGACTCCTTCTGTTACCCATACCTATGTGAGTGATGTTTCACTGGGAATAGAAGGCCCTATGGGAACATCTGCCCTGATCTGGAACAGACAGTGTGGTTCCCAGGATAATATAACGGCTACGTTCAGTGATACCGGAAATACTGTTGTTTGTGCCACTCCAATTCAGGGAGAAGCCAAATCTAATGAATCATTGGGAATTTTTGTAGGACACCCAGCGCAGGGACAGTGGAAATTATTTGCTTCGGATAATTATACGGGAGATACCGGAACAATTAACGGATGGACGCTTCAGGTATGTACCCGCCAGACACAGTCATTAGGAATTAAAGAAACCAATTCTCCACTGGCAGATGACATTAAAATTTACCCTAATCCAAGTGATGGCAATTTCTTTGTCAAATCTCAGAATATTAAAGGAGAGGTGAAAATAAATATGTTTGATTCAAGTGGCAGACTGATCTATACTTCAGCATATAAGAGTGAAGGAAATACAACAAAAGAATTCAATGTAAATGTACCCAAAGGAGTTTATGTGATCAGCATCAATTCTTCGAAAGGAACATATAACAGCAAACTTATTATAAAATAACATACAATAGTTATAACAGATAAAGAGGATCGGTCTTGACCGGTCCTTTTTTTATTTAAATTTGTCATTTGTTATTAAGGCATGATGAATCCAATCTCAGTTCTTCATATTGATCTTTTCCAGGCTGGTAAAAATACTTCAGATTTTTACTTTAATACAATGAAGAATCATCTGGTGGTAGGGCATCGTCACATAGAAAAACCTCACAGGCATGATTTCTATGCAGCGGTTCTTTTTACCAAAGGAACAGGAGTTCATGAAATCGACTTTCAGAGGTATGAGGTTTCTGAAGGAAGCCTTTTTTTTCTGTCCCCGGGGCAGATTCACAGCTGGGAGCTTTCAGAAGATATTGATGGTTATATTGTCTTCTGTTCTCAGGAATTCTATGAAATGCATTATGTGAATCAGAAACTCAGAAATTTTCCCTTTTTCGGCTCTGTATCTTTTCCAAGAAAACTTCAGCTGGATGCTCATGAGCTGAAGAAAAATATTAATCTGTTCCAGGAACTGGGAGAAGAGCATCAGGCTAAAAATGTCATGAAAGAAGGGCTGATTCTGTCTCTGATGTCTCAGATTTTTATCAATGCTACAAGGTTATTTTCAAAAAATTTTGATACACAGGCTTCTGCTGCCGGACTTTCTTACTTTAAACATTATCAGGAATTTGAAAATCTGATTGAGCAGGAATTTGCAAAACAAAAATCAATTACTTATTACGCTTCCTTATTGGGGTTATCCGCCAAACATCTGAACAGGATCGTACAGACGGTTGTTCAGAAAACAGCTACCGAGGTGATTACTGAAAGAGTAGTGCTGGAAGCCAAAAGAATGCTGATGTATCTGGATGAAAGCCTTGTGGAAATAGCCTTCAGGCTGGGATACGAAGAGTATTCTTACTTTGTAAGGGTATTCCGGAAAACTTCCGGAATGACTCCTACTCAGTTTATGAGGAAATATAAGGCTTAATGAGTTTAAAACAAAAGGTTTAAATTTGGGGGAAATTAGGGAAATCTCAACTCCTTTCCCTAATCTCTACAGCCTATTACCTATAAAGCTAACTTAAATGGCCCTTCAAAAGTGGTTTCAAACGAATCGATCAGCTTCCCATTTTCATCAAACACGCCAATCACCATATTTTGTTTGGAGAATTTAATTTCTTTTTCAGGAAAAGAGATGTTAATATTCCCTTTCAGGATCTGGTCTCCTTTTAATATAATTTTTTCAGAACCGAAATAAGTGATCTCTGCATTAGCTGGGGTAATAACTTTAATGGTAAGGATTTTCTTTTCATTAGATTTGTTCAGAAGGGTATAAATAAAGGTATTGGTGATTTTACCATTTTTAACGAAAAAAGTAGAACCTGCCGGTTTGATGAATTTGGCTTCCATAGAACCACGGTCATACATTAAAAAACCAAGGAATCCGATCAGTAAAGCCAGAATTACAGTGGTTGCCTTCATTCTAGGGGTAAATCTGAATTTTTCCTGGTTTTCTATTTCAGCCTCTGTAGCATAACGTACCAGCCCTTTAGGCAGACCTACTTTTTCCATTACTTCATCACAGGCATCGATACAGGCTGTACAGTTTACACATTCGAGCTGCTGTCCGTTTCTGATGTCAATTCCTGTAGGGCATACTACAACACACTGGTTGCAGTCAATACAATCTCCTTTTCCTGCTGCTTTTCTGTCTTCATTGTTTCTCCACTTTGCACGGCCTTCCCCTCTTTTAAAATCATAATATACATTGATGGTCTGTTTATCAATCAGTACACCCTGAAGTCTTCCGTAAGGACAGACCAGTGTACATACCTGCTCACGGAGCCATGCAAAAACAAAATAAAATGTCATTGTAAAGAATATCATGGCTGTAAACTTCAGTGAGTTTTCAGCAGGACCTTCACCCATAATACGGAAAACTTCTTCGTATCCTACAATATACATGAACATGAGGTGGGAAATAACCAGAGAAATCAAAAGGAAAACAGACCATTTCGTCACTCTTTTACGGATTTTTTCTGCATCCCATTCCTGTCTGTCGAGTTTCATCTGTTTATTTCTGTCTCCCTCGATCCAGTATTCAATCTTACGGAAAACCATTTCCATAAAAAGCGTTTGCGGACACAGCCAGCCACAGAATATTCTTCCGAAAACCACGGTAAAGAGCATGACAAAAATGACAGAAGTCACCGCTCCCAGCGCAAGGATAAAAAAGTCCTGCAGGTAGAAGGGCTGGCCGAGAATAAAGAATTTTCTGTCGATGACATTGATGAGCAGAAAAGGATTATTGTTGATCTTTACAAATGGCAACCCGAAGAACAAGGCAAGAAGAATATAACTGGTGTAATTCCTGTAGTTGGTATATTTTCCTTTAGGTTTTCTGGGAAAAATCCACTTTCTTTTTCCGGTTTCATCCATGGTTCCCACTGAATTTCTGAAATCTTCGTTGTCAATTTCCAAAGACTTGATATTGTTGGACTCTGCGCTCATTGTTGTATGCTCTAAAAGTATTTTGGTACAATTTTCATCTGAATTCATCCCTTTTTTCAAAGAACATTCCCATGAAAAAATGATTGATCCATTACTGCAAAGCTCCGTATTATATTCTTTGACTACTAATAGGATCTACTTCCAAAATAGGACAATTAGGACATTTTTCGGTTGCGATTTTTATTGTACCGAGATGAGAAAATATTTTGAAACCTCTGGGGCATATTGTAAATTGCAGATTTAAAAATGAAGAATGAAGAATATCTTTAAAACAGGCATGATTGGTTTGGTTTTGGTATTGATAAACTGTCAATCAGTAAATTATAGTAAAATGTTTTATGAAGGAGTACAGCCGGAAATGGTTTCCGACAAGTTCAGTTTCACAGAAGGACCATCAGCAGACCAGGAAGGAAATGTTTACTTTACCGATCAACCCAACGATAAAATCTACTATTGGGATTGGAAAACCAACCGGATCATCGAATTTTTAGATAAAACAGGAAGGGCAAACGGAACACACTTCGACAAAAACGGATATTTGATCACCTGTTCAGACGATCAGGGAGAAATCTGGAAAATTTCAAAGGATAAAAAAGTAGAAGTTCTGCTTAAAGGCTTTGAAGGAAAAAGACTGAACGGACCCAATGATGTCTGGAATGATGAATTTGGAGGCATGTACTTTACAGATCCCCTGTACGAAAGAGATTATTGGGTAAATTTTAAACAGGAACTGCCGCACAAAAGCCTTTACTACAGAAATAAGGAGGGAAAAGTAATCAAATTAGATACCTTCACGCAGCCCAATGGAATTGTAGGAAGCGAAAAACTGAAGAAATTATATATTTCTGATATTGATGCCGGAAAAACCTATGTGTATGATATTTTGGGTGAAGGAAAACTATCCGGAAAAAAATTGTTCTGTGAGATGGGGTCAGACGGAATGGAACTGGATAAGCATGGAAACCTTTATTTAACAGGCAATGGAGTACATGTTTTTAACCGTTCAGGAAAGAAGATTTACCATATTCCGATCCCTGAAAAATGGACATCCAATGTCACTTTCGGCGGAAAAAATAATGATATTCTTTTCATTACTGCTTCTAAGTCTGTTTATACTTTTCCAACCAGAGTAAGAGGAATAAAATAATAATTAAAATGTCATTGCGAGAAGCGAAGTGACGAAGCAATCCAGCCTTTCGCAATGACTTGTTTTTATCCGAACTGAAATCAGCTTTTTAATAGGCTACCTCCATTTTTACTTTCTTTCCTTTCAGTTTTTCGTTCTGAAGTTTTCTTAAAAGTGCATTGACTTTATTTCTGGAAACCGCAACGTAGGAAGTAGTATCTTTTACTTCAATAATCCCTACATCTTCTTTTTGAAGTTCTCCTTTTTTAAGCAAGTAGCCTACAATATCCACTTTGTTGACTTTATCCTTTTTTCCGGCACTGATGTAAACCGTCTGGAAAGGTGTTTTGTGCGGAACTTTGGTAAATCCGGCAACACTTTCTTCCGGAGTATTGTTTTTAATGAATGGGAAATTTTCCTCTTCAGTCATGATCAGATATACAAAGCCTTTGGCATTCATTCTTGCCGTACGTCCGTTTCGGTGGATAAAGGCATCTTCTTTAGGAGGCAGCTGATAATGAACAATAGATTCTACTTCGGGAATGTCAAGTCCGCGGGCAGCAAGGTCTGTTGTGATAAGGATCCTTGCAGAATCATTTCTGAATTTCAGAAGGGCCCGCTCTCTTTCATCCTGCTCCATCCCTCCATGAAAAGTTTCCCTGTCGATTCCCATCTGATGAAGAAGCTCAGAAATCCTGTCTACGGCATCACGGTGGTTACAGAAGATCAGTGTTCTTTTGTTTCCTATTTTACAAACGAGGTTGAATAAGGTATCCAGCTTTTCTTCCGGAATGGTCATTACTTTTCTCAGCTGAAGATCCGGTTTTACATCATTTTCTTTAAGGAAGCTGATGGTTTTCTCATCTTTTAACCCCGTAAATGCAGGAATCTCATCCATTGCTGTTGCAGAGGTTAAAACTCTTTGTGAAAGTCCTTTTAAAGAATGACAGATAAACTCCATATCATCATGGAATCCCAATTCCAAAGCCTTGTCAAATTCGTCAAGAACTAATGTCTTAACGGTCTTTGGATCAAAATTGTTATTTCTTACATGATAAGTAACCCTTCCCGGAGTTCCGATTAACACAGCCGGGGCTTCAATGAGGTTATTGACTTCAATCTTTTTATCATGTCCACCATAACAAACAGAAACCTTAAAATCAGTTCCCATTGATTTGAAAACCTGCTCAATCTGCAATGCCAGCTCTCTGGCAGGAACCAGTATCAATGCCTGAACGCCCTGAACATTTTTTTTCAGATTTCTGAGAACAGGAAATAAAAAAGCAAGGGTTTTACCTGATCCGGTAGGAGAGAGCAAAACAATATCTGTATTGTTTTCAGATGCCTTATAAGTGGATTTCTGCATCTGATTCATATCCTGAATCTGCAGTTTCTGATAGATTGATTGTAGTTCCATGCTGCAAAGGTAGTGATTTTTGGAGTTTGAGGTGGTTGAGAGTTTGGGGATGGGAGAGTTTTCAGGAATAGGTGGGTACCCATAGAAATTGTGATTTTTGTACCATAGCAACTGATGATTCACTTGCAGGAGCGAAATTCACTATTGACGTTTTACGGGAAACCATAATTTTAAACCAAAGACCGATCGTAGATTTGATCCAATAAAATGAATGCCATGAAACTCTATCAAACTCTTGAAAAACAGATTAAGAAAGAACCTAATTACGTTTCTGACAACGGGGAAATAAAAAAATGGGTGGTCCTGAATAAAGCTCAAAACTTTGATGAAGAACTGATCGGTTTACTGTTGGAAGACTCCGACTTGAAAGAAAAATTCTTTATAAAGGTAAAAGATGTCTGGGTATTTAAACAAAACCTTTTCATTCAGTTCCTTGAGCAGAAAAACTATCTGAATGACAGCTATACTCAATTTAAAAATAAAGTAGGATTAACTATTGACGGAAAACATTTGAAACAGCGCAATGAAGTCTCACTGGTATGGCCGTTTAAAGACTGTGTTCTCGAGGGCGGACAAAGCCGTGAAGAAGATAAAAGAGAAGAAATTTTCTTCAATGAAGTGCTGGCACAGGATGAAATTACTGAGTTATTGGACCCAAAAGTCCTGACGAATGCCAAACGGTTTGATAAAGATGGAGAACATCATTTTGACCAATTCAATAGAGATGAAAATGGTACTATTACCGATAATTTGATCATTAAAGGAAATAATCTACTTGCATTACATTCTCTGAAAAAAGAATTTGCCGGGAAAGTGAAGCTGATTTATATAGATCCGCCGTATAATACAGGAAATGATAGTTTTCAATACAATGATAGGTTTAATCATTCTTCTTGGTTAACTTTTATGAAGAATAGATTGGATATTGCAAAAAGTCTACTTACAGACGATGGGAGTATATTAGTTCAAGCCGATTGGAATGAAATACATTACTTAAAAGTCTTATTAGATTCTGTTTTTAATAGAGAAAATTTTAGGAATGAAATAATTTGGGCATATCACGGACCAGGGTCTCCTAAAATGAAACAATATAACAGAAAACATGATAATATTTTATGGTATTCAAAATCTACCTCTGACTGGATTTTTAATGGAGATGATGTTCGTATGTCATCCGAAGTACATGTTGGTGGTTTTAATAATGAAATGAATGCAAATGTAAGCAGTGAATATACAGATAGAGGAAAAATTCCTGAAGATTGGTGGGAAATGGGAAGAGATAAAGAGGAATTTGTAGAGGAGATGTCTAATCTCTATGATGAATATGAAAGAATTAAAAATAAAAACTGGTGGAAAATGGCTGTTGCAGCAAGGATTAGAATTGATGGTAAAAAACGTTCAGGTTATTTAACTGAAAAACCCTATAAACTTATAGAAAGATTTATTAAAGCTCACACAAATAAAAACGATATCATACTAGACTTTTTTGCAGGTAGTGGAACGACAGGTTTTGTTTCGAATTATTTGGAACGACAATTTATTCTGGTTGAGCAACTTGAAAATACACATGAAATTATTAAAGATAGATTTAAAGGAATAAATTATACTTACCTCGAACTCAAAAAATACAATCAAACCTTTATAGAAAAAATAGAAGGAGCAAAAGATGAAAAAATACTTCTTCAGATTTGGGAAGAGATGAAAGCGAAATCTTTTCTTAATTATAATGTAGATATTCAGAAACAGGAGCAGCATATTGAAGACTTCAAAACATTGAGCCTGCAGGAACAGAAGCAGCATCTTTGCGAGCTTCTCGACAAAAATCAGCTCTATGTTAACCTATCTTCTCTTAAGGATGAGAACTTTGCATGTACACCGGAAGAACAAAAAGTAACACAGGCATTTTATCAACTTAAACCCTAAACAGATGATATTTTTACACGAAATATTCAATAATCCGTTTGCCCGTAAGGCCCTGGCGGAAGTTCCCCTACCCAATGGAATCACTGACAATCTGAAATTTGGAATTCGTCCCTATCAGGAAGAAGCTTTCAGACGTTATTTGTATATGGAACAGGAAGATTTTGACGGTAAGCCCAGAAAACCTGTGCACCTCCTTTATAATATGGCAACAGGAAGCGGGAAGACGATGGTAATGGGAGGCCTGATGCTTCACCTTTATGAAAAAGGATACCGTAACTTTCTGTTTTTTGTCAACAGCAATAATATTATTCAGAAAACGAAGGATAACTTTCTTAATCCTCAGACTTCCAAATATTTATTTCGGGATAAAATAGTCATTGATGGCAGAGAAGTTTTTTTTAAACAAATCGGTAATTTTGATGAATCCGATCATGAAAACATCAATATTAAATTTACCACCATCCAGCAGCTCCATATCGATTTAAACAATACTAAAGAAAACAGTGTCACCTATGAAGATTTTCAGGATAAGAAGATCGTCCTTATGGCAGATGAAGCGCATCATCTGAACAGCGGCACAAAAAACGGGAATCTGTTTGGAAGCTGGGAAGAAACCGTTCTGGAGATTCTGCATCAGAATTTTGAAAATATTCTCCTTGAATTTACAGCAACCTTAGATTATGAAAGCCGGGAAATTGCAGAGAAATATAAAGATAAAGTCATTTATAAATATGATCTCGCCCAGTTCAGAACGGATAAATTTTCCAAAGAGATTAATCTTGTCCGTTCCATGTATGATGAAGAGGAAAGAATCATTCAGGCATTGATTCTTAATCTGTACCGTCAGGAACTCGCCATTATGCATCATATTAATCTGAAACCTGTTATTCTTTTCAAAGCCAAGAAAACGATTAAAGAATCAGAACAGAATAAAGAAAACTTTCATAAGCTGATCAGTGACTTCTCTGAAACAATGGTAGATAAGATCAGGAAGACATCTACAGTTACTATTATTCAAAAGGCTTTTGAATTTTTTGAAGCCAGAAATATTTCAATAACGGATATTGTAAAACGGATACAGACTCATTTCAGAGAAGAAAACTGCCTGAGTGCCAATAATGACCTGGAAGCAGAGAAAAACCAGATCTTACTCAATACACTGGAAGAGGAAAACAACCCGATTCGTGCTGTATTTGCGGTACAGAAGCTTAATGAAGGCTGGGATGTTCTCAACTTATTTGATATTGTGAGATTATATGAAGACCGGGATGGGAAGGATGGTAATCCGGGAAAAACAACACTTTCCGAAGCCCAGCTTATCGGTCGTGGAGCAAGATATTATCCTTTTGCAGTGGAAGAAGGAGAAGATAAGTTTGTGCGGAAATATGATGATGACATTTCAAACGATCTGAAAATTTTAGAAGAGCTGTATTACCACACCAAAGAAGACAGCCGTTACATTTCAGAACTTAAAAAAGCCCTTGTCGACTCCGGAATATACGAAGATGAGGCCAATCTTGAAATCAAACAGTTAAAATTAAAGCCTGTATTTAAAACCACAGAATTATACAAAAATGGAGTTGTGTTTTCCAACAGTAAAATACCCAAAAGTTTTACTCATATAAAGTCTTTTAAAGATCTGGGAATTAGTAAACCTAAGTTCAGTCATCAGCTTTCTTCCGGCGTTGGGAAAACTTCCAATGTATTTTTTGAATTGGAAAAACCGGTTTCTTCTGATGAAGGTATAAAATCTGAAGGCATCAGAATTAAGGATATTCAGAAACATGTAGTAAGATACGCTTTAAGCCGCAATCCTTTTTTTTACTTTGATAATCTTTCGCGTTATTTCCCCAATATAACGTCCATCCGGGAGTTTATAGAAGATGAGAAGTATCTGGGTGGAATGGAAATCATATTCTACGGAATCCAAAGCCGTCTTCAGGAGATTTCACATTTCGATTATCTTCAGGCATTGAACAGGCTGCTGCAAAATATAGAAATGGATATTAAACACAACATTCCGGACTATGAAGGGTCATCATTCCAGGCGCAACCTATCCGACAGGTATTCAGGGATAAAGAAATCAGGGTTAAAAAAGGCAGTATAAAAGCAGATGGGCAGGAGAATGTGGTTTCGGAAGAATCCTGGTATGCTTATAATGCCAATTATGGGACCAATGAGGAAAAAAGGTTTGTTGAATTATTTTCCAGACGCTTCCGGGGATTAAATCAAAAATTTCAGAACATTCATCTGATCCGTAATGAAAGAGAAATTAAGATATTTGATAAGGCAGGACGTGCTTTTGAGCCTGATTTTATCCTGTTTTGCAGCAAAAAAAATGATAAACAGCTGAGTTATCAGGTTTTTATAGAGCCAAAAGGAGCTCATTTAATTGATTATGACAGATGGAAAGATGACTTTTTGAGAGAAATGGGAGATGAAAAGAAAACCATTACCATTCATACAAATGAATATTTAATAACTGCTGTCCCGTTTTATAACCATGAAAATGAAAGAGACTTCGAAATAGCTTTAGAAAAAACGCTTACAGGCTAATCTCCTTATAACCTCCTCTTTCTCTTTAAATTTTTAAATCCTTCCGTCTTTTAATCAATCTTTCTGATATCCAGTTGTTTATAAGGAAAGTCTGAAACGGAAAAACTGTTGTTTATCTTAAATAAAATCCTTATCTTTGCACCCACTTTTTGTGGTAAAGGTCTGAGAAAGTAAAATATTAAATATTAATAACTTCCGTATTTTTCAATCACATTGATTAAGACCGTTGAAAGAGAAGGAATACAAATTTTTTTAGAATTATGTCAAAAGAGACAAATTCAGCTGAATTATTATTAAACCAAAACGTAGCACCTGAACAATTTGACTGGGATTCTTTCGAATCTGGTCTTGATGCTGATGCTAGAAAAGAGAAAAGCGATTTAGAAGAAATCTACAACGGATCATTAAACAATCTGGACGATAATGACGTTCTGGTTGGTAAAGTTGTAAGATTAACAGATAAAGAAGCTATCGTAGACATCAACTTCAAGTCTGAAGGTGTTATTTCTCTTAACGAATTCCGTTACAACCAAGGCCTTAAAGTAGGTGATGAGGTAGAAGTAATGGTTGACAAGAGAGAAGACAAAACTGGTCAGTTACAATTATCTCACAGAAAAGCTAGAACACTTAAAGCTTGGGATAAAGTAAACGAACTTCACGAAACTGGTGAAATCGTTAACGGTTTTGTTAAGTCTAGAACTAAAGGTGGTATGATCGTTGACGTTCACGGAATCGAAGCATTCTTACCTGGTTCTCAAATTGACGTTAAGCCAATTAAAGATTACGATCAGTTCGTAGGAAAAACTATGGAGTTCAAAGTTGTGAAAATCAACCCTGAGTTCAAAAACGTAGTAGTTTCTCACAAAGCATTGATCGAAGCAGATATCGAAGGTCAGAAAAAAGAAATCATCGCTCAGCTTGAAAAAGGTCAGGTTCTTGAAGGTACTGTTAAGAACATCACTTCTTACGGTGTATTCATCGACTTAGGTGGTGTAGATGGATTGATCCACATTACAGACCTTTCTTGGTCTAGAGTGAACCACCCATCTGAAATCCTTGAGGACGGACAGACTGTGAAAGTGGTTATCCTTGATTTCGATGATGAGAAAACAAGAATCCAGTTAGGTATGAAGCAATTAGAAGCTCATCCTTGGGATGCTCTTTCTGCTGACTTGAAAGTTGGAGACAAAGTAAAAGGAAAAGTAGTAGTTCTTGCTGACTATGGTGCATTCGTAGAAATCGCTCCAGGTGTTGAAGGATTAATCCACGTTTCTGAAATGTCTTGGTCTACTCACTTAAGATCTGCCGGAGATTTTGTAAAAGTAGGTGATGAAGTGGAAGCTGAAGTATTAACTTTAGATAGAGAAGAAAGAAAAATTTCTCTTGGTATCAAGCAATTGTCTAAAGATCCATGGGAAAATATCGAAGCTAAGTATCCTGTAGGATCTCAGCATGTAGGAACTGTAAGAAACTTCACTAACTTTGGTGTATTCGTAGAGTTAGAAGAAGGTATCGACGGGTTGATCTACATCTCTGATCTTTCTTGGACTAAGAAAATCAAGCACCCATCTGAGTTCTGCGCAGTAGGTGATAAATTAGACGTTGTAGTTCTTGAATTAGATATTCAGGCTAGAAGATTATCTCTAGGTCACAAGCAATTGACTGAAAACCCATGGGATAAGTTCGAAACTAAATATGCTGAAGGAACGATCCACGCTGGTAAAGCAGTAGAAGTTCATGATAAAGGAGCTTCTGTTCAATTCGAAGATGCTGAGGTTGAAGCTTTCTGTCCTTCAAGATTATTAGAGAAAGAAGATGGATCTAAAATCAAAAAAGGTGAAGAAGCTGAATTCAAAGTAATCGAATTCAACAAAGAATTCAAGAGAGTAGTAGTATCTCACACAGGTATCTTCAGAGATGAAGAGAAGAAAAACGTAAAAGAAGCTTCTTCTAGAAACGTAACTTCTTCTTCTAACAACGAAGAAAGATCTACTCTTGGAGACATCGATGCATTAGCAGAGTTGAAAAGAAAAATGGAAGAAGGTAAATAATCTTTGAACCATTGATCAATATACAGCCGCTCATTTGAGCGGCTTTTTTTATGAGTATTATAATAAAAGAGAAGCAGCGTTTTTAAACATTAAAAATGCATTATTTTTTTTACTGTCATATTCTATAAGACACTTTTTGGAGTCAATTCATTCGATTTAAGAATTATAAATGTTTATTAAATAAGGTTTTATAGATGATTATAATTTTAAAAATCTTCATTATGTGAATTATAAAATTCTCTTTGAAAGATATGTAGTAATAAAAATGTTTTATTGTTAAATTTTGCGTAAAAAAAATAATATTTATTTGTTAAATATTTGTAGATTAGCGCCTTTAATAATGGATATGAAAAACAAAGCTCTACCTCTTTTGTTTGCGGTATTTTCTGCATTTCCTGCAATACTGTTCGGACAAGATAATGAAAAATTGATTAAAGATTATATTTCTCAAAATAAAATAAGGGAATATAAAAAGTCCGGCCTTAATAATATTATTGTCGATAATGTGGATCCTTCAAAATCTCTGAATGGTAATGTTGTGAAATTTTTACAGACCTATAATGGTTTACCGGTATACAGCGCTGTAGGAACAGCATTGATTAAGGACAGTAAAATTGTCTACTATACAGATAACTTTATTAAAGATTATACTGCATCTACATCAGGTACAGCGGCTATTAACAAATCAATGGCTCTTCAAAAAATTGCAGAAGAACTGAAGAATCCTGATATTGCGAATTTTACCATTCTTGCCTATCTTGAGAAAACTCAGAAGAAAGCAACAGCAGCCAATCAAAGACTTGTGTATACGAACGACGATAATGGAAATTTACGTCTGGCGTATGAATTTACTTTAATGGAACCAAAATCTCCTAATTACTGGAATATTTTGGTAGATGCCAATAATGGAAATATCCTGTTAAAAAATAACCTGACGCTGTCTTGTAATTTCCACCATGATGCATATGGATCAGATGCTGATTATAGTCATGCCAATCATTTTGAAAATACATTAATAGGACCTCAGAATAATGTAGCAGAGAATAACGCTCCGTTGCTTTTACCGGATAATGCATCATATAATGTATTTCCATTACCTATTGAAGCGCCTACTTTTGGTTCAAGATCAATCATAAATAATCCTTGGATTCTGAGTGCTTCCCCTGAAGGATGGCATTCTGACGGAATTAATCATTATACCATAACGAGAGGAAATAACGTTTTTGCCTATGAAGATGTAGCAGGAACAGCTTTAACAGCTCCTAACTATCTTACAGGGACTCCCGCAGATGGAGGAGCAACAAGAAACTTTGATTTCCCTTTTAATATCAATGAATCTCCTGTAAACAACAGAAATGCTGCTATTACCAACTTATTTTATCTGAATAACAGAATTCATGATGTTTTCTACAAGTTTGGATTTACAGAAACTGCCAGAAATTTCCAGCAGAACAATTTTGGTAATGGACCTGTAGGGGGAGATGATGATTCTGTATATGCAGAAGCTCAGGATGGAAGCGGATTAAATAATGCAAATTTCTCTTCGCCAATGGACGGTTACAATGGGAAAATGCAGATGTACCTTTGGTCTCCGGTAGGAAGAGTGTTTTATTATAATGCTCCTACTGCTGCTGTTTCCCGTACACCAGGAGCCGGAACTGCACAGTTTGGAAATCCGCTACCTATGAACGGAATAACTGGGGACATAACACTTTCATCAGTGTTGGATGGCTGTACAGCGTTGCCGGCAAGTTCATTGGTTAATAAAATAGGACTGGTTGAGAGAGGAACATGTGCTTTTGCTGTTAAAGTAAAAAATCTTCAGGATGCCGGAGCTAAAGCAGCTATTGTATATAACAATGTAGCGAATGGCTCTACTATAGGAAATATGGCGGGTAACGATCCGACAATTACAATTCCTTCCGTATTGATAACCAATACAGAGGGAGAATATATTAAAACTCAGCTTGCAGCAAGTACAACCGTAAATGTTACCCTAAAAGGAAATATGACTCCGGATGGCAGCTTTGATAACGGAATCGTGACCCATGAATATGGTCACGGAATATCAAACAGGATGACAGGTACCGGATACAACTGTCTGAATTCAAGCGTGAGTAAAGAACAAATGGGAGAAGGCTGGTCTGATTTCTTTGCTCTGATGTTGACCAATAAAGCCGGTGACAATGCTACTGTAGCAAGAGGTACAGGTACTTATGCTTTGGGACAGGCGATAACAGGTGCTGGTATCAGACCAGCAAAATATTCTACAAACCTTTCTGTTAATGGATTTACTTACGGAAATACCAATGGAATGGAATACAATAACGGATCAGCAATAGTGCCGGATGTACACTCTATTGGTTTCGTTTGGGCAACCATGTTATGGGACCTTCACTGGAAATATGTTGAAAAATATGGGTATGCTTCAGATGTATTATCAACAACTCCTAATGGAAGTACAAAAGTTTTACAGCTGGTGACAGATGCATTGAAATTACAGGGATGTAATCCAAGCTTTATTGATGGCAGAAATGCAATATTGGCTGCAGAATTAGCTACCACACAGGGGCAGGATAAATGTATGATCTGGGGCGTTTTTGCAAGAAGAGGTCTTGGAGTGAATGCATCTGCAGGAGTTAAAAATAATATCAATGATCAGGTTCAGGATTTTAATGTTCCGGAAGAATGTTTACTGGCTACCCATGAAGTAAATACCGATAAGAATAAAAATATCTCTATTTATCCAAATCCTGCTAAAGAAGAATTTTACATCAGCTTCCCGAGCAATACCCTGGGCAAAGTAAGTGTAGAGCTTTATGATATGTCTGGTAAGCTGGTTTCTTCAGAAGATAAGATTTCACCGGATGCCAAGAAAGCAATCTCTACAAGCAATCTTGTCAACGGAACTTATATGGTTAAAATAAAAGGACTTGGTTTCGAAGCAGCTTCGAAAGTAATGGTTAAAAAATAATTTACTTTTATATTCATTTCAGAATCGCCACAAGCAAGCTTGTGGCGATTTTATTTATCCGTTACCGCAGCACTTTACTATCATTTAATTTATATATCGTACCTTTGCAGGCTGTTAAAAAAATTATGAAGAAGAAAAATATACTAAAAGGTGTTTTATTTGTAGGGATTGGAGCTAGTATATACGGTATGTTGGCCACTTTTGTGAAAATGGCTTACCATGATGGTTTTACAACCTCAGAAGTAACTACTTCCCAATTCGTATTAGGTTTGACAGGACTTCTGATCCTTAATTTTATTCAGACCCTAACCTCGAAGCAGAAATTATCGGCGCCAAGTTCTAAAGAAATCAGAATGTTGCTGCTTGCGGGAACTTCCCTTGGAGGAACGAGTCTGTTCTATTATATTGCAGTTCAATACATCAATGTTTCCATTGCTATTGTATTGCTGATGCAGTCGGTTTGGTTCAGTGTGGTCGTGGAAAGTATCCTTACCCGGAAACTGCCCAATGCAAGAAAAGTAATTTCTGTGATTATTGTATTGTTGGGAACCGTTCTGGCAACCAATCTTATAAACATGGAGATAAAACTGGACTGGCATGGAGTCTTCTGGGGCTTGATGGCTGCTGCTTCTTATACATTAACGATGTTTACTTCCAATACGCTGGCAACCCATCTTCCGGTTTTCAGAAAGAGTATCATTATGCTGGCAGGAGGTTCTGTAGTGGTTTTTGCATTTTTATTCTTTGCCCAGATAGGACCAATGTATTTCGATGGGTTAAAATCATTATACCTGAATTTTACAGATAATACAGAACATATTCACCCGTTCAACTATTCAATTTTCCTGACATACGGCTTTGTTCTGGCTTTGTTTGGGACGATCATTCCACCGGTTTTATTCAATATCGGTTTCCCGAATGCAGGATTAGGGTTGGGAAGTATTGTTTCATCTCTTGAGCTTCCGGTTTCTGTAACGATGGCTTTTGTTTTATTGGGAGAAAAAGTATTTTTCATCCAATGGGTAGGGATTGCCCTGATTCTTTTTGCTATTGTTTTGATGAATTTACCTTCAAAAAAGGAAAAAGAAGTTTCAATGGCAGAAGTGTCTTAAAAATATTTAACTAAAAATAACAGCTGAAACCGTTCTCGTTGGAGCGGTTTTTTTTAATTTTAATCTTTAAAATAAAGCTTCATGAAATATTTCAGAAATATAATCGCCGTTTTCACAGTAACGATGTCCGGTTTTATGTTTTCGCAGGTAAGACCTCTGGATGCAATGTTATCTGATTATCAATATCCCTATGAAGTACATTTTCTCAATTTCAAGTCTCAGGGAGAAGACCTGAAAATGGCTTATATGGATGTACAGCCACAAAAACCAAATGGAAAAGTAATCATGCTTCTTCATGGAAAAAACTTTAATGGAGCTTATTGGGAAAGAACAGCTAAAGACCTTTCTGCTAAAGGATTCAGAGTAATTATTCCTGATCAGATAGGATTTGGAAAGTCTTCAAAGCCTCATGCATACCAGTTTTCTTTTTCACAATTGGCAGAAAATACGAAGGCTGTTCTGGATGAACTGAAAATTGATAAAACCATAGTACTGGGACATTCAATGGGAGGAATGGTGGCGACCAGATTTACATTGCTGTATCCGGAGAAAGTACAGAAACTGATTCTTGAAAATCCAATCGGGCTCGAAGATTATAAAACTTTCGCAGCGTATCAGACTATTGATCAGGCCTACCAGTCAGAGCTTAAAAACACAGCGGAAACCTATAAGAATTATCAGCTGAAATTCTATTATGATAATAAATGGAAAGAAGAATATCAACCCTGGCTTGACCTGATTGCGGGTTGGACTCTTCATAAAGATTATCCTCAGGTAGCATGGGATGCTGCACTTACTTCGGATATGATTTACAACCAGCCGGTATGCTATGAATTTAAAAATATCAAAGTTCCTACATTGCTTATTATCGGAACTAGGGACAGAACTGCAATAGGAAAGGACAGAGCTCCTAAAGAACTTCAACCTCAAATGGGGCTGTATCAGGAACTGGGAAAGAAAACCCAACGTGAAATTGCAGGCTCAAAACTCGTGGAGATCGATAATGTAGGACATCTTCCTCATATAGAAGTATATCCGAAATTTTTTGAAGTACTGTATAGTTTTATCCAATAAATATTTGAAACATTAAGTTTTTATAAATGATTAAAAACTTGATGTTTCAAAATTAATTTTATTTGTTCTTAAAGAATAATAAGGTACAAACAGCAATTCCTGAAAATAAGACACAGGAAATTCCCAGATTTTGTATAAAACCAATACCTATCAATCCTGCACCTATCATTATATAATAGATCAATCCCAGTAAAGCACCTGCACTTCCTGTTTCACTTTTATAATTCATCAGTGCTGTACTCAGAATATTCGGAATGACGATGCTGAAGGCCATCACAATGAAAAAATAAGGGATTAAAAAACAGATTCCTGTATCCATGAGAACCCATACAGATATTGAAGCTGTAAATGCCGCAAATGTACCCGCTTTCACTAAATATTCAGGCTGTATATTCTTTAATAATAGAAGCCTGTTGAGCTGTGCTCCGGCAAATGTACCTCCAGCCAGAATGATACTGCTGTATCCGAAAGCATAAGAAGAATAATGATATTCTTTAAATATAAACGGAGCGAGTGAATAGTATGAAAACAGCAGGACATTAAAACTCATGATCAGTAGGCAGCGCTTGAGAATTTCCGGATCGTGAAGCATACGTTTCAATAACCGGGTCAAATTCTTTATGTTAACAGCCTTTTTTGAGTGATGGGTTTCAGAAACTTTCTGTTTTGAAAGGATAAAAAAAAGGATGCCTAAAAGACATAATGTAATAAAAATTCCCTGATATCCGTTAGAAGAAGCTAATATTGAACCGGTAATCATTCCTATTACCGGACTGACAGATAAACCAATCCCGATCCAGGAAAATACTTTGCTGATATGATCTTTGTCAAAGGTATCCCTTAAAATGGTCTGGGTTACTATGGAACCCACGGCAATTCCGAATGCGGAAATAATCCTGGCGCTCAGAAAGAGCATAAAGTCAGGAGCAGAAATAGCTGCCAGAGTTCCGATTACATAGGTGATAAGACCGTATTCCAGAGATTTTTTCCTTCCGATTCTGTCGCATTGTACACCCCAAAACGCTACTCCCAAGGCAAATGCTATAAAATATAAACTGATGGTCAGGGTAGCCGATTCTTCACTGACTCCAAACTGTTCCTCTACTTCTGGCAAAACAGGACTGTAAATGGTTTCTACAAACTGTGGAAGCATAACAAGCAAAGTCAGCAGCCAGATAGGATTTGTTTTTTTCATTTTTTTCCTGCAAAGTTTCCAAAAAATCAATGTATATTTATAATGATATAAAAACAAAAAATATCAAAAATAGGACATGGCTGTACTGAAACAAAATGAAGACTTTGATGCAGACTCAATTCATGAACAAATCATCGGCATAGCTTCTGATATGGTAATGCATGATTCCGGATTTCATCTTCATACAACGAAAGCTCAGCTCTTGTATGCACCATCAGGCTGTATGACCGTGACTACTTCTGACAGGCAGCTAATTCTTCCCCCGTTCAGAATGCTTTGGATTCCTGCCAACGAACTTCACCGCGTGAATTTCCGGAATATTGTGGCTTACAGATCAATCTATTTTGATGACAGCTATTCTGGAAAATATATGAAATCCGGACTGAAAGTTCTTCATGTAAACCCCCTGTTAAAAGAAATCATAGAAAGAATCTGTTTTTGGGAATGGTCAGATTTAGGACAGGATCAGACGAATCTTTTAAAAGTATTCTGGGATGAATTGAGTAAAGCTCCGGAGGAAAAGCTGGAGCTTAAAATGCCTGTAGATAGACGTTTTATGAAAATATCTGAAGAATGGACGTTACGGAAATCAATACCGCCAATGCTGAAAGATCTTGCAGAAAGAACCGGAGCAGTAGAGAAAACAATCAGCCGTATTTTTAAAAAAGAAACCGGATTGTCTTATCAGGAATGGAGACAGCAATGGCGGCTTCAGCGGTCGATTGAGCTTTTGGTAGAAGGCAATTCAATAGGGGAGGTGTCACATATTCTGGACTTTTCATCAGACAGCGCTTTTATTGAATTTTTCAAAAAATATACAGGCTCAACACCTTTGCAATATCTGATGAGGCATGAATAGTCTTTTTGGACAGCTGATAATAGTACGATTGTGAACCCTGTCAAGGTTTTAAACCTTGACAGGGTTAGTGTCATACAATATTTCTTGTCCTATGAAAAGCTTGATTCATAGTAAATTTCATAAAATTGTATTACCTAATACAGTAATTTTATGAAAACAATGAATACAGATCACGTTGGTAGCTACATCCATATAATTGAGGCCAATACTACAACAGATAGAGTATATCAGGCTTTGACCCATGAAATTCCTCTTTGGTGGACTGAAGTGTTTGAAGGGGCATCTTCACAGATTGGCAGTGTCTTCACCATAAGATTTGGAGATCAGATTCACAAAACAATGCGGGTAAAGGAATTGATTGCCAATACAGAAGTTGTCTGGTTGGTTGAAGACTCATTGATTGCCCTTCCTGAATTAAAAAATCAGAGAGAATGGATCGGAACAACAATTGTCTGGGAAATTGAGCAAAATAATAATATGACCAAGCTAAAGCTTACCCACATCGGCCTGAATCCGGATATTGAATGCTATGAAATCTGTTCCGGCGGATGGCTTCAATTCCTTGGCAGTTTAAAAAAGTTTCTGGAAACAGGACACGGAACTCCATATAAAAAATAAGGAAATGCCTCAATAAAAAAGAGACTGTTTATAAGTAAACAGCCTCTTTTTGTATTTATTGTTGTCTGAATTATTTCTTCTTGTAAGCAGCGTCTTTGATTCTTGCTTTTTTACCTCTAAGGTCTCTGAAGTAGTAAATTCTAGCTCTTCTAACTCTACCTCTTCTGTCAACTTCGATCTTCTGAAGTGCAGGCATGTTGATAGGGAATACTCTTTCTACCCCTACATCACCACTCATTTTTCTGATAGTGAAAGTTTTTGTAGAACCAGTACCTCTTAATTGGATAACTGTTCCTTTGAAGAACTGAGTTCTTGTTTTTTGTCCTTCTTTAATTTCGTAATACACAGTAATGGTATCACCTGCTTTGAATTCAGGGAATTCTTTTTTCGCAATGTACTTGTCTTGTACGTACTTTAATAAATCCATTATTAATAAAATAAAATGTTAAAGCTAAGCAACTTACACGTTTTTCGTCAGAGGTTGAATAACAGGTTGCAAATGTACAAAATAGTTTTCAAATATGCCAAATAATTTATGTGCTAAAAACTATAATTTTTCCTTCCCGATTTTGTTCAAAATTTAACGGTTTCTTTAAAATACCATCGGTCAGAGTTTATATATGAACTCTACTTTTGCCCGAAATAAAAATCACAACAAAGATTTTTAAATGACTCATTTACCATTCGAAATTCTATATGTTATTTTAAAACGAAAACGATTATGAAACATTATTTCTTCTTTTTTTGTTTCGCGGTCCAGATGGCTTTCGGGCAGGTTTTGTTTCCTTATTTACAAAATCCCACTCCGAATTCTATGATCGTCAACTGGAAAACTTCTTCCAATAATGAAACAACAGTGATCTACGGGGATTCTCCTACAAATCTGAACGTGACGGTAACCGGAACCACCAATATCTTTTCAGATACGGGATACAACAATAACTACTATTATCATACGGCAAAGATTGCCAATCTTCAGCCGAATACGAAGTATTATTATAAGATAAAAACAGGAACCAGCGAGTCTGCTGTTTATAATTTCAGAACACTTCCCATGCCAGGACAGGCTGCAACGTCCAATGGAAAGATTCGTTTTCTTATCATGGGAGACAACCAGATCAAAGCAGAGCCAAGATATGATACGCTTACGCTGAATGCCTATAAAAAATTAAAAGAAAAGTTCGGAGCGACTTCAGATCCGTCAGATAATATTTCCCTTACTTTTATGGTGGGAGACCAGGTGGATGTGGGAACACTGGATCACTATGAGAATGTTCACTTTAAAAAGAATATCAAATTATCTCCTTACCTGCCCATTCAGACAACAGTAGGAAATCATGAAACCTATGGTTCTTTAGGAATGAACTCTTATTATGCCCACTTTTATATTGACGAAATTAAATATAAGAATATAAGTTCCGGAAATGAGAATTACTATGCTCAGCAGGCCGGGAACGTTTTATTTGTAAGTTTAAGTTCCGAGCATACAGGATCAGCACAGCAGACCTGGCTTCAGCAGATCTTAACCGCAGCTAATGATGATCCGACTGTAGACTGGATTATTTCTTTAAGCCACAGACCTTATCAGGCTGAGCAGTATGTAGGAGATATCTCTACATGGGTAAGAGAAAATGCGGTGCCGCTTCTGGTAACTTCTAACAAATATCTGATGCACGTTGGAGCTCACCATCATTTATATCATAGAGGGCAGCTTAAAAATACTCCAAACTATCAGATTATTTCCGGAGGAACAGCGTGGGATCAGTATTGGGGAATGTCCAATGAACAGGATTTTGACGATGTTCAGAAAACGTTGACAGACTGGACATACCAGATCGTGGAAGTAGATGTTCCAACCGGAAAGGTAGATGTTGAATGCTATTCTATCGGTGGGGTGTACAATAAGAAAAACAATGTACTGGTAGATTCTTTCCACAGGTATAAAAATCAGCCTAAGCCGGCGAAACCATCGATTACAAACAATTTTTCAGGTCCGATTACTTTACCTTTAACATTGAATGGAAGTGCGTTTTCTTCTTCCAACGGAGAGCTGTTGAATACAACTCAATTCCTGATCAGTAAAGCTTCAAATTTTTCTGTAATTGAAAAAGAATTTTACCGAGACTTTGAAAACTGGTTCGGAAAAGACGGAAACGGAACTCCGGATAAAACCAAAAATCTGAATGATGGTGTAGACATCACAAAAGCAACATTGGCAGCGAATTCTATTCCGAACGGGATTTATTATGTAAAAACACGTTACAGGGACAGAAACCTGGAGTGGAGTGACTGGAGTGATGTGAAACAGTTCGAAATTACAGGGAGCGTGGTGTCAAACCCAACTTTTACTTTAAATAAAACAGAATATGCCCAGAACGAACCGATTACAGCGACTTTCACAGGAGGGCCGGGAAATCAGCAGGATTGGGTAGGAATTTATAAGAAAGGACAAACTCCGGCAACAACAACTTCACAAGGATATATTTATGCGAACGGACAGACAGCAGGAACCGTAACTTTCAATAATGGTCTTCCGAATAAAGGCCAGTATTTTGCAGGATTCTTCGCCAATGGTGGTTATACAGAAATCACTCCAAGAAAAAACTTCTACGTAGGACCGAAGGTACAGCTGCAGACTACTGCTGATACTTATCCTGTAGGAGGAACTGTTACTATTAATTTTACAAACGGTCCCAACTTACAGAAAGACTGGATTGGAATTTATAAAATGGGACAAACTCCGGGAACTACAGCCTCTATCAAATGGAGTTATGTAACAACAGCATCCGGAACTCTTAATTTTACAGGACTTCCAAAAGGATATTATTATGCCCAGTATTTACTGGAAGACGGATATAACGGAATCGGGGAGAAGGTATTTTTTAAAGTAGGGGATATTGTTACAGATCTTTGGATCAACAAACCAGTTTATACTTTAGGCGAAAATATTACCGCTTCCTGGACGGATTCTCCGGGAATCATTAAAGACTGGTTAGGAATTTATCCTCAAAGTGTTCAGACTCCGGATGATAATTTTGTTTCGTACACCTATTTTGACGGAGTGACTCAGGGAACAAAAACCATCCAGGGAACAGCTGTACCTGCAACGCCAGGGAATTACTATATGGTAATGTTTACCAATGATTCCTATACCGAAGTTTCAAACAGGGTACAGTTCCAGGTAACTTCACCTACTTTGGGAACTGAAGAAACAAGAAGCACAGAGAAAAATGTAGTCTTGTATCCAAACCCAACCAAACCGGGACAGCCTACTTTTATTAAAAGTGATTACCCGATTGAGAAAATCGAATTGGTTTCAGCTTCGGGAGAACTGCTGTATGTATCAAAAAATATCAATAACCAGCGTTTTTCTCTTGTGAACGAAAATCTTCCTGCGGGCGTTTATTTTGTAAAAGTACACGGAAGAAAACTGTTTACTTTAAAGCTGATTATTCAATAAGGTAAACTAAAACACAATCATAGCGAAGAGACTGTCAGAAATGATGGTCTCTTTTTATATCAATAAAAAATATAATTTCCCATAATCATCTTTGAAAATCTGCGTCATCTGTGGGCAAAACAAACCGCAAAAGTCACAAAAGTTTTTAAACACTTAAAGTTAATGAAGAGGAGACTCTTGCATCGATAAGTTCACATAGATTTATAAAAATCTATGTCATTTGTGGACAAATAAAAAAAGCGATTTCAAAAATTGAAATCGCCTTTGATATTATAGTTGTGATAATTAGTCAAACTGATTGTACAGATCATCCTCACTTAACAGCGTCTGGTTTTCAGCAGAGGCATTTTCATCCTGAGCATCGGCCAGCGTCTTCGTTTCCTGAATAAGCTTTCCATCCGTATTATAAAGTCTTAAAAGAACCCATTTTCCGTTACGTTCAAGTTCTTTGGCGCCATCTACTGTTTTCAGTCTGATTTTTCCGGATTGAATAACACCTTCTTTTACAGAAGACTTATTGGCAGGCTTACCTTTTACATATTGTGTAATTTGTGCCGTAAAGGAATAATCTTCTCCGTCTTCACTCACAGGTTGTGAAAAAGTATACAGAACAGTGCCTTTTCTGTCATAAACAGTTGTTTCATAGCTTGTTTGCTTAGCATTCAGCTTTTTCTCATAATTCAGCGTATGATCTTCAAAAAAGTTTTTGATATTCGAAATAATACCGTTCTTATAAACTGTTTCATTAAAGCCTTCATAAGATGAACCACTATAAGGAATACCATCTTTATACGTTAATGTTGATTTCAATGTTCCATCAGGAGCATAATATTTAATTTCCTGGGTGATGTCATCTTTTAAGAACTTTTCATAGGATAATTTCCCGTTTTCATCAAAAAGCTTACTGGTCACAATCGAGCCTTTTTCATAAATATCTATCGACGAAATCTGTGAATAAGAAATCTGGTAATCTTCACCATCTGTTGGGTTGTAAATATCGCTTTCCTTATCATACTGATAGATAAGATGTCCTATTTTTTTACCTGATTCATCATAAGTGGTTTTATAGCCATCTTTCTTATTCATTTTCTGTTCCTGTAAAACCTTTCCGCTTTTGCTATAGGATACACCTTCCTTTACACTGCCGTCCTTTCTGTATTTCTCTATCCTGGAAATCCTCATCGGGTTGGAATAATAATCAACGACCATATTTTCACCCGGACTGGTGGTGCCGCTTCCCAGATATTTCCCCTTATCCCCATAATATTTTGTTTCAGTATTGTAGTCCTTACCGGTAATGGTTTCACTTCTGATACCCTTAATGTCATCATCATAAACCGTTGTTTTGACAGGTATCGAGTTTTCATAATCAACCAGGATATTAAAATCAACTCCTTCTTCAGCATCTTTATAAGTGAACATCTTTCCTGAAAAATTCCCGTCAGCTTTATATATCACATCTTCTGTCAGTCTGCCTGCTTCGTCATAAGACTGTGAAGCACCAATCTGTTTACCGTCAGAATAAGTTACCATACTCATAACTTTTCCTTCAGGGGTATACCATGTCACTTTGCCATCAAAAACTTCACTGCCGGGAGTGGTATCAGAAGCCAGGCCTTCCATCTGAAGTTTTCCGTTTTTATAAAAGTCCCGGATAAGGATAAGTTTTCCTTTAGCAATTGTTTCACGATAATATTCCATTTTATCCTGAGTGGTTTTTTCCCAGTTTTCATCGAAATAAGTTTTCTCCTGTGCGCATACATTGATGCTGAGTACCAGTGCAAGTAATGCTGAGGTAAATAATTTTTTCATGTTTTTATGTAAGCTTAATATTTAATATGATTAATGTAACGATTGATATAAGAAGATCTTTGTATAGATCACAAGAAGTGAAAAGGCAATAGCTGCCTGTCATAAAATAATTTCTACATTAAAATTGTGTTTAAAAATGATATTCCAGAACAACAAATATGCTGTATTTCTGATTTTAAAGCCCCAAAGATAAATCAAATGGATGAAAAATGCTATAAAAAATGAACAGATCTGTTCATTTTTACTGGTAAGAATTTGATTACTATTGTTTTATATGGTGGAAAAACAGTGTGGAACTTCAAAGGCTTTTCCATTCATCAGATATACAGGAAAATTTATTAAATTTAGCCAACAGAAAAATCTAATATTTCATGATAGATAAAAGAGTAAAAAACGCAAAGGAAGCCATCGAAGGAATTAAAGATGGAATGACACTGATGCTTGGCGGATTCGGACTTTGCGGTATCCCGGAAAACTCAATCAATGCTTTGGTAGAAAGCGATGTGAAAGATCTGACCTGTATTTCAAACAATGCGGGAGTAGATGATTTCGGATTAGGATTATTGCTTCACAAAAGACAGATTAAGAAAATGATCTCCTCTTATGTAGGAGAAAATGCTGAATTTGAAAGACAGATGCTTTCCGGGGAACTGGATGTAGAACTTACTCCACAGGGAACTTTAGCTGAGAAGTGCAGAGCTGCTCAGGCGGGGATTCCTGCTTTTTACACCCCTGCAGGTTACGGGACTGAAGTGGCAGAAGGAAAAGAAGTAAAAGAATTCAAAGGAAAACCTCATATCCTTGAGCATGCTTACGATGCAGACTTTTCTATCGTAAAAGCATGGAAAGGAGATCATGCAGGAAACCTTATTTTCAAAGGCTCTGCGAGAAACTTCAACCATCCGATGGCGGGTGCTGCAAAGATTACTATTGCTGAAGTAGAAGAACTGGTAGAACCGGGGCAATTAGACCCCAATGAAATTCATATTCCGGGAATCATGGTTCAGCGAATTTTCCAGGGAGAAAAATTTGAAAAAAGAATCGAGCAGAGAACAGTAAGACCTAAAGAATAAGCTTAAATAATAAAATAAAAAGCGCTGAAAACAGTTTCAGCGCTTTTTTTATGCCTGGGGAGTAAGCGTTTTTCTTTCTCCGATCTGTTGTCTCCACATGGCGTAGTAAAGTCCTTTTTCAGCAATCAGGTGATCATGGGAGCCTGTTTCTACGATCTGTCCGCGTTCCAGAACATAGATTTTGTCTGCATGCATGATGGTACTTAGACGGTGTGCAATAAGGACGGTAATTTGTTCTCTTTCTTTGGAAATGTCTTTTATGGTAGACGTAATTTCCTCTTCAGTGATACTGTCCAGTGCAGATGTGGCTTCGTCAAAGATCAAAAGATGAGGTTTTCTTAAAAGAGCCCTTGCGATAGCAATTCTTTGTTTTTCACCGCCACTCAGCTTCAGACCGCCTTCACCGATAACGGTTTCAATGCCTTTTTCTGCTCTTTCCAGCAACGCCGTACAGCTCGATTTCTGCAAAGCAATTGCCAGTTCTTCTTCAGAAGCTGAAGGATTAACAAAAAGAAGGTTTTCTTTAATGGTTCCTGCAAATAATTGGGTATCCTGGGTTACAAAACCAATCTGGTTTCTCAGTTCATCAAAATCAAATTCTTTTCCATTAATTCCATTATAAAAGATATTTCCTTCCTGAGGTCTGTACAGCCCAACCAGTAATTTGACGAGGGTACTTTTTCCGGAGCCGCTTGGTCCTACAAATGCAATAGTTTCTCCGTTTTTGACATCAAAGGATATATTATTCAGAGCTTTGTACTGGGCTGACTGATGTTTGAAAGAAACATGCTTGAATTCCAGTTCTTCAATGGCACCGATCTGTTTTGGGTGAAGTGGTTTTTCTTCCACTTCCTTTTTCATTAAACGGTCAAAATTCTGAAGAGAAGCCTCTGCCTCACGGTAAGAAATAATGATATTTCCAATCTCCTGCATAGGCCCAAAAATAAAGAAACCATAAAACATGAGAGACAGATACTGACCCGGAGTCACAATGTTTTTGAAAATTAAATACAATAAGGTCAGCGTAATCATCTGTTGAAGAAAATTGACCATTGTTCCCTGGATAAAACTCAAAGAACGGATGCTTTTCACCTTTCTCAGTTCAAGACCAAGGATTTTATAGGTATTGTTATTTAAACGGATTACTTCCTGGCTGGTTAATCCTAAACTTTTAACAATCTCGATGTTTCTTAAACTTTCTGTAGTACTTCCAGCTAAAGCTGTGGTTTCAGTCACAATATTTTTCTGGATGACTTTTATTCTTTTGCTCAGTAAATTCGTAACAATGGCAATAAAGAAAATTCCGCAGATATAAACCGGCATAATAGACCAGTGTAAGCGGATCGCATATACGGAAACAAAAATAATGCTCACCAGAATTCCGAAGAAGATATTGATGAAATTCGTAATGAATTTTACGGTATCTTCTCTTACTTTCGTTAAAATTGAAAGTGTTTCTCCACTTCTCTGATCCTCAAATTCCTGATAAGGCAGGGCCATAGAATGTTTTAAACCATCTGTAAATATTTTTGCTCCGAATTTTTGTGTAATAACGCTTACCACATAATCCTGAAAAGCCTTGGCAATTCTACTTACCATTGCTGTTCCGATCAGAAGCCCCAGGAAATAAAAAGCACCATGATATGCGGAGCTTCCATATAAATATTCATTCAGGTTTCTGGGTAGCAGTTTTTCCTTATCAAAAAAATTAGGGTGCGTAACCAGCTGATCCAGGATGTTTCCTGTAATAGCCGGTGCAAATAAAGAAAAAACCTGATTAATAGTAGCCAGAAACAAAGAAATGATAATCAGCCACTGATAAGGTTTAAGATATCTAAAAAGTATTTTCATTCTGTTAAAATAATGAAGCAAAATTACAGATATTATTTTAACTAACAGTGTTAATTATTGAATACAACAAAGGCCTTTTGTATTCAAGTGAAAATAATTAAATTGCAGTCTAAGTTTTTATTATGCTTACAAAAGAACAAATTGCCAAAAGAATTTCAAAAGAACTGAAAGATCGTTATTATGTAAACCTGGGAATTGGAATTCCTACTTTGGTTGCCAACTATGTTCCGGAAGGTATTTCCGTAGAATTCCAGAGTGAGAACGGAGTGTTGGGGATGGGGCCTTTCCCTTTCGAAGGAGAAGAAGATGCTGATATCATCAATGCCGGAAAACAGACTATCACTATATTAGAAGGAGGTTCTTTTTTTGATTCCGCATTCAGTTTCGGGATGATCCGTGGTCAGAAAGTAGACCTTACCATCCTTGGAGCTATGGAGGTTTCAGAGAACGGAGATATTGCCAACTGGAAAATTCCGGGAAAGATGGTGAAAGGAATGGGAGGTGCCATGGATCTTGTAGCTTCTGCTGAAAATATTATTGTTGCGATGATGCATGTAAATAAAGCAGGAGAAAGCAAAATCCTTAAGAAATGTACACTTCCTTTGACAGGAGTAAACTGTGTGAAAAAAGTGGTCACTGAGTTAGCTGTTCTGGATGTAACCCCGGCAGGGTTCAAACTGGTGGAAAGAGCACCGGGTGTCTCAGTAGAAGATATTGTTAAAGCGACAGAAGCAGATCTGATCATTGAAGGAGAAATTCCTGAAATGCAGTTTTAATCTGTTTAAAAATAAAAAAGTTTCGGCCTCACAAAGTGAGGCCGAAACTTTTTATAAATCTTGAGAAATAAACGACATAGGAGATCGGAGCATTAAAAAAATAAATGCTTTGAGCGTTAAGAAAATTCTTGTGTCCGAAGCGCGAGACCAATTCAGAACCGATAAAGAAATAATGAATTCGCGCAAGTTTAGAATTTTTAGAGAACAGCATTTATTTTTAGCGGAGAGGTCCAGGTCTTGAATTTTTGTTTCTTTTGTTTCAAGACAAAAGAAAGTAGATAACAAAAACATAGCTTTTGTTCATTTATACTCACACCAATAGTGCTATGATAACTTTAAAATGACATAGGAAATCGTAGCGTGAAAAAAATAAATCCTGTGAACGTCAAGAAAATTCTATTGTCCGAAGCGCGAGACCAATTCAGAACCGATAAAGAAATAATGAATTCGCGCAAGTTTAGAATTTTTAGAGAACAGGATTTATTTTTAGCGAAGAGGTCCAGGTCTTGAACTTTTGTTTCTTTTGTTTCAGGACAAAAGAAATTAGATAACAAAAACATTGCTTTTGTTCATTTATACTCAGACCAATAGTTCTATGATAACTTTAAAATGACATAGGAAATCGTAGCGTGAAGAAAATAACTCCTGTGAACGTTAAGAAAATTCTATTGTCCGAAGCGCGAGAGAAATTCAGAACCGATAAAGAAATGATGCTATCGCGCAAGTTTAGAATTTTTAGAGAACAGGATTTATTTTTAGCGGAGAGATCCAAGTCTTGAATTTTTGTTTCTTTTGTTTTAAGACAAAAGAAAGTAGATGACAAAAACATAGCTTTTGTTCATTTATACTCAGACCAATAGTGCTATGATAACTTTAAAATGACATAGGAAATCGTAGCGTGAAAAAAATAAATCCTGTGAACGTCAAGAAAATTCTTCTGTCTGAAGCGCGAGAGAAATTCAGAACCGATAAAGAAATAATGAATTCGCGCAAGTTTAGAATTTTTAGAGAACAGGATTTATTTTTAGCGGAGAGGTCCCAGGTCTTGAATTTTTGTTTCTTTTGTTTCAGGACAAAAGAAATTAAACCCAACAAAAAAGCTGCCTCATCATGCAGCTTCTATATTTAGTCTAATATTATCTTATTTATTTCCCATCCTGTGCCCCAAAAACTTTCTGCAGAATACTTGTCGTTCTCATAGCAGGTGTATTTCTGATTCCGCTTTCCTTATCTGCCACCATTTTGAACACTCCGTTAATGGTTTCTGTAGTAACATACTCGTTAAGATCTGTTGTTACAGACTGTCCTGTAAAGGTATTATATTTTGAAATCAGATTTTTCCAAAGCGTATCGGCCCCTACTTTTCCTAACGAAGCTTTTACTTTAGGCTGAAAAGCATTGAAAAGCTGAGTCTGGGTCTTTCCCTGAAGGTAATTTGTTGCTGCATTATTACTGCCTAACAGAATATTTTTGGCATCTGTAATGGTCATAGAAGTGATCGCATTGGTGAAAATGGGTGCAGCTTCCGTTACGGCATCTTCAGCGGCTCTGTTCAATAACTTTACCCCTTCATCAGCAAGACTTCCCATTCCAATGGAACGTAAGGTTGTATCAATTTTTCTTAACTTTTCAGGCATTAAGATTTTTACTGCTTCGTTTTTGAAAAAACCGTCAGTTACCGCCAGTTTTTTAACTCCATCAGTTACCCCCATGCTTAAAGCCTCTTTCAATCCCGAAGAGATTTGCGTGGAAGTAAGGTTACCAAGATTGGCAGATGAATGATTAGACTGCCCTGTAGTGGTGGGGGAAGTTGCTGTACCATTATTTTTTACAGGAACATTAAGGTCTACACCTGTTTTGTCTTTTACAGCTGATTTTATGATATCTAAAATCTGTGCCTGTGCTGACATTGAAAATAATAATCCGGCTGCCAGAAAAATGTTTTTTTTCATCGTATTTTTTTTACAAATTTAAACCTTTTAATTTTTTAAGTTGTCAAATTTGATCAAAAAACAAACCATAATACACAGAATATAATAGAACAATTTCTATGTACATGGCATAACAACTGTAAGTCGTCCATTTCACAGGGGTCCAAACAATGTAAGATGCTGAATTTTGTTTCTAAAAAGGCTCCGGAGTTTTGAAAAATAATTATCTTAGCTAAAACCTTAATCCCATCCAATGATACGGACGCTTTTAGTATTTTTCATTTTGATTTCGAACCTAATTTTGGCCCAAAATAGATTGAATTTAATTCCTTATCCTCAAAAACTTGAACTTCAGCAGGGAGAATTTGTAATTCCGGAAACACTGCTGTTAAGCAGTAATCTGCCAAAAGAAGAGACTGAATATTTTAAAAACCGTTTAAGCTCTCAGTTTAAATTCAAAGATATGCAGAAAGGGGAAGGGATTCATTTGGTATACGCTACGCTTTCATTGCCCTCAGCAGGAAATGAACAGAAAAAAGAATATTATTCCATAGAAATTTCTCCGAAGCAGATTCATATAAAATCTTACACCAGACAAGGCTATTTCCTTGCGCTGCAGACTTTGATTCAGATTTTCGAACAATACAAAGAAACTAAGAAAATTCCTGCTTTAAAAATTGAGGATCAGCCAAAATTCGCATGGAGAGGAATGCATCTGGATGTGTGCCGTCATTTTTTTACAGTGGATGAGGTGAAGCAGTATATCGACTATCTGGCGATGTATAAACTGAACACTTTCCACTGGCATTTAACGGATGATCAGGGATGGAGGATTGAAATCAAAAAATATCCGAAGCTTACTCAGATTGGTTCAAAACGTAAGGAATCCATGATCGGCGCTTACGTTGACAACATATTTGATGGTACGCCTTACGGGCCTTATTTTTATACTCAGGAACAGATAAAAGAGGTGGTAAAATATGCTCAGGACAGGCATATTACTGTTGTTCCGGAAATAGAAATGCCCGGACATGCCTTGGCAGCCCTGTCCGCATATCCTGAACTGGCATGTACAAAAGGCCCTTTTGAAGTGGCTACAAAATGGGGCGTCTTTGATGATGTTTTCTGCCCGAAAGATGAAACATTTACTTTTCTGGAAAATGTTTTGGACGAGGTCATCAAATTATTTCCATCACAATACATCCATATCGGTGGTGACGAGTGTCCGAAAACACGATGGAAAGAATGTGCACACTGCCAGGAATTGATTAAGAAGAACAATTTGAAAGATGAACATGGCTTACAGAGCTACTTTATTCATCGGATTGAAAAATATGTCAACAGCAAAGGCCGGAAAATCATCGGTTGGGACGAAATCTTAGAAGGCGGATTAGCCCCAAATGCTGCGGTAATGAGCTGGACTGGAGTAAACGGAGGTATTGAAGCTGCAAAATCAAAGCATTTTGCTGTAATGACACCGGGAGCTTACTGCTATTTTGACCACTATCAGGGAGATCCGCAGTCGGAGCCTAATGCGTTTGGAGGTTTTACACCTTTGGAAAAAGTATATTCTTACAATCCTGTTCCTTCCGAACTGAATGCAGAGCAGGCCAAATATATCTTGGGAGTTCAGGCTAACCTATGGACAGAATATATTTTGGATTTTAAACATGTGCAGTACATGATCTTTCCAAGATTAATGGCGCTTTCTGAAGTGGGATGGGGAACATCGGATTCTAAAAACTATAAAGAATTTGAAAACAGAGTGATCAGCCATTTCAAAATTCTGGATGAAATGAAAGTGAACTATGCAAGAAGCATCTATAACATTACCGGAAAAGTAATTCCTTCCAATAACGGAATTGCTTATGAGCTGTCAACTTCACAGAATGCGAATGGCATCAGATATACTTTGGATGGGACAATTCCCTCTATCAATTCTAAAACCTATCAGAATGCAGTTCAGATTCCTAATTCTTTAACCCTTAAGTCTGCTTATTTCGAAGAGGGGCAGCTGAAGAGTGCTGTATCTACGCAGGAATTTACTGTTTCAAAAACAACAGGAAAAAAAATAACTCTTGAGCAGCAACCAAGTGAAAATTATTCTTTTGGAGGCGCTTTTACTCTGGTAGACGGTATTATTGGAAACGTAAAACAGCTGGGGAAAACATGGCTGGGTTTCCAGGGGAAAGATGTAGTGGCAACAATAGATTTTGGTCAGAAAACCGCTTTTTCGGAAGTTTATTTTAATACTCTTGAAAATAAAGGAAGCTGGATTCATTTGGCCAGATCGGCAAAGATTTTTGTTTCTGATGATAACAGGAATTTTAAACTGATCAAAGAAATCGGGGCATCGGAAATTCAGGATGCCCATGGCAAAATCAAAGTAAATGTAGGATCACAGAATGCGAAATATCTGAAGGTTAATATTGAAAATGCAGGAATTATCCCGGCAGGAAATCCCGGAGCAGATTCCAAAGCATGGTTGTTTGTTGATGAAATTGGTGTAAATTAGAATAAAAAATGCAGAACAATACCATACTTTCTTCCGAATTTTCATCATCACCGGATCTGGTAGAAAAGCTGTATCAGTATGGTACAACAAAAAATTACCATGAAGGAGATATTATTTTAGATGAAAATGCCTCCATCCGTTCTATTCCTATTGTGATGAAAGGAATGCTGAAAGTCATCAGAACAGAAGAAGACGGACGTGAAATTTTACTGTATTACATCAAAGCGGGAGAGAGCTGTATTATGTCTTTCCTGGGCGGAATGCATAATGAGAAAAGTATTGTGAAAGCGGAAATTGAAGAAGATGCGGAAATCCTTTTTTTACCGATAGATAAAGTGTCTTTATTCATCAAAGAACATCCGGAATGGCTGGATTATATTTTCAGATTGTATCATAAAAGATTTGAAGAGCTGTTGGATATCATTAATGCCATCGCTTTCAAAAAAGTAGATGAAAGGCTTCTCAGTCTGTTGCAGAAAAAATGTGAACTTACCGGTTCTGAAATCATTCATACAACGCACGAACAGCTTGCCAATGAACTGGGAACCGCAAGAGTAGTAGTGTCAAGACTTCTGAAACAGTTAGAAGAAGACGGAAAACTTAAGCTGGGCAGAAATAAAATCGTTCTCCTGAAATCCCTCAATTTATAAACTCCACTTCAATCTAATCAAAGGGACTCACATTCCCCCGTCTGAAGGAGTGACGAAAATTAAAAGGATTTTTGACGGGTGGTAAAAGTCATTGCGAACCGTAGATGAAGCAATCGGAAGAGCAATTACTCTACTTCTAAAAAACTTCTTTGTGCGCCTATTAGTGCTCATTCGTGTTAAAAAATTTCCTTATGTAACAAAAGTAGCTGTAGCCCTCCTCCCGCTTTCCCATTTTTGCATCATAATTATTTGAATTGTAAAATGGAAATTATAGGATATACAGCAGCTGTTTTTATCGGCATTTCTCTCGGTTTAATAGGAGGTGGAGGAAGTATCCTCACCGTTCCTGTCCTCGTTTATCTTTTTGGTATCGACGCCTTTATAGCAACAGAATATTCTCTTTTTGTAGTAGGGATAAGCAGCCTTGTAGGTTCGGTGTCATATTTTAAAAAAGGATTGATCAACTTTAAAATTGCAATGGTCTTTGGAGTTCCTTCCATAGTTTCTATTTTTCTGACCAGAACATACCTTCTTCCCTTGATTCCTGAGGAAATATTCAGAATACAGAACTTTATCATGACCAGAAATATTTTTTTACTGCTGATTTTTGCTGGTTTAATGATTCTGGCTTCTTATAAAATGATAAGAAAAAATACTTCAGAACATAAAACCGATAAGAATAATGTTTTCCAGGCAGCAGGACAGGGTTCAATAGTAGGTGTTTTAACCGGGTTGGTGGGAGCTGGAGGAGGATTTATGATCATTCCTGCACTGGTCAATCTGCTGAAAATCCCTATGAAAATTGCGATAGGAACTTCTCTGGTCATTATCTCCCTGAATTCTTTGATTGGATTCTTTTCTTCTGTCAATCATATGAAAATAGATTGGAAACTGTTGATTTCGATTACAGTCATTGCCATAGCAGGAATAGTCATAGGTTCTCAATTATCAAAAAAGATTGACGGTAAAAAACTGAAACCGGCATTCGGTTGGTTTATCCTGATTATGGGTATTTATATTATTACGAAAGAAATTTTCCTTTAATGCTCTTATGTAACAAAAGTAGCTGTGGAGGCAAAAAGAAAGCAGGAAATTTGTACCAGATAACAAAATCAAAAAATAAATACAATGAAAATAGAACAGATTTATACAGGTTGCCTGGCACAGGGAGCTTATTACATCACCTCAGCCGGAGAAGCTGCTATTATTGACCCTTTAAGAGAAACTCAGCCTTATATCAACAGACTGAAAGAAGATGAAGTAGAATTGAAATATATTTTTGAAACCCATTTTCACGCAGATTTCGTCAGCGGACATCTTGATTTAAGCCATAAAACAGGTACCCCAATTGTCTATGGACCAACGGCCAATCCTGATTTTGAGGCCATTATTGCAGAGGATGAACAAATATTTGAAATTGGAAACATCAAAATTAAGGTTCTTCATACACCGGGACACACCCTTGAAAGTTCATGCTATCTGCTGATTGATGAAAATGGAGCTGAGAAAGTACTCTTCAGTGGTGATACGTTATTCCTTGGGGATGTAGGACGTCCGGACCTGGCACAGAAAGGAGCGGATATGACTCAGGAGGACTTAGCTGGCCTTTTATACGATAGTCTGTACAATAAGATTTTACCTTTAGATGACGAGATTATTGTCTACCCAGCTCACGGAGCCGGTTCGGCCTGTGGTAAAAATATGCAGAAAGAGACTGTGGATACATTAGGAAACCAAAAAAGAACCAATTATGCTTTAAATCAGAAAGACCGGGAGAGCTTTATTAAAGAAGTTACGGACGGACTTTTACCTCCACCGGCTTATTTCGGGATGAATGTCATGATGAACAAAAAAGGATACAGCAGTTTTGATAAAATTCTTTCACAAGGGTTACATGCCATGGATTCACAACAGTTTGAGGAAATTGCTGAAGCTTCAGGAGCTTTAATCTTAGATGTAAGAAATAACAGAACATTTGCCGGAGGTTTTATCCCGCAATCCATTAACATAGGATTGGATGGTGATTTTGCCCCATGGGTAGGCGCTTTAATTGCTGATGTGAACCAGCCTATTCTGCTGATAACTGAAAAAGGATCTGAAGAAGAGGCTGTAACCCGGTTGAGCAGAGTAGGGTTCGACAATATTTTAGGATTTTTGGAAGGAGGTTTTGAAGCATGGCAAAAGAGTGGAAAAGAAACAGACTTGGTCAATCGTATCTCTGCTGAGCAGTTTGAAGCTGAAATAAAAGAGGGAGAAGTAAAGATCATCGATATAAGAAGAGAAAGCGAGTACAATGCGGAACATATTCATGAAGCTTACAGCAAACCTTTGGCCTATATCAATGAATGGATTCGTAATTTAGATCCTGCGGAACATTTCTACATGCACTGTGGAAGCGGCTACAGAAGTACTATGGCAGCAAGCATCCTTCAGGCAAGAGGATACAGGAATTTTACAGAAATTGAAGGAGGCTTCAAAGCTATTGCAGCAACAGGTGTTCCCAAAAGTGACTTTGTCTGTCAGACTAAAATTTTAAATACATTAAATTAAAAAATAAAAAATGCTGGAAATGATAAAAGAACCGTGGCCGTGGTATATTGCCGGCCCGCTGATCGGACTTACCGTACCTGCCTTACTGATTATGGGTAATAAATCCTTTGGTATAAGCTCTTCACTGAGACATATCTGTGCAGCCTGCATACCTGCCAGTGTGAATTTCTTCAAATATGACTGGAAAAAGGAAGTATGGAATTTATTTTTTGTACTGGGAATCTTCTTCGGAGGGATGATTGCTGCCCATTTTTTGGTTAATCCCAATGAAATAACGGTAAACCCTGAACTGAAAGCAGAATTGGCCGGCTACGGAATTACAGATTACAGTAATATGGTTCCCGAACAGCTTATGAATTTTGAAAATCTGCTGACAATAAGAGGATTTATAACAATGGTTGCAGGAGGATTTTTGGTAGGTTTCGGAACAAGATATGCGGGAGGATGTACCAGCGGACATGCTATTATGGGGCTTTCCAATCTGCAGTGGCCTTCTTTGGTGGCAACAATATGTTTTATGATCGGAGGATTTTTAATGGCGAATATCATCCTGCCTTTCATCCTTTCACTGTAAGTATAATGTAATAAAGAAATTTATATCATGATAAAAGAAAAAGAACAGAACATAAGTCATCAGGAGGCTGTCTGTATAAACGAAAGCATTCCTACACATCCATGGTATCACAACCTGAAGTATCTTGCAGCAGGGATTATTTTTGGGATTATTTTCGTAAAAGCAGAAGTGATCAGCTGGTTCAGAATACAGGAAATGTTCCGTCTGCAGTCTTTCCATATGTACGGAATCATTGGAAGTGCTGTATTGGTAGGAATGATCTCAGTATGGCTGATCAAAAAATTGAATATAAAAACAGTATATGGAGAACCTATCAGAATTGCCCCTAAAAAGTTTAATAAAGGCCAGATTTATGGCGGGCTGATCTTTGGTTTCGGCTGGGCTATTACCGGAGCATGTCCAGGACCACTGTTCGCCCAAATCGGAACAGGAGCTTTAGCAGTATCCGTTACTTTGTTGAGTGCTATTGCCGGAACATGGGTATATGGATATTTCAGAGATAAATTACCTCATTGAAAGAAGAAACTCCAGGTATTCAGAATAAAATAATAGTATCTATCTTAGATTAAAAGAGGATTTAAATTAACAAAAGGCTGCAGATCTTTATTCTGCAGTCTTTTTACTTTTCTACCAGCTGGAAAATTGTTAATTTGTAGGCCTAATAAACCTATATGCAAAGTAGACGAAACTTTATAAAAAAAACCGCAGCTGCTTCCCTTGTGCTGGCTGTAAATCCTTTGGACCTTATTGCAAAAGAGCTCCCGGAAAATACGAAAGCCGTAAACAAACCGATTGTTCTTTCTACCTGGAATTTTGGACTGAAAGCCAACGAAGAAGCATGGACGATACTTGGGAAAGGTGGAAAAGCTTTGGATGCGGTTGAAAAAGGAGTTCGCATCGTAGAATTGGACCCCAAAGAAAGAAGTGTGGGGTATGGCGGCCGGCCGGACAGAGATGGAAGAGTTACCCTGGATGCCTGTATCATGGATGAAAATTATAATATAGGCTCTGTTGCATGTCTTGAACATGTTAAAAATCCTATTTCCGTTGCCAGAGCGGTAATGGAAAAAACACCCCATGTGATGCTGGTAGGTGACGGGGCATTACAGTTTGCCCTTTCGCAGGGTTTTAAAAAAGAAAATCTCCTTACTCCGGAATCTGAAAAAGAATGGAAAGAATGGTTAAAAACCAGTCAGTATAAACCTATTGCTAATATTGAAAACCATGATACTATAGGAATGATCGCTTTGGATGCACAGGGAAACCTTTCCGGAGCCTGTACAACCAGTGGAATGGCTTTTAAAATGCATGGCAGAGTAGGAGATTCTCCGATTATCGGAGCGGGTTTGTTTGTAGACAATGAAGTGGGAGCAGCAACCGCAACCGGTCATGGGGAAGAAGTCATAAGGACGGTAGGAACCCATCTTGTGGTTGAGCTGATGAGACAAGGCAGAAATCCACAGGAAGCCTGTAAAGAAGCAGTAGACAGAATCGTAAAAATCAATCAGAGAAGAAACAAAAATCTGAAAGATATTCAGGTGGGCTTTATTGCCATCAATAAACAGGGAGAATATGGTTCTTACTGTATTCAGGATGGATTCAATTTTGCGGTGTATGATCAGAAAGGCAACCGTCTTGAAAAACCTGAATTTGCTTTGAAATAAATTCATTAGGAATGAGCTTTAGCCCATTTAAACCAATAAAAATACCCATTGGCTTTAGCCAAAACATAAAATAAATATGAAAAGAACGATTATCGCTTCTCTACTTCTGATCATGTCATGCAAAGAAGAAAAGAAGGAGGTTAAAACAGATGCCAGACCCCAGCAAACAGAAGAGAAAGTAGTTTTAAATAATGAAGCCAATGAAGCGGAAGATGCTAAGAAATGGTTGGAAAAGAGTATTGTAGATTACTTTAAAGCTGATATCGGAAGTGAAGAAAAGAATATGCAGCAGATCACTACAAAAGACTATTTTGAGTATAAAACGGATGCCATGAATGTAGATCTCGATGTTGAGGGTAGTCTCACTGATAAAGAATTTCAGGATAAATGGAAATCCAAATTTGATATAAGTAAAGCAGGTGTTGGAGCAGGCTTCCTGATTACAGCACAGGATTGGGATAAAATTGAAGTTGAAAGCTGTGATTTAAAACGCTCCTCAAAAGATGAATATCTCTTCAATGTGGTACTGACGGATAAGAATTTTAAGGCAGAATACCCGTCAGTAATAAAAGTAGTAAAAGAAAACGGTTCCTTTCTGATTGCAGATGTATGGCAGGACGAACCGAAATAAAATTAAACCTATACAATAATGTCAAAAATAGAAATAGCGTGTTTTAATCCTGAATCAGCAATGATTGCTTTTGAGAACGGAGCAGACAGAATAGAATTTTGTGACGGACTCAGTGAAGGGGGAACCACTCCGGATTTCGAAACCATGAAAAAGCTTCGTGAAAGAATTACTATCCCGATTTTTGTGATGATCCGTCCCAGAGGAGGAGACTTTACTTATTCTGATTCAGAGTTTGAACAGATGAAAAATGATTTGGTTCATTTGAAATCTTTACAGGCAGACGGTTTTGTATTCGGTATTCTGGATGAAAATGATGAGGTGAATATTGAACAGAATAAAGCTTTAGTAGAATTAGCGGCACCGCTTCCATGTACTTTCCACCGTGCTTTTGACCGTGCTGCAAACCTGGAAGAGTCGTTAGAAAAAGTAATTGAATGTGGTTTTACAACCATTCTTACCTCCGGCCAGAAACCCAATGTGGGAGAAGGAAAAGAGAATCTCAAAAAACTGGTTGAGCTTTCCAACGGAAGAATAGAAATCCTTGTAGGAGGAGGACTTCGTTCGTCTAATATTGAAGAAATAAGAGCGATTACCAAAGCAGGTTATTTCCATTCTTCAGCGATTACTGATGGCGGTGCTTTTGCGAACCCGGCTGAAGTGGTTGCGTTGAAGAGTAAGTAATGCGGGTTATATACACTTATTTTGTCATTCCAGACGCAGCAGGAATCTAAATTCTTATGGTAGAGATTCCTTCGTACCTCGGAATGACAAAATCACTGGTATGGTAACAATACAAAACAAATTTATTGATGAATAGAACGATTCTTTTTGCTTTCCTTTTTATGCAGAATATCCTTTCAGCACAGTTTTTACAAAGAAATTTATCTTCTGAAGACTGGCAGTTCAAAAATGCAAAAGATCAAAACTGGCTTCCTGCGAAAGTTCCGGGAACAGTTCACCTGGATTTGATGGATAATAAGATTATTCCGGATCCTTATAAAGATGAAAACGAAAAGAAAGTACAGTGGATAGAAAATGAAAACTGGGATTATCAGACCGTATTTACTGTTTCTTCCCAGGAATTAAAACATGATAATATTGATCTGGTTTTTAATGGACTGGATACCTTTTCTGAAATCTATCTTAACGGTAACCTGTTAAAGAAAACAGACAATATGTTCAGGAAATGGAGTATTCCGGTGAAAGAGTATCTGAAATCAGATAAGAATATATTACAGGTCAGGTTTACATCTGCGGTAAATGCCGGAAAAGAACTGGCAAAGCAAGTTCCTTTTACCATGCCCGAATCACCAAGAAGTTTTGTAAGAAAAGCACAATATCAGTTTGGCTGGGATTGGGGACCAAGATTGGTTACGGCAGGAATCTGGAAGGATGTTCAGTTGGAATTCTGGAATAATGCTAAAATTATCACTGTTAAGGATATTCAGAACAGATCGGCTAAAACTGCTGATCATTTACATTTTGACGTAGAGATTTATGCTCAAAATGCTGGTGACTATACATTGGATCTTAATTCCATTCATCAGAAAATAACATTAAAAAAAGGAATCAATACAATTACAATTCCTTATGATACGAGTGGGATGAGGCTTTGGCAGCCTAATGGACGCGGTGATGCCAATCTTTATGATTTTGAAGTGAAGCTTTCAAAAGGTCAGAAAAATATTGATCGTAAAAATGTAAGAATAGGATTAAGAACTGTAGAATTAGTACAGGAAAAAGACGAAAAAGGAAAATCTTTCTATTTTAAAGTGAACGGACAGCCGTTGTATATCAAAGGAACGAACTGGATTCCGGGAGACAGTTTTTCACCCAGAATGACCAAAGAAAAATACCGGAAACTGATCAAAGATACCAAAGACGCGAATATGAATATGATCCGTGTCTGGGGAGGAGGTATTTATGAAGACGATGAATTTTACAAAGCCTGTGATGAAAATGGTATCCTGGTCTGGCAGGATTTTATGTTTGCAGGAAGTTTTTATCCGGCAGATGAAGCATTTTTAAACAATGTAAAGGAAGAAGTAAAAGATCAGGTCACCAGACTGCAAAATCACCCATCCATTGCTTTGTGGTGTGGAAATAACGAAATTGATGAAGCGATTGTCAATTGGGGATATCAGAAGCAGTTCAACTATTCAAAAAATGACTCTCTTCAGGTTTGGAAAGACTATAAAAAGTTGTTTCACGAAGTCATTCCCAAGGCACTGGCAGAAAACCTGAAGTCAGATAAGAATATATATTGGCCAAGTTCGCCATCTATCGGTTGGGGACATAAGGAAAGCCTTGCCGAAGGAGATTCTCACTATTGGGGCGTTTGGTGGGGAGAGCAGCCATTTGAAATTTATAACGAAAAAGTAGGACGTTTTATGTCTGAATATGGTTTTCAGGGGACTCCTACTATACAGACAACAAAAACAATGTTTTCAGGTACTCCGGATTTAAATCTGCAAAATTCAACCATCAAAGCACATGAAAAACACGCCAGAGGTTGGGATATCATTAATGAATATCTGAAACGAGATTATAAAATTCCAACAGATTTTGTACAGTATAATTATGTATCACAATTGCTGCAGGCAAGAGGAATGCAGATTGCCATTGAAGCTCACCGCCGTGCAAAACCTTACAATATGGGAACGTTATACTGGCAGCTCAACGACTGTTGGCCGGTTGTTTCATGGTCTTCCATTGATTATTCAGGAAACTGGAAAGCTTTCCATTATCAGGCAAAAAGAAGTTTTGAGCCAGTGTTGGTATCAGTAGCTGAAACAGAAAAAAATTATGACATCTATCTTATAAGTGATCTGCTGAAACAACTGAAAACAGATATACAATTTGAACTGATGGATTTCACAGGTAGAATACTTTGGAAAGCCAGTCAGTCAGGTCTTGTCAATGCTGATGTAAGTGAAAAAATTCGTAGCATCAGTAAGACAGAATGGGCTCAGTTTGATTTATCTAAAGCTGTTTTAAAGATCAGCTCTGAAAAAGATACAAAATTTGAAAAGCTGTTCTTTTTTAACAAACCTAAAGATATAAAACTTTCAAAGCCCGAGATCAAAATCAGAAAAATATCACCTGCTGAAATTGAAATTTCAACAGATGTCCTGGCAAAAGATATTTATCTGATAGGTGATGCTCATTTTAGTGATAATTTTTTTGACCTGCTTTCCGGAACTTCAAAAAGGATTACCCTTTCAAAGCCTTTGGAAAATGTTGAGGTAATGAGCCTTTGGGATGTGATGAAGAATTAAAATCTATATTGAAAAATTATTTCAAGCAGTTAAACCCATGTCAAGGTTCAAAACCTTGACACGGGTTATTAATTTCCGGCAGGTAGATCTCCAAACCTATAAGGTTTAAAGCAGCAAAGGTTCATTAGAAATTCTACTCAAAAAAATATAAATTTTACCTTTCCAACTCAAAAATCAGCCGTAAATTTGCCTCATATTTTATTACAGTTATGGTAAATTTTGTTCTGATTGCAGTGTGCATCATTGCAGGAATGGTATTCAAAGCAACAAAATCTATCCACCCCGATGCTCACAAGGGTATCAATACCTGGATTCTTTATCTTGCTCTTCCGGCAGTGTCGTTTAAATACCTGCCAAAAGTAAAATGGACAACAGAGATGCTGTTTCCAATTGCAGCCACATTTTTAATTGCAGTGTTCTGCTTTTTCTTTATGATGTTTTACAGTAAGAGCAGGGGGTATTCAAGGCGCTCCAGAAGCACTTTAGAATTGGCAAGCGGTTACAGCAATACATCATTTATAGGATTTCCGTTGATCAGTGCCTTTTATGGAGAAGGGCTTCTGAGTATTGCGATTATCTGTGACCAGACGATGTTCTTTGCCCTTTCTACATTGGGAATTATTGCAGCAGTAAAAGGAGGAAGTAAATCAGGAAAGGTAAGTGCTGTTTTTATTTTAAAGAGACTCATTACATTCCCACCGCTAATTGGCTGCATTTCTGCTTTGGTTCTGTCTCAATTTATTGATTTTACTTTTGCAGAACCGTTCTTTGATAAACTGGCAGCTACAGTAAGTCCATTAGCTTTGTTTTCAGTCGGGTTGCAGTTGAAATTCAACGGATGGAAAAAACTGGTCCCGCAGATGTCCATGTCTATGCTTTACAAGCTTATTGTGGCCCCTGCTATTGTTTTAGGAATGGCTTTATTACTGGGAATAAAAGGGAATGTGGCAAAAATTACCGTATTTGAAGCTGCCATGCCGACACTTGTAACCTCAAGCATTATCGCAGAACAGTTCAGGCTGAATACCAAACTCACCAACCTGATTATTGGATTCAGTATTATTGTAGGTTTTTTTACTTCTGCATTCTGGTATCAGATCACGGAGCTGCTTTTTTAGTCATTCATGAATCCTTTCTTCGATCCTTTCTGAATTTGTGTTGTTCTTTTATCAGCACACTTTGTCATTCCGTAGGAATACATTTGCTGAGTAAAACGCCCTTGCGAACGAATTGAAAACTATTCATAGTATCTTTGTGAGCATTGCGTTATAATATAAGTTTTGGCTAAAGCCAATTGAAATTTTAATTTTTATCAAACGGACTAAAGTCCGTTCCTATTGAATTATTATTGATTTTTTTTCGCAAATTTCTGTGGAATGACAGAATGATACCTGAGAATGAGGGTTTAAATGTCTATTAAACGAAGACGAAAGAATCTCCACAAACTTGCAGTTCTCTCAGGAAAAATCTAATTTTACATTTTAAATATTTCCCTTGCAGTACGCTCAAATTGTTTTACCACTGAATTTAAAAGGATCTTTTACCTACAAGGTTCCTGAAGAACTGATATCTGAAATCCAGCCTGGAATGCGTGTTCTGGTACCGTTTGGCGGGAAGAAAATCTATACGGGAATTGTATTTGAACTTCACGATAATGCACCGGAAAACTTTGTTGCGAAGGAGATGATCAGTATGCTGGACGATAAGCCAATTCTTCCTCAGGAGCAGATTGATTTCTGGAACTGGCTTTCAGAATACTATTTGTGCAATCTCGGAGAAATTTACAGGTTTTCATTTCCCTCTTCATTAAAGCTCGAAAGTGAAACGTATTTAAAATTGAAACCGGGAGCGGTCATTGATTTTGAAAATCTGGATGTCAATGAAATGTACCTGGTCCAGGCACTCGAAGTCCGACAGCTGATCAATCTGACAGATATTGAAGCTTTCATTCCTAAAAAGGATATCATCAGAACGATCAATTCACTTATTGATCTTCAGTATATTGAAATTGATGAGAAAATTGCTGAAAAATATAAAGCGAAAGAAGTTGCTTATGTAAGAATTAATGATGAGGTTCTGGTCAATCAGAATCTTACAGAAATCCTTTTAAAACTGAACAGAGCACAGAAGCAGAAAGATCTTTTTCTGCTTATTCTGGAAAAGCAGACTGAAAAGCCGGATGTTCCAATAAAAAAATCTGAACTCTTTGAAGACGGGTATTTTGGAAGTTCTCACTTTAAACCTTTAGCAGATAAAGGCCTGGTGGAGGAGTACTATATGCAGAAAGACAGAATTGAGAGTTATGAAGGGGAAATAGAAGAGCTTGAAGAACTTTCAGAACAGCAGAAAACAGCCAAATCTGAGATCGATGAAGCTTTCGAGGAAGGAAAGAATGTCCTGCTTCACGGTATTACTTCATCAGGAAAAACTCATATTTATTTAGAGAAAATTGAAGAATGTATCCGTGACGGAAAAAATGTTCTGTTTTTGCTTCCTGAAATTTCTCTGACCAAACAGATTACCCAGAGATTAGAGAAAAAGTATGGTAAACAGCTCGGTTTCTATCATCAGAAACTTACTGATTTTGAAAGAGTGGAAGTTTGGAGAAGAATCAGGCAGAATGATATCCGTATTTTGGTAGGAACCCGTAATGCTTTGTTTTTACCTTATCAGAATCTTGGACTTATTGTCGTAGATGAAGAACATGATTCGGCATACAGGCCAAGGGAAGTGTCTCCTTATTTTAATGCTAAAGACGCCTCTCTGGTGTTAGGCAGACTGTGTAAAGCGGGAGTTATTCTGGGATCTGCCACCCCTTCTGTTGAAAGCTACTACAGTGCCAGAAAAGATAAAATGAAATATGTTTTCCTGAATGAAAGATTCGGGAACGTGAATCTGCCGGAATATGAACTGATCAATTTCAAGGAAGCTCAGGAATCTAAAAAGGTTTCAGGAAATTTCTCTCTGAAGCTTATTGATGAGATTAAAAAAACAGTAGATGAAAAAAAACAGGCCATTGTTCTGCACAACCGGCGTGGTTATTCCAATGTAATAGAATGTGAGAGCTGTGGCTATGTAAATTACTGTTCCAACTGTGATGTGGTCATGACCTATCACAAAGCGGCTAATGAAATGAAGTGCCACTATTGTGGGCAAAGAGCTTCAAAACCCAAAAGCTGCCCGAAGTGCAATTCTGAAAAGCTGAATGAAAGGGGAGTTGGAGTAGAGCAGATTCATGAGGAAGTTTCCAAGCTGTTCCCTGAGAATGAGGTTGACAGAATGGATGTAGATTCTATGCGTAAGAAATTTGCCTACGAAAAGCTGTATGAAAAGATTGAAGAGGGAGAAACGGACATCATCGTAGGAACTCAGATGATTTCCAAAGGACTGGATTTTGATCATATTGAACTTGTTGCAATTCCCAAAGCGGACTCCCTGTTGTATGTTCAGGATTTCAGGGCAGAGGAAAGAGCTTATCAGCTGATCACACAGGTTTCGGGAAGAGCCGGAAGAGTTTCCGGTAGAGGGAAAATCTTTATTCAGACCTTTAACCCTGATCATTCTGTATTTCAGCTGATCAAAATGAATAACCCTGCGAAGATCTATAAATATATACTTACAGAGCGTCAGAAATTCCACTATCCGCCATTTACCAAACTGATTATGATTGAAATGAAACACAGAAGAGAGGATAAAGCAGACCGTGCTTCTCAGTTTCTGGGTTCTATTCTTAGAAAATATCTTCCGGAAGATTGTGTTTTAGGTCCTGAAAGAGCTCAGATTGCAAAGCTGAATAATTTGTATCAGTTCCAGATTATGCTTAAGCTTCCCAGAGGGAAAAACTATGAGAGATTCAAAAGTATGGTTTTGATAAGTTTGAAAGAATTTGATGAAATCACTGCATATCAAAGCATTAAAAAAGATGTTTTTGTAGATTTTTAACAATTTTTAACAAACTTTACACTCTTTTATAAGACACTGGTGGTCCGTTATATAACAATAATTTCTACTTTTGGACGTTGATTAAGTGTTTGGCTTTTTTATTGAATGATTTAACCTGTCATTTTTTATAGAGTCAAAACCTATAGAACAAAAAGAAGATAGATGGTAAATTTCAGAAAATATATTTCAAGTGCGGCGGTGTTGGCTTCTGGTCTTTTCCTGGCTCAATCTACCGTTTCTACCGTTCTTTATTCTCAGAATTATGACAACCAGAAAAGCAGCTTAAATCTGCCTTCACCCGTTAGTTCGGTAGTGGAGAAGACTGTTTTGTCAGCAAAAGAACTTGTAGACATTAACGTAAACACAATGATGGCGGATCCTGTGCTGAAAAATGCAACTTGGGGATTCGTTGTGTACGATCCGAAAACGAAGAAAATTATCTCTTCGTATAATGAAAATACTCCTTTAGTACCTGCTTCTACTACCAAATTACTGACAACGGAAACAGCTTTAAACCTGTTAGGTGAAAACTACCGTTGGATGACTCAGCTGGAATATTCAGGCACTATAGATGAAAACGGAGTTTTAAATGGAAATCTTTATGTCATAGGCAGTGGTGACCCTTCTTTAGGAACAAACAAAGCGGGTGCATCCTCTTACAGAGACATTATTTCCGATTTCGTAGCAGGAGTTTCAAGAGAGGGAATCAAAAAGGTAAATGGTGATATTATCATTCAGACAGCGCTTTTCAAAGGCAATATTTCAATGCTTCCGGAAAATGTTGTATGGCTTGAGAACAATAATTATTATCTGCCTGCAGGAACAACTCAGGGAATTAATCCGGCGAACGAAAAACTGATCGTTAAAAAAGGAGGTTTCTCTGCAGAAAAGAAATTTTTCTATGTTTCCCCTTACGCTCATCAGATGGTATATGCAGAAAAGTATGACGGAAACGGTGTGCTGACAACCAAACTTCCTGACGCTCCTGCTTATCTTGCCAATTCTTTCAGAACAACACTGGTAAAAAGCGGAATTCCTGTTACCGGAAAAGTAACTCCAAAAATGACAGATGCAGCACCGGAAAACAGAAAAATGCTTTCAGCTTATAAGTCCCCTACATTAAACGATATTATTTATTACACCAATCAGCACAGTGATAATTCATTAGCCGAGGCCCTGTTGAGAACAGTAGGATATCAGAAAATGGGTGATCAGACTTCGGAATCAGGAAGAATTGTTGTGACAAACCACTTAAGAGAGGCAGGTTTTGATATGAATGGTCTTAGTTATATTGATGGAAGCGGACTTTCAAGAAGCAATAATGTAACGCCAATTTCCCAGGTAAAATTTCTGACGTCTCTGATGGATCAGAAATATTATAGTGCTTATCTGACATCTTTACCAGTCGGCGGACAATCAGGAACCTTGAAAAGAATGTTTAATTTGGGAGGTAACGGACAGGTTTTTGCAAAAACCGGAACGTTGAATAAAGTAAAAACACTGGCTGGATATCTTAAGACAAATTCCGGAAGAACTCTGGTTTTCTCTTTAATGGTAAACAATTATGCCGGGTCAGTAGATATGGTGAAGAAAAGAATGGAAAAAATTCTTGAACCCGCATTAGATCTTTAAAAATATTTTATTTTATATATTATAACAGCCTTTTAATCATTGATTAAAAGGTTTTTTTTATATTTGATTAAATATTTCTAAGCATGACAAAATTGTACCTTTTGGTGTTGGGATTTTTATTTTCTCAGCAGTTCTATAGCCAGAAGCATGAGCAAAATACTGATATGAAAGGATTGATCGAAAAAGAGAAAAAATCTTTCACTCAGAAAATGAATATCGGGAACACCAATCCCAATACTCTGAATTACGATTTACAATACCAGAGAATGGATGTCAGCCTGGATCCTGCAGTGTATAATATTTCCGGTTCGGTAACTTCACATTTCAAACCTACGCAGAGTATGGGAAGTATTTATTTTGATCTTTCCAATTCATTAACGGTTTCTCAGGTGAAATACCATGGCACCAATATCACAAGTTTTCAACAGCTTCCTTCACAAGAACTGAAGATTGATTTTCCAGCGTCTATTCCTGCCAATACACTGGATTCCCTTACTATTTATTATGCAGGAGCTCCTTCTACAGGTAATGATGCTTTCAAAACAGCTTTTCAGAGCGGAACTCCTGTGCTTTCTACTTTAAATGAGCCTTACGGTGCGCAGGATTGGTTTCCTACCAAGCAGAGTTTGAATGATAAAATTGAAAGATTTGATTTTAAAATTACCACTCCATCCAATTACAGTGTAGCAGCCAATGGAAAGCTGATGTCTGAAACTTTTCCCACGGGAAATACCAAACTTACTTTCTGGAGAACAATGTATCCTACACCGGCCTACCTGATCGCCCTTTCGATCACCAATTTTGTGAAACTTACTGATACTATTGGAAATCCTCCTTTCCCTTTTATCAATTATATTTATCCGTCCACGAACTCAAATGCTACCAGTGTAGCCAATATTAACTGGACAAAGCAGGTGATGAATGCTTTTGAAACCTATTTTGGAACTTATCCTTTCCGTAATGAAAAGTATGGGCATATGGAATTTATGTATGGGGGAGGAATGGAGCATCAGACCATGTCTTCCATGGGAGGCTGGAGCAAGCAGCTTATTGCCCACGAGCTTACCCATCAGTGGTTTGGTGACAAAGTAACCTGTGGTGCATGGAATGATATCTGGCTGAATGAAGGCTTTGCAACATTTGGAGAACATGTTGCCAATGAAAAACTATTGATGAGCAATACAGAATTTCTAAATTACTTACAGGGGCAGTCCAATTATATAACATCAAGCACAACCGGAAGCGTTTATGTAACGGATAATGGGCTTTCCAGCATCAACAGAATATTTGACAGCAGATTGTCCTATTCAAAAGGAGGTTATGTGTTGAGAATGCTGAAATGGATTTTGGGAGATGCAACTTTTTATCAGGCACTCAAGGATTATCATGCCAGACCGAATCTTGCTTATAGCTATGCACGTACAGCAGATTTCAATACTTCTTTACAGCAGTCAACGGGAACAGACTTTACAGAGTTTTTCAATGACTGGATATATGGAGAGGGATATCCTACTTATACTATAAAATGGATGCAGAGCGGTAATCAGGCTTTATTTAAAGTTTCACAGACACAAAGCAGTCCTACAGTAAGCTTTTTCGAAATGCCTTTACCGGTTAAAGTGACAGGAACTTCAGGGCAGACAGCTTATCTGGTTCTTAATAATACCTCCAATAATCAATACTTTCTTCAATCGGTAACATTCCCGATCGCCAGTGTTCAGTTTAATTACGAATACCAGATTATTGAAAAAAACTCAACCGTCACTCAGGATAATACGCTAAGTGTTTCATCGGTTGAGAAGGAAAGCTTTGGTTTATATCCGAATCCTGCAAAAAATGAAATTTATCTGAAAGGAATTAACAGAACTGTAGATTTCACAATCCATGCTATAGACGGTAAACTGGTAGGAAAAGGAACGTATCAGCCAGGTAAATCGATTGGAATTGCAGAATTGGTTCCGGGAGCCTATTTCATTACGGTTGATGAAAAGAACATTAAATTTATCAAACATTAAATAACATACGATAAAGTATACACTATTATTTTTGATCAAATTATGATATAATAAAAGAAGCTTTCAGATTTGAAAGCTTCTTTGTTTTCTGGCAGCTCTGGCACCTCTCTGTCTGGCCAGCCTGACTTTATAGGAAAACCACCTTTCTTTGAATATTTTACGCATCAGATTGTCAAAATGTCTGGTGATCACAAGATTTTTAAAACCACGCCATTTTTCGAGAGAACTTGAAGGAAGTGCTCTCACTGATATTGAATATCCTTCTGTATCATATTGAATATAATGCCACCATCCGGAAGGAATATAAAGCGTTTCACCGGGATGAATAATAGCTTCATAGCCATTTAAGTAGAGCAGAGCCGGATACTTTCTGTAATCTGGATTTTTAATTTGAGCCAGACTATGGAAATTGTAGGGCAGTTTATACATGAAATCAGACTGCTCCCAAGGAAAGAGCCAAATTCTTTTGACTCCCTTGAATTGTGTGATAAAAACGTGCGACATGTCAATGTCAATATGATTTCTGGTTACAGAGCCCTCTCCTCCGAAAAACATAAAAGGAAGCCATTTCAGTATTTTACCATTTGTCACATCATTGTAGATAATATCGTTTTTAAGCTCAGGCTTTATTTTTAACAGATTAAATAAAAAAAGTCTGTGTTCGGTTGGAGCTGACTGGATCAGGTCAAGATACTCTGAAAATGTAGATTGTGCTATAGGATCACTTGCCACTCTGTCCAGGGAATCCAACTCGCTGCCATAAATATTGACCATATGATCACCGGCAATTTTTTTAAAATAGCTGTAATTCCATTTTTTAAAGGCTGGGCTTTCCGGATGTACAAAATCTTCAATAATAATTGGAATTCTCGGCTTCATGTGGTTATTAATAAAGGTCTCTGAACTTATTTTCTTTATTTTTTGTACCGGCTTTAATCTCATATATTCAAATTTTAAGCAAATATAAATATTATCCTACTAAATTAGTAGACTAATAATGTTAAAACTGAAAGTCAAATTGTTTTTTTAGAATTAAACGCATAAAAGGTTTTATTTTACTGCCTTTTTAGTAAATTAGCACATCTAAAAAATTACTAAAATGATCTCTGAAAAATACCTTCAACATTTACAGAATGAACTTCAGAATATTGAGAATGACGGACTTTACAAAAGGGAAAGAATCATCACTTCTCAACAAAGTGCAGAAATAGAGGCTAACGGAAAAAAGCTGTTAAACTTCTGTGCGAATAATTATCTGGGATTATCCAATCATCCGGAAGTGATGAAAGCTTCTCAGGATATGATTCAGTCTCATGGATATGGAATGTCATCTGTACGTTTTATTTGTGGAACACAGGATATTCACAAAGAACTGGAGAAGAAAATAGCAGATTTCTTGGGTCTCGAAGATACAATCCTTTATGCGGCAGCATTTGATGCCAACGGAGGTGTTTTTGAACCTTTATTTACAGAAGAGGATGCTATTATTTCAGATGAATTGAATCATGCATCAATCATTGATGGTGTTCGTCTTTGTAAGGCTGCGAGATACAGATATAAAAACAATAACATGGAGGATCTGGAAGCTCAGCTAATAGCTGCTTCTGAAAAGAACCACCGTTTTAAAATCATCGTAACAGATGGAGTATTCTCAATGGACGGAATTGTTGCAGATCTGAAAGGAGTTTGTGACCTTGCCGATAAATATGATGCATTGGTCATGGTAGATGATTCTCATGCAACAGGTTTCATTGGAAAAACCGGCCGCGGAACTCATGAAGCCAATGAAGTAATGGGTAGAGTAGATATCATCACTTCTACCTTAGGAAAAGCTCTGGGAGGAGCTTTGGGCGGATTTACATCTGGTAAGAAAGAGATCATCGATATGCTGAGACAACGCTCAAGACCATATTTGTTCTCAAACTCTTTAGCACCTGGAATCGTAGGAGCTGCTTTGAAAGTATTAGATATGATTACTGATGATACTTCCCTTCGCGATAAAGTAATGGAAAATGCAGAGTACTTCAGAACAGAAATGAAAGCAAAAGGCTTTGATATTCCTGAAGGAGATGCTGCTATTGTTCCGGTAATGCTTTATGATGCACCGCTTTCTCAGAAAATGGCTGAAAAGCTTATGGATGAGGGAATCTATGTGATCGGTTTCTTCTATCCTGTGGTACCGAAAGGAAAAGCGAGAATCAGAGTACAACTGTCTGCTGCCCATACCAAAGAACACCTGGATAAAGCGATTGCTGCTTTTGAAAAAGTGGGAAGAGAATTAGGAGTCATCTCTTAATCATTGAATGGGTCACAACAATGAAAATATAGTGTTCGGCTCGGGGCAGCTTTGCTGCCCGAGCCGAACTGTTTTTTTATATAAATCCGTTTTTGATTGGATTTTCCTGATCAAAAGAAATTTATTTTTAACAATTATATAATAAGCTTATCTTTGCTGTTAATTTTTTCTGAATGCTTTATACAATAATCAAAGCGCTGCACATTATCTTCATGGTAAGCTATTTTGCGGGGATTTTTTATCTCGTAAGGATTTTCGTTTACTACAAAGACACTGATGAATTTCCTGAAGAAAAAAAGAAAATTCTGAGAGAGCAGTATACCTTTATGGCCAGAAGACTGTGGAATATTATCACTGTTCCTGCAGGGGTAATCATGGCGGTATGTGGGCTGGTTATGATCTTTTTAAATCCGGGACTGATGAAAATGGGGTGGTTTCATTTGAAACTTACCTTCCTTATCGGACTGGCGGTCTACCATTACTGGTGCTGGAAAAAAGTCCTTCAGCTAAAGCTATTATACGGAAATACCCTGCCTATTGCCAATATCAAATTGAGACAGGCAAATGAAATTGCAACCTTCATTCTGTTTCTGGTGGTATTTACAGTTATTCTAAAATCTATGGTGATCGAATACTGGTGGCAATTAATTACAGGATTTTTCGTTCTTGTATTGCTGATCATGATGACGGTAAAACTGGTTAATAAAAATAAAAAAAACAAATAATTGTGGAGTAGGACGTATATCTGAATACATCATCCTTTCTATATCTTACAAAAAACTATGATTGCAATTTTAAAGAAAGAACTTTGGAGTTACTTTGGAAACTGGAGTGCATGGGTGATCATTGCTGCTTTCAGTTTGATCGCAACCCTTTTCCTGTTCTTTTTCGACAACGATTCTAATATTTTTGAGATCGGAATGGCCTCACTGCAGAGCTATTTTGTACTGGTTCCATGGCTGTTGATGTTTATCATCCCGGCTCTTTCCATGAAAACATTTGCAGAAGAACAGCAGACCGGAACATTAAACTGGCTTTTTTCACAGCCTTTAAAGGTTTCAGAACTGGTCACTGGAAAATTCCTTTCCGTATGGATTGTCGGAATTTTATGCCTTATCCCTTCATTAATTTACCTCTATACAGTATATGTGCTGGGAGTTCCTGCAGGAAACATTGACCTTGGAATGACCTTCGGAAGCTATCTTGGGCTTATCATGTTAATTGCAGCTTTTTCAGCAGTGGGAATCTTAGCTTCTTCATTATCTCAGAACCAGATTATGGCTTATTTATTGGGCGTTTTCATGTGCTTTATCATGTATTTTGGAATCGAACAGCTGGCAAGTTATAAACTATTGGGAGGAGCAGATTTTATCCTTCAGAATATTGGCTTTTATCAGCATTTTTTAGGTTTCACAAGAGGTCTTATTGATTGTAAAGATGTAGCTTATTTTATCCTTATCATTGGAGCTTCATTAGTATTGTCCAATCATTTTATTAACAAAAAGAAGTAGAATCATGAAGAAGATCAATGCTAAATCCCCCCTTGGAATTTTCTTAATTGCAATTGTTCCTTTGGTTATTATCCTGACCTATTCGGGAATAAGGTTAGACTTAACGAAAGAAAAAAGATATACACTTTCTGATAACACCATCAAAGTGCTGGAGTCTGTAAAAAAGCCCCTGACTGTTGAAGTGTATCTAGAAGGAGATTTTCCGGCAAGTTTCAAGCAGCTTCAGAGTGAAACGAAATTCATGCTGGAAGAGTTCAGAAAAATTAATCCGAAGATTGATTTTAAATTCATCGATCCGATCAAAACAAAAATGTCCCAGGATACCCTGATGGCTATGGGAATGCAGCCGTCTATCCTTCCCGATGTAAAGGATGGAAAGATCTCGCAGATCACGCTTTTCCCTTATGCTGTGATCAAATATGGGAATGATGGAGTTTCTATACCGTTGGTAGTACAGCAGGCAGGAATTGATGCTGATCAGCAGCTGACAAAATCTATTGAAGGATTGGAATATAATCTTGTGTCCAATATCAAAAATATCGCGGCCACGAAGAAAAAGAAAATCGGAATTTTGGTAAACCATGATGAATTGGATGCTGATGAATTTCAGGGGTTTGTACAGCTGGCAATGGAAAATTATGATGTAGGACCAATTATTCCTGAAAACCAGACTGAGCTTTCACTGGCAGATGTTCCGTTACTGAAGCAGATGAGTGCCCTGGTGATCGCAAAACCCAGAAAAGCTTTTACAGATAATGAAAAAGTAATTCTTGACCAGTACATTATGAACGGTGGAAAGACACTTTGGATGATTGATGCAGTAAATGCTGAAATGGATACCTTAACGAGATCCAAAAAAGTAATGCCTTTCCCGGTTGATATCAATATGACCGACTTTTTTTTTAACTACGGCGTAAGGATTAATCCTGCTTTGGTAAAGGATGTTAAAAAGTTTGCATTATTAAGACTGGTGACAGGGGAAGTGGGTGGAAATCCTCAGTACACAAGCTTACCATGGCCTTATTATCCACTTGGAATTGCGGAAAATAGTAATCCCATCACCAAAAATATCAACCCTGTGAAATTTGAATTTCCGACCTCCATCGATACATTGGGAGGAAGAAAGAATATCAAAACAAAAGTTCTTTTCGAATCCAGTGAAAGAACTCTGCTGAAGCAGGTCCCAAATTATGTGGATCTGAAAGAAATCGCCAGTGTAGACAGTCTTGGCCAAATGGAAAAGCCAAGTACTCCGAAGATCTTTGCCGTAGCTTTGGAAGGAAAATTCAATTCTGCGTATGCATCGAGAATTGAAAGAAAAGCTTATCCCGGATTTAAAACCACAAGTCCTGAAAATAAAATGATCGTTATTGCTGACGGAGATGTAGGAAGAAATAAAGTAATTAAAGGAAAACCGCTTCCATTAGGAGTAGATCTTTTGACGAATGAACAGTTTGGAAACGAACAGTTCCTCAGAAATGCTTTGGATTATCTATTGGATGACAGCAATCTGATGGAGCTTAGAAACAGGAATATTGAAGAAAGACTTCTTGACAGGCAAAGAATTACTGAAGAAAAATCCACCTGGCAGTGGCTGAATTTACTGCTTCCACTGGTGATTATCGGGCTTATCGGAGGATTGTTCTTCTGGTTAAGGAAAAAGAAATTTGGATAAAAAAAATAAAACTGCCGGAAAAATCTTCCGGCAGTTTTTTGTTAATATTAAACCTTTTCTTATCGGAATTAATTCAGCTTAATGCTCCTGATGAATAGCTTAATCACCAGAAGGAGGAAGTGGGTCGGCAGAAATTTTTTGTAATCACCTTCCTCTGATCTTACCTTATTTCCTTTATACGTAGTTTTTCCTATAAGTATTTCTTTTTGATCAGGCTGTACAAAATATGGGAAAACAGAATATGGCGTCCAATTACTTTTGCCTGATCAAAAAGTTGAGTTTACTTCGAGTAATAATTTTTTAAGGTAAGTATTTATAAAAGTAGAGGTTATTTCTGATAAGCTTGTTTTGGAAGTAATGTGGCGGTTTTATAATAGCTGATATCAGTGGATATACGTTCCTGAAGGTCCTGGAAAGTGTCATAGTCATATTGGGTCCAGTTTTCTTCATTTTCAGGATCAGAGGTTTTGTCTATAGCCAGTTCCAGTTTTCCGTCTTCCTGATAGCTGCATTCTATTGCTGCATATTTTTCACCATTTTCATCATGGGTATACCAGCATTTTATTGTTCTTTCAAGTTGGGGTTTGTGGGTTTCATTATCAATGACCTGGGAGCAAATGAAGTTTTCAGGGTCGTCCGTATGGAAAACGGTTTTGGAAATTAAGGGAAGGTCATCTACGGATAAGGAATACAGTTTATTGGTAGAAATAATAAAGCTGTCAGTGGTTTCTTTTTTTTCGATATCAAAAAAATCTGATTTTTCTTTAAGATAATCGACTACTTGTGTTTCGTCTTCATCTTCACTTAAAAAATAATTGATGTTGTAAACACTGTCTTCATTGATAAATTCAATTTCCTTTAAAAAATCAGAATCTTCCTCATAATAATACAGATGATATTCGTTCAGCTTCGCAGCATTACTTTTGGAAATGATCTCTCCAAAAATGTTTTTGTACACTTTTCTCATTTTTAATCATGTTAGTTTAGTTTCATCTATTAGTTAAGTGGTATTGCAAAGATAAGTTTTCTTTTTATCTTAATCCGAAACAAAAAGTAGTATTTATTTCGTAAGTATTTTATATATCCTTTATAAAATCCTCATATTCATAGTAAAACCTTTCAAAACCGTCCATTTTGTCCACAAAGAATTCAAAAATTTCCTGCCATGTATTTTTGTTAAAAATGGAAACTTGATGTTTTTCTACCCATATTCTGCTGATAATCTTGCCATTCTCAAGAGTGAAATATTCTTCTTTCTGAAAATCTCCAACGAAATCCCTTAAAATATCCTCCAGAGACCAGATCTTTTCATAGTACGCATTTCTGAAGATTTCATCTTTCATTTCGATATCCAGAGAAACTTCTGCCTTCTTATTATCGGCAGAGAATTTAAATGCCATATCTTTAATCTTAGTGTCATAAAGAATCCATTTTCTGGGAAATGATTTTCCGAAAGCTGTCCAAAATTCTTTTTTTAGTTGTTGTGCCTCTTGTTTACTGAACATATGGCAAACATAATGATTTAATGGGAGAAAGGCAAAAATGTGGTATTGAAAACCGTAAAATTACGGATATACAGAACAACCAAAATCGTATGAAAAAATCATGAAACCACAGTCTGTCTTTTCAGTGGCCTGTCTTTCTCCTTATTTACGATTTCTATTTTCTGTCTTTTTTCAAATGTTAAACAATTTTCTTATTTTTGCTGTAATGCTTTCAAAAAAATCTCAATATGCGTTTAAGGCGCTTTCATATCTTGTAGAAAAAAGAAATGAAGGCCCGATTCTTATTTCTGAAATAGCGGAACATAAAAAGATTCCTTTAAAGTTTTTGGAAAATATCCTTCTTGAGCTGAAAAAAGCGGAGATCCTTGACAGTAAAAAAGGAAAGGGTGGAGGATACTTTTTTAAAGAAAATCCTGAAAATGTGAAACTGGCAAAAATTATTCGTCTGGTAAACGGACCTATTGCCATGCTTCCCTGTGTAAGTCTGAATTTCTATGAAAAATGTGAAGACTGTAATGAAGATCACTGCGGACTTCATGATGTGCTGATAGAGGTTCGGGATGCTTCACTGAATATTCTGGAAAGTAAAACTTTAATGGATCTGGTCGACTGATCGGGTCCTTTTTTTTGAATTAATAGTCTACTTATTTTGTAGAATAAATATTTTTATCAGATATTTGCACTACTTCAAATGAATAAATTATGATTTCAAAAGAAGAGAAAGACCAGTCACAAAATCTTAACTCACCTCTTGCAACAGTACAACCTGTATATATACACGGGAAAAAAATTATGCATCTAAGGACAGAAAGCAGGCAATGGCTAAATGTTCTTTTTGTCACTCATACTGATAGTGAAAGACTATGGACTAAAACTGTTTTGTGATATGGTGATTTCAAGAAAAATTCAGGTAAGACTTAATGTCCTTGTTGTAACGGCTGCAATTATATCCGTTGCTGTTTTTTCAATGTATGAACTGGGGTATCTGGAAGAGCTGCAGAACATTCTGGCAAAAGACAATTATATTTTTTACTGGATGCTTCTGGTAGGAGTTTTTGCTGAAATTGTTGCCGGATCTATGGGAATGGGTTATGGGGTGATCTGTACTACGACATTGATGTTACTGAATATTCCGCCGCATATTGTCAGTGCAAGTATTCACTCAGCAGAAAGTTTTACCACAGCAGCAGGAAGCCTCAGTCATATTAAACTGAAAAATGTAAGTAAAAGTCTGGTCAAAAAACTGGCAATTCCAGCTGTTATCGGAGCTATCATCGGAGCAGTATGCCTCACTTATCTTGGTGAATACTATGCGAAGATTACCAAAACATTGATTGCTTTTTATACATTATATCTCGGATACCAGATTCTTTCTAATGCATTTAAAGAAAAACAGAGTAAAGCTTTAAAAAGAAAAACCAATCTGATCAGACTGGGGGTGATTGGTGGCTTTATAGATTCTTTTGCAGGAGGAGGCTGGGGACCTTTGGTGACCGGAACACTGATTAAAAATGCATTTACTCCAAGATTTGCGGTAGGCAGCTCTACCGTAGCCAAATTTATCCTTACCATTACTGCTGCCGTTACTTTCTTTTTTACTCTGGGAATTCAGCACTGGAATATTATTCTCGGGCTTTTGATCGGGGGGATTGTTACCGCTCCTTTCTCTGCAATGCTTACCGCTAAGCTTCCCGTGAAGAAAATGTTTGTGATTATCGGGACTTTGGTGATTGTAATGAGTTCTATAACTATTTATAAATCAGTTTTTAATTAAAAATTATGTTTGGTGTGGAAAAATAAAGGGTTTAAAAAGATATTTGATTTTGAAAATATTTTACTTTTACATCACTAAATATTAGAACATGAATTTACATATCATCGCACTTTTTAAGTTTAATGAAAATTATCTGATGGATGCTGTAGAGCTTTTTCAGAAGCTTGTGAAAGAAACAAGAAAAGAAGAAGGCTGCCTGCAGTATGATCTTATTGAAGATAAAGATAATAAAGGAACTTTTTTCCTGATCGAGCTTTGGGAAAGCGTTGATCACCACAACAGGCATAACGGCCAGGATCACCTGTTAGATTTCCGTCAAGATGCTTCCAAAATCATGGAAAGCTCAGCACAGGTTTATAAAGGATTTAAAATATATTAATACTGAAGATTTAGAGATTTAAGAATCTAAAAATTTAAAGATTTTCTCAATTTCAATAAAAAGTAAAAGGCGGTTTCAACAATCTGAAACCGCCTTTTTATTAGAAAAAATAGAAAGTATTAAAATAAATATTTATTGTATGATAAGCTTTTTCGTCTCCGAATAGCCACTATAAGTAATTTTGACAAGATAATTTCCTGAAGGAAGTGTTGAAAGGTTCAGTTCCTGCTTATAGAATCCTGCCTGATTGGTAAGTTCTGCAGAATATACTTTTTTTCCGGTAAGATCATAAACTTCTGCATTTCCTTTGTTACCTGTCTTTTCTTTAACATCAAAAAGAACCGTCACTTTTTTATCGGCTGCTGCCGGATTAGGATATATACCGAAAGAAGCCTTTTTTCCGATTTCAGTAATGCCCAATGTCTCAGTAATCTTTTTGTATTTGAAATACATATTTCCCGTTGTAGCCCCACCGTTTGCAGTGAAGTACATTCTGTAGTAGTCGTTTCCTTTTTTGACATAGTACACCACATCATTTTTTACGGTTCCGATCCCTTTCCATGAATGTCCCACAGTCGTAATCGCTGATGAGAAACTTGCATTGGCGGGAACTGTATAAGCCACTGTTTCCTGTGTTTCAGGCTGTACCATTGCTACTTTAACGTTCGGATTCTGAATGGCACCGGAAAGTGGATACATCTGTACCCCCATATAGAAGGTATAATATTTGGTAAATACGAAGTCCCAGGCAGATCTGGAAGGTTCCATATCAGGAACTTTAGCCCCGGTATCAAAAGAAAAATAATTGAAATAAGTATCATCTGTTCCGTTGGCGATGGTTCTTGTTTCTGTAGGTCCCCATGATGTGCCGTTCCATTTTGAATATCTGAAAGTATATCCTGCAAATGCATCTTCAATAGCAAATTTAACATAGGCTCCGGAAGCATACTTTAAAACAAAAATAGCTTTGCCCTGAATGTGATGGTTCACGGGGTTGTAAACTCCCCATCCAGTCGAAGGAATATTAGGGTTGGAGGATATCACAGGACCCTGTTCGAAGGCACCCTGGCTCCAGTCAGTCGTCTGATCAGGATTGTAAAGTGGAGCTCCCCATGAAGATTCGTTGCTGATGCTGATATTATCCCAATCTGCTAAATTGGTTGAAGCTGCGAATACTTCAATATCTTTTGCATCATTGATCCTGGATCCGAATGCATAGTTTGAATTTCTATAAAAAGCAATATCCCACGTATTGGCTGGCTGAGAAACCATATTACCATCTGCAAGGTTCACAAATACGCGGTTCTGATACCCACTTCCCATTGTCATATTTACCTGCGTGTATCCCAATGCATCAGTCTGTGCCAAAACAGTCTGCTGAACAGACATTGCCAGTACTGAAGCCAATAATAGTTTTGTTTTCATAATTTATTTTTTAAATTCCTTATTTAGAATGATTCCACAAAAATATATATTTATTTTTAATAAGTCTAAATAAAAACATGATTTTTGTCGTGTTTCAATATTTGTTATGATGATGAACAGGAAAAACCGCTATAAAAAAGCCGGCAGGAATAACCCTGCCGGCTTTAAAAAGATAGAATAGTCTGATTAACCTTATCTCTTGATGAATTTTGTCTGAATTGTTTTTCCCTCAGAGGTTTCAATGTTCATATAATATACTCCGGTTTTAAGAGTGCTGATCCCAAATCGGTGTCCGTCTGGTCTTCCTTCTGCAATTTTTTGGCCTGAAGAAGAATAAATACGGATATTTTTAAGATCTTTTTTTGAAATGAATTCCAATGTGGTCTGATCAGAGTTTAATGCAAATCTTAAGTTTTCTGTCGCTTTATTGTTGTCATGTACTCCTAAAGAAGCGGTGGTGTTATATACGACGTTGTCAATTTGTAAAGCAGTGTGAGCTATTGTCGGAGTGAATTTGAAAACAATGTAAGTGGCAGCAGATGCCGGCACAGGAATGGAATAAGTTTGTACCGTTTCACTGGTCAGAGAAATAGGATTGCTTATAGATACGAAAGTCGTCATATCTGCAGGGTTTGATGCAAGCCCCACTTCCAGGGTTCCGTTACCGTTGGTCCCTGTGCTTTTTGCAGCGGTAAAAGATAAGGTCTTGTTACCTGTAGGGGCCACAATTTGTGGAGTGATAAGATACGATGGAGCAGTTGAATTATTTCCGGAATAGGCCTGTACCACTTTATTCGCTGTACTGGTGACGATCATCAATGGAGCAGGTGGAAAAGGCATTGGATTGGGAGCTAAGACTGCTGACCATCCGCTTTGGGGAAAGGTGTTATTTCCTGCGGTAAAGTTGTCAAAGTTTTCATCAATAGTATTCAGCTGTGCATTCATACCGATTGCTGTGAACATTAAACCTCCAATAAGTAATCTTAATTTCATAATTTTTATTTTTATTTAGAATTATTCCACAAAAATATATATTTATTTTTAATGAGTCTAAATAAAGCTTTATATTTGCTGAAAATTTTTCTTAATAGTTATGAAGAAGAAAGTGATTACCGTTTTGTCACTGTCCATTACTTTTTGGATGAATGCACAACAAAAAGATTCTTTGAATAAAAATAATATTGACGAAGTTGTCATAACAGGTCAGTATATGCAGCAGTCTATCAATAAATCAATATACAAAGTAGAAGTAATTGATGCGCAGCAAATCAAAAATATGGCGGTAACCAATGTTGCTGAGGTTTTAAATCAAAATCTGAATATTTTAATAGAGCCCAATAGAGGTTCCGGGAATTCCAATGCCAATATTATGGGATTGAGCGGAGCTTATACTAAAATTCTGATTGATAATATTCCTGTTGTAAGTGATGAAGGGATGGGTAATCTGGTGGATCTTACTAAGATTAACGTTAATAATATTGAACGTATTGAAGTGGTAAAAGGATCCATGGGAGTTGAATATGGTAATAATGCTGTAGCAGGTGTCATTAATATCATCACAAAGAAAAGCTATGGTAAAAAAGTTTCGATTCTGGCTTCTTTACAGGAAGAAACTGTGAATAAAGATTATGACTGGTTTAAAAAAGGAAACGGCCGTCATATACAGTCATTGAATATAGGATATAAAATCAATGATAAATGGTCTGTCTCTGCAGATATTAACCATAATGATTTTCAGGGATATAAAGGAGATCTTCAGGGGTATAAATACTTTAATGAAAGCAATGACGGTTTACGCGGGTATGACTGGCAACCCAAAGATCAGATTACAACCAACGGAGTAATACGCTACAATAAAAACAATACAAGTTTTTACTATAAAATGAATTTTCTGTCTGAGAAAATCAATTACTACAATCCATTGGTAAATGAACTTTATCTGGGAGGAGGCAACAGAACTTATACGGTACAAGATATCGACTATAATACAAAAAGATGGATTCATCAATTCAATATCCAGACTAAAATAGGAAGAATCAATTATAATGGGGATTTCTCTTATCAGACTCAGGAAAGGAAGTCACAACATTATATGTACGATGTACCGGGCAGGAAGGAATTGTCAAGAGATGAAAACCTGACTTTCTATCAATCAGATGTACTTTATTCCAGAGGAATGTTCAGTAATTTTTTGAACAGTGAAAAAATCAATTTTCAGTTAGGATATGAGTTGGACAGGACAAAAGGTTTTGCCAGTGCCAGTACATTTGAGAGTAATAATAACGGAAAGGATATCGAACGCACAATATTCAATTATGCCAATTTCTTATCTGCCGAATGGAATATTAACAATTGGTTTTCCCTGCGTCCGGGTATAAGACTGGCTTTAAGTGATAAATTTGACTCTCAGTATAATTATTCAACGACTTTGAGGTTTAAAACTACCGAAAAATCTGATATCCGTTTGGTATTTGGTTCTGCAAACAGATTCCCTACTTATGATGAATTATACACCTTTGTGGTAGATAATAACCACGATATCAGAGGAAATGAAAACCTGAAGCCTGAGACAGGATATTCCGCCTCTTTATTCTGGGATTATGCCATGACCAATTCAAATGACTGGAAGTTTAATTTCAGTGCTTCCGGGATGTTTTTAGATGTAAAAAACAGAATTGAAAGTGTCATTGTCAATAACAGTCCTTTACAAATCACGTATTTAAATGTTGATAATTATAAATCTGTATTGTTTGGAGGGGGAATCAATGTAAGAAAAGGTGATCTTTCTTTAAATGCAGGCGTTTCAGTGTTAGGTATTTCTCAGGTTCTTAATACCGGAAATATTGTTTCTCCGGATGATTATAATTTTTATGCTGAAGCTAATCTGGCAGCTAATTATACGCTGCCTTATACGAAAACGTTATTTGCTCTTTATTACAAATATACAGGGTCACAGAAACGCTATACACATCAGACAAACCTGCAGGACCCGAAAGATCCGGGACAATATGTGCTTGGAGAAATTGGGGATTATCATATGATGAACTTCACCGTAAGCCAGCCTTTCTTTAAAAATCATTTTGAAATCAGCGCAGGGATAAAAAATATTTTTGACGTAACCTCAGTCAGAAATACAATACAGGCGGGCAACAGCCATAATGCTGCTGCGAACCAACAGAATCTGTTCTATGGCAGAAGCTATTTTGCCAGATTAAATTATAATTTTTAAAGGATTAGAAATGAAAAAAATAGTATTCATTCTTTTAATAGGAAGCTCTTTTATATCTCAGTCATGCATTAATGATAATGATGATGCCATTATGGTAGCCCCGTCTGATGGAGCTGTTGTTAATCCAAATGTGGGAGGTGCAACTCAGCCCAATCAGGTTTGGATCGATTTAGGGACCAATACGGAAGCCGTCACTACAAGAACAGATTGGGATTTTGCATTTTATACAGGAAATTCTTTTAAAGTAGTTTTGAATTCTTCTATTATGATGGCTGCAGGCAAAATACCTAATGCAACCCATATAGACCTGGTAACAGATGCAAGCGTTGCAGCATTGAAAGATGAAATTCAGGTTGCAAACTTCAATCCTGCCAACGAGACTTATATCGATGATGTAAAAGGTAACTTTCCTTCAGGGTATACAGCTATCGACGAAATTAAGGCTAATGATTCCGAAAATGCAGTTTACCTGGTGAATATGGGAAAAAAGATCTTTACAGGGAACGTTCCTTCAGGATCTGTTACTACAGGAGGGGACAGCAGAGGATGGATGAAAGTACAGGTGGTGAGAGCCGGAGCCAGCTATAAAATAAAATATGCTGAGCTTAATGCAACAGACCATAAAGAATTAATCATAACCAAAAACACTTCCTATAACTATAATTTTGTCAGTCTGGGCAAAAATAGTGAAGTAACGATACAGCCGGAAAAGAAGAAATGGGACCTGTGTTTCACTGTATTTACCAATTTGATTACAGGTGCTGGAAGTTATATCTATGCTGATTTCGTTCTTACGAATAACGTCGGCGGAGTAGGCGCTTATGAAGTGAAAGTAACTTCAGGATCAGGTGTGGAAGCTTATAATAACTTTAAAGCTTCAGATGTCGATCCTTCAAAGTTTGTCTATAATGATCAGAGAGCAATTGGAGGAAACTGGAGAAATCCGGTGGGTACCAATGGGCTTGAAGTATATGGCGACCGATTCTATATTATCAAAGATGCTGAAGGATATTACTTTAAATTGAGATTTACAAGATTAACCAGCACATCAGGAGAGCGCGGAAGACCTCAATTTGAATACAAACCTCTATAAATAAAATAATCAAATAATAGTATATCATGAAAAAATTCATTCTTGCAGCTTCTGTTCTTGTCGCAGTGTATTCTTGCAAAAAAACAGAAGGAGCCACAAAAGAAAATACAACAGAAGTTGCCTCTGAAACACCAAAAACAAACAATAAAATAGTAACATTAAGCGGAGGAATCACAGAAATCGTATCTGCTTTAGGCCATGAAAAAGAAATCGTAGGAACGGATGTTACCAGTACATATCCGGCAAGCTTGAAAGCAACGGCCAAAGATCTTGGACATGTAAGATCAATGACCATTGAGCCGATCATGGCTGTCAATCCTACTTTGATTCTTGCATCTGATAAAGATATCAATCCTGAATTATTAGGGAAAATCAAATCTTCAGGAATTAAAACTGAAATTTTCAAGCAGGAGTACACCGTTGAAGGAACTAAAAAACTGATTGAGGCCGTAGCAAAAGCTGTCGGGAATACAGATTACCAGAAATTAACCGATAAGATTGATACGGATTTGAAACAGGTGCAGCCTATTGCTAAAAAGCCAAAAGTATTGTTCATCTATGCCAGAGGAAATATACTGATGGTTAGCGGTAAAAATACGCCAATGGCCTCATTGATCACCCTTGCAGGCGGAGAAAATGCCGTAACCGATTTTGAAGATTTTAAACCATTGACGCCGGAAGCCGTTGTAAAAGCTAATCCTGATGTATTGTTCTTCTTTGAAACTGGCCTTCAGGGAGCAGGAGGAAATGAAGGTGCCCTTAAAATGCCGGGAGTATCACAAACCAATGCCGGTAAAAATAAGAAGATCATCGCAATGGACGGAGGTTTAGTATCAGGTTTCGGACCGAGACTGGGAGAAGCAGCAGTAGCATTAAACAAACTTTTAATTGAAAACACAAAGTAAACTATACTTTTATCTTATTATAAGTGCAGTACTGCTTGCCATTATAGCAGTGCTGTCACTTAACACCGGAGTATATGATTTCGGAGGGAGTTCTGCGTTCACAATACTGTGGAAATATATAAAAGGAGACCCGGGCCTGTCTTTAAGTGATCAATATGTGATCTGGGATGTAAGGGCTGCCAGGATCGTTATGGCCATTTTAATAGGAGGTATGCTTTCTGTTTCGGGAACCAGCCTTCAGGGACTTTTTAAGAATCCGCTGGCGACAGGGGATTTAATAGGACTTACATCAGGAGCGACTCTGCTGGCGGCCATTGCAATTGTTTTGGGAGGACATTTTAAAGAATATCTCCCTGAAGCCGTACAGTTCTCGCTGGTAGGAATCTCGGCGTTTGTAGGATCTTTTTTATCCATGATGCTGGTCTATAAAATTTCGACAAGCGGAGGAAAGACCAATGTAGTCATGATGCTGCTTACCGGGGTGGCAATAACAGCAATCGGTTTCTCTATTACAGGATTTCTGATTTATATCTCAAAAGATGAGCAGCTTAGAGATTTAACCTTTTGGAATCTGGGAAGCCTGGCTGCCGCCACATGGACGAAGAATATTATCCTGGCCGTTGTAATGACCGTAGCTTACATCATTTTATTACCCAAAGGAAAGGCTCTGAATGCTATGATGCTGGGTGAAAAAGATGCACAGCATCTGGGAATCAATGTGGAAAAACTGAAAAAGCAGATCATTATTACCGTTGCTTTAATGGTGGGAACCTGTGTCGCATTCTCAGGAACAATTGGTTTTGTGGGGCTTATTGTACCTTATATTTTAAGACTTTTATTCAAATCCAATAATACTTTTATCCTGCCTTTATCAGCAATGTGTGGAAGTATTCTGCTGCTTACAGCAGACACTTTCAGCAGAAGTATTGTAGCTCCGTCTGAACTTCCGATCGGGATTCTGACAGCGCTGATGGGAGGTCCTATTTTTATTGCTATTTTGGTTAAATTTAAAAAATCACTGTAATGATCAAGGCACACCAGATTAATTATAAACATAAAGAATTCCGTATTCTGGATGGGATAGATGTCTCCCTGGAATATGGCGAATTTTTAGCCATTGTAGGTCCTAACGGAGCAGGAAAGTCAAGTCTTTTGAGTGTTTTGGCAGATGAAGTGAAATCCGGGAAGCAGAAAGTATTATTTAAGAATAAACCTATTCAGGAATGGAAGGTGAAAGAGCTTTCAAAACATAAAGCAAAATTTTCACAACATAACAGCAATGATATTCCGCTTGAAGTAAAGGATGTGGTGGTGATGGGAAGGTATCCTTATTTTGATGCCCAGCCCGGAAGAGAAGACCTTGAAGCTATGAACAGTATGCTTTATGAAACCGATATTTTTCATCTGAAAGACAGGGATTATAATTCTTTATCCGGAGGAGAGAAACAACGGGTACACCTGTCAAGAGTAATGGCCCAGTTACAGAATGAAATTGCCCATAAACTGATTTTTCTGGATGAACCGCTGAATAATTTAGACATCAGACATCAGTATAAAGCATTGGAAATCATTAAAAATTTTACAAAAAAAGCCAACAGTGCCATTGTTGTTTTGCATGATCTGAATCTCGCGGCCCAGTTTGCAGATAAGATTTTATTGATGAAATCAGGAAGAGTTTCCGCATATGGAACCCCACGGGAAGTTTTTACAGCTGAAAATATCAGTAAAGCCTACAACTTTCCGTGTACCATCTGCGGACACCCTATTACCAATAACCCAATGATCATTTTTGGATAACCATGGAAAAAGAAGAACTCAAAATCCTGGCGCAGAATCTTGCCAATCCGCAGGGAGAAAAAGGAATCGAGATTGGCGAAATGATGAATGCCACTAACATCAGCATGACGTTAGAAAGTATTAAAAAACTAGTGATAGAAGATGACCAGCATATCCTTGAAATAGGACACGGAAATGCCGGACATCTGAAAAGCATAATGAATCTTGCCCAAAACCTCAGGTATACAGGGATTGATATTTCTGAGACCATGCATCATGAAGCCCAAAAACTCAATAAAGAATTTGAAAGTCAGGCAGATTTTGTATGGTATGAAGGAAAAAAACTTCCTTTTCAGGACAGAACTTTCGATAAAATATTTACAGTCAATACCGTGTATTTCTGGGAAAATCCGGAAGCATTTTTAAATGAGATTTACAGGGTTTTAAAAGATGAAGGAACGTTTGTTCTTACGTTCGGACAAAGAGAGTTCATGGAAAAACTGCCATTCACAGAATACGATTTCACTCTGTACAGCAACGGTGAAATGGAAGAACTGATCTCTAAAAGCCATTTTAAAAGAATGAAAATTTCTGAAAAAGAAGAAGAAATAAAAAGTAAAACAGGAAACGAAACCATACGAAGAATGTATACAATTTTAACCATAAAAAAATAAAATAATGAGCACATTAGTTAATGATTTAAAGGAAAAATGGGAAGCTCTGAAGGTGGAAAATCCACATATCAGAATAAGAAATGCAGCTGCACAGTTAGACGTAAGTGAAGCGGAATTATTAGTGACCGGCATAGGTGAAGGTGTAACAGTGCTGAACCCTGATTTCCAGGGAATCCTTACGGAAGCCGGGCAGCTTGGAAAAGTCATGGCGCTTACCCGTAACGATGAGTGTGTTCATGAAAGAAAAGGAACCTATCTGAATGGTGATTTCAGCAGCCCGCATGCACAGCTTTTTGTGGGGGAAGATATCGATCTAAGAATCTTCCTTAACCATTGGAAATTTGCTTTTGCAGTAGTGGAAGGAGATAAGAAAAGCCTTCAGTTTTTCGGAAAAGATGGATTAGCACTTCATAAGATTTATCTGACTAAAGACAGTAATGAAAATGCTTTTGATGCTATCGTTGAAAAATACAAGTCAGAAGATCAGAACCAGCCATTCGTTTTTGAAGCAGTAGCGCCTAAGCAGGCAGAAAAAGCAGATTCAGAAATTGATGTGGAAGGTTTCAAAAAGGCATGGACAGAACTGAAAGATACCCATGATTTCTTCATGATGACCAGAAAATATGGAGTAAGCAGAACTCAGGCATTAAGATTGGCTCCGGAAGGATTTGCCAGAAAAATTGATAATGCTAAAGTGGTCAACGTCCTTGAAGACGCTTCCGAAACCAACACTCCAATCATGATTTTTGTTGGAAACAGAGGAATTATTCAGATCCACACAGGAAATGTAAAGAAAACACTTTGGCATCAGCAATGGTTCAATGTAATGGATCCTGATTTTAACCTGCACCTTGATGTAACGAAGATCGCAGAAGCCTGGATTGTTAAAAAACCAACTGAAGATGGGGAAGTGACGGCTATTGAGGTATTCAACAGTGAAGGAGACTTTATCGTTCAGTTCTTTGGAAAAAGAAAACCGGGAATCCCAGAGCTGCAGGAATGGAAAGACCTTGTAGCAGCATTAGAGAAATAATAATTAGATGATTTGAATGAGACCGTTTTGTTTGTAAGATTCAAAGCGGTCTTTTTTATGGCAAATGATCTGCAAGTGCCGGAATATTTGTGTAATTTGTGATTAAAATATTAAAAAATAAAATGAAAAATATTTTCATAGCAATATTGATGGCCGGTTTCTGTTCATTGAAGGCACAGGACTTTAAGGCATATCAGTTTTATGATAAAAAAGGGAAGGAGATCAAGACAGATAAACTGGTGAGAGAACTGGCAGGCTATGACATCGTCTTTTTTGGTGAAAATCATAACAGCTCCATCAACCACTGGCTTCAGCTTAAAATTACAGAAGCTCTGTTTGCAAAAAAGAACGGTCAGCTTATATTAGGGGCTGAGATGTTTGAAAGAGACAATCAGTCTCAGCTGGATCAGTATCTAAGTGGAAAATTTGATGCCAGAACATTTAAAGATTCTGCCCGTTTATGGAATAACTATGCGACAGATTACAAACCTTTGGTGGATTTTGCAAAAAATAAAAAGCTGAAGTTTATCGCAACGAATATTCCAAGAAGATATGCTTCCCAGACTGCCAAAGAAGGGCTTGAATCCCTTAATAAATTAAGCGAAAAAGAGAAAACCTATATTGCGCAGCTGCCCATCAATGTTACATTGGATACTCCTGGATATCCTGAAATGAAAAAAATGATGGGTGATCATGCGGAAGGTACAAAAGTGATGAATTTTATCTCAGCTCAGGCTACAAAAGACGCCACAATGGCGGAATCTATCCTGAAGAATTTTCATTCAGGAAAAACATTTATCCATTATAACGGAAACTATCACAGCAAAGAATTCGGAGGAATCTATTGGTATATCAAACAGAAAAACCCTGATCTGAAAATGGCGGTCATCTCTGTTTTTGAATCTGATGATCCGGAACTGAAAGTGCCTTCCAAAGAGTATATCCCGACAGACTTCAATCTGATAATCCCGGGAGATATGACAAAGACTTTTTAAACTTTCAACAGTTAGACTGAAAAATATTCAATAGGAACGGGCTTTAGCCCGTTTATTTTTTACACCAGATTCCATTGGCTTTAGCCTAAATCATAATTATTGAATACTGTTTCATCATTTTTATTCTACAATTTTTACCTTTGTTATACATTTAAAAAAACATGAAGAAACTTTCCGTACTGCTGATCTTTTTTATTGGATTTTTCAACGCCCAGAAACTTACTTCCCATGAGCTTTCTATCATTAATCAGGGAGATGTGAATGCCGCTTTACCAATCTATCAGACTACTGATTCCAATCAGCATAAAACATTGCTGAGCATTTCTTCAGAAGCAGATCCTCTTGATCCGAATACGGCTGTTCTGGTAAAAAGAATGAAAGAATCTCTGCTGTCCACAGATGGCGGAGTAGGAATTGCTGCTCCTCAGGTGGGAATCAACAGAAAGATTATTTGGGTACAGCGTTTTGATAAAGAAGGAACCCCGTTGGAATACTTTATCAACCCGGTGATTGTTTGGCGTTCCGATCTGCAGAATCTTGGCCCTGAAGGTGATCTTTCCATTCCTGATTTCAGAGATCAGTTCTACAGAAGCAAAGTCATCCAACTGGAATATGTGGATCTGAAAGGACAGAAATATTCGGAAATTGTAGAGGGTTTCACTGCAGTTATTTTTCAGCATGAAATTGACCACCTTTTCGGAATTCTGATCTCTGACAAAAAAGAAAAAGAGAAAAATGATTCTTATAAAAAGGTAGATGCCTATCAGAAAAGTGACGTAAATAAAGACAGGAGGTAATGATGAATGATGAATTATAAGTGATGAGTTATGAATGCTGAATGATGAGAAAATTGTTGTAAGGTTAAGTATATTTCTGTTTTCTATCCATATTTTATAATAAAATCTTCTCCATCTTCATAACCTGCGGGATACACATAGGTAATTACCCCGATATCTGATTGTAAAACTTCTTTTAGCTTATTGAAGTACATATCTCTTTTCTCTTCCGTAGTGTCCATTGTTAGGCTCATAATAAGCCTGTCATCATCTGTAATATTGGCGCCCACCATTATTTTGTCTGGATTATCATGGTATTTATTCCAGTAAAAAGTTTGGTCAATGGCCGGGTTTTCGATGAAATAACCAATCATTTCGTCCTCTGTTTTAAAAATATAATCTTTGTCGTGCCTTGGGAAAGTATAATTGAGATTTAATTTTTCATATCCGGGAAGGAATGTATTCAATACCAAATCGATAGTCTTTCTTGATTTTCGCCCTGCATACACCTGGCAAACAATATCTATAATGATTTCCATTACGTAAAAATATTCAATAATGATGAATTATAAATGATATTCTTAAGCATTATATAGTATACATAAAATTATCCTCAATCATCTGCGTCATCAGCGTACTCTGTGGGAAAATATAAAAATAAAAAGGAGCTGTTTCCATGGAAACAGCTCCTTTCGTTATAACTATGCTTAAAAAAATTGGGTCAATTGTTGTTGGTCACAGAAAGCTTCACTTCCATATTGTTTCTTGTCGCATTGGAATATGGACAGATCTGGTGTGCTTTTTCTGTCAGAGCCTGTGCTTCTTCAATAGAAACACCAGGAATATTGACATTCAGTTCTGCTGCCAGTCCGAAACCGCCATTCTCAAGCTGTCCTATGCTTACCTGAGCTGTTACTGTTGTTTCTCCTGTTTTCACTTTAGAAAGACTGATCACTCTGTTCAGAGCACTGTCGAAACATGCAGAATATCCGGCTGCAAAAAGCATTTCAGGATTGGCAAAATCATCATTGGCACCTCCTAAAGCTTTCGGCATTCTTACATCAAGATCCAATACTCCGTTTTCACTCTTTACATGTCCGTTTCTTCCTCCTTTGGCAGTTACCTGGGTTGTATATAACGTTTTCATTTATTTTTCTATTTTGTTTAATATTTTAAGTACCACATCTTTAAGATGCAGCAGCTCTTCCGGCTGTATTCCCAGTTTTTTCTGAATTTTTCCCGGAATTTCACAAGCCTTCTGCTGAAGCTGTTTCCCGGCTTCGTCTAAAAATACTTCGACCACTCTTTCGTCCTCTTTTTTTCTTTTTCGGATAATAAACCCTTTAGACTCCAGTCTTTTAAGGAGGGGGGTTAAAGTACCGCTGTCCAGAAAAAGCTTTTCACCGATATGGCTTACGGTAAGCCCGTCTCCATCCCATAAGATCATCATCACAAGATACTGTGGGTAGGTAATGTCCAATTCATCAAGAAAAGGACGATAAAGCCCGGTAATCTCTTTGGCAATGACATACAGCGGAAAGCAGATCTGGTTTTCTAATTTGGGTGTTTTTGGATTTTCCATAATTTTGAGTACGAAAGATTTGATGAACTATTATTTTTTTATGATAAATTCATCCATTGGAATTCTGACTTTTTTCATGGTAGAAAGCCAGTCATTAGCTTCATCACGGTATCCGAGATATAAAAGACTTACGCTTTTTAATCCCAGTTCTCTCAATCCCAGTACTTCATCTACAATCTCATTGCTGAAGCCTTCTGCCGGTGTACTGTCGATTTTAAGTTCTGCAGCCTGGGCAAGAGCAATTCCTAATGCAATATAAGTCTGGCGTGCAGTGTGTGCAAAGTGCTCTTCGGGAGTCTGTGCACCGTATATTTCTTTGATTTTATCAGTATAGCTTCCGAAACGTCCTCTTGGAAGATCTCTTACGTCAGTATGATAATCGTAAACTTTGTCAATTTTTTCATTAGAATAACTGTCCCATGCAGCAAAAACCAAAACGTGAGAAGAATCTCTCATCACTTCAGGGTTTAAAGCTCCGGCTACCATTTTTTCTTTGAGCTCCTGGCTTTCCACTACAATAACCCGGAAAGGTTGTAATCCTGATGAAGTAGGAGCCAGTCTTGCTGCTTCTAAAATAGTGTTAAGGTCTTCCTGTGAAACTTTTTTGGTTGGATCGTAAGCTTTTACAGCATGTCTCCAGTTTAGATTTTCTATTAATGACATTTTTCTTTTTGTTTTTAAATTAAACTGCTTTTTATTTATCAGTTCAGCTTTTACATTGAACTCAATTGACTGTACAAATATAAGGACAATTAAATTGTGCGCAATTTAATTTTGAAAGATTTTATTGATGGTAATTATTGATAAACTTTAAAATGGTAAAAGAGCGAAACGGTAAATTGCATTATTCACTTTCCAATCAATTCCACACGATTCGGATTTTATGAAACAATCACTATTCCAATCTTTGCCATAGAATTTTAAACTAAAAACAATGCAGAGATTTAAAAACAAAACTGCCTTAATTACAGGTGGAACGAATGGAATGGGGTTGGCTACAGCTCAGAAATTCACTGAGGAAGGAGGAACGGTTATTATTACAGGAAGGAGTGAAGAAACTGTCAATATTGCTTTGGAAAGCCTTGGAAAAAATGCTTCCGGAATCGTTTCCAATGCTGGAAATGTAAAAGATCTGATGGGCCTTCAGCAGGAAGTCAGAAAATATACAGAACATATTGATCTGGTTTTTGCCAATGCAGGCTACGGAAAGTTTGCTCCTGTAGACTATGTGGATGAAAATCAGTTTGATGAACTCTTCAATGTGCTGGTAAAAGGTCCGTTTTTTACAGTACAGCAAATGTTGCCATTAATGAAAAATGGAAGTTCCGTTATTTTCAATACTTCAGTAGCCACCGATATTGCTATGCCTAATTTTTCGGTGTATTCTGCTGCCAAGTCTGCAGTACAGTCATTCATCAAAACTTTTGCAGTAGAGCTTACAGAGCGCGGCATCCGTGTCAATGGAGTAAGTCCCGGACATATTAAAACCAATATTTTTAATAATACAGGTCTGAGTGGAGAACAGATTGAGAATGCAATCGATGATATTATTCCTACCATCCCGTTTAAAAGGCAGGGGGAACCCTCAGAAATAGCCAATGTAGTGCTGTTTCTGGCTTCGGAGGAAGCTTCATACATTCACGGTGCTGAAATAAAAGTAGATGCCGGTATTTCCGTAATCAGATGATCCTGGTTATTTGATCTCATTAATTTCTTTGATGATATTGGTTTTATTTTCAATACCTATATCATAAGCCTTACTTTTTTTCAAGCTTTGGGTTGCCTTTTCCATAAGAGTTTTATAATCCGGTGATTTTTTTGAAAGATAAAATACCTGAGCACTGATTCCGATGGCAACGCGTACGACTTCATTAGGTTTGTCCGGATCTTCGGTGATATCTGAAATAGTGGCATTATGATACCATGTTAAGTTTTGCGAACCGGAATTACCCGAACAGGATATAATCATAATAAAAAGTAATAATAGTTGTGACCAGGCTTTCATAATGAAAAGTATTAAGTAAAAATGCTCCTGCAATGTACCAAAATAATTGCAGGAGCTTTATATAAGTCAGTTAAAATCCACAGCTTGCTACACTAGGTGCAGGGGAAGGGGAACACCCTGAAAGGGATGAGAATATATTCAATACACAATTGGTATTGACATAGTTGTTATCATACAGTAATGAACCTGACGGGCTTCTGTAGTAGACATTTCCTGCTGTATTGGCATAAGAAGATACAGACGCAGATCCACAGCTGGTGTTGGTACATGCAGCTCTCCATGCAGAATCAGTTACAGGACCGCTGGAGAATAATGATGGATCTATAATTCTCTTTTCAACGACTCCTGAAGCATTTTTGAAACTTACCAGAATCGCTACATGGTATACCCATGATACGCAGCATGTTCCAGTAGATGCCCTCAGATTACCATACACGAACTGCTTTTCACAGTCGTAGCCCGCATTCAACAGTATCTGTCTCATTTTATGAGCTCTTGCATAGCATCCGTCAACAGGATATCTGAACGTGATGCATGGAGAAGATGCCGTAGAAGTCCCGCAAGCCTGATTCTTAATCTGGGCAAACAGACTGTTCAGTGTCGCCAGATTAGGAATAACACTGACTGCTTTGTTGCTTTCGCCCCTTTCTTCTTTGTTGAATACAGATTTGAAATATCGGATATCTTCATCAGTCGCTCTGTCCACCTTTGCAATTTCATTGGTGTTGGCTTTCAGGAAAATATGAACAGGAGTTTCGCTCTCAACCGCCTGTCTGATCATTGAAATATAGGCTGCATTTTCTTTACTGTCTTTGATTTGGTATGGCTGGGCAGTAACCATAAAAGAGATTTTAAATTTTCCATCTTCTTTTTCAATCCCTACCGGGACAGTTTTGCCGAAATCTTTCATAGCGATCTCATTAGATTCCTTGGCGACAAGATTCGGATCCTGGTTGGCATTTGAATCCGAACAGGCATTGAATGACAGGATAGTCACGAATGCCATCATGGATAACAGAAATTTTTTCATAGTTTTTATATTTTGGTGTTTAGTTTTAGCGAACTTTCAAATTAAAATAGTTCACTTATTTGTGATATTAAAATTAATAAAATTTAAAACATATGCAAGATTTTTTTCAAAAAATATTATTCTGCTGTATTTTGATTGTATAATATTGAAAACAATTAAAAAACTAATGATTTTGATAGGAGATTCAGAGAAAGTAAGAATTTTTAAATTGTGAAATTTGTTATTTAACGGTCCGGATTTCTAGGGAACGGACAAAGCGAGTAAAGATATATACTAAAAACACCCTTATTTTAGGGATCAATTATCCATTCATTTTGTCCATTCCGCAGGAATCTAAGCTATGTAATATGGATTAAACTAGAAAACCAGTTTCAATTATTGAAACTGGTCTTCTTATATCTTAATAAAATGTTCTGATTATTTATAAATCAATTCTGCCTGGAAAACATCTGCGAAATGTTTCCTGATCTTTGCTTTCAGTTCTTCCATTTCTTCGGGTGTGAGTTCTCTTTCAAGCTCTCTTTTTAAGGAAGTAACCTGTTTATCTTTGATTCCGCATGGAATAATATATTCAAAATAACGCATGTCCGTATTCACATTCAATGCAAAACCGTGAAGGGTTACCCATCGGGATGCTTTCACTCCCATCGCACACATTTTTCTCGCATAAGGTTTTCCCACATCCAGCCAGACACCCGTTTCTCCCGGCGAGCGTTCACCTTTAATACCATATTCGGCAATGGTTCTGATGATCACTTCTTCCAGATTCCTCATATATAAATGAATATCTGTGAAAAAGTTTTCCAGATCAAGAATAGGGTAGCCCACAACCTGTCCGTAGCCGTGATACGTAATATCTCCACCACGGTTTACCTTTACAAAAGTGGCATCTATTTCTTTCAGTTTGTCAATGCCGGCAAGCATATTTTCTTCGTGCCCGCTCTTTCCCAACGTATAAACGTGTGGATGCTCTACAAAAAGAAGGTGGTTGGGAGTAATACTATGCTTTTCTGCAGGAAGATCCCTGTTTTTGATTTTGGTATCAATGATGTTTTTCATCAGTTGCTCCTGGTAATCCCAGGCCGGCTGATATTCTCTGATGCCTAAATCTTCAAATTCTACTGCTTTATTCTGATTTGTATTCATTTCAATTTTTGATATACAAATTTAGTGAATTTTACCCTTTTATGGAATGGATAAAATCTATGGCACTCTTCTTCCAGTCTTTATTCTGAAGCAGGATATTGACAAAGGCTGTCCCGATAATCCCGCCATCTGCTTTTTCTGTTACATTTTCAAAATCTTTTTTTGACTTAATCCCAAATCCGATCATTACAGGGTTTTTAAGCGGAAGAGATGCTATTCTGGAAAGGTAAGATTCATTTTTTACAACGGCATTCTCTTTTCCGGTGGTAGAAGAAGAGCTTACTGCATAAAGGAAACCTGAACTTAAAGAATCCAGATAGATCATCCTTTCATCAGAAGTCTCCGGAGTTACCAGAAAGGTGAAATTAAGATGATACTGTTTTAAAATATGCTGGTAATTTTTCTCAAACTCAATAGGAGGAAGATCCGGAAGAATCAACCCTGAAACACCGCTTTCTGCACATGCAGCACAGAACTTTTCAAATCCGAAACTCAATACCGGATTAATGTAGCCCATCAGGATAACCGGAATTCTGATTTCATTTTTGATGGCTTTCAATTGTGACAATAGTTTTTCAATGGTCATTCCGTTTTGTAAAGCCAGTTCGTGGGCTTTCTGAATCACAGGTCCGTCAGCTACAGGATCAGAATAAGGCATTCCGATCTCGATCATATCTGCTCCGGAATCCTGAATCAGTTTTATGATATCAGCGGTATCTTCCAGTTGTGGAATTCCTGCTGTGAAGTATATATTTAGTTTTTTCATTTTTTATTGTATTAAAGTATAATGTACAAAGTATAATGTACAAAGTATAATGTATAATGTATAATGTATAATGTATAATGTATAATGTATAATGTACAAAGTATAAAGTACAATGTATAAAGTATAGTGTACCAGATACAATGTATAAAGTAGGCATTAAAGTCAGCGGAGAAAATACATTGTACATTTTACATCCGACATTTTACAGATTCTTAAGATACGTCTCCATATCCTTATCTCCACGGCCGCTCAGACAAATAACAACAATATCATTTTCATTAAATTTCTTCTTGTCTAAAACTGCCAAAGCGTGAGAACTTTCCAGTGCCGGAATAATTCCTTCCAGCCTGGTCAGTTCAAAAGCACATTTTAAGGCTTCGTTATCATTAATGCTAAAGAATTCAGCTCTTTTTTCTTTGAATAAATGCGCATGGAAAGGTCCTATTCCAGGATAATCCAGTCCTGCGGAAATTGAATGCGGTTCAATAACCTGTCCGTCTTCCGTCTGCATCACAAGGCTTTTGCTTCCGTGAAGCACACCAAGCGTTCCTAAAAAAGTAGTGGCAGCAGATTTTCCGGAATCTACTCCCAGTCCTCCTGCTTCCGCAGCAATAATTTTTACTTCCTTTTCTTCTACAAAATGATAGAAAGTCCCGGCAGCATTACTCCCTCCACCTACACAGGCAATCACATAATCAGGATTTTCTCTTCCGATCTTTTCCTTAAGCTGTTCTCTGATTTCTTTTGAAATGATACTCTGGAATCGTGCCACAAGATCCGGGAACGGGTGGGGGCCAACCACACTTCCAATCACATAATGAGTGGTTACAGGATTGTTGATCCAGTCTCTCAGGGCTTCGTTCACTGCATCTTTCAGGGTTTTTGAACCTGAAGTGACAGCGACAACTTCGGCTCCCAGCATTTTCATTCTTGCGACATTCGGGGCCTGTCTCTGGATGTCAATTTCTCCCATATAAACGATGCATTCCAAACCTAATAAAGCACATGCGGTAGCAGTGGCAACACCATGCTGTCCGGCTCCGGTTTCAGCAATAATTCTTGTTTTTCCGAGACGTTTTGCCAGAAGTACCTGTCCCAGAGCGTTATTGATTTTATGAGCTCCGGTATGGTTGAGGTCTTCACGCTTCAGATAGATCTGAGTATTGTATTTTTGGCTCAGGTTTTTAGCAAAATATAGTGGTGTAGCGCGGCCTACATAATTTGTAAGCAAATCCTGATATTCGGCCTGAAAATCTTCGGATTCTATAATCTGAAGGTAATTCTTTTGTAATTCTTCTATATTCGGATAGAGCATTTCGGGGATAAAAGCTCCTCCAAATTCTCCATAATATCCGTGCTCATCGGGGTTTTTATAATTCATTTTTTATTCTTTAGTTATTAAGTAAGCATTGTTTTGAGAACTAAGCTGGTTGAGCAGTTCTTTTCTTTCCTGTGTTGTATGAAAAATCAGGATATCATCATCTTCAGAATTCACCCATTCCGAGCCGATACTTTCTTTGATCATCTTGGCTTTGTCATGGAGAATTTCTATATCACATTTTTCATAAAAAGGACGCAGATCTGAATGACAGAAACCTATTGCCTCCAGATTTCTTTGTACAGCATTTTCTTTGAAATGACGAACCAACGCTGCTCCATATCCTTTCTTTTTATGAGCGGAAACAAGTCCTACTACCTCCGCAAAGGAATATTCATTATCTGCTATTTTTAAGGTAAAATCAAAATTCACCCGCATAACCGCCAGTACATTTTCATCCGCATCCAGCAGGAAATGAAATTCCGAATCTTTGAAAAAAGTAATAAAATAGGCAGATTTCATGGCGTTCCATGCAGAAATATCCCATAGCTGCAAAATATGTTCTATTTCTTTTTCCTTTAAATCTCTGGTTTCTTTGATCTGATATTTCATGGATTTAAACTATTAATAAATGTAAGATGGTAATCATATTGTTGTTTGGTGATCAGTTTTTTATAATATAACAACTCAATTTTGTGCAGTAAATCTATTAAGGTTGCTTTATCTATTTTTGACTGATACATTGTGATGGCAATTTCGAGATTATCAATCAGATAGTAAGAATCAGAATCGTCGTAAAGTAAAAATATTTTAGCATAAATTAATCCTAAATCATACTTTATCACTGATCTGACATGGTTTTCTAAAAACTTATCCGAAATAATAACCAGATAATAGCTGTTCCACAGGCTGATTCTTTCAAAAAAATACTGGATATCATTTTCTTCAAAATCTTTAATAATACTTATAAATTCGGACAATAATCCACCAACTTCCCAGTGTTCGATATTGCTGTCGTTCTCCGCAACAAAATGGTACAGGGTCTGAATTTTTTCATTTCCGAATTTAGGCGGAAACAGTGTTTTGTAAAATGTCTTTTTTAGCAAATGTATATTCATCATTGTGTGTTTTTAAGTTATTTATTGTGTTGACAGAGGCTTTTAAATTCTCTTATCCTGTCAATGTTTTTATGGCCGGGCTCTGTTTCAAATTTTGAATTGATATCCAATGCAAAAGGCTGTTGCTTCAGCATTTCAATATTTTCAATGTTGTCTTCTGAAATGCCACCGCTTAAAAAGTAGGGCAGGGGAATCTCAAGTTCATTCAGGATATTCCAGTCAAATTGTTTTCCTGTTCCACCAAAGGCTTTGCTGTCAGTATCAAAAAGAAAATAGGTGATAGATTGCAGGTTACGGATTGTCCGTTGCAAGTTAAAAATCTGCGTTATATTCATCTTATTTTCATCTGCATTGTTTCCTATTCTGATGACTTTAATAATACCTACTTCTGGGTTCAGCTTTTGTCTTAGTTTAACAATGAAATCATCACTTTCATAGCCATGAAGCTGAACAAAATTTAATCCGGCTTTTTGCACCATCTGTAGAATGATATCCAATTCTTCATTAACGAAAACACCTGTTTTTCCATGATGATCAATAGCTGAGATCTCTTCCGCACTCAAATGATTCAAAACATATCTGGGTGATTTTTCATAGAAGATAAAACCGAGGAAATCTACATTCATAGAAATCAATTCCTGAATCTGGTCCGGTTTTGTGAGTCCACAGACTTTGAGCAAAGGTTGCAGGTTTAAGGTCGGAGTTGGCAGGTTCATTATTAATCTATTTTAAATTTGAGAAGCAAATTCTTCAAACGCTTTGGCCGGATTTGTATTTTTCATAAAATATTCACCCATCAGGAAGCTGTCAAATCCTTTTTCTTTTAAAAATTGAAAATCTTCCAGACTGTAAATGCCGCTTTCTGCAACCGACAAAACGCCTTTTGGAAGCTGGTTTTTCAGCTGAACAGAATGCTGCAGATCTACTTTAAAATCTTTAAGATTCCTGTTATTGATCCCAACTAAGTCGATTTTTGAATTGAAGTGTTTCAGTTCATCGTCGGTATGAATTTCCAGCAAAACCTCCATTTTCAGTTCGTGGGCTAAGTCTGTAAATTCCTGAATCTGAGCTGGTGAAAGGCAAGATGCGATCAGTAGTACAACATCAGCACCAATACTTTTAGCTTCATAAAACTGGTACTCATCAATCATGAAATCTTTACGCAGAATCGGTATGTTGATGTCATTTCTTACACTGAGAACATCATTTAAATTTCCTCCGAAAAAATCATGATCAGTGAGGATAGAAATTCCACTGGCTCCAAATTTTTCATAAGCAGAAACAACTTCTAAAGGCTCAACATTATTGTTGATAATTCCTTTTGATGGCGACTGTCTCTTAAACTCAGCGATAATTCCACTTTTATTTTTGATGGATTCTTTCAGTGAATATGTTGGCCTTCCAAAAAAAGCTGCGTCTTTTAATCGGTCAAGGGAAATGCGTAATTTTGCTGCAGCAACTTCCTCTTTTTTTCGTTCAATAATTTTATCCAGTATAGTCATTTTGTGTGTCTGTAATGTGGTCAATAGTGAATTTTGCTTTGCAAGTGAATGGTGAATCTTAATGGATCAGAAGATTAAAACTATTCAATGCTTTTCCGCTCAGCAGGCTTTCCTGGGCTAACAGCAGGCAGTCATCATACGTCCCGAATTTGTCGGTATGGTAAAGTGCAACTGAGGCATTGGCAAGGATCACAGAGTTCTGTTGTTCTGTTCCTTTTCCTTCCAGGATATTCATGAATATTTTTGCTGTTTCCTGAATAGTGCTTCCGGCTTTAATATCTTCCAGTGTTACCGGATTGAAGCCTAAGTCTTCTGCAGAATAGATTTCCTCACCGTTTTTGGTAATGATCTTGCTGTCGCCGGTAAGGCTTATCTCATCATACCCATCCAGTCCATGCACCAGAACAAAGTCACGTTCCTCTTTTTGCAGAAGATACTGGTAAATTCTGGCAATTTCAAGATTATATACTCCGATCATTGAATATTTAGGTTTTGCAGGATTCACTAACGGACCCAGCAGATTAAAAAATGTTCTTAATCCCAGAGATTTTCTCAACAACCCCACGGACTGCAGCGCAGGATGGAAGTATGGAGCATGCAAAAAGCAGATGTTGGCTCTTTCAAGATCCTCATTCAATTGTTCCGAGCTGTTTTTAAACTGATATCCCAGTTCCTCCAGAACATTAGATGAACCTGTAGTGGTGGACGCACCGTAGTTCCCGTGTTTCGTTACCTTTTGCCCGGTTCCGGCCACCACAAAGCTGGCCAGTGTGGAGATATTAATAGTGTCTTTTCCATCACCCCCGGTTCCTACAATATCAATGGCGTCATCAGCATTGATATGTACAGGCACAGCCATTTGTAATAGAGCTTCTCTGAAACCTTCCAGTTCTTTCAGGGTAATATTTCTCATCAGGAAAACACTGATGAATGCTGTTACCTCTGCGGCATTGAATTTATTCTGTGCAATCTCGATCATGGTAGCTTTAGCTTCTGATTTTGACAGCGTATTATGGTTAAACAGGTATTGCAGGATTTCTTTCATTTGAGGGGTTTTTATTGTTGTTGAGGGAATTTCCAAGGTTTTCATGACAGCAGGAAGTTTTTAATAATGACTTCTCCTTCCGGCGTTAAAATACTTTCAGGGTGAAACTGTACTCCATGTACATCATAGGTTTTGTGCTGCAAAGCCATGATCATTCCGTCCTTATCTACAGCTGTTATTTCCAGTTCTTCCGGGAAACCTTCCGGATTGACTGCCCAGCTGTGATATCTTCCTACTTCCAGCCCTGACTGCAAATCTTTGAAAAGTTTGGTATCTTCTTTTACCAGTTCAGTGGTTGTAGCCACTCCATGAAAGATTTCAGACAGGTTGATCAGGCTTCCTCCGAATGCTTCAGCGATGGCCTGCTGCCCGAGGCATACCCCAAAGATGCTTTTTGTAGGTGCATATTCTTTAATAAGGTCTAACAAAATACCTGCTTCTTCAGGAATTCCGGGGCCGGGAGAAAGAATGATTTTGTCATATTTTCCAATCTCTTCCAGAGTAATTTCATCATTTCTTACCACGTCCACTCTCTGATCCAGAATTCTTTCAATAATCTGGACAAGGTTATAGGTAAAACTGTCATAGTTATCGAAAACGAGAACTTTAAACGGTGGCTGTTGGGTGTTGATATTGTTGTTCATTGCTTTTTTCTTGTTGGTTTGTTGTGGGTTGCTGGGATTGGAACTTACTTTTCAACTATTTTTTCTGCTTTTTCTACTGCTTTTTTGAGTGCATTCAGTTTGTTGTTAACCTCCTGCAGTTCATTTTCCGGGACCGACTTTGCCACAAGCCCGGCACCAGCCTGATAAAAAAGTGTATTGTTTTTGCTTAAGAAAGTTCTGATCATGATAGCCTGGTTGCAGGTTCCGTTCAATCCTATAATTCCGATGCAGCCACCGTAATACCCACGGGAATCTTTCTCATATTGGTTGATCAGCTGAAGCGCTTTATGCTTCGGTGCGCCACTTAACGTTCCCTGAGGGAAGGTGGCAGATACCATTTCAAGAGGATTAATGTCTTCAGACACATCTGCAGTCACTTCACTCACCATGTGAATTACATGAGAGAACAGCTGGATTTCTTTAAGTTTGGTCACCGTTACATTTTTCCCAAGCTTTCCAAGATCATTTCTTGCAAGATCTACCAGCATGGTATGTTCTGCATTTTCTTTGGGATCTGCCTTTAAAACTTCAATCGCTTGAAGGTCAGCTTCAAAATTCCCTGTTCTTTTTGATGTTCCGGCAATCGGATGGATGATGGCTTTATTGTTTTTAATGATTAACTGACTTTCAGGGCTGGAACCGAATAATTTATAATTTCCGTAATCAAAATAGAAGAGGTAAGGGGAAGGGTTAATATTTCTCAAAGCACGGTAAACATTGAATTCATCTCCTTTGAATTTCTGTTCAAATCGTCTGCTTAGAACCAATTGAAAAACATCTCCGCGCATACAATGTTTCTGGGCTGTTTTTACCAGTTCAATATATTCTTCATCTGTAATATTGGAGGTTTCCTCACTTGTTTTCTCGAAAGGATAAACAGGAGTATTCTGATTTTTAATAAGGTTTTCCAAAAGGTGAAGCTCAGATTTTACACCATCAATAAAATTCTCGATAAGATACATCTCATCATTGAAATGATTGATAGCAATCACATATTGGTATAATCTGTATCTCAGAACAGGAATTTCAACTTCTTTGCTTTGTGCTTTAAGGCTTATGTTTTCAAAAAACTGTACGGCTTCAAAGCTTGTATACCCAAAAAGGCTCTGAGCGGTCTGCTCTATTGTGTCATGGGTAGGTTCACATTTGAAAATATTGCGGAAATCTTCAAAAATATCTGTGATATTTCGTTCCATAATAAACTGCTTTACAGGAGCAGATGCAGGAAGTTTAATTTCGTATTCGCTGAGGTTTTTTACTTCAATTCCGGCAATAGCATTCACTGCAATAAAGGAAAAGTTATTATCAATACTTTTTGAATCTGAACTTTCCAGAAGAATCGTATCACGGAATTTATCCCTGATCTTGAGGTAAATATTCATGGGAGTATGAAGGTCTCCCAGTGTTTTTTTCGAAACAGTTTTTATTGTAATTGTGTCTGTAAACATCTTTTTGTTTTTATTGGTAAGATTTATGAATAAAAAAAGGCTTCAACGGTATCCGTCAAAGCCTATATATTGTTTTTTGATTATTTCTGCTGTAATTAACAACATGACAATACCTTCAGACCCGACGAAGAGTTTGAAAGCCACCACCAATTATTGTTGTTCATATTTAACATGGGACAAATGTAGAAATTTTTTTGATACCAAGACGAAAAAAAGTCAGAAAATAAATAAACTTAATATAGAAATCCTTTATTTAAGCTGCTTGAGCTCTTGTTTCAATTCCTTTATTTTTTCTTTGTAAGTTTCGTTATCATCATATTCTACATAACTTTCCAGGGCAGAAATATATTCTTCAATGAAATCCTTATTTGTTTTATCTGCTTCATATTTGATTCTGGCGGAGTTGACAGGAGCCATTTTTGAATACTTAAGTTGGGCTTGTCCCTCATCAGACTGATAATAAAGGATGACCATATTTTTTTCATATCCCGGAATATATTTTACAGGAAATGAAACTTCTTTTTGCGGAATGCGGATTGCATTTTCAATCGGATAGATGGCTGCAGAAGTAGTGGAGAAAAACGTTGAAACATATTTTCCGTCCTGTTTCTTCACAATGGCTTCGTAATCATGAATGTACATGTCATTCAGAGTAGAATTTGTTTCTACATCAGAAGTGATAATAGCTGTGCTTTCAACACCATATTTGTTTAAAAACCATGCATTCAGGAATTGTCCTCCGAATCCGTTCAATATTGCCAGAGGAATGATAGGAATTAAAAGCCAGGCTTTTTTGGTCAGGTATGAAAGCCCTCCAAAGAATACCAGCAGCAGGATCACAGTATAAAAACCATGATGACTGATGAAAAACAGAATTTTTGAAATTAAAACCATGGATTAAAGATAACTATAATAATCTTTTATTTAAACGCTGAGATCACAAAGATGTTATTAAATAACTGTTAAAACGATTGCAAGGGCGTTTCACTCAGCAAAAGACGTTGTCATTAGCTAAACGAAGTGCCCTTGCGAACCAAAAATAGAGTTTTATGATAATTACTTTGTGAACATAGCGTTTGAACTATTTATTGTACCGGTTCGGACAAAGGAATGTCAGGCGTTCCACTGTAGAAAACAATCAGGGTTGCTCCCTGGTCGCCGGTTTTGCCTCTGTGGCCGGTATTGACCATTTCAGGAAGTACCTGGCCTTTTCTTACCCATTGTGTTTTACCGTCTTCTTTTCTCTCAATCTGGATTTCGCCTTTTTCCACATATGCTGCATTAATGACCGGATGTTTATGCCAGTTCAGAGCAGAATTGGGAGGTACGGCAATTTTAAGAACCGAGATTTCCGGCTGTGACGATGGATAGGCAGGATACGTCGTTCCGTCCCAGGATTTTGTTGTTTTTAAAAGTGTTACCGATTCAATTTTATCGGAATACTCTGATTGCGGTTCATTTGAAGAGTTATCACATGAAATGAAGAGGGAAGAAAGTACAGTAAAGAAAACTGTACCCAATACATTTTTTTTAATCATACTTTTTAAATTAATAGATTGGTGTTTGGTTCGGATGATCCGATATACAAAATTAAGAACCCTGTTTAAATATCTCTTATGTTTGAATTATTTTTTTCACTCTGATCTTAAAAAATATTCCTTAAAGAAAACATTTGTCATAAGTTTAAAAGTTTATTTTTTATATTTTTGCTTCCAAATTAGAAAAAAATGAAAAAAGTATTAGCAATCGCATTTATCGGAGGTTTATTATTAGCAAGCTGCTCAAAAAAGGTAGATCACTCTTTACAGGATAGCAACACAATGCTTGAAGAGCCGGAAGCAACTACTGTTGTTGATTCAACTGCTAAAACTGCTGCTCCAGCTGCTGCAACTCCGGCTGCACCTGCACCTGAAGCTGCTAAAACAGATTCTACAGCGAAGAAATAATGAAAAAAATACTTTTGGCAGGAATGTTAGGTCTAATGATCGTTTCCTGTTCTAAAAAAGAAAATACAGCAGAAGTGGCAGCTTCTTCTGAAACGTCTACTGTTTCAGAACCGGCAAAATCTAATCTTTCCGGTGATCAGATCATCGAAACATTGGACTGCTCAGGATGCCACTCTGTTCATGAGAGAATGATAGGACCTTCTTATCAGGAAATTGCAGGTAAATACTCAGAAAAGGATACTGAACTGCTTGCTTCCAAAATTATAGAAGGCGGAAGTGGAGTATGGGGAAGCGTGCCTATGGCTGCCCATCCACAGGTATCTAAAGAAGATGCAAAAAAAATGGTGGAATATATTTTGAGTCAGAAGAAATAAAATATGTCCGCTGAAAAATCCAGTCTGCACACAAGAAACCTGCATCGTAATCCCTATGATTTTGATCAGCTTATTTCTTGTGTGCCGGAACTGAAACACTATGTTTTCGTTAATGTTTATCAGACGGTAACCATTAATTTCAGCATTCCAAAAGCAGTCAAACTGCTCAATAAAGCTTTACTCTTACATTTTTATCATATTAAAGGCTGGGATATTCCAGACACCAATCTTTGTCCACCCATTCCGGGAAGGGCAGATTATATACATTATATTGCTGATCTTTTAGCTGAACAGCATAATAGAATTCCCACAGGCAATTCTGTAAAAGGATTAGACATAGGAACGGGCGCAAATCTCGTGTATCCTTTAATCAGCCACAGATCTTATGGATGGACGATGTTGGGATCAGATATCAATCAGGATTCTTTAAAAAATGCTCAGCATATCTTAGATCAGAACTCCGATCTGGCTTCCGTTATTCAATTGAAAAGTCAGCCTGATGCAGACCATATCTTTGTCAATATTATAAAGTCTGAGGACAGATTAACTTTTACCATGTGCAATCCTCCTTTTCATGATTCTGAGGAGTCTGCCATGAAAGGAAATATCAGAAAAACGAAAAATCTTCATCAATCAAAGAAAGTCAAACCCCTTCTTAACTTTAGCGGTCAGCAGTCTGAACTGTGGTGTGAAGGTGGTGAATTGGCATTTATTAAAAAAATGATTCACGAAAGTGCATTATTTTCAACACAGGTGCTTTGGTTTACATGCCTGGTTTCTAAAAAAGACAATCTCAATAAACTGACTGGCTTATTAAAGAAGGTAAAAGCTGTAGAAGTGAAAACTATTGATATGGCCCAGGGACAAAAGATAAGCAGAATACTTGCCTGGACATTTATTCCTCAAAAAGACAGAAAAAGCTGGTTTATTTAAAATTCAAGGTTCAAAGTTCAAGGTTTAAGGTGATAGCACAATCATTCAAATCTTGAATCTCTAAACACGTATCCCAAACCCCAATACCCCGCATCTTTACCACTTTTTAAAATTTCTTAAAAAAGCCATTGACGGTCAGGTCAAAAATGCCTAAATTTGTACGCTTTTAGAAAAATAAGAAATGCAATTATCAGAACAAGAAATCATTAGAAGAGAAAAGCTGAATAAGCTTACTGAAATGGGGATTAATGCGTTCCCTGCGGATGAGTATACAATTACAGATACTACAGAATCTATAAAACAGGACTTTTCTGAAAGTAAACAGGTAAAGATCGCTGGTAGATTGATGTCCCGCAGAATTCAAGGAAAAGCTTCTTTTGCAGAATTGCAGGATTCTAAAGGAAAAATCCAGGTTTATTTCAACAGAGATGAGATCTGTCCGGGTGAAGATAAAGAACTATATAACGAAGTATACAAACACCTTTTAGATATCGGTGATATTATCGGTATCGAAGGAGAATTGTTTACAACCCAGGTAGGGGAGAAGACGGTTTTAGTGAAAAATTTTACCCTTCTTACCAAAGCTTTACGTCCGCTTCCTCAGGCAAAAACAGATGAAAACGGGGTTGTACACGATGGCTTTACAGATCCTGAATTAAGATACAGACAGCGTTACGTAGATTTAACGGTAAATCCACAGGTGAAAGAAATTTTCGTGAAGAGAACCAAACTTTTCAACGCGATGAGAACATTCTTCAACGATGCGGGTTATTTTGAAGTGGAAACTCCAATCTTACAGTCTATCCCTGGTGGTGCAGCAGCAAAACCCTTTATCACGCATCACAATGCATTGGATATTCCATTATATTTAAGAATTGCCAACGAATTATATCTGAAAAGACTGATCGTAGGTGGTTTTGACGGGGTATATGAGTTCTCTAAAAACTTCAGAAACGAAGGAATGGACAGAACCCACAACCCGGAATTTACCGCTATGGAAATCTATGTGGCTTACAAAGATTACAACTGGATGATGGATTTCACTGAGAAATTATTGGAATTCTGCGCAATCCAGGTAAATGGTACTACAAAAGCTACCTTTGGGGAACATGAAGTTGATTTCAAAGCGCCTTACCCAAGAGTTTCCATGACAGAAGCGATCCTGAAATTTACAGGTTTTGATATCACAGGAAAAACTGAGCAGGAATTGTATGATTTTGCAAAGTCTATCGGTATTGAAGTGAATGAGACGATGGGTAAAGGAAAACTGATTGATGAGATCTTCGGTGAAAAATGTGAAGGAAACTTCATTCAGCCGACTTTCATTACAGATTATCCGATCGAAATGTCTCCACTGACAAAAAAGCACAGAAGCAAAGAAGGCTTAACAGAACGTTTTGAATTGATGGTGTGCGGTAAAGAAATTGCAAATGCATATTCCGAACTTAACGATCCTATCGATCAGAGAGAGCGTTTTGAAGCACAGATGGCTTTATCTGAAAGAGGAGATGATGAAGCAATGTTCATTGATCAGGACTTCCTGAGAGCATTGGAATATGGTATGCCACCAACTTCTGGATTAGGAATCGGAATGGACAGATTAATCATGTTCTTAACGAATAATGCCTCTATCCAGGAAGTATTATTCTTCCCTCAGATGAGACCGGAAAAAGCTGCTCCGCAGATTGAATTGGGAGAAGATGAAAAAGTAATTCTGGAAATCCTTAATTCTCAGGAAGAGCCTATGGCTTTGGCGCAAGTAAAAGAAAGAAGCCAGTTATCCGGTAAAAAATGGGACAAAGCTTCCAAAACTCTGACGAAGAACAATATTGTGAAAGTAGAGAAGATTGACGAAAATCTTTTGATGAAACTGGCTTAAGATTTCGCGGAAAATATAAAAAGAAAAGGTACAGCACTATGCTGTACCTTTTTCTTTTTTCCAGCGGTAATCCCTGAAAGTAATCCAATAATTGTCCAGTGTTAGACTTAATAAAAAAAATACTTTATTTTATTATTTAATATTTATGTTTTTGTTTAATTCTTAATATTATGTTTATTTATTTTTTTATTTTTTTAAAACAAAACTGCTCTTTTAGTGCTTTTTGATAAAATAAATGCAATTTAAATTCTTTAAGATTGTTCTTTTTATTACATTTGATATGAAAATGAACATGTAGATGAATACACATAAAAAAAATCCAGATAATTTTGCAAAACATCAGGGTCTTTATGAGCCTGAATTTGAATTTGATTCCTGCGGAGTTGGTTTTGTAGCGAATATTAAAGGAGTAAAAAGTTATAAGATTGTAAGTGATGCTATTACCATGCTGGAGAACATGGAGCATCGTGGTGCTACCGGATATGAAAGTAATACCGGGGATGGTGCAGGGATACAAATCCAGATCCCCCATGAGCTTTTATATGATGAGGCATTAAACGTCGGAATAGATTTACCGGAATCTGGATATTACGGTGTTGGAATGTTATTTTTTTCTCAGAATAATTTTATTCGGGAAGAATGTAAAGAGGTCATTGCACAGTCTGCAGAAAAGTTACATCTTAAAATATTAGGATATCGGCCTGTTCCGGTGAGTAATATTGATCTTGGAGATTTGGCAAAGAGTGTAGAACCAGTGATGGAGATGCTTTTTATTGAGCGTCCTTTTGATGTGGATACAGAAAAAGATTTTGAGAGAAAGCTGTTTATTTTTAAGAATTATATTTCTCATCAGATGACCAGTATTACAAATAATGATCCTATTGGGTTTTATGTAGCTTCTTTCTCCTGTAAAAAGCTTATTTATAAAGGTCAATTGAGAAGTATTCAGGTTCGGAATTATTTTAAAGACCTTACCAATCCTAAAATTCGTTCTGCATTTGGAATGGTACACTCCCGTTTTGCCACCAATACTTCACCTACATGGAGTCTGGCACAGCCATTCAGGTTTTTAGCGCATAATGGTGAAATCAATACTTTAGGGGGAAATCTTAATTGGTTGAGATCTTCTGAAAAAATGTTCCAAAGTCCATTTTTTACCCCTCATGAAATGGATATGCTTCTCCCTTTAACAAAACCTGGGCAATCAGATTCTTCATATCTCGATAATATGGTAGAGCTGCTGTACCATTCGGGACGGTCGCTTCCTCATACAATGATGATGCTGATACCTGAAGCATGGGATGGACATGAGCAGATGGAGCATTACAAAAAAGATTTCTATGAGTTTCATGCTTGCTTGATGGAGCCCTGGGACGGGCCAGCTTCCATTTCCTTTACAGATGGCGATATGATAGGAGCTACTCTGGATAGAAACGGGCTTCGTCCCTCACGATATTGTATTACATCGGATGATTTGGTCATTATGGCATCCGAATCAGGAGCATTATCTGTAGATCCCCAAAAAATAATTAGAAGGGGGCATCTTCAGCCGGGTAAAATGTTTCTTGTAGACATGAAAAAAGGAGCAATCATCAGTGACGATGAATTAAAAAAAGAAATATGTACCTCAAAACCCTACCGTGAATGGTTGGACAGTATGAGGATTAATATCACCGAATTACCCAACCCTAAAATCCGGTTCAATAAACTTCAGACAGAAGATATTTTTAAGTATCAGAAGGCATTCGGATATTCCAGAGAAGATCTGGATGGAGTGATTAAAGAAATGGCGTCTCATGGTAAAGAACCAATTGGGTCAATGGGGTTTGATGCTCCTTTAGCTGTATTGAGTGAGAAGCCACAGCACTTGAGCTCATATTTCAAACAGTTATTTGCCCAGGTAACCAATCCACCGATAGATCCTATAAGGGAAAAACTGGTCATGTCTTTGACTACGATTATAGGAGGAAATGGTAATCTTTTAGAAGAGGATAAAAACTTTGCACATTCTATCAAACTGGACAACCCTATTATTAATAATAATCAGCTTGAAAAATTAAGAAGTGTTGATACAGGTAGATTTCAAGCCAAAACGATTTATACTTATTTTAATGCAAGAGGAAAAGAAGGTGAACTAAAAAAAGCGATCGACAGGATTTGCAGGTATGCGGTAGATGCAGTAGATGATGGATTTGAAGTAATTATACTTTCGGATCGGTCACTGGATTCTCAGCATGCATCTATTCCTTCATTACTGGCATGTTCGGCAGTACACCATCATTTGATCAGGAAAGGTATCCGTAGAAAGATCGGTTTGGTAATGGAGGTTGGAGATGTTTGGGAGGTTCATCATTTTGCAACGTTGTTAGGATTTGGAGCAACGGCAATTAATCCTTATCTGGCATTGGCAAGTATCAGACAAATGTTTGATGATGGGGAATTTGAAGAAGAAGATTTACTAAGGCTAAAAGATAATTATAAAAAAGCAGTAGGAGATGGGCTTTTAAAGATATTTTCTAAAATGGGAGTTTCCACTTTGCAATCTTATCATGGAGCACAAATTTTTGAAATTATAGGGTTGAATAAACTTGTGGTCAATACATGCTTTACAGGAGCTGTTTCCAGAATTGAAGGTATTGGATTTGATGAAATTGCGAAGGAAGCTTTGATAAAACATCAGGATGCATTCAGGGAAGATATGGAAAACTCATTACTGGATACAGGAGGTATTTACCGGTGGAGAAGTAATAATGAATATCATCAGTTTAATCCACAGTCCATTCACTTACTTCAGCAGTCTGCCTGGAACAATGACTATGGCATTTTTAAAAAATATTCAAGACTTGTCAATCAGCAAATGGGTAAAGCCTCTCTATTGAGAGGATTACTGGAATTCAAAAATGACAGAGAGCCCATTTCATTTGAAGAAGTTGAGCCTATAGAAAACATAATGAAACGTTTCGCAACAGGAGCAATGTCTTTTGGGTCTATTTCGTGGGAGGCACATACCACATTGGCAATTGCAATGAATAGGATAGGGGCAAAAAGTAATACAGGAGAAGGAGGAGAGGATGAGGCCAGGTATATACCTGACAAGAATGGAGATAACCTGCGTTCTTCCATTAAACAGGTTGCTTCCGGAAGATTTGGGGTTACTGCCAGATACCTTGCAGAAGCAGATGAAATCCAAATAAAGATGGCTCAGGGTGCTAAGCCAGGAGAAGGGGGGCAATTATCGGGGGATAAGGTGGATTCGTGGATTGGTAAAACGAGACACTCGACACCTGGTGTTGGACTGATTTCTCCACCGCCACATCATGATATTTATTCTATTGAAGATTTAGCTCAGCTTATCTTTGATTTAAAAAATGCTAATCGCCATGCCCGGTTATCGGTGAAGTTAGTTTCAAAAGCAGGAGTAGGAACTATAGCTTCTGGGGTTGCAAAGGCAAAAGCAGATCATATTCTGATTTCGGGATATGATGGAGGTACGGGCGCATCACCTTTAGGCTCAATCCGTCATACCGGATTGCCTTGGGAGCTTGGATTGGCTGAAACTCATCAGACTCTGATTAAAAATAAACTGAGACAAAGAGTTACTCTGCAGGTTGATGGGCAGATGAAAACAGGACGCGATTTGGCTATAGCTACTTTGTTAGGGGCAGAAGAGTGGGGAATTGCTACTTCTGCGCTCATTGTTGAAGGCTGTATACTGATGAGGAAATGTCATTTGAATACTTGTCCTGTAGGAATTGCCACTCAAAAGGAAGAATTAAGAAAAAAATTCAAGGGAAAAGCTGAGTACCTGGTGAATTATTTTAAATTTCTTGCGATGGAAGTTCGTGAGATTATGGCTAATTTAGGTTTCAGAACCATTGATGAAATGGTAGGGCAGTCTCAATGTCTTGAAAGAAAAACAAATATTACCTTCTGGAAACATCAAAGGATAGACCTAAGCAGGATCCTTTATAAAATAGAAACTGATTTGCCGGTAATTAAATCTGAGGAACAGGATGCTGGGCTGGATCATTCTATTTCCTGGAAAATGGTTGAAGCGGCTCAATACGCCCTTCAAAATAATACATCCATGGAAGCAGAATTTGATATAAAAAATACGGATCGTACGGTTGGTACTATTCTTTCCCATGAATTAACCAAAATTTATAAGTCTGAGGGAATGAATGAACATTCATTACTGTTTAATTTTAAAGGAACCGCAGGGCAAAGCTTTGGAGCATTTTGTAATAAAGGGATGACTATGCGTCTGGAAGGAGATGCTAATGACTATTTAGGGAAAGGGCTTTCAGGTGCTCAGTTGATTATTTTTCCGCATAAAGAGGCTATTATCCGTGCCAGTGAAAATAGTATTGTTGGAAATGTTGCTTTATATGGAGCCACTTCTGGAAAGGTATTTATCAGTGGTATAGCAGGAGAGCGTTTTGCCGTTCGGAATTCCGGAGCTACTGCAGTTGTGGAAGGAATTGGTGATCATGGATGTGAATATATGACTGGAGGGAAAGTTATTGTCCTGGGAGGAGTCGGAAGAAATTTTGGCGCAGGAATGAGCGGAGGTATTGCTTATGTATGGGATGTAAATAAAACCTTAGAATATCATTTTAATCCTGATATGGCGGATCTGGAATCTATTACAGAGGATGATAAAGAATCGATCTTTAATCTGATCAGGGAACATTTTGAAAATACAGGAAGCACATTGGCAGAATATATAATAAGTGATTGGGATAACAGCTGTAAGCATTTTACGAAAGTGTATCCGAGAGAATATAAGAAAGTGATTGAAAACCAGATAAATGATATTACGTAATGGGGAAGATAGATGGATTTTTATTATATGAGAGGGAACTTCCTTCTAAACTGGATGTTGAAAAGAGACTTAAGGATTATAAAGAATTTATTCAGAAGCCTTCTGATCAGCAGTTGAATTGTCAATCGGCAAGATGTATGGACTGCGGAGTTCCTTTTTGCCAGAGTGGTTGCCCTTTGGGAAATCTCATTCCTGAGTTTAATGAAGCCGTATATAAAAAACAATGGCAAAAAGCCTATCAGATTTTAATATCTACCAATAATTTTCCTGAGTTTACCGGAAGAATTTGTCCTGCTCCCTGCGAAAGTGCATGTGTGTTGGGAATTAACGATAAGGCCGTTACCATTGAGGAAATAGAAAAGAATATTATAGAAATAGCTTTCGAGAAAGGCTTTGCCAAGCCAAGAATTCCCAAGCTGAAAACAGATAAAAAGGTTGCGGTAGTAGGTTCCGGACCTGCCGGATTGGCGGCAGCATATCAATTGAACCAGATGGGGTATAGTACTACAGTTTTTGAAAGAGATCCTGAAATAGGAGGATTATTAAGGTTTGGAATACCGGATTTTAAACTGGACAAAAATATTGTAGAACGCAGAGTTCAATGGATGAAAGAAGAAGGGGTTGAATTTTGTACTGGAATTAACGTTGGTGTCAATTATGCTGTAGAAGAATTGAACCGTAATTTTGATGCAATTGTATTGGCAACAGGAAGTACTGTTCCCAAAGATCTGATCATTCCCAACCGGGATGCAAAAGGTATTTATTTCGCTATGGATTTTCTTAAACAAAGTAATAAAAAAGTAAGTGGGATTTCTTTTGAAGAAGAAGAAATTAATACGAAAGGAAAAAAAGTAGTGGTCATAGGAGGTGGAGATACGGGGTCCGATTGTATAGGAACTTCTAACCGTCAGGGAGCAGAAGTTGTATATCAGATTTATTATAAACCTATGCAGCCAACAGAACGGGATGAAACGATGCCATGGCCCAGTTATCCTGCTCTACTGCAGATTACTTCCTCCCATGAGGAGGGGTGTGATCGTATGTGGTCTGTGAATTCAAAAGAATTTGTGAAAGATGAACATGGAAACCTAAAAGGAATTCGCCTGGTGGAAGCAGAATGGACTAAAGATTCTGATGAAGGAAAATGGAACTTATATACTGAAAAACCAGCATCTGAATTTGTACTCGAATGCGATATTATTTTTATTGCCTTAGGATATACGCATGTTGAGCATAAAGGGCTGGTGGAAGCATTAGATATTCACCTGGATCCAAAAGGGAACTTAATCGGAAATAATAAAGAATATAAAACCAATCAGGATAAAATTTTCACCTGTGGTGATGCCCGGAAAGGACAAAGTCTTGTAGTATGGGCTATTGCGGAAGGCAGACAATGCGCAGAGAAAATTGATGAGTTTTTTAAAAATAAATCATGAAATAATCTGAATCCTGATTAGGTTATTTAAGAAAATTAGATGGGCAGCTGAAAGTAGGAAGTAGATAATTTTATATAGCTTCGAGCCTTTGATCCCGAATTTATTTTCTGTAATGGCCAAATGAGGCATCAGACAAAATTGATAAAGAATTAAAAATAGAAGGTACAGAGTTATTCTGTACCTTTTTCTTTTTTCGATTTCCGGAGCTGTATTCTAAAATTTTTAAAAGGAGCAACTGTGTTGATATGTATCCATTTCCATACAGGCCATTTAGCGGGCGTTGTTGCCCATTTCCTTTGCTCAGGTTCAAACAGGATTTTATCATCAAGGTCTTCAATCCATTTTATAATTTCATCGACTTGCTTTTGTAAGAGATCTCTTTGTTCTGCCAGACTATAGGAGCTATATTGCTCATAGAAAGACTGATATAATCCTTTTAAATTATTCCATTTATATTCAGGGGTAGGTGTTTTCACTTCCTTTCCTTTCTTTTCATCAGCTTCCCACTGTAGGAGCAGTTGGGTCCAGCCAATCTGATAGGCTATATTCTGGGCTGGTGTTTTATCAACCCCTACTTTTAGCCAATCTTTTTCCTTTTCTTTAATATCATCGAATTCCTTGTTGTAGAGAAGGAACCTTTTTTTTATTTCTTCAATAAGTTCAGTTTTGTCTTTATAACCTTTCATAGTATTATTTTCTAAGCTTACTGAAAGAAGCCATCAAATAAAATAAAAACGGCAGAATAAATAATGATCCCAGCATCAATGCCCAGCCTAATGCAGCAATAGTTTTAGGCGGTGCCATATGCTGTAACAATGAAAGATGCTGTCCGTTACCTAACAGTATAATATCCGGATTATGCTGATAGGTAGCGGCCACAAGAATCATCACCATCTGAAAGCCTGCAAGAGCTCTTACCGGAAGTAATTTTTGGGTATTCAGTGCTCTTAAAATAAGCAGTAAAGCAACAGTAGCAAAAGCAATAGCCATAATTCCCAAAGGCTTTGAAAATATCCACATCAAAAGAGGAATATCTGAAAGGTAAGCAGTAGCAAATACCAGAATTCCTGTAATCACAACAAATATCATCGTCTGTTTTGATTTTCTTATCATTAATAGCAATTCTTCTTTCCCACGGGTTTCTCTTAATGAAAAAATAGATGCAAGATAAGCACACAACGCTACAGTAAAAAGTCCTACAGACACTCCAAACCAGTTAAGCCAGCTGTAAACATACAAATCAAGAAAACCTGTCGCATCAGGATTAATAGAGTGGGAAACTGTTGCAGCTGCAATTAACCCCAAAAAGAAGGGAGTTAAAAGGCTCGCATAATAAAATATCTGCGTATATAAAACCTGCCAGTTGTCCTTTACTGCGTCATAATGCCTGAACGTAAAAGCTGTTCCTCTTGCAATAATTCCTAAAAGCATTAAGACTAAAGGAATGTGAAGATAAGTAGACATAGTGGTATAAATCTCCGGAAAGCCAACAAAAAGGATAACGATGGCAATAATCAGCCACATGTGATTGGCTTCCCAAACAGGAGCAATAGATTCATACATAATCTCATGGGTTTTATGGCGGGCTTTTTTATTGGTGAACATTTCTACAATACCTGCTCCAAAGTCAGCTCCTCCCAGAATAATATAAAGACAGATGGATAGCCAGAGAAAGCCTATTACAATGTAAATCATGATTTTTTGTTTTTATCGTTAAACTGAGAATCGGTAGGGTCATAAAGTTTTGGTACCATCTGAATCTGCCTTTTTAAAAGGAAAATCAGAATCAGTGATAAGGATACAAAAATTGCGGTGAAGAAATAGAATGAATATTGTATTCCCGGCATCGGGGTTACAGCATCTACAGTTCTCATAATGCCATAAATAATCCATGGCTGTCTTCCGACTTCAGTTACGGTCCATCCCGCCTCCAGCGCAATGTAACCAAAAGGCGTTGCGATGAGGAAGGTTTTTAACAGCCAGTTTTTACTCAGCCATTCTTTTCTGAAGAAGAAGGCATACAAATAAACAGCTCCGATAACAATCATAACCACACCAAAGAAGATCATAATCTGAAAAGCATAATGAACAACTGCAATCGGAGGCCACTCATCTTTCGGGAAATCCTTAAGACCTTTTACTTCGGCATTGAAATCATTGCTTACCAGAAAGCTTAAAACTTTTGGGATTTTCACTGCATATTTCACTTCTTCATTTTTCTCGTCAGGAATTCCTCCAATCACGAATGAAGCTCCTTTTTCAGTTTCAAAATGCGCCTCCATAGCCGCAAGCTTGATCGGTTGTCTTTCTGCAACGGATTTGGCTGCAACATCACCACTCAAAGGCGCACCAAACGCCCCAATCAGGGCAAAACCCACCGCAATTCTAAACGCTTTGGTGTGAAACTCAATATTCCTTTTCCGCATGATCATAAAAGCATGAACTCCGGCTACGGCAAAACCTGTTGCACAAAATGCAGCAACCGTCATGTGAAGCGCCTGAGGAAACCAGGCATCATTGAACATTGCTTTGATCGGATCAATATTTAAGTATTGTCCGTTGATATAATCAAAACCTGTCGGGGAATTCATCCATGAGTTGGCTGCCACCACCAGAATTCCGGAAGCAAGCCCGCTTAGCCCCACAAGAAATCCGCAGAACCAGTGGAACCATTTATTGAACCTTTCCCATCCATATAAAAAGAACCCGATTGCAATGGCTTCAATAAAGAAGGCTGTCCCTTCCAAAGAAAAAGGCATTCCGAAAATAGGACCGGCATGTTTCATAAAACCAGGCCATAAAAGTCCAAGCTCAAAAGAAAGCATTGTTCCGGAAACGGCACCTGTAGCAAAAAGAATAGCTACTCCTTTGCTCCATGCTTTTGTGAGTCCTTTATATACTTCATTATTGGTCTTTAGATATTTCCAATGGGCAAAAGCCATCAGGAAAGGCATCACCATACCCACACAGGAGAATATGATATGAAAGCCCAGTGAAAGTGCCATCTGAGCACGCGCTGCTATAAAATCATCCATAATATCAACTTTTCAGTAAATAAATTTACGCATAAATTATTGATGTTGAATATGATTTACAACAGTTGATATTTCACCAATACACTTTAATTTTGATTCTTTTATTGACTTGTTTTCCTTTATGTTTTTACTAAGAATACTCTCCATTTTTTTGACACTTTTTAACTTTCATACCTCGAAAAAAATCACGATATTTGTAAGTCTTTGCACTGAGCAGGATTTTTAATATTTTATATGAGTCAAAAACAATATACAGCTAGTAGTATTCAGGCATTGGAAGGAATGGAGCACGTTCGTATGCGTCCTTCAATGTACATTGGTGATGTAGGAGTCCGCGGACTTCACCATTTGGTTTATGAAGTAGTAGATAACTCTATTGACGAAGCTTTGGCAGGGTACTGCGATACGATCTTCGTTAGCATCAAGGAAGGGAACGGAATTGAAGTAAGTGATAACGGTAGAGGTATCCCGGTTGATTTTCACGAAAAAGAACAGAAATCAGCCCTTGAGGTTGTAATGACTAAAATCGGGGCCGGAGGTAAGTTCGATAAAGATTCTTATAAGGTTTCGGGTGGTCTTCACGGGGTTGGAGTTTCGTGTGTGAATGCACTTTCCAATGAGATGATCACTACAGTTTACAGAGATGGAAACGTTTACCAGCAGATTTATTCCAGAGGAAAAGCACAGACAGGTGTTGAAGAGATCGGTCACAGTGAAAAAAGGGGGACCAAGCAGTTTTTCCAGCCGGATGATACTATATTTACAGAATTAGTTTACAACTACGATACATTAGCAAGCCGTTTAAGAGAGCTTTCTTACCTAAATAAAGGAATTACCATCACCCTTACCGATGAAAGAGAAAAATTGGAAGACGGATCTTTCCGTTCAGAAGTTTTTCACTCTGAAGGTGGGTTGAAAGAATTTGTTGCCTATATTGATGGTAACCGTGAATCTATTATGGAGCACGTGATCTTTATGGAAGGAGAAAGAGATGATATCCCTGTAGAAGTAGCAATGCGTTACAATACTTCTTTCAACGAAAATCTTCACTCTTATGTAAACAATATCAACACTCATGAGGGAGGAACTCACTTAGCAGGTTTCAGACGTGCTTTGACGAGAACTCTTAAGAAGTATGCTGATGATTTAGGGATTCCACAGAAAGAAAAAGTAGAGGTTACAGGAGATGACTTCCGTGAGGGATTAACAGCTGTAGTTTCTGTAAAGGTAATGGAACCGCAGTTTGAAGGACAGACGAAAACAAAATTAGGAAACTCTGAGGTTTCGGGAGCTGTAGATAAAATTGTAGGGGAAATGCTTACCAATTTCCTTGAAGAAAACCCTACTGAAGCAAAGCAGATCGTGCAGAAGGTTGTGTTGGCTGCAAAAGCAAGACAGGCTGCTAAGAAAGCCCGTGAAATGGTTCAGAGAAAATCTCCGATGGGAGGTTCCGGTCTTCCGGGAAAACTTTCTGACTGTTCTTCAAAAGATCCGGCAGAATCTGAGATCTTCCTTGTAGAGGGAGATTCCGCGGGGGGTACTGCCAAGCAGGGAAGAGACAGACACTTCCAGGCAATTCTTCCATTGAGAGGTAAAATCCTGAACGTAGAGAAATCTATGCTTCACAAAGTATATGATAACGAAGAAATCAGAAATATCTATACAGCTCTTGGAGTTTCCGTAGGAACTGAGGAAGACAGCAAAGCATTGAACTTATCAAAATTGAGATACCATAAAATCGTTATCATGACCGATGCTGATATCGACGGATCTCACATTTCTACACTGATTCTTACTTTCTTCTTCAGATATATGAAAGAACTTATTGAGAACGGATATATCTATATTGCTCAACCACCTTTATATTTATTAAAGAAAGGAAACAAAAAAGTATATGCCTATAACGAAAAAGAACGTGAAGAGTTTACTTTAGACATGGCTCCGGACGGTAAAGGTGTAGAGGTACAGCGTTACAAAGGTCTTGGAGAAATGAACCCTGAGCAGCTTTGGGAAACCACTCTTAATCCGGAACACAGAATTCTGAAGCAGGTGACCATTGATAATGCAGTGGAAGCAGACAGTATTTTCTCAATGCTGATGGGAGATGAGGTTCCGCCAAGAAGAGAGTTTATCGAGAAAAATGCAAAATATGCAAAAATTGATGCATAAACATTTTTAAAATATATAAAAAAAGCTTCTAATTATTTAGAAGCTTTTTTTATATTTGGACAAACCAAAAAAACAAATAATATGCTAACTCTTTTACAAACAGATCCTTATAATGGAACAGATGCAGTGTCTGGTGCAGCCGCTGCAGGTTTAGGGATCGGAACGTTATTCTTCGGATTACTTTGCTATATATTCTATGGATATTGCATGTACAGGATTTTCCAGAAGGCAGGAAGACAAGATGCCTGGGCTGCTTTTGTACCTATTTATAATACAATCGTATTACTGGAAATCGTGAAAAAACCAATTTGGTGGATCATTCTTTTCTTTATTCCTTTGGTGAATATCTATGCATGTTGGGTTGTTTATGACAGGCTTGCCAAGGGCTTTGCCAAAGAAACTCCTCTTTATACGATTCTGATTCTTATTTTCGGATTTATTTTCATTCCTGTATTAGGTCTTGGAAGTGATCAATACGATAGTAAACGTATTCCAAATGATCAATAAAATAATAAATAAAAAATTAACAGGCCTCAGCAATGAGGTCTTTTTTTATGGATAATGCATTGTACATGATCTGTAGAATTAATTGTACTCCTGTTTCATATTAATTCTACATGTTTTGAATTATAGGAATCGTAAATTATTCTAAATTTGAAAAGCAGACAATATGAAGTTTATCCCTTCATGCTGCAGAATATATATTCTTCTCCCAATATAGAATGAGTATAAATATTCTGCTTTAACTTTTCAGAAATTACTCATGAAAAGTTGATAATGTGTTCATAGCCTTATAGGTACATTTAAACAGTACTTTTTAAGTATTAGGTTAAGGGCTTCACCTGGTTGAAGCCTTTTATATTTTTTTTAACAGTTATTAAGATTTTCTTATTTTTGCATCATCTTAATAACTATGATGAAAATATTAGTCCTTGGGGCTTTATCTACCGCCTCATTATATTTTGCACAGAGCTATCCTGCTTCTGCAATTCCGGAGAATTTAAAGAAAAACGCTGATGTCGTTATACGAAAGGATTTTACAACCGTTAAGATCAATAAAATTGATGAAATAAGATACCAGTATAATACAGTAACCACGGTTCTGAATAAAGACGGAAACGAACAGGCCGCTGCTTATATTCCTTATGATAAATCAAAAAGTATTTCCAATATAAAGGTTACGATTTACGATGAAGCAGGTAAAAAAATAAAGAGCTTCTCAAAATCGGATTTTAAAGATTTTGCCAATAACCCTCAGGGAGTTTTTTATTCAGATAACAGGATTCTGGTATTTTCCTATACACCGGTTCAGTATCCTTATACTGTTGATTTTTCTTATGAAAGTGAAGATAAGAATACAATCTTCATCCAGGATTTTGTCCCTTTCCATTCTATTAAAATGTCTTTGGAAGAGGCGCAATTTAAAATTATCAACACATCAGGAATTGAGCTGCGTACCAAGATATACCCTTCAAAATATAATTATGCCTCTGTTGTTGAAAGCGGAAGTGGAAACGACAAAACATATTCATACAAAAATGTACCTGCAATAGAGGATGCTTTTATGATTCCACAGCCTGTTAAAATATTACCTTCGGTAAACTTTGCCCTTACAAAATTTAATCTGGCAGGAAAACAGGGCACTTTAAATAACTGGACGGATTTCGGAACCTGGTATTATAAAGATCTTGTAGAGCCGGTTTCAGCATCTACTCCTGCTATTAAAGCTGAAGTTGCATCTTTACAATTACAGGGATCTGTAGAAGAGAAAGTAAAGAAAATTTATCAGTATATGCAGAATAAAACGAGATATATTGCTGTTGGTCTGGGAATCGGGGGCTGGCTTCCCATGCAGCCTGATGAAGTTCATAAAAAAGGATATGGAGACTGTAAAGCCCTGACAAATTATATGAAAATCCTGCTGAATGAAGCCGGAATCCCATCGAAGTATTGTGTGATCAACTCCAGTTCTTCACAGGTTTCATTTGATCCTGAGTTTCCATCCATGGGTGGAAATCACGCTATTCTGATGGTTCCTACTGAAAATGGAAATATCTGGCTTGAAAATACTTCCCAACAAATCGCATTTAATCATTTAAGTTACAGTACGACTGATAGAAATGCACTTGCAGTAACTTCGAAAGGGATAGAGCTCATTAATACACCGGTGTATAAAGCTGAACAGAACAAAGAAAAACAGATATTGAGAGTTAACCTTAATGAGGATAACAGTATGATGGGGACCGGTAATTTTTCCTACACGGGAAATCAGTATGATTACAATTTGAGGTTGGCCAATCTTGATCCTAAAGAAAAGAATGATGCCATAAAAGAAAGATTTGGTGTTTTAAACTTTGAAAAAGTTGAAATGAAGAACTTTAATAATGACAGAGATCATGCTGTTATTACCTATGACCTTGATTTTAAGACTAATAATTTTTCAAAAAAAGCAGGAAACAGTCTTTTGTTCAGGTCTGTTCCTATTTTTTCAGATGTAGTTTATAAAACAGATGAAAACCGTGAACTTCCTTTTGAAGTGAATATGTCTTTTGAAGATGAATATGAAATTGCTTTTGTTCTTCCTTTGGGATATAAAGTTGATGAAACTCCCGATAACTCAGCCATCACTTCTGAATTCGGATCTTATAAGCTGAGCTTTGTCAAAAGTGACGGTCAGGTAAAAGTGATCAGAAAAATGCAGATTAATAAAGGATTATATCCAAAAGAAAAGTACAACGATTACATCAGTTTCAGAAAGAAGATTCTGAATATGGACAATTCGAAAATTTTAATAACAAAAATATAACCATGAAAAAAATAATAGTATTGCTTCTTTGCTCTGCCAATACAATACTGCTCAATGCTCAGAAGAAATATGAATTTCTGAATCCGCCTAAATTTAATGAGGCCGATCTGTCTAAAGCAAAGTCTTCATTAGATGAAAATGCTCCTGCTGAAATTTTGTACAAATCTGCTTATTTTATGGTAGATGCCACTACAGGAAATATGCATAAAAAATACTTTTACAGAGTTAAAATTTATGATAAAGATAAATCTGAGGATTGGCTAAATCTGGAAATTCCTATTTATAATATCGGTGCGAATAGAGAATCCTTAAATAAATTCAAAGCTTTCACTTACAATCTCGAAAATGGAAATGTAGTTCCTTTAAAAGTAGAAAAAAGTTCTCAATATAGAAGTAAAGAAGATAAATATGTTACTTTGACAAAATTTGCCTTTCCCGGTGTAAAAAACGGATCTGTATTAGAATATCAGTATGAAATAATCTCACCCTTTCTGTTTATTGTCCCAGAAGTATTGATAGAATCAGATACCCCCTCTCTGAACACTGAGTATGTTTTTGATGCACCAATCAATATGTCTTATAATGTAAACTATACTGGAGAAATTAGCCCTAAATACAGAGAAATGGATGAGCGAAACATCTATGGTTCTCAATATAAAACCTTTAGGTTTGCTTATGAAAATATAAAAGGCTTTAAAACTGAAAAATTTGTGAGAAATGACAGAAATTTCAGGACCAAAATAAGTGCAGAGTTGCACTCTACTCATTTTGGTCAGTTAAAACTGTATTCATCATCCTGGGATCAGATCGCTAAAAGACTTTATGAAAATGAAGATTTTGGTGAACAGCTTAAAAAAACAAAATTGGCTAAAGAAAATTTACCTGCTGGAGTTTTGGGAATGAAAACAGATATTGAAAAAGCCAACGCTATTTTTTCTTATGTCCAGAAAACATTTACATGGAATAAAGATAAAGGAATTTATACGCAAGACGGGATTAAGAAGCTTTTAGAAACTAAAACCGGAAATGCCGCAGAAATTAATCTTTTTTTAGTTATGATGCTTCGTGAAGTTGGTCTTAAAGCGGATCCATTGGTTATTTCCACAGTAGAAAACGGACTCATTAATCTGGTGTCACCTAATATATCCAATATGAATTTTGTGTTGGCTGCTATCAATTTGAATAATCAGTTGCATATCTATGACGCCACTTCAAGACAGTCTTCATTGGATGAAATTCCTCTTAAAAACTGGAATCAATATGGACTTCTGGTAACTAAAGAAAAAGCACTGCAGATTCAGATGACCAATATAAAATCAAGCAACACCTACCTTACTGCAAATGCAAAAATCAATGATGACGGAAGTATTTCCGGAACCTATTCAGACAAAGATACCGGTGCTTATGCTATGTATGCTAAAGACAGCTATGATGATAATGCAGAGAAATATAAAAAACAGTATAAAGAAAACTTCTCAATGGATTTCACCGATATCAACTCAAAAGTATTGGAAACTGGTGAATTTGAAAGCAGTATGAAGTTTTCTTCAACAAATCTTATTGATAGGGTAGGAAAAAAAATGATTATCAATCCGATGTTGTTTCTAAGTAAAAATTCCAATGAATTTGATCAGACTGAAGTCAGAAAATATCCTATCGATTTTGGATCGCCTATCACCAAAGTGAAAAAAGTAACTCTTGAAATCCCTGAAGGATATGTTGTTGAGGAAATGCCTAAAGCTAAAAAGATTACCACAGACGATAAAGAAATAGAATATAGTTACTATGTAGAGCAAAAAGGAAATAAGCTGGAAGTTACTACTACAATTAAAGTTAACAGTTCAGATTATCCGAAAGAATATTATCCTGCATTTAAACAGATTTGGGGAGTAGCTTCAAAATGTGAAAACCAGGTAATCAGCCTTGTTAAGAAGTAATTTTTTAACATGATTTAAATAAAAAATAAAAAAAATCAAAAACCATTCATCTTTTGAATGGTTTTTGTATTTATTATCAAAAAATGTAATTATGAAAAATACGATTGCTGTTATAGCATTATCTTCTTTCCTTGCAGTTACTGCCTGTAAGAAAAATGAAACGGCAGCACAAGAAGAAAAAACAGAAAGCAAAGCTTCAGAAGAATTTGTGGTAGACTCTGTAAAGGTCAATGATTCTACAAAAATTACAGACTCTTTAAAGGTAAGCTACACATCAAAGCTGTTGGTTTTTCCTACCTTAAAAGATAAAAAACTGCTGGACAGCATCTATTTCCAGAATGAAAAAATTAAAGATTTTTCCAAAGCCGGACTTCAGGCTTATCTTGATAAAGAAAAGAATGATTACTTCAATTCGATAAAAAAAGATAATAACGACTGGCTTTCAGATGTGACCTATGCGCAGAACTGGTATTCAAGCTCACATATGAATCTGATTTCTAATAAAAATGGTTATATGCATATCCAATATGTAGGAAGCGGATATGAAGGAGGAGCCCATGACAACTACGGATTTTCAGAAAGAGTTTTTGATCTTAAAAACAACCGAAAATTAGAGTTGAAAGATATTACCTCAATGCCTAAAAATAAGATTGAAGCTATTCTGATGAAAAATATTGATAAAATGAATAGTGGCACAATGGATGGTGACGGAGAAGTTAAGAATTCGGAAATGCTTTTAGTAGATAAAATCCCGGCTTCCGATAATTTCTATTTTGACGATAAAAATCTTTATTTTCATTACAGTCCATATGAAATTGCCGCTTTTGCTGCGGGAGATATTACAGTTCCGGTTTCATGGGAAGATCTTAAGGGGACTTTAAATGCAGAATTTAAAGATAGAATGAAAATTAAATAAATTAATGCTTCCAGTTCTGGAAGCATTTTTTAATTTTGTGGTAATGGAAAAAGTCGCTTTTATTATCAATCCTTTTTCGGCTAAAAAAAACTATCAGCCGTTTTTGAACGAACTTAAAACAAAGGTTAATAACCCATTGTATTATGTGTCAGAATCTATTCCCGGAACAGATGAATTCATTCAGACTTATTTCAAAGAAGTGGATATCTTTGTGGCAATAGGAGGGGACGGAACGATTTCCACAGTAGCCAAAAACTTAATCAATACAGAAAAAATTCTGGCTATTTTTCCAGCTGGATCAGGGAACGGCTTTTCCAATGAAACACAATTCAGTAAAAATCTGGATGAACTTTTAGGAAAAATAGAAGCAAAAAAATCCAGAAAGATTGATACATTTACGGTCAATGACAGGCTTTCTATCAACGTCTCAGGAACAGGATTTGATGGGAAAGTAGTCAAGGAATTTGAGAAAACAAGCCGTGGATTTAAAAATTATATTAAAGTTTCCCTGAAGACCTTCTTCAATTACAAACCCATCAAAGTGAAATTTTTTGATGAGGAGTATCAAAAGTATAATGGCAGATATCTGATGATGAATATCGCCAATACCCGTCAGTTTGGCAATAATGCTTATATTGCACCAAAGGCCAGTAAAAGTGACGGATTGGTTGATATGGTACTGGTTAAGAAATTTCCATTGACCTACTCAGCACTTTTTGCTTTCAGAATGTTTACCAAAAGGCTGAAAGATGATGAGTATGTCACGTATCTTCCGGTCTCTGAAATATCTTTTAAAGTCAATACCAAAAACTGGCATCTGGACGGTGAATTCAATAAAATCAAATCACCAGTTCACGTTAAAGTACAGCCTTCAAGTTTGAATATTCTGGTTTAAAGTTATAGGTTGCTGATGTAGCTGTTCTGGAAAACTTAATATTGCACTGTAAAAATTCAGGAACAAGAATCAGATTTTCAGGTTAAAAGTAGAGATTAAAAATCTGAATAGTTGTTTCAATGCGAAACAGTTATCTTTAATCCATAATCCCTGCAACCTAAAATCTGTCACCTGCGATCTGTTTATACTTCAAGCTTTTTCTCAACTTCATGAGGATGATCCAGGCAATAATGAAACTGATCCTTGTCAAGTTGCTTTTCCCAATTGGCTACCACTATTGTTGCCACAGAATTTCCAATAACGTTTGTTAAGGCTCTGCATTCACTCATAAATTTATCAATTCCAAGAATTAAGGTCATTCCGGCAATCGGAATTTCTGGAACTACCGCCAGTGTTGCAGCAAGAGTAACAAATCCTGCGCCTGTAACACCTGCTGCTCCTTTTGAGCTCAACATTGCTACCAAAAGCAGCATCAGTTGCTTTTCAATAGGAAGATGAATATTTAATGCCTGTGCAATGAATAAAGAGGCTAAGGTCATATAAATATTGGTCCCATCAAGATTAAAAGAGTATCCGGTAGGAACAACCAGACCTACAATAGCTTTTGAACAGCCTGCTTTTTCTAGTTTTTCCATGATTCCCGGAAGGGCAGATTCAGACGAGCTGGTTCCAAGAACAAGGAGAAGCTCTTCTTTAAGGTAGAAAAGAAGCTTGAAAATATTAAACCCATTATACCACGCTACTGCTCCCAATACCAGAATTACAAAAAGGATGGATGTAATATAAAATGTACCGACAAGAAATATAAGATTCAATACAGAATGCAGTCCATATTTACCAATTGTAAAAGCCATCGCTCCAAAAGCTCCTATCGGGGCAAGTTTCATGAGCATATGTACAATCTTAAATATTGGTGTAGATAAGTCCTGCAGAAAATCTGTTACTTTCTGACTCTTTTCCTTGGTAAGTACCAGAGCAACGCCCATTAAAATGGCGACGAGAAGTACCTGAAGAATGTTATCACCCACCAAAGGACTGAATAATGTCTCGGGAATAATATTCATGATAAAACCCGTAAGTGTTGATTCATGGGCTTTCGCCTGATATTGCGAAACATCACCTGAAAGAGTGGCTGGATCAATATTCAAACCATGGCCAGGCTGTAAAATATTTCCGACAAATAAACCGATAATAAGCGCAAGAGTAGAGAATGTGAAAAAATAAAGCATTGCCTTTATTGCAATTCTTCCTACCTTTTTTAAGTCGGTCATATGGGCGATTCCTAAAGTAAGGGTAATAAAGATAACCGGGGCGATAATCATTTTTACCAGTTTGATGAATCCATCTCCCAGCGGTTTCATCTTTTCTCCTAATTCAGGATAGAATTTTCCAAGAAGAATACCTGCAATAATGGCGATAATCACTTGAAAATAAATCTGATTGTATATTTTTTTTGCTTTCAAAGAACAGTCGTTTTGTTTTTTTAAGGGCGAAAATTAAGAAATTTATCTGAAAACATGACAAAAGTCATTGAAAAGAATCTTTACTGCCACTTTTACAGGAAATATAAAAACTTCGGCTTCATTCTGCAGATTTTACTCTGCCAGGAATGAAGCCGAAGCGTAATGTAATAATATCTTAAGGTCAGTTATTCTATGGCAACAGAATCATCTCCACGGCCGTCTGCTACTGCATGAATATTTCCGTTTTCATCAAGAACGATCATTTCTGTCTTTCCGATATATTTTGTTTTTTCTATGATATAATTTTTACTTTTCAATTCAGAAATTGTGCTTTCAGGGAAGTTGTTTTCTACAGTTATGGTTTCCGGAAGCCACTGATGGTGAAACTTCGGTGCATTTACTGATATATTGGCATTCAGTTTAAAATCTACAACATTCACAATTGACTGGTATACCGACGTAGGAATTGTTGTTCCTCCGGGGGTTCCCACAACCATATAGGGCTTTCCGTTCTTAAGAATAATGGTTGGAGTCATGGAAGAAAGCATTCTTTTATTAGGCTGTATGGAATTGGCTTCTCCGCCCACTGCTCCAAACATATTAGGGACTCCTGGTTTAATAGAGAAATCATCCATTTCATTATTTAAAAAGAATCCGGCTCCGGAAACTAAAACTTTACTTCCGTAGTATCCGTTAAGAGTTGTAGTTACTGAAGCAGCATTTCCATCCTTATCCAATACAGAGATATGAGTGGTCTGCATTGATTCTTTAGGCTGTTCTATGATCTTGCCAACTTCTGCGCTTGGAGTTGCTTTATCAAAACTAAAACTTTTCCATCTGCCTTTCAGGTATTCATCAGAGATCAGATAAGAGGTTTTGTCCTGAATAAAATCAGGGTCTCCCATATATTCAGCTCGGTCCGCATAGGCTCTTCTTTCCGCTTCTGCCATGATCTGAACAGCCTTTGTCGAGTTCTGCTGATACTTTTCAAGGTTTTCAAAACTTGCCATTCTAAGCATCTGGGCAAGAAGAACTCCGCCGCTTGATGGTAAGGGCATGGTGACAACATCATTTCCTTTATAGTCAAATTCAAGAGCTTTTCTTTCTGCAACTTTGTAGTTTTTAAGATCTTCCAGGGTGATAATTCCGTTGCCTCTTTTCATTTCAGCCACCAGAAGCTCAGCTGTTTTCCCTTCATAAAAACCTTTTGCGCCTAATTTTTGGATTCGTTTTAAAGTCTCGGCCAGGTCTTTTTGGATTAAAAGATCTCCGGCTTTCCATGGAGTATCTTTTACAAAAATGATGGAAGATTTATTGTGCTTCTGAAATTTTTCTCTTTGGTTATTCAGCATTTCTGCTTCTTTGTCCGTGATGGCAAAACCTTTTTCTGCAAGATCAATGGCGGGCTGGATAATCTTTTCCATAGGCAGCTTACAATACTTCAGCGTGGCAAAAAATCCTGCCACACTTCCCGGAATTCCTACTGCCAGCCTTCCGTTTTGAGAAAGGTCAGTATCTGCTTTTCCTTTTTTATCGATATACATATCCCTGGAGGCTTTTTTCGGAGCTGTTTCTCTGTAATCCAGCGTGAATTTTTCACCATTACTCTTTACTCCTACTAAAAATCCGCCACCACCAATATTGCCGGCCTGTGGATAGACAACGGCAAGGGCATACTGTGTTGCCGTAACAGCGTCATAGGCATTTCCACCCATCTTTAAGATTTTGGCTCCCGCTTCACTGGCCAGTGGATGTGCAGAGACGACGACTCCTTTATTTTTTACCTGTACTTCTTTGATAATATTAATATCTGTGAATTGAGCCAAGCTGAGCTGAGCTGCCAACAGCATCGAAGCAATTAAAATCTTCTTCATATGATTGTTTTTTCTTGAAACAAAATTATTGAATTTTCAGTGAATCACAGCCTGATGATCATTGCATTTGGTTTTTTCTTTCATTGAGATTATCTGATTGAAGATGAAGATGGTTATCAGAGAAATGTTTTTAAATACACCTTTTTTATTATGGTTGACATGTTTTTTTTACTTTTGTACAATTCTAAAAAAAATCTGAAAATGGAATCCTATACGGAAAGAATACTGATTACAGGTGCCCTTGGACAAATTGGTACCGAACTAACAAACAGACTTGTTGAAATCCACGGAGCAGAAAACGTTGTTGCTTCAGGACTGGACAGATGGCAGGAAGGGATTACTTCTGCCGGACATTATGAAAGAATGGATGTCACCAATACACAATTGGTAAGACAGGTGATCAAAGATTATGATATCACCACAGTGTATCACCTTGCTTCGCTTTTATCCGGAACTTCGGAAAAGCAGCCTATTTTTGCCTGGAAACTTAATCTTGAGCCACTCCTTCATTTTTGTGAAATGGCGAAAGAAGGACTCCTTAAAAAGATCTTCTGGCCAAGTTCAATCGCTGTATTCGGAAAAGGAATTCCAAAGCATGATGTGGGGCAGGATGTAGTGTTGAATCCGACAACTGTTTACGGGATTTCTAAGATGGCGGGGGAGAAATGGTGCGAATACTATTTCGATAAATATGGAGTAGATGTAAGAAGTATCAGGTATCCGGGATTGATTTCATGGAAGACTCCTGCAGGAGGTGGAACTACCGACTATGCCGTTGAGATTTTCTACAAAGCAATCGAAGAGGGAAAATATACAAGTTTTATTTCTGAGAATACAGGAATGCCGATGTTATATATGGATGATGCCATCAATGCCACCTTGAAATTGATGGAAGCACCAAAAGAAAGTTTAACGGTTCGTTCTTCTTACAATCTGGGTGGAATGTCATTTACCCCAAAAGAACTGGCTGAAGAAATCAAGAAAGAAATTACGGATTTTACGATCGATTATAACCCGGATTTCAGACAGGCTATTGCAGATTCCTGGCCGGCTTCTATTGATGATTCAGTAGCTAAAAAAGACTGGGGGCTGACGTATGACTTCGGGATTTCTGAAATGACAAAAGATATGATCAAGAATCTGAAAGTAAAATTAGCTAAGAATTAATAATGTGAAGTAATACTTTAAATAAAAATGTTTTTAACATCTGATTTTTAAGGTATTAAAATATTTATATAAAATTTAATTTAAATGGTATTGTTGACGTTTAACATCACTTGTATTGAAGCTGAAGTAAAAAAAGGCTTCCGGATTGCCGATGAAGAGCGATTGAAAATCATAGAAAATAATACCAAAGCAATTCTTAGAATTTTAGATATTCATGATATCAAATCAAGTTTTTTTGTAGAGATTTCTCTTACTGAAAAACTTCAGAATTTAATAAAAGCAATTTCATCCAAAGGGCATGAAATTGCTTTTTATAATAAAGGTTCAAATCCTGAAGAAATTGAAAATGCCAAAAAGAATATTCAGGATCTGCTGGAAAAACAGATCAGGGGAATCCGCCAGAAAGATATGAAAGTTCCACAGGATATTTTGAAGCTGATGGAGTTTAATTATGTTTCTAATATTGATAATGCCAATATTCTTTTTCCATTCAAAAGACTCAAAAGAGATACGGAAATTACAGAAGAAGACGGGCTGAGTATTGTGCCAGAGAGTATCTCTCCTTACAGTCAGCTTCCCTATAATGATTTTGTGTTCCAGATCCTGCCGATGAAATATTATCAGAATATGGTGCTGGAAACTTTGCAGAATGAAGAGTTTGTATTGATCTACCTGAATGCATGGCAGTTTACGGACTTCAAGCAATACCGTTTTGATATTCCTTTTTACCGGAGCTTATTTTCGGGCAAAAAAATGGAGGACAAATTAGATGCCCTCCTTACTTTTCTCAATGAAAGGGAAATGGCTACTTCCCGTATGAAAGATTATATATTTTAGGTGATAGGTTGCAAATATCAGGTGCCAGGTTGTAGGGATTAGGTAAAGGGTTTAAGGTTTGATGTTTGATGTTTGATGTTTGATGTTGTGTGTAGCACGTAACCCGGAATAAACTAACTCGCAACCAAACAACCAGCAACCAATAACCTGTATCCGAGCCCTGCATCTCTAGCTCAATTCAAAAAGCGTAATCTCAGGCAATACACCCACTCTTCCCGGATATCCCAATACTCCGAATCCTCTGTTGACATACAGGAGTTTTCCTTCGCTTTCATATAGGTCGGCCCATTTTGGGTATTTGTATTGGACTGGCGACCATTTCACGTTTTTAAGATCCAGACCAAACTGCATTCCATGGGTATGCCCTGAAAGGGTTAAATGAATGTTTGCAGGGTGTTTTTTTACCACATAATCAAAGTGAGTGGGGTCATGGCTCATCAGGATCTTCGTGGCAGATTCCGGTACATCCTTTAAAGCGTCATCGATTTTTCCGAATTGTGGAAATGGTTTCAATCCCCAGTTCTCAACACCTAGAATATAGAGTTTTTCACCGTTTTTTTCAATAACTCTGTGCTCGTTTCTCAGCATGTCAAATCCAGCCTGTTTTTCATAGCCAATCAGTGTGTCGAGGTTTTCCTTTTTGGCAGCAGGTGATTCCCAGGTTACATAATCCCCATAATCGTGATTGCCTAAGACCGCAAACTTGCCATCTTTAGCCTTGATTTTAGAAAACAGAGGAATAAACGGTTTGAATTCATCGGCAACATTATTCACCATATCTCCGGTAAACAGGACCAGATCAGGTTTCTGTTCATTGATCAGCTCAATAGCATGCTCTAATTTGCCGGGATCAGAGAAACTTCCGCTATGAACATCGGAAATCTGGATGATTTTATAGCCTTTGAAGCTTTTCGGAAGATTGGCAAAGTTTACTCTTACCCTTCTGACTTTATGTCTGTACTTTCCAAACGTGATTCCGTCTATGAAAAGAGCAGAAAGAACCCCGCTCATTCCTAATCCGACAAGACTCAGGAATTTTCGTCTTTCCGGGAAGAAGTTTTCTGAAGGTTGGGAAAAACCTATCAGATAGCCTCCGATTCTGATGATGTCATCAATCAATAAAAACAGGACCACGAAAATTTTCGGAAGGATAAAAATCAAAAATAATGAAATCATGATCTGGGCCCTTACCATGCTTCTGTCTGATCTTTGGTAATGGGTGACTTCATAAGCAAAGATTCCATACACGGCTAATGATATAATCCAATATCCGATTTTGATCCACGGGTTGTCAGTAAGTGTTCTGACGGCCTGATAAATATATACTTCCAAAAACAGGAAGATTCCGGCGATAATTAAAAAATTCTTTTGCATGTCTGATCAAAAAAAGCACAAAGAATAACTTCCCTGTGCTTTATATTTTTGTTTATTAAATATTATTAAGGAAATCTGTAAACGATAGCATTGATATTCATTCCGGCACCTACCGAAGTCATCACAATGTTACCTTTTTCTTTAAACGATTGACCCTCCATTTTTCCTTTAATTATTAAGTCATACATGGTAGGAATCGTTGCTACAGAAGTGTTTCCGAAATCCTGGATCGTCATAGGAGAGATGGCATGATCGTATTCTTTCACATCATAAAGCTTGTGAAGTCTTTCAATCATTGCATAATCCATTTTAGCATTTGCCTGGTGAATTAAGATTTTGTCTATATCTTCAATAGAAAGACCGGCATCGGTAATGGTATCCTTGATGGCAACCGGTACATTTTTCAGAGCGTATTCATAGATTTTTCTTCCTAACATTCTTACATACAGACGTCTCTGGTCAACTTCTTTATTGATGGAAGGAGCGTTTTCAAGATAGTTCAGTTCCGGACCATTGTCACAGATGGTATTGTGAGCGATAATTCCCACATTTTCTTCATCTGTTGCTTTTACGACTACAGCTCCTGCGCCGTCAGCAAAGATCATTCTGTTTCTGTCATGCGGATCTGTTACACGGCTTAAGGTTTCACCTCCTATGACCAGAATCGTTTTGGCTACCTTGGCTTTGATCAGGTTATCTGCCAGAATCATGGCTTCTACCCATCCAGGGCATCCGAAAAGCATATCGTAGGTTACGCACTTTCTGTTTTTGATTCCCAGTTTGTTCTTCACTCTCGCTGCCATGGTAGGCATAAAATCAGCATATCCGTGTTCAGTAACCTCCCCGAAATTGCTTGCGTAAATAATATAATCCAGATCCTCACCGTCTACTTTTGCATCTTCAAGAGCAATTTTTGCAGCTTCATAACCGATTTGTGAGTTGGAAAGATGATCCTCAATGAATCTCCTGTTTTCGATTTCTGTAATCTCTACAAATTTCGCAATGGTTTCTTCCACAGGCTTTTCAATCTTTACTCCGTCTTCAGTGTAGAACTCAGAATTCATGAAGTAATCTCTACCAATAACTCTGTTCGGAATATAACATCCAGAGCCAATAATGATCGTATTCGGCATTCGTTTATATGATTTTTTTAAAGTTGCAAAGTTAATAATTAATATTAATAACGGAGAATTAAAAATATTATTAAATTTGCAAAAATTGTACTTTACAATCTATGAAAAACAACTCATCCTTAAAAGGCTTACTTATTGCAGCTGTGGCGTTTATCGTTGCCTTTGGGATCTACTTCCTTTTTTTAGCCAAGAAGAATTATTATGTTGTAGATAATCCTACCCCGAACACTTATTATTTCAAGATCAATAACGGATCTGAAGGAATTATATCTGCGGGGCAGTATGTGCATGTGGATCTGAATAAAGGGAAAAACTCTATTCAGGTTTTTGATCAGAATAAAAAAATGCTTTATGATTCAGCATTTGAAGTGAATAAACTTCGTGGTCTGATCAATATTACACACCAGGATTACTATATCAATGATCAGTATTACGGGTACAACCTTAAAAAAGATTCATTACTGGCAGCCCTTGATAAAACGGTTATTGACGGAAAAGATTATTACGGAGGAGCGAAACGCTTCAATAAGCTTTATACAGAAGATTTTTATTACAATGTAGATGAGGACTATGATCAATTGATCAAAAATATCCAGAAAGTGGAATCAAGATCCAAAATCTTCAGAAAGCAGGATTACCTAAATTATTACAAAGAATATTACAAGTTTTAAGTTTTGACAAAAGATATCACCAAAGTTACTCCCTACAATTCAGAGGCTACAAAAAAAAGCCAGGTAGAGGATATGTTCGACAACATCGCACCGAAGTATGACCTTCTGAACCATGTTCTATCCATGAAAATTGACGTTTTATGGAGAAATAAACTGGTAAAATGGATGAAAAATGATAATCCGCAGGAAGTACTGGATGTGGCTACAGGAACGGGAGATCTTGCAATTACCATTGAAAAAGGAACCGGTTCCAAAGTAGTTGGATTAGATTTATCACAACAAATGCTGAATGTTGGCGTTATTAAAATAAAAAAACTTAAATTAGACGGCAAAATTTCCATGCAAAAAGGAGATGCTGAAAATTTACCCTTCGAGGACAATAGATTTGATGCTGTTTCCGTTGCATTTGGAGTTAGGAATTTTGAAAACCTTACCAAAGGTTTGGCAGAGTTAAGAAGAGTAGTTAAAGATAACAAGAGTGTTTATATACTGGAGTTTTCAAAGGTTGAGGGTTTCATGGGACCATTTTATATGTTTTATTTCAAAAATATATTACCTGCAATAGGCAGACTGGTTTCCAAGGATAATAGGGCATATACATACCTTCCGGATTCTGTAAATGCTTTTCCTTTCGGGGAGAAGATGAAGCAAATTCTTTTAGATACGGGATTTAAGAAAGTTGAATATAAAAAATTAAGTTTAGGTATAGCCACAATTTATAAAGCAACAAAGTAACCTATGAATAAATTTCTATTAAAAGCACTGGTTTTAACCTCAGTAAATGTTGCCGTTTTTGCAAACGCGCAATTCAGAACCCGAAACAGAATGGATAAGTTGGAGGATTTCGACGAACAGAAATTCAGTTGGGGGTTTTATTTGAACGGGAACAGACTGGATTACCGCATTGTTTTGCATCCGAAATACGGGATGAATGATAATGAAAACCTTGTTACCTCTAAGGAAAGTTATAGTTTCGGTGCCGGGCTTATTGCAAAATGGAGACTGAATGACTATCTTGACGTAAGAATAGAGCCAGGTTTACAGTTTGCACAAAGACAGTTGACTTTTAATACTCAATCCAATGATATTTATGCAGGCGGATCTTTGACCAACGATCCCTTTATGCCATTCCCTTTACAGGAAAAGGATAAAGTAAGAGAAATTAAATCTACTTTGATTGATATTCCGGTACTTTTGGAACTTCACGGACAAAGATGGTACAACTCAAGACCCTATGTTGCAGCAGGGGTGAACTATGTAGTAAACCTTCAGTCTAATGCAACTTCTACAGATGATAACATGCAGGGGATTTTCAGATCTACCACCCACAATTTTGCATGGTCTGCAGAAATGGGAATTCAGTTTTATTTCAACAAATTCAAACTGACTCCCGCTATCAGAGGAACATTCTTCATGAACAACGAAAAAGTGGCTGATAATGCCACTACACCTCCTTACTGGTCTTCTGCTATTTCTACATTGCAGACAAGAGCCGTAATGTTTGTTCTGAAATTTGAATAAAAAAAATTATTAAAAATACATAGGAGGTGCATCAGTACCTCCTTTTTTGTTAGTATATCAAAATATAGAGCGTTTTATTTTTGTTAGTGTTATTATTTTTTTATTTTTGCTTTTAGTTAGAATATACAAACCTGAAATGCTTCAAGATTTAGAAAACAATTTTTCAGAACTAGAGAGAAAGATTTCGACTCTGCAGAAGAACTATAAAAATCTTACGGAAAATTTAAAAGAATTAAGTATTGAGCATGAAGAACTGAAGAAGAAATATGATGAGGAAAGAAGAAAAAATCAGGTATTAGCAGAAGAACAAAAAAATATAAAACTTTATTCAGCAATATCAGGAAATCCTGAACACAATAGGTTAATGAAAAACCATATCAACAGATTGGTGAAAGAGATTGATTTCTGTATTGCTCAGCTTCAAAACAGTGGATTATAATGGAGATAAGGAGAATTACCGTCAACATTGCAGGAAGAGTGTATCCGCTGAACGTACCGGCAGCAGAGGAAGAAACTTTGCGTAAAGTAGGGAAGCAGATCGAGAATATGATTAAAGATTTTGAACAGAACTTCGATGTAAGAGATAAACAGGATGCTTTAGCAATGTGTGCCCTTAAACTTGGGACCAATGCAGAAGTGGTTTCTCTTAACTACGAGAAAAATATTAATTCTACCAACGAAAGATTAACGCAGATTAATCAGTCGTTGAATGAAATCGGGAAATAGATTTTTTTTCCTGAAAAATTACTGCCTACAATAATTCTAACACATTAAAGGTAAACTCAACGCTAAACAATTACCGAACAAATGTCCATTGAATGGCGTGCCAGACTTCCGGATTACAGACAGTGGAAATCAGTTCAAATCGTGTTGATTAGGAGTTTACTCTCAATCTCTGGATTATTGTAGGCTTTTTTTATTTAGATATGAATACAATTAAAACTCAATATATATTATGATAGAAGTTATAGTCGGTGTTGTTTGTTTGGTAATCGGGGCTGCCGTGGGAATGTTCTTTTCCAGAAGTTCTCTGAATACTAAAGCAAAATTCATCATAGATGATGCTAAGAAAAATGCCGAAAACCTTATAGAAAAAGCTAATGTACAGGCTGAATCCATAAAGAAAGAAAAAAACCTTCAGGCAAAGGAAAAATTCCTGGAGCTGAAATCACAGCATGATGCAGATATTCAGTCCCGTGAAAAGAAAATGCAGGAGGTTGAGAAAAGAATCAAAGACAAGGAACACAAACTGAATGACGAGCTTAGCAAGACTGGAAAACTTGAAAAAGATTTAGACAAGCAGATTGCAGACTACGCTAAGAAGAATGAAATTCTGGAAAGAAAACAGCAGGAATTGGATATTGCAACAACTAAGAAAGTAGAAATACTTGAGAAAATCTCCAACTATACGGCTGAAGAAGCTAAAGCAGAATTGGTAGAAACCATGAGAGCTGAGGCGAAAACAAGAGCACAGGCACATGTTCAGAGCATCATGGAAGAAGCTCAGATGAATGCCAAAAATGAAGCGAGAAAAATCGTTATTCAGACGATTCAGAGAATCGGAACCGAGCAGGCTATTGAAAATTCAGTATCCGTGTTCAACATCGAGTCTGATGAGGTAAAAGGTAGAATTATCGGTAGAGAGGGTAGAAATATCCGTGCTTTGGAAGCGGTAACAGGAGTAGAGATCATCGTTGATGATACACCGGAAGCGATCCTTCTTTCTTGTTTCGACCCGGTAAGAAGAGAAATTGCAAGACTGTCCCTTCACAGATTGGTAACTGATGGTAGAATTCACCCGGCAAGAATCGAAGAGGTTGTTGAAAAAACAAGAAAGCAGATCGAGGAGGAAATCATTGAAGTAGGTAAAAGAACAATCATTGATCTAGGAATCCACGGATTACACCCTGAGCTGATCAAAATCGTAGGTAGAATGAAATACCGTTCTTCTTACGGACAAAATTTACTGCAGCACTCAAGAGAAGTAGCCAACATCGCTGCGACTATGGCTGCTGAATTAGGATTAAATGTAAAATTAGCAAAAAGAGCAGGTCTTTTACATGATATCGGTAAAGTTCCTGAGCAGGAATCAGAATTACCACACGCATTGTTAGGAATGCAGTGGGCTGAGAAATATGGTGAAAATCCGGAAGTTGTTAACGCAATCGGAGCGCACCACGACGAAATTGAAATGAAATCATTATTATCACCAATCATCCAGGTTGCCGATGCCATTTCAGGAGCAAGACCGGGAGCCAGAAGACAGGTATTGGAGTCTTACATCCAGAGATTGAAAGATCTTGAATCTGCAGCATTAAGCTTCGATGGAGTATCCAGTGCCTATGCGATCCAGGCGGGTAGAGAACTGAGAGTAATGGTAGAGAGCGGAAAAGTAAATGATGAAGTAGCTTCTCAGCTTTCTTATGATATTTCTGAGAAGATTCAGAATGAACTGACGTATCCTGGCCAGGTAAAAGTAACCGTAATCAGGGAAACGAGAGCTGTAAATATTGCCAGATAATAATCAGAAAAAGATATTTAATAAAAACCTTTCAAGAAATTGAAAGGTTTTTTATTTTTATCAAAACTTAAAAATGCAAGAATTGTCCTTGTCTTCAAAACTGAAGTACATTTTTTCTATTCCCGTTATCATTTCTGCCCTTGGCTATTTTGTAGATATTTATGACCTCCTTTTATTTGGAATTGTCAGAATACCCAGTTTAAAAGCATTGGGCCTCAATCCGGATGCGGACGGAACCTTTATTCTGAACTGCCAGATGGTAGGGCTTCTTCTCGGAGGTGTTTTCTGGGGAATCTTCGGAGACAAAAAAGGAAGACTTTCCGTACTTTTCGGGTCTATTCTGGTATACTCTTTAGCCAATATTGCCTGTGGTTTTCTGCCTTATTTCCCAAAAGAGCATTTAGTGTACCAATATGCCGTTTTGAGGTTCATTGCTGGTATTGGGCTTGCCGGGGAGCTTGGAGCAGGAATTACGCTGGTTTCTGAAAGTCTGCCGAAGAATTTGAGAGCGATAGGAACCTCAGTTGTTGCCGGGTTTGGATTAATGGGAGCTGTAGTAGCTCAGCTTACAGTAGAACTTGCTGGTGGATGGAACATTTCTTATATTATCGGTGGAGTAATGGGCATCCTGTTATTACTGTTGAGAATCAGCGTATCTGAGTCCGGAATTTACAAGAATATTGAACATAAAAACGTCTCCAAAGGGAATTTTCTTTCTTTTTTCACGAATAAAGATCGCTTGATACGATACTTAAAATGTATTGCGGTAGGATTACCCACGTGGTATTGTATAGGGATTCTGGCGGTTTTAGCCAATCAGTTTGCCCCAGAAATGGGAATAAAGGATATCAACCCCGGAAAAGCAATTATGTGGGCTTATATAGGTATTTCTGCAGGGGATCTGCTGAGCGGTTTTATCTCTCATGCTCTAAAATCCCGTAAAATGGCGATCGTTTACATGCTGATCTTTACACTGATCGGAGTAGTCATCATGCTGTTTGGAAATACTGATACAGAAATGAAATATTATCTGTTTTGTGTATGGCTTGGCTTTGGAACAGGATATTGGGCTATGTTTGTGACACTGGCAGCAGAACAGTTTGGAACCAATATCAGAAATACAGCAACCACAACTGTTCCGAATATGGTAAGAGGGCTTGTACCGGTCATGATTCTGGCTTTTGATTCCCTGAAAGGTCATTTTCCGGTGGTGGAAAGTGCTGCAATAGTAGGAGCAGTGGTTTTTGGGCTGGCGTTTTATTCCTCGCTTACCATTTCTGAAACCCATAACAGAGACCTTGAATTTACAGAGTAATTCAAACTGTTTAAAAAATGAAAATAAAGGATTACTTATTTTGAATATAATAATTACGTTAGAATCAATAAATTATTAATTTTTATACTAATTTTTGTTGCGTGTAATTAATATTTGTTTAACTTTGGAAAGTAACTAAAAACTATATTGTTTAATCAAACTAAATCTCATGAACATTATGAAAAATGCTAAAAAACTAAGAAAGCAGGACCTTAAAAATATCGCAGGAGGAGTAAGCGGAAATCCTGATCTGTCTCTTTGCGGATGCAGCTGCTCAGGAGCCGTAACAGGTCCATGGTATTGCGTACAGTACATCGGTTGTCCACAGGTTTATACTTGTGGTGAGTCAGCCATATAAAGAAAATTATTTCAGTATGAAATAAACATTTCCACATTTAATATGCAGGACCCTTTTGATTTCAAAAGGGTCCTGCTCTTTTAACGGATGATATAAAGAAGGCTTCCGATACTTATGATAACCCAAAGAAGCACTGCCGCTGACAAAGGTTTTAATCCTATTGATTTCAGAGTCCGAAGGGAAAGGGTTGAACCAATAAAAAACAGAGTAAGATTCAATCCGGATTTAGCTAAAACAGTTATTGAAGTACTGAAACGGTCAAAAAAGGGGAAATATGTATTCAAAATAATAGCTGCAATAAAATAACCGATGAACCATGGAATCTTTATTTTTGAACCTTTACTTTTAAAAATGAACATGGTTATCAATGAAACAGGGATGATCCATAAGGCACGGGCCAATTTCACTGTGGTGGCTATTTTCAGAGCCTCATCCCCATATTTACTGGCGGCACCCACTACAGAGCTTGTATCATGAATTCCCACTGCGCACCAAAGCCCGAACTGCTGCTGTGTAAGATTCAACAGATGTCCTATGGCAGGATATACAAATAACGCAACAGAATTTAAGGTAAATATGATAGCCAGTGCAAGGGAAATCTGTTTCGTATTGGGTTTGATGATAGGGGAGATTGCGGCAATTGCACTCCCGCCACAGATAGCAGTTCCTGCGGATAGCAGGTAAGATAAAGGTCTTTCCAGTTTGAATATTTTTCCCAGAAAATATCCCAAGACCATTACAGTAACAATACTTACAACAGTCAGTATCAAACCTGTTTTTCCAGCTTGAAGCGCTTCATCGAGCTTCAGTCCGAATCCAAGACCTACAATCGAAATCTGCAGCAGCACATGAATATATTGGTGAAGATGTTTCTCAAATGGGTTTCCGATGAGAACAGCCAGGATAAATCCCAAAGCCAGTGCTATTGGTGAAGATATAAATGGTGTCAGGCATACAACAGCCAAAACGATAAAAAATATTTTCCGGGTCATTTCATGCTGAATGAAATTTTTCATAATGCGAATTTTTAAAATCTGCACCAAAATTCCGGAATAAAGTATAACAGTATAAATCGTATTTTGTTATATTGGATAACTAAAAGTTATAGTAAAATGTAAAATGTAAAATGTGAAATGTGAAATGTGAAATGTGAAATGTGAAATGTGAAATGTATTTCTGATAATCAACCGCAGCAGTCAATCATTAATACTTTTTACATTAATACTTTGTACATCAAATATCTTACTCTGCAAATCTCAGGAAAAGTTTGATCAGTTCAGACTGTTCTCCTTTAGGAAGAATAAAATGAAAATCCCTCTCAATACTAAAGTTCTTAATGTCAATAACAGTAAGGATATTATTTTTCAATTCATTCAGTATAGTACTGATGGAAAGAAATGCCATACATTCCGAATGAAGAAGATAATTTTTAATACTCTCACTGCTTCCAAGCTGTATAATGGTATTCAATTCATTGAGATTGATTTCTTTCTCTTTAAGCCGGTTTTGTATGAACTCAAGGGTTCCGGATCCCTGTTCTCTGAAGATCAGATCCAGATTATAGAGATCTTTTAAATGTAAGGTTTTATGGGCAAGGGGATGATCAGATTTGGCTGCCAAAACAATTTCATCCGGCTTGAAAGTCGTATATTCAAAATAAGAAGACTGTGATTCTCCTTCGATAATACCGAGATCAATTTTCTCTTCTTTTAAAAGGGTTGAAATAGCTTCCGTATTACCTGTAAGAAGCTCAATCTTAATATCTTTATAATAAGTATTGAATTTGGCTAAAATTTCAGGTAAAATATACTGCGCAACCGTTGTGCTCGCCCCGATAATCAGTTTTCCTTTATGTTGCTGATTAATCTGGCTGATCTCGAATTCCATGTCACGGTAGATATTTCTTATCTTTTCAGCATGCTCATACAAAATCTTTCCGCTTTGGGTCAGCTGAATAGAAGTTCCTTTACGGTCAAATAACTTGGCACCTACCTGGGTTTCAATTTCTTTAATATGCTTGGTAACAGCAGGCTGTGAAATGTGAAGCTCTTCTGAAGCCTTAGTGAAACTTAACCGGGAAGCTACCGTATGGAAAACTTTTAATCTGTAATCGAACATGGGGTAAAATTACGGATTATAGTTGGAAATGGGAAGAGGAGTGAGTTTGAGGATGGAAGAGCCTGAGAGTAGATGGATTTAATGGGGTAAGGTTTCAGGATTCGAGAGTAGGGATTAGTGGTTATTCGCTTCAAAATTTAAAGGCTATAAGCAGACGATAAAGAACCAGCATCAAAAAACAACCAGCATCCCGCAATAACTGATATCTCGCACCTCATTGCTAGCAACCCGCACCTCGAAACCCGAAACCCTTTATAAAAAATCCGAAATTGACCGATCCTGCTGGCTTTCGTATCTTCTGTTTTTTGCCTCTCCGATTTTCTGCTTTGTATAGATACTGTTGTGACCGGAAAGAAGGTAAGATACAATACAGGCAATAGCTACATATACACCACATTCTGCTCCGAACAATTCAATTCCCATCAGCATACAGGCTAAAGGAGTATTGGTAGCTCCTGCAAATACGGCGACAAATCCCATTCCCGCCAATAGTCCGAAAGGTAAAGGAATGAACAGTGACAAAGCACTTCCTAATGTAGCTCCGATAAAGAACAAGGGAGTAACTTCTCCACCTTTGAATCCAGCTGAAAGCGTAACAATAGTAAAGATCATTTTTAAAGCAAAATCATGTAGCGGAAGCTGCTTTTCAAAAGATTCTACAATTACAGGAACCCCTAAACCGATATATCTGGAGGTGCCCATTGCCAAAACTGCTATCGCGATAATAATTCCTCCCACCACCGGACGAAGCGGAGGATATTTAATTTTTGACTTGAAAACAGAACCCATCCAATGAATGATTTTACTGAAAGCTGCAGCACAGATTCCAAAAACTATTCCTGCAAGAATGCTGTATAGAATTGGCAGAAACTCAGGTTTTGGGATGAAATCAATGTGGTAATGAGTATGTTTTACATTCCAGAGAACGGTCACCAGGTCAGCGAGAATGGCCGAAGCAAATGCAGGAAAAATAGCATTGTAACGGATCCTTCCGATCAGAAAAACTTCAAGACCGAAAACAGCACCTGCAAGAGGAGTCCCGAAGACAGAGCCAAATCCTGCAGCAATCGCAGCAATAATCAGTGTCTTTCTTTCATTTCTGTCGAGCTTAAAAGGTTTAGTAAGCTGATCGGCTATAGCACCCGCCATTTGGAGAGCTGTTCCTTCACGGCCTGCAGAACCTCCAAAAAAATGAGTGACAATTGTTCCAAGATACACAAAAGGAGCCATTTTAAAAGGAATTATTTCCTTGGGCTCATGAATGGTATCAATCAACAGGTTATTTCCTGCTTCCACATCTTTCCCGAAGTAATGATAAAGAAGTCCTATCAGGAATCCAGCCACCGGAAGCAATGCAATCAGCCAGAGATGATTTTCCCTGAAATTGGTTGCCCACTCCAAAGATTGAAGAAAACCAGCAGAAGCTGTCCCCACTAAACCTCCAATAATGATACTGATACACAGCCATTTTAAAATATAGGGAATAGCCGGAAATTTTCTGAAGAAAAAATAGGTATGAAAAACTGCTTTTTTGCCTAGTGTTCTTTGACTTTTTGACATAATAATCCTGATTAGTTATTTGTTAATAATCTTTTAATCAGGCGTCATCAGCTTTTGTAAAGCGGTTGGGGAAGGAAGAACACCATTTCCTTTTGATGTTACAAATATATAAAATAAAAGATAAAAGATAAAAGATAAAAGATGTTCCTTTAAATACCTGAATTCAATAGAGGTGGGCTTTAGCCCGCCTAAATAAATTGAACACTTTCCACCAGCTTTAGCCCAAACTTAAAAATAACCATAGTTTTAATATACCGGATAATGCATTGCCTTATCGATTTCAACCGGGTTATTATATTTTCTGATGACCTCCTGCATGCTTTTGATCTGGGTATTCAGTTCATCCACATTATGGATTTCTTTCCCATTGATGTTAATTTTAAGATCATTATTGGATTTACTGAAGTTATTTCTTTCAAAAGCAAAAGGGTCATTGTAAAACTCCATGATCAGCTTATACTTCTGCTTTTCATTGATGGGAATAGCTTTATTCCCAAAATTAGATTCTACAAAGTTATCGGTAGGGTGTACTTCCGGGAGCTTCTGACTTTTAATAAGATGATAAATGAAGTTATTTTTTGTATCAGAAAGTTCAAAAATTAAACCAGGCAAACCACGGAATTTAAAAGGTCCTTCATTAAAAGGTATATCCTTGCAGAACCAGGCTGTCCATGCTCTTCCTCCGAATCGGGTAGTGGCTTTCTGTAAAGTATAGTTTTCTGCTTTTCTGGTTTCATTGGAAATCGTCCAGTTGATTTTATCTGTGGTTTTAAAAGAGTAATATCCGTTTTTGATATTGATAAAGTTTTCATTATCAAAAGAATTGATTTTTCTTTTCACTATCTGACCCGACATATCAGTATAATCTGAATTCATCCCGAATTTTTTATTCAAAGAATCTGTTGTAATCAGGTTTCTCCCGTAAAATTTAACCTCTTTGGGTGTAATGTCAAGAATCATGTTCAGATTTTCATAAGTGATTTCAGTAGAATCCATTTTATATTGCAGTTTATAAATAAACCGATGGGTCTGAGCATGACATAAAGCCGTCATAAGCAATGCCATTAAGGTAAAGGTGCTTTTCATATATGTGATTGGTCGTTTTTTGTTACTGGTTTCTCAAAACTTTAAACCTTAAACTTTAAATCTCATAATCCCGCCTCTCGAAATCCGTATCTACAAAAAAGGTTTCATCTCATCCTCAATCTGCGTTCTCAGTTCCATCAGACGTTTGGCATACATTTCAAGCTGTTTTTCTTCCTCTGTTTCCGGTGTCCATTTAGGTACAGGAAGCTTTTTACCATTTTCATCTACTGCAACAAAAACGATGATACAGTGGGTTTTCTTCTCAAAATTGGGTTGTTTCAGGTTTCTTGAAAAGACATTGATGGCGATATGCATGCTTGAAGTCCCGGTATAGATCACCTGAGCATCTACTTTTACGACTTCTCCGATTTTGATAGGATCATAAAAACGGATTCCGCCTACATATACGGTAACGGAATAATTACCACTCCACGTGGTAGCACATGCATAACCGGCCTGGTCAATCCATTTCATCACACTTCCTCCATGTACATTTCCTCCGTAATTAACATCTGAAGGTTCCGAAATAAACTGAAAAGTAATAGGCTTGTTCTGCATCTTTATAAAATTTGAATAAAGTTATTTAATAATTTCCAAAGTTTTAGATTAAATCCTACTTTTGAAAGACGAAACTTTCAATGAAAGGGAAATTTTAACCAATAACAGATTTAGAAAACGTAATGAAGAAAGTATTTTATCTCAACACCTGTGATACCTGCAGAAAAATTTTAGCCCAATTTGATCTTACAGGGTGGGAACTCCGCGAAATTAAGAAAGAGCCGGTCACAAAAGAAGAATTGGCGGAAATGCATAAAAAAACAAAATCATACGAAGCATTATTCAGTAAAAAATCTACACAGATCAAACTGAGAGGTCTGGATGTAAAATCTCTGAAGGAAAAAGATTTTAAAGAATTGCTGCTGGATCATTATACCTTCTTAAAAAGACCAGTTTTTATGACAGACAAGGAGATTTTTGTAGGAAATGACAAGAAAAATGTAGAAGAACTGCAGAAATTCTTTGGGGTAAACGAATAAATAACTTTAAAGAGAACCTGTCCGGCTTAATGATTTTTTATTATTGTGCCGGATTTTTTATACCCGCCAGGTTTTATAATTTTTATTTAAGTATCTGATTGTTAGTTGTTTTTTGAATGGTTATATTTGGGATTACCAAAAATGTACAATATGAAAACAAACTTTTCAAAAACAAAAAAGCTTAACAGATCAGAACTGAAAGAAGTTAACGGAGGGATTGCTTCTTTACCTGTCTGCAGTATTTTATGTGGACCTGCCGGAGGGGTAATTTCCAATACACCGGGAGTAGGAGATGTCTGTACCTCTGACAGAAAGACCTGCTGCATCTGCTATTGAACCAAAAAAAGAGGCTGTGAAGAAATCACAGCCTCTTTTTATATTGTGAACAGGTTATACAAAAGGAGCTTTTACCACTTTTGCAGGAATGTTCTTGTTTCTTACCTGAATAAAAATCTCAGATCCTAATTTGAAATGAGGTTTGTCTACATAAGCAAGGCCTAAACCAATTTTTTTCATTGGAGACTGTGTTCCTGAAGTTACTTTTCCGATCACGTTTCCTTCAGCATCCACTACAGGATAATCATGTCTTGGAACTCCTTTGTCTGTCAATTCGAAACCAACTAATTTTCTGGTAACTCCTTCCTCTTTCTGTTTTGCGAAAACATCCTTAGAAACGAAGTCTTTATCAAACTTAGTGATCCACCCTAAACCAGCTTCAATCGGAGAAGTCGTATCATCGATGTCATTTCCGTACAGGCAGAATCCTTTTTCTAATCTTAACGTATCTCTGGCAGCCAATCCGCAAGGAATAATTCCCTCTTCTTTACCAGCTTCCATCACAGCATCCCAAAGTTTTTCCGCACTTTCATTTTTGAAATAAATCTCAAAACCTCCGCTTCCTGTATATCCCGTGTTTGAGATAATTACATCATTTACTCCTGCTACACTTCCTACTGTGAAATGATAGTAAGGGATTTCCGAAAGATTTACTTCAGTAAGCTTTTGAAGAATCTCAGTAGCTTTAGGACCCTGAACTGCCAATAAAGACATTTCATCAGAAGCATTGGTCATTTTAGCCCCGAAAGTATTGTATTTTGAAATATGATTCCAGTCTTTGTCAATGTTGGAAGCGTTTACAACTACGAAATATTTGTCATCTTCCATTTTATAAACGATAAGGTCATCCACAATTCCTCCGTTTTCGTTGGGAAGGCAAGAATACTGAGCTTTTCCATTTTCAAGTGCATCTACATTATTGGTCGTTACCAATTGTAAAAGATCTTTTGAACCCGGTCCTTCGATGAAAAACTGTCCCATGTGGGAAACATCAAATAATCCTGCTTTTTCTCTTACGGCAAAGTGCTCTTCTGTAACCCCTGAATATTGAACAGGCATTTCAAAACCTGCAAACGGAACTATTTTAGCCCCTAAAGAAACGTGTTTGTCATATAAAGCCGTTTTGTTCATAATTTACTTTTTTAAATTTAATTGTTATTCTAAAAATATTTTTCCTTTAACCTCTGCATATTTGTCTGAAATGGTATAAAGTAATAGCTTTTCTGTATTGTTTTTGATAGTGAAAGCGATATTGGAATCTATCTTCTTTTCTTCCACTAATCCTCCTGATAAACTATAGAACGTGATAGTGAAACTTTCCTTTTTAGGAGAAATGACTTTAAAGGTATGATCGGATTTTGAAAAATAAAGCTGAACAGATTTTTTCTTTTTTTGCTGTTCCTGAGTTTCCAAAAAAAAGTGTACACAAGATTTTCCATTCACATCTTCAAAGCAATCGAGCATGTTTCCTATTTCCCAGTTGTAGGCTATTATAGGACTTTCGAGAAGACCTGTATTAGAGCCGATGCCTTCATATATTACATTATCCTGTCCAAAAGATGGGTTGAATCTTTTTACATTCGTTTGCCCAAAAACATTTCCATAATCAATACTATTGATGGTCGCTGTTGGCACTCCATTGTTGATGTCAAAATGAGAAATGTCAATAACATCATTTACTTGTACGGAAAAATCATATAAAAGATATTCGGTACCGGTTCCGAGTTGGTTTTTGTACACCTTCTTCTGTGCCGTGTCTTCTCTTAAAAGAGCAACTAAATACCCTTTGCTGGTTAAAGGATACGTATACAGGTTATCATTACATGATCTTTTAGGGTAGACCAAGGCTTTACAGTAGATTTTTTTATAACTGGCGCCATTCACAAGGCTGTCACCATTTATTTGATAGATAAAAGAGTTGTGAGGAGAGGGGTTGCCACAAGGTCCGTTTGATGAATGGAAACTTGTATACCATTTATTGCCGTCTTGTAATAATGGTTTATAAGTCTGGGAAAATAAAAGATTAAAGCTGACTAAAAAAAATACAAGTAAAGATGCTTTCATGGTATGATGAGTTTTTATAAATGCTCTTTATATTCTTTTAATATGATTTTAAACCACTCCGTGAAGCTCTCAGGAGTGTCTTTTATTTCCTGGTCCAAATTTTCCATGGTGACAAAACGAACTTCTGAAACTTCATCAGGATTCAAGTGAAATTCATCATTATAATCACCGGTAAAAACATAATCCAGCTCATGTTCCCAAAGACCGCCGCCAACATCTGCTTTATAAATAAAATTGAATTTTTCTGAAAGTTCTGCCTCAATTCCCAGTTCTTCCCTCAGTCTGCGTACAGCTCCTGCATGATAAGTTTCCCCTTTTCGTGGGTGTGAACATACCGCATTGGTCCATTGATTAGGAGAATGATACTTTCCTGAAGCTCTTTTCTGAAGAAGCATTTCCCCTTTACTGTTGAATAGAAATACAGAAAATGCACGATGTAACAGGCCGTTGATGTGAGCCTGCTGTTTTTCCATCAGTCCTAAAACTTCATCCTGGGGATTTACTAAAACGACAAATTCTTCCATTCCTACAAATGTAAGGGTAATAAATGTATTTTGGAAATTTTTAGATAAACATCATGTTTTTTGTAATAACGGTAATGAAGTAAAGATGATAGAGGAAATTTACAGGTAAATCTGTCAATTCACTGATTGGTTTTCTTTATATCTTCGGTTTTCTTTGCTTAAAAAGAAAATTCAAAACGAAAAATATTAACCATTTGCTATAAAATGATGAATAAAATATTGATATTATTCTTTAAATAATAATTTTTGTAGTAAAATTTTAACTTAAACTAAGATTAATGTGCCTTATAGTTGTAAAAACGCTAACTTTGCTACTTAATATTTAGTAATGGAATTAGAATACATTGAACACATTAGTCCTATTCTAAAGGATGGAATAAAAAATTACTTAATAGATATTGACGGAACCATTACTGATGACGTTCCCAATGAAGAACCGGAAAGAATGGTGACCTGCGAACCATATCCTGATGCACTGGAAACGATCAACAGATGGTATGACGAAGGACATCAGATCTGCTTTTTTACGTCAAGAACCGAAAATCTGAAACAAATTACCATAGACTGGCTGGATAAGCATGGCTTCAAATACCACAGCGTGCTTTGCGGAAAACCAAGAGGAGGAAATTATCACTGGATAGATAACCACCTGGTAAGAGCTACAAGGTACAAGGGAAGATTTACGGATCTGGTAGAAAAGCAAGTGACCATTGAAGTATTCAAAGAAGACGGCGAATAAAAATATAATTCAAAGATTTAAAAATTAAATGCGAAGCAGTTCCATTAATTTTTAAATCTTTCATTTTTTAATATACTTGATATTTTATGAAAGTTTTAGCAAACGACGGCCTGGATCAATCAGGAATTGATGCATTGACAGAAAAAGGCTTTGAGGTTATTACTACAAAAGTTCCACAGGAGTTTTTGGTAGATTATATTAATGAGCACAAAATCCGAACCCTGCTGGTGAGGAGTGCTACACAGGTAAGAAAAGATATTATTGACGGATGCCCGTCCATCGACATTATTGGAAGAGGAGGAGTAGGGATGGATAATATCGATGTAGACTATGCAAGGGAAAAAGGAATCCATGTGATCAACACTCCTTCTGCTTCTTCAGAATCAGTGGCAGAACTTGTTTTTGCCCATTTATTTTCAGGAGCAAGATTTCTTCAGGACTCTAACAGAAAAATGCCTGTAGTAGGAGATACTGAGTTTGCTTCTCTTAAAAAAGCATATGCCCCGGGAATCGAACTGAGAGGAAAAACTATCGGTATTGTCGGGATGGGAAGAATTGGTCAGGAAGTGGCAAGAATTGCTTTAGGACTTGGGATGAGAGTGGTTGCTGCTGATAACAATGTAGGGAGAGCAAGCATTAAAGTGAAGTTTTATAACAACCAGTTTATCAACGTTGATATAGAAACAGAACCGTTACAGGACGTTTTGAAACATTCAGATTTTATAACCCTGCATGTTCCGGCTCAGAAAGACGGATATATGATTGGGCAGAATGAATTTGAAATCATGAAAGACGGAGTGGCAATTGTAAACTGTTCCAGAGGTGGAGTTATCGATGAAACGGCTTTGATTCAGGCATTAGATTCAGGTAAAGTAAGATTTGCCGGGTTAGATGTTTTCATTAATGAGCCAACACCTTCCAAAGAAATCCTTACTCACTCTAAGATTTCTCTTACTCCTCATACCGGAGCTTCTACTCTTGAAGCACAGGATAGAATCGGACTTTCCCTGGCTGAGCAGATTTCAAGTATCTTACAGATTCAATAATTTGAAATAGATTATAAATAAAAAGCACCTCGGTTTACTAACCGAGGTGCTTTTTTATGTTAAAACTGTTGTTATAGACTAGATATTTCTGCTCTTCAATAAATCTCTGATTTCTGTCAGTAATTTTTGATCTTCTGTAGGGCCTGCGGGAGCCGGAGCTTCTTTTTTGTTCACTTTATTCGCCAATTTGATGATCCAGAAAAGAACCATCGCAATACAAAGGAAACTGATTACTGCTGAAAGGAAATTTCCGTAAGCAACTCCATTCCAGGTAAGCTTTGCAATGTTTTCTGCGCCAGCTGCTTTCAGTGCCGGGTTTAATATCAGAGGCGTGATTACATCTTCTACCAAAGACGAAACAATTTTACCAAATGCTGCCCCAATGATCACACCGACAGCAAGATCGAGAACATTACCTTTAAAGGCAAACTCTTTAAATTCTTTTACAAATCCCATAATTTATATTTTTTTAATTAGTATATACACAAAAATATGATTAAAAAATGTAAAAAACACTACATTTTATAGTTTTTATTCCCAAAATATTGAATTTTATGATGATTTCATGTCATTCGTTTTAATGAATATTTTAACATTCTACAGATACTTTAATTCATTAATGATGACTCCTTATTTTTATTAATAACCGTAATATCATAATGAAAAATCTTTTGTAATTTGCTTAAAAGTTTGATTGGTCTATGAAAATTTTTACCGCAGAACAGATACGCAGCTGGGATCAGTTTACCATTTCTCATGAGCCGGTTTCTTCTATCCAGCTGATGGAAAGAGCTTCAATGGCTGTGGCCCACTGGATTTCAGAACATTGTAAAAACCATAAAAAGCTGGCTGTATTTTGTGGCAGTGGGAATAATGGAGGAGATGGGTTGGCTGTGGCCAGGATACTTTATCTGAAAGGTTTTGATATAGATGTATTTATAAGCGATTCCAAAAGGAAGCTTTCAGAAGATGCTTCTGTTAATCTTAAAAGGCTTCGTGATTTGTCAGGAATTTCGGTCAGAAAATTTGATCCTGATGAACACTATAGTTTTGATGATAAAACCATCATTGTAGATGCGCTTTTTGGGACGGGATTATCCAGGCCGCTGGAAGGAGAATATAAAAAGCTTGTAGAGCAGTTGAATAGTAAAAAAAATACTAAAATATCCATTGATATTCCTTCCGGGTTGTCTGCAGATGAAATGTTTGATAATAATCCTGTCATTATGAAAGCTGATTATACCCTGACTTTTCAATGCTGGAAACGGACTTTTCTTCATCCTGAAACAGGAAAATATACCGGAAAGGTGGAAGTACTGAATATTGATTTAAATAAAGCGTACGCTGATACAACTGATACTGCATATTCTGTAATTGATGATCAGCTGATAGAACCGATATTTATTCCGAGGCAGGAATTTTCCCACAAAGGAAGCTATGGTAAGGCGATCATTGCAGGGGGAAGTTATGGGAAAATAGGAGCTGCGGTGCTGGCTGTAAAATCAGCCTTGAAAACCGGAGCTGGATTAACCTTTGCTCTGGCACCGGAATGCGGTTATGAGATTTTACAGACTTCATGTCCTGAGGCAATGTTTATAAAAGGAGGTGAGAAGTTCATATTTAATTTTGAGATTGAAGATGATTTAATCTGTGGCATAGGTCCCGGGTTGGGTACTCATCAGGAAACAGAAAAAAACTTTCTGAGCTTTTTGAAAAGCCATACATGGCCATTAATCCTGGATGCAGATGCTTTGAACATTATTTCAAAAGGTCCGGAAAATCTGAAATTAATTCCCAAAAGGTCAATCATTACACCTCATCCAAAAGAATTTGAAAGACTTTTCGGAAGTACTGCTGATTCTTTCAAAAGGCTTGAACGGGCAAGGGCAGAAGCAAAAAAACTGGATATATATATTGTATTAAAAGACCATCATACCCAGATTATTACACCAGAAGGAAATGTATTTTACAATATAACCGGAAATGCTGGGCTCGCCAAAGGAGGAAGCGGAGATATTCTTACCGGAATTCTGACTTCACTTTTAGCCCAGAAATATTCTGAGGAACATACCTGCATTCTTGGGGTATGGCTGCATGGCAGAGCTGCGGAAATCGCTTCAGAAAAGCATTCAAAAGAATCTATGTTGCCCACTGATGTTATTGATGCGTTTGGAAGTGTTTTTGAAGAGCTGAACAAGAAAATCACAAAGAATCTGTAAGAGCCACCGAAGAAAAAGTAAAGCTGTAAAATAATTTTTAAAGATATTAAAAAGGCAAATCTGTATTTCTACAAATTTGCCTTTTTTCTATTTAGTTTTACTTATCAGCTTATTCCGGCTTTGCATTTTCTTCCGGTGTGATTTTAAATTTCTTGGAAACAATCATAATCACAACTCCTGCGATCATAAAAGGAATTGAAAGAACCTGACCTGTATTCAGGCCGCCAATCTGGATGAACTCATCTCCCTGCGGCTCTTTAAGGAATTCCACAAAGAACCTGATGGCCCAAAGAATGATAAAAAACAAACCGAATAACCAGCCTTGCTGGTATTTTTTATCTGTTTTTCTGTAAAGAATCCATAATAAAATGAAAAGAAGCACATATCCTACAGCTTCAAATAACTGGCTTGGATAGCGCGGAACGGTAAGCCCATATTCACTGCTTTGTTGTGGAAAAAGCAAAGCAAACGGAGAATTGGGATCAGCCGGTTTACCAACGATTTCAGAGTTGAAAAAGTTTCCCATTCTTACAAAAGCACCTCCTAAAGCTACTACGATACCTAATCTGTCATATACCCAGAAAGGATTTTTTTTGATGATTTTAAATGAGTAATATAATGTAGTAAAAATCAAAGCAATAGTAGCACCGTGGCTTGCCAAACCTGAGAATCCTGTAAATTTTAAACCGTTTTTTGTACTGATTGGTAAAAATACACTCCAGAAATCCTCCTTAAATAATTCCGGCTGATAAAAGATAACATGTCCTAATCTTGCTCCCAGAATGGTACCAATCAATGTCCACGTGAACAGAGGTTCCAGGTATTTTTGGTTAACGTTGTCAATCTTAAAGATTCTTGTCATTAAGACATATCCGAATCCAAATGCAAAAACAAACATCAAACTATAAAAGTGAAGGGTGAAAGATCCGATATGAATTCCTTTTGAAGGATCCCATATTTTGAACGGGGTTTTAAGTTCTACTTTATCAGAATCAGTAATAGGCTTTACAGATTTTACTGCATATTTGAATTTTGAAATATTATCCCTGGTAACAGAAGTATCAATAAGCTTAAAGTCTTTATCGAAAAACTGATATTTTGAATCTTTATACTTGGCTAAAGTTGAAGCACCATAATTGTAATATTGAGGTTCAAAATTAGATTCATTTAGGATGACAACAAAAGATTGGTTTTTATCCGATTCCCTGTCAGGAAAAGCAGTAAGGTCTCCCATCTCCGTGGTAGAATAGATTTTTACAGGAATATTGTTTCCGCTGATATCTAAAGTTCCGTCAGATAAACCTCCAGGGTATTCCTGTGCAAAGAGGCATTGTGTAACCAATGCAAACAGCACAAAGTAAATTCTGAAAAAAAAAGTATTCATTTTTCTATTGATTTAATAGTTTGATTATTGACATTTATGTTTTGGGGGAACAGGATCATAGCCGCTCCCTCCCCATGGATGACATCGTAAAATTCTTTTAAATCCCATCCAGAAGCCTTTAAAGATACCGTGTACCTGAAGTGATTCTACCATATAATGAGAACAGGTGGGTTCGTAGCGGCAATTTTTGGGAAGTAAAGGCGAGATGAACCATTGGTAAAATTTGATCAAAATTACCAGTGGAAATGTAATGATTTTATTGAATGTAAGTTTCAAAACAATGCAAAAATAGGGTAAAAAAATGAAAATTAGTTTAATTTTGTTATAAGTTTCGGAGATTAAAAACCCGGAACATTGATCTTAAAAAAATAGAATTACTTTGAATCAAAATATCCCATTAGCTGAAAAATTAAGACCTAAAACCCTGAACGATGTATTGGGGCAGGAGCACCTTACCGGCGATAAAGGAACCATCCGAAAAATGATTGAAAACAATACTCTGAATTCTCTGATATTCTGGGGGCCTCCGGGAACCGGGAAAACTACGCTGGCTGAAATTATTTCAGAACAGTCAGGGAGGAAGTTCTATAAGCTTTCTGCGGTTTCTTCCGGGGTGAAAGATGTCCGTGATGTGATTGAAGATGCCAAGAAGCAGAATCTGTTCTCCGGAAAATCCCCTATTTTATTTATTGATGAGATTCACAGGTTTAATAAGTCACAGCAGGACTCATTACTGCATGCGGTAGAAAAAGGCTGGATTGTTTTAATAGGAGCCACTACAGAGAATCCAAGTTTTGAAGTCGTTTCTGCATTGCTTTCAAGAAGTCAGGTATATGTTTTAAAAGCATTAAGCTATGAAAAACTGGAAGAACTGATCGATATTGCTTCGGAAAGATACAATAAAGATGAGGGGACTGACTTTAAAATCCTGGAAAAAGAAGCTTTCATTCAGTATTCGGGAGGTGATGCGAGAAAGCTGATCAATTCTGTGGAATTGGTCTTGAACCAATACAAAAATTCAAAGACAACAGAAATTCTTAATTCAGACGTTCTTGAAGTTCTTCAGGAGACCATGGCGCTGTATGATAAAAACGGGGAACAGCATTATGATATTATTTCGGCCTTTATCAAATCTATGCGGGGAGGAGATCCTAATGGAGCGGTTTACTGGCTGGCCAGGATGATTGCCGGGGGAGAAGATATCAAGTTTATTGCCCGGAGAATGCTTATTCTTGCGGCTGAAGATGTGGGATTGGCTAACCCGAATGCACTGGTGGTTGCGAACAATTGTTTTCAGGCGATTAATGTGATTGGGAATCCTGAAGCCAGGATTATTTTAAGTGAAACTGCGGTATACCTTGCTGTTTCCCCTAAAAGTAATTCTGCTTATATGGCGATTAACGAAGCATTGGCCCTGGTGAAACAGACCGGAAATCTGCCTGTACCGCTGCATTTGAGGAATGCCCCTACAAAGCTGATGAAAGATCTTGATTATGGAAAAGACTATAAATATGCCCATTCTTATGAGGGTAACTTTGTAGAACAGGATTTTCTTCCCGAGGAAATCAGGAATGTAAAACTGTATGAGCCGGGGAATAATTCTACGGAGAAGAAAATCTACGAAGAACTCAGGAAAAAATGGAACAATAAGTATTAAAATAAAAAGGATGCTGTTTTAGAGCATCCTTTTTTTATAGTATTGAATTATTCAGTTGTGTAGATGAACAATGTTTTTTTACCATTATAATCTTTTACTTCTGTTTTTTTCTTGATCTGCGGATAGATTAATGTGCTGGTATCTGTAAATTCATATCCTTCAATAAATACAGGATTATCGGCCGGGATATTATATTGTACATTGATTTCAGATAATGCCATTCTGTCAAAAACATTTTCGCCGTTTTTGAACTTATATTCAGTCACGCCTTTTGTAAAAACAGAACTGTATTTTTTTAAGCTTTGAGGAAGGCTTGATGGAGTATTGTAAACTTTTGAAACCTGCAATAGATTCTTTCTTGTATTGAACAATTCTACCGTCCCAATAACGTTGTCAGCCACTGCAAACTTCACCGCCGGATTTTTTTGCTGCGCAAATAAAGTGGCTGAAGATAATATTAAAAAAGAATAGAGTATTTTTTTCATAATCAGAATATGTAACTGTTAAAAACGTGATAAATATAGTTATTTTTTACAAAATGTGAACGTAATCTTAAATTGTTTTACATTTTATTTATAAATAAAAAGATTTATCCTGATGGATGGTCTGCAGCTTCTTCATTTTTGTCTTTTTTGTCCATCATATCTCTGATCAGGTTTTTCAGCCGCTGAAAAGCAAAAGAACTTAATAATAAAATGATTCCAAGTACGATGAAAGCACTGATTCTTGAAATATTGTCCATTTGCCATACGTCATAACCGTAAAGTTTTAATACCATCAAACCGACAAGCGTAAAACCAATCTTGTGGTATTCCCGGATATTCTTTTTGAGGCCTGTATAAATAAAAATGCTGGCAAGTATTGTCCATATGATAGGAAGATAAAGAATATTGAAATGCTTATCAGCTTCATAAGATTGGGGAATATTATTCGGGATCATCAGTACATAGGTGTGATGCAATTCGCAGCTTGTAAAAATGATAAGTGTTAAAGAAAGAAGCCAGTAAGAGATTTCGCGCTTGTGAAATTCTGAAGACGGAATAATTTTGAAGCATACATAGGTAAAAGGAATCCACTGAAGAAGATGAAGCAGATAAAAACCTGGAGCCAGTTTTTTTGATAAAATTGCTGTCACTACTGATGGAGTAGGAACGGCTATGGTAACAATGATGAGAATGAAAAGAAGGTAAATCAATATATTCTGGATATCATTTCTGATGTTCAGTGGCTTTCTGAGAAGCAATAAGATGAAAATATAAAAGATACTGAATAACAATCCTACGCTGGTGATTGCTGCCCAGTGCATTTCCGAAATATGATAGGTAATCTCAAGAAGAAAAGTAATATAAATAACGCCATAACTTATCACAGTGCTAAGGTCTTCAAAAAAATTGAGGTCTTTATTTTGTGATTCTTTCTCGGTATTCCTTAATAAATATAAATTGATTATTATGGAAACAATGGTAAATGAGCTGGTGATAAACGGAGAATTGAATATAATGGCTAAATCTTTTGTACCAAAATAGGCTGTCCATGTTACAAGTTGGGCAGTTATCACCAATGGAAAAAGGATATAAAAGAAGATTCTGAAAATCTTATGACCGGTTTTTTTCCAGATGAAAAGAAGAAGGGTTGTTTCTATCGCCCAGATACTGGTGATAAGGTGTGTTTTGAACTGAATTGCAACAGCTGCTGTTATAAGGCTGGTAACCAACCCTGCAAATACAGAATAAGCGATTCCAAAGTCCTTTTTTCCATATTCTCTAAAAAACAGAACAGCATTTACTGCTGCAAAGACAAGTGGGAAAATAATTGGTGGTTCATATTTTAGTGTGTTAAAAGTATAGATCAGTCCCAAAATACTCGAAAAATTAGTAAGAACGAGTATAGCAATATCAGAGGAGGAAAGTGCTTTTTTCCTGATATAATCATGTAATGCAAAAATGTAGAAAACAGCATAACTGATCATATAAAAAGTAATATTTAAGAGTTCCGGACTTTTATGGGTCCAATAGAAAAGATAACAGGTTGTAAAAATATAAGCTGTCCATCCGACACTTTTCCAATGCTGAAGGAATGATGCTGCCAGCATTCCGATATTTAAAAGGGTAAGATAAATAAAAAGGAAAAGGTAATTGCTGTGGCCGGTACTGATCATCAAAGGCGCAGTGAATCCTCCTATTAATGAAAATATGATTAATACCTGACTTTTATAGTAATAAGATAGAACAATAGATACTGCCGTTATTAAAACAGTTGTGGCAAATGCTGTATTCTGTGTAAACAGGTGGTATTCACGGAAGGCAATGGTAGCTGTGAAGTAAAGAACAGCGATTCCACCTCCTGTTATAATGGATGAGAAAGTTGTGTAATTTTTTCTGATAAAATACCCTATGATGATGATTCCGGCTCCCGTACAAAAGCCAATTCCTGCTCTTGCAGCTTCTCCGATCCAGTTTTTATCAATGGCATATTTTACAAAATATCCGATTCCCAGAACGAGAGTGAAAATACCAATAATGGTGAGGACATTTTGTTTTAAAAAGTCAAAAACGGGAGTCAGCCGGTCCTTGTCGGCTGGTGTTGGAATTTCTTGATTGTTCTGTATATTTTTATTGGTCTGCTGAGGCTCTGCCTGCTGCTGTATAAAAGTTTTTTCTGTCGGGGTTTTCTTTTGAACTGTCTCAGACTCATCACCAGCCCTGCTGATCTTATCATTAAGATCTGAGATCTCCTTTTCAAGCCTTCTGATTTTAGTATTCAGATTGTTGAAAATGATGAAGATGACAATGAATATTATGACAGCAATGAGTTCATTCATTTCATAGTTTTTATCAAATATAAAGAAATGTTTGATAAGCTATCTAAAAATTAACCCATCACTGTATAGATGATGGGCTAAATGGTATAGATAACTAACAATATGTTTTTCTAGTTGGATACTTTGTAAATGTAGAATGATGTAGTACTTGTTGATAATAATGTTAAGCTAATACCGGGATCAATAAATCCAAAGTTTACTCTATCACCTGCCTGGAAGGAGTATAGCCCATTAATATAACTGTCCGAGATCGTTAAACTAGCCACTAAAAGATTGACACCACTGAAGAGACGGGAGTCTATTAATGCGGTGACACCAGCTCCGGCTCCTCTTGTTCTGGTGATTCCAATACCAGTACCACTACTTAATAAAGAAGCTTGAAGCCCTGTTCCAAAACGGAATGAATATGCTATTGCATATACTCCGTCTGAAGGTATTGTATAAGCTGAAGTAGTATCATTGAATAAAGCTGCACTCCCTATGGTTCTTTCAGCTGCTAGAAAATTAACAGGTTTGAAATCTCCCAATACACCTACGGAAAGGAGACTGATGCCAGTACTTTTTTTTGCAGAATATACGGTAGGATTAGTTCCTGATGCGGCTATTAATAGTGCAGGATCAATTGAAGATACTTCTGAGCTGCCGGTATTGATACCAAGCACCTGGTAGCCACTTAATGCAGGGGCTGCAGGGGTAGTACGGATCTTTGTATTTCCGTTAACATCTAAAGTTGCAGAAGGGGTTGGTGTATTAATACCAACTTGTGAGAATAAAGGTAGGGTTGCACATGCCAACAATAAGCTGTAAAGTTTAGTTTTCATGATCAAGATTTTTAATTAGTTGCTAAGCAAATATACAACAAAAATTATACCCTGCATTGTGAAATCTATAATTTTTACATTAATATGATGTAATATATTTAAACATATGTTTATATTTTGTGTGATTTTATCACATAATTAATTTACGACTTATTATAATTATTTTTTAATTAATTACCTGTTTATAAGGGTTTTAAGAAAATATAATTCTCCCTTAGTAGTGGGTTATTTTAACGGCTGATCAAAGAGGGTAACAAGTAAATATTTTAACAGTCACAATTTTATTTTTTTGGCTTTTGCAAGGTCATAAAAAAGAAAAACACTGCCATGGAGGCAGTGTTTTAAAGGATTTATTGCATTTTTTTCTTAGCTTTCCAGAAGGAATTCCTGATAATTTCCAAGAAAATCAACATTTGCTTTGATTGATTCAAGCTCTTTAAGAGCATTTTCATGTAAGACTTCCTCCCAGGGACCTGCCACATTAATAAAGAAAAAGTAATTTCCCAAGCCGGTCTTTAATGTTCTGGATTCAATTTTGCTGAGGTTCATTTTTCTCCATGCAAAAACAGATAATACCTGATGCAGCCCGCCCGGGTGATCTTCTGGAAGAGTAATCAGCATTCCTGATTTTTCTCCTAAAGATTCAAGACGATCATTCTTATAGGTATTCTGGTGCTTGGAAATAATAATGAACCGGGTATGGTTCTGTTCAAAATCCTGAATATTACGGTTAATAATTTTCAGACCATATAAATTAGCTGCAAATTGGTTGGCTACCGCAGCGATGGAAGTGTCCGGGTTTTCTGAAACAAATTTAGCCGCAGCGGCAGTAGAAGAAAAGTCCTGTTTTGGAATTTCTTTATAATGACTGTCCAGAAAATGAAAGCTCTGTGCAAGAGCCTGCGGATGTGAATAGATTCTTTCAATATTTTCAACCGAATTTTTCGGATGAATCATCAGGTGATGGGCGATGGGCATTACTGCTTCTGCCTCAATTTTAATAGAAGGGGTCTTGTATAAATAATCCAGCGTCATCGAAACTGTTCCCTCAATAGAGTTTTCCAGTGGTACAACTGCTTTTACCGCCTCTCCGTTTTCAACAGCATTAAAACAATCCAGAATACTGGCTTGTGGTAATAACTCTTCATCAGGGAAAAGCTGAGCGGCAGCAAGCTGGGTAAAACTGGCATGAGGCCCCAAAAATGCAATCTTCATAATACTATAATATAAAGGATGAATAAAATAAAGGTACAAAGGTGCGAATTAATTCATAAACAGAGTGTGTGTTGTGACTTTGTTTTGTTGCTGGTTATTTTTGTTTCTTGTTTCCCGACTTTAAATTTAGAACCATAAACCTTAAACTCTCGAATCCTCAAACTCTCAAACTCAGAACCCCTGCTGTCTATTCCTTCCAGTTCTTCTCAATCATTTGCATCAGGAAATCCGGACACTTGATTACTTTGTTGGTTTTTGCATCCAGAAAGAATAGAGTAGTGGATGCTTCTGTTATTTTAATATGCTCCTCATTGTAAATTTCATATTCAAACTCAATCCTTACTCCCGGAATTTTTTTGACACAGGTGTGAATTTCTAATTTTTGATCATACAAAGCCGGCCGGATATATTTAATTTTATACTCTGAAACAGGAAGCCAAATTCCTTGGTTTTCAATTTCATCGTATGAAATTCCTATGCTTCTGAAGAGCTCCACTCTGCCTACTTCGAAGTACTCAGCATAGTTGCCGTAGTATACGTATTTCATGGGGTCTGTTTCTGCGTAACGTACTCGTATTGAGTGTGTTGTGTGTATCATTTTTGGCGTTAAATTATACATACAAATATATTTTTAAATAATCAATAGCTGCAATATTTTTTTTTAAAAAGAAAAAATTGGACCTTTGTCTTCCTTCTAAAAACAGTACAAACAAAGAATAATCAGGGCATAAAAAATGGATGACAATTTAATGATGATATGGCAGAAATGCCTTCAGTTTATGCGTGATAACCTGAACGCAGCTGAAGACAATTCTGACCTTAAAAAACTTGAAAAATCTTTCGATATGTTATTCGATAAGGTTCAGCCGCTTTCATTAGTAGCGAATAACCTTACGCTGATCGTACCGAGCGATTTTTACAAGGAATATATAGAGGACAATTACCTGTCCTTACTTTCTGCTGCCCTGAAGAAAAATATTGGAAAAGGAGTGAAATTATGGTATTCTGTAATGGAAAACAGACCGAAAGGGGAAGAAAAGCCAGTTACCATGAACATCAAGGGACAAAGCGTTCCCACTCCGAAAACACAGGAAACAATGCCACAAGGATTCTCTGCTAATATTGTAAATCCTTTTGTAGTTCCTGGAATAAGAAAAGTAAATATAGATTCTAACCTGAAGCCTGACTATTCATTCGATAGTTATGTAGAGGGGGAAAGCAATAAATTTGCAGCGACTGTAGCCAGATCCATAGCAAAAAGACCCGGAGCAACAGCTTTCAACCCGTTATTTTTATATGGAGGGTATGGAGTTGGAAAAACCCACTTAGGACAGGCTGTAGGGCTTGAAGTAAAAAATCAGTTTCCGGATAAAGTAGTTCTTTATTTATCATCTGAAAAATTTATCCAGCAGTTCATCTCTGCAGCCAAAGCACACAAGCAGACTGAATTTGCCAATTTCTACCAGATGGTAGATGTATTAATCATTGATGATATCCAGTTCTTATCAGGAAAATCAGCGACTCAGGACAGCTTCTTCCATATTTTTGATCACCTGCATCAGAACGGAAAGCAGATTATCCTGACGTCAGATAAAGCGCCTGCAGATATTATGGATATCCAGGACAGAATTGTTTCCCGTTTCAAATGGGGACTTTCTGCAGAAATTAAATCTCCGGACCTGTCTACAAGAAGACAGATCATTGAAGATAAACTAAGCAGAGATGGAATTGTTCTTCCGGGAGATATGCTGGACTTCCTTGCTGCTGAAGCGAAAACGAACGTAAGAGAACTGATCGGGGTGATCAACTCGGTGATCGCTTACTCTACAGTATATAAGAGAGATCTTAGCCTGGAATTACTGAAAGAAACCATCAACAGAATTGCTGCCAACCAGAAAAAAGTTATCAATATTCCTTATATCCAGGAAGTAGTTTGTGACTATTTTGGAATCAAAAAAGAACAGCTGCTTTCAAAAACAAGAAAAAGAGAGATCGCATTACCAAGACAGCTGGCAATGTACTTCTCCAAAGAATTTACCAATTCTACATTTACTAAAATCGGTGAAGAAATGGGAGGAAAAGATCACTCGACGGTAATGTATGCTTGTGATACCATCAAAGACGTATCAAAAATTGATAAAGAAATCAAGAAATACGTCAAAGACCTTACTGAAAGAATCAAACAATAAATAGTGTTAAGCTGAAAAATAAATTGAAATGAAGGATAGTTTTATTCTTCATTTTTTATTTAGTTTTGTCGTGACAAAAGATCCTTTTTAAATAGTGAGCATATGAAAATACTAATGGTTTGTCTGGGAAATATATGCAGAAGTCCTCTGGCAGAAGGAATTATGAAAACAAAAATACCGGATCATTATAGGGTAGATTCAGCAGGCATCATTTCAATGCATGAAGGAGAGCATCCTGATAAAAGAGCCATTAAAACTGCTGCCAATCATCATATTGATATATCTCAACAAAGATCAAGGCCTATTACAAGGAGAGATTTTGAAATCTTTGATAAGATTTACTGCATGGATATTGACGTATTTGAAGATGTCGTTTCTAGAACTAAAAATGAAGGAGAGCGTCAGAAAGTATCTTTGTTTTTAGAAGCATTGGGAGATCATCAAAATGCTGAGGTCCCGGATCCATATTGGGGAGACATGAAAGATTTTGAAAACGTCTTTCAGCTTTTGGACAAAGGGTGCAATGCTATTAAGAACCAAATTCTAAAATACGAATCATGAAAAAACTGCTGTTATTGCTTTTATTAAGCTTTAATTTTTCTTTCTCCCAAACTAAAGATGAAACAGAGATCCGTAAAGTAATGGATGACTTTATGGGATGCATTAAATCCAGAGACGAAGCCAGGTATCTTTCTTTATTCCAGGAGCCTGTACTGTGGACCGGAATTTACAAAGACAGAACGCAGGCTAAGCGTCTGGAGAAAAATCCTAAAGCAGATTACTACTTTGCAGACGACTATAAAGCTTTCATCAGAAGCTTTAAAGATGATAAATCTGAAGAAAAATTTGATAACATTAAGATCATAGAAGACGGATCAATTGCTTCTGCTAATTTTGATTACAGCTTTTGGTATGATGGCAAAATGGAAAACTGGGGAAAGGAGATCTGGACACTGATGAAGATCAACGGAACCTGGAAAATCACCTCGGTTACCTTCTCTATGGATCTGACCAAATATTTCCCACAACCTTCACTTAACGAAAGAACTAAAAAATAATACAATGCTTTTTTTACTCCCTGCTTACTTATCAGAAAATACTTCTATCAACCACTTTTCACCTGTCCTGAAGGACTATATCATGCAGACTGACTACTTCTTTGTAGAAAATGAAAAAACAGCGAGAAAGGTTGTTAAATTTTTTGCTCCTGAAAAAAAGCAGGCTGATCTGAAGTTATTTCTGCTGGATAAATACACAGAAAATGCAGATATTAAAGAAGCTCAGGAACTGATGCTGAAAGGGCAGGACTTCGGACTGCTGTCAGAAGCCGGGCTGCCTTGTATTGCAGATCCCGGAAACCTGATCGTAAAATGGTGTCACGAGAAAAATATCAGAGTGATCCCGATATCTGGGCCATCATCTATTATCCTGGCTTTGATTTCCAGTGGTTTCAACGGGCAGGAATTTACTTTCCATGGCTATCTTCCTATAGATAAAGGAGAGAAAAAGAAACAGATTATGAATCTTGAAAGCCTTGTTCAGAAAACAGGATATTCACAGATTTTCATGGAAACGCCTTACCGGAATAATCAGCTTTTTGAAGATTTGTGCAAATTTTTGTCACCAAATACCAGGCTTTGTATTGCAGCCAATATCAACGATCCGGAACATGAGTTTATCAGGACGAAAACAATTAAAGACTGGCAGAAACAGAAACCGGAACTTCATAAAATTCCTGCAGTATTTGTACTGGGGAAATAGGAGGTATAGGAAAAACATAAATTATTCCTTGTCCTTTCGTTATTCACAATTGGATCTTTTTATATTAAAAAAATATTTAACAGCTCTTAACGCAGCTGTTGCATTATTCTTGATTTTCAATACAGAACTGGAAACAGTATAAATTGTTGATAATGCAGTAAAAATCCGGGCATCGAAGGTGCCCGGATTTTTAATAAATTAATTTTGAACTTTTTTCTTTGATTTCCATTTTCTCCAAAGGAAAACGATCATAGGAATGATCAAAAAGAATGGCCATAGTGAAACGATTCCCAGCAGGAAGCTCACAAAACTGTTCCATCCTTCCGTCAGAGAATCCATAAACCGGCTTCCGAAGCCAATTTTAGAGGTGGCCGAACTTCTCACTTTCTCTTTATATAGGCTTAAATTCAGAGTGCTGTAATTCACCCTGTCATCAATGAAGCGAAGCCTGCCTTCAGCAATGTCTATCTCATCTTCCAGCTCACGGATATTTTCCTGAATTTCCAGCATATCTTTTGTGGTAGCAGCACTTTTGAGCATATTACGGTACTTTTCAAGATAGATTTTTTTGTTGGCCAGCTTTATGGCTACATCAGTATATTCCTCTGTGACATCATCGGAGGAAATATTTTTAGACAAAACAGATCCTACACCATCCGAAAAAGAATTGATCAGTGCATCAAAATTTTTATGAGGTACACGAATGATCAAAGTAAGGTTATCATCCATATCCGTATTTTGAAATTCTTCTTTCTGGATATAAGCATTATTTTTTCTGATGATCTCATTGACCTGATTTTGTGCTTTCTTAATATCACCTACCTGAATCTTCATATCACCGTTTTTGATGATTTTTTTAGAAATCGTATCCGTTTTCTTAGATGTATAGACTTCTTTATTGGAATCATTTCCATCGGAGGCTGTTTTCTCAGAAATAAGAGGTGCCGGGGAAGGTAATGCTGTAATTTTGTCTTCAGGAACAACTTCCATCAGATCAGCTTTTGCTTCATATTTATTATTGCCGGATTTACTGCAGTTGATAAGCAGAATGCAGGATAAAAGGAGAATAATATTTTTCATAGACTTAGTTTCTGATGATATCATCAAAAATTGTGCTTAAAAATTGATCATACTGTAAATGGGTCAGAATTCAGAACAAAAGCTTTTAAAACCGATTGGAAAAATTGCTGAAACTGTAAATTATTTCTATTTTTAATTCATGAAAAAAAGTCTTTTAGCATTCGTATTTTTTCCATTTCTGATGTACGCGCAGGAAGTTCCAAAACTTACAGATGAGATGGCAATGAAGTTATCTGATAAGCCTCTTCACTGTATCAACCAGGAATATCCTAATAAAACTGCACATATTATCAATAATGCAGGTGAAGTTCCTTTAACGCCTAAAGATCTTCACCCCAGCTTTTATGGCTGTTTTGATTGGCATAGCTCTGTTCATGGGCATTGGATGCTGACAAGACTTTTGAAAACAAAACCTAATCTGTCTAGTGCCAAAGAAATTGAAAAAATTCTGGATGAATCATTTCAAAAAGAAAAGCTGCAGACAGAAGCAGATTACTTTACAAAATATCATTTAACCGGAAGCTTTGAAAGAACCTATGGCTGGGCTTGGATTTTAAAGTTGGATGAAGAATTGACCAACTGGGACCACCCGAAAGCCAAAATATGGCATCAGAACCTGAAACCACTTACGGATCAGATCCTGAAGTCCTGGAAAACATATCTTCCAAAGCAAACTTATCCCAACAGAACCGGAGTTCATCCGAATACCGCTTTTGCCATGGCTTTCGCTATAGATTGGGCAAGAGCCAATAAAGATAAAGAGTTTGAAAATCAGCTGATGGAAAAAGCAAAGTACTTTTTCTTAAAAGATCAGAAAACACCTGCCTATCTGGAGCCGGATGGCTCGGATTTCTTTTCCCCGAGTCTGGAAATTGCAGATCTGATGCGAAGAGTGCTTCCTCAAAAAGAATTTGTACAGTGGCTGAACGCTTTCTATGAAAAAAGGAGTCTGGAAAATATTGAAAAAATCCCGGTGGTAAGTGACTTGAGTGATTACCAAACGGTTCATCTGGTAGGATTATCATTTTCCAAAGCATGGTGTATGAAAGGAATTTCAAATGCTCTGCCTGCTAATCATCCATTAAAAAAGACTTTCAGGAAAACGGCAGATGTATTTCTTGCTAACGGATTACCGCTGCTTTTCCAGGGGAATTATGGAGGAGACCATTGGCTGGCAAGTTTTGCAGTATATGCCCTGGAAGATTAGTATCTGACTCCTGTTTTTTTAAGAATAAACCCTAAAAGCCATATTGGTCCTATCAGAAGGAACTGGATATCTTTGAGGAAAGAAGGTTTTTTCCCTTCAATTTTGTGACCTATAAACTGGAAAATCCAGGTAACAACAAATACAGAAAGATAAATGATCCATGACTGTTTCCCTGAACTGATATTGGCAAGGTAAATAAAATGTTCCATGACAAGCATTACAATTAGCATTATCATTGCGATCAAAAAAGAAAGTCTTATATAGAAGAATGTAATCAGAATCATCACAATAAGGCTTATGATACTGATACATCCGAAATAGGAAGTACAAAAATGAGGAGCCGGAACCAGAGACACAAAGCCCAGGATGGTCCAGAAAATCAGAGGGACACAAATCCAGTGAATGAACTTGTTGGTGGCATTTCTATGGCTTTTACTGTATTCGGCAAATAATAGATCAACCTTTCTCATATTGACAGGAAATTGGATTGGCACTAAAATAATAAAATTTTGTAATCACTGGTAAGATTGCTTACATTTGTCTTATGTCTGCCTTAGAAAAGTTCGGAGTTGATATTTTTACGGAACACAACATTTTCGAGCGAATAGCTGTTGGTAAGCCTTTTCGTCCTGATAATCCTGCTTTTATTTTTATTAAATCCGGAACCATAAAACTGCGTCAGCATTTCAGTGATCTGGAAGTTTCTGCCAATATGTTTATGGTAACTGACCCACAGACTATCTATGAAGTGGTGGGAGTGACTGATGATTTTCAGTCGAGAATGATTTCTTATAAAAGGGAATTTATTTCGGCGCTGTCATTGAAATTTAACCGCTTGATTACGTATCGGTATTTCCGGCAGCAGATGAATAAAGGAGTCCCTTTTCCTGAGGATGAAATGGAAGTGGTCTGGAAAAGTGTCAATTTTCTGAAGTATATTCTGGATTCTGAGACCGATATGCTTTATAAGAAAGAGATGGTGGAACACCTTTTCTCTGTTTTCTGCTATCAGATGGCGGGAATCATCTCAAAAGAAGACAACAGTTCCATGAGTCAGATATCCAGACAGGAGGAAATTGTATTTGTATTTCTTACGGACCTTGCCGAGCATCACCTTACAGAAAGAACCGTTGAGTTTTATGCCGAACGGCAGTCAATTACAACCAGACATCTTTCTTCCGTGGTAAAGGCCATCACGGGTAAATCTGCAAGTCAGATCATTGCTTTAATTGTGATCAATGAGGCTAAAGTTCTCTTAAACTCTTCCAATAAACCGGTTTCGGAGGTTTCATCTATCCTCGGATTCAGTGATCAATACTCATTTTCTCACTTTTTTAAGAAGCATCTGGAAGTAAGTCCTACGCAGTACAGACATCAGTTTGAAAACTGAAATCTTACATTTGAACATCTTTTTCCAAAAATCAAACATTTGATTGATTTTGTTGTTGACCTAACTTTGCATCTGTAAAACAAGGTAAAATGACAAAGAAAATAAAAACAGCACTATCTTTTCTGATAGCAGCTTTTCCTGCGCTGTTTTTTTCACAGCAGATCAAACAGATGACCGCAGGTGAGGTGGCGGACCTTGCTGTTCATAATCATCAGCAGCTCAAAGTTTCTGCCCAGAACATTGATATTGCAAAGCAAAATACAAGTGTTGTTAAGCTTCAGAAACTTCCCACAATCACCGCTTCTACAAGCCAGTTCTATTTAGGAGATGCAGTAGCAATTGATAAAGATTTTTCAAATTCCACTAAAATTCCGATGCCGCATTACGGGAGTTCATATGCGGTTCAGGCAACACAGCTGATTTTTAAAGGGGGATTAGTGAATAAGTCTATTGAAATGGCGGGACTTCGGGAGCAGCTTTCCGAGCTTGATCTGGAGAAAAATAAGCAGGACGTTAAATTTTTGGTGATTTCCAATTATCTGGATGTTTATAAAATTATCAACCAGGAAGAGGTATTTCAGAATAACAAAAAACTGGCTCAGGAACGTCTTAAAAATATCCAGAAGTTCTATCAGCAGGGCATGGTAACCAGGAATGAGGTGATTCGCGGGGAATTGGCCATCAAAAATCTTGACCAGGGAATTTTAACCCTTTCAAACAATAAAAAAATCCTTAATTATAATTTAAGTATTGCTCTGGGTTTATCCTCAGACACCGAAATTATTCCAACAGAAAGTTTAGAGAACAAAGAATCGGGAATAGGTATAGATTATTATATGAATCTTGCCCATGAGAGCAATCCGGTACTGAAATCGGCTCAAAAAAATATTGCGGTGGCAGATAAGAATATCGAGATCATCAAAACGGATAATGCCCCTACCGTTGCGGGGTTCGGTGGATATACGCTGCAAAGACCGATCACAACAAGAAATCCTGTTTTGGATATGTATTCAGGAGGCTGGCAGACCGGAGTTTCTTTAAGCTATAATATAGATGCCCTTTATAAAACAAAAGAAAAAGTGAAATTAGGAGTGCTGCAAAAGAATCAGGCGAATGATGCGATGACTCTGGTACAGCAGAATGTGGATATGGGAGTGAATGCAGCTTATACAAAATATCAGGAAGCCATTCAGCAGGCAGACATTCTGAATGACTCCAAAAGACTGGCGGAAGAAAACTATAAGATTACAGAAGCCAAATACCTGAACCAATTGGCTGTACAGGCAGAAATGATTGATGCACAGAACCAGAAACTACAGTCGGAGCTTGATTATGCCAATGCTGAAATCAATGTTTTGTATCAGTATTACAACCTTTTGAAATCTACAGGAACACTTTAATTTAAAACTGAAAATCAACACAATGGAAAACAAGGAACAAACCACTCAAAATACAACACCAAATCCGGCAACATCTGCTGCAGAAAATAAGAAAAAGAAAAATAAAACCAATAAGATCAGAGCGATTATTTCCAATATCGTCGTTTTTCTGGTGATCGGTTTCGGATTATTCTGGTTAATTCGTGAATATTTCCATATCGGAAACAAAACTTATACGGAAGCGGCGCAGGTAGAGGAATTTATCAATCCTATCAATACAAGGGTTTCGGCCTACATCAAAGAAATTAAGTTTATTGAACATCAGCATGTAAAAAAGGGAGATACGCTGGTCATACTGGATGATCGTGAAATTCTTACCCAGCTGGGACAGGCAGAAGCTGCTTATCAGAATGCGATGGCTCAAAAAACAGCTACAAGTTCTTCTGTGAATACAGTTTCCAACAATATCAACGTCATGCAGTCTAATATTGCAGGGGCAAAAGCAAGATTGTGGAATGCAGAGCAGAATTTAAACCGATACAAAAATCTTTTGGCTGCCGAAGCTGTAACCAGACAACAGTATGATCAGGTAAAAACAGAATATGATGCACAAAAGGCTGCTTATGAAACCTTAGTAAATCAAAAGCAGTCTGCGAACCTTTCTACGACCGAGGTGAAAAGCAGACTGGGAATTAATGATGCTGAAATTAAAAGAACGAAATCAGCTCTGGATATGGCGAAAATTAATCTTTCATATACAGTAATTACCGCACCTTACGATGGAGTAATGGGTAGAAGAACTATTTCTGAAGGACAATTGATCCAGCCTGGACAACAGGTTGCCACCATCGTACTGAATGGCCAGAAATGGGTAACAGCCAACTTCCTGGAAAGCCAGATGCCGAATATCAAAGTAGGAGAAAAAATTTCCATGACAGCAGATGCTTTAGGCGGGAAGAAATTCGAAGGCGTAGTAACAGCTGTTTCTGCTGCTACCGGTTCACGATATTCAAGTGTGCCTACAGATAATTCTACCGGAAACTTTATTAAAGTACAGCAGAGAATACCTGTAAGAATAGAGTTTACAGCTTCCAACAAAAAAGAAGATCTGGATAAACTGAGCGCCGGAATGAATATGAATGTGAATATTAATAAAGACTAAAAGAAGGAAGATATCGGATTCCAGACAATATGTGTAAGGAAAGCTTAGGTTGAATGTTGGAAGTCTGCCATCTGATATCTGAAATCTATTACCTAAAAAATCATGTACAACAAAGGATTATATAGTGACTGGGTGCCGAAACCCGTACAGCTGCTGCTGATTGTATTACTGCTTGCTGTGGTAATGCCTATTGGTGGGGTATATACTGGGAATATCAGTTCTCTGGTAAGCGGTACCGGTGCCATGACAGAATATTTTATGTGGGCAAACTACGCTACAACCATTGGGATGGGAGCCTGTATGCCTGTTGTTCTCAGAATCAAAATGAGATTCAAAGTAAGAGACAAGATGGTTTTGCTTCTGGTGCTTTTAGGACTGCTCAGTTATGTGAACGGGACTACCTTACAACCAATGATCTTCATATTTACTTCTTTAATGATAGGCTTTATGAAGATGATGGTCACCATAGAGCTGTTTCTGCCATTAATGGTGATGATTGGAAACCGCGGTGTATTTTATGGCGCTTTCTATACGTTTGTTCTTGTCATGAATCAAGTGGCTACGTATTATGCTGCAGAGTTCGCTCTTCTTTATAACTGGCAGCAGTTTTACCTGTTCACGGCAGTTTTATGTTTTATTTTAGCTTTGATACACTGGATTTTTATGCATAACAAATATTTTGCGTTAAAAGTTCCCCTTCATTATATCGATTGGTTAAGTATTTTGCTTTTCATTTCAACTTTTATGTTTTCGGCTTATGTTTATTCATTTGGAAGACAGCAGGATTGGTTCAACTCAAAGAATATCATGAATGCAAGTATTGCAGCTTTTGTCAGTTTTGCACTGCTTTCCATCCGTCAGTTAACCTTAAAACGGCCATACCTTTCATTCAAAATTTTTACAAAGAATAATGTGCAGCACGGATTATTTATGCTTTTCTGGCTGGGAATGTTTTTAGGAACTGCTTCTATTCAGAATACTTTTGCGGTAGGCGTATTGGGGTATGACCAATTAACCAATACCAGGTTGAGTTTATTGATGATTCCCGGAATTATCCTGGCTGGAGTTCTGGCAATTTTCTGGTTCAAAAAAGAAAAACCATTGAAAATGTATATTTTTTCCGGTTTTGCGGCCATGGTTGGATATGCTATTATCATGTATTTTTCTATGGTACTGGAGTTCAGTTATGACAACTGGTACCTGCCGATGTTCTTAAAAGGCTACGGAATGTGTTCACTGTTTATTTCCGTATGGTTTTATACGCTGGATAAGCTTGAAATGGATGAAATGCTGGCAGCTATCGGACTTGTTCTGGTTTGGAGAACTTTCCTCGCTGTAGGAATCTTTTCAACCCTGTACTCTTGGTTTCAGTACCGTTTTCAGGTAACAGCAATTGGAGATCTTGCTGTTTATATGGACGGAATGACGGTTACTCCTCAGAATGTAGCCGCCAATATGAAAGCCATTCAGCTTAATGCTATTATCATAGCCACCAAAAAGATATTCGGGTATATTATTTTGATAGGGTTGGGAGTATTGATGTATGTTGCTACCCATCATTTTGGCGCAAAACGTTTCCAGTATTTCAGATTTGTGAGAGTTCTTGGCGGTAAATCTGTTATTGCAAGAAGGAGACTTCGTGAAAGAAAAAAATTATTGGAAGAAATAAAAGATGCAGCTGGCCCTGCAGTATAAAAGATAACCTTGTTTTTCACCGTAAAATCCTGGTCCTTGGTTGGGCTGGGATTTTACAATTGCAGCAGGGAGCCGGAGGCTGGAAGTGGCAAGTGATGAAAGGCGCTTTATCGCCTTTGTGTATCTTTATCTCAAAAGAAGTTATATGAATTACAGATCATCATTAACTTCCAGCTCCCTTTTTCCAGTCTCCAGCTTTTTATAAAAGGTGAAAAATTTCATAGTTTCTTATTTTTATTCTTTCTAAATAAGAATTATCTTTGCGGCATTATAAAACGTTGAATAGAAATAATGAAAAAGCAGTATGCGTTCATAGGTCTTTTAGCTTCCGGATTCTTATTTTCCCAGACCGTTAAAGATTCTATAGCCTCTAAAGGTATTGATGATGTGGTAATCGTAGCTTCCAGAAAACCTACAAAAATCTCTGAAGTTCCTGGAACAGTTTGGGTGGTGCAGAAAGAAAAGATTCAGGAACAGGCCAAAAGCGGAGTTCCTATCAAAGAAATGCTGTCAATACTGATTCCCTCGATGGATATTGGCCCGCAGGGAAGAACCAATTATGGACAGAATATGAGAGGGCGTTCAGCTCTTGTGATGATTGACGGAGTTTCTCTGAACAGTATCCGCGCTATAAGCCGCCAGCTGGATGCCATTGATCCTTTTAATATCGAAAGAATTGAAGTGCTTTCAGGAGCGAGTTCAATTTATGGAGGTAACGCTACCGGTGGGATTATCAATATTATTACAAAGACCCCTTCCAAAAAAGGAATCAGTGGTGAAACAGAATTGGGGGTACGTACAGGATTTATGGGAAAAGATGACCATGATTTCCGTGCTGCCCAATCTATCGCGGCAAAAGGAGATAAGTTCTTCGGAAGACTGGGAGTAGCCTATCAGCAGAATGGAGGGGTATACGGAGCAGATCAGAAGCAGCTTTTTACAGATATTACACAAACAGACCTTCAGTATAACCAGTCTATAGACATCCTTGCCACAGGAGGATATCAGTTTAACAATAAACATAAAATAACAGCCTCCGTTCAGTATTACAATTCTAAATTTAACGGTGACAGGAGTTTATTTCTTGGCCAAAACCTGAGTGCTTTCACTGCAAAAAATGCTTCATTGCTCGAAATGAGAGATGGTTTCTCATCCGATAAAAATGTAGGAACAGAGCGTTATATGGCAACGGTAGCTTATAACGGGAACGGAATTTTAGGCGGACAGGATTTATATGTACAATTGGCAACCCGAGGTGAAAAATTAGGATTCTATCCATTTCCGGGGAATGTTACTTTACAGACAGGAAAAATCCCTTACATGTCCTCTTCACAGCAGGATACTTACTATTCCGGAATTAAAGCTTTATTGTCCAAATCATGGCGTGGACTGAATGTAACCTATGGAGCAGACTTTGATTTTGAAAAATTTGAAGGAGCGCAGTCCGTTTATGATATTACGAAGACCATGTCCAGCGGTGGCTTGATTAATGAAACAAAATACAGTCTGGGAAGATATCCTACCAATCATTCACAGAGTTATGCAGGATATGTTCAGGCTAAATACAACATTCTTCCAAAACTACAGTTGAATGCAGGAATCCGTTACCAGCATATCAACGTAAAAATGGATGATTTTGTAGGTTCAGAACAGCAAACACAGGTTGCCATGGGCTATGGAAGTTCAGCATCTGCAATTCCGGGTGGTGAAAGTTCTTATAATGTAACATTGGCCAATGCCGGATTGTTATACAAATTCAATGAGCAGCACCAGGTTTGGGGAACCTTTTCCCAGGGAGCAAGTTTGGCAGATCCAGCTAAATTTTATGGAATCGGTCAGTATAAGCTTGTAGGAACAAACTGGGATGTCATATCCAGTATCAATGTGAAAGAACAGCCTTTACAGGCAATCAAAACGAATCAGTTTGAGGTAGGATATCGTGTCAATAGAGGTGGTCTAAGAGCTCAGATTGCTGGTTTCCTGAGCAATTCTGATAAAACTGTTGCTGTAGATAAAAAGACCTTCCAGATCCTTGTGAATGATTTAAAATTAAGAAACATGGGAATTGAAGCCGAGGTTTCTTATGCCTTAACCAATGGAGTTTATTTCGGGGCCAGCGGACTTTTGATCAAATCTGAGGTAGATAATAAAGGAGAGTGGCAGAAACAGGAGATTTATAATGCTTCTCCTTCAAAATTGGTCACCTATATCGGCTATAATATTAAAAACTGGTCATTCAGATTCCAGTCTCTGCAGAATTTCAAGCAGAAGGACGAGCTTAATAATGTGGTGGAAGGTTACAATACTTCAGACCTGATGATGGGATACCGTTTCAACTGGGGAAAATTCAACTTAGGAATTCAGAACCTTTTTAATACCGATTATCAGACGATATGGAGCAAACGTTCCCAGGTACTGTATTCTACTTACGGACTCCCGGAATTGTTTAATTATAAAGGAAGAGGAAGAACATTCAATCTTTCTTACACTTTTGAATTTTAAAAAATAAGATGAAGGTAAAAATGCCTTGATCTGAAAACATATTGTATTTCAAATCCGGTTTCTGAATCAATCGGAAACCGGATTTTAACTTTAAAAAAATCAGTTATGGCTAAAATTTCAACAGGGCAGATTGTTGCCGAAGTCACCAGAAAAGAATACATTACTGACCATTTTATCAGAGTGTATTTGTACTCACCGGAAGTTCATTTGTTCAAAAATACGATTGTGGGAGATAATAATAAGATCGCAGTTCCTCCGGCTGGTTTGAATGAAATTCATTTCCCTACGCTGGATGAAAATCATCAATGGGTGTATCCGCCTAAAGAAGTCGCTCCATCCATCAGAACTTATACCCACAGAGGAATTGACCTGGAAAAAAATGAACTGATCATCGATTTTGTAGACCATGGAGATGGCGGTCCTGCTTCCAGATGGGTAAGAGAAGCTGAAGCAGGTTCAAAGCTTGGTGTGATGATGCGTCTGGAAGGAAAGGAATTGTATCCGGCGGCTGATTGGTATTTGCTGGCCGGTGATGCTACTGCCATTCCGGTGATCAGCGCTATTCTGGAAACACTTCCTGAAACAGCAAAAGGAATCTGTATTATTGAAGTTCATGGAAAAGAAGACGAACAGCTGCTTGAAACCAAAGCACAGATTGATTTTAAGTGGCTGCACAATGCGCAACCTCAGGTCAGCAGTGAAATTGCCCATGCGGTAAAAAGCATTGAGATCCCTGAAACTTCAAAATTCGGTTACGTTGCCTGTGAGTTTTCAAGTGTAAAAGAAATCCGTACCTATCTGAGAAAAGAGAAAAACTGGACTTCCCAGGAACTATATGCTTATTCTTACTGGAAAGCAGGTGTAGCAGAGAACGAATCTCAGGCGGACAGACATAAGGAGAAGGAATCTATGGAGTAGAAAGCAGGGGTTTTGAGTTTGAGAGTTTGAGAGTTTGAGAGTTTGAGGGTTTGAGATTGGGAGGGTTTGAGAGTTCAAGGTTCAAGGTTCAAGGTTTAAAGTTGTAAGTACACCACACCTCTTACCCCGAAACCCGCACCTCGCAAACCCGTAACATTCAACCAAAAACTTTGAACTTTGAACACTGAACTATTATCTTTGCACTATGAAAGATTTAATGGGCAGAGCGATCTGGGATTATTATAAAAATGACAATCCTGAAGATCTGCAGACTGAAACGTCAATTTCTGAGCTGGATGAACTTCCGGTGGATTATTTATTCAGAGATTTTGAAGAAATGAATGATATTGAGCAGAAAGCACTGCAGTTATCCAACGGAAAAGTTCTGGATATCGGAGCGGGAGCAGGTTCTCACTCTTTATACCTTCAAAATGAAAGAAATCTTGAGGTGACGGCTTTGGATATTTCACCCAAATCAATTGAGGTCTGCAAGCTGAGAGGGATTAAAAAAGCGGTTTGTGAAAATATGCTTGATTTTTCAGGAGAGACTTTTGATACCATTTTACTATTGATGAATGGTACCGGAGTTTTTGAAAGCCTGGCAAAAATAGATACCTATCTTCAGAAACTGCATACTTTATTAAACGACGAAGGACAGATCCTGATCGACAGTACAGATATCCTTTATATGTTTGACCGTGATAAAGATGGTGGAGTATACATTCCTGCAGGTGGCTATTACGGAGAACTGGATTATGTGGTTCATTATAAAGGAGAATCCGAAGAACCGATTACCTGGCTGTATCTTGACTTTAATACTTTGAAGAATGCTGCCACAAATAATGGTTTTAAAATAGAAAGAGTTTTGAAGGATGAAGATTCTTACCTTGCAAAGCTGATCAAGAAATAATTACGACAACAAGTCATTGCGAGCTGAAAGCGGAGCAATCTCAACAAATAGTACATTGTCATTCTGTGAATAGGATGGCAACTTTTGTTTTTTCGTACTTCTTCTAGCCCCGATAGAAACGGTTACCCCACAGCATGCGGTTGGCTCTTTGCCAGGGGCGAGGAGTAAAAGTGGATAGCGGGAATAAGCTCCTTATTATTGTCTGAATAGATAAATAACCCTTGCCAGTGGATAATAAGAAAACCATTCCTGGGAATAAAAATACATCACAACCGCAGTTCCGGCACATAAGAGCACAGGGAAAATATAAGATTCCGCACGGTAAGGGAGTTTTTTGGGAGTGGCTAAAACGCTGATGACAAGTAAACCTAAAGCTCCTATGGCAACGACTCCAATTTCGGGACTGTATCTGGAAGTGGTGCCAAAGTCAAAATGGGAAAGCAGAACATATCTTTGAAACATAAAAACAAGAAAACCAAAAGCCAATGTAAAAATGGCAGGAAAGAATTTTTTGAGTTTGATTAAATTAAGCGTGAGCAGAATAGCCCCGGGAATCGTACTGAAGAGAACACTGCTGACAAAAATAGTCATTCGTGAATAAAGCCTGACGGCCTCCGGATCTTCTGTAATATGGTCTTTCCAGGTTTCTATCTCTTCTGAACGTTTTGCTTCCTCTTCTTCTTCTTTATGCTGAATCAATTGCTGAACGGCTGTTTTTTCCATTTCACTGAAAATACGGCCTCTTTCTTCCAGAATTTCAAAAGCGGTCTGAACTGCTTCCGGAACAAAGCGGTTGCCTTCCTTTAGATAAGCCTCCAATTCTTTGTTGGAGAATTTTCTTAAAACATTTTTATTAACCATAAGCTGTATATAAAAGAAAGGCTGCTTCTAGTGAAACAGCCTGTTATCTTTATAAGGATTTTAATTATCCGATCTCAATACCGTTCTCAACATTGCTGTCATCCGGTGTTACGAAAGATAATTTTCCGTCTGGTTTTGTTGTCAATAATAACATTCCCTGAGACTCAATTCCTCTGATTTTTCTTGGGGCAAGGTTCAGAAGGATCATTACCTGCTTACCGATCACCTCTTCAGGTGTGAAACTTTCCGCAATCCCGGAAACAACAGTTCTTACATCTACTCCTGTGTCTACAGTAAGTTTTAGTAATTTATCTGCTTTTTCTACTTTCTCAGCTTCTAAAATGGTAGCTGTTCTAAGATCTATTTTAGTAAAGTCATCAAATGTGATCTCCTCTTTCATTGGGTTTGCGTTAGGGTTTGTTTTTTTATTGTTTTGTTTTGTGTTTTCCAGCTTTTGGATCTGAGCTTCTATGACATCATCTTCAATTTTTGAGAAAAGAAGGGAAGATTCATTGATTTGATGACCTGTCTCAATTAATACAGATTGGTTTTCAATAGTTTTCCAGTCTTTCTTCTCAACATTGAACATGTTCAATAGTTTTTCAGAGCTGAAAGGCATGAAAGGTTCGCATAACTGAGCTAAAGCAACAGCAATTTGTGCTCCAACAAATAAAGATTGAGCTGCTTTTTCCGGGTTATCTTTAATGGTTTTCCAAGGTTCTTCTGTCTGAAGATACTGGTTTCCAAAACGGGCAAGATTCATTAAGGCTGTCAAAGAATTTCTGAACTCATAATTTTCAAGGAATTCGGAAATTTCTTTTGCCGATTTACTTATTTCCTGCAGTTCAGGGCTGTTTGCATCACCTTGTGGAACAACGCCGTTATAATATTTATGAATAAGAACGGCAACTCTATTAATAAAGTTTCCGAAGATCCCTACCAATTCAGAATTATTCTTAGTCTGGAAATCTTTCCATGTAAAGTTATTATCCTTTGTTTCTGGAGCAGATGAAAGAAGTGCATATCTTAAAACATCCTGCTGCCCAGGGAAATCTTCCACATATTCATGAGCCCATACTGCCCAGTTTCTTGATGTTGAGATCTTATCATTCTCAAGGTTCAGGAATTCAAAAGCAGGAACATTAGCCGGCATGATGTAATCACCGTGCGCCTTCATCATTGAAGGGAAAATAATACAGTGGAATACAATATTATCCTTTCCGATAAAGTGTACCAGGTCACTGTCTTCACTCTGCCAGTAATCTTTCCAGTCTTTTCCGTTTTTCTCTGCCCACTCTTTGGTGAAAGAGATATACCCGATAGGAGCATCAAACCACACATATAGTACTTTTCCTTCAGCATTCGGAAGCGGAACCGGAACACCCCAGTTCAGGTCTCTGGTCATGGCACGAGGCTTAAGACCGTCATTCAGCCATGATTTAACCTGTCCGTATACGTTAGGTTTCCAGTCATCTTTATGGCCTTCAATGATCCATTCGTTTAAGAAATCTTCATATTCATTTAATGGCAGATACCAGTTTTTCGTTTCTTTTAGGATAGGAACATTTCCGCTAAGCATTGATTTCGGATTGATCAGCTCAGAAGGGGAAAGGGTAGTACCGCATTTCTCACACTGGTCTCCGTAAGCATTTTCATTACCACAGTTAGGGCATGTTCCTACAATATAGCGGTCAGCAAGGAATTCTCCTGCCTGTTCATCAAAATACTGCTCAGAAACTTCCTCTGTGAATTTTCCTTTTTCATATAAAACCTTAAAGAAATCCTGGCTGGTTTCATAATGTTTTTTAGACGTGGTTCTTGAATATTCATCAAATGAAATTCCAAGGTCAGAAAAAGACTTTTTGATGATTTCGTGATATTTGTCAACGATATCCTGAGGAGTTACTCCTTCTTTTTTAGCTCTTATGGTAATAGGAATGCCGTGCTCATCCGAACCACAGATAAACGCTACATCTTTTCCTAATCTTCTCTGAAATCTTGCGTAAACATCCGCAGGAATATAAACACCTGCCAAATGTCCTATATGAACCGGTCCGTTTGCATAAGGCAAAGCTGCCGTAATCATCTTTCTGTTTGACATTTATAGTAAAGTTTTAACTGCAAAGATAAGGAATATCTGTTGAATACCGCTATTGGAGGTATTATTATGATGCAGAATACGGTTTTCAGAGGCTGAACATGAAATAAAGTTAAACAATTGTTTAACATTTTGTTAATTTAAAATAAATATTATGCAAAGCATAAGACGTTGTAAAATATTGGGCTTTAAAAAACTAACTAAAATGGGTTTCGTAATATACATAATTTTAACTAAAATTATATTAAATTTATAATAATTCTAATTTTTTTTTAAATTGCGAGTCTGGCTCTAGGCTAAAATAAGACTGAAAAACGAAACTATAAAAAAATAAGATTGTGAAGAATTTTACAACAGTATTAAAAATCGCGCCCGCTTTTTTACTGGCCAGTACAGTAATACATGCGCAGAAAAAGGACTCTCTTCCTCAGGAGAAAAAGATTGATGAGGTTGTACTGATCGGGTATGGAAAGCAGAAAAAATCTGATCTTACCGGTTCTATAACTTCTGTCACGGCTAAAGACTTCAACGGAGGAGCAACTTCTGCAGGGCAACTGATCCAGGGTAAAACGCCAGGGGTACAGATTACCAATAACAGTGGAGCCCCGGGATCCGGAACAAAAATAAGAATCAGAGGTACCTCTTCTTTAAGTGGAGAAAATTCTCCTTTGATTGTAATTGACGGAGTTCCTCAGGATTTTGTTGGAATGAATGGAGTTTCTGACCCGTTATCATTAATCAACCCAAATGATATTGAAACGTTTGATATCCTGAAAGATGCTTCTGCTACTGCTATCTATGGTAACAGGGCTTCTAATGGTGTTATTCTTATTACAACCAAGAAAGGAACAGCAGGAAAGTTCAAAGTGAACTTCTCAACCGTTACCTCGGTATCTACTAAAATGGGAAAGGTAGACGTATTGAATGCTCAGGAATTTAGAGATTTTGTTAATACATACGCACCTGCTGGTTATAAAACGAAACTTGGGAATGCCAATACTGACTGGCAGGATCAAATTTACCAAGCGGCATGGGGAACCGATAATAATGTAGCTCTTTCCGGAGGTATTAAAGGATTACCATACCGTTTATCATTAGGATATAATGAACAGAACGGTATTGTAAAATCAAATTCTTTCAGAAGAACTTCTGTGGGGTTGAACTTAAATCCTAAATTCTTTGACAATCATTTATCAGTGAATGTAAATGCAAAAGGGACATTTACAGATAATAGGTTTGTAGATCCCGGAGTTATCAAAGCAGCCACATATTTTGATCCCACTCAGCCTGTGTATGATAATGTGAATGTTGTGCCAGGTAATGGAGGATATTATGAATGGTTTGTATCAGAAAGTCAGAATGGTCAGATGGTGAATAAGCTTAATGGTAATGCGAATGCAAATCCTTTATCGATGATTAATGCTGTTCGCGATGTTTCTTCAGTTACCAGAGGTCTTGGAAATATTCAATTAGATTATAAATTTCATTTCCTTCCGGATTTACACTTTAATGTCAATGCCGGGTATGACTATACAAAGAGTGAAGGACATAAATTTAAAGATGGCAGATATAAATCAGGTTTTGATGATAAGGGAAGTTCGAATTTCTATTCTATGGAAAAGAAGAATAAGCTTTTGGAAACCTATTTTAATTATGTGAAAAATATCAATGCAATCAATACAGGAGTAGATATTACAGCGGGATATTCTTATCAGGATTTTAATATTTCAATTCCGGGAGCTCTTACATATAGAGGAACCGGAATTAACTCGCAGGATCTTGATTTTAAAACCCAGAATACCTTGATTTCCTTCTATGGAAGAGCTATTTTTACAATAGCTAATAAATATATTATTTCAGGATCAGTTCGTAAGGATGGTTCATCAAGATTCTTTAACGGAACAAGAGATAATGTATGGGGTGTTTTCCCGGGAGTTTCTTTGGCCTGGAAACTTAATGAAGAAGGTTTTATCAAAAATATCTCTTCAATCAGTACTCTAAAGTTGAGAGCAGGATGGGGAAAAACTGGGCAGCAGGAATTACCAGCTCTGGGAATTAATGGGAATAAGCCCAATAATTACCCGGCATTTGCAGCCTATAATCCAAGTTATCCGGGAGCGGGTTATCAGTTCGGGAATGAATTTTATTTTATGTTCAGACCTGCCAATTACAATCCGAATCTTACCTGGGAAACTACAACAACTAAAAACTTAGGATTGGATTTTGGCTTTAATAAAAACCGGATTACCGGTTCAGTAGATATATTCAGAAAAGATACCAAGGACCTTCTTGTATATGCTGATGAGCCAGCAGGTGGTTTGAGCAATGCGAGTTGGCAGAATGTGGGAGATATGAAAAATGAAGGGATTGAAGGGAGTATTACAGTGATTCCGGTAAAAAATCAGAATACAACATGGGAAGTAAGCTTTAATGCTACCCATTACAAACCGGTAATTACCAAACTTAAAGACAGAGCTGATGAGTTTTTCAATATGGAAGTCGGCGGCATAGAAGGTGCTGCTGGAAATAGAATTCAGGCTCACGCTGTAGGACATGCTCCTAATTCCTTCTGGGTGTACCAACAGGTATATGATGCTAATGGAAAACCGGTTGACGGGGCTTATGTAGATAGAAACGGAGATGGAGTAATCAATACAAGAGATATGTATTATTATAAGTCTACTACTCCTGATGCTATTTTAGGTTTCTCTACCAAGGTGTCACATAAGAACTGGGATTTTGCCTTAAGTGCAAGAGCCGTACTGGGAAATTATGTGTATAATAATGCTGCTTCAAACAGTTCTTTACAGTCTGCATCTACCAACGAATATCTTCAGAATGTATTTGCCACTGCGCCGAAATATCAGTTTTCTGTTCCTCAGTATAAATCGGATATTTATGTAGAGAATGCTTCATTCCTGAGATTAGACAATATCAATATCGGGTATAATTTCGGCGAAGTTTTTTCTAAAGGAAGTAATCTGAAAATATACGGTATGGCACAGAATGTTTTTGTGATTACAAAATATTCAGGAGTAGATCCTGAAGTTTTTGGAGGAATAGACAATGGTTATTATCAGATGCCTAGAATTTATTCTTTAGGTTTTAACTTTCAATTTTAAATAAGAATCCAATGAAACTAAATAGAATTAAACTTAAAAATATAGTATTGCCTCTTTCAGCAGTATTTTTACTGACTGCCACATCTTGTATTAAAGATCTTGAAAGAGAACCTCTCACAGATGTTACTTCGGCAAGTATTTATAAAGATTTTGGCAACTATAAAAATGTTCTGGCAAAACTTTACGGAGGCCTTGCCATGGGAGGACAGATCAGTGGGGACGGAGATCAGCCCGACAGTGATATCAACGGAATCAATGGTGGCTTTTCTCAGTATACAAGACTGATGTACAATTTAAATGTTGTGACAACTGATGAAGCGGTCATTGGATGGAATGATGGAAACCTTCACACGTTACACAAAATGACATGGGATGCTTCCAACGAATTTATTGCTGCCATGTACTACAGAGTGTATACGGAAATAGCTTTTTGTAATGAATTCTTAAGAAATGTGACAGATGAAAAGTTAGCAGCCAATAATATCACTGGTGATAATCTTGTTCAGGCAAAACTAATGAGAGCAGAGGCTCGTTTCCTGCGTGCACAATCCTACTATCATGCAATTGATATGTTTGGGAATGTCCCTTTTGTGGATGAATCATACTTACCGGGTTCTATCAATCCGCCACAAAGGATAGAAAGAAAAGCATTATTTAATTATATAGAGTCAGAATTACTTGCCGTAGCAGGAGAATTAAAAGATCCTAAAACCAACGAATACGGCAGAGCAGATAAAGCGGCTGCATGGTCATTATTGGCAAAATTATATTTAAATGCAGAAGTGTATACGGGAACACAGAGAAATACAGACTGTATTACATACTGTAACAAAGTAATTGCGGCAGGGTATTCTTTAAAACCAACGTATGGAGATTTGTTTCTTGCGGATAACAATATCAATAACCCAGAGCAGATTTTAAGTGTAAACTTTGACGGTATCAATACACAAACCAACGGAGGGACCACTTTTTTGGTGCATGCTGCAGTGGGGGGAACAATGGCTTCTTCTGATTTTGGAATTAATGTCGGATGGGGAGGTATTAGGACTACGAAAGCCTTTGTAGGATTGTTTCCTGCCAATGGAAGTGATAAAAGAGGAAGATTCTATACATCTGGTCAGAATCTTGAAATTAATGATTTAGGATCATTCACAGATGGTTATGCTTTTATCAAATTTAAAAATGTTAAAAGTAATGGATCTGCTGGTGCTCATACCAACTGGGTTGAGGCTGATATCCCGTTATACCGTTTAGCTGATATCTATCTGATGTATGCGGAAGCCGTATTGAGAGGGGGTGCTGGAGGTAATCAGGCGACGGCAATCGGTTACATCAATCAGCTGAGACAACGTGCCTATGGAGATACAAGTGGAAATATTTCTTCTATCAATCTGAATTTCATTTTAGATGAAAGAGCCAGAGAATTGTCTTGGGAGATGACCAGACGAAGTGATCTTATCCGTTTCAATAAATTCACTACAGGAGATTATCTATGGCCATGGAAAGGTAATGTGAAAGATGGTAAAGCTGTGGAAAGTTACAGAAACCTTTTCCCGATTCCAGCGAAGGATATCGTAGCCAACCCTAACCTGGTTCAGAATCCTGGATATTAATTTAAAATCCTGTTAAAAATGAAAAAATTATTCAAAATATTAGCCTTGGTTTTTACCGGACTTTTAGTTTTTTCTTGTGAAAAAGATGAAGATCAAGCGGTTATCAATGAGACGTCTGCCGGCAAAATATCTGCTGATAAAAGTTCGGTGGTCCTTAATGAGCTTAATGCCAATGATGCCGTGATCACTTTTACATGGACAAAACCAACCTTTAATATTGCAGTCGTTCCTACGCAAAAAGTAGAATTCGGCATTAAAGGAGATGGTTTCAAAAAAAGCGCTGCTATTGACTTTTCCAATGATATGACTTCAGGTGTTGTTACGCATGCAGCAATGAATGCAGCAATGTTTTCTATTGGAGCAGTACCGGATGTTGTGAATGATATTGAGGTAAGATTGAAAACTTCTGTAGGATCAGCAGCTTTTTATTCTAATGTTGTAGCTATTAAAGTAACACCTTATACTCCAAATCCAGATTTGGTTTATCCTAAGATCAATGTTCCCGGCAGCTATGCTGGAGCAGCTGGCTATGCCAACTGGACTCCGGCCAACTCGCCGAATTTGTTCTCTCCTGGAAAGAATGATGAATACAGAGGGTTTATCTGGATCAATACTGTTGCTGGGGTTGAAGATGGAAAATATAAATTTGCGATCAACCAGGACTGGCCAGGAAATAAAGGTGATGATGGAACCAAAACAGGAAAATTAAAAGCTGATGGAGATAATATAAAAGCGCCAGCTGCAGGAACGTATTATATTAAGGTGAATTGGGCTGCAAACACTTACTCATCAGTTATTGCAAACTTCGGCGTTATCGGGGATGCAACACCTACAGGTTGGGGATCAGATACGGATTTTGTATATAATCCTGCAACCAAAACGTTTGTGATCAGTTCAATTGCATTATCCAGTACCGGAGTATTTAAATTCAGAGCCAATGATGATTGGGCCATGAAGTTCCAGCCAAAAGATGCAGATCAGACTTTGGTTTCAGGGACAGGTGTTCAATCTTATTTAAGTTCAGAAGGAACTGTTACAGGAGATCCTGCATACAAAGTTTCACAGGCAGGTAATTATAAAATTGAACTGGATCTGCACAATTCAGCATATTACAAATTAACCGTTACTAAATTGTAAAATAAAATTAAAAATAAGGCAAAGTGCTGCTTTACTGCAGCACTTTATTTTTTAAGTTAATAAATAGTCATTATGAAGAAAATTACAGTTGGAGCGCTTTTGCTCTCAATGATGTTTACAGGGGTGAAAGCACAATCTTTAAAATCTCCTGACGGGAAATTCGAAATGAATTTTCAGTTGAAAGAAGGAGTACCTTACTACAACCTGAAATACAATGGTGCGGTAGTGGTTGAAGATTCTAAATTGGGATTGAGATTATTTAAAGACACAGCTATAAAGTTCGCTTCCGAGATCGCTAAACCGGAAGATGCAAAATACGATCTGAATAACGGTTTTGCAAAGACAGATGAAAAAAGAGACTCCAAAAATGAAACCTGGCAGCCGGTTTTAGGAGAAAAGAAAAATTATATCAATCATTACAACGAACTGGCGGTTACCCTGAATCAGGCTTCTACAGACAGAAGTATTGTGGTAAAGTTCAGATTGTTTAATGATGGGCTTGGATTCCGTTATGAATTCCCACAGCAAAAGAACCTTAATTATTTTGTGATCAGAGAAGAAGATTCTGAAATCGATTTCCCTACCGATATGAAGGCATGGTGGATCGTGGCAGATTATGACTCTCAGGAATATCAGTATCAGGAAACCAAAGTATCTGAAATTCCTTCAAAATGGGATAAAGCATACGATGCAAATGCCTCTCAGTCATTGGTGAAAAATGCTGTTCAGTCTCCGTTGATGCTTAAAAAAGAAGGAAAAGAGCCTTTGTATATCAATGTGGCAGAAGCTGCGGTATTGGATTATCCGGCCTCACATCTTGAGGTAGATGCCCAGAATTATAAATTCAAAACACATTTGACTGCTGACAGACAGGGAGCGAAAGGATATATTCAGACTCCTTCGGTGACTCCGTGGAGAACCATTATTGTAGCGCCGAAAGCAGAACAGGTGATGGATTCCAAAATGATCTTTAACCTGAATGAGCCTACAAAATATACAGATACTTCTTACATTCACCCTACAAAATATATGGGAGTATGGTGGGAGATGATCATCGGAAAATCTCAATGGGCATATTCTACAGCAGAAAATGTACATTTAGGTAAAACAGATTTTACGAAGCTGACGCCCAACGGAAAACATGCAGCCAATAATACAAAAGTAAAAGAATACATTGATTTTGCTGCAGAAAACGGATTCCAGGGATTATTGATTGAAGGTTGGAACATCGGTTGGGAAGACTGGTTCGGGCACTCCAAAGAATTTGTTTTCGATTTCATTACCCCTTATCCGGATTTTGATATCAAAATGCTGAATGAATATGCACATTCAAAGGGAATTAAGCTGATCATGCACCATGAAACTTCTGGTTCTGCAACAAACTATGAGAGATGGGCAGACAAAGCTTTCCAGACAATGAAAAAATATGGATATGATGCCGTAAAAACCGGATATGTAGGAGATATTATTCCGAGAGGAGAACATCATTATTCTCAATGGACAATTAACCATTACTATAGAATTGCAGAAAAAGCAAATGACTACAAAATCATGGTTAATTCCCACGAATCTGTGCGCCCTACAGGAGAAAGCCGTACTTATCCTAACTATATTTCCGCAGAAGCAGCCCGTGGAACGGAATATGAAGCATTTGGAGGTAATAAACCTGACCACCAGACAGTTCTTCCTTTCACAAGATGGATGGGAGGATCCATGGACTATACCCCAGGAATTTTCCAGACGAAACTTGACTATTATTTCCCTGGAGATAAGCGTTTTGTAAAAACTACTCTGGCGAAGCAGCTTGCTCTTTATGTAACAATGTACATGCCGCTTCAGATGGCTGCAGATCTGCCTGAAAACTATAAAAAGCATATGGATGCATTCCAGTTTATCAAGGATGTTTCAGCAGATTGGGATGATACAAAGATCTTATCTGCGGAGCCGGGAGACTATGTGATCACAGCAAGAAAAGCAAAAGGAACTGAAAATTGGTTTGTGGGAGGGATTACCGATGAAAACAAACGTGAGTATACAGTAGATTTCTCGTTTCTGGATAAAGGAAAAAAATACGAAGCAACGATCTATGAAGATGGAAAAGATGCTGATTATATTGATAATCCTCAAAGCTATAACATCTATAAAAAAGAGATTACAAGCAAGTCAAAAATTAATTTTAAAATGGTAAGAAGCGGTGGTTTTGCAGTTTCTATCAAGCCAATAAAATAATTTTTAACGATACACTAAAGTGCCCCGGTTCAAGTTTTTCAAAACCGGGGTATTTTTTTACAGCTACTTATCCTCCGCATGCTGAATGAATTGGGGATATTGGTTCTCAGATTCTGCTGCCGGCTCGTTTACTTGAACTGGAACTTTGTTCTTTTTCTTTTCCTTATATTCTTTCTGATACTGTTTTACCGTTTTTCCGGTCCCATCATGCCTCCATCCCGGAGAATAGAAAAGATATTTCAATCGGGTTTTAAAAGAAAGCCCGGGCTGTCTGAGATCTTTTCCTATTCTTCTCCATTCATAGAATAGGGTAGTTGCAGGATCTTTTGACTCCATTTTAGGATAAATGCCATATTTTACAGGAACTTCAGGATCTTCTTTTTCAAATGTTCCGAAGATTTTATCCCAGATAATCAAGCCCATTCCCATATTGCGGTCCAGGTATTTGATATTGCAGGCATGATGTACCCTGTGATGGGAAGGCGTAACCAGAATGTATTCTAAAAATCCCATACTCTTAATCGATTGGGTGTGTACAAAGGTACCATAGATCTGAATAGAAGAATAAGCCACCAGAATATGCCATGGATGAAAGCCCATGAATGCTAATGGAGAAAAAAACAGGTATCGGTATAATGGCTGAAATACAGGGCTTCTGAATCCTGTACTGATATTGAAATAATCAGAATTATGATGCGTAATATGTACCGCCCAGAAAACACGGGAGTGATGATCCACATAATGATGAACATAATAGGCAAAATCCTGGGCCAGGAATACTGCAATCCAATACCATATTCCCTCCTGCCAGTCGAAAAGACGGTGCTGGTAAAAAAACATCATAACAAATAAAGAGAAACCTTTCATGATGATGTCTAATCCATAATTAAGCAAGGCGAAAAGTACATTTGTTGCAACATCTTTAGTCTCATAGATTTTTTCCTTATTAAAGTGGCTGTAACCCATTTCCAGGAAAATAATTGCAGCAAACACAGGAATTGTCCATGTGTAAACAACATCTGGTCCCTCTGTTTTGAACATATTGCTGAAATCAAACATTTTTTCTGTAAAGCTAAAGATAAATAAAATTGAAAATCAACTTTTCACATGAATTTTTTGTAAAAAAATTAATTATTCTTTGTAAAATTCGGAATAAGAATATTTCATTCTGAAATTCTGAATGAATGAGGATCAAAAAAGAGACTTTCCACTACATTTTTAAATGTATATATGAAAATTTAATGCTAAATTGAACACTAATATGAAGACAATATTTGCAGCATTCGCTCTTTCCATAGCTTCTGCCGCTTTTTCCCAAAAAAACCTGGAAAGAGTAGAGCCGGCTTTCTGGTGGAAAGGGATGAAAAATCCTGAACTTCAGATTCTTGTTTATGGAAAAGAAGTTGCCAATAATGAGATTACACTATCAGATGGAATACACATCAAGGACATTCAGAAAGTGGATAATCCCAATTATGTTTTTATTACGGTCAATACCAATGAAATAAACATTCCGAAGTTCATCATCAATATTAAAAAAGGTAAAAAGAACCTCGGCTCATACACGTATGAATTGAAGCAAAGAAATCCGGGATCAGCCAACCGTGAGTCTTTTACCTCAAAAGACTTTATGTATCTGATCATGCCTGACCGCTTTGCCAATGGTGATGAGAAGAATGATTCAAAACCGGAACTGACAGAAAAAGCAGATCGCAGCCTGCCCAATGGAAGACATGGCGGAGACCTTCAGGGAATCATCAGCCATCTTGATTATATTCAGAACCTGGGAGCTACTGCTGTCTGGCTCACTCCTGTGAATGAGGACAACGAAAAAGTGTACTCCTATCACGGCTATGCCCAGACCGATCTGTATAAAATAGATGCCCGCTTCGGAACCAATGAAGATTATAAAAAATTATCTCAGGAACTGAACAAACGAAATATGAAGCTGGTGATGGATTATGTAACCAATCATTGGGGAGGTTCACACTGGATGATCAAAGATCTTCCTTCAAAAGACTGGATTCATTGGTTTGATGAAGGTGAAAAAGGATTCAAACGTTCCAATTATAAAACGACAACGCAATTTGATACCAATGCCTCTGATATTGATAAAAAATATGCATTGAACGGATGGTTTGATACGACAATGCCCGACATTAATCAGAAAAATCCGCTGGTTTTGAAATATCTGACACAAAATGCAATCTGGTGGATCGAATATGCCGAATTGGGAGGATTTCGGGTAGATACTTATCCTTACAATGATAAAGATGCTATGGCAAAATGGGCTAAAGCAATTACGGATGAATACCCGAAATTCAATATTGTTGGAGAAACCTGGCTTTATACGGCAGCGCAAATTGCCGCCTGGCAGAAAAATTCGAAAATAGGAGAAATAGAAGGCTATAATTCAAACTTACCATCGGTGATGGATTTTATGTTGTTTGGAAATATGTCTAAGGCTCTTAAAGAAAAAGAAAGCTGGGATAAAGGAATGATCAGAATTTACGATTCCTTTACCAGTGATTTCCTTTATCCGGATATTAATAACACTTTAGTGTTTTTTGAAAATCATGATACTGAAAGATGGAATGAAATCTTTAATGCCAACCCTGACGCTTATAAAATAGGACTTACCCTGATCTCAACAGTAAGAGGGATTCCTCAGATTTATTACGGATCAGAAATAGGAATGAGGGGAGATAAAAAAACAGGAGGTGATGCTGATATCCGCAGGGATTTTCCGGGAGGCTGGACGTCCGATCAACAAAATGCATTTAATCCATCCACGCAAACTCCGGAGCAGAAAGAATTCTTCCGGTTTACTCAGAAATTATTGAACTGGAGAAAAGGGAAGGAAGTGATTCATAACGGGAAAACTAAAAATTTCATTCCCAAGGATGGCGTTTTTGTGTATTTCAGATATAATGAAAAAGAAAGTGTAATGGTGGTGATCAACAATAATGAAAAAGAACAGACGATAGACTTGAAACGGTTTGCAGAATCACTTAATGGATTTACAAAAGGAAAAGAAATTATTTCAGAAAAAGAAATTTTATTACAAAACAGCATGAATATTCCTGCAAAAACCCCGTTGATTATTGAACTGGAAAAATAATTATTACATATGAAAAAACTAACGACTGCTTATACATTCATCCTTTTTTTACTGGGATTCTCCTTATTGGAAGCACAGTCGAAGACCGGATTTGAAAAAGAGAAATCAGAAATCATGGTCATGCTTGATGCCTTCAATGCAGCTGCTGCAAAAGCGGATTACAATGCCTATTTTAATCTCTTTGCGGATGAGTCTACCTTCATTGGAACAGATGCTACTGAAATCTGGAATAAAAAAGCATTTATGGTATGGGCAAAACCTTATTTTGATAAAAAGAAAACCTGGAATTTTAAAGCACTGAAAAGAAATATTTACTTCAGTAAAGATGGAAAACTGGCGTGGTTCGATGAATTACTGGATACCCAGATGAAAATTTGCAGAGGTTCAGGTGTATTAGAAAAAATCAACGGAAACTGGAAGGTAAAGCAATATGTACTTTCCATGACAGTTCCGAATGAAGTGGTGGATAAAGTAGTTCCTGAAAAAGCACCTATCGAGGATGTATTAATTCAAAAGCTGAAATCATAATGGCAGAAATGTTAGGAAAATATGGTGCGGACCCGTTTGGAAGAAGAAAAAAGCCGGATTTATCCATCCTTCAGATTATCAATATGAGTATGGGGTTTTTGGGAATCCAGATGGCGTTCGGGTTACAAAATGGGAACGCAAGCCGTATTCTGGGTAATTTAGGAGCAGACGTACATGAATTATCATGGTTCTGGCTGGTGGCACCTGTTACAGGGTTGATTATCCAGCCCATTATCGGACATATGGGAGACAATACATGGAGCCCGTTAGGAAGACGAAAGCCTTATTTCCTGATTGGAGCTGTTTTGTGTGCAATAGGATTAGTTTTACTTCCTAATGCCGCTTCCGTCACTCAGATGTTTGCGGCCAACGCTCTTTTATTAGCAGTAATATTTCTTGCAATGATGGATGCTTCGGTGAATATTGCAATGGAACCTTTCAGGGCTTTGGTAGGGGACATGCTCCCTAAACATCAGGGAACAATAGGGTTCTCGGTACAAACCATTTTAATTGGAATTGGGGCGGTACTGGGTTCATATTTACCGGACTGGTTAACAAAAATGGGGATTTCCAATGAAGCTCCAGCAGGATTTGTAGCAGATAATGTCATTTACTCCTTTTATATTGGTGCAGGACTACTGATCATATCAATTCTGTATACCATCATGACTACCAGAGAGTATTCACCACAGGAATTTGCTGATTTTGAAGATGGAAAAGAAATTGAAAAACAGGAGTCTAAGTTTTCAGATATTTTCAAAGACTTTGCTGCAATCCCTTCGCAGATGAAAAAGCTGGGAATTGTTCAGTTCTTTTCATGGTTTGCCTTATTTACCATGTGGGTATTTACTACCAGTGCTCTGGCGACTCATCATTTTGGTCTTTCTCCGGAGGATACCCACTCCAAAGCATTTAATGATGCAGGCGACCTTACCGGAAAGCTTTTTGGAATGTATAATCTTTGGGCAATCCCGTTTGCATTTCTGTTGACTCCAATTGCTAAACTGATCGGTAAAAAGCAGACTCATGCTTTGGCTTTATTGTGCGGAGGGCTGGGACTTGTTTCAATGTATTTCATTAAAGATGTCAGCAATCTGTGGATCTCAATGATCGGACTGGGTTTTGCCTGGGCGAGTATTCTGGCTATGCCTTATGCTATGCTTATTGAGGTAATTCCACAGAGAAAAATGGGGGTTTATATGGGAATATTCAACTTCTTTATTGTAATTCCGCAGATCATCAATGGTCTGTTTGGGGGTCCTGTTGTAAGCAGTATTTTCGGAAAACAGGCTATGGATTATGTTGTGGTAGGAGGAGTTTGTATGCTTATTGGAGCTGTAGTGACTATGATTTTTATTAAATCTGAAGAGGAAACTCCTAAGGAAATTGAAGAGGAAATCAAACAGATTCACTTTTAAAAAATTATCTGTTTTGAATTTAAATACCAATAGAGCGGGCTTTAGCCCGCTTTTTTTGATATCTAGATCAATCTGTTTTAGTCCAAATTTTAAATTTCAAGTTTAAAATTTAGTTTTCAAAAATCCTTTATCGGAAAAATAGATCATTTTACTCACTTGCCGTTCTGCTTTTATCAATTATTTATATAATCAATTGAAATTTAACATTTTGTTAAGCTCTCTCTGCTTTTTTAATCTCTAACTTAGATATACCAAATTGTAAACAATGTACGATATCATCATTATTGGAACCGGAGCAGGAGGTTCAACGATGGCCTATAAACTGGCTGACAGCGGAAAAAAAATATTGATTTTAGAAAGAGGGGATTATGTTCCGGTGGAGAAAGAAAATTGGAATTCTGAAGAAGTTTTTGAGAAAAACAGGTATACAACTACAGATCTCTGGCTGGATAAAAACGGGAAAAGCTTTCGGCCGGGAATGCATTATAATGTAGGTGGAAATACCAAGTTTTATGGAGCCGCCTTATTTCGGTTAAGAGAGGAAGACTTTAAAGAAATAAAACATTATGGAGGGGTATCACCTGCATGGCCTATTCAGTATGAAGATTTAAAAGAGTACTATCTGGAGGCTGAACAGCTTTTTAACGTCCATGGAAAAAGAGGTGCAGATCCTACTGAGCCTTTCGATTCCGAACCTTATCCGAACCCACCGCTACCTCACGAACCGAGAATCCAGGAAATTTTTGATGAACTGAAAGATTATGGTTTGAATCCTTTTGAGCTGCCCATCGGCGTAAACTTTACCCCTCATACAACAGCTAATGCTCCTTATACACTGGATCGTTTTGATGGTTTCCCTGATGCTTCAGAAAGAAAAAGTGATGCTCATCTTTGTGCCCTGTCAAAAGCACTTGAATATCCCAATGTTGAGCTGATGACCCATTCAAAAGTTATAAAACTAAATACAGACAGCTCAGGAAGAAAAATAAATGAGGTTATTATAGAACAGGATGGAGAGATAAAAACAGTAACTTCTGATATCATAATTCTTTCTGCCGGCGCCATCAATTCTGCTGCAATTCTGCTGCAGAGTAAAAATGAACATTTTCCAAACGGACTTGCCAATACTTCAGATCAGGTGGGACGTAATTATATGTTTCATCAGAATACAGCATTGATAGCCCTTTATACTGAACCTAATCCTACAAAATTTGGGAAAACATTTGGTATTAACGATTTTTATCATGCAACGGCTAAGTATGAGTTCCCTTTAGGACATATACAGATGCTTGGAAAATCAGATGAACATCAGATTAAGGCAGATAGTCCGATTGCCGCACCGGGATTTACTTTTGAGCTAATGGCTAAACACGCTGTTGACTTCTGGCTGACTTCAGAAGATCTGCCAGATCCTGAAAACAGAGTAACAGTAGAAAACGGTCAGATTAAGATCAGCTATACGGACAATAATCAGAAAGGACACGAATTTCTTAAATCAGAATTAATAAAAGCGTTAAAAGCATCAGGGAAGTTTGAAAGCTTTCTGTTCAAAGGTTATTATTTTAGTAAAGGAATGGATATTGCTTCCCCTGCTCATCAAAACGGAACAACAAGAATGGGACTGGACCCGAAAAGCTCAGTAGTGGATGTTAATTGTAAAGCGCATGACCTTGAAAACCTGTATATCGTAGACGGAGGTTTTTTTGTTTCAAGTGGAGCCGTAAATCCGGCACTTACCATTATAGCAATGGCTTTAAGAGTGGGAGAATACCTTAAAAATACTCTATTGAAATAAAAGATGAACAACAGAAAAATTATTATAGCTGTTGTCTACTTGCTTGCCTTTCTGGCTGGGGTTAATTTTGTGATTTTTCCGGCACTGGGAACAGCTTTTACAGATCCCTCTTTGTTTGCGTTATCTTCTTCACAGTTTGGGAACCTGTTTATTCCTCAGGTACTATGTATCATCGTGGCATGTCTGGGAGCACCGATTTTGGTTAATAAATGGGGACCCAAAATAATTCTTTCGTTGGGAGTTCTGCTGATGCTTGTTTCTACAGGTTCTCTATGGGTGCTGCATTATTTTCTTGTTGAAAAAAAACTGTTGTTTTCTGTATTAATGGTGTTGGTGGCTTTTACAGGAACAGGTTTCGGACTTTCCATTACCACACTGAATCCACTGGCAGCAAGTTTATTTGAAAAAGGAAATACCAATGCGATTTTAATTCTTCAGTTTCTGGTAGGATTAGGTACGTCCACCTCTCCACTGATGATGAATCTTATAGGAGATGTCAGAAACTGGATGTATCTTCCCGGAAGTATATTTGTTGTTATAAGCTTGGTGTTGATTGTTTTTTTATTTTTAAAAATTGAAAAAGGGTCATTTTTTAAACTTCCTGATTATGTGAGAATTCCTCAAAAACTGTGGGTGTTTTTCATTGCAATTATTTTGTATGGCTGTGTAGAAGGAACTTTCGGGAGCTTTGGAGGAATTATCTTAAAAAGTAAAGGGCTGGATAATAACGAAGCCAGCATTGGCCTGTCTCTCTTTTGGGCAGGGATTGCTTTGAACCGCCTTCTGTTTGGGGTATTTTCAAAAATATTTGATCTTTCCTTATTCTTTCTCTATGCTCCTGTTGCAGTGGGAATAATGATTATTTTACTGTTGGTTTATCCTCATGTCCATCTCCTGTTATTCATGATGCTGATGATTGGTTTTTGTATGGGAAGCATATTTCCTGGTTCAATTGGCTGGGGAACGGTAGAATTTCCTGCCTATTCTGTTTTAGTTTCAGGATTTCTGATGGCAGCCAATCAAATAGGGACCGGTATTGTAACGAATGTTTTGGGAAGTTTTTCTGGTTATATTAATGATGTTTTACAAATTCTGACGGTTTTAATGATGATAATCTGTGGTCTGTTTTTTTATCTTAAAAGAAATTCGAAGATTAAAGATGCTTTCTAATCAACCGTGTCAAGGTTTTAAACCTTGACACGGTTGATTAGAAGAGTGGGAATTTATCTTCATTTTATTTCCAATTTCCTTTCTTAACCTACATCAACTGTTTAAACACCCACATCCCGTACATTTGTACTATAAATAATCACAGAAAATGAAAACAGTATATCATAAAGCAGATTCAAGAGGCCATGCCAACCACGGATGGTTAAATTCTTACCATACATTCAGTTTTGCCAACTATCAGAACAGAGAAAGAACACACTTTGGTGTTTTAAGAGTATTAAACGATGATACCGTTTCTCAGGGAATGGGCTTCGGAACACACCCGCACAGGGATATGGAAATTATATCCATTCCTTTGGAAGGAGATTTGGAACATAAAGATTCAATGGGAACTACAGCGGTAATCAGAAAAGGAGAAATCCAGGTGATGAGTGCCGGAACCGGTGTAATGCATAGCGAATACAATAAAAATAAAGATGAGGAAGTAAAATTCCTTCAGATCTGGGTTTTCCCCAGAGAGCAGAACGTTGAACCAAGATATGATCAGAAAAGTATCAAAGAAGGAGAGAAAATCAATGGATTCCAGCAGATCCTATCTCCCGATAAAAATGATGACGGCGTATGGATTCATCAGGATGCGTGGTTCAATATAGCCAATTTTACAAAAGGAAACGGTAAAAATTACATGCTCAACAAAAAAGGAAACGGAGTGTATGCATTTGTTTTAAAAGGAAGCGCAAAAATAGGAGACCGTATTCTGAATGAAAGAGACGGATTGGGAATCTGGGATACCCAGAGTTTTAATATCGAAGCGGTGGAGGACACCGAAATATTATTAATGGAAGTCCCAATGGAACTGCCCGCTTATCTTAAATAAAAAACTAAATTTGTAATCTTAAAAATAAACCTCATATATGAAAATTTTAGCAATAGCAGGAAGCAACTCAGAAGTATCAATGAACAAGCAGTTGGTAGCATATGCTTCAACATTGTTTGAAAACGCAGAAACTGAAGTAATTGATTTAAACCCTTTCGAAATGCCTATCTACAAACATGAAAGAGAGCTGGCTAACGGTGTTCCTCAGGAAGCCCATGATTTTGCAGCAAAAATTGATGGAGCTGATGTATTATTGGTGTCTTTGGGAGAGCACAACGGAACGTATTCTACAGCATTCAAAAATGTTTTCGACTGGGTATCCAGAATCAAAGACAGAACGGTTTGGAATGAAGTACCGATGCTATTGATGTCTACATCTCCGGGAGGTAGAGGTGGAGCGGGAGTTTTGGAAGCTGCATCAAAGCGTTTCCCTTTCCATGGTGGAAATGTGGTGGAAACTTTTTCCCTTCCATTTTTTAATGACAACTTTGATAAAGCTGCTCAAAAAATTTCCAATGATGAGAAAGACAGTGAATTAAAGGAAAAAATTAAGAAGATTGCAGCCATTGAAACGATCCTTGAAAAATAGAATTTGAATATTCATTTAAAATTACTATTTTTGCAAAAAGAAAAGAGATGAAAATTCAGACCTCCTATAAACAATGTTTTTCTCATAAAGGGAAAATTGTGGGCTCTGAAATTCTGAGATAAAATAACGGCCGATAATCTGAAAAGATTGTCGGCTTTTTTGTTTTCTAAAATCAAGTATAAAAGTAATTATTAAAATAAAATGTATCAATATACTAATGTACCAGTTTACCAATTCTCCGGTTTCCAAAGTGAAGCTATTGTTACATTGCTAAACAGATATATTGTTACATTATTAAATTATTAAACATGAGCAACACTTACAAATCAGCAGGAGTAGACAAAGAAGAAGGATACAAAACGGTTGACAAGATCAAAAAGGCGGTCGGTGAAACCCACAATTCTAATGTACTGAATCATTTGGGAAGTTTTGGTGCTTTCTATGAAATCGGTGGATATAAAAATCCGGTTCTTGTATCAGGAACAGATGGAGTAGGGACCAAGCTGAAAGTAGCTTTAGATACTAAAAAGTATGATTCTATCGGTATAGATTGCTTCGCAATGTGTGCCAATGATATTCTTTGTCACGGTGCAAAACCTTTGTTCTTCTTAGATTATCTGGCTTGCGGAAAGCTTGATTCGGAAATCGCTGCAGAAATTGTTTTAGGAATGGTGGAAGCTTGTAAGGATAACAATTGTGCACTGATCGGTGGAGAAACTGCTGAAATGCCAGGAATGTACCAGCCGGGAGACTATGATGTTGCAGGATTCTGCGTAGGAATCGTAGAAAAGGATCAGATCATTGATGGGTCCAAGATTAAAGCTGGAAACAAAATTATTGCATTACCAAGCTCAGGATTCCATTCAAACGGATTCTCTTTGGTAAGAAAAGTATTCCCGAACTTTGAAGAAGAGTTTGAAGGGAAACCTTTATATGAAACACTTTTAGTTCCTACAAGATTATACTATAAAGATATCCATAAAGTATTGGAAGAAGTGAAAGTAGAAGGAATTGCTCACATCACAGGGGGCGGTCTTTATGAAAACGTTCCAAGAATTATTCCTGAAGGACTTTGTGCTTCTATTGACGGTTCAAAAATCAGAATTCCAAGTGTAATGCTTGAGCTTGAGAAGAGAGGTGGTGTGGCACGTGAGGAAATGTACGGAACATTCAATATGGGTGTTGGGATGATCATCGTTGTAGATGCTGAACATGCTGAAAAAGTATTACACCTTTTGGATGATGCCTATGAAATTGGCGAAATCACTGAAGGTGCAGAGAAAATCAATTTATCACTATAATAATATAACAATGTAACAATATACCGATGTACCAATTAAAATCATTGTTATATTGTTAGACTGCTACATTGTTACATTCAAAATATGAAGAACATCGTTGTACTCGTCTCCGGTTCAGGAACAAATCTGCAGAGGATCATTGATACTATTGACTCAGGAGAAATCCGGAATGCAAAAGTAACTCTGGTGGTTGCTGACAGGGAATGTTTCGGATTGGAAAGAGCAAAAAATCACAATATAGAAAATATACTCATTCCAAGAGGAAAGAATTTCAGCAGCGAATTGGCTAAAGTGATTCCACAAGATACAGATCTGATCGTATTGGCAGGATTCTTATCCATTTTAAAACCGGAATTCTGCGAAAACTGGAATGGTAAAATAATCAATATTCATCCCGCATTGCTTCCGAAGTTCGGAGGAAAGGGAATGTGGGGGATGAACGTTCATAATGCAGTCATTGAAGCGAAAGAAGTAGAGAGTGGGGCAACAGTGCATTTTGTAACGCCGGGTATTGATGAGGGAGAGGCTATTCTTCAGAAGTCTTTTGAAGTAACACCAGAAGATACTCCTGAAACACTGGCGCAGAAAGTTCACCAGATTGAATATGAAATATTTCCGGAAGCGATCAATAAGGTCCTGGGAAATTAATAAATATAACAATGTATCAGTGTACCAATTTACCAATTTACCAATGTTGAAGGTATTGTTACATTGCTAGACTGCTACATTGCTGCATTATCAAAAAATCTAAGTAAAAAATAAAAGTAAGTTCGGAGGTGAAAGACCCGAATACAGTTTGAAATAGCTGTAAAAAGTAAAAAATTGAAAGTAAAATGAGTAAAAAGAGAGTTTTAATCAGTGTTTCTGACAAAAGTGGGTTAATTGATTTCGCACAGTTTTTGGAAGCTCAGAATTATGAGTTGATCTCTACAGGAGGAACGTTCAAACATTTGAAAGACGCTGGTTTAAATCCTATTCAGATTGATGAGGTAACCAATTTTCCTGAAATGCTGGATGGAAGAGTGAAGACTTTACATCCGAAAGTTCACGGAGGACTGCTGGCTGTCCGTAACAACGAAGAGCACATGAAAACCGTTCAGGAGCACGGAATTGGTCTGATAGACATGGTGATCGTAAATCTTTATCCTTTCTTTGAAAATGTAAACAAAGATATTTCTTTGCATGAGAAAGTAGAATTTATCGACATTGGTGGTCCGTCAATGCTTCGTTCTGCCGCTAAAAACTTTGATTCTGTAACGGTAATCACTGATGTTGATGACTATGCGGCAGTAAAAATTGAAATGGAACAAAACGGTGATACTTATATTGAAACCCGTAAAAAGCTTGCAGGAAAGGTATTTAACCTTACTTCTGCCTATGATGCAGCCATTTCAAGAATGCTTTTGGATGAAGAATATCCTACTTATCTGAATGCTTCTTACAAAAAAGTTGCTGACTTAAGATATGGTGAGAATCCTCATCAGACAGCAGCTTATTATGTTTCTACTTTCGAGAATGGAGCCATGAAAGACTTCGAACAGCTTGGTGGTAAAGAACTTTCTTTCAACAATCTTCGTGATATGGACCTTTGCTGGAAAGTAGTTACCGAGTTTAAGGAAGAAATGGCTTGTTGCGCTGTAAAACATTCTACTCCTTGTGGCGTGGCGATCGGAACTTCAGCACTGGAAACTTACCAGAAAACATTCGAATGTGATCCGGTTTCCATCTTTGGCGGAATTGTTGCAATGAACTATAAAATTGATGCAGCAACAGCTGAAGAACTAAACAAAACATTCCTTGAAATTGTAATGGCGCCTGAGTTTGATGAAGAAGCCCTTGAAATTTTAAGAAAAAAGAAAAACCTGAGAATCATCAAAATCGTTAACCCTGTTTCTGATAAACAGACCTGGGTGAAAGTAGACGGAGGTATCCTTGTACAGGATAATGATCTTCACTTCTCAGACGATATCAAAGTCGTTACTCAGGTACAGCCTACAGAAGAGCAGAAAAAAGCTTTACTTTTCTCTCAGAGAGTGGTAAAATACGTGAAGTCAAATGCAATTGTGGTTTCCAACGGAATTCAGGCATTCGGTATCGGCGGTGGACAGGTTAACAGAATCTGGGCGACTCAGCAGGCTATCGAAAGAGCTAAAGAAAAATTCTCCGGAGATCTGGTATTGGCTTCAGATGCATTTTTCCCTTTCCGTGATGTGGTAGATTTCTGTGCTCAGGAAGGTATCAAGGCCATTATTCAGCCAGGTGGAAGTGTAAAAGATCAGGACAGTATAGAAGCTGCTAACGAGCATGGTATACCAATGATGTTTACTGGGGTAAGACACTTTTTCCACTAATTAAAATAGAGTTAAAAAATAATTAGGGATTGTATTTTTAGCATTCAAAATTATATATTTGTAAAATAAGACTAGATAATAAATAAAGTATGAGAATATTAATCATAGGTGAAGGCGGTAGAGAATCTGCTTTAGCGGCAAAGCTTCAGAATGACCCAAGAATTTCTAAAATGTTTTTTGCCAACGGGAATGCTACTACCGATGTAATAGGGAAAAATGTTCATTTATCAGAAATCAAAGAACTTAGAGATTTCGCTATTAAAGAAAAGATTGATCTTACAATCGTAGGTCCTGAGGCTCCTCTTGTAGCAGGTATCAAGGACGAGTTTAAAAAGCACGATCTTAAGGTTTTCGGTCCTACTCAAAAAGTAGCAAGCCTTGAAGGAAGTAAAGCTTTCTCTAAGAAATTTATGCAGACCTATGATATCAAGACAGCTAAAGCTGTGGTATTTGATTCATATAATGAAGCGATAGAATATGTAAAGACACAGCAATATCCTTTAGTGATCAAAGCAAGCGGTTTGGCTGGTGGTAAAGGTGTTGTTATTTGTGATACCCTTGAAGAAGCTGAAGCTACAATTCATGATTTTATGATCAGAAGAATTTATGGAGATGCCGGTATCCGTTTAGTTATTGAAGAATATTTACAAGGTTTTGAAGCGTCTATCATTGCATTCTCTAATGGTGAAAAACTATTCCCGTGTGTAGCTGCAAAAGACTATAAGAAAGCAGGAAACGGAGATACAGGACCAAATACAGGGGGTATGGGTTCGGTAGCTCCAAGTCCGGAATTTACTCAGGAACATTATGCAGACTTCGAGAAAAATATCTTGGAACCTACCCTTAAAGGTCTTAAAGCTGAAGGGTTCGGATTTAAAGGAATCATTTTCTTCGGATTAATGGTTACAAAAAACGGAGCGTACCTTCTTGAATATAACATGAGATTCGGAGATCCTGAAACACAGGTATTGATGGCACTGATGGAAAATAATCTTCTGGATGTGATCCAGGATTGTATGGAAGGAAAAGACATCGAGCTTAAATTCAAAGACGAAAAAGCTGTTTGTCTTGTAATGTGCTCAGGAGGATATCCGAGAAATATCGAAACAGGTTTCGAGATCACAGGAGAAGATAAAATGAAGCACAGTAAGCTACTTTATGCTGGAGCAATCAGTAAGGGTGACAAAGTGGTTTCCAATGGCGGTAGAGTACTGAACATTGTAGCTACAGGAACTACTTATGAAGATGCCCGCAAAAAAGTGTACGAAGATGCATCTCATGTACATTTCGATTACGGCTTCTACAGAGATGACATCGGAAAATTTTAATAAAAATCACGAAAAAAGATTTGGAGTCATTCCAAGTCTTTTTTTGTAAAACAGTTAATAATTATAAGTTAGAAGCTAGAGGTTAGACGTGAGTTGGGTAAAGGTTAATTTGGAGTGATCTCCAAGCCATCAGTCATAAGCGAGCCGCCATAAGCTCTATCATTTATCAATCATCATTTATCAATTATCAAAAATGAACAACGGTATTATTATTTTAGATTTCGGATCCCAGTACAACCAGCTTATCGGAAGAAGAATCCGTGAGATGGGAGTATATTCTGAGATCTTACCTTACAATACACCATTACAAGATATTTTAGCAAAACAGCCAAAAGGGATTATCCTTTCTGGCGGACCAAGCTCTGTAAATGCAGAAAATGCTCACCTGGTTCAGAAAGAATTATACGAGCAGGGAGTTCCTGTGTTGGGAATCTGTTATGGAATGCAGATGACTGCCCATCTTTTGGGAGGAAAAGTAAACAAAGGTGAAAAAGGAGAATATGGTAAAGCAAATCTGGAGATTGTAAAAGAAAGCTCTTTATTGAAAGGAGTTACCCAAAACTCTGTAGTTTGGATGAGCCACTTTGATGAAGTAGGAGAATTGCCTGCAGGTTTTGAATTAAATGCAAAATCAGGGGTCATTGCTTCTATCTCCAATGAAGATAAGAAAATCTTCTGTGTTCAGTTCCACCCGGAAGTTTCTCATACTGAGGAAGGAGCAAAAATGCTTGAAAATTTCGTCTTCGGAATCTGTAACTCAGAGAAAAACTGGAAACTGACCAACTATATAGAAAAAACAGTAGAGGAAATCCGTGAGAAAGTAGGAGACAACAAAGTGATCCTTGGGCTTTCAGGTGGTGTAGACTCTTCTGTAGCAGCTGTTTTGATCCATAAAGCCATCGGCGACCAGTTGACCTGTATTTTCGTAGATACAGGATTGTTGAGAAAAGATGAAGGAAAGAAAGTAATGGATCAGTATGGAGAGCATTTCCATATGAACATTAAAATGGTAGATGCTAAAGAAAGGTTTCTTTCAAAACTGGCAGGAGTAGATGATCCGGAAGCGAAGAGAAAAATCATCGGAAACGAATTTATCCATGTTTTTGATGAAGAATCTCATAAAATTGAAGGCGCTAAATTCCTGGCTCAGGGTACCATCTATCCTGACGTTATTGAAAGCCAGTCTGTCAACGGACCATCTGCAGTGATTAAGTCTCACCACAACGTAGGGGGACTTCCTGAAGATATGGAATTCGAATTATTAGAGCCATTGAGAGAACTTTTCAAAGATGAAGTAAGAAGGGTAGGAGAAGAATTGGGAATTCCTCATCATTTAGTATACAGACACCCTTTCCCAGGGCCTGGATTAGGAATCAGAGTATTGGGAGCTGTAGATGCTGAGAAAGTGAGAATCCTTCAGGAAGCTGATGATATTTTCATTGAAGAGCTATATAAAAATGACCTTTACGAAAAAGTATCTCAGGCATTCGTAGTGCTTCTTCCTGTAAAATCTGTAGGGGTAATGGGTGACGAAAGAACTTACGAATACACCGCTGTAGTTCGTTCTGCTAACACCATCGACTTCATGACAGCAACTTGGAGCAGACTTCCTTATGAGTTCCTTGATACCGTTTCCAGCAGAATCATCAACGAGGTAAGAGGAATCAACAGAGTAGCTTACGATATTTCAAGCAAACCGCCTGCGACCATTGAGTGGGAATAATCTTTGACTTGAATTTAAAATATAAATCCTGCCCGTTTTAGACTGCACCCAAAAGTTTAGACAAAATTAAACAATATTATTATATGAAAGAGTTCGGTACTGTACCGGACTCTTTCCTTTTAGATTAAGTCTTATCCTGTCGTTATTGTAATAATTGATA
>NZ_BJTC01000014.1:0-158377 GCF_006829085.1 Chryseobacterium sp. ON_d1
ATATCAATTATTACAATAACGACAGGATAAGACTTAATCTAAAAGGAAAGAGTCCGGTACAGTACCGAACTCTTTCATATAATAATATTGTTTAATTTTGTCTAAACTTTTGGGTGCAGTCTACTATTGAGCGGATTTCATTTTAATTTATAATGAAAGTCGAAAAAATTAGTTGCTTGCCTTATTAAGAAGATCAATATCTTCCTGATCCAAAACAAGTTTTGGCGCATTGAATACCGTTTCCAGCTGTGATGCACTGGTTGCGCTTACAATAGGTGCTGTGATTAAAGGGTTGGATAACAGCCATGCCAGAGAAACGGTTCCCTGAGCGGTATTATGCTTGGTACTTACCTGATCCAGCGCTTTTAATACTTCAAGTCCTTTAGGATTTAAATACTTTCTTACCCCTTCGCCTCTCGCGCTTTTGGCAAGATCTGCTTCATCACGGTATTTACCCGTTAAGAAACCTGCTGCCAGAGACCAATATGGAAACACACTTAAATCAAACTGTTCCGCCAGAGGGGCATAATTTTGCTCAAAACCTTCTCTTTCCATCAGGTTATAATGAGGCTGTAAGGCGACATACTTGGGAAGGTTATTCTTTTCTGCGGCGTCAAATGATGCTTTCAGACGTTCCGGTGACAGATTGGAAGCTGCAATATAACGTACTTTTCCCGCCTTAATAATTTCATCATAAGCGGATAGTGTTTCTTCTACCGGAGTGGTATCGTCATCAAAATGCGTATAATAGAGATCAATATGATCAGTCTGAAGCCTCTGCAGCGACTCATCTACGGATTTTAAGATATGCTTTCTGCTGATATCAAAGCCATGTTCCTGTGTTTGTGAACCTACTTTTGTTGCCAAAACAATATCGTTACGGTTAGATCGGCTTTTCATCCACTTTCCGATGATCTCTTCAGACTGTCCGCCTTTTCCGTTCACCCACCATGAATAAGTATCTGCCGTGTCTATAAAGTTGAATCCTGCTTCTGTAAAACGGTCCAGTATATCAAATGACTGTTTCTCGTCCAGGGTCCATCCAAAAACATTTCCTCCGAAATTGATTGGGGCAATCGTTAAATCGGTGTTTTTGATTTTTCTTTTTTCCATAAAAATAATTTTACTAAGTGACCACTAAGGTAGGGAATATTAAGCCTGGAAAATATTCAAAATGACCATTTCAGCCATAGTTATTATAAATGGAAATGCTGATGTTTCCTAAGTTTTTTTATTATTTGAATGTGTTGGAAAAGCGCAAAAGCGCAAATAATTTAAAAGCTAACTGCTTTAAGACACAAAGATTTTATCTCCGATACAATTGAATACTATTTATTTTTATATTTCTTTCTGAAAATCTTACATTGATTAAAGTTGAAATGTTCTTAGACCTTTGCCGCTTCTAACAAAAATACATGTGATTTCATTAGTAACAAAAAAAATAAAACAGCCATGTAAAAGCTGTTTTTATTATCTATCAATTAAAAATACGGTTATTTTTCAACCTGCGGAATTTCAATAGCAATAAGCTGAAGTTGATATTCCTGTAATTGAAGATTGATGGTTGATAAACCGTTGCTGAAGAATGATGATGCTTTAAAAAGCTCATGATAATATGCGATCCCTTCAAGAATATTTTTCCTGAAAGCATTCCATTTTTTTGTTTGCGAATGGGTAATCTGTACAGTGGATTCAGTGATCTCCTTTCTCAGATAATCCACATACATTTTCAATTCATTAATGAACATATTTGGACGTTGCTTATCGGAAAGAATATTGGTGTTTCCATAGATATGTTGTACCATTTCCGAAAGAGAAACTTCCTTATCAAAAAAGGCAATATTCGGTCCGGGACAGATGACAACGCCTTGTTTTTCCCCTTTAATTTCAAGGTTCTGTTCCATATATGCCGCATTCACAAGTCCTACACAAAGGCAGGCTTTATCAGTGATTGCAGACTTTCTTTTATTGAATTCTTTTTCAGTCAGGCTTTCCTTATTGGTGTACAACTCTTTCAGTTTGATGTCCTGATACTTTCTGGAAGCGGTACAGGTTCCTTCCGGAGAAAATTCTTTGCTTAATGCCAGAAGTTTTTTGGGACATGAGCTTCCATATTTCCCTTTTGCTTCTTTTTCAAACTTCAACACCTCATTGGATGTCCCCTTTACGGTATTGAAAGGCACTCCCAATGGCGAAATATTACTTAAATAAAAGTCCTGTTCTTTTGATTGTACAAGCAGATTTCGGGTTTCGGTATCTACAGAAGTTGCTTCCGGTACAAGCAAAAAAGGAGAACCCCATCCAACGCTGTCTACACTGTAATGAGCTAATAAAAACTCGTGTTCTTCAGAAGTTCCTACTCCACCCTGAACGGTAATTTTCATTTCTAAAGGCTCAGAAATTACAGGCTTACCTTTTTGTTCTAAAGCAGCCGTCATTAAGCAATGAGCAGATTGTATCAAATCGTTTTTTTTCTGCTTAAATTCTTCCATAATAGGGCCAAGTAGCATTCCTTCGGTTGCAAAAGCATGGCCACCGCAATTCAATCCGGATTCTATTCTGTATTCTGAAACCCATAATCCTTTTTTTGCCAGAAAATTCCCCTGGATCATGGCAGAACGGAAATCGCTTACTTTAAGGATAATTTTCTTTTTAATATTTCCGTTTTCGTCCGGGAAAAAGTCGTCAAACTCTTCCATATAGCTGTATAAACGAGGATTCATACCTGCTGAAAGAACCATTGATGATGATAATTTACTTTTGGCAAATCCACGCAGTGAAGCATGAGCGTCATTATACATCACAGGAAGCTGTTCATTATTCTGATAATTGTCTTTATCCACTTTCGTCATGATATTGACATCAATACTTCCCGGTTTTAAATTGGATTCTATGAAGTTTTTAATACTGGAACTCCAGTTCTCCTTTTGATTGATTAAATTTTGAAGACTGTTTTTAAGATCTGAAGTATTCGGAAGCATGGCCATAAAGTCTTTCAAAGCTTCCTTATTTTTGCTGATTTCCTGTTTGAAAGATTCAAATTTTTCATTCACGATATCATCTACCATATCCAGATAGGCTGTAATTCTTCTGGCTCTGTAATCCTCAGTCTTTGTGGAGATTCCGAAATAGTCAAGATTGAACTTTTTATTGTAAAAGTTCTTCATCTTCTCAAGGATTTCATCATCAATGATGGAGATCACAGAAGATATTCCATACTGGGCAACACGAATCGGGCTGTCTATCGTATAAGCCAGTCCCATCACCGGAATATGGAAATTGTGCAAAGGTTTTTTTGTCATAAAGTTTTGATAAAAATTTCGTTTCTTATTTATCTAAAAATCCTTTACAACTATTCACTGCTATAAAATTATTATTTTAAAATGAATTATGCATTAAATAATATTCTGTATTGTGAAAAACATGCCAAATGTCATTTTTTAAATCGTTTGAAATGAAAAAGATCAGTCGGATAACTGATCTTTCTTCTTGTATGTTTTATTTTAACCGCAAAAGTCACAAAAGTTTTTTACACTTAAGTTTTCATAAGAACCCTGCTTAAATATAATAAGTACACCTAAGTTTTTGAAATCTTTGATTTTCGCTTATGGAATTTCTGCGTCATTATTTCCAGCTTGGTTAAATGTTAAAGTGTTTTAAAATAAAAGTTTTAGTGGTTTCACTTTAATTATTCTGCTTTATTTTTCAGCATCATCAGAAGACTGTAAGCTCCTTTCTGTACAATTTTTTTATCCTTTAAGGTATCAGCTTTTAAGATTTCTGTAAACTGGTCATCTGAAATTCCAACTGCTACGGGAATCATTTTGTAGGTGGATTTTCCAAGGTCCTCAAAAATATAATTTTTATTTTCAAAAGAGACTACTGCGCCGTTTGGAAGTCCCATTGTATAACGGCTGCTGATATTCACTTCAGCATTCACGTACATTCCTTTTACAAATTCAGTATTTACAGATGACAATCTGGCGATTGCTGTTGCAGAACCTCCGTTTTCGATACTAGGAACTACACTGACAATTTTTGCATTGGATTTGACATCCGGATTCTGATTATTGTACACCAAAATTTCCTGCCCTACTTTTACATCATTCACATCGTTTTCAAAAATCTTTAGTTCTAAAAGTAATCCAGCCGGATTGATCAGCTCAAATAACGTATCTGAAGGGTTGATGTACTGTCCGTTATTCACAAGAATTTTGCTTACAAAGCCTGTAAACGGAGCATAGATATTGATCTTGCTTCTGATATTTCCGGTAGTCAGACTTTTGGCATTGATTCCAATGATTTTCAGTTTTTCTTCCAACCCTTTTAGTGTGGCATTCAAAGTAGAATAATCTGCCTGGGCAGTCTGCATGGTTTTGTCACTGCTGGCTTTACTTGTATTCAAATCTTTCTGACGGTTGAAATTCAGTCTTGCTGCTTCAAGCTGGGCTTTGGTCACGAGATAGTCCTGTTGCAGCTGTATAAACTGTGGGTCTTCCACAACAGCAAGTACCTGTCCCCTGCTGAAATGACTTCCATTGATCACATGAATAGACTTGATGTGACCTCCCATAATACTGGATATTGAATTGATGTGAGAAGGTGCAATTTCTACTTTCCCATTCAAACGTAACAGCTTTTCCATATTCCTGTTCTGAATGAATGTTGTGGTAATCCCTACAGACTGAATCTGTTTTTCTGTAAGATGAACCGAGTTTTCATTTTTTGTGGCAAATTTTGTGTTTTCGTAAACGGTTTTTTCTTCTTCTTTTTTTCCTGAACATGAGGATAAAGTAAGGATGAGAGCAAGGCTGTATAGAGGTATATTCTTGAAATGCATGATGTTGTTATTTTGAAATTAAGAATTGAAGTTCGGCTCCGGTCTGATTGAGCTTTTCCAGTTGATCAATATAATCTGCTTTTGTTTTTACAGCCTGATTCACCAGAATTACCCAATCCAGATAATCAATTTCTCCCACTTCCATCTGTTTCTGAGCTGTTTTTAGAATGGTTTCAGATTTTGGAAGCTGCTTTTGTTCATAATTTTCGATGATCCGCTGTTGGTTCATATAATTGTTCAACTGTTGGTTCAATCTGTTTTTAAGTTCTATTTCCTTTCTCTGGTACTGGTTTTCAGAAATCGCAATTTTAGCCTGTGCAGCCTTTGCCAAAGCTCTTTGTCCTTTTGTAAATAAGGGAATTCCCACACCCACCTGAACCGAATTGAAGCGGTTATTATTAATGTTTTTCATGCTCTGGTTGGTATATCCCACAAGAAGATCAGGAAGCAGCCTGCTTTTTTCAAGCTGTACTTCTGCTTCTCCTATTTTGATCTGTTGCTGTAAATACTGGAGTTCAGGGTGTTGTTTTATCATTTCTTCAGAGATCTGAAGACCTATATTCATTGTTGGTTGATCAGCTACGGGTTGGTAAGGGGTTTCGGATTGAAGTAACAGCTGGAGCTGGAGTTTAGCGATATTCAGATCATTTTCAAGGGTATTCAGCTGAACTTTTACCTGTTCTTTCTGGATTTCCGCTGTAGATTCTTCCAGGATGTTGGCTTCACCCTTTTTTAATCTTAATACGGCTTTATCTGCAAAATTATTATACAGCTGGCTGATATATTCCAATACTTTTTTCTTCTCCTGAATGATGAGTATTCTGTAGAAGACATCTGTCACTTCTTTGGTAAGCTGTGTCTTTGTCAGATTCTGACTGATAACACCGGCAGACCATTCGGCATCCAGCAACTGTTTTCTTTTTGAATACACTGTTGGAAAGCTGAATTTTTGAGAGATCCCGAATGAATTATCGGTTTCCTCTCCCTGAATCTGTCCAAATCCTCCTGTAACTTCGAGTTGGGGTATATCCAGATAGCTGGCTTTAAGCTTTTCCTGATAATCTGATACTAATTTTGAGTTTTTCAGGGTACCATTCTGCCGGTATGCTTTTTCCAAAGCCTGGTCATAAGTGATGTTTTCCTGAGCATGGAGACTTCCGAAAGAGATCAGCAGTAAGAAAACAGACAGTTTTTTATAATTGGTTTTTTTTGAGAATTTCATTTTATCTTTATTAATATGTTCAAACAGGACGTACAGAATAGGAAGTACAAAAAGGGTTAAAAAGGTGGCAAGCATCAACCCTCCTATCACTACAGTTGCCAAAGGTCTCTGTACTTCTGCTCCCGCACCGTTGCTGATTGCCATAGGAAGGAACCCTAAAGAAGCTACAAAAGCTGTCATTAAGACCGGGCGAAGCCTGATTTTTGTACCTATGAGTACAATTCTGCTGGTATTGGTTATTCCGTTCTTTTTCAGCCGGTTAAACTCTGATATCAAAACGATTCCATTAAGTACGGCAACGCCAAATAAAGCGATGAACCCTACCCCTGCACTGATGCTGAAAGGCATTCCTCTCAACGCCAGAAAATACACACCTCCTATTGCTGATAATGGAATAGCTGTGTAGATCAGTAAGCTGTGTTTTACAGAACCAAAAGCAAAGAATAATAACAGGAAGATCATCACTAACGAAATGGGAACTGCTATACCTAATCTGGCTTTGGCTTCATTTAAATTTTCAAAAGCACCTCCGTAAGAAACGGTATATCCCGGCGATAGTTTCAGATTTTTACCTGCTTTCTGCTGAAGCTCTTCCACAATACTCTGAACATCTCTTCCTCTTACGTTAAATCCTACGATAATTCTTCTTTTAGTATCTTCTCTCTGAATCTGATTCGGACTGTTTTTAAGCTCTACTTTTGCCAGCTGTGACAATGGTATCTGCTCTCCCGAAGAAGTAGGAACCAGTAGATTCTGAATGCTGGTTATATCTTTTTTGTGCTCATTATCCATTCTCACAACGATATCAAACTTTTTCTCACCTTCATACAAGGCTCCTGCGGTTTGCCCGGCAAAAGCCATATTGATCACTCTGTTGATGTCTGCTACCGAAATATTATATCTGGAAAGTTCGGAACGGTTATAATCAATCACAACCTGCGGAGCACCTACTACCGGTTCAATATAAAGATCCTGAGCACCTTTTACGGTATTGATGATGCTTCCAATCTTTTTGGCATACGTGGCAAGACTGTCCAGATCTTCGCCGTAGATTTTACAAACCACATCCTGTCTGGCTCCGGTCATCAGCTCATTGAAACGCATTTGTACAGGAAACTGAAAGCTGGTAGTCAATCCCGGGATAACACTTAGAGCTTTACTCATTTTATCAGAAAGCTCAGGAAATGACTGGGCAGAAGTCCATTCCTTTTTAGGTTTTAAAACAATGATAATATCCCCGGCATCCATAGGCATGGGCTCTGTGGGAATTTCGGCACTACCGATCTTGGTCACTACTTTTTCTACTTCTGGAAACTGTGTTAAAAGGATATGTCCGGCCTGTGTAGTTGCCTTTTTTGTTTCGTTGATATTACTTCCCTGAAGGATTCTCATTTCAACCGCAAAATCACCTTCTTCAAGAGAAGGAATAAATTCTCCTCCCATTCTGGAAAGAATAAAGACAGCACCTGCAAACAGGATTAATACACTTAGAATGATCGTTTTTCTGAATTTAAGTGCTTTCATCAGCAGTTTTTGGTGTCCTGTTTCCACTTTACCCATGACGCGGTCTGAAATGTTTTCTTTTTCTTTTTTCTTTCTGCTTAATACCAGAGAACTCATCATCGGAATATACGTCAGAGAAAGAATAAATGCGCCGATCAGGGCAAAAGCAACCGTCTGGGCCATTGGTTTAAACATTTTTCCCTCAATTCCCTGAAGTGTAAAAATAGGGAGATATACAATTAAGATAATGATCTGCCCGAAAACAGCACTGTTGACCATCTTGGTAGCAGAGCTTGAAACCTGGTCATCCATTTCTTTTTTGGTGAGCATATTGTCTTTCCCAAAGTGCTTTTTATGGGCAAGCTGATGCAGCACGGCTTCCACAATAATAACGGCTCCGTCTACAATAAGACCGAAATCCAGGGCTCCAAGGCTCATCAGGTTTCCTCCCACCCCGAAAATATTCATCATGATAATGGCGAAAAGCATGGCCAAAGGAATGACGGAAGCCACCAATAATCCTGCTCTGAAATTTCCTAAAAATAAAACCAGAATGAAAACAACAATCAAAGCTCCTTCCATAAGGTTTGTTTTTACAGTACTTATGGTATTGTTTACCATTTTGGCACGGTCAAGGAAAGGTTCAATTACAACTCCTTCCGGTAATGATTCCTGGATTTTCTCCAGTCTTTGCTTAATATTTCCGATGACTACATTGGCATTCTCTCCTTTCAGCATCAGAACAATCGCTCCGGATACTTCTCCGGTATCATTATAGGTCATGGCACCATATCTTGTGGCATACCCTATTTTCACAGATGCTACATCTTTAATATGTACCGGAATACCTCCTTGGGTTTTTGCCACCTGGATGCTTCCGATATCTTCCGTGCTTCCCAGGAGCCCTTCACTTCTTATAAATAAGACGGTTTCTTTCTTTTCGATATAGGCACCTCCGGTATTCTGATTGTTTTTTTCCAGCGCTGCAAAAACATCGTTGATATTGATATTAAATGCCTGAAGCTTATTAGGATTAATGGCAATTTCGTATTGCTTCAGTTTTCCCCCGAAACTGCTGACATCGGCTACCCCTTTGGTTCCGAGAAGCTGCCTTCTGACTACCCAGTCCTGAATGGTTCTTAGTTCCGTTTCATCGTACACATTTTCGTATCCCTTTTTGGCTCTTACCACATACTGGAAGATCTCTCCCAACCCGGTGGAAATTGGGCCTAATTCAGGCTTGCCAATTCCAGCTGGTATATTGTCCTGTACAAGCTGTAAACGCTCCTGAACCTGCTGGCGTGCCCAATATACATCGGTATTGTCATCAAAAACCACCGTTACTAATGAAAGTCCGAAACGCGAGAAACTTCTTAGTTCTGTAATCCCGCTGATATTACTGGTAGCCTGTTCGATAGGAAATGTAACAAGGCGTTCTATATCTGCCGCACCGTAAGAAGGTGCAGTGGTAATGATCTGAACCTGATTATTGGTAATATCCGGCTGAGCGTCAATGGGTAGTTTAGTGGTTTCATAGATCCCAAAAAGGACCAGCCCCACTGTAAACAGAGCAATGATGAGTTTATTCTTTACAGAAAACTCAATAATTTTATTTAACATGAAAAAACGATTAATGAATAACCTGAAGTGATAAAATGTTTCTGAGGTCTTTATTTACGATATGAACTGAAACCTTCCGGTTTCATCAACACTACCTCAGGGAAACAGCTTTTATAATGACATGATAAACAACAGTATCATGCACAACAGGTTAAATTGATAGGTAATAATAAATGGACTGCTTTAAGAGTAAAGCAATTTCAGTATAAAATTAATTAAGAAAGCCGCGGAGGCTGGAAAATCTGAGAAAGGTATTGATGGGAAAAATCTTTTTCCTTGTAAATACTGGTTTTCTTTGAAACCGTAATTTCTTTAGGTTTTTTTATTTCGAATGTCAGTTCCGGAAGCTGGGCATGTACAGTAAGTACAATAGGTGGATTGATAAACGGCAGCTTCTGATCGGTGTCCCAGTCAGAATCCTGTTTGTGATTATCGTAATGTTCCATCACAAATTCTGAAAAGCTTCCGTGGTATTCCATGAAATGTTCCACAAACATAGGCACTTTCAGAACTTCCCCCGCATTGGTGGTAGCCAGTACATACATCATCGAACATAATATGGAGAACCATTTTAGCATCAGTGCAAATATAAGGTTTAAATCTTTCCTGAAAGGACTCAGGTATTAATTTTCTTTTAATTTCTTCGGCTTACAGCGTATTATATCATTTTTTCATTAAGAATTTTTAAAAAGAGCTCCATGGCAGGACTGATCCATTTATTGGTATGATGGGCCGTAATCATGGTGATGCTACGCTGAAAGCCTTTGATATTAATTTCTATTATTTCTCCATTTTTAATTTCCTCTTCTACAACAAAATGGGGTAAACATGCTATTCCCAAGTTATTAATGATACTTTTCTTGATTGCTTCTATGCTCCATAATTCGATATTCTGACCGGTTGTAATATTTTTTTTATTAAGATATTCTTCAAAATATTGCTGATAGACACCATTGGCATCATTATTAATCACTGAACATGATTTTACCTGATCTTTCCTGTCAAAGTTTCTTTCTTCCTGTGAAAATGCGGGTGATGCCATTACTCCTACGGTGAAAGTAGAAAGCTCTTTGACCCTGATCTGTTCATCATATCCATGCACCTGATAATGAATACCCAGATCGATATTATTTCGGATAATTTCTTTTTGAACTTCATAGCAGTTTCTCACTTTTAATTTGAGTTTTACATCAGGAGCAGTTTCTATAAACTCTTTTAATACTGGTTGCAGAATATATGTCAGCAGACTGTCAGAAACTGAAATATTAAGGCTTCCTTCTATTCTTCTATCCTTTGAGTTCAGCTGTTTAATCTGTTCTATCTCCTCCTCTATTTTTTTTATATGTGGAATCAGCTTCAACGACTGCTCGGTAGGAAGCATTCTTCTTCCTATTTTTTCAAACAAAGGAAATTTTATTTCGTTTTCAAGCTGTTGAATCTGATAACTGATGGCAGACAGAGAGTAATTAAGTTCTTTGGCAGCGTCCTGAAAATTACCTTTTTCTACTATTGTTTTAAAACTTCTAAGCTGATGAATATCCATACTTTAATATTTTCGAAGTAAAAGTATAAATAATTCCGATTGTTTGAAGTGTTTGAGCTCTTTAATTTTGTAAAAAAAATATATGTGGTTTTCATTTTTTATCTACAGTGTTCTGACGGCACTGCTTCCGGGTCCCAATAATATTCTTGCTCTTAACAGCAGTATGAAATCAGGATATAAAAACAGCAAAACATTGCTTCTGGGAATTTACTCAGGTTTTACAGTTGTCATGTTACTGGCTGCTTTTTTCACAGGATTTCTTCTTAATTCATATGGTTTCCTTATGAACTACCTAAAATATATTGGTGCGGTTTATCTTATCTATCTTGCATGGTCGGTAATGTCCGGAAAACCTACAGTAACTGATCATGAACAGGAAATACCGGTTTCCGATTCTGCAGGTAATTTTTGGAAAGGATTCCTGCTGCAGTTAGTTAATGTTAAGATTATTATTTATGGAATAACAGCATTCAGCAGCTTTGTCTTTCCTCAATTTAAAGAGCTGTGGATCGTACTTATTTTTGCTTTTTTACTTTCTTTTATAGGCAATTCAGCTACCTGGATATGGGCTGTCGCCGGACAAAATCTGCAGCAGTTTTTGAATCAGTATTATAAAATAGTTAACATTGTTATGGGAGTCCTGCTGCTGTACTGTGCAGTAAGCTTATTCTTATAATATATTAAATTGATCAAAGTTTAGATTTCAGTCTGCTTAAAGTTTCCTGTGAAATATTAAGATAGGAAGCTACCATTTTATTAGAAAGCCGGCGTACAATAATTGGATTTTCTTCCAGTAGCTGTTTGTATTTTTCAAGAGCATCCTGCACCATAAAAGACATCAGTCTTTTTGTATTGGCAATACAGGCAATTTCAATATAAATTCTGTAAAATTTTTCCCATTGAGGGATGATGTCCAATAAATGATAAAAATCCTGATGGGTAATATAATATACTTCCGAATCTTCTACAGCCTGAAGAAGCTCATCAGAAGGTTCTGAAGTAATAAAGGTATGAAGGGCAGTAGCAAACTGATTTTCAAAAGCAAAATACCTTGTAGAATCCTGCCCATCCTTATTGATATAAAATATCCGCAAACAGCCTTTTACAACAAAGAATGTTTTCTTGGGAGAATGAACATTGGTAACGAGAAGCTCGTTCTTTTTTAATTTAACAGGTTTGAAGTAAGAAAGAATAATTTTCAATTCTTCATCCGTTATTGATATTTTGCTTTTAATATATGAAACTAATACGTCTTCCATTTATTTAAATCAGTCACCGCAAATGTAGCAATAAATAAGTTAAAAAGTTACTGCTATTCCCGCTTCCTAAGTACTTTCAGAAGATTTTCCTTCCGATTGTCCTGCCCTCCAGTATGAGCAGATATTCATTGCATGGGCATCCCATTTCAGATTTATTTTAAAATAGGTGCGAAGTTCACGTACCGTGGTATATTCCGCTGCGATATAAACATATTCTTTTAAGACTCCAGGTGGAAACTGAACAGATTTCACTGCTTCTGCAAGCTGACTTCCCTCTTCCGGGTGAGGGTTATGAAGCCATTCCACCGAAATATCTGCTGCAGAGAACAGAATAAGTTCATCTTCTCTGCCTGCAACTTCCAGTACTATTTTTGCCGTTACGTCTGATGGAAACTGTTCTGCGATAGCACAGATAACAGGTAATGCGGTTGCATCCCCTGCCAGCAGATAAAAATCAGCATTTGGAATTAAGGGTCTTGTACTTTCTTTCATTCCTATTTCCAATACATCACCAGGACTGGCTTTCAGTGCCCAGGCAGAAGCCGGACCGTTATCACCATGCGCTACAAAATCTATAGTCAATTCTCGATTTTCCAGATCAATCTTTCTGTTGGTATAGGTTCTGATAAAAGGAGCACTTCCCTCTTCAGTGGGAATAAAGATTTTATTATTAGAGCCGGCACGGACATTGCTCAGCAATCCAGCCTGGATATCGTTGATGTCAAATATCACACGGATAAGGTGCGGAGTAAGATATTGTTTGTTTTTAACGGCAAATGCAGAACGAATCTTTTTCGTTTTTTCTTCTTGAACTATCATAGAATTTTTCATATTTATTTTTTATTAAACAGTAAAATAATCATAGACACGACACCGCTGATGCCTCCGAACAGATAAACGGTCTGATAATCAAACCAGCCTGCGATTAATCCTGCAATGGGACCCGCCAGTCCTAATGAAAGATCCACAAATGCTACATAGGCTCCCAATGCTGTACCTCTCATCTGAGGTTTTACTTTTTGAATCGCGAGCACTCCCAAGGCTGGAAAAATCAGTGAAAATCCGACCCCCGTCAATCCACATCCGATAATGGCTAATGTTTTGGATACAGATGCCCAGATCAGCATCTGTCCCACCACTTCAATGGTCAGTGAGATGAAAGCAATCGTAAAGCCTCCGTATTTATCAGGAAAAGAAGCAAAGAGAATCCTGGTAAAGACATAACAGGCCCCGAAGATGATAAAGGCAAGCGAAGCATCACCCCAGTTTTTTTGTGAGAAAAATAAAGCAATAAAAGAAGCAATACATCCAAAGGCCATTGATGAAAACGCAAGGCCTAATCCCTGTCCGGATATGGCACCGATTACTTTGTAGAAAGGGGTTCGGACGTGATCTTTATCTGTAGGAAGAGAAGGAAGTTTTGCCGTAGAAAGCCAGCTTGCGATGGGAAGTAAAGCAATAAGAGCAAAAGCAGGCATAATGCTGTATTCTTTGCTTAGCCAGATGCTGACTGGAGCTCCGATTGCTATTCCGGCATACATGGCAATACCGTTCCAGGTCATTACTTTTCCGGAATTGGTATGCCCTACAAGGCCTATTCCCCATGTCAATGCTCCGGTAACCAGAAAGCTCTCACCCACACCATGTATAATCCGTGCTATTAAAAGAAAAGAAAGTGCCAGCAGTGGATGAGTCTGAAATAATACAGCCAGTATATAAGCTGCTCCTGCAATCACAGCCAATATCACACCGGACATTTTACTTGTCTTTGCTCCTTTTGTATCCGTAATTTTGCCGGAATAAGCTCGGGTTAAAAGTGTTGACAGAGACTGCAGGCCAATAACAAGTCCCACAATGATACTGTCAAAACCTAAATTACTCTGAACAAACCTGGGAAGTACGCCCAAAGCAATTCCTATTGTCAGGTAAACTCCGAATACCGAAATAATAATCGGAGTGGTTGCCTGATAGAAATTAATAGTCTGTCCTTTTTCTAATGTTGTACTCATAAATTTTGTTTAAAATATTCGGGTGCAAAGGTCCCCGAACAGTTAACACAAAACTTTGATCTAGATCAAAAAAGGTACAGTTGTTTTAATCGAAATCTAAAAAGCTATCGGTAAGCTGCTTCCATTGTATTTTGGCAACTCCAAAAATCCCGGGAACAGCAATGAATAGATTTCTTATTATGTCAACGAATTTGGCATTAAAATTAGGTCTTTCATTTCGTCCATATACTGCTGCTTTTAAATAATCAGGACTTCTCGATATCATAAAGGTAGAAGTGGCTTCTGAACTGTAAAAATGAGCAACATGACGGTTTTTTTTATTTTGGGGATTTCTGGATGGCCTGCAGGTCATTGATATGCTTTCAGAAAAGCTGTCCTGATAAAAGCATATATCTGTCACTTCTACCCAGTCGTATCCTCTGGCCTCAGGCTCTCCCGGGCCCGGAATGTCAATCCGTATAAAATCTCCTTTTTGAGGTTCACGGTCTACAGGATTGCCATCAAAATCATATAATCTAAATGCGGCAAATGCCTTACCGCTATAGCTTTCCCATTGGTTCACTGAGAAAAACCTTTCTTTTAATATGGTAAACTTATGCGGAATCAAGTCCTGTTTAAATACTTTTCTGCTTTCCGTATCATGGAAACCGCCAAACTTTTGTGCAGGAACACTTTTTAATATTTTTGGACTCATATGATAGGGTTTTTAGCAAATTAATACAAAAATCCTCCAAAATTTTATGAGCAGGGTCACAAAAGAGTTAAACATTTGTTTGAATATTTTGTGTAATCAGCTCTCGGTTGGCTAATAATTCACTTTTGAGAATTTATTCATTTTTGGGAAAAAACAGGCATACAATTCTTCAGTTAGCGAAATAAGTTTAATAAGATATGTTTTTATACTGTTAATTTCAGAATCCTAAAGAAAATGAAAGACATTTAGCAAATAATTATTTTTACTTAAAATAAATAATTTTTAAAAAAAATAAGCTTATGATGTTTTGCATAATATGTTTTTTGTTTATATTTGTGAATCGAAATAATTTTTTTTCATCATTTGTGTTTTTTTAAGGTCTCCACTCGTGGAGACCTTTTTGTTTTCAGTTATCTCATAATTGAATATTGGCTGTTGAAGTGGAAAAATGGATGAAATGTGAAATATCTTATTTTTTATTATCGTCAATTGCTTTTATATAAAGGAATGGATGAAGTCTTGTGATGTTAATAACTCTCTTTTTTAATAAATTCAGACTGCCTTTGTGTGCGTTTCTAAGCCTATTGAATGGTTTTAATAAAATCAGTCGGCCTGAACTGCATTACAGACTGAAAGCTTCTGGTATAAGCCTGAACACTCTTATAGCCTACTTCATAGGCTGTTTCTGAAATCGTCAGATTACCCGAACTCAAGTATTCCAGACTCTTGATGATACGAAGCATTTGCTGATATTTGCTTAAGGTAAGTCCTGTTTCTTTTTTGAAGATGCGTTCCAGCGTACGGAGAGATAATAGAGCTGTATCGCTGAGATCTGTCATTTTGATTTCATTTCGGTAATGATTGTGCAGATGCTCTAAAACTTTTGTGAGGCGCTTGTCTTTTGGAAGGCTGATGTGAAGGGTTAGTGAATGTTCTACAAACTGAGGCAGTTCATTGAACAGCGCTTTAAGAAAAAAGATTTCATGATGATCTGTAGTCATCAGCTTAGACCATTTTTCTGCATATTTTATCATTTCCTTTAAAACAGATGGAACGGAAAATACGTTGACTTCATCATAAAAAGGATTGTCTGTATCAATATCTGCAAACATGATCATCAGCCTGATCTTCTCAGAATGGGAATTGGTTTTATGGACTGCATTAGGCGGGATCCATATGGCATGATTTTGAGGAAGGAGATAGATTTTTTCTTCAATAGTAATATACTGAAACCCACTCTCCACATACACGAGCTGGCCTTTCTGATGGTGATGAAGAACATCATCATGAACCCAGTTTTCTTCGAACCATACAAAATAAGGTTTTTTCAGATCATCTATTTTTATAGTATCATTGGCATTCATGTCGTTTTAGGTTAAAATTTTGGCAAAATTAAACAAAATTACTGTGCTAATTTTGTACAAAAGTTTTTTATTATGATGAAGAATGAAGTAAAAAAGAATGCTTCGTATGTTTTATTGATTATTAATATTCTGGTTGTTGTACTGATTTCCAGCAATCTCCGCTCCCCAATTGTTGCAGTTGCGCCTGTGTTGGGAGAAGTAAGAGATGCCTTGCATCTGGATAATTTTCAGGTGAGTTTACTGACTTCTATTCCACTGTTTATGTTTGCTGCCTGTTCTGTGCTGGTTAGCAGATTTTCCAATAAGTTCGGAATCAGTAAACTGCTGATGTATTCTCTGATTATTTTAAGCTTTGGTTTATTTTTAAGAATAAGCGGATCTCTTTGGCTTTTATTTTTAGGTTCTCTATTCATTGGTTTGGGAATATGCATTGGAAATGTAGTTACTCCCGGATATGTTAAAAATAATTTCCCGAAACAGATTGGTCTCATGACAGGCATTTTTGCTGTATCGATGAATCTTACAGCAGCTCTGGCTTCAGGGTTTAGCGTGAAAATCGGAGAATGGACAGGATTCGGATGGAAAGGTTCCCTGGGAATATGGCTGGTGATTGCGGCATTGGGTTTTATGGTTTTATCATTGGAATTCATATTCAATAAAAGAAATCCTGATCAGCCCAAAACGGCGCTCAGTACTTCAGATTTTAATATGTTCAGATCTGCTCAGGCATGGAATATCAGTATTTTTATGGGACTGCAGTCTTTATTTTATTACTGTCTGGTAGCCTGGCTGCCTTCATTTCTTGCTGATTTTCATATGCAGGGAGAAAGTTCAGGCTGGGTATTTTTTGTAATCCAGATTACGATGATTCCTGTTACGTTCTGTTGTCCGATTATTGCCAGTAAAATGAAAGACCAGAGAGCTATGATCCTTTTTATCTGCACTCTGATGTTCGGAAGTACCATGATGTTTGTCTTCCTGAAGTCTCAATGGATTTACGTAAATGCCGTGATCATAGGGATTTCCAATGGATTGTCTTTCAGTTTATCCATTCTGTTCTTTTCCACGAGAACGAAAAGCAGCATCAATGCGGTTAAAATATCAGGGATGGCACAGTCGGTAGGATATCTGATTGCCGCTTTTGGGCCTCCATTATTTGGTAAACTGCATGACTGGGATATTTCCTGGAACAGTTCGTTTTATTTATTGAGTTCGGCAGTATTGTTAATGCTCTATTTTGGGATGAAGGCTGCGAGAAATAAATATGTAGAAGATTAAGACATAAGTTTAAAGGATAGAAATTAATTAATCATTGCCTTCTATCCTTTTTTTTTGCTTCTTTAAACAGTTTTATTAATTAAAATTTTAATTCAGCTTCTTCACCGTCATCAAGTACAAAACATCTCTTCTCCAGTCTGTTTTCATTTATTTTCTCTTTAATAAATTTTCTGTTTTCCCTGCAATGACTTAAAGTTTCCAGATGCGTTACCCAAACAGTAGACTCCGGCGCATATTCACAGACTTTTAAGATATCTTCACGGGTCATAATAATAGGATCTCCTATGGAAAAAGTAGCGGCGCCTCCTGCTACAATGATGTGTTGTGGCTGATGCTTATCGATTTCCTGAGCAATTTCATCGTACCAGATAGTATCTCCTGCGATGTATACTGATTTATTGTCTGTTTTAAATATAAAACCATTCACGATTCCCATTTTTTCTCCGATTTCTCCGGTTCCATGCTGTCCTTTGGTGGTTGATATCTCAATATTTTTGAATTGAACCGGCTCATTACTTACAGCAATAATGTTTGTGAATCCTTGTTCTGCAATCTGTTTTGAAATAACATCCGGGCAGATGACCGGAATATTTTTATCAAGAAGTTCAATAGCAGCAGCGTCCCAATGATCAGGATGAAGATGGGTTACGGAAACCGCATCTACGCTTTCTAATTTTTTAATTAATTCTTCTTTATTAAAAGGCAGGTTTATCAGAGGGTTCAGTAATTCGCTCTCTGTCATTGGCATTTTTCCTCTGGAGCCTTTGTTTCCGAGCATCGGATCTATCAGAATAGAAACTCCATCAATATTCAATAGCAATGTTGCATTGCGCCATAATTGTAATTTCATTTTAGATATTTTTGTTGGATAAAGTTATTACCTTGTAAAAGTAAAACAATCGAAGGTTACCAAAAGGTTAACCATAAATATTTAACTGACCCATGAATTTTGAAGAATTTAAAAACTGTGGATTAAGACGAAGCCTGGATGTCCTTTCTGGTAAATGGAAGCCGCTGATCCTGCAAAACCTCTTTGAGGAAGATCGGGTGCGTTTTGTGGAGCTTTGGCGGAATATGCCCAGGGTTTCAAAAAAAGTACTTGCAGAACAGTTAAAACAGCTGGAAGAAGATTTTATTATTGAACGGATTGAAGTGTATAATTTTCCGAGTGAAGTTTATTATAAACTAACAGAAAATGGACGAAAACTTGGACCTGTTCTTTCTGAACTTCATTTGTGGGGAAATGGATTGAGTAAGAAAATGGATTGAGTTGTCAGTCTGTAATAAGATCTTAAAATGAGTTTCTTTTTGTAGTGAAGTTTAGTTTTTTATTAAAGTTGTTAAACTTTACAAAAATCAGGTGTGTTTATTATGCGTAAAGCTTGATTCTAAAAAGCTTAATTGGTTCAAAATAATCAATGTAAAAATTTAAACAGCTTCATTAAAAAAATCGCGGTAAGTACTACTTACCGCGAAATGGTGTAAAAGATTTTAAAAATAAAATCACATTGATTTGTATCTTTTTGAATCGTTTAGTTCATCGCTATAAATTTGAACTTAAACAATTGACAGGATGTACCATAATAATCCCAAAGCTGCAAGTTTGAGTTACCATCCATAGTACAGTTAGGGATATCCCAACCACGTGTGGCATCCACTTTTGATAATATTTTGTAGTAGCCATTGGAGACAGCGACTACCTGCCAGGCCTGTGCATCATTACCATAGTTCTGCCAAAGCCGTATTGAAGTTCCCAATGTATTGCTGTTACTGGTTAGGTCAATACAACGGTTAGATGCACTCGCTTTGGATACAAAACGCCAGTACCCGTTACCGGCATCGATAGCAACCCATCGCTGTGCAGAAGCACCATTTCGTGTCCATGGTCTTAACACTGCGCCATTGGCATCCTCACCTGATTTTAGATCAAGTACTTTATTGGCGTCAGTCTGAAACTCGATTTCGTAAATACCATTGTTGACCAGGCTATTGTTTGTATTACAGTTTCCAACAGGATAATTGGAAGATGCATATTGTTGGAACCACTGTTTAACTGGTGCAGCGCAGGCCTCCCAATCGTTGTTGTAGGCTGTTCCTGCATTAGGGTCACCCTTGTGGAGGAGGTTATCCGGAGCAAGAACATTCCAGCTTACATTACCCGATTGATCCGCAATATATTTCAGATTCGCACCAAATCCGCTTCCGCCTGCTGTCCCGGTTGTTCCGATACCAAAGGTTCCGTATCCCTGAGGAGCCCAGTCGGTTTCGGTAATGGCAATCGGTGCAATGTCTGCAATAGGCTTAACGTTAATATTCCATGCATTTTGAAAGGATTGATAGTTGCTGAGACCACCCCAGTAACCCGGATAGATGTGAACGGCATATCCGATATTACCACCTGTGATCTGGTTATTGACATAACCCTGATAATGCGACTGCCACCCTGTACCCGGTATCCAGCAGACATTATTGGCCCCGTTGTTACGGATGATATTGACTAATGGCTGGAAGAAGTTTTTAAGTGCTGCAAAGTGCTCGTTCCCCGTTGATCCCCATGTTCCGTTTGTCCCCAGGATCTCAACAGGTTCGTTGGCCAGTTCGAACATTACATTGTCAGCGTTCTTCAGGCTAGGATGTTGAGACAAAAATGTCCATACCGTTTTAAGATAACTATGATAGGCATCGTTCACGGCAATACGGTTTGGACATACGCCTGGCGGGCGTAAGATCACATACATTCCCAGGCTGCGGGCATGGTTGATCAGTGGAATAATCACCTGATCCGTATAAGTTACCAGGCGGTTGTAATTGAATCTTGAGATATCGTTCTCAGGGATAGCCGGTCCGGGATCATTGGTCCAATACGGATCAATATGAAGGCGGATGTAATTGAGATACCAGCCATCGGCAGAGCTGCTGAGCTTATTCATGACAGCTTTGTTGTAGTTCAGAGCTCCCTGAACATTGTAATTGTCCCAGGTACAGTATCCGGAATTGGCACCGTACTGGCATCCATTAAACCAGGGGCTGGGTGTTATGGCAACCCCATGTAAGACAACGTTATTGCCACACGGATCTTGGAGGTATCTGCCTCCGACATGCAATGTTGGTGTTGCGGCCAATGCTCTTGCGCTGGCATTGAGGTTGGTTTCGGGTTCTTCGAGTAAATTTTTCTCATCCATCGTAGAACAGCTGGAAAGAATAATTAACAGAAAGGCCAGTAGCCACATTTTGTTTGTTTTCATAGTTTAAATATTAATATTAAAAGGTGATTTTATTTTACTCATCAATGTTTCGATTCCCTAGCCTGTACAGGAGGGTTGGATGTTTTAATTTTAATTGGACGGTAAGGTAATGCTGCAACACTGTAATGATCACTCAATAGGATACTGAGCATGATCTTTGTTGCTTTGTTCTCAGATTTCAGAACAATGGAATCGTTTCTATTCCTGTTGAGAGTGTTTCTTCTCATTTCTGGATCATCCATCTTAAATATGATATTATGAAAATCTGAATTCTAATTGATAACTATTGTTAGTTTGTGATAAAAATACATATATTATTGAATATAAATCAATATTTATTTAAAATTAACATAAAAAAATCAATATCATAAATAAAATAATCAGTAAATAGTCATAAGGTTTTTATAATAAAGAAAATAAACAGAACCTTATCATAATTTTTTTTTATGATATAGATTAAAAAAAACGGAAGTCATATTTATTTTGTATCAAAACTTTTAATATTAGCTCAAAAAAACCTCACAAAAAAAACGAGATTCCTATTAAATCATCAATGAAATTATTGTAAGGGAAAATATAATTACTGATTTTGATGATTTTTGGTGGAGATTAAATGTCCCTTAGAATCCATTTACAGATAATGCCTTTTGTCCAGAATCTATTTTTCATGTCTTCCCCAGACTTTATTTCATTTTTTGTACCTTTAAATGGATAATCTTCTGGGAGCCCTTTTTATCCGAAAAGGTTAACAGATTCAGTATAAAAGACTAATAACAATTTTTACAAATGAAAAGAATCATTATTTTGATTTCCTGCGTATTAGGTGCATGGGGACATGCTCAGACTACACTGCCGTCCATTCAAAGATTTACTACAACTTCCCGCGGACTATCTGTCAATTCAAGAAAAGGAACATTGATTGAGAAAAAAATAATTAATGTTGGTAGGTTTAAGAATCTGAATATTCAGAAAATCGTAACCAAAGATGTTTCAGATAATTCACCAGAAACTCTTCTGGGAATTATGTATGAATACGAAACTTTTGATGAAATCTCCAAGAAGACACTCACTATAGATAAAAATGAATTGGAAAAGCTGATCCAGGCTCTTCAGATCATGGAACAGAAAGAAAATGAAAAAACAAATCAGGAAACCAAATATAAATTCGTTACCATGAGTAATATTGAATTCGGAAGTGTTTATCGGGAAAAACTTTCTTCGTGGCTTCATTATATAAAAATCCCATCCAATCATTTTAATCAGAATGTACTGGATTTCAATAAAGATGAACTGAAGGAGCTAATTGCTATTTTAAAGAAAGCAGAACAGGAACTCTAAGAAACAATCAGACAACTATTGTGGATGTAAAACGCTAACTGCAAAAAATTTAAAAACCTTATAGGTTTACAGGACCTATAAGGTTGAAAAATTAAAAAAAATTATTACCTGAAGGGATCGTTTAATCTCTAAACTGATCCAAAACTTCCATAATATTCTGATATACAAAATCCAATTCTTGGGAAGTAATACAATATGGCGGAACCAGATAGATTACATTTCCCAGCGGCCTCATAATAATCCCTCTCTGTAAGAATTCATTGTACAGCTTCTTCCCTATCTCATTGAAATAAGAAGTATCATTCCCGGTTTTAAAATCGAAAGCTAAAATAGTTCCGATCTGTCTAACCTTTTCTACATGAGGATGTAAAGCAAGTGTTTTTACAAACTCTGAATGTTGATGAGCAATGCGGTTGATATTCATTTGAGTTTCGTTTGTCAAAAGTATTTCCATACTGGCGAGAGCAGCCGTACAGGCTAAAGGATTTGCAGTGAACGAATGTCCGTGAAATAAGGTTTTATAACGGTCATCCGACAGAAAAGCATTGTAAATTTCATTGGAACAGGTGGTGATTCCCATGGGCATCGTGCCTCCCGTTAAACCTTTTGAAAAACACATAATGTCAGGCTTTTCCGTAAGATAATCTGCTGCGAAAAGCTTACCTGTTCTCCCAAATCCGGTAAAAACTTCGTCCTGAATCATAAGAATGCCTTCTTCTCTGCAGTATTTCATCAGCTGGCTGAGATCTTCAGGTTTATACATCAACATTCCGGCAGCTCCCTGAATTAGCGGTTCATAGATAAAGCAGGCTACTTCATCAGCGCGTTCTTTAATCTGCGCATGCAGGCTTTCCAGATTTTCTGAATTGGGTGTGTCAATAAATACAACTTCAAACAGCATGCTTTCAAAAGGTCTTGTCCAGAAACTTTTTCCACTTACAGACATCGCTCCGAAGGTGTCTCCGTGATAAGCATTTTTAAAAGCTAAAATCTTTGTCTTCTTCTGTTCTTTATTGTATGCATATTGAATACACATTTTTAAAGCAACTTCTACTGCTGTAGACCCGTTATCTGAATAAAAAACTTTTTCCTGGCCAGCCGGAAGAAGTTTCAGTAAATTTTCTGAAAGCTGTACGGCTGGTTCATGCGTAAATCCCGCAAAAATAACCTGCTCCAATGTATTTAACTGTTCAAAAACACGCTGTGCAATATAAGGATGAGAATGTCCGTGCAACGTAACCCACCAGGATGAAACAACATCCAGATATTTTTTTCCTTCGTTGTCATACAAGTAAATTCCTTTTCCCTTTACAATTGGAATGGCATCATCAGCTGTTTTCATCTGGGTGTAAGGATGCCAATTGACTGCTCTATCCCTCTGTTGAAGGCTGATTTCTTTTGTTATTGTATTCATATTATAGATCTAAAAAGTAGAAATGAGTGATGGAATTGGATTTAACAATAATTTAGTTGAATATGTTGGCGTAAATGTTGGATTAATCGCAAAGGCGCAAAGTTTTATCATAGATTGCGAATATTTTAAGGCGCAAGAAAATCAAAGATTTTCAGCAAAGAATGTGTTTAATTTTATCGGAGATAAAATCCTTGCGCCTTAAAATATTTCTTACTACAAAAGATTTTGCGTCTTTGCGTTTTCCAACTTGTACTGCAGTTTATAAAAATTCAAAAACCAATTTTATAATAAGCGCTATAATACCAATAATCCAACTCATCACTCATCATTTATCATTTATAATTCATAATTATCTAACAGCATGTTTCTTTTTTCATCATAGGTTTCAGTCCTAAGGTCTGCAGCATCTGCATGTCTTCAGATACACCCGGATTAGGTGTTACTAAGAGCGTTTCTCTTTCTCCTGTGAAAATAGAATTAGCCCCTGCCATAAAGCACCACGCCTGCTCTGTTTCAGACATTTCAATACGTCCGGCACTTAATCTTACCATAGAAGACGGCATTACAATTCTGGCTGTAGCAATCATTCTTACCATTTCCCACGTGTCAACTTTTTCATTATCTTCTAATGGTGTTCCTGCTACTCTCGCTAATGCATTGATAGGAACGGATTCCGGATGTTTTGGCATTGTTGCCAGTGTAAGAAGCATTGAAATTCTGTCTCTGTGTGTTTCACCAAGCCCGATAATTCCTCCGGAACACACCGTGATTCCTGCTTTTCTTACATTATTGATGGTATTGATCCTATTGTCAAAAGTTCTGGTAGAGATGATCTCCTCATAATACTGCTCAGAGGTATCAAGGTTGTGATTGTAAGCATATAATCCTGCTTCCTGAAGCCTTACAGCCTGTTCTTCCGTAAGCATCCCTAACGTACAGCAGACTTCAAGACCAAGGTCATTTACTCCTTTCACCATGTCAATCACTCTGTCAAAATCACGGTTATTACGAACTTCACGCCATGCTGCCGCCATACAGAACCTTGAAGATCCCGAATCTTTTGCTTTTTGTGCATGGGCAATTACGGTTTCTGTAGGTAATAAAGCCTGTACTTTGATGTTGGTGTGATAACGTGCTGCCTGTCCGCAGTAGGAGCAGTCTTCAGGACATCCACCTGTTTTGATGGATAATAAAGTAGATATCTGCACTTCGGAAGGATCATGCCATTGGCGGTGTACAGTGGCTGCTTTATAGATCAGTTCCATCAGAGGAAGGTGATGAATTTCCTCAATTTCTTCTTTCGTCCAATTGTTTCTCAATGTTGTTTTTGTATCCATTATCCTATTTTTGTTATTGTTAATTGCTTTGCAGCATGTTTGATAGATTCTTTATCGGGGGTGCTGATCTCCGGAATCTTTATGATTTTTGTTTCTTTTTCTATAAAACTGCAGATCACTCTTTCTGTATCTTCCGGGAAATCTCCGTTAAGAATTAAATACTCAAGCTGAATTTCTCTCTGTTGTAAAGCCAGGATGGAGAGCAAGCTATGATTGATGCAGCCTAAATAATTTCTGATTACCAATGCTACAGGAAGACTTAATTCTTCAATGAGATCAATCATAAAAGTAGTGTCTGAAATGGGTACCATAAGTCCTCCGGCTCCCTCTACAATTAATGGGCTTGCTGTTTTTGGAAGTTGAAAATCATTCAGATTGATGGTGATATTTTCTTCTTTTGCAGACTGATGGGGTGAGGCTGCCAGCTGTAAACGGTAAGTTTCAGGATGACAGATATTTGTATCAGTCCATGCTTCAATTTTATGACTGTCTGTATAGTGCAGATCACCTGACTGTATGGGTTTCCAGTATTCTGTTTTAAAATGCTGAACCAAAACGGCTGAGCACACTGTTTTTCCTATTTCGGTTCCTATTCCTGTTATAAATAATTTCATTTTTTTTGTGATTCGGGGATTCGTGTTCCGGGTTTTGAATGTTATTTCTTTAGTTTTCAATAAATTCTTCAATAATTCCTGTCAGTTTTACAATTTCCTCTTCTGTGTTAAAGCTGTGGAGGCATATTCTTAACCTTTCACTTCCTGCTTTTACTGTGGGACTGTAGATGGCATAGGTTAAAAATCCTTCCTCAGATAAAGCATCCTGTAAGCTTTTCAGTCTTTGGTTATCCGGTATTATAATAGCCTGAACCGGACTTGCTTCTGCGGACGGAGACTGTAAATTCCTGCTTCGGAAAGTTTTAATATTGTTCTGAAGCTGAATGGCCAGGTGGTGATTTTGATCTAAAAATTCATATCCTGTTTTGATACTCATCCACTGAAAATCCTGTGCTGAAGTCGTATAAATGAATGGGCTTGCAAAATTCACCAGGTAAGATTTCACCGTTTCACGACAAAGAATTGTGGCTCCATGGCTTCCGAGGGCTTTTCCATAGGTTATGACTGCGGCAGAAATCTGATGCTGTAATTGATATTGTTCAATCAGTCCATATCCGAAGACTCCAAAAGCGTGAGCTTCATCTACAATCAGAGAGGCTTTGTATTTACTGGCGAGTGAAGCGATTTCCCGGATCGGAGCAAAATCCCCTTCCATAGAATAAAGGCTTTCTATTGCGATATAGCAGTGATTTTTTTGTTTTTTTAAAATGTTTTTAAGATCTTTAAGGTCATTATGTTTGAATTTCAGTTTTTTAGCATTCGATAATTTACAGCCGTCATGCACTGACCGATGGATCTGTTCGTCCACAATCACGGTATCGTGACGGCTTGGAAGTGTAGAAAACAAAGCCAGATTGGCATTGTATCCGGACGGAAAAAGTAACGCAGACTCAAACTGATGTTTTTGAGCAATATCCTTTTCCACAGAAACTGCAATATCGCTGTTTCCGCTAATTAGCCTTGAACCTGTACTTCCGGAAAGCAGCTGAGGGTTATCTGTAATCTTTTGTAGTAGTAAATATTGAAGTTCTTTACTTCTTGCAAATCCCAGATAATCATTGGAATAAAAATCAATTCCATCAGATTGAAGTTTTAAACGCCTTAATGTTCCCTCCTCTTTTCTTTTGTCAAGAGATTCCTGAAAATGAGAGCTGTTGCTAAGCATAATTCAATTGAGTGACTTCCTGGGTAACAGCATTGATCCATTCTTCATGCAATTCTTTTTCTATGGTTAAAATATGTTCTGCATGATACTTCCAGTCTGGAGCAAATTCATTAAGCTGATGAATCATTTCTTCCAAATGTCCTTCTTCTTCAAGAATGATCGATTTTACCATAATTTTAGAAGATGCTTCTGTAAGTGCTTGTTGATAGACCGGATAAAGCTCATCAGCACGGACTTCAATAGCATAGGTTACAAAAAGATAGGCCGCGTATTTAATGTCTGTTTTGTTGAGATTGAATGCTTTCTGAAGGTAACGGCAGGCTTTAATATCCAATGAGTGGAGATATTGGCTTGTTGCAATTGGCGCCAGAAGTTCTGTGCTTTCGTAAGTTTTGCAGAGCTCAGGGTTTATTTTCCCAATTTGTTTTTTTAAATAATAAGCGTGGCGGTGTTCCTCAGCAGCATGTTTCAGCTGGATCTGAGAAACCAATGTTGGATGTTCACATTTTGATATTTTTCTTGCACCGGCATTTTCCATAAAAGAAAGGGTGTTCAGCCACTTGGCGTGGGTACTTCCTTTCTGTACAATTTTTTTTAACAGATGATGAAATTCCATAGATTTTTATTTTGATGTCAAAAGTAGTATATTGCCGGATGGTTACATGGTGCCAGTTTTGATATTATGGATAGTCCGGTTAAAATTCCCTACGAAAGTTTTATTAAGATTGATAGAAAATCAGAAACATCTATCTATTTACAGATTGCCAACCAGCTGATCAATGCGATTCAGAGAGGATTTTTACCTTTTGGAACCAAGCTTCCGGGAACAAGAACTTTCAGTGAAATGCTGGAAATCCACAGAAATACAGCTGTTGCAGTGTATGATGAGCTCTCTGCACAGGGCTGGACGGAGAGTTTTCCGAATAAAGGAACATTTGTCATTGGAAAAGATCAGGAAAAACCTGTTAAATTGAATGATTTTAAAAATAATCTTCAAAACTACCCTGTTTCGACTGGTTTTTCATTCAAAACATCCAATATTCTCGATAATCCTTTTGAACATTCGAATTGTGAGTATGTGTTTAATGATGGGGTGCCGGATATCCGTTTAACTCAAATCGGGCAGCATTCCCGGTTTTACAGCTCAATTCTGAAGCGAAAATCTAACCAGAAAGCGTTGGGACATTATAATCATGACGGAAGTGAATTTTTTAAAGAACATTTATCCCAATACCTGAATCTTTCCCGTGGACTTCCAATTTCCAAGAACAATCTGCTCATCACCCGAAGCACGGAAATGAGTATTTATATCGTTTCCGAAATTCTTCTTTCTGCTGGAGATACCGTATTGGTGGGAGCTTTGAGTTATTTCTCCGTCAATATGATCTTTATGAAAGCTGGGGTTGATATTGTTTCTATTCCCATTGATGAGGAAGGGATTATTGTAGAAAGTGTACGGGAAGCCTGTAAAAAGCAAAAAATACGGATGCTTTATCTTACTCCTCACCACCACTATCCTACTACCGTTGCACTGAGTGCACAAAGAAGGTTTGAATTATTGGAATTGGCCAATGAATATGGATTTATTATCCTGGAAGATGATTATGATTACGAATTTCACTACGATAAAAGCCCAATTCTTCCTTTGGCCAGTGCTGATACGAACGGAATGGTAATTTATATTGGTTCTTTCGGAAAATCTTTGGCTCCAGGGTTTAGGACAGGTTTTATTGTTGCTCCGGAGAATCTGATGACCGAAATGCGTAAATATCTGGGGATTATCGATCGCCAAGGGGATATTCTGATGGAAAGAGCGCTTGGAGAGATGATTGCAGAAGGGGAAATCAACCGTTATCTGAAAAAATCTTTAAAAGTATATCAGGAAAGGCGTGATTATTTTGCTTTGCTGTTAGAAGAAAATCTTGGGGATTTTATTACTTTTCAAAGACCTTCCGGAGGGCTTGCTATATGGCTGGAATGGAATATTCCGCTGAATCTGATGCAGCTTAGCCGGAATTGTGTGAAAGACAATCTTTTCATTCCTAAGACATTGTTATATCAGAATAAAGGGCTTACAGCCATGCGTTTAGGGTTTGGAGATCTTAATTTTGAAGAGATGAATAAAGGAATTGAGGTTTTTTCGAAGAATGTGAAGGGATTGATTGGTTGATTTATAATCAATTGCATATTTCTTGGTTGGAAAACGCAAAGGCGCAATTGAGATGAAGAGAACTTATTTTAAGGCGCTAGGATTTTATCTGCGATAAAATTTGATACTGGAGTAAAGAGGTTATACAGAAGTGTCATTCTGAACGAAATGGAATGTAGTGAAGAATCTCTTAACATAAATTATTAATGAGATTCTTCCTTCGTCAGAATGACAAAAGCCGGATTATTAACCTTTGAGATAACTCTTCTCTTTATTAATGGTGAGAAGGAAAAACTACTTTGTTCTTCTTATGTTTTGGTTTCTTCTTTTTCTTATTCAAATAGATAATAAAACCGGTAATTGGGAGTGACAGTGCGATAATTGCTGCCAGAAAATAAATAATTCTGGTGGTCAGTCCCAGAATACTTCCGGTGTGAAGATCATAATTTCTTTCTCTTAATGCGGTTCCATATCCGATATTGTTGTTTTTATACGATTGAGATTTTAAAATATCTCCTGAATACTGATCAAAATTAAAGTGTTCATTTCTATACTGCCTTCCATCATAAGTGAGCTCGGCATAATAGGTCCCATCTTCTGATTTTGGAAAATTGACAAGTGCTGATTTTTTGTTTTTCAATTCTTTTTCCATAGTATTTCCGATCAGATTGAGGATATTTTCCCGATTTGAAAATTCCTCGAAAGAGATTATACTTTTGACTCTCTTTTCTGTGGGGGTATTTCCGTTCAGTGTGTTCTTTACCCATTTATCTACATCCTTAAAGCTCCATATCAATGCGGAATAAGAGATTAAGAGTAAAGGAATGATGGCATAGAATCCTAACACATTATGAGCATCATAGTTAATCCTTTTCCAATTGGCTGATACTTTAATGAAAAACATTCCTTTCAGCATGGCTTTACTCATTTTGCGGGGGTACCATATCACAAGCCCTGATAGAAGGATTACAGCCAATACCAGTGTGGAATAACCGGTAATTGTTTTTCCGATTTTTTCACCCAGCAGAAGTCTTCTGTGAAGATCCAGTACAATTTCGAAGAAGTCTTTTTTGGCATCTTCTACTTCCTGCACTTTTCCGGTGTAAGGATCTACATAAATTCGATAATAATAAAGATAAGTTCCCCAATACGTCCATGCTTCATCATTCATTTTTAAGGTACGGAATACATAGGTTCGTGATGGATCGGAAGACATAACGACTCTTTTGACTTTTAAGCCTTCGGGAAGTGCTTTTTCTGCTTTTTCCGTAAGCTCAGACAGTGAAAGTTTGTTTCTTCCGATATTTTCAACGTAATATCGGTTGGGGTGAACCATATGTTTTAATTCTTCTTCAAAAACCAGGATACATCCTGTAGAGGCCATGATAACAACGATAAGCCCGGACGTGAGTCCGAGCCATAGATGTAACTGATAGGAAATTTTTCTGAATTTCAGCTTCATTCTTAAAATTTAAAACTTACCTCAGCAACGAAATTACGGGGCATCTGAGCGACCACCACTCCCTGCCCTGCAAAATACTGTACGTTGCCCAGGTTATTCATTTTAAATCCTAGTCTGTATCTTTCTTTTTCAAGGGAAATAGAAGCATTGACTAAAGTATAAGCCGGGAATGCAAACTGTCCGGTAACGGTTTTATTTCCGGTAATCTGTTTTCCAACACGGTTTACCCCGAAACCAATTCCAAGTCCCTGAAGTCCTTTGATCGGAAGAATATAACTGATCCAGGAATTGAATACATTTGCAGGACCAGCAGATTCAGGACGGCGACCGTCTACAGCTGGATCTGCTTTTTCGTATCTGCTGTGATTGTAGGCATATCCGGCCATAATATTTAATCCCTGAACAGGATTCATGATGGTTTCAATTTCAATCCCTTTACTTCTTTGTGTTCCATCCTGAACAACAATATTGTATTCTTTTCCGTCACGGATTACACCGCTTCCTCTCTGGATATTGTCAACAAGAATATCGTAATATGAAACGGTAAAATTAACCTTGTTTCTCCAAAGGTTCCCTTTCAATCCTACTTCCCACTGATTCGCCATTTGAGGTTTCATTTCCCCGCTAATGTCCGGAAGCTGCTGTGCAACAGGTGCTGTATAGCTGAAACCATTCATATAGTTACCATAGGCAGATAACTGGTCTTTCAGGATTTGATATACAATTCCTACTTTTGGAGACCATGCGGTCTGGTTGAAATCTCCCGTACGGATATTGGTGTTCAGGTTCAGCTGGCCTTTACTTTCGTAGTGGTCCATACGTAAGCTTAAAAGGGTAATCAAACGGTCTGTAATATAGGTAACATTTGAAATATAGGCTCCATAAAGATTGGATGCAGAATTATTTCTTACCAAAGGAGCTGTGGAGGTCTGGATTTTCTGCAATACAAGATCTCTGGTGATATTGGCATATCCTGCTAAAGTCTGCCCGTTGATATTGTCATATACCACAATCGGGGAATGGTTATTGTTGATGGTCTGATTCAGATAATCTAATCCGATCAGCACTTTATTTTTAACGTTTCCGATTTTAAATTCTCCATTAAAATTCTGCTGAATACTGGTAGAAGAAGCTTCCGAGTTCTGCCACTGTACATTACGTTCCAACATCGCATCACTGGTATTTCCTCGGATAAACTGGTACTGATATAATCCTTCCGTTTTTCTGAAGTTTCTTGAAAGCAAAGTCTGTGAGGTCCACTGATCTGAAATTCTGTAATTCGCCTCAGCTTTTACATTGATAGATGGTGCTTTTAAAGTAATATCATTATTGGAATAGGATTTTTTCCAGTCGAAGCCCAATTCATCCGGATTGTGGGCGAAGTAAGGTCTTGTTCTCGCAAGGAAAATAATCGGCGTGTTGGTTCCTTCATAATTGTAGATCTGAGCTCCCAAGTTAAATTTCAATCTGTCATTCACCTGATAGCTTATTGTAGGTGCCACAAAGAATGACTTTCTGAATTCAGAATCCCTGAATCCGTTCTGATACTGATAGGCGGCATTTAAACGGAATAACATATTTCTGGATTCTGTCATCGGGCCATAGACATCAGCGGTTACACGGTTCAGATTATAGCTTCCCATGAGATAAGAAGCCTCTCCTCCAAAATAATCTTTTGGTTTTTTGGTCACGACATTAATTAAACCTCCGAAAGATGTCACAGCGCCACCATACAGGGTTCCTGAAGGTCCTTTAATCACTTCCAGACGTTCTATATCAGCAGGATCAATTTCTCCGTTGGTCGTTGCGGGAACACCGTCTACCATCGATACTTTGGTAGGGAAACCTCTAAGGCTGTAGTAGAAACTTCCGTCTCCTGAACCTCTTCCCGGACTTCCCTGCATTTTTACCATACCCGGAACGTTTTTGAGGACTTCCGAAATATCGTAAGTAAGCTGTTCCTTCATGATCTGCTGGTTGATGCTTGTGTAAGCCTGTGGATTTTCAAGAACTTTCAATGGCATTTTAGCCACTGAAGTACTGTCTTTATCCAAAAATTTATTTCTGCTCACTGCATATACTGTAATTCCCTCAATCACATTATTGTGTAACGGGGCATAGATCGCAGGGATTTCATAGACATCTTTCTGAATGTGGATGGGCTCCCTCATCAGTTCGATGTCATTTAAAACCACCTGAAGCGTATATTCTCCAGGTGGTACATTTTCAAAGTAATATTCTCCTGAATTATTGGTTTTTGCCTGATAAGACGTGTTGACAAGTCTTAAAACAGCATTTTTTACCGGTGCTTTTTCAGACAGCATGATTTTGCCATGAATTCTGTCGCCCTGCTGTGCAGAAAGCGAGTTGGAAGATAAAGCAAGACCAAGAAGTAATATAAGGGTTTTAGATGTTTTCATGCTGTAAGTTTTGTAACAGGGGATAGTTTATTTTACCGTTTTGTGATAATGGGAATGATTCTATACGTTCTGTGCGTACATATTGCGGGTTAATACGCAGTTTATTTTTAATGATTTCGGTGATGATCTGAGGATCTATTTCCGGATTGTCATACAATACCACGATTTTTTTATCATTGGCATTCAGACATACGAAAGTATTGCCCCGCATTTCATTTTTAAGGATAAATTCTACCTCATCAAGATTAAGACGTATGCCGAAAAGTTTCATGATACGTTTTATTCTACCTGTGATATAATAAATTCCGTTTTCACCTTTTCTGGCGGTATCTCCGGTATGCAGTACGGAAGGCTGCTCATATGTGGCAAGATCTTCCAGTTTATTGGCATAGCCTCCGAAAATACTGACATGAGAAAACAGCAATTCATCCGTTTCAGGATCAATTTTGAAGCTTCCTCTTTCTACCACATTTCCGATTGATGTTTCTTCTTCCAGCAATCCTTCTGTAGTTAGGTAAGCCATTCTTCCTCCTGCTTCCGTCTGTCCGTATTGTGCAAAGAATTCTTTTTTAAATTCATGACAATAAGAGAAAATAGTTTTTCTCAATTCAGCATTGATTACTCCTCCGGTATGGGTAAAATACCTCAGACTTGGAGAATCTTTTCTGAAAAATCCTATTCTGTTCAGGTTTTCATAAAGGAAAGGAACTCCGCCCAAAGTACTGTAACCGTATTCCTCCATTTCGTCCCAGAATGCTTTCTGCATAATGTCTTTATCTGTACATACGATTCTTCCGGCACGCATACAGTTGGTGGTGAAAATAGAGAATCCGTACACAAAGTTGATCGGAACGTTTAAAGGAACTACATCAGTATCCAGAATCGGCATATACTGAAGAATACTCAAGGCGTTCTGGTAAAGGTTTTCATCAGATAACTTAACCAGTTTCGGAACACCTGTTGTCCCTGAAGTACTCAAAAGGATTTTGATGTCAGGATGAATGGTAACCTCACTCCTATAATCATCCTTTGTAAAGATACTGATATGGTCTGAAAATGCTTTCAGAGTGTATCCTTCAATGGCCTCTCTCTGTGGATCAAAGATGTATTTCGGACGGTATTCTGCCTCAATACGTTCTTTGAATTCCTCATGCAGTTTCTGTCCTAGTACCGCAATCGTGTGCGCTGTTCCGTAAAAATTGAGAAGCACCTCAATGCTTGGCAGCTGATTGTCATTGTATAAAAAGAGCAGTCCTTTTTCTACAGGATTTAAGCCTAAAGTGCGGTACAGTGTTCCCACCGGTATTGTTGTACCGGTGGAAGCATCTGTAAACGCCAGGTTCTTATTGGCAATTACATTTTCTAAAATTTTCATAGGCCTAGTTTTCTACGAATACATCGTATTTTTTCATTTTTTCGCGAATTTTTCCGACGGTTCCCATCTCCAGAATATCGTTAAAATCAAACTTGATCTGATAAAACTGTTCAAGCGCTTCTACAATAAGAAGGTGGGACATAGAATCCCATTCCGGGATCTCCTGATACGTTAGTTTTTCATCTACCAGTTCTTTTTTTATAGCGATGGCAGAGGCGATTATTTCATAAAATTCTTCTGTAGTGTTCATTTTAAATTTTTATAGTTTTCCATTTTCCATTTTTAAAAATCATCAGGAATAGCACAGCTAAAACTATTTCCGAAGAAACGATAGCAGTAAATATTCCTCTCAGTTCCCACTGAAATCTTACTCCTAAGAGATAAGCAAGAGGAAGCTGAATGACATAAAACATGACGAGATATAGCAGTGTAACCTGCATAATATTTCCGGCAGCATTCAGGGCACGGCTGATGACCATGGTAAATCCTAACAGCAGATAAGCCATTGATACCACATGGATATACTGCACAGCATATCTTGCGACCTCTGGTTCTGTAGTGAAAAATTTCACCACATATTCCGCAGCAATCTGCCAGAATAGGGCTACAAGTACCAGATACGTCATGTTGATGGTTCCTGCTCTCCAGACTGTCTTCTCAGCACGTTCAGGCTCTCCGGCACCCAGATTCTGACCCGTAAGAACTCCGGCGGCATTTCCTATTCCCCAGGCAGGCATCGTGGCTACGGAAGCAATACGCTGGGCAATAATATATCCTGCAAGTGCTGTAGTTCCGAAAGTGGAGATGATCTTCACCATAATCAGCCAGCTGGATGTTGGGATAATATATTGAACCAGTCCTCCAAAGGCGAGTTTCAGAATCTTCTGCAGCAATGGAATATCAAGCTGTAAAGGAACTCTGATACTGATGCTGGTTTTTCCTGTGGCAAATACAAAAGCCTGGTATAAAACGCCTAAAAGCCTTGATAAAACTGTAGCATATGCCAATCCCATCAATCCAAAAGCAGGAATAAATCCTAATCCGAAAACAAGGACCACTGCAAAAATGATATTCGAAATATGGCAGATCCAAAGTGACTTCATGGCAATATCGGCATCACCTGCCCCTCTGAAAAGCCCATTGACAGACAGACGGAGAATTACAAGCCCGATACTCAGGAAGACGAGTCTTGAAAAAGAAACTCCCTCAGTTACGGTACTGGCATTGATTCCCAGAAAATCAACAATTTCTGATGCAAAAAAGCAGGAAACCCCACCAATAAGCACTGCAAAAAACAGGGCCAGCAAGATGATGTATTGGGCTGTTCTTCCCATTCCTTCTTTATCTTTTTCGCCCGCTCTTCTGGCCGTAAGGGTTGCTGCAGCAATTCCCAAACCTACGGCAATGGCATAAGCAAAGTTGATGTAGTTATCTGTAATTCCCACAAGCCCAAGAACTTTGTCTCCTAATTTTGCGATAATCAATAGATTGACGCTTACAAAAACAGATTCCATGACAAGTTCCATCACCATAGGAATGGCAAGACTAAAAATGGAACGGTTGATACTTCCGGAAGTGAGTTCAACTTTCTTTCCGGCTATGGCTCCATACGTAAAAACCGCTCCTTCTTTTAGGATATGCAGGAATTTCCTCATACTGCTGCTACTGAATTTTTATTGGCAATCTGATACAGCGGATTTGGCAGTGCTCCGTCTTTTCTCGGAATGGCAAATGCCTTGTTTTCACTGTAACCGTTATTTTTCAGACGCAGACTGTTGATATAGAATCTTTTGAATGCCGGCACGTACAGGTCATACTTTTCGTATCTTTCCTGAAGGTGAGTATTCTCAGCTTTATAATTTTCTACACAGTTGTGAACGAGTTCCCAGAATGTTTCTTCATTAAAGTTGGAATACGTATGCAATGCATTCGACAGATATCTGAAGAAAGCATCAAAAACGCCCAGCAAAATAAACAACGGGATATTTTCTTTGTTGGAAGACTGGATCAAACCGTCTGCAAGGTGTGCAGGAAGTTTTTCTCTGGCCTCTGTAGTAAGTACAATATCATCCACAAAGTCTTTGATGACGATTCTCTTCGGAACTCCGTTCTTCAGAACCACCATAATGTTTTCTCCGTGTGGCGTTACACATAATGAATGGGTGTAATAAATGTGTAATAATGGGGTAAGATAAGCATCAAGATAGCTTTCAATCCATTCTTTAATGCTCACTCCTGCTTTTTCAGCAAATGCCTCAACCAATGGAACTCCATTTTCATCTACATAAAGTAAAGAGGCCATGGTTACCATTTTTTCGTCTTCTTTCAGATAATTTTCAGCACTTTCTCTCCATAATGCGCCAAGGAATTCATTATATTGATAAGGTACGCTGGCAATCGCTCCATACTGTGGATGCAGATACGTGATGGCAGCTTCTTCTCCCAGGAAAATAGTTTCTTTATTCTCCAGATAAGCATCATCTTTAATTAAGCCTTTTACCCAGTCTGTAATGGCTGGCGCAATTTTCATCTGTTTAGGCGATAATCCTCTGATATTCCCTGTGCTCAGAATAGAAACAGCGGTTTTCAGGTATCTTTTTTCAGGATGATCTACATTGAATAAAGTACGGATACTCTGCTGCGGACTGTACGTATCACTACCCTCTCCTAACTGGATTAAAAGTCCGGAAGCAATATCTCCCGCAAAATGAATCTGAAGCTTATGCTCCCACTGCCATGGATGTACAGGAATAAAATGATAATCTTCAACAACTTTTCTTTTGCTCAACAGCTGCTGCTGAAAATCATTGTATAAATCCTCTCCTATTTCAGAACGATAAAACTCATCTCTGTCAATATGTTCCAGAGCCTGGAATGAAGATCTGCTTTTATGAGAAGCCAGCCAGATCACTTTTAAATTTTCATCGGCTTCAGGGGCAAATGTTTTAAGATCTCTTGGAGAAAAACCCAACCGGCTTTTGTTCACAATTACCCATGGATGTCCCGTCATATTATGCTCTACAGTTTGATAATCCACATCAGCAAGCTCTTTTGAAGACATCACTCCTCTTGATAAGGTTAAAGCATCACAATACAGTGTATGGAGTAACTCTTCCGTGTATCTTGCAATCGTATAAGGATCTAAGTCAAAAACAGACTGCATTTCCAGGAAGAAAGCCGCTACATCTACTGAAGACAGATCTTCACCATTTTCTGTTTTTGTAATGCTGTCTTTATCAATATGCCAGTAATCCATCATTCTTTCCTGTCCGCGGAAGCTGTAGACAATATTTTCAACTCCGGTTTCAAGGGTAAAAACAGTATATCCGTTTTTATTTTCAAAGGTTACCACAGGTTTTAGAAGCTCTTCATGCATCAGCTCTGCGATGGTTTTGGCCATTAGGTTTCTGTTGGCCTGATTCCAGTTTTCCTGGCTTACTGTATTTTTTAAGTTGGTGTTCATTTTTTGATTAAATTTTGGCAGTTGGTAAATCAGCATATTTTTCTACATCGAAATCCTGGAAAGCAATTTTCTTTTCAATTTTATAATGCTCTCTTCCCAGAATATCATTGATGATGTAGGAATTGCGGTAAGCAGCCATTCCAAGATCTGTAGAAATATAGCTGTGGGTATGAACTTCAGCGTGGAGAACATAGATTTCTCCTCCGTTGTAGTCTATTGAATAATTTCTGTTGACATCAAACAATCCGCTGGAATCTCTTTTGATTCTATCCTGAATATTTTGTAAAAATGCAGGTTCATGATAGCGGTATCCGGTTCCAAGAATCAGATAATCCGCTTCCTGTTCATAAGGTACTTCCTGTTCCAGTTGGGTAAACTCAAGATTGATGAAATCCGGATTGCTGTTGTCTACTCTGTTCAACTGGCTGTTAGGAATAATTTTAAGATTAGGATCCGCATTGTCGATATTCAGATCATAAATAAAATCGTAGATATCATTGATCAGATCGTAATTGATTCCTTTAAACTGAGCTTGCTGCTTGCTTAAAATGGTTTTCCTTGCAGACTCACTTCTGTTGTAGAAATACTCTACATAATCAGGTGAAGTAAGCTCCAGCGTCAACTTAGAATATTCCATGGGGAAAAATCTGTCCGGACGGGAATACCATCCCAGTTGTGTCTCTTCATTTCTGTTTTGAAGAAGGTCATAAAAAACTTCTGCAGAACTCTGGCCAGAACCGATAATTGCTATTTTTTTACCACGAGACAAAAGCTCTTCTTTTCTGTACAGATAAGAACTGGTGTGAATAACTCGGGAATCATCTTTCGGAATGAAAGAAGGAATATGAGGCTGTGTTCCTGTTCCTAAAATCAATCTTTCCGTTTTGAAAATCGTAGTTTCTTTGGTTTTGGTGTGAATCGTAGTTACATGATATAAACCCTCTTCATAAGTAATATCCACCACCTGAGTAGAGAAACGGCATTGTGGAAGCTGTTCAATTACCCATTGGCAGTAACGGTTGTATTCTTTTCTCGGAATGAAAAAATCTTCTCTGATAAAAAACTTATACAGTCTTCCGGTTTCCTTCAGATAATTCAAAAGGCTTAAAGGATTCGTAGGATCCGCCATGGAAACACAGTCACATAAAAATGGAGTCTGCAGGGTTACATGGTCAATCATCAGTCCCGGATGCCAGTCGAAACCATCTCTCTGGTCCAGAAAAAGGGTTTTCAGTTCCGGAATCGGATTGGATAATGCGGCAAGTCCCAGATTAAAAGGGCCAATACCTATACCTATTACATTGTATACGGCTTCGTTAGTCATTTTTTGTGATGTTTGTGGTGATTTGTACCTCTTTATTCTGCGGGAATTTTTCCCAGTACCATTCTCTGTAACAGAAGTTCAGATTGGCTTTTTTATGAGGCATTTCTATTACTTTATCTACTTTGAAGCCTACATGGGCTTTATTCATCATAGAAGCAAGCGAGTCTACAGATCCTTCGCCTACCATTTTTCCTACCTGTGGCTGTGCAAAAACATAGTCAACCATAGATTGAGTGGATGGAGATACAAATTTCTTTTTAGGATCAACAGGTGCAATGAACTGGTGTGTTCCGTAATCCGTAGGCAGCACTTCATAATAATCGCCTACAATATCTCTGCAAGCCCAATACACCTCAATATTACAGGAAGGTTCGTCATTCCCTGCGATGATATAACTGTGTGCTTCATCACTTGGAAGCATTAGTCTGTAGTACGTTTCCAGCTCATCAATGGGCCAGTTCATCTGCCAGATTTTTACGGCATGTTCACGGTTAAACCATTCATGAAGCATTTCAAGGTCGTTTTCAAGATCTATAGGACGCATACTCATGGTTACATCCTCTTTCTGGAAATACCTTTTAAAGAAAACTTCTGTTCCCTGCGGATTGATCAGCTGATCGGAGAAGAAATGTTTATGAAGAAGGTTCGGAACTTTAGCATAAGAAATTGAAGAAGCATTTACACCGCCGTCTACATCAGCAACCGCCGACTGGAGGTTTGATTTTACCGCCCAATATCTTTGATTCAAAGCATAATCCGTTAATGAGGAAGGTTCAGTTTCATGAAGGTTTTCAAACTCTCTGTACAGAATATGGATTAATCTTCTTTCTTTAACCAGACCAGTTTTACCTATTGAAGCAATCAGTGCACTCAGGTTGCTTACCAAAAGATGGTGAGAAACAATATCCAGCAGACGCTCATCCCTGATGAAAAGGTCTTCCACTTCAGGATAATCTTTGATCAGAGATTCATATTTACCTTTGAAGCTTTTTTTGATTAAATAACCTTGTCCGTCTCTTACATAAATAGACTCAGGAAGAAGTTGATTATCCAATTGTACAAGCAGATTCTGCTGATGAACTTCAGGAGCCATGCCTAATTGACTGTACAACCTGTTCAAAGGAGAAAGCAAAAGATCTACATATTTTTCAAACCAGATGATAGCTGCTTTTTCTGTATCTACTCCTAATTGATTGGAAACATTTTTAAAGAAGTGCGTCGTAAAATTGAAACCATCTGTAGACTCATCCTGGCAAAGTCTTGCTAATAAAATGACTTTATCTTCATTTGAAAAAGGATTTTCGCGGAGCAGTATATTCAGACTGTCCATATTCTTCCCTTCATAATGAACGCTTAGCGTGGAAGGTTCCAATAATAATTTAAAATTCGGGAAGTTTTGTTCAAATGAAGCTTTTTGATGCTGCCACCAGATTGCGGAAGCATATCCTCTGTTGAGATCTTTTAAGCTGTTTGTTCTTACAGAGCCTGTCATTAAAACATGCAGAGAAAATTTCAACATCCAGCTGAAATCCGGATTGTATACCGTTCTTATGGAAGATGTTGCATAAAAATCCTCTCCCAAAGGTCCGATGTGAATAATCTTCCCGGAACCAAGCATTTCAGGATATTCTTCGGTTGATAAAAGATATTGTGCCTCCCACGGATGGCATGGAACTATATAAAAATCATTGATGTTTTCAAAATCGTAGCTTTCCGGTAAAGAAGTCCATTTTTCGAAGATTTCTTTTGCAGAAATTCCCGGAAGGGATTTTTCTGTGATGCAGTCTTTGTGAATCAGGAAATAATCCAGCTGAAATCCTTTTCCGAATTCTGGGCCGTATAAGAGCTGTTCTTCCTCAGAGAATCCCATTCTTGATTTGGTGAAAGGATGCAAATTGTGTCCGGCAGGAAGCATTTGCTCAGATTCAAGGAAAGAATAGGTCAACAGCTGATCATCCTGAAGACACGCTTCTGTAGTCAGTTCCAGATTTCTTAAGCTGCTTTGAATTCTTTCCACAAAGTTTCTGAAACCCTTTTCGTTTGTAGTCCCAGAAAGTTCCTTGTAAACCAGTTCAGTAAGCTTTTGATCATTCACTTCAAAAACTTCCTGATTTTGGTGATCTACCGCCCACAAAACAGGTCCGTATTCATGAAAAAGAGTTTCGGAACGATAAGAAACCGGAGCAAATAAAAACAGTCCGCTTTTCTTCATTTCAAACCTCATAAACAATGAATAATCACTGTTTTGAAGAGCTTTTGCTGTCAGAACATCATATTTTGGAACACCCTGATAGAATTTTCCGTTTCCCAGTTCTCTCAACATTCCGTTCAACAGAATTCTGAAAGTAATTTCTCTGGCTTTTTCTCCCGTTCTATTTTTCTGAATTAAAGTCTTTTCCATGATTTTTGATTGTGGTGAGAATTTGATGAATGTCTTCAGTAGTGGTAATCGGGTTCAGGAACGTAAATTTCAGATAGAAATTTCCATCCACTTTTGTGCTCGCTACAAGGATTTCTCCACTGTAGAACAGTTTCATCTTGATGTACTGATTCAGGGCATTCAGATCACTGGTTTCCGGATTGAGATACCGGAAAACAAGAACACTTAAGTCGGAATCTGAAAGGAGTTCAAAATCAGTATCTTCAGAGATCATCGCTGCAGCATCTTTGGTAAGATCTATCACCGTGTCTGTATATGCCGCCAGCTGTTCTTTACCCATCATTCTTAAGGTAAACCAAAGCTTTAAAGCATCAAACCTTCGGGTACTTTGAGTAATGGATTTATTGATCTGTGCCGGTATTTCTTCTTCGTCCATTTCCTTCGGATTCAGATAATCGGCGTGATGTTTAAGAATCAACAGTTCTTTTTTGTTTTTAACAATGAAAGCACTGCTGCTGATGGGCTGGAAGAATGATTTGTGATAATCAATCGTTACAGAGTCTGCTCTTTCAATACCGTTGATCAAATCACGGTATTTTTCGCTCAATAATAATGCACATCCATACGCTGCATCTACGTGCATCCAGATGTTATAGTGTTCTGCTATATTCGCGATATCTTCTAGTGGATCAATATTTCCAAAGTCTGTGGTTCCTGCGGTAGCTACAATGCCAATAGGAATATTTCCTAGCTGTTCTTCCCTTTTAATATATTTCTTTAAAAGAGTGATATCCATACGAAAACGCTCATCCGTAGGCACTTTAACAATGCTTTTCTCGCCCAGTCCCATAATGGATGCATTTTTCAGATTGCTGAAGTGGGATTTATCTGAAACAAATATTCTGAAACGGCTTGCTTCTGCCGGCAGACCATCCATTTTAATGTTGTGATGATATCTTTTCTGAGAAAAACAGTCACGCATCATGACCAATCCCATTAAATTGCTCTGTGAGCCCCCTGCGGTGAAAACACCGTCGCTTTCATTCGTATTATATCCAATTTGACCGGCAGTCCAGTCGATCAGTTTTCTTTCCATGAAGGTTCCTCCCGCACTCTGATCATAAGTATCCTGTGAAGAATTGATAGCACTTACAAGAATTTCCCCTGCCAATGCCGGAATTACTACAGGACAGTTAAGATGAGCTACATATTGTGGAAGGTGAAAAGCGGTGGCATGTTTCACATAAATATCATCTACTTCTGCCAGCAGCTCATTATAATTGGAAAGTTTTTGATTAAGATCAATCTTTTGTACCAGTCCTTTCATTGTTTTGGCTTCTATACCACTGAAAGGTTTGTTATTCCTATGAAGAAATTCCTGTACAAGGTCTAAAGTTCTGTTGACAGCATTACGATAATGATCATAATTGTCAGGATGAAAAATATTCCCAAAATTCTCCGAAATATGTGGTGAATTTGAACCTGATAGCTCTTCCAGGGATATTATTTTATTGTTCATAAATGTTTTGTAATGTGATTTTTTTAATCTGTGAGTTGTTGTGGTTTTTTCAATATATTATCGTATATATCTGTAAGTCAGTTTTTTAAATTTTGCATTTTTTATTATATTTTTATTTGGTGATTACGTAATTATTACTAAATTTGACTCGACTATTGTTATTTAGAATAATTAAAAACAAAGATAAAAATTATTATTTAACATCAAATTTTTTTTAATGAATTCTACACAAATTTTAGATAAAGACTGTTCTGCAGCAATAAAACTGCTTCCTACAGTCATAGAAATCACCTCTCAGGAGAGAAGAATGATCAAAGATGCAGCCGTGCATCTTCAGAAAAAATATGATACCTATGAAAACCGCGATTTTATTAAGCATGTTCATCAGCTGGCTTCTTACTTCTTGCCAGAGAGGATTTTAAATACAGCGGCTGATTTTGCGAGTGACTTTTCAAAAAATCAGTATGGTGCACTGATCTTTACAGGCCTGATGGACATAGATCAGGAGGAAATAGGATCTACTCCACCCAACTGGCAATCGGCAGATTATTCAAAATTTAACTTATATGGTTTTGCGTGTGCTCTAATTCATGGAGCACTTCCCTCAAAGCCCGTACAATATTATTCACAGCGTAAAGGAGGAGGGCTGATCCATGCTATCATTCCGGATGAGAAAATGAAGGAGACACAAACCGGATCAGGATCTTCAACAGATCTGTATGTACATACCGAAGATGCTTTTCTGAAGCATCAGGCTGATTTTTTAAGCTTTATGTATGTAAGAAATGATGAACAGGTACCTTCAACCCTTTATTCTATACGTTCTCATGAATCGATTGGTGAAAATTACAAACCTCTTTTTGAGCGTATTTATAAAATTCCCAAGGATGCCAATCTTGAGATGGGAGAAAATGAAGAAGAAACACTGGATTCTGTATTGTATGGGAATGCCAATCTCCCTTTCATGAGGTTTGATGCGGCAGAACAGCTTTTCAATTCCAGCATCAGGCAGTCAGAAGAAGCACAGCATACCCTGCATGAATTCTGGGAGGAAGCAAGGCATTTAATTTATTCAGGATTTACGCCTCAGGCAGGAGACGTTATTTTGGTTAACAATCACTTATGCGCCCACGGAAGATCAGCTTTCCGCGCCGGAGTGAGAAACATAAATGGTATTGAACAGTCCTGTGAGAGAAGAATCATGCTTCGTATGATGAGTAAAGTGAGCCTTATTGATATGAGGGCACACACCCTTACGGAAGATCCATTCTTTGTGATAGAAGAGCATTTGGGTAAAAACTTTCGACATTTTTAATAGAATGCTTGTTAGTTAGCATTTTTGAACATTCAATCAATCAAAAACCTTTTTGGGCAAGGCTCAAAAAGGTTTTTTTTTATTTGATTTTAAGTTTTGGCTAAAGCCATCGGAATTTATATTTATTTATTAAAACGGGCTAAAGCCCGTTCCTATTGAATATTTAAAACATTCAATGTTTTATGATCCTATTATTTCAAAAATTTCAGACTGGTTTTATATCAATAGAAGCGGGCTTTAGCCAAAACCTAAAAATTACCTTTAGCTATTTTACTGTTTAAAGAACCTTTCAAACAAAGACAATTGCTCAGACAATGATCTGCTCCAGTATTCAGGAGTATGTCCTCCCAGAGATTCGATGTAAAGATGCTGAACCTTTGATTCTGTCAGTTTTTTATGAAAATTGCGGTTCATGGTAATCATTTGGGTATCTTCTGTTCCGCAATCAAAAATATATTGCTGTCCAGCATCTGCCATCAGCTTAATTTTGCTGTCGGTAAGAAAATTGGGATTTAATGATTCAAACGGACCCAGAACTTTATTCACCATATATTTCTGATAGGCTTCTCCAAATACGCTGAAATCAAGTGCGCCACACGAGCTTCCAACAATACCAAATGTTTTGTTATAAGTGACCCCGATATTGGTTGCACCATAGCCCCCCATACTCCATCCCAAAATTCCGCGGAATTTTTTCTCCGTTTTCACAGGGTAATTTTTATCAATAAACTCCACCAGTTCTTTCCCGATAAAAGTCTGATATTGCGAATCTTTAACAATCGGGCTGTCTACATACCATGAACTGTAATTTCCATCCGGGAGCACATAAATTGTTTTATATTCCTGTGCTTTTTTGACCAGATCCGGGATATCCTGTTTAATGATTCTGTCCGGATTACCGCTGAAGCCATGGAGAATATACACGGATGGATAGGTCGTTTTAGGCTGTAGATTAGGGATAATGATTATTGTTTTGATCTTTTTATTCATTTTCGGACTGAAAATTTCCTGATGAATAATTTTTTGTGCTGATGTCTGAATAAAGGCAGTCAGTACAATTACAATGTTAATAAGCTTCTTCATGCTAAAAAATGTTTAATTAATGATGGTCACAGGTTTTTATTACAAAACATATAATGTACCAATGACCCGATGACAAAGCAAAATTGCGACAGAAAAAGAATAAAAGCTTCAACATATGTTGAAGCTTTTATGAATTTATTTTTCATTTAGGTTTAGAAATATCAATTGATTTCTTTTTTTATCCGGCTTAGCTGGGTAGGCGTAATTCCCAGATAAGAAGCAATATGATGCTGTTTTAACCTGTTGTACAGTGATCTATTTTCCAGTAACTGCACATATCTTTGTTTTGCGGTTTCGTATTTGAGGGAGACTTCCAGGGGCTCTTTTTTAACCACCCAGTTTTTTTCCAGATAGTACATATGAAAAAGGGCAAGGTCATGATGTTTTTTTAATAATTCACGATATGATTTTGCAGGATACTGTATGATTGAACAATCTTCCATCGCAATGATATTGAAATCACTGGGTTCATTTTTGATGATGGCTGCTGTAGAAGCAACAAAGCTGTTTTCTTCAAAGAAGATCTTGTAAATGTTATTTCCCTGTTCATCTACAGTGTAGTACCCTATCAATCCTGATTTCAGAAAATAATAATATCTGGCCATGGTACCGGATTCCAGTAGCAGGCTATTTTTTGGATAGTATTCTTCAGTACAGATATCCAGTAAATCCTTAATCGTTTCTTCGGATAGTGGATTATATTGATTGATTTGCTTTATAAATTCTGAATGGATCATTTTAGAATATTGTTAAGGAAGTATAAAGAACTGCCACGCAATGGTCTGCTACAGTCTGCGTTACAGGAAGTTAAAACGCTTTAATCCAAGTTTTTTTTCATCATCAGGTCAGTCTGTTCCTCTTCTCCCAGTCTGAAAATATGTTGATCAAACTCAACGAATCCGTTTTTTTTATAAAAGCTGATCGCGCGTAGGTTTTTCTCCCAGACCCCCAGCCAAAGATACGATTTACCAAGCTGCTGAGCCGTTTCCAAAGCCTGAAGATAAAGAAGCTGTCCTACTTTTTTCCCGTGATGGCTTTTCTTCACATAGATCCTTTCAATTTCCAGGCTGTTTCCATCCTGCAGTTCTGTCTGTGCTTTTCCGAAGTTTACTTTAAGATAGCCTACAGGATTATCCTCTTCCCAGGCAATATAAAAAAGGGAGTCAGGGCTATTAAGCTCCGATTTTATCTTCTCCGTATTAAAGCTTTCATCCAGATATTTTTTCATGGATTCTTCCGTATTATCTTCTGCAAATGTTTCAGTGAAAGTTTGTATACCCAGATTTTGTACTATCTCCAGATCTTTCTCTCCCGACTTACTGATGATTATTGATGACATATTTTGCATTTATTGCTCTAATGTATTAATAAGATTTTTTATTTCAGGTAGGGTTAGTTCTGTTTTTGTACCTGTTGTTATAATATTTTTTAAAATTATACTATGGGCCGTCTTTAAAGCCTCTTCACTTTTTACTTCATAATCAGGAATCACTCCAATATGCTCCCAGTTTTTATCATCTGCAAGAGAGGCTATTTTTCCTCCCGGAACAAGCAGCAAATATTGATTACGGACTATAAAATGATCTACAGGATTGGCTGCACCACCCGTTTTTTCACCTATTACTTCAGCAAGCTTCTTTTGCTGCAAAAAGTAGGCTACTCCCTCTCCTGCCGAAAACGTCTTTTTACTGGTAAGAATATAGATTTTTTTATGAAGGTATTTCTGTCCGGAAACTTTGGGCTGAGTACTGTTGATAACCGTTTTCTGATCATGTCTGAAATACGTGGTATAAAGATCTGTTTTCTGATCAAAAAAATAGCTCAAAAACAGAAGAAGCATACCATTTTCTCCTCCTCCATTTTCTCTGAGATCAATAATCAGGGAATGGGTATTCGCCACAAAATCCATAGCGGCAGCCAGTGTTTTTTCACTGGCATCGGGAGACGCAAAGCCTTTGTAATTGATATAACCGATATTTCCCGGAAGACGCTGAACTGTTTCAAATCCAAAATTTTCAAGCCGGTTGTGCTCATTGTTTAACGCCTCTTTTTCCTTCTCGCTCATCCGTTGCTCAGGAGTATAGTTTTCAAGATATTTAACAAAAAAATGTTCATCCTTAACAGTCGTTCTCAGCTTTTGAGTTAGAAGTGAAGAAAAATCCTTTTTACTGAGCTGATTAAATGTTCCTTTTTTCAGTTCACTCTTAAACAGAGAGTCTACTTTTTTATACGTTTCTTTATCGACATAGTAGTCTTTCACTTTTCCTGTAATTTCAGAAAGTACTACTGAAAAATCATTCTTCTGGGCAAGAGCGAATAAAGGGAAAAGGAGACAAACTCCAATACATATTTTTTTCATTGAAATAAAGATTTAATATTTCAACAAATGTATTTCAATGAAATCTGTGAGCATTGTAAAAATGGAAACTCAGATAAATAACCAGATATTATTTTTCTCCGTATCTACATGATCAAAGAACTTTCCGGGGCTTATTCTGGTAAGCTCTTTAAAATCTTTAATAAGATGGGACTGATCATAAAACAGGTTTTCGTAGGAAAGCTCTGTAAGATTTCTGGTCTTTTTATTTGAGATGAGCACATTGCGAAATCGTTGTATTTTTTTGAATTCTGAAGCAGGTTTCGCCAGATAACGCTGGGAAATTTTATTGACATATTGCCTGGTTATTTTATTTTTTACCGCAATTTCTTCAATACTCAGTTCATTTTCAAAATCATCCAGTATCGCATAAGCCAGAATCATATCCTTTTTCCTGAATTTTGAGAGCCAGTAATTTTCCAGTATTTCGATTTGTGTTTTCCTGTCAGATTCTTTTAAAATTCCATTCATGATATCTTTAAAATCTGCAATATGAATTTCCTGCTGCAGATCCTGGTTTTTATCAGCATCAAAAAAATGATAAATTCCTAATGGTTTAAAATAAACAGTAACTTCATTAACGGACTGCTGATAAAAAATTTCTGTGGGAACGGAACATCTGGATACAAAATCAATGACCATATTCTCAGATGGAGATCTCATAATTTCTACCCGTCCCTTACTCTGAGCAATAGAGACATCCTGGCATGCTGATACGATAAAATAATTGTCCGGAAATGTGAGATATCTGATGGGTTGATGACTGTCATCTTTCTCCACAAAATAATACCCTTCAATATATTCTTTAAGTACAGGGTGCGTGGGTTGATAAAAAGTAACTTTCATACTAAAAAATTGAAGATGAAATACAAACAGAAAAAAATACTGAATGGGTTCAGTATTCTACCATTTTATGAAAACAGTATTTTTTTGAATGCTTCAGAAGCCAGATGTACCTGCACGCTCCAGTCGTCTGCAGCATCACTTCCTGCGTCATCAGAAATGTATTTAAGACATAGAAACGGAATGTTTTCCTGCTGAGCAATCAATGCCAATGGATAGGCTTCCATGTCTACAATATTATAATCGGTTTCAGAATGGTTCATTTCAAAACTGTCGCCACTTCCACAGATTCCTTCTTTTAAAGTGTCCATTTTCAGACCGTACTCCAATACAGGTGGTACTCCGGAGAGTGGTGTTTCATATAATTTGAATCCCAGTCCTCTTACATCCATGTCCCTTTGGATGAACTTTGTACAGCACACGACTTCTCCCTTATGAAATCCTTTACTTCCCGCAGACCCTAAATTTACAATCAGTTTAGGCTTTCTGGTATGAATTTCTTTGGTTAGTTCTATCGCTGCATTTACTTTTCCAATACCTGTAATTAATTTATTTTTATCGTCAAAAACGGTTCCTGCTTCGGAATCTAATGCAAAAACGAATAGTGTATCATCAATTGAATATTGGGTTTCGTCGTTAATTTTTATCATTGAGAAATAATTTAAACAGCGGTTAGAACTGCTTTACAAAGATAAGAGAGTTTACCATAATGTAGAGTATTATTCACCGTTTAATAAGTCTGTATCTTTAAAACACCTTGGGTACCTCTTGCCCCAAATGTATTTACACTCTCGTCTTTAGATTCAATTTGAATGTCTTTAATATCAAGTTTTTCCAACATTTCTATTAATGCATTTTCTTTATATTCAACGAGATTATAATTGATAAAAAGCAATGGGTTCTCTCCAATTGATTTATTTTGTTTCAGATGGCTGATATACGCTCTGACCCTGTATCTTTTTCTACCCTTATCATCTATTTGGTAGAATGGATCTGGCTTAATATTAAATCCATTACTCCTTATTAAACTCCAAAATTTTTCTGACCAGTTCTCTTTGTCCCAAATATTTTTTTTATCGGTTAAAATGCTCTCCAGGGTAGAATTATCAGCTTTTAAACTGATCAATTGGGTCATTAAATAATTAAGATCAAAAGCATATTCTGCATGATAAGATTTACTAATTAAATCTTCCTGAAATTCTTTGAGCTCAAATCCTTTTTCTATAGCAGATATAAAATGGATTAATTCCTGGCCACTTAATTTTTGAATATTGACCCTAATGACTTTCTGCAAATCACTTTTTGAGTGTGCTGCTATATACTTTAACATTTTAAGCTGGAGCTCATCATCTATTCCCTGATCAAGATTTTCCTGATTGGCAAATCTGAATTCTTTCTTCTGAAGATATCCATTCATAAAAATGCTGTAATTTTCATTTGAACCATAAAAAGAAGTCTCAAATACTCTTTTACTGATTACTTTATCTTTTTCCCAGGCAGAAAATAATATTGTATCAAATTTCCTGCATCCTGTTGATTCTAAAATTTCATAATATTCTTTTAAAGTGGTATCAAATGAGTTATCCATTTGTTTGGCCTGCAGTTCAGTATAAATTTTTCTGGCTTTATCCAATGACTCCTGGTTACAGTTTTTTCTGATGAAATCTATATTATTTTCATATCTAGTCTGTGAAAAAAAAGATATAGGGAAAAAAGTCAACAGAATAAAATAAATTCTTTTCATAAATAGTAACTGTCAAACAATAATTTTAAATGTGGTTTAACTGTAAAAGTGAATGCTAATATAATTAAAAACCCCAAAGCAATTTTATTTACTTTGGGGTTCTGATATCTTAAATACTGCATCCATCAGTGTCACAGGACGCTCCACTGCCACCGGAAAGATCCTTAAACGGACTCACCGTTTCTTTATAAGTCTGCTGAAGTGCATTTTCAAATACCTCCGCAGGCTGAGCTCCGGAAACAGCATATTTACCGTTCAGAACAAAGAAGGGCACTCCGGAAATCCCATTGTTTCTTGCCTCCTGAATATCCTGGTTTACTTCATAATCCAGTTGGTCTGTTGTAACGGCTTCTCTGGCTTCATCTTTATCAATTCCCAGATTTTCTGCAAGAGCAATTAAAACTTCAGTATCTCCTACATTTTTACCGTCAATGAAGTGAGCAATAAATAATGCCTCTTCCATTTCATTGGATTTATTATGCTTTTTAGCCAAATGAAGCAGCTTATGAGCACTGAATGTATTGGTGATCAATGTTTTTCCGAAGTTGAAATCAATTCCGGCTCCCTTTCCCATTTGGGTAACCTGCCCCAGCATTTGAGCGGCCTGAGCTTCGGCAACCCCTTTTTTCTCTCTGAAATACTGAAAGGTGTCCTGAGTTTTATTGGGATCTAAAGTAGGATCCAGCTGAAAACTCTTCCACTCCACTTCTACCTGATCTTTGAAAGGAAGTTTGTTCAAGGCCTGTTCAAAATTATTCTTTCCGATATAGCAAAACGGACACATTACGTCCGACCAGATTTCTATTTTCATTCTATTGAATTTTAAATCAAATTAACAATACAAAGTTACGACAATTTATTTAATGTAACAAAAATTATTACATTTGATTCTGACACGTACTTAGAACCTGATTACGTTTCTCTGCTATGCCTTTTAAGATCATCATCAGAAATGCAAGAAGACCAAAGATCAGCACTAGCCAGGGAATATATTCTACTCCTTTTGTCACGATAATCCACCCTCCGATTGTTGTTCCCAATGTTACTCCCAGGTTTCCGAATGAGGTAGCCAGGCTGTTGGCAAATTCTAATGATTCAGGTGCAGAAGAAATCATATAAGCGGAGGCATTCAGAAAGCTTGGTGAATACAAAAATCCCCAAATTCCTATAACTGCAATAGTTGCCCATAAATTTCCATCAGAAAAATATAAAAAAATGGGTACTAAAACGGTGCCTGAAAGAAAAAATGCTGTAGTCCCTGCAACATTCTTATTGAGCATTTTACCTGCAATTCCGTTGGCTGCAATTCCGATAAGTCCAAAAAGCAGAAGCATATAACTTACCATGGAAGTATCCATTCCCTTGGCTTTATTCAGATAATCAGCAAAGTAACTGTACGTAGAAAACCAGGCAGTAATCATAAAAAAGTTAGTCAGAGTACTCAGAATAAATGGAGGCTGTTTCAATATTCTGATCTGATTTCCGTAGGATTTCTTCTCTTTTACAGGCATCGGAGGAAGAAGGAAATAAATGACAGCCAGAGCAATCAAACTAACCACAGTCTGTATCATAAATGAATATTCCCAGGACCAAAGCCCGGCAATCCATGTGGCGAAAGGAACTGTGGTTACCATTGCAATGGCAACTCCATTAAAAACGATTCCCATCAGCTCATTCTTTTTCCGGTCATCTGTCTGAGATACCGCTACGGATAATGCTGTAGCAATATAAACAGGCTGAAGAAAGGCTGGCAGGATTCTTACCAGCATCAGCAGCCAGAAAGGAGGTGAAAAGGAAGAGACCAGTCCTGTCACCAGAAACATAAAAATGGCAGTCAGCATTATTTTTTTACGATCAAAACCTGAGGTAAGTAGGGTCATAAAAGGTCCTGTAAGGGCAATGATTAGAGCAAAAGCACTCAAGAGATACCCCGCTTTGTCTATGCTAATTTGATAATATTCTGCAATTTGCGGCAGAATACCGATAACGCCAAATTCTGTTGTAATCACCGCTATAAATCCGAGACATCCAATGTATGCATATTTCTTCATGATCCTTTTATTCGTCAGATTTTAAGTTTTGATGGGCAAAATCAGCCATTTCATTTATCGCTGATTGTACTTCTTCCAAAAGTTCGCCCATGTGCATAAATCCGTGGACCATATCCTTGTAAAGGCTCGTTTTAAGCTCAACTCCTGCATTTTTCATATTTTCAGAAAGCAGTTTTCCGTCATCCAGCAGAGGATCATGTTCTGCCAGGATCATTAAAGTAGGCGGAGTATCTTTAAAATCTTTTATTAAAACAGGAATGGCCAAGGGATTATCTTTTTCTGCTTCCGGAAGATACCAGTCCCATGCTTCTATCCCTCCTTGCCTGTTGAGAACAGGTCCGTTTTCATACGTTTTCCATGATTTTGAACTCAATTGATTATCAGCTGCCGGATAAATCAAGACCTGAAATTTAAACTGTCTGCCTAACCGGGTAGAAACTGCTGTAGACAAAGCTGCTCCTGCACTATCCCCTATAATTCCTATTTTATCGGAATCAATTCCTAGAGATTCCGCATTTTCTGTTATCCATTTTATTCCGTTGATGCAATCATTTAAACCTGCCGGGAAAGGATATTCCGGGGCAAGGCGATAATCTATAAAAAAAACTACAGATCCCGTTTGATTGGCTAGTTTGCGGACTACGGCATCATGGGTCTCAAAGCCCCCTGCTATAAACCATCCTCCATGAATATAAATAATAGCTGATGATTGTTGAATATTTTTACCATCAGGACGGTAAATCCGAACAGGGATCTGATGATTTTCCTGCGGAATCATCACTTCTTCAATCATTGCCACAGGTTCTTTCTTTCCGCTAAGCTGAAGTGACATCGTTTCAAGATACTTACGGGCTCCGTCTAAAGAATTCTCTGGATTGAATGGTTGTATTGTTTCCAAATGATTTAAAATCTGTACTATTTTAGGTGTTAATTGCATTTTGTTATGATTTAAGTTTCTGTTTTGGCTGCAGGAATGTTAGCGCTATTGTTCCTGGTTGCTGATTTTTTCTTTTTCAGATGAACAAAATTAAATATCAAACCTTACATTTGCATAGTATACAGCTAAATGTATGGTACTAACAAATTTGTAAGTTATGGGTAAAATAAAGGAGAATTCCACAAACAATATCAACAGGCAATATATACATGAATGTGATCTGAGCTATGCTGTATGTAAAATCGGAGGGCGATGGAAGCTGCTTATTTTAAACAAGTTAAAGGATGGGAAATTACGGTTCAGTGAACTTAGAAGATGTATTTCAGGAATAACGGAAAGGATGCTTACACTTCAGCTAAGAGAACTGGAGAAAGAATATTTGGTGAAGAGAACAGTCCATCCGGAAGTTCCTCCAAGGGTTGATTATGAACTTACGGATATTGCGAAGGAGCTTATCCCTATCTGGAAACAGCTTGATGAATGGGGAGGAAAGCACCGAGAATTGATGCAGACCCGACAGGCAGATGAAGAATAGAGAGAGCCTGTAGCTCAGGAAGTCAATGGATACGAAGTTATTAATAAGATATATTTAATAATATGGGGATTTTATCTTAGATAAAATCCCCATATTATTAAACACTTCGGAATATAAAAAATTATAGTTCCTGTTGTACTTTATTTACGTTTTTAGAGAACAGAAGATGAGCAATCAGTGCCAATACTCCAAATGTTGTTCCTACCAAGCAAACACCCGTCCATTGAGCTTTTTGCCATGCTATAGAAGCCAGCCAGGTTCCGAGTGACCCACCGATAAAATAAGAAACCATATAGACTGTATTCAGCCTGTTCACTGCGTTTGATTTAATTAAAAAATAATTGGTCTGATTCATAATATGACTCGACTGGACCCCCAGATCAACAAGGATTACTCCAACTATCAGCCCCCAGTATGTTTCTCCTGCAAAATAAGTAAAGCCCCAGCTTCCAATAACGATCAGTAAAGAATACAAGATAATTCTGTTAATATCCATGTACTTTTGAAGTTTTCCCACTTTTGCGGCGGCCAAAGCCCCTACCGCCCCTGCCAGACCAAAACTGCCTACTACAGAAGATCCTGCATTGAAGGGAGGCTTCTCCATATGGAAAACCAGCGTTGTAAACAGAGCACACATAGACCCGAATGCCATAGCTCCCCTGAAAGAAGCCAGCTGAAGAATGGGCTGTGTTTTAGCAAGATGTACAACTGAACGCATCAGCTCTTTATAAGTACCTTTAAAGTTAGGAGATAATTCCGGAAGCATTTTATAAACAGCCAGCCATACCAGAATCATCAGTCCCGCTGCAATACCAAACATGGCTCTCCATCCCCATACTTCTCCTACAATTCCTCCTATAAAACGGGAAAGAAGAATCCCAAGCAATAATCCGGACATGACAAGCCCTATATTGGATGATTTTTCTTTATCTGAAGAAAGTTCTGCAGCAATAGGGACAAATAGCTGAGGAATAACTGAAGTTGCCCCAATCAATAAGCTGGCAGCATATAACATCCACAGCTGGCTTGCAAAAGTCATCCATAAAAGGGCTCCAAAAACCAGAAACAGGTCTATTAAAATTAATTTCTTACGGAAAAATTTATCTCCTAACGGAACAATCAGCAAAAGCCCCAATGCATAACCAATCTGGGTAAGTACAGAGATCTTACTCGCTGCACTCTCAGAGATATGAAGCTCTTCTGAAATAAGTGCCAGTAATGGCTGATTATAGTAATTGTTAGCAACCACAAGACCGGAAATGATAGCCATAAGCCAGATGACGGTTCTTGAAATACCATGGGAAGAACTCTCCTGCATTACGTATAAAGTTTTTTATTTGAATAAGTGGTGACCTGACTGTTTAATCATGATGATATATCGCCAGATTTTAAGAGATCAAAGATAACCATTAAAAAAAGAAATTTATGGTTTTTTGCTTTTGCATTATAATAAATAATGCCAGAATAACAATAAATAGAATGATTTTCAGAATACAGCAGTATGATTGTTTTTATTGATGGTATGTATTGATGAAAACCTTTTGAATAATTAGAAATATTAAGGAAATTTGCAATATGAAAATCATTCCGCTCAAAGAAGGTAATTTTTCGGCCAGTAAAACCAAGGATTTTACACTTTTAACAGATGAAAATTTTGATCAGGTTGGAGGAATTAAGATGTCTGTACAGCCGTTTCTTATCATTACTGAAAGTGATTATATCCTTTTGGATGCAGGTATCGGCTGGAAAAATGAAACGGGAACAACAGTTATTTCCGAAATCCTGGAAAGAGAAAATATCAGCCCTGAACAAATCACAAAGGTATTGTTTTCTCATCTTCATAAAGATCATATTGAAGGAGCAGTAAGGCTTATGGATAATGGTTTTGAAGCGGTCTTTCCCAATGCGCTGATTTATATACAGAAACGCGAACTGGATTTTGCAATGGAACAGAAAGGCAATCCGTCTTTTGATTTTGACATGCTGGAAAAATTGATTCAACTGCCCAATATTATCTGGATGGATGAAGATCAGGGACAGATCACAGATGAAATTTCATATGAAGTAGTAGGCGGGCACACTCCGTTTATGCAGGTTTTCTGGATCAGGGAAAATGGAGAAACTGTTTTCTATGGTGCTGATGATCTTCCGCAGGCTTCTTACTTAAAGTATCATTTGGCTTATAAAAGTGACTTTGACGGGAGAAGAGCTATGGAACTGAGGTTGAAATGGGAAAAAGAGGCAAGAGAAAACCATTGGAAAATCCTTCTGTATCATGATCTCGATAAAGCTGTCATAAAATTCTAAAAAAAATGGTTTAAATTTCATTAAACCATTTATAAATATCAAATTCCGAAGGGATATTGAGTTTTTTTCTGATCCTGTTTTTTCTGTTTTGTATCGCCTTTGGGGTCACAAAAATACAGGTTGCAATTTCCTTAGTAGTCATATTGAGCTTAAGGTAAATACAAAAGATCAGTTCAGAATTTTTCAGTGAAGGCTGTATGGCAGATAATTTTTTAAAAAAATCAGGATAGACGAGCCTGAATTTATTTAGTAAGCGGGGAGAATTGGCTTTGGCTAATGCCATTATTTCGTCTTGTACAAGAATCTTCTGATTCAAATCCTCTATGTTCGGTTCAGGTTTTTTATTTTTCATAATACTTTCTCATCTCTACGTATTTCAGATGCAACATCCTTTGTGCATCAGTACAAAGTCTTTTTTTCTCTTATCTGTCTGTGTTTGGCTGATTTAATATTAAAAGTGAAATAATTCTGAAGTATTCAAAATTTCATCGGTTTAAGTTAATATAATGTAATAAATCATAGCGTATAGGTTATATTATTGAATGATTATGTTAAAAAAATCCACATGTGAATTTTGTCTCATTTTTATACAGGCAAAGAAAGAAAAAATGATTAAAATTCTATCAAAACTGTGTACCACATAGATACCACGTTATATTTTAAACAAAATATCATAACAGCTTTTATCAGCCTGTTTTCCATTATCTGTGTCTATTGATGAGGAGGATGTAAATGTAGTGGATTCATTAGTTTGGTTTTTATGATTTCAATCAATATTCTCAGAATAATCATCCAGAAAATAAAAATATGTGGTATATGTGTGGTACCACATTTTAAGGAGAATAAATAAAATCCATGTTCCTTTATTTTTAAAATTTTTGAATGATGAAAAAGGTTTTTTAAAGGTTTTAAAATTGTAACTGAAAATAAATAACTGCTATGATCATTGAAAATTTATTAGTTTCATTTGGAGCTGAAATTAAAAACTACAGAGAAGAAGATGTTATTTTCCGTGAAAAAGAGCTTCCAATGTATTATTACCAGATTAAAAAAGGTAAAATTAAACTCAACAATTATACAGAAGAAGGAAAGGAATTTATCCAGAATATTTTCTCAGAAGGACACAGCTTTGGAGAATCTCTTCTTTTTGTAGACAGACCTTACCCTATGAATGCTGTTGTGCTGGAAGACTCAGCCATTTACAGAATGTCTAAACAGAACTTTCTGAACCTGATCCGAAATAACCCTGAAGTTTCGCTGAATATTTATGAGTGTCTGGCTGAAAGAATGTATTATAAGTACATTATGTTATATAATCTTTCTTTTCAAAATCCTGTTACCAAACTGAAGCTGCTGATGGACTATCTGAAAAGCTATCAGGATCATAAAAAACCTTACTCCTTCCAGATTCCTCTTACCCGTCAGCAGATGGCTTCACTTACCGGTTTATGTGTAGAAACAGTAATACGAACTATAAAGCAAATGGAAAAGGATCAGATTGTAAAGATAGAGCGGCGGAAGATCTATTATTAAGATGAAAGCCGGAATCTATCCGGCTTTATTAACGCTTTGTCATGGGTTTGTTATTATTTTCAGGTTCCGGAGGTACGTATGGCATCCTTCAAAATCAAAATATTTATCTCTTAATAATTTAACCTGATATATGACGGGAAGATATTTTCCCCATTTGGAAAAATCAATAATTCCCGGCAGATTTTCTATTAAACCTGTTAATATTTCATCTGTATTCCTGCTAAGTGTGGGGTCGGAAAGAATGGTTACCAGCTCTTCCACAGCAAGATCGTCTGTTGTGAACGAGCTGTCTTTATCATCAAATGTAACCTCTACGTTCATGCTGTCTAACATCAATTTTAGCGTTCGGTTGATCTTTGAACCGGTAAAAGAATAAAAAGTAAGTCTTCCGTTATGGTTGAGAAGAGGCCTTTCTATCTTGAAATCATGAAAGCTAAATACCGAAAATTCATTTCGAAGAAGAGCAATGGTATGCTGTGCTGTCTCATCCAGAAAATCGTACTGTTCTCCGGAAATAAGAATTTCAAGCATTTTTTCTCTGATCCGGTGTGCCGTATCAGCAGCATCACCAAAAAACTTTGGCTTTTTGCCATCGCTAGCCGGCAGCACTTCTATTTTTTTTGTTCGGTAATCAATATCCTTGATGCTCCATATCTTAGCTGAAAGATAGATGTTCTCATTTTCCCTGATCTGCGGTGATAAAGGAAGTTCCCCTATTTTTACTCCGTTGCTGGAAACTTTAAAAAATACAGGAGTGTCAAAAAGGCTGTAGAAATCTTTATGATTCACAACTTCTTCTCCTTCAATCCCTATGATCAGTTCGTTACCCAGCTTCTCAAAAAACTCAATATCTGTAAGATAATGGATAATATCTTCAGTCTCTTCCCTGCTGATATTTGAAAATGCGGAATTTTCTGCAATGTCTTGCAGAAGCATGGATAAAGAAATCCCTGAAGATCCTTTCACAATAGATAAAAGCTGATGGACCAGAACATCATAAGGTTTTTTATTCACAGAAACAGGTTCTATATACTGTTCCTGGTATAGCATCCAGCAGGCTAGAGACTGCAGTAAACTCCATTCTTCTGTTGCATACAGGTATAGATTACTGGCTTTTCCCTCTCTTCTTCCGCTTCTTCCTACCCTTTGGATTAGAGAAGCAATACTGTGGGTAGCATCAATCTGAACGACTTCATCCACATTTCCGATATCTATTCCCAGCTCCAGTGTTGAAGTACAGGAAATACAGAAGTTTTGCAGGGTAGAATTCTTCGCAAAAAACTCTACATACTCACGGACTTCCTTGTCTACGGAAGAATGGTGTGAAAAATAGTTATTGTGCCCCCCTACTTTCTCTGATATCTGTTTTAGCTTTACAGCAACCTCTTCTACCCTTCCACGGGCATTCGGAAATATAAGAACTTTACTTTCCCTGGTTCTGGTGTAAAGATCTTTTAATAAAGCCAGTGGCAATTCTTCTGCTGATCCCGGAAAATATTTGAATACAGCACTGATTGGCTTGGGTGTGGTATCTCTTATCACTTTCGTGTGGTCAGTATCTCCCAGAAACTCTTTCAATTCTATGTATTGCCTGGCATCACTGACGGTAGCAGAAAGGCCTACAATACTGAATTTTTTAATATTCACTTTTTGAAGGCGGCTCAGTAAAGACCGGAGATGGGTTCCTCTGTCAGAGCCCAGGAATGCATGAATCTCATCAATAACAATATATTCCAGAGAAGAAAAAAGATGATGTATATTATAAGGCTTATTCACGAACATGGCTTCCAGAGATTCCGGAGTGATAAGAACGATTCCTTCCGGATTTTTTAAAAGACGCTCTTTGGCTCCTTTAGACGCTTCACCGTGCCATTTGGTAACAGGAACATCAAGATACTCACAAAGACTTTCTACCCGGAGAAACTGATCGTTGATTAAAGCAATCAAAGGTGAGATATAGAGAACCTTTACACCGGGTTCTTTAAAATTTATTTTGGATAAGATAGGCAGAAAAGCAGCTTCTGTTTTACCTGAAGCTGTTCTGGATATTAGAATGTAATTATGATCAGTTGATATGATTCTTTGAATAGAAGCTTCCTGGATCGGTCTCAGACTCTCCCATTTTTTATCCCGGATATATTTTCTGATAGGCTCTGAAAGCAGGTTGAATGCGGTCATAGTTCTTCAATACTGTCTAAAAGGATCAAATCATTCGGTCTTTCATCTGTAATTTCGATTTCTCCGAAAAGCCTTCTTTTATCAGCTTCAGGATTTTGTCTGATGATATTAAGAATATTCAAAAAGTCCCGGATTACCTCCCGTGGGGTCAGGAACTCTGATGCCCCCGGTTTGTTGAACATTTCTTCCATAAAAACAGAAATTTCTTCATCTGTAATATTCAGCTCTGTTTTATAATTTAAATCAAAGATCAGTTTAAGCTTTTTGAGCAGTACAAAAATCTCATTATGATTCAAAGGCATGAGCTTAATAACAGGCTGTGCAAAATCACGCAGTTCAGAATTTTCGAATTTATTGGTTTCAAGTCTGGATTTAAGTGCCTGATAACTGAAAAGACCTCTCCTTTCATTCTCCAGGAATTCTTTTGTTCCGGCAAAATTGATGAAAAGATGAGCTACTTTTCCCTGAAAGCAGTCATTGTAAATAGATAGAATTTTCTCATAATTTTTTTCACGGGCCGCTGATGTAGAGATTTTATACAGGTTGATGGCTTCATCCAGATTAATCATAAAGCCGCTGTAACCTATGCTTACAAAAAGCTTACAGAAGTTTTTAAGCATATCATAATAGTTGGAGTCATTGATGATCTCCCTGATTCCAAGATCCTGCCTGGCTTCAGTCTTGGTACTGTATTCTCCTTTTAACCATTTCAAAGCATTCCGACGCAACAATTCATCACCTTGAATGTATCCTTCATAATATTTAACGATAGCAGAACCAAAATCGAAGCCGCCTGTTTCTGTAATTTCGTTTACCGTTTTCATGATAGCATTCTGAATCAGTCCCAGATACCTGTCATTACGGATTTCCATCAGTGACAGATGATTTTCTTCCGCTGTTTTAGCAATTACCTGTTCTATCCATTTCTCCAGTAAAGTCTGCAGGGCGCCTCCTTCCGGTTTGGTCTGTATAGCAATATTATCCATAATCGCAGAATATAGGATTACACTTTTTCCGTCATTGGAGTACAGCCTGTTATCTGGTGTAAAATCTGCATTGGCTACTACAAACTTCTGTTTTAAGGCTACTGTATTCAGAAGATGAAGCATGAATGATTTTCCGCTTCCGAAATCTCCGATCCAGAATTTCACAAGGCTCAGCCCATTTTTCACATCTTCCAGAGAACCGATAAAAGCGTTTATTTCTTCTGATCTTCCTACGGTAATATGTTGTACTCCTATTTTCGGGACTACTCCGCTTACCAGAGAGTTGATCACAGAAGCAGCTTCTTTAGGTTTAATATTGTCAATCATTGTTTAAAAGTTTTTTGTAATAATTAGTGTTAATAATAAAATATTCGTCTTCTTCCTCAATCAGGATATCATCAAGGATTTCAAAGCAGCATTCATTAATAGAATCTATCGTAGAACCCATAAAAAGGCCTTTTGCTTTGATAAAATCCTGAAGATCCTGCTGAAGTATATTGAAACTGTGCTTCTCGAACAAGTCCAGAATATTCTTTTGGACGTCTGTCAGATGAAGTTCATCACTGTATTTTGTGTGCTGAAATTCTGAAACCTGATGAATGACAGTGACTGTGGATTCTCTTTCATTAACGGTTTCCATCGTTTTTAAAACTGTTTCTTCTTCCTCTTCATTATTCAGAATCTGCCCCAAAATATGAGCCGTCTCAGAATGCTGAACCTGAATATCCCTGATAGCTTCAGGATCAATTGTGATCTTTTTTCTTTTAGGCAAATAGAGCTGGCAGACCTTTTCAACAGCAGTTTTGATATTTCTGCCAACAATAAATTCATTCAGAATATTTTCAAAATCCACAAGTAGGTCTTCCGTGGGAAACAGATTTTTCTGAATGCTTTTGGGAAACTCTCTTTTATCAAATTTAGGAGAATTCAGATCTTTTTCCAGATAATGAATATAAAGCCTTAATGCACAGGATTTATCATGTTCCGCTACGAATTTTGAAGCTTCAAAAAATATAGCATCTGCTGACGGATTCTTGATATTAACCTCAGAAAGCCTGAAAATTTCCCGCTCAAATGCCAAAGGATTGGAATAATCTGCCTTGATCAGATCAAATTTTGTCTTCCAGCGGTTGGTATTATTCTCATTAAGAATAATATTGGTTTTATAATCTGCATCAAGAATCTGATATTGGTTTTCTGTCAGGAAAATTTCAAGTTTTGATACAATTTTTTTATGGTATTGATGAAAAATATCGGGTTCATTATAGATAAAATCGGTATTAATTTTTCTTTTAATACCATAAACATCACGAACCGTATTTTCGCATAATTTCAAAATATGATTCAATATCTCTGTTTGTACAGACTGATAGGTATAGCCGTAATTCAGGCTGTCTTTTCTGTAGTTATACCGAATGCAGACAATGATCTCTGACAGCTCGTCAATGACTGTCGGGTACGATTTATTGACAGGAATACAGTTTTGATAGAGATATTCAACAGCTCTTAAGAACTGTTTGATGATCTGTATTTTACAAAAGTCAATCTCATTAAAAACATTTTCTGTAAAAGACATTTTATCCAGCATTGCTGCCTGTTCTTCATTAAGGCTGAGCTTTCCTCTGTATTTTTTTCCTATTTTCCGTAGATCAGAATTATAAGATGGGTTGAAATTTTCAGCAGAAGTATCAGAAAATGAATGCTCATTTCCAAAATTGATCGGAATATCCGGATCTCCGGAAACATCAATAATAGAATAATCTGTTGGTAATGGAAGCGGGTCGTTTGGCATAAAAATATCAGTGCTTATCATGATAACGTTTCACACCGTTCTTTGCCCATAAGCTATGGGTATTCATTCCCGTGACATCTTTAATGTCATTGGAGGGAATTTCCGATAAAATTCTTTTTAAAGAGCAGCTCTCCTTTTCTATTGCTTTCGAAGCGGGAACCTGAAGGTCCGGATTTTCAAAATTGTTCATCTTAATACATTTGAGTGATGGTCATTAGTTTTTTTGATTGTAAATCAATTTTCTAATATAGCAATATATTAGCCCAAATGTATTGAAGATCCGGAAATATTCTTTACGGTTTCCCGTAATGGAGTTCATGCAGTAAAAGCAAAGGACTCAAAGGGAAATGTTAACATCAGCTTATTTTCACTTCCAGCTGTGCGATTTTTAATGGTCAAGCTGTCTTTGAAATTCTTCCAGATACCTGGCAATGTGAATTCCGTCTGCCAATCCATGGTGTGCTTCTACAGATACCGGGAGGTATTTTCTGCCATCACGGATGTTGAACCTTCCAAAAGCAACTTTAGGAACAGATTCCTGTGTATTAAAGTCTGTAGGCTGTAATATGGCGCTGAAGGAATTCCACGGAATGGTAGTGTGCCTTACATGATCTTTTCCGAGTCTTTCATTGCTTAATCTCAGTCCTGAAGTTTCATGTACTCCTTTTATCTCCTCCTGTAAAGCTGCGTTAAAAACTTCAAAATCTTCTGAGAAATGAGTAAAAGAAAAACCGAATGTCCCATCAGGCCTTCCTATCGTACTGCCGGCATGAACGGTCTCAAACTGAACAACCTGTCCGTCAACGATTCTGAGTTTTAACTCATCAATTGTATTGATTGCCACCATAGATTTGTGAAAATAGTAGGCAAAAAATGAATACCCTTTCTCTTTGGCTGTATCATATGCTTTTGTGCAGTCAACCTCCGTTGTAAATCCGAAATAAGGGCTTGCCATACCAGAGAAAAATTCAAAATGTTCTTTTCTGTTCCAGCTGTCTATATCTATGATCTTCATTAATTCTTATTTGCTGCAAATTTCTGAAAGTTTCTCCGGTTTAAAAAGTTTATGACTGAAAATATTATTAAAACTTAACGTTACAAGACCGGGATTTGGTAGATATTTTGATGCAAAATAAACGTATTTGTAATTTCACTTATCTACTTTCAGGTAAATCCTTTTATTCGGAGGATCAATACTACGTAATTTAATAATTAAAATATAAGAATATGGCAATGGAAAAAATCGGATTCATCGGATTAGGAAATATGGGACACCCTATGGCAAAGAATATTGAAAAAGCGGGATTTCCACTTTCAGTATATAACAGATCCCCTGAAAAAGCCAGAGACTTTGAAGAAAAATCAACAGTCTGTACTCAAATTAAAGATCTTGTACAAAACAGTGATATTATATTCACAATGCTTACTAACGATAAGGCTGTAAAAGCGGTATATGAAGAAATTATTCCTTTAAATATTCAGGGAAAGCTCTTTGTGGATATGAGTACGATCTCTCCGGAAACATCTACAGAAACTGCAGCAGCTCTGAAAATAAAAGAAGCTTCTTTTATTGATGCTCCTGTAGCAGGAAGTACTCTGCCGGCTCAGGAAGGAACACTTATTATTATGGCAGGAGGTGAAGAAAAAGATATACAGCGTGCTATGCCTTATCTTTTGAAAATGGGGAAATCTGTAAAACATTTGGGAGAAAATGGAAAAGGAATCGCAGGAAAACTATCCATCAATTATTTTCTGTCTGCCATTTATCAGGGCTTGGCAGAGACTGTTCTGCTGGCCGGAAAATTAGGAATTGAACGGTCAGATATGCTGGAAATAATCAATGAAAGTGCCAGCGGAAGCGGTGCAACAAAGGTAAAAACCCCTCTGTTAATTGCAGATCAGTATGCTCCTGCATTTGCTCTTGATCTGATGCTGAAAGATATTCTCCTCGCGAAGAATGCAGGTGCTGATTTTCCTCTGTCTGAAACTCTGATAAAAACATATCAAAATGCACACGATAAAGGTTTTGGTGAGGATGATGTCATAGGAATCATCAATTATTTAAAAACAATAGAATAAAATGGAGATCATCAATTATAAAGGAAAACATTGGTCTGCAAGAAAAGCAGATCATATTTATATCGTAAGTATTGATAACCATTCCAATATGGTAGAATCCTTAACAGATTTTATTCAGAATCAGGGAATCCATGCAGGAGAAGTGACCGGAATAGGCGCTGTGAGTGAAGCTACTCTCCGATTCTTTAATCCCATAACCAAAAAATATGTGGATAAAACTTTTAAAGAACAGATGGAAGTCTCCAATATTTCCGGGAATGTTTCTGAAATAGAAGGAAAATTGACTCTTCATCTGCACATTACACTGGGAAGAGAAGATTACACCGCTTTGGCAGGACACCTTTTAGAAGCAAAAATTCAGGGAGCTGCAGAATTCATTTTCTATCCCCTGAATACCAGAATCGTAAAAATTAAAAATGAAGAAACGGGAATCAATCTTTATGATTTTGAAAAACAGAACCTGGAAGGTTAGCATCATCAGTGAACATCGGAATAAGGCAGAAAATATAATTCCTTAATATAATAATATAGAAGGAAGATACAAAGACACAGGAACTCTATCCTGTGTCTTTGCATTTCCAGCAAACAAGCAATGCTTATACTATAAATTGTGTTTTTAATGATTTACTCTATACTTCTGTAGTCGTCATCCCAAATTTTTTTTTGAAAGAAGAATAAAAATGGGATAAATTCTCAAAACCCAGATCAAGATAAATATCTGAAGGTTTTTTATCTCGGTTTTTTATTAAATAATAGGCTTCCTTTAATCTTTTTTCTTTCAGCCATTGTTTGGGCGTCATCTGAAATATTTTATTGAAATCTCTCTTAAACCCGGAAAGACTGCGGCCTGTAAGCTTTGCAAAAGCATCTACCGATACATTAAACATGAAGTTCTTGTTCATGAACTCTTCAAGGTCAATCTTATGAGGTTCAGAAAAATCAAAAAGAAGATTTTTAAAATCCGGGTTACTCAGCAAAAGTAATTCTATAGCTTCCTTCACTTTTAGAGCTGCAAGTTTTGAAGGTACCTCCTGTGTCTTGTCGATATAGGGAATAAGAGAGGCAAAATAACTCTTAAAAAAATCATCAGGTTCAAAGAACAACCGCTGGTCACCTGGAAAATAAGCACGTGCAACTATTTTATTTTCAGCAGCATACTGTTTCAGTGTTTCATCATCAAGCGTAATAGAAACAAACTGATATTTTTCTTTGGCAGATGGATGTTTGACCGTCCTGATCAGTTGATTCTTTCTGACCAGAACCACTGTATTTTCTTTAATTACCGTCTTTCCTTGCTCATGGAAGGCATGAGTTTCCCCTGAGATCTGAAATCCCAGAAAATGGTCAGGAATAAACTCCTCATGGCCTCTGTAAGATTCAAAAGCACATGAATAAACCAGTTTGTCAAATATAATCTCAGAAGTATTTTCCATGATGCAAATATCTGAAATTTAAGCCATAGCCTGCGCTCCCGCTTCTGCAATTTCCTTATCCTGCTCCGGAGTTCCTCCTGAGGAGCCTATGGCACCTATGATCTTTCCGCCGTTATCTTTTAAAACAACACCGCCAGCAATGGTCAGAAGTCCTTCATTTGAATTCAGCATTCCATAGCTATGGATACCTGTTTCTGAGATGATTCCTCCCATGATATCGCTGTTTACTCCAAACATGACTGCTGTTTTTGCTTTCTTGATGGCAAAATCAATCACGCCGTAGACACTGTCCAATCTTGCCAATGCAACAAGATGTCCTCCGGAATCCACCACAGCGATACTCACAGGAATATTCATAGATAATGCCCTTTCCCTTGCTGCATTTAGGGCTTTTTCAGCAGTTTTATAATTCAGTTCCATACCCCTAGCTTTTTGCGTTCCATGCATCTGCCTGAAGCTGTTTTACAAAATCTTCAGTTTCCTTTGGATGCACATTCCTGAAATTACTGTTGTCATCCAATGCTACATTTACAATCACTTCAGCCATAGACTGCGGATCAAGCTGGTGTGCTAAAGATTCAGCAGCACCGTCAAAAGCAGATTCTGGTGTAAAGTTGACCTTCGGATCATACCAGTGGAAAATAGAGTCTACTCCCCTGTCATTAAAGCCTGTTCCGAATACGCCCGGATTACAGGTTGCAATCTTGATATTAAATGGAGCCAGCTCGTTTCTCAACCCTTCTGCAATGGATTCCAGTGCATGTTTGGAAGAACAATAAGCTGCTACGTAAGGAACTGTCCATAAACCTCCCATTGAAGAAGTGAAAACAATCTTTCCCCTTTTCTTTTCAACAAACTTTTTGATAAAGCCCTGAGCAAGATTCAATGCACTAAACACATTCACCTCAAACATAGAGCGGATAATGTCTACCGGCTGTTCCGCAATGGGACCGCCTTCCATAATTCCGGCATTACTGATTAGGATATCTATTTCATATTTCTTCAGGATATAATCGATATCTCTTTGACTGGTTACATCAAGTTTATCCACTGTAAGATCAATTCCATGTTCTTTAGCTTCACGGATTAAATCACTCATCTGAGGATAGATCTGTACAGTGGCAATCACCTTATGCCCTTTCTTAGCAAAATCAAAAGCAGCAATCTTTCCGAATCCACTTGCTGCACCTGTAATTAAAATTGTTTTACTCATTGAATTCTTTTTTTATGATGGTACAAATTTCATAGATTTAAGTAAGGGCTATATTGTCTGAAAGTTCATTTTTATATTGCTGGAAAGTTCAGGAAGTATATTCGTTTTGATTATTTTATAGATAAAAACACCTCTGATTATCAGTGGATTGATTATATAAACGAAGTTCTTAACGGAAAATAAACTATACAGGCTGTTTTAAATTGAAACAGCTTTTTTAATATCAATAGGAATGGGCTTTAGCCCATTTAATAAAAAGAAATATCATCATTGGCTTTAGCCAAAATCTCTCATACAAAAGAACATTGTCCATTATATTTCAATTGACAATTTAAAAAAAATAAACCGTTTGTTGTAAATTGGTTAAGTTTTTGAAGCTTATTCTATAAAACCAGTCACACCATTGAAATTAATCACATTTACAAAAAAAGGAATTTATTGCCCTCAGGGAAAATTCTATATAGACCCCTGGCGACCTGTTGATATGGCGGTTATCACTCATGGCCATGCCGATCATGCCCGTTGGGGAATGAAAAAATATCTTTGTCATCATTTTACAAAACCTATTCTGCATCAGAGAATCGGAACGGATATCGAATGTCAGAGCGTTCAATATGGAGAAGTTATTACCATCAATGGAGTGAAACTTTCCCTGCATCCTGCCGGACATATTATCGGTTCTGCCCAGATAAGAATTGAGTATAAAGGATATGTGACCGTAATTTCGGGAGATTATAAAGTTCAGGATGATGGACTGAGCACTCCATTTGAGCTGGTAAAATGTAATGAATTTGTGACAGAAAGTACTTTTGGTCTCCCCGTTTACAACTGGCTGGAAGTTCCTGATTTAAATGCAAAACTGCAGAATTGGGTACTGAAAAATAAAGAGAATAATAAAACCTCCGTTTTTATAGGCTATTCTCTGGGGAAAGCCCAGCGTATCATGACAGCAGTGGAAGAACTGGGAAAAATATATGTTCACTATTCTATCGGAAAACTGAATGAAGCCTTTGAAACTGTAGGAATTGATCTTCCTGAATACACGATTGCAGATTTCAGGGAACGTCCGAAAGAAATGCAGCATGAAATCGTCATAGTACCGCCTGCTTTACTCGACAGCAACATCATCAAAAAAATTCCTGATCCGGCCACAGCAATATGCTCCGGATGGATGCAGGTTCGCGGTGCCAGAAGATGGCGGAGTGCAGATGCAGGATTTGCCATGAGTGATCATGCAGACTGGAAAGGATTATTGCAGACTGTAAAAGCAACCGAAGCTGAACTTGTACATGTTACTCACGGGCAGACGGAAGTCTTTTCAAAATATCTGAATGAAATCGGCGTCCGGGCTGATGTTGTAGAAACACTGTTTGGAGAAGATGAAGAAGAATCTGAAAAAGAAACCCTTGAAACCCCGGGATCATGAGACACTTTGCAGACCTTATCAACGCGCTGGAAACCACCAATAAGACCAATGCTAAAATTGATGCCATCATTGATTATCTGGAACGCGCTCCGGATGAAGATAAAGTGTGGTTTATTGCTTTGTTTACCGGAAAAAGACCCAAGAGAAATGTAAATACCAATTACATGAAAGAGTGGGCATTGGAAATCACAAAACTTCCTTACTGGCTGTTTCAGGAGTCTTATTCTTCTGTAGGAGATCTTGGTGAAACCTTATCATTAATCCTTCCCCCTCCACAGGAAAAAATAGAGCGTATTTTATCAGAATGGATGAATGACATTGTCAGTCTGAAAGGCAAAACAGATGCGGAAAAAAAAGAATTCGTACTTCACTCATGGAACGGTTTGGATTATACTGAACGTTTGATTTTCAATAAATTAATTGGCGGAAGTTTTCGGATTGGTGTATCAGATAAAACATTAATCAATGCATTGACCAGATTTTCAGGTCAGGAGCCGAGCGCATTGATGCACAGTTTAATGGGAAAATGGCTGCCCGATGAAGTTTCATTCAAAGAATTGATAGATGCAGAAAACGTTAATCCTGATAACTCAAAACCTTATCCTTTTTGTCTTGCCTATCCTTTGGAAAAAGAACCGGAAGAATTGGGAAATCCTGATGAATGGCTTGTGGAATACAAATGGGACGGAATACGCGGGCAGATTATCAGAAGAAATGATGAAGTCTTCATCTGGTCAAGAGGCGAAGAACTTGTGACAGACCAGTTTCCTGAGATCAGAGAAGTTGTACAGGGCATGAAAGGCAACTTTGTACTGGATGGAGAAATACTTGCAGTAAAGGATGGTAGGGTTTTAAATTTCAACGAGTTACAAAAAAGATTGAACAGAAAAACTTTAACTAAGAAAATGCTGGCAGAAATCCCTATAGAGGTTTTCGCCTATGACCTGCTGGAACTTGAAGATAATGATCTGAGGGAGAAGCCGATCTCTGCAAGAAGAGCTTTGCTTGAAGAATTACTGTTAAATGAAAATCCCCAAATTATAAGCATTTCCAGAAGCCTGAACTTTGAAAAATGGCAAGAACTTAATGATCTCAGAGAAAATTCAAGGGATGTAAACAGTGAAGGATTGATGTTGAAGCAGAAAAACTCCCCCTACCATTCCGGCAGGAAAAAAGGTGACTGGTGGAAGTGGAAAATCAATCCGTTTACGATTGATGCAGTGCTTATTTATGCTCAGAAAGGCAGTGGAAGAAGAAGTGCTTACTATACCGATTATACTTTTGCTGTGAAAAACGGAGATACTTTGGTTACCATTGCCAAAGCCTATTCGGGGTTGACAGATAAAGAAATCATGGAAGTGAGCCGTTTTGTGACCAAAAATGCTGTCGAGAAATTCGGTCCTGTAAGAACAGTAAAAGCAGAGCTGGTCTTCGAAATTGCGTTTGAAGGGATAGGTTTCAGTAACCGGCATAAAAGCGGTGTAGCCCTCCGTTTTCCAAGAATTGTAAGATGGCGTAAAGATAAAACAGTAGATGAAATTGATAATTTGGAAGAGATTAAAAAATTAATACAGTAATACATTAACGCAATGAACGCAAAGGTTTTTAAAATTATTTCTAATATTTTCCTTCGCAAAGGTACTTCGTTCAGCGATAAGAAGAGATTATCTTTGCTAAGTGAAACGCCCTTGCGAACAAAAAATAGATCATATACTATAAAATCTTAGCGTCTTTAGCGGTAAAAATTTAAATCAAAATATAAATTGGCAGCTTTCGAACATACCGACGGATTTAAGATCATTCAGCAATGGATGGCCGATAAAGATATAGCACCCTTTAAATTCCAGCTGGAAACCTGGAAGAAGTTTGAAAACGGATATAGCGGAATGGTAGTCGCGCCTACCGGTTTTGGAAAGACTTTTTCAGTCTTTTTAGCATTGGTTTCAGATTTCCTGAATCATCCTGAACAATACAAAAAGGGATTGAAAATGATCTGGATCACGCCGCTCAGGTCCCTGTCCAAAGACATTGCAAAGGCGATGCAGGAAGCTATTGATGAAATCGGACTGGATTGGTCTGTAGGCGTAAGAAACGGAGATACTGATCCGAAAGTAAGACAACAGCAGGTAAAGAAAATGCCTGAAATTCTTGTTGTAACTCCTGAAAGTCTTCATTTACTGCTGGCCCAGAAAAACCATGAAACCTTTTTCAGGGATATGAAATGTGTGGCTGTAGATGAATGGCATGAATTACTGGGCTCAAAGCGCGGTGTCATGGTAGAACTTGCCATTTCCCAGCTTAGAAAATATGTTCCGAAGATTAAAATCTGGGGGATCACTGCTACTATAGGGAATCTGGATGAAGCTATGGAAGTTCTTATTCCTTATGATATTAAAAAGATAAAAATTACTGCCAAAGAACACAAAAAAATAGATATTCTTTCGGTTTTCCCGGATGAAATTGAAATATTGCCCTGGGCAGGGCATCTTGGAAATAAACTTGCAGATAAAGTTGTTCCGATTATTCTGGGCTCAAAATCCACCATTGTATTTACCAATACAAGAAGCCAGAGTGAAATGTGGTATCAGCTTTTACTGGATGTCCATCCGGATTTTGCAGGGCAGATCGCTATCCATCACAGTTCTATCGATGCTCATCTGAGAATCTGGATTGAGGAAAATCTGAGTTCAGGAAAATTAAAAGCTGTAGTTTCTACATCATCCCTCGATCTTGGAATTGATTTTAAACCTGTTGATACCGTTATTCAGGTAGGATCTGCCAAAGGAGTAGCCCGATTTCTGCAAAGAGCGGGACGCAGTGGCCACTCCCCTTTTGAAACCTCAAAAATCTATTGCGTTCCTACCCATTCTCTGGAACTGATTGAAGTTGCAGCCTTAAAAGAAGCGGTAAAACAGAAAGTAGTTGAACCCAGGGAACCACAGGTATTATGTTTTGATGTACTGGTTCAGTTTCTGATGACATTGGCCGTGGGAGACGGTTTTTATCCGGATGAGCTGTATGAAAGAATCAAAAAAGTATATGCCTTTCAGGAAATCCTTGATGAAGAATGGAAAAGTATTCTTGAATTTCTTACCATTGGCGGCAGCGTATTGAAAAGCTATGAAGAGTTCCATAAAATCGTTATTATGGAGGATGGCCTTTATAAAGTAACCTCAAGAAAGATCGCTATGCTTCACAGAATGAATATGGGAGTGATTGTAAGTGATGCGATGCTGAAGGTGAAATTTATTTCCGGAGGCTATATCGGAATGATTGAAGAATATTTTATTTCAAAACTTAAAAAAGAAGAAAAATTTATTCTGGCCGGACGTACTCTGGAAGTCGCCATGATCAAAGATATGACCGTCTATGTAAGATCTGCTAAAGGAAGGGCTTTGGTTCCGAGCTATCTTGGCGGAAGGCTTCCTTTAAGTACCAATCTGGGGCATTTTTTAAGAGAAAAACTCTCCCATGCTTTAAGCCCTAAGGCTTCAGAAAAAGAGCTTAAATTTCTGCATCCATTATTAGCGAATCAGGAAAAGAATTCCCACATCCCTAAAGAAAATGAATTTCTGGTAGAAATGATTAAAAACCGGGAAGGATACCATTTGTTTATGTATCCTTTTGAAGGCCGCCTGGTACATGAGGTAATGGCCGCACTGATTGCGTACCGCATCTCAAAGTTGGCTCCCATTTCCTTTTCTATGGCAATGAATGATTATGGATTTGAGTTGTTCAGTGATAAAGAAATCCCATTAAATGATGAGAATCTGCAACAGATTTTAACCCGTGATAATCTGATGAATGATGTCATTGCGAGTATTAATTCTGCAGAAATGGCAAGGAGAAAATTCCGGGATATTGCGGTGATTTCAGGAATGGTTATCCAAAATTATGCCGGCCAACAGCGTTCTAACAAATCATTACAAAGCTCTGCCGGACTGATTTTTAAAGTACTGGAAGACCACGATCCCAATCATTTTTTAATAAAGCAGGCTTACACGGAAGTCTTTAATATGCAACTTCAGGAGCAGCGCCTTGTAGAAGCTTTTAAAAGGATTGAAAAGTCAGAAATTATTCTAAAATACTCCCGTTCCTTTACTCCGCTCAGCTTTCCGATTAAAGTGGACAGTCTGAGGCAGACCCTTTCCAGTGAAGGACTTGATGCAAGGATTAAAAGAATGCTGAAGCTATCCAATATAAGTGATCTTTTATAATCAATTAATGTGTTTTCTTTAAGAACAGATATGCCGATGAATATTTGTTTATTGCAAATACGCAAAAAATTGATAATAATAACGTTTTAAGGCGCAAAGATTTTATCTCCGATAAAATTTAGTCACGTTAATCTTGCTCAAAATCTTTGATTTTCTTGCGCCTTAAATAAAAATGGATTATATAAAATTTGCGCCTTTGCGAGATTCTAAAATTTATAAAATCAAATAAAAAACCTATCGTTTTAATCTTATTCTTAGCCTAATATTCTAAGTTAATTTTCTTGATAAGTTTAAATAATCATCGTAACTTAGAGTATACCTTAGAAGTGGTAAATAAAATTTAAATAATGGAAAAATTATTCTTGGTCCGTCACGGACAGTCACTCTGGAACCTCGAAAACAGGTTTACAGGCTGGAAAGATATCGATATAACAGAGACCGGTATTGAAGAGGCAAAAAAAGCAGGCCTTGCTTTAAAGGGAGAGAGAATAGATATCGCTTTTACTTCTGCTCTCATCAGGGCTCAGCATACCCTCTCTATCATTCTGAATGAAATAGGAAATCCCGATATTCCGGTTGTAAAGGATAAAGCTTTAAACGAACGTTCTTACGGAAATCTTGAAGGGCTTAACAAAGCGGAAACGGCTTTAAAATACGGAGACGAACAGGTTCATATCTGGCGACGATCATTTGATGTCGTTCCTCCGGGAGGAGAAAGTCTTAAAGATACCTACAACAGGGTGATTCCTTATTTTGAAAGTCAGATCAGGCCGTTATTGAAGCAGGGTGAAAATGTACTGATTGTAGCCCATGGAAACAGTCTCCGTGCACTGATCATGTATCTGGAACATCTTTCCCCTGAAGAAATTCTGGAAAGAGAAATTGCTACAGGCTTTCCTTTAACCTATGTCTTTGATGAAAATTTTCATGTAAGCCGCAGAGTGAGTTGATTTGATCAATAAAGCTTAACTTTAAACAAATTTTCAATTTTTATAAAGTGTGTATAGCCACCAAAACTATTTCCATTCAAAATGAGACTTTCATTCTGACCAATCAGTGTGCGGCATTCTGGGAAAAAGAAAAAGCACTCATTCTTTCTGACCTTCACATCGGAAAGACAGCTCATTTCCGTAAAAATGGTATTGCACTAGCCAATCACATTATGAAAAGTGACCTGGAAAGGTTATCATTACTGATTGAATATTTTCAGCCTGCAAAGTTTATTGTGGTTGGGGATTTGCTTCATGCAGGAGACAATTCTGACGTAGATGAGTTCTGCATTTGGAAATCCCAATATCCTGATATACAATTCTACCTTATTGAAGGAAATCATGACCGGATTTCAAAAGCTCTGGAAGAAAAATTATGTTTTAACCATACCTCCGAGTGCCTTGAAATAAATAATATTACTTTCATTCATGATTTTGATCATGTAAGACCGGAATTTCAGATTACAGGACATATCCACCCTGGAATTGTACTGAATTCTAAAGTCAAAAATATCAGGCTTCCCTGCTTTGCTCTCAGCAGCAACCAGTTATTACTGCCAGCGTTCAGTAAATTCACCGGACTGGATACAAAAAATCTGCCTAAGAAAAGTACATTTTTTGTGTTTACAGAGGCTGAGATTTATGAAATTTGATGGTAAGAATCTCCTGTTATTATTCATACGTTATATTATATTTATTCTAAAAATAAAGCACATAAAATTCTGTATTTATCCTTTCTTGATTTGCATGCCTTTAACTACTTGGTTTATAATATGACACATTATCCTTGTCAAGGTTTAAAACCTTGACAAGGATAAAAAAACAAAAATAAAGGCAGATAAAAACCTGCCTTCATAACACCATCCACTTCATGTCATCAATCTGTTGATGACTTCTTTATTCACTTAAATCTAATATATGATGTTTACTTTTTGCATTAAGCACATGATATGAAAATCAATATAAAAATTATTTATTTGCGTTTATTTAGTCTTGCTTAAACGGATACTATATAGAGTAATCAAGACTGTTACCACCAAAAATAAAGCTCCTATCCATGGCGTACTTGCCAGACCTAAGGAAGATGTAACAATCATTCCTCCTGCATAAGAACCGATAGCAATACCGATATTAAAAGCCGCAATATTGATCCCCGAAGCTACATCTTCAGTTCCCGGAAGTTCTCTTTCTGCAATCTGCACCACCAGCAGCTGTAATCCCGGAACAGATGCAAATGATAAAGCTCCCAAAAAGAAAAGCGTAATGATGCTTAAAACCGGACTGCTTACAGTAAAGTAAAATGCGAGCAGTACCAGTCCCTGTGCGGCAAACATCCACAGAAGGGCTTTCAGAGGATTTTTATTGGCTACCTTTCCACCGACAAGATTCCCTAAGGCAATAGCAATTCCATAAATCAGCAGGATAAAAGTGACAGTTGATTCCTGAAACCCTGTAATTTTCTGTAAAATAGGCGACAGATAGGTGAACACCACAAATGTTCCTCCATACCCCATCGCTGTCATTAAAAAAGCAAAAATCAGACGTTTGTTTCCCAGTACTTTAAACTGACTTTTCAAGGAAGCGGTTTTTCCGTTTTTCAGGTTATTGGGAACCAATAATAAACTGGCAGCTAACCCAATGATCCCAAGAATTGAAACACCTATGAAAGTTGCTCTCCATCCGAAATGCTGCCCTATGAATGTGCCCAGCGGAACTCCTGTTACAATCGCCAATGTGAGCCCGGCAAACATAATAGAAATGGCAGTAGCTCTTTTCTCTTCAGGAACCAGTGAAGCTGCAATAGTAGAACCAATAGAAAAATAAACCCCATGAGCAAATCCCGTAAGTATTCTTGCCAGCACTAAAGTGATAAAACCGGGAGCTATGGAAGCCAAACCGTTTCCTATAACAAATAAGAGCATGATAGATACCAATAGCATTTTGCGGGGGACTTTCCCTGTTAATGCCGTTAATATCGGAGCTCCGATAGCCACTCCTATCGCATAAAGACTTACCAGCAGTCCTGCTGAAGGAATACTGATTCCAAGGTCGGAAGCCACTGTTGGAAGCAGTCCTACAGTAACGAATTCAGTGGTTCCTTTTCCGAAGGCGCTTATCGTTAGTGCCCAAAGTGCTGCAGGAAGTCCTTTTTTAGGAGTCTGTACTGCAGTATTGATCTGTATTTCTTTTTGAAAATTCATTGTCTTGTATTTTGTTGATATTGACAGGACAAATTTCCGATGAATAAATGTATTATAAAAATTATTTAAATTGTATTAAACTATCAGAATAATGATTGTTTTATTCTACATTTAAAATTTGTTCCTTTGTATAATAATCAGCAGTTTTAATGAAAAAATCCGAAGCAACCCGTCTTACTATTCTCCAGAAAGCGTTCGAATTGATCTATGTAAAAGGTTTTCAGACTACAAGCATCGATGAAATTATCGCAACGACTCAGGTGACGAAAGGTGCTTTTTATTATCATTTTAAAACCAAGGATGAAATGGGGCTCGCCATTATTACGGATCTGATGAAACCGAATTTCAGGAAAACCTTCATTGATTCTCTTCAAAACAGCCGGAATCCTTTAGACAGTATCTATGATATGATGTACCATCTTCTGATGGAAAACGACTTTTTAAAAGTTGAATATGGCTGCCCAACTTCTAATTTCGTGCAGCAAATGGCACCATGGCATAATGCTTTTACACAGGCCTTGCATGATCTTTCAAAAGAATGGGAACTTGCTCTTGCCGAAAGTATTGAACAGGGTAAAAAAACCGGATTAATCAGAAAAGAAGTAAGTGCCAAAGAAGTGAGTGTTTTTGTCATTTCAGGCTATTGGGGAGTAAGAAATCTTGGTAAATTAGAAAATTCTAAAGAAGTTTATCTTACTTATTTAAAAGGACTTAAGTCTTATTTTAAAACACTGCAATAATTTTTTTATTCAAAAACATACTAATTAGTATGTTTTTGTTATACCTTTGCTTTGATCAAAAAAAATAAACGATGTATCAAACGCTTACTTTTTTACATTCTTTCACGCGATGGCTGGTCTTAATAAGTTTGATTTATGCTGTTTACCGTTCTTTCAAAGGATATTTTTTAAACAGAAAGTTTACAGAAACAGATAATACCGTAAGGCACTGGACAGCAACTATAGCCCACCTACAGCTGGTATTAGGAATGATATTCTATTTTAAGAGCCCGGTGATTCAATATTTCTGGCAGCATTTTAACGAAGCTAAAGAATCGTTTGATCATATATTTTTCGGACTTATCCATATTTCAATGATGTTTACGGCTATCATGATCGTCACAATCGGTTCTGCTTTAGCCAAAAGAAAACTTTCAGATAAAGAAAAATTCAGAACAATGGGTATCTGGTTTTCCACAGCTCTGATTATTATTTTCTTAGCCATTCCCTGGCCTTTTTCTCCTTTTGCCAACAGACCTTATTTCAGATAATTATGATAGATTTATTTAAAACAAAAATTGGCCGGCTGAGGATTCTGGCTATTTTGGAAGGAATTTCATTGTTGAGTTTGGTATTTATTGCTGTTCCTGTAAAATACTGGATGGGAAATCCGTTGTTTGTCAGGCTTATTGGTCCTGCTCATGGAACGCTATTCCTGCTTTTCCTCTTCAATACTTTGAGTGTTGGCGTTGAAGAGAACTGGAAATTTAAAGAAATAACATGGAAGGTGATTTTAGCCTGCTTTATCCCGTTTGGAACCTTTTATATTGATAAAAAAATACTAAGCAAACTATGAAAACTATCCTTCTCTTTTGTGGAATAGCTCTTGTTCTGTATGTTGTCTATAGGGTTTACCGGTTCCAGACCTTAGATAATGGTTTACCGGAAATGCTCAAAAAAGGGGCTGTTATTCTTGATGTAAGAACTGAGAAAGAATACGAAACTGGGCATATAGAAGGTTCTGTGAATATTTCACTAGGAACAATCAGAGAGCGCTATGTGGAATTAGATCTGGAGAAAACGTACATCACGGTATGCTCGCACGGACTCCGAAGTGTAAAAGCTGAAAATATACTGAAAGAAAGAGGCTTCAGACATGTCTATAATGGTGGTGCCTGGAGTGACCTGCAGAAAACCATTAATCCATAAAAATAAATCTCTCCTGAAACCATTTACAGGAGAGATCAATTTTCTAAAATGCTTTATCATTGAGCCAGACAACTTTTTGTTCTGACGAATGTGCTTGTCCGATGATATCCCTGTATAACTCAGGTCTCCTGGCTTTGATGTACCGATACCCTCCTGCCTGAGTAAGTTTTTCAGGAGTAATGACAGCCGATTCAAAACTGTCTTCCCAGGAATGACATTCTGCAATCACATCCCCGAATGGATCTATAATCATGGAACATCCGTTTTTCAGCTGATCATCATCCATCCCGATAGGGTTTGAAAAAACAATATAGGCTCCGTTATCATAAGCTCTTGAGGGAAGCCATTTCATCAGCCAGTCTCTGCCTTTCATACCATTAAATTCCAGGCGTAAAGACGTAGGATCTCCTACCCTGTTTTCCCAAAGCTGAGGATCTACAAAACCGGCTCCCGGTCTTGTTGAAGGCGTACACATGGTAACATGGGGCATGAAAATAATTTCTGCACCAAGAAGCCTTGTAGCCCTCACGTTTTCAATGATATTGTTATCATAACAGATCAGAATCCCGCATTTCCAGCCCATAATATCAAATACACAATATTCATTACCAGGTAAAAGGTTCGGATTGATAAAAGGATGCAGTTTCCTGTATTTTGCTTTCAGTCCTGTTTTATCGACACATACATAAGCTTTGAAAAGATTATCCTGATCATCTTTCTCAAACAAACCAGCCAGGATGGTGATATGATATTGAGTGGCAATCTCCTGCAGCCTATGAATACTCTCGCCTTCCGGAATCTGTTCTGCAATATCCAAAAGCTGTTCTCTGGTGAGTTTTCGGGCAAAAGTATAACCTGTAATGGAACATTCATGAAACGCAATGACGTCAGATCCCTTAGCAGCAGCCTGCTGAGCCAGTTTTTCGATGACAGAGAGATTATACGCTTTATCTCCGCTTTTGTTTTCAAACTGTGCGGTTGAAATTTTAATATTCATTGATTTTTTTAAGCAAAAATAGATGGTCGTGCTTATCAAAAATTGTATAAAACCGACATTCCGGTTTTACATCTCAATGAAATTAACAGCCATTTTGTTCTGGGTATTTAAATATTGTTTAGGAGTCAGCCCGATATTGTTTTTAAATTCTCTGATAAGATGGGACTGATCAGAGTATCCCGCTTCATAAGAAAGAAAGGCCATATTTTTATCCTCAATTTCATTATTGATAAGGCTTAAAAAGTAATGAAGACGGATAATATTACCATATTTTTTGGGAGACATTCCTATATAATATTCAAATTTCCGCTCTAAATGACGTTCAGAATACCCGGTGAAATGCTGCATATTTCGGGAAGACACCGTTCCTTTATTTTGAAGAAGATATTGTTGTATAGATGCTATAAGATGATGGTCATTACTTATCCCTTCAGATAAAAAATGAGTAAAAAACAAATTCAGATCATGGATTATCCATAAAGGGTCCGTTTTATTAAAAAGTTTTTCCTGAAATACTTCCAGCTTATCTTTCATTACATTTTCTGCAGAAATAACCTGATTTCTAATTTCCATTGCTGAACTTTTCAAAAGGATGTTTAAAAAGTAAGGCTGGAATACAACTGCAATCAAAGAAAACCGGCCTTTTGATGCAAAATCTTTATATCCGTTCAAAGTTCCATAGAAAAAGGAAAGGGGCATCCTATCCTCAGAAGCTCCGGAATACAGATTCATATCTCCTGATAGAATAAGTCCGGAACTTCCATCCGTAAAGAGCCTTAAACTTCTTATATCCTCTCTGGAATTTTCCAGAAAAATATAATGTCTGATATAAGGTGCTAAGTGTTTGGGAGGTGAAATCTGCATTCATCAAATGTACATAAAACTTATTGATTGAAGGAAATCAATACAAGGTACCACATTTTAGTTCCTTTTGGTCAGGTATTTGAATGATTTTATACATACAATTCATTATTCGCTGAATGTGGATTCTTCAACCAATGCCAATCACTTAAAATATTATATTATGTCAACACAAAATCTCACCCACCTTGAAGCGATCAAAAAGATTAAAGAACTGTCAGAAAAAGCCAGAATCTGTATGTTCTGTACAGAGTTGGAAGCGGTTCCTGTCAATTCAAGACCAATGACACTGCAGGAGACGGACGACAGCGGAAATCTGTGGTTTATCAGCAGTGGTACCAGCAACAAGAATTTTGAAATAAAAGAAGACCGGAGAGTACAGCTGTTTTTTATGAACAACATTGATTCCCAATACCTTTCGGTGTATGGTGAAGCTTCAGTTTATAAAGACAAAGCTACTATAGAAGACAAATGGTCTCCTCTCGCTAAAGCATGGTTTGACGGGAAAGATGATCCCAATGTTACGATTATCCGTGTGGAGCCTGGAGAAACCTATTATTGGGACACGAAAGCAGGAAAACTGGTGAGTCTCTTTAGCTTTGTTGCTGCTGCAATAACCGGAAATAAGACAGATAATTCTGACGGTGTAGAAGGAAATGCAATAATTTAATAGGCAGAATTTAATTTTATCAAAGATAGAATGCTTGTGCCTTAGCATTTACAACAATAAAAAACGGCTCAGGAAATTGAGCCGTTTATACAAGATTAATACGGTTAATTTTTCACATCTTCCATAGATGCTCCAAAATTAATATGAAGCACATTGCCGTTTGGTGTTACTAAGGCAGGCACAGATTTTACACCAGCCTTTTCAGCGTTTTCTATGCTGTTTCTGTCATTACCCAAATGGATAATTTCAACGTTTTCTGAACCTATAAGATTAATGATATCATGTTCTGCGCTGATACATACAGGGCATCCTGCATGATAAAAAATGGATTTTTTCATATGTCTGTATTAATTAATAAGGGTTTTAATAATGTTTTTTAATTCTTCGGTTTCTTTGTCATGTAGAGGCTTCAGTGGACTTCTCAAATTCCCGCCATTTTCACCCAGAATATTAAGACCTGCTTTTACAGCCCTTGGCAATCCTTTATTTACAATAAATTTTAAAAGATCAAACTGTTGGTAAAAAATCTCTTTTGCTCTTTCAGGATTTCCTTCCTCAACTGCATTATAAAGGCTGATATTCAATTCTGGGATAAGATTTGGAGCTGCTGTACACCACCCTCTCGCCCCTGCAGAAAATGCAGCCAATGCCAAAGGATTGGAACCGTTATAGAATGCCACTTCTTCACCCAATTCTCTTCTCAGATAATGCATCCTCTGAACATCTCCCGTGCTTTCTTTGATCATTGTGACATTAGGAATTTCAAGCAGTCTTTTCAGCAGATCCGGGGACATGTCTACTCCACTTGTTGCCGGATTATTATAGGCCATAATCGGGATAGAAATCTTACTGGCTACTGCATCATAATGAGCTACAATTTCATCGTCAGTAAGCTTCCAGTAGCTCATAGGAATGATCATTACGGCATCAGCACCCGCTTTCTCAGCAAACTGAGCATGATGAATGGTTTTCTCTGTGGTAAGATTCGAAACCCCTACAAGGGTCGGAATTCTGCCTTTCACCTGCTGCAAAGTAGCTTCTGTGACTTCTTCTTTTTCTTCATCAGACAGGTAAGGCATGACTCCTGTACTGCCCAATGGAGCAATTCCATGGCTTCCGGAAATAATCAGTCTTTCCACGAGATGCTTAAAAAGAGGAATATCTACTTTCTCATTGTCATCAAATGGAGTTATGGGATAGGCAATAATCCCTTTGAATAGTACATTTTTCATGTTTTTACTGGTTTAAAATTAAAGATCTCTTCCTTCCTCTTCTCTCAATGCAACGCCCAGATTCTGCAACTGAGGGGCATTTTCACAGGCAATATATTTGGCAGGCTCCGTATCACTCATATTCTGATGTTTATGCCATGCCCATGAAGGAATATATACTGCATCACCAGCTTCCCAATAGACCCTTTCATCCTCCACTTCTGTCCAGCCCCTTCCTTCGATGACAAATAATACGGTTTCATACGTATGACGATGTCTGTTGGTTTGCTGGCCTGGAGTTAATCCACCAATCGTCATGCTGACATTCTTACTTGGAAGATCCACAAAGAAAACAGGATGTTTTCTTTCTGTAGAAAACTGATTGTGCTCGCCTGCTTTTTCTACATTTTTGTGTATCAGATGGCTTGGTTTTGTATACTTTGGTCTTGCATAAGTTTCGTGAAAGTCTTTAGAACTGAATTGTTTTTTGTCCATGATTTTTAAATTATTATGGTTTTGTGCTTTATTGCATGACAAAATTATTTTATATTTGGACTGTTTAAATGATTCAGTTTTTACATAAATAGATAGTCCAGATGTTGCGACCTTGGAAATTAGAATTAGAAATTGATAAAAAGCTTGATAAAGCTGTTTATTTACAGATTGCAGATACCGTTATCACTGATATCCGTTCAGGAAGATTAAAGCCCGGAGATGCACTTCCCGGAAGCCGGAACCTTGCCCAAGCTTTAAAGATCAACAGGAATACCGTTGTGGAAGCCTATCAGGTTCTTATTAATGAAGAATGGGTGATTTCCAAAGAACGGAAAGGAATTTTTGTATCAGAAAATCTTCCTGCTTTACATGAGAAAAAAACAGATAGAATACAGGATTCTTTGAATCAGCAGATGATTTCCAACGGGATGCTAATCAATTATGATGACGGGCATCCTGACAGTAAGATTGCACCGGTAACAGAGCTGGCAAGAGCGTACAGACAAATTTTCAGCATTAAAGCCAAGTGGCAGATGATGGGCTATGGTAATGAGCACGGTGATGTGGAATTCCGTAAAACCATTTCCCAGATGCTTAATCATCAGCGTGGAATGCATATTCATGAACATGAAATTTCTATTACACGGGGTAGCCAGATGGGAATGTTTCTGACGGCTCAGACCCTTTTAAATTCCGGCGACAGCGTTATTGTGGAAGATCCGGGATATCAGCCGGCGTGGCGGGCATTTGAATATGCAGGAGCTCAACTTTTACCTGTATCTGTAGATCAGGAAGGAATCAGTATTGAAGCCGTCGAAATGCTTCTTACCAAATATCAGAATATAAAAGCTATTTATATTACTCCACACAGACAGTATCCTACAACAGTTACCTTGAGCCTGTCAAGAAGATTAAGACTGATTGAGCTGTCAAATCAGTACAATATAACCATCATTGAAGATGATTATGATAACGAATTTCATTTCGGATACCGCCCTATACTGCCTATTTCAAGTTTTCCGGAGCTTCAGCATTATGTGTATATCGGAACTTTGAGTAAGGTAGTAGCACCTGCTCTGAGAATCGGTTATCTGGCTACTAAAAATCAGGATTTACTGAAAAGAATTGGTCATCTGAGGAAGATTATTGATGTTCATGGAGATGTCATTATGGAACAGGCTGTCCTTCAGCTGATCAGAGAAGGTGCCATTAAAAAGCATATCAGAAAAGCAACAGCTCACTATAAAAACAAAAGAGATTTCGTTTTTGAACTGTTGAAAAAATATATGGCAGCTATTGCAGATTTTACACTGCCTGAAGGTGGTCTTGCCTTTTGGATCGTTCCTAAAATTCAATTGGATTGGGATCTGGTAACCGCTCTTTTATTGGAAAAAAACATTAAAATTATTCACCCCAAACAGTACAGCCAAAATCAGATCAACGGCTTCAGATTGAGTTATGGAGCGCTTTCTGAAGAGCAGCTGGAACAAAGTATTCCTTTGATTGCTGAAGTTTTTTCGAACTTTTTTTAACCGCAGATTTCACAGATTTACACAGATGTTTGGGCAATAAAAATCAAGGTTTTTTTTAACTTTAGTGAGCTTCTCCGCAGTTTATCTTTAATTTAAAATCAAATTAATCATTTGAATAACAGTGCTTTGAAGCCTGAGCTTATTAAAATTACTCTACTTCAAAAACAGCCTGAATCTCTACAGAAGAACCCACAGGAATTGATGATGCTCCCAGAGTGGCTCTGGCATGTTTTCCTTTGTCTCCGAATATTTCTACGGTCAGGTCAGAAGCCACATTCATAAGGTCTGCATGCTTTGTATAATCGTCTTTTGTGTTGAAAATTCCTGTTAGCTGAACACATTGTTTTACTCTGCTCAAATCCCCTCCTACAGCTTCATTCAATACTGAAATGATGTTAAGCATGGTAACTCTGGTAGCTTCTTTTACCTGCTGTTCATTTACTTCAACACCTAACTTCCCGGGATTGAAGATTTTACCGTCTTTCAAAGCAACCTGATTAATGAATACCAGATTTCCGGAACGTACAAAAGGCTGGTAATTTCCTGCCGGTTTGGGAACCTGTGGAAGTGTGATATTTTTCTGCTTCAATATTTCACTGAAATTCTGATGGTGACTGACTTCTTGTACAGTTTTTTTAGGCCGTGTATTCTTTATTGCTAATGCTATTTTTGCAAAATTTTCTCCTTGTAATTGAGCAATATTACGTTCTCCTTTTGTAGGTCTTTCAACATCTTTTAAAGAAGTCATACTGGTCACTCCTAAAACGGTATTTCCTTGTGGAATAGCTTTATTAAGTTCCTCTGTCCCACGGATTCCGTTAGATACCAGTACCATACCATGTACGGCAAGACTATTCCAGAACGCCTGAAGAGCAAGCTCCTTTCCTGCTCCGCTTCCTGCAGACATAAAAACTGTAGCGGGGACGCCTTCCAAGGAATGGTTGGTCCATAGCTGAACCGTTTTGGACAAAAACTCGCTCATCCCGGTACTGATATTCCCGAAATAAACCGGTGAGCCAAATGCTATCCCGTCATAATCCGTCAGTTCATCAACAGTTGCAACAGGCAGATTTTTCAAACTGGGATTTTGTGATGCTTTGACTAATTTAATATAAGGAACTGCATTATTTCCACTTTCAATTCCTTTGGCTACTTCCCTGGCCAGTTCGTAAGTTCCGCCATTATCTGAATGGATAAGAACCAATATTTTTGCTTTATTCTGTGCCATGATGTTGGTCGTATTAGATAATAAAATTAAAATAAAAAAAAAACATAATTTTTTCATGCTGAATAAGATAGTTTGTATTTATATTTAAGTTGTTTAAACTTTACCAAACTATAAAAGGCTTCATCTTAAAACACCTAAGTAAGTTTAAAATGATACCGCAGAAAAGTTCACTTAAGATGAAAATCAAAGATTTTCACAAAATTTAGGCTACTTATTACGCATAAGCTTTGGTTCTGAAAAAACTTAAGTATTTAAAAACTTTTGTGCTTAAAATAATGATTATAAAAGTTTAAACAACCTCATTAATAATGCAGGTATTATATTGACACTACAAAATTACTTATAGCGTTTTTATTGAATTTGCCAAAATATAGATACAAAACGACAAAATAAAATGTGAACTGAGGTCAAAAACGGAAAGCCAGATTTGTAGATTCTATCGAAAATTTACCTCATCATCCTTTTCCATCATGCAGGCAAAAAAGTCAGGGAGTCTCATCATGAGGCATATCAACCGGTTTTGATTCGGGAGAACCTTTTTCGCGAAGCCATATGGATAAAATAACCAGTGAGGCTACAGCGAGAAATTCACTCTGCCAGTTCTGAAAAGATTCAAACCAAAATCTTGATTCTGAAATATACTGTATTGCCGTTACGGCCGGTTTGCTTTTCATCAGCTGTTCATCATTAAAATCCTTAAGGCTTCCATAGAAATGTAAGATAAAACTGGCCAGAAAGAGAATGGCAAAAGCAAGAGATAAAGAATGTTTATAGAGTTTCAGCCATATCCCTCCTTTTTTGACAGGCCATGGCGCTTTGAGATGTGGTACAGGCTCCCTGTCAACATCTTCCTCTTCTGTCATAGATTTCGACTCACTGGAGCCTTTCTGCCTCAGAGAAATCGTTAATAAAACATAAAGCATCATCTGAAGAAATTCGCTTTCCCAGTTTTCAAAAGTAGCCTGTATAAAATGGCCGCTATGAATATATTCACCGATCTTTAAAGCAGGCTGTCCGTTTTCAACGAGTTCTTTGTTTTCTGTTTTCCAGCCCATAAAAAACTGTCCTGCAAGAAAAATGACCATCAGCGTAATCAGAACAATACTTAAGCTGTTGCGATATAAGAAACTGGTGCGTGCCATATAATTTAAAGTTTAAAATTCAAGGTCCAAAGTTTTAGATGTAGCGTTTTATGGATCATGTTTCTGATAAGGGAATACTTTCTGCAGATTCCTGGTTGTGGGTCCCGTAAGAATTTTTCCATTCACATTGAATCTGGAGCCATGGCACGGGCAGTCCCAGCTCAGCTCTGCACTGTTCCACCGTACTTCACAACCTGCGTGCGGACAGGTACTTCTCAGGAGATGTAATGTGCCGTCAATCTCTTTGTACAGGGCATAAGATTCTGATTCGTACCGGATGACTTTAGCTTCTCCCTCACCAATTTCTGAAAAGGATTCTACTTTATCTTTAAAAATTTTATCTTTTACGAAGTCAAAGGCTACTGTTGCATTTTCTTTCACAAAATCTGAGAATCCTGCAATAGGTTTGATTCTTGAAGGATTGAACAGGTTGCCATATTTACTTTCTCCCGTAACAATCAGATCATGCAGGATCTGTGATGAAAGTGTTCCGAATATCATCCCGTTTCCTCTGAACCCTGTGGCAACAAAAATTCTTTCCTTACTGCCGGGAAGCTTTCCAATATATGGAAGGCCGTCCACCGGCTCATAATATTGGCTGGACCAGCTATAATACACTGTTTCCACATCAAAGTATTCTCTGACATAATTTTCGAGTTTTGAAAAGCATTCTCCGGTATCTTCAGCATGTCCTGTTTTATGGTCTTCCCCACCTGCAATCAAAAGGTTTTCACCTTCAATATTCTGAATACGGTAATAATGATAAGGCTCGCAGAGGTCATAACCCAGTGCCCACGGATAGCGGTCGTTTTTCAGAGTAAATGCCATCGCATAACATCTGTAAGGAGCATTGGTAAAATGAAGGAGATTGACTCCCGGTGGTATATGGGTAGCATAGACCACATTTTCAGCTTTTATTTCTCCTTTTGAAGTTTTTAAAACAACATATTCTTTCTGCTCATCATGACCTTCACAAAGACAGTTTTCCTGAACAGAGCCACCCAGCTTTATGAAAGCCTCACAGAGCCCTCTGATATATTTTATCGGATGAAAATGTCCCTGTCCGGGAATAACTACTGCCTCTTTGAACGGTATTGGAAAAGGAGTTTCATTCACATAGCTCATTTCATGACCTACTTTATCAGCCCCTTCCACAATATTTTTCAATTGTTCCTGCTGCTTTTCATCCAACGCAAAAAGATAGGCTGATTTTCTGGTAAAATCGCAGCTGATATTGTACCGATGAATCCGGTCTTCAATCATTTCAATGGCATCATCTCCGGATTCTGCATAAAGTCTGGCTTTTTCAAGTCCAAAATCCCTGATGGCCTCGTTGAAGGTGGTATCGAAGAAATTATTTAAATGAGCTGTTGTTCCTCCTGTTGTTCCGAATCCGATATTGGCAGCCTCCAGAATGATGCATTTCTTTCCGGATTCCTGCAGCTTCAGTGCTGTTGACACACCTGTAATTCCGCCGCCGACTATGGCAACATCAAATATCTGGCTGAGATCAGTTTCTGCAGAAAATTTTCTGACTTCTTCCTGCCATATACTTTTTCTTGCACCGTCTCTGTACATAATTATATTTTTTGCAGTTAAACTTACCTGATGTTCAGGGTATCGCTTTCAGGGATTCCTGGTTTAGCCGTATTGGCAGGACTGTTCTTCTGGTCTCTTTTTCTGTTCTCATCTTCGTCAATATTACATCGGCAGGAAGTAAGGGCAAATAAGCTGATTACGCTTAAAACAAGTGCTGTTGTTTTCATATTATAAGATTTAGGATTTTACTATTTAACCGTTTACAATTAACCCTCCATTGGGATGAAGCACCTGTCCGGTAATCTGCGAGGCATCTTTACTGGCCAGAAACAGAAAGCTTGAGGCAATTTCTTCCGGAGTTGCATTTCTCTCGAACGGAGGTTTGTTGGGATTTTCTTCTTTTTCATCAAATGTTTCTTCCGTAAGCGGTGTTGCGACAGGGCCGGGCGCAACAGCATTGATCCGGATCCCTTTGGGTTTTGCCTGTAATGCCAGTGAGCGGGTAAAAGAAACAATGGCACCTTTTGTAGCAGAATAATCAAGAAGCTCCGGATGTCCCTGATATGCAGAAACTGATGTTGTATTGATAACAGAGCTTCCCTCTTTCAGATAAGGAAATACGACCTTCGTCAGTAGGATCATTCCCACAATATTGGAATCAAAAGTCTGTCTGATATTCTTTTCCTCAAGATCTTCGATCCTGTCTGCAGGAAACTGAATTCCGGCATTATTGATGAGAATATCAATTTTTCCGAATACCGAGATCACTTCTTTTACTGTTTCTTCACAGAATTCATAGTCATTGATATCTCCTTTGAAAATGATGCATTTTCTATTTAGTTTTTCGATTTCTGCTTTTGTTTTTCCGGCATCATTGTCGCTGGAGTGATAAATAATGGCAATATCGGCACCTTCCAGGGCAAAAAGGAGCGCTACCGCCTTACCGATTCCACTGTCGGCACCGGTAATTAAAACAGATTTGTTTTCTAATTTTCCGATCATACCACTATTTTTTATTCTTCCGTTGTGGGTTTTTGCATTTCCGCCATTCTGTGGGCAGCCATACTGTCGCTTGCCATATTGGCCATAGCAACAGAAAGTTTATTTTTTAAACCCGATACTATTTTATCATCTCCGTTCATCAGAGCATTGTAACCGTCAATAGCCACTTCTTCAGGAGAAGCGAGATTATCTCTGTCTTCAAGTATTTTACTTGTGTTCATATCCGCTTTACTGAAGAAATCTGTGTCTGTAGGTCCCGGTAAAAGTGCCGTCACTGTAATTCCTGAGTCTTTTAATTCTTCACGAATAGCTTCAGACCATGATAGCACAAATGCTTTGGTACCATGATATACTGAATGCCACGGACCAGGTGCTTTACTGGCTACAGAAGCCAGATTTAAGATTTTTCCTGATCCTTTGGGCAGCCGGTCCTTTAAAAACAGTTTGGTCAATATGATGACAGAAATGATATTTAACTGTATAATGTCTACTTCCCTGTGAATATCGGTATCCTGAAATTTTCCATAGACGCCCTGTCCGGCATCATTAACAAGAATTTCGGGACTTATCCCATTCATTTTCAACTCTGAATAAAGCGAATAGGCTTCTTCCTCTAAAAAAAGATTTTTGGAGATGCTGATCACATTTACTCCAAAATTTTTAAATTCATCAGCCTTTTTTTTCAGCTCTTCATGATCTCTGGCCACAATAACAAGGTCATAGCCGTTTTTGGCAAACTGTTTGGCCAGCTCGTAGCCTATACCGCTGGTAGCACCTGTAATGAGTGCAAATTGGTTTTTGCGATCCATAGATTTTATTTTAAGATTAAAAGTCTGTTAAGCTCACTTTTAAAACAGCCCAAAATGAATTCTGTATAATAAAGCTGGGCATTCAATGCTTGCGTTTTGGGATGAAGTTCCAGTTTTTTAGTCAGGACAATCTCCCCTTTGTAGGAGAATGAGAAATACGCAAAAATTTTATATCCGGAATTGCGGATCGGCGTGCAGTAGCCAGTTGTGGCGATAGACCAGTCTGATTCGTAAAGTTTTGCGACATTCAATGCCATGGTCTCTGCAATATTCTCTGAAACACAGTCGCATTCTTCGGCTTCCTGCCTGTTGACCTTTAACAGTCTTACTTTTTCCGGCAGCGAATAGGCGGTCAAACCTCCTTTATAGAACATAGAGGCATTCGGCATCTGAGAAAAAGCCAGCTGTAAACATCCTGAAGTGACACTTTCTGCAACAGAAATAGTTTCATCTGTGGTCATCAGTGACTGGCTTATATATTCTAAAAGATTTTGTTGAAAATCCATACTGTTAATTTTTAAGTGATTGGTTTATAATGAATATCAAAATCCAGTTTATTTCCACGGGTCAAGAACGACCTTTACACAACCGTCTTCTTTTTTATCAAAAATCTCATATCCTCTGCTTACTTCATTAAGAGAAAGGCGGTGGGTAATAACATCATCGAGCGTGATTTTTCCGGTCACAACATAATCCATGAGTTGATCTATGATGGGATGAACATTACATTGTCCTGCTTTAATGGTAATCCCTTTGTCAAAGATCTGCCCAAGTCTGAAATTATCATAATTGACGGGATAAACCCCCAGAACAGAAACAATACCGCCTCTGCGGACAGCACTCATACATGCTTCCAGTACTTTGATTGAACCTTTTTCAAAGTTTAAAACAGCTTTTGCACGGTCTATAAAGCTCCTTTCAGGTTCAAAGCCTACGGCTTCAATACAAAGATCCGCTCCACGTCCGTCTGTCATATCCCTGATCTGTTCTATCGTGCTTTCCGCATCTTTCCACAATATGGTTTCGCATCCTGTAAGCGTTTTGATACGGTCGAGCCTGTATTGAAGAGTATCAACAACAATGATTTTCTTTGCATTATACAAGACAGCACTTTTGGCAGCCATTGTGCCTACGGGTCCAGCTCCGAAAATGACAACGGTTTCTCCTCCTTTAAGTTCTCCCCACATCACGCCTGTATAATCGGTAGGAAAAATATCTGTGAGAAATAAAACCTGTTCATCCGTTAAATTGTCAGGAACCTTTCTGGGACCAAAATGGGCGTAGGGAACTCTCACATATTGTGCCTGCCCTCCGTCATATCCGCCATACAAATCAGTATATCCGAATAAAGCCCCACCTTTTTCTTTAAAAATGCCTCCTTCCGGGCCATAATACTCCGGGTTACTGTGCTCACAGGCAGTAGGAAGATCATGCTGACAGAAAAAGCAGCTTCCGCAGGCAACCGGGAAAGGAACTACTACCCTGTCCCCTACCTTGAGATGGGTAATGTTTTTTCCCTTTTCTTCTACAATACCCATAAACTCATGTCCCATTACCATGGGTCTTGCCTGGGGAATTCCTCCTGAATACATGTGCAGGTCACTGCCACAAATAGCAGTGGAGGTTACTCTCAGGATAATATCATTTTCATCCAGAATTCTGGGATCTTCTACGGTGTCACAGGTAATGTTACCTGGTGAGTGAAAAACGGCTGCTTTCATAATTTAAATATTTAAAGTGATTGGTGTTGGTGTGAAGGGTGTTTTATGATGACGCGTTTCTCTCCGTTTCAAGATCCCAGACTCTGTGCTGAGCAATTGCCTGGATGAATTTATCTGCAGGATTCCCGTCTTCCCATGTAATGATTCCGGGGTCCTCATGCTGTTTTGTTGCTACGTTGGAATTCTGATACAGGACTTCTGTATCTTTTCCGAAATAAATGGCTTTACAATGTTTATAGGCTTCGTTGATGAAATGCAGTACCTGATGTTTGTTTTCTGAAGTCATAAGCTCCTTTACAGCATCTTCTCCCGGACAGATGGCAAGAGCATCAAAGCATACGCTTGCAATACTCGTAAGGGAGTGTTTTGGTATGAGTTCAGAACTGTCATTTAATCTTACCGGAGCAACACTGGGTGCAATCAGTTCAACTCTGGCACCTTCTGCTTCAAGCTTTGCTTTAAGATCATTGACCGCTCCACCATCGGCACCATTTGCCAGAATGAAACCTATTTTACGGCTTTTGATTGTATTTTTTACGGTATGTGCCATGCTCAGTGCACCTGAAACTTTTGTGTCAGGTTCTCTCTCTTCGCTCTGAAGTTCTATAATATTACTGTCTGCAGGCAAGCTTTGATTAGGCCATTCCAGCTTTTTGACTTCTACACCTAATTTTTCTGCAACGCTCCATGCAAGAGACATATCAATATATGCCAGCTGACCTACCAGTCTTTCTCTGATTTCCGGACGGGTTACTTTTGACAGTTCAAAGATCAATGCATTCTGAAGGTGCATTTTTTCCGGTGTTGACTGGCTGTTATAGAATAATTTAGCCTGGGAATAATGATCTACGAAACTCTTGCTTCTTTCTCTGATCTTCACTCCGGAAACTCTTTCCTGCTGAGAGGCAAATCCACCTTCAGACATCATCGCCTGAAAAGGGCATCCCCCACCGATGGAATTCGGTTCATAACTGCTTTTTCCTTTGACAATCTGTTGTCTCATGTGTCCATCGCGCTGGTTATTATGAACAGTGTTGATAGATCTGTTAATCGGTATTTCATGGAAGTTGGGAGAGCCCAGCCTTGATAACTGAGTGTCGGTATATGAAAATAATCTTCCCTGCAGCAACGGATCATTGGTAAAATCAATTCCAGGAATAATATGTCCGGGATGAAAAGCAATCTGTTCGGTTTCTGCAAAGAAATTATCAGGATTTTTATTCAATGTTAAAGTTCCGACGATTTCCACTGGAACTTCTTCTTCGGGAACCAGTTTTGTCGGATCAAGAAGGTCAAAATCAAATTTGTGCTCATCTTCTTCAGGAATTAGCTGTACGCCGAAATCCCATTCAGGATAATCTCCGTTTTCGATGGCTTCCCAAAGGTCTCTCTTATGAAAGTCCGGATCTACCCCAGAAATCATCTGTGCTTCATTCCAGGCTACAGAGTGTACCCCTAATTTAGGTTTAAAATGGAATTTTACAAAATGTACTTTACCTGCTTCATTGATGAATTTGAAAGAATGAACCCCAAAACCTTCCATCATTCTGAGGCTTCTCGGGATAGCTCTGTCGCTCATCAGCCACATGATCATATGCATACTTTCGGGCATCAGTGAGATAAAATCCCAAAATGTATCGTGGGCAGAAGCTGCCTGCGGAATTTCATTATCCGGTTCCGGTTTTACGGCATGGATAAGATCCGGAAATTTGATGGCATCCTGAATAAAAAACACCGGCATATTGTTGGCCACAAGGTCATAATTGCCTTCTTCGGTATAAAATTTTATAGCAAACCCCCGTACATCTCGTGCCAGATCTGTACTTCCTTTGCTTCCGGCAACGGTTGAAAATCTTACAAAAACTGGAGTTTCTTTTCCCAATTCTGTTAAAAATTTTGCTTTGGTGTATTCTGCAAGGCTTTTAGTAAGTTTAAAAACACCATGAGCTCCTGAACCCCGTGCATGAACTACTCTTTCAGGAATTCTTTCATGGTCGAAATGGGTGATTTTTTCTCTCAGAATAAAATCTTCCAACAGTGAAGGACCACGTTCTCCTGCCTTCAGGGAATCCTGATTGTTATTAATCATTAAGCCCTGATTGGTGGTTAGTTTTTCGTTTTCATTCGAGGTACTGTGTAGGTCAAGCTGTTCTGCTTTTTTGTTGTGTTCGTTGGTTTTCATATTCATAATCTTTTGGGTTGGTGTATTTTTAAAAGCAGTTCAATAAGAGGGTACGGAATTAATATGTTTTCTTTTCCAGGATCTCAAGAACCCTGGTGATGTATTCTTCTTCTTTGAGGACTTTATAATAAGCTGTTTTGGCATAGAGCGTGAAGGAAGGAGATTCAAACCTTATTTCATCATTCGTACCATTGATTTCAGTAGTGTTTTTACAGTGAAATTCACGGATATGAAGAAGATATTCATTTATATAGGTGTCAATTGACTGTTTCAGGACATCACATTTTGCATTGTTTTTAATCTTTTCCAAAGACTTGATCAGAAAAGCAGTCACTCCATATGAGTTGATCATGAGAGGGAATAAGGACTCATTCTCTATTGCATTATTTTTATCATACAAGCCGGAATGCCGTAAAGTATCGTTTTCAAATATCATATTCAAAAATGGTATTAGTTAGTGGAAGCTTTTAAATACTGCTCAAAATAATGGAGATCATTTTTATCTTTGATCGAAAGGTAAAACATGATCTGTTCCGGTTCTTTTAATCCGATACTGCTGAAGTTGTCAAAATGAGCAATTAACGCCTGTATATTTTCAATATCAATATCTTTAAGGATAATAAATAAAAGAAAAATATTCTCCCTGATTTCTTTAGCATAAACTGCCGCTCCATCTTCAAAACAAGTTCCGGTATGGGGTATTTTAATAAACTCTTTCTGTCTGAGTGTTTTTATAATTTTCTGACAGTCCATATATTTTGATTTCAAGGTGAAAATAAGCCATATAGAACAAGCTACATGGCCTATTATAGGGTTTAATCTTCTTGCTCTGCATCAAAATTGATGGAGGTTTCCGCAATATCGGTAAGCTGTGAATCGGTATCTTCTTCTTCCTGAAGGGTTCTTTCCAGAAGGTCGGCAGCTTTATCGTGCCCCATCGTTATAGCAAGTTGTGCCAGCCCGCCATAGGTGGCAATTTCGTAATGTTCTACCTTCTGTGCGGCAATAATAAGTGCCACGTCTCTTGTTGCAGAGCCATCTTCTGTGGCTTTGATCACTTCTTCGCCTTCTTCAATAATTCCCTTAATCGCTTTGCATTCTTTTTTTTCAGGCTTTTCTTCAATCAACTGGAACACTTTTTCCAGACGTTTAACATGTTTTTGAGTCTGAAGATGATGATCTTCAAAGGCATCTTTCAGCTCTTCAGTAGTGGCTGCTTCCTGCATTTTCTCCAAGGCATCCAGGATAGCATTTTCAGCATAATAAATATCTTTAAGGGCACTTACAAAGAATTTGTGAAGCGGTGAATTTTTCATCTCTTCTTCATTCTCAACGGGTTTATCTGCCGATCCTTTTTTGGTAACAGAAACTGCGCTATTGGTTTCTAATATTTTATTTGGCATGGTATGAATGGTGTTTTAGGATTAAAAGGATTACCTCTTTATATAGGTCTAAAGAGGCAATCCTGGAAAAAGAATTATGAATTACGTCTGCCTCCGAATCCGGAACGACCTGAAGATCTTCCGCCTCCGTGGGATGCCTGGCCTCCCATTCTGGCTATTCTTGTACGATCTGCTTTGCTCATTGCTGCAAATCCTCTTCTTGAAGTGCCCGAACTTGAATTTGATCCTCCTCTTCCTGAGCTGCTGCCATTATTTCCTGATCTTGATGAGCCTCCTCTTCCCGAGCCGGAACCTGAGTTAGAAGATCTTCCTCCGCCATGAGAAGCCTGGCCTCCCATTCTGGCGATTCTTGTACGCTCAGCTTTGCTCATAGAAGCGAAACCTCTTCTTGAAGTACCATCTCCTGATGATGACCTGCCTCTGCCTCCTGATCTGGAGCCGGAACCAGAATTTGAACGTCCGCGGGAACCACCACTGGAGTTTCCTCCACGAGATCCGCCTCTACCGGAAGTAAATCTTCCCTGGCTGTCTCTCTGCTGGTTTCCGTTTCCTCCTCTGGAACCTCCTCTTCTTCCGCCGCTGCGTCCTCTCTGATCATCATCTTCTTCATCTTCTTCATCATCGTAGTCTTCATCATCCTCATCATCGTAATCATCATAGTCATCTTCATCATAATCATAATCATCGTCATAATCCTCATTTTCATCAAAATAGTCTTCATATTCTGAAAAATCATCATCGTAATCTTCATCTCTTGAGGCATCATTAAAACCATGATCATAGCCTAACTGATAAACTTCTTCTAAGTTTTCCGGTGAATGTGACTGTCCTCTTGAACTGCGGTTTCTTGAATTTCTAGTGTTCATAACTGAATTTTTTATTATTAATATTTAGTGATGTGTATTGCAGTCCGTGACTAGTATTAGACGGCAACAGTTGGGTGTCGGTAATTTAAAATGATATTAAAAGCAAATGCTTTTTATGTTCCTTTTACAAAGGTCTTAAGAATTGGATTGAAAATTTATATTTCAAATGTACATCAGAATAACTCACTTTTTTATGACCTGAGTCATGTTGGCGTATATTATTACATTTTTTTGTCATTTTAATATAATTTGAATGGTAACTTTTTTTAATAAAGGTATTGTGCATTTGCACTTATATAATGGCTTTTCCGCGGATAGCAGATATTTTTAAATGAAGATCGAATGCTTATTGATTATCACCGGGATAAATGGAGGAAGCCTGATTTGAGAATAAAGTGTATGATCTTCCTCTTTGAAAAAAACTCCCGGATCGGCATTCTGTTTTTTCTGTATTGAAAAAACAGAAGATTATCATCAATGTTCATGCAGCTTATTGTTTTCATAATTTTAAAGATTTAAATTAAAAAAATACAAACTGATAAATCTGAAATGATCTAATATAAAATTTTGCGATTTTCAATTCTCACGATTTTATCCTTCTCCATATGCTTGATGGTTCTGATTGCGGTTTCTACACAAAGTCCTGTAAGACTTGCCATCTGTTGCCTCGTTAATGGAATCAGGAATGAATATGGACGTGCATCTTTCTGAAAGCTCTTCAAATAATCCATAAGCCCTCTAAGCCGGATAGATGGATTCTGTGACGAGAGATTCTGCATCATGATAAACTTATAATAAAGACGTTCAGAAAGAAAACTGCTCACTTCCAGATACAATTCTGGAGATTGACTGAGCAGATTGAAAAAGATGGATTTGTGAAGTCTTAGGACACTGCATTCTGTGATGGCTTCAGCATTCATAGGATAAGGTTTTTCAATAAATAGAATGGATTCTCCACAGCTTGCTCCGTCAGACAGAATGTTTTGAATAAATTCTTTTCCTTCTTCATTGTAATTATTAAGTTTTATCTCTCCCTGGATAATCTGGTAATAATAGTTGGGAGTATCCCCTTCCCGGAATATCATTTCTGAAGGGGTATAGTGCCTCGTTTCTGCTCCCGCTGAAATCAAAATATTTTCGTCGATAACCATAATAGTTGTTTTCTTCTTCTTTTCTTCTTCTTAGTCTTAGTAAAAATATCATTGGGAACTGACTTTTATATACATGCAAAAATTGAACCTTTATGATTATTTCAAGCGTTAAAAAAGGTTAAAAAAAATAATTAATTCAAACTTATTTCAAATTATTATTCTATTATTTTTATAATAATTCGAATTAATTTATCATTTTGATGCCACGTTTTTTATACCCTTTATTTTCTTTATCCGCTGAAAATATAAGATAATAAACCCGCTTCATGGTTATGAGAACGGGCTTACTTAATGAATAACAGCAAAAGTGTTATTGATTTTTTTTTTTGGAGTTCTGACAGTATCACTATTCCTTTTCGAAGAAAGGGTATCAGCACGCACTGTATCCGAAGGTAACGGGGCCATAGGTGCACTATTGGAAACCGTATCTGCTGTCATTGTCTCAGCTATGACACTGTCGTGTGTAACGGATGTTTCTGTTCTGGATTCTTTCTTACAACTTAAGACAATGAATCCTGCAAACAGGATGGACATAATAAATCTCATAATAGTATATTTTGTGGTGATGGTTCAAAAGTAGCCTATTATGAGTGTGTTTTCTTATGACTTAAATCATAATGCTTTATTTTTAATTATTTCGCAAATTTTTTAGTCCCGGCTACACAAAGAATAACCCCTATTGTCACTCCCAGCATTCCTATACTTACCGGCTCGTGCAGAAGGTATGCTGCCAAAGCCAGTCCAAAGAAAGGCTGAAGCAGCTGAAGCTGCCCTACTGAAGTAATTCCGCCCTGTGCTAACCCTTTATACCAAAATATAAAACCAATAAACATACTGAATAATGAAATGTATCCCAACCCGAACCATCCTTTAAAACTTATTGTTTCCATATCGGCAGGTAAATAAATAAAAAATAACGGAAGCATTACCGGTAAAGATAAAACCAACGCCCACGAAATAACCTGCCACCCGCCCAGAGTTTTTGAAAGCTTAGCTCCTTCAGCATATCCGAGACCGCATAAAATAACGGCCAGCAGCATTAGAATATCTCCAATAGGAGCTGCTGAGATTCCCTGAGAAAAAGCATAGCCTACCACCAGAATACTGCCTACCACTGAAAAGAACCAGAACACAGGATGAGGCCTTTCCCCTCCACGCAACACTCCGAATATAGCTGTAGCCAACGGCAACATTCCCAGAAATACAATAGAATGAGCAGAGGTAAGATATTGCAACGCTAAAGATGAAAGCAATGGAAATCCTATCACACAGCCAATAGCTACAAGAACCAAAGAAAATAACTGTTCCTTTGCAGGGCGTTTTTCTTTATAAATCAATAACACAGAAAGGGCCAATATTCCGGCAATCACTGCACGGGCTACCGTTACAAAGAAAGGGTCCATCTCCATTACAGCCAGTTTTGTCGCCGGCATAGAGCCGCTGAAAAGTAAAACTCCTATAAAACCGTTTATCCAGCCGCTTACGGCCTGGTCTTTTGAAATTGTATCTGCCATCATTTAATTAAGTTTTATTGATGATTCAAAATTAGAAAGGAAAATCAGATAAACACAGTATCAGTTTTGTATATTTGCATGAGCACAGTTCAGAATTATGAATAAAGAATTTTTATATACAGAAATTGCAGACGGCATTGCCGGACAGATCAGAAATGGCGTCTTAAAAGCCGGAGATAAGCTTCCTTCGGTAAGAATGTTGTGCCAGGAACATCAGGTAAGTATGAATACGGCCAAACGTGTTTTTCTGGAACTTGAGTCGCTGTCTTTAGTAGAATCCAAACCGCAGTCAGGATATTTTGTAAGCCGGATATTTTCTGCGAAGCTTCCCTTGCCTGAAATAAGCAGTCCGTCACTGATCGCCAATAATGATGAGCCTGACGAGCTGATCAGTAAAGTGTATGAAAATATGGGAAAACAGGACCTTACCTTTTTTTCTATAGGAATCCCATCTGGAGATCTTTTACCGCAGGCAAAACTTAAAAAAGAAATTATCAATGCCACCAGAGAACTAAAAGACGGCGGCACCGAATATGAAGAACTTCAGGGAAATCTAAAGTTAAGAAGAATGATTGCCGTACGTTCTTTACAATGGGGAGGAAATCTGAGCGAAAACGATCTGATCACGACCAATGGAGGAATGAATGCTCTTTCTTTCTGTCTGATGGCTTTAGGAAAACCTGGAGACACCATTGCTATTGAAAGTCCCTGTTATCCTGGAATACTGCAACTGGCCAACGGATTAGGCCTGAAAGTCCTGGAACTTCCTACACACCCAACCACCGGTATCGAAATTGAAGCCCTAAAAAAAGTAATTCCCAACATAGATCTCTGTTTACTGATTCCTAATTTCAATTCGCCGCTAGGAAGCTGTATGCCGGATGAAAATAAAAAGGAAATTGTCAGAATACTTTCTGAAAACAATATTCCACTGATAGAAGATGATGTGTATGGAGATCTTTATTTCGGGACCAGCCGGCCTAAATGCTGTAAATCTTTTGATAAAGACGGAAATGTCCTTTATTGCAGCTCTATTTCAAAAACCCTGGCTCCTGGTTATCGGGTAGGCTGGATTGCTCCTGGGAAATATAAAGATAAGATCATGAAGCTTAAACTACTGCACTCTACTTCGTCTATTTCCATTGTCAATGAAGCGGTTGCCAATTTCCTTAAATCCGGAAAATATGAAAAACATCTTCAACAGCTTCGCAGAACATTACAGATCAATTATCAGAATTATGTTCAGACCATTGCAGAATCTTTTCCGGAAGGCACTAAAACCAGCCGCCCACAGGGAGGATTGTCTATATGGATAGAATTTGATAAAAAGATAAAAACAACAGAATTATATGATCTGGCCATCAAACAGAACATAAGCATAGCTCCCGGAAGAATGTTTACCCTTCAGGAACAGTTTGAGAACTGTATGAGACTCTGTATAGGGCTTCCATGGTCGGACAATACACAGACAAAGCTGAGACAGGTAGGACAACTTGCCAAAAAGATTTATTTGAAGTAAGGAAGATGGAGGCTGGAAGATGGAAGTGATTATAGTTTTAAGAATAGCTTAGAAGGTGTAAATAATAACTACCAAGTTCTTCTATGTTTACCGGAACTTCAAGCTTCCCTCGCCCATCTTTCAGCCTTTTATTTATCCGGAACGAAATTTTTTCTTGCCAGCTCTTTTCTTACACGGCTTAAGCTTTCAGGAGTAATTCCCAGATAAGAAGCGATCATCCATTGCGGAACTCTCAGCAGTAAATCCGGATACATCTTGATAAATTTCATGTACCTTTCTTCAGCCGTTTCTCCCAGCAAAGAATTGATCCTGTTCTGAAGGCTCCTGATATGTTTCTGAAGCAAAAAGTCACTTCTTTCAATGCTGTTGGGAAATTGTTCTACCAATTTATTGAAAAAGTCAGGATGTAAAAACAGAACCTCCGAATCTTCTACAGCTTCTATATAATAAATGGATTTTTCATTGAAATAAAGACTGCTTCGGTCAGAAATCAACCAGCTCTCAGGAGCAAACTGTATGATGTGCTCTTTTCCGTTTTTATCAATAGAATACATCTTCAGCAGCCCTTTTTCTACAAAGAATATATGGCGGCATATTTCGCCATACTGAAGAAGAAACTGGTTTTTAGGAATTTTCTTTACTTCATAGTGCAGACTGCAGGTATTTACGTTCTGAAGGGGAACATTTAAAACTTTGGCTAAATAATTATTTATATTCTTCATGGTACAATCTGGCTTAAGGAAATATCCTGGTGTGAAGCATTGCTGACGGGCTTTCCGTTTTCTATGACAATGAGCTGCGGACTTTCATGTCTGATTTCAAGATCCGCTGCTATTTTATTGGAAATAGGTCTGTGAGCCAACAGGTCCAGATAGTATACATGAATCGGCTGGTCTGAGCTTTCAATCTCTTTCTCAAAGTTTTTCAATACAGTTCTGCTGATAAAGCAGCTTGTAGAATGTTTGAATATCGCTATCTTATTCTGAAAAGATTCTTCCATAGCTTTGGCAAGATCTTCCTCAGATTCTATCTTTTTCCAGAATGATTTCTGATCAGGGGCTTCGTTTTTTCCACCAAATATTTTATCAAAAAAACTCATACATTAAATTGTTTTAGATGGTGATCAAGATGTTTGTATTCTAAAAATGTCCAGTCTTTTTCAGTCATTTCCCCGAATAATCTGTGATGTTCCGGCAGCCTGTTTTTATGACAAGCTTCCCGGAATTCCTCCAGCGTCTTCAGCAGATTGGTTTTTGATTCATCAAAATCACACTCAAAATTAACGATTAGTTTTTGAAAAGTAGGCATGTTTCTGGGAATTCCATTATTGAAAACATACATTTCTATTTTAGTACAGATTCCTATGGCCCCAAACAGGAGATTAATCCGGGGAAGTTCCAGCTTTTCCAGAGCTACCTGAAGCACCAGATCACAATGCTTCAGCATCTGGCATACATTCATTTTCCCCCATTTCTTTGGGGAAATTGCAGATAGTCTGGAAATTCTGTCTACAATTTCCTGATAGTGAACGGGATTATTAAGATTCTTCCTTACCAACCTTTTTCTATCTTCAGATTTTCAATATGAGCAAAATGATGATTACAATGCCACACATAGAGAGCAAGACAGTCTCTTAAATTATAGTTTTTATGATGCTCAGGATGATGAAATGTTCTTTCAAACTGTTTATTGGTAAGACTTTTAAGGAGTACCACCCATCTCTGATGTGTCCCCTTGAGCATTCTCATTGCCGGTTTTACAGGCATGTGAAAACTATCCTGAAGCTCAGCCCATTTCGCTTCATCATATGGTTTTATGGTCGGATTATCTTCTGTAAGAGCCAGCTTAAAGCGGATAAAACTATTGATGTGGCTGTCTGAAAGGTGGTTTACCAGTTGTCTTACAGTCCAGCCCCCTTCTCTGTAAGGGGTATCCAGCTGATCATCTGTAAAATGTTCAATGAGATTCTTTAGACGGCCGGGAAAATCTTTGATCACTTTGATGTAAACATCCAATGTAGTGTCACAAATGTTTTCAGGAACTTCAAACGGTCCTATAGGAAACTTTTTTTTCTCTAAATCACTCATTATCCAGGTTTTATTTTTTATTACCAATTTGTCTCATCATTATGATGAAACAGTTTTTCAAATATCGCTGGCGTAAATTTATCAAAAATTCAAGAATATAAAGTGAATAAAGCATTAATTGTATTGATAATGCTTTATAAGAAATATTATCTTTCATCCATAAAAGGCTTCAATTGTATAAACTGAAGCTTTTTATGGGAAATGGAATAGGTTAATAACCGTGTAAATCAATTCCTTCTGTTCTTTGTAAGGGTACTTTCTTACCCATTTTCTTTTGAATCACTCTGAAATGATGCAGTTCATCATCCGTAAGAATGCTGATTGCCGTTCCTTTTTCATTGGCACGCCCTGTTCTGCCAATACGGTGAATATAATCCAGCGGGGACCGCGGCAATTCGTAATTGATAACACATGGCAGGGATTCAATATGAATTCCACGGCCGATTAAGTCTGTAGCTACCAAAATCTGGGCTCCGTCTACTTTAAACTCTTCCAGATTATTCCTCCTCGCTCCCTGCGATTTCTGGCTGTGAATAGCTACAGCTTTTATTTTATTCTTTTTAAGCTTCTCTACCAGGTTATCCGCAGATCTTGTAGAGGAAACAAAAACCAATGCTTTTTCAACTTTCTTTTCTTTAATCAGATATCTTAAAAACGGCCCCTTATTTTCAGGCGCAACATGATAAGCCAGCTGTTCAATATTATCAATCTCAACTTCCTCTTTTTTGATCTCAATAAGGACAGGATTAATGGAGAGACGTTCCTTCATTTCAGCTACTTTATCATTCAGGGTCGCGGAAAATAAAATAGTCTGCTTTGCTACAGGCATCATGGCAAAAAGCTTATTCATTTCTTCACCAAATCCAAGCTGGAACATTTTATCTGCTTCATCAATCACCAGATGTTTAATTCCAGAAATACTCAGTGCATTATGATCTATTAAATCCAATAAACGCCCGGGTGTTGCTATCAGAACTTCCACTCCAAACATCCCCTTCATCTGTGGGTTGATAGAAACTCCCCCATACACTGCCATTGTACGCACTTCCCTTTTCAGATTTTCTGTGAAAGCCCTGCAAACTTCATCAATCTGAATCGCAAGCTCACGCGTAGGAACCAATATCAAAACCTGCACATTACGATCTTTCTTAACTTCTGCAGTCTGTAATTTTTCTAAAATCGGCATCACAAAACAAGCCGTTTTTCCGGAACCGGTCTGTGCAATTCCCATCAGGTCTTTTCCCTGCAAAATAACAGGAACAGCCTGCTCCTGTATCGGAAAAGGTTTTAAATATCCCAGTTTGTTGACAGAACGAATAATATTGTGTGATAATCCTAACGATTCAAATGACATAAAATACTTATTTACGGCAAAGATACGCTATTGATATTTGGTGTACATCTCAAAAATCCTGTACTCCTTGTAGAAAAGATAATTATTCTATATTCTAACCCTTTCATTTTATAAGTGTTAAAAAATTATATTGCCGATTTGTCCGATAATTCGGTTTTGGACAAATTTTTGCCGATTAGTTTTGTAAATTTATCAAAAATTCGAGAATTCAAAATATGAAAAAAGCGTTAATAATAGTCGATGTACAGAATGATTTTTGTGAAGGCGGAACACTTGCGGTCCCTGGAGCCAGCGAAATTATTCCATACATCAATCTTCTGATGGAGGAAAATGCATATGACCAGGTAGTCCTTACACAAGACTGGCATCCTGCAGGGCATAAAAGTTTTGCAAGCAGCAATGGAAGAAAGGTAGGAGAAAGTATTATTTTAAATGGAGTTCCACAGTTTATGTGGCCGGATCACTGTATTCAGGGAACTTTCGGAGCAGAATTCCATAAAGATCTGAACAGAGATAAAGTAACCCATATTGTACAGAAAGGTAAAAATATTGAAATCGACAGTTACAGCGGATTCCAGGATAACAATCACTTTATGAAAACAGGCCTGGACGATTTTTTGAAATATCATGATATCCAATTGGTGGAAATTGTAGGATTGGCATTAGACTATTGTGTTAAATTCACTGCATTAGATGCAGTTGCCAATGGATATGTAACCTGCCTGCATTTCAACGGCACACGTGCTGTCAATGTAAAACCTGACAATGCAAGAGATGCGATCTATGAAATGATTGAGAAAGGAGTAACAGTCTTAGGGTAATTATGAATTATAAAAGATGAGTTATGAATTTTTATATTCATAGCTTAATATAACAAAAAAGCGCAGGAAATAATTCTGCGCTTTTTTATTTATTATCCTAAAATCCCTTTTGAAAAAATGATATAAGCTGGAACCCCTGAATCTGTCATTCATAATTCATAACTTATAATTCATCATTATTTTAAAGCATTTTAAGATTGTTTACTTCCAGTTCTGTAAGGATTCTCCAGTGCCCTCTCTTGATATTCTTCTTCGTTAATCCGGCAAACATTACTCTGTCTAAAGCTTCCACTTCGTATCCTAATCTCTGGAAAATTCTTCTGATAACACGGTTCCATCCGATATGGATCTCAATTCCTACTTCATTCTTTGGTTTTCCTTCAATATAAGAAATCTGATCAACAACAGCTACACCTTCATCAAGACGAATACCTTCTGCTATAAGGCGTAAATCTTCGCCGGTTAGCTTTTTATCCAATGTTACATGATAAATCTTTTTCGCATCAAAAGATGGATGTGTCAGTTTTTTCGTCATGTGTCCGTCATTAGTCAATAAGATAACTCCTGTTGTAGAACGATCCAGTCTTCCAACCGGGAAAAGTCTGTAAGGAGAAGCATTGGCTACAAGATCCATAACCGTTTTTCTTGCTTTGTCGTCTTTTGTAGTGGAAATATAACCTTTTGGCTTATTCAATAGTACATACACAGGCTTTTCAGGCGTAATGCTTTGTCCGTCAAAAACTACCCTGTCTGTTTTCTGTACCTGATATCCCATTTCAGTGACTACCTTTCCGTTGACTTCTACCAGCCCCTGGGTAATCAGCTCATCAGCTTCCCTTCTGCTGCAGATCCCTGAATTAGCGATATACTTGTTAAGACGGATGCTGTCTTTATGAACATCTTTTTCAATTTTGTTCAGTCTTCTTTTCTGTACAAAAGATTTAGCTCTGTCTTCATTTCTTTCATCACCGTTAGATGGTCTTCTTCCGTATTTCAGGCTGCCTCTTTCGTACTTATCTCTTGTATCAAAATTTCTCCCGCCTCTCTTAGGTTTTCCAAAAGATTTCTTCTCATAGCTCTCACTTTTGTTCGTGATATAAGGTTTTCTCTCAGATTTTGAACCAAAATCATCATTGGAATTTTCGAAACTGTCGGTATTTCTTTTGAAAGGTTTCTTTTCAAATCTTGAGTTGGATCCTTTATGTTCCGGCCCTTTTTTTCCTCCGTCTTTAGAGAAAGGCTTTTTAAAAGGTTTTGATCCTGAAGAATTTCCAGATCTGGAAGCACGAGAATCATCAGAACTTTTCTTGGTTGAAATTCTTGGTCTCTTTGGTCTGTCTGAATTATTATTATCTCTGCTCATTCTAAAAATTTCTGCAAAGATAGTAATTTAGTTACGAGTTAAAAATTAAGAATCATAACTTTGCACTATAGTTTACATTTTAACTTTACATACAATTGAAGATGATAACAATATTAAACGATACTTTTTCTCAGCTCAACGAGTTTCTTCACCAAAAAAAATTCAGTAAAATTTTCATTCTTGTAGATGAAAACACTCATGAATACTGTCTTCCTATACTTTTAGGGAATATGGAAACCGATCTTGGTTTTGAGATTTTAGAGATTGAAGCCGGAGAAGAAATGAAAAATATCCAAACGGCCAATCAGCTTTGGGAAATTCTTACGGAGATGCAGGCAGACAGAAAAGCTCTTGTTATCAATCTTGGTGGCGGAGTGATAACGGATATGGGCGGATTTGTTGCATCTACTTATAAAAGAGGTATTCAGTTCATCAACATTCCTACTACCCTTTTATCAATGTGTGATGCTTCTATAGGTGGAAAAACAGGCATAGACCTTATGCATTATAAAAATATGGTGGGAACTTTTGCTTTTCCGGAACAGATCTTTATTTTCCCTAAATTCTTAGAAACACTGCCCTTTAAAGAACTGAGAAGCGGATTTGCCGAAATGCTTAAACACGGCTTAATTGCTGATAAAAATCATTGGGATCAACTGATTCAGATCCGTAAACTTGAAGTGGAAACAGTAATCCCTCACATTCAGGCCTCTATGAATATCAAACAGAATGTTGTAGACCAGGATTTCCATGAGCAGAATATCAGAAAAACACTGAATTTCGGACATACGATTGGCCATGCTGTGGAAAGCCTATGTTTACAGCAGGGAAATCCCATCCTGCATGGTGAGGCCGTTGCCATGGGAATGATTGCAGAAGCCCATCTGGCATATCTTGAAAGCCTTATTTCCGAAGACGATTCAAAAATTATTATTGAGAATATCCAGAAGTACTACCCTTACCTTGATATAAGTGATTTCAAGGATGAAGACATCACCGCATTATTACTGAATGATAAAAAGAATACAGACAGCAAAATCAACTTTTCCCTGCTTTCTGCTATTGGTACCTGTACTTATGACCATCAGTGCAGCCAAGAAAACATTCTTGAATCGTTGTTTTTTTATAGAAAACTGAATGATGCCTGATCATTTTTAAAAATTAAGGGTCTGTTTATATTATTTTTGACAAAATTGTCAATTTAGATCTTTTCTAAACAAATATTTGTTTAAATTTATAAATCATTATAAATCAACATTATATTTTTAAAATCACTTAAACACTAAGTGATTTTTTTATTGATTTTACTCATGAAAAATATTTTTGGCAAGCAATTTGAAAGATACTCTGCGTTCAACTGAAAATGTTGACAAGTAGTAAAATTTAAAATTAAGAAAGAGTAAAATTAAAAAATTAAAGTTATGAAAAAGTTAATTTTAGGATTAGCGTTAACTGCAGGAACATTCGCATTCGCTCAACAGACAACAAATACATCTTCTAATCCGGTAACATTCGGGGTAAAAGGAGGAATGAACGTCTCTTCATTATCTAACGGTGCAGATCTAAGTGACTCTAAATCAAAAATTGGTTTTAATGCAGGAGTTTTTGCTAATATTCCATTAGCAAGTTCTTTTAGTGTACAACCGGAAGTAATTTACAATGATTTGGGTTCAAAAGTAACAAGAGAATATACTGTACTTGGAAATAATTATAAAAGTGAGTATTCAAGAAATTTAGGTTATGTTGCTGTACCGGTAATGTTTCAGTACAACGCAACACCGGAGTTTTTCCTTGAAGCGGGACCTGAATTTGGGTTTCTTGTAAGTGCCAAGGATAAGTTAAAAAATTCAACTAATAATAGTAATAGTACACAGGTTGCAACTCTTAACAAAGATGATTTCCAAACTTTCAACTTTGGTATCGGTATTGGTGCAGGATATTACTTCATTCCTAATTTAGGAATTACAGCAAGATATACTGCAGGTCTTACTGATATTTATAAAAACAACTCTGGTGATGCAGTAAGAAACAACGTATTTCAAGTAGGACTAGCTTATAAATTCAAATAAGCTTATACATTCACTAACAAATTTTATATTCAATAGAAAAGATCAGATTATTTTAATCTGGTCTTTTTTTATGTCTGATTAACAGCATGTTTACTTTGGCATAACATTTGATAGTTAAAGAAATGTTAAATAAAACTTAAAAACTATTAAATAAAAACTTATGAAAAAGATTTTTTTAGGTCTTGCATTAGTAGCAGGAACTTTCGCATTCTCTCAGAAGACTTCAACATCTACTGCCTCAACTTCTCCCGTTAGATTTGGATTAAAAGCAGGTCTTAATATTTCAACTCTTACTGAAAATGATTTCAATTCTAAAGCAGGATTCTACGGAGGAGTATTTGCCAATATTCCAGTAGCGCAGGACTTCTCATTCCAACCGGAAGTATTGTACAACGGAATGGGAGCAAAGATTAAAGGTGCTAATGATCTTAAAATAAATCTGGATTATATTTCCGTACCATTAATGCTTCAATATAATGCTCTGCCTAACCTATATTTAGAAGCAGGACCTCAGTTCAGCTTTTTGATTAATTCAAAACTTAAATCTGGCTCTAATTCCGCAGATGCTAAAGACTTATTTAAAGGTTTTGACTTCGGAATTGGTCTTGGTGCAGGATATTATTTCACACAGAATATCGGGGTTACAGCAAGATATGTTGCAGGTTTAACAGATGTTGCTAAAAACAGACCTGATCTGTCTGAAGATAAAGCTAAAAACGGAGTATTCCAGATCGGTTTAGCTTATAAATTCTAAATAGGGTTAAGCTTTTAAGCAGCAAAATTTTCTATTCAATATAAGGCCGGATATTTTATCCGGCTTTTTCAATTTATTGATACTGTTTTGGCAAGAAATTTGCGTATTGAGTTAATGATTGTACCTTATTCCGGAAATTCTCATTTCACGGTTTTTGTTTTTGCAACAAATATGGGCAGCTTCAGTTGATCAAACAATTGAAAATCAATAACTATTACCATTATAAACTTTTAACGAGAACCGGATTATGTGAGTGCACTTATTGCAGCAGAATACTTATAGAGTATTTTGTTTAATGATTAAAATACATTTTGATTTCAATAGAAAAAGTCAGGTTTATTAGTTTAAGCCTGACTTTTTCGCATACAGTATTATTTTTGTCTTCTTTTGCTTTTATGGCAGATCTTTTGCTGCAAAAAAGAAAACTAAAACTTTAATCATGAAAAGAGTACTTTTAGGGCTTACATTGGGTGGATCACTTTTAATAAATGGCCAGGAAAAGGAAAAGTCAGCTGCTTCCTCCTCTCCTGCCAGATTTGGCGTTAAAGCAGGATTCAATATGTCCAAGTTTAGCTCTGGCAGCAGAGACAACGCTGAGAATAATGAAAAATTAAAACTTGGTTCTCATATTGGAGTATTTGTCCATATTCCTGTTTCAGAAAAATTCAGTGTACAGCCGGAGCTTCTTTTTAGTCAATCGGGCTCTAAAATTGAAGAAAAATACATGTATGCCTCAGCTTTTGATGGGCATATCATAAGACAGGAATTCAGCTATAAAACCAATCTGAATTATCTTGTCCTTCCTGTAATGGTCCAGTATAATATCCTTCCTCAACTGTATGTAGAAGCAGGACCTGAATTCGGAGTTCTTTTAGGAGGAAAAACTGAAGGAGATCAATGGACTGAAAATTCATATGGTGGTACAGTAAGTACTCATAGTGAAAGCTTTTCCAATAATATTCCAATGAAGCTTTACAATAGGTTTAATTTCGGGATAGGTTTTGGTGCAGGATACAGTTTTACTCAAAGTTTTGGTATTACAGCAAGATTCACTGCTGGTCTAACAGGTATTTTTAATAGTGATTATAATGATAATAAAGTAAGGAATAATGTACTTCAGGTTGGAGTAGCTTATAAGTTTAAATAGAGATATTTATTATTTTCAAAACTATACCGGACCTTTTTATAAGTTCGGTATTTTCATGTCTTACCGTAAAAAAACAGCTTTAAAAGTATTCTTTAGCTTTTAAAAAGTATTTCTTTTTTCAAATTTGTATCATTTTAATTATTTATAACAATGCCTGTTTGGCATTAAATTCTTCTCACAAAAACGGCATCCGTCAATCTATTTATTCATTATAATGGGAAAAATATTGTAAAAATTTTTCCAAAAAACCGATCTGAAAGCCTTATCAGCAAAGGTTTTTCAACTTTGGCAAGCATTTTGCAAAATAATTCGAGTCCGATTGAAAAGTCAGACTTTACACAAATAGTAAAATTAAAAAATAAAATTATGAAGAAGTTATTTTTAGGATTGGCATTAACTGCTGGTACATTAGCTTTTGCTCAGGAAACAGCAACGAAAACTGAAACAAAAACAGTAAATCCATCACCACTAAAAAAAGATGTTCAACCGGTTAGATTCGGGATCAAGGCAGGGGGAAACTCAGCTTATTTCAGTCAGCAGAAATTCGGTATCAACAGCCAGCAATTAGGTTTCCACGCAGGGGCATTCGTTAATATTCCACTTTCAAGACAGTTCAGCTTACAGCCAGAGGTACTATACAACCAGATGGGTGCAAAAGATGTGATCTCTTCTACAGAAACAGATAACGGAGTAACGAATATAAAAACTAAAGTAGAAGACAGAGTAAAAATGAACTATATCTCAGTTCCGTTAATGGTTCAGATGAGACCTGTAGATAATTTTTATATTGAAGCAGGACCTGAATTCAGTTATTTCATCAACGGGAAAAATAAAGGAGAATCAACTGTAGCAAGCACTACAGGAGGTGTTACAACTACTACTACAAGTTCTCACTCTACAGATATTGATAAAGATCAGATCAACAGATTCAATTTCGGATTAGGTCTTGGTTTAGGATATGATATCACGCCGAACATTGGTATCAATGCAAGATATGTGAACAGCCTTACAAAAATCGATAAGAGCAGACCGGCAGCTGAAAACAACAACAGAGTATTCCAGTTAGGTCTTAACTACAAATTTTAATCAAAGAACCAATTTTTTAACCCTAAGTGCATTAACCTGCACGCATAAAATAGCCGGAAGAAATTCTTCTGGCTATTTATATTTAAAAATAATCATTTATTCAAATATTCTCGGATCATCAGTAATAACGCCGTCTATTCCCATCTCTTTCAGCTCTTTTAATCTCTCTTGGGTATTGACAGTCCAGGGAATCACCTTCATCCCTAAAGCATGGCACTCCTTTACTAGCTGTGGGGTTACAAGCGTATGATCAGGGCTGTAAATGGTAGGAGTAAAACTAAGGAACTTCATATCTCCCGCTACTCCGCTCAGATGATCGGGGTACATTCTGAATTTTTCTGCAGAAATATTTTTAAAATAAGCCTGCTGCTGAGCCAGTTTTTGATCATCTACCTTTTCTACAAGCAAAGCAGTCTTGATTTCAGGATATTCTTTATGAATTATTTCCAGTGTTCTGGGATCAAAAGACTGAATAATCACCCTATCCTGTATCTTTTTTTCAACAATAACCTTCATCATCAGATCAACAAATTCTCTAGGCTCCGGATGAAATATATTGTCAGAAAAAGGTCGGGTCTTGGTTTCTATATTATAATAAGGCAGCGGCCTTTTCAGTTCACGGGCATACTTCTCACATGCATCTATTACGTCTGAAAACAAAGGTTTCTGAACCTTTATTTTCTTTTGATCAGGATACTTATCAAGCTTTTTTAAACCGACATCAAACGTTTTAATCTTCGCATAGGGCATTTCATAGATTTTATAATAGAAACCTGAGTCTTTTGGAATATAAGTACCATCCGGCTTTGTTACAAGCTCCGGAGAAAGGAAAGCATCATGGGAAAGAATGACCTTTTTATCTTTTGTGATGGCCAAATCCATTTCCAGCGTTGTTATATTCATTTTTAAAGCATTCTTCATAGCCGGAATCGTATTTTCCGGATAAAGAGATTTTCCTCCGCGATGGGCCTGTCTGTCAAAAGATTGTGAAGCGTAAAGCTGTGCAACGGTCAGAAAAATACCTGTGAGCAATATGTTTTTCATATCCATAAGTTTTAATCGGACAAAATTAAAACTCCACTGTATACTGTATAATACAGGTATATTAAGCTTTTGCTACATTTTAAAACCAAAAGAACCGGACTTCAAGCCCGGTTCTTTTTTATATCATTTATTTTCAATTAAAGATCAATTGAATAAATCCACTTCCTCTCCTTTTCCTACAGGATATTCTTCTGTAAAACATCCGAAGCAATGGTTAGCTGAACCTAAAATTTCTTTCAGATTATCTATGCTTAAAAACTCCAAGGAATCTACTCCCAAATAGTTTTTAAGTTCTTCCGTAGACATATTGGCAGAAATCAGATCATCTTTTGAAGGAGTATCAATTCCCAGATAGCATGGCGCAATAATGGGTGGAGAAACACTTCTGAAATGAATTTCTTTTACCCCTGCATCTTTTAAAATCTTAACCAGCCTTTTTGAGGTTGTTCCACGTACAATAGAATCATCAATGATCACGACTCTCTTATCTTTCATTTCAGAGATAATCGGGTTCAGCTTAAGGTTTACTACCCTTTCCCTCATTTCCTGTGTAGGAACAATGAAACTTCTTCCGATATATCTGTTTTTGATCAGGACCGGACGGAACGGTATTCCGGATGCCTTTGAGAAGCCAATAGCAGCAGGAACTCCGGAATCCGGAACTCCAATAACCAGATCAGCATCTACAGGAGCCTGCTCCCAGATTTTCTCTCCGGATTTTTCTCTGATCTCATACACATTAATATTTTCTAAGGTAGAGTCAGGTCTTGCGAAATAAATATATTCAAAAGAACAGATCCTCTGTTTTCCTTTCGCCTCATCCACCATATAAGAATGAAGTTTTCCTGGCTCGTTTTCATTGGTGTAAATGATCTCACCCGGAAGAATATCACGTACATACTGGGCACCTACAGCATCCAGAGCAACAGACTCAGACGCTACTACATATGACTTTTCATCAATAGCACCCAATACCAATGGACGGATACCATTGAAGTCTCGGAATGCAAAGAATTTATTTCTTGTCATTCCCACTACAGAATAAGCTCCTTCAATCTTTTCCATTGTTGCCTTAATGGCGCCTCGAAGGCCTAAATCAAGGTTTTTCTGAATCAGCCTCAGAATCACTTCAGAATCGGAAGTCGCTCGGAAAACCACTCCTTCAGCTTCTAATTCCGCTTTTAATTCTTTTGCATTGGTAAGATTACCATTGTGCGCTATAGAAAGTATAATCTGATCGTATTCGTTTTTCGCAAAAAACGGCTGGAAATTATATTTCTTTTTATCTCCTGCAGTAGTATATCGGGTATGCCCGATTGCAGAATTTCCCATAAAAGTTTCAGGTTCCTGAATTTCTTTATAAACATCCAAAACCAGTCCCTCGTCTTTCATGTTGGTGATTTTCCCCTCCTTTAAAACGGAAATCCCACAAGCTTCCTGACCTCTGTGCTGTAATGCAAAAAGCCCGAACTGTGAAAGGGAGAATGTATCCAGATCACTATCTGAATACAATCCGAAGATCCCACACTCTTCATTCGGCGCATCCAGTCTTTCCTCTTCCTGAGTTCTGAAAAGATTTCTGCCGTAAGTCTGGGTTTCAAACTGTTTTAAATATTCACTTTTATGAATGTCTAAACTTTTCATTTCTATTTTTTCTAAATTAAAAGATTAAAAAATTTAATGATTAAAAAGATTACAGCCTGTTTAATTTTTAAATGGTTTAATCTTTAAATAAATTAAATCTTATTTCTGTAAAAGATTTTTAAGACGGTTATAGATCTCCACATAAGCCTCAGTAACTTCTCCTAAGTCTCTTCTGAATCTGTCTTTATCTAATTTCTTCATGGTATCTTTATCCCAAAGTCTGCAGGTATCAGGAGAGATTTCGTCTGCTAAGATGATTTCACCCTCTGAAGTTTTTCCTAATTCGATTTTGAAATCTACCAGAATGATATTGATTTTGTCAAACAGGTCGATTAGGATGTCATTGATATCTGAAGACAGCTCATACATTTCGTCAAGCTCTTCATAAGTAGCTGCTCCTAAGAAAACGGCATGGTGGTCGTTGATAAGCGGATCTCCCAGCTCGTCTTTTTTATAGCAGATATCGAAGATGGTTACCGGAGATTTAATTCCTTCCTCAACTCCTAATCTTTGCGCCATGCTTCCTGCAGAGTAGTTTCTTACCACCATTTCCAAAGGAATGATAGAAACTTTTCTTACCAGCTGCTCTCTTTCGTCTAGTTTTTTGATGAAATGAGTTTTGATCCCTTTTTCATTTAAATATTCAAAAATAAGGGTCGTGATGGCATTGTTCATTTCCCCTTTAAGGTCTACCTGACCTCTTTTCTGAGCATTAAATGCGGTAGCATCGTCTTTGAAACGAACTACTACTTCATCAGGATTATCGGTTGCAAATACCTGTTTTGCTTTCCCCTCGTACAACATTTCTTTCTTTTGACTCATAATTTTACTTTCTAAATTGTAGTTAGATTTATTGATTTATTTTATTATTATTCCTGTTAAGACAGCCAGTCCAAAACTCAGCAGTGTACCAATCAATACATATTCTGTAAGTTTTCTCTGTTTTGCCTGTGCAAGATCACTGAACCTGAAAACAGATTTGGCAGCGACCATGAAACCTACGCCTTCCCAGTGATTCACCATGATAAAAGTGAAAACCAGCAGACGTTCTAAAATTCCGATATATTTTCCGGCACTTGATAAAGATTCGGTTTGAATATTGTTGGGGCCATCCGGAGCAGGCGTCCATGATGATAATAAGATTTTGATAAAAATAGAAGCAGGTGCTGTCAGAAACAGTGCCGCCATGATGATCTTTAAAAATTCCTGATTCTGTAAAAAACCAAAGCTGAATTCCCGGAAATAGAAAGAAACTCCGGCAATGACTAAAACATGCAGCAGCTGGTCAACGAAAAACCACATTTTCTTAGTCTTTACATTTTGAAGCTTAAGTTTGGCAGCATCAATAATGAAATGGGTAATCCCCACCAGAATTGCCACCCACCAAAGCTGCAGATCCCAAAGAAAAATAAAGCTTAAAACAGTGTGAACCAAAACGTGAAGATATAAAAACTTACTTTTCAGTGTATGGTTCTCCTTATCTGCAACCCATGAATTTGGCTGAAGTATAAAATCTCCGAGTAGATGTGCCAATATGAGTTTGATAAAGATCATGCCTATAGTTCCGAGATTTTCTTTCTGAAATACTGATTGGTTTCCACAATGAGCTCATAGTTGGCTCGTTTCAGTCTCTGGCTTACCGAAGACTGTGAAATGGCAAATCTTTTAGCAAGATCTTCCTGGGTAATATCCTGATTCATGATCATCTCATGAATGATCTCTGCCGTAGCCATTGTCCAGTTATCAAAATCTTTAGACGACCATTTCAACAGAATATTAAGATCTCTGTCTACCGGGTCGCTGGATGTTTTGATCGCAACGGTATGACCGTCACTTTTAAGATCATTAAGCAGCCTTCCGGAATTGACATACGCAGTACCGTTAGATTCGGTAATTTTCTCAGAAGAGAAACTTTCTTCGCCAATACCTATGGCCATTCTTACATCTAAATTTTCCAGACTTTTAATAAGTGATTTAATGGCTAGAAAACGCCAGAAAACGTCATCAATCTTGCATTTGAACTGAAATTCATCTCCTCTGTAGATTTCCCATGTGTGAGGAGCGCTTCCCCATTTTTCGAGAAGATTTTTAAGCCTGGTAATCCAAACTTCAGTGTCCGCATGCTGTGAATTTATAATATCACCGGTAATGACCGCTATCATACTGCAAATATAAGCATAATTACTTATATATAAAAAATATAAGCAGAAACACTTATAGATATTGATTATTAGCAGATCTGCTTATATCGATAATATTGTAAAGATAAGGGTTTTAAGGCTTTATACAGAATTCAAAATAAGAAAAAAGCAAAAAAATGTTCAATGTTCTGTTATTGCATCGGCTTTAACTCTACTTTTTTATATTTATTATAGTAAGAAGCTGTTCCTGCTATCCGTTATACTCCTCGCTCCATAGCTCTCCCACACTAAACCCCATACACACTCAAATCCAACTGTGGGATAACCGCTACTATCAGGGGCTAGGACAGTTATTGCGAGCAAAGCGAAGCCATCTCTTGAATTATTTCTACACCATATAAAAGTAGACCTAACAGGTTTTAAAAACCTGTTAGGTCTGGCTGTTAGTATTTAAATCTGATTTTATTTACCTTTTAATAAACTGATGGGCCTTCTCATCAAGCTTCAAGAAATAAATTCCCGTAGGAATACCCTGTACGGAAATATTCTTCTTATACCTGAAAGGATCTTTTTCCGTATAGATTACCTTTCCAGAAAGATCTATGATTTGAGCTGTTTTTACTTTTTCAATCTCTCCTTTTACATAAAGATTATCATAAACCGGGTTTGGATAAACTGTAAATTCATGATCAACAGCAATCAGCTCTGCAGTGGACAATGTACCACCAAGGTCCTGACAGTAATTGGACGGATATGAATCCCATTCACTGATGTTGAATGTGCTGTTAGGCTGATTAACGGTACTTTTTCTGTACAAAGATACATTTCCGTTATTATTGGTTGTAAATTTCACCCCGATAGCATCTACAGTAACTGTTTTATTATAAGCAAGCTCTACATAGTTGCCCCCTGAAAACATCATCGGATCAGAAGCCGTTACAAATCTTGCCTGTGCACTTGTATAACAGGATAACGTGGATTTTGGATTCAAAATAACGAAAGTTTCATTGTTTCCTACCTTCCCCTCCAGTTCATAGGTATCTCCGCTATAAAAAGCTCCTGTACTTGTATTTTTAAACTGAATATTAATCCTGTAATTATTTAAATTAACTTCATGTCCGGTTTTATTGACAATTTCCAGTGCATTATTCTTAACAGTATTGGAATTGTTGTTCGTTCCTGATATATATTTCGTGATCATGAGATCCGGAGCATAAGAGTCCGAGGCGATCGTTGAAGCGGTCAACGTATTGCTGAAGGGAGATTCAAGATATGCTTTATCAAAAGCTTTCACTGTAAAAGTATAGGTTGTTGAAGGACTCAGGTGGTCAATACTTATAGAAGTTCCTTTTGTAACAGCAACAGGTGTTGTTGAACCGTTCATATATACCCTGTAGCCTAAAATATCAGAATCAGGAGAAGCCGTCCAGTTCAGATTGATAAAATAAGCATTCTGTTGGGTTGAAGCCAGAGATCCCGGAGCTGCCGGAGCAATATTATCAGGCGTTTCAGACCAGATCATATCAATCCATTCCGGATGATCAATAAAAGGATTTCTGTTCTTTTGTAGCGTATATATGGTGTTATTCCTGTCAATTTCTCTTTGGGAGACAGGATCCATTGCACTCCACTGCTTCAGCATGGCCACATATGGAAGGTCGATAGCCCTTTCTTCCGTTCCGTCAAGCGGGCATTGATCAGTTGCAGGAGTAAGATTAGCTGATGTAGTATAAGCTGTATTGAATGAGCCCAATTTCCCTTCATATCTTACAGCAAAATACAACAAACTCCTTGCAATATCTCCCTTGAATTCATTAATAGGCTCATAAACTCTTCCTGTATAGGGATAATTGGGGATTGCTGCATTTGATATCCTCGAAGTATTGTTGAAAATATAATGGTTGGTAGTATTGCCAACTCCATAAGGATAATTACTCCTCCTCTGATTGATATATGCATCAACAGGAATAATAAAGTTCAGATCGGAATACATCGGGTAATCACTGATTGATGAGCTTGTACTGAAGGTGCTTTGAGGCATCATATGCTCTCTGTTGTAGCCCATTCCTTCCACACTGGCACCCGCAATGATCTGGTCCACTGTATATTCATAAGAATCAGGCCCTGAAGGAATCTCAGAATAGATATCCAACAGGTATTGAGTATTGGAAGCGTCATGATCATAATATTTGTCAAGATCAGTCTGCCCATACAATACTTTAAGATCATCATAATGCCAGTTGATCATTTTTTCCGAAATAATATCATGAAGTTTTGATTTCAGAGCATATCCCGTCAATCCGGCTGTTCCATCATAATATCCCGCAGGAGCCTGCGCAGATAAACAAGAAGAAATTAAAATGATAGGAAGTAGAATTTTTTTCATGCTTTAAAAATTGGAGAGCTAAAATAGTGAATTAAGAAATGTCAAATAATGAATATTTTATTAAAAAGGTATTAATTTTTAAAACATAAAAAATTGAAAATTAAAGGCATTGCCCTTCAATATTATGAGTAAAATAATTTTTTTTTAGCATTCCATCAATTTGGTTATCTTTGGGAACTAACTATTATTATATGAATACAGAGACTATTGACAACATCAAAATGATAGCGGAGACAGCAAGAGAATTTGCAGAAAAGAATATCCGGCCGAATATTATGGAATGGGATGAAAGCCAGATATTTCCGAAGGACTTATTCCACCAGTTGGGTGAAATGGGTTTTATGGGAATTGTAGTTCCTGAACAATATGGAGGTTCCGGATTAGGATATCATGAATATGTTACCATTCTGGACGAAATTTCTCAGGTCGACCCATCAATCGGTCTTTCTGTAGCAGCGCACAATTCACTATGCACCAATCATATTTATGAATTTGGGAATGAAGAGCAAAGACACAAATGGCTTCCTCAGCTGGCATCCGGAAAAGTAATCGGAGCCTGGGGACTGACTGAGCACAATACCGGTTCAGATTCAGGAGGAATGTCCACTACTGCGGTAAAAGACGGAGATGAATGGATCATCAACGGAGCTAAAAACTTCATTACTCATGCGATCTCCGGAGATATTGCTGTGGTAATGACAAGAACAGGAGAAAAAGGGGCTAAAAATAATTCCACAGCTTTTGTTTTAGAAAAAGGAATGCCTGGATTTACTTCCGGTAAAAAAGAAAATAAATTAGGAATGCGTGCCTCTGAAACGGCAGAACTGATTTTTGACAATGTACGCGTGCCGGATTCTCACCGCCTGGGCGAAGTAGGTGAAGGTTTTAAACAGGCCATGAAAGTTTTGGACGGAGGCAGAATTTCTATCGCTGCATTGAGCTTAGGTACTGCAAGAGGAGCATATAAGGCTGCGTTGAAATATGCAAAAGAAAGACATCAGTTTGGAAAACCCATTGCTGATTTCCAGGCCATCAACTTTATGCTGGCAGATATGGCAACAGAAATTGATGCTGCCGAACTTTTGATCCAGAGAGCTTCAACCCTGAAAAATGCAAAGCAAAAGATGACTAAAGAAGGAGCTATGGCAAAGTTATACGCATCTGAAGCTTGTGTAAGAATCGCCAATAACGCTGTACAGATCTTCGGAGGATATGGCTATACAAAAGACTTCCCGGCTGAAAAATTCTACAGAGACTCTAAACTTTGTACCATTGGTGAAGGGACTTCTGAAATCCAGAGGCTGGTTATCGGAAGAGATATAACAAGATAATTTTAAATCCCGATACAAATGATTAAAAAGGCACTTTTAGGTGAATTTCTGCATGAAGCCGAAAACACCAGAAAAATTTTAAAAGCCATCCCTGACAGCGCACTGGACTGGAAACCGTCTGAAAAAAACTGGACAACAGGCCAGCTGGCTTCTCACATTGCGGAAGTATATAATTGGTATGAACCCACTTTCAATCAGGACACTTTTGATATGGGTGCCTATAAGTATGATAAAGGAGATATTTCCAAAACCGAAAATATCCTTGCAAAATTTGAAGAAAATGTTGCCAATGCACAGAAGGCTCTGGAAAATTCCGATGAAAACACTTATTTTAATGAGTGGAAAATGGAAATGAATGGGAATATCCTTTTTCCGCCATCTCCGAAAATTCAGGTGATAAGAGGTTTTCTTTATAATCATTTGTACCATCACAGAGGTGAGCTGGTTGTTTATCTGAGATCAACAGGAAATAAAGTTCCCGGTCTTTATGGCCCTACTGCTGATGATAAAATATAATTGAAAATTATCAACTCTATAAGAATGACATATACCTTGGTGTATGTCATTTTTCTTTTAAAGACGAGCGCTTTAAATTATACTCAATGCATTGCATAATAAATTAAGTAAACAGTCTAAATTTTTCTTAAAAATTTTTGTTTTTCATAATATATTTTTTGTTAGATTTGATATTCCACAATCAAATTTAATTTTTAATATGAAAAAACAATTAACGCTGATTGGAATGCTCCTTATTTCGGGTATTTCTTTCGCACAGACAGACCGTCTTTGGTCTGAAAGTTCCAGAAAAACTTCATCAGAGATCTTTGAAAACAAATCCGGCATCAACAATCCCAAGGTGTACAGCCTGGATGTTAACGGATTGAAAAATGTTTTGGCAAAAGCTCCCAAAAGACTGGCTGTAGGCGAAAAATCAGAACTCATCATTTCTTTCCCCAATTCAGAAGGAAGAATGGAGAATTTTAAAGTGAGGGAGAATTCCAATTTTGCCCCTGAGCTGGCAGCAAAGTATCCGGATATCAAATCCTATGTGGGACAAGGTCTGGATGATCCCAATTCTACAGTCTATTTCAGTGTTTCTCCACTAGGACTGTCATCAATGGAAATTTACGGTGATAAATCTGCTGTATTCATTGAGCCATACACCAAAGACCTTTCCACCTATGTAGTATACAGAAAGTCTGATAAAAAGGATGATCTTAACAAATTTGAATGTACTGTGGTAGAGGCCGCCCAGAAAGGAGTCTCCAATTCTGCTCTTGCTGCAAGACCCAACGCTGATGATGCCAAACTGAGAACCTTCAGACTGGCGTTGTCCTGTACAGGAGAATACACCACATATTTTGGAGGAACAAAAGCACAGGCCCTTGCCGCAATGAATAACACTATGACCCGCGTAAACGGTGTTTTTGAAAAAGATTTTGCCGCAAGAATGGTTCTTATCGCCAACAACGACGCTGTCATCTACACCAACGCTTCCACAGACCCCTATTCTGCTGCTTCAGGAATGAGTAACTGGAACTCTCAGCTGCAAAGCACCTTGACTTCCGTTATTGGTGAAGCCAATTATGATATCGGACACCTTTTCGGAGCTTCAGGAGGCGGAGGAAATGCCGGCTGTATCGGTTGTATCTGTACAAATGGTTCCAAAGGAAGCGGCTATACATCTCCTGCAGATGCTATTCCTTCAGGAGATAATTTTGATATCGACTATGTAGCCCATGAGATGGGACATCAGTTTGGCGGTAATCACACCTTCTCTATGAACAACGAAGGCACAGGAGCTAATATGGAACCAGGTTCGGGGTCTACAATTATGGGATATGCGGGAATTACCAGCCAGGATATTCAGCCACATTCCGATGCATTTTTCCATGCGATAAGCATTCAGCAGATCACTAATAATATTAAAGCCAAAACCTGCTCTGTCAACACCAATACCGGAAACTCAATTCCTACAGCCAATGCAGGTCTGGATTATACAATACCCAAAGGAACACCATTTGTACTGACAGGTACCGGAACAGATGCTGACGGGGATTCCCTGACCTATATCTGGGAGCAGATGGATAATGCCTCTTCTTCCCAGACAGGAGCAAGTTCAGCTGCCAGCGCAACAAAAGCTTCAGGGCCTAACTTCAGATCATGGACTCCAACGACAGCCCCAGTAAGATATTTCCCAAGAATGGCTTCTATCCTAGCAGGAGCTACTACTACAGCAGGATCTGAAATCACTGTTGAAGCTCTTTCTTCCGTTGCGAGAACATTGAATTTCAGATTTACGGTTCGTGATAACAAAGCGGGAGGTTCAGGAAATAATTCTGATGATGCTGTTATCACCGTAAATTCAACCGCAGGGCCGTTCCTGGTAACTTCACAAAACTCAGCGACAACGTACGCAGGAGGAAGTTCTCAAACAGTGACCTGGGATGTGGCGGGAACTACAGCAAATGGCGTAAATACGGCCAATGTAGATATCCTATGGTCAACAGACAGTGGAAACACATGGACCACACTGTTGGCAGGAACTCCAAATGACGGCTCACAGGCTGTAACCATCCCTAATGCCAATACCACTACCGGAAGAATTATGGTAAAAGGAGCAAATCATATTTTCTTTGATGTGAACAATGCCAACATCTCTGTAAATGCAGGTTCCGGAACTCCTGATACCGTTGCACCAACAGCTCCTACCCTTGCTGCTTCAGGAACTACTTCTACAACGACCAATCTCTCATGGTCAGGGGCAACAGACAATGTGGGGGTTACAGGATATGATGTATACCAGGGAGCTTCTTTAATAGGCTCTACTGCTTCTACAACTTATACCGTAACAGGACTGACTCCTGCAACCACGTATTCTTTCTCTGTTAAAGCAAAAGATGCAGCAGGAAATACTTCTGTTTCCAGTAATACGGTAAGTGTTACCACTCTTTCAGGCGGAACGGTTACTTATTGCTCATCTTCAGCATCCAATACAGCTGATGAAAGAATCGGAAACGTAACATTCGGATCTATTAACAATACCTCTACAGGAACCGCAGGGTATGAAAACTTTACTTCAATTTCTACCAATGTTACAAGAGGAAATGCTTATACAATTTCCATCACTCCGGTTTGGACATCTACAAAATACAGCGAAGCATACGCTGTTTATATTGATTACAACGGTGACGGAGACTTCACAGACAGCGGAGAGCTGGCATGGACAAAAGCAGGGTCTACGACCAGTCCGGTAACAGGATCTATCACGATTCCATCCACAGCAACCATTGGATCTACCAGAATGAGAGTGATGATGAAATACAGCTCAATACCAACATCATCATGTGAAGCATTTACCTATGGTCAGGTTGAAGATTACACGCTTAACATCGTATCTTCAGGAAGAGGAGATCTTCAGAACACAAAAGATCTGATCACAGATATTAAGCTATATCCAAACCCCGCCAGAGATATCCTTCATATTTCCAATACCACATCAGAAGACTATAAAATCTTTGATATGGGTGGAAAACTAATTGACTCAGGAAAACTTCAGAGAGGTTCTGTGAATGTAAGCAACCTTATTAAAGGTGCCTATATGCTTCAAATTGGAGAATCAACGAAACGATTCATTAAAAATTAAGACTTTAAAATTAAACGATGTAAAAAAACTGCCCTTTACGGGGCAGTTTTATTTTAATGCTAAAAATCATAAAATAATCATTTATAACTGCAAATAATTTTATAAAAATATTTTATTTAAAATAAAATCACTAGTATTTGAGTTTTTTGATTTAAATTTATCGCATAATAATTTTTTTTTTATTGTACCGTTTACCCAGTTTGTATTTAAGGGAGCTTCGAAACGTTTTTGATGCGTAATCCAAGGCTTCTTTTCACCCTATTTTGGTGTAAGTGTATTCCATAATTTAAATATACTGCCGGAAAAGCTTATTATTAAAGTAAAATCTGATTCTTGTAATAGAACTGCATTCATAATATTCACTTAAGATTTTGTAAAAATGATGTTTCAAAAAAGGTAGCCCTTCTAATACCTCTGTAATTTTAAAATAATTTAAAATTTTTTATATGAAACATTTATTTAAGTACTTTTTTTTCTTAACGATCACCACCCTCTCCATCGCCTGTAGTTCTGACAGAGATGATGAACCAGACTCCAATCCAGATGTAACCACTGTATTTTACAAAAATGCAGATGAGCTGGCTGTGACGTACGACACTAATAATACAGTAAGCCCATCTATCAGAAATCAGGCTTATGACCTTTATAAACGTGGTAAATGGAGTGAACTGGAAGCACTTTTTAAAGCTAATAATTTAAATGGAGGATGGCCACCTGCAAACGGAGGCTACAATATCGTTGATGATGTTCCGTTACAGGTTGGGCAGAAATTTGACCGATACAGCGGAGCTGTAGGCAGCTATAACGGAACCGGCGTTCCTACTCTAGGAGGAAGCTTTACAAGTCCTATTATCAATGGGTATACGTATACTTTTACACAGAGAGCTTTAAATCAACCTGAAGAAAAATATGATTTCTATTATGAAATTGATGTTTTGAATAATTCAATGCAGTTTAAGACCCAGACTGCAGACATCATTCCATGGTTCGGACAGGCAGGAAAAGGAAAACAAACCATGTGGAAAATTCCTGTTGATATCAATACCGGCTACCAGAAAACATGGAATAAACTGGCGGAAGAAGGTTATATAAAGGTTACCATTAAGAAAAGTCCCAGTGGAAAATATCCTAACTTAGTAGGCACAGTTATCCAGCCATAAATCCATTAAGATGTATTCAATCTCAACAAAAATAACGATTAGCAAAAAGGCTGCTCTTTCAGAAAATATTTTCAGGAATGATGAAGCCATTCCTTCAGCACGAGCCACTTTCACCTGTTGCGATTGCGGTTGTGAAAATACCATCAAAATAACACCATACGAATCCGGGTTTTCCATCTTTCAGGCATATAATGAAGATAAAGTATTATCCAAAGACGAATTGCTGAAACATGGAATGGTCAGCAGAACCTCTCAAAGAATGCTTCATTTTGGAGAATTCACCGTTAATGATCTACCGACTTTATACTTTGGCACCAATTGTACTTCCTGTCATTCAAAATACATAGGTGTATTCAGCTATGGAGAAAAGCAGCCAGGCTTGATGATATTGACCATCTCCGGAGTCTGGAAATATGAGTAATTGAAATCCTTCAACATACTATTAAAAGTCCACAAATTGAAATTTGTGGACTTTTTCTTACTTTAGCGAAGAAATTAATAACATTATCAATAACCGTGAAAAAAATTACTGTTCTTCTTGTCATGCTGTTCTTTGGGCCAGCATATTCACAAAAAACACTTGCCCAATATCCCGAAGGTCAGTTTCCTTACCAGGGAGGCTCCATCCAATTATTCTCAGATATGCAGAACTATTTCCTGAAAAGCGGCTCAAAACCGTGTGATAAAAATGAGATGTATTTTGTAAGCCTAAAGATTGATGAGAATGGTAAACCTGCTTTAGTAAAGAAAAAGAGTGATGATCCTATTATAGAAAAGAACAAATGTGCTTTCAATCTTGCTGTCAAATCTCTAGGAAGCCTGAAAAACTGGCAGCCTGCAGAGCAAAATGGACAGAAAGTTGCGGCTTATTTCGATTTTCTATTTCAACCCAAGGATTTTTTTGAAAATTACAAACCCGATTATGATATTGTTAAATCATATCAGTCCGCTTCCATGCCCGGTGGAATGAAAGCATTTAGAAAAGATGTTCTTGAAAGCTTAAGTAATTATCTGGATTGGGAATCTTACAACCCAAAAGGAACATTTCTTATATCTTTTGCCATAGATGAAAATGGAGATATCACCAATGTAGATCTTGAACCCAAAGTAGAAAACAATAAAATTCTTCTTGAGGATGTAAAATTTGCTCTGAAAAAAATAAAAGGAAAGTGGAGTCCGGCAAAAACTAATGGAACACCAGTAAAATCATGGTTTAGAATGCCTATTAACTTTAATTCGCGGGAGTAAAATAAAAACATTAGACAGCCCTGCGTTTTTGGGGTCTCATATTTTACTCCTGTACATTTTACATTTTACAAATCCTTTTCTATCTTTGTGGGAAATAAAAAAATTCATGGATAAAATTGATAGTCTGAACCAAGTAGCAGAATTCCATACTACTTTCAAAGCCCCTATTTTAGATACCCCACAAATTCCTTCTCCGGAGAGATGCAATCTTAGAGTAGAACTTTTACAGGAAGAACTTAATGAGTTAAAACAGGCTATTGCCGATAATAATATGGTAGAAATTGCAGATGCACTTTGTGATTTACAGTATGTTTTAAGTGGTGCTGTACTGGAATTCGGTCTTGGCAACAAATTTGTAGAGCTATTCAACGAAGTTCAGCGTTCCAATATGTCGAAAGCATGTGATAATGAAGAACAGGCAAAAGAAACTGTTGAATTTTACAAAGAGAAAGAAGTAGAATCTTTTTATGAAAAGTCTGGAGAAAAATTTAATGTGTACAGACAGGCGGACCATAAAGTATTAAAAAACAAATACTACTCTCCTGCTGATTTAAAATCAATTATCGAGAAATAAAATATGAAAAAATTTATTACCAATATTGTTGCCTTTTCAAGCTTATTTTGGGCTGCACAGCAGCTTAGCGCTCAAAAAGTAGTGGTAAACCGTGAGGTTGAGACTCAGAAAGATGGCAAAATGCTTTTGGGAAACCAACTGAAGGAACAGTTTTTAAAAGCTCCTTATTCTGATTGGTATGTAAAAGAACATGACGAATATGTTCTTGACCAAAAAGCAGTCAGTGAATTAAAAAAAGAGAAAATCGGGTCTTATGATATCATTGTTTTTATGGGAACATGGTGTGAAGACAGCCACAGGGATTTTCCAAGACTGATGAAAATATTGGAAGCCGTAAACTATCCGGAAAATAAATTGAGTATTATTGCAGTAAATCGTAAGAAAGAATCTCCTACTGGTGATGAAAGTCTTTACAATCTTCAGAAAGTTCCTACCATTATCCTGAAAAGATATGGAAAAGAAGTGGGAAGAATTGTAGAAATGCCAACCAGTGGATATATAGAAAGAGACTTAGCAGAAATTCTTAAAAAGAACGATTCATCTGTCATTAAAGAAATTTTTAAATAGATTTTGAGAAATTATAGAACCATATTATCATTCGCAGCCGGTGCCGGCGCTATGGTACTTCTGTTTTTGGGTCTGAAGTCCTGCCTGAATCTTGGGACTAAAACTGAACAGTCGGATTATTATATCCTGACCAACCAGATTTCCAAGATGAATAAAATGGTGGTGATGGAACAGAATACCTCCAGTATGCAGAAAACCAAAATGGGCTATGAAGTATTGGGAAAAGAAGTTTCCAGCAACAGTATTATTACTTACACAAAGACAAATGCACAGGTTTCTTATGATCTTAATAAGATGAAGATAGAAGTAGATTCCATCAATAAGAAACTGGTGATTACTGAACTTCCTGATGCTGAGATAAGAATTACCCCGAGTGTTGAGATTCAATCTCTGGATGATTCATTCTTTAACCGGATTTCGGAAAAAGATATTAAAAATGTCACTGCAAAGGCTAAAGAAACAGCAGAAAAATCAATTGATCAGAATCAGCTGAGGAACGAAGGCCGCAAACAATTAATGGAAAACCTGAATAATATTTTCGTTTTGGCAAAAGCTCTGAATTATACCATCGAGGATAAAACCGGTAAAATGGGTATTCTGGGACTTTAGGATAAAATATTTCTGTTTGGCAAACCCTTTGAATGATACTATCCATATTCCTGGAATTTAAAATTTAAAGTCATGGATACAAAAGGAAACACCAAAAAGAAAGAATCTGCCAACACCGCAGAAACTCAAAAACAAAATGAAGATTTTCAGAACATCCCTGCTTCTTCAAAAAAGACCAACCCACCTGATATTGACAAAGAAGATATTCAGAAGCCTTCAAAAAATAAATCAGGAAAAACGGATAATACAAACTTCTTTATCATTAAAAAATGAAAAGTTCCGTCTCATACGAGGCGGAACTTTTCTTCTAACTATCTAACTGAACTTTTGCTTTCTATACAATGGTTGATTTCCCGATTTTGATATTTTCAAAATTATAATATGATTTTTCGGAATATCTGATATAATCAGCGATAAAGCTGCCTACCTCACTTGTGGAATAATACTGTTTGGTGTTGAGATCAATGGTCACATATTTATTTTCAATGGCATGCTCTACCGATTGTCTCAATTTATCTGCTGCAGCCTGTAAATTAAGATGATCCAGCATCATCGCCACACTTAAAATAGATGCTACAGGATTCGCAATTCCTTTTCCTTTAGCCTGCGGATAAGATCCGTGGATAGGTTCAAACAGGGCATTCTTCTCTCCTACTGATGCAGATGGCAGCAACCCGATAGAACCTCCAATCACACTTGCTTCATCCGAAATGATATCTCCAAACATATTTTCAGTTAAAATAACATCAAAATGCTTAGGATTCAGAATCAGCTGCATGGCTGCATTGTCTACAAACATATAGTCAAGCTCTACATCAGGATATTCAGATGCAATTTCCTGACAGGTCTTTCTCCACAATCTTGAAGTATCCAAAACATTTGCTTTGTCAATAAGCGTAAGCTTTTTCTTTCTTTTCTGTGCTTCCTGAAATGCCATATGTGCAATCGGGATAATATCTTCACGGCTGTATTTGCAGACATCGTAAGCATAAGCTCCTTCCGGGTCTGTAAATTTTTCCCCGAAATAAATTCCACTTACCAGCTCTCTGAAAATCTGAATATCAGCTCCTTCAATAATTTCTCTCTTCAGCGGACTCTTATCAATTAAGGACGGATAGGTCTTCAAAGGACGGATATTGGCAAACAGTCCCAGTTCTTTACGAAGCTTCAATAACCCTTGCTCTGGTCTTACTTTTGCTTCCGGATTGTTATCAAAAACAGGGTCACCAATGGCTCCAAAAAGTACGGCATCAGATTCTTTGCATATTTTCAGGGTTTCTTCCGGCAAAGGGTTTCCGGTTTTAAAAATAGCTTCTGCACCAATTAACCCATAATCAAATTGGAATGTACATTGAAAAGCTTCAGCAATAACATCTAATATTTTAACGCTCTCACTGATAATCTCCGGACCAATCCCATCTCCGGGAAGCACCGCGATTTTAAAATAATTGTCGCTCATTTGTTTTTTGTGTTTTTAGTTCAAATTCTGTAATCGCCTTTTTTCTGCTGATTAAAAAATCAATATCGTCATAGCCGTTTAGCAGGCATATTTTCTTATAAGAATCAAGTTCGAAGGTTTCAGTGGTATCTTTGAAACTGACAGACTGCAATTCTACATCAATGGCAATTTCCTGATCAGGGTTTTCATTGATTCCTTCTAAGATTTCTTTTAAAAATCCTTCGGAAACTTTCACAGGAAGAAGTCCGTTATTCAGGGCGTTTCCTTTGAAGATATCTGCAAAATAACTTGAAATAATAACTTTAAACCCGTAATCCGTTAATGCCCAAGCCGCATGTTCCCTGCTGCTTCCACATCCGAAATTGTTTCCGGCAACAAGGATCTCACCACTGAATTTAGGATTGTTCAAAACAAAATCAGGATTCGGTTTTCCTGTATGAATATTGAATCTCCAGTCTCTGAACAGATTTTCTCCGAAACCTTTCCGGTCTATACTTTTAAGAAATCTCGCAGGAATAATCTGATCTGTATCTATATTTTCTGCCGGTAACGGAACCGCAGTGGATTTTATAATAACTAATTTTTGCATGTACTTTTAATGGGTTTAGTTTAAACTTTCAAAAGCTGAAATTTTACCTTCTATTGCTGCTTTTGCTGCTGTGAGGGGACTCGCAAGGATAGTTCTTGCTCCCTGGCCCTGTCTGCCTTCAAAGTTTCTGTTGGATGTGGATACACAATATTCTCCTTCAGGAATCTTGTCATCATTCATCGCCAGACATGCGGAGCATCCCGGCTGACGGATCTGAAATCCAGCATCATTAAATATTTTGTCTAAACCTTCTTCGTAAATCTGTTTAACAACCTGCTGAGATCCTGGAACGATCAGCGCCTTTACCGTTTCTGATTTATTTTTTCCTTTAATATACTGAGCCGCTGAACGGAAATCCTCTATTCTTGCATTGGTACAGCTTCCTATGAAAACATAATTAACCTTAATGCTGTTCACTGTCTGTCCGGCCTCCAGTCCCATATACTGCAATGCTTTTTCTTCAGATTCATTCTGCGGTGCCGGAATTACTTCACGGATTGAAATACCCATTCCCGGGTTGGTGCCATAAGTAATCATTGGATAAATATCTGATGCATCAAAGCTCAGTTCTTTATCAAAGACAGCACCTTCATCTGTTTTCAGAGTCTTCCAGTATTCTACTTTTTCATTCCAATCTTCTCCTGCTGGCGCGAATTTTCTTCCCTTTACATATTCGAAAGTAGTCTCGTCCGGAGCGATCATTCCTCCTCTGGCTCCCATTTCAATGCTCATGTTGCACACAGTCATTCTTCCCTCCATCGACATTTCTTCAAATACATTCCCGGCATATTCACAGAAATATCCTGTTCCACCATCTGTTCCTATTTTTGAAATGATATAAAGAATCACATCCTTAGGCTGAACATTTTCATTCAGTTTACCGTTGACTGTAATTCTCATTGATTTTGGTTTGTTCAGCAATAAACATTGGCTGGCAAATACCTGAGCAACCTGGCTGGTTCCAATCCCAAAGGCAATAGATCCAAATGCTCCATGAGTAGAGGTATGGCTGTCACCACAAACAATACTCATCCCCGGCTGAGTAATTCCCAGTTCTGGAGCGATAATATGCACGATGCCCTGATACGGATGTCCCAATCCGAAAAGTTCAATATTGTTTTTCTTACAGTTTTCTGTAAGCTGCTCTACCTGATTTCTTGAAAGTTCATCTTTAATAGGTTGTTCCTGGTGCAGAGTAGGTACATTATGGTCCGCTGTAGCTACAATCTGTTCAGGTCTGAATATTTCCAGGTTTCTGGATTCCAGTTCTGCAAAAGCCTGAGGGCTGGTTACCTCATGAATAAGATGTTTATCTATATAAATGATCTGAGGTCCGTCAGGAATGGTTTCCACTACATGAGCGTCCCAAACTTTATCAAAAAGTGTCTTTTTACTGTTGTTCATTGTTTACTTTATCTTGATTTTAAATCAAACCTATCCTATTTTTCTGGCGAAAGAATTCATCATCATACTCAAATCCTCATTGCCTATTTCTTTTTTAAGGTCAGCGATCTTCAGAAACTCCTGGTATAGATAATCAAGTTCGTTCTTGGTAACCTCATAACCGATATGCTTAAAACGATACGCTAAAGCCGAGCGGCCACTTCTCGCTGTAAGGATGATAGAAGAAGCATTCACACCTACTTCTGCAGGATCAATGATTTCATAGGTTTCTCTGTTTTTAATCACCCCATCCTGATGAATTCCTGAGCTGTGGGCAAAAGCGTTGGCTCCAACAATAGCTTTATTAGGCTGTACAGCCATTCCCATCAGATCAGATACCATGGCGCTCATTTCATTCAGCATCCTGGAATTAACATCTGTATGCAGATTAAGGTTTTTATGCTGCTTCAGAATCATCACCACTTCTTCCAAAGCGGTATTGCCTGCTCTTTCCCCAAGTCCATTGATTGTACACTCAATCTGGCGGGCTCCATTGATTGCTCCGGCAATAGAATTGGCAGTAGCCAATCCAAGATCATTATGACAATGGCATGAAAGCACTGCTTTTTCAATTCCTTTTACATTTTCCCGCAGGTATTTTATTTTCTGCCCGTATTCTTCCGGAAGACAGTACCCTGTTGTATCAGGAATATTCAGCACCGTAGCTCCGGCTTTAATCACGGCCTCACAGACCTGCGCCAGATACTCATTATCTGTTCTTCCTGCATCTTCTGCATAGAATTCTACATCCTCCACATAGGTTTTGGCATATCTTACGGCTTCTGCTGCTCTTATAATGATATCTTCTCTTGTCGAGTTGAATTTATATTTAATATGAGAATCCGAAGTTCCGATACCGGTATGGATTCTTGGTCTTTTTGCAAACTTCAGTGCCTCTGCTGCAGTATCAATATCTTTTTTATTCGCTCTCGTCAGTCCGCATACTTTGGCATTCTTTACCAGTTTTGAAATTTCTGAAACAGATTCAAAATCTCCGGGACTGGAAATCGGGAATCCTGCTTCAATGATATCAATCCCCAGTTCATCAAGCCTTTCAGCAATAATCAGCTTTTGTTCTGTATTCAGTTTACATCCCGGTACCTGCTCACCATCTCTCAGTGTTGTATCAAAAATTTCAATTTTTTCGGAATTCATAAATGAAGTTTTTTACTTAATTTTGACTCAAAACTACAGCTTGCAATATTTTTTCATTTTCACTTTTTTTGAAAATTACAATACTCAACTGTTGTTGAAACAATCGTATTTATTTATTAATCAACACTTTAATTTATAAAAATTTACAATGGCAGAATTGCAGAAAGATTTTTTGTTTGTATTGGTAAAGTCATTGACCACCTCTGAAAAGCGACAGTTTAAACTGTACGTAAACCGTCTCGGAATTAATGTAGATGCCAAATTTCTTCTTCTGTTTTCCGAAATGGACAAGATGAAAGAATATGATGAAAGTGTGATTATTGAGAAAAAAATTTCCACAAAACAACAGCTTTCAAATCTTAAAGCTCATCTTTATAAACAGATTCTGGTGAGTCTGCGCATGAACCCGAGCCATCAGAATTACAGAATCCAACTTCGTGAACAATTGGATTTTGCCAATATTCTGTATCAGAAAGGACTTTATAAGCAAGCCTTAAAAATATTAGATAAGACTAAACAGACTGCGCTGGAACTGGATGAAAAAAGTATTGCCTCAGAAATCATTGATCTTGAGAAAGTAATTGAATCACAATTCATTACACGTAGTATCGAGGGCCGCGCCGAAGAACTTATTAAACAGTCTCAGGAGATCAGTAAACAGAACCGCTACACCACAAAACTTTCTAATCTTTCTTTGAGATTATACAGTGAAATGCTTACCCATGGCTATGTAAAAAATGATACAGACCGCCAGGAAGTCCTGGATATCTTCAATGCTGAGATTAAAAATATTAACCCTGCCAAACTGAATTTTACGGAAAAGCTTTGGTATTATAAGGCGCATGTCTGGAAAAACCAGCTGCTGCAGGATTATAAGTATACCTTAAAATATGCTTATCAATGGGTAGATCTTTTTCATAAGAAACCGGAAATGATCTACAGTCATCCTGTATGGTATATCAAAGGAAATACCTATCTGCTCAAAATCCTTTTCTTATATGGAAATATTGACATTCTGGAGGAGCATTTTGAGAATTTTAATAAAATGGTGCATGCGGAGAATTTTATTCAGAATGAAAATCTTCAGTCTCTTATTTTCCTTACTCATTATAACACCCTGATGAACATTCACTTTGTAAAAGGGGAATTTTTTACAGGAACAAAACTGATTCCTGAAGTAGAACTGAAAATGGAAAAACTCAGAGAAAGAATTGATGAACACCATTTTATGATTCTTTACCTTAAAATGGCTGCTATGTTTTTTGGCAGTAAAATGTTCGAAAAATCGATTGAATATTCGATGAGGGTAATAGAATCTAAGGGAAATGTACAGGAAGACCTGCTGTTCCATACCAGAATTCTGATCTTAATGGCCAAATATGAATCTGGAAAGGATGAAGATTATGATGAATTTATTACTTCTACTCTGAAGTTTGCCAGGAAAATGAAAAAACCGGAAGAATTCCACTTTGAGGCAATTCAGTTTTTTAAGAATATTAATAATCAGGTATTGGATCAGAGACAGAAAGCATTTGAAAACTTTGATCAAAAACTGGAAGAATTTTCTAAAAATGAATATTACAGACGGTCATTATTTTATATTGATATTCACGGATGGATTAAATCTAAAGTCCAGAATGTAGACGTGATTGAAATTATCAAGCAGAAAGTAAGGTATAAAAGAAAACATTAATTAACACACAATAAACAACTGAAATAAAGACAATTGAAACGTATTAATTAATGTAAAATAGAATGCAAAATCAATAATTCATCTACTTATTTCACTTAAATTAAAACGCCATAACCAGCTGCTTTCTTTTTAATATACCTCTCTCTCTCACAGATTTAGCAATTGAATCAGATTTTTTATGATATCAGCTCAATTTGAGAGAGAATAAAATCGCATAAATTGTAAAACGGCCTGTTAATTATGTTTTGATTTAATCGGATAAGAGTGTTTTTATTTATACATATTATTTATAAAATTCAAGGCATTTCTATGGCTTATTTTTTCTGCCAATCCGGATGAAAATCGTTTTTCAATCTCATTATTGACAGCAGGATATACAGATGCATTAGCGTGTTCCGGAAAGAAAAAAGGATGACGGGATTTATCCGGATGATCTTTCCAGTAGAAGTAATCTGCCCCAAAAGCCATGCAGTCTTCTCCGCCAAGATCCAGCCCATGTTGAATATGTTCATAAAACTTTTCCGGACGATTGATATCAACATAGTCTTTAATAAAATTCAGACCGATCAGTCCCTTTCTTTTGATTACTTCTTTGGCCAGTTCATCAGGAAGATTTCTGTTATTTTTATATACAGCTCTGTAATTGGAATGACTTGCCAGGATTGGAATTGAATAATTTTTCTGATCAATATAAGTGAATATATCGTGCGCCAGCTGATCACTTGTATGGGCAAGATCAACAGCAATGTTCCTGTCTGCAATATAATCAATCAGGACTTTTCCGTCTTCCTTCAGGCCGGCTGTGGCATTATTTCCTCCTCCAAATCGGTTTTCAAGGTGATGGGTGATTCCAATATAAAGAACTTTTTGAGTGTTTTCAATAATCATTTCCAGGTTTTTGAATCCGGAATCAAGACTTTGATTTTCATCACAGAAAGCAGAGGCATTTTCGATGGAAGCGATAATTCCTACCCTGTTTTGATGATCAGAAATGGTGTAATTGTCTTTATTAAAAAGAATAAAATTTTCGCTTTTAATGAGATTTGAAAACAATTTACTTTGTTCCAATCCGTAATTGGTACTGTTTGCTCCTGTTCCTGCGTAAATTGCCATCACCTGAAGTTTTACATTTCCTTCCTGTAAATAAGGAAGTGAGCAGCCCAGCTCTTTATCATCAAGAGCAGCATCTGATCTTAGTAAATAATAGAGTAAATCGCAGTGCAGGTCTATATTCATCGCATTCATGTTAGTTTGTAATTCTCTTATTATCAAATATTTAAATTATAAAACAACTCTTAATATCAAGATTATGAAAGGTGAAAAATCAGCAGATATTTTTCTGTAAATCACCGAATATAGAATCTGATGAGACAAAAACCATCTTCATCTTTTTCATTTTAAATATTAATTATCAGTCTAATTATAGGCTAATATAGTATTTTATCTAAAAAATGCGTATTTTTGCATCTTAAAATTTCTTAGTAAACAATGATAAAAATTACACTTCCAGACAATAGTGTCAAAGAATTCGAGGGAGCAGTTACTCCCCTAGATGTGGCAAAATCTATAAGCGAGGGATTGGCTAGAAATACCATCTCTGCAATTGTTAATGACAAACAAGTAGAAACGACCACACCTATAACCACGGATTCTACGGTACAGCTTTTGACCTGGAATGATGATCTTGGAAAGAAGGCTTTCTGGCACTCTTCTGCCCACCTTTTGGCGCAGGCAATCCTTGAGTTTTATCCTAATGCTAAGTTGACCATCGGTCCTGCCATTGAAAGCGGATTCTACTATGATGTAGATTTCGGGGATGAAAGCTTATCTGAAAAAGATTTTGAAAAGATCGAAAAAAAGATCTTAGAAAATGCAAAGAAAGGGTCTACCTTCTCTCTATATCCGGTTTCTAAAGAAGAAGCTTTAAAAACGTATGCAGACAACCCATACAAAGTGGAACTGATCTCTAACCTTAATGATGGGGAAATCACTTTTGTAACACACGATAATTTTACAGATTTATGTCGTGGTGGTCATATTCCGAATACAGGAATCGTAAAAGCGGTTAAAATATTAAATGCAGCAGGAGCTTACTGGAGAGGAAACGAAAAGAACCCTCAACTGACAAGAGTATATGGTATTTCTTTTCCTAAGCAGAAGGATCTGACTGAATACCTTGAAAGATTAGAAGAAGCTAAAAGAAGGGACCACAGAAAACTGGGTAAAGAACTTGGAATTTTTGCATTTTCTGAAAAAGTAGGTGCCGGGTTACCACTTTGGTTACCAAAAGGAACCGCTTTAAGAAGAAAGCTGGAGAATTTCCTTTCTGACGCTCAGAAAAAAGGAGGGTATGAATTCGTAATGTCTCCTCATATCGGAGCAAAAGAATTGTATGTAACTTCAGGACACTGGGATAAATATGGAGAAGATAGCTTCCAGCCGATTAAAACGCCAAATGAAGGAGAAGAATTTTTGCTGAAGCCAATGAACTGCCCTCACCACTGTGAAATTTATAAAACTTCACAATGGAGTTACAGAGATTTGCCAAAAAGATATGCAGAATTCGGTACTGTATACAGATATGAGCAAAGTGGAGAGCTTCACGGACTGACAAGAGTTCGTGGATTTACTCAGGATGATGCCCACCTATTCTGTACTCCGGATCAGCTTTCCGAAGAATTTGAAAAAGTAATTGACTTAACGCTTTATGTTTTCAAGTCTTTAGGATTTGAAGACTTTGTAACTCAGGTATCATTAAGAGATCCTGAAAATAAACAAAAGTATATCGGTTCTGATGAGAATTGGGAGAAAGCTGAAAGTGCAATCATCAATGCGGCAGAAAAGAAAGGCTTGAAAACCGTGATCGAATACGGAGAAGCTGCCTTCTACGGTCCAAAACTTGACTTCATGGTTAAGGATGCTCTAGGAAGAAAATGGCAGTTAGGAACCATTCAGGTGGATTATAACCTACCGGAAAGATTTGATCTTCATTATATCGGAAGTGATAACGAAAAGCACAGACCGGTAATGATTCACAGAGCACCTTTCGGTTCTATGGAGCGTTTTATCGCTATTCTTTTAGAGAATACTGCAGGTGATTTCCCGTTATGGCTGAGCCCGGATCAGTTTATTATTCTACCGATCAGTGAAAAATATGTAGATTATTCAAAAAAAGTTTCACAATTTTTGGAAAATCACGATATTAGCGGTCAGATTGATGACAGAAACGAGAAAACTGGTAAGAAGATCCGCGATGCTGAATTGAAGAAGATTCCTTTCATGCTGGTAGTAGGAGAAAATGAAGAAAATGAAAGTACGATTTCTGTAAGAAGACGAGGAGAAGGAGATCTGGGAGTGATGAAGCTTGAGGATTTCGTTGCTTATTTCAAAAAGGAAGCAGCAATCTAAATTTTAAATTAAAAGATTGAAGGATACAAAGATTAAAGAATTCATGAAATCTTTCAATTTTAAATATTTAAATCAATTAAATTAAGTAATTAACCAATAAAATTATAATACAATAGCACAAAGATTTAACAACAGGGGCCCACAGAGACGTCCGGTACAAGAGGACGCTCACTTGATCAACGATAAAATTCGTGTGAGAGAGCTTCGTTTAGTGGGCGATAACGTAGAACCGGGAGTTTATCCAATTGATAAAGCGAGACAGCTTGCTACAGAACAGGAATTGGATCTTGTAGTAATTTCCGATAAAGCAGAACCGTTTATTGCGAGAATATTAGACTATAAAAAGTTTTTATACGAGCAAAAGAAAAAACAGAAGGAGCTTAAAGCTAAGCAGGTAAAAGTGGTTGTAAAAGAGATTCGTTTCGGGCCTCAGACTGATGACCATGATTATGAATTCAAAAAGAAGCACGCTGAAAAATTCCTTGAAGAAGGTTCTAAATTAAAAACCTACGTATTTTTTAAAGGACGTTCGATTATCTTTAAAGACCAGGGAGAGATTTTGCTTTTAAAGCTTGCTCAGGAACTTGAGCACGTGGGTAAAGTAGACCAGCTTCCTAAACTTGAAGGAAAAAGGATGATTATGATGATGAGTCCTAAAAAACCAGCAAAATAATTAAGTCATTATTTTATATAAAAAAACCTCAAAGTAATTTGAGGTTTTTTTATGTATTGTCTCGTCCTGAAAAAGGTTGACTAAAAAAAATAAAAGCAGTCATCCTTATGAAATTTTAAAAAAACATCAGCCCCTGTACAAGAATACAGTATCCTTATCAGTATGACAGAAAACTCAGACCCGTATGAAAATGCGGTAGCAGAAAGAGTGAATGGTATTCTGAAATATGAATTTGGATTGATTGATGATACCCTTGAAGACTTTAAAAATCTCTCACAGCAGCTTGGTCAATCCATTTACTATTATAATCATTTAAGACCTCATTTTCCCTAATTATAATATTCCAAACCAAGTGCACATGAAAAATAATGTAAAATTAAAAACCTAGTATTTTACTCAAAAAAAAATCATATTTTTGCGACCAACTAATAACCCGAAAACTAAAATTTTATAATAGTCATGAGACATTTACTATTTCTAGCATTTTTTTCTGCAGGTTCATTCTATGGACAAAATGGGCAGGTAGATCTAAACTTTGGCAATAACGGAGTCCGTTATGATGCACCAAGTGGAGCCCCGAATATCCAGGTTACAAATGATGGTAAAGTTTTTTTGATGGTTAGTAACCAAATAAAAAAACTAACCAATACCGGTACGTTAGATCCTACTTTTGGCACCATGGGTGTTTTTTCAAACCCTAACCCCTATAACAGTATATATCTCTACTCTAATGGAAAGTTATTAACGCAGGAAGCCAACAGCTTATATACTACCAGAGTAAAAAGATTAAATTCAGACGGCACTGCAGATACTGCTTTTGGTACATCAACGAATAATAGTGTTGACTTTAATAATTCAGGATGCTCTCCTTGTATCGAGAACCCACGTATTCACCTTTCTAACAGCAATAACACTAATTCTTTTTTTATTCTGGCAAGTGATGGTTATTATATGGGAGGCCGTGGTGTAGTGGTTTTAAAAAATGAAACGGGTACTTCAGGATTTTCCATTTCACCAGTCTATATTCCTGCAATAACAGGTAGTACAGGAATTCATATGGGTACAGGTGCAGCAAAAATTCTTAAAGCGTCTGATGGAAGTTACTTTGTGGGAGGTGGCTTATATAAAATTAATAATAATTCAGGTGTTAGCCATAGACAGGGCTCAAAGGCATTTATCGCCAAGTATTCTTCTCAGGGCTCTCAAGATAACAATTTTAATTTTTATGCTTCTCAGGGTTCAGATAGTGGCAGCAATGCTGGTGTAGATTATCAGCTGGATGCACAGGATAATGTTTATTTAATGGCTATGGATAATACCTATAACAGTGGTGCGTCATTGTACTACTACCGCATCTATAAAACAGATAAGTATGGAAATATAGACTACTCTTTCGGCAATACTAATTTTACGGGAAATTTGGATGTTTCTGCCGCTTTTTCATCTGTAACCGCCTATAAAACTAATTTCCGAAAAATGTTCATACAGCCGGATGGCAAAATCTTATTGGTCGGGAACACAACCTATATCGTAAATTCAACAACCACTCAGGATAAGGAAATACTACTAGCGCGTTTTAATACCGATGGAACATTAGATAGTACATTTGGAACCAATGGCTATGTTGTACATGATATTGACCCTACAGCTTTTGAAACTTTTGTAGATGCCGGAACTAATTCTGATATGACAGAAATCTATGTAAGTGCAAATCTTAAAAACTCAGCAACGAATTCATTTATTAAAACGGCTCTCGTGAAGTTTAAAAATAATTCTAACAATTTATCTACTAAAGAAGGTACTCCTACTCAAAAGGATTTATTACTCTTTCCTAATCCTGTAAAGGATATTCTAAAATTCAATACCGAAGGAAAAGTAATGATCTATGATACGAACGGGAAACTGATATTATCAAAAGATGATGTAGATGGAAAAAAAGGAATTGATGTTTCTGAGCTGATACATGGAAACTACCTTATTCAGGTAAAAAACAAAAAAGAAACGTATAATTCCAAGTTTATTAAAAACTGATAATCCAAAAGTAAGGATATTATCATCTTTGATATTTTCAAAATACAATTAAAAAGTTCTCTAAGTTTTAGAGGACTTTTTCCGTTTTAAACAAAATCAGAATAGAAAACTTTCTACTCTGATTTGAATATTACACGAATCAACCTATTTCAGGACCGGTTATTTTGTACGTTTTCATGGAAAAGTTCTACCCTTCAAAACCGCCACAATCATGCTCAGCAAAAAGAGGCAGGGCTTTTTTGGTTGTAAAATACTTCGACAATCTTTTGTTTTTTAATTCCAGTTTTTTACCTTCCACGCTAAGCTCATAAACAGGAGCTTTATCTATTTGTGTCAGAATATAAGTTCTTTCTGAAGTTTTTAAAATAGTTTTATTTTTTTCATTTGTAAAAGAGAAATCTTTGATTTCAAAAGTATCTTTTTCATCACAGACGTTAGTCCAAATTATTTTTTCCTTTGTTATTGATAAACTTGCCAAATCGCATGAATAACAGTTACCCGAAAATTCTAGCCCATATTTCTCGTACACATCTGTACTTTTGTTGTTCAGTACATCAATAGGAACCAATGTTGAAAAATCACCCGGAATCTCTGCTATTTCAGCCACATCCTTTACCGGATCAGGAGTTGAAATCTCTTTTGCTGTTACCTTTACAGAATCAACTTTACTTCCTTTTTTTTCTGTAGCAGGTGAGCACGAAGCTAATAAAATAATCACAATTGAAAAGCTGGTTATTACGTTTTTCATTTTTTAAAATAGTTTAGAGTATCTAATTTATCGTTTGGTAAAATTCTCCAAAATCCACTACTCAATATATCCCTGTTTTCAGCCATTTATTCCCTATATCAGGTTGTTTTATTGGTTACAGATCTGAATACTGATACTTTTGCCCAAAAATATAGAAAATGAAAATACCCAATCAAATTTTCATATCATGTATGGTTGTTTTTGTGGGATGCAATCAACAGAATAAAACATCAGAAACTAAAACAGCAAAAATTGAAGTTAAGCAAAAAGTCATTACATTGGCCGACTTCAAAAAAATTAAAGGCGTAGATAATGTACAGGAGGTACCGTTTCAATTATTTACCACGCTGGATTCTGTACAGTTTTTTGTAACGCCGAATAAAGAGGCTGCTCATCTGAAAATCGCTTATAATAAGCTGGATAATTATTACGGATTCGAAGAATTTGAGGACTTCTACTCTATTCATTACAGCATTAATAATAATATTTCGAACAGCATTGAAGCTTTTGTCTTGAAATCAGAATTCACTCCGTCATTTAAATTAACTTTAAATGGAGTGGATCTTTATGAGATCAGAAGCAGCACATTTAAACAATCTGATGATTTTAAGAATAAGTCTTTCAGTAAATACGGAACAATTGTTGAGATTTCAGAACAGGAATTTAAGGCCAACTCCAAAACCAAAATCAATGAAACATTGGTGAAAAATCCGAATATGAAACTACAGGATGATAACTGGGTATACAAAGAAAATGGCAGAGAAGAAGTGATTACCCAGCATGAAAATATATCTACAGAAACCGGACCGCTTGCTAATGAATATGTAGGAAGATCACCTTACCTAAACCTGGAAGTTTTCAAAGAAAATTCTGATGAAGTTGCAGATTCTTATTATTCTTTTTACAATATAAAAAATGCAGTTTTGTTTGAACTGAGTACAGATGGTTATCCGCAAATTCTCCCAACCAAGAGCTGGGTTACCTGCATTTCATCCAATAATGATGTGGGCAGCAATTTTATTATCTCTAAATATTTTCCACAAACAAAGAAACAGGATAATATTTTATATGTGAATTTCACCAACTTCAAAATAGCAGATGATAAAAAAGCATTCTGGACCGATAACGATACCTTTTATGCAGAGGTATATCCTCTTAATTCAGCTTCTGGCAATGGTAAAAAGCAGAAAACGGCTTATATAAAAATCCAGTTAAAGGCTGATCTGTTTTAGTAAGAAAACTGAGAGCATTAGGACCTTAATGGAAATACAATTTACATTTGAAGGAATGAATTTGTGTAAACTTTTATATTTTGAAACATTAAGATCGTATTAAGATGTTGAAAATATTAAGATAAGCTTCGCTTTACGCTTAAAGATAAGAATGATTCATCTTAACTATACTTTATTTCTTAAGCTCTTCTTAATGGTTTTATTAGAAAAAAATTTCAGCAATTTCAATAATAAAAAACCCCTGAAATCAGCGAGTGTATATAGAGGTAAAGTCTAATATCTTTGCCGCAGTTATTTAAAGAAATACAATGAAAAAATTAAGTTTGACCCTTCTTTTTTGCTTACTAAATTTTATGGCTTTCGCACAGTCATTGAAAGTAGTTATTAAACAGGACGGAAAAGTGGTACAGCCGGTAAATGATGTTTATGAACTGAAAAAATCTACCTTTCTTTTCGAGATCACGTCTACCAATCTTGAAGGTTTTTTAGTGGGAGCCACTACCAATAAGGATATTTATGCAGGAGCTCTGGGACAGTTCAATACTGAAGTTCCCTGGTTTCAGAATACAGGTATGGCTGAGGAACTCTATAATAAGGATAAAGAAATGTTTCTAATGGATTCAGCACCTTCATATTGGTATTATACAGATGCGAAGGATCACAGATTTGACAAAAACCCTAAGGGCAACGCAAAGCAATGGACCGCTACACGTACTATTACAAGATTTTACGATATCATGGTAGACCAGCCAATCCAATTAAAAGATTTTGACGGCAGAGTTTTCATCCTGATGTATCAGCCTGAATATAACGACGAATATGATTTAATAGGAAAGAAAAACCTGTTTCAGGCTGCGTTGAAATTCAAAGATTAAAACAAACACACCAATTATTTGATTATATAAGAAAAAGGTCTGCTTTTACGATGTAAGCAGGCCTTTTTTGTAGATGAATATTTTATTCGATAATCAATCCATATTCTATGGCTAATTTCATTGCTGAACTCAGGTTGGATGTCTGAAATTTTTCAATAAGATTTTTTCTGTGGCTTTCTACAGTATGCGGACTGATAAAAAGCTTTTCTGCCATTTGATTGGTGGTAAGACCTTTGGCAGCTTCAGCCAGAATTTCTTTTTCTCTTCGGGTCAGTTTCGGAACCTGGCTTAACCCATCTACAGATTTTTTTTCCAGAACGGACCTGGTTTGTGAACACAGAAACTGTTCTCCTCTATATACTGTAGCAATGCCTTCGAGGATTTCGGAAACCGAAGCATTCTTTTGAATGTATCCTAAAGCACCTTCTGCCAGAGAGCTATTAATAACAGGCAGTTCATTGTGAACACTCAGGATGATAATCTGAAGATTTTCATACTTTTTCTTCAAGGGTTTTATGAGTTCAATGCTATTGGTATCTGCTAGGTTGATGTCCAGTAATAAGATATCAACTGCCTGCCTGGCAAGGCCTGCGTTCATTTCTGAAACGTTTCTGAAGCAATCTACCACATCTATGGTAGTGCTGTTTCCTAAAATATTCTTCAATCCTTCCAGCAGAAGTGGATGATCATCTGTTATAGCTACTTTTATCATTTTTAATGAATGGGAATTTGAAGTTCTATGCTGGTGCCAATATTCAATTCGGAGGTAATATTCATTGTTCCTTTTAAAAACTGGACCCTTAATTCTATATTATGAAAACCTGCTGTTTTCTTTACGTCTAAGTCTGCAAGGTCAAAACCTTTACCGTTATCTTCTACTGTAAGATTCAATTGGTTTTCCTCTTCACTTATCTGAATAATAATTTCAGAAGTATCAGCATGTTTTATGGCATTGTTGACCAATTCCTGAATGATTCTGTAAATAATCAGCTCCTTCTCCTTCGATAGGGAGCTGCTGTAATTGATAAATTCTGTGTGGATTTCCAAAGCATTATTGGAAATTCGGGAAGCAAATTCCTGAATGGCCACTTCCAGACCGTATTTTGTTAATAAATCAGGCATTAAATTGTGTGCGACCCGTCTTAATTCTTCAACAGCTCCGTCGATCTGTTCAATTGATTTTGAAATCCCTTCCTCTATATGTTCAGATTGATAGGGATTTAAATAAGAGAGCTGAAGTTTGGTTCCGGAGAGCAGTCCGCCCAATCCGTCATGAAGATCACGGGCCAGCCGGCCACGTTCCTGTTCCTGCCCTTCAAGCAATGCGGTAAGTGTTGAAATTTTTGAATTTTGTTTCTCCTGTTCCATCGCTAAGGTATGTAATTCATCTCTTCGCTTAATGGACTTGGCACGTTGTTTATAGGCATAAAGCAGTAACAAGATTAAAACGATAAAGAAAATAATAAAAAAGACGTAATAGGTATTGATCTTCTCTTTGAAGGCCAACAGCTTTTTGTAGTTGTTAATATCATTATTTTTCTGTTGGGTTTCCAACTTTGCCAGACGGAGCTGCTGTTCTTTTTTTTCTGATTCAAGTTCTGAGAACTTCAACCTTTCGCGCTGATTTTCTTCTACCAGTTTTAAATTGTTGTACACCTGTTCACGCTGTGCCCGGACGATGTTAATCAACTTGATTTCCTGAGCTTTTTTATCACTTTCCAGCTGAAGCTTAATATACTTCTGCTCCTGTCTTTCTTTATCAAACTGAGATTCCAATCTTTTGGTAATATCCAGTTTTTCCTGATCATAAACGCTTTTATACTGATCAACATAACTTTTATAATATGTGAGTGCTTCTTTGTAATTCCCTTGTTCCTCACTAATTCTGGATAAAGATTCAAGAATCGCCAATTCTATCTTATGATCTCTGACCGGGCTCTTACCAATTTCCATGGAGGCTTTCAGAAAATAAGACTTGGCTAAATCATAATCTTTATCCTGTATGGCCAATTCAGCCAATATCCCAAATGAAGAAGCAATATGAATGGCATCACCGGTTTCCAGGCTCACATTATTGGCCAACTGGGCATATTTCATCGCCTTATGGCTGTCAAAACCAGTATACAAATTAGCTAAATTGATAGCAGCATATGATAGATTGCTCCTGTTGAGCATCAGATTTTTGTTCTTATTGAATGTTGTAATAGCCTGCAGATAATACTGCTCTGTCTTATTTCTAAACTCCGTATTAGATGGATCCTGAGTGTATTTTTGCTCGTAGACATAGCCCATTCTCATATATGCATCGAAGATAAGGTTGGGATCATTTTGTTTGGATGCCAGCAGCAGAAACTGTTTGCTGTATTTCTCTTCAAGCTGATATTCATTGAGGTTAGCATAAATAGCAGACAACTCTTTAGCAGCATTGCCAAATCTTGCATACAGCGTAGAGGTCGTTGGCGAGTTTTCATAATAATCAATCGCTTTTAAATAGGCGGCAACGGCTTCTGTTATTTTATTGTTCCGTTCCAGAATCCAGCCTTTTGCGTAATGAAAGTAACCTTTAATTTCGTTACTATTTGTTTTTAAACTGTACACTTTTGCCATCTCAAGACTTTTCAAAGACTCTGCTGTTTTATTATCCAGACGGTAATTCATAGCCTGTACTGCGTACAAAATTGTGGCGTATTTTCCATCAGACTGTTTTTTGGCGATGGAAATATTGGTATCTAAAATCTGATAAGATTTAGGCTTGAGATTATGAAAAAATAAGGCACTTGCATATTTAGGAGCCAGGTTAAGCTGCTCTGCTGTATTATTTGACGCATGGTCATATTCCTTTTCTAATTTGCTTAAAACATCCTGTGCATAGACAAAAAACGGACTAACAATTAAAGCAAGTATAAATAATAGCCTGTGCATCAAATCCTTATCTTTATTAAATTCTGTTATCGTAAAGACCGTAAATATAAGTAAATCCCCGATAATCGGTTTTCAGTCTGTTTTCCTGATTCGGAAAGCGAGATTAACGATTACAGCTTCTTTTTCACTCAATTTTATTTGGCTGTTGTTTTTACCCATACTTTTAAGTTGTGTTTATTCGAAATAAGAATTTATCATTGAATTGATTGTGAAAAAGAAAGCTATAAAAGTTATAAATTAATATTTATATCTAAGGGAATGACAGTCAATAATTATAATCAGAATCATAAATTTTTAACCGCTTTATCTTTAATAAATTCTTGGCTCAAATATAACAATAGAGATTGCATAAAAATATCCCTGATAACAGGGGTTTTTAATCATTCTCATCTTCCGGAAAACCTCTTAAAACACATCGTTTCCAACCTGTTCGAATAATATCACATAAAAATAAAATGCAGCTGAGGCAACTCCAATAGCTCCGGAAATGAGAAATAAGAGAATATAATAACGTCCACTTTTATTTTTCTTTCTTATAGAATTGATAATAAGAGCAATGAGTGTGCATAAAAATCCTGTTCCGAAAAACAAAATCAGAACAGCAAGAAATAATGCCCTTTCAAGGTGTAAATCTGCAGATGAAAGCATAACTGGTGTTATAAGGTTATAGATAAAAAAAATCAGAAGACGGAAGGCTGGAGAAAAGAAACTTATCTACATCATCAAGCATAACTGAATTTTGTGTCTTCGTGTATTAGTCAGCAATATTAAAGAGAATGAAAAAAAATTGCAATCCCGGTTATCAGCTATATTTGATAAAATCGCATTTTCCATATAAAAATTTGCAGTTCAATTACATTTAAAGAATTATTTATATATTATTATCCAGAAATTCCCCATCAATTATTATCTTAGATCAACATATTGTGAAGATTTTCTATCTACATTTGTGAATATAAAAAGCCAGATATACTATTTATTAATCATTAAAAAAAGAAACAATGAGTACACTTACATTAAAAGACGGAACAGAAATTTATTACAAAGACTGGGGTAAAGGACAGCCGGTTTTTTTCCATCATGGATGGCCATTATCAAGTGATGACTGGGATGCGCAGATGTTCTTTTTTTTAGAACAGGGATACAGGGTAATTGCTCATGACAGAAGAGGACATGGAAGGTCTGAACAGACTCCTTATGGACATGATATGGATACTTATGCTTCTGATGTGGCAGAAATTGTTGAAGCGCTGGACTTAAAAGATGTGATTCATGTAGGGCATTCTACAGGAGGTGGTGAAGTGATCCGATATGTAGCCAAACATGGTAAAGGGAAAGTTTCAAAAGCTGTTCTGGTAAGTGCAGTAACTCCTATTATGGTGCAGAATGAGAACAATCCGAATGGAGTTCCTATCTCTGTTTTTGATGATATCCGAAATAATACAGCGAAACACAGACAACAATTCTTTATTGATATTACCTTCCCTTTTTACGGATACAACAGAGAAGGCGCCAAAGTTTCTGAAGGTATTCAGAGAAACTGGTGGAGACAAGGTATGAGTGGTTCTATCAAAGCTCATTATGACTGTGTAAAAGCATTCTCTGAAACAGATTTCACAGAAGATCTTAAAAGTGTAGACGTACCTGTCTTGGTAATGCATGGTGAAGATGATCAGATCGTACCTTTTGAAACAACAGGTAAAGTAGCTGCTACCCTGCTTAAAAATGGAAAGCTGATTTCTTATCCTGGCTTTCCTCACGGTATGCCAACAACAGAGGCCGAAACCATCAATAAAGACCTGCTTGAGTTTTTCAAATCATAGCAGGATCAAACCTCATTAAAATTCAAAGAAAAACTTATATTAAAAACAATAGACAAATCTGTTAATACAGGTTTGTCTATTATTTATTATAGTGATGATGGATTATCTATTTATGGCATTAAAAAATCCTTTCACATATCAGTTTTTTTTCGTAATTTTGCCAACTATTATTCCTAATGTCTTTAGGAAACCATAAACAGATATTGATAACAAAAACAATAAAAAAGCAAAACAATGCCAAAATTAAAAACGAAATCAGGTGCTAAGAAACGTTTTGCTCTTACCGGAACAGGTAAGATCAAAAGAAAAAACGCTTACAAAAGCCACATCTTAACTAAGAAAGAAACAAAGCAGAAGAGAAATCTTACTACTACTTCTTACGTAGCTAAAGTGGATGAGAAAAGCGTTCAACGTCAATTAGCAATTAAGTAGTTTTTATAAATCTATATTTCGGTTTATAAGAATTCAAAACAAATTCACAATTTTAACCCTGAAACGGTGCTAACAAGTGTAACATATCTGTTACCGCCCTTTTCAAAAAAACAATTTAAATTATGCCAAGATCAGTAAATGCCGTAGCTTCAAGAGCTCGCAGAAAGAAAATTTTTAAGCACGCTAAAGGTTATTTCGGAAGAAGAAAGAACGTTTGGACTGTAGCTAAAAACGCGGTAGAAAAAGCAATGCAATATGCTTACCGTGGTAGAAAAGAGAAAAAGAGAAATTTCAGAGCACTTTGGATCACTCGTATCAACGCGGGAACAAGAGAGCACGGAATGTCTTACTCTCAATTTATGGGAGCTCTTAAAAAGAACAACATCGAACTTAACAGAAAAGTTTTAGCAGATTTAGCAATGAATCACCCTGAAGCTTTCAAAGCTGTTGTAGATCAAGTAAAATAATGTAGAATAGATTTTGTTATCAATATAGATCCCGGGTTTTCCCGGGATTTTTTTGTATACCCTTTTTTTAAACATTAATTTTCGGATCAAGCGCAAAAGTTAGGGACTAGTACAAAATCTATACTTTTTATTGAACTGACAGGTCATTTTTTAATCGCAAAGAAAAATGGTTCAAATGTTTTATTTTAGAAAGCTAAGAAGTGCGACTTTGTGGCTGAAGGAGCTTATGGATATTAGCTTAGAAAGAATCAATGAAATTGATTCCATCTTTGCTCCCTTGAAAATATGAGATAAGAGGCTAAAAACTTTGCGTTAGTTTAAACAATATTTCCCCCAGCTTTTGAGACTGATCCTAATTTTCCATTTCATTCAAACTAAGCATAATTTGAAGAATCGATACCATTATCCATACAATCCTGGCAATGAAATAGTAAATATTCAACTTAAAAACACTCAATACTAAAGAATAAAATAAATACGTATCCTAATCTAGGATAAAAATAATCTATCATAATCGCAAATGATATAAAAAGTTATATTATTATCAAAAAATCACCTAAACACCTACGAATAGACCTGAAAAACAATAATAAATGATGATTTATTATTATATTAGCAATCTATAAAGAAAGTATCAAAATGAAAAAAGTTGCAGCGGTTTTGCTGACTTCCATAGCACTACAAAATGTGGATGCACAGAATTTTATTCAGGCCTATAAAAACAGGGCCGACATGGTTACCCAAACCAATATCAACACCAATCTTCAGGAGTTCGCAGCCTTTGGGATCAAAAAAACAGGCACGGTTGCTAATAACAATGCTTTGAACTGGCTGAAAAATAAATATCTGTCTTATGGGTATGCTGCCAGTGACCTTTCTGAGGACGCTTTCACATATGGAGGTAATACATCAAAAAACTTAATCATTACAAAAACCGGAACCGTATATCCCAACAAATATGTTATTATCTGCGGGCATTATGATACCATCGTAGGTCCAGGGGTAAGTGACAATGGAAGCGGAACTTCTATTATCCTGGAAGCGGCAAGAATACTGAAGGATGTTCCTACGGAATACTCTATCAAATTTATCCATTTTTCAGGGGAAGAACAAGGTCTGGTAGGAAGCAATCACTATGTCAATAATATTGCTTACCAGGGAGGTAATCAGGTCCTGGATATAAAACTTGTTCTGAACATTGACCAGGTAGGCGGACTTATAGGAAATAATAACAATACGATTACCTGTGAAAGAGATACTGGAGGAGTCTCCTCCAATAATGCAGCATCGGATATCGCAACACAGGAACTGATGACCTGTACAGGTCTCTACTCTCCTCTTCAGACCAATCTTTCCTATGCCTACAGTTCCGACTATATGCCTTTTGAAGCCAAAGGATATACGATTACAGGATTTTACGAATATCTCAGAAGTGAAAACGAACATACCGTAAACGATACTTTTGCCAATCTTGACCCCGTGTATGTTTTCAATGTGGGAAAAGCAGCTGTGGGAGCATTACAACATTTTGCCGTTGCCACAACAACCAATAATCTACTGAGTGCCAACGAGACTTCTGTACAGAAATCAGGGGAAGGCATTAGAATTTATCCTAATCCCGCTAAAGATCTGGTAACCCTTGAATTTGAGCAAAAAGTAAAGCAATTCAAAGTTGAAGTGAATGATATGGCAGGAAACACTGTTCTCAATCTTGAAAACCAGGAAAAGATTAATACCTCGGGATTGAAAAACGGAGTCTATACGTTTACCATTAAGACTGATAAAGGAAATACTACAAAAAAAATAATTATCAATAAATAATTTCAAGCCGGAACAGGGTTGAATAGATATTTCACTGAGTATCCGGCATTACCTCATACAATGAAGAAAATCTCCACTTTTCTACTCGCTTCTATCGCCATCCAAAGTATTGAAGCCCAAAGCTTCATTCAGGCTTATCAGGACAGAGCGAATATGGTAACTCAGACCAACATTACAACTTACCTTCAGGAATTTGCTAATCTGGGGGTAAAAACCACAGGATCAACAGCTAATGCCAATGCACTGACCTGGCTTAAGAATAAGTATCTTTCTTACGGGTATACAGTCACTCAGATTGTTGAAGATCCCTTCACTGCAGGAAGTTATACTTCTAAAAATCTAGTGATTACAAAAACCGGAACAGTTTATCCCAATAAATATGTTATTATCTGCGGGCATTTTGACAGCATAACCGGCTTGGGAGTCAATGATAATGGCAGCGGAACTTCTATTATTCTTGAGGCTGCAAGAATTCTGAAAGATGTTCCTACGGAATACTCTGTCAAATTCATTCATTTTTCAGGGGAAGAGCAAGGACTTTTAGGCAGCAGCCATTATGCGAATACGGTAGCCTATCAGGGCAGCAATCGTGTTTTGGATATAAAGCTGGTTTTTAATCTGGATCAGGTGGGAGGTGTGATGGGAAATAGCAACAATACGGTTTACTGTGATCAGGACCTTGGAGGACTTACATCAAATAATGCTGCTTCCGCGACTGTAACCCAGGAATTGAGAAACTGTACAGCACTCTACTCTCCTCTTCTGACAGCTGTGGATCCCGCTGCCGATACAGATTACATCCCGTTTGAACAGAAAGGTGAAGTGATCACTGGTTTCTTTGAAAGAATCAGGAGTACCTATCCGCATACCGTTAATGATACTTTTGCCAATACTGATCCTGTTTACATTTACAATATAGGCAAAGCATCTGTTGGTGCATTACAACATTTTGCTGTTGCTACAGGTACACTAGGAACCCATGAGCTAGCCGTAAAAAACACGCTGGAAACCGTAAAAATTTATCCCAATCCAGTAAAGGATTTTATCAATATTGATCTGCCGGATCCCGGAACTAAAAATTTCACTTTTGAACTTACTGATTTTCAGGGTCGGTCTATTTTCAAGAGAACTAATGAAACAAAAATTAATGTTTCCGGGCTGGAAAATGGTGCTTATATAGGGATTTTAAAAATCGGCGACCAAAAGGCCGTAAGAAAAGTGATGATCGAAAGATAATTTTTGTCACAATAAACAATCTAAACCTCTGAATTGCTTCAGGGGTTTTTATTTTTCCTCAGCATCAGATTATCATTAGGCATATATTCATTACACCTCTTTTTAATATGATATTCATAATAAATCTCATTATATTTTAACGCATTAAACACTTTATTGTGATTTATTTACTACATTCGTATTACCAAAACAATATAATACATATGAAAAAAATCACAACATTTTTGTGTACTGCATTGATCATGCAAAGCATTGGAGCTCAAAGTTTTATCCAGGCCTATAAAGACAGGGCTGATATGGTTACCCAGGCAAACATTACTTCCAACCTTCAGGAATTTGCCAATCTGGGTGTTAAAACTACTGGTTCAACGGCTAATGCCAATACCCTTACCTGGATCAAAAACAAATATCTCTCCTATGGCTATAATGCCAGTCAGATAGAGGAAAGCCCCTTTACTTTTGGAAGTACAAGTTCTAAGAATTTAATCATAACCAAAACAGGGACCCTTTATCCTAATAAATATGTGATTATCTGCGGACATTTTGATACGATTTATGGCCCCGGAGTTAATGATAATGGCAGTGGAACATCCATCATTCTTGAAGCAGCAAGGATCCTGAAAAATGTTTCTACAGAATATTCCATCAAATTCATTCACTTTTCCGGCGAGGAACAAGGACTGAAAGGGAGCAGCCATTATGTTAATAATGTAGTTTATCAGGGAGGAGTCCGTAAATTAGACATAAAACTGGTTTTCAATCTCGATCAGGTAGGCGGTGTAAAAGGCAACAACAATAACACAGTATACTGTGATGAAGATCAGGGCGGGCTTTCCAGCAACAATGCGGCTTCTGCGGCGGTAACCCAACAGCTGAGAAACTGCACGGCACTCTATTCTCCACTTCAGACTGCTGTGGATCCTGCTGCTGACACGGATTATATCCCATTTGAGCAAAAAGGTGAAGTAATTACCGGTTTTTTTGAAAGGATAAGAAGCAGTTATCCTCATAGTTCTAAAGATACATTCACCAATATGGATCCTGTATACGTATACAATATCGGAAAAGCTACCGTAGGCGCATTGCAGCATTTTGCAGCAGCTTCAACGACAATGAGCAAAGCAGCGTCAAAAAATGCACTAGAAACAGCAAAAATCTATCCTAATCCTGCTCAAAATATTCTCAATATTGAATTACCGGATTCCAGGGAAACCAATTTCAGTTTTGAAATCAGTAATTCAATCGGCAGAACGATGCTTAAGGTAAATAATGAAAGAAAGATTGATGTTTCCCATCTTCCAAACGGAGTGTATATAGGAGTTTTAAAAGTGGGTGATCAGACGCTTGTTAAAAACATCATGATTGAAAGATAACAGCATTAAAATCATTATAAATAAAACAGCAGGATAATATTCCTGCTGTTTTTTATGATAAGGCTATCATTTTTTGTATTTCAGGTTTCATCCGTTCTATGATCCATTCTTTATCATCAGTAACCAGATCTTCCAGCAGATTACTGTTATTTTCATTAAAATCTGTAAGAATATCCTGTAAAAATTCATTTTTAATTTCGCTGAGGCGGACCGGATTGCTTTTATCAAGTGCGCCAACTTTTGATATCACACTTTCCAGACGATTCTTCGTTACATAAGTTCTCAGTTCCTCTATTATAAAAGAAAGACTTTCTGTCTTTGAATAGATATCCGGAACGAATGACCATTTTTCAGCTTTATGAAACTTCTCTTCTTCATCAAACTCAGGATTTTTCAACTTGATCACCGGACGGTCAGACAATAGCTCTTTATCTTTTAAATCGAATGGTTTGATCACAACTCCTTCAATAAGATTTTGCTTCAATTCAGGCAGCCCAAGCTCTTTAGGAACAGGAGAATCTATTCTGATATTGAAATTCAAAGCTTCATTAAATTTTCCAATAAACAATGGCTTCACATAGGGTATTCCGAATTGTTCAAAATATGAAACTGCAGTTTCATAATCCAGATAGTATTTCAACCCATTCTCATCAACAATAGCCAAGTCAAAAGCATAAAAACGAATATCGGGCGTATAATAAACTCCTGTCTGTATAGCCTTTACATTTTCGACAGCAGAAATCTCCGGATGTGGATAATGTCCACCGAATAATTCACCATAAACAATATATCTGATACCCGGCACTGCAGCACCAAGATACTCAAACAATGCCAGCATGCTGTTCTCCAATTTACTGACAACAAGCTGAAAACCAAAGAAGTCATCTTTCCAGTCAAGGTACTCTCTTCTTTTGGCATATTTAAGAGTATTATTTTCATAGCTGAAACTAAAATTGGCGCCATGTATTTTTTCAGTTACCACCCATTTCAGCTTATCCATTTTTGATAAATCACTTTCATTAAGCCCGATTTTCTTCAATGAATCAGGCATTTTTTCGTATCCGGAAAATTCGGTCATCATATTTTATTATATTAAAGCTGATCTACAATCTGTGTTTCTGTTTTATCTTTTAAGTTGATAATTTTTGTAGGAACAAGCCTGTTAGGTTGTATATTTCCTGCAGGTCTTACCCATTCTTTTACACCAAACAGGAAATCCAGTTTGGTATTAGGCGTCTGAAATCGAATCAGTTCTCCAAAATGATTAGGATGTCCTTTTTCAGGCATTTCCCCTACAACTTCTGCCAGTTTGTTATCGAGGACCATCACACTGAACATCATCGCACTGGAAAAAGTATTTTTCCCCACGATCACATATGTTTTTCCATTGAATCGCAACGGATTATTACCAGCAGCTACAGTAAGGGAGAGGATCGGATAATAACCACCGTCTTTTATCCTGTTATATTCAGGGGATTCTTTATTGTTCGCTTTTAAATAATCAGCATATTCTTTACTTTTTTTCCATCTTCCCTGATAGGTATGATAAGGCTTGTCTGAAAAATAGCTGATCAGTAAATTTCCAACTGCTGAATTCCCTCCTGAATTGTTATGCACATCAACAACCAGCTTATTGATATTATCTTTTTTGACCTGAGTAAATATGCTGTCAAATTTAGTCTTCCACTCTTCCAGCGTGAATGTCCCTCTGTCATCAAAAGTATTAACCGTCAGATAAGCATATTCATTTACTTTTTTATAATCAACAGGTTTAAAATTATCATTCTTTACGGGCTGGCTTTTTGAAGCATTGGCTTTTAACTGTTCCAGAGAAATACTTTTAACCGTCTTTTGCAGTCCGCTTTTAAAGTTCAGGTTGTAATCATCCGTAATGAAATAACAGTACTTATTGATCATAATCCAAAACTTATCAGCAGCCACGGAAATCCGCTCTTCTTTAGCACCGGGAATGGTTTGGGCACAGGTTTCCAGCACTTCATTGACAGGTATATTATTCAGCGAAATCAATTCGTCACCAATATTCAGTGTACTGTCTGAGTAATTCTCTGTAAGAATCATTTTGTCATTTTCATATTTGAATTTTAACGGCAATACTTTCATGCTTTTTTTTATACTGTCGGTAACGCAGAAATCAGACATTGAGCTATGCTCGTCATTCAATGTAACAATCAAAGGTTTTGCGAGATAATAAAATTCCCTCTGTGTCATCCCGTTTTTCAGAGACTTACGAATATCTATATATTTCTTTTCAAATTCTGATTTTGAGATTTCAGTATAGGGATTTACATGGGCATTTATTATTTTCTCCTTCATAAAATCTATGTCCTGTTCCAGCTGCTGCCTTGTGAATTTCTGGGCATAAAGTTCATTACAGTTTTTTTGAGCAAAAGCAGACTGAAAGAGCAATGTTGCTATTAAAGTTAATTTTAATTTCATGGAATTGTTAGTATCTGGCAAAATTAGTGTTTTAAAGCTTTATTTTGTTACAGGATAAGGAATTGTTACTGCCAGTTTAAAATATTAGCTAAGAAGGTCAGTGGGTTTTTGATCTTTCTTTAAATATTGCCAAACCCCCGCTACCGCACGAATCCTTTCGTGTGGTTTAATTTAACTATAGATCAAACCATCAGATTGAATTCCTAAAAATTTTTGTTTTTATGATCTTATATTTTTAACATAAGCTACTATATCAACATCACACATGATAGATATTGATTTGACAGTACAAGTTCCACACAATGATTTGTGCGACAGCAAGGGAGCTGCCACACGATGCAATTGTGAGGTAGGGGGATTTTTTTGCTAAAAAAATGCTTCTGCTTTATAAAAACATAAAACCCACCGCATTGCGATGGGTTTTGTTATTATCCGCGCAAAGTCGGAAGAGTTTGCGCAGCGGGGAAAAGAAAGTATTGATATCTACAATACTAAAAGACCACATTTAAGTCTTAATATGCAAACGCCAGATAAAGTGCATAAAAAATCCGAAGAAATAAATACTTCTCCGGATTAAATATTGTCTAATTTTATGTCAATCTATTTTAGGACGACTCAATCTGATTTTTATTTCTGATTTTTTATTCTATTTATAAAAGGAAAAGTTTCATTGTATTCTACCGAAATAGTATCACCAAATTTATATTGTTCATCATAACTCGGATTAGAATAGTCTTTACCATTTACTGAAAATTTATAATAGTAGTTAAATGCTCCTATTATAAAGCCTCTCCTTAAAGCATCTTTCTCTTTAATAACTAAGCCAGATGTTGTTTTTGTTGGAAGAACAGACAATAAAGGTCTATATATTAATACATTTCTATTAAGAAAAATAATAAATAGTAGTATCAAGACTAAAAGTATTCTTTTTTTATTCATTTGTCTTATCTTTTAATTTATCTACATTATTTTTAGATGTTGCGTTTACAGTATTTTCAACGGCTTTATTTGTTGAGTTTTTCACTCCATTACTTAATTGTTTGGATATGCCTTTTATATCAAGTTTTTTTCCCGCTACCGCACGAATCCTTTCGTGTGGTTTAATTTAACTATAGATTAAACCATCAGACTGAATTCCTAAAAATTTTTGTTTTTATGATCTTATATTTTTAACAGAAACTCTTTATTATTCTGAATTACTATATCAACATCACACATGATAGATATTGATTTGATAGTATAAGTTCTACACAATGATTCGTGCGACAGCAGCGGGATTTATATATAAAATTATTAATCTGAATTTTTACAATTATTTTCCATAAAATAATGAATCTTTTCTTTATCAGTAATCAACTTATTATTCTTGAAATATAAGGCATAACCATTAATAAGGCTTTGGTTACCTTTTGGTAATATTGTGACATCATAACTTACAGGCTTTAAATATCTGTCAAAAAAACATATATTCTTCTTATTAATATTTTTTTCATCAATTTCATAAATTATCAACATTCCTTTATAATTATATGTTTTATATCTCTGAATCTTTTTTTCGTCATAATAAATTAAATCTTTTTTACTTGCTGTAAATAACAATTCATTTTTACAATCTACTATTAAATTTATCTGAATAAATTTAAAATTTCCTTCATCCTTTTTCCATTTATCTAGATAAGTATATAAAGATTTTTCCTCTTTAGCTTGGGCATCTGAGCAATTAAAATTAAGCGTGAAAAATAGAATAATTAATATTTTAGTCTTTTTTATATTTCCCTTCATAAGCTTTAATTATCTTAGAACTATCGTAAATTATTGTTGTATCATATTGAACCCCGCTACCGCACGAATCCTTTCGTGTGGTTTAATTTAACTATAGATCAAACCATCAGATTGAATTCCTAAAAATTTTTGTTTTTTATGATCTTATATTTTAACAGAAGCTCTTTATTATTCTGAATTACTATATCAACATCACACACGATAGATATTCATTTGATAGTATAAGTTCCACACGAATAATTCGTGCGACAGCAAGGGGAGACGCTCACGCTAGCGAGGAGGAAGACTATGGTAATATAAGTCTATATTTATTTTGATTCTTTAAACGATAAACATATATTTTGTTTGTATTCTTTGTCGAATCAAGTTCAACTTTTATTGAGATCTTTTTTACATAATCAATCCCATCATCATATTCTACAACTTTTTTAATTGGATGGTTGATAACGAAAATGTATTCATCTTTTGCGTTAAGTTTATTATTTGATAAAAAACTAATACCAATATTTTTTAAATCATAATCAGATATTACATATCCAAAACTCTCATTAAAATATGAATTTTTAAAAAGAGAATCATTAAAAACTTTATAATTATACTCACCTGTAAATTCAGTTTCTACTTTCTTTTCTTTATTAACAAAATAAAAAATTAAGAGCGTTAGTAGCAGAAAAGATATTCCTAAGATTATTTTTTTATTCATGAGTGAAATTTTTAAGGATAAGCTTTAAAGTTTCCAGATGGGAGATTAGTGGGTTTTTGATCTTTCTTTAAATATTGCCAACCCCTCCATAATACCATTGAGTAGTTGCCTGACCTGAACTATTAAAATTAACTTTTAAATTTGTTCCTCTAACTTGGCCGACTCCCCGGCTACCGCACGAATCCTTTAGTGTGGTTTAGTTTAAAACTATAGATCAAACTATCAGATTGAATTCCTAAAAATTTTTGTTTTCTTATATTTTAACAGAAGCTCTTTATTATTCTGAATTACTATATCAACATCACACACGATAGATATTGATTTGATAGTATAAGTTCCACACGAATGATTCGTGTGACAGCAAGGGTATTGAAGATATCGACAAGCTTGATCTTGCAACAAAAGAATATCTGTTCTTTCTCGTTGGTAATATTATACAAAATTTTAAAACTAAACAAGCAAAAAACCTCGCATTTTGCGAGGTTTTTATCTGTCTGCCACACGATGCAATCGTTTGGTAGCGGGGCAGTTTTGTTTATTTTAGTATTTCAGATTCTAAATTTGATAAGTCAGGATTTCTATTTATATTTTTTTTATTTAAATCTTTATCGTAAATAATTTCTAATTCTGGTTGCCATTCTATAAAATCTCGTTGTATTTCAAGTTTTTTATTGTCGAAAGAAAGTATTGCTCTTTTTTTAGTTTCATCTTTTATTTTTTTAGGAATGTTTTTAAACAGAGACTTGCTAGTTAACACATTTTTATCGTAAAAACATAAAATATTAGAGTATAATCCTACCTTTTTTTTAAATTTACCATTATTTAAATATTCTAAAGCTGAGTTTTTAGAAATATCCATTATTTTAATATTTGAATTTTGTTTATTTACTACAACAGCAAAAGGGGAGGTTCCTGTCATACTAATAAATTCAAATTTGTAATTATTAATTAATGAAAAGATTTCTGTCTCTCTATTCTGCTTAACCTGAGTTGAACAAGAAACAAAAAAAAATATAATAATTATTAATCTAGTAGTTTTCAATTTTTTCATATTTAACATTATCATATTTATATGCCGTTCCTCCTGAATTTGGAATATATACGTAGTCCAGATTTATGAAAATGATCAATAGTCGTTACTACATTACCTTCATTTTCAAGAGCTTCCCCTTGTACAGAACGAATCCCTTCGTGTGGTTTAGTTTAAAACTATAGATCATCAGATTGAATTCCTAAAAATTTTTGTTTTTTATGATCTTATATTTTAACAGATGCTCTTTGTTATTCTGAATTACTATATCGACATCACACACGATAGATATTGATTTGATAGTATAAGTTCCACACGAATGATTCGTGTGACAGCAAGGGTATTGAAGATATCGACAAGCTTGATCTTGCAACAAAAGAATATCTGTTCTTTCTCGTTGGTAATATTATACAAAATTTTAAAACTAAACAAGCAAAAAACCTCGCAA
>NZ_BJTC01000014.1:158474-161240 GCF_006829085.1 Chryseobacterium sp. ON_d1
ATTCGTGTGACAGCAAGGGTATTGAAGATATCGACAAGCTTGATCTTGCAACAAAAGAATATCTGTTCTTTCTCGTTGGTAATATTATACAAAATTTTAAAACTAAACAAGCAAAAAACCTCGCAAAATGCGAGGTTTTTATCTGTCTGCCACACGATGCAATCGTGCGCTAGCGGGGGTTCTATGTTTCATTTAGTATCGTTTAGTAGAGCTGATACACAATCTCTGACATTCTGTATACCTAGCTTTTGTTTAATTTCTTTCATATCCTCTTTCATATTTTTCATAGGATTACTATTGCAAAAAAAAGATATTTTTGCATTTTCATTATAATTAAACGTCCAACTTCCAACGTCATTAATTATATTATCATCAAATTTATTTAGAAAAAAGGCGTTAGTCTTCTTAGTATTTTTAAAATTTGATAACAAAATATTTTTATTCTCAACATTGTTTGCGTAGATAACTACTTTATAACCTCTATATTCAATTATTGAATCTTTTTCATTAATTTTTCCCATACAATCAAAACAATTATTATTTATATGGATATTTTTTTCTTTAAGATTATCCTCTTCATTATCAATACCTAATTGTAAAAATGTTTTACTAGGATTAAAAATTTTATTTCTTGAAGAATAGTAATCAATATAAGTATCAACAATATTATTTACATTGATTTTTTGTGCTGAACAACTTAAAGTTGTAAATGATATAACACATAAAAATAGTATCCTATTCAATATTTGCACTGGATCCATCATATCTAATATATTTTTTTAAAACAGTTGAATACACTCTAAGCTTGATATTATCATGAGCTTTTGCTACATTAACATCACAATTTTTTCCATTACAGTCAAAAGTATTTACCTTAAAGCCTTTTGCCCCATAATTAAATCCACTAGGAGATAATTGATAACCAAGGGGATGGTTATGATCTTGTGCTGTTAAGCTACTTTGAAAAAAGTTATCGCCTCCTACTGAAAAATTAGACATTAATCCTGTTCCTTTGGGATCAAGCGGAGAAGTACTAGGTAAATGATAAGTTGATATTACAGAAAAATTACTATCCGAAGTAGACGATTTATAAGTAGAATTTGCTGTTTCTACATTCGTATTATTGTAAAAATACTCTGCAACTTCTGAAGCTTTTGACTCATTATTATGGAAGCTTAATGTAGATAGCTTATCACTGCTATTACCTTCGTTATCTGTAATTGGCGAACTTAATGTTTTTTCCTGAGAGTTATTTTTAATATAACCTTTTTCTCCCACATCTACACCTCCATCATTATTAGCGTTAAGATTGCTATTCTTATCAAAATTTTTGGAAGCATAAATTACATCTCTTTCAGATGCTGCTCTCCAAATTAATTCTCCTTTTTTATTCAACTCATAAATATCTGTTCCTTGTCTGCCATCCGGATCAATATACCTCAAAGGATTATTAAAGGCATAATTATATGGGCTCCATCTTCTCATCTTCTCCGCCAGCGGATCCACTACACCCCATCTACCCATATCCGGCATATAGAACCTTGCTCCATAGTCATACATTCCTGTTTCCTGCAATTCCTTCCCGTTATACTTGTAATTATAAGGCACACCTGCAAAAGGAGCCGGTACAACAGGTCCGTTCTGGTGTTTTAACCCAAAAGGATAATAGCTGTTAGTGTCAATAACTTCCACTGCAGTACCGTTATTCTTATAGCTCACTCTTATATTTCCTAAATGATCCGTGTAATTGTAAATATACTTATTTTCAGTAAAATCATAATACCCTTCTGAGGTGGGTACAAATTTCAATGAAGGAACGGTATAAAGAGATGCTGACGTATCATAGGCATGCCTGTTATCATACTGGAAGCCATCAAGGTAATTGGTTTCTATGGATCCGTTCATACTATATGTTTTAGATACTTTCGTGCCATCTGCCCTGTAGGTGTAGCTGGTGTTGGAAATACCTATCAACCCTTCGTTAACTGAAATATAACTAGGCAGATTCAGATAATTATAACTGATCTTCATTTTCTTATCAGGATGATCCGTCATATTCCCATTGAGGTTATAACCCATGGTTCCCTGCAAAGCATTGTATCCTGAACTGTTGTTAATAACACCGGGAGGAAGGGTGATTCTGTCCAGGGTATTACTTTTGTCCCCATTCTGATAGTTATAGATCAGATCATCGATCTTCTCTGCAGTCGTTCCCCCGGAAACAGGCCATGAAAATCTTTTTAAGGTTTTAATGTTTCCATTGAGGTCATAGGTAAGCTCTTCATTAAAATAATTATTCTGGGCTACAGAAGAATTGGGCTCGGAATACACTCCTTTTAACATCCTGTTTAAAGGGTCATACTGGTAATTGTATCTTTTCAACCCCTCTGCACTGAAAATATTCCAATCAATCTCTGTGATATTTCCATTAAAACTTCCTGATGAAGTATTGGTATACACAGGATTGTTATACTTCATTTCATATCCAAATAATTTCCCATTCAGGTTGGCAGGATCATTGATCCTGGTCATCCAGCCGCGGATATTGTATTTATAATCTACAGTCTGTAATGGGGATGCAGCAGCTGTTCCCCCTACTTTCTTAGATTCCAGCTGGGAAATTTCATTGTATTTATTCTGAGCAAGGTATTCAACAGGATTGTTACCAACCTGGTGGGTATGGGTCAGCAGCCTGTTCTGGGAATCATAAGTGAACTTTTCCACAATGACCTTTTCAGGATCTGAACCCAATCTTCTGTGGTAGGT
>NZ_BJTC01000015.1 GCF_006829085.1 Chryseobacterium sp. ON_d1
GGTATCTCCCCGGCCCTGTACATATATAAAGCTGATTTTCCCTTTGCCTACGATTTCAATATCCTTTAAAGAGCGAACAGCTGTATTCGTTGACGCTGTATTTATTTCCTGCATAGCAGGAATCTCTGCGTCAAACTGTATTCTCACAGGTTCACTGACAATATCATCATCCGGAAACTTTTTACTTCTGTCAATTTGGGAATACTCCGTATAAAATACCTGTTGGGAAGGGTAATAGCTGAATGTAACAAGGTCAGCATCTGATGAACTGCGTATTTTGCTTAAGTGAAAGGCCGAATTAATATCTCCTAAATTAGATACATTGGTATTAATATTTCCGGAAAATCCTGTTTTATTGGAAAGCGTTGTTCGTACGGATTTTTCAGGAACATCAAAAGAATATTTATTGCCCTGCTCATCAATGATCAGAAATGCTACGGCCTCAAGGCTGTTTGAAGGACTGGTGGCACTAATGGTAATTTTCAAATTATTTTTATCCAGTTTCTCAGCATACAACTGATTGTTGGAGTCTTTTTTAACAATAAACCTCCCGGTGTATCCCATGAAGTTATATTGATACAGATCATATTCTGTATCAAATCTGTTTAAAAATAAACCCTCATAAAACAGTTTTCTAAATTGAACATTACCCGGATCTATGCCGACTCCTGTTTCCTGAGCATCCAGATATTTCCGGCTGTAGTTCTTATCTGTAAAGTTTGAAGTAAACTCATCAAACAAAATACCTATAGTTGCCTGTCCTCCGTAAGAAGCCAATACAGCCTGATCATCAGGAGTACCTCTTACCGTTCTGGTAATACTTCCCCCGGCAAACAGACTCCATCCCAAACCGACTTCCCCGGACTTATCATCAGGCCTGGCATTTGAAGGATGATAATTTAAGGAAACATTCATAGAAATTTCAGCATCATGGGTTGGGATCCCCGCAAGTGGAACTTTAATATCCGGGATTCCTGTATAATAGCTTACAGGAACTTCCTCAAATTTCATTAAATTATTTGCAGTGGGAGCAGCCGGATAGATTTGTTTTATATTATCCATAGGACTGCTTACTGAACCAGGAGCAGGAGTTGTTTGGGATTGAAAAAGTTGTGCTGCCAGTAAAGGCAGTAATAAGTATGATCTTTTCATTATCTGTGTTATTTCTTTATCAGTTTAGCATTTGCCGTTTTACCTGTATCCGTTTTTACCGTCACCAGATAAGCTCCCTGAATAAGCGCCTGGGTATTGATTTTGGTGACTTTGTTTTTCGTAGTAAGATTTTGAAGCTGTCTTCCGCTCATGTCGTAGAGGAGAATTTCTGCATCCTTAAAGTTAAATCCAACTTCTACGTAAGCATAATCAGATACTGGATTCGGATAGATCTTAATATTATATTTTTCAATCAATTGGTCAACCTGTTTATCTCCCAGCTTTACAATCTTCCAGTTTTCTTTACCCAATTCTTCTGCGCTGGTTCCTGCCAGAATAATAGAGCCGTCTTTGTTCAGCTTTAAATCAGAAAGTCTCTCTTCCTTCTTTCTGGATTCTCCTTTCACATGTTTTCTCCACTGCTCATTTCCATTCTGATTCAGATACATCATCCAGAAGGTTTCATCATCATTTTCTATTCTTCCTTCTGCCTGGGTATAACCGCCTAATAGAATTCCTTTGGAAGATTGATCATCTGCTGAATGAAGAACACTCATTCCAATAAGAATATCTCTATTTTTGAAATTGTAGGATTTCTGCCACTGTTCATCGCCTCTGTCATTTAAAGAAATTAACCATAGGTCTGTTCCTTCTTCTAATCCTACCGTTTTATTCCCTGATCTTTCTGATCTGGATTCTCCACCGATAATGAATCCGGTTGACGTTAATGCAAGGGTTCTGATATGATCATCACCTTTGCCTCCGAAGTTCTTTTCCCATTCCACTTTTCCGTTTTTATCCAGCTTTACGATCCAGTAGTCGCCTTCGCCAAAGTTGTCGCTTTGTTTTTGTACCGTTGTCAGATGCCGGGTATCGGATGTATTTTGAGGACTTTGTACATTATGCATTTTACTTTGTACAGCTGAACTTCTTGAATACATTCCGAGTAAGGCTCCGCCGTCTTTCGTTGGAATCATCTTCTCCATCTCATCTAAACCTTTTCCTCCTAAAATAAGCTGTGAAAGTTCTTTTCCGTCTTTGTCCAGTTTTGTAATCAAGACATCCTTGGAGCCGTAGCCTTTTGCAGCATTTTGTACGTTACCTGCAACAAAGAATCCTTGATCTGTAGTCTGAATAACCGCTCTGGCTTCTTCATCTGAAGAACTGCCTAAGGTCTTCTGCCATAATTCGTCCCCAAATTCATTGATCCTGATCAGCCAGATATCAGATCCTCCTTTGGAATCTTCTTTTTTATCCAGCCCTTTCCCTGAATAAGAAGTTCCTGCCAGAAGAAATCCTCCGTCCTGTGTGGTAACAGTGGCTGACAGATAATCATGATTTTGTCCTGAGAAGTATTTTTCCCAGACTTGTTCACCCTGCTGATTCAGCTTGACCAGATGAAAATCATAACCGTTGTTCTGCTTACTTCCAGTCTCCAGCTTTCCGCTTCCTGACTGTATCGAACTTCCTGTAATTAAATATTGCTGATCGATGGTTGTGGTGATCTGGCTCAGGAAATCCTGGGTAGAGGATCTGATGTCTTTCTGCCATATCACTTCCTGGGCTGATGTGCCCAGATAAGCGCATAAGGTGAGCGCTCCGAGATAGATTTTTTTCATTCCCGTGTTTTTTAAGTTAACATTGTTTATAGTGACAGATCATGGTTAAAATCCAATTCTCTTATAATATGCTAAGAATCAGAGATCTTTATAGTGTAAAAATATTTCAAAACTATTCAAAATAATATTCTTTTAAGGCAAAAAATATTGTATTTCAATGTGTACACATTGAAACTCCTATTTGTACATATTAAATTGATTTTGAATATTTTAAAAGTAACTGAAGAATATCCTCCGAATGAATATAATTGAATAAAAATTTCATAGTTATTGTTTTTTTAGCCATAATTTGACTACGTTATAAAACTTTGCAAATTTAACGTTTTTTAACATATTTTGATAAATATGACTTTGATTTAATGCAAAAGTAACTCCCTGACGCGACAGAATGTGACGCATTTCAATAAAATTCAACCAGAAAATTCAACTTCAAATATGAAATTATCACACAAAAGTTCGCTATTTTCATGATCTTTTAAACAATAAAGCACTTTCCCTATTCAATATTTAACCATTTCATGCCTAACTATTGCAATGCTTTGTTTTTATGAATATGTTTACTGGATGATGAGAAAAAACTATTACCGGAAATTGGCATTTATAGTCACATTGCTGACTGTTTTGCTTGCCTATCAGAAATATACGAGCAGGGAAAAAGAACCTTTCCCTGAAGTTACATTCATTGCAGATGCTTCAGTACCTGTCAGCCTTTCAGATTTTGATCCCAATGTACTGAGTAAGGAGCAATGGCAGAAACTCGGATTTTCAGAGAAACAAAGCATCACCATTCTTAAGTATAAGGATATTGTAGGTGGGAAATTCACTTCAAAAGAGCAGCTTAAAAAATGTTATGCCATTTCCCAGGAGAAATTCAGTGAACTGGCCTCTTTCATTCTACTTCCTGAAAGAACGGGAGGAGATCATCCAAAGGAGACTGATCTTTTTAAAAAGAAAAAAATTACGATTTCAGGAGCTTTCAATCCTGATCAGTTTTCTGTAAGCGACTGGATCAAAATGGGTTTCAGTGAAAAACAGGCAGCGGCTATTTTAAAATATAAAAATTACCTGGGCGGAAGTTTCATCAGTAAAGAAAAATTTAAAGAATGTTTTATTATTTCACCGGAAAATTACAGCAAAATTGAACCTTATCTTTTATTGCCTGCAAAGACCCCCGAAAATTTTAGAAATTCAGCAAAGAACACTCCTAAAACAACGATTCAATATCATTATTTTGATCCCAATCAGTTGGATACAGAAGGCTGGAAAGCACTTGGATTCTCAGAAAAACAGGCTGTTATCATCATCAATTACCGGGACCGGAATTTACGGGGAAGTTTTAAAAGCATAGATGATCTTCAGAAATGTTTTGTGATTTCTGCTGAAAAATTCCAGGAAATGAAGCCTTATATTAAACTTCAGGAACGGCAGCAGGAAAAAACGGATTTTTCAAAAACAGATCTTAATGTCATTACGTTCAAACAGCTTACAGAATTCGGACTGGATGAAAGAAGTGCCGGTTCAATCATTGGTTTCAGAAAGAAGCTGGGAGGTTTTGTCAACAAACAGCAAATCTTAACGACTTATCATATTGATCAGGATCTTGTTCAAAAACTGATTTCAATAGCCCCTCTGAACGCCTCAGATGTTCCCAGGTATTCATTAGTGGATGCTCCCGAGGAATGGCTTAAAAACCATCCCTACTTTAAATATTCTGCGGACAAAATTATTTTCTACAGAATCAGTTATCCTGATGATAAAAAAATATGGAAATTTTTAAAGTTGAAACCCGAGTACGAAGAAAAAATGAGATTGTACATAAAATAAAAAGAAACATTCTCAAAAGTCAAATAATTCGGCGTTTGAGAATGTCTCTTGATCATTTAAAACTCTATTTTAAATTTTAGTGATGCATATAACTGCTGGGACCATTGGTGCCTTCAATTGATTCCGGCAGGATTCCGTATTGATTGCGTAAATCCACTGTCCCCAGCTTTTTTCCTGTATTAATATCAATGACGCTGATGGTTCCCGAGTTTAGATTGGGAAGATCCAATAAGTTGTTCTGTACAGCAACCACCTCTTTTCCTGATTTCGTTTTAAAGAAGACCATATGGTGTGCGCCTCTATCAGCTTCAAAAGTCTTCAAAAGCTTTAACTGGGGAAGATTGCTGATGTCAAAAACAAGTACTTTTCCAGGGTCTGCAAAACTTACATAGAGCTTGTTGGAATCGTCAATATACATTTCAAGGGCCCAGCCTAATCCTTTTGTACTTCCGTCAAAGATTTTGGTAAAAGCATCGTATTTTTTGGTCGTAGTATTGTATGGAGCCATCCAGATATCACCACCAAGCATTGTTGTAGCAAGTGCATACTGCGGAAATTTCCCACGCAGCAGTAAAACTTCGACGGGAGCAGATAAATCCGTTGGTGAATCTGCTACCTGATAGGTTTCCTTTATTTCATAGGTATTAAGGTCTAATAATGTACAGGTATTACCCATCCCGGTGGTAAGATCCGGGTGGATGGTGGAGGTTACCATCACCAATCCTTTTTCCTCGTTCACTGAAATACCATGCGGATACATGATAAACTTGTTGGGATTGGCCTGAATGGGAGATTTAATCGTTTTGACAAGCTGATTATTATTCGCATTAAAAACCCCTACACTGCCGTCTTTCGGACCGCCTGCCCCACCCATAAAGGTCATGAAGTATCTTCCGTCATTCGTAAAAAATAAATTTTCACCTACCGTATTCTCTCCCGTATCAATGGGAGTTGCACTTATTAATTGAGGTTGTCCGTTTTGATCTTTTCCTGTTTTTATTTCATAAAGATAGCTGCCTCCCAAAGCGGTGGTGAACATCTTTTTTGCATTCTGATTGTAATAGATATGATGGGGCAATACACCAATACCCAATTCAAGTCTGCTGCTGATATTTCCGAAATTCGGGGCTTCGGGATCCAGTTCAATAACGGCCATTCCGTCTGATGCTCCTTTTAAACTTCTGTAATCAATGTAAAACGACGTATCATGGGGATGGTCGGGATTATGGTTCTCATTTAGGCAACTTGTAAAAAGTGCCAAAATAGCAAGAAAGGGAACTGAATTAAATTTTAATTTCATGATTTCTGATTATGGTTGTTAGTATCATAAATATAAAATATTTTCAATGAAAAATAAAATATATTACACCAATATGTGAAAAATCATTAATAATAGATATAGAAATAAGTTTCAGGTCCTATTACCTGAAAAGATGAAATTAAAAAATTAAAAAATTTTAGTCAAAGGTTTTGCTGGAATCAGCGAGCAAAGAATTTAAGGTATGAAGCTCCTCATCGGTCAGATCTCTCCATTTTCCGATCGGGAGATCGAGCTTAATATTCATGATACGGATCCGTTTCAGTTTTTTGACTTCATATCCGAGATATTCACACATTCTTCGGATCTGTCTGTTGAGCCCCTGGGTAAGAATAATTCTGAAATTCATTTCGTCAATCTTCTCAACTTCACATTTTCTGGTCACCGTATCAAGAATTGGAACCCCGTTTCTCATTTTTTCCAGGAACTTTGGAGTAATCGGTTTATCTACGCGGACAAGATATTCCTTTTCGTGGTTATTACGGGCTCTCAGAATCTTATTGACTATATCACCATCGCTCGTCAGAAGGATAAGTCCTTCACTGGGTTTATCCAGTCTGCCGATAGGAAAAATTCTTTTCGGGTGGTTGATGTAGTCTACAATATTATTTCTTTCACGCTTTGTATCCGTAGTACAGACAATTCCTACGGGTTTATTAAAAACAATGTATACAGGTTTTTCCTGAGGTTCTCTGATTGGCTTTCCGTCTACTTCTACAAGATCTTCATCTGAAACTTTTGTACCCAATTCAGGAATTTTACCGTTTATTTTGATTCTTCCTTCTTCCAGAAGCTTATCTGCCGCCCTTCTTGAGCAGTACCCTACTTCTGATAAATATTTATTGATACGCGTCTTTTCCATTAGTCTATTCCGTAACCGGTATAATTTTTATTGCTGAAAATAGTAATTCCATAGCTTAAGCCTATAAAAAAACCATCAGCTCCTTCTTTAAGTTTATGTGATTCAAAAACAATTCCTCCTTCCTGACTTAACCTTTTTGAATAGGAAACCTGCATTCCCAGTCTGGCTCCCCAGAATTCTGTATCTGAAATTGCAGAATGATTAAGCTGCTTTCCATAGTTAATATCAATATAAAATGGCCGGTCTCCGGGAGAAAAAATAATCTTTGGCTGGATAACCCAATAGATCAGATGGTAATTATCCTGAATAAAGCTATACTTCAATCCTGTTCCCAGTGCAAAGTTAGGAAGAAAATTATATCCTCCTATAGCAGTGATCCCATAAGTCAGATTTCCCAGTAATGATCTTTTCTCAATATACTGCGAATTGCTGGTCTGATTCTTCTTATTGATATTAAACCCTACATTAAGCGAAGGATTAAAATAAAAATCCATTTTTGATTTTCCTGTTTCTGTTTCCTGAGAAAAGGTGTTGATAAAAAACGCGATCAATAAGAAAAAGGATAATTTTATTTTCATAGGCTTTCGAATCTGTAATCGTTATTCAGGAACTGATCTGTAGCATCTTCAACCGCATAATCACCAATCTTGGTACGCCTTAACTGTGTCAGATAAGCGCCCACTCCCAGTTCCTGCCCGATATCATGAGCCAGACTTCTGATATACGTTCCTTTTGAACAGCCTACGATAAAACTTACAAGAGGAAAATCTATTCTAATATCTTTCATATAATGAATGGTGGTTTTTCTTGCCTTCATTTCCACTTCTTCCCCTGCTCTTGCAAGATTGTATGCTCTTTCACCATCAATTTTAATGGCTGAATATACGGGGGGCTTCTGTTCGATTTCTCCTACAAATTTTCCCAGAACGTCTTTTACCTGTTCTTCCGTAATATGAGAAATATCCTGCTGAAGAATTTCAGGTTTTTCTGTATCGTAGGATTCCGTTTGTACACCAAGCTTGATTTCAGTCCAGTATTCCTTGGGAGCGTCCTGGATCTCAGGAATTTTCTTTGTAAATTTACCGCAGCAGACAATCAAAAGGCCGGTTGCTCTGGGATCCAAGGTTCCTGCGTGTCCTATTTTAAATTTTTTAGGAAGATCAAATTCTCTTTTAAGCTTATATTTCATTTTATTGACAGCCTGGAAGGAAGTCCAGTCCAAAGGCTTATCCAATAAAAAAATGTATCCTGATTTCAGTTCTTCAGCAGTCATGAATAGTATAGTATAATTTCTTATTTAAAGAAATAAAAATAAATTAACAGGGCAACTCCTACAAAAATACGGTACCAGCCCCAAGGTTTAAATCCATATTTGTTCAGTACTCCGATAAATGCCTTGATCGCAATAAGAGCTACTATAAATGCTACTATATTTCCGATTACAAAAATCATAATATGATCCTGTGAAGCCATGATCATTTCATAGCCTTTCTGTGGATTTGGAGTTTCTTTCCCCCATGTTTTAACAAAAACTGAGTATACCGTTACCGCCAGCATTGTAGGGACTGCAAGAAAGAAAGAAAATTCTGCAGCAGCTTTTCTGGTAAGTCCCTGTGTCATCCCACCAATAATAGATGCGGCACTACGGCTCGTTCCCGGCATCATTGCAAGGCACTGCCAGAAACCAATAGTAATGGCTTTTTTTATGGTAATTCCTTTTTCGTCATCAATTTTAGGATTCTTGAACCATTGATCTGCAAACAGCAAAACGACACCCCCTAGGACCAATACCGAAGAGATAGCAATCTGATTTCCAAGAACGGCTTCAATTTTATCATCAAATAAATACCCCAATACCAAAGCCGGAACCACAGCAAAAGCAAGTTTGAAATAGAACTGGATATTGTTCAGGTCAAAAAACTTTTTCCAGTATGCCACGACCACAGATAAAATGGCCCCAAACTGAATAGACACCTGAAACATTTTTAAAAATTCTGTTTCTTCCAACCCCATAAGATTCGCTGTGAATCCCATATGTGCTGTAGAAGAAATCGGAAGATATTCTGTCAGTCCTTCTACAATGGCAATAATAATTGCTTTGATTAAATCCATATTCTTTTAAAAATTAAAAAGATTAAAAGATTTAAGAATTAAAAAAATCAGCACATAGGCTCACCTGTTTCAATTCTTAAATTTTTTAATCCTTAAATAAAATTATTTTGTTTATTTTCTTTTTAAGATGGCATATACTTCTATGACAAAGCCAATAACAACAAACAGAGGTGCTATTCTGATTCTTCTGATAGAAAAGATACCGTCATTCCATGAGTTAGGATCAAATTTTCCATCTACCGTATTGGCATCAGGCCCCATCATCAGTAGAAATCCTACTACAATAAATGCCAAACCTATCAGCATCCATTTGAAATTCTGCTGCCCGAAATAGAAAGTGTTTTCCTGCGGCACTTCTGCTTCACGTCCAAAGTCTGAAGCGGAAAATTTATTTGTTTTTTTGCTCATGATTAAGAGTAATATAAATCGTCAACGTTTGATTTTAAGAATCTCCATGTAGCGAAAATTGTACTTAAGACAGAAATAAAAATCCCTACTCCCAGTACCAGAATCACCAGCCAGAAATACTGGTTGGTATCCTGCACAAAAGCAGAACCGATCTGGTTTGTAAAGTAATACCATATCCCTCCTAAAGCAAGAAGGCCAATTACAGAACCGATAGCTCCTAAAATAATAGCTTCTATAATGAAAGGTTTAAGGATAAATCTTCTTTTCGCTCCCACCAACTGCATGGTTTTAATAATAAATCTCTTTGAAAATATCTTCAGACGGATAGAATTGTTGATCAATACAACCGCTAATACCAGGAACAGAATTGAAAATCCAAAGATCCATTTTAAGATTCTGCTCAGGTTATTATAAACATCTACCATTAAAGTGCTGTCATTTTTCACATCGATAATTCCCGGAACAGATTTGATCTCTTTAATGGCTTCATCAATTTTAGCAGGATCTACGAATTCCGGTTTTAAAGCAACTTCAATGGAGGAAGGGAATATATTTTCTTCAAACAGGGCATCACTGTCAATCCCCATGCTCTTCTTGGCTTCTTTTGCAGCCATGTCTCTTGAAATATAGGTTGCTTTTTTTACAGGAGCTAATAACTGTACCTTTTTAAAAGTTTCTTCCTCAAGTTTTGCAATTTTTACAGAATCTTTAGCGTCATAGTTTTCATCAAAATAGGCGTTCACCACCAGCTGTTCTTTGATATAGTCAGAATACTTCTGGGCATTAATCAGAATAAGCCCCATTAATCCTAACAAAAATAACACTAAGGCAATACTTATCACTACTGTAATATTGCTGGACCGAAGCCTTTTCTTATTAAATTCATCTACAGATTTAGCCATTAATATTAAAATTTTTGGCTAAAATAGAAAAAAACTTCCGAAATTTGGGACGAAATAAAGAAAATCATTGTTAATAAAATCATAAAAAACTTTGAGTGTAAAAGCAAAAAAACATCTGGGACAGCACTTCCTGACAGATGAAAATATCGCAAGGAAAATTGTAGAAGGCCTTAGTTTTGAGAACTATAATAATATTATGGAAGTTGGCCCGGGAATGGGAGTTCTTACCAAATATCTTCTTGAAAAAGATCAGAACATTTATCTTGCAGAAATCGATACGGAATCTATCGAATACCTGAAAAATAATTATACAAAGGTTACTGAAGAAACTTTTGTGGGAGATTTCCTGAAGCAGGATTTTAACTTTATCAAAGACGATCAGATCGCCATCATTGGTAATTTCCCCTATAATATTTCATCTCAGATTCTGTTTCAGATTGTAGATCATTATGAACTGATCCCAGAAATGGTAGGAATGTTCCAGAAAGAAGTGGCGGAAAGAACAGCTGCTGTGCCGAGAACTAAAGATTATGGAATTCTTTCTGTTCTGATACAGGCCTATTATGATGTATCCTATATGTTCACGGTACATGAGAATGTTTTCAACCCGCCGCCAAAAGTAAAATCCGGAGTCATCCGCCTTACAAGAAACCCTAAGGAAGGTCTAGCAGGTAATGAAGTCCTTTTTAAGCAGATTGTAAAAGCAGGGTTCAATCAAAGGAGAAAAAAGCTTTCCAATGCCTTGAAAGTATTGAACATTCCTGAAGCTTTAAAAGGGCATGAATTTTTAGATAAGAGAGCGGAAGAACTTAGTGTTACAGATTTTATACACTTCGCAAATCTCTGGAAAGAAAATCAATAAAACAATTATGATAAAAGTTCCTGATAAAGGAACTTTTTTATTGGATTGAATGCAATAATTACTCGTTAAAAACAGAAAGCCTTTCAAATAAATTCGAAAGGCTTTCTTTTATATTACATTATCAATTTTAATTTCTGTTTTTCAACATGATCCATCCTGACCAGTTCATCTGAGCTTTTGATTTTGGATATTCAAAATTGAACTTATACCAGTATGTTGCTGTAGGAAGTCTCTTACCCCCTACTGTTCCGTCCCACACAGGATTTTCTTTTGAGAATCTGAACATCTCCACTCCGTATCTGTCATACACAGAACCCGTAAAGTTTTTAAAGTCTCCAAGAGCTTTAAGGTCTAATACATCGTTAACTCCGTCCTGATTTGGTGTAATGATGTTGTTGATCTGCAATGTAAAGAATTCAAGAGATCCCACACAGTGCGTACCTACTCTTCTTACTAAAACAGTATAGTTTGTATTATCTAAAAGATTGGTAAATACGTTTGAAGACTGCCAGGTTATTCCGTTATCCAGAGAATATTCCAAAGTACTTGGTGTATTGTTCATCGGAGGATTCTCTGCAGTGATTGTTACTGTTTTTTTGATACTTTCATAGTTCAAAGCGGTAACAAAAGGAGTTGCAGCCCCCATCACTTTAGCCTCAAAAACTTTCTTACAGATACCATTGTCAACTTCTACAGAATAGATCCCCCATTGGTCTACATCAATTTTCTGAGTCGTTGCCCCTGTACTCCAAAGGTATTTAAATCCTTGTCCTGCTCCTGCATCAAGAGTTACGATGTCACCTACACACATTTCAACATCTTTTAACGGCGAAGTGATTTCCGGAGTAACTTCGATTCTTATAGTTGCCGGATTCAGAGATTTACAACCTTTCGGTCCAATGGCGTATACTGTAAATGTGGTGGTCTGATATAAAGTAACCGTCTGCGTATCACCAGTTCCCATAAAATTACTCCACAGATAGGTAGCTCCTCCGTCAGCGGTAAGAGTTACAGATTCTCCCGGACATATTTTTATTCTGGAAGATTTTACTGCGGCCGTCGGTGTTACCTCTTTCAGTAATTTCAACTCTACAATCTTACTACAAAATGCTCCATTGGAAACAAGTACATACAGGATTTGGCCGTCATTACCATTATAGTTTAACGGAGTCTGAATATAGTTTCCATTTTGTGCAATTGCATCCGCCTGATTTTCATAGAATTTAAAAATAGCTCCCGGCGTCGGGCTAATAGTAGATGTAATGGTGCTTAAATCAAAAGTGGTAATATCCGGCGTGCTACACAACAACAAAGTGGCATCCTGAGCCTGAGGTGTTGTCCCACCATGAATCTGAATGGTAGCTTTTCCCGGACACGGGTTCCCCGGAACACTTACTTCAATCGTATAGGTACCTGGCTGCACTGCCGTAATCGTATTGGTAGTGGCATTAGGAACAGGTGCTCCGTTATAATACCACTGATAAACAAGGTTAGGATCACTTACAGAAGCGGTGATTACCTGCGGTACATTATCACAGACATTGATATCTGAAGGTAATTTTGTCCCGGAAGAATCTAAAAGATCTACCCCGATATTGAAAGATCCCCCTTCAAGGAATACAGCAGAGTCATAGCTGTGGTCACTGTAATCGGCAATAACCATTTTGAAGTGATACTCCTGTCCTGCTACTACCGTGGCTGTAGCTGTCAATGGAATTGTTCTCCCGTTAAAATTCGTTTCAATATTGGCAGTATTGTAACCACCAAAATACTGTTCGTTTACGGCACCACAGCTGGATCCGATTGCGGGGTGAATATTCGTAATACTTACCGGTCCTGCACCGCCGGGAAGTACAGCCATATTCACATAAGGCCCACCGGAAGTAGGTCTCAATAATATAGCAAAAGCATCAGCAAATGTACAAGGGAATGAACCGGTGTATTCTTCAGACGCGATCAGATAATTAAATTTAATCTGACTTGTCGTAGGCACGAAATCAAATTCCAGAAGAACAGCATCATTCAGTCTGTTCTCCACTACTCCGATAACCTGTGCAAGATCGGGATCAGAACCTCCACCATTAACATCACTAAGAGTATTGGCTTCAAGACCGTTCCCTGCCTTTCTTGCATATCCCGTGGAAAGAATAAGACCATCCTTAAAAGGGAAATTGGTTGTTGCTTTATGAAAATATCCCCATGCTCTGTCTGCATTACTTGCGGCATGGTTCGGGGTAATCTTCACATTGGTTACATTAGGTGTCAGACACGTATTGGTCCCGGATGAAATCAGTACATCTTTTACTATTTTATCAATAGTGTAAGTACTTTCAATATATTGCGGGGCATTTACATCAATAAAAGCGCCTGCTCTTCTTGACAGTGCCGTACTGGCTTCCTTTACACTCTTTCTGGGTAACGGGGTCTGGGAAAATAAAAAAGTCGAGATGACCAAAAAAAATAAACAAAGCGGTAGATATCTTCTCATAATATTTTTGTTTCAACAAATTTAATTTTTTTTTAAATATCTCATACACATATTTGTATTTTTTACAGCAAAAAAACAAAATAAGAACCTCTTAGCGTAAATTTTCATTAATCAATCCCTATCCATACAGCCCTTAAATGATGTGGTAGCATCCTGTTACAAATTGTTTTAACATATTCTTCACCTTTTTCAGATAATTCACAAAATGCGATAACATCTATGATCATAAACAACGAAATCTTTCAGTACTGAAAGATTTCGTTGTTTATTTAATTTTAAGAATATTTTAATTTCTGTTTTTCAGAAGAATCCATCCGGAACGCTGTTCCATTTTTTTACTGGCCGGATTTTCCCACTGTACCCTGTACCAATAAGTTCCTGTAGGAAGATTGATTCCTTTTAAAGAGCCTCTCCATATTACATCACCCTTTCCGGCTTTGAATACTTCTGCCCCGTACCTGTCAAAGATAGAAGCTGCAAAATCTTTGTATCCGCTGATTCCTGTGAAGTCAATCGTATCATTGATACCATCCATATTAGGGGTAATAGCATTGCTGATGACGAATGTAAAATAGTCCAGTGAAGTACCGCATTTAGCTCCCTGCACCCTTACCATCACAGAATACATGGTATTATTCAGAACACCTGTAAATATATTGGATGTCTGCCATGTCAGTCCGCCGTCTATTGAGTATTCCAAAACACCTCCTGTAGGATTACTTGCTGTAAGGGTAAGAATATGATTATCATAAACAATATTCGTAAACTGCGGTAAATCAGGATTGATCAGTTGAGCTGTGAACGTTTTGGAACAGACTCCGTTACTTATGGTCACCGAATAAGTCCCGGGAAGGTTAGTCGTTATTGTCTGAGTCGTTGCTCCTGTACTCCACAAATAAGTGTAATTAGGTCCTGCACCTGCATCCAGCGTTCCTTTATCTCCGGAACATACAAATACATCTTTTAATGTAGAAACAATGGCAGGAACTACTTCAACAGTAACTTTGGCAGGGTTTACAGAACTACATCCGTTTCCTCCCAAAGCATATACTGAATACTCTGTAGTTACTGTAGGAGTAACCACCTGGGTATTCCCGTTTCCGGTAAGACCATTCCCCCAGCTATACGTTATCCCTCCGGAAGCTGTTAATGTTACAGATTCCCCTTCACAGATTTTAAACTTGGAGGCAGTAAGCCCTGCTATTGGCGGGCCAACCTGTACAGTAACACTTGCCGGCGTTGCAGAAACACATCCGTTAGCCCCCACAGCAAAAACCGTATATACTGTAGTTGTTGTAGGTGAAACAACCTGCGTACTTCCGTTTCCGGTAAGACCATTGCCCCAATTATAGGTTACCCCTCCGGATGCTGTTAATGTTACGGATTCCCCTACGCAGATACGGGGTTGTGAAGAAACAAGTGCAGCAACTGGCTGAACTTTATCTTCCTGTACCGTTACAGTTGAGGTAAATGTACAGCTTAAGTTTCCGGGCTGTGATACATTGGTAACTGTCAGCGTATATGTCCCTCCGGCACTTACAACAGGGGTAAGCGTATTACCTCCCGAAACGATGGTTCCCCCGGTTGTTGTCCAGGCAATAATAGAACCTGCAGGCACTACAGATGCCGAAGCATTAATTGTAATCTGAGGAGCTGCACAGGTAACTGTTTGTGGTGCAGCAATTGTAAGTGTAGTCTGAGCTGTACTTAATAATTGCAGAGATACAACATAGCTGCAGCCTCCATTGCTTACCAGTACATAAATCGTCTGGCTTCCTCCCGGCGGCGTATATGCCGTAGGTGTTACAATAAAGTTTCCGTTAGCAGCATTAGCATCAGTCTGGTTGATATAATAGGTAAAAGTAACTCCTGCTGTGGTTGTGATCTGAGGCTGCGCTTCTGTAAGATTATAAGTCAGCCCTGGTTGATAACATTTATGTAATGTTGCATTCTGCGCTGTAAAAGGTTCAGACACTTCGATTGTTATACTGGCAGGATTTTGAGATACACAGCCATTAGCCCCCACTGCTGTTACCGTATAAGTGGTTGTAACGGTAGGTGAAACCACCTGTGTGTTCCCGTTTCCGGTAAGGCCATTCCCCCAGTTATAGGTAACTCCTCCTGAAGCGGTAAGGGTTACAGAATCACCTTTACAGATTTTTATTTTATTTGATGTAAGCCCGGTAACCGGCGGAGCACTGTTCCCGGTAACGGTGACAGTACCCACAGCTGTACAGCTAATATTACCTGGCTGATACACTTTTGTTATAGTTAAAGTATAGGTTCCTGGAGCATTGATAACAGGATTTAAGGTAGTTCCTCCCGAGACAATATTTCCTCCTGTGGTGGTCCAGTTGAAAGTAGCTCCCACAGGATACACTGAAGCTGATGCATCCAGGGTAGTCTGGGAATTGGCACAGGTCAAAACTGCTGGAGGAGCAATAGTAGGTACCATTTGTGGAGCTTTTATCAGTTGAAGCTCTGCTACCTTTGCACAGAAACCGTTGGCTACTCTTACATATACCGTTCCACCTGCGCTTGGATAGGCTGTCGGATTAGGAATTGTATTTGCATTTCCAGCATTCGCATCTGCCAGTATAGCATAGTATGAAAATACAGCACCGGGAGTCGTACTTATTGAGGCCTGTGCTGAAGTTAAATTAAAGGTTGCATTTCCTGCAGTATAACAGGCCGTTAAAGTAGCATTCTGTACTGTGGGAGACGTTCCGCCAACAACTGTAATCGTAGCTTCACCGGGACAGCTGTTTCCCTGGATAAAAACCTTAACAGTATATACACCCGGCGCGGTTGCTGTGTAACTTGCACTGGTAGCCCCGGGAATCGGATTGGTTCCTGAATACCACTGATATGTTATATTAGGTCCCTGAACAGAAGCAGTAAAAGTCTGTGGTGTATTGTCACACATATTCACAGATGCAGGAAGCTGTACTCCTGCCGGATCAAGAATTTTTACTCCTATGTCAAACGATCCTGCTTCCAGAAATACAGCAGAATCAAAATTAGGATCCTGGTAGTCTGCAAGTACAATTTTAAAATGATACGTTTCCCCGGGAATTACCGTTGCATGTGCAGTCAGAGGAATAGTCCGGCCATTAAAATTGGTTTCGATCTGAGCTGTATTGGTTCCTCCGTAATACGCTTCATTCTTAGGTCCGCAGTTTTGATATTGCGGGTGAATATTGGTAACACTTACGGGACCTGCTCCTGCCGGAAGCACTGCAAGGTTGGTATAAGTAGGGTCAGTTGCTTTTTTTAACAGTAAAGCAAAGCCATCCGTGATGGTACACGGGAAATTTTGCTGATATTCTTTTGAGGCAAACAGATATCTGAATGTAATTTCAGTGGAGGCTGCTACAAAGTCAAACTCTATAGAGGTAGCATTGGTGAGGTTGTTGTTTCCGATTCCCAAGGCATTTGCCAGATCTACATCTCCACCTGTTCCCAGATCATCACTTAAAGTTCCCTGGAAAACATTTCCTGCTTTAGCAGCATATCCTGTAGACAGAATAATTCCTTTACTGAAGGGGAAGTTGGTGTTGGCTTTATTAAAATATCCCCAGCTACGGTTCTGATTGGTAGCAGGCAGATTCGGAGAAACGGTCACATTACTTACACTTGAGTTGGTACAGGTTCCTCCTGATATAAGAACATCTTTTACCAGCTGAGCTATAGGATATCCGGATTCCGGATAACTGGGTGCATTTACATCGATAAAAACACCGGCTCTCAAAGAAGCTGCTTTAGGTTTTGCAGCAATTTCCACCCTGCCTTTATTTTGAGCCAAAACAAAGTTTACGATACAAGTTAAAAATAGTGCTAAAAATAAATTTCCTCTCCTCCTATTTAACATTTTATATTATTTTAAACAAAAATACTATTTTTTTTGATTGAAATTCAAGTTAACACAATTTACATTATTACTAACGCAAATTTATTTATGTTAGAATATCAACTCTGTTTATTTTAAAATAATAAAAAAAGACTGACAAAATAGCCAGTCTTTCAGTTATCGTTTAATTATTCTATATTTTTAAGCAATATCCATCCTGTTTTCACAGTAAGTTCTTTACTCGCAGGATCTTCAAAGGTTACCTGATACCAATACGTTGAAGTAGGAAGCTTCTTGCCCTGGAAATATCCGTCCCAATATGGTCTTATCTTCTCGGCTTTGAAGACTTCTCTTCCGTATCTGTCGAAAACCTGTCCGCTGAAGTCTTTATAGTTAACAACTCCGCTAAAGTCAATAACATCATTGATGTTATCTCCATTTGGAGTAATCACGTTTTTCATAACAAACGTAAAGAATTCAAGAAAGCCTACACAGCTTGTAAATTTAACTCTTACCCGGATTGAGATGACTTTATTTTTAGGAACATTATTGAATATATTGGATGCCTGCCATGTAACCCCATTATCTACGGAATATTCCAGAATACCGTTACTCGGATTACTTGCTGTAAGGATCATTGTTCCCGACTCGTTATAATCCACTTTTGTCACTTCCGGAATTACAGCTTTAATAACCTGGGTCTTAAACTCTTTTGAACAGACACCGTTACTGATCATTACCGAATACTCTCCCGGAGTACCTACTGTAATACTTTGACTTGTTTCACCGGTACTCCACTGATAGGTATATCCGGGTCCTGAACCTGCATCCAGAATAATTTTATCTCCCTGGCAGATATGGCCGCCTTTCAGGTTTGAAACAATGGCCGGTACTACTTCGATGGTAATACGTGCCGGTTGAAGAGATTTACATCCCTGTGCCCCGATTGCATACACAGTATAGGTTGTTGTCTGAGTAGGGCTTACTGTTCTTATTCCTCCTGTAGCAGCTGCAGAATCACTCCATTGGTAGGTTACTCCGCCAGATGCAGTTAACAATACAGATTCACCGGCACAGATTTTTAATCTTGGTGCTGTCAGTAAAGCGGTTGGAGTTTCTTCCTTTCTTAAAGTTAACGTTGCAATTCTACTGCAGAATGCCCCGTTGGAAACCAATACATATAATATTTGTCCATCAGTCCCTGTATAGCTGGTCAAATTGGTGATATAACTATTGTTTTGTGCCTGCGCATCAGCCTGATTCGCATAGAAACGGAATACAGCTCCCTGCGTTGTACTGATGAGCGGTTTTGCGGTTTCCAGGTTAAAGGTAGTCAATGTAGGTGTTGTACAGAGTTTGAGTTCAGCATTCTGTACGGTAGGGCTTGTTCCTCCGATAATTGTAATGGTTGCTTCACTAGGACACTGGTTCCCCGGAACCATTACTTTTACAGTATATACTCCTGGCTGGGTTGCTACATAAACAGCATTGGTTGCCCCCGAGATTGCTACGCCGTCCTTATACCACTGATAGGTCATTCCAGGAATCGGGGCTACCTGAGCTTTAAGCTGTTTGGGTGTATTGTCACACATATTGATCGTACCAGGCAGTACCACTCCGGCATCATCTACAATTTTAATTCCTACATCAAAAGAACCTCCTTCCAGGAAGACTGCCGAGTCATGGGTAGAATCCTTTGCATCAGCCAATACCATTTTAAAATGATAAGTCTGTCCCGGAATTACATCTGCCACAGCCGTTAATGGGGTTGTTCTTCCGAAATAATTAATAAGCACATGCGGGTTTGCTAATCCTCCAAAATAAGCTGCATTGATAGGTCCGCAACTGAATCCGTTTCCCGCAGGAACAATGTTGGTTGCACTTACAGGCCCCGCAGTTCCAGGTAATACCGCAAGGTTGGTATAAGTGGGATCTCCCACTTTCTTCAGCAACAGTGCGAAAGCATCAGAATAACCGAGACATGGATAATTTGAAGTATATTCATCGGAAGCGAATATATAATTAAATTTTACCTGGTTAGAGTTAGGTACAAAATCAAATTCAAGAGCAACTGCATCTGTTAAGCTAACATTGGCTCCTGTAGCTGCTACAAGATCTGCATCACTTCCTGTTCCTACTGATTGTCCAACAGCAGACACATAGCTATTACCTGCTTCAGAAGCATATCCTGTAGTCAGGACAATCCCATCCGTAAAAGGAAAATTGGTTGTTCCTTTATGAAAGTATCCCCAGAATCGGTTACTGTTGGTCACATCATGATTGGGAGAAACCGTAACATTGGTCACATTAGCGGTTGTACAGTTGGTTCCTCCGTTGATCAGAATATTCTTTACCAACTGCTCCGGAGTGTAGTTTGAAGGGGTGTAAGGGGGTACATTCACATCTATGAATGCCCCTGCCCTAAGACTGGCAGCAGAAGGTTTTATTCTTTCAGATTTTCTGACAGGTCTCGTTTGAGAAAATACAGAAACAGAAATCAATAAAAAAGAAAAAAGGAAAAAATAGTTTTTTAGTCTATAAATTAACATTTTGTTTTCATTTGTTCAAATGTAGCAAAAATAATATTATCAGATCAGCCTTTAACGCTACTATTTTATAAATAACCCTTCAGATTTATAACATTTTTTTCTTATTGTTACATTTTCCGCAAATTATTTAACTGAAAAATTCATGCATAAAAAAACAGATCAATCATATTGACCTGTTCTATTGTATTGTTAGTATTTTTATTTATTCATTGTCTTTTTTCAGTTGATCAATCTCATTCTGAAGCTGGGAAATAATATCTTTTAAGGCTTTTATTTCATTTTTGTTAGAGCTCACATTACTTTTCAGCATTACATTTTTTGCTCTCTCATTATGATCTTCCTCTTCCTCTTCTTCATTGATCTCTTCAATATCCTCACTGATTTCCTCTATATCTTCCTGGATATCCTCAATATCTTCATTGATCTCCTCAATGTCTTCGCTGATCTCTTCAATATCCTCACTGATTTCCTCTATATCTTCCTGAATATCCTCAATATCCTCCTGAATATCTTCAATTTTTTCGTGGCTTTTATTCACAGACATCTGGATAAAGATAGCCAGATAAATAGCTTCCAGAGAAAGTACTGTAGTAAGAATCAGAAGCATCTTATCAAAATCAACAATATTCAGCATCGGAAGTAAAAACGAAGTAAGAAAAAGCAGAGTATGTACAACCAAAGACTGGATAGATCCTATCCATGAGGTAATACTGTCCGCTATTTTTTCAAGAACTTCTGTTTTTTCGTTATATTTTTTCATCCTTTATATTTTTTACAACAGTTCTTTGGTTACTCCCAATCCAAACAGGGCAAAATCATATTTTGCAGGGTCTTTTCCATCAAATTTTCTGATGGCAATATCCAGTTCCTCCACGGTTTTCCAATCATTCTGAGTACGGGAAACCAATCCTAATTTTCTGGAGATATTTCCGGTATGCACATCCAAAGGAATAGAAAGGTTTTTCTGATCTGTATTTTCCCAGATTCCAAAGTCTACTCCGCGTTTATCTTTGCGCACCATCCACCTTAAAAACATAATAATCCTTTTAGCAGAAGAATTTTTGTAAGGTGAACTGATATGTTTATGACTTCTGTGCTTTTCTGTTTCCAGAAACTCACTTCTGAATCTTTCGATGGCATGGAGAAAATTATTCTCTGATTTTTTTACTTCAAAGAGATTTTCAAGACTTTCATTTTCTCTATAAACTCTGTTGAACTGTCTGATAAAATAGGAGAAATCCTGTCCGTTAAAAGTCCTGTGAATGCTTTTATCCTGAATATCTTCCAGATTTTTTTCCGAATAATTCATTACAAAATCATACGGAGAGTTCCCCATGATATCAAGCATCTTATCAGCAGAATTAATGATTGATTTTCTATTTCCCCAGGAAATTGTAGCGGCCAGAAACCCTGCTATCTCAATGTCCTGTTTTAAAGAAAAACGATGCGGAATCTGTATCGGGTCATTTTCAATAAAATCAGGAGCATTGTACTGATCTGCTTTTTCGTTAAGAAAATCTCTTAATTCTTCAAATTTCAGCATACTCATTTTAAATCTTAACACTTTCCAACGCTTTCGGTAAAAATGTATTGGGGAAAATTTCTCTGGCTTCATCGGTAAACACTGTCAGATCCCCATATCTATTGGAAAAGTGCCCTAGAATAAGTTTTCCCACCTGTGCTTTCTGAGCAATAGTAGCCGCTTCCAATGCTGTCGTATGCCCCGTATAATCAGCCATTTCTTTCAGATCGTGTAAAAATGTAGATTCATGATACAGAACCGTTGCATTTTTTATGATCGGAATGACACTTTCAAGGTAACGGGTATCACTGCAAAATGCATAAGATACCGACGGAGCCGGATCAACAGTCAGAATTTCATTTTTAAGAACATACCCGTCGCTCAGTACAAAATCCTTCCCTGCCTTGATATTGTGATAATCACAGGTTTCAATTTCACTGTACTTGGCGATCTCCTTCATATTAAGATGTCTGTCTTTCGGCTTTTCTTTAAAAAGGTAACCATTACAGTAAATCCTGTGATCCAAAGGAATGGTATACACTTCTATCCTGTTGTCCTCATATATTTTTTCAGAATAATCTTTATCCAGTTCATGATAAACCACTTCAAAACCACGATGGGTTTCTGTAATCTGAAAAATGGTTTCCAGCATCTTCTTAATTCCTTTGGGCCCATACACATGCAACGGATTTTCTCTTCCTAAAAGGCGGAAAGAAGCAATAAGCCCCGGCAGACCAAAACAGTGATCCCCATGAAGATGGGAAATAAAAATATGATTGATTTTTGAAAATCTTGCTTTTGCTTTTCTCAGCTGCACCTGTGTACCTTCTCCACAATCAATCAGGAAGAGTCTCTCCTCCATTTCCAGCAGCTGGGCCGTGGGTGATGTATTGATCGTTGGAATAGCTGAATTAAAGCCTAATATTGTTAAATAAGTACTCAAATCAATAATTTATTACAGCAAATGTACAACAGAAAAACTAAATGGGTATTGAACGCTGATACTTAAACTTAATCAGTCACTTTTAAAAAATCCATCAATAAGTCTAACGCCTGTTTACGGTGACTGATTTTATTTTTGTCTGCAGGGTCCATTTCTGCAAAGGTTCTTTCATATCCTTCAGGAACAAAAATAGGATCATACCCGAATCCTTTAAAGCCCTTATTTTCTGTCAGTAAATTTCCGTGCACTCTGCCTTCAAAATATTGGGCACCGTTTTCATCATAATAACACAAAACTGTTATAAAATAAGCCTTTCTGTTTTCAATCCCCTGCATTTCCTCCAATACTTTTTCAATGTTTTTGGCAAAGTCATGATCTCCGGCATAACGGGCAGAAAAAATTCCAGGTCTGCCATCCAAAGATTCTACGACCAGACCGCTGTCATCTCCTAAACTTGGAATCCCTGTCTTTTCAAAACAGTATTTTGCTTTGATAAGTGCATTGGCATGGAAAGAGTCTCCATCTTCCACAATTTCTTCGTGAATATTATAGTCCGTAAGACTTTTTACCACACAGTCCTTTCCAAGGATCTGCTGGATTTCTTCTTTTTTATGTTCGTTGTGCGTTGCTACTAATAATTCCATTTCTATTTTCATTTTCAATTTTACTTTTTAGCCCGGTGTATTACATTTCAGCATAATGTACTTTATATTTTTTCATAAATAAATAATAAAATAAAGAGAAAAGTACGATTCCTACGGCCAGAACCAGCCATTCCGAAATATGAAGAACTTTTGCAAAACTTTCATCTTTACCGTACAGCACCAATAGTGACAGGGTTAAGTTGTTAAAAGCATGCAAAAGCATCGGTATCAGTAAAGATTTTGTTTTATAATATACCAATCCCAGCACACAGCCCAGCATTACTGCACTGATGAACTGCCAGGGGTTCCCGTGAACGACTCCAAAAATAATGGAGGCATATAAGATCGCTTTCCAGGGTTTCACTCCTTTATTCATCAATCCTTTCTGAATAATACCTCTGAAGATAATCTCCTCAAAAACCGGAGCCATAATGACTGTCATCATGATCATAACAACCGGATTGTCGGTCAGCTGGCTCATCAACTGAGTAAAATACTCATAAAAATCTCCGAAAAAAGGTCCTGAAGTAGGGATCTGGGCCGCAACAAACTCAGAAATAAACATCATCCCTGCCATCATTGGAAAAATCAGGAGATAGGTAGAAAAATTAACTGATGACAAATTGAAATTAAGCTTCTTTTGTGTAGTACGCCTTACAATGAAAAAATCAAAAAAGGCAATTGCTGTAAGAAATCCTACAGAATTCGCTACCATCATAAACCAGTCTTTCAGTTCAATATTTTCCCTGAAAACAACTTTCCAAAAAGTACTGAATAAAGAAACAGCCATTGTTCCCACGACTAATCCAACGACCAAAACCACACCGCCAATCCATGTGAAGGTAAACTTTGGGTATTTGCTATTTTCCATCCTTTCTCTGTAAAAGTTTATCAGAAACAAAGATAATTTTTTTGACTGCTACAGGCAACTAAAAAAGGATTTTCTTATTTTCGTCCCTTTATCCATCAACATCACAAAATGAATACAGAAAATCCGTTCCAGAAGATTGAATCTACAACAAACAGATTGATGACCATTATTCTGTATATACTTTTCTCTGTCATATTGATTCCTTTCACAATTCTTTTCCTGGTAGGACCTGCTTATGGAATTTATAAAAGAGGATTTGAAACAATGATTTATCCGGTACTCTTTGGCTGGGGGTTTTCATTGCTGATTCTGATTCCTGTTATTCGCTATTATATTATCAAAAGAGAAAAACAAGTGCATAAAATTGTCGTTGACGGAACCGGGCTTTTATTTTATAACACAAAAAATGAAATTACAGATCAGATACTCTATACAGATCTGCGGCCTTCAAAACAGAATTTTGATATTTACACAGTCAGCCCGGTGGGATCAGGTATGGCTCCTTTACTGGAAATTACAGCACTATCAGAGCACAAAGAAGTGGCTGCAAGACGCATTGATATGAATCTTCCCCTGAAGGTGGTCAAAAATAAATCTGCTCTGTACACTCATTTCCTTCATGGAATTGTTACTTTTCGGCCTGACCTAAAGGTGGATCCTCTTGTTTTCCGTACCTATTCTATAAATACGGAAACATGGAAGGTAAACAGCAAAGGGGTTTCTTTGGGACGCTGGCTTTTAATTCTAGCAGCTCTTATGGTTACAGTGCTTATACTCGGGTTTGTTTTTTTATTATCTGAAAATCCACACTGATATGACAGAAAAATTCCACGCTATAGAATCCAAAATCAATAAGCCCGTTACTTATTTTTTAATGGGGCTTATCTGGATAGCTGTTATTCTGATTATTATAGTAACCGGGACCGTTTTCAGTTTTTTTTGCAATAATTTCAGACAATACTTAGAAAATGATCCCGGTATTTTTTTCACGCTTTTTATTGCCCAGCTTCTCCTTATGTTTTGCTGCATAGTTTTGATAATGGCTTTAACCCACAGAAAAAAGCAAAAGATCCGAAAAGCCATGGTGGATGAAAAAGGAGTAACATTCTATAATAACCGGAATACCATCATTGAAACTATTTTATATAAAGACCTTCAGTCTGCTCAAAATTCATCCGGTGATGTACAGGTCTGTAACACGCAGACTATAAAATATGGCAAGACAACATTACGAATCTATCTGAAAAATAAAGCAGGAAAAATTTTACCAGCAACTGTAGATTTCAATTTTGAGCTGGTGATTCTAAGTAATCAATATGATCTGTATCGGCAGTTTCTGCTGGGTATTCAACACTTTCGTCCTGATCTGAGAATAACTCCACAGACAATTGAACAGTACAATCTTACTTCAGAACCTCAGAAAACTGAATTTGGAATCTTTGAATACATCATGGCTGCAGTTTTTATATTGGCTGCAGCCGGATTGGTTTATGTTGTTATACTGCTAATGAAAATGTTTGTTTGATTAATAAAATTGAAGCAAAGCCAATCACAGATAGTTCAGAGTTATATTTTTTATTCTCAAGCGCAGCTATCTTTCTATTCTTCTGCCTAATGAATATTGTCTTAATTTAAATTTGAAAACCTCGTAAAAAATCACGATTTTTGCAACTTCAAAATACGATATGTCAGACTTAATCAAAGAAATACAAAAAAGAAAGACCTTCGGGATCATTTCCCACCCGGATGCCGGAAAAACAACCCTTACAGAAAAGTTACTTCTTTTCGGGGGTGCTATTCAGGAAGCAGGTGCGGTAAAATCCAACAAAATAAAAAAAGGAGCTACCTCCGACTTTATGGAAATCGAAAGACAGAGAGGGATCTCCGTGGCAACTTCCGTACTGGCTTTTGAATATAGAGACCACAAAATCAATATTCTTGATACCCCGGGTCACAAAGACTTTGCTGAGGATACCTACAGAACATTAACTGCTGTAGATTCCGTAATCGTTGTGATTGACGTTGCAAAAGGGGTTGAGGAACAAACTGAAAAACTGGTGCAGGTTTGTAGGATGAGAAACATTCCAATGCTGGTTTTCATCAATAAACTGGACCGCGAAGGTAAAGATGCCTTCGATCTGTTAGACGAAGTAGAACAAAAACTGGGATTGACGGTTTGTCCACTTTCACTGCCAATCGGTATGGGAAGTGACTTCCAGGGAATTTACAACATCTGGGAAAATAACATTCAGTTATTCCTGGAAGAGAAAAAACAGAAGGTTGGAGATTCTATTAAGTTTGATGATATTCATGATTCATCCATTGATGAAGTAATTGGTGAAAAAGCAGCAAATACCTTAAGAGAAGAGCTTGACCTTATCCAATCAGTATATCCGGAGTTCAACCGTGAGGATTATATGAGGGGGGATCTTCAGCCCGTATTCTTCGGTTCAGCTTTAAATAACTTTGGTGTACGCGAATTATTGGATGCCTTCATTGACATCGCTCCGATGCCGCAGCCAAAAGAAAGTGATACCCGCCTGGTAAAACCTGAGGAAAATACCTTCACCGGATTCGTTTTCAAAATCCACGCAAATATGGATCCTAAACACAGAGACAGACTTGCCTTTGTAAAGATTGTTTCCGGGACTTTCAAAAGAAACGAGAACTATCTGCTGGTAAGAGAAGGTAAAAAAATGAAATTTTCCTCTCCTAACGCATTCTTTGCAGACAAAAAAGAAGTGGTGGAAGAAAGTTTTCCTGGTGATATTGTAGGTTTACATGATACGGGAAGTTTCAGAATCGGAGATACACTGACTGGTGGAGAAAAATTAAATTTCAAAGGCATTCCAAGCTTCTCACCTGAGCATTTCCGTTATATCAACAACAGCGATCCGTTAAAAGCCAAGCAATTGGCAAAAGGTATTGATCAGCTGATGGACGAAGGTGTTGCCCAGCTGTTTACCCTTGAAATGAACGGCAGAAAGATCATCGGAACAGTGGGAGCACTTCAGTACGAGGTTATTCAGTACCGTTTGGAACATGAATACGGTGCAAAATGTACTTATGAACCCCTATCCATGCATAAAGCATGCTGGGTAGAAGCTGATGAGAAATCTGAAGAGTTTAAAGAATTTGCAAGACTGAAACAAAGATTCCTGGCAAGAGATAAATACAACCAACTGGTATTCCTTGCTGATTCTTCTTTCACGATCCATATGACGCAGGAAAAATTCCCGAATGTGAAATTACACTTCATCAGTGAGTTCAGAGAAAACTAAGCTGAAATAAAAAGACAGAATCGCGAAAAGGAGAATTTGCTTTAAGATACAGATCCGCAGGAATTTTCTGCGGATTTTTTTATAACGTATTTTTCAAAACCACCCCGTCAAAAATTCTCTGAATTTTCGCCCCCTTCCGAAGGATGGGAATTTTTAGATTTCAACTAATATTTGGCGAGAAAACAAAAATGTATGGATAAATTCAGCGTTCTGTTTGTCATTCCGTAGGGTCCAAATCCATAAGTAATAAAATCCTGTTACCAAATGCTTCTTTACGAAGTATAAATCCTTTTATCACCCATTAAAACTCAGAAAAACGCTTTGTAAATCTTTTGTAAAACAGATACAAAACCCTGAAAATATAAGAGTTACTACTTTACCGGCATAATACATTTCATTTACAATCTTTACAAGAACTTCCCTTCTAATTTTACTTCATCAAAAAAATTAATCTTATGAAAAAGTTCATATTACTGGCTGCTGTAGCAAGCACTTCCATTATGTGTAAAAAAGCAGATACTACACAGGATAAAATAAACGAAGCCATCCATTCTGCAGACAGTGCCGCGACTGTTGCCACGGAAACTATTGATAACGCCAGTAAAACAGCAGACCAGATCATGGATTCTGCCAGTATTAAAATAAAAGATTTTGAGAATACTAAAAATGACATCCAGCAAAAGATAGACAACACCTCCAAAATGGTAGATTCCTTATCTGATAAAATTGCCACCACAAAACTGGAATCAAAAATAGAAAAAAAGGATTCTGCAGAAAGGAAATCTGAAAAAATAACAGTAAAAACTCCGGCACCAAAAGTTATTAAAGAAACCAAAATCATTTATAAAGAAAAGCCTACAAACAACAGCTATGAGCTGAATATTTCCAAAGATAAAATGGTGAAATCAGGCTATCTGTCTATAAAAGCGGAGAATGCAGAAACGGTGAAGGAAATCATCAGAGACGAAGCCAATAAAAATAATGGCTACATCAAAAGTGAAAATCTTTCTTATGTGGAATCTGCAAGTCTGCATGGAGAAGATCAAAAAGTATATAGTCTTGATATCAGAGTTCCTATTCAGTACTTCGACGGATTAATGAATGCCATCAGCAACAATGCAGGGGATATTGACACTAAAGATATTCAGGTTTCCGGGCACAGCTACACAGATAATACAATCTGTACGATCAATGTCAGCATCATCGATAAAGCCAGGGTAGAAAAAGAACCTACTACTTTCGGCGGAAAATCACTGGCTGCTATTGAATCAGGCTGGGATGTGATTACTGCTATTTTCCTGTTTATCCTTCCCTTATGGCCAATATTCCTGATTGCAGGTATTGGATATTACTTTTTCAAAAAGAGAAACAAAAACATTCCAAATAACGACTCTCACTAGATTTTAAGTCTATACTTGTGACAGAATTTTTAATATTTTTTTAATCGCATTTAGAATTTCAAATCAGTTCTTATATTTATCTTTATAAAAAAATTGAACAGTCGCAATCAGACGAAGTTCAAAATTGAAAACGGAAATTTTTATTTCATATATTAATATTTTGTGATTTGGTGTAAAAATAAGGCCCTCAGATTGAGAGCCTTATTTATTTTTATTTCATATTCACTACTTTATCCACGATAAACTTTGTGTTTCCTCTCCACGGAAGGGCACCGTTGTACTCCTTATAATGCAGGTCGAAGGTTTTACCGCTGTTGGTTTCCAGCTGTTTGAAAACTTCAGGGTCATCTACAGAAAATTCAAACTCATAGCTTGTAATTGTTCCTGTTTTTCCTCTTCCAAAACCTTCCTGAATCAGTTTTCCTTCATAGGTTTTGAAAATATATCCTTTTTTCATGGCATAATTCAGGTATCCGGATTTTACTCCTTCTCCGAAAACGAAGTAATACTTATACCATACAAATACTCCCAGTAACAGCAGTACGACACCGAGGGTGATCCACAAAGATTTTTTCATAGTAGTGTGTTTATTTATAAATGTTATTTTGCGATGCTTCTTGAGATCACGATTTTCTGGATTTCAGAAGTTCCTTCATAGATCTGAGTGATTTTCGCATCTCTCATTAATCTTTCTACGTGGTATTCTTTTACATATCCATATCCACCGTGGATCTGTACTGCTTCAATTGTCGTATCCATTGCTACCTGAGAAGCATATAATTTTGCCATAGCCCCGCTTTCAGAAATATCTTTTCCTGCATCTTTTTCACAAGCTGCTTTAAAGCAAAGCATTCTTGCCGCAGTGATTTGAGTTGCCATATCAGCCAGTTTGAATGCTATCGCCTGGTGGTTGATAATTTCAGTTTTGAAAGCTTTTCTTGTTTTAGCATATTTCAATGCCAGTTCATAAGCTCCTGAAGCAATACCCAAAGCCTGGGAAGCAATACCGATTCTTCCTCCGTTCAGTACCGCCATTGCAAAGTTGAATCCAAATCCGTCAGCACCGATTCTGTTTTCTTTCGGAACTTTTACATTATTGAAGATCAGAGAGTGGGTATCACTTCCTCTGATTCCCAATTTGTCTTCTTTTAATCCCACTTCAAAGCCTTCCCATCCTCTTTCTACGATGAAAGCATTGATTCCTTTATGTTTTTTCTCAGGATCTGTCTGTGCAATTACGATATAATAAGTAGCTGTACCTCCATTGGTAATCCAGTTTTTGATCCCGTTTAAAAGATAGTAATCTCCTTTATCCTCAGCAGTAGTTTTCTGAGACGTCGCGTCAGAACCTGCTTCAGGCTCAGATAAGGCAAATGCTCCGATTACCTGTCCGCTAGCCAGAGGAGTAAGATATTTTACTTTTTGTTCTTCAGATGCAAATTTTTCAAGACCGGCACAAACCAATGAGTTGTTTACAGACATTACAACAGCTGCAGAAGCATCCACTTTTGCAATTTCCTCCATGGCAAGCACGTAAGAAACACTGTCCATACCTGCACCGCCGTATTTTGGATCTACCATCATTCCTAAAAGTCCCATTTCTCCCATTTTCTTCACCTGTTCAGCAGGGAATTTCTGGTCACGGTCTCTTTCAATCACTCCAGGTAAAAGTTCGTTCTGTGCAAAGTCTCTTGCTGCCTGCTGAATCATCAGCTGTTCTTCCGATAAATTAAAGTCCATAAAAAAATAATTAGATAGCCGTAAATTTACACTTTTTAAGCAAATCTGAAAAAATTAAATTAAAAGCAGGAAAAGGGCACAGAAAAGGGAGTTTAAGAGGTGTTTTGAGAATTAAAAACAGGAATCCCTTTATCTCTGTTTCCCAGCGGGAATCTCTTCAGATAGAAGAAAATAAATAAAACGGCCTGATGCATATACCATTCATCCATGATATGATATTTCAATCGCCATTTTACGCACTCCAGACGGCTTTTTGATGTCAAGTATTATGGTAAGCATTTAACTAATTCCTAATTATTTCATTCAGATGTTTTCAATTAAAAAAAATGCTTATATTTAAATTTCTTTATAAATTACGTAAAAAATCATGACGATCAAGAGATTATTCGATATTCCGCACTACGCTTTAGAAAAATATCCTAAAACGGATATGTTTGTAACGAAATATCATGGTGAATGGAAAAAAACTTCTACACAGGAGTTTATTAATGAGGGAAATAAGATATCCAGAGGATTATTGAAGCTGGGCATAAAACCGGGAGACAAGATCGCTTTGATCACTACCAATTCCCGCACAGAGTGGGCGATTATGGACTTTGGGCTTTCACAGATCGGGGTCGTTTCAGTACCGGTGTATCCAAGTATTTCTCCGGAAGATTATGAATTTATCTTCAACAATGCCGAAATTCAGTACTGTTTTGTTTCTGATAAGGAATTGTTGAATAAAGTAATGAAAGTAAAGCACAACATACCGAGCTTACAGGGGATCTTTACTTTTGATAACATCAGTGGCGCAGCCAACTGGAGAGAGATCCTGGATCTGGGTAAGGATGAATCTACCCAAATTGAAGTGGATGACCTTTCCAACGCGATCAATACGGAGGATCTGGCGACGATCATTTATACTTCCGGAACTACCGGAAGACCTAAAGGAGTAATGCTTACCCATAATAATATTGTTTCAAACATATTGGGGGCCATTCCAAGAATTCCGAAGAAGAGAAGTTTTGATTACAAGGAAGCCAGAGCTTTAAGTTTCCTTCCTATCTGTCATATTTTTGAAAGAATGCTGTTCTACCTTTATCAGTACAACGGTTTTTCTCTCTACTTCGCGGAAAGTATCGAGAAAATGGGCGAAAACGTAAAAGAAGTGAAGCCTCATTATATGACTGTAGTACCAAGGCTGGTAGAAAAAGTGTATGATAAAATTTACAACACAGGATCTTCTGCCGGAGGATTGAAATCAAAGATCTTCTTCTGGGCACTGAACCTAATCAGTAAAAAGAAAACCATTTCCAAGCCATCCGGACTTCAGGAAATTATTGCAGATAAATTGGTATTCTCCAAATGGAGAGAAGGTTTAGGTGGTGAAATCGTGACTTTGGTTTCAGGATCTGCAGCGTTGTCTACTAGGCTTAACTTAATGTTCCAGAATGCAGGAATCCCTATTTTGGAAGGTTATGGCTTAACGGAAACCTCACCAGTAATTTCTGTAAACAGCTTTGAAAAAATGAAAGTGGGAACCGTAGGGATTCCATTGGATAATTTAAAGGTAAAAATACAGGAAGACGGGGAAATTACCGTAAAAGGTCCATCTGTATTCAAAGGATATTTCCAGAATGAGGAAATGACCAAAGAAGCCTTCACAGAAGATGGTTTCTTCAAAACCGGAGATATTGGGCATATCGACAGTGACGGATTTTTACAGATCACTGACCGTAAGAAAGAAATGTTCAAGACATCGGGTGGGAAATATATTGCACCGCAGACCATTGAAAACTTAGCAAAAGCATCTAAATTCATTGAGCAGATCATGGTGGTAGGTGATGGTGAAAAAATGCCGTGTGCTCTGGTGCAGCCTGATTTTGAATTTGCAAAAAGCTGGGCAATGAGAAATAATCTGAATATCGGATCCACACCGGAAGAGATTGCAAAAAGTCCTGAACTGAAGCAAAGGATTGAAAAAGAAATTGAAGGCATCAATGAGCACCTTGGAAACTGGGAGAAAATCAAAAAAATTGAGCTTACCCCTGAAGTATGGAGTATTGAAAGCGGGCTGCTTACCCCAACCTTAAAACTGAAAAGAAAAGCGGTAAAAGAGAAATTTATTGCTATGTATAATAAAATGTATGATCATCAGGATTAAATATTTATCTACCGCTTCATTTGAGGCGGTTTTTTTATAGGTTCTGGCTAAGCCAATATTAAAGCTTATTTTGATAAAAACGGGCTAAAGCCCGTTCCTATTGACTCCCACCATTCAGGTTTTGAATCAATTGCAACACTACTTTGTTTAAATTGTACTGCTATCTTCAGATCAATCCAGATAAAAAAAGCTGTTTCATTTCTGAAACAGCTTTTATATGCTTTAAAATCAATAATTAGAATTTAATTACAGATTTCATTTTTTCGTTTTCTTCCATTACCAATTCATCATCAACAAGGATTTTTCCAGAGTGCTCATCAATGATGATTTTCTTTCTCTGAGCAATTTCCATTTGTTTCTGAGGAGGGATAGTAAAGAAAGATCCTTTCGGAGCTCCTCTTTCCAATCCTACTACAGCAAGACCGTTGATAGAGTTAGTTCTGATTCTGTTGTAAGAAGCCAGTAATCTTTCGTCGATTTTACCTGCGAATTCTTTAGACTGCTCCAGAAGATATTCTTCTTCTTTCTGCGTTTCAGAGATCAGACCATCCAATTCTTCTTTCTTGAATTTCAGGTGGCTTTTCAAATCGTCGATCTTTGCGTTCAGTTCAGCTAAAGTTTCGTTTTTGTGAGCAATTTTAGCTCCGAATTCTTTAATTCTTTTTTCAGCAAGCTGAATTTCCAGATCCTGGAATTCTATTTCCTTTCCTAGCGCTTCAAACTCCTTATTGTTTCTTACATTATCCTGTTGAGATTTGTATTTCTCAATTAAAGTTTTAGCATGGTTAATCACTTCATGCTTCGTTTTGATCTGATCGTCCTGATCTTTGATATCAGCATGAAATTTTTCAGCTCTTTTTTCAAGACCTTCAATCTCGATTTCAAGATCTTCAACTTCAATTGGCAATTCTCCTCTAGTATTTCGGATTTCATCCAATCTTGAATCAATGATCTGTAAATCGTATAAAGCTCTTAATTTTTCTTCAACTGAAATATCGTTGGTTTTTGCCATATTTAAATGAAATAATTTACTGGGTTTGTTTTTTCAATAGATTTTGAAATTGCAAATGTACTAAATTTTTGTGATAAAATTTCAAATAATTGTTGAGTAACAAATTGTTCTGATTCATAATGTCCTATATCACAGATCAGCATTTTAGACTCTGCTAAAAAATAGTCGTGGTATTTAAGATCTCCTGTAAGATAAGCATCACATTTCTTAGCCGCTGCAGATCGTATTCCGCTGGCCCCTGAGCCTCCCAGAACCCCTACTCTTTTGATTTTTTTATTATTGAAAGCCGAATGTTTTATGACTTCAAGGCCAAACTTTTCTTTTACAAAACCAAGAAAATCTTTTTCGTCCATTTCTTCTTCCAGGTCTCCATACATTCCCAGTCCGGCATAATGGTTTTTATTATCCAGACTGTATACCTGGTGCGCTACTTCTTCGTAAGGATGAGCTGCTTTCATTGCTCCTACAATCTGCCCCTGTTTAAAGCCTTCAAAAATTACAGAGATCATATCTTCATCTGCATTTTCACGGATTCCCTGCTGCCCGGAAAACGGGTTTGAACCTTCTACAGGTCTGAATGTTCCGTTTCCGTTCACTGTAAAACTGCATTCATCATAGAATCCGATGTTTCCTGCTCCAGCTGAAAACATAGCCTCTTTTACCTTTTCTGAATATTCTTTTGGAACAAAAACTGTCAGCTGCTTCAAGTTATTTTCCTTCGGCTGAAGAATTTTCATGTTCTTGAGTCCCAACTGTCTGCATATCCCGTAATTTACCCCAAAGAAGTCATTATCGAACGCGGTATGTATAGCATAGATAGCCACTTTATTTTCAATAGCCTTTAAAACAGCTCTTTCCACATAATTTTTTCCCGTAAGGGATTTTAGCCCGGAAAATATAATAGGGTGGAAACATACGATCAGATTACAGTTTCTCGTCACTGCCTCATCCACTACATTTTCCAGTGCATCATGACATACCAGAATTCCTGATACATCACGGTCATAAACACCACATAGCAATCCTACATTATCAAAATCTTCGGCCTGTCTGATACTTATTTCTTCTTCAATCTTTGCAATTACAGTTTTTAGCTTCATTGGTTTATATTTTACAGTTACAGCGAAGATATTAATTTTAATAAAGATCCGGAAAAATTTCTGATGCAATAAAAAAACCGGTTTCATCAACCGGTTTCATGATATTAAAAAGAATAAAAAAGGCTGTTAATCTTTGAAAAGAGATACTCTGGTAAAGGATTCTACTACCACATTGCAGTTTATATCTGATTCCATAAAAAGTTGATATCCTTTTCCCGGGTCAAGACTCGCAGGGTCTGCAATGGTATAGAAATAAAAAGTAAGAATATTACCCGTTCCACTTGAACCGCTTGGAACCAACTGGATCGAGTTAATTTCAAAACCAGAGTCGGGATTTTTAAACGTAGCTTTTATTGATCCTGAAGAGTTGGATCCCGGAGTAATAGTAGCGATTACCCTCCAGACATGAACCTGCCCGTTAATTTCATTTTCCCTCCATTTACCGGTAGCAGAAATGTAGATGTTGCTTGTTACTCCCGGAAATGGAACTGTGGTTTCCGGCCAGCTTGTTGTAGGACTTGGAGCAAAGACCAGCGGTGTGGCATACAGCACCTGCTGTCTTGCACCATAGCCGCTTCCTGCTGCACTTAAACTGAATGAGGGTTTTACATTTGCGTTTCCAGAATTTATTTTAACGACACCGTCGTTACCGGCCTGAGAAGATGTGGGAACAAAAAGCTGTCTCCAGAGGGTACCGTCCCAATACTGGAAGTTATTCGTTGTCGTATTAAAAATAAGAGTTCCTGCAGTAAGGTTAGCATTCGCAACACCTGCAGGCGGTACTGTGGAAGCATCATTATCAGCCAGGTACGTATTCCTGTCTGTATCGGTGAGACGTGGGATAAGAATCCCTTTCTGGTTGGAAACTATATCCAGTACTGCAGCACCATTAGGTGTTGAAGTATTAATCCCAACCTGAGCATACATAAAACTGCTTATTAAAAACAGTATAGACAAGGTTAAAATTTTTCTCATGATATAAAGCTTTTGTAGAATAAAATTACAAACTTGGAATAAAAAAATGTTAAAAAATAAATTTTTATATGTCATTTTTTATTCGTATTTTGATAAATACAACGCATTGAAAACCAGTATATTAATTGATAATAATTCACTTTTTGATGACAGATTTTCCTTTAACATTTGCAGGAATCTTTTAACAGTCATATATTTACTCTATACATCATAGAAATTATTAACTTCGCCGTGAAATAACCCTATAGAAATGGAAAGAGAACATAATCTTATTCCTGAGGACAAACTTTGGAAAAGATACCTTTACCGGATAATTTATCGCTCCGATACAAAGCTTGGAAAACTCTTCGATATCATATTATTGTCCTTAATTCTTATAAGTACAGCTATTATCATGATGGAAAGTGTGCCTAAGCTCGATAAAAGATTCCATTATACTTTTCTGATCCTTGAATGGGTGATCTCGATTTTCTTCACCCTGGAATACTCTATGCGGATTGCTGTGGTAAAAAATAAACGCAGTTATATTTTCAGTTTTTTCGGGATTATAGATTTTCTGGCGCTTGTTCCTTTTTATCTCAGCTTTTTCTTTCCTGTCACTAAGTATTTCCTGATTTTCAGAATGCTGAGAATGCTGAGAATATTCAGAATCTTCAATCTGCTGGATTTTATGAATGATGGTTACCTGATTGTAAGAGCTTTAAAAAACAGTTCAAGAAAAATCTACATATTCCTTTTGTTCCTGATTATTTTCTCTGTCATTGTAGGCTCGCTTATGTTTATGGTAGAAGGAGGCAGACAAGGGTTTGAAACGATCCCCCAATCTATCTACTGGGCAGTTGTTACTGTAACCACTGTAGGATATGGTGACGTCTCTCCTATCACCCCTTTAGGAAAGTTTTTTGCGGTTGTTCTGATGCTGGCCGGTTATTCCATTATTGCTGTTCCCACCGGTATTGTGACAGCAGAAATGAGGAACAAAAGACAAAACCTGGAACTGGTATGTGAACGCTGTGGTAATGACGACATTGATGATGATGCAAGGTATTGCAAGAAATGTGGCAAGAAATTAGCTTAATACTTGATATAAGTAAAATTTATTCACCAAATACCACAAAATCATGGAACCTAAAAAGAAAAACAAACCGAATAGTTTAGTGATTATCCTTTTTGCCCTCGTAGCACTGATGATCATCATCTACTTTATATTAGTCATGTTCTTCCCTACTGTTTTTGATCTTATGAACAAAGGCGATATACAGCCGGTACCCAATAAATGATAATCGTAGGATACAATAAAAAGATGAGTACATATTTTTCCCCATCTTTTTTATTGTATTTATTTTGAAATCAATAGCTGTATTAAAAAAGACGGATCATCACTGAACCGTCTTTCTCTTTTTATTTAAATGATAAATTACTTTTTAATAGCCTTAATGGTCTGTTTAGTTCCATCCTTCATTTCAAGAGTTACCAAATAAACCCCCTGCATCAAATCTCTTAAATGGATTACAGATTCAGGATTGGAAATAGTTTTCACCAGTCTTCCTGTTGCATCTGTCACAGATACTGTTTTCACATTTTTAACATCTGAGATATTCAATACATCCGTAAACGGATTTGGATATACTTTAATTCCATTTTTATTTACTGCCACTTCAGCTGTTGCCAGGTTTGCATTTGTAACACTTATATCATCTACATACAGATTATACTGGTCAGCATCTGAATATGCATTAAATCCAAAGAAGTATACACCAGTTGCAGGAACAGTAAATGTTACAGATTCTGTATGAGCTGTTTCATCATTGATCGAAGGATAATCAGCGATAGACCCCGTCATAGCTGCTACAGTAGGGGAAGTTCCATATGCTACTTTTAATTTTTCCACATAAGTTGATGAATTGTTACCATACTTATAAGTAATTGTATACTGTACTCCTGCTGTTAAATTCAATCCCTGAGTAAAGAACCATGCATTAGCAGGATTTGCAGAATTATAATGATATCTTAATACATTGGTTGTGAATCCCTGACTATCTGTTGGAGGATCCACTGTTTCCCAATTATTCCCTGATCCTGCATTTACTGCTGCTGTACAGCCAGGAAGAGCCGGAACAGAAACATTTTCAAAATCAAGAGTATAAGGTAATCCAATGCTTGTACAAAGAGTGGTAAATGTTGCCATAGTACTCCATGCACTTTTACTGGCAGCACTACAAGCAGATCTTACCCATACGTAATATACAGTAGCAGGAGTTAAACTAGGAATATTATAGGTAGTTGCTGTAATTCCCGTAACGTTAGGGGTAGTTGTTGCTGTAGGTGCTGTATTGGCTGTACTGTAATAAATATCATAACCATTTGCCGGCACAGGAGTCGCCGCAGTCCAGGAAACCGTAGCTCCATTTGCTGCAACGTTCGAAGCTGTTACCGCAGTAGGTTCACTACAAGAAGGTGCTACATCGATATTAATATCATCTACATAAAGTTTGTTCATATTAGCATCAGAGTATGCCTGGAACCCAAAATAATATACGCCTGTGGCAGTTGGTGTAAAATTCACAAAATTACTGGTTGCCGAGCTGATGACAACATTCGGATGATCCGCTAATGTATTGGTCATACCTGCTCCTGTAGCAGAGGTTCCGTAGGCCACTTTTAGCTTTTCAGCATATACAAATCCTTCTGCATTGGCATATTTATATTTGATTCTGTACGTAACCCCGGCAGTAAGATTAATACCATTGGTGAAAAACCAGGTATCGGCGTTATTGGCATAATTATAAGAATATTCAAGAACATTCCCTGTAAATCCCTGAGCATCAAGATTCCCGGTCTCCCACATATTTCCTGCCCCATCATTGACTACTGAGGTACAATTAGGAAGGTCAGGTGCCGTAATGCTTTCAAAATCCAATGTATATGGTACTCCTACAGCAACACAGGATGTCATAAATGTAGCCATCTGAGACCATGCACTCTTATCAGATGCACTACATACAGAGCGTACCCATACATAATACGTAGTTGCCGGTGTAAGTGAAGGCAAGTTGGTACTTAATCCAGTACTTGACCCTGAAGCGACTGTAGCAGCAGTAGGATAGGTACTGGAAATTGAATAATAATATTCATAGCCAACTCCTGGTGCTGAAGATGGTGCTGTCCATGCTATCTGCGCTGAATTAGCTGTAACAGCAGATACCGTTAAAGCAGAAGGAGCCAAACAGGTTGGAGCCGATCCAATGACCACGGTATAATCATGAGCTTCGCCATAGCCATCTGTATTGCAGGGAACAGGTTGACTGGAATACCTGTCTCCCACTCTCATTCTGTAAGTACCCGGAGTTACTGTTGATGGAATGATTATCTGTCCGGAAGTCATACTGACACCTCCTACAGAGGCGCTACTTGCAGAAGCCACCAGCTCAGGAGCCGCATCATCAAAAGTACCATCATTATTAAAATCTATCCAGATACGCACATTCTGATTGCTGTAGTCATGCTTTACACTAAAGTCATAGCTCAGTCCTGCGCTCATGTTAATGGTCATAGATGTATAATCTCCATATGCATTAGCAGAACAGCCTGTATTCTGATGTCCAAATCCGGCTGTCGGAATCATAAAGGTGTCGATCATATCACCTCCATTACATCCACTCGCAAACGCAGGCGTACAGTAAGTTTGCGCGGAGGATAAAAGGCCGGTCATTAAAAAACCAACGAGTAAAATATTTTTCATAAAACACATTATTAGTTATTCAAATCTAGTGAAAATCAACAATAAAAAAAATATTTTTTTAATTATATCATAACGAATCAAACTTTATCTTAAAAAATAAAAAATAAGGAATATAAAAAGAGACTGCTCCACTGAGCAGTCTCCTTATGATATTTTATTTAGAAATTATTTATCTTTTAATGGCTTTAACGGTTTGTTTAGATCCATCTTTCATATTCAGAACCACAAGATATATCCCTTCTTTCAGATCTCTTAACTGAAGTACTGAAGCAGGAGCTTCTATAGTTTTCACAAGTCTTCCTGCAACATCAACAACAGAAACAGACTGTACTTTAGATATATCAGAGATTGTTAAAGAATCAGTAAACGGATTCGGGTATACCTTGATTGTATTATCTTTTACAGAAGTTTCAGAAGTTGCCAGATTAGGGTTCTGTTTTACTTCCACATTATCTAAAAGGACATCATCATAGAAATATCCGTTACCACTCACATTTTTATCAACAGTAAATCTAACCTGAATAGTGGCGCCGATATAAGAAGCTGCCAAAGGAACACCAACAGTTCTCCATTGGTTTAAGTTCGAATTATCACTAAAGATAGTTACCCATCCATTTCCATTATTCACTTCTACAGTAAGTTTATTGTTGTCATAAGTAGACGGAGAAACTGTAGTACTAGTAGAAGTAGAATGATTTTTAAACCAGTCAAAAGAAACGAAAGGAGCTGTCAACCCTGTCAGATTGATAGAAGGAGTAACTAACTGTACCGTATTGACACCTGCTCCACTGTATGGTGAACTTGCATCTACCCAAGCATAAGTACCCGCTGCTTTTCCATTGTTAGCGGTATTTGCCCCATAGTCTGCTGATCCTGTGAACTTCCAGAAAAGATTGGCATCCGTTGTCGTTGCCGTAGGATTTACATTACTCCAGCAATTAGGAGAAATCCCTGCATCAAAGTTTTGAGAGAACGGAGCTGATACAGTACCACAAACTGTATTGAAAACAGCTGGCCCTACCCAAGGACTCTTATCTCCTACACTACAAACTGATCTTACCCAAACATAATATGTACTGCTTGAAGCCAGTCCTGATAAAGGAGCTGAAGTTGTGCTGCTTGATCCACTAGCCTGGGCATTAACAGCAGGTGGTGTACTGCTTGTACTGTAATAATATTCGTATCCGTTGGCCGGTGTAGTAGATGGTGCCGTCCAGGATAGATCTGCAGTGGAAACTGTAGGATTGGCTACAACAGGAGAAGCGGGTTCCTGACATGTTGGTATAGCCTCTACCACAAAGTCATCAACGTGGAAATCAATGTCCGGGGTATTGGAACTTGTAGTTGCAACAAAAGCAATTTTAACATTTCCTGAATATCCTGTAAGGTTGATTACTTCTGTTTGACTCGTATTAGAATATGTTCCTGCTCCTGTATATGTTTTTATTACATTCGTATTACTCCATGTAGTACCACCATCTGTAGAGACAATAATTCTCACCTGATGGGTTCCCAGAGTTGTTTGAGAAGCAGTTCCTAAATAACTGGTAACAGCCATTTTATATTTCATTCTAAACATTCCTGGAGTAGAACCAAGGTTAATGGGCTGAGAAATCAACCAGTCTCCGGTATTGGTTCCATACAGATTGATTCTTACAGCCGCATTAGATCCTGCATTTGCAAATCCTGCCTCGGCAGCCCATTTGCTCGACCCATAAGTCAGAGTAGATGATGCGGTAACATCTCCTTTAGCCACTGACCAGCACATTGGAGTGAATGCAGTAAAGCCTTGCAATGCCGTCGGCGCATTTTCTGAAGTACAAACTGTTGTAAAATTGCGCTCTGTACAAGAAGCAGAATTACTTGTTGGTGTATAAGCGTTAACTGTATAATAGTATTTTGTTGAATAGGCTAATGGGTTAGAAAGTGTATAGATTGTCACGTTTCCTAGATCAACATTATTCATGATATCAGTTCCGCCAGTCGTAGTACCGATAGACAGTTTATACCCGGTTGCATCTGTTACAGCTCCCCAAGTGATTGTAGGAGTTACAGAAACTCCTGATGCCGCTGATGCAGGTGCAGTAACGGAAGGACAGCCAATATTTTTAGTGGTAAATGATACCGGGTTACATGCGCTGGCAGTTCCGTTACTGTTGGAAGGCTGTACAGTTGCATAATAGGTAGTATTATATAATAATTGATTTGCAGCCGGAAGCGTGTAAGTAACCACATTTCCTACATCTACTGCGTTCATCACATTTGTTCCTCCCGGAGTAGTTCCCAGACTTAACTTATAAGAAGTTGCTCCAGCTGTAGGATTCCATTTGATATTTGGTGTTACAGCAACTCCTGTAGCCGCATTGGCAGGTGTAGTAATTACCGTACACTCAGGAATTGTAATGGCTGAGATTTTAACATTATCCACATAGATATCATCACTTCCGTTATCCCCTTTGGCTAAGAATCTTACGATTGCAGTCGGACTGGATGACCCTAAGTCTATAAAATTAGATGTCCATGATGCAGCAACGCCTAATGCAGAACCTACATCTACAAATGTATTTCCGCCGTCAGTGGAAAGCTGAATTTTCAAGACATCAGTTCCTGAAGGGTTGATATAATCAAAACTTAAATATCTGGTACCTGAACCCGAAGATAGATTGACATACAAGTCCATATATCCGGAAGCATACTGACAGTTGTAAGAGTGGAAACGGGCTGCAGGAGTTACTGCAGGGGCAGAAACAGTAGAAGATCCACTGGAACCAGACCAACCTGAAGCAGAAGTAAATCCTGTTGTCGCAATATCACTTTGTCTCCAGGAATTGTCTCCTCTCGCCGGCCATGTTCTCCAATAACTGGCATTCGGCAGGTCTAAAGTGGAGTTACCGTCTGCCCACGTACTGAAACTTTCCATGAAAGGTAATGCTGCATAGGTTGCAGGCGGCGTCTGCCATGTTCCCGGAGTATAAGTAAATGTCAATCCGGAGGCAGGAACCGTTGTTCCGTTTGTAGTTCCTAAAGTCGCTGTAGAGCTGTTTGAACTTCCTACCGCAAGAGAAGTCCAGTTTGTTCCTGTTAAGTTATTTACATCAGAACTCTCTGATCCTCTGATCCCTACCTGTCCAGTAAGGGTTGAAGTTCCTGAAACACAGTTTCCATAAACAATAGCAATTGTTTTGGCATTAAGATCTAATTGAATCTGGAAATTAAGAAGCTGTGCTGAAGAAGCCGAATTACCTTGTACATCTGTAAACTGTACAATAAATTTTGAACCGACTGTTTCATAGGCAATTTCAGATGTAGCGGTATTAGCATGGCGAAGATTGGCTGCAAAACCTGCAAAAGCACCATCATAAGTAGTCGGTGAAATATCGGAGGATAATCCCGTGTAAGTTGTGCTGGATGCAGGAATTCCAAATGTAATAAAACCATTATTACTGATATAAACAGAAGTATACTTCTGATTATTGTAAGTAAAAGGGCCTGGCAAGGGAATAGCTCCCGATACCAGATCAGTTCCTATTGTAGCTCCGGACTGCCATATTGTTCTGTTTGCAGACAATGGTGTATACGTTCCGGTAGACTGGGTAAAGCCATATCCGTTATTCGTATTGGGAGTGGTGAGCTGAGGCGGACCAACCTGTGCAGACACGCAGTAGTAGAATGCTGTCAGGCACGTGAGTAAAATTTTCTTCATAAATAGTAAATAATAAAAGTTAGGGCGGTAAATGTATAAATATTAATTGATAGTTTAACCATAATATTAAAAATTATCATAAAATATTAAATAAAAACAAATAAAAACAAACTAAAAATGAGATAAAATCAAACGTTTATTTAAAATTAACAGATAATTCGCAATCTATTGAAAAATATTAAAATAATGATAATCAGATATTTAATATAGTATATAATTAAAATAGACTTCAGAAAATTTTTCTATTTAACATAAAAACATATTTAAAATTTTTCATCAATATTCTTAATATGTAAACAAAAAAAAGAGCGACCTAAGCCACTCTTTTTTAATCAGTATTTTTATATTCTAATTCAAATAGAACTCATATTTATTTAATAACTGAATTTCTTTAATCAGATCTCCATTCAGATCTACCGAATGTTTCATAGACTGTACTTCAATGTGAGAATCATCTTCAAGGTTTTTAATAAAGAACTTCAGCTTTTGATTTCCTTTATTCCGATCCAGAACTGTTCTGAAAAAATCAAGATCTTCCGGTCTTACATCCATAACATCCATAACAAGCGATATGCTTTTTGCAAATCTCTCAAATGCCTCCTGGAGCTCTATAACGTCAACAACATTGACAAATACTCTTCCGTCCTTTACCTGAGCAAATTTTATCTTAAAAATAACAAATCTCTGAACCTCAAGCTTTTCCTTCAACCTCATATAATCCCGGTCTCCCAACCTGAATGAATATGATCCGGAATAATCTTCAAGCGTAACAAAAGCTACTTTTTCGCCACTTCTGAAACCATCCTGAACCCTGTATTCTGTAATCAGGCCAGCCACTGTATATTCTTTTCCTCCACCTCCGTTTTCTCTTTCTTTCTGCAGGGTTTTCCAGTCTTTCTTTTTTTCCTCAAACAATTCCTCCTGTTTGTTGGCAAAAGCCTGCTCTTTGTAAGCATCTACCTCATCGAGATTCAGGAACAGAAAGTTTCCTTTTGGTTCTGCTTTTTTGGTCACTTCTTCAATGACTTCCTCCTCTCCCACTGACATATCATCAGAAACAATCTCACTTAAATCAACAGTTTCATCCTGTGAGTCCTGCTCAAGAACCGGAGCTTCATCTGTCACGATCTTCTCTTCCACATCTTTCTCCAGAACTGCTTTCTTCGAAAGCTGCCCCTGCATAAACTGAAACTGATATTTAAATTCATCCAGCGGATGTGCAGAAAGATAGAAACCGATAATCTCTTTTTCTTTATTGAGCTTATGCATGTTTGGCCATTCCGGACATGGTGCAAGTTTAGGCTGCTCAATCTGAACTTCTTCTGCAAAGTCTGCAAATAAAGAGTGTTCCATCTCGTTTTTACTTTCCTGGAAACTCTGTCCATACCTGATCAGTCTTTCAAGGTTTGTCTTTCCGGCCATATCAATATCAAAATACTGACCTCTGTGGAAAGAATCCAATTCATCAAAAGCACCGGCTAGTACCAAACTCTCCGCTACCCTTTTATTCATCTGGGAAGGTAATATTCTCTCAAAGAAATCATAGATATTCTTAAACCTTCCGTTTTCTCTTTCCCTTGTAATCGCTTCACTCGGTCCTTCCCCGATTCCCTTAATCGCTCCCAGCCCAAAGCGGATCTGTCCTTTTTCGTTTACTGAGAATTTATATTGAGATTCATTCACATCAGGACCTAATACATCCACACCCATACTTTTACAATCCTCCATGAACATGGTAATTGAATCTGTATTGTTAATGTTATTACTCATTACACTCGCCATATATTCTGCAGGATAATTTGCTTTTAAAAATGCAGTCTGGTATGCAATAAAGGCATAACATGTTGAGTGAGATTTGTTGAAGGCATATTCGGCAAAAGCTTTCCAGTCGTTCCAGATCTTCTCCAGCCTCTCTTCATTCAGATTGTTTTTCCGACCTCCTTCAATGAATTTCGGGTACATTTTATTAAGAACATCGATCTGCTTTTTACCCATTGCCTTTCTAAGCGTATCGGCTTCACCTTTGGTAAAATTGGCCAACTTCTGTGACAAAAGCATTACCTGCTCCTGATAAACAGTAATCCCGTATGTTTCTTTTAAATATTCTTCTGTTTCCGGTAAGTCATAAACGATTTCTTCGATTCCATGCTTTCTGTTGATAAAGTTTGGAATATATTTAATTGGTCCTGGGCGGTATAAGGCATTCATGGCAATAAGGTCAGCAAAAACCGTTGGTTTAAGTTCCCTCATATATTTTTGCATCCCCGGACTTTCATACTGGAAAATCCCGACTGTTCTTCCTTCTTTAAATAGCTGATATGTTTTGGTATCGTCAAGAGGAATAAGATCCGGATCAATATCGACCCCATGCCTTGCCTTCACCAGTTTTAAAGCATCTTTGATGATGGTCAGTGTCCTTAGTCCCAAAAAGTCCATCTTCAGAAGACCTGCACTTTCTGCCACTGAGTTATCAAACTGAGATACGAGGATGTCAGCATCTTTTGCGGCAATGGTCACCGGAACCAGATTACTTACATCTTCCGGTGTAATGATTACTCCACAGGCATGAATTCCTGTATTCCTGATACAGCCTTCCATCTTTTTAGCACTGGCCAAAACCCCGTGTCTTGAATCATCCGGACTGTCCAGAACGTATCTCATTTCATCAACAAGCATCTGTTCTTCCGGTTTTAATTTATCATATTTCGCCAGAGCTTTTGCTATGTTCATCCCTGGTGTGGAAGGAATCAGCTTGGCAATATTATTAGTATCGGGAATTGGAACATCCAATACCCTACCGGCATCTTTAATGGCAGACTTCCCTCCGAGTACAGAATAAGTAATAATCTGTGCTACCTGACTTTGTCCGTATTTTTCTATTACCCATTTGATAACCCTGTCCCTTCCTTCATCATCAAAGTCAATATCAATATCGGGCATGGATACCCTTTCCGGATTCAGGAATCTCTCAAAAAGGAGATCATATTTAATAGGGTCTACATTGGTAATTCCAATACAGTAAGCCACAGCAGATCCTGCAGCAGAACCTCTTCCGGGTCCCACCCAGACGCCCATTTTACGGGCTTCGTTACAGAAATCCTGTACAATAAGGAAGTATCCTGGATAACCGGTATTGGCAATTACTTCAAGCTCAAAGTCAAGACGTTCTTTAATTTCATCGGTAATCCCATCTGCTCCATATCTGTTTTTTGCTCCTTCATAGGTAAGATGGGTCAAATAAGCCATCTCCCCTCTTTTCCCTCCATCTACCTCATCTTCTGCATGGATAAATTCTTCGGGAATATCAAATTTAGGAAGGAGTACGTCTCTTTTTAAGGTATAGGGTTTAAATTTCGCTGTAAACTCCTCATAGGCATCAAAAGCATCAGGATATGCTAAAAAAGCCTCTTTTATTTCATCAGAATTTTTAATGTAATACTCACCTGTCGCAAGACCTCTTCTTTTACCAAATCCCTTCCCTATAGGTGTTGTCAGCTTTTCTCCATCTTTGATACAGCTGACGATATCCTGAATATTAGCGTCATCTTTATTGGTATAAAAAGTCTCGTTCTGCGCTAAGATTTTAACATTATATTTATCTGCCAGATATAACAGTACCTCATTCAAATGCTCTTCTTCAGGCAGTTTGTGATTCTGAATCTGTACATAAAAATCATCTTCAAAAGTGTCTTTCCACCATTTAAAAAGCTCCTCTCCTTTCTGTTCACCGGTATTTAAGATTGCATCAGGAATATCTCCCATAATCCCCGAAGTCAGAGCAATCACCCCTTCTTTATATTGGGCAATCAGCTCACGGCTCACCCTTGGAACTCCAAAATAGAAACCTTTAAGGAAACCAATACTGGAAAGCTTTGCCAGGTTTTTATACCCGTTAAAGTCTTTTGCCAAAAGGACTACCTGTGTTCTCCTGTCGGGATCATCCTTGGTAAACTGCTTTTGTTCATAACGGTCTGAAATATAAAATTCACAGCCCACTACAGGAATAAGCGGTTCAGAAGCAGGTTCCTCTTCATTAAATTCTGTTCCGTTTTCTTCTGCCTCCAGTTTTTTAGCCAGGTATTCTTTATGTTTTTTAGCTCTGTCACCGTTAGCTCCTTCTACCGCTGAAACAAACTTAAAAGCCCCCATCATATTTCCAAGATCCACCATTCCTACGGCAGGAAAATTTTCATCAGAAGCTTTTCTAATCAGATCATTGATACTGGAAGTAGCCGTTAGAGTGGAAAAAACACTGTGGTTATCAAAATTGAAATATTTACCTAAATCAATTTCGTCAATGCTTCCAAAATCCTGTTGCTTTTTCTTATTATGAAAATCAGCAACCTGCCTTCTGATAACAATATTAAAAGGTTTGATCGGATCCGGATAAAGACTTTTGAAATAAGCAAGCTGATCCTCAGAGATCTTTAAGGTTTCTGCGGGAACTACCCCAATTCTCACCATTTCAAAGAAAGCACGCGCTGTTGCATTTACGTCGGCAGCAGCATTGTGGGCTTCATCAAATTTGTTCCCGTAAAGCTTTTCATAAAGCTCTTCAAGTTTCGGGGGTTTAAATCTTCCTCCGCGACCTCCACCAAGCTGACAGAAGTCGGTTCCCAATATCATGGTATCTGCTTTCGGTTTCTCCTGCAGATTATCTTTAAGGTTCTTCCTGTAAAATTCCGCTCCTACAATATTGTAGTCGAATTCCACATTATGTCCTGAAACAACCCTTACTCTTTCCAGAACTTTAGAAAATTCTTCTAAAATCTCCTGAAGATCACGACCTTCTTCATTGGCAATCTTTGTTGTAATTCCGTGAATTCTTGCTGCATTGAAGGGAATATCATACCCTTCAGGCTTTATTATATAATCCTGATTTTCAATTAAATTCCCATCATCATCATGCAGCTGCCATGCAATCTGGACCATTCTCGGCCAGTTATCAGAATCTGAAAGCGGAGCATTGAAATTTTTTGGTAAACCGGTTGTTTCTGTGTCAAAAATTAAATACATATAATTTTCTAACTTTTTTATAAAAAAGAGAATGTAAAGTTACTCCATTTTTTCCAAATATAATTTCCATCAACTCGCCAAAACAAAAATTCAAAACAATACAACAATAATATTTTATAAAAAAATCAAACAACTTCAAACTATCATAAAATAAAATATTAAAATACAATTAAAAAATTAGAATTATCTATAAAAACAAACTAATTATTAACTATTTACCCTATATTTGAAGAATTATAATTTTAATATTTCAACAACTAAAATGAAGAAACATTTACTTCTTATTAGCACATTAGCTATAGTGTTAGTAAGTGCTCAAAACAATGATGCTTTAAAGAGAGAATTTGAAAGACAAAACAAAGAGAACAATGAAAAGTTCGACTCTTATGTTTCTAAAAGATTTGGTAATGATAAAAGTCCTGAAACACAAAAAATGATTCAGGAAATGAGAGAAAATTTAGCTGGATTTAGTGGAAATGTCCCAAACTTTTACCAGACAGAAGACCAAAGTCAAATTTTAAATAATAACGTAGACGCTTTAACAACGGCAGGAGGTGTAAATGGACTTTCAGGATCGTTTAAAGGAGAAGGAATTGTTTATACTATTTTTGACGGAGGCAGAATTTATGAAAATCATACCGCTTTCAATAATGCAACTGGTAGAATTTCTAACAAAGAAGCGGCTACCAATGCTTACAGCGCTCACTCAACAGGTGTCGCAAGTATTATTGGTGCTAAATCATCTCCACTATCATCTACAAGTAATGGAGTAACAATAACTGGAAATGCAATGGGTATAGCTTTGAATTCAACTATGGATTCTTATAGATTTGCAACAACAACACTTCCTGGTAACTCAACCACAAGCACTGTATTTAATAAAATATTACTTGCTCAACCCAAAATTTCAAATCACTCTTATGGTATAAATGCTGCCTGGGATTATAAAACTACAGCTAATGGATATCCTGCTAACGGATGGTATTGGGGAGGAAATTATATTTCCGGGACTAATTACGACATGATGGGAACTTATTACACAAATGATCAATCTTACGATGCTATTGTATATAATAATCCCACTTATACCATTGTAAAATCTGCCGGAAACTATTTCGGATTTGGGCCTGGGTACGCAGGCAGTACAACAACAGCATATTATTATAACGGATCAGGATATTCAACCTATACATTAGGCACTGAGCCACCTGCTAACTGCGCACAAGGTTTCGACTGTATTGGTTACGGTTCATTAGCAAAAAATATTATTGTAGTTGGAGCAACAGATCCAATTACAACAAATAATCAAAGATATACAAATGCAACTGATGTTCTAAAATCAGACTACAGTAGTGCAGGACCAAGAGATGACGGAGGCATTAAACCAGACATTTCTGCTCCGGGAACTAATGTATGGATGGCATCAACTGCAGAAAACACAACGGGAAGTATCACATGGCAGATTAACAGTGGAACTTCAATGGCTGCTCCTCAGGTAGCCGGAATTATTGGACTTTGGATGCAGATCTACAAATCTTTATTCAACAATGCAGAACTCAATGCTGCTGCTTCAAAAACCCTTATGGTACATTCAGCTCTTGAAGCTGGAGAAATAGGACCAGATCCATGGTATGGATGGGGATACATCAATGCAAAAAAAGGAGCTGAGCTTCTTGTAGGAAAATCTAACAATACAGTAATATTCAATAATGAAACATTAAATAATGGTGCCATCAATACTAAAACAGTTAAAGCATCAGGATCAGAACCTTTAAAAGTGACTATTTCTTGGATTGATCCGGAATATACAAATATTACCAACCAATGGGATAATCTATATAATAACAGAATTTCAAGATTAATCAATGATTTAGATGTAAAGATTACTAATACAGCAAACAATACAGTTTATCTCCCATGGAAGCTGGATGCAAATAACCCTATGCTACCCGCCACAAAAGGAGACAATACTGTAGATAATGTAGAACAGGTAATTGTTGATAATCCTACACCGGGAGCTGTCTATAAAATTGAAATTTCCCATAAAGGAACATTAAAAAATAATGCTTCCCCAAGTGTTACCTCTCCTCAAAACTATTCTGTTATTGTAACCGGATTTACAGAATTACTGGGCACTAAAGAAGCCGGACTGTCATCAGATGGAATATCAATAGCTCCAACGGTTGTAAAAGACATCACCAATGTATTGAAAGCGCCTAAAAAGTCTACTTTCAATGTGTATGATCTTACCGGCAAAAAATTACAAAGCGGAATCATTAACAATGATAAAGAACCTATAGATTTATCAGCTTACACAAAAGGAATTTACATCATTGAAATAAAAACAGGCAAAGATGTTATTTCTAAAAAAGTGATCAAGGAATAACCTATATCTACAAAGATTTTATACAAAATACTAACAGTTGTTAGTATTTTGTTTTTTTATGTATATTTGCTTCCTATGGAAAATGCACTTCACGAAAAAGTTTCTCAGGATATATTACTTAAAGCATATAATCATATGATGCTGGCCAAAGCAATGGCCGATATTTACGAAGAAAACAGAAATGTCTGTAAATACGTTCATAGCACCTCAAGAGGGCATGAAGCCATCCAGCTTGCAACCGCTTATCAGCTCAAAAAAGAAGACTGGGTTTCTCCTTATTACAGAGACGAAAGCATTCTTTTAGGAATTGGTTTTGAACCTTACCAATTAATGCTTCAATTATTGGCTAAAGCTGATGATCCTTTTTCGGGAGGAAGATCTTATTACTCTCATCCGTCAAGCAGAGATGAAAACAAACCCAAGATCATTCATCAGAGTTCCGCTACCGGAATGCAGACCATTCCTACTACAGGGGTAGCACAGGGAATTAAGTATATCCAGGATTTCAATCTTCAGAATTTTGAGAATAATCCTGTTGTAATATGCAGCCTTGGAGACAATTCTGTTACAGAAGGTGAAGTGAGTGAAGCTTTACAGTTTGCAGCATTACATCAGCTTCCCATTATTTTTCTGGTTCAGGATAACGAATGGGGAATTTCAGTAACGAAAGATGAAGCAAGAACCTGTGATGCCTATGATTTTGTAGCAGGATTTACAGGACTAAGCAGAATGAGGGTAGACGGAACTGATTTCGTGGAAAGTTTCGAAGCTATGAAAAAAGCTGTCGACTTTGTAAGAACAGAAAGAAAACCTTTGGTGGTCTGTGCAAAAACAGTACTGATAGGACACCATACTTCAGGTGTAAGAAGAGAATTCTATAGAGACGAAGAAGATTTAACAAAACACAGAGCCAAAGATCCGGGAGAAATCCTTAGAAAACATTTACTGGAAACCGGGGTTGACGAAGATCTTTTAAAACAAATCACTAAAAAGGCACGTCTTGAAGCTGAAGAAGCTTTTGAAAGAGCTAAAAATGCTGAAGACCCGAAGCCGGAAACTGTAATGCAGCATGTTTTTACTCCTACTCCTATCACAGAGGAAACAGGTACTCGTGAACCTGCCAACGGAGAAAAAATTGTAATGGTAGATGCTGCCATTCACGCCATACAGGAACTGATGTGGAAACACCCTGAAGCTCTTCTTTACGGACAGGATGTAGGAGAAAGAATCGGTGGAGTTTTCCGTGAAACTGTTACATTAGGTAAAAAATTTGGAAGCAAGCGAGTATTCAATACAGCCATCCAGGAAGCTTATATCATTGGATCTACTGCTGGTATGAGCGCTGTTGGATTGAAACCAATCGTTGAGGTTCAGTTTGCAGACTATATTTATCCGGGGATCAACCAATTAATCACCGAGATCTCAAAATCCAGCTATTTAAGTGGCGGAAAATTTCCCGTAAGCAATATCATCCGTGTTCCTATCGGAGCCTATGGAGGAGGTGGACCTTACCACAGTGGAAGTGTTGAAAGTATCCTTTCCAATATCAAAGGAATCAAAATAGCCTATCCAAGTAATGCTGCTGATTTTAAAGGTTTATTAAAAGCTGCTTACTATGATCCCAACCCTGTAGTAATGCTTGAGCACAAAGGATTATACTGGAGCAAAGTTCCTGGAACTGAAGATGCTAAAACAATAGAACCGGCTGAAGACTATGTTCTTCCGTTCGGAAAAGGTAAAATCATCATTGAAGCTGATAAAGATGAAACTGAAAAAGGCAGAACTTTATTAGTAGTAACTTATGGTATGGGAGTTTACTGGGCTAAAGAAGCTGCTAAGAATTTTAACGGAAGAGTGGAAGTAATCGACTTAAGAACATTAATCCCTCTTGATGAAGAACTTGTTTTTGAAAGAGTAAAAGCTCACGGAAAATGTATCGTTCTCACGGAAGAGCAACTTAACAACTCTTTTGCAGAAGCATTTGCACACCGTATTTCTAAAAACTGCTTCAAGTATCTTGATGCTCCTGTAGAAACAATGGGTTCTCTGGATGTTCCTGCGGTACCTATCAATCTTGTACTGGAAAAAGAAATGCTTCCGAACGCCGAAAAGCTGAGTCTCAAAATTGAAGAAATGCTGAAATATTAAATAATTGAAACCTCTGAAAAATCAGAGGTTTTTTTATTAATTTTAATAAACAGAATAGATCCCTTATTTTGGTATCCATTTTGTTTATATGCACACCAATAATTTCATACATCTTTATGATCACAACCAAATACGTCAATTATAAACAGGTTCTCAATTTATCAGGGTTCCATCTTATTCTTATTTCGATCTGGTGTACCTTAATCGCTGTTCTTTTCTATTTCTTCAACTGGGAATGGATGACAATTCCCTGGGTACCTGTAGCCCTGATTGGTACTGCTGAAGCATTTCTTGTCGGTTTCAAAAACAACCAGGCCTATGACAGACTTTGGGAAGCCAGAAAAATCTGGGGCGGAATTGTGAATTCCAGCCGTTCCTTTGCCTCTATGGTGTATGCTTTCGATACCAAAAATGAAGAAATTGGTGTTTTTGATCTTGAAGACCGTAAAAGAAAAATTGTTTACCGCCATATTGCATGGTTATATACTTTCCGTGAACAGCTTCTGGTTCCTACGGAATGGGAGCATATCAGCACAGAAAACAATAAATTCGGGAATATCAACCTGAGACGAAACAGACTGATTAAAGCTGGCTTTCCCGATTATGGAAGAGCTCCTATTTTCCTGCATAAGTATCTTTCGGAGGAAGAATATGATCTGAAAAATGATTATAAAAATTTTGCGACCTATCTCATCGCCCAACAGGCAAAAGATATCAATGAACTGAAAAACATGAATGCCATCACAGATTTCAACCAGACTCAGTTACAAAACAGTTTGAATGAATTTTATAATTTCCAGGGACAGGCAGAAAGAATCAAAAAATTTCCTTCTCCAAGACAGTTTGCCAGTACAGCTTTTGTTTTTAATATCCTGTTTATCATGCTTCTTCCACTCGGATTAGTGAACGAGTTTGCAAAATTGGGTGATTGGGGAATTTGGACCTCCATCCCTTTTTGTATCATCATCGGATGGATTTATATCATTATGGAGCTGGTAGGAGATTATTCTGAGAATCCTTTTGCAGGACTAATGTTTGACGTCCCTATGCTTTCCATCTGCAGAACGATTGAGATAGACCTTCTTCAGATGGGCGGCGAAACAGAACTTCCCGATCCTATTTCTTCCAAAAACGGAGTTTTAGTTTAATTTTTCCTTTCTTTCTTGAAAAAATTACAGAATCGAAAATCGACAAAAAAACGTTAAAATATATTTCAAATTTCATTGTTATTTCATAATTTAGGGAATTGAAAACATCAGCTAAAATCTGTCCAAAATTGAGCTTATGTTCGGTTTCAGACAGATTTTAACTTTTCCTTTTTCATCCACTAACAATGTATTCCTTCTTTTTTGTAAATAATGAGATCCAAGCACGTACTGCAGATTTTGACAACGCTGTGTCTTACCCTGTTCTGTTGTGACATGAAGTCACAGGCAGCCTTCAATAAAGAATTACCAAAAGAATTCACAGACCAATTCACCAAAGAAATCAACGACAGCATTCCTTCTCTTGGATCTTTCATTGTTTCCCAAAATGATAAGGTTGTTTATGAGAAGTATTTTCATACAGCCCATAAAGAAACCATTTTCAGTATAAAATCTGTTACCAAAAGTATTGTCTCCATTCTTGCGGGAATTGCAAAAGACAAAAACCTGCTTCCCAACCTCAACACTCCGGTATTAAAAATCCTTCCTGAATACAATATTTCAAGAAGTAATTTTAAAAATATTTCCAATATTGAAGGAAAAGTACTTCACGATTCAATAAGAAATACATTAACATTAAAAAATCTCATGACGATGCAGGGAGGCTTTGACTGGGTTGAAAACTCAAAAATCTCAACAGCGATGTCTTTTTCCGGTGATCCTGTAAAGTTTGTGCTGGATCTTCCTTTTGAAGAATATCCCGGAACTGTATTCAATTATAATAGTGGCGAAACCCATCTTTTTGGAGTTGCTCTGGCAAAAATTGTAAAAACCAACCTGAAACAATTCGCTGCAGAAAATCTTTTCAGGCCACTAAAGATCAATATTCCCCGATGGGATACCGATTCCATGAACAGGAATATCGGAGGTTCGGAAATGTTTATGAAACCGGAAGATATGATGAAGTTTGGCCTGATGATTCTGAACAACGGAAAACTTGGTGGCAGACAGGTTGTTTCCCAGAAATGGATTCAGGAATCTACAGCTGAACAGGTAAAATTGGATTCATGGGATGTCATGCCGGATGCCAATGGATACGGTTATTACTGGTGGCGAAGAAAAACCAACGGACATCAGGCTTTCGTGGCAACAGGTTATGGCGGACAGCTCATCTGCATCATTCCCGATTTAAAAATGGTTATTGTGACCACCTGCTTTTTGAACGATCAAAACAAAGGAAGAACTGATATTAAAAGACTTCATTACTTCATTGATAAAATAACGAAAGCTGATTTATAAAACTATTGCAGATAATACAGGTAACTAATCTATAATACGATTGCCGTAGTATTTTTAACCTCGGAAATCATAAATGAACTGTGTGTACTTGCGATATGTTGAAGCGTTGTAAGTTTCGTCAGCATAAAGCTGCGGTAGTCTTCAATATCTTTCACTCCTATTTTAAGAATATAATCGTAATCTCCGCTTACGTGAAAGCATTCTGTAACTTCCTGAAGGTCCATTACCTCTTTTTCGAACTGTAATACAAATTCTTTTTTATGCTGACTTAATTTTACATGGCACAGCACAATAAAATTTTTCTTAACTTTACTTTTGTCCAGCAAGGCCACATATTTTGAAATAACGCCTGCATTTTCAAGCTTTTTTACACGCTCATAAATTGCTGTAACAGACAATCCAAGCTTACCGGACAGTTCTTTGGTAGTTTGTTTACAGTCTTCCTGCAGAAAAAACAGGAGTTTCTTGTCAGTTTCGTCAAGTTCCATAGATGTTTTTTTGGTAAAAATTTAATAATTCCGAAGATACTAAATATTTTTTCTAAATAAACAATATTTTACAGTTTTATATTCTACAAATTCAAATTTATATTGTAATAATTAAGAAATTAATGCAAATTGGAACCATAAAATAAAAACAGTATTTATGGAAAACTTTAACGCAGCTAATGAAATACAGGATCTTCAGTATTTTGGAGAATTCGGAGGAGTCAATCCTTCTATTTCTGACAGCTCTACCTATACATTCCTTTCTGCAAAGACCATGTTTGATACTTTCGAGGGGAATGCTGAAGGATGCTATCTGTATTCCAGACATTCATCACCAATGAACCTTTACCTGGCTCAGGCTCTTGCCAAGATGGAAAACACAGAATCTGCCAACGTTACCGCATCCGGAATGGGAGCTATTACTTCAGTGCTGATGCAGGTATGTAAAAGTGGAGACCATATTATTTCAAGCAGAACCATCTACGGAGGTACTTATGCCTTTCTTAAAAACTTCTTTCCCCAGTTCAATGTTTCAACGACTTTTGTTGATATCAATAATTTTGAATCTATAGAAAAAGCAATTACGCCCAATACGAAAGTTATCTATTGTGAAAGTGTGAGCAATCCGCTTCTTGAAGTGGCAGATCTTAGGAAACTTTCGGAAATCTGTAAAAAATATAATCTGAAACTGATTGTAGACAATACCTTCTCTCCCCTTTCCATCTCTCCGACTTTATTCGGAGCTGATATTGTGATTCACAGTTTAACGAAGTTTATCAACGGAAGCAGTGATACGGTAGGTGGTGTATACTGTGCCAGTCAGGCATTTATTGATGATACAAAAAATGTGAATTCCGGAGCATGTATGCTTCTTGGGCCAACTATGGACAGCTTAAGATCCTCAAGCATCTTAAAAAACCTGAGAACATTACACATCAGAATCAAACAGCATAGCCACAATGCTATGTATCTTGCTGAAAGATTCGAAAAAGACGGTTTAAAGATATCTTATCCAGGACTGCCATCCCATAAAAACCATGAATTAATGAAAAGCATGATTCATGAAGAATACGGATACGGAGGTTTATTGACTCTGGATGCCGGAACTACAGAAAAAGCCAATGAACTGATGGAACTGATGCAGACAGAAAATCTGGGTTATCTTGCCGTAAGCTTAGGGTTCTATAAAACCTTATTCTCATGCTCAGGAAAATCTACCTCATCTGAAATACCTGAAGAAGAAAGAGCTTCCATAGGTATTTCTGATGGATTGATCAGGTTCTCAATCGGTCTCGACCACGATATCAAAAGAACTTACCAAAAGATGAAGGAGTGTATGCTGAAAGTAGGAGTTCTCAATCACCATGAAAACATTTCCATATCCTAAATTTATTGTAAAAAGGCTGTTTCAATTGAAACAGCCTTTTTTCTTATTTATCAATCCACCTGTTAGATTTGGAATAACAAACGTTAAGTATAATCTCTTATAGGTTTTGGCTAAAGCCGTTGGAAGATTTTATTTATTTGATAAATGGGCTAAAGCCCATTCCTATTGATATTTTTTGCAGACAATTATGTTATTTCTTATAATAATGATGCGGAAAAGCATCCTCAGGCTTCATTCTGAAAACATTCAGCAGTATCCAGGATTTCAGGAATCCATATCCATAAGAAAACATCTGAATATAAGTGGAAATGACCGCCATGCCGGCTATACTTATATTTTTAGTCAATATTAAAGCGTGAAACAACACCAAGAAAGTATACAAACCGTAGAAAGCCAGAATAATCCCTCTATGCATAATAAAATACTCCAGAAAACCCATCACATATCCTAACAAAAATAAAGTAGGAAACGCAAAGGAAATTTTCACATAGTTCGGGTGTCTCTGATTAAGAATTGGCCTTGCACAGCCAAACTGGTAAACCTGTTTGGAGAATTTTCCAAAATCAACCCTACGCTTATGATATACAGCAATATCATCAAAAAAAGCAGTGGTAAAGCCATTTTCCCAAAGTGTCATCGAAAGATCCGGGTCCTCACCTATTCTCATTTCGGAAAATCCGCCCACCTTTTCAAAAACCGCTTTTTTCACTCCCATATTAAAGCTTCGGGGCTGAAATTTTGAAACCGCTTTCTTGCTGCCTCTGATTCCTCCTGTTGTAAATACTGAAGTCATAGAATAGGAGATAGCTTTCTGCATCAGATTAAATCCTTTATGTGCTTTATCTGCCCCTCCAAACGCATCACATGGAATAGTCAGGATATCATTTTTAATATGTTCAATATAATCTTTTTCAACAATGACATCACTGTCAACAAATACCAGCCATTCGTTGGCTGCTCTTGCTGCGCCATAGTTTCTCGTAAGTCCCGGTCCTGAATTATTTTTTCTGAAATATTTAATATCTAACCCTTGTTCAAAATTTTTAATGGTAGGTTTCAGATCGATCAGAGAACCATCATCTATAATAATAATCTCAAACTCCTTATCCGTCTGCAGGGTAAGCGAAGTCAACAGCTCAAAAAGTTCATCTTTTCGGTTATAAATGGCAACAACAATGGAAATAGTAGGCTTCAAATTGAAAATTTTTCAAAATTACTTATTCGCAGGACAACCTACAAACAGTTTAACAGCTTATTCAGAGAAATTAACGAAGTTACATTCTATCCTTCTCACTGTATGCATTTTACCAGTGAAATTCTGAGCAAGGTTATTTGACATTTTAAACAAAATGAACAGCCGGAGTCATCTTGCTATGATCATCAATTATTCTAAGGACAGACTTCTGCATAAGGCTGTAGTAATGTATCTTACCAAAGAACGGCTGAAAGATTTTTACTATTCTGCTGATGTACAGAGAAAAACCGGACATTAGGAATACAACATTCACACACTTTTAAAAAACAATATGGGTTTTGCGCTTTCACTGGTACGATAAAACAAAATAGGCTGTGCCTCATGAGTACAGCCTAATTTATATTTAATTTCTAGACGAACAAACCTGACTTAAAATAAATATACATGACCGCAGATATAAAAAATGCAATAACGGAACAGCTGAAAAGAAGCAGCTTGAACAGTGTTTTAAAATAATAAAGCTCCATCACATACAGAACAAAAAATATTAAAAACGAAATTCCGGTTCCTATTAAAGACGTTACAACTAAAGTTTGTACATAATTGTATGATGGTAAAGGATCTTTAAAAACAATAAAAAAACAAAATGCTGACAATGCCAGCGCCACTGCACTTACCTTCTCGGTGAAATATCTGGATTTTTTTGACTCTTTCTTTTGAAGTCTTTCATCATAATTTAAACTCTCTCTGTCAGAAGAACTTGAACCAGAGCCGGAACTGAATAATTCCAGCACATCTACAACTACATCCAATACATCTAAAAAATTCCAGGACATTTTAATCTCAGAGTTTATGACTTATTATCTTCTAATTTATGTATTTTTTTCGTCCCTTCGTACATTTCGTATTGTAAAAATCTCGTTTCCAGCTTTCCGTTGAAAAGTTTGATCTTTCTCGAAGGACGTAAACCGATTTTCTTCACCGCTTCAAGATCTGAAGAGATAAGCCATGCCAATGTATTCGGATAATTTGTTTTAAAGGTGTCTCCTATTTTTTTATAAAAATCATCGTCATTGATGGAAATTCTTTCATCATATGGTGGATTGAATACCATTAGTAATGGAAAAAGCTCTTTTTTGGAATCAAAGAAATTCTGCTTTTTAATTTCAATAACATCTTCCATTTCCGCAGCTTCCACATTCATTCTTGCGGCATTCAGCATTCTGGCATCAATATCATACCCAACAATTTTCCCGTCAAACTGTCTGATTCTGTTAATTCTGAATTCTTTAATTTTTGCAAACAAGTCTGCATCATAGTTATTCCAGTTCTGGAACCCGAATCTCTTTCTGAAAATCTGAGCTGGAAGGTCCATCGCAATCATTGCTGCTTCAATCAACAATGTTCCTGAACCGCACATCGGATCAAGGAAATTACCTTTTCCGTCCCAGCCTGCCAGCTGAAGCATTCCGCTTGCCAAAACCTCATTGATAGGCGCTTCTCCCTGCTCTCTTCTGTACCCTCTTTTAAACAGGGGATCACCTGAAGAGTCCATAGAAATCATCACCAGTTCCCGGTCAATATGAAGATGGAATTTGATATCCGGATTTCTCGTTTCTACATTAGGACGCCTTTTGAATTTTTCCTGGAAATAATCCACGATCGCATCCTTCATTTTTAAGGTCACAAACTGAGAATGTTTGAAGGTTTCAGAATTTACCGTTGCATCGATAGAGAACGACTGATCAACATCCATGAAATTTTCCCAGTCGAATTTAAATAATCTGTCATAAAACTGATGCTGGTTGAAGGCTTTAAACTCATGGATGGGCACCAGAATCTTCAATGCTGTTCTTGCAGAGTAATTGATTTTATAAAGAAAACCAAGATCTCCTTCGCAATTTACTGCTCTGTTTTTGATTTCAACATTTCTTCCCCCTAATTTTTTGATTTCTTCTGCCAGAATCTGTTCCAGTCCGAAGAAAGTTTTTATCTGTATTTTTATATTTTCTGTATCCATACGTATGAATTAAAAGATTTAAAGCTTTAAAAATTAAAAGATTAGCCATCCAACTTCTTGTCCAATTGAATTTTTCAATCTTTTAATGTTGTAAAATACTTTGCTTTTAACCGCACAAATTTAGTTATTTTTGCATTATGGAATGGTTTGAATCTTGGTTTGATACCCCTTATTATCATTTGCTTTATAGCAACAGAGACTATACTGAAGCTGAAAACTTCATCACAAAGCTTACTGCGGACCTTCAGCTTCCGCCTCAGTCGAAAATCATAGATCTTGCCTGTGGTAAGGGAAGACACTCTGTTTTCCTTAATAAATTAGGGTATGACGTTCTGGGTCTTGACCTTTCAAGACAAAGTATTGAATCTGACAAACAGTATGAAAATCAAACTTTGATTTTTGAAGTTCATGATATGAGAAACCCTATTGATGCAGATCCGATGGATGCAGTATTCAATTTATTTACAAGTTTCGGGTATTTTGATAATGAAAGCGATGATAAAAAAGTGTTTCAATCCGTTTACAATGTATTGAAACCCGGAGGATATTTTGTACTGGATTATTTGAATGAAGAGTTTGTAAGAAGTACCTTAGTCCCTGAAACTACGATTACCCGTGGTGATATCGAATTCAGGATCCTGAAAAAGATCGAAGGCAGACATATCATCAAAGATATCCGTTTTGAAGCAGATGGCAAGCCTTTTCATTTCTTTGAAAAAGTAAAACTTCACACCTTGGAAGCCATCCATGCCTATGCATCTGAATGCGGCTTTGAAAGAATAAAAATCTGGGGGGATTATCAGCTGAATGAATTTAAAAAAGAAAATTCCCCGCGTTGCATCAATTTATTTAAGAAAAAATAATGACAACAGTACTTTTACTGATTTTAAGTGTAATTACAGGAGTATTTCTGGGAAAGCACTTTGGTAAAAAAGAAAAACTGGCCAAAAATCTTCTGATATTAAGTGCTGGTTTTTTAATTACGATCTGTCTCAATGAAGTCTTTCCGCAGGTTTATACCTCTTCCGGAAGCAGTAGCCTTGGGATATTTGTGATCGCAGGAGTTCTGCTCCAGATGATTCTGGAAGCTCTTACCAAGGGTTTTGAACATGGACACTTCCATCATCACAGTGAGCATAATATCCTCCCTGTTGCTTTAATGGTGGGATTATTTATTCATGCCTTTATTGAAGGAATTCCTCTTGCCAATGAAGAACATGAACTTTCTCCTTATCTTTGGGGGATTGTATTTCACAATCTTCCGATTTCATTTATTTTAGGAGCATTTTTATTTAACAGGAAAGGAGAATCAAAAGCTTCTTCATCTTACCCTTCCATTCTTATTGTAGCCTTATTTGCTCTGGCGTCTCCCATGGGAATGTTATTAGGAAATTATTTCAATCCGGATCTTCAGCCTTATTTCCTGGCTGTCGTAGGTGGGATTTTCCTGCATATTTCATCTGTTATTATTTTTGAAAGCAATAAAAATCATAATATAGACTGGGTAAAGATCGGGCTGGTTGTCTTAGGAGTTTCACTTGCATTGATGATGCATGTTTTTCACCAGCATCCTGCTGACGTTCATTCTCATTAAATAAAAATAAAAAAGTTCCGGAATCCGGAACTTTTTTTATCATATATTCTTAGTTATCAAAGCTTAGAACTTCCATCCTACAGTAAGGAAGAAATTATTTCTGTTACTTTTTACATCACTTACTGCATACGAATCACTTTCAAAGATTTTACTCGAAGAATAGTAAGATGAATCAAAATTATCACCCATATAGCCTCTCATAAAAGGATTGGTATATTTTGATGAAATATTCTGATAAGATGCATCTACATAGAACGATTTGAAGTCATATCCGATACCCAATGAAAGTGTATTTCTGTCACTCAGCATCAGGTTGCTGTAAGACTGATCTCCTACGGCTCCCGCATCATTAAATCTGCTGATGGTAAGCGCATCAAAAGGACTGGACTGATAAGAATATCCTCCTCTCAATCTGAACTGCTGTACTCTGTACTCAGCTCCTACTCTTACTTCAGAAAGATTCTTGTAGTTCTCCTTAAAGAAATCATTCAATTCCCTTTCTGCACCTCCATATACTTTATAATCAGGTTTTGTAAGTCCCAGTGTATAATCTACGTTCAATGAGAAATTTTTACTTGCTACAAAAGCCGCACTCACAGTTGCTTTAAGCGGTGAAGTAAATTTTCTGTTTTCAGCTCCTATATCATCCCCGTAAGTAGCATCGTTATAGAAATAATAATTTCTGTCTATTGACCAGAATGTAGGAGTTTCAAGAGACGCTCCCACCCTGAAATTCGGACTTAGCTTTCCAATTACCCCTAATGAAGCAGAAAAACCTGAAGATCGTTCTGAATAAGGAGTATCCTGCTTACTGAATGCCTCTGTAGAATTATTGGTAAGGTTACGGTAAAATAAAGTATCATATTGATCAATAGAAGCATTAAAGAAATTGAAGCCTGCTCCTAAATATAAATTATGATTATAATTCGCCCCAACCCCAAAGCTCATTTTAGACAGGTTACCATATCTTTCATACATATGCCCTGCCAAAGAAGCATCTTTAGTGATATCATCTTTATCAAAAGCATACACGATATTATTATTACCCGGTGACTGAATAACATTATCCAGCTGCTGATTGGAAAAATTGATACCAATATTAATAAACTTCCATGCCGTTTCTGTCATCAGAGGAAATGCAATAATCCCTCCTGCATTACCAAGATCACCTTTTGTTTTACTATAATCTATTGTAGATCCTGCCCAGGAACTGCTGTTTTTATTTCCTAAAATAGATAAAGTTCCTGAAACCTCTCCTGAAATAGCTACCCCTAAACCTGCCGGGTTGGTAAGCAATGAGTTTGCATCCCCACCAAGCGCACCATTAGCTCCAGCCATTGCATTAAACTTAGCCGATCCCACCATAGGAGTATTTGAGTAAACATCCACGGTATTTCTTATCACAGAAACATCCTGAGCCTGCGCATAAAATGCAGCAGAAATACTCATTATTACTAAAGATTTTTTTAACATTATTTTTAAATAGTTTATTAGTTTGAAAATTATCTGAAGCCACCTCTGCCTCCGCCGCCGGATCTCATTCCGCCTCCGCCGCCGGAACCACCTCTGAAGCCGCCTCCGCCGCCATTGAAGCCTCCGCTGGATCTGAAGCCTCCTGAATCATTAGATCTGAAGCCTCCATTGCTGTTATTATATCTTGGCTGTGATTGCTGATAATTATAGTTAGGTCTTGTTTGTGGTGCCGAATTACGGAATCCTCCATTGGATTGTGAATTTCTGAAGCCACCTGAGTTGCTGTTTCTGAAACCACCTGAATTCCCATCTCTGAAACCTCCATTACTATTTCTGAAACCACCATTTGAGTTAGCATCTCTGAAGCCTCCGTTATTGGTATTCCTGAAACCGCCATTTCCGTTACTGTTTCTGAAACCTGAATTATTGGTATTCGTTCTGTATACTGCGTTGGCGACACCAGTATTCTGGAATCCACCGCCACTCACACCACTTCTTCTGTAGACAGGTCTGTTGTAGTAACCTCCACCCCAGTAGCCACCTCCGTAGCCCCAGTATGGACTTCCATAATAACCTCCCCAGAATGGATCATAATAGCCTCCCCAATAAGGAGAATAGCCCCAATATGGACTTCCCCATCCGAAAGAGCCGCCCCAGCCCCATCCGAATGATCCGCCCCAACCCCAGGATAGGTTTGCACCCCAGCCCCAGCCACGGTTCCAGCCCCAATATGGGCTATAACCGCCATACCAGCCCCAAGGAGATCCCCATCCCCATGAGTTGTCATAATAGTTGGTCTGGGATCCGGCATAGATTCCCCAATCAGAATCCGTTGCATTGGAATTCCAGTTGGTATTTGTATTACTCCAGTCATTATATCTGTTCTGTTGCTCTCTGGAATTCGCTTCTGCATTTTGAATAACATTGGAATCCTGATAGTAGTCATAATATTCTCCTACTCTGTTTCCGCTATCATTGATGATAACTCCTTCAGGTAGCGTATCCTTATTGGGGTCGTAATACACCCCGTCTGTCTCGCTATACCCTCCCATCTGAGCACCACAAGACACAAGCAATAATCCGCCTGACACAGCCAGAATCCCTTTGGATCTTAGCAGATCAAGCAAATTTTTATGTATATTTCTTTTCATGATAACGTAAAAATTTTTAATTTAAATTATATTTGCAATCTGTACCAAAAATGTACCAAAACACCGGTAGAAAAATCTATCAAAAATAGATTTTTATTTTTAGATAACAATAATGTACAAAAGTTAAAAAAATTTAAAAAAATAATGGCAAAATTAACCTCAAGAAGCGAAGATTACAGCAAATGGTATAATGAGTTGGTTGTAAAAGCTGATTTAGCTGAAAATTCAGGTGTGCGCGGATGTATGGTGATCAAACCGTACGGCTATGCAATCTGGGAAAAAATGCGTGATGAAATGGATAAAAAATTCAAAGAAACAGGTCACGTTAACGCATACTTCCCGCTTTTTGTGCCCAAGAGCTTGTTTGAGGCAGAGGAAAAAAATGCAGAAGGTTTTGCAAAAGAATGCGCTGTTGTTACCCACTACAGGTTAAAAACCGATCCGGACAACCCATCCAAACTGATTGTAGATCCGGATGCAAAACTGGAAGAGGAACTTATCGTTCGTCCTACTTCAGAAGCAATTATCTGGAATACATATAAAAACTGGATCCAGTCTTACAGAGACTTACCGATATTGATCAACCAATGGGCTAATGTGGTTCGCTGGGAAATGAGAACACGTCTTTTCTTAAGAACAGCAGAGTTCTTATGGCAGGAAGGGCACACTGCTCACGCTACAAAAGATGAAGCAGTTGAAGAAGCAGAAAAAATGAATAAAGTATATGCTGATTTTGCAGAAAACTTTATGGCGATCCCAGTTATTCAAGGATTAAAAACTCCTTCTGAGAGATTTGCAGGAGCTGATGAAACGTATTGCATAGAAGCTTTAATGCAGGATGGAAAGGCTTTACAGGCCGGAACTTCACACTTCTTGGGTCAGAATTTCGCAAAAGCATTTGACGTAAAATTCACCAATAAAGAAGGCAAAATTGAGCATGCATGGGCTACTTCATGGGGAACATCAACCCGACTGATGGGAGCTTTGATTATGACGCATTCTGATGATTTCGGATTGGTACTGCCTCCTACTCTTGCCCCAATCCAGGTAGTGATTGTACCTATCTTCAAAGGGGAAGAGCAGCTGGAGCAGATCAGCGAAGTCGCTTTGGATATTCAGGCTAAACTGAGAGCAAAAGGAATTTCTGTGAAATTTGATAACGACACTCAAAACAAACCAGGATGGAAATTTGCAGAATATGAATTGAAAGGGGTACCTGTAAGAATTGCCATGGGACCAAGAGATCTGGAGAATAAATCTGTGGAAATCGCAAGAAGGGATAACCTGACTAAAGAAGTTCGTTCTATTGAAGGATTGGATTCGTATATTGAAGATCTATTGAAAACCATTCAGCAGGATATTTACAATAAAGCATTTGAATTCAGAAAAAATAATATCACAAAAGTGGATACTTATGAAGAATTCAAAAAAGTTCTTGAAGAGAAAGGTGGTTTCATCTATGCTCATTGGGATGGTACTGCTGAGGAAGAGGAACAGATTAAAGATGAAACAAAGGCAACCATCAGATGTATTCCTTTGGATGATGATGTAGAAGAAGGAATTTCATTGATCTCCGGAAAACCGTCTAAGAGACGTGTGTTATTCGCAAAAGCTTATTAATAATTTTAATGATTTAAAAAAAAAGCATTAATTTTCAAAGAAATATTCAAAAAAAAGTGACATTTGGACGGATTTTTGTTTAAATTTATCTCAACATTAATCAAAAAAATTTATTATTATGTCTTTAAATGTCATTGATTTAATTAAAGGACAATTAGGTCCCGCTCTGGTTTCACAAGCTGCATCGCAGTTTGGAGAAAGTGAATCCGGTATTTCTAAAGCAATTGGCGGATTGTTACCTGCGGTAGTAGGTGGATTGGCCAATAATGCAGATAAGCCTGGCGTTGTGGATGCAATTACACAAGCATCTTCAAGCGGAATTTTAGGAAACTTATTGGGCGGTTCGTCTAATAATTCTATTATTTCAAACCTGCTGTCTTCAATTTTTGGAGATAAGGTAGGTGCATTGGTAAATTCCATTGCCAGTTTTTCAGGAGTGAGTAACACCACTGCAGGTTCTTTATTAAACCTGGTGACTGGAGCTACAGTAGGCACTGTTGGAAAATACGCAGCAGACAATAATTTGGGTGCTTCAGGTATTTCCAGCTTACTGAATGATCAGAAAGGCATTATTTCTTCTCTATTGCCCGCAGGTCTTTCTTTAGCTTCCTTTGGATTAGGAGCTGAAAACTGGTTTGGCCAGGCAAAAGAAACAGTTTCTTCAGTAACATCCACTGCTAAAGATAATATTGCAGAAGGGGTTGCTACAGCAAGAGAAAATGTTGCAGAAGGAGCAAGAGAAGTGAGAGAAAGATTTGAAAATAACAACAATAATAATCAAGGCGGAGGTTCAATCTGGAAATGGTTGCTTCCGCTTTTATTATTGATAGCAGCTGCTTATTTCTTATGGAAACAGTGTGAGAAAAAGCAGACAACTACAACAACTACCGCTACATCTGATTCAGCCGCAACTGGTTCAACTACTGATACCGCTGCTGCAACAGGAACGGGAACAGCAACCCCTGCTCCTGCAACTGCAAAAACAGATGAAAACATTGATCTTAACGGAGTAATGTTAAAAGGGTACAAAGGCGGAATGGAAGATCAGATGATTACTTTCCTGAAATCCGGAGGGTATAAAAATGCTGCTGATGACGCTGCGTTGAAAAATAAATGGTACGATTTCGATCACGTTAATTTCAAAATGGGAAGCTCTACTGAACTTGAAGCAGGTTCACAAGGCCAGCTGGATAACCTGGTAGCTATCCTTAAAGCTTTCCCTGAAGCGAAAATCAAAATCGGAGGTTATACAGATAAAACCGGAAACGAAGCTTCAAACGTAAAATTATCAAAAGCCAGAGCTGAATTTATCAAGGCTGCTCTAGGCAAAGCAGGAGTTGGAGCTCAGGTAATTGCTGCTGACGGATACGGAAGCCAATTTGCTAAAGTAGACGCTAAAGCTTCTGATGCGGAAAGAGCTGCTGACAGAAAAATGTCTGTAAGATTTGCCAAATAATCTTTAGACTCAATAAAAATTAGATCCCGGGAATGATTTCCCGGGATTTTTTCATGCAGTGATTTTTCTATTTACATTTATTTAATTAAATTTGTTAGTCATTTCTAACATTTATGAATTTCAATATAAAAAGCGCCTGGCGAAAAGATAAAACCAATCATTCCTTATCAGAGGTTTATTCATCGATCAAAGTACCCAAAAATGCAACTTTCTGGAGAAAATATCTTGCCTTTGCAGGACCAGGACTGATGATTGCAGTAGGCTATATGGATCCGGGAAACTGGGCAACGGATATTGCAGGAGGAGCCCAGTTTGGATATACACTCCTTTCGGTTATTCTTATTTCCAATATTTTTGCGATGGTTTTACAGCACTTATCTGTGAAACTCGGAGTTGTTGCCGAAAGAGATCTTGCACAGGCGTGCAGGGACCACTTCAGTCCAACCACCAATTTTATACTTTGGCTATTCTGTGAAATTGCCATTGCTGCCTGCGATCTCGCGGAAGTCATCGGCTCAGCGATTGCTTTAAACCTGTTGTTTCATATCCCTCTCACCTGGGGTATTGTCATCACAACAGTGGATGTATTAATTATCCTTTTGCTTCAGGCTAAAGGTTTCCGATGGATTGAGAGTATTGTAGGGGGGCTTATATTCATCATTCTGGCTTGTTTTGTGTATGAAATTGTAATTTCCAAACCAGCATTCAATGAAATTCTGGGAGGGCTGGTCCCACAAAAAGAAATTATTCAGAATCCTGCTATGCTTTATATTGCGATCGGGATTTTAGGAGCTACCGTAATGCCTCACAACCTGTATCTGCACAGCAGTATTGTGCAAACCAGAGATTATACCCGTGATACCAAAGGAAAAAAAGAAGCCATTAAGTTTGCCACCATAGACAGTACGGTTTCACTGATGCTGGCTTTCTTCATCAATGCCGCAATACTTATTCTGGCAGCAGCTACATTCCATACTACCGGGAATGAACATGTGGCTGATATTCATGACGCCTACAAAATGCTCACCCCTATCTTGGGAGCTTCCATGGCAAGTATTGCGTTTGCAATTGCATTACTGGCTTCCGGACAAAACTCTACACTGACAGGGACACTTGCGGGACAGATCGTCATGGAAGGATTTCTGAATATCAGATTAAAACCTTGGCTGAGAAGATTAATCACAAGGCTTATTGCTGTCATTCCGGCGCTTATTGTTGCTATTCTTTACGGAGAGCAGGGAACCACTGAATTATTGGTTTTAAGTCAGGTAATTCTTTCCATGCAGTTGAGTTTTGCTGTTGTTCCGCTGGTGATGTTTACCAATGACAAAGCCAAAATGGGTGAGTTTGTCAATAAACCTTTCCTGAAAATCTGTGTATGGATTATTTCCATGATCATTATTGTATTAAATCTGTATCTTTTGTATCAGACATTTACAGGAAAATAAAAAGTGATGCTCAGTTTTCATAGCTAAAGTGAATGGTCAATGGTCAGTTTTTACTTTGTAAAATCAATTTTTATACACACTCTTATAAATTCACAGGCGAAGCCAATTGACATATTCCCTATTCATCACTCCGCTCACCTGCTCACCATTTTTCTGCCTTAATGTCCTGATTTTAGATTTGGCAGGCTCTTTGTCAAACAATCTGTAAATAAATATTGAATTATGGAAAACCAGGATATTAACGAAGAAAGCATCAATAATCAGGAAGAAAACAATGTTCAGAATGACGCAACTTCTCAGGACAATGTGACAGCTGCACCTTCTCCGGAAGAACTTTTGGCAGAAGAAAAAGACCGTTACATCAGATTGTATGCTGAATTCGAAAATTATAAAAAAAGAACGACTAAAGAGAAGATGGAATTCTTCCAGTATGCCAATCAGGAAATGATGGTTTCAATGTTAGGCGTTTTAGATGATTTTGAAAGAGCACTGAAAGAAATTGCTAAAAACGGAAATCCGGCTGATCTGCAGGGTGTTGAACTGATCTATCAGAAATTCAAGAATAAACTTACCGAAAAAGGCTTAAAAACAATGGAAGTAAAGGCTGGTGATAGCTTTGATGTTGATTTCCATGAAGCGATTACCCAGATTCCTGCTCCATCGGAAGATTTGAAAGGAAAAATCGTAGACGTTATTGAAACAGGATATACTTTAAATGATAAAGTAATCCGTTTTGCAAAAGTAGTAACAGGAAATTAAAATTCATAAATGATAAATGATGAGTGATAATTGATGAATATTTCACTTATTAGCTTTAATGTATCTTTTATCATTTATCAATAATCAATTATAAAATTGTCATGTCAAAAAGAGATTATTACGAGGTTCTTGAGATCAGCAAATCTGCATCAGGCGACGAAATAAAAAAAGCATACCGTAAAATGGCCATCAAATATCACCCGGATAAAAATCCAGGAGATAAAGAGGCTGAAGAAAAATTTAAAGAAGCTGCTGAAGCTTATGAAGTTCTTAGCGATGATCAGAAGCGTGCCAGATATGACCAGTTCGGCCATGCCGGAATGGGCGGAAATGGAGGTTTCGGAGGCGGAGGCTTCGGAGGCGGAATGAATATGGAAGATATTTTCAGCCAGTTTGGAGATATTTTCGGAGGCGGTTTCGGAGGATTTGGTGGTGGTGGCGGCCGCCAGCAGGTGAAGGGTTCCAATTTAAGAATCAGAATCAAGCTGAATCTTGAAGAAATGGTCAACGGAACTCAGAAAACCATTAAAGTGAAAAAAATGAAGATGGCGGAAGGCGCTACTTCAAAAACATGTCCAACCTGTAACGGTTCCGGTGTTCAGCTGAAAGTAATGAATACGATGTTTGGCCAGATGCAGACGCAGACTACCTGCAGTACCTGCCAGGGAATCGGTAAAGTCGCCGATAAAATTCCTGCGGGTGCCAACGCACAGGGGCTTGTTAAAGATGAGGAGGAAATTACAATCAACATTCCTGCAGGGGCAAGAGACGGTATTCAGCTTAATGTAAGAGGAAAAGGAAATGATGCGCCGTTCGGAGGAACTCCGGGGGATTTATTGGTAATCATTGAAGAGGAAGTAGACCAAACTATCAAGAGAGAAGGAGACAATCTTCACCAGGAGCTTTACGTTTCATTTGCTGAAGCTGCTTTGGGAACCAAAAAGGAAATCCCTACAGTAGGCGGAAAAGTAAAAATTACTGTTGATCCGGGAACACAGTCCGGAAAGATCTTAAGATTGGCAGGAAAGGGACTTCCAAGTATTGACAGCTACGGAAAAGGAGATATGTTTATTCACATCAATGTATGGACACCACAGAAACTTACCAAAGAACAGAAAGACTTCTTTGAAAAGCAGATGTCCAGCGGAGAAATGGTTGCAGAGCCATCCGGAAAGGAAAAAACTTTTTTTGATAAAGTAAAAGATTTATTCAACTAAAAATATAAAAAAGGATTCTTAAGGGAATCCTTTTTCTGTAATTGCCTGGTTTCATCTTTCTATGACTTCTTATTTTTTTATATTTGGTTTTAAATTACACTGATCAAATTTACTGTAAGAAAAATGGATACCAGAATAGTATTTTTAAATGCCTGCAACGAAATTGCTGCTCAGCTTGAGGGCTTCAAAACACTTGAAAAAGGTCAAAGGCTTAAGAAAATTTCGATGGATAAAGATATCTCTTTTGAGATTTATTTTCAGTCAAGTTTCAGGAATGATTCTTCATCTATTCAGATACTTCCCCATATCAATATATATTCTAAAATATTAAAAAAATGGCAAATTGAACAGAGAAAAAATGAATATTCGCAAGGATTGATCTATGGGAATCAGATTGGTTATTTAACTCCCTATAATAAATGGAAAGAATGGAATTTAGCCGGTTTATCTTATAAAAACTCAATTATTGAAATTACAGAAAGCATAAAACAATACATATTCTCTATTTTTGAAATTTTCAGTTCTAAAGAAAATGCCATCGATTTTTTAAAGAACAATGGGACAAAATTTAATCTATGGACAGAAGATTCCATTTCTCCTTTAGAATTTCTGCTCTGTTTTTCTGAAAAAGAGACTGCTGGAATCTTTTTAAACAATTTTGTACATAATTGCCCCTACAAAGGAAATATTCTCAAGTTGTATGAGAAATTAAAATCTGAGAATGATATTGATCTCAATTATTCTGAGTTTCATGGAGCTGATATCATTAAATTAGCCTATATAAAAGGGTTGAAAATAAAATAACTTTATTATAACTACAGCAGATATTTTATTTTTTTGTTAAGAAAACAAATACCAGACTTACCCTTAACAGGGTAAATGCATTCATGGACTAACATAAGCTTAATTTTTTAGAGGAACTATTTACGGGTAGCCAGGGAATATGCCTTCTTTCCTAACGTAAATACTGCAAAGGCTCCCAATCCGCCAGCAATTCCAAGCGTAAGCTCCTTCAAAACATCCGGCCAAGTTGGAAATATGCCATGGAAAAATTCAATCCTGTGCAGAAAAATTCCACCAGCAACCATTATTAAAGCAATTGTTCCGACTACTCCTAATATTTTAATAACAATAGGTAAAGCCTTCACTAATAGATGGCCAAGCTTTCCGAAAAAACCTTTATCATGACTTTTTTTTATTAATTTAAACCCTGCATCATCCATTCTTACGATCAAAGCTACAATTCCATACACTCCAACAGTAGCCATAAATGCCACCAAGCTCGTTACTAAAATCTGCGTAATGAAAGGATGGCTTTCTTCCAGTACAGTTCCTAAAGCAATAATAACGATCTCAATTGATAAAATAAAATCTGTTGTAATTGCCGATTTCACTTTCTCTTTTTCTATTTCTTCAGAACTTTTTTTGTCTTCTGCAATTTCTTCTATAACTTCATGTCCCTTTTTGTCACGGTGAAAAAGAAATTCTATTATTTTTTCAACCCCTTCAAAAGCAAGATAGAATCCTCCAAGGATCAATACATAATTAATAGCCGGAGCATACAGCCAATTGAGTAAAAAAACGATAGGCAGAATGATCAGTTTGTTGATAAAAGAACCTTTTGTAATTGCCCATAAAACCGGAATTTCCCTTGAAGAAAGAAAGCCAGTGGCTTTTTCTGCATTTACAGCCAGATCATCTCCTAAAATCCCTGCTGTCTTTTGTGTAGCAACCTTACTGGTAACCGCTACATCATCCATCAATGCTGCAATATCGTCTAAAATTGCAAAAAAGCCTGATGCCATATTTTAATATTTTTTTAATCTTTGTTAAGTTCAGCAAAAATAAATATTTAATTCCGTTTTTGGATTCATAAACTGACAATAATTTTGAAAATGATAAGATTGATTAAGTAGTGCTTAGCTTTCAATATTTTATATCTTTGTTTAAAATCTATCCGATGGATGAAAACTGGGAAACCCAATTACAAAGTATATGGCTAAAACTGGGAACAATAACCCGTGAAGCATTTATTCATCAAATTAAAAATCATGTAGAATTACTTACAGATCCGGATCACCAGGCTATTGCTGATTTTGAAAGAGCCTGTGCTTTTGACTCCACCGGACATGAAAAGGAAGCGGAACCTCTGTACAGATCTGCATTGGATAAGGGACTAACCGGTTTACGAAGAAGGAGAGCAAGGATTCAGCTGGCAAGTACCTTAAGAAATAATGGAAAAACAGAAGAAAGCATCCGTATTTTAAGAGAAGAAAAAGCCAATTATTCTGACGAGCTGGATGATGCGGTAGATTCTTTTTTAGCACTTTCTCTTTCTTCAGCAGGAGAACACAAAGAAGCACTATCCATTGCCCTGAAAGCCATATCAAAACATTTACCGAGATACAATAATTCTTTGCATCGCTATGCTGAAAACCTATAATTTCCTCAAACAACCGCCGGGGTTTCTTCCCATTAAGGGTTCAGCTTCTTACAGACACAGAATTGTATTAACATAACAGAAAATCTGCTTACTTTTAACCGTTTTTAAATATCATATTATGCGACATCAATTTCATATTTTAACTTTAGGATATCTGTTCTTCTTCAGTATATTCTGTCCTGCTTTAAAAGCACAGACACAACCAGATATCGCCAATATTAATCAGGATAAGAAAAAAGAAGAAATAGATGGCATTATAAAGGCATATGCTGCAATTAATAAGTTTAATGGAACTGCCTTCATCCATTATCAGCATAAAAATATTTTTGAAAAATCATATGGCTGGCAGGATGCAGAAAAAAAGATTCCCAATCAGAACACAAGTGTTTATCAGATTGCTTCTTTAACCAAATCTTTCACCGCTTTAATTATTGTAAAGCTCAGTGAAGAGGGAAAGCTGTCTTTTAAAGATCCTATATCAAAATTTATTGCTGATTATCCCAGAGGAAAAGAAATTACCGTTGAGCATCTCCTTACCCACACCTCCGGAATTTATGAAGTATTACGCAATAAAGAATATTTCAGCCTTCTTCATACCGGAAAGATCATTGATAAAGATAAAGAACTTTCTTTTTTTAAGAATGAACCCCTGGATTTCGAACCCGGTACTCAGTTTTCCTATACCAACTCAGGATATATTTTATTGGGTCTTATCATTGAAAAACTGACTGGACTTTCTTATGAAAATGCAGTAAGGAAAATCATCTTAAATCCTTTAAAGATGACTCATACCGGCTTTAACTATATGGCTCTGAAAAGTCCGTATAAAACAGTTCCTTATTCTTATATTTCAAAAACAAAACAGGAAAAAACCGAAGTCTGGAATTCCACATTGACCGGCCCTGCAGGACAGATCTACAGTACCGCTGAAGACCTGTATAATTATTATAAAGGATTGAGAGATTATAAAATAGTTTCCAAAGAATCATTTATGAAAGCGACAACCCCATATCTAAGCGGTTATGGATACGGTTGGTTCATTGATGATCTTTACGGAAAAAAGCTGATCAACCATGGTGGAAATATAGAAGGTTCCACAAGTTATTTTGCCATGCTCCCTAATGATGATCTGTGTATTATCCTTCTCAACAATATCACGAGTAAAAAACTGGAGAAAGCAGGGAATACTATTTTAGCTGCTATTTTAGGACAGCCTTACACGCTTCCGGAGCCAAAGAAAGAAATAATATTAAATCCTGATCAACTACAAAGATATGCAGGTAATTATGGCCTTCCTGATAACAGTATTATTCATATTCTTTACGAAAACGGTCAGCTTTTTATTCAGAACAATAATGATCCTAAAGTAAAAATGCTGCCTGAAAAGGAGGATGCATTTTTCCTGCAGGATGATGACAGTGAGATTTCCTTTACTGTCAAAAAGGGAGAAAAGGACATTATAACCATCAAAAAAGGGCTTTCATCAAAAACAGCAGAAAGACTTTAATCGATCATTGATCATGAAATAATCAATGAATTTTCAGTAAATTTAATTAATGAAAAAACTTATTCTGAGGTATCATTTTTTCGCTATGGGATGCATTGGTTTTATGCTGCAGTCCTGCAATACAAAATTCAGAGTCTGGGTAGGTCCGGGTGGTCAGCAGAAGATTTATAACTTGCAATACGGCGAGCACAAAAGACAGAAAATGGATGTCTTTCTTCCCAAAGATTATGCTGAAGATTCCCCTGTAGTGCTTATTGTTCATGGCGGAGCCTGGACATTAGGTAAAAAAGAACATATGATCCAAATTCAGAAAATGCTTTTTGAAAACAGGATCCCAAGCATCAATATGAACTATAGATTGGTTTCTACAAAGAAAAAAATCACTTATAAACAACAGCTTGAAGATATTGGTCTGGTGATTGAAAAATTTAACTCACTGGCAGACAAAGCGGAACTTCAGCCCAACAATTATATCCTTCTGGGGGAAAGTGCCGGCGGACATCTGGCTCTTCTTTATGGATACCAACATCCTGAACAGATCAAAAAAATCATTTCACTAAGTGGGCCAACCGATTTTTTCAGTTCAGAATATCTTAAATCTTTTTATTCAAAATACACCTCTCCTACTATTCAGAAAGTAGTAGGCACCAAATTTGACCGCAAAAATATTTCTGAAGCCTTTAAGGAAGCCAGTCCTATTGCGAATATCACCAATGTCCCTACGCTGTTATTTCAGGGAAACAACGATGTGCTGGTCAATCAGCATCAGGGAATAGCCATGGATTCAGCGCTTACCCACATGAATGTTCCACACAAGTTCGTTTTCATGAAAGGAGCCGGACATGCCCCAAGGTTCTTCAGCAAAAGAAAAAGAGACAGTATTATTTATCCTAATATCCTGGAATGGATTAAAAAATAGTTATCAATTTAATCCAATAAATAAACTGCTTTTTAAACAATTCGTCCATAAGAATTTTTTACATATCCGGTATAAAAAATTTTATCTGGTAGATGTATCTAAAAAATGCTATGTCCGCAAAGCAATTTTAAAGCTTATATTCTATCGATCGCAAAGACACTTCGTTTAGCAAGGTATAGTACTTAGCTAAGTGAAGCGACTCTGCGAACGAAAAGTAACGGATCATGATAATAACCTTGCGAGCTTTGCGTGATAAAAAATATTTATACACACAAAAAAAGCCATCTCATGATTGAGACGGCTCTATAATTTTAATTGAATTCTTTATTTATTCAAAGTCCTGATCTTCGTATTTGGATAAATCCTCCTTTTTTCCGAAAACAAACTTGATGATTACCGGAAGAGTTGTTACCAGTACAATGACAATAATGATATATTCCAGTTTTTCTTTTAAGTTGATTCCAAACTGTTCCAAAAACAATTTATCAAGATAATGTCCTGCAAAGATCAGAATGAAAGACCATAGCACAGCTCCGATAATATTATCTCTTAAAAACTCTTTTTTATCCATCTTCACGATACCAGCTACAATTGGCGTAAACGTTCTTACAACCGGTAAAAATCTTGCCATGATAATGGCAAGAGCACCGTGTTTCTCAAAGAAATCATGTGCCTGATAAAGATATTTCTTTTTGAAAAGCATTGAATCCGGTCTTTTATATAAAGCAGGACCCGCTTTTCTTCCGAAATAATATCCTACTTCATTTCCAATCACAGCAGCCAGTGCCACACCTGAAGCCAGAAGTGTAGTATCCAGGAAATCACTCCCTGTAGATCCAAAAGTCTCTTTGATGATTTCAACGGCATAAATTCCTGAAACGAATAAAAGTGAATCTCCAGGCAGGAAAAACCCTACAAAAAGACCTGTTTCAGCAAAAACAATGAATAAAATAAGCCAAAACCCTCCCATTTTAATATAAAACTCAGGGTTTAATAAATCCTTCCAGCTATTGAAATCTTCCATAAATATCGATGAACAACAAAAGTAAGCCTAAAATGTCTGAAACAAAAATTAATTATAAGATTTTAACTAAAATTCAAAAACGAATTTTATAAGTCGAGATCATCATCGGAAACAGCCGTTCCATCGGCCATTAAGAATGCTTTCAGAAAAGGGGTGATATTCCCGTTCATGACAGCATCCACATCTGAAGTTTCATGACCTGATCGTACATCTTTTACCAGCTTGTAAGGATGCATTACGTAATTTCTGATCTGGCTTCCCCACTCGATCTTCATCTTGTTGGCTTCAATCTCATTTCTGGCTTTCATACGTTCTTCCAGTTCCATTTCGTAAAGTCTTGAACGTAAGAGTTGCATGGCTTTTTCTTTATTCTGAAGCTGGGAACGGGATTCTGAATTTTCGATGATAATACCGGTTGGTGCGTGACGAAGACGTACAGCTGTTTCTACCTTGTTGACATTCTGCCCTCCTGCTCCGGAAGCTCTCATGGTTTCAAAGCTGATATCAGCCGGGTTGATATTGATCTCAATGGTATCATCTACCAAAGGATATACATATACCGAAACAAAGCTTGTATGACGTTTTGCATTACTGTCAAAAGGTGAGATTCTTACCAGTCTGTGTACTCCGTTTTCTCCTTTCAGATATCCGAAAGCATATTCCCCTTCAATCTCCAGTGTTACGGTTTTCACTCCTGCTACATCCCCTTCCTGAAAGTTCAGTTCGCGGATTTTATAACCCTGCTTTTCTGCCCACATGGTATACATCCTCATCAGCATAGATGCCCAGTCACAACTTTCTGTCCCTCCTGCTCCGGCAGTGATCTGAAGGACTGCAGAAAGCTCATCCCCTTCATTGGAAAGCATATTTTTGAATTCAAGGTCTTCAATTTTTTCTACCAATTGCGGAAATGTTTCATCCAGTTCCTTTTCAGAATCCGGATCTTCTTTGGCAAAATCAGCTAACACCTGCAGATCTTCAAACTGTGTCTGGATCTCATCATAGCTTTCTACCCATTTTTTTTTGGAACGGAGCTGTTTTAAAAATGCTTCAGCCGTTTTTGGATTGTCCCAAAATTCCGGAGCCGCAGTTTTTTCGTCATCATTGGCAATTTCAATCTTCTTTTTCTCAATCTGAAGATATCTGTGTAAATCTTCAATTCTGGATTGAACTTCTTTTATCTGGTCGTTGTTAATCACGAATTTTTCTTTTTGCAAAAATAAGGAATTCTTTTAGAGTGGAGCGTTTTGAGTTTAAAGTTCCTGGTTTTGGATTTGATTAAGGTTTAGAATTTAATTTAGGAAGAGAAGTGTATTTTTACTTTATATTTATGCTTAAAAAAGATTTGAATGAATATCAATGATTTGATTAACGAGCGCAATGGAAACATTGCTAGGTTAAAAAAGCTTATTATTTCAATGAATTTAATGCCCGGACTTTCCAAAAGCAGTTTTGATCATCTAACTGAAAAGCTTTTTCAACAATTGGAAAAAGGAACGGATCAAGATAAGCTTGAAAAAGTTATAGAAACTGAGTTATGTGTTTCTTATGGCCTTTATAAGTCTGAGTTCGATTCCGAAGAAGTGGCATCGGAAATTTTTAGCTGGTGGGAAAATAACAGTCATTGATTACTCCTTTGTTATTTCAGCTTCTAAGGTATTCTTTTGATTTTTTACTTTCTGTTTTGAAGCCTGCCATTGTTAAGATATAAACAAAAAGTAACATCAGCAGAGGCATGAAAAATTCTACAGACATTTTTTTCTCTGTTGAACCGATCATAATGAATATCCCTACTGCAATGGAGCACCAGAATAGTAAAAATACAAGTACAAATACATGTAACTTCATGGTCACCTCTATTTCTGTCCCGTAGTTATTTTTTTGAATAATTCCGCTTATTTGGGGAAGAAAAGAATTTCTATACTGAATAACTCTGCTTATTTCAAAGCTGTCATTATTTACAGATCCTTCATAGTCTTTTGTATAATTCCTTCCAAAACCAAATTTTTTAGGTTCTACAAAACCTGAAAGTCTTGTAAAAACTTCCTGTTCAGACAAATTTGTCCTGTAGGTAATACGTTCAAAAGGTAAATATTTCATTTGTATCTAAATCATTTTTGCTATCTCCTCTCCAATTTTTGGAGCCAGAGCCACTCCCATTCCTGAAAGTCTTACTGCACAAAACTGTCTTTCCGAAATCTGTTTTACAATGGGTGTTTTTTCCAGGCCCATTGCCATTATTCCTGACCAGCGGAGTGCAATTTTAAAGTCATTATGAGGAAGAATAACTTCGCTTAAAAAGTTTTCCAGATGATCCTGCAGAAATTCTGTCGTTTCAAAAGCTATGGTTTCTTCGGTTTTAAAATCCTGATTTCTCCCGCCCCCCAGTAATATTCTGTTTCCCAAGTTCCTGAAATAATAGTAACCTTCATCATAATGAAAGGTTCCTTTTAGTTTTAATCCGTCTATAGGCTCTGTCAAAAGGACCTGTCCACGGGCTGGAACGATATTTTCTTTTTCCAGAAACTTTGAAGTGAAAGCATTGGTACAATAAATCATTTTATCCGCTTTTACGGAAAGATGATCCGAGAGATGAACCTCAATATCTCCTGTTCTTTCTTCAACTTTACTAACTTCTGTTCCGAATAAAAATTCAATTTTCAGTTCATGACACTTTTCCAGCAAATTCTGTAACAGTTTTCCTGAATGCAGACTTCCTTCACAAGGGTTTTCGATGAGAAATTCAGATTTTCCAAGTCCGAATTCCTGTATTTTATCCTTTTTCAGACTGTATGTTTTATCCAGGCCGGTTATTGCTTTCAGCTTTTCATTAACAATAGCGATATGAGATAAAGGCTCTTCATTATTTACAATTTCATAGCCTCCTGTAAGTTCAAAATCAATTTCATCATTTTTAAAATAATGTCGGATTTTCTGAAGGCCGTCAAATCTCATTTTAACGAGACGCAATGTTTTTTCCCAACCCATTGTCTGCGAATCTGCAATCACTTCAGTAAGGCTTCCAAAGCAGGCAAACCCTGCATTTCTTGTTGAGGCTCCTAATGGAATGGTACTCCTTTCAATAATTAAAACAGATTTATCCGGATACTTTTCTTTGACAGATATAGCAGTCCACAGCCCCGAAAATCCGGCACCTATGATGATAATATCCCTTTTTCTGTAGAAAGTGTCCAGTTCCCAGATGCTGTTCATAATTTTTTAAACCTTAAACTTTAAACTTTAAACCTCTCAGTCTTTAAACGTTGAACAATTACCCTTTATCTCCCCCATCATTATGCTGAAACCCGATGGCTCTTTGTGGTTCTTCCACTACTCTGTAAGTCTCCAGTTCATTTTTCAATGCCTGAATTCTGAACTGAAAGTCATCAAAATTATTGATAATAACATCAGCCAGGAATCTTGCTACCTGATCAAGATATTCTTCAGTAAGCTTAGACCCTGCATCTCTTAAAGCTCCGTTTAAAAGATTCTGGTCGATCTTCAGTTTTTCGTTTCTGGTTTTCTGGTAAAGGTTTTTAATTCTTTTCTTTAAGCTTTGGGTAAAATCGATCAGCATGGTATTGCTGAAGGCCTTCATTTTTGAAGAGATGTCATGCCAGAAAGGAACTTTATCTGCTTTGTTGTTTTTAAGAATTTTGTAGAGCAAAGAGTCTTCTTCAAGTCCCCTGGTCATTGCGTAAAGAATAATTTCTGAACGTTCAGAGGCATTAGGAGGAAAAATAGGGATCAGCACGTCAAATCTTCCGGGAGCAAGAATTTCTTCATCAATTTCTGCTACAGAATTAGCTGAGCCTACCATCAGAACTCCTTCTTTTTCAAATTTGCTGATGTAATGCAGAATAAGCTCCTGGGCTTCCAGATTACAGGAAGCAATATCCGTTTCTGCTCTTCGCTGCATCATAATTTCATCAAAGTCATCCAGGAAAAGCAGCATTTTATTTTCCTTCATCATGCTCAGCAGGAAATCACTGAAATTGATTTCATTTCCATCAATCAATGATGTTCCCAGGTAGTGTTTTTTAACTTCTTTAAACTGATATCCGATGATTTCAGCAATCTTGTTGGCCCAGAATATCTTACCGCTCCCGGGAGGCCCGTACAGAATAATGCCTGCAGGCTTGTTGATTCCCCAGTCTTTGATCTGCTGTGGATTAAGGAAAGGTTCCAAAACGCTGGAGGTATAAAAAAACAGATCTCTGTATCCTATGAAATCCCTTTGCTGCAGACTGGTTTTATGTCCGAAATAGTCATACACAAACTGATAGTTTCCTCCCAGTTTGTTATCAATTCCATAACTTGATACGGAAGATTTGAAAAAACCGTTGTCGAAGATATTGAGATTATTGTCTTTGATCACCTTTTCTACCTTATCTTTGGGCTGTTTGATGACTTCAGCAATCTGTTCCAGCGTTTTATTTTTATCAAGATCTTTTTCATAGAGCCTTAAAAAATCGATATTTTCGCGGGCGAATTTTTCAAAATCCTTTTTTACTTCAAAATTAGTGCTTATACAGTCTACCAGTTCAAGATCAAAATCCTGAATAAACTGTTTGATGGCTTCTGCAGAAACATTTAATTCTTCTGCCAGTTCAATTAGCTTCATAACTGTTGATTAATTCTATCAAATTTAATGTATTTACCTATAAATTAATATTGATTTATGATAATTCTGTAACATTCTCTAATTTACATAGACTACTACTATGTAAAACAAATTACATGGAAAAGATTTTATCAGTAAAAAATTTGACGAAAAAATTCAAGAGAGTTGTAGTCAACAATATTTCTTTTGACGTCGAAAGAGGTAATGTTTATGGGCTTCTGGGACCTAATGGAAGCGGGAAATCCACTACTTTTGGGATGCTGCTTTCAACCATTAACCCCACCAGCGGAGACTGGTTCTGGTTTGGTAAGAAAGGAACTGATCCGGACACTTTAAAAAAGATAGGAGCTATTATTGAACAGCCTAACTTTTACCCTTATTTAAGCGCTGAAACCAACCTTAAGATTGTCGCAGAAATTAAAAATGCGCCTTATTCAAGGATTGATGAAGTTTTGAAAACGGTTAATCTGTATGAAAGAAGAACGGATGCTTTCAAAACTTTTTCTTTAGGTATGAAACAGCGCCTTGCCATTGCTTCTGCTATGCTGAACAACCCAGAAGTATTGATTTTAGATGAACCTACCAACGGGCTGGATCCTGAAGGAATCATACAGATCAGAGAAATTATCAGTGATATTGCCAAACAAGGAATCACCATTATTATTGCAAGCCACCTTCTGGATGAAATTGAAAAAATCTGCAGTCATGTGATTGTATTGAAAGAAGGAAATTCCATTTACTGTGGACGGGTGGACGAAATGACTTCCAATAATGGCTATTTTGAACTGAAAGCAGATAACAATACAATACTTTTAAATGCTTTAAATGAACTTCAATGGTTTTCCTCCATCAATCAGGACGGTGACCTTATCAAAGCTCAGATTCGTGATGATGCTTCAATTTCAGCTTCCGCAATGAATCAGAAACTGGCAGAAAAAGGGATTTATCTTTCCCATCTGACCAAGAAAAAACTGTCCCTTGAATCTCAATTCCTTGAACTTGTAAAAAACACCAATTAGTCATGATCAAATTATTAAAACTGGAATATTACAAAAACCTGAACTACCAACCTTTTAAGGTTTTCACCATACTTTATTTCGCCATTCTTATCGCCTTACTTTTCATCGGACTGGTTGACTTTGATGTTTTTGGGGGAACCGTAAACTTAAAAGAACAAGGGATTTATAATTTCCCGGAAATCTGGAATTTCACCACCTGGATTGTTGCCTTACTGAAAATTTTCCTGGGGCTGATTATTGTCTTCTCCATTTCACAGGAGTTCAGTAACAGAATGTTCAAGCAGAATACGATTGATGGATTGAGCAGAAAGGAATTCATCACTTCAAAATTGCTGACAATAAGTATTTTCACTATTGTTTCAACAGCTATTGTATTGGGAATTACTTTATTTCTGGGATATCAATATTCGAATACGACGGAATCTACAAAGGTTTTTGCTGAAATTTTCTTTATTGGAAATTATTTTGTGAAGCTATTTACCTTCTTTTGCTTCTTAATGTTCCTTTCAATTTTACTGAGAAAATCTATTTTTGTTTTTCTTGCCCTTTTCGTTTTCTGGATTGGCGAAGGAATTTTAACCGCTTTTGAAACGTATTCAAAAGTAAAGGGAATGCAGGGACCCCAAAGAAATGAGGTTCTTCAGAATGATTTTTTTATCTCGCATCTTTTACCGCTGGAAAGCATGTCAAGCCTTATTCCTAACCCAATGATGAGATTAAATATGGCCAAAGTGATGGGCGTAAAATATGATTTCCATTACCCTACAGAAAGTCTTATTGCCTGTCTGGTATGGTGTGCTGTTTTTATATTCGGATCGTACTGGATTCTGAGAAAAAGAGATTGGTAGATTTCAATTCTGAAGATTAAAAGATTTAATCATTAAAATATTTAAAGATTATTAATGACTATAATTAGTTCAAAATAAAAAGGCTGCCATCCGGCAGCCTTCCTTTCACATTACTTTTTATCTAACAACGGAAGATATTTTCCGTATCCTTTGCTTTCCATTTCCGCTTTCGGAATAAATTTCAGCGAAGCACTGTTGATACAGTAACGAAGTCCTCCTTTATCCTGTGGTCCGTCTGTGAAAACGTGCCCTAAGTGGGCGTCGCCGGTTTTACTTCTTACCTCTACTCTTGTCATCCCGTGGGAACGATCCATTTTTTCGTCAATTAAACTTTTTGTAATCGGTTTTGAAAAACTTGGCCATCCACATCCGGATTCAAATTTATCTGTAGACACAAATAAAGGCTCTCCTGTGGTGATATCTACATAAATTCCTTCTCGGGTTTCGTTCCAGTATTCATTCTGGAAAGGTCTTTCTGTACCGTTTTCCTGAGTAACATTATATTGTTCAGCGGTCAGTTTCTCCTTTAAAACTTTTTTATCCTGTTTTTGATAAGCTGGTTTTGGAAGAGGATTGGCTTTTTTAGCCATTTCAAAAAGTCCCGGTTCAATGTGGCAGTATCCGCCAGGATTTTTGTCCAGATAATCCTGATGATAATCTTCTGCTCTGTAGAAGTTTTTCAACGGAATAGTTTCTACCAATATCGGTTTGCTATAATTTTTGGCCAGTTTCTGAACTTCACCTTTTACAGTGGCTTCGTCTGTTTTATCTGTGAAATAAATTCCTGTTCTGTACTGGTTTCCTCTGTCATTTCCCTGCTGATCCTTACTAGTAGGATCAATGGTTTTGAAATACAGATCAATCAACAGTTTCAGGTCTACCTGTTCAGGATCATATTTTACCTTTACGGTTTCTGCAAAACCTGTTGTATGACTTACGACCTCTTCATAAGTAGGATTTTGGGTATTTCCATTGGCATACCCCACTTCTGTTCCTACAACCCCACGAATCTGTTGAAAAAAATGTTCTGTTCCCCAGAAACATCCACCTGCAAAATAAATCTCTCTAACGTTTTTGTTATCCATAATTTTCTCATTTTCTTTTTTTATTTCCACTACATTAGGCTTGTTTTTTTTGAAAAGCCCGGATCCTGCAGCAAATACTGCGATACCCAGAATGATTCCGAGTACTATTAATATATTTTTCATTTTTACCTTTTTATTCATTACTTATTATTTTGAACGATCATGACTCCAAATCCTAAAAGCATAAGGTCTTTTAAAATAAAGAAATCCGTCACAGGCACTCCATCCACTATTTTCCAAACTCCCGGTGTGGTAAATAAATAGCTTAATGTCACCAGAAAAGTTACAATCATTCCTATTCCTGCGTACTTCTTCAGTACAGCAAATTTCGCACTAAATATCAGGAGTAATGCAATGATAATTTCTATCGCTCCGATAAGATTTGACACTGCCTGGACGCTTATAATTTTATATACGAAAAAAGTTAAGAAATGGTTTTCTACCAAAGGTTTTATTGCTGCTGCTTCTGTAGGGGTAAATTTGAAAATACCAATCCACAGCAAAATAAGCGCTGCTCCGAAAAGTGAAATGTAATACCCGATTCGGGCTAATTGATTTTTAGATTCCTGTACTGTTCCGACCATATTTTAAGATTTTAATTGAATACTTTATTGTTTTCAGAAGTATAGTCGGAGGCTTTTTAAAATCCTGACAGAATTTTTATCAGAAATTTAACTTATCGATCATTTTATTTTTAAAGTCCTGAATTTCAGACTCATTTATTTCTTTCTCTTTCTCAGAAAAAGTCTTTTTAAAAACTTTATCCAGAAGAGCCAGCTTTTCACTGTACATCCTGCACCATTTGCAAATCATCAGGTGCATGCTAAGCATCCTGTTTTCTCTGGGAGAAATGGATTGGGCATTCCTTTTTTCCATCAGTAAAGTAGCTTCACTGCATGGTAAAAATAGTATATGTAGTATTCTTTTTATCATTATTCCTTATGATTTTGAAAACCAGTTAAACTCCAGACATTCTCTGAGCTGCATCCGGCTTCGTTGCAAAATCTTCCAAAGATTAGTCGTGGAAACATTCAATTCCTGACTTACTTCCGGTGCTTTTTTTTCTTCGATATAATACATTTTCAGCAGGATCTTCCATCTGGAGGGTAATTCTTCAATACATTCCTCCAAGGTTTTATTAAAATCTGCACTGTCTAAAAGTTCATCGCCTTCACCGGATACATTCCAGTCATTCAGAACATCATTATGTTTCCATGAACCTGTTTCATCAAAGAAATGATCAAGTCTTATATTCGGTTCTGATTTATATTTTTTCCGGTAAAAATCTGCCACTTTCCTGTTCAGAATCGCCATCAGCCAGGTCAATGCCTGACTTTTCCCTTCGAAAGAATCATAGGCTGAGTAGGCCGCAAGAAAAACTTCCTGAACTACATCCTGTGCATCTTCTTTATTCGAAAGCACATACAGCGCCCGCTTCAAAAGCGGCCCTGAATATTGCTCTATCCAGCTTTTCAATTCTTCATCTTTTGTCATAGGAAGGATTTCTGTCTTTTCTCAGATCACAACGAAGGTAGTAAGTTAAACGGATATTCCAAAATTAGATTATTATTGATTGTTTTTGCCACAAACCTTATAGGTTTTAAAAACCTATAAGGTTTACGATACATCCGTTAGCCCAACTCTTCACCATTCAAAACATAGTATAAAATTATTACAAATCGCTTAAAAATCTTAAATTTGCAACTTATCAAAAATTTGATATTTAAAAAAGCAAAAGCAATACTATGACATCACAAGAAATACGTCAAAAATTTTTAGACTATTTTAAAAGTAAGGAGCATTTAATCGTTCCTTCAGCTCCTATTGTGCTGAAAGACGACCCTACCCTTATGTTTTCCAACTCCGGAATGACACAGTTCAAGGATTTTTTCCTTGGCTACAAAACGCCTACCGCCCCGAGAATTGCTGATACACAGAAGTGTCTGAGAGTTTCCGGGAAGCACAATGACCTGGATGATGTGGGGAGAGATACTTACCACCATACCATGTTTGAAATGTTGGGAAACTGGTCTTTCGGGGATTACTTCAAAAAAGAGGCTATTGCTTTTGCCTGGGAATTACTGACTGAAGTATACGGAATTCCAAAAGAAAATTTATATGTAACGATTTTTGAGGGTGATGCTTCTGAAAATCTGGACAGGGACCAGGATGCTTATGACTTCTGGAAATCCCATATTTCGGAAGACAGAATCATCAATGGAAATAAAAAAGATAATTTCTGGGAAATGGGTGAAAGCGGACCGTGCGGACCGTGTTCAGAAATCCATATTGACCTGAGAACACCTGAAGAAAAAGCAGCCGTTCCGGGAATTTCCCTTGTGAACCAGGATCACCCGCAGGTCGTGGAAGTATGGAACCTGGTTTTCATGGAATTCAACAGAAAAGCAGATAAATCGTTAGAGAAGCTTCCTGCTCAGCATGTAGATACAGGAATGGGCTTCGAACGTCTTTGTATGGCGCTTCAAGGGAAGTCTTCCAACTATGATACCGATGTTTTTACTCCGCTTATTTCTAAAGTTGAGGAGCTTTCTGGTAAAAAATACACCGGAATTTTAGAAAATGAAAAAGATATTGCCATCCGTGTTGTGGTAGACCATATCAGAGCGGTTTCTTTTGCTATTGCAGACGGACAGTTACCCTCCAACGGAGGAGCAGGTTATGTAATCAGAAGAATTTTAAGAAGAGGAATTTCTTATTCTTACCGATTCCTGGATATGAAAGAACCTTTCCTTTACAAGCTTGTGGCCGTTCTTCAGGAACAAATGGGATCTTTCTTCCCGGAAATCGAAAAGCAGGGTAAACTGGTTGCTGAAGTGATTAAAAGTGAAGAAGATTCATTCTTAAAAACCATTGAGAACGGTTTGATCAGAGTTGAAAAGCTGATTCAGCAGACCATTGCTGATAACCTTAAAGTATTACCAAGTGAAGAAGTATTTGAGCTGTATGATACTTATGGATTCCCTGATGATCTGACAAGAATTATTGCAGAAGAAAAAGGGTTAACCATTGATGAAGCAGGTTTCAAGGCAGAAATGGAGAAACAAAAACTTCGTTCAAAAGCGGATTCTGCTCAGAAAGTGTATGACTGGGTTACTTTAGAGGAAAGAGAAGAAAACTTTGTGGGTTATGATCAGACTGAATCTGAAACCTATATTACGAGATACAGAAAGGTAGAAAATAAAGACGGAGAATTTTACCAGGTGGTATTAAGCAGTTCTCCTTTCTATCCTGAAGGAGGAGGTCAGGTTGGAGACAAAGGAGTTCTTGAGAATGCTGTTGAAAGCTTTGAGGTGTTGGAAACTAAAAAAGAAAACGGATTGATTATATCCTTAATCAATGGTCTTCCAAAAGATGCAGGTGCTCTTTTCTATGCTAAAGTAAACGCTTCTGAAAGAAAAAATTCTCAGGCTAACCACTCTGTCACCCACCTTCTGCATGAAGCTTTAAGAGATGTTCTGGGAACTCACGTGGAGCAGAAAGGTTCTTATGTAGGGCCTGATTATCTGCGTTTCGACTTCTCTCATTTCAACAAAATGACTGAGGAAGAACTGGCATTGATTGAAGATAAAGTAAACCAAAAGATCAAAGAAAGCATTGCGTTACAGGAATTCAGAAGTATTCCAATTCAGGAAGCTCTGGATAAAGGTGCCATGGCTTTATTTGGTGAAAAATATGGTGACCATGTGAGAATGATCCAGTTTGGTAGTTCAAAGGAACTTTGCGGAGGAACTCACGTAAAAAACACCAGCGAAATCGGTCATTTCAAGATCACTTCCGAAGGTTCTGCTGCTGCGGGAATCAGAAGGATTGAGGCGATTTCAGGAGATAAATCTGAAGAATATTTCAAAAATCTTGAAAAACAGATCATTGAACTTTCTCAATTATTGAAGTCTAAAGATGTAGTAAGGTCTATCGAGAAACTGATTGAAGAAAACACTTCATTGAAAGCTGAGGTAGATGCCCTTAAAAAGGAAAAAGCAAAAGGAGAAATCGGAGAATGGAAGAATGCTTATGAGCAGAAAGGCAACAAGCAGCTTCTTGTAAAGAAAACTTCCCTGGATGCCGGTTCTGTAAAAGACATCGTATTCCAGCTGAAGAGAGAAATCCCAGCTTCAGTAACGATCATTCTTTCGGATGCAGACGGAAAACCGATGATTACCGTTGGGGTTTCTGATGATCTGGCTGCAGATTATCAGGCTGGCGCTATTGTAAAGGATCTTGCCAAAGAAATCCAAGGTGGTGGTGGTGGAAACCCAGGTTTTGCAACAGCAGGGGGTAAAAACCTTGAAGGGTTAGAAAACGCTTACCAAAAAGCTTTGAATATTTAAGAATAGTATACCTATTATAAATTTTAGAATAGGCTGTTTCATTTTGAGACAGCCTGTTTTCGTTTTAACTATTATCTTTTATTTAACGCTAAGATCACAAGAAATTCTCATGCTATCATAAATATTTCCGTTCGCAAAGACGTTACACTCAGCTATGAAATGATTGCGTTTTTTGCTAAATGGAATGCCTTTGCGAACGAGAAAAGCAGGAAATAAAAACTTTGCGTACACTGCGTTATAATATAGTATTCTTATTCCGAATATTTTCATCAAAGTTTCTCTATTTATATCCGTTCTAATTATTGACCTTATCTTAACAAATCATCACCTAATCTTAAACTATTTGTTTTATCTTCTTAAAACTCAGTTAACACCAGACCATTAGTTTTGCCATAATCGAAATTTCAAAAAAAAGAATTATGAAAATTAACAAAACTATGGGAGTATTATTGTTTGCTGCCCTTGTATTTCAAGGTTGCAACGATGATAATAACGGGGATTCGAATACCCCTTCCAACGACAAAATCAAAATTGAAAATTTTTCTAAAGAACCCGCTTTCGTTTTTGGAATGCCAGGTTTTGAAAATTTAAATATTACTACCCTGATCTCCAGTTCTGATGTTCTTCCAGGTTCTCCTGATTTCGTTTTCGGAGGCCAGCCGGATGGGATGGGACTTATGAAAGACCCCAATTCTGACGGTTATCTGATGATCACTAACCATGAAATCAAACAGTCAGTATCCAGAGTGTATTTAGACAAAACTTTTAAACCTGTAAAAGGAGAATATATATTGAACGGAACCGGAGGAATGACTAGGTTATGCTCCGCCACATTAGCAACTCCTGAGATTCACGGTTTCAGTGCGTTTCTTACGGCAGGCGAATCAGGTGAAGAAAGTATGGTTCACGCTCTGAATCCTTTGGCACCGGTATCTCAGGCATCAGATAAAACAAGAGTAAAACCTGCTTTGGGAAAAGCTTCTATGGAAAATGCAGTTCCGCTTCCTAAGGATGTTTCTAACGGAAAAACTTATATCATTATTGGTGAAGATCAGTCTTATTCTTCTTCTCACCAGTCTGCAGGACAGCTGATCATGTATGTAGCCGATACACAGGGAGATCTGGATAACGGTAAGCTGTATTCTTTAAGGAGAACAAACAGCAACTATACAGAAACGGACATGACAAAAGGAAACAGCTATGATGTGGAGTTTGTTGAAATCCCTAACGCTAAAAACCTTACAGGAGCTCAGATCAACCAGAAAAATATTGATAATAACGCAATCCGTTTTTCAAGAGTGGAAGATGTAGATTACAGAAAAGGAGCAGGAAAAGGAAGAGAAATTTACTTTACGGCAACAGGAGAATCGTCTGACGGTGTCAACCCAAAAGCAGGATTAACGATGTGGGGAAGAGTGTACAAACTTGTTCTGAACTCCAATAATATGCTGACAGGAAAATTAGAAGTGGTAGCAGAAGGAGACTCTAATCCGGGAAATAATCTTATCAATCCTGACAACTTATGTGTTACTGAAAACTTTGTGTACATCCAGGAAGACGGAGATTCTTACTATAAAAATGCCAATCACGATTCTTATATCTGGCAGCTGAATATCGCGACCAAACAATATAAGCCATGGCTGAATATGAAGCACAACAGAAATGATTCTGCATGGCAGACTGCTTACAACCAGTCCGGGGATCTTCAGAAGTTCGGTTCATGGGAATTCGGGGCAATGGTTGATATTTCAGACATCATCGGAGTTCCGAATACATTCTCTGTCAATATCCATTCTCATACATGGCAACTGGATAAATTCAAAAATCCTGACGGTTCCGGAATCAATACCAATAAGGAGGGCGGACAGATTGTGATCATCAGAAACGTAGAAAAATAGTTTCAAATTCTTCATATCAAATTCAATTAAAGTATCAATAGAAAATATCTGTTGATACTTTTCATACTTATGAATAGACTTTCAAAATACCCGATACTTCTCTTTTTATACTCTGCAGCAGCACTATTCATTCTTTCATATTGTAAAAATGATAAACAGCAGCCGGTATATGAAGATCTTGGTTCTGTAAAAAACAGAATCATTAAAACCAACACTGATTTTGAAAAACAAATCAATGAACTGAAAACCCTTGTTTCCAAAGATTCTGGGGAAAAACTTCTTCAGCAAAAATTTCAGGGCATCAGAAAAACCTACAAAAAAATGGAATGGGCTGTAGAGTATTTCCTCCCCCACTCTGCGAGGTTTATCAATGGACCTGCCCTTCCTGAGATCGAAATGGATGAGCATACCGAAATAGAGCCTGAAGGACTTCAGGTTCTGGAAGAGCTGTTGTATCCTTATAATAAAAGCAATCAGGAGGAAGTGATCAGAATGCTCAACAAGCTCATCAATAAAAGCAATACCATAGACACCAACTTTCAGGTAATTACCGTTAGTAAAGATCAGGTTTTTGATGCGTTAAGGCAGGAAACGTTCAGAATTTCAAGCCTGGGAATTTCAGGTTTTGACACCCCTGTTTCCGGAACATTTTTACAGGAAATGCCTTCTTCCCTTCAGGGAGTCAAAGAAACGCTTGAACAAATTTCCACAAGCCGGTCAAAAGGCAAAGCATTAAAAAGTATCATAACGGAAATCAACTCAGCTATTGAATTTCTAAAAAAAAACACGGATAAAAATACATTTGATTATGTCAATTTTATTCCGGATCATCTGAACAAAATAACAGCTCTGATGCTTGATTTTAAAAATCAGGAGGAAATTCCTGATGTTGAAGTAACCACAGCTTTAAACAAAAATGCAGCTACTTTCTTTGCCAAAAACGCATTTAATCCCAATGCCTTTACCCCTGGAAAAGAATATGCCTATTCTGAAGAAAAGGCTGCCCTCGGGCACCAGCTTTTCAATGATAAAATTCTATCCAACAATAATAACCGAAGCTGTGCCACATGTCATATTCCGGAAAAAGCATTTACTGACGGACTTGCCAGATCCATGTCTCTTGAAAACTCCAAACTGCCCCGCAACACACCATCCCTCAACTATGCCGGATACCAGCATGGTCAGTTTTGGGACATGAGAAAGGATGATCTGGAAGGACAGAGCTCAGATGTAATCTCCAATAAAGAAGAAATGCATGGTGATCTGAATATTATTCTTGCCAGGATCAATCAGGATAAAAACTACCAGGCAGCATTCAAAAAGATATATGGCTCTCAAAAAACGGAGGTCTGGCAATTGCAGAATGTACTGGCCACCTATATCCGTTCTCTGGCAAAGTTCAATTCTGGTTTTGATGAATACATGAGGGGAAATAAATCGTCAATGACGGACAGCCAAAAACGAGGGTTTAATCTTTTTGTTGGAAAAGCCCAGTGTGCCATATGCCATTTTCTTCCTTTATTCAATGGAACAGTTCCTCCGAATTTCAAAAAAACGGAACAGGAAGTTCTAGGGGCAGCAATGAACGGAGAGAATAAAGCATTTGACACAGACCTGGGACGGGGAAAGTTTCATGAAACAGTTGCTTCATTACAGCATTCATTCAAAACACCAACTCTTAGAAATATCAATAAAACGGCACCTTATATGCACAATGGCGGTTATAAAACGTTGAAAGATGTTATGATTTTCTATAACAAAGGTGGTGGAAAAGGTTTGGGATTTAAAATAGAGAACCAGACCCTTTCTGATGCACCGCTGCAGCTCACTGAACAGGAAACTGATGATATCATTGAGTTTTTGAAAGCTTTGGACGATAAATAAAACGATTAAGCGCATTACAATTAAAACTCCTGATTATTACTACTTCAGGAGTTTTTTTATTGGTAAATTTCAGAAAAAACAGAAAGAAGATCTGATTGAATTCATTATTGAATTATATCTGTGCAAAATCCATAAAAACATTAGATTAAATCAATGTTATACTCTGTTAAAAACTTTTCTACCACAATAAATATTATTAATTTTGACCTAGTTTTTTTACATGAAAAGGGGTTTACTGTTATTATTTTTTATACTCAGCTTTTTGGGGTATTCACAAACAAAAATTAAGGTTGTGGATGACGCCAGTCAAAAACCTGTCTTTAAAGCTAAGATATCCTGTGACAATAGCGTTATCGGATATACCAATGAACAGGGCATTCTGGAATTTAAAACGGGATGTAAAAATATTGATGTTGAAGCAGAGTCTTATCAGAAAGAAAGCGTTACCGTAGAGAGCAGTATGGAAGTTTCCCTGCTTAAGAAAACATTAAAAACCACCAATATTGAGGCCGTGGTGATTGAGGATAAAAGTGATCCCAGAGCTTTGGAAATCCTTAAAAAAGTAAATAAGCTTTTTAAAGAAAATTCGCCAAAAAGTTTAGGATCCTATTCCTACAAATCCTATGAAAAAATATCCCTCGATATTGATGAGGACAGTATTTCTCAGTTTAATCAGTATTTTAACGATTTAAATATTTTCAAGAAAAAAAGAGAAAAGGACTCTCTGAACAACATTACTGCAAGAAAAATATTTTCAAAAAGCAAACTCTTTCTCTGGGAAAGGGCTCAGGAGTTTTTATACTCCAAAAAGTATGGCGAAAAGATCAATATTCTGGACAACAGAATTTCCGGGCTGAAACAGCCTATTTATGAAATGATCGCTCTCCAGCAGAGCAACAGGGATGTGGTTCCTGAACAGGTAAAACCGGAGAACAGAGGGCTTTACAGATTTTTCCTCTCGGATACCGTTACCCTGGATGGCAGGAAAAATTTCGTGATCCGCTTCCGTGAAGTCAATTACAAAAAACCGGACAGAAAGCGGAAATATAATGGTGCTATCTATGTAGATACCGAAACTTACGGAATCAAGAAAATCGAAAACTTCAGTAAAAACAAAAACGAAGGAATTATCACCAGTACCTGGGTATTCTACAATAATAAATGGTTCCTTGCCCACGAAAAAGCCAAGCTTAAAATGGGTAAAATGGCCATGGATGACAAAGTACATGCTGACGACGATAAGAAAGATAAAAAAAGCTTCGGAACCTATGCTTTCCTTACTTCAAAATATTTTGATTTCGAATCACCTATTGAAGAAGATGCTAAGGATTTCAAAGGCTACACTTTCTCAGTAAAAAATATTGACGGACATTCTCTGGATCAATACAGGACAGATCCTCTTACTGAAAGGGAACAAAATACCTATAAAACCATTGACAGCTTAGGTAAAAAATATAAAATAGACCGCAAAGCTCAGATATTATCCGGATTACTGAACGGACAGATCAGAGTAGGTTCTGTAGACTTTGCTGTAGATGAAATTGTCAATTATAACTCCTATGAAGGTTTCAGATTAGGTTTAAAAGCTAAGCTGAACGAAAACTTCAATCCTTATTTTTCACCGGACTATTACTTTGCATATGGGGTGAAAGACAGAAAATGGAAGTACGGAATGGGGCTTGATATGAAAACCACCCTGGAAAAAAATTCATTTTTCAGATTTGAAGTATATGATGATGTGACAGCTTCCGGAGAATTCAACCGGAAACTCTGGAATTTCAAGATGAGAATGATGAATTTCGGGAATAACCTGAATAATGACAGGTATTTTCACTTTAAAGGAATGTCATTATCTTATCTGAACGATGTCACAAACGGTCTAACGGTTGCCCTTGCCGTAAGAAGAAACACAGAAGAAGCTGAATTTGACTATCAATTCAGAGACAGGGGAACTTCGTACAGAAATTTCAATACCCTGTTTACACTGAAATATTCTCCGAATTCAACTAATATAATGACTCCTCAGGGAAAATCTCTGATCGATCAGAAGTATCCTGAGCTATATTTTAATTATGAGCAGAGCTACAAACTGTTGCAGGGAGATTTTAATTATTCCCGTTTTGATGCCTTGTTTGTTCACAATTTCAAAACACCTATCGGGACTACAGGTTTCAGATTGTACGGAGGTCTTGTTCTGGGCGGTGCACCTATCTGGAAAAACTTTACGATGAACGGGCTTGCCTCTCCGGGTAAAGACTTTAACTTTAACCTTACTTCTTACCTCGGGTTTGCAACGCTGGAAGGTGGAAAATACTATAATGACAGATTCGTAGCGTACTACTTTACGCACAAACTCCCATGGTATCTGAAAAGTTTCGGACACAATATTTCCAGCTTTGATTTTGTCCTGCGAGGAACAATCGGAGATATGAAACATCCGGAATACCACCAGTTTAAGTTCAGAAAGCTGGATCACCTGTATCAGGAAGTTGGTGTAGAATGGAACAATTTCCTTTCCAGTTATTTTAATCTGGGATTATTCTACAGAGTAGGCTATTATGCAACTCCTAATTTCAAAGAAAATTTTGCAATTCAGTTTAAGCTGAAGTTTCTTGAATTTTAATCGGACAGGAAAGGCAAAATCTTTATTTTTGAATAAGAATCCAGAAATATTCAACGACAATATATAAAAAGAACATGCAGAAAATCGAAATCAAAGCAGAACAGTTTTTTGAATTATTAAAATTAAAAGACACTCCAATGTGGGAAATTTTCTCGCAGATGATCGATGGAAATGAGAAGGAAATTATCTTTTTGGATCATGAAGACAAAATCCTTTTTAATTATATTTTACCTTCTACACAGGAAAAACTGGAAGAAGACAGAAAAGAATTTTCAAAACAGTTTTCAGAGAAGTTGGCTAACTTTAATTAAGTGTTACTATGAATAAGAATTATGTTTTTTCTCTGTTAAGCTTTTTCCTGTTTAGCCTTGGAAGTGCTCAGAACTATAAAAAACCTTTGGTGTCCGCCATTAAAGAATCTGATCTTAGAACCGATATGTACCAGCTTGCAGCAGACCAGTTCTGGGGTCGTGAAGCCGGAACGCTGGATGAATTAAAAGTCTCCATGTGGCTTGCTGACAAAGCTAAAGAAGCAGGAATGAAACCCGCCGGAGATCATGGAACTTTTTTCCAGTTTTTTGACATGTACAGACATCAGGTTATCCTGCAAAGCAGCCTGAAAATTGGCGATACCAGTCTTAAGCTATGGAAAGATTTCCTTGTTGCTGAACCCGTAAATGCTTCTGTAGATGCAGAAATAGTGTACGCAGGAAATGCAGAGCCCGGTGATCTTGCCAAACTGAATATCAAAGGGAAGATTCTTGCCGTCAATGCTTCTGACAAAAATATATCGAAAGACATGACCCTTTTTGTAAGGAGATATCCGGGATTTGTAAGAAATAAATATTACAATAAAGCGGCTGAATTGGGAGCTAAGGCAATCATTTTCGTTACCGATGACCTCTCTGAACAAAGCTGGGTGGAGGTACTGCCTCAAATGACAAGAGGAAGCTACGGGGTGGAAGGATTAAGAGAGAAAATCACCAATAACATTCCTGTTTTATGGATCAAAAGGGAAAATGCCGGCTGGGTAAAAAACAACCCTAAAGCTTCTCTGAACCTGATCACTGAAACCTACAAATATCCATCCGTTAATATTATCGGAAAAATAGAAGGCACAGATCCTGTTCTTAAAAACGAATATGTATTGGTAAGCGGACACCAGGATCATGACGGAATCAGGCATCCGGTAAAAAACGACACCATCTATAATGGTGCTGATGATAATGCAAGTACCTGTGTTGCTATGTTGGCGATGGCCAGAGCATATAAGAAGCAGCCGGCAAAAAGAAGCATACTTTTTGTTTTCCATGGCGCTGAAGAACGCGGATTACTGGGCTCCAGATGGCATGCAGCCCATCCCGTTGTCCCGAAAGAGAATATTGTAGCCGTTCTGAACGGTGATATGATCGGGAGAAATGATAATAATGAGGCGGCTTTATTAGGGGGAAATGCTCCTCATAAAAATTCTGAAGAGCTTGTAAAAATGGCTGAAGAAGCCAATAATGAAAGTACGAAATTCAAATACCTGAAGGATTGGGATTCTCCTAGCCATGCTGAATATTTTTATTTCAGAAGTGACCACCTTCCGTATGCTAAGATTGGGATTCCCGCAATATTTTTCACCAGTGTGCTGCATGATCAGTACCACACCCCACAGGATGAATCTGAAAATATCAATTACAAGAAACTTTATAAAATGACCGAATGGATGTACAGAACATCCTGGAAAGTTGCTAATGAAAATGAACGGCCAAAAGTAATTCCGAATTTTTCATTGGAAAGATAAATAACAAAAGCTTCACAGATATTGTGAAGCTTTTTGTTTTCATCATTGTGTTTTTAGAATCGGTTTGAAAACGAAGTAATTTAATATTGAATATGATTTTAAATAAGCAAATTCATCAGCGAAGGATCATTGTTAAGATAGTTGACAAAAAAATCATATTCCTTCATCTTACTCATCAAAGGGGGAAAATCTTTGTTCTGTTTCAGAGCAATTCCCACCACTGCAATTCCTTTTTCTTTTGAATTTTTTTGAGTATACTCAAAATAGGTAATATCATCATCCGGTCCCAGTACATCCATTACAAAAGTTTTCAATGCTCCGGGACGCTGCGGAAATCTGACCAGGAAATAATGTTTTAATCCCGCATACAGCAGTGCTTTTTCCTTGATTTCTTCCATACGGGTGATATCATTGTTGCTTCCGCTGATAATACACACTACATTTTTACCCTGTATCTCTTCTTTATACTTGTCCAATGCTGCTACTGAAAGTGCTCCGGCCGGCTCTACCACAATAGCATCTTTATTGTATAATGACAGTATGGTTTCACAGACAAGCCCCTCATCTACTAAAGCCATATCATACAGTCTGTCTTTACAGCGTTCAAAAGTGAGATTCCCTACCTGCTGTACAGCTGCCCCATCCACAAAACGGCTGATCTTTTCAAGAAGAACAGGTGCCCCTTTTTCCAGTGCTTTTTTCATGCTTGCTGCTGCGGAGGGTTCTACACCTATGATTTTTGTTTGCGGAGACAGATGCTGAAAGACAGTGCAGATGCCTGCTGCCAGACCGCCACCACCAATTGGGACAAAAAGATAATCAACAATACCTTCTGCCTGTTCCAGAATCTCGAGTGCCGTTGTTGCCTGTCCTTCAATAATAGCCGGATCATCAAAAGGATGAATAAACACACTGTTATGATCTTTGCAAAACCTCATCGCAGCGTCTTTTGCTGCATCAAAAGTATCTCCGAAAAGAATAACATCTATATATTCTCCACCGAACATTTTTACCTGTTCAAGTTTTTGTCCGGGCGTTGGCAAAGGCATGAAAATTGTTCCCTTCACCTTCATTGTATGGCATGCAAAAGCAACCCCCTGCGCATGATTTCCGGCACTGGCACAAACCACTCCTTTGGATAGTTCTTCCTGTGACATGGTTGCCATTTTATTGTATGCTCCTCTGATTTTATAGGATCTAACCCTTTGCAGATCTTCTCTTTTAAAGCTGATATTAGCATCATAGATGGCAGACAGGTTATTATTGACGGCCAAAGGTGTTTTTACCACTACATTTTTTAATCGTTCCTCCGCTTTATAAACATGCTCTAAAACGGAGGAGTCTGTTTCCTCTTTCATCATCCGTTTCCTTATTAATTGTTTTCGGGTCTCAGACTTCGTACGGTCTTACCAGCTTTCCACATTTCGCTTTCTCTCAGCTCAGTAAGTTCTGCTTCCAATTTCTCACGATAATCCGGCTTGCTGTTGCTGTCAATTGAACGCTGTGCTTCATTTCCTTTGGCAACGTTGTCATAGAGTTCCTCAAATAATGGCGAAGTAGCATCTCTGAAACGTTTCCACCAATCTAAAGCACCTCTCTGAGCGGTTGTACTGCAATTTGCATACATCCAGTCCATTCCGTTTTCTGCCACCAATGGCATTAATGACTGAGTAAGTTCTTCAACAGTTTCATTAAACGCTTCAGAAGGACTGTGTCCATTTTTTCTTAGCACATCATACTGAGCAGCAAAAATTCCCTGTACAGCTCCCATCAATGTACCACGTTCTCCTGCAAGATCACTGTATACTTCTTTTTTAAAGTCGGTTTCAAACAGATATCCACTTCCTATTGCAATACCTAATGCTGTGACTCTTTCTCTGGCTTTTCCTGTAGCATCCTGATATACGGCAAAACTGCTGTTCAAACCTCTGTTCTGAAGAAACATTCTTCTTAATGATGTCCCTGAACCTTTTGGTGCAACCAGAAATACATCTACATCGGCTGGAGGAACAATTCCTGTACGCTCGCTGAATGTAATTCCGAAACCATGAGAAAAATATAACGCTTTCCCAGGGGTAAGATGCTGTTTTACTTTAGGCCAGTACTCAATCTGAGCTGCATCACTCAGAAGATAGCAGATAATCGTTCCTTTTTCTAATGCCTCTTCAATTTCAAATAAGGTTTCACCCGGAACAAATCCGTCTGCTACTGCTTTATCCCATGATTTGGAGTTTTTCCTCTGCCCTACAATAACCTTAATTCCGTTATCTTTCTGATTCAAAGCCTGGCCGGGTCCCTGTACTCCATATCCTATCACTGCTACAACTTCATCCTTTAATACTTCCTGAGCTTTTTCTAACGGGAACTCTTCTCTTGTCACTACATTCTCCTCTACTCCTCCAAAATTCAATTTTGCCATTTTATATATTTTTTGTTATTGATTATAATGATTAATTGTTGTATTTAGCTGGCATATTCTACCGCCGTCAGATATGGGTTTCTGTGATAATGTACCTCCAGAACGTCTATTTGTTTCTCCATCTGTCTGCTGATCTTCTGTACAGAATCTTCTGTTTCTCTGATCACAATGACAAACTTTTTCACTTTTTCTATTTCGGAAGGCCCTACATTGAAAGTCACCATAGCAATTCTCCTTCTTGAAAAAATAGCATTAATTCTGTTGATCAATCCTAAATAGTCTTCTGTATACGCAGTAATGGTATATTCTTTATGATCTGTTTTCATTTTTATATTTTTTAAGCGTTATTATTTAATACGATTTCTGAAACACTTTTCCCCTGCGGGATCATTGGAAATACATTATGTTCTTTTCCCGTCATGACCTCAAGAAGAAAAGCTCCGTTGTGATCCAGCATCTCGCGGAGTGCCCATTTCAGATCTTCTCTTTCGGAGACTCTATTTCCCGGGATATTATATCCTTTTGCTACCTGAACAAAATCAGGGCTCTGAATATCTACTGAAGAATACCTTTCTTCGTGAAACAATTCCTGCCACTGTCTCACCATTCCCAGGTAACAGTTATTTAGAATTAAGATTTTCACCTCCGGGTGATATTGCATAATAGTTCCAAGCTCCTGAATATTCATCTGTGCACCACCATCACCCATTACTGCAATAACAGGTCTGCCAGTCTCTGCGTAGGATGCTCCTATCGCGGCGGGAAGACAGAACCCCATCGTTCCCAGCCCTCCGCTGGTGACATTGGTTCGGGAATGTCTGAAATGAGAGTAACGGCATGTTGCCATCTGATGCTGCCCTACATCTGTTACAATTACTGCCTCTCCTTCTGTCATCTCATTAAGGTATCTGATCACCTCCCCCATGGTAATCTCTCCCTGTTCAGGATAAAGCTCCCTGCTGATCAGATTGAGATGTTCAACTTCATAGCATTTTTTAAATTTTTCATGCCAGTCAAGATGTTCTCTGTGGGTAATCCTTTCTGTAAGAAGAGGAAGTGTATGCTTGCAGTTTCCCAGAACCGGAACATCAGCTTTTACATTTTTATTGATTTCTGCTTTATCAATATCCAGATGAATGATTTTTGCCTGTTTTGCGTACTGATCTAATCTTCCAGTCACACGGTCGTCAAAACGCATTCCGACAGCAATCAAAACATCACATTCATTGGTTAGTATATTCGGTCCATAATTTCCATGCATTCCTACCATCCCAACAGCCTGATGATGATCGGTAGGAATAGCACTCATTCCTAAAACCGTCCATGCCACAGGAATCCCTGATTTCTCAGCAAATTCTAAAAATTCTTTTTCAGCTTTTCCAAGCATAATCCCCTGTCCGGCGATAATAAATGGCCTGGCTGCATTATTGATGAGCATTGCTGCTTTTTCAATATTTTCAATACTGGGATCCGGATCCGGCTTATAGCTTCTCAACGAATGGCATGGGAAATATCCTGTATAATCAACAGACTGCAGCTGGGCATTTTTGGTAACATCTATCAGTACTGGTCCAGGACGCCCCGACTTTGCAATATAAAATGCTTTTGCCAATACTTCAGGAAGCTCATTGGCATCGGTCACCTGATAATTCCATTTGGTGACCGGGCTTGTGATGTTCATCACATCGATTTCCTGAAAGGCGTCGGTTCCCAGAAGATGGTCAAAAACCTGCCCTGTAATACAAACCAGAGGAGTGTTATCCAGCAGGGCATCGGCTAATCCTGTAACAAGATTGGTAGCTCCGGGACCGCTGGTGGCCAGTACAACACCGACCTTTCCCGATACTCTTGCCAGTCCCTGTGCTGCATGTACCGCAGCCTGTTCATGACGTACCAAGATGTGTTTCAACGCTTCCTGATAATCATAAAGTGCATCATAAATAGGAATAATAGCCCCTCCAGGATATCCGAAAATAGTTTTTACCCCTTCATGAAGAAATGCCTCAAGAATAATCCGGCTTCCGGTAAGTTGTGTTGCTGTTGATAAGTTCGGGTTTTCCATATACTTTTATTGAGTGATTTCGTCCGTTACACAACCTTCTGCGGCTGATGATACTGTTAATGCATATTTATAAAGCAATCCTTTCTGTACTTTAAGAGGAGGCTTTTGCCATCCTTTTTTTCTTCTTTCTATTTCTTCTTCTGAAACTTTGAGCTGTATAGTGTTGTTTACCGCATCTATCTCAATCAGGTCATCATTATTTACAAAGGCTATCAGACCTCCTTCATGGGCTTCCGGTGTGATATGCCCTACTACAAAACCATGAGTCCCTCCACTAAACCTTCCATCTGTAATCAGAGCTACGCTGCTTCCGAGGCCTGCGCCAATCAGTGCACTTGTAGGTTTCAGCATTTCCGGCATTCCGGGAGCTCCTTTCGGACCTTCATGGCGGATGACAATAACGTCACCATGCTGTACCGTTCCATCCTGGATTCCTCTGATCAGATTTTTTTCACCATCAAATACCCGGGCTTTTCCTACAAAACGTTCTCCTTCCTTTCCTGTAATTTTAGCAACGCTTCCTTTTTCGGCAAGATTACCATATAATATTCTCAGATGCCCGGTAGCTTTTACAGGTTCTGAAAGTGGTTTTATAATTTTCTGTGTATTGAAATTCAATCCCGGAACATCCTGAAGATTCTCGGCGACGGTTTTTCCGGTAACAGTAAGACAGTCCCCATGCAGGAGACCCTGCTCCAGCAAATATTTCATCACTGCAGGAGTTCCTCCGTGCTCATGCAGATCCTGCATCAGGTATTTTCCACTCGGCTTGAGGTCTGCCAATACCGGGGTCTGATCACTCATCTTCTGGAAATCATCCTGGGTAAGAGATACCCCGACACTTTTCGCCATTGCTATAAAATGCAGAACGGCATTCGTGCTTCCCCCCAGAATAACAATAAGACGAAGGGCGTTTTCAAATGCTTTGCGGGTCATGATATCAGAAGGCTTAATATCTTTTTCCAATAATACTTTCAGGTATTTTCCTGCTTCAAGGCATTCTTCTTTTTTTTCTTTACTTAAAGCAGGGTTGGAAGAGGAATACGGAAGACTCATTCCCAATGCTTCTATCGCAGAGGCCATGGTATTGGCAGTATACATTCCGCCACATGCCCCGGCTCCGGGACAGGAGTTCTTCACAACACCGTCAAAATCTTCCTCAGTGATTTCTCCTGCAATCTTTTTTCCTAAAGCTTCAAAAGCAGAAACTATATTTAATGCTTCACCTTTGTAACAGCCGGGTGCAATAGTTCCTCCATATACCATAATGGATGGTCTGTCCAGTCTTCCCATGGCAATAACAGTTCCCGGCATATTTTTATCACAGCCCGGCAATGCGATCAGCCCGTCGTAATACTGTGCGCCACAGATCGCCTCGATACTGTCTGCAATCACATCACGGCTTACCAGAGAATAGCGCATTCCATCTGTTCCGTTGCTCATTCCGTCACTTACTCCAATGGTGTTAAAAATCAATCCGGCTAATCCATGTTCCCATGTTCCTTTTTTTACAACCTGAGCCAGATCATTCAAATGCATATTACAGGTATTCCCGTCATAACCCATACTGGCAATTCCAACCTGTGCCTTGTGCATATCTTCTTCTGTAAATCCTATCCCGTACAACATAGCTTTGGCGGCGGGCTGTTCACTGTTCTGCGTGAATGTTTTTGAATATTTATTTAACATATTTCTGCTACTTTTCCTGTTCTTTTTATCTATTTAAGATGAAGTTTTTTACTAAATTTTTATCCAAAACTACATTTTGTAATATTCTTTTCATTTTCATTTTCACTAAAACTACAATATTCAATTGTTTGAAAAACAGACTTATTTAACTAATAATCAAATATTTAAATTACAAAAATTTACAATGACAGAACTCTTACCAATTTCAAATATGCCTCCTGTACCTTCCCGCTAGCTGTATCTTTCCAATCTTTGGTAAAAGGAACGTCATCAAGTGAGTCAAGAGCAACGATTTCTGCTGCTGTACCACAGAAAAAACCGGCATCGGCACCACGCATTTCCTCTGGTTTAAAGAATGTTTCTTTTACAGGAATATCAAGCTCATTACAAATCTCCATAACAGTTTGTCTTGTGATTCCCGGAAGGATGCTTCCTTTAGCCGGCGTATACAAAACTCCATCTTTTTCATAGAAAACATTAGCTCCTGAACTTTCGGCAACGTTTCCGTTTTCATCCAAAACCAGCGCCTCATCATACCCCTTATCTTTGGCATCCTGACAGGCCAATATTGAGTTTACATAATGTCCTCCTACTTTTGCTTCAACCTTGAAAGCTTTAGGATTAGGACGCTGAAAAGGAGAGGTCATAATTTTCATTTTATCTGCCAGATATCCGTTATTCCATTCCCAGGCAAGAAGTGACAGATAAGATTTCTGTCCTTTTGAAAGTGACATATTGGGGGAGCACGTGACCAAAGGGCGGATATAGGCATCAGTAAAGCCATTACGTTCCAGAAGCTCATAGGTAAGATCTGTAAGCTGATCTACAGAATAATCGAAGGGAATGTACATCAGCTCTGCTGATCTTTTCAGCCTTTCATAATGTTCTTTTGCTTTGAAAATTCTGGTTCCATGATCTGTATTGTAAGATTTAATTCCTTCAAAAACCGAATAGCCATAGTGAAGGGATTGCCCGTAAAGATCTGTTCCGCCCTCTTTCGCTTTCATAAATTTTCCGTCAAAATAGATGGTCGTGTCATCGTTGTAATACATGTTATAAGAGATTTAAAAAAAATTAACAAATGGAATAAAAAAAGCCCTCTCACAACGTGAGAGGGCTTAATATATGTATAGTCATACATCTTCCTTCTCACAGACGCAAGGGAATAATAATGACGATAATAATTACTGATAATAACTGATACATATTTTGTACTTTATAAAAATTAAAACAAAAAAGCCGTTTCAAATATGAAACGGCCTATATATAATTTAAATTAAAATCTATTTAAAATGCCGTTTCCGTACTGTTGTTAATGACAACAGCAATAATAGAAATGACAATAATATTTTTCTGATTCTTAAAATTCATACTGCAAATGTATAAACTTTTTAAATACTCACAAGCTTTTTTTACACTTTTTATTTTTTTCGTAAAAATTCGGTCAGTGTTTCCTTAGTTTCAGCCACATCATGAACTCTTAAAATCTTTGCTCCCTGTTCCAGCACTTTCATATGAAGTTTCTGTGTTTCTTCATTAATATCCAAAGGTAATTTACCAAGAGGTTTATAAATAAATGACTTTCTGGAAATACCTATCAATAAAGGAAACCTTTCAAATCCGAGATAATCAACCTCGTGAATCATTTTCATCTGGTCTTCTACTGTTTTTCCGAAGCCAAAACCGGGATCAAGAATGATATCATTTACTCCTTTTTCTAAAAGTTCTTTTGCTTTTCGGGAAAAATACCGGTTAACTTCCAGCGTAATATCTTCAAATCCGGTTTTATCATGCATGGTTTTGTAGGAAGGGTTTACATGCATCAGGATATAGGGAAGCTTTGTATGAGCTGCTGTTTCAAACATTTCAGCATCGTACTGACCTCCGGAAATATCATTGATCAGATCAATTCCTTCATTAAAGCCGAACTTCACCGTTTCTGCATAAAAAGTATCCAGCGAAATCAATGCTTGCGGGAATTCTTTTTTAATCAGAGAAATGATATTTCCAATCCTGTTTATTTCTTCTTCAGCACTTAAAAATTCCGCATTGGGGCGTGTAGACTGTGGTCCGACATCCAGTATTTCAGCCCCGTCCTGTAACAGTTTTCCGGCATGCTTCAACGCTGACTTTTCATTATTGAATTTACCGCCATCAGAGAAAGAATCCGGTGTCAGATTGAGAATTCCCATGATCTTTGGTGTATCCAATTGTACTAAACGGCCATTGCAGTTGATTGAGTGGATGGGAGCGTTGGAGGGCTGGAGTGTTGGAGAATTGGAAAGCATGAGTTGGATGATGATTGATAAATGATTTTTGTACTGCAAAATTAGTGATTTATGAGTTTTTAAGATGAAAAAGAGTCTGGAAATTATGAATTATGAGTTATAAATTAGACTCTTATATTTTCAAACACTCCCATTCTCTACCCCTAAAGCCCTCTTACTCTAAAATTCTAAACCCAACAATTCGAATCCCGAAACTCTAAAAAACTCAAACGCTCCCACCCTCAAACTTTCTTACTCACAAACTCAGCTCTTCAAATTCAAAAATCTGAAACCGAATTCGTATATTTGGAAGATTAAGAAAATTTATGCTAAAAACATCAGTACAATTCGGGAAAGTTATCAGTCTTTGCCGTGATCTTTTCAGTAAAAAATTACAGGATTACGGAGCAGCATGGAGGGTGTTGAGACCCAGTTCCATTACAGATCAGATTTATATTAAAGTCAATAGAATCCGTACGCTGCAGATGACTGATAAAAAAATGGTGGACGAGAGTGAGGAAGATGAGTTTATCGCAATTGTCAACTACTCTATCATTGGACTTATTCAGCTGGAAAAAGGGTTTTCCAATGATTTTAATGAAAATAAAGAAGAAATTTTAGGTCTGTATGATAAATATGCCAATGAAGCTAAGGCTTTGATGGAAAGAAAAAATCATGATTACGGTGAGGCATGGAGAGATATGAGGATCTCTTCCATCACGGATCTTATTTATCAGAAAGTCTTAAGAACCAAACAGATTGAGGACAACCAGGGAAAAACAATTGTGTCAGAAGGACTTGATGCCAACTATTTTGATATGCTGAATTATGCGGTTTTCTGCCTGATCAAGTTCTCAGAAAAAGAAAATCAATTCGAACCCAAAATTATTTAATATGCTTAAAGGTTTATTACGCTTTATTATTGCTGTTATCTTTATCCTTTCAGGCTTTGTGAAAGCCGTGGATCTTGTAGGTTTTTCTTTCAAAATGGAAGAATATTTTTCTCCTGCTGTTTTCAATATGCCGTTTTTAGAAAAGTTTGCTCTGCTGTTTTCCGTTATAGTGGTGATACTGGAACTTTTCCTGGGATTTATGCTGCTGCTTAAATTAAAGCTTAAATTTACCTTATCCGTATTAATTGCCCTTTGCATTTTCTTTGGATTTCTTACATTTTATTCTGCCTATTTTAATGTCGTAACAGACTGTGGATGCTTTGGGGATGCCATTAAATTCACTCCTTGGCAAAGCTTCCTTAAAGATGTTGTGCTTCTTGTGGGACTGATTATCTTATTCATTCTGTACAGAAAAGAATTCCGCAAAAAAGATGCTTATGGAATTACTCAGAAAGAATCCTCCAATACATTTAAATACATTCTTTTAGCCGTTTTTTCACTGGGTATGATTTATGTAATGGCGCAGGGAATTATGCATGAACCGATCATTGACTTCCGGGATTATAAAATAGGGACAGACATTAAAGGAGAAAAAGCAAAAATTGAGAAAAACCCTTCTGAATATAAGACATTTTACTCTCTGAAAAACCAGAAAACAGGACAGGTTGTAAAAGTAAACCAGGATGATTATATCAAAAAAACAGAATACTGGGCAGAAGGTTCTCCCTGGAAAATTGAAGATGGAAAAAATGAATCAGTACTGGTGAAAGAAGGTTATAAGTCTGAAATTGTGAAATTCAAAATTGAAGATCCTACCGGAATGGAGGTTACGAATGAGATCGTTAATGCACCAAAAGCTGTTCTGGTGTTCTCTTATCATCCAAAAGAGGTTTCTGCTGATCTGCTGCAGAAAGTAGAGGCAAAAGTAAAGGCACAGAAAGGAGCTCTTATCTATGGAGTTTCCACTGAGCCCAATACTTTCAAGACCATCAAAAATGTCCTGATGGATGGAACTGCCATCAAAACGATAGCAAGAAGCAACCCATTTGTACTGATCCTTGAAAACGGAAAAATTGTAGACAAACAGCCTGCCAAAGACTACGTTAACTAATTATAAATGATGAATGATGAATTATAAATGATCTTTTTGAAGAGAGCTAATCTTGGATCAATTATCAATCAATTATCAATCAATTATCAAATTTAAACTAAACTTAAACATAAAAGCACATGCAAAAATCAAATAAATCAATTGCCGGTTACCACTTATTAATGATCCTTTCTTCTGTAGACGGAGAGTTTGCTCCTGAGGAAGGAATGCTGGTGCAGCAATATCTGGCAGATGAATTTCCTTTCAGAATGAATCTTGACAACGAATTGGAAACGCTGGCTCTTTTACAGCCGGAAGAATGGAAAGATCATTTTGAATTCCATGCAAGATGTTTCCATGAAGATTCTACGGAAGACGAACGTGTGAAATTTGTTCAGTTTGCAAAATCTCTGATCAAAGCAGATAACAAAGTAACTGAAGAAGAACATACGTTCTACGTTCTGCTGAAAAATCTTTGGGGATTATAACCCATCAAAAAATAAAAACCATGAAAAGAATTTACCTAGGACTGTTATTAATGAGTGCATCAACATTTCAATCTCAGAAATTTCCGGACATGAAAGCTCCTGTTGCAGAAAAGCAGGAACATATCAGAGAAATCCATGGCGATAAGGTCAATGATCCTTATTACTGGATGATCGATTATTTTAAAAAAGGAAAAGACTCCACGAAAGTCGTTAATTATCTAAAGGCAGAAAATACCTATTGGGAAGGCATGATGAAGGATACGGAACCCTTCAGAGAAAAGCTTTTCCAGGAAATGAAAGCGAGGATAAAGGAAAAAGACGAATCTGTACCGGTTTTTAAAAAGGGGTATTATTATTACAGCCGTACGGAAACTGGAAAACAGTATTTTAAATACTGCAGAAAAAAAGGCAGTCTTACTGCTCCGGAAGAGATTCTTCTGGATGTTGATAAAATGGCGGAAGGCCATCCTTATTATGCAGCTTCAGGCTTCAGTATCAGCCCTGATAATACCAAGATGATATTTGGTGTAGACAATATTTCCAGAAGGCAGTATTCATTATTTCTGAAGGATCTTACCACCGGAAATATTATAGACCTTGGTATAAAAAATACAGGTGGGTCAGCAGAATGGGCCAACGACAACAAAACCATTTTTTATACAGAGAATAATCCTGTAACCCTTTTATCTGAAAAAATAAAAAAACATATTCTTGGAACGGATCCCGGTAAGGATGCTACAGTGTATGAGGAAAAAGATAAAACAAATTACATTTCCGTATACAAATCCAAGAATGAAAAATTTCTCCTGATTTACTCAGGGGCAACAACTTCCTCCGAAACAAGATACCTGGATGCGGACAATCCAAATGGAACATTCAGGGTTTTCCAGCCAAGAATGAAGAACGTCTTATATACCGTTACTCCATTGGAAGATAAATTCCTGATCAAAACCAACAAGGACGCCCTGAATTTCAAAATTGTAGAAACTCCTATAGATAAAACAGGAGTTGAAAACTGGAAAGATTTTATTCCTCACAGAAATGATGTTCTGATGGAAAGTGTAAGTGTATTTAAAAATTTTCTGGTTTTCGGCGAAAGGCAAAACGGGCTTTCACAATTGGTTGTTTACGACAGAAAAACGGGTAAAAAAGAATTTCTGAAATTTGATGAACCTGTTTACACGGTTTATTCATCAGGAAACCCGGAATACAATACGGATAATTTCCGTTTTGGATATACTTCCATGATCACCCCAAATTCTCAATATGAACAGGATTTAAAAACCGGAAAAAGAATTCTGCTGAAGCAGCAGGAAGTTTTAGGAGGATATAACAAAGAAAATTATATCACAGAAAGACTTTTTGCTACGGCCAAAGACGGAACTCAGATCCCGGTTTCAATAGTTTATAAAAAAGGATTTAAGAAAGACGGTAACCATCCCTTATTATTATATGCTTATGGATCTTACGGCAGTTCTACAGATGCCACTTTTAACAGTAACAGGCTAAGTCTCTTGGACAGAGGTTTTGCAATGGCTATCGCTCACATCCGTGGCGGTCAGGAAATGGGAAGACAGTGGTATGAAGACGGTAAAATGATGAAAAAGAAAAACACATTTACAGATTTCATCGATGCCGGAGAATATCTGGTTAAAGAAAAATATACCTCACCCAAGCATCTGTATGCTCAGGGAGGAAGCGCAGGAGGACTGTTAATGGGAGCGGTCATCAATATGAGTCCTAACTTATGGAATGGAGTGATCTCTCAGGTTCCGTTCGTAGATGTAGTGAACACCATGCTTGATACAAGTATTCCACTAACGACCAATGAATATGACGAATGGGGGAACCCGAATAATAAAGAAGCTTATTTCTATATGAAATCTTATTCTCCGTATGAAAATATAGAGAAGAAAAGCTATCCGAATCTTTTGGTAACAACAGGATTACACGATTCTCAGGTACAGTATTTTGAACCAGCGAAATGGGTTGCCAAGCTAAGAGATATGAAAACGGACAAAAATGTACTGTTATTAAAAACAGATATGGAATATGGCCATGGTGGCGCTTCCGGAAGGTTTGATTATCTGAAGGATGTGGCTTTGGTATATGCTTTCATGTTTAAACTGGAAGGGATTACTAAGTAGTATGCCTCGCAGATTATCCAAAAAAGAAAAATTAAAAAATAAATAAATCTATATTTAAATCTTATGAGAAGAAAAATAGTTGCAGGAAACTGGAAAATGAACAAAAATGTAATTGATGCACAACAATTAATGATTCAGTTACTAAGCTATAAAAACAACAATGCTACGAACTGTGAGGTTTGGATTGCTCCCCCTGCATTGTATTTGATGATGGCAAAAGACGTTTTTGAAAAGGATGAAATCGGAGTATTTTCTCAGGATATGAGCGAGCATGAAAGTGGCGCCTATACTGGTGAAATTTCTGCAGATATGCTGGAATCTATTGATGCAACCGGATCACTAATCGGGCATTCTGAAAGAAGACAATACCATGGAGAAACAGATTCTCACTGTAACAGAAAAATCAAATTAGCTCTTGATAAAGGTCTTATTCCTGTTTATTGTAACGGAGAAACGCTTGAACAGAGAAAAGCAGGACAACACCTTGAAGTTGTAAAAAACCAGACTGAAGTAGCTCTTTTTACACTTTCTGCAGAAGAGATCAAAAAAGTGGTGATTGCTTATGAACCGGTTTGGGCGATCGGAACGGGAGAAACAGCAAGTCCTGAGCAGGCTCAGGAAATCCACGCTCATATCAGAAACATTATCGCTTCAAAATACGGACAGGAAGTTGCTGACGAGGTTTCAATCCTTTACGGAGGTTCTGTAAAACCGGACAATGCTAAAGAAATTTTCTCTCAGCCGGATATCGACGGAGGTCTTATCGGAGGAGCTGCTTTGAAATTAGAGGATTTCTCTAAGATTATTGAAGCTTTTAACTAAAATTTCATGTATCTAACAATAAAAACGGCGACATCTTCGATGTCGCCGTTTTCCGTTAAAAAAATCTAATTATTGAATATCGACTACGTACATAGTTCCTTTGTCTACTTTACCGGTTTTAGGTAAAATTTTGGCTTTGGGATTTCCGTTTCCATCATCCACTACCCCAAAGTCATCATCGTTGAAAACTGCCAGCTTATTATTTCCCAGATAAACGATTCCTTCAAACTTATCATGTTCGTATCCCAGCTTTGCCACCAGATCTACCGCTAATGTTTTGGTAACGGCTTTGATTCCGGCATTTGTAATTTCATCCCATGAACATTGTTCCAAAGCTTTACCATTCACTTTCATTCCGTCCACGGCATTAATATCAGGTCCATTTACGTCGGTAGCATTGCTCAGATTGATTCTATATACTTTTTTGATTCCTCCCTGAGAACCGAAATTTCCATCTCTTTCGATCACCAGGAACTCGTTATTACTTAGTGCGGTAATATCACATACTGAATCAGAAGCTCCTCCCTCCTGCTTGTATAAAAACTGCTTGGTCTGCCCTGTTATAATATCGAAAGTTACGATTCTCGTTAAAGTAGTATTGGTTGCCAATGCTTTGCTGGGTACATGTATCATCGACTGTATGGTTCCTACCAGTGTTCTTCCATCCGGAGTAATACAAAGTCCTTCCATGCCTCTATTGGCTCTCCTTTTTGCTAAAACGGCAGGTAACTTTCTTGGTCCGGTATTTACACCTACCGGGCTTATTCTTTCCATCTCCACTCCGTCAGCACTATAATGCACGATATGAGGACCATATTCATCAGAAACCCAAAATGTACCATCTGCTGCTGCTACAATACTTTCACTGTCTAATCCATATTGATCTGTCCCTAAAACATTTCCGGAAGCATCATAGGCTATTTCTCCGGTACTTCCCATTCCTACAGGGTTTGGTAATCCTGTAATAAGCTGCCCGGATGGATTTTTAAGTTTAATATATTTGATGACCTCTACATTTCCGTCAGCATTGATTTTAAAATGCATAATGGTTGGAGTAAAATTAGGTGCAAGGAATTTTTTCCCGTTCTGGAAATCAGTATTAGGACCTCTGTCTGTAATGACATAAAACTCACCTTTTCTTGTAGGATGGGCGGCTGCTCCTGAACCAAATCCGCCATTGATAACATCTACTCCGTTTATCGTGGCCAGCTTTGTAAATGGAAATTCCTGAGGGAGTTTGTAATAATTAATATCCTGATTAACCATTGTGGTATCGTCATCACTTTTACATGAAGCCAATACAGCCAGTATACCCACAGAACATAGTAATTTTTTCATATGCTATTTTATGGCTGCGAAAATAGGATTTGATTGTAAACTGATCTTAAATGCAATGATAATTGTTTTTTAACAATTGAACAGACAGAATACATTGAAGATAAATAAGAAAAGAATCTATTTAAAATGAAAAACCAACAATCCAACCAAATTATTAATCAATTTGAAAATCATTTTTTTAAAGGAAAATAATTCACAAAACGGACTTATCAATTTATATGATATATTTGCAGCGTTTTAAGGCTGAACAATGTTCATTAATAGGGAATCAAGTGAGAATAATATTCAAATCTTGAGCTGTACCCGCAACTGTAAACTGTTTAAACTTACTGCACAAAAACCACTGGATCTGAAAATCCGGGAAGGAAGTTGTAAGATGTGAGCCAGGAGACCTGCCTTAAAACACCAGATTCAGAGAAAGAATTAGTTCTGCTCTGAAGATAAGTTTCGGGAATAAAACTTTAAATTAATTATATCATGAGAAAAATCTATCTTTTTTTCTTACTGCTTTGCATGCAGGTATTGTCGGCCCAATTCACAGAAAACGACATTAAATTTTGGGTAGGAACCGGTTCTAAAAAAGCATATTTCATTGCAGACTTTAATGATGACAGCACCCCAAATTCTTATGCTTGGGGATACCGTTTTGACGGAAATGGCTTAACCATGGAAGACATGATTACTGCTATTGCCGCTGCAGAACCTAAAATGGAAATTGAAATACCATCCGGATTTCTGTACAGTTTAAATTACAATCATCATACTCCCGGCCTTGACGACTATTGGTCAACCTGGTCAGGAAACACTCCATCAACTATGGCATTCAATAATGGTGTGAACAATGATCTTTTAGTGGACGGAAGATGGTATGGAGCTTCTTATAGTTTTTCCCCTCCTACAATGCCTTCCCCACCAGTTGCAGCCTACAGTTCTGCTTGGTTTGTTCCCTCGCAGGTTACAAACTGGGTAGGAAGCGGAACTAATAAAAGTCTTGTCGTTATTGATTTCGGAACTGATAATGCCAACGGAAATGCCAATTCTTTTGTTTTTGGAATTAAATATAACGGAAGCATAACTGCTGAACAGGCGTTACAACTGATCCAGTCTCAAGCTTCCTATTTCAATTTTGCATCAGCGAATAATCAGATTACTAATTTAACATTGAATTCATTTACTGGAAATACTTCCGGATCAGACAGCTGGAAGTTATATAAAGGAAAAGATCTATCAAGCTGGCAAACAAAAGCCAATCTTTCTCAGATTCAACTGAGTAACAATGACTGGTTTGGATTAAGTTTCGGGCAAAGAAGACCATTTACCCCCACCGAGGCACAGCTGACTTTAGGAATTTCTTCTGTGACCAAGAAAAAATTCAATATTTATCCAAATCCTGCAAGTGATTTCATTCAGATTGAAACGGCTGAGAAACTGAAAGAAGTGAATATTTACTCTGTGACAGGACAAAAAATAATGACTTCTCAGATTACTAAGATTGATATTCATTCTTTAAACACGGGAGTTTATTTTGTGGAGATTAAAACAGCTGAAAATACGACAATACATAAGATTGTTAAGAAATAGAGAAAGCGCCATGAGGCGCTTTTTTTGTGAGGATATAGGTAAAATATACTGTTAAAACCACCCCGGCAAAAATTCAAAGAATTTTTGCCACCCCTCCAGCGGAGGGGAATCTTTACGTCTTCAGTTTGAATTTTAGTCAGGATTGTAATTTTTCTCTCGCAGCTAATTCTTGGATCATTATGACTGGATTCCCGCGGAATAACAAACTGCATGGATAAACCATCATTCCAATTGTGTCATTCCGTAGGAATATAAGCATGTGATAAATAATTTAAAATGAGTGATTAAAATATAAATCCAACAAAAAACCGCACCAGATGGGTGCGGTTTTCTGATGATGTTATCATCAATTATTTTTTCTCTGTGGATCTTTGTAAAACCTCATCTACCATTCCGTAACCTTTAGCTTCTTCAGAAGTCATCCAGTAATCTCTGTCAGAAGATTTTTCCACCCACTCATAAGTTTGTCCTGAGTGATGAGCGATGATCTCATAAAGCTCCTGCTTCAATTTCAACATCTCTCTCAGGTTGATCTCCATGTCAGAAGCAACTCCCTGAGCTCCTCCTGAAGGCTGGTGAATCATTACTCTTGAGTGCTTAAGCGCAGAACGTTTTCCTTTTTCTCCGGCAACCAGCAATACAGCTCCCATAGAAGCAGCCATCCCTGTACAGATTGTTGCTACATCCGGCTTAATGATCTGCATTGTGTCATAAATACCTAAACCTGCATAAACACTCCCGCCAGGAGAGTTGATGTAGATCTGTATGTCCTTTGAAGGATCAGCACTTTCCAGGAATAAAAGCTGTGCCGTAACGATATTGGCTACCTGATCATCAATACCTGTTCCAAGGAAGATAATTCTGTCCATCATCAGACGGGAGAAAACGTCCATTTGAGCAACGTTTAATCTTCTTTCTTCCATGATGTACGGAGTAAGATTCGTAGGCCCATACATTCCCATATACTGATCGGTAACCAAACCGTTGTTTCCTAAATGTTTTACAGAGAAGTCTCTGAATTCTTTTTTAATGTCCATATTTCTATTATGTATTATTTTTAAATATTCTCGAAGTTTAAATTACAATATTTATTCCTAAAATTTTATAGGACTTTTTGTCACAGAATACCCAAAAATCTGACTTCGGTTTATCTCTTCCTATCTACATAAATCCCTTTGATCGGGGAATATTCGATGATATTGCTCAACCGGATGGAAGCCTGCTTCAGTAAAGTGATTTTTTTGATCAGCTCATAATACTTCACTTCATCTGTATTGCTGTACTGATCAAGCGCCTTAGCCGTTTCTTTGATCAGATAATCAATGTATCTGTATTTATGCAATAAAATATCTCCCTTAATCTGATCTGCCACTTTATCTCCATAATTGGGAGGGTAAATATTTCTGGAAGCCCAGTTTTCAAGCTCATCAAGCGGGATCAGAGCATCTACTACCTTCGTGGTAATCTCTTCATCCATAAAAGATACAAAAAAGTTTCCACTTCTCAGCTCATCTTTTTGAATTCCCTCTTTCACCTGATTGATAATAATCTCATTTTCTTTAACTAAAAACTGATACTGCTCCTCTTCAAAATGATGAAGAATTTCTTCAATTACCGTAATCTGGTATTCTTCATTCTGGTCATTTCTCCTTTTCAGGATAATGTCTCCGAACATCAGCATATGATCCACAAGCTTGTTTTCCATGAATAGCACATCGTACAGAAAGGGATCTTCTTTTTCCTGATCCAGAGGAACAATCTCCATCTTTGGAGCTGCTTTTTCCTTCTGCTGCTGAACATGGTGGGTCTGATTTTGGGTGATCTGTTTCTGAACCCCTAATTCATTGAAAAGACTCTGCTCGGAAAGTCCGAATTTATTGGAAACCTCTTTCAGGTAAACCTCTCTTTTCAGGGCATTCTGAACAAAAGATACCGATTTTACAATATCCCTTATCGCCTCAGCCTTTTTGATAGGATCGTTTCCTATATCTTTTAACAGAATTTCTGCTTTAAAGTCGATGAAATCCATCGCTTTGTTTTCGATATACTTTTCAACGTATTCCTGCGGATGTTTTCTGGCGAATGAATCTGGGTCATCTCCGTCAGGGAAAAGCAATACACGGATGTTCATTCCTTCCGTTAATAGCATATCAATACTTCGGAAACTCGCTTTGATCCCGGCGTTATCTCCATCAAAAAGAATCGTTACGTTTTCCGTAAGCCTCTTAATGAGTTTAATCTGTTCCGTTGTTAAGGACGTTCCGGAACTTGCCACCACATTTTCAATTCCGGACATATGAAGTGAAATCACATCCATATATCCTTCCACCAGGAGACAGGCATTTTTTCTTGATATGGCCTGCTTACTCTGATTTAATCCATAAAGAACATTGGACTTGTGGTAAATCTCCGTTTCCGGTGAATTGAGATATTTCGCAGTTTTGACATTATTCTTAAGAATCCTTGCTCCAAAACCCAGCACTCTACCTGAAAAACTGTGAATCGGGAAAATGACCCTTTCCCTGAAACGGTCTACCCCTGCAGGGGTATTTTCCGGGAAGATAGAAAGCCCTGATTTCTCAAGAATTTCTTTGGTATATCCTTTTTCCAGTGCGTAGGCGGTGAAAGCATTTTTTTTCTCGGGGGAATATCCGAGCTGGAATTTTTTAATGATATCATCCCGGAGTTCTCTTTCTTTAAAGTAAGAAAGTCCTATACTCCTGCCTTCCTGATCATCCCAAAGGATCTCCTGAAAATAAGTATTGGCTACTTCATGAATCTTATACAACAGATCTTTTTCTGTCTGCGCATTTTTTGCCTCTTCAGAAATGTCACGCTGATCTTCCTCAATTTCAATTCCGTACTTTTTCGCAGCATGGCGAAGTGCTTCAGGATAAGTAAAATTTTCAATTTCCATCAGGAAAGAGATGGCAGTCCCCCCTTTTCCTGTAGAGAAATCTTTCCAGATCTGCTTACTGGCAGAAACTACAAAACTGGGCGTTTTTTCATCGTGAAACGGACTGAGTCCTTTGTAGTTAGACCCTGCTCTTTTCAACTGCACATATTCACCCACAATCTCTTCAACGCGGATCGTGGAGAATATTTTATCAATGGTCTGTTTGGAAATCATGCTGTAAAATTAAGTATTTTATGAACAAGTTGGAAGTATTTGAGCGTTTCAGATCCGGGAAGCGGATATAGGTTTGAGAGTCGGGGTGTTTGAGAGTTTGAGAGATGGATTAGTTTCGGGATTTGGGGTAATTAAATCTCTCATTAAAACCCATAAATCAATTTTGCAGTTAAAATCATTTATCAATAATCATCCATCAATTATAAACTTCCAGCATGTAACCTCTCATTACAATCCATAAATCATTATTTTTGCAAAACAAATTAGCATATGCAGTTCACTATCAATAAAATCGAAGACTGGCAGGAAGTTGTTGACAGCATCATTCCTGAATTGAAACATCCTATTCTTTTATTAAAAGGAAATCTCGGAGCCGGAAAAACAACATTCACACAGTTTCTGCTCAAAAAAATGGGAAGCGGGGACGAAGTGAACTCCCCTACTTACTCTATTGTTAATGAATACAATACAGAAAAGGGAAAAGTGTATCATTTTGATCTTTACCGTCTGAAAAACATTGAAGAAGTCTATGATATTGGCATTGAAGAATACCTGGACAATTCTTTTTTATGCATCATCGAATGGCCGGAAGTGTATGAGGAAGAGCTTTACGGGCTCAACTATCACACAATGAGCATTGTGAATACGGGTGAAAACAGAGAAATTTCATTCGATTAAATATTATGTATCTTTGCTCATTAATTGAGTGTAAAAAAACAATCTGTAAGACATAATTTAATTTAAGGATGAGTACAAATATTTTTACTCCTTTCACAGAAGAAGAATTAATGCCGAAAGAGGAAAAATTGGAGGTTATAAAAAAAGGAAAACAGTTCAGTATTGGAATTCCTAAAGAAACCTGTCTCAACGAAAGGAGAACCTGCATCACTCCTGACGCCGTACAGGTGTTGGTAGAGCACGGCCATGAGATCATTATCGAATCAGGGGCCGGACAAGGTTCATTTTTTACAGATTTACAATACTCTGAATCCGGAGCAAGGATCACCAATGATCCTAAAGAAGCTTTCGGACAGGATCTTATCCTGAAGATCAATCCTCCTACAGAAGAGGAAATTGAGTATATGAAACCTAATACGTATCTGGTTTCAGCACTTCAGATCAACCTCAGAGATAAGGAGTATTTCTTAAAGCTTGCAGAGAAAAAAATAAACGCCATCGCTTTCGAATTTATCGTTGATGAATATAAGCAGCTGGCTCTGGTAAGACTGGTAGGAGAAATTGCAGGAACCGTTTCTATTCTATACGCTTCTGAATTATTAGCCTTATCAAACGGTTTAATGCTTGGAGGAATTACAGGGGTAAGACCTACTGAAGTCATTATCCTTGGAGCGGGAATCGTAGGAGAATTTGCCACCAAAGCTGCCATCGGTTTAGGAGCCAGTGTGAAAGTTTTTGACAATTCTTTATCAAAGCTGAGAAGACTGCACACCATTGTTGACAGCCGTGTACCAACCTCGATTATTGATCCCAAGGAACTCAGCAAAAGCCTGAGACGTGCTGATGTAGTAATCGGTGCACTTCCAAGATTAAACATGACCCCTATCGTTACTGAAGATATGGTCATGAAAATGAAAAAAGGCAGTGTCATTATCGATATCACCATAGACAACGGTAAAGTAATTGAGACTTCAGAACTTACTACGATGGAAGATCCTTATATCATCAAACATGGTGTGATCCACTGCGGACTTCCAAACCTTACTTCAAGAATGCCGAGAACCACCACCAAGGCTATCTCGAATTTCTTCCTTTCCTATATTTTAAATTATGATGAAGAGGGCGGCTTTGAAAACATGCTGATCCGCAAAAATGAAATGAAACAGAGCTTATATATGTACAAAGGAAGACATACCAAGAAGATCATCTGCGACCGTTTCGGACTTACATATCACGATATCAATCTTTTAATTTTCTAATGAAGAAACTGAAATTTTATGCAATAGGCTTCATTCCGGGGCTTTTAATCGTATTTTTTATTTTAAACAAAAAAGGGGCAAGCTGCAGCGGTTATTTACCTAACAGCCGTGTCATTGCTGAAACACTTTCTAAGGAGTTCAACTATTCTGAAGAAGCTAAAAATGCAATGACCACCTATAAGATTGATGAGAAATTTATAAAAGACAGCATCATTACCAATGGAAAAGTGGATTTTGACCGCAGTCATGCACAGAAAAAACCTTGTCCGGATTATCTTTTAACCTATCCTGAAAAAAATCCGTCTTATGAGATCACCTTTGAAAAATGTGAAGAAAATGTGATGGTAAACAGTCTTAAGAAAATTAAATAGTTTTCAAGAACTATACGTTATGGAAGGCAACTACTACATGATTCATGATTATCTGATATTCATCGGGGTTTTTGCCATTTTCCTGTTTCTGACCACCAGTATTTATCTTTTCAGCCAACATCAGAAGCTGAAACAGAGAAATATCAAACTATCAGAAACCAACAAACTTATTGAACAGCGCCTGAACGAGGTACACCTGGAACATATCGGTACAAAACTGAATCCGCATCTGTTTAAAAACATCCTTAATTCAGTTCAGTCACATGCCTATCAGACCTATATGTCACTGGATAAGCTGGCCAATGTACTGGATTATATTTTATATGAGAGCAATAACAAGTATGTCAGCCCTAAAGAGGAGCTCAATTTTGCTTTAAGCCTCATTGAAATTAATAAAATCAAGATCAATCCTCTTTTTGACTTCAGAATTAAATCAAGGATTAATAAGTCGGATGCTTTGTATGAAGAAAAGGTATTTGCTCCGCTGATCTCTGTAGATCTTATTGAAAATGCCTTCAAACATACAGATTTCCTGGCCCAGGACTCTTTCATTTCTATTTATTTGGAGCTTGAAAACGGCATATTCACTATGAAAGTAAGCAATAAAGCTTCTTTAAAAAATATTCTGGAAAAAGAAAAAAGCGGTTTTGGAAGCCAGTCTTTTGATCAGAGGCTTAAGATGATCTACAGTACGTACTACCAGCTGGAAAGAAGCTCAAAGAACGGGATCTTTACAGCAGAATTAAAAATCAATTTAGGAGAATTCTATGATAAAATGCGTTATTCTGGATGATGAATTACTGGCCATCAGTTATTTAAAACTTCTATGTGAGCAGATCGATAATGTAGAAGTGGTAAAAGCATTCAATGATCCTAAAGTTTTCCTGAATGAAATAGACAGCATCGACTGCAATCTGTGTATTCTGGATATTGAAATGCCCGGAATGACAGGCCTTCAGGTAGCTGAAATTATTTCAGGCTCAAAAAAAATCATCTTTACAACCGCCTATAAAGAATATGCAGCAGAAGCTTTCGATCTGAATGTAGTAGATTATGTAAGAAAGCCTATCAAAAAAGAAAGACTGATCCAGGCATTTGAAAAAGCAAAAGAACTGGTGGAAAACAGTCCTAAAAAGGCTTTTATTGAGTGGAATACCAATATCGGAAAAACCGTCATATTTACTGAACAGATTTCTTATATCAAAACCTCAGAAATAGACAGCAGAGATAAAGATATCATTCTCAGTGACGGAACAACCATTGTTCTAAAAAATTTAAATTTTAAAAATCTTCTGGAAATGCTTCCGTCTAAAGATTTCGCACAGGTCAACAAAAAAGAGATCATCGCCCTTTCTTCAATTAAAGTATTTTCAACCAACGAAATCATTACAACGATCCCTTCGGAAGATCATACTTTTCTGAAACTACAGATCGGAGATGCCTATAAAAATTCTCTGATGGAGCTATTCGGAAAATAAACCTCTTCCAGATCTTTCCGGTTTCATTACAGAATATCTGTGCTTTATTACAACTCCTCTTTTTCAACTTACAATCCATTTATTTTTGCACAGAATTAATTGATTGTATAATGAAAAAATTTTTCTATGTTGCGGGACTCCTCATATCCGGATTGTATTTTTCCCAGGAAACTCAGTCAAAAGTTAAGGCTTCATTTTTTGATGGAGTAGCAACAGCCGGATATGTGGACCATGGTGCTTTTATCAATTTTACAGGTCCAAATGTAAGTCTTACCCATAAAAATCTGAAATTTTTGCTCGGAATGCTTCCTTCACTGAGAATAAAAGAAGACCACTCTTCCAGCACCAGAAACAGTCTTATTATGCCTACTTTAGGAGCTGGTCTCACCATGGTCTACAAAAAAATCGCAGTTCAGATTCCGGCTTATTACAATGCCAAAACAGCAGATCAGAATGGCAGCTGGAAAATAGGTTTCGGATTGGGTTATTCATTCAGATAGATTTTATTACATTTTTTAGAACATTCATTACATTTTAAAAAAAAGAGTATTTAACATAACTATATTCTTTTCAACTTTGCATCAAAATTGGAATCATGAATTTGGGGAAATACAAAAATTTAATTTTCTACGTTACTACTATCGCTGTCTTTTCTACCCTGATGTATTATTTCATCATCGAAGGACAGACGCTGGAAGTAAAAGAAAATATCGTTGCTAACACCAGCAGCGGCTCTACCTGGGAAAATTTCCTGGAATCCTTTAAAACCAATCTTCACCATCCGCTTGCATTATTACTGGCACAGATCGTCACTATTATTATGACAGCAAGACTTTTCGGATGGATTTGTATGAAAATAAAACAGCCGACGGTAATCGGAGAAATGATTGCCGGGATTGTACTGGGCCCGTCACTTGTCGGAATGTATTTTCCTGAATTTTCAGCATTTCTTTTCCCGAAAGAATCTTTGGGTAACCTTCAGTTTCTGAGCCAGATAGGCCTTATACTCTTCATGTACATCGTCGGAATGGAGCTGGATCTGAGCGTATTAAGAAAAAAAGCGCATGATGCCGTTGTGATCAGCCACGCCAGTATCATTATCCCTTTTGCATTGGGAATAGGACTTTCCTATTTTGTGTATCAGGAATTTGCCCCGGATGGCATTCAATTCACTTCCTTTGCTTTATTCATAGCCATTTCTATGAGCATTACTGCATTCCCGGTATTGGCAAGAATTGTACAGGAAAGAAATCTTCAGAAAACCAAACTGGGAACTATTGTTATTACCTGTGCCGCGGCCGATGACATTACTGCATGGTGTATTCTTGCGGCAGTCATTGCGATTGTAAAAGCAGGCTCTTTCGCCAGCTCTATCTATGTGATCATCATGGCAATTGCCTATGTGTTTTTAATGATTAAAATTGTCAGGCCTTTCCTTAAAAGGGTTGGCGATCTTCAGGCAGGCAAAAATACCATCAGCAAACCTATGGTAGCCATTTTCTTCCTAACCCTGATCTTATCTGCCTATGCTACTGAAGTAATTGGTATTCATGCACTGTTCGGTGCTTTTATGGCAGGAGCTATTATGCCGGAGAATGCCAAATTCCGTACACTATTTATTGACAAAGTTGAGGATGTGGCGTTGGTACTGCTGCTTCCATTATTCTTTGTATTCACGGGACTTCGTACCCAGATTGGCCTGCTTAATGACAGCCATCTGTGGATGACAGCAGGATTTATTATTCTGACCGCCGTTCTCGGAAAGTTTGCGGGAAGTGCACTCACAGCAAGATTTGTCGGTATTAGCTGGAAAGAAAGTTTAACCATCGGAGCTCTGATGAACACAAGAGGCCTTATGGAGCTTATCGTACTGAACATCGGATATGACCTTGGAGTTCTAAGCCCGCAGATATTCGCAATGCTTGTGATCATGGCATTATTTACAACATTCATGACAGGGCCTGCGCTGGATTTCATCAACTTCCTTTTTAAATCTAAAAAAAATCCGGATGAAAAGATTCATGAAAACGATTCAAAATACCGGGTACTCCTTTCTTTTGACAAGCCGGAATCCGGCAGCACCTTATTGAAACTGGCGCACAATTTTACCCATAAAATGAATGGTAATAAAAGCATCACTGCCATGAATATTGCCCCTGTAGATGAAATGCACGCTTATGATATCAATGAATATGAAGATTCCCAGTTTCAGAATGTGATTGAAACGTCGCAGGAACTGAATCTTGAAGTGACTACTCTCTTCAAAGCTTCTACTGATATTGAAAGTGACCTTACCAGCATTACCAATAAGGGACATTATGACCTTCTGCTGATCATGCTCGGAAAGTCCATGTATGAAGGAAGTTTATTGGGGAGATTATTGGGCTTTACAACCAAAATCATTAATCCTGAAAAACTTTTGAATACGGTAAAAGGTAAAGGAAATATATTCAACAACTCTCCTTTTGACGACTTTACCCTTCAGATCCTTGACAAAACCAATATTCCCGTGGGAGTTTTGGTGGAAAAAGATTTTAACGCGGCAGACAAAGTATTTGTTCCGATCTTTAACCTGAGTGATTTTTATCTTCTGGAGTATGCAAAAAGACTGATCAATAACAATAATTCTCAGATTATCATTCTGGATGCTGCAGGCCAGATCAGAAATAATATCGAGGTGAAAGAGCTGATCAGAAGTATAGAACAGGTGGCTCCTAATCATATCACCCTCTACAATGAAAAAAAGATTGAGAAAGAATTTCTGAATGCTCAGGACCTGATGCTGATCAGCAGTAAAAGCTGGAAAAACCTGATCGATACTAAAAGTCTTTGGCTCTCTGATATTCCATCCACCTTAATAATATCAAATCCATAATACAATAACACACCGATATTTCTATTTCTACCGGAAGCTGTAAATATTATTCGTTGTCTGTAAAGAAAAAACGGGTATATTTATAGCTTCAATTTTTTGGGACATGCTGATTAACAGTGAAAATGGAGTTATAGAGCTGGAATCCTTTACTACCAGACTTTATAAGGGAATGAGTCTTGATCAGCTGGAACAGTCTGATTTTTATAAAGAAAAATACCATAGTATACAGGATGTAAAAACCGGGTATTTTTGGTACTATTTTAAGAGTATAGAAATACAGGGGTACCAGGTATCTTTCAGTCTGTGCTTTTTCGGAGATCAGCTGGACATTATCCAGATGAACACATGGGAAAATGGCGATGCAAAAGACTGGAATGAATGGACAGAAGAGAAAGAAATGAAAGTCTTCCATCGGAACAACACTTTTCTATCTCAGATTCTGGACAGGCTTCCCACCCAAAAACAGAAAAAACCTTACCCAAGCCGGACCTTTATCTTTCCCTGGGGAAATGTATGGTCGGTCTACGATCCGCGAAGTGCCGGCAGCTTTATGGGAATTAATTTTAATGAGGAGGAAAACAAATAAAAATAACTTTTAACCAAAGATTAAGATTATAATATGTGCCGATATGCCATGATGGTTTACAAAGGTCATTATGCCTGTTTCAACTGCCAGAAAACATTCAAACGCCGTATCCTGAAAGATGTGGACAGGGACGCCCAGATATCAGTAGAAGCCAAATGTCCCGAGTGTGGAAATCTGATGGCCAATATGGGATTAGATTTTAAATCACCGGCAAAAAATGATGACAAACAATGGGCCCATATCCGGGATTTGTATACAGTCGGGATCACTTTCCATTCATGTGGATGTTCAGGACCGGGATATATTCCTCAGGACCGGAAAGCTATTATTGACTATCTGGAAAAGGTACGTTCAGAATATATGAGATCTCTGGTGTTCTGGAGGTACCGTATTGAACCAGAAACAAAAAAAGACCGGGAACTGGATTATCAAAAAAACAGTTCACATCTATGGGCTGTTAACCGTAATGCTTTTAAAGAAACGGTAACCAATCAGGAAGGCATCAACTATTGGCTCAAAAGGATCAACGAAGTTGAAGAAAGACTCCATATTATCAAGGCTGATCAACAGAAATAACAGACATTATTCTGCCAGTTTCAGAAGCTTTTTGAAACTCTCTGTTAAGTTTTTCTCCTGTTCAGACGTATAATCAGCACTGATATTGAATCCACGTCCTGTCGTATTATTGATCATAATGATGTTTCCATTTTCAAAGTAATTTCTGGTTGTGATAACCTCTGACTTATTGAGATCAAAGGCTTCCGTATCATTATGATCTTTCATAGCTTTAGCATCATAGAAAAACGGACGGTTATACCTGTATTCTTTCTCCAGAACAAAAGACAGCTGTCCATTCATCAGATAATACTCCATAAGGATCTGCCCTGTTTCTCCATAATATCTGGCGATCACTTTTTCCAGCTTTTTATCTGCATAATAAAATACTGCTTCTCCCCCTTCAGCCGTTTCTCCTTCAATAGTTTTCTTTTTTACAGAACTCCATTTTGCATAGGAATTAATTCTTTTAAAGTTGGCCCGTATAGGATTCAAACGGTCTTCCAAGGACTTAAAAGCAATGATACCCTGCTCTTCGATCCTCTTCTTAATCTCCCCTGTATCTTTTCTTTTGGTGGTAAAAAAAACTGAAGACTGATGATTGAGGTTTTGGGCATATCCGGTACTGATACCAATCAATACGGTAAAAATTCCATATAAAAATCTATTCTTCATGAGTGTTTTTTACAGATTTAAAATGAACAGCTAAATTAACTTATAAAACAAGTACAGAAGCATCAAAACATAAAAAAGTTTTAAACACTTAAGTTTTTTCAGTACCTAGCCTTAAGTTTTGTGAAAATCTTTGATTTTTATCTTATGTGAACTTTTCTGCAGGATCATTTTAAACCTGCTTAAGTGAACTCAAGTGTTCTAAAATAAAACCTTTTGAGACTTTTGTGGTTGGTAAAGTTTAAACAACTTTATAATTTAGAAAAGAAATTTCATTTCATTTAAAAAATATTTTTACCTTTGCTGCATGAATTTTAACAACGGAACATATTATTATAGAATTTTTACCTCAGCTCTGGGATAGGGATTCTTATGAATATAATTTAAAACCTCGTCCTAAGGACGAGGTTTTTTTATTTAAAAAATTTAAAAAGATGAAAATAAGTATTATTGGAGTGGGATTGATCGGTGGTTCGATGGCTCTGAAATTAAGAGAGAAAAACATCGCCAGCTTCATCTACGGGATAGATAACAATACACAGCATATCAGTGACGCATTGGATCTTAAAATCATTGATGCGGGTGCAGATCTGGAAGAGGGAATCAAAAACTCTGACCTTATTATTCTTGCCATTCCTGTAGATGCGGCCAGAAAACTATTACCCGCTGTTCTAGACCTCGTGTCTGATCAGCAAACTGTTATGGATGCAGGTTCTACCAAAGCCGGAATTGTAAATGCCGTAAAAAGCCATCCGAAACGTTCAAGATTTGTCGCATTCCACCCGATGTGGGGAACAGAAAACAACGGTCCGAAGTCCGCAGTCGCAGAAAGTTTCTCAGGAAAAGCAGGCGTAATCTGCAACAAAGAAGAATCTGCAGAAGATGCATTGAATACTGTTGAACAGCTGGTTAATGCCCTTGACATGCATATGATCTACATGAATGCAGAAGATCATGATGTACACACAGCTTATATTTCCCATATCTCCCACATTACGTCGTATGCTCTTGCCAATACTGTACTGGAAAAAGAACGGGAGGAGGAAACCATTTTTCAGCTGGCCAGTTCCGGTTTCTCGAGTACCGTACGTCTTGCAAAGTCACATCCGGAAATGTGGGTTCCTATTTTTAAACAAAACAAAGAAAATGTGCTGGATGTATTGAACGAGCATATTACCCAGCTCAGAAAATTCAAATCTGCCCTTGAAAAAGAAAACTATGAATACCTTGAAGAACTGATTACCAATGCCAACAGAATTAGAGGAATTTTAAGATAAGTTATATTACGATACTGAAAGCCCAACGGTTTTTACTTTTATTTTATTAAGAAACCCTTAAACAGTAATGTCTAAGGGTTTTGTTTTGTATTGTAAATGGGAATTATTTTCATTAACATTCCGGAACGTTTACTGCAATTGCCAGTCCGCCTTCGGAAGTTTCTTTAAAGCGGTCACTCATAGACTGGGCTGTCTCCCACATCGTCTGAATCACCTCATCCAATGTTACCCTTGCTTTGGTAGGATCACTTTCCAGTGCAATATTGGCTGCCGTAATAGCTTTCATGGCACCCATTGTATTTCTTTCAATACACGGAATCTGAACCAGCCCTTTGATTGGGTCGCAGGTTAATCCAAGATGATGTTCCATGGCAATTTCTGCCGCCATCAAAACCTGTCCTACACTTCCGCCGAGGATCTCTGTAAGTCCGGCAGCGGCCATTGCGGAAGACACTCCGATTTCTGCCTGACATCCTCCCATTGCTGCAGAGATCGTTGCATTTTTCTTGAATAATGTTCCGATTTCTCCCGCCACAAGCAGGAATCTTACAATATCATCTTCACTGGTGAACGGGGTAAAGGCCTGAGCATACATCAATACTGCCGGAATAACACCGCTTGCTCCGTTGGTAGGAGCGGTTATAATCCTTCCGAAACTTGCATTCTCTTCATTCACAGCCAGCGCAAAGCAGGCAATCCATTTATTGATATTCGTAAAGTTCTCTTCAGCATCTACCACCTGCTGGAACCATTCATCTTTATTTTTATAGATTTTATCACCCAGAAGCTTTCTGTTGATTCCGGCGGCCCTTCGGGAAACATTCAGCCCACCCGGAAGAACCCCTTCCTTATTAACTCCTTTGTAAATACATTCTTTGATCTGCTGCCAGATGTAAAGTGCCTCTTGTTTTGTTTCTTCCTGAGTTCTCCAGCTTTCTTCATTGATCAGAATCAGATCTGACATTTTATGAAGCCCAAGCTTCTCACAGTATTTTGCGATATCAGAAGCTTTATGACAAGGATACAGGGTACGTACACACTGCTTTTGGATAGAATTCTTTTCCTGACTGGCAATGAAACCGCCTCCCACAGAATAAAAATCCTGCACAAGCTCAGTTCCATCCTCAAAAACAGCTCTGAAGATCATTCCGTTCGGGTGAAAATCAAGGCTTTTTTTCATATTTAAAACCAAATGATGGCCATAAATAAATGGGATAACCTTCTCGCCCCCCAGATTGATTGTTTGAGTGCTTTTAATATAGTCTATTTTCTCATCAATTTTTGAAGTATTGATTGTTTTAAAATCTTCGCCGTTCAGCCCGAGCATTCCTGCAATATCAGTTCCGTGCCCAATCCCCGTTTTTGCGAGTGAGCCAAAAAACTCAAGAAAAACCTCTTTCACTTCTTCGATTGATCTTTCTCTTTTTATAATCCTGATAAATGCAGCAGCTGCATTCCAAGGCCCCATGGTATGCGAACTGGAAGGGCCTATTCCTACTTTAATAATTTCAAAAACCGATATTGATTCCATAAATGATTCGTCATTTTCCTCAAAAACAAAGATACATGATAAATCCTAAAATCAATCTTCAAATCTTTAATGAAAACAGAGATCTGATCAGAATATAAAAACTATTGCAGACATTCCTCATGCTGGGAGAGATCAAGCCCTTTATTTTCAGACTCTTCAGATACTCTTAATGTGATTATTGAATCTGTAATTTTATATAAAAGCAATGAGCCAAAAAATGTAAAAACGGAAACCAGAACCAAAGCAGCCATATGATGAAGAAAAACATCAAGCCCCCCATGAAGCAGACTTGCATTTTCACCATGGGCAAAAACAGCAGTAAGAATCATTCCCATGATCCCTCCTACTCCATGACAGGCAAAAACATCCAGTGTATCATCTATTTTCTTTAAAGGTTTCCAATTCACCATTACGTTAGAAACTATTGCAGAGATAAATCCTATAAAAAGGCTTTCCTGAATGCTTACAAAACCACATCCGGGAGTAATTGCCACCAACCCTACTACAGCCCCGATACAGGCTCCCAAAGCCGAAACACTTCTCCCATTGATTCTGTCGAAAAAAATCCATGTCATCATCGCTGAAGCAGAAGCAATAGTAGTTGTCCCAAAAGCTGTCGCTGCCGAAGCGGAAGCACTCAATGCGGAACCAGCATTAAATCCGAACCATCCGAACCAGAGCATTCCTGTACCAAGAAGTACATAAGGAATATTGGAAGGCTCATGATGTGGATTTTTCCTGTTTCCAACCACCAAAGCACCTGCAAGAGCTGCAAAACCTGCGCTCATATGCACGACTGTTCCACCGGCAAAATCTTTCACTCCGAAATATTTATTCAAAAGGCCATCAGGATGCCATACCATATGACAAAGCGGTGTATAAATAAAAATACTGAAAAGAACGATGAATAATAAATAAGAAATAAAACGTACCCTCTCTGCAAAAGATCCTGTAATAATGGCAGGAGTAATCACTGCAAATTTCATCTGGAACAGGGCAAAGAGAATAAAAGGAATAGTGGGAGCCATTATTTTATGCGGCAGATCCCCCACTCCACAGAAAAACGGGTAACTTAATGGATTTCCGATAATACCATAATGTTTTCCGCCAATGGTAATTCCCAGTGAATTTCCAAAAGATAAAGAGAAACCTACGACCACCCATACCAAAGAGATAACACCTAAAGCAATAAAGCTCTGCAGCATGGTTGAAATCACGTTTTTCCTGCCAACCATTCCTCCATAAAAGAAGGACAGTCCGGGGGTCATCAGCAGGACAAGTCCTGCCGCAGCCAGAATCCAGGCAACATCGGCCCCTACAATTTTATCTTCGCTTAAAAATTCTCCTGTATCAGGAATATCTGCAACCGGATTCCAGAATAAACCTCCGATTGCTACAAGTGTAATGACAGAAAATGAAACGATCCATTTTAATCCTACTTTCATAAAATTTATATTTAACCCTATCAAATTTAAACATAAATTTTATAAAAACTACCTTTTTAAAACAATACCCCTATAAAAAAATATTATTTAACAAACAATATATTTAATTTTCACAAAACACCTCCTTCAGTATTTTAGAAACTTCTTTGGATTTTGTTGCCGGAAAAAGATGGGTTCCTCCCTTCACCACATAATCCGGATTCGAATAACGGATCGGAAAAACAATGTCTTTATCCCCTAATATCTGAATCACCTGGGGATTTTCTTCAAACTTCCATTCAGAAACTTTTTCTACCGACCATTTGAGGTAATAAGGATCTCTTACTTTAAAATATTGCAGAAGCTTTGGATTTTTCGGATCAAAAAGCTTCCTGATAACAGCGTATACATTGGCTGCCTTATCATTGAATAATCCTACAGGTAATATTCTTGGTATTTTGGTAACCTCACCTGTCTTTATAAATCTGGATTTTTCTTTGTCAGATTTTATACTTCCGAGAATAACGACCTTCTCAGCAGGTTTCAGCTGATTGATTTCCTGGACGATAATTCCTCCGAAAGAATATCCCAAAAGACAGAATGGCTCTGAATCATCTACTTTCTCCGCCATTCTTTTAACATAAGCATCAAAAGGTTCATTTTTTTCAGGGATAAGCCAGTCTATAAAAATCAGTTCACAGTGTTTGGGAAACTCTATTCTTTCAAGGACCTTAAAGTCTGCTCCCAGACCGCTCACAATATAAATTTTCATACCACTAATTTATAAAAAATACAGGAACAGAGCTAAAAAAAGCAGTTCTCACGAACTGCTTTCTGTATCAATAAAAATATATCTTATTTTTTCTTTTTTGGAACCCTGTTTTCATTATCCAGCATTTCCGTAGAAACTTTAAACTGAATATCCATTTCATTCTTGATAAAATAATCTTTCAGTGAAGACTGATAGAATACTTTAAAGTCTCTTCTGTTCAGAGAGAATTTGGCAGATTCAATAGATGTGGTAAACTGGGTAACATATACATTTGCAGGGAAAGAGATTGTTTTCCTCACTCCTTTAAGGGTAAGATCACCATATACGGTAGAATTGTATTCACTGTTTGCTAATGGAATAATTTTAGTCAAATGGAATTTTGCAATAGGGAATTTTTTTACTTCAAAGAAGTTGGAGCTTTTCAGATCATTTGTAAGCTTGATCTGATCTTCATCTGAAACATCTCCTGCCATCAGACTCCTCATATCTATTACAAACTCTCCGTCTACAAGAACTGTATGGTCAAAGTTGAATTTTCCGCTTTTTAACTTTACGGTTCCTGAATGGGAAGTTTCCTGGGTTTTTACCACCTTATACCCCCACCATCTGATCTCTGATGAAGTCACTTTTGAAACCTTATCAAATTTCTTTTGGGCAGAAACAAATGATATACTTGCGCACACCATAGCAAACAATAGTAATCTTTTCATTCTTTTTTATTTACAATTCAACAAAAATAAAAAAAAGTGTAGAACTTCTACACTTTTAACAATCTTTTTTTGATTAATTTACTGAGCAGTTACTTTTACAAGCATATCGATATCATCTTTCACAAAAACATCCTGCATCGTAGACTTATAAGCTACATCAAATTTCTGTCTGTCGAAAGAGAATTTGTTTGATACTAAACTTACCACTCCTTTGCTGTAAGAAATCTTGGCAGGGAAAGAAATAGGGTTTGTTTTTCCTTTCACCGTAAGGTTTCCTGTTACAAGAGAATTGTAGATTTTATCATTATTTTTCTTTACTCCTGTAATTTTGAAGGTTGCAGTAGGGAATTTTTCAACTTCAAAGAAGTCACCATTCTTAAGGTGTCCGTTTAATTTCTGCTGATATTCTCCTGTAAGGTCAGTAGAACTGATAGAAGTCATATCCAATACGAAGCTCCCGCCTACCAATTGGTTTCCTTTCATTACCATATCACCAGATTTTACTTTTACAGTACCATCGTGAGAGCTGGCCTCAGATTTTGCCACTTTGTATCCCCACCAGTGTACATCAGACGCTACTACTTTTTTTGACTGTCCAAATGCTAAGCCACCAGCTAAAACTGCTAATAAAAATATTTTTTTCATTGAATAGAGTTGTTTACTTATTTAACGGTACAAAGGTAGCATCTTCTTTCATAGATTTCATTGATGTATATCAATAAAATTTATTATTTTCATGAATAATATCATCTCATAAAAAAACTCCGGATATCCGGAGTTTTATTTTATAGCTGGTAGTAAGCCGTATAAAGCGCTATACCATTTAATGCTGTGTGATTTTGCTTGACCAGATAGATTGGAGTACTTCTAAGCATCTCCTCCATTTTATCACTGATCTTGAACTTTTCGTAGAATTTAGCCTTGTCAATATATTCTCTTACGATCTGAGGAATATCTCCGGCAATCAGCAGCCCTCCGGTGGCTTTCAATTTTAATGTAAGGTTGTTCGCCTCTCTTGCCAGAAACTCAAGGAAGGTATCTAAAGCAATTCTGCAGATCAGGACATTGTCCTCAGTAGCTGCTTTATATAATTCCTCCACGAAATTTCCCTGTGCAAGACGTTCTCCTAACCATTCCGGCTCAGGATGTCTTTTCACATCTCTCAGGAATCGGTAAATATTGAATAATCCTGACTTGGAAAGTACATTTTCCCAGCTTACAATACCATAGATATTGTTCAGGAACTGGTAAAATTCAACTTCTACATTGGTTCTTGGCGAAAACTCCGAGTGTCCTCCTTCTGTTGCAAAAGGTCTCAGGTATTTTCCGTCAAAAAAATATCCGGCTTCACCCAATCCGTTTCCGGGAGCAAGCACAGCTACATTTCCTTTCTCAAGGTGCCCGCCGGTATAGATTGCCTCAAGATCATTATCTTGCAGCAGAGCCATTCCGTAAGCAGATGCTTCAAGGTCATTCAGCATGTCTACTTTCTCAAAGCCGAAATCACGGGCATATTCAGCAACATCTAAATGCCAGCCCAATCTTGCAGGGGTACTCTTTCCGTCTAATACAGGTCCCGGCACAGCCATTCCCAGACGTTTTACATTTTGCAACTGATTGTCCTGAACAAACTTTTTCAAAATATCTGAAAAAGAAGAGTATTCCTGGGTTGCATATGTATTTTCTACTTTTATCTCAAGACCTCCGTTCCCGGAAACGAAATAGCCTAAGATTGTTATGTCTTCACGGAGACTTGCCCCGATGATAGAAACATGATCATTATTACTGTTCTCTACTCCTGGTAAATAAAGTGGAAATTTTGGATTCAGAATCATAACCTCAAATTTTACCAAATATAATAATTGTTTTTGTAAATCCTGCACAGAACAAAAAAACCTTTCCACTTTCGTGAAAAGGTTTTGGTTAATAATTGTTTATATATTAAATCTAACTACTTTCCTAATGGAATATTGTAACCGAATCCTACTCCGATATTTCCCACATTATAGTCCTGACCAGGCAAATCTCCTTTTGTTCCTACAAAAACCTTTTGGTATTGCACGAAGAAATTCCAGTCTCTGTTGTGGTATCCGATCTCCGGTTTAAGGTAAAACCCTCCGTCTGCTCTTTCAACACCGGTATTTGATGCAACTGCTTTATCTCCAACTAAGAAACCATATCCTAAGTCTGTTCCGAAATAAAACCCGGTCTGTTTCGGATAAATTCTGATTAAAGCCGCTACAGGAATTACCCCTACATCATTATTTTTATATCCGTTATTGTCTTTTCCAAAATAGTGAGTATATCCTGATGCGATACCTAGTCCAAATCCCGGTGTAATCAGGTTTTGGTAAGATACATCTACTCCTACTGCAGCGGAAAGATTATCTGAGGGAACTGCTAAACCAACATTTGCACCTACTTTGATCATATTATTCATCTGAGCACTTTGGGCACTTGCTATACCTGCTGTTAAAATACCAGCCAGTACTATTGCTTGTTTAAACATTTTCATAACTCTAATTTTTAAATTTTACTAAACAAAAGGATGTAAAAATCATGCCAAGCAACGATATCACTTTGATTTTAACACACAAACAAATCATAAACAAATGAATATCAATGATTTATTTTTAACAAAATTTAAATGTTTGTTTAACAAAAATTATCAAAAAATAATCTCAAAAAGTGAATTAAAGGATGAAAAAGGAAGCTGGAAAAAATATACCTCCATAAAATCAATCCTATTTCTACCATCCAAAACTTCCTGCTTCTTGCCTCCTGTTTCCAGCCCTCTCAACAATATTAACAATCCTTAACCCGTTTCTATTTTAACCTTCTTCTTTGAAATACATCAAAAAAATAAATTCTCCCATGATAGCTGATTCATTACAAAAAAACAAGCATCTTCTTTGGCGGGCAGGTTTTGGCGTTGGTATTAATCAAATTGATGATCTGAAAAATAAGAACACCAAAACATTGATGAATGAATTATTTAAAGAAGACAGCTTCAAAGAGGTTACTTATGATACTCCTGATCCGGTTTTTGCAGCTGATTACATGAACAGTACAGCTTCTGCCGAAATGAAAAAAGAAATGCAGCGGATCAACAGGGAACAAAACAATGAGCTGAATCTGAATTTTCTGAATACTATCGTCAACAGTAAAGAACAGATGAGAGAAAAGATGGCGTTTTTCTGGCATGGACATTTTGCCTCAAGAGTCGTCAATCCAAAATTCAACAGGCAGCTTTTAAATACCATCAGAAAAAATGCGCTGGGAAATTTTAAAGAGTTGCTTTTCGAAGTAAGCCAATCGCCTGCCATGCTGAATTTTCTGAATAATCAGCAGAATAAAAAAGATCATCCCAATGAAAATTTTGCCAGAGAAGTCATGGAACTTTTTACCATGGGAAGAGGTAACTATACCGAAAAAGACGTCAGAGAAGGTGCCAGGGCCTTTACAGGATGGAGCTATGACAAGGAGGGTAACTTTAAAGAAAGAAAAAATCTCCACGATGAAGGCACCAAATCTTTTTTAGGAAAAACAGGAAACTTCAATGGAAATGATATTTTAGACATTATTCTGGAACAGAAAGCTACCGCACAGTTTATTACGGCAAAAATTTATAAATTCTTCGTCAATGAAAAAGCAGACCAGGAGATTGTCAGCAGGCTCAGTACAAATTTCTACAATTCCGGATATGATATCAAAAAGCTCATGACTGAGATATTTTCCAGTACATGGTTCTATGATCAGAAGAATATCGGCAACCGGATAAAATCTCCTGTGGAGCTGATGGCAGGTATCATGCGGATCCTTCCGATGCATATTCAGAATCCGGAAAACCTCATCGTTTACCAGAAATTATTAGGACAGATGCTGCTTTATCCACCCAATGTAGCAGGATGGCCCAATGGAAAATCATGGATTGACAGTTCTACACTGATGCTGCGACTCCAGGTTCCACAGATATGGTCCGGCCTCCGGCCTCTGGAATACAGCCCCCGACAGGATGATGATATCGATATGGGAATGAAATCCCGTGAAAATGCCTTGAACAAAAGTTTTAAAAATCCCAATATTACGATCGACTGGGATCGCATCGAAAAACTTTTTGCCAACAGGAATTGTGAAGATTATATTCTCCAGAATACGCGAAGCCTTGATATGAGTTCAGTAAATAATTTTTCTGACAGGAGTATCAAAATGAATGTCATCAACCTGATGTCTACCCCGGAATATCAGTTAATGTAGGCAGAAGATTTCAGGTTACAACCTATCACCTATACCTTAAAAACAAAATTATGTTAATCAAAAGAAGAGAATTCCTTAAGATAAGTTCACTGGCTACCGCTTCTATGCTGATGCCTAATTTCTTAAAAGCCATGACCCTGGATGAAGCTTTGAACCCCAGTCAGAATATCCTGGTAGTTCTTCAGTTTACAGGTGGAAATGATGGGTTGAATACTATTATTCCTGCTAAAAATGATATTTATTTCCGGGAAAGGAAAACGCTGGCTATCCAGGATTCTATGCCATTAACAGATGAAGCAGGGATTAATCCGTCTCTCTCTTATTTTAAAGAACTTTTTGACAACGGAGAGCTTTCTGTGATGAACAATGTAGGATATCCTAACCCGGACAAATCCCATTTCCGGAGTATGGATATCTGGCAGTCGGCAAGCAGAAGCGATCAGTTCCTGGAAACAGGCTGGCTGGGTCGATTTCTGGATGAAGAATGCTATCGCTGCGACCACCCTACTCAGGCACTGGAGGTGGATGATATGCTAAGTCTTGCTTTAAAAGGAGAAAATAACAAAGCATTTGCTTTTAAAGATCCTAAAAGACTGTATCAAACCAGCCAGGAAAAATATTTCAAGTCGCTTTATGACCATCATCATGATGATGAAACCGTGTCTTACCTTTATCAGACTTTAGGTTCCACCATCAATAATGCTGATTATATTTTTGAAAAAAGCAAGGCCAAAAAAACAGAGCAGATTTATCCCAATTCTCAACTGGGAAAAGACTTTAAAACAGTAGCTTCTTTAATAAAATCCGATATCAATACTCAGGTTTATTATCTTTCTGTAGGAAGTTTTGATACCCATGTCAATCAGAATGAAAGACAGAAAAAACTGTTCGATGACATCAATGAGGCTGTAAAATCATTTGTTGCCGATATGAAAAGCAACGGACTTTTTAATAATATCCTGCTGATGACCTTTTCAGAATTTGGCCGTCGTGTAGCCCAGAATGCGAGCAATGGAACAGATCATGGAACAGCCAATCAAATGTTCTTTATCAGTGGCAATCTAAAAAGAAAGGGATTGCTGAATGCCCTTCCTGATTTACAGAATCTGAATGAAGGGGATCTGATCTACAAAGAAGATTTCAGAAAAGTATATGCTACGATCCTTAAAAACTGGCTTAAAGCCGATTCTTCCAAAGTGTTGGGATGGAAAGATGGAATTTATGATTTTGTGTAGGGAAACCGCAAAAGTCACAAAAGTTTTTAACACTTAAGTTATTTGGGATATTTCTAAACGCTGAAGAAGTACACTTAAGTTTTTTTAAATCTCCGATTTTTCAAATGATAATAGTATTGTTTAGATTCCTGCGGAATGTAACAATGGGAATGATAGCCAACCCACACAGTTCGTCATTCCGTAGGAATCCGGCCTTAGTTATCAGAAAAAATAATTAAAAAAATACAATCTGACCAAAATTCCAACTGAAGACGTGAAAATTCCCCTCCTCTGAAGGGATGGCGAAAATTCAAAGAATTTTTGACGGGGTGGCTATCCATCTTCATCAACAAAAAAAGAGACCGTATATATTATAACAGTCTCTTTTTCAATAATTTTAAATTGTAACTACTTTACGTTTAAGCTGTAATCTGCTTTGGTTCTTTTTCTTTCTGATCTTCTTTTTTATCAAGCTTCTCAGATATTTTTTTAACAATATATTCTATCGCTATGGGTGCTATGATTGCAATTAATGCTTTAAATATTCTTGATTTCATACATTTAATTTTGTGATTATCAATAATGCAATTTCCAAGCCAAGATAATATATGGCAATAGATGATCTTGTGCAGAGTCCTTTGAGAAGCTGTTTTAAAGTGTTTTAATTTTCTTCAGGAACAACCAGATTCTGATAATTTTTACTTCCGGCGTTGAACTTTTCTTCCATTTTCCGCCTTAATTTCTGAGGTTTATGTACTACGAGAGAGTCTCCAAATCCTAGCAGTAACCTTTCCAGTTCAAAATTGATCTGAACACAGATTTTAAATAAAGTTCCTTCATGATCTTCCCTGATAATCTCCTGACTTTTATGCAGCGGTTTGGTTTTCACATACGGAGCATTTCCTGAATCTACCCAAAAAATTACATTTCTGGGAACAATTCCTTCTGAGACCGTAACACCTACAATATCTTTAAAATATTCATCTCCATCCAGCTCTTTATCAATAAACGGCAGGATATCATCTGTTTCAATACGTTCCATTCTGTCCAGTGCAAGATTATACATTTTCTGCTTATAAAGGCAGATGAGAAACCAACGGTTGTTAAACTCCTTCAGCAGCTGCGGGTGCACAGTGTATGTATTGGATTCTCTTGCGGTAAAGCTCTTGTAAAGAATCTTCAATACCTTTTTATTTATAATGCTTTCGTACAGAATATCAATATGCTCCAATCCCTTCAGCTGCTCATTCTTATCCAGATGAATAATAGATTTCTGACTGGTGGAATGAATGGAGTCTTCCAGCTTCTGAATCACCCCATTCATCTCTTTGAACATGGAAAAGTCCTTGAACTGTTTTAATATCTGAACCGCATTATTCATAGCCTTCAGATCACTTTCGTTCACAGAGATGTTATGAATGCTGTATTCAGGATCGCTATAACGGTAGTATTTTCTTTCGTAAACTTCAATAGGAGCCTCATAACCGAATTTTTCACTCCGCATATTCTGCAGGTCAAGCTGAACCGTACGCTTACTTACATAGGATTCTTTTCCCTCGAATTCAAACAATGCTTCTGAACATTCATCAATGAGATCTTCCAGGGTATATTTCCTGTATTTGTTTTTAAGACATTTATCTAATGTTTTGTAGCGGATCAGGGCGTTTTTATTAGATGACATGGTGTTATTTTTTTGCAAAAAAGCGAAATGGCAGATCTGCTTGTATATTGATCGTTTATTAACTGTTAATTATAACTTTAGCTGACATAAAGATGATAACCGTTTTTGAGGTTTCACCTTTTTACCCACTTTTACTCTGGTTATTTCTCTTTCAGAGCATTTTCGTCAAAGGTAATCCCTTCCCAGCCGAATTTTATAAAGTTACGGATATTCTGGTGATCATCTCCCTGCGGGTTTTTCAAAACATCATCCCTGTAGAATTCACCAAAAAGCGAAAGGGTTTCTTCTTTTGTCAGATCATGAATGCTGGCAAAGCTGAACAGTTTACATGAACCATTGTTCTGCCCTGCCTGATTGGTCGTATCTCCATTTTTAAAAGCAGTAGGGGTAAACTCATAATGTTCGTCAATATAGGCTATAACATCACTGAACTGAATGGTTTCAGGGAAATGTTTCAATTGCTCTAATAGTACCATAGATATCGGGGTTTATTATTTTATATTTATTTCAGGCAGATTTTTCACATTGGCTGGTCTGCTCTTTTTAGAATTTTTGTAAAAATAATTAAAATTTCTTTACCTACGCAAAACTATTGCGCAATAAAGGTATTACTTTGCATCATCAAAATGAAACAACAATGGAATTTAATGGAAATCATTTAATCGAATTAGGATATAGACCTGCAAAATGGTTTAAAGATGCCATTAGCTATATCAATGAGAATCAACTGGATGATCAGCAGATTGCAGAATATCTGGTGCAGTTCAGACAGCCGGATCTTATTCCGCTTCATGAAACAGCTAAAGATTTTATGATCAATATACGTGCAGAACATGAAAGTGAAAATGATAATGTAGAAAAAGTAATCAGAACAATGAAAGTTCTGATGAAGACCCCTACACTGATCGGAGGAGCTTTAATGCCGGATGCCTGCCCTACTGGTCCAGAAGGCCAGATTCCGGTAGGAGGTGTGGTGGTTGCCCAAAATGCCATTCACCCGGGATTCCATAGTGCTGATATCTGCTGTTCTGTGATGCTGACAGATTTTGGAAAAGCCAATCCTAAAGATGTTCTGGATGCTGCGCATTCTGTAACGCACTTCGGATATGGAGGAAGACCAAGAGGAGAACAGATGCCGATGTCACAGGAACTGATGGAAGCCTTCAGAGAAAATGAATTCTTAAATGATGAAAAACTGATCAGCATTGCCCGTTCTCATATGGGAACCCAGGGAGACGGAAACCACTTCCTTTTCGTTGGAATTTCTAAAAATACAGGAAATACCATGATGGTAACACATCACGGGTCAAGAGCTCCTGGAGCAGCATTATATGATAAGGGAATGAAGGTTGCCAACCGTTTCAGACAGGAAATTTCTCCTGAAACATTAAAAGAAAACGCATGGATTCCTTATGATACACAAGAAGGTAAATCCTATTGGGAAGCCCTTCAGCTGATCAGACAATGGACCAAAGAAAATCATACCTCTCTTCATGATGCTGTGCTGAGCAAGCTTGAAATGGAAAAGGAGAACAGATATTGGAATGAACATAACTTCGTTTTCAAAGACGGAGACCTGTTTTATCATGCAAAAGGAGCCACTCCGCTGGATGATAAGTTCATGCCTGATATTACAGGGCCAAGACTGATCCCGTTGAATATGTCTGAGCCGGTACTGATCGTTCAGGGAACAACCAACGAAAGAAACTTAGGTTTTGCCCCGCATGGAGCAGGAAGAAACTTCAGCAGAAGCCAGCATAAAAAATCTCTGGCTCATAAAACAACTGAGGAAATCTTCAATGAGGAAACAGCAGGGCTGGATATCCGTTTCTATTCCAATGAAATTGATATTTCTGAGCTTCCGAGCGCTTATAAAAGCGCAAAGAATGTAAGAGCACAGATTGAAGAATACGGACTGTGTGAAGTATTGGATGAAGTGATGCCTTACGGATGTATCATGGCCGGAGATGTGCAGAAAAATGCACCATGGAAGAAAAAGAAGAAATTCAGAAAAGCATAATTTTTAATCTAATATAAAACCTTACAGGTTTTCAAAAACTAATAACCAACCTTGCAGGTATAAAAGCCTGTAAGGTTCATGAAAACTTTTTTTATAACGGCAGGGGCAGTAGCTCAGATGGTTAGAGCAACAAAATTACTTTTCGCTGCAGGCAGATAAAGTTCCTATAAATCACCAAGATTGTGGGTCACAGGTTCGAGTCCTGTCTGCTCCTCATCACAATGAAAATGCTTATATTAACCTATTCATTTTCATTGGTTAAAAAATTTAAGGCAAAGAAAGTTCCTATAAGATTAAAATTACTTTCCGCCTTTTTAACCCATTATAAGGCACAGGGAGTTCCTATATTTTTGGATAAATTACTCCCCGCTTTTTATAAACTATAGGTAAAAGGAGTTCCTATACCCTTCACTTTTAATGAATCTACTCCTCACTTATTTTTTAAACTTAAAACAATGAAAACACTACAATTATTCAATGCGGTACTGGCTAAAGAATCGAGTGCAAAACCATTTATTTCCAATGACGGTTTTATCATTGAACCTAATGCTGTTTGGGCAAAAAATAAAATCATATCCTTCTATGCCAGGGAAAAACTGAACGGAAATGACCTGAACAAAACCTTCCATAAATCATGGGAGAAAATAAAGAATACCTCCAGATATGATTTATTAATTGAACAGATCACTCATTATGTTTCAACCTATGGAAGTGATTTTCAGAACGAAATTTATATTCCTGCTGAAATACTGAATGTCCCGGATATGAAGATGGTTTTTAAAGTCATCAAAGCGTATACTGTGGAAGAAATGCAGGAAAAATGTCTTTCTCTTTTAAGATCAGGAATGGCTTTAAAGGAAGAAACCATTGATGACTTGCTTGATATCCTGCATAACGAACTGGAATATGATTTTACAGGAAAAGAAAATATCAGAAATAAGGAAGCCATTATAAAAATAGCTGATCTGTATGCTATTTATCCTGAAAATCCGGTTGAATTTTTCCGTTATATTATTTATAAAACAACCAATACGACGCTTTTGATCAAAAACGATGACTTAATTAATCTGATCAAACAGAGTAAAGTCAATCCAACCTATTTGTTTGAAAGCTTCGGACTGGAAAAAATGGCAGAAATCTTTAACCGATTTAAACCATTATTCCTTGCTTATAAAAACAGAGCTCCGAAAGCCATCAATAAAATATCAAAACTGTCTAAAGTGCATCATAAACCACTGATCTCAAATCCGTTGAATGATGCTACCAATACATTGCTGGAAAACAGCGACTGGCATTGGCTGGAAAATGCGACACCGTTTGCACTGTTCAAAACATTGTCAGCATGCCATTCAAGAATATACGGGCAGGATACCTTTGTCTACAGAGTGAGAAACGGAAAATCATGGACTAAAAAAGGGAAGGAAACTTATGCGAATCAGTTCAACTATGATTTTATCATGGATTATCTGAAACTGAAGTACGAAAACCTATCCGGAAAGAAATTTTATTTCCCTGAGAATGTAGAATTTGCATTACCAACTTCAGAAAAAATGTTTGTTGGAAATATTCCTACCGGAACCCGTTTTTATGCTGAAAGACTGGCTGTAGGGGTTTATTGGGAAGATCAGTGGGGAGCTCGTGACCTTGACCTTTCAGGACTGAATATCGCCGGAAAAATAGGCTGGAATGCCGCTTATAATCATGGTGACGGACAGCTGATGTACTCCGGAGATATGACTTCTGCTCCAAATGGTGCGGTTGAATATCTTTACGCCAATAAAGGACACTGTGCACCAACACTTGTGATGAACAACGTTTTCAGCGGAAATGCGGATTCGGGATATAAAATCATCATCGGAAAAGGAGACAAGATTTCCTACGACTATATGATGAATCCTAATAATCTGTTTGCTGAAGCCAGATGTAATTCTGTCCAGAAGCAAATGATTTTGGGAATGCTGGTGACAAAGAACGAAAAACAATGTTTTGTACTATTGAATTTCGGCGCAGGTCATTCTCATGTTTCAGGAAATAATCAGGTTTCTACGATGGCCACAACGGCATTATACCAACAATGGTATGAAGCAATGTCTTTCAATGAACTTGTAAAAGAGCTAGGCGCTGAGATCACCACAGAAAAAGCGGAAGCTGATTTTGATTTCTCACTGGAAAGCCTTGAAAAAGATAGTTTTATCAGAATTTTTAAATAAATTCTATGACGTCATCTGATGGTATCGGGTGGCGTTTTTTGTGAAATTCTGCTGGTAAACGCTGAAAACCACCCCGTCAAAAATTCTTTGAATTTTCTCCACTCCTCCGGGAGAGAGGAATTTTTACGTCTTCAGCTGGGATATTGGTCACTGCTATACATTCATCTTTTTAACTGAAAATATTCCTTCATTTAAATTAATGATCATTTTCTTTCCATAATCAATCTGAATACTGAACATATTCTCCAGAGGAAACTGAAGGACCGCCTGAAGGATCAGACGAATGACTCCTGCATGGGTGATGATAAGGACTTTATTGGTATCTCTTTTCTCAGTCAGCTCATTCCAGAAGCTGAGGATGCGGGTCTGCATGTCAAGAAGATTTTCACCGCCGGAGGTTTTTACTCTGATAAAATCACTGTACCACGGATTGATTTCTTCTTCCAGAATATCTGTCCATTTTTTCAGCTCCCAGTTCCCGAAATTCATTTCGCGGAGCCTTTCATCAGTTTGATAATTGAGTTTAAAATGATCAGCTAAAAGACGGCATCGCTGGGAAGGGCTGGAAACAATTACATCATAATCATCTTCTATATCCAATGATTTAAAATCTTCAAGATACCCCTTCCGTAAAGGTATTTCAGCAAAACCGTAACATAAGTTTTCCGGATTATCTACAGCAGTATGACGGATTAGATGAATTTCCATACGATGATTGTTCCTAAATAAAATAAAACTTCACAAACCTGCTGCACCGACCCCAGACAATCTCCTGTGTAGCCTCCGATATGCTTTTTAAAATACCAGCCCATGTATATTTTACCTGCATAAGCCAACGCAAAAGCAAAGATCAACCTCCAATCCGGAAACAGGGCAAAAGCAATTAAAACACTAATAAATCCTACGAGCAAAGCCATTCCATCCAAGGGTTTATGGGCCAGAGGTTTTGATTTACTGACATCAATATCCGTAACATATTGATGGGTATAGATCATGGTCCCTGAAATAAACCGGCTCACGGTATGCCCTAAAACAACAATGCATAAAATCCCCACCGGATCAGCCATCCCCAAAGCCTGAATACTGTAAAACTTCAAAGCAAAAAGCAGGATAATCCCAATAGTTCCATACGCTCCTACCCGGCTGTCCTTCATAATGGTCAGAATTTTTTCTTTTCCGTATCCGCCTCCGAAGCTGTCACACATATCTGTAAAACCATCCTCATGAAACGCTCCTGTCAGCAAAACACCGGCGATCATCATTAACACGATCCCTATTTCCAGGTTAAACAGCACTGTAGAAAGATAAAGCACTGCAGCGTTGATCAACCCTACCAAAAGCCCTACCCATGCAAAATACTTCTGAGATCTATTCATAATTTCACTGGAATACGGAACCTCAAACGGAACCGGAATTCTCGTGAAAAACATGAGTGCCGTGGCAAAGTAAATCAGTTCATTCTTGAGTACTTTCATCTTTTATTTTTAATATAAAAACTGGATTTATCAGTTTTCGTAAAATTAGGAAAGCTTTTAACAATGGTAAAGAGATCGATTAAAAAAGTTAGAAACATGAATCTTATCACCTTAAGATTTACCTTTTACATTAAGCATATTTTTTACTTTTGCTCCATTAATAACCATGAAAAAAGAACAAATGAAAAAAGCGTATTTCGTTGGATTATGTCTTATATCCGTCGTAAGCTGTTCAGCTCCCGGTGATGAGCTGGAAAATGTAAATGAAGCACAGGCTTTAAATGCATCCGGTAATATCAAGCTAGCAAAAGGAGGTTTCAGAGATACTCCGGACACCCCAACTCCTCCTCCTGCGGGAATCTGGTCAAAATCTTTTTATTTAACCAATCCTATTTACGGCTTTTACAGTAATCTGACCAAAAAGCACCTGTACAATACCTCCCCATTACCATCCGAACTTCCTAAATCCTATTCAGGCCTGGACTATTACTTTCAGGAGAGATTATTAGGTTCTGCAGACGGGCCCGGTCCTGTCATTACAAGATGGTTTCACACAGGAACCAATGATCTGGTATTAACGACTAATCCTAATGAATTAGTGGGACAAAGTAACTGGGAAAAAAGAAATCTCGGTACCAGCTATAATGGTGATGAGCCGGGAAGTTTTCCTATTTACAGGTATTTCAATGGTGATAAAAAGACGCACTTTTACACCAGAGACAAAAATGAGCTGGGAGACGGAAAAGACGGCTATGAATATGAAGGAGTCGCTTTCTACCTGAAAGATTCAGAACCTAAAGCGTATAGGGTTCGTGACGGACAGTTTTTCCAGGATAATGCGACAGGAAACCTTTACATCGTATTTGAGAGTACGCTGAGACGTATTGAATCTTTTGCCGTGATCAATAATCTGTTTGCTGTTCAGGGCAAAGCCTATTTGGTTTTTAAGGTAAATATAGAAGATTACACCGGGGAAAGAGGTCCTGACATCACTTCAGGAACACAACTGGTACGAAACACCAATACCGGAAAGCTGTATCTTGTAGATGATGGTTTATACAGGTATATTCCTACGATGCAGATATTCAATACCTATAAATTCAATGAGGATGCTATTCAAAATAAACCTGTAAGAATGATGTTTACAGGTAAAGATGTTGAGCACACTTATTAACTGTATTTGATTTAAGATAAAAAGGGGCTTCATTGCCCCTTTCTTATTGTATGAAGTTAAGATGATTTATTGGAAATATGTGCATCTTCAAAGCTGGACATTTCATTCAGGAAATTAACAGCGCTTTGAATAATCGGATAGGCCAGTGCACAACCCGTTCCTTCTCCCAGACGCAGATTCAGGTTGAGAATAGCCTGTTCCCTCATCAGTCCCAGCAGCTGAGGATGGGCATTTTCATTGCTTACATGGCAGAAGATACAGTTATTCAATACTTCAGGATTCTTTTTCCAGACGGTGGCTACCGCTACCGTGGCAATAAACCCATCTACCATGATCAGCATATTATGGTGATATGCTTCTTCTATGGCTCCGATCATCTGTACAATTTCCAATCCGCCAAAAGTTTGAGCAATTTCATCCTCACTCATTTCAGCCGGATATTTTTCAATAGCTTCTTTTAAAATACTGATCTTATTGTCCAGCTGATGATCATTCAGCCCCGTTCCGCGACCGATACAATGGGTGACCGGAATATCAAAGAGTTTGCTCATCATCAAAGAAGAAGCGGAAGTATTCCCGATTCCCATTTCACCGAAACCAATGATATTACAGCCTCTTTTAGCGATCTCAGACACCACAGATTTTCCATTTTTAAGGGCCTGTTGAAATTCTTCGGGCGTCATCGCCGGTTCTTCCAGGATATTACGGCTGGATTTCCTTACCTTTTTATCCACCAGATCCAATCCTACAGGAAAATCGAAATTGACTCCGGCATCTACAATTTTGATTGCAATATCATGCTGCCTGCAAAAAACATTGATGGCGGCACCTCCTCCTAAGAAATTCATTACCATCTGATAGGTGACTTCCTGTGGATAGGCACTTACCCCTGCTGCGGCAATCCCATGATCAGCAGCAAAAACTACCATATGAGGGTTTATTAACTTTGGTGAAGTGGTCTTCTGAACCATTCCTATTTTGTGGGCAATATGTTCCAAATGTCCTAATGCCCCTAACGGCTTTGTTTTAAAATCAATTTTATGCTGTAATTCTGATGATAACATGGGTGTTTATAGTTATGTTAAATGGAAAAATGCAATATTAGTGAAATAGAGAAGATTTTGTATGGTTTGTCTGGAATTTTTATAAGCTAGAAGCCGGAAGCTGGGGCTGGAAGTTAAATATCTCTCAATTTCAAACTCTCCGACCTTATAACTCTCTCAAACACTCTCCTACTCTCCTACTCTCAAATCCGAATTCCTGATCTCGCAACAAAAAAACAACGCAATAACATTGCGCACTTCATCTTTTACTTTGCACTATAAATCAAAAGCAATGATACCCAAAATACTTGAAAAAATAAAAGAAGTTGAGGCTGCAAAAGGTGTAGAAGTCCTTTTGGCCGTAGAATCAGGGAGCAGAGCCTGGGGTTTTGCATCTCCTGACAGTGATTATGATATCCGTTTTATATACCGGCATGAAAAAGACTGGTACCTTTCTCCATGGGATAAAGATGAAACGATAGAATTTATGACAGAAGATGATCTGGACGGCTCCGGATGGGATCTACGAAAGACATTTCATCTTTTGCTGAAGTCGAACGCGGCTTTATTGAGCTGGTTCTACTCTCCCATCGTGTATAAAGCGGATGAAAAGTTTGTGGAACTGTTCAAACCTCTGGCAGATGCCTGCTTTTCTCCGGTAGCGGTTTCTTATCATTATCTGAGTATGAGCAAGAAATACCTGGAAGCCTGCAGACATGATGAAGTCAAGTTAAAAAATTATTTTTATTGCCTCCGTACCGCGTTGACCGGTAAATGGATCATAGAAAAAGGTACTGTTCCTCCTGTCTTGTTCAGTGATCTGCTTGTTTTGACAGATGATACCACCAGACGGAAAATAGAAAAACTTGTTGCCTTAAAAGCAACCAAAGGAGAATCTTATTACCATCCGAACGATTGGGAACTTTTTGAATTTCTGGAGAAAACAGTTGCTGAAAATGAAGAAAAAGCGAAAGGTTTATCTGGAGGAAAGGCTGATAAAGGGGAGATGGAGAGGGTTTTTAGGGAGATATTGGAGAAATGCTAGAGATTACGGGAAGCCGTAGTCTTTTTTTGTGGACTGGGAATATATTTGGTGATTGAGAAAAACTGCTCAGTTAGATAGAAATTAATATATTAGGAAAAACTAAAAAATATGAAAATAAACAGAGGCTCAGAGTGGAGAAAATGGGATTTGCATGTACACACAAAAAATACAAATAAAAATGATCAATTTACGTCAAAATCATTAGATGAATACTTTATTTATTTGTTTAAAAAAGCCTATCAAGAAAACATTGCATGTATAGGAATAACTGATTATTTTACAATTGATAGATATCTTGATGCATTAAAGTTTATAGATGAAATACAATCTAAAGTTGATGATCAAGATAATCCAATATTTTCAGATGAAGAGAAAGAATTTATTAAAAATATTTTTTTACTTCCAAACATAGAACTCAGGATGTTACCGACAACTGACAAATCTAGGCTTATAAATATTCACTGTCTGATAAATCCTGATTATGTACCAAAGCTTAATAATGCCTTATTTAATACTTTAGAAAATGAAGGTAGATTCAAAATGAACCATGCTGGATTTATAGACTATGCTAAATCACTTGGACAAACTGGAGATGATAATAAACTTTTTAAAGAAGGTTTAAATAGATATACAATAGATCCTAAAACATTAAAAGAGGTAATAGATAAAAATTTAGAGTTAAAAGATAATATTTTAATTATAGTAAGTAATTCAAACAATGATGGTAATTCTGGCTTACAGAAACATTATGATTTATTTGAAAACGAAACAGGAAGCTTAGACGGAATTAGGAAAAATATTTACAAATTATCACAGGCAATTTTTTCAAATCAAGAAAAAGATATTCAGTACTTTTTAGGTAAAAGACTTGATAACAAAAAGGATATAACTTTTGAAGAAAAATACAATGAAAGAAGACGTGTAATAGAAGAGCAGGGTCATCTAAAGGCATGTATTGTAGGTTGTGATGCACATACAGAAACTGATATTTTTAGTCGTTTTACATGGATTAAATCCCATCTTACTTTTGAAGGTTTAAAACAAATTCTGCATGAACCTGAACAAAGAGTGATTATTCAAGAAAATATTCCGAATGAAAAGGATAAAAAATTAATAATTTCTCAAGCTTCGTTTATAAGCTCCAATAATCTTTTTACCCCTAAAATAATTTATTTTAATGATAATTTAAATGTAATTATTGGTGGAAAATCTTCAGGAAAATCTATCCTATTGTATAGTATTGCAAAAGCACTATATAAAGATAGAAGTGACGAAGGAGTCTTAAAATATTTTGATACTACTGATAATCGTTTTAAGTACTTTTATGACGATTTACAAAATGAATCTGATTTTATTGTTAAAGTTACACTAGCATCTGGCTTAGAACAATCTTCAGATAGGGATAATCCAGAGCCCAGCATCCTTCCTGAAATTAAGTATATCCCCCAAAATCATTTATCTAATCTCGTAGACAGAAGTAAAAAAAATGGTAGTACTTTAAAAGAGCTTATAAAAGAGCTTATTTTAGAAGATCCCTTTGCAAATGAAAGATATAAATTATTTGAAGATAATAGAGATTCTAATAATTCTGAAAAACTTAGAGAAATTGATACTTTCTTTGATTTTCAAGATAAAATAAAAGGATTAAAAAAAGACATACAAGATAAAGGGAGTAAAGATATTCTCACCACAAGTATCACTTTTAGACAAAATGAAATAATAACTTTACAAAAAGATATTTCAGAAGAAAATAAAAATCTTTATAATAAATACAACACCGAAATACAAATACTTATAAATGAAAATGAAAAGATCATTTCAGATTATCGTAAACTTAAAACTCTAAACCAAAATATAAAAGCATCTTTAGAAAAAATACAAAATGATAAAAATAGTTTATTAAATACAGTAGAGAATATTGAGATAAAATCTGAATTTACAGAACAGTATGATTTTATACAGCAAGCAATTAATAAAATAAATGAGATTGAACAATTATTTCTTTTGGATGATAATAATCTGATCAATGAAAGTTCTATTAAAAAGCAATTAATAAATAATAACAAAATAAAAAGAGAATTACAAGAAAAAATTAAACCATTACTTGGTCAAAAAGAATCTCAAGACAAAATACAATTATTGCAAACTGAAATTCGAACAGACCAAGAAAAGTTAAATAGCATAATTAAAATTGAAAATGAAATTAAAGATTTAGAAAATGAGTTAATAATTCAAAAAGAAAAAATTTTTAATAATATTGAAATCAATTTTAATGAGTATCAAAGCTTAGTTCATGATTTAGAACCGAGGACACAAGATATTGAAAATAAAGACAATGATCAAATTGATATCAAAGGGTCTACTAAATTTAATTTTAAGAAATTTAAAGAAAGTATGAATAGTATAAGTGACTTAAGAACTTTGAGATTTCAAAACCCTTTTAATTATTTATATCGTGACAATTTAAATAACTTGTCTGAAATTAATAAAGATGATATTATAAGTGAATTAAAAAATGTATTTGACTCTATTCTTGAAGAAAATTATCCATTGATCAAAGATTTTAGCTTAAAAGAAGCTTGTAGAATATTACTTGAAAATCACTTTTTTGATCATTGGGAAGTAAAATCAGGCAATGACACAATACACAATATGTCTACTGGTAAAGCAAGCTTTATATTACTTAAATTGATTATTAAATTGAGTAAATCAGAAGCTCCAATTTTAATTGATCAACCAGAAGATAATTTAGACAATCGTTCCATTTCTACCGATCTCGTTGACTATCTAAAAGATAAAAAACTGAAAAGACAAATTATTTTAGTAACTCATAATGCAAATATTGTAGTAAATGCAGATGCAGAAAATATAATAGTTGCAAATCAAAAAGATGAGAATAATACAAAGGATAAATGTATTTATACTTTTGACTACATCAATGGGGCACTCGAAGAAACTAACTATAACCCTGATGGAAATTTTTTAAAATCTATGAGCATTAGACAACATATAGCCGATATTCTTGAAGGAGGAAAAGAAGCCTTCAAAAAACGTGAAGAAAAATATGGATTCTAAAATGACCATCCAACACCTAAAAAACAAAAACCTCCTCCTCTTCGAAGCCATTTCCGGAAGCCGGGCTTTCGGGCTGGCAACGGAGAATTCTGATACGGATATCCGTGGGGTGTATTATCTGCCGAAGGAAAATTTCTTTGGGCTCAACTATATTCCACAGATTTCCAATGAAACGAATGACATTACGTATTATGAAATCGGGAGGTTTGTAGAGCTGCTACAAAAAAACAATCCTAATATTCTGGAAATTCTGGCAAGTCCGGAAGATTGTATTCAATACAAACATCCGTTGATGGATTTGCTGAAAACTGAGGATTTCCTATCCAGACTCTGTAAAGATACCTTTGCAGGTTATGCGGTTTCACAGATTAAAAAGGCAAAAGGTCTCAACAAAAAGATTTTAAATCCTATTGATAAAGAAAGAAAATCAATCCTGGATTTCTGTTTTATCCTTGAGGGACAAGGCTCTGTACCGTTGAAAAAGTGGCTGCATGAATTCCCCTCCTCTGGAGGGATGTCCGTAGGACGGGGTGGTCTCTCACAGGAACATTGCGGATTGGTAAACATTGATCATACAAAAGGAATGTATGCTTTATTTTATGATGAATCGGGGACATTGGGATATAAAGGAGTTATGCAAAACGAAGAAGCGAATCAGGTTTCTGTATCATCCGTTCCTAAAGATGAAAAGCCAGTTGCTTATCTGTTCTGCAACTTGGATGCCTACTCTGTTTACTGCAAAGACTACAGGGAATACTGGAAATGGGTGGCTGAGCGTAATGAGGACCGTTATAATGTCAATCAGACTCACGGGCAGAATTACGACAGCAAAAATATGATGCACACCATCCGCTTGCTGCAATCCTGCGAACAGATTTTTAAAACCGGTTCGCTGAATATCCGTGTAGAAAACCGCGATGAACTGCTAGATATCAAAGCAGGTAATCAGCCGTATGAAAACGTCATGCAAAAAGCAGAAAACCTGATACAATCTAAAGAAAATCATTATTCCACTTCCACTCTGCCTGACTCTCCGGATCTGGAAAAAACAACAAAAACATTAATTCAGATCAGAGAAAAACTGTACAATAATAATGATGAATTATAAATGATAAGTTATGAATGGTGGGGTAAACTTCCCTGTTTTTCAAACAAATTAAAATTATTAAATTTAGTTTGTTAAACCTTATGAAAAAGAGCAAATTTTCAGAACATCAGATTATCAATATTCTGAAAGAATATGAATCTGGGA
>NZ_BJTC01000016.1 GCF_006829085.1 Chryseobacterium sp. ON_d1
GAGAAATTATTGGAAACTCTTGTAGAGGAACAAAAAATCCTTACTTTTGGAAGTAAGGACAATATTGGATAACTGACAACTATTTTTAACCCCTAACTGTCAGATAAAGTCGTGGCTATTACACCGAAATTTTGCTTACAGAAAGCCTTACAGCTAAAACTAAATTTAATACCAAATATATTTTAAAAATACATAAGTTAGCATTGGCTCACTTATATACTTTTGCAGGAAAATATCGCAATGTAAACCTTTCAAAAGGAGGTTTTATGTTCTCATCCGCATTACATCTTCCGCAATCAATGAAAGAATTTGAAGATGAAATACTCATGCAGCTACCCATCACATACTCAGATAAAGAAATGTTAATAGAAGATGTTGCAACCGTACATGCAGAATTATTATTTATTCATCCCTTTCGTGAGGGGAATGGGAGAACCGCACGCATACTTGCAAACCTCATGGTTAGAAAAGCAGGCTATGAAATGTTAGAATTTGATAAAATAAAAGGAGAGGTATTTGAGCAATATATATTAGCAGTTCAAAAAGCATCACTAAAAAACTACCACCCTATGACGGAAATTATTAGGATGATTTTCTCAGCTTCGCCTCAACTTTTTTGAGCGAATCACTAGCAATATGAGCAGAAATTTTTATTCCTTCAATCTTAAAAGAAGCAACAGCTGATTTCATGATCTGCTGACGTAAATCCTGTGATTTCTTTGTTTTGGTTTTCATTTTCCTGTCTTTTGAATGAAATAATGTAATAACAAATATACGAAATTTTTATTTGACATAAGCCTTATAATAACATCAGCTGGTATTTATGACTTACAAAGGTTGCAATAAAATATCTATCCGTAGGTACTATCTAATTCTCACATTGCATTTAGATAAAAATATCCAGGATTAATATTTATAAAGATCTTCTTACTATTAAATGAGCAGATTATAGGACATTATTATCTAAATTTCTCCAATTCAAATTCAATTTAATTTTGGCAATAATATACTTTAGTGTACCAGATCAATTTTTAATACAAGTTGAATTTTAAAGATTGTTTAAGTAAATATGAGTTAATTGCCATCATAGTTTGTGCACCGGTGTACCAGATCATATTTGTAAAAATGTCAGTTTTATTATTAAAAAAATAATTAGATCAATTATTAAACAACGAAGATTTTATTCTTTTGATTTGGTACATTTAAATATCGTCTTGTATTGTCACCTCAATTTATTAAGTTCGGACTGCTGGAAAATTCTTTGTAAGTATAGACATTATAAGGATAGATTTTCTTTGCCAGTATTTTAGAAATAACACTACTAATGAACAAAGGAAACAGCAATAGATAGCCAGAAGGTACGATACTGGAAATAATAAACATGGCAGTAAGAGGGGCATGAATAGCTGCGGAAAGCATGGCAGCGGCTCCAAATAACGCAAAGTTAATAACCACAAGATGGGTACCTAAATAATGGTTGCAGAATTGGGCAAAAAATACCCCTAAAAACGCACCTGTAACAATACTCGGGGCAAATACACCGCCGTCACCGCCTGCACCGAGAGTGAGGGAAGCCGCCAATGGCTTTATAAAGATGAGCAAAACCAGAGGAATTAAATATGCGAGATTAACAATGTCGTACGAACTACATTCGAGGATTTTACCAAGTCCGTGATAACTATCACCATATAAAGCCGGAAGAAAAAAGATAAATACCCCAACAGTTATGGCACCTAAATTTACGCGTATGAAATTGTTGTTAATCCCACCAAAAAATGTTTTTGCGTAGATGACAATTTTCGTAAAATAAAGGGCAAATATACCTCCGATTAAACTTAGTATCATAGCAAAAGGTATGGATTGCCACCGCCAGTCCTGTACCTTAAATGTAAACAGTGGATTTGAGTCATAAAAATGTACGAATAGATGAGCTACAATCATCGAACTTATTCCACTGATCAGTAAGGTTTTATTGTATTTACGTGCAATAACTTCAAATGCAAATAGAAAACCGCCCAGCGCACTTCCAAAGAGTACGGTTACACCCGCTATAATACCTGCACATATCAGCTCCGTCTTGTAGGCCCATGCACTATGCAAATGTTTGTAGGCCTGATTGCCAACTGTTGCAGTGGCAACTACTGTTGATACTTCGACTCCTGTAGATCCTCCGAAAATCACCGTTAAAAAGCCATTAATGCAATGAGAAGGTATTTTAAAAAAAGGAAGATGATCCTTTCTTGTTTCCAGGGTTGTATATATTTCCTTAATTCCTTTATTTTTTCTGTTCTGAAAGAAATATTTGCGCAGGAAATAGATTGCTGTAATGCCTACACTTGGTAAAAAGATTAACAATTTGTTTTCCGTGGCTATAATTTCTTCAAAGAGGTATTCCTGTACTTGTCCTGTCAAATGTTTTAAAGTATAAGATATAAGACAACAGATAATACTAACGATAATGGATATCCCGATTAATTTAACATAGCTGGATCTTATTATTTTCTTTCTGTACGCTGTATTGCCTTGCATAACTATTTTAGTTTTAAAGAGGATGTAAAGGTAACGGTTATTTTTTGAAATAGTAAAATTTGCTTGTTACTATATACTACCTGTTTTTATTAAAACAATTCAAATGAAGTTTAAATAATTCATTGATTCATAAACTGAAAGTCCAACTGATAAAAGGCAACGATATACTTAATTTTTTTGTTTTACTTATAGATTCTGTCTTTTTGCAACGTTGGAATTTTAGATAACTGTTAAAAATAGATGTTTTTTAATTTTGTGACGGATGAAAAAATTGCAGATTTCGTCAGCTTCTTTAATTTTAGTATTGAATAATATACACTATTAAATAAAGAAAAACTAAATTAGTTGTGCAAAGAAATTGTTATGCCTAAAAACGATTCAATTACATTAAATAGAATGGATTACAGCAGTGGGATTGCTGTTGGTATTTGGAACGGATCTACACCAGGTATTATAAAAGCACTTTCACCCCACAGGCACGACCATTATACTTGCATGCTAATTGAAGCTGATCAGCTTGAAGTTGTATTTGATTTTAAGCATTTAACAATGCCGGTGGGGACACTTTTTATCTCTCCTCCTGGACAAGTTCATCAGATTCTAGAGACTTTTAGCGCAACCGGTTGTTATCTGTCTTTTGAAAGCCGTCATATCGGTAGAACGGCACAAACCAGTTTGGATAATTTGTTAGAGGAAACCTTGATTATCGCTCTCTCTAATAATGAGCGGGATTGGTTTAGAACAATCTTTGATTCAATGATGAAATTACAAGATCTGAACGATATCGCTTACAGGCAAGTTGAAGAACCATTGCTTTCAGCTTTTATTGAACAGGCAGTTTTATGCTACGAACGTCAATTATTCATTAATCCCGAAAGTATCAGTCTACGTTCTATCAGTCTCACAAAGGAATTCAGGAATCTTGTAAAATCACATTTCCGGAGTATTAAGCGTCCATTTGAATATGCAGAAAAGCTTAATATTACTGTTGGACATCTAAGCGATACAGTAAAAAAAGTGACTGGATCATCAGCTTCGGAACTGATTCAAAAGGAAGTGATGAACGAAGCGTTAAGATTGCTATACTATACGGAGGTAAGTATCAAGGAAATTTCCTATCAGCTGGGATATCAAGACACAAAATATTTCATTAGACTGTTCAGTAAAAAAGCAGGTTGTTCGCCAAGTGAATATCGGAAGAAATACGCTAAAAACTCAGACCAAATCTTAGATCATTAAAATTGTTCCTTATTTTGTCCACCTTTTACCTTAATTTGTGAGTGGCGTTGCATATGCCAATTGCTCAATTTTGTAAGACAAAAAAATTACTTCTAAAGAAAATTTAAGTCTTATGATTGGACAGAATTTTGTTGAAAGCTCAGTATTCTCATTGTCAAAAACTCCCGAGGGAATAGTCGACTCTTTTCTTGCTCATATGAATTCTTTCCATTCGGAGACTATGCTTCGTTTCTATGAGGAGGATGCAATCTTTATTAATGATAACGGTGAGCCTCGGAGAGGAAGATTGGAGATTGCGCGAGAATTGGACTGCTTCTTTAAATTCGGATTGCCAATCAAAATTACAACAAGGAATGTTTATGTAGATGGCAATCTAGCATCACTAATCTTGGACTGGAGTATAGCGGGTATTGCGAATAATGGTGAAAAAATATGTATGCGAGGAACATCTAATGATTATGCTAAAAGAGGAGCCGATGGATATTGGAGATATTGGTTTGAAAATCCCTTTGGTGTTCAAGTGCGCAGTTTATTTTAAAAAACTTTACAATATTAAATAAATCAGATATGAAAATTTTAGTAGTAGGAGGTACAGGTCTAACAGGGAGGCTTGTAACTAACAAATTGGAAAAACTTGGTCATAAAGTGGTGATTGGCTCGCCATCACAAGGTGTTGATATCCTTACTGGTGAAGGGCTTCAGGAAGCCTTGACCGGAACTGAAATAGTAATAGATCTATCAAATTCATCTTCTCCCGAAGGAGAAAATGCATTTCGATTTTTTGAAACTGCGGGAAAGAATCTTGTCAAAGCAGAATTGAATGCTAGTGTTAAGCATCATATCGTTCTATCAATTGTAGGAACAGATGATGCATTGGAAATCGGTTATCTTAGAGCAAAAAAACTTCAAGAGGATACTATTAAAAACTCAAGTATACCTTACACTATAATTAGGTCAACACAATTTCACGAACATGTGGAAGCCATCATCCAAGTTCAGGGAGAAGGGGATAAAGTTTTTGTTTCGAACTTAGACTATCAACCAATTGCACTTGATGATGTTGCCGAGTTCATAGTACAATTTTCTTTGGAAGAACCTAAAAATAACACCATTGAAATTGCAGGACCAAGACGTGGCAAAATGGAGGCTTTTGTCTCTGAGTATATTCAAATTACCGGTCAGGATAAAAAAGTGATTATAGACAATGAAAATAAGTATATGCATTTTGTTGTTCCTACTTCACTTTTAGTTCCCACTGGGCAATACAATACAGGCAAAATACTTTTTGAGAACTGGGCACTTGAAACACATAAAATTTAATCTTCTAAATTTATCCTTTCGCTTAAAGCAGTTCTAAAATTTGAGTGCAGTTAAGTACTTCTTTATCACTATTTATGTTCTTTTTTTCAACTTATTAAGAAGATGGAAATTAATAATGAATTGATTTTTAATATGGAAAGGGAAAAAATTATTTATTGTGAAAAGCAGTAAAAACGTTTTAATTGAAGATGATAATTTCTTTTAATTTAATTAATTTTCTTATCAAGAATAATAATTTTTCTGTGTTCTCTTCCCCAATTAATCATTTCATCGATAATTTTGCCGAAAGTTGGGCAGCATTCTGTCGGTGCATCAGTAAGAGCATTGCGTTGCCCTGTATTTTTTGAAACCCTCTTGTATCAGATTGCATCTCTAAGAGAAGAGGGCACATTTTCTTTACCAATGGATGGAAATTATAAATCGCCACAAATCGCCGTAAAAGATATTGCATCCAAAGCAGTGGAATTTTTGACGGATGAGACCTGGATAGGCAATGAAGGATTTCCGGTTCTCGGTCCGGAAGATCTCAGCTATAATGAAATTGCCAGGCAAATGAGCGAATTGGTAGGAAAGTCCATTCGTTTTTTGCAGGTATCAGAGGAAGACTATATAAAGGTCCATAATTAAATATTTGTATTATTTTCGCTGTTTTGAAGCAATTTTAGGTTTTATTTTATATTTGTATATTACCGTGATAAAATCCATGCAATGAGAAAATATGTATTACTATTTGCAAATAGGTTTGCTTCCCTAATAAACAGGTTATCACCAATGAGTAAAAATATGCGGCAATCATTTGCATTGATTCGCAATCAATTAAGATGGAGAAAACACGGACTGAGCATACTTATGCTTCTTTTTAGCGTAATTACTTTTGCCCAGGGGATTTACGATGGACCGTATGTATCGTATGAGGGTGGCAAGATATGGAAAAGGATTGTAGAAAATGGTGCAGCAGATAAATCTGAGCTAAAGGAAGGGATTGTTCATGTAAATTTTGCAGATCCCAAACTGAATTATACAGTTTTGTTAAAAAAATCATTACAGAATGAACCTGCTGTTTACGATCAGCCAAAAAAAATGTTCGTGGTTTCGGATATAGAGGGAGAATTTATGGGATTCCGAAATCTGCTGATTGCCAATAAGGTGATTGATGAGCAATATAATTGGATTTACGGCAAAGGGCATTTAGTAATCTGTGGCGATCTGTTTGACCGTGGTCTTGCAGTAACGGAGACCATTTGGCTTATCTACAGGCTTGAAGAACTGGCCAAAAAAGCAGGAGGCTATGTCCATACTATTTTGGGAAACCATGATATTATGAATCTTTCAGGAGATCTTCGTTATGTACAGCCTAAATATATGGAGAGTGCAAAGCTAATGGGATTAGAGTACATGTCATTATTTAATAAAAGCTCTGAGCTAGGAAGGTGGCTCCGTACAAAGAATACCATCGAAAAAATAGGGGATAATCTTTGTATGCATGCGGGAGTTTCTCCAGTGATCAATGAGTTAGACTATACTATAGAGCAGATCAATGACTTATGCCGTCCGTTTTATGATCAGGTTAAAATGCTTCAAGGCGTAGGTGATAAGAAGATCGATCCCTTTTTTATGGGAACAAGTTCGTTATTCTGGTACAGGGGATATTTTTTTGAGCCCAAAGCGAGCGAGGCGGACGTTTCAAAGACGCTGCAGGTATTTAACGTAAAGCGAATAATAGTAGGACATACAATTGTTAAAGGGAATGTGGCTTTCTATTATGGAGGAAAAGTGTTGGGTATTGATGTTGACCGTCACGGGGACGATCATCAGGCGGCAGTATTTGAAAACGGTGAATGGTTTGCAGTAAATGTCAGGGGCGAAAGACGTACGATCAAGAATCAATAGCGCAATGACTTAGCGTAATTATAAGATTAAATAATTGCCTGCAATACATTTTCTACTTCACCGCAAAGTGAGTATGTGATTATTTTCAAAACATTTAGCGGAGAAGAGCTAAGAACGCTATGGCGGCACGGTAAAGCGAATAATTAAAAAAAAGCGACAAACCAAATTTTTCTTACTTACAAAAAATTTTTAATATCTTAAATGATTGATATTTAGATATTCGGTTTATTTTAAATTGATTTATTTTAATCGATTATTTGCCGATTAAAATGATATTGTGTGGGCCGGATTTCTATTCAATTTATATAAGGAGGCTAAAAGCCTCCCTATATTAAACCAAAAACATTTTCTTCCATTTTGTGACTGTATTTCTGCTAAGTCTGAAATGATGTGCCAGCTGGATATTATTTAGTCCGTGTTTTTTCTGGTAATCCAATATCCGTAAAATATCAGATTTGCTGTAAGAACGATATTTTTGATTAACTTTTTGTTGTGCTTTTTTATTTTGAAATATTTTTTCATTCAGATTGATAATATCTAAAAAAGACAATTTGTTTTTTGAAAGTATGGTTTGGAATTCTCCTATACGTTCAGGAAACTTTTTATTAATAAGATCAGAATAAATAAGTTTATAATTGGGAGTCATTGTTTAGAGATAATTATTTATAAGAATTTTTATCATAGCTATTTTTGTAGGAAAACCATTCTAAGTCTTAGTATTAAAATGTCAAGGCTTTCTTAATCTCGGCAAACGGAGCAAATTCAATATCCTCAGGCATTGCTACTATAATGTCAACTATTGATTGGATAGTCTGGTAATCCTTTGAATTTAATGCAATAAGAGATTGAAGTTCTTGCATTTTCATGTTATGTTCTTTAACCAGATTTAAAGTGTTAGAAATTGAATCAAGAAAATCCTCTATATTTTTTATTTGTAATGATTGTACTTGCTTATCCATTTGTAAAGTGTTGTTTTAGGGATTTTGTAACGTTCTATCACTTGATCTCTGCTCATTTCTCCCTTGTTAATTTGTTCTAAGATAAAATCTATAATTTCCTTAGTGTAAATATTTTTACGAAATTGAGGTAGAGCAGATTTTTTATTCTGTGATGATCTGCTAGGTCTTTCTCTTACCACGGGCGAAAACAAAATCAAATGTTGGGTATAAATTCTGAAAAAATCATAATTTAAAAGTTTACTCCAACGCAGAAGAATATCTGTATTTAAACTTTGTGCCTCGTACATTTTTTCCATATCATTTACAGTGCAATTCAAAAAATTACAGATGCGGGATATTTCTATCCCACGCTCTGCAACTAATTGATTGATAAGTTTTCCAATATGGATATCTTTAAAATCCATTGATCATTATAATTATTTGGTATTAATACCATTAGACTCTGCCTGCTTTATTGCCCAAGCTAGGATATTTGCAAAAACGATTGAGTTTTGAACCTGCATACTTCCTGCTGCACGTCCATTGCCTGCAAATCCATAAGCCGTCTTTTCAGCCGGCAAATACCCACCTGAACTTGGAGCTACAAATGGCTCAATTGTATTACTTGGGTATTGGTTGCCGTTGGCATTTTCGTTGCTTAAAAAACCACCATCACCAAACCACACTAGGTTTAAGTCGCTGTGCCTAAATGCTGTTATACCTGAATAGGTTGTACTGCTATTGATAGGTTGAGCATAGCTCAGCGGGATAATTCCTGAAATACTTGAGGTTACAGCTACAGTTGTTGAAGAATCTTCTCCCCAGTTCTTACCCCTCACATCGCCAAATGGACCATTAAGAACAGGGTCATTTGCATTTGTCAGAGGGTATACTGCTCCGGCGCCTCCACCTACGTAGCCCACGGTCAAGGCGGGATTAGAAAATACAGCTCTGAGAAAATTGCGGGAAACTATGTCATCAGTTCTGTCCTGAAAGGCAATCACTACACCTTTTTTGTTTAAATAATCTACTAGATATCCTGATTGTGTCGTGTTTAAAGATGCATTATCAAATCCTATGATAACGATGTCCGGCTTATTATTAAGAGCCGTCAGTAAAGCAGCATCACTAGCCGGATTTGTACCCAGAGATATATGCGTGTACCCCTCCGCCTTAACAATGCTGGATGCTGAGGTTCCGAAGTTTGTAGGTGAATCCATCAAACTTCTTGAAGGACCTGTAAAAGCGCTGTATCCATAAACTGTTTCATTTCCGATATGTAAGATCTTTTTAGAAGGAATAACAACGATCACATTGACATTACAACTGGTTGAAATACCTCCTTGACTATCCGAAGTTATTGTTAATGTTTTCGTTGATGTAGAGTTTGGTGTTCCTGTTCCATTTAAAGTAATATTCTGATTACCCGTTGCTGTAAAGGTTCCTGAACCACTAAATGAAATTCCATCTACTGTATTGGTCGTAACTGTATAACTTCCTAATGATGTGACATTCACCGGTAGGGTTATGGTATTACTACCTGTAAGTGCCGTGCCGACTTTATAAACACCGTTTACTATTGCAGAGCCACAACTCATCGTATAGCTACCTGCCGCTGACAAAACAGTTACTGTTCTCACTGGTGTGCATGTAACATCTATCCCATTAGCATTAATTGCGAGATTATCCGTTTGTACTGCCACAGGGGTACCCTGACCGGCAGCCTGTATAGTGTAAGAGCCGGTATTAAAAAAAGTACCTGATGCAAAGAAACTGTATCCATTGGCTGTTGTTGCCAGAAACGTATATTCTCCTGCCTTGGTTACTGTAACGGGAATCGAAAGGTAATTGGATATCGTAAGTTCTCTTCCCTGAACATAAGTTCCTTTTACCTGTATTGCAGCACAGTCAAAAGTAAATTGAGATTTTCCCAACTTTCCACAAAGGCTTTTCCATTCCTGATCTGCATTATTCCAGTAATTATAGCAGTCTTCTGTCGTGTTGTAAATAAGCAGACTGTTTTGTAACGCGCCCATATTGGGTGTTAGCTGTGTGTCACGCTGTGCTTCGGTATACCGCTGGATTAGAATACCGCTGTATTTGTCAGGATTAGCACTCGCCGGATCCTTTCTTTCAGAAACATGAAGCCCTGCATAGGCGTTAGGTTTATCTGTGTTGATGCCCACTTGTCCATATGTATTGATGTGAATCAGAAACATCAATATGAACATTTTATATATGTTTTTCATTTGTATCTTTTAATTTATGTAATTGTAATCTAAACTGAATTGTACTTTAAATTCAAAGTACGGTTGTATAAAGAATAAAAGCAGGTGGCGGCCTGACACTGTAGAAACCTGAAATTTCCAAATATGATTTTGGCTCAATAACGTTTTTTAAAAACAGTTTTTTCTTAGAATTGCCTGAAAAATGGAGGGTAATCTTTCTTAATAAACCTGATATTTTTTGATAATTAGTAACATCAAGAATAACTGCCGAAAAAAAACTCTTCGAAACCATCAAAAACATTCTGCCTTTAGTACAATTCTTAAAAGAGCTCTTGGAATTGATTTCCTTATTTTTAGCAACAAGAGGGGCGTTGCTTTTTTTTAATTTAATGGATTTTAGATGCTTTTTTGGAAATTTATTCTTTAAATAGTTAATGCTTATCTTAGATTTTGTGAACTCCTGAAGTCCTGTAACTGTAGTACCTTCCGCAATATAAATATTGACAGCAGAGCTGGAATCAGCAATATTTTTTTTTGATATAAATATTGTACCTTTTGTAACGTGTAAGCTGCCATTTTCCTTTTGAAAAATCTGGGAATTAGCATAAAATGATGCAAAATAGAATATAAAAAGATATAAATAATGGCTTATCCCAATTCTAAATATAGTAAATGAAAGAAGTATTTTTTTATAATCTTTGAAATAGTAATGATGAATCAATTTTTGCTTATTTAAAAAGGGGGTTGTCACAGTTAAACTAGCTAACATTACATTGTTAGCACTATACAATTATTTTTTTTTGAAAATTTTCTGTCTTATATCCTTGCTTTAGTTTCTGCTTGTGCTTTGTCTTTAACAAGACAAGGTAGAATGAAAGCCCATGAAATTAATAGTTATTACAATTTTTTTATTCGTATTTTACCTTTAAAAATTGATTGCACTAATTGATGTAGCTCGCATTAAAAGATAAAGAAATAGGTATGCAGGTGATATTGGCACTGTTTTGCACACCATTATCAAATGTACGCTTCATGCGAATATCCAACTTATGTGAGCCTGCATTTAAAAATTTAACTGAACTCAAGGAATACTGGGCTTGCAGCCCTCCAGGCCCTGGCTCCTGTGTTGTCTGGTATACGTTGGTCTGGACGTCATCTATATACAATGCCGCAGTGTAGTAGGAATATCCTGATCCGGAAGGTGCTGCAGAATAATCAATTCCTAACATGAAGTTGATAAAAACGGCCTTTCCTCCCAAAGGGATATTGATGTTTTGCACCGTACCTGGAATTGTAGTCCAGGCAGCACCGTTAACATTGAAATTAGAACCATTGGCCCCGGGTCCCCCTGATGTCTGTTCAAAAGTACTGATGGTACTTGCAGAAGCATTGGGCATGGTAATGACGTTCCCTGCAGAATCTACTCCGATCGTTTGACCTGAGCTAACAGGTGTTAATGCGTTGAAATTAGAGAATTTCAAACCTGAGATTCCATTATTGCCTGACGATATCTCTAATTTGGAAGTAGGGGAGATTGTTCCCACACCAACATTACCTTCTGCTGTTATCCGCATTTTTTCAGTTCCAACACCATTGTTTCCTGAGCTTGTCGTAAATATGATAGGTGCAGGGCTTGTAGTTGCGGTTGTACCCAATGATAATGCCGTAGCGTCATTAGAGGCTGTGATACGTCCAGGCTGTTCCGGCATAATCTCAAGCTTCAAAGTGGATGAGACTGAATTTCCATCATTATCCGGTGATGAAAAAGTTCCTGATGCCATTTTACTGCTTGATGTTGCAACACCAGACTGCTGAAATCCACCGGACGCGCTGAAAGCCGTGGATTGGTTTGTTCCCAAAATCGTAAGGTCATTTCCGGCCAGATTCAATAGTCGCACATCAGATAGTGAACCATTTGAGTTATATACATTTGAGTTTGTTCCTTCAGTTTTGATCCATTGATTGCCGTTGAAATAATAGTAACCAGCGGATTTCACAAGGACGGTCTGCCCCGTTGTTGCATTGTCAGGGGCGGTCACATATACCAAAGCTCCGGTCTGCGAAGTAGTATATGTTTTTTGTCTCAATTGATTTCCGGTAAGGCGCGGTGCGATAATGCCGTCAAGAGATGTTTGTTCTGCAGGGTTTCCCATGACGTCAAGAGTGGCAGATGGAGCAGACGTATTGATTCCTACCTGAGAAAAAGCTGCTGTGTTGCTTAGCACTGCAATAATTAAGATTAGATTTCTTTTCATTTTAAGGGGATTTTGCATAAATGAATTTAATTGAGTAAGCTTATTAGTTTGTTTTTTATAGAAGAAATGGGTTTACTTACCTTTCTATAAATATTGATCTATCAATTATTGGTAAATAGTACTCCCAGGCAGAGATCATTATCAACTTAATCAGTAATCCCGGAATTGATCGGAGGCTACTATGTGACATTGATAAACAAGGCGTGGAATCCTGCATAAGAACCTCCTATTGTCATTAGCTGTTGACAGGAACTAGAAGGTTCTGTAAGCAAAATAACTTCAAATAAATTGACCGATTTTGATTTTCTGTGTCTCTAGGGATAAAAGGGATCGATCTTTAAGCAGATGGAAGATCGTTGAAAAAAAAAATCTAACATATTACTGTTCCTGCCATGCCTTTCTATACCTTGCTTCAATATCGTGCTCGAAACCAATTTCTTTGTCAAATACTATTGCAAATCTATCCGTTGAGTCATATTTTTCCCAGTGAAATCCTTCACCGGAGTTAGGATTTCCGGTCCGTGCAAAGTTGAGCCAGCAATCCTGAATAATTGTCGAAAGTTTTTCCACTTCGTTCTTATCCGCAGCTTCCAACATTGGCTTGGAATCCGTGGCGTCCAATGTTCCAAAGACAAAAGGTATTTCCAAAGAATGAAAACTTCGAAGTCCTGCAGCTTTTAAATAGTCACTGCTCCATTTAAAGCGATAGAGATAAGTAGGGCATTTCGACTGCATTGCATCTGCAATGGTTGTAACTGAATGCCAAATGATAGCATCTCCACCCATTTTAACCGACCTTGACGATGCAGGAATAGTACTATATGCTTCTTTAATAGACGTTGAAGTGTCAGGATATACATTTTCCAGAAAAAGTTCCATTTGCTTATCTTGTACAGGCATAACAGGTGCAGGCATACCTGCAAATACAGTACCCTCATCCTGATTCGAACCAATGATTAAAGGAACGTGGCTTCCACTTCCATTTTTAATGGCTGTGTGTGCAGACTCCCGAAGAAAATCGTCACCGATCAATGGCTGAAAGGCAATTGTACCCGGATGTGACAAGGCAATTTCGTCCACAAGTTTTATAGCTGCTTTAACAATATCCTCAGTAGATACATCTAAAAGTAGCTTCGCACTATGGTCCTTAATACCCAAGAGTTCTAAAAATCTTCTTGTTATCAGAGTTGCTTTAGCTTTATCACTATACACAATATGATAACTGCAGGGACTTTCAACAATAGCTTTATGAAATAGTCCCTTAGCTAATGGTGATCCCAGAAGATTAACTACGCTGGCACCCCCCGCAGATTCTCCGAATATGGTAATGTTTTCGGGATCACCCCCAAAGCACGCAATGTTTTCACGTACCCAGTTCAGTGCCATAAGCTGATCTCTGTGACCGATGTTGGTATCAATTAAATCTCCATCGGGCAGATCTTTTGTATAAAGAAAGCCGAATGGTCCGAGCCTGTAATTAATTGTTACGACTACCACTTCACCATTTTTGGCCAATACAGAGCCATCGTAAGCAGTTATGGATCCCGATCCACTAATGTAGGCACCGCCATGTATCCAAAACAATACCGGTCTTTTTCTGCCGTCTGTACCGGGGGACCATATGTTCAGGTAAAGACAATCTTCACTTATATCGCCAATCGGATTATCGAGTTGTAATTGTGGTGACGAAGGAGCATAATTCGTTGCGTCTTTTGTATCTTGCCAGATATCCATAGGCTCGGGAGACTTAAATCTTAAACTACCGATCGGCGCTTTTGCATAAGGTATGCCCTTCCATACCCCTAAACCATTCTCTACATACCCTCTGAGCTTGCCGTGCGTTGTAGAAACTAATGTGTCTATATTCATAAGTTTGAGCAGGTAATAATTTATACAATCATTTTAATTGCTCAAATTTATAAGATCAAAAAGTCTGATCATAAAATTACATCTATCAACTTCTACTGTATACCTCCGTTTTTATCCATTCATTGATAATCAGTTGGTTAATTTTGGTTAGTTCATGATTTTAGTATCAGATGCTATCAATCCATACATAGAGATTGGTATCTGATGGGAGATTCAATTTTTTTCTGAGTCTGTATTTTCGATTATCAACTGATGAGATCGTATTTTTTCTGTACAGTGCTATTTCTTTGGTCTGAAGATTCAACTTCAGATAAGCACATAATTCCAGATCTGAAACTGAGAGTTCATTGTTAATGTTAAGTAATTTATTCTGAAAATCAGGGAATACTTGTTTGAATACAACATAAAAAGATCTGTCGCTATCTTTAATCATTTGTAAAAGTTGTTCGATATCCCTCTTTTCAGGTTTTACATCAGTAGTTTCATAAACTTGATTATACGTAATATTATTTTTAACACGTCTTTTGAAAATATAAAAGTAGTAGATTGTAAATCCGGAAAGTACGATCAGTAATAAAATTGCTAAATAAAGAATAGTAACTGACTCAGACTTATTCTGAGTAGGTACATTTATCTCTTGTGCAATAGGCATAGCCTTACGTTCTGATTCTTCTATCTCATACTTTAATTTTTTACTGGTATCAGAAAAAAATCTTGCATCAACGATCATTTTCATTTCTGAAGATAAGCTCGCGAGTGCATCAGTAATATAGTATGATTCAGCTGGAATATCATAAATCTCCGCCAGGCAAAGTGATTCATTATAAAAATGCAGTGCTTTTCGATTGCTATCCGTAAGGCCAGAATTATAAGCTAAGATCCCTTTAAATCTGTAAAGACTGATCATAAATCTTTTATCATTTAAATTTGTTAATAAATTTTCTGCTTCCTTAAGATATTTTCCTCCTTCATCATAGTATAACGCTGAAATTAAAACTGATCCTAAAATTTTTGCTCTCGTACCAAGCCATCGTGCTCTTCCAGGATGACCGGGATTTATCATCTTCGCTTCTGCGTATGCCTTCTGAAGATAGTTTATCATAGAATCTTTATACGGTGCTCTTGGCTCACCGATAGGTGGATTTGAGTGTTCAAATATCATCGCCATACCACTGTAATGCTGTAATTTTAATATGTGAAGGCTATCTTTTGTTCTAACGTTTGATGATAGTTCCAGACCAATATTAAAGGATTTTCTCGCTTTGTTGTGGAATCCCAGATTTAAAAAAGAACGTCCCAAATAGGTATAAAGGACACTTAATCGATAATAGTCTTTCTGCTCCTGAGCAAGATTTATCGCCTTTTCGATTCTTCTAAGTACATTATAGTGATCACCAAGTTCACTGTAAATCTGTATGGTGGTTGTGATGGAACGTAGGGCCTCTTTGTCATCATGGTTATCGTCTGCTTCTATGTATAGGTCATCGCACATTTTTATCAGGTTCTGCTCATTTGTTTTTAGAAATTTTTCCGCTGAATAAACGACATTGTAGAGGCTGTCGGTATTTTTTTTGTAACCTTGGCCATAAGCAGAATTGAAGAGTGAAAAAAATATTGATAAAAGGATCAATCGCATCTGTTTTAAATAAAATATAGAATTTTCATGCTTAATATAGCGATTCAAATTGATATTATAAAGAAAAATGTATAACAGGTTTAATAATAATTTTGCAGCATTTAGGATGAATGATCGTTATATTTGCTTTAAAGATATACTGTGTGTTTTAAATTGAGAGCTCGATTATAGAGCAACATGGGTTGGAAATATAAGTTAAAAAAAAATGATATTCAATGAGTTTACACCGTAAAAGACTAGTTTCCACATCGTAGCCTGATGAAAAGGCTCATATGCTGAATGACTTAACTTACTCCTAAGGAATTTACAGAGTAGAGATCCTACGGCCCTATAATCCCAACCGCTTTTTTGTTTAGTTGCAATGTGAATGTTTTTTACAGTTCACTATAAAAAATGTGTTTTTAGAATCTTTTTGACTTTAACATCAATACCTTGTTATTCAAGCTCCTCAATAAATATTTTAACAACTGATAAGGTAGAAGGTGTTGATTTATCACTACTCAAGATTGTATTTACCCGATATAATTTTTGCGAAGAAATAGCTGAAATAATGTATGAGGTCATATCATCATTGCTGGGGTTTAATCCGTCACCGTCGAGATTAAGCCACGTATTGGCGGCAATATTTCCCCTTCCGTATCCACCAGCACCTGTGTTAGCACTTGTTCCGGCGCCGAACAACCAACGGGAAAAAGAATAATTGGTCTGTGTGTTGAATTTCACCTGAAATCGTCCGCTGCTCTGATATGTATTAGAAGAAGTTCCTGCAAAACGAATGCAAAGGACGCCTATGCAGGTTTCTGACCCGGTCGGCGTGGACGCATTAATGGGAGATGTAGTTTTTGTGGCATATTTTAGAACCTTTTGATCAGCAGGCAGGCCGCTCAATGCCAGAGACGTTAAAATCCAGGTTTTTCCGGTGGTATTACCTGTGTTTTTTAAAGTGGCTACATATCCTTTAGGGACAGATATATTGGAATATTCCGATCCTGCAACATCTATCTTTTCATTTCCACCAGAATTGATCGTCAGTACTTTATCGGTTGGATTGCGAACGACATATTCTCTGCCTTTAAAAGGATTTGTCGGATTGGCGGAGGGTAGATATATTGTGTAATCGACAGCGCCTGTATAGTTAACATAGTAGTCTGTATCTGTCAAAGTAGATACGCTTTCTGACGCCGCGGGCAGCGCTCTATAAGGTGTGGCAAAAGAACCATTAATATCCAATGTACTTCCTGGACTCGTTGTATTGATACCCACTTGGGCAAAAGAATTTAACCCCATACTTAAAAACAAAAGCTGAATAATCTGATTTTTCATGTTCTAAATTTTCTGCAAATGTAAATGCCGGTGTGGAACACATGAAATTTTGAATCTGGTATATTCTACTATTTATCTCCGCTTTTATCCATTCACTGAAAATCAGGTTATTATACTTGGTTTTGATTTTTTATCATATATTATCAATCCATACGTAGAGGTTGATATCTGATGGGAGGTTTAATTTTTTTCTGAGCCTGGACTTTCGGTTATCTACAGATGAGATTGTATTTTTTCTGTATTGCGCTATTTCTTTTGTCTGAAGATTCAACTTCAGATAAGCACATAGTTCCAGATCTGCAACTGAGAGTTCATTGTTGATACTAAGTAATTTATTCTGAAAATCTGGAAATATCTGTTTGAATACGATGTAGAATGATTTCTCATCTTCTTTTGCCAATTGTAAAAGCTGCTTAATATGATCAGTATGAGGCTGCACATCCATAGGTGCGATATCTTCGTTCCCAGCGCCAGCTGACGCGTAGCGGGTTTTCTTCCTAGTGATAAAATAATAGATAATTGCTGCTGAGATCAAACATGTAATCGCTCCAATCAAAATAACAAAATAGTAAGGGCGCTTAGATGGTATTAGTTCAATCTTTGCCGCGAGCGGTACGGACTCATGGTCAGCTTTATCCATCTCATATTTTATTCTCTTGGTTTCATCAGCAAAAATTCTTGTTTGAACGGGCATTCTCATTTCTGAATACAGGCTGGCAAGGGCATCTTTAATAAAATATGATTCTTGGGGAATATCATATACTTCTGAAAAATAAAAAGATTCATTATAAAGATCTAATGTTCTTTCAAGGCGGTTATCAACAGGTGAGTTGTAGATTAACAGCCCCTTGAATCGGTATAGTCCGATCAAAAACCTTTTATCGTTAAGGCCGGAGAGCAGATTTTCAGCCTCGCTGAGATATTTCTGGCCCTGGCCAAAATCCAGGGTTGCAACCAGAACGGATCCGACAATACGAGCTCTTTCACCTAACCAACGAGGTCTTTCTGCATTTTTTACGCTTATCATCTTTGCTTCGGCATACGCTTTCTTTGCAAAGTATACCATAGAATCTTTGAAAGAAGTATTTTCCCGATCTCCAATAGTGGGATTGCTATTTTCAAAGAAGGCGGCCATGCCCCCGTAATGCTGAGCCTTTAATAGGTGTTCGCTGTCCTTTGAGTCTACTTGAGAGGAAATTTTCAAACCTGCATCGAAAGCATTTCTGGCTTTATTAAAAAAACCGGCCTTCATGAAAGCTCTTCCCAGATAGCAGTAAAGAAGGCTCAACCTGAAATTGTCATCCTGTTCACGGGCAAGTGTCATAGCTTTTTCAATTCTTGTAAGTACATTTGAATTCTCGCCACGTTCTGTATAAATCCTTATGGCTGTCGTCAACGCGCTTAGTGCCGTTTTATCGTCACCCTTGTCGACCGATTCTCTGTAAAGATCATTACAAGTCTGTACAAGTTCCATTTCATTTTTTTTTGAAAATTCTTTGCTGGAATATACAGCATTATAGAGGCTATCCGTGTTTTTTACATAGCTTTGACCGTACCCAATTAAATGGAAGGATAGAAAAAACAGACATAAAATCAATCTCATGTTTTACAAAAAAAAGTTTAATTTATAAAAATAGGTTTTATCTTAAAGTAAAAAAAGATATTTTTATTGAATCTGCTCCAAATAATTAATGAGGTTTGGTGTTGAGGCTAAAAGGCAATATAAAAGGATTTACGAAAAGCTGATCACTTTTGTTAGGACGATATACTTGTGGTGCTATACTAGGTTTTTAGCAGGCATTATTACACTGTTTTTCTAAACGGGATCGATTTCTATATCACATATTATAATTTTGAACAGAATATTTTTCAGTTATAAATGGTCTTGCCATTTTATTTTAAAGTGAAATAAATTATTGCAATGTAATGAAAATAGGTTTTCAGTTGTCTACTAAATATAAATAATTGCATGACAAGAATCTTTTACTTTGTAATATTTTTAGCTTGTTCCCATTTGCCTGCACAGTCCAGTAGTTTCAAGCATATTTCCAAGGAATACACTGATATCTCGAGAGGGAATCGCTTACTACTTACAGAGATTTGGTATCCACAGGATCTGGCTATTGAAACAGATAAAGAATCTTCTGCCATTTCTAAAATAAATATACAGAAACACCCGCTGGTTTTACTTTCACACGGTACCGGGGGCAGCAGATTGAGTCTAATCTGGTTGGCAAAGAGGCTTGCGCAAGAAGGTTACATAGTGGCAGCGGTTGATCATTTTGGAAATACCACAGACAATAGAATTCCCGAGTATTTTGTGAGGTATTGGGAAAGGCCATTGGATATTTCATTTTTAATAGATCAGCTATTGAATGATTCAAAACTCTCAAACTTAATAAATAATGATAAAGTCGCAGTTGTGGGCTTTTCCCTTGGAGGATACACATCATTAGCGTTGGCAGGAGCTAAATTAGACTGTGCTTTGCTCAAGAAAAAATCGAAAACTAAGCCTGGAAAACAAGAGCTCACTATTCCGGAAATGGGTGACCTTACGCCACTTATCGATCAGATAGACTGTAGTCGGATACCGTTGAGTTTGAAGGATAATAGGATAAGGGCTTTTGTAGCACTTGCACCTGCCTTAGGATTAGGCTTTTCAACCAAAGATCAGTTTACGGTAGAAGCACCGGTTCTTATTCTTGGGGCTGAGAATGATATGATTGCCCCGGTAAAACGCAATGCTGCAAAATATCATCGTCTTATTCCTACATCGCAGCTCCAAGTACTTAAAAGGAATCTTGGACATTACATTTTTTTGCCGAAAGTAAAAAAATATGGACCGGATGAGGCCATATTCTTTGAGGATCCACAAGGTATCGAAAGGACAGAGGTTCATCAGGAAGTTGGAACGCTGATATTAGATTTTCTGAAAAATAGTCTGTAGACTTTACAACACATCTCTATGAAAAATTGCAAAGAGAAATTTTGTTAAAAAGGCTTTTTGAGGGATATAAAGTTGGACTAAAAACACTCATTATTCTTCTTGTTGTATTCTTGGTATTTTATCTATATCATTACTCAGAATTTTCCATCTGATGTTTCTTCATTGACGGAATTTAATTATTTTAACTCGTCAATAAAATCTCATTAACCTAATAAAGGATTAATTATGTTAAAAGTTTTCCAAATTTTAAATATAGCTGCATTAGTCGTAACAATTTTTATTAACTATCTTTCCAATACAGGATTGTTCAATAATGAAACAATGGCCAGTATTTCAGCAAAGTATCAAAATCTTTTTACCCCTGCTGGCTATGCATTTTCCATCTGGGGACTTATTTACCTGGCACTTTTCGGTTTTGTAATGTATTATGGTCCTTTTACAAAAAATACTGATGCCAAAGAAAAAATAGTAAAAAATATCGGCTGGTGGTTTATAGTTTCCTGTATGACAAATTGTCTATGGATCGTTACATGGCTTTATAACTATACATTTCTTACCGTTCCGATTATGGTTGTACTCTTTATTTCTCTGATGAAAATTATTTTAAATAATAGAGGGACAATCGAAGCCAGAGGTATGCGGACACTTTTATTTCTTCGCCTGCCCTTTTATATCTACTCCGGCTGGATTTCGGTGGCCTTAATTGCGGATGTTGCAGCCTACCTGAAAAAGACCGAATGGTCAGGATTTGGAATTTCCGAAACTAGCTGGACGGTCATAATGTTTGTCGCGGCTGCGCTTGTTCACCTTTATATGCTCTGGAAACGCAATATGGTTTCTTTTGTACTGGTTGCCGTGTGGGCATTGGTCGCAATTGCAGCAGCCAATAAAAATACTAACGGGACTGTTTATTATTTTGCAATAATGACCGCGGTATTGCTTGCGTTAAATGCGGTTATCAAAATGTTGACTAAAAGGTCTGTTATCTAAATCATAATTTTAGTATCTAATTAGAAATTCTATTAATGTTATTTCATTTAGATAATTTACATATTTTATCCTGCAAACCTTGGTAATCCTTATAAGAGCGACCTTATTGCTGGGCTTTAAGTTATATCATCAAGATATCCTGATTATACGAATAACATTTTCCGTATGACGTTGTATCGGTCGGGGTCTTGTTATTCCGTTATTTATATACAGGATTGAACATCGCTGGTTTAAATTCATTACATTCCCGGCTTTTACTGTTTTTTTTGAATAATTTAAAAGTAAAGTCCATGTTAATTCTATTTGCTTTGCTTTGATTTTTTCCAGAAAACTAAATTGGAGTAAAGTGCAGTGCCGACTAAAATAAATAGTGCTACGTAGTAAATGGTTTTAGATATCAAATCGGTCTTCGGACCAACAAAGCAAAGGATGAGTAGGGTGCTTATATAAATGATGCCCGCATTGACCCAAATGCTTGATACCTTTGGAGCATACATTTTTTTTGGTGAATCATACTCCGAATTCAATTCTGCGATTCTATTTTTATCCCAATAAAGCAGAATTATACCCGCAAACATCATCAAACTCGTGATGATCCAGGTACCTGTAAAATGCAGTGAAATTGTAATCATCCAGATATTGGCTGTTACTGCCAGAAAAAGAAATGTTCCAATTAATGCAAATCGCTGTGTCATAAGAAGGATTGCGGTAATGATCTGCATAGCACCTATAAAGTTATAATAGATCCCGGAAAGATAAAGTACTTCAAAAAACTGTCCTATGGAACCGGTTGTAGGTAATTGAGTAAATCTCTCACCAATTATTTTTGTAAACCCGGAAGGGACGAATGCCAATGCAACAAGATATCTGATATGAATAATCATCCATTGAATAAATTTAATTTGTTGTAATTTATAGAACATATTTTAAAAGGTATTAGGTTATGCAAAGTAATCGGGTAAAAAAATATGAGACAAATCTAAATATCTGGGATTTTAAGTTTTTGCCTCTATCTTCATAATGTATTTATCAAGTCCGTCACCAAATCCGTTAGCTATGATATCTACAGTGGTGAAACCATTCTTTTTATAGAATGATGCAGTATGTTGGGAAGTTTCGATTGTAATCATTTTACCAGCATTCAGTTTTTGTAAAAGATCTAAACGGAAACGGGTGAGGAATTTACCAATTCCCTTCCCGTGGGAGTTAGCATCTACCATGCCCCAGCATAGTGCTGCCTCATTACTCCTTTCATCGAAATAAATTCCTCCGCAGCCTACCGGGAAGCCATTAATTTCAACTATATAATAGTGATCTGGAGACTGATCCAAAAATTCTTTAAATTGTTGTAATTCTTCCTTGGCAAAAAACTTTGGGAGGTTGGTTTTGAAGATCTGTATACATCTTTCCTTGTACTTCTGCCTATATTTGATGATTTGCAAGGTGATTTTATTTTAGAGCAAATTTATTTTAATTTAGCAGATACTGTCAATGGTTATATTTAACCAAAAAACATCCTCATTAAATAATTTTAATTGTCGAGAATTATAGCTATATCATATTTATCTTATACACCAGAACTCTCAATCTGCCGTATCCATTTTTGAGATCTGCTTGTTGTTGTGATCAATCTTATTCTTTTTAATTTCCGGACTTTATTAATTTATTTCTCTTTCAAATATTACTGTTTTTTATTACTCAAAATGAAGAGATCATTTGTTTCACTAAAAAAACAGTTATGATACTTCCTTTGCTATGCATTAATGTTTTAAAAAAAATATGCAGATGGTCTCAATGAGTTTTCAGCAAATGAAATGAAAACTGATGAATTGGTTGGTCTTAATCTATTTCAAGAATAAATTTTAGTTTTATATTTATTATGATAATCGTTTATCTCCCTTCTGATAATAATCGTTCCAGTCTTTTATTCTTCCGACAAACATTTTAAGGTAGTTTTCGGTGAAAAAAATATTGGACCAATCAAATCTTTTAGCCTGTACGCCGAGATAGAATATAAAAATAGAGGCTCCGGCATCAGGAATCAATTCAATCTCACGATCCGAAAGAGCTCTTATTTTCCGGTAACCGTTTAAAAAGCTTTGCACCTTTAATTCGTACTCCTGTTTATTAGTTTCGATAAAAAATAGTTGCTTACAGAAGTAACCGACATCCAAGATAAAAGGGCCGTTTCCGCAATTATCAAAGTCAAAAATAGTGATTTCGTTTTCATCGTTAACACTTAAATTGTCGTACCAGATATCAAGATGGACGATTCCACATTGATTTTCCGATAAATGGCTGCTTTCAAATCTTTTGGCTATTAAAGGACTGATTTCTTTGATGTATTTCATTTCATACAGGTCTTCATCAAAGAACGATTTGATAAGGTCATAAGACCGGTATAAAAGTATCTCAGAGTTATAGCTTACCCTGTCGACCTTTTTATGCTCTGTTATGTTGTGGATTTTTGCCATAAGTGAACCAATGGAATAGCAAGTCCGATTAGACATATATCGCATCTTTTGACCTTCAGCGAATGAAAAGAGCACGGCATATCGAATACCCTCCGGAGCATTGATAGCTTGTATCAAATTTTCTTCTTTATCGGGGATTGGATAGGAGACAGAAAGAGAATTTTCCTTAAGAACGTTGAGGAGTTCAAGTTCCTCCTCAATTTCTGGTTTGGTTCTCCAGTTATGGCAGTAGACCCTTATCGCGAATTTTCCTTTCTCACCTGAGATGAAATAGGTATGATTGACACCTGTCCGGAACAGTTTACAATGATACTCACCGCTTAAAGCATATTTTTCCCTGATAAAATTGCATAGTTCGGTTTCTGACAGTATACTTGCCGTTATAGGGAAAATGTTCATCTTCTCGATTTTTTATAATTTTAATAACTGTTGTTAAATGTATAATAAGTTGTCGATGGATGACAGTTTTATTTTTTTAACATTCTCAAAGCTTGTATGATTTTCTTGTCCTTGAGTAGATCTTCAAGATTATCACCTTGTACAACTTCAGTATCAGGATGGACATTGTTGGTGTAGACCTTTGAATTTCTATCCACAACATAGTCGGTAGACAAATTCAACCCGGCATCCTTATTTATTTTGAAACCCTGGACAGCGGTCGTGTAGTCGGCGGTGGGCTCACCCACAACAAAAGTATTCTTTCTTCCAATCAGAGATATAGCCGTCATTTCACCGGCGCTGGCCGTGTAGCAGCTGGTCAAAATAACAATCGGAACATCTTGCTTGATCGGAATTTTTAGTTGCGTTTTTCTAACCAGTTCGATACCGTCGATCAACATTTTACCTTCTTTTATCTCCCATTTTCCTGAAGATTCTCCTTTTGAATTCCTGAAACCGCCGAAAACAATATTATCACTGCCGATAAATTCTTTCAATCCCAGTAGGATAGGGTACATATTGCCACCGCTGTTGACTCTGAGGTCAATGATCCAAGCTTTAATTTTAGCTGAATTAACTTTATTGATATGTTCTGTGATATCATTGGCAATACTGTCGACTTTTTTAAAGGCGAAGTCATCGTTGCCTGGTATTCTAATGTAGGCTATTGTTTTACCGATGACCTGGCTCACTACGGACTTCTCAGTTTTTAATTTTTCTTTCAGATAGACATTTGCAGAGCTTTCAGGCTTTTTCCATCCGTAGCTTTTACCCTTATATTTCAGGCCGCCGTGATGATCTTTGAGCAGTTCGAAAACCTGAGCATATATAGGAGCGAGTTCAGAAACTGAATTAAGGTCTTTAGCTTTAGTATATAAAATATTTTCAATCATTTTTATGTTGGAAATATCAACTGCGTTTGATTTGATCAGGGCAACGGAGGTATCCACAAATGATTTGACGCTGTCATTTTTTAAAGCTTGTGAAAACGAAGAAGTAGAGATGAGTAAAAAGATAGCGAAGAGAAAAGATTTGATCATATTCAAAATAGGATATAGTAACATTGCAGCAAGCTACATAAAAAAAATTACTTTAAGCGAAGGCTAAGGCTTGACTTTCACATTGGGCTTGCAATTATTTATTTTTTCGAAATTGCAGGTTATTGCTTTTTTGGTGATGAACAATTATGGAAAAGGCGGATTCAAATGCCTGGATCTCACAGGCGACATCGGTATCTATGAAAAATAGAGCATCAGGTATATCGGTTAAGGATACCATATGTAGGATGTAGGGAATTTATCGGATAAAGTATAGGCTTTCGTTGGCCAATAAAATATGGTAACACGATTTGCTTTAATGTTTCGTAACGTAAATAAAATGAAATCGTTGATATTGTAAGGCTATAAAGTAAATATTTTGCGTTCTTTTGCTGTATGGTATTCAAAATACAATTTTTAATGCATGAACACCACCAAAAATCAATTAGAGTATTTATCGATTAAACCCGACAATTCCCTTTCAGATATAGTAGAAAGTGTCTGGATGGTAAAAAATCATACTGATGAAAAAAGAGAAGGGATCATCGTTCCTGACGGGAAAATAGATCTATTCCTTTTTTCAGGAGAAGATGAGCATTTTGAGATCTTTATATCGGGGATTTGCACCGGGCCTGTCATCAAACCACCATTCCCCAGATCGACGATGTTTGCCATAAGCTTTCATCCGATAGCCGCTGAATATATCTTTAAAAAATCTATTGCGGATTTAAAAGATACTAAACAAACTCTCCCTTGCGATTATTGGGGATTTTCTAAAAACGATCTGGAACACTTTGAGCAATTTTATAAGAAAGCCTGTGAGATTGTTAAGGCAAAACTTGAAAAGAAAATAGATGACCGTAAGAAGAATTTGTTTGAGCTGATTTATTTATCAAAAGGAGAGACAACTGTTGAGGAATTATCAAAAAAAGTTTCCTGGAGCAGCAGGCAGATTAACCGCTATTTTAATGCTTGGTTGGGAGTATCATTGAAATCATATATAAATATCATCCGTTTTTCAAATTCATTGAAACAATTGAAAAAGGGCGATTTCTACCCGGAACTTAATTATGGTGATCAATCCCATTTTATCAGAGAAGTAAAGAAATTCGCTGGAGTAAAACCTACGATCTTGAACAAAAACGAAAACGACCGATTTATCCAATTGAGCCTGATGTAAGAAACCTAATTTTGTTTGATCAATAGAACAAATAAAATTAAACCAAATGAGTTTGAATCATATCAATCTGGTGGTAAAGGATGTAGACAAGGCTTTGCATTTATTTACAAACTATTTCGGCTTCAGCACAATCGTTAACCGAAACAGTAAAATGGCAGTCCTGGAAAACAGAGACCAATTTGCCCTTGTGATCTGGGGACAGGTATTGAATAAAAAGGAAGATATACCTGAGTATCCCGAGAATTTCCATATCGGATTTTATCAGCAAGATCAGGAAGCTGTCTGGAATATGTACAGAAAGCTACGGAAGGAAGAAAACTTACGGTTTGAAGGAGAACCGAAATCGATCAGAAATACATTTGGGTTCTATTTCTATTTTGAATATCTCTTGATAGAAATCAGTGTGAACCCCTTCAATGAAAACGTTGAGTGATTTGTACAAGCTTATCGATCGAATCAGTTTAGTGCATGGCAATAATATATTATCAACGCAACAAAATTTTATTGTGTAATGGCATACTTTGATGTGTAAAATTATTTTGCCAATGATATACTTTAGTGTGCAGAATTACTTTGCTTTTTATTAAAAATTAAGAATTAAAGATGGTTTAACTTTTATTGCTGTTTCGTAAATCATGATAAAGAGATAAGATATTAACCATATCCAGGTTGTTATAAAGCCCATCAATCAAAAAACGTACGGAATTCCAAAGGCGAGAGCCCGGTCCTCAACCTAAACATCTTGCTGAATGACTGCGGATGCTCAAACCCTAGTTCATAGGCAATTTCAGCCACCGTCAGGTCAGTGTTGGTTAGCCTCTCCTTTGCTTTTTCAATGACCTTGCCCTGAATGTACTGCTGTGCATTCTGTCCGATCAACGAGCGTAATAGGTCACTCAGATAGCCGGGTGAGATCTTCAGCTGATCCGAGAGGAATTGTACTGTTGGGAGTCCCTGATGTATTGATGTCTGAGTATTAAGGTAGTCATCGAGAATAGTTTCCGTTCTCTGGAGAATGTCGTTATTGACTGCTTTCCGGGTGATAAACTGACGCTTGTAGAACCTGTTGACATAGCTTAGCAGCAGCTCTAGCTGCGCAATTACGACTTCCTGGCTGAATTCATCCACGCGGCTGTTCAGCTCTTGCTCCATGATCCTGTAAACGGAAAGAATGACCTCTCTTTCACTATCGGAAAGATGGAGTGCCTCATTGGAGGTATAGGAAAAGTAACTGTACTGCTTTATTTTACGGGCGATGGGATGGCCCAGCAAAAAATCGGGGTGGATCAGTAAAATATAACAATAGGTCTCGCTGTTGTAATCTGTACTTCCTACTAACTGATTAGGCGCCATGAACAGCATGCTGCCCTCATCGTAATCATAATAGTTTCTGCCATACTTCAGCCTTCCTCTGTTTCTTGTAATAAAGGTGATCTTATAAAAACTCAGGACATCATAGATCGGTGCCATTGACGTATTAAAAGGGTTGTCCTGGTTGAAATGGACAAGGCTGATCAGCGGATGCTGAGGTGCCGGCAGTCCGAAGGCCTGATGGCTTTCCGATATAGATATAAATCTTATCAGCTTATCTTCTTTGGATTTCATACTATAAATGTATAAAAAAACCTATGACCAGAGATCATAGGTTTTGTGTTAAAACTACCACGGCAGGATGTTGTCTTTCCCGCTGAAATCAGCAGGACCTGTAAAGCTTCCCGTCGGAAGATCCTCTGCCAAAGCTACCCGGATCGGTTCCTTCGAACCTTCCTCTACAGAATCCGTTCCCTGAAAATTGTTGAGCGCCGTAGCCGTAAATCCCGGGCTTACCAGATGCACCTTGATGCCGCTGTTCTCCAGTTCAATAGCAAGTGAAAGAAAAATTCCGTTAAGTGCCGTTTTCGAAGCGCCATATACCGCATCAAAATTCGAACGGTAAGGGTTTTCAGGGTTGGAATTGATCGTCAGCGACCCTAGAGCACTGGAAACTGTGACGATCCTTGCACTTGGAGCTTTGTGCAGTAGCGGCAAGAAAGACTGGGTCAAAGCTAGGGTTCCAAATACGTTGGTATCCCATACCTTTTTTAATTCGCTGATCAGTGCTATGCTCGCACGCTGTGCACCCATGATCTCTTCCAATGTACGTCCTGGAGTACCGGCATGAGAGACTGCGGCATTGTTGACCAGTAAGGTCAGGTATCCGTGTTCTTTTTCGACGATCGCCACCGCGGCACGGATAGACCCTGAATCCGTAATATCAAGCTGGATTGCTTTTGTTAATCCGCCCAGCTGTTCCACGGCTGCTTCACCCTTTTGCAGGTCACGTGAACCCACATACACAATATAGCCGTTTTCTACAAGGGCTTTAGCGATCTGGAATCCCACACCGGTGTTCGCGCCCGATACCAGTGCCACTTTATTTTCATTGTTTTGCATAATCTTATTGTTTTAATTTAATGAAGCAAAGATGGATATTAAAACTAAAATTAATGTAACCCAATCGAGACTACTTGAAGCCCAATCGAGGATAGGGTAATTTAATCTCATAAAAAAGGTGAAACTTCTGTAAAACGATCGTATTTTATTTCGTGACAAATAACAATATCTTTGTTAGGAATTTTTTTGAATGATTTTCATCTATGTCAGAACAAGAAATCACGTATCCGGTTTATTCACCGGCATCCGTCATTGGAATCTTTAGCAATGCTTTGAAGCTGAATGCTACGGTCAATATCATCTATTTGAAAGGTAGATATTCCTTCGGTGGGGGTAAAGCCTACGGTAATTATTTTTATGACCTCCTATTCTCGGAAGGTGACCACGTTTCAATAGGGGTTCGCATCTCTTCTCTGTTGAGAAGTAAGATGATCAATAATGAAATCTATACGCTCAGAGGGTTTATTGAAAAGAGCATCAAAAATTCATCTATTGAATTACGGTTTGTAGTGGACGAGATCATCCAGCAGGAAGAAAAATCTATATCGGAAGAGGAATTGCAAAGATATGAGCTGATCCAGAAAAAGCTTGAAACAGGATCAAAGGATCTTGAAACCCTTATTAGAGAGAAGATGCTGAAAGATGAAAAGGTAAAGATTGCCAATATTTATGGGAATAATGCTATTGTCCAGAAAGACTTTTCTGAAGGACTGGATGTTTCCGTGCAATATTTTGAAATCGATGACCATAGCTGTAATATTACCTCCTCAACGGCAATCATTTCCAAATTGAATGAAATCTCATCGATGGAATATGATATAGTTGCTTTGGTAAGGGGAGGCGGTGACCGTCAGAGCATGGAGACGTTTAACAATATTCAGCTTTCTGAGCTGTTCATTGGACTTAATTCAGTAACTATTACAGCAATCGGACATACGGTCGATGAAACCCTGCTTGACAAACTTGCGGATAAACGTTTCCATTTACCCCATGATTATGGAGCAGGATTGCATGCCATAGCAGAAAAACTGTCTTTGGAAAGATCCAACTCAAGAGCTCTATTAATCGATGAGGTTAAAAAAGATGTTTCAAAACAGTTTTCTGAGCAGGTTAAAACCTTAACTGAACAACTGTCCAAAAGAAACGAAGAATTTCAGAAGCTTCAGGAATCGTCTGTCAAACAGCTTCAGGACACGCAGAAGAACTTCTCCGAGCAGGAGAAGCAACGAAAGGAGGAATTGGAAAGTTACAAAAAGGAGATCTCAGCCTTGCATGAAAAGAATTTGCAGTCTGCCGTCAATGAAAAGACAGCCTCAATGAAGGCGCAACTGGAAACACTGAATAAGGATAATATTAGGCTTAATCAGGAATTACAAAATAGCAAAACTGATTATGCAAAGATCATCTTTGCATTTATACTTGCTTTGGCCATCGGATTTGTTTTGGCAAAGGTATTTTGATGTCTTGGTATTATATTCCTTAATACAGAGACTATTGATATCGATAGCCACCCGATTAATTTCTGCAATTTTAAAATTTATTACTTACTCTCACAAAGTGTGAGACCCTGGGTAATAAAATCTCCATAGGAAATCTTTAGCCCGGCCCATTTCGGATCATCGAGCCAGATCTCTTCGATCTTGCTGATGGAAGTGTCATTGTGTGAGGCTCCTTTCGCAGATCCATTCATGGCATAGACCTTTCCGTTACTCGTTCTGCCATAGATCTCTTTGTAACCAGAACAGTAGACCTCGATCTCATTGACGGAAAATGGCCATTCACCGATGTAATCCTGTTTGGTGAATTTAAGCGTGTTTTTTGTAGCAGGTGCACTACATGATAAAATTAATGATAAGATAGAAAGCAGGACTAGATTTTTCATAGTTGAAATGTGGAGCTTTAAAAGTAAAAAAACTATTAATTCTTCTTTTACGGGTTTCCGTATCAAGACAAATCCCGATTTTTATAGGGATTTGAATTATTTAATGATTTCAATTAAAAGTTATAGTGTCATTTAATTTTATTAAAATATTATTAAACTAGCTTAAAGCTTTCCTTTTGGAATTCTAAAGAGCTTCTCAACACGATAATTATAAAGTATTTAAAGGTCTTCTTCTTCTTTTTTCAATGCGGATAGGATTTCTGTTACCTTTTGGGGCAGTTCTCCTTCAAAGTATTCATTAACTAAAGGATTCTGGGACATGAATTGGCTGGTTAAACTGATCCAGTCATCAATTGAAACCGAACCGTTTATCTTAAATAATTTTTGTGATTGTGTCTTTAATTTGAAATTATTTTTGTTATTGAAGTTGAGATCGCTATCTCTCCTCTGAATATATTCTTCCTCGGTGTAGAAATGTATGGCACCGTCAAAGTGTCTGAAATGATTCTCTTGAACGTCAAATTCGGCATGAACATAGCGGACTGGATAATATTTTTCCTTATCAATCCATAGGAAATGATTGTCTGTTTTGAATTCTTCTGATTGAAATACCTTGATCTTCTTTTGTATATCATTAATATTTTCAATAGTTGAATACCATAAAATATCAAGCGAATAGCTTCCCGCAAAAAGAAAGTCAAGATAAAAATCAGTAAGCTCGGCTGGAGGCCGTAGTTTTACAACGCCATCGGATATTTCATGAATTGACTTCTTGAATTTTGCACCATACCATGTATCGTACTCCATGTACATTCTGCTGTCTACATTGATTCTGACTCTGTCTGGGTCAATGGCAATGTAAGTGTCATTGCTAGGTTGTTCCAATTTCCAAAAGAAATCTAAAAATTCTGGTGCAAAATTCGCATTTTTTGAATAACCTCTTCTGAAAAGATGGTTTGCCATAACCATAAAGTTACTTCCATAATAGTAACCTTCAAATTGTTTTTTAGAGAATTGTGCCTCCAAAGTTTTTGTGTTGATCAGTCCTTCTTTGTCCGGAACCATGTCGTGATTCAGCAATCGTACCAAGTCAGGAAACTCTGCAATGATTCCGATGGATTGGATATAGTCAATATTTGACAAGGAAATATTTATTCCCAATGTTTTACAGTGCGCAATGAATTGATCGATCAAAACTGAATTTTGCGCTAATTCAGTCTTTTTATCATCTTTCATCTTCTGTAATAATTTTTTATTTATCTCTTCAGGACTCATAAGCTTTAAGTTTTTAATAAACTAATTCATAACCTCTTTAGCTGTTAGCCAATAACCATTTTTGTCGGATCTGTTTAACCACTCAACTAATACAATTTCTGCTATGAATTCTTGCAAAAATCCACCATAGATTCAATGTAGTAGCTATGTTGTCAAACTTTTGTCAGGTACTTTTATTATTTTTCAAATAATTTTTCAATTTCACCCTCAGAAAAATCAACATACATAAGTCCCCAAAAAGAAGGAAGAACAATAGAAAATTTTTCTCTTAACAATTTAACTATGATGTCAAAAATTAAATTCATTGATTCTTTTAAATGCATTGGTGATTTGGGTGGTTCATGATTAGTCCGTCCATGTCGTGCAAAAAAACCTAATACTTCGTAGTTATTTGCTGTATGAGTAAAACGATTTAAAGGGGTCGAAAATTCTTTTAAAAATTCATTGTCATCAATTGATTTTAGATAAAATCGTATATCGTCGTAAATAATATAAAGCATTCTAAAATCTACTTTATTTGATAGTAGGAAAAATAAATTAGTTAAGAAGTCATCTTTTACAATTTCTGCAAACAAAGAATATATTGGATTGACAGGACCTTTGGGCGATTCGCTTTTGATCCCTTTGAGATTAATGTCAATTTTATAAAGCTCTGAATGACCTGACCGTGAAATGATCCTTCTTTCATCCAGATTGACTATTTCTAAAAGAGTAAAATATTGTTGATTATGTCTTGTCCTATCAAGTAATTTGTAAATTCCTTCATAGATAGAAATAATTTGATTTGCAGTATCATATATTTCTTGTACGTCTGTAAGTTCATTAAGTAGAATTGATGAAAAGCATAAAGTGTCGTTAAATTCGCTTTCTTCCACCCAAAAATAAGAATCATTAATTCTGCTGTTATTACTTAAATAGTTTTGAATGTGAAAATTTGTTTGTACAGTTATGCTATACTTTATTTCTCTTGTGATAATAGTTTCGGAGTGATCGGTCATAGTTTTTGTTTTGGTTTTTTGCTCTAACTCAAAAATCTATCTATTTTATAACAAAATGATATGCTATCAAGTTACTACAAAATTAAAATATAAATTCTTAAGATATTTGATATTTTTCATTCCTGATTTTTTAACGAAAAAGTTTCATACATCTATTCTTACGTTTAAAGTTTTTATATACACAAATTTATTAAAGTATGACTCACTGAAAAAGATCTTAAATTTCACTTAAAAATTCTTTCTGGATGATTAAATAATTTTTCATCAATATTTTATTCTTCTGAAGATAAATATTTTAATTATTTATCACCTTAATTCTTCTTAAGCCATAATAAACTGATCATAATTTCTACTGCCATAATTCTATCTGAGGCTATCCGATTTTCTATAGCAAATTTATTCCGTTGTCCCTGCTGAAAAAAATCTTTTTGGGTATCCGTGATCGGAGATCCCGGAGCCTCCGCAAAAAGATTTCAGGCTTACATCAATACACTTTCTTACTGTTTTTTTGGAATTGATTCCAGTTTTCCTTGTGCCTGCCTGAATGGTGTATCTGCATAGAAAAGTCAGAAACCTCACAAGATGCAAATGCAGTTCATTGAAATTATGATTCTTATGATTACCATGGTATTATTTCATATATCTGAATGATTATAAAACATTCTCATATATCGTAAAAAGATCATTTGATCAGATGATACCATCTCTAAAACATTTAATAACCATTCGTAAAATGAATGATACGATCAGGTAAAATAGAAAGGTCAAGATTTCCTTCAAGCTGCAATCTACAGGTTTTTTAACAGCAGGTGCGGGAAAAACAGGTCTCCGCCGCACACGGAGCAATTCAGATGAAATTCAATATTGTTAACGAAATTAAGCTGAGCTATTCAAGAAAGGGAAATTGTGAAAGATCGATATCGTCATCAAGGGATGCGGTGGAGGTTTTCAGGGCGCATTTTGATGCGGAGGAAATGGATTATCGGGAATCTTTCTTTGCCTTGTACCTGAACCAGTCGAATAAGGTGCTGGGAATTAAGAAGATCTCTGAATGCGGGATCTCTTCCACACTGGTGGATGTACGGATCGTGATGCAGGCTGCCTTGCTTTGCAATGCTTCGACAATGATTGTTGCCCATAACCATCCTTCCGGAAATCTGAAACCATCCTCCTGCGATATCAAAATGACTTCCCAGATCAAAGAGGCGGCAAAGATTCTGAGCCTGACTCTGCTGGATCATGTGATCCTGACCTCGGATTTTCATTTCTCGTTTGCGGATGATGGGATGATATAGATTCTTAAAAAGCTGTCTTAGAATATAATGCAAAGTGCTCAGGCTTTTATAACGCCATGGAATTATAAAAGTTGGGAGTTTCTGAGAACGGGTTTTCTTAAGACAGCTTTTTTAACGATTCATCTTACAATGTTGTTGAAATACGGCAAATCCTATCCTTTGCAGAATCTATCACACTATTGCAGGTATTTCAAACAAGTTTGTACATCAATTTTAATTAAAGACTAAAGACAATAATAACAACTCATAAAATCAACGTTATGAATAATACAATCAATAGCACATCAATTTCAGAAGCCAATACCTTATTGGTTCTTCATCACAGTACTAATTCCGTTGGAATGGTTCAGAATGTCAATCAAAATGGACATCTTATCGATGTTGCTCCAGATTCTGATGGTGTCGATTCAATGATACGAATCGATTCATCAGCGGAGTCTTTTACCGAATTCTATGCGGATTTTTATAATCAGCTTAAAAATCCCGAAGCCTACTCATTTTTTAAGGTGACAGAATTTGAAGCAGTAGAAACTGCGTTGGAATTACAGGATTATATTGATAGTTCATCATCTGTTAATAGAGAAGACCTGAAGCAGTATGAGGTTTCGATTGATACTGTTGAGGTTTTGAGGAATAAAAAGAATTTGGACAGTGATAGCTCGAATGGGATTTCTTATTCTAAGGGACCATCTATTGAAGTAATTAATCCAAGATACCGTTATCAGATCGAAGATGTAGACTGGAATGCGATAGCTAAGATCGGACTTGATCAGCAGATGTTGGAAAAGTGTAATGTTTTGGATGAATTACTGAAAGGATTTAAGTCTTCGGTATTGGTTCCTGTACGAGATGATTATGAGAAAGAAAGCGGTACTGTTAATGCCAGGTTACAGTTAAAGTTAAATGACAATGGGGAAGTGGTGCTTCACGTTTACAGATCACAAAAAATGCCTGATTTCAGGAAAAAATTTTTGGGTCATAAGTTTTCAAAAGAGGATCGATTAAATCTTCTGAATATCGGAAATATGGGCAGGGTTGTGCATCTTGTTAATCCTGTCACAGGAGAATTGGTTCCGTCATTGATTAGCAGGGATAAGCTGACCAACGAACTGTTTTCTTTGCCCATCAATTTTGTCAGAGTTCCTGTGGTGGTCTGTGGCGTGGTTTTGAGCTCGGAACAACAGGGGCTTCTTCGTTCGGGAAAACCTTTGTTTATTGAAAATATGTTATCTAAGAGTAAAAGGCTTTTTAATGCGACGTTGCAGTTTAATGCAGAAAAGCAGTGGTTGGAATTTTTCTTCAATAAGAAACCGAAAGGAGGGAATGATGAACATAGCTTTGAGTTTGTAGTTCCTTCGACTTTTAGGGGAATGAAGCTTCGTCGTTGGCAGATTCAGAAATTAAAGATGGGGGAGATGGCTTATATCAATGGGTTGGTGAGTGAAAAAGGAAGGGGATATCAGGGGTATATTCGTTTTGATAAGGAGGTTGCGAGGATTGTCTTTTCTTTTAAGAAGCCCACAAGATAATCATCTGTATTATCGAGGCTTCAGGAATCTGATGTAAAAGGATTATTTTAGCTTTTAATGTTGCTTTTCGAACCTGTAGAGTGTATGGCTTCACAGGTTTTTGAGGTTGTGAGACGGGGAAATTTGGGGCAAAAATGCGATTCCTCACTATAGTCGGAATCGCATTTTTGCGGAATTTGGAGCAACCCTATTATAAAATAGTCCCCAGCTATTGCTTTTCTATGTTTCTAAAAAATTGCGGAAATTACATTCTTATAAAATAAGGTATTTAACTAAAATCTAAAGAGGTCTTCTGTCTATAACTTCTAATAAAATCTCTCTAATCCTTCTTTTTTGCTTTTGGGATAGGGATGGATCTCTCATTTTATGAGTTAGTTTCTTGTGAAAATTAAACTTATCAATTTTTTGATCTCTTGCTAAGTCGATTATTTTAGTAGGAGAATTAAGATCGAAGAAATATATGTGAAGTAGTCCTTTATCTCTATTATAAGATCTATAAAATAAACCGTCATCTATAAACACATAATCGTGAAAATTATCAAAATGTGGATGGAGTATTCTAAAGTGAGTTGATGTATATATATCATAGTTTAAAGATAAATTATTTCTGAAACGATTTGATAAAGGAGAATTTGTCGACTTTTTGGTATTACAAGTCCTACATGATAAACATAAATTTAGTGGAGTAAACATTAAATCATACCTTGCTTCCTTCGGAATTATATGTTCTATTGGTTCATCGTATCCTTTGAAATTTATTTTTTGACGACAATATACACAGTGATCTCGCTGCTCAATAGAGTAGTGATCCTTTATTCGATTTTTAATAGGTTGATATCTATAATTTAAGTTTGTCCAATCGTTGTGAGATGTGAGTGGATAAGAACGTATTATATTCCTATCAACTGTTTTCCAAAGATAACTCTTCTGAATTTTATTTCGTAACGGATCAATTCTCATTCAATTTTTGAAATAAGTTTTAGTACAATATCTTTTAAAGGATCAGAGTCATTTAATGATTCTAATTTTAGAGATTTTAGTTTTTGAATATCCTCAATAATGACATTATTAGGTGTTTCTGGGTTTGCCATTTTATCTAAAATATTTCCAACAAGATCATTTATATAGAAATTTCTGGTTGTAGGAGTTTTAAAAACATGTAATAAGATCTCTTCTGCAGATTTTGCATAAGTACTATCTTCAAAATAATTAATTGAAACGTAATCTGCTTCATTATCTAAAATTATAATCTTTGAATTTGTTGGAAATAAGTTTGACAGGATAAAATGACTATGTGTAGAAATTATAAAATGTATGCCTATGAAATTTTCAAATGCCTTTTTTAGTATTGTTAAATATTTCATTTGCCATTCAGGGTGTAAGCTAATTTCAGGTTCATCAACCATTATAATACTGTTATTTTCAATTTTGGCTGCAATATTGATTATAGATGATAGAATATTGAACTCACCCGAACTCATACTGTAAATACCTAACTCATATTGATTTTTAATAAATGAAATCTCAGCAATATCAATAAGTTCCAATTCGATCAATAACTCAATTGATATTGCAAATTCACGAATTTCTTCAAAAGATTCTAAATCACTGAAATCTAGCAAATATTTTATGTTAGTTTTATTTTTTATAGAAAAGTCATTTTTATATAGCAGTCTTTGTAAAAATACAGACGCTTTATTGACAATATCTTTGTCATCAACAAATGTTCTAAGATAGTTGTAGCGATTGTTATTACGGGAGTAAGAAGAATACTTTCTTAAAATAGTATTGTCAAAATAATCTTTAAAACTATTTTCATCACTTAGAAAATCATAGATTTTCTGATCTCTATGTTTTATCTTTAAACCTTTACCAGGCTTAAGATTGAATGTGATCATCTGTTCAAAACCAATGTTTTCAAACAAAATTTGAAGATTTTTCAGTTTTTCGATTCTTTGGCTAATACCAACTATACTATAAAAAAGCTTTTTAAGATTACTTCCTTTATAAATTGCATTGTAAATTGTTCTTAGCCCCTGATATTCATATGCTTTTTCAAAATACTCTAATTCTCCCATGATCCTCCTTTTATCAATAAATGGAAATCTATCATTTGCAGAAAATGTATTTGCTATAATCTTTTTGGGGAGATCGTCTTTATTACTAATATTTGTAGATGTCAAACCATCAAGATTACTGTAAAAAAAAAGCTTTGAGTTATAATAGAATTCTATTTTAAAACCTGAACTAAAATCATCAAATAATTCTAATTGTCTATTCGATATTAGTTTGAATAAATTGATAATAATCTCAAGAATTAGGCTTTTTCCTGTGCCATTAGGACCGATTAGAATTGTATAATAATTTAAAGTTTCTTGTTGATCAAAATTGCAAAAATCGAAATCTAAATTTCCAAATTTATAATGATTTCTTAATGAGAGAGATTTAATCCTAAACATGCAATTCTATATTTACTATAATTTGAATTTTATAATTACTCTAAGGAAAATTACGGAATCATAGTCGCTTTAAAACTTCGATAATATTGCTTGAATTATAACAGCCATCAACATTTAGTTTCTGAAAAACCATGAAGTATTTATAATTTGAGCCTGCTTTTTCAGCCCATGTCTTTCCTAATTTATTTTTCTCTTTACTGTCATCATTTGCTCTGTCATCTCCCTTAGTTTCAATTACTAATATATTTCCTTTATTAGTGTAAGCAATAAAGTCAGGATAATGATTATTACTGTAACCATTTATGTAAAATCCTTGGCCTTTAACAATATTTTTATGCCAAAACATAATATTTTCTAGCGAAGCAATTTCTAGTATCATTTTTTTCTCAAACTCATTCATATTTGCTTCTTGGCCATACAATGATTTTGAAATTGGTAAGGACGGATTTAAAGGAACAATATAGTCAGAAAGTGAATAGCTTTTTTTGACAATTATTTCGTTTGCATCTAGCAATATATTAAAACGTTCTTTAGCATAAATATTGGTTAGCTGAGTAATCTTTTCCTTGATCTTATTTATATATAAAAAGTCATTATTTACAATGTCTCTTGCCTGTTCAACAGTCAATTGTTCAAATATTCTTGAAACATATTTTTTTAAGTCCTGATCAGAGATCGGTGTCATATCACCTAGTTTAGAAACAATCATTGAGCTAACTTGCCTGATCTGACTATCTTTTGGTTTTGATAAAATAGAATCTAAAAGTATATCTTTTGATCTTTTAGTTATTTTATCTATTGTTGATGTTCCTTTGTGTTCGTCAAAATCAACCTTATACATCTCAGCCGAAGTAGCATCAAAGTTAATACTAGTATCACATTGGAGCAAATTAAATCCTTTAAGTAAGCTTAATTTGTTAAGTAATCTTTCACTTTTTTTGAGTTCTTCAAAAAGAATTCCGTCACCAAGTTCTTCCTCTATTTTAATGAAGAATTGAGGAAGAAGTAATGACTTTGCAATAAGTTTATATGATTCCTCTATAAAATATCTTTTTGGCTCTTTATTCATAACTTCCATTAAAAGAATTGTGTTTTCATCCATATCCAATCTCTGCACTTGTTTTTCAAAGATCTCTGACTGCGCAACAGCTTTTAATGTTAGGTCAGATAATTTTTCAAATTGAGATTTGTCTTCGTAATCTTTAAGAGTAACATTATCATTTGGATTAAATTTAATTTCATTCAAATCAAAATCATCGTCATCACAAGATTCTGTTGTGGCCATTTTAATATTATCACTAAATAAATCTTCTTTTAAAATTTCTTCTCTTGTTTTCGTTGATTCTGCTATATCTCTTGCAAAATAGTCATCTTTACTGAATCCCGCATCCTGTAGACCTTTAACAATATTGCTTAAAGTCTCATTGAACTTTGCTGAAGCAGTTAAAACAAATGACATATTTAATAATGGTTCGTTGTGCTTTGCTACGTGAGGTTGCCGTAAAACTCTTCCTAGAATTTGTTCAACATCAACAGCTGAAGATTTATCTGCAAGTGATGCCAAAATATATGCATTTGGACAGTCCCATCCCTCCTTTAAAGCATTTACGGTGATAATATAACGGACAGAACAATTTCTCGACATTAGATTTATGTCTTTAAGTTCATCAATACCACTGACCTTAATTTTAATTTGTTCTTCAGGAATTTGTAGTTTAATAAGCTGCTCTTTTATTTTTTGGAATGTTGTGTTATTTTTTCCTTTAATATTAGATTGTGCCTGAAATAATATAATAGGTCTAATATATTTCCCTGTTATTTTTTCCTCTTCTAATGCATGAAGTTCCAGTTTTCTTTGAAGATTTAAAGCACTTGATATAACTTCTTCTTTTCTATTGTGATTGAAAACAATGACAGGTAATTTTACCATGTGATCTTTTTTTAACTTCAAAGCACTAACAAAACTTATAATGTTACTGTTTTCCTTAGGCGTTGCAGTTAAATCTAAAACCATGCTAGGATTTAAATTTCTCAACATTTCAACGCTCAAGTCACTTTCAGCATTATGACTTTCATCGACAACCACGATCGGATTCAAACTTCGAATGACATTAATTAGAGCAGTTTCATCAGTATTCTCTAATACAATGTCTTTTTCAATTATATGTCTAAATTGTTCTAAGGCACCATTTTCCTGAAAAATTTTTCTATCTTCCTTTTTTGCCTTATCAATTCTTAAACTACTAAAATTTAATATAAAAATGTTTAACTGCTCATTAGTTGATGATGGATTAAAATTTGCACCTTGTAGAAGCTGATCTTTTTGATAAACTTCTACTTTGTTATTAAATAATGAATTAAGTTTTTCTCTATATGGATGGTTAGGATTAGTGAAATTTTGGTACGTCTGCTGAAGAAGATTTGTCCACGGAACTAACCACACAACTGCTTTGGGATTTCCTTGATTGAAATATTTATTGATAGAGCTTAGAGCATTACAAGCTATAAAAGTTTTTCCTCCTGCTGTTGGAACTTTTATCGCAATATGTACTGCATTAGGAATGCTATTTTTATAAGGTTTCATTCCAGTGTTAGTCAACGGATTATAGCTACCTATTTTGTCAAACCAATATTGGTTAAACGCTTTTCCAGGGTGTTGATATTTATTTAGATAATCTAGAAAATTTTCTAAATCATTTATGACATCTTTTTGATATGATTTTAGCTCCATCTACAATAGTCTATGAGTAATTATAATTTTGTAATATCTCTAGGGATTTTCTTGAATACAATACTATATTTTTGCATCAAATCATTTGAAAGTAAACAGTTATCTGCATAAATGATATATTGATCTGATTTTGTTTTAATAGTTCTCAAAAAACTTTCATCTAACGTTGTCATTTTTTCTTTCTCATAGTAAAAATAATATGCAGTTTCATCTTTTACCCCCAATAAATAGTTTTCTGATTGTATTTCAAATGGTAATTTAGTTTCAGAATACCAAACATATTCATAAATTTTGTGTAACTCTATTTCCTGGTTGAGCATTCCGTTTTCAACAAATATTGTTTGACCAAGTGTGTAATATGAATAATGCCCCAAAGTACCTTCAACGGCTTTGTCTCCTTTTCCATATCCATTTATGACCCTTTTAACCCTTTCTGCAGTAATTGCTTCGGCGTAGTTTTCCATCTCAATAAGAATAAATTTGCGATTTCCATCATCTTCCTTATTAATATTTAGGACGGCATGAGCTGTTGTACCTGAACCTGCAAATGAATCTAATACTATATCATTTTTGTTACTTACAGCTCTAATAACTTCCTCAATGAGTGAAAGAGGTTTTGGGTAATTGAAAATTTTAGAACCAAATATTTCGTTGAGCAATTGTGTGCCATTAACAGTATGAAATTTTTTTTCCATCCACATCGTAGGTATTTGACTTCCTACAGTTTTATTTTTGCCAAAATTTAAAGTTGGAGTATCATTATCACTCTCAGAAGTAACTAATTCACCCGTCTCAATCTTCTTAATTACTCCTGATGGTAAATACTGTATACTATATGAATTTAAATTATTTTTTGACTGATTTGGAGATATTTTTATATATCCTTTGCCCCAATCATTTTTTAAACGAGATGGTATTAGTCTCCAAACACAGTCATCTCCTTTACTTGTAACAGGCCATATTGCTACACAATTTTCAGGTGCTTCATTATAATCATAAATAAAGTCTTCCAATTTACCAACATACGTTTTGTCTTTTATTCTTTCTGCAAGTGATTTTCCAACACTATGTAACAAGCCTGTTTTTGATTCAACGTAAATTGGATAAGCTTGGTTAGGTCTTTGAATTTTGTTAAATGTAGCTAAAGTCATACCCTCAAATGGAGATCTTACATTGCCACCTGAAAAAGATAGTGCATTGGGTTTGAAATCTTGTGGTAATATGAATATAAGGTATTCATGAGTATAATTAAATCCGCCTGAGGGTTTACCTCCCGATGTCTGAACTGTTACTATTGTAATCTGCATTTCAGCAAAAATTTCTTTACAAACTAACTGTAATGATGATATTTCATGATGACTTAAGCTTATAATTATACAACCATTTTGATGAAGTAATTTTTTTAATAATTTTAATCTAGGATACATCATACAAAGCCATTTGTCGTGTCTTGTTAAATCTTCTTCTTCTTTACCTACAACTTCACCAAGCCATTTTTTAATTTTTGGATCATTTACATTATCGTTATATATCCATTCTTCGTTACCAGTATTATATGGAGGATCTATGTAAATGCAATTTATTCTCCCTTCGTATTGAGGCAGTAAAGACTTGAGAGCTACGAGATTATCGCCATGAATAATTTTATTTTCAGACAAAATATTTGAGTCCTTTATCTCTTTCGAAGAAACCGAATATTTCTTTTCTAATATTTTATATGGAACCTCTAAATGATGATTAATAATCTTTTCCTTTCCAATCCAATGAAGTGTGGGCATACTATTTTTAACAGTTTAATGTGACAAGGTAAGAAAATTATAATATTGAAGGCAAACTTCTGACTATGCATAGTGTTGCTTATTTTTTGTCATAAACGTCGTATTCAAGTTGGATAAGTTTATTTTTACTTAAATCTATATCTAATATTTTCTCAACTTGATTGCAAAACCAATTCCATCTAGCATTAATTGCTTCGACACTCCATTCCCCATTATATTTATTAGCATGATAATCATTGACGATATCTTGAGTCATTTTAAAAGAGCTAATTTTTTTATCATCTGCATTTTCCAATCCTGTACCATCATATGATTTTTGCTTGACGGCAAACGCATAGTTTCTTGCATTTAAGTTTTTACTTCCGCTCAATAGTGTTAGGTTTGCGCCGGTATTTATCCAATCTTCAATATTACTTATACTATTTACGAACTGCCATTCTTCTACATTTTTGTATGCACGTGGTAAAATATGTTCAGTTTGAATATTTCTGTCTCCCATTGAATAAAACTGAGGATTATCCTGTTGTTCATATTCAATCATAAATAGCAAAGGTTTACACCAAGGCTCAAAATAAATATCACCATTCAAATTATTAATTGCGCGTTGGATTATATCTTCATTCAATTGCCTATTCCACTCTGTTTCTATCTCTTCTAAAGGCTTATGTTCTTTCAAATATCCTATGAGATTAAACGAGGTTTGTTTGATTTTTGATAAAGTATTGCCTGATAGCCAATTAAGATAGTAATATCTTCTAAACTTTATAAGGAAATTCTCAAAATCAGGATATTTTTCGTACAAAGCTGTAGTGACAATAGTTCGCCAATAAACACTCCATCTTAAATAGTACAATGAGTAAATGATAGTATTTTCTGAATTATAAATTTTTAGCTTGTAGGTTGAGACAAAATCTTTAAATTGTTTAATTACATCATTCGCATCTTTAGTTGCAAATAAATTTCTTAGTTCATCATATAATGAACGTTCAGGGTTTTTGCCTAATAAATAATATTCATACATCACAAAAAGATTATTCATACTTTCGTCAGTGTCTGTCGCCATATTTTCACAACTTTTCCAATCATCCATAAATTGATCTTCGTGATGTTTTTTTAACTCAGATTCATCTTCATATTTTTTATGGATTTTCTCGATAAGGAAGCTCTTAATTAAATCAGCATTAGAGAGATCTAGACCTCTATCATTTAAAACTTGGAATAATTTTATAGCAAAACTTACTGATTGACAATCTATTCGGATGATTTTTACACAATTAAAGAGATAATTTATAAATTTTCCTGTCTCTTGCTCCCCAAGATCATCCATTTTTTCCTTAAAAAATGCAGCGGTATTTTGAAATTTAAATTTCGGTTCTTGTTCAATGCGTAAATCTTTTTTGTAGGGTCTTTTATTTTCCAGCGTCCTTCCTTCTTTTATTATTAAATCTTTAAAATCGCTCTCATGGTTAGAATGTGTTTTTAATCTGAGACGTTCAAATCTATCATTCAATCTAATAGACGATTTTATGGTATAGCCATCAATAGCAAATGGATCTTTTTCTAACATCGATGCATTAAGTTCTGGGTGCATGTCTCTACAAACGCAAAGTAATATTAAAAGAGTGGTAAGTCTTTGTTGCCCGTCAACAATATCTAAATAATTTGAAGCTTCTTCGGGCTTGGCAGTAATTATAGAACCTAGAAAATAATTAGGTTCATTTTGTTGAGCTTCCCTTAAGTCATCCCAAAGCTTATTAAGTTGATCCTCTCCCCATGAGTAGGGACGTTGGTAACGTGGTATTTGATATAAAGCATCCTTGTTACCAAATAGTTCACCTATTGTTAAACTTTGTGGTTTAAATATGTCTTCCATTTTTAAAATTATGTTTTTTCATTTCTTTTCAATATTTCGTGTTTTAACATTCAGTTAAGAAGTATTATTTTTTTAAACGTCTTTTTTCATTTTTTTTATAAGTTGATCAAATGCTACTGATGACCAATCCTTTTTCCACTCTGTTCTAAAATCAATATCATTAGAAGCTGGTTTATATATTAGATCTTTTATTTTCACAATGGTGGGAATTGGGATACTGTCACCAATAATTAAAGCTTCTTGACGTTCCAATATCGGTAATGTATCTGTTATAGCACTAACACTATCAGGCATTAGTCTTTTAACATATTGTTGATCTGTAGGATTAGTTAATCTCATAGCAACAAAATTATTGCATTGTGAAAATATTGTCTCAGAAATTTCAGATGGACGTTGGCTTACTATCATTAATGATAAACCATATTTTCGTCCTTCTTTAGCAATTCTTTCAATGGATTTTTTTACAGAATGATATTTTGAGCCCTGACTTTGTGGAATATAATTATGTGCTTCTTCTAAAACGAGAAGAAAAGGAATTTCGTTTGTGCCAGATTTTATAGATTTATAATGAAAACAAAAATCAAAAACTAATCTACTAATTAATGAAACTACTAAACTTAGAACTTCAAAGGGGATTCCACTTAAATCAATGATTGTGATGTTAGTTTTATCTTCCTCATTATATCCTAGGAATTGTTTTAGGATAGTAGCTAAATCATCGGTTTTATATTCTGACTTGTCTTCTTTTCTTGGTTTTAATAAGAAGCTTAATCGATCATCATTTAATTTTGTTTCAAGTCGAGGGACAAACCTATCAAATTCGCCTGCGTAAGGTCCTGCATTGATTTTTCCAGTTGCTTTATCTTCAAATTCTATTTTCTCGAATAATTGATAAATATCATCTACATCTTCAGCTCTATTTTTTAATTTCAATTCACCAGTTTTTGCATCTTTAGTTGCAATATTATTGTTAGAAATATACCTGAAAACTTCATCAATACTGAAATAGATGGGTGTATCATAATTTATTTTTTTAAGAAGCTTATTATGACGTTTTTTGTTTAATGTAACTGCATTTTTAAATTGAGATATCTGATTATGAGAATTACTTTCAGAACTTTCAATAAACATTTCTTCAAGTTCTTCAGAGTTCATCAACCAATATGGTAATACCAAATTATCAACATCAAGTTTTTTTGCTTTTGGGAAGGCTGGAGAGTACTCACCATGCAAATCAAAAAGAATAATATGTGAGTTATTTAGAATCCCATTTTTAACTTGTTCGCTACTAGGATTAATACCTTCTTGTAAAATTTTTGCAACAGTACCTGATTTTCCTGACCCTGTAGATCCGATAACAGCAATATGTTTACTAAAAAACTTATCGCCATCTACTGCAATATCAATTTTTGTATTTTGCGCTAGACTTGAGAAAATAAATTCTTTATCTGATGCAGTAGCCGCATAAATACTTTTCAAAATAGAAATATCTGCTATAGCTACTTGATTTGGAGGTATTGCTATTTGTTGTCCTCCTCTTCTAAATTTGCCGTCTTCATCTAAAAATCCGATTGGTTGTGCATCTAGAATAAATGTAGGGTTTCCAAAATGATTTTCTCCACCACCATTAGTTATCTCTTTAATTTTAAAGCTTTGAACTAATGCAATTATAGATGTATTTGAATCATCGGAAATTTTCAAATAACTACCAATTGTAAAGTCTGAAGTATCTTGCTTAAATTTATCTGCATCTATAACTTCTATTTGAATTAGGTTTGGAGCAACAGTTAAAATTTTAAAAATATCATTTAATGTATTCTCTGACATAATCTATATTTTATTTGGTTAGAACCTGATAAATATCATTTAAGTTTTCGCAATACTTCAAATCAAAGAATTGGCTATCCTGATTTTTTTTAACTATATCTGTATTCGAAAAATTTAGGAAAATTTTAGGGGTATGCATTTTATCAAAACTATTTTCAAATGTAGATCTGGATATAATTCTAAAAAAGTATGATGATTTAATTATCTTGGTCAAGTTTGGACTTATATTTTTTACTGGATCAGCATTGAAAATTGCTGGCGAAAAATTAATATGTTCATATCCATCATTAAAAACCCAGTTATCATTAATAAGAAGTGCTTTGATTTTTTTTATTTCAGCATCATGACAATCTAAAATAAATGTTAAAGGCTTAGCATCTCTTAGTGACGAATTCATTTTGTAAAATTTGTTTACTATATTTTCAACAAAATGAACAAATGGCATCTCTGAGTTGTCTGCTGTTAAAATATTATTACCAATTAGAATTATTTTCGATTTACTTTGTTCTAAAGCTTTAATTGTTTTAAGATTACTATTTATTTGAGTGATATATTGTTTTTTAGATTTTAAGAATATGAACCATTCATTGAAAAGTACTTTTTGTGTATTAACTGAAGTAATGAAATCCTCTTTAGTTATTTTTCTGTTGTTAATTGAGGCTTGAATGCTTAAATTCCTAATTTGTTTCAAACAATTATTATAGTAGAAATGTTCAGCTGAAAAATCTCCACAACTAAATTGACGCTTTAGTAACGATAATAATTCAGCATATTGTTCAGTGAAGCTTTTTGCATTTATATCAATTTTTACCAAATTTATAAATTCAATAAGATCAGCGTCGCTAAGTGACAAATTTGTAAAATGCTCATGCTTGATATTTTTTACCTTATATGTTAGGAGATTAGTCTTGAGGAATGCTAAATCTAAAGGTAGAGTCAGTTTATGGTGACCAGATTTGTAATGTCCACGAAGAATATATTTTATACTAGTTGAACCAGTTTTTTTCAATTCTGAAAAGTGGGTTAACATTAAACGAATTGGCTCAGCTATTACAGAGTGATTGTACTCCGTACCTTCATAATACTTAAATTGAATCGCGGTTTTATCAGTTGCAGTAGTTATGTCAACATCTTCTATACCTTCTATAGTAATTGAGTCAGAACTATTAGAAAGTTGCAATAGTTCCATAATTGCACTGTCAAATTGATAGAAGTATCCTTTTATTGATGCCTCTGCACTTCTTGATGCCATGAGTTATTTAGTTTTAAATCAAAATTAATAAAATATTCATTAAAATAATAATTATATAATTATGGTCAAATTTTACACGATTAATGAAATTTTATTGTTTTTTTATTTAATAATTTTATAAAAATAAAAGAAATTGTAGCTGCTTTCTTACTGAATTTTATAAATATTTTACTTCTTATTTATCAAAGCTTCATAAATCACATATCTCAAATATTCTGAGGCTTCTATATCTTCATTCGCTAAGACTTGAATATTATTGAAAACATTTAAAAGATCGATAATGTTTTTAGTTGTTGTTTTTGTCAATTCATTCAAAATAGATGCTTTGAATCTCTTGATATCATCATTTTTGGCATTATCTATCTTTCGACGCACAAGAAATTTTATTTGCTCTGTATTCTTAATATTTTTTATCGCTTTTATATCTTCGTAAAGCTCATTATGGACTTTATCTACATTTTCAAAATCAGTTAAACTCTTTAATCCATTGTTAGGTTTTTGATTATGCTTAATAGTTAATATTTTTGATTTAACATCTTTTGGCTTGATATAAATTTCATTTTTTTGCTTGTTGTTATCATAGCTAATCGTGCAGACTCCTGAAAAACGTAATGCTTCTCTTTTAATTTCATCATTTGAAATTTCAACGATATTTTTCACATAACCAATTCCTTCAAGTTCTTTTTCGCCTGTTGAATCAAAAAACATTCTGATATTTGATTCATTATACTCACATAATTTAAGAGAATAAGCAACGCCGGAGGATTTAATTTCTTTATATAGAGTTAGTAGTGCTATTACAACTGCAATTGAATTATTGTAATCAAAATAATTATCTGTAGAAACTATTGCACGCAAATAATAATTGTTATCGGGTTTATAATGTATTAACCTATATTTTTTGTCTTTTATTTTTTCTTCTTTTAAGAGTTCTAGATTTGCTTCTACAATTTTCTTAAATCCATTATCTATTAGCTTTTTTGCATACTTGTCCATGCTGAACAAATTACCGAAAAAATCACGTTGAGCAGAATATTTTGGATAGGTGTTTAGAGTCGTTTTACCTCCAAAATTCTCTTGATCATTAACGTTATTAAAATTGATAGTGAAAGTATTATCTGAATAGAAAGTAATATTATCAAGTGTTGAAATTAAATCTTTTTTGATATAATTATTGTTCTGAACAATTTGAGAGTTTACAAGGGTTTGAGCTCCTGGAATGGGAATAAATTCATCTTGTTCGAATTGTTTGTTCAAAATATCTTTAATTTGATTTGCTGTTTGGTCTGTTGAAATTAATAATTTAAATAGATCTGAAACTAAAATTCCAGTATCAGATTTTGGAATGTCTAGTTTTAAAATAGAGCGTTTTTTTGTTTCCATTATTAGTTTTTTTAATAGTAACTGATTATGAGTAATTAGCAATAAGAATCTAATAGCCAAATGTATATCAAAATATTATCGGTTTGTTACGGTTTTCCGTAAATAAAAATAGAAATTGCTAGAAAATTGGCGGTCAGTATTTTTACGGAATTTCTTTACGAATAAGAATTCTAGTCGTTCTCTAAAAGCAGAAAAATCCGAATTTCCTTAGTTACTAGATTTATAAGATTATTTAATACAGGTGACTTAATTTCTTTGTTTAATTGCTAAAGAAATACTTCAATTAAATTTTATACTTAACATTACTTTGCTCAAATAAATTTTCATTAGCTTTGTTAAATAGTTTATATAATATTCATTATTTGGGTGTTATATTGTAACAAATGGTATTTAGTTTTATAAAAATTGAAAACTGTGAATGCTTTAGAGTTGCTATAATTTAAATTATAGTTAACTTTTATAGTATCAAATATAGAATTCATTCCATTATACATATAAAAATGAATCAAGACTTGTTAATTAGATTATTTAGATCTATAGAAGGTGAAAAAAATGATAACATTGTTTCTGTTGCGAATTTAATTATTGATAATGAAAACAAGAAAGGACATGGTAAGCTTGCTGAAAAATTAAGAATAATACTGGATAAAAATACTTCTTCTCCTCGGTTGTACAAAAATGAGTTTAGAAAAATGTTACCTAGTAATATTTCTATTCCAACTGATAAAAGACACAACTTTCCCTTAGCCACGTTAATTGATAAAGAACTGCTAAGGCACGAGATGGTGCTTCCAGTAGAAACAGAAGAAAAAATACGTAGAATAGAAAAAGAATTTGCAGCTAAAGAACGTCTTGCCAATCATGGATTAAAATATAAACAAAAGATTCTTTTGTTTGGGGAACCTGGATGCGGAAAAAGCATGAGTGCGGAAAGAATCGCTTGGAATTTAGGGCTTCCATTTTTGAAAGTAAAATTTGATGTAATTATTTCATCCTTCTTAGGAGAAACAGCTGCTAATCTTACAAAATTATTTGAGGGTATAAAAGACTATCCTTGCGTTTTATTATTTGATGAATTTGATATTGTAGGTAAAACAAGGAACAGCTCCCAAGATGTTGGTGAAATGCATCGAATAGTTAATATGTTGCTAGGCCTTTTAGAAGAATATAATTCAAAAGGTTTATTAATTGCTACAACTAATTTGGAAAATGTATTAGATAGAGCATTATTTCGAAGATTTGATGATATAATTGAGATTCCTAAACCAAGCAAACAAGAAATACTTCGTTTAATAAAATTGACCTTATCATCAATTGAGAAAGCAAAAGATATAGATTGGAATAATATTGCAGAAAGAATGGACGGATATAGCGCTGCTATTGTCGTAAAAGTTATTAATGACGCCGCTAAACTAGCAGTTATTGGTAATGAACAAATATTAACACCGTTGCACTTAGAAAAATCATTAGCTGAAAATTCTTTTTATATAAAATAAATATGCCAGAATTTCCTCATTTGAGATTACCTTTTAAGGTAGATGGTATCTTGAAACCTTCAGGAAAAAGACCAAGAACTAAAAAACATGAAATTACTTTACATAATAAACGTAATAGACAAGAACATGGTAATTATCTAAGTAACTCAGCGCAATCTTTGAGTAGAAGTTGGACTGAGCTAAAGGATGAGAAGCGGAGAAAAGGAATATTAACACCAAATGAAAATGATATTCCTGTATTTCTAAAAGTTGATACGAGTGCATTTAACATTGATTCCCTCTCTAACTGGGGAATTGAAGTTATTTCAGAAGAACCAGATGGGTATATTATCGGAGCATCTTTTGATAATCTTGCCAGTTTTCAAGAAAAAGTAAATAAGTTTTTAAGTAAGGAAGGAAAATACAAAGATACTGCTTCGAAAATTTGGGAAGTAAAAACAGATAGTAATTGGCGGCGTGATGAATTGTTAAAAGGAGATTTAAAGTCTATATGGAGTACTTTACATAATGAGTCTATCTATATGGTTGAATTGGGAGTATCTTGTTACATTCATAATAAAAAAAAATATCCTACTAATTCCGCTGATCTTACTGATGAACAATATTTTCAAAAAGTTCAAGAATTTAATGAGCACGTAGAATCATTAAATATACTAAGGGATTCAAAACAAATGGAGAGAGAAGGAGAAATAGAAAAATATCTCCAAATTTATGGAGGGGAGTTGTATGATATATGGGACAATGAAACTGATGCAGTGTACTTTAAAATATCAATAAATGGATCAGGTTTACGTGATATTGTTATTACATACCAGTATTTGTTTGAAGTTAAGCTAAGTACAACTTATAACATTGATAATACTTCAGAGGTTCTAGTTGATGATTATGATTTTGAAATTGAACGTCCCGCAGAAAATGCACCAAAAGTTTGTATTATAGATAGCGGAATACAAGAAGATCACAGGTTACTTTCATTGGCAATTGATACTGCTAGTTCTCGCTCTTACGTCGAAAATGATGATTCAAAAGCTGATTATGTAATGCTTAGCGGTCATGGCACGAAGGTGGCAGGGGCTGTATTGTATCCCTATTTTATACCAAAAGATGGCCAATATCAGTTAGAAAGTATTATTCAAAATGCAAGGATATTAGATAAGTCAAATAGAATAAGTGATAGGAAATTTGTTCCTTCATTATTAGAACAAATTGTTGAAGACTATACTGATACTAGAATATTTAATCTATCTGTTTGTGAAGATTCCGCATATTATGGGACTCATATGCCGGCTTTAGCTGCTTCAATAGATAAACTTATTCATGAAAAAGATGTATTATTTATATTAGCTAGTGGGAATTTATTTGAGAGTTCTCAGGTAGAAGGAAATCCGGGTATTGTTGAGCATCTTAATAATGATAGGGCTTATCCAAGCTATCTTGATGAAATTACATCGCAAATTGCTAGTCCTGGAGTTAGTTATTTTGCTATCACGGTAGGCTCTATTTCCATTAGTAATTATGAAGATGAGGATTATAAATCGATTGCTGGCGAAGGTTTCGTTTCTCCCTTTTCCAGGACCGGACTAGGAATGTGGGGTAATATTAAACCAGATGTAGTGGAGTTTGGTGGTGATTTAGTTATAAATAAGAACTCATCACAAATTAAAACTCAGGCAGAGCTATGTCCTGAATTAGTAAACTCAACTTTACATAATGCAAACGCTGTAGGTAGAGATGCGTATGGAACTTCCTATAGCGCTCCTAAAGTTAGTTATATAGTTTCTAGACTTCATGCTGAATATCCTAACGAAAGCTCACAAATGTATAGAGCATTAGTGGTTCAAAGTGCAAGATTGCCTGGACATTGTTTTGATAATCCAACTTTAAATGATATAAGAAGGTATGGTTATGGTGTTCCTGATTTAAACAGAGCATTAAACAATACATCAAATCGAATTACTTTTATTCAAAATGGTAAAGTTAAACCAAAAAATGCGGATATATACAAATTGAATATTCCTACTGAGTTAAGAGGTGAAGGCAAGAATTATAAAATTTTAGTTGAAGTAACTCTTACTTTTACTGCAAAAACAAGGTTAACAAGAAAAGGATCGCATTCATACCTCTCAAATTGGCTAGAATGGCAATCTTCTAAATATAATGAACGCTTTGTTAGTTTTAGAACAAGAACAATTGAGTATTTGCAATTAGATGATCTAACAGTAAACCAAAATGGGGTAGATGAAGGATTAAATTCTATACGGTGGTGCCTAAGAGAAAACCCTGCTTACTCTAAGAATGAAATTAATAGAAATAATTCTACGGCTCAAAAAAGTTGGGCAATTATTGAACCTCATCAATTTGCTGAGGAATTTAGTATTTCAGTTATTGGGCATGTTGGATGGGATAGGAATTTAGATAATGAAACACAGTATTCAATTTGTGTTTCTTTTGAATCTATAGGAACAGAATTAGAACTTTATAAGTTATTATCTGAAGCTCAAGTAATTGTTGAACAAGAAGTTGAAAATTAACTATGTCTACAGACATGAAACATATAAAATTTACAATAACTACCTTAATTGCTGTAAGTGTAAAGCCAATTTGATATATGCTTTAAGAAGAAGATTTAGTAAATTAAAAAAACTGACATATATAGAACAAGTTCTACATTATATTTTGATATACAAATTTGTGAAAAATCCCAACTCTCGTCAGGATTTACTTATCTAATTCTGAGTAGTATTATTTGAAATAAGAAATGATAAAATAGCTCTTAAGGATATATGTAAACTAGCGAATATTTTGATGAATGCGCTTAGCTGGCAATCATTTTCTATTTCTTCATCACTTCGTCTCTGAATTTAGAGATTTCCTTTTCTGAAAGTTTATCATAAATTTCTGAAAAGTCTTTCATTAAGTAACCCATTGATTCAATTATAAGAACAATAGTTGCCATTGTTGACCTTTTCTTTCCACTAAAGGCACTATTAACAGTCGCTTTGGTCAATTCTGAATTGGAGTTAGCAGCTATTTTATCATAACTATTAACTACATCAGAATTACCATCAGTTTTCGACGAGTAACTCTTATTTTTACTAAGCATTTTACGCAAAGTAATCGCTGTCTTTAAAATTATAATTTTTTCACTTTCCTTAATCATAGATGCAATTAAGCACATAATGAAAAATATTTTGGTATAGTTTTGTATACCGAAATGTTTTTTATTATCTTTGTAAAACAAGTTACTTAATTGTAATTTTGCGAACCTTCAAAAATATTGGAAGCTATTCGCTTAGAATCTCGCCTAAGAAAACTGCCAATTTTCAAATAACAACGAGAGGATAAGCAGAAGGCTCACGACCTAGGCGTGGGCTCTCTCTATCTGTTGTTATGGGTATGGCAGTACCTCTGGGCGGATATTGTAGAGTTCCACGCCGTTTTATTTTCCAATGCAGTCCGCTTTTCTCTACAGTTATTTCTAAGCCGCTTTCTTATAATATAGTATCAGACTGTACGATACAATGGGGTGTACAACCTATTGCGGCTTTAGAGCTTACACGTGACGTTAATTTTATTCATATTGATGGCCTTTGGGTAGGGAGGTTTTATGTATTGGTAGAACTTCCTGCCTTCGGCTATTGAAAAATTATGTAAACTGAACCATTGAAAAACAACAGAATTGACTTTGAGGCCAGGTTTTGGTCCGGGAGTGATACGTATTCCGGGTTGGGGCTTATTGAAACCTTTTTCCAGTTCAATGAGCTGGCGACGGCTAAGGAAATGCTCCATAATATTATGATCTGTGCGGTAAAAAAGAAATACGTGATCAAAGAAGATCATTCGGCAGTCTTTCACTTTCATCAGGCCCTGCGCTCATTTGTGCGTGCTTGTTATGTGCTGGGTCTAAAGCAAGAGAAATCTTATCTAAAGATGTATGCTGAAAATAATGCTCCTCCAATAATAGGGTCGCTTTCTGATCAGGAGTACCGTAATCCGTTCCTTGTATTCCAAAAGGCTTTTGCAGAATACAGCCTCAAAGATTTCGAGTATTATATCTCGGTCTCGGTGTATTTCTCACTGGGCGTTTATACGCACTCGGCCGAGAGTAAGATTGTAGGTCCTTGTATCCACCTAACCAAAATGCTGGATGCCGCATTCCTGATTCTGGCTAGAGGAAGGAAAAGAAGAGATAATTCTTATAAAAAAAAGCAGAGAATGAAAAAAGGATGACCGTATGATGAAAGTATTTAGAATACCATAAAAACCAAAAAAAAGCCCTTTCCGCAAAGTTGACGCCGCGCAGGAAAGAGCAAAGTCTAATAAATTAAACTATAACAAAAGTATGAAAAAAAACTTTTGCAGCCTGGGTCATATCCAAATGGCTCTTGGCTTAACATTGCTCGTCTCAGGCGTGGCAATAGGGCAGATGCGTGTGATCACAGGCATTGTCACGGAACAGAGCAGGCCTGTTTCCGGTGTTTCGGTATTTCAGCAGGGCAGCAGTGCTGTTACGCTTACTGGCAGTTCCGGAACATACAGCGTGCAGGTGACGGGAGATAACCCTGTCCTGATCTTTCGGCATCCGGATTATCCTGAACGAAAGGTAATGCCTGGGAACAGGGATACTCTGAACGTTTCGCTAGGTAAGGAGAAGGAGATCGAGGAGGTGGTGCTCAATGCAGGGTACTATAAGGTTCGTGACAAAGAGCGGACGGGAAGCATTGTGCGGGTTTCCGCAAAAGAGATCGAAAACCAGCCTGTTGCAAATGTGCTTTCTACGGTGCAGGGAAGGATGAGCGGGGTGTCGATCACGCAGAACTCCGGAACGCCGGGAGGAGGTTTTGATATCCAGATCAGGGGTAAGAACAGTATCCGTAGGGAAGGGAATGAGCCCCTGTACATTATTGACGGTGTGCCGATCCTATCTGAATCGCCGTCTGTGTACAGTGCAACGGTTTTACCTTATGGTTCCGTGAGTCCTCTCAATGCGATCAATCCTAATGATATTGAGAGCTTCGAGGTGCTGAAGGATGCTGATGCTACGGCGATCTACGGGAGCCGTGGCGCAAACGGGGTGATCATCGTAACCACTAAAAGAGGCAGGAAGGGCAGGACGGAACTGAAGCTCAATACCTCTTATTCGCTTAGTACGGTGGCCAATCGTCTGAAAATGATGAATACCTCAGAGTATCTCGGCATGAGGAGGCAGGCCTTCCAGAATGACGGGATCACTGCAATTCCTGCTAATGCCTATGATCTCAATACGTGGAGTCAGGAGAGGAATACAGACTGGCAGAAAGAATTGATAGGAAATACGGCTGATGCCTCGGTGGTACAGCTTTCCTTGAGCGGCGGTTCTGAAAACACATCTTATCTTATCAGCTATGGTCATCTTGAACAGGGAACGGTATTACCTGCCGGATTTCGGTACAGGACCAATAATCTTACAGGGAATTTCAGCTACAGGAGTCCTGACCGTAAGCTGGAGGTGAATCTAAACAATACGGTCTCATTTCAGGATAATAATGTCGTGAATGATGACCTGACCAAGCGGAGCCTTACCCTGAGTCCCAATGCGCCTGCTTTGTATAATGCTGATGGGTCTCTGAACTGGGAGAACAATACATTTACCAATCCTGTGGCGTCATTCGTGAGCGAATACCTCAATACCTCAAGCTTTATCAATACAGGTACCCAATTGTCTTATCGGTTGTTCCCGTTCCTGTCTGTGAAGTTTAACGGCGGGCTGACCTTTAATAATTTTGAGGAATATTCTCTCAAGCCTCATACGATGTACAATCCTTCATTCGGTTTGAACAGCTCGACTTCCAATTCCTCGAAAAACAACAGCTCTGCTTTTTCCTATATCTTGGAGCCGCAGATCGTGGGAGAGTATCATGCAGGTCGGCACAGTTTTGAAATGCTGATCGGCGCGACATTGCAGCAGTCGGAGACCAAATCGGGAACCATACAGGGGTACGGCTTTGAGAGCAATGCCCTCATCCGAAATATTGCAGCGGCTAAGACCAAGGTGATCGGGGACCAGGTGAATAACCAGTATAATTATACGGCTGTTTTTGCGAGGCTCAATTATAAATACCTGAAAAGGTACATCGTGAATGTGACCGGAAGGAGGGATGGCTCAAGCCGTTTCGGACCGAACAACCGTTTCGGGAATTTCGGGGCGGTGGGTGCTGCCTGGCTGATGTCTGAAGAGCCGTGGATGAAAAATATCTCATGGCTTAGCCTGGCCAAGATCAGGGGGAGCATCGGGACTTCCGGAAATGACAGGATCGGTGATTACCAGTATCTTGACACCTACACGGTCTCTACCAATATTTACAATAATACGACGGGGCTTAATCCCTCCAGGCTCTACAATCCTGACTTCAGCTGGGAGAAGACCTTGAAAAAGGAGATAGCGGCTGAGTTTTCATTGTTCAGGAACCGATGGAATCTTTCGGCAGCCTATTATGAAAATACGTCATCCAACCAGCTGGTGGGCATTCCTCTGCCTGCAACCACAGGGTTTCCAAGCATACAGTCCAATCTTCCGGCAAAGGTCAGAAATACAGGCTGGGAGCTTGAAACTTCTGTTCAGGTGCTGAGGAACTCGAAGCTGAGGTACGACACTTCATTCAATATGTCAATCCCCGATAACAGGCTGACGGAGTTCCCGAATCTTGAAGGTTCTACCTATGCGAACCAGTATATGATCGGCTATCCGACATCACTGGTAAAGGTCTATCAGTACGAGGGCATCAATCCGCAGACGGGGCTTTACCAGTTCACGGATTATAACGGTGACGGAAAGATATCTTCTCCTGATGACAATAAGGTGATCGAGAGGATCGGAATGCGCTTTTTCGGAGGCTGGTCAAATACCTTGAGCTATGGTCCGTGGTCAGCATCATTCCTGTGGTATTTCGTGAAGCAGCGAAACTGGAACTACAATAAGCAGATGGTCATTCCGGGTTCGATGAACAACCAGCCTGTTGAAGTTTTGGATGTGTGGTCTTCTTCCAATCCTTTGGGAACTTACATGCCGTACAGTTCAGGGAATGTGGCGGCAAAAACCTCTGCACATTCATTATTTCAGAATTCTACGGCAGCAATCGGGGATGCTTCGTTTATCCGGTTGAAAAATGTACAGCTTAGCTACAGGATCCCTGTGAGGGAGTTCGGGATCAGGGAGGCGATGATCTATGTGCAGGGACAGAACCTGCTGACGATTACCAAATACTTTGGTCTGGACCCTGAATTTGTGCTGAATGGATTTTTACCACCATTGAAAACATATTCTGTAGGCTTTCAGATCACCTTTTGATAGACTTGTCGAAATGGTCAACTATAATTTAAAATTAAAATCATGGCAAAAAATATAAAATACTTTATAACAGGGTGTCTGTTCACGGCTGTTTTACTTTCTGGGGTCTCGTGCGAAAAATTTATTGAAACGGATTTTCCTTCCAACCAGATCCCCACCAAGCTGGTATTTGAAGATGAGCAGACTGCGGATGCTGCTCTGGCAGGTCTCTATGCCGGCCTTTGGACGAACTCGATGTTTTCGGGAGGCATCGATGGGATGGGTGCGCTGCTGGGTACTTACACCGATGATCTGACCTGTGTCTATACCAGTACGTCCAATGGCGTGCTTGACCTCTACAATAACCAGCAGATTCCTACCAATACGACAATTACGACATTCTGGACGAACGCTTACCAGCAGATCTATGCGGCGAACAGTATTATGGAAGGTGCCCGAAGTTCACAAGCACTTTCTGTCTCCGTTAAGGAGAGGATCAGGGGAGAGGCTTTGTTTGTGCGGTCGATATTGTATTTGCAGCTCTATCAGATCTTCGGTGAGATTCCTTACACGGATACCACCGACTATATGGTCAACAGTAAACTAAGCAGAATGCCTAAGGATCAACTGTTGCTAAGGGTAGAGACGGATCTTTCAGAGGCGGTTAATCTTCTTCCCTCAGCCTATAAGAATGCGGAAAGGATCTATCCGAATAAATATGCGGGCTATATGGCACTGGCTAAAATGAAGATGCTCCTGAAAAAGTGGAATGAGGCAGAGGTCTTATGCTCTGAAATTATGCAGAACCCAGCCTACAGTTATCAGAATGATATTTCAAAAGTATTTCAGAAGAGCGGGTCCCACATCATCTGGCAGCTTAAGCCGAAGAATAATAATGATGCCACCAAAGAAGCCTCCTTATACACTTTCACGGGAGCTCCGACATCATTTGTACTTAGACCTGATCTGGTCAGCTTATTTTCGACGGCAGACCTGCGCCGTCAGAACTATATGGCAGCAGTCCCTTTCGGACAGCAGACCAATTACCGTTCTGCAAAATATAAGAACCTCTCGGTCAATAATCCGACTGAATATTCGGTGATCTACCGGCTGGATGAGGTCTGTTTGATGCAGGCAGAAATTCTTACTGAACTTAATAGGGCTTCGGAAGCCATCCCGCTGATCAACCGGTCCAGACAGCGGGCAGGTCTACCTGCGTTAAGCAGTACATTATCTGGAAATGACGTCAGGATCCAGATGCGGGAAGAAAAAAGGAGAGAATTCTTTACGGAGCACGGCATCCGTTTTTTTGATCTGAAAAGATGGGGACTGCTGGACCAGCTTACGTTGCTAAAGCCGAATTGGAAAAGCTTTCACGCGCAATGGCCACTTCCGCAGAAAGAATTGCTTCTGAATCCAAAGCTTAATCCTCAGAATACTGGTTACTAAATATTGCTTTTATGAATAGTTTTTTATGTAAGTTGATCTACATCCTTATGATGTTGTTGGGAATGTTCGTAATCAGGTATCAATTGGTAATCTACGCACAGACACCGAGACCGGAGCTTGAAAAATTAGCAGAGGATACAGTGGAACCTTTGGTCATGCAAATGTCTCCGGATGGAAAATATGTGCTGATGTTTGAGATCAATGAAGACTCTAAAGTAAGTCTTATCATTTCTGAAACACAGAAACCTTTCAGAAAGATCCGCAAGACGAATGTGTCAAAGAATTTCTTTTTGCGCAATGATATATTGGTTCTTCAGGTAGGGAGTGTCTTTCAGAAGATAGATCTAAAGTCTCAGAAGGAATCTGTAATACAAAACATCAAAACCATTGATTTTTTAGAGGGTGAAAGACAGCTATTGATTCATTATGACAGCAGTAAAAACAATATGCTGGAGATTTATGATGATCGCTTTATTTTGAGACAGCGAATTGAATCAGTCTTACGATGGCAGAAAACAGAAGGAGATCTGATAATTTTTGAGAATAAGGGCGAAATGAAAAATTTATTGAAGGCCAGTTCAGATGGCCGTTCATATAGAACAATTTGGTCATCGGAAGATGAAGTTTATCAGTTATCAAAATCTGACACCGAAAAAGAGGGTTATGTGGTTTCTGTTTCTGCGGCAAAAGGATTGAAAACTTATTTTGTGGGTTCTGATCTGAGTATCGCGGAACTGGATGATCCCTCGATCAGTAAATATACCCAGATCACCGTTAAGAAGTCGTCTGATTCAAACGCTGTTTTCCTGACGCTCAGCGATAGGCTTCCTATAGATGATAAGACGGTAAGTATCTGGTATGGTAAGGAACAAGACCTTAGCAATTATTTTTATGGAGAACGACCAAGCGTTGATCTATTATGGTATCCTAAGGAGCAGAAGGTTGTCAAATTGGATTCCAGTTACAGTGGGTATACAGGTATTGGCAGGACAAATCTTTTTTTAAGAAAAAAGGTGGACAAAGAAAAAATAGATGTTATAGAAGGCGCTGATAAGGTCGATCATTATGAGATGCATTTATGGAATTCATTATCAGGAGAAGATCAAATACTTGAGAAAGATGGGGATGTGATGTATTTTGATAAAGGAGGGAATTTTATTCTTAGGTATGTCAAGGCTAACTGGAAACTTTTGGACACCAGAACAATGACGGATAAAGTTATAGGCATGCCATCCAAAGCAGTTCCTTACTTTAGTTCGTCAGGAACAATTTTATGGTCTTCAAAAGGTGAATTATGGGAGCTGAATATAAATGACCTTCAAAAGAAAAAAATACTGTCCGTCAATGCGGATAGCATTGAGGTTATCAACGTGGTGAAAAAATCGACCGAAGCAGGTTTTCACAGAAAGTATTACTATTTGGATGATCCTTATCTACTGATTGCTGCACATCACGATAACGATCTCCGATCGACCTACTATATGTTGGATCAGGGCAAGAAGTCTGTCATTATTCAAGAGAGCACAGATCGAATCAAACATCTTCAGTCAAGTAATGATGGTAAAAATTTTATATGGACTGAAGAGAATTACAACAAGCCGCCAGTGGTAATGACGAAAATAGAATCTTCAGCTTCCAGAACCGTTTATCAATATAATGCTCAGGATAAAGGAGCTAAAACAATTACTAAAAAACAGTTGTACTATAAAGGTGTCAACAATGAAGATCTTCAGGCAAGTCTGTTTCTACCTGCAAATTTTGATTCGGAAAAAAAATATCCTGTCGTATTATGGATCTACGAAAAGCAGCAGGAGTTTACCGATAAATATTTAGTGCCAACGTTCAAAAACAGACGTGGTTTTAATGCCAGGTTATTGTTGGAATCTGGATATATGGTGCTGATTCCGGATATCAACTATGGTAATAAAGGAGCAGGACTGTCAGCCTTACAGTGTATAAACAATGCTTTGGATGAGCTTTCGAAATTGGAGCAGGTCGATACGAAAAAGATTGCACTAATGGGGCAGTCTTTTGGTGGCTATGAGACCAATTTCATTGCTACACACAGCAATCGTTTTGCTGCATATATTTCGGGTGCATCTCCCTCCGACATTGTTCATATGGCCTATTCATTCAACTACAATTTCAAATCACCAGACTATTATCGTATTGAAGGTGGCCAATTTAGAATGGGTGAAAGTTTTGAGAGTAATAACCAGAAATATTTTGATAATAATCCTTTGTATCACGCATCAAAAGTGACTGCGCCGATGCTTTTATGGACAGGTACCGAGGATAAGAATGTTGATCGTGAGGAGACTAGAACATTTTTCAGTGCACTAAGAAAATACAGGAAAACAGTTATTGCATTGTTTTATGCAGGCGAAGGGCATACCATAACGCAATATCCTGCACAAAAGGACTACACATTAAGAATGCTGGATTGGTTCGAATATTTTTTAAAGAATAAAGGAAATATCCCTTGGATAGATAAACAAATGAAGGATGCTTATTAGCATCCTTCACCTATTAAAATTATTCGATCTCAAACAACTGATCTCCACAAGAAGTACCGTCGATGTTCTTGGATAGATTGTGTGTTCCGGAAGCATCGCTGTAGGTACAGACTTCTCCTTGAATATCGGTACACATTTTTTCCGTCAGAACACATCTTTGTCCCACAGGTGCTGAAGGATCAAAACGATAGCCTTGGAAATCTGTTTTTACTGACTTGAATGCTGTTGTAGCATACGCACTTCCGGCTCCCATTAATAGTATGGCTACGGGCAATGCGATTTTTCTTAAATTTTTCATAATGCTTGAAATTTGTTATTGGTGCCTACTCTTGGTCAGGGTTTTCGGCTTTCCCCTTTCATGAAATGCCTGGTAAGATTCTGCGCAAAACGATACCTGATAATCTCATTTCCGACCAATACAAAAAGATGATCTCCTGAGATCTCTAATTGTATCTTCTTGATTTTTTTAGGTTTTGGAAGATAAAAGCTGCCTATATAATTCTGCTCAGTAATTGAATAAATATCAATGACTGCGTTATTTTCCCAGTTCTTGCTGTTTTCGTATCTGCCCGTTAGATTGGATTGGTTAAACAACAAGCCGTATTTGACGGTTGATGTGATATTGACCTTAAGTGGCGGCTTATTCATCTTTCTTCTTCCATCGCTTAGTTCAGCAACATCAATTTGAGGGCGGCTGATGGTATCAATGGTTTTAAAATCACCTTTTATATTAAGGCCCTTATCCAGAATCAAAAACTGATTTTTATAGTAATGAACATAGACCAGACTTTGGTTGTCACGATCAGAATGTATCAGTCCGTCTGTATCAAAAACCCCGTCTTTATATGTCTTTAAAAGATCTGTTTTTAATTGAAGAGGATTTTCTTTTTCAGGAGATAAAATCCCTAACGACTGTTTTTTCAAAGGTGCATAGTAGGTGCTGAAAGCAAAAGAGTGCTGATCGCAATTGACGAGTTGACTAAAATAGGCTTGAGATCTACTGTAAGTAGTCACTTTTTCATTTCCCAGCAAACCTTTGTAAATGACAGGAACGGTTCCGTCATAAAGATAATAATAGGGTGCATTGATCTGTATCAAAGCCCGTTTAAAGCTGAAATCAAAACGATCCGGAATGATTTTCTTTTCATTCATCTCTTTTAGTTCTGCATCTAAAGAAATCAGCGAGAAAGGAGTGGTGTAGTTACCGAGATACACGGAGTCTTTCGTTGAGCCTGCGAAATAAAAAGAATTGACCTGGAGATCATACCTCTTTTCCTCTATTACAGGATGTTCCAGAAATTTTCTGATGAAAGGATTCTCTTTCTTGATCAAATAGTCGGAGCGATGGTATAATGCAATGATCATTGCGGTACTTGCAAAAGATAGGAGAAGTTGGAGCAAAGCTGTCGTAATTATTTTTTTTCCTCTCTGAACGGCATATGCCAAAATTGCAAAAGAAGAAATCAGAACCGTCGCGAAGTTGAAAATGAGATGGGTTCTCCATCCCATTTTTTCCAATATCCCACCGCAGGAGCAAGGTACATTTTCGCTATAGTTTAAAATGACATAAATGTAGATCGTAAATGAGACCATCAGAAAAAAAGAAGAGTACAATCCGATGATGCTTGTTCTTTCAATAATAAGCAGAATACAAACCAGCAGTTCTACAATCAGCACACCGTAAGAAATCAATCCTGCAACTGAACTGAAAATAGGGGACTGTGCGATCTGTACCTGAAAATTCTCAAAATCCATGATCTTGCTGACACTGGCGTAACAGAACAGCAGTATGAAAAAATAGCTCGTGAATTCAACAAATCTTGTTTTTATAGTCTTCATAGTACGGATTTTTATCCTTTCCTAACTAAGGTCCATTTTACTTTTCTGCCACAATACAATGGCATTAATTCCCCTTTGGAAACGTAAGCTGTTGTGCTGATACGGTCCTTGATTTCAAACTCACCGCTGATAGTACAAATCCTTCCTGATTGAATGATGATCTCCTTTGTTTTTTGATCTCCATTTTTAGGTGATTCATTCATCATCTCACAGTATCAATATGAACCCGCCAATGTGATTTATCCTTTCGTTTTTTCTTTCGTTCATAGGAAGATGAGCTTTCTTTAATACCAGTTTCTGCAGACCTTGCAACTAAAATGTTATCGACACGCTTCTGAGATGGGATTTCGTAGTCGGTGCTAAAATTGGCATCTGATCGATCACATGACTGCAGAATCCCTATTGCACCAAAAATTAATATTGAGATATACTCTTTCATAGAATTAATGATTTTAAAAGTTATCGCGGCCGGTTATTTTATCGAATTCGTACAGCTAAATTACCACTGGCACTCCGATTAAAAAATGAGTGATGGTAATGATTGATTTTTGTTTACGTAATAAAAGATCTTTTATTACCAGTGTTTTATTATACAACTGGCTGAAAAATAAATTGTTATTTGGTAGTTCAGTAAATACTATTATGATAGGCGGGATGATGGAAACATTTTCTTTAAATTTGATGTAATATCACCATGAAAGTCTTCAATAAGTTTCTTTTTTTATTCCTGTTTATCATAATCTGCAGCGTCCAAGGTCAGCAGATTAGACCGTATACTTACGCTCAGCTTACGGCATTTTTTGACGCTTATCCGGAGAATGATGCAAGGGCGATGGTTTTTGTTAATCTGTATATTAAGAAGGCTAAGGCAGAAAAAAATCTATCGGAGCTGATTGCCGGATACGACGAAGCAGTATACTATGAACATTCCGCAGAACGGAAAATAAAGTATGCTGACAGTGCGGTTGCTGTGGCAATCAAAGCGAATGATCCCGATGAGATTTCGATGTCCTACTTGAAAAGAGGAATTGTTTACTATTATAACAAAAGAAACTACAATAAAGCGTTGCAGGACTATTTGAGGGCGTTCAGCTACTCGAAAAATACGAAAGATCTTTATCTGTACCACAAAATTTTATATCACCTGGGAATGGTAAAATCTTATTTAGGTTTTTACGAAGAGGCCGCGATACATTTCAAGGAAACTTTATTATACTACGAGCAGGAGCTTTCCTGTGAGACCGACCCAAACCTGAGACTGAATGATCAGCACGGGTATCTGAACAGCCTGTACAGGCTGAGTACTTGTTATAGAAATCTGAAACTGTACAGGCAGGAAGATTCACTGATTGATATCGGCGTTAAAAAAGTTAGGAACTCAGATGAATTTGTACAGGAGTTTGCCTATTTTCAAAAAGCAAAAGGAATCAATAGCATACGTAACGGAAATTTGCCACTTGCTGAAAAGTACCTGAAGAATGCAGGAAGGCTTTTAAGCAAAAAAGAGGATTTTGCTGCAGTGGCAACGGTGTATTTTTATCTGGGTAAGCTTCATATGGCCGACGGGCGTCAAAAGAAAGCTGTCCTTTATTTTCATAAGGTCGATTCGATACTTAATCGATTTAATTTTGTTACCCCTGAAGTGGTCGGTAATTATAAATACCTTATTCAATTTGCAAAAGACAAGGGCGATGATCGCCTTCAGCTTTACTATACCAATAAACTACTGCGAGCAGATTCAATTATTACTTCGGACTTTTCTAAACTATCGGCAAAGCTATACAGAGAATATCAGGTCAACAAATTAAATGAAAGCCGTGATCAGCTGGTAAAGAAGCATAAATATGGAAATATATTTCTTATTTTATTGATAGTTTGTGTCGCCTTATTTTTCTGCTACTCACTTTATCGCTATAGACAAAGAGAAAAGCTTATCACGACCAAGTACAACGATCTATTGGAAAAACTGAAAATGCCGGATGAAGTTAAAGGAGATAATCTGCAGGAAAATTCCAATACAGTCAAAGGGCTATACAGTGAAGAGGCCATTGCAGAGATCAGAAAAAATCTGAAGGTTTTTGAGGAAAAAAAGCAGTTCCTTAATAAGGATCTTAAGCTGCCGGATGTAGCCAGGTTAATTAATACCCACAGATCAGCTCTGTCATTTGTACTCAACGAGCATATGAATACTACCTTCACACAGTATATTAAAATGTTGCGGATCAAATATATTACGAAACAGCTGATGGAAAACAATATCTATTTGCAATACAGTATGGATACACTGGCTGCTGAATGTGGGATGAAGAATAGGATTGTTTTTTCCAATCACTTTTTGGAAATCAACGGCATTCGGCCAACCGATTTCGTAAAGAAGAGGCTTCAGGAACTTGAAAAAAGGTGATTTCTGTTTTTTAGCCCGATTTTTACGCCAACAAAAAATTTGATGTATGAACGGAAAGCTTTTCAGAAAAAAAGTTGATCGGCTGTGGAGTGATCTTATGAGCAGCATTGACCAGATCAATAGGAGTGAGAATGATATAATCCCCCGGGCTGAAGAAATCCTTATGGAAACCGATGTTGCAATAAGGCAGCTTAAAACCATTTTAAAACAGTATCAATTTGCAGATTGGAATGAGGAAATTTACTTCTTTAAAAATACAAAGCCACAATTTGTGGCGTTGTACATTTATTATTCAAAGATCCTTTCGATAGAAGCTTCTAAGCCTTTTGCCGACCCCGCAGCACTCAGATCATATTTTGAGCAGGAAAGAAGCAATCTGTTATACTTTTACAGCGAACAGAAAGATTTTATCAATTACTATCGCAGGAAATCCACCTTTTTGGATAAAAAATACTTTACCCGATTTCGATTCGATTTCAAGCTAAAGCTTAGTCCTGAACTTTATAGCTATGATGAGGAGTTCTCGACTTCTCACGATCATCTGATATCTCAGATTATCGCCAATGATCTGTTGGATCAGTATCTTACCAATAAGATCAACTCCGGTGACTGCACGGATACCGACGTTACTCAGGTCAGACATTTAGAATGGACAGCGCCGAAAGTGGCATTGACAGAACTTCTGTATGCGCTATACCAAAGCAATTGCTTTAATGGTGGCCATGCTGACCTTGCTGAAATTTTCAGATGGGCTGAAAACTCGCTGAAGATTAATTTGGGCAATTATCATAAGACGCTTTCTGAAATACGGCTCAGAAAAGCAGACCGATCAAAATTTATAAGTCTGATCCGACAAAATTTCAACCAGTATTTGGATGATCTGGACGTCTGATCATTGAATTTTTAATAAAAAGTATCCTTTATGGGAATATAATAACTGTTGAACCCTTATTTTGAAATAATTATCTCCCTGCAGTAAAGATTGCTGCCGGGAGATCTTTCTTGCTTATACCATTACCAGGTCCCGAAATTTCTGTTTATCTGTGATTAAGATATTCCATTAAAGAGGTTAAAAAGTTTTCGGTAGTACCGAAGAACTACCGAAAGATATATCCATTGATTTTGAAATTTTGTCTTATTAATTTTTATCAGTAAAACGTAAATCTCAAAACTATGGCATTAAAAGATATCGACCCCAGCACTCCGATATGGAAGCTCACTGTTGCTGAATTTCTGGAATTGTCTAAAAACTTTAGCAACGATAAGAAATATGAATATGGTCTGAAAGGTCTTGCTAAGATACTGGGCTGCTCGGTATCAAAGGCATCCGAGGTCAAATCCTCAGGTATACTGGATAAGGCAATTATCCAGAACAGGAATATTATCATTATTGATAAAGAGAAAGCATTGCAGCTTTTCGCAAAAAAATAACGGATGTATTATGTGGAGCTGATTGACAGGTTCTGGAAATTCAATGAAAGGGAAGGGGCTGGTCATACTGTTATTGCCTTCTATCTTTATCTGCTTAAGATGGCGAAAGATCACAATGATTACCAGTTCAGGATCTCAGATGTGGAGCTGGGAAAAAGGCTTTCATTAAGCCGTTCAACTGTAAAAGTAACTAAGGAAAAACTCAGGGATCTGGGACTGATAGAATTCAGGACAAAGAATGGGGCTGCGGGACATTACAGGTTGATTCTGGATTATCCTCTTGAGGGTCGGGAGGTCAGGAATAAACAACGGGATATTGTAGTGGAAACATTGTCTGAAAGTAGTCAGACTTATGAAAAGGGCTCAGGTAAAGATAAAGCTGAAATGAACAATATGGCGCAGGACATCGAAGTGTTTTCCAGTTCTGTTTCTATAAACAGGAATATTCCTGATCTCAGGGAATTTTTAGATTTTGCAAGGACGTTAGATGCCTACATTCCTGATTGCGATAAACTTATTGAGGAAAAGTATGACAGCTGGTTAAAGAATAATTGGAAAAGCAGTAATGGACGACTAATCACCAATTGGCGTTCCACTCTGAAAAACATCATGCCTTTTCTTTTGTCCGATAATAAGCGTGTTCATTTGTCAGTAAAGGATATTCCTCATATCAGACATCCTGAGCAAAAATGATGAAGATCTACTGCTTCTAATTCATAAAATTAAGAGAATGACATTTTATCCAACAGACCGCAGGCTTGTGCGTAAAGTTTTTCAAAGTCAGATTGAAAAGACTCCGGAAAGAATCAGGCTGGGGAATGGCTTTGTTGATGATTTTATCTTTGATGGCCATATAGCAGCCGATATTCCGATCAACGCATTGCGGGTCATATTCAATATCATTGCGATCATCAGCAGTGAGCAGTTCAGACCAGAGGACCGTCCTCAACAGCTTTCTCTTTTTGATGAAGAATTTGAGACGGAAAATAATGTGTTTGCCTCGATGAAGATCAAAAACAGTAAGATCTCTCCAAGCGGTTCAAGCAGACAGGTTATAGATGCCTATGAATATCTCGCCAAGTTTAAGATGGGCTGGTACGTGTCTCTTAATTCAAAAGGGAAGGAAATCAAAACGTTTGGAGGTCTCATTTCAACTCCCAGCTATGATCAAAGAGGTTACACCAGCTTTTTGATAAGCAGTTACTGGCTTAAAAAGCTGATGGTCATTCCGGAGTATAATTATGTGCTTTACCATCTGGTGTATAATATCAGAAATAACAAGCATATAATATTTGCCATATGGCTGGCCAAACTTCCTCAGACCGGAACTTCGCTTAAGCTTTCCACCCTGAATAAAAAATTTGGACTCAGCTACAGGACGGCCAATGATCTTTGCTTTAAATTCCTGAAGCCCGTCAGGTCAAATCTTGATCAGTATAATAGTTTATCATTTCATTTCAAGTATAAGGGTGATATGATCTTTATTATTCCTTATCCCACGAAAGAGTTTGTTTCAGAAAAAAAGATGGACGGAAATCCCACGCACACAGATATTACCAGAAGATTAAGGTATTTCAGGAAAAGATATGGTTTGCAACAGGATGACATACTTCAGTTTTCATACCAGTACAGAAATATTTTGCAGACCCGCGAGCTCATCGAAAGAGCTTTCTCGGAATTTATAAGGACTAACAGATTGAAAGGAAAGAGGTCTGTCCACTTCCAAGGTCGGATATTTTTGATGGAAATCCAGGAGAATATTATAAGACTGTATAGAGAAACTAAAATAGGAAAATTGATGCCGAATGGCTATCCGGTAATTCTTTGAATTCGGATTACTACTCATTCGTAATTCGGAATAGCACTCTTGTGTATTTCGGAGTTGCACTCACTGAAGTTAATCCCTTGTTAAAAGTGTAGAGTTTCTTAGTTACATATCGGAATTGCACTCGTTCCCTATGTTTAGAAAAACTGTTCTTATGTTGATAACTTGTCAATATTGTGGATAAGTCATTGGTTTGATGAATAAAGGAGAATTTAAAACGGATTTGCACTCATTTGAAAAACACTTCTTTTTCGGATTTGGACTTATTCTTATTTCGGAATTAGACTGATCTTTATATCTGAATTGCACTCATTTCAGAAATCATTGAAAGGGTTTATGCTAGTTCAGTTTATCGTATCGCTAAAAGTAGATTGAAAAGGTTGAAAAAGTTATTTTTTTACTTAAAAGGAATCTGTTAGAGAAATTTTGCTTTAAAAAAGAAAAAAAATGAATTGCGAAAAAATCAAACAAAATATCAGCATCCGTTCGGTGTTGGAATCATTCAGTCTTTTTCCGGTCAAAGAAAATCGTAGAACTGCTTTTTATTTTGCGCTGGACAGGAAAGAAAAAATTCCAAGTCTTTGTGTGGATTATAGTAAGAATAGTGCTTTTGATTTTGGGACAGGGAAGAGTTACGATGTAATTTCTGTTGTGCAGCAAATAAAAAAATGTTCGGTTTCGGAAGCGTTGAAATACCTTTCATCATTTAATTTTCCAGCTAAAGCAGAGTATGTAACTGAAGAAACACAGTCGGAAATCTCTTACCGAATTTTAAAAATCACCGAAATCAGACACCCTGCACTGATTCAGTATCTGGAATCACGAAAAGTTTATGAGCAAAAGGAATGTGTGTGTGAAGTGCATTATGAAGTGGATGGAAGAAAATATTTCGGGATCGGATTTAAAAACGATTCCGATGGTTTTGAAATAAGGAACAAGTATGCTAAACTTTGCTTGGGCTCTAAAGTCGTTACTTTGGTTCGGGCCGGATCTGGGCCATTTTCTGAAATTGCTGTTTTTGAAGGGTTCTTCGATTTTCTCACGTTCCGGAACCTGGAAAATAGATTCAATTCAGCGTGTGACTGTCTTATTTTAAATTCTACGGCGATGGTTTTCAAAGCAGAACAGATCTTACAAGAATACCCGAAGATCCTGCTGTTTCTTGACAATGATGCTAACGGTAAATCCGTTGCATCAAAAATCCGAAATGACTATAAGAATGTAGAAGATTGCTCCTTAATCTATCACGATTGTAAAGATCTGAATGAATGGTTCGTTAAAACCAAGACGCCAATATAAGTAATTTCTAATTTCCCTTGCGGTTTTCCGTAACTGTAATTACAATATCCAGTCTACCTTTATCGGGTTAACACTTAATATGATTCTATGGAAACGATTAAAGCGATCAAACCTGGCCCGAAACCTAAAAAGGAAGATGGAACGCCAGACCGAAGACCTAGGGTAACACCACCTAACCAGCCGAAACATCCGGATCTGAAGCCCCACAAGCATAAGCCTGGAGATTCAAAATGATGATAGAAAGGTTATTTATGAGAAATCCCAGCTTGTTGCTGGGATTTTAATTTTTACGATATTATTTCTTGGATTCTTCGACGGAAACTTTTCTGAAGTCCTTGAATAATTTGCTCAATTCTAAAGCAGATTTTCTAGCTCTTGTCCCCGCAGCCTTGTTTCCTTTTTCTGCTTGTTGTTCTGATTCTTTGGAGAATGATTCGAATTCAGCATTGATTTTTTCGATAAGTTCTTTCATAGCTATGCTTGTGTATAAATAATTTAATGGCTGCAAATATAATTGTTTATTGGTTTTCCAACGAATTCTGCAACAACAATTCTTTAAATAGCGGAAATTTCTGAATGTTGTTTATCTTTATATCAGATATTATTAATAAAACACAACGTTGATACCATTGCTTTGAAGTTGCCTGCCGAATTTGAAGACCAGTATGTAAAGGAAGTGATTTACAACCGTTCTTTATCAGCTTTGAATGGTGAAGAATGGAAAGCTGTGGAAGATTTCCCCAATTATGCCATATCGAGCTTTGGCAGATTAAAGAGCTTGGAACGGTGGACGTTCTTACCCAACAAAACAAAAGGTAAAAAAGAGCCGGAGATGATTATGAAGTTGATCGTCGTTAAGCAGTTTAATCAATATCTTCAAAAATACTTTTACCAGTTCCACTGTACCTTATCCTCTGACGGAAAAAAGTATCGCAAATCGATGGCGCGGCTGATTTATTATCATTTCGTAGAAAAATTTGATTACAACGATCACAATATTAAGATCGCATTTAAAGACGGCAACAGCCTGCACCTGCACTACACCAACCTTGAAAAGATATCGCATAGCGAAAGCCGTTACAGAACCTTTCAGAGCAACAGGGCAAGAAACCGAAATGCCATTTATTCACAGCCGGTCTCCCAGTATGACATTAACGGGAATTTTATCGCTGGCTTCGACAGTATGTACAGCGCTGAAAAAGTAGCCTGCGTAGGCTGTGAAAGCATAATGGATGCCGTGCACGGAGTGTTCCTGACAGCCGGTGGTTACCGGTGGTTTCTTAGCAGCCAGTCCATTACCGAAAAAGATTTTGAGGTGATTCCAAAGCCTAAAGGCAAACAGAAGATTTTTAATCAAACGGTATGGAAAAACCTCGGAAGACCTTTAGTTGATAAAAAGAATCCTCCGGCTTGTATGAACCTGTCTTTAGAGGACCTTCCCGGTGAATGCTGGAAGCCGATACCAGGTTCAGGAAACCGATTTGTGATTTCAAATAAAGGACGGGTTAAGCGCTTAAGCGGCTGGATCACTGAAGGCCGAAAAGTCTTACTGAGGGAACACATCCTCTCCCAGTATGTCGATTTTTTCAATGGGAAGCCTTATGCCCTGCGCTGTATCCTGCGGCATCAGAAAAGAAACAGATATTTATCGGTTTCCAAAGCTCTGGTATGCTGTTTCGTCCGGAAATTTGATATGGAGGACAAAACATTTGCGGTGGTCAATAATAATGAACCATTCTGGAAATTTGATCTGTCTAAAATGTATTTGACTCGTGGTGGTTCGGTAATTACAAATGATAAGTAATTGGTCATTTATAACAGATTTCCATTTTAAAGCCATTCCAGAAAACCGTATTTCATACTTTGTTCAATTCTATTTTCGTTGATAAGAACGTTCCGGAACTGATCTCATACCGAGGTTAGGCTGTTTACTGTTGCAAATGTAGGACAGCATCTTTCACTCAAAAAAATCTTTTTGGATTTCTAAAAAAAATCTCTCCGCTTCACTCCGACAATTTTCCCAGACACTCCTGAATTCTACGAACAAAAAGATTTCAAGCCCGATCCGTAAGCAGTTTGCTTTTAAGCTGAAACGAATCGGGTTTTGTGTGCCTGATACTTTCCTATCGTTATCGGCAAAGAAAAAGCCGGAACCTCAGTTATACGAATCAATTCATCTGCAGACGTTCTTTGACATCAAGACAAGTACATTTCATTCTTCGCAGAGAGTGAAGGCGTGGTTTACGACAACTTAGTCAGTATGATCAATAATGAATTCAACGAATATGCAGAAGCGCAGGAACCAATTATCTTTAAAACTTTTGACGGAAACTCTCTCTTAAATGAAAGTCTGGACTTCAACTCCGCTTTTGGCAAGCCCTTGTTGTACGTAATTGTTAATTACTTCTCTCAATTATTTCCAATGCTTTTTCTAGTGCTTTTTCTTTTGAGGTGACAATATCAGGGACCACACCAATAAAATCATTTTTGTTAGCGCCAATATTATAATATAATGTACTTGATATAGTATACTTTAAATCGGAATTGGGTAAATGAGTCGTGACGATATCACCAAAACTTTTAATTAACCCGCCAGTTTCTTCTCCAATTATAATTCCTCTCTTGTAAAATTTAAAACATTGGGCAAAGTCTGCTGCAGAAGAATAAGTTTGTGAATTAATTAAAAGGTAGATATTACCATGATAACGCAACGGGTTGTCACTTATAGTGTTATTATTTAAATACAATGTTTCAATTGTCCCATTTTTTTTGGTTAGCACTTCTATTTGCTCTTTAGTAGGCTCCTTGGAGCCTATATGAGCCCTCAAACGGTCTTTGTATAATTTGCTAAATTTTACATCAACTCTGTCATATTGCTTAAATGGTTTATCTAAAAAATATTGAAGAAATGCATCTCCCACATCCGAATCTCCTCCCGGGTTGTCAATTAAGTTTATAACAAGATTATTTATTTTCTTATCCTTTATAACGCTAAAAGTTGAATCAGCAAATTCTTTAAAACCGTTCCAATCAAATACTTTAAAATTAATTATTGCGATATTGTTTTGAATGGTAAGCGTAAAATTATTGTCAACTTCTTTTTTTTCTTCAGGCAAAGCCTTATTGTAGAGATCTTCATTTGCTAAGAGTTCATTTTGTCTTACTCCGTCAATAACAATCGAATTTACTTTGGAATTGTGCGTGTATTTTATCTTGTATTTTCCGTTTGTTTTATAAAGTTCTTCAATGAAGAAACTAAAATTTTCAGCGCCATACTCTGCCCTAAACACTGGGGTTTCACCTGTATTGAGGTTAATAATGTCATTTACAATTTTTTTTGCAGAATGGCCATTTATACTTATGATTTCACTATTGCCTGGAATTTGCGGCGTATAACTACCCTTGACACTTTCGCAAACAATATATGGCTTGTCAGGAGTTAATTTGAAAACATAAGGTAATTCAAAAGGGTTTTTGCTTTCATACTCTCTTTGTGGGATTGGGAGGTCTGTATGACCGTCTTCTAATTTAGCCAAAAGCGGCTCAATTTTGAGATAAAAGTCGATTAAATCCAACTCATTAGTCAAATTTTTCTTAACTAAACTTACGTCTTTATAGAATTTATCCTTCGGGTATCGATAATAAGGATTAATGTGTGTTTCCTCTAAATAGTGAATTAATGTATCAATGTCTTGCTTCATTTGCAAAGGCGTTAGCTTGTTTATCTGCTGGGAAAAAGCCAGAGAAGATAATAGCAAGAATAATATAAGCAGGCAATTTTTTCCTGATAGTCTAAGTTTGCTGAACATTTTTTTACTTATTATTACACGCATAGGCTGTCAAATTGTTATACTCCGTTGGATAAAGGTGTCTGTTAAGAATTACGTACAACAATCAAATATACGCATTGCATTAATATAAAATATAATCCATTGCATTTATCCCCAAATGTAAGGTTTTGCAATGAAAAATACTGTTTTGCAAAGTTGAGATTGCTTCATCACTTCGTTCCTGGCAATGACAGTGGTTAATTTTTCGCAATCACATTACCCATTCCGCGCCCTCTGCTTCAAATCATCGGCGCCGCCGGTTTTTCTTGGCTGACCGGATTTGCCTGAACCGAAGTTATAGGTGTAGGACAAGGTCACCACGCGGTGTCCCTTCTCACGATGAAGTTTTCTACATAGCCCGAGTAAATGTTTTTCGCTTCCGGATTGCTCTTTAAGAAGATATCATTAAAAGAGAATTTGAGCGTGCTGTTATTCCTGAATTTCTTCTGTGATTTTCATCTTTCGATTCGATCAGGAAGGTAATTTCGATAGTCTTCCCAGCCTTATTGCCTTTTACCGCTGTTATTGTATAGGTGGAATTTTCCTGTTCACTTTCCAGAATGGGTTTATTGAGATCAAGAACTTTTTTCAGGTATTCATTTTCGGAAGTCAGCACTTTGTTAGTGGACTGCAAGGTTTCATTGTCTTTCTTCAGGGCATCGCAATTCGTCTGGCCGTATCCGTATGCCGTCATTACTACAGCGGCTAAAACTAAGAATTGTCTCATACTAATTGTTGTCATTTTTTCTGGTTATCGTAGTCCAAATATAAAGATAAATTGACTTCTGTTCAAGGGATTACCGTAAAAAAATGCGGCTTTTATGCTCGCGATCCGACGGGCGTTCGTTTTCAGGTTGCAAAAGTATAAATCCCGTTTCTGCTCAAAAAAATCTTTTTGGGCTTCTAAAAAAATTCGCTCCGCTTCTCTTCGCTAATTTTCCCAGACACTCCTGAATTCTGCGAACAAAAAGATTTCAGGGCCTTCATTCCATCAGTTCCATTCCGGTTTTGGCTGAAACGGAATTTCTATCGTCAAAAAGCAATGAAAAACGACAGGCCCGTCGGACACAAAGCAAAGCGCTCTTTACATTTTCAATGAACAATCAAAAATCAATATCAACCCTTTACATTTTTAACTATGAAAAATCCAGGTATTTCAGCCAATGAATTTTACAACCATTTTAGTGGTACTGAGCAGTATTTCGCCTATTTCTTCGGATTCGTCATTACGGATGGCGTTAAAATTATTGCAGAGGAAGAACAATGCTTCTGGCTGATCGACTGCATTGTATCGTATCAGCTTTCTGAGAAGTTCCGTCAGGAAGAATTCCAGGTCTGGAAACTCGAAAGAGTGAAAGAAACCGAATTCAGGCTTACGGCAACTGACGGAAATAACAAGGTACTTGCCACGCAGGACATTCCGTTTTCGGATTTCTTCTTTAACGAGTTCACCATCTGGAAAGAAGGCAACATGCTGCTGCTTCCAAGTGAACATTAATCTTAAAAACCTCACGATGTACAGGCAATCGTGTTTAATAACTTTCAAAAATCATAACAATGGGAACCTATGCCATCATCTATTTAAAAAAGGCTGAAAAAGCCGTCGAAGTCAACGAACTGTTAAAGAACAGCTATCAATTGGAATACGAAACGTTTAACGGCGTGGAGTATGGTGTGTTTTTCACAGAGGAAATGTTTGAAGAAGATTTGCGTTTTATGAATGAAGACGAAGAAGGAAAAAAGAACCTTCCGCACTACGCCCGCCCGATTTCAAGGGAAACCTACCATTCTCTTCTTTTTGGTGCAGGAAACTGTTTCGGAGAAATAGGCACTGCCTGCTTTAAAATTTCCTGTGTTGACGAAAAGGATATGCAATATATCAGAGCGCTTAAGGCGTTTATAAAAAATCCTGAGTCTAAGACCTATATCAATTTTAAAAAATCAAAACATTTACAAGACTTCCTGCGACTGAAGTGATGATCTTTATTGAAACGCAATCTGAGCCTGCTCAGATTGCGGTTTTGTTTAGGTTTAAAATTCTTTAAAAGGCAAAAATACAATTCCTCCCTTTTGTCGGAAACGCATTTTTGTACGATTAGGAGCAACCCTATTTCTACAACATTTCCGTTACTGCTGAAATGTCTTGAAAAAAGGTTGCGGGATCGTTTTTAATGCTTAGATTTCAAGACGTAAATCGTTGTGCGATGATGTACACACCGGATCAAATTGCAATTGCATCTTTTCGCCTTCGCTCTGGTTGGGCAATACAGTTTTGTTACTTAAACCATTCAATATGTGATTTGTTATATCCTTCGTCCAAAGTAATTCAAAATTATTATTTATTGAATAAGATTTGGTTAATTTAATTTTCCCAACAAATCAATCCACCGTTGTTCTTGACGTAAAGTATTAAAATCAGATTGTTTTTTTAATTGAATTTTGGTTAATTTTCCTCGTAAGTATAACAAGTCCAAGAAATCCAAAGCAATACCTTTGTATTTTTCATCTTTGTCAACTTTTGCTATTTTCGAAAACAAAATTGCAGCTTCAAAATTATCACCATCGCTCATTCCTCCAAGAAAAGTGGAAGCCGCGTTATAGTTATCATATGCTTTTTGAAAATCCTTTTTGTTGTATGCTTGTTTGGCTTTAATCATCAATTCTTTAACTTCCGAATCATAAATAGAATCTTTTTTTCGGGATTCTTCTAAATTAATTGGTTCGTAAGAGAATCCGTAGATTAAAGAATAAATTTCCAATGGATCAAGTCCCAATTTTTCTCTTCTTTTATTGACTAAATTTTCTTTTAACATAGGTCTGAAACCAGATGCTTCTCCATGGCCAGACCAAATAACCTGTGTTCCATACAATTGTTTATAATTCAAATTGCACTGAACTCTATCATACAAAAAAGCATAATTTTCCATATTAAGTTCTTTTGTGTTGACTAATTTTTCCATTTCCAATAAAACTTCGTTTTGAAATAGGACATCTTGGTCTGCATGCTGAACAATTAGCCAAAGATTATTTTGTCCGTCTTTCCCAATTTCGGACATTTTTGGCCAGCCATATTGTTTAATGATCTTTTTCGCTTGAATCAAATTGAATGAATCTGCTTCATTGATTTGTTGATTAATGATGTTATTAAAATTATCATCATTATTTTGTGATTTTCTGTACCTGAGTTTTTGGTCATTGAGACACATCAGATTAATCTCTTTTCTTAAAGCAGGAAGTTTCAACGTCTTTTCATATTGCTTTTCCTGTGCAATTGCAATCGTTTCTATCTCTTTCCATTTTTCAGGATTATTAGTTCGTAAATAATCAAAATAAGGGTCGAATAACAGCCAATCTGATTCCGTCCAACCTGACAATAAAGAAACTTTCAGATATTGGAAAGCTCTTTCTGAATCTTTGTTCAGAGAAAACACTCCGGCAGCTTTATATGCAGTCAGGGCATCTGGTTGTTGTATTTTGAAAGCGTCTTCATAGAAATAAACTGCTTTTTCAGGATTCTTTTGAAGGTGATACAAACTCGCTTGAGCTATTAATCTCTGATATTTGTTATTGGACTGGGCGTGTGATGAGATGTAAAAAAGAGTACAGAAAAAAATAAGTTTAATAGAATGCATATTTTCTTTTTTATAAATGACAATTTTACACTATAACCTGAGTTTGATTAATAATTTAGTATAAATTATAGTATAAAAAAATGGAATAGTGTTTTGAAATTCAAATACTTAACAACTATTCCTGTGATTAATTTCTATAAAATTACGCATATTTTTGTATTGTTGGTAAGTTTTGTACTGGATTTCAAAAAATTACAAAACCTCCGCTTTCCCATTTCCTTTTTTCAATAAACCAGCTTCTAAAATTCTCATTTTTATTTAACTCATTTTCCTCCTGGGCAATCCTATCTCGTGCTCTTGGGGATATGGTTTCCTGAAGGTCATACTTATATCTTCCCGGATATTGTTATAAGCTTCATACGCTTTGTCTTTATCCAAAGTGTATCTTGGGTCGGGAATGAAAGGCATTTTTGCCATTTTTAATATGGTAATGGTGGGAAAATGAAAATCTACTTCAACCGTTCCTAACAACAGGTAGCATCCGCCACCCTGAAAAGGATATTGTGAAAGATTATCCGGAAAGTGGGCGGTATCAAAATATTCTCCTTCCGCATCGATCCAGGTTCCGAAAAACATCGTCCCTCTTTTGGTGGGAACGTGCTTGCGGGATATCAGATAGGCCAGCATCTTGACTTGCTTCTTATGGTATTTCGTCAGGTCCTTTGCCATTACACTTCCCCTATATTTGGTTTGTAATAAGTCGAATGGACTTACTGAAACCGGGAATCCCAATATCTCGATTTCATCAAATGCGTCCTCTAAAGGATGCCTTTGTACTTTTGGAAGCGTGTATTCTTTTTGTGGCTCTTCCAGTAATGTCAGGTGTTTAAAAGTCGGCCTGTTTCCTGCTAAAAGAAACCGGGCTTCAATTAACAATTCGTGCTTTTGCTTTCCGGTAAACCGGAATGCTCCTATAAATATCACGGTCTGTAAGGTCTCGATACCAATGGGGATTCTTTTGACAAAGTTTTCCAGGGAAGTATAATCGCCATTGTTTTTTCGTTCTTCAGGAATTAAAAGCGCGATTTTGCTTTCGAGCTTTTCGATGTGCATGAGCCCTAAATAAATGTCTTTTTCATAAACCGTAGTCTGGTATTCGCTTAGATTGACACAAGGGTTTAATATAGTCGCACCTGACATTTTCGCTTCGTGGACATATACCTCTGTTCTGTAGAAACCGCCGCCATTATTGATCGCCGAAACCATAAACTCAATAGGATAGTACACCTTCAGATAAAGGCTTTGGTAGCTTTCTACGGCATAAGATGCCGAGTGGGCCTTGCAGAATGAATAGCCTGCAAAGGATTCTATCTGGCGATAGACCTCTCTGGAGAGCTGTTCAGGATGACCCAAAGCCTTGCAGGATTCAAAGAAGTGGTCTTTGACTTTCTGCAGGGCAGAGAGCGAACGTCCTTTGCCGCTCATCGCCCGACGTAATACATCGCCGTCAGCAGGGGACAGGCCTCCGAAATGAAGGGCTATCTTTATAACATCCTCCTGATATACCATAATGCCGTAAGTCTCTCCCAGTTCTTTCTCAAAAACCGGATGGAAATATTCAAATTGATCAGGATTGTTGTGACGGAAAATGTATTCCTTCATCATTCCGCTTTGTGCCACGCCCGGACGTATGATGGATGATGCTGCTACCAATACCTTATAATTGTTACATTTCAATCTTCTGAGTAGTCCTCGCATTGCCGGACTTTCAATGTAAAAACATCCGATTGTTTTTCCCCTGCTCAGAAATTCATTGCATCTCTGTTCATCTTTTGACAAACTAACATCCCGGATATTGACTTTAACACCCCGTTTTTCTTCGATGAGTTTTACGGTATCTTTGATGGTTCCCAATCCCCGCTGGGAAAGGATGTCGAATTTTTCCAGGCCGATTTCCTCGGCTACGTGCATATCGAACTGGACGATCGGAAATCCTTTTGATGGCATTTCCAATGCTGAATAATTGGTGATGGGCTCTTCGGAGATTAAAATTCCACAGGAGTGCATACTTCGCTGGTTGGGAAATTTCTCTAAAAGCTTTCCATATTTCTGAACCATTGCTGACACCGAATTAATATCGTGCTGCTCGATGGATTTTGTCGCCAGCTCATCAAGCTCTTCTTTGGGTAACCCAAATGCTTTTCCTACCTCCCGGAAAATCGATCTGTATTTAAACTCAACGTTTGTTCCGCAAAATGCTACGTGGTCTTTTCCGTATTTATCGAAGATGTATTGTAAAATCGTATCCCTGTTCTGCCAGCTCCAGTCGATATCGAAATCCGGCGGTGTTTTGCGGTTCAGGTTAAGGAAGCGCTCGAAATACAGATCAAGCTCCAGCGGGCAGATGTCTGTAATGCCAAGACAGTAGGCAACGATACTATTGGCACCACTTCCACGACCGACGTGCATAAATCCCATCCGGTTGCTGTACTGGATGATGTCCCAGGTGATCAAAAAGTAAGCGCAGAAGTTCAATTGGTCAATGACACCCAATTCCTTGTTCATCCGTTCTTTAGCCTTTCCGTCATCATCAGGATATCTCTTTTTAAACCCTTTATTGGCAAGATCCGTTAAAAGTTTTATGTCACAGTCTTTACTATCTGTAAAGTTCTTTTTGTTTTTAGGAATCTTATAGTCAAAATGGAAATGGCATTGTTCCAGCAATTGTTTTGTGTTTTCAATGATTTGTGGATAATGCCGGTATTTTTCTAGAAGCTCATCCTTTGAGATCAGCTTCTCGTTTTGGCCGCATATGTCAGTTTCATCAAGTTTTGTGACCAGCGTATTCCGGTCGATGGCACGCAGGATCTTGTGCAGTTTATATTCTCTCTTTGTTGTAAAAGTCACTGGTTGTAAAATGACCATTCTTGGCAGATACTTTCTTAGGGTAGAATTCATCAACAAATTGATTTCTTCGGGACGTATGCCGATGTATTCGTTTCGGTTTAATTTATCAGGATAATTGCTCAGAGGATATACGATAAATACCTCTGACAGACAGGGATGATGTAATGGCAGATCCTTTCCTTCACAATTATGCCGTGTCAAAAGCCTGTTGATCTCGCCAATCCCTGATTGATTTTTTGCCAGACAGATGTAATGCTGTCTATTATCGTCTCTTATATCTACACCAACTACCGGTTTGATGTTGTTTTTCTCACATAACCTGTGAAAGTCATATATGCCGGAAATACAATTGATGTCGGTCAGGGCAGCCACACCGATTCCCAGTTCAACCAACTGCTGAACCAATTCTTTAACGGAAATGGTACCATATCGAAGACTGTGAAAAGAATGACAATTGAGAAACATAAATAAATTATTAAGTGAGAAGTCCTGAAGCCCGTCCGACACTTGTCGATCCGAACCTCATTTTAATTTTATCCAATGTTTGATAAAGACTTATCAGCTCTTCAGTATCTTCAAAAAGGTTCATCTGGTGGCATCCGTGTACCAGACCGGTAAACTTTACACCTATCAGCCTGATTCGCATCCTGCGGTTGTAGACCTTCTCAAATAATTCTAATGCATACCTGAGCAGCGTATGGTCGGACGAAGTATAAGGAATCCTGTATTGTTTGGTTTCAGTATCGAAATTGGAGTAACGGATTTTCACGACAACGGTAGAAGTCAGCCACTTCTCCTGACGGAGTTGGAAGCATAATTGTTCCACCATTCCTGACAGTATGCTCTTTATGCCGGTGATATCGATGGTATCCTGTGAAAATGTATTTTCCTTTGAGATAGACTTTCTTTCGGAATAAGGGACAACAGGTGTCTCATCAATACCGTTGGCTTTTTTCCAGAGTTCCTGCCCGTTCTTTCCGATCAGCTGGTGCAAAACTTCAATCGGTGTTTCCGATAGGGTTTGGATATTTCTTACACCTAACCTCGATAGCAATTGAAAGGTCACATTTCCAACCATTGGAATCTTCTTTATGGAAAGTGGATTCAGAAAGGGCTTGATGTTCTGCTCAGGAATTTCAAGTTTACCAATAGGCTTCGATTCGCCGGTCCCGATCTTTGAAACGGTTTTATTGGTGGATAAGGCAAAGCTGATGGGCAGACCGGTATTTTTTCTGACTGCCTCTGCAATTTCAGTGGTCCATTGATAGCAACCGAAAAATTTATCCATCCCGGAAAGATCAAGGTAGAATTCATCAATGCTTGCCTTTTCAAGAACAGGCACTTTTTCCTGTATGATTTCAGTGACCGTATGCGACATATTCGAGTACATTTCCATATCACCTCTGATAACTCTTGCCTCTGGACAAAGCCGTAAAGCCATCTTGATCGGCATGGCACTTCTTACCCCAAAATACCGTGTCTCATAAGAACAGGATGCTACCACGCCTCTGTCTCCGCCACCAATGATAAGCGGTTTTCCAACAAGGTCGGAGTTCTTCAGTCTCTCACAGGAAACAAAGAATGTGTCAAGATCCATATGGGCAATTGCGCGATTCATGTCCACAAAATTATTACGTTTTGTATCAAAAATGTTTATATTTGTTGCTATAAATTATAGCAATGTCAATTTTATCAGAAAACATGCGGTATTTGAGAGGTAAGCTGGGCCATTCACAACAGAAGGTTGCTGATGACCTTTCAATAACCCGCGGCAGATATGCAAAATATGAGGACGGAGCCACAGAGCCACCTCTTGAAATATTGGTGAAGATCTCAAAATATTATAATGTAAGCATTGACTTACTATTAAGCATCAATGTCAGTAAATATTCCATTGATGAGATCGTGGAGCTTCCCGATAATAGAGTTGTTCTGCCTATCAGGGTTGACGATGATGGAAACGATCAAATTGAGATCATTCCACAAAAGGCATCCATGGGATATCTGAATGGTTACAGTGATCCTGAATACATAGAAAGTCTTGATACGATATCCTTACCTTTTTTAAAGGGCGGTAAGTTCAGAGCATTTCCGGCTGATGGAGATTCAATGCCTCCGTATAAGAACGGAACTTATATTGTAGGAAGATATGTTGAAGATCTTTCCGATTTGAAAACGGACCGAACTTATGTCTTCATTACTACTAATAATGGTATCAGTTACAAAAGATTCCAGTTTCACGAAGCGGATGGCATCTGGGTTAAGGCTGACAATAGTTTTTACGAACCTTATAAAATTCCATTATCTGAGATTAGGGAGATCTGGGAATTTGCATGTAGTATCAGCACAAAAGAATACGAACCGAACGAGTTTTCAGAACGAAATATACAAGATTTCATTGCGGAGATTAAGACTGATATAAAGCATATCAAAGAAAGGATGGGAGACAAGGACCAAATCCATTTTAAGTAATGGCTAAATAAATATAATAAATCATGACTCAGCTAACCTTATTTGATTCCGAAGAATTATATGAATTTCCAAAAGACCTTTTGGAGTTCAGGGAACATTTTTTGAGTAGGGAAGAAGCTGATCTTTTAAAAGATAAGCTGCTTCATTCTACATCCTGGGAACAGCGTACTCAGAAAATGTATGACAAAACGGTGATCACTCCTCGTCTGACAGCTTGGTATGGTAATGACAGGAAATCATATGATTCTGCAGATAACAATACTTCAAGTTCTAATTCCTGGACTCCTGAGTTGTTTTCTTTGAAAGAAAGGATAGAGAAAGAATTCGGCTATCAATTCAATGGTGTGCTTTTAAATCTTTATCGTGACAATAACGATTCAGTAGCCTGGCATAGGGATAAGGAGAGCCGTTATGGTAAACGACCTGTTATCGCATCGATCAGTCTTGGACAAACCAGAAATTTTGACTTTAGGAAAAAAGACCACCATCAAAGCAAATACAGCCTTCCTCTACCTCACGGATCTTTATTAATTATGAAAGGTGACCTTCAGGAGAATTGGGAACATAGAATTGCTAAATCAACTATTCCAATGAAAGAGAGAATTAATTTGACTTTTCGCTTAACCAATGGATTATGAACAAATTAATTAAATAAAATACTTATATTTATAAAAACTAATAAAAATATAGCGGAATCCGAAAAGCTTGTCAGAGTAGGAACACATCAAATCATATATATTACCATGAAAAATTTAAAAAAACTTTCCAGAATTGAATTAAACAATATTCTCGGTAGCGGAATATTATCATCTTGCAGTGCATCTTGTCCCGGAGGTGGTACAGTATCAATTAGTTGTGATGGCACTTGTATAGCTACTGATGGTTCAGGTGTATCCTGCTCAGGTCCAGGTGGTGGAAGAAAAAACTGTCCACAAGTCATAGGTTCTTAATTCATTGATCAATTTTTTATAGAAACATTTTAACTCACTATAACCTCACTCCGGTGAAGTCAATATTGAGAATCTTTCATTAAAAATTATTAATCTTAAAATTTATACAATGAGAAATCTAAAGAAACTTTCCAGAACTGAATTAAATAATATTTTCGGCAACGGAATATTATCGTCCTGTACTGCATCTTGCCCCGGAGGTGGTTCGGTATCAATAAGCTGCGAAGGCACATGTGTTGCCAACGATGGCTTTGGGGTGTCATGTGGAGCAGGTGGCGGATCTAAAAACTGTCCAAAGGTTATTGGTTCATAGTCATATATTGTTCTATGTATGATTGAATACTACCATTATGATTTTTATCGTTAATAAATTATCCATCCTAATATTAGGATGGATTTTTGAAATTATATAATTAAACTTCCAATAAATTTTATCAATGAAATTTCTTTTTATTTTAATACCAATATTTATTTTTTCACAATCATACAGAGTTATCTACGATTACAGTTACGTAACAGATACCATAACCAACAATAAATTTTCAACAAGGTACTATTTAGATATTTATCCTAAGAAAGTTAAGTTTTATAATGAAAACTTTTACATATCTGATTCTATACAGAAACAAACAAAAGAGAATACATCAATGACTATGTCGGGTTCACTTATGTGTACAAGAGACACTGGTTCGGATGAGAATACTGTTTACAAGTTTATTGATAGTGATTATTACAAAATAAAATCTTCTGATAAACTGCGTTGGAAAATAGAATCAGAAAGTAAAAAAGTAAATGAATACAACTTACAGCTGGCCACCACTAAATTCGGTGGAAGGATTTGGAAGGCTTGGTTCTGTAAAGAGATTAATCTCGCTGAGGGTCCTTACAAATTTCATGGTTTACCTGGACTAATTTTTGAAGTTGAAGACGACAAAGGATACTTCAAATTTAAACTGGCCGAGATAAAAAAACTTACGTATGAATATGATACCATGAATTTTTTGGAATCAAACTTTGGCAAAAAAGCCCTGTCTGTCACTGTAGACGTATTTAATAAACTTCTTCTTAACGCCTATAATAATCCTTTTTCTGAAATTAGAACAAAAATGATGATGGGAGAAGATTACACATTGGCTATATATGGTAGACAAGTAAAAAATGTAAAGGATCTGGATGACATAAAACGATTAAGACAGGAGGAAATTAGAAAGAATTATAATCCTATCGAGTTAAGCAGTAAAGTGTATTACAAATAGTAATATTTTTAACAAAGCTGTAGGGCAAATCGGTGCTATTTTACATTATCTCATGTAACAATGGATAATAAATAAAACATTTTGCAGTATCGTAAATTGTATCCTCACTCCGTTACTCACGCAGTTTTGGACAAATCAAAACTTGATTTAAAGAAAAAAGGATCATCATCAAAGTAAATACAGCCTGCCACTTTCTCATTGTTCGTTGCTTATAATGAACGGAGATCCTCAGGAACATTGGGACCACAAGATTGCTAAATCCAGATTGCAAATGAACCTAGGATACACTTTACCTTCCGGTTGATTCGCGAGTTATAGAGATCATTATCTTATCTGCCAAAGTAATCAGTTCATTTTGGGTGCCTTGATCTGCTTCATTGGATAGCAAAACAATACCGGAATTCAAATCAGGATAAAAGACCATATAGCTGCTGAATCCCAGACTTCCACCTGTATGTGAGATGCTTCTCCTGCCATCTTCCGTTTTTTTAACCTTCCAGTTAAGTGCAATAGCTCCGTCTTCCATTTTACCAAAAGTAGGCTGATGGCTCAGAGATACAACAGGATCTTTTTCATTCAATTGGAAAGCCATATATTTCAGCATATCAGAAGTGGAGGATGCGATGCTGGCTGCTACTCTAAGGTCTTCCCAATCGATCACCGGCATTATTCGCCCTTTGCCATCGTAGCCTTTTGCCATTTTTAATGGAACTTCTCCGGATTTCAGCAGATAGGTATTTTTCATCTTTAATGGCTTTGCAAAATATTTTTTCAGAAGATTTTCATAATTGTCATTGTAAACACCCTCCATTATATATCCCAGTAACTGTGCTGCAGTATTGCAATGCTTCGACATGCTTCCCGGCTGGCCTTTTAATTTCACCTGATGAAGATCCCGATAGAGATCCTGTCTGCTGTACATCGTGTGTACAGAATCTAAGATATAAGGTATAGCATCCGGATCAGCTTTGCCAAAGATATCTTTATCCGGCATCCAATTGGGTAGTCCGGATGTGAGATTTGCCAGATTGAGCAGCGTGATCGGTTTTCCATCATATTCCAAATTAGGATAATCTTCCTTCAGATATTTTCTAATATCATCATTCAGATTTACTTTCCTTTCAAGAACAGCCTTTGCCAGTAGCGTAGCACCGAATGTCTTTGTGATGGAAGCAAGTTCGTATATGGTATGTTCTGTCGGAAGATCCTGCTTATCTTTTTCAGTTGAGCCATAATTATAAATAAACTTCTTCCCATTTTTTATGATACCTACTGAAATACCGACTCTCGAATTATTCTGCATAAACGCAGATATCGATCGATCTACCAGGGAATCGAATGCTGTTTTTAATTTATTGTCGGTAGAAAATTTTATGGAACCTGTCTGCGCAAAATAGCATGATGCGCAGATTAAAGTGAACATTAATAGCGTTTTTTTCATATAGGCTTAAGTTTTAAAATGTGTTTACTTATACATTCTCATTTTTTATCTTTTAAATAGTTGGCAGCATTGTTATTGTCAGGATTCAGCTCTAATGATTTCCTGTAATTGAGGATCGCTTCCTTTCGGTTTCCAAGTGTTTCCAGTATTTCCCCATAGCTGTCGTAGACATTGGAACTTTTGGGAAACAACTGGGTATTCAATTTAAAAATTTCCATTGCTTCATTTTTTTTGCCCTGTTCTATAAGCTGATACCCCCATGAATTGACTTCATCCTCGGTCAGACTAAAGTTTTTATCGTCTTTACTGATTTTGTTGAAAATTTTATTGGCATCTTTAAAATCATTCTTTAACAGTTGCTGGCGCAGGAACTTCAAATTCTTACTTAATCCGAAGCCGTTTTTTACTTTCATATCCGGAAGATAGAAACCGGCAATTTCATCAATGAACCATTCGGGGTTTGAACCCTGAAGATTGGTTAACACGATTACCGATAAATTGTCCTGAGGATAGACAAACAGTGCGGAGCGCATTCCGCCAACGGGTGCCAATGCAGGGTGCTCTTCTCTCACTACTGTCGGCCAGCCCAGGGCATAACCATTGGTCAATTTATTGAATCCTCCGATATTTCCGTTATTCAGTCTGGCTGTAGCAAACATCTGATCCAGGCTTGACTGTTTTTTCAACATTCTTTTGCTTTGAAGTGCAATAAGCCATTTGGCCAGATCCTCGGATGTCGAAATAATCCCGGTTGCAGTTCTGAAAAACAGAGGAAAAGTGGCATAGGCATTATGAAGCTTACCGTCATTGATCCACTTTCCGCCATCATTGTAAATCGTGGAATACGCGTTTGAATTATTTGGAATGACATCGTTTGAATCGCCAAAACGGGTGGAGACCATACCGCAGGGCCTGAATTGATTTTCTTCAATGAACTTTGTGAAATGCTGGCCGCTGAGTTTGGTTATGATCCTTCCTAAAATATAATATCCTGTCTGATTGTAACTGAATTTGTCTCCGGGACTAAATTCCATTGGTAATTTTCTTACCATTTCCCAGTTGCGATCTTCATCACCATCCCCCAATACCTGTTCTTTTTCGTCTATATTATTAGGAAGACCGGAAGTATTGCTTAAAAGCTGATCGATCCTTATAGATTTCCATTCGTTAGGAATGTCTTCAATGTATATGGATATGGGATCCTTTATATTTAATTTACCCTGTTCTTGCAACTGCAATATTGCCACCCCTACAAAAGCTTTGGTCATAGAATTAATCGAAAAGGTTGTTCCTGAAATTGTTGCTACCTGATGTTCCAGGCTCGCGAAACCGTAATTTTTAAGTTTATCAATTTTTCCATTACGTACAATTGCCAACTGAAGACCAGGGATGTTCGACTGTACTATTTTTTGTTTGATGAATAGATCAATACTGTCTGTGGTGTTTTGAGCAGTCAAGTGTTTTGAAAATAATACAGCAAACAGAAGTAACATAAGTTTGATGACCTGAAATAACTTTTTCATCTGAAATATTTAGTGGTTAATTATACTAATGACAATCGTAATAATCAAATTGTTACATAATAAACGCCATCCTTACAGAAAATGGTATCTGTCTGAGTCAAAAGATCAGCAATATGGATCAAAAAAGTTCGACAATGAACATGAGATAGGCTTTACCGATAAGAAAATTTCATAAAAGTTATTAAGATTTCGATTAGAAAAGTATTTAAACGAAATCAGTGTGTTTCGTAATACGGATACATTAAACCTTAAACCTGTGTAAAATATACAAGGGTTATTTTAAAACCTGCTCAAAAATGAGTATTTTGATTCAAACCTTTATTCAAATTTTTAAAATTTTCTTAGTGCTACAAAAATTACATACTTTTTTTTGACCTGCACTTATTTTACACACTCTTCACAGATATATGCGTAAAATAGATACAGGTTATGTTCCAACCTGCATTGAAAAGATACATATCGACAAGCGGATAAAATGACAGCTTTGCTTTTGCTCAGTCAGAACTTTGAAAATAGGTTTACTAAAAAATAAACACTGATTTTCAATTAATTACGCTTTTGTTGTAATTTTATTTACCGATTTTTAGAACTCTGAAAAATAATTTCAATTTAAACTGCAAGATGTGTCTTTGTATATACAACTTTTCAAGTTGTACATCCAAGACGATCTTGCCTTCTTGCAAAAGGGGAAAAGACTTCGGAACTCGTCTTTTGTTGTTCTTAAATCTGGTATAATATTCCAAATTGTTCTTTTTTAATCTTTACAAATTTCAGATTAATCCGGACTGACTTTAAATAGTCCAAGTCCCTTCAAAGCTATTGTTTTGGGAGATTTGATGTTCCAACTTTGCAACAGAAATCTTAATCAAAAAAGATGAAAACACTTGTCTACTTTTTCTTTAGTCTTATGTCGATATCGGTCTCAGGACAGGTCGGCATTAATACTCAGTTTCCGAAAGCAACACTTGAAGTGGTTGGAAAACCAGGTGAAATGAATCATTTTGACGGAATCATTCCGCCACGTGTTACCGGCGATGAATTGTCTGCAAAGACATATTCCACCGCACAAAAAGGAGCCATTGTATACGTCACCTCGCCTGCAAACAGCCCAACAGGACAGGCAGCTCAACTAACGAAATCGGGATTGTATTATTTTGACGGTCAGCAGTGGAATGCATTGACTAAGGATGACTCTTTGGAAATGGTTGCACTCAGAGGCAATACTTCTACCGTTGAAATTATCGTAAAGGACTTTCTTAAGCTCGATTTTGACCAGAAAGAAAATTATATTCTGGGAAAATCAAGAAGTCCGATTACTGGCGAGTATAATACTGTTGTTGCAACAGATTCCAACATCACTTCCGGCAAAGGAAATTCGGTATTTGCTTATGCCATGTCGCAGGGAAAAGTGACAGGAAAACTGAATTATGCAGCAGGCGTATCGGCTTTGAATGGAATGGCTAATGGAACCATATCTGGTAACAGGAATATCGGAATAGGGGCCGGCGTCATGTCATACATCACGTCAGGTAATGATAATATATCAATTGGATATCTGGCAGGAACAGGAAACCGAACAGGCTCCAATAATATATTCATTGGCGTGGGCGCCGGAAGTCCGGCTGTAGGTGACAGAAGTGTTAATAATAAATTAGCTATACATTCAACCCCCGTTACAACAAGCTCAACCAGCTTTTGGGACAGTATTTCCAATAACTATACGGATTACAGATTTGCTTTGATATCGGGGGATTTTTCCGAAAGGTGGTTAAATATTAATGGTAAATTAAGCGTTACACCTTCCCAGATGCCAAACGCAGACGGCGACGCATCATATACAAAAAAAGTTGTGGCAAAAGCTGATGGTTCATTTGGTTTCGCATCAGAAATAATTCCGGCACCTCCTTCGACAGGAACATATATTTTAAAAAGCATTGATGGAATTGCCAGTTGGAGTGTGCCATGAATAAAGATGATAGTACAGAATCTGCTGTGGTTGTTTTCAGAATCAAAAAGGAAAGAAAGGAAAACTGGAAGGAATTGTGCAAAGAAAAAGATATTTCTCTGACCAGTCTGATTATCGATTGTGTTGAACGCCGGATAATGGATGATGAAAGAAGAAAAGTTCTTGAGTTCATTGAAAAGCAGGATAATATCTTTGTAAAGATCGAAACCAATGTTAATCAGTTAGCAAGAATGGTTAACGGACAGAAGTTCATCTCGGAAAGTCAATTAGAAGTATTTTCCGCACAGCTCACAGAAATAGCAAAACTGAAAATTAGGCAAAATATGATATTTGAAAACATCTGTCGACTGCTTTCAAAATGATCGTCAAGTTAATGAAACCTGCGGGATCAAACTTTCCCGGAGTTGAGTACAACGATAAGAAGATCGAAAAGGGAAAGGGAGAGCTGATGCTGATGAAGAATTTTCCGTCATTCATTAATGAAAATAGCAATAAGCAGCAAGTAAGGGATTATCTGAAAGCGATATCCAAAAGCAATAAGGTACAAAAGCCACAATTCCACGCAGTGATCTCTACCAAATTCCAGGAGCACAGCAAGGAAGAACTTACAATGATCAGCGCAGACTTTATGGGGCAAATGGGATACGGACAACAGCCCTACATTGTAATTTTTCACAAGGATACTGAGAATAATCATATCCATATAGTTTCCACAAGGGTCAATAAACAAACCGGAAAAAAGATCGATGACAGCTACGAAAAGCTAAAAGCCCAAAAAGCTATGGCTCAGGTGATGGAAAAACGTTACGGAATAAATGAAGAGGAAAAATTAAATCAACTTTTAAATTACAAAATTGGCTCTTTTCAGCAGCTGAAAACTTTGCTCAACAGAAATGGTTACCAATTGATCGAAAACACAAATGATGGAAAATCCATTACCATTTCAAAGAACGGCATTGTACAGCGAAGAATCTCAGCAGATCAGATTGTTTTCAGCAATAAGGAAAGCGAGAAACGGATCAGGCAGATCAGAGCCATTTTTTCAAAATACAGGCAGCTTTATGCCAACAAAGTTTTCAGAGTGGATGATTACAGAAAACAGGAGGCGATGCTCCCTGAAGACAAGCATAAAGACCATTGGAAACCAGAGATTGAATTTGAAAGCGAACTTCAGAAAAAATTGAGAGATTCTTTCGGTATCGATATCGTGTTTCATCATAAGGATGATCAAATGCCTTTCGGCTACACGTTGATCGATCACAAGACCGCAACAGTTCATAAAGGCAGTGAGATAATGAAGATGGGAGAATTGTTTGAATTCACATCAACCATGATGGATAAAAGGTTTTTTGAGCAGTTGAAAGACTATGGCATTCCCAATGCGGAAACCAGGATGGTGATGCTACAATATCTTAAAGAACGATATCCGGAAAATGAGCTGAAGGATTTTATGTTGTTTGAGAATAAAAAGATGAAGAACAGGGAAGAATTCAATGCCATCAGAAATGATGTAAAGGAATATCTCAAAAGTCAGGGTGGAGATAATGTAAGCCTTGTAAAATCCGAGGAAGGAAAATATTACGCGATCCATTCCAGGCTTCACTTCGTTGGAGAGCTGCAACCATTGATCGGAGAAAAGCAATATCAGCAGTTTCTAAATCCGGAAATTAAAAATGAAAAGCTATTGGAAAACAATACCAAAAACGATTTGAAGCAAGCGGTTAACGAAATGCTGTTTAAATGGATGAGGTCTTCCGGTACAGCAAAAGACCCATCTGAGAACGAATTGAAAAAGCGGCGAAAAAAAAGATAAAACCGGTAACAAAAATGATTATCACCTTTGGAACACAAAAGGGAGGAACGGGCAAAACCACACTTGCCATTGCTTTTGCCAATTATATTTCGGGAATATCTGAAAGGAAAGTCAACGTGTTCGATTTTGATTTTCAGAAATCCTTTTATCACAAATGGATCGAAGATGAAGAATCAGAACTGCCTAAACTATATGAGGTCAGGATTATTGATGAGGACAATGAACAGCCTTTCTCCGATTTTGAGCATCTGATCGAAATGAAAGAAAGTGAAGAGGTCAATGTTTTTGACCTAGCCGGAACGCTGGATGCCAGATATAGTGACCTGCTGATCTACAGTGATTTTATCGTGATCCCATTTGAGTATTCCAATGTCTCCGCCAAATCCACGCTGGTTTTTATCAATTTTTTAGGATTACTGGAAAGCCAGGCAGAACGAATATTCATTAGATCTAAATACGATAAGGGGTATAAATATCAAAACCAGGAAGGAATGGATGCTGAGATCAGTAAATACGGAATTCTGCTGAAAAGTCCTGTATTCAAAAGAAACTGTCTTCAGACCATTGATACAAGGAAACTGACCTACGAGCAGAAATACGCGGTCAAAAATCCTTTCAATGAACTGATCGGTCACATTAATCAAATGCTTGAAATTAATATATAACGATTTTAAAAACACTTACAATGATCAAAATATTTCTAACCATTCTGGCTGTTTATCTGCTGTACTATGCAGGAAATATTGTCTATGACCTTTTTCTGAAAAAGGATGCTGCATTAAAAGAAAATGAAGCGGAAGAATATGCCCTGACTAAATTTACAGGGCAGAACAAAACCGAAATAAAATCAGTCAGCATCGATGATGTTGAACATCTTAATACACCGCGTTCATTCAGCGCAAAAGAGCTGTTTCCTTCAATGGAAGACGAGCCGATTGAACCGCGTGATCTCGACTACTGGCGCATAAAATTCGAATCGGAGCAGGATATTGATGCATTTCAGACTACACCCGAAAATACTAGGGATTCAACAGAGCCACAAGAAATTCCGGAATACCGTTCGGTTGAACAAGAAAATATTCAAATCGATGAAATAAAAGAGTTGTTAGCAGCTCCTTCTGAAGAAGAAGATAATATTCATTCTGACTATAAAAGAGAGGATATTAATTTAAAGCTGAAACAGCAATTCAACCAATTCCTAAGCCTTGCAGAAACCCAGGTGCAGGTCCTTTCAGACCGTGACGGATTCAAGGTCTATCATTCAGTGATCTAGAAGAAAACCGAAATATAAAAATCTTCAAATGATCCGCTTCATTAGCCGGATAGCATACGTCCTATGCCTTTTTCTGAACAAAAACACAATTCAAATATAAAATCTCACGTATTATGAAACACAAATGCAAACGTTACCTAACGACGAAAAAATTATTTACAGTAACACTTCTTCTTATGGCGGTCACGCCTATGATGGCACAGGGTGGCGCTACGGCTATCTCCAATGCAGCCAATGACATTAAAGACTATTGGGATCCGATTAAGCTGATCTTAAAAGCTGTCGGAGGACTAGTTGGATTCATCGGCGGACTTCGAGTATATAACAAATGGACCAACGGTGATCAGGATGTCAACAAGGAAATCCTGGGGTATGGCGGAGCGATGATCTTCTTAATCGTTGTTCCCGAGTTCGTAACCTCATTCTTTGCCTAAGTTATGGGTTTCTATTTATACAAAGGATTGAAAAAGCCTCTTGTATTCTTCGGTCTCAAAGGAAAGTATATCATCTATGCAGTAGGCGTGATCGGCGCAGGTGTTGTGGCCGCATTGATATTATCCAAATTCGGATTGCTCGGTTCGTTGGTGGGATTGGCAGCTACGGCAGGAGGCGTTTACCTGATCTTCAGAAGACAGGACAAATATGGACTCTACGACAAGACCAAAAACTTCAATCAGATCTTCATTTTTCCAAAAAGGTTTAACAACAAAATTTTAAAAAATGGCAACAGCAAAAAAACATCCATTTGATATTCCGTTTATCGGTTACGATTACGGAAAGGATTTCAGTTGGGATTTTGATGTGCTGTTTGGACAGTACGGCAATCCCATTATCGGAATCAGGATCAAAAACATCGTTGAGCAGTATTCTGCTGATCCGGATAACTACCTAAACTTCCATACGGTACTTAATCAGGTCGTGTCGATCATAGGAGAGGGAAGGATCATTCAAAAACTGGATATATTCACGAAGAAGAAATACACCGCCGAGCCATCACCTCAATTCCTGCAGCAAAAATATTCAGAGCATTTTGACGGAAGATTGTTTAAAACTATTGAGACTGTTTTGCTCTTTACCGACATCGTGGATGACAAGCTGAAAAAGAAAAGCAAGCATTACAGCTTTTCCGAAAAGGGTTTTAAGGAGCTTCGTGATAAGTCCCAGAAGGTGTTTATGTTGTTGAATCAGAGTGGCTGCGAACCGGAATTTCTCTTTGAGAAAGATTTTGAATTTTACATCTCAGGCGTTTTGTCAATGCAGTTTTCAGAAGTGCCGTTATTTGACAATATCAAAAGTACCAGTGAATATCTAAAAGTTGGCAATCGGTATGTCAAGAGTATCGCCTATGTCGATGTCGAAAATATCGATCTGCCCTCAGAAATAGAACCCTATTCAATACTTGGCGGAAATGGAGCCGCTTCGGAAACAGCGGTTGATAATTTTACCTTCATCAATGAATTGGAAGATTATGAAACCATTGTTTACAACCAGGTCATTACCATTCCACTGCAAGCGCAACAGCAACGAGAACTGGACAAGAAAAAGAAAAAGCACGAAGGTGCCGCCAACAATTCGCCCTCCAATGCTATTATCGCAGAAGAGATCCAAAACCTGCTGCATAATATTGCTATTGATGGCCAGCTGGTGGTCAATGCCCATTTTTCGCTGCTGTTTTCAGCAAACGCGCTGGAAGAAATGGAAGAGGTCCAGTCCATGATTGAGAACAAGCTGTTTACTAAAGGGATTATCGTTTCCAGGAATGCATACAATCAATTGGAACTATTCCGGGCAGCCATTCCGGGCAATGCAACGGAACTCAGGGAGTACGATCTATTTATGACGACAAGCGAAGCGGCCTTGTGTTTTTTTTTTAAAGAAAGCTATCCCGTGAATGAAGAATCCAATTTCTATCTGAGATTCACAGACCGGCAGGGAGTACCACTAAAAGTTGACCCCGCTGACCTGCCGATGAAAACCGGACGAATCAATAACCGTAACAAATTTGTTTTAGGTCCCTCTGGTTCCGGAAAGTCGTTCCTGATGAACAATATTATTGAGCAGTATCTTACTTACAATTATGATGTAGTCATTGTTGATACGGGAGATTCTTATTCGGGAACCTGTAAATATAAAGGCGGAAGATATATTCAATATACCGAAGAAAAACCGATTACGATGAATCCTTTTCTGATGGACAAAAAAGAGTTCAATATTGAGAAAATTGAGTTTCTGACCAACCTGATCTTCCTGATCTGGCAGGGACCGGATGCAATGGTGTCCTCCGCGCAGAAATCAATCCTTGATAATGTGTTGATGTCCTATTACCATCAGTATTTCAATTCAGGAACCAATTGGTTTGAAAGTAAAACATCAGAAGAATTGGTCTTGTACCTGGCAAAGTATAATATTCACGAAGAAGATATCATTACTGCTAAATCAGCGACAGGTGGTCGTTCTGAAACCAGCTATTACGATATTCTTGGGATATCATTTGATGCATCTGCAGATCAGATTAAAGAGACAGGAAGAAAATTGTTGAAATCTTACCATCCAGATAAAAATCTGAATAATCCAGACTACGACAGCGAAATGTTTTACAGAGTGTATGAAGCATATGAAACCCTTAGTGATGAGCAGCGGAGAAAGATATACAATGAAACGCAGCTGATTCTTATTAAATCAAAAGATATCGTAGAGCGTCCGGAATCTGTAGCAAACTGGGATCAAAACTTCCGAAAAGCCATTATTAAAAAGATTAAGGAACTCGAACAAAAACTTGAAATCAAAGAGCTTTCGTTCAACGGATTTTATGATTACTGCGAAAAATTTCTGCCTCTTTATCTCAACAACAAGAAGCATAGCATCACGGAAAAAGAGTTTAATCTCAGAACATTTTTGTTTGTGCTAAGGGATTTTTATAAAGGCGGTAGATATGGAACGACTTTGAACGAGTCTGCCGACAATACACTGTTCGATGAATCCTTCATTGTCTTCGAGATCGACAATGTAAAGGATAATCCAAAGCTCTTTCCGATTGTGACACTCATCATTATGGACACGTTCATTCAGAAAATGCGTCTGAGAAAAGACCAAAGAAAGGCCCTCATCATTGAGGAAGCCTGGAAAGCGATTGCGAGTAAGCTGATGGGAGGTTACATTTTGTACCTGTATAAAACGGTCCGTAAGTTTTGGGGCGAGGCGGTGGTCGTGACACAGGAACTGGATGACATCATTGGAAATGCTGTGGTGAAGGATTCTATCATCAACAATTCCGACACCTTCATCCTGTTAGACCAGACCAAGTTCAAAGATAATTTTGACCGGATTGCGTCTCTTTTATCACTGAACAAAGTAGAGCAAAACAAGATCTTCACGATCAATAATCTCAACAATAAATCCGGACGAAGCAGATTCAAGGAATTCTATCTGAAGAGAGGTTCCAAGGGTGAAGTCTATGGAAATGAGGTCTCCCTTGAACAATACCTGACCTATACCACTGAAAAGCCTGAGAAATCAGCCGTTGAGTACTATGTTCAAAAGTACGGCAATTATGACGAGGCTTTGATAAAAATCGTATCGGACCTAAAAGCTTTTGGTGATAGTCTTGAAAACCTGGTGTCTTTGGTAAATCTCTGCAGGCATCCTCTGGATCAGAAGGTCGTTTCCTACTACCAAAAGATGAAGAACAATCATCCCGGGAAAAATATCTTCAAGGTTATCGCCCAGGAACTGGAAGAACGAAACATCAATTTCCCTGAATTAATTAATAAAAATGAATATCAGTATGAAAAAGCTTAGCCTGTTATTTTTAGGATTCTGCGGACTGCTATCTGCTCAGAATACCTACATCGACCCGACAGTAACCGCTGCGATGATCCTCTATTCGGAAAATCTGAAAGCTAAACAGAACGAGGTTATTGATGAAACGTCCAAACTGAAGGATGCGCAGACTTGGGTGGGAACCCAGATGGTCGCTGCCAATGATATTCAAAATAAGATATTGAAAGGATTGAAGGAGGTTTCGGGAACCTTACAGAATGGAATCCAGGTACAGGAGATCTATTCCGAACTGAATAAGTGCTACATGTATTCCTCACAGGTGGTGCAGCTGGCATCACAGCATCCGCATTATGCGATTTTCGGTACTAGGGCTTCGCAGAAAATGTATGAGCAAAGCCTGAAGATCGTGACGGATGTTACGGATATCCTGACATCTGGAGAATTAAACCTGGCAACAGCAGGAGATCGTTACAAGATCCTGCATAACATTTCGGGAAATGTGAAAAACCTCAAGCTCTGGCTTCTGGCCATCAAGCTGAGACTGGAGAAAGCCAACAGGCTGGGATTCTGGAATTCCATCAATCCTTTTGCAGGGTACATTAATACCGATAAGGCCATTGTGAATGACATTATGAACCGCTATAAAAGAAATTTTTAAATCAAAAGTGATGAAAAAGAAACTGATCACTTTTCTCTTCGTTGTGGCAGCCTATTTCCTGCTGACTTCATCCGGCGGTAGTTCTACACCGGCCTGGCAACAGGAAAATGTTTCATTCCCGATGATGGATATTGAGATCAATGCTACCATGAAAGAACACGACCGGCAAAAAGAGATGCGGCAAAAGCAAACGCTCAATGCCTCTGTGGAAACGGCCAACCAATCCCAATGGAAGAATTTCAAAGACAAGGTGACCAAGATCCAGGACAGGCTGCGTATTGTATCATTTGCAATCCAGGCAATACCCGCCGGCATAGCAATGAGCAGGGAAATCACCAAGATTACGGATAATCAAACTGCAATTATCAACGAAATTAACACGGCGCCTTATTCCATCATTGCTGTTCTTCCGGCACAAGTACAGTTTGTGGATGACCTGCAAATGACCTTACGGCTACTAACCGGAATTATTTTGTCTTACGGTGCAATCAACCAGATGGAACAATCGGAACGCAAGGTATTACTGGATTATGCATTGCGCGAGGTTAAGTCGCTCAGTAGAAATTCAACCCATATGCTTCTAAAAATACGGGATATCAAAGCCAAGGTACTGCGGAACAAACGAGCCTTCCAGTATTATGTCAACAGGGACCGCCAGGTGGTGGAAAACATTATGAATCACATTAAATCCTTTTAGCGATGAAGAAAATAATAATCTTTGGAACATTCCTATTTGGTGTAACTCCTGCTACAAGCCAGCAGATCGTAATCAACGATAAACTGCTCTCACAGATCACGGTCAATCACGGGGTACGTCTGGCCAGCGAGCAGGCATTCCTGGATTCTTACAAAAAGCAGAAAGAACTTTACGACGAGATCAACAATAAAACAATGCAGGTGATCGCCATTCAGGAGTATATCTACCAGCAGCTGAAGAATGTCAATTCCGCACTTAGCCAAAGCAAAAAGCTGATCTATCTGTATCAATATCTGGGAAAGATCGTCAGCAATTCTAACAAGATGCTGGATCTTTCTGTGCAGCATCCTGAATACGCCTCCCTGGTCTCCAAATATTATGTTGAAATCGGAAAACAGGTCATAAAGCTCCAGCAGGAGGTTACGCAGGATATTCTGAAAGAGGATAATGATTTCCTGATGGATGCCATGGATCGCGAAATGCTGATCGAAAAAGTTTTTACTTGGGTGAGGAATATTCACGGCAACATCCTCTACATTATTATGAGACTTGAAAACGCCAAAAAGATCCCATACCTGTACCAGGTTCCGATCCTCAGGAATTATATCAATATCGACAGAGCTATTGTCGGAGATATCATCACCAAATATAAATACATCTTCAATTAAGAATTATGGAAATAGTATTGAAAAAAGGGACATTTTTGGTTTTTCTATGTGTCGCTATTTTGGCATCAGCACAAATAAGTGTCAAAAGACTGAATGATCCAGCAATTGTTGCCCAACATAAACGTATGACCTTTGAGAGCTGGGGAGACTGGCGGCCATACCCCAAATATTTCCTGGGTATCCAGACCAATTTTGCCTATGCAACGGTTTGGGGAATGTGGGCACCCAAGATCAACAGGGACTATAAGGACGGTGACGATATCCGTCCATTAAAATCTACAGGAGAACAAAATCTGCGGTTCGCACAGCTGAAATTCCAGGAAGAGGAAGTTAAGAAGATCAAGGCTGCATCCGATACGATCTATAAAAGAAGCGTGCAGGACCTTGCACACTGGACTTCTGCTACAGTCGATGCGGACCCGCTATGGTTACTGTACTACAAACGAATGCTCAAACCGATAACGGAATTTCCGGACAACCCACAGAATTTTATGGAATGGCGACTGAAAGACCAGCAGACCTTCGAAACGCTTAATAGTACGGGAACATTAAAACGGCTTCAGGAAGAACTTGATCTTATAAAAGAGAAATACACATGGTCCCGGACGATGGATATGCCGAGAGGAAAACGCTTCATTATGTTCCACGAAACGCTGATCCGTTGGCGGATATTTGTGCAGGAACTGAGAAGGTACAATAACCGAACGACATTGCTTCTGGATTATAGGAGTATCCTGAACAGCCATTTGCCAACTGCATTGCCTACACAATGGACACCTACCTCAGACAAAGGAATTGTTCAAAACGTGATGCAGCAATATAAACACAAATATTAGAGATGAATAAAAAACTAACGCTTTGCCTTTTGGCAATATTACTACCGGTGATCACCCTTGCACAAACCGATGGCGATTACAGCAATCTGCTTCAGTTTCTGAAGGGTGATGGCGCTTTTGAAAAGTGGTTTATGGAGGTCTTTACCAAGCTGGACACCAGTATTCAGGACAGTGCTCAAGGTTCCGCATTGGTCGGAAGGGCGATCGGAGGATTGGGTGCATTGATGTACCTCGGTTATATGGGCTGGCAGATGGCTGCCGGAGACAGGGAATGGGAAATTACCCCGATGCTTAAGCCGATTTTGATTGGCTTTACTTTGGTGTATTGGACGGGGTTTGTCAATCTTATACAGGCACCCTTTGAAGCTATTGCGGAACCCGGCATTGCGATTTTCAGCGATATAGAATCTGAGGTCAATGATCTGCGGGTTCAGCGATTCAAAAAACAACAGCAATTGTTGGATGCCGTCATTAAGCTTAATGCGGAGGAAGATGCGAAGCAGGAAGTGATTAACAATACTTCAAAAGATGCAGATGATTCGTGGTTTGATATCAGCGACGGGATCGACAAGCTGCTACAACCTATCAAGGAATGGCAGATCAGGATGCAGTTCCAAATGCAGAAAATGGTTGCTGAAGTGATCGAGTTTGTCTGTCTTTCCATTCTGAGGATTTGTGTTTACCTGATATTTTTTATCCAGAAAATATGGGCATACATTCTAATCATTTTAGGTCCGATTGCTATTGGAATGGCCCTTGTGCCGGGATTTGAAAACTCGCTTTACAGCTGGGTATCCAAGTTCATCAATATTAATCTGTACACATTTGTCGCTTATACTGTCATCAACATTGGACAACAGCTTATCGCCTCAGGCTACACGATGGAAATCGAACGGTATGATACCTTACTGACCAACGGAACTGTTACCAACCTTGATGCCTTAATGGTCTATGTCAGTAATTCTGGAATGATCTATAATGGACTTTTTACCTGTGTTGCATATATAGTAACCGGTATTGGTGTTCTGATGACTCCAACAATAGCAGACAGTATTGTTTCAGCAGGCGGGGCCGGTGCTATGACGAAAATGAAACAAGCCGCCGGAAAAGTGGCAAGCAGTGCGAAAACAGCCGTACTGACTGTGAAAACAGGCGGAGCTGCTGCAGTGGCGTCAGCTGCCAAAGCAGCCGCAGCAGGTTCCGCTTCAGGTAGGGTTAACAGTGCAATGAATAACAAAAAGAAATAAAATATGCTGATAAAAAATATAGAACAGCGAATCAGAATCAATAAGATCGTTTCTCTATCTGCCATTGGTTTTGCCGTATTCATCATTATTGCCGGATTTTTCTTTTCCTATCGGATAATCCAGGATTCTCGAAGATCCATTTACATTCTCGATAATGGCGTTCCGGTGTTGGCTAAGCAGACTGATGTCCTGTTGAACCGCCCGGTAGAATACAAAGCCCAGATTGAACTGTTTCACCGCCTTTTTTTCACACTGGCTCCGGACGATGCTTATATCAAGGAGAATATTCAGAAGTCACTCTATCTGATTGACGACAGCGGGAAAAAGGAATACACCAATCTCCGGGAAAAAGGATTTTATAACCAGATCGTTGCTTCCAGCTCAATGGTCAGCATCCATGCTGATTCAATCACGCTCAATATGGATGGAAATAAATTTCAATTCTTCGGAAAGCAGATGATCACGAGGAAATCATCGGTCCTCACCCGAAAGCTGATTACTGAAGGATTCTTCGAGGACATTATCCGAAGCACCAATAATTCACATGGTGTGCTGTTGAAGAACTGGCGCATCATCGATAACGAGGAACTTTCCAATCAAACCAAAAATTCGTATTAAGATGAATGCTTTTATAAAACAAACCGGCAAAAAGTGGTTGGACCGTGTGGCAAAAAATCCGAAAAGGTTCTTTACCTATTCTATGATCTTTCTTTCGGTCTCATTTATCGGATCGCTGATACAGGGAATCTTTTTTCCTTCCCAAAAGTCCTTTACCATTAAACCGCCTGTTCTTTATTCCAATAGTGGGATCAGCCAGAATACGGCTTCCGTTCAGGAAACGGAAATGGAAAAAATTGTTAATGAGCTAAAGTTGCTTAAAGACAAAAGAGAACGGAATGCTTTACAAAAAGAAGACAGTTTGAGAATAGAGTTTTTGTTTAACCGATTCCAGCAGTTGAAAAATAGCCGGTAGTACCGGAGAATGTTATAAAAATTAAAACGCAATGAAGAAAATTAATTTGGCTCTGCCGTTCCTGTTTCTTTTCGGCTACATCGGTGCCGAGTTTTCGAAAGAGGATAAGCCCAAAGACAAGCCTAAGGAGCTTTCCCTTTCATTGGGAGAAACAAAGGATTCGATTATGAATAAGAACGATGCCTACGACGCATTTTTCAAAAAAGATGACAACCGTACGATGCTTGAAGGTCTGGATAAGGAACGGGACAGCCTGTTAAGTTATGACGATCAATTATCACTGGCTCAAAAGAGAAAAATTGATTCCCTGAAAGCGGTATCCTCAAGACAGTATCAATACCAGGCTAAAGGAAATTCTTCATCCTATTATAATCCAAAGCAGCAAAATGAAGACAAAGACTACAAAAGGTCTTCTGAGATTATCCGGATGCTGAATGAGAAATCATACGGGGATCAGGAAAACAATTTCGCCGGGACACCGAAGGAAAAGACACAAAATGTCCAACCTGACCCGGTCAAATATCTGAAGCAACAGATGCTAGTGATGGATTCCCTGGAAAAGGCAAGAGATCCGGAATACCAAAGCAAACTGGCGGCAGAACAACGGCTCAAAGCCAATAAGGAACAGATGGAAGATTTTCTTAACTCTACCTTTAATGTCAGCAAATCGGGCATCAACAATGTGTTTAATGCATTTTATAAAGAACAGGAAAACAGTTTTATCAAAGCGGTCATTGATGAGAATAATAAAGGCTTTCTTGGCAGCCGGATAAGATTCAGACTATTGGAAGAAATTTTTGTGGGCAACCGTAAAATCAGCAAAGGTTCTATTCTCTATGGGCAGATCTCCGGATTCTCCATGCAAAGGGTTGATCTCAAAATCGTATCGGTGTTCACCCAGGGAGAGATTTTTCCGGTCAACTTATCGATCTATGATGTGGACGGGATGAAAGGGCTATATGTTCCCCAGAGCGTGTTCCGGGATATGATCCGGGAAATGGGAAGCAATTCGGTTCAGGGTACGCAAATGGATATGGGCGGACAGGGCTTCTTCACCAGCATCGGTTCCAAATTGTTCACTTCCACTTCAAAATCTATAGCCAATCTGATAAAAACCAATAAAGCCAAACTGAAGTACAATTCCTATGTATTCCTGATCGACGAAAAACAACTTAAAGAATCACAAAACCAGCAAAATAAATAAAATGATGAGAAATTTATTATACAGTCTGATGCTGTTTACAGTAAACTTGTTAACCGCACAAACCGCTACTCCTGAACAAATCATTTCTGATCTGCCGGAACTTGAGATCACGGAAGGAATAAACCTGCATATGATATCACCCGAACCGATTCAGTATGTAGACCTTTCCACCGATAAACTGACCGGGGATCTTCCAGCCAACAATATCGCAAGGATTAAAATTACCGATAACCCAAGCTCTGAGAAAGATAAAAAGAAACAGTCCGCGCCTTTTTTCAGCGGAGATACTGTGGGTATCATCACGGTTGTCGGGCAATCTTTCATCGCACAGTATAAAGCGGTTTATAGAAACGCAGATAATCTCAATACGGTTATCAATATTCACATTCAGCCCGAAGCGATGCAGCCTATCGAGTTCGATAGAATGGTCTTCTCAAACCATGAGCTTAGGAAATTTGCCTTGGGCATCATTCAAAAGAAGGCCGATAAAAAACCGGTCAGAACTGAAAACAATCTGAATCTCAGTATGCAGCTTAACAATGTGTATGTGATGGGTGATTACATCTTTCTGGATATGACCTTTAAAAATACTTCCAACCTGAGTAACGACTTGGAAGCGCTCAAGTTCTCAATAGAGGATAAAAAGATCCACAAGGCAACCAACAATCAAAGTATTGAAATGACACCGGTATTTCAGCTAAATGCTCAAAAGCATTTCAGGAAAAACCTAAGGAATATTTACATCTTTAAAAAATTTACCTATCCGAACTCCAAAGTGATGATGATCCGGATGATTGAGCAACAGCTATCCGGAAGGACCATCGAAATGAAAGTGAACTATTCGGATATCCTTAAAGCAGATACCTTCTAGCGGAAGTTCCGCTTCCATTTTTCTAAACTTTAAATAAAAAGAAATGCAAGAACAACAACATCAGATAAAGATCTATGGATTCCTGCAAAAGGCAGTCTATGGTGTGGTTGCATTGGATTGTGCTGCTCTTTTTTACCTGAATGCTCAAGTTCCGGTAATCTCCAATCTATTAAAGAACTTCTCGAAGATGAGCTTTATTTATCCACCCATTAATGCCAAGTTTGCCACACTCCTTTTGATCGGGTTGGTTGCTATCGGCACGAAGGCTAAGAAAAAGAAAGACCTTAATGTAGCAAAGGAGATCATTGTTCCAATGGTTCTGGGACTGGTAATGATGTTCTGTTCCCTATTATGGCAGAAGGAAGCAGTAGACACCAAGCTTCCAAAAGTCTTCCCCGGGATGAACCTGTATCAGGTCATTTATGCGCTTCTCTCTTTTCTGGGTGCTGTTATCCTTCAAATAGGCGCAGACAGCATCTCCAAGCTGATGCAGCAGAAAATGGGGAAAGACCGATGGAATGTGGAAGAAGAATCCTTTGACCAGAACAAAGAGCTTGTCAATACCGACACCAGTATTAATATTCCCTACCTGTTTCGTTATAAGGGCAAGATCAACAAAGGATGGATCAACATCAATCCCTTCCGAGGAACAACGGTGATCGGAACACCGGGAAGCGGGAAGTCGTTCGGGGTGATCAATCCGGCTATCCGCCAGATGATCGCAAAAGGCTTCTGTTTATGCATTTATGATTTTAAGTTTCCGGATTTAGCGCAGATCACCTATTATCATTATCTACTGAAAAAAAGTAAAACGTCTGAATATAATTACAGCTTCCATGTGATCAACCTCAATGAGGTCGAAAGATCAAAGCGGGTCAATCCCTTTCATAAAAAGTATATCCAAACACTAGCAGAAGCACAGGAAATGGCGGAATCGATGGTATCCTCACTACAGAAAGGTGGAAGCAGTTCAGGGGGAGGATCGGATGCGTTCTTTACCCAATCCGCAATCAACTTCCTCTCATCCTGTATCTATTTCTTTGCTACCCTGGAAAACGGAAAATACTCAGACCTGCCGCATATCCTTTCCTTTATGAACTGTAGCTACCAGGAGATCTTTGATACGTTGTTTACTAATGAGGAGATAGGCTCCCTTATATCACCATTCAAAACGGCCTATGACAACAGAGCTTTTGACCAATTGGAAGGGCAGATCGGAACATTAAAGATATTTTTGTCCAGGTTAGCAACCAAAGAAAGTTTCTGGGTGTTTTCCGGCAATGAAGTTGAACTAAAGATTACCGACAGGGAAAATCCGTCCATCCTGATCTTAGCCTCAGATCCGGGAACACAGGATATTAATTCTGCTTTGTATTCGTCCGTGTTAAACCGAACCCTACGACTGATCAATTCCAAGCACAATCTGCCGGGTGGCATTATTGCGGATGAGTTTCCAACTATTTATATCCATAAGATTGACAATGTAGTCGCCACAGCAAGGAGCAACAAGGTTGCCGTGTTGCTTGGCCTTCAGGAGATTCCTCAGCTTCGCCAGTTTTATAAAAAGGAGGTGGCAGATACCATCTCTGCCATTGTCGGAAATATTCTTTCCGGATCGGCAAGGGACAAAAATACACTAGAATGGCTGGAAAAACTGTTCGGAAAGATCAAGCAGAAATCCTATTCCCAATCCATATCACAGCAAGGAACGACAACGAGCATCAATGAAAAAATGGATAATATGATCCCGGCTGGAAAAATAGCAGCATTGAGGACAGGTGAAATGGTTGGAATGATTGCACAAGGAGAAGAAAACGACGCAGATGAATATAAAACATCTGCAATTCATGGAAAGATCAATTTGGATATGAAAGTCCTTAAGGAAGAAGAGAAACAATACCCTCAGATGCCGGTCTATTATTCATTTATTGACAAACGGGGAATTAACCGCAAAGAAGAAATACTTATGAGCAATTTCCGGAAGATCAACAAGGAAGTCGAACTCATTGTGAATGAATTTATAAAATCAGCATCATGAATTTACTTAAAACATACTTTCTGATCGGATTGCTCTTTTCTTTTCATTCGTCGCTTTATGGACAATTTAATACGCTTACACCTACAATGCCAAAGAAAACAGAAAGCGTTCGAATCTTGGAAAAAACGGAAGAGACCAAGGATCTTAAAAAGAAAACGGATAAAAAATTCTGGAAAGACATTTTTAACGCGACATCCAAAGCTGAGCTGAAAAAAGAATTGGACTCACTGAAAAGATGGATTATGGAGAATTCAGATAAAAAAGACAAAAAATGGGATGTGAAAGAAGTTAAGGATTCACTGATTTTAGATTTACAGAGCCAACGACTTATCCATCAACAAAAGAGAGACTTTGAGAATATGAATGATCAAGTAAAGTTCTCAAAGATCGCAATGCCCTTGAGCAATGCTTTTAAAATATCTTCTTCCTACGGAAAAAGAACACATCCCATCACCGGAACAGTGAGAATGCATAATGGCATTGACCTTAAAGCCTACTTTGAGAATGTGTATGCTGTAATGGACGGGATAGTTACAGCCAGTGGCTGGGATCCCAAAGGTGGCGGAAATTATATCAAAGTAAAACATTTCAACCGTTTTGAAACGGCATACCTACATCTTTCAGAAAGCTATTACAAAGTGGGAGAGTTGGTAAGAACGGGATACATCATTGCAAAAAGTGGCAATACCGGGAACTCTACTGGACCTCACCTGCACTTTGCGGTGAAGAAGAATGAAAAATTTATCGATCCTGTGCATTTTCTTAATGACGTGATCAGAGCGAATCATTTGCTAATAGCATCTTATGGTAACGAACCAACTTCTTATTTCCAAAAATAAAAAATACAATTATGAAACATCAAAATTTACCTACAGAAGATTTGAAAAACTATGGAATTATTAATGATGATCTAACTTTTTCCAAAAAATTAAGTTCTGACGATATTAAGAAATTTCTTCAGGGTTATACAATTGTTGCAGATAATGAGAGAAACAGGGCAACCTTCCAACTTACTGATAATAGCACCCAGCTGAAAGTCATATTTCTTGAGAGGGACAAGAACCTTACAGAAATTCTTGAACAAAGCAAAGAAAAATTCCAGTATACGGACATTAAAGATCTTTCAAAATCTCAACAAGATTGGGGTATCGAAAAGAAAGCCTTCATTTTTGATAAGCAAAATGGAAAAGTAGTTGAATTTGACTTTATTAAAAATGCTACTGAGCTTACCGCTATTATAGCCGATCAAAAGAATCTGCAGGAACTAAACCGCTACAAAGCTGAACTACAAAAGCTGAAAAATTATATCTATGACAAAATCGACCAATACCCGGAAATTGCTAAAGAAATCTCAAATGATATCACAATAGTTTCCAGGGAACTCGATGCCGTTGCGAGAATCTCCATCGAAGATGAAAGGTTTCGGAATGGTGATTCTAATATTTTGTTTGATGTGATCGATTCAGATCTATACGACCAGGCTAGCAGAATGAGCGAGGAATATGAAGGACAGGAAGAAGAGTTACAAAAGGCAAAACTTAGAGGAAGATAATTTTTTATACATCAATGATTATGAAAAGTCATGAAATTTTATATTCCGCTGGCAATAATGATGAATGTCACACTCCTAAATACGCAGTAATACCAATCCTTGGATATATACCGGAAAATGCTATTGTCTGGTGCCCCTTTGATACACAAAAAAGCGAATTTGTAGAAGAAATCAGCAAAACAAATAAAGTTGTGTTTTCCCATAAGGAAGAAGGTAAGGATTTCTACAGGTACGAACCTGAAAACTGGGATATCATCATATCAAATCCTCCTTTTACCAATAAAAGAAAAATTTTTGAAAAATGTCTGAATTTCAATAAGCCTTTTGCATTGTTAATGTCCAATACCTGGTTAAATGATGCCGCACCGAAACAACTTTTTATGCAAAAAGAATTACAATTACTGATGTTTGATCAAAGAATCAAATTTAAATGTAATGGACTCGTCAATAATAAGATTACTTACAGCAGCAGTTATTATTGCTGGAATTTCCTGCCAAAGCAAATAGTTATGGAAAAAATTAGTCGAACGATAAATAACTGTCACAAGAAATCATGAAACGCAATGGAAAGGAATTATCCTGGTTCGAAAGAGTAATTAGTTCCAGAACCACAGCCTATAAAGATTTCATAAATGAACTGGAAAGCGTACCATCTGAATTGTTTTTTCGATATGGCGAAAAAGAGAATTTGGTTGCTGCGTCCGGCCTTCCGGAGGGGTGGATCTGGTATGATTATGACGATGGAAGCGGTTCTTTGAGAAGCCCGGAGGGTCATTCCTATTACAGCTATGATCTGCAAACCCAGGAGTACCGATCACCTTATGGAAAAAATGAATGGAAAAATATGGGTGATTTTAAAAGTTTGGATGAATTTAAAAGCGATTCTGAAGAAGCCTTAAAAGAATCAGCGGCACAAAATGATCTTTATCCAAAACTATCTAAAGAAGAGATAAAGGGGCTACTAGATTACAGAATCTTGAAAAAAGAAAACGAATATAAACTGAAAGATTTAATGATTACAGCAAGCCAAAGAAAGGCTTTTGCGGAAGAAATGGAATTTGGAACAACTAACGGCGATTATTCACTGACAGCAAAGCAAATGGACACCATCCCTGATATCCTCGACGGTCATTCTTTAACACCAAGTGATAAATATGCATTGGCGTTTGGTTATTTGGAAAAACGGGAATATGGTGAGTTTTACACCGTCTTAAATAATGGTGAAATATTAAAAACTTATTTGGATGAAAATAATTTGCCCTCATATAAAACACTAACAAACAATGATATAAAGTTTAACAATCAAAATCCACAAATTATGGAAACAGAAAAAGAATTCGACAGGGTACAATACCTGAAAGACCAGATGAAATATCTTGGCTTCGGCGAAAGTGAACAACTTCACAGAGATTTAGAAAAGGGCCTTCAATCAACAGAGCAACATTTTGAAATACAGACGGGTTCCGATAAAGCTTTACCCGGAAACAAAGCTGATTTTACGCTAAAATTCAACAAAACCGATAGCGGCGGCGTTTTTCTCAATTCATTCAATGCAAAACTGACTAATGAAAAAAATGAGGAACGTTCCCATAATTTTCCTGTCAGCAAGGATAACAGTTTTACCGCAAAAGAGGCCATCAATCTTCTGGAAGGACGCAGTGTAAAGATTGAATTCGATAATCCGAAAAGCGGGCAGCGGGAAAATGCCTTTGCGCAATTTGATTTCAATGAGCCTAAAACAGAAAAAGGAAACTATATGTTTCAAAACTTCTACAAAAATTACGGTGTTGACACGGATAAGATCGTTGAGAAAGCAAATTTGGTCTTCGATAAACCAGAATGGAAGGATAATGCTATAAAATCTTTGGAAAAAGGAAATATCGTTAAAGTAAAATTTAAACAGGACGATTCCATCATCGAAGGAAGAGCAGTTCTGGACCCACAGAACAGAAACCTTAAACTCTATGACAATGAGATGAACAGGCTGAACACCAATAAACCATTGGAAGGGCTGGAACAGGATAACAAGCATGAAAAAAATAACGTGAAAGAACAGAGTATCAAACGATAAATTTTACCTGACTATTATCCGAAGGCGGTAGGTCTAACGATTTACCGCTTTTCATAAAAACCAACAAGATGAAATTAAAGTTCACATTATTATCCTTTGCAATGACTTTCGGTTTAAGTTCCTGCAATAAGGAAATCAAATCCGAAAAAGGGGGGATCGATCTCGTTTCAAATGTATATTTCAACGCTTCTAAAGGATTGGAGCAGATGCAGAGTTTCCATATTTCTAAAATAAGCTATTCCGGAGATGAGTTGATCGAGATCATTCCCGACCGAAGCTTCCCGGAAATGAACAAGCAGCTTTACTATATGACCGATTCTCTTTGCTATCCATTGGGTTTCCAAGGGAAAACCTTCCTGCTTTCTGATATTGTTCTAAAACAAAAGCCACTATTGGTGTGGGCGAAGCGTGAAGGTGCCGTCTTTTCAAAGGAATTGATTCCCAATTACAGGAACAGAAAAAATCTTTCCGACACCGTTCTGTTTGGAAAACAATACAAACGCTTCGAAATCAATTCGCCCTGGAACTATAACCGGTTTTATATCTTCCCCACAGATACTATTCTTCCTTATTCTCTATACAAACACGCTGAAACCGATTATCAAGGCAGACTGGAACGTATCGACTCCTACAATAAGAAAAATGACATTTTCGTTACCCTTCAATTGATTCCCAGAAAAAACTGGGATCAACCGGCCAAGGAATTATTTGAGTTTAATCATTTCGTAAAAAGCAGAAAAAGTGAGTGACCCGTTATACAACGCAGATGACATCTCAATTATAGATGGGAATAAAATGGAATTGATTGTTTTTTCTAAAAAGGGGGATCATGATGGATTCTAAAGAAAATGAAATTAGTATGAAGATCTAAATTAAAAGAAAAAATATAGTATATTTTAGCGATCTATACAGTCTGTATTTAGTATATTTGTAATACAATAATGATAATTATTGCTTATTAATATGATTAAATAATACAGTTATGTTACTTATATCATTATCTAAAGCGCAAAAAATGATTGCTACTCATGTTCGTGACCGTAGGCTTCTGATGGAGCTTACTCAGGAAGGTCTTGCTGAACGTTCAGGTGTAGCACTTTCCACCCTTAGGAAGTTTGAGCAAAAAGGATTGATTTCTCTGGACTCTTTTCTAAAGATCTTGATGGTGGTTGGAGGATTGGAAGAATTGCTAGATGCTCTTAAGCCAGATAAGCCAGCTTTCAATTCAATAGATGATGTTTTAAAACAAGATGATAGTATAATTAAAAAAAGAGGTAGAAGAAAATGATTAAGCCTGTTGCAGAAATAAAAGTGGGGTTAGATTTTGGCTTGGCAGTCCAGCCTGTTGGACGTCTTGCAATACGTGATGGTGTCATCTACTTCCAATACGATGACAATTTTTTTGACGCAGGAATCGAAATATCTCCTTTCAGGCTGCCTCTGAAAAGGGGCGTTAGTGAATTGCCTCTGCATCCATTTGACGGATTGGCAGGAGTATTCAGCGACAGCTTGCCGGATGGCTGGGGAAGATTGCTGTTTGACAGAATGATCAGAACCTTTGGATTGATGCCTTCAGATGTTTCGTCACTGGACCGCCTTGCTCACGTAGGTATGCACGGAATGGGAGCATTAGTCTACGAGCCGGATAATAGTCCTGAAGTGCCGCAAGATAAAGTTGACCTGGACGTGCTGGCTGTACAAACTGAAAAAGTCCTGGAAGGAAGTTCGGAAGAGGTAATTACTGAGCTGTTAGCTTTAAATGGTTCATCAGCAGGTGCCAGGCCTAAAGCACTTATTGGCGTAGATAGCGAACGTAAAAATATTTTATACGGAGCCCAAAACTTAGACGAAACTTTTGAACATTGGTTGGTTAAGTTTTCCAATTCACAGGACGGTCCGGATTCCGGAGCTATTGAATATGTCTATGCACTGATGGCTGCAGAAGCGGGTATCGCAATGCCGGATGTGCATTTATTTCCTTCTCAAAATGGTGGGAGCGGTTATTTCGCAGTGAAGAGATTCGACAGGGACGGTAATAGGAGATTACATATGCATACCGTAAGTGGATTGTTGCATAGCAATTTCAGGTTACCTTCGCTTGATTACGAAGATCTACTGAATTTGACTGCAACCCTGACAAAAGATATTCGTGAAGTCGAAAAAATGTATCGACTGGCGGTTTTCAATGTTATGGCTCACAATAGGGATGACCATGCAAAGAACTTCAGTTTTTTAATGGACGAAACAGGCAACTGGAAACTTTCGCCTGCATACGATTTAACATTTTCGACAGGTCCTGGTGGAGAGCAGAGTACAATGGTCCTAGGAGAGGGCAGAAATGTAAGCATAAAACATTTGGCAAAGTTAGGTCAGGAAGCTAAACTCCCACAGAGTCTAATCGATAATGTTATTGAACAGACTAAATATGCATTAAACCAATGGAAAGATTTGTCAAAAGAGTTCGATGTAGACAAGCGTAATGCAGAAGTAATCAATCGTATGATTACAAAGCTCTAGCTATTATCCGGTGAATAAAGATTGATTGGGTATTTTTTGGACTGGAGATTTTTAGCAGAAAGCTTTTCCAAATATCTGCTTTCGTTTTATATAATGTTTTACTGGCTAGACAATTTAAATGATAAGAACTATAAGTTTTGCTCTTGTAGTTTATTCTATTTTAATCCTTTATTACAAATCAAAATTCGTAAGTAACCCATTTAGTGGTTAAATAGACTTTGATCAATTTATGATGCCATATTCTACCATATTTATTGCGATTTTAGCTGATAATATTTGATTATTAAAATAACAGTTATTGTAAAAAATATACTGAGTCAAAATGATCAATTAATCTATAAGTTAATGCGATAAGTATTCAGGGGCGATGCGTAGCAAAAGAAAACAAAAAGATTCTCAACTTAGAGATTTGAAGGAATTCGAGCTCGAACCGCTTATGAAGTTTAACGAAATGTCGGTAAGTGAGGCCGATAAAATATTGAAAAGATCAAACATCAATATGTCTGAAAAAGAAATTTCAGATGTGCTGGCTTTACTCCATACTCTAGTAAAGATGACCCTCAAAGAGCTCATCTCTGCTAAAAATTAATTTCGTATTTTAGTGAATATAATATTGATAATCAAATTGATCTCAATATTAGTCACCTTCTAACATACTAATGAAAACTTTATGCAAATCGCCGATTTATATATCCGAGTTTCAACGGATGAACAAGCTGATAAAGGTTATTCACAGCGCGATCAGGAAGAGCGCCTTCGCAAACATTGCAATAGTCAAAATATTCAAATCGATCGGGTAATTTTTGAGGATCATTCTGCAAAAACTTTCGACAGACCAGAGTGGAAGAAATATATGTTTAGCTTCAGAAGAGGCAAGCCTGCTAAAGAAGTTAGACTTCTTTTGTTTACTAAATGGGATAGGTTTAGCCGTAATACAAGCGAAGCTTACCAGATGATCTCTAAACTTACTAAGTTAAATATTTCTCCTCAGGCTATTGAGCAGCCTTTAGACTTGAGAGTTCCTGAAAATAAACTTTTATTGGCTATATATCTTTCAACTCCTGAAGTAGAAAATGATCGTCGTGCATTGAATGTTATTTATGGTATGCGCAGAGCCATTAAAGAAGGCAGAATGATGGGAACTGCGCCTTACGGATATATCAATAAGTGCACGGAAGATGGCAGAAAATATGTGGCAGTAAAAGAACCTGAGGCCTCTAACATCATCTGGGCCTTTAAGGAAGTAGCGAAGGGACATCTCCCAAGTGCAAAAGTTAGAGAGCTAATGAATAAAAGGGAGGGTAGGAAGCTCACACGTAATTCTTTTCTTGAGGCTCTTCGCAATGTAGTTTATTGTGGTAATATTGTCCTAAAAGCACATGGTGATGAAGAAGAGAGAATTATTAAAGGCAAACATGAGCCTTTAATCTCAGAAGAACTTTTTATGAAAGTTCAACATATACTCAGAAGGAAAAGCAATAAAGATATTTTTTTACCGGGAGGTAGGGTCATCAATGAAGACAGGTATCCTCTGCGCGGATTACTGCTATGCCCAAAATGTGGAAAAAATTTAACTGCAAGTAGTGCTAAAGGAAGGTCAAAGCATTACTACTATTACCATTGTACCTTAGCATGTGGCTTCCGTCACAACTCTGAAATAGTTAATGAACTATTTGAGGCAGAACTTTCAAAATTTGAGTTTATTCCAGCATTTGCAAATTTGTTAAAAACTATAATGATGAAAAATTTTTCAAGTGTTACGGACGGTCTTGATGATGAGCGAAAAATACTGACTGAGCAAGTCACCAGAATTGAACAAAAGATAGCAAAAGCAAGAGATTTATATCTGGAAGATAAATTAGATGAAGAGGATTTTAGAGCTGTGAAGACAAAAAATAAGGATGAACTTGACCGACTCTTATTCAAACTCAATTCGATAAAGCAAACCAAGAAGGATAATAACGTAGAACTTAAGCTGGATGCGGCTTTGAAGGCTGTTACGAAAATTTCTGAGAGATATAAAAAAGCAGATTCAGTAGACAAAAGAGCTATAATTGGTTTGATATATCCTGAAAAGTTAACCTTTGACGGCGAGAATTTTCAAACCGCAAAAATCAATACTTTTGTATATACTATCTTTCTGATAAAGAAGGAATTAGGAAATAAAAAAAACCGACAAAGAAGTGAAAAATCTTCAAATGTCGGTTTTGTGACCTCGACAGGATTCAAACCTGTAACCTTCTGAGCCGTAATCAGATGCGCTATTCAGTTGCGCCACGAGGCCTTGTGTTTTCTTGTTGTTTAACGGTTGCAAATATACCACTTTTTTCCGTTCTTTGAAACATGAAACAGAAAATTTTACTTTTATTTACGGTATTCTCGCTAATTGCCTGTAAAAGAGAAACAAAAAATTCGTCCTCAGATTGGACAAATATCTCTAGCCGTACCCGGTTTAAAGAACATGAGGGAGTTTTGGAGCTGAAATCAGGAAATTTTAGTTATAACTTTAAAAAAAATCAAACTCCTTTTAAGAAAATTATTCTGCTGAATGCAAGTATGGCAGGGTATATTTCAGAGCTTGGAGCGGAAAATCTGATCATTGGAGTTTCCAGTCCGGAGTATATTTATTCGGATAAAATTCAGAGTCTGATTCAACAAGGGAAGATTCAAAATGTAGGGAGCGAACAGAAATATGATGTGGAAAAGATCATTTCTATGAAACCGGATGCTATTTTTACCAACCATATTGCCAGCTTTGACAATACGTATGAACTTTTAAAAAACAATGGCATCCAGGTGATATTCCTGGATGAATATATGGAGCAGAAGCCTTTGGAGAAAACAGCTTATATTAAACTTTTTGGAGAATTTTTAGGAAAAGAAAAAGAAGCGGAAACCAAATACAAAGAAGTTGAAAAAAATTACAGCAATCTGAAACAGCTTGCGTCAAAAGCAAAAGAAAAGCCTGTTGTCCTGGCCAACGAAATGTATGGCGATGTCTGGTATCTGCCAGGGGGGAATACTTCTGTAGCGCATTATATCTCGGATGCCAATGCCAATTATATCATGAAGGATAATAAAGATGAAAAAGCTTTAACCATGAGTTTTGAAGAAGTATATGCCAAAGCAAATGGAGTACAGTATTGGGTAAATGCCGGCAGCCACCCTTCGAAAAAAGAGATGCTGAGCATGAATCCATTCTATGGAAAGCTGGATGTATTCAATAAAGGGAAGATCTACACCATCGCAGGAAGAGAGAAATTAAAGGCAAATGACTTCTTTGAAAGTGGTGTGGTAAGAGCAGATCTGATTCTGAAAGACTATATCAAGATCTTCCATCCTGAACTTTTACCGGATTATCAGCTTACTTATATGAAAGAATTGCACTAACTCATACTATTTGCTTATTTTTGCCTTTCCTTTTTATCAAGTTATGTGGAAAAAAATTAAACAGCTTATCTTCATCATTCTTGTTTTGAATGTAGTTTTTATCATCTGGGGTAGATTCTTTAATCCACCGATTACCCTTACCCAGATAGGGGGGCTTTTTGAATATGGAAAACTGCATCGGGATTATATTTCCTATGACGAAATGGGGAATAATGTAAAAAAAGCAGTTATTGCATCCGAAGATCAGAAATTTTTTGACCATGACGGTTTTGATTATACAGCGATCGAAAAAGCCATGAAATATAATGAGAAAGGCAAAAAAATAAGAGGAGGAAGCACCATTTCCCAACAGACTGCTAAGAATGTATTTTTATGGCAGGGCAGAAGCTGGGTAAGAAAAGGGCTGGAGGCTATCTATACTTTCATCATCGAAAAAGTATGGACTAAAGACATTATCCTTGAAAGATACCTGAATTCTATAGAAATGGGGCAGGGAGTATTTGGTGTGGAAGCGGCTGCACAATATTATTTTGGGAAATCATCCAAAGATTTAAGTGCTTCAGATGCAGCCTGGATTGCTGCTGTATTGCCTAATCCAAAGAAGTATGATCCTAAAAATCCATCACCTTATTTAAGAAAGAAGCACAATTGGATCATGAGACAGATGAGGAATGTAAGTTTGAAATAGTATCTTTGTACTAATGAAATTCTTTAATTCCAGCACAAATTTTGAGTCAGTTCTTAAAAAATATTTTTCTTTTAAGAACGAAACCCTTTCTTTAGAACCTTTTGCAGAGTTTTTAGAGACGATAAAAGAGGCTGACTTTACAGATGTGCTCAATTTTTTCAGAAGCAATCCTAATTTTGCGGAAAACTTCAAATATTATATTCACAATATTTTCAGAGGACGACCATTCAATCTTTCCCTTACAGAAGCCAATATTCTTTCAGAAAATGCCTTTTTTCCTGAACTGAAAAAAAGAATACTGAATAAGGTTTTACCACCCGTTGAAAACGAAAAAACGGTTTGGTATATGATCGATAATGTCAGCCTGAGACCGAAAAAAGATCTCACATATCTGCACAATCTTCCTGAGAATGAAATTGATGAATTTTTAAAACTATTGGGAGCTTCGGATTTTATTATCCGTCCTAATGTGAAAAAAGAACTTATCTTCTCTATGAATATCCTTTCCTGGAGGGTTACAGGAATGGCCATGGAGGTGGAAGTGGTAAGAATGGCTCCTCAGTACAGAAATCTGGACAACCCGTTTCTTGCCCTTCAGAACGAACTGGAAACCTTAGCAGAAGATCTGGTAAAGGATCCATACCTGCAGCTGCACTCCAAAGATAGCAGATATAAACAGATTAAAATCTACGCAGAACAGTGTCTGGAGTTTGTCAATATTGCATTTAAAAATTCAGCTAAATATGGCATTTCAGGAAAAATTAATCAATCTCTGTTAAAAATACGGCAGCAGACTGAAAGGATTTTTGAGATTGCCCAGTTATTGGTTATTGATACTGATGAAGATGTTCTGATAAAATCTAAACAGCTGGTTTTTAATATCCTGAATTATAAATCTCATAAAAATAATATTTCTGATCTCATCAATGACAGTACGAGGCTGATCTCTCACCTTATTACCAATCATACTGCAGAAACCGGAACCCATTATATTACTTCCACCCGAAAGGAATATATGACCATGTTTTATAAGGCCAGTGGAGGAGGTATTATTGTTGGGGCTCTTTGTGTTCTGAAAATGCTTTACGGATATATTCCGGGAAGTGATTTTTCCCATGCTTTTCTGTACTCAATGAATTATGCAATGGGATTTGTGATGATCTATCTGATGGGTTTTACCCTTGCTACAAAACAGCCTGCAATGACAGCGGCTACCATGACAAAAGTATTGTCTGAAGAAGGAAATGCCCAAAGAAATAATACAGAATTTGCCCATCTGGTATCCAAGCTATTCCGCAGTCAGTTTATTGCCTTTGTAGGAAATGTACTGCTGGCCTTTCCGGTAGCGCTTGCTATCATTTACGGCCTGGATGTATTCTTTTCCCAAAATCTGGCTGTAGAAAGATCCGACAAATTGTTAAAAGACCTTGATCCCTTTCAATCAAAAGCGATTCTGCATGCGAGTATTGCCGGGTTTTATCTTTTTATCTCCGGAATTATTTCCGGAAATATCGGTAACAATTCTGTTTTTTATCAGATCCCTGAAAGAATTGCCAAAAATCTCTCCATCAGAAGCTTTTTCGGAAAAAAGTTTGCAAAAGGCCTGTCAAAGTATTATGCTAAAAACTGGCCGGGAATCATTTCTAATTTCTGGTTTGGGGTATTCCTGGGGGCTACGGCGCCGGTAGGAATGTTTTTCGGACTGGATCTCGATATCAGGCATATTACCTTTGCTGCCGGTAACTTTGCATTAGGATTATATGGAAAAGATTTTTCAGTAGACTCCTACACATTCTGGATATCTTTCTTAACAGTATTTCTGATCGGTTTCTTCAACTTTCTGGTGAGCTTCAGCTTATCCATGTTCCTTGCTTTCCGATCCAGAAAGATGAATTTCGGACAGGTGAGTGAGATCTATAAAGAAATTTTCAGGTATTTTATGAAACACCCATTGAAATTCTTCCTGCCCCTGCGCTCCGGACTGGACAAAAAAGCAGATGACCTGATGAGCAGTACGATTTCCAATAAATCAGAAGAACATTGATCTTAATAAATAAAAAATGCTGCCTCTCAGGCAGCATTTTTTCTATTGCTATAGCTATTAAAGGCAAATAGGAAGTCATCAAAGAAGTTTATACAATCTGTAGATCCCTGAATTTCTCAGCTCCGAATTTATCCTGAAACTTTTTGAGATAAAAGCTTTTACGCATTTTAAAATCATGTTTCAGCAACGGGGAATCAATGGTAATAATAATACATCCATTTTCAATATTGACACTTCTGATTTCTTTGAAAAGACTTTCATCAAGATATTCTTCAAGGAAATCTTTAATGTCAAAAGCAATAAGTTTATGTTCAAAACCATAAATTCTGGCAAAAGATTTTACCAGTTCAGAGGATTGATATTCACGTTTTTTCTTCTTCATAGTTGGGTTCGCGTTTCGAGGTGCGTGATTCGTAATTATGGAGTTCTGCGGTTTGGGTTTCGGGTTTTGTTTTTTTATTCCAAGTTTCTATAGCTCATATTATTTGTGTTTTTAGGATATTAAGTTAAGATAAAAAGTATTTCGATGATAAATAAATTTTTATCGTACAGATAAAGCGCGCAACTTTAACCTCGTATTTTATAAACCTGACATCTCGTACCTCGTATCCCGCATTAAACTTCAAAAATGATACTTTCCTCATTAATTTTCTTCACGACACTTTCAGTACGTTCTCTGTGGGTATCGGTGATGAAAATCTGGCCAAAACTTTCTTTATTCACTAGCTCAATCAATTGGGAAACTCTGATGTCATCAAGCTTATCAAAAATATCATCAAGCAACAGAATAGGGGTCTTTTTCGTAAGCTCTTTGACAAGACTCATCTGAGCCAGTTTTAAAGAGATCAGAAAAGATTTCTGCTGCCCCTGAGATCCGATTTTCTTAATTAAAACATGGTCCATTTCGAAAAGAAGATCATCCTTATGAATTCCTTTTGAAGTATAGGTCAGCATGCGGTCTTTTTCAAGGCTTTCCTTTAAAAGATTTTCAAAGGAATCTGCCAGTAAATGAGATTCATAAATAACAGATACAGTTTCTTTTCCGCCGGAAATAATCTGATAGAAATTCTGAACAATGGGGTTCAGCTGTTCTACGAAATCCTTTCTTTTGTCAAATATTTTTGTCCCGAATCTGATGATCGGATCATCATAGATCTCCAGTGAATCTTTGTCCCAGGTTCTGTTCTTGGCAAAATATTTGAGCAGGGCATTTCGCTGCTGAATTGTCTTCTGATACTGAATGAGGTCAAAAAGATACTCTGAATCCGTCTGAGAGATCATGGCATCCAGAAACTTACGTCTGCTCTCCCCGGAATCCGAAATAAGATTGGAGTCATAAGGAGAAATCATAACGCTCGGAAGATAACCGATATGATCTGCAAGCCTGTCATAGCTTTTATCATTTTTCTTAATTACCTTTTTGGCTTCTTTGGGCTGGGTAATTCTGATGATATCTTCGCTGTCTTCATTCCGGATTTCAGCATCAATGGTGAAAAAGTCCTCTTCATTTTTAATGTTGTTGAGGTCTGTATTGCCCAGAAAGCTTTTTCCCACCGATAAATAATGCAGTGCATCTAAAATATTGGTTTTTCCCACGCCGTTATTACCCACAAAACAGTTGATCTGCGGGGAGAATTCAAATTTTTTCTCAGAATGGTTTTTAAAATTGTAGAGGGAAAGCTTCTTGATAATCATTCGTCAAAAATACTCCATTATTACTAAAAATAAAAAAGGAAGTGCAGAACACGTCTCCACTCCGAATGAAAAATAAGCATCATCTCTTTTATTTTCAGAGAAATAAATAAGAATATAAGTTATAATACTTGTTATAAAAAATGATAGAGCATAATGCAGTTCAAGATATAAAGTTGAAATGATGCTGCTGATGAAAACAAGAATATAGGCAATGTATTTGGTATTCTGAACCCCTATCAGCATAGGAAAGGTTTTTACGGTATCACTATTCATATCCCGGATATCAAAAGGAAGGACCAGTGCTGTAATAAAGAAAAAACTGATCATAAAAATAGGAATGCTGAATTCAGGAAGCGTAAGCCAGCAGTTCACCAAAGCCCAAACCAATCCTACATAAAAAACTTTCAGCAAAGGAATTTTTCTGATATAAACATCAAGAAAAAAGCTGTTATAAAGCAATCCGAGTACAACAATAATAAACCATTTCAGAAGTCTTATTTCATTATGATTATGAATGATTAAAAAAGCGCAAACGATTCCGGCTACTGCGTTTACAACCACTATTTTGAAGAAATGTTTGGTATATTGGTATTTGGTATAAAGATAGCCGCTGAAATAAGTGATGAAAATCAAAAGAACAGTAGGGAAACGGAATGTGTTTTGCTCTTTCATGAAAAATACTGCAAAAAGAGTTCCCATAAGGGAGACATACATTTGGCTGTCAATGACAGTTTTTTTCAGTACTTTTAAGATGTTCATTTATCAAAATTAATATATATGAAAAGATTTTCCAAGATTTTTCTGCTTTTGCTTATAATGCTGAGCATTTCAAGGGTGTCCGCGCAAAAATATTACGATACCCAATGGAAAAAAATTGCTGAAAACAGTACAAAAGGAGCGTATAAATCTAATCTTCCCATTATTTTAGACATACAAAAACAAGCCATGAAAGAAAATAATGCCTTCGAACTGATCCGTTCTCTGAAAGCGGAATTCAGTATTGTAAATCAAACGGTGGACGATGATAAGAACAATACCGCTTCTCAGTTTTTCAAAAAACTGAAAGATACGGAAGGGAAGCTGACCGGTGAAGGCAAGCTGGTATACAAAGTTCTGCTGAACGGATTCTTCATGGATTATTACAACCAGAATCTATGGAAAATAAACGGAAGAACCAACATTAATTCCCAGGATGTTTTGCAGATTGAAACCTGGAGTAAGCTTGATTTCAAAAGCTATCTGACCAAAAGCTTTCAGGAACTTGACCGGGAAAAACCTGATATGAAAAAGATTTTCCTGGAAAAATATAAGGATATATTTTCCGGAACAGGTGATATTGCTTATTTCCCAACGTTGTCTGATTGGTATGCGCTGAAAAAAACAGAATTTTTATCTGATAATAATATTTTCACGAAAAATGAACTGGCTGCCAACCGTACAGATATTAATACCATCTATGATGAACTGATTGCACAGAACACCGGAAACGCAAAGCTGTACTTCATGAAAGAGAAAATTACAGAAAACTGTAACTTCAATTACTGTAAAGATAAACTTGAGCAGCTGCAGAATCTCTTAAAATCTAATACTGAAGGAGATTACAAAGTAATGATCATGGGAGATATTATGGATGAACTGGTCAGTAAAAAGAAGCCTAAAGAGGCTCTTGCAATAGCTGCCCAGGCGAAAAATGAATATCCGAAATCTCCTTTTATTGAAAATATCAAAAGTAAAGAAGCCCAGATTACAAATCCGTACCTGACGATTAAATATGAATCCCAGACCCAGAATAATCTGCCGATTCATTTTGTGGCGCAATATCAGAATGTCTCAGAATTTACCATGAATATTTATGAAGTAAAGGACGATTTTACCTCATTTCTTCAATATGTTCAGAACTCGTATTCCAATACTTTCGGAAAACTGAAAAAGAATCTGGTAAGGAAAGAGATATTCCAGCTTCCTGATCCTAAAGATTATCAGAACCATAAAACTTCACTGGAAGTTAAGCCGCTTCCATCAGGTGTGTATGTCGCAGAATTTACGGTGGCAGGTGCTGATATGAAAGATACAGATTCAAAACAGAATTTTTATTTTCTGGTTTCAGGAAACAGAATTATTTATCAGTCTAAAACAGACAGGAATCCTCTTTCTGATGAGCTGAAGCTGGTAAACAGTGAAAATGGAAGGCCAGTGGTCAATGAAGGACTTAGATTTTATGAATTTGTTTCCAATAAAACTTTAAATAAAATTGAAGGAGCTACCAATGCAAATGGAGGGTTTAAGTTTCCTTCCACGGAAAGTAAAGAATATTACAGAACATTCCTGATTCAACAACCTAAGACCAATGATTTCCAGATCATGCAGATGTATGGAAACAGAGGGTCTGCTGAAGATTATAATCCTAATAAACAAATTCGCTCAACGGCTCAGATTTTCATTGACAGAGGGATTTATCGTCCAGGCCAAACCGTTTATTTTAAAGTGATCAATACCAGAATTAATAAAGAAGTTGAATCTGTTATTTCAGGATTAAAACAAAAAATAACTTTACTGAATACCAATAATGAGGAAGTTTCTTCTCAGGAATTTACTGCCAATGAGTTTGGCTCCTATCACGGAAGTTTCATTCTTCCAAAAGGAAAACTGAACGGTAATTTTTATCTGAGAATTGAAGGTGAAAGCCAGGGGTACAAGAACTTCAGAGTAGAAGAATACAAGAGACCTAAATTTGAAGTAACCTTTGATCCGGTAAAAGAAGAATACAAATATGGTCAAACTATAGATTTAAAAGGAAAAGCCATAATGTTCTCCGGAGTTCCGCTGAGCAATACGACAGTGAACTACGAAATCAAAAAGCATAATATCCGATGGAGATATTTCAGCTGGTATCCGCAGGATGATGATAATGAAAACTCAATTCTTGGCGAAGCAAAAACCAATGAAAAAGGAGAGTTTATCATTCATTTAGAACTTAAAAAAGATGAAAAGCTGGAAGGAATACAGATTGATAACTATGCAGTGAATGCATCTGTTACAGATATCAATGGAGAAACACAGACTGCCGATACCCAATTGAAGGTAGCATCAGTTTCTCATTACATTCAGGCAGAAAACATCAGCAATAGTTTTACAGATGAAAATGTGAAACTGAAGGTAGAAACCAAAAATTATAACGATCAGAATCTTAAGAAGCCATATCAGGTTAAGCTATCAAAACTGACCGCTCCTAACAGAATTTTCAGAGATAATTTCAAATCTGATGTTCAGAACCTTCCAAAATATTCAAAAGAAGAGTTCATTAGCAAATTTCCACATGATCTTTTTGATAAAAATGATGAGATCAAAAACTGGAAAACCGAAAAAGTATTGATTGAAAGACAACAGCAGCCATTCGCTGATAATTCTCAGGCAGCAGCCAGTCTTGATTTAGGAAAACTGGAAGCAGGAGATTATCAACTTGAACTTTTCAATATTGAAGGAAAAGATACCATCAAAACCTCACAGTATTTCAGTGTCTGGGATAAAACTTCTTTAAAACCAAACCAGAAAACATTCCTTACGGTTATCGCTCCGAAAGAAGAATTGTCAAGAGGAGAAAAAGCAAAAGTGTATGTATTCTCGGCAGTTCCTGATGCGCTGGTGAATGTTTTTGTGCAGGATGGATCAGGAAAAACCGTTTCCGAAGTTCATCAGCTGAAAAAAGGGATATTGGAATATACCGCTGAAATTCCTAAAGATAAAAGTGTTTCGGATCTTAACCTTCAGTTTCAGCTGGTGGCATTTAATGATGTGAATACCGAATCTGTTTCCTTAAAAATAAAAGACACAGAAAAACCTTTAAAAATTGAAACCGTAACCTTCAGAGATAAGCTTGAACCTAACGCTAAGGAAAAATGGACGGTAAAAGTTACCGGAAATGACAAGGAAAAGATCAACGCTGAGGTATTAGCGAATATGTATGATATGTCTCTGGATCAGTTTGCTGCCAACAGCTTTACTTGGAGAAAACTGTATACTCCATTTGTAATCCTTACTTCTTATGGGATCAGCAATTACCTTCAGCAGCAAAATTATCAGAAAAGGCTGAGGTATTTTGAAGACAGATATGTAACTGTTCCTCAGTTTAACTGGTTTGATGGGAATTATTATTCAATTTCAAGGGAAACCATTGTAGGGTTTAGCAATCAGGAAGGAGTAAAAGCTCCGGCTTATGCATTACCGCCATCACCAATTGCTGGGCAAGCAAAAGGTATAAGAAGAAAAGCTATTGCTGAAGATAAAATAGCAGTAGCACAGAATGTGTTACCTGAAGCAATGGAATCTGATGCAGACGGTGTTTTAGATCATGATGATGTAGAGAAAGGCCTTGATAAAGTAGCTGTCCGTCAGAACCTGAACGAAACAGCATTTTTCTATCCGGATCTGAAAACCGATGCCGAAGGAAATGTCAACTTCGAGTTTACCTCTCCGGAAGCATTGACCAAATGGAAGCTGATGTTCCTCGCCCATACTAAAGATGCAAGAGCGGCTACCCTGGAAAAAGAAGTGGTAACACAGAAAGAATTCTCTGTGACTCCAAACTATCCAAGATTCCTGAGAGAAGGGGATGAACTGAACCTACAGTCAAAACTTTCAAATCTTACTGATAAAAAGTTAAATGGTTCCGCAGAATTACAAATTCTGGATGCCTTTACCAATGAGAATATTTCTTCAAAATTCGGAATGAGTTCAGGTGTACAAAACTTCAGCTTGAATGAAAACGGAAGCAGCGCATTGACATGGAAATTAAAAGTTCCGGACAATGTTTCCTCCGTTATTTTCAAAGTGGTTGCTAAAGCAGGTCAGTATTCTGACGGAGAGCAGCAGGCTATTGCTGTATTACCGAACAGAATGCTGGTGACGGATGCGGTTCCGGTTTTTGTGAAAGAAGGAGAAACCAAAACATTTGTACTGGATAATCTTAAAAATAATACATCCACGACAGTGTCTAATGTTTCCAATACATTGGAACTGACGACGAATCCGATCTGGGAAATCATGTTTGCCCTTCCAAGCCTGAAAAACGATCAGAACAATTCTGCGGATGTAATATTTAATAAATGGTTTGCAGACGTACTGGCTTCGGAAATATTCAAAGCCAATCCGAAAATGAAAACTGTATTTGAAGAATATCAGAATAAAGGATTATTAAATTCAAATCTTGAAAAAAATCAGGAACTGAAACAGCTGTTGTTGGAAGAAACCCCTTGGGTACTGGAAAGCAAAAATGAAGGAGAACAGATGCAGAAACTGGCATTATTATTTGATGTCAATACCATGAAAAACTCAATTAATCAGGATTGGGAGGATTTCAGAAAACTGCAGAATCCTGACGGTGGATTCTCATGGTATCCAGGTTACCCAAGTTCTTACGGAACGTCGCTGTACATCCTTAAAAACTTAGGAAAAATCAATTCCTGGTTAAAAGATCATGTGAAAGACTATCAAAGCGCTGATCAGCAAAGTATTGTTGCTAAACTGATTCAGTATGTAGATAATGAAGTGAACAAGTATTTTGATGTGAAAAAAGGGAACGTCTGGAACAACTGGGCGATGGACTATCTTGATGCCAGAAACTATTGGGAAAAACAATATCCTTTAAAAGGAAAAGGAGCTACTCTGAAAACGCTGGTGAAACAAAAAGCCAAGACCGCTAAGATCACAGATTTTACATTCTTCGGGCTTCATCGTGCAGCATTATTAATGAACGATTATGGTCTGAAAGAGGTCTCAGATAAGTTAATGATTTACCTTAAAGAAACTTCTACAGATACCAAAACACAAGGTGTCTATTGGAAACAGAATCTTAATGACTGGGGATGGTTTGGTTCTAAAGTAGTCAACCATGCCGGAGCACTGGAAGCTTTTAATACGTTAAAATCTAACGACCAAAGCTTTATTGAAGATATGAAAATCTGGCTGGTAACCCAGAAGGAAGTCAACTCATGGGGAAGCTCAAGAGGAACAGCAGAAGTGATCTTTACGATCTTGAACTCAGGAAAATCATGGACAGGAGCAGAAAGTGATAAAGCCACTATCGTTTGGGGTGGAAAAGAGCTGACGCCTCAGACACAAGCTACAGGCTATGTGAAGTCAACTTTGAAACCAGAGGCTGTAGATGAGAATTTAGCAACGGTAACGGTTACAAAACCCGGCCCCGGAATTGTTCAGGGAGGATTGTTCTGGCAGTATTATGAAGACCTTGATAAAATCAAATCTTCCGAAAATTATATTTCTGTAACGAAGGAGCTTTATAAAAAAGTGAAAACCGTAAACGGAGAAGAACTTCAGAAGATCTCTGCTGAAACCCCATTGAAAGTAGGAGATAAAGTGACGGTAAGAATGATTCTCAATACAGACAGAGCGATGGAATTTATTCACATCAAAGATATGCGTGCTGCAGGATTTGAACCTGTAGATGTGTTGTCCGGATATCAGTGGAAAAATAACCTTGGATATTATCAGTCGACTAAAGATGCTTCTACCAATTTCTATATTCAATACATGCCGAAAGGAAAATATGTTTTTGAATATGATGTAGTGGCCAACGCATCCGGTAAATTCTCCAACGGAATTACTACCATGCAGAATTACTATGCACCGCAAATGAATGCTCACACAAAAGGGAGCAATGTGATAATTTCAGAGTAACTGATAAACATAAAAACTGCAGTAATTTTACTGCAGTTTTTATTTAAAGATTTTTAACAGAATATAGAATTAAATCGAAAAATCAAACAATTGTTTAATTTTGGAATGGTTTTTGGAATTAAGGTAGTAGCAATTAAAAAAATTATAAAGATGAAATTTTCTAAAACTTTAATTACAGGATTGGTATTAATGGCTGGGGTAAATGCTTTCGCGCAAAAGAAAGCAGAAAAGTTTGAAAAACTACAGATTGAAATGTTCCCAAAAGCAAAAGAAGGATATAAGCAGGTATATATTCAGCTTCCTGTGGCAAAAAACGAAAACGATTTAAAAGTTGAAGTTTTTGTAGGAGCTGAAAAAATGCTGGACTGTAACAATTATTTCCTGATGGGAGAAATGAAAACCCAGGATCTTCAGGGATGGGGATACAACTATTATGAAGTAGAATCTAATGGCGAAACAGGGGGAACCCTGATGGCTTGTCTGGATAAAAAGCTGACTAAAAAGTTTGTGACTTTAAAGCCTGAAATTGTAAGATACAACAGTAAACTTCCATTGGTATTCTATGTACCGAAAGATATCGAAGTTCGTTACAGAATTTTACGTCCGGATGCTGCCATGAAAAAAGCAGTTCAAAAATAAATCAGCTTATTATAACTATACAGAAAACTCCTCACAGCGATGTGGGGAGTTTTCGTTTTTATTTACAGGATAAGATAATTCATTATGGTCTTCGCTGAGTGAAATTGAAGATTCAGCGCAACCAAACGCCCTTGGGCAGGAATAAAAGTTATCCATAATCCTTTTGCGAATATTGCGTTGCAGTATAAGTTTCGGCTAAAGCCATTGGAAATTTTGTTTTTATTAAACGGGCTAAAGCCCGTTCCTACTGAATATTATTTTTCACAGATTTTATATATTAAGTAATTTATTATACAAGCCTATCCACCCAGTTTGTCATTCCGAAGGAATCCAAATTCCGAATAATTTTTTCCAGAGAATGTTCTTTTCTTCCTTTGTTTCCTGAAAAAAGTGTCGTAAAAAATAATACTGAAAAAGTAGAGTTAAAATTTTTTTCCGATTTTTTAGTATTTAATTAACATTTAAACGACTCCGACAAAACTTTATTTTATAAGGTTTTAAACTTAAACATATTTTAAACTTACTTTAAATTCACCATATTGTAGAATTATCTTTAAGGATTTTACCTTTTTTTGCATTATATTTGTTGTAAACATAAACCATGAAAAACAATTTATTGATTTTTACGTTTAGTTTTTTTGCTTTCCCCGCTTTTGGCTGGGCTCAGTCTGCGCCGGATTTTAAAGAACTTCTGGATAGTGCTATGGTTCGGGACTCGAACCTTAAAATGCAGATTACCCAAAACAAGCTTACCGATCTGGATGAACATAAATTGAAAGACATCTTTCTTCCAACCCTGGAACTTAGTGGCCAGGCCGGTTATCTCAACGGAACAGCAAGACTTACGTCACCGGAATTCAATCTCGCTCCCTTTATCAATATTCCGGAAGGGACTTTCAACAATAATTTCAATGTATCAGGATTTTCAGGTATTGCTAAGGCAGACGCCAAAATGCTTCTGTATTCAGGAGGAAAGGTTAAATACATGAAAAAAGCGGTGGAAGAAAAGAAAAAGTCTGAAGATATCCTTCTGGAGAAAACAAAAGATGAAGTGATTGCCACTATTTCTAAGGCATATGACCAGCTGGCTTTGATTCATCAGTCTAAAAAAGTACTGGATGAAAGTAAAAAAAGACTTGATATCAACAGGAAAACAGCTGATAAAGCTCTGGGCTATGGATTGATTACCCCTTATGATCATAAGAAAATTGAACTGGCTCAGGCTACTTTGAATGCTAAAATGGTAGAATATGAAGGCAAGAAAGAATTGCTTCTTACCCAGCTTTACGTTTTAACCGGAATTAACAAGGAAAGGCTCAGAATGATTGATCCTGTTTTGTCTCCTGTAGAATTGCTGACTGCAGAAAAAGGAATAGAGCAGAGAGCAGAAATCCGTGCTTTGGAACATGGCATCAGTGCTGCAGATTATAAGATAAAAGCCGAAAGAACATGGATGATTCCTAAAGTCCAGCTGATGGCTTCTGCTTATTATATCGGTTTGTACGGAAACAGAATAAAATCCTCAGAAAATGTGATTCCTGCAGTTCCGTTGCTTGGATATGAAGGAAAAAAACTGGACTGGAGACCCAATAATATCAATGTATTTCCATTGATTACGGCAGGAGTGGGCTTTAAATGGGAGATTTTTGACGGTAAAGAAGGAAAACACGCAGAAGAAACTGCCAAAGTTGGTAAAGAAGTATTGCAGAACCAGAAAGAAGACGCTCTGAAAAAACTGACATTGAATCTGGCCAATAACCAAACCAATTATGATATTGCTTCCGCACAGATTACCCTGAAAGCGAAAGAAAAAGAGCTTGCAAAAAATGCGCTGGTACAGGCAGAAAAAGAATTCAGATACGGAATGAGCAAATCTTCCCAGCTGATTGATGCCGAAAATGACCTTGAAGCTGCTGAACTGGAATATCAGAATGCCGTTTTCAACCAGAGAAGAGCGGGAATAGAACTGATGAGGTCTACCCAGGAGCTGGATATCACCAAATTTTATTTAATCCCTTAAAAATTTAAATGATGCATAAAAATATATCTATACTCTTCGCTGCCCTGTTTTTATTGGGGAGCTGTGACAAAAAGAATGAAAAGATCAAAGAACCGGAAGGGAAAACCAAAAAGGATGTCATCTCCTTTGCACCTAAAGTTACCGGAAGGATTCTTAAAATATATGTTTCCGAAGGTCAGACTGTGAAAAAAGGAGATACCCTGGCTCAGCTTGATGTACCGGAAGTTTCTGCAAAAATTGCACAGGCACAAGGAGCAGTAAGTGCGGCTACGGCTCAGGAGCAAATGGCAAAAAACGGAGCCACAGCAGATCAGCTGAAACAGCTTCAGGCCAAATATAAAGGCCTGAAAGAGCAATATGAATTTGCACAGAAATCTTATAAAAGAGCCAACAATATGTTCCGTGACAGCCTGATGTCCCCACAGGCTCATGACGAAATCTATGCGAAATTACAGGGAGCAAAAGCTCAGTATGATGCTGTAGTGGCAGAACTGGATGATGTAAAAAGAGGAACCCGTTTTGAAAAAGTGGAAATGGCGGCAGGGCAGGCTTCCCAGGCCAAAGGAGCGTTGCAGGAAGCCAATGTAGCGTACTCAGAAAGATATATCCTTGCGACCAATGATATGGAAATAGAAACCATCAGCTTGAATACCGGAGAGCTTGCAACGGCAGGCTTCGCTCTGTTCAATGGATATATTCCGGAAAGTACTTATTTCAGATTTACCATCCCGGAAAGTGCCATTTCAAAATATAAAAAAGGGCAGGAGGTAACGATGCAGGTGGTTTATAACAAAGAAAATCTTACCGGAAATATTGTATATATCAAGCAGCTGACAAAATATGCGGATATTACCACTGCTTATCCCGATTACCAACTGCAGGATGCGATCTATGAGATCAAAGTAAAACCCAGGGACATGAATAAGGCTAAAAATATTTTGGTCAATGCCAATGTAATCCTTCAATAAAATGAAACAGATTGGATAGAGCTTCAGCGAAATTCCATTACGTTTTCAACCTATAAAAATATACAAATGAAAGAATTTTTCCGTCTTTTAAAACGTGAGTTCAAACTTTTTATCAGCAATTCTACCTTAAGAACTGTGTTCTTTTTGGCACCGGTTTTCTATGCAACTTTGCTGGGGTTTGTTTACAAAAGCGGAAAAGTTGAAAATACTCCTGTATTGGTTGTCGACAGAGATAATACCCCTCTGTCCAATCAATTGACAGAAATGCTCGAAGACAATAAAAGCATTAAGGTTTTCAGATACCTGCAGGAGCCTCTCAGTATCAAAGATGAGGTGATCAGGCATGAGGCTGCAGCTGTAGTCATCATTCCTTCCAGGTTTGAAGGAGATATGCTGCAGAAAAAGTATCCTGAACTCAATGTTTACATCAATACCGGAAATGTTTTGACGGCCAATTTTGCATCCAAGGCTCTTCAGCTGACCATAGGAACATTCTCTGCAGGAGCTTCCATCAAAGCGCTTCAGAAAGCAGGAATGCCTGCCGCAAAGGCTGCTACCCAGTATGAACCTTTCAAAGCCAATTATATTACGCTCTTCAATACTACAGGAAACTACCTTATCTTTATGTGGCCGGCGATGCTTGCAGTAGTTTTACAGCAGGTAATTCTGTTGGCTATGGCTGTAAGTTTTGCTGCTGAATTTGAAAGGGGATCGTTTGTAAAAGAATATCTGAAAATGAAAAGATGGGCCTTCCCAACCATGCTGATTAAAGTGATACCAATCTGGATATTTTCTATTCTCATTGTAGGTATTTATTACTTTATGCATATGATCTTCAGGGTTCCGATGCCTGAAGGAATTCTTAATTTCATCCTTTTGACAGCAGTTTTTGTAGGATCGGCTTCATTCCTGGGGGTGTTTATCAGTATTCTGATTCCTGATGCATTGAAGGCGACACAGATTCTTATGGTTATTGCTTCGCCGGCATTTATTATCAGTGGTTTTACATGGCCTTTGAATGCGATGCCTGCCTTTGTCCAGTTTATCGCCAATATTATTCCGTTAACTCCCTTTTTACAGGCTTTTAAAATTCTATTGATTCAGAAAGGATCGGTAGAGCTTACATTCCCGTATCTGAAACATTTAAGTATTCTTTTGGTCGTATATGCCATCATAGGCTGGATTGCTTTAAAAATTAAGCTTTGGTTTATATTCAAAAAAGCAGCACCACAGGAAATTACTGTAAAGGATATTTCTCAGGAGGATAGCAAGTAGTTTATGGTTGGCTTAGTTGCCGGTTAATTTGTTGCTGGTAGCATCAACCCGTAAACCCGACCATCGAATCCCGCACTCTACACACATCAATTTCTCCTTTTTTAAACTGACTATAAAATCAAACAAAAAAACTGATATATTTGTTGGTAGTAAAATAGAAATTATATGGAAAATGTATTTGATGCAAAAGATGCTCAAAACTATATTGACAGAATAAACAAATTGGTGGAAGACACCCATGGTTTGTGGGGCAAAATGACCGTTGATCAGATGCTTGCACACTGCTGTATAGCATATGAAATGGTATATGAGCCGGAAAAACACAGAAAACCAGGAGCTATCGCTAAATTTATATTGAAAACATTTGTGAAACCTAAAGTGGTAGGAGAAAAGGCATATCCGAGAGATTCTCCTACAGCACCGCAGTTTTTGATTACCACAAGAAAAAATTTTCATGAAGAAAAAACAAGACTGATCGGTTTTATTCAGAAGACACAGCAATTGGGAGCTGACGCTTTCGATGGTAAAGAATCTTTCTCTTTTGGGAAATTAAATGCTCAGGAATGGAATAATATGTTTGCGAAACATCTGAACCATCACCTGGCGCAATTTGGCGTATAAACAACACTGTATGAAAAAACTTTTATTACTTTTCATTCTGGCTGCTAATTTTGTATTGGGTCAGATGCCGGATATTTCCAATACATGGCTTAATAATAGTAAACCTTATATTGGCACGATCGGAAACAAAGGACAGGAACTGAAGCTGAAGATCAATATTGCTGAACAGAATAAAAAAAATGATCAGGAATATTTTGTTTCAGGATATTCACTTGTAGATACCAGTTATGCAAAATTTGAAGGTAAAATGACCATTTCAAAATATAAAGATTCCAGGAATCAGGGAACGGTATATGGAGAATATGAGCTTGCAGAAGAGAATAAAGGAAAACATTCCGGGCTTTTCAAAGGGAAATTTACCTATAATTTCAAGTGGAATAAAAAAACAGAGAAAATTGAAGGACAGTATATTGAACTGACAGGAGACTGGAAAAGTTATGACGGAACCCTAGAGTTTAAAACCCATCTGAAAAATCAGTAATTAAAAATTCCATTTCATATCCGTAACCTTCCTGCAGCAGCTAAACTAAACCCGAAATTCCGAACCCGGTCCAATATCAACCTTAAAACCCCAGCAACATATGAAACTAGGAGCTTTTTCAATCAGCTTAAGTGTAAAAGACCTTCAGAAATCTAAAGATTTTTATGAGAAACTCGGATTTACAACTATGGCAGGAACTACAGAACAAAATTACCTGATTATGAAAAACGGTTCTACTTTAATAGGACTTTTCCAAGCCATGTTTGACGGAAATATGCTTACTTTTAACCCCGGATGGGATGAAAATGCCCAAAATCTTGAATCTTTTGATGATGTACGCGAAATCCAGAAAAGGTTGAAAGAAAGTGGTGTAGAAATCGGAAGAGAGGCAGATGAAACAACTTCCGGCCCTGAACATATCTACCTGAAAGATCCGGATGGGAATATGATTTTAATAGATCAGCACAGATAAACATCGAGCTCATCATAAACAGAACTTAAAACAAACTTAACTTATAAAAAACAATCATGGCAACAGTAAACGTTTATTTAACATTTAACGGGAATTGCAGAGAAGCATTTGATTTCTACAAATCAGTTTTCGGGGGAGAGTATCCTTATATCGGAACTTTTGGGGAGATGCCACCTATGGAAGGCAAGGAAACTCCGGAAGAAGATAAAAACAAGATTATGCATGTTTCACTTCCGATCTCTAAAGAAACAATTTTGATGGGAAGTGATACAGGAGGAGAGTGGTCTTCCAACTTTAAGGCAGGAAATAACTTCTCTATTTCTGTGAATGCTGAATCTAAAGAAGAAGCAGACAAATTATTCGGCGGTCTTTCTGATGGAGGACAGGTAACAATGCCAATGGCTGATACATTCTGGGGAGCTTATTTTGGTATGTTTACCGATAAGTTTGGGATCAACTGGATGGTAAACTATGATGATCCTGCTAAAATGCAGCAGCATCCGTAATTCATATTTGTATGTAAAATATTGAAAAAACCGACAGAAACCTGTCGGTTTTTTTATTTACTGGAAACAGCTTAAAAATAACTTTTTAGTTCTTTTTGACGATCTTATAGCTTACTGTTGCTGTTTTGATGAGATAGATTCCTTCAGGCAGTCCGGTAATGTCAAACGCATTTTTATCGTTTGTTGCTTCTGCAGATTTTACAAGCTTTCCGGACTGGTCATATAAATAGATTGTATCATTTTTTTTCAGATGATCAATATGGAATACACCCGAAGTTGGATTAGGATAAATATTCTCTTTTTCTTTAATGGTGCTTTCTGAAGTTCCCAATGTTGAAATTTTTGTCCACGTAAATGCATCCAGGCACATATAGACATAGGATCCGGTGGATTGCAGCTGGATCTCATCAATGACAGTATTGCTGTTATTCTGATTATTCAGAGTGGCAAGATCAATCAGGGTAAACCCATTACTGATGCCTGTCGTTCCCGTAGTGGCATTAAATGTTGTATTAAAGCCGGATGTTTTGGTGGTGGTAAACTTGGTCACTCCTCCTAATTTTCCTGTGATGATAAGCGTTCCTGATGAAGTAGACTGGTTTAAAGCAGTATTGCTTAAAAATACCCAAAATTTTGAGACTGTCAATGAAGAACTGCTCTTAAGACTGAATGAAGGAGAACTGATATTTGTAGTTCCGGTATTGTCAATGTAGACATTGTCATTGGCTGTTCCGTTCCATCCGGTGTTTGGATAATTGCCCTGAATTCTGAAAGTTCCGGCCTGTGAAACAATATTAAAAGTATATCCATTACTGATAAAACTGGTGCTGCCACCAGATGCATTTTCAAAAGTTACAGTGGTTGTCTGTGCATTAATTAATGCAATCGTGCTTAAGAAAACGAAGATGGCAAAAGAGATAATTTTTTTCATGATATAGATTTTTAGTGGTTGAAGCAAGATGAAAGGCCTCCAGTACTGTTTACATTCTCATTGTATTTTCCTGTAAAGCATACCACAAAGTAACGGTGAAACATAAAACCATTACAGCGTATTAAATGCCAAATTGAAAAATGCGTAGAAATACGCAATTTTGTTGATTGTTATTATTATAATTTTGGAAAATGAATATTATGTTAATGAAAATGAATTTATTTCACAGTATGGTTAGTTTTTTTTCATAACTTGTAGTGTACAGTTACAGTAACTTTATTTTGAACCTATTATATAATTTAAAACGAGAAAAACTATGGAATTACCTAAGCATGCAGTATCATTGGATGATGCTAAAACATGGATCAGCAACTGGCAGAATAGAAATGACATTAACGGAATGTCAATAAGAGCTCATATTATTCCTGTACAAGATGTAAATGATATTTTCAACAAGGATAAAGGCTTTGAACAATATCGCGGATATAACGCCATTACAGATCAGGGAGAGTTTAAATTTCTAATGGTCGGAGTAGATTCTAACGGGAATGATATTGTCAATTATGAGGACGGGTTTTATGTATATGATATGACAACGCCTTGCCCTAGTGTATGTTCCACTGAGAAATGGTGGAATCTGTAACCTGAAAACTAAAGGTCATTGGATCATTGGATTGAAATATTGTCATTAATTGGAAAAGGCATCCTGCTGATTAATCTGGCAGTATACTGTATAGGTTTCTCCAAAACCGGAAAAGCCTATACATTTTTCATCAGCTACCTGGCATGGATATTAATTTGTGAAATCGTATTTTATGTATTGAATTCTCAGAAGATTAATAATCTGTTTTTCTCCCATTATTATCTGATAGGTCAGTTTGTGTTACTGGGATTATTCTTTCATGAAATTTTATCTGAAAAATACCAGAAAAAAACTGCACTTATTCTTTTAATGAGCATTCCTGTTATTCTCTTTATACAGTATATGATATATCCGGAAAAATATTATGTTTTCAATCTGTTTGAAATTTTTGTCACTTCTTACTCAATTATCATTCTGGCATTATTTCATTTATATAACATATTGGATACTGAAAAGAAATACAATTATATAAGCCTGGGGCTTCTACTGTATCTCATAAGCAGCACGGTTATATTTTTGTCTGGAAATCTTTATACGGTGATGAACAGGAAGCTGCATAAAGAGATATGGGTTTTCAATGTTGTTATGTTTATTGTGTACCAGATTTTTATTCTGGCAGAATATCTTTCTTCCCGTAGAAAAAATGTGTAATTACTGTTATGATTTTACAAAATGAATGAGAATACAATTATTTCCACTATCGTTTATACCTTCCTGGCCTTCACTTTACTGGCCATTACCCTGATCATATTTTATTATTTTTCCAATAAGAAAATAACGAAAAATCTTATTCAGAAAAAAGAACTGGAGGTCAGATACGAGAAAGACCTTACTCATGCTATTATAAGTGCTCAGGAAAAAGAGAGACTGAGAATTGCTCAGGACCTGCATGATGATATCAGTTCAAAACTAAGCGTGGTAGCTTTGAATATCCATCTTCTGGATTTTGATAACCTGGCCAGAGAAGAATATAATGACCTGAAAAATAAAATAATACATCTGGTTAACAAAACAGCTGAAAGCGCCAGGCAGATCTCTCACGATCTGCTGCCTCCGATTTTAGAAAAATTCGGGCTGCATGCTGCGATAGATGCATTGTGTTCGGAAATTAACCTGTCCAAAAAACTGCAGGTTACTTATTCAAACAGTTTATATTTTGCTAAAGCAGAAGATGAAAAGAATTTACATATCTTTAGAATACTTCAGGAGCTTATTAATAACTCCATAAAACATGGTGAAAGTACGCATATTGATATAGAGTTTCTGGGAAAAAACGGGAAAAATACCTGTATTTATAAAGATGATGGAAAAGGATTTAATCTTGATGAAAATACTTTGAAAGGAGGACTCGGCTTACGAAATATCAGAAGCCGGGTTGAACTGATCAATGGAACACTGAAAATTGAAAGTGAAAACAATAAAGGGACTACTGTAGAATTTACATTTTAAATAGTTATAAGATGGAAAAGAATACCATTCGTGTAATAACTGTAGACGATGAAGCGCTGTTTCGCCAGGGAATTTCATTGCTTATACAGAGAGAGAATGATATTGAACTGGTAAGCGATTTCAGTAATGGAAAAGAGCTGCTTGATGAACTCATCAACTTACAGGAACTGCCGGATATTATCCTGATGGACCTCAATATGCCGGAAATTAACGGAGTAGAAGCTACCAAACAGATCCATATCAGATATCCTCAGATCAAAATTATTGCATTGACCAGCTATAATACAAAAGCATTTATTGTTAATATGATACAGTCGGGAGCCTGTTCCTTTCTTAAAAAAAACTCAAGCCCCACTGAGTTGCTTACCGCAATCCGGGAAGTCTATAGTAAAGGTTTCTTTTATAATAATGAAGTAATGGAAGCATTACATCAAAATCTTACAGAACCTAAAAAGAAGATCTCCAGTATTTTTGATGCCAATCATATTTCCAAAAGAGAAAAAGAAGTGCTGGAATTAATCTGTAAACAATACAACACTGCTGAGATTGCAGATCTGCTTTTTATAAGCTCCAGAACCGTCGAAGGACACCGAAACAGTCTTCTCCTGAAAACCGGAGCCAAAAATACGGCAGGTTTAGTGGTATATGCTATAGAAAGTAAAATTGCAGATATGAACTATTTAAAAGACCGCTTCGAGTAAATTCACAACGTAATTTCCGTTAAAAAACATAACATCCTAAATATTTTCTGATTAAATTAGTTTTTGATTTTTAGTCATTTTAAAATCTTAAATAACAACAATCAGAAAGTACAAAAGGATGAATTTTACTATAGAAAATATTGAAGCAGCTCACCAAAAAGTAAAAACCGGAGCCGATTTTCCTCAATACATCCAGACAATAAAAGCAATGGGTGTCTCTCATTATAAAGTCTATGTCCCGGACGGAAATACCGAATATTTTAGTAATGAAAACCGATCTGTCCAGACTGGAAGTAAATATGATATACTTAAAGTTTCTGATATTGTAAGTCTTGAAAATTTTAAACTGAGACTGAAACTTCATCAACAGGGTGAAACAGATTATATGACTTTCTGTAATGACTGTGCAGGCAACGGAATCAAAGGCTGGACAATGGACCTTACTGCTATGACCTGTACTTATTTTGACCGGAATGAAACCGATATACTGACAGAGCATATTCCAGGCTAATTTTCGTTAAATTACATATAACAAAGTCATGTAAAGTCAGGCTTATTAAATATTGTTTGTTATTATTGATTTAAATTATTAATTTTGTTAAAAACGATAGATAATAGTAATTGATAAGCATGGGAAAGGTTTTTACGAAGCTGGCATTCACGGTATTAAGTTTGGGGTCTATATTGACATTTGCTCAAAAAAATGATTTGGGAGCATGGTATATGTATTTCGGAAATAATAAAATCAGCAAGAAGCTGAACTGGCACAATGAGATTCAGTACCGTAATTTCGATGCGGTAGGAGATCTGGAGCAGCTGCTGATCCGTACAGGAATTGGGTATGACCTTACAGAAAATAATAACAATGTTTTATTGGGATACGGCTTCATTCTAAGTCAGCCTTACGTAAACGGAGAAAAAAAAGAGAATATTGAACACAGAATTTTCCAGCAGTATATTACCAAACAGAAATTCGGACGTTTCAATCTTCAGCACCGTTACCGTTTGGAAGAGCGTTTTCTGGAGGATGATTTCAGGATGAGGTTCCGTTATATGCTGGGGGTGAATATTGCCATTACTCAAAAAGAGATGCTTCCTAAAACCCTCTATGCATCAGTATATAACGAAATTTTCCTGCATTTCAACAGTCCGGTTTTTGACAGAAACAGAGTTTATGGAGCATTAGGATATGTCATCAACAAAAATATGAGGATTGAAGCCGGCTATATGAACCAGATTCAGGAAAACAGAAACCGCGGACAGATTCAGATTGGTTTTTATAACAATATCCCGTTTACTAAAAACTGATGATTACTGCTGAATGCTCTGACGAAAAAAACATTATCTGAAAAAAGATAGAATTATAAACATTATAAAATAAACACATATGCATTCAGGAAAAAGATTCGGAGCCCGGGAGTTCATTGTCTGGACCAGACGGAGTATTTATGCTCTGATTATATTATCAGCGATTCCTACAGTCCTTTATTTTCTGGGCTGGAAATTTCTCTCCGTTCCATGGCAGCCAATTGCGATCATGGGAACAGCAGTTGCCTTTATTGTTGGATTTAAAAATAATGCCAGCTACAGCAGACTTTGGGAAGCCAGACAGATTTATGGCGCAATTATTAATGACAGCCGTAGTTTTGGTTATATTCTGAGAGATGCTATGTATTCAAAAAATCCGGACAAAGTAAAAGAAATGTTTCTTCGTCATTATGCATGGCTTACAGCATTGAGATTTCAGCTCCGCGAGCCCCGGGCATGGGAAAATATGGGAACTTCCCAATTTGATGAGTATGCTAAAAAATATGATATTCCCGAGAGGATTTTCAGGCTGGATGAAGAATTGAAAAAATATCTTTCCGAGCCTGAGCTTCAGTATATTTTAAGTAAAAAGAACAGAGCTACACAGCTGATGGCCGGGCAGAGCAAGGCTCTGTCAGAAGCATATGAAAAAGCCGAAATCAATGATTTCCAATGGACACAGCTCAATCAGCAGCTGGTAAAGTTTACAGATGATCAGGGAAAAGCTGAAAGAATTAAGAACTTTCCTTATCCCAGGAATTTCTCCTCAATCACAACTTATCTTTTGCTTTTATTCATTGTTTTTGTGCCTTTTGGATTACTGAAAGAGTTTGATAAATTAGGAGAAGGAACTATGGTGGAAGGATGGACATTATGGTTTAATATTCCATTTTCTTTGCTGGTAACATGGTGTTTCCATACCTTAGACAGTGTAGGTGAGGCTTCGGTTAATCCTTTTGAAGGAAGCCCCAATGATGTTCCTATCACCCAGATCAGCCGCACCATTGAAATCGATATGAGAGATATGCTGGATGAATCTGATCTCCCATCAGCGATCACACCCAAAAATAATATTGTGCTTTAATGTTTTTTCGGTTGTAAAGAAAAAGTCTAAACTTTGGATGAAATTAAACCTTATAGGTTTGGGAAATCATAATACACAATATCTGATATCTCAGAATAAAAAATAATACTTAACTTAAAAAAACTAACTCAAAATGATTCACAGCTATGTTATAATATCCATTGCAGTACTGCTTTCTGTGATGATATTGGTAATGATTGGGCAGAAATTAAAAGTCGCTTACCCGATTTTTCTTGTGATTGCAGGATTGCTGATAAGCTTTATACCGGGAATGCCACGTATTGAAATAGAACCTGATCTTGTTTTCCTGATCTTCCTTCCGCCTATTTTGTTTGAAGCCGCCTGGTTTACTTCATGGCAGGACTTTCATAAATGGAGAAAACAGATTTTTTCGATGGCTTTCGGGCTTGTATTTTTAACTTCAATAGTGGTAGCGTACCTTTCATCTTCCATTATTCCCGGGCTTACTGTAGCCATGGGATTTCTGTTGGGCGGAGTAAATTCACCACCGGATGCGGTAGCAGCAACTTCCGTTTTGAAACATATGAAAATCCCCAAAAAAATAACCAATATTCTGGAAGGGGAAAGCCTTATCAATGATGCATCCAGTTTAATTGTATTTAAATTTGCTCTGGCAGCCGTTATTTCAGGACAGTTTATCTGGAGGGATGCTGTTCAGGATTTCTTTACGATGGCGATTGGGGGAATTGCTGTAGGAGTGGCGGTAGGGTTCCTGTTTGGGGCTTTATTAAAGGTTATTCCTACCAATTCCAATATAGATACCATTATCACGCTTATTGTACCTTACATTATGTATGTAGGGGCAGAGCATTTTCATTTTTCAGGCGTATTATCAGTGGTAGCAGGAGGATTATTGATGTCCTATAACTCACACTGCTATTTAAGCCATACTTCAAGGATCCAGTCCGGGAATGTATGGAGTGTATTGATATTCCTTATGAATACCATTATCTTCATTCTCATTGGCCTTGAACTTCCTATTGTAGTGGAAGGAATGAAAGAATACACCATTTCTGAAGGTATCTTCTACAGTATAGTCATTGGCGGAGCGATTATCGGAACAAGAATTCTGTACAGCTATGCATTGATGTATTTCCCAAGAGTCTGCTCCAGGGAATTGAGGTTGAAAGTTCCTAAACCGGACTGGCGGGAACCTTTCATCATCAGTTTTGCTGCAATGAGGGGAGTGGTTTCACTGGCTGCTGCGCTGTCAATTCCTGCTTTTCTGCCAAACGGAGAGGCATTTCCTCATAGAAATATTATTTTATTTGTAACTTTCGTTATTATTTTGATTACTCTGGTAGGACAAGGATTATTGCTAAGTCCGATTTTGAAGTTATTGAATATCCAGGATGCCGGAAGTGAACTGCCGGAAGAAAAGCAGGAAGTAATTTTGATGCGTAAACTGAAAGAAACAGCACTGCATAAACTGGATAATGATTTTTCTGAATTGGCTGTAACCAACAGCCTGGTGCGTCATCAGAAACACAAATTGGAAAACGAGATGATGCTGATGGCAGACAAAGCCCAATGTATGGCTTCTACAGGAGATTATGTGTCAGCAATCAATGAAAATAAAGATGTCTTACGACAGATTATTCAGGCACAGAGAAATGAGCTGCACCGAATGAAAAGAGAAAAGATATTTGATGATCACGTGATGAGAAGCATTGAAATGCAGCTGGATTTTGATGAAGCGAAGATCACTGGTTTTTCACATGGGTAATAAAAAATAAACCATAAAAGTCACAAAAGGATAAAAGTTAAAATGAACTTGCAGCAATAAAAAGTTCACAAAATGAAAACTTTGAAATTTTAAAGACTTAAGTGTACTTCTCCGGAGTAGAAATTTAAGCTTTAAATAGTTTGGAGATATAACTTTTGTGACTTTGATGGTTAAATAGTAAGAACAAAATGTGTACATTTAGACCTATTAAACCCATAATATGAGCACGCCAATCACTGTTCAGTACAAAATAAATGCTTCAGTTGAAAAAGTCTGGAAAGCATTAACCGATAAATATGAAATGAAATCCTGGTATTTTGATATCCAGGATTTTGATTTAAAATCAGGAAAGGTATTTAACTTCTACGAACCCGGAGGAGCCAACCAATATCATCATCAGGGTGAAATTATAGAAGTAATACCCCATCATAAATTAAAACATTCCTGGTCTTATCCTGATTTTTCAGATCAGAAAACAATCGTAACCTGGGAATTGCAATCCGAAGACGGACAAACTTTAGTAAGGCTGACCCATGATAATATTGAAAATTTCAAAGAATTAGGAGAAGGCTTTTCAAGAGAAAATTTTACAAAAGGCTGGAATACCATTTTGGGGCAGAGCTTAAAAGAGAATATAGAAAATAAACGATGATTGCATTACAGCCTTTTACAATACAGGATGCTCCGCAGCTGATTTCAAAGATACAGGATGAGCGCATGCTTCTTCAGTTTGCAGGTCCCGCATATCGCTATCCGCTCACAGAAGAACAGCTGGAAACCGATTTGTCTGATAAAAACAGAACTTTGTTTAAAATAACAGATCAGACTGGAGAGGCAATCGGGCATGCTCAGATATTTTTGAAAGAGAATACTTTTCTGCTGGGAAGAATTCTGATCTGGGATAAGAACAACAGAGGTAAGGGTTATGGTAAAAAAGTAATGCAGGAACTTCTGGAATATGGTTTCAGTCACTTTGATAGAGAAACTGCAGAGCTGAATGTCTACGACTGGAATACCAGTGCCATCGAATGTTACCGGAAAGTAGGTTTTGCTTTTGATCCTGATGTTAAGAGCGAAGCAAAGATTGATCAGGAAACATGGGTTTCATTGAATATGAAAATCCATAGAAACATTTTTGAATTACAGGAATCATGACACAGTTTACCGCACTTCGTCCTATATTCTGGACGGAAAACCTTGATGAAACCATTGGCTTTTATATGCAAGTTCTGGAATTTACCCTTATGGGTAGAAATGATGACTGGCAGTGGGCTTCCCTTCGAAAAGATGAAATTTATATTATGCTGTCTCAGCCCAATGAGCATGAAAATAATACTTCAATCGGATTTTCCGGTTCATTCTATTTCAATGTAAATAAAGTAGATGACCTTTGGGAGGATCTTAAAACAAAAGCCAAAGTTTGCTATGAAATTGAAACTTTTGAATGGGGAATGAGAGAATTTGCCATCTATGATAACAACGGATACCTGTTACAATTTGGTGAACCCGTAGATAATATTGGCAATACGGAATAAAATTTGCTATTTTTGGAGAAATATTTAGAAATTCAATGAAAAAAAATATAATAGCAGGTTTCGCAGCGATTTTATTACTGGCATCTTGTAATAAGGATAAAGAAATTCTTAATACATTAAGTACTTATAATACATCAATGGAGGCGAAAGGGTATCATTTTGGAGATAAGCTTGAGCTTCCGAAAGAGGTAACAGAAAATGCAGAAAGTGTAACCATCAGCTTTGGAGATAAAGAAACAACGAACTTAACTATTGATCCGAAATTTTTCACTTTAGGTGATAACGCTGTTACATTCAATATCAAAACAAAAGGTGGGGAAGTCCTGAACCAGGATGCTACCATCAATGTATTTGCAAAAAATCCTGAAAAAAGCATTCCTTATCAGATTGTGGCAGAATACCCTCATGATCCTAAAAACTTTGTGCAGGGATTCCAGATCGAGGGAAATACTATTTATGAAAGTGACGGACAGAACGGATCTTCCCAGATTTTAAAATACACGTTAGGAACAACCACACCGCTTGCTTCGACCAAACAGGCTCAGGAAGATTTTTCTGAAGGAAGTACCATCGTAGGAGATAAAGTATATCAGCTGACATGGCAGAGCAAAAAAGGATACGTCTATGATAAAAATTCTTTAAAACTGCTTTCAGAATTCGCTTATCCCAATGTATTAGGTGAAGGCTGGGGATTGACATATGACGGGAAAAATCTGATTGCTTCCGATGGAAGTAAACTTTTATATTTCCTTGATGTAAATGATCCTTCAAAACTGGTTAAATATATCGCAGTGGCCGGAAGTTCTCAGGCATACGACCAATTGAACGAACTGGAGTATCACAACGGATTTATTTATGCTAATGTTTGGCAGAAGCCTATTATTTTAAAGATCAACCCCGCAAACGGAGAAGTGGTGGGAACCTTTGATTTCACCGAAATTGCAAAACAGAATACCAAAGGAAGTGATGATGTTCTGAACGGAATTGCTTTCAAAGGAGATAATATGCTGGTAACCGGTAAAAACTGGTCAAAGATTTATGAGGTTCAAATTAAATAATCTGATTTTATTGGAAAAAGTAAAAGTAGCGTTCCCCAGGGAACGTTACTTTCATTTTAAGGATTAAATTTTAGTAATTTTGGCAAATGATTAAAAACTTCATGAAGCAAAGTATCATGGCTGGTCTGGCAGCAGTATTCTTGTTGACTTCCTGTAATAATAACGAAAAAATGCTAGATTCTCTGGCTGATTATAACAATGCAAGGGAAGCAAAAGGGTATCATTTTGGAGATCAACTTGATCTTCCCAAAGAAGTGACGGAAAATGCAGAAAGCATTACTATAAGCTTCGGGGATAAAGAAACAACAGATTTAACGATAAATCCGAAGTTTTTTACGTTGGGAGATAACGATGTGGTTTTTGTTATCAAAACCAGAAGTGGGGAACTATTAAATCAGGATGCTACCATTAATGTATTTGCAAAGACTCCTGAAAAGAAAATTTCTTATGCAATAGTGGGGGATTATCCTCATGATCCGAATAATTTTATTGAAGGTTTTCTGATTGAAGGAAACACAGTTTATGAAAGTGATGGGATGAAAGGGGCTTCTCAGCTTATAAAATATGCTTTAGGGGCGTCTACTCCAGATATTGTAGCAAAGCAGTCTGCTGAAATTTTCTCTGAAGGCTGCACAATAGTTGGAGATAAAATATATCAATTGACTTACCAGAATAAAATTGGTTTTGTTTATGATAAAAATACTTTAAAGAAAGTATCCGAATTTCCTTTGCCTGATATTATTGCAGAAGGATGGGGGCTGACGTATGACGGAAAAAATCTGATCGCTACAGATGGTTCAAAGAATCTTTATTTTCTGGATGTTAATGATCCGTCAAAAGTCGTAAAAACAGTATCTGTTGCCGGAAATACAGAGATCTATACTCAGCTTAATGAGCTGGAGTATCATAATGGTTTCATCTATTCAAACATCTGGCACAGCCCGGTTATTCTCAAAATCAATCCTGTATCAGGAGAGGTTGCCGGGAAATTTGATTTTACACAACTGACAAAGGAAAATGATCAGGGAAACAGTGAATATGTTTTGAACGGAATTGCTTTCAAAGGAGATAATATGTTTATAACAGGGAAAAACTGGGCAAAGATATATGAAGTAGTTGTCAAATAAACGGAATGTATCACTAGAGTTTTACAAACAAAAATTATTTGTTATTTCGGTTTTGGCAGCCAATAAAGAAAATTCGATTAGATTTAACGGGCTTTTGAATGAAATTATTTTTCAGTAAATTGACCACATTAAAAAGACAGGGTGAAGTTTTTAAACATACTATTTTTTTTCCTTTTCTGTACGGCTTCAGCGCAGAATGTACTTCCTTTGGATACTTTGAAACTGAAGGAAGCAAAAGATATGCTTGCTGATGACTACGGAAGCCTGTATATCTATAAGAACAAGGATTTTAGTTTTACCAAATATGATTCTTTAGGAAAACAGATCGGGAAAATGATGTTTACTGTTCCTTATAAGGTGCAGACGGTACAGAACCCTCTGAATGTGCCATTATTTTCTGAAAATGCCCAGGAAATGAAATTTGTGGACCAGAATATGAATGAGATTCAGAGACTTGATTTTAAGCAGAAATTTGGGTTTATCCGAATGGCTTATGCTGAAGACCTGCAGCAGCTGTGGCTTCTGGATGACAGCACAAAACGTCTGATACAGTACAATTTCAGAAATGACACGACGATCAACTCCTATCCTTTTGATATCAGCTTTGAAGATTTAATGGATATGCTGGTGTATGAAAATAAAGTCTATATTCTAACGAGAAAACATATCAGAATTTACAGTCTGAAATTTGAAAAACTATTTGAAGCTCCCCTGGAAAACGGAAAACGTTTCAGAAGAGAGAATGATATAATCCTGGTTATTGCGGCTAATTCTATTTCACAATACATTCCTGAAAAGGGAATGACAACTGTTTTTGAAGATCCGGATGCACAAATTGTGGATAAAAACATCCTCTCTTATTTTGAAATCAAGGGGAACAAACTCTATCTTTACAGCCTTGAAAAAGTAAAGAAAGCCAAACAGCAGAAACAGCTTGAAGCTCAGCCGGAATCCCAGCAGTCCCCTACAGAAAAAGCGGTAGAGAAAGCAGAGGAGAAAGCCAGTGAAAATCCAGAAGTGAAACCTTCAGACAATACGCTGCAGAAGTTGATCGAAGATATTTCTGAAATTCAGGCTGAAGGGGTAAAGCTTATCAATTAATAGTAAATACAAGGAAAAAGAATATTTATGCATATTGCAGTTACAGGAAACATCGGCGCTGGAAAAACCACTTTGACGACGATGCTTTCCAAGCATTACGGATGGGATGCACAATTTGAAGACGTAGATCATAACCCGTATCTGGAAGATTTCTATTCAGATATGAGCAAATGGAGTTTTGCATTGCAGGTGTATTTCCTGGGAAGCAGATTCCGTCAGGTAAAGGAAATCAGAGAAAGTGGTAAAAATATCATTCAGGATCGTACCATTTATGAAGATGCCCATATCTTTGCAGAAAACTTAAATGATATGAATCTCCTTTCAGACAGAGATTTCAATAACTATTCGTCTGTTTTTGACCTGATGAAATCTTTTGTATCCGCTCCGGATTTATTGATCTATCTCAAATCAGATGTTCCTAATCTGGTCAAAAAAATCTATAAAAGAGGGCGTGAATATGAAGCTTCTATCAGTATTGAATATCTTTCAAAGCTGAACCAGAAATACGAAAAATGGATCTCCAATTATACGGAAGGAAAACTTCTTATCGTTGAGGTAGACGATCTTGATTTTGTTGAAAAACCGGAAGATTTCGGTTTTATCCTGGAAAAAATTGAAGCAGAACTGCACGGATTGTTTTAACATATTTTTATCAGTACGTTAAGAGAGAGTCAGTGTAATTCTTTTTAAATTTGTTTAGACCAAGTTTAATTTTTTGAATCATTATATCATGGTAGTTAAAGTTTTACATAACGGAAACTGTTCAAAATCAAATGCTGTATTGGAGTATCTTGACGAGAACGGGGTGCCTTTTGAGATTATCAATATTATCGAAGATCCGTTAAGTATTATGGAGATCAGAACCGTATTGAAAAAACTGAACCAGAGTGTCTTTCACATTATCCGTAAAACAGATAAACTTTATATTGAAAACTATGCGGATAAAAATTATTCTGAAGACGAATGGATAAAGATTCTTTCTGAAAATCCAGCGCTGATACAAAGGCCGATTCTGGTGAAAGGCTCAGTAGCCATGCTGGGAAGGCCTATTGAAAATGTAAAATTCTTTATTGAAAAATAAAAAATCCGTTCTGCTATGGACTGCCCCCAAAAAGTTAGACACTTTTTAGGGGCATTTTTTTATGTATAGAAAAGAAAAATTTAGCGTTGCTTTCAAGTTAGAATGTATTAATCTTCACAAAAATTCTTATTGTTCAATTAAATCTATAGCAACAGAGAAAGGATTTAATGAAAGCAATCTGCGCAAGTGGATTGGTTTTTATAACAAGTACGGAATCTCGGGACTATACCCTCGAAAAAACATGAGTTATT
>NZ_BJTC01000017.1 GCF_006829085.1 Chryseobacterium sp. ON_d1
TCTCTCTGTCAGTGTCGCTCCGTATTTGCGAGTGCAAAAGTAAAACTTTATTTCTTAATGACCAAATGTTTCTAAAGAAAATTTTAAAGTTTTTTAAGTAACCTTAATTCCTTTACCAAACCTCAATCATCCTACTCCTGCGCTCCCTTAATTGGGACTGCAAAGATACAAACTCTTTTTTATCTCGCAACTCTTTTTTAAAAAAAGTTTTAAAGTTTTTTCCGTCTGTTTCCTTTTTGAAGTAATAATGTTTTTGCCCATCTAAAGGCTCTTCTGCGCTACTGATCTACTCTCGTTTTCAGTGGGGCAAAGATAGTAACTTCATACAACGCAAAACAAGTTTATTGAACTTAAATTTTATATCAAATAACCTATTGTGGATAAATTAAAGATTTAACTAATTGTTTTATTTATACTTACATAATTACCAACACTTATCCACAATAGGGAATTGTCTCTTTGAAAGAACTCCGGCAGGGTTTGGGCATAATATAATAGGTATTTTGATATGTGTTAGAGGTACTATTATATATTGCATTGTGCTTTGTAAGTTTGGGCTGAAGCCAATGAAGATATTTAATTCATTTGATTAGACTCAAGAGAATAGAGTGAGGACAGGCCTTCTGCTTATCATATATATTATAATTACAGAGGAGAACAGCTATTGCTTATAACAATCACCCACCATTGTAATATTGGCCCCCTGCCCTAGCCCCGATAGAAACGGTTACCCCGCAACAGGCGATGGACTCTTAGGCTACGCCAGGTAACAGCATTGGCGTGAGGAGTATGAGTGGATAGCGGGAAACAGCTCCTGATAGAGTTAAAGGGTTTGAGAGTGGAAATGGAAAGTTTATATTGACAATAATATGAAATGACTAACTGTTCTCAAAGGAATGATCAGAAAAAACGTCTGACGAATATCTTATAAGCATAGTAGCCTAGGAGACACCCGATGGTATCTGCTACGATATCCAGTGTTTCCATAGATCTGCCTAATCCCATTTCTTCCTGTAGAATTTCGGTAAGGAAGGCATAAAGAAGGATGGTCTGAAAAAAGTATGCAAATTTTATTTTAGGGAATGTGGCAATAAAAAAGAAACCTAAGGCTGCAAATATACTTAAATGCAGAACTTTGTCGATACCGGTGAACATAAACCAATATTCATGGTTTTCTTCTCCGGGCTTGAGAAGCATATAAGTAAGAAATGCCCAATAAATGGGCAAAATCTTACTGAATATTTTTGAAATCTTATCCAATGATCGCTTTGTAATCATCTGCAGAAAGTAACTCTGACTGATCTGCTCCATCAGCAATTTCCAATTTGATAATCCATCCGTCTCCATAAGGATCTGTATTCAACAATTCAGGCTGGTCTTCCAGGTCTGAATTGAATTCAATAACCTTCCCTGAGATAGGCAAGAATAGATCTGAAACAGTCTTTACCGCTTCTACACTTCCGAAAACGTCTCCTCCATTAAGCTCATCGTCTAGAGTATCTACGTCTACATATACGATGTCTCCAAGTTCTCCCTGAGCGAAGTCTGTAATACCGATTGTAGCAACGTTACCTTCGATCCTGATCCATTCGTGATCTTTGGTGTACTTTAATTCTGATGGTGTGTTCATTTTTTAATTTTTATTTTGTACAAATGTATTCAAAAATATAGTAGCTTCAAATATTGGATATAAAAAAAGTCCTTCAAAACTGAAGGACTTTTAGGTTTGTATTATTTTTAGAATCCACCTCCGGATTCACCGAATGTGAATGTGGCTGAAATACCTGCTCTGATCGTAGACAGCGGGAATGCTGTGGAAATCTTATACTTTGAGGTCATCTGTTCGTAGAATACCCTCAGATTCAGATTCTCAGAAACATTGTAGTCTGCTGAAAGTTTGATATTCATCAGTCTTTGCCCTCCTGTCACCTGTGCATCATTCAGCAGGATATTCATAATGGATGTTTTACTGTCTCTTAATGAAATATCTCCTCTGATGTTAAGATCACTTCCTTTTCCTCTTGTTCCTCTTCCTCTGATATTGGCAGTTCCTAATCTGAAGTTTCGTACAATATATCCCAGTCTTACTACATATTCTGTATTGGCATCTTCGGTAAGCGTCTGGTTTACCAATCCCAACACCATCATTCTGGTTCTGTTATACTGTATCCCAAACTGCATATTATTTCTCATGGTAACATCCACTCCAATAAGCGGTGAGAAAGATTCTACATATCCCACCTGTGCAAAGGTATATGGGTTGATTTTATCCCCTGCATTTTTGATTACATTTCCAGCGCCATCTACCGTCTGATAATACCCGTTTGGATTGTCATGATAATCTACATTGCTTTGGATACCCGTTGCAGTATAGGTCGCGGTATAAGCATGTAAGATGTCAAACTTCGTAAACTGTCCGCTGATCATCGGGATATTTTTTAATCCTGAATACGTAATTCTCCAGTTTGGTAATGGGAATCCTGATTTTTTAGGATTGGTCATCGGTGTCACAGATTTTCCTTCCATAGCTGCTCTAAAGGCAGGAATCAAGACATAGGCATTTCCGATGCTATAATGCTGAGCAAATCCATTGTTATCCAATACAGCTCCCGAACCTCCTAACTGTTGAGAAAGTGCTCTTGCATTTTCTCTGATTGCCTGGTAAACTGCCTGTCCATCTTTAAATGACGTACCAAGAAGCATTGTTGTATTAGAATAGGTTGTCAGTTCACTGGCAAATGTAAAGTCAGGATCCGGAACTCCGTTATTGGTATAATTGAATCCTGTATGTGAGAAGTTACTGTTAAAGGTATGCAATACATTAAGGTCAACCCTTAAATCATTCATAGGCATCACCTGTAAGTCTGCTCTCAATTCTTTGGTAGACATTCTTACGTATGGGTCTGTCATGTAATTGGAACCACTTACCCATCCGTTTTCCATTACAGTTCTTCTGATATCAGCCTGCGATCCTAAAAGGAACCCGATTGTTGGTCCTCCCAGTGTCTGTCCGTATCCATACCAGTTCGGAGCTGATATTAGCCCCGGAAGCACTGTTCCGTTCGTTTCATTGTAACTTACATTCAGCTGTTTGAAAGAAGTCAGGAAGAATGCTGCACTTTGAAGTGGAGTAAGTCTGTTTTTAAATTTATATTTCTTATACCTGTATCTGTTCTTCTCCCACTGCTTTGAATATACATTATTCAGAGAGTCCATCTCCTGTCTGCGTTTCTGAAGTTTGGCATTGATGTTTTTGAAATAGCTAAACTGGCCGAAGAACTTAGGAAGATCTGCTGAAGCTGTTGCCTGAATAACGTTTGTATTCTGACCAACAGACCCTAAACTTGCCGGCTGATTCGTGTTAGGATCTACAAATCCAAGCAATGAGGTAGATCTTGCTGCCCAGTTATAAGTAAATCCATATCCTACTTCTGCATCAATGAAATCCAGATAAGGCAGATACTGGAACGGCAGTTTATAATTCAGCTGAGCTCTGTGGTTGTACAATACCGGTCTTCCTGCTCTGAATACGTTTCCGAAGATCGACTTATTATCCATTGAATTTACATCCAGATTATCATTAAGGGTTCTGGTTGCAGAATTGATTTCCAGTTTTAATGATTTTGTGAAATTGAATCCTAATCCGTACTGCCATCCAAAGAAGAAATTTCTGTTTCTAATGGCATCGAAATTACTGTTCATGTCACCATTCAGGATCGCTTCCACATTTCTGAACTCAAGCTCGTTATAATTTCTGTCGATTTCAGTTCTGAAAGAGATTCTTGTAGGTATTGGATTAAAGTTGAATTCCTTCACCCATCTCAGATACTTTGTAGATTTCGCCGTATCACTGATCATTTTGTTGAACGGCTTGATCACCCATGGTTTAAATGTATAGTTGTAATCAATATACCCTCTCAGATACTGTCTGTAGTTTCTTTTGGTATAAATATCTCTGTAATAGTCATCATTATAAACAGCCGTTACAGAAACGTTTTCGATATCATAGAATTTAGGCTTCTTATTTGGATTTACTCTTTCCTTATGCATATTCACAACTCCTATACTTCTCTGCTGAGTATAAGTTCTCGCGACTTTTTTCAGCTGATCTTTATTAGGAGCCTTGCTGAATTCCACATCGGTGTCCAGAGGATTGTATTTCGGATCTTCGATAGTCTGTGAATAAGAATAGTTTAACGGAATTTTCACTCCGGTTTTTTCAGGAAGGAATTTGTCTACATTGATCGCAGTATTAATACTGAATGCTGATTGGGTAGACTGGGTTCTTTCCGCAGGTTTTGAATCGATATTCCCAAAACCAACAGATGTATAGGAAGCATTGGCATTCACGGTTGCCAAATCTCCCATATTAAAGTTTAAGCTGGCATTACCTGCATATCCTCCATCATTCTCAATTTCAGAAAGACGGATTTCGTTAACCCAAAGAACTCTTGTTATAGTAGAGTTTCCTCTTGGATCAGCATTTCTTACCCCAATCATAATCGTGGTAATATTTCCTAAACTTGGTCTACCTTTGATATAAATATTTTTATAGGGCTCCTGATATACAAGGTCTTTTGTTCTTTCAGTAATTTTCACTCCAGACTTATCTCTTCTGATTTTCGCATCTACAAAATTCTGAACATCAAAATCAACTTCATTTTCCATTGGCCAAATCTCCATAGGAGCCGTAGCTGTAGTAGGAGTCATTTTTAAAGATGATTCATATTCATAATAGTTATCCGTAGCATCGCTTCCGAAACGGATAAAGAACTTTGTTTTCTCTTCTATACCAGTAATGGTATTTGATGGATCATGAGCATGTACAAACAGTTTCAGTTTTTTATATCTTCTCATATCCAAAGAGGTATTTTTGAACACCCCTCTTGCCTCTGTATTAAGGTCTTTCACTTTCATGTAAAGTGAAGCTTCATTCTGTCTCTGAGCTCCGGCATTTCCACTTAATACCTGTCTGTCAATTCCAGGAGGCAGTACATATGGAGGCTGGTTCAATGCATTTTCTTCAATATTAACACTTCCTACTTCAAAATTTGGATCTGTGACAATACCTGTTCCCTCTTCTGAACCAGAAACAATTGTACTGGCAATTTTACTGGTATATTTTCTCCAGTCTGATCTTACAAGATCCATTGTTCCGAATCTTAAAGTAGAGGTTTGATCAAATCCTGTCAGCATTAATCTTGCAAATCTCACATTATTCAATACAGCATCTTCGTGCGTTCCTTCAGCTTTATCATAATTCGCCACAGGAATTCTGAACAAATACCATTTAACATCGGAAGTCTGCCCATTTTGGAATGTTGCCTTTACTGTTTTTACATCTACAATATTATTAGACCCAAGTGATAAACTTGGCTGGTCAAGCTTTATAACATATTGGTTATAGTTTTCAGTCTGATCAAGGTTATAATCTTTGTTGATATCTTCAGCATCCGGAGTTTGTGAAGCTACATTCAGAGAGTTTGCTTCTGAGTTTCCTTCAGGGTTTCTGAAGTATTTGTAACGTTCTACAATTGAGGCTGCCTGGCTTCCTGTAAACTTATCAGACATATAAAATACAAAGTCATCTACCGCAGGGTCTGCAATATTGGTCACCGGGTTTACGAATGTATTTCCGAATCTCATGGCTTCCTGATCAGAGGTAAGACCATCATATCCGGCATCCTGTATTCTTCTGTCATCTCCTTCTGTAGAAAATGCATATAAAATCGGAGGCTGTTTTGGCTGAGTTCCCCAGTTTGAATTCGTAGTGGAAGAAGGGGTCCCCGGCGTTGGCAGTCCGTTTTCATACTGCATTTTTCCATCTTTCAGAACATCTTCGGAAACATTTCCTAAATGAAGTAAAAGCTTTGGATCAGTCCCCAATGTTTTACCATCAGCATAAGGATCCATCATCCAGAATTCAACGTATTCAATGTTTGAAGTAACAAAGTTCGGAACACTGATGGATCTCATAATTCCAGCCCATCTGCTTTGTGCCTGTTCAGTTACCGGATTTACGTTGTATGGTCCTTTCTCTTTAGGGAAATAGGAAATATCGAAAGTATTTGTAAAGGTTTGTTCTCCTGCTACGAAATCCCTGTTGTTATAAATTTCGGAATATTGCACCCTTCTGGAAGCGTGATTGGATACAGACTGTGGTGTAATACCTGCAGGAGCTTTTCCTCCGACACCCCAGAATCTTGGATCGATATTATACCATGTCAGTAATCCTCTTCCGTATCCACTTGTTATATCATCATTTGCCGGCACCGTATTAAATGGTGGCAATGTATTTTTTTCCGGTTTTGAAGCTAGGCTCCATGCTGCCGGTTCTTTTAGTGATATTTTAGAAGTTGTCTGTTCAAAATCGTCAATATAAGACTGGTTATTGGTTCCTTTATTTAGTCCTGGTAATAAGTAGGCCGCTTCCATCTTGAAGTTTAAGTTGGATGGAGCTTCGGTTTTTACCATTGGAATTTTATTGGTAAGTCTTGTAAGATAAGGAGCCTGATTGTTGTACATCAGGTTGATCCCTGCCATGGTATTGTTTACTGCTTCCTGCCCGAAATTTACTTTCTGCGTCAATGGAGATTCGGAGTAATTGATTACTGTTCCACCTAAGATAAAGTTTTCACTGAACCTTCTTTCTAAGTTTAACCCTAAGAATCTTTTTCTTTGGGTATTAAATGTCAGTTGGTTTTCCAGTGAAATATTGATCGCCTGTCCGGACTGCTTTACATTTTCATTGATGATGGTCACCGTTCCCAGCATATAGTCTACGGTATAGTCTACACCTTCCGTAAGCTGTACTCCGTTTGCAGCAACTTTCACCGATCCCTGAGGAACATTTACTGCACCCAAAGAAATACCTTGCCCCTGCACGCCTTTATAACGCCCTTCCATGGTATACCTTTGTGAAAGGTTACTTGAGAGCGCCTGTTGTTTCTGTTTAGTATAAAGATCCTGAAATACATATTGAGGATCACTTGTACCCAACTTTGATTCCAGATATTTACCGAAAGGCTGTACTTTGGTAAAGATGACTCTTCCGGTTTCCGGTCTGATAGTAAGACCATTGACAAAGTCGAAGATACCATCTCCTTTACTTCCGTCTTTATTGTTCTGAATATCGCCATTCATATTAAGGCGGTCCCAGTTAAATAATTTCAGTAAGTTCTGATCTTTTACAGGAGTGTCCGGAAGATAGTTTACCTTACCTCCTGTTTTGGGATCTCTGTAATATACGTTAAGGATAAATCCATCCGGCGCTACCTGTCCGGCGTCAATAGAGTAGATATTCTTCATCATCAGATCCCACATCGGAGACTGAGTGTTTACCTTGTTATTTACTCTCAATACTTTAGTTACCAGTACAGGGCTTTCTTCAGAAAATTCCCCTACTTTGTAGACTTTATTACTTCCGTTAACCGTATAAGAGTATGAAACGGCTAAAAGCTGCTGGTCGTTAAGTTTTTGGTTTAATGAAATATATCCAAGTTGCGGCTGAAAAATATATTCATTAGCACTCAGCTTCCTGGCTTTTGTATTGTATATGAACTGTTCTCCGTTGTCATAAGGAGTAGGATCTCCCGGAAGCACTTGTCCCTGGAAAATAGTACCATAATTTTTCCCAGCTTCTCTGGTACCGGCTACTTCTGATACTTTATCATATAATCCGTTCAGAGAGTTATCTGGTAAAGTAGCTCCTCCCGCTGCTTCTCCCAGATCTCTTATACCGATAATGCTTTTCTGGTAAGCCAGGTTACTGTTCCCTTGATCCAATACCCAAACTTCTAATCTGGTGATGTTGATTGTAGAATTAATTTGTGGATAATTAATCAAAGCATCGTCGTACTTATTCAGGAAATAGTGCCCTAAAAAGAAATGCTGATTTTCTTCATAGTCAATAGCATTGACCTTAAAGTTATTCATCACACCACCACCTTGTACTACAATATTTCGAGCTTCACCCTGCTGTTGGGAAAGGACCACTGTTCCGAATGTCTTTCCTAACTGGAATTCTGTTTTCACCCCGAACAATGACTGGGAACCACGGATAAGACTGGTTGAAAGCGGCATGTTTACGTTACCGAATTCAACTCTTTTGATTATTTTATCTTCTCCTCCTTCGTTAGGTTTATCTACATTTCCAAGGCCTTTGCTTTGAAGATCTTTCCAGCTTCCTTTTGCCTGCCAGACAAGGTTCATCCTGTTTTCGAAGGCAAAACCACTCTGGGTATCGTAATTGGCCTTTAACTGTAGATTTTCCCCTACTTTCCCCAATAATCCCAGCTGAATTCTCTGATCTATATCAAAGGTAAAACTGGTTCTGTTTTGCGGCAGGATCATCGGGTTATCTATCTTCTGGTAAAGTCCTGCAAAATCAAGTGATGCATATCCTGAAGGAATAATTTCAATCTTATTACCTCCGAAGATCGTCTCAAATAATTTATTGTTGATCATTACCGAAGGGATAAGCCCCTTTCTTCTGGCATCTGATTTGTCTTTTCTGAAAAGGAGGTTATATTTATCAGATTTCTCTTTATAATAAGCTTTTGTCTGGGTGGCGAGCATATATTCTTTATACTCTTCCGGAGACATTGCTGTAGGAGGACCTGTAATGGTATTTCCGATTTTGGGATATACATAGTACATCCCGGTTTTTATATCGTAATAGGCTTCGTACCTTGTAGGGTCGGCCACTTCATATTGTTTTCTTATGATCGCTGTATCTCTCTGTGTCTGTGCCAAAGCACTGACAGACATCAACAGAAACGACAGGAACAAAAATATGTTAAGATGCTTATTATTCGCCACCAAATGTTAAATGTTTTTTAAGATTTGTTTAACCAACTCTTCTACCGAGATGCTTGGATTTTGTTTTATGATTTTATCCGCCATCTTCTCGCTCATTCGTTTAGGAATCCCTAAAACTTCTAATGCAGATAACGATTCTTCCTTAATTTTATTATCCACCATTACAGAAATATTCGAAGCCGGATCGCTGAATTTCTGCACTTTATCTTTAAGATCCACGATAATTCTTTCAGCCGTTTTTGCACCTATTCCTTTTGCTTTTTGGATCAATGCGCTGTTACTGGAAAGTATGGCAGAGGCAATCTCATCAAGACTAAGTGTCGACAGTAAAATAAGTGCTGAAACAGCCCCCACCCCATTAACACTTATTAACAGATTAAACATTTCTTTTTCTGAACGTGTGTTAAAACCGAAAAGAAGATGGGCATCTTCACGGATGATCTGTTGGATAAATAAAAAGGTCTGCTGATTCAAAACCAGCGTCTGTGAGGTCATCAAACTGATTCCCACGTAGTAACCAACTCCTTGCACATTGATGACAGCGTAGGTAGGCGTAAGTTCCTGAACTGTGCCTTGTAAAGAAAATATCATTATTAATTTTTAAAACTCCCAAATATAGCAATTTAAACTAATTAATGTTTTCATTTGACGTACGAATGATTTTTAACTTAAATTTGAAATGAGAATTCAAGGAATTAACAGAAAAACAAAAGACTCCAAAATATGGAGTCTTTTTACTATCTGAATACTGTTTAAAGTATCATTTTTTAAAATAAAAGAAATGAAAACTGATATACAGTTATACCATAATTTTATGTGTTATTTCTTCTCTCTTCTCTGAGCATCAAGAACAGCAATTGTAGCAAGGTTCACGATTTCGTCTACACTTGAACGCATCTGAAGTACATGTACGGGCTGCTTTAATCCCATTAAGATAGGCCCGATCACCTGGGCAACTTTCATTCCTCTCAGTATCTTGTAAGAAAGGTTGGCACTTTCAAGATTTGGGAAAATGAATGTATTCGCCGGAGTTGTTCCTAATTTTGAGAATGGATAATCACTCAGATGGTCTGCATTCATTGCAAAATCCGGCTGAATTTCACCATCCACAACCATTTTCGGATATTTTTCATGAAGAATTCCTACTGCTTTCGCAACTTTCTTGGAAGTTTCGGAGATGGCAGCAAAATTTTCAAATCCAAGCATTGCGATTCTTGGTTCAATAGCAAAAGATTTTACTGTAAATTCTGCCATTTTAGCAATATTCACCAGGTCTTCTGCTGTTGGGTTCTGATTGATGGAAGTATCTGCAAAGAAGATAGGCTTCTTTTCAGACAGGATCATCATCATAGCCGCTACTTTGTCTACTCCTTTATCTTTTTCAATAACTTCTAAAACAGGACGTAAAACGGAAGTGTAGTTTTTAGAGAACCCAACGATAAGACCATCCGTATCACCATGTCTAAGCATCAAAGGTCCGAAATAATCTCTCTGACGAACATATCTTTTAGCTTTGTACTCGTTCATTCCTTTTCTCTGACGAAGTTTCCAAAGAGTTTCTCTGTATTTTTTTCTGTTTTCTTTCTGATCATCATCACTTGGATCAATGATAGGCACATCCAGAGTAATTCCGTAACGTTCCATCTGCTCCTTGATATATTTTTTATCTCCTAAGAGGCTTGGATAAGCAATTCCTTCTTCATAAAGAATCTGAGCAGCTTTCAACACGTTATACTCTTCAGCATTTCCAAGGGTGATTCTTTTCGGATTGGATTTCGCACGGCTCTGCATCATTCTTACCAGTCTTTCATCCCTTCCCATTCTGTCTAAAAGCTGGTGTTCATATTCTTCAAAATCCGTAATGGTTTTTCTTGCAACACCACTTTCAATAGCTGCTTTAGCAACAGCACTTGATACTTTTGTGATCAGTCTGTTATCAAATGGTTTAGGAATGAAATATTCTCTTCCGAACTGCAAACTCTGAACATTGTAAGCTAAAATTACAGCTTCCGGCACCGGTTCTTTTGCAAGGTCTGCAATCGCATGTACAGCAGCCAGTTTCATTGCTTCGTTAATTCCTGTAGCCTGTACATCTAATGCACCACGGAAGATATAAGGGAAACCTAATACGTTGTTCACCTGGTTAGGATAATCACTTCTTCCTGTTGCCATGATTACATCTTTACGGGTTTCAATGGCAAGGTCATAAGCAATCTCCGGATCAGGATTAGCCAAAGCAAATACAATAGGATTTTCGTTCATGCTTAACAGCATTTCAGGAGTCATTACGTTTCCTTTTGATAATCCAACGAAAACATCAGATCCTTTTACAGCATCTTCCAATGTTTCTATATCAGTCTGAGCGATAAAATCCAGTTTTTCAGGAGTAAGGTTTTCTCTTTTATGGTTAATTACACCTTTACTGTCGCACATCAGGACGTTTTCTTTTTTAAGCCCTAGTGAAATATAAAGTTTGGTACATGCAATAGCTGCAGCACCTGCTCCATTCACCACCATTTTCACATCCTCAATATTCTTATTGGCAATTTGCAAAGAATTGATCAATGCTGCAGCAGAGATAATAGCAGTTCCGTGCTGGTCATCGTGCATCAAAGGAATATTCAATTCCTCTTTCAGTCTTTGTTCTATATAAAAAGCTTCAGGTGCTTTAATATCTTCCAGATTAATTCCCCCGAAAGTAGGCGCAATACCTTTTACGATTTCAATAAATTTATCCGGATCTTTTTCATCAATTTCTATATCAAAAACATTGATGTCTGCAAAGATCTTGAACAAAAGCCCTTTTCCTTCCATTACCGGCTTTGAAGCTTCAGCTCCTATGTCTCCAAGCCCAAGTACAGCAGTACCGTTAGAAATTACTGCAACCAGGTTTCCTTTTCCTGTATAATCATAAACCGTTTCCGGCTTATCATGAATTTCCATACACGGAACCGCTACCCCCGGAGAATATGCCAGAGATAAATCTCTTTGAGAAGAGTGCGGTTTTGATGGGATTACTTCAATTTTTCCTTTGGGTTCTGCTTTATGATAATCCAGTGCGGCCTGGCTAAAGTTCTTTTCGTCACGATTGTTGTTACTTGACATAAAATTTTGTTTTTTGTTAAAGTATATATTTAATGTGGTAATCTACTAAGCTTTCAATTGGTTTCTGTACAACATGTCCCACATTTAAATTAAGTTCTGCAGCTACAGAACGTAGTGTGTTTTCATAATAATAGGCAATAGAACCGATGAAATTAATCTCGGCATCATATGCTTCCTCATAAGGGAGAACCTGGTATTCAAAGAAGTTTTTCATTTCGTCAAAAACCATATCCCTGAAATAAGGATGATCTTTTCTTTCGATTACAAATTTGGTAAAATTTGCCAGATATGCATTAGGTCTTGGAGTATGATACATATTTTTCAACGCATCTTCCACGGTAAGCTGATAATCTGCTTCAAATTCGGCGTGAAGGTCTGAAGGTAATTTTTTCATGAAATATCTGCGTACCAATTGCTTCCCGATAGCACTACCACTTCCCTCATCACCGATCAGGAATCCCAGTGAAGGCAATTCTATCTTCACGTTTTTACCGTCAAAAAAACAGGAATTTGATCCTGTACCAAGAATACAAACGATAGCAGGCTTCCCACTGTAAGCAGCATAGGCAGCGGCCATAAGGTCTTCCTTCACAATAATCTCAGCTTTTCCAAAAACCTTTTTCAATTCTTCTTCTATGGTTTCGCAGTTTTTTTTCACTCCGCATCCTGAACCATAAAAAAATACCTTGGTAATTGAGTTTTTAACGGATATCAGATTGCTATTTTTCTGTATCTCAGGAGCGATAAGTTCTCTGTTGATGAAATTCGGATTGAACCCGATTGTTTCTGTTTTCAGAAAAACTTTCTTAAAGTCATCAAGTATTACCCAATCCGATTTAGTAGAACCACTATCTACAATAGCAACCATATTTTAGATTTTAATTTAAGGGTGCTAAATTATGAATTTATCTTCAATTAGCATTTAAAAACAATCTGGAAGCTGTCTAAAATCATTAATGCTTGATCTGTGTTTTTTTTTCGTTGAACTGTAAAAGCCAATCTTCTATTTCATCTTCCAGATAAGAAGTCTGCAATGCCATTGCATTGATAAAATCGTCAGGTACCGGCTCCCCAGTGGAGTTTTCAAGATTCCACAGTTCATTTGACATATTTTCATATTCAGAATACACTCTTTTGAAGCGGGAATTTTCTTTCTCAAGAGCCTCAATATTTTTCTGTTGAAGCTGGAATTTTCTGTATTTGTTTTGACGTTTCATACAAATATTATTAATAATTGGGTCATAAAATATTGGAGTATATGCGCTTAACCACGCACTACAAGATAGAAAAAACCATCAACACAAGGAGTTGAAAATGAATTTATTATCAGGTCTTTATTACATCATTCTGAATATTAAAATTAGACATATTTTTTATTAAAAAAAATATTTTAACAACTTTTTTCAGTGTTTAACATATAGTTATAAATTTGCATATTCATATTGTGAAGCGATCTAATAGTTGGGGTTATAAAACCGGCATTACCGCTAGAAATCCGGTAAGATGTTTATCTGATGAATGATACGTCATTACAGTACGTCATACAATATGTACAAACATTTAGTTTTTATACTCATTAAATGAAAGAAATACTCTTACGCCAGAAACAGGTTTTGTTCTTCATCATTGCCGGAGGACTGAGTGCCATTGTAGAAATCGGCAGCTTTAAGATTTTCAGCACCTATCTTCCGCATTTCTTTGCCAAGGAGACCAACTTTTATGGGATACATTATCCTCTGAGTAATATTTTTTCTACAAGCTGTGGGATTATTACCAATTATTTTCTGAGTATCTGGTTTGTATTTGAAAGAGGAAAGCATTCAAAGAGAAAGGAGTTTGCTTATTTTATGGTGGTATCTTTTTTTTCGACCCTGCTCAGCTTAGGCTTTTTTCAGGTATTTTACAGTTTCATATTTAAAGATAATATCAATTTATTTTTTTATACCTTAAGCCCGGAAATGATCAGCAAAATTGCAGCAATATTGCTGGTTTCCATTCTGAATTATTCGGTAAAAAAGAAAGTAATTTTTAACGGTTAAGTGGTGACAAAAATATTAAACTATCTCTGGAGATTCTGGCTGCTGCTGTTGGCATTTTTTCTGACCGTTACCATCGGAATCCCGGTCTATATTTTATCTTTTAATAAAAAACATTATAAATATGGCTATAAACTGGTCAGAATATGGTGTTTCGGAATGTTCTACGGAATGGGTTTCAGATACGACCTTATTAAACTTTCTCCCCAGGAAAAAGACAAAAATATACCGTATGTTTTTATCTCCAATCATACCTCCATCATGGATATTATGCTTGTCTGCATTTTGTTTCCTCATCATCCGATATGTTTTGTAGGAAAAAAAGAACTGGTAAAGATTCCTATTTTCGGAACTATATATAAAAGGATATGTGTAATGGTAGACAGGGCGAGTGCAAGAAGCCGTGCCGATGTATACCGCAGATGCGCTGAAAAGATGGAGGAAGGCAATAGTATTGCCATTTTTCCGGAAGGCGGCGTACCTGACGACACTTCCGTGATCCTGGATGATTTTAAGGATGGCGCTTTTATGCTGTCCTCAAAACATCAGTCTCCTATCGCTGTTTATACCTTTATAGGACTTAAGGAAATGTTCCCGTTTGATAATTCAAAAGGCTATCCCGGAAGAGTAAAGGTGTATTTCAATGGAATTATAGAGCCTGCTGATTCGCCAAAAGACCTGAAGGCAGAGGCTTATGCGGAAATAAAAAAAACTTTAATCCAGTATTCCGTTGAAAGTAAATAGCTATATTTGTTTGTGAAATCTATAATAAATATGTCAAATTATTCTAAACAAACCAATTGGGCTCAATTCATTCCGTTGGTTACGGTGTTCTTCTTTTGGGGATTTGTAGCAGCCAGTAATGATATTCTGATCCCGGTTTTTCAAAAAGCCTTCAACTTATCACAAACTGAAAGTATGCTGGTACAGATATGCTTTTATGTCGCATATACTGTAGGTTCCTTAATTTATATGGTCGTATCAAAGAGCCTGAAACAGGACTTGATCAATAAAATCGGGTATAAAAATGGTCTTATTGTAGGACTTTTGATTTCCGCATTGGGAACTCTATTGTTCTACCCTGCAGCCAATATGCATTCTTTCCCTTTAATGATCTCCGGATTATTTATTGTAGGTTTAGGGTTTTCCCTTCAGCAGATTGTTGCCAACCCTCTTGCTATTGAGGTAGGTCCTACGGAAACGGGCTCACAAAGGTTAACCATGGCCGGAGGAATCAATAACTTAGGAACTACTATTGGGCCGCTTATTGTTTCATTTGCCATTTTCGGTTCTGCAAGCGCAGCCAATACAGAAGCAAGCGTTGAAAGCGTAAAAGTGCCTTATCTTATACTAGGAGCAGCTTTTGCTCTTGTCGCTTTAATGCTTAAATTCTCTTCACTTCCTGCTATCACTCCAACAAACACAGAAAATACTGATGATGTAACGCCGGGAGAGCACAGGACTTCTGCATTCCAGTATCCTCAATTGGTTATGGGAATGATCGCTATCTTCGTTTATGTAGGGGTAGAAGTTTCTACAGCAAGTAACCTCCCTGCTTATATGGAAAAAAGTCTTGGATTTGAAACAAAAGAAGTAGCCCCTTATATCTCATTATATTGGGCATCATTAATGATTGGCCGATGGACAGGAGCTGTCGAAGCATTTGATGTGAATGCCGGGTTCAAAAAGATCTTAAGGTTCTTAGCTCCTTATCTGGCGTTTGGTGTATTTTTATTCGTAAATGCTATTGCCAACCACGATCTGTCTCCGTTCTATGTATACGGATTTATCATTATCGCAATGATCATTTGTGATATCTTAAGCAAAGGAAACCCAGCGAGAATGCTTTTAATTTTCTCAGTAGCAGGAATTGCAGCATTACTTATTGGGATGGGAACGACCGGAATGGTATCCGTATATGCATTTACCAGCGTAGGCCTTTTCTGTTCCACTTTATGGCCATGTATTTTTGCACTTGCAATCAACGGGCTTGGAAAACATACCAACCAGGGTTCGGGATATCTTATCATGATGATTATGGGTGGAGGTATTGTAAGCTTTATACAGGGCTATATTGCCGATATCACAAACATTCACTTCAGCTATATCGTAGGAGTTGTTTGTTTTGCTTATCTTGCATTCTATGCGATCCGTGTAAGTGGAATCTTAAAAGCCCAGGGCATTGATCTTGATAAAATATCTAAAGGTGGTGGTCATTAACAGAACAAAAACAATATATAAGAAGAAAAGATTTTGGGCAGGTGTATTACTTGCCCAATTTCTTTTGTTTTATGGTTTCTCAAAATCCAGGATAATGATTTCTTTTTTTGAGAACTTTTTCGAACTACAGAAAGAAATACACCAGATATTATTCAGCTGGGTTCCCTTTTCTGTAGGTGATTTGACGTATATTGTATTAAGCATTTTCCTTTTATATTATTTAACTTCTTTATTCAGGAGGAAGCGAAGGAATGATTCGATGGTGAAAATCCTGATTATCATCAATATTTTTTATTTCATTTATCAGATGTTTTGGGGAATGCTGTATTTCCAGACTCCGATCCTTAAAAAGCTTTCAAGCCAGGATGAGCCTAATGTAGACAAGGCAAAAAAACTGGCTCTTATCTATCTTGAAAAATGTAAGGCAACCCGGCAGGCTGTTCATGAAAATAGGCAGGGAGTTTTTATCATCACCAATCTTTCCTCCATACAAAAGGAAATCCTCAGCCAACAGGCAAAATTACCACCTTATATTTCGGATAAAAAAACCACTCAGATACTGGACATCAAGCCCAGCTTATTCAAAAACATTATGAGTTTTACCGGCATTCTCGGATATTACAATCCATTTACCGCTGAAGCTCAGTATAACTCTGAATTGCCATCTACTTTCATACCTTTCACAACAGCCCACGAAAGTTCTCATCAATTGGGTTTTGCAAGAGAGCAGGAAGCCAATTTTGTGGGATATTTGATAGGAATTAACTCCAGCAATCCGGAGTTGAGATACAGTACAGAATTTTTCACTTTAAAAAGTCTTTTAAGGTTCATTGTAGAAGAAGACCCAGAGTTTGTAAAAGCTATTCTTCATCATTATTCTCCCGCTATGAAAAGGGACCGTGCTTTTGAAAAGAACTTCGTTTACAGTCATCAGGGCTGGCTGGATGATTTCTTTGGATTCACCAATAACCTGTTTCTAAAGAGTAACCAGCAGGAAGGTTCCGTTACTTATTCTTACTTTATAGATCTCCTCTTAAACTACGAAAAATAGATATAAAAAAGAATCGTATCAGGCGATACGATTCTAAAAACACAAATGATGAAAAAAAATTTATTACCTTGACTTGTTCCCTCATTCAAGGCGATGTAAAAGTACGACATATTTTATAAATACAAAAACATTTCTACCCTTTTTTAAAACTTTATGAAAACTTTATGATTTTTTAAGTTTTTTTGAGTTCATTTCATGATATCATAAATCGTATCAAACATAGGTTTTCAATATACAAAACGATGTCAAATCTCATGTAACCTATAAAAAATTTAAAAAATAAAACAATTGTTTAAATAAAAAACATTCTGTTTTTGTTCTTTTTTTGACATTTTAAAAATTGGAGTTATCACTTATATTTTAGGGTATATTTCTACAATTTGCCTTCCAAAATTATATGATATTTTATGGTATAAAATGTCTCCATTTTTTGTTCATTTTTGTTTCTATAAAATGCACTTTACTTTACATTCTCTTTAAAAACTTAAAAAAGATCAATTACTTGATTTTAAATAAACCCAACTACGTAAATATTTTTTTTAACCTGGGATTCTGAAAAATAAAATACTGAGGATCAAATAAAATCTAACAACAACAGTTTATATCTCACTAATAAAGGAAAATTTTTTTTGTATATTTAAAACATCTGTGTATTTTAGATAAAAATATTAATATGATTTTTGACAAACTAATTAACCACCTTAAACTAGATAAACAGGAATTTATTTTCCAGTTCAACTCACACCCCAATTACCCATCAGCATTGGCTTTTAGTGATACACTCAACTTTATGGGGGTGAAAAATGACGCTTATGAACTGGATAAAGAATACTGGGACGAACTTCCTGAAGAATTCATTGCCATTGTTGAAAATTCATTTTCTCTGGTAAAAAAATCAGGAAGTAATTATTCGGTATATTCAGAAAAAGCAAAAACTTTCGGTAAAGAAGAACTTTATAATAAATCAACAGACTTTGTACTACTCTTTGAGAAAACGGAAAATGCAGAGAGTAAGCTGGCATTCAATTTTAAGCCGGTCCTTTACATAATTTTTGCAGCTGTGCTTGCCTATTCTCTTATAAGCCAAACCATCTATGAAGCCATATTCAATCTTCTCTCATTGGCAGGAGTATATATATCTCTGGAAATTTTCAATCAGAAATTCGGAAATACATCTACTGTGATCGGAAGTATATGCGGGGGCGGAGGTACAGCTGCTAGCCAGACGGCCAATTCATGCGATAAGATTATTAAACAGGATAAAACCAGTATTCTGGGCTTAAAGTTTGCCGATTTTTCCCTGATCTATTTTACCGGACTTACAGTTTTAGGTTTATTTTTACCTGCTACAGCCTATATTGTAAAAGGATTCACTTTCGTTTCTGTACTGGCGATAGGATACTCTTTATATATTCAGGCATTTGTAGAAAAAACATTTTGTAGGGTATGCCTGCTGATTATTTCAATTCTTGTCGGTCAAATAGTAATAAGCAGTTTGTTTTTCGAGAATCTGTCTTTCAGCGTGGGAGCACTTTTACTCACTGTTATTCTGTGGGCTCTTGTATTCTCTGCCGTTATTTATTTCAACACTCTTCTTGAACAAAAAGAAGCACTCCAAAAATCGAATGCGAAAAATCTCAGATTCAAAAGAAATTATGAGCTTTTCAAAAACCAGATGGAGCAGAATCCAAAAATAGAATTTCAGGATACTGAAACTTTTGCTGTTGGGAAAAGAGATGCCAAACTTCGTATTTCTATTGTTTCCAACCCATATTGTGGTTTCTGTAAAGATGCTCATAAACTGGTAGAAGATCTTTTGGAGAAATACCCGGATAATATTTCTTTACAAATGAGATTCAATTACAGTCCTGACAGAGCACCTGAAAAATATACACAGCTTATTTCAGACCTAACTCATATTTATCATAACAAACCTGAAAAAGAGTTTTTACATGCGGTAGAAGAATGGTTTGAAACCAAGGATGAAAGTAAAATTAATGTTCTTGCCGGAGGAAATGTAACTTCAGAAAATTTGAATCCATTAGTAGAGATGTCTAAAGAAAACAGTAATGCAGGATTAAGCTTTACCCCTATCTTCATCATCAATGGATATCAGTTCCCTGACAAGTATGATCGTGAAGATATCGTGTTCTTTATTGATGAATTAATAGAGGATGATGAGATTTAATAATTAAATCTTATTCATTTAAAAATTTCACTATCTTAGGAAAAACAAAATAACCATCTGAAAAGATGTAAAAGAGTAGAAAAACGGTGACAAATGGGACTATTTCCAGTGTACCATTTCATTGAATTATAATTGAATTAAAGCAAAAATGTCGCCATTCACTGGCGGCATTTTAATGAGTAGTAGTTTTGAAAAAAAAATTTCCTTTTTATAAGCAGCCAGACACTAAAGACTGCGGTCCAACCTGTCTTAGGATCGTAAGTAAGTATTATGGTAAAAGCATATCGCTGCAGCAGATTCGTAATCTTTCTGAAACAACACGGGAAGGAAGTAGCCTTCTTGGGCTTAGTGATGCTGCAGAAAACCTTGGATTCCGGTCAATGGGAGTCCAGATCGACTTTAATACTCTCAAAGAAGAAGTCCCTTTCCCCTGTGTGGCACACTGGAATAAAAATCACTTTGTCGTTGTTTATAAAATTGATAAAAATAATAAAGTATATATTTCAGATCCCAGTTACGGACTCATCACCTATACACGGGAAGAGTTCATCAGATCATGGATCGGAGAAAATGCCAATGAAAATACAGAAGAAGGAATTGTTCTGATTCTTGAAACAACTCCTGCATTCTTCCAGACTGAATTTGATGCAGAGGAAAGCAAAGCAAGTTTTACTTTTCTTTCCAAATATCTTCTTAAGTACAAATCACTTGTTATTCAGCTGGCTATAGGACTGTTGGGAGGAAGCTTACTTTCCCTGATATTCCCGTTTCTTACCCAAAGTATCGTAGACGTCGGAATTCAGAACCAGGATATCAATTTTATCTACGTGGTTTTACTGGCACAGATCATGCTTTTTCTGGGAAGAATGGGTATTGAGACCATCCGGAGCTGGATTTTACTTCACCTCTCAGCAAGAATTAATATTTCAATCATCTCCGATTTCTTTATCAAACTGATGAGACTCCCGATAAGCTTTTTTGACACGAGAATGACAGGGGATATCATGCAGAGAATCAATGATCATCACAGGATAGAACAGCTTCTGACAAGTTCTTCACTGAACACGCTATTCTCACTGGTGAATCTTATCATCTTCAGTATTGTATTGTTATTTTATGATTACAGACTTTTCCTCGTTTACCTGGTAGGAGCTGTATTGTATATAGGATGGATCAGCTTTTTCCTGAAAAAAAGAAAAGAACTTGATTATAAAAGATTTTCTCAGGTCTCTCAGGAGCAGAGCAAAGTGATCGAGCTTATCAACGGTATGCAGGAAATTAAAATGCATAATGCTGAAAAACAGAAAAGATGGGATTGGGAATTTCTCCAGGTAAAACTATTCAAAATCCGGATAAAATCTCTTTCATTAGAACAATGGCAGTCTGTTGGAGGTAACTTTATCAATCAGATGAAAGACATTCTGGTAAGTTTCCTTTCAGCAAAGCTGGTTTTAAGTGGAAATCTTACCTTAGGGATGATGCTTTCAGTTCAATACATCATCGGCCAGCTGAACAGCCCTCTTTTGCAGCTTATCGACTTTATCAAACAGACACAGGATGCCAAGATATCCCTGGAAAGATTAGGGGAAATTCATGATAAAGATGATGAGGAAGATAAGAATGAGCAGTATGTTACAGATGTTCCGAAGAAAGATATTGAGATCAGAGATATGTCATTCCGATATATCGGATCAGATGTTCCCGTTTTTGAAAATTTAAGCCTTACAATACCTTATCAGCAGACAACGGCTATTGTGGGTGCCAGCGGGAGTGGCAAAACGACACTGTTAAAATTATTGATGAAGTTCTATGACCCTGACCAGGGTGAAATCAAGATTGGAAGCACCAACATGAAAAATATTTCTCCAAGATACTGGAGAGATCATTGCGGGGTCGTAATGCAGGAAGGCTATGTTTTCAATGATACTATTGCCAATAATATCGCGGTGGGTGAAGATCATATTGATAAACAAAAACTGAGACGTGCCGTAGAAATTGCCAATATCAAAGAATTTATAGAAAGTCTTCCATTGAGTTATAATACGAAAATCGGAAATGAGGGAGTCGGAATAAGTGGAGGCCAGAAACAGAGACTTTTTATTGCAAGAGCAGTTTACAAATCTCCTGAATATATTTTATTTGATGAAGCAACATCCGCGTTGGATGCCAATAATGAGAAAGTAATCATGGAAAACCTTGAGCAGTTCTTCAAAGGTAAAACCGCTGTAGTTATCGCTCACAGACTTTCCACTGTAAGACATGCCGATAAAATTATCGTATTGGATCAAGGAAAGGTTGTAGAAGAAGGAAGCCATGCTGAGCTGGTGGACTTAAGAGGCGAATATTACAGGCTCGTAAGAAATCAGCTTGAGCTGGGAAGCTAGCCAATATAAATCATCATAGCGGAATCCGAAAAGCTTACAGAGTAGGAAAAATAAAAACTAGTAATTAATCATGAAAAATCTTAAAAAACTTTCGAGAAAAGATTTGACATTTGTCAGCGGTGGTGTTATCATCCCGGACAATAACTGCTGTGGATCCTGGTGTCTTGGTAGCTGGGTACCATGCCGCATAAAGCATTTTGAATGCCCGCCGGATGCAGACACTTCGCCACCATCATGGTATGACGGGAACTGCCCAATTATTTAAATTATATTCCCCCTGAAATATTGGGGGAAATTTACCTCAGAACAATGAAAGAAGACGTTTTAGACAATATTGAACTCCGCTCAGAAAGCGTACAGGATATTCTTACCCAGCCTCCGCATTGGATGATCCGTTGGGGAAATACCGTTATATTTATTATTCTACTGCTTATCCTTCTGATGAGCTACATTATAAAGTATCCGGAATTTGTACCGGCTCCTATTATTGTAACTTCTCAGAATCCTCCTGAGAAAATAGAAGCAAGGACCAGTTCTAAAATTGAAAAAATATTCATTAAAGATCATCAGGAAGTCAAAAAAAATGATGTTCTAATGGTCATGCAGTCCGCTGCCAATTACAAAGACATTTTGGAATTGAAGAAACTGATAGATTCTATTACTCCTGATAAATTGTACACCTTTCCTATTGCACAGACTTCCAGATTTAAATTGGGTGAGTTACAAGGTGAATATAACAGTTTTGCAAAAGCATTTCAGGATGAAGCTCTTTTTACCAGATTACAACCATATGCTCCGGAAAACCTGGCAGCGAATCAAAGTATTTCTGAATACAGGGGAAGAATAGCAACCTTAAAACAGCAGAAAAACCTGGAGTCTATAAAATATGATCTGACTAAGAAAAATTTTAACAGATCACAGGAACTTTTTAACCAGGGAGTTATTTCAGCTATGGAACTTGAAAATGAAAAAATTAAATTTCTTCAGGCTCAGCAAAACCTTGAAAATATTAAAATCTCTATATCCCAAATGGATGAAGGCATTTCCAATCTGAATAAAACCAAAAGCGGAACCGCCATTAATACAGAAAAAGACAGAATAACCTATTCTTCACAGACTTTACAGCTTCTTGAACAGCTCCGAAAATCTTTAAAACAATGGGAACTGAATTATCTTGTTATATCATCCACCGACGGTGTTGCCAGTTTTCAGCAGTTTTTTGGCGAAAATCAGTTCGTAAAAGTTGGTGAACCCATTCTTTCCATACTTCCTAAAAATAAAGAGCAGCTGGTAGGCAGAATGTCTGTTCCTACAACAAACTCAGGAAAAATAACCCCGGGCGAAAAAGTACTGATTAAACTTGATAATTACCGGTTCCAGGAATATGGCATCATCGAAGGAAAAGTACAGAATATATCTCTGATTCCCGATGAAAAAGGAAACTATTATGTAGATGTTATTTTACCGAAAGGATTAAAAACAAGTTATAATAAAACACTTATATTCGATAAGGAACTGAGGGGCAGTGCGGAGATTGTAACGCAGGATCTTCGACTGATTGAGAGATTCTTCTATCAGATCAGAAAGCTTCTTGGATATCAGGTTTAATGAACCCGTATAAAAAACAAAAGCCGTCTTACAGATTGTAAGACGGCTTTTTATATATTCTGTTTTTTTAATGACTGGTCCTGCAAACATCTTTGCTTGTTGAGATGGATTATTAGGACACTTTCAGTTTGAGTAAAGTATATGATCATGAAGAATCATTTCCTTCAAAAAAAGCTGTATAAAAACGAATACAAGGAAATCAACCCATAAATTCATTAAGAAATAAACTATGAAAGAATGTGAGAAGTTGAGAAGTCAAGGATCTGTCTCAATATTATATTTATGGAATTTAAACTAACGCAAAGTTTTTAGCCTCTTATCTCATATTTTCAAGGGAGCAAAGGATGGAATCAATTTCATTCATTCTTTCTAAGTTAATACATATCCTCTAAGCTTCTTCAGCCACAAAGTCGCACTTCTTAGCTTTCTAAAATAAAACATCTGAATCATTTTTTCTTTGTGATTAAAAAATGACCTGTCAGTTCAATAAAAAGTATAGATTTTGTACTAGTCCTCCACTTTTGCACCTGATCCGAAAATCTTTTGAAATAATTAAAAGATAAAGTGATGACTCTTTTAAAATTAAAAACCGCAATCATTAATTTAATGATTGCGGTTTATCGTAGCGAAGACGGGAATTGAACCCGTGACCTCAGGGTTATGAATCCTGCGCTCTAACCAACTGAGCTACCTCGCCGTTTTGGTGGTGCAAATATAGAAAATATTTCTTTACCTCCAAAATTATTTTAACTTAAAATATTCCAAAACATCTCCAACATGATCTGGCTTGCTGATTATCTTATTGTTAGCATCTAGAATAAAATACGTCGGAGTTGCATGAATATTGTAGGTATCAGTGTAACTGCTGTTCCATCCTCTCAATTCCGAATCATTCACCCATGGAAATGCAGCAATTTTTTTGGTATAAGAATTCTTATCCACATCTAAAGACAGCCCTACAATCTGAATATTTTTTGATTTCAGATCATTATATTTTTCCAGGAGTTTAGGAAGTTCACTTTCACAGTGCGAACATGTGGATGACCAAAACACAACAATCTTTTTATCGGCCTTTATATCGTGTAATGATTTCGCTGTGGTATTAACAGGTGACTGAAACTTATAATTAGGGAAAACAGCCCCCATTTCGATATTTGCATTCGATTTCAATGTAGAAGCAAGCCTGTCAGTGATCGTACACTTAAGATTTTTGGCAAGAGACAAATATTTACTCTTATATTCATCCATCTGGTATACATCAAAAATATCAATCAGTTCTGACAATACAGTCTGCCCTCTTGGAGTCTCTACTTTTAAACGGTCTAACAGCTTATCAACAGAAGCTGTAACATTTGTATTTCCTCCTGAATTAAGATAAGCTACCAAAACCGGTCTCAATAATGATGAGCTTTCAAGCATATCCCCCGATTTGTCCAGAAAGTTGATTATTTCTTCCTGGTCTACTTTTTTAGTGGAATCGGGTGAGTTGGAAATAAACTTGCTGTAATTCGTGTTATAATAAGCAATAAACGGGTGTTGTGCCGCATCAATAGAGCTGGATGCACCGGAAAGTCTCTCAATTTCTGCTTTCAAAGCTTTTCCAAAGTCCGTATTGTCCTTATAATATTCTTTAATCTGTGCTAAAGCTGGCAGAATAAGCTCTTTCTTTTGTGAGCCTTCCTGCTGCTTACTCATAAGATTGTTGGCTTCATCCAGATAGGTTACATCTTTGATTTTATTATTCTGAATATCCAGTTTAAAGTTGACATTTTTATTTTCAGAAATAAAGCTTACTGTATTGTTAGTACCCGGGAAATAAACTTTCATCATTCCCATATAATTACCTGGATATTTAAACGTCCAGGTATTATTCTTACTTTGTTCTTTAGTAACAATGATATCTTTTGAACCGTTTAATGTATATAGAATTGCATCCTGATCTTTAAAATCTGCCGGAGCCTGAATGGTAACAGTGAATTGAGCCTGCAGAGCAAATGCGGCTAAAACCGCAGATAGCGTATAAATCTTTTTCATAGAGTAAAAATAAAAAAACTCCCTGACTAATCAGAGAGTTTAATATTATTTTAATAAAATTTTATGCTTTTACGCTCTTGTACTTTTTCGTAAAGTAAACAATAAGTCCAATTGCTACAATAGCAAGTACATATACATACATATCAATGGGTGCAGGTGCTCCGGTACCATTCCCTCCATTTCCTGATCCTGTTGGAGCTGCTTGTGGTTGTGGCGGAGCAGCATTTGCTAAAGATATAGCAAAAAGAAAAAGAGCTAATACTAGTTTATTAATAGTTTTCATGTGGTTTATTTTAAGATTTTAGTGTTAACAGTTTCTCCCTTATCTGAAACGATTTTTACAACATATGAATTTTTAACTGAGCCATCAAGCTCGATTACAAAATCTCTGGATGCATCAACCGCTTTTTTAGAGATTACCAGTTTACCGCTCATATCATAAACTTGAATATCTGCTTTTTTCCATTTTGGATCGAATCTTACGATGTAATTTGTAACAGATGGATCATATACTACAATTGTTCTGGAAACACTAGTAGCTGTTTTATCTACAGCTAAAGTAATATTACTTGGTTCACCATAATACAAATTAGCTTCTTCATTGGTTACAGGTACAACATCTCCCTGTTTTGCCTGTATCAGATTCCCATTCTCCGCTTTATAGTAGAAACCGATTCCTGAAGATAGCTGATGTGCACCAGCCGGAATCAGTACTGAGTTCTCTCTGATCTCGAACTTATAAGATTTCACCTTATCCAGGTAGTAGTTAACTAACTTAACATTTTTACCCTGGAAGTTATTCTCATTAGCTTCGTTAATATATAACCAGTAGTTGGTATAGTTACTGTCATACCCTCCATTCAATGATTCTTCAAAAGTACCGATGATATTTTTACCTGCTGAAGCCTGAACTGAAGTAGCTGCAGAAATCTGGTGACCTGTTGTTAAAGATGGAGAAACAACATAATATGTTCTGGAAAGTTCATTTCCATTAGCATCCAGACCTATTACACCAAGCTGTTTTACTGAATTGGTTCCCTTGCCACTGGAGGACATTTTAGCTGCATTTACATCATAATTGGTACCTGCTGTTCTTGCCGTTGATTTAAACCTTCTCAGTGTATTAAAATTTAAAGTCTGAGCTGTGTTGTCTCTCAGCTTTATTTTAAATGACTGCATAGGCTTGATTACCACCAGGTCAACATCTCCGATAGCAGGAGCTACTCCATCACCTGTAGGTAAGAAAGTAACCACCTTAGAACCTGTAGCATAAGTAGAACCATTTGGAAGAGTTACAATGGTACCTGGATCATATTCAACTCCCCAGATATTTTTCACAGCATTTCCATCGGATCCAGTAACGCTTTCTGTATATCCAATATTGGCTAAATCCAGATTGGTAAGGAAAGGATTTCCGAATTGATAGAAATTTTGTCCAAATGAACCAGTCCATGGGTTGGTCGTAAACTCAAAACTATCATCAAGATAAGTATTATACTTCTCATTGTACTGGTTTAGAGCATTACCATTAGTTCCGAACACAACATTGGAAGCTCCTACGTTAGATTTTCCTGCATTCTGTAATGTTACAGCACTCGCATATGGAGCATATGGTTTTCCGTTGATATTGAATACGTTTCCTGTTGCAGGAGCACTTGGATTCCAGTCATTATTTTTAATCTTAAGCATATAATAACCTGAAGGATCCCAAGTAGTCGAGGTAGGAGCCAGATTCAAAGTGGTAATAGACACAGCATTAGCATTATCCCATTTAAGAATTGGATTATCATACCTTCCTGTATTGAAAGTTTTTCCAACTTCAGCAGATAATGAATTGAATGCTTTACCAAAGAAAGGCAAAGCAACCTGCTGGAAGTAATTACCGCTGCCGTTACTTGTCGTTCGGTACTCTTTAGTTACAATACCTGTAATGTTGGACTGGGATAGTCCGTCAATGTACAGCTGGCCATACGTAGAAGTAGCAAATGAAGCAGGAGTGTTAAGTCTTAGAATGATATTTCCGCCATCAGTTTTATCAGCGCCGGCAGCATCAATTGTCTTAAAACTATCTGTAGCAGATCCTACAACCATGATATTTCCATGCACGTCCAAAAGGCCATTACCTTTTGTCTGTACACCTCCACCGCTATAAACTAGGGTGCCTTCGCTCACATACATATTAGCATTAGTGTCAACATGACATAGTATCTGCGCCTGAACAGAATAACTAATTGCTAAAAGACCTATAGCAAATAAACTTTTTCTCATTGTATAAATTATTTGTGTGTTAATACAATCTTCACCCGCAAAGGTATTATTATTTTTCTTAAAAAAAAAATATTTTATCTATTAATCAAAACATTATCTTCTGTTAAGACAATCTCTTTCTCCTCTCCGATTGAAAACATATAGTCTTCCAAAACTTTTTCTGTGGTACCTCTGAGCCCTCTCGCTCCGAGTCCTTTTTCGATAGTTTCTTCAACAATTTTTTCAATTGCACCGTCTGTGATTACCAAATTTGTGCCATCCATTTTGAAAAGCTCCACAAACTGATTTACAATTGAATTTTTAGGTTCCTTCATAATTCTTACCAAAGTCTCTTTCGTGAGTTTATCAAGGTAAGTAATGATTGGAAATCTCCCCAAAAGTTCCGGAATTAATCCAAAAGTACGCAGATCAATTGCATTAATATTTGTTAATACATATTCATCCTCATCTACTTTGTTGATCTTTTCGGAGCTGAAACCGATGGCCTGCTTATTCATTCGTCTTTCGATGATCTCTTTGATTCCGTCAAAAGCTCCTCCGGCAATGAACAAAATATTCTGAGTGTTTACCTGAATATATTTCTGATCCGGGTGTTTTCTACCTCCCTGTGGCGGAACATTTACGATACTTCCTTCCAACAGTTTCAGCAATCCCTGCTGTACTCCTTCTCCGGAAACGTCTCTTGTTATACTTGGATTATCTGATTTTCTTGCAATTTTATCAATCTCATCAATGAAAACAATTCCTTTTTCAGCTTTTTCCACATCATAATCTGCCACCATCAGAAGTCTGGAAAGAATACTTTCAACATCTTCGCCTACATATCCGGCTTCCGTCAAAATGGTAGCATCCACGATACAGAAAGGAACATTAAGTTCTCTGGCAATTGTTTTTGCCAGAAGGGTTTTACCTGTTCCGGTCTCCCCGATCATGATAATATTTGATTTTTCCAGCTCCACCTCTCTGTTTTCGTCCTGAGCATGAAGCAATCTTTTATAATGGTTATATACAGCAATTGAAAGCTGTTTCTTGGCCTGATCCTGCCCTATTACGTACTGATCAAGAAATTCTTTGATCTCTTTGGGCTTTTTAAGCTCATCCATAGTGCCTGCAGGGGAATAACCTGTTTTGGATGCACTGTCTTTTACAATGGCATGTGCCTGTTCTATACAATTTTCACAAATAAAACCATTCTGCCCAGAAATCAGCATCTGTACTTCATTTCTTTTTCTGCCACAGAAAGAACATTGGTTGGAATTCATATGATATAATATATATGTATATGTTAAAGAAAATCGTAAAAAATTACTTTTTTACGATTTTCCGGTGGTTAAGAATTAATAATTGAGTGTTGAATCTCAGTATATTCTTCGTTCGTTAATTTTAATCTTTCATTTCTGAAATTCATGTCTTCCATCTTGTTTAAAGGAATCAGATGGATATGTGCATGAGGGACTTCAAGTCCTACTACCGCTACTCCTACTCTTACACATGGAATTGCAGTTTTGATCTTCTTGGCTACCTTCTGGGCAAATCCCCAGAGGTTTTTATATTCTTCACTTTCAAGATCAAAAATCAAATCCACTTCTCTTTTAGGGACAACCAGAGTATGTCCTTTCACTAAAGGCATGGCGTCTAAAAATGCAATAAAGTTTTCGTCTTCAGCAATCTTATAAGAGGGAATTTCGCCATTGATGATTTTCGTGAATATAGTGCTCATTTTATCAGAAGTTTGGTTAGATATTTAGAAACAGAATAGGTATCAGACTATAAAGAAATGTCTAATACTTCGAAAGACAGTTTATTTCCGTTCGGTAAAGTGATTTCAGCAGTTTCGCCAATAGCTTTTCCTAACAGACCTTTTGCGATAGGCGTGTTTACAGAAATTCTACCTGTCTTCAGGTCGCTCTCATTATCCGGTACCAATGTAAATACCTGTTCCTGCTTGGTAGCATTATTTTTAAGTTTCACTGTTGTTAAGATCGAAACTTTTGAAGTATCTAATTGGCTTTCATCTATAATTTTAGAAGTAGATATTACGTCTTTCAGCTTGGAAATTCTCATCTCAAGCATTCCCTGAGCCTCTTTGGCCGCATCATATTCTGCATTTTCCGACAAATCTCCTTTGTCTCTTGCTTCTGCGATCTGCTGAGTAATTTTTGGTCTCTCCACAGTTTCCAACTGTTCCAGCTCAGCTTTCATTTTATCCAGGCCCTCCTTAGTTACATAGCTTGCCATAATTTTCAAAATTTAGTTTTAGTATAAAAAAATAATCCGACATTTGCCGGACAATGTTTTCGTGTTGTAATCGTTTAATTTTTACAAATATATAAAAATTTAAATTGAAATGAAAAAAACTTTTTCAATCTTATCTATTTTCAGTTTATTGATTTTCAGTAATTTAACCATCAACTCCTGTGGAAGCAGAGAAGATACGGTAAACTGCTTTCCCAATACTCCCATCAATGTATCCCTTAATTTAAATCTGCCCGCATATTATGCCTTAAACAATATTAATGGCTGGATTTATGTTAATGAACAACAATCCGGAACAAGAGGTCTGATTATTGTAAGAACGGCCAACGGATTTAAAGTCTATGACCGAAACGCGCCTCATATATGTCCTGATAACAATACAACCCTTGAAGTAAAAGATAATATTGCCATTGTATGTCCACAGGATAATACCAGATGGATTTTAGCGACAGGTCAGCCGGAATCCGGCGCTAAAACATCACTTCCTCCTAAAACGTATCCGTACAGTTATGATGCTGCAAGTAAAACGTTAAATGTTTATTATTAGAATACAAGATGAAAATTGTTATACAAAGAGTTTCTGAAGCCAGTGTACAGGTAGAAGGAAAAGCTGTCGGTGAAATCGGTAAAGGATTAATGCTCCTGACCGGTATAGATGAAAATGATGAAAAAGCTGATGCAGATTGGCTTGTACAGAAAGTTTTAAACCTAAGAATCTTTGGGGATGAAGAAGGTAAGCTTAATCTTTCCGTGAAGGATATTGCAGGAGAAATCCTTTGTATCAGTCAGTTTACATTGATTGCTGATTATAAGAAAGGAAACCGTCCTTCTTTTATAAAAGCAGCAAAACCTGATAAAGCAGTTCCTCTTTTTGATTATTTTAAGAATGAAATAAGCAAATCCGGATTGAAAACGGAAAGCGGAATCTTCGGGGCAGACATGAAAGTATCCCTGATCAATGATGGACCGGTCACTATTGTAATGGATTCGATCACCAAAAGCTAAATCCGGAAAATAAATATAACCATAAAGCAATACGTTTCAATTTTGTTGGAACGTTTTTTTTTGATTGATAAGCATAAAATGTATCAGCCTTTAAATCACAGAGGTTTTTAAAACCTGCGAAGTTTATCCTTCCTAAACGATAAAATTTCCGATGCAGAAGGTGGTGAAAAATTTTTCAATAATAAATTCACAAAAATGTGATTTGTTTTTATTTTATTATTATTTTTGAAGTAAATCAAAACTGATTCACAACCATTTAACAAAATAATATGAAAACAAAAATCAACCTTTTCGCATTGTTTGCGTTCTGCTCTTCCATCTCTTTTGGACAGGACATTCAGCACAAGATGGCTGATGACAAAAATTCAATAATTTATGTATGCTTTTCGAAAGGCATCAACTCTGAAAAAACAGCATTCAGCAGGAACGCTGATCTGGAAAGGTTTTCAAGAGAGAATCACATTTCATTCAGATATGATCTCGATTTTACAGAAGGTAAACTTGATAAAATGGCCAGAAGCAGCAGATCAATCGGGAATTCCACAGAATCTGTGGAAAAACTGAAAAGGATTTATAAAGCCGATATCCCTCTTCAAAACCGTGAATCTACTCAGAAAATCATTCAGACTCTTGAAAAATTCTCTGAAATAGAATATGTATCCGTAATGAGTGCTGATCCTGTTGAACCTCCTTTGATCAATGCTTTTGTGGCGACACCTGATTTAGAAAGTCTGCAGACTTACCTCAACGACAACCCGGGCATCAATGCCAAATACGCCTGGTCCAAAGGGATCACTGGGCAGAACATACGGGTAAGAGATGTGGAATATGGATTCTACAAAACCCATGAAATGCTATCTAATCAGAATTCTATACAACTTGAACCCGGATATTCCCCAAATGCAGGATTAGCGAATAATAATTACCGTGACCACGGAACTGCTGTAGTGAGTATTTTAGGCTCAGTAAAAGACAACATCGGGCTTACAGGAGCGGCTTACAGTACTTCTGAAATAAAAGGATATATGGAATGGACCACTGTAGGATACAACAGAGCTTCTGCGGTGAGCAGATCTATCAATGCGTCTCAGGCCGGAGATATTATCCTTTATGAAATGCAGACCGGAGGAAAAGACGGCCAGTATTGTCCTGCTGAATATGATAAAGTAATCTGGGATCTTACCAAAGCGGCTACTGATTCGGGAATTATCATCATTGCGGCTGCAGGTAATGGTAACCAGAATCTTGATGATCCGTTTTATGCAACATATCTTGCAAGAGGAAACAGCGGTGCAATCATTGTAGGAGCAGGGTCTCCCAATACAACCCATTCAAAATTAAGCTTCAGCACCTACGGAAACAGAGTGGATGTACAGGGCTGGGGAAGCACGGTGATGGCTGCGGGTTATGGATCATACGCGAAATATGATAATGACAACAACAGAATGTATAACTATTTCAGCGGTACAAGTTCTGCTACACCAGTAGTAGCTTCTGCAGCTATTTTAATTCAGTCTTTTTACCGTCAGACTACCGGGCAAAATCTGACACCGACTGCCATGAGGAATCTTTTAATTTCTACGGGAATTCCACAAGGCGGAACGGTAACAGGGCAAAAGATCGGGCCACTTCCTAATGTTAAAAATGCTATACTTCAGCTGGAAAGTAAATTTGCCACACCTGTTAAGACTTTACCTGCGTTAGAGGTTGCAATTTATCCTAACCCATCCAGCAGTTCCATTGCTATTCAAAGTAATGAAAATAAAAAGCTGGATATTGAAATCATCAATCTTCAGGGGCGAACAGTGATTAAAAGCTCTGTCTTATCTCATGAAAAAATTGATATTTCACAACTGCCAGCCGGACAGTACATTATCAATATTAATGAAGGCCAGAGAAGAGTTGTTGAAAAATTAACCAAAATATAGTTTTAAAATTTTTATATCATTTTACTTCACATTAAACCCTCTTTCAGTATTCTGGAAGAGGGTTTTTAATACTAATTTTTTATCTTTTTTATTGTGCAGGAACGCTGTTGAAATTAAGCGCTACCTTAATGTTCATATCTGAAGAAGTCTGATTCCTCAGCTCATAGACCGTTCTTACCGTCAAACCTGAGCTTTTTACAATTTCATCCAGAAATCCTGTGTCATTCAGATCCAGATTTAAGCTGGAGGAGTTGGTGGAGATATTGGATCGCGACGCAACCAATCTTTCTCCCGTTCCGTTGGATGAAACGTAAATTTTAACGGCTTTGAATGCACTAAGATTACCTCCCGAAGGGGATGCTACAGAAATTTTAGCATCTGAAATTCTTACATCTTTAATCTTTGCGTTATTATTACCTCCGAACCATGTCTGTACATTAGTTGCTGTAGCCGTAGAAGAAACTTCTTTATCTGCCGGTACACCGGTAGACACCAAAACATTCGTTGTGTATGGAAATGTATTCTGAACCAGCGACTGTACGGTTCCACAACTTACGAGTACTGCTGAGGCGGCCATTGCTGTTAGAACTATATTTTTCATATTTTAAAATTTAAATTTCAGAAAATAGTTTGCAGAAATTGTACCAAATTGATCGAGTCTTATTCTATGCTTACCGTAAAGCTTCCTTTGGTATTTCCGGAAGCCATATTACTTTTCCCGATAATCAGCCATAGCTCACCCTTTCCAGGGGTTTCATAAGTAATTTCCCTTCCGAAGGGGCCATCATAGTTCCCGTTAGGAAGTCTTATCTGATTGAATCTGATATTGAAATCTTTTTCTTTTGTAGAAATTTTTGCTTTGATATTGGGACGGTCATAATGAGTCAGTTTTAAAACAAGGTCCTGATCATCTTTTGTAAATTCTTCTCCAATAGTAAACGGCAGCTGGTTAGCATCAGCAGTTCTTATAATCTGTCCTTCCTTTTCATCTCTCATTACACCTTTACGAAGAACTTCTTTGGTAGCCGGGGCATTGTTAATAATTGAATCTCTTTTTATCAATGCAGCAGAATCAGTCTTCACAGCCGAGTCCGGCATTTCTGTGACAACTGTAGAATCCTTATCAGGGACATCAGCCACGGCAGATTCTTTTTTACAGGCAACAATAATCAAAGGGATTAACAATAAGCTTTTTTTCATAATAATTAATTTTAAAAACGGGCAACATATATCCTGTTGAGCACTATGAAATGCTAAAACTGTTCCAATCCATGTAATAGTTTATTTTATGTTTGTAATTCTTTTTGCCCATTCGTTCCTGCCCATTTAAATGTAAAGTACATAAAGTTGAGCATCAACCCCATTAAAACAGTAACACCCCATGTCTTGGTGTATTCCATCGGATAGATGAATCTCACTATAATATCAGAGAAGAGACCAAAAGGGTTATTGAGCACATCCCAGCTGTTCCACCTCAGAAACCTCCCAAGGTAAACTCCGAAGCTGCTCATGAAAAGGAAAAAGATTATTAACCCGGTGATCAATTTTTTTTTACCATAATATGAAAGGCGCTGTTCAATATCATTAAGGCTAATAAAACCGCAGATCAATCCTGTCCAGGCATAGGAAAGAATTACAATCAGATCATACCAGATGGGTATTTCATTTCTTGCTTTCAGATGAAAAAGATCAGTAAGAATATAGGGTGAGTTGGGGAAAAACAGAATCCAGATTATGATAATAAAGATCAGTGAGATTCTGCTTCTGATATTAAAAGCAAGAATAAAGGAACTTAATAATAAAGGAATCCATGCCAGAAAAAGATTCCAGTTGAGAAATAAAAAGACTTTAGTATCACTGATATAATATCTGAAAACAGAGAGACTGAAACAGAATGCGGTCATTAATACGAGAAGCATACTGATTTTAAACCTTGAGGATCCAACTAGTTTTTTCATGATCAGTTATTGAATGGTTTGATAATAGAGAATCTTGGAAAGAAAGGTTTTGGATGTTTCATTTTTCACTTTATTCTGTATGGTCTTTTTAAGTTTCTGATCATTTTTTTCATCCGCATATCTCAGGAGTGCCTTATCGCTGAAATTGACAGATGTTAAATGATAATTGACGGCAAAATCTTTTCTTTTCATATTCTGAGAGGTAATAAAACCACCCCAATTAAAATAGCTGCACACTAAAACGGTTCCGTAAACATACCATACCATCGAATTGACAAGAAAAATATTTCTTTTCTTCTTTTGAATTTTAATGAAGGTTAAAGCCAGCCCAATCACTGACAGAAGAAGGAATGCAAAAACACCCAGCCTTTTATAGGTAAACGCATAATTAACGATATACTCATAGTTTTTAAGTGCGGCAGACAGAACAAGAACAGCATTGAGAAAAATCCAAATTTTAGCTAATATTTTTAACAAGCCCGCTTTCGGATCAAAATTAAATCCGGATTTAAAATAAAACATAATCACGAGAATAGCCATTACAATAGACATGATCACTGCGTTTACTCTTTCATGGGTTTCTTCTGACAACTGAACGGGAGTTTTTACCGCTTCATAAAACTGTTCATAATTATATGTAACAATAAAGAAGATCAGTAAAATATTCAGCAGAACAAAAGAGATGACTCCACTCATTCTTTCGGTATCAAGGTCGAGGAAAGAATAGGTAGCCTTTGGAATCCGGGAATCCCCGTTAAACTCGTTGTCCAGAACATGATTGTTTTTATAGATCAGTCTTTCCACAGCATAGTTCCAATAATTGAAGGCAATAAAGAACCCTAAAACAGAAAGACAGAACACCTGCCACAGATTAATATCCAGTTCATAATCTGTGAACAATGCTGCAAAATGATCGCTTCCTGCAGAATAAATTCCAAAGAAGACAGAAACCAGCACCAGCGGAATCAAAATGAAAGCCAGTGTCTTTTGCCATAATCCGGGAACATTTTTTTTAGGCAGCCATTCATCAAAACTAAAAAATCGACAAAATGATGTACAGCAATTCACTACAAAAACCGGAATCAAAAATAGGATCTTCAACCTTCTGTTTTTCGATTTATATCCCAATAAAAGCAATGAACTCCCTACTGCAATAAAAGATGGAAAATCTCCAAACCAGGCAAATGCAATACTGGACAGAATACTTGTTGCAAAAAGGATATACATTGTTCTGGTTTTATTTTTTTCCGGCGTCCTGAACAAAGCCAACATTGCATAAGTGATTCCCAGAATTCCAAGATTCAGCCCTATGTCCTGATCGTAGAAGACAATGACAAATAAAAGGGCCGTAAGAAATATATAATGATGTGTTTTCATGAGGTTAATTATTGAAAAGATTTAAATGAAAAGTTGAATCAATCAGTGCTGGATTAGCAAAAATTAAAGAACAGAGTGAGATATAGAAGAGCAATAGGGATATTAAGCAATAATAGGAGTACAGAGTTTCCATTGCATTTTTTTTCCGATATATCACTCAGATACTCCATGAGTTCATATAGAGTGATCAGCAGATTAGCTACGGCAGCAATCACTACATAATAAAAACCCCATACGATCAGGAAATCTGCCTCCGTTATCCAAAATAACAGCAATAAAGATGTACCTATTAAAAAGGAAATCAGAAATGTCTTTTTTCCTAACAGACTGAATTTTATCTTTCCCATTATCTTTTAAGCTTAATGGAGAACTACCGTCTCTTTCTGTTGAATAAAGTCTTTGATATGTTCATAATTCTGCCAGAGCAGTTCTTCAAAGTCCCAATGATAAAAAGTTCTCATATTCTGACCTTTTTTGTAAGCTTTGATATAAATTTTCACATATTCCGGAAGAATAATTGTTCCTAATACGATTGCAGCCAGAAGGTGTGCATTGAGTTTACCATTTCCAAGGAGCAGATACTGCATGGCAATTTCATCTTCGAAGTTGGTCCCGCAGCCGGTAATCAGATGATGAACATCATGGTTTTCCATTTTGGGAATCATTGAAAAACCATGTTTCCTGTAGAATTCTCCAAGTTTTCGTCCTAAAGAATCTTCCTGGAATTCCAGCAGTTGTTTCTCATTGAACTGCCATTGTCTTTTTTTCTTTTTAAAATATTTTCTGTATAGTTTTTGAGTTTTATCATATACAAAAAGCAGAAACTGAACGCGTATTTTTTTCATAATAGTATTGATATTTATGGATATTAATCGAAATGCCCCAACCCTATAATAGCATACAGACATGCAATGGGAATATTGGCTGTCAAAATGAGTATTGCTATCATACATTCTTTGAATTTTGATCTGTCAATAATACCTTTTATCAAAAATCCCAGGATACATAATAAGTTGACTGGCACTCCAAAAACAATTAACAAATAACCTGCTCCGGCAAACCAGTCATTCTTTGTGATAAGTGCTCCTAAAAGACAGAAAGTTCCCACTGAAAAAAACACTCCGAATATAGCCTTGCCTAGATTTATTATTTCTGAATCTTTCATCGTTATTGAGTTAGCATAATAAACCGAGCTTTAACTTCCCGCAAACGGACTTCCGAAAATTCCTACTGCAAGTTCAAGCCAGATTAATGCGAGAGCCAGTAAAATAAAAATAACGATTAAGACTTTCTGGCCTTGCTTTTTTATTCTGTTTCTGACCAGATTGATGAGAAAAGCTGTTGTAAAAAGCAAGATTCCTGCGATCAGAAAATCTGATCCTGACCAGTTAACTTCCTTCGAAAATAGATTTCCTACCAATGGGATACTGAGTAAAGCCAATGGAAGGGCATAAATTGTTTGTGTTGTTTGTTTTTGTGTCATTATTTTATTTAATTTTAAAAATATAAAGTACTTTGTAATTCAAAGTAAAATTTCAAAAAAATATAGGACTATCGTCCCAATAATTTTTCAAGGCCATCTAAATGCTCAGTAAATGCCTGCCTTCCTTTCTGTGTAACGCGATAAGAGGTTTTAGGTTTCTTCCCGACAAATTCTTTTTTAACTTCTATATATCCTGCTTTTTCCAATGCATTACTGTGGCTGGCAAGATTTCCATCCGTGATTTCCAGCAGTCCTTTCATTTCAGAAAAATCAACCCAGTCGTTCACCATGAGAACAGACATAATGCCTAATCTTACACGGCTTTCAAATTCTTTATTGAGTTGATTTATTTTGATCATTTTATTTTATATCTTTTGTTTTGAAACAGTCAAAATCTGACCATTTTTTATTCTCTTTAGCCCTCTACAATTGCAGAATTATAATTTTTATAATTTTCTTTTGCTTAAACGGGGACAAAAATAAGAATTAAAAAAACTGTTCCTTTCAGAAAACTTTATTATATTATTTAATTCCACCTGCTATTAAAAAATTAGTATTAGCTTCCATATATACACTGCTACAGCACTGATCATTAGAGAAAAAAAAATATCAATAAAGGCCAGTAACCCATAATATCATTTTTTCTTTTAGAATAAAATTCTGTTGTCTCTACCAGATTGAGCTTTTTAACTGCATGTAAGGCTGATAATTCTTTATCAGTATCAAATATTTTCAGATCATCCGTTTTTGTATCTAATAAGAAATATCTATTACCTGTTGTTTTTCCAAAAATTTGTGTTGCATTCTCTTCTATTTTTTCTACCTCAGAAATCACTGTCACTCCATTTTCTTTATTGATACCTGCCTGTTCTGGAACATCGATAAATAGCAATTGATAGTCATTTTTCAAGGGAACATACCATGCATCACCAATTCCCATATCTACTTTTTTATTTTCGGATACAATTGATAAACTGATAATTCCTACAATATAAAAAGTATAAAATATGACAAAAGGACTTATAAATGCAAATATTATTTTTCTTTTCCTATTTTCTTTTTTACTGACAAAATAAGTACATGTACAGCTTAATATAGCAAATATAGAGCTAAGAATAAGCAGCATAAAAAGGTGTATTAATATGACAAGACCAATTCCCATTACTTGTACTTCTTATGCATAATCAATCCATAGATAATATGCAAAACACCAAAACCAATCGCCCAGAATAGCAATCCCCATCCTAAAATGAATAAAGAAATAAGTCCTAAAACAATCTCAAAATATCCCAGATACTTTACGTCCGTTAATGTATACCGTTCTGCTGCCACCAGAGCCAATCCATAAAAAATGAGTGTAGCCGGAGCAATGAAAACGAAAAGATGATGGTAAAGAAGTGCGAGACAAAAAACTCCTCCTGCGACCAAAGGCACAGCGAAGGTAATTAAAAGACGCTTTGTTGTAGCATCCCAGATTTTCAACCCTTTCTTTTTACTTTTATGAGCCGTGAAAATATAACCGCTAAGGACAGCAACCACCAAAATAACGGCCCCAATAAGAACAAGTTCTTTCACCAGAGCAGGACCCAAAATGTTTCTGTCCCCATCAAAATAACTGATTCCTTCTCTCTGAAAAACAAAATACACATATACTGCTCCAATAATTGCTGTCAACCCTGCAACAACTCCTGATAACCCACTTAAAGAAATAAATCTGGAAGACCGCTCCATCATGGAACGGATATGGGATAAGTCTTCGTGATAGTTTTTTGAATCCATAAAAAGAACTTTGAATTACAAAGTTATAATTTATTTTTAATCTCCCAATGATTTACTGTAAAATTTTGAAAATAATTTTCATAACCGATTTTAACACTATAAATTAAAAAATCCGGAGAAAAATTTTGTTTCTCCGGATAGTATGTTGAATGAGAATTATTCTATTTAAAAATTAAGAGGAAAATTATTTCACTCTTAACCTTTCTTTAATGGATTCAATATTTTTCTTGGCAGAATCTTCAAGGATAAGACTGGCACTCATATGAATTCTTGCAGGCATCAGTTCATTGAAGTGTTCCGTCCCCTCCCACGAAACTTTTTTAATTAATGCTAAAGCATCACTGCTTCTTGAAGCTAGTGTCTGTAAAAACTTCTCCAGTTTATCATCCATTTCCTGGATGGTATCTGAAACAGAATGATAAATATTATGCTGTTCAGCCCACTCGGCAGATCTGAAATCAGCATCAATGGCCATTGCGGAGAATTGTGACTTTCCGATTTTTCTTTCTACATAAGGTCCTATTACAAAAGGTCCTATTCCAAGATTAATCTCAGTAAGTGCTAAAGCTGAGTCTTTTGTTGCAAAACAGTAGTCCGCCCCACAAGCAATTCCTACTCCGCCGCCAGTTGTTTTTCCCTGAACTCTAACAACCACGATCTTTCCGCAGTTTCTCATGGCATTTAAAACTTTAGCAAAACCACCGAAAAACTGTGTGGAAGCTTCCAGCTCTTCAATCGCTAAAAGTTCATCAAAGCTTGCTCCTGCGCAGAATGCTTTCTCACCTTCACTTTTTACCAGGATAGCTTTTACCTCATCTTTCGATCCTTCTTCAAGGATGGTTGCTGCAAGTTTTTCTAAAATTGCTCCCGGCAGAGAATTACTTTTAGGGGTTCCGAAACTGATTTCGGCAATATTATTTTTAATTTCTGATGCTACAAATTCGCTCATTTTTATTTTTATTGGATTCTTACAAAAATACGAAATACAGCTCGTTCAGAGAAACTTAAATCCCATATTTTCTTTTTAAGCCAGCATAATTCATGGCATTATTACGTAGAAATACGGAGTTTTCAATTTGGTATTTTCTACTCTAGTACCTCGTAGCTATTAATCGTTCCTTTGGACTAAGAAATAATAACCTATGGCGGAATCTGAAAAGCCTGTAACAGAGTAAGAAATTTAAAACTAAAAACGTATTATCATGGACGAGTACATTGGAATTGTAAAATTATTTGCAGGAAATTTCGCACCCAGAGGCTGGATGTTTTGCGATGGAAGCTTAATCAGTATTTCCAGAAATTCTGCCTTATTCTCTATTTTAGGAACCACTTATGGTGGAGACGGTATCACGACTTTCGCTTTACCCAACTTAAAAGGACGTATGGCTTTAGGGGCAGGAAATGTCAATTCCGGAGAAAATTATCCTTTGGGAATAGTTTCCGGTACTACACAAAATACTCTTTTATCATCAAATCTTCCAAGTATAGGTGCCGGGTTTCAGCTTAAAGTAGCCAATAAGAATGCCAATTCATCTACTCCTACTGCCACCTCAACCATTGCTATTTCAGGAACACAAGTGGGAAGAGATTTCAACGCGGTACCAAGTTTTGTAAATGATGCCAACCCTGATACAACCATTAATCCTCTAAGTATTTCTTATATCGGGCAGAATATCCCGGTAAATAATATGCCGCCTTATCTTGGCTTAAATTATATCATTTGTGTTGAAGGCATTTATCCACCAAGGGATTAATATTCATACTATAACCTAACATTTAAAACAAACATTATGAAAAGCACTACTTTTTTAACCATCTGTAGTCTGCTCATTTCAATTTTCTCATTCGGGCAGACCAGTACAGAATTATTTGAAACGGAATCGAACGGGAGTACAAGCTTCACCGATAATGGAGTCATTTTCAATATCATTTCACATGTAAGTGTCTTTGACATTCAGGCGAATTTTCCGGGAACAGGCTGGAGCGGAACAGCGAATGATAACCGGTACATTGATAATTCCAATGACTCTCAGTTTCCGCCATCATTTAGTATTAAAACTACATCTAATTTATTTAAGGTAAACAGGTTCTGGATGTTCCTGTCATCGTTAAACCTGGATCTGAATGTGGCCGGGACTCTTACAGTAACCGGAAAGCTAAGTGGTGTAACAAAATTTACACAAACCAAAACTACAGGATTTGCAACAGGTTTAGGTACCACAAATGGATATACACTGATTGATCTTACCAACTTAAACGGGCAAAATTATTCAAACATTGTAATTGATGAGCTGCAGATCACTGCAAACGGAGCCTTCCGTTACGTAGGTTTAGATGCTTTTACCTGGGTAAAAGACAGCAATCTTGTATTAGGTACATCAGAAGCTAAAAGCACTCAAAAAAACATGACTGTCTATCCCAATCCAACCAACGGGCCTCTTTCTATCACGACTGAAAAAGCCAGTGAAGCTAAAGTATATAACCTCGATGGTAAACTGCTGAAAACGGTACAAACTCAGAAAGGGAATAATGAAATCAATATTTCAGAGCTTCCAAAAGGAGTTTATATTATCAAAACAGCAACAGAATCTACCAAAGTTATTAAAAACTAAACACCATGAAATTGCACATAAGTTCCATGTTCCCTTAAAGATTCTAATTCATAAATGGCAAATCCCTTTCAATAAAGGGATTTTGTCATTTTTTCAAAGCTAAAATATATTTGTCTATATAAAGCTGTTTTTCTTTTGATTTATACTGCTGAATATATCTTGGATGTTCCAGAACGGTCATAGTATCAAACAATTTTGCTTCTTTGTTTAATTTTGAAATAAAATCTGCATTCTTTTTACCCAGAATAAAAACTTCTGAGGTGTCCAGATTAAGACTGATATGCTTCTTCAGAGATTCGATCATAAAATCTTTTACTGAATTGAATAATTCTTTATCATCATAATAATTGGCATTAAGCCAGCCGGTTTTTGTTTTTCTCACGATAGCCAGCGGAAACGGAGAATTGATATAAACCTCTCTGTAAAACAGGTCTGCACCACCATATTCTTCAATCATATCATACATAAACACAGAAGAAATTTCATGAGTATGGGCGGATTCCATTTTTATTCCGCAGACGTTTTCCAACCTTTTTGTATCAGTAAACGGAATCCCTGTTACCCCTGCTCCATGTCGGCTGGGGTTAATTCCAATCATAAATTTTCTCCGGGATGAATCATCATAGTACTTTTGATAAAATTTCTGCATAACCGTCAATGTTTCGGGATTATCCAAATAGGGATTCAGAACTTCAAATCCTTCAGGAAGAGTTCCTGTATATCTAAGACTTTTATTAAACTCAATGATATGGTCTGCAAAAGTTGTGTTCATGAAATCACTATTTTAAAGCGCTTATTAATGTATGAAAAATAGCCAGAACCCAGGAGTAACTCATATAAATTATTATCAGAAGGAGTTGTATCGCCCTATTTTGGCTTTCATTTTTCGCTGTTAATTTATATTTATTTTTTTATTATATTCGTTTTCAACAAAATAGGATTTTCATTCTATCAAAAACTTTTAACCCATGATCGGAATTATCATTGAGCTTATCATTTCATGGCTTCTCCTTAAATTCATAGCAAAAAGGGATTTCTCTGTTTTAGGATTTAAGCCCAACTCAACAAGACTCATGTACTGGAGCATTGGTTTTCTTTTGGCTGCTGGGATTTGTACTCTGTACCATATTCTGACAACTGCATTCATCAATAACACCTGGATACTGAACAAGCAACTAACATTTTCGGCAGCATTAATGAGCTCATGGTGGGTTCTGAAATCTGTATTATTTGAAGAATTGCTTTTCAGAGGTGCTTTGCTTTATCTTGCTATTGAAAAATGGGGAAGTACTAAAGCGTGTCTTTTTTCTGCTGCCTGCTTCGGTATCTATCACTGGTTTTCTTATAATGCTTTCGGAAATCCTTTTCAGATGGCAATTATTTTTGTAATGACTGCTATCTTTGGATGGATGCTGGCTCTGTCTTTTGCTAAAACAAAATCGCTATACCTTACTATAGGTCTCCACCTGGGTTGGAATTTGTTTAATATTATCATCTTCTCAAATGGACCGCTAGGCAGGCAGCTCTTTGTGAAAGCTAATGAAAGCCATCTGGAAGGCATTCCTTCACTGCTTGTTTTCTTGTTCCAGATATTTGCTTTACCTCTTTTGTTATATGGATATTTCAAACTTAAATCCCGAAAATAAAATAGAAAACGTTTTTTTACAGATACTCTTAATATTCTAAAGGCTTATAGTTTTTAAAAGTCTTATAAAAATCTTCATCATTTCCTTTGAATGGTTTTTCTTCTACAACTCTGAATTTTCCGTCACCTCCTTTCTCTTCTACCACTATTTTATCAGAAACATCTACTCTGGCAAACTCTTCCAGAGCGTCTTTCTTGATTGTAAGAAATACCGTTGTGGTAGAGCCTGTCAAAATTAAAGAATTGATACAGTGTAATTTTTCATTGTAAGTTAAGTTCGGATAGGATTCAGAATTTTTAATGTGTATGAAATCTTTATTATCAGGATCATAAACAAATAATGTCATCACGATATTCCCTCCTCTTCCGGCGATAGCACTTTGATAGGTTATATCATTAAACCCATCATTATTAAAATCACTGATCTGAACATCTAAGCCTGTTACTCCATCTTTATCAAACTTAAAACTGTTTGTAAGTCTCCAGATGTCAATATCTGTTTTTTCACCTTTTATCCACTTTTTTTCCGATTTATAAAACTTAATTGACACAAATACATCGCCATTACCTGTATGTCTGAACTTCTCAAACTCAACTTTAGTTTTTCTTTTTTCTCCAGCATTCAAGCTATCCACAAATTTTTCTTCAGAAAAATAGCCGTCTTTATCTCGCTTAGGATTTCCCGAACAGGACAAAAAGAGTAAAAATAAAAAAGCACAAAAGACAATAGTGATTTTTAAAGATTTCATGATTTTTTTGAATTTATTAAAATATCAATACAATTAAAGCTGGATGGAATTTTTATTATCTGTTACCCTTGACAAGGGTCATGAAAAAGCCCCTCTAATGTAAAACTAAAAGGGCTATAAATTTATATTTTATTTTGAATTAAATCAATCCAAACTGCTGGAAGTGGTGCGTAAAATGCTTTTTGTGCATCAGTTCCCACATTTCTTTGTTCAGTTTTCCGAAAACATAATTCATGTGTTCTGCCTGTGGATTTTCTTTGTAATAAATCACAAACTTTTTCAGGTTGCCCATGAATGACAATTTTGCGGCTTCCAGATTCTTGTGTTTTTGTTCCGGAAGTGAACCGTCCTGCGGAAGGAATGGAGCTGTAAATTCTTTTGGCATTGCTCTGTGGTTGTAAAGAGAATCCTGCCATTTTTCAAGATTTTCTTCCGGAGTAAAGCATTTTTCTGCTTCGGGCTCTCCAAAGCTTACCAATACCGCCTGTTCAAGATGTTCTAACATCTGCTGAGGAGACATTTTTCCCCAAAGTGGAGGTGTACTTTCTGTTAATCCATTCAGTATTTTCTGAACATTTTTCAAATTCAGATCAATGAAAGGGGATTGTTTTGCTACCAATGTTAAGATTGTTGCCACGCAAACTACCTCATCTCTTTGGTTTACAACTTCAACCAGCCATTTTACAACACCTGAAGGAATATTTCTTCCTTTTACTCCTCTGTTTATTTTTTCTTTTGCCGTTAAATAAACAGTAATGGTATCTCCTGCATATACCGGTTTGAAGAAGCTGCAGTCTTCCAATCCGTAATTGGCAATGACAGGTCCTTTTTTACCGGAAACAAATAGTCCTGCTGCTGCTGAAAGAATGAAATATCCGTGAGCTACGGTTTTATCAAAGATAGTACCTGTTAAGCTTGTAGCATCTGTATGCGCGTAGAAGTGATCCCATGAAACATTGGAGAAATTGACGATATCTGCCTCCGTAACGGTTCTTCCTGCGGTTTCTAAAGAGTCTCCCACTTCCACATCTTCAAAATATTTCTGGAAAGGATGTTTGTCTGAGAAGTTTTTCTCTGCTCCCTGCTGATAGATTTTGGTAATTGCTTTCAATACATCTGGTGATCCCTGAATAGCTGTTTTCTGCAGGAAGAAATGAAGACCGCTCAATCCACCCATTTCCTCGCCACCACCTGCTCTACCAGGACCTCCATGCATTAATGTTGGAAGTGGAGAACCGTGGCCTGTACTTTCCTTGGCATTATCTCTGTTCAGTACAAAGATTCTTCCATGCTGGGAAGCCATTTTCCATGAAGTTTCGGCAATAAAGTTCTCATCATGGGAAATGATAGATCCTACTAAGCTTCCTTTTCCTCTTTTTGCCAGTGCAGCTGCTTCTTCAGCATCTTTATATGGCATTAATGTAGATACCGGACCGAAAGCTTCTACGTCATGAGATATATTTTTTTCGAAAGGCTTGTCGTTCAGGAATAGTTTCGGACTCATGAATGCTCCATTTTCATAGTTGGCATCTACCAGTTCATGTTTTCCGTCATAGACAAGTTCGGTTTCTGATTTTAATAGGTTTACTTTTCTCAGAACTTCTTCATATTGCTGCCTTCCCACCAAAGAACCCATTTTGGTTTCCCTGCTTAACGGGTTTCCGATTTTTGTCTGATCCAAAGCTTTAGACAAAGCATTCTGAACATCACCAATTAAGTGCTCAGGAACGATGATTCTTCTGATTGCAGTACATTTCTGTCCTGCTTTTGTAGTCATTTCGTTACGAACTTCTTTGATGAATAGATCGAATTCCGGAGTTCCCGGCTTTGCTTCCAATCCAAGAATAGAACAGTTAAGGGAATCTGCTTCCATATTGAAACGAACCGCATTTCCTGCAATAGAAGGAAGTGATTTTAATTTTCTACCTGTAAGGGCAGAACCTGTGAACAATACAGAATCTCCATCCTGTACATAATCTAAGATATTTCCAGGCTCTCCGCACACTAACTGAACAGCTCCTTCAGGCAATACTCCACTTTCAATCATATCCTGAAATACAGCATTGGTAAGGTAAGATCCGAAAGGAGATGGTTTTACAATAGAAGGTACCCCTGCCAATAAAGATGTGGACAGTTTTTCCAACATTCCCCAAACAGGAAAATTATACGCATTGATTTGTACAGAAACCCCTTCACTAGGTGTTAGAATATGGGTTCCCAAGAAAGTTCCGTTAGCAGAAATCTTCTGAGTGTCTCCATCTACCCAAAATGAAGTATTGGGAAGCATTCTTTTTGCCAGTCCGGAGTAGGTAAAGAATGTTCCGAAACCTCCTTCAATATCCACCCATGAATCCACGTGGGTAGCTCCTGTTTTGTATGATAATTCGTAGTATTTTTTCTTTCTTTCCAACAGGTAAAGTGCCACTTTTTTCAGCATTTCCCCACGGTCGTAGAAAGTCATTGAAGAAAGGTTTTTATATCCTACGGTTCTTCCGTAGTCAAGAGCCTGTTCAAAATTAAGCCCTTCTGTATCGGAAACAGCTACCTGTTCTCCTGTAACGGCATTGTACAAAGGGACTCCGTTTCCGGTACCTTCTACCCATTGTCCGTAGATATAGTTTTTTAACTTTTCCATAAAATATTTACTTTATCAATGCAGCAGTGTAACAGTTTATCAATAATTGTTTGCTATGGATTTATTGTTACATTTTCACATTGGTATATTATTACATTTATTTTTTATTTCGGTTCCTGATAAGGAAACATTTTCACCAGTCCTTCATATAAACTTCTGTGAAGAATGGTTGCGTGATTGTCTGTTTCCATCATTTTATATTCCAATGTCCAGTTTTTCTTTCCTGCTTTTTTCAAAACATCGTAGAAAGCCTCAGCATCTTTTACCATCACCGGGTGTTCTCCTTTTCCTACAGACACATAAACAAATTTTTTCGTATCCGGAGATTTTGAAAGTAATTGAGGCGCCTCTTTTAAAAGACTTTCGTCATCCCACCATAAGCTTGGACTGATGATAAAATAGTTATTGAACATTTCCGGTTTTTTCAAAAGGATTTCTGTTGCCAGAAGCCCTCCTAAAGATTGCCCGAACAAATATTTGTCCGTAGTTTTGAACTGACTTTCCACATAAGGTTTTAATTCTTTTTCCATGAATGTAATAAACTTATCTGAATGTCCTGTTGTAGGATAATCTTTCTGCAGGTCTTTTAAATCTGTATGAAAGGTAAAATCCCTTTTTCGGTCTACATTAGCAACTCCCACCACAATGGTTTCCGGCATGGAATACATCTGATTAAAGAATTGTACTAATCCTGTCACGTGAATAAAGTCTTCATTCATACTTCCGTCTAACAAATAGATCACAGGGTACGATTTTGTTTTATCATATCCCTGTGGAAGGTAAATATTCAACGTTCTGTCTTCATTTAACATTTTAGACTTAAGCGTCCTCACTTCTCCTATTGTAAGCGGTTTTGTAGTAACTGTCTGGGCTGACACCACACTATTCATCGCCAACATTATACTACATGTAAGTGCTATTTTTTTTAGCATATTTATTTTTTATTAAACCAAACGGGTTTTAGAAACCCGTTTGGTTTGATTATCATCAATTATTTTAAAATTCATACTATTTTATATCATCCCAGATACTGTAATCAACAACTTTAGTTGGGATCTGCTGAACATATTCCGTAAACGGCTCACAAGGCAGGATAGCTTCTTTCCCTTCTCTCGCCAATTCCTGATATAATTTCGTTCCTTCTGTTTTCCAATGAATCATTTCATCGGAAACATCGCGGATAATTTTGGCAGGGCTTCCTACAACCAGTTTTCTTGGTTCACATCTGAAATTCGCCGGTACAAAAGCCAATGCCCCAACAATACTTTCGTCACCGATATAGGCTTTGTCCATTACCACGGAATTCATTCCGATCAGACAGTTTTTCCCAATGTGTCCTGAGTGAATGATAGCTCCGTGTCCGATGTGTGCAGATTCTTCCAATATGGTTTCTATATTCGGGAAAACATGCAGGGTACAGTTTTCCTGTACGTTGGCTCCGTCTTTAATGATAATTTTTCCCCAGTCTCCACGGATTACCGCATTGGGACCAATATATACTTCTTCACCAATTTCCACATTCCCGATAATGACTGCTTGCGGATGAATGTAAGCAGATGACTTTATAATGGGACGAATCCCGTGGTATGAATAGATGTTCATAGAATTTTAATTTAATATACCAATTTAGCAATATAACAGTCTAGCAATAGATTCAATATTGTTACCATTGATAACTGTTATATTGTTACATTATTTAAAAAGCTATACTTTTTCAATGACCATTGCATATCCCTGTCCCACACCGATACAAAGGGTACACAATGCATATTTTTTGTCCTGTTTCTGAAGCTCCATGGCAGCAGAACCTACAATTCTTGCTCCGGAAACGCCCAGTGGATGGCCGATTGCAATGGCACCTCCGTTCGGATTTATTCTTGCGTCATCATCTTTCAAACCTAAGCTTCTGGTTACAGCCAGTGCCTGTGCTGCAAATGCTTCATTCAGTTCGATGATATCCATATCTTCAAGCGAAAGGTTTAATCTTTTTAATAGCTTTTGAGTAGCTTCTACCGGTCCGATTCCCATAATTCTTGGTTCAACACCTGCTACAGAAGATCCCAGAATTTTTGCTTTTGGTTTCAATCCATATTTTTTAACCGCTTCTTCGCTTGCTAAAATCAAAGCAGCTGCTCCGTCATTCATTCCGGAAGCGTTTCCTGCGGTTACTGTTCCTTCTTTTCTGAAAGCCGGACGAAGTTTGGCCAGACCTTCCATGGATGAAGAAGGTTTAATAAATTCATCTTTTTCGAAAACGACAGGATCTCCTTTTCTCTGCGGAATTTCAACTTTTACAATTTCTTCTGCCAGTCTTCCGCTTTCCTGAGCTCTTGTCGCTTTCTGCTGAGACCAAAGGGCAAATTTATCCTGATCTTCTCTGTTGATCTGGTGAATATCTGCTAAATTTTCGGCAGTTTCCCCCATTCCGTCAACGCCGTATAATTCTTTCATTTTAGGGTTGATAAAACGCCATCCGAAAGTCGTATCAAACATCTGGCTGTCTCTTCCGAAAGCAGCACTTGGTTTTGACATTACATAAGGAGAACGCGTCATATGTTCTACCCCTCCGGCAATATAAATTTCTCCTTCTCCTGCAGCTATGGAACGGAAAGCGTTTGCCACGGCGGACATTCCTGAAGCACACAGCCTGTTTACAGTTTCTCCACCGATTTTATACGGAAGACCAGCCAGTAAAAGCCCCATTCTTGCAACGTTTCTGTTATCTTCACCAGCCTGATTGGCACAACCGAAAATAACATCTTCAATTTCCTCAACAGGAACTTCAGGATTTCTTCCCACTACTTCTTTGATCACAATAGCAGCCAGATCATCGGCTCTTACTTCTGATAATCCTCCCTGTAATTTTGAGATGGGAGTTCTGACATAGTCTATGATGTATACGTTGTTCATAAATATTTTAATGTAATAATCTAGTAATGTAACAGTGTAACAATACCAGATTTATTTGTTTTTATTTCTTAGTTCTAAAGCCTGTTTTAAAGTATAAGGTTCATATTTAAAGTCTGGTCCGAACATTCTTTTGGCATTTTCTTCAATGGTAGAATCGAAACCTGCTTCTTTTCTTCTATTATTAACATTTTTGAGATCTTGTACCGGCCATACAAAATTGACAAAGACCTGTTTTCCATCTTTATCTTTTGTCATTTCACCTTTTCCTTGTGTTCCATAGATCTGTTCCTTGTCTTGCTGCATCAGGTATCTGTCCTCCATCATAGCAACCCAGGTGAAAGGAATTTCCTTCTTTTTTCCGGCTTCTTTAATGAGAGGCAGATATTTTCCAATTTTTGTTGAATGCTGGATGACATACCAGGCCGCCTGATTGGTAGGTTCTCCTACCAGTGTTTTCCCCGGATAGCCATATTGAGCAATAATATTTTCAATTTTCTGTATGTTCAGACTATCGTGTTCTGCAACCATCTGCCAGCTTTTCTTTTTAAACTCCTCTTTGTCAATATTCAGATCTTTCAACAGCTGCTCCTTTTTCCCGGGAGTGATCTCAGTATCAAAAAGCATTCTGTATCCCTGATCTACCTTCATGATATCATCAAGTTCTTTTTTCAACACTTCGTTCACTTTCTGCTGAGCGTTGATCAAAAGGGTTGAAATCCCGAAAAGTAATACAAATATTTTTTTCATTCTGTTTGATCTGATGTCTGGGTTAGTTTTATAAGTCGGTTACTTTTTTGCCGATTTTATAGACTGTTCCTACAAATTTTGCAATCAGTTCCTGATTTTGATTGGTAATCTGAATGTCATACACTGCTGTTTTCCTTGTATCGTTCACCAAAACACTTTCTGCCCTGAAAACATCTCCTTCTCTCCCTGCTTTGGTAAAATTAATGATACAGTTCAAGGCTACAGCCGCATCTCCGGTATTGTTGGAAGAAAATGCCAGCGCAGAGTCTGCAAATGCAAAGGTAACACCGCCATGAACTGTTTTAAGCCCATTCAGCATATCCTTTTTGATAGGCATTTCTATTAAACAGTAATTTTCTTTTACTTCAATCATCCTGATATTCATCCACTGGGAAAAATAATCCTGATTGAACATATAATCTGCTACTTGTCTTGGATTCATTTCTATTAATTATATGTTTGTTATGTCTTCATACAGCTCATCGGATAGCCTGTCGTAAACATTCATTGTTTTACCCAGAATGATCTGCCCGTATGAAAGATTTTCTGAGTCTGATGAATTTTCAGAGGGATAGGATGCGTTTAAATCAATTCCATTTTCATTAGCCAATCTTTTGATCAGTTCTTTATATTTTTCATTAAACTTTCCCAGCAACTCAAGTCTTTCCTGCTCATCAACAGAGGAGGCTTCCTGAGTTAAATACTGTTTCTCAATTAGAAGCCTGGTTTCCAGCTCAGCCCTGAATTCATCTATATTCATTTTTTAATGTAATAATTTAACAATGTATCAGTGCACCAATGCTTACAAAATAATGGTATACTGATACATTGGTACATTTTTTATAATTTACGGAGCAGTGGGCTTTGTCTGTATCTTTCTTCCTGATATTCTTCGTAAAGATTCTGAAGGGTTTCGGAGATTTTTGCATACCCGATTTCTTTACCCCAGCTTAATAAACCTTTTGGATAGTTGACGCCTTTCTGCATGGCCAGTTCAATATCTTCGTCATTGGCTGCTCCTAATCTTTTCGCTTCAACCGCTTCATTGATCAACATGGAAATGATTCTTAAAAAGATCTGCTGGTATAAAGCATCCTCTTTTTGAGCAACAGGTTTTTCTGCTCCTTCACTGTAATCGTAGAAACCTTTTCCTGTTTTTCTGCCATGAAGTTTTGCTTCAGACATTCTTTGCTGCAATAAAGATGGTTTGTATTTCGGATCGTAGAAATAGTCTTTGTAAACAGTAGTTGTTACGGCAAAGTTTACATCTACCCCGATGAGATCCATCAATTCGAAAGGTCCCATTTTGAAGTTTCCTAAAGTTTTCATGGCATCATCTACCTGTTCCGGTGTTGCGATGTTTTCTTCAACAATTCTTAAGCCTTCCCCATAATAAGGTCTGGCAATTCTGTTGACGATGAATCCGGGAATATCTTTGGCAATAACAGGGGTTTTCCCCCATTCTTTCATGAGGTTGTATATTTTTTCTGCTAATGTTTTTTCTGTTAATAGGGATGGAATAACTTCCACTAAAGGCATCAATGGAGCCGGATTGAAAAAGTGGATTCCGATGAAACGCTCCGGCTTCTTTAGTTCTGCACCAAGAGAGGTGATAGAGATAGATGAGGTATTGGAACTAAGAATACAGCTTTCTGAAACGTAATTTTCGAGCTCTGTAAACACTTTGGTTTTGATCTCTTTGTTTTCGATAATGGCTTCAATGATCAGCTCACAATCTTTGAAATCCTTCAATTCTGTAGCAATGGAAATATTAGCTAAAATTTCAGTCATTTTCTCCGCCGAAATTTTTTGTTTATCCACCAATTTAGTCAGTGTTTTTTCCAGACCTACCGTTGCCGACTCTACTTGTTTTGCGTTGGCGTCATACACCCATACTTTGCATCCGTTCGTTGCGGCTACCTGTGCAATGCCGATTCCCATTGTTCCGGCACCGATAATTCCAATATTTTTCATTTTGTACAATGTAAAATGTACAATGTAAAAAGTATTATCGGTGTACATGGTACATTTTACTTTCTACATTGTACAATCTTTTTATTTTCCTTTATAATTAGGTTTTCTTTTCTGTAAAAAGGCATTTACTCCTTCAATGAAGTCTTCTGTTTCTGCAGCTTCCTGCTGAAGATCTCCTTCCAGTTCAAGCTGTTCTTTCAATGTATTGTTATAAGAATTGGCAAATGCTTTTTTCGTAAGCTTAATGGCTGCTGTCGGCATGTTCGCCATTCTTTCAAGAATTTCCATAGATTTTGGAACGAATTCTTCTTCACCGAAAACTTCTGCTACAAGACCATAAGCTTTAGATTCTTCTGCAGATAATTTTTTACCTGTGAATGCTAAATAATTAGCTAACTGTCGCCCCAATAGTTTTGGTAAGAAATACGTTCCTCCTGTATCAGGAATCAAGCCGATATTTGAAAATGCCTGAGCAAAATATGCTTTCTCGTTAGCTAAAACGAAGTCAGAGATCAAAGCCAACATAGCCCCAGCTCCTACCGCTGGACCGTTGACTAAAGCAATAACCGGTTTTTTGCAGCGGGTAACTTCCAAAACCAAAGGGTTGTAATAATCTACCACAATTTTTCTGATGATGTCGTGATCATGATGTTCTTTTCCTACCACGAAAGCTTCATCCAGATTCTGTCCTGAGCAGAATGCTCTTCCTCTTCCGGAAATGGCAACACATCTTACCGTTTCGTCTTCGCTGCATTCTTTGACAAAATCCCTAAGATCTGCTAAAGCAGGCTTTGTAAGGGCGTTCATGGTTTCCGGTTGATTAAGATAGGCGATTTTAAGCTTTCCGTCAAAATGCGTTTCAATATCGAGTTGTGTATACATAGTTTTATTATTTTATTATTTAACAACGCACTAATTTAACAATATAAATTAACGTAACCGTCTAATAATTTAACATTCTAACAATTCCTTCGTTATGCTTTGCATAGCCGTAAAATTAGTTACGGATGGATGAATAACTCATCAATGACATTTAAAATAATCAAACGGCTCCAGGCAGTCTAAACACTGATAAGATGCCTTACACAAGGTAGATCCAAATCTGCTGATCTGCTTGGTATGTTCAGAACCACAACGCGGACATTTTTTCGGTTTCCCGATGTGATGTTCGTCTGCACCTTTTTCCGGAGGGGTAATTCCGTACACACGGAGTTTTTCCCTCGCTTCATCAGTAATCCAGTCTGTTGTCCAGATCGGAAACATCTTGGTTACCACTTTCGCATCCCATCCGTTTTCTTTCATCATTTTGACAATATCCTCCTCAATGGTAAACATCGCAGGACAGGCAGAATAAGTAGGTGTAATGATCACTTCACAGGTATTTTCACCTGTAACCTGTGCCTCTCTTACAATTCCTAATTCCACAATATCAATGACCGGAATTTCCGGATCGGGAATTGTTTTTAATAAATCTAAAAGCTGATTCATATCTTATTTTTTATCAGAATCAAGAATTGCTTTCATTGCATTCTGATAATCCAAATTATCTGTTATGCCGTTGTGATACTGATCTTTTAATACAATCAGACGATCACCTTTTTTAAAGTTATTTTTAAGTTTTAAAGAGGCTTTATAGTTAATAACCTCATCTTTATCACCGTGAAAAATAACGACTGGTGACTGAACGGTTTTTAAATATTCACAAGTCTCAAAATTATATTTCAGTAAAAACTTCGGAAGGAATGAAAATTTCTGATTCATTTCATCTTTCATACTGTAATACGGTGCCTGTAAAATCAATAATCCTGCATTATGCATGGAAGCTAATTTTGCAGCTAATCCTGTTCCTACAGAATATCCTAAAATAATAATCTTATTCTCAGGATATCTTTTCAAAAGCTCTTTATAAGCAGTATCAACATCCGAAAAAAGCTGGTCCTTACTGCTAATTTTATCTTCACTTTTTCCATAGCCTCTGTAATCAAGTATAAACGTATCATAGTTCATACCTTGATATAATGGAGCTACTGCTCCCCAATCTTTAACTGACCCTCCATTTCCATGAAGATAAAAGATGACTCCTTTTGGGTTTTGTGCTTTAAATAATACAGCATTTAAATTCTTATTATCTTTTGTTCTGATCGTTACTTCTTCAAAATCATTATCAAATTTAAATTTGTAATTTTCCGGTAGTTTTTCCGGATAAAAAATAATTTTCTCCTGATAGAAATAAAGCCCAATACATAATATCACATATACCGCAAGGAAAAAAGCCAATATTCCCAGAAGCAATTTCTTCATGACTTTTTACCACGTACATCCAGGATATGCTCTCTGCATATACTGAAGCTCACAAAGGATATATCCGAAATACTCTGTATGGTATCCTGTTCTGGATTTTGGCTGCATGAAAGGATTTGATGGATATTCCAACCCGAAATCTGCAAAATCTTTCTTTGTAATAACAAGAAATTTTTCATAAAGGGCATCTGTATCCGGAGCAATATTTAAAGCAACCAGATCACCCTCACCTTCTGTTTTCGCAAAAAGGCCTTTCGTATATTCCCAGATATTTTCAACAGCTTTTACCAAACGGGATTTACTTTCTTCTGTTCCCTGAGCAAAAATTTTCATCCAGGAAGCAGCATGAGTATAGTGATATCTTACTTCTTTTAATGACTTTTGAGCAATAGCTGCCAATTCTTCATTAGCAGAATTTGATAAAGCCTCATACATCAGTTTCTGATACACTGCAAAAACGTAAACTTTCAGAATCGTCTGAGCATAATCTTCATTGGGAAGTTCTGTCCAGTGTGCGTTCAGATATTCATGTTCATATCTTAAAAATGCAATATCGTCTTCACTTTTCCCGTTATCGATCACTCTTGAAGCGTAAACGTAAAAGTTATTCGCCTGCCCAAGTTCGTCCAGCGCAATATTCGTTAATGCAATATCTTCTTCCAAGTAAGGACCTTCACCGCACCATGCAGACAAACGCTGTCCCATAATGAAACTGTCGTCTGCTAGTTTTAATAAATAATTATATAATGGGTTCATTGTTTAGTAGATTTCAGATTTCAGATGCTAGATTTCAGATTGACAAAAAAGTCCAGTATCTGAGATCTCACATCTTGAAGTCTTTATTAATTACATATTTTTTACATCGTTGGGAATCTCGTAGAAAGTTGGATGACGGTATAGCTTGTCATCAGCCGGATCAAAGAAAGCTTCTTTATCCACTCCTTCAGAAGTCACGATGTATTTACTTGGAACTACCCAAACAGAAGTTCCTTCTTTTCTTCTTGTATAAACGTCTCTGGCATTCTGCAAAGCCATTTCTGCTGTTGGTGCCTGCACAACTCCTACGTGTTTGTGGGATAATCCCGGTTTAGTCTGAATAAACACTTCCCACATATCTAAATTTGCCATAGTCAAATTAATTTAACAATGTATCAATGTACCAGTTTAACAATGAGATGCTTCGACAGGCTCAGCATGACAATGATTGTTACATTTCTACATTGGTATATTGTTACATTATTATATTACTTCTTTTTGTTGTTTTTCTGCAAATGCGATCGCTGCTTCTTTTACCCAGGCATTTTCTCTCTGCGCTTTTCGTTTCGTTTCGATACGCTTTTTATTGCAGGGGCCGTTTCCTTTTAAGATTTCCATGAATTCATCCCAGGGAAGTTCTCCGAAATCGTAATGCTGTCTTTCTTCATTCCATTTCAGATCTTTGTCTGGAATCGTCAGCCCTAAGAATTCAGCCTGAGAGACCGTAACATCAATAAATCTCTGACGAAGACTGTCGTTACTTTCTCTTTTTACTCTGTAATTCATAGAGATTTTAGAGTTTGGCGAGCTGTCATCATTAGGTCCGAACATCATTAGAGCCGGCCACCAGAAACGGTTTAATGAAGCCTGAGCCATTTCTTTCTGCTGTTTCGTTCCACGGCAAAGTGCCATCAGGATTTCATATCCCTGTCTCTGGTGGAAAGATTCTTCTTTACAGATTTTCACCATCGCTCTTGAATAAGGACCGTAAGAATTCCCCATCAGCATTACCTGGTTCATGATAGCAGCACCGTCTACCAGCCAGCCTATAGCTCCGATATCGGCCCAGCTTAAGGTAGGATAGTTGAAGATACTTGAATATTTTGCTTTTCCTTCCAACATATCGTCGTAAGTAGCATCTCTGTCTGCCCTGATGCTTCCGTCTCCTAAAGTTTCAGTGGCGGAATAAAGGTATAAACCATGTCCTGCTTCATCCTGAACTTTTGCCAAAAGAGCCATTTTTCTTCTCAATGAAGGAGCTCTGGAAATCCAGTTGGCTTCCGGCAGCATTCCTACGATTTCAGAATGGGCGTGCTGTGAAATCTGACGAACCAATAGTTTCCTGTAATCATCAGGCATTACATCTTTTGGTTCTACTTTATTTTCTTCGTGAACGTATTGAACAAATTTTTCTAAGTCCATAATTTTTTCAATTTAACAATGTGTTAATCTAGCAATGTACCAATGATTGTTATATTGGTAAATTGTTATATTGTTACATTAATTTTTAAACATCATAATTAAGCATCACCACATTGGTTGTCGGGTGACATTGGCAGGTAAGAACGTAGCCTCTCGCTACTTCTTCTTCGGTAAGCGCATAGTTTTTCTCCATGAAAACTTCTCCTTCCAAAACTTCCGCTTTACACGTACAGCAAACCCCTCCTTTACATGCAAAAGGCACAGGTAGATTGTCTTTCAATGCTTTATCTAAGATACTCTCTTTTTTGGAATTAAGGTGGAACGAATATTCATCATCATCAATGATTACGGTCACCATACTTTCAATATTGGCAATGGCCTTGAATTCATCGCTCATCTCCTCGGTATTCTCTTCATCAGGAGCCGTGAAATATTCAAATAACACCTGAATAGCAGGAACTTTTTTATCTTTCTTCAGGTAATCTGCAATACCTTTGATCATTTCTGCAGGTCCACAAATGAAGTATGTCGATTCTTTGACATCAATATCCGGATATCTCTCAAACAGCAGATCTAATTTTTCAGGAGAAATTCTTCCCTCAAAAATGGGATCTTCATGTTTTTCACGGCTTACTAAATAAATAACTTTCAGTCTTCCTTTAAAAGTCTCCACCAGCTTATCAATTTCAGCTTTTTTCATTACATGATTCATGCTTCTGTTGCTATAGAACAAATAAGCATTTGAATTGGGTTCCTGATAAAGGCTTTCTTTGATATTGGATAGCACAGGAGAAATTCCGCTTCCTGCAGCCAAACCGATATAAGTTTTCACGTTACTTGGATGATAAGAGGTATTGAAACCACCCATTGGAGGCATTACTTCCAGCATTTCATCCATATGAAGATGCTCATTGAAATATCCTGAAACTTTTCCGTTTTCCAATAATTTAACCAATACTTCCAGTGTATTGCTTTTTTCACTTGGAGCATTACAGATAGAATAAGAACGTCTTTCCTCATTTCCATTGATCATCATTCGGAAATTCAGATATTGTCCCTGTTTGAATCTGAACTTATCTTTCAGCTCTTCAGGAATTTCTACCGCTACATTTACCGCATCGGGAGTGTCTTTCTGAACTTTAACTGTTTTAAGTTTATAAAATGAATTCATTATTTTTTGAGTATTCTATTAATTTTTCCACCTTCGCACTTTGGCAAACTGTCCTGGGCATGAACTTTTACTTTTGTAGTGATCCCTACCCGTTTTTTTATCTCGTTTTCTATGTTTTTTCCGAAGTTCCCGACAAAATTAAAATAATCATCGGTATTCGCTTCTATTTTCTGAGACTTTACCATCTCATCATCTATTTCTACGTCAATATCCAACGCAATGCACATATGCTCTTTCTCCACCGGTGTCAGATAGTAATTGGGAACCACCCCCTTTACGTAAGAGAAAGCATCTTCAATCTGACTTGGATATACATTCACTCCTCTTACTATCAGCATATCATCAGCTCTGCCAACAATAGGTTTCATTTTCACCATTGTCCTTTTAGCATTTTCATCATAGTAAAGGCTTGTAATGTCATTGGTCCAGTACCGTAAAAGCGGCATTGCTTTTTTCGTTAAAGTGGTAATTACCAAAACACCTTCTTCTCCGAAAGGAACAGGCTGCTTAGTGATCGGATCTAAAATTTCAGGATAAAAATGATCTTCCCATATATAAGCTCCTCCTTTTTCTTCAAAATCCTCCATAGAAACTCCTGGTCCGATAATTTCACTTAATCCGTAAATATTGGTAGCATGAACTCCCAATCTTTCTTCAATATGACCTCTGATGATTTCGGTCCATGGCTCTGAACCTAAAACCGCATATTTAAGACTGATTTCATCTGCTGATATTCCTCTCTTGGCAAATTCATCTGCAATTGTTAAAGCATATGACGGAGAACAGCAAATCACTTCCGGCTTAAAATCCACAATCAGATCTACCTGCCTTGCCGTCATTCCCCCTGAAATAGGAAGAACACTCATTCCCAGCATTTCTGCTCCGTAGTGAAGGCCTAATCCTCCGGTAAAGATTCCGTAGCCATATGCATTATGCAGCTGCATTCCCGGTCTCGCTCCTGCAGCATGTAAAGATCTTGCCACTACTTCACTGAAAAGATCCACATCTTCTTTTGTATATCCTACTACCGTTGGTTTTCCCGTGGTACCGCTTGAGCAGTGAATACGCTGAAGCTCGCTTTTAGGGACTGTAAATAATCCGAACGGATAGTTATCTCTTAAATCCTGTTTGTAAGTAATGGGAAGTTTCGTGATATCCTCAATCGACCTTATATTCTGTGGAGATATTTGCAATTCATCAAATTTCTTTTTATAAAATTCCGACTTCTCTCCCAAATAGCTGATCAGGCTGATCAACCGGTCGGATTGAAGCTGTCTCAACTGACCCAGCTCCAGATATTCAACTGAAAAATCCATAAAACTAACTAACATTTGTTAGGTGTAAATTTAAAAAGATTTTGGAAGCTGGCAAAATTTTTATGACTTTTGTCATATTTCGAATGATTCTAAATAACAAGATAAAAGCTCAATGCTTTTTCTTGTAAAAAGTATAATGTAAAATGTATTAAGGATTCTTCTTGTCAAAGGCCTATGAATGTTGGTTTCCTAACAAACCGAAAAGGATTTTCTCTCTGATTTCTTCGGTAATTTCATCCGTGGAATCACTGCTTCTTTTGAACCAGAAATAAGAATTATTTAAGGTATGGAGGATAAATCTTGTAGTAAATGATGGTGATTTGAGCTCCCAGCCTTCGGCTTTGTAGATCTCAGAAATCAGTTCTTCTACCTCCTGCTGGTAGTTTTTTCTTAATTCTACAAATTCTGGAAGCCTTTCTTCAAGATGTTTCCACTCATTAGAATAAATATGAGTAACATCGCGGTTTTTAAGAACGACAGAAAGATGCCTGTCCAGAAATAAATTCAACTTTTCCTTTGGAGCAATATCTGTATTTTTTACTTCCTGAAGCTCATCAAAAAACTCCTGAGCAATGCCGAAACAGATCCATTCCAAAATTTCTTCCTTTGAACGGATATGCGCATACAGTGATGCCGCCTTGATATTGAGTTTCGTAGCAAGATCTCTTACTGAGCTTCCCATATATCCTTTCTCTTTGAAAAGCTCAACTGCTACGTCTAGTATTTTTCTCTGTTTTTCTTTTAGTTCCATCTGGTAAAATGCAAAAGTAATTATTATGATTTAAACTGTCCATTTTTTTGAGGCTAAAAAGAAAAAGATCATTTTTATTCTGATCCGGTTTCGCCATTTTACTAACTGCTTTACAAGGATATGACTATTTGTTCATGAGTTATAAAGAAATAATTGCGAAATCGGAAATTTTGTCAAGTTAAATTTCCGTTAAAAATGCAAAATCCGGAAATTTTGTCTGTATTTTTTATAAATTTAATAATTGAACAGTTTTTGCGATACAGTCATCGAATTAAATGATTAAATAATTGATGGCATTAAGAAACTGAGCCTCAGAATTTGGTTTCTTGATGTTTTTAAAAACTGAACTTTGAACGAATCATTACCAAAAATATATAAAATATGAACTTAAACCAATATACTGTAAAATCACAGGAAGCCATCCAGGCAGCACAACAGGTTGCAATGGAATTTGGCAACCAAAGCATTGAGCCGCAACATCTTCTTGAAGGAATTTTTCAGGTAGATGAAAATATTTCGCCTTTCTTATTAAAAAAATCTGAAGCAGATGCAACCTTAGTAAGAGAACGCAATCGTGAAAATTTAGAAAAACTTCCAAAAGTACAGGGAGGAAACATTTATCTTTCACAATCAGCCAACAAAGTATTGTTGGATGCCCCCAATATTGCCAAAAAGATGGGTGATGAGTATGTAACGATTGAACATTTATGGCTGGCACTTTTGGAAACCACTTCTGAAGTATCTAAAATGCTGAAGGATATGGGAGTAACCAAAAATCTGCTGGAAGGCGCTATCAAAGAATTAAGAAAAGGAAGCAAAGCGACTTCTGCAAGCTCAGAAGAAACCTATCAGTCCTTAAACAAATATGCTAAAAACTTTAATGAATTAGCCGCAGAGGGCAAACTGGATCCTGTAATCGGACGCGATGAAGAAATCAGAAGGGTTTTACAGATCCTTTCCAGAAGAACAAAAAACAACCCAATTCTTATCGGAGAACCCGGTGTTGGTAAAACAGCGATTGCTGAAGGAATTGCTCATAGAATTATCAGTGGTGACGTTCCTGAAAACCTGATGGACAAAACATTATATTCATTGGATATGGGAGCTTTGATCGCCGGAGCAAAATATAAGGGTGAATTTGAAGAACGTCTGAAATCGGTTGTGAACGAAGTCATCAAATCAGATGGTCAGATTATTCTTTTCATCGACGAGATTCACACCTTGGTTGGAGCCGGAGGCGGTGAAGGAGCAATGGATGCTGCCAATATCTTAAAACCTGCTTTGGCAAGAGGAGAATTGAGAGCCATCGGAGCAACAACTTTAAATGAATATCAAAAGTATTTTGAAAAAGACAAAGCGCTGGAAAGACGTTTTCAGAAAGTAATGGTGGAAGAACCGGATACAGAATCTGCTATTTCTATCCTTCGTGGTATCAAAGATAAATACGAGGCCCACCATAAAGTAAGAATTAAAGATGAGGCAATTATTGCTGCTGTGGAAATGTCTCAAAGATATATTTCAGACCGTTTCTTACCGGATAAAGCTATCGACCTTATTGATGAGGCTTCAGCAAAACTGAGAATGGAAATCAATTCCAAGCCTGAAGAACTGGACGTACTGGACAGAAAACTGATGCAGATGGAGATTGAATTGGCCGCTATTTCAAGAGAAGGCAACCAGACCAAGATTGATCACCTTAAAGAAGATATTGCCAAAATATCTGAACAGAGAAACGAGATCAACGCCAAATGGCTGAAAGAAAAACAGAAAAGTGAAGATCTTACCCAGATCAAAAAAGATATTGAGTCTCTGAAATTGGAAGCAGAAAGAGCTTCCAGAGCCGGAGATTATGCCAAAGTAGCGGAAATCCAGTACGGAAAACTTCGTGAAAAGGAAGAAGAGCTCAGCAAGGTGGAGCTGGAAATGCAGAATCATCAGAACGAACTGATCAAAGAAGAGGTAACTGCAGAAAATATCTCTGAGGTTATTGCAAAATGGACGGGTATTCCGGTAACTAAATTGCTACAGTCTGAAAGAGATAAACTATTACATCTGGAAACCGAGCTGCACCACAGAGTGGTAGGACAGGACGAAGCGATCCAGGCCGTTGCAGATGCAATCAGAAGAAACAGGGCCGGATTAAGTGATGACAAAAAACCAATCGGATCTTTCTTATTCCTGGGAACAACAGGGGTTGGTAAAACCGAGCTGGCAAAAGCACTGGCTGAATTCTTATTTGATGATGAAAACAATATGACCAGAATTGATATGAGTGAATATCAGGAACGTCACAGTGTTTCCAGATTGGTAGGAGCGCCTCCGGGATATGTAGGATATGATGAAGGCGGACAGTTGACCGAAGCAGTAAGAAGAAGACCTTATTCCGTTGTGCTTTTGGACGAGATCGAAAAAGCACACCCTGATGTTTTCAACACTCTGCTTCAGGTTTTGGATGACGGGCGTCTGACTGACAATAAAGGACGTGTGGTTAATTTCAAGAATTCAATCATTATAATGACCTCGAATTTAGGCTCGCACCTGATTCAGGAAAATTTTGAAAACCTTACGGAGGAAAATCAGGATGAAATTGTGGATAAAACAAAAGAAGAAGTCTTTGATCTTTTGAAACAGACCCTTCGTCCGGAATTTCTGAACAGGATTGATGAAATTGTACTGTTCCAGCCTTTAAGAAAAAAAGAAATCGGAAAAATCGTTCAGTACCAGCTGAGAGGATTCAATGAAATGCTGGCGAAACGTAACATCATTATGACCTTCACCCAGGATGCAGTAGATTACCTGATGGACAAAGGTTATGATCCTGCTTTCGGAGCAAGACCATTAAAAAGGGTAATACAGCAGGAAGTATTAAATAAATTATCTAAAGAGATTCTTGCAGGAAAAGTAAATGACGGAGACAGAATCACCCTGGATTATTTTGTAGAAACAGGGTTGGTTTTCAGGCCTACTGAACAATAAAATAGTTTTTTTCATATACATTATTTTTGTGAATAAGTGCTGTAGAGTAATCTGCAGCACTTATTTTTATATTATCATTCAGGTAAAAATTCTATAAGCTTTTGCTAATATATACAATCCGTAAAATCCCGGTAAAAATAACAGTATAATTCCCTGTTCACCAATACTTATTCTACCATATTTTTTCCGAGATTTGCATATTAATTGAGTTTTATCCGTAAACCACTAAGTTATGAATACAGAATCAAACAACCCACTACAACCTGGAATAATGTCAAACAGTCTTATCCAGACTCTGATCGACAATTACCGTCAAAATCATCTGACAGCTATTAATACTGCTTTAGGAATGCAAGATGCTCATTCTATCTGGTTTGACCTTCCAAAATTAAAAAATTTCATTGCAAAGATTGAAGAAGAAGCAGCCAAAGTGAACCCAGCTGCATCTGCAGAAGATTTAGGAATCAGATTTTATTATTCTGCCTATCCGAAGCAAGAAAACTGGTCTATCATGCAATCACATCCTGTCCCAACAGAATATGCTGAAAAACATACATTAGTACTAATCCCAACATTGAAAAGAGCCAATGAAACAGGAGAGCTTATTGATTATGATTTCAATCCTTTTCAAAATACCGAAGGAAAATCTTTAGCGTTAAATGCACGCAATGGAAAAGGATTGGGAGATGATGATGACGACACTGGTCTTGGAGAAAATTTGGGAACATTGATCCCACCTGGAAATTCTATTTCGGAAACTTACTAATCTTCATTTTAAAGCATTCATATTAATAAACCAATGACTGAATTCCAAAAGTTTTTTTTACAAATCATGTACACCGGTGAAGGAATTGCAGCCTTAACATCCATCATTTATTTTAACCGTGTAAAAAAACAATATTGGAAATATTTCGCATTATATCTTATCACTATTTTTCTATGCGAATCTGCTGTAAAATGGGGTGAGAAACCTCTTCACATTAATAGAGTACTGTTTTACAATTACTTTGTAATGCCCTTACAATTTATCTTCTTTTATTGGTTGTATGCAAAAAAATCATTAAAAAAAACAAAACTGTTTTATACATTTTCTGCCACACATCTTCTATCATATATCCCCAGCCTTTTATTCTTTCCGGATAATAAGATTGTTTTTTCTTTTAATTATACTTTCGGCTGTTTATTTTTAATGATTCTTGTTATCATGGAATATTATAAGCAGGTAAATTCATCGGAGATTTTAAAATTCAGCACCAATAAGATGTTTTATATTAATTTAGGTGTCACACTTTTTTATATAGGAACTCTTCCTTTCATGACTTTCATGTCTCTCCTATGGCAGTATAGAAATATTTGGGATTTATATTTTGCTTATTTTCAGGTTTCAGGAGCAGTGATGTATATTTTATTTGCAAGTTCATTCATATGGGGAAAACAGAGCTCTTAATAACTATTATTTCATTCAACATCTTTTTTTTGATGTTTGTAATCGCCGTAATTATTTATATACGGAATTACAGACAGCGCAAAAAAGAATACCTGAATGAGATCGAGATGAAAAATGAACTTCATCAGAGAGAGCTTCTGGCTACCCAATTGGAAATCCAGCAGGCCACTATGCAGCAGATCGGCCGGGAACTGCATGATAATATTGGTCAAAAACTTACTCTTGTGAGTCTGTATGTTCAGCAGATGCTTTATGAAAATAAAGTCCCGGAAGCGAGCGAAAGAATAGATCAGGTTTCCCAGATCATCAATCAGTCTCTGCAGGATCTCCGCAGCCTTTCAAAAACTCTGACAGATGACAATATCAACCAAAAGGAAATTGTAACTTTGATACAGGAAGAAGTAGACAATACCAATTCCTTTAAGAAGTGTACCGTCAGTTTTGAACACAACTTTAAGCAGCTGGATTTAGGATTTGTTCATAAAAATATGCTGCTCAGAATTACACAGGAGTTCATTCAGAACAGTATAAAACACTCCCGCTGTAAAAATATTTTTATCACCCTGAATACCTCTGAGGATATCCTTTGGGAACTCGATATCCGTGATGACGGAATCGGGTTTGATACTTCACAGATCAAATCCAACGGAATAGGTCTTACCAATATGAAAAACAGGGCTGAAATCATAGGAGCCAGTTTTTGTATGGAAAGCCATGAAAATAGAGGAACCCAACTTAATATTACCTTAAAAAAACAGTCATGAAAAAAACTATTGTAATCGTTGACGACCATATACTTATTGCAAAAGCCCTGGAAGGTATTATCGGTAATTTCAGTGAATTTGAAGTGATCTATGTCTGTGAAAACGGAAAAGATCTCATCGAAAAATTTGAAGGCGGCCACCCCATTCCGGATATCATTCTTTTGGACATCAGTATGCCGATTATGGACGGTTTTGAAACTGCAGCCTGGCTTACAAAAAATCATCCTGATATTAAAATTATGGCTCTCAGCATGCAGGGAGATGATAACAGCGTGATTAAGATGATTAAAAGCGGGGCAAAAGGCTATCTTTTAAAAAACACTCATCCAAGAGATCTGGAAACAGCTCTTACCCGACTGAATAGTGACGGTTTCTTTTATCCGGACTGGGCATCCAAAATTATTTTTACCAATCTTAATAAAGAAACAGAATCTGAAATCACAGTAAAAATCTCTGACAGAGAAAAAGAGTTCCTGAAATATACTGTGACCGAACTCAGTTATAAAGAAATTGCAGACAGAATGTGCTGCAGTCCGAGAACGGTTGAAAGCTACCGCGATCAGCTCTGTGAAAAACTGGATCTGAAAACCCGTGTTGGCCTGGCAGTTTTCGCTATTAAAAACGGATTTGCAAATTAAGTTTTATCATAAAAAAATTAATTGAAAAATAAATTTAAACGAAAAGTATTAATTTAAAATAATTAAAAAATGAATTGAAAAAATCATTTTGTTTAAATTAATTAAAACACAATATTTTCAGGTTAATATTAAATTATAATCATTTAAAACTATTAAAAGATATCAATTATTTAAATATTTTCAAAAATCACTTGCACATCATTTTTAAAAAGTATAATTTAACAGCCTCAACCAAAATTATACGATATGAAAAAACTACTATTCGGAGCTCTTATGCTCGGTGTAATGACTGCATGTAACAGTGACAACATTTCCAATCAAACAGAAAATCCCGCTGATGAGCCTGCAACTTCTGCCAATCTGGTGCAAAGAGGCTGTGCATCTGAAGAAATCAGACAGGAAGCTTTGAAAAAAAATCCGGAACTTCAACAAAGATTTGCCGCATTAGAAATCAATACAGAGAAATTTGCCAATGATTTAAAAGTAGGTAAAGTTCTTGCTGATGGAAGTGTAGAAATTCCCGTTATTGTAAATGTTTTATACAGAACAACTGCTGAAAACGTTTCCGATGCAAGAATTGCTGAGCAAATTGCAGTATTGAATGCTGACTACTCAGGATCCAATAGTGATGCCACTAAAATCCCAACTGAATTCCAGACCGTAAAGTCTGGTGATACGAAAGTAAAATTCAGATTGGTAAATACCGTTAGAAAATCCACCACAAAAACAAGCTGGGCAACCAATGATGATATGAAAAAAGCCTCCAAAGGAGGAATTGATGCAACAAACCCTACCAATTATTTAAACATCTGGGTAGTCGGTAAAATGACCAGCCAGGGGCAGACCATTCTTGGATATGCCACTTTCCCTGAATCGGCAGGATTGTGGAATGACGGGGTAGTAATCGGGGCTCCATATTTCGGAAAAACAGGAGCTTCATCACCTTTCAACCTTGGAAGAACCGCAACCCATGAAGTAGGCCACTATTTAAACTTAAGACATATCTGGGGAGATGCTAACTGCGGAAATGACCTGGTAAGTGATACTCCAACACAAACTAGTGCTAATTATGGAAAACCTTCTTATCCATTATACAATACGTGCAGCGGTGTACAAAGATCTGTCATGTTCATGAACTACATGGACTATGTAGATGACGCAGCCATGTTTATGTTCTCTGCAGGACAAAAAACAAGAATGCAGTCTGTTGTAGCATCATCTGGTGCAAGATCCGGATTGAGAGTGTATTAAAAATAATCTTTAAATATTTTAGATCTATCCCAGATTTGGGATAGATTTTTTTTTATCCTATTTCTCCCCTGCTAAGAACAGTAATGAAAATTATAATGTCTATCCCTTGTAAAGATCATATAGTATCAGATTATTATAAAAAATATTCTTTAAATTAAATAAAATAAAAAAATATTTACATTTAAAAACAGACTTAAGTTAGAAACATAAAAGAATTAATTAAAATTGATTAAAATTCAATAAAATACAATTTCAATTAAGATATACTTAAACAAATGAAACATATATCACACAATTGATAATTATTTTATAAAATAACTTGCATATCAATTATAAATAATATAATTTCACAGCCACAACCAAATTATATTATAACGATATGAAAAAATTCTTATTGGGAGCCCTGGTCCTGGGCTTCATGTCGGCTTGTAACTCTGACAGCTTAAACAATCAAAATGAGACTTCTCCGGATCAGGAACCTTCTGTTCCAAGTGCCCTGAAAAGGAGCTGCCCATCGGAAGAAATCAGACAGGCAATGTTTCTGAAAAACCCTGCACTCAAACAAAAAGTAGCTGACATCGAATTCGGAACCGAAAAATTTGCTGAAAATCTTAAACTGGGAAAAGTTCTGGCAGATGGAACGGTTGAGATCCCGGTAGTTTTTAATGTCATTTACAACACTTCTGCTCAAAACATCTCTGATACAAGAATTGCAGAACAGATTGCTGTACTCAATGCTGACTATGGAGGTACCAATTCCGATGTTACTAAAATTCCTTCTGCTTTTCAACCTTCAGCAGCAGGGGATGTAAAAATCCGCTTTAAACTGGTTGCTACCAACCGAAAACAAAGCTCAAAAACAGGCTGGAGATCTGATCTTGAGGAGATGAAAAAAGCAAGCACAGGGGGCATTGACGCAACTGATGTGACTAAAAATATGAACATATGGGTTGTCAATTCAATTCTTGACGAAAATGGACAACCCGGAACTTTAGGCTATGCTTATTATCCTGAAAATGCAGGACAATGGTATGACGGACTTGTAATAGGCTATCAGTATATAGGAAAAACCGGTGCTTCAGCTCCGTTCAACTTAGGAAGAACTGTAACGCATGAAGTGGGACATTACCTCAATCTTCCACACCTTTGGGGATCTTCTGATGCAGGCTGCCAAACTGATTACTCTAATGATACTCCAGTTTCGCCAGGCCCTAATTACGGAACTCCTACTTATCCTCTGAACAGAGCCTGTGGAGGCGTGAGCCGCTCTCAGATGTTCATGAATTATATGGATTACGTGGATGACAAAGCAATGTTTATGTTCTCTGCCAATCAAAAAACGAGAATGCAGGCTGTAGTATCAGCGTCAGGACCTAGATCCGGATTAAGATAATCAACAGTCTCAGTCAGAATATTATAAAAATATTAAAATAGTCTATCTCAATTTTTGGGATAGATTTTTTTTATATTTTTACGCGATTTTAACTCACCACTTACTAAGATGAAAAAAATAGCATTAGCATCAGGAATACTATTGCACCTATCCTGTATTAAAGCTCAGGATAGCATCAAAATCAAAACACAGGATACTATCCAAGCCAGAAATCTCAAAGAAGATATTGCTCTTATCAATTCTTCCGGCTGCCTATTTCAGAGCAGAACTCCATTTTTCCAAAAGGAATGGGTAAAAAAATCAGTGGCTCCTGCTATTCTTTTTGGTGCTGCAGCTGCAACATGGGGAGAAAAAGAGAACATCCGTGAAGTCAGGAACCGATATCTTCCCAATTTTAAGGTAAAATATGATGATTATCTTCAGTATGCTCCTGCTGTCACTGTTTATGGATTGAAGCTCGCCGGCGTAAAAGGGCGGAATAATATAGGAAGAGCTACCTTATCTTATGGTACAAGTTTGGTTATCATGGCCATTCTGGTCAATTCTATAAAATATACGGCGAAAGTTGAAAGACCAGATGGATCCAAAAACAATTCCTTCCCCTCAGGCCATGCTGCTATGGCTTTCACCAATGCCAGTTTTCTGCATAAGGAATACGGGATGGTAAACCCAGCTTACAGTATTGCAGGATATGGTTCTGCCACCCTTACAGGACTCGGAAGGAACTTAAATAACAGACACTGGGTTCCTGATATTCTTGCGGGTGCCGGTATCGGAATTATATCAACAGAACTCGGCTATTTTTTTATTGACAGGATTTATAAAAACAAAGGGGATAATTTAAGTCTTTTATCCAGAATACAGGGAAATGATTATCCATCCTTTTTAGCATTAAAAATGGGTACAGCATTAGGAACCACTAACTTCCTGAAAGAATCTGAATTGGACGATAAAAAGCAGACCGGTTTTGAAGGTGGGTTGGAAGGTGCTTACTTCTTTTCAAAAAAATGGGGAGTGGGTGCAGATGTCAGTTTCAGCAGCTTCCCTATTAAGTCTCAGAGAATAACCTTTGATGACGGACAGGATTTTGGGGATCATGAAATTAAAACCCAATCTATGGGCTTCCTTTCTGCGGGTATTGGGCCTTATTTTTCTCATGAATTATCAGATAAATGGCAGCTCACGTTAAAATTAACAGGAGGTTATGCTGCCACTGCAAGTGGAAAAGTATTCGTAAAGGGAGAGAATGTAGATGCTCCCAATCATGAGCTTCAGATTGCCAAATACAAGCCTAAGCCTGCTTTCCGCTGGAATACGGGAGCTTCCATGACTTATAAGTTCAATCCGGGATTGGGTCTTACTTTCTATACAGACTATAATCAGATCAACTCTACCATACGTTATCATTTCAGCGATGAGATTAAAGAAAGTGCTGAGCTGGATCAGGAACTCAACCATCTGATCGCAAAAGAAAAAATCAGTTATATTACGTTGGGGTTAAGATTAACTGCTTATTTTTAAAATATAAAGCCTTCAAAAATGATCTGAAGGCTTTACTTTTATAAATTTTTACGGTTGTTTTCCGGTGTATAATCCATAAACAGATCTCCGTCCAGCTGTACCGTTTTTATTTTCTTCTTAATTGGAATCACCAGATCGGTCATCTTCTGATCTTTTTCCCAGACAGAAGGCGAAAAATGCAGTTTTTCTGTAGTTCCATCCTCATAAGATAATATAGCATCAAACGGAATGGCAAATCCACCCACATTCACAACATTTATCGTAAGCATATCATTCATCTGGGAAGCTCCTGCAACTTTTAAATCAATATAATTATTGGTATAAAACCAGTTTTGGAAGAACCAATTCAGATTTTTACCTGATCCGGTATTCATCGAGTTGAAATAATCCCATGGAACCGGATGCTTCCCATTCCAGTTGTCCATATAATGATGCAATGCTTTTTTGAAAAGCTCATCTCCCAGATAATCTTTCAAAGCCAGGTAGGATAAAGATGCTTTCACATAGGAATTGTTTCCGTACCCGGCACCACTCACCTGAGTACTCATTGTAATCACCGGCTGATCCTGTTCGGCAGATGGATCATTAATCCATTTTTTAACACGGAAGTTTTTATAAAATTCTTTAGCAGCAGCTTCTCCGTTTTCATCAGTTCCTATAAGATATTCAAGCGTGGTCGCCCAGCCTTCATCCATAAATGCATATCTAGTTTCATTGATTCCCATATAGAAAGGGAAGTAGGTATGGGCAATTTCATGATCTGCAGTCAATCTTGCATCCTGAAGATCATCAGGAATACTGGTATCATTGATCATCATCGGATACTCCATATCTGCATATCCCTGAATAGCTGTCATGACGTTGTAAGGATATTCTACGCCAGGCCAGTTTTTAGAAAACCAATCTAAGTTATAACGCATCCAGTCTACATAATGTTCAAAATCTTTCGCACCGGACTTATACCCTGCCTGAACACTTGCTCTCTTTGTCTTCAGCTGAACACTTGCTGCATCCCACACATAATGATTACTCAGTGCAAAACAGAAATCTGTGATATGGCTGGCCTTAAATTTCCATACATTCCATTTATTGGGCCTGGTCACTTTTCCTGACTTCATTTCCTGTTCTGTAGCGATGTGCATCACTTTATCACTCTTTAATGAAGCTTTATATCTTTTTAAATATTCCGACTGAAGTACTGCTTCCGGATTGAGAAAATCTCCGGTTGCCCACACCACATAATTCTTTGGGGCTGTAATGGCAAAACTGTAATCATTGAAATCGTTATAGAACTCCTGCCTGTCTGAGTGCTGAATCATATCCCATCCGTTATAATCGTCATATACGGAAATTCTCGGAAAAGAATAGGCTACATAGAATGTTTCAGGATCAATCTGACCTTCTCTTCCACTCTGTACTGATAACGGATATTCCCATTCTATTTTAACCTCAGCTTTGGATTTGGATTTTAAAGCTGTTTTTAATTTTACTTTTTCAACCGTACTCCAATTATCACTGTTGATATCATATTTTGCTCCGTTTACGATGAAAGATTTAATCTTAAGTCCTGAAGAGAGGAAATCTTTAGATACAAATCCGGACCTGGGCGATTGTGGTTTATGAAGGTTATTCACAAAACGTATGGCCAGCTCATTCAGGCTATCAGGACTGTTATTGGTATAGACAATTGTTTCTTTTCCGGAAACTATTTTTGTACTGGCATCTACTTTTACCTCTACATTATACACTCCTTTGTTCTGCCAGTAATTTTTACCCGGCGCACCGGAGATATCACGTGTTCCTCTTTCGTATGCTTTTTTGATATTCCTCGGCATATACAATTCCTGTGCTGATAATTGCAGTAAAGAAACTGCTACCAGCATCATGGAAAAAATTTTCTTCATAACGATCTTTTTTAAAGATTGGCATCAAAAATAGCGAAAATCTGATATCAGTAGATCATTTCTTATATAATAATATTTTATTGTAGTGATTCTTATATTAAATTCAGCTACAATCTTTCCTGTTCTGCAGTTTTCTGTATTGTTTTTGCATTTTTCACAGACTGGTTTCCAAAATTAAATTTCAAAGAAACTGTAAAACTTTGGGTATCCCGATAATCTATAAAATAATTATCCTGATTGGCATATTTTGTACTTATTTTTTCCTGTGAGGTTTTAAAAATATCACTAAACAAAAGGCTCGCTTCCAATTTTCTGTTAAAAAATTTTTTATTGACCACCAGATATGTTGCAGAAGATTCTGAGATCCTGAAAGTTCCCTGTATCCCCGGAGAATAATAGCGGTGTCCGATTTCCATTTTCCAATCACTGTTTTTATCGAGTGTAAAACTCGTTGAGATATTGGATGCTAAGTTCCAGACTTTGTTTTTATAGATTACTCCATCGATTCCTTTGAAATAATTCTCATTATGCTCAAGATTTTCAGACACGATAATATTCCACCATGGTTTGACCTGAAAGTTTTTGTATAAACTTAATCCAAAAGCTTCTCCTTTCTCAATATTGGTAAAATAATAGATCAAACTGCTGGTATTGGGTTCCTGGTATGAAATTTCCATGGATGGATAGATTTCTTTCCGGTAATATAAATCCACATTCCACTCTTTCCAGGAATAGGTAAGGTTCAGATTGTGTGTAATGGTAGCTTTCAACTTTGGATCCCCCTGATAATATGAAAAAAGATTATAATAAGATTTTGCAGGGTTCAGCCATGAATAGGAAGGTCTGCTGATTCTTTTCCCATAAGAAAATCCGAATTCCTGCTTATTTTCTGTGGTATACTGTACATAAAAAGTAGGAAAGAACTTCCAGTAATTGTTTTCATTCAGCTCATAGGGCTCAGAAACCACCCCTTCAAGATCTGTCATTTCTGCACGGAGGCCTCCTTTGAAATTCCACTTTCCAATATTGTAGGCTAATGAAGAGTACAGGGCAAAATTATGTTCTTTATAATCAAAAACACTGCTCTTTTCCGGTCTGTATTGCAATTCTCCATTCTCGTTATCTGAGAAATCAAGCTTACTGTTTGTCTTTACAAAACTGTACTTTGCTCCAGATTCCAGCTCCAGTTGATCTCCTTTCCACTGATAATCGAATTGAGTGGAATACAGCTGGACATCTGCTTTATTCTCTGTAATAAAATTATCTTCTTTTGGAACCTGTCCTGCGAAGTTCAGATAGGTTATCACATTCTGATATTTATCTGCATTGTTACCTGTAAAATAATTGATCCAGGCAAGGCTGCTTTTCTTATTCAACTTACGGTCTATCTGAAAACTTACGGCGTTATTGATGGAACGTGAACGGTGATCATTGATCGTGGTATAATTGGATTCTACGATATCCTGCTGATTATAGATTAACGTAGGCACATTGTAGACCCCGAAGGATTTTGGAGAAAAATACCCTGAGTAGTTGAGGCTAATATTGGTCAGGCTGTCCAATTCATATTCCGCATTAAAATTCAGGGTATTCTGGTTATTGTTTTTATCCTTCCTGTTCATCGTACTGATCCATCGGGTTTGACTTTCCGGGTAGTTCACATAATCTGTTCCTTCCCGGTAGTATGTCCCCAATCCTCTATAATAGCTTCCCATAAGAGAAAGTCTATTCTTTTTATAATATTGGGAAATCCCAAAGACACCTTTCGCATATTGTGTCTGTATATATTTGGAGGAGAGAATTCCGCGGTACCCTTCAATTTTATTTTTCTTCAGGACGATATTCAGTACAGCACTTCCTGACGCTTCATATTTTGCAGGCGGATTGGTAATCACTTCTATCGACTTCACCTCATCCCCTTGCGTATTTTCCAGAAGATTTCTGAGCTCATCCCCCGTCAGCATTACTTTTTTGTCATTAATTGTCACCAGAATTCCGGTACTTCCCTTTACACTCAATACACTGTTATTTATTGTGACACTTGGCGTATTTTTTAGAATTTCCCAGGCATTAAGTGATGAAATATTACTGTTTTCCACATTAAATTCCAAGCGGTCAACTTTTCTTTTCACCAGAGGTTTACGCTTGGTCATTACCACTCCTTCAATTTCCTGAGATTCCTTTTTAAGAATAATATTCAACGGTTCAGCCTCTTTGAGATTAATTTTTTTCTCAAATAAAGAATATCCCTGGTTTTTAATTACCAGCTTTACATCCTGATCTGTCATATCTTCCAGCACAAACTTCCCATTTCCGTCCGTTTTTAATTCTTTGATTAATGTATTCTGAATATCATACACTTCCAGCTTTATTGATGACAGCTTTTCATTTTCAGTGTTTACAACTGTTCCTCCAGGTATTGTTTTCTGGGCAAGAATCAAAACCGGAAAACAAAGAAAAAAAAGAATTTTATACATGGCTATTTTTTTATCCTATCAACAAAATCATTGTTTTGTTCTATGGGACAAAATTCTTCATTGGCTGGAAAAAATAGGGTTAATACAAGGTTAATGATGAGTTAATGTCTTTTTCATCACTAAAATATCCAGATTCAGGCAGATAATGAAACTTTATTTTAGAAGATGAAAACTACGGTTAATAGAAGGTTAATGACATAATAATAATTTCCTGAAAATAGCTAAAGTTCTATCTTTGTTTTAATGATCGCCAAGAGTAAAATTCTGATTCCGGTTTTTGCTGCTCTGTTCCTGCTTTTACTGGGAATACAGGTTTACTTTATGTACAAAACCTATCAGGTGAAAGAGAGAGAAATCTACAGGGCAATACAGTCTCCTCTCAGAGATTATACTGATGAACTGGAAGATAACGGCGGCGCAAAAAAAACTGACGATGATTCTTTACAAGCCTTTTTCATCCGTTACAACAATAAGGAAATCAGTAAAAAAGATTTTCTGAATTTTTTCGAAGAAAACAGAAAACAAACGGTTGAAATATTCAGTAATCATGTTGACAGTATGTTTATAAAAGAAGGATATAGAATTGCCGTAAAAATAGAATACTTGTCTATTTCTTTCATGCCGGACAATGTCAATCTTCTGGACAAGCCCATTATACTGTATGAAACGAAAAACAAAATAATAAATCCTGAAATTTTAAGCCGGGGAAAATGGGAAACAACTTCCACTTCAAAAGTCAATCGTGAGACCAGAAAAGATAATGTTTTCATGGTAAGAAGCAAAACCAGTATTGAAATATTAAATATTAAAAGTATTGTTTTCAAAGAGCAGGCATTGCTTTTCCTGTCTTGTATTGCAATTTTATCCTTTGTTCTGATCCTGTACATTTTTACAGTTAAAAATCTAGCTGCCCAGCAGAAACAGGTAGAAGTTCTCCACAACATTGTGGATAATATTTCACACGAGTTTAAAACCCCTATCGCTACTTTAAAAATAGCATCAAAAGCTCTAAAAAAAGAATGGAATCCGGAAACGCTTCCCCTTATTGACCGTCAGATTTCCCGTCTTGAAAGCCTGATGTTTCAGCTTCATAAGGACGAAATACCAGACGAAGCAGTCGAAATCCAACCTAAAGACTGGGATTTTTTCATTCAGGATCTTGCGGTTACCTATCCTGATATTGATTTTAAACCTGAAAACAAAATTTCACAAAAACTTCCTTTTGATAAAAACCTGATGGAAACGGTGATTAAAAACCTGTGTGAAAACAGTGTAAAATATGGCGCTTCTGTTGTTGCAATAAATCTTAAGTCAAATTTCCAACATCTGGAAATCGAGGTTTCTGACAATGGTCAGGGCATAGAAAAGAAAGAGCTCAATAATATTTTTGAAAAATTCTACAGAATACAGCACAAAAACATTCACAACAGCAAGGGGCTTGGATTAGGGCTTTATTTCGTAAAAAAAATCATTGCTCATTATGGTGGAAAGATTGATGTTTCCAGCCAGCTTCATACAGGCAGTACTTTTAAAATATCAATTCCTTATGAAAACTAAAATCCTTTTGGCAGAGGATGATCCGGATTTTGGATTGATCCTTAGGCAGTATCTTGAACTGGAAGATTTTGAAGTCAGCTGGTTTCAGAATCCGGAAGATGTCATTCCATTACTTCATACTGATTTTCCTTTTCATATAGGAATTCTGGATGTGATGATGCCGAATATAGATGGTTTCTCACTGGCAAAGATGATTTTGAATAAAAAAAATAATTTCCCATTGTTGTTTTTAACAGCCAAAAACCAAAAAATAGACCGTCTGACCGGGTTGAAAATAGGCGCTGATGATTATATTGCCAAACCCTGCGATCCTGAAGAGCTCGTTTTACGGATCAAAAATATTCTGAAGAGAAGTCTTCCTGGTGTTGCAGAAACCCAAATAAAAATAGGAGAATTTTCTCTGGATACTACTAAACTTCTGTTGTCACATCCTAACGGAAACAACCGCCTGACCATACGGGAACAGGAATTACTGCTGTATCTTCTAAAGCACAACCGATCTATTATTACAAGGGATGATATTCTGGACAATCTTTGGGAAACCAATGATTATTTTACCGGAAGGAGTCTTGATGTATTCATCAGCAGGCTGCGTAAATACTTCAACAGTGATCCCCAAATAAAAATCCAATCCCTTAGAGGAATTGGATTTGAAGTTGATTTTCCAATCAAGTGATTTTTTATAGCGACAGATGTACAATCACCGGGAAATGGTCTGACGGGTACAAAAGATTTTCTCTTCTGTCATTGATATGCCGGTGAGATCTTATTTTAAAGCCCTGGGTAAAAATATAATCGATCCTGTCTTTCGGAACTGTATTAACATCAAAAGCTGTAAAAGTTCCTACAGGGCCATAATGCTTGGTTTCAGAATGGTAGAAAGTATCTTTCATGTTCTGGGAAAGAATTTTAATCGGTTCTGAATCATCTGTCAGGTTAAAATCTCCGCTCAGTGTCACCGGAAGGTTCTTTGGATTGAGTTCTCTGATCTTTTTCAGGATCAATTCGGAAGATTTCACTCTTGCTACATTTCCAATATGATCGAAATGAAGATTCATTGCAAGGAACTCTTTCTTCGATTTTTTATCTTTCAATACAGCATAGGTACAGATTCGGTTCAATGCGGCATCCCATCCTTTTGAAGGTTTCTCAGGTGTTTCAGACAACCAGAATGTTCCTGATTTTACAACATCCAGTCTGTTGGTATCATAAAAGATGGCTGAAAACTCCCCTTTTTCTTTACCGTCGTCTCTTCCTACTCCTATGTAATCATAATTCTTTAATCCTGTTTTAATATCTTTCATCTGCTCAGGAAGTGCTTCCTGTACCCCGAAATAATCAGGATGATAATAGGTAAGTAAATCTGCAACGTCCTGCTTTCTCTTCGGCCAGGCATTGTCTTTATCTGACTCTACGTTCAGCCTGATATTAAAACTCATTACGGTAAGGTCCTGTGAAAATCCCAATGCAAAAAGCATCAGAAACACCATTGAAAATCTGAAATTCATATGTTATGTTATCAATAAGAAAACAAAAATAAAACTTCTCTTTGACAGAGAAGCCTGATTTATATGATTATATTGTTAAATTATCTTTTTCTTCTTCTACAGATATAAAATATGCCTGAAATTCAGTTTCAGAAACCGGCAATGCACTTTCGAGTTTCACAACGCCAATGGTTTTATAATGGGCCGCAAGTTTGATCTCTTTACTTTTAAGAAGCGCTTCAAGCTTTTTTAAATTGATATCTTTTTTTAAAACTGCCAGATAAGTTTTCATAGGTATACCTGTATTAAACCGTTTCCTATATCTCTGTATTTTATACCTTCGATAGGCCTTGCTTTATGTTCAATAAGCTCCCAGATTTCTCTGGCTGATTTGTCGGGAAACTGCTCCATATATAAGGCTGCAAGCCCTGAAACATGTGGTGCAGCCATACTGGTACCGCTCATTGTATAATAAAAATTGTTTTTGTTCTTTGCATTTTTAGGATAGGCGCTTACAATATCCACTCCGGGAGCACAGACATTGATACTTCCTCCGGTAGACGGGTTAAGCCCTGCATTTGAAAATCTCGCAATTTTCATCTGACCATCAATAGCTCCCACAGCCATGATCGATTTCGAATTCGCAGGCATTGAAACTGGCTGGGGAATCTGTGGTCTGTTGCTGTCGTTTCCCGCTGCTGCTATAATAAGACAGTTATTTTCCAATGCTCTTTCTCCAATGGTTTCAAAAAGAACGGAAGGCTTGTCATCAAGCTTCACCGGACAAGCCAGTGACAGAGACAATATTCTGAATTTTTTCGTAATTGCCCAGTCTATCGCATCAATTACACTGCTGGTCGTGCCTCTTCCGTTATCTGCCAATACTTTAGCGATCTTCAGATTACAGTCCTTAGCGATTCCATAGCGCTTGCCGGTGTCACTTCTTAAGTTTCCGGTGGCAACTCCCGCACAGTGGGTACCATGTCCGTTGGGATCCCTGTTCCAGTCTTCACCATCTATGAAAGATTTGCCTTCAACTGCTTCAGAAACAAAATCCGGATGGGATGTGTCAAGCCCTGTATCAAGAATGCAGACATCAATTCCTTTTCCTGTGTAATGGGTATTTTCCAAACCAATAGCCTGTAATCCCCATTCCATCTCAACGAACGATTTTTGAGGGAGAGGCTTGCTGGTAATGTATTTTTCAAGCTCTGAAATTTTCTCAGCAAGTCCGGCAGATTGTTTTTTAAGTTCGTTGATTAACTGCAGCTCATCAGCAGGAAAAAACTCCCGTTCTTTTTCATAATAAACAATAGAATTGGATTCATCTTTAACGGCGCTTTTCAGTTGTTCTTCATCCATATGATCCACTACAAGAACTCCAAGATTTTTGTAAAGCACGCCGTTATCCTGATCAATGACTTCATAGGAACGGTTTTCTTTGGAAAGAAATTCTGAAGAAGTAATGCTTACTTCAAGTTCCTTCTCTATTTTTTTAAGCGATGCCTTCTGCTGATCTTTCAGAAGGACAATATATCTTCCGGTTTCCATAATGTTATTTTTAAATTAACTTCAGAAATATTTTTTCCAGGATAAGGAAAATATCTTCAGGAATAATGGTCAGTCTGAGTTTCTTGTTAATTCCGGATATCGCTGTATTCTGTTCAGCCAGTGAAGTCCAGAAACGTTCAATTTTAGGAACAGAATTCATTTCTTTCAGTTTTTCATCATCAAGAATTCCGTTCTGATAGAGGGATACAATGATTCCCGAAATAAGTTCTTCCGCCTCTTCAAGCTTCTTATTTTCCCTGGTGTATATTTCCGTCAGAATTCCATAAATGCTTTCCATTCCGTTAAATGAAAATCCCCCGAGAATTTCTCTCCTCCCAGTCAGTATTTTCTCCATTTTAATGGGATTAAATCCTCTTTTGACGGTAGCAATCATATTCATAATCTTCAAAACTTCAGATTCGTGGCTCGTGTTTCCTTTGGTCCGAAAATACTCCAGCATTTCGTTAAGAAATACATCAAAACGGGCATCAAAGTCAAAGGATTTCGACAGGTACAACGCCTGAACTTCGTTGAAATGCTGCAGAAGTTCTTTAATTTTCTGTACCGTAAAGTGAATAAGTTCCTGCATTACTCAAATGTTATCTGTTCTATTTCATTGCCGTCTTTATCTTTGTAGGAGACAATCCTGATTCCCTCTTCTTCCATTTCCACATGAAGATTGATAAACAGTTTATCTTTATCTTCCGCAGCGCTTGTATTGGGATCTATGTAAATATTGTTCAGCTTTGCGTTCACCAATGTATATTTATTCAGCAACACTTTTGAAAAAATTTCTTTCAGTTCATCAGTTTCTTCTGCTGTTCCTTCCTGAGGTCTGAAGATTCCGGAATTAAGAAGCTGAACTTTTTTTCTGAGATCCAGTTTGAGGACTTCATTAGAAGGAATTTTACCGAATTTCTGATCATTTTTTTCCAGTTTGCTGAAAAGCGCTTTGAATTCTTCGGTTTGAAGCTGCCTTTTGCTGATTTCAGAAATATTCAGGCTTTTTTCTTTATTTACCAGACGGATTCTCTCATTTATTTCGGCAACAAACTGATCCTGATTCAGTTTAAAATTATATTTGGGGTCAGAATCTATGTCTGTGATCTTAATCGGAATATCCATCTTTACACTGGGCAGAGCATAGCGTGGAACCTTGAAATACTTAAGGTACTCATGACGGGCATATTCTTTGGCAATAAGAACAGCATTCTCGTCAGCTTTTTTACGAGCCTGAATTATCTCATTGTTGAGATAATTCAGGTAATCTGATAATTTTATCATTTTTCGTAAAATGTTTTATTGTGAAAGAAGTCCAAGTACTTTTTCAAGTCCTGCAGGCATTTCATCATTGGTTGCACGCACTTTTACCCCAAGGGAATACTCTTTTTCCACTTTGATTCCTGTACTGGAAGTTCTTTTATAGGAAACATCCACTTTGAATTTTACAGGACCCCAGCCACCGGATACTCCTGCATTGATACCGAATTCGTCACTTACATCTTTGGTATATGTCGAATTAAGTTTCACATTAAAGTCTACTTCACAGGTTTCAATTCTGAAGCTCGGAACATTCAGCAGCGCAATAAAAGGCACTGAAATTTCCACATCATTAGGAATCGTTTTAGGGTTGGTATCACTTACTGGCTCATCTTCTTTAAAATCCGGATTCGGGACATTTTTTTTGTATTTGAATTCTGCCATTCTCAGTTTTTTAGCACTGGCTGCATTGGCAGGATCTGTAAGTTCAAAACCGACCTCATTGATGAAATTAACGGTGGCTATAGAAGCATTGGACTGTGCTTTTACACAGGCATCCAAAGGTCCGCCAATAATGGTGGCAAAGTCAATACTTCCCAGTTCTGCCGCAAAATCTGCACTGGCAGCATCTGAAGTTCTGAAGATCTCTTCATCGGCAGCCATTTTACCGGCAATAAGCTTCATAATTTCTGAAGAAGCACCGGAGAAAGATTTTTCCCACTTTTCATCATAATTCTTTTTGAATTCGTCTACAATGGCTAACAATTCTTTATTGGTCAATGAACTCAATTCCGAAGTTTCGATTCCTGATACTTTTTCATACACTGCAGGGGTAAGAACTTTTTCTACTCCCGATAAGAGATCAATTAACTCATTTTTTGTTTTTTTGGCGTGGCTTGCTTCAAGCACTGATTTTAATGTTTCCATGTTTTTGTTTTTGATTAATATTGTGGGACAAAATTAGATCACCAACCTTCAAAACACTTCAGGAGAACACCTCTACTTATTCAGGAAAAACACCCTAAAAAAATAAAAGCCTGAACTTACGGTGGTAAGTTCAGGCTTTTGTAACAGATGTCTTTTGCTGCTACTTATCGTTCATAAATGCAAAGATGATCTGAATTCTTCTTATTTTAAAGTAAACTAAGAAAGCAACAAAGTTGCTGATGAAGCGGCTTACGCTTAGAAAGAATCAATGAAGTTGATTCCATCTTTGTTCCCTTAAAACTTCAGTATTAACTATTAAATCTTTGCGTTAAATTAAAATAGATCCAACATTTCTATGCAGGCTTTTTACTGTTGTTTTCCAGATTGACATCAGGAACTACAGAATCCGGATCAAGCTTTACCTCATCTATTTCTTTTTTAGAATCCACTTTGAATGTCCATTCCGTATTTCTTTTCCAAACCTCAACAGGAATTTTCAAAGTCTGAGCTGTTCCGTCTTTGAATCTGATCTGTACTGTTGTAGGCATTGGCAGCTGGCCAATATTTTCAACCGTAATCTGAACTCCGTTCTTAAAGTCCCCGTTGATATACTGCACATTTTTAACAGCCTGATCAATTTTCCATTTATTAAAAAACCATCCTCTCCAGAACCAGTTCAGCTCCTCCCCGGAAACGTTTTCCATCGTATGGAAGAAATCCCATGGAGTTGGATGTTTAAAGGCCCAGCGGTCTATATATGTTCTGAATGCTTTATCAAATTTTTCAGGACCGAGAATGGCTTCTCTTAAAACATCCAATCCTGTTCCCGGTTTATAATAAGCCAATGCTCCAATACTTCTTTCTCTCATGTTATCCGGTCCTACCATTACAGGTTCCAGATTGTCATTCAGAAGGTAAACTCCTGATCGTGCCAGATTCGGTTTACGATAATATTCTCCTTTATTGAAAGCTTCGGTTGAAAGTCCGTTAATGAAGGTATTAAATCCTTCGTCCATCCAGGCAAACAATCTCTCATTAGATCCTACGATCATAGGAAACCAGTTGTGCCCAAACTCGTGATCCGTAACTCCCCAAAGATCTTCTCCTTTGGAATCCATATGACAGAAAACAATTCCCGGATATTCCATTCCGCCCTCATTTCCTGCTACATTACTGGCTGCCGGATAAGTATATTCATACCATTTTTTTGAATAGTGCTCTATAGCAGCTTTAGTATATTCTGTAGCTCTTCCCCAGGCTTTTTCCCCGGCACTTTCTACAGGATAGGCCGAAATAGCCAAAGATTTCTTTCCGCTAGGTAAATTGATTTTTGCGGCATCTAAAATAAATGCTGCTGAAGAAGCCCAGGCAAAATCTCTTGCCTGTGTAATTTTAAATTTCCAGGTCTTTGTACCGGATATTTTATTTTTACCTATCTCAGACTCAGAGCGGATCGTTACCGTTTTATCACTGTTTCTTGCCTGATTCCATCTGCTGATTTCTTCCTTACTGTAAACATCTTTCTCATTCAAAAGCTCTCCTGATGCCACTACATAATGATTGGCAGGAACAGTAATATTGGCTGTGATATTTCCATATTCCAGATAAAACTCCGAAGCTCCAAGGTAAGGAAGCGTGTTCCATCCCATAACATCATCATATACGCACATTCTCGGATACCATTGCGCCATGGTAAAAATTTTACCATTTTTGGTTTCCTGAACTCCCATCCTGTCTGAACCATAATCCGGAGAAACAAAAGAATACTCTATTTCTATCTTGGCTACCCCTCCATTGGCTTTCAGTTCTTTTGGAAGATCTATCTGCATTCTTGTATCGGTAATGGTATATTTAACTTCTTTACCATCAAGCCTGACTGATTTAATCGTATATCCCCCGTTAAATTCTTCGCCATGGGCTCCATTTCTGCTTCCCGAAAGCGGAACAACTCCATTTCCTCTGGAATCTTTTGCAAACAGGTTCTGATCCAGCTGCAGCCAAAGAAAACCTAATTTATCCGGGCTGTTGTTGGTATAGGTAATCTGTGCTGTACCGGTAATCTCTTTTTTATCTTCATTCAGGCTGACATTCAAATGATAATCTGCTGAATTCTGCCAATAAGCATGTCCGGGCTGCCCACTCGCAGAACGGGTTGCTGTACCTGTCTGCGGATAAAAGAACGGCTTAAATGCTTCTACATAATCATATTTCGGGGTCTGCTGGGCATAGGAAGATCCTGTAAACAGTACCACTGCAAGCGTCGAAACAAGGGTTGGAAGTTTAAAATTCATTTGAAAAAGTATTATTTTCTGTATAGGTAAAAAAAACTCCCGGAATTGTTACACATCCGGGAGTTTTTTTAATATAAGTTTAATTTAATTAGATTTTTTTGCTTTAATCATGGCTTCTAAAACATCCCACATTTCACTTGGGATTGCTTCAAGCATATTGAATTCTCCTGCACCCTGAAGCCATTCTCCACCGTCGATGGTTACAACTTCTCCATTCATATAAGCTGAATAATCAGAAACCAGATAAGCGGCAAGGTTAGCAAGCTCCTGATGTTCCCCTACCCTTCTCAACGGAACTTTTTTCTTCATATCAAATTTTTCCTGAAGATCTCCCGGAAGAAGTCTGTCCCAGGCTCCTTTTGTAGGGAAAGGCCCCGGAGCAATGGCATTGAAACGGATTCCGTATTTTGCCCATTCTACGGCCAGTGATCTGGTCATTGCCAGAACTCCTGCTTTTGCACAGGCTGATGGTACTACATAAGCAGAACCTGTCCATGCATATGTTGTTACAATATTCAGTACAGTTCCGGGTGTTTTAGAATCTATCCAGTGTTTCCCTACCGAAAGCGTACAGTTTTTTGTTCCTTTTAAAACAATATCCAGAATAGCATCAAAAGCAGAATGAGTCAGTTTTTCTGTGGGTGAAATAAAGTTACCTGCTGCATTATTCAACAAAATATCAATCTTTCCGAATTCTTTTAGTGCAGCCTCTTTCATGGCTTCTACCTCATCCCAGTTTCTTACATCACATGCTACACAAAGCACCTTACCTCCTGTTTCGTCTTCCAGTTCCTTAGCTGTAGTCTGCAGTTTCTCAAGATTTCTGGAAGTAATCACCACTTTGGCACCCAGCTCAAGAAAGTATTTGGTCATCGCTTTTCCCAAACCGCTTCCGCCTCCTGTTACAATTGCTACTTTATCTTTTAGTGCACCTTCGCGCAGCATAGGTTGTGTATATAGACTCATAAAATATTTTTTCTTAAAAATAATAAATAATGAAATGCAATCCCTTAAAACAGGTTGATAAATAATGCTACAAATAATTATTCTTTACATTATTTATGAAATGCATCAGTTTGTATAAAAGAAAAGTAGCCTGATCATTACGGTCAGGCTACTTGTATATTTTAAAATATTACAGATTAAGAAGCAACTACCACTCCTTTGAATGAAAGTGTTTTAGGGGTTTTGCTTTCACTTGTTGTAACATTTACAGTCTTCATAAATGGACCTGCCGCTGCTGCGTTGTAGCTAGCTTCTACAAATCCTTTTTTCCCCGGCTGGATAGGAGTTTTTGTATAATCTGCTGTAGTACACCCACATGAAGGAGCTACATTCTGAATGATGATTGGTTTTGAACTTGTGTTCGTAAATTCAAATCTGATCAATTTTGGTTTTCCCTGAGGAATATTTCCTACATCAATAGATTCTGATTTCCATTTAAGGGCATCTGCAACCATTTTTACAATGGAAGGAGCATCTGGAGTAAGTACATTTGCATAAAACGGAGAGAATGCCAATACGGCTAAAAGAGCTGTAATTTTTAATTTTTTCATGAGTATAAATTTTAATGTTTGAAACTGATTATTTTCTTTCGGTATAACAAATGTAAAGCAGGCTGTGATTACAACTTGTTAACCGTTGCCAAACATTTGTTAACAAGTTGTTAATGATAAAAGATAAATAGATATTTTTGGATAATATTGTTTCAGGAAATGAAAATAAAGAGACTCAATATTATCATAACGCTGGGATTTGTTGCTATTATCGGAATTTTAATAGCACAGCTGATGTGGACGATACAGGCTTATAATCTCGAAGATAAAAAATTTAATCAGAAGGTCAATATTGCTTTAATGGAGGTCGCAGAAAAACTCTCCGGAGGAAAGACATCCTACACCGAAAACCCTGTACAGAATATTGCCAATGACTATTATGTAGTCAATATCAACAATGAATTTCATCCGGTCGTTCTGGAATATTACCTGAAAACACAGTTTACCCGTTTTCAGATCAATACAGATTATGTATATGCACTATACAATTGTCATAGTGATAAAATGGTGTACGGAAAATATATGACCTCACATCAGGAAAGCCCCAGCAACAAAGTGATCAATTTCCCAAAGCATAAAAACCTTATTTATTACTTTTCTATACGTTTTCCTGATAAAACCACTTATCTTATCAGTTCATTAAGATTCTGGTATCTCCTTACTTTTGCCCTTATCATCATTCTTCTGGTGTATGTATATTCTATCTATACCATTATTCAGCAAAAGAAATTTTCAGAATTGCAGCGGGATTTTATCAACAATATGACCCATGAGTTTAAAACCCCTTTATCCTCCATACTGTTAGCATCAGAAGCGCTTAATAAACAGGATCTGGTACAGGATAATTCCAAACTGCAGACCTATACATCTATTATTATCAATCAAAGCCATAAGCTCAATAATCATATTGAAAAGATACTGAATATTGCAAAAAATGATGTTTCCGGTTTATCATTAAAACCTCAAAAAATACTGCTGCTTCCTTTTATTCAGGAGATTGCAGACAGTATACAACACAAGAATAAAGACCTCAGCATTGAGATTGACATTGAATACAGTACTTCAATAATGGCTGATGAGTTTCACTTTACCAATATCATTTATAACCTTATCGATAACTCCATCAAATATTGTGAAACAAAACCATTGATTAAAATTTCAGCCCATAAAGATTCAAAAGGACTATATTTAAAGTTTAAAGACAACGGAATGGGAATTCCTGTTAAAAATATTCCTCATATTTTTGAGAAATTTTATCGGGTACATACCAAAAGAAGTGAAGAAGTGAATGGTTTTGGATTAGGATTGTTTTATGTAAAAAAAGTAGCTCACCAGCATCACTGGAAAATTTCTGTGGAGAATAATGAAGACCAGGGAATAACCACTACCATCTTTTGCCCGTTTTCAAGTTAATCATGTTTAATTATGGAGAAATCTAAAATTTTATATGCCGAAGATGACCAAACCATAGCTTTTCTGGTGGAGGACAGCCTGGAAAGTTATTATGATATCAGCTGTTATGCAGATGGCAAATCTGCATTGGAAGCATTTAACAGTCAGAGTTTTGATATTTGTCTGCTGGATATCATGATGCCGGGCATAAACGGTTTTGAATTGGCACAGCAGATACGCAGTAGGAATTCTGAAATACCTATTATTTTCATTTCTGCAAAAGCTTTAAAAGAAGACAGAATCAAAGGACTGAAAATAGGCGCTGATGATTATCTGGTTAAGCCCTTCAGCATTGAAGAACTAATGTTAAAAATTGAAGTTTTTCTGAAACGTACCAAGAAAACAGATACCGCTCCTCTACGATATAAAGTTGGTAAATATAGTTTTGATCCTAAAAACTATACGCTGCAAGGCATAGACCACAATATTACCCTTACCCAGAGAGAGTCTGACCTTCTTTTATATTTTATCCGACATAAAAATCTGGTGGTCAAAAGGCAGGACATCCTGAAGGCAATCTGGGGTGATGATGATTATTTTATGGGCAGGAGCCTTGATGTGTTTATTTCCCGATTGAGAAAGGTATTGGCCGAAGAACAGAATATTTTAATAGAAAACCTTCACGGAATAGGCTTCCGTTTTTCTGAGAAAGAATAAATAGTATTTAAGCTTATCTAAAACACAACAGAAATGATGATTTTAATTAATTTTAAACTTTGAAAATTGATCATTAATGAAACATCACAGCCCTACTGTTTTTCTATTTCTTTTATTTTTAAGTGCACAGTTTAAAGCTCAAAAGTTTGAGAAACTAACACAATATGTCAACCCACTGATCGGAACTGAAAAGATGGGGCATACTTATCCCGGGGCCACTGTTCCTTTTGGAGCTGTACAGCTAAGCCCTGAAACAGACACCATTTCTTATGAACTTAAAGGAAAGTACAATGGTGAGGTTTACAAATACTGTGCTGGGTACCGTTATGAGGATAAGACCATCGTAGGTTTCAGCTCTACCCACTTCAGCGGAACAGGGCATTCTGATCTCGGAGATTTTCTGATCATGCCTACCGTAGGGAAACTCCAGCTGAATCCCGGGACAGCTTCTAACCCTGAAAGTGGCTACAGAAGCAGATTTTCACATCAGAACGAAACAGCTGAAGCTGGATATTATAAAGTAAAACTGGATGATCATAATATCCTTGCTGAGTTAACAGCAACACCAAGAGTGGGAATTCACCGATATACTTTTCCAAAATCTGACCAGTCCCATATTATTATGGATCTGATGGCCGGTATTTACAATTATGACGGAAAAAATGTATGGACCTACGTTCGTGTGGAAAATGGAAATACCATCACAGGTTACCGTCAGACCAATGGCTGGGCCAGAACCAGAACGGTATATTTCGCCATGAAATTTTCAAAACCCTTTAAATCGTATGGTCAGAAAAACTATGATGAAAAACAGGTTTACAAAGGATTTTGGAGAAAATTTGACCAAAATCAGAACTTCCCGGAGATTGCAGGTAAGAACCTGAAAATGTATTTTGATTTTGACACCAATGAAAATGAAACCATTGAGGTAAAACTTGCCATTTCTCCCGTAAGCCAGGCCAACGCTTTAGAAAACCTGGAAAAAGAAGCCGGGAATATGACTTTTGATCAGATTAAAGCTATAGCCCAAGACAACTGGAATAAAGAACTAAATAAAATTGTCATCAAAGGTTCTGATACAGAAAAGACAAATTTTTATACAGCCATGTACCATACCTTTATTAATCCTACGACTTATATGGATGTCAATGGAGAATATAAAGGGCTGGATCAGAATATTCATAAAGCAGACGGCTTTACCAATTATACAACTTTCTCTTTATGGGACACTTACCGTACCCTACATCCATTTTTTAATATTATCCAGCCTAAGCGGAACAGTGACATGGTAAAATCCATGATGGCTCATTATCATCAGTTTTCTATGAAAATGCTGCCGATCTGGTCACATTATGCGAATGACAACTGGTGTATGAGTGGCTACCACAGTGTAAGTGTAGTAGCCGATGCTATCATTAAAGGTAATTATGAAGGGGATCCTGAAGAAGCCCTAAAAGCCTGTATAGAAACGGCTAACAAAAGAAATTACGAAGGCATAGGCCAATATATTGACCTTGGATACATTCCGGCAGAAAAAAATGGCACTTCCGTTTCCAATACATTAGAGTATGCCTATGATGACTGGGCCATTGCCCAATTGGCAAAACATTTGAACAAAACAGAAATCTACAATCAGTTTATCAAGCGATCTGAAAACTGGAAAAATAATTTTGACAAAACCATCGGGTTTATGCGTCCTCGCCTGGCGGACGGAAGTTTCAAAAAAGATTTTGATGTGTTAAGCACCCATGGACAAGGCTTCATTGAAGGAAACTCATGGAACTATAGTTTCTTTGTTCCACAAAATCCGGATGAACTGATTACGATGATGGGAGGAAAGAAGAAATTTGCATCCAAACTGGACGAACTGTTCACCATGCATCTCCCTGATGAATTTTTTGCTGACACTGAAGATATTACAAGGGAAGGGATTATCGGTGGGTATGTTCACGGAAACGAACCGGCCCATCATGTAGCTTATCTGTATAACTGGGCAGGTCAGCCATGGAAAGCTCAGGCACAGATCCGACGTATTCTGGAAATGCAGTACAAAGCTACACCAGACGGACTGGGCGGAAATGATGATGCCGGGCAAATGAGTGCATGGTATATTTTAAGTTCATTAGGATTTTATCCTGTAGCTCCGGGATCAGAGAACTATTCTATCGGAAGCCCTGCGATTGATCATGCTGTACTGAATCTGGAAAACGGGAAAACTTTTGAAATTGAAACCATCAATCAGAGTCCGGAAAATGTGTATGTCCAGAAAATTCTTCTGAATGGAAAAGAGATTAAAAACTTTATATTGAAGCATTCTGAAATTATGAATGGAGGAACGCTAACGTTTTATATGGGAAGTAAAACGAAGAAGTAAGAAGATGAATGGATAAAATAAGTTTTGGCTAAAGCCAATAGAAGAATACTAATAAAGAGAGCGGGCTAAAGCCCGCTCCTATTGAATTTTGAAATATTATCTTATTAATCTCTAGGTTCAAAAAGCAATCTCTCTCCGAATTTCCCTTCTGCAATTTTACCATTATCATACACCAGGTGTCCATTGACAAAAGTATGGGTAACTTTCGAATGGAAATTCGTTCCTTCTAATGGGCTCCAGCCACATTTATACAGTAAGTTATCTTTGGAAACCGTCCAATCCTGATTTAAATCTACCAAAACAAGATCTGCTTTATATCCTTCTCTCACAAAACCTCTTTTTTCAACTTTAAAAAGAATAGCAGGATTATGAGCCATCTTTTCAACGATCTTCTCAAGGGATATTTTACCGTTTTTATAGTTTTCCAGCATTACCACCAGCGAATGTTGTACCAGAGGTGCTCCTGAAGGGCATTTGGTATACACGTTGTTTTTTTCTTCTGCGGTATGCGGTGCATGGTCTGTGGCAATAACGTCAATTCTGTCATCCAACAGGGCTTCCCAAAGAGCATCTTTATCCTTTTGGGTTTTCACAGCCGGATTCCACTTTATAAGACCTCCTTTTGTTTCATAATCTTCGTTGGTAAAAGTCAGGTGATGCACACATACTTCAGCAGTGATCTTTTTATCTTTTAACGGAATATCATTTCTGAAAAGCTCCATTTCTTTTGCTGTCGAAAGGTGGAAAACGTGAAGTCTTGCTCCTGTTTTTTTCGCAAGTTCAATAGCTTTGGATGAGGATTTATAACATGCCTCCTCACTTCTGATCAAATGATGGAATTTAACAGGAATATCTTCACCATATTCCTCCATGTATTTCTGAGTATTGGCCCTGATGGTAGCCTCATCTTCACAGTGAACCGCAATCAGCATTTTGGTATTGCTGAAAATATTTTCCAGTGTCTCAGGATTATCTACCAGCATATTTCCTGTAGATGATCCTAAAAATAACTTGATCCCGGGAACATTTCTTGGATTTGTTTTCAAAACTTCCTCAAGATTATCATTCGTTCCTCCCATCATAAAACCGTAATTGGCATACGCTTTTTGGGAAGCAGTCTCGTACTTATCTGCTAATAATTCCTGAGTAACAGCATTCGGAACAGTATTCGGCTGATCAATAAAACTTGTTACTCCTCCCGCAATCGCTGACCTTGATTCACTTTCAATATCTCCCTTATGGGTAAGCCCAGGCTCACGGAAATGAACCTGATCATCTATTACACCTGGAAGAAGATACTTACCAGAACCGTCAATCATCTGATCTGCCTCTTCAGAAATTCCCACAGCTATCTTAGAGATTAAATCATTTTCTATTAAGACATCGCTTTCAAAAATTTTCCCTTCGTTAACAATACTTACATTTTTTATAAGAACTTTCATTTCAATTTATTTCCCCGTAAAATTAAGATTTTAAGTTTTAATTCACCTCAAAATCACCAACCGAATGCTTAAAGTTTTACATTTGCAAAAAAATTTCGACTTTGTATAAGAAACTATTAGGACAGACAATCATCTACGGAGTGGGAGCAATAGCACCAAGAATTATTCTATTCATCCTTAATCCACTTTTGATCTATAAGATTCCCAATGAAGGTTTTGCAATTTTCACGCAGCTTTATGCGTGGATTTCTTTTGTTAATATTATCCTTTCTTTTGGTTTTGAAACAGCTTATTTCAGATTCTCAGCTGAAGAGGATAACGAGAAAAAGACGTTCAACACTTCGTTCTGGTTTTTATTTTCTACCTCCACTATTTTCCTTGCACTGTGTTATTTATTCAACCAGCCCATTGCAGATTATGCCGGGTATCATGACAATCCTGAATACATCAGATGGTTCGCACTGATTGCCTTTTTTGATAATTTACTGGTCATCCCTTTTGCATGGCTGCGCTTTCATAATAAACCGATCAAATATTCTGCAGTAAGAATTGTTCAGTCTATATTTCAGGCTGTTTTTACAGCCGCTTTATTCTTCTGGATTCCGGAAAATGTATCAAGAAGTATTGGTCTGGACCAAAATGTAGACTATCCGTTTTTCAGTAATCTGGCAGGAAGTGCATTAGGCTTTTTATTGTTGTTTCCTATTATATTAAAGGTAAGGTTTCAGTTTGTAACTTCTTTATTCGGGCGTATGATCAAATACTCCTTCCCACTGATGCTGGCAGGACTTGCCTTCATGGTAAATGAAAACTTTGATAAATCCATTCAGAGAAATCATATCACTGATGAAGAGGCAGGAGCCTACGGTGGATGCTATAAGCTGGCAGTACTGATGACCCTTTTTGTAACAGCCTACCGAATGGGTATTGAGCCCTTCTTTTTTAAACAGATGGATAAAGGGGATGCTAAAAAAACTTATGCCAATGTAGCTGAGTATTTTGCCTTTTTTGCAAGCGCTGTTGCTTTAGGAATTATTGCTAATATATCCTGGCTGAAAGCCGTCTTTATTCCTAATAAGTCCTATTGGATCGCCATAGATATCATCCCGATTATTGTCATTGCCAATCTTTGCTTCGGAATATATTATAACTTTTCAACATGGTATAAAGTAACAGACAGAACCAGTATGGGAACTGTTATTTCATGGCTTGGTGCAGGAATTAATATCGCTCTTAACCTTTTAGCTTTGAATTACTATCACAGTATGATCGGTTCTGCTTGGGCCACTTTTGGGGCCTATGTTATTATGATGATTGTCTCCTATCTGCTAGGACAAAAATACTACCCTATTCCTTACAGAATGAAGAAAATGTCTTTCTTCCTGATACTGCTTGGAATTTTCAGTTTTATCATTGTAAAATACCTCAACTATAATATTCTGACAAGTAACCTTCTATTTTTAATCTTTACCGGAATTTTGATTTATTCTGAAAAAAACCTGATTTTATCAAGAATCAGAAAGAATTAAACTTTGGTCTTTATTTTGCTTGTAAACAAACCTATTGTTAATTTAAACAAATATTTAAAAAGATAGAAATCATACCTCATCAAAGGTTTTAATTATTATCTTTAACCTTAATATTTAAAACAACTAATAAAACATCTTTTATACATATAATTTATGAAAATTATTGTTCCTATGGCTGGACGTGGTTCCAGATTACGTCCACATACACTGACCGTTCCAAAACCTCTTATTCCTATTGCAGGAAAACCTATCGTACAGAGACTGGTGGAAGATATTGCTAAAGTTGCAGGAGAAAATATTGAAGAGGTAGCGTTTATCATCGGAGATTTTGGCCCTGAGATCGAAAGATCCCTGATTCAGATTGCTGAAAAGCTGGGAGCAAAAGGTAGTATATATTATCAGAATGATCCTCTTGGAACCGCTCATGCCATCAAATGTGCCGAGCAGTCCATGCAGGGAGATATCGTTATTGCTTTTGCAGATACTCTTTTCCGTGCAGATTTCCAGCTGGACAAAAATTCTGATGGTGTAATCTGGGTGAAGAGCGTTGAGGATCCATCTGCCTTCGGAGTAGTAAAATTGGATAACTACGGTTTTATTACCGACTTTGTAGAAAAACCGCAGACCTATGTTTCAGATCTTGCCATTATTGGGATCTACTATTTCAACAGTGCTGAAAAGCTGATGGATGAGATCAATTATATTATGGACAATGATATTAAAAACGGAGGCGAATATCAATTGACAACAGCACTTGAAAATCTAAGAGCAAAAGGTGCTAAGTTTACCCTGGGTAAAGTGAATGACTGGATGGACTGCGGAAATAAAAATGCTACAGTAGAGACCAACAGCAAAATTCTTGAATATGAAAGAGAGGAAATGACTCATTACCCTGCTTCCGCTGTGATTGAAAATTCCCTGATTATTCAGCCTTGCTTTATTGGTGAAAATGTAAAGATCTCCAATTCAAAAGTAGGCCCTGGCGTTTCTTTAGGGAACAACACAACTGTTGTAAACTCTAATATTGAAAACTCCCTGATTCAGGAAAACACCAGAATCAATCATGGAAACCTTTCCAATTCTATGATTGGTAATTCAGCACAGTATTTCGGAGTTGCCAGAGAAATTTCTTTAGGAGATTATTCTGTTTTAGATTTTCTGTCTAAATAGAAATTATTTAACTTAAACAAGATAACATCAGGCCACACAAAAGATTTTGTGTGGTTTGGCGTTAATATTGCACCGTATTTTTATTAATTAAAGATAAATACATGAAAAATTGGATTCCACTTCTTTTATTGCTTCTTGCCCTATCATCCTGTAAGACCCGTACAACTGCTCAAAATGATACAGATCATGCACGGGACAGCATTAATGCCGTAAAGGACAATGGAAATCCAAAAGATGCCAATGAACCTGTGAGAGACAAGCTCACTTTCTATGAACATGTATTAATTCCACCTAAGTTTGACCAGATTAAAATCGACAGTAAAGTAAAGGTAGAAACAGGTAGTTTTGTACCTACACTTGATGCCACTATCTATATTGAAAATGATAAAAAGGTATGGATGAATCTCAGAGCCCTTTTTATAAATGCAGCCAGAGGTATTGCCACTCCTGAAGGAATCAAAGGGCAGGATAAAATCAATAAAACCTACATAGACTCTGATTTCGACTACCTCAATAACTTACTGAATGTCAATTTTATTGATTATAAATCATTGGAGAAAATCCTTTTGGGAAGAACCTTTGTAAAGATCAACGACAGACAGTTTGATCTGACCCGGAATGCGCAGGGATTTAAGATGGTTTCCAATGTCAATCAGAAAATTGTAACAGATGAAAAAAACAGGGAGTATAAAATTGCCCTGCAATATGATACCAACTATGATTTGCTGAATGTCAACTTAAAAGATATCCTGTCTTCAGATGAGCTGGATGTTTCTTATAGTGACTGGAATGAATACGAAGGAATCCGCCTTCCCAAAAATGTTAAAATAATTATAAAAGGCTCAAAATCTAGTCAGATTTTATTGGAAAATACGAAATTTGACTTTTCGAGGATGGAAACACCTTATTCTGTACCATCCAGTTATAAGAAAATTGAGATTAAATGATTAGAAAATTTAGCTTTTTAATAGGTGTTTTGATGTTTGGACTGCACCAAGGACAGCAGAACAAAGAACAGCTGCAGAAGCAGAATGCCGAACTTAAAAAACAAATTGCACAAATAAATTCCGATTTAGCCAAAACCAGAAGTGAATCTAAACTTTCTATTGCTTATCTTTCCAATGTCAACCAAAAATTGGTATTGAGGGAAAAAGTCTATAACAACACTCAGAAAGAAAAAAGGTTCATTGAAGATGATATCTATTTACGTCAGCTGGAAATTAACCGTCAGAACAGAGAGCTGGCCGTTCTAAGAAAAAACTATGCTGAGGTTTTGGTGAATGCTTATAAAAATAAAGGTGTACAGAACAAAGTGACTTTTATTCTTTCCGCTAAAAATTTAGGGGAAGCTATACGAAGGGTACAGTACCTGAAACAATATTCTGATTACCAAGATAAAAAAGCTGCAGAAATCACTGATGCAGCCAATCTGATCAAGAAAACCATCGCACAAAAACAAAACTCTGTAAAAGAGAAAGAAAACCTTTTGGTTAATCAGCAGAAGGATCTGGCGACAATCAATGCAGAAAGAGCCCAGAAAGAACAGCTTGTAGCCGAATTTAAGAAAAATGAATCCAAACTGACTGCAGAACTTAAGCAGAAACAAGTTCAGTCCAAAGCTTTGGAAGGGCAGATCAGAGCCATCATTGCAGAAGAAATAAGAATCGCTAAAGCTGAAGAAGAAGCTAGAAAAAAAGCTGAAGCTGAAAAAATACGTTTGGCAAAGCTGGCTGCTGAAAGAGAAAAAGCAAGAATTGAAGCGGAAGCTAAAGCAAGAGCAGAAGCCCTTGAAAGAGAAAGAAGACTTGCAGAGGCAGAAGCTAAAAAAGCCGCTGAACTAGCAGCAAAAAGAGCAGAAGAAGAGAGAAAACGCAGCGAAGAAGCTGCCAAGGCAGAAGCCAACGCAAGAGATGAAGCCAGAAGAGTCGCTGCTAAAAAGGCCTCAGACGAAGCCAATGCAAGAGCTAAAGAAGCTGCAGATAAATTAACCGCAGCAAGAGCTGCAGAAGCAGCCCTTGCTAAAAGAAAAGAAGACGAGAAAAAGGCAGCTGAAACAAAGGCCATGACAAGCTACGGAGTCACCACTGCTGCGGGAAGCAGTTTTGCTGACAACAGAGGAAGACTTGGCTATCCTGCTGACAGAGCCGGACAGATCACCCACCGTTTCGGAAGACAGCCACACCCGGTTTTCAAAAATATTACCGAAGAGAATAATGGTATTAAAATCTCTGTTCCTTCCGGTACACGGGCTAAATCCGTATTCCCGGGATCGGTATCCTCAGTACTGGCTAACAATGACGGGACCAAAACCGTGATCATCAAACACGGAAGCTACTTTACCATTTATTCCAACTTAGCAAATGTAAGCGTTTCCAAGGGACAACAGGTTTCTTCAGGAACTCCTGTAGGCACCATAGCTCAGGATTTTGACGGCGCCTATACACTTGATTTCCAAGTATGGAATGGAAGTACACCAGTTGATCCGTTAGGTTGGATTTCATATTAAAAAAAGTGTACCTTTGTAGAAATTTTAAGAGATGAATACATTAACAATACTTGCCTTATCTTGGCAGCACATCCTTATCGTGGCAATCATTTTAGTATTGCTTTTTGGAGGGAAGAAAATTCCGGAATTAATGAGAGGAGTAGGTTCAGGAATCAAGGAATTTAAAGATGCAGTAAAAGAAGAAGATAAACCGGGTTCTGAAAATAAATCGGCTTCCAATAACAATAATTCTTCAAGCAACTAAAATTCCTTAGAATTAATGAAATTTACTGAGACTGCATGGAAAATCTTCAATCAAGCTATTGAAGACTATCACGTGTCTGATGACGTTAACACTCTAATTAATAACCCGTTTGAAAAAGATAGTTTGGAACGGATTTTGTATGCAAAGAACTGGATTGATACCGTTCAATGGCATCTGGAAGATATAATTAGAGATGAAAATATTGACCCGGCTGAAGCTCTTCAACTCAAGAGAACAATAGATGCTTCCAATCAGAAAAGAACTGATCTGGTAGAATATATTGATAGCTGGTTCCTTAATAAGTTTGAAAATATAACTCCTAAATCTGAAGCAAAAATAAATACCGAAACTCCCGCTTGGGCAGTAGACAGATTATCAATTCTTGCATTAAAGGTTTATCATATGTCGTTAGAAGCCAATAGAGAATCCGCTTCTGAAGAACACAGAAACAACTGCCAGGCTAAACTGGATGTTCTGCTTACTCAGAAAGAAGACCTATCAACTTCTATAGATCAGTTGCTTACTGATATTGAAAACGGTAACGTTAAGATGAAAGTTTACAAACAAATGAAAATGTACAACGATGAAAGTCTTAACCCAATCCTTTATCAAAAAGGGCAACAGAAATGAAACGACTATTTTTTTTTGGAGTACTTATCATATTAACATCTTCCTGCGCAACAGAAAAGCTAAATCTTTCTCCGTTGTCAAATAATTTTTATAGTGATACTAAAGGTTCTGATTCCGACAGAAGCTCAAAGAAGAATTTTAATATCAATATTAAAGAGAATGTAAATGCTTCTGAAATTTCAAATATGATCTCTACTTTTCCAAAGTTTAAAAACAACGGAATAAATGATGAGATTACAAATTTGAAATACAGTCTTCAGAATTATTTATATGCTATTGATGCCAGTAATTCTACAGGAAAAAGCAGAGCCCTTAAAAGCTTCGAAAAATCATACAAAAAAATTCAAAAGCTAAGGCAGAATCTTGACAGAGACGACGATGAGGTTCTCAACAGGTATTTGGTTCGTTTAAAAACCAATATTTCTGTTATTGAAGATACTTTGCCAGGAAGTTAAAAACCAATTGAACAATCAATGATTAAAATTCAGGCGGAAGCCAATGTTCCTACAGAATACGGTACTTTCCGAATGATAGCTTTCTCCGAAAACGCAAATGACTGGATGCCTCATATGGCCATCGTTGCTGAAAACACAGATTTTTCAAAACCAGTCAATGTTCGTTTCCACTCAGAATGTATTACCGGAGAAGTTTTCCATTCAAAAAAATGTGAATGCGGCCAACAATTAGATGCTGCAATGAAATATATTCACGAAAATGGTGGTATCATTATTTACCTTCGCCAGGAAGGAAGAAATATCGGAATCATCAATAAGCTTAAAGCATACTCACTACAGGAAAAAGGACTGGATACTGTACAGGCAAACCTTGAACTGGGACTTCCTGCAGACGACAGAAATTTTGGAGTAGCCATTGAAATTCTTAATATGCTGAATGTGAAAGATATCAACCTTTTGACCAATAATCCTGAAAAAGTAAAGTATGTGGTCAACAGCAATATTCACCTTAATTCACGAGTACCACTACAGATTCCAGCCAATGAAATAAGCAAGGGCTATCTGCAGACAAAAAAAGATTTCTTTGGACATCTCCTGGATGACAATGATAACTAAATAAAACAAAAAGCTTCAGTATATTTCTGAAGCTTTTCTTTTATCATTTATTCAGTTTTTCTTTTCAAACCTATAAGCATAGTTTGCATAAATACTGATCGAAATATTTATTTTTACGGCATATAAATCAAAAGCCCCGGAAGTGAACTCCCGGAGCTTTTTTAATTATAAAAAACTGAAAAGATATTTCTTAATTTTTAACTACGATCTTAGACTCATCAATATTGTAATATTTAATTACACTGTTGTAGTCTGAATAATCAACCGTAGATGTTGCTGTTGCACTCTTAGATGTACCGGTTTTCGCAGGAACAATTACAACCCTGAATTTTTTGTTTGTATAGTATCCCGGGTTATTATCTAAATTAACTCCATTTGTAGATCTTACATCGATTCCGATATCAAACTTACTGAAGTCATATGAATACTCAACTTTATCCGCCCCATTATTAGGATACTCAGTATAGGTAAGTAATTTCCAAATTGGAGAATTATTATTAGTAAGCCCTGTCTGTAAATAGATAAGAACTACATCAGATTCAAGTAACGGGCTTTTGAAAGCATCATCAAAATGATATGTATAGCTATCCTGTTTTACAAATTTTGGAATAATGTCATACGCTGTAGAGTATGTATCATTATCTGTACCCGGATTTACAACAACAGGATCATTGTTGCTGTTATCACAGCTATATGCTAAAAAACCTAACCCGGCAAGTAATATAAGTGGAAGAATTTTTTTCATTTCTCTTAAAGTTTAGTTATTATTTATATTGCGTATTCAAATCATATACCAAAAATTTCAAAAACTTTGTTTTCATCATTTTTTTAATTGTATTTTTGTTCTTATTCAAAAGTCATGAAGAAATTAATATATACTTCACTCTTTATTGTTGCATTGATAAACCCTAAGGCCAAGGCCCAGTATCAGCCAAAAAATGCATCCAAGGAAGATTTGAAAAAGGCTCAGCAATGGGTTGATAAAACGTACAAAAATCTTTCTCAGGATGAAAAACTTGGACAGCTTTTTATTGTTGCACTGTATACCAATAAAGGAGAGGATTATATCAGTCAGGTAAGAAATATTGTTACTAACGATAAAATAGGAGGTTTGATCTTAATGCAGGATGATGCCGCAAGGGAAATCAGTCTGGTGAATGAATTTCAGCAAAAATCGAAAGTTCCTCTGATGATCGGTATGGATGCGGAATGGGGTCTGTATCAGAGAATTGCCACCGCTCACAAATTTCCATGGGCCATGACATTAGGTGCTATCCAGGATAAAAATCTTGTCTATCAGATGTCTGCAAAAATTGCTGAAGACTGCCACAGAATGGGGATCAACTGGGATTTTGCCCCGGTAGTGGATGTGAACACCAATCCCGATAACCCAATCATTGGCAACAGAAGTTTTGGTTCTGAAGTGAATAATGTGATCAATTCTGCCCTATCCTACTCTAATGGTCTTCAGGATAACAATATACTGGCAGCTATTAAACATTTCCCAGGCCACGGAGATACGAGTACAGATTCTCATCTTGACCTTCCTGTAGTTTCTCATAACATTGACAGGCTTAATGCAGTAGAGCTGGCACCATTCAAAGCTTTAATGAACAAAGGAATAGGCGGTGTAATGGTTGCCCACTTATATGTTCCAAACTTAGAATCCGGAAAAGGAATTCCGGCTTCTGTTTCTAAAAATATTATTACCGGATTACTTAAAGATAAATTAGGCTTTAAAGGTTTAATCATTACTGATGCTCTCAACATGGGCGCTGTAGCCAATAAATACAAACCTGGTGAACTGGACGCGATGGCTTTTAAAGCAGGAAATGACATTATGCTTTTCTCACAGGGTGTTTCTGAAGGCAAAAAACTGATTCAGAAAGCCATTGATAAAGGAGAAATCCCACAATCCAGAGTAGAGGAAAGTGTAAAAAAGATCTTATTGACCAAGTATTTTCTCGGTCTTACCCAATACACTCCAAAGAATCCGGAAAACATCAATGCTGACCTGAATAACAATTCCCATACCCAGCTGGTACAAAATCTTTATTCTAATGCATTAACTTTATTAAAAGATGAAAAGAAATTACTTCCTCTTTCAGGTAAACCAGTTTATTATGTTCCTCTGGAAGAAGCTCCTTACCAGACTTTTGCCAACAGATTGGGGAATAATATTATCATCAAAAAAGCTGGGGAAATAAACACGATACCGGCAGGTTCTACAGTAATCGTAGGTCTTCATAAAGATAATTCAACCGCTTATAAGCCTTATAAGATTTCAGCTGAATCTAAAAAAACACTTTCTGATCTTACCAAAAATCAAAATGTCATCCTGAATGTATTCGGAAGTGCTTATGCATTAAAAGATATCGACATTTCAAGAGTATCAACAGTTCTTGTTTCTTATGAAAACAATGATGATTCTATGAACGCAACTGCTGATGCTCTCAACGGAAAAACAAAAATATGGGGAAAACTTCCGGTACTGGTCAATGATCAGCTGAAGCCGGGAATGGGTATAGAACTTAATGCCATTACCCCAGCAAATACCAAATAATACAACATCAAACAACAATAATCTAATGAAAATAGGCATACTTTGCTATCCTACCTATGGAGGAAGCGGAATTGTAGCAACAGAATTAGGAATGTCTCTCGCCAATAAAGGATATGAAGTACATTTCATCAGTTCTGCACTTCCTGCAAGATTAGACATTACCAACCCGAATATTTTCTTTCACAGGGTCAATGTTCAGACCTATCCGCTTTTCCAGTATCAGCCTTATGATATTGCTTTAAGTTCCATGATCTACAGGGTTGTCAATCTTTATAAACTGGACCTTCTTCATGCACATTATGCCATTCCTTATGCGTATGCAGCTTTTACAGCGAAACAAATGCTGAAGGAAGATAATAATGATATTCCTTTGGTCACTACCCTGCACGGTACAGACATTACTCTTGTAGGCCAGCACCCGAGTTATAAACATGCTGTAGAATTTTCAATCAATCAGTCTGATGCTATTACATCAGTTTCTGAAAGTCTGAAAAAAGATACGCTTCAGTTTTTCAATATCAAAAAAGAAATTCAGGTAATTACCAATTTTATTGACAATTCCGAATTTGATGACTGCTCTGAATGCCAGAGAACACAGTTCGCCAATCCCGATGAAAAAATCCTGATCCATGTATCCAACCTCCGCCCTGTAAAACGTGTGGATGAAGTATTACAGATCTTTAAAAATGTTGAAAAAAAGGTAAAATCCAAACTGATCATTATCGGAGAAGGACCTGATATGGAAAAAGTAAATCAGTTTCTGGAAGAGAATCCGGATCTTATTTCCAAAATCCGTCTTTTAGGAAAGGTGAATGATCTTTATAAAATCTTACAGCTTTCTGACGTATTCCTTCTTCCTTCAGAACAGGAGAGTTTCGGACTGGCAGCCCTGGAAGCGATGGCAGCCTATACTCCGGTAATCAGTTCCAATGCAGGAGGAATTCCTGAAGTAAACATTCAGGGAGAGACCGGATATCTTGCTGAAATCGGAAATGTAGAAGCCATGAGCAACTACACCATCAAATTGCTGAGTAATGATGAGCTTTTAACCAAAATGAAGCAAAATGCGAAAGATCAGGCAATAAAATTCGATTTGAAAAACATTCTTCCTATTTATGAGAAAATGTATAGAACAACCATAGAAAATTTTAATAAGGAGCTGACGAAAGTATAATATTTCTGTTATATTTACGTCACACTTATGACGGAAAAACTACTTCAATATCTTTGGAACTATAAAGCTTTCAGACATTTTAACTTCAAGGATATTGAAGGAAACCCCGTTGAGATCATTCACTTCGGAAAATGGAATAAAAATGCCGGCCCCGATTTTCTTGATGCTAAAATCAAGATCAGCGGATTATTGCTGGCAGGTAATATAGAACTGCATACCCGTTCTTCTGAATGGATTTTTCACCACCATTCCCAGGATCCCAATTATCAGAATATCATTCTTCATGTTGTTTTTCAGCACGACATTGAAATCTATGAGCTTAGCGAAAAGAATGTGCCTACTCTGGAGCTGAAGACCTATATTGATGAAAGCATCATTGCAAAATATGAGAATATCATTAAGGGAGATAAATTCATTGCCTGTGAAAATATTTTTGATCCTAGAAAAATACCGATCAATTTCCACGAAGAAAATATTCTGAAAAAACTGGATGAGAAAGCTTCAGAGCTTGAAGAAAGTCTACACCGATATAAAAATAATTTTGAGGCTGTTTTATTTCACAGCTTTGCTTATTCATTCGGATTAAAAGTAAATGCCCATATTTTCAGACAGCTTGCAGAAAGTATAGATTACAGTATCATTAATAAAATAAGGCAGAATCCTGTTCAGCTTGAAGCCTTACTGTTTGGAATTGCCGGATGGCTGGATAATCCACAGGACAGCCAGATGAAAATATGGAAAAGAGAATTTGATTTCATTACAGCTAAATTTTCTATTTCAGACCTGAAATTCCGTCCTAAATTTCTAAGGTTAAGACCTCCCAATTTTCCTACAATCCGATTTTCTCAGCTTGCAGATCTTTATAAAAATCAGAATTTATTTTCTAAAATTATGGAGGCTGACAACTCAGATCAGATATATAACCTATTTAAACCTGTGAAAGCTTCAGCGTATTGGGATTTTCATTTTAATTTTGGCAGCATTTCCAAACTACAGCCTAAAACATTGAGTAAAGATTTTGTTGATCTTCTTATTCTGAACACAGTTCTTCCTTTAAAATATGCTTATCGCAGATATCATAAAGAAGAGATTGCAGATGAAATTATTGACTTGTACAGAACCTTTTCCGCCGAAAAAAATACCATCACTACAAACTGGAAAAAACTTGGACTGAACATTGAGAATGCTTTGGAAAGCCAAAGCCTGATCTATCATCATAAAAACATGTGCGAAAACAAAAACTGTTTAGACTGTGGTATCGGATTTAAGCTTTTAAAAGAATAACTGTATCTGAAGGTTATATGATTCAAAATCTTTGTCAAAAAATTTTCTTACCTTGCAGTATTGGATTTAAACTTTTAAATAACAATCTGGAAATGCTGAGTAATATCCGTCATAAAATGGAAAGAGAATGGTTTGGCGTACTGACAAGAATGGGGGCCAAGTTGGGAATTCCTGTTTCCAAATTGAGAATTTTCTTCATCTACTCTACTTTTGCAACCGCCGGTTTTTTCTTTCTGATCTATCTGGGATTGGCATTTACCCTTTGGATTAAAGATATTTTCATCACCAGAAGACCAAGCGTCTTTGATTTATAATTTATGGAATTTTTACCAATTACTTCTGCTGAAGACCCCAGAGTTCAGGAAATCTATACATCTTACACCACAACTTTTCCTGCAGATGAACAACGAGACCAGAAACATTTTTTAGGATTATTTACCAATCCTCATGTAAAATTCATGTCCGTCATTCATGAATCTGAAGAGGTAGGATATCTCATCCTGTGGGAATTGAGCTCTTTTGTTTTTGTAGAACATTTTGAAGTTTTTGAGAGGTTTAGAAGTAAAAAACTGGGATCTACGATTATGAATCATTTATCAGAAAGTTATCCAAAGATTATTCTGGAAATTGAACCGGCTGATTCAGGTGAGGATGCGTCAAGACGCTATTCTTTTTATCAGAGAAATAATTTTAGTCTGATTGATACCACTCATGTACAGCCAAGTTATGGTGAAGGGAAAAAATCTCTGAATCTGTGGTTGCTTGCCAATTATACTCCTGAAAATTTGGAGGAAGCTAAAAGAGAAATTCTTGATATCATTTATCATTAAAATATAAAGCCAGAATAGTATCTTTTTCTGGCTTTTTCTTATTAGTTTACTTCGTACTCCAGTTTGATTGTAATACTGGCCTCTTTTTCTTTGGATGAAGTATTGAAAGTCCCACCATAAGAATAGTCTTCATTCGAGTTAGGTGCTGTAATCTGAATCACTCCCATTGTTGCTTTCTTCAGATTTCCCAGGCTGCTTCCTGAATTTTCTGCAATTTTTTCAGCGCGCTCTTTTGCATCTTTTGTTGCACTGGCAATCATCTCCTGTTTCACTGTCGTCAGCTTGGTATAGAAATAGGCAGGTGACGAAGAGGTGAATTCTATGCCGCGGTTGATAATTTCAGTAATATTTCTGGAAAGATTTTCTATTTTGCCCACTTCTTTACTTTCAATAGAAACCTTTTGAGTAAGATTATAGCCGGAAAATTCTCCCTGTACATAATTTCCGTTTGAATCATTATAGCTTCTGAACTGTTTTTGAATATCTACAGAAGAAAAAACAATCTCCTTCTGTTGTATCCCTTTTGAAAGCAGATAGTCATTGATTACTTTTCTATCTGTCGCCAGCTCATCATAAGCAGATTTCAGATCCATATTATTTTTAGAAAAACTTCCGGACCAGGTGATCAGATCTGAAGTGAATTGTTTTGTTCCCAATCCTGTTACAGAAATGGTATTTTCAGATTTGTTCCTGTTCTTAATGGCATTCCCTAAAAACCCAAGACCGATAACGAAACCTAATGCTGCAACAGCTACTGCAAAAATGCTTTTATTCATAAAATATGTGAATTTGGATTGTTATCCTAAAATTGTATCAATTTCCATTCCAATATTTTAAGATTTCATTAACATTTAAATTACTTTTCATGCTGTTCCAGCCTTTCCATAAAAAGAGGCACTGTTTCTTCCAATCTCAACATTACGCCGGAAAGGTTTCTGGCCTTCACATAGGTTCTTACCTGAGGTTTTGCTAAAAATGAAAACTCAATAAATTCTGAAATTCTGTCGGCTGGGATTCCCGCTTTGACAAAATATTCATCATCTATCCTGTTGCGAATCCAGGCAATATGCTCCTGGAGATCATCATATTTATATTGTCTTTTCTGTCTTTTGGCTTTACCGCTTATCAGATCATACACCCCCTGAACATTCAGGTTTCCTAAAAGTATCGGTAAAAGGACACTCTTCACTTCTGCCGGTTTCTCTCTCATCTTTCCAACTGGCTGCGGAAGACCTACAGCATCTCTTACCTGTTCTCCTTTATCTACTTTGGCTACAATCCGGGAATCCGCTTCCAGATCTCCAGTCAGTTTTTTAACAATCTTTACTTCTCCTACGTCCTTCGGAATCTGATAAAGGACAATATACAACGGCAAATTGATATCACTGGTAAGAATCCTTCTTGAAGTTCGGTTAAAATCTTCCTTTACGAATCTTAATTCATCATTAAGATTGGCATCAATAGAAAATATTCCTTCTGCATCAGAATATACTTTTTTGTCGGTAGACATGTTGATCACAATTACTTTACTCAAGTTTTCTCCATTGTCATCCACTATGCGTCCTGTCACAGTCTGCTGGGAAAAAATGAAAGTGCAGCAAAGAAGCATCAGGAAAAGAAAAATTTTTCTTATTCCAAATGAATTGTTATTTTCTATGATATAACCCAATTTTTAATTTTTGTAAATACTATTTATTCGTTTTACTGTACTCGCCAAAGGCGATTTTAAGTTCATACTCAATGGTCGTGATACTAAAATCTTTACGGTATCTTTTTGCCAATGAACGGGTTTTATCAGCATAAAGAAGAAATGCATCAATCTGTTCCTCATCCATTCCGTATTTTCTCAGGAAATCCAGATTGACTTCATTTCTTACCCTTTTAAGGAAATCCTGTGTCTCATTATAATTAGCTTTAGTGACTTTAGGCTTTGTCAATTTCTTTACAGCATTAAATACACCAAACAGATTGACCTGCCCCGCATTGAAATCATGACCGGTAAAAGTCCTGGAAACAGCATTACTAGGTAAGGGCTGATTCAGCGGGCTCTTCATATACTCCTCCATATCTGACTTTAATGCCTGTAGCTTTCTGGATTCATTCAAATGCTGATTATCTTTAGCGAGATTTCCAGTAGGTCTATATTTAACCCTCACTTCCGGAATCTGGATTTCTATTTTTTTCAGAATAATATTCAATGGAGTCCTGAAATCCTCTCTGGCTATTTTTTTGTCAACCCGATAATAACCTTCCTTTACAAATCTGATCTCATCATTTTCCTGGGCTTCCATCGTAAAGTTTCCGGACATATCACTCAATATGCTCTTATTCCCCGAAATGTTAACAATAAGTACAGGAGTTAAATCCTGCTCATCGCCTGTGATGATCTTTCCTGATATTCTTTGCTGTCCCCACAATTCTGAAGCGATGCAAAAAAGCACCAGAAACAATAGCCTGTTGATACGTTTCATTTCCATTTACCTTTGAGTTTGTGGAGCACGATACGATGAAATTCTTGTCAGGACAAAACGTTGAAACCTATTCAGATCCGCATCACTGCAAAATCCATATTTCAGTATTTTTTTCCTTTCAAAACCTCCTGCAAAAACATAATAAATAAAGTGGTCAATCAGAGGTTTCTCTATTTTGAGATTGGTAAAGTAATCATCACCCAAACTTGCTCTGATGTACTTCATTAAATCTACATCATCCCATTTATCTTTAACTTTCCCTATGGAAAATCCCTGTCCTTTCGGCTGCACAAATTCCCCTGGTTTCGCAGCCAATATTCTGGGATCTGATTTCTGGGAAATATACCGGTCAATTTCTTTGGTCAGTTTGTCAACCTTTTGGGGTTTATTATAGAGTTTTGAATCTATTTTCAGGTTTCCGGTAAGACCTTGTTTTACTTCAACTTCCGGGATCTGAATAGTTTGCCGTACAAGGCTGATGTTCATTGGAGACTGGGTATTTTCCTGAGAAACTTTTTTTGTGAGGCGCTCATAACCGGCTTTTATAAAACGTAATTCATCTCCCTTTCTTCCGGAAATCATAAAATGGCCGTCTTTGTTTGAAACTACAATCTCATCAGTTCTGATATTAATAACGTTCACATCCTGCATTTCAGCACCATCTTCAGAAGTAATTTTCCCGAATATATAACTTTGGGCATGAATATGAATAGAAAGAACAAAGGATAAGAAAAAGAATAGTTTGAGTTTCACGGGCCGTTTTTTATAAAGCAAAGCTAAAATTATTTTTAATTTATACCATAAGTTTAACCACAGTTAACGTGTTTTAATATTTCTTTTTGATTTTTGCCTTATGAACTGTTAAATAGCTAAATCAAATTGTTAAAGTTTATTTTAAATTTTAGCTAACTTGCAGTCTCAATTCTCTTTCAACAATGCAAAATTCTTACACAGTCATCAATGCTTCTGCCGGATCCGGGAAAACGTATGCCCTGGTACAAAGGCTTTTGATGATCTGCCTCCGATATCCTAATCAGCAGCAATCGATCAGGAATATCCTTGCACTGACCTTTACTAATAAGGCGGCCAACGAAATGAAGGAAAGAATTTTATCCTGGCTGGGAAATTTTTCAGCTAAAAATTATGCTGAAAATCCGGATCTGAAAAATATCCAGAAGGCGTTTGAAGAACAGGGCTTAAAAATTACAATTGACGATCTTCACCTACGTTCTAAAAAATTACTGGATTACGTTCTCCACAATTATTCCACACTGAATATAGGGACAATTGACCGCTTTAATTCAAGACTGGTAAGAAGTTTTTCTTACGAGCTGGGGCTGGCCAAAAATTTTAATCTCGAAATTGAAGCTGAACCTTTTTTGATAGAAGCTGTGGATAAAATGCTGGATCAGATTGGTGAAAATGAAAAGATTTCCCATTCTTTCATGGATTATGTAGATTACAGTCTTGAAAATAATGAAAGAATCAATCTTAACAAAAACCTTTATGATTCAGCAAAAGAATTTGTGAAGGATATTCATTATGAACATTTGAAAAGTAATAAAAGCTTTGATGACACCAATTACGAAAATATAAAAAATGCACTCCGTAAAGAGATTGTGCTGAACAAAAAACAGTCTGCAGAACTTGCTCTAAGCTCTATAGAGTTATTCAAATCAAGAAATATAGAGATTGAAGATTTTGCCCAGGGTAAAAACGGAATCGGAGGTTTCTTTACCAAAGTCATTGATTTTTATCAGCAGAAACGAACCGCCTTCCCTTTTCCTACTACTTTGGAAGAATCTGTGATCAACAATTACAGAAAAGGAGCATCATCAAAATCAAAGCATAAGGAATCTGAGATTTTTGAAATTCTTGATCAGCTGCTGGAAAACAGAATGAAACTTATCCTGCTGTATATTGAAACTCAAAAGAAAGAGAAAGTTTTATCTGCACTTCTTCCCTTAAAGGTAAATAAGGATATTCAGGACGAGCTTCAAAAAATTGAAGAGGAAAATGACCTGGTTCTTCTTTCCAAGTTTAATATTCTGATTAATGAAAATCTTAAAAATGAACCATCTGCGTTTATTTATGAAAAAGTAGGTTCACAGTTTCAGCATTATTTTTTTGATGAATTTCAGGATACTTCAGAGCTTCAGTGGCAGAATTTTGTCCCGCTGAGAGATCACAGTGTTTCCACAGAACATACCTCTTTTACATTGGTGGGTGATCCCAAGCAGAGTATTTACCGCTTCCGTGGTGGTGAAAGCAAGCTTATGCTTGACATTATCAACAAAAAAGAGTTTTCACCTAAAGAAGCAGATCTTCTTGTACTGAAAGATAACTGGAGAAGCGCCAGGAATATTGTACAGTTCAATAATGAGCTCTACCGTTTTCATTCTGAAGGGCTGCTGGAAGAACATAAGAATATCTTCGGGGCAGATGCTGAACAAAGCCCCAAGTCAAAGATTGATGGACGCGTAAAGGTAAATCTGATCGAAAATCTTACAAATGAAGAGTTTTATACTGACACTTCTGAAAGCATGCAGAAAGATATTCAGGAATGCCTGGATAACGGTTTCAAATTCTCTGATATTACGATTCTTTGCCGCGGAAATTTTGATATTTTCAGCTACTCCCAGAAACTCGGAGGTTTAAAAGTTAACTATAAAGGAGAAGAAACTAATATCAAAACAATCTCGGATAAAGGCCTTACCCTGGAACTTTCCAATACTTTAAAAGCTGTCATTGAATTTTTGCGATGGGAAATCAATCCTAAAAATAAGCCTTGCCTGATCATGATGATGTATCATCTGAATACACTGGGAAAAATCCATATGCCGGATTTTACTTTGGAAATGAAAGAAATTCTGGACATTGAAAGCCATGAAGAAATACTTGAGTTCATTCAGCAGAAGTATTCGCTCCAGCTTAAACAGGACAATTTTCCGAGATTTAACCTGTATAATTTCATTGAATACTACATCAATGAATTTTCTGTTGAAAACAAAGAGACTGATTTCTTATTGAACTTCCTGGAAATGCTTTTCAATTTTACACAGAATGCCGGTGCCAGTACCAAAGAGTTTTTGAAATACTGGGATGAAGAGGCATCTTCATACACCATTCAGGCTTCGGAAAATATTGATGCTATCCAGATCATGACGATTCACAAATCTAAAGGACTGGAGTTTCCTATTGTTTTTATTCCAATGATGAACAAAAACCGGGACAGCGAATTTACCAACTGGTTTGACACGAATGAAAATGATGCCCTGAAATCAGTAAACATTAACCAGTTCAGTAAAAATCTTGAAGCTTACGATGATGAGATTCTTTTTTTTAACAGTAAAAATGCTTATAAAAATCTGATTGACAGATTATGTCTGCAGTACGTTGCGACGACAAGACCTGTTGAGCAGTTATTTTTCTATCTTCAGAAACCAAATAAGACATCAAATAACCTCGAGCTTCTGGATTTCCTCCAGACAAAAAACCAGGAACAGGCAGATGAGTTTGATCTGTATCCTGTACATCCGGAAATGCTGAAGAAACATTCCAAGGATAAAAGCTCCTCTTTTAAAACTCAGAATATTCAGAACCTGAAGAATGTTAATGAAAAAAGCACATCCATCAGAATTGCTACACCATCCAAGAATTATCAGGTACGCAATGAGAAGGTAAGAATCGGGCTTTTTGTCCATGAGCTTTTATCAAAGATCAATACTGAAAAGGATATAACCAAGGTATTGGAAGGATATGCTTTGGAAGGACAGATTACGCTGGAGGAAAAAAAAGAAATACAGTACACATTGCAGGAAATCGTCAATACGTATGCAGAATATTTTGATGAAAAATGGGAAGTAATCAACGAAAAAGATATTATGATCTCTGAAAATGGAGAAAGTCATATATTCAGGCCAGACCGTATTTTAAAGGGAAATGAAGGATATATTATTGTTGATTTTAAAACCGGAGAACCAAAGGCAAAGGATGAAGCACAGGTGGAAGGTTACAAGAATATACTTGAGCGACTGGGTAAAAAGGTTATAAAGACACAGATTATTTATCTATAAATGCTTAGCCAAAAAGGTTATGATAATTCTTGTAAAAAATACACCAAAATAAAAAAGGTTTTATTATTTTTATTAAGCATGAATTAAATATAGTTTTTGATTATATTTTGAACACAACTGACCATGAAAATATATCTAATTTCCTTCGCAATAAGTTTGATCGTAATGTCTATTTCTACGGTGATCACTTTTAATATTATGGATTGCTTAGATCCTCCGGTTACAGAAGATGGACATCCATATATGCCTACAGAAAACCTTGTGAAATCTTTATTTTTAAGTTTTGTATTAGGAGCATTTGTTTTTATTACTGCCATTAAAATCCAGAGACAGAATCTCCAAAAATAATTCTTACTGATAGTTTACCAATTCAGGCTTCTGATGATTACTGATTATGATAAAATAAAAACCGCTACTCTTTTTGGATAGCGGCTTTATATTTGAAAAGCTTTTCATCTTAAGCAGTTGTATCAGGAGTGAATACTCTCTGAGACAATTCCTGATCAAAAAGGTACAATGCTGATGGATTATCGCAGACCATTTTAATTTTTGTAACATACTGAGAAGCACTGGCCTCTTCCTCTACCTGTTCGTTGATAAACCACTGCAGGAAGGATGTAGTTGCAAAATCTCCTTCTTCGTTAGCATTCTTTACAATATTGAAAATACTTTTAGTTACAATTTTCTCATGTGCCAATGCTTTTTCAAAAATATCAGTTGCATTTTCGAACTCATGTGGAGGTTTTGGAATTTCTCCAATGATAATTTCCCCGCCTACATCATTCAAATAATCAAACATCTTGTCTGCATGCATCAATTCTTCTTTGCTCTGTACTCTGAAATAATTGGCAATTCCATCAAGATCTTTTCCTGAAAACCAAGCAGACATTGAAAGATAATATTGAGCGGCATATTGTTCGTGGGCTATTTGTTCGTTAATTAATTTTGCAATTTTTTCGCTAACCATAAGTATTAAATTTACAGTCAAAAATAGGGAATAAAAGCCCGAAATCAAAAGTTTTAAATAAAATTAATGCAAAAAGGATGGAAAAACATCCATCCTTAACACATTAAAAAACTAAAATTACAAACTGTTATTTTACTTCAGCAGTTCCTGTATTCATAGGCTTTTTCATCATTCTTCTTTCTTTCATTGCCATTTTCATTTTCTCTGCTTTTGCTTTTCTGTCAGCCTGCCATTTATCATATTGATCAGGAGTAAGGATTTTTTTCATATCAGCATCCATTTGTGTTCTTTTGGCCTGCATCTCCTGCATCTTAGCCTGTCTGTCCATTTTATTTTTTTCAAACTCTGCCTTCATTTCCGCTTTTCTTTTATCCTGAAGCACCTTTATCTGAGCTACCTGAGAAGCATTAAGATTAAGGTCCTTTTGCATCTGATCTAAATGCTCCTGTTGTTTTTGCTCCATTCTCTGCTTCATTTCAGCTGCTCTTGCCTGCCTGTCCTGTGGAGTTATAGTTTGTTGTGCCATGGCAAAACTTCCCATTCCGATAAATGCTATTGCTAAAACTAATTTTTTCATCTTTTTAAAATTTAATTAATTGTTATATATCTTTTTGATTACGAATTAAAACACAAGTTAAATTAACAAATTCATAAATAATGTTAAATTTTAACAAAAATAAAACAACGCAACAACAAAAAAAAGGACAGATTATAAAAACCTGCCCTTCACACCACTTAAATATAATATATGAAAATTAATTCCTTACTAAACTGCCTCTAAAGCCGCCACCGCCACCACGGTTTTCTTGTCTTGGGGCAGAGTTTTCAGATCTTTGTCTGAAGCCTCCTCCATTATTTCCTCTGAAGCCGCCATTATCTTCTCTTTTAGGAGCTTCTCTCCTTACTTCACTGTTTCCTCTGAAACCACCTCCATTGCTGTTTCTGAAGCCACCGTTATCAGAATTTCCTCTGAAGCCTCCTCCATTACTGTTTCTGAAACCGCCATTATTCTCAGCATTGTTTCTATTTCCTCCATTATCAGAATTTCCTCTGAAGCCTCCTCCATTGCTATTTCTGAAGCCGCTGTTATTGTTGTCACGGAAGCTGCCGGAATTTCCATTGGTTCTGGTATTCCTGAAACCGTTATCTGCTCTGTTGTCTCTTCTGATAATATCAAAGGTAGGATTATCCATTCTGCGGAATCTTGATCTGTCTACCCTGTAAATATTGATATTGACATTTCTATATCTTGGCATTACAGCATATCTTGGTACGTAATACGTTCTTCTATAGTTCTGGAAATATACAATCGGACTGTAGCCTCTGTAATAGTTATTCTGGAAAACAACAAATACTCTTGGCCCTAATATCCTTTCTAATGCATAAAACCTGTCATAATACCATCTGTCCGGATTGTATCGGTAGAAATTATTCCAAACGCTAAAACTTGCGTATAGATTATTAAGTCTTATGATCTGGTCTACCTGCCAGCGGTTTAGTCTGTTCTGTACAAAAAATCCGTTCCAGTCAATATTAATGATACTATTTCTATAATCGTTATAATAACTTTGATAATAATCACTTGGATAATAATCCTGAGGATAATTGTAGTAATAATCGTCAGGGAAATAATTCCTGTCATCTTCATCGCTGTAATAGCCTCCATCATTCTGATAATAACCATCATCTCCCCAACCATTGTTCGGATATTGCTGAGCTGACGTCAAAACGCCCAGCCCAAAAGCTAATCCCAAAAATATTTTTTTCATCTCTATAGTCGTTAATTGGTTAATATATAGCAGAATATCTTAATTCTATTTCTTTGATACAAATAAAAAAAAGAAGTTAAATCCTAAGATCAAACTTCTTTTAAAATATTATTAACTAACTGATAATCAATTGTTAAATTTACATTCTTCCGCTATCTTTTACCCAATGAGCAATTTTTTTATTGAAAGATTTCCTTTCTTTCAGATCTTCCAGTTTTAAATGCATTCTGTAACGCCAGTAATGGGGGAAAACCGCAGGGTTATTAATTCTTTCATTATCAATTTTAGGATTTGTAAGTTCTGCATCTGTAGCCAGGAACTCCTGGATCGGGAAAATGGCAAGCATCGCCTCATTATACAGATGCTGCTTCATCATAATTTCTGCAAGATAAGGAGTCAGGTCTTCGGGAGCTTTTCCATACTGTATCAGCTGTTCATTATAATATCTTTGTGTAAGTATCCGATCTTCTTTCCACCATTGTCTTAAGGTTGAGCTGTCATGGGAAGAAGCTGTCACCACGTTCATATAATTGGCGTACTTAGGATTATAGAAAGGGATATTTTCGGCAGGCATTCTTTGTACTTTAAGAGCTATAATGGCCAATTCATCCATTACAACAGGTACACAGGCAGGAACCATTCCCAGGTCTTCACCACAGATCAGCATTTTAGTAGCATTCAGAATAACCGGCAGTTTTTCCATAGCTTTTTCATACCACAAATGATCTTGTCTTCTGAAGAAGTAATCATGGTACAAATCATAAATGCTTTTCTGTTCAGATTCCGGAAGATATTTATAAGATTCCGTGTTATATACATTGAACCTTGGATGATAAACCGTTTTTCCATTTCTTTCCTCTGGTAAGAACAAAACATTGGCACATAGAGAAATCAGTTTTTCTTCCAGTGGTCCATATGATTTTTTCTTAAAGAAATTCACCAGCTTTCTCTGGGTATCAAATTCTTCTTTAAAATTATAAGTGCTATCTTCATTACGGATCATCAACTCAAGGGCTTTTTCACTTTCTTCCCCAAAATAATCCCACAGGATCTGATTATTGATGAAAGGCTTGCAATACCTGTCGAAACTGAATGGAATCTGCCAGGCCTTAAATTCATCTGCAACGATAGGAACAGCTGGATAAAAATATCCCAAAATCCCTTGTACAGCAGAAATCGGCATTCTCCATATTCTGAAGAAACCTAAAATATGATCGATTCTCATGGCATCAAAATATTGCTCCAATGCTTTGAACCTGTTTTTCCACCATCTGTAGTCGTCCGCTTTCATAGCTTCCCAATTGTAAGTCGGGAATTCCCAGTTTTGCCCCAGTTCTGTAAACTGATCCGGTGGTGCTCCCGCCTGAAAATCCATCCCGAATAATTCCGGTTCTGCCCATGCTTCTACGGAATATCTGTAGATACCAATAGGAAGATCTCCTTTCAACGAAACTCCCAGGTTATGGGTATAATCAACAGCATCTTTCAGCTGTACATGCAACTGATATTGCACCCATGCATGAAGCATTGAGCTATCATAATCTTTACTTTTTGTTGTAAAAAACTGAGATATCTTTCCGGCAATATATTTTTTGTGGGTTTTCCACTCGTTGAAATTGGGTGTCTTATATTTATCCCTTAAAACACAGAATGCCGAATAGGGGACCAGCCAGTATTCATTATCCTTAATGAATTTTTTGAAGTTTCTGTCCTTATAAATTTTATCTTTTTCAGCATTGAAAACAGCCGTAATATATTTCCATTTGCCTTCGATTACCTTTTCATAATCGATCAGATCCAAAGCATTTAACCGTTCTTTTTCAGAAAGATACTCATCAACTAATTCTTTCGGTAAAGAATAATCAAGTTTTTCTAATGAGATATATTGTGGATGTAAAGCATAAACAGACACTGCCGCGTATGGGTAGGAATCAGTCCAGGAATAGTTGGCTGTTGTATCATTGATCGGAAGAATCTGAATAATACCAAGATTGGTTTCTTTCGTCCAATCTGCCAGTTTTTTCAAGTCTGCAAATTCCCCGACTCCGAATCCATCTTCACTTCTCAAAGAGAATACCGGAACCGCAACCCCGGCATCATGATACATCTGATATCCTTTAAACCTGAAATAATGATTGGAAACAATCTGCAGCACGTCATTCAAAGGATTCGCCACCGTAAATCTATTTTCGCCGGTTTCTACATCTATAACCTTATTTTCTTTTGTATCGTAAATACAGTATTTAAATTGGATATATTCATTTTCAGGAATTTCAACAGACGCTTCCCACATTCCAAAATCTGTCTGCTGCAGGTGAATAACCTTGTCATAGCTCCAGTTTCCCAGAGATGCGGTATTTCCAAAAAGAACAATCCTCCAGTCCGGATTATAAATAGGGGCTTCTATTCTGAATAAGTGAGTATGTTTTTTTAAAACCGTTATTTTTTCAGGAACGAAATCATGCAGCTTGTTATAAAGAATTTTATTATTTAAATAATTTTCAGGAAAATTTTTATTATTCCATTCGTCAAAAATGATAAACTCCTTATAATTATGTGGAAAACTTAAATGATGCGGAACAAATTCTTCCCTTAAAACATTTCCTTTTTCATTTACCACCCGGTATTGATAAGAAATGGATTTTGAGAAATAGTCCACTTCGCATTTCCATAGCCCATTTTCTGCATAAAACATAGTGTGGATATGTAAGGCATTCTCATCTTCACCAAATACCAGCTGCAGGCTTTCTCCGGCCTTTACAATATATCCAACATTAAAGTATAGTTTCATCTATATTTTTTTATAAAAGTACATTTTAATATCGAAAAATAAAACTTATTAAATATCAAATAATCATTAAAAGACCTTCTCAAAATAAACTGAAAAGGTCTTTATATACTGATTTATAATATCCTGTTATTTGGTTACAAGAATCTTTTTATTAAATACTGCTTTTCCTGAGCTATTAGTAATATTAACAATATAAGCACCTGTCAGCAGTCCTTTAAGATATACTTTTTCGTCTAATGAACCCTCGTTGACAGACAAATTCTGAGTCATTACATTTTTACCTGACATATCAAATATGTTCAGTCTAACAGTACCTTTTATTTTGTTATTACCATGAACATTAATATAGTGTTCATCAACTCTTGTTGGGTAAATATCAAGATCAGCTGTAAAATTGTTTACTGTTGATGATTTATCATTCACAAAATATTTACTGGCCAAATCATAAATATGCAGCCCCTGTTCTCCCTGAAGTGGTTTAGCTTGTAATGTTGCCAGATTTACCTCATACAAAGCTCCTCCTTTTGCACTGGCTATTACAATTTTTCCCTGTGCATTGACAGCTGATCCGTTCACAGAATAGTTATCCGGAATACCTGAAATTTTACCTATGAATTGAGCCTTTAAATCTTTTGTCAGAATTTTGAAAACATTTCCTGAAGCTGCAAAAACATAGAAGTTGTTATCTGCATCAGCAATCATATCTCCTCCAAAACCAGTTTCCATAGCTGTAAATGAATTTCGTCCATTAGAAGCATCATCTTTAATGATTCCCAGATCACTCACTACATATTGCCCATCTTTTTTGCTGATTTCCAAAAACTGGGTTCCTGCATTATTCACAGCATAGACATTACCGTTATATCCTGTTGCCATTCTCGTGATATGAGAATTAATATCACATGAAGTTACTCTTGCAACACTATTTTCTACTAAAGTGATTTCTTTTGTTTTTGGATTCAAAACATAGATATTCGAAGAAAACATAGGCATATACAGCAGATTGTTATTCGAAGAATCATATGCAAGAGCGGCTAAAGTCACTGCCTGAGAGTTACTGTAAGAATTTTTGTCTTCTGCTACAACGCCTTTTCTGGCCTGTGAAAATACTTTTACTGAAGAATCTACTGTGAAAATCTTTTCACCTGAGGTTCCATTACTCGCATCAATTGCACGGAAATCATTGAAAGTAATACTTTGAGTATCTTTTCCTGTAATTGCAAAAAAATCCTGCTGAGCCTGTGCATTTACACCTAATAACAGTAAAAACAAAGGGAATAAATGTTTTTTCATATTTTATATTTTTAGATTCGTAATCATTTTGATATTACTAAGTTACATAATTTTAGAATAAAAAAATAAAAAATCCCTTATATTTGAATAAAAGCCATAATGACAAAATAGTACAAACTATACATTCTCTGTCTGGCTTAAGATTCTTATGGAATGATAAGACGGCGATTGTACAGAAATCTTTGAATAAGGAGCATTCTCCCGCTATCCATTCCTACTCCTCGCGCCAGGGCTTATTTTCCTTGCTAATCCCAGTGCTTCCACCTCCTGCTGTGGGGTAACCATTCCTATCGGGGCTAGGGGATGAATGATAATTGATGATTGATCAGTGATGAAAGATCAGTAATCGATGTATTGTTATCATTGATCAATCATCATTTATTACTCATTACTCATTGTTTCTGTTTGCTTTAGATGAGATGGAGATGTATAGGGATGGTATAAGTATAGGATTGGGATGGGTATAAAACAAAAAATCCTTTATCATGACGATAAAGGATTTTTAAAAATAAAATAAAAACTGGCGGCGGCCTACTCTCCCGCGTTAGCAGTACCATCGGCGCTGGTGGGCTTAACTTCTGTGTTCGGAATGGGAACAGGTGAGCCCCACCGC
>NZ_BJTC01000018.1 GCF_006829085.1 Chryseobacterium sp. ON_d1
AATAACTCATGTTTTTTCGAGGGTATAGTCCCGAGATTCCGTACTTGTTATAAAAACCAATCCACTTGCGCAGATTGCTTTCATTAAATCCTTTCTCTGTTGCTATAGATTTAATTGAACAATGAGAATTTTTGTGAAGATTAATACATTCTAGCTTGAAAGCAACGCTAAATTTTTCTTTTCTATACATAAAAAAATGCCCCTAAAAAGTGTCTAACTTTTTGGGGGCAGTCCAGTCGAGCGGATTTTTTTATTTTTTGATAAATTTCAGTAAAACAATATCTTCCTTTGAATCTTTAAGCTTTAGAAAATAATTTCCGGAAATAAGCTGATTGATTGCAATGTCTTTCACAAATTTATCTTTTAAAACAATCCTTCCATTCACATCTATGATCTCATATTCATGAAAATTCAGGTCAGTATTTATTTTTAAAATATCCGAAACAGGATTCGGATATACCTTGATCAGGACAGTGTTTTTTTTAGGGTTTGTTTCATTCGTTGTTAAAAACAGGCATGAAGGTGGAGTTGTTATTACGCCGTCAGTAAAATCATAATACAAAGTGCTTCCCATCGGAATCAGATTGGTACTGATGGTTGCCGGAATATTCTCAAAAGGAGTGCAGTTATTAAAGCGTACATTGGCACTTTCAAAATCTCTTGTAGTCTTATACCAGGATTCACATCCTGCAGACTGCATCACAACGCCCGGCCAGAAGGTATCGATGGCAAATCCATCAATTGAATTGGGGTTTACCATATCAACCATTACACAGCTGCCAGCAGTCCATGTAGAAGGCATTTTAAAGTAAATGGTAGCCGTAGGAACACTTCCTGTGTAATACTTTTTACTGATTACTGCCGAAGAACCTCCTTGTCCGTTAACAAGAAATGCCTTGATTTCTTTATTCTGATCAATAAGAATCTGCACATTGTTAACTGCTGAGGGAGAGCTTAGGGTAGGTGTGCTTCCGTCAGTCGTATAATAAATGGTTCCGTTTCCGGAAATGGTGGCCTGATAAGTATTATAATAATGATTCGGAAAAGGACTTATCGTCAGCTGTGAAAAAAAGAATGAGGATATAAGAAATGACGAAATAAGCAGAAACTTTTTCATAAAAGATGGGTATTAGTTTATTTTTTTTAAAATTAATGAAATTTACCTATTTATAAATCACTTACTTTAAATTTTAATGTTAATTCTTTCGTCCGTTTTTATTTTAAATATTAACTTTGGCAATCTTTGAATGTAATAAAAGGACAGTAGGAAATCAGCTGATTTTTATACATCCGCTAAAAATGAATATCAACATATGAAACTTAAGTACAGTCTGCTGGCCTTGGCAGCTCCGCTTTTAATGAATGCACAACAAGTAATGACGCCTGAAATTCTTTGGACTTTGAAAAAAGTTGGGGTACAGGCAGTTTCACCGGATCAGGGTTCCCTTATCTATAAAGTAGGACAGGTTGATCTGAAAACAGAGAAAACAAAAAATGAGAACTATTTTCTGAATGTTCTTAATCATCAGTCTTCCAAAATTGATTTCGGTAAAAAAGCGCTTATTCAGTGGGATAAAAACGGAATTTATGCTCAGGAAGGTGATAAAATCTATCTTTCTAAGGATGCTGGAAAAACCTGGGCAGAATTTTATACCATCGGGGAAGTTGATAATATTGTCATTTCTCCTGACGGAAAGAAAATCGCTTTCAGCAAACAGGTATTGGTAGAAAAAGTAATGGGGAAAGACAAATTCAGCGATACTCCCAAAACTACTGCTCAGGTATACACAGATCTGAACCACAGACACTGGGATTATTTTAATGAAGGAAAATACAACCATGTTTTTGTTGTAAATGTCTCTGAAAAAGCAGAGGGAGCAAAAGACCTTTTGGAAGGAAAGACCTGGGATTCTCCTCAGAGACCTTTCGGTGGGGCTGAAGACTTTATCTGGAGTCCGGATTCTGCACAGCTTTTATACGTGACAAAACCTAAAAGCGGTAAAGAATATGCTACAAGTACCAATACCGATATTTTTGCTTACGATCTGGCATCAGGTACCACCAAAAATCTTACGGAATCAAACAAAGGATATGATGTAAATCCAAAATTCAGTCCGGACGGAAAATCTCTGATCTGGCAGAGTATGGCCAGAGATGGGTATGAAGCAGATAAAAATGATGTGAAAATCCTGGACTGGAAGACAGGCAAGACGACAAATCTTACTTCTGGTTGGGACGAGAGTGTTTCAGGGGATGTATTATGGGGAGCAGATTCAAAAACGATCTACTTTACTGCAGCGTTCAGAGGAACAAAACAGCTTTTTGCCCTAGATTCAAAATCAGCAAAAGTACAGCAGATTACCAAAGGAGATTTTGATGTCAACGAAATCTTTACAGACAATAAAACTTCACTTTTAGTAGGAAGAACAGATATAAACCATGCCACAGAACTGTTCTCTGTAAACGTTAAAAACGGAGAAATGAAGCAGGTGACTGAAGCGAATAAAGATACTTATGCTAAGTTGGCGCAAGGGAAATCTGAACTTAAAATGGTGAAAACTTCAGACGGTAAGGAAATGGGGGTTTGGTTTCATTATCCACCCAACTTTGATCCGAACAAAAAATACCCGACTTTAGTATACTGCCAGGGTGGCCCACAGTCTGCTCTTACTCAGTTTTTCAGTGTAAGATGGAATTTTGCCCTGATGGCAGCCAATGATTATATTGTGGTAGCACCAAACAGAAGAGGGATGCCAGGCTGGGGAACAAAATGGAATGAAGAAATTTCAAGAGACTGGGGAGGGCAGCCAATGAGAGATTATCTGGCGGCAACAGACTTTGCGAAAACTTTACCTTATGTAGACAGCGACAGAGTAGCAGCAGTAGGAGCAAGCTACGGAGGATACAGCGTATTTATGCTGGCAGGAATTCATGAAAACAGATTCAAAACATTCATTGCCCATGACGGACTGTTTGATATGAAATCATGGTATCTGACTACTGAAGAGCTTTGGTTTGCGAACTGGGATCTTGGTTCACCATGGGAAAAACCGCTTCCAAAGGCATATACAGAGTTCAATCCAAGCAATTTTGTAGATAAATGGAATAAGCCGATCATGATTGTTCAGGGAGGAATTGATTACCGTGTTCCTTACGAACAGGGACAGGAAGCTTTCCAGGCTGCAAAATTGAGAGGATTAAAATCTAAGCTGGTGTATTTTCCGAACGAAAATCACTGGGTACTTCACCCACAAAACGGCCTTGTATGGCAGAGAGAATTTTTCGATTGGCTGAAGGAAACTTTATAAGAATAGTATAAAATATCAATAGGAGCGGGCTTTAGCCCGCTTTTTTTATGCCCAAAAATTCAATGGCTTTAGCCAAAACTTAAATAAATTGAGTTGAGTTAAGAAATTAAATTCAGACTATTAGAAGCTGGAAGAGAGGCTGGAAGTTGCTGTTAATCTTAACATATATAGAGGTTGCCGTAAATTAATGATATCACTGTTTAAAAAGATAAAATATGGACAACCCGTTTTTGATAACCTCAATAACTTCTCTCTTCAAGCTCCAAGCTTCCAGCCTGATGAAAATAAATTAAATCTCTATATTTGAATATGCAAAACCGTATTTCTTCATTTTTACCCATTATTGATGCCCAATCTGAAATTTTAATTTTAGGCTCAATTCCGGGAGTGAAATCACTGGAAAAACAGCAGTATTATGCTCATCCGCAAAATAAATTCTGGAAAATCATTTTTGAATTACTGCACGAAGAATTTACTGAAGATTATACTCAGAGAATCAAAACCATCAAAAACCATCATATTGCCCTCTGGGATGTCATCGATTCCTGTGAGAGAAAAGGAAGTCTGGATTCTGAAATCAGAAATGAAGAAGCCAACCAGATCGCTGAACTGCTGGAAGAACACCCGAATGTCAGAGCTATTTTCTGCAATGGAGGAAAATCCTATAAAAATTTACAAAAACTGTTAGGGAAAAATTATAAACTGCCCATTTTTCTATTGCCTTCTACGAGCCCGCTTCATACAGTTTCCTTTGAAAAGAAATTGGAAGAGTGGAAGAGGATACTGGAATTTTTGAGATGAGTTTCGGATCGGGTTCGTGAGTTTGAGGGTTTGAGAGTCTTTTAGAGAGTTTGAGTAAAAGCATAGATTCCTATGGAATGACAAACAGAGCTCTTTATTTATCCGTATACTTTGTCATTCCTTAGGAATCTAAATTTTGTATGTAATTCTAGAATTATAAAGGTAAAATCATTCACTTCCCAAATATGCTCTCAGTCCTTTCAACAGCTCCAGCTGGTTTTTTGTTCTGTCTAAATTATGCTCTGGATATTTCGTAGAATAGTAGGTGCTTCCATTCAGGTAGTCGGTTAAAAAACGAAGCTCCTGGATATAAATGGCGACCTGTGCTGCATAATCAAGATTTTCAGTTTCTTGCGGAGACAGTTTTTCCTTTAAATGGAACAGAAATCCTTCTTTTACAGCCTTATACATTTCAGGGTTGAAATTGTTTACAGCATTTCCGTCATCCTCATGGGTTGTATTGGTATAGGATTGGATCATCGTTCCAAAATCATACAGAATAGTAGAAATCATCATGGTATCAAGATCAATCACGGCTAGCGGATGATGATTCTGATCAAAAAGAATATTGCTGATTTTTACATCTGCATGAATAATTCTTTTGGGAATCTGCTGAGTTTTCTCCATTTCGATCCATTGATCCGGCAGAGACAGGAACTGATTGGTGACTTCTATTTCAACCTTTGCGCTTTCTTTTAAATGAACATCAGCATTTTTTAGAGCGTTTTTATAATCTGCGATTCTCTTCTCAAAATTAAGAAAATTGGGAATTGGATCTTTAACAGCCGGCAGTTTATCAGTATTGATGGTAGCAAGGAAATAACTGAAGGCTTTTGCTGCTTCAAATGCCGTATGTAACGATGGAGCAGTGAGAAAAGTAACACTGTTTTCTACAAAATTGAGCATACGCCATGGAGAGCCATTTATATCTTCTATCAGAATCTTACCGGTACGCGAGGGAACAGGCTCAATGATTTGGAACTGATAAGTATTTGACCTTAGAATTTCATTAATCATTAATTGATTATTGACAATAACCTCCGGCTGTTTGAAAACATGATGGTTAATTTTCTGCAGAATATATTTTTTCTTCTGATCTTTGTTCTCCAGAAGATAGGTTGTATTGATCAGTCCTCCAGTAACAGGAGTAAGACTATAATGATCCTGACCGATAAACTGAATGACAATTTCGTTTAGCTCCATAAATCTTCAGGGTATCTGTTATTGATCATCTCTGAAATCAGAAAATCTTTAATCTCTTTTTTATCATCAGCATAGGTAACTCCCATCCATTGGGAAGGAGATGCTTTTACCTTTACTTTTACCCTGCCTTCATCTATCATTTGCTGTACAGCAGCAGGAATATAAAATTCCTGTTTAGGCAGTGGATCAGACTCAATAAAATCATAGAAATAAGCCTCCAGATAGCAGAAAATGTGAGGATGAAAAATAAAAAAATTCATCGATACCAAAGCGTCGGGATCTAATTTTATATTTTTTCCGTTTTCAATATAAATAATTGAGCCGTTTATTCTTTGAATAGAAGTCTGTTCTTCTACCTTGATCAGATAATTTTCTGAATCCAGTGTACATATACCTCTGGCTACCGCTCCGTTTCCGCTTAGTGTGGTACCCACGGGATAAGCAATCATTCCCAGCTGTGTATCTGAAATATGATGATGGTCAATTTCATGGGCAGCCAGCAGATATGCTTCTTTTCCATAAAAATCATCTGCATTGATCATGACAAAAGGCTCCTGTATCGAATATTTGGCACAAAGAACAGCATGAGCGGTTCCCCATGGTTTTTCACGGTCAGGATAATCAAAACCTTCCAATGATATAGGAATGCTGTCCATCTCCTGATAGACCCAATGCAGTTCAAAGTTTTTATTTTCTGAAATCCTGTTGAGCCTTTCAATATAACTGTCAGGGATCAGTTTATTGACAATAATAACCACTTTCCGGAAGCCGGCTTCCAATGCATCAAAGATAGAATATTCAAGAATTGGCGAACCGTTATCAAGTATTCCATCTACCTGTTTAAGACCTTTGTACCGGCTGCCTAATCCGCCAGCCAATATAAGTAGTGTCTTCTTAGAACTCATCGGTCATTCCAAATACAGGTTTACGGGTTTTCCATTTTCCATTGGTGAAATCAGGGATATCCACTGCCTGACCTCCTTTGGCAATAGACTCTTCACTTAATGGCGTAATAGAATACCATAAAGCAAGGTCATACACATCCATCGGGAATTCTATATTTCGTTTGATACACTCAATAAAAGTATTCATCACAAAGAAATCCATTCCGCCGTGTCCGGCACCTGCAGCAGTATTTTCAAACTTCTTCCACATTGGATGATCATATTCTTTCATCCATTTTTCTGTATTGTCCCAGCGATGGGTATGGTTCATTGTTTTTTCAAAATAAATATGTCCCTGATCGAAATCCCCCCATCCGAAATCCTGCCACAATCCTTCAGTTCCCTGAACCCGGAAACCAAGATCATAAGGTCTCTGCAAACTTGTATCATGAGTCAGAAGGATGGTTTCCCCGTTGGCACAGGCAATCTGTGTGGTGACCACATCTCCCTGGTTGAATTTTACTTTGGCACTTGGATGATTTTCTCCACCTTTTGGATGTTCTACGATATATTTATGAAGTCCTGCAGCTTTTGAAGAGAATGAAGAAAGCCTCGTCAAACGGTTTCCTCTGTTGATGTCCATCATCACGGCAACCGGACCTAATCCATGCGTAGGATAAAGCTCTCCGTTACGCTTTACATAATGTTCGGTTCTCCATTTTGCCTCGCTGAAGCCTTTATCTCCAAACTCAACACCAGAATTATATGGAGTGGTTCCGTCATTGAAAAGTACACCCCTCAGGTCATGCTGATAGCCGCCTCTTCCGTGCACCAACTCTCCGAACATTCCTTTACGAACCATATTCATGATGGCCATGATATCTCTTCGATAACATACATTCTCCATCATAAAGATAGGAACTTTTGTTTCCTCGTACACCTTTACAAACTCCCAGCAGTCCTGAAGTTTTATCGCTCCGGAAACTTCCATGCCTACAATTTTTTTTGCACGCATTGCTTCCACACCTTGAGTAAGATGCCATTCCCATGGAGTAGCAATCACAACAGCATCTATTGTTTTTAATTTTAAAAGATTTCGATAGTCATATTCCCCGTTGGAAAACTCCTGAGCTGCCGGTTTATTGTTGTCTTTTAAGATTTTTTGAGAAGCGGCAAGCATTCTTTTTTCCGGATCGGCAAATGCTACAATCTCTACATCATTACGTTTTGCCAGTAATTTTACATGTTCCTGTCCCCGAAGACCTACACCGATAAAACCTACGCGGACTTTTTTATCTGTTTTAAAATCATTGGAATAGGCAAATAAAGAATTGGGTAAAACCAGTGCCCCAAAGCCTGCCAAAGCAGCTGTCTTAAGAAAGTTCCTGCGGGAGTTGCTGTTGTCCATCTATTTTTTTCCTAAATATATTAAAACTTTTGTAAATCCCGATGGCGTGAGGGACATTAAGTAGGAGGTATGAGAGTTTGGGGTTCCAGGGTTAAAGGAATGAGAGTTCGGGACCGGTCCTTTTGTGTAGAAATCTATTGATTAATCCAGGCTTTTCTTAATGCCAGTTGTTTTGCATCGGGATGAGGTAGAGAGGTTACCTTTCCGGTAGCTTCCTCATAGTTGAAGCCTGCTTTTTCCAGATAATCTTTCAGAGGGATAGGTTGGGAGCCTTCCACATAATCCCTGAAAAATGTACGTATTTCAGGATAAGTCATTTGGGTGATCTCATCAAACAGGTCATCATCATTGAAATATTTACCTTCTCCATACTTTTTCATGAGCATCTGCATCAGATCCTGGGTTCCTATTTTACCCGCTGACAGTTCTCTTAATCTTATATCCAGGCATAGCCCGATTAATGCCCCTTTCTGATAAAAGTTCATGTACTGATCCTGTCTTTCCATAGAATGTTTGCTCATTTCCGTCAAAGGCAGCGTATTGTCAAACTCTTTCATACCATGGATCTTTTCTTCCAGACTTTTTTCAAAATCTTCCAGACTGATCATTTTTTGCTTGATAGGCATATGGATGGTGGCATATTCGGTCATCCCTTCATACAGCCACAGATGTTTGGACATCACAGGATTCAGAAAATCATAATGCTGAATTTCTCCTGAATGAATGTTGAGTGGTGTAATGACATGAAAAAACTCATGGGAAGCCACTCTGTTCAAAGCATTGGGAAGAAATTTCATACTCCCGGAACGGTACAGACAGACTGTAGAGTGGGAGTGTTCCAGCCCGTCTCCCAAAAAACCATTCTCATGGGAAGATTCGTAATAAATCAGGAATGCATATTTGTTGACCGGGAATGTTCCGCCAAGGTAAGCCTGTTGATTTTTCAGAATGTTCTCTATTTCATGGGCTATTGTTTTGGAATAATGTTTTTCCTTTTTATTATAGAATGATACAAGTACTTTGGTGTGGCCTATTTTAAGCCATGTAGTGTCCGGAACAGAATATAAGACAGGAGAATCTACCAATTCCCGGTAATTTTTTGCCCAAACCATATCCGTCGTTTTATTTTTCTGTTGATAATCTAAAGCGGAGGAAGCATAGAAATCCTTATTTTTTGTTATGGTAATCTGATAAGGGATATCTTTCATTTCTTCAAAGTATCCCAATAAAGAATTATAATTGATAACACAAACGCTGTCTTTTATAAACATGCTGCCGGCAGATCTGGCTTCATGGGATTCCTTTTCCAGGGAGTCCCATCCGTCAGCTACCTGATAAGATATTTTCTTTACACGGTTAAGATCATGTACCATCCAGCTGTTTTTATCAAGCCGCTCAGTGAAGACTTTTTTGCCGTTTTTATCAGTGGCTGTGAAGTGAGAAACATATTGGCCGAAGTTCATCGCCTGATAAAATCCGGGAACCAGTTTGGGAATAATAAATTTACCTTGCTTAAGGTTATTTTTTGGAGGAGAAAAAGAAACCCTGACTTCATCATTGGACATATGAAGCAGATCTATAGTGTATTCGTAATTTTTCTTTGATGTTTGGGCCATCATCACGTTGGGCAGTATAATGATCACGAAAAATAGCTTTATAAGAATGTTCATCAGCTGTCATTTTAATTATTACGAAAACACATTAAGTCACTTCTAAATCCGTATATTCTATTTTTCCATATAATATACCTCTTCATATGGCTGAATCAGTACCCATCCGTGCCCTGAAAATTTCATCTGAAACTCTTCCCCGCTTCCTCTGCCGATAAGACTTTTAAAAGAAACATTGGTTTTAAGTTCCGGACTTAGGTTGCCAGACCATGCAACGGTTGCATTAGGATCTGTGAATACCGGAGTCTCCGGAGTCACAAGTAAAGTCAATGGGTCTCCGTGGGTAGTAATGGCAATATGGCCTGTTCCGGAAAGTTTCACCTGAAAAAGTCCGCCGGACATCATTCCTGCAATACTTTTCAGCATGGTAATATCACTTTTTACGCTTTGTTCGTGGGCCAGAACATCATTTCCGTTTACACAAACCGATTCATTATTCAGATAAAGAATACGGACCTTTTTCCCGGAATCTGCCACATATAATTTTCCGGTTCCTTCCGCTTTCATTAATCTGGCTCCTTCACCACTGATGGCTTTTTTCAGAAGATTGCCAATTCCTCCGGCCAGCATTCCCTGCCTTTCAAAATTGATATTCCCCACATAGCTTACCATACTTCCTCTTTTGGTCCATACCGCCTGATGATTAAGATTGATTTCCAGAAGGTGTTTGGTTTCCAGTTCAAAATAATCCCTTTGCTGTGGATTTTCTTTGGTTTCGCTGATAAATGCTTCTATTGAATATTTACTCATAATTATTTTGTTAAAGGTGTTTTTATAAAGTTAGTGTTTCGATTTGTCGAACTTATACTCTCTTTTGTTACTTTTAGGATTCAAATCCACAAATTCATAGTCTTCAAAATTGGCAAGTCTGGCTTTGAACATTTCTGTTGCTTTTTCTACTGACCAGGTTTTAGGATAGTGAAAACCTTCGAATTCGAAATTGAAAATCTCTGCTTTGAAATCAAATTTTTAATCAAGATTGCTCATTCCGATTCCTCTCTGTTCACCCCAGTAGCTGGAAGATAGTGTACAGTTATGATAATTTCTCTACACTATTTTGGGGTTCCAGTCAGACAGGTTTCGTCTTCTTCCTCATTATTTTCATCATCATTGGCATAGTAATTTTCGGTTTTCAAATAAAAATCCAACCAGATATATCCATACTCATCAATGCGCCCACTCCAGTTGAATATTTCAATTTTATGACCGTTAGGATACGGATTATCAGTGAAATATATTTTACTTGTATTTTCCATACTGTTTATTTTAATTTCCTGAAAATACTCTTTTTAAGCTTTGAAAAGGCCGATAAAACCATGGTTTTATATTTGATTGTAAATAATACTTGACAAAGGGGTATTCAATGTCGTATATTTGCACTCCGAAAATTACACCTTGTAATTTCAGTAATTTTTAAACCGTAATTTAAAAAATGAAAACATCAGATTTTAATTTTGACCTTCCTGCGGAATTATTGGCAGAACACCCATCAGAGCACAGAGACGAAGCGAGACTAATGGTACTTGATAGAAAAACAGAAACTATCGAGCATAAATTATTCAAGGATGTAGTGGATTATTTTGATGAAGATGATTTGTTTATCTTCAACAATACTAAAGTTTTCCCTGCACGTCTTTACGGAAACAAAGAAAAAACCGGTGCTAAAATTGAAGTTTTCTTATTAAGAGAGCTTGATAAAGAAACCAGAGTTTGGGATGTTTTGGTAGATCCTGCAAGAAAAATCAGAATTGGTAACAAATTATTCTTCACTGAAGATGAGTCTTTGGTAGCGGAAGTTATCGACAATACCACTTCAAGAGGAAGAACATTAAGATTCCTGTTCGACGGGTCTTACGAAGAATTCAGAGCGAAATTAAAAGAATTGGGAGAAACTCCACTTCCGAAATATATCAAAAGAGCGGTAGAGCCGGAAGATGCAGAAAGATATCAGACAATCTATGCAAAAGTAGAAGGAGCGGTAGCTGCCCCTACAGCAGGTCTTCACTTCTCTAAGCATTTGATGAAGAGACTGGAGATCAAAGGGATCAACTTTGCTGAAGTTACCCTTCACGTAGGATTGGGAACATTCAATCCGATTGAAGTAGAAGATCTTTCCAAGCATAAAATGGAATCTGAGGAGATCATCATTGATGAGAAGAACGCTGCCATTATCAATAAAGCAGTAGAATCTCACAGAAGAGTTTGTGCAGTAGGTACCACTACCATGAGAGCATTGGAAACGTCTGTTTCTTCAAACAAAAAAATCTCTGCTTTCAACGGATGGACTAACAAATTCATTTATCCGCCTCACGATTTCGGAGTTGCCAACTCAATGATCACCAACTTCCATACACCAAAGTCTACTTTGATCATGATGATTGCTGCGTTTGCCGGAAGAGATTTCGTAATGCATGCCTATGAAGAAGCCGTAAAAGAAAAGTATAAATTCTATTCTTACGGTGACGCAATGTTAATTCTATAAAAAAAGTAAAAAGAGCCAAGTTAAAGGTAATACAAGTAGAAGTGAGACAAAATGATTTGCTTATAAGAACTTTTACATTTGGAGTTGATTGTCTTAAATTTTTAAGAACGCTTCCCAATGATTCTGAAAGTAAATTAATTAGATTTCAGCTCGGAAAATCAGCTACTTCAATAGGCGCTAATTATGAAGAATCCCAGGCAGGATCTTCTAAAGCAGATTTTAAAAATAAAGTAAAAATTGCTTTAAGAGAAGCTAGAGAAAGTCATTTCTGGCTTCGGGTTTTAGAAGAATTAGATGGTTATGATTCTGAGGAATTTAAAGCTTTATTGAATGAAAGTAACGAATTGAAAAACATTTTGGCTGCAATAGTTAACAATACTAAACTTTAAACCTTTTACTTTTAACTTGGCTCTTTAATATTATGAAAGATATCCGTACATTATCATTAGACCAGCTTAAAGACTACTTTCTGTCTTTAGGAGAAAAGCCGTTCCGTGCGAAGCAGGTCTATGACTGGCTGTGGAGCAAAAACCTCCATTCGATTGACGAAATGACGAATCTTTCCAAATCACTTCGGGAGAAAATTTCGGAAGAATACACCATTAATCCTGTTTCCGTAGATCTTCTTCAGAAAAGCTTTGACGGAACCATCAAAAACGGCGTGAAACTTCATGATGGACTGCTGGTGGAATCGGTTCTTATTCCTACAGAAACAAGAACTACAGCCTGTGTCTCTTCACAGGTAGGATGCTCATTAAACTGCGAATTCTGTGCTACAGCCAAACTGAAAAGAATGAGAAATCTTGAAGTTGCTGAAATTGTAGATCAGGTTGCCCTGATTGACAGCCAGAGCAGAATGTATTTCGAAAGACCGCTTTCCAATATAGTATTTATGGGAATGGGGGAGCCGATGATGAATTACAAAAATGTGGTGGAGGCCATCAGAAAAATTACCCAGCCGGAAGGATTGGGAATGTCTCCGAGAAGAATTACTGTCTCTACATCAGGTATTCCTAAGATGATCAAAATGCTGGCAGATGATGAGCTGCGGGTGAAACTGGCTTTATCCCTTCACTCAGCCATCGAATCCAAACGTAATGAGATTATGCCTTTCTCTGATAAATTCCCGCTGACAGATATTATGGAGGCTCTTCAGTACTGGTATCAGAAGACAGGTTCTGTTATCACTTTTGAATACTGTGTATGGAAAGGGATCAACGATGGCGATGAAGATATCAAAGCTTTAATCAGATACTGTAAACAGGTTCCTTCCAAAGTAAACCTGATTCAATATAACCCGATAGGGGATGGAAAGTATGACCAATGCAATAAACAGGCGGAAGAAAATTATATCCGTCAGCTTGAAAATGCAGGGATTACCGTAATGGTCAGAAGAAGCCGTGGAGGGGATATTGATGCGGCCTGCGGACAGCTGGCCAACAAAACAGCAGATTAAAATTTCCTTAAAAAAAACCAAAAATTTCCTTAAAACATAGGTTAAAACCCTACCTTTGCACAAATTATTTTGTGATGATGGATTTTCTTATGAGCGAGGACGGGCTGGAAAATGTGTATGCATGGGCTATCCCTTTGCATGCTACTGTTATCTTAGCTGAAATGATTTACAGCCACGTTTCAGAAGCTAAATTGTATAGTGGAAAAGATCTTGCTACCAATATTTATCTGGCATTGATGAACTTTGGACTGGACCTTATCATGAAGGCGTTTGCCATGGGGGTGATGTTTTTCTTTTATCACCACAGGATTTTCTCATGGGATCTTAGTATCTGGTATCTGCTGGCCTGTTTTGTAATCACAGACTTTGCTTATTATGTGCTGCACTATGTGGACCATCGTTCCAGAGCATTCTGGGCAGTTCATATTACGCATCACAGTTCAGAATATTTTAACCTGACAACAGGATTCAGAAGTCCTGTATTGCAGCCGCTTTACAGGTACTTATATTTCTCACCGCTTGCATTTTTAGGATTCAATCCGTGGCATATTATGGTTGCTTACGCGATCGGACAAGTGTATGGAACGTGGGTACACACGCAGACTGTGAAGAGTATGGGATTTTTGGAACATATTCTGGTCACTCCTTCCCATCACCGTGTACACCATGCATGTAATGTAAAATATCTGGATAAGAATATGGGAATGTGCCTGATTATCTGGGATAAAATATTTGGAACCTTTCAAAAAGAAGACCCCAATGTTCCTGTGAAATATGGGATCTATCCCAAAATGCCGGATAACAGACCAGACACCGTTCTTTTTTATGAATGGAGAAAAATCTGGAAAGACCTTAAGCAGCCTGGTTTAAAATTCACAGACAGGATCAATTATATTTTCAATTCACCGGGATGGAGACACGATGGGACAGGAAAAACAGTAAGACAATACCAGAAAGAGTATTTTGCAAGACAGGCGAAAAAGAAAGAACAACAGCAAAATCAGAAAGAGCAGAAAACGGCTTAACTTCTGATTTAAAATCAATAGAAATCTAAGGGAAAAACGGGCTATTTTGGTCCGTTTTTCTATTTTTAGAATAGAGAGTAAAACAGTAACACAGAAAAATTAAGATATAATAAGTAAAGACCTTGGCTAAGTGAAACTCCTTTGTGATCATAAAATCTTCACGAGTAATTAAAAATCCTTACGTCATTAGCATTAAAAAATAACCTCTCCTAATCCCAGAATATTAAACCTGTATCCCGTAATTCAAAACTTCGCACCCAACTCGCAATAAAAAACCTATTTTTGTCTTATGAAAAAACTTTTTCTGATTATTGCTTTTTTCGTTGTTCAATCTGCCTTTTCCCAACGGACAGAATTTCTGAAAATAAAAAAATACAGAGTAGGTTATCTTGACGATAAAATTGAAGAGACTTCCGGACTGAATATTTTAAACGGAAAGCTGTATACATTCAACGACAGCGGAAATCCGGCTGAGCTTTTTGAAATTGATAAAAAGAGTGGTGAAATCATCAGAACACTGAAAACCAATTTAGTCAATACAGATTGGGAAGCCTTAACCAACGATGGTGAAAATTTTTATATCGGAGATTTCGGAAACAATACAGGAACAAGAAAGGATCTGATGATTTACAAAGTTCCTTACGAACGTCTTGATGAATCTAATGCCATTAAAATTCCAGGTTCAGAAAGGGCTTTCGATGGAACGAAAATTCTGTTTTATTATCCCGAACAGACTGAGTTTATTTCTAAAAATACAAAGAACGACTTCGATGCGGAAGCCATGATTTATCTGAATGGAAAGCTGCACATATTTACCAAAGAATGGGCCTCAAAAGCAACCTCTCATTATATCGTAGATCCTGAAATTTCAGAATTACAGAAAGCAGAAAAAATAGAGACTTATAAAACAGGCTTTGTCGTAACAGATGCTTCTTATTTTGATAAAAAGCTTTATTTGGTGGGCTATACCAAAAAAACAGAGGTCTTTTTAGATATCTTTACAGAAACCGGACCGGGAGTATTCTTCAAAGAGAAGCCTAAGCATTATTATCTGGGAACGGCACTTGCACTAAGCCAGATTGAGGGAATAAGCGTAGATGAATCGGGAATTTATATATCAGGAGAAAGATTCAGATCTCCATTGGGAACTGCAAAACCTTCATTTTATTTTATTCCGAAAGATCAACTCAAAGATTAATTTTACCTTAAAATTGAGCGAAAAAAATTATCTTTGTGAGAATTAATAATTATTCACCCAGCATCGCAGATTGTGGCAAACATTGTAGAAGAGATTAAACGACCGATCAATGATGAAATGAAACTTTTTGAACAGAAGTTTTATGAATCAATGCAGAGTAAAGTAGCTTTATTGGATAAAGTAACCCGTTTTATTGTAACCACCAAAGGAAAACAGATGCGTCCTATGTTTGTGTTTCTTTGTGCCAAACTTGTGGGTGAAGTAACGGAAAAGACATACCGTGGAGCTTCTATGATTGAGCTGATTCATACCGCCACGCTGGTACATGATGATGTGGTGGATGAAAGTTTTAAGCGTCGCAATTTCTTTTCAATCAATGCTTTGTGGAAAAATAAAATTGCAGTTTTGGTAGGTGATTATCTGTTGTCAAAATCTGTATTATTATCTACTGACCATAAAGATTATGATTTGCTGGGAGTGATTTCCAGAACCATCCGCGAAATGTCCGAAGGAGAGCTCCTTCAGTTGGAAAAAGCCAGAAAACTTGATATTACCGAAGATGTTTACTATGAAATTATCCGTCAGAAAACAGCCACACTGATTGCAGCATGCTGTGAGATAGGCGTTCTTTCCAACAATGCGGATGAAGCTTTAGCCAAAAAGATGATGGATTTCGGCACCTTTACAGGAATGGCATTCCAGATCAAAGATGACCTTTTCGACTATTTAAGTTCAAATGTGATCGGGAAGCCGGTAGGAATTGATATTAAAGAACAGAAAATGACGCTGCCTTTAATTCATACTCTGAAGACAGCGAACGAAAAGGATAGAAAGTATTATTTTGATACGATAAAACGCTATAATAATAATCCAAAAAGGGTAAAAGAGCTTATTGAATTTGTTAAAAGCTCCGGAGGATTAGAATATGCCGTTACGGTCATGAAAGATTTCCAACAGAAAGCAAAAAATATCCTGAATGAATTTCCGGATTCTGAGGCAAGAAAATCATTGCATATTATGCTGGATTATGTCATTGAAAGAAAATTCTGACATAAATATTCTTTTGTTATTCCCAGTTTTTTTCTCTTATTTCTTTTTAAGCCTGCATAAATATGGTGTCCTTATGGTTGGGAAGAAAATCATCTTAACTTTCAATAATTCAATGAGTTGTGATTAGTTGATTTTTTTTATCCGGTAAATTGCTGTGAACTAATATTTTGCATAATTCAAATAAAGTGCTTGTTAATAATTCATTGGTTTTCAATATAATTTTTGTTTATTTGTCATAACAAAAAAACAACAAATAATGGAAAAAATCAAAACAATGATGATAGCATGTGCTATCAATTCAAGCTTTCTTATGTATGCACAAGTGGGAATAGGTACTCAGAATCCCCAGACAACATTTCATATTGATGGATCCAAAGACAACCCTGCTACGGGAACTCCTTCTGCTGCTCAACAGGATAATGATTTTAGTGTCACTTCGGGTGCTAAAGTAGGGATAGGAACAATTTCCCCAACTGAAAAATTGGATGTAGCATCTGGAAATGCCCGTATCCGCAATATTAATTCGAATGTAGGTATCGGAGGAACTGACAGAGTTGTTGTAGCTGACGCTACCGGAGTGCTGAAGACTATAGACTTTACTGCTTATTCGCTGTTTCATGCTCGTTTAGCAGCTAACCAGAACATTAATTCTTCTACTATTACCACTTTATTATTCGCTACACCGTTAGCAACTTCTCCCTTCTACTCTTATAATACAGGAACCGGAGTATTGACCTTTAATCAGGCCGGGAATTATCTGGTAACTTTACAGGCAAGCTTTACCAATATGCCTGCTGATACCCAGCTGCTCATCGGCATTAGGCCTGTACCGGATGCCAATTACCTGGGAAGGGGAAGCCATTATAATGCGGTTGCTTCTTCAGGAACGGTAGGTGAACTGATGAATTATACAACTGTAATTGTAGCTCCTACTGCGGGGTATCAGATCCGTTTTACAGCAGCTCCCAATCAAAATGCTACGATTATTGCCACAGAAACAGGATCTACAGGAAGTGGAAATGTTACCAATGTAACCGTTCAGAAGATATAATTATATCTTTACAATACAATTAAAAAAATAAAGTGTTTTGTACATGGTTTCGGGAAACTGAAATTATATACATAACACTTTCTCTTTTATATTAAGAATGTGATTTGTCAGCTATACTATCTTTTATTCAGAAATATAAATAACCTGAATGCGATTATAAAAGTTCAGAGAATAAGATAAGTAATATTAATACCATAAAATTTCTAAATTTCGATATCTGATAGCATTATATATTACTCTGGATTGTACAATTGAGCGAAAATTTTAAGTTAAATAATTTTCAGGGTTACAATAATAACAGCCAGGACTATACAAAATAAAGCGATTAAAAATAAATAATCCGCAATGTTCTCAAACGTGTGTTCCCGCTTTATGTTCCGTGTTCTGATGGCCAGGAAAGAAAAAAAGCAGCTGCATGCAAAAAGAATACAGGCAAATCCTGCAAATTCGTCTAAATACGTATTCTGACTGATTCTGGCGATTTTCAGGGAGGTAATGATAATCAGTGAAAAACCTAAAAGATTGCTGGATGCATTCAGAATATGAGGTGACTTTTTTTCCATCTTTTACAATTTTTTTCAAAGTAAAGCACAATTTTTTTTATTATCAAATTTTTAAAAAAGATTATTAAAAATTAAAATTAATTTAAAAAGTGTATATTAGCAGAATACTTGAAGATTAAAAACTTTTTTACTTAGCTATGCAAACAACCTATATTGAAACACAGCAAATATCCTTTCAAGATTTTAAAAATCAGATACTTGAAGATTACAGGTTAGGAAGGATCTCTCGTGAAATGTCTTATCTTGGAAGAAGAGAAGTACTCACAGGAAAAGCTAAATTCGGAATTTTTGGGGACGGAAAAGAACTTCCTCAGCTTGCAATGGCGAAAGTTTTCAGAAATGGAGACTTCCGTTCAGGATATTACAGGGATCAGACTTTTGCATTGGCAATAGGTGCCTTGACAGTAGAAAGTTTCTTTGCTCAGATGTATGCGGATACCAGTGTAGAAAGAGAACCTGCTTCAGCCGGAAGACAGATGAACGGGCATTTCGCAACAAGAAGTTTAAATGAAGACGGGAGCTGGAAAGATTTGACAGCTCAGAAAAATATTTCTTCTGATATTTCTCCTACAGCCGGACAGATGCCAAGATTATTGGGATTGGCTCAAGCTTCTACAATTTATAAAAGTGTACAATTTGACGGATCTGAAAAATTCTCAAAAGAAGGTAATGAAATTGCTTTCGGAACTATCGGGGATGCTTCTACTGCAGAGGGACACTTCTGGGAAACGCTGAACGCAGCATGTGCGCTTCAGGTTCCTATGATTGTTTCTATATGGGATGACGGATATGGAATTTCAGTTCCTACCAAAAACCAGAGAGCAAAAGCTGATATCAGTGAAATGCTTAGCGGTTTCCAGAGAAAAGAAGGAGAAAATCAGGGATGTGAGATTATTCAGGTGAAAGCCTGGGATTATCCTGCACTATTGGATGCATATGCCAAGGCAGAACATTTTGCAAGAACAGAAAGTGTACCGGTAGTAGTACATGTGGTAGATGTGACTCAACCTCAGGGACATTCTACTTCCGGATCTCATGAAAGATATAAAAACGAAGAACGTCTTGCTTGGGAGGCTGAGTTTGACGGATTAGTAAAATTCAAAGAGTGGATTCTGGATTATTCTATCGAAATTGATGGGAAAGAGGAAGTCATTGCTACTTCCGAAGAACTGGATACCATTGATGAAGAAGCTAAAAAAGCTGCAAAAGCGGGACAGAAAACTGCATGGGAAAACTATCAGAAGGCTATTTCAGAACTTACCCTGTCTATTTTACCTTTAGTGGAAAATCTGAAAGGGCAGAATGCTGAAGTGGAAGCTTATATTGCTCAGTTCAGTAAATTGGTCTCCAAAGCTAAAAAAGATATCTTCCACCTGGTAAGAAAAACATTACTGGCAACAAGAGGAACAAATTCTGCAGAAAGAGCTCAGCTGATACAGAAATACAATGAAGTGACAGCTGTTGAAAAAGATAATTATTCTTCTCACTTATACTCTCAGTCCGAATGGAAAGCTGAAAATGTGCAGGAAATCAAGCCTGTATATTCCGACAGTTCTGAAGAAGTGGACGGAAGAGTGGTGATCAGAAATAACTTTGATAAAATTTTTGAAAAATATCCTGAAACGCTGATCTTTGGAGAAGATACCGGAAACATCGGTGACGTTAACCAGGGATTGGAAGGAATGCAGGAGAAATATGGGGCTTTGCGTATTGCTGATACAGGAATCCGTGAGGCAACCATCCTTGGACAGGGCATTGGTATGGCCATGAGAGGATTGAGACCTATCGCTGAAATCCAATACTTAGACTATGTTCTTTATTGTTTACAGGGAATGAGTGATGACCTGGCAACCGTGCATTACAGAACCAAAGGAGGACAGAAAGCTCCATTAATTATCAGAACGAGAGGTCACAGATTAGAAGGAATCTGGCACTCTGGTTCTCCAATGGCGGGTATTCTGAATCTTTCAAAAGGTATTTTAGTATTGGTGCCTAGAAACCTTACGAAAGCAGCAGGATTCTACAACACTATGCTTCAGGCTGACGAACCTGCAATCATCGTAGAATGTCTGAACGGTTACAGATTAAAAGAAAAACAACCGGATAACTTAGGTGAATTCACAGTACCTGTAGGGAAAATTGAAGTTACCAAAGAAGGAAAAGATGTTACTTTGGTGACTTACGGTTCTACATGGAGAATTGTAACGGAAGCCGCTAACGAATTGGAAAAACTAGGAATTTCTGCAGAAGTAATTGATATCCAGTCGTTGATTCCTTTCGATTTATCTCATGAAATTGCTGAAAGTGTTAAGAAAACCAACAGATTAGTAGTGATTGATGAAGATGTGGAAGGAGGAACTACCGGATACATCTTACAGCAGATCCTTGAAAAGCAGAAAGCATTCAGATATCTGGATTCAGATCCGTTGACGATCTCTGCCAATGATCACAGACCTGCTTACGCAAGTGATGGTGACTACTTTAGCAAGCCATCTACAGACGATATGGTAGAAAAAATCTACGCAATGTTTAATGAAACAAATCCTCAGAAATATCCAGCGATATTCTAATTGGGATTTCAGATAAATTGTAAAACCGCTTCCTTTTGGGAGCGGTTTTGTTTTTTAGAAATAGACATAAAATTGTAAATTTGAGAATCAACCATTTGTTCAAAAACTAATTAAATGAAAATAACTCAGCTTGTCATTTTATTCAATTATAAAAAAATAGTACTTGGGATTTTAATCTCATTATTTCTTTTTATACTTTCTTTTCAGATCAATTCAAGTTTATGGATCATATTACTAAGAAGTTTGGGGTGTCTTATTATTTTAAACATATTGGCTTCTATTACAGCTTCTTATATACTTTATGATAAATCTGATTTGTATGAACTGAATAATTTACAGGAGTTTGTAGATTGGGAAAAAATTGAAAATGTGGTTGTTATTCATGCAAGCTTTGATCCTTTGTCAGCTAAGATGGAAAAAAGATATCCCCATATAAATTTTACGGTTTGTGATATTTATGGGAACAGACATGAAGATGAAAGTGGAATTGAGGTTTCTAAAAAAATGTTTCCTCCCAATCCTAAAGAAATAAGAATTTCACCTGATATTTTACCTTTTGAAAATGAATCCCAGGATATCATTCTGGCAGTCACTGCACTTCATGAAATTCTTGATCATCAGAAAAGAGTCTTGTTTTTTAAAGAATCTAAAAGGATTTTGAAAAAAGGAGGTTTGATCATTATATCTGAACAGTTTAGAGATGTTACCAATTTTATATTCTTTAATATCGGAGCTTTTCATTTTTTAAGTCAGAAACAATGGAAAGAATCAATTTCACCGGCAGAAATGGAAATAATAGAAAATATGAAACTCACTCCTTTTGCTAATATGTTGATTTTAAAGAAAAATTAGAATCAAAATTTCTTTATTGTCGTTTTCTGCCGGCACTGTATATTTTAATCTTCTTCAGCCAGAGTAATCCTCAATTTATTCAACGTATTCATTAAAGTAATGCTTGCAGTAAGCTCCACAATTTCTCTTTCTGTAAAATGCTTTATAAGTTTTGCCTTAGTGTTTTCCCAATCATCTTTGCTGTAAGTGACAGCTTCTGCCCATTCTAAAATCAACTTTTGCTGATCATTGAAGGCATTGGTATGTTTCCAGCCCGGAAACCTGTTAATAATATCCTGTTCAATGCCGAAATCAGAAAGTTCTTTCGCATGATAGCTGCAGCAATAGGCACAGCCATTGATTTGAGACACCCTTAGCTCCACTAAAGCAATAAGTTTTTCATCAATCCCGGATTTTCTGATGCTGTTGTGTGCTTTATACAGGTTTCCAATGGTTTCTTTTGCAATGTCTTTGTAATTCATAATGAAATTTTTTCTGCAAATTTGCATCAGAAATGGTTTTGAACCTATATACTTACTTTTTCGTAATACACTTACCTCTTTGAAAGTACTCAATCATATTAAACAAGACAAATGAAAGCCATCACTTCATTTTTGAAATCCCGGAAATGGGCACTCATTATTTCAATAGTATATGTAGGAACCGGAACATTGGCAGTATGTTCAGCTTATGGTAATGATCCATTATACGGTGAATGGACTTCATATGCTATATTAGTAACATTTCCTGTATCAATTTTGAGTTTTATATGGAGATATGCTGACCCAGGTATATGGCCAGTTTTATTGATTCAGCTTACTATGTTTTTAATTATATTTTTTATTTTATCCTTATTTATAAAAAGTAAGCCAGATAATTAATAAATGATTTTCAGTATTGTTTTAAAAGTAACCGTCAAACATTCACAGCCTTTTTATTTTTCTTATCATCATTCAAAAAAGTACAGTCTTTATCTGCATGCCCTTTCACCTGGTATTTTGCTTCCCATTCTTCCAGCAAATAGAGAATAGGTAACAAAGCCAATCCTTTTTCTGTAAGAGAATATTCTACTCTTGGAGGAAGTTCTTTAAACTCCTCACGGATCACAAGCCCATCGGTTTCCATTTCTCTAAGCTGATCTGTCAGTACTTTTCTGGAAATAACATTAATGCGTACAGCCAGTTCTCCAAAACGTAACTTTCTGTCTTTAATGACCAGAACAATAATGGGTTTCCATTTGCTTCCCAAAGCAGCCATTGCCTTGCCCAGAGGACAGCTGTATTGCATTAATTCATTCTTTTTCATAGAGAGATCTTTATTTTAATATCATCTGAACCGTCGTTTCATATGTTACTTTGATGTTACTAATGTAAGTTACTGCGAAGTTACCACTATTTTTTCAATAAAAGATACAAAAATGAACTATTATTAGTTACTTTGTGTAACAATTATAAAATATAAATTTAAATATGAGCACTTCATCATTATTTAAACCGTTTCAATACAAAAATTTACAGCTTAAAAATAGAATCGTAATGGCTCCTATGACCAGAGCACAGTCTGACAATGGAGTTCCTACTCAGAATATTGCAGATTATTACGGAAGAAGAGCCGCTTCGGAGGTAGGATTGATTCTTTCTGAAGGAACTGTGATCAACAGACCGGGATCAAAAAATCTACAGAATATTCCGGATTTCTATGGAACAGAAGCTTTAAACGGCTGGAAAAATGTAATTGATACTGTACATCATAATGGAGGTAAAATGGGACCTCAGATCTGGCATGTTGGAGATACAAGAATGTCAGAGGACTATCCTCTTGTTCCTATGGAAAAAGCTTCTACGATGACCATTGAAGATATCCAGGATACCATTTCTCAGTTTGCAGCCTCTGCAAAAGCAGCAAAAGATCTTGGTTTCGACTGTATTGAAATTCATGGTGCACACGGATATCTTATCGACCAGTTTTTCTGGGAAGTAACCAATACCAGAACTGACGAATACGGTGGTAAAACTTTAAAAGAAAGAAGTCGGTTTGCTGTAGAGGTCGTAAAAGCGATCAGAGCAGCAGTAGGAGAGGATTTTACCATTATTATCCGCCTTTCACAATGGAAACAGCAGGACTATAAAACCAGACTGGCGTTCACCCCTAATGAAATGGAAGAATGGTTATTACCATTAAAAGAAGCAGGAGTAGATATTTTCCACTGTTCACAGCGTCGTTTCTGGGAGGCTGAATTTGAAGGTTCAGACTTAAATTTCGCAGGATGGGCTAAAAAGATTACCGGACAGCCAACTATTACAGTAGGTTCCGTAGGATTGAACGGAGATTTCCTTAATGCTTTTGCAGGGCAGGGAACAGAAAAATCAGATCTTACAGAGCTGATCAGAAGACTGGATAATGAAGAATTTGATCTTGTTGCTGTAGGTAGGGCTATTCTTCAGGATTACCAATGGGTACAGAAGATCAAAGACGGAAATACTGAAGCTCTTCTGGATTTTTCAGCAGAAAGTATGAGCGTTTTATTTTAATATCAGGTATGATAAGTATAGGCTTCGCAGTCAATTTTTTACCAGCATATTTTATTCACTGGCGAAGCTGAATTGCCAATCTACTGGTGTTAAATCAGCATAATTCACTTTATTTTATATTTAATTTTCACCTATTTATTAAAAAACCCGATTTCAGAAATCCTGAAATCGGGTTTTTGTTTGTTTCTACTTCCTTAGAATCTGCATCCTGTTTCTGAAGGTTCACATGTCCAGTAAGCAGGAATACCATTTTCAGCTCTGTGGCGACATGCAATAAAACCAGGTTCACATACAGGAGCATTTCCTCCTTTAATTTTCTTTAAATCAGTTTTTGTCAGTTTTCTTAGATTTTTCATGTTTAATAATTTATTGATTGTACGTGTTATTATTCAGATTGATATTTGATTGAATCTGTCAATCAATTTTAAGGACATTCCATTGTATCAGGAACACATCTCCAACGAGGTGGGATACCATTGCTGCCAGGAATATAGCAGGCTGTCGTACCTTGTGGGCAATCAGGAGCATTTCCTCCATTGATTTTCTTTAAATCAGTTTTTGTTAATTTTCTTAGATTTTTCATGTTTAATAATTTGTTGATTCATACAAATATAATATTTTTTGAAAACGAAACAATACTTTACACATGAATGTGAAATATATTCTTAAAAAGTATGTTCTGAAAATAAACCCGCTTCCGGAATTTCCGGAAGCGGGTTTTAACAGATTTAAATATCTAAAACTGTCACTAAGGTGACAGAAATGATTTCTTATAAACCAATATTCTTAGTAGGTTTCAGCTGCTTTAAGATACTTTTAGGAATAGCATTCTTGTGAACAAGAATCGCTGTTGATTTGTATTCAACATAAGGTCTTGTTACATAAATATATCCGGCAAAATCATTGGTTACTCCCCATGAGTTTTTGACCATATAATATTCTTTACCCGTCTGGTCTTTTGCCAATCCTACGATATGCATTCCGTGATCATCCGTTGTAGAAAGGTTGTTAAGGGCTTTCTGACGCATATCTTCGGTGATTGTTTTATCCTTTTTAGGCTCTGTAAACAAAGTCAGTTTGTTCTCTGCAGTAATCTGATCAAGATCCATGTCCGGAACGTAAGCTACCCCGTTTTTGTAAGAAAAATAAGGTTCAGTAACGTCCGTTGCCCAGCCTACTGAATATCCTTTAGCCACAGCATTGTCAATAATTGCAGTAAGGTCTTTCATAGGAACATTCCAATCGGAATCATGGCTCCAGTTATCAGGAATCGGAACTACAAATTTTTGAAAATAAGGATAATCTTTATAAGAAGACAGCTCTACATAATCTTCAGGATTGATTCCTACTACTTCTTTGGCAAATGTTTTCGGAGTGTAGTTTTTCCCTTCATAGGTGAAGCTGGAAGGTACTTTTCCTAAATATTCATCAAGAATAGCATCTACAGGATCCATCCAGTTATCCGTAAGTTTTCCTTTTGAGGAACTCTGAACAAGGCTGTCAAGAACCGATTTCAGTTTTCCCTGCATTTCCTTGAAGTTGTTCGTGGTTTGCCCGGCTTTTAGCCCGGTGTAAACTTCCTGAGGAACGGCTCCATACTTTTTATACATGTTAATTACGTCGTGAAGTTCTCCTCCGTCACCCCAGCTGATGGCTCCATTGTTAAGCACATATAACTTCGCCTTATCATGATAAGAGTTTCTTGCGGTAAAGATTTCAGCAAGATCTACAGGTTTTTTGCCCATTCTCTGCATTTCAGATTCAAGGAAAGAGTTTCCTGAGTAGCTCCAGCAGGTTCCTGATGACCCCTGATTCTTTACAGAAGTTGCGCCAACGTCTTTTAACGTTGTGAACTGGAAATTAGTATTTTGTGAGTGGTTGTTTTTTAACTTATTGATTAAGTCATCCTGGGCAAACATCATACTTCCTGCAGACAAAACAAAAAGTAATGATGCAATTTTAGCATTCTTCATTACTGTAAAAAGATTATTTGTATTAATAGTCGTTGATAATAGAGATTTGTTACCGAAGGAAAAGTTAAATTTGAAATGAAAAAAAGATGAAAAAAGTATAAACTCATTTATAAATTTACTTTTTACCCTTTTTACAAAAAGTTGATGATGTTTCCAACCTCCGCAAAAATTTCTGCATCTATATTCATATAACTCCTGACTATGGAACAAGAATTATTATTGGAATGCCAGCGTAACAACCGCAATGCACAGCGGAGAGTGTACGAGAAGATGGCAGGCAGACTTTACGCAGTCTGCAGACGCTATTTAAAAAATGACGAAGATATAGAAGAAGTATTGGCCGATACATTCTACAAAATCTTTACAAAAATTACCCAGCTTCAGAATGCTGAAACTTTTGAAGCATGGGCGAGAAAAATTGCAGTGAATGAGTGTCTGCAAAAGTTAAGAGCCCATAAAGGAATATTTATTTCTCTGGAAGAAAGTTCCATGAATCATTCTGAAGGAACTACGGAAAATCTTTCGCTGGAAAAAGATATCTTAAGTTTATTAAACTTCCTGCCGGAGGGCTGCAGGGCAATTTTCAACCTTTTTGCCATTGAAGGATACCCTCATAAAGAAATAGCAGCTATGCTTTCCATCAGCGAAGGGACTTCAAAATCTCAGCTCAATTTTGCAAGGAAAAAGCTGCAGGAACTTTTAGGGAATCAAAACATTTAAACTTTTACAACAATGGAAAATAATCATATAGATCAACAATTCAATGAAGCGTCCAGGCTTTCTGAAGAACCAACTGTTTTTCCTGGTTTTGAGAAAGTATGGGGGAAGATTGAAGAGAAATTAGATAAAAAAGAAGAGAAAAAGAGAACTATTCCTCTCTGGCTGCCCTATAGCATTGCTGCAAGTCTGGTAATTGGTTTAGGTGCATTTTATTTTATGAATAAGAAAGAAGCTGCAGAACCTTTAAAACCAGTAATAGCAGAGAATACAGCTTCAAGAGGTCCAATTAACCTAACAGATATTGCAAAAATAGACCGTACAATAAAAGATAATATCAGAAAAGAAGAGCTGCCTGTAACAAAATCGGTTCCTTTGGTGCATCAGGTTTCACCGGTTGTAGGAACAGATCTATACAAATCTCCACATATCTCCAATATCCCACCTGTAGAAGCTCCTGATAAAATAATACCATATTTACCCCAAATCTACAGTGATACCTTAAAGACAAAAAGTATTGATGAAGTTGTTCTAATGGGGTATTCAAAAACAGTTAAGAGCGAGATCATGTCATCTTCAACGGCTATGATTGCTTCTGCAGATAAAATTCCTGTGCATGCTCCAGCGGCCGTATCTTCATTGGCTGGAAGGGTTGCTGGAATAGAAGTAGCAGGGGGCATTAAAAGGCGTGATGAAGTAGTAATCAGAGGAGCAAAAAGTATAGATAGTCGTTCTACAAAACCTTTATATATTGTAGACGGAACTGTACTAGGTAAGGAATCTGAGTTTTTAAACACCCTGGATTCTAAAAAAATAAAAAAAATAAAAGTACTGAAAGGTTTAGAAGCTGCTGCTCTTTATGGAAGCAAAGCTAATAACGGAGTTGTTGTAATTACGACAATAGGGCTATCTGAAGAAGAAATGGAAAAACTCAAAAAAGTTTCCTCAGACAGTGCAGAAAAAATATTAAAAGACCCTGAAGAGCCCAAAAAAGAATTCCCGAAAGCAGGACAGCTGACAGCAGGAGAAGTTAATGATTTTTCTAAATGGGATTATTGGAAAGATATTGCTGTTCCTACTTTGGACCAGTATAAAAATACATGGAAATTCTTTCCAGATAAAAGAGTCTCTGTTCAATTGGTCAATAGAGACAGAAGACCTGTTACAGGTGAAAGAGTAAAGCTGTTGGATGATAAGAAAAATATTATTTGGGAAGCAGTTTCCGATAATCTGGGGAATGTAGAATTATGGATATCTCCCATGACTGATGAAAGCCCAGATTCAGGCAAATATTATTTATCCGATGCTTCAGGGCAGATAATCAGCAGTAATCTCAGAACCTTTAAAAATGGACAAAATCTGATTATCCTGGATAAGTCTTGCCAGCAAAAACGGGTATTGGATCTTGCTTTTGTAGTGGATGCTACAGGTTCTATGGGTGATGAGATTTCCTATCTTCAGTCTGAACTTTTGGATGTGTTGAAAAAAGTGGAAGGAAAGTTAAAAAATACAACGGTAAGGTATGGATCAGTTTTTTACAGAGATCAGGGAGATGAATATGTGACCCGAAAATTCGATTTTTCAGAAAAAGCGGAAAATCTTATTGGATTTATTAAAAAACAAAATGCCAGCGGTGGTGGAGATACACCGGAAGCAGTTGTTGAAGCCTTGAAAGTTTCAGTTGATGATCTGAAATGGAGTCATGAACACTCTGCCAAAATAATGTTTTTAATTCTGGATGCCCCACCACACCATTCGGAACAGAATATAAAGGATTTATATAATACAATAAAGACTGCAGCCAAGAAAGGAATTACAATTATTCCCCTGGCTGCCAGTGGTACTGATAAGCAGACAGAATACCTGATGCGGACATTTGCCTTACTTACGAATGGTACATATACATTCCTTACGGATGACAGCGGAATAGGAAACAGCCACATCAAACCCACTATAGATTCTTACGAGGTTGAAAAACTCAATGATTTATTATTAAGATTAATTCTTCAGAGAGCACTTTTACCGGAATGCGGAACAGGAATTTCAAACGATCATATCAATAAAAAAATGGAGAAAGAAATTGACAGTAATATTGATAGTAAGACGGTGATATTCCCGAACCCGACAAAAGGACTGATGCACATAAAAACAAAGAAATCAATTGAAGAACTTTTTGTGTATGATCTTGCCGGAAAAATTATTATGAGAAAAGAAAAACTGCCGGAAGGTAAGAATACAATTGATTTAACTTCTTATCCTCAGGGAATTTACCTTGTGCGTGTTTTTACTAACGATCAATGGGAAACATTTAAGGTCATTAAAAATTAATTGTTATGAAAAAAGAAATTTCCCCGGAAATTTCTTTTTTCATATTTTTAAGCATACTAATAACTGATGAAAAAGAATTATTTGCTGTTATTGCCATTTACCATTACCCTTTTACAGGCACAAAACTCACAACTCTATTACTCCGGAAAGTTTTTAACGGTTAAAAATAAAGAACAGAATTTTCTAAAGGTTTATAATAAAAACAGCGGGATTTATGAACTGACCGATGAAAAAGGGTTTGCCATTATTGCTGCCCAACCTTCTGATACTCTTGTCTGGAATCAGGGTAAAAGTACCCATGTTATTTTTGCCTATGAACTCAGGGAATTAAAAACTATTTTAGAAAGTCAGACAGAAAAGAAAAGTGTTGGAAATATTTATAGCAAAGATTATGACAGCCTGGTTTCAAAGGAAGCAAGAGATGATTTCAGTATTGAAAAGACGAAGACTCATTTAAGTAAGAAATCCCACTCTTATTTTGTACAGATAAGAAAATTACGGCAAAGAAATGACAGTATTTACACGTTAAAACGGCTTAATAACAGGACATTGCTTTTTAATGGAAGCTTTACAACATCTTTTGACATTAAAAGCAGAAATGCTGTTCCGGCCACTCAAAGCAGATATGTACAGGGAAGATCAGAGAGCGGAAGCCTTGTATGGAAAGGTCCTGAGACGAATGAAATGTTCAGCTTTGGCCCTGATATTTCTACTTTGGGTTTTAATGGATTAGCTTATGAATACGATCAGAACGGAAGACTGATCCCGTGGATTGACGGATTGCAACATGCAAAAAGATATGATAACAGCCTCTTTAAAACAACGGTAGGATACAACAACCAGCTGAATGTAAACGCTTTTATAAAAGAAGAATATAACGAGAAAATCAGACTTTCACTGAATTTGGGCCAACAGAAAAACCAGATGTATTTTATAGATCAGTTTGATGTTGCGAATACCTTTAAAGCAAAACTAAATACAGAAATGGGGGGATACTCCATCAATCTTGCATTTAATTACGAAGAAGATAAGGCAACCAATACCAATAGAATAGGGCTGTTCAATCGGGCGTATCAGAATTCATTGCTGACTCCCATTTCTTTTTCAAATGAGCAAAATACTTTTCTGAATAACGGTTTACAGAGAAGTTACAGTAAATATGCAGACAACCCTTCATTTCTTTTTGAGCAGGACAGTAAATATCGTTATCAGAAACTTGAAAGACAGTTCAGCCTTAATGCTATGAAAAACTGGGATGATTTTAAACTGAGTATCAGCCAGTCCTATGATACTAACAATATCCGGAACCTGGATCAGTATAAGCCTTCTGCTTATGGCTTCAGCAATGGTATACTGAATGAAAGGACTCAAAACAGCAGTTCATATTATTCCAATATACTGGGCTCATATACTCTGGGAAACTATGATTTTAAAAATACTTTCACTCTGAACTTTATTCTAAATGATAAAAAATCTGATGTCTATAACAGCCTGACCAGTCACCAGGATCTCTATCAGAGAACCTCACAGGATCATATTTTTAATTATAATATGGAAATTCATGATTATGACTTTGAAGCAGGTTTTAATTTTGGAAATTCATTTTATATATCCAATACTTCCCTTAAAAATAATTTTTGGCTTCCAAAGGCTAACTTTTATTTAAAATTCAGTGATATCTTCAATTGGAATAATTACAGTTTCAAATTACTGGGAAGTTACACACAGCTAAGCTCCGAACCGGAAATTACCAGATCATACGCCTCTTACGCGACCACATTGCTGAATGCAGAAAATTATAATCAGTATTTCCCGGTACTGGAAGCGGAAAGTTTCAGAGGTTTATCCAATATCAACACCAAAGAATGGAAAGTAGGAGGCAGGCTGAATATTGGGTATTATATAAGCCTGGAGGGTGAATATTTCAACAGAAAAAATACTGACGACATATTTCCTGTTTTTGAAAACAACCTGTTGAAATTGAAAAATGCAGCAGACCATACGTACAGTGGATATGAATTCAATTTTGCCTATGACAGGCTGCGCCTTGGATATGATATGTATACAACCCATAAAGTTTCATTTTTCAAATATAAAGATATCGTAGACCGTATCGCTCCCGGATATCAGAATCTGGCCGTTTCTGGATTTAAAGATATCTACAAAACATTGACAGAAGGGCAGGCTTTAGGATCTGTCATTGGAAGTTATTTTGAGAGAAATGCAGCCGGTCAGCTGATCATTGATGAGTTCGGATACCCTAAAAAAGCAGAAGGAATGAAAATGATTGCGGATCCTACACCAGATTTTGTGATGAAGTTCAATCATAGTCTGGTTTATAAAAATCTGTCTCTGGATATCAATTGGGAATGGAAAAAAGGAGGACAGCTCTGGAACGGAACACAGGCTGTTCTCGATTATTACGGACGGTCTTATGATTCAGGAGAAGAAAGAAATACTAAGAATTATGTTTTTCAGGGGGTGCATTCCAATGGAAGTGTTAATCAGATTCCCGTAGATTTTTATGACCCAAACCGGAATGTTCTGGAAAACAGATGGTCGAGGTATGGCTATCTGGGGGTAGCGGAAAGTTATATTCAAAAGGCAGATTATATAAGAATCAACAATATTTCACTTTCATCCACTTTTCCGGTTAATTATGGGAAACAGAATCTTAAACTGACTTTTTATGTGAATAATATAATGCTTTGGCAGGCTAATAAAGGAGCAGATCCCAATCAGAATTTTTATGATATGGATAACGGGAGGGGACTGGATTTTTTCAACCTTCCTTCCTTTAAAACATTCGGATGTATTGTTTCACTTAAATTTTAACTCATGAATCTCAAGTTTATCTCAATATATATCATTTTGCTGTATTTATTATTGTTATCCTTTTCTGTGAAAGGGCAGCAGTCATTTCAGGATTTTGAAAAAGAAAAAACGTATGTTCAGACCAACCATGTTTTTTATAAACCCGGTGAGGAAATGTATTTTAAAATATATGTTGTAAAAGGAAATAATAATCTTCCGGCAGAAAACAGCAAGGTGGTTAATTTTGAAATCATTGATCCGGCGGGAAGTGCTGTAAAAAAAATGAAATATGAAATTACCAATGGATATGCCGAAGGGTATTTTTATTTTTCTGAAGATATGAAAGGTGGAATCTATAAGATCAGAGCTTTTACCAACTGGATGCAGAATGAAGAAGGTAAAAATGCCTTTGAAAAAGAAATTACCCTCCAGAAAATAGTATCACCAAGAATTCTTATGAAACTGGACTTCCCTAAAAAAGGATATGGCCCTGGAGATGAGGTGACTGCCGATTTCTCGATGAGAAGCCTCAGCAATCTTCCTATTCCTTTCTATGAAGCAGATTTCACAGTAATGCATAATGGAGAAACCGTTTCAAAAGGAAAATTTATTACCGATAAAGAAGGGAAAAAACAATTGATCTTTAAGCTTCCTGAGAGGTTAAAATCTTCTGATGCCCTTTTGAACATCAAAGTGAATTTTGATGGATTTACAGAATCTGTTTCCAGAAATATCCCAGTTGTCCTGAACAATCTGGATGTGAGATTTCTGCCTGAAGGCGGAACTTTTATCAATGGAATAGAACAGAATATCGCGTTTAAAATTCTGGATGAATTTGAAAAACCTGTAGATGCTGTTCTGGCGGTTTATAACCAGAGGAATGAAAAAATAAAGGAAATTTCAGCTTATAATTTCGGAATGGGAAGTTTTCGGTTTACCCCTGAAAAAGGAGAAAGTTATTATGCAAAAATTGTGAAGCCGGAAAATATTGCCCGGACTTATACTTTTCCGGTGGCAAAAGACAACGGGCTGATTTTCAATATTCAGAATGAAAATAAAAAGCTGACTGTTACCATCATTTCAACCCAGGAAAAAGCAATTATTCTGAAAGGAAGTTTTCGTGAGAAAGAAGTCTATACTAAAGCTCTTTCTTTAAAAATTGGAAGCACCACACTCGAAATTCCTGAAAAAGATTTTCCGATGGGAATCTGCAGGTTTACAGTGCTGGAAGATAATATTCCTCTTGCAGAGCGTATTGTTTTTACCAATAAGGTAAATCAGCTGAATGTGAAAGTTAAGCCCGTAAAACAGTATTATCTGCCAAGAGAAAAAGTAATCCTGGATATTGAAACTACCAATGAAAATAATAAACCTGTTCCTGCTAATCTTGGAGTAAGTGTGGTAGATGATAAGCTATGGACCTATGCTGATGACAAACAGAATCATATCATTTCCTGGCTTCTGATGGACTCTGAATTGAAAGGGAAAATTGAAAAGCCACAGTTTTATTTTGATAAAAAAGAAGAAAAAGCAGATAAAAGCTTAGACCTTGTGATGCTGACAAATGGCTATCGCTATTTTGAGCTTATCCCGGAGGTTCTGAAAACTGATAAATACAAATACCTTCCCGAGAAGAAAAATACGATCTATGGAGTGATAGAAGATGAAAACAAAAAACCGGTAAAAGCTGATGTTTTTCTTTTGAATACAGACAACAGAAAAATTCTCAAACAGACTGTTGCAGAAAACGGGAAGTTCTATTTTTCAGATTTAAATGCGGATGATTCCTATAAAATCATTGCCAAATCTTTTCAGCCCAGGCATCAGGTTAAAATCCATATTTTATCTTATAATCTGGATATTAATCCTTTAATAAAACAGAATCTGTCTCATATAGATGTGGAAGAAATCGTACAGGAAGCTGAAAGAAAAGAGGAAATAAAGACAGAAAACAGGAATAATACCCAAACGCTGAATAAGCCAGGGCGTTCAAGATCTGATACGATTCAGAATAAAAGAATTGAAGAAGTTATAGTATTGGGCTACAGTATGAGAAAGGATAAATCAGCCATGGCTTCTTCAACAATTGCTTCTTCTATGGAAATTCAGAATGCCAGTGTAACTTCTCTGTTGAATGGGAAAGTCGCAGGAATAGTAATTAAAGGGACGGGCCAGGCAGGAGCCGGTGAGCAGATCAATATCAGAGGAAATTCTTCTATTACTAATAAAAGCCCCTTATTTATTGTAGATGGTGTTCCGGTAGAAAATTTCAATACTACTATTAATCCAAATGATATCAGCAGTGTTACTGTTCTCAAAGATGCTGCCGCTACAGCTATTTATGGAAGCCGTGCTGCCAATGGGGTAGTCATTGTAAATTCAGGTAAAAATAACAGCTCAAAAATCAATGTTGACATTACCCCGAAATCCTATCTTGCCGTAAAAGCCGTGCCATACGGAAAGCTTACTTCATACACCGGATCAAGAAAATTTGCTTATCCTGAGTATAAAACCACCAATACTTCTTATCGTTTTGATTACAGGGAAGCCCTGTACTGGAACCCAGTGGTGGAAACCGATAAGAATGGGAAGGCAACCGTGGAATTCTATAACTCAGATGCCAATACTACTTTTAGAATTATTACAGAAGGGATTGCGGCATCAGGACTTGTAGGAAGGGATGAAACAGCCTATGCGGCGCAGAGCCTTATTTCAATAGATGCCAAAATTCCTCAGTATCTGACAAGAACCGATCAGATGATGATTCCTGTTGTCCTTAAAAATAATTCCTCAGAAATCAGGAAAATGACCATGGATGTTATCGTACCCAATCATGTAAAACTGATTCATTCTGACAGCCTGATCACCTTAAAACCATTGGAATCAGGAAGATTATTTGTCAAAATACAGACTGATGAAATTGTGGATTCCAATATCCAGTTCAGCATAAGATCCGGAGATTTCAGGGAAACAATGATCCTTCCTTTTAAAGTAGAAGAGAAGGGATTCCCACATAAGTTTTCTATAATCAATAATAAAACTGAAGATATAAAAATCAATATTCCTGAATATATCAACGGGAGTCTTTATTCCTCATATTATGTGTTTGAAAACAGTGCTTTACAGCTGTTTGACAATCTGGAACAACTAAAGAAGGAACCTTATGGATGCTTTGAACAGCTTTCTTCAACAGTGTATCCTAATTTTTTTATTCTGGATTATTTAAAGTCCGGTAAAAAGATCGATACATCTACGGAGAATCTGGTGATTAAAAATATGAAAAAAGGCTTCCAGAAAATGCTGAGCTATAAAAATAGAGACGGAGGTTTCGGGTATTTCAACAGTGAAGAATCTGATGTGGCGGTATCAGCATTTGCCTTGTTGGAGTTTACGGATTTAAAGAAATATGTCAATCCGGATACCAAGCTTATTCAGGGACTTTCATCATTTATTTTATCCAGAAAAAATAGAAATGGACTGTTTGAAGTGAGAAAAGGCTATGAGTTAAAAAGGGAATATTCTGAATATTTCTGGGCCAGAAATATGTACGTTGTATATGCATTATCCAAAGTAGGCTTTAAAAATGAGATTGAAGACTCTTTTAATATAATGATGAAAAGAGCTCTGGCTACAAAGGATTCCTATCAGCTGGCTTTGCTGGCCAATGCTGCTGCTTATCTCGGAAAACAGAAAGAATATGATGAGCTGATGAAAATTATGGATAAGCAATATGAAACAAAGAATTTGAAATGCGACATCACTTTTACAGGCTCATGGTGGGGAAGGTCTGCAGAAGCGGAAACACTTTCACTATACATTATGGCACTTCAGAAAGATGAAAGCCTGAATCAGCTGAAAATAGCAGAGGCAGTAGATCAGCTTATTAATTTAAACGGATATTATGGTTTTGGTTCCACCCAGGCAACAACACTGGCAGTACAGGCACTGTCTGACTTTTTATCAAAAAATGAAAAGCTGTATGGAACAGAGAAACCTGTAATCAAGATTAATAAGGCAAATACCTCTCCCTACATCAGCCTTTCATCAGCCTATAAAGCAGGAGAAAATAATATCAGCATCTATTATCCGGCTAAAAACGGATTACCTTATAAACTGGATTATCAGTATCATACCCTTCAGGCTCCGGAAAGCAAAGACATTCCTCTTACTCTGGAAATAAAATTAAAATCAGGATTATCAAAAGTAGGAGAGACCAACAGACTGACTGTCACCGTTAAAAATAAAATAAACGGCCAGTTACCCATGACCATAGCGAAGATCGGTATTCCTGCAGGCCTGACCCTCCAGAATGCTTTGCTGAAAGACCTGATTGATAAAAAACAGATTTCCTATTATGAAATTTTTGATAATTATCTGGTGCTGTACTGGGAACATTTTAGTGCAGGAGAAATAAAAACCATCAATCTTGATCTTAAAGTGGAATTTGCGGGAACCTATACCGGGAAATCAAGTAACGTGTACCTCTATTATATGCCGGAAGCAAAATATTGGAATCAAGGGATTACAACCAGTATTGAGCCTTAATTTTATAAACTGAAACAGACATCCATTTATCCTTGTCAAGGTTTAAAACCTTGACAAGGATAAAAAAAAATCTTTTTAAATTAATTTTCAAAAATTATTGAAAGTTCAAAAAATATAATTATATTTGTTACAGGAAATTTAAAAGAAAAACAAGATGCAACTTTCAGAAGCAAAAGAAAAATACATTCAGACCTGGGGAACCTTTGCTACCAATTGGGGAATCAACCGTACCATGGCACAGGTGCATGCACTGCTTCTGGCAAGTGACAGACCACTTTCTACCGATGAAGTGATGGAACAGCTGGAGATTTCAAGAGGAAATGCCAATATGAATCTTCGCGGCCTGATCGACTGGGGGATTGTGAAAAAAGAGCTGATAAAAGGAGACAGAAAAGAATATTTCGTTGCAGAAAAAGATGTCTGGTACCTTTTCAAGCAAATTACCAAAGAACGCAGAAAAAGAGAAATTGAACCTGTCATTTCTTTTCTGGAAGAATTAAAGAATATTGACGATAAGGATTCAGAAGAAGCCAGGGAATTTATCAAGCTGATGAATGACTTCAGTTCGGTAACCGGAAAAATCAACAATATCATGGATCTGGCCATCAAAAGTGATGACCACTGGCTGGTAGGGAAGATTACCAATCTGTTGAAATAAACGAATGATTCCACACATGAAAAATCTTCTTTTATTATTTATTTCAGGCTTTTTAATAATCAGTTGCCAGAAAAATGTGAATGCCGGTTTTGACATTTATAAAGAAAATTCTGATCCTTATAATCATAAGATAAATGATTTGTATAAGATTGAAATTTACAAGGATGAAAAGATATTCAAAATTTTAGAACCTGAAAAGTGGGCCTTGTCTTTAAATTCTAATATAAAACTGGACAGCATAAAAGAAGGAAAATACTCATTTGTTTACGAAAATAATTTTGGAGAAACTATCAGAAAAGAAATAAAAGTAGATGAATCTAAAACGTACAGAATAAGAATCGCTCTTGACAGCTTGGTAAAAAAAAATAACAAATCAGTTTTTGAAAACCTAAAAGATTCAGAAGCAAAATTGGTCTTTAAATCTACAGGTTGCTTTCATCAGGAAAAAGACTCAATAACTGTTATAAATAAAAATAATCATTATTTTATCCGCCAGGAAGGTGGAAATCTAAAAGCGATAGATAGAACAACATGGGCTTATTTTGTAAAAACTGAAAATGAAATAAGGGAAATTCCGAAAGATGGTGATTGTACTACCAGAGATGTATATATTTTCTATAATAAAGGAAAATCAGACACGATTAGAGATAGCACCTGCAAGTTTTCTATCTGGTCTGCTATAAAAGAGTATCTTAAGAAAAATAAACTGCAATAATCAAAGGATGAAAATCCTTTTTTATTTCAAATAAACTTTCAGAAATTACTGAAAATATAAAATTTATAAAATGTTCAATATTGTTTCATATATACTGTTTTTAACCATCAGTTCATACATAACGATTGATGTAGGAAGAAGGTGTTACCATGAAGGAAAAGCGTATTTAAAATATCTGCTCCATGATGAAGGTCTCTGCCTGACAATTAACAGGATACTTCTTGGATGTTATTACTTGTTGAATTTAGGATATATCGCTATCAATCTTACAACCTGGAACAAAATAAACAGCCTGGAGGAAATGATAAGTATTACAGCAATGAGAGTAGGAAGTATCGTTTTAATCCTCTGTGTATTACATTATATGAACATTTTCGCGCTTTACTTTTTAAGAAATAAATTAACATTAAAATAATACTATTATGGCAGCTACAGTTTTAACCGCAACGTATAATTTTTCAGCGTACATGATCTATTTACCGATCGTAATTACCCTTACCGTATTGGTCTCCCAGTTTTTATTTAAAAATTCAAAAACATTCATGATTGATATTTTTCACCAGAAAAAAGATATTGCCATGGCAACCAATTCTCTTTTTAAAATAGGTTTTTATCTTTTAAATATTGGCTTTGCTTTATGCATCATAGAATTCTTTCAAATTGAAACCGTGGAAAGGCTGGTGGTAGCGCTGAGTAAAAAAATCGGAGGATTTTCAATATATCTGGGAATAATGATGCTTCTGAATCTGTTACTATTCCTGAAAGGACGGAGACATGCTTTGAACAAAGAAAACATAGAAAGTAATCAGACTACTGATTTTGAAAGAAACTGATTTTTTATTTGAATCCATATTTCAAAAATTACTGAAAATATAAAACAAACCATAATTATGAAAAATTTAATCATTCACTTATTCCTGATTATTTATTTCAGACGAAAAGGATCACTTTAAATAATAACTACCATGAAAACATTTACGAAATACGATTACTTTATCCAATTGATTATTCTAATAATCAGTATTGTGGGTGCTGTGATGCATTATAAAGACTGGAAATTTATAGAATTCTATTATGTGGTTGGAGGAGTGCAATTGATAAGTTATCTGATCAGGCTATTTTTAAAACTAAAACAAACATCTGAGTTCAGAGTATATGGATTAACCATCATGCCTGTCTGGATATGTCTGCTTTTGATTGACCAAAAAATCTATACTGAATTTACAATGGCTCTCATGGGTGTCTTCCTGATTCTGGCTTTGTTTTATACGCCTATAATGGCCATCCTTTATGTATATGATTGTTACAACAGTTATGAACCTTATAAATAATTACGATGAAAACACTCAAAAACCAGACCCTGATATACGACAATGAATGTCCGATGTGTAATTTCTATTCCAAAGGTTTCATAAAATGCGGAATGCTGGACGAAGACGGAAGGGAAGCATTTACGGAAATCTCAATGAGAAATAAGATCTTAATAGACTTCAACCGGGCGAAAAATGAAATTGCTTTGGTAGATCACAACAAAAATGAAGTCGTTTACGGATTAGACAGTCTGCTTGTCATCATTGGAAACTCTTTTCCATTGTTGGCAAAAATTGCTCGAAAAGGACCTCTCTATTGGTTTTTTCAAAAATTGTATTCCTTCGTTTCTTATAATAGAAAACAGATTATTCCTTCCTCAAAAGATTATACAGAACAATCTTGTGTTCCGGATTTTAACCTGAAATATAGAATAGCATACATCAGTTTTGTTGTTATTTTTTCGGCATATATCTTAAGTGAATTTTCCTTGAAGCTGGATTTTAATTTAGAACGAAATTTCTCGAGAGAATTTGCTGTTTGCCTCGGTCAGATCGCTTGGCAGAGCCTCTTTTTAAAAAGCTATCTCAAAGATAAAATCTGGGATTATCTCGGAAATATGATGACCGTTTCTTTAATCGGGACTTTACTGTTAATTCCTGCTCTGATGACCGATTTTCACCCTGTCTTTTATCTGATATACTTTGGAGCTGTAGTCTTGGTTATGTTTCTGGAACACCTGAGAAGATGCAGAATACTAAAGCTGAATCTTCTTCCTACCATCTCATGGATATTGTTCAGAATAATAGCGTTGATGATCATTATTCTTACAAACATTAAAATTTAAAATCTTAAAAAAAATGTCAACCATCTATTTAAATACTGTAATTAATGCAGACATTCACTATGTTTTTGATGTGGCAAGAAATATTGATCTGCATCAGCAGTCAACATCAAAATCACATGAAAAAGCCATTGCAGGACGTACTTCGGGACTGATTGAAGAAAATGAAACGGTAACATGGAGAGCAAAACATCTGGGCGTTTATCAAAACCTCACTACAAAAATTGTCAGCATGGAAAAGCCGTTTCAATTCGTTGATGTCATGCAGAAAGGAGCTTTCAGATCTATGCGTCACAGACATATTTTTAAATCTGTAAACGGGAAAACATTGATGACCGATATTTTTCAGTTCGAATCTCCGCTAGGTATCATTGGAGAATTATTCAATGCCATTTTTCTCAAGGGCTATCTTACAAGCTTTCTGATCAAAAGAAATGAAATGATCAAAACCTTTGCAGAATCTTCTACCCGTGACGGGATTGCAGTTTTTTAACCTAAAAACATACAGTTATGAACTTTTTAAAAGCAGAATGGAGAAAGCTGGCCATCATCAATTACGAAATTAATCCCGATATTTTATTACCATACCTGCCCAAAGGTACAGAGCTCGATTTTTATAATAGCAAATGCTATGTAAGTCTTGTGGGATTTATGTTTTTAAATACTACCCTGTTGGGGGTGTCCATTCCTTTTCACCGCAATTTTGAAGAAGTAAACCTGAGATTTTATGTAAAGAAAAAAGAAAAAGGAGTATGGAAAAGAGGTGTGGTTTTTATTAAGGAAATCGTTCCCAAACCTGCACTAAGTTTTGTTGCGAATACCATTTATAAAGAAAATTATCACACGATGCCTATGAAGAACCTCATCCATGAAAAAGAAGACGAACTGCTGATCCGGTACTCATGGAAAGATAAAAGCTGGTATTCTATTCAGATTATGGCTGAGAACAGAGCTAAACCGATGGAAGAAAATTCAGAATTTGCGTTTATCACAGAGCATTATTTTGGCTTTACAAAAAAAGAAAATACTACTTCAGAATATGAAGTATGCCACCCGAAATGGAATAGCTACACCGTAAATGACTATCAACTGAAAATTGATTTTCAAAAGATCTACGGAAATGATTTTGAAGGTTTGAATCATCAGCAGCCTGTTTCTGTAATGCTTGCCGATGGCTCAGAAATTCAAGTCAAAACCAAGAAATATATCAGCTAATAATCCATTGAGGAAAAGAACCCTATCCTCAATCATCTGTGAAAATCTGTTACATCTGCGGGAAAAAACTAACCACAAATACCGCAAAAGCTTTTTAGATACTTAAGTAAATGAAGATGATATCATTGCATTAAATAAAGTTCACATGAGTTTTTAAAAATATTTGATTTTTTTTTAAATTGTTAAAATAAAATGAAATATCAGCTACAGCCATCTGTGAAAATCTACGGTTAAAACCTTAAATCTTACCCCGAAACTTAAACTTTAAAACAATGAAAATAATCATAGCCGGAGGAACCGGGTTTCTTGGCGAAAACTTAGAAAAATACTTTACAGAAAAAGGAAATCAGGTCTGCATCCTCACCCGCAAACCTGTGCGTAAAAACGAAATCTATTGGGATGCCCAAACCATAGGTGAATGGAAAAGCAGTTTGGAAAAAGCAGATGTACTGATTAATCTTACAGGGAAATCTGTGGATTGCCGGTATCATGAGAAAAATAAAAAAGAAATCTACTCCTCAAGAATTGACAGTACAAGAATATTACAGAAAGCGGTAGATGAATGTTCTGAAAAACCCAAAATATGGTTGAATGCGAGCTCTGCAACTATTTATATTCATTCTGAACAACACCTGAACACGGAGCAAAACGGGATTATCGGAGATGACTTTTCAATGAATATCTGCAAAAGCTGGGAGAAAGAATTCTTTGCAGTTCAAAATGAAGGAATACGGAAAGTTGCGCTTCGCACATCCATTGTTCTGGGCAATAATGGTGGAGCATTTCCTAAGCTAAAAATGCTTACAAAGCTGGGGCTAGGAGGAAAACAGGGCAGAGGGAATCAGATGGTAAGCTGGATTCATATTGAAGATTTCTGTAAAGCCATAGAATGGATAATTCAGCATGAAGATATTTCAGGAGCTTTTAATATCACTGCACCCGCTTCGCTATCTAATGAAAATATGATGAAAAAACTGAGAAAAGAACTGAAAATGCCTTTTGGACTCAATGCTCCGGTGTGGCAACTGGAAATAGTCTCTGTCTTTCTGAAAACCGAAACGGAACTGCTTCTGAAAAGCCGTAATGTGTATCCTGAGAGACTCCTGAAAAGCGGATTTCAGTTTTCATATCCCGGATTTGATGAAGCAATTCTTAATCTCTTGAGATCCTAATGTTTGTGGGTTTCCCAAAGGATAATTAAATTAGCGGAAAACTATTCCATATGTTGGTGATATCCAAAATAAAACCTTTTTTCCTTTCCTCTTTTTTAATAAGTTCAGTAGTATTTTCACAGGCTCATAATGTGTCTGACGGATATCAGAAACCCACAGATCCTCTTGTTATTCAGAACCTGGACCAATGGCAGGATATGAAATTCGGACTGTTTATGCATTGGGGAACCTACAGCCAGTGGGGAATTGTTGAAAGCTGGAGCTTATGTCCTGAAGACGAATCCTGGACCCAGAGAAAGCCTGAACATGGGAACTCTTACTGTGAATATGTAAAGAATTATGAAAACCTTCAGACCACTTTCAACCCTACTCAGTTTAACCCTCAAAAATGGGCTGATGCCGTAAAAAAAGCAGGAATGAAATACGTGGTTTTTACCACCAAGCATCATGATGGTTTTGCCATGTTTGATACCCGGCAGTCAGATTATAAAATTACCTCAGCCAAAACACCATTTTCAAAAAATCCAAAATCAGATGTGACAAAGGAAATTTTTGACACTTTCCGACAGGAAGGGTTTAAAATAGGAGCTTATTTTTCAAAGCCTGACTGGCATTCCGATGATTACTGGTGGTCCTACTTTCCGCCAAAAGACAGAAATGTCAATTATGATCCCAAGAAATACCCGGAAAGATGGGAGAGCTTTAAAAAATTTACATTCAATCAATTAAATGAAATTACTTCCAATTACGGAAAAATTGATATTCTTTGGCTGGATGGGGGCTGGGTCCGTCCTTTCAACACCATAGATCCGAAAGTAGAATGGCAGCGTACCATCAAAGTAGAGCAGGATATTGACATGGACAAAATAGGAAGTATGGCCAGAAAAAATCAGCCTGGGATTATCATTGTCGACCGTACCGTTCCCGGCAAATGGGAAAACTATGTGACCCCTGAACAGGCGGTTCCGGAACAAGCTCTTTCCATTCCCTGGGAAAGCTGTATCACTATGGGGGATTCCTTTTCTTACGTTCCGGATGACCACTATAAATCTTCTCAAAAGATCATTGAAACCCTGGTTAAAATTATTTCAAGAGGAGGAAATTACCTGATGAATATTGCTCCCGGACCTAATGGTGATTATGATGCCATTGTCTATGAAAGATTACATCAGATTTCGGGATGGATGGACAAAAACGGGTCTGCTGTTTTTGCAACCAGAAGTATTGCTCCCTATCACGAAGGAAACTACTATTATACCCAAAGTAAAGACCATAAAACGGTGAATGTTTTCCATCTTAATGAACAGTCAGAATATAAGGCCCCGGCAGTGCTTACTTTCTCAGTTCCGGAAAATTTTAAACCTAAATCTTTGAAAGTACTGGGGATTTCATCAAAAATTCAATGGAAAAAAACAGAAGGAAATATCATGGAAATCAAATTACCTGAAGAAAGGAAAGCTCTGAAATATGCAACCGTCATTCAAATTATACAATAATGAGATTGTTTCGTTTTAAACTTACAGGAGCTGCATTATGGTTGAGTGTTATCTCTGTTTCCGCTCAGAAGCCTCTATATAAAGACCCCAAACAACCTGTTGAAACCCGGGTTCAGGACCTGTTGAAGAGAATGACGCCCGAAGAAAAATTCTGGCAGTGCTTTATGATTCCCGGGGATTTGGATAATGTACCGAAAGGACAATATTTTCATGGGATTTTTGGACTGCAGGTGAGTGCCGAAAATCAGGGAGGTGGAGCTGCGGGGCAGTTACTGAAATACAATGCCGGTGAAGATGCGGAAAGACTGGTAAAAAAGATCAATGCGATCCAGAAATATTTCGTTGAAGAATCGAGGTTAGGGATTCCGATTATTCCTTTTGATGAGGCTTTGCATGGGTTGGTAAGGGAAGGTACTACCGCTTTTCCACAGGCAATAGGTCTGGCTGCTACTTTCAATCCGGAACTGATGGCTCAGGTTTCAGCAGCCATTGCAAAAGAATCAAAATTAAGAGGAATCCGCCAGATTCTGACACCGGTAGTGAATCTGGCCAGTGATGTGAGGTGGGGAAGAACGGAAGAAACATATGGTGAAGATCCTTTTTTGACATCTGTAATGGGAGTCAGTTTTGTCAGTTCCTTTGAAAATATGGGAATTATTACGACACCCAAACACTTTTTAGCCAATGTAGGCGAAGGAGGAAGAGATTCTTATCCCATTCACTGGAGTAGAAGATATCTGGAAGAGACTCATTTAATCCCTTTTTATAATGCATTTACAAAAGGAAAAAGCCGGTCGGTGATGACTTCCTACAATCTGCTTGACGGAAGACCTTCAACGGCCAATCACTGGCTGCTGACAGAAAAATTAAAAAAAGACTGGAGTTTCAAAGGTTTTGTAATCAGTGATGCAAGTGCAGTGGGAGGCGCAAATGTCCTGCATTTTACGGCAAAAGATTATGATGATGCATCTGCACAGGCTATTAATGCAGGGCTTGACGTGATCTTTCAGACAGAATATAAACATTATAAGCTCTTTATCCCTCCGTTTCTGGATGGCAGAATCTCAAAAGAAAGAATTGATGATGCTGTATCAAGAGTGCTGAGAGCCAAGTTTGAACTCGGATTGTTTGAAAACCCCTATGTCTCACCTAAAGAAGTTGAAGAATTAAAAAAGCTGAATTATAAGCCGTTGGCGGAAGAGGTAGCTGCAGAATCCTTTGTATTGCTTCAGAACAATAATCATACACTTCCTGTTCCCGAAAATATAAAAAAGATTCTTATGGTGGGAACAGATGCGGTGGATGCAAGGTTAGGCGGTTATTCAGGACCGGGCAATAAAAAAGTAAATATCCTGGAAGGTCTTAAAAATTATGTAAAAAATAAAGATATTGAAATCATTTATTCAAAAGGTATCGATTGGAATATAAAAGATTTTACCACAATTTCTGATAAATATCTCTCGTCTGAAAATAAAAAAGGGTTAAAAGGAATGTATTTTTCCAACACTGATTTAAAAGGTAATCCTGCTTTTGAAAAGCAGGATGAGCAGTTCAATTTCATATGGACTTTATACTCTCCCAACCCTGAAAAGCTTCAGCCGGATCAATATAGCATCCGCTGGACCGGAAAATTGGAAGCCCCGGATTCCGGTAAATACCAACTGGGATTACGGGGGAATGACGGTTTCAGGCTATATCTTGACGGGAAGCTGGTTATTGACCAATGGGAAAAACTGAGTTATTCCACAAAAACGATCGATGTAGATTTTATAAAAGGAAAGAAATACAGCATTACAATTGAATTTCATGAAAACCGTGGTGAAGCCAATCTGGAACTGATCTGGAATTATGGGTTGCATGATTATCAGAAAGATTTTAATGAGGCTTTGAATCTCGCCCACAATGCAGATTACATCATTGTTACAGCCGGAATTCATGAAGGAGAATTTCAGGACCGTTCATCTTTAAGCCTGCCGGGAAATCAGGAAGCGTTTATTCATGAAGTTTCAAAATTAAATAAGCCAACTGCAGTTGTTTTGGTAGGAGGTTCAGCCATAAAAACAACAGCATGGAAAGATAAGGTTGGAGCGATCATGGATATTTGGTATCCGGGAGAAGAAGGTGGAAATGTAGTGGCAAAAACACTCTTCGGTGCTGAGAATCCATCCGGAAAATTGCCTCTTACTTTTCCTGTGGAAGAGGGGCAGCTGCCATTGACCTACAATCATCATCCGACGGGAAGAGGAAATGACTATTACGACCTGAGTGGTGAGCCGCTATATCCCTTTGGTTTCGGATTAAGTTATACTACTTTTGAAATCTCTGATTTACAGTTGAACAAAAGCCAGTATTCGGAGAATGAAACCATTACTGCTAAAGTAAATGTGAAAAATACAGGTTCGAAAGCAGGAAGTGAAGTTGTTCAGCTGTATGTGAAAGACCTGCTGGCTTCGGTTTCAAGGCCGGTCATTGAGCTTAAGGGATTTCAGAAAATAGAATTAAAGCCCGGAGAATCAAAATCCGTTACTATCGAAGTTCCTGTGAAACAGTTGCAGTTTCTGAATGAAAAGATGGAATGGATTGTAGAAAAAGGAACGTACAGAATTATGGTGGGAAATTCATCAAAAAATCTTCCTTTAAAACAGAATATTGAAGTTTTATAGTCATAAAAAGAGCAGAAATTTCTGCTCTTTTTGTATATATTCTGGAGATGGTCTAGTATTTTCTGGCCAGTAAAACGTTCAATAAGAATGTTCCTGCCCAGTTACTGTTATTGGTAGTGGCACCGTTCGTACCGATAAAGTCTACACGGGCCACTGAAACGGTAAGACGGGTTCTCCCAGCAGTTCCGTTATTGGCAAGACTCACAAAGGATGCTGTAAATACATCCGGGAAACTTGAGTTGTTTCCTGCAGTAAGAATAGGATACATATTGGTAACATTGAAAGGAGTACCCTGATATTCATAAACAAGGGTCATTCTGCTGGCATTGGAGTAAGCAGCTGTTTGGGCTCTGTCCACAGATGTTTTACTCACGATCCACCACCTGTCTGTTGCAGCACCTGAATCATAGCCTGCATTAGCATGATTGGTCCAGTCGGCAAGAGCTGCGGTTCCAAGTGCATGAGGAGGAATGAAGAGCTGTGTACCATAAATTTCCACGTTGCTTGGCTTGGGAAGAACCGTAAAAGATAAATCCCATGTCCCTCCGGAAGTATTGCTGTTGTTCACCACTTCGGCATAAGCGCCGGTAGGGATTACAAAAGAAGAGACAGGAGTGTTGTCAATCCTTAAGGTATTACCGCTTGATGCCTGAAGCGTAATATTATTTGGAGAAATGTTTTTAATCTTATAAATTCTCCCTGTAAAACTCGTTGTACCGGTTCCGATGACCGGGAGTGTAAAAGTGGCATCGGCTGTTCCATTATATGTGATGTAATGGTCAGTAGCCAGAATAGAATAGTTTGTGGCAGTGACCTGAGTGTAGCCTGCCCTTAATGAACCATTTACAGCGAGTGTACTGTTGGGGGTGGTAGTATTAATACCTACTTGTGCAGTTAAGGGAACTGCTCCAAAAAAGAGGATCAAGATGTATTTTTTCATATTTCTAAATTTTGGTTTCTAACAAAAATATTAAAAAAAAATGCTAAAAAATCTACTGAAAAACAATAATTTGAATGTTTTTAGATAAATCACTTTTTTAGTGATAGGAGTTATTTGCATAGTTTATTAAATAAGCCTGCATGGCACCTCCAGATCTTCTGTAAGATAATAACTGCAGCATAAGCGGTGATAGCCATCTGCAATGATCAGTTCATGCTCTCCCCGTACCAGCAGTATAGGTGAAAGCTTTTTATTTTTCTCCACTTTTTTCAGGTTTTCTTTTACATGAATATTGGTTTCCGGAAGAAGGGAAAGCTTACTGGCTCTTAAAATATCTTTCGATTTTTTTATGATAGTGGGAGCGGCCTTTAATTTTTTAACCATTTTTTGTACTTCATCGGGTTGGAAAAGTAGTTCCAGATAGTCTTGTGCTGCAGGAAAATCATGGTCTTCAGGTTCCTTCAGCCAGATACTGTCTTTGGTCAGTTGAGTTTTTTTCACAGTCTTCATAAGTGCTTATTTAAAAGATGAATAAATGTATGAAAATAGCAGGTTCCCAGCAGTATTTATTTTTTTTATTTTGATGCCTGTTTTATTTTCAACAGAAATATTGGTACGATATATGTAATATTTATAATGAACCATGATGGATTAATTAATAAAAAGATGAATTAATTAAATCCATTCAAAAATATGAACATTATGAAAAAGTTATTAATTTCAACAGTATTGTTACTAGGTTTATCAATGAACGTTTCAGCACAAAAACATCCGCCGGCTCCACCACATCCTTCAAAAAACGAGTTGGTAAATATTAAAATGCAGGAGCTTACCAAAAAATATAACACAGAAAAAAAACTGATCCTTAATCATCCGTTAGCCACTAAACAAATGAAAAGAGATCAGATGAAAGCTTTAAATGCGAGATATGCGACTGAGAAACGATTGCTTAGACAGGCAAAATAATACAGAACCTCTGCAGTTATTAAAATGAGAAAAGCAGTTTTTTATATTTTTTAAATTTGAAAAGTTTTCAGTATAAAATAAAAATTATTGAAAGAGAATGCGTTTTGTGTTCTCTTTCTTTGTTTAAAATTGAATAAAAATGGCTTGTAGATGCATTTTAAGATCAATTTGCAGAAACATGAAACATCCAATATTTTTCCTTAAATTCGCATAAAAATTTTTAAAGTAATGAATTACGATATTATTGTCATTGGAAGTGGTCCTGGTGGATATGTTACTGCGATCAGAGCAGCACAATTGGGTTTCAAAACCGCAATTATCGAAAAAGAAAATTTAGGAGGAATCTGCCTTAACTGGGGATGTATTCCAACTAAAGCTTTATTGAAATCTGCTCAGGTTTTTCATTATATCAACCATGCTGAAGATTATGGTTTGAATAAAGTGGAAGCAAGCTTTGAATTTCCGAATGTGATCCAGAGAAGCCGTGGTGTTGCCAATAAAATGAGCAAAGGAATCGAATTCTTGATGAAAAAGAATAAGATTGACGTAATTCTTGGTACTGCAAAAGTACAGAAAGGTAAAAAAGTTTCTGTGACAGACAAAGATGGTAAGGTCACTGAATATTCAGGAAATCATATCATCATCGCTACGGGAGCTCGTTCAAGAGAATTACCCAACTTACCGCAGGATGGTAAGAAAGTAATCGGATACAGACAGGCATTATCTCTTCCTGAGCAGCCAAAATCTATGATCGTTGTAGGTTCTGGAGCAATCGGAGTAGAATTTGCTGATTTCTATAACACAATGGGAACGAAGGTTACTATTGTTGAATTTATGCCAAACATCGTACCTGTGGAAGATGAAGAAATCTCTAAGCACTTGGAGAAATCTCTGAAAAAATCAGGAATCGAAATTATGACAAACGCTTCTGTAGAAAGTGTTGATACAAGCGGTGAAGGCGTAAAAGCTAATGTAAAAACAGCTAACGGAAATATTACGCTTGAAGCTGATATCCTTTTATCAGCTGTAGGTATTGCTGCAAATATTGAGAACATCGGATTGGAAGAAGTGGGAATCCAGACAGATAAAGGAAGAGTATTGGTAAACGAATGGTATGAAACATCAGTACCGGGTTACTATGCGATCGGAGACCTTATCCCAACTCAGGCATTGGCTCACGTTGCTTCTGCAGAAGGGATTACTTGTGTGGAAAAAATCAAAGGTCTGCACGTTGAAAAAATCGACTATGGCAATATCCCTGGATGTACATACTGCCACCCTGAAGTAGCTTCTGTAGGTCTTACTGAAAAGCAGGCTAAAGAAAAAGGATATGAAATCAAAGTAGGTAAATTCCCTCTTTCTGCCAGCGGTAAAGCTACTGCAAACGGAAATACAGACGGATTTATCAAAGTGATTTTTGATGCCAAATACGGTGAGTGGTTAGGATGCCACATGATCGGTGACGGAGTAACTGATATGGTTGCTGAAGCTGTTGTAGCGAGAAAACTTGAAACTACAGGTCACGAAATCATCAAGTCTATCCACCCGCACCCAACAGTTTCTGAAGCTATTATGGAGGCTGCTGCTGCTGCTTACGGTGAGGTGATCCACATCTAATATATTATTGATCGTCATTCATCAGGTTGACATCAATTAAATAATAAAGAGCCGGAGAAACTATTTGTTTCTCCGGCTTTTTTAGTTAATGTTTATTACTTCCAATGGAGTTCCTATTGAATGGTAGACTGCATTTCTTCATCGAGTTTATAACTGTCTTCCATAAAATGATATTTTACAATCTTACCATCTAGCACTTTAAAAATTATGACAAACTCGGTCTTAAATACCTTGTTGTAAGCAAGAATTTTAGAAGACAGATGCCCGGTAACAGTTGCATTCTCGCCATTAACAGCGATAAAGTCAATTTCAAACTTTTCCGGTTTGACATTTGAGTATAATTCTTTAAAAAACTCTTCTATTTCTTTCTTTGTCTGTCTTTTACCCGCCCATGAAAATTTGTCTTTATTTCCAGGGAGGTCCCAGTCTACGTTTTCAGAAAATAAATCTAAAATATTTCCTTTCTTTTCACCGAATTGTAAAGCAAAGAATTCATCTATAACTTCTCGTGTTGATGCTCTATATTTTTCACCCATATCTTTCAGTAAGTTTTTGAAAATATGTACCCTGTCGGTATCTTCAGATGCAAAATCAGGATCTACATAGACATGAACCCTTTTAATAAATTCTCCTTCAAATTCAAATATATTGCAGAATTTACCGTGTGAAATCTTATAATCAGGCCATTTTTTTCCGGATCGTGTAGTTCCACTTTCTGTTCCTTCTACCACAATAGTATGATCAGAGATTACATATTTGAAATTATCAATATCATGACTAAGGTTTTGCAGATGACTACCCATTACCTTTCCAAAATTCCTGATTCCATTTTTTCCCTTTTCAAACCCGAATTTAGGATAATATATTTCTACATCCTCTGTATAGAGGTTGAAATATTCCTCGTCAAATTGCCCGTCATCCACCTTTTTAAAATAAATTTTCACTTTGTTTTTCCGAAGAGCTGTCAAGTCTGTATTGTTCATATGCTTTTGTTGTTTTATTGATACTCTTTGTTGAGCATTGATCTTTGTTGTCAATACGAAAAGAGTCGTAATTATTGTAATTTTGCTTTTCATTTATTTTAAACCAATCGTTCCAAAATAAGACAAAAAAATTTATTTTTTGATTTGTTCTATTAAAAAATCGACCATTTCCATCACTTCTTTTTTGTTCTGGGTCAAGTTATAATGACTCCAAAAACTGCTGAAAGAAGACAGGATATACCGGGCAATAATCGGAGATGAGCTTTCACTTTTAAGATCACCATTCTGCTGAGCCTGTACGATTGCTTTTTCTAAAATAGCGTGTAAGGATTTGCCACTTTTCAAGAGGAACTGCCTTACTTCCTGATCTTCCGGAACAATTTCAAAAATGGTCTTTACCGTAAGACAAGCCTTATTATCAGTTATGGTTTGTTCAACAACATCGCGAATGATATTTTCAAGTGCGCTTATACCTTTATTTTTTGCCTGTAACGCTTGGGAATATTGCTCCTCTTTAAAATCAGCATAATTTGACAGGCATTTTAAAAATAAGTCATGCTTATTGCCGTAGGTATCATAAATACTGCTTCTGTTCAGCTTCATTGCATCAACTATATCATGCATAGAAGTCGCATGATATCCCTTTTCCCAAAAGAGATTACGGGCTGATTCCAGCTTTTCTGTATAGTCAAATTCTTTATTTCTTGGCATACTGCAAATATACAATTTAAACCGATCGTTCCAAATTAAATATGTTGTTAATGATTTCTTTAATTATTCTTAAGGGGCAGAATCTAATTTTTTAATGGCTTTTTATTAAAATAATTTTAAAATCGTCATATTTATAAAAATTAACTTAATTATTTCAGCCTGTTTTCATACATTTATTCTATGAATTTTGAAAGAGTAGGACTTGTTTTATCAGGAGGCGGTACCAAAGGAATCGCTCACGCAGGCGTAATAAAATTCTTACAGGAAAAAAGCATTGAGGTTGACATCCTTTCCTGCTGCAGCGCAGGATCTATTGTAGGATGTCTGCATGCGATAGGAAAAACCCCGGAAGAAATTCTGGAATTTTTCAATTCTGTCTATTTTTTCAACTGGAAACATTTTACGTTTAATCAGCCAGGGTTGGTTTCTTCAGTGATTTTCAGAAACTATCTGAAACCTATTTTTCATGAAATGAAACTGGGAGATCTGGACATCGAAGTGAAAATTGTAGCAACAGAGCTGGTTGCCGGAACCCAGAAAATTTTTGACAAAGATTTTGAGATCGTTGATGCGATCATTGCGTCGTGTTCCATCCCGGGAATAACAACTCCTTACATCATTGGTGACGAAATGTACTGTGATGGTGGGGTATTGAACAATTTTCCGGCAGATATCATCAGGGATGACTGTGATAAGCTGATTGGGGTATTTGTATCTCCACCCAATGAAGCCAAGATCAAAGATCTGAATTCAATCAAAGCAATTGTTTCCCGTTCTTATGACCTTCTTTCCTATAGAATAGAAAGAATAAAATTTGATTATTGTGACTGGTTCATTTCTTCACAGAAGCTCGCATCTTATGGAACTTTTGAGCGTAGAAAAGACAGATTGGAAGAGATTTTTAATATCGGTTACAAAGCAGCCAAAGAGAGTTATGAATCCAGCGGTTTTTTTACAGAACTAAAACAATCCGGAACATAAAAAATCCCGCAGCAATGCAGGATTTCTGTTTTATAAAAGGTGAATCTGAATAGACAGGCTATATAACTTCCAGCTTCTATCCTCCAGCTTTCAGCCTTTAGGTCTCTTAATTTTTAACCACATATCCGTCCTGACGCACAATTTCACGGTCATTCGCATCATTTACAACCAATGTATAAGGGGCTTTTTTCGGAGAGTCTGTAAGATAATTTCTCCAGATCTGATAGCTGTGTCCTTCATTATTGAAGTTAATATAGTAGTTTCCTCCTGTACCGTCAGGAATCAGCTCTCCGTCGCTGATGATCATGCTGGGCTTTGAAGTGATCTTTGCATTGGCATTCCACGACTGGTAAAGGTACTTACCATTCGGCTGTTTGTCGATTCTGACCTTAAACTTTTTGGTTTTAATAATTACCGTTTTGGGTACCTGCTGGGTTACAGAAGTGGTTATAAAACGATCTGTTTTCAGATTCGGAACTTCTTTGGCAAACGCGAAAGAAAACTGAGCGAAGCACAAGGTTCTTAATAAAATATGCTTTATCATATTGAGTGGTTATTGGTTAACATTTTAGATTCTATCAAATATAAAGCCATTTTTAATTTAGAATATAAATATATAGTGCTGAAAATTAGATTTTTACAACTGCCGGATGCGTATTTTTAGAAAATAATAATACTGATTTTCAATTTGTTATTGTTGTATTGGTAAAATATTGTCAGTTTCTAAAACAACGGATTACTTTTCTTATGTACATTTGTACCATCAAAGGATCTCGTTCCTTTATTATCAAAATGAAACTAATTAACTTTAAGTTTTTTCTATTAAAAGTATCAGAAATCATCTTCACGATTTTTAATACATCTCCTCCTGTAATTTCTTAATTTTTTTCGAAAGAATTATCACATAATTCGTACTCTGTTTTTTCGTATTCTGAAGAATCAGAGCACAATCCCTGTTTTAAAATTTAATTAAAAAACAAAACAAACTATGGAATTAGGTTTTCATGGCTGGATGATTCCGGCCGTAATGGCGCTTTTATGCGTACTTTTTTACAAATTCATTTTGAGAATTTTCTTTGGGTTAATCATTGTTCCTCAGGACAAAATCGGTTTGGTGACCAAGAAATTCGTACTGGTCGGTAAGCAGGAACTTCCGGAAGGTAGAATCATTGCAACTAATGGAGAAGCAGGCTTTCAGGCACAGACATTAGCACCCGGCGTTTATTTCGGAAAATGGATATGGCAATATTCTATTGATTTTCAGTCTTTCACCGTGATTCCGACCGGAAAAATAGGTCTTTTATTGGCAAAAGACGGTATAGAGCTGGAAACCGGAAGGATTTTAGGCAGAAAAGTAGATTGTGATTCTTTTCAGGATGCTGAAGCTTTTTTAAAAAAAGGGGGAAGAAAAGGCCGCCAGACTGCAATTATAGCACCGGGATCTTACAGAATCAATACATTATTGTTTGAGATAGAACTGACGGATATGACTCAGATACCTGATAATGCAGTGGGAATCATCACAACAATGGAAGGAAGTCCTTTGGAAGAAGGTCAGATTGCGGGTAAAATTATCAATGATCATAATAAGTTTCAGGATGTTGATACTTTTTTGAATAACGGTGGGTATAAAGGTCTTCAGGAGCAGGTAATTCTTGCAGGATCATACTTTCTGAATCCCTGGTTTACAAAAGTCGAAATGGTGAAAATGACAGAGATTCCGATTGGCCATGTTGGAGTAATTATCAGCTATGTAGGAGAAGAAGGAAAAGATTTAAGCGGAGTTGATTTTAAACATGGAAATATTGTAGAGAAGGGGCATAAGGGAGTTTGGGCAGAACCTATTGGTCCAGGAAAATATCCAATTAATCCTTACATTATGAAAGTTGAGCTTGTTCCTACCACCAATCTGGTATTGAACTGGGCTTATGAAAGAAGTGAATCTCATCAGCTTGATAAAAATCTTTCAACGATTACAGTACGAAGTAAAGATGGTTTCCCTTTCAATCTGGATGTTTCTCAGATCATTCATATTCCCACTTATGAAGCTCCGAAAGTGATTGCCCGTTTTGGAAATATGATCAATCTTGTAAGCCAGGTTTTGGAACCTACTATTGGTAACTATTTCAGAAACTCGGCACAAGACAGTGATGTAATTGCATTTTTGGGAACCCGAAAAGAAAGACAGCAATCAGCAAAAGATCACATCAGCAGTGTTTTGGAACAATACAACGTCAATGCTGTTGATACTTTAATAGGAGCCATTGTTCCACCGGAAAGCCTGATGAAAACTTTAACAGACAGAAAACTGGCGGAAGAACAGAAAATTACTTATGAAACCGAAATGCTGGCTCAGGAAACCCGTCAGGCTTTGGAAAAGGAGACGGCGGTAGCTGATATGCAAAAGGAAATCGTAAAAGCAGATCAAGGGGTAGTGATTGCGGAAAGAATTGCTGATGCATCCGTTAAAAAAGCAACAGGAGATGCCAATTCTGTAAGATTGCAGGCTAATGCGGAAGGAGACAGACTGAAACTTCTGGCAACAGGTGAAGCAGAAAAAACGAGACTTTTGGCAAAAGCTGAAGCCGAAAAAATAGAATTGCTGGCAAAAGCAAGTGCTGAACAGATTTCATTAACAGGTAATGCTGAAGCAGAAAAGATATTGGCCATCGGTAAGTCTAATGCTGAAGCTTACAAATTATCTGTAGAAGCAATGGGTGGAAATAACTTTACCCAATTGAAAATTATGGAAAATATAGCCAGCCAGAATGTAAGAATAATGCCTGAAGTATTAATAGGAGGTAACGGAGATTCAGCGAATGGAGGCATAAGCGGACTTTTGGGACTTCAGCTTTTGGAACAGATTCAGAGGAAAAGTGTAGAAACGGAAGATGACATTGACGCAAAAACGGATAGTAATCCCAAGCCTTAAGGTGAAATAATCCCAAGTCAATTTTTAATAATAAAATAAAGGCTTTCATTTTTAAAAGTGAAAGCCTTTATTTTATTAAGAAATTCTTTTTTTGCAATTATCAAACTGGATTTGCGTAGTGTGCATCCCAATGGAACTGAATATAAGATAAAGTTCCTAGTAATAATTTGTTTTGGTTAAAAATAGATTATGAAAAAAATTATTTAAATATTTCTTTGAACTCATCAATATAAGATAGCTTTTCATAGCCCAAATACTTGAAATTTCTTTGGATGTGATTTTTTACCTTAAAATAATTTTTATGGTAGAATTGTGATATTTTTAAAACTTTCGTTCCTGCTTTGTATAAATAAAGATATTCATAGGTTCCTCCTTTGCCTGTCAAATGGCTATATTTCCAACCCTCTATTTCAGAAATTTTATGAGTTTTAGTTAGAAGTCCGAAAAATTTTTTTACAAAAATATCATTTTGGTTTATTGTTATACTGATACATTTAGTTCTTAGTTCTCCAAAAAAAAGTAATACAAACGAAAAGATAAGTATAGTCGGTATAAATATTCTTGGAAATAAAGGTGTACTAAAATTTTTTGTAATAAAAATTTCAGGAATAATTAAGATAATGAGATATAAAATAAGAATTAAGAGTAATGGTATTAACAATGCTTTAAAAGTAAATTTTGTCTTCATCATTAATCTTCAAGCCTAACCTCAAAACTCTGCGTATAACTCGCAAACGCATCTTCCAGGCTTTCAAATTTACCTTTGAACTCATCAATAGGACAGTCCTGAAGAATATTTCCTTTATGAATAAGAATTACCCTGGAGCAAAGCGCTTCCACTTCCTGCATGATGTGAGTGGATAACAAAACAGTCTTTTGTTGTCCGATTTCTTTTACTACATTACGGATTTCGATGATCTGATTAGGATCCAGACCATTCGTAGGTTCATCTAAAATCAGTAAGTCCGGTTGATGAATAATAGCCTGTGCCAGCCCTATTCGCTGTTTATATCCTTTTGACAGCTGTCCGATCTTCTTAGATTTTTCAGGGGTAATTCCTACCAGTTCAATGACCTCATCAACTCTGGAATCAGGGATCTTATGGATATTGGCAACAAACTGAAGGTATTCTTTTACGTACATTTCCAGATAAAGCGGATTGTTTTCAGGAAGAAAGCCTATTTTCTTTTTGCTTTCAATCTCATGATCGGAAATATTTAAGCCGTTAAAAATGATTTCTCCCTGGTCAATTTTCAGTGCACCGACAATAGATTTCATCAGGGTAGATTTTCCGGCACCGTTCGGGCCGAGAAGACCAATGATTTCGTTTTTATCAATAGAAATGTTGATGTTGTCAAGGGCAGTCTGTTCACCAAATTTTTTGGTTAAATTGATTATCTGAAGCGGCATATGTTTAATGTCTTTGTGCAAAAATAAAATAAAAAAACTCATTCGTTGGAATGAGTTTCGCAATATTTATAAAATATCATTATTTTTTTGATTTTTTCTTGGCTCCCCCTGTTGCAGGTGCTGCACTAGAGGCTGTATTTGCCGTTCCTTTAGCGGGAGTAATAATAGTGGCAGGTTTATCATATAAAGCATATTTTCCATTGGTTCTGCCAAAAATTTTCTCCACCTGTTTTTGTGTTAAAAACTGTGACTTTCCAATATATTTTCTGTTTTTGTTGATCACCTGAATAAACTGTACCGTCTGCTGACCGTAGTTCTTTTCGTAATGAAGCTCGATGATATCATTAGGAAGTTCCAGTACAATATTCTCATCAGGAACAGAGATAAATCCATCCATGATCAGCTTAAACAATCCGGCAACATCTCCATTAATATTCTGGAAAGAAAATGACCGGATCGTATTCAGGTTACTGGTATTCAGATCCTGGTAATTGACAGTAAATTTATCTTCCTTTTTATACAGACCAACGGAATTATCTTTACCAATTTCCACCAAACTTTCACTTTTCAACACTTTAATCTGGGAGAAAACTGAAATACCGAACATACATGTAATAAGTAGAATTATTTTTCTCATGGAGTGAATTTTAATGTTTTATAAATTGGTGCACATAAACTTACTAATAAAAAAGCTAAAACGCAATTTTATTCGTTCAAGCAAAAGTAACATTTTTTTTTAATATTCATATGGAATGATCTGTTGCTGCTATAGATTGTATTGTTTGTTTAATGGGTTGTTAATCATTGGATTATTTATTTTTTTTAAACAGCTGCTCTTTTCAGATTCACACAAATGTACAGTATTGATTTAATGTAATGTATTGAAAAACAGATTGAAAATTAATCAAATAAAGTTGAATTAAAAATTAATTTAAAATAAATGTTAAAAATAAGGTTTTCCCAATCAAAATGCAGAAAACAGCTATGCATTCCATGCTAAATTCTTTATGAGCTTACAACAGTTTGTTTTTGGAAATAGAAGCTATGCACGCATCATACTCCTGCTTATAACTTCTTCCCACAGGAATATAATGACTGCTGACAAGAACTTCATGATTATTGAAGCCTGTGATAAAGGCCGAATTGATGATAAAAGACCTGTGTATTCTTACAAAGCCTTTACCGGATACTATTTTTTCCAGATCGGTAATTTTACTTTTTGAAACAAAACTTTCTTTGGTAGCCAGTACCGCTTTGATGTCATTTCCCTGGCTCTCAAAATATACGATCTCGGAAAGGGAAAGTTTCCGATGGATGCCTTCTGTTTTGATCAGGATAAAGTCTTCTTTGTGGGGAGATGTATTTCTCAGTATCCTTTCCACAGCTTTGAAAAAGCGTTCGAAAGTAATTGGTTTCAGGAGATAATCTACCGCTTCCAGTTCAAAGCCTTCGAGAGCAAAATCGCGGTAAGCTGTAGTAAAAATAGTTCCCGGTTTATGAGGTAATGATTTTAAAAAATCAATTCCGTTCAGATGGGGCATTTGGATATCCAGAAACATCAGGTCGATGGTCTGTTTTTGTAATAATTTATAAGCCTGCATGGCATTTTGAGCTGTTCCGAGCAGCTTCAGGTCATGAATTTTTGAAATATGGTTTTGTAGTAATGACGCAGCCAAAGGTTCGTCCTCTACAATGATGCAGTTAATCATAATGAGCAGGCGTTGTTATTTCAACTTTAAAAATATTGTTTTTATTTGAAACCCGGAAGGTGAAATTGCCCTGATAATGATATTGTAATTGCCTTTCTATATTTTGCAGTCCGATTCCTTTTTCATGATCTTTCAGATGATCTGTGAATGTATTTTCAATGGAAAAAACAGAATACTGCTGATCTGTTTTCAGGTTAATTTTTATTTCTGTTGTTTCCGGATTTTTTCCGGCACCATGTTTAAAGGTATTCTCAACCAAAGTAAGATAAAGCAGGGGAGGAATAGTATTTGTTGAGGGTAAAGCAATATGCATTGTAATTTTTAATCTTTCATCAGGATACCTTAGTTTTTCCAGGGCAATATAATGCTTGATAATATCCATTTCATCGGAAATTCGGACCCACTTCTTCTGTCCATTGTATAAAATATAATCCAGCATATCCGAAAGCTGGCTGATGGATTGGGAAGTTTTATCAGAATGGCTTATTGACAGCGAATAAATATTATTCAGGGTATTAAACAGGAAATGTGGATTGAGCTGGGATTTGAGGGATTGGAGTTCCAGCTCTGTTTTTTCCTTCTGCAGCTGGACAGTATGTTCTTTTTCGTCCTTATACCGTATAATAAACATAACCGAGATAAAGATAAATGCTCCGCTGATAATAGGAAAGGTATAGTGAAGAAGAAGGTAAGGAATATCTGTAAAAATATCGAGTAAGCTGTCTTTGTCTTCACTGGTGAACAGGGGTTCAGCTATATAGACAATAAAAAAACGGTTGATGACAGAAATTGTATAAAGGCATAAAATAAGATAGACTGAAAATTCAAGATACTTTTTCCTGTCAAAAAAACAGCGAATCAAAAAAAAATAAATGAAGTTGGCACCCACAATCTGGAAAATCCAGTGGCAAAAATTATAAATGATCATCTCTTTGGAAATTTCACCATCATATTCACCATATATTCTTACCGTTCCGAATACAAAAAGAGCCGTCCAGAAGAGCAGCTGGAAAGAGAGTGTTTGTCTGGTCTGATTTTCTGATTTGATTTTCATCACTGTCAAAAATATAAAATCTGAAGCCAGATCAGGGAAAAGATATGCCAAATGATTTAAAATAATGGCGGATGACCCTATTCATAATGCAGACTGCAAATTTTGCTGTCGGAATTAAATAATGCTGTATATGAACCGGATGCTGGAAAACAGATTGAAATTTATCAATATTTGCCTTAAAAAAATAATGAAAGAAAATTCTGAAAGGCTATACGGATTGGATCATCTGAGAACTGTTGCTATTATACTGGTTTTGCTGTATCATTACCGGGCATTTAAACATCCCGGCTGGATTGACAGTATAGGAAGATTCGGATGGACGGGAGTGGATCTTTTTTTTGTGTTAAGCGGTTTTCTGATTTCCAGCCAGCTGTTTAAAGAAAATGAGTGCAACAGAAAAATCAGTCTGAAAACATTTTATATCAAACGGTTTTTCAGGATTTTTCCTGCTTACTTTTTTACGGTTTTTCTGTATTTTACATTTCCCTTTTTCAGAGAAAGAGAAGCTTTATCTCCCATATGGAAGTTTGTTACTTTTACCCAGAATTATGGTCTGGATGTGATCAGCAGAGGGACATTCTCCCATGCATGGTCATTGTGTATCGAAGAACAGTTTTATCTTATTCTTCCTTTGCTGCTTTTAATATTAATCCCCACAAGACTGTTCAGATATTTTGTGGTTTTTATAATTGCTGTTATAGGCTTTTCTATGACGGCCAGAGTAATCGCATGGAATGAATTTATCATAGGAACGGACACTGCTTCCCCGGATTTCTGGAAACTATGGTATATGAAAATATATTATCCTACTCATACGAGGCTTGATGGGCTTGGGATAGGTGTTTTGACCGGATATTTGATGCAGTATTCTTCAGGATTCAAAAAAACGGTTGAAGCCAATGGAAACAGACTTTTCTTTTTGGGAATTGTACTGTTGGGAATATCTTTCTGGGTATGTAATGAACAGGCTTCAAAAACAGCTTCCATATTCGGGTTTACGTTGGTAGCTGTAAGTTTTGGATTTATTCTGATGGCAGCAGTTTCTCCATCATCTTTCCTGTATCGGACAAAATCTTATATTACTGCTCAGCTGGCAGCTTTATCTTATGCTGTTTATCTTTCGCATAAAGGAATTATTCATCTCGTACAGGAAGGATTTGATTATTTTAAACTTGAGACATCAGACAATATAAGTCTTATTGTATGTCTTTTTACTTGTATACTTGGAGGCGTATTCTACAGGTTTGTGATAGAAAAACCTTTCTCTGTTCTTAAAACAAAGGCTTTAAAAAGAATTGTATAATATCTACCATCTTCGGGATTGATTTTCAAAAATTGAATGCTGTTTATTTTAAAAGCGTTTGGCAGATACTTTTTAATAGTTTTGGGCTATTTAGGCGTGATTACTTTCAGAACGGCATTCTTTATCGCAGCTTCTTTGAAACTCCAGTATTCACGGTTTTCAGGCATTTGATTTTCAAGAATAATGAGAGTAGTATCTGTGGAAGGAAAATAGGTGTTAAGGCAGGTGAAGCCATCTCCAAGACCCGTTACTGCATAATAATCCAGCCCTGCCTCTTTGATAAATCTTATATTATACCCGAATCCCATACTTTCCTTCCCGAAAACATTGTGTTGAGAGGTTGTGGAAGGTGTCATCATCTTTTTTTGAAATTCAGGTGAGAGAAGTTTTCCTTTAAATAATGCCTGATCCCACTTTGCCAGATCCAGTACCGTGGAAATGACGCCTGCGGCGGGTGCTATGTCATCATTCAGGAAGGTTTCCTTTACTTTTTCAAACGTATTGTTCCCGTTCATATAACCTGGGACAACGGATAAGTTATTTTTTGCATCGTATACCGTTGTTTTGTCCATTTTAAGCCTTCTGAAAAGTGTCTGAGCCAATTCTGTAAAGCTTTTCCCTGTTGTGTTTTTAAGGATTTTTCCCAAAAGCATATAAGAAAGATTTCCATATTTGAACTGAGAACCGGCCTTGAAAGCTGCTGGCTTTTCAATGTCTGTGATTCCATGGGTGTGATTCAGAAGATGATGCACCGTCACAGTATCAGCCCAGGTTTGGGTAAGGGAGGGAAGATATTTTTTGACAGGAGTATGAAGATTCAGTTTTCCCTGTTCGGCAGCCTGCAAGATCAAAACAGCGGTAATCTGCTTTGAATTGGACATGATTTCAAACTGATCATCTGTTTTCAGAGGAATCTTCTTTTCGAAATCTTTATACCCATTGGATTTCAGATATTGTATTTTTCCTTTTTGGGCAACCAAAACAACACCATTGAACGCTATGGGACTGGAAGCCGTTATAATACTGTCAATTTTATCAATATATATGTCTTTTTTCTGAGCTGTTACGGTAATAGCTAACAGTGTAGAAAATATACCTGTGAAAAATAATTGTATTTTGGTCATTACTTATGCTGTATTACTGAAAATTGAAATACTCTGAACGGTTGTCCAAAGATTTAAGTTTCCAAATATATCTTTTTCTCAGGATTGAACAAATAATATTTTCGTCAATCCGTATGAGTACAAGCATAAACCCACCGTATAAATATACTTACTTTTATACTTAGTTTTTGAATATTATCAGGATCAGCTGCTATTCAATAATGTTTGACTTGTTTGACTGTGCTATTCAGAAATGATAATCAATTAAATTTCTTTTTTATGGAAAATACACAGCATAAACATGGAATATTTTCTTCCGGAAACGCTGAAAAGCATTCAGAGCCCTCTTCAATGTACAGACAATTTGTGCTGATGGCTTTTATAATGTTCTGCGTCATGTATATCATTATGTATGCGATGATAGACAGCCTTCGGAATCTTATTTCAAATATTAATAATCTATATATGACACTGCTGATGACCTCAGCGATGCTTCTTATTGAATTGTGGATCATGCGAAAGATGTATACCAGCAGAGCAATAAACTGGGCCATCGTAGTTATTGCTGTGGCAACAGGTGTTTTTTCATGGTTCGGAATCAGGGAACAGATGAATGTAGATGACAGACAGTTTGTAAAAAGTATGATTCCCCATCACGCCGCCGCTATTTTAATGTCTGAAAAAGCCCATCTCAGCGATCCTCAGCTGATTACGCTGCAGAAAAATATCCTTAGAACCCAATCCGAAGAAATCCGATTGATGAAACATAAGCTCAGAGAATTTGAAAAAAGGTAGGATGGGAATACTATAAATAATAAGGATATTATTATTCTATTCAGAATATTTTAATAATTTAGTTTCCATGAAAATTAAAATTATTGGTCTTTCTGTACTTGTTTTCTCTGTTATTTCCTGTAAAAAAGATAAAGAATATCCGAAATATGCCGAATTGGAGTCAGGTAATGGAAGCTATACACTTTTTATCAAAAACGGAATTTTCGAATTTTTAAAAACTGAACGTATAAGCTATGATCAGATCGTAACTGCTCCTTTCTCAGAAGGTAAATATGAGATATCTGGAAATGAAATAATTTTAAAAAGTGATAAAGGAAAAAAATACACTTTCAAAATTGGGAACGACGCTGAACTGATCCCGGATAAAATGGATTCCCTGAAAGACCTGAAAGGATTATATCCTGTTCAGATTCTTCATAACAACAAAATGCCGAAAGAAATGGGACGTCTGGATTCTTTAGGAAGAAAAAATGCTTTATGGCTTTACTTTAATGAAAAAGGAAAGGTGGTTAACCAGAGGTTATATAAAAATGGTGAGCTAGTGAAAGATCATTACAAATCTGATATTGTTATAAAATAAAGAATCTGCAAGAGATTTGAAAATAGACAGTATTCAATTTTATTGCAGATAAAATCCTTGCGCCTTATATCAGCCTTCTTCATAGAATTCTGCGTCTTTGCGTTTCCAATTATACCTTTCTTATTTGTGTTTTTTTGGAAAATCGCAAAGCTTTTTTAATTCTATGTATAATTTTAAGGCGTGAAAAATCAAAGATTTTAGCAAGTAAAAGTCAAAAAAATATCAGCACCTTACTTTAGTCAATAAAAAAGGCACCATTTACAAATAAATGATGCCTCGTCACTGAATATATTTGAATGTAAAATTGTTTTTTGTTTATCTACTCATTCTGCTTGATTTGTGGGTTATTATTAATCTCTTTGTTAGGAATCTGGAACCTGAATTTATCCGGTGTCAGATTGAATCTTCCAAAAGTATGGTTGGTTCCTGTGTATATACGCTCTAATGGGATATTTAATCTTTTCATATCGAACCAGGCATAGCCTTCTCCCCAGAGTTCTATTCTTTTTTGCAGAATAATTTCATTGATCAGTTCACTGCCTGACTTGGTAGATAGGGTATAAGCCTGATCTCTTTTTGAAGTAATATCAAATAATACCTGTCTTGCTTCTGCTTCTCTTCCCTGTCTGGCCAGGGCTTCTGCCTGAATATAATAAAGAGAAGAAGCCCTGATGTAAATATAATCTCCTTCAAAAAGGGTAGGATCTTTAAACTTCCAGCTTACGTACGGCGGATAATTTTTAGTTTTTCCATTAAAGGTATATGCTGCATTCTGGCTTCCATTGAAGACTTTTTTACGGTAATCTGTGGCCGGAATAGCTTCATAAAGGCGTTTGTCTATCAGCTTACGGATCTGCGCTGCTCCTGCATAGCCTTCATTGGTATTATCAAACATCGAGAAGAAAGAGGCATAATAATTTCCGATACTCATGGTGGAAATTGTATTATGAAAACCCCATATTACCTCAGGATTATTGATGTTGGAAAATCCGGTAGTAGTATAGTCGTCTTCAGTCATAAGGGCAACTCCCTGCTTACTTTCCCCTGCGTATTGGGCTGCTTTGATATAATCTCCTGTTTCCAGGAATATTTCGGCTGCAATCGCCTTGGCAGTTCTTTGATCGATCTGGGCTCTGGACGGACGTGAGTAACTATCCAAAAGTGAAACGGATTCCACAATATCTTTTTTGATCTGTGCATACACCTCAGCAACTGTTGATCTTGGAAGACCCTGGCCTGGATTACTGGCAGTAAGAACCAGTGGAAGTCCCGGTTCAGACTGATGTCCGTTATAATCATGAGCATAAAAACGAACCAGATAAAAGTAGGAATAAGCTCTCAAAGCAAGCAGCTGTCCTGCGATGGCTCTGTTTTTTGCATTGGCATTTTTATCCAAACCGTCAAGCAGTTTGTTGATCACAAATATTCTGGCATAAAAAGTGGTCCACACAATTTCAGAAGCAATATTGCTGGCATTGGTGGCTTCATAATTATAAAACATTCCCAAATGCTGGTTGGTCGACTGGATGACATCGTTAGACATCAGATCAGCACCCGCTTTGATTCCCATGATTCCGAAATCTGAGTGAACCGTAGTACCGCCGGCCCCGTTGCTGCGAAGATCAAGATAGATTCCGCCCAGTATTTTTTCCGGGCTGTTAGCGTCGTTATTTAGCTGTTCCCCGGAAATATCTCCTTCCGGTAACGTGTTGAGATCATTGGCACAGCTGGTAGTAATAAAACCTATAGTTACCGCTGCAATAAAATATTTTATTTTGTTCATTCCTGTTCTTTTAAAAATTAAGTTTAAACCCTAAAGAAACACTTGACAAGAGAGAATAGCGGTACGAATCAGAAACTCCCGTGAGTGAAGCTCTCGGATCATATCCTTTTCTCTTGGACCACAGATAAAGATTGTTTCCCGTTACATAAATTTTCAGACCTGACAAGCCTGCCTGCTGCGCAAAACCATCGGGAAGCTGATAGGAGAGCGTTACATCCTGAAGACTGATATAATCTGATTTAATCAGATAAAGTGTTGAATTTCCATTCTGGTTCGTTGCCGTAAGATCTACCCTTGGCAATGCTGCATTTGGATTTTCCGGAGTCCATGTTTTATCCAGATCTGTTGAATAGTTGGATCCATAGCTGTCAGAATGAAATAAGCTTCTGTAAATGTCATCATATCCATAACCTCCGAACTGATAAGCAAAATTGACTGCCAGATTAAATCTCCTGTAAGAAAAATCTGTCCCGAACCCGCCATATACCTTTGGAATGGCAGATTTTCCAGTATTATAGTCGGTAGCCTCCTTATAATTATTGGTAACTGTTCTTTCTTCTTTTTGAGTAGTAGGATTTATCGTTGTCCGGTACCATAAAGCATCCCCGTTTTCAGGATTTACCCCGGCAAATTCTTTGAGGAAATAAGTATAACGGTCCCCACCTTCTGTAAGAATAAACAAACCGGTTACAAGACCTGTATTTCTCTGTTCAGCCGGTAACCGGGTGATCTTATTTTTATAATGAGTGGCATTGGCATACACACTCCACTGGAATTCATCACCACGAAGAATATCTACATTTAGATTAGCCTGAACTCCTCTGTTGGTCATATCCCCTATGTTTCCATACTTTACATAAGAACCGGCATTAGATGGAGGAAGGGGAAGGGTATAAATCATATCCGAAACTTTCCTTTCAAAATAATCTGCATTCAGGGTGATTCTGTTTTTTAAAATGGAGAGCTCAAAACCGGCATTCAGATTTTTCGAAGTTTCCCATTTTAGATCCTTATTCCCTTGTTTCTTCAGAGACAGAACAGGTTTGTCATCCCCGAAATTATTAATTCCATAAATATCCTGATAGGCATAATAATCCCTGCTGGAGCCTCCTAAAAGAATGTTGTCATTTCCCTGCTGGCCGTAAGAAGCTTTTAGCTTTAAAGAATTGATGAGGGTGTTGTCCTTAAGGAAATCTTCTTTTGCAATATTCCATGCCAATCCAAGTCCATAGAAGTTCCCCCATCTGCTTTCCGGCGAAAAGACTGAAGAACCATCTCTTCGGACATTGGCATTAAAGAAGTATTTACCGTCATAATTATAGAGCAATCTTGTGAAATACCCTTCTACAGCATATTCATAGCCGTTTCCGGACAACCCGGTAATTTTTACAGCATTGTCAAAAGCTTGTGAATCAGGTAATAAAAGCTGTTGCTTTGATCCTGAAAACCCATCATCTTTGATCTTATTCAATTCATGTCCTATAAGCAGGTTAAAGCTGTGATTTCCCAGTTTTTTCTGATAGGTAAGCAATTGCTGGTGGTTTAAGGTATATTTAAAGTTAGAACTCTGTGAAATCGTTCCTCCTACAGAAGAAGAAGTTCCTCCTTCCGTATTTCCGAACTGCAGGTTTCTTGCATTTTCGAGATAAGCCCCGAAATTATAGGTAAAATCCAGCCCTTTGATGATTTCATAATTTAGGCCAAGATTAAGGTTGGTAATATTACTTACCGTTTGAGATTTGTTTTTTTGAAGGTTGCCTACAGGATTTTCGAAAACAGCATAAGATCTTGTGGCTCCGTTGGGTCCCTGGCCGTCTCCGTAATCATATAAAGCATTTCCATACTTGTCATAAAGCCTCTGGTAATTGTTATCCCGCAAGAATACAGGATAGAAAGGTGCAATATTTCTGGCAAACTGGAATGGGTTGGAAAAACCGCCGGTCTCACCGAAATCCTGTTTGCTGTAAGTATAAGATAAAGCACTGGTTAATTTCAGTTTTGAAGTGATGAAGTAGTCCACATTAGACCTGATCCCGAATCTTTCAAATCCTGAAGAAATCAAATATCCTTTATCATCCAGATAATTAAGTGAAGTATATGATTTTACCTGGTCACTGTTGGCATTGATTCCTACGGTGGCTTCTCTTCTCAAAGCTGGTCTGAAAAGCAGTTTTTTCCAATCGTCCTGATACAGTAATTTCGCATCAGGATTGAATGATCCATCCTTTGAGATCAGTTGATTGAAAGGAACATTATAAACATTGTAACCCAGTTTGGCCAGTGCTGCAAGTCCCACATCATGTGGAGAAGGGCCGGAAGGAACAGCTCCCGGCTGTTTCAGCCTTGCGATTTCACCTATTCTGGCTCTGTTGTAGTAGGCCGTATAATAATCCTGCGGAGAAGTATATACAGAATAATCTTCAATGGATCTGAAGTTAACTCCCGTTCTGACATCAGCTTCAATACTTAATCCCTTGCTTTTCCCTCTTTTTGTATTCACAATAATTACTCCGTTGGCCCCTCTGGAACCATATAAAGCATTGGAGGATGCATCTTCAAGAAAGGAAATACTTTCAATATCCGATGCGGCAATACTGTTGAGATTTCCACTGTACGGAATGCCGTCCAGTACAATTAACGGGTCGCTGGATGCATTGATAGAGCCAATTCCTCTCATCCTGATGGTAGGCTGGGAACCTGGCTGTCCTGAGGAGATTACCTGTATTCCCGCTACTTTTCCTCCAATTCCCTGAAGAATATTTCCGTTTTGAAGATTAGAAAGATCCTTGGCCTTCAACGACTGTACAGATCCTGTAATCTCTTCTTTTTTCTGCTTTCCAAAGGCTACCACCACTACTTCTTTGATGGAGGTTTCCCTGGAAAGGCTGTCTTTGCTTTGGGCAAAACCATATTCCGCGAATAGCAGTAAGGCCAATACACCAAGCTTGCATTGTTTCTTTTTCATTATATTAATCTAGGTTTAAATTTGACTGTGTATTACTGCTGATCCTCTGGTAGAAAATGTAACTTTCTGCCTCCTTTTTCAGGGAGGTTATAAAAAACAGAAGGTTTAAATTTACAGGAGATGTACCCGGATGAAAGAAGCCCTGAACGCTTTGGCTTTAATTCCTACAGTAATGAATGTACCGCTTAAAAGTCAGCACATCATCATGCACATCATATCAAAGCACATGTCTTGAGAAATACAGTTGTGCAGTGAATGGGCAGGCATTTCACAACACATTTGCTGTGTGGAAGCTGTCGCCGTAATGTTGCATAGGTAAGAATTAAAGGTATTCTTATTCATGAGAATAAAGTTTATTTTTTTTTAACTGGGTCAAAATTATTTAATAATTGATAAACCGGTATAAAGAAGGGATATGAGATAAATCATATTAGTCTACTAAATTAGTAGATTAATATTAAAAAACCAGAATATATAAATTTATTTATTTGATAATCAGTGTTTTGTTTTGTTGTTCAAAATGTTAAAAAATGATAAAAAAATTAGATTTTGATAGTTTAATTAAAATTAACATCAATAAGTCTACTTTTTTTATAGACTTTTGTTTATTTTATAGCATTATCAATCATTAGAGTAGGCATCATAAGCTTTATCCTGCTATCCGCTCATACTCCTCGCACCTGGCTGAATCCACATTCTGCTGTGGGGTAACCGCTGCTATCAGGGCTAAGGACGGTTTGAATTATAAGTGATGAATGATGAATGATGAATGATCGATTATCAATCATGATATAAAATTATCCCAAACCTCTGTGTCAATCCGTGAGATCTGCGGTTAAATAGCCTCTAGATTGTTATATTCAATAGAAATGGGCATTAGCCTGTTTATTAAAAAATAAAATTCATCTGGCTTCAGCCAAAACCTAAAAAAAGAAGCCCACCTTTCGGCAGACTCCTATAAAAACAAGATTGAAAAGAATTTTATTGTTTGGTAATATCCGGAACAGCCAAAGGAGTCTGGTCCCAACCGCCACCAAGCGCTCTATAGACAGCAACACTCGCCTTAAGTTGGTTCACTTTCTTTTCTACCAGCTCAAACTTTGATTCCAGGGCATCCCGCTGAGTCAGCAGGACTTCCATGTAATCGGCACGGGCATATTTGAACAGGTCGTTGGAAATATCTATAGACTTTGTTAAGGCATTTACTTCCTTCGATTTGATGTTCACACTGCTTTCCAGATTATGGATTTTAGATAACTGGTTTGCCACTTCAATATAAGCTCCCAAAACGGTCTGCTCATAATGATACACAGCCTGAATCTGTTTTGCATTGGCATTGTAATAAGCGGCTTTAATGGCTCGTCTGTTGATCAGAGGAGCTGTAAGTTCTCCCGCAAGAGAAAACAGGAATGACTGAGGCTTGATGATGTACAGAGGATTAAAAGCCTGTAAACCGATTCCGGCAGAAAGATCAAGAGAAGGGTAGAACCTTGCTTTGGCCACTTTAATGTCCAGCTTGGCTGCAGCCAGCTCATATTCAGCCTGCTTGATATCCGGACGGTTTTCCAGCAAATCAGAAGGAATTCCTCCGTACACAGCTTGCGGAACAACAGAATCAAAAGAATTCTGGCTTCTTTCTACGGGCTGAGGAAATCTTCCTACCAGATAATTGATCTTATTTTCAGTCTCCACAATCTTTTGCTGGATGTCATACTGCATTCCCTGGGTTTTCAGAACCTGGGCTTCAAATCGCTGCACTGCCAGCTCATTGGACCGGGCATTCTTTTTTAAATCCTTGATAATCTCCAGCGCATCATTCTGAATTTTGATATTCTGATTCAGAATAACCAGTTCATTATCCAATGCCAGCAGCTCATAATAAGAATCTGCAATCTCTGAAATAAGATTGGTGGTCATGAAGTTTTTGCCTTCAATGCTGGCAAGATATCGCTGTACCTGAGCTTTCGTTGCATTATGAAGTTTTCCCCAGATATCTGTTTCCCATTGTGCCTGGGCACCTACTCCAAAATCAAATAATGGCTCCGGCATTTCACGGCCGGGTTCTATTTCAGTGTTGGCCTCCATAGCCCCGATATTGGTATAGCGGCTTACCTTATCTACTCCTGCACCGGCTTTTAAACCCACAGAAGGAAGATATTCCCCTTTCCTGGCTTTGATTTCATTTTTAGACATTTCAATTTCCTGAAGAACAATATTAAGTTCCTGGTTATTCTGAAGAGCCTGGCTAATCAGTTCCTGAAGATGAGGATCACTGAAGTATTCATTCCACTTCATTTTTCCTGTATTGATGGTGTCATTTTCTGCCGGACCGTATTTTTCGGGAACGGTTTTATTCTCAGCACGCTGTTCTATTTCGATAGGTTTACAGGCAGTAAGACTTAATAAGAAGACTGCCAGACCTGCATATTGATATATTTTTCTTTTATTCATAATGGATCATGTCTTCGCTTAATGGAGATTCATCTTCGTCTTTAATCATTTTTTTACCATCAGACCACTTGGCAAATATGTAGTAGAGCCCCGGAATAACAATGACTCCGAATAGTGTTCCTATAAGCATTCCTCCCAATGAAGAAGCCCCGATGGTATGGTTTCCGATAGCTCCGGCACCTCTTGCAAAAACAAGCGGAACCAATCCTGCAATAAACGCAAAAGAGGTCATCAGGATCGGTCTGAAACGGGCTTTGGAGCCCTCAACCGCTGCTTCCAGGATAGAATCTCCCGCCTGGCGCCTTTTCACCGCAAATTCAACAATAAGTACTGCGTTTTTACCCAGTAATCCGATAATCATAATTAATCCTACCTGTGCATAAATGTCATTTTCCAGTCCCATTGCTTTTAACAGTAAGAAAGATCCGAATACTCCCACCGGAAGCGAACACAGTACAGCAAAAGGAATGAGGAAGCTTTCATACTGAGCTGCCAGAACCAGATACACAAATACCAGAACAACAAGGAAGACATAGATGGCCTCGTTACCACGCTGCGCCTCATCGTAAGACAATCCTTCCCATGCCACTTTATATCCGTGAGGAAGTGTTTTTGCCGCGGTTTCATTGATGGCCTGAATAGCATCAGCGGTTGTATATCCAGCGGCCGGAAGTCCACGGATTGCAGCTGAATTGTACATATTGTAGCGGGTAATCTCGTTAGGTCCCTGTGTTTTTTTCATCGTCATAAAGGCTGAATAAGGAACCATTTCATCACGGTCGTTTTTTACATACAGATTCATGATATCTGTAGGAAGTCTTCTGAATTCCGGGGACGACTGTACATATACCTTAAAGAACTGTCCGAAACGGATAAAGCCCTGCTCATAGGTACTACCGATCAGAATGTTGAGGTTATCCATCGCTTTTCCTATAGAAACTCCTTTCTGCATGGCGGCATTATTGTCAAACACCAGCTCATACTGAGGATAATTGGCAGCAAAGAAGGTAAATACTCCTGAAAGTTCTTTACGCTTTTTTAGCTGGGCGATGAAATTTTTATTGGCTTTGTCAAATTCCTGATAATCGGTAGTTCTGTTCAGATCCAGAAGTCTCATGGAGAAACCTCCAGAAGATCCGAATCCTGGTACAGCCGGCGGTTCAAAGAACTCAATCGTAGCTCCGAGGTCTTTTGATTTTTCTTCCAGTTCTTCCATGATTTCCTTTACAGAATGATCACGGTCATTCCAGCTTTTAAGGTTGATCAGACAGGTCCCTGCATTGGAGCCGCGCCCTTCCGTCATAATCTCATATCCAGCCAGTGACGATACAGATTCCACACCGTCTACGCCCATACATATTTTCTGTAAGGTCCTCGAAACTTTATTGGTCTGCTCCAGGGTAGAACCCGGAGGAGTCTGGATAATCGCATAGATGGTTCCCTGGTCTTCATTCGGGATAAATCCGCCTGGCAATACTTTGTTGATCACAAAAATTCCTGCACAGAAAGCAATCAGAATTCCCCATGTCACCACTTTTCGGCTCACAATTTTTCTAAGGAATGAAGCGTATTTTCCGGTTACTTTATCAAAACCGCTGTTAAAAGAGTCTAAAGCTTTGGTGAAAATATTGACTTTTTTAGGCTTTCCATGATGGTTTTTCAATAACATTGCCGCCAAAACCGGAGTCAGCGTAAGCGCTACTACTGCAGAAATCACAATAGAACTAGCCATAGTAATAGAAAACTGACGATAGAAAGTTCCCACCGGACCTGTCATAAATGAAATAGGGATAAACACGGCTACCATCACGGCTGTAATGGCAATAATGGCTCCGGCAATTTCACCCATCACTTCTTTTACCGCTTTATAAGGCGAAATATTACTGTCTTCCATCTTGGCATGAACGGCTTCTATCACCACAATCGCGTTGTCAACTACAATACCGATGGCCAGTACCAATGCGAAAAGGGTAACAAGGTTGATGGTTAATCCGAAGAACTGGATCACAAAGAATGTTCCGATCAGAGAAACCGGCACGGCAATAATAGGAATCAGGGTAGAACGCCAGTCACCCAGGAAAATGAAAACCACGATGGCCACAAGGATAAACGCATCTCTCAATGTATGCATTACCTGCTCAATAGAAGCATCAAGGAATTGCGAAACGTCATAACTGATTTTGTAATCAACCCCCGGAGGGAAGTTTCCTTTCATTTCTGCAAGTTTTGCCTTGACATCCCTGATTACATCATTCGCATTACTTCCGTAGTTCTGTTTTAAAACGATAGAAGCGGAAGGATGCCCATCAAGATTGGAATAAATATCAAAGAACTCACTTCCAAGTTCCACTTTGGCAATATCTTTCAGCTTTACATTCTCTCCTTCAGCATTGGAACGGACAATGATATTTTCATACTCTTCCGGCTTGTTGTACTGTCCTTTATAGGTCAATACATATTCCAGCGACTGTGCTGCAATACCGGAACTTTGCCCGATTCTTCCCGGACGTCCGATGATACTTTGTTCGCCAATAGCTTTCATCACCTCATCTACCGAGATATCGTAAGCACGCATACGGTCGGGGTTCAGCCAGATACGCATGGCATATCTCCGGCTTCCCAGGATCTGAGATTTTGCAATCCCATGGATACGGTTGATTTCCGGGATGATATTCACCATAGAGTAGTTGTACAGGAACTTTTCATCCATACTTTTATTCGTACTGTAAAGATTCACGTACATCAGCATACTCGGCTGGATCGGGTTTACCACAACCCCTTCTTTCTGTACAAGTTCCGGTAATAGAGGCATTACCTGGTCTACTCTGGTTTTTACCAGTACTACCGCTTCATTAGGATCGGTTCCGGGATCAAAGACAACATTGACTGTAGCTTCTCCGGCACTGGTGGCATCGGTAGTGATGTACCGCATTCCCTGAACACCATTGATGGCATTTTCAATCGTAATCAAAGATGATTTCACCAATACATCTGCACTCGCTCCGGGGAAGGCAATAGATACAGCTACTGTTGTAGGCGCAATTTTAGGAAACTGCTCTGTAGGAAGCTGCTTCATCGCGATACCCCCCATAAACAGGATTACAACCGATATCACAATGGCGAAAACCGGTCGGTGTATTACTTTTTTAAACATAATGCTGCTTTTGGGTTACTCGGCGTACAGATCCAGATTCGACATTACTTTTTCAGGCTTTTGGTATTTTGAACTGATCTTTTGATTTTCCTGAACCATTCTAAGACCCTCCAGAAGGATTCTGTCATCCTTTCCAAGCCCTGAAGCGACTACATAAATATGTGGTAATTCAGCAGCAACTTTTATTTCTCTGGCATGTACTTTGCCATCTTTGCCGATCACATAAACGTATTTCTTTTCCAGCTCCTCGAAGGTTGCTTTCTGGGGGATCATCATGGCGTTGGCATAAGGGGATGTGATGACGATGTTTCCGGTTTCTCCGTATCTCAGCAGTCCTTTAGGGTTAGGAAATGTTGCTCTGTAGGCAATATTCCCTGTTTCATTGTCAAAGTCAGACTCTATTGTCTGTACAATACCGTCCTGAGTGAATTCTTTGCCATTGGCCATTCTCAGACGTACATGCATTGGATTGCTGTCCTTTTTGGCGTCCATCTGATTAAGATATTCAGCCTCCGGTACATTAAAATATACCCACATTTTACTGTTGTCGGAAAGTTCAGTTACCAGTTCACCTTCATCCACCAGGCTTCCTTTTCTGACATGCAGTTTTCCTACAATTCCATTAAAGGGAGCCCGGATTTCTGTGAATTTCAAATGGGTATTCATTGAAGCAAGTTCAGCCTGAGCTTTTTCATATCTTGCTTTAGCCATCGCCATTTCCTGCGGGGCTACAATGTTTTTGTCTGAAAGGTTTTTGGTATTCTGATATTCGATTTGTGCATATTTCGACTCTGCTTTTGCACGGTTTACATCAGACTCATAAAGATTAGGCATGATTTTAAATAGCAGCTGCCCCTTTTGTACAAATTGTCCTTCATCTACATAAATAGACTGAATGTATCCCTTTTCCTGAGCACGGAGCTCAATATGATTGATAGAACGGATTTGTGCTACATAATCTTTATTGACCAAAGTATCTTTTACAAGCGGGCTTGTAACGTTGAATGACGCTGCTTCTGTCTTTTCTTTTTTTTCAGGCTGACAGGCTGCTAACAAGAAAATAAGGCACAGATTAATATACATGAGACTTTTCTTGACCATGATAATATTGTTTTATAATAATTTATAATTGAAAAAAATAGAGTTACCTGCTCTCAAATAGAATTGAAAGCCTATAAAAAGATTTCGGGAAAATTATTATAAAATCACAGTCTGATGACCCTGTACTGAATGTACAGATCATCATGTAAAGTTTTTAAATATTCTGACTGAGAAAGTGAAACAGCGATTTTTCTGTCATGAAAGGTAGTGACAAAACCTGAGATCAGGTGCCAGAAACCATCTTTGAAAAGCACAAGAAGCTCTGTAGAATCGGATGTCTCTAGATTGTCGTCATTTTCGTTGTCATTTTCAGAAAGATTAGCTCTGATCTTGTTATAGCGGGGATGACTGATATTGTAAGCATCATTGGTCTCTTGATTTTTAATAAAGGCAAAAGATTTTTTGATGCTTTTTTTCTGATGAACCAGAAGATCTGTAGTAAAGTGAAGATCAGAAGAAGTATCTGTTGAAATATACTGCTGAATTTGCCCATAATACCAACCTAAAACGGTAAGCAAGGCAAATAATAAGCTGTATAAATATTGATAAAATCTTTTCTGCATCCAGAGACAAAGGTAACTAAAACTTAAAAATAAGTGCAACCGCTAAAGATTAAAAAAGTGTTAAAAAGTAATAGGCTTACTGAAAAAATCCGTTTGTTTTCCAGACTTTATTGAAAATTAAAGAGAAGTGGTGTATCTATGAAAGGTAAAATCAATAAACAGGATAGAAAAAAGCTAAAAAAATAAATAGACAACTTTGTCTATTTAATATCTATCTTTGCTTCATGAAACAGAGAGGACAGGCTGTCATTGACAAAATTTTAGATATCGCAGAAAAATTATTCTACGAACAGGGGTATAACAATACCGGAATTAACCAGATTATAAGTGAATCTGATATTGCAAAAGCTTCTTTATATAAGCATTTTGAAACAAAAACTGATTTATTAATTGCCTATATCCAGCGTATGCATCAGCTTTGGTTCAGCAGGCTGGAAGTCAGTGTAAATGCGGTCAGCGACCCTAAGGAAAAGCTGCTGGCCATTTTTGACCATCACACCAAGCGACAGGAAATCAGACAGTATGGAGGATGTCCGTTTATTAAGGCCAATGATGAAGCCGGAACAAGTGATCCCAGGGTGTTAGCAGAGATTCAGGCAACAAAAGTTCACAGTAAGGAATTTATAAAAACACTTGTGATAAATTCCGGTCACAAACAAATGCTTACCGATGAGGATCTTACCGAAATGATCTATGTAATGCTGGAAGGTTCTATAGTTACAGCTTCCGTTTTTAAAAATCCGGATGAGATACAAACAGCAAAAAAAATTATTCAAAAACTGATTTAAAATGAAAACTACAAATAATAAGTGGCTGGAACTCATCATTGTTCTGGCAGCCCCTTTACTTTCTGTTATAGACGTGTTTATTATCAATATAGCCATACCCACTATCAAAAAAGGGGTTCATGCGACCGATGGTGAAATGCAGTTCGTTATTGCTGGCTATCTTCTCGGTTATGCTGCTTTTCTGATTACAGGAGGAAGGGCAGGGGATCATTTCGGAAGAAAAAAAGTATTCTTCTGGGGAATGCTTGTTTTTACAGTAACTTCCTGTTTATGCGGGTTGTCACAGTCTGCATTACAGCTGAATATCACAAGGTTTTTTCAGGGATTAAGCGCTTCGTTTATGGTTCCGCAGACCATTGCATTTATTCAGATCCTTTTTACAGAGACTAAAGAGCGGGCGAAAGCATTTGGTCTGTACGGAATTACTCTGGGAACAGCTGCTGCAATAGGTCAGGTACTTGGTGGTTATTTATCTGATACACATTGGATGATAGAAGGCTGGAGACTGGTTTTCTTTATAAACCTTCCCATAGGGATTATCACCCTTTGGGCAACCCAGAAATACGTTACTGAAACCCCCAGACATGAAAGTACAAAATTTGACTACACCGGAGTTGTCATATTAACCTTTGCTCTGTTCTTTCTTATTTATCCCCTGATTCAGGGACGGGAGTCAGGATGGCCTTTGTGGAGTTTCGGACTTTTAATGCTCTCTTTTGTTCTGTTTGTTATTTTCATTTATAATCAAAAAATAAAACTGGGGAAAAATGGTAATCCTTTGATTGATGTCAGATTATTTAAAATAAAGGATTTCAATATCGGGCTTACGGCTGTTTTATTTCATTTTATGCTTCATACCGCCTATTTGTTACTGAGTGCCGTATATCTTCAGAACGGACTTGGGATTTCAGCACTGGATTCCGGATTATACTTTATTGCACCGGGGATTCTGTTTGTTATTTCTTCTGTTATGGCTTCCAGGCTGATTGTAAAATATGGAAAAAAAGTACTGCAGATAGGTGTGGTGATTCTTTTTTTTGCATTTTATCTTCAGATGACACTTTGGAAGCCGGGAATCAGTACCGGGCTGATCATAGGATTAATGGCAATGTGGGGATTTGGAAATGGTTTGGTTCTTCCTTCATTATTGAATGTTGCCCTTAAAAATGTGCCTTCCCGGTATGCAGGAAGTGCGGCCGGAATATATTCTACTTTTCAGCAAACCGCTTCTGCATTAGGGGTTAGTGTTATTGGCGGGGTATTTTTCTATTTTTCAAAAGACGGTTGGCAGACAGCTTATCATTTTGGGATTATTGGTGTTCTTATCTGTGTGATTATGTAGGTTTGATGTTACAATTATTACCGGCTTCTGAACCCGTAGGTGAACATGGGAAGAAAACAATTAAAGCATAATATTTACCTTGGAGGTTTTTAACAAAATTAATTTTATTTTTGAAATAGCTTTATTCTGCACAATTTTTGCTGTAACAAGCTACTTTTAACGGTTAATACATGACCGCAGTACAAAATTCTCCAATATTATGATGAAAAAATACCTTATTTATATATCGCTTTTAGGAGCACCTTTATTTTGGGGACAAAGTAAAGTGACTGGAAAATCTGCTTATGAGCAAAGCCTGGCTTTATCAGAGAAGGAAAATGAGGCAATGGCATTTGATGCTAATGTCAGGTTAACTGATGCAGAAATAGCTTTGGATAAAAAAATATTCCAGCTCCGTAAACAGTTTCTCAGTGATACGGAAGCGAAGAAAATATCTTTATATAGCAGTTCTTTTAATGAATTAAAACCATTGATAGAAAGCAGCAAGCTGTTTGAGCTCCTTCATGGTATGCCGAAAGGAGGTCTGCTGCATACCCACAGTGGAGGAATAACAGACGTGAAATGGGTCATTTCGGCTGCCAGAAAATATCAGGAATGCTATGTTTACGATCAGAAAGATAATGATCAGTTTATTTTCGGACAGTTGGCTTTTTTTGAAAAAGGAAAAGTTCCGGCCGGATTTGTAAGTCTTGATAAAAAGCTGGCTTCAGATCCTGGTTTTGAAAAAGAACTGCAGGATCTTCTAACCCTGAAAAGGGATAATCTATGTTCTTATACAGATTATTGGATCGAGTTTGAAAAACGGTTTAAGCGCATCAACCTGCTGCTTCCGTATCGTCCTTTCTTTAAGGAATATTATCTGAAAGGATTTCAGGATCTGATAAAAGACAAGGTGCAGCACGTAGAAATAAGATATATCTTTGATGAACTTTACGATTTTCAGCATGGAAAATATCCTTTGAAAACTTCTGTCACAGATCTGCAGGACATTATTAAAGAAATACAGAAGACAGATCCGCAGTTCACACTGAAGCTGATCTATTCAAGCTTTAAATTCTTGGATAACGAAAGTATTGGAAAACAATTGGAAACCGCTTTTGAACTGAAAAAAGAGTTTCCGGATATGATTTCAGGCTTTGATCTTGTAGCAGATGAAGCTGCCGGGCATCATATCAGTTTCTTTGAGAAAAGCTGGGCAAAAATGAATGAATTTAATAAAAAGTATGGTGTGGAAATACCTCTTTTCCTTCATGCCGGAGAAAGCAATTCTGCCCTGAACAAAAATGTACTGGATGTTGTTCCATTGAACAATAAAAGAATTGGTCACGGGCTCAATCTGATTTACTTCCCGAAAACCATGGAACAGATCAGAAAACAGAATAAGCTGGTAGAAGTAAGCCCGATCAGCAATCAGATCTTAGGATATGTAAGCGATCTGAGAAATCATCCTGCAAGAGTGTTATTGAGCAATGGAGTGCAGTGCTCTATCAACAGTGATGATCCTTCCGTATATGGCTATACAGGCTTAAGTTATGATTTTTGGGTTACGCAGGTATATTGGGAACTGGATCTGAAAGCAATAAAAAAACTGGTTTTCAATTCTATTGATTATTCTTCTTTGAATGAAACAGAGAAAAAGAAAGCTGTAGCTTATCTGGACCTGCAATGGAATAATTTTGTTCAGAAAACAAACCAGAGCTTAAAATAAATAAGTTTTTCCTGAAAAGATAAAGAGGCTGTCTCCAAAGTCATATAACTTGGCTTTTGAGACAGCCTTCTGTTTTTAACAGAGATGCCAACTATTTTTTTAATTTTAATCCGGACAGTTTTTTCCTTATATCAGGACCTTTTTTTGACGGACTTACATTGGTCAGAACCAAAGACTCACAGCTATTAAAGATTGCAAAACGTTTTACGGTTTCCATAAAAGGAGTAAGCCATAATTCAGTAGCTATAGCGCCGTTTTCAATATGCAGATGAATAAGCTCAAATTTTTTTTCTTTTCTGTGCGCTTTACAGTCCACTCTTCCAATAAACTGGTCTCCGAACAGGATGGGAAGACAGAAATAACCATACTGCCTTTTTTCTTTTGGAGTATAGCATTCCAGACGGAAATCAAAATCAAAGATCTGTTTGATTCTATCCCGGTGGATAATAGAATTATCGAATGGAGAGAGCAGCCATACACCTGGATCAGCAGGATCAAATGTTTTTTCCAGTATATCATTCTGGATGAAAACAGCGTTTCCTCCCTCAGCACTGACTTTGGAAATTATGCCTTCTTCAAGCATGCTTTGCAGTATCTCATTGACATTCTTCTTCAGGTCATTTCCGTTCCTAAGGTGAGTAATCTGTTTTACTGTGGTAAACCCATAGGCACGAAGATTGGTTTTTACCAGATATTCCGCTAATTCAACAGACGTAGGTTCTGTAGTGCTAATGAAAGAAGGTAATACTCTTTCTGACAGATCATAGGTTTTCTGCATTCCGGAGCGTCCGCTGATCATCAGATCTCCCTGCATAAAAAGTCTTTCAAGTGCCAGTTTAGCAGGTTTCCAATTCCACCAGCTTCCGGTTTTTTTGCTTTCATTTTCAAAATCTCTTGCTTTTTTAGGACCCTCATTGCGAATGGTATCTGTGACATATTCCATCACTTTAGGATCTGCATTATAGTAACGGGATTCTCCTCTTTTGATCATCAGCATTTGCGGTAAAACATAGCGGAAATCCTTCATGGGAAGGTAGGATGCTGCATGAAACCAATATTCAAATACTTTACGCTCTTCCACCAGTTCTTCCAGATAATCTGCCTGAAAATCAGGAACCCTTGTCCAAAGGGTATGATGATGGGCACGTTCAACGACAGAGAGTGTATCGATCTGTATATATCCAAGGTGTTCCAATGCTTTAAGAACAGCTGTTTTCCCGGTTCCGAACGGCGTATTGTGTATTAAGCCCTGGCTATGTAATGTGATGAGTTTTAATTGCTGTGATGTTAACTTCTTTTCCATCTTTTATATCTGAATGATAGAGATTGTATGATGTTTTTTCAAATATACTGATTTAGCGGAAAGTCATAGGATGAGAAGATAGATAGATCTGTTTACCGTTACAGTTTTAGATCAGCTTTTTTTACTATTTCCAGCAACCTGGCAGCAGCCATTGTGCCCATATTGAAGCCATCGTTGATAATACATTCATAAGATTCGTCAAGATATTTTGGAAGAGTACCTTCCGTTATAGCAATAACTTTGGTTTCTGAAGTTGGTATTTTTTTCTTGATAAGAGAGCTGTGCAATCCGGCAAGCGTTTCATCACTCATGGCAAAATATCCGTCAAAACGTTCATAATCCAGGATGATATTCAGTTTTTCTTTTACACTTTCGGCAGATTCACAATAGATTATTTTACACTCTGTTTCTGGTGATTCTTTTAATTTACCGATAAAAAAATCTCTTCTGGTCTGTGTTATTTTCAGGTTTTCATCACCAAATATGGCCAGTATCCTTTTACAGTTGTTTTTTATCAGTCTTTCGGCAGCTGTTTCAGCGTTGAGCCTATTATCGAAAATAATCTCGTCAAAATGATTCTGCGGAATTGTCTTATCAAAAATAACAACAGGAAGATCAATATCTCTGGCTTTCTGCAGGTGGGAGAGGTCTTTCGTATATCTTGTAAGAGAAATAAGGATACCGTCTACCCGGGAGTTGATGCAGGTAACAATATTTTCTATTTCCCTGTTTAAAGATTCTTCTGACGACAGTACAAAAAAATGATAACCCTCTCTGTGAAGTACAGAAGATATTCCTTTAATAATAGAAGGGATAAAAAACATGGACATTTCAGGAATAATAAGCCCAATCATTTTTGATGATTTCTTCCGGAAGTTGATGGCAAAGTCATTCGGGATATAATTAAAGGTTTCTGCTGCCTCTTTTACCTTAAGCTTTACAGCATTGCTGATATCAGGGTGATCCTTCAGTGCTCTGGACACTGTAGATACACTGATATTAAGCATTTCAGCAATGTCTTTTATTGTGACTCTTTTCATTTTTAAGTTAATTGAGGCGATTTTTGGGTTAATTTAGTGATGTTTTGGGAGTAAATTTAAGTTAAAAAATGTTAATTTATGCAATTGAAGTGTTATAGAAAAGTTAAAATTAAAATAAGTTATCCACCGCAAACGTTTGCGCAAACGTTTGAATTTAATAATAATTTAACACTGTGAACAAACCATATTTTACATATGGTAAAAAAAATACTTTTAGACCATAATTAAAAAACTCCTAAAAATATGGAATCGAAAATTTTTACCAGACTGTTCATTTTGGGTGCTATGAATACCGCAGCATTTATGTTTTCCCAAAGTACAGAAAACGATACAATTGCAAAAGGTAAAGCAATTGATGAAGTAGTCGTTACAGGGAATTCAAACCCTAAAGCTTCTATTAAAACCAGTACTTCTATTTCAACATTAAAAATGAAGGACATAGAAAATGCTGCCCCAAGAACAACTGCAGAAATTTTCCGAACAATTCCCGGAATACGTTCAGAATCATCAGGAGGGGAAGGTAATTCCAATATTACCGTAAGAGGGGTTCCGGTTTCGGCGGGAGGTTCAAGATATTTACTGATTCAGGAAGATGGGTTACCGGTAATGCAGTTTGGAGACATCGCTTTCGGAACGCAGGATCAGTTTACAAGGTTTGATTCTTTTGTTTCCAGAGTAGAAGCATTAAGAGGAGGGTCTGCCTCTGTTTTTGCAAGTAATTCTCCGGCAGGGATCATCAATTTTATCACAAAAACAGGAGAAAAAGAAGGGGGAAGCATTACTCAGCAGATTGGGCTTAACTATAAAAATTACAGGACTGATTTTGATTACGGAACCCCAATAGCAGAAAATACATACGTAGCGGTAGGAGGATTCTACAGAATAGGAGACGGGCCCAGAAAGACCGGATTTAATTCCAATAACGGCGGACAGTTCAGGCTTTCTTTACTGAGAAAGTTTGATAGAGGTAGTTTCAGAATATACGCAAAGATACTGGATGACAGAACAGCAGCGTATATGCCGATGCCGGTAGGGGTTACGGGAACAGATGCAGATCCTAAATGGTCTTCTCTGCCGAATTACAATATTCTCAGAGGAGCTTTACAAACCATTAATCTGCAGCATGACAGAACCTTAGGGAATGACGGGAATATCTTTAACAGTGATGTTTCAGATGGAATGCACTCTCTTTCTAAAGTGATAGGTGCAGAATTTAATTATGATCTTGGAGAAGGCTGGAAGCTGGAAGAAAAAATTCGTTATGCAGCCAACAGTGGGCAGTTTATTGCCCCGTTTCCTGCGAGTGTAAGCAGAGGCAGTGATTTCTTTACTGCGGGTAATTTTACCAATTTCGGAAGTGCTGTTTATGCAGGAACCAATACTCCAGTCGATATGAATGCCTATTATATGAAGCTGGCTCTTTTTAATGTAAAGCTGAATAACTTCAATAATTTTGTGAATGATTTTAATATCAACAAAAAATGGAACGGATTAAAATTAAATGCAGGTTTGTATAAATCTACACAAAATATCAATATGTCATGGATGTGGAACAATTATATTCAGGAAGTAAACGACAGCAATGCCAGATTGGTTGATGTGAAAAATACGTCCGGAGCATATATAACAGATCATGGCTTACTGAATTACGGAATGAAAGACTGGGGAAATCTGAAGAGAGACTACAATACAAAATACGATATCACTGCCCCACATGCACAGATCGAAATCAATGCAACAGATAAACTGACGATAGATGCCGGAGCAAGATATGATATCGGGAAAGTAACAGGAACGTTCTCAGGAGCCACGGTTACCTATACAAGCCTTGATATGAATGGTAACGGCGTCATTGATATTCCTGAACAAATGGTTGGCTCAAATGATAATATCAATGTTCCTGTAAATTACAGATACGGAATTTTCGGATATTCAGTAGGTGCCAATTATGCGCTGAACAGTAAAAATGCAGTATTTGCAAGAGTAAGCCAGGGTGGAAGTGCTTCTGCAGACAGAATTTTGTTTTCAGGGTATAACTACACCAATAATGATGATCCTGCACTGGATGCTGTAAAGGTAAATAAGGTAAATCAGATAGAAGCCGGATACAAACTGAGAGGAGCCGGATATTTCCTGAATACAACACTTTTCTATGCAGGAACAAAGGAGGCCAATTATGAAGCGACAACTCAGAGAAAAACAGAAAATAAATACCAGTCCCTGGGAGTAGAACTGGATGGATATTACAGGATTACAAAAAGCTTTGAAGTAAAGGCAGGAATCACTTATACTCACGCCGAGATCAAAAATGCACTTGATCCTTCCATTATTGGAAACACACCAAGAAGAACACCTAAGCTGATGTATTCCGTAAATCCAAATTTCAATATGAACAAACTGAATGTTGGCTTTTATTTGATCGGAGCTACAAAAGCTTATACCCAGGATTCCAACAAGTTAATTATGCCAGGTTATGCTATTGTAAACCCTTATATTTCTTATCAGATCATGAAAAATCTTTCGGTAAGCGTGAATGCCAATAATATCTTTAATACCATTGCGGTTACGGAAGCAGAAGAAGGAAGCATCGCAGGCGGAAACGGAATCGTGAGAGCAAGAACGCTTCCGGGAAGCAGCTACAGTGCAAGTGTGAAATTTGATTTTTAATAGTTTGCTCATATGTGGAACGAATTTTTATTCGTTCTGCATTTTAAAAAAATAATAATATGTTTAGACAGGAAGCCATAGAGATTATCAGAAAAGCGATTACAGAAGAAGGAATTCTGGCATCTGCACAACAAAAAGACAATTACGCAAGAGTATGGGCAAGAGATTCTATGATGGCAGGGTATGCCGGAATTTTAATCCATGATGAAGAGATTCTTACGGGGCTTGAAAGATCTATTCTGACATTGGCCAAACATCAGGCAGAAAACGGGCAGATTCCCTCCAATGTGGTGAATGGCAAAGCAAGTTACGGAACACATGTTGGAAGGACAGATGCTACGGCATGGTGGATTGTTACCGCTTGCGAATACCTCAGAATAACATCAGATGATGCTCTTAAAAGCAGTCTGAAAAAAAAGATTTATCAGGCACTTTCATGCCTTAAGACTTGGGAATACAATCAGAGGGGTTTGGTTTACAGTCCATTGGGAGGAAACTGGGCGGATGAATATGTGACGTCGGGCTATACACTGTATGATAATGTTCTCAGATACTGGGCCTTGAAAAATGTATCAGAAGCCTATAATGATCCTGAATTAAAAACGGTATCGGAAAACACCAAAAATCTGATCCAGCAAAATTTTTGCAAAAATGATTCAAATGCAGCCAGGTATCATGAAACAGCTTATGCCAAAGCTTCAGCAAAACCCTTCTTCTGGGCATCTCTGAATGCAAACGGGTATGATGAGCGGTTTGATCTTGCCGGGAATGCACTGGCTCTGCTTTTAGATTTTGAAATTGATATGCAGGATTTTTCAGAATTTTTAAGGGATATGAGTAATGAGTTTAAGCACTGGATGCTTCCCGTCTTTTACCCGGTTATTTTTCCAGGAGATGATGATTGGCGTCTGCTGGAAAACAATTACAGTTACAGTTTTAAAAACCAGCCTTATCATTTTCACAACGGAGGATCATGGCCTATATTTTTAGGGTGGCTGTGTCTGGGCCTTAAGAAAAAAGGAATCAAGGAAATTCCTGAAAAAATTATTACACAATACGAAACATTAATGAATGAAAAGGGTGAGCATTTCAGAGAATTTTATTCAACAGACAAGCTTTTGCCACTGGGAACAGAGCAGCTCTGCTTTTCTGCGTCCGGATATATTTTAATGTCATTATAAAGAACCGTTTTCAAAATAACCTGGCTCAAAAAATAAAAAAATGATTGGAGATATTATAGAATTGGAAGATAAACATCTGGCTACAGCCAAAGAGATCACAGAGATACTGAAAAAACATTTTTCGTTAGGCAAAGAAAAGAAAATAGCAATAGGAATTGCAGGAGAAAGTGGCAGCGGAAAATCGGTAACGGCTTTTGCCATTCAGAAAGTTCTGGAACAGGATCATCTTAAGAGTCTCGTTGTACAGATGGATGACTATTTTAAGCTTCCTCCGAGAACGAATCACGAAAACCGCATGCAGTCCCTCGATAATGTAGGTATCCATGAAGTTGATCTTAATACACTTTCCCGGAATATAAGGGATTTTAAAAACGGAGTTCTGGAAATAGAAAAGCCTTTGGTGAACTATGGTAAAAACTCAGCCGGTCATGAAATAGTAGAAACTTCTGAATACAATATTATTATTGTAGAAGGTACTTATGTCTTTGAAATTGAATCTTTTGATTTTAAAATTTTTATAGACAGGAATTATAAGGATACTTACAGGAACCGGATGAACCGTAACCGCGATGAGCAAGGTGATTTTATAGAAAAAGTACTGGAAATAGAGCATCAGATTATCAGAAATTTTAAAAATGATGCAGATCTTATATTGGGAAAAAACTATGAACTTGTAACCTCTAATTTATGAAAGTAAAAAGAATCATTCCCCATCTGAGCTTCTGGCAAATCTGGAATATGAATGTCGGTTTTTTTGGTATTCAGTACAGCTTTGGACTTCAGCAGACGGCAGTTAATCCTATTTATTCTTTTTTGGGAGCCCATGCCGAGCAGCTTCCTATTCTGAATCTTGCCGGGCCTATTACAGGATTATTGATACAGCCATTGATTGGGGCTATCAGTGATAAAACCTGGAGTCCTAAATGGGGACGCAGAAAACCATTCTTTTTGCTGGGTGCTTTATTTTGCAGTATCGCTTTATTTTTATTTCCCTTCAGTTCTACCATCTGGATGGCCGCAGGTTTGTTATGGATTTTGGATGCTGCCAATAATACAGCCATGGAACCTTACCGTGCATTCATTGGAGATAAACTTCCTGAAGATCAGCAGACTTTCGGATTTCAGATGCAGAGCCTGTTTGTGGGAGCAGGGATTACACTGGCCAATCTTTCACTGTTTGTTTTTCAAAAGTATCTGGGAGGAAATTCTGCGAACGGAGGTATTCCTGTGTGGGTTTATTATTCATTTTTCTTAGGGTCCTTCTGTTCTATTGCATCGGTAGCATGGTCTGTGTATAAAACGCCGGAGATCCCACCCACTGACGAGGAGCTTAAGGAGCTAAGAAAAGCTAAAGAAAGCAGTACGTTTTTTACCCCTTTTATAGAAATAATAATAGCCATCAGAGAAATGCCGAAAATTCTTTGGCAATTGGCATCGGTATATCTCTTCCAATGGTATGCCCTTTTTGTATACTGGCAGTTTATTACTCCAATGCTTAAATGGTCACTGTATGGAGTTTCAGAAGCCGATGAAATGAAGGCCAGCCAATTTCTGGAAAACGCGAAAAGTGGAATATCCGTTGCAGTATCCGACCTGACATGGGCAAAAAGTGTGTTGTATCAGGTAGAAGTAGCAGTAGGGCAGACTGGACTTATGAATGGCTCTTATAATATTGTAACCATGTTTTGTGCGTTGCTCTTAGTTCCTTTTGCTAAAAAATTCAGCTCAAAAAACACCTATATTTTCTGTTTATTTCTTACAGGATTGGGAATAATGACGCTACCTTTTATCAAAAATGAATATGGTATTCTTATTCCGATGGTTGCGCTGGGAATCGGATGGGCTTCAATGATGGGACTGCCTTATTCCATTGTTTCCCCTTCTATTCCTCACAGTAAAAGAGGAATTTATATGGGAGTGATCAATATGATGATTGTTATTCCCATGTTGATCCAGACCCTGTCGTTTGGTTTTATTTTTAATAATTTTTTAGGGGCTGATCCCTCATCTGCAATTGTTTTGGCTGGAGTGTTGTTTTTGGCGGCGGGAGGCTGTGTGTTTTTTATGAAACCGGGCCGGCATGTAAATGATTAATATAGATATATGATAACCGGTTGCTTTTAACTTAAGAATTAATGGTATTATAGAATTTTTTTCTTTTTTCTCATTGGTTGTATTCCCAGCCGGTTTTTTGATTTTACTGATCATTTTCAGAAATTAAAAATTACAATAAATATTTGCCAGATTATTTTAATGTCTCTTTTTAATACTCAATTTCAGGTGCTTCTTGGTTGATCTGTTTTTTGCGGACCTTAAACAGGATATACAGACTGGTAATATGAGGCCCTTATTTTTCTATTTCTAAACTGAAAAATATTAAAATTCTTCTCTTAATAAATTTATAAGTTCAATCTAAATATGAATGTTATAAATTTTTTTACATTATCCTTTTTATTTCAATTTTAAGTGATTTATAGGGAGTTATTTATCATAATGTTGTGAATATAAAATTTTTAAAACTTGTAGTGTATAATTAGAGTTATTTTTAGTTGTTATTAATCAGTACTTTAAGTTATAATTTGTTTTAAGTGAATAAAAAATTAAAATTAATTTTTTATTAAAAATCATATTGAAGTGATTTTTTTTATACATTAGCACCAAATTCAAATGAAAAAAATAGAGTAAAAGCATAACAACTATAATTTTACAGGTTTATTTTTTTCATTGTTTTTTGAGGGCTTCTTTGATTTAACTGAAGTGCTTAGCTAATAACCATTACACAATTATTATATGATTTTTATTCAAAAACAACTTGTCAGTAACATACAACCTTATTTTCATAAAGGTATTGGAAATAAGTGTACTGAGGGTAATTCTGAAACAATCTTTGTAAAAGATTTCTTTCGTGGTTTGCATACTATAAATGCAGGAAATTAATCCCTTCTATCTAACGTAACATTCTATAAATAACAAGCTAAATAAGTGCCTGGAAATTTCCTTGCATGGTTATCTTAGTTGTTGAATTACAATTTTTTACACTTTAATACAATGCTGAACAGATCATCTTTATCTAATATTTTTTGGCTAAATAAGACAAAAAATAAAGAAATTATTTTCTCACCGGAAGATAAAATACTTTATACCAATACAGAGATATCGAAAAAGAATTTAGAAAGTTTTTTTAGAATTTCAAAAGATAATTCGAAATCTAAATTCACTGTTATCACTTCAGTTTATTATTTCCTGCTGAAAAGATATTTTGATGATTTTCAGAATGTTGTAAGAATAACTTCTTCTCAGGAAATTGAACTTGATAATGATGTATTGCTTGAGGTTGAACTGGACAATAATAATACATTTAAGGAGTTATTGAAAAAAACTGCAGATGTAATTAAAGAGTCTTTTGAGCATTGTCATTACAATTCAGAAGATATTAACTTATCTGAATTTTCTAATTTTTCTATTCAATTTCAATATGGTACGGAAGAAGAAACCTTGAATGATAGTGTTTCTCTTTTTTATCATGAGTCTGAGGATTCTGTTTTTTTAGGTATTTATTATAAAAGTGAGTATTCGGGCTATGCTGTTCAAAGTTTATTAGACAACTTTACACATATTCTTTCCAATTATGATCAGTATTTGGATATTGAAGTGCACAGCTATAATTTTCTTCTTGATCAGAAAAGTTCAGATCTTTTAAATCAGTTTAACAGTACTGAAGTTTCTTATCCCACTGATAAGACCATTGTGAGTCTTTTTGAATCCCAGGTTGATCGTAGCCCGTCTCATACGGCTGTAGTCTTCGGGGACCTATCTTTGAGCTATTGGGAACTGAATGCCAGGTCGAATCAGCTTGCCCATTACCTTATATCGTTGTATAGTATTGAGAGAGATGATCTGATCTGTATAGATCTTCCCCGCAGCGAACAGATGATAATTGTTATATTGGGTATTCTGAAATCTGGAGGTGCTTATGTACCTATAGATTTTGATTATCCTCAGGATAGGAAAGATTATATTATACAAGATACCCATTGTAGGGTTGTCATTGATGAATCCTTTTTATCAGATTTTGAAAGTCAGCGAGATTATTATTCTACAGATAATCCCGTAAGTTTAATAGGTCCTGATGACCTGGCGTATGTTATTTATACCTCCGGTACAACGGGTCATCCCAAAGGAGTCATGATTGAGCATAAAGCTGTTTTCCATTCTACTTTGAATAGAATTAATTTTTACTCTATTGAAAGTATGTTATTGATTCCATCTTTTTCATTTGATTCCTCAGTTGCTGTTATTTTCGGGGTTTTATGCAGTGGTGGAAGATTATTTGTTGAAAGTACCATTCATATAAAGGATGTAGAACATATCTCAAACCGAATTATCAGCCATAATATAAACGGACTGTTGTGCGTACCTAATTATTATTTTAATTTACTTCCTTATCTTACAGGAAATGCGTCTGGTTCGAATACTTTAGAACATGTCATTGTAGCCGGGGAAGAATTGTCTAAAGGTTTGGTTTCAAATCACTTTAAATACAGTAATGCCGTTTTATATAACGAATATGGTCCCACTGAATGTGCCGTCTGGTCATCTGTTTCTATTGTAAATGATGATCATATCACCATCGGCAAGCCTATTTCCAATACTCAGATTTACATCTTGGATGATTATGGTCATCAGGTTCCTATCGGTGTAGCGGGAGAGCTTTATATCTCGGGATCTGGTCTTGCGAGAGGGTATCTTAACCGTGAAGAATTAACTGTTTCGAGGTTTGTATCCAATCCTTTTGTTCCCGGCAGCAGGATGTACCGTACCGGTGATCTTGGGAGGTGGCTTCCCGACGGCAATATTGAATATTTGGGCCGTATAGACCACCAGGTAAAGATCCGT
>NZ_BJTC01000019.1 GCF_006829085.1 Chryseobacterium sp. ON_d1
AATAACTCATGTTTTTTCGAGGGTATAGTCCCGAGATTCCGTACTTGTTATAAAAACCAATCCACTTGCGCAGATTGCTTTCATTAAATCCTTTCTCTGTTGCTATAGATTTAATTGAACAATGAGAATTTTTGTGAAGATTAATACATTCTAGCTTGAAAGCAACGCTAAATTTTTCTTTTCTATACATAAAAAAATGCCCCTAAAAAGTGTCTAACTTTTTGGGGGCAGTCCACATTGCTGAAAGGGATTCTTTATAGTTAAAAAACTGAGATTACATATAAGCTTCAATCGGCTCACAAGTACATACTAAGTTTCTGTCTCCGTAGGCTTCATCTACTCTTGATACAGAAGCGAAGAATTTGTGGTCTCTTACCCATTCAAGCGGATAAGCTGCCTTTTCTCTGCTGTATGGTTTATCCCATGAATCAGAGATCACCAGTTGTTCTGTGTGTGGAGCATTTTTCAATACGTTGTTTGTTGCATCTGCTTCACCGTTGGCAATTTCATCAATTTCTTTTTTAATAGAGATCAGCGCTTCAGCAAAACGGTCGATTTCAGCCTTGCTTTCAGATTCTGTAGGCTCAATCATCAGTGTACCTGCCACCGGGAAAGAAACAGTAGGTGCATGGAAACCATAATCCATCAATCTCTTCGCCACATCAGCCACTTCAATTCCTAAAGATTTGAACTGACGGAAATCTACGATACATTCGTGAGCTACTCTTCCGTTTTCGTTTGAATATAAAATCGGGAAATGCTCTGCTAATACTTCTTTCAGATAGTTGGCATTAAGAATAGCATGTCCTGTAGCCTTTTTAAGACCTTCAGTTCCTAACATTTTGATGTATGCATAAGAAATGTTAAGGATCAATCCTGAGCCGTAAGGAGCAGCAGAAATACCATCGATTGCTTCTTTAGATCCGATTCTGATATTAGCGTTGGAAGGAAGAAAAGGCACTAAGTGTTTAGCAACACAGATTGGACCTACTCCAGGACCTCCACCTCCGTGAGGAATTGCGAAAGTTTTGTGAAGGTTAAGGTGGCAAACGTCAGCTCCGATGTTTCCTGGACTTGTAAATCCTACCTGAGCGTTCATATTCGCACCATCCATGTATACCTGTCCTCCATGCTCATGGATAAGGTTGGTAATTTCTTTAATGTTGGCATCAAAGAATCCGTAAGTCGAAGGATAAGTGATCATTACAGCAGATAAGTTCGCTGAATGAAGTTCTGTTTTAGCTTTAAGATCTTCGAAGTCGATTTCCCCGTTTTCAAGGTTTTTCACAACTACGATTTTCATTCCTGCCATAGCAGCAGAAGCCGGATTGGTTCCGTGTGCAGACTGAGGGATCAGTACTACATTTCTGTGGTGGTCACCTCTTGAGATATGATATTGTCTGATAACCATTAATCCTGCATATTCTCCCTGAGCTCCTGAGTTTGGCTGAAGAGAAGTTCCTGCAAAACCTGTAATTTCCGCTAAGTCTTTCTCCAGTTCACGGATCATTTCCTGGTATCCTTCTGCCTGGTTTACAGGTACAAATGGGTGAATTGCCCCCCAGTTTTCCCATGAAAGCGGTAACATCTGAGTCGCTGCGTTGAGTTTCATCGTACAAGATCCCAAAGAAATCATTGAATGAGTCAATGATAAGTCTTTTCTCTCAAGACGCTTGATGTAACGCATCAGTTCTGTTTCCGTATGGTATTTGTTGAATACTGATTCCGTAAGAATTTCATCTTTTCTTAAGTTTTCCTCAGGAATACTGTATCCTTCTTTGATTTCTAATTTGAAAGTCTGCTTGTCTTTAAACTGAGCGAAAGAAGCCATCAGATAGTTTAATTTCTCTAATGTTGTACTTTCGTTGATCGCAATACTTACAACCCCTTCTGTAAAATAGTTAAGGTTAAGTCTGTGATCCAGCATCAGTCTTACCAATCTTGCTTTCTCATCTTCAGGCATTGTGATTTTCACGGTATCGAAGATCGGCTCTTCTACTACCTGATAACCTAATGCTTTAAGACCTCCCTTTAAAGCGTTTGCTTTGAAGTGGATCTGATCTGCGATATAGTTTAATCCTTTCGGACCGTGATAAACAGCATACATCCCTGCCATTACCGCCAAAAGAACCTGAGCTGTACAGATGTTTGAAGTCGCTTTCTCTCTTTTGATATGCTGCTCTCTTGTCTGCAAAGCCATTCTTAATGCACGTCTTCCGTACATATCCTGAGAAACACCAATAATTCTTCCCGGGATATCTCTTTTATAATCTTCTCTACAAGCAAAGAAAGCTGCGTGAGGTCCTCCATATCCTAACGGAATACCGAATCTCTGGGTAGTCCCTACAGCACAGTCAGCTCCCATTTCTGCAGGAGATTTTAACTTAACCAAAGCCAAAGGATCACAAGCAACAGCTACCTGAAGGTCTAGTTTTTTATATTCTACGATATCCTCAGTATAATCTAAAACGATTCCGTTTTTACCAGGATACTGTAATAAAACACCATAGTAAGAAGCATCAAACTGATGTGTTTTATGATCTCCAACTACGATTTCAATTTCCAGCCCTTCAGCTTTTGTTTTTAATACAGAAATGGTTTGAGGAAGAACCAGGTCAGAAATGAAGAATTTATTGGCACCTGCTTTTTTCTGGTCTTTAGATCTGTTATTGAAGAACATATGCATGGCTTCAGCAGCAGCAGTAGATTCATCCAATAAAGATGCGTTTGCCAAAGCGAAGCCTGTAAGATCGCATACTACAGTCTGGAAATTAAGAAGAGCTTCAAGTCTTCCCTGTGCAATTTCTGCCTGATATGGAGTATACGCCGTATACCAGCTAGGGTTTTCAAAAATATTTCTCTGGATTGCTGAAGGCAAAAGCGTATTGTGGTATCCAAATCCGATATAACTTGTATAATCTGTATTTTTTGATGCCAAATCTTTTGAATGGTTCAACATTTCATATTCAGAAAGTGGTTCCGAGATCTCAAGATCTTTCTCTAAACGGATAGAAGAAGGGATAGTCTGAGAAATTAACTCTTCAATACTTGAAACGCCAAGTTTTTCCAACATCGCCTGTTTATCGGCTTCATTAAGGGAAATGTGGCGGCTCACAAACTGTTCTGTATTCATTTTTATTTATTAGATTTTGTTTGTAAAAAGATGGGTAAAATTACAATTTTTTAGACGATTTCACAAGAGTACTACTGAGGTGATAATTCACACATATATATGTGACTTTTCTCACAATTTGCATTTCGCAAATTATGATAAGGTTTACACTAATCTCATCAACAATAATCATTATTCTATACATAATACACAAGGTAAATTATCAATTTCCATATAATCAGGTATGTTATGCATTATTAAAAAAAGTGTATTTAATCAATAAATTTTACCCTTATTGATTGAACTTATATTAAAAAAGAATCTATAAGAATAAATTTATTCAACATCTATTTTGGTAGTAAACAGGATCTATTTATCATTCAACTTTAAGCCTTTTAAACTGTTTTAAAGTAAACTCTGACTGCTATTCGTCAGGTTGTAAGAATTTTATGAAATTTTATTAATTATATTTATTCTAAATTAATATATTTGCAGCATGAATATGATAGTCCCATTTAAAGTTCCGCCTTTGGCTCCTTACACATTCAATAATGAAGAGATGTTCTGTGAAAAGAAATCGTGCTGTAAAAAATTCAAGAAGGGTAAAAGATGTAAAAAATGCCCGGGAAGAAAAAAAATGGCATAAACTAGCTGAAATTTTTGATCAGCATATAGACTGCAATCACTAAAATAATAATCCCCCAGATCAGCATCATAATTTTAGGCTGACCTGACTTGTTAATTCGGGTTCTGGGTTGTGGTTTAAACATTTCTTCTACAGAATTTTTGAACTTTTCAGCATCATTCTCAAAAACTTCTGTGATGGTGATTCCCTGAACAACTGTTTTGTGCAAAAGAGAATTCGTTGCATGAAGCAGAAGCTGGAATTTTCCGTCCTTAAATTCTGTGATCTTAAAAATCCTTTCTCCATACGGTTTTTCTAACCCAAAAGGCAACACCTTTACCACATCAGCATTACTCGTCTGCCAGCTGATAATGATTTCCTCTCCTTTTTTTGCATGAATTTTATTGGCTGTAAAAGTTTTGATTGCAGGAGGAATATTATACCTGAAACTTCGCTGATGACTTTCCAGGTTCTGGTCATACGTTCGTCTTCTGACCGGATCACTCAATGTTTCATAAGCCTCCTGAATTTCACGAAAGCGATCTGCGAAAAAGTCATCATTATCATTTTTATCAGGGTGATATTTTAAAGACAGTTTCCGATAGGCTTTTTTGACGTCTTCTTCTGAAGCATCCTGTGATATCCCGAGAAAATAGTAGTAATCTTTCATTGAGTACTACAAAAATAAGGATTTATTTTTCTTTGCGTTTGATGTTTATGGTAAAATTTTGATAGAAAAAAGAATCTAAAAGTCATTGCGAATCGAGATGAAGCAATCTCAATATCGTTTATTGTTTTAAGGTTGGAAAACGCAAAGACGCTAGTTCTTTTTCAAACTGTATATTTTAAGGCACGAAGATTTTATCTCCGATAAAATTGTCCTTCTCAACAAATGCTGCGAATTGAGTGAGTTCAACAGTCCTTTTGTCATTCCGAGCATAGCGGGGAATCTCAACTTTAATTTCTACCCGCAGATTTTACAAATTACACAGATCATTTCTCAGCAACTTCAATGATAACCACTAAATGGTAATAGACCGCCGCTATCTATTTATGGAAAATCCATTGCTTAGTGGGAGCAATCCAGTCATTGAGGGCTTTGAAAAGGAAGCCATGATTCAGTCCTGTATTAAGCTCTATTTCTTTAAAATCTTTAATACCTGATCTTATAAGACGTTGTTCCTTAGACATCGGAACATGTCCGTTATCTGATTTTTCAGTAATGGAAAGGATTCTTCCGTACAATCTGAAGTTTTTGTTTTTTTCCAAAGAATCATCTTTAAAACTGGCACCAATAAAAACAAATTTCAATTGTGAGTTCTTCTCATAATTAGACACATACTGTGCAATATAACCTCCCTGAGAAGTTCCTACCACTGTTATTCTTCCGGCAGGAATACCTTTTTTCATGAGACTGTCAATCTGTTTTTTCACTTTCTGAGCATAAACTGTGGGATCCGTATTGGCTTTTCTTTTCTCGGAAATAAGAACCGTATTTTTATCCTTTAGTTTATTAAGTATTGTTTCATATTCTGCAACACCATATTGGGGATGTTTTTCGTCAAAAGAATGATCCTCCAGAAATTTATTATGTAAAAAGAAAATGTATTGTTTTTGTTGAGAATTCTGTCCGTAAATAACGACTGAGAGAAATGACAGTACTGCCATATAAATATTCCTAGGCTTCATGATAATCTTTCTATTTATTATACAAATGTAGTATTAAAAGTTTTTTCTTGTAAGATTTCATGTGTTTTTAATAAAAAAATTCCGGCACGGAAAGCTTTGCTTCCCGCGCCGGAATTAAACAATTTCAATTTAGTTCTTTACCTATTATGCTTCGCAGGTATTATCCTTTCTGCAGCATCTTGAAGCGAATTCTTTTTTAAACTTCCCTTTCAGTTCCTGATAGTCTTCATCATTCATTTCTCTGATTTTATCTGCCAGGCCGAAAGGTGATTTTTCTTTAATTCCGTACTCATCAAAAATACCTTTGATAAATCTTTTTCTTTGTGCGGCTTTTTTAGCAATTAGTGCTACCCCCACAACGGCTAGTGCTCCAAGAGCTCCTTTTAATGCTGAATTTTTCATTTTTTCAAAATTTTAAATTTTACTACTTCTTGTTTTTTATAGAGACGAATGAATTTTAATTTTACTTTACTACTTCTTTCAAATTTTTAAATTATTCGTTATTTCTGTTGAAGAATCCACCGGAGCATTTGTTTCTCCAGACTTCCTTGAACTTCTCACGTTCTTCAGGAGACAAACCTGCCATTTTTTCTCTCATTTTTCTTTCCTTAAAATCTCTCATTCCTTTACCGAAATGAAAACCTCCGAAAAGAATTTTGCTTAAGATCAGTATTCCCATTGCCTGCCAGAAAGTAATTGTTTTCACTCCTAAAATATCAGGAAGAAGACAGTTCCAAAGCATCATTACAATCCATGTAACGGTGGCTAAAATTAACGGCGGGCATAACAATAAAAAAATCCAGCCTTTTTTGTGTTTATGATTCATAATTTCTTTTTCTAACTTTTTAAATCTTCGTATAACTTTCTCAATCTGTTTCTCAGGTGCTTCACAGCATAGTTTTTTCTACTGATGATGGTTTTGATGTTTTCTCCCTGTTCATCGGCGATCTCCTGGAGGGTTTTGTCGTTCAGTTCATTTTCTACATAGACCAGCCTTTGCTTTTCGGGAAGTTCATCAAGTGCTTCAAACAGTTTTTTCCAGATCTCATCCTGAAACATCTTCACTTCAGGACCCGCGCTTTCATCCATCAAAAGGATATCCTTGATAGAAAAACTGCCGTCTTCATCTTCATATACGAAATCTTCAAGATTTTCTGTTTTCTTTTTACGGTAACGGTCTGTAATTTTATTTGCCGTTACCCTGTACAGCCAGCCTCCAACGTTTACGATCTCAGAAAGGTTCGTAAGGCTACTGAACTGATACCACACTTCCTGCAGAATATCTTCTGCATCCTCCGTGTTTTTCACTTTCGGACGAATATAGGACATCAGCTTCCCTCCGTAGTTGGAAACGGTCTGTGAGATGATGCTTTCTTTCTCCTTCTGTGGCATTGTTATTTTTTCGACAACCTCCATACTGATATGACGGTTAGCCTTTTGGTTTTACTTTAATAAATTTAAAATATTTTTCTTACAATTCAGTTTTTCTTTTATCCATCGGTTTTTTATCTTCTCAATTATCCCCGGATTACCCATTACTCATTACTTATATTTAAGGGAGCTTTTTCCCGCTATCCGCTCATACTCCTCACGCCAGACCATCCCACACTCCTGCCCACAGACTCTCCTATTCATGTTCCGGGGTAACCGCTTCTATCGGGGCTAAGCTGATGAGCGATAATTGGTAATTGATGAATGATAAAGATCTTTTATCCATTCTCAATTTCTGACGTCATTTGAGATTCCTACGGAATGACACAATTGTAATGATAGTTTATCCATACAGCTTGTCATTCCGTAGGAATCTAAACACCACCTAATCAATAATAAAAAAAAAGAAACGGAGGACCTGAGCCTTCCGTTTCAAACATTATAAAATTATAGGTTACTTATTAAAATTTTCAGCAAAGAATCCTAACATTGACTTATAAAGTTCAATCCTGTTAGGCTCTTTTCCAAATCCGTGTCCTTCATCATATTTTACCAGATAAGGAACTTCAAATCCTTTGGCACGCATCGCTTTTACAATCTGATCAGATTCATTGATATTAACCCTTGGATCGTTAGCTCCCTGAACTACAAATAAAGGCTTTTTGATCTTATCAATCTGGTAAACCGGGGAAACTTCCTTAGCGATTTTTGCCTCTTCAGGATTGTCAAGGTCATACCAGATCTGTTTTACCATTTCTTTATAAGGTTTCCAGTATTCAGGGAAAGAATCAAAGAAAGTAAAGATGTTGGATACGCCTACATAATCTACTCCACAAGCATATAAATCCGGGGTCTTAATCAATCCCATCAGGGTTGCATATCCACCATGGCTTCCACCGTAAATGGCAACTTTATCCTTATCAACCCATCCCTGTTCAATGGCATATTTTACTCCGTCTTCCACATCATCCATTGCTTTTCTTCCGATCTGTTTGTACCCGGCTTTCTGGAATGATTTTCCGTATCCTCCGGAAATTCTGAAGTTCACCTGAAGCGTTGCATATCCACGGCTTGCAAACAGCTGTGCTTCCGGATTGAATCCCCAGCTGTCTCTGATTCCCTGAGGACCGCCGTGAGGATTTACAATCAAGGGAACTTTTTTACCTTCCAGTGCTGCTTTAGGTAATGTAATATATCCATGGATTGTCAATCCGTCTCTGCTTTTAAATTCGATAGGTCTCATCTCGGCCATATCTTCTTCCTTCAGCTGTGGCATCAGGTTGTACAGAAGTTTGGTTTGCTTGGTCTTGGTATCATATTCATAATAAGTTCCATAGAGCTTATCACTTCCTACAATAACCAGAAGTTTATTATTATTATCATCAGAAGAAACAATTCCAAATTCTTTATCTCCAAACTGAGCTTTTAATTGATCATGTATTTCCTTATAAAATTTACTTACCGGAACCGTTTCTCCTTTGGTTCCTTCATAGCTGATGTAATCAAGCTCATAGTTTCTGTTTTTACCTGCAGTACTTATTGAGCTTACATCATATACCGGATTGGAATAAATTTCTTTTATCACAGCATTTTTCTTAAGATCATACAATACAATCCTCGCTTTATCGCTATCAAGGTTGGTTACTACATATGCTTCGTCTTTATTTTTAGAATTTTCATTAAATTCTATAATACTGAAGGTATCAGACCAGTCTGCAGATTTGATCAGATTGAATTTGCCGGTCTGCAGGTCTTTATAATAGGTTTTTGTAGTCAGTCCGTTTTCAAGAACGCTGTATCCTCTCAGATTTCCGTCTTTATCAAAAAGGTAATCATCAATAGGGCTGTTGACATCTTTATTTTCATACAGCTGGGTCATTTCCCCTGTAACAAAATTAATTTTAAATGGTTCAAAGATCTGTTTGTTGTTTTTATTCATGGTCACCACAACGAAATCCGTATCCTTTATCGGAATAATTGACTGTACTTTTACGCCATCAAACGGTGTCAGATCCTTTTGATTCCCACCATCTGTATCCGTAGCATAAAGGTGTATATTTTCATTTCCGCCCCTATCCTGAGTATAGAAAAGACGTTTTTTGTTCAGCCATCCATACCCTCTTACCAGATCATCTTTTTCGACAATAGCTTTGGTAATTTTTCCTGTGCTAAGATCTTTAACATAGACGTGATTTTTTTTATCCTGATCTTTTTCTTTGTAGGAAAGGTACTTTCCGTCAGGAGAGATTTTAAATGCTGAAGCTTTTGGTCTTGCAAAATAGTCTTCAACTTTGTATTTAAAGTTTCCTTTGTCGTAAGAAATAAGCTTTTCAAGATTGGCTTTGGAAGATGGCAAAGTAGGATCTCCCGGCAGTTTGGCAGTAGAACTTTGTGCGTTGATCATAATAGTAGACAGTACAATATAGGCTGTACCGAAAATTTTGGGATTCAGTAGATTCATAACTTATATTTTAAGGGTTAAAAGTTATTGAAAGCACCTTTTTAAAATAATAAAATCAAGTGCATTTATACAATAAGACACATTATCCCTATAAAATGTTACAATTTTCTATCACTTAATTAAAAAAACATTATGAATATGAAAAAGACAGCCTTTCCCGACTGTCTTTTTTAGTGTAAATAAATTCCGAAATACCACGTCCAGGCAATTAAAATAACCTGCATGGGAATCCTTTGATAATAAAGGTATTTCATCCCGGGACCTGTATAATCTGCTTTAAAAATATTGATCTTTTTCCTGGATGAATTGATGTTGGCAATAAAAACCAATACATAAAAAATGACCAGTAAAACAGCTGTAGTTTCACGGACGGACGGAATCATAAGTCCAATCCCTGCCGCAATTTCCAGTACCCCTGTAAAATAGACCCAAAACAGTTTTCCGGGAATAAAATCAGGGATCATCATTGCCATTCCTTTTTGGAATTTAAAATGCGAAAAGCCTGTAAAGATGATAAAAACAGCCATTCCCAGGTTTCCCGAAAATATAAAATCCGGTTTCCCCTGAAAAAGAAAAGTTGCCAGCAAAGCCAGAATACATGTTCCAAAAAGTATGACAAGTAGTTTCATAGTTGATAATAGGTTGCAGGTTACAGGGATTAGGCTCAGGTATCAGTTTTAAACTTGAAACCTTGAACTCTAAACGTTGAATTATATTATACTGAATCAAGGTTAACGCCTTCAGCAAGACTTTTCACAATCATGAGCCCTTTTGTAAATCCAGTATTGAGATGATCCTGCCATTCTTTTTCAACCTGAACCTCTGTATGAAGTTTTGTTTTCCCATCGAAGTCGATCAGGAAATATTTCTCAAAACTGCCGCTCCATTCCATTACTTCTTTGCTGTGTGTATCTTCATGACCTTCCTTATCTATCATCCCCAGATGCTTGAATACCACCTGTCTGGGTTCATCCAGACTGTCTATAGTAGAGACCATTCCTTCTCCGTGGGCATTGACAAAGTACGTTTTTCCACCTACCTTCCAGTCGGATTTCATGACAGATCCTTCTCCAAAATACCGGGTCCACTCACTGTATGTTTCTGGACTCCAGAGAATGTCCCAGACTTTCTGCATGGGAGCATCAATGACTGTTTCGTATGATAAGGTTTCCATATTTTAACTTTTTATGATTCGTATTATTTTTTAGCAGATCCTAGAGTTGATTTTCCGCAAGATGCTTAACGAGTGACATGGCTTTTGGGAATTTTTCCTCAAAAAACTCTTTAAATTCTGCAGGCGTCTGAATTTCTGCTTTCAGTAAAGTTCCCTCTTCATTCTCATTCAGAAAGTACGCTTCTGTAGCTTCACCCCAATCCTGAGGAACTTCAATACCATCATAAACCTCTCCCAGATGCAGAAATCTTATTTCTTCATTAGGAATTACTTTTTCAACCCTACTGTACATTCCGTTGTTTTTAGGGTCAAGGAATTTAACGATATTATTTTCTTCGAGGGTTCCTTCATAAAAAGAACCGTCTGTAAATGCCGATGTCCATTGCCTGTAGGTAATATCGCCCCAAAGGACACTCCATACTTTTTCAGGTTCGGCATTGATTTCTATTTCGTATGATAATTTTTCCATTTTTTAAGTATTAAGTGGTGGGTAATGGGTGAGAGGGTTTGAGAGTGAGAGAGTTTTAGGGTGAGTGAAATTATTGATCAATCACTTCTAACTTCTAACTTCTTGCCCCTGGCTTCTCATTTATCCTCCGACAAAATCACCACCGTTAATATGAATGATTTCCCCGGTGATATAACTTGCATCTTTTGAAGCAAGAAAAACATAAGCTGGTGCTACTTCAGAAGGCTGTCCCGCACGTTTCAGCGGAGTATCTTTTCCAAATGTGGAGAGATCATCAAAAGCTTCTTTCACCAGCGGAGTCCAGATAGGCCCGGGTGCAATTCCGTTCACCAGAATTTCTTTTTCGGCGAGATTATCTGCCAAAGACCGGATAAAAGATAAAACAGCACCCTTTGTCGCCGCATAATCTATCAGATGATCGCTTCCGCGGTATGCTGTGACAGAAGTTGTACAAATGATCCGTCCTCCTTTTCCTATCAGCGGAAGAAAATTTCTGGTGAATGAAATCATGGAAATGATATTGGTTTCAAACGTTTCCTGAATCTGTTCATCAGAAATTTTTTCCAGACTGGTTTTCGAGGTATGAATTCCGGCGTTATTGACCAGAATATCAAGGCTCTTCCACTCTGCTTTAATTTTGTCTGCACACTTTGTTCTGAATGTTTTCCTGGTAAGATCTCCTTTGATCAGAATACACTTCTGCCCTTCTTTTTCCACCAGCTTCTTGGTTTCTCTCGCATCATCATCGCTTTCTTTATAGATAATGGCGACATCTGCTCCTTCTCTGGCAAAATGAACTGCTACAGCCTGTCCTATGCCACTGTCTCCCCCGGAAATCACTGCTTTTTTACCCTGCAGCTTCCGGCTTCCCTGATAATCATTCCGGATAATCTCCGGAAACAGCCCTTCTTTAGGGATTTTTGACTTAGAGTCTGATTTGTTCTGTGTTTTCATATGCAAATCTTTTCTCTAAATACCATCAAACAATACGCCGAAATAAATTAAGAACGATAAGCTTCTTCCAGATCCTGAATGATGATTTTCTGCATTTTCATCATGGCCTGAACTACTTTATAGGCTTTTTCCTGATCAGAATCATTCATCAGCTGAATAAGTCTTTTAGGAACAATCTGCCAGCTCAGCCCATATTGATCTTTGAGCCAGCCGCACATACTTTCTCTTCCTCCGTCTGCAGTCAGTGTATTCCAGTACTTGTCGGTCTGCTGCTGATCGTCTGTCATGACAACCAATGATATTCCTTCATTAAAATCAAACGGGTGATCATAGGAGTTGTCCATGCAGAATAAGCTGTAATTATCAATTACAAAATGGGCATGCTGAACATTTTCTGCCGGTTCCGGAATATCATGTCCCTCACTTCCTGCTCCATACGTCAGTACATTTCCTATGCTTGAGTTCGGAAAAGTCCTGGTATAAAGCTCCATGGCTTCTTTTGCTTTTCCATTGTTCTGGTGGATGAACATTAAAGTAGGAATTATTTTCTGATCATTTGCTTTTTCTCCCAAAAACAATTGCCAGGTCACTCCATATTTATCCTGAACCCATCCGTATTTTGAGCTCCATGAATAAGATCCCAGTTCCATTAAGGCGATCCCTCCATCCAATAATTGGTCCCAGTATTTTTGAACCTCATCTTCCGTTTCACAGATTACCATAAAAGAAACAGAAGGATTTTTTTTGAATTGCGGGCCGCCATTTAACAGCATCAGCCTTTGTCCGAACAGATCAATATTCATCACGACAGGGGTATCAGCTGTAATCTCACCTCCAAAAATTTTACAGTAAAATTCTGCAGATTGTTTAGCGTCTCCATCATACCAGAGACACGGGAAAATATCGTTATTCATAAGTTTAATGTTAATTTGATTTTTGTATTGTTTGTATATTTCAGAAAATTTTTAAGCGGAGTTAAAATTCTTTTGTTTTCTTTATCTCACAAACCCAAAAGTTCAGTAGTGAACAGTGATACAGGAATCCAAAGTTCTTAAAACCCGTGAAGTTTCTATGTTGACAGAGAGCTCTATTATTAATTTTTTAGTCAAAATTATGTCAGACAACAAAAAGCAAAAGAAATCTATGTCCTTGCACCTAAAGATTTTGTGTTACCTGATGCAATGACACATTAAAAATCTATGCTGTATAATTTATACTTCCTTAAAACACATCTGATGTTCTTTCATGTAATCTTTCAGCTTCATCATTGTATTCTTACCAAAACCATGAAGCTGCATGATTTCTTTTTCGGAATAATCTGACAGTTTTTCCAAAGAATCTATTTTTTCTTTTTCCAGTGCTCTTCTTGCGCGTATTGCAATTATCCCCTGAAGAAATCCTTCCTTTGGGTCATAATTAAAAGCATACATAGAATTTAAACTCTTTGACATGATAACTAAATTGATCATGGCTACAAAAAATATTGTTAATGATTCTCCACATACTTGTGGAAATTGTTGAGAATGGCATACCAGCCATCCCGCTGCATTTCCACAGAATTTTGTTTTTCCGGATCGAAAATTTCAATCACTTTCGTTGTATTGTCATCTATTTTATCGAAAATAACTTCTACTTTCCTCCCGTCCTCCAAATGATATTTGATCACCTGATGAGGTATGATTTCATCATACACTCCTTCAAAATCAAACCCAAAGCTTTTGTCTTTCGCTTCCATCCTGTTTTTGAATTTACCTCCTATTTCAAGATTATTTTCAGAACTGGGACAATGCCAGCTTTCATGGGCGAAGTTCCATCTCGTAATATGTTTGGGTTCATTGAAATAGTTCCAGACCTTTTCAACCGGTGCTAAAATTGTGATGTCTATTTTAATTGGATCCATAGTTCTGATTTTTTAGTTGAAACAAAGAGCTGCCCATACAACGGGCATCTCTTTTTATAATGAGTTAAATATAGGATTATTTTGCGTATTCTTCATTATAGTTCACCATCCAATGAACACCATATTTATCCTGGAAGCATCCGAAATAGTCTCCCCAAAACTGGTCTTCAATAGGCATTTCCACATTTCCGCCTTCAGAAAGTTCTTTAAAAATCCTGTCTGCTTCGCTTTTGGAATCGGGGAAAATAGAAACATAATTGTTGTTTCCTACAGTAAGAGTCTGTCCAAATCCAGGAACAATATCAGATGCCATTAAAAGATCGTTCCCGATAGGCAGGGCAACATGCATCACTCTGTTTTTTTCTTCTTCTGAAAGGTTGTCGGTACCGGGAGCATTTCCCATTTTATGAATTCCACCAACGAATTCACCACCGAAAACAGATTTGTAAAAATTGAACGCTTCCTCAGCAGTTCCGTCAAAATTCAGATACGGATTTAATTTAGCCATGATTTTTAATTTTAAAGTTAATATTATAAAATATAGGTTCTATGATTGATCCATTAAGAATTATTTAAGTTAATATGAATAGTAAATTCAGGTGAGTTATACTATTTTTCAAAAATCTTAATGGTTTAAAAACTTTTCTACCTCTCTGACGGTAAAGTCTATTAAGCCTGTATCAATACTTCCGTCAAAATCCGGCATCATATAAATGCCGTGTGTAACGGGAAGTATCATTAATCTGGAGCCTTTCACCAACCGCCACATTTCAGCAGCGTGTTCCGGCTTCATCACATCTTGATCACCACTGATGAATAAGGTGGGTGATTTTATGGAAGACAACACCTCATCATCCCAGTCCTGAAAAGTCTGCATTCTTGTACAGTCTTTCTCAAAAAGATTTTCCAGTTTTGAAAAGTCCGGATTGAGACTTAAAAAATTAATTTTGAAAGGTTCCGGCATCGATTCGAATGTGGCTTCCTGCATTCCTTCAAAAAAGCCGTCTATCATTCCGCTCCTTTTATAGAAAGCTGATGCAACGACTAATTTTTCAACAATACCGGGATGACGGTAGGCAATCTGCATCACCGTACTTCCACCGTTGCTGAATCCCCAGAATGAGGCTTTTCCTATGTTCAGTTCTGCCAGAACTCCTGCAACATCGTCCGCATCCTGCTCAAATGTTTCAGGAATATTGCGGTGTTCGCTTCTTCCATGATTTTGTAAATCGATTCCTATGAGCTGGAATTTGCCGTCCAGTCTTGTAATGACTTCTCTGAAATCATACAGAATTGAAGATCCGCCTCCATGAATCAGAACCAGAGGTTTTCCTGATCCATAGATCTCATAGTATAACTGAATTCCGTTGACCTTTTTATAGCCTTTTTCTACTGGATTCATTGCTAATATTCAAGGTTTTCGTCAACATCATATTTCATTCCCGGATAATTTAAAATCCTACGCATCAAACCTATCTGTCCGCATAAATAGTCTTCACGGCCAATACACATTCCGACAAAATTGAGTTTTGTTTCTTTGATAAAAGGGATATTCATTCCTATTTCAAATATTTCATCCAGTTCTACATCTGTTACTTCATGAAGTCTTTGATATACTTTAGCAGAAATTGCATGAAAGTTTTCTTTCAATTCAGCCAAAGTCGGATATTTAAAGCTTTCATCGAGTGCTTTTCCCTGGAAAAACAAGTCATTATAAAGATCCTGTTCCTCAAGTCCCAATACCGCACCCAGGCCGTAGCGCATATTGATAAAGTTTCCTGCCATCCATACAATATGATTGGTTTTATTTTCAATTCTTTTCAGAGCATCTTCTTCCGAAATGCCTTCCAAAACATTCATAAAGCTTTGGGAATGCATTCTGTAAGCCGGAATAACGAGTTCTATTTTTTTTGATTTTGGGGTGTCCATTTTAATTAGATTAGAAGTTAGAGGTTAGAATTTGGGATAAACTCAAAGGCGCTACAGATTTTACAGACTGTGTATTTTTAAGGTGCGAGGATTTTATCTTCGATGAAAACTGTACTTTTCTAAAATAGTCTGGAAACTTCTGCAGTTCATTTATTATTCCGAACAAAAACCAAGTTATTTTATTGCGCCCGGTTTCCCTAAAATTCTCCTGAGATAGCCCAGCTGTCCGCTGTGGTATATTTCATGAAGGCTTAGGGTGGAGATATCTTTAACCATTTCAGTTTGGAAGCTGTTAAGAGTGTTGAGTTTTGCTTCCAGTTTGTCCTGAGATTGTTTTAAATAGGATTTTAATTCTTCGAAGCTAACCAGTTTATCTTTGTGATCCAGAGCAATTTCACCTCTGTTGTAGAAAGAAAATTTTTCGCTGTCCCACACGGATTCTTCTCCTAAGATATTCAGTAAAGGATTTCTGATGTAGATCAAATGTCCAAGAATCCAGTTCATACAGTTGGCTTCACCGTTTGGAAAAACCATAGATTCTTCATTCGTAATGCCTTCAATATTGGAACTGATTACATAATAGGTACTGACTACCTGGTTTTTTATCAGTTCGACATCGTTTGCCTGTGTTTCCATGTAGCTGTTATTTGATAGTTGGAAGACAGCAATTATTCGGAAGGTAATTGAGAAACATCTGCATGCATTACTTCCCACTGATGGCCGTTAAGGTCTGCAAAACTGCTTTGGTACATCCATCCGTGATCCATAGGCTCGCTGTATTTTGAACCTCCGTTTTCTATAGCTGTTTTTACCATGTTATCCACTTCGTCACGGCTATTAACTCCTATGGCGAGAAGCACCTGTGTTGTATCTCCTTTTGCAAAAGGCCTGTTGGTAAAGGTCTGGAAGAATTCTTCTCTGAGAAACATTGCATAGATATGATTTTCTTTCATGATTACGCAAATTGCCTTATCATCTGAGAATTGCTCATTGATAGAAAAGCCCAGCTTCGTCCAGAACTCTCTGGTTTTTTGAACGTCTTTTATCGGTAAGTTGACGTAAATTTCATTGATTTTCATTTTATAAATTTTAGTGGTGATTATACTTAAAAATTATCAGGATATACTAAGAAAGTGCTTGCCATAGGACAAGATTTACTTTGTACCCGGACTGAGTTATGCGATCGGCATTTTAGACAGATCAGCAAAAGTAATATTCCAGCCGTGCCCGTCCGGATCCCAGAAGGAGTTCTGATACATCCATCCGTAATCCTGAGGTTCCTCATGCTGCCACGCTCCGTTTTCTACGGCTGTATTCACTACTTTATCTACTTCTTCACGACTGTTTAGCCCTACCGCCACAAGAACCTGGCTGGTATTTTCTTTGGCAACGGGCTTATTAGTGAAAGACATGAAATAATCTTCCTGCAGAAACATGACATAGATGGTATCATTCAAAGCAACACAGGCTGCCTTCTCGTCAGAGAACTGTTCATTAATTGAAAAACCTACCCTGGTCCAGAATTCTTTTGTTTTCTGTACATCTTTTACCGGAAGGTTGACATAAATCTGATTGACTTTCATTTTCTGTAATTTTAGTGTTAAACTGTACTCCAAAATTACCAAGGTGTAATGATAATCAACTTGCCATAGGGCAAGATTTAAATTTTCTTGGGATGGGAAACAATTTCTTTACGGATACGGCTCAGAGAAGTATCTGTAACACCCAGATAGGAAGCAATCTGTTTTAAAGGAGCAAATTGTATGACCTTGGATTTCTGTTCCAGCAGATTAAGATATCTTTTGGTTGCCGAAAGGGTAAACATTTCTACAGATCTTTGTTTGTAGGCAAAAAGCTCCTGAGACATCCATGATCTTCCCCATTCTCTAAGGTTTGGAATTTTATGGAAAAGTTCCTGAAACGTATCATAATCCATCCTCCAGCATTCACAGTCTGTAATACAAACGATATTTTCCTGAGAGGGAACCCGCTGAAACATTGACAAAACCTCAATAATGACCTCATTTTCTGTAAAAAAATGGGTGGTTACTTCGTTTCCGTTGAAATCATTCACATAGGAACGTGCAAGCCCACTTTCGAGAATATAGTACTCATTAGCTGTTTTTCCTTCTTCAAGAATAAAATCTCCTTTCTGGAAGGATGTCTTCTCATGAGCCTTAAATATTTCGTCAAGTTCTTCATGGAGAAAGAATGGAAAATCATAGCAGATTTCTAAGGCTTTATTGGTCATTGGTGTCAATTTTTTTAAGTCTTTAAAAATAAAATTTTTAATTGAATTAAAAAGAAAAAATATTAAACAAAGCAATAAATACTTTTACAAAAAAGAAGATACCACACTGAAATAGAAGGTATTTGTAAATCCGATTTTTTAAACAGGCATTTAAAAAACAAATTATTTTAACCACCCCGTCAAAAATTCAAAGAATTTTCGCCACCCCTCCGGAGGATGGGAATGACTATCTGCCGATACAGTAATTGTAAGCTTTTACAGGAAATATTTTTTTAAAACAGGGAAAGCTGTATGGGTTTGGGAGGGTTTGGTTTCTGTGCATCACCGAATATCGTTTTCCCGCCAAAGCGCCATGAATTCTGTCTTTCTTCTTCAATCACCTGCTGAATATCAAAATCCGGGGTGAAATCTTTTTCTGCCTTGGTTACGATCTGATGAAGCTTATTTAAGGAATTCAGTTTATCAGAGTTTCCCAGTCTGGATTTTTCAATCCCTTTTCTGATAATGCTGATACTTTCATCATAAGTATTGATCGGAACGGGGAAAGGATGTCCGTCTTTACCTCCATGAGCAAAGGAAAATCTTGCGGGATCTGCAAATCTTGACGGCGCCCCGTGAATCACTTCACTTACCAGAGCCAATGATTGCATGGTTCTGGGACCTACACCTTCCAGCATCAGTAAATCCTCAAAATTCTGAGGCTGCTGCTCACGGGTTACATACAGAAGTGCTCCCAAGCGCTTCAGGTCTACATCGGAAGCCTGAACATCGTGATGGGCAGGAAGAATCAACCTTGCAAAATCTTTCATCACTTCTGCTGAATCGGTATGGGAAATATCAAGAATTCCTTTTCTGTTTTCTGAAGCTTCAGCATCAGTAAGATTAAGGATTCGGCCTCTTGAAACTCCGTTGATTCCTGTATGGGGATTTTCTACGAATGAGGTGAGATTTTCGGAATGCCAGTGATATCGCCTTGCTGTTCCGTCCGACTCATGCATTCCCTGCTGGATAACACTCCAGTTTCCATTATCTGACAGAATGAAATTGTGCAGATACAGTTGATAACCATCATGAATGGCTGTATTATCCACTTTTGCCGAAAGCTTGCTGGCCCTCACCAGATCTGTTCCGTTCAGTCCGGTTTTATCTGCAATTTTAATCAGTTCTGATGGTGTTTCTCTGGAAAACTTTCCTTTTCCGCCACAGATATACAGCCCCAAAGACTGGGAATTGGGATTAATAGAACGTTTCAATGCTCCCATAACGGAAGTGGTAATTCCTGATGAATGCCAGTCCATTCCCATCACTGCACCGAAGCTCTGAAACCAGAACGGATCTGCCAGGCGGCGCAATACCTCATCTTTACCATAATCCATGAGAATTACTTCAATAATGGAAAGCCCCAGCACAGACATACGCTCATACAGCCATGGCGGTACTTTGCCATAGTGAAGGGGTAAATCTGTGGTTCCTGAACGTTTCATTCTACAAAATTAGCTTTAATATTCCGGATTTTTATTGACTGTAATCAACATTCGGTAAGATTTATTCTGCTTTGAAATCAATGAATGGAGAAAAATTCAAGGTCTTTATGTTTTGCTTCATCATATTCTTCTTCAAATGTAATTTTATTTCCAAAAGGATCAATTACCGTAAAAGATACAGCTCCATAAAACGTTTTCTCAAGTCCCGGACGATTGTATTTGTATTTTTTGTCAATGAGTTCTTTATGGTACTGCGGAACCCCTTCTCCCCAGACAGCAACCCTTGTTCCCGGGGTACCGTCGCCGTGGTGCTCGCTCAAATGGAAAATGATGTTTTCTCTTTTCACTTCCATATAAACGGGGGTATTTTCGTCAAAATAATGTTCCCAAACTATCTCAAATCCTAACCAGTCTACATAAAATTCTTTTGTTTTCTGATAATCGAAGATTCTTAGTATCGGAATAATTCTATCTGCTTTCATTATCATTTTTTATTGGTGAGACAGTATATTAATCAGTTTATGGAATGGATCTTTAACAAAGAACCTACGTACTCCCCAGTCTTCATCAGTAAGATCATAAGTAATTTCAAAGCCTGCATTTTTCATTTTACTATATACTTCATCTAGATTATCCACTTCAATGGAAAGATCAGGAACTTCCGTATCGTTTCCCCCCTGATTTGCAAAGCTGATCTGAACTTTTGACTCTTCATCATTACCCAGGGTTCTAATCCAGCCATGATCCATCAAAACATCCAGTTCCAGAATGTCATGATAAAACTGATCCGCCCTGGAAAGATCTTGCGTTTTAATATTGACTACGATTCTTTTTACCATTTTACATTGGTTTTCCATAAAAAAGCCTTGTGAAATTACGTAAAAATTCACAGGGCTTTATCAATTTTTGTATTATATCTTGTATTAAATGGAAGCAGCCGCTTCTAAAATCAGCTGAGTAACTTCTTCAGGATGTGATGCCAGTGAAGCATGTCCTGCATCTAAAGAAATTATTTTCTTGGGTTCAAGACGTTCTGCCATTTCTCTTTCTGTTTCTGCAGGGATCATTCGGTCCTGCAATGAGATCTGATACCAACTTGGGCGAGTTTTCCAAGCCGGTTCACCTGCTACATCACCAAAACACTGGCCATGAATAGGTTTTTGCGACAGTGACATTACCAATGCTTTTTCATCATCTAAATCCTGGCAGAAAGCAGATTTAAATTCATCATACTTAATCCATAAAAAACCTTTGTTATCAGGGTAAATACTTGCTCCTCCCGGAGATTCACGTCTTCCTAAAAGTGAACCCAGGCTGTCTCCTGCATCAGGTGCAAAAGCAGCAATATAAACCAATCCGGCCACTTTATCATGATTTCCGGCTCCTGAAATAACAGCACCCCCATAAGAATGTCCTACTAAAAGTACTTTCCCATCCTGGGCATCAATAAGATCTTTCGTCTTATTAATATCGTCCTGAAGTGAAGTCAGTGGATTCTGAACACTTCTTACCTTATAGCCTGCTTTTGTAAGAGAAGGAATAATGTATTGCCAGTGTGATCCGTCTCCCCATGCTCCGTGTACCAAAATAATGGTTAAATCTTTTTGTTCCATAATGATTGTGTTAAAATTTTATGATGATAAAGCTACACCTTAAAAGATCAGCAGACGTTAACTTAAGTTAATTAACAATACGGCTTCTGATACGACTGAGAGATTGTTCTGTTACCCCAAGATAACTGGCAATATGTTTTTGAGCTATTTTATGGAAAAGTGCAGGCTGTTTTTTGACAAGATTAAGGTATCTGTTTTCAGGGGAATAACACAACAGATCATCGATTCTTTTTTTGGCATCCAGATAAATTTTTTCACTCATCATTCTTCCAAATTGCTGCCAGTAAGCTTCCTTTTTATACAGAGTCTGAAGATGATCTTTACTCAGCAGCAAAATTTCACAGTTTTCCAGCGCCTGGATATTCATATTGGATACGGTATCACAAAGAATGCTTTCATAATCCGTAAAAAATTCATTTTCAAAATAGAATCCAAAATTGATTTCCCGACCCTGGTCATTGATATAAAAGCATCTGATAGTCCCTTTCTTTATAAAGCCCAGATATCTGCATTTCTCTCCCTGTTTCAGAAAAAAATCGGATTTCAAAAGTCTTGTATCATGAAGCAAAGCATAGAATTCTTCAAAATGATCTGAGTCTACCTGAAAGAGTTCTCCATATTTTTTATAGTTATCCTGCATCATTTGGTGTTATTAGATTAGATTTTACATTCAAAAAAAGCCTTGCAAAAATATTCACAAGGCTTTTTACAAAAATTATTTTTATTATTTCAATGCGGCAAGAGCAGCATCATAATTAGGTTCGTTAGCAATCTCCGGAACCTGCTCAGTATATACAACTTTGTTATTTTCGTCTGTAACAATCACAGCACGGCTTAATAATCCTTTTAGAGGAGAGTCTGCGATGGTTACTTCATAATCATCACCAAAGCTGCTTCTGAAATCTGAAAGTGTTTCTACATTATTCAATCCTTCTGCTGCACAGAATCTTCCTAATGCGAATGGAAGATCTTTTGAAACATTGATAATTACTGTATTGTCAAGTTTTGAGGCCTCTTCATTGAATTTTCTGGAAGAAGCAGCACAGGTAGGCGTATCAATGCTTGGGAAAATATTGAATACTTTTTTCTTTCCTTCAAAAGTTTCAAGTGTTTTTACATTTAAGCCTGAATCTACCAGTGCAAAATCTTTTACAGTAGTTCCTACAGCCGGTAATGTTCCTATTGTATGTACTTCGTTTCCTTTTAGAGTGATTGTCGTTGACATAATACTTATTTTTTTAGTTGTTCAAATGTAATCAAAAAAGAAAATTTTTCCGGTCTTATTATGGTTAAATTAATCTTAAAGTGAAAATAAAACTTTTCACCTGCCTATCAGTTTCCAAACAGAATTATCTATCCGTTCTTAATCTCAAAGAATGATACTTTAAGTTACCAAGATTCTATATCTGAAATGATACAATTATTTTTAGAATAAATATTGATGCAACCGGAAGCTATACAATTACACAGATATAAAATTAAAGAGGCCAAGCCTCTTTTTTTATGGAAATATCTCAAATAAAACAATGATATTTACTAAATTTGTGGGACTTAAAATTTCAAATAAAAAATAACAGTATAATGTCAGAAAAATCAAAAATCTATTACACACTTACTGATGAAGCTCCAATGCTGGCTACTCACTCGTTTTTACCTATCGTAAAAGCTTTTACAAAATCAGCAGATATCGAAATCGCGGTACCGGATATTTCTTTGGCAGGAAGAATTTTAGCTAACTTCCCTGAGTTTTTAAAAGATGAACAGAAAATCGGTGATGCTTTGGCAGAGCTTGGAGAATTGGCAACAAAACCTGAAGCCAATATCATTAAGTTACCTAACATTTCTGCTTCTGTACCTCAATTGGATGCAGCAATTGCTGAATTGCAGGGAAAAGGTTTCGCAGTTCCCAACTATCCTGCAGAACCTAAAAATGATGAGGAAAAAGCGATCAAGGCTAAATATGCCAAAGTATTGGGAAGTGCTGTAAACCCTGTATTAAGAGAAGGAAACTCTGACAGACGTGCTCCAAAAGCTGTTAAAAACTATGCTAAAGCAAACCCTCACAGAATGGGCGACTGGGCATCTGACAGCAAAACTGACGTAGCTCACATGAACAATGGTGATTTCTACGGTACAGAAACTTCTACAACATTAGAAAACGCTACAAAATACAGAATCGTATTCAAAGGAAATGATGGTTCTGAATCTGTATTAAAAGATTTTGCCGGTCTTCAGGCAGGTGAAGTGATCGATTCTTCTGTAATGAACTTAAAAGCATTAAAAGCATTCGTTCAGGAAGCTATCGAAGAAGCTAAGAAAAGAAATGTACTTCTTTCTGCCCATCTTAAGGCAACCATGATGAAAATCTCTGACCCAATCATTTTCGGGGCTATTGTTGAAACTTTCTTCAAAGAAGTATTTACCAAGTATGCTGAGACTTTCAAGTCCTTAGACATCAATCCCAACAACGGTCTTGCTGATCTTTTCGAAAAAATTAAAGGAAATGCTCAGGAAGCTGATATCAAAGCTGATATTGAAAAAGCGCTGGCTGAAGGACCAAGAGTGGCTATGGTAAACTCTGATAAAGGAATTACCAATTTCCATGTACCTTCTGACATCATCGTTGATGCATCTATGGCTGCTCTTGTAAGAGGCGGAGGTAAAATGTGGAACAAAGACGGAAATGAGGAAGATACAGTTTGTATCATTCCAGACCGTTCTTATGCAGGTTTCTATCAGTCTGTAATTGATGATATGAAAGCACACGGAAAATTAAACCCTACCACAATGGGATCTGTTCCGAACGTAGGTTTAATGGCTCAGAAAGCTGAAGAATACGGTTCTCATGATAAAACATTCCAATTATCTGCTGACGGAACTGTAGAGGTTCAGGACGAAGCCGGAAACGTTCTTCTTTCTCAAAAAGTAGAAAAAGATGATATCTTCAGAATGTGCCAGACTAAAGACGCCCCTATCCAGGACTGGGTAAAATTAGCCGTTAACAGATCAAGATTATCTGATACTCCTGCCATCTTCTGGTTAGACAAAGGAAGAGCTCACGACAGAGAGATCATCAAAAAAGTAGAAAAATATCTTGCTGATTACGATACAACAGGTCTTGACATCAGAATCCTTGATGTAAAAGATGCTATGACTGAAACACTTAAAAGAGCAAGAGAAGGTAAAGATACCATCTCTGTTTCCGGAAACGTATTGAGAGATTATTTAACAGACCTTTTCCCGATCCTTGAGCTTGGTACTTCTGCAAAAATGCTTTCTATCGTTCCATTGATGAACGGTGGTGGTTTATTTGAAACAGGTGCCGGAGGTTCTGCTCCAAAACATGTTGAGCAGTTCCTGGAAGAAGGCTATTTAAGATGGGATTCTCTGGGAGAATTTTTGGCACTTCAGGCTTCTTTAGAACATTTAGCACAGACTCAGGGAAATACAAAATCTCAGGTCTTAGCGGATGCACTGGATGAGGCAAATGCCAAATTCTTAGCTACAGATAAGTCTCCTGCAAGAAAAGTAGGTCAGATTGACAACAGAGGTTCTCACTTCTATTTGGCAATGTATTGGGCTGAAGCGTTAGCTAACCAGACTGCTGATGCTGAACTGGCTGCTCAGTTTGCTCCTGTTGCGCAGGCAATGCAGGAAAACGAAGAAGTCATCAATGCTGAATTAATCGGTGCTCAGGGTAAACCTCAAAACATTGAAGGTTACTACAAAACGGATACGTATAAAACGTATGCAGCCATGAGACCAAGCACTGTTTTAAATGAAATTATTGACGGAATCTAATTTCCGTTCTGATATAAACAAGAAGCTCCTTTTTTAAGGGGCTTTTTTTGTGGAACCACCCGTCAAAAGTATACTGGTAAAACCACCCCGTCAAAAATTCTTTGAATTTTTGCCACCCCTCCGGAGGAGGGGAATACTGAACACATATTTACTTATCTAGGTCGGCGCGCGTCCCTAATCCCTAATCCCTAATCCCTAATCCCTGCAACCTAACATCTGCCACCTCTCACCTATCCTCCACAATCACTCTCCTATGCTCTCTACCCCAGTTAATCATTTCCATAATGATTTTTCCAAAAGTCCTGCAATATTCTGTGGGCTCATATTCTATTAAAACAGGAGTTTCAGGGTAAACTGTACGTTTTACCAGTTTGTTCAGTTCCATATCTTTCAGTTCTTTTGAAAGCATTCTGGTGGTAATCCCAGGAATACTCCGCTCAATTTCCCTGAAGCGTCTGTTTCCGTTACAAATTGAATTGATTACAGGAATTCTCCATTTACCGCCGATAAAATAAAGGGTATCCTGCAGGGCTCTAAGTTCTTCGTTCTGATCTCTTTCCATAGTTGCAAAGTTAAATGATATCATGAATGATATTGGTATACTCTGTGATACTGATTACAAAAGTATACCATTTTGAAATAACTTTGTCAAAAAATTTTACAATGAAAAAATTCAGTAACAAACTGGCTATCGTCACAGGAGGAAACAGCGGAATCGGGTTCGCTGCAGCCAAAGAACTTATTTCAGAAGGAGCAACCGTGATCATCACCGGAAGACGAAAAGAAGCCGTGGAAAAAGCGGCTCAGGAACTCGGAGCTATTCCGTTCATTGCAGACCAGGCTGATCTTGATGATATTGACCTGTTAAAAAAAGATGTGGAAAAGCAATTTGGCAAAGCTGATATCCTGTTTATCAATGCAGGCATTACGGGAAGTCTTACACCTATTGAAAATATGGATGTCGAAAATTTTGATCAGGTCATGAATATTAATTTCAGAGGAGCTTATTTCACCTTAAGCAAATTCATTCCTTTATTGACTGACGGAGCTTCAGTGATCTTTTTATCTTCCATAGTCGCTTCTACTTATAAACCCAACAGTTCGGCTTACCAGGCAAGCAAGGCAGCATTGAACTCAATTGCAAAAACAGCAGCAGCAGAGTTAGCCCCAAGAAAGATCAGAGTGAACATAATAAGCCCAGGACCTATAAAAACCGAAATCATGAGTAAGGCCGGGTTGGATGAAGAAACTTTGAAAAGCATTCAAACCCATCTCATAGATCAGATTCCTCTCAATAAAATGGGAACCGCTGAAGAAGTCGCGAAACTTGTGACCTATTTATCAGATAACGAGTCTTCCGGCTATGTCACCGGAACCGAAATTGTGATAGACGGTGGCATTACTTTATAAATGATGGTTTTCACCAAATCCCGGTAAAACAATTGCCGGGATTTTCCTTGTATATTTTCGGGGGTAAAAATTCCGGGTTCACCTTTTGATTTGTCCAACCCGGTCTGTTTTCCGTTTCACAATATGTATTACCCACCTACTTTTGAATCAGAAAATAAAAACAATACTCATTATGGATACCGTAAAGGAAAAAAGAAGTCCCATTGCTGTAGTATTTCTGGTTATGTTAGGAATCTTAGGAGGGTTACAGTTATTCAGCAAACCTCTGGAAGGAAAACCGGTTACAGGAAAAATTGAAGCACCAAGGGAAGTCATAAGCATTCTTGAAAACTCATGTTTCAACTGCCATTCCAACCAACAAAATCTAAGCTGGTATGATAAAATTGCTCCTGTTTCCTGGACAGTCAATAAAGACATCAAAAGAGCCAGAGAAGTGCTGAACTTCTCAGAATGGGAAAAGTACTCTCCCGCTGATCATCAGGGAAAAATGTATGCTATTCTCAATATGATGCAAAGTGGTAAAATGCCCCTCCATGAATATACTCTTCTGCATCCTTCGGCTAAGATTACAGAAAAAGATATTGAAACCATTAAGAAATATACGCTTTCTTTATCTTCAGGAAGTACATCTGCTCAGAAAAAGATTGAAGCACTACAAGTCTCATCCAGTGTACCTATTCCAGCATCAACAAAATTTCCTGTTTCTCCCAATGGAGTTCAATACACACCTGATTTTAAAAACTGGAAAGTAATCAGTATGAGTACGCTGTTTGATCATTCCATTCGTGTGATCTATGGAAATGACATCGCGGTAAAAGCTGTAGAAACAGAAAACTTTCACCCGTGGCCGGACGGAAGTATTGTTGTAAAATCCGTATGGAAACAGCAGGAATTACCTGACGGAGAAATCAGGCCCGGAAAATTTATCAATGCACAGTTTATGGTCAAAGATTCCAGGCAATATAAAGATACGGAAGGCTGGGGATTTGCAAAATTCTCGGGAGACGACCTTCATCCAACCGGAAAGACAGCATCTTTTGCCAAAGAATCCTGCATTGCCTGCCACAGACAGCTTGCAGAAAAAACAGGATATCTGTTTGATGTTCCCATGAAAGTAAATACCCAAAGATTAATTCAAAATTTACAGAAAAAATGAAAAATACCATACTCATCTTATTGGTAAGCCTTATTTCCCTTACTGCCTGCAGCAAAGAAAACAGTGATACAAATAATGGGCTTGTGAGAGTTGTTTTTGACCCGGGATCACTCAAATTCATTTCCAATTCTTTAAATCCAAAGAAAGAAACGATGTCAGCCTTATATGGAAACAAAAAAGCACTGGAATCTTTGTCAAAAGAGAGCCGGACACCGGAAGCTGGTGCCGTCATGAAACTGGTTACCTGGAAATATCACGACAATCCTCAATATATTGGCGGAACCATCACCGGAGAATTGGTAAGTATAGAGACTATTCAGGCTGATCATCTTGGAAAAATATCTTATGATATCAAAAATGACCAGTCGGAAAGCAGTGCTCCTGATAAAGAAAAAAGAATTCAGTATTTCATGAGCTATCGTCCTGTAAGCAGACCTTAATAAAAATTTATGCTTCACTATTTATCATAATATTTCAATAAAAACATTAATTTAACCTTTTCAAATCAGCAGATTTTATGCAACAGCAAAAAATAAAGATCTCACCTGCCATAATCTGGATAAGCTCTATTTTCCTTGGAGTTTTATCTTCTGTACCTCAGCTGGCCTCTCATGAGTTCAACTGGAAAGAGGCAGCCGTAAACTCAGCAATTACAGCAGCTTTTTCTATTATCATGTGGTACATCAACATTTATATGCTGAACCGTACAGGAAAACGCAGGCAGCATATCTCGTATTCCAGATTGATGGTCGTATTGGCTTTTGGGATGGTGATTATGTTTGGGCTGGCATGGATTCAGCAGCTGATTCTTTCTCATATTAATTTCGGCCCGGTGATGCTGATGGTGGAAGTACGAGGAATTCTGATCAACCTGGTTTGCTATATGTTTCTTACGCTGCTTCAGAACAATTATACGGGACAGCAGATACAGCTTGAATTGGAAAAGGTAAAAAGTGATAATCTTGGAGCCCAGTATGAACTATTAAAGCAGCAGATCAACCCGCATTTTCTTTTCAACAGCTTGAATACGTTAAAATTAATGGCAGAAACCCATGATGAGGAAACAGTTGATTTTATTGTAAAGCTTTCAGATTTTTACCGATTTACGCTGGAAAGCAGAAAACTGGATCTGATCAGTGTTCAGGAAGAAATGAAAATAGTAGATGCTTATCTTTTTCTTCAGAAAGCCCGTTTTGGAGAAGGAATTAAGTTCACCAACGAACTGGGAAAAGAAATTAATGCAACCCTTATTCCGCCATTCACGCTTCAGCTTTTGGTGGAGAACTGTATCAAGCACAATATCGTTTCACAAAGTAAGCCTTTGCACATCAAAATCTATCATGCTGACAACCAAATTGTGATTGAAAATCCCATACAGCGGAAAATGAATACAGAAGATTCTCTGGGAGTAGGGCTTGACAATATTAAAATGCGTTACAAACACTTGCTGGAAAAAGATATCATCATTCATTCAGACGAAAAAACTTTCCAGATAAAACTACCATTAATCCATGAATATAATCATTATTGAAGATGAATTCAGGGCTGCAAAATCCCTGCAGAATTTAATTTCAGACTTAAAGCCGGACTCAAAGATCCTGGGTGTTTACGACAGTATTGAAACAAGCATTGAAGGTTTAAAGGATATCAAACCTGATCTTATCTTTATGGATATCCATCTTTCTGACGGGCTTTCCTTTGAGATTTTCAAATCCGTGGAAATCACCTGTCCTGTGGTATTCTGTACTGCCTTTGATCAGTATATGCTGGATGCCTTTAAAAGTAAGGGGGTTGATTATGTTTTAAAACCGTTTTCAAAGGAAGACATTGCTGAAGCTCTGAGAAAAGTGGATGAACTGAAAAAATTCTTTCAGAAAAACGATCTCCCTGACCTGGAGTCACTCATCCAAAAAATCAGTCAGCCTTCCGCCGGTAAAAGCAGCTTCCTGGTCTTTAAAAATCAGAAATATACTACCATTCCTACGGAAGATATTGCCTATTTCTACATCCATAATGAAATCACACATCTGGTGACATTTGCCAAAGAACAGTTTCCCCTTACCCAACCCTTAGGACAGGTGGCAGAACAGGTTTCAGACAAACAGTTCTTTAGAGTCAACAGGCAGTATCTGGTTAATTTTAAAGCTATTAAAGAGATGGAGCATTATTTCCAGCGTAAAATACTGGTGAAGCTTACTATTGAAACGCCTGAAAAACTTTTGATCAATAAAGAAAAAACGCATAGTTTCTTTACATGGCTGGAGGATAGGTAAATGAATAAGGAAATCTGAAGCTGGGGGCTGGAAGTACTTGCAGTCATTCTAAGATATAGAACTTTTTTGAAATACATTATAACCCTGATTGATATGATTGGGGTTTTCTTTTGTTTTTATTTGATCTGTTTTAGTTTCTTAAGCTTTGCTGTTTATATAAAAAAACACTATTTCTTTTCATACCGCAAAACTTCCAGCCTCTCACTTCCAGCCAGAATATACTTCCCCTTACATTTTCCGGATTCACCTTTTGATTTGTCCGGTTGACCCTTTTTTATATTCTTTTGCCCTCACAGAGTATCTACTTTTGAATCAAATTAAAAGATATGATACTAAAAAACTTAATCACAGTAATCGCTTTCACGGCACTGTTATTTGCCACTTCAGCATTTATTCATCAAAATAAAGAACAGAAGACAACACAGCATACAACATCTGAAACCAATGGTTTTGCTGTTCTGGAGCTCTTTACTTCAGAAGGATGTTCAAGCTGCCCTCCGGCTGATGAGCTGATGGGAAAGATTGAAAAAGAATATCATGGAGAACCGGTTTATCTTCTCTCCTACCACGTTGATTACTGGAACCGTCTGGGATGGAAAGACCGATTCAGTACTGTTGAAAATTCGCAGCGACAGCAGCAGTACAGCCGTATTTTGAATTCGCAGGTGTATACTCCTCAACTGGTAGTGAACGGAAAAAGAGAGTTTGTAGGTTCTGATGAAAATAGCATTAAAAACGCCATTCAGGAGGGCCTTTTTAATGCTAAAAAAAACAATGTAGAGTTATCTGCAAACGTTTCTCAGGATAAAATTAATATCCAGTATAAAACATCCACCTCTGATCCTAAGAGTACTCTGCTCGTTAACCTGATTGAAAAACATTCCTCCACCCAGGTAGGTAAAGGAGAAAATGAAGGACGTCACCTGCATCACTGGCAGATTGTTCACCAACAAAACCAGGTTTCATTGGGCAAACAGCAAGAGGGGACAACAACATTCAGGCTTCCTGAGGGTTTCTCACCTGAAAACTGGGAAGTCATAGCCTTCATTCAGAATGTAAAAACCGGAGAAATCTCAGGATCTGCAAAAACAGCTTTCAAATAATTTATACCTAATAATAACTAAAATATACAACAATGAAAACAAAAACAACAAAAATCATCTACTTGGCCGGAGCTCTTTTTATGTCATTATGGTTTGGAACCAGCGGTTTCTTTGAACTGACAAAAAATCCAGTGGTCTGGGACATCACACGACAGCTAGGCTACCCTCCTCATTTTATCTATATACTGGGTGTTTTTAAAATTTCAGGAGTTCTTGTTCTTCTGCTTCCCAACAGATTATTGAGACTGAAAGAATGGGTATTTGCAGGCATGTTCTTTGATATCCTCTTTGCTTTCTTTTCAAAAATCGCGGTACTTGGTTTTTCATCTACTGTGGATGCAATAGTGGCCTTTTCTGTACTTACAATAACGTATCTGATGTTCAGAAAACTGTATTCTCCTGAGCTGGTATTTGGAGAAGCATAATTTAAATTTTTCTTATGTTCAAAACAGCACCTCCCGTTACCCGGGAGATGCTGTTGTTTTATATCATTAAAATTTTGCTCAATAAGTTTTGGCTGAAGCCGGATGGATGAGTACTGTTCCTGAAAGCGGACTAAAGTCCGCTGCTATTGATTGAACTATCGGGTATAATTAAAAAATCCGTTTATATTAAGCACCCCGTCAAAAATTCTTTGAATTTTTGCCACCCCTCCAAAAGAGGGGAATGCTGGGCACCTATTCACTGATTAAGGGACAACAACCCCATATCCTTAATTTCTACCGCTATCACCTGCTACCTGTTACCTATCATCTGCCTCTGTTATCTAACTCATAAAACTCTCCGGGAACCATTCAAATCCTGCAGTCTTTTCCTTGGTGAAGCCCAGACCCGGCCATGGCAAGTGGTAAGCAAACGCTCTGATTTTGGTATCCGCCAGTTGCTTCAGCATTTTTTTCCTTGAAGCAGTCGCGATATCCAGATCGGTGTCTCCGAAATATCCCCATTCAGGATGTGGAAAAAGGACTACATCTGAATGAATCAGATCTGCGATATAGATCAGTTTTTCATTGCCTGAAGAGATGGTTGTAACCGCCAAACCTGGTGTGTGACCAGGTGCTAATTGAAAATTAAAATAATCATACAAGGGATTATTAAAATCATAAAACTTCAGTTTTGGCTTAATCGTTTTCAGAATATTCCGGACGGCCGGGATAAATTGATTAAGGAAGTCAGGTTGTGTTTTCAGAGCACTGTTGTTGAAGTCTTTCATGGAAGCCTGCATCCAGAAGTCATGCTCTATCTTGGAGATAAAAATATCTGCATTTGGAAAAATAAAATGATTCTTTTTGTCTACAACTCCCCCAATATGATCAGGATGGGCATGGGAAATAAAAACGTCAGTAATATCTTTGGGAGTAAAACCAGCTTTTTCAAGACTTTTTAACAGAAATCCGGTTCTTTCATCCGCAAAAATTCCCATTCCGGTATCTAGTAGAATGAGCTTATTTTTTGTTTTAACCAATAGAATATTCATTGCCATATCAATATAATTCTCCGGCCTGAAATTATCCTTAAGGATTGATTTTAATTCTGAAACGGTACCTCTTGGCGCAAATAAATTCAGGTTTTCTTCATGGATATATCCGTCTGTAAGAACAAATAGTTCAAGCTCACCGAGCTTCAGTTTTTTAAACCCGGAAAGATCATCTCCTGTTTTTTCAGGAATGATTTTCTGTTCTGCCATCAAACCTGAAAAAGGAATCATACTTAATGTTCCTGCCAATAATCCGTTCTTTAATAATTCTCTTCTGTTCATAGTTGGGTTCTTTTCATTTTAATATAGAAGCAAAAAACTGAGTTCCTTTCATTGTAAGAAACTCAGTTTTTATATCAATAGGCTTTTAGTTGTTCACCAGTTTCATTGACCCTTCATTATATCTTTCGCCTACGTTAGGATATTTTTTAAGGATGGCATCAATGGTATCCAGATCCGATTGGGAAAGTTCTATACTGACCGCAGCAATATTTTCTTCCAGATATTTGATCCGTTTGGTTCCCGGAATCGGGATGATATCATCTCCCTGGTTCAGCACCCAGGCTAATGCAAGCTGAGTTCCTTTTACTCCTTTGGAAGCCGCAAACTCATTGATTTCGTTAGCCAGCTTAGTGTTATTTTCAAGATATTCCTGTTGATAACGCGGTAATGATTTTCTGAAATCGTCGTCACCAAGATTCTGTGCATCATAGATATTGGTAAAAAGCCCTCTTGCCAGCGGTGAATAAGGCACTAAAGAAATTCCCAGTTCTCTGATGGTCGGCAGAATTTCTTTTTCAACGTCTTTGGTTAAAATAGAATATTCTGACTGTAAAGCTGCAATTGGGTGAATTTTATTTGCCTTTCTGATAGATTCTGCAGAAGCTTCTGATAATCCCAGGTATTTCACTTTTCCTGCTTTTACCAGTTCAGCCATTGCCCCTACTGTTTCTTCTACCGGAACATTTGGATCTATTCTGTGAGCATAATACAGGTCAATTGTATCAATTTTTAATCTTTGAAGGCTTAAATCCACAGCCTGTCTGATCCATTCCGGAGAGCCATCAAAATAAGTTCCCGGAGCTCCGCTGTGACTGGCTGTACCATCTTTAAACCTGAATCCGAATTTGGTAGCAATAAAAATCTTATCCCTGTTCGGAACCAAAACCTTAGAAATCAGTTTTTCATTTTCTCCAGCGGCATACATATCTGCTGTATCCCAAAAGTTAACTCCCAAATCCAGTGCTCTGTGTAAGGTATTGATGCTTTCCTGCTCATCTGCATGACCGTATGCAAAACTCATCCCCATACATCCTAACCCGATTGCTGATAACTGTTCTTCTGTGTTTCCTAATTTTTTAAATTTCATGATAGGTATGATTTAATTTTACAAGACAAAATTAGAACATGGAGCGATCAACTGCTGTATAGAATTCAAACTAAGAATTATAAAATTCAAACAGGGTTTGTTCTTAAAGCATTTGGAGTAATTCCGGTCTGCTTTTTAAAATAGTTGGTAAAATAAGCAGGTTCTTCAAAGCCCAGGCCGTAAGCGATTTCAGAAATGTTCCAATCTGTATGAGTCAGCAAAGCATGGGCTTCCTGAATAATCTTTGCGGTGATCTGCTGGCTGGTTGTCTTTCCTGTAATCTCCTTTACGGAACGGTTTAAAGAATTCACATGTATCGAAAGGTTCTGGGCATAGTCGTTGGGCGTTTTTAATTTTAAACATGCCGCAGGACTGTCAATCGGGAATTGTCTTTCCAGTAATTCCATAAATAAGGCAGCTACTCTTTGCGAGGCATTCTGATAAGGTTCAAAACTTTCTGCCGGCTGCATTCTGATGGTTTCATGGATCATCAGATGCAGATATGCCCTCAGCATATCATACTTATGAATATAATCAGACTGAATTTCAGTCATCATTTTTGTATAAATATCAGAAAGTATCTTCTGCTGTTCTTCATCAACAAAGAAAACCGGAGTTCCTCCAATCTTAAAAAGCGGAGAATCCTGAAGATTTCCCATACGGCTTCCGTTATGCAGAAACTGATCTGTAAACAGGCAGAACCAGCCTTTCTGATTGGCATCCTCAGCTTCCCAGGAATAAGGAATGTTAGGATTTGAAAACAATAACGCGGGGCGGTCCACTTTAATCCATTTATCTGCATAATGGAGCTTTCCCTTCCCTATGATCAGTGAAACCTTATAGTAATATCTCCTGCTGTAAGGGGTCAACAGTGAGCAGTGCTCCCGTGAAAATACATTGAAGTGCCCCATCTTATTGATTCCAATACATGGATACCCCAGGTTGGGAGCATTTCTTTCATAAAAATCTTTGAGTGATTCGTGTGATTCCATACCTCAAAGTTATAAAATTCAAACAAATTAAAATAATACCTGAAATGTAAAAAATAAAAAGGCTGACAAAGATGCCAGCCATGTAAGTGAATATAATTGATAATAGTTAATCCCAATCATCGTCGTGGCCATGACCACGGTGTTTGTTCTGTTTTTTATAGTATTTTTCCTGGTTTTTGTAATACTTTTCCTGTTCCTTACGGTATTTTTTATAATCGTTTTTATTTCTTCCGTAAATAATGACAGGGTTTTGTCCTCTATAGTATTTCTTTTTAAAGATGATATACTTTTCTCTACCCAGAATCCTTTCCAGCTCCGAATAACGGTCATTTCTCCATCTTCCCGGCTCTACTACATAGACTCTGTTCCATGAATCATAATCACGATATCTGTCATTTAAGACATAGATCTGATTGGCCTGTGTTGTTGACAGTACCAGATCAGTAATCACTCTTTGCCAGTTGATATCTGAAATACTCCTTCTGTAGTCATTATAATAATCTGACTGGGCATAACTTAAACTAAATGTCCCAACCAATAATGCTGTTAATATTAATTTTTTCATTTCACTCCACTTTAAAATTAAACATATTGGGATAGTCAATTAAAGTGCCAATGCTTCAATACAAATGCTAATATTTGTTAAGAAAAACTATAAACAACTGATTATCTTTGATATATTTCTTTGTTTTTTTTTCGAATTTTCAGCCATTACCTGCTTTTGATTCATTATTGGAAAACAACTATAAAATTTATATTTTAAGTTTTGGCTGAAGCCAATGGACGGATACTTTATGGTTAGATGGCCCCCTATTGAATAGAGATATTTAAAAGGAACATCTTTTATCTTTTATCTTTTATCTTTTATCTTTTATCTTTTATCTTTTATGTTATAAAATTCGTTAAGATTCCCAAAAACTATTATCTGATATCATTTAATTTCGTAATTTTAATGAAGAGAATGTTTTTTTAGAAATATTCTTCAATTATTAATCAACCAAATCTTAGTTATTATGGAAAATATAAAGTTTCAGGTATCTCCATATCAGGATGAATTGCAGCTGCTTATTGATGATAAGAAAGCAGGTTATATGTCCATAGAGGTTGACGGAAGGCTGCTTATCGTCTATTATACGAAACTTGACGAAGAACGTGAGGGGAAAGGCTACGCCAAACTATTACTGGATGAGCTGGTACGCTATGCAGAAGAAAAAGATTTGCTTGTAGACCCGGAATGTGATTTTGTAAGACAACAGTTTGAGAATCATCCTGCAAGATATAAAGAAATCTGGCATGCCTGATCAGTTTTCCCACCAGGTGGTAAACTGCTGTTCTGAATGATTCAGATCTACTACCTCGCCGATCATTGGAGTGAGGATATTCAGTTTGTTTTCTTTTCCTAGAGCTGATATTTTTTGTAAAGGTTCATTCCATGGATGAAGTGCCAGTGCAAATTTTGCTGCATGAACAGGAATGATATGTTCTGCCCTGAGGTCCATACCAGCCTGGATAACATCTTCCGGCAATGTATGGATATACCTCCATGCTTCTCCATATTGCCCGTTCTCAAGAATAGCATAATCAAAAGGGCCATACTGCTCACCTATTGTTTTAAAGTGACTATCGTAACCACTGTCTCCTCCCAGGAAGATTTTCTTTGTAGACGTGACCAGAACATAGGAGCACCAAAGCGTATCATTCTGCTTTATTCTCCTGCCGGAAAAGTGCCTTGCCGGAGTAAAAATAATTTTCATATCATTTCTCAGACTCACTTCTGTTCCCCATTCTTCTTCAATAAGCTTATTTTCAGCATATCCCCATCTTTCCAAATGGGCTCCCACTCCCAAAGGAATAATAGTCATTCCTGTCCTGTCTTTAATGGATGTTACAGTTGGATAATCCAAATGATCAAAATGGTCATGGGTTATTACAAGATAATCCAGGTCGGGAATATCTTCAGGTTTAAAGATATCTGATCCTTTAAATGCTTTATTAAAATATTTAAAAGGAGAACCATACAGACTTAAAACAGGATCAATTAAAAAAGAGACTCCATCAGTCTGTAAATAATACGATGAATGCCCAAGCCATATCAATACGTCCTGATTTTTATCTATACTTTTTAAATCGGTATGAAGAGACGGAATTGCTTTCAGAGGTTTCAGCAGCGGATCTTTTTTACCTAAAAAAAAATCGTAGGTCACTTTCGATATTTTGTACCCTTCAGTAATGGAAGGTGTGTGGCTGGTATTCTGGAACTGATTATTTTTATAGAGCTTTGACTGCCTGATACGCTTCAGCCTCTTCCCTTTTGGCACTCCGCCAAATGCCCTCATATTGATCACTATAAAAAAAGTAACAGTAAGAACAACTACACTCGTAATAATCCAACAAATCATCTGTAAAAAATAAATATCAAATGTATTGACTTTTGATTTTAAATGAAAATTTATCCTGTTTTACCTTATTTTTTTAACTAAATTTATCATGTATTTTGGAAATTTTATTATTCATTTAAATCGTGATTAATTTTAAACTTTCTATTTTAGCAGATTGAAAAAACTCAAATACATTGAAAAATTATTCGGTAATATTGCTACTTGCTATTCTTTCGTCCTGTGCTTCCATAAGAAAGCACAACGAACAGCGGGCTTCATGTATTACACCGGAGCAACTTAAAGAAGATGTGGATTTTGCCTATTCCAAATTACAGCAAATGCATCCTCAATTATATTGGTACATTCCCAAGAAGGAATTGGAACATAAGTTTGACAGTCTTAAGCAGACCATTACTGAACCGCTTACTCCTCTTCAGTTTTATTTTAAACTTCAACCCGTCATTGCAGGCATTCGTGAAGGTCATCTGTCTCTCAGAATTCCAAGAAAAAAATTTACAAAAAAAGAAATTAAAAGACTGGAACACCAGAAAGGAATGTTCAGCCGTTTCGAGTATTATATCACAGGCGATCGGATGTATATCGTTCAGAACAGGGATTCTATTGAACATATTCATCCCGGGACCGAAATTTTATCGATCAATCATGTTCCGGTATCCGATTATATAAAGAAATACAGAAGCCTGATCAGCAGTGACGGCGACAACACCACCTTCTATCCCTACTTTTTAAAGGATCTGTTCTTCAATTTTTATACTGCAGAAAACGGTTTTGGAAGCAAAGCCGTTCTTGAAACCCTCTATCGGGGAAAAAAAAGAACGTATACCATAACCCGGGAGACAAAATCCGAATCTGACCTTGAAAAGGATAAGGCAATGGAGAAAAAGACCCAGGAAAAGAAACTGAACGATTATGTAGCTTCCAGCAATTCTTATAACAGGAGCTTCAAATTTCTTGATAAAGACAGTACTATTGCTTATATAAAAGTGAAAAGCTTTTCCAGAGATTTTTCGGATAAGTTTTATAAAAAAACTTTTGCCAGGATCAGCAATGCAGAGTCTCCTTATCTCATCATTGATGTCCGGAATAATTACGGCGGTTCACTCTATGAAATTAACAATCTGTATTCATATCTTACAGATGAACCGTTTACCCTGATCAAACCTTCGCAGGTGACCGCAAGAGATATTCCCCTGCGTACCAATTATTTCAGAAAAAGTAATCCTCTGGAATATGCATTGAAAAGTATTGCCTATCCAAGTTATTTTCTTGCACAGGCCTTCAGTACTTATAAAAAAGACGGAAAAGTTTTCTATAAAATGAAAGCTGACAAGCCTACAAAACCTAAAAAAGAAGCCTTTCACGGAAAAGTTTTTGTACTGATCAACGGTGGAAGTTTCTCCGCCTCATCTATTATTACGGCCAAACTTAAGAATGATAAAAGAGCAACTCTTGTGGGAGAAGAAACCGGGGGAGCCAATGACGGAACAGTAGCCGGTTTTTACTCGTATCAGAAACTTCCCAATTCTGAAATAAAATTTCCTATCGGATTGCTTCTGGTGCAGCCTAATATCAATTTTTCAGATTCACGGAAAGGGGTCGTTCCCGATGTGACCGTGACAGAAAGCATGCAGGATATTATTGATAAAAAGGATCCTCAGCTGGACTGGATAAAAAACGAAATTGCAAAGGAAAAGAAAAATAAAGGGCAATAATGAAAAAGACTTCGGCGGGCTTTCAGCCCGCCGAAGTCTTATCTCTTTAATTCCTCCAACAGATTTTCAATATGCTGCATGTATCTTCCATAATAACGGTGAAACCAGAATTGTCCGGCAAAATACAGTAAAAATAATCCACCAATCACAGAACCGATTAAAATAACCGCAATCTTCAGCTCACTCAAAGGTTTTGGCCAGGGAATGAATTCCAGGACAATTAGGATCTCACAGACCAGAAACGGTGCAAAACTGATATAGTATGAGAGATAATACTGTTTGTTAAGATTCAGCTGCATGACCAGATCTTTCAGGGAGTCATAGGTTTTCGGTGCAGGATTACTGATTTCATTATACAATTTAAAGAATTTACTGAAAAAGAAAACGGTAACAATAAGCATGGAAGCAATTAAAACCGTTATATACAGCTGAAGTTTAAATGGCCTGCATACAGAACATACCAGAAAAGCAAAAACGAAGATTCCTATCATCCACCAGAATTCCACACGCATGTTTTTACGTATTTTTTCAAGGGGAAGATTCAGTTTATTTCTCTGCTCTATAGTTATTTCAGGAGTTTCCTCCACAATATCTTCGTTCCAGGTATTTTTCAATTCATCGATATTCATTGGATTGTTAATTTAAGGTTTGTTGATTTTTATTTGGCTTAAGATATCTTTAAGTTTATTTTTGGCCCTATTCATTTTCACTCTTGCATTACCTTCGGAAATTCCCATCTGGTCTGCAATCTGCTTTCCTGAAAAATCTTCCAGATAGTAGAATATAAAGGCTTTATCAATAGGATTGAGCTGATGAATAGCCTTATACATTTCTGTCAAACGCTCTTCTTTACGGTAATCATAATCTTCCTGAACAATGATTTGATTAGAAAAATCTTCACGGGCTATAAAGCTTCTTCTTTTTTCTGTTTTAAGGAAAATAATAGCAGTATTTAAAGAAATTCTATACAGCCATGTTGAAAACTCACTTTCCCCTCTGAAATCAGGAAATGCTTTCCAGAGCTGATAGGTAATCTCCTGAAAAAGATCATCACGGTCATCTTTTTCAGTCATGTACATTTTGGAAATCTTAAACAGGATTCCTTTATGCTGTTCAATTTTACGTATAAACTCTTGTTCTAATGAGGTCATAGCTTGTTACTCTATAGAGTTAGTTTTCGTTTAAAAAAAATGTTACAGTTTTTTTAAAAGGAATAAAAAGACCTGACGGAAAATACGGTCAGGTCTCATTATTTCTTTAAGTTTTACTGAAATATCAATCTTATTTAAAATCCATAAAGTCATCTTTTTCAAGATAATGATTGAGGGCATTGATAAGCTGAGAAGAAGTAACCTCTGCATGCTGTCTGAAAGCAAGATCCACCACATCCTGAATATTCTCATCAGAACACATATAATTCAGCTTATTATGATATACAAAATCAGGTAAAATTTCATTATCATTCTCACCAATATCCAAAGGATCTCCGATAAAAACCTTCATTTCAGGTTCAAACCTGTCTTTTGAAGAATAGACTGCATAGTTGTATTCAGGGTCATAAAATTCCTTCCTGTCTTGTTTATGCTTCACAAGTTCCAGAAATTCTTCTATAGGATACATCTGATTTTTAATTTCATCCATTTTATATTTTTTAACAGCTCAACGTTCTAAAGATAGAAAATTTATAAACCAACAGTTTCTAATTCAGTTTATTTAAAGCGTTCTGCAATGATCCGATATCTAGTAAATCAAGCTTTGCCCCTACTATGATGATGATCAAAAGAACAAGCGTCAAAAATAAAATGATAAAAATATACATCGATACAAACCATATAACAGTATTCAAAATGTTTCCTTTAATTCCCATCTTATTTATGAAAAACTTCTGTGAACGCTCAAACCATGACTTTTTCTTTTCCTGTTTCAGATTTATTTCAATTCCGTTAAGTTCATCTACCAAGCGGACTACATCATCAATATATCTTCCGTACATATAATAAATCCAATATTTGATAATAAAAGCGATTAAAAATAGGGTAATCAGAAGACTGACCCCGAAGATTGCCAGATTATATTCCCTATCAAAGTGAAAGTTAATTTTGATCAGAGACAAAAGGAATCCAAGAGGAATATAAGCTATATAATAGGAAATATAAATTTCTTTTGAGATGAGAAGCTGGGTTTTAAGGTTGAACAGGTCATAATTGGTATTGATACTGTTTTTCCTGAGCAGCTTATACAGTTTCAGAAAACGGGAATAAAAATAGATAATAATAGCAACCGTCAGAATAGTGACAAATGCTGATATGATTTTAATATTAGAATCAGCGGAGGCAAACGGGAAGCCTGTTAAAAGTAAAGGCAGCGTTACAATCATCAGCCAGAATTCTGTCTGCATATTCACTTTCAGCATCTGCAGCGGAGAATGTATTTCCCTCTTCTTTTCCAGGGAAATTTCAGGGGATTCCTGTCCTGTATCTTTATTCCAAAGTTCTTTAAAATTTTCTAAGTCCATAGTGTTATTGTTTAATAGGAACCTGAATTTTGGCTGGTAATAATCTCTTTAAGTTTTTCTTTTGCCCTCTTCAGCTTTACCCGGGTATTTACTTCGGTAATTCCCAACTGTACTGCAATATCTTTTCCTGAAAAACCTTCTAAAAAGAAAAATATAAGGGCTTTATCAATGGGGCTCAACTTATGGATGGCTTCATACATTCTCTTCATATTTACATCATCCGTATCATTATAAGTTTCCTGCCGGACACTCAGCCTATCGATGTCCTGATTCTGTATAAAACTACGTTTTTTTTCACTTCGCAGAAAAACAATTGCAGTATTAAGCGCAGTTCTGTACAGCCATGTAGAGAAATCACTTCGGTTTTGAAAATCACCGTATGATTTCCAGGCCTGATAGATGATCTCCTGATAGAGGTCATTCTGATCGTCCTTATTATCCATATACATTTTAGAGATCTTGAAAACCACTCCTTTATGTTTTTCAATCTTTTCTAAAAATTCTTTTTCCGGTGAAGACATGATTTACACACTGATCCATAGATGATATTTCTAAAAAACATCATCTTATTATAACACAAAACTTTAATTTCCGGCATTAAGTTAAAAAAATCCTCAATAAACCACTTTGTTTATTGAGGATTTTTATTTTATGTTAAATACAATATCGGTACGATCAGAAAATATAATCTGTACTTAAAAAGTTGGAATCATGTTCTCTTACAATAGTATTCAGCAATTCTTTGTTGGATTCCGTCAGTTTTGCAGCTACCAAAGATCTGATAGAGAATGAACGCAGGGCATCAAAAACTGAAAGTGTTCCCTCCGCACTGTCCTTTCTTCCGGTAAAAGGGAAGACATCCGGACCTCTTTGTGCCTGACAGTTGATATTGACACGGCTAACAAGATTTACAAACGGATCGATCAGTCTTGCCACTTCCTGAGGATCTTCACTGAAAATGCTCACCTGCATCCCGTGCGAAGCATTCACCTGATATTCTATAGGCTCTTCTATATCTTCAAACGGAACAACAGGAATCACGGGGCCAAACTGCTCTTCATGATACAGCTTCATACTACTGTTCACAGGATATACTACCGCAGGGAAAACAAAAGATTCATCTGTATACCCTCCATCTTTATTCAGAACTGCAGCTCCTTTCTGTAGGGCATCATCAATACATTCTTTTAAATAAGGAGGTTTATTGACTTCCGGAAGCGGTGTTACTTTCACATCTTTCTCCCATGGAAGCCCCGGTTTCAAAGCAGAAACAGCCGCACTCAGCTTTTCAGTAAACTCCGGAGCCACTTCTTTCTGAACAAATATAAGCTTGAGCGCTGTGCAACGCTGTCCGTTGAAAGAAAGAGAGCCTAAAATACATTCGCTTACCGCTACATCCAGGTTTGCATTTTTGGTAACAATGGCTGCATTCTTCGCATCCAGACTTAAAATGGCTCTTAAACGGTTTACCTTAGGATGCAGTTTTTTCAGCCCATTCGCTACTTTACTAGAGCCGATGAAAGCAAGGACATTCACTTTTCCGCTTTCCATGATCGGGGTAATGATTTCTGAGCCTTTTCCATATAAAGTATTCACTGTTCCCTTCGGAAATGCTTCTTTGAAGGCTTCTAACAATGGATAATGAGCCAATACACCATGTTTCGGAAGCTTGAAAAGAATGGTATTCCCCATAATCAGGGCAGGAATCAATGTGGTAAAAATTTCATTCAGAGGATAATTGAACGGCCCCATACTTAAAACAACTCCAAGCGGTGCTCTTCTGATCTGCGCAATGGTTCCCTCCGCCTGTTGAAAACGGGAAGATTCTCTATCCAGATCTTTCAGGGCATCAATGGTTTGATTGATATAATCTACAGTACGGTCAAATTCTTTCGTAGAATCGGCCAGTGTTTTCCCGATTTCCCACATCAGCAGCTTAATGATCAGATCTCTTTGCTGAATCATCAGGTACACGAATTTCTGCATACACTTAATTCGTCCTTCCACAGACATGGTGGGCCATTCACCAAGACCGTTATCATAGGCTTTTACACAGGCTTCAAGAACTTCCATAGCTTCATCCGGGCCAATATTCGGGATGCTTCCCAGAAGCTTCCTTTCTAATCCGTTTTCTGTAGGAATGCATACAGGTGAATAGATTTCCATGACATCGCCGTTCCACTCTACCAGTTCGCCATTCAAAAGATAAGTTCTTTGGTGAATCACCGGAACTTTATATTCTTCAGGGATTTCGTTTTCACTTTTAAAAATGTGATGAAATGATGCTGTATTTTCTGAACTCATAAATCTTTCTATTTTTTTATATGATAAGATTCTCCTTCTTCCGGAGAATTAATAATATAAAGGTAGAGGTAAATTGTTTTGAAAAAAATATTCTGACAATAGATTTGATCTATTTGAATTAAAATTAATCTCAGATCCTGAAAAAAGAATAATTTAGCATAAAAATTAAATTTCATGTTTTCAAAATTAGTTTTCAGTACACTCTTATTCTGTTCTGCAGTGGGCTTTGCTCAAAAATCTAAAGCGATCAATACAGTTTTAATGGGAGGAAAGGAGGTCCATACCTATGCCAAATTGCCGGCACTGAATAAGCCTGCTCCTAAATTTACCCTAACAGATATCAATATGAATGATCAGACCCTGGATTCCTACAAAGGCAGATATGTTATCCTGAATATCTTTCCAAGTGTAGATACCGGAGTGTGTTCTGCATCTGTACATCATTTCAATGAAGAGGCAGGAAATCTTCCTAATACGGTAGTACTTTGTATTTCAAAAGATCTGCCTTTTGCCCAGAAAAGATTCTGTGGTGCCGAAGGAATCAAAAATGTAGTAATGCTTTCCGATTTCCGTTCCGATTTCGGATGGAATTATGGTGTAGAACTTGTAGATTCCGCCATGAAAGGACTTCTGAGCAGAGCGGTTGTTGTGATAGATCCTTCAGGAAAGATCATTTATGAAGAGCAGGTACCTGATATTTCCCAGGAACCGAATTATGAAGCGGCGATTGCCGCTGTAAAATAATAAATCATATTAAACCATTAAGAAAAATTAAAGAGTTAAGAATATTAATGTAAAGATTGATATTCTTAATGGCTTAAAAAATAAAACTCAGCGAATTGCTGAGTTTTTTCTGTATCATAGTTGGATCAACGCTAAGGCGCAAAATGATATTTAAAAAGACTGCTGTAAGGCGCAGGGATTTTATCTCTGATAAAATTTCACACCACCTCTGTCATTGCAAACCGAAGGTGAAGCAATCTCAATGTTCTCTCGCAGATTGGGCAGATAAATATGTGACTTTTAAACATCTTTGATGTTTACCTTCACTTATCTTAACAACTAAAATTTTCTTAATGGTTCAAAAAATAAAACTCAGTGACTTGCTGAGTTTTTCTGTATTATAGTTGGAAAACGCTAAGGCGCAAAATGACATTTAAAAAGACCGTTCTAAGGCGCAAGCATTTTATCTCCTATACAATTGATAATGTTTCATTTTAATAAGGAGAAGAAATTTTAATCTCCATCTCCTCCAATAGAATTAAATTCTTTTGTTGAATAGTGTAGGAGCAGCAACGTAAGCATACAATGAAATCATCAATAGCATCGGGCTTTAGCCCGATATAAAAAGATAAATACCAAAGGCTTTAGCCGAAATTTAAAATTAAGTTTCGGCTAAAGCCAATCCATATTACTCACGAAAGAAAACGGGCTAAAGCCCGTTTCTATTGATGAGATTCTACCAGCACTTCTCCATCTTTCAAAACCATATACTCCTGTCCCACTTCCTTTGAAACATTTTTCAAATCCTGATCATCAAATACCTGAGGAACGTAATGTTTCTCATGGGCAAACAGTCCATAATGGATGGGTATAAGCTTCCTCGCATGCAGAAGATGAGCTGCTGCAAAGGCTTCTTTCAGATTAAGCGATGCAGGAATGGGACTGTATTCCAATCCGATGATCTCAAAGTTGACCACCACTCCGTTGACGGGTAAGAAAGCAAGATCTATATTGGGATTTTCTTTTCCAAGCTTCCAGAACTGGTTGTGCCAGATGGTATCTCCGCCATGAAAGATCTTAGTTTCTCCATCATCCACAATCCAGGAAGACTGTATTTCTCCCAAACCATCCATCGCAAACACAGGCTTGAAAGTGATATTGTTTTCCGTGAAGGTTTCATCAAGATCAAGAACAATCATCTCCACTTCATCTAAAATTTTTCTTACCACAGCTTCAAGCCCTTTATAAACGATCAGTTTTCCATCCTTCTTTAAACACTTTCGGATCACTCCTTTATCAAAATGATCAAGATGCATATGGGTAAACAGGATATAATCTGCCTCTACATGATCTGAAAACGCTATAAGATTTTCCACGGCATCCCCTAAGACGGGTTTATAATAGGAGTAATCTTCTACAGCATCTATTAAGATGGTTTTGTGATGCGATGTAAGTTTGACCCCTGCCCAGTTTAATTTTTGTATTTCCATATTCTTTTTTCAGCAAAGAAAAAGACTTCCGAAAGGCAAGGCAATAAACAAAAGATAATTAATGAGGGTGTTTTGAGGATGGGAGCTGAGGGATGGAAGATAGGAGTTATTGAGGTGATAGAATAACTATACCTCTCTTTTATTTGAAACGATTGATCAGTTTAATTATTAAATCTATAGAAAATAATAGGGAAACGGATAGTAACTTCCAGCTCCCCCTCTTCCAACTTACACAATCCTCTTCCTGATCCTGCTTAAGGAAATAGGTGTAATGCCAATATAAGAGGCCAGATATTTCAGAGGAATATTCTGAATATAATGAGGTTTATTCTTCAGCAGGTATTCATAGAGGTCCTGTGGTGTATTTTTCAGTAAAAGCATTTCCCTTTTCATAGCCGCATTCAGTTTTCTGCTGAGATAATAATTCTGTACAAAACGACAGTGCGGATTTACAGCAAATAGATTTTTCACTTCATCCAAAGTGATTTCCCAGGCCAGTCCGCTGCTGATAGATTCGTAAACGACATCTGAGGCTTTTTCTTCAACAGTAAAAATATCCCCGGGAAAGTAAAATTCTGCACAGATTTCAGTATCAATATCCGATGTGCTGTTGATGTAGTATTTCCGGACAAGCCCATCTTCAAGAAGATAGGCTTTGCGGTCCGGAAATATGATTTTTTTTGGAAATTCAACCTCAGCAAACTTCTCCCATACAGGATCAACATCCTCTACGTTCAGGTGTGAAAACAGTCTTTTGTTGATTATTGCCAATGTTGAATTTTATGTGTTACAATAAATTTTCGTCTACAAGATTCGGAAGAGTTACCTTCAGATTCGGTTCTGCTTCCATAGCTCTTTTAATAGCGAAAATAGCGCCTTCATTTCTTGCCCAGCTTCTTCTTGAGATCCCGTTGTTTACGTCCCAGAAAAGCATAGACTTCAGTCTTCTGTCGGCATCATCGCTTCCGTCAAGAAGCATTCCGAAACCTCCGTTGATCACTTCTCCCCAACCTACACCGCCTCCATTGTGAATGGAAACCCATGTAGCTCCACGGAAACTGTCACCAATCACATTGTGAATGGCCATATCTGCAGTAAACCTTGAACCGTCATAGATATTGGAAGTCTCTCTGTAAGGAGAATCTGTTCCCGACACATCATGGTGGTCTCTACCTAATACTACAGGTCCGATTTCTCCGTTTTTAATGGCTTTATTGAAGGCTTCAGCAATTTTCATTCTTCCTTCTGCATCTGCGTAAAGAATTCTTGCCTGAGAACCTACCACCAGTTTATTTTCCTGGGCTCCTTTGATCCACTGAATATTGTCTTTCATCTGCTGCTGGATTTCTTCAGGAGAGTTTTTAATCATTTCTTCCAATACGGCACATGCAATGTCATCCGTCTTTTTCAGATCTTCGGGGTTCCCGCTGGTACATACCCAACGGAATGGCCCAAAGCCATAATCAAAACACATAGGTCCCATAATATCCTGTACATAACTCGGATATCTGAATTCTCTGCCTAATGTTGGGTTTTCTGCCATCACATCAGCCCCTGCTCTGGAAGCTTCTAGTAAGAAAGCATTTCCGTAGTCAAAGAAATAGGTTCCTTTTGCTGTATGTTTGTTGATCGCTGCAGCATGTCTTCTCAATGTTTCCTGAACTTTTTCTTTGAATAATTCAGGGTTTTCAGCCATCATAGTATTTGATTCTTCAAAAGTCTGCCCTACAGGATAGTAACCGCCAGCCCATGGATTGTGAAGTGAAGTCTGGTCTGATCCGATGTCAATTCTCAAATCCTCCTGATCGAATTTCTCCCAAACATCAACAATATTTCCAAGGTAGGCCAGAGAAACCGTTTCTTTGTTAGCCTGTGCTTCTCTTACTCTTTTCACCAAAGCATCAAGATCCTCATGAATCTCATTCACCCACTTCTGATCATGACGGATCTTGGTAATTTTCGGATTCACTTCGGCACATACCGTTACACAGCCTGCAATATTACCCGCTTTTGGCTGCGCACCGCTCATTCCTCCTAATCCTGAGGTTACGAAAAGACCTCCTTTCGGTTCTTTTTTGATTTTTCTGAAAGCATTCAATGCTGTAATGGTTGTCCCGTGAACAATTCCCTGCGGGCCAATATACATATAGCTTCCAGCTGTCATTTGTCCGTATTGGGTAACCCCCAATGCATTGAACTTCTCCCAATCATCCGGTTTAGAATAGTTCGGAATCATCATTCCGTTCGTAACCACTACTCTTGGAGCATCTTTATGAGAAGGGAACAATCCCATCGGATGTCCTGAATACATTACCAATGTCTGCTCATCGCTCATTTCAGACAGATATTTCATTGTCAGCAGATACTGTGCCCAGTTGGAGAATACAGCTCCGTTTCCACCATAAGTAATCAATTCGTGAGGGTGTTGTGCTACTGCATAATCCAGGTTGTTCTGAATCATCAGCATAATCGCTTTCGCCTGTTCAGATTTTCCCGGATAATCTGTGATTGGCCTTGCCTTCATTTCATAATCCGGACGGAAACGGTACATATAAATCCTACCGTAATCTTCCAGTTCCTGCTTAAATTCAGGGATGAGTTCTGTATGAAATTTAGGATCAAAATAACGTAAAGCATTCTTCAATGCCAGTTTTTTCTCTTCTTCTCCTAAAATTTCTTTACGCTTCGGAGCATGGTTGATATTGGTTTCGTATGGTTTCGGTTGTGGCAGCTGATCAGGAATCCCCTGCTGTATCTGTTCTTGAAATGTCATATTGCTATTTAAAGGTCTATGTTTTTAAACAATGTTTGAAGTTTTAAAGATATTCAAATTAGGAAATATAGGCAAGGGGAGAGAGTGAAAAGGCAAAATGGTAAAATGGCGAAATCGCTAATTTGCTATTTTGCATTCCTGAAATAACCAAAATTTCACTTTAAGTACTATATTTGAATAAATGCACCTTATTCCCCTCCGTTGGAGGGGTGGATTCCAAAGTTGATAACTTTGGAAGACGGGGTGGTTAAAAATAAACACAATCATGAAAGAAATCGTAACCGTTATCAGTGGAGTTCCGATCCGCAGGAATTTTGTTGAAAACCTTCCCTACAATCCCCATTTAAAAGCATTATTAAAAGAAAAACGTAAAGCCCGGGTTTTGGGTGAAGTGATATTCTGGAAGAAAGTCCGTGCAAAAAATTTTCATAAGATTGATTTTGACCGACAAAGAATAGTAGGAAATTATATTGTTGATTTTTATGTAAAAACATTGGGATTAATTATAGAAATAGATGGATCAAGTCATGATGGAAAGCAGGTTTATGACGGCATAAGAGAGGAATATCTTGAATCTTGGGGACTTTTGGTTTTCAGAATAAGTGATTTTGATGTAAAGAATAATCTGAGCGTGGTAATGAAAAAATTGGAAGATTTTATTGTACTGCATTATGGAACCACCCCGTCTTCAAAAATTCTTTAATTTTTGAATCCACCCCTCCGAGGGAGGGGAATTGTCCTTACCCATATTAGTTGTTATTCAACATAAAAAAACCTTACTAAAATTCAGTAAGGTCAGTTTGTTTATCGTAAAAATTTAAGTTAAAACATCATCATTTTCCTCTTCATGGTCATCTTCATTATCACTGAGACTCCAGTAGTTGTTTTCTTCATCTTCCTCTCCAATTTCTTCCATTTCATCATCATCTTCTGTTCCTGGAATATCCAGACCTTCATCAACTTTATCTTCGTCAAAATCTTCATCTAAGATAGGATTTCCATCTCCGTCGAGCGAAATATGCTTTTCTTTTTTGAATATATCTTCATTGGGGTTGTAATCCATCTGCTCCAGCTTTCTGTTCTGTTCATTAATATTGTCTTCAGGTATCATATTATTACGATTTAAAGGTTTATATAATCAGAACAAAAATAATTCCAAGTTAGGATAAATGGTTAGAATAAACTTCAGGATTGACGCAATTGGGCATTTTTTCATTTTTTGAAAAAGCGATGATATTTTCTGCTGCCAGTCTTGCCATCCCATTTCGGGCCTCAACAGTAGCAGAGCCGATATGCGGAAGAACGCAAACGCTTGAAAGTCCCAGGATAGGATCATCCGCATCCATAGGCTCGGGATTGGTAACATCCAGACCTGCTCCCCAAATCTTTTTATCAACTAATGCCTGATACAAATCTTTCTGATTATGAAAACCTCCTCTGGCGGTATTAATAAAAATAGCCTCAGGCTTCATCTGTTCAAAAAGAGAAGCATTGAATAATTCCTGATGCTCCGGAGTAAAATTGGCATGAACACTCAATACATCTGAGTTTCTGACCAGTTCTTCAAAAGAAACATAAGTGGCTCCCAGCTCCTGCTCTGCATCTTCATTATGGTGACGGTTGTGATAAATAATATTCATTCCAAAAGCTTTCTTTGACTTTTCTGCCATTTCATATCCGATACGTCCCAGTCCAAAAATCCCCAGAGTTTTTCCGTAAAGTTCCTGTCCCAAAGCCTGTAAGGGGTCAAATGCACCCCAGCTTCCTTCCTTTACTTTCCGGAAATTGTAGCTGGCTCTTCTTGCCACCGACTGCATAAGTAAGAAAGCAACATCTGAAGTCGCCCGGCTCAATACATCAGGAGTATTCCCCACCGGAATATTTCTAAGGGTAGCTTCTTTAATGTCTACATGGTCAAAACCTACAGAATATAAAGCAATGGCTTTAAGTTCCGGGCAGGCTTCAAAAAAGGTTTTATCATATTTAAACTCTGCACCGATGCTTACAATAGCATCAGTATTCTTACAGAAATCCAGCCATTCTTCATAAGACAGATTGTCTTTTTCCGGGAAAATAATTTCAAGGCCAGCTTCTTCCAGCATTTTAATTCCTGCTTCGGGAATTTTTTTATTGATAAATACTTTCATTGTAATGGATTAATGGTTTTCAATAAAAAACCTCACTTGCAAAAAGTAAGGTTTCTGAACTTTAATATTAAAAATTATTTCTTTTCATCAGAATGGTTTTTATTCTTCTCCCAGGCTTCAGAAGCAATTTCCTGAATCTCCATCCAAACTTCTTTTGCAGATTTCTGAGCCTGCGACATAAATCCGTGTTTGGTAGCTTCCTGATTCCTGCTTTTCATGTCATTGATGTAATCTTTTACCTGTTGGGAATAGCTTTCTATGCTATATCCAGGGTTATTGTGCAGATTTTTCTGAAGATTACTAAAATCATGTGACGCTTTGAATCTGTTCGTATCCATAATATAAGATTTTAGTGATTGGGTTCTGATGTGAATCCAATTTTCATTCCGAAATGAGTTAAAGTATTTTAAATTTTGGCTAAAGCCTATAGAATGTGCGTTGATAAAAAACGGACTAAGTCCCTTCCTATTGATCAAATTGGTATTCAACAGAACTGGTGTTTGAGACCAGTTCTTCTACCAATTCCGTTTCTGATGGATAAAAATTATTGATTGGTGCTTCCAAGCATTGGAACAAATTTATAAGCCCCAAATTCCTCTTTTTCAAATTCGGTAGGACCTACTTTGGTGAATCTGTATAAAACCTGTTCATCTGTAGGTCCTAAAGGAATCACCATAATGCCCCCAATATTCAGCTGTTTTAAAAGTTCTGTTGGTAAAGTAGAAGCTCCACAGGTTACGATGATTTTATCAAAAGGAGCAAAAGTAGGAAGCCCGGCAAAGCCATCTCCAAAACTCTGGAATTTTGGAAACAGATGAAGTTCTCTGAGTTTCTTTTTAGAAAAATCAAACAGATCTTTTTGCCTTTCCACAGTGTATACGTGGGCTTTCATAGCCATTAAAACAGCGGTTTGGTAGCCACATCCGGTACCAATTTCCAACACTTTTTCACCCGGCTTTACCTTCAGCAGTTCAGACTGCTCCGCTACCGTGGAGGGATGGGAAATGGTCTGATGTGCCAGAATTGGGAATGCCCTGTCTTCATAGGCAAAATCTTCAAAGATACTTTCGATAAAAAGATGTCTCGGAACTTCACTCATAGCCGAAAGTACATTTTCGTCCGAAATTCCAATTCTGTTCCGAAGGTAGTCTACTAAAATCTTTCTTTTTCCTTTATGTACAAACGAATCCTGCATTTGACAAAAATAAGAAATTAGAAATTAGATTTCAGAAATCGTACGAAAGAATTATCCACAAAAACAGAGCAATCAAAAAATGACTGCTTTATTCTTATTTCTTAGTTCCATTTTATAGGATATGGTCCGTAAAAATCGCTGAAGGTATTATCAGCACATCTTTTTCTCACAAAAAAGTTATAACTCACTGTTTTACTTAACCCTATATAAATGGCTTTTTGACCTGCAAATACCAAATCTCCACTTGCAGGATGAGTGGAACTTGTTGTCAAAACAGTTTCATATGCAGAAATACCATCATTTTCCCAGGACACTGTAGCATCAAAAATGGAAGAATTCACAGAAGAAGTTGTTTTTGAATAGGTTGCATACCCCGGCTTTATACAGGTTGTTGTATTACTGGCCAAAACGGTAACAGGTCCCGCCCAGTTACTCCGGCCATTGTCTATTCCGCAGTTTTTTCTTACGTAAAGGTCATATTTATTATTCTTATACAATGGAAGACTATAGGAATTCTTATAGGTTACAACTGTTGTTCCATTTCCTAAAGTAAAACCTTGCTCTCCATACTGTATTTCATAATATCCTTCGCCCTGGCTAATCATATTCCAGGAAAGCTGGTTACTTCCTTTTTCAAATATCAAATTTTCCGGAGTTCCACATTTAGCCTGCGGGTCATATGGACTGTCTCCTATACATCCGGCAGTACATAATCCTAAGATGAGTAATATCGAAATTATCCTTTTCATCGTTATTTTTCTGACCGTGAATTTACTGTAATTTCTTTAATGAATACATGCGTTCAATCTTAAATATCTCCAAGTGAAAAGTCATGTATTTTATAAATGTACATTCACTATCTTTACAAAAATTTAATACAGCTATGTTAAAAGCAGGTTTGGTAGGTGCCGGACACTTGGGAAAAATACATTTAAAACTTCTTAATCAGTCAGATCGATATGAATTTGTAGGTTTCCATGATAAAGATGTTGAAAACGGAAAGAAATTAGAAGCCGAATTCGGATATAAATATTTTGAAAATTTTGATGATTTATTGGAGCATATCGATATGCTGGATATTGTTACTCCAACGATTTATCATTATGATTACGCGTTAAAAGCTATTGAAAAAGGTCTTCACTTCTTTATTGAAAAACCGGTAACGCAAACTCTTGAACAGGCGGAAGAAATTTTGCGTTTGTGCCAGGAAAAAGGAATCAAGGCACAGGTAGGACATGTTGAGAGATACAATCCAGCGTTTATAGCAACTAAGGAATACATCAGCAATCCGATGTTCATTGAAATCCACAGGCTGGCTGAATTCAATCCACGAGGGACGGATGTTTCTGTGGTACTGGATCTGATGATCCATGATCTGGATATTCTGTTGAGCATGGCAAAATCTAAGGTTAAAAACATCCATGCAAGCGGTGTTTGTGTGGTAAGCAAAACACCAGATATTGCCAATGCAAGAATTGAATTTGAAAACGGATGTGTGGCCAATCTTACGACTTCAAGAATTTCTATGAAAGCGATGAGAAAAAGCAGATTCTTCCAGAAAGACGCTTATATTTCCGTTGATTTTCTTGAGAAAAAGGCTGAAGTGATCAGGATGAAAGATGCCCCTGAAAACCCAACTCCATTTGATATGATCATTGAAAATGCAGATGGAGAAAAGAATCAGATTCTGTTTGAGTATCCGAATATCCAGCCTAATAATGCGATTCTGGATGAATTAAACTCTTTTGCAGATGCTATTACGGGTGACAAAAATGTAGAAGTTTCTCTTGAGGACGGAACTGAAGCACTGAAAGTGGCTTTGGAAATTATGAAGCTTATCAGTTAAAAATATACTGTTTTCTTAAGCAGCAATAGATACAATGCGATCTTATCATCAGAATACATAGATTATGAGATCGCATTTTTTATTTTTATAAACGAAAAGGTTTCAGTTTAGTTATTTATTATTTTATTAAGTAGGCAAAGGTTGAATCGATTAAAAATCAATATAATGAAGCCTTTTACTTATTGAATAAACGGATATTTTTCCTTTTAAAATTTTCATGATGAAATAATAATTTTTCATGAATATCTACTTCTTTATCATAAAAAATCCATTTCAAAATAAAAAACAATATATTTGAAGAATAATTCAATAAAATATTGAAAGATTTTGTTTTACATATATGGATATCTGACAAAATAAATGATCTGAATACAGATTCATATTGTATTCATTATAATTTCTAATTATTCCCTATTATTTTAAACCATTGAAACTACTATGAAAAGAGCTATTTTATTATCCACACTTTTATTGTCTCAATTTGGGACATCACAATTATTAAAGACTTCAGGACAAAAAATCGTGAATGATAAAGGTGAAAATATTCAGCTGAGAGGCCTTGGCCTTGGTGGTTGGATGCTTCAGGAAGGTTATATGCTGAAAACTGCTGATTTTGCAGGTCCTCAGTATAAGATTAAGGAGAAAATTGCAGAATTGATTGGTGAAGACGGAATGAATGAATTCTATCAGGCCTACTTAAAAAATGGCATTACCAAACAGGATATTGATCTTCTGGCAAAATCAGGATTCAATTCAATAAGACTTCCGATGCATTATAATCTTTACACTCTTCCGATTGAAAAGGAGCCTGTAAAAGGAAAAGATACATGGCTTGAAGAGGGTTTCAAAATGACAGATGATCTTCTTCAATGGTGTACAGACAACAAAATATACCTGATTCTGGATCTTCATGCCGCTCCGGGCGGACAGGGAAATGACGTTAATATCTCTGATAATGATAAATCCAAACCTTCACTTTGGGAAAGTGAAGAGAATCAGAGAAAAACAGTAGCCCTGTGGAAAAAACTGGCTGAACGGTATAAAGACAATCCATGGATTGGAGGATATGACCTGATCAATGAACCTAATATTAATTTCACTGGCAAAAATCCGAATGGCACTGATGAAATGTCGAATGCCCCGCTTTGGAAACTGCAGAAAGATATCACTGCTGCAATCAGAGCAGTTGATAAAAAACATATGATCTTCATTGAAGGCAACGGATGGGGAAATAATTACAACGGGCTTCCTGCGCTTTGGGATAACAATATGGCTTTCAGCTTCCACAAATACTGGAATTATAATGATGATCAAACGTTGAAATTTGCACTGGATCTCAGGGAAAAACATAATATCCCGATCTGGCTGGGTGAGACCGGTGAGAATTCCAATGTCTGGTTTACTGAACTGATACAGCTTCTGGATAAGCATAATATCGGATATGCATTCTGGCCTATGAAAAAGATTGATAATATCGCAGGGATCGCCAATGTAAAAATTACACCTGAATATGAGAAGCTTTTGGAGTACTGGAAAAACGGTGGAGAAAAACCCTCAAAAGAATATGCAAAAAAAGCATTAATGCAAATTGCAGATCATTATAAACTGAGCAATACGGAAGTTAAAAAAGATGTTATTGACGCCATGTTCAGACAGACAACAGATGCTTCAACAAAGCCATTTAAAGATCATCAGGCTCCGGGAAGAATATTTGCTTCAGAATATGACCTTGGAAGAATGGGTTCAGCTTATCTGGATAAAGATTTTATCAATCTTTGGGTAAGTGATCCTGCCAAAAGGTCAGAATGGAATTCCGGGCAGCAAATGAGAAATGACGGTGTGGACATCTATAAGTGTAATGATAAGATCACCAATCAGTATTATGTAGGGAAAACGGAATCCGGAGAATGGCTACAGTATACGGTTCAGTCAAAAGCAGATAAAAATTATACACTTGATATCAGATATTCGGGAGCAAAAGATTCTCATATAAGAATTGAGACCGCTTCCGGAAAAGTCCTGGCTAATGTATCATTACCATCCAGCGGAGGAAATGAAAACTGGAAAACAGTTTCTGTAAAAAACATACCGCTTCAGAAAGGAGAAAACAAAATCAGAATCTACTTTGAAAATGATGGCGCCAATATGAATTATTTTGAATTAAAATAGTAATAATTGTCTTAAATTGCAGCTCTCTTCTGAAGATTAGAAGAGAGCTTTTTAATTTCCGTATTATGAAAAAAACAGCACTTCTTTTTCTTTTGATTTCAGCATTTTCATTGGCTCAGACCTCTTTATTGGAACAAAAAATTAATTCAATCCTTAAGAACAAAAAAGCTACGGTCGGTGTTTCTGTTCTTGGGTTTGAAAATGGCTTTAAGTACGATAAAAACGGAGATAAAAAACTCCCGATGCAAAGTGTGTTCAAATTTCACATTGCAGCAGCAGTCCTGAATGCTGTAGATCACGGAAAACTTTCTCTGGATCAGAAAATTATGCTGAACCAATCGAATTTACTGGAAAATACATGGTCGCCACTTCGTGATAAGTATCCGGCAGGAAATGTTGAAATTCCGTTAAGCGAAGTGATTGAATATACCGTTGCCAAAAGTGATAATAATGGCTGTGATATTCTTCTGAAGCTGTTGGGAGGAACCCAGGTTGTTCAGAAGTTTATGGATTCTAAAGGAGTAAAAGGTTTTCAGATCAAATACAATGAAGAGGATATGCATAAAGACTGGAATGTTCAGTATGAAAATTATAGTACTACAAAATCCGCTTCTGATGTCCTGAAAAAGTTTTATGACGGAAAGTTATTATCCAAAAAATCCACAGACTATCTGATGAAAGTAATGCTGTCTACTTCAACCGGATTGAATAAAATGGTGGAACAGCTTCCCAAAAATACTCCTGTTGCAAGGAAAACGGGAGCTTCCGGTAAGAACGAAGCCGGTTTAACAGGTGCAGAAAATGAAATCGGAATCATTACTTTACCTAACGGAAAACATTATGCATTAGCTGTATTCATCAGCAATTCAATGGAAACCGATGTGGTAAACTGCAGGATGATTTCGGATATTTCCAGGGAGGTTTGGGAATATTTTAATAAATAAAATTTAAAGCTTATTTTTAAAGCGATTTAACATGAAAAAAATATTAGTATTAACTGCTCTGTTGGCATTCAGTTTCTTTTATTCACAAAAGAATCAGAATTATCTGGAGATCAGCTACGGAAGTGTGTGCTGCGGCCCTCCATCAGATAAACCTGTTATCAGTTTTCTGAAAGAATTCAAGAACAAAAGTCAGATCAAAAGTCTGGAAATACTGATTCAAAAAGGCATGGGAAGAGAAGGTGAATATACATTATATATCGGCACTGATTATCTGACAAAAAATCAAAAAAAACGTCTGGTGAGAGGATTAACAGCTACTATTTCCAATCAGAATAACAATAAGAAAAATCAAAATACCGGAACCGTTTTCTTTGATTCAGCAACTGTTGTTTCACAATCGGATCTTAAAGACATAAAAAATTTAACTATCTATAAAAAATAAAGGAAAAATGATCAAAAACATTGTAGTTATCGGAGCGGGAACCATGGGGAATGGTATTGCCCATACTTTCGCACAAAGTGGTTTTAAAGTAAATCTTGTGGATGTATCTCAGGAAGCTCTGGACAGAGGTTTAAAAACCATTACTACCAATCTTGACAGAATCATTGCAAAAGGAAATCTTACAGAAGAACAAAAAGCAGAAACATTAGGAAACATTACAATCTTTACAGCCCTGAGTGAGGCTGTAGGAACTGCTGATCTCATTGTAGAAGCGGCTACAGAAAATCTGGATCTTAAACTGAAGATCTTTGGACAGATGGATGAACTGGCTCCTGCAGGCTGTATTCTTGCCACCAATACTTCTTCTATTTCTATCACAAAAATTGCTGCAGCTACTAAAAGAGCTGATAAAGTAATCGGTATGCACTTTATGAATCCGGTTCCTATCATGAAGCTGGTAGAAATTATCAAAGGATATTCTACTTCTAAAGAGACTTTTGATGCGATCTATGAAATGAGTAAGACTTTAGGAAAAGTTCCTGTAGAGGTGAATGACTACCCTGGTTTTGTGGCCAACAGAATTTTAATGCCAATGATCAATGAATCTATCGAAACTCTTTATAACGGAGTGGCTGGTGTAGAAGAAATTGATACGGTAATGAAATTAGGGATGGCACATCCGATGGGCCCTCTTCAGCTGGCAGACTTTATTGGTCTTGATGTATGCCTTGCGATCCTGAACGTTATGTATGACGGATTCAAAAATCCAAAGTATGCACCGAATCCATTACTGGTAAATATGGTGACAGCGGGGAAACTTGGGGTAAAATCAGGAGAAGGCTTCTACGATTATTCTGAGAGCAAAAAAGCTGAAAAAGTTTCAAAAATGTTCCTGAAGTAATCTTAAATCAATAATTTTATTTATCTTTGAGAAAGTTAAAACATTAAAAAAATGAAATTACCAAAGTTTTTATTAGCAGATAATTCGGAATTTCCAGAGGATCTATTCGTAGTTCATACAGAATATCCAAGATTTATCCTAAACGTTGAGGAAGAAGAAGTTGAGTGGTTAGATGATCTTGAAGGTGATGATGAAGAAACTATGGCAGACGAGGCGACTAAAGTAGTAGAAGCAGCGTTCAAATGGTGCGACGAAGAGTTGGCTAAGTACGACGAAGAAGAGGAAGATTAATAACACTCTAAACATAAAAAAGGAACTCAGTTGAGTTCCTTTTGTTTTTTATTCTGATTTAGTGAATTTCAATAACAGAAGATTGTCTTTGTACAATTCTAAAGTATTCCCTGAAATTACATATTTGTTTGCTTTTCCCATCATATCCATAAAGTTTTGCTCTACTCCGATGTTGTTGCACATCATTTTCGTAGATCCCATCTGTCCAGCTGTAAAACCACCTGTGGACGGATCTATTGTAGCTGTTCCGAAATAATTGTTACATCCTGCATTTCCTGAGATTTTCTCTCCTTCAATATTCAATGTCGGAACTTTACCTTTTACCGTTTCAGCCAGTGTCCATTTTGTATTGGCAAGAGCAGGCTGGGCTTTTCCTACTTTAGAAGCAGAAGGGCTTGTCATTGATCCGCATGAAGCTAATACGGCAGCTGTGCATATACTTAAAAAAAGATTTTTCATTTTTTTCTTTTTGAATTAACCCAAATTTACGGAAATTATATTATTTAAACGGGCTGCCACAAATTTTATTATTCTTTAACACTTCATATTTTGAATATTTTTCAGACTGCATTTTTAATGACAAATGCATTTTTGATTGTCCAGATTAGGGTTGGCAAACGCAAAGGCACAAATTTGTTAATATGTATCGAGTTTAAAGCGCAAGGATTTTATCTCCGATACAATTTTAATACTCTACCCTTGTCATTCCAAACAAAGCAAGGAATCTATGTTATAATTGGTTTATAAAACAGATTGAGACTCCTACGGAGTGATAAAGATTGAGGGCTGACCAGGAAAAACATTCACAGAATGCGATTAATTCAATAGGAACGGGCTTTAACCCGTTTACTTAAAAAGCAAGTATTCAACTGGCTTCAGCCAAAACATATTAATCCTGATATTTAAAATGATTAAAAACAAAAAACGGACTTAATAAAGTCCGTTTCTATTATCTTGATATATATATTCAAATATTAAGATCTCAACTCTGCGTTGAATTCTTTCTGGAAAGATTTGATTAAAGAATCCATTACTTCTGTAATTTCTTTTTCTTCCAGTGTTTTTTCTTCATTTAAAAGCTCGAAGCTCATTGCATACGACTTCTTGCCTTCAGGAAGATTTTTACCTTCATATACATCGAACAGATTAATGCTCTTAATGAAAGGTGATTTATTCTTTTTAGCGGTTTGATATAAATCCTGATAGTTAACATTTTTATCAATCAATAAAGCTAAATCTCTTCTGATCTTGTTGAACTTCGGGATATCTTTAAATTTCAGTTCATTTTTAGAGCGTAATTCCTGAGCGTATTCCAGTTCAATTTCTGCGTAGAAGCATTCCTGATCAATATCAGAATCTTTCAATAAAGCAGGTGCTACTTTTCCTATTCTTACTAAAACTTTACCTTCTGCCTCGTATGCCAATGCATCAGAGAATCTATCATCAGAAAGGGCAACCTCTTTGTAGTCTACCGCAAGTCTTTCCAATAAAACTTTCACATACGCTTTAAGATTATAGAAACTTACCGCAGATTTAGGCTGAAGCCAGTTTTCTGCAACATCTCTTCCGGAAACCAATACTGCCAATTGTTTTCTTTCTTCGTATTTATCTTTTTTGTGATAAATTTTTCCCAGTTCGAAGAACTTGATATCCTGGTTCTTTCTGTTGATGTTATAAACTGTATTCTGAAGAAGTCCTTCCAGTAAAGACTTTCTCATGAATGCCAGATCTCCGCTTAAAGGATTCAATAGTTTTACGGCATCAGTTTCATCTTTTACAGAAGTTAATGAGTTGTTCATTACTTCATTGAAACCAAGGCTCTGCAAAGCTCTTGCCCAGCTGTTTTCCAGTTCATCCTGATCGTTAGCACTCAGTTTAACCGGTGTAAACGAAATTTTTTGAGGAGCATCAATCTTATTATATCCGTAGATTCTTAAAATTTCTTCAATCACATCGATTTCTCTTGTAACGTCTGCTCTGTAAGCAGGAACAGAGATTTCAAAACCGTTTGGAATTTCATTCAGAACCTGAATTTCCAATGCCTTTAATATTTCTTTTACTTTTTCTCTGTGAATTTTTGTTCCTAAAATCTGTTCAATTTTAGAGAATCTCAGGATCACATAGTTGTCCTCTATTTTTTTAGGATATTCTTCCAGTAACTCTCCTACCAACTTTCCTCCAGCAATTTCCTGTATCATTTTGATAGCATGAGTAATTGCCGTTCTTGTAAGATTCGGGTCTACTCCTCTTTCAAATCTGAAAGAAGCATCTGTGTTCAAGCTGTGCGCTTTTGCTCCTTTTCTGACAGCAATCGGGTTGAAGTAAGCACTTTCAAGGAAGATTGTTTTTGTAGTATCAGATACTCCTGAGTTTTCACCACCGAATACTCCGGCAATACACATCGGTTTATCTTTACCATCTTTGATCATGATTTCAGAACCGTTCAAAGTTCTTTCAACCCCATCTAAGGTAGTAAATTTTGTTCCCGGTTTCACCACTCCTACTTTTACTTTCTTATCGGCAATTTTATCTGCGTCAAATGCGTGAAGCGGCTGTCCGTATCCATGAAGAATATAGTTGGTAATATCTACAACGTTATTGATCGGGCTTAATCCTATCGCCTTCAACCTGTCTTTTAACCATGATGGAGACTCTGCTACCTTTACCTCTTCTATAACAGCACCGATATATCTTGGACACAATTCTGCATCTTCAATTTCCAGTGTGAAATCATGAGTTCCTTCATTATTCAAAGCTTCAGAAGCCACTTTATTAAACTGAGATTTCAATTGATTGGTGGAAAGATAGGCGTGCAGATCTCTGGCAACACCATAATGGGACATTGCATCGGTTCTGTTTGGGGTCAATCCGATTTCAAAAACCTCATCATTAGTCAGTTCAAAATAATCCGCAAAGTTTTTCCCTACTTCATATTTTGTTTCATCCAGCACCATGATTCCTCCGTGATCCTCACTAAGACCTAATTCATCTTCAGCACAGATCATTCCCTGAGACACCTCTCCTCTGATTTTGGCTTCTTTAATTTCAAAAAAGTTTCCGGTTTTGTCATAGATTTTAGTTCCGACAACGGCTACAGGAACCGTCTGCCCTGCTTCCACATTAGGAGCTCCACAAACGATGTTCAGCACTTTTCCGTTTCCTACGTCTACAGTTGTCTTTTTCAGTTTGTCAGCGTTCGGGTGTTTTTCGCAGGTTAATACTTTACCCACAACGATACCTTCAAGGCTTCCTTTTACACTTTCAAATTTATCTATCCCTTCAACTTCAAGACCTATATCTGTAAGGAATTCACCGATTCTTTCAGTTTTTAATTCCGTTTTTACAAAGTCTTTCAGCCAGTTGTTTGATATTTTCATTTGTTAATCTATCTACTTATTTAATTCGTCAGATGAGTTCTAGATTTCATCTGCTCAATTTGAAACTTTTATTTGAAATTTCACACTCTGTTCCTGTGTAATTTTTCGAGCTACAAATGTCGTGTTTTTTTGAGAAATAGAGAAATTTAGAAGCGATTTTAAGATAATAAATTTTCGTTAATCTCACTGCTTCAGGTAAGAATCTCTGATCAGGTCGTCATATTGCCTTCTTCAGATTAAAGCGGATTCCTCACAGCTTAAAAATTCAACAATGCAATAATTAATATTCTTTTGAATATGTTTTTTTCTCCACTAAATATTCACTTTTAGTTCCATTACCTGTTCTGAAAAGGGTTTTGATGGTATTCTTCTGTTTAGGTTTTGAAGGATCAGGAAGAAAACACTGAAAATGCAAATGAGGTCCGTTTGTCCATCCTGTATTTCCACTCAAACCAATTAACTCACCTTTTTTAACCTCATCACCTACTCTTACTTTAGCCCCGCTTTCTTTTAAGTGAAAATATTGAGCAATTGTACCATCCGAATGTAAAATAGAAATATAATTGGCCAAGTTAGCACAACTTATTGTAGGGCAGCCAGTATTATTGTTCTGAATTATATCAATCACTTTACCTTCTCTTGCCGCGGTGATTTCTGTGCCCTCAGGCATTACAAAATCTAAAGAATTTTCATTCTGATGAGAAAATACCCCGTTGTATCCCTGATACACATTAAAAGATTTTCCCCTTTTAAAGGGAAGGTCATACAGGTAAGAAGTATCAAATTCTTTTATCGTTGCATCACCCGCCAATGTATAGTATGGCATTTTTTTAACTTTCCAGCCTTTCTTTTTATCATTGATAACAAAATAAGCAATCCTTTTCTTCATTGATTTAGGTGGAAGCACTCTGATCATTTTAAATGATTCCGGGCTTTTCAGATTTTCTAATTCCGGTTGTTCAGAAAAAGTGATTGAAATCGGATAAATTTCCGTATTATCAGCATAATATGCAATCGTATCATTTTTCTGTTCGTAATAGATTTTTGCATTTTTCTGAGAATAGCCCCATAGCGAACAAGCAAGTAATCCTAAAGTTATTATTTTTTTCATGTTTATTAAGTAGTGTTTTTCACGCTTTAAATAATGTTTTTTCTTAGTATAATTTTACCTTGAAATTGAAAATTCGACATAGTCTTATACTTTGAAATTTTATTAACGCGTCTTATTTGATAAGCGGATAGCTAGATTATAAAAAAAGCCGGAAAATTCCGGCTCTCTATTATTTGTTATGCTAATATTACAATCCGATTACCGGCATTGATAGCATTAAGATATTTTCATTTTCTTCAAGACCGTCAAGAGGTTCAATGATACCAGGTCTGTTAGGTTGGGACATTTTCATCGTGATATCATCAGATCCTAAGATGGTCAGCATTTCAGTTAAGAATTTGGAACTGAATCCGATATTGATATCTTCTCCGTTATAGTCACAAGGAATCTGCATATCTGCTTTGTTGGCATATTCAGTATCTTCTGCATGAAGGTGAAGAATATTTCCGGAAAGCTTGAATCTTACCTGGTTGGTAGATTTGTTAGACATGATAGACGCTCTTTTGATTGCTCCCAATAACAGGTTTCTGTTGATGGTCAATACATTTGGATTTTCTTTTGGAATTACTGCTGTATAGTTCGGGTATTTTCCGTCAATCAGTCTACAGATCCAGATATGTTTACCAAAAGTAAATTTAGCCATATTCTCATTGAAGTCGATGGTAACGTCTTCATTGGAGCTTGCCAGGATATTTTTGAAAATGTTAAGAGGCTTTTTAGGCATGATAAACTCCATTGGCTCGGCATTCATAAGATCTGCTCTTTTGTAAACCACCAATCTGTGGGAGTCTGTAGAAACGAAATTGGTTTCGTTCTCTCCAAACTGGAAAAGAACTCCTGTCATTACCGGACGAAGAGAGTCGTTACTTGTAGCAAATAGTGTGTTTGTTAATGCTTCAGACAGCACTCCTGCCGGCATCGTTACACTCTGTGAAGCGTCGAATTCCGGTAACTCAGGATAGTCATCAGCATTGTCTAATGCTACTGCGAAATTATCTTTTTCATCTAAAATCTCAAGCTGGCTTCCGGTTCCTTCGGCATTGTCTTTTACGACAAATGTCAGAGGCTGTTCACCATAGGTCTTGATAAAATCCTGAAAAATTTTAGCAGGAACAGCAAATTTACCTGTATCATCAGACTTTACTTCAAGAGAAGTAACAAGAGTTGTCTCGCCGTCAGATGCTGTAATGGTAACATTATTTCCGTCTAATTCAAAAAGATAGTTTTCTAAAATCGGTCTCGATTGAGAGCTTGATATTACGCCACTTACAGTTTGCAAAGCCTTCTGCAGTTCACCACTTGAAATAATAAATTTCATAGATTTATAAAATAAGTTTCTACAAATATAATAAATAGATACAATAAAGAAAAGAATAATATGGAGGAGTTTTTAACAAAGATCCTTAATTTGTTTTGAGCCTTGATATTATACTTAGATTTATGTGGAGATTCATTTTTTTATCAAATACAAAACCTATATTTGTGAAAAAAGTTCAAAATCATGCAAAAGCCTCCGCTCCATAAAAGTTTTCTCAATGCTTTCCGGGGTGTTTTTATGATGATTAAAGCAGAGAGAAATTTCCGGATTGAACTGCTGGCATTTTTCATAAACCTGTTTTTCATTTTCTATTTCAAATTAAACACTACAGACGCTGTATTGGTTATTATTGCTTCTTTTGCGGTTTTAAGTGCTGAGATTTTCAACACTGCTATTGAAAAGATCTGTGATATCATTCAGCCTGATTTTGATGAAAGAATCGGGTTTATTAAAGATATCGCCGCAGGAGCTGTAGTGCTGACAGCCATTGCAGCAGTGATTATCGGGATTTTGGTGTATTGGAAATATATTGTTGGGTAAAGAAATCTGAAAGAAATATTGCCGACAAATACTGAAGTTACATGCTTAACCACCCCGTCAAAAATTCTTTGAATTTTCGCCACCCCTCCGAGGGAGGGGAATTTCACGTCTTCAGATCAAAGGTCGTGAAAGCAAGAAGTTTTTGCTTTTTTCTTATTTAACAGCGATGAAAATCTCCACTTCGGCATCTGAAGGGTTTTGTGCTTTTTCTCCATAGACTTCAAAATCGGCGGTAAAGAGTCTTCCCATATCCATTTCCCAGATTTTCAGCCACTCATTGATCACCAGATCTTTTGAAAGGTCTCCTTTTGTGGTAAATTTCACATAATCTCCGCCATCAAAGGAATACCCTACCATTCCTTCCGGTATATAATCAAGGCTTTCTACTTTACATCCAAGAACTGTAGTGTATGGCTTTGTATGGTCTTTTTCGTAATCTGTGTAGATAGAATAGATGGTATTGTCTATCCTGTTCGGGATTGAATTGGGCATATCTTCACTGATCATTTTTCCCATAATAAAGGGATGTCTTTTCCTGCCTGTCCACTTTCATTTGTTGTTCTCACCGAGATCCCGATCACCTTAAAAGGATCGACTTTTACTTTATTCATTTTTTGATTTTTTATTGTATGACAAAGATACAGAGGGGGTGTGACAAGGGTATGTCAGGAGTTTTTTTAAGTTTTGGCTAAAGCCGCTGGATTTGGGTTTTATAGAATGAGTGGGCTAAAGCCCACTCTTATTGAATATTTACTCGTGATATTTGTGATAATATTAGTGTTATTAGTGTTTAAAATGGGAAGTTTTGCATAAAAAACAATCTACCCATAACCTTTGTCCAGTCCGCTAGGAATGTAAATTAATATGTGAGAGTCTATAGATTCCTTGCTTTGTTTGGAATGACAAAGAAGCTGTTGATACTTACCAAAGATAAAATTACTTGAGTTCAGTATTTCCAATTCTTATTGAGATTGCTTCGCCTTGCCCGCAAGACAGTGTGGGTATGTTTTAAAGATGAGGAACTATTTTCCGACATAAATAAATCCTTTCTTTCCGGATTTAAAAATGGTTTCAATTCTTTTATAATCGTCTACTTCATATTCATCTGCCTGAAGGATTTCTGCTTCACTCACGTCAAACAGCATTCCTTCTATCTGATCATCCTCATTCCCTGAAAACTGCAGTACCGGATGATATTTCTGTCCGCTTTTCCGCAATACTTCAGGATCTGTAATTTCAAGCATATTGAGCTTATATCCTGATAAAATATCTTTTTGTCCTTCTAAAAGTCTTCCGAAGGTTTCAAGCTGTACCTGTTCTTTCTGCAGGGTTCCATAAGAGAATAAATAAGGCATTATAAATATTTTTCAATGATTGGGATGGCAATTTCGGCCATCATTCCATAGCCTTTTTCGTTGGGATGTACCCCGTCTGCAGATAATAAAATCTCCTTATCTTCCAGAAAAGCAGAATAAAAATCTATATAGACCAGCGAATGCTCTTCGGCAAGATCTTTAAGGATCTGATTATAGGCAACAACTTCCTCATTGTTTCTCAACTTCCCTGAACTTACCACTACTCCATCTACCTTCTGAGAGAAAGGAAGAATGCTTACAAGATAAATTTCATTGGAAAATTGTCTGGCATGATTGATAGCCGCCGAAATATTGTTTTTAAATTTTTCAGGAGCTACCATCTGCACTCCGTCTTTTAGGGCGAGATCATTGGCTCCGTAACTTAAAAAAATGATGTTTCCGTCTGGAGAATTTCTTGCATTAAGTTCGTGGGGGATTCTTTTGAGTAATCCTTCTGTCGTTTCTCCACCGATTCCCAGATTGAAAAGAATCAGTTCATCTCCATTTCCTTCATGAAATTTCTGAAGGGCATATCTTTTCAGAATATCTACCCATCCGCCAAAAACTCCGTCATATTCCCCATAAGTAATACTGTCACCGAAGAACAGCCCGTAAATAATTTTCTTCATTCAACTTCTATTGTTTCCTTTTTTGTTAAAGTAAAAATAGTAAGAAAAATTATTAATATCTTTCAACTGACATAGTTTTTAACGCAAAAGACGCAAAGTTTTTATATTAATTCCATGTTTTCGTTCGCAAGGGCGTTTCACTTAGCTATAGACCAATTTGTACTCTGGTTGAATAAACTTATTTGAACCATTAAGATTTTTTAAGGGATAAAGAATTATTAAGGCAACAGCTAAAGCTATTATGAAGAATGCCTTATTCATCAGCGATGAACCTTAACTTTTCTTACAATCTTTATTATTCTTAATGGTTTAAAATGTATTCTTCTTTTTGACGCAAAGATATTATCGCTATTCTCTTGATTCAAGGAAGCAAAGAGAGAATCAACAAGTTGATTTGATGAAGCTAGCGGGAAAAAATTCCACTCATTACTCATTACTCATTACTCATTACTCATTACTCATTACTCATTACTCATCATTCTAATGTCAGTGTAATATTCGTATGTGATTCTATAATTTCCACTAAAATTTCAAAAAGGATCTGTCCTTTTCCTTCCTCTAATTCATTCAATTTCTTCTGAATTAATTCTATGTTGAAAGGTTTTCCGTGTCTGATTTTATTTTCGTAGAATTCACGGGTAGCAGCAAAGCTTAAGTCTTCTTTTGACTTCTGTGATTCCTTCCAGATGATTTCAATTTCCTCTTTATTTTCGAATACTCCAAAACCGCCGTAGAGAATGTCATCAAAGCCATCTAATGTTCCCACTTTCCAATCAACATCTTTCATCAGAACATGGGAAGCTTCTTCGTAGAAACCATCTAAAGACGAAAAATGACCGCCATGGATGACGATCATTTTTCTTGTATTGTTATTTGAAGTATTCAACACCGTTTTTGAATATGTTGTGATAATTCGCTGTTGGTATATTTTTCATGAGACCTTCAGCAAATCTTTCCGGGTGCCCCATTCTTCCATAGATCTTTCCACATGGGCTGGTAATTCCTTCAATTCCGAATAATGAGTTATTTGGGTTGAATGGCATTCCGTGTGCGATGTTTCCGTCAAGATCTATGTATTGGGTTGCGATCTGTCCGTTTTCATAGAGTTTTTTGATTTCTTCTTCTGAAGCCATGAAACGACCTTCTCCATGGGAAATGGGAATAGTGAAGGTCTGACCTTTCATTCCTTTTAACCAAGGACTTTCGTCATTCACTATTTTTACAGTAACCATCTGAGAAATATGTCTTCTAATCGCATTGTGCGCTAACGTCGGCGAGTTTTCATCAAGATCCTTGATTCTTCCGTAAGGTAACAATCCTGACTTCACAAGTGCCTGGAATCCGTTACAGATCCCGATGATCATTCCATCTCTGTCTAATAATTCGTGAACTGCATTTTTCATTTTTTCGTTTTTCAGAACGTTTACAATGAATTTTGCAGAACCATCCGGTTCGTCACCTGCGGAGAAGCCTCCGGAGAATGCCAGAATCTGGGAAGTTCTGATCTCTTCCACCCATGCATCAATGCTTTCATCCAATAACTGGTGATTAATATTGATCAGAGGTAAACTGCTTACTACAGCACCTTCTTTCTGGAATGCATTCAGTGTATCATATTCACAGTTTGTTCCCGGGAATACCGGAGCGAATACTTTTGGCTGAGCAATTCCGTGTTTTTTGATGATAATATTTCTTGGGTTGACAGAATTGTGTTTTTCATCAATTTCAACCGTAATCTTTTCTTTTTCTACAGTTGGGAAAAGGTTTTCGAATGTACCAGTAAAACTGGATTCGAGATTTGAAATTTGAAATTTGAAATTGTTGATGATCAAAATTTCATCTTCAATCACTTTTCCAATCAACTGAAGGTTTACAGCGCTTAATTCTTCTTTTGCTTCAATGATTAAGCTACCGATATTTTTATCTAATAAAACAGCTTCGTCAGCGTTAATTTCAGCTCCTAATCTGTTTCCGAAGCTCATTTTTGCTAAAGCTACGGCAAGACCTCCCTCTTTTACTGTTTTTACAGAGACAATTTTTCCTGCTTTGATATTTTCAAAAATAAATTCAAAAACTTCTTTTAAAGCATCATAATTTGGAAGCCCGCTTTCCTGAGCGATATGATTGAAGAAATACAGTTTGTTTCCTGCGTTTTTCAATTCCGGAGAAATGATATTTTCTTTGTCTCCGTTGGCACATGCAAAAGAAATCAAGGTTGGCGGAACATTCAGATCCTGATACGTCCCACTCATGGAGTCTTTTCCTCCGATCGCTGCAAGACCTAAATTGATCTGTGCATCGTAAGCTCCCAAAAGTGAAGCTAAAGGTTTACCCCATTTTTCTGGGTTTTGACCTAATTTTTCAAAGTATTCCTGGAAGCTCAGTCTGATATTTTTGTAATCTCCTCCCATCGCCACAATCTTCGCCACACTCTCCACTACGGCATAAGATGCTCCCAGCAATGAGTTTTGTTTTGATATTTCCGCATCGAATCCCCAGCTTGCCAAAGAAACGGTTTTAATATCTTTTGCTCCTAAAATTGGTAATGTCTGTACACTTCCTTCCATCAGCGTCTGCTGATATTTCCCTCCTAAAGGCATTGCAACAGTCGTTGCTCCAATAGAAGAGTCGAACATTTCAAGCAGTCCTTTTTGGGAAGCTACGTTTTTATCTTTTAAGATGTTCAGGAAGTTTTCGGCTGTGAAAGCTTTTGTTTCTTCTTTTACCTCTTCCAGGTGAGTGATTTTCACTTCCTGAGATTTTGAACATCCGTTGGTATCTAAGAACGCTCTTGAAAGGTCTACAATTTTGTCTCCTTTCCAGAACATCTGCATTCTTCCGGAATCTGTCACTTTTGCTACTTCTACCGCAACAATGTTTTCAGCTTCGCAGAATCTGATGAATTTTTCTTTATCCTGAGGATCTACCACTACCGCCATTCTTTCCTGAGATTCAGAGATAGCCAGTTCGGTTCCGTTTAATCCTTCATATTTTAATGGTAATACATCAAGGTTTACTTCTAAAGAGTCTGCAATTTCACCAATCGCTACAGAAACTCCTCCTGCTCCGAAGTCGTTTGATTTTTTAATCAGCTTTGTTACTTCAGGATTTCTGAATAATCTCTGAATTTTACGCTCTTCTACAGCATTTCCTTTCTGAACTTCTGAGCTCATCGTGTGGATAGAAGTTTCGTCCTGTTCTTTTGAGCTTCCGCTTGCACCTCCTACTCCGTCACGGCCTGTTGCACCTCCTAAAATAATGATTGAATCACCACTGGCAGGTTTCTCACGTCTTACCCAATCTACAGGAACAGCCCCGGTAACAAAACCAACTTCCATTCTCTTGGCTTTATAGCCTTCGTCATAGATTTCAGAAACCATCGTTGTAGCAAGACCAATCTGGTTACCGTAAGATGAATATCCGTTGGCAGCCTGCTTCGTAATGGTTTTCTGGGGTAATTTGCCCGGTAATGTTTTGTCAACGGATTCTAAAACATCTGCAGCACCCGTTAATCTCATAGCCTGGAATACAAATGATCTTCCGGATAATGGGTCCCTGATAGCACCTCCCAAACAAGTAGAAGCACCTCCGAAAGGTTCAATTTCTGTTGGGTGGTTATGGGTTTCGTTTTTGAATAATAAATACCAGGGTTCTTTTTTACCGTCGTATTCTGCTTCGATCTGAATGGTGCATGCATTGATCTCATCAGAAATAACAAGGTTTTCAAGATTCCCTGTTTTATGGAAATATTTACCGCATACTGTTGCCAGGTCCATTAAGGAAATTGGCTTCAATTCGCGGCCTAAGAATTTTCTTTTTTCGATATAATCATTGAAAATAGTTTCCAATGTATGTTTGAACTGACCTTCAAACTGAATGTCTGACAACTGTGTTTCAAAAGTCGTGTGACGACAGTGATCGCTCCAATAGGTGTCTAATACTTTTAATTCTGTTTCCGTAGGATTTCTCTCTTCAGTTTTGAAGTATTCCTGGATGAATTTCAGGTCGTCCAATCCTAAAGCAAAACCATGGTTGTTATAAAAATCCTCTAGTTCCGCATCATTGAAATTGATGAAGTTTTCGTGGATGATTACTTTTGACGGTGTTTCATCAGCTGGAATGTCCAGGATTGACAGGTCTTTTTCCTGAGATTCTACTTTGTTGATCAGAAGGTCTTTGATTTTAACCAAATCTTCTTCAGAAACTCCTTCAAATTCGATCAGTTTTCCACTTCTTACTTTTGATTTTTCATTTTCAGTCAGCAACGCGATACACTGCTGTGCAGAATCTGCTCTCTGATCATACTGTCCTGGTAAAAATTCCATTCCGAAATGAATAGTTTTTGCAGGGTTTTCTGTGTGTAAAATATCAGTAACAGGGTCTACGAAAGTGTTGTTTACTACTTTTTCAAATTCTCCGTCATTCAGATTGAAAATATCATATACATTGTATACTTTCACACTTTGAACTGCCGGAACCACCGCTTTTACTTCATCAAAAATTTTTGGACTTTCAACATCGAAAATTCCTCTTTTTTCTACGAAAATTCTTTTGTTATTAGACATTAGATGTCAGATTTTTAATATTAGATTTATTTTTAATTTTCAAATTTATTTTTTGCTATCTCTATTGAACGGTGCAATTTTTCAAGCAAAACTTTTTCTGAAGGTAAGATAAGTAAATATTCTGCTATTTTTATATTATTCCCTTCCAGATTCATTAGTTCTATATGTTCGGAATTTTTCCCAGAACAAAGGATTAAACCGATGGGTGGATTTTCACCCTCTACTTTTTCATATTTATTCAGATATGAGAGATAAAGCTCCATCTGCCCTTTATGGCTGGCTTCAAATTCACCTAATTTCAGTTCGATAACGACCAAGGATTTTAGTTTCCTGTGGTAGAAAAGTAAATCCAGGTAGTAATCTCTGTTATCTATTGTGATTCTTTTTTGTCTTGAAAGAAACGCAAAATCACTTCCCAACTCAGAAATGAATTTTTGAAGTTCCACGATAATGGCTTCTTCTAAATCTTTTTCAGAAAAGGTATCTTTCAATTCTAAAAAATCAAGAAAATAGGGATCTTTAAAAACCAGATCAGGATTTAATATATTATTCTCAGACCAGTTTTTCAGTTCTTTATTTATTATTTCCTCAGGCTTTTTGCTTATTGCTGTTCGTTCAAAAAGCATAGAATTGATTTTCTCTCTCAAGACTCTAACACTCCAATTTTCAATCTTACAAACTTCAAGGTAAAAGTTCCTTTTTGTATCTTCAGAAATAGGAATAAGAAGCAGGAAATGAGTCCATGATAATTGTCGCATCGCTGATGCGACAATTTCAAAGTCATTAAAAACAGACGCAAACTGCATCATTTTTCGGATATTTTTTTCAGAAAATGAATTTCCAAATTCTAACGTAAGCTGTTGAGAAATCTGAAAAATGATCTCTTTACCGTACTCTGCTCTTTTATTTCCTAAAACATCTTCATTTATTCTTTGTCCGATTTTCCAGTACAAAACCACCATCGCCGAATTTACCTGAGCTGCAACCTGACTTCTTGTCCTGTCTACCAGCTCTTTAAGATCGGTCATTAATTGTTGATGATTTTGATTCTGTAACATTTTAAAATTTAGATGTCAGATTTTTACTATCAGATTTATTTTTTTAAGCTCTACCATTGAATTCAACTTAATTTGAATTCTGATGAATTTTCATTTTGTTGCTATTATTCCGTACAAATTTAAAGGAATAAGTCGTATTTTCTTCAACTTTGAACCTTGGAATTTCCAATTTTATTTGTTGATAAACTTATTGGGGTTATCCGGATGCTCCTTCTGAAAGTCTTCTGCATTTTTTATTTCTTCTTTCAGCCAGTTTTTAAAAGGAACTTTCTTTTCATTAAAATCCTCAATGGCATAAAATATTTTTCCATCTTCTGAAACCAGGAACTTGAAGCGGTAAAGCATATCCAAATCTTTCTTCCTGTCATTATAAGTATTCACCTGATAATACGGAAAATTTTCTTTTGGTCTCTCTACGATTTCAAAAAGCAGATTCTTTTCCTTTTCAGATAATTTGTCATAAAAATTTACATAATAAAGATCTGAAAGCTTTTTCTTCTGCTTTTCAAAAAACTGAAGAATGTTTTTCTCCTTTTCATTATATTGAAATGGGTCAGGATAATACTTCCCGTTTATTTCAACATCATCTTCCATAGGTTTTTTGAGTGGCTGAACAGTCTGCCCTTTGACATTCATCACTCCCCATTTTCCTCCTACAATGGATCTGTGCTCGTCATTTGTTTTTTCCCAGTCGCAGCCATCACAAAATGCTGCGTAACCATAATTAAAAGGTGAGGCAAAATCATGCTCAGCTTCAATAATAATTTTGCCGTTTCGGTCTGCAAATCCTACTTTACCATTTTTAACCAGTCTTCTTAGCCCTTCAGAGAAATAATCTGCGCCATTGTCAAAAAGGAAAGGCTGATACAGGAACTTCCCATTTCTGTCATACACATACCCCCATGCATTTTTCTCCGGTTCTTCGCCTTCTTTACTTCCATCAAAAAGAATGGTTTCTCCTTCTACAGGATCTCCATCTTTTAGGAATGAAAAGACTTCGAACTGCGCAGGAACAATTATTTTTCCGGCTTTATCTTTTACTCCCACCAAAGAATCTTTGGATTTAAAATAATACAAATCCTCTTTACCCTGAGAAAAAGCAATGATGGGTGTCAGTAAAATAGTTAAAAACAGTTTTTTCATAGTTGAGGCTGGAAATAAAATATGCAGCCGAAAAGACTGCATATTGTTTTATACTTTAAGATCAGCTTCCAATCCTATTAAGTCTTTGTTTTGGTCTATAATCGGCTGTACCTCGTTCTTGACGAATTCTTCCGTCTGAATCGGCGCGAACCCGATAAAGTTTTTAGGATCCAAAACTTCTTTCAGTTTTGATTTGTCCAGTTTTAAAGAGTTATCATTTAAGATTCTCTCGATAAGGTCATTTTCTTTTCCTTCTTCTTTCACTTTTTTGGAAGCTTCCATAGAGTGAACTCTGATCACCTCGTGGATTTCCTGACGGTCACCACCAGCTTTTACCTCTTCCATGATGATGTATTCTGTTGCCATGAAAGGAAGCTCTTCCATAATATGTTTGTTGATTCTGTTCGGATATACTACGATTCCGTTCAGAATGTTGTTCCAGATCAACAGAATAGCATCCACCGCTAAAAATGCCTGAGGAATAGTTAATCTCTTGTTGGCAGAGTCATCCAATGTTCTTTCAAACCATTGTGTGGAAGCTACCATAGCAGAACTTGTTGTCAGAGACATTACATATTTTGCCAATGCTCCGATTCTTTCGCTTCTCATTGGGTTACGCTTGTAAGCCATCGCCGATGAACCAATCTGGTTTTTCTCGAATGGTTCTTCAATTTCTTTAAGGTTCTGAAGTAAACGTAAATCGTTTGTGAATTTGTGTGCAGATTGTGCAATATTTCCTAATAAAGCAACTACTTTCGCATCAATTTTTCTGTCGTAAGTCTGTCCGGAAACCCCGAAAACCTTATCGAAACCGAATCTTTTTGAAAGTTCTTTATCTAAGTGCTTTACTTTGGAATAATCACCGTTGAAAAGTTCAAGGAAACTTGCGGCCGTTCCTGTAGTTCCTTTTACACCTCTGAAACGTAGGGTTTCAAGGAAGAAATCCAGTTCTTCGATATCAAGAACCAAACTCTGTAACCAAAGGGTAGCTCTTTTTCCAACTGTAGTCAGCTGAGCCGGCTGGAAGTGGGTGAATCCTAAAGTCGGAAGGTCTTTATACTGAATAGCAAAGTCTGCTAAGTTCTTCATGACGTTAACCAACTTTTTCTTTAAGATTAAAAGTCCGTCACGGATCTGAATTAAATCTGTATTGTCTCCTACAAAAGCTGAAGTAGCTCCAAGGTGGATAATTCCTTTTGCTGAAGGTGCCACATCGCCATAAGCGTGAACGTGAGCCATTACATCATGACGGAATTTTTTCTCATACTCTGCTGCTTTTTCATAATCGATGTTTTCAGCATTAGCTTTTAACTCAGCGATCTGCTCGTCTGTAATTTCAAGTCCAAGGTCTTTTTCGATTTCAGCAAGAGCTATCCAAAGCTTTCTCCAATTCTGGAATTTGTTATTGTGTGAGAAGTTAAATAACATTTCTTCACTGGAGTAGCGCTCTTCCAATGGATTTTTGTAGGAATTCATTCGTTCTTTTACTTTTTAGATGTACAAAAATACGGTTTTTCAGTGAGAGATGAAAATCCTGCTTTGATGATTTTCATTCATGATTTTACTTATACTTTTGCCTTGAAGCAAAAGTATACAAAAGTTCAAGACGGGAATCATCCGCTAAAAATTGGAATGTACTCCTAAAATTTCCAAACTCGCATGGATTATCCGGTTCTGCTTCGGTTCTGAACAAGTCCCATGCTCAGACAGTGGAAATTTTTTAACGGATTACATTGAAATTTTCTTGACGCTACTGATTCCTAAGTCAGATATTAACGCAATAACCTACCTTTAGCATTGAATTGTCATCATCAGAAAAACCAGAAAAGTTCCTAAAACAGCGACAACTATTCCTAATATGTTCAGTGCTAACATTATAAATTTACTTCTTAAGTTTTTGAAAAATGTTGCGGCTGCAGGAAAGATAAAAACATTTGACATCATTAATAGGGTAGAAAAATTTAAGCCTCCTTCAAAGGGATGATAACCATTTCTTATTATGTATATATTCACCAGTAATATAATAACATTCAAAAAAATGATACCAGCAGCAAGAATATAATTTGTTCTGGATCGCACGAAAGTTCTTTAATTAAGACTGCAAAATAACATTTTTTTCTAATTATACTTTTGCCTTGAAGCAAAAGTATGCACAAGTTCAAGACGGGAATCATCCGCTAAAAATTGGAATGTACTCCTAAAATTTCCAAACTCGCATGGATCGTTCGATTCTGCTTCGGTTCTAAATACATCTCATGCTCAGACAGTGGAAATTTTTTAACGGATTACAGTCAAATTTTCTTAACGCTACTCATTCCTAAGTCGGACATTAAATAAGTACATACTATTTTTAAATGACTGTTGCCTAAATACACAGATTACAAAAGAAGTAAAACAAAATAATTTGTGAAATATTTAATATGATTTTCATCTATACTTTTGTCTTGAAACAAAAGTATACAAAAGTTCAAGACGAGAATCATCCGCTAAAAATTTAAATGTACTCCTAAAATTTCCAAACTCGCATGGATCATTCGGTTCTGCTTCGGTTCTGAACAAGTCCCATGCTCAGACAGTGGAAATTTTTTAACGGATTACATTCAAATTTTCTTAACGCTCCTGGTTCCTAAGTCGATTGATGGGAAAGCACATAAAAAAGCTGTCCCATTTCTGAGACAGCCTGTTTTACTATTTTTTAATTAATCGATAATAAGTCCGCAAGGTGATCCTACTGGGATACACTTCTTTTCAAATGAGCACCAGAAGTACCCTGCCAGACACATCGGGATACCTCCCTGAACAGTTTTTAATTCTCTTTTTGAAAGTTTTCTTAGGTTTTTCATAGTAACGTTTTTTGATTTTTTTCCTACTCTATATGCTTTTCGGATTACGCTTTAATTTGGTAATACAATATACATATTTTTCGGATATAAAAACATAACCTGTTCATTTTATATCATTTATACAGTATCAACTTAAACTTACCTGTAAAATCCATCCATGATTTTTTTTTCTGTGTCTAAAGATTGGATTTTTGCAATTATATCTGTCTTTGTAATATTTTTTATCAGTAAAAATCTATTTAAAACCCAAGTAATATCATGAGGATAATATTCCCAATATAAGTGCTGAGATAATCTTTTTGTTGTTTCAATTAAATAATCCATTGTTGAATATGTCCAATAGTAACAGTTCTGGGTATGCTTTGAAACAGCCTCAATCATTATAACCTGTACTTCCTCTTTCTCAAATCTAAAATTTGTATAGAAAGAAAAGCTTTCATTTTCTGTTAGAAGGTATTTATTTTTTATCTTAAAGAAAAACATTGAGTTTTCATTAATTTCAGTAGGACTGTAGAAGATCACATCATCGTCTTCATAATCATACAAATGTCCATCTTCTCTGTACGTCAAAATATCACATATCAACTTATCTTTATATGTATATCCTTCCTGAAAGGCATGACCGACCATGAAAGTTTCAAACTCGCCTGGTTGGAAGCCAAATAATTCCTTATTTATTTCTAACTCCATTTTATAAATTATAAATTATAAATGATTAATTTATCCGGATAATATACATTTTAATTCTATATAGTAAAAAGCCACTCTTGCGAGTGGTCTGTTATTTTTGGTTTTACTTTACTGATAAATTACTTCATCATTCTTTTTGATCTGGTAGCTTTTTTTATGAGGAGTGAGAACATAGCTGTCTTTAATGTGGGAACCGCTTTTCCAGATTTTCTCTTTTCCTGCTTTATCCAGAATAATACTTTTTGCTGCTCCATCCGGGATAAAAACCTCTGCTTTTGTCATACTTTTATTAAAAATAATTGCCGTCATTGAAGTATAACTTTTATCTGTACTGACTTCCTTAAGTTTAATCTTCTGATTGAAGGTTTTTATACAATTATTTTTAAGCTGTGAGTAGGTATATCCTGCGGAACTAATACAACCATGAACATCTCTGTCACCTCCTAATACTGGAGCACTTTTCTGTGCAAAAGCTAGGGAGCCAAGAGACATGGCACTGAGTAAAATTATTTTTTTCATAGGTAAATTTTTTGTTTTCTGATTGGCTAAAATATCCCAAAAATGGGATATTAATTAATTTCTCTCTAAGGTACAAAAAAAACCACTTTTACAAGTGGTTTTTTCTTTTTTTAAACGATCTTACTGATAGATCACAATATTATCTTTCTTAAGCTGGTATCCGTTTTTTTTGTAAGGAACTAATACATAGCCATCCTTTTTCCACACTTTCGCTTTACCTCCCGCTCTGGTAAGGATAATACTTTCTGTATCAGCATCTTTAACGAAAACCTCAGCTTTTTTCATGTCTTTACTGAAAATAACTGCAGCTATTGAAGTATAGCTTCCTTTTGGAGCTACTTCTGTTAACTTAATTTTTTGTTCGAAAGTTCTTACACAGTCTTTTTTAATCTGAGAGTAAGTATACCCTGCTGAACCAATACAACCATGTACATCCTTGTCACCACCTACTGTGTGAGCTTTTTGTGCGAATGCTAAAGAACCAATGAACACTGTACTCAATAAAATTGTTTTTTTCATGTCAATTTGCATATAATAGTAATTACCGAGGTATTATTAAAAATCATGCCAAAAAACACATAATACACATTTCTGTGAGTAACTTATCCTATTTTGTCCAGTTAATTTTAGAATGCTGAACGTTATCAGAACTTGTTCCGATCATAATATCAAATTCACCTGGTTCCCAGTCATATTTCAATTCTCCATTGTAGAACTTCAGGTTTTCAGGAGTGATATCGAAAGTTACTTTTTTAGATTCTCCCTTCTTCAAAAATACTTTCTGGAAGCCTTTTAATTCTTTTAACGGCCTTGTAATGCTTCCCACCATATCTCTGATATACAGCTGAACGACTTCAGCCCCGTCATAATTTCCGGTATTGGTTACTGTAACAGAGGCCTGAACCGTCTGATTTCCTTTTGGATTCGTACTGGAAACTGCTATGTCAGAATAATTGAATTTCGTATAGCTCAATCCATATCCGAAAGCATATAAAGGGGTATTGCACTCATCCATATAATTGGAACGGAATCTCTGGTATTCACATTTATCAGTAAGTTCCTGACTTAATGGGCGGCCTGTATTTTTAGCATTATAATAAATTGGCACCTGCCCAAGGCTTCTTGGGAATGTCATCGGAAGTTTTCCTGAAGGGTTTACTTTTCCAAACAGAACATCTGCAATTGCATTTCCGGCTTCAGATCCAGCAAACCATGCATTCAGAATAGCATCCGGAGTATCTTTTACATTGGTTAAAGCCAGCGGACGGCCTGTGAAAAGAACCATTGCAATTGGCTTTCCTGTTTTCTTTAATTCATTTAATAAATCAACCTGAGACTGAGGAATGGTAATTTCTGTTCTTGAAGAAGATTCACCACTCATTTCCGCAGATTCTCCGATCGCAAGAACAATTACATCGGCTTTGTTGGCAACCTCTACAGCTTCTTTTAACAATTCTTCTTTAGAACGGTTATCTCTGTCTGTTTTTTTGCCGTGAGCTGCATAAATATCTTCTAATTTAGCATCATAATCAATATTGGCACCTTTAGCAGAAAGAAACTTTACATCTTTTCCATAGTTTGCCTGAAGACCCTGCATCAGATTCACCGCTTTATCATGTTTTGCAGCGACGCTCCACGTTCCGGCCATGTTTAATGAATTATTGACCAATGGTCCGATGACCGCAACAGTTCCTGATTTTTTCAAAGGGAGTACCTGGTTCTCATTTTTCATTAACACCATTGACTGGGCAGCAGCATTTCTGGCAATATTTCTGTTTTCCAGACTGTATACTTCTTTTGCAGCCAATTTTGCATCTCCGTGTTTATAAGGATTGTCAAACAAACCAAGGTCATATTTTGCTTCAAGAATTCTTCTTGCTGCCATATCAATTTCAGCCTGTGTCACTTTTCCTTCTGCAAGAGATTTTTTTAATGTTGTTAAAAAGCCTTCCCCTACCATATCCATATCAACACCAGCCTTTAATGCTAACGCAGAAACCTGCTGAAGATCTCCCATACCATGGTCTACCATTTCATTGATACCTGTATAATCCGTTACCACAAAACCTTTAAACTTCCATTGATTTCTCAGCACTTCGGTCTGAAGCCATCTGTTTCCTGTTGCAGGCACTCCATCCACTTCATTGAAAGAAGCCATAACAGAAGCTACACCAGCATCAACAGCTGCTTTGTAAGGAGGAAAATATTCGTTGAACATTCTTATATGGCTCATATCAACTGTATTATAATCTCTTCCTGATTCTCCGGCACCATATAATGCAAAGTGTTTTACGCAGGCCAAGATATTGGTTCCGTTTGCCAGGTCTTTCCCCTGATAACCATACACCATGTTTTTTGCGATTTCACTTCCCAGATACGGATCTTCACCTGAACCTTCAGATACCCTGCCCCATCTTGGCTCACGTGAAATATCCACCATTGGGGAGAATGTCCAGTTGATACCATCAGAAGCAGCTTCTCGGGCTGCAACTTTTGCAGACTGCTGAATAAGATTCATATCCCATGAGGCAGCCAACCCCAAAGGAATAGGGAAAGTAGTTTCATAACCGTGAATGACATCCATCCCAAAAATCAAAGGAATTTTCAGACGGCTGTTTTCTACCGCTACTTTCTGAACAGCTTTGATTTTCTCAGCACCTTTTATATTGAATAGTCCACCTACTAATCCCTGTTCAACTTTTTTACCTATATCTGAACTTTTAGCCAGACCTGTGGTAAAGTCACCAGAACTTGGTAAATTCATTTGCCCGATCTTTTCATCCAATGTCATTTTAGATAAAAGATTGTCTACAAAAGCTTTCTTTTTAGCCTGATACTGAGCTGTCTGATAAGACTGAACGGGCTTCATTACCATTTCCTGTGCGGAAAATACAGGAGCCAATGCTAAAGTGGCAATTACAATTAACTTTTTCATAAATCTATCTTCTTAAATTATTGTTTTATATTTTTTGCTTTAATTTGATGAGTTTATCTTTCAATCATTGTGTGTCGGTTACTTTACTTTCTTTTTCGACAGCATCCATTCATACAGCGCAGGATCTGAATACGTTGAATCCCATGAATTATGATTATCATTCGGAAAGATAACCAATTCTGCTGATGGATTTACCGGGTGCAGCTTCTGATAAAATTTAAAAGCGTTCTCCGGTAATACAATATCATCCATCCCGCCATGAAAGATTTTCATATTCAAATCTTTAAACCGGTTGATATTGGCTGTCATAACCTGATCGGTAGGGGCACAGACTGAAGCTACTGCTGCAAACATTTCCGGATGCTCCATGGCTAACTTCAAAGTTCCCCATCCTCCCATTGAAAGTCCTGTAAGATAGATACGGGAAGCATCTATTTTATATTTTTTCTGAATTTCTTTGATCAGATTATAGACCGTAACGGTATCCCACCACATTCCTTCGGGGCATTGGGGTGCTAAAATGGCCACAGGTTCTTTGATCAGGCTTTTATAGGTAAACGGACTGTGAGCTTTTACCATATCAAGATTAGTTCCACGTTCTCCTGAGCCATGGAGGAAAATCATTAATGGTACATTTCCTTTAACATTCTGCGGATAATCCAGAATGTAGGACATTTTCTCCTGTCTTTTAATTTCTTTATTGAGTTCTGCTTTTATCTCCTGCGCATTCATCTGTAATGAAAGTGGCAGCAGTAAAAGCGGGAGATGTTTCAGTTTTAATTTCATATGATTAGGTTTTGGCTAAAGCCATGGATTTGAATCTTTTTATTTTTAAACGGGCTTCCTTCGACCAGGCTCAGGATAATGGTCCGTTTTTATTGAATTTACTTGAGTCCATATTTGGCTGACTGGAAGCTTAGTTTTTTTAATCCCTGCTGAATTTCCGGGGCATTCATAAAGAGCTTCCAAAGAAATCCTGATCTGTAGTTTTCAATCATAGGGGCAATGGTTCCCTGGTCTATCGCCAGGTATCTTGGGGTGAACCAGTTGTTGTAATGGATAGACGTAGCATCATAGGGGCCTGCAGATCCTATAAATTCAGGTTTTTGAGTATAAATGAATCTCAGGAAAGCCATGGATTCTTTTGGGGTATATGGGAAACTGCTCAAAGCAGCTGTAGGGGTTATCACGCCGTTATCATTCGATGGCATATGAGCAGTGTATCCTGTACTGCCATCTTCATTTCTTGTGTAACCGGCTGTCAATCCCCAATAGTTAGGTCCGTATCCTTTCCATTGTTTTGGGTTTTCAACACAGTATTTATAGTCGATAAGGGTTTGATTTTTATTGACTTCAAAGTAGTTTTTTACGAGCTTATCAGATAATCCGGTCGGATCCAGCCCGATATATGAATATTGTGCCCAGAACAGCGGTCCGCCATATTCTTCAGCATAATTGTGTTTTACATACAGGGGTAGCCCATATTTTGTTTTGTCTGTAAGATAGGTTCCATTTCTGGTCCAGCCTTTATAGTAGGTTTCAGCATCAATGGAATAGGTAGGTGAAGATGCTGCTAAAATATAAGTGATCAGGCATTCATTATAGCCTTCAAGAGGAAAATTCATTTCCCATTGATATTCCGGTGACCAGTGCCAGTAAAGAACTTTCTGTCCTCCTTTGGTATACCAGTTCCATTGGATTCCTTTCCACAGCTCATCACATTTTGCTGCAAGGGCCTTTTCTTCTGCATTTCCGTTTTTAAAATATTCACGGACCATCAGTATTCCTGAAGTCAGGAATGCTGTTTCTACAAGATCACCACCATTATCTTTTTTCCCGAACGGAACTGTTTTTCCGGTTTCCCCGTTGATCCAATGTGACCAGGCTCCTTTGTGACGATCAGCTTTAGCCAGAAAATCCATGATATGAGTGAGCCTTTTCACAGCTTCTTTTCTTGGAACAAAACCTCTTTCCACCCCTACCAGAATAGTTGCCAGTCCAAATCCTGAGCCTCCTGTAGTAATGACGTGTTTATCATTATCGGGATAGATATTGTCTTCATGGTAGCGCTCTCTGCCTAACATTGAATTAGGTTCTGCGTAATCCCAGAAATATTTCAGAGCATCTTTCTGTACTCTATCCATAAGCTGTTCATCTGTGATATTGCTTTTTACCACTTCCGCTTTTCCGGTTTCCGGTTTGGCAACGGGAGCATTTTTACAGGAATACACTAAAAATAAAGAGGTAATAGCCATTGATAATACGTTCCTTTTCATGAGATCTCTTTTTATGGGTTTGTAACTAAAAGAAGAGGAGAACTTTCATTCTCCTCTAAAGTTTTATTGATTAAATTTAATAGCCTGGGTTTTGTACTGACAATCCACCCGCTTCCATTATAAAATCTTGTGGAAGTGGGAATAATTCATGTTTTCCAACAGTGAATTTTTTACCACCATCAGCTGCCATTGCAGCTTGTGCCTGTCCTGTTCTTACAAGATCAAACCATCTGTCATGCTCAAAAGCAAGTTCCAGTCTTCTTTGTTTCCAGATATCCAATCTTACGTCTGCCTGAGAAGAAGCAGGAGTATTTCCGATATTAGCTCTGTTTCTTACCTGGTTCAGGAAAGGAATAGCCGCGGATGTTTGTCCTAATTCGTTTAATGCTTCAGCTTTGATTAATAATACTTCAGCATATCTCAGATAACGTATGTTGACGTCTGTTGAAGCCTGATCTCTATAATTTGATGAATAGGCTTTATAATTATAGAATTTATTTTCTGTATTTGGACCTACATAATATCCATCATATAAAGTCATGTCTCTGTGGATAATCGTAGCATCTCTTCTGGAATCTGTTGCAGAGTAAGCGTCATATAAACTTTGGGTAGGTGTAGCAAATCCCCAGCCCCAGCCTGTAGTACCTCTGGCTCCCTGAACCTGGCTATACTGTTGGATTGCTCTCCCTGCCGTTCCCCCAGTACCATTAATTTCAAATATAGATTCAGCATTATTTTCTCCTGAAACCTTATAGATATCCTGGAAAACAGGAGTTAATGAATATCCTGTAACCAAATTAGCCTCATCTACAGCCAACTGCCATTTCTTCTGATATAAATACACTTTAGCTAATAAAGCATGAGCTGCACCAACAGATGCTCTTCCTACATCACTCGCCCCATAAGCTGATTTATTAGGAAGAACAGCTATAGCATCTTTAAGGTCCTGTTCTATGAATGCATAAATTTCTTCTTTGCTTTTTCTTGTAAGCGTCATTTGTTTATCTGCTTCAACTCCTGTTACAGGAACGTGATCTACTAATGGAACCCCTCCAAAAGATCTTACCAGCGTAAAATACATAAATGCTCTTAAAAATTTGGCCTCTCCTGTTAATCTCTGACGTAATTGAGAATCTGCTTTATCTAACTGAGGAAGATATTTTAATGCCTGATTACATCTGTTAATGCCCTGGTAATTGGAGGCAAACAGCTCCTTGAATGATGGAGTTGCCGCATTAAAATTCAGTGCATCCAAAACATCCTTATCAGAACCTGAATCACTCGGGCTGGAACCTTTATCAGCATCATCTGAAACGATGGATGTCACGCCAATCCAGGCAAAAGTACTCATGTTCCAATCTAAGAACTTAGCATAAATAGCAGTTACCAAACTATTGGCTCCTTCATTATTATTGTATATTTCACCCAAAGCAGCTTCGGGAATTTTTTCTGTAGGAGAAACATCAATAAAGTCATTGCTGCAACTCTGGTTAACAGCTCCTAAAATTAAAAATGCAGCTGCTATGATATATTTCTTATTCATTTTTTAAAAATTTAGGTTAACACCAAATACAAAAGACCTCAAAGTAGGATAAGCATCCAGCTCTATCCCTGCACGTTTGTAAGGATCTCCTTCTGCTGTAGGATCTGCAGGATTATATCCTGATAATTCTGAGGAATATCCTGAATACTTCTGGAATACAATTGGATTGATTGCACTCACATAAAGCTTGATAGATTTCATATAATCCGTTACATTCTTAAAAGTATATCCTACCGAAATATTATTGATTCTAAAATAATCCCCACTTTCCAAATAGAAATTAGAGGCTACAGGGATACTTGAAGGATTTACAGGGTTGGCTGCATTCGTATTGGATGGTGACCAAAAATTTTTAGCAACTGAAGCTTCAACATTCTCTCCTCCATTTCTTTGAGCTTTTTTACCATTATATACTTTAAATCCAAAAGCGCCATATCCGTTAAGCGCAAAGTCCCAGTTTTTATAAGACATTGAAATATTTACCCCTAAAGTAGATTTTGGTATATAGGAATCAAAGAAACGTCGGTCTCCACCATCCATAATACCATTACCGTTCAGATCTTTAAATTTCAGGTTACCATTGGCGTCATAACCATCCGTTTCATATAAATAAAAACTTCCCAAAGCATAGCCTATTGCAGAAGCGTTAAATAGTTTTGTATCCACTCCGTTCCCCAGATTTCCTCCAACGATCTGAGAAACCGGTTTTGAGGTATCAATTCTGGCAAGTTTATTTTTATTGTAAGAATAATTAGCCCCAATTGAATAACTGAAATCTTCACCTACTTTATCTGCCCAGCTTAAACTCACCTCAGCTCCCTTATTAACAACACTTCCCATGTGTGAATAATTTACATCGGAAATACCTGTTGCAAGATAAGGTACAACTCCTAGAATAAGATTATTGGTTTTTCTGTTATAAACATCAAAGCTACCAGATAATCTTTTATCCAGGATTGCAAAATCTAATCCCAAAGAAGTTTCTTCAGTCACCTCCCATCCTAAATCCGGATCATATCCCTGATTCACAGTCACTCCGTTGCTTACAGCTGATGTTCCGAATCCGTAATTATAAGTTGCTCCTGATGAAAGTGGTAAATAATTTAACGGAACTCTCTGGTTACCCAATTTACCCCATCCTCCTCTTATTTTTAGGAGGTTAAAGAATCCATCCTGCATAAAGCTTTCTTCAGAGATGATCCACCCAGCACCAAATGATGGAAATGTCCCCCATCTGTGTCCCTCAGCAAACTGAGATGATCCATCTCTTCTGATTGTTCCGCTCAACAAATAACGGTTCATGAATTTATACTGAAGTCTTCCAAAATAAGAAAGTGTCGTGTTTCTGTTTCCTTTTATAGATTCAATAGCTTTGGTTGTATTATCACTAAATAAATTACCATAGTAATCTACACCATCCAGATTCCAGTAGTCTTGTGAAACGGGAACATTCTTTCTATTGATCACTAGAGTTTCAAGACCGTTTGCGACTGAAGCTTCTGTACCAGCTACAATTTCGATATCATGATTGCCTATTTTCTTGGTATACGTTAAATAGTTATTGAGTACCCAGTTATAATAATTTTGATTTTTATTGGTTAATCTTGTCAGAGGCAGGGAAGCATCATAGCCACTTTCAACTCTCGTTGGATCACTATCTAACCAGAAAGCTTTGGAGTTTACAAAGTTATAGTATTTATAATTGTTATACTCACCACTAAACTGAGAAGTAAATTTCAGATCTTTATAAATATCAATATCTAATTTTAACCCACCCTGCAATAAGAAATTCTTTCCTCTTTGATTATCATAAGCAAGCTGCATTACCGGGTTTCCAACATTATTAAAACGTCCTCCCACATAACTGATATTCCCGTTGGCATCATAAATAGGTTGGCCATATTTTCCATTCGGATAATATACAGGAACTAATGGTGACTGTTTGTAGGCATTGGTAAAAGCACCAAATGATTTAGGAGTATCATTAGTAAAAGTAGCACTCAAGGTCTGAGCTAATCTGATTCCTTTAGAAATTCTGAACTCATTATTTGTTCTTACAGTTGTTCTGTTATAATTAGTTCCTTTAAGAATAGACTGCTCCTCATAATTTCCTAAGCTTAAGAAATATTTTGCAGCTTCAGATGATCCTGAAATAGAAATATTATGCTGATTGTAAATCCCTGTCCTGGTAATTTCCTTGAACCAATCTGTGTTATATGGTTGATTAGGATTCAGGAAAGTACTTGTTTTACCGGCATTATTATAAGATGCAAACTCAGAGGCATTAGCCATTTTAACTGTCTTTAAAGGACTTCTGAAGCCTACCAGTCCATCATAGGAAACACTTAATTTTCCCTTACCAGACTTTGTTGTAATAATAATTACCCCATTAGCGGCCCTGTTACCATAAATAGCTAAGGCTGCTGCATCTTTTAATACATCATATGTAAGAATATCATTTGAATTGATGTTATTGATATTATCTGTATATATTCCATCAACTACAAATAAAGGCGTTCGCCCTCCCAATACTGTCCCCAGACCTCTGATCATTACTGTAGGAGTAGACCCAGGTGCATCGGAAGCAGTTACCTGTACTCCGGCAGCTTTCCCCTGAATAGCCTGTGACGCATTTAATACTTTAGTTCTGGTTACTTCCTCTGCGCTTATAGAACTGATAGCTGTTGTATTATCTACTTTTTTACGGCTACCATATCCAATCATCACGACTTCGTCGATCTTCTGGACTTTAGCAGAATCTGGTGTAACCTGTGCATTCACGTTCATACCAAAGTACAAAACAGCAATGAGACATGAATACTTTAAATTACTTTGTTTCATATAGTTTCAATTTTATTCAATAAATTCAATTTCGTACCTGTCTAAGTGGAGTTATTTAAAATCTCAAAAAAAGACATTAGCCAAAAATATAAAAAATATCGAACAATGTTAAATTATCTTAAACATTTAAAAATAACCCGATTCTATTAAATAAAAAATGCCGGATCTTTAAATTTTATAATTTTATATTTAAAATAACCATCCTTTATCCATCATATCTTTAAACGATAATTCAACTTTCTTTAACACAAAATTCACCAAAACATGTACTCAATTTAATATTTTGTTAAATTAAGAATAGTAATTACCTTTGGTGCGCTTTTTGACCAAAGCATTTTGAAAGTAAATAATAAAAAATCAATGAAAAAATATATCATTGCAGCCGCTCTTATCATCGGGACCGGAGCTGTCATTACTACCAGTGTTCAATCTTGCACAACACTGGCCACTTCCGATATGGGACTTTCTATTATAAAAAGAATCCTGCTCAATGGTATTGACAAAGGAATGGGTATCTATGGAAATAAAGAAGCCTTTCTTGAGAATAATATGGTAGATAAGGCCCTTCCAAAAGAATTGAGAGATATCAATTCTACCCTGGAAAAGATTGCACCGTCACTGGTTGCTAAAGAAAGAGATTATATCGCTCAGGCAGCCGCATATACTGTCAATACTTCCAGACCGATTTTACAGGACGCAGTAAACAGCCTGAATGCTCAGGACGTGACGAGAATTATGCAGGGAACTACTGCTACACAGATTCTGAAAGAAAAAACATCTCAACAGCTCGTTGCTGCCATTGCTCCTAAAGTAGATGAAAAACTGAATGAGTACGGAATTGTAAAAACCATTAATACCGCATTATCGGGAAGCAATTTTCTGGGCAGTCTTTTAGGTGGGAACAATAACACAGTCAACTCAGGAGGATTGAGCAAACTCGCTTCTGAACAACTGGTGAACGGATTATTCAATATCATCGAAGACTATGAACATCAGAATTCAAAGTCACTTCTGGGACCATTTGGAAAATAGGAAATTTTTCGTTATATTTATATTATATTAACAATTGCAGATGGATATATTACAAGGAAATCAACACGCAAGCCCGGAAGATTTTTACAAGTCTTTGAGGGAGAAACTGGATGATCATCATGATTTTCCGGAAGATTATTTATTTAAATTTATCATTCCTACAGACCAGGCAAAACTTACTGAAATTTACAGAGTTTTTGACGGTATTAAATTTACACTGGGAAACCGCGAAAGCAAAAATGGAAAATACACAGCCTGCAATATCAATGCATTTGTTTTAGATGCCAATCAGGTTGTGAATATTTATAAAGAAGTAGCAAAAATAGAAGGCGTTATTCTATTGTAAAAAGAAAGACCGTTTCATGGTAATGAAGCGGTTTTTTTATTGTTTTATCTCCTAAATCCAAACACAATGAACATCCATCAATTGATCCTATTTAATATAATTTTAGCAACATCTGCTACCAGCTGTATTCATAAAAACAATAATCAAAATAATACAAGCAATATTACAACAGCAACCCAACAGCAAAAAATTGAACAGATTCAATTAACAGAAAGAACAAGGGGGTTCAGCAGAAGTATTGTTTTTACGCCTTCTTCAAAAACCACCAATACCAATGAAGAGGTAGCCAATATTAAGATTTCTTCCAGTGAATGGAAAGCAATCTCCGATCTTGCTGAAACCATTGACTTATCCAGAATATCTGATCTTCCATCCCCAACTACCGGCAGACATTCTGACCGCGCAATGGCATCCTCCATTATTATCACTTCCAGTGGGAAGGAATATACCTCTTCAACTTTTGACAGCGGCCATCCTCCAAAAGAACTTGAAGCTCTGTATAATGCAATAAACGGATCTGAAAAAACGAAAATCCGATAACATAAAAATCCGTTCTGTAGTAGACTGCACCCAAAAGTTTAGACAAAATTAAACAATATTATTATATGAAAGAGTTCGGTACTGTACCGGACTCTTTCCTTTTAGATTAAGTCTTATCCTGTCATTATTGTAATAATTGATATACTTCTTTATTTCTTTTTTGAGCTCATCAATGGTTTTAAATTTCTTAGTATAGAACATTTCAGATTTTAAAGTTCCAAAGAAGTTTTCTATTACTGCATTATCCAGACAGTTTCCTTTGCGGGACATACTTTGGATAATGCCTTTTTCTTTTAA
>NZ_BJTC01000020.1 GCF_006829085.1 Chryseobacterium sp. ON_d1
ATATCAATTATTACAATAACGACAGGATAAGACTTAATCTAAAAGGAAAGAGTCCGGTACAGTACCGAACTCTTTCATATAATAATATTGTTTAATTTTGTCTAAACTTTTGGGTGCAGTCTATTGAGCTCTGTGGGATTTTTTATTTTATCTCAAATTGCTGTACCATCCAATGCTGTGAATGATTTTTGATAAGATCCTGTTTCAAAGCTTCGTCTTTAGTATTTAAATAAGTATAGACTTTTAAAGGAACAGAATCAGGATATTCCTTCAGTCCGTTGGCAACGGTAATTTTTGCTTCTTCCTTCTTGTGACCGCTATCTAAGGCTTCAGCTTTAAAAATATACACGAGTGCCGGGATTTTTCCGTATAAATTTTTTGTTTCATTTTCCAGAAGATTCATAGTTTCGATCTGAAATTCAGGATTGGGGCTTTTTCCTTCTGATATCGACTGGCTGATATGCTGCTGGTACATCAGAAGAAGATACAGCAGGTGTAGATTTTTAGTGTTGGAATCAGAAATTGTTTTTTGAATTTTATGCATCAGTTCAGGAGTCATCTCGCCATTTTCAGCCTGAAGATTTTTTTGATAAAACTCATCCATCAGATCGTAAACCACTCTGTCATCAGGATCGATCTTTGACTGAGATTTTATTTTCTGGAAAACCTGTGTAATAGGAGGCGTTCCGGACTGTGCAAAAACATGGATACTGAGGCATAATAAAGTGCCGATGATCAGTTTTTTCATGAGATATTCCAATAATATTTATGTTTAAATATACTGATTTGTTTTAAAAATGAAAATAAGAAATGAATAAGGAACGCAATTTAGTTCTATAATGACGGATTTTTTTCTTAAAATGATTAAATTTAGGGCTGCAAAATTAATGGAGATTTTCCCTTTTCTTTTTATCAGGAATGGCAGGGGAACTTCTGAAAAATATGTCAATGAATTCAATCGTAATCAACGTAGGGAACAGCAATATCAGATTTGGTCTTTTCAATGGTGATAATTGTGATATTTCGTGGGTCATCAATACAAAACCTTACAGAACAGCAGACGAGCTTTATGTACAGATGCTGATGCTTTATCAGACCTATAAAATTGAACCCAAAGAAATCGATAAAGTCATTATTGGGTCAGTAGTGCCTCAGCTTACCAAAGTAATGAGTTCAGGAATCAAAAAAATTCATGGAACGACACCTGTTATTGTAGACAGAAATACTCCATCAGCGGTGCAGGCAAAATCCAAGCAGATGGGAACTGATATTTATGCCAATCTGGTCGCTGCTCATAATTTATACCCTGGTCGCAAAAAAATTGTCATTGATTTCGGAACTGCCCTTACGGCAAGCTGTGTGGCGGAAACCGGAGAAACGTTGGGGGTAATTATTGCTCCCGGAATTGTTACATCTCTGAATTCTCTGATCAACCAGACTGCGCAGCTTCCTGATATTGAACTGAAAAAACCAAAATCTGTTCTGGGGTTGGACACCGTAACCTGTATGCAAAGTGGTATGGTGTATGGCTTCCTGGGAATGGTTGAAGGTTTTGTGAACCGCATCAATGAAGAGGTAAATGATGACTGTTTTGTGGTGGCAACCGGAGGTGTTTCCCACGTTTATAAGCCTTTGACAGATAAAATTCATGTGATGGACAGGCTTCATACCCTGAAAGGGCTTTATTTCCTGGGGAAAGATTTATAATTAAAGAGTAAGGTTTGGGTTTGAATCCAGGTAATACCTTAGTCTTCACCTCAACCTTAATTTTAAAATCATGAAAAAGTTTCCGATTATAGAAACTGAAAGACTTATTCTTTCCAAGCTGGAAGAGAAGGATATCCCTTTTATTGTTGAATATCTTCAGCATAGGATTTATTCAGATCTTACTTCCAATATTCCTTATCCTTATACAGAAAGTGATGCCAGATTCTGGCTGAGAATGTCAAAGGATGCTTTTGAAAACAATACCGGCTATACTTTTGGGATTCGTAATAAAGAAGGACATATTATCGGAGCTATCGGGCTTCATGACAGGGAAGATGATAAGGCTGAACTGGGTTATTGGCTCGGAATTCCGTACTGGAATAAGGGATACGTAACGGAAGCCGCAAAAGCCATCGTTGATTTTGGGTTTAATGAACTGGGCTTTCATAAAATTTTTGCAACTCATTTTATCCATAATCCTGCGTCTGGAAGAATTATGGAGAAAATAGGAATGGAGCAGGAAGCTGTTTTAATTCAGGAAATTAAAAAAGACGAAGAATATTTTGATCTGGTGCGATATTCTATTTTTAATAATTGACCCCGAGAAAATTGCTTATATAAATCAAAGCCTTATAAGGTTATCTTTTACTTTTAAAAAAATCTTTAACAATAGAAGAGCATTCCGCCTCCATGACTCCTGTGATAACTTCTGTTTTTGGATGAAGGGTAAGATGTTTATTGATAAATCCTCTCTGTTCATCTCTTGCACCAATGACGACTTTTGAGATCTGGGACCAGGAAAGGGCCCCTGAGCACATGACGCATGGTTCCATGGTTACATACAGTATACAGTCCTTTAAGTATTTTCCTCCAAGGAAATTGGCTGCTGAGGTGATAGCCTGCATTTCTGCATGGGCAGTGACATCATTTAATGTTTCTGTGAGATTGTGCGCTCTTGCGATAATCCGGTTATTGGAAACTATAACACATCCGATGGGGACCTCATCTTTTTCTAAAGCGGCTTCTGCTTCCTGCAGCGCCATTTTCATATAATATTCGTCAGTAAACATTAATCTGTCATTGTTAAGGTTAAAGGAAGCTTAAAACAATAGACTGCTGGATCTCCTTTTATCATTGCCGGGGAAAATTTCTCTGCCAGAGAGTACAAGGCAATTTCCGCCTGTCTGTTGAAGGTGAAATTATCGCCTTGTGCATGAACATTGCTCACCGTGCCATCTTTTTCTACCGTGAAGGCAACATCTGTCTTTATTGTTTTTTCCTCAGAATATACGCCGTCCACATACAGTAGGTTGGCCACTTCCTGTCTCAGGGAATTGAGCCCTCCGGGATAATCGGCAATCTTTTCCACTTCCGGGAACCTTTGGGATAGGCCTAATCTGGGTTTATTGATAGACTGGAGGTCTTCAAGGTTTCTAACTTTTAATAAAGCTCCGATCAATGCGCTGTTTTCAATGCTGTCCATTTTTTTCATGAAAAAAAGAAAATCTCCTTTTATTTCTGCTTTTTTTACGGCATTGGGTTCTGCATCAAATTTTTTTCTGAATTCTTTATTCAGCATATTTCTGTGCTGGTTATAATAGCTCTTTACAAGTCTGAATTCTTCTTTCTGCTGTGCGAGAAATAAAGAAGAAATAAAACAGCTTATGATAATGAATAAAGTTTTCAATAAAGGATATTTATGTAAATATAACAAAAAATATGAAATATATTCCTGATGATCAGCTTTCAAGATAGCGGTTCAGGGATTCCTGAAGATGATTTCGGATGTCATCAACTAAACCTTTCGGTTCTAATACGGTTACTTCTTTTCCATAAGAAAGAATCTCCTGCATAAAGTCATACGTAGGGTGGAGGAAGAACTCAAAATAAATTTCTTCCTGAGTTTCCTTGGTCTCCTTTTGCGATTGATGAAGAGGAAAGCTTCTGATATATTCTCCCTGATGGCGGGTACATTTCAATACAATATTCTGTGGTTTCTGTTCTGTCAGATTCATCACTCCGAATGCGTTTTTGAAATGCTCCCTGAAGTTGTATTTATATTTTTCTCTGAACTGGTTTTTAGTGACATCCAGATAATTGATCCTGTCAAGCCCGAATGACTTTAAAATTTTATCTTTTGTATCAATGGCAATAAGATACCATCGGTCTTTTGATTCTTTTAAAGCCAAAGGGTGCACCTTTCTGGAGGTCATCAGTTTGTTTTTGTAATTGTAGTGCTCAAAAGTTACCACTCGTTTATTGCGGATGGCAAAGAACAGGTCATAAAAATGCTCTACACCGGTTGGTTTACGGCTTTCAAAAAAGATAAAATCTGAAAAATCCGGGTGAAGGTTCAGCGCATTGCTTACCTGAAAGGACTCAAGAAGTTTCTGATTGTATTCATCCACTTCCATAATCGGGCGGCTCTCAATATAATACCGGTTGTCACCCTTCTTTTTGTTATGAATGGAGAGGTTGAAAAGATCTGAAATCTCCCGGATATCCCTTTGCAGAGTACGGATAGAGTAGCTCTTGATTCCTGCATCCTGGAATTCAAAAGAGTTTAAAAGATAGTCCTCCAGCTGGGAATAAGTAGCCGGAGAACTTTCTAATCTTTTAATAATTAAGGCATATCTTGTCAGATAAAAATCTTTTTTCATTTCTCTATTTTTAGGGTGCAGCAGTGCTGCTATTCATGGTAAAGTTTTATAAGACAAATATATGCGGTTCATGCGACAAAACGTGTCGTGTTTTATTTTTTGTGGAAACTTTATGAAGAATTATTTATAATCTGTTGTTATAAAAATCAACAGCAAATTTGCCCATAGAATAAAATGTATTTACATAGGTTTCTATACTTCTTGTAATAACATTGCTGTTAAAGGATGAAGAATCTGTGGGGTTGTAAAAGTCTCCCTGATCGGTTTCCATTGTCATTGCTACTACCTGCTGATTACCCATCCAGGCCTGAGACATCGGAGAGCTGCTATCAATATCGGAAAAAGCAAGCAGATCTTTATCCGCTAAATAACTATATCGTTTTCTTATTTCAGCATCTAATCTGTCACATAATGAATAGATGGCATTCTGAACAGTATTAAATGATGATGCAAACCAGGCAGCACGATAATCAATATTTACTCCTGATCCAAAATTGTGACAGTCAATAAATAATATCGTATCTGTTTTAATCGCATTAAAAGTATCCCTTACCAATTGTGATTCTTTTTCGCTAAATGGTGTAGTCCCTTTATAGGATTGTGAGCCAGCGCCACCGTCTGCATATTCTGCCCAACGATAATCAAAATTTCTGTTAATATCCACGCCGTTATGATTCCATCTTACCGATTCTGTGCCACCTACATTTCCAACATTCAACGCATATGGATTAACCAAAGGAATCAATGTCCAGTCATAGTTAGTGCGTAAAGCATCTATCATCTCATCTTTATTGGGATTTTCAAGCAATAGTTTAAAAAATAAATAGGTTGTGTAAACACTCAACTTTTCGCCTCCATGAGTGCCAGCACATACGAATATGCGAGGTTTTCTGCGCCTTTGTGTTGGCGGCGTTTTTCTGTTCAATGAAATATCAATCCGCAAAATATCATAGGGTGTAGGGCCTTCTGTCTGGCCTATAACTGTTTTAGTGACATTATTTGAGAAGGGTGCTATTACACGATCATACATTGGGTAAAGAACATCTGATGTAAGAGTTAAAGGATTGAAGGCGGGATAAACCGGAGCACTCCAATATTTAATTCCGAAATTGTCGACTGCAAATTTATTCATTTGTCGAGTGTCCTTTTGAGATACTGGAACTCCGTTTACAGAATAATTTTTCAGGCCGGTGACGTAAAAACTAGTAAAGGCACCGCTATACCGGTAAGTAAATAAAACCAAATGGTTTAATAAAGGAGCAGATGTCTGGTTTTGAACAATGATTGTATTGTTTGTTTTATTATACAATACAACACCGGCTGTTATAGCAGAAGGCATATCTATACCCGCAGTTGAAATGGGCAGGCTAATTCTTCCCACAGTTGTGTTTCCCGTGTCAATGATTGCTCCTCCGGAAATGATGATCTTACGGTTAGCTAAATCAAAATTGATGTCGGTATCATTGGTATTTAGGATGGCAACCTGTTCATTGATCGTATAAATAGTAGATGGAAGTGGCTTGCTTTTTTTACTTTCATTTAATAACTGATCATACTTACTGACACTGACATTCTTTAAAATATATGTGAAATCAAGACGGTCCTGCTCGGTAACGATGTCTGTTGGAGTATTCTTTTCAAAAACGAGTCTCACCTGATTAGAGGTCAAATTATCTACTGAAAAGTCATTGGTCGTAACATTCTGGTTGGCAAATATTCCATCCTTATAGAAAACAACACGGGAAATTTTATACCCTGATTTCTGACTAATCAAATATTTACCGGAAACTACAGGAATTAAAGCTGTTCTTATCCCTGTGTCAGAGGTAGAATTGAAACCATTATTTACGGCTATTCTGCCGATTTCTGTAGGGATATTTTCTCCTAAATTAATTTCTAAATCATTGTATTCTGATATGACTTTTATGGAAGCTTTTGCATTTTCTACAATATCATTAAATGTGATTGACTTAGATGAGTAACAATTGATCTTAATTGCACTTAATTCGGGCTGGGTAACTGTTTGTGTTTTGTCAATATGATGCAGGGAAACTTTCCATTTCTTTGCTGTTGCAGGGATGGTTGGCGTAAATGTTTTTGCGTTTATATCCTGTTTTGAAATAAAAACATTCGTATCGGAATAATAGAAAATAGTTTGTAATAACATATCACCCAGAAGTTCAATTTGGTTGGCATAGATGATATCTAAAAAAGAATCCGTTCTTCCTCTTATAGTTGATCCTGTGGGAAACCCGATAGAACCGGAAATTGCCAGCGCTCCAACTTCCAGAATTGGGTTTATATAATCATTGAAACTGCTGTTTTGCTGTATAATTTGGACACTATTTTGAATTTGGTTTATTGGAATCAAATCGTTTTTATGCCAGTAAGATTCCTGCCATTCCCAGAATTCTTCCTGTACTGGAATATCTCCGTTTTCAAAATATTTTTTTAATTCTTCTTTTGTTTTCATAATAAAAATTTGGTGATTTTTGTATTAAATAGTTTAAGATTAAAGAGGCTCAGTTTTTAAAGTTGACTATGTTTCAATCTTTAGATTCTCAGACATAGTTGTGGCTTTGCAGCATTTTGTAAATGCTGAATTCTAAGAGTTTTTAAGATTTTAATGATTATTTGCTGGGTCTTTACTTATGCTTCAAAAGTAATTTAGGAAAACGACAAAACTTGACGTGTTTTATTTTTTTGTTGGAAAGTTTAGTAGGAGGCTTACAGTTTTAGATGTAAGGTTATTTCGTTTATAAAATTGCAAAGAAAAACTTAGTGATTGTTCTATAATTTTTTCTGAAGTTTAGAGAAATGTAAAAGATTGTTCTCCAGCTATGAATAGTAGCTGGAGAACAATACGGTAAGCATTAAATGCTTTATTTATAATTTAGTTTAACAAAGAAATTAAAGAAACTTGTCAATACTATTTTTTTTAATTACTCCTTTTTCTCTCATTTCATAAACGATATCACCTTGAAAATCAAAAAAATAATCTTCTTTAGGATATATGTCATTAGTGATTTTATGAATAATCTCATTGAGCATTGTCTTCCAGTAGTGCGGCTCTGCATCTTTTTGTAAAAGGTCGAAAGATATTTGAGAAGAATTTTTTAAATCAATATCTAAATATTCATCTTGAAATTTTCCTCCTTCATAGCCATGTTGAGTTGAATATAAATTTGAGACCAATAATATATTATTTTTATATTCATTGATAAGTTGAGTAAGTTCTTTTTTTTGTTCTAAATTTTTTCGGAACTTTAAATGATATGTAATTGACATGATTTTATTTTTAAAGTTTTAAATAGTTAATATCTCCTTGCTTGGTTATGTAAATAACTTCTTTTAATCTGTCTATTTCCCAATCGAGAAATTGCTTTTGCAACTTTAGAAGATCTCCATTCCAATTTTAGGTGTTATTTGTAATATTTATCTTTTGTGTAATTGTTTTATAGCCAATATGTGTTTTTCAAAGTGTAATTCCCTTTCAGAATAATAAAAACAGCAGCAAAGCTACTGCTGTTTTCACTCAATAGTTTTTAGTTCTTGTATTTTATATTTGTAAAGTGTCCTGATTATTTATAATCAAAACGATCTTCGTCTGGATACCAATAACGTGTTAAACATAATGATAAAGTATTATTTTCATGAGCTTTTAATTGGTCTTCCAGATTACCTGACGTACCAAAAGTAACCACCCTTCCCGCTTTTTTTTCTACTAAAAATGGTCCATTACCTACTAATGATTTATTAAAATTACCTGTTAAAAGATATTCTTTAGAATCATAAGAGTATACATTACCATAGGGCGTTATAATAACTTTATCTATAACTACTTCAATATTTTCTCCTCCTTCACCTAGTTTTTTTAAAAAACGTTCTGCGATGATGAGCATTTCTTTTTCTGTTAACATATTTTATATTTTTATACGTCCTTACGATTAGTGATGATTTTTCTGGCCTGGTCTTGTGAATATTTTATGGTTGTTGATTTTAAAGTATGATCAATCAAGTAAATAATGTAAATGTTATTGGGTAAAACAGCAATAAAGATACTGCTGTTTTACTCAGGAGTTATACTTCTTTTGTTTTATTATTGTAAAATATAATGATTATTTATAATCAAATCTGTCTTCGTGAGGATACCAGTGTGTTAAAAATTCTTCCTTACAAAATTTTTAAAGTCAAAATTTTGATGTTTAAAATATTTATCTTCATCAACAACAGTGTATTTATTATTTTTATCTTTTATAGCATAAACAAACCTCGGTTTGTCATCTCCTAAAAAAGAGGTCATGTGAAGAGAAACACCACTATCTAAAAAGTATATAAAAAAAGATTTATATTCATTATCATATTTTTCTTTACTATTCACACTAAAATGCCATCCGTCATGTTCATAATATCCATCATTGCCTAATGAATATACTTTTACTTTATCTTTTGTTGCTGAAGCCGTTTGCAAATTATAAGCTTCTTTAAAGACATCATCAACTACTTTTAATCCTATTTGTATGATTTGTTCTTTTGTCGGTTTCATATTTTTAATAATGTATATTTAATTTTTTTAAATCATTTTTTAAATTCCATTCTCCAGCAAGATAGTTATCAAGCTCTATATCAATACTCTTTTACCCCATTCTTTAATGTTGGGATTCCATTCTAAAAATTAATTCCAATTGTGTTCAATAAGATTTTCAATCTTAAAATAACTATCCAATTAAATAGACACTACCTCTTAAATTTTTATAAATCATATGATCAGGTCAATAATAAAACCAGCAGTATCTTTACTGCTGGTTTTACTCAAGAGTTATACTGTTTTGTTTTTTTATAAATCTAATAATTATTTATAATCAAATCTGTCTTCATCAGGATACCAATAAAGGTCTAAACTTGGAGTCATTGTTCCATTTTCATAAGATTTAATATTATCCTCTAAAGTACCAAGAGAACCAAAACTTACGACTCTTCCAGTTTCTTTTTCTACTATAAAAGGACCAGAACCAACTAGAGATGCAGTAGGATCTCCTGTTAATATATGTTTTTTAGAATTGAAAAAATAAATATTACCATATGGTTTGTTTAATGTGGCATTAGGAATAATCATTGGCTCAATATCCTTTGCTACTATTCTTCTTATAAAAAGTTCTGCTATTTCTAGCATTTCTTTGTCTGTTAACATAATTTATTGTTTTTAATCGTTTACTATTATATAACTAAAACCTCCTCCTTCTTTAGAAGTATATCTTTTATTGTATTTACTTCCAATAAATTCAGCAAATTTATCAGTGTTTTTAAAAATAGCATCTTCTCCTGTTTGTCCATCAAATAAGTGCAATTCATTATTCTTTTTTATTCCTACAAAATAATGCCCCTCTATTGATTGTCCTATTTTTATTCCCTTTTTGTTTACATAAGTTTGTATCTTTGTAACACCATATATAACAACTATTTGTCCTTCTTCTAATATCTCTTTCATTCTAGGAAGTGTTGCAGGAATAAAATTACCCTTTTTAAATTTCGTAGCTACATCTGTTATATCTTGCATTGCTGATGCCTCAGCTCTAATTATTTTTCCTGTTTTAAAAAAATCGACTAAAACTTTTGCCGTATTACCACAATTCGTTCTGCTAATTTGAATTATTTCACTTTTTAGTGATATATGGTTGAGTAAAGGCAATATTTCATTAACATTTTCAAAAGGATTTTCAATTGTTTTATTTAAAAACTTTTTCTCTAACTCTTCAAAAGCTTTAACTTCTTTCTCATTTGTAGTTACCACTTTTGAATATCCTCCACTGCCTCCTTCATGTTTCATTTGCTCTAAAGCCTCGTCTATTTCACTAGCTTCATCAGCATTCTTTGCAGATTTTCTGATATCATCCTCATGCTCCAGAATTTCTTTAGCACTTTTTCTCAATCCATTATGAATTGCTACAGAAAGTTCACCGGATAAAGATAATAATTCCAGCCAAAATAAATACTCAGATAATGATTTGCCCCATGAGGCATCTCTTGCTCCGGAAAGTTTCAGTAATGTATTGACTGTACCGCTTGTAATTTCTACTACGGCTGCTGTTGCTGCTACGGCCTTTCTTACATTCGCTACGGCTCTTCCTGCTTTACTTACAAATCTAAGCTTCTCTGCCTTCGCTGCAAATTTTGCCAGATATCTGAATTTTCCAATGTTTCCTACTCCGGAAACGGTAGTTAAAATATCTGCGACATATTCTGCGCTTGTAATAACGTTACTCCAGAACTGTTTGTCACGATTGGCTTTCAACATAAAGGCTGGGACAACAGAATCCAGCTTCATTTCTGTTTCCTGATTTTCAATATCCTTAAGATAGATAGGATAAAAAGGATGATACCAGAACTGATCTATAATAGGAACCTGCGTAGGCACTAGATTATCAGTCTTCAGACCTGGCCTCATTTCAATTTCTGTTTTTCCCGTATCATATAAAGTTTTTATCAGCCTTCCTTTTTGCTGATGGGTATCAAAAGACATACTTACATTACTGAAATAAAAACCGAAAGCTTTTTGAGAAGAATATGGCAGGAATAAAAGCCCATCAGTAGTTGCAAATTCAGGATTTTTTTCTGTATCAGGGTATATAAACCTTGACTTTTTCCATATCTGGCTGATCAGTTTTGCAAATTCCAGAAAATTTTCTCCATTGATCCTGTCATAAATAAATTCAAACTTGGAAATATTTTTGTCTCCGTCCTTTATTGTCTCTAGGAACCAATTCATGAGTTTTACTTCCTGTCCTTCTTTTTGCAGAATAATTTTTATAAGTTTTATAAAAATGTTTTCTTCCGCAAGATCTTTTTTATTTGTAAGGCTATCCCTTCTTACAGCCATTTCCATAAGTTTCCATAGGAAGTCTTCATTAAACATTACAGCTACAGATTCCGGTAAATAAAACAGCGTTTTCATGGCATCATAGTAAGCAAGGGTACTTTTACTTTTAATACTGTCTTCTATTTTATGTATAACCTGGTTCATAAACTGATCTCTGAAAGAATCTCGCTGGGGATTGCTGTTATCTCCTTTTTCTAAGGAGAACCCTTCACTAAACAGGGTTTGATCTAAAAAAGTAAGTATCCCGCCGATACTTGTAAATTTTAATATAATGGAGCATTCGTCATCATATAGGAAGAACTTGGGTCTGTATCCTTTTTCATAATATCTGTATTTTAGTATGAAATTCTTTAGCCCATATTCTATCTGAAGAAAGGGAATCAAAGTCATTCTGCCTTCCTTTTCAGATTTCAGAACCTGAACCTTCTTTTCCGGATTATTCCATAAATATTGTTCATCATCAAACAATATTTTTATAATTTTCCCAAAAGTTGTCACATGATCAGTATAATCGTAAGTATAGGTGTCATTTTCTAAATGTTTCAGATATTTTCCATTGGGGTCATAGTATATATTGTCTGGAAAAATGGTTACAGCCCTTAGACTTTCAGAATAAATGACAACTAGATTTTTAACGGTATCATAAATGTAGGAACTAGTCCCAAATTCTATAGGAAATTCGATAAGCCATTCATCAGGTATGGTTTCAGTAGTTTCTTCTAAAAGATCGAAATATTTTCCGGTGAGGGTTTTTACATAATATTTATTATTTCCTCCTGTTTTAAGCAGATAAATTGCTTCAGCATTATGGCTATTCAGAAGCCCGAAAATTCGTTTGTATTTATTAAAATCTGTTTCAAAAATGTTCTTATTGACATTATAAGCATTACCATCATGTAAAGGTGTTAAAAGAACTTCAGTGGGAGGCAACGCATTTTTTGCACTTTCTTCAGACCTTCGATAGAGCCTTAGAAACTCAATGATTTGTTCAAAATCAGTCATTTTCGTTGGTTTTAGAGTTTACGGATGATAATTCATTTTCCGGAAAAATCATTGTGAGCTTATTGTTGTAATAATGCTTCTGAATTGTTTCTTCATCCAATACGAGAAGATCCAGATAGTAATCTTTATCAAGGAGTGTGTGGGCATTTTTAAGTTTGCATTTAGCCTGTACCAAAACATCCCAGTCTTTTCCTTCCAGCGTATTCCATTCATCAAATGGTATCCTGCCTCTGCTTCCGAAAAGAAATATCTTTTCTACAGCAGTAATATCATCAATCTTGTCCTTTAAGGTTGTGAGGATATAAGGCAGCACTTTATCGTGCTGCCAGATAGCCTCGGGTTTTACCTGGCTCATGGTTTTTTGTTTTTAGATTAAATTAGGAATCTTGATAGAGAGAGCTTTTCAGCATATTCTTGGGCATCAACCAGCTTATCGTCTTTGTCAAAAAGTCGGTTGGATGAACCGGTGAAGAAATCATCAGCAAATTTCAGGAAATTAATTCCATCCGTTGTAAGGGCTAATGTGTCTGACATTTCTGTATAAGGAGGTTTGACAAATTTGAAATTTTTGATTTTGTCTATGTCTACTCGGATCGTAACTCCATTCTCTGTATTGGCAAAAGCTTCAATGCCATCTATTCCTGAAAGTCCGGAAGCTAAAGCTCCATAAACCTTCACTAGAGAATCTGTTTTTGCCCATGTTGCGTCTCTTACAACCTCAATGGTTTGTCCCATGCATTCGTATTTTCTAGGAAACTCGCCTGCCTGGTCTAGGTCTCCAATGGTATTATACGAGGCTGTACTATCTAATTCTTTCAGAGAGAATTGGATCTGTTTTATGCTAGATTTGTTTCCCATTAAAGAATTATCCTTCACAAAGTTACTTTCCGTAATCACCTCTCCCGGTACTTCAAACTCATTAGGATCTTCGGCACTAAATGGTAAAGCATGCGCTACTTTTAAGCCGATGCTTTCAGCCTGAAGAATGTTTAATGGAGTTGGAAGTCTGGTAATCCAGGCTTTTCCTTGTTTTATGCCTTTAGGCTGTTTCATTTCATCTACAATAGATAGATAAAGAGAATCTCCAATGACAGGAACTTCACCTCCATTCCAGATTTTACCCGTTGCCATATAGAACTGAACAGCATCTTCAAATCCCGGGCGTACCGTAGCAACAACTCTTGCCATACCACTTTGCAGGAATGCTCTGAATAACGGATCTACATCTTCAGCCTGGTAAAGGTTAGTCCATTCTGTTTTATTAGCCCAATAGTAAGGATACAGATAATAAGAAAGGTTTTCCCATTCGAAGGCCTGTTCCATAAACTTAAGGAAGGCAGTATATTTATCCAGTGTTGATGACAGATCTGTTTCATAATCTGTAAAGGTGCTTCCGGTAGTTAGCCCTGCCATACCATAACCATGGGTAGAATTGGCTGATCTGTTGATCATATAAGAGATACAGTTTTTACGGAGTACCGTATTCTCGATCTGACGATAGAATCTCGGATTGGATCCTTTAATCTGGATACCGGTAGCTTTTTCTTCCGCTATTTTCTGTTCGTAAATTGCTAAAGCCTTTTCATAGCTGTCAATAATGGCTTTGAATGTTTTCTGAAGCCATGCATTTCTTGCTTCCGGAGTAAGCTCTAAATTCAGTTTCAGAGTACCTTGCATAATTGGGCTTTCTCCTGTAGCAAAACTAAATTCCAGTTTATTTTTGATATTCAAGGTTGTTGTTGTTCCACTTACCTGTGTGCTGTTCGGTGAAGAAATCCAGTAAGTACCTTGTCCTCCAATAGTCATGAAAGCCTGGTGAGCTCCTTTAAAGCTGTGTGGATAAGTTTGGAAAGTATAATCAACAGTTTTTAATAAATAACCTTCCGGAACTTCAACTTCTCCGTTTCCGTTTACAATCTGAACCTTGTCATCATCTTTTCCTCCGAAGTTTCCATCACGCCCACTGAATGATTTACTTATAGCAAAGGATTCTGCAGGTCTCTCATCAATTTCGGCATTGTATTTACTTATCCAATATTTTAACGCAGCTTCGTTACCTAAAGATGAATAGTTTTCTAATGGCAGATAGCTTGCTTTTCTTGGGTCTTCAGGTTTTACAAGATCGCTCTTCGTTGCTGAATTGTCCAATGTCATTCCCAGCGTATGTAATTTAGCAGGTTGAGGAATCATAAATTCGAACATCAGACGCTTGCCATAATTATAGATTTGGTTTTTCATAAGTTTGTCTACCCAACGGAAAACACCCACAACATGCTTATCTCCTTTGGTATTATCAAAACCGTGTTTATTATTCTCTTCAAACTCTTCAATGATCTTTTCAATTCTTTCTTCATGAACTTTTGTGACCACTCTGTCTAATGCTCTTGCTGTAATATCCTGAGCTTGGGTAAGCGCTTGTCTTGTACTTTCTTCTTTGGAAGAATGAGTGGCATATCCACCGGCAATTCCTGTACTTATTGTTGCCCCCATTGCTCCTGTTCCAGTTTTCCAGGTGGCATCAAAATGTGCCTGTACATTGGCATCTCTGGATTCCTGCAACATTTTGGCAATCTCAGTCTGCATTTCAAATCTGGTTGCAGTAGTGGTGTCTGTAAGTTTTTCTCTTTCAGTATCTGAAGATGTAGTAGTGGTGTTTTCGCTTCTTCTTAGTCTTCTTGTTGCTTTTTCACGGTACTCACGGGCCATTACGTTTTCAATATGAGCCACTTCCCCTTCTACATAAGCATGGGTAGTCTGTTCTACTTTAAGATAGTCAGCAATACCGATTTGCTTAAATCCAAATCCGGAAGGGATATAAGAATCATCAGGTTCCTGCACAGGATCTTTAATTTCATTTACGAACTCAAAAGATGAGGTGTAGCAGGACTTCATTGAAATAATTCTTGGGAAGAAAGTCGTTACCTTACCATTGGTAAAGGTGATTTTAACATCCATTGTAAAGTTCTCTGTTTGAGAAATGTATACACCGTCTGTTGTTGCGCTTCCTAATAATTTACTTAAGAAAATCTTATTACCAACACGGCTTTTTTCAAAATAGGTCCCGGAAATAGGTCCTGCATTGGTATAGAAAGTATAGCTCATACTTGCTACATTCCAGGAAGCATCAGGAACATCGATAGATAAGTCCAGACATGTATTTCTTAAAATATGCCTTGGGCATAACTGATAGGTAAAAGGAATCGTTTCTACTCTTGAGACAGGAAGAATGACTCCACCAATGCTTGTATAGCTTTCAGAATTATCCATGATATTATCCAGAATAACTTTATTAGCACTCTCCGTAGCGTTGGAAATAATGTCTTTTAATTCATTGAACGTATTTCTTCCCGCCAGCAAACGATCAATTAGTGATGAGTCATCAATTCTTTCTTTACCCGTCTCTGAAAAATCATATTCTAAAAGGGATAATATTGTATCAATGCTGTCGGGTTTCAATCCACTTAAAAGAGTTCTCGCGTCAACTTCAGGACGGAAGGAGAATTCAAATTTCGGAAGCTTCGGATAGGGAATTTCTTCTGGTCTGTTACAAGGGTCTTCAGGATCATATGGCAACTCAGGATTTCTGATCTCACAATATTTTCTCCTTGCTTCTTCTACGCGGGCATAATATTCGTCAAGGATGGATTGGTTGGATTCGTTATGTTTTTCTTCACTGGCTTTATATTCTCGTGTATACTCTTTTTTATAACTGTTCTCAATAAGAAACATCTCTTTGGTTAACACTTCATATCTCTTGAGAAGAGCCTGAGCTTCCTGGATATTTTGCTGCTTTTCCATGTAAGAGGACGGTGATGTAACTTCTCCCGATTCTTGTTTCTCCATTTTTGAAGTAATGCCAATAGGGTTGGCATCCGGAGTATCCAGCATCAGTTCTCTGGGAATTACAACTCTTGCGGATAATAGATCTTTGTATTCATTTTCAGCCGGAGCTGAATTTTCAGGGGTAAGGGTATGGGCTGCCAATAAAACCTGCATCAACCCTTCTTTAACATAAAAGTCTTTATGGGTAGCTATCTGATAAATTAAGTTGTTCCATAAATTGATGAGATCGGGAAATGCATAAGAAGAAGATAGTTTTACCTGATTCTTTTTACCATTAAATTGATTATAAGAACAGGTGTTTTTATTTTTTGCAAGCCAAAGTGCGTAATCATACACAATGCCATAGGTTTGTTTCAATGCGTCCATATCAGCAATAAAATTGGCATTTTGGGCAAAAACAGCAGCTCTTTCTTTTAATAATTCCTGCTTGGGCCTTGTTCCTGTGGCTACAGGTACATAAAATGTATTGTCGCTTTTTAAAGAATCCGGAATTGTAATGAATTTTTTGCTTTGTTTATCTTCATCGGGTAATTGCGGACTTCTTAAGCTTACAAATCTGAAAAGTGTTTGTGATGGGTTGTTTGTGTTCATAGTGTTTGTTTGTTTATAATTAATAATTCCTTCTCCTATGAAGGATTTTCCGACGGTAAATGCGGATTTTGCTGATGTATTATTTGCTGGCATTTTTGTTTATTTTTTTGTATACTCAAGAGTTAGAGTAAACGAGTTGATACGGGAATAGTCATAATCAGGGATGTTCAATAGTTCTATGATAGCCACTTCCCTTTCGATGGTGATGTAGGCTTTTGTTCGCCATTGGTTACCTGCAAATGCGGCTTTAAGATCATACCATTCTGTAAACATTTCGTTGGAGATAATAGTTTCAAGATCCGGGAATTCAGCCTTCAAATCAATTTCACCCGTTCTTGGAATCTGATCCAGATACAAGGTCTTTTTGTAAACAGGCTTACCATTGATCCAGTTCCCGCCTGTTAGCTCTTCTTTGGTGCTGTAAGAGTGTTGCTTATCTGCATATTGCTTTTGGATATAATCATTCTTTTCAGCGTTATCTCCAAAATAAGTTTTAGAACTTAATCCTCTGGGATTTGTTGTTTCATGCTCTATAAGCACAGGTTCATCTATATTTGAGCTTGCAAAAATTCCTTTTACACCTCCTCCGGTTGTCTGTCTTAAAGCCGCACCTACATCACTCAGCATTAAACGTGAGCCATGTCCATAAGCGAACACACCATTTTCTTTACTTACAGAGATACTGGAGGCATTTGTTCCATCTAAATTTCCGGAAGACATCATGGCAGATTCAGGAAATAAACCGAAACTATTTTTTACACCGTTAAGTTCATTGGTTCTATAAATGATTCTCTCTTCTGGGTCTTCATCTGTAAATTGGATATTACCTGTCACCAGAGCTCCGGTTCCCGTTCCTGTTAATGGAATGAAATCAGTGAAGTCTGATAAGTTCTTATATCCAAATACATTACCAGCATTAAGAACCGCAACTTTTGTATAGGTGTTGTCAGCCAAAGGTGTTCTTCTTGCAGAAACAACAGCATCAAAATCCAATGTTCTTGCAGTAAAGTCGCCACCAATTAAAGGAGTAACAAAATCATGACGCCTTGCTACCGGATTTGATTCAATAACCAGTTTGTTGAATGTTGAACCTCCTAATGGTGCATTACAGCCGATGACAACGTTGTTATCTCCCCAAACACCCATTGCATGAGTAGTAGACGCAGCATTGTATCCGATAAAAGTATTGGATCCCCATGCGCCTGAAGTTGTAACTTTTCCATGCATCTGACCGGCAAAAGCTCCGACAAATGTATTCTGAACTCCATGTGTGAGCCAGTATCCGGTGCCAATTCCTAGAGTGGTGTTGTACTTGCCGTCAATATTCTTAACACCTGCTTCGTCTCCGACATAAGTACATCCTATGGCAGTTGTGGAGTTTTTGCCTGCCTCAGTTCCAAGCATTAAGTTATAATTTCCAGTGGTTAAAAGTGAACCGCTGTTTACGCCAACAAGTGTATTCCAGTCTCCGGCTGTTAAACTGGCGCCTGAATAACCTCCTATGGCAATATTACTTAGGCCGGTTGTTAAGTTTGGAAGAGTATTATACCCAATTCCAATTCCATATGTACCGGTATGATCCGGATTCATATTTCCAAACCATAATGAATAAGTGGTAGGGTTGAAATTTAATTCTCCTGCTCTGCCTTCATTCGGTTGGAAAATAATAGGTTTAGTTGTTCCGTTACCTCTGTCGATAACATTTTGTAAATTATCATTCCCGCTAAAGGCTGGTTTATCAGAAAGATCATTATAGCTGCCTGTTACAGCCACCTTTTTGACCGTGACTTTTTCCTGTCCTTCCTGGGACAACGTTACACTTCCATCAGAATTGACAGTCGGAATGATACTGAATTCCGAAAGGTTAATCTGAAAGACTGAACCATCATTCTGGATAATCGTAATAATATTTTGAGAGGCATCATATGAGGCATTCTCTATACTGATGTCACGGGTTACCAAGTTGCTTAAATCTACGGATTTACTCTGCTGGACACCATTCTCTCCTGTATAAAATACGGTTAAGACATTTCCGTTCAATTGCGGCGCCTGAATAGATGTCTGAGTCTCAATTTTATCTTTCCAGAGCTGTGCATTTTGCGGACTTAGATTGGATGCCGTTACATCTGCTTTTTGAGTGAGGTCATAGTCTAGTTTATCTGCCGGAATTTTTTCATCCTTGTGCCAGTATGATTCTTGCCACTCCCAGAATTCTTCCTGAACTGGAATATCTCCGTTTTCGAAATATTTTTTTAATTCTTGCTTTGTTTTCATTTGTTTAAAGTTTAGTTGATAAGTTTTCCTCCAACAATTTCCACAGTACTGTCAAAAGAATAAGATGAATAAGTAGTCTCAGGTCCTAATGTTACTTTTGTAAGCCGGTTATCTCTGAATGCATTCATTTCAATATTCATAACACTGTCAGGAATAGTTACTGAGGTAAGTTGATTGTTGATAAAAGCATCGGATTTAATTTCTGTTACTCCATCAGGGATGATAACAAACTGAAGCTTATTAGAGGCAAATGTGCCTAGTTTGATATCCTTTATTCCTTTTGGAAGATGTACTTCTGTTAACTGATTTCCTGCGAATGCCTGAATGCCAATGTTGGTAACACTATCCGGAATATTTAAAGAGATTAATCTGTTACCGAAAAAAGCCCAGCTTTGGATATCCGTTACACGGCCAGGGATTTCCAATGTAGTTAAGCCACTTCCTGAAAATGCGCTTTCCTGAATACTTAGTAAGGTGTCCGGAATTTGTAATTCCTAAGCCTCCGGCAAAGTTTTTTGGAATGCTTAGTGTTCCTGGTTTTATAATTATTTTTCTTTTCATAAAGAACGCCAATGAAGCATTCTTTTCAGTATCCATTTCAGCATAGAGCAGGTTAAATGTGCCGTTTTCTAATCCTGAAACCTTCTGCATATCAATTTTTTCATCCTTGTGCCAGTATGATTCCTGCCACTCCCAGAATTCTTCCTGAACCGGAATATCTCCGTTTTCGAAATATTTTTTTAATTCTTGTTTTGTTTTCATAAAACGTTGTGTGATCTATTAATTAATGGTTATGTACTGCCTTGTAATAGAGCAGGTCTATTTCTATGCTGTATTTAAGACATAGTTCTGGCTGTCCAGCATTTTGTGAATGGTGAATTCAAAAGTGTTGAGAAAGTTTAATGAGACTGCTTTGCGCGTATTTAGAGATTATAAAAGGAATACCGGACAGCGTCAGAACTGAGTATGGTTATTAGTTTTTTTAATATTTAAAATGAATCTTCTCCGAGAATATCATTCTCAAAATCTTCTCTGAAGAAGCTTTCTATATCGTTGAGATAATTTTCGTAATCCATCTCAATATTTTCGATATCGCTCCATTCTATTGTATAGAGGCCCTGATCGAAGGGAAGATCTGGATGATGATCTGGGGTTTCTACTTTTTGTATTGTAAAATGAGGATTATGTTTTGAACATATCTTGGGTTGTTCAGGATAGGTGAATCTCGAATTCAAAGGTTTTTAAGATTTTTTGGATTATTATTTTGTGTCTTTTTTGATACTCCAAAGATATTGGGCCAAAACGACAAAACTTGACGTGTTTAAAAAATGTTTTATTTTTTTCGTATAAGCTTTAAAGATTATATTACGTCTTTATAAGTTAAAAAGCTTATATTTTATTTTTGATGAGTTTTTGAACAATTTGGTTCAATGTTTCCCTGTTATCATCGATATAACTTAATCCGGCCTGGATCAGATTTTCAATATTAGACCTTCTGACGTTGTCCATTGCCGGAGAAGCATTTTTCAGTGAAGGATTCAAGCGGTAATAATTTTTCTGGTTTCTGAGGCCTAAAGTCTGGAACATCTGTCCCAGCTGATAATCTACTGTTTCGGCATTCGCAGACATCAGAATGTCAACGATTGGGTTTACCCATCCAATTTTCCCTGCTTTTTCCAGTTTTTTAAAAGGATAAGGCCTGGCTTCAATTCCGGTTCCGATAGAGATAATGATCATATCATTTACGCTCGGATAATTGGCTTTCTGATGATTTTTCAACACTTCAGCAAAAGGGATTTTCCTTGCCTCTGCATAAGCACAAAGGGCGGGATTATTAGCGAACATTCCGCCATCAATCAGGCTGAAAATCTGCCCGTACATTGATTTGATCTGAACGGGGCTGAAGTAGGTGGGAGCCGCTGAAGTGGCTCTGCAGATATCTTTTACATAAAAGTTATCTGTGCTGAGGTTGGCTTTCCATGAGTTGAAAAGTTTTGCCCTTCTGTTTTCTATGTCATAACTTGTTATTAAACAGGGTTTTATTAATTCTTTTAATTCTAGATTCCCAAAAAAGTCATTTAAATTCCTTTCAAGTGATTCCTGTGGAATTTTTTCATTCAATAATCCGAATGGATTGATCAGCCTTTCCCAAAAGGAAACCTGGAAGATATCGCCGCCCTTTTCCGCATACAATTCCAAACCTTTCTGAATAGAATATTTTGCTTTTCGGGTTTCATCAGGACATAGAATAATAGAAGCAATCAGACCTCCGGTACTGCTGCCAGCCACCAGGTCAAAATAATCCCCAAGCTTAGCGGTGGGTTTATCATAATGCTGTAGCTGTTCTTCTATGTAACGCAGAATAATACAGGTGATGATTCCTCTTATTCCGCCTCCGTCCAAAGAAAGAATGGTTGTCTTTTTCATATTATTTTTTTCATTTTTTAGAAGAAACATTGAGCAGCTTTAGACAAGTAAAACCAATAGATTTCTGAAAAATGTCTATTGGTTTTAGCTTGTTTATGAGGATGCTCTTGGTGTTTTTCTTATAAAGCAAATATAGAAGGAGGAAGCGTCAGAACTTGTCGTATTATAAATAATTTTAATTGGTTTTATTGGTTTAAATTGCGTTAAATCAGGTGGTTGTTCGTTTTGTTTCAATAAATAAGAATTAAAAAATAACATACCCCTGCTTATCTCTGGGCATCTTTAAAAGAGTTCTCCAGCTGGTTTTTACAGCTTCTTTTTTAGAGGGAATATTCTTTTTTTCAAAATGGGGAAGATCTTTAAATGTCTTCCAGTTTCCACCCCAGTCCCAGCCATGACGGGCAAAAATTTTTACACACTCGTACCAGTCTGCAACCTGATCATTATCCCAGTCTTTTACAGTATCCCAGCTTGCTGTTTTTCTGTCAATCATCAGGCAGATATCAACTGCAAGTCCGTAATTGTGAATACTTTGTCCTGCTTTGGCATTGGTCACCTTTTTTCCTGAAGTAATTCTTCCGATCGCATAAAGCTTTTCCTGCTCTTCAAAAGATCTTAACCCCTGAGTGATTCGTACCCGGGCTCTTCCGGTAAGTGCTTCATCACATTCCTGGATAATCTGCTTTACTTCATCTCTTACCAACGGATGAAGTTTCTGAATTCTTTCTAAGGTTACTTTGTCCATATTTCTTATTTTGTTACAGGACAAAAGTATAGCGCAGAAGCGTCGAAACTTGACGTGTTTTATTTGAATTTTATATTAAATTCTACGCTATTCAGTCTCAGGCAAAAACATTTATGCCAGCAGATGTATAGGATATAAATTAACCTGCATCATAAAAAAACAGGAAAAAAACAGCCTTTAAATTTTTAAAAATCAAATAGAAGTAGTAAATATGATGTTCAAAAAACACAATATCAAATGCACACCATCCTACCTTTTTTATTGGCTATGATAGCAGCGATTGTGCTGCTGAACATGTGGGCAACAAAACTGAAAATTGCTTATCCCATTTTACTTGTTGTATTTGGGCTGCTTGTCAGCTTTGTACCGGGCTTGCCGGTTGTGAAGATCAATCCGGATCTCATCTTTTTTATTTTTCTGCCTCCTCTACTATTTGAAGCAGCATGGTCTATTTCCTTTAAAGAAATGAAAAGATGGTGGCGGATTATCGGAAGCTTTGCTTTTCTGGTCGTCTTTTTTACAGCTTTGGCAGTTGCCGTTACAGCGAATTACTTTATTCCCGGATTTACGATTGCTCTTGGATTTCTTTTAGGAGGAATTGTATCTCCCCCTGATGCGGTAAGTACGGGAGCTATTATGAGGTTTGTAAAAGTTCCGTCTGCTACTTCTGCTATTTTGGAAGGAGAAAGTCTGTTGAATGATGCCTCATCACTGATTATATTCCGTTTTGCGCTGATAGCGGTAGGAACCGGACAATTTGTATGGCAGGAAGCATCTTTGGATTTTTTATGGATGATCACCGGAGGTGCAGGTATCGGACTGCTGCTGGCATGGATCTTTGTGCAGGCTCATAAACGGCTTCCTACAGAACCTTCATCAGATATTGCACTGACAATTATTGAGCCTTATCTGATGTACTGGGTGGCAGAACAGCTTCATTGTTCCGGGGTTTTAGCGGTAGTCTGCGGTGGGCTGTACATGTCCGGTAAAAGAATGATATTCCTCAACAGTACCAGCCGTATAAGAGGCTATAGTGTTTGGGAAAGTTTTGTTTTCATTCTGAATGGCATTGTATTTTTAATTATCGGGCTGGAACTTCCTGAAATTGTCGGGGGACTCAGGTCTGAAGGTATTCCTTTGAGAATAGCCATTCAATATGGGATCTTGGTGACCGGTATTCTTATTGCTGCCAGAATAATAAGCTCCTATGCAGCAATGGTAGCTACAATTATTTTCCGTCCCAGTGTAGCACCCCGCGCATCTTCTGTAAAAAGACGCCTGATGATGCCTCTTATACTTGGATGGACGGGAATGAGGGGGGTGGTTTCATTAGCTGCTGCCCTGGCTATTCCGGTAACCCTCGAAAACGGGCTTCCTTTTCCCAACAGGAATCTTATCCTCTTCATTACTTTTGTTGTGATTCTGCTTACATTACTTGTACAGGGACTTACACTTCCATATCTGATCACATATGGCCGCGTATTTGACGATTTTGCAGATGAAGAGAAGGACAGACAGTCTAGAGATGAAATAAAGCACAAGCTGAAACAGCATGTTTATCATTTCCTTAAAAATAAGCATGAAAGTGAGCTGAACAGCCATGCCGGATTAGAAAGGATGCTGAAACACTGGGAAGAAAAGATACAGACCAATGAAACTGAATGGATAAATGAAAAAACAAAAGATATCTTTTTTGAAATGCTGGAAAGTCAGAGACAGTTTCTCGCAGAGCTCAACAAGGATGTTTCCGTGAATGAAGAAATCATCCGTCATCAGCTCTATCAAATTGACCTTGAGGAGGAACGTTTAAAGATGATTTGAACGCCGGTTCGCTTAAGCAAGAAAGTTTTTGAAAACAAAATTAAAGCGCTAATGCGACAGAACCTGTCGTATTATAAAAATTTATTCGTTTGTTTTTCAGTTTGTTAAATATGATGTTAATTATAGTCTAAAAGATAATTTTATTCTTAAAAAACTATAATTTTGTATCAATATTTATGATGCAATTGTCATGTACGCTCTGGTTGACTGTAATAATTTTTTTGTCTCCTGTGAAAGGACTTTAGATCCTGATCTTGAAGGCAAACCCGTTGTGGTTCTTTCCAATAACGATGGTTGTGTTGTATCCCGAAGTAAAGAAGCGAAAGACCTGGGAATTCCGATGGCGGCTCCTGCATTCAAATACAAAGAACTCTTTCAGAAACATGATGTAAAAAGCTTTTCTGCAAAATTTGAATTGTATAATTATAAAAGCCAGCAGGTCATCAATATCGCCAAATCCTACGTGCTTGATCATGAAGTATATAGTATTGATGAACTTTTTCTTGATTTAACAGGATTTAAGTATATCGATATGTATGAGTACTGCCTTAAAATTAAAGAAGAGATCAGGGAGAAAGAAAACATTCCCGTAAGTATAGGAATTGCGCCTACCAAAACTTTATGTAAAGTTGCGAACAGGATTGTAAAAGATTTCCCGGAGAATTTTAATGGAGTTTACATTTTAGAGACTCCTGAAAAGATAGAAAAAGCCTTAAAATGGCTTAATATAGGGGATGTGTGGGGGATAGGAAGAAGACTTGCTGTCAAAATGAATGACAGCGGAGTATACAAAGCCTGGGACCTTCTTCAGAAACCTGAAATGTGGGTACGGAAGATCATGGGAATTCATGGAGTAAGGATGATCAACGAGTTGAAGGGAATTCGCCAGCTGGAGCTGGATACGCCCTCTCCCAAAAAATCCATCGCAGTTACCCGAAGCTTTATGCAGATGATTACCAAAAAAGAAGAAGTAAGGGAACGGGTAGAAACTTTTGGAATGTATTGCTCAGAAAGATTGAGAAAGCAGAATACCTGCTGTAAAATGATTACAGTTTTTGTACAAACCAACCGATTCAGGAAAGATCTGCCCGAATACAAAAATGCAATGACCCGGATTCTTTCCAATCCTACCAATTCATCCATTCTGATTGGAAGAGTAGTTAACGAGCTTTTTGAAACAATTTACAGAGACGGATTTCATTATAAAAGAGCTGGCGTAATCGTGAATGATTTTGTTCCTGAGGATCAGAGACAGATCAGCCTTTTTGAAGAAGACATACAAAATCAGCACCTTCCCGTGATGAAAGCAATGGATGCTATGAACAGAAAGTTCGGAAAGGATAAAGTCCGTCTGGGAAGTATGAGCGGAGAGAATACTTTCGGACGTACAAAGCTGTCCCCTGAATATGAAGCCTTCCTGAAAAAGAATACATTACCGGAAGCCAATTTCAGATTTCACTAGACATTATTTTATTTTAAAAATTCTGTTTATTTTTCCCTTAGGATTTATTAGTGTATGAAAAATAAAACTGCTGATGTCAATAATTTATTGCGTAAATTATCTAAAGAAGATATTTCCGGATATGAATTCGTTAATTACTGGGATGGAGATACCACTGCCATAGGATTGAAAAAGAGAAACGTGCTTATCTATATTTCAACATTTGATTTTTCCCAAACCGGCCATTATGATATCATTATGGAAGAATTTGAAACAGGAGAAATATTGAGGGAAAGATTCAATATATCATATACTGAGCTTGTAGCTGACCTTCAGGGATTGTGAAGATTCAGAATATTTTATGTATAATCAGATTTATTTCCTTTCATATTTCCAGTTTCTTCCTTTACCCTCAGCGATCCATTCCAGAGACTGTTCCAATCTTTTATTTCTGGTAGCTTCTGTTTTGGCTTCCGTAATCCAGGAAATATATTCTTTTCTGAATGATGGTGAAGCTTTTTCAAAAACTTCCAGTGCTTTTGGCCGGGCATGCAGGGCTGACTGAAAATAATCGGGAACGTCCATTTCTGTTTTGGAGGATGGTGCTTTCTTCATGGTGACTCCCATATCTGTAAGTTCCATGGCTTCTTTAATCGCTTTTTTTAGCTGAGGTCCGGATGGAAGGTCTTCAATCCGGGTAATTTTTCCTAAGCTGAACATTGAGTTTTTCTCAATATCCTGAGTCATTTCCTGCATGGTTTTCATTTCCTTTTCCAGCCAGAACCCAAAAGTACAGTGCTGCTTGAAGGAAGCCATAGCACAGAGGTTTTTCCCTTTATAGATAAAATGGGGAAAGCTCCACTTCATAGTTTCTTCAGCATCAGGACAGAATTCATGAACGGTTTCACGGATGTAATGCAGGACAGGCTTTGCAAAATCCTGTGATTTTTCAATATATGCGTCAATTTTAGGACTGTATTTTTCCATCGTATTTATTGGAATAATTGTACAATTTCATTCACAAAGAATTTTACCTGATCAGGTCTTCCTCTATCGTTTTTGGGGTTATTGAGATAGCTTCCGGTCTTTACAATAACGATATTATGCTCCGGAACCATGATGATATATTGGCCCTGTAATCCCAGGAAATAATAATGTCTGACCGGATTGTCATGGTTGATCCAGAGGCCCATTCCATAAATGTTTTCAGACTTTTCTGTTGGAGTTCTCATCTGTTCAATGAAATCTGCGTTAAGGATCTGCTGATCTCCGGCTTTACCATTATCCAGGAACAGTTGTCCAAGCTTGGCAAAATCTCTGGCATTAGAATGAATACAGCAATAGGTTTTTTCCATACCGTAATCGTCTGTACTCCATTTGGCATTTTGTTCCATACCTAAAGGCCTCCAGAATTTCTCTGATAAATAGCTTGCCAATGGTTGATTCAGCGCTTTTCTGAGCGCAAAGCCAAGAAGCTGAGTAGAACCGCTCTGGTATTCGAACCTGGTTCCGGGTTCTTCCTTGAATTTTCTTGAGAATAGGGCTTTTACAAGACTTTTTCCATAATAAGCTTTAGCATTGGGAAGAAAAGGGTTATTGTAATTTTCATCCCAATCCAGCCCGGCTTCCATTTGTGCCAAGTTTTTAAGCGTAACCTGATTTCCAAATGCTTTATTTTTAAAATCCGGGTAAAAATCTGAAAGCTTTTCATGAATGTCTGTAATAACGCCTTCTTCCAGTGCTTTTCCCAATAGCATTACCGTCACCGCTTTTGCCATCGAAAATGAATTGGTTTGTGATAACTGATTATAACCTCCCCAATACTGTTCATGAAGAATTTTCCCATTTTTTATGACTACAAAAGCCGCTGTTCTGGAATGTTTTAAGTTTTCAACTAAATTTTTCGGTAGCTCTTTTTTGTTGTAGTCGGGATCTTTTTCCCAGCGTTTGGGTTTCTCAGCAGCAATAGGATGGCTTGGGAAAAGATTTCCGTCATCAATGTGTGCGCTTGATTTTCCTTTCAGATAGGTTTTGGAAATACCACTAAATAAATAATCATATCCCAGGAAATAAGCAGCTGCAGCGCCTGCTACAGCTCCGCCTATCATATACTTCAGTATTCTCATTTTTTCATGAATGGGTCTTAAACAAATTTAAAATAATTTGACAATAAAATTTAAAATGAACCGGCAAATAAGTTATTTTTGTTCTTATTGATGAAAACTATGACCAGAAAACTTTTTGTATTGGGATACCTTTTATTTTCGATGATGGGAATGGCACAGATGTATAAACCGATAGATACTGCAGATTATACAAAGAGAAAGGTGTTCTTAAAGAATTTTGAGACAAATAATGAAATAACAATAAAGAGATTAAAGTCCCAGTATTCCGGGAAAACAGGCTCTGAATTATCCAGAATTTACAAAGAGTTCGGAACTGATTTTGAAAAGCAGGTGAAAAATAAGGACTTTATTTTTAAATCTGAGTTTGAGACCAGTATACAATCTATTATTCAACGGCTGAAAAAGAATAATCCTAAAATTCCTCAGGACCTGAAAATTCTGATTGCAAAGGACAATACGCCCAATGCTTACTGCCTTGCTGACGGAACTTTTGTTATCAATATGGGATTGTACAGCTGGCTGAATAATGAGGAGCAGATTGCTGCTGTGATTTCCCATGAACTGGGGCATAAAATAGAGGAGCATTCCCTGAAGACCTTTTTAAAAATCATCGAACAGGATAAGCTGGATAAAATCGTTGTTGAGAATATAAAATCTACTACAACAAGCAGAAGCCAGATCCAGAATCAGAAAGCTTTTGATATTTTTAAAAATACAGTCTATAAGAAAGGGGTAGAGAGAAGACAAAATGAAATGCAGGCAGACTCTTTAGGATATGTTATTTTTAAAAACAGTGATTTTAAAAAGGCTGAGTTTGTCAATGCGCTGCAGAGATTACAGGATTTTGACACAATTTCACCAAGGGAACTGAAGGTAGAAACGTATAAAAAACTGTTTAACCTTCCCAAACAGGCCTTCAATGAAAAATGGATGAAAAAGGAAGATTTTTCATTATACAACTACAACTTTTACAAAGAGAAACTGAATAAAGATTCTCTGGCATCGCATCCTGAAGTTTCCAGAAGGATTGAAATGCTTAAAAAAACATTTGAAGAACTGAAAGCTTCTGCTTCTCCGGAAAAGCCTTCGGATCTGTTTATAACATTAAAGAAAACAGCAAGAATGGAAATTTTACCCAATTATTTCCATTCTGAAGATTATGGACTGGGAATATATGCTGCCATGCAGTTTTTGCAGGATGAAGAGGAAGAAAAATATTATAAAAGCTGGCTGGGAAGATGCTTCTCCAAAATATATGAGGCAAGGAAAAACTATAACCTCAACCGGTATCTGGATAGGATAGAGCCTAAAAATCAAAGCGAAAGCTACCAGCAGTTCCTCAACTTTATGTGGAACTTAAGCCTTGATGAAATAAAGAATATTGCAGACTATTACCAGACGAATGATACTATAGCAAAGGTAAATTGATTTTCATTATAAATGAAACATCAATAAAAACGGGCTTTAGCCTCTTTTTGAAATAAAAAAAATCCGCTGACTTTAGCCAAAACATAAAAGAAAGAACCCTGATGTTTCGTCAGGGTTCTTATTATTTTAGTAATTTAATTTCTCCAATCGGATCTTATTGAACTTTTCCTTTTCATTATACTCACGAAGCAGTATATAGCCTTCTTTTCCTACATACGGAGTCACTATATAATTATCTTTTTCAGAGATCGGAATGATCTCCTGTTTGAATTTTCCGTCAATAATGGTATTGATAAACAGATTCCATCTTTTCTGCCTGGTGACTTCATCTTTTTGATAGTCACGGTAGAAAAATACCACATCTTTTCCTCCGTTGAGGTATTGTGAGAATAGGTAATCACTGTTTACCCATTTTGATTTTTCCTTTTCAAAAACCTGGACGTTTTTCACTTTGAAATCTTTATCGGTATAGATATACACAAGATCTGTAGTCTTCGGGGCGGTATATTGCGTTGCCGGTTTGTATTTTTCGGATAAAATACCCACACTTCCGTCATTCATAAAGTACATATCTTTGGTCTGGAGCATATAGCCGTTTTCTACAATACCATTCCTGTTGACCTTTGGAAGAAATGCCGATATATTGGGCTCATAATTGATCGCCTTTGTATCTACGGAGAAATCTGACTTATTAAGGATCATTCTGGCAAACCCTACTGATTCGGAATCATCATAGTTTCTTCCCAGCAGCACTACTTTATCATCAAAAGTTTTATCATTATCAATCTTCCTGTACCCGGAGTAAAAAGAGTCTATACGGTCTATTGTATCATCAGATAACCCTGTAACAGGTTTGTTGGAAGTTTCCTTTCCTGTTTTCATATCAAGAACCATGAGACTGAATGTTTTCTGCTTGTCATTCACTTTTTTCATAATACAGTACATATAGTTCTCATCTCTTTCCAGAACAGATAAAGTGGTATACACTTTTTTGCTTCCGTCTGTATTGTATCTGTATCTCCAGACCTCCTTTTTATTCGGATCAAATTTTATCAGACTGTTGCTGTTTTCATATTTTCCGTAATCTTTGTACTCAACGGCAAAGTAACCTCCTTCTTTCAGCTCTCCGACAGCAGAGACATAATTGTAGCCTTTTTCTTTTTTCTCATCACGGTTTTCCTTACGCTGTTCTTTCCAGCTTTTGGGTTCATTGATCTCTTTGAATGTTCCATCCTCAAGATAGTCATAATATATTTTTCGGGTAATTGAGTTTGTTTTTGGATCTATTACCATCGAAACAGGAGTAAACACCTCTTTACTTTTTATCAGGGAATAATCCATCATGGAAGGTTTTAGGATGATCTGTCCCTTAAAATCAACATAGCCTAAATAAGAGGCCGCAGTGATATCTCCTTCAAATTCTTTATTGGCAACAGGGTTGAGGTTTTTATCCAGGATTACGTATTCGAACTTTTTGGTCTTGTCACCGGATTTTCCGTAAGAATATAAAGAAACGTAACCGTAAAGATTGTCCTTATCATCAAATAGAGCATTCATGCCCACGTGATCTCCGGCAGCCAGTGTTGTCAGATCCTGAGTCTGGGAAAATGCAAAGGTCTGGATCAGCCCAAACACCATTAGTGTTATTTTTTTCATGGTTAAAATTTGAGGGATAAAAGTAATAAATTAACAGATATGTTGATGAAAATAAAAGCCCTGAAAATAATTTCAGAGCTTACTATATAAAGTTACTGATAGTATTCGTAAAGCCAGTTATGAGTACTTGTTCCATAACCGGAGATATTATAAGTGGTAACGGCTTTGGTAGGGTAGTTATCTGCATTAAGAGTATAAACTGAACTGATTTTGTTGGTTCCATTGGATGAGCCTGAGTAAGTCTCTGTCTGGTTCAGCAGATTATTATAACCTATCTGCCCGTCGCTTACATCAAATAGATTGATCTTAACAAAACCTTTTATATCTTTCATAGGATTATTGAATGTGTCATAAGTGTTGGTAATATTATAGGTGGTTCCATTATGAGTATAGTTTGCTGAAGCCACATTTCCGCTGTTGGTTAAATAAACATCCACCTGTGCAAATACAAGATTTGAATACGTTCCTGTTGAAGGATTATAAGTTCCACCTTTATATTCTTCAAACTGAACATGCGTATCACTGATATACTGATAAATTTTAGTATAAATAAGTGTTCCCTGTTCTTTATCAGTTATCTTTTCCGTTGAAAGCCTTCCATTAGAATAGGTGAATTCTCTCATAAGAACCAGAGATCCGCCAATATATTCTTCTGTTTTAGCAATATAATCTCCACTGTAAGTATAAATAACTCTATCGTCATCTGCTGCATTGTAGGTTTCTACAATCTTATTTCCATTATATTTAAACTCCACCACATATGTAGAACCTCCCGGGCTAACATCAGTCGCTTTCTTTACAAGATGAAGAGGCCCGTTATTATTGTTATGAGAATTATTGCTATTGTCTCTGTGATCAGCAGGATTATCATTAGACACACAGCTTGAGAGCACTGCCACAGTCAGTGAAGACAGAATCAGTTTTTTCATGGTTATTTTTAGTTTAGTTTTTAGTCCGCTAAAAATAATACTTTTTGTGGTATGTTCGTCTGGAACGTATAAAAAATAAAAAAAGCCCTGAAAAAGGGCTTTTGTACTATATTTTAGAAAGTAAATTTCTGAAGTTCGTTTTCTCATCGATGATTCTTCTCAACTCTGACACAGGTACTCTTTCCTGCTGCATCGTATCCCTGTCTCTGATCGTTACGGTATGATCAACAAGAGAGTCGTGATCCACAGTGATACAGTATGGAGTACCGATGGCATCCTGTCTTCTGTAACGTTTTCCGATCGCATCTTTCTCTTCGTAGAATAAGTTGAAATCGTATTTCAGATCATTGAAGATCTTTTCTGCATACTCTGCCAGGCCGTCTTTCTTCATCAATGGAAGAATCGCTGCTTTAATTGGCGCCAATGCCGGAGGTAGTGATAAAACTGTTCTTTCAGAACCGTCTTCCAATACTTCGTCTCTCAGGCAGTGTGCAAATATGGAAAGGAATAATCTGTCTAATCCTACTGACGTTTCCACTACATAAGGTACATAGTTTTCGTTTCTTTCAGGATCAAAGAACTGAAGCTTTCTTCCTGAGAATTCCTCATGAGCTTTTAAGTCGAAATCTGTTCTTGAGTGAATTCCTTCCAGTTCTTTAAATCCAAAAGGGAAGTTAAACTCAATATCAGCAGCAGCATTGGCATAATGAGCCAATTTCTCATGATCATGGAATCTGTAATTTTCGTTTCCTAACCCTAATGCCAGGTGCCAGTTCAGACGTTTCTGCTTCCATTGCTCGTAGAATTCAAGTTCTGTTCCCGGAGCTACGAAGAACTGCATTTCCATCTGTTCAAATTCACGCATTCTGAAGATAAACTGTCTTGCAACAATCTCGTTTCTGAATGCCTTACCGATCTGCGCAATACCGAAAGGAAGCTTATGACGGGAAGTTTTTTGTACATTTAAGAAGTTAACGAAAATACCCTGAGCCGTTTCAGGTCTCAGATAAAGATCCATTGCAGAATCTGCAGAAGCTCCAAGTTTTGTTCCGAACATCAGGTTGAATTGTCTTACCTCCGTCCAGTTTTTAGAACCTGTATCAGGATCAGCAATTTCAAGCTCTTCAATCAAAGCCTTTACATCAGCAAGATCTTCATTTTCTAAAGATTTTGCCAATCTTGAAAGAATAGCTTCTCTTTTTGCTCTGTATTCCAGGATTTTTGGATTCGTAGCAACAAACTGATCCTTATCGAAAGCATCCCCGAATCTTTTCGCTGCCTTTTCGATTTCCTTGTTTTCTTTATCTTCAATTTTAGCACAGTAGTCTTCCACCAGAACGTCTGCTCTGAAACGTTTCTTGGAATCTTTATTGTCAATCAATGGATCGTTGAAAGCGTCTACGTGGCCTGATGCCTTCCATGTTGTCGGGTGCATCAAAATTGCCGAATCAATACCCACAATATTTTCGTTAAGCTGTACCATAGCTTTCCACCAGTATTGTTTGATATTATTTTTTAGTTCGGCCCCATTCTGTCCATAATCATAAACAGCGGATAAACCATCATAGATCTCACTCGATGGGAAAATAAAACCATATTCTTTAGCGTGAGAAATCACTTTCTTGAAAACATCTTCTTGCTTTGCCATAATTTTTTTAACGTCTGATGTGCAAAAATAGTGAAAATGTGGGAAGATAGGAGCGGGAAGATGGAAGTTTTTATAATGCAGGAATTTAGGAGCCGGGAACCTGCTTTTCACTATATCTTTTGCTTCGCAAAAGGATGCCGTTGCAATCAGGGCTATATCGGTTGAAAATCTCTACTTTTGCAACATGTTAGAAATTCTTTATCGCGACGAACATCTTATTGCCATCAACAAACCCAGCGGATTACTGGTTCATAAATCCTTTTATGCCGGAGAAGCTGATACCTATGCTATTCAGGAGCTGAAGAAACAAATTGGACAAAAAGTGTTTCCTGTACATAGGTTAGACCGGAAAACCTCAGGTGTTCTGCTTTTTACTTTAGATAAAGACACTCTTAAAATCATGAGCGAACAGTTTGCTTCACGCGAAGTAGAGAAGAAATATCTGGCCATTCTTCGAGGCTGGACAAAAGAAGAAGAAACGATTGATTATGATTTAATTAATGAAAATGAAGTCAGGCAGAATGCAGTTACAAACTATCGCCGTTTGCAGACTTCGGAAATAGATCTCCCTTTTTTAAAACATCAGACTTCAAGATATTCTTTGGTAGAAGCCATTCCTGAAACGGGACGATTTCATCAGCTGAGAAAACATTTTAAACATATTCTGCATCCTATTTTAGGCTGCAGAAAACACGGTTGTAATAAACAAAATAAGTTGTGGCTTCAAACATTTGGTATCAATAAAATGACGCTTCATGCCCATCAGTTGATTTTTAATCATCCTATTTCTAACGAAAGAATTACCGTAAATGCTACTATAGATGAGGAATTTAAAAGAGTAGGAGATATTCTGAATTTTGATCTGGGTGCTTACCTTTAAGATTTTAATATCCCTGTCAAGGTTTTTAAATCTTGACAGGGATGATGTAGGTATTTCTCTGTTTCTATTGCTTTGACGCAATGCTCGCAAAGTTTATTGAAGAATGATTTATTGATCGCTAAGTCACTTCATTCAGGAAGGCTGATAGCTCGGGCTTCGTTTAGGGAAACGACCTTGCGAACAAAATGTTTTCAGATCATATTTCTTTGCGATCGTAGCGTTAAAATATCTTACTCATTCGCAGTTTGCACAAATTGTTTCTGGTTTATAGATACTATATATCAGACGTTTTGATAAAATATCATAGGTTAATCCATAATTAATTTTAAAATGAGTAATTTTGTAAAACTTTTTTTCAATGTACAAATCGATCATTCGTCCGATTCTTTTCAAATTTGATCCCGAAGATGTCCACCACTTTACTTTTTCGGTACTTAAGAATTTTGGATTTCTCACTAAATTATTCTTCCCGAAACCTGTCGAAGACAAACGTCTGGAAAGAGAAGTTTTCGGATTGAAATTTAAAAATCCTGTAGGACTGGCTGCCGGTTTTGATAAAAATGCAGTACTGTTCAATGAACTGGCAGACTTAGGTTTTGGATTTGTAGAAATCGGAACTGTTACGCCAAGAGCTCAGGCCGGAAATCCCAGAAAAAGATTATTCCGTCTCATTGAAGACGGTGGGATCATCAACAGGATGGGGTTCAATAATGACGGTTTGCAGGCCGCTATTGAAAAACTTAAATCCAACAAAGGAAAAATAATCATCGGTGGAAACATCGGAAAAAATACGGATACAAGCCCTGAAAACTATACCCAGGATTATCTGGACTGCTTTGAAGGTCTTCATCCTTATGTAGACTATTTTGTACTGAATGTAAGCTGCCCGAATGTAGGAAGTCATGCCAAACTTGAAGATGTAGAATATCTTAGAGAGCTGATTACAGAAGTAAAGAAAATAAATCAGTCAAAAACTGTACAGAAACCCATACTCCTGAAAATTGCACCGGACCTTAATGACAATCAATTAGACGAAATTATTGAGCTGATTGCAGAAACAAAAATCGATGGTATTGTAGTTTCCAATACCTCTGTAAACCGTGAAGGACTGAAGACTTCCCCGGAAGTTTTAGAACAGATAGGAAATGGAGGGTTAAGCGGAAAGCCGATCCGGGAAAGAAGTACAAAAATGATTAAATACCTTTCTGATAAAAGCAACAGGGCATTCCCTATCATTGGGGTAGGAGGAATACATTCTGCAAAAGATGCCATGGAAAAGCTGGATGCAGGAGCAAGTCTTGTCCAGTTGTATACAGGATTTATTTATGAAGGACCAGAGCTGATTAACAATATCAATCAGGAATTACTAAAAAGAGCAGGCAGATTACCGAGATAATATAGAAGAGAGTTGATATGACTCTCTTTTTTATTTTGACTTCATGACGGTCGCATTTTTAATATCAACGGTAAGTGTATGGGCAGGAGAACTTTCAGATTTACCTATTTTATAAGTAATCGTTTGTTTGTCTTTGGATTTTGTTCTGGTAACATCGTAAATATTTTCCCGGCAGCTTTCAGTAAGGAATTCTTCATAGTTTTTATAGTTCCAGTCTTTTGTAAAATAGAGAACTCTGTAGCCTTTTTCACCATCGCTTGCCCCACATTGCCCACAGGCATTAAAATTTGACGTTTGCTCAAAATAAAGCAGGACCCTGTTCCCATTTTCTCCTGAAGCATAAGAGACCAATTCATTTCCGCCTGCTTTGCTGATAAAGTCGTATGTATTGATCTTTTTATTATTGGGTAAATAGAGATAATTATTGAGGCGATAGATCATGACATTACCTGTAAATAACTTTACCGGCTGTTCTTTTTTACCCCTATAAAAATGCCCGGAAATCGGATTACTGTTCGTGCTGAGGGTTTCAAATATTATAGACTCCTGTGGAGCCAGTTTCTGTGCTATTTCATCTGTCTTTTCTACTTTCTGAAGTGATGTGATCTGCTCCTTCAGCAGCATAGAATTCTGTTTTTGCTTTGTTCCAAAATGATATAATGAGAGATTGCCATAATAATCATAAATTCCAGTGAGTGGAATTTTCTTTTTGTATTTATCATAATAGTACCATCCGTCAACATAATGCTGATATTGGTCACAATCTACTATTCCCGTATAGTTAAGGTGTATGGTAATGGGAATCCCGCTGATCTCTCCGGTAAAAGTCTGCGTAGTATCTGTGGTTTTCTTTAATTCAACATTCTGACACAGCACGGATGTGAGGAAAAAGAAAAAGAATACAGAAAAAATTTTTCTCATGGTTGGCTGGGGGTGTGGTTTTAGTTTTTTAAATGAAAAAATGGGCAATGGTATAAATAATAAGCCCTACCAGGCCTCCTACCAGTGTTCCGTTGACCCGGATAAACTGAAGATCTTTTCCCACTTCCAGTTCCAGCTTTTCGCTCAGTTCTTTTCCCTGCCAGTTGCCAACAGTTGTGCTGATAAGATTCCCAAACTGATGGGTGTTTTTAAGAATATATTTATAGGCTGTCACACGTACCCAATGGTCAATTTTGTTCTGAAGGTTTTCATCTGTCTTTAAGTTTTGTGCAAACTCATTCAGATTTTTAGAAACATAGTTCTTCAATGCGGAACGTTCTTCCTGAAGTTCTTTCATCAGTGTTTTTTTGACAGAAACCCAGATGTCATTCGAATATTCATCCAGTTTATCATTTTTCAGAAGACCGTTTTTGATGGTTTTAAACTCTTCATCCCATTTTGGATCCTCTTTCAGATCAATGGAGAATTCATGAATCTTCTGAGTGATTAATGATCTTACTTCATGTTGAGGATCTTCCTCTATTTCCTTAAAGAAGTCAGAAAGCCCGTCAGCAATCTTATCAGCAATTTTATTATCTACAAAAGAAGGAATAAATGAGTAACTGCCTTTCTTTACACGTTCCTGAATCATTTCATCGTTTTCAAGAATATATTCTTTGATCTGTTTCGAAAGATTGGTGATGATTCTCTGATGATCATTCTTTTCAAGAATATAGCCAATTCCGTTTCCTACTACTTTATTAAGCTTAATATCATCGGTCATCTCAGAAACCTTTTTGCTGATGAACTGACTTACTGCAGAGTCATCCAGCTTATTGAGGACATCCAGTACAATATCAGATAAGTTTTTAAGCAGTATTTCCTGGTTCTTTTCTTTTCCCAGCCATTCTCCGACAAAATGGGATACTTTAAGCTTTTGAATATAAGGGCGGATGTTCCGTGGAGAAAGAAAATTGTTGACCACAAAACTTCCCAGATTATCTCCTAATTTTTGTTTGCTGTTTTCAATAAGGTTGGTGTGGGGAATCGGAAGGCCTAGAGGATGACGGAACAGTGCCGTTACAGCAAACCAATCTGCCAGGGCACCTACCATGGCCGCTTCGGCAAAAGCCCGTACATATCCGACCCAATGGGAAGTGTTGGATTTCTGTAGTAAAGTGGTAATGATGAAAATAACGGCCATCAGGACAAATAATCCTGTGGCAAATGCTTTATATTTTCTGAGCTGTTTTCTTTTTGCTTCGTCATTCATATTCTCAAATTTACTAAATTTGGTTACGAAATCATTTTTAATCTTAACCAGCGCTTTTAACTTCTAAAAGATACAAACTTTTATGTCTTTTCAGGTAAAACCGGAGAGTCTTAATTAAGAAATGAAATTTTTAGTTTCAGCTATTATATTAATTATACTGCATTCCTGTATGCAGAAATATCAACCTATTAAAAAATCCTCTATGGAAAATACAGAAGCAAAAAATAATCCATACTACTCCAGAACAGATACCACAAAACTTAATGTTTCCAATGAAGAGTGGAAAAAGCTCCTGGCCCCGGACCTGTATGCCATCGCAAGAGAAGCTGCGACTGAAAGGGCTTTTACCGGAAAATATAACGAATTTGATGAGATAGGAGAGTATTATTGTGCTGTATGTGGAAATCATCTCTTCCGTTCTACCTCAAAATTCTCCAGCAGCTGCGGCTGGCCAAGTTTCTTTGAAGCAGATAAAGAAGGCGTCTATTACAAAAGAGATCAGTCCTATGGAATGGATAGGGTGGAGGTGCTTTGCAAAAGATGTGATTCCCATCTTGGACATGTTTTCGATGATGGCCCGAAGCCTACAGGATTAAGATATTGTATGAATTCTATAAGTCTGGAATTTGTTCCGGATTCTCAAAAATAGCCACTTTAATTCACAAAATCAGGACGTTAAAGTTTCTTAAATAGCGTTAAACTTTTTAGAGTTATAACCTCCTGGTAATTATGTTTTTATAATTTTGCCCCACTAATTTGGATTTATATATTATTGAATGAAAGGATTTTATAGCGTACTAGGCCTTGTTTACATGGTGACGACTTCATTCTACATTTCTCCGAAAGTGGTGGTGAAAAGTGAGAATGTCAAAACGAAAACTGAAAAAGTAGCTGACACGAAATCTGAGAAGAATACAGCCGTATCTTCATCAGAAGCACTATACCATTCTATTGCATTTGACCCTGAACATGAACTGAACTATGAAGTGTTCTCAAAAGCATTGACTGGCTATGAAAATTTAAAAAAAGCAGGATTGCTTACCCAGGATTCGCATTTATTAACTATCTGCGATTTTTCTATGTCTTCAAATACAAAGAGACTTTGGGTAATTGACCTGGAAGATAAGAAAGTTCTGTTTAACTCATTGGTAGCACACGGAAAAAATACAGGCGAAGAATTTGCGACGAATTTTTCCAACAGGGAAAGTTCGCTGCAGAGCAGCCTGGGATTTTATATCACAGATGCAACCTATCAGGGGGACAACGGATATTCTCTGAAGCTGTTGGGAATGGATAAAGGCTTTAATGATGCTGCCTACAGAAGAGCAATCGTACTTCATGGAGCGGATTATGTAAGCGATGCATTTGCAGCCATGCATAAAAGAATCGGAAGAAGCTGGGGATGCCCTGCTGTTCCAAGAGAACTGACGCAGTCTATCATTAATACCATTAAGGGACGAAACTGTCTGTTTATCTATTATCCTGATCAGAATTATCTTTCCTCTTCAGAATGGTTGAAAGCATAAAATAAAAGCAGTCAGATTTTGACTGCTTTTATTTTTTGGAGAGAAATTTTACCGTGAATACACTTCCTTTTGATACTTCAGAATCTATCATCAGTTTACCTTCATGTATTTCGACAATTCTTTTTACAATGGAAAGGCCGATTCCGTTTCCTTTTTCGAAATTCTTATTAGAACCCCTGTAAAAAAGATCAAAGATTTTTGAAAGATCCTTTTCTGAAATGCCAATACCGTGATCTATAAAACGGATTTTTATATGTTCCGGGTTGGTTTCTATTTCAATATGACAGCTTTTGTCTGCTGAGTATTTACAGGCATTTTCCATCAGATTCGAGAAGGCAACCTGCAAAAGGTAAGGATTGCCATAAAAATCATAATTGTTTTCATCATCGTCTGAAGTATTACCCATATAATTAATTCCGATTTTATAGCTGACATTTTTCTGCAGCAATGCAAGCTTGGCTTCTGCCAAAATCTCGTCCAGGCGGAGATTGGTAAAACTGATCTGTGATACATCATAGCTGGCTCTGGCAAAATCTAAAAGGGCAGACGATAGTTCCGATGCATCATTGGCATCCTGAAGGGCATTGTCAATAGAAAGTTTATAGTCATCCAAGGTTACATTAAGCTCCTTGGCAAGCTCCAGCTCTGCAATTAATATAGAAAGAGGAGTGCGGAACTCATGGGAAATAGTGGTGACAAACTGCTTATGACTGTTGAAGGATTTTTCCAGCCTGTTGAAGGTCGAATTAAAGGTTTCTGTCAGTTCATAAATCTCATCTTTTGCTTTGGGAATATCCAGCCGTTTATTCAGATTGTGCTCTGAAATATCGCGGATCTGGAGAATAATATCCTTTAAAGGCTTAAGGGTATAATAGGAAAAAAGAAATCCTATGATAAAAATGATGACAATCGAACTGATGTAAATGATAATAATATCTTTTTTAAACTCTGAAATATGGGCTTTTCCTGTGACGTCTACTGCACTTCCGATGATATAATATTTTTCTCCGTTTGATTGGAACTGAATGGCAATATACTGTCGGTCGCCCTGATGCCAGAATATTCTGTTTTTATTGGACCGGATAATTTTATCCAGATACTTTTCATTGCTTTTAAGAGGAGGTACATCAGTGAAGGTAAGTTCTTTTTTACTGTTATAAACACTGATATCTGCTTCGTTCAGTAGTTTTTGGTTGCGCTTGTGAAGCTCGCGGATTTTTTCGTCACTGATCCTGACATCAAAGATAAACTCTGACCGCCAGATGACTTTATATCCCAGGCGGTCGTTAAACTCATCCTCCCTGTTTTTTTCGGAGACAAAATAAAGAACATAGGCAAACAAAAAAAGAATGCCTGCCGTAAGAATAGAATAAATGAGTGCTGTTCTGGTTGCTATTTTCATAGTTGTGAAGCAAAAATAAATCCTACTCCCGGTTTGGTGTGGATCAGTTTATGATCAAAATTTTTATCAATCTTTTTCCGCAGATAAGCAATATAAACATCAATATAATTCGTTCCGGTGTCAAAATGATTTCCCCACACATTTTCTGCAATTTCTTCACGGGTAAGAATTCTTTCAGCATTGTTAACCAGGAATACCAGAAGCTTGAATTCTTTAGGAGTGAGTTCTATTTCTTCTCCATTTCTGAAAACTCTGTTGAATTTCTTGTCAATTTTCAGGTCATGGTACTCCAGGTCGGTCAGATATGCTTCCTTATTTCTGGCTGACCTTCGCTGCAGAATAGCTTTTATTCTCACATACAGCTCTCTGATTTCAAATGGTTTTACCATATAATCATCCGCTCCGGCATCAAATCCTTCAATTTTTTCATCAATTGTTCCCAGAGCAGTAAGCATGATGATGGGAAGATCAGGATATTTCTGTTTGATCAGTTTACACAGATCAATACCACTCATTTTAGGGAGCATGATATCTGTAATGGCCAGATCAAATGTTATTTTATTCAGCAGGACAATAGCATCTTCTGCATCTTCCGAAATATACACCTGATATTCCTGGCTTTCCAGCCCTCTTTTCAAAAGACTTGAAACACGCGAATTATCTTCTACAATTAAAACTTTCATAAAGAAATATTTTGAAATATGTCTTGGTTTTACAGACTGTTTTTTGATTTTAAAAGCTTGATTTTCATTGGTCCTCAAAGCCCTGTACAAAGGTATTTCATATTTTTCTTTTATCAGAATAGATTAACCTTTTTAATAGTTTTCTATAAAGTTTCTAATAGATTTCTAATACCTGTCGGGCTTTTAGGAATCTAATTTTGTCCTGTTGAAATCAACAAAAAGATAAGAATAGAAAAATTATGAAGACTACCTCTTTCAAAGCCGGAATTGCTTTGTTTTCCTTATTGGGACTGATGGGAAAATTAGATGCCCAGAAAAAAAATGATTTTAATAATCCCGGATTGACCCATTATTTCAATGAAGATCACTCAAGATATATTTCCTTTAGCGGATATGCAGAATTGTGGGCCAGATATACACAACTTAACCCTGGAAGCCTTGTCAATAATGAGGCAAAATCAGACCTGTCTGATCTTTCCCTTCGAAGAGTTCGTGTGAAAATGACTTATAAGCCAACAGAAAAACTGATGTTTGTATTGCAGGGGGGAACTACGAACGTGAACGTCAATGCCAAAGGAAGCAACTATTTTGATCTTTTGGATGCTTATGCTGAATATGCTTTTAATGATAAAATTGCTTTTGGTGCAGGACGTTCTACGTGGCGTGGTCTTTCAAGATTTACTACAGGGCCTTTAAATACGCTGTTGTATGACCTGCCTGCTTACGCGACCTCCAATGCGGGAACAACAGATTATACGGTAAGGGAATTGAGTGCCTATATTAAAGGGCAGCTCGGAAGATTGGATTACCGTCTGGTGGTGGCCGATCCTTATACCATGGCAACTTCTGATCCGAAACTGAATGTAGCATCTTTTAGTAAGAACTCACCTGGCAAAGACTTCTCCGGATATTTCAGATATGCTTTTTTAGACAAGGAAAATATTTCCACTCCTTTTAATTCAGGAACTTATGTAGGTAAGAAGAATGTACTGAGTCTGGGAGCCGGATTCGATTATATTCACAACGCATTATGGCATCTGGATTCCGGTAAAAATACAGTGAATGATGATATGAAAAGCTTTGCGGTAGATTTGTTTTATGATGCACCGCTGAACAAAGAAAAAGGAACATCAATAAGTGCTTATGGAATGGCGATGCATAACGACTATGGGCCCAATTATATCCGATATGTGGGCACCAATAATCCTGCGACTTCTGCAGATATTACCCAGGCGAGTCTGAATGGAGCAGGAAATGCAATGCCTGTTATCGGAACCGGAAATACCTATTATGTGCAATTGGGAGGAACACTTCCTTACCTGGATAAAGAAAAGAAAAGCCTTCAGCTTCAGCCTGCAGTAGGAATGCAGCTGTCAGATCTGAAAGGCCTTCATGACAATGCAGTGATCTATGATGCCGGAATTTCCCTGCTGATGAACGGGATGTCCTCGCGCTTAACCTTTGACGCCCAGAACAGACCGGTTTATACTAATGATCCATCAAACAATGCCGTAGTTTCTGATAGAAAATGGCAGTTTGTCCTTAAATACAGAATAGATTTTAATTAAATTACATAACAATGGAAAGAAGAAAATTTTTATTCCGATCAGTTCAGGCTTCTGCCCTGCTGCTGATTTCAAGAAATATATTTGCCTCTGCTTTACCTGTGTTTAACCCTATAAAAAAGAAAAAAATGTACTTCCATTATTTGTTGTTCTGGCTTAGAAAGGATCTTTCTGAGTCTGAAGTAAAAGAATTTGAAAATTTTTTTGAAGGCCTTAAAAAGCTTCCCTATCAGAAAAATCTCCGTTATGGAAAGCCTGCTGCTTCCAGCCCTAGAAGCGTTTTAGACAGCACGTTTACCTATAATGCTTCTATGGAATTCGATAGTCTGGAGGAGCTTGAAGCATACGGGAAACTTCCCGAACATCTGGCACTGGTTCAGCAATATAAGCCTTTTTTTGAAAGAATGCAGGTTTACGATACGGTCTATAATTAAAAATAAAAAATTAAATTTATAATGAAAAACATCATTAAGGGCTTTAGCCTTGCTTTAGTAGTAAGTACTGTAGGATTTATGAATGCACAACATAAAAAGAACAATCATGTGAGCGTCACTGCGGAAACCTCCACTGAGTTCATCCCTGCCATAAGATTAATTAATAATCCTGACGGATCATGTACTTTTGAGAAAGGGAAAATCCCTACTCTTAAACATATGAATACCACAACTTTCTGGATGAGCAATAAAACAGAAGAGTGGGAAAAAAATGCTCATCCGGCACCCAGACGACAATATGTGATTACCATCAAAGGCAATATACGATTTAAAGTAACAGATGGTTCTACTTTTATGATTAAACCGGGAGTGGTTCTTCTGGCTGAAGACCTTAAAGGAACCGGTCACAGCTGGGACATGGTGAAGAGCAAGGAGTGGGAGAGACTCTATATTCCGATTGCTGAAAATGCCGAGGATTTTTTTATCCCGGATGCTCAATAGTTACAAGTCAATCTCTTTATAAGGAGTATATAATTCGTTATGTTTGAAGCAGTCAGTTTTGACTGCTTTTTTCTTTTGAAGAATTATTGTAGAAATTCTTTAATAATAGTTCTTGCTTCTTCAATGCTATTGCTGATTCGGGCAATTATTTTTCCGTTTTCATCGATGATGAAATGAAGAGGATAGCTTGTAGCATTCACTTTTTTTTGGAAGTCTTTGTTTACATCAAAGAAATTAACCCAATCCGCATTATTTTTTTTTAAAATATTCCTAGCAATCTCCATTCTATTGGGTTTTTGCTCGTCTGTAATTGTAATGAAGTTTACATTTTGACCTTTATACTCATGATACAGATTCACAATTTCAGGCATACCTTTTATGCAAGGGGCACAAGTCGTTGACCAATAATCAATAAAGGTTAATTTGTATTTCTTAAAGTCTTCCGAGGTCAGTTTATTCCCCTTGTCAAAATAAATATCAGGTATTTTTTGTCCGATGGAGGTAGATTGTTCTGCTTTTAAACGGGCTTCAACACCTTTGTATAATGTATTTTGCTTAAATTTTGCGGAAAATAAATTTAAGTTTTTCAAGTAGGCAGGATGGTAATCGTTAAGAGTATAATCATTCACAATTTCCCATAATGCAACATACGAATTGGGATTTTTTCTGATGTATTCTCCTAAAAACTCTTGTTTTTTGTCCATATTGATCAGGCTATCGCGTTGATCAGGATTTTTTGATTTAATATAAAACGCATCCAATGATTTTTGTAAAACCTTATATTCTCTGTTGGTCGGGGAGTCTATATTAAGTTCTACATTATTAAAGTCTTTGGGTAAATCAATTTTATATTTTCCTCCTTCTAAGAAAAATACTTTTGTACTATAACCCGCTTTACCCTTCTTTCCCATATAACCAAAAGCTACAGGTTGAGGATATTCTATAAAACCACTGGCAATATTTTTCTTTTGAATCTTAAAATAATATATAGAATGGCTCATCCTGATCTTTTTTCCAAAATCAGAAATGTTGTTGTTGGTTTGTATTTTGAATGTATAAAGGTCTCCAAATCCTTTTCTCGTCGATGGAGCTCCCAGCATAAGGCTGTCATTAATGTATGAATCTGAACGGAGATCAATTTCAAAATTATTCTGAGAATAAAGAAAATTCGAAATAAGAATTAATAATGCATAGAAAAGTTTCTTCATAAAATATTTTGTAGGGGAACTAACTTACAAAAACTTTTCATACATAAAAAATCCCTGTGCTTTAAAAACACAGGGACTGTCAATATTTTTATTAAAGATCTTCCGGTATTTTTCCTCTTGGTTAAGGAAGAATCTGTTTTAAAAATTAAGAAAATTTCTTGAAAACAACAGTTGCATTGTGTCCTCCGAATCCAAAGGCATTACTCAATGCAAAATTGATGTTTTTTTCTTTTGCTTCTCCGAAAACGATATTGATATCCTGAGGAATATTCTCATCAATATTGTGAAGATTAATAGTTGGCGGAATAATCCCACTTTGAATAGCTTTAATGGAAAGAATAGCTTCCACTGCGCCGGCAGCACCCAGCAAGTGCCCGGTCATGGACTTTGTGGCACTGATATCAAGATTTTTACTTCCTTTAAACGCTTTGTTGATGGCGGCTAATTCAATTGTATCTCCAATGGGTGTAGAAGTAGCATGCGGATTAATGTAATCAATATCTTCCATGTTGGCTCCTGCTTCTTTCACTGCCAGCTGCATTGCTTTAATGGCTCCAACACCATCAGGATGAGGTGCTGTCATATGGTAAGCATCCGCAGTCATGGCTGCTCCGGCTAATTCTGCATAGATTTTTGCTCCTCTGGCAACAGCATGCTCATATTCTTCAAGAACCAGTGCACCTGCACCTTCACCCATTACAAACCCGTCTCTGTCTGTATCGTAAGGGCGGCTGGCCGTTGCAAAATCATCATTTCTTGTAGACATTGCCTTCATAATAGAGAATCCACCGATGGAAGCCGGTGTAATAGCTGCTTCAGAACCACCACTGATGATTACTTTTGCTTTCCCGAGACGGATATAATTGAAAGCATCCATCAATGCCGTATTTCCTGTTGCACATGCAGAAACCGTAGTATAATTGATTCCCTGAAGACCATATTTCATAGAAATCATTCCTGAAGCCATATTGGCAATGAACTTTGGTACAAAGAAAGGATTAAAACGTGGAGTACCATCACCCGCGGCAAAATCCATCACTTCTTTTTCAAAGGTCCACATTCCGCCCTGGCCTGTTCCCCAGATTACTCCGGTATCAAACGGATCCATCTTTTCAAGTTCCAGTCCTGAGTCCTGGATTGCTTCTGCTGAAGCATACATTGCATATTGTGTAAACAGGTCGCTTCTCTTGATTTCATTGTGGTTCAGATACACCTTAGGATCAAAGTTTTTTACCTCACAGGCAAAATGTACTTTAAACTTTTCTGTATCGAAATGGGTGATGAGCCCTGCGCCACTGACTCCTTTAATACTGTTTTGCCAAAATTCTTCGACATTATTTCCCAACGGCGTCACTGCGCCAAGACCTGTAATGACAACTCTCTTCATACTTAGTTATTGATTTTGAATAAATTCGAGGTACCTCTTGCGATTAACCGTGTTTTGTCTGCATTCCATATTTCGCATTGTGCATTGACGAATTGCTTACCTCTTTTAATGATTTTAGTTTCGGCTACAATATTATCATTTTCTTTTGCAGTTGAAAAATAATCAATGACATTATTTATAGTGGTAATGAAAGAATTTTCATTTAAAGAAAACATGGTGGCACCAATGATATCGTCTACAATAGCAGCGGTAACTCCACCGTGAAGATTTCCGATCGGGTTCAGCCATTCCGGTCTTATGGTATATTGAAACTCCAGGTGGCCTTCTTCAGCAGAAATAACAGTGGGATTAAGCCATTTCATAAAAGGAGAGGGTGACTGGTCAAATTCTTTTCCGATGAATTGTTTTAATTGTGCTAATCTATCCATACTGAGTTTTTATTTTTCTAAAATCATGGTTACTCCCTGTCCACGGGCTGCGCAGATAGATATAAATCCTTTACCGCTGCCTTTTTCATGAAGCAATTTTGCAAGGGTTGCAATAATCCTTCCTCCTGTTGCTGCAAAAGGATGTGCGGCTGCGAGACTTCCTCCTTTTACATTCAGTTTACTCCTGTCTATTTTTCCCAGGGCTTTCTCCAGTCCGAATTTTTTGGCCACTTCATCATTTTCCCAGATTTTTATGGTAGCTAAAACCTGGGCTGCAAATGCTTCATGAATTTCATAATAATCGAAATCGGATAAATTCATTCCTGCTTTTTTAAGCATTCTTTCTGCAGCAAAAACCGGCGCCAGAAGAAGATCCTGTTTATTTTCAACATATTCTATTCCGGCCAATTCTGAAAAGCTGATATAAGCTAAAACAGGAAGGTCATTGGCTTTTGCCCATTCTTCACTGGCCAGTAAAATAGCTGAAGCTCCGTCTGTAAAAGGGGTTGAATTCCCAGCCGTTAAAGTTCCGTTCTGCTTATCAAAAGCAGGCTTCAGTTGTGAAAGCTTTTCAATACTGCTGTCACGTCTTAGGTTATTATCTTTATCCAGACCGAAAGCTGGAGTGACCATATCATCAAAGAACCCTTCATCATAAGCTTTTGCCATATTCTGGTGGCTTTTTAATGCTAATTCATCCTGTTCCTGTCTTGATATGTTGTAATATTTTGCTGTGATTTCAGTATGCTCACCCATCACAAGACCTGTCTTAGGCTCCTGTCCTTTGTAAGGAATTGGCATCCAGTCTTTCAGTTTCGGGTTCAACAGTTGTTTGAGCTTGCCAAAAGCCGACTTTTCTTTATTGGCTTTTAACAGCGCTTTTCTTAGTCGGGGTGATGATTCAAAGGGAATATTGCTCATGGCTTCCACGCCGCATGCAATACCACAGTCTATCTGGCCCAGAGCAATTTTATTTCCGATATAAATAGCAGCTTCAATCCCTGTATCGCATGCCTGCTGAAGATCACAAGCCGGAGTTGCAGGATCCAGTGTTGTATTCATTACGGTTTCTCTGATGAGATTGCTTTCAGAAATGTGTTTAATTACGGCTCCGCCGGCAACTTCTCCGAGTCGCTTTCCTTTAAGACGATAACGGTCTATCAATCCGTTCAGAGAAGCAAGCAGGAGGTTCTGATTACCCTGCTCTGAATAGGCGGTATTCATTCTGGCAAAAGGAATTCTGTTGTATCCTACAATAGCCACTTTTTTTGTTTCCATATGGTATTATTTATGATGGAAGAATATTGAGTTCATGATCAATCATTTGGGCAACTTTATCCAAAGCATGGTTGAGATAACCTTGATCACCCATTGTTTTTGAAAGCAGAATGCCGCCTTCAATAAGCATGATGAATAGTGATGCATATTGCTCAGTATCGATTTTTTTATCAATTTCACTTTTACTTTGTCCTTCGGCAATGGTGTCTGATATTTTTGTCATCCACTTTTCAAAAGACTTTTTCACATGAGTCTTTAAGGCAGGAAAAGAATCATCCGCTTCTGTTGCTGCATTCATTAACGGGCATCCGCCGTTTGCAAAGACAAACTTCCAGTTCTTCCTGTAGAAATCTACAAAAGCATGAAGTTTATCCAGAGAAGTGGGGAATTCATCACCAAAGGAACGGCTGAGAGTTTTACTGAGTATGCCGGCATTGTATTTATAAACCTCGATGGCTACTTCATCTTTATTTTCAAAATTTCCATAAATACTGCCTTTCGTCAGACCTGTTGCCTGAGTAATGTCGGACAGCGATGTGGAAATATAACCCTTAGTATTAAAAAGAGTTGCTGTTTTCTCGATGATATGCTGTTTTGTTTTTTCGGCCTTCGACATTGTAAATGTTTAAATATGATGCAAATATACAAAAATATACCGAATGGTATATTTTATCTGAAAAAGTTTAATGGGGTAAATATTTTGTTTTAAGTTTTGGCTAAAGACAATGGATTCTTTTTTTAAAATAAAAAACGGGCTAAAGCCCGTTCCTATTGATGTTGAATAAAAACCTGTATTAGTTTTCCAAAGTTGCATTCAATGTAATTTCAAAGTTGAATGCGGCACTTACAGGGCATCCTTCTTCAGCAATTTTGGCGAATTTCTGAAATTCCTCATCTGAAATTCCAGGAACCTTAGCGGTTAAAGTCAGCTCTGATTTTGTAATCTTTCCAATATTGGGATCTAAAGTGATCACAGAAGTTGTTTTTAATTCTTCGGGGTTATATCCGGCTTGTGAAAGTTCTGCATCCAGTTTCATGGTGAAACATCCTGCATGGGCTGCTGCCAGCAATTCTTCAGGGTTTGTACCTACACCATCCGCAAAACGGCTGTTAAAAGAATATTGAGTCTGGTTTAAAGTTGTACTCTGAGTAGTTAAATGTCCTTTTCCTTCTTTGATGGTACCGTTCCAAACGGCTGTTGCGTTACGTCTCATAATGTTTGTTTTTGTATTTAATGTTGTTTGATTTTGATGTTACAAAGGTATGACAGTGGAAAGGAGTATTCAATAGATAAAAAGCTTTAAATGTTGTACTTTTTTCCCGATATGTAATTTTTTTTAAAATTAGCAGGTGTGTTTCCTGTTTTATTGGTGAAAAGACGGTTGAAATAAGCCGGATCTTCATATCCCAGATCGTAGGCAATTTCTTTTACAGGTTTATCTGTATAAAAAAGCAATCGTTTTGCTTCCAATAAAATTCTGTTGATGATAAACTGATTGGGAGAATCCAGATTTAAGTTTTTAAATTTATGCGTTAATGTTTTCGGAGCCATGTGAAGAAGTTCCGCATAATCTGCTACGTGATGCTTTTCCCTGAAATGAATTTCCAGATGCCTGCTGAAATCCCTGAAAATATCAAGCTCGCTTCCTGGTATTTTAAGGGTATCATTATCCAGGTTTTGTTTTTTCCATTTTCGGGTAGCCCGGATGATGATCTGTTTTACATAAGTTCTTATCATTTCTTCGGCAGACGAATCTTTCCACTTCAGCTCATCCTTAATATTCTGAAACAGATCTTTTATAAGGGCCGTCTCAGATTGATCAAGTTCTACAAAAGGGATTTCAAATACATTATGAAAAAGGAGACCATCACAGGCCACTTCTTTATCATGGATCTGGATGCAATAGAAATCACGGTTGTAGAAAAGAAAGAGCAATTCATCTTTTCCCTTCTGTATGTTTAGATGCTGATTGGTAAGAAAGAATAAAGACGGTTTGTTTATTTTGTAATGGTTAAAGTCTATGGTGAGTTCATATCCTGAAGGAACAAAAAGTACCTTGATATCTGTTCTGAACTGATCTCCCTTGAAACTTTCCAGGTTTTTCTCTGAATATGTTTCCAGTCCGAGTCTTTTATAGTGGTCTTCAAAAATAAGCGGTTGCAGCATACTTTAACTTTACTCTAAAGATACAAAAAAGCAGTGTTTTGCACCGTATTAATTATTGAAACCCAAAAATCTGATGCCAGACCTACAGAATTTGGAATAAAATAAATTGGAAATAAGTTTTTACATTGATATTATTTTATCATTTTTACAAAGATTTGTCCTGCGACCCATATTAGTAAAACTATTTTTCAAAACCACCTGTATGAGTGAATTAGAAAACATTCTGAGAGAAATAACTCCACTGTCTCCTGAGGATAGCTTTCTCGTATTTGACAGGATTAAGGCTTCTTTTGACTTTCCCTATCATTACCATCCGGAGATTGAAATTAATTTTGTCTACAAAGGAAAAGGCTACCGCAGAATGATAGGTGATCATACCGGAGAGATTGGTAATCTGGAATTAGTGCTTGTAGGACCAAATTTGCCGCATTGCTGGGCAAACTACCGGTGTAAAAACAGAAAAACCCACGAAATTACCATACAGTTTAATCAGGATTTCTTTAATCAGTCCATGATGCAGAAAAATATCCTGAAACCCATCAATAATCTGATGAAAGACTCTATCAGGGGTATCCTTTTTTCTTCGGAAACAGCAGAAAAACTAAAAGATTCGTTTCTCAACCTGTCCAAGATGAACAGTTTTGAATCCTTTATAGAAATTATGAAAATTCTGAATGAACTTGCTATTGCCGAAGATAAAACGCTTCTTTCATCATACAGTATTGAGCTTGAGACTTTTGATGATAATGATAAGATGAAGGTGGTACACGATTTTGTGCATAAGAATTTTGAAAACAAAATAACGTTGGACAAGGTAGCTTCATTGGTGAATATGAGCAATGTGACGTTCAACAGGTTTATTAAAAAAAGAACAGGGAAAACCTTTATCAACTATCTGAATGAAATAAGAATCAGTTATGCTGCACGTTGGCTGATGGAGAAAAACCTTACCGTTTTTGAGATTGCTTTTGAAGCTGGGTTTAATAATATTGCCAATTTCAATAAGGTATTTAAATCCATCAAAAAGACGACTCCAACCGAATTTAAAGAACAATTTAAAGGAGTAAAAAAGATCGAATAATTTAAATGTATTTTTACATTATTATGTCAGCATATAATAGAAAACCGGGTATTCATATCCGGTTTATTTTTGAGGAAAAACCAAAAATAAATCCTCTTTTTTTAATTGTTTTTGATGGGTTGTATTTGTTTGATATATAGTGTGTTAGTGGTTGTAAAATAAAATTACTGAAAAAATAATATCGTTTTATGATAAAATAGTATTATATCAGACTATTTACAAAATTTAGATTTGTGAATGTGAATTAAATCTTAACGAAACTTTAAATAATTTAATACATAAACAGCAAAATTTTGCTGAAAAAACAATAATTTATTTTGTATTGAAAAATAAAGTAATGTCATTGATTCTCAATTAAATCTAACGAATCTATACCTTATGAGAAAAGCAGTTATACCCGTTCTGTTCGTTTTTTCACTTACTGCGAATGCACAGGAGAAAAAATCAGCCGACACTACGAAGACAACCAGTATTGAGGAGGTCGTGGTCACCTCTTTGGGGATAAAAAGACAGGCCCGTTCTTTGACGTATTCCAGTCAGCAGATTGGCGGAGATGAGCTTACAGAAGTGAAAACTCCCAATCTATTAAATTCGATCAACGGAAAAGTTTCCAATGTTCAGATCAACAGAACCAATGGTGTAGGAAGCTCCGTAAGGGTAATTATGAGAGGAAATAAGTCTGTAAACAATACGCAGCCATTATATGTAATTGACGGAATTCCTATTATCAACGGAACAGGAAAATCTGCAGATATTGGGCAGTATTCCAATATGCCGGATCCGGGCGACGTTTTAAGCTCCATCAACCCTGATGATATTGAAAGCATCAACTTCCTGAAAGGTGCTTCTGCTTCTGCATTATATGGCTCTGCCGGAGGTAACGGAGCTATTTTAATTACGACTAAAAAAGGACGTGCAGGGAAAAGCTCAATTACCTATAGCTCCAGCTTTACGGTAGACAGAGCCTATAGTCTTCCAAAGCTGCAGCACAGTTATTTATCTTATGATCCATCTGTAGCGGGATCACAGCCAGGGCAATCTGTAGACAGCTGGGGTGCAAAGGGATCTTCCAAAGATTATCTTAAAGATTTTCTGCAAACTGGAACGACATGGGTAAACAGTCTTTCTTTCCAGTCAGGAAACGAAAGATCAACCAGCTATTTCTCTATCGGAAATACCACGAATAAAGGAGTGGTTCCGATGTCGTATTTTGATCAGTACAATGTCTCTTTCAGAAATTCAAGTAAGTTTTTGGATGATAAACTGACTTTAGATGCCAACTTCATCGGATCATTACAGGAAAGTAAGAACAGACAGACTCCGGGAGCCTCTTTTTCACCTTTAACGAGTTTGTACTGGCTGCCGAGAGGGGTAGATTTTGACCAGTATGGAGAGAATAACTATTCTTATTTAGATAAAACAAGATTTTTGCCGGCTCAAAACTGGTGGGAAGTAAACCCAGATGGAAGCTTCAAAGGAAATCCGGTGACACAGAATCCTTACTGGATCTTAAACAGAAACCCAGTTACAGTAAGTAACAAAAATACATACGGAGCATTATCCCTTTCTTATCAGATCAATCCTTGGTTAACGGCGAGAGTGAGAGGAAACTATAGCTGGAATATTTCAGACAGCCAGCGTGATATTGCTGCTTTCTCTGCACCAAGCTTACTGGCAAACGGGACAAATGGCAGAATGCTTAAAAATACCTACGAAAACACTTCTACTTATGGAGATGTTTTATTAATTGGTAGTCCTAAAATAAGTGAGACCATCTCATTAGATTTTACTGTAGGAGGAAGTATCAATACTACAAGAAATAAAATAGGACAGATTGATAACGCTTACCTGGCGAATCCGAACCTTTTCACTATGAACAACCTTCAGTGGAATATCAACAGATCACCGGGAGATGGCTATCATAATACCTATACCAATATGAAAAAACAGGTACAGTCTGTATTTGCAAGTGCTTCTGTAGGGTATAAGAATATGTTCTATGTAGATATGACTTTCAGAAATGACTGGGATTCTACGTTAGCATTAACAGGAAGAACAGGATTTGATTATGAATCTGTAGGAGCAAATGCTATATTATCTTCTATCTTCAAACTTCCGGAAGTGATTAATTTCTGGAAAGTAAGAGGTTCTTATGCAACAGTGGGATTAGGATTACCTACCAATATTTCCAATGCAATGCTTGAATACAATAAAGGATATACCTATGGTGTAGATGCAGGAACTATTGTATATCCTAAGAGTTCTTTTGCTACAGGTGCAGGTTTTGAAGCACTGCTTCCAAGACCGGAACTGAATAAAACATTTGAAGCAGGTACAGAGCTGAGATTGTTAAATAACAGACTAAACTTTGATATCACTTATTATAACTCGAACACAAGTAACCAGTTACTGGAAACAACAGTCTTTTCAAACTTAGGAGGTTTAGCGCCGGGATCCTATTATCTAAATGCAGGGAAAATCAGAAATACAGGTTTTGAATCCTCTCTTTCTTATAAAATCTTTGGTTCAGAAAAATTTGGATGGACAACTACGTTGAATGCTTCTGCTAACAAGAACAAAATTGTTGAATTATTCCCGCCAAGCCTTAGTATCCCGGAAAATCAACTTTTCTCATTAACAGGAGGAGGGGATTATACAAGACTTAAGCTTGGAGGTTCTTTTGGAGATCTTTACGGAATTAAATTCAAAAGAGATGACCAGGGACATATTTTAGTGAATGAAAAAGGAGTTCCTTTAGCTGAAAATACACCGTCTTATTTAGGAAATCCAAACCCTAAGTTTATTCTTGGATTCAATAATGCGTTCAATATCGGTAAACTGGGAATTTCTTTCCTTATTGATGGAAAATTTGGAGGCAAAGTATTGTCTCTTACAGAAAAAGCCAATGATTTGTATGGGGTAAGCCAGGCTACCGCTGATGCCAGAGATGCTGGCGGGGTAGCGATTCCAAATGCAGTATATGCACCGGGAACTCCAAATGCAGGGCAGGCTTATACAGGCTTAACCAATGCAAAGGATTACTATAAAGGCGTAGGAACCACTGAAGGTTACGGAAAAGGAGTAGACGAAGCCTATCTGTATAGTGCTACAACTGTACGTTTACGCCAGGCATCTGTTTCTTATACCTTTGATGTGGATTCAAAGTACCTGAAAAATGCAACGGTAAGTTTAGTAGGAACTAACCTGTTCTTCTTTTACAAAAAAGCACCATTTGATCCCGAACAGGTATCAGGAAACACACCTGGTGGGGTTGGGGTAGACTCGTTCGGTCTGCCGGTTACAAGATCTATCGGATTATCATTAAAAGCTAACTTCTAACTTTTACAATTACGAAAATGAAAATCAATACTATAAAAACATTGGTATTTGGAGCTGCAGTGCTGCTTTCCGCATCAGGATGTACCAATGACTTTGATCAATATAATCAGGAAAAGCTGGGAGGCCCTGAAAACTTTTATGCTGACTTTATTGCTGTTGTAAACCCCATGAAATCTATTCAGAGAGGATTGCAGTCAGATTATCAGCTTTATCCTAACCTCAGTGCAGATATGTACAGTGGAATGTTCAGTACAGCAACGCCATTCAACGGAGGGGTAAACAATCTTACGTACTCTATGATGGATGGGTGGAACAACAGAATTATTGCGAGACAGCAGGATATCTTCAACTATTCTATCATCATTGACAATGCTGCTAAAAATAACTATCAGGGAGTAGATTTCACAGGAACTTTTGCTGTGAAGAAAATCCTAAAAGTGATTACCGCAGCAAGAGTTTCAGATAGCCACGGTCCTGTAGTGTACAGCAAGTATGAAACTCCAAACGCTAACGGAGTTACAGATTTTGACTCTCAGCAGGATGCTTATAATTATTTTATCGCTGATCTTACTGCAGCTATTGCCGATTTGCAGAAAGTTATTGCCATGCCAGCAACAAAGAATGTAGAAGATAGATCTTCTCTGAAAAATGCGGATTTGGTTTACGGAGGAAATATGGCTCAGTGGGCAAAATTTGCCAATTCATTAAAGCTTAGGTTAGCGATGAGAATGAGCTACGCAGATCCCGCAAAATCAAAACAGTATGCAGAGGAGGCTCTGGCTTCATCAGCAGGATTGATTACTGACAATGCCGATAATGCGCTGATCAGTGTGGGACAGTCAGAATTGAGTTTTATTATCTATTCATGGGGAGATTGTTTAATTGGAGCACCTTTGATGGCTTATATGAACGGATACAATGATCCAAGACTTCCTGCCTATGCTATTCCTGCATCTGATCCAAGCTTACAGGGAAAATATATAGGAATACGCCAGGGAATTGATTTATTAAATGGTAAATCAACATACGGTGGATTCTCACAGCCACAGGCAAAATCTGCCAACGGAGATTATTTTTCCGGTACTGACGGTAAAATGAAATTATTCACCGCTGCAGAAACATGGTTCCTGAAGGCAGAAGCTGCTTTGAGAGGATATGCCGGAGCAGGTGATATTCAAACCAACTATACTACCGGGGTTCAGCAGTCTTTCGGGGAATGGGGGAAAAGTGCAAGTGTCGCTACTTACCTTGCAGATACAACTTCCACAGAGGCTCCTTATATTGATCCGAAAAATCCAGATAATAATGTGCCTGTTGGAAATCCTCAGTTAAGTACCATCACCATTGCATGGAATAACGGGGATACCAACGAAAGAAAATTAGAAAGAATCATTACTCAGAAATGGCTTTCCCTTTATCCGAACGGACCGGAAGCCTGGGCAGAGCAGAGAAGAACAGGATATCCGGTTCTTTTCAAGGTAAGAAAAAATGACAGTGGAGGAGCCATCAGTACAGAGGCAATGATCAGAAGGATTCCTTTCACTATTGATACCAAAACGTCATTATATAATTACCAGCAGGCTGCACAAATGCTGAACGGCCCTGATACCGGAGGCACTAAGCTATGGTGGGATAAAAAATAATAAATATTCAGAATCACTCGTTAGTAAAGAGACATCTCAAAATCAGTTTTTATCTGAAACAACCATTGAGGCAGGAGGATAGAGTAGAGCCTCCAAAAAATTTATAGTTTCGTTTTTTAAGCCTGAATGAATTTTTGAGATGCTCTCATTTTCTTTAGAATCTTATTTTTAAATATGGGAAAAAACAACTCTGGAGCCCGTCGGATCCAGCCAATTCTCTGGATATCCACATTATATTTTGCAATGGGAGTTCCCTTTGTAACCATTAATGCGGTTTCAGGAATCATGTATAAAGATATGGGTGTTTCGGATTCGCAGATCACATTCTGGACAGCTCTTATCCTGTTTGCTTGGACATTGAAGCCGCTTTGGAGTCCTTTTCTGGAGATCTATAAAACTAAAAAGTTCTTTGTTGTTTTTACCCAGTTTGCCATAGGAATTCTGTTTGCGTTAGTAGCTTTAAGCCTGCCGATGCATGATTTTTTCAAATACAGTATTGCTCTTTTTGCAGTAGTGGCATTTTGTGGAGCGACCCATGATGTGGTAGCAGACGGAACGTATATTGGCTTTCTTACCAATAAAGAGCAGGCAAGATATATCGGCTGGCAGGGTGCTTTTTACAATCTGGCTAAGATTATCAGCAGCGGAGCGCTCGTTTATTTTGCAGGTGTTTTAGAAAAGACAAAAGGTGTTACTCATGCCTGGATGATCATTATGGTAATCTATGCATTGCTGTTTTTTGTATTAGCGATTTATCACTATTTCATCCTGCCAAAAGACAACAGAGAAGAACAGAAAAAGGAAAAAACAGCCGGAAATGTGCGTAAAGAATTATTGGAAGTTATTACCTCTTTCTTTACCAAAAAAAATATTGTATGGTCTGTGCTTTTCATTATTCTGTACCGTTTTGCAGAAGGATTTGCCATCAAAATTGCTCCTCTGTTTTTTAAAGCTCCAAGATCGTCAGGAGGATTAGGATTATCCACATCGGATATAGGACTTGTCTATGGAACTTATGGTTCTGCAGCATTTATCTTAGGTTCTGTACTGGCAGGATATTTTATCTCAGCACGCGGACTGAAAAGATCTTTGATATGGCTTTGCTGTGCATTTAATATTCCGTTTGTGGTATATGCTTTACTGGCTTATTATCAGCCGGCCGACCTTTTACCTGTAGGAATTGCTGTAGTCGTGGAGTATTTCGGATATGGATTTGGCTTTGTAGGGTTAATGCTTTACATGATGCAGCAAATTGCTCCTGGAAAACACAAAACAGCTCATTATGCATTTGCAACAGGAATTATGAACCTTGGCGTGATGATTCCGGGAATGTTTAGCGGAATGATCAGTGACTGGGTCGGATATAAAATGTTCTTTATCTGGGTGTTGATTGCTACCATTCCAGCATTTTTGGTCACCTTATTTGTTCCTTTCCCTTATCCTGAAAATCAGAAAGAACAAGAACACAATTAATAAACAAATTTTAAATAAAAAGTTAAAAACTTTATGACAGCTCAATCAGTAATGATCCCTTGGCAGGATCGCCCGGAAGGTTGCAGTGATATTATGTGGAGGTTTTCCGAAAACCCGATCATTAACAGATACGCGATACCAACATCCAACAGTATATTCAACAGTGCGGTAATTCCATTTGAAGATGGATTTGCCGGAGTATTCCGTTGTGATAACAAAGCAGTACAAATGAATATTTTTGCCGGTTTCAGTAAGGATGGAATCAATTGGGATATCAATCATGACCCTATTGAAATGCAGGCAGGAAATACGGATATGATTGAATCCGATTACAAATATGATCCCCGTGTAACCTTTATTGAAGACCGTTACTGGATCACATGGTGCAACGGATACAATGGTCCTACCATCGGAATCGGATATACTTTTGATTTTAAAGAATTTTTCCAGTGCGAAAATGCCTTTCTTCCATTCAACAGAAACGGGGTTTTGTTCCCTGAAAAAATCAATGGTAAATATGCCATGCTGAGCCGTCCTAGTGATAACGGGCATACACCTTTCGGAGATATTTATATCAGCTACAGCCCTGATATGAAGTACTGGGGAGAACACCGCTGCGTAATGAAAGTAACGCCTTTTGAAGACAGCGCATGGCAGTGTACCAAAATCGGAGGTGGACCGGTTCCTATCAAAACAGAAGAAGGATGGCTGCTTTTCTATCATGGAGTGATCAATACCTGCAGGGGATTCAGATATTCAATGGGAGCAGCTTTGCTTGATCTTGAAGATCCTACAAAAGTATTGTACAGGACGAAACCTTATTTGCTGGCGCCGGCAGAATTGTATGAGCTGACGGGAGATGTACCCAATGTGGTATTCCCTTGCGCCGCATTGACAGAAGGAGATAAAGTAACGGTATATTACGGTGCTGCTGATACTGTGGTTGCTATTGCTTTTGGATATATCTCAGAAATCATTGATTTTATGAAAAAGAATTCAATTTAATACAGTAATATAAGTTTAGGAAAATAGGTTAATCATTTTAATTTTCCTTTGTTTTCTGGGAATTGTATAATGGTTTTCCTATTTTTAAACCAACTTTAAAATAAAAAAATTCCGATACCTCTTATCATGAAAAAAGAACTGCTTATCTGCTTTTTTACCACCCTGATGTCTGTAGCTAATGCCCAGCAAAATAAAAATGATGTTTTATCCTGGGTAGATCCTTTCATAGGAACAGGAGGTCATGGACATACATTTCCCGGGGCAACTACGCCATTCGGCATGATTCAGTTAAGTCCGGATCAGAATACCAAAAGTGGTGACTGGGATTGGTGCTCCGGATATCATTACAGCAGTAAGACCATCATGGGCTTCAGCCATAACCATTTGAGCGGAACGGGATGGGCAGATCTTGGAGATATTCTGGTAATGCCTACTGTGGGGCAGGTAAAAATGATTCCCGGATCAGAAGAAAATCCGGAAACAGGGTACCGTTCAAAATTTACCCATGATAAAGAAGTGGCTTCTCCCGGATATTATTCCGTAATGCTGGACAGCTATGGAATTAAAGCAGAGCTCACTGCCTCTCCAAGAGTAGGATTTCACAAATATACTTTCCCGAAAAGTAGTGAAGCCAATATCATTATTGATCCTACCAATAAAATCTTCGGAAATATCTACCATACTTTAGTCAGTGTGGAAGGCAATAATAAAATCAAAGGATACTGCTACAGCAACGGCTGGGGAGGTAAACGGTTTGCTTACTTTGTGATGGAGTTTTCCAAACCGTTTAAGTCTTACGGCGTATATGCTGAAGGAAAAATTAAAAATGATGAAAAAATTGCTCTTGCCAAAGATGCTAAAGCTTTTGTAAGATTTTCGACAGAAGACCAGGAAAGTATTGAAGTAAAAGTATCTTTATCTCCGGTAAGCACAGAAAATGCACAGGAAAATTTCGATACCGAAGCAAAAAATATTGATTTTGCGAAAGCGAAAGAAACAGCACAAAAAACCTGGAGAGATCTAATCGGAAGGTTCCAGGTGACAGGAGGTACAGACAGCCAGAGAAAAATTTTCTATACGGGCGTTTATCATACATTCATTGCACCCAATCTTTACATGGATGTCAATGGAGATTATGTTGCTGCTCAGGAAAATATGAATACGAAATGGTTTACGAATTACAGTACATATTCTTACTGGGATGGATTCAGAGCAACTCACCCGCTGTTGACCATCATGGATCAGAAACATACAAAAGAATTTGCCAACTCTTTGATCAGCAGATATACAGACCGTAAAGATCATATGCCCATCTGGGAGCTTTGCGGATATGATAACTTCTGTATGCTCGGCTATCACAGTGCTTCGGTAATCTGGGATGCCATTTCAAAAGGAGTTCCGGGTATCGATGCAGAGAAAGCATTTGCTGCAATGAAAGATGCTTCTTTAACGGATAAAATGAGCAGCAGCGACGGAGGTGGAGGTCTTAATGATTATATCAGGTTAGGCTACACACCGTCAGAAAACGGAGCTTCAGTTTCAGCAACATTAGAATATGCCTATGATGACTGGTGCATTCAGCAGCTGGCAGAAAAATTGGGTAAAAAAGACGAAGCAGAAGTTTACAGAAAACGTTCTATGAACTTCCTGAATACTTTCAATAAAGAAAATAATCACTTCTGGCCAAGACAAAAAGACGGAAAATTCTTAGCGGATTTTGTTCTTAATGACTGGAAAAAACTTCAGCCACACTGGGTTTCTGGAAATATCTGGGCCTATGACTTCTTTGTTCCACACCAGATTGATGAAATGATGAATCTGTACGGAGGGAAAAAAGGATTTGAAGAAAAGCTGGATAAAACCTTCACAGAAGCACTTCACATGGAAGGAGAGCAGCACGTAGATATCTCAGGATTCATCGGGTCTTTAGGATTCGGGGATGAACCGGGACATCATGTTCCGTACCTGTACAATTATGCGGGAAGCCCTTACAAGACTCAGAGAATGGTAAAATATATCCGCGACAATATGTACGCGGCAAAACCGGACGGAATAGTAAATAACGAAGACTGCGGTCAAATGTCAGCGTGGTATATCTTCTCATCATTAGGATTCTATCCTGTGACACCGGGAAAACCTGTTTATGCCATCGGAGCCCCACAATTCCCGAAGGCTTCTTTACAGTTGGAAAACGGAAAAACGTTCACAGTGATTGCAGATAAGATCTCCGACAAGAATATTTATGTACAGAAAATGTTCCTGAACGGAAAAGAATACAAAAGCTGGGAGCTGAACCACAGTGACATCATGAACGGTGGCGAACTGAGATTCGTAATGGGAAGTAAACCGGTAAAATAAGAATCATAAAATAAACGAAATAAAAGTATCAATGGAAAGGAGAAATTTTATTAAAACAAGTGCACTGGCGGGAGCCGGATTGCTGTTTACCCAAAATGTTTTTGCTAAAAATTTAGTGCTGGACGATTTTCCTGTTGTCCGTGTTCCTAAAGATAAGAGACATTTTACCAGTGAATCCGTAGAGAGTGCTATTGCTGCGTTTAAGAAGAAAGTAAAAAACAAAGAGCTGAGCTGGCTTTTTGAAAACTGTTTCCCGAATACATTAGATACTACCGTTTACTACACAGAAACTAACGGAGCTCCGGATACTTACGTCATCACTGGGGACATTGATGCCATGTGGCTTCGTGATAGCTCGGCACAGGTTTTTCCTTACCTGCAGTTCTCTAAGAAAGATGAAAAACTTCACAAGCTGATCTCGGGGGTCATCCACAAACAGACTACATTCATCCTGAAAGATCCTTATGCGAACGCTTTCTACAACGATGATCAGAAGATCAGTAAATGGAAAGAATATGACCATACCGATATGAGGCCGGGAACCCATGAAAGAAAATGGGAAATCGACTCCCTTTGCTATCCTATCCGTCTGGCCTACCACTTCTGGAAAACAACAGGAGATACAAAACCTTTCGATGCTAACTGGCTGAAAGGAATTAAACTTACCCTGCAGACTTTCACAGAACAGCAGAGAAAACATGATCTTGGACCTTACAAATTCGAGCGTACAACGGCTTGGGCAACAGATGGCGTTCCTATGGGAGGATATGGTTACCCAACAAAACCTGTGGGGTTGATCAGCTCTATGTTCCGTCCAAGTGATGATGCTACCATTTACGGATTCCTGATCCCTTCCAACTTATTTGCGGTGGTAAGCTTACGTCAGGCTGCGGAAATGGTTGCTCAGATTAAAAATGAAAAAACGTTGGCTCAGCAGTTGAACAGCCTTGCTGATGAGGTAGATGCAGCCATCAAAAAATATGGAATTTACAATCATCCCGAATTTGGAAAAATATATGCCTTTGAAGTAAATGGCTTCGGAAGCTATAACCTGATGGATGATGCGAACTGTCCAAGCTTGCTGGGACTGCCTTATCTGGATGCGGTGAAAGCTGATGACCCTGTTTATCTGAATACAAGAAAATTTGTGTGGTCAGAAAATAACCCGTTCTTCTTCAAAGGTAAGCTGGCAGAAGGGATAGGAGGTCCGCATATCGGACTGGATATGATCTGGCCAATGAGTATCATCATGAAGGCACTCACTACCAAAGATAAAAGTGAGATCAGATGGTGTATTGATACTCTACAGAAAACGCACGGCGGGACAGGCTTTATGCATGAATCCTTCCATAAAGACGATGCCAAAAAATTCACCAGAGAATGGTTTGCATGGGCCAATACTTTATTTGGAGAATTGTTATGGAAAACCTTTAACGAAAACCCGGAGCTACTGACATAGCACACCCTTTTATATGGCATATTTATCTGAGATTCCTTCTCCAAAAAGAAAGGATCAGGGGAGTGCTATATCAAATTCAGACACCAAAACACCTTAAAAAAATTATACAATGAAAAAAAAATCCATCTTTACCGCACTGATTGCCATGATGCTTCAGTCAGGTTCTCTGATCAACGCACAACAGCTTAATCCTACCGGAATATGCTATGTGGAAGTGAATAACAACAACCTCCTGAATGCGGGAGCGTACAAACTGCAGACATCGAACAGTTATCTGTTCAATGTGGTGAATATTTTTGCGGCCAATATTAATTATGATACCAGCCGCGGAAGAGCTTATCTGTATTCCAATAATAATGTTACCAAGGTTCTTACCAATGCAGATACCTATATAAAGCCCCTTCAGCAAAAAGGGATGAAAGTAGTTCTGACGATTTTGGGGAACCACCAGGGAGCAGGAATCTGTAATTTTCCTACCCGTGAAGCCGCAAAAGACTTTGCATTACAGCTTGCCAATACAGTGAATACCTACGGTCTTGATGGAATTGATTTTGATGATGAATACTCAGAATATGGAAATAACGGAACAGGACAGCCTAATGACAGCTCTTTTGTAATGCTTGTTCAGGAACTCAGAGCATTATTACCGAATAAAATTATTTCATTCTACTATTATGGTCCCGCAGCTTCAAGACTTTCCTGGAACGGAGCCAGAGTAGGAGACAATGTCAATTACAGCTGGAATGCGATGTATGGAACCTTCTCCGCTCCCAATGTGCCTCCTCTTACCAAAGCACAAATTTCTCCTGCAGCGGTTTGGATGGGAAATACTTCCAATTCTACCACAACAAGCCTGGCTACCCAAACTAAAAATGGAGGTTACGGAGTATTCATGTGGTATGATTTGCATGGAACCAATGAAACATCACAGCTTTCAGCAGGAACTCAGACCTTATACGGAGAGCCAACTGTTTTGAGCGGTACTTTACAATCCTGGACACAAGGAACCAATTGTGACGCCCCTATCGGATTGTACACAAGCAACCTTACAGGAACAAGTGCAAAACTGAATTGGACAGCCGTAGGAACCAATACTTATGATATTGATTATAAGCCTGCTTCTTCAACAACCTGGACGAATGCAGTTTCAGCTACAAGCTCCACTTCGGTAACCATTTCAGGTTTAACCGCTAACACCGAATATGACTGGAGAATAAGAACCAACTGCAGCGTGAAAAGTGCCTATATGTTTGCTCCAAGATTTACCAGTGCCTCAGGGACCGCTCCTACAGGTTCTTATGCTTTGTCTCTGGACGGAAGTACAGAATCAGGCGCTGCCGGAAGTATGAATTTAAGTGGTTCTGCATTATCTTTTGAAGGGTGGATAAAACCTTCGTCATTCAAATCTGCATCGCCATACATTTCCTCAATTATGGGAACGGAAGTAAGTGACAGCAATTCTGCATTCTTACGATTAGGAGACGCCAGTCTGGCCAATAATAAACTTCAGTTTGTAATAAGTATCAATAATGTACAGCAAAAACTGGCTTCTGCAACAGCTTTGAGCGCCAATACCTGGTATCATGTGGCAGCTACTTATGATGGAGCCAATATGAAAATCTATATTAACGGTGTTCTGGATGCCACCAAAGCACAAACCGGAAGTGTAAATTCAACAGGAGCATTCAATGTAGGATATTTATACAATACGTCAAGGAACTTCAATGGTAAAATAGATGAGGTAAGAGTTTGGAAGCGTGTATTAAGTCAGACAGAAATCAGTCAGAATATGTGTAATGTATCGGTTCCTGCTACTTCACTGGCTGCTTACTGGAAGTTTAATGAAGGCAGTGGTTCTACTGTTCAGGATACTTCAGGCAATGGAGTCACTTTAACCTTAACAGGGGTTGACTCTTCCAATTGGGGAACAGATCTGCCATGTGCAACAGGAAGTTCACTATTGGCAAGAAATGCTTCGAGCCAAAAGGCAATAAGTGAAGGACAGGTAAATAGTAAAAATCAAATTAAATTATATCCTAATCCGGTAAGCAAATCTTCATCACTGACAGTTTCTGTTCCGGATGAATATAGTAAAGGAAAATTAACGGTTTATGATTATAATGGAAGAATCGTAGATACACAATCATTGAATTCAGGAGACAATCAATATGAATTGAACAGAATTTCAGCAGGAAACTACATTGTTCAGTTTGAATCTCATGACGGAAGCCTGAAACAGTCAGAAAAACTAATTGTAAAATAATAAACTCAGTCATTGGGCTTCGGCCCAATGATTTTTCTATAACAAAATTGATATACTATGAGAAAAAAATCCTTTTTTATTCCCTTAATGGCTCTGATGCTTCAATCAGTTCCTATGCTCAAAGCGCAGCAGCTCAATCCTTTGGGAGTCTGCTATGTGGAAGTGAACAACAACAATATGCTGAACGCAGGTTCATACACTTTGCAGAACACTAACAGACAGCTTTTTGATGTTGCGATTATTTTTGCAGCCAATATCAACTATGATGTTTCTAAAAACAGAGCTTACATCTCAAACAATAATAATGTTACCAAAGTTCTGAATGATGTCAATACCTATGTAAAACCTTTACAGCAAAAAGGGATAAAAGTATTGCTGGATCTTTTAGGGAATCATCAGGGAGCCGGAATTTCTAATTTTCCTGACCGTGCGGCGGCAAAAGATTTCGCAATGCAGGTGGCTCATACTGTTTATACCTACGGACTGGATGGGGTGGACCTTGATGATGAATACGCAGGATACGGAAATAACGGAACAGGACAGCCTAACAACAGCTCTTTTGTGATGTTATTACAGGAGCTTAAAGCCGCAATGCCGGATAAACTGATTACATTTTATTACTATGGTCCGGCTACAACAAGGCAGAGTTATAACGGAGATTTAGCCGGAAACTATATCAATTATACATGGAACGCGATGTACAGCACCTACAATGCTCCGGTTGTTCCGCCTCTCGATAAATCTAAAATTTCTGCTGCAGCAACATGGATCCAAAACTCGAATCCAAGTTCTACATCTGCAACAACATTGGCAAGCTTAGCGACCAGCACCAAGAATGACCAATATGGAGTATTTATGTGGTATGATTTGCCGGGAACCAATGTAGCCAGTTATCTGAGCACAGGTTCCAATATCCTTTACAGCGAAAATACGCTCTTAAGCGGTCAGTTATATTCGTGGTCTCAGGGGCAAACCTGTGATCCGCCATTGGGACTTGATGTTTCCAATGTAACAGGAACTTCAGCAAAACTGAACTGGACTTCCAATGCTTCCCAATCTTATAATATTGATTACAAGCCGGTCAATTCAACAGTATGGACGAATGTAGCCAGCAATTATTCAGGAAATAATATTGTGATCAATAATCTTACCCTGAATACAGATTATGACTGGAGAATTCAGTCCAATTGCTCACCGACATTAACAAGTACTTATATTTTTGCACCAAGGTTTAACTCCGGAAGTGGTTGCACTACACCTTCAGGATTAACTTCCGGAGGTTTCCTTGGTAATACCACCCAGCTGTCATGGGATGCAGGGAACGCTACTTCATATACGCTTCAATACAAAACAGCTTCTGCAACAACCTGGTCTGAAATTCCGAATATTACAACCAATTCCTACGCATTACAGAATTTAACACCTAATACAAACTATGTATGGAAAGTACAGGCTTCATGTGCGGGAGGAACTGCAAGTACCTATTCAGGAGAAGGATCATTTAATAGTGGTTTCGCACCGGTTACAAGTCCCGGAGCAAGATCTCTTTCTTTCAACGGAAGCACACACTATCTTAATGCAGGACAATTTAACCTGAGCGGAAATGCAGTCAGCTTTGAAGGCTGGGTGAAAGTGAATTCCTTTAAAACAGCTTTCCCTTACATTTCATCAGTACTGGGAGTAGAAGTTGGAGATAATAATTCTGCAATGCTTCGTTTCGGAGACGGAAACCTGGCCAATAATAAGCTTCAGTTTATATTGAGCTTTGGTCCGTCACAGGTGAAACTGAATACGAATACAGCATTCAACACCAATACATGGTATCATATAGCAGCCACTTATGATGGTGCGGCCATGAAAATTTATGTCAATGGTAATCTTGATGCAAGTTTTGCAGTGACAGGTAACTTTACGGCAAACGGAATCCTTTATCTGGGAAGAAATTATGATAATTCCCGTACACTTAATGGTTTCCTTGATGAATTCAGAGTTTGGAAACGAGCACTGACCCCACAGGAAATTTTAAGTAACAGCTGTAATGTTCCTGCCAATTCCACGGGGCTTGAAGCCAACTGGAAAATGGATGAAGGCAGTGGAATAGGAGCTTTGGATGCTACGGCAAATACCCATTTTGCAACCCTGATCAATATGACAGATGCGAACTGGAGAACAGACGTTGCCTGTACTTCATCTCTTGCGGTAAAAGATCTTGAATCTGCAAAAGAGAACAGTGCGGTCTATCCGAATCCTGTCAAACGCGGAAATGATATTCATTTTGTCATTAACGACAACGCTGCGACTGAAGTGGCCTTGTATGATGTTTCAGGAAAATTATTTAAAAAACAGAATATTAATCAAAATAATAATGCAGTGAATACGCAGGATTTAATCAGTGGTACTTATATTTACAAGGTTACATCGTCAAACAGTAAAGTACTATCAACCGGTAAAGTAATTATAAAGTAAGATTCAGATAATGATGTAGTTATCAGAATTGAAATATAAAGTCTGAAATACAAAGCAGACAGACAGGGGTATGCTTCTGTTTGTCTGTTTTTTCAGTCACAGGAAATTAAAAATAAAAAATAATGCAGAATATAGTAGGAATTGATATTGGAGGGTCGCACATTACGCTGGCTCAGGTAGATCCGGAGAAACGTGAAATCATTTCTTCCACTTATGTAAGAGAACATGTAGATGCTTTCGAAAATAAAGAAGTTATTTTTGATGCATGGATTTCAACCATTCATAAAGTGGCTCATGATCTGGAAAAAGAAAATCTTCTGATTGGTATTGCAATGCCCGGACCTTTCGATTATGAGAGCGGAATATCCCTTATGCAGCATGGAAAATTTATTGATATCTATCAGGTAAATATTAAAGAAGAACTGGCAAAAAGACTGGGTATTTCCCAGAAACAGATTCATTTTGTAAACGATGCAGCAGCCTTTATGGAAGGTGAAGTATTCGGAGGATGTGCTCAGGGATTCAGCAGGATTTTTGGTGTCACTCTCGGGACAGGATTGGGAACAACTTTCTATAACGGAGAATTGGCTACCGATGAAGACCTGTGGGATTCTCCTTTTAAAAACTCTATCAGTGAAGAATATCTGGCGACACGCTGGTTCGTTAATCATTATAAAGAACTGACTGGGGAAGAAATTTCAGGAACAAAAGACCTTCTGGATAAACCATTAGAAATACAGAACAGAATATTTGATGAATATGCAGATTCTTTTTCAGAATTTATCGTAAAATATGTAGATCATTACAAACCGGAAGTTTTAGTTATAGGGGGAAATATTGCCAAGGCTTATCCTCATTTTGAACAAAGATTTATTCAGAATTTAACAAAGAATAATATTAACTTGCAGGTTAAAATTTCTGCTATATTTGAAGATGCGGCCATTCTTGGAGCTGCCAGCTATGCATTAAAAAAGCGTATATAAATTAACAAACGAAAAGATACAATGAAGTTTATATTTTCCACTTGCTTACTGTTATTACAGGCCTGGGCTTTAGGTCAGAACGTATCTCCCGTAGATTATGTGAATCCTTTGATGGGAACACAATCCAAACCATCATTATCCAATGGAAATACCTATCCGGCAGTCGGACTTCCTTGGGGAATGAATATCTGGACACCCCAGACCGGTAAAATGGGCGATGGATGGGCATATACCTACGATGCAGATAAAATAAAAGGATTTAAACAAACCCACCAACCTTCTCCATGGATGAACGATTATGGCGCATTTGCCATCATGCCGGGAGTAGGAAAAGTGAAATTTAAAGAAGAGGAAAGAGCAAGCTGGTTCAGTCATAAAGCTGAGGTGGCTACTCCATACTTTTATAGTGTTTATCTGGCTGACATCAATGTTACGACAGAATTTACCCCTACAGAAAGAGCATCTTATTTTAAATTTGATTTTCCCAAAACAGACAGCGCTTACGTAGTGGTTGATGCTCTGAATAAAGGCTCTTATATCAAAATTTTACCGAAAGAAAGAAAAATCCTGGGATATACCACAAGATATTCTACCGGGAAATATGAGAACTTTAAAAACTATTTTGTCATTCAGTTTGATAAAGACTTTGAACTGACAAAAACCTGGAAAGACGATAAGCTGGTCAATGATCAGTTAGAAATTACCAGCGATCACACCGGTGCTGTAGTAGGATTTAAGCTTAAAAATAAAGAAACAGTTTATGCAAAAGTAGCCTCTTCTTTCATCAGCTTTGAACAGGCAGAACTTAACCTTAAAAGAGAAATCGGAAACAGAAACTTTGAACAGGTAAAAACCGATGCTAAAAATATCTGGAACAAAACATTAGGGAAAATAGACGTAAAAGGAGGAACAGATCAGCAGATGAGAACCTTTTACTCTTCTTTATACAGAACTTTATTCTTCCCGCAAAAGTTATATGAAATAGATACCCAGAATAAAATAAAGCACTGGAGTCCTTACAACGGTAAAATTGTAGACGGTAGAATGTTTGCCGGAACCGGTTTCTGGGATACGTTCCGTGCTTTATATCCTTTTCTGAACCTTGTTTACCCAAGCATTAATGTGGAAATGCAGGAAGGACTGGCCAATGCTTACAAAGAAGGTGGCTTCTTACCAGAGTGGAGCAGTCCGGGATATTCTGATATTATGATTGGAAATAATTCTGCATCCGTAGTGGCAGATGCTTATATCAAAGGACTTCGTGGGTATGATGTTGAAGCGCTTTGGCAGGCCGTAAAGCACGGAGCGAATAATGAAGGACCTATAGAAGCTGTAGGACGTGCAGGAGTAAAGTATTATAATGAACTGGGTTATGTCCCTTACGATGTAAATATCAATGAAAATGCAGCCAGAACATTAGAGTACGCGTATGATGATTTTTCGATTTACCAGTTAGGAAAAGCATTAGGGAAACCCGCTTCTGAAATTGATATCTATAAGAAAAGAGCTTATAATTATAAAAATGTATTCGACAAGGAGACAGGCTTGATGCGTGGTAAAAATAAAGACGGTAATTTCCAGAAGCCTTTCAATCCTTTCAAATGGGGAGATGCGTTTACAGAAGGGAACAGCTGGCATTATACATGGTCAGTTTTCCAGGATATTAATGGACTGGCAGAGCTGATGGGTGGAAAAAAGAAATTTGAAGCCAAATTGGATGAAGTTTTTTCATTGCCTCCGGTTTTTGACGACAGCTATTATGGAGGTGTGATCCACGAGATCAGAGAAATGCAGATCATGAATATGGGGCAGTACGCCCACGGAAACCAGCCTATCCAGCACATGATCTATCTCTATAACTATGCAGGAGCACCTTACAAAACTCAATATTGGGCGAGACAGGTGATGAATAAATTGTATCATGCAACGCCAGATGGATATTGTGGTGATGAAGATAACGGGCAGACTTCTGCGTGGTATATTTTCTCAGCTCTAGGTTTTTATCCGGTAACACCAGCAACGGATCAATACGTGTTGGGGGCACCATTATTTAAAGAAGCTACCATCCACTTGGAGAATGGTAAGAAAATTGAAATAAAAGCTCCGGAAAACAACACTGAAAATCTATATGTAAAATCATTGAATGTAAATCAGCAGCCTTATTCCAAAAACTGGCTGAGCCATAAAGAACTGATAAAAGGTGCCGTTTTAGATTTTAAAATGGACAGTAAGCCCAACAAAGAAAGAGGTTCACAGGAAAAAGACTTTCCGTATTCAATGTCAAAAGAAGAATCAAATAAATAATTTTAAAATTAAAAATATAGCTGTATGAGTACAGAAAAAAAAGAAATATTCGAGAGAGTAGAGAATATGCTGCAGACACAAGGTTTTACTATCGCTGCAAAAGATGATACAAGACCATGGGGTGGTTTCTTTGTGATCGATGAAACACAGGCGCAGGATTTTGCCAACCAGTATTTTGACGGGATTGATGTAGACAGTTTGAGAATAGGAGGGAAGCTAAGCCCTAAAATTCTTATCGTGGCTCCGGAAGCAAGATTAAGCTGGCAATACCACCACAGAAGAGCTGAAATCTGGCAGGTTGTAGAGGGAACTGTAGGCATCAAAAGAAGCAATACCGATGAAGAAGGAGAATTAGGAGAATATGGTCCAAAAGATCAGGTGAAACTTCAGCAAGGAGAAAGACACAGATTAATCGGTCTTGCAGGCTGGGGAATTGTAGCTGAAATCTGGCAGCATACCGATGCGTCCAATCCTTCAGATGAAGATGATATCGTAAGAGTACAGGACGACTTTGGAAGATAAATAAAAAATCCGCTTCATTGGACTGCCCCCAAAAAGTTAGACACTTTTTAGGGGCATTTTTTTATGTATAGAAAAGAAAAATTTAGCGTTGCTTTCAAGTTAGAATGTATTAATCTTCACAAAAATTCTCATTGTTCAATTAAATCTATAGCAACAGAGAAAGGATTTAATGAAAGCAATCTGCGCAAGTGGATTGGTTTTTATAACAAGTACGGAATCTCGGGACTATACCCTCGAAAAAACATGAGTTATT
>NZ_BJTC01000021.1 GCF_006829085.1 Chryseobacterium sp. ON_d1
ATATCAATTATTACAATAACGACAGGATAAGACTTAATCTAAAAGGAAAGAGTCCGGTACAGTACCGAACTCTTTCATATAATAATATTGTTTAATTTTGTCTAAACTTTTGGGTGCAGTCTACATTGAAGCGGATTTTTTTTATTGAGTCAGGAAGCTTGAGGATGGAAGAAGGGATTTACCTGATATTTTCATAACTCTTGGATTTCTTTCGTTATTAGAGGCAATTTTAACTGCTTATGGTAAAAATCAAACCTTATAGGTTTCTGAAACCTATAAGGTTTTTGGGTATTCAGAGAACATTTCAGTAATTATTATACCCAATAAGAACTTTAGTGGATACCAGTACTTCCAGCTTCATTCTTCCAACTTCCCGCCTTTAAAACGTCACATCCAGCCCCACATAGAAGTTCGCCTTCATAATAGGAGCATATACCATTCCGCCGTCAAAATAACTTCCGAAAGGATTTTTAAAATCTACAATCGCATTTTTCTGATAATAAGAAGTAAGGTTTTCACCTCCTGCATAAGCTCTGATCTTTTTATTGAAATTTCTTGAGATCTGAGCATTCAAAACAGCGTAAGATTCAGAATAGGCTGGCAGCTGAAACTCTGCCGGATTCGTTGATGTATCCGGAAGTCTCTGTTTTCCCACCCAGTTTAAAGTAGTATCAAAGCTCCAGAATCCGTCGTTATCATTCTTATTGGTTGAATACGCCAGGTTCACAAATCCTCTGTGCTTCGCCATAAAAGGAACTTCTCTTCTTCCACCGATATAATCTGCCTGTACATCATAATATTTATAAGCCAGTCTTACCTCTAGATTTTTTACAGGCATGAAATCCCATTGGGTCTGGAATGAATTCGCAAAAGATTTCCCATCCAGATTATAGAATGTCAGTTGTTGAGGAGATTGATCTAGGTCTACCAATACCTGATCCTGGAAGTCTGTTCTGAAGAAGTCAGCAATAATGCTTGATTTCCTTCCGAACAACTTAAATTCCTGCTGTAAACTTGCTCCGTAGTTCCATGCAATTTCAGGCTTTAATCCATAAATATTTCCTCCGTTAGGTAAAATATTGATAGCCCTGTTTGATGCAAAGTACTGCTGGCTTTCCGCAAATACATTTGCTGTTCTGAAACCTCTTCCCGCAGAAAGTCTTAAAATTGTCTGAGGTGTGAAGTCATATTTGAAATTAAGCCTTGGTGTAAACTGAGTTCCTGCCAGATTATGAAAATCTACTCTGGACCCTGCTACTAAAGTATATTTTAAACCTGTTAAAGTATATTCAGCAAAAATACCGGGTACAATTTCATTTCTTCTGATGTCATCCAGCAAATACGTTTCTTTATAACCGTCATATAAGAAACTTGCCCCTGCTTTATACTTATGGTTGGTATTTCCAATGATGCTTTCAAAGATTAGATTAGAATAATACGTATGCTGTTGTCCCGCATAATTTCTCAATCCGAAAAAGCTGTCCTGTTGATGATAAACGTACTGATTCATCCAGCCGATACTCTGATAAGGTTTTCCTTTAAAAATATATCCTGTTTTATTCCAGACCTGGAACCTTGAAATATCGATTCCTACCCCATAAAAAGGCTGTTTGTCCTGACCCAGTTTTTTATCAAAACCAATTTCTCCTGCCGTTCTCTCATCTCTGATAAAATTAATTCCGAAGTGAGACCCGAATCCCGACTTTTCAAGATCGTTATAATTCAGCAGATATGCTGCGTTGATCTGCGTTCCTTTTGGTCTGTCCAGAAAGCCGTCATGATTCATATCCGTATTTCCGAAAGTTCCGTTTCCGTGCAGAAGGAATGTCTGTGACCATTTATCGTTGATAGGAGAAACATTGGTAATATTGATTTCAGCTCTTCCATTGAAGTCAGAAAAGAGATTTAATGAGGTTTCAGGAGTTTTTGCATTCTTCAAAAGTTCAGTATTGATCTGTCCTGTAATACTTTCATACCCATTCGTTACGGTGCTTCCTCCTTTGGTAAGCTGGATGCTTTCAATCCATCTTCCCGGGATAAAATTTAATCCATAAGCGGATGCCAGGCCTCTGATTTCTGGCAACTGCTCTTTTGTTAAGCTGGTATATTTCTGATCCAAACCAAGCATTTTCAGCTGTTTTGTTCCCGTAACCGCATTGCTGAAAGAAACATCTACTGTTGCATTGGTTTCGAAGCTCTCAGAAAGATTACAACAGGCAGCCTTTAACAGTTCTTTTTTATCGATATTAAAAACAAGTCCGGTTTCTTTTTTGCTTAAAGCTGTCGCTGCTTTGGAGCCTGTTACCACAACACCATCAATACTTTTTTCATGCTGAGAATGATCTTCTTTAGTTGCAGAGGTTTCATTGTCTTTATGATCTTCATGCTTTGCTCCTTCTTCGTAATGGACCTTTGGATTAGGTTCACCAAAGGTAAAATCCCTGTCATACAGGCAGCATCCCGGAAGGCCATTGTAAACAGCATCAGACGCTTTATATTTTTCATTATCATGACCTGCATCAGCAATAGCCTTTAAAATCTTATCTGATGATGTTTTTGAAGGATTAAAATTTAAAGTAACCGTTTGTTTCTCTGCATTCCATTCTGCAGTATCGGCTCCGGCATCTTTTGATGCTTTTTCAATTCTGGCTTTACAAGAAGCACAGTTTCCTCTTACGTAGAACTCATTTTCTTTTTTAGCGGAAGCATTAGCATCTGCATGATGTTCATGATGTGTTTCCGCTTTAGAAGGTTGTACATCTCTGTCGTAATGGCAACATCCCGGAAGCCCTTCGTACGTTGCATCAGACGTTTTGAATTTCTCATTGTCATGTCCTGCTTCTGCTACCTTTTTCAGAATATCATCAGAAGATACCTTATCTGTTTCTAACGTTAAGGTTTGCAGATCAATGGAGTAAACTGCTGTTTTGGCACCTGCTTTTTTAGCTGCACTCTCAATTCTTGTTTTGCACATTTCACAGTTCCCTTTTACCTTGAACTGATTTTTTGAAAGTGTCTGAGCAGATATACATTGTGTAAATAGGAATAATGCACCAAGTATGAACCTAGAAATATATAATTTCATTTTGTTTAAAGTTTTAATTAATTAAAAAAACAGTTCATTATAAGGCATAATGAACCCATGGTATTTAATTAACCTATCTTGGGCGGCTGCCAGATCTCCTTTAAACGGTCTGAAAGATAAGGATCTGAATATTGGAACTGAGGATTTTTATTCGCTTTGTAATAAGAGAGTTCCAAACGTAGATTTTTTGAGAAAGGGGTTTCAATAAAAGTATAGCAGGCAATGCATGATGAGCAACAGTCATCATTACATGATTTTGTTTTATCATGTTTGCTTTCCTTTTTTGAAGAATGATTTTTACAGCAGTTCGTTTTCTTGTAAGACTCTGCTTTACAGCATGTTTCCTGCATTTCCTGCGCATAGAAATTATCCTTGGGAACCAGAAAGATTCCCAGACAAAATACTATAGCAAGTAGGTGAAACAGCTTCATATCTGCAAAAATAAGAAATTTATGGCAAAGGATCACCAACTTTCAGAGAACAGCTGTGCCACGGTTCACCATGGGCAGGATTTAATTTTGGTTTTTCTCCCATTGCGAGATTCTGTGCAGCAGGTGCAGGAGACGGGGTCGGAGTTGTCTGTACTGCATTTTGAACGGATTGAGGAGCCGGAGCAGGCTTGCTGTTTAATGGTTGTCCTACAGGAATATCACATCGATGTCCGGGCTGCCCGTGGAGCGGATTCATTCCCGGAGCCGTTTTTACCTGCTTTCCGTTGTTATCAAGGGTAATTTTTCCAGGTGATACAGCATTCGGGTCAATCTGTATGGTGTTGCCTCCGTTCACATTTACATTTTGTGTTGAAGGAGCAGCTGCAGCAGGTTGTCCGTTCAAAGGTTGTCCCACAGGAATATCGCATCGGTGTCCCGGCTGTCCGTGTGGAGGATTCATCCCCGGAGCTGTAGCCATAGGAGCGGGGGTTGGATTAGACTGAATGCCTGCCTGATCCATCAGCGCTGTTTTTGAGGTGGTATTAAAGGCAACGTTCGGTTGTCCGGCGCTAGCTTCTTCTTTTAAATAGGTAGCTCTTTCATCCTTTTTACAGGATGCAGCTAATAGTGATACGGCGATAAAACCAATAAATGTATTCTTCATATCCATGGGTATGAAAACAAAATTAGCAAAACATTTTCAATTGTTTTGCTAATTTTATACTTATAATTTGATTTTTGGATTAATTTTTTACCAAAAGTCTAAATCCTTCTCCATGAACATTGATGATTTCCAAGCCCTCGTCATCTTTTAACAGCTTACGAAGTTTTGCAATATATACGTCCATACTTCTTGCCGTAAAATAATTTTCTTTTTTCCAGATCTTTCTTAAAGCAAGATCTCTCGGCATGAAATCATTTCTGTGAATGCAAAGAAGCTTCAATAATTCATTTTCTTTAGGAGAAAGCTTGTATTCCTTATCACCTACTTTCAGCTGTCTCAGCATAGAATCAAAGAAGATATTGCTGATCTTGAACTGCTCCTGTTCTTCATTTTCCAAAGTGGAACTTCTCTGAAGAATTGCCTTGATTTTGTATAAAAGAAGCTCAGTATCGAAAGGTTTTGTGATATAATCATCAGCGCCTAACTGGTATCCCTTTAAGATATCTTCTCTCATATTTCTTGCGGTAAGGAATATGATCGGTGTATTTTTATCAATCTTTTTTACGTCTTCCGCTAATGAAAACCCGTCTTTTTTAGGCATCATTACGTCAAATATGCAGATGTCGAATTCATTTTCTGTAAATTCTTTAAGTCCCTGCTCTCCATCAGTGGCAAGAGTTACTTCAAAATTATTGATGGTCAAATAATCTTTAAGCACCGCCCCGAAACTCTGATCGTCCTCTACTAATAATATTCTGTTGCTCATAATTTTAATAATTAAAAATTAACAATTAAGAATGAACTTTCTCACTCTATCTTCTATATTTTGATATTTGGTTTTACTTTTTATAATTGATGAATGATCATTGATGTAAAAGAGATTTTTATCATTTATCGCTTATCATCTGTCATTTATCTTTCTAGCTCATCGGCAGCTTGATCGTAAACGTACTTCCTTTTCCTTTATGAGAGTCCACGATAATCTGTCCTTTGTGCAGTTCCACAATTTTTTTAACGTAGGAAAGTCCTAATCCCTGTCCCTTTACGTTGTGTATATTTCCGGTTTCTTCCCTGAAGAATTTCTCGAAAATTTTAGTTTTATTCTGAGTATCCATTCCCATTCCTTTATCAGAAATTTCAATCACATACCAGTGTCCTTCATTTCTTGTTTTCACATGTATTTCCGGTGCTTCAGGAGAATATTTATTGGCATTATCCAGTAAGTTGACCAGCATGTTTGAGATATGGAATTCGTCTATTTTAAAATTATAATGAGTGGCATTGAACTCCTGTGTAAGGGTTCCGTTTCTTTGCTGTACAATCAGATTGAAAGATTCTGTAGTTTTTTTGATAAGTTCCCTGACATTGGTTTCTTTTAGGAAAAGCTCTACTTCATTTCTTTCAAGCTTCGACATATTAAGGACGTTTTCCACCTGCTTTTTCATCCTCAGGTTCTCTTGCTTGATCAGTTCGGAATAATATTTCACCTTATCCGGATTGGTAGCAATTTTGTCATTAGCCAATGAATCTGTTGCGACAGAAATGGTTGCCAATGGTGTTTTAAACTCATGGGACATATTGTTGATGAAGTCGGTTTTTACTTCAGCAAGCTTCTTCTGTCTCATCATATAATTGATGGAAATAATGTAAATCCCAAGAATGGTAAGAAGAGAAAGGAATGTTCCGAGCAGCATTGGCCAGTTGTTCATCGCCAGGGAATATTCTTTTTTAGGGAATACCAATGCAAGGCTGTATAAGGTATTTTTCTTATCTGCAAATAAAGGGAAGCTGTAGGTATTGCTGTCTTTTTTCTCTTTGTAAGCTTTGTTTGCTATACTTGTAAGTTTGTTGTTACGGTCAAGAACTCCGTATCCGAATTTAGCCGTAATTCCTCTTATTTTAAGCTCTTTCGCAATAACGGAATCAAGCGTTTTTGAATCAACTCTTTTGGTAATGGGAAGATTATTTCCGTATACCTTCACAAACTCCTTCATGGAATAATCACCGGTTTCGATTTCCTGGTTAATATCCGTGGTAAGAAGTTCGCGATTGGTCGTATCTCTCTTTATTTTGTAGGCTGCCTCGTCTGTATATAGCGTTGTCAGCTTAATAGAATCTCCTTTTTGAGAAATCGGAAGCTGCGTTTTTTCAATAATGTTTTTGGAATAGATGATCTGTCTCTGGGTGCCGGAATCTTCCACCTGCTGAATCGTAGTTAAGGATGGCTGCTTACTGTTGGCAATAATATTTTTTCTGAAATCTTTGTAATCCTGATTCAGGTACTTGTCAGCTTCAATCTCTTCAATACTTTTTGAAGTACTTTCCAAAACCGCATACACTTTATTCGAAAAATCCTGTTCCAGTACGCCGTAATAGCCTTTCAACCAATAAAATTGGAGCGTCACAAAGACAATCAGTGAGATCGTCATAAACACCGAAATTATTGGGATGAATTTGTTATTCATTATTTAATTATATATGTTTTGGAAAGATGAATGTTAAAATTAATTGTTTTAAGACTACATAAACAAAAAACGAGCCAAAAAATTGTTTTTTTTTTCTTAAAAGAGTGTTTTTTAACAATTATTTATGAATTATATTTTACTTGCCATATGAAAAGTCCCTTTCAGTAAATAAAGTGCTAACTTTATTAAAAATAAATATTTATGGAATCTAATATCACTTTCAACAAAGATTTTGACGAACTCAGCACTTATGTCATGAAGATGTATAAGGCTGATGTTTTGACAGTATGGAACTATTTTACCAAGGCCGAACTGTTGGATAAATGGTGGGGACCTAAGCCATGGAAGTGCGAAACGGTAAGCCAGGATTTCAGAGAAGGAGGAGTTTGGTTTTATGCCATGGTAGGGCCTAATGGAGAAAAAGGGTATTCCCAGTCAGAATATGGAGAAATTACAGAACACAGAAGTTTTGACTGGATGAGTGCTTTTTGTGATGAAAAAGGAAATATCAATGAAGATTTTCCAATGTCAAAATGGCTGATCGGCTTTACAGGAGTGGAAGAAGGTACCAAAGTCACTATTAATATTCATTACCAGTCTCAGGATGTAATGAAGAAGATGATGGATATGGGGTTCGAACAAGGGTTTACCATGGGATTGAACCAGCTGGAGGAACTGATTGGATAAATTTGAACATGTTAAAAATAATTATTTATAAAAAAGAGGATTTTCCATAGAAAATCCTCTTTGTATGTACTGGAAGTTAAGTTATAACTTAACTTCCATTTTCCAGCCTTTATAAAAGCTCTTCTTCCTGGAAATACTGAATAATAGCCTTTTTCATAAGCAGAGTCTGCTCGTTTGGCTTTAATTCAGGAAGTTCTTCCAGTTTTTCAAACTGCGGCCACCCGTCTTCATAGTGTGTAAATTTATAATATCCAAAAGGCTCAAGCAGCCTGCATACAGCAATGTGAATAAGGTTTACCTTGTCGTCTTTGGTATATTTCTGCTGGCCACTTCCCAACTCCTGTAATCCTATCAGAAACAAAAGAGTTTCAATAGGAGGGTTCTTCTCTGTCTGAAAGTTGTCTTCGAAGAACTGTTCTATTTTTTTCCAATATTCGGACTCGTTCATATAATTGATAAATGATGATTAATAATTGATCTTGTTAACGTTTTAATTCTTCACCTAATTTCCTTTTATAAGCAGAGGTTACTTTCAAAATTTCACTGGCTTCGTTAATAAGAATATCTAAATTTTCTTTTTTTAGTATATGGGGTTCATCTATTAACTCCAGCCAGAATAAAGTTTCGTCAGCTTCTTCTACAACAATGCATATTTTGGAATATTTTTCTTTGGTAGATCTGGCTCTGCACATTGCTCTATAGTTGCTTGCTGTGGATGAAACAGATCTGAAAACTTGTTTCCTTATATTTGATATTTTATCAGAATATGAAATATCAGACAACTCATTAATGATTGCAATGGTTAAAGATTTAGTCTTTTGTGCAAACATCTGGTTGTAGTTGTTGTCCGTAATCATATCAATTATCTTTTATCAATTATCATTTATCTTTAACAGAAACGCATACTCCAATGCATCTTCTTTCAGAGATTCAAATCTTCCGCTTGCTCCTCCATGTCCGGAACTCATGTCGGTTTTAAAGACTAAAATATTATTGTCTGTCTTTAGTTCTCTAAGTTTTGCCGTCCATTTGGCAGGTTCCCAATACTGCACCTGTGAATCGTGGAATCCTGTTGTGATAAGCATATGTGGATAGTCTTTAGCTTCTACATTATCATAGGGAGAGTAATCTTTCATGTAATGGTAATATTCCTCATCATTCGGATTTCCCCATTCATCATATTCTCCGGTAGTCAAAGGGATGGTATCATCTAACATGGTCGTAACAACATCTACGAAAGGAACCTGTGCTACGATTCCGTTGAATAGCTGAGGCTCATAGTTGACCACGGCACCTACCAACAGACCTCCGGCACTTCCTCCCATCGCGTACATATGTCTCGATGAAGTATAATTTTCTTTGATTAAATGTTTTCCTGCATCTATAAAATCAAAGAATGTATTTTTCTTGAATAACATTTTTCCGTCCTCATACCATTCTCTTCCCAAATACTCTCCACCACGGATGTGAGCAATGGCATAAATAAAGCCTCTGTCAAGAATAGATAATCTTACATTGGAAAAGCTGGCATCTACAGTATGTCCATAACTTCCATATCCATACAGAAGAAGTGGAGTGTCAGCTGATTTTTTGGTGTCTTTATGGTAGACTAATGAAATAGGAACTTTTACTTTTCCGTCTCTGGAATCTGCCCATATTCTTTCTGAAATATAATTTTCAGGGATGAATTTTCCACCCAGAACTTCCTGCTGTTTCAGTAGTTTTGTGGTCTTTTCCTTCATGTTATACTCATAGGTAGAGCTTGGCTGTGTAAGAGACGTATAGCCATAACGTAAGATCTCTGTATCAAATTCCAGATTGATCCCAATATAAGCGGTATAAGTTGGATCTGAAAAAGGTAGATAGTAAGACTCCTTAGTTTTCTCATCAATGATTTTGATCTGAAGCAGTCCTTTTTCTCTTTCTTCAAGAACCAGGTAGTCCTTAAAAATTTCAAAACCTTCCAGTAAAACTTCTGCGCGGTGCGGAATAACGTCTATCCAGTTTTCCATCCCACAGTTATCTATTTTTGTTTTTACAATCTTGAAGTTGATCGCATCATCAGCATTGGTAATGATGTAAAATTCGTCCTCGTAATGCTCTACTGAATATTCAAGGTCATCTATTCTTGGCTGGATCACTGTCCATTCAGCAAATACATTATCAGAAGGGATAAAACGGTGCTCATCAGAAATAGTACTTGAGCTGGCAATGAAAATATACTCTAAAGATTTTGTCTTAAATACATTGACGTCAAACGTGTCATCCTCTTCGTGGAAGATCAGGATATCTTCTGCTGAATCTGTTCCCAATTGATGTCTGTACACCTGGAATGCACGAAGGCTTTTATCTTTTCTGATATAAAAAACATGCTGGTTGTCATTCGCCCATACTGCTTTTCCTGTTGTGTTCAGGATAGTATCGGGAAGGATTTCACCGGTCTTTAAGTTTTTAAAATTAAGGGTGTAAATTCTTCTTCCCACGTCATCCGACGAAAAAGATGCCAGTTCGTTGTTTGGGCTTACGGCTACACTTCCTACTTCAAAAAAATCTTTGCCTTCTGCCAGAGTATTAACGTCAAGTACGATTTCCTCTTCGTTGTCGAGGCTCTTATGCTTTCTGCAGAAAATAGGATATTCCTTGCCTTCTTCATAACGCACAATATACCAGTACTCATTAAAGAAATAAGGAAGGGATTCGTCATCCTTTTTATACCGTGCTTTCATCTCTTCGAACAGCTCTTCCTGAAGAGCTTCAGTATCTTTCATGATGAATTCCTCGTAAGCATTTTCTTCTTCAATATATTGGATGACTTCAGGGTTTTCCCTTTCATTCAGCCAGAAGTAATTATCAATCCTTTTATCACCGTGGGTTTCTAATATTTTTTCTATTTTTTTTGCCTGTGGAACTTTCATCCGGATATTTTGGTTTTTTTTATAGAGCAGCATCTGTCTGCACTTTTCTTCTGAAAGTAAGCGGTTTACACAGATGTCTTGTTCAATGTTAATTTTTGTTCAAATTTAGGTAAAAAAAAACCATCTTCCCTTTATTGAAAAGATGGTTGATTGTATTTTTATAGTAAAGACTATTTGTGAAGTGCTTTAATATACTTTTCCAGGGCCATTGTCATTGAAGGAGTTTCCTTCGTAGGCGCCATTAAATCTACTTTTAATCCCGCTTCTTCTGCAGCTGCCAAAGTCGTGTTTCCAAAAACTCCGATTTTGGTTTCTTCCTGCTTGAAGTCAGGGAAATTTTGTTGCAGTGATTTGATCCCCTGCGGGCTGAAGAATATCAACATGTCATAATCTTTGACATTGATATCCGTAAGGTCGCTGCATACGGTACGGTACATGATTGCTCTTGTCCAGTCTACATTAGATGCATCCATGGTTTTTACAATATCCGGGCTTAAAACATCTGAAGATGGCAACAGATATTTTTCAGTTGGAAACTTTTTGAAAAGAGGAAGCAGGTCTGAGAAATTTTTCTCCCCAAAGCTGATTTTTCTTTTCCTGTACACAATATGCTTTTGAAGATAGTTGGCAATTGCTTCCGACTGGCAGATGTATCTCATCGTATCCGGAACAGCAAAACGCAATTCCTCTGCTAGTCTGAAGTAATGGTCAATCGCATTTTTACTGGTAAAAATAATACCGGTATACTGCGTCAGATCTATTTTCTGTGTTCTGAGCTCTTTATTGTCAACTCCTTCGACGTGGATAAATGGACGGAAATCAATCTTTATTTTTTCCTTCTTCGCTATATCCAGATATGGAGAAGACTCACTAGGCGCTGGTTGAGAAACCAATATAGACTTTATTCTCATCATTGACTTTTATTAAAAAAATAACAACTTCCAAAGCAATAATAATGGTGCGATTTGGAGGGTGCAAATATACAAAAATTTATAATACCATTTCTCTGGAAGAATCTTGTTCTTGTGAAATAAATAGAAAAAAACTTTGAAAATGAATACAAAAGAAAAGAAGCAGAAATAATATAAAAACATTTTATTTCTGTCTATCGGGAAGTAATAATGGGCTACACAAAGAATGATCAGTAAAAATGAAAGAATGAAATAAAACTTTGTGGAGGTAAAATAAAAAATAGTCCATTTTTTTCCATCCCCTATACTTTGATAAAATAAAAAACCTAATGTTGATTTTATGAGATAAAAAAATAGCACTGCCAGCAAAGTATATCCGAATTTATTAAGCTGATAGCCTAAAAGCTGAAGATCGGCAATAAATTTAGGCACAATAGGGATATACTGTGAAATTAGTACAGAAAGAGTAAGGGTAGTGACACAGGAAGTGATAATCCAGCTGGGAAGGTTGTTACTTGCATCAAAATATTTCTGAAGCAGAAAATCTTTGAGACTGGCATCTCTCTCTATAACGTTCATCATAAAAACGTATAAAAATATACAGCCTACAAGAATAAAGATTACCCAATCATTGTTCTCAGGTATTCTTACGTGATTGATGAAGTGTTGTGATGATGGCAAAATTTAAGTTTTTTATTTATTATTTAACTTCAATATAACACAGCCCGGCACAGATTTTCCTGTCAGATCCATGAATTTGCAGTTAAAATATTTGCTCTCACCGATTTTACGTACTGTTCAGATCTGTTGAATAAAAGTTTCTGTTTCATCCGCTCAATCCCTGAGAAATATTTTTGCAAAATTATAGATTATTTTGTATAAAATAAAAAGGTTAAATAAACTATCTTTGCAAACTGAAATGAAAAAACTCGTCATCATCCCAACGTATAACGAAAAGGAAAATATTGAAAATATTATTTCCGCAGTTTTTGCATTGGAGGATGACTTTCATATCTTAGTGGTGGATGATACTTCTCCAGATGGAACAGCAGAGGTTGTAAAAGAATTACAGAAGCAATATCCACATTATCTCCACCTGTCGGTAAGGCATGTGAAAGATGGGTTGGGAAAGGCATATATTCACGGATTTAAATGGGCTATTGAAAATAAGTACGACTATATTTTTGAAATGGATGCCGATTTTTCACATAATCCAAATGATCTGCCTAAGCTGTTTGAAGCATGTATCAATGCTGATATGGCAATCGGTTCCCGTTACTCAAAAGGAGTGAACGTAGTGAACTGGCCTATGGGAAGGGTATTGCTCTCTTACTTCGCATCAAAATATGTAAGGTTTGTATTGGGACTGCCTATTCATGATACCACAGCAGGCTTTGTCTGTTTTTCAAGAAAAGTGTTGGAGGAAATAGGGCTGGACAATGTAAAACTGAAAGGATATGGATTTCAGATAGAAATGAAATTCAGAGCATTTAAAAAAGGTTTCAGAATTGTGGAAGTTCCTATTATATTTACCAACAGAATTTTAGGAGAAAGCAAAATGAACGGCGGAATAATCCATGAAGCTGTTTTTGGAGTATTGAACTTAAAATGGAAATCAATCATCAACAGATTATGAAACTGATGAAAAAGCTAATCTTTATTTTCGTTTTACTGAGCCTGTTTTCGTGTGGTGATTATATTGATAAGCCTAAAAACCTGATCGATAAAGATATGATGGCAGAAATCATTGCCGATCTTGCGATCAATGATCAGGCTATCTTTGTATACCCTGACAAAAACATGGAAGCAGGTACAAGAGCTGTCCTGAAGTCACATAACGTAAAACCTGATGACTTTGTAGACAGTTTCAAATACTATGTAATTAAAGAAGAAATGGATGGGATTGCCAATGATGCTCAGGAAAAATTGCTGAAGAAAGATCCCAAAGCAGAAAAATATGTAAAGGATAAACAGAAAGAAAGTGGTCCTGTAACACCTTTGGTAAGGTAAAGTGTCACCGGAGTTTCTGTCCTGCAGAAAGTCACTGAGAAAAACAGTGTATCAAAAAAGTATAGAGATGAAATTTTTTAATATAGAAAAAACCTCTGAAGGAAAAGCCAGAGCAGGGGAAATTACCACAGATCACGGGAAGGTTCAAACGCCTATTTTTATGCCTGTGGGAACTGTTGCAAGTGTGAAAACAGTTCATCAGAGAGAATTAAAAGAAGACATTAAAGCCCAGATCATTCTGGGAAATACCTATCACCTTTATCTTCGTCCTGGAATGGAAACGATGCAGGATGCAGGTGGTTTACACAAATTCATGAACTGGGACCTTCCTATTCTTACCGATTCCGGAGGTTTTCAGGTTTTTTCTCTGGCCAGTAACAGAAAGATGACGGAAGAAGGGGCAAGATTCAAATCTCATATCGATGGAAGTTATCACATGTTTTCTCCTGAGAGATCAATGGAAATTCAAAGACAGATCGGAGCCGATATTTTTATGGCTTTCGATGAATGTACTCCTTATCCATGCGAATATAACCAGGCAAAATCATCTATGGAGCTCACCCATCGCTGGCTGAAAAGATGTATTGAATGGACAGATAATAATCCCGAATTATACGGACACAAGCAAAGACTTTTCCCGATTGTTCAGGGATCTACTTACTCCGATCTCAGAAAAATCTCTGCAGAAGTGATTTCTGAAGCAGGAGCAGAAGGAAACGCCATTGGAGGACTTTCCGTTGGAGAGCCTGAAGAAGAAATGTACAGAATTACAGATGAAGTGACAGATATCCTTCCGAAAGAAAAACCAAGATACCTGATGGGAGTGGGTACTCCATGGAATATCCTGGAGTCTATCGGACTGGGAATTGATATGATGGATTGTGTAATGCCGACAAGAAATGCAAGAAATGCAATGCTTTTCACATGGCAGGGGGTGATGAATCTTAAAAATGAAAAATGGAAGCGTGATTTTTCGCCTCTGGATGAATTTGGGACCAGTTTTGTAGATCGTGAATATTCAAAAGCGTATCTTCGTCACCTGTTTGTATCTAAAGAATACCTGGCAAAACAGATTGCTTCAATTCATAATCTTGCATTCTACCTGGATTTGGTAAAAGTAGCAAGAGAACATATTATTGCCGGAGATTTCTATGAATGGAAAAACTCAGTGGTGCCGGTTCTTAGACAAAGACTGTAAGAGAGTATGCTTAAAATTGTAGACAGATATATCATTAAAAAATACCTTGGAACGTTCAGTTTCATGTTGGTATTGTTGTCTATAGTCGTATTGGTAATTGATGTTCAGCAGAAGATTCCAAGGATAGAAAATGCGAAAGCCATTGATCCGAAGCTGGATCTGATGTATTTCCTTGTTCATTTTTATCCGTTCTGGATTATCAATCTTGTGGTGACCTTTCTTTCCATTCTGGTTTTTATTTCGGTGATCTATTTTACTTCCAGAATGGCAAATAATACCGAAATTGTTGCCATTATCAGTAGTGGAGCAAGCTTTCACAGGTTTTCCAAACCTTACCTCCTTACCTCCATTTTTATCGGTCTGATTGCTCTGGTGGTATATCATATGGTGCTGCCATGGGCTAATATCAAGAAAAATGAGCTGGAGGCCTATACATATAATGCAGCCAATAAAGAAAAGATTTTGGGAACGGCTCCGGCCTCCTCACAGCTGAGCAAAACAGAATACATTTTTGTTGATTCCTGGAATAAGAGAGAGAAAAGAGGATCAAGTTTCGTTTATCAGAAATATGATAAAGATAGAAAAATGACTTATGAGCTGAAAGCGAGCGAAGTATATTGGGACAAAGAAAAAAAACAGTTTGTTTTAAATAATTATTTAGAAAAAACAATCAACAGGGACAATACCGAAAAGCTGAATAACGGAATCGAATTAAGAAAAAATTATGGACATTCACCGGAAGAACTTTTTCCTAATGAGCTTCTGGGACAAAATAAAACCACCCCCGAACTCTTAAAATTTATTGAAAGAGAAAAGGCAAGAGGAAACAGTAACCTGAATTCTTACCTGAATGAGCTTCACCAAAGAACATCTATGCCTGTTTCGATCATTATTCTGACATTCCTGGCGCTTTCCCTGTCATCACAAAAGAAAAGAGGGGGATTGGGTATCAACCTTGCCATAGGGATTTCATTGGCTTTTATTTTCGTGTTTTCATTTGAAGCCCTAAAAGTGGTTTCTGAAAACAAAAGCTTGTCTCCGGCTGTAGCGATGTGGCTGCCCAATATGGTGTTTTTGCCACTTACGCTTTATCTTTACATTAAAAGAGCCAATCAGTAAAGGAGTTTTACTTCCTTATGATAAAAGGAGCGCATTCCGTCTTCCAGCTCGATCCAAAGTTCACCTTTTTCGTCTGCATTACGGATGATGCCATTTTGTCGTTCTTTTTCAATTTCAAAGACTGATATCTGATCTTTTCTGAAAAGGTTTTTGTTAAATCCATCCAGTATTTTCTGGTCGGGAGGGATATTTTTTAGTTTTTCGCACAGATATTCATGCAGATTCAAAGCAAGCTCTTCCAGATCAAAATGAATGCCTGTCTGCGTCAGGAGTGATCCTGCATGAGATATTTCGTCAAAATTTTCCTGAAGAATGTTAATCCCGGCTCCTATGATGAAATAATTATTTTGATTAATTTTTTTCTTTTCTATTAAAATTCCAACGATTTTTTTACCTTTAAGGATGATATCATTCGGCCACTTGATCTTTACCTCAGAGTCAGACAATTTGGCAAGGAAATCCCGGATAACCATTGCGGTATAATAATTGAATATAAAGTCGGAGCACAAGATGTTCTGAGTATTCACTGCCAGCGTATAAGCCAGATTTTTTCCGGCAGTCTGAGTCCAGATATTTCCATACTGACCACGGCCTTTAGTTTGATTAAAAGTATGAAGCCCTATAAAATTTGAATCTCCGTAAAGTAAAAACTTTGATATTTCGTCATTAGTAGAAGAACATTCTTTCAGGTAGAAGAGTTGGCTCATTTAAGAAAACTTTAAGACATTAAGAGGGTAAAAGTAAGGTTAAAGTAAAGAAAAAACAATAAATTTGCAGATTATAGTATTTTTTTAATGAATAAAACAGCAGAAAAACAAGCGTTAATAGATAAAATCGTTGAAGCTATCCAGGATGTAAAAGGAGAGGACATTATGATCTTTGATCTTTCCAACATCGAAAACTCCGTAGCAGAGACGTTCGTGATATGTAGTGGAAACTCAAATACACAGGTTTCTGCATTGGCAGGGAGTGTAGAGAAAAAAGTGAGAAACGAACTGAAGGACAGACCTTGGCATGTAGAAGGTACGGAAAATGCAATGTGGGTATTGGTAGATTATGTTTCAGTGGTGGTTCATATATTTCAAAAACAGGTACGTGAGTACTATGATATAGAAGAGCTTTGGGGTGACGCCGTCATTACCAAAATTGAAAATGAGTAATAAAATTTTAAAAAGTTTAAATGAATAATAAAGGATTCAACTGGTTCTTTCCCATTGCAATCATAGCTCTTTTGCTATTTTTTGGCTCCAATTTCCTTGGAGGTGATAGTGCAAAATCTATTGATGAGGATGGTTTCTTTAGAGAAATGCAGGCGGGGAAAGTCCAGAATATAATTATATACAAAGACATAGAGAAAGCTGATGTTTTCCTTACAAAAGAGGCAAAATCAGCAATGGTTTCCAAAACAGGAAAGGAAAACAACCCTTTTTCGGCGTTAGATATGACTCCTAAAGCAGATTTTTCTTTGAAATACGGAGATCTTCAGCTTTTCCTTCAGAAATTTGAACAGATCAAAGCGACCAATCCGGCAATCAAAACAACTAAAGATTACGGAACAGGTAAAAGTGCCTTAATGGATATTTTAGTTCCTGCACTGGTTTGGATTTCAATTCTAGGGTTATTCTACTTTCTTCTTTTCAGGAAGATGGGTGGAGGAGGAGGCCCTGGCGGACAAATCTTCTCTATTGGAAAATCTAAAGCGAAACTTTTTGACGAAAAAGAAAGGATTCAGGTAACATTCAAAGATGTTGCAGGACTTGAAGGAGCAAAAGAAGAGGTTCAGGAAGTTGTGGATTTTCTTAAAAACTCTGAGAAATATACAAAACTGGGAGGTAAAATTCCTAAGGGAGTCCTTTTGGTAGGCCCTCCGGGAACAGGTAAAACCTTATTGGCAAAAGCTGTTGCAGGGGAAGCTAAAGTTCCGTTTTTCTCACTGTCGGGTTCTGATTTTGTTGAAATGTTTGTGGGGGTAGGCGCTTCAAGAGTGAGAGATCTTTTTGCCCAGGCCAAAGCAAAATCTCCGGCGATCATCTTTATCGATGAGATTGATGCTATCGGACGTGCAAGAGGAAAGAATAATTTCTCCGGCGGAAACGACGAAAGAGAAAATACATTGAACCAGCTTCTTACAGAGATGGATGGTTTCGGAACCGATACGAATGTTATCGTAATGGCTGCAACCAACAGGGCCGATATCCTTGATAAAGCTTTGATGAGAGCAGGACGTTTTGACCGTTCTATTTATGTAGACCTGCCGGAGCTTCATGAAAGAAGACAGATCTTTGACGTTCACTTGAAAAAGATTAAGCTTGATGACAATGTAGACAGAGAATTCCTTGCAAAACAGACCCCTGGATTCAGTGGTGCAGATATTGCCAACGTTTGTAATGAAGCAGCACTTATCGCCGCAAGAAATAACCATACATCAGTTACAAAGCAGGATTTTCTTGATGCTGTGGACAGAATCATCGGAGGTCTTGAGAAGAAAAACAAAGCCATCAAACCTTCTGAAAAAAGAAGAGTGGCTTACCACGAGGCTGGACATGCTACTATTTCCTGGCTGGTAGAGCACGCATCACCGCTTTTAAAAGTGACGATTGTACCAAGGGGACGTTCATTAGGAGCAGCATGGTATCTTCCTGAAGAAAGACAGCTTACGACTACTGAGCAAATGCTGGACGAAATGTGTGCAACGTTAGGAGGTAGAGCGGCAGAGCAGGTGATTTTCAATAATATTTCAACAGGAGCGCTTTCTGATCTGGAAACGGTCACCAAGAGAGCTCAGGCAATGGTTACCATCTATGGTTTAAGTCCGAATATCGGTAATATCTCTTACTATGACAGTTCAGGCCAGTCTGAATATAACTTCGGAAAGCCATATTCTGAAGAAACTGCTACAAAGATTGATGCAGAAATCAAGTCAATCATTGAAAATCAATACGAGAGAGCGGTAAGAATTCTTGCTGAGAATAAAGACAAGCTTGACGCTTTAGCAAGTAAATTATTAGAAAAAGAAGTGATCTTCCGTGAAGATTTAGAAGAAATATTCGGAAAAAGAGCATGGGATCCAGAATTGACAGAGAAACCGGTAACCAATACTATTCCTGTAAAAGATCAGCCGGTAGTAGAGGATGCTCCTCAGATCAAAGAAAAAGAAGAGGAAAGCGAAATACAGGCTCCCGAAAGCCCAACACAGCTTTAAAGCTCTTAAAAATAGAATGAATACAACCTGACAACTTTGAAATTGTCAGGTTTTTTCATATTTAAAGAGATATTTTGGACACTATTGTAATTTATTTTCTATTTTTGTATAAAGTTGACTAAAAATAGATTAAGTTGAATTTATTCAAGAGGATTGTAAGCAAACTTACCAACCAGCCTGAAGAAGATGAAAAACAGAGCCTGGAGAAGCTTGGAGATTCGCTGAAAAATGCGGATCTCGACTATAAGTTTGCCCAATTATTTACGCATTCGGGAGGATTTTTTAATTATTGTGCAGATGAAGCGGAGGCTCTACAAACTTTAAATCAAATTATCAAAATAGAAGGTATCCACAATCTCTTCTGCTGGGATAAAGAACTTCAGAACTTTTTGAACGTGGTGAAAACTTCTTATACCTCAGAACTGCAGCAGCCAAATGATGCAGCATTCATCACCTGTGAATACCTGATCGCCTATGACGGAAGAATTATGCTTTCGCATAACAATATTCTTCATTATCATTCCTCAAGGCTTCCCGATAAAATTATCATCATTGCCAATGTTTCTCAGATTGTAAACAACCTGAATGATGCTATGGGGAAAATAAAAAGAAACGGAAATATCAAAAACCTTACTTCTATCAGCGGAAGCCAATCCAAAATGGACAGTTCTTCCAACGCCAATACAAAACTGTTTTTATTGCTGCTTGAAGATTAGCAACCACTTCTAAATTTTAAATTTTGGATAAAAATCTCATTCAAAGAACCGTATCAGGTATCGTTTATGTAGCCATCATTATTCTTTGTTCTACTCCGCTTGGAGCACAACTGCTGAACAGCATTGCCCCGGGACTTATCAAACAGCAATATCTTTATTATGGGTTAATGAGCTTGTTGCTGATCGTCGGAACATGGGAATGTGTAAAAATCATGAAATTTGGAAATGGGTACGAAAAATGGGTGGTATACCCATTGGTCATTTTTATATTTTATATTTTTTCCAAAAGATATTTTAACCATGATTTCTTTTTTGATTTCAGACTCAGTGAAATATTAGCCCTGGCTCTTATTGGCATTGCTGTGGTGACTTTATTCAAATATCCTAACGAATTATATTTCGACAGCGGAAAACTTATTTTTACCGTTATTTACGTAGCTCTGCCGTTCAGTTTTGCATTAGGCTTACCTAAGTTCTCCAGTTATAGTGATCATTTTTCTCTTGAGGTTCTGTTCCTGTTTATTCTGATCTGGAGTAGTGATACCTTTGCTTATCTGGTAGGGAAGTTTTTTGGTAAACATAAAATGGCTCCTAAAATTTCTCCCAAAAAAACATGGGAAGGATATGCCGGAGGAGTTGTTTTAACATTGATTTTATCTTATTTTATTGAACATTATCAGCCTGAATTGAGAGGAAACTGGATGATTGTAGGATTTTTGGTTGCAGCCTTTGCTCCATTAGGAGATTTGGTAGAGAGTCAATTGAAAAGAAATTTCGGTGTGAAAGACAGTGGAAACATCATTCCGGGACATGGAGGAGTTTTAGACAGGCTGGATAGTTTTATTATCTGCGTTCCTGTCGTATATTTGTACTTTATTTTAGAAAAATTTATTTAATCTCATGAAATTACATAGAGAATCAAAAGGAACGATTACCGTTGCGACTATACTTTTTATTATTGTAAGCGCTTTAGCGATTTATTTCCTTAAAATATGGTCACTGTTGATCATCATGCCTTTGTTGGTTATTTACAGTTTAGTCTTCTGGTTTTTCAGAGTTCCAAACCGTAATATTCTTGACCACAGAGAAAATGTGATCGCTCCGGTGGACGGAAAAGTGGTAATGATCAAAGAAGTAGAAGAGGATGAATTTATAAAAGGGAAAGCAATTCAGGTTTCTATTTTTATGTCTCCATTGAATGTTCACATCTGTAGATATCCGGTTTCGGGAGAAGTTATCTATAAGAAATATCACCCGGGGAAATATCTGGTGGCATGGCATGAAAAGTCTTCTACGGAAAATGAAAGAACTACAGTAGCAGTACAAACTTTCACCAACCATAAAGTAGTTTTCAGACAGATTGCCGGATATGTAGCCAGAAGGATAGTATTCTACTGTAATGAAGGTGATAAAGCAAAAGCAGGACACGAGTTCGGGTTTATCAAATTCGGCTCCAGAATGGATGTTTTCCTGCCTTTGGATACTGAGATTATCTGTAAGATCGGGGATATCACGAAAGGAGGTTTGGATGTAATTGCCAAACTGAAGGAAAATTAAAATTCTTATTAAATATAAACGCAAAAAGAGGGTCATTAAGGCTCTCTTTTTTGCTTTATAGGGGGTATATTTTGTTGAGTTTAACTACGCATGAGTGATATTGAGTACTGAGGGATTAAAGCTTATTTGTACAGATCAATAATTTTGCAGCTACACAAACACAGGTTATAAACGCTTTTATACCCATACAGAAAATGACTGAATATGACATATGATTTTAAGTGCTGATTTTTTTTATATTGATCAGGTTTGTTGAATAAACTAATCAGATTTTTACTAAATTAGAATGGAAAAACACGAATCATATTCTTTTATCACTGAAATTACAGACAGCTGTTTTGCTTGGTCAGTTTTTATGTCGTTTAAAAGCTATTAACATTGGAAAATTTATGCTTTCAGTAGTGCAAATGCCAATTTGAGCTTGTGAAAACATAAAAAAACAACAGGATGATTTATAAGTTTTTCTTTAAAGTGATCAACGATGAAGCAGAGAAAATGGATGATGGTTTTGAAAGCAGCTATCTGAATCTTATTAACCGGTATCTGCTTTTGTTATTTTTCATATTTCTATTTTATTCCATTTTTATTATTACTTTTTTCGGAGATAAGCTGATCTCAACATTTCTTACGGTTATTACTTTTTTCTGGTTGTTTTTAATGGCTGTAAAAGGAAAGACAAAACGATTTAAAACAATTTTGAAACCTTTCATTATCGGAATATTTGTTTTACTTACGTTTATAGTCAACTTCTTTAATATTTATACTTACAAAAATGCTGGTGTAGAGTATTTTTATTTTTGTCTTCTGTTTGCTGTCCCGTTTTTTTTAAACTATAAAAAAGATGCCTATTCTATTTTTTTTATTACTTTAATGATCAGTATTAACTTTATTATATGCCTGTACTTTGATTTTGACTTCCTGCCTAAAAGCCGGTTTTTAGAAAAAAAGGATTTTAAAATAATAAAATCATTGAATATTTTGTTCTCTATTGCCTCTTTTCTGATGGATATTGTCTTTATTACACAGAAAGATGAACTTATTAACGGTTTGATAACCGATAAAAAAGTAAAAGACTCTACCATCAAAGATCTTGTCAAAACAAATACAGAACTGATGAAGCATCAGATGCTTATCAATCATCTTTCAGAAGAAAATATTCAGGAGATACTGAATCTGGCAGAAACTAACTCTCCGGTCTTTTTTGAAAAATTTCAAGTGTTTTTTCCTTATTTTATTCCGGAAATTCTAAAAATAAACCCTAATCTGATCCATTCTGAATTATATTTCTGTGCTTTAATGAAACTTGATTTTGATACGAAGAAGATCGCACAATGTACCAATAACAGCATTCGCGCAGTAGAAAGCAAAAAATACAGAATACGAAAAAAACTCAATATTCCTTCTGAGATCAATATCAATAGTTACCTTATTAAAATTTAAACAGAATTCCGATTTTTATTACTCATACGTAGTCTTAAGTAGTGTCTGATGGTTTTTATTGTTTTTCTTGTCAATATTTTTAAATAAAAATGTTGTGATGAATATTAAGAACATTCATATCGGACCACTGATCAGATCTAAAGTGGAAGAATATGGGCTTCCCATAGAAAGAATCTGCCGCTTTTTAGACAAAACAGAAGATGACATAGAAAAAATGTATAATGCCAAAAGCATTGATACTGAAGTTCTGTTGAAATGGTGCAAACTTTTGAAATTTGATTTTTTCAGGTTTTATACAGGGCATTTGATTTTGTATGCTCCACCGCTTGTAAGAATTCAAAAGGCGGGAAAGGATAAGGAAAATACAATCATCTTCAGGAAGAATATCTATACAAAGGAAATAAAGGATTTTATACTTGAGAAGATAGAGACGGGAACAATGACCGCCGGTGAAGCGGTTGAACGATATAAGATTCCCAAGACAACCTTATATAAATGGATGAAAAAAATATAAAATGATGCCTGATTACAAACAGATTTATACTGACATTCTTGAGGAGAAATTTCCTGAAAAATTAACAGATGCTCACGTCAGATATCAACTTGAATCACTGTATTCTGCTATTGACGTTCTGAAATTTAATCAGTTAATTTTTGGGGAACCTGACTATACAACCGGGATTAATAATCAACAACTGCGTTCTTATGATAAAGAGTCTGTTTTGAAAATTCTCAGATATCAGCAGAAAAATAAACTTACCAATCTTCAGCTTAGCAGCCATTTTAAAATAAGCCGGAATACAATTGCCCGGTGGAAGGCTATTTTTAAAATATGAAGGATATGAAATCTGTTTAAGTTGAAGTATGTTTTTTTTAATTAAATAAGGTTTGATGGAATAACTGAATTTCTTTATTTGTGGGTTTGTTTATTTAAAATTATAGCTGTTTGTGAGTTTTACTACGTGTGAGTAGAATTGCGTATTGTGAGGTGATTTGATAATTGTAGGTTGATGATATTTTTGTCCCAATTAAATGACTTATTTAAATCTTATGTATTAAACAATTATAACTTATACAATGATGAGCACAAAATTTACTATGCCTCCGATCAAAGTCCTGCTTATAACGCTGATCTTTGCCTTTGGAAAATACTATTCTCAAGGCACTAATGGTGCTGTAGGGATCAATACCACAACACCCAATGCCAATTCTGTACTGGATATCGTTTCGGGTAATAATAACAAAGGAATATTTATTCCCCGTTTAACTGAGGCCCAGCGAAATGCAATTGTAATCAACACATCTCAGGATGATGGGTTGACGGTTTACAATACGACAGAAGACTGCCTTAATTACTGGAGCCTTGCTGATAATGAATGGAAAAGTGTCTGCGGACAAATGGGAAAATCTGTTTTTACGGTAGACTGCCCAAATTCCAAAGCAATGGGAAGCTATGTGAAAGGTAAAGATCTTACCAATTCCAATTATCTGAGCATTGCGGTTAATGTAACAAAGATTGGAAATTATACAATTACCGGGACTACTTCAAACGGATATAATTTTTACGGAACCGGGGTGTTCCTTAATACAGGAACACAAACGGTACAGGTCCCGGGCCAGGGTAATCCTCAGAATATCCAGACCGATAATATTGCAATTGATGCTAATGGCACCGAAGTAACATGTACTCCAGCGGTCTCTGTTACTGTTCTTAGCCCTTCAGGAACGTATACCATGAGTTGTGGAAGTGCAACCGTAAACGGAGTGTACAAAGTGGGAACGGCTCTTACGTCTTCCAATACGATTACTTTACCTGTCAATGTCTCAGCATTGGGTAGTTACACCATTACCACGAATACGGTAGATGGTATCTCTTTCAGTGGCTCCGGAACATTTACCTCTACGGGAAATCAGAATATTACCTTAAACGGATCGGGAACTCCGTCTTCTACATCTGTGAAAACAATTACAATTACTTCTGATAGTCAGGGAGGAGTGTCTACAACTTGTTCTGTCAATGTAATTGTTGTCATTCCTAAAAAAACAGTTTTACATATCGGACTGGAAACAGTCTATGGTTATAGTGCTTATACTGGTCCTTCGCGAAGTCTTATGGATTCCCCGACAAACTTTGGAGTTACTGCTTCAAGTATTATTAAATCTGAAGGCTTTAACCATATATCTTTAGGCAATGCACCTTCATCAGCTGCTCTTCAGACAGCGCTTAATAATAAACCGGATATTGTTGTAATTGGATACAGCTATACACCTAATACGACGGATGCTGGTAATATAGCTTCCTACTTAAATAAAAAAGGAGTTGTAATTGCTTTTGTAGACGATGTAACTACTTCACAAAATTTACTTAGGGGAATTTTTTCTGATCCTACAATTTCAGCGGCCAACGGAGCCGGAGCGGGTTCTGTCTATGCACTTAGCAATTCTGATGATCCGGTCCTTAACGGTCCTTTTGGAGATGTAAGAGGAAAAAACTGGGGTGAAGATGCTTCTACAACAGTAAATGTTTCAGGATTGACAAGCGGTTTTACTCCTTATAGTTTTGCCCAGCCTATCAACAGTACTACTAGCAGAACAGGGATTTCAGGATTAAGAAGTACTAATCTAAACTTTGTCTGGTTTGGAGACGGAGGATTCTTAAGTAATGAAAACGCCAACGGAAATCAATATACAAGTAATACTATTGAACCGTTTGTAGCACCAAGCTCGGGGGGATATTTACCTGTTCAGAAATCTGCCTACGGATATGCAGGAAATGGATATACTGCAGGCTCAATGCAGGTTCAAAATTCAATACTTTTTGCCAATATGCTCGCCTGGGCAATTCAACAGGCAGAATTCAACGGCATAAACACACAATGATGACGTTTTTAAAGAAGGCTCCGGTACGATTATTCGTACCGGAGTTTTTTATTTTATATATTTTTTAATTTCTTCTGTCAGATTGATGATAAATTCTACAGAAAGATCTTTTTCCATATCAATAAGAAGGATCTTGAACTTCTTTCTGCCGTCCTGTATCAGTTCAGGATAATCCAGCTTATCTCCATGGTAAAAGCTGATATAGTGTTTCTTATATTTTTTGCTGTAATAAAAATAGCACAGCATTTTCTTTTTATATTTGATAAATGGAAGCCCAAAACTGAATGTTTCTGAAATATTCTCGGGATCTGAAGCCAGAATCTTATCACGCAAAAATAAAAGAGTACTTCTTTCAGGCTCTTCGATTCTGTAGAAATACTCCTGTATAGGGTTCATTTTAATTCAGTTAAGGATTAATCAAAATTTTGAAGTTCGACAAGCTTGTGATACATTCCTCTTTTTGCAATCAGGTCATGGTGGGTTCCCTGTTCTACAATATCGCCTTTTTCCATTACTACAATCCAGTCTGCTTTCTGAATGGTTGAAAGACGGTGAGCAATGACCAAAGAAGTTCTGTTCTCCATCATTTTTTCAAGAGCATCCTGTACAAATCTTTCAGATTCCGTATCCAGCGCGGACGTGGCTTCATCCAGAATCATGATTGGTGGGTTTTTCAATACGGCTCTTGCTATAGAAACCCTCTGTTTCTGACCTCCGGAAAGCTTGTTTCCGTCATCCCCGATGTTGGTATCATATCCCTCGGAAAGATTGGAGATGAAAGAATCTGCATTGGCGATTTTAGCTGCTGCAATTACTTCATCTTTGGTAGCATCAGGTTTACCCATCAGGATATTATTATAAACAGAATCATTGAATAATACTGATTCCTGTGTTACCATTCCCAGGAGCTGTCGGTACTCCTGTAATTTTAGATGTTTGATGTCTGTACCGTCTATCAGGATTTCCCCTTCCGAAACATCATAGAATCTTGCTAAAAGATTGGCAATGGTTGTTTTACCACTTCCGCTTTGTCCTACCAAAGCCACCGTTTTTCCCTTAGGAATGGTTAAATTGAAGTTTTTAAGAATAAGATTCGCTTTATCATAATAGAATCCAATATCTTTAAATTCAATACTATTCTGAAGCGTTGTAATAGATACAGGCTCTGCAATTTCTTCAATCTTTACATCGGCTTCAAGGATTTCCAATACTCTCTTCAGGGAAGCTTCTCCCTTTTGAACGTTAGAAATAGAAGTAGATAAACTTTTTGCAGGAGGTAAAATCTGGAAGAACATTCCTAAAAATACAAGGAAGTCTGCCGGAGAAATACTTTGCTCAACAATAATTTGTTTTCCTCCATACCAGGCAATGATCAGGAAGGTAATAGAGCCTAAGAATTCGCTCATTGGAGAAGCCAGTTCTTTCTTTTTACCCAAATTAATAGAGCTTGAAATCCATTTGTTCATAGAATGCATGAATCTGTTATTCATGATTTTCTCACCATTAAATATTTTAATGACTTTTGAAGATTTCAATGTTTCATCCACAATGGAGAAAATGGTTCCCAGCTCACTTTGTGCTTCATGTGAATCTTTTTTAAGGCTTTTTCCGATCAGTGCAATCATTGTTCCCATTACAGGAAGAACCAGTAAAGAGAAAAGAGTCATTTCCGGGCTCAGGAAAAATAAAGTGACTAAGGTGCTGATCAGCATAAAAGGGGCGTTGATCAGTTCAATTAAGCTTCCTAAAATATTTCCCTCTACTTCTCCTACGTCATTAGACATACGGGACATCATATCTCCCTTTCTGCTCTCCGTAAAGAATGAAACAGGAAGAGAAAGTATTTTTCTATACATCGCTCCACGCAAGTCTTTGGTTACGCCCACGCGGTAATTGATCAATAATAAAGAACCGAAATACCGGAATGCATTTCTTAAAAAGAACATAAATGCAGTAATTATACACAGCCAGGCAAGAACGGTAAGAGCACCATGTTCACTTACCAACGTCTGTACATAATAGTTGGAATATTCTTTTAAATAAGAGAAAAAATCAACAATCTCACCAGAATACACCGGAGCTTTTTCATACTTCTCAGGCTTTATAGTACCAAAGAGCATTCCCAAAACGGGCAGGATGGTCCCTAAGGAAGCAATCTGAAATACAGAATACAGGATATTGAAAAATAAACTTCCGTATATATATTTCTGATGTGGTTTCGCGAACTTTAAGATTTTTTTGTATTCGTTCATTCAATGAAAAAATTGGATAGCAAAATTACGTAAAATTAAAAGATAAGACGTTCTTAATCTTGTTTTACTTTAATGGATAAGTTCCAAAAAATGTCTTTTTGTTACAATTCGGTACTATTGGGCTTTGTTTTTTTTTGACAGATACCATTGAGTATTCTGTCAAGACAGGGATAAGAAGGATGAGAGATTAATAATAAAAACCGCTGAAAAGCGGTTTTGTATGATGATCCCATTAAAATTTTACCTGGTCGTTATACTTCGGAGCAAAATTTTTAGGACTCAGTTTCTCCAGTGTTTTTCCAAAATTATTGATAATCTGTGTCATATTATCAAAATCAACAATGTTGATATCATCATTTTCGTGATGATAATGGGATGCTTTCGTCATATCAACCGTAGAGAATGAATGGGCGATAATTTTCTTTTTTACAAAGCTGACATTGTCTGAGCGGTAGAAAAGCTGTTGTTTGGCATAAGGATCTGCATTGATTTTTAATCCATTGACAGCGTTTTTATTAAACAGTTCATCAAGATCAGAGAATCCGTCACCCGTCATGTATAATGCGTTTTTCCCCCACTGAGATTCTGTAGCTACCATTTCAAAGTTGAAAAGTGCTGTCATCTTATTGTAAATAGGATCTAAATTTTTATCTGTTGAAATGGCCCTTGATCCCAACATGCCCTTCTCCTCGCCATTAAATGCCATGAAAACCATAGAGAATTCAGGTTTCTTATTTTTAAAATAATCGGCAATGCCAATAAGGGTGGTGATTCCGCTGGCATCATCATCCGCTCCGTTATAAATATTGTCTCCGCTTTTATCACTGGTCCCTATATGATCAAAATGTCCTGAAAACCCCAGGTATTGATCTGTTTTTCCCTTTTTGATCCCGCAGACATTGTACGCTGTTTTTCCATTATAGTCAAAAGGAATCAGATAGGATGTTCCGGTACAGTATTCCAGATTATTTTCTTTAAAAAGTTTAGCAATATAATTCGCTGCATTTTCATTTTCCTGAGTGCCGATTTCACGGCCTCTCATTTCATCTGATGCGAGAGTGGAAAGCACTGTTTTTACTCTGTCTTTGGAAACTGCCTGTGCAAAGGTGGCCATGGAAAATAGAGATAATGTAAGATACGTTAGCTTTTTCATTGTCTTTTATTAAAATTAAAAGTTATATGATCTGTCGCATATTGGACTAAAAAGTTGCAATGAATTTACATAAATTAATTGATCTGTACGAACTGGATGTGTATATAGAATATCAGAAAAATAAAAAACAGCTCCTTAAAAGAAGCTGTTCTCACTCAAAAAATCGTTGTAAGGCTATCGAAGTCTGTCTACAGATTTTACGAGCCTCTCATCTTTACGGATGTAAATGTTTGCAATAAGCAGACATATCACCGCGATCAATGGGAAAACCGGCTCAATACCCTTCTCAGGAAACTGAATTCCTCCGGATAAATTTAGTAACCAGTACGCCAATACACCAATCAACAAAGCGTTTATAATGATGCTGATGGTATTCAGCAAAATTTGTCTTTTCCTGTTTTTGAAACTGAAAATACTTAATGCTCCAGTAATAACAAGTATTATACAGCCGATATTAACTAACGGAATACGGTCTGAAATGACAGCATCCTGTCCTGTTATAAAAAGGAAAACAGCAGCTAAAACTGCTAATAATGTCCATATAGTTTGTATTCTCTGTAGCATTGAATATTAAATTCTTGGCAAAAATAATATAAATTTTGCACAATTCAAAAATAAGTGTAGATTTGCATTATACAATGTACTTGAAAACAAAAGTCACCGGACTTACTTTTCTTACTCACAATTAATTACATTTTTACATTAAATATGTTTAACATAGAAACGTTAAGGTCAAAATCCGTAACGGAACTGACTAAAATCTTAAAAGATTTGGGCGTTAAAGTTGCAAGAAACAGCAATGAAAATGACAAAATCTTTGCTATTCTTGACTTTCAGGCTTCTAATCCTAAAGTTGCAAAAGATTATTTCAACGCCACAGAACCTGCCAGTGTAAATACTGAAGAGGCTCCAGCAGAAAAACCTGCTAAAGCCCCGGCAAAAAAAGCTGCCCCCAAAAAAACAGCAGCCAAGCCAAAAACAAATACAAATACAAAAGCTCCGGTAGAACCTAAAGCAGAGGAAAAAACAGAAGAAAAGATACCGGCTTCTGAAGAAATAAAACCAGAAGAGCCAAAAGTTGAAACCGCTGTAGCTGCAACAACAGAAGAGTCAGCACAAACGGCTCAGGCAAAAAAGAAAAGAAAAAGAGTTTCTACCAATACAGGTAATACAGAAGTATCCCAGGAAAAAACAGAAACTCCAAAAAACACAGAATCTCAAGAGCCTGCACAGGCTGAAGAAAAGCCTAACAATCTCCCTCAACAACAGGCTAACAGACCTCAAAAAGGACACAACCATCCACAGAACAGTGGAAATCAACATAAAAATCAAAACCAGAACCAACATCAGCAGCACCAAAACCAGAATCAGAATCAAAACAGGCATTCTGACAAGGCAGAGGAGCAGAATGACCATAAAAAAGAATTTAATTTTGATGGATTGGTAAGCATTGAAGGTGTTCTGGAAATTTTACCTGACAACTACGGATTCTTACGCTCATCAGATTTCAGTTATATCTCTTCTCCTGATGATGTATATGTTTCTACAGCACAGATCAGAAATTTTGGTTTAAAAACGGGAGACACCGTAAAAGGAATTGTAAGGCTTCCGAAAGAAGGAGAAAAATACTTTTCACTGTTAAGACCTACAGAGGTTAACGGACGTGATCTGGCATTTATCAAAGACCGTGTAGCGTTTGAATATCTGACACCTCTTTTCCCGGAAGAAAAATTCAATCTTGCAGGAAGCGGATCTACAGTGTCCACAAGAATTGTGGATTTATTTGCACCTATCGGAAAAGGGCAGAGAGCGATGATTGTTGCGCAGCCTAAAACAGGTAAAACGATGTTGCTTAAAGATATCGCGAATTCTATTGCCGCGAATCACCCGGAAGTATACATGATGGTTCTTCTGATCGATGAACGTCCGGAAGAGGTTACCGATATGGAAAGAAGTGTAAATGCAGAAGTTATTGCTTCTACGTTTGACGAAGCAGCAGAAAAGCATGTGAAAGTAGCCAACCTTGTTCTTGCAAAAGCACAAAGAATGGTAGAATGTGGTCATGATGTAGTCATCTTACTGGATTCTATCACCAGATTGGCGAGAGCATACAACACCGTAACCCCTGCATCAGGAAAAGTGCTTTCCGGTGGGGTGGATGCTAATGCTCTTCACAAACCGAAAAGATTCTTCGGAGCAGCAAGAAAAATTGAAGGAGGAGGATCTCTTACAATCATTGCCACTGCATTGATTGATACAGGATCTAAAATGGATGAAGTAATCTTTGAAGAATTCAAAGGTACAGGTAACATGGAACTTCAGCTGGATAGAAAAATCGCTAACAGAAGGATTTATCCTGCTATTGATCTTGTAGCATCAAGTACCCGTAGAGATGATCTTCTGCTTGATGAAGTAACTTCACAGAGAATGTGGATTCTGAGAAAATATCTTTCTGAGATGAATCCTGTAGAAGCTATGGAATTTGTTGATAAAAACATCAAAGGAACACTTAATAATGAAGAATTCCTGATGTCTATGAATAAATAAATTTAATTATTGTTAATTAAAAAGCATGAACCGTTGGGTTTGTGCTTTTTTTTGCTGAAATCTGAAATTCTAACAATAGCCATATTTAAAATTAAAACTGTTTTTAGTCCCAATTAGCATCTTCAAAACTTCCTTACCTGAAAATTTAATTCATTCTAAATCAATATATCAATGTTAAAGATTTATTAAAGTAATCCCCAATCTTTGATAATACCTTAAATATTGGCTATTTTTGGATATAACATTAAAAATAAAGATTATGTCATTTGAATTACCAAAATTAGGATATGCATATGATGCATTAGAGCCAACTATTGATGCAAGAACTATGGAGATCCACTATACAAAACATCACCAGGCATACATTGACAATTTAAATAAAGCAATTGAGGGAACTGAACTGGCGGGAAAAACAATTGAGGAGATCTGCCAGACAGGAACAGATAAGCCTGCAGTAAGAAATAATGGAGGTGGACACTTCAACCACTCTTTATTCTGGGAAATTTTAACTCCTGGAGGAAGCAAGGAGCCGGTAGGAAATGTAAAAGCTGCTATCGAAAATTACGGTGGTTTTGATAAATTCAAAACTGATTTTTCTGATGCTGCCAAAACAAGATTCGGTTCAGGATGGGCTTGGTTAGTAAAAAATGCTGACGGTTCTGTATCTGTATCTTCTACACCAAACCAGGACAATCCATTAATGCCTGTAGCAGACGTTAAAGGAACTCCGGTTTTAGGATTGGACGTTTGGGAGCATGCTTATTATTTAAACTACCAAAACAGAAGACCTGACTATGTTTCTGCATTCTTCGATGTGGTAAACTGGGATAAAGTAGAGGAATTATTCAATAAATAATTTTCAGCTATTATAAAAATGAAAAGGTTCAGAAATTGCTCTGAACCTTTTTTATTAAGTTTACATTTTACCTTATGGCATCAGCTCCGGATAGTCCGTTCATTTTTAGCTTGTATTTCCAGTTTACATATGCAAAAACCTGGTATAGTTTATATTCAAACTTGATCCCATAATTTTCCTTTGGATCATAATCTATTCCGGATTCAATAATATTTCTATACCTGCCGGAATTATAATAGCTGTTCCATTCGTTGACCAGAAATGTGTTTTTTGCCTTCAGATAGGATTCTGAGTACTGACTGATGGGTTTGGCCACAGCGCTCAGAAAATAATCAAACTGGGTATCGATGACGGTAAGATCCCATTCCCCGTCTTCATTTTTGGATGGTTTCATTTCATGCTGCTCTTTATCTTTCTTTGGTGTTTCCTGAGAAAAACAGCTGAAAGGGACCAATGCGAACAATACTAATAGAATAATATTTTTCATGATTAAGGTATTTATATAAAAAAAGCACTCCAATAAGAGTGCCTAACTTTTTTATGGTTCTTTCTGAAGAACTACAAATGCCGGGAAGTGGTCACTGTAGCCTCCTGTAAACTGGTCTCCGTTCCAGGATCTGAACGGATAGCCTTTATAGTTTCCTTCCTTGTTTACAAGATAAGCAGGGGCAAAGATTTCTGCTTTATATACTGAGTATTCTTTGGTTACCTGATCTGAGATTACATTTTTAGAAACGATAATCTGATCAAAGAGGTTGGGTGCATCCTGATATGCCAAAGAAGCAACTCCTTTCTTATATAAAGGGTACATCAGGTTAAGATATGGGGTTTCTTCACTTAAATCTTTAGGGCTTGCCTGAGCTTTCAGATGATTTTTTAAACTTGGACTTACAGGATCATCATTGAAGTCACCCATTGCAAAAAGCTTTGTTGTCGGGTCTGCAGCCCTTACACTGTCCATCTGTTGTTTTAATAATGCAGCTGCGGCATTTCTTTTAGGTAAAGAAATCGCTTCACCGCCCCTTCTTGAAGGCCAGTGGTTCATGAAAAATGCTACTTTTTCATTATCTAAAAATCCTGTTACGACAAGAATATCTCTCGTATATTCTCTTTTGCCGTTGTCACCATAAATGACCAGTTCCTTTTTTAATGAATTGGTGGGGGTGAATCTTCTTTTCTGATAGATCAGTGCAACATCAATTCCTCTGTAATCATATGAATTGTAATGAATGATTCCGTAATCATATTTCTTTAAAGCAGGCTCATTGATCAGATCCTGAATAACCTGTCTGTTTTCAACCTCTATTAAACCCACTACCGCAGGAGCTGTTTTGGTATATTGTGCTCCCATTTCAGAAATTACCTTGGCTTCGTTGGCCAGTTTTGCCTTATAAATTTTTGTTCCGTAGTTTTTGGCACTTTTAGGAGTGAATTCATCAGAACCACTTTGCTCTCTTACTACTTTTTTCCCTTTTAAAGCACTGTCACTCCATGGACCATCATATTTTTCAGCTTCCAGGAACTTGATAGAATCCATAGGAATACTTCTGTGAAATGCAGGGTTTCTGATGTCTTTAGTCCCGTCAATATAATCTGCAGAGCGGATGGTGTCCCAAAGGTTTTCTACATTTAAAAAACCTACGGTAGCCACTTTTCTCAGTTTCCCTTGTTGTTGCGAGAATGCCATGATCGAAATAAAAATGGCCAACAGAGTCGAAAATCTTTTCATCTCTTTTAGTTATTATTAATACTGTTTAATTTACAAATTTACTTTTTTTTAATTCACTGCCTTTTAAATATTTGTAAATTTAAAAGCAGTAAATTGAAACACTCTTATATAATGATTCTTAAAAGTTTGCAATGTTAAGAAAAAATAATGTTAAAAAAGTTGTGAATTGTAAAATTTGATTAAATTTGTGCCCCCAACTTTTAAACCGTTGAAAATTAACAAGAAAAGTATTTAAAAAAATAAATATACTCATGATTAAAAAACTATCATTAATCTCTTTATTTACTTTGCTGCCTGCTTCATATTACTATGCGCAGACAACAGTGTTTGCGTATCTTAAGGATGCGGACGGAAAGCCTGTTGAGCAAGCAAATGTAGATTTAAAAGGAGCAGGAAATGATGCAAAGGCAGACAAAATCGGTTATTTCCAATTTACTGATTTGATGCCTGGACATTATCAAATTATGGTTACAAAACCAAATTTTGAAACTAAAATTTTTGAATTTGATGTAACCAGTGATGAGAAAAGAAAAGATCTTGGAGTAATTACTCTTTATTCTGCATTGAATGGTGCAGATCAGGGTTTAGCCATTGTAGAGGACTCTGGAGAAAGTGACAGCGGTGGTGCACAGCAGACTGCAACTGTAGGATTGCTACAGTCTTCCCAGGATGTTTTCAACAGAATTGCAAGTTTCGATTTAGGACCATACTGGTTCCGACCGAGAGGAATTGATAGCAGAACAGGGGAGAATATGATCAACGGGGTTTCTATGGCTGCTGCAGATAATGGAGATGTAGACTTCAGCACATGGGGAGGTTTGAACGAAATTACCCGTTATCCGGAAATTTCAGCCAATCATGCACCTTCCGAATATGCTTTCGGAGGAACTACCGGAGTATTTTATAAGAATACTAAAGCCAGCGAGTACAGAAAAGGAAGTCAGCTTACTTACTCTCTGACCAACAGAAACTATACCAACAGATTATCTTACAGATTTTCTTCCGGGATGAACAAGAACGGATGGGCATTTACAGGGATGATTGCCAGAAGATGGGCACAGGAAGGAATTCAGGATGGTACTGCCTATGATGCGTACAGTGGATATATTGGTATTGAGAAGAAATTCAGCGACAGCCATACCATGACCCTAAACGCGATTGGTTCTAAATATGCAAGAAGTTCTTCAAGTCCAAGTACTCAGGAAGTATATGATTTCAGAGGAGTTCATTATAATTCTTACTGGGGATGGCAAAACGGGGATAAAAGAAACGAAAGAGTGAAAAGAGGCTTCCAGCCAATGATCCAGTTGCAGGATTTCTGGAAAATCAATAAAAACTCTCAATTGTGGACGTCTGTATCTTATCAGTTCGGTAAAGAATACAGTTCAAGACTAGACTGGTACAGAGCCAATAACCCGTCTCCAACCTATTACCGTAATTTACCAAGCTATTGGTTAAACTATAAGAACCCTGCTCCGGAGCAGGCTGCCAACATCGGAATTACAAGAGACTGGTGGACCAATGATGACCAGTCACATACTCAGATCAACTGGGATAATCTTTATAATGCCAACAGAAACGTACAATACAATGCTTTTCTTGGAGGCAGAAGAGCTGCTTATTATCTGGTGGATGATGTAAAAGATGATAAAGTATGGAATGTAGCAACTCACTATACTTATAATTTTAATGATACCTCCCGTTTTATTTTAAATTTATCATATCAGAATTACAGATCTGAACAGTATAGAGAGGTAAATGATCTTTTAGGAGCTGATTTTGCTCTTAATATGGACCCGTTTGCATCCAATACAACAGCAGGAAGTGTTTGGGGAAAATTCAATACAAGAGAAAGCGATACTGATGTTGCCAAAAGAGAAGGAGATAAAATCGGGTACAGCTATATTTTCAGAAGACAGGAATTCAAAATAAATCCAGCTTTCAAATTCTCAACAGGTAAATTTGATGTTTTTGTTTCCGGATTATTCGGTTATACGACCAACAGCAGAGAAGGATTGTTCCAGCATTATCTGTATGAGTCATCTTACGGAAAAGGAGCGGACCAGAATTTCTGGAATGCTGGTGTCAAAGGACAGGTTACCTATAAGATCAACGGTAGAAATTTCCTTGTTTATAACGGAGCCTATTTTTCACAGTCTCCTTTTTTAAATGATATTTATTTTAATACAAGAGTAAGTGGTGTTACGACTCCGGGTATCAAAAACGTTGTTATTGATGCAAACGATTTGAGCTATGTAATCTCTACTCCGATTCTAAAAGTTAGACTGACAGGATATCTTGTTAATACTCAGAATGAAACAAGTGTACAAAGATACTTTGCACAGGGAGTTAAGCTGACAACTCTGACAGAAAGCGGAGATCAGGCCCCGATTCAGGATGGTGCTTTCATTACACAGGTATTGGCAGGAGCTAACAAGAGAAATATGGGTATTGAACTTGGTGCACAGGTGAAAGTGACTCCTACTTTAACCGCTAGCGGATTATTAAGCTTAGGACAGTATACTTATACTAATAATCCTACTGTTTATTTTGCATCTGATGCGGTTGGAACATTCAGAGAGCTTGATGGAAACGGAAATATCGTATCAAGGTCTTACACCAACATGGGGGAAGCTACCCTTAAGAATTACAGACAGGGTGGAACTCCTCAGGAAGCCTATACTTTAGGTCTACGTTACAGCAGCCCTAAATACTGGTGGCTTGGAGCAACATGGAACTATTTCGGACACTCTTTCCTAGATCCGTCTCCTGTAACCAGAACAGCGAGATTCTATACAAACCCTAACACACCGGGAGTTCCTTATGACAACGTAACGGAAGAGGAGCTTGCAAGAGTTCTGGCTCCTACAAAATTACCTTCAGCATTCTTCTTCAACGTGAATGCAGGTAAATCATGGATGATCGGTAAATATTATGTGTTGGTGTCTGCATCTGTCAATAACATTTTAAATAACAGAAATTATATTACGGGTGGATTTGAGCAGACCAGAAACGTTAACTATACTGACTATACGAATGATTATGACAGCGGAAATATGGTATTCGCACCTAAATATTGGTATAACCAGGGTAGATCTTATTTTGTTAACCTTCAATTCAGATTCTAAAAAATTAAATTAAAAATCGAAACAATGAAAAATATATATTTTAAAGCAGCGGTATTCAGTGCCATTTCCATGCTGACGTTCTCGTCTTGTGTAAAAACTGATGATTATGAAGTACCGGAGATTAAATGTACCAACAAATTTGCAGCAGCTAATCACCAGTTGTCAGAACTTGCGACGATTGCAAAGCCAAAACCTACAGCTGCAGATATCATTACAGAAGACTATATCGTTGAAGCGTATGTTTCTTCAAGTGATGAGTCTGGGAATATTTATAAAATGATGTTCCTTCAGGATAAACCTGAAAACCCTACACAGGGGATTGAGATTGATATCGACGGAGGAAACCAGTATCTTGATTTCCCAACAGGAGCTTTGTTGAGAATCAACCTGAAAGGATTAATCGTTCAGGGAGTTAATGGAAACATTAAAGTAGGTTCTTATGATCCTAACTATCCTATCGGTAGAATCAACCCGAACAAAGTTTCCAATTATATTGCAAGAGTTTGTGACGGGCAAAAGCCAGTTGTAGCTACAATGAAGCCATTAGAGTTCGCTTCTATCTCGGATGCACTGAAAAACGGTGCTCACATCAACCAGCTTGTAAAAATTAAAAATGTTCAGTTTGAAGATCCTGAATTAACAAAAACTTTTGCTGATGAATCGGGAACAGGTGACCGTTATATTACAGATAAAAAAGCAGGTAGATTAGATCTTCGTTTCAGTAACTATGCAACTTTTGCGAAGTCTCCAATTTCTCCTAAGTATGCAAAAAGTGGTGATATCGTTCTTCTTTTAAGCCGTTATACAGGTACAAGCAACACTACAATTTATACAGAACAGGCTTATATCAGAGATCTTTATGATATAAACTTCCCGAACGACAGATTCACTCCCGGTGAGCCTGAACTTCCATCTGCTAGTGCTGTTAATCTTTTCCCAGGATCTGATTTTGAAAACTGGCCATCTTTCTTATCAAGTTTAAATAGCTTTGGGCTTATGCCTTATGCTACACAAGGTATTGGTTTAGGATACAATGGTACAAATTCCCTTCAGATTAAAGGAACACCTTCCAATAATGACTATGTATTTACATCGAATGCAGCGTCAGGAATACCAGCGGCTCCAAAAAGAATTACCATGTATATCAAAGGTACTGCATCAGGAAAATCACTTTCTTTCAATGTATACAGAGCAACACCACTTGCTCCTAATACGTCTGCTTTCTATACATTCAATTTAGGAACATTTTCTACAGGTGCCACTTTAAGTCCAGAAAGTACAAATTCATATAACGGGGCTATCAATACGAACGGACAATGGAGGCTGATTGAGCTTACTCTTACAGGTCTTACAGATCTTAATATTACCCCTGGAAAAACTATGTTTGCCCTTAAAACAGGAAAAGACGGAGTGTATGATCTTCAGATTGATAACATCAAAATTGAGTAATTCTTTCTTTTAAAGTGGTCGTGTTATTTCATTATAATTTCAAAGAAGCCAGCCCGATAGGGCTGGCTTCTTTTTGATCAAAAATTATGGTATGGTTTCAAAAATTTTTATTTCTCGTATTTTAGTGATGATTAATTTATGTTGAGTGCAATAAAGAAAAACTAAACATGACAGAAATTCAAAAACTGCAGAATATTCTCAATCATTTCTACCCGATAGTCGTAAAAAATATTACAGTAATGGAACCCGGCTGGGCTGCATTAGCATATAAGGTATATACAGATGACGGAAATCTGTTTTTTCTGAAGGTATATGATAAGAACAGAAATTCTACTGCATATATCCTGGAAGCGGTTCCTACCTATTTGTTTTTTATTGATTGGCTGAATTCGGATACTCTTTTAAAAGGAAAGATTTCGAAGCTGGCTCATACCCATGACGGAAATATTAAAGTAGAAGATGAAAGCTATATTTACATTTTGATGGAATATATAGAAGGGCATACGGTAGGAGAAAGGCAGCTTACTAGGAAACAGGTTAGGGAACTGGCTGATATAGTGGCCCGGCTTCATGAAATAGTACCTCCTGTATCCATCCATACCGAATCTATTACCGAAAAATTTCAACTTGTATTTCTCAATACATTAAGAGAATGGCTGACTTCTGAGTTGGGAAGATTGAAACCAGATATTCAAGATGTTCTGATGCCATTTCGTATCAGTCTGATTCCGCAGATTGATGAATTGGAGATCCGGAAAACAGAGCTTTCCGGAGGTGATTTTTCCTTTGTACTTTGCCATACGGATATTCATAACTGGAACATTATCGCAGATGAAAGTAATATCCATCTTATAGATTGGGAAGGGATAAAGTATGCACCTGCCGAAGCTGATATTTTTGGGATTTATCAGGAAGTTTATTTCCCGGAATTCATGAAATACTATCAGGATTTGCGTCCGTCTTATAAAATCAATATGGAATTGCTTAGATATTATATGATAAGTCGGCATATGACAGATCTCTGGGAGGGAATTGAGCAGCTACAATTCGATGAATTATCCGCTGAAGAGTATATCAGTCAATTGAAAGCTTTGAAGGCTGTATGCGAAGAAAATGAAGCGTTTGTCAAACTGCTGTAAAAAACAAAAACCACCGTATCAGCGGTGGTTTTGTTATTTCTATTTATTTAACTGTAATGGTTGGATCCCAGTAAAAGTAACCGTACAAGATTTGTTTATTACTGTCATTAGGGTCTAAAATGTAAAGTCCGAACTGTACATAGAAATTCTCTTTTCCTGTAGCTCTTACTCTAGCGTCTATACTTGCAAAAGTAATATCTGCAGTAGTGGCAGGAAGGCCGTTTTGGGAATTTACGTTAGGAACCGCTGCCTTTCTTCTTTCAACAGAATTGTATACAAAATTATTAAAAACCTGATCTCCGGACCAATATTTAATATTATAGATGATGACTGCATCATCCGAATTCTGATAAATTGAAGTTCCTCTGAAAGAAACTATATCTCCGGCCCTTGCGCTGAAGTTGAGGTCAGCAGTACCCTGTCCGGAAATAGCATTGGCATTGGAAACGATCATATGCTGGCTGTTATGATCAATTCCTACCGGATTATTAGGATCTGTACTTGGGCTTTTATAATGTGATCTTACATAATCCGTGTCTATTACAATCAGGACGTCTATTTCCTGACTGGATGCGTTAAGTTGTATATCTTCCATGATATTTAGTTTTTGTTTGGTGTTTTCCTACTCGTCTGGCTTTTCAGATTCCGCCCCGTTATTTAAGTGATGCAGCTTCACCTTTTGGCTGTAATTACAATACAAATGTACAGTGCTGAAAATGAAAATGGTAGCGTGTAAATGCTGAAATTTGAAATTAAGTATTTGTACTTAATTACTCTCTTGCATGTGATTTTTGCTGTTCTCAAAAAAATACCCTGGAAAATTTATTCTCCAGGGTACCCGTTTATAATGGTTAAATCTAATTTACATTTAAAAAGAAACCTCGTTCACTTCTTTTCCTCTTTGGAAGTTCATTGTTTTCTGGCTGCCTTTGTAGGCAATATTAACAATATTAATCTGCTTAGGAAAAGCGCTTAAAAGAATCGTATTTTTAATCTTTAAGGTGTTGATATCTGAAACTCCTCCGGTTTCAAAATACACCCATACAGTTTCTCCGCTGACCTGACTTCCTGTGAAGGTAATCGTTTTTGGAGCTCCATTGACAAATACATCAAAATTATTGTTCACATATTTTTTTACCTCTGCTTCAAATCCTGCTGTATTAGGGTTGATTTTAATAGCATCCGAGATATGGCTTGTATTCATTTTTGTGGTAAACTTCAACGTTTTGCTTCCATCTATATAGTCAACTTTGGTCATTGAAGAGAAAAAGTCTGCATACATAAAACTCATTAACACAAAAAATGTTAAAATACCTAATATATATAAAAGTTTTTTCATCTTAATTAATAGATTTACAATCATACTTGTTCGTTATAAGTCACAAATAATATGCCAATTAAAAATTTACATTCACAGAATATTTATCATAAAAGGCCTTAATATGTGCTACAGCCTCGTCAGCACTATCTACCACACGATAAAGATCAAGATCATCTTCAGCAATCATTCCTTCTTTTAGCAGTGTGTCTTTGAACCAATCCAGCAGTCCGCCCCAGAAATCACTTCCTACCAGTACAATAGGGAATTTCCCTATTTTGTTGGTTTGAATCAGTGTCATTGCTTCAGTGAGTTCATCCAAAGTACCAAAACCGCCGGGCATTACGACAAATCCTTGAGAATATTTTACAAACATTACTTTTCTCACAAAAAAGTAATCAAAATTCATGGAGTAGGATTTATTGATATAAGGATTAAAATGCTGTTCAAAAGGGAGATCAATATTAAGACCGATAGATCTTCCTTTGGCGTTGAAAGCCCCCTTGTTTCCTGCTTCCATGATTCCCGGGCCGCCTCCGGTAATAATTCCGAAGCCTAATCTGGTAATCTTTTCAGCAATGTCCACTGCCATTTCATAATATTTGCTTTCCGGCTTCAGACGGGCAGAGCCAAATATAGAAACACACGGGCCAATCTTGGCCAGCTTTTCATAGCCATCTACAAATTCAGCCATGACTTTGAAGACCATCCAGCTGTCTTTGGTGATCGTCTCGTCCCAGGTTTTCTGCCTGAAACTGTTGTGTAGTTTCGTTTCGTTAATGTCAAATTCCGGATTTACTAAGCTTTCATCTCGGGTTCCATCCATTTCCATTGCAAGATTTATTTAAAATGTTTTTCGGCTTCTGTTACGGATGAGGGTCTCCCGACATCAATAAGAATACTGTCATGTACAAAACCATGGATATGCTCGGTCTGCATCAGATCCAGATACTCTTCCATTACAGAAAATTTGCCTGTTCTTTTTATTTTTTCAAAGATAATAGGGTTGATACAGTGTATTCCGCTGAAAGCAAGAGCTTTAAAGCCTTTGTTGAACTCAGCCAGCCGCTGTTCACCGGTCTGTACATTCAGCCAGCCTCTCAAAACCATATTATCATTGAAAAGGAGTTTTCTCGAACTTTCTCTGTCCGAAACTGCTAAAGTAGCAAAATCTTTTATCTTTTTGTGGTATTCTACCAGTGCATTGATGTTAAGATCGGTAAGAATATCAGCATTCATGATCAGAAAATCTTCTCCGTGATCAAGAAATTTTCTTGCAAAAACCAAGCCGCCCCCTGTTTCAAGAAGTTCATTGGTTTCATCAGAGATCTCAATTTTACATCCGAAATTATTGTTTTTATGTAAAAAATCAACAATCTGGTTCCCAAAATGATGAATATTGATTACAAAATCCTTTATTCCAAAACTTTTCAGATAGTTGATATTTCTTTCCAGTAGTGGAATACCATTTACTTTTGCCAGTGCTTTCGGATGGTGATCTGTGAACGGTTTAAGTCTGGTTCCTTTTCCGGCTGCGAAAATTAGAGCTTTCATTTCTTATAATTGATAAATGATAGTTGATGAGTGATAAAACTTTTATAATTAATAAATGATCATTAAAATAACAGTGGAAAATAATCATTTATCAATCATTGCTTATCTTTTATGAATTCAGTTGCGGCTGTTCATCGTGATGAAGAGTAACCTCAGTTCCTTCAGGATATTTTTCCCGGATAAATTCGGAAATTTTTATGGCACAATATACTGATCTGTGCTGCCCTCCTGTACATCCGAAATTAATTTGCAGATGTTCGAAGCCTCTTTCCAGGTAATTATCAATATTGATGGAAACCAGAGATTTTACCAGTTCTAAGAATTTCGGCATTTCTGTTTTTGTTTCCAGATATTCCTGGACTCCAGTGTCATTCCCGGTTTGGCTTTTATATTCTTCGATTCTTCCTGGATTTAAAATTCCACGGCAGTCAAAGGCAAAACCACCTCCGTTTCCTGAATCGTCTTTAGGAATTCCTCCTTTCTTATACGAAAAGCTGTGTATATCGATGTGTAGCATATTCTTTCTTTTAAATTTTTAAACCATTAAGGCTTATTTAGTTTTTAAGGGTAAGTTAAGATTCTGATAAATCAAAATTGAGTCAGGAAGCTCTTTGAAAAATTCATTAATAAAGGGTTTCATTGACTTTGTAATATTGTTAGTTAAAGCCAGTAATTTCATGACAGTTGAGTAATTTCTTTTTTGGTCATAACCTTAATGTTCTTAATGACTTAAAGTATTCTTAATGGTTTAAATTTATAATTTCTTCAATTTTTTGTTTTGTTTTTTCTGATTCCAATTGCTGAATGACTTTATAGAGTTCAGGATAATTCTTCATTTGTTCCCAGGAATCTGAAAACTGTATAATGTTCTGGATTCCCTTTTCCAGGCTGGCGATGAAATGCTGTTTCCTCTGGATCAATCCACGGAATCCATAAGCCCCTAATACCTGTAGATATCTCATCATCTGAATAGGCATTACAGCATTTTTCAGCTGCATTTTTGTTTCAGAATCTTCGAACTGCCGAATATAAAATTCAAGCATTTCCTGTTTGAAATCTTCGGGAAAATTGGCTTTAGCCTGAAAAAGAAAAGAAATAACATCATACATGAACGGTCCTTTCATTGCAGACTGATAATCAATGAATGATACTTCATTCTTTTCATTGACCATAATATTCCTTGCCTGAAAATCGCGGATCATAATTCCTTTAGGTTCAAGGCTTTCAATGAGTACTGCAATTTTTTTGAATTCTTTAAGCAGGGTAGACTTGTTGTATTCAAGCTCCAGAAAATCGGCTATGAAATTTTTAAAATAATAAAGATCATGAATCACCGGGAGCTCATCATAGCTTTCATATTCAAACGTTCTGGAATAATCAATTTTATCGAGCGTTTGTATTTGCATTTGGAAAAGCTTTTCTAAAGTCTGTCGTACTAAAGATCGTACTTCAGGAGATAATTGCTCTTTTGTGATGATCTCAGAAAGGGTATGCTGCCCTAAAAATTCCTGGATATACATTGTTCTGTCATCAGAAACTGCAATAATGGAAGGAGTATTCAGGTTTAAGTTTGAAAATATTTCAGAATAGTAAAGGAAGCTCTCATTTTCCGGAATATTTTCATTGTATGTGATAATATATTTTTCGGTACCGGCTGTGGCCAGAAAATTTACCCTTGCAGAACCGCTTTGAGCTAATGTAACAAATTCAGAAGATTTTTTACCTAAATGGTTTTCAAAAAATCGTTTTGCGTTTTCAGAAGTCATAATAATATGAAACAAATATACTAAATTAACGTGAGTTGAATTATTGTTTAAGGAAGTAATATATGAAGGTTCAGGTGTATTACATTTAAGTTGTAGAATATAGGCTGTATTGGAGGATTTAGAGAAAATTTTTTCGTTATATATCACATGGTTGTTGAGTTTTGTATCATGTTTTTAACTTTCCTGATTCAAATTCAGGATATTACAGTCTAATTTTTATCTTTGCATTATGCTGAAAGACTTTAAACCTGTATTAGGTATTTTACTGCGTTTTATTATTATCTATCTGGTATTGCTTTTTGCCTATCAGTTCTATCTGAATAGTGGTAAAGATTCCGGATTGGATGCCTTTTCCAGAATTATTGCCAATCAGGTAACTTCTCTTCAGAATGCGATAGGCTATCCTACGGAATTATATGATGATGTCAGGAATGAACAGGTTTGGTTCTATGTAAAACAAAACTATGTGACGAGAATGGTGGAGGGATGTAATGCTGTTTCTGTCATTATTTTATTTGTGTCCTTTGTTTTTGCGTTTTATAAAGGGATAAAAACTTTTGTTTTTGTGGGCGCAGGATTGCTGATTCTGTATCTTATGAATCTTTTGAGAATTGTAGGATTAAACATTGTGATGTCTGATTATGCTGACTATGGAAAGATGTTTCACGATTTTATTTTTCCTGCTGTCATTTACGGAACTGTTGTTGTGCTTTGGCTGATCTGGATTAAATTTTTTGCTTTAAAACATGAAAATTCTTAATTGGCTCCTGGTTATCGCGGGAATATGCGGATTGATAGGTGTAAGGGTTCTGGAAGACACTATTTTCTATGACCCTTTTTTAGACTATTTTCATGAAGCCAATAAAAATATTGAGTTCCCTGCATTTGAATGGGGAAAACTGATTGCCGGACATGTATTCAGATTTATTTTAAATCTTCTTTTTTCCTGCCTGATAATGTATGGCTTATTTAAAAATAAAGAATGGACTTTGCAGGGTGCCGTATTAATGATTGTTGTGTTTGCCATTACACTGCCAATTTACCTGTATTGCATTCATGATAAATTTGAAATAGGGTATCTTTTCTCTTTTTACATGCGGAGGTTTGTAATTCAGCCACTGATTATATTACTGATTGTACCGATGTTCTATTACAGAAAACAGATGACTGACAAGGAAATTTGAAAAATCAAATCTAATTTTTTTCCTCTTCCTCATGGATCGTATGTTTATCCACACTGGTTACATTTTCCGGGGTCCATTCTACACGTTTAATGAAGTCTTTTTCACGGACAGGACAGTCTTTGATCTGGCAGATAGGGCATGAGATCGGTTTGCAGTCATCCATATGGAAGTTGAACTCAATACTGCGTTTGATGTTTCCGGCAAGAAGGAGAATAACGTTTTCCATTTCACTGTGTGCATCACGCAGATCATAATACCAGGGAAGGGTAATATGTGCATCAATATGCAGAGAAGAACCAAACTGCTGGATTTTCATATTGTGTACATCAATCCACTCTGTATGCCTGTTTTTTTCGAGAATTTTAATGATCTGGTTTAATATCTCAGGATCCTGTTCGTCCATAATACCGCTTAATGACTTTCGGACGATTTTATAGCCTACAAATATGATGTATACACCAAAACTTAGTGCTACAGCGGAATCCAGCCAATAGATTTTGGTGAAATAAACAATGACTAAACTGGCAACCACGCCTAGTGTTGTAATGGTATCGGACTGAAGATGTTTACCAGATGAAATAAGAACCAGAGAATTTTCTCTTTCTCCTTTTTTGATAGAGATATACCCCAATAAATAGTTAATGATTGCGGTCGCAGCAATAATCCAGATTCCCAGATCAATTTTACTCAGTGTTTTTCCTACAATAAGGCTGTGAATCCCTTCATAGATAATCATAACGCCGGCAATAGCGATAAGGGCTCCTTCAATACCGGAGGTCACGAATTCAACTTTTCCATGACCATAAGGATGGTCTTCATCTTTGGGTTTGGCTGCGAGGTGCAATGAATAAAGTCCCATGAATGCACTGATGACATTGACAATACTTTCCATGGCATCAGAAAAGACAGCGTCTGAACTGGTCAGCTTCCAGGCAATAATCTTTCCGATGAAAAGAATGATCCCAAATATGGCAATAAGTTTTTGAAATCCTATTTTCTCTTTGTGGGTATTTTTCTGGGTATTCATATGAGTTTGATAAAAAAAAGAATCTCAATTCTGAGACTCTTTTTTATTTTGTTAGTTTATACTAAGTTGTTTGCTACAAGGTATTCTGCGATCTGTACAGCGTTTGTTGCTGCTCCTTTCCTCAGATTGTCTGCCACGATCCACAGGTTGAGCGTTTTGGGCTGTGACAGATCCCTTCTGATCCTTCCCACAAAAACTTCGTCTTTTCCTTCCGAGTACAGCGGCATAGGGTAGTGGTTGTTTTTCACATCATCCATTACAATGACCCCAGGTGTTTCAGATAAGATTTTTCTTACTTCATCCAGTTCAAATTCATTTTCGAATTCGATGTTTACACTTTCAGAATGTCCTCCCTGAACGGGTACTCTTACAGCAGTTGCTGTCAGGTTGAAAGTATCATCTCCTAAAATTTTCTTAGGCTCTTTCATCAGTTTGATCTCTTCTTTCGTGTAATCATCATCAGCAAATACATCACAGTGTGGCAATGCATTTTTGAAAATCTGATAAGGATATACTTTTTCAGTAGATTCATTTCCGCTAATCTCACCGTTTAGCTGGTCTACAGCAGCTTTACCTGTTCCTGTTACAGACTGATACGTAGAAACGATTACTCTTTTTAAATCATATTTCTTGTTCAATGGTCCAAGAACCATTACCAATTGGATGGTAGAACAATTCGGATTGGCGATGATTTTATCTTCTTTCGTTAAAACATCAGCATTGATTTCAGGAACGACTAATTTTTTATCAGGATCCATTCTCCATGCTGAAGAATTATCGATTACTGTTGTTCCTGCTTCTGCAAACAGAGGAGCAAATTCAAGGGAAGTAGAACCTCCTGCAGAGAAGATGGCAATATCCGGTTTGGCAGCTATAGCGTCCTTCATGCTTACAATCGTAAATTCCTTCTGTTTATACTTCACCTTCTTACCTACAGATTTTTCGGATGCTACCGGAATTAATTCTGTTACAGGGAAGTTTCTCTCCTCCAAAACTTTAAGCATGACTTGTCCAACCATTCCTGTTGAACCTACTACAGCTACTTTCATTGATTTAATTAAAAATTTAAGATTAAACTATTTATAAATTATAACGCATATAATTTCTTTATCTTTTTAAGCCCCAAAGACTCTTGTCCAAGGGAAAGCGAATGCAAATAAACCTACTGCAATCAGCCCCATGATCACTACTCCTAAAGAAATGGTATCATTGGATTTTACTTTTTTGTTGACAATAGTCATCAAAACAGCTGCAATAAGCATAGAAAATGGATGTTCAACATATTGGAATCTTGCATATGCATCACTCATTAGTGTTCCGGAAGCTAAAGCTGCTTTCACACCAGGTGAAACAAATAATAAGAAAAGCCCTGCTAGAAATTGAACGTGAAAGAAAATCATTGTAAAAAGTGTAGTCTTCTTCAAAAACTTGTTCACTTTTCCACTGAAACCAAACATGGTAGCCAAAAGTGCAATGATAAATAATGCAACCAAAAGTAATTCCAGATATCCGAATCCTTTGTGAGCACTAAGTAAAATCTTGTAAAAATCCATAATCCTATTTTTTTGTACACAAAGATAACAAAAATCCCGGCTCAAAGCCGGGATTGATATTGAGAAAATCTAATATTGTGATATTATTAGAAGTTGAATGATAATGTTGCTGCCCAAGTAGTTCCGAAACCGAAATAAGCACGGTTACCTGTTGCAATACCATTGTACATCATACCTAGCTGTTCGTAGGTCTGATTTTTAGAGTTAAGAGTTTTTCCATCAGCCAGATATTTTGGCTTATCATCAGCAAATACACTTGTAGCAGAGTCAGAGATGTAAACTTTATCAAACAAGTTGTAAACGTTAGCTCCGATTGTGAAATACTGAGCTTCATTTTGTAATCTGATTTTGTAAGAGAATCCTACATCGAATAAGTTGAAATCAGGCAATTTCAATACTCCTCTTTCCTGAGCTGAAATATTTGTGAACGTTCCAGCGTCAATAGTAGAGTAAAGTTTACCTACATATCTCCAGGTTCCGAAGATATTAAGATCTTTTACCGGCTTTACAGTAAGTCCTAATGATGCAGTCATCTGAGGGATACTGTTATTGCTTGAACCTCCTACTTTTACTTTATCTAAATATAGTTCGCTTCCTGCTGAACCAGCTAAAGTAACAGGATTATTGTTATCATCAAAAGAAGCTACACTAGCATTTCCTTTGTAATAGTAATCTCCCCAAGAGAACATACCCTGAACTTCCAAGAAACGGTTAGGTCTGTATACTCCATCAAATTCTACTCCCTGGTGAACCTCAGTAATACCATTGATTTCAGAATAACCTGTAGTCGTGGAACCGTCTGCTAAAGTGAAAGTCTGACCTGTTTTTCTTAACCATCTGTCTTTCCACTGTGTTCTGTATACGTTAACATTTGCCGTGAATTTTGCTGATCTGAATCCATAACCAATTTCAGCAGAAGAAATCTTCTCGTTAGTCAGATATGGGTTAATAAGCTGCTGGTTACTTGGATAAACAGTGTTTAGGAAAGGCTGCTTGCTATAATAGCCAATGTTGGCAAAAACGTTATGTTGCTCATTGATATTATAATTAGCACCCCCTTTAATATTATATCCGAAAATGTTTTTAAATCCTGTTTTCGTATTTACTGTCTGACCTTTTAATGTGCTTCCGTCTACTACATAGTTATCAATTCTTTGGTAACCCTGATTAGATACAGAACCTTGTAAGAATGCAGATAAATTATCTTTGGTATATTCTACTTGCGCAAATCCACTGTACCAAAGTACTTCTCCGTCATTGCTATATCCTACCTGATCTTCAGCTGGAGCTAATTTTCCTCCGAAAGGATTCCAGGTAAGTTTTTTATAATCATAAAGAGTATTTACAATTCTTGGAGCAGGTAAGTTTTTGTTCGCATTATCCTTGTATCCTGCAGCTCCATAAAGATCTGTAAGGACCTGATAGTGATAACCGTAGTAATATCTGTCATCTGTACCTACTGAGAAGTTCCAGTTGTCATTAATTTTATGTTGGAAGTTAGCCAAGATACCATACCAGTTGTGAGAGTTGATATTGGATCTACGAACTAATGTACTTCCAGCACCTGCGGTATTTAAATTAACGGCTGCGTTAGCTGCAAAAATAGCATCATAGTTGAAGTGACCTGCTGCATCATAGAAGTCAGTCATTCCCTTTCCTCCAACTTTACCTAAGTCACCTGTTCCTCCACCTCTACCATTAGACATGTATAAAACTGTACTTAGCTTAGATTTTTCACTCATTGTCCAGTCCCAGTTTAGCATCATTACCGGTTTAGCATAGTAGTTTGATCTGTTTGCTAAAGCAACTTTATTTCCGTTGGCATCAGTATAGTAACCATAATCTGAATTATATCTTCTATAAGGATTTCCATCGTGGTCAGGATTATAATTGATATAGTTTTGGATTGTTGGAGCAAAAGTTCTCTGATCATGCCACTGAGGAGCAGAGGTTATTGTAAACTGTAAGTTATGTTTTTTATTGATTTCATAACCTAATGCAAAGAAATATGCATAAGATTCATAATCAGTATTTTCAATATAAGTACCTCCGGCTTGTCTGCTCATCAAGAATGACGCAGATACACCATCTTTAGATTTACCAGTGTTGTAAGAGAAAGACGTTTTTAAATAATCGTTGTTACCAACACCTAATCTGATTACCCCTCCTTTTTTCATATCAGCAGAACGGGTAAGGAAGTTTACTGTTCCTCCTACAGAAGCAATAGCCAATTTAGAAGAACCTAGACCTCTCTGAACTTGTAATGTACTTGTTACATCAGATAGCCCAGTCCAGTTTGAGAAATAAACAGCACCACCTTCCATATCGTTTACAGGCATACCGTTTACCATTACAGCGATGTTTCTTGATTCAAAACCTCTGATTGTAAGGCCTCCATCACCAAAACCACCTCCGGATTTTGTAGCGTAAACAGATGGAGTAGTGTTCAAAATCTCAGGCAGTTCCTGGTTACCTAATCTTTCTGCAAGTTGTGCTGCCTTAATAGTAGATGCAGCAACAGGTGTCTTTCTATCTTTAGCGATATCCGTAACACCTCTTAAGATTACCTCTTCAATATCTTTGGACTTTGCCTGGGCAGTGTCCTGAACTTGTTGAGCGTAATAAACACTAGCTGTAGATAATGTAATAACCGCAGTTAGTATTGATTTGTTGATTAATTTCATAATCGTTAGTAATAATTAGATTTAATTTTCTGCAAAATTCGCAAAATAAAATTTAACTATTATTAACTCAATGTTAATTTTTAATCAGTCTTAATAATGTTAATGTGTTAAAAATCAGTATTATCGCTAAAAATTGAATTTTTGTATGAAAAAAGTCATGTTATTGAATTTTTAACAAAGGGGGTGTGTTTTTGTTAAAAATTCAACGCTATTTCACTGCTTTGAGACTCAAATCTATATTCTCAGCGGAGTGCGTAAGAGCCCCTACAGAGATGTAAGTAACGCCTGTTGCTGCAATTTCTTTCAGCATATCACGGGTAATCCCACCTGATGCTTCAGACTCACATGAACCGTTGATCATTTTTACAGCTTCCTTCATCGTCTTTACATCCATGTTGTCAAGCATAATTCTGTCAACCTTAGCGTTGATGGCTTCCTGTACTTCTTCAAGATTTCTTGTTTCAACCTCTATTTTTAACTTTTTCTTATTCTTTTTAACGTAATCCTTGGCCATTGCTACAGCATTGGTGATACTTCCGTTGTAATCAATGTGATTGTCCTTCAGCATAATCATGTCATAAAGACCATATCTGTGATTGGTTCCGCCACCAATAGCTACTGCCCATTTTTCACACATTCTGAAGTTGGGAGTAGTTTTTCTGGTATCTAAAAGTTTAGTTTTTGTACCTACCAGTCTTGAGTCCCAATCGTGGGTAAGCGTAGCGATACCGCTCATTCTCTGCATACAGTTAAGAACAAATCTTTCAGTAGAGAGGATAGATCTGGCGCTTCCGGTTACAATAAGAGCTACATCGCCGACTTTACAGGGAGTTCCGTCTTTAATAAAAACTTCAACTTTTAGGTTTTTGTCAAAAGTGTTGAAAATGATTTCTGCCAGCTCAACACCTGCAAGAATACAGTTCTGTTTTACCAAAAGTTTTGCACTTTGTATAAGATCCTGCGGAATGGTAGAAAGGGTAGAGTGATCACCATCCTGAATATCTTCTTCAAGAGCACTTTTTATAAATGTCTTTAATGCTTTGTCTGTTACGTATGCTGGTCTTTTCATTATTTTTTGCTTTTAAGCTAGATCTTTATTATAGAATGCTCCCTTATTCTCCTTCATTTCCATGGATTGGGTAATGATAAGGTGGGCAACAGTTGTTAAGTTTCTTAATTCTGACAATTGCGGGGAAAGAATAGAGTAATGGTATATTTCATCAACGGCAGCAGCAATCTCCTGATGTTTTTGCAGGGCCATATTCAGACGTCGGTTGCTCCTTACAATACCTACCAGATCGCTCATCATCTCCTGGAGCTGTTTTCTCAGATAGCTGATAATGACCATTTCATCCATGATTTTCATTCCTTCTTCATCCCACTCAGGAACGGCCTTCAGATCATCGAAGTTGAAATTGTTTTCATTCAGAAGGTCTACGGTTTTCATGGCAGCATTGTGTCCAAAAACCAATCCCTCAAGGAGCGAATTGGATGCAAGTCTGTTGGCACCATGCAGTCCTGAGTTGGTACATTCTCCCACAGCAAAAAGATTTCTGATGGAAGATTGCCCGTCCCTGTCTACTTCGATACCTCCCATTAAATAGTGGCAGGCAGGTACAACGGGAATCAGTTGGGTAAAAGGATCAATGCCCTCATCTTTACATTTTTTATAAATATTGGGGAAATGCTCCAGGAATTTTTCATGGTTCATTTCCTTGCAGTCTAGTCCAACAAATTCGTCTCCGGTAATTTTCATTTCAGCGTCGATGGCTCTTGCAACGATGTCTCTGGAAGCTAATTCTTCGCGTTCATCATATTTGTACATGAATTTTTCGCCCCTTTTGGTTCTTAGTTTTGCTCCGTCTCCACGAACGGCTTCTGATATTAAAAACAGCATTCCGTCCATTTTGCTGTATAAAGCTGTTGGGTGGAACTGGTAATACTGCATATTGGAAACCTTACCTTTTGCGCGGGCAACGAAAGCAATTCCGTCTCCTGTGGCAATCGTAGGGTTGGTTGTGTTTTTATAAACATGTCCGGCACCTCCCGTGGCCACCAGTGTTATTTTGGAAGTGATCTTTTTGATGGTTTTGGATTTTTCATCCAGAATGTAGGCACCATAGCAATGGATATCTCCCTCGTTGAGTTCTTTTCCCGGAACATGGTGCTGTGTGATGATATCAATGACATAATGATGATCAAGAATTTCTATATTCGGGCTGTTATTGGCTGTTTCCAAAAGAGCTCTTTCAATTTCAAAACCTGTGATATCTTTATGATGGACGATTCTGTTTTCAGTATGGCCTCCTTCTCTCCCTAAAGCGAATTTACCATTCTTCATATCAAACTGTGCGCCCCATTCTACAATTTCATTGAATCTTGCAGGTGCTTCTCTTACCACCATTTCTACGACATCACGTTTATTTTCTCCGTCGCCGGCACGCATGGTGTCATCGATATGTTTTTGAAAATTGTCATTCTGAAAATCTGTAACGACAGCGAGGCCGCCCTGTGCATACTTGGTGTTGCTTTCGTCTTCGTCAGATTTGGTTACAATAATGATTTTGGCATCAGGGAGCTGTTCAGAAACTTTAATGGCATAGGAAAGTCCGGAAATACCGGAACCGATTACTAATACATCCGCTTTTATCATATGCTGGCTTTAGGTACAATCGTTTAAAATATTAAATAAATTTAAACAATTTTTCGTTTGGTTTTCTTACTTTTTTCATGTGCTGGAAATGGTCTTCTTCAGAACGGTAGCCTAAAGCGAGGGTAACGGTTACTTTTTCTGTTTCAGGATTGATATTCAGAATATTTTCTATAAGGTCCTGACGGAAACCCTCCATAGGGCAGGAGTCTATATTTTCAATAGCAGCGGCGTACATAAGATTAGCCAATACTATATAGGACTGTTTTTCTGCCCAGTTGAAAATTTCATCATGTGTTTTTTGGTTGATGTGCTGATTAATGCTGTTTCTGAATGGATCCAGTTTTTCAATGGGGGTGTTCCGTACTTCAGAAATATGATTAAAATAGCCACGGATATAGTTCTCTTCAATAACTTTTTTTGAAATAATAACAATAAGATGAGAACAGGTGGAAATTTGCGATGGATTATAGAAAGCCGGGATCAGTTTCTGCTTCATCTCCTCACTCTCAACAACGATCATCTTATAGGGTTGAAGCCCAAGCGAACTGGCAGACAGCTTCCCTGACTCAAGAATGTTGTGAAGAGTTTCCTGAGGAATAATCTGATGATTGAATTTTTTTACAGAATATCTTCTGCTTAAAGCTTCCAAATAATTCATATGACAAATTTAAGAATTGAATATGAATAAAGCGTCTTTTAAATGAAATATCTCCTCCCTGTAAATGCAAAAAATCACCCCGGTCAGCGGGGTGATTTTTTTGATGGGAAGGAAAGTGTAATTATTCTCTGTTTTTTACAACAATCCATCCTGAGAATTTTATCGGAGTACTGTTTTTATTATTTTCATTCCATGAAATAGAATACCAATAATTTCCGGTAGGAACTTTTTTGCTTCCATTAGTGGTTCCTGCCCATTTGTAACCGTTGGTTTTGTCTGCCTGGAACATTTTGTAACCATACCTGTCGAAAATAGCGATCTCCAGATTCTGTTTATTGGCCAGCGCCGAATAATCAACAAAATCATTAATACCATCATCATTTGGTGTGATAATATTGATCAGATTAGGAACGGTAATATTAACTTCAACAGGAATACAATTGTAGCCGTCTCTTACGTATACCTTAGCTTCTCCTCTGGCAATATTGGTGAAAACATTGGTATCCTGCCAGTTGATATTATCCATTGAATACTGATATGGAGGAGTCCCCCCGTTGGCATATACTGTCACGGTACTTCCGGAGATATCAATGGTGGTGATAACCGGATTGTCAGAAGGGTATACGGTTACTTTTTGTGTTGCAATACAGTCTCCGGTTTTAAGTTTTACCCAATAGGTTCCTACTCCTACATTCTTGATAGATTGGGTTGTAGCACCGGTGCTCCATTCGTAGCTTTTGAAACCGGCTCCTGCATCTAATGTTGTTGTGTTTTCAATACAGATGGTCTGATCGTGGAGAGTTCTTGAAAAAACAGGAGGGATTACAGTTAATGTAACTTTAGCAATAGAGTAACATCCGTCTGCACTGAATACTTTAATATAAGCGACTCCATTAGGAGCGATGTAGGCTGCCGGAGTAGAGATTGCGTTAGTTCCACTGATCGCGTCAGTCAATGATGGGTAATATTCTTTTGTAAGCCCGCCTTGAGAAACAATAGCTCCTAAAAGATTAAAGGATGCCGTAGAAGGATTGGCTTCAATAAAACAGGATTTTATTTCAGTATCATTTACCACTACGACAGGATAAATGTTCAGCGTAATTTTCGCTGTGCTTACACAACCCTGAGGGGTCGTTACCTTTACATATATGGTTGCAGCAGCAGATACATATGCAGAAGGGTTGGTAATCTGGTTTGTACCATTGTTCATGTCGTATAAGGTAGGATAGAATTCTTTGGTAGCCCCCGTGACGGTTGTCACAGCAGCCGTGTTAAGATCAAAGGTTGCAGTCCCTGCATTGTTGTTATTACATCCGCTAAGGGTTGCATCTGTTGCCGCAAACGGAGTAGGATTGAGCTGAATGATGCCGTCGCCATTATCACAAAGAGTAGAAGAGGGATCTTTGACAACCACTTTAATTGTTGTATTTCCCGAATATTGAAAACTTGAAGGGTTGGCGATAGGGGTAGAGCTTCCTAATAGATAATAGGTGAAAATATAATTTCCGGGATTATTGACAAATTGGGAATTATAAGAAGTGAGGTCTACCACGCCATTTCCGGTAGCTGGATTGGTGCACACAAATGGAGTTATGGTATTGCTTAAGATCGGAACTTTGTCTACAAAGACTTTAGCATTTTTAATAGAGTGTCTTGCGCTGGCTCCCCCAGTTGCTGCAGAAAACCCGAAATAGCCTTGTGACATTCCCACTGCACCCCCTGAAGGAGCAAATGACTGATCTACGATAAGAACACCATTTATTCTTACTTTGATGATCCAGTTCGTAGGATTGGTAAGGTCTGTTTCTCCATTTACTTCAACGTGTCTGTAGGTGTCTCCTACAAATGGCTGGGTGGCATTAAGATCTGGAGAATGAAATGTACTTCCGGCAGTGTTGTTGAATTCGATATTATTACCTGCTGTATTATTGGTTCCGTAAAGGATATGAACTTTACTCATCTGACCTTCTGTGGTATTATTGAAAATATCAAAACCAACCATTAGTCCTGAAGCGTTAGCTGGAATACCTAGTCCTCCTCCTGATACGAATCCCGTAGGCGGATTGGCAAGATACCAGAACGTAAAGCCATCTCCTCTTCCATATTGTGTGGTTCCGTTTCCGTCAATTCTGAAATCAAATTCCACTTTCCATTTATCACAATAGCTCAAGGTGATCGGGGTGGATAGTTTTATAGCTCCGTATTTGCTGGTCTGATCAGTTGTCAGCCTTACAAAATCTCCGCTTACTACAGCATCGGAGACAAGATCCCAGCCTGTTGTATTTACAGGGTTTCCGGTGAGTTGATATGTTTGTGAAAATAACCTTCCCGGTAAGCATAGTAAGATAGTCAGTAAAAAAATGAGTATATCTTTTTTCATAGTGGATGGATTATGATGTTATTTGTTCTTGGATATAAAATTGTTTTTTAGCCGTTAATTAATGACAACGCCATATTGCAGGGGGTCGGACAGTAAAGGGTATTAATACCGAAACTACCCCAAAAGAGGTAGTTTCTGATATTAAATTATTCTCTGTTTTTTACCAATACCCATCCTGAATATTTGGTTTCAGTATTGTCTTTGTTGTTTTCGTTCCATGAGATGGTGTACCAGTAAGTTCCTGTAAGTACTTTTTTGCCGGAAGCGGTTCCGTCCCATGTGAAGTTTCTCATTTTTCCGGCCTCGTAAAGTTTGTTGCCATATCTGTCGTAGACAATAAATACCAGGTTTTTCTTGTATGCCAGTGCAGAGTAGTCAATAAAGTCATTTACATGGTCGCCGTTCGGAGTGATGGCGTTGATAAGGTTAGGAACAGTGATCTGAACCTCAACAGGGGTACAGTTGTAAAAATCTTTTACATAAACTCTTACCTCTCCTCTTGCTAGTCCTGTGAATATATTGCTGGTCTGCCAGTTCATTCCATCCAAAGAATATTGGTATGGAGGAGTTCCTCCTGCCACATTTACGGTTATTGTGTTGTTGTCAATATTAATGCTTGAAATAACAGGATTTGCAGATGCTTTTACATTGACAATCTGTGTGGTGATACAGTTGCCTGTTTTGAGTTTTACCCAATAAGAGCCTACTCCCACATCTTTAATAGATGAGGTTGTTGCTCCCGTACTCCATTCGTACCCATTGAATCCAGGTCCTGCATCAAGGTCTGTTTTTTCACCAATACAAATGATTTTATCTTTCAGAACAGAAGAGGGTACAGGTGGTAATACAATAAGATTGATTTTAGCAATATTAAAACATCCGTTAGCATCCGTTACTTTGGCATATACAGCTGTACTTGTTGATAAGTACTGAAGAGGATTCATGATCTCATTGGTGCCGTCCACAGCATTGGCTATTGATGTAAAGTATTTTTTTGTAAAACCGCTGCTTAAGGTAGTGACGTCAGCTGTGGTCAAGTCAAATATAGCACTAGTGATATTGTTTTCAATAAAGCATGACCTTAAAGTGGCTTCCTTCACAGGAGTATCAGGGTAGAATGCTAATGTGATTTTTGCAGAACCTGTACATCCCTGTGGAGTGGTCACTTTTACATACACGACACCTGGAGCCGATAAATAATTGGTTGGATTCTGGATTTCATTAATGTCGGCATTAAGATCTGCTAATGTTTTATAATATTTTTTAGTAACCCCTAATACATCTGTTACATTTGCTGTGTTGAGATTAAAGGTTGCGGTTCCTGCTTTATTGTTATTACATGCCAGGATTGTTCTGTCCTCTGCTTTGAATGGTGCAAGCACCAGTAAAATCTTGCCGTCCGGGTTGTCGCAAAGCAGTCCTGCATTATCTTTAATAACCACGGTAACTGTTGTATTGGCATTGAATTGATAATTGGCCGGATTCGCTATAGGTGTTGAGCTTCCCAGCGGATAATAGGTAAATGTATAATTGGAAGGGTTGCTGACAAATTGTGAGTTGAAAGTAGTCAGATTCACAGATCCGTATCCTGTAGAAGGGTTTGGGCAAAAAGACTGTGTGGCTGAATTCTGTAAAATAGGAACTTTATCTGTATAGATTTTCACATTTTTAATGGAATGTCTTGATCTTGCACCTCCTGTGGAAGCGGAAAATCCAAAATATCCAACGGTCATTGCTGCAGCAGTACCTGAAGGAGCAAAAGACTGGTTGCAAATTACATTGCCGTCTATGGTTATTTTGATAATCCAGCTGGTAGGTACAGCAGGATCTACCTGTGCTGTTACTTCAACATGTTTAAAGGTAGTTCCCTGAAAAGGCAGAGTTGTATTCATGTCAGGGGAGTGAAAGGAGCTGCCCGGAACATTGAAGAATTCAACATTATTGGTATCTGTGGTGTTCTGAACCTGTCCGTAGGCAACATGAACCTTACTCATGGTAGCGGTAGTGGTGTTGTTGTATGTATCAAACCCTACCACAAGACCTACTGCATTCTGAGATACTCCAAGGCCAGATCCCAATACACTCGCAACAGGTGGGTTGGCAAGGTACCAGAATGCAATTCCATCTCCGTTTGAGGTCTGGTTGGAATCCATTCTGAAATCAAATTCCACCCTCCATTTATCGCAATATTTTAAATTGATCGGATCATTCAGTCTGATAGAACCGGATTGATTATTGGTATCCGGAGTAAGCTGAATGAAATCTGTGTTGACCTGAGTAGGTGAAACCATTGTCCATCCGGTAGTTGTCACTGGGTTTCCGACAAGCTGATAAGTCTGAGCAAAGGATTTCCCGGCTAAACAGAGCAAAAAAACATATAAATACAGTAATAGATTTTTATTCATTTAAAGGGGACTTAGATTAATGTGTAAAGATATTAAATCCCGATCAATTAATGTGTATTTAATGTTAATTTTACTGAATTTTTTAATTATTTTTTAATAAATAATATGACTTGTGATGGAATAATGAATGTTAACGGATGAATTGTGGATTTATCTCAATTGTATTAAAATAAGGAGCTGTTTTCCTGATTTTCAAAATACACATCGATATCAAGATCAGAAGAATTAGCGGCCGCAACGGCTAACTTGTCGCATAATTCATTTTCAAAATGACCGGCATGTCCCTTTATCCAATGCATTTTTGGGGCGTGTTTTTGATATAGTTCAACAAATTTTTTCCAGAGGTCCGGATTTTTTACATTTTTCCAGCCTCTTTTGATCCATCCGGCGATCCAGTTTTGGTTAATAGCGTCAGATACATACTTGCTGTCGGTATAAATGTGAATATCATTCTCTGTTGATTTCAACTTTTCCAAAGCTGTGATGACAGCCAGAAGTTCCATTCTGTTATTGGTGGTCTTTCTGAATCCTTTTGAAAATGTTTTCTGGTAGTTTTTTTCAGGAACGCGCATGAGAATTCCATATCCGCCTTTTCCGGGATTTCCGCTACAAGCTCCGTCGGTATAAATTTCGATTTTCAAATCTGTTTTAAAAAAAATGAATATTCACTGTACAATTACTGAATTGGCCTAAAAACTCTGATCTTTCCTTAGAACGGGAAATCATCATCGTCATCAAAATCATTCATTGAAGAGCCGGAAAGTTTTGAACTGTCCGGAAGGTCAAATGCTGCTCCTGGCTGAATGGTTGTTTTGATTTTGTCAAAGCCGCTCGGTTCCCCGAAGTTAGAAGGATATCCTCCGCCGGAGCCTCCGTCAAATGCCGCTTCAATATCGCCGAATTTGGCAAAATGTTTTAAGAAAGATAACCTTACATCTGCCGTTGCACCATTCCTATGCTTGGCAATGATCAGCTCGGCCTGGTTTTCTGTAGAAGTTTCCTGTCCTTCTTCATCATTATCCCAAACGGTAATTTTATAATATTCCGGTCTGAAAATAAAAGATACAATATCCGCATCCTGCTCAATAGCTCCTGATTCCCTCAGATCTGAAAGCTGAGGTCTTTTTCCCGGTCGGGCTTCCACACTTCTTGAAAGCTGAGAAAGAGCAATTACAGGTACATTAAGCTCTTTTGCAATCGCTTTTAATGAACGTGAAATCATAGAGATCTCCTGTTCACGGTTTCCGACTCCTTTTCCTCCGCCTCCTGCGGTCATCAGCTGGAGGTAGTCAACCATGATCAGTCTTACCCCGTGCTGCATGACAAGTCTTCGGCATTTTGCACGGAAGTCAAATATCGAAAGGGAAGGGGTTTCATCAATATATAAAGGGGCATTTTCCAATTCCGATACATTGGAGAACAGTCTTTGCCACTCTTCATCATCCAGGGTTCCTTTTCTTAGTTTTTCGGACGAGATTCTTGTTTCAGAAGCAATCATTCTGGTGATCAGCTGTACAGATGCCATTTCAAGAGAGAAAAGAGCCATAGGAATTTTGTGTCCTACTGCAATGTTTCTTGCCATGGAAAGAAGGAATGCTGTTTTACCCATCGCCGGACGGGCTGCAATAATGATGAGGTCAGAATTCTGCCATCCACCGGTTTCCTTATCAACATCTCTGAATCCTGAAGGAACTCCGGAGAGTCCTTGTTTATCTTTTAAAGATTTAATCGTGTCAATCGCTTGCTTTACCAATGAGTTGGCAGTATCGAATCCTTTTTTAATTGTTCCGTTGGTAATCTCAAAGAAAGATTGTTCTGCTTTATCCAGAAGTTCAAAAACATCGGTTGATTCTTTGTATGAAGAATCAATAACGTTTGCAGAAACATTGATAAGGCTTCTTAAAATATATTTTTCAAGAATAACACGTACATGATATTCTATATGGGCGGATGAACTTACTCCCATAGTCAGATCAATGATATAATGATCTCCGCCTGCCTGGCTAAGTTTGTCTTCTTTTTTTAAATCCTGAATAATGGTCATTAAGTCTACCGGATGGTTGCCTTCATAAAGCTTTAAAATGGTAGAAAAAATAACCTGATGTCGGGGGTCATAGAATACCTCTGGGGTAAGAAGGTCAATAGAATGATCAAGACCTTTTTTATCGATCAAAAAAGTTCCGATAACAAGTCTTTCAAAGTCCACTGCATTGGGAGGCATTTTTCCATCCGCAATAGACAATTCTTTTGCAAAGTTTCCGTGTGTCAGGGATGATAATGTTTCTTTCTGCGCCATGGTGCAAAGATAGTTTATTTAAAAAATAATAAAAAAATAGTATTCAACAAATTATTAGCAGATCTTCGGAAAATACTGTAAACAGGAGATCAGGTATGTTGATAAAAAAATCACCCCGGTCTTGGACTGCCCCCAAAAAGTTAGACACTTTTTAGGGGCATTTTTTTATGTATAGAAAAGAAAAATTTAGCGTTGCTTTCAAGCTAGAATGTATTAATCTTCACAAAAATTCTCATTGTTCAATTAAATCTATAGCAACAGAGAAAGGATTTAATGAAAGCAATCTGCGCAAGTGGATTGGTTTTTATAACAAGTACGGAATCTCGGGACTATACCCTCGAAAAAACATGAGTTATT
>NZ_BJTC01000022.1 GCF_006829085.1 Chryseobacterium sp. ON_d1
AATAACTCATGTTTTTTCGAGGGTATAGTCCCGAGATTCCGTACTTGTTATAAAAACCAATCCACTTGCGCAGATTGCTTTCATTAAATCCTTTCTCTGTTGCTATAGATTTAATTGAACAATGAGAATTTTTGTGAAGATTAATACATTCTAGCTTGAAAGCAACGCTAAATTTTTCTTTTCTATACATAAAAAAATGCCCCTAAAAAGTGTCTAACTTTTTGGGGGCAGTCCACATATAGAGCTGAGGATTTTAAATAATACCAAATTGTTTATTAATTTTTGTTTAACCAAGACTGTATCAGTTCCTGGTGATCTTTCACCCATTCTTTGGCAGTGGCTTCTTTGTTTTTACTCTGTTCCATTTTCATTAAAAGATCAGACATGTTCTCATCATCAAAATGAAGTTTTGAAAAGAATATGGCCAGCTCCGGATGATCTTTCGCAAAGCTTTTCCTTGAATAAGTCTTAATCTGTTCCGCTTCACCATAAATCTTTTTGGGATCATCAAGAAACTTAAGCTTCATTTTTCCAAACATCCAATGAGGCTGCCATCCCGTTACCACAATCCATTGTTTGCGCTGTATGGCATTCTGTAACTCGGTGATCATGGCAATGGTAGAGGAGTTGATCTGCTGATAATCCAGTTTATAATCTATGATTGCTTTGTCTGTTCCGGTGGTTAATCCGGCTCCTTTTTCAATGCCTATGATTCTACGATTAAATTGATCTTTATGCTGATTGAGCTCTTCAATAGAGTTCACAGGAACATATTCCGGAACCACCAATCCTATACGGCCGTTGTCGTAATTGGTTCCAAGATGAGTCAGTCCCGGAAATTTAGCGAGCTTTTTTGCGTGAGTGTATGGAAGCCAGACTCCCATGAAAAGGTCTGTATCTTCATTATTCATCGAAGCCAGGATCATATCCGTAGAAGCTTTTTGAATAATAACGTGATATCCCTGTTCATCCAGAATGGCTTTAGCAAGGTGTGTCATCGCAACATCTTCCGCCCAGCCATCTACCATTCCGATGGTGATATATTTAGAGTTTTTTATATTTTCACACGAACTTAATGCTGTAAATAGTAACATTAAAACGGGTAAAAACAGATATTTTAATTGTTTCATCTTATTGCTTTTTCTTTACAAATCCCTGGGTAATACGGTCCAGGATAATGGCTAAAATCACAACGGATAAACCACTTTCAAATCCTAACCCGATATCCAGATTATTAATTCCTTCCAGTACTTTCTCTCCCAAACCACCTGCAGCAATCATTCCTGCAATCACAACCATGGATAAGGATAATAATATCGTTTGATTGATCCCTGTTAAAATCGTTTTCATGGCTAAAGGAAGCTCTACTTTAAACAGAATTTGTCGGTTGGTTGCTCCAAAGGCTCTGGCTGCTTCTACAATATCTTTTGGAACAGCCTCAATTCCTAATGCCGTTAACCTTACTGCAGGCGGCATCGCAAAAATAATCGTTGCAAAAGCACCGGGTACTTTTCCGATACTGAAAAACAGCACCGCAGGAATCAGGTAGACAAACGCTGGCATAGTCTGCATCAGATCCAGTAAAGGACGGATGATTTTGTCTGCTATTTTGCTTTTAGCGGCCAGAATTCCCAAAGGGATAGAAAGGATAAGGGCTGTAATAGTGGAAACAAAGATCAGTGCCAGCGTTTCCATGGTTTCTTTCCATAATCCCATTAAAAATATTAAGCTTAGTCCGGCTGCAGTTACCACAGCGATAGCTTTTCCGGCTTTCCACAGTGCCAAAAGGGTAAAGAAGAGAATAATTACATAAAAAGGTGTGTTTGTTAATACCCATTCAATCCCCATGATAGAGGCATTTCCTAAGTGTTTTATGACATCGAATACAGGTTTTCCGTTTTCTGTGAGCCAATTGATTGCAGTTTCTACATATTGACCTATATCTATAGTTTTATTCATCTTATTGGTTGTTTGCGATTTCTTTTAATTCAATAATTTCTTCTTCGTTAAACTTTGTGGCTTCTATGATCAGAGATAACTGGGTCACAAGACCTAAAAATTTATTGTCTTCATCAATCACGGCAATGGACGATTTATTTTCTGAGATCAGTGGTAACATTTCTTCAACAGTCACTTCAGGATACACTGAAGGAACATTACTGTTGATAATTGATTCTACTGTTGGTTCTTTCTTTTTGGCAATGCGTACGACATCGTTAAGAGTAACAAATCCAAGAAATTTATTCTGAAAATCTACAACAGGTAAGTTTTCCAATCCGGTGGCTCTCATTTTTCGTAAAGCACCCTCAGGACCATCTTTTCTGAAACGGACCACCGTAGCTTTATCAAACATTAAAGATCTTGCTGTAATAATGGTTTTACGGTCTACTTTTTCTACGAACGCTTTTACATAGTCGCTTGCTGGGTTGGTTAAAATTTCTTCCGCTGTTCCTATCTGTTCTATGACTCCATCTTTCATGATGACGATACGGTCTCCGATTTTAATGGCCTCATCCAGATCATGGGTAATGAAGACGATGGTTTTCTGTAAGGTATTCTGCAGTTCAAGCATCTGATCCTGCATTTCAGATTTTATCAATGGGTCAAGTGCAGAAAAGGCTTCGTCCATAAGCAGTACCTCAGGATCATTGGCCAAAGCTCTTGCTAACCCTACTCTCTGTTGCATTCCTCCTGAAAGTTGTGAAGAGTATTGGTTTTCAAAACCGGTTAATCCTACGATATCCAGTGCTTTCTGTGCCTTTTTATCGCGTGAAGCTTTATCTTCTCCTCTTATTTCCAGCCCAAAACCGGCATTGTCTAGAACCGTATGATGGGGGAGTAATCCGAATTTCTGGAATACCATGCTCATTTCCGTTCTTCTTACTTCCAGCAGTTCTTTGTTGTTTTTGCTGGTGATATCATCGTCATTGATGTATACTTTTCCGGAAGTAGGCTCATTCAGTCTGTTAAGACAGCGCAGTAAAGTAGATTTTCCACTTCCTGACAGTCCCATGATGACAAAGAATTCCCCTTCATAGATTTCAAAACTGGCTTTGTTGATTCCTATGGTGCAGCCAGTTTTTTCAAGAATTTCCTTTTTGGAAAAACCTTTGTCTAAAAGTTCCTGTGCTTTTTCTTTGTTTTTACCAAAGATGATAGTCAGGTCTTCAACCTTAAGTTTTACTTTTCGAGTGTTTTCATTTTTTTCCATATTCAGAATTTTTCAATTAATAATTGGATATAAAAACTGTACATCAATTCATTATATCCATTTAGCTTTAGTTGTTCTGGTGATGACGATAGGATAAAATAACCTGCCAAGCCATTAGTGATAAAAGCTTCAAACAAAAAAATAACAGCATAAAGACCTGATGGCCTTATGTTTATTTTAAATATTTCAATAGATTATACTCTAGAAAAAGAGTGTATTATGTAAAAAGAAACTGATCTTTTACATAGATTCTACAATTAAATTACGGATGAGGTAATTAAAGATATGTGTACTGAACAACTTGAATGGCTACATTTCATCAAAATGCTTGCCAGCATCAAAAAACTGTATATCAATTTCTGATGACGGTGCAAATTTACGAATTTTATATTAAATGGATTTTTATGGCTGTAATGTGTTGGTTTTCAGTGTTGTTTTAAATCAGGTGTTTCACGGCATTTTTTCTCTTATCATTTAAGTTAAGAGAATATTGATGTGAGAAGAAACTTTGACGATAAACTCGTAAGGCTTATTTCAATAAAACGGCAATAATAGCAAGGATGGCAGGTAAAGCCTGAACGAAAAAAATTTTTTTAGTGGCAGAAATTGCTCCGTAGATTCCGGCAACGGCTACACATCCTAAAAAGAATAGCGCTACATTGGTCTGCCATTGCGGATCTTTAATCAGAAACGACCAGATCAGTCCGGCAGCCAGAAAACCATTGTAAAGCCCCTGATTGGCAGCGAGTCCTTTGGTTGGCTTAAACATTTCTGCAGGCAGAGCCGCTTTAAAAACTTCTTTTCCTTTGGTTTCCCATGCGAACATTTCCATCCAAAGAATATAAAGGTGTTCCAGTGCAACAACAGCGATCAGAATTTTAGCAACGATTTCCATGATTCAATATTTTCTCATTGTAAAACTAAAAAAATAAAGTTAAGTTTGAGTATTAATTCTTACAATGGACTCATTCAAATCGCATTTAAGCAAATTTATTACTGTAACTGACGAGGAATATACTTCTATTGTGTCCTTTTTTCAGATTCTTGATGTGAAAAAGAAACAGAATCTTGTGTTGGAAGGAGAGATCTGCCGGACGATGTATTTTGTGGTGAAAGGATGTCTGAGAAAGTTCTTCATCAACGAGAAAGGGGTGGAACAAACTACTGAATTTGCCATTGAAAATTGGTGGATTACAGACACATTCGCTTACGAAAGACAAATAAAAACCAGCTTTTCTATACAGTCGGTAGAACATTCTTCTGTTTTGATGATTGATTTGGAACGTCAGGAAGAATTATTACAAAAGCATCCTGTAATGGAAAGGTATTTCCGTATGGTCTATCAGCGGGCATATGCTGCTGCTGAACGCAGAATCCGTTATTTGTATGAAATGTCCAGAGAAGAACTTTATGTGCATTTCAGTACATTATATCCATGGTTTATTCAAAGAATTCCTCAATACCTGATTGCTTCCTTTTTGAATCTAACTCCGGAATATCTGAGTGAAATCAGAGCCAAATTACGTTCTTAAACCAGTTTAAGTTTTTTACAGATCAGAAGCCGGAAATTTGTCATGTGATTAAAAGCTAATGCAATGACAGATACCAAAAATCAATTTCCACAAATCTATTTAAGGCTGGCTCTAGCCATTACCATGCTTTCTGCAGTAGCAGACCGGTTCGGGTTATGGAGCAAAGAAAATTCTTCATGGGGAAACATGGAAAGCTTTAAACAATACACAAGGCAACTGACATTTTTTCTTCCGGAATCTCTGAGTACATTTTCAGCATATGCTGCTACCTTTTTGGAAATTCTTTTTCCTTTAATGCTGATTTTAGGATATAAAACAAAAATGGCTGCCTACGGAAGCTGTATCTTATTGTTGGTTTTTGCCATATCCATGACCATTGCATCTGGACCAAAAGCCCCGCTGAATTACTCTGTATGGGTGGGAAGTGCTGCTGCACTTTTACTGGCGGTACAACAACATTATTCTTTAAGTATAGATCAATTAACCAAAAAATAATAATATTATGAGCGCAAGATTGAATATTGCAACAGTAGATTCAGCAGCATATAAAGCAATGCTGGGATTGGAAGGATATTTACAAACTATTTCTTTGACACCCATTCAGAAGGAGCTGATTAAGATCAGAGCTTCACAGATCAATAAATGTGCTTTTTGCCTTGATATGCATACAAAAGATGCTATTAAATACGGAGAAAATCCTCAAAGAATCTTTATTCTGAACGGATGGACAGAAGCCAAAGAATTTTTCACCGAAGAAGAGCAGGCATTATTGGCAATGACAGAAGAAATTACCCTGATAAGCGACAAGGGATTAACTGAAGAAACCTATCAGAAAGCAAAGTCATTCTTTGATGATAACCAAATCGCTCAAATTATCATGGCAATCATTACGATCAATGCCTGGAACAGAATTGCAGTAAGTACTCATCTTCCGATTGCAAAATAGTGAAGTCGGGAAGATGAGTGATGGAGGATGGAAGTTGATGAAGACTGCATCATCTACGGATGTTTACTTTATTTTAAGAAACGGCCTTTCAAATTTTTGAAAGGCCGTTTTGATACAAGATGAAAAGTGACAATGTAGCACCGTTTGGGTATTAATTCTAAAATAAATTCTAAGGTTAATTTTATTTTTTAAAACAGAATTACATTGTCTCTTCGTTTCTCAGATATATTGTAAGTATTTAAATTAATAAATAGCCACAGGATTTACATTCACCTGAGTAGAGCCAACATATAAAGACTGTCCCAGCACGAATAAAAATTCCCAGATTTTTTGTTTCACCAACGGACGGCTGTCTATCAGTTCCAGGTTATAGATTCCTTTTTTGGCCAGCATAAACTGGTTGATAGGGAATTCTTCTTTACTTTTTGGGTTAGGATAGACTTCAGAAGCCCAGGTGTCACCGCCAAAAGCTACGATGCCCTGATCGGCTAGCCATTTTGCAGCGTCCATTCCGATTCCCGGTTCAGTTTCCAGGAATTGCTGGTTGTTTTTACCAATCAACTCAAGCCATCCGGTATTAAACAGTATAATATCGCCTTTTCTCAGGGTAAGCCCCTGCTTCTTTAAAACAGATTGGATGTCTTCCACCGTAAATTCTGTTCCTCCCGGTACAATTGATTTTCCATAATGGGCAGTCATATCAAGAATTACACCGCGGGTAACGAAAGGAGGAACTTTTTCAACACCCAGTTTTTTCACCCCTTCTACGGTTACAAAGTCTGTTGCTTTATTTCCGTTGTAGTACGTGTTATCAATCCCGATGTGTCCGATTCCGTTAAGCTGGGTTCCCACGCCGGTCCATCCGTTCACCAGTTCGTCATTGAAGGTGAATTTGTTTGGTCCTATGCTTTTTCCGCCCTGTTCTCCGGGTTGAATATTGTATAAATTAAAACTTCTGTGTCTGAAAGCAGGTAGATTTTTATCAATCGGAACCGCAAGCGCCAGCGTTTTACCTTGTTTCACGAGCCCTAATGCCTGTTTTACAACTTCAGGTGTCAATAAATTAGCAGCTCCGATCTCATCTTTTGTTCCATAAGCAGAAGGAAACCATGATTGGTCTTCCGGATTAACGAGGGTCTGAGCATTTAATGCAATGCCGTTTATAGTCAATAGTGTCGCTAACCAGAACACTTTGATCAGATTATTTTTCATTTTTATAAGGATTGAGGTTAAAAGAAAGGAAGCTGGAAGCTGGGAGAGGGAAGTTCTATTAGTGTATTGATAATTAGGTGGTTTTTATGCACTTTTCTGCATGTAACAAAGAGATTCCTCCTACGTCGGAATGACAGTTGGAGTTCAATCGTAAACCAATCTATTGGTTATCCGACATCAATAACTTCAATCTTCCAGCCTCTTTCTTCCAGCTTTATACTATATCTCGCTCAAAGCCGAATTGATAAACTTCAGTTCTTCCTGTGAAAGATCAATAGACATTGCTTTTGCATTTTCGATGGCTTGCTGCGCATTTCTTGCTCCCGCCAACACTACTGTAATAGCTGGCTGAAGGGTAGTCCATCTTAAAACAAGCTGAGAAAGGCTGGCTCCTTTTTCCTGAGCAATAGGTTCAATTTTTTCTAAGAAAGTTTTTACTTTATTCAAATCAAACTGAGAGAAATATCCGTTTCTGTGGTCATTATCTTTCAATTGGGTTTCTTTGAAATATTTACCGGTTAAAAGACCTCTTTCCATCGGACTGTACACGATAATTCCTGAATTGTTTTCCAAAGAATAAGGAACAAGATCATTTTCAATAGCACGGTTCAGCATACTGTAAGAAACCTGGTTGCTGGCAAGCTTTAAGGTTCTGTTAGCTTCTTCCATTTGAGCCACGCTGTAATTGCTTACCCCTGCGGCACGGATTTTTCCCTGCTGGATCAATAGTTCCATAGCTTCCATTGTTTCGCAGATAGGTGTAGTACTGTCCGGCCAGTGAAGCTGTAAAAGATCGATATAATCTGTCCCTAATCTTTTTAAACTCTCTTCAACTTCCTTGATGATGTTTTCTTTAGAAGCTAATTTGTACACCGGAAGAACTTGTCCTTCATCTTCTGCATCAAAGAAAAATTCTCCCTTACCATTATTGCTTCCGTCCCATACCAATCCGAATTTTGTCAAAAGCTGGATTTTTGAACGGTCCTTTCCTTTGATAGCCTCACCTATCATTTCTTCACTCAATCCGAAACCGTAGAATGGTGCAGTATCGATAGATGTTACACCATGATCCAATGATGCGTGAATAGAATTAATAGAATCCTGTTTTTCATTACCTCCCCACATATTTCCGCCGATTGCAAATGCTCCGTGTGTGATTGTTGATAATTCTAAATCAGTGTTTCCTAATTTTCTGTATTCCATTTTGTTTTAATTGTTATGTGTAAACCACCCCGTCAAAAATTCTTTGAATTTTCGCCACCCCTCCACTGGAGGGGAATTCTCGCCGTTTCAATGTTGACACTTTTAAGAACTTTTCGATATAAAAAGACTTTAAATATTCTTCTCTGTATTCTGATTAGAAACTTCTTTTTATTTAAGTGTCTGAAACTTTTGTGACTTTTATGGTTAAAAATTATTTGTTATTTAATTCCTTTAAAATTGCTTCTCCAACACTCTTTGCAGACTGTGGATTCTGTCCTGTGATCACTCTCTGATCCGTTACCACATGATTCTGCCAAAGCCCTGATTTTTCAAATTTTGCTCCTCTTTCTTTCAGCTTATCTTCCAATAAGAAAGGAACAACATTCGTTAATTTTACTTCAGACTCCTCTTCATTGGTAAAAGCATTGATTTTCTTGCCGTCTACAAGATATTCTCCATTATTCAGTTTGATATTCACCAAACCTGCGGGACCATGACATACTCCGGCTACAATACCGCCGTTTTCATAGATTTTGGAAGCAATGTCCGCCAGTTCCTGATTATCTGCAAAATCCCACATCGCACCGTGCCCTCCGGCATAAAAAATGGTTGAATACTCCTTAGGATCGACCTGTGACGGCGTCATAGAATGGTCAATTTTGTTTTTATATTCCTTGTTCTCCCAGAATTCTTTGTTGACAGGATCTTTCAAATCGAAACCATCTACCGGAGGAGTTCCGCCTTGTGGACTTACAAAGTCTATTTCATATCCTGCCTTGTGAAGGACTTCCCATGGGTGGGAGACTTCACCCAGATAATATCCTGTATCTTCGCCAGTGCTGCCTTTTTTATCATGACTGGTTACGACAAATAAAATTTTCTTTTTCATATTTTTTGATTTTTTGGTTTGTGCATGTACAAATCCTACTGTAAGGACTGCCAGCATTAAGAACGCTAATTTTTTCATGATTAAATGATATGGGTAGTATAAATCTGTGGTTTCTCCTGAAGCTTTTCTTCAACCAAAGCTCCGAAAGCCTGGATGTAAGGCTGCTGATTATGCTGAGCCAGTCCTTCCTCGCTTTTCCAGATTTCGTAGAAAACAAATTCATTTTTGTTTTCAATTCCCTGGTGTAAGCTGTAAAGTTCACAAGCTTCTTCTTTTCTCGTTTCTTTTACCATATTTTGAAGAACTTCCAGTACTTCGGCCTGATGTTCTTCTTTTGATTTTATAATCGCTGTGAGATGAATTTTCATATTTAAATAAAATTTTCAATTGAATTATACACCGGGTTCCATCCCAGTTCTGTTTTGGCTTTACCTGCACTGCATATACTGTTGGATGCAAATCCGAAATAGCCGCCCGCAGGACCAAAATTGTCAACAGCATCCTGTACGCTTAAAGATCTGGCAGGTTCCAGATGATATTTTTTGCTGATGATTTCCGCAATGTTTTTTAAAGATGAGGCTCCGTTTTCTGCATAATAAATGGAACCTTCTTTTGCTTTTTCCAAGGCCAGTACATAAAGATCTGCCAAATCTTCAATATGTAAATTGGACCAGATGTTTTCACCTTCGCCAAAATAAACACCATGTCCTTTTTTCTGTGAGAAATTAATCAGAGCAGGGATCTGGATGCTGTCTTTTTTTATTCCCAGGCCTTCTCCATACACCATGGCAGGAACAATAACGATACTTCTTATCTTCTTTTGAACCGATTGAAGTACATGATTATTGATAAGTACTCTTGATGCCATTTCCAGTCTTGGAGTCAAAGGGAAATCTTCTGTATAAACAAAATCACTTTTTTTTCCATTTTCTTTACCTCCAAAAATCGCAGATCCTGAAGTAAAGATAAATGTTTTATGACTTCCCTCCAGAGCTTTGATCAGGTTATCTACAACATAGGCATCGTCTGCAGAGTCTGCATTGTGAATGACTGCTTCAACATCGGCAACGGCTGCTTTTATAAGATTTTCATTGTGGATATTCCCGACAATTGTCTTGATTCCCAATGATTCAAGCTCCTGTACATGAGCTTCATTACGGATTAATCCGGTCACTTCATAATTTCTGTCAAGCAGTTTTTTTGCGATAGTTCCGCCAATATAGCCGGTAATACCTGTGATCAGTACTTTTTTCATGATACCAATTCTGGTTTTAATTCTTTTTCAAAAACATTTCTCACATGCTCTCTGTAAAGCTTCATATCGCGTTCTATATTAGCATTTTTCTCTACATCGTGGAAGTGGAAGCTTTCCATTTTTTCCATAGAAACAAAAGCATTCATTCTGTGGAAACCAAATAACGGACCTTCATCCACGCTTTTTTCATTAAAGAACTCTCCTGGAAGCGTGAAAGCAGTTGCTGGAGCGTTCCAGCTTGTAGTCAGCATATATTTTCTGCCACCAAGCATTCCTCCTGTTCCATAGTTGATTTCCGGATTTTCAGCTTTTCTTCCGTCACTCATATAAATTCCTTTGGCATGACCTGCAGTGAATACTTCGTCAATATATTTTTTCAATCCGTTCGGAAGCTGGAACCACCAGATCGGAGTGTGGTAAATAATATAATCTGCCCATACAAACTTCTTCACTTCTTCGTCTTTATCATAATTTTCACTTACATTAGTGATCTTTATTTCCACATTATCAAATTCTTTAAGAGCTGCTATTGTATTTTCTGCGATGGTCTGATTATATTTTCCTCCGGAATGTCCGAAATTCTGTCCTCCGTTGATAATTAGTACTTTTTTCATTTTTTATGATTGTTTAAATTTTACTCTGCAAAGTTAGATCAGATGCTTGTATAATAAAAATAATATAAATTATATGAAAGTATTATTAAAATTATAGTTTGTTGAATTTAAGATTGAGAGTGGATGGTGAATGGTCAATAGCGAATAGTCAATTCGCTTTGCTTGTGAATTTTTGTGTATATACCAGTTCACTATTGACTTTGCGAAGCAAAAATTGACAATTTACTTTTTCTCATTTCATGGTAAAATGTCATATTATATCTGAACTGGAATTCTTTTCTGTCGTGTAAATTTGTCTAACAAATTGAAGGACAATGATACAGATAGCGGTTTTTAGTGATGTGCATGGAAATCTGCCTGCATTAGAAGTAGTGTTGAAAGATATAGAGCAAAGAGGAATTGGGCTGAAGTTCTGTCTTGGAGACCTTGTAGATTTTGCACCCTGGGGAAATGAAGTGATCGAAAAAATAAGAAGCCTGAACATTCCCTGTCTTATGGGAAATCATGATGAAAGAATAGCCTTTGATATTCCTGTAATTCCTTTGTCTAAACATTCAGAAGAAGAGACTGAGGCCCGGTTCATTGCCATAGACCATTCTAAAAAACATATTACAGAACAGAATAAAAAATTTCTTGCTGAACTTCCTTTTCATTTAAAATTAAATTATAAAACAGGTAAAAAACACTGGAACATTCAGTTGGCTCATTCCAGTCTGGAAAGCAATGATACCTATCTGTATGAATCAGAAAATGATAAGGTTTTTAGGTTGATGCTGGAAAGTGCAGATGCTGATCTGATTGTGATGGGGCATACCCATCTGTCATTTAAAAAACAGTTTGAAAATAATACATGGGCTGTCAATTGTGGTTCTGTAGGCCGTTCCAAAGAGGAGAATAGACTGGCTTCTTATTTGGTATTGACTTTGGACGAAGAAAAAATCACGCCTGAAATTGTACAATTATCTTATCCGATTGATGAAACCGCCCGTCAGATAAGGGAAAGCGGCATTCCCGATTATTATGCATCATTTCTAAAGAATGAAAATGTATTAATATTATAATTATTTTGTAAATTTACATCAGAATATTAATAATTAAGTCATGGTTAATTTAGAATGGTATCGCACTTTTAAAGCGATCTATAAAACCGGGACACTGACAGGCGCAGCAGATGCTTTATTCATTTCGCAGCCGGGAGTTAGTCTTCATTTAAGCTCTTTGGAAGCTTATGTAGGGTATAAACTGTTCGACAGAACCGGTAGAAAAATGATTCCTACGGAACGCGGAAAAGTATTATTTAATGCAGTTACCGAACCACTTACCAAACTGGAGGAAGTGGAGAAAAATTTTCAGAAATCCACAGAAAAACTTACGCCCACCATTAGCGTGGGAATGTGTTTTGAGACCTTCCAGACTACCCTGGAACAGTATGTTTCTTCACTGCCTTTTAACCTGATCATCAATTTTGGAGAATATCCCGAAATGCTGGATCAGCTGGATAAAGGAATTCTGGATCTTATCATCACCCCGAAAAAAGGATCTTCACCCAATATAGAACATGAAGCATTCTCTTCTGAACAGATTATTCTGGTAGGAGGGAAAGATGTAGATACTGTGGCTTTCAATAAAGTTTTAAAAACAAAAGATGCCGAGCAGATAGAGGAATGGCTGAAGAACGAAAAATGGTACGGAACTACAGGAGATATGGAACATCTTTTCCAGTTCTGGACCTTGAATTTTGGCCATAAACCGAATTTCCGGCCCAATTATATCGTTCCTAATCTGAATTCAATCATCCGTTGCCTGAAAGGAGGAACAGGATTAGCCGTAGTTCCTGATTTTCTATGCAAAAACGACATCGAAAGCGGTGATGTGAAACTGATCTGGGAAGGAAAGAAAAAGCTGGAAAATACCTTGTATTTCGGATGCCGTAAAAAAACGAATTATCAATCCGAAATAGAACATATTAAAGGGTTATTCCGGCAGGTGATGGGTAAGTAAAATCATATCCCGCATCTGTAAACCGTTTTCATAAATGGGAAATGGATAATTTTCAATAAAGAAATCTTTCCGGATTCCGGTTTTTATGAAACCGTTTTTCTCATAAAATCTGATCTGTTGGAAGCCGGTGTCCGATGTTCCAACAGTCAGTGTTTTATAATGATTTTCTCTGGCAATTTCCTTGGCCTTCTTCATCAGAATGCTTCCGATTCCTTTACTTCTGTAGCTTTCAATCACAGCAATATTTTTAATTTCTATTTCTGTATCACTGGTTTTGAATAATGCCATCACAGCAATATCTTCTATGCCGTCATGTAAAAGATAGATGTCAGATTTGAAAATATACTGATCAATGGCTTCTTTGGTTTCATCAGCAAGAAGGAGCAAGTGATAGGGGATTTCCGAATCAGAATGTAATGGATTGAATGATAAGTTTTCCATTTACAGGCTCATATGAATAAGTGGATAATCTTTTCCGGAACCATCTTTTTCTGACCTTCCAATCTTTTTGAAACCCATTTTTTCGTAAAAACCAATGGCCTGAGGATTCTGTTCATTAACATCCACTTTGGTGAGGCCGGTCTTCTCTTTCATAAACTGATAAAGTGCTTTGCCATAACCTTTTCCACGGGTATTATTATGAATGAAAAGCATTTCCAGGTTGCCTTCTGCTACTGAAGCAAATCCTTTAGCCTCATTATCTTCAGTAATTAAATAAACTTCCAGATTAGGAAGATAATCTCTTGGAATGGCTTCTTTAAAATAATTGAAATCTTCTTCAGAAAGAAAATCGTGAGTGGCTTTTACTGCTGATTCCCATATTTCCATAATTCTTGGATAATCTTCTGCATGAGCCAGCCTGATATATTGTGACATAATTTTTTGAATTTGAACAAAAATAGAGAAAATTGAGGAGGAATGCTAGCAGGAGTGAAGATTTAAGGATGGAAGATGGGGCTAGAAGTTAGAAAAAGTAGCATGATAAGTTTTATAGTCTGTTATCATTCCCCTTACTTAAAGGGGTGGATTTTTGAAAAGCAAAAAGACGGGGTAGTTTAAAAAAGTAATACAAGAGCAGTCTATTAACATAAAACAGTAAAATTGGTAGACAGAATTCCCGATTTTTTGTTGCAAATTTGTTTATTCCTTTATATTAATCATTAAAATAAAGACTTATGCAAAAGAAAACCTATGCAGGACAACCTGTGGTAACATTAAATAACGGAGTGGATATTCCGGCTTTAGGCTTTGGAGTTTGGCAGATGGACGATCTGAAAGAATGTGAAAATGCAGTCATAAAAGCTATTCAGACAGGATACAGAATGATAGATACTGCTGCTATCTATCAGAATGAGACTGCAGTAGGGGCTGCCGTAAAAAACAGTGGTATAGACAGAGATGAACTGTTTATCACATCAAAAGTATGGGTTCAGGATCATGGATATGAAAAGGCTAAAAGTGCTTTCCAGAGAACATTAAACAGACTGCAGATGGATTATCTTGATATGTATCTTATCCACTGGCCATATGGGGATTTTCTGGGAACATGGAAAGCTTTGGAGGAATTATATCAGGAGGGAAAAATCAAAGCCATTGGGGTATGTAATTTTACTGTGGAGAAACTGGAAGAACTGAAAGCGAATTCAACTGTTTTACCGGTAATTAATCAAATTGAACTGCATCCTGTATTTCAGCAAAAAGAATTACAGGTGTATGACAGAGAAAATAATATCATAACACAGCCTTGGAGCCCGCTTGGGAACGGTAATGCCAATCTTTTAAGCAATCCTGACCTTAAAGCAATTGCTGAAAAATATGGTAAAACGGTTGCACAGGTTATTCTCAGATGGCATTTACAGGAAGGATTTGTGGTGATTCCAAAATCTGTGACCCCGTCAAGAATTGAAGAAAACTTTAATGTATTTGATTTTGAACTGACAGAAGAAGAAATGAATGTAGTCCGTTCATTGGATACTGGGAAAAGATTATTCTTTGATCCTAAAGATCCTGAATGGGAACAAAAAATGTTAAATTCCGTAGCGGATATTTAATAAAGAATATAAATTAATCATATTCCCACAGCTCTCACAAATTCACAGATTACAATCTGTATTTTCCGTGAAAGCTGTGGGAATTGTATTTTTCATTAAATGTGAAGAATATCATTTACTGTTGAAAATGAGGTATTCCTATTTTTTGTACCTTTTTAATTAAAATAATTCTTATGTTTTGGCCAGATACAATCCGTAAAAAACTAGGGATACAATACCCTGTTATTCAGGCTCCGATGTTTGGAGTAAGCACAGTACAGATGGCTGCAGCAGCGGCTAAAGCAGGCTGTCTGGGATCACTGGCACTGGCAGATCTTTCCGCAGATCAGTGTGCTGAACTGGTCAGGAAAATGAAGGAACTGACAGACAGACCTTTTTCAGCTAATATATTTACCCATCACATTCCTGAAGTGACGGATGGTTTAAAAGAAAAGTATATTAAAACCAAACAGTTTATCCAGCAGCTGGCCAGAAAAAATGATATTGAAGTAGATCTTCCGGAACTTGAAACAATCAGTTTAAAAACTTATCATGAGCAGGTGGATGCCATCATTGAAGAAAACTGTAAAATTTTAAGCTTTACATTCGGAAATCTGGATGTTCAGAGTATTCAGAAATTAAAAGAAAACGGAGTTACCCTTATCGGAACCTGTACGTCTGTGAATGAAGCTTTGCAGCTTGAAAAATCAGGTATTGATATCATTTGTGTTCAGGGAATAGAAGCAGGAGGCCACAGAGGAAGTTTTGACGCGGAGCACATTCCGCAGATAGGAGGGTTGTCTCTGCTGTCTCAGGTATATGACCAGGTCAATGTCCCTTTGGTCTATGCAGGAGGAATCTATCATGCAAAGACTTTAAAGGCTGTTAAAGATTTGGGCGCAAAGGGATTCCAGGTGGGAAATCTTTTATTGGCATCACAGGAGAGTGCTTTGCAGCCTTTTGAAAAGGAAAGACTGAAAAAAGTAAGAGAAGAAGAAATTGTTTTAACGAAGAGCTTTTCCGGACGATATGCCAGAGGAATAAAAAATCAATTTATAGAAACGGTTGAAAACTCAGAATATATTTTACCCTATCCTTATCAGAACAAGCTGACCAATGCCTTACGCAAAGCAGCAAAATCCTTGCAAAATCCAGAATTTGTAGGAATCTGGGTTGGACAGTCTATTCACCGGTATAGTGAACTTTCCACAGAAGAAATTCTGAAAGGTTTAATTAGGCAGTGTGAAAAATACAGGTAATAAATAAAAAAGCTTCAGATCATACTTCTGAAGCTTTTTGTTTATTTTGTTAAATCAAGACCACCGAAATTTCCGGAACTCATCATCAGGTAAACACCATCTGTTTTATCCAGCGTATTCCAGTAGGCATGAAGATCTTCAGCATTGGTAAAAACCTTTAAATTCTCATTCCTGAATTTTTCTTTGATAAATTCAGGAGAAATAGGCTCCATTCTTTTGATCTTTAAAGCCTCTTCAGAGTAGAAGACAACAGCTTCATCCAGACCATCCATAGCATGGTCATACTGTTCAAGGAAAGCCGGATTTAAGCTTGAATAGGTATGCAGTTCAAGAAATCCATATTTCTGATCTTTCTTAAACTGTTCGGTAAATGCTTTTACTGCAGCCTTTACCTTACTTGGAGCATGGGCAAAGTCTTTGTAAAGTATTCCTTTATCTTCTCTTTCCACTTTTTCCAGACGTTTGGAGGCTCCTTTGAAGCTCATGATAGCCTCATAGAAATCTTCATCCATAATGCCAAGCTGCTGGCAGATATGTCTTGCTCCTTCAAGGTTTAACAGGTTATGCGCTCCAAAAACAGACAGCGGGACATCTCCCATTTCCGTTTTTAGATATACCTTACCATTACTGATTTCGTATTCAGGAGTTTTATAAGGAATTTTTCTGAAATAATTTTCTGCATTTTCCACCACTTTTACTACTTCCGCATCTTCTTCATTGTATACAAGAACACCTCCTGCAGTAATGCTTGCTACAAATTTTCTGAACTGTTCAATATAATCGTCAAATGTTTTGAATACATTGATATGGTCCCATGCAATCCCACTCATTAAAGCAATATTCGGCTGGTACAGTAAAAACTTTGAACGAAGATCAATAGGAGAGGAAAGATATTCGTCACCCTCCAGCACCATGAAATCATTATCCTGGGTAAGCTTTACCATACAGTCAAAACCTTCAAGCTGGGCACCTACCATGAAATCCACTTCTTTCTGGTGAAAATTCAATACATGAAGGATCATTGAGGTAATCGTTGTTTTACCATGTGATCCTGCAATGACAACCCTGGTTTTATTTTTAGACTGTTCGTAAAGAAATTCCGGATAAGAATATATTTTCAGACCCAGTTCCTTTGCTCTTGCCAGCTCAGGATTATCCTGGTGGGCATGCATCCCAAGAATAACAGCATCGATATCCGGGGTAATCTTTTCCGGGAACCAGCCCATTTCCTGAGGCAGAATTCCTTTCTTTTCCAGTCTGGATTTTGAAGGCTCAAAAATGGCATCATCAGAACCTGTCACCTGATATCCTTTATCTTTTAATGCGATTGCAAGATTATGCATGGCACTTCCGCCAATGGCAATGAAATGGGTTTTCAATTGTATTTACTGTTTTTTAACATTAGTATTAATGATCTGCTGGAAAGCCTCCAGAATGTTATTCCAGTTGGTCTGGTAATTCGGGATGATCATGCTTGCATCTGTTTTACTGCCTTCATTAGGGCCTTTTCTGACATTGATGGAAGTTGAAATATTGTCATACAATTTTTTACGGTCTTCCTGTATTCTTCTGAAATTGTTCTGAGAAAGAACCTGGTCCAGTTTCTTTAAATCTTCATCAGAAATTTTAAAATCCTGTTTATATTTCTTTCCCTGTCCTTCAAAAGAATAATGTACATTATTACCTTTTATAAGCAGATTTTCATAAATGGGAGCAAAGCCACCGCTTTTCGAATAGCTGATGTCAAAATCCGAATATACTTTCTGGCTGTTGCATGAAACTAATACTATGATTGCGAATAATATTCCAAGTATTTTGTTCATAATTTTAATTTACTTTAATTATTTGAGTCCTTTTGTTCTAATTTTTTAGCTTTAAGTTCTTCATCATAACTGTGTAATAAATTGAAATCTTCTGTCTGCTCAATAGCAGTCATGATTTTCAATAGAATTTCCGGTGCTTTTTCATTGTCATAATCAATATCCAAAGGGGCTTTGAATTCCATCGTAGGCTTTACACCGGTTACCTTTACGCGGAGTCCTTTTTTATCAAAAGCTCTTCTGAATCCGTTTATTTTGATCGGAATGACAATCGGGCGCTGATTTTTTACCAGTTTGGCAGTTCCTCTTCGCCCCTGGGCAAAAGCTGAAGTGGTTCCCTGAGGGAATGTGGCTACCCATCCATTATCTAATGCCTTCATGATATTGTCTACCTCACTCATATCAACCATTCTGTTAACATTTTTACCTTCTGATCTCCATGTTCTTTTTACGGTAACAGCTCCTGCTATTTTAAAGATTTTAGGGAGAATCCCTTTATTCATCGTTTCTTCAGCTGCTACATAATAAAAATCAATCTTTGGATTCAGCAGATAAATCGGGTTTTTAATGGTATTTAAATATCCGTTATTAACAGCGCAGAAAGCGTGGTACATGGCTGCTACATCTGCAAAATAAGTCTGATGATTAGACACAAACAATACATTGGAATCCGGAAGATCCACAAGATGTTCTGTGCCGGTAATCTTCAGTTTATTAAAGCCATTGAACCTTCTGTAGGATACAATACCTAAAATAAAAATAATAAACCTTTTCAAAAAATAAGGTGTTCCGAATGCATCGGTGAAAATATTTTTCTTCGCCATCTCTCAATTAAACACGGTAGTGCAAAGTTACATTTTTTTCAGCAACTGGCTGAATTCGCTTAATATCATTGCTGTAGCCCCCCAGATAATATACCCGTTGAAATTAATGACAGGAACTTCATGTCCGCCTGCACTTGGCAGAGCCATAATTTCGGGAGTATCTGAAAGGTTCAGAAAAGAGGTGATGGGAAATTCTATAGTTTCCACGGCTTCCGTCTGCTGAAGAACGAAGGCAGGATTTTTTTTAGTATAGGAAATATAAGGGTATACATAAAAATTGCTAGGCGGGATATAAATAGGAGACATTTCTCTGATGATCCTTACATAATGTTTGTCTATTCCGATCTCTTCAGAGGTCTCCCGAACTGCTGTCTCGGCAAAATCCCTGTCCATTTCCTCACGTTTTCCACCAGGTAATGATATCTGCCCGCTGTGTCTGTCGTGCTCGTTAATGGTTCTTTGAATCAATGGAAAATACCATTCGTTGTCTTTAAGGTATAAAACGATGTTGACGGCTGCAAATTTGGGATTTTTTGCCAATACCTCATCGTAAGTAAAAACAGGACGGTAGGGAGGAGAGAAGACTCCATGTGCATGTTCACCGGGAAGTTCCACGCTTTTTATTTTTCTCAATAAATCTTTTCCAAAATTTTCCATAGCTCAAATTTAGCAATATATCTTGAAGTAATAAGGGCCTTAACATTAATTAACCTATACCGTTACTAGGTTTTGAAAGATGAATTATAGAGAATTTTATCCTGTAATTGATTATGTCCTGTAAAGAATGAAAAATCTGATTTCAGATTTTAATTTTTAGAAGCAGAAACCTGTTTTCTATTGAAAGTGAATGTTTTATGGTGATTGTATAGTCAAAAGTGTATACCACGGAATTGTGAACTTGCAAAGTTGGTGTCTAACAGCAAAAAGCAGGTGAAAATCAATGGTTGAATGGATTGAATACTCACTATAAACAGATATACATGTAGTTCTGATATTGATCACCGGATTTTTCCGTAACTGAAAACCATGATTTTCTTACAACGGCAAACGGTGACTCATACACCTGTAAACAGTGACTTTTGAAATTTACACCGTGGTGGTGGTTTTTCATTTTGGTGCAGGAGCTACCTTTGCCTTACTATTAACCAATTAATTTTTACTAAGATGAAAAATTTACTTACAGGTGTATTTACACTATTCGCCATGAGTTTTGGATTCGCTCAATTTAATATTGATGTGACTACCCAAACAGGAAACTTAAATGTTGCTACTGTAAGCCAGGCTGGTCTTCTGAATATCAATTCTTTGACACAAACAGGGAATCGTAATACTGCAGATATAGATCAGACAGGTATTTTAAACATTAATACTGCCAAAAGTATCGGAAACAGAAATTCTATAGACGTAGACCAGGTAGGTATAGGAAATTCAAATGAAGTGAGCCAGATGGGAAACAGAAATTCTGCTTCAACATGGCAGCTTGGTGTTCTTAACTCTACGAAACAAACCCAGATCGGAAGAAGAAATGATGCCTCTTCGGTACAGATTGGATTGGGCAACTCTGTTGTTCAATATCAGGATGGAAGAAGAAACGACGCTTCAGCTGTTCAGGTAGGAAGCGGTAATATGGCATATCAGGTTCAGTTAGGAAGAAGAAATGATGCCAGCGGTGTTCAGGTAGGAGCTAATAATGTCCTTGTTCAGTATCAGGATGGTAATGATAACAGTGCAACCAATGCTCAGGCGGGTACTGGTAACATTGCCGGTTCAGTTCAGGTAGGAAATGATAATACTTCTGTGGGAATTCAGGCAGGTAATGCCAACCAGCTTTATCAGTTTCAGCTAGGAAATTCCAATACTGCCATTGATCTTCAGATGGGTAATGGTAATTTTACATGGGTTGCTCAAAGTGGCGATTCTCATATCCATGTAGGTACTCAAATGGGTAATGGCAACTCGATGATTGTGAATCAGTCCAATTAATTAAGCCCTATAACAATATACTGTAAATCTTAGAAATTGTAAGGGAGAAACTACAGGGTTTCTCCTTTTTTACCTTCGATTTTCTCTGTTTTGTTATTCATGTACTTTTAATAAACTGATTATGGTCAATTGGAAATGGTGTGTTCTGGCCTTTTTTATATTGCTGCCATTACATGCACAGGAAATAGACTGGGATAAGATCAACAGTAATACAATCTTTAATCTTATCACCAGACAGCAGACTGATCAAAGTTCTTATGGATCCGATATCACTCAGACGGGCGATCATAATAATGCCGAGCTGTCACTTAATGCCCGAACCCATATTATGGTAAAACAGCTGGGTGATTTTAATACCCTGTATTTTATTAATTCTTTTACAGATAAAGAAACAAAAGCTGCTGTTACAGCACAGGGAAATAATAATATTATTGATATTACAGGGAGCAACAGTATTTCCGATGGAATTCAGATCAATATAAAGGGAGATGATAAAACAGTTTTCATGAGAAACTATTAAAACACAGATGATGAAACTTTTATATTCCCTAAGTCTAAGCACTTTTTTAACCTTCCTGTCTGTATGGGTGTATGGGCAGGAAGAAAAAAAAGTGAACGCCAGAATAGAGAGCAGTCTCATTGAAAATCAGATCAGGCTGAAAGCAGTTGTCATGAATAATACAGCTGTTTACAAAGAACTGAATTACCTTTTGGTTTCTATTAAAAAAGGAAGCGAAGGAAATCTTTCGAATAACCAGCAGAGTGGTAAATTTTCCGTTAATCCCAATGAAGTGAAAGTATTATCAGAAATCAATGTGAACCTTGAATCAAAAGATGCACTGAAAGCTTTCCTATACATCAGAGATGAAGAAACCCAGAAACTAGTTGCCAAGGACAGCCTGGAGTTGAACAGTGATCTTTTTAAGAAGAAAACAGCTAAGATAGAGGAAGATGCTGCCTATGAACTCAGAGGGCTTACTATTGATGAAACAAAAACTAAGGTAGGAAAAGACTTTTATGATATGTTTTATATGCAGTACAGCCAGCTTCCGGATAAAAGCAGCAGTGTGGTTACTATTACAGAACTCCCTCTTCGTGGAACAAGCGGTCAGATCAATGTTCAGATTGAGGACAAAGTTATTTATAGTTTTATGACCAACCCTGCAGAAGATTATTTAATAGAACAGCTGAACTACAGCTTAAAGTATATCAAAGAATTTAACGCTAAGAAAAACCTTATTAAAAATGAATTCATCTATTAAAAATGTCCGCCATGAAAACCTTTATCATTATTTTGACCTTTATTGCGGGTATTTTCTACGGAAAATCTCAGCAGCTCGTCTATAAACCGGTCAATCCGGCTTTTGGAGGAGATACATTTAATTATCAATGGCTTTTAAGTTCTGCCAATGCACAAAATCAATTTGATAAAAAAAATGATTACACTGATTTACTTGATCGTGTAAATTCTCTTGACAGTTTTACCCAGAGTCTCAACAGGCAAATTCTCAGCGAACTTTCAAGAAAACTGTTTGATGAACAGTTTGGTGATGGAAATATAAAACCCGGAAATTATCTTTTCGGATCCCTTTATTTGCAGATCACCAATACTAATCAGGGACTTTTAATCAATATTTTGGATACCAGTAATGGCGATCAGTCCGAGATCGTAATTCCAAAATAAGAATAACTAAAAATTGACTTACCATGACAACCTACACTTACACCAGAATCTTTTTCTGTAGTTTCCTGCTATGTATTCTGCAGGCCTGTAGTTCGATATTCGGTTTACCTTCGGATCCCGAAAAACCAACCATGGGAGAAGTTACTTCTTCTACCGAAGAATTGAAAAACCTTCCCCTTCCCAAAGAGAAAATAGTAATAGGCGTCTATAAATTCCGTGACCAGACCGGCCAGTATAAACCTTCAGAAACTGGAAATAACTGGAGTACAGCAGTTCCGCAGGGAACCACAACCATTCTTATCAAGGCACTGGAAGACAGCCGTTGGTTTATCCCTATTGAAAGGGAGAATATTGCGAACCTCCTTAATGAAAGACAGATCATCCGTTCCACAAGACAGGAATATATTAAAGATACTGATAAAAACAATCAGTTGCTTCCTCCTCTTTTGTATGCTGGAATTCTTTTGGAAGGCGGTGTTATCTCTTATGACAGCAATATCCTGACCGGAGGACTTGGAGCAAGGTACTTCGGAATAGGAGCTTCCACACAGTATCGTCAGGACAGAATTACTATTTATCTTCGTGCGGTTTCTACACTCAACGGAGAAATTCTTAAAACAGTTTATACTTCCAAAACAATTCTTTCAACCAGTGTTAACGGCAGTTTTTTCAGATATATTGACACGGAAAGGCTGCTTGAGGCTGAAGTAGGGCTTACCCAGAATGAACCCGTTCAGCTCGCTGTAACTGAAGCCATTGAAAAAGCTGTAAAGGCTCTTATTGTAGAAGGGATTCAGGATAAAATATGGGGGAAAGCTATAGACGGTAACGGTGGATATCAAATCTTGATCAATGAATATAACAGGGAGAAGGAACAGAATAACGGCAGAGTGATCGGAGGAAGATATCCGGAGAATTACAGACAGAAAGTAGCTGTTTTTGCCAATATTGAAGGCCAGAAAGTCAGAGATGATTATGTGAATCCTAAAATGAATATCGGCGGAAAGATAGGATTTAAATATTTTCTCAATCCTTATTTTAATGTAGAAGTGAATGGTAATTATTTCACTCTTGAAAACGAAAATATTGTGAAAAGAAGTTATTTCGGTCCTGAAGTAAATCTGGAATATATTCTTTTCCCTAAGTATAAGTTCAGCCCATACCTGTATGGTGGGGCAGGTGCCATGTATTCGAAGTACAAACCTCAATATAAAGGACAGTTCGGAGGAGGGTTTGAATATATGATGAGCAGAAACATTTCATTGAGAGCTTCAGCTCAATATGATCTGGGTTTCAAAGATAGTTGGGAGGGTCTTGTGAATGGAAAAAGGAAAGATCAGGCTTTACGTTTTGGTTTGGGAATCAATTTTTACCTTGGAAACAAATAAAAAACACGAATTATGAAAACTTTAATTAAAATACTCAGCATATTCATCTTTGCTTTTTGTCTGTTTTCATGCAGTGAAGACCTTGTAGAGCAGGCTCAAACAGGAATTTTAAAAGGAAAAGTAGTAAAAAGAGGTAGTAATGTACCGATTCCTAATGTGAAAATTTTTACCAATCCCACAACACAGACGGTTTTCAGCGGTACAGACGGTTCGTTTGAGATCGCTGCCATGCCGGTAGGTAATTATTCAGTAAAAGCAGAACTTTCAGGATATATTACCAGTTTCCAGTCTGTCAATATACAGAATCAGAATCAGGTCGTAACCGTAGTTTTCGAGATGGATGATGATACTTCATTGAACTCTCCTCCCACTGTGCCGCAGCTGTTAAGTCCGATAGATAATGCCGTAAATCAGCCTTTAAGTGTTGAATTGACTTGGAGTGCAACAGATCCCGATACAGCAGATGTCTTAAAATACAGTCTGACGATTAAAAATAATCTTGACACTAACGTGATTCAGGTTAATGATTTGAAAGCCAACCATTATACGCTTTCAAATCTGAAGTTTGGTGTAAGTTACTTCTGGCAGGTGTCTGTTTCGGACGGCATTCACCAGCCAGTTTTAAGTACGGTCAGTAAGTTTACCACCAATACTGTTCCGGCCAATAGGTATCATTATGTTCAGAAACAGAATGGAAATTTCGTGATTATATCAAGTGACGCGCAGGGGAATAATTTCCAGTTTACCAACTCTTCATACAACAGCTGGCGTCCCCGCATGAATAATAACGCAGGCCTTGTTGCGTTCCTGCGTACAGATGGCGGAAGTACTCATATTTATACTGCAAATCCTGACGGTTCCAATCCTTTTAAAGTGACAACGGTTCCTGTAGCAGGTTTTAATAATTATGAAATGGATTTTGCCTGGAGTACCAATGGAAAGGAGCTTATCTATTCTAATTTTAATAAGCTTTATAGAATCAATAAGGATGGAAGTGGCCTCAGTCTGGTATATACAACTCCGGACGGAAGCATGATCTCGGAATGTGACTGGAGCTATGACGGAAGCAAAATAGCAGTGAAAACCAACGATTATAATGGCTATAACACTAAAATTTATGTGATCGATATGACTGGAAATGTGCTTAAGACTGTATTGTCGGGTACTGCAGGTGCCAGCGGTGGTTTGAATTTTTCTGTGGATGGACAGCTTCTTCTGTTCACCCGAGATGTTTCCGGATATCTGGATGGAAGCGGTAATTACAGGCAGCTGGATTCTCATATCTTCATCTATAATCTGGTTACGGATGTCGTTAATGATATTTCTTCAGAAAGCGAAAAAGTGATGGGAACCAATGATCTTGATCCTAGGTTTTCTCCTAATAATGCTCAGATTATTTTTATGAATACTTCCAATGATAATATTTCGCAGAGAAATGTAATGGTAATTGATCTGAACAATACATTGACGGATCTTACCAGAACTACGCTTTTCAGTAACGCAGAAATGCCAGATTATGAATGAGATGTTGAGATCAGGGTTTAAGATTCAGTACTCAAAATCGTTTAACATTTACAGCTGATTAAATTCAAAGTCCAAGGTTTTAGTTGAAGGCGGGACATGAGATTGTTAGGTATTTGATCTTTCTGTCCTGCTTTTTTATCTCAACTGATTTGAAATGCTTTAACAATAATTATCTGTCTGAAGGTGATGCGAATTGAATTGAGACAGAAAAAATTCCAGACTGTAAGGCCTGGGATTTTTTTGAGATTTTCATGGAATCTCTCAGTCGATGATATGATTTTCAATAGCATATTTTACAATTCCAACTGAGTTTTTCGCATTGAGTTTCAAAAGAATTCTTTTTCGATGTGTTTCTACCGTATTGATACTTATAAATAATTTTTCTGATATGTCTTTACTGCTGCACCCGTCACATATCAGTTTAAGGATTTCCATTTCACGGCGGGTAAGAGGCTCTTTAATATGTGGATTGGGCTTTCCCTGTTCTCTGCTGATAAAGCTGATCATTTTTTCCTTTGCATGGTCACAGATGTAGATCTCATTAAGGAGTAAAATATTAATAGATTTCAGGAATTCATCATATGTACAGTTTTTGTCAAGATAACCTTTGATGCCTTTGTTGAAGAGTTTCCGGATGTCAATCACGTCATAAGAACTTCCTATGATGATGATTTTTATATTTTGATGTTCAGAAATAATATTTTCTGTCAGTTTGCAAAGTTCCGTCAGCATAAGCATATTGGAACTCATGATAAGCATTTCCGGAGGTTGATCTTTTAAACGTTTGGAGAGGGGTTCTAAAGAATTACAAATGTCAATGGTGCTAAAAATATTACTCTGTGAAAGTAGTCGTGATAATCCCTCTGTATACAGCATGGGTTCATCAAAAATGGTCAATCTTGGTTTCATCATGGTCTGTTTTGTTTATATAAAAATAGGAAAAAAACTTTACATTTTGAATAAAATTGATAAATATTTTTAAATTATTGTGTTTTTATTGATATTAAAACATTATTTTTGTTGATTTTTTGCTAAATAATTCTCTTTTTGTTGATTTTTTTAGAGTTATTTGTGTTAAATTGTATTATCCATCATGGTTTATGAATGCTAATTTTTGTTTGTGACTTATTTAATTAACGTGGTAGGGATATGCCTGACTGTAAAATTAACCGAGTTGGCAATGAAACAATATTGATTAGCTTTATGATGAAGCTGTTCTGCTTTTTCTATCATTGATTCTTCTGCAACGGTTACCCTTGGGTACAGTGTCACTTCTGTAAAATGGCCGCTCCCACTGGCTGTTTCAGTCATAATACCTGTAGCCTCATCGGTATAATCGGTAACAATAATGCCTGCCTCAGAGCAGAAGTGAAGATACCATAACATATGACAGGAGGAAAGTGAGGATAAAAACAGTTCTTCAGGATTATATTGGGTTCTGTCGCCCCGGAATGCCGGATCAGATGAGCCTTCAATAACTGTTTTATTCTCCGCTGAAATGGTGTGGCTTCTTTCATAGGCTCTGTAACCACTTGTTCCTGTTCCCTGATTTCCTGTCCATTGGATGGTGATTTTGTAATGGTGATTTTTCATATTTTAAAGATAAAAGATAAAAGATAAAAGATAAAAGATAAAAGATAAAAGATAAAAGATAAAAGATAAAAGATAAAAGATAAAAGATAAAAGATAAAAGATAAAAGATAAAAGATAAAAGATAAAAGATCTTCGTTAAAATTCAATAGGGGGGAGCTTTATCCCTGTCTGTATATATAAACATCCATTGGCTTTATCCCAAACTAAATTATACATCATATTCTATACTTATCAATGCAAAATAAAAAACCTCCAGTACAACTGAAGGTTTGAATTTTGTCTTAATTAGAAAATTCTATCAATTCTTCTTTTTTGGAATTGTAGATCTTATATTCTAAATATTTAAAAGAATCCCTTGGAACAATGGTTACCCATTTTTTGTATTTCATAAACCATTTCATCTGGATACTTTTGATGCCTTTTGTAAGGTAGGCTTCCACAAACGGGTGTACATGCAGATAAATTTTTCCTTTCTCTTTCTGCAGGATGTTTCTTAAAGTTTCACCCATTCTTTCCACGATTACAATAGGAGCTACGATTTCTCCGTCTTTGTTCGGGTTTTCTTCTTTTGTATCGATCTGCTTTTCCGGACGGTTTCTTTGTCTGGTGATCTGGATCAGACCAAATTTACTTGGAGGAAGTATTTTGTGGCGGGCTTTGTCGCGCTTCATTTCCTCTTTGAGATGCTCGTAAAGATCTCTTCTGTGATCAGAATTCGGCATGTCTATGAAATCGATGACGATGATTCCTCCCATATCGCGGAGGCGAAGTTGTCTTGCGATCTCAGTAGCAGCCATTTTGTTCACTTTCAGTGCGTGCTCTTTATTGACAGCAGTTCCGGTAGTGATATTATTTCCGGAGTTGACGTCAACGACGTGAAGTGCCTCTGTGTGTTCAATAACAAGATAGGCTCCTTTGGAACTTGGAATGTTTACGTGCTTTCCAAAGCTCTGTTTAAGCTGTTTTTCAACATTGTAATATTCCAGAAGAGGAATATGGGAATCATAAAACTGGACAATATTTTTCTTTTCAGGAGCAATGACTTCAATGTAATTTTTCATTTCGTTCACCATCTGTTCATCATCACAGATGATATTGACGAAGTCCTGATTAAAATTGTCTCTTAAAATAGCTGAAGCTTTGTCTTCTTCGCTTAAAACTTTAGACGGAACTTTATTTTTCTGGATATTTTTAAAAGTGCTTTCCCATTTCTGAACCAGCTGGTTCATATCATTATGAAGGTCTGCTACTTTTTTTCCTTCTGCTACCGTTCTGATAATAACTCCGAATCCTTCAGGTTTTATACTGTCAATAAGAGTTCTCAGTCTTTCTTTTTCCTCAGAGCTTCTGATTTTTTTGGAAATGGAAACTTTATTGTCAAATGGAATTAAAACCAGGAAGCGTCCTGTTAATGAAATCTGGGTAGAAATTCTTGGACCTTTTGTAGATATAGGTTCTTTGGTGATTTGTAACAGAACCAGATCATCTTTGGCGATTACTTTATCTACCGTTCCGTTTTTGTCTATTTCGGGTTGTATCTCGAAATTCTTTAAGCTCGAAGTGCTTTGTTTTTTAGAAATAGTATCTTTTAAAAACTTTCTGTATGTAAGATACTGAGGCCCCAGATCCTGATAATGCAGGAACGCATCCTTATCATATCCGATATTGACGAATGCCGCATTCAGATTGGGTGCCAGTTTTTTTACTTTTCCTATAAACAGATCTCCAACTATAAAATCGCTTTTGTCTTCTTGCTCATGAAGTTCACATAGTCTTCCGTCTTCCAGCAGTGCAATCTTTGTAAGATCATCTTCATGCGAAACTATTAGTTCTTTCTTCATTTTTTAATAAGATAAAATTGTTAAGATTATAGGAATTGGATGTTTTTCTCGATTAATTCATCTATTAAATATAAGGATTTTGAACGAAAATCATTATATGTTTATTAAAATAATATTTGAAACCCTCCGTGTTCCGCGGAATCTTATAGTTGCAAACAAAAATATAGTTAGTGAACTTTATAAATTTAAATCCACCAACTATATTATTATATTGTAAATCTCGAGAAAAAGAGATTATTTTTTCTTATGTCTGTTTGCTCTTCTTCTTTTCTTTCTTTTGTGAGTTGCAACCTTGTGTCTTTTTCTTTTCTTTCCGCTTGGCATAATTTTAATTTTTTAGTAACTAGTTAATATTCAGTTAATGTTCTTATTTTACTGCAACTTTAGTTTTTACTTTCTCAACAAAAGATTTTGAAGGTTTGAAAGCAGGAATGTTATGAGCAGGAATCTCAATTGCAGTATTTTTAGAAATATTTCTTCCTGTTTTAGCAGCTCTTGTTTTAATGATAAAAGATCCAAACCCTCTTAGATAAACGTTATCCCCATTATACATAGAAGTTCTGATCTCCTGCATAAAAGCTTCTACAACTTTCTGTGTTTCATTCTTTTCTGTTCCCAACTTATTTGAGATGGTGTTTACCAATTCTGCCTTTGTCATTTCCTTATTTTAATTTTAAATTTTAGGTGTGCAAATTTAGTTAAAAAAATTGAATACTAGCAAATTAGTGGCAAAATATTTTTATTCAAAACGTTGGACTTTTCATGTACATGTTATATTAAGGCTGGGTGGTGATTATTTAACAATAAAATAATATAGCAGAATAATGGGGTGGAAATCTGATGAACAAAATTTAATAAACCCCGGCCATAACAGCTTTTGAAAAGTTTTATCATTTTCAATGGCAGATGCGTAATGGGTTGACTACTAATGTTTTTAATTCAGATTTTTAAATTATAAAAGACGAGATAAAAAATTTTATAAACTGGAATTATAATAGCCGTTTTCCACACAGAAGCGTATAAGGTGAAGCTTGGTCTTCAGTCCCAGCTTTTCTGTAAGACGGTTGATGTAGGTATCAATAGTTCTGGTACTCAGATTGAGTTTTTCTGCAATTTCCTTGTTGCTGAATCCCTCATAGCAGAATCTCATCAGCTGTATCTCAGCCGGTGAAAGCTCTTCCTGTCCTTTCTTCTGCCTGTCCATGTATTCCTGTACAGCGAGCGGCTGCTGCTCCCATTCTTTTGAATAAGCCTGGTAATCAAAGCCTTCAGAAGCAATACTTCCTTTGATGATATCTTTTATGATGGTGCTTTTTTTCTGACAGTAGTATATATTAGGGATCTTTGAAAGAATTTCGGCCATATCTTCCTGATAAGTGCCCGAATACGTAATGATAGGGGTTTCTGTATTGTTTTTTCTGATATATTTGATTGCTTCAATTCCGCTTAATACCGGCATAAACAGTTCAATAATGAAAACATCTTCCTGCCTTCTGTAGATTCTGTTTACCAGCTCATGTCCATTGTTACAGTCATTCAGAAGCATATAGAAAGGATTTTCCATAAGCGTTTTGATCATTATTTTCTTGAAATAAAAATCACTGTCAGCAATAGAAAAACGTACGGTATTGGATAATATTTTGCTCATTCCTAATATCGATTTGGCGAATGATATTTAAAATTCAGAGGTCTAATTTATGAAAAACTTATCAAAGGGAAAATTAATATTAATTTAATCAGGGTTTTCACGAAACAGGCTTGGGGAAATTACGTATTGTGCATAAAATTTTTTTTTTATATTTTCACAGGCCAAACAAATCGCAAATTATGTCTTCTAACAGGGAAAAAAAATTGAACAAATCTGACGTAAGAATGGGCATTTGGAAGTTTATTCTGTCATTTGTTGTTTTGTCGGTTGTATCTTTTGCTTGTCTATTTCTCTTCTTTAAGAGTTATGATATACAGCGGGAAGGGATTAGCCGGGAAGCTGAAGCATACAAAGAACTGATGCTTCGGAGTGATGTTCTGAAAGATCACATTGATGATATTTATGACAAAATGAACCAGCTTAGTATCAATAAGGTGGAAAACGAAGTATTTCTCAGAACCAGCATTATGGATAAAGTGAGGGATGCTAAAAATATTATGGGTAAGGACAGTGCTCAGAGTTTTAAGCATTATGCTGTACTGATGAAGCAGATTGTACCTATGATGACTTTAAAAGCTAAAATCATTGAAGTAGAGTATCAGAAGAAAACCGTTTTAAGGGACCTTGACGAATGCATGGGCAAAATCAAAGTAACCAACAACGAACTTAGAAAAGACCCTACAAGAAATTTCACCGGAAGTAAAAGAAGAAGATAAAAGAGAAAGATATGCAAGGACAAATCACATTATCAAAGAAGGAAAGGCATTATCAGTTTTTTTATTTAATACTGATGCTTATAACCGCTATGTTGTTTCTGGGAGTGATCTTTTTAAAGGGTTTTGAATCTCCCTTTTCTGATGAAGATGTAAGAGGTATTCAGAATCTTGAGCAGAAAGCAGAATTTGAACGACACCAGAAAATTGTTCTTCCCATCATGGACAGTACCTATACCATGATTACAAAACTTACCGATGACGGGCCACAGCCTTTTGTGGAAAATAATATTCAGCTTGGAGTGAACGACCTTAACAGCTATTTCAATGGCACTGACGTTGTCGATATCCGGAAAGATGCTTATCCACAGATTGCCAAATTCTATAAAATGTATTTTGATGACAAAAAAGTCATTTCGACAACTTCTGAAGATATTAAAATTTTCCAGAAGCAGGTAGATGAATGCCGAATCGGGTTTAAAGATAAGCAGAATAAGCTTTATCAGCGTGAGCAGGATCTGAAAGCAAGAATGCAGTAAGCAATAAATACTAGGAACTATAAATAAAACACATCACAATTACTAACTATGAATTATTTTCAAAAGAACAAGAAAAACATTATTATCGGTGTTATTGCAACTTTGCTGATCGCAGCTTTGGTTGCTTTGTGGCTGCAGAAAAAAGTAATCCATTCAGCCGATGATATTGTTGGGGTGGTTTATCCGTCTTCACTGGCGGTAGGAGATACACTTTTATTCGAGGACAAAACCCAGTTTGCCAAAACCAAGAGATGGAATTTCGGAGATGGGACAACTTCAGATAAAAACAGCGGTATTCACTTCTACAATAAACCGGGATATTATCAGGTAAGCTTGATCGTTGACAATAAGTATACGAAATCTTTTCCTGTAATGGTAAGTGCAAGAAGCGTTCAGAAACCAAAAGATACTGCCAAGATAAGTACTACGATTGAGGCTCCGGCGCAGGCTATGCAAAATGAAAATGTACCTTTCCGTGCTATTTCTGAAGCCAAACATTTCGCCTGGAAATTCGGAGAGACAGGAAATACAGATGCCAAGGATAAGTTTACCATCTATTCTTATAAAAAACCTGGAGATTATCTGGTAACATTATACACTGAAGAAAGCCAGGATCCTGTTTACCACCGTATTAAGATTCTTCCGGCTTACGATGCTCTTGCGGAAGATGAAGTTTCAGTAGAAGATTCTTATGCAAAAGTAGATAATGATTTCAAATACCACCTGCAGCAGATCGCCAACGGAAACAGCTTCAATATGCACTATAATTATCTGTTGAAAACTTATCTGTGTAATAATGAGAATACGGTTGTTAAAGTAAATGACAGCAAAGTCAATAACTTCTATATGTACTGTGCAGGTCTTCAGTTTGACAAGAATACGGTGATCCAGACAGTGAAAGTCAATCTGGATGATACACAGAACTGTGTAACTAAAGTAGATATCAACCAAAGCAAATAATTTCGTCCGGTCTTACGGATGTACCAATCATAAAAAGATTAAATAGGATGAAAAATAAATTTCCTCTAGCAGCATATTATATAGGGTTATCAGTATTATTGACGGGTTGCCAGGTAACACTGCCGTCAAAGAAAACCCCGGAACCATCGCAGTATGGACAGGTGGATACTTCTCCTGTCGTTAATGGTTATCCTAAAAAGTCTGTTCCATGGATTGTCATTTCAGACAGATCCAGAAATACGGCTTATCTGGATAAAGATGATGAGAAATCTTACAAAGAAGTAAAATTCCTTGAGCCTTTAATGGTTCTGAAACATAGGGACGGAATGGTAAAAGTAGCAGAGTATGTTCCTGATGCTTTAATGAAGAAAGTTTCGTCAAAATCAGTTAAAACATACGGTTGGATCCCGGAGTCAGATCTTCTTCTCTGGAACAATGCCCTTAAAAGCGAAAAAACAGGTTATCCGGTAAGGGTTGCTGTAGTACCTAATAACAGCGAAGTCATCAGAAATGCTGAAAGGTATTATAAAAATGACTCCATTATGGTGTTTAACTCACCAAGTCTTATCGAAACGGCCAACGTAAAAATTCCTAACGGACAGATTGTATATGTATACAAGATGGCTGAGAATAACAAACGTTTTTTAGTAGGTAAAAAGCCTTCTGTTGATATGGACAGTATCAGCAAAGGACTTTACGGATGGGTGAGCTCCAATGTTATTTCTACGTGGGGAGAGCGCTCTGCTATCAAGCTTAAAAATACAACAGGAATCAATGATTCAGCTCTGGGAATTCATGAAGGCCATCCTGGTGCTTCTGCATCAGATGCAACAAATAAAACAGCAGTTCTTCTTACTGAGGTAAACAAAAGAACACCGCTGGAAAATATTTTCCCTGTAAACCTCCCACTGGAAGAAACACCAACTCTTGACTCTAAAACAAAATATTTTACCAATATTTTGGATTACAGCAAGAACTTTGTTTCCAATGTATTGGGAGAGCCTATTCGCTTTGACAGATACAGAGAGATCACTGACCGGGATAAAAATATCAATATTGTTTTTGCATTGGATGTAAGTGCTGCCAATGCACCGTATGCACCTATCGTAAAATCATTATTACAGGATCTTCAGCTTAGATTTGAAAAGCCATCCTACTTTAATAATGTTAAATATGGAGTGGTTTTATATAAAAATAACCCTTGCGGAAATAATGTTTCTGTGTCTAACTTAAGTTCAGACTATACTAAAATCACAACATTTATTGACGATAAAACAAATGAAATGAACTGCGCAAGCAATAGTGGGTATCAACCAGTAGGAGAAGCTCTTACTGCTGCAGGAAACCTTCTTTCAAATGTTCCTGATGAAACCAATATTGTCGTGACTGTAGGAACTTCTGCAAGCCAAAGCGGAAATATGTACAGTGTAATCAGTTCGCTGACTCAGGCACAGGCAAGACTGATCATGTTCCAGACAAGCGCAAGATCTTCAGATAACTACAATGATTTTGTACTGATGGCTGAAAATGTGGTTACCAATACAGCCAAAAATATTGCTGAGCTTAAAAAGCAAAAGATCATCAACCAATACGATGTCCTTACTAAAAATAATTTCAGTCTGGTAGAAGGTGATGAAGGGTTCTTTTCTCTTGCTTATCCTAAGCAGAGTATGTCACAGGGGTTCGTTATATTCCCTAAAAAAGGAGATATCACAACACCCGGCTTCCTGAAAAAATCTGTTGACAGCCTTATTGCACAGGTTACTTTGGATAACCAGACTATTGACAAATCACTCAATGAATATTTCCATTCATCTGTAGGGGCAGGAAGAACAGATGTTGATCTGAAGTATAAATACCTTTATCCCGGACTTACCAATCCTGTTTCTGCAGGCATTGCTGCACAGCTGATCAACTATGGAAGCCCATTCCTTGTGAAAGGGTATATTCCAAAAGAGCTGAAAGAATTTACTCCGGGAATAGAAAAAGGAATTCTTATTTCTGAATCAGAATATGATAATCTTAAAGCTTTCTACACAGAAGTATACAGAAATACGCAGGCTGATCGTGCAGACTTTAATCAGGCAAGAGCCATTAAAGAATATGTTAAACTGCTTAAGAAATATAATCCGACCATTAAATTCTTAGATAAGGGAGCTCTTTATGAACTGCCGATGTCTTATGCAATCGGGATGAGTACCGGATTTGATCTTTCCGAAGAAGAACTGATGGCTAAATATAAACTGAAAGGCTGGAAAAAATCCAAAGTGGTTCCTAATGAGACTGTAAAGAATTATTTCTACCACTATAAAAATCTGGCAGACAGAATGCTGGCCAACAGAAACAATCCGGCTGTAAAAATTCAGCAGAACGGACAGACATTCTATTGGCTTAATGAATATTTTACCCCATCAAGAATTCCGACGGAACAGCCGGAATACACGAAGCATTAGGAAAATCATTTTCATTATATCAAAGCAGGAGTATACACTTCTGCTTTTTTTGTGATGTGAAAGAATAATAAGCTGCACCTCTGTACACATTCATATTCAATCGTCAAACCTTTTTTCGAAAAGTGATATGGATACTTTAAAAAAAAATTAAAGATAACTTATAGTACATAATTCACCTCTGATTTTCAGATTGATTTCCCTTTTGAGTGCAAAATTATTTTTTATCCTGAAAATGAGATATATTCCAAAATGCTTTATTGAAGGGTGTTATATAAATGGATATAAATCTATTGTCGTAGAATTACGACAAGAAGTCGTAGAACTACTACAATTTTTCAGATTTATAATGAAAAGTTTTTTTAGGAAGAAAAGAGCTTCTATATTTGCTGTACAATCACTGAGTCACAAAATATTATTAACGATTAAAATTTGCAATCATGGCAGAAAGAAATTCAAGAGGAATCTTAAAATTCAACAACGGTGAAGGGCAAAAGCTGCTAAAGATGAACTACAGTGTATCCAGATCTACAGATGTATCGGGACGTGTAGCATCAGACCCTTCTAACGCATTAATCAAAGTAACGGTAGAAGCTACTGAAAAATCAGATATTCTTGAAAGTTTGTTAAACGGTAAATACAAACCTACAGTAGGAGAAATTACCTTCAACAAATCTCATGAAGAAGGAACCCTGATTACTTTAAAATGGGAAAATGGATATGTCATCCAGCACCAGGTGGATTTCGACGCAGTAGACAGCAACAGTATGCTGATCAGCTTTGTAATAAGTGCTGAAACCATTGATTATGGTGATTCTCAGTATAACGGTCTATGGCCAGGCAACTAATATTTACACACATTATCAACATTCATAAAGAAAAAGACTGTCCCTAAATAAGACGGTCTTTTTTGACTGATGAAAATTGATGAAAAACTTTTATTCTGCAACAGATGTGCATAATTCTGTTAAGTAAATATTGTGATCTTTCAGTTTGAATGTTGTCCGCTTCTGAGATATTTTATTTTGATAGAAAATATGATGTTTTTGAAGATATAATATACTTTCTCTAAGCCTGAATCTTTCATTGAGTTTAAGATCCAGGTCCTTTTTTCAAAACCAATTTAATTGAAAAATTATATGGGCTGGCAGAATCTTCAGCAGTGCTTTTCTCAGCCTACTTCAATGAGTTAGTCTGATTAAAAGTTGTCCTGGAGCGGTAATATGTCACAAAATTCAATGATCAGCATTGAGTTGGGTAACAAAAAAATACAGTTGTTACTTCTCTAATTGAAGAATTAGCTATCTTTATATCATTTAGAATAAAATAGTTAATTTTAACTACCTGAAAAGATAAATTTTGATTTTCTGGTTATAAGGAATAAAAATTAGATCAAACCATCAAATCTGAGACACATTAAAAGCAAAACGCAAATATATTAATATAAGAAAATTATAAATGGGAGTACTAGTAACCAACGAAACAGTAAAGCAACTATTTCATATTGCTCAGTCGATAGCGAAGGAAAATTATAATGGAACGTATGGAGGCCCGCATATCCTGCAGGCTTTAATGCATAAAGATATCGGACTCAATGAATTCCTGAAAAGTATAGATAAAGATCCCGGATACTTCTACGAATGGGCAGACGTCCGTATCGAAGAATATCCCAAAACCAGTCATCTTCCGGATGAAGTAGGTCAGGATGATGCGGTGGATACCCTTATTGAAGAAGCTGATGATATCCGTTTAAAATTAGGACTGGATGAGATTACGCCAATCTGTATTCTTACCGCTATTGTAAAGCCGCAGGTGGTATTCTCTCTTCAGCAGTTAAAATCCCTTCCTTTGAGAGAACATGAGATCTTCAATCTGTATAGGAAAGATACTCCGTTTACTGTTTCTGAAGATGGAGATTTCTCATCATTATTTTCAAATGGATCAGACCATTCAGATTCTTCCTTTCCTTCCATTAAAAGCTACTGTCTAGACAGAACGGCACAGGCAAGAAAAGGAGAGATCGAAAATATCATCGGCAGAGATAAAGAACTCAGAATGCTGGTGGAGATCCTTTGCCGCAGAAGTAAGCCGAATGTGATCATTATCGGTGAGCCGGGAGTTGGTAAAACAGCCTTGGTAGAAGGTTTTGCTACTGAAATTATCAAAGGAAATGTTCCGGAAATGCTTAAAAACGGTACCCTTTTAGAACTGGATACCGGAGCATTACTGGCCGGAACCTCTTATAAAGGAGAAATTGAAGACCGTCTTAAAAAAGTAATCAATGAATGTAAGAAAATTGAAAAAGCTATTCTTTTTATTGATGAAATTCATACCCTTTTAGATCCGAAAGGAAGCATCGGAAATGTAGCCAATCTCCTTAAGCCTGAGCTTGCCAGAGGTGAAATTACAGTAATCGGAGCGACAACACAGGAAGAATACAGAAAAATTATAGAACCAGAACAGGCTTTTAACCGTCGTTTTGAAGTTTTAACCGTTCATGAACCGGATGAAAAAACCTGCGTAAAAATGATTGATGTTCTTCTTGAAGGCTACAAAAAACACCACGGCATTGAAGTGGAAAAAACAGCCCTTCCTGAGTGTGTACGTCTGGCAAAAAGATATGCGAAAGGTAAAAAATTACCAGATGCTGCTATTGACTTGTTAGACAGAACAATGGCTGCGATCAAAATGCTTGATGAACTGTCAGAAAAAGAACTCAACAGTTGGAAAGAAAGCTATGATACTATCCTAAAAGAAGAATATGCTGACAGCAAAGATAAAGCAGATGAACTGATCTGGACATACAATCTGTTAAGAGATAAAATAAGCCCGATTCTTTGGGGATCACTAAGCGAGCAGCCATCAATTGACAACTCTATGCCGGTAGATCAGATCCAGAAGATTATTGAAGATACTTATGCTGAACTCCTGCAGCATGCAGCGAAGAAAAGAGAAAAAGTAGACAGGCTGGAACTGGCGGCTGTAATGGCTGCAAAGACCAATATTCCTATCGGGAAGATCCAGGCTCAGGAAAAAGAGAAGCTTCTGAACATGGAATCCCTTCTGTTGAATCGAGTCGTAGGGCAGGATCATGCTTTAAAAATCCTTTCCGATGCCATCGTTGAAAACCGAAGCGGACTGAATAAACCGGGGCAGCCTATCGGATCTTTCTTCCTTCTGGGACCTACAGGAACCGGTAAAACAGAGTTGGCCAAATCAATGGCAGAATTGCTTTTCAACGATGAAAAGGCAATGGTGCGTTTTGATATGTCAGAATTTAAAGAAGAACATTCTGCTGCACTGCTATACGGAGCGCCTCCGGGATATGTAGGATATGAAGAAGGAGGTATGCTGGTGAATAAGATCAGGCAACAGCCTTATACCGTTGTTTTATTTGATGAAATTGAAAAAGCCCATCACTCTGTTTTTGATGTATTTCTTCAGATTATGGATGAGGGTAAAGTTCATGATAAATTAGGTAAAGAAGGGGATTTCAGCAACGCGCTGATCCTGTTTACCTCCAATATCGGAAGTGAGGAAATTGTAAAACAGTTTGAAGAAGGGAAAATTCCGGAATCATCTTCACTGATGCAGATCATGTCCAATTCAGGACGTTTCAGACCTGAATTTTTGGCAAGAATTACAGAGATTATTCCTTTTGCTCCGATCACGGAATCCATTGCTGAAAGAATATTTAATATTCAGCTGAAATCACTTCATGCTTCATTGACAAGGTTGGGAATCGCTTTAAAAATAAGTGATGAAGCTGTAAGGAACCTTGCATTGGGAGGATTCAGCAGCAAATATGGGGCAAGACAGATTTCAGGAGTAATCCGTGCACAGCTTGCAAGGCCTATCTCTAAAATGATTGTCAGGGAAGAAGTGAAGTCCGGGCAGACCATTCATGTAGACTGGAATAAAGAAGAAGAAAAACTAAGTTGGAAAGTAGATTAATTATAAGGCAAAAGAGTAAATTTGTGAACCCGCTTTTTTACCTTAAATACTATTAAAATGAAAACTATTGTCAGAAATATCTTTACAGGTTTACTGTTATTGGGTACAGCTGTTTTTGTAAACGGACAGTTTCTTGCTGCTTCTGATACGTCAGAAAACAGCGTGAAAAAATATCAGGGAATCATTAAAGCCAATAAAGATCTGGTAGAATTTATTGAGCAGTTACTTCGTCAGAAAGGCCTTCCCAAGCATTTGAGAAACCTGGCTCTGATTGAATCTCATTTTGACAGAAATATTACGTCAGGAGCCGGAGCTGTGGGGATCTGGCAGTTTATGACTGCCCATGCCAATCAGTACGGACTTACAGAGCAGGGGCGTACTGATATTTATAAAAGTACAAAAACTGCGGCTGTTTCTTTAAGTAACCTGTATAAAAAGTATAATAATTGGGTAACTGTGGTTGCAGCGTATAACTGTGGTGAAGGAAACATAGCCAAAGCAATGGAAGCTGCCGGTTCTTCCCAATACCATGAGTTTTATAAGTATCTTCCCGCAGAAACGATTAATCATGTCAAGAAATACCTGAATGCATGTTATGCTACGGGAGAGCTTGAGAGTGTATTGAATAACTATAACTCTTCAAGAATCAATAAAATTTTCTTTGAGGATGGAAACAGAAAAGTTATTCAGCCTGCTCTTTCAGAGACCGAAATCAATGCCGGATTCAACCTGAAAATTGTTGCTGATGAACTGAATGTTGATGTTGATAGAATCCTGGCCTGGAATCCCGGTATAATGGATGAGCTTCAGAAAAAAGGAGAAAGTACATTCTATCTTCCGGTTGATCTCATGCCTGATTTTCTGCTGAGAAAAAATAAAATATTGGTTCGCTCCATAAAAGAAGGAGGAAAGATTCAGCAATAAGATAATATATAATAAAAAATAATGAATGGCAATCAGTTTTACTGGTTGCTATTCTCTTAATAATCAATAAAAGCAGAGATTGTTGTGAAAAAAAGACTGATGTTTATTCTCTTAATCCCCGTGTTCTGGCTTTCTGCTCATACGGTTTACATTATAGCTGATGGGATGAAAGATAAAGGAGAGAAGGCAGACTTAGCTGTGGTTCTTGGAAATAAGGTAAATGAGGATGGGACATTATCAGAGAGATTGCGGGCCAGGCTTGATCAGAGCGTTGTGTTGTACAACTCAGGTCGCGTAAAGAAGATTCTTGTAAGCGGAGGATTGGGTAAAGAGGGGTATTGGGAGGGCGATAAAATGAAAGAATTCCTGGAGATCAAACATATTCCGAAAGAAAATATTATTGTTGATAATAAAGGCAATAATACTGAAATGACAGTAGAAAATACCATCAGGATATGTGACAGCCTCCATTTCAGAAATGTTATTTCCGTTTCACAATATTACCATCAGACAAGAATTAAAAAACTTTTCATGAACCGTCATTTTTACACCGTAGAAAGCTCAAGTCCGAATTACTTTGAAATAAGAGATTTTTACTCTGTTTTCAGAGAAGTGATTGCCTATTATTGGAATCAATAATTGATTAAAATGATTCTGATTTACTATTAATAAAGTCTCAATATTTCTCAGTGATGTGGAAAATTATAGAATTTACCAATAGTTTTTACTACATATAAATCTTTTGTCCATCATGTTTTTAGCAGATGCTTAAATCTATTGTCGTAGAATTACGACAAGAAATCGTAGAATTACGACACTTTTTCAGATTTATATTAAAAAGTTTTTTTAGGGAGAAAAGAGCTTCTATATTTGCTGTACAATCACCGAATCACAAAATATTAACGATCAAAATTTACTAATCATGGCAGAAAGAAATTCAAGAGGAATCTTAAAATTCAACAATGGCGAAGGACAGAAGCTGTTAAAACTGAACTACAGCGTGTCCAGATCTACAGACGTATCAGGACGTGTAGCATCAGATCCTTCTAACGCATTAATCAAAGTAACAGTAGAAGCTACTGAAAAGTCAGACATCCTTGAAAGCTTGTTAAACGGTAAATACAAGCCGACAGTAGGAGAAATTACCTTCAACAAATCCCATGAAGAAGGAACGCTGATCACTTTGAAGTGGGAAAACGGATATGTAATCCAGCACGAAATAGACTTCGATGCCGTAGACAGCAACAGTATGCTGATCAGCTTTGTAGTAAGTGCTGAAACCATTGATTATGGTGACTCTCAGTACCGTGGACTATGGCCTTCAGTAGGTAAATAAGCCTATTCATCATCTTAGTAAAAATAAAATTGGTACAGAACAGCGGACAGGAGACGCTGTTCTGTTTTTTTGGGATTATATTTCCATAACGATTCCGGATATAGTATATCTCTTTATGGTGTAATAATATATGTTTTATTTTTGCTTTTAATGTGTTTGTTATGAGGTGTTTATATTGTGTTTTAAGTCTGTTGTCGTAGAATTACGACATCAAATCGTAGAATTACTACACTTTTTCATATTTCTGTTCAAATGCTTTTTTTTCAAAAACAGGGGTTCTATCTTTGTTATATAATTATTGAATCACAAAATATTATTAACGATTAAAATTTACAATCATGGCAGAAAGAAATTCAAGAGGAATCTTAAAATTCAACAATGGTGAAGGACAGAAGCTGTTAAAACTGAACTACAGCGTGTCCAGATCTACAGACGTATCAGGACGTGTAGCATCAGACCCTTCCAATGCATTAATCAAAGTAACAGTAGAAGCTACTGAAAAGTCAGACATTCTTGAAAGCTTGTTAAACGGTAAATACAAGCCGACAGTAGGAGAAATCACCTTCAATAAATCCCATGAAGAAGGAACCCTGATTACTTTGAAATGGGAAAACGGATATGTTATCCAGCACGAAATAGACTTCGATGCCGTAGACAGCAACAGTATGCTGATCAGTTTTGTAGTAAGTGCTGAAACCATTGATTATGGTGACTCTCAGTACCGTGGACTATGGCCTTCGGCAAGCATGTAATCCAATACAGCTCAGAAAAAATGAACAGCATGCCTTTGGCATGCTGTTCATTTTTTTATCAGTAATTAATAGCCATGGGTAAAAACAAATAAAATGTTCAGACAAATTTTTAATTCATCTGCTATTTTCTTACAGCATAGAGCAGTTTCACTTTATGTAAAGAACATTTAATGGGAAAATGCCTGTAATATTGTGGGTATGATATTATTACAATGTGATATATAAATATGAAAATGTAAGCCAACCCCGTTCTGCAAACTATCAACTTTTAGTCCTATTTTCATATATTTGTTCATTATAGATAATATGGACGCAACACAAGATAAAAGGCTGTTTCTCATCGATGCCTATGCGATGATTTTCAGAGGATATTACGCATTGATCAGGAATCCGAGACTTACCAGCAAAGGACTGGATACTTCTGCTATTTTTGGCTTTACCAATTCTTTGATCGAACTGATCAGGAGAGAAAAACCCACTCATCTGGCAGTTGTTTTTGACGTAGGACAGGCGAGTGTAAGAACAGATGATTTCTCAGATTATAAAGCCAACAGAAGTGAAACACCCGAAGCGATCAAAATTGCAGTTCCATACATCCACAGAATTCTGGAAGCAATGCATATTCCAATTCTTGGGGTAGAAGGATATGAAGCTGATGACGTGATAGGAACCATTGCCTGCAAAGCAGAAAAAGAAGGATATACTACTTTTATGGTGACTCCGGATAAAGATTTTGCCCAGCTGGTTACTGATAAAATTAAAATTTATAAGCCAGGCCTGAAAGGAGGGGATATCGAGATTCTTGGAGTAGAAGAAGTAAAGGCGAAATATGAGATCGAAGACCCTAAACAGGTTATAGATTTCCTTGCTATGATGGGAGATGCAGTAGATAATATTCCCGGACTGGAAGGAGTAGGGGAAAAAACGGCGATGAAATTCCTGAAGGAATTCGGAAGTATTGAAAATTTACTGGCAAATACTGATAAGCTGAAAGGAAAACTGAAAGAAAAAGTGGAAGCTTCTGCTGAACGTGGTATTCTGTCTAAAAAACTGGCCACCATTATCTGTGATGCTCCTGTAGAATTTCATCAGGAACAGTATGACCTTGAAACTCCGGATTTTGAAAAAGTAAAAGAAGTCTTTGATGAAATAGAATTTAGAAGGCTGTACGAAAATCTTTACAGAGCTTTTGCACCTGCAGCAGCAGAAACTGTTGTGGTAAGTGAGGTAGAAGTAAAGCAGACACCGGCAGGAACAGAAGTGAAAGGACAGGTAATGCAGCTTGACCTTTTCGCTAATTTTGAAGAACTTGAACAGGCTACTTCTACAAAGTCTACCATTGAGCAGAATGACCACCTTTATCAGTTCATCAACAATCCGAAAGCGCAGAAAAAACTGGTTGATAACCTGCTTCAGCAAAAAGTAGTTTGCTTTGATACAGAAACAACTTCTTTGAATGAGTTGGAAGCAGAACTGGTGGGAATGAGCTTTTCCTATAAAAAAGGATTAGCATATTATATTCCTCTCTCTGATGACAGGGCAGAAGTTTTGCAGACACTGGAGATCTTCAGACCGTTTTTTGAGAAAGAAGACCTGCTGAAAGTAGCGCACAATCTCAAATTCGATTATAAAGTTCTAAAACAATACGATATCACTGTGAAAGGGGCCATGTTTGATACCATGATTGCTCACTACCTGCTGAATCCGGATGGAAGACACGGGATGGATTATCTTTCGGAAGTTTACCTGAACTACAAACCGGTCTCTATTGAAACCATTATTGGAAAGAAAGGAAAAAAACAAGGCAGTTTCAGAGATGCAGATCTCAGAACCCAGACCGATTATGCCGCAGAAGATGCAGACATAACATTTCAGTTGTACGAACTTTTTGCACCACAGCTTAAAAAAGAAAATCTGGAAGAGCTTTTCTACAATATTGAAATGCCTTTGATGGAAGTGTTGGCAAAAATGGAACTGGCCGGTATTTCTCTGGATGAAAAATGGCTTGCCCAGGAAAGCGTTGACCTTGAAAATGACCTGAAAGAATTAGAAACCAAAATTTTTGAACTTTCAGGAGAAGAGTTCAACATGAACTCTCCAAAGCAGCTGGGAGAAATCCTGTTTGAAAAAATGCAGCTGGATCCGAAAGCAAAGAAAACAAAGACCGGACAATATGCAACCTCAGAAGATGTTCTTCAGAAACTGTCTTCCAAACATGAAATCATCAAACATATTCTGGAATACAGAACCTATCAGAAATTAAAATCAACCTATGTGGATGCTTTACCTTCACAGATTGATAAAGATGATAACAGGGTACATACCAATTTCTCACAGACCACTGCAGCTACAGGCCGTTTGGCGAGTGTAAACCCGAACCTGCAGAATATTCCGATCAGAACTCTAAGGGGACAGCAGATCCGTGGAGCTTTTGTATCAGGAGAAGGAAAAAAGATCATCTCTGCTGACTATTCCCAGATTGAACTTCGTTTAATTGCTGAAATCTCGGGAGAAGATAATATGATCAAAGCGTTCCAGGATGGAGAAGATATTCACGCTTCCACAGCAGCAAAACTCTTTAAAATTCCTTTGGAAGAAGTTTCCAAAACCCAGAGAAGCCAGGCAAAGACTGTAAACTTTGGTATTATCTACGGACAGGGAGCTTTTGCATTGGCAGAACAGACCGGATTATCCCGTACAGAAGCCAAGCAGATGATCGAAGCGTATTTTGAAACCTATCCAAAACTGAAGGAATACATGGCTGAGCAGGTGAATAAAGCACGTCAGCTAGGTTTTGTAGAAACTATATTAGGAAGAAAACGTCATTTGAAAGATATCAATTCCAACAATTTCGTGGTGAGAGGACATGCAGAAAGAAATGCTGTAAATGCACCGGTTCAGGGAAGTGCCGCAGATGTTGTGAAGCTTGCGATGATTAAAATAGACAGGGAACTTGAAGAACAACAGCTAAAAACAAAAATGCTGCTTCAGGTACATGATGAATTGATATTCGAATCTCCAACAGATGAGATTGAAGCCGCTTCAAAACTGATTAAAACTGAAATGGAAAATGCTTTAAAAACACAGGTTCCGTTGTTAGTAGAGATTGGAGTAGGAGACAACTGGCTGGAAGCGCATTAATTTTGTATTAGATAGTAGTCTTAAAAATAGATTAAAAAGGTGAGCAAATAGTTCACCTTTTTAATTATAAGAAGTTATAATTTGACTTTCATCAAAATAAAAACAAGATGGGTCATAATCATGCCAACATGCTTGATAATGTGGACCATCACCATAGTTTGATGTGTTTACATTATTAGGCTTTCCTCTCATATATATAAGCATGTCATAATGCATTCCAATCCAAACTTGGCGTTCTGCAATTTTAATGCAATCTTCCTTAGACCATTCGCGATGCTTTTTATAAATTTTTCCTGCTTTTGTTTTTAAGAATTTTTCTTCCTCAATTTTTTGTTGTTTATCAATACTGTCAATTCGTATTTTATTTTTGATGCTATCCTCTTTAGATAATTGAGATACTGAATCGTTTGTAAGACTAGACGTATTTTCTGTTTTAGAGCAGGTTCTAATCAGAAATATAGTAAATAGAAAAGCAATAAATATGAATAAAGCGATACCACATCCATTACCCTTTTTTTGAGGTGTATTATAAGAAATTTTTTCTGAAGAATTTTTTGTGGATTCATTTTTAATAGAATAGCCACATTGTGAACAAAAGATATCGGTACTACTTAAGTCTTTTTGGCACTTTGGACATTTAATTGACATAATTATATTTTTGATATACAAAAATATTTTGGAAAACCAAGAATAACTTACGGCTTTCCGTAATTAGAACACCAAATTATAAAAAGTAACTATAAATTAAAAAATCAATTTCTTTTGTAATCTTGTTTTCCCAAATGCTTTTATTCTTTTATTAACAACAAGTGACTTCATCCCTAAATGAAGTCACTTGTTGTTAATGGGAAAAATCCCTGATATTAAATATCGTACTCTATTTCGCCAACATAATGCAGGGAAAAATCATCATTTTCTACAGAAACAGGATTGGGAATTACAAATCTTGTGGCGAAAATAATAGCGTTTACAGGGGTGTCCAGACTTAATTCATTCAGTTTTCTTTCCAGGATCGGAAGCCATTGGTCAGCGTAAGAATATTCTGCAAACTTATCATACAGGCTAAGACTTTCGTCCTCAAAGCCATATTCTATAAAATCATCATCAAACCATTTGATGTTCTGTGACTCTGCAAACTTGGAAACATACTGATCATCAGTTTCTTCCTCTATATAATAATTTTCATCTTCTTCTACAAAACTGTAAAAATCTTCTTCATTCTTGAAATACCCTAACCAGAAGTGTGAAATTTCTTTATCCATAATATTATTTTTATTCTAATCTTTTTGATCGTTTACTTATATCAGCAGCTTTTTCAAATCGTGAAAGCTTCTTTGTCGGAAAAATACAGTTGTCATATCTCCTGTACCTGCCTTTTTCATTTAAGCTGTAATATTACGAAAGTTTTCAGTCAAATAAAATCTTCCGGCCAATGATCGTCTCACAGGTGAATTTTTTGTTGTAATTTTATTCTACGTTTAAATTTTAAAAAATGGATTTTCTTCAGGACCATTACGTTGTTAAAAATGAATTGCTGCTGATTCTCATTTCTGTCATTTTAGGATTGTTTATTGGGGCCGAACGTGAATACCGTAATAAGTCTGCCGGTCTCAGAACTTTTATCCTGGTGTGTTTTGGTGCCTGTCTGTTTACTATACTTTCTATAAAAATCGGAGTTGCCAATCCTGACCGGCTTGCTGCCAATATCATCACCGGAATCGGGTTTCTCGGAGCAGGGGTTATTTTTAAAGGAGATAATAAAATTGAAGGAATCACGACAGCAACAACCATTTGGGCAACAGCTTCCATAGGAATGGCGGTTGGTTCCGGATATATCTATATTGCTATGCTCGGAACTGCGTTGGTACTGATCGTTCTGAGCGCTCTAACCTATCTTCAGAATTTTATTGATAATTATAATAAAGTAAGGGAATATAGAATTGCGGTGACCAGCTCAGAAGATATCCAATACTGTGAACATATCTTTAAAGAACATCATCTAAATTATCTGATGCTCAAGCAGCAGTATTCGCAGGAAAGTTTTACTGTTATCTGGAGGCTTACAGGTAAAAACACCCATCATGAAGAAGTGATCAGACGTCTTGTGGATGACCCGAAAATTACAGCCTATCAGTTTTAAAAAATTTATGGTCAAAAAAATAAAGGCCGAAGCCTTTACTTTTATTTTTTCTTAAATATATAAAGATCCTTGTTCGGACCATCGATTTCTTTTCCTTCCATATCCAGCTGGATCAGAACATTTTCACCCACCTTATATTTGTAGTTGGCAGATTTTCCTTTTAAAGTAATGATGCTTCCTGCTGCATCCCATGCAAAAGATCCTTTATCCTGATTCTTTGAATTTCTGTCAAGATATTCTTCCGTAATGCTGAATGTTTTATCATTGTTTAATGTCAAAGAAGTCTTGATTCCCGGGCAGTCAGCACATGGAACAGTGGCTTCATAGGTACCCGCCCAGTCCAGTGCATTTTCAGAAGTGTCTCCTGCCGCCGTAGGCGTCGCTTTTGTGATACTGTCTGTCGCTGCTGGTTGAACAGCAGTAGCTGAATCTGCAGTAGTGGTGGCCTCAGTGGTTTCTTTTTTAGAACATGAAGCAAGAAACAGAGTTGATACTAATCCCAACATGAGCATTTTGTTTTTCATCATAATAATAAATTTAAGTATGTTTTTAATAATAAAGTTACTTCCAATAAGCAAAAACTGAGCCAGAGAGAGGGTGGAAGGTTAATGTTTAAAGTTTAATGTTGCTGGCTGATAGTTGTCAATATACGGTTCGGGTTTACTGTATAGATCATTAAATGAATTTTCTGTTTTCCCTTCATTAATACATTTTACTTTTTAGATTTTACAAAAAGCCACTCTTAACAACTTTTCCACCTGTTTTATAAAGCCTATTCTTATTTTTCTTCGTAAATTCGGGCAAAATTTTTATTATGACAAAAAAGATACTTTTATCTGTATTTCTTTTGCCGGCTGCAATGGCATTTGCACAACAATATGGAGGAATGTGGATTCCTACTGAGCTGAATGAAAAGGAAATGAAGGATTTGGGAATGAAGATTTCTGCAAAAGATATTTTCAACCCTCAGAAACCAAGCATTAAGGATGCAGTAGTACAGTTTAATGGTGGATGTACTGCAGAAATTATTTCACCTAAAGGACTGCTGTTAACCAACCATCACTGTGGTTATGGTCAGATTCAGGCACATTCAACGGTTCAGAATGATCTTCTTTCCAATGGATTCTGGGCAAAAAATACAGAAGGAGAACTTCCCAATCCGGGAGTAAAAGTAGATTTTATTGTAGATATAAAAGAAGTTACTGATCAGATTTTGGAAGGTACAGACAATCTTACAGAACCGGAACTTACCAAAAAGATCAACAACAATATTGAGGTATATAAAAACGCTCAGAAAATTGAATCCTATCAGTCGATCATGGTAAAACCTATGTATTATGGCAACAAATACTATGCTTACACGATCGAAACTTATAAAGACATCCGTCTTGTAGGAGCTCCGCCTCAGAGTATCGGAAAATTCGGAAGTGATACGGACAACTGGGTTTGGCCGAGACATACCGGAGATTTCTCTATGTTCAGAATCTATGCAGACAAGAACAACAGACCCGCGGAATATTCTAAAGACAATGTTCCTTATGTCCCTAAGCACTACCTACCGGTTTCTATAAAAGATAAAAACGAAAACGATTTTACTTTTGTATTCGGATTCCCGGGAAGAACGACAGAATATCTTCCTGCTATTGGAGTAGAGAAGATCATGAAAGAAATTGATCCTGCAAAAATTGCTGTACGGGATGTTGCCTTAAAAACATTGGACGAAAAAATGCGTGTTGATAATGAAACACGTATTAAATATGCTTCAAAATATGCTTCGGTAGCGAACTACTGGAAAAAATGGATTGGCGAGGTAGAAGGATTGAAAAAATCCAATGCCGTAGAAAAGAAAGTAATGTATGAGGGTTCTTTGGTCTCTAAAAATCCCGATATTAAAAATACTTTGGACCAGTTGAATAAGCTGTACAATGATCAGGCACCTTATGCATTAAACAATGCTTACTATACAGAAGTGATCAAAAATGCAGAGACGTTGAAACTCGCCGGTGACTATTATGACTTTGTAGCTGCTGTAGAAGCAGGCAGAATGGATGAAAAGGAGCTTGCAAAGGTAAAAACAAAATTAACCTCCTTCTATAAAGACTACAGTGCAGAGCTTGATGCTAAAGTAACAGCAAAGCTTTTGGCTTTATATGCCAATAAAACGGCTTCACAGTTTTTACCAGCAGGATTCAGTAAATATAAAGATGAGAATGCCAATATTCCTGTCGTAGAAGATATGTCCAAAAATTCTGTTATCACAGGAAGAACTGCTGTCAACGGGGCAGCACTGACAGCAGATATTGATAAAGCATTTTCTAATCAGGATAAATTGATCAAAACATTAAAGAAAGATCCTATTTATCAGCTGTACGTTTCTATGAAAGAAACATATATGAAAACTGCGGACCCTCAGTATACTTCAATGCAGACGAAAATAGATGCTTTACAGAAAAAGTTCATGGCTCAGCAGATGCAGACGGATAAAGACAGAAAATTCTTCCCGGATGCCAACTCAACACTTCGTGTAACCTATGGTAAAGTAAAAGGATCTACACCAAGAGATGCAGTTTCTTACGGATACCAGACCCACCTTGCAGGAGTAATGGAAAAATATGTTCCTGGAGATTATGAATTTGATGTCCCAAATAAACTTATAGATCTTTACAACAAAAAGGATTTCGGAATCTATAAAGATAAAACCGGTGATGTCCCTGTAGGATTTACAGCCACCAACCATACCACAGGAGGAAACTCAGGAAGCCCGGCTCTTGATGCCAACGGAAACCTTGTCGGACTGAACTTCGACAGACAGTGGGAAGGAACCATGAGTGATATCAACTATGACCCGCGTTTCAGCAGAAACATTATGGTAGATACCAAATATATCCTTTTCATCATTGACAAGTTTGCTGATTCAAAGTGGCTTATTGATGAAATGAAAATTATAAAATAATTTTTAAAAGTTATACCTTTAAGAATCTGTTTGAATTGAGTTTTGAATAGATTCTTTTTTATTTTAAATAAGATGAAAGACAGGATCATCAATGTAATGGCAGCCTTCGAATCTGAGAATATCGGAAAATCTTTTCCGCTGGATTACTGTCTGCCGCTTTATCACAGTGTCTCAGATAAAGAGCTTCCTCATTTAAAACATGTGATCCGCTACAAGAATATCCAACAGTTTGAAGAAGACCTGGATCATTTTTCAAAGAATTTTCAGTTTGTAAGCTGGCAGGAGTTCAAAGATTGTATGTCGGGAAATTTTAAACCTGCTAAAAAGATCGCTTTGCTTACTTTTGATGACGGTTTCAGAGAGTTTTATGACGTAGCCGCTCCCATCTTGGAACGTAAAGGAATTTATGCCTGTAATTTTATTAATCCTGCTTTCATTGATAATAAAGAGATGATGTTCCGGTGTAAGGCAAGTCTGCTTGCAGATGCTGTTGGGAAAATAAAAACCATAGATCCCGAAGTTTATTTTATCTTATCGCTTAAAAATACAGACAGACACGTTTTACAGAAGAAAATTTTAACAATCAATTATCAGGAAAAAGAGATCCTGGACCGGCTTGCAGGCAAACTTGAAGTGGATTTTAAAGCCTACTCCAGAGAATATAAACCTTATTTGAGTACCGAAGAACTAAAACAACTTACAAGTAAAGGTTTCGGAATCTCATCGCATAGTTGGGATCACCCAAAATACGGAGATTTATCTTTAAAAGAACAAATGGAAACAACGGATAAAACTTTTGCCTATTTAAAAGAAAATAGTTTCTTATACGAAAGTTTTGCATTTCCGTTCACTGATTTTGAAGTAGGAAAAGATTTTTTTGATGAACTTTATAAAAATGAAGAAATCTACTGCAGCTTCGGATGTGCTGGTATAAAGCTTGACAGTGTGAAGAAAAACTTTCAAAGAATCCCAATGGAAATGGGAGAGAGTGGAGCGCAGATATTGAGAAAAGAAATTGCTTATTTCAGACTGAAAAAATGGATGAATAAAAATACGATTGTGAGAAAATGATAGTGCTGAAAACATATAACAGAAAAGAACTGGAAGATTTTATATCCTCCGGAACTTATCAGCAATATGATTTTCTTCCTGTCACAAAGCATCGGGCGCTGTCTCATATCCGGAATCCCAAAGCATCTGATGAAGATACGCTTCTTATTCTGGCTCTTTATGAAGAAAAACTGATTGGTTATGTCGGATGTTTTCCGGATAATTTTAATATTGATGGACAAGAAATCCGCTATGTCTGGCTCAGTACATTATATGCGGATCCGGAATACAGAAAAAAAAGACCTGCGAAAGCTCTGTTGAAAAAAGCTTTTGAAGAGTACGATGGGAAAATCGCCATTACAGAATTTACCAAAGAAGCAGAAGCACTTTACAATATTATGGGAGTATTTGAGTATGTCTTTCCTAAAGAAGGAAAGCGTTATTATTTCAGAACAGATGCTGCTAAAATGATTCCCGAAAAAAAACCGGGAACGCAATCTCTGAAGCCACTTTTAAAAATTCTGGATGTTGCAACCAATGGACTGATCTCAATAAAAAATCTTTCCACACAGAAACCGGATTTCAAATATGAAATGCTTGATAGAATCGATCAGGAAAGTGCTGTTTTCATTAATGGATTTCCTAACAAGCGTAATGCAGATGAGATTAACATCTTTATAGACAATCCCTGGGTGCTGGAGGGCAAAAAAGATGACCAATACTTTTTTTCGAGTTTTGCCGGGACATTTAAATACTTCTGGATTAAAATCTTTGATCAAACCAATAAACTTACATCTTGTTTTCTGTTGCAGCTCCGTGATGACTATCTTAAAATACCTTATCTTTTTACGGATAGTAATTCAGATGAGGTTGTCCGTTTTTTAAATTACTTCATCATTACCCATAAAGTGAAAGGCTTCACCTCTTATCAAACCGGATTAAACAAAGCGATACAAAACTCAAAAGTATTTTCCCATATCTACGAGCGTGATTTCAGAAGAGAATATCTTTTCCATAAGAACCTTTTGGCACTATTACACGATAATTTTAACCCAAACTATCAGGATGGCGACGGAGATTGTATGATGACGTAAGTAGAATAAGGAATTATCACATATCAATTATCGATCATCATTTATAAAAAAACAAACGCCTGATAATACTACCAGGCGTATGTTTTTTTAATGTCCGAAAATATCTTTCAGACTTACTTCTTTGAATGTTCCCATTTTGTTGACGGCTTCCATATCCAGATTTTCTTTTTTTCCGATAATGGCTGTATTAAACTGCACCGGTTTGATTTCTGTGTGATAGAAATGTTTGATATCTTCAAATTTCAGGCTTTGGATCTGCTCATAAATATCCTTTCTGAAATCATGATAAATATTAAGCTTTCTCAATCTTAAAGTGTTGAAAAATATATTGTTTCGGGTAACTCTTGTTGAAGCAATCTGTTTCAGGGCTGCATTCTTTGCATTTTCAAACTGAATAGGTACTTCAGGAAGTTCTGTCATCAGTTCATTCAGGGTATCCACCGCAATCATCAGTTTGTCCGGTTGGGTTCCGATATAAGTAGTAACGTAGTCAGGATGGTTAAGCTCAGAATTTGCTGCATAGGAAACATATGCTGAATAGGCGAGACTTTTACTTTCACGGATCTCCTGGAACACAATCGAAGACAATCCTCTTCCGAAATATTCATTAAATACATTGATCTTTCCAAAATGATTAGGATTCACCTCATTTCCTTTCCCGATCTTACTCATTTCCATCTGAACCATATCATAATTGATGAAATTGACGTTTCCTCCTGTTGCAGGTTCAGGATATTCCTTGGCATCAGGGATCTGAAGACTTTCAGGTTCTACATACCTTCCGATATATTTCTTGAAATTTTCAAAGTCTTTACCATAGAAAAATACCTGGTAAGGATATTTGAAAAGCTTTTTCATTCTGTTGGTAAATATTTCCGCTGAACTGTTTTCAAGTTCTTCTTTGGAGATAACGTCTGTAAAACGGGAATGGCTTCCCAGTTTGGTATAATTATTTAAAGCCGTTATAATACGGTTTTTATCCTTCTTTACTGCCTGGCGGTTTTCCAGTACTGTTCCAACAAACTGCCTGTAGATTTCCTGATCAGGTTTTACATGATACATCCAGTGCTGCAGAAGAGCAATTCCTTTTTCTATATTCTCCTCCAGCCCGCTTAAAGAGATGGTCAGTTGGTCATTGGTTGTTTTAAAATCATTACTGATTCCTATTTTGAAAAATTCCTTTTTTAAATCTTCAGGCGAAAGTGTATCCGTTCCCAGATATTGAAGAAGCTGGGTAGAAATTCCCAGATCTCTGTCATGATCACTTCCCAAAGGAAAAATAAAATGCAGCTGAGCAATATCGTTGTATTTGTTCTTTACAAAACTCAGTTTTTTTCCGTCAAGCTGATCTGTGAGAATTTCTTTTTGATAATCAATAAATTCAGGTTTGATATCCTCCGTTTTATCAGCTAGAATCTCTCTTAAAAATTCAGACTGAATATCACGGTTAATTTTAACAGGGGTGATTCCTGGATTTTCAACCCTGACCAATTTGTCGTTGACTCCTTTTTCTTTATTGATCACAACATAGTTTTCCCGGAAAAAATCGTTAGCAAAATTCACCACATCTTCTTTGGTAAATGCTGCATATTCATCCATTTCATTCAGTTCTTCTTCCCATGTTCTGCCCTTTATGTAAGTATCATAGAGATTGGTGGCCAGTCCTTCAGCCGTTTCAAGTCCTTTCATTCTCTGAAGTTTGAAATCATTGATGATAGACGGCAGTATCCAATCGGGAAAGTCTCCTTTCTTGATCAGTTCAATTTCATCCAGTACCATATTCTTTGCTTCCTCCAGCGTTTGTGTTTCCTTAGGAACTGCAACGATAGAAAAATATCCATACTGCCTTAAGCCTACTGAAAAGGCTTGTGCCCAAAGCATTTTCTGAGTCTGATTAATATGTAGATCCAATAGTCCTGCCTCCCCTCTGTTGCTAAGAATATTGGCGACTACATCAGCCAGCATAGCCTCTCTCGTTCCATAGCTGTCCGTTCTCCATGCCAGCTGAGTGCGTGGAGTAGTGGGGCTTTTTACCGTTCTGGTTACCACTTCTGTAATAGGACTTTCAATGACAGGGGTCTTTTTAGGGAGTTCTTTATAAGGCAGGGCCCCAAAATATTGGTCGATCAGTTGAATCGTCTTTTCAAAATCAAGATCTCCAACCAATACCATTGCATAATTATTAGGAACATAATATTCATCAAAATACTTGTGAATAGCCTTCATAGAAGGGTTTTTTAAATGTTCAGGCCTTCCCAGCGTTGTCTGCTGTCCATTAGGGTGGGTAGGGAAAAGAGCATCCATCAATTCATAATTCACGAGTCTGGTATCATTATCCTGTGCTCTGTTGAACTCCTCATATACAGATTCCAATTCGGTATGGAAAAGGCGGAGTACAATTTCAGAGAACCTTTCCTTTTCTATTTTCAGCCATTTCTCAAGCTCGTTGTTCGGAATATTGTTTTTATAAACCGTTTCATCAAACCAGGTGTGAGCATTTGTTCCGCTTGCTCCCAGAGAAGAAATTGCCTTGTCATACTCATTGGCAATGGCATACTGACTGGCTTCCTGAGAAATTTCATCAATCTTTTTATAGATTTCCTTTTTCTTTTCAGGATCCTGTTCTGCCTTGTGGTCTTCATACAGTGCTGAGATCTGATCAAGAAGTTCTTTTTCCTTTTCCCAGTTCTGGGTTCCGATTTTGGAAGTCCCTTTAAACATCATATGCTCAAGATAATGAGCCAGGCCTGTGTTATCAGCCGGATCATTATTACTTCCTGTTCTTACCGGAATAAAGGTTTGTATTCTCGGAGCATCAAAATTCTGAGCAAGAAAAACCTTTAATCCATTCTTCAAAGTATAGATTCTGACGTTATTTTCGTCGTTTGTTACTGTAATATATTCGTAATGGTTTTTATCTGTGTGAACCGTTTCCTTATATTTTCTGTCTGTCATATATAAAACTCATTTCATTCCTTAGCAACCGGAATGCACTACAAATGTAAGGAATCAAAAAAAATGTCAGCTGCTTTTTATCATTATTACATCTATTGTTATAGTTGAAAAGGTGAATCATTCTACAGAAACGGTTTTCCAATCCTGCATACACTCATATATCTATACTACATTTATATATGGCATCACTACAATTTCATCCATCCAACTCTCAAGCCCTCATACTCTCAGACTCTCCAACATTTTCAGGAGCTTTCTCCTGCTATTCATTCCTACTCCTCGCGCCTGTGCTCTCCGGTGCTCAAGCCCACCACTTTCAAACTTTTGCTGCGGGGTATCCATTTCTATCAGGGCTAGGGGGGAATTATGAATTATGAATTATGAATTATGAATGATGAATGATGAATGATGAATGATGAGGTTAGGATTATTGAGTTGCGGGTTGCGGGTTTCCAGGTATAAAAGGAACATTGGTGTTGAATTTTCATATTGCTGGTTTCTATAGAGGAATCCCAATACCCTTAAAGGCTGTAAGTTGACAGAATAATATCTAAGATTTTTTTTAACAGTTAGTATTAGCAGTGTCATGCTGAGCCGAGTCGAAGCATTTTAATTAATTACGGTATACGAGGTAAATTCTATTACTCTTCTATACATAATATAAATATACTCTTTAGCATTTCCAATCCTTTCCATCCTATATATAATATAAATGTATATAATAAAATAGGAACTCCTTCTCTGTGTAAATCTGTGAGATCTGTGGGCAATCATCATCCCCATACATGAAAATCAACAATCTCCCTTCATTATATAATATATATGATCTTCCATCAATAGGAACGGGCTAAAATCCAGAGCTTCGTCGAAGTACGCCCGTTTAGCAAAAAAGAACCCCTTAACTCGGCTTTAGCCAAAACTTATATATAGGTTATTAATTTAAAAAAGCCATTCTATATAATTCTATATACCTCATTTTGATCCTTTCACACCCCAAAACCCCGCATCCCGTACCCCGAATCACGCTTCTCATCCTCTCCACCGCTCCAACTCTCCAACCCTCGAACGCTCTCACCCGATCCTCCAAACAAATGTTTAAAATTTTTCACCCTGCGTTCCAGCTGATTAGGGCAAAATATTGTTTCAATATGAAATTTATGTTAAATAAACTTGCGTAGTGTATGTGAAGTTTCTATCTTTGCCCCACTGAAAACGTGAGTAGATCAGTAGCGCAGGAGAGCCTTTAGATGGGCAAAAACATTATTACTTCAAAAAAGAAACAGGCGGAAAAAACTTTAAACTTTTTTTTAAAAAGAGTTGCGGGATAAAAAAGAGTTTGTATCTTTGCAGTCCCAATTAAGGGAGCGCAGGAGTAGGATGATTGAGGTTTGGTAAAGGAATTAAAGTTACTTAAAAAAACTTTAAAATTTTCTTTAAAACATTTGGTCATTAAGAAATAAAGTTTTACTTTTGCACTCGCAAATACGGAGCGACACTGACAGAGAGATTGCTTCGTTAAAAGCGAAAGATATAAAGATCATTGACATACAATATAACAACCAAGTAAGGAAAAACTAAAGCGTTAAAAACTTTGAGTGAGTCAGACAAACATACAATGGAGAGTTTGATCCTGGCTCAGG
>NZ_BJTC01000023.1 GCF_006829085.1 Chryseobacterium sp. ON_d1
CTTTTTAGAAATGGTTCCCAATCAACAGCCAGAATATTTTTTCAGAAATAAAAAAAATATTTTTTTACATGTTAATGCATATAATTTTAATTTGCTGGATAATCTAAAATTAATAGAGTTTGCTATTCTGAAAAAAGGAAAAATTCCTCATAAAGTGGACATCGGTGGGATTTTGCAGGGTTCAAATTCTGAGCAAATTGAACAAGTTTTACTATTGCCTGTTGAGCGTCCGAATATTATAAAAGAATTAAGTAATGACACAGATTATTCTTATCGATATCAGTATGATAAATATTATATTTATAATATAAAAACTAAAGAAAGTTTAATTAGCGTTAATTCAATTTATTTATTTTCTACTATAGCTTATTCAAGACCTATAATCTTTATTAATAACCATCAGTTTTACTATAAAAATCTTATTGGAGATTTGAAGCTAGTATCTTTTAGTAAAGAGAATAAATTGTCTGAAAATCTTCCGATAAAAGAATTTAATAATTTTGTTTTATTCAATATTGTAGAAAAAGGAAATGACAACATTGCTATTTTAAACTTGAAGGAAGATAAATTGCTAGATAATTTAAAATGGTAAACGTAAGTTAAATAACGTAAAATAAGAAAAAATTAGTCTCGTTAGACTGCCCCCAAAAGTGTCTAAAATTTTGGGGCAGTCTAAATTAGAGTGGTTTTATATTTTATACTAGAAATTGATAACACTTTCAATATTTTTGTTATTAATGAGACTTAAGAAACAAAGGTTAACCAATGTTTGCTTGTTTAATTTCATAGAAGAAAAATCAATATTTACAACTATACAGATCAGGTAGGAAACATCAGACTGGCGTATTATAAAGATTCTTCTGGGAGCCTGAAGGTAGACAGAACTACTCACTATTATCCTTTTGGATTGGAGTTTGGGGGAAACTTAAATACTGCTAATTCAGTATCTCCAAATTATAAATACTCTACACAGGGACAGGAAAAACAGACGGAAACAGGCTGGAGCTCTTACCGATGGAGGAATTATGATCCTGCTATGGGAAGATTTTTTAATGTTGATCCGTTAAGTGAAAAATACACTTATCAGTCACATTATAATTTCTCGGAAAATAAAGTTATATCTCATAGAGAATTAGAGGGCTTAGAAGCAATAGATGCTAATAAAGTTAGAGAAGCTTTTGATAATGGAAAAAAGGGGAAAAGCTATCAATTAGTTATTCATGTAGACCAACCAGGGAAAGGAGGAGACAGAACTGTATATCAAATTAGTCCAAACAGAGATTCAGGACATGCATTTATAACATTAAATAGGAAAAATACAGATGGTACAACAGATTCTAAAACTTTTGGATTTTATCCTTATCCACCTAGTATAAACCCTATAGCATCAGAGGCATCAGGAAAAATAAAAGATAATTTTGGTCATGAACAAGAAGTAGTACAAACAAGGTCTATTAATGAGAAAAACTTTAATGATATTTTAAATTTTGTAGAATCAGATCAAAATACCAAATATGATTTAAATACCAATAATTGTGCTGACTTTGTTATAAATGCAGCAGCAGCAGGAGGTGTCAAATTACCAAAAACTACGAGTTCATATGGTGGATTCAAAGGACATAATCCGGGTGATTTAGGAGAAGATATAAGAGAACAAAATAATAATATTCGCAAGGGAAAAACCCTTGAAGGTAATTCAAAAACATCAAAAAATAAAAATAATGAGAGCGATAACGATAGAGTTAAAGGTATTGGTTTGTAGTTTCGTAGTTGTTTTTTTCTGCTTTTGTTGTTCAAAACCAAAGCAACAGTATAGTAACCCGGTTTTTGCAACTTTTTTTAATGAATTAAGTAATGAGAGTGCAGAAAAATTTTATGATTCTTACTATAAAGATAAGCCAAAAGACTATAAGGAGGGATATATTCAAGTATTAAAGGAATTTAAGAAATATAATTGTGAATTCACTATTACAGATTACGACTCTTATAAAAGTGAAAAGCCTAACCTAGATGGCATAACGGAAGGTGTTTATATTCTAGAAAACAAAAATCTAAAAGATCCATTTTTTATTAAAATTGAAAATAATAAAGTACAATATTTACTTTCAATAGGCAAAGGTAAAGAAGATATTATTGGTTGGCTTTAAAATTATAATTGATAATCTAAAACTAAGGTAATAAAAACATTCTTTCCAAACATTAGCTCCTATTATTAATGAGATAAATAATCCTAAAAACAGATAATCTACATGATTGTCTGTTTTATTTCATAGGAAAAATCAAAAGTTAACAATTACACAGATCAGGTAGGAAACATCAGACTGGCGTATTATAAAGATGCTTCCGGAAATCTAAAGGTAGACAGAACTACTCACTATTATCCTTTTGGATTAGAGTTTGGAGGAAACTTAAATACGGCTAATTCAGTATCTCCAAATTATAAATACTCTACACAGGGACAGGAAAAACAGACGGAAACAGGCTGGAGTTCTTATAAGTGGAGGAACTATGATGCTGCAATGGGAAGGTTCTTTAATATAGATCCATTAAGTGAAAAATATGCTTATCAATCGCATTATAACTTTTCCGAAAACAGAGTTGTTAATGGTAGAGAATTAGAAGGATTGGAGTGGGTTCCTTCAACAAATGGGAATAACATAACTCTAGATTATTATGTTAAATTAAATAATAACAATAATTATATCAATAAAGACCAGATGATGACTCTTGCCAATGAGCGTAGGGATGTTTTGGTTAGCAACTTGTCAGGTAAAGATTCAGATAATAGAAATGTCAAAGTAAATGTAATTTATAGTGATAATGCTACAATTTCTTGGGATTACAATTCTTATATTGATACTACTGGAATTGATTATTCTTCGCTTCCTGCAAATGAAGTGGATATGGCGAAATTAATTGATCAAACCGCAGCTGGTATAACTGATAAGATTGGGGATACTAAAAATAACAGAACTCAAATCAACTTAGGCAATACTCTTTTTGAAAATGAAGTTAATAAATTTAATGATCCAGTTGAAAGAAAAAGAGTTGCAGCAGCAGGAGCCCATGAAGATTTGCATACTACGGGGCAGCAACATACAAATAGGTTAACTGACCGAAAAAGTAAGCTATATCAAGAGCAAAGTAGTGATAATAAAAATTCAATGAATAAAGGGTATGAAAGTGCTAATACACATGTTACTCCTGAGCAGAGAAAACAAGTCGTAGACCAAATTATTAATCAAAATCAATAATAATGAAAATAATTTTAATACTAATTACAATCTCTATAATCTTAAGCTGCAATGTGAAAAAACAGTTTGAAAGAAATGACTTAGCTAGGAGCAAAACATTAAATACTCTTACAGAAAAATTTAATTTAAAGGAAAATACTACTGCAATTCTTTTTATGGAAACTTTCAACAATGATAGCTTACTAATTAAAAATAATAAGAGTGAAATTATAAAAAAAGTACTACTTAATTCTCGCCCTCAACTGGAACTAACATCCATGAAATTGTTACCAAATAATGAGGATATAATTTTAGATTTTAAAAATAGTAGGAAAATTTTTCTTAAAAAGAAAGAATTAAGTAGATATAAATTTATTTATATATCAAAACCTTCCTATGAAAATAATAAATATGTAATAGTGTTTACTAACAATTGGAAGCGTTTACGATAGTATAACCGCTCTTGCACGATTGTATCCCCCGCTGTACGAGCGTCTCGCTCGTGTCCATGGTAGAATAAATAAAAACCACTAATAGTAGTGGTTTTGTTTTCTTTCTTCCAAAGCTATTATATTTATCAATACAAAGATCATCTGGAGAATACCAGGGTAAGTTTTGCAAAAAACAGCGCAAGCGCTCTTGAAATTACAGATACCAGCAACTATTATGCATTTGGGCTAAATCATATCTCAGGATCATTGAGCACTTCCCAGTTCGGAGGTTATTATTCTTACAAGTACAATGGTAAGGAACTTCAGGAAACAGGTTTCTTTGATTATGGAGCAAGAATGTATATGCCTGATATAGGAAGATGGGGAGTTGTAGACCCGCTAGCAGAGAAGATGACAAGGTATAGTCCTTACAACTATGCCTTCAATAATCCAATCAGATTTATCGATCCAGATGGTAGAGAAGCAACAGGTTGGATTAAGGATAAAAAATCAGGAGAAGTATTTTGGGATAAAAATACAAACAGCCAAGCGCAGTTTAATAAAAATTACAAAGGAAAAGAAAGTTCCTTTGCTTATGTAAGTAATAAAAGTGATTCAAGTACTTACAATCTTCCTAACGGTTCTGGTTCACTAAAAATGAATACTTGGGTGGAGAATAGCAGCGAAGACGGTCTTATAGCTCCAGAAATTACAATGACTTTTACATCAAATAATGGGAAAGCAAACTCCGGATGGTTTCAAACTTATATATCCAACACTCCTGATTATGATGGAAGTGAAAAAAGTTCAATACCAGGTTCTTTAGATGAAAGATTGGATGGAGAAGGCAAGGTTCAGGGATCAAAAGATTTTACAAAACCTGAATATTTTGATGTTCCAAAGCTTAATAGCCTTCATGATACTCCTCAAAGAGAATATTTTGGAAAGAAAGTTGATAAAAACTCTTCTTCAGCAGTAAAATGGGATGCCCAGTCTTCAATGATTATTAACGGTAAAGCTTCATTTACTGTAAAATGGGGATTTACGTTATTTGGAACAGGGGCAAAAGACCATAAATATAATGCTCCAAGAATTATTAATCCTGATAAAATAACACAACAACATATAAATGCAATACCTTACTTACATGAATAAGTTTTTAATTTTAATTTTATTTGCTGTTTCCATAGATTTATGGTCTCAAAGCTTAAAGTTTGGCTATCCAAAAGAAGTTGAATCTAACGATATAATATTATTAAATATGTTTAAACACAGAGATGGAAGATTTATTGATGAGTCAGAAATAAATACCCTTTCTATCTTTCTTAAAGATCATAATGATAAAAAGTTTAAGATTAGAATACATATTTTTGGTGGAGCGTCAAAAGGAGCCCTATCATATACTAAAAGTCTGAGTAATAATTTAAACAAACAGTTAGAGGACTTCAGCAGTAATATTGTTGATATAGAGAATTGCGGGGATAAATATCCAATATTTTGTGTGGAAAAAACTGAATTTAAGCGCAGGAATAATAATAGAATAGAAATTATCTGTCTCTAAATCCTTGCTAACACAAGCTTGGAGTTGCTACCTTTGTTAGGACAAAGTTTTTATCCTCTTTAACTTTAAGAGTATGAAAAAGATGAGAAAAACCTACAGTTTAGAGTTTAAGCTCCAAGCAGTATCTTTAATTGAGCAGAGAGGCAATGTTTCTTCGGTAGCTCAAGAACTGGGGATCTGCAAAGAAAGTCTAGTTACTTGGAGAAAACTACAGAAAGTAGGTAAGCTGACTAAGGAAAAACAATTTTCCTTCGATCCTATAAGAGCAGAGTTGTAGATGGGCGAGAATTAGAGGGGTTGGAATGGGTTAAAAGTACCACATTAAATGATAATAAAACAAAAACATATACATTAAGTGCTACAATCAACCTTGTGAATAGATCGCAAAATCTAACTCCAGAAGGTATAGAAACATTTAAAACAAATTTTGTTGCTCAAATGAAAGAATCATTTGGTGGTACTTTGAATAATGGTGATACAGTAGAAATAGGAAATATCAACTATGTGGATAAAGGACCCTACACAGTAGTTTTAGTAGATAAAATTTCTTCTGAAAAACCAATCACAGAACTTGATAATGGTTCTGAAATTAAAGGCTATACTTTGGGAGAAAATGGAAATAGCCAAGCTAATTTTATGGAAGTTATTGTATCTAGAGAAATGACACCAGCATATGCTACACATGAAATTGGCCATTCTTTAGGACTTAAACATCAAAGTGATGACAGTAACAAGGTGAAAGATCTAGTAAAGACAGATAATCTAATGTTTGCTCCTCAATTTGAAATCTCTAAAAAGACAATACCAGAACAGAAACAAACTATAATTAAAAATATTCCCGATGAAAAAGCTAAGTAAAATATTTTTTTTATTATTTATTGTAATATTTACCTTTAGTTGCAGTAGCAATAAAGTGAGATATACTTTTATTCCAGAAGAGAAGGATAATAAATCTATAAATGTTAATGATTTAAAACTACTTTTACATCTGTATAATGAAAAAGATATTCTTAAGAATATTCTTATTAAAACAGATCGTGGAAATATTTTATATTCTAATGAAGGAGTATTTAAGAAGAAGACAGAATTTAAGGAATTAGAGTTGCCTAAAGACACTAAATCTCTTATTATCATTTATAATAATAAAAAGAATAGAATAGAAGTTAAGAAAAATTATAAATATCTTTATATTGAATTTAGAGGGAGTGATTTATTGGAAATAGTATACACAACTGAAAAGCCAGCCTTCACTTAAAAACATAGAGCCACTGCAACTGCGGTGGTTTTTGTATTAATAATTCAAAATTATTCCAGATGAAAAAAGTAAAAATTAATCTTTGTATAGTGCTTTTACTACTAGTAATTAGTTGTAGCACAAATAATTTAAGATATACTCTTATTCCTAATGATAAAAGATCTGAAAATATAAAAGAGAATAAGGCTCTGTTATTATATTTATATAATGAAAAAGGCATAACTAAAGATATAAATATTACCAGCGAGAAAAAAGAAAAAATATACTCGAATAAAGGGATTTTAGGAGATAAGTCAAAGTTTTTAGAATTAAAAATTCCAATTGGAACAAGATATGTGATTATTAACTATAATAAAAAAAGAAATAAAATTGAAGTTAAACATGATTATAATTATTTATATCTTGAATTTAAAGGCGAAAACTTTATAGAGATTGTATACTCAAATGAAAAACCTGAATTTATAGATTAAAATTTATAATGAAAAAGCCAAGTAAAATATTTTTTTTACTATTTATTGTAATATTTACCTTTAGTTGTAGTAGCAATAAAGTGAGATATACTTTTATTCCAGAAGAGAAGGATAATAAATCTATAAATGTTAATGATTTAAAACTACTCTTATATCTGTATAATGAAAAAGGAATAAAAAAAGATATTACACTAATTACAAATGAGGGTGTTTTAATTTATTCAAATCATGGTGAATTGAAAAAAAATCTCAATATATAGAATTGAATTTTCCTCAAAATACAGAATATATTATTATCAAATATAATGGAAAAAGAAATCGTCTAAAGGTTAATACAAGTTACAAATATTTATATTTTGAGTTTGTTGGGGAAAATCTTATAGAGATTGTTTATTCAGATGAAAAACCAGCCTTCACTTAAAACATAAACCACTGCATTGCAATGGTTTATGTATTGTTCTGTTTTGTATTTATTATAGAAGATTCAAATACATCTTTTATTGTAAACTTATCACCTAAAAAAGATGCAAATTGTATATGGAGAATCTAAAATGGATGGTAATACCCATCATGGGAGTATTATATCACAAGATAATGCAAGAACATTGGCTCATGAACTAGGCCATAAAGCTGGACAATATCATATTTACGATCAAGAAAGTAAAGTTTCGAACACAAGTGAGAATAAAGATAATTTATTTAACTCCAGAGAAAATCCAAATGAAGTTAACCAGAGGGAAAGCAAAAAGAAAAAGGAAATTTTTTTAAAAATTTATTTAATTAGGAATATGAAAAATCTAATAATATTAATACTCTATTTGTTAATAATTTCATGCAAAGAAAAAATAAATTCATTAACACCTCCAATCAATCAAGATAGTGTAATCACTATGAGTTCTGTTTCAAATTATGATAGTATTGCGAAACTTGTAAAAACTAAAGGGGATACATTAGCATATAGTGAACTTTTTTACTTTCTTAAAGATTCAAATAAGAGGGATAGAACAGATACTTTAATGCATTATTCAAAAATAATGGCTGAAAAATTTAATAATGAACAAGCATACTTAGATTACTTTAAAGCTCTTTGTGAGAAATATGATATTGAAGTTAACTTCGGTGACTATTCTTCAATTGATATTTCATTAATGGATAAATCTTCGAAGCAAAAAGCCAAAAGCTGGCTAAATAAAATGCTTGAGAAGAAGATTATCTCTAAAGACCAGTTTGACTCAATTAAAAAATAGGATTATGCATATAATGCTATACTGAGAGAATTAAACAAAAAGAAGATAAAATATAGAAAAGTAAAATGTGAAATGCGCGGTATTGAAACACCCCTTGCCAACGCAATCTAAAAAAGGAGTAAAAGCAAATATGAATCAAGCGGAAATAGATCATATTAAAGCTAAAAGTAAAGGAGGTACTAATTCTTACAAAAATTCACAAGTTTTAAATAAAAAAGAAAATCTTGATAAATTAGATAAATAAAAAATAATAATATGGAAAATCTAAATGATGCTGTAATAACAACACGTTTTGTTTTAGAAAATAATTCTACAATTGTTTCTGTATTTAGAGACGAAGATGGAGATTGGCAATTTTTTGGAAAAGAAGAAAATATTTCTGAAGAAGATGCAAAAGTAATTAGTTTGGAAGAGATTTTACGGATTGATTCAACCCTAAAAGAATTGTTAGATATTAACAATGGAAGCCATGCTCATAGAGAAAATAAAGAAGATAATTGGGTAGTTGAAAGATATGAAGAATAAAGTAATGGTAAACGTTTTTCAAATAGTTAGATTTAAGGAATTAGAAAACCTAAAGAAAATTGTGAATGAAACAAATGTAAATAGATTTGTGAATGAATACAAGCAAAATCTACTTCACGAAGCAGTTGCTTATGATGCGTTAGAAATTTTAAATTATCTTTTATATTGTAATATCAATATTAACAAACAAGATGATGAGGGGAAAACACCTTTACATTATAGTTTAGATCATAATAATTATGAGCTTACTAAATTGTTACTAAATACTAAAGGAATAGAGAAAGATATTAAAGATCAATATGGAAATAATGCAATGTGGGTAGCCGTTTTTAACGCAGATGGTGACTATGATATTGTTAAATTTCTAAAAGAATATGGAATTGATTCAACTTCTAAAAATAACAGTGATAGATCCCCATTAGATCTTGCGAAACAGTTTGATGATGATGAAATGATTGAAATTCTTACTTCTTAACAACAGTTCTAAAAAAATGAAGTTTTTAATATTATTTCCCGTTGTTCTGTCATTACTAGCTAATTCCGAAGAAATTGTTTCCAGAGAGCTATCTTGCAGAGATTTTACAAATGGAAAGTTTGTGCTAATAAATAAGAAGACAAATAAAAGGTATCTTATAGAAAAATCCAAAGATCTTCAAAAAGAAGAGGTTTTTGATCTATCTACCAATAAAAAGATACAAAAGGATAGATACTATAAAATATTGTGGAAGAGTGACTGCCAATATATATTATTATTAGATCTTGTTAAAAGCCAATATGACGAAACTGATAAGTATATTAATTCTCATGGTGGGTATCTTTGCACAATCAAAAAGATCGAAGGAAAATGCGCTATTATTGAAACCCAATTTGAGGGGGAGGTTTTTGCTTCTGAAGTTTGTAAAACTCAATAAGAGATAGATTTATAAATATGTTGTTTATTTAGGGTATTATTTTTTAATACCCTAAATTTTAGAACAAATTTCTTTAGGGTAGGAAACATCAGATTGGCATATTATTAAGATGCTTCCGGGAGTCTGAAAATAGACAGAACTACCCATTTTTATCCTTTTGGATTGGAGTTTGGAGGAAACTTAAATACTGCTAACTCAGTTTCTCCAAATTATAAATACTCCACACCGGGACAGGAAAAGCAGATGGAAACAGACTGGAGTTCTTACCGATGTTAATCAAGAAATAGCTGAAGAAAAGCTGTGGAGCGAAAAGAAAAATGATTCAAGATTTAATAAATGAAAATAGTAGAGCACTTAGAAAAACATATTGGTAAAATATCCAATGCTGTAAATATTACAGATAAGAAATATGAAATTACAGTATCATTATATGATAATATTCCATTTGAAAAAGTAAGAACATATTCGACTTTAGGAATGAATCAATATTTTGTTGGTTATTATTTTGAACTTATCATGGTTTGTGATGATAAGTTTAACAAAAATGAGATCGCATCTTTTTTAACCAGTCTTTCGGAATATTTTATAGATAATAAAAAAGGGATTCGGAGAGGAGATGTAATGACGCTTGGGTTTTCAATGACTTCCGAGACTAAAATGAATTCATTATATTTTACTCTGCCGTTTTATTTCGATGATGATTTACAGCAGTTAAAATTAGAAGACAAGACAGTAATTTTTCCATTAATCATACCTGTTTATAATGAAGAAGCTTTATTGATAAATAAAAAAGGTTGGAATAGCTTTGAAACATTTCTCGAAGATAACGAGATTGATAATCTTTGGGATTTAAAAAGAGAACCTTATATATGGTAAATATTAATCGATAAAAATGAAAAAATGGTTCCAAGTTTCTTAAAATAGTTGGAAATGTTCCAAACATGTTGATAATAAATTAGAAGTATTTTCTTAAATACTATAGTTCTAAAATATGAATAGAAATCTCAATTTAAATGATATTGTGATTAGTATGAAATCAGAAGTATAATATGAAACTTTTAGAATTAATAAATTATTTTAAAAATGGTGGCTCTTATGAAGAGTTTTATAAATCATAATCTATTGATATAAAAAATAATGAGGACTTACAGGATCTATTTTTAGAATTGATTGAAGATGAATAAATACCTCGATATATTTGAGGCTGCTTTTACGAAGTAGCCTCATTCATAATATAATCAGCCTCATTTCCAAATACAAAATTATAACTAATGTATAAACTTATTGAACCAGAGGTCGCAGGAGGCTTGGGTGAACAAACTCAAATAGATAACTCTTTTTTTCCTCCTCTTATTAAAAATCTTCACTATGAATTTGAAGGCTGGTTAGGAGATGATATTTTAGAATCCTTTCCATACTACATGGTGACAGAGAGGCTTAGAGATGGTATTGAACTTGCAAAACTGACAGGCGTTATTTTTGACAAAGTTTTAATATCCAAATCTGAAACTTTTTTAGAACTTTATCCTGATAGAGAACTTCCAAATTTTTTTTTGGCAAAAATAAACGGAGAATCAAGTAGGGATGACTTCTTTATTACGGAAAAAAATGTTTTAGCAATATCTGAGAGAACGTATTCATTATTGAAAAATTATAATATAGACCAAGCAGATATTGAAGATTTATAATGTCTGTTTTAAGTCTCTTATGAATAATATAAACGCAAGATAATATTAACATAATTAATATGGAAAGAATTTACACCTTAGAAAGTTTTAGTGCATTAGATATTGCTACAAAAAGTTTTATTATTGAAGATTTGTTATCGGATGATTATTATGGTAGACAAACAGATCTTTTTACTTTGGATATTGGAGTAGAATATACTCCTGAAGTACAAGAAAAGCATGAGATACTCTTTGAAAGTTTAATTGAAGAATTAAGCTTAAAAATATTCTCAGATAAAAAAGAATTAAAATATGATTTTGAAAAGAATAAATTGGCATCAACAATAAGGAACGAAGCAATTTATAATATGATAAGAAAAAAAGGATTTGCTACAATCAGGCCTAATGATAGCTCATTTGATCCTGAAAATAATTAGATGAATTATAACTTCCATAAAATAATAATATAAGAAAATGGAAAATATTTTTGCAGACAGTACTATTGTCTCTATTACAGTAGCTAAAATTGATAATAAAAAATTAAATACGACAATTTTTAGTCCCCCGCTGGCGCGAGCGTCTCGCTCGTGCCCACAATTAGACTGCACCCAAAAGTTTAAACAAAATTAAATAATCTTTTGATAATAAAGAATTCGATATTCTATCGGACTCTTTCCTTTGGTGGAGATCTAAATATTAATGGTACCATAACTCCAAGCTATAGATACTCTACCCAAGGTCAGGAAAAACAGATTGATACAAAATGGAGTTCTTATAGATGGCGAAACTATGATGCTGGGATGGCCAGGTTCTTTAATGTTGACCCGCTAAGTGAAAAATACAATACTTGGTTGACTTATGCTTTCAGTGGAAACAGAGTAGTTGATGCAAGAGAATTGGAGGGGTTAGAACCTAACTCTGTACATGGCACATACAAAGAAGCTGTTGAAAACTTTGGAAATCAATATAATAATATGTCAATTCGGATGAATGGTGAGATTGGTACAAGATTTTATAAGGCGAAAAATGCTAATGGTA
>NZ_BJTC01000024.1 GCF_006829085.1 Chryseobacterium sp. ON_d1
CGGCAATATTGAATATTTGGGCCGTATAGACCACCAGGTAAAGATCCGTGGTCACCGTATTGAGCTGGGTGAGATCGACAGTCATGTACTTTCTTACAGTGAAGCAATCAAAAATGCAGTTACTGAAGTAAAAGGAAAAGAAGGTGACAAAAGTCTTGTTGTATATTATGTCAGCAGCTCACCGATAGATAAACATGATTTGTCAGAATATCTGGAGACTAAACTTCCGCAATATATGATGCCTGGCTTTTATGTGGAACTGGAGAGCATTCCTTTAACAGCTAATGGAAAGATTGACAGAAAGCGTCTGCCTAAAGTTAATGTAGAGGATTTGATTAAAAATGAATATGCAGCCCCTCGGACGGAAACAGAGAAGATAATGGTAACATTACTGGCTGGAATACTGAATTATCAGGCGGACGAAATTAGTATCAATGATAACTTTTTTGATATAGGATTGAATTCATTATCCATTATCAAACTTTCCCAGCTGCTGCGTAAAGAGGCTGGTTTAGAAATAGAAATTGCCAAATTCTTCCTGTATCCAAGTATATCAGAGCTGGCCCGGTTTATAGAAAGTAAAGAGTCTTATACTGAAGAAGCCACAGAAGAAGATAAAAACCTATCATCTCATATAGATAACCTTATAGATAACCTGTTCGAATAAATTTACTATGCAAAGAGAATCTTTAAAAAGAGATATCGCGATAATCGGTATGTCATGTATGTTTTCAGGATGCAATAATATCCAGACATTTTGGGATAAGCTTGCCAATGGTGATGAGCTGATCCAGTTTTATACAGATCAGGAACTCTTAGAGAGCGGAGTTGAGGCAAAAGTCATCCGGGATTCCAGTTATGTGAAGGTGAAAACATTCATTGAAAATTCTGATACTTTTGATTATTCTTTTTTCGGATATACAAAAGATGAAGCGGCAAGTATGGATCCACAGATCAGAATTTTGCACCACTTGGTATGGGAAGCATTTGAAGACGCCTGTTATAATCCACTGAAATTACAGGATAAAGCAGGACTATATCTTACCGCACCAGATAACTTTAATTGGATAGCGCATACAAATATTAATAAAAAAGCTACTGTAGACCCTTTTTATCTGTCACAAATCAATAATAAAAACTTCAGCAGTTCTTTAATTTCCTATAATCTGAATTTAAAAGGACCGAGTATTTTTATCGATACGGCGTGTTCAAGTTCTCTTGTTGCAATACATATGGCTTGCAGGGGACTGTTGCTTAGAGAATGTTCAATGGCGGTAGCCGGTGGAATTGCTTTAAATACGAAAGATGAAAAAGGATATCGGTATGAGGAAGGAATGATTTCATCCAAAGATGGTCATTGCAGAGCATTTGATGAAAAATCAAGCGGAACTGTAGGAACAGAAGGGGGAGGAGTCATTGTATTAAAACGGCTGGAAGATGCTATTGCTGATAATGATAATATCTATGCCGTTATAAGAGCTACTGCTGTTAATAATGACGGGAAGAGAAAAGTGGGATATACAGCACCAAGTGTATCCGGCCAGGTCGATTGTATCAGACAGGCCCAGAGTTTTGCAAAAGTCTCTGCACATGAAATTTCTTATATCGAAGCCCACGGAACAGGAACCAGACTGGGAGATCCTATTGAAATAGAAGCGCTTAATACAGCGTTTAATTATGATAAATCTTTTGAATGTGCCGTGGGAACAGTAAAATCAAATCTGGGACATGCCGGAAATGCGGCAGGAGTAGCAGGAATCATTAAAACTGCCCTCGCATTGAAAAATAAAATGATTCCACCCTCACTGCATTATACAAAAGCAAATTCAGAAATACCGTTTGAAAAAGGTCCGTTTTATGTTAACACCCGGACCAAAGCATGGGAATCAAAGAATAACCTTCCACTTATTGCCGGGGTAAGCAGCTTTGGAATAGGAGGAACCAATGCTCATGCAATTTTAGAAGGGTTTTCATTAAATGGGAGCATAGAAGAAAATAAGAAGAGAAATAATATAATAGCCTACTCTGCCAAAAAACCGGAAGCCCTGAAGAAATATTTTACAAAACTTGAAACATTTATCAGGGCAAATAACGTGAATCTTTCAGATCTTTCATTTTCCCTCAATACGGGAAGAGCAAATTTTGATTACAGGAGCTATATTGTATTTCAGGATAAGGAAGAATTATTAAAGGAATTGGATGCTCAAAAAGAGTACGGACAACCATCAAAAAAGCAAAATAATATAATTTTTGTCTTTCCGGGACAGGGATCTCAGTTCTTAAAAATGGGAAAGGAACTATATGTTCAGGAACAGATTTTTGCTCAATATGCAGATCAGGGATTTAAAATTTTAAATGAAAAATATGGGACAGACTATGCTAGGATTTTAGGATATGCTCATGATGAATCCTTCGATCCTAAAATTATTAATGAAACCCAGCACACACAGCCCTTATTATTTATCATTGAATATGCTCTTGCAAAAATGCTTATTGAGTATGGGATAACTCCTTCTCTGATGATAGGGCATAGCTTGGGAGAATACGTGGCAGCATGTATTGCCGGTGTATTTTCTTTTGAAGAAGGATTGTTTCTGGTGGCTGAAAGAGCTTTCTTAATGAGTAAAGCCTCAACCGGGAAAATGATTGCGGTAAATGCTTCTTTTGAAAAGATAAAAAGTATTGTTTCAGATGCAGTTTCTGTGGCGGCAATCAATTCTGATGATACTACTGTATTGTCAGGAAATGAAGAAGAGATTGAAAAATGCATCGGATTGCTGAATGAAAAAGATATTCAGTTTACTTTTCTGAAAACCTCCCATGCTTTTCATTCCCATATGATGAATGATGTTGCAGCAGAGTTTGAACACTTGTTTTCAGGGATCACCTTATCAAAACCTGAAATTCCTTATGTTTCTAATCTTACAGCCAATATAATTTCAGATAGCCAGGCTCAGGATGTCCGGTATTGGAAAGAACACATGCTGAATACTGTTCTGTTTGAAAAGGGAATTGAATATATTTTGGATAATGCAAAAGAAGAACCTTTGTTTATTGAAGTCGGATCTTCTACTTTAACGAACTCCATTAAAAATAACAGTCGGTATAAAGGGTATCAGATCGTACAGCTTCTGAATAAAACGGACGAAAATAAGTTCTATAACGCTTTAGGGGAATTATGGATGTCAGGAACAGGAATAGACTGGACAAAATATTACCAAAACAAAAATAGGAAGAAAATTTCAGCACCTACGTATGCATTTGAAGAAAATAAGCTGGATTTTCATGTTAACCCGTTTAAGAGCTTTACAGTAGATAGCAGCAGTGCGTCTTTGGATATTTTATATGAAAAAAAGTGGAAAAAAAGTGAGCTTACGAAAGGAAGCAAAGATGAAAAAGCATTCTGTATTATGTTTACAGAAGACAGTGAACTATCACAAAATATAGGTCAGGAACTTGAGAACAGGAACCATTCTGTTATAAAGATCAGAAAAAAAGATTCTTTAAAAGAAGATAAAAGCATAGATACAGAACAGGTAAAAAAATTACTGGAAGAGAGCAAAGAAAAAGCTGAAGGTAATATTCATATTATTTTTAACTGGAAAACGGAAAATGATAATCTGGATTCTATGCTCTCCTTTTTCAGACTGTTCAATATTATATGCAAATTTCTGATTTCGGTGGAAAATACTGCTTCAAGTTCAAAAATTACCATGCTGGGGGATCTGAACAGTATGAATATTACCGGAAAAAATAATACAATATTATTATCCTCATTCAGCCAGCTGTATATCTGTGCACAGGAAAACCAAAATATTTTCAGTACTCTTTTGGATATTCAGTCTGCAAATGATACAGATTATGATAGGATTGCTGATGAAATAGAATATAATTTTTCTAATCCGTTTGTTGCTTATCATGAAGAACAGAGATATGTTCCTTTCTATGAAAGACTTTCATTAAAAAAAGAGAAAAATCTTCAGCTTGAATCTAAAATTATTGTAATCATAGGGGGATCCGGTAAAATCGGAAGAATATTGACGCGATATCTTTCTGATAATCAAGCTAGAGTTGTTGTGATCGGCAGAAAAGATGTTCACAGCCTTGATGAAGCGTTTAAAACTGAAATTGGAAACAAAGTAAATTATTATCCAGCAGATATTTCTGATTATGAATCTTTTAATTCTACGATATCTCATATTGAAAAGACATATGGAACAATACACGGTGTTGTAAATCTGGTGGGAAATCCCTCAGCAGAATCTTTAAAACTTGTCGAGCATCTTGATATAAACAGTCTGAAGGGTATGTTTTCTGCTAAAGTGCAGGGAATCATTAATTTATATACGGTTTTTGCTGACAGAAATCCGGATTTTGTCTGGATAAGCTCAAGCTTATCAGCAATACTCGGAGGACAGACCTTTGGAGCCTATTCTGTTTCAAATGCTTATATGGATTATTTTATTGCCGGAAAACCGGACCTTAATAACTGGATAAGTGTTAATCTTGACGGATTTAGCAATAATGCCATAACAGAACCTACGCTGATTAAGATTTTCGAAACTACGCTGATTTCTGAACTGCAAAATCATCAGGTAATTGCATCAGTGAAAAATCCTAATAATTATCTGACGTATGATTACAAAATAAATGATCTGCCAGAAAAATCCCATCCTGAAGTCAGTATATACAGTAGTATGTATGCAGAACCGGTTTCTGATACAGAAAAAGCATTGTGTGGCATCTTTAACAATTTTTTTGAACCTAAAAAAGTAGGCGTGGAAGATAATTTCTTTGAGCTGGGTGGAGACTCTTTGAAAGCCATGACAATACTGAAGCGTATAAATAAAGAATTTAATGTGGAGCTTACACCACAGGATCTTTACTCTTCCCCTACTATAAAGGGACTTGCGCTGCATATGGAAATGATCTCATATGTTTCAAAAAAAGAAGTAAGTAAAGAGCCTAACCGCAAAACGATTATAATATAAATCCTATTTTTTACAATTTCTATGTTAAATTTATTAGAGGAATTAAAAAGTAAAAATATCCATATATCTGTAAAAGATGATAATCTTATTATTGATACTACAGAAGATATCGAAGAAAGCCTTATTAAAAGAATTAAAGTTTATAAGCAGGAGATTATCTCTTATATTTTAAAACACAATTCTAACAGTATTGTCAGGCATACTTTTACTAATGAGGATCATCCGGTTTCTGATGCTCAAAAGAGATTGTGGCTGCAAAGTCTTACTGAAGAAGGATCCAGATCTTATCATATTAATTATCACATTGAATTACCTTCAGAATATGATTCAAAGACGGTAAAGCTTGCCATCATGCAATTGGTAAATAATTTTGAAATATTCAGAACAGTATTCAGAATGAATGACCAGGGAGAAGTAAGGCAGATCATTTTAAATGAAAATAATACCGGGTTTGATATTAATATTATTAACCTTACAGATAATGCTGATGCGTTAGAGATCATTCAGGATACTGTTGTGCGATTCAATTCATTGGCATTTGATTTAAGTAAAGGACCCTTGCTTAAATGTGAAATTTATCATCTGAAGGATAAGATATTAGTTTATTTTATTTTTCACCATATTATTGTAGATGGAGTATCACTCAATCTGGTAAAACAGAATATTATAGATTATTATAAAGCAATATCCTATTCAGAGCATATTCATCCCCCGAGATTGCAGTACCTGGACTACACCTATTGGAAAATTGCAGCCATTGACAATGGAAACTATAATAATGCCCGGAATTACTGGCTGGAACTTTTATCGAAAAAAATTTCCACACTTGATTTGCCATCATATGTCCAACGGCCTTCTGTAAAAACATTTAACAGCTATACACTGAAAACAGATATTTCATCAGATCTGACTCAAAAGTTAGACTTTTTTGCAAAGCAGAATCAGGGAACTTTAAATATAGCGATCCTCAGTATTATCAACATATTACTGAATAAGTATACTTCAGAAAATGACATTACACTAGGCACTTTTACCTCCGGAAGGAATCATCCCGGTCTCAATGATATGCCCGGTCTTTTTGTAAATACCATCGTATTGAATAATACGCTGGATCCACAGTCAGATACCTTTATGGATACTTTCAGAAAGATCAAGGAATCATTTACCAAAGCTTTTACCCATCAGGACTATCCTTTTGATTTGCTCGTGGAAAATTTACAATTGCCCAATGATACTTCCAGAAATCCATTGTTTGATATTACCGTGGTTTTTCAGGATTATATGAATGGTGAGCCTGATGGCAAAATAGCTTTCAGTGAAGAAATAAAAGAAATAGGATTTACAAAAAGAGCTTTTGATATCAACTTTGAGTTTGTATATAAAGAATCTTTTTTAGAGATGCTGACTACATTTAATGTGGATGTCTATGATAAAGAAACGATTGTTTTATTCATAAAACACTTCAGGTATTTAATAGCAGAACTGTTGGATTGTCCGGATATTCCATTACGTGATCTTGATTATGTAAGTGATGAAGAGAAGTTAGTACTGTCATCATTCAATGATACGGCAGCAGAGTATCCGGCTTCTGATACGATTGTGAGTCTTTTTGAATCCCAGGTT
>NZ_BJTC01000025.1:0-1627 GCF_006829085.1 Chryseobacterium sp. ON_d1
AAAAGCGAAAGATATAAAGATCATTGACATACAATATAACAACCAAGTAAGGAAAAACTAAAGCGTTAAAAACTTTGAGTGAGTCAGACAAACATACAATGGAGAGTTTGATCCTGGCTCAGGATGAACGCTAGCGGGAGGCCTAACACATGCAAGCCGAGCGGTAGAGATCTTTCGGGATCTTGAGAGCGGCGTACGGGTGCGGAACACGTGTGCAACCTGCCTTTATCAGGGGGATAGCCTTTCGAAAGGAAGATTAATACCCCATAATATATTTGTCGGCATCGATGGATATTGAAAACTCCGGTGGATAGAGATGGGCACGCGCAAGATTAGATAGTTGGTGAGGTAACGGCTCACCAAGTCTGCGATCTTTAGGGGGCCTGAGAGGGTGATCCCCCACACTGGTACTGAGACACGGACCAGACTCCTACGGGAGGCAGCAGTGAGGAATATTGGACAATGGGTGCGAGCCTGATCCAGCCATCCCGCGTGAAGGACGACGGCCCTATGGGTTGTAAACTTCTTTTGTATAGGGATAAACCTAGATACGTGTATCTAGCTGAAGGTACTATACGAATAAGCACCGGCTAACTCCGTGCCAGCAGCCGCGGTAATACGGAGGGTGCAAGCGTTATCCGGATTTATTGGGTTTAAAGGGTCCGTAGGCGGATCTGTAAGTCAGTGGTGAAATCTCACAGCTTAACTGTGAAACTGCCATTGATACTGCAGGTCTTGAGTGTTGTTGAAGTAGCTGGAATAAGTAGTGTAGCGGTGAAATGCATAGATATTACTTAGAACACCAATTGCGAAGGCAGGTTACTAAGCAACAACTGACGCTGATGGACGAAAGCGTGGGGAGCGAACAGGATTAGATACCCTGGTAGTCCACGCCGTAAACGATGCTAACTCGTTTTTGGATCGCAAGCTTCAGAGACTAAGCGAAAGTGATAAGTTAGCCACCTGGGGAGTACGAACGCAAGTTTGAAACTCAAAGGAATTGACGGGGGCCCGCACAAGCGGTGGATTATGTGGTTTAATTCGATGATACGCGAGGAACCTTACCAAGGCTTAAATGGGAAATGACAGGTTTAGAAATAGACTTTTCTTCGGACATTTTTCAAGGTGCTGCATGGTTGTCGTCAGCTCGTGCCGTGAGGTGTTAGGTTAAGTCCTGCAACGAGCGCAACCCCTGTCACTAGTTGCCATCATTAAGTTGGGGACTCTAGTGAGACTGCCTACGCAAGTAGAGAGGAAGGTGGGGATGACGTCAAATCATCACGGCCCTTACGCCTTGGGCCACACACGTAATACAATGGCCGGTACAGAGGGCAGCTACACTGCGAAGTGATGCAAATCTCGAAAGCCGGTCTCAGTTCGGATTGGAGTCTGCAACTCGACTCTATGAAGCTGGAATCGCTAGTAATCGCGCATCAGCCATGGCGCGGTGAATACGTTCCCGGGCCTTGTACACACCGCCCGTCAAGCCATGGAAGTCTGGGGTACCTGAAGTCGGTGACCGTAACAGGAGCTGCCTAGGGTAAAACAGGTAACTAGGGCTAAGTCGTAACAAGGTAGCCGTACCGGAAGGTGCGGCTGGAACATCTCATTTTAGAGCGTCTTTGGA
>NZ_BJTC01000025.1:1886-5068 GCF_006829085.1 Chryseobacterium sp. ON_d1
ATCAAATAATGAATCTCAAATCTAACAGAGTCTCGTAGCTCAGCTGGTTAGAGCGCTACACTGATAATGTAGAGGTCGGCAGTTCGAGCCTGCCCGAGACTACTAATTAAGTGATTTGAAATTGGAAATTTGAAATTCGTTATGTATGAATATCAAATCACAAACTTGAAATCTCAAATCAACCTAGAGGGGGAATTAGCTCAGCTGGCTAGAGCGCCTGCCTTGCACGCAGGAGGTCAAGGGTTCGACTCCCTTATTCTCCACAGTTTTGGAATACTGATTTAAAAGTTACGAATGGAGCCAACAACAACATCTGTTCATCAGTAGGAAAAGAAGACATTAAGATCATTGACATTAACGGTAAAGACATCACAAAGAGAAAACCGAGCGCATAAAGCGCTTGAGTAACCAATAGGAAAGAAATCGTTAAGGGCGTATGGCGGATGCCTAGGCTTTCAGAGGCGACGAAGGACGTGGTAAGCTGCGAAAAGCTGCGGGGATTGGCACACACGAATTGATCCGCAGATATCCGAATGGGGCAACCCGGCATGTTGAAGACATGTCACCTCGTAAGAGGAGCAAACCCGGAGAACTGAAACATCTAAGTACCCGGAGGAAAAGAAATCGAAGAGATTCCGTAAGTAGTGGCGAGCGAAAGCGGATTAGCCCAAAAGTCTATTTATGTTTAGAGGAATGTTCTGGAAAGAACAATCATAGAAGGTGATAATCCTGTACTCGAAAGGCATAATTAGATGATAAATGAGTAGGGCGGGACACGTGAAATCCTGTCTGAATATGGGGGGACCATCCTCCAAGGCTAAATACTCCTGAAAGACCGATAGTGAACAAGTACTGTGAAGGAAAGGTGAAAAGCACTTCGAATAGAAGGGTGAAATAGAACCTGAAACCGTACGCCTACAAGCGGTCGGAGCAGCATAAAGCTGTGACGGCGTGCCTTTTGCATAATGAGCCTACGAGTTAATTTTACTAGCGAGGTTAAGGTATTAAGTACCGGAGCCGAAGCGAAAGCGAGTCTGAATAGGGCGCTGAGTTAGTAGGATTAGACGCGAAACCTTGTGATCTACCCATGGGCAGGTTGAAGCTCTGGTAACACAGAGTGGAGGACCGAACCGGTTGACGTTGAAAAGTCTTCGGATGACCTGTGGGTAGGGGTGAAAGGCCAATCAAACTGGGAGATAGCTCGTACTCTCCGAAATGCATTTAGGTGCAGCGTCGATGTTAAGTTTATTAGAGGTAGAGCTACTGATTGGATGCGGGGGTTTCACCGCCTACCAATTCCTGACAAACTCCGAATGCTAATAAATGTTCGTCGGCAGTGAGGGCATGGGTGCTAAGGTCCATGTCCGAGAGGGAAAGAACCCAGACCAACAGCTAAGGTCCCCAAATATATGTTAAGTTGAAACAACGCGGTTGGACTGCATTGACAGCTAGGATGTTGGCTTGGAAGCAGCCATTCATTTAAAGAGTGCGTAACAGCTCACTAGTCGAGCGGTCCGGCATGGATAATAATCGGGCATAAACATATTACCGAAGCTATGGATTTGTATTTATACATCTGGTAGGAGAGCATTCTATTTGCGCCGAAGCAGTACTGTGAGGTATTGTGGAGCGGATAGAAAAGAAAATGTAGGCATAAGTAACGATAAAGCAGGCGAGAAACCTGCTCACCGAAAGACCAAGGCTTCCTCAGCCATGCTAATCAGCTGAGGGTTAGTCGGGACCTAACGCGAACCCGAGAGGGGTAGTGGATGGACACAGGGTTAATATTCCCTGACTTGCTCACAATAAAAGGGGACGGTTGGATGTATCTGCTGGAGACTGACGGAATAGTCAAGGCCTAGCCTTCGGGCGAAGCTGCTGTAGAGTAATCTGATCCAAGAAAAGCCGAAGTGAAGCAACCCGTACCAAAACCGACACAGGTGGTCGAGGAGAGAATCCTAAGGTGCTCGAGTGAGTCGTGGCTAAGGAACTAGGCAAAATAGTCTCGTAACTTCGGAAGAAGAGACGCCATCAGCAATGGTGGCCGCAGTGAAGAGGCCCAGGCGACTGTTTATCAAAAACACAGGACTCTGCTAAATCGAAAGATGCTGTATAGGGTCTGACACCTGCCCGGTGCTGGAAGGTTAAGGAAGGTGCTTAGCGTAAGCGAAGGCATTGACTGAAGCCCCAGTAAACGGCGGCCGTAACTATAACGGTCCTAAGGTAGCGAAATTCCTTGTCGGGTAAGTTCCGACCTGCACGAATGGTGTAACGATCTGGGCACTGTCTCAGCCACGAGCTCGGTGAAATTGTAGTATCGGTGAAGATGCCGATTACCCGCAATGGGACGAAAAGACCCTGTGAACCTTTACTATAACTTCGTATTGACTTTGAGTAAGTAATGTGTAGGATAGGTGGGAGGCTTTGAAGCAGGCACGCTAGTGTTTGTGGAGCCGTCGTTGAAATACCACCCTTTACTTACTTGGAGCCTAACTTCTTTCAGAAGGACATTGCGTGGTGGGTAGTTTGACTGGGGTGGTCGCCTCCAAAAGAGTAACGGAGGCTTTCAAAGGTACCCTCAGCACGCTTGGTAACCGTGCGTAGAGTGTAATGGCATAAGGGTGCTTGACTGTGAGACCTACAAGTCGATCAGGTGCGAAAGCAGGACATAGTGATCCGGTGGTTCCGTATGGAAGGGCCATCGCTCATAGGATAAAAGGTACTCCGGGGATAACAGGCTAGTCTCCCCCAAGAGCTCACATCGACGGGGAGGTTCGGCACCTCGATGTCGGCTCGTCACATCCTGGGGCTGGAGAAGGTCCCAAGGGTTGGGCTGTTCGCCCATTAAAGTGGCACGCGAGCTGGGTTCAGAACGTCGTGAGACAGTTCGGTCTCTATCTATTGCGGGCGTTAGATGTTTGAGAGGGCTTGATTCTAGTACGAGAGGACCGAATTGAACAAACCTCTGGTGTATCAGTTGTACCGCCAGGTGCACCGCTGAGTAGCTACGTTTGGAAGAGATAAGCACTGAAAGCATATAAGTGCGAAACTCGCCTCAAGATGAGACATCTTTTAAGGGTCGTTGTAGATGACGACGTTGATAGGCTACAGGTGTAAAGACAGTAATGTCATAGCCGAGTAGTACTAATTACCCGTAGATTTATAGTCTATGGTTGCTATAT
>NZ_BJTC01000026.1 GCF_006829085.1 Chryseobacterium sp. ON_d1
TACCATTAGCATTTTTCGCCTTATAAAATCTTGTACCAATCTCACCATTCATCCGAATTGACATATTATTATATTGATTTCCAAAGTTTTCAACAGCTTCTTTGTATGTGCCATGTACAGAGTCAGGTTCTAACCCCTCCAATTCTCTTGCATCAACTACTCTGTTTCCACTAAATGAATAATGAGACCAAGTGTTATATTTTTCACTTAGTGGATCAACATTAAAGAACCTTCCCATCGCAGAATCATAATTCCTCCATCTATAAGAACTCCAGCCTGTTTCCGTCTGTTTTTCCTGTCCTTGTGTGGAGTATTTATAATTTGGAGATACTGAATTAGCAGTATTTAAGTTTCCCCCAAACTCCAATCCAAAAGGATAAAAATGAGAGGTTCTGTCTACCTTTAGATTTCCGGAAGCATCTTTATAATACGCCAGTCTGATGTTTCCGACCTGATCTGTATAGTTGTAAATATACAGATTTTTAACAAAGTCATAATACCCTTCAGCAGTTGGAACAAAACTTAAAACATCATTGGTATACTGAAATCCCTCCAGGTAATCTGTCGTTTCAACAGTTTTTAAATTCATTCTTCCTGCTCCATACGTATAGACTTTTCTTAATTTTCCACCCGCAGCATTATACAGATATTTTGTATTGACAGAAGTATTGTCCTCCAAATCATGGGAAGTGTAATTCTGATCAAATCTTATGTAATTGGGAAGATTAAAATAATTATAGTCTATCTGTAAGATCCCTCTATCAATATGGCTAGTCATATTCCCGTTACTGTCATAGGAAATTGGATTTCCTGAAGAGTCGGGATAACCGCCATAATTGCCTGAAGTATCAGTTACTGTATTGAGTCTGTTTCCTGTATAGGTATACCCAAGGTTATCCATCACAACAGCTCCTACGTTGGCCAAAAGCCTGTTTCTCTTCAGGGTCTGGATATTCCCGTTTACGTCATAGGTCAATACCTCATTATAATAATTATTCTGCGGAACGGTTGTATTGGGTTCAGAATAGATCCCGCTTTTTAACCTGTCTAATCCATCATACTGATAATTATACCTGCTAAACGGTCTGCCATCTGCTGCCTGCCAGTCTATTTCTGAAATGTTTCCATTATATTTACCCGTAGAAACGGTAGAATATACAGGATTATGATATTTAATCTCATAGGCAAAAAGCTTCCCGTTTAAGCTGGCGGGATCATTCACTTTGGTAATCCATCCTCTGATATTGTAGGTCTGGTCTATAGACTGCAGAGGTGTACCGGTGGTATTCCCTGTCTTTTTGTTGATCAGCTGCCCCAGGTCATTGTAGGTGTTTTCTGCCAGCAGTTCTTCACCCTGGCTGTTCACCTGATGATAATGTTTCAGCAGTCTTTTCTGGTCATCATAGACAAATCTTTCTTTGATCACCACTTCTGCATCTGAACTCCCTTTTTTGTGATAGGTATAGCTTTCATCCACAGCACCTGTGAAATCAAGTTTGAATTCCTTTTTGGTGTAGCCTCCTAAATGATTCCAGCTTTTCTCCGCAACTTTTCCACCTTTGGTGTTGTAATAGAAATAGGTTTTGGTCCAGTTGTCATCCTCAATGTTTTTTACATAGGAAGCTGTGGGCAAACCTTTCGTCGAAACTCCTCCGTTAAGAGCCTTGTCTTCATTGATGACATATTGGTCAAGGATTTTTGCCCGTGGAAATTCCTTAGTATCCCTTGGATAAGCATCATAGTAATTAACCGTAAGGACCGTAGTAAAACCGGAAAGGAAATTATTGGTGTAATATACTATAATTCCATTTTTACTGAATCCTGTATCAGAGGGCGTTTCACTTATCACCTGAGCGGCAACCTGGCTTTGCAGTGAAGCCCTGTCCCCCCCGGCAATAAGTCCGGTATAGGCAACACGGCCAAAGGCATCATATTTGGTCAACAGCCATTGTCCCTTACTCTTTAGGTTCACATCCTGGGTAAGCACCGGGCGGTCTGCGGCATCATACACGACAGATTCCCAATCGTCCCTTCCCGGAAGCCTTTTTTCCACCTGTCTGTCAAGGCCATCGTAACGGTACTGGTAACAAAGGCTGTTTATAATATCCGTGGTCACCACATTATTATTCTGCTCAATTTTCCTGACCGCCAGCGGAGGAATCACAAATGCCTTTTGCCCGTATTCATTGTAGGCATAATAGGTGTCAATGTTCTGTGTGCCATCAGTCCTGCGTACCAGCACCGTCTCACCACGTCCGTTCTTAAATTCTGTTACAGGTGTTCCGTCTTCATCGGTTACGGTATTTTTGTATAAGGTTCCTGCAGCATAAAATTCACTTCCCGATACTATGGATACCGAAGAAATAGTTTTATTATCCGTTCCTACCGTACCGGTAGTTGTATGGGTAATAAATTTCCTTACTTCTGTACCCAGGTTTGTTTCGTATTTATACTTCTGGGTATGTCCGCTGCTCATCTTCCAGGGATCACCGGGCTGGGCCACCTGCAGCACCCTGTCTAATGGAGAATTTTCTATCTCCTTTTCTGTGTAGGCGTTAGATGCTCCATAATAAGAATTGGCTGTACTTTCATTCACAATCCCGGTATGGATGGCTGAATTGAGGGTATTGGCAGGTACGGGAAGAATATCTTTAGCCTGTCTTCCAAATGCATCATAGGTAATAGGAGTCACCAGGTCTTTTCCTGTGGGGGTAGATTTTACACTAATGATCTGCTTGGGTCTTCCTAACCCGTCAAAATAGGTTATCGTTTCTGTTTTCTTACTGCAATCCCCGCTCAGGCAGGTTTTGGACTGTATATAGTTTTCTGCTGTACTTTGTGCATAGGCTGTCATCGCTGTAAACAGCAGACCTAATAGCTGTATTTTTCTCATTGTGTTTACTGCTTATAGTTATACTTGAATTCTTTCACCACCTTATAGCTGTAGCTTCCGGTATTGCCTCTTTCTCTTAACTGCACCTGTTTCAGACGGTTAGCACTGTCATAGACATACAGTTCTCTTATTCCTGACGGTGGTGTTATCGTGGTTACCCCTATCAAAGGATCATAGGTATAAGTGGTTACCATTCCTGCCGGCTGGAAGGCATCAAGGGCCTGCAACAGCTCGGCTTCTTTGGTCGGATCAGCTGCATCTTCGTTGGATTTCGTTACGATAGTACTGATCATTCCTTCGATCTGGCTATAAGTAGAGCCTACAACTTTGGCAATCGGCTTGGTTTTGTTATACCCCCAGACAATACTTACAGGAGTACCGTCTTTCTCTCTGTACTGAAGAATATTCCCCTTGTCATCATATTTTTCATAAGTAACTTCTTTAGAAAAAACAGTTGGGCTTAGGTTATCATAAGAATACTCCGACAGCGGAAGTACTAAATTCCCGGTAACTGCATGAGGCAGAGCCGTTGGATAGATTGTTTCTTCACGGGAGCTCACTTTGGTGATATTATCTGCCATCTGCTGTGTTTGGGTTTCTAACGGAATACCGATCATGTTTTTTGAGATCATCAGCTGGTTGCCTTTTTCATGGGCATAGCTGTACGTGGTTTCGGTGATCGTATTGTCGGCAAAAGTTGTTTTCTGTTTTATAGGATAATCTCTGGTATTATAGGTAATATCTTCAAGTGTTTTGACAGCAGTTCCATTGGCATAAAAATCTTTGTTTTCTACGTGAATCTGATTAG
>NZ_BJTC01000027.1 GCF_006829085.1 Chryseobacterium sp. ON_d1
GTAAAATCATTGATCAGAATACCCAGACACCATCCGTCCATGATAATATGGTGGTGGCTCCAGATAAACTCATAATATCCATTATCCAGCAATACAACATGTAAACGCATCTGCGTACATTCATTCAGCATAAAGCCACGGGAAATATCTTCACCCTTTATCTTTGCCAGTTCTTCTTCCGCATAACCAATACCTTTTCCCGAAAGATCACTATAGCTGAAATCAACACGCGCTTCCCTATGAACAAGCTGCAAAGGATGATCTCCATACTGGCTCGTGAAGGAGGTGCGAAGAATAGTATAACGGTTCAGTAAAAAGGAAAATGCAGATTCTACATGCGAAACATTAAGCCCCATACCCTTGATACGGTAGCTCGTCTGCATAAAATAAGTGCTCCCGGAAGGGTCTAAAAGCCAGTGGTAATATAACCCCTGCTGCATCGGTGACAGCTCATAGAGATCTTCTATATCATGCTCAGAGCTAACTGATTCTACCGTGCTAAAAGACAAACCCTTATACGTAAAATCAGATGGCGTCAATATCCTTTTATCCCACAACGCAGAACTCTCCGAAATCATATCTTCCAGGTGCGACTGATAAGAGGATAACAATCGAGAGATCGTGCTCTCATTATACACCTTATCAGAGTAACGGATATGGATGCTCATCTCTCCGTTTACAGTCATTCCGGAAACATCAAGTAAAATATCGGTAAGAAGATTCGCATCAGATACAGCAGAGCCAATGTCTTCTGAGGAATAACTCAGTACTGAGGAAGAAGAAGGCATTATTTCATTAAAATCCCCTAAGTAATTGAATAATATACTCGCTTTTGACCCGGAAGGAATCTCACCATTAAGGTAATGCAGAATTCCATAACCAATCCCTTTATGCGGAATGCGGCGTAAGCTTTCCTTCACCCGGACAATACTAGGTTCTCCTCCTTCATCAAGACCCGTTATATCAAGACTGAAGGGGTACACACTGGTAAACCAGCCTACCGTACGGCTTACATCAACACCCAGTCCCAAATCCTCCCGTCCGTGGCCCTCAAGCAGAACCTTGCTCTTGCCAACTCCCAGAACACTATCTAAAGACAGGGCAAGACACGTAAGCAGAATATCATTTATCTCAGCTCCGTAATGCTTACCGGCACGCGTCTGAACAGCACGGGTACTGTCCTCACTTAAGGTAAATCCTAAGCTTTGATCTAAAATATGTTTTCCGCCAACAGGATAATCCGTAGGAAACAGAGGATAAAATTCCGATTCCACAGATTCCCAGTAACCACGTTCATGCAATAACACAGGACTTACACTGTAAGATGATAAACAATCACCCCAGCGCTGGAAGGAGTCGGTCTTTTCAGGTAATGAATACAATCTCCCTTCAACACGGCAGGCATAAAGCTCTCCAAGGTCTTCAAGCAAGATACGCCACGAAACACCGTCAACAACCAAATGGTGAATCACCAGGATCAAACGGTCCCCATCACTCATCGAAACATGACAGGCATGAAGCAATACTCCAGAACTTATATCTATTCCACCCTGAAGAACTTCACCGATATCACGTAAACGATGCGCTTCTTCAATAGCAGTATCACTCCTGATATCAAAATAAGAAAAACGGTAACCCGATCCCTCAGAGCCTGCATTATACTGACTCCACTCTCCGGAAGATTCACGGTATACCATACGAAGTGCATCATGGTGGAAAACAAGATCCTTAAGACTCAGTTCCAGATCAGAACCCGAAAGTCTAGAGCTGCTCTTTAATATTACACTCTGGTTATAATGGTTCTTATCAACGATATCTGAACTCTCAAAAAAGTAACGCTGGATCGGAGTAAGAATACTCGCTCCATCAACAGCTGACTGGTCCACGGATACAACTGAACGAATCATATGCTTACTCAGATCATCCAGAACAGGATACTGAAGGATATGCTCAACCTTTAAGCTGTAACCATGCTGACGTAAACGCGATACAATCTGGATCGATTTGATAGAATCTCCGCCAAGGTTATAATAGTTATCACGGATACTTACAGGGCTGTGCTTTAAAACCTGTTCCCACACAAGGGATAGAACACGCTGTTCTTCATTCTCAGGAGAGACATATTCACTCCTGATAACATCTTCAAGACCAACCGATGGTAACCGCTGCCGGTCGATCTTACCGTTGACCGTTAATGGAATACTTTCAAGCGATACATAGAAAACAGGAACCATATACTGCGGAAGACGGCTCCCAAGGTAAGCAGAAAGTGACTCTTTATCTATAGCAATGCTGCTAACATAATACACAACAAGGCTCTTATCACCATCATGTTCCTTAACCTCGGTAACTGCATTTTTGATTGCTTCACTGTAAGAAAGTACATGACTGTCGATCTCACCCAGCTCAATACGGTGACCACGGATCTTTACCTGGTGGTCTATACGGCCCAAATATTCAATATTGCCG
>NZ_BJTC01000028.1 GCF_006829085.1 Chryseobacterium sp. ON_d1
ACGGATCTTTACCTGGTGGTCTATACGGCCCAAATATTCAATATTGCCGTCGGGAAGCCACCTCCCAAGATCACCGGTACGGTACATCCTGCTGCCGGGAACAAAAGGATTGGATACAAACCTTGAAACAGTTAATTCTTCACGGTTAAGATACCCTCTCGCAAGACCAGATCCCGAGATATAAAGCTCTCCCGCTACACCGATAGGAACCTGATGACCATAATCATCCAAGATGTAAATCTGGGTATTGGAAATAGGCTTACCGATAGGAATTACAGATAATTCTAAATCACTGCCCTTTGCTATTTTATATACAGTAGCACAAATACTTGTTTCAGTTGGACCATAGGCATTATAAAAATCCCCATATTTAATATATTCCTTTGTTTTACCGATTGTTGCGGATTCACCAGCTGTAATCAGTCCCTTCATAGACTTCAGTTTATCCGTATCTAATAAGTTGAAAAAAGCAGGAGGCAGTGTCACAAAATCTATCTTATGTTCTGTTACATAATCTTCAAATGCAAAAGAATTCTTACGAATGGTATCTCCAAGGATATGAAGAGATTTTCCTGATAACAATGTCATAAAAATCTCTGAAATTGAAGCGTCAAATGAAAATGAAGCAAACTGAGCTATATGACTGTACTCTGCTACATTAAATAAATGTATCTGAGATTTTATGGTATTCAGGATTCCTCCATGAGTGCTTAATACTCCTTTAGGCTCTCCTGTAGACCCTGAAGTATAAATGATATAGGCAAGGTCCTCTGAATCTAGCTGTTCTGTTTTAAAATCTGCTGAATTTTCTTCTATAAATTCCACATCAATTGCAAAAGATTCACCGGAATAAAAATCTATATCAAAGAAATGGAAAGATTCTGTAATAAGTAATTTCAGATCTGATGCCATTATTGATTTTCTCGAATCCGGAAGCTGTGAATCTATTGGAACATATACAGCCCCTAATTTTAATATACTTAAAATGGAGATGATCTGTTTCTCACTACGATCGATCATAACCCCTATAAAATCTCCTTTCTTTATCCCATAGTTTTTCTGCAATTGTGCTGCTAAACAGGAAGATTGATTATTTAACGCTCTGTAACTTAAAGATACGTCTTCAAAAATTACAGCCTGCAATTCAGGAGTTTGGGATACCTGTAACTCAAACAGACTGATCAGTGTTTCTTCTGTAGAATATTTAACTTCAGTTGAGTTAAAATTTATTAATAATCTTTCCTTTTCCGATGAACTTACATAATCCAGCTCCCGAAGAGGAGTATCAGGAGAAGTGATAAAACTCTCCATAAGATTTTTTATATGGCTCAATATAAACCGGACATTCTCCGAATATACTGACGCATTATATTCCAAATCTATATTTAAATGAGTTTTATAAGGCTCTACCGCTAATGTAAAATTATAATTGGACTCATCAAAAACTTTCACATCTTTTATCAGGTTTTCTCCCTCTTCATTCTTTACATAATTTTCAAAAACAAGAATATTGCTGATCAGATCTACTCCTAAAGAAGACAAAGCCTGTATCTCAGCCAGACTGTTAAAATGGTAGCCTGTACTTTTTATAGAATCCTCATGAACCTTATTTAAAAGACTTCGCGGAGTATCATCCCCGTTCAGCGTAATACGAACAGGAATCGTATTGATAAACAGACCTACCATATTCTCAATACCCCGAACTTCTGCAGGACGACCCGATACGACACTTCCAAATACAACTTCACTGGATCGGTTATAACGGCTCAAAAGATAAGACCATACTCCCTGAACATATGTGTTCAACGTAATGCCACATTCCTGGCAGAACTGGGTGATCCCTATATAATCATTCCCTGTTACAGTAAGCTTTTCAGTAATGAAATCAGGCTTTTCTTTCTGTTCCTGCTTTTCAAACGGAATAAGGGTTGCTGAATTTAACCCGTCAAGATACTTTTTCCAGTATTCCAGCGTAGAATCTCTGTCAACCCTGCCCAGCCAATTGATGTAGGTGGAATACTTCTCTGCTTCA
>NZ_BJTC01000029.1 GCF_006829085.1 Chryseobacterium sp. ON_d1
ATTCCTGCTATGCAGGAAATAAATACAGCGTCAACGAATACAGCTGTTCGCTCTTTAAAGGATATTGAAATCGTAGGCAAAGGGAAAATCAGCTTTATATATGTACAGGGCCGGGGAGATACCAATTATACCCATCCTGAGCAATTACAGAAGCTTGATAAAATAGAGATCATTGATTTGTCCGGAAAAACCATTGAAACCTATACATTTTCCTATGACTATTTCCGATTTAATGTATTAGGAAGAGCATCGGATGATGCAAGATTGTCATTGTCTAAAATAACCAAATATAATTCAGATTCTGTCAAAGATTTTGATTATGTATTTGATTACTATAAAAACACCACCAATTCAATTTTAGGAAAGGACCATTGGGATTGGTTTAACTGTGTCAGGCCTACAGATCAGGATCCGCTTGCAAAAGAACCCTCTCCATCATGTGTGAACATCAATCTGTTAAAAAGCATCAGGCTTCCTTCAGGAGGGCTGAGGGTTTTTGATTTTGGAAGTAATACCTATTCCTATATAGGTTCAGATGCGGTAGATCCTTATGAAAATCCGGATAACTGGGAAAGTGAGGAAAAAGAGGCCACTTATACTAAAACAGAAAAAAATATAAAGAAATATTTCTTTACCCTTACCTCACCAAAGACTGTAGAGATCCAGAATCTCAGCAGCCAGCTTGCAGCCTATGCATGGACTCTGTCTTTTTATAAAAAAACAGGGAACTCATATACCATGGCAGGCAGTATAGGTCCTGTTACGGATCCTGATCCAGATTACCCTCAATACCGTACTCTGGGGTTTGAAGCCGGAGAATATTATGCACAGCTTTCATTTGTAGAGCAAAAGGTTGATTTTACGGGAACCGTTAATTTTACCGCTACTTATAAAAATAAGAAAAGTAACATCAGCCCTTATGTATTTGGGGGTGGGGTAAGGATCAACAGTATCAGCTATTATGACAGACCGGATCAATATTCAGGGAACCAGATTCCGGCAAAGAAGGTCAACTTCCTTTATAGCGACATAGCAGGATCGGGAAAGAGCAGCGGAGCACTGATATTTCCCAAGCCTGTTCATACTTACCAGTATCCTTATAATAATGCTTTTGTGTATCAGTTTGGAATAGGATTTAACAAGTATAACTATTCCAATACATTTACCATCTATTCTTCTGAAAACTTCCTTCCTGTACAGAAAACACAGGGAGCAGACGTAGGATACCAGAATGTAACGGTGTATGAAACGGATAAAGGCAGGAGTATATATACCTTTACATCACCCATTGACAAACCCAATCCTGACCAGGTATCGGCCTCGCCTCCATTTATACCTGTTGCTAATTATGATTATAAAAGAGGTTTGTTAATTGATGAGCAAAAGAAAGACAACAACGCTGTTCTTCAGTCAGAAAGAAGTACCCAGTATAATACCTATGATACAGGGAAGCTGACGGGAATCAGCCTAAGGTATGCAGGATCTCCCTATAGCGAATATATCTATGCCGGTCATTTTAAAACCTATGATACTTATATCTCAAGCTGCCTGAATACAGGCAGTTCAAATGCCTATTGCGGTACCGGCGACCCTGCCAATATGATCGCATTCAGTTCAAATATGGAAATTGTAGGGAAAGCTAATCAGATTCACGTAGAAAACAAAGATTTTTATGCCAATGGAACTGCTGTCAAAACACTTGAAGATATTACCTATAATACCAGAGATTATCCTATAAAACAGAAAACAACTTTTGCCGACA
>NZ_BJTC01000030.1 GCF_006829085.1 Chryseobacterium sp. ON_d1
CGTTAACGTCGTTTTTGTAGCTCCGTTTTCCCATATTGTTGTAGGAACAAACTTGTAGGCATCATTTCCTATATTGGCTGCATATTCAAACTTAACAGGTTTATTACTCCAGTCATTCCCCACCTGGATCTGCTGCTGAATCCTGTCCAGAGGAGAGTTCTCAAGGATCTTTTCTGAATAGATCTTTTCCGGACCATAGGGAGTACCTGCTGTATTGCTCAAAGGATTAGGAATAATGGCACCATTTAAAGTATTCCCCTGGGGAACAGGAAGGTAATCTTTCACCTGCCTTCCAAACTGGTCATACTCGATATGGGTCACAACATCACGTCCCAGAGGTGATGCTTTTACATTAACGATTTGCTTAGGCCTTCCCAATCCATCAAAATACTGAACTGTTTCAGAGGTTTTTGTAGGTGTAGTTCCATTGTAGTCAAGATAGGTTTTGGTCTGAACATAGTTTTCTGTGGTAGAAGCCTGCCCAAATACAAGGTTGGACAGAAGCAGGGCTCCTGCCGGAATTAATAATTTTTTCATCGGTTTTTAATTTTTATAGTTGTATTTCATCTCCTTCAGCACTTTGCCATTCACATCAACAACCTTTTCAAGCCGGTTAGCTGAATCATAAATATAGCTTTCCCTGATTCCTGATGGCGGGGTGATGCTTCTTACTCCTACTAAAGGATCATAGGTGTAGGTAGTGATCTGATAAGCGGATAATGCAGTATTAGCTCTGAAGGTATTCAATGCTGATAAAAATGAAGTCTCATCATTGTTTACACCTGCTGATGCATCTGTATTGGATGCGGTCACAATAGAGTCAATGAATGACTGCTGGATATCTGTTAATTTCGCTCCTTCTATTTTGGCAATAGGTTGGGTTTGATTGTAGCCCCAGATGATGACTGTTGAAAGGCCGTCCTTAGTCGTGTACTGCTGTAAATTACCTTTGCTGTCATATTGATCGTAAGTTACTTCTGTAGTAACAATATTTTGTAAATCAGTGGAGACAACAGAACTTGGAAGTAAGTTCAATGGATTGTCATACTTCGTTTCCGTATTTGACACAATTACATTATCTTTTTTTGTTATCGTTTGCAGTGGAATACCTATTATATTAGCATTGATAAGTCTAGTGTTATTTTTCTCATGGGCATAGCTGTACGTGGTTTCGGTGATCGTACTGTCGGCAAAAGTTGTTTTCTGTTTTATAGGATAATCTCTGGTATTATAGGTAATATCTTCAAGTGTTTTGACAGCAGTTCCATTGGCATAAAAATCTTTGTTTTCTACGTGAATCTGATTAG
>NZ_BJTC01000031.1 GCF_006829085.1 Chryseobacterium sp. ON_d1
TTATATCTTTCGCTTTTTAACGAAGCAATCTCTCTGTCAGTGTCGCTCCGTATTTGCGAGTGCAAAAGTAAAACTTTATTTCTTAATGACCAAATGTTTCTAAAGAAAATTTTAAAGTTTTTTTAAGTAACCTTAATTCCTTTACCAAACCTCAATCATCCTACTCCTGCGCTCCCTTAATTGGGACTGCAAAGATACAAACTCTTTTTTATCTCGCAACTCTTTTTTAAAAAAAGTTTAAAGTTTTTTTTTCGCCTGTCTCTTTTTTGAAGTAATAATGTTTTTGCCCATCTAAAGGCTCTCCTGCGCTACTGATCTACTCTCGTTTTCAGTGGGGCAAAGATAGCAACTTCTCATAACGCAAAACAAGTTTATTTAACATAAATTTTATATCAAATAACCTATTGTGGATAAATTAAAGATTTAACTAATTGTTTTATTTATACTTACATAATTATCAATACTTATCCACAATGAGTATTAATAAATTTTAAATCGAATAATTACTATGCTAATGTTATGAACTATTACAAAATGTCATAACTTATTTAGCTGAGTAAATATATTTGAAAAAAAATGTAAAAATTGAGATTAACCATTTGGAGCATTTCCAAAAGCATAGAATATGAAATCAATAGATTACAGAAAAAGTTATAGTGGAATTTTATGTTCAATCTTATTTCAGCAGATCCGGTTCCACGATGTTGAATAATATTTTATGTTAAGAGAGCAAGTTCTAAATGAAGGAATTCGTGATTCGGGATACGGGTTTCCTGTTTCGGATTTCTGAGATTTGAACTGGAAGTGATAAAGGTAATTCTATTCCCACTTGTGTCATTCGGCAGGAATCCAGGCTTGTTTATAGAGGGAAGTTATAATACTTAAGTCAATTATAATGAACTATTATTGCTTGATTGAATGGCTCGTTTAGACTCCTACGGAGTGACAATGGGGATGTGATGAATGATGAATGTTAAGTGATAATTGATAATTGATAATTGATAATTGATAATTGATAGTTGATTCCGGTATCGTTTATCAATTATTACTTATTACTTATTGCTCATTACTGATTAGTTCTGTTACTTTAAACTGGGATGGGTATAAAACAAAAAATCCTTTATCATGATGATAAAGGATTTTTAAAAATAAAATAAAAACTGGCGGCGGCCTACTCTCCCGCGTTAGCAGTACCATCGGCGCTGGTGGGCTTAACTTCTGTGTTCGGAATGGGAACAGGTGAGCCCCACCGC
>NZ_BJTC01000032.1 GCF_006829085.1 Chryseobacterium sp. ON_d1
TGTAATAGCCACGACTTTATCTGACAGTTAGGGGTTAAAAATAGTTGTCAGTTATCCAATATTGTCCTTACTTCCAAAAGTAAGGATTTTTTGTTCCTCTACAAGAGTTTCCAATAATTTCTCTTTTGCAATAGGTTTACTATCCAAAAACGTCTGCATCGGTGTTTTACCGTAACAATGTTTTCCTGTATGCGTTCTTTCATTGTTGTAATACGACAGCCAGCTGTTTAGGTCTAATTGCAGTTCTTCAATACTTCTGTAAATTTTCTTTCTGAAAGCTATGGCATAAAACTCTTCCTGTATCGTCCTGTGAAAACGTTCACAAATGCCGTTGGTCTGAGGACTTTTAGCCTTGGTCTTCGTGTGATCAATATCTTCAATGGCTAAATAAAGCTGGTATTCATGCTGTTCTCTTATTCCACAGTATTCTGTTCCTCTGTCTGTTAAAATTCTGAGTAAACGAAGTTCCTGCTGCTCAAAGAAAGGGACTACCTGATCATTAAGCATGTCAGCAGCAATAAGGGCATTTTTACGGTCATATAGCTTTGCAAATACTACCTTAGAATACGTGTCAATAAAAGTTTGCTGATAAATATGTCCAACTCCTTTGATATTGCCTACATAATAAGTGTCTTGAGCTCCTAAATATCCAGGATGATGAGTTTCAATTTCTCCATGAGCTTTTTTCTCCTCCTTGGCTCTTTCTAGTGCTGAAAGTTGAGATTCAGTAAGGACTATACCATCTTGAGCGGATTTGGTTTCCAGGGCTTTTAATCTTAGTTTAAATGTATGTAGATCGTGTCTTAACCAAATACTTCTGACTCCACCTGGCGATACAATGAAACCTTTCTTTTTAAGTTCATTACTTACTCTAAGCTGCCCCAAAGCTGGGTTTTCAATGGCTATATCAACAACAGCCTTTTCAATAACTTCATCTACACGATTCTTTAATACTGGCTTTCTTCTGGAGATTTCCTGTAATGCTAATTCACCTCCTTGCTCATACAGTTCTTTGAATCGATAAAAACTGTCTCGGGAATAGCCCATTACTTTACAAGCTTTGGATACATTTCCTAAATGTTGTGCTAATTCAAGTACGCCTAATTTGTTCTTGATGATTTTTTGTTGTGTTGTCATAATACTTAATCTGTTTTAAAGTTATTTAATTTGATTACAACTGTCAGATTAAGTATTGACTAATTCA
>NZ_BJTC01000033.1 GCF_006829085.1 Chryseobacterium sp. ON_d1
TGAAGACTTCCCCTTTTTCAAACTGTTGATAAATATAAAATATCTTCTAATAGATTAAATATTCTTAGCATATAACCAAGGGCTAAGTCCATTCAAAGATTTATGTGGATGATTACTATTATAATCAATCTGCCACTCATAAGCAATTGCATTTACCTCTATCAAAGATGTAAATAGATAAGCATCTAAAACATCTTCTCTGAATGTACGATTTAAACGTTCAATGTATGCATTTTGTGCAGGCTTTCCGGGCTGTATATACTGCAGTTCAATATCATTAACTTTACAGAAGTCCACAAAGACATTGGAAAGAAATTCCGGGCCGTTATCGGTTCTTATGCGCTTGGGTTTAGGTCTGTATATGATTAATTCCTTTAGCTTTTGCACTAACCTGATGCCTGGAATTGAATAGAACGCTTCGTTGATCAATGATTCTCTATTGTAATCATCAATGACATTCAATACCCGAAACCTCCGGCCATTAGACAAAGCATCACTCATAAAATCAATTGACCATGTCTCATTGACTTTGCCCGGAACGATCAATTTCTCTTTTATACGACTTGGAATACGAGCTTTACGTTTAACCCTTAGTTTCAAGTTCATATTCCGATAAACACGAAGCACTCTTTTTCTGTTCCAAAGCAAACCTTCCAAACGAATCTTACCATAATAGGTTTCAAATCCTCTTGTAGGATACCTGGCTGCTAAATCCAGTAATTTTGAAATAACAGTTTGGTCATCCTTTTTATGCCCATAATAATACATACTACGGCTCATACAAACTATTTTACAAGCCCTATGAACACTGATTCCTGTTTCACTTATTATACCTTCAGCTAACTCTTTTCGTTCACAGAGCTTTAAAGCTTTTTTTCTATGATATCCTTTAAAATACGATGATCCAAGCTCAGATCCGCGAACATACGCTTAAGACGTGCATTTTCTTCTTGTAAAGCTTTAAGCTCCTTAAGGTGCTGTGCATCCATTCCTCCATACTTCTGTTTCCATTGGTAGAAGGTAGGGGATGAAATCCCCTGTTCACGACAAATGTCTTTTGTCGACTTCCCAGATTCATATTCTTTCAGAATATTGATAATCTGATGTTCTGAAAATTTGCTCTTTTTCATAAGGTTTAACAAACTAAATTTAATAATTTTAATTTGTTTGAAAAACAGGGAAGTTTACC
>NZ_BJTC01000034.1 GCF_006829085.1 Chryseobacterium sp. ON_d1
ATTGTTCAATTAAATCTATAGCAACAGAGAAAGGATTTAATGAAAGCAATCTGCGCAAGTGGATTGGTTTTTATAACAAGTACGGAATCTCGGGACTATACCCTCGAAAAAACATGAGTTATTCCGTGAATTTCAAATTTAAAGTTCTAAAAACCATCGAAACAGAACATATCTCACAAAGGGAAGCATGTATCCGATTTAATATTGCAGCTCAGTCTACCGTGTTGAATTGGCAAAGGGATTACGAAAAAAGTGGTATTTTAGGGTTAAAGAACACCCCCAAAGGAAGACCCGTCATTATGAGTGATTACAAACGTAAAAAAAGAAAGTCTGATAAGCCATTGACCAGAGAAGAAGAACTTTTATTGGAAAACGAAAGGCTTCGAGCTGAAATTGATTTTCTAAAAAAGTTAGACGCCTTAACTCTCAAAAAGAACAAGCAGAGGCCATCGAAGGATTAAGGCGAAAATATGATCTGTCACTTCTGTTGGATTGTACAGGTATGGCCAGAAGCAGTTTTTATTACCATCAGAAAGCTCTTGACAAAAAAGATAAATATGGAGAAATAAAAACTTTGATAAAACAAATTTATCATAGGCATAGAGGTCGGTTTGGATACCGTCGTATTACTTTGATTATGAAACAACAAGAAATTGTAATTAATCATAAAACGGTATTAAGACTGATGAAGTCCCTGGGATTGAAAAGTATAGTTAGGGTTAAAAAATACAGATCCTACCGGGGAGAGCAAGGCAGGATAGCACCCAATATTCTGGAGAGAAACTTTAAGGCAGATCAGCCAAACAGAAAATGGGCCACTGATGTGACAGAATTTAACGTTTCGGGCAGTAAATTGTATCTTTCGCCAATAATTGACCTTTACAATGGCGAGATTATCAGTTACGATCTCTCAGAAAGGCCTGCCTTTGCGCAGGTTGTGAATATGCTCAAAAAAGGATTCAGAAAAATTAAAAATACTGAAAACCTCATTATCCACTCTGATCAAGGCTGGCAATATCAGATGAAAGCCTATCAGCACCTGTTAAAAGAAAAAGGCATTATCCAAAGTATGTCCCGCAAAGGAAACTGTCTGGATAATGCAGTAATAGAAAACTTCTTTGGAACTTTAAAATCTGAAATGTTCTATACTAAGAAATTTAAAACC
>NZ_BJTC01000035.1 GCF_006829085.1 Chryseobacterium sp. ON_d1
TGAATGTACGCAGATGCGTTTACATGTTGTATTGCTGGATAATGGATATTATGAGTTTATCTGGAGCCACCACCATATCATCATGGACGGATGGTGTCTGGGTATTCTGATCAATGATTTTACCACCTTTTTAGGGGGCCTTCAGCAGGGACTTGTTATTCCGCTGCCTGAAGCAGAGAAATATTCTTCTTACATCCAGTGGCTGTCTGCTGTAGATAAAGAAGCATCGCTTTCTTATTGGAAGGCTTATTTGGAAGGTATCACTTCTCCTACAGTACTTCCTTTTGTAAATGGCAGGGGGGAAGAGCATTCGGATTACCTTACGGAAAGCCTTATTGTTAAGGATGATGATTTTAAAAATATTGAAGATTTCTGTCATGATTCAGGTATTACGCTGAATACTTATGTTCAGGGAGTATGGTCTTATCTTTTGAGCCGTTATAACCGATCCAGTGAAGTTGTATTTGGAAGCGTCGTATCGGGTCGTCCTGCAGAAGTTCGGGGTATTGAGAATATGGTAGGTCTGTTTATCAATACGATTCCTGTATGTGTGACTATTGAAGAAGAAGAAACTCCCCGCAGTTTACTTCATCAGCTACATCAGGATTCTATCCATAGCAGCCGTTATCATTTTAACAGTCTTGCAGAGCTTCAGTCTTTATCTCCTTTGGGTAATGAGCTTATTAATCATATTCTTGTTTTTGAGAACTATGTCAAAAACGATCATGAAAATGCATCTACAAGTTTGAATGCGGGTTTATCCTCCGAGGGAGTGGATTCGTTTGAACAGACGAACTATGCTTTTACCCTTGTGATTGTTCCTGGTGGAGGTAAGCTCTATATAGAGTTCCGTTATGACAGTTCAGTATTTTCTTGTGCTTCTATCAGGTCTTTGGTGTCACATTTTAAGACCGTTCTGGATCAGTTTGCAGGCCATTCAGAAATTCCATTACGTGATCTTGATTATGTAAGTGATGAAGAGAAGTTAGTACTGTCATCATTCAATGATACGGCAGCAGAGTATCCGGCTTCTGATACGATTGTGAGTCTTTTTGAATCCCAGGTTGATCGTAGCCCGTCTCATACGGCTGTAGTCTTCGGGGATCTATCTTTGAGCTATTGGGAACTGAATGCCAGGT
>NZ_BJTC01000036.1 GCF_006829085.1 Chryseobacterium sp. ON_d1
GTGGGGAATGACTGGAGTAATAAACCTGTTAAGTTTGAATATGCAGCCAATATAGGAAATGATGCCTACAAGTTTGTTCCTACAACAATATGGGAAAACGGAGCTACAAAAACGACGTTAACCGTATCTGCATATAGCAGTGCCAATCAGCTTTACAGGAATATGGTCACAGATGAAGACGGGAACAGGACCTATGAATATAAAAACGGACAGGGACAGACTATTTTGGTAAGGAAAATGATTTCAGATACGGAATACGCAGACACCTATTATGTATATAATGAATATAACCAGCTGGCTTTTGTTCTTCCTCCCAAGGCTGCTAATCAGAGCCTGACAGATGATCTGCTTAATGCCCTTTGCTACCAGTACCGCTATGACGCAAGAGGACGTCTGGTTGAAAAGAAACTTCCCGGTAAAGCCTGGGAATACATGGTATATGACAGGCAGGACAGGCTGATCATGACCCAGGATGCTGTCATAGGAGCTTTAAAACAGTGGCTGTTTACCAAGTATGACCAGTTCGGAAGAACAGCTTATACAGGAATATATACCAGCTCCCAGGTATACAGTGCCGCAGGAAGAGCAGCAGAGCAGGTGTTGGCAGATGCTAAAGGCAGCAACAATGTAGCCAGATCTGCTACGGTGGGATTCACAAACAGTGGACTGGGAGTGTATTATGACAGTGGTTCTACCAGCTATCCGGGTTCTGTTACTAAATTACTGACTGTCAATTATTATGACACCTATCCTACAGGCTCCTCTGCGGTCACCAATGTATTTGCCCAGCCCCTTCTTACGGATAACCCGGCTAATGCCCAAACCACCAAGGGAATGCTTACCGCTTCCTATATCAAAAATATAGAAGATGACAGATGGACAAAGAACTTTATCTGGTATGATACCAAAGGAAGAAACATTGGCTCAAGAAGTAACAACTATTTGGGGGGCTACACCGTGATCAACAATAAGCTTGATTTTGCCGGGGTTGTCCTTCAAACCAATACCTACCACAGAAGATTGGGTTCAGATCCTGAAAAGGTCATTGTGGAAAAGTTCACTTATGATTCCCAGAACAGGCTGCTGACCCATACCCACCAGGTTGGTAACAATCCTGTTGAATACCTT